>CBDATU010000026.1:0-11273 GCA_965199865.1 uncultured Rhodobacter sp. | reverse complement strand
GCACCCTGTCCTCCGTCTGCAGGAGCAGTCTCGCGACTTCGTATTCATCCTTGTAGGCAAGAAGCTTGTGATAACCCTTGGCGACCGCTTCCCTCATCCGTGGCTCCTCAAACCGATCGACCAGATCGCGATAACGCTTTGCAAGGTTGGCACCCTGGTACCGGACGAGATGCTCGGCGCGGAAGGCAATCCGTTCATCAATGGACTTTGGCAGCTCGGCCACCTTCGATTCCGTTAGCCTGTCCGCCGCCTCGGGATTGAGCACTGCCCAGCGTCCGTAGTCGAATGCCAGTCTGTTGCGCTCGGCGGCGGTTCCGTTGAGCCCAATTGCAGCCATTATCGCTTCATGGTGCAGAGGGATAAACCCGCTCTGCCAGGCCGCTCCAAACACAATCATGTTGGAGTGGATCGAGTCGCCCAGCAGCTTCCTTGACAGTTCGGAGGCGTCAAGGAGTCTGAGGCGGCTTCGAAGCCTTGATCTCAGGGCAAGTTTCAGCTGGTCGGACGGTAGCGTGAATTCCGTGTCTCGGGTGAAATCACCCGTTACGGTTTCGTGGCAGTTGACGACTGCCCCTGTACGGCCCGCTTTCATCAGCCCTAACGTTGCGGAGCCGGCGCTAACCACGAGGTCTCCGCCGACCAGAGCGTCGCACTCGCCGGTAGCTACGCGAACCGCACTGATGTCACCGGGGTCTTCGGCAATGCGGCAATGGACATGGACGGCACCACCCTTCTGGGCGAGTCCGGCCATTTCCATCATACCGGCACCCTTACCGTCAATATGGGCGGCCATGGCCATCACCGCGCCGATGGTCACGGCGCCGGTTCCACCGACTCCGGCAATGACCACGTTGTGAGTGCCGTCTATCGCCGGCAGGTCCGGCAGAGGCAGCCCGCTCACATCCACGGAAGCCGTCGCTTCGCCGCGTATTGCGCCTCCGTTCACCGTAACGAAGCTTGGACAGAAGCCTTTAAGGCATGAGAAGTCCTTGTTGCAGGCGGACTGGTCAATGGCCCGTTTGCGACCCAGTTCAGTTTCGACCGGAACGATCGAGACGCAGTTCGACTGCACACCACAATCCCCGCAACCTTCACAGATGTCCGTGTTGATGAAGACCCGCCTGTCCGGATCATGCATCTGGCCGCGCCGACGACGTCGACGTTTTTCCGCCGCACAGGTCTGCAGGTAGATGATCGCGGATACGCCCTTGCATCCGCTCAGTCGCTTCTGCACGCTCTGGAGTTCAGCGCGCTCGTGGCGGGTAACCTCTCGCGGAAAGAGTGACAGATCCACATTCTCTTTCCGATCGTAGACCAGCGCCACATTTCGCACCCCCATGGATACGAGTTCACTGGCGATTCGGTCGGCAGTCAAGCCGCCATCGTTACCCTGCCCGCCAGTCATGGCAACAGCGTCGTTGAAGAGGATCTTGTACGTGACGTTCGTTCCTGCCGCCAGGGCGAAACGAATCGCTTGGACGCCGGAGTGATTGTAGGTACCATCGCCCATGTTCTGGAAGACATGGTCCCGGTTGGAGAACGGCGCCTCGCCGACCCAGTTCGCGCCCTCGCCACCCATATGTGTATAGCCAACAGTCTCCCGGTCCATCCACTGCACCATGAAGTGGCAACCGATCCCCGCATAGGCCCGTGCACCTTCAGGCAGTTTGGTCGAGGAGTTGTGCGGGCAGCCTGAGCAGAAGTAGGGCAGCCGCGCGGCAATGTTCGGAGCGTTGCCGGTCCTACGGGTCTCTGAGAGAGCGTCCATTCCTGCCCGGATTCGATCCGTGCCCCTTCCTTCCTCAATCAGGACTTCGCCAATCCGTTCCGCGATAAAGACCGGATCCAGGCAATAGCGCATCGGAAACAGCTGAAGCCGTTGGCCGTCGCGCCAGACATCTCCCTTATGCCAACCGTAAACCCGGCGCCCGCGCCGGTCATCGAAGATCGCTTCCTTGATCTGGACCTCGATCAGCTTGCGCTTTTCCTCCACGACGACGATCAGGTCGAGGCCTTCCGCCCATTCGTGAAAGCTCCTGGTATCCAATGGCCAGGTCTGGGCGACCTTGTAGGCGGTGAGCCCCAGGAGTTCGGCCTCGTCCGCTCCGATGCCAAGAAGCGAGAAGGCATGCACGAGATCAAGCCAGTTCTTTCCAGCCGCAACGAAGCCTATCTTTGCCCCAGGCTTTCCCAGCATCCTTCGGTCTATCCTGTTCGCCCGCGCGAATGCCTCCGCGGCAAACCTCTTGTAATCGATCATACGCGTCTCCTGCTGGACGCGATCATCGATCACCCGAATATTCAGCCCGCCATCCGGCATGTCGAATTCCGGCGCTACGAATGACATTCGGTCGGGCCTGCCATCAACCACAGCGGTGGACTCGACAGTGTCCTTCATCAGCTTCAGCCCGCACCAGAGCCCAGCGAACCGCCCAAGTTCGAACCCATAGAGACCGTAATCCAGAATCTCCTGTACACCTGCGGGCGAGAGCACCGGCATGTAGGCATCAACCATTGCCCAGTCGGACTGGTGCAGGGTTGTTGAGCTCTCTCCAGTGTGGTCGTCGCCCATTGCCATGAGCGCACCGCCGTATCTGGAGGTACCCGCAAAGTTCGCATGCCGCATCACGTCGCCTGTGCGGTCGACGCCGGGACCCTTTCCATACCAAAGCCCGAACACGCCATCGAACCGACCCTCACCGCGAAGTTCCGCCTGCTGTGCACCCCAGATCGCCGTTGCGGCGAGATCCTCATTGATGCCAGGCTGGAACAGGATATCGCTGGCCTCCAGGACCTTTCGGGCACGTTCCATTGTCACGTCCACCGCTCCAAGCGGAGAACCCCGATAGCCCGTTACATATCCAGCAGTGTTCAGACCAGCCGTTCGGTCACGTGCCTTCTGCGTCAGCATCAGGCGCACGAGAGCCTGGGTGCCGTTCAGAAGAACAGGAGACTTCTTTAGATCGAAGCGGTCTGCCAGCGATACATCCTGCCGCATGTCCAGCGCCTTTCAGGGAAAGCCTTTCACCCGCTTTACAGCTTCCCCCTTCAGCTTTGAAGGGTATCGAGTGGTAATGCACGATCTACATTCACTCTGAGCAGCGGTCGAGGCTTCGGCCAGTACACGGCCCAGCGTGATGGATTATGCCGATCGCCGGAGCGACCTTCGTCGTTACCTACAAAGCATACCATGGAAAAGCTGCCCGTAGCGGGACGACGAATCAATTCAGGAATCCGCAGATCACGTCCCTGCGCCCGCGAGCAGTGCGGGTTCCCATTCCAGCACCCTTCGTAGCTCGCCACCCTGCAATGGTTCGCTGCATGAATTCAGGACGCGCAGTCCGACCTTGATGCTGTCACCGCAGACCCTCACTTCCTCATGGACCATATCAACACAACCGCCCGGAGATTTGCCCGATGGATGCGAATGCGACCATCGATCACCTTTGCCAGCCCCCATTTGCAGCTTATCCATACTGATGGTCAGTAAACGTCGGTATCGCGACTGCAGCGATAGACCGATCCCGTTGGAAACGGCGTTCCCGGCGTTCCGGTGATCGCCTCATTCCACCTCCACTGCAGACAGCCATACGAAGCCACTCAGGGAAAACGACTCATCCAGCCGCGGCCGGTCCACATGACGGGGAATGAATTGGAATGCGATCCAAACTTTCGGTGGCGTCTCAATCTGACCAATGGGGTTTCAACCCAATTCCACTCCATACGGAACGCCCGATCTGGATCTCCGACATCTTTCAGCATCTGGTGCATCGGGCCACCGCCGCGCCCGACGCCCAACCAGACCATCCAGGACCTGGTTCACCTGGGCAGGATGACGGAGCCAGACCTCAACGCCCTGCCGGAACATGTCCGGGACAATCCACAGGACAGTGATGAACCGTCATGGCCGCATCCAAAGTATGTGACAGGACCTCATCAATACCGTTCCGGAGCGGCGTTTATGTTCAGACGGTGCGCGGTTCTCGCCGCTCCCGCTCCGCTTCCGAAACCGACCAGGGATCTACTGGAGCCAATTCCCAAGGTCGACATACTGGCTGGCCCGGCCTGCACGTTTCACATCCCGAAATCCGACCGGCCATCCTCCGGTGGCATCGGTCCCGGTAGTTGCAAGGGCTGCGGCCCTTTTCCCTCCAGCATATCGGGAATGTCCATAGTGAACCAGCCAGCGATCCCGTGCCTGACCGATGCGTTCCGTTCGTTCAGGCCGGCGGCTCTCGCAGCAAGCCTTTGCTTTGCCGCATCATCGAAAACGGGAGACACGAACACGAAGTTGCGTTGATATTCCCGTATCCCGTCAAGATGCCTTCCCTCACGTGACCCTTCGGCGACGGGCTTCAGATAATTCCAGAGGTTGCCCCAGTCGGCTTCCGGGTCATGACCCTTCGCCATTCGTTTGCATGACCCTACCCAAAGCGTCTGCGGCACCGTTTCATCCTCAGCGAGAAAATCGATCTCCGCCGGCGGATCCCGGCGCCAGGCTCCATGCTGAAGGGCGATGCCGTCACGCAGTCCGGAAGTGGTGAACAGATGGTCAAGGGCCGACACCGCCAGGGTTTCAAGGCCGCTGCCCTCCATCCGTTCCATGCGCTCCCGGAGCAGACGACGGACAGCGCCAGGAGACATCGGTGGCCCCTCATTGATCCACCTCACGGCATGTTCCAGGACATCAAGCTGGAAGCGCGCATGACTGTCGGCAACATGCCAGCGCTGCGCTCCGTAATCATCGATGGCGTTACGTTTCTCCAACAGTCCCAGATGGCTACCGGAAAGGCGTTTGCCTATGGCGTCGTCAAGATACCCGGCAGCGGCCTGTCTGTCCGGCGTCCCTTTCTTTTCGGGAAACGCCTCTCGGAAACCCTCGGCCAGCTTTCTCCGCAACTCACTGGGCGGATTGTGAAGCAGCTGTCCGCCTGGCCTTTCGGCCAGCCAGGCAAGAGTCTCCCTGTCCAGCGGGCGGAGCTGGATCTCCATCTGTCTGTCAAAGCTTCCGTGAAGGGTGTTACGGTACCTCTCTTCGGACAGAAGGAATCCGTCCACCCAATCCTGATCGTCGATCCGGCGGCTGAAATCGGACAGCGCACCGTTTTCCGAAAACCGCTGCCAGTGATCCGGCATGCCGCCATAGGCTGTCCAGAGGGTCAGTAGACGGTAAGGTCGACCGTCCCATTCCCGGTCACGGGCCATCTCGGCGATCTCGGGAAAGGTCCATGGCTTCAGGTGAAGGTCTTTCCGTATCCGGTTGAACATCGGGGCGGCGGGGTTATGGAACATGTCCATCAGTTTCTGCTGCTGTGACCCCATGACGACGAACCTTGAGCGCTGATCGGCTCCCCGTCCGGCTCCACTGTCCCAAGAATGCTTCATGTCATCGAGGACTTTCTGGAACAGTGAGGGAAGATAGCCCTGGAAGGTTCCATTGAAGTCAATGCGCTGGAACTCGTCCAGAACGACGGTGCAGCCCCTCTCAAGGAGATGCCGCGTCAGGCGCGGGAAATCGAAGACATCATTCCCCGTCGGGCGGAAACCATCCAGAAGGTCGGGACGGACATCCATGACCTCGGCTTTCAGGAAGTGAAGGAAAAGAGAGGGACCTCCTGCATCCGCCAGATGGCAGATGATCACCGGAGATGCGTTTCTGCGGTTCCTGAAGAAATGTCCGACAAGCAGGCTCTTCCCCACCTGCCGTCGCCCGCGGACCGCGATTGTGTCGAAAGCCGGCCCTTCGTCCATGAACTTCCGCAGGACCCGGATCTCCCTGTCCCGCCCGTAGAAGCGCCAGTCGGTCATGTCATCGCCCCCATACTACGCCCACCTGTCAGCGGTTAACGAAACGCGTGCATGAATTTCTTCGGTCATGACCTGCGCTCCACCAGAACAGCGGACCTTTTCGTGAGGACCACGCGGACCAGGCTTCGGAGCCACCTCACTTTCTGGCCTGCCTTAACAGTCAATCGAACTCTGGACTCCATGGCGACTGCATGTCAAGGTAGCCTGCCAGCCGGTAGTGGGGCACTTCGATTTTCGGTTCCCGGGAAATGTCCGGTCGAAGCCAGGACCATAAAGGTCCAACCAGGACATTACCGAGCGTTCCGGTTTACGCGGATTCCATGTCCATCAGGTGATCCGCAAACAGCGCCAGGGCATTGCGGACTTCTTCAGCAGAACACCTGGCGGGATCAGAAGAAGACCGGCTTCCAATTCAGCCTCTGGAAAGGCTGGTCGGAATCACCTGTCCCGCTCAGCGATTCTCTGCTAACTGGACAAGCAAATGGACTGGGACAAACTAAGAATATTCCACGCAGTGGCTGATGCCGGAAGCCTGACACATGCGGGCGAAATCCTGCATCTGAGCCAGTCTGCGGTGTCGCGGCAGATCAGTGCCCTTGAGGAGTCACTGAACGCCACACTGTTCCACCGCCATGCAAGGGGCTTGATTCTCACGGAACAGGGCGAACTGCTGTTCGATGCCGCCAAGGCGATGACCCGGCGCATTGAAACGGCAACAGCGCGAATCCGTGACAGTAAGGAAGAGGTCTTCGGCGATCTACGGATTACGACGACGACAGGATTCGGAACGCTTTGGCTCGCACCCCGGCTAGCGGCTCTCTATGCGGTCTACCCCGAACTCAGAATCGACCTGATTCTGGAGGAGCGCGTGTTGGACCTTCCCATGCGGGAGGCCGATGTTGCCATCCGCATGAAAGAGCCTAGCCAGGCCGACCTGATCCGTCGCCGCCTGATGGGCGTGCGCATGCGCCTTTACGCCAGCCCGGCCTATCTGGAGGAGCGCGGCACGCCCGAGACACTGGCCGACCTTTCAGGGCATAGGCTGATCTGCCAGAATACCACCAGCTTCCAGGTGAGCGCAGGCGCCAGCCTTGTCGAAATGCTCCTTACCCACAAACTCAGATCACTGCTGACAGTGAACAACTACTATGGAGTTCTGCAGGGCGTTGTTAACAATTTAGGGATCGGAGTGCTGCCGGACTATGTGATCGGGGACTTTCCAGAGATCGTCCGCGTCCTAGGCGATGTCGAATCAAACGAAGTGCCCGTGTTTCTCGCCTATCCGGAGGAACTGCGGAACTCGAAGAGAATCGCGGCATTCCGTGATTTCGTAATGGAGGAGATCATCGCCTACCGTCGCCGGAAAATGAGTGGGGAACGGTCCCGGGATAGGCCCGACCCAGCGTCTGGAACGCAGCTGAATTCAGCTTGAAGAAGGTTAGGTTTCCAGCGCATAATCATAAGTGCCGCTGCATGCGATTCCATCCTCCAGATGGCGGTAGGACAGTAGAGGCGTCCAGCCAAACACTTGGTTTCACCGGGTTTGGGTGACGGTCTGGATCGCAAACTGTCGGAAAACCACCTGTCCAATCAGGCATGAAAGAAGTTTGGCCAAAGCGAACCTCAATCGGAGCACGCCACACTGACTTCCCCTTACCCGCATCCTGACCTATTACCTGTGCAGATTCAGGGGACAAGGATGACAGAACCGGAAATCACTGACGAGCTGGTTGCCTCCCACGGAATAAAACCCGACGAATTCGACAGGATTATCCAGATCCTTGACCGCAGGCCGACTTTCACCGAACTCGGCATTTTTTCGGCGATGTGGAATGAGCACTGTTCCTACAAGTCGTCAGGGAAATGGCTGCGAACACTGCCAACCGACGGCCCTCAGGTCATCTGTGGACCGGGAGAGAACGCCGGCGTCGTGGACATTGGTGATGGCCAGGCTGTCGTGTTCAAGATGGAAAGCCACAACCACCCGTCCTACATTGAGCCGTATCAGGGAGCGGCCACCGGCGTCGGTGGGATTCTGCGCGACGTGTTCACCTTGGGTGCGAGACCAATCGCGGCGATGAATTCGCTTTCGTTCGGCGACCCCACCCATCCCAGGACCCGTCAGCTAGTGAATGGAGTCGTCAGGGGTATCGGCGGTTACGGAAATTCCTTCGGCGTCCCCACCATCGGTGGTGAGGTCCGGTTCCATCCGTCCTATAACGGCAACTGCCTCGTCAACGCCTTTGCGGCTGGACTGGTCAACGCCGACAGCGTGTTCTATTCGGCGGCAAGCGGCGTCGGAATGCCCGTCGTCTATCTGGGAGCGCGAACCGGCCGCGACGGGGTCGGCGGCGCCACAATGGCCTCCGCTGAATTCGACGACATGATCGAGCAGAGACGGCCCGCCGTGCAGGTCGGAGATCCCTTCACGGAAAAGCGGTTACTTGAAGCCTGCCTTGAACTGATGCGAACCGGTGCCGTTATCTCAATCCAGGACATGGGAGCGGCAGGGCTGACCTGCTCCGCGGTCGAAATGGGGGACAAGGGCGGACTTGGTATCAGGCTGCGGCTGGACGATGTGCCACAGCGCGAAGAGGGCATGACCGCCTATGAGATGATGCTGTCGGAATCCCAGGAACGAATGCTGATGGTCCTGCGACCCGAAAAGGAGACCGAAGCAAGGGAGATTTTCGAAAAATGGGAACTCGACTTTGCCATTATCGGAGAGACCATCGCGGAAGATCGCTTCCTGGTCCTGCATGGAGACGAGGAGAAAGCGGATATTCCACTATCACGTCTTTCCAGCGCCGCCCCCGAATACGACCGGCCATGGGTTCCTACTACGGAAACCGCACCTCTGGGCATAGTTCCACTGATCGATCCAATCGATGGCCTGAAGGCCCTGATCTCGTCACCGAACCACGCCTCCCGCCACTGGATCTACGAACAGTATGACAGTTCGGTGATGGCCGACACAGTGCGCGGCCCCGGACACGGAGCCGGCGTAGTCCGGGTGCATGGCACGGAGAAAATGCTCGCCTTCACCTCCGATGTGACGCCCCGCTATGTGCGGGCCTGTCCCGAAGAGGGCGGCAGGCAGGCAGTCGCCGAAGCCTATCGCAACCTGTCCGCCGTCGGCGCCGAACCGCTTGCCGCCACCGATAATCTCAACTTCGGCAACCCGGAAAAACCGGAAATCATGGGTCAGCTGGTGGGAGCCATAAGGGGAATCGGCACCGCCTGCACCGAACTGGGAATGCCCATCGTCTCAGGAAACGTCTCACTGTATAATGAGACGGATGGTGAACCGATCCTACCGACGCCAACCATCGCTGCCGTGGGACTTATCGCTGACGGGGATCATCTGATCTCCGGGGAGGTTCGGGAAGGACATGTTGCACTTGTTGTCGGAAACACTGTTGGCCATCTCGGCCAGTCCGCCCTTCTGGCGGAAGTGTTCAACCGGGAGGACGGTGACGCGCCTGCCATCGATCTTGCCGCGGAGCGGCGTAACGGCAGCTTCATCCGCGAACACCGCGAACTGATCCGGGCCTGCACGGATCTCTCGGATGGAGGTCTGGCAATGGCGGCATTTGAACTGGCCGAAGAGGCGGGAGTTGGCGTCGTGCTCGAGAGTGGTGACATGAAGACACTCTTCGGCGAGGATCAGGCCCGCTATCTCGTGGCCTGCAATTTTGATCAGGCCGAAGCGCTGATGATTGCCGCCGGTCACGCGGGCGTGCCTCTCATGAGCGTTGGACGGTTTGGAGGGTCTGCTGTCAGGTTTGGAACAAGCTCCGCTCCGCTTGAAGAGCTGTCCGCCCTGTTCCGTTCGACACTCGCCGAGGCATTCGATTGACCTGCCGGAAAGGTGCAGCGACAGACCTGATGGAATGTCGACCTTGCGAATCCGCCTGCGACAGTCTATTTCCTACTGGAAGTCCAGTCGACCGGGAGTTCTGACTGCCATGCCAATGTTTGCCGAGGAAATCGAGGAACTTCTGAGGGAGCGGTTTCCCAACGCGGAGATAATGGTCCAGGGTGACGATGGCGTACATATGTCAGCCATGGTCGTCGATGAAAGCTTCCGCGGCATGAACCGCGTTCAGCAGCAGCGCTCGGTCTATGCCGCACTGAAGGGCAGGATGGATGGCCCGGCGGGCGAGCTTCATGCTTTGGCCCTAACAACGAAAGCCCCGGAGTGAAACGATGTCGCAGGTACAGACACAGATTCAGGATACAGTGACAGGCAACGATGTGGTGCTGTTCATGAAAGGCACCAAAGCGATGCCGCAATGCGGATTTTCCAGCAGGGTGGTTGGCGTTCTCGACTATATGAATGTCGATTATCAGGACGTTAATGTGCTGGCAGACGACGCCATTCGGCAGGGGATAAAGGAATTTTCCGACTGGCCGACGATCCCGCAGCTCTATGTGAAAGGAGAGTTCGTGGGGGGGTGCGACATCATTACCGAAATGACCCTTTCAGGAGAGCTGGACACTCTCTTCGATGACAATGGCGTTGCCTATGACAAGGACGCCGCGGAAAAGATCCGCAAGGCCAACGCCTGACCGGGCAGCGATATCCGGCCGACTGCGTTTCTGACCCTATCGGGCATCGGGAATGGTGGGTAAGGCTCCGGACATCCACAACAGGGAACGCCTTCCGAAGGCGGTGATGGGTCGTCCATATCCGGTTTCGCGGGAGGGGTTCCGCATCCGCATTCCGACATAGGCCAGATCACCGGGGGATCGGCGATTCGCGGGAGGTCTCGGGCTGAATGACCGACCTGTACGCCAGGCTGTTGCCAAGGCCTCACTCAACCGGAACGGCACCACTTCACGATGAGGCCTTTTCCTCGGCAATATTTGCCAGCGATTCCGCCTGTGCCGCGATTTCGGAAAGGCTCTCAACCACGGCTTCAGGGGCTGCGGGTTCTGGCATGCGCATGTCCCTGGGACTGACACTCAGTTTCTCCAGCTCCCTCACCCTTTCCCGCTCGATACGCAGATCCCGCTGCAGGCCAGCAGACCTGTCGGCAAGAACCAGACCCGCCAACAGCAGCATTCTCAGCTCTGTCAGCCGCCCGTCCTGCTTCACAAGCGCACACGCTTCGGCATCCAGCAGCGCCGCAGCAGCCTGCAGGTGCTGTTCCTCACCCTCACCACAGGAAATGGTGAATTCCCGTCCACAGACGGTAATGGACAGATCAGGCACTGGCTTTCACCTCCAGAAGTTTCTTGAGCACCCCCAGAATCTCGTCCAGCTCGGCCCGATCAGCCTGGCGAATCGACTGTAGCCTATCCAGTTCCGACTGCATTAACTGGTTGACCTCCTCCGCGCTGTCCGCATTGGCCGCTTCCTCACGCGGAGGTTCCATCGATGCCTGGAGCCGCTCCAGCTCACTCCGCATCCCCTGTTCGGATGCGGTAAGATCCTGGATCCGCGATTCCAGGGCTTCCAT
>CBDATU010000025.1:0-93454 GCA_965199865.1 uncultured Rhodobacter sp. | reverse complement strand
CCTCTTCGCCCAGCCAACCATAGTTCGGGCGCCCGCCGCGAAGTTCCGCCTCGATGATTTTTCGGCTGCGATATCCGCGCGGCTGACAAAGTCGCCGGCCCCCTTGACCGACACCTGCAGGTTCTCGACCTCCCGGAAGTCCTTCGCGAGTGAGCGTCCGGCCCTGCGGGCAGCCTTTATCATCAGATTGAGGTTGGCGCTGCCCTGCATGGCTGAACTCCCGTGACCGCTGACGCAATATAGGCTGTAACCTATGGCGCTCCAAGAGCCTACCTCGCAGCGACGTATACATAATTTGTTCAGCCGGTCCGGAATCCAGACATGTACTACCGTGCGGGTTCCGCGTTCAGTTTTGCCCCATTCAGCTTCACTTCACAGCTTCATTCCAGAAGTCCTGATGCTCCAGCAGTTTCTGACGCTTTCCGAATGTGTACGGCCCGGATTTATGGGAACTTCATTGAATTCCGCCATCAGGTCATTCACGGAGTGTTTCTGAAACGGGCGGCGCGATGGCATGGTCCGGCCCCGTCGCCACTCTCCCGCCGATAGCGAACGCACGGGTCGCCGCACCTGACGGGCGCGCCCCGGGATGAAGCGCCACGAACCTGTCATCCAGGGATATGGACCGCCTCTCAACAACCGGCTCCCGGTGTTGTTCTCCGCTCCCATCGCTGTCTGACATCCGCTCCGCCTCAGGATCCGCCTTTCGCGTCTCGACGGCGTCGGCACGGGCCATAAAAGGTCTGTCGACAGGCCACGCATGGGGCGGTGGACCCACGGAATCGCCACAGTAGTCCAGCATAGTGAGATTGTTGGCATCTCCGCCATCACCTCTCCGGGATGACTTCCGATAAACCCAGGACACCACCCGCTCCCTCCAGCCGCTGGAACCCCGGAATGGCTCACAGGCCTCGGTGCCGCCATCCCAAGCGGAGTGTCGTGGAAACCGGTCGGGATGTCCATGACTGGAATTCCCTCTTTGGCGAATCCATGAACGACATCCATACCACCTACCGGCAGTCAGCTTTGCATCGGTGCCGGGCGACAGGGCCCGGAAAGCCTCGCGCAGGATACGCTGCATCGTCCGCTGCCATTGATCAGGCTTAGGCATCTTGTGCCGGCGAGCCCAGGCCCACGCTACCGTAGGTGCCATGCTTCAAAGTGGCACGGATTCCCTGATTTCCAGGACTTCATGCAATTTGCCGAAATTTCACGCTCCAACCGGCCTTTGGATTAGCTTTGGTATATCAGATTCAATTTTGGAATTGAACCGGTTCGATATACAATTCCCACACCTACAAGAATGGGTCAGCCATATGCTGGACCCGGTTTCAGATGGAGGAACTCTCAAGATGGAACAGCAACTCGCCGAACTAGCGGCGAAAGTCACTGAACTGGAAGCGTCCGCAGGCGTAACCAACACAATCTTCGCCGAGACATACTACTATCTAACAATCCCGTTGATGATCATCATCCATGCAGGCTTTCTGGCTTACGAAATGGGTGCATCCCGGCTGAAGAACGTGCTGGCCTCCGGCGTCAAGAACATTCTGGCCTTTGCCTTCATGGTGCCAACCTTCTTCTTCTTTGGATGGTGGGTGTACTGGGCCTTTCCCACCGGGCTCACCCTTTCCGCAGGACCAAACGGGATCTCGGGTCTGGCCTACGCAAACGAGATTGCCCTGCCCTGGGTGGAGTATATGGGGCCGAACATCGCGGACAATGCCTCAGGTGTGTTCTGGGGTGCCTTCACCCTGTTCGCCGCGACCACAGCCTCGATCATGTCGGGCGCCGTCATCGAGCGCATCCAGGTCGCGGGCTTCGTCATTCTTGCGATCGTGTTGGGCAGCTTCGCCTGGGTGGTTGCGGCAGCCTGGGGCTGGCACGCCGACGGCTGGCTGGTAACGAAGTGGGGCCTCCATGACTTCGGCGCGGCGGGACTTGTCCATGCGGTAGCCGGGTTTTTCGCTCTGGGCATCCTGATCAACCTTGGTCCCCGGATTGGAAAGTTCAACGCTGATGGAACCGCCAACCACATCGGAGCCCACAACCTTCCGTTCACGGTTACCGGCCTGATGCTGATAATCGTCGGCTTCTGGGGCTTTCTGATGGCATGCCTGATCGTGCCCGGTGAAGCCTGGAGCTGGTATGGCGACAAGTTCGCCACCATTTACGGAACGCCTACCACGCTGTCCTCACTCAGCTTCAACATCCTGATGGGCTTTTCTGGTGGAATCATCGGCGCCTGGGCAATTACCCGCGATCCGTTCTGGATGATGTCCGGTGGACTGGCTGGCATCATCGCAACAGCGTCGGGCCTCGACATCTACTGGCCTCCCCTCGCCTTCGCGATGGGCTTCGCCGGTGGCTGCCTGCTGCGTCCATGCGCGAAAGTCCTGGAAAGCTGGGGCATCGACGACGCGGTCGGCGCGGTAACGGTCCATGGTACGATTGGCCTGTTCGGATTGATCATGCTCGGCGTCTGGAGTTCGGGCTATCCCGCGGTGCAGGGACCTGACGCCCCCACGGTCAGCCTGATCGGACAGATCGTTGGTGCAGTCGTGTTCTTCCTTCTGGGCTTCGTACCAGGATATGTCGTGTCGCTGATTCTCAAGTCTGTGGGGCTGCTGCGCGTAAGCGCCGAGGCGGAGCGCGTTGGTCTGGACAGCACCAAGGTGCCTGTTGCGGCCTATCCCGAAGGCATCGTGACCTCAGCTGCACCCAACAAATGATAGAGGATAAGGAAAGGAGAAATTCATGGGATCCGCATTCACCAACTGGGAAGAAGCCGTAGGCCCGATCTATATGGGCGCGAACACCTCCTGGGAAATCATCTGGACCCTTGTTGCGGCCGGGTGCTGCATCCTGGCACTGATTCTTGGCTCCCGGCACGAACTGGACGCCTATAGGCGTCTGGACTCGAACGGGAATACCTAGGTCTGAGCACAAAGCACAATCATTGACCTGGCAGGGCCGCGGCGACGCGGCCCTGCCATCCACAGCCGCCGAGGCAAAACAGGCAGGGGAGCCGGCGGTCCAGAATAGGGAGCGACATGACAGAGAATCTGCATTCCTACGCCGAACGGAACGGCATCCGGTTCTTTCTGTTCAACTTCACCGATCTGTTCGGTGTGCAGCGGGCCAAACTGGTCCCCACTTCCGCGGTTGCGGCCATGCAGGAATCAGGCGCGGGCTTCGCCGGATTCGCTGCCTGGCTCGACATGACACCCGCTCATCCCGACATGTTCGTGATGCCAGATCCGGACTCAGTGATCCAACTGCCCTGGAAGCCCGAAGTCGCATGGGTCGCCGGTGATCCATGGATGAACGGCGAGCCAGTTACGCAAGCCCCGCGTAATGTGCTCAAGCGGCTGAGAACCTCTTCAGGCCCACGCCAGATGATGACCGGCGTTGAGCCCGAATTCCATCTCATTGACTCCGACGCATCCGGCATATCGGACCCGCGTGACACGCAGGAGAAGCCCTGCTACGACCAGTCGGCACTGATGCGGCGCTATGACGTCATTTCAGAAATCTGCAGCACCATGGATGGGCTTGGTTGGGAGCCCTATCAGAATGACCACGAAGACGCCAATGGGCAGTTCGAAATCAACTGGGCATATTCCGAATGCCTGACCACCGCTGACAGGTTGGCATTCTTCAAGTTCATGGTGAAGGAAATTGCGCAAGCCCATGGATTGCGGGCAACTTTCATGCCAAAGCCATTCTCCACAATCACCGGAAACGGCTGCCATGTGCACATATCAGTGGTCGAGGACGGCAGTAACCTCTTTGCCGATGACGGCGACGAGGCGGGGCTGAGCCAGACCTGCTACCACTTCCTCGGAGGACTGCTGAATCATGCTGAAGGCCTGGCCGCCATCACGAACCCCACGGTCAACAGCTACAAGCGTCTCAACGCGCCTCGCACGGTATCTGGCGCCACCTGGTCACCCAATACCGCCAGCTACGGCGGAAACAACCGCACACATATGGTGAGAATTCCCGATGCCGGGCGAATTGAGCTCCGGCTGGCGGACGGCGCTGCCAATCCCTATCTGCTTATGGCGTCAATCATGGCAGCCGGATATGATGGAATCGAGAACATGACCGATCCGGGCAAGCGCCTCGACATCGACATGTACTCCGAACCGCACAAGGCACGCGGTGTCCGGAAGCTACCGCTTAATCTTCTCGACGCGCTGCGTGCGTTGAAAAGAGACAGAACTCTGTGCAACGCGATGGGATCTGAATTCACCAACGCCTACCTGAAGCTAAAGATGGACGACTGGAATTCCTACGCCCGCCACCTGACGGAATGGGAAAGAGAGCATACTCTGGATTGCTGATGCGACGGGCCCGGTCGGGGCGTTACGACTCCCGTAACAGGGGGCATTGATGAATGGTGACCTTCCTTATCTGGATCTAACCGCGCCGGATTTTTCCACGAAATGCGCCGAAGTGCTTGCGGCGCGCGACAGACACTGGTGCGCCCGAACTCCCTTTGGTCTTGCGGTGCTGCGCCATCACGAGGCGGGAACGCTGCTTCGCGACCGACGGCTGCGGCAGGGGAGCTACGCCTGGCCGGACAGGATGGGGCTGAAGGGCAGTTTTGCGGAATTCTGGAAGCGCAGCGTCATCAGCCAGGAAGGAGAGGAACATAGGCTGCAGCGACGCATAGCCATGACAGCGCTATCAAGGGACTATATCGACGGATTAATTCCTGACTTCGAACGCATCGCACGTGAACTGGCAAAAGGTCTCAGGAATCGTCGATGTGAATTCATTCACGATTTCACGGAGCCGTTTGCGGGTCGCGCGATTACGACACTTCTGGGCTTGCCTGACAGCGACGCCTCCTGGATTGCTGCTGACGCGACAGCACTGGGATTCGCGATGGCGGTCGACTGCCAGCGCCACGAATTCGAGTTCAACGCCGCCTGTGACCGGCTGATGGAACTGGCGCGGTCCCTCCTATCGCGTGTGCGATGCGGAAAGGACGAAACGAGCGTCGTGGCAAGGATGGTGGCTTCCGCCAAGGATGTCGGGACGCAGGTGCTCATGGATCTTGTGGTTATCTCCATATTCGGTGGGGTCGACACAACCCGGGCGCAGCTTGGCTTCGCGATGGCCCTGTTCGCCCGTCATCCCGACCAATGGCGGTTGCTGCGCACAGATCCCGGGCTCGTCCCACAGGCCATCGAGGAGGTGATCCGTGCATGGCCCACCACGACATGGAGCACGCGTGAGGCACTGGAGGACTTTGAGTTCGGTGGCGTCAGGATTGCATCAGGCACGACACTGCATATGCTTGTACATGCCACCGCAACCGACTCTCTCGCGGTGCCGGGGTGGGAATTCGACATCGTGCAGCCCCGAAAGATTCATTTCGGTTTTGGAGGCGGCGCCCATCACTGTCTCGGTGCATCTGTCGCGCGTACCGACATGGCGGCAGCCATTCGCGTGCTTTCCGCGACCTTTCGGACTGTTGAGTTCGCCGGGAAGCCCGAAATGCAACCCGACAGCGGCAATACCAGTCCAAACGCCCTGCCCCTTCGGTTCGCAGTGTAGGACTGCCACTGATGAATCAGACGGTCAGGCCAGAAAGCCCTTTTTCGCCTGATCCGGGCCCATAACGGTCTCAGGAAACCAGATGCAACCCTTTCCTGATGGGTTCGGCACACAGGAAATATTGAGCACCCAGCCAGCGAACCCGCCGTTCTGGTTCTCTGCCGATCCAGAAGCCGTCCAATGCCTGTTTTCGGAACGCGCTGGGACAGGCCGTGGAAGCGTGTTTCCCTCGCTTCCGTACTGGAACCCGAGACAGTAAACGCTCCCGCCAGGATGACTGCACTCAGCACAGGAGGTGGCGTATACCCGATTCAGATGTCAGTAAAGAAACCCATCTGGACATGTTGGTACTGAGTCGCCGTCATCCCATTCCATTGGAAACACGCAGGCACGGGCAGGCAAGCCACATCACCAGAGGACGACGGGTTCGCGAAACAGGAATGCCATCAGGAATCGACATGTTTTGGCCTTCTGGGCAACATGTGCTATCCATAGAAGCCCTTGACCCGCCGTTTCTTCGGATCGAAATGGGGAAAGGTCGTGACCACGGCCTTCAGCCGTTTCTGCTGACCGTCCAATTGACCGATTTCGATCTCAGTGCCAGGATCCGCATGGGTCACAGCCACGCGGCCCAGTGCGATGACCTTGCCAAGCGCCGGTGACTTCACCGCACTTGTGACCTCTCCCACCTGAGCCCTGCCGATTCGGATGCAGTCTCCGGAGGCCGGCACAACCCCTCCCTCGATTTCCAGCCCCACCAGCCTGCGCTGTGGATGTGCACGCCGTTCCTCCAGCGCCTCGCAGCCAATGAATTCGCCCTTGCCGGATGCCCGCGGAACCGTGAAACCGATACCCGCCTCGAACGGATCAGTCCGGTCGTCGAACTCGGAGCCCGCAAAAATCAGTCCCGCCTCGATGCGCAGCATGTCAAGCGCCGCGAGGCCCAGCGGGGCCATTCCAAAGGAGTCTCCCGCTTCCCAGATCCGGTCGAATATCTCAACCGCATCCCTAGGGTGGCAGAATATCTCGTATCCCAGTTCCCCTGAATATCCCGTACGGGAAATCACTGTCGCCGTTCCGTCCACACCACCAACCCTGGCCACGGTCAACCGGAACCAGGGAAGTTCCTCAATCGTGGACCAGGTTGGAGGCGTCCAGAACACACGGGAGAGGATTTCCCGCGAATGCCTCCCCTGAACGGCGATGTTATGGAGTTGATCCGTGGAAGACCGAACCCAGGCGTTGAGGTTTCGGGAACTGGCCTGTTCCTGCAGCCAGAGGCCGGACAGGTCGCTACCTCCGACCCAGCGGAAGTTCATCTCCCCCAGCCTGTAGATGGTACCATCGTCGATCATGCCACCATGCTCGTAGCACATCGCCGTGTAAACGACCTGTCCGACCGAGAGCCTGCTCACGTCCCGGGTCACACAGAGCTGCAGCAGAGCCTCCGCATCCGGCCCGGTGATCTCGCATTTCCGCAATGGGCTCAGATCCATCACGACGGCCCGCTCGCGTGCCGCCCAGTATTCACCAATGGTGCCGACATTCGGGAAACTGTTCGGCAGCCAGTATCCGTTGTATTCGGTGAAATCACGGGTGTGGCGGGCGAAACAGTCGTGAAATCCGGTCCTTTTCGTTTCCCTTACATCGGCTTCTGCGGACCTGCGGTAACCAGTCGATCTCACGAATTCCTCCTCAGGCCTATAGGTGCGAATCTGAATGTCTGTCGGATTCCAGCCATTTGCCGAATCGACATCGCATGGGCAGGCGGTACTGATGCAGATGAGATCAGAGAGCGCCCGCAACAGGACATAGTCTCCAGGCCGCGACCAAGGCTCATCGATTCCTATCGCGTTGGCATCATCCAGCATGGTGTTGAAAAAGAAATTGATGGCTGGCCATCCGCCCCGGGGCCGAATTCCATATCTGGCGATATCCGCATTGATGTTGTCGGAACAGTTAACATGGCCCGGGTAACCCATGTCCTCATAATAGCGTGCTGTGCAGGCAAGCCCGAAAGTGTCGTGGCGACCGCATGTATCCTGCACGATTTCCACCAGCGGTTCATGGTCCACCGTCCAGTATTTCGAGAATATGCCGGGAGCGGGATAGAGCAGTCCCATCAGGCTGCGGGTGGTGGTGGGGTCGATTTCACGTTCAAGACCCCTGTCGAGCGCCTGTAGGCTGAATGCCTGAAAATCGCTGCATTCGCGACCCTTCACATCAAGGACCTGAATGTATTCGCCCTTCTTCACCATATAGGACATGGCTTCGCCCGGCAGGATATTGAAGTCCTGCAACGGGTCGGCCAGTGGATCAGGTGGATCCGGAAGGTCTTCGTCGGCGCGAGGTCTGGCACGTCGGATGTAGAGGACCAGTTCGGTGGGTGCGTTCTGCAGGTCGGGACGCATCGGACCGCCCGGTGCGGCGCAGATAAGAAGTCCATCGCATTCAACCGAATAGGATTCCTGGTCACCCGCACGTGAGTCCCTGCCAAACACCGAAACGGCGTCACCCCGCTCCATTCTGAAGCCAGCCCTGTCGAGCGCATCCAGCACCCGCCTACCCGAGCGCGAGCCATTTGCCAGAGTCCTGATCGTTTCCTCTGGACGGCCGATGCCTTTGGCCCCGAGCATGGCCGCGTCCGATCGTCCGTCAGGCGTGAACAATGTCAGTTGACCAGGCTGAAGCCCTTCCCTGTCGAGTACAATGATCTCGTCTCCCTGAAACACCGGCACTGCGCGGCTACCGCCGCCGGGAACAGGATGGCGTTCGACACCTTTCGGCAGGATTGGAAGACCCGGTGCCAGAACGCCACGACGCTCCCACGCTACCTCAAACACCGGGTGGACGGTCGAGGACAGGACATTCATCGCAGCACTCCGTAATCACGGCAACGCTGCGTGGCGAACCGGTCGCTCCAGGGCATCCGAACCCGGCATCGCTCTGGGCCGGGCATGCATCGTGCTTCGGTCATGCCATCCCCAGTGCCGCTTTGCGTCTGTTCGCCCAGTTCAGTATCGCAAGATCGAAGGTAAGTGCCATCAGCGCAACGTTCATGCCAAGGACGAAGTTCTTTCCAAGGTCTGTTCCGGCAAGCGTTCTCTGAAGCTCCTGGCCAAGATCCTGCGTACCAATGAAAGCCGCGATGATGACCATGAAAAACGCGAACATGATCGCCTGGTTGAATCCCACCGCCATGGTCGGCAACGCCAGGGGCAACTGTACGGTACGCAGTTTCTGCCAGCGCGTGGCTCCCGACATGTCGGCCGCTTCAGTGATGTCCAGTGGCACGGTGCGCAGACCCTCAATGGTGTAACGCGTCAAAGGCACGGTAGTGAAAATGATGATCGAGAACACCACCGCTACATCGTTAACACCGAACAGCATGATCGCCGGTATGAGATAGATGAAACTCGGAAAGGTCTGCGCCGTGTCACAGGCCAGCAGAATGCGTCTCGACCATCTGTCGCTTCGCGATGCCAGAACGCCTAGTGGGATCCCGATGAAGGTCGATAGTATCACCGCCGAAATCACGGCATATAAGGTGATTACCGAGCGGTCCCACCAGCCGGAAAGGGCGACAATGGAGAAAAAGACCGCTGCATAGATCGCTGGCCGTCTTCCACCAAGGTAGCAGGCGAAGGCGACGACACCCAGTATGAATGCCGATGTAGGGATCCAGAGAAGCGCGTTTCGGAACGGAATCAGGATCCAGACATTTAGAAACCAGCGCAACCACTCCGTAAGTCCCTGCACCGCATCCACGGCGAGAAATCCCTTGATCAGCTGATCTATTTCCTTTCCCTTCGAGAAATCCTGGTTCCGCTTTATGTGGTCAGCGACCTGAACGAACTCGGCGACCACGAGAAAGGCGAGGAATGCACCTATGGCTGTCAGCGGCACGATATGCCGCAGCCACCAAGGCGTAGCCTTCTCATGGTGTTCTGGCAGTTTCTCCACCCATGCTTTCGACATCCGGTCCAGCATGACGGCCAGTAAAACGATGGTCACCCCGATCTCAAAGGAGCGCCCAAGCTTGAACGACCCCATCATCGCAAGCAGCTTCGCGCCAAGGCCCGGCATGCCGATGAATGCCGTCAGAACGACCATGGCCAGGCAGAGCATGATCACCTGATTGACACCGACGAGAATTTCAGTTCGTGCGGAAGGGATATAGACGCGCAGCAGCATCTGCCAACGGGTACATCCAGCCATCTTGCCCGCCTCGACAACATCCATGGGAACCCGTTTCATGCCCACCGTCGTCATCAGGATCATCGGCGGGATGGCATAGACGATGGTGGCCACCGCACCGGCCGTAGGACCGACCTTGAAGAAGATCACCGCAGGCAACAGATAGGTGAAGAATGGAAGCGTCTGGAGAACCGCAAGGACCGGCCTGATCGCACGGTCAAACCAGGCCCATTTCCAGGCCGCGATTCCCAGAAACAGGCCAATCAGAAACGCAACCGGCGCCGCCACCGTAAGCACCGACATGGTCTGCATCGCGATTTCCCACTGGCCGACAAGCGCGGTCCACACAAAGGTCCCACCCGCAAGCGCCGCCATGCGCCATCCACCAAGGTAATAGCCAACAACCGCGGCCACAGCCGTAATCGCCGTCCAGGGCACCGGCCCTAGGAACGGCCAGCGACGCTTTCCCTCCAGTAGGTTCGCGGTGGTGTTGAGAAGGAATTCCAGCGGACCTTCAGCAATCCACCTCGTGATGACCGCGATTCTCAGCTTTTCGATGACGATCACATTGAAGAAATAGTCCAGCCAACTCGCAAGGGGTGGAATCCAGGCTTCCGGCAGCCGGATAAGGAAATCGGGAAGGATGGGCTTGGCGCAGGTTAGTACCACCGCCACTACCAGCAGGAACCTGGCAGCCCCGACGGTGGTCATGCCGGTGCGGGCCTCGCCGTGGTCAGCCGCCTGCAGAGCGGCCATTTCAGCTATCTCCCAATAGGATGTCGAGCGCCTTCTTCCGATTCAGAACCCCGATAAGCTCACCATCCGAGCCAACCACTGGCAGCTCTTCGCGGGTATCATTCACAAGCTGCCTTGCAAGCTGAAGGATCGTTGCACCCGCCGCTACAGGTTCACCGTCCAGCGTTAAGCCACCTGCCGGCGTCGCCAGCACGCCCGCATGGACAACCCTGCTCTTCTCGATGTCTTCGGTGAACTTTTCCACATAGGGTGTCATCGGATTCAGGACGACCTGATCCGGGGTATCGCATTGCTCGATGGCACCGTCCTTCATAATGGCAATTCGATCAGCGAGACGCAGGGCCTCATCAAAATCATGCGTGATGAAAACGATGGTTTTTCCGAGCAGCTCCTGAAGGCGTAGGAACTCATCCTGCATCTCGCGCCGAATGAGCGGATCAAGGGCGCTGAACGGCTCATCAAGAAACCAGACATCGGGTTCGATCGCAAGGCTTCGGGCAATTCCGACCCGCTGCTGCTGGCCGCCGGACAGCTCGCGTGGGAAATAATCCTCCCGGCCGGAAAGCCCCACCAGCTCAATGACCTCAAGAGCCCGCTTTCTGCGTTCATGGCGATCCTGCCCGCGCATTTCCAGTGGAAACGCCACATTGTCAAGCACTGTGCGATGCGGAAGAAGCCCAAAGTTCTGGAACACCATTCCCATGGTCGATCGCCGCAGCTCGATGAGCTCGCGTTCCCCCATGGCTCCAATATCCCGGCCCTCGATCGTGACCGTCCCGGCGGTCAGCTCATTAAGGCGCGAAAAACAACGCACGAGCGTTGATTTTCCGGATCCTGACAGGCCCATGATGACAAGCATCTCACCACGGCCAACCGTCACCGTCACGCCCCTCACACCTGCGATATATCCCGCGCGGCGAATGTCCTCGAAACTCTCATCACCGGTCAGTGAAGCGAAATAACGCCTGGGATCGGGACCGAATAACTTCCAGGCACCCTGGCAGGAAATGACTGTTTCACGATCCGTCATTTATCGGTTTCCCGTGTCCCTGGGAACGGCGGCCCGAAACCAGGACGCCGCTCCCGGATCCCCGTCTTTGGGGCGGTGCCGAGCGCATCCTGGCCCCTATGGCTGTCTGCGGTTTGCAACCGCACCATATCGGAATCACCCCAGAACCTCAAGGCCGGGGTGATTCCCGTCCGGACTGGACATCCAGCCGATTATGTCGCGGCCTCAACCCAATGCTTCCAGAGATCCTCGTTGTTCTCAAGCCAGACCTCTGCGGCCTCTTCGGGTTCCATCTCGTCTATATCGACCAGCTTGGCCATCTCAGCGATCTGGGCATTGGTGAAGCTGATCGCCTGCAGCACCTTGTACGCGGACGGCCACTTCTCCGGCATACCGTCCCATGCAGCCTTCTTCAGATAGCCGTCAGCCGGGTTCCCGCAGTCATATAGCGCATCTGGATTGGGGCCTTTCGCCGGATCAGTGTCACAGCCATCTTCCCATTCCGGAAACTCCACGAATTCTCCGGGCCAGACGGCCTCGGCAAAATTTGGCGTCCAGTTGAACACCAGCAGCGGCTTCCTGTCAGCCTCCGCCGCACCAATCTCGGCCCAGAGTGCCGCGGCCGAACCTGCGTTGATCACAACAAAGTTAAGACCAAGTGCCTCGGCGCGCTCGGTGCCGTGCTTGAGCCAGTCGACCGGCCCGTCAAGATAGCGGCCCTTGTCACCGGTCTCTGCCGTGGCGAAGAGATGGGCGCAGTCATTCAGTGCGGTCCAGTCAGGAAGGCCCGGACAGGCATCCTTGGTCCACATCGGATACCACCAGTCCTCGCGGGTCACGGCATCATGGTCACCGGCATCGTGCAGGCCACCCTTTTCCAGTGCGGCCCTGAACGAAGCGCCAAACGCACCTTCCCAGACCTCCAGTTCCAGTGCCACATCACCCAGACGAACCGACTCATACACAGCCTGGCTGTCGGTCGTCACGAACTCAACATTAAGGCCCATTGATTCATAGATCTGGCCGACCACATGGCTCATGACGATCTGGGACGACCAGTTGTGGATTGGAATCACAATTGGGTCGCTTGAATCAGTCGCGGCCTCAACCCAAGGCTTCCAGAGATCCTCGTTGTTCTCAAGCCAGACCTCTGCGGCCTCTTCGGGTTCCATCTCGTCTATATCGACCAGCTTGGCCATCTCAGCGATCTGGGCATTGGTGAAGCTGATCGCCTGCAGCACCTTGTACGCGGACGGCCACTTCTCCGGCATACCGTCCCATGCAGCCTTCTTCAGATAGCCGTCAGCCGGGTTCCCGCAGTCATATAGCGCATCTGGATTGGGGCCTTTCGCCGGATCAGTGTCACAGCCATCTTCCCATTCCGGAAACTCCACGAATTCTCCGGGCCAGACGGCCTCGGCAAAATTTGGCGTCCAGTTGAACACCAGCAGCGGCTTCCTGTCAGCCTCCGCCGCACCAATCTCGGCCCAGAGTGCCGCGGCCGAACCTGCGTTGATCACAACAAAGTTAAGACCAAGTGCCTCGGCGCGCTCGGTGCCGTGCTTGAGCCAGTCGACCGGCCCGTCAAGATAGCGGCCCTTGTCACCGGTCTCTGCCGTGGCGAAGAGATGGGCGCAGTCATTCAGTGCGGTCCAGTCAGGAAGGCCCGGACAGGCATCCTTGGTCCACATCGGATACCACCAGTCCTCGCGGGTCACGGCATCATGGTCACCGGCATCGTGCAGGCCACCCTTTTCCAGTGCGGCCCTGAACGAAGCGCCAAACGCACCTTCCCAGACCTCCAGTTCCAGTGCCACATCACCCAGACGAACCGACTCATACACAGCCTGGCTGTCGGTCGTCACGAACTCAACATTAAGGCCCATTGATTCATAGATCTGGCCGACCACATGGCTCATGACGATCTGGGACGACCAGTTGTGGATTGGAATCACAATTGGGTCGCTTGAATCAGTCGCGTGAACGGCGCTTCCAGTCACCATAGCCAATGCGGCGGCGGACAGAGCAAGTTTCAGTTTCATGTCATCTCCCCTGATCTCATTTTGATGCTTGCGAAGTCATGCTTCCAAGGAATCCCTCGGTCGCGAATGGCGACATTCTGCCAAACAAGCTCCCATACAACAGCACAGAGATTTGATTGTCTTTGGCCAAAGAAATTAGAGGCACTCTGAAAGCCCGATGACCTGATCCGCCTGCGGATAATTCGGGCAAGTGGATCTGGGGTTGCCCAGAACCTGCTGAAGAAATGAGGAAATCCACACAGGAAGCCACTGATTCGATCCCCTTTCCACCGCATGACTCGCCTGTCGACTCCTATGTTCCGTTCAAGGAATCGGCGGACAGCAATTTCGTGTGGAGACGTGGAGATGCGCGGATGAGCGACCATCCTCACAGATCACGCACCGCCATCTCGATCGTAGCAGCGCATGTCCAGACCTCGGGCATGCCCGAACCACACCGTGTCGGCGTCCCGGCATCTCACATCACGGATGTTGCGCAAGGACAGCCCAGCGGGACGTTCAGGATTCCTCGACAAGGGGCGAAAGCGCTTCGACCATGCTCCCATAGTCGCTGGTTTCAGGGCAAAGGACCTCTATCAGCGACTATCGGCGTGCGGATGGATGAAGGCCTGCGGAAACGGCGGCAACCCGTATCCTGACGGGAAACCAGTCGGCGCGGTCCCAGACCGGTTCTCGGACATCGCAATGCAAGCAGCTAGTTCAGAATGAGGCTGGAAGCGCTCACCGCCAGGGATTGCACCATGGCGGAGGTATGAACATCGGAAAGGTGACTATGCCGCAAGGCGTGATATATGGCGTTTCAAGCCTATGCAGGCTGGATACCCCTTGCAGGCGACGGAGTCCCGCAGGAGGAACGAAAACGGAGGCGGCGAAAGGCGATCCGAAATACCATCAGAATCTGCCGTGGAGGCGCTCGCGGCAGGTAGCGGAACGGTTGCTATTGAATGCGTGACCTGTGGTGGTCAGCAGGCCTGTGGGAGCCGGCAGTTGCCTCGGGGGAAGACCACAGTACCGAATGGCTGTGTAACATGTGAGGAGAAGGTGAGATGTGTGCCAGATATATTGGCCCAAAGAGAAAGGTGCTTCCACCACTCGATCACCTGCTGGCCTTCGAGGCAGCGGCGAAACGCGGCAGCTTCGCCCGCGCCTCGGAAGAACTCAACATATCGGAAACCGCGATCAGCCGGAAAGTGCGCCTGCTGGAACAGCATTACAACGTACCTCTATTCGTTCGTGGGCATCGGTCGATCACGCTTACCACGCAGGGCGCTGCCCTGCTCTCATCGGTCAACAGATCCATGAACATCCTGAGGGATGCTTCCGAAGCCATGTTCGTGCGCCATCAGACCAATACGGTGACGCTGGCTGCCACGAATTCCGTCGCTTCCCTGTGGCTGATGCCAAGACTAAGAAAATTCAATCGTGCGAACTCCCGGGTAAAGATCATGCTGGTGTCATCAGACAGCGACGATGAATGCCTCGGTGACGGCGTGGATCTGACGATCCTGCGCGGCGACGGTTACTGGTCAGGTTTCGAAGCGCATCTACTGTTCGGTGAGACCGTCTTTCCGGTCTGCGCGCCGCGCTATCAGCGACTGAATCCGGCCTGTGCGGATCTGGAGGCCCTGTCGGGCGTCGACCTGATCGAGGTTGCCAGCAGCCATACGGAATGGATGGACTGGAAGACGTGGCTTGCCAGACAGGGCGTGCATGACGTCGCTCTCGAACGCGCGGCCTTTTTCAATACATACCCACTTGCGATCCAGGCAGCTGTCGACGGCCTGGGTGTGGCGTTGGGTTGGGGCCATCTGGTTGATCATCTTCTGGAGAGTGGTGAGCTGGTGCGGCCAGTCGGAGACCGCTTCGTACGCACGCAGTCGGGATACTTCCTCCTGACAAACCACAGCAGGAAATCGTTTCCTGAGCGGGATATTGTCGAAAACTGGCTATTGCGGACGAGCGCTGCCCGAAAGCGATACGGACCTCGCGCCGACTCCCCCACACAAAAGCATTGAACAGCCGTGGAGACGGAAGATCTCACAGCCAAATCAGGGGGGAAGAGAAACGGATTCGATCAAGCGCAGCCATCTGAGACCTGCTTCAAAGGAACTCCATGTCCAATCTATCCTCTACCCTCACCGAGCCGGAATTTACCCAATGCGATCCAGTTCCCGTCCGACATATCATGCCAACTTCATAGCACTAAGTTATATGATCTGCCACAGATTCGATCAGCTTCCAGTATTCTGCCGCTACCATCTCGCCAGATGCCAACCAATGGATTGCGGTATGAACGCTTCGCAGACCTTTCCACTGGCGAAAAGTTTCAGCTCCAGTGCCGATCCATGTCGCGAACTTACGCTGGATGCCGAGTGGCATCTCGGTGATATGGTTGCCGGAATCCGCGACTTCGTGACCATATCCGCTGCATTTTACAGGACCGAAGAGGTCCCGAACAGCGCCTGTGGGAATGCCTCACCGGTAGGGCCGGAAAGGTCCGATGACTTGACCACGCGCAGGGTGTCTTTGTGGAGCGCAGGAACCTGCAGCGCCATAAACAGACCTGCACTGTTGGCGAAGCGCGGTCGCAATCATCTGAATGGCAGCTGCAAGGCCTGGCTTCGACTACCCATACCAGTTCCATCCAGGGCGTCAGGAACGTTTGACCCATATGGGCGATCGGCCCTGGACCCCAGAGATCCCGGCTGTCGGATCAAGACCGGTCTCACCAGGCATCGCGCCGCCTGGAGGATGAAGGAAATGACCAGAGACGCGCAGGCTGGATTGACGGGAGGCCCGAAACGATCGGCCGAGTTCATGAGATCGGGCCTGCCAATCCTCAATCCAGCCCATGCATATTCAACCGAAGTCACCATACGCGGTTTCAAACTGGAAAATTCCAGCATTGGCAGTGAAAGGGCCTTCGGCGTTAACCAAAGCCTGATTGCCGAATTCATCAAACCCGGCAACCCCGGACTGACCGCAGAGACAGAATTCAGCGTCATCCTCCGTCGGGGCGGTGAGCCGGATACAGGTTACGCACCAGATGGCTGAAATCCATTCGAACCGGCACGGCATGCGCTCACCGAGCCTGACGTCAATCAACCAACAAAGGACCAGACATGACAGATCCAGTTCCTGCCGCAGATCAGGCCGCTCGTGAAAGGGCGGCCGCATTTCAGGCCAAGGCGCTTACCGGCGATGAAACGACCCTCCAGCTCCTGTTTACCGAAGCCCGCACCCACTATGGCTGGCAGAACCGGGATGTGCCCGAGCAGACCCTCCGCGAGCTCTACGAGATCGCCAGGATGGGGCCGACCTCAATGAACCAGCAACCGATGCGAGTCGTCTTCATCCGATCCAAGGCTGCAAAAGATCGGCTTGAGCCCGCGCTGTTCGAAGCCAACCGCCCAAAAATGCGCTCAGCGCCTGTAACCGCGATCGTGGCTTACGACCTGAACTTCTGGGAGGAACTCCCTACCCTTTTTCCGGCCAATCCGAACGCACAGGACATTTTCAGGAACAACGCGACGGCAGCTCAGGTCAACGCTTTCAGGAACGGAACGCTGCAGGGCGCCTATCTAATGCTGGCAGCACGGGCTGTTGGACTCGACATCGGTGCAATGTCGGGTTTCGACAATGCCAAGGTGGACGAGGAATTTTTCCATGGCACGTCTCTTAAGTCAAACTTCCTTGTGAATCTCGGCTACGCCGACACGACCAGGATATTCCGTCGCCTGCCTCGGCTAGACTACGACGCCGCCTGCGAAACCCTATAGGGAGGAACACCATGTCAGGACCCGGCATCACCAAGGACGACATACTCGAAGCCTCGAAAGGCATGCTGCAGAAACAGCTTTACGTCGTCTTCACCACGCCCACGGATGGAATGGGTCCCGTGATGGAGAACATCAGGGAGCACCTGAAATTCCAGGTCGAACTCGAACGGAAAGGCATCATGCTTGGTGCCGGACCATTCTGGGCTGATGACGAATTCACCTGGAATGGCGAAGGGATGGTCATCATCCGCGCTGACAGCCTTGCCCATGCCAGGGAAATTGCGGCTTCAGACCCAATGCACAGTTCTGGTGCACGGTCCTTCACAGTAAGACCGTGGCTTTTGAATGAAGGGCGAATCACGGTTGAGGTCAGTTTCTCAACCGGCACACATGCGGTTTCGTAAGGCCGCGAAAAGAGGGAGGAAGACAGTTGAAATAGTGTTCACGGTGCTGACGCTTGCGGCCAGTTCAAACATGGTGCAGGCCGAGACCTACAGCCTTACCTTGGCGTCCAGCCATGCTACGGTCCTCCCGTGGGTTGGTCAGCTTTCCAAACTGGTTGTGGGTGAGGCCAGCAGCCGCCTTGAAGCCATCGGGTCGGAAGACCGCATAGAGTGGACCGAATCCTGTGGCGGGGTACTCTATGGTTTCAAAGACATGCTGTAGGCTGCCGGCGATGGGCTCAAGGATGCGGGCTGGTCGGCACGCTCTGGGAGGGCTCGAAGATGCCCCTTCAGAACGTGACCTATTTCATACCGTTCGTTTTTGACGACCTGGTAAAGACTCGGCAGATCATGAATGAGCTTCACCGCGAGCTGCCGCAGCTGCAGAAAGCCTGGGTCGACCAGAACGCGGTCTTTCCGGGCGCTAGCGGGGTTGAAACCTATCACCTTCTGACGAATTTTCCCGTGAACTCCCTGGCTGACCTGGAAGGCTGAAAAATCCTGGCGCCTGGACCATCCGCGAACTGGATCAAACATTTAGGCGCCGTATCGGTGAACGGTGCGTTGCCGACCTACTACAGTCAGGTCCAGACTGGCGTTGAGGATCGAATGGTAGTCATCATCACCGGTACAAGCACTACGAGGTGACACCTCATGTCACGCGAGTAGGCATTGGAGCGCATATGACCGGTGGGCTCGGCATTAACAGGGATGTCTGGGAAGGACTTACGAATGATCTCCGCGAGGTCCTGGCCGATCTGGGCGAGAAATACACCGTTGCGCATGCGGAAGAAGTGATGGTGCGTTACGTGGCTTTCCTCGCTGAACTGCCTGCGTCTGAAATTGAGGCCTGGATCACCGGACTGCCGAATCTCGCCTCTGATTGGGTTGATGCCAATGCCGACAGAGGAGCGCAGGAGGTATTGAACACCTACATGGCCAAGGTTCAGGCGTCAGATCTGTCGCCACCGATCGACCGGTCCAGTCGCTGATTCAGGTATCGCGCCGCAATGTCCGGCTCCGTGCGCATTCGGCACGGCGTAGATCGCGCAGCAAGCGGGATTTCCTCGCTCGCCGGTACTGTTAGCGGGGCAGCTTCGATCTGGATTTTCTGCCTGATGGTGCTCATCTGCTGTGACCTCATCGGACGCTCACTGTTTACGGTTCCATACAGGTGTATCCGAAATCGTAGTGAACTCGATCGTAGCCATTGTCTTTCTTCAGGCCGCCCATACCCTTATGAGCGGGCGGATGACCCGGACTGATATCCTTTCGGGATGGCTGAAGGCGGAACGCCCCTTCGCTGCCGGAATCATGCAGTTTTTCTTTCATTCCGCCAGCTTCATCGTGTTTGCGCTGATCGCCTTGGGCAGCTGGCCCAAACTGGCTGACGCCTGGCTCGACAACGAATTCTTCGGAGCGCTGGGTGTCGTCACGGCACCGGTCTGGCCAATCAAGGCCTGCCTTCCAGGTGGCTCGCTGCTGACCTGCATCGCCTTTGCCGTGCTGGCATTGCGTGATGTAAAGGGATACTCAACACTGGGCGCGTGGCACCTCTGCGAATTCGGCACTCAGTGATCCGTAATCCACACGGCTGGCCGTTCCTTCTGGCTTTCTCGCTGCCTGTTTCCCCGGGCTACGCAACCTTCGCATCGGATATTGACCGGATCGGCATTGGCTTTGCCTCGATCGTCTTCATGCTGTTCCTGATTTTCTCGGGAGCGCATAATGCGATTATCCTGATCCTTCTCAGCTTTCCTGGCATCCGGCTGAACCGGGACAATCCCAATGTCTCCATCCGGTCGCTGGCCCTAGCTGCAGACGGGACCATCAACCGATACCTCTTTGGTGTCGTTCCGCTTTTCGTCCTGATGGGTCTGATCGTGGATATCGCGGATATCGGCCATGACGCCTACCGTGTTTCGGCCTGGATGCTGCAGCGTGTCCGTGGCGGGCTGGGAATGGCGACCGTAGCCGCGAACGCCGTTTCGATTCGATAACCGGCATTTCAATTGCCTTTGCCGCGGTCCCTTCCCGCGTAGCCGTGCCGGAGATCGTAGCCAATGGCTATAGCAACCGCTTCGCACTTGGCGTTGTCGCGGGCTCCTCAGTGCTCGACATGCTAATTCCGCCGAGTCTGCTGCTCATAATCTACGGAGTTCTGACAGAGCGGTCAGTAGGCGCGCTGTTCCTTGCCGTGATCGCTCCGGGTATCCTGCTGGCTTTCGTGTTTGGCCTCGACATCTATCTCATGGCGGTTACACGGCCCCACATGTTGATGCGGTCGAATCGATCGACGGTCATTGAGGGAGAAACCTGGGGCACCACGCTGGTGAAGCTTCTTCCGATCCTTGTCCTTATGGTGATTGTACTGGGCGGGATCCATTCGGGATTCTTCACGCCTACCGAAGCAGGCACCGCAGCCACGATCCTCGTCGTACTCGCCAGAGGAAGCCTGACCTGGACAAAGTTCTGGCGCGTCCTTGTGGATACGAGCCCTGTCTCCGTCTCAATCCTGATCCTCATTGTCGCTGCCTCCGCGTATTCGCGCATGCTGACGCTCTCAACCATTCCGCAGCAGGCAACACTGCTGTTCTCGGAAGCCGGACTGGGCCTGATGGGCTTCATGCTGGTCTACCTGCTCCTGGTCATTGTCATGGGCATGATACTTGATTCCACATCGATCATGCTGATCCTCCTGCCCCTATGCCCGCCGGTGGTGACGGATCTGTGCAGAGACCTGATCTGGTTCGGAATCGTGACCGTCATTGCGGTGGAGATCGGGCTGCCTATCCCGCCATTCGATTTGACGGTCAATGTTGCCAAGGCAACCATTGCCGACCACAATACGACGTTGGGTGAGAATTTGCCGCTACATTTCCATTTGTCGTCATGATGACCCTTGTCACGCTGATCCTGACTTTTTCCCTGGATTAAGCCTGCTGTTCGAATGAACCACGTCGCGCTTAGCCCGGCAGTATCACAAGGGGAATCGCATGTGCTCGCCCCTATTGACGCCTTCCCGTCACGCTCCTTGTGGACCAAAACCGTTTCATCCTTGAACCGCATCATTCCAGACCAGGCGCCACATGCGACTCCAGTCAATGGCGGTGCGAGTGGGTCAGTCCTGTCGACCGGATTTTCCGATGCCGGAAGCGCCGACAGCACCCATTTTCAGGCTCCTGAAGCTCCGGGAACATTCCGCTCCCTGGCCTTCCGTGCCCCTACGGCGACGGTGACGCGGCCCATCGACGATGGGCAGACCACCCATGGGCACATGGCTACCTTTCGCCAAGATCATCAGAGGGCCCTAGGCGGTCTTCCGGCGGCATCCATAGGCGGCCGACTGGAAGCGCCCTGACCGAAGCAGGGTTGCTGCACCGGCCGGCACGGGTTTCCCCAGGAAACCTGTAGGCGCTTCCCTTTCGCCACGACGCACGACACCAGCTGAACGCTCCAGATCCGCAGCAGCCCAAATCGCCCAGCGCTGAAGCATCCCGTACACCAGCTATCCGCACTGCCGAGCGGAATTTCCAGTACCTACCTGCCAGCCCGCAGCAAAACCCGTCTCGGGGTCAAGGAAGGGATTCCCTGCGACATACCACACCTGCATTTGTCCGCACGAAACCGCTGTCCGCCTAAATTTCTGGAATGATGCACGTGCCGACATGTTAATCATGTCATCGGAAAACAGGCGAATGCGCGATTTCTGGAAAGTAATCTTCCATTAGATGAAAATGCGTTCCACGAGGTCCGTCAACCATGGCAGAATAAGAAACGCGATGATCACGGCGCCGAACCCCTTGACCCATTTCATGTCAGTTCTCAATTCGACGAACCCGGTGTCGATCTTCGCGTCCAGTGCAGCGAGCCCGGTGTCGACCTTCACGTCCAGCGCAGCAAGCCCGGTGTCGATCTTCATGTCCAGCGCAGCGAGCCCGGTGTCGATCTTCACGTCCATCCGCGCTCCAAACGCCGTAAGATCCTGCTTGGTGGCGAACTTCGCGTCCATCCGCTCTTCAAGCGAGGAAAGGTCCTGCTTGGTGGCGAACTTCGCGTCCATCCGCTCTTCAAGCGAGGAAAGGTCCTGCTTGCTGGCGAATTTCGCGTCCATCCGCTCTTCAAGCGAGGAAAGGTCCTGCTTGCCGGCGAATTTCGCGTCCATCCGCTCTTCAAGCGAGGAAAGGTCCTGCTTGCCGGCGAATTTCGCGTCCATCCGCTCTTCAAGCGCGGAAAGATCCTGCTTGCTGGCGACATTGCCGACTACATGCTCGTACAGAAGCGTAGCGGTACCTTCAGCCTGCTTCGGCGGAAAGTCAAACTCCACCTGTAACCGCCGTGCGGCGCTCAGCGTATCAAAAGCCGCATGTGCCATACCAAATCCTTTCCTGCCAATTAGCTGATTTCAAACGGCGGTTCCAGCCCAAATGCGTCCATGTTCGCCGAAAGGTGCTTCGGATCACCCCCTTTGGTCCCTCTACTGGTTCCGAACAGGGCTTCCGGGTTACGAAGGTGCCACCGCGCCCGGCACAACCATAGGACGGTCGCTTTAGTGACCTCTTCGTCCGCGAGGTCCTCATCAATGCCGGCCTCAATTCCAGAATCTTCTCACTGGAGCGGAATTACTACCAGGAATGGGAACTGGAGACATGTATTTTTGGGCAACAGCGCCCGCAGGACCATAGGGGAATGGCACCTCTCCTGAACACGGCAATGATAAAGTGACAGGGCCTGGGCACTCCCTTCCCGATTCGCTCAGGATCGCATGCGGACTCCATCCGGATCAAACAGCGGCCGATGCTGCATGTGAGCGTCCAGAAGCTCTCCAAGAACCTCTATTCTCCACCCGCCGTCAGTCTGAGCCAGTTCCTTAGGCACATAGCCGAGGGCCACCGATTTTCCCGAGTGATGCGCATATCCTCCAGAGGTAACCCATCCGACAACTTCGTCATCCTTCCAGATCGGTTCGTCCCCGATTGCGTCGGCATCAGCCGCATCGACGGTGAACACGCGAAGCCGAAGCTTTCCCCCATCCTCCCTATGCGCCTTCGCTTCCGCCTTGCCAATGAAATCCGCTTCCTTGCCGAGAGCCACAAAGCGCCCAAGTCCGGCTTCCTCTGCGGTGTAGATCGGCCGGTACTCACGCGCCCAACCACCGAAGCCTTTCTCCAGCCGCATTGCATTCAGCGCCCTCAAGCCGAAATCCTTAATGCCAAATGGCGCCCCGGCCTCCTTCAGAACGTCATAAAGATAACGCTGATACTCGGCTGACACCCAGATCTCATAGCCAAGATCACCCGTAAAACTCACCCGCCCCACCAGGGCCGGAGCCATGGCCACATCCATGCGCCGGATGTTCATGAATCTAAACGCTTCCGCCGAGACATCGACATTGGAAAGGGTCCGCAGCACGTCACGCGCACGTGGCCCCGCGATGGACAGTCCCGTCATGTCCCCTCCCCGAACAGAGAATGTAACACCCCGCTCAGGCAGATGCGCCTCAAACCAGCGCCGATGGTAATCCTCTGCTATGCCCGACCCCGCAATGAGGAATTCCTCAGGACCCAGCCGCGCCAGCGAGAAATCCCCGATCAATCGTCCATCCGGCTTCAGCATTGGCGCAAGCGTCATCCGTCCCAGAGCCGGAATCCGGCTGGCCAGCATGCGGTCAAGCCAGACTTCCGCATCCGGTCCGGAAACCGAGTATTTCGCAAAGCCACTGATCTCAATGATCCCAACACTTTCTCGTACGGCCCGAACCTCGGAAGCGACATGGTCGAAATCGGTCGACCGCCGCCAGGAAAATTCATCCTCGACCCCCTTTGGCGCGAACCAGAGCGGCACTTCCAGCCCATGGGCGGCGCCGAACACGGCCCCACGATCTTTCAGGCGGTCATAGACCGGAGTGGTCTTCAGTGGTCGTGCAGCGGGCAGCTCCTCGTTCGGATAGCGAATTGAGAAACGACGCGCATAGTTTTCCCGCACCTTCTCACTGGTATATTGAAGGGTTGCAAATCCACCGAACCTCGCAACATCCATCGCAAAAACATCTTCCCCCGGGTCGCCGTCCACCATCCAGTTGGCCAGCGCAAGTCCTACACCGCCCCCTTGACTGAAACCCGCCATGACACCGCAGGCACACCAGAAACCTGGCAGTCCCCTGATGGGCCCCACAAGCGGGTTTCCGTCAGGTGCGAATGTGAAGGGCCCATTGATGACCTGCTTGATTCCCGCTCTTTCAAATGCTGGAAAACGCCGGAATCCAACTTCCAGCGATGGCGCGATCCGGTCCAGATCCGGTTGCAGGAGCTCGTGCCCGAATTCCCACGGAGTTTCCTTTTCCGACCAGGGCACGCAGGCGCGCTCATAGGTACCCATAAGCATACCACCCCGCTCCTGGCGCAGGTACAGTTCACCGTCGAAATCAACCGCATGAACGACCTCCCGCCCCTCCCGATCATTGAATTCCTGAACTTCGGGCATGTCCTCGGTAAGCAGGTACATATGCTCCATCGCCAGCACAGGCAGCTCGATTCCCACCATGCGCCCGACCTCCCGCGCCCAGAGGCCAGCGGCGTTGACCACATGTTCGCAGGTCACGTCGCCTTTCGATGTCCGCAGCAGCCAGCCTTCAGCGTGGCGTTCAATCGCCTCAACCATGCATCGGGTCTCAACCCCCGCGCCAAGAGACCGCGCCGCCTTGGCATAGGCATGGGTAACGCCAGAAGGGTCGAGATGCCCGTCCGCGCTGGACCAGACCGCGCCGACGAACTGGCTGGGATCCATCAGGGGCATCAGCTTGTGAGCTTCCTCCGGTGTAATGACCTCCGCCTCGATTCCGAGATAGCGTCCCTTGGCCACCAATCCCCTAAGCCAGTCCATCCGGGCTTCGGTCGCGGCAAGCATTACGCTACCGGTCAGGTGAAGGCCCGTCGACTGGCCACTGAGTTTCTCGATCTCCCTGTAGAGTCTGTTCGTGTACCGCTGGAGCTTTGCAATGTTGGGATCACCGTTAATCGTGTGCATTCCACCTGCGGCATGCCAGGTCGATCCACTGGTCAGTTCCGAACGCTCCACCAGGAGGATATCCGTCCAACCGCCTCTGGCGAGGTGAAACAGCACCGAAGCACCAATGACCCCTCCTCCGATGACGACCACCCTCGCATGCTTCCTCATTCCACCATCCTCCGTCTTTCAGTCCTTCCGACCCTGCCCAGATGGCCGGGCCAGAGGTATGGATGCGCGTCACCAGCGCTATGCCAGCATTCGTAGGCTTCGATCGTTCATGAACGGTCTGTATCCCCGTTCACGTCTGCAGGTAACTCTCCAGACTGTCATCCAGCGCATCATTCCATGGAGTATGGTGAGGCGGCGCCTTCGTGCCAGTCATTGGACTTGTATATCCATGGTTGCGGAACGTCATGATGTCCTGCTTTTTATGCTTCTTCCATTCGTGGAACGCCCGGTTTGACGCCTCGATATCGAAGGACGGATAGTCCGTTTCGTCGATCAGCTCCTGTGTATAGGCGCCCTGATAATCAATGCAGGCAAAATCGTCCTCAAGGGCCGCTTCCGCATCCTGTCTCGCCTTCACATCCGCTTCCCGAGCGGTGAGGTCCGGAATCTGGATTCGGTCCATTATGACATCGCGTACAAACCAGGCCTGGGCATCGAACATGTTGAACGTATACCACTGGTCCTGCATCCCCAGATAGAACAGGTCGGGATTGCGATTCCACACCACCCCCTTGTAGAGATCGTTGCAGGCCAGAACGTTGGCCGTTTTCAGCCGCAGCCCATCCGGTAGAAACGGAAAATGATGCCTGTACCCAGTGCAGAGAATGATCGCATCGACATCCCTGCTGGTTCCGTCCGCAAAATAGGCGGTCCTGCCATCGACGCGCTCTAGCTTCGGCACTTCCTTCCAGTTGTCGGGCCATTTGTAACCCATCGGGGCCGTTCGATGGGCAACCGTCACTGATCTGCAGCCGTATTTCCAGCACTGGCTTCCTATGTCCTCGGCTGAATAGGAAGTCCCAAGGATGAGAATGTCCTTGTCGATGAACTCGCGTGCGTCGCGGAAGTCATGTGCGTGCAGGATTCGACCGTTGAATGTATCGAAACCCGGATATTCCGGCACGTTTGGAACACTGAAGTGACCCGTGGCCACCACAATGTGGTCAAAGATCTCACAGGTTTCCGCATCTTCAGCTTCGTTGCGCGCCGTCACCTCAAACCCGCCCTCGGGCAGTGTGCGCACATCACGCACTATCGTGTTGAAACGGATCCACGGGCGCACCCCGGCCTTCTCAACACGACCCTTTATGTAATCAAACAGCACGGCGCGCGGAGGATAGGACGCGATCGGTTTGCCAAAGTGCTCTTCGAATGTGTAATCGGCGAACTCCAGCCCTTCCTTGGGACCATTGGACCACAGGTAGCGGTACATCGAAGCGTGGCATGGATTGCCATGCTCGTCCGTCCCCGTTCTCCAGGAATAGTTCCAGAGCCCACCCCAGTCCGACTGTTTCTCATAGCAGACGATATCCGGGATTTCGGCACCCCTAGCTCTGGCCGACTGGAATGCCCTGAGCTGCGCCAGCCCGGATGGTCCCGCACCAATGATACATACACGCTTGGTCATGTCGTCTCCTTCGCTTCTGTCATGCCTGCAGAGCAGGGTTCCAGCCCCGTTTACCGTCGGCTGCAATCGACGGGGAATGGGGCCCTGAGCCCTGAATGGTCAGGATGTGTAAGGTATTTCCGCAGCGGTTTCCGGGCACCGCCCTGGCAAATCCTGCACTCGCTTTGCCGGAGCTGCGGGGCATGGCCGTCATGCTGCTTTCGGTTCGGATGAGGATAGGGACCAGTTGGGCTCGAATCCCAGAACCTCAACGTTTGGCTGCAACTCAGGGTTGAACAATCGGTTGTGAGCAAGAGTCGCGAGAAACAGCGGATCGCCCTCAGCCAACCGCCTGGCACGACAGGAAAGGTCGAAGCGCTGGCCGTAGGCGTCGAAACGCAGTAAGCACAGGCCAGCCTCCAGGATCCGAAAGGCGAAGACGCTGTTTGGCGGGAACGTGGCAGTCAGAGTATCGGTAAACTGCCGATGCGTCTGGTAATATCCCGCACTGAGGAACCTAACCGCCTGTTCATGCCGCTCAGCCAGGTCGTGGGTGCGTGCAGCGATATGGTCAAGTTCCGGAGTCATGGAATTCTCCGGCGCCCTGTTCAGCACCGTAATGATCGAACCGATGGGCCTGGTTTGTCCAGGAATGGCCACTTCCGGCCTTACCGCCTCGTCGGGTCGTCCCTGGCGCTGACGCATCGCGAACTGGCGCACGCGGCACTGCCATTTCACGAACATATCCCTCTGTGGGCTTCTGTGCGCTGCTGCGACAGGAGTCACGCAACTCTCCGTTGGTCACCGGCGAAACTGTAGGCGCGGTCATGATCCAGACTCGGAATGCGCGCCCGTGCTGACGCGGCCATTTCGACATCTATGCGGGCGCGCACAACCCCTGGTGTGGTACCACCATCCGCAATGACCTCCCCCCACGGATCAATCACCAGGGAATGGCCATAGCTCTCGCCACCCCCCGCAATAGGGCCGATCGCGCATGGCGAAACGATGAAGCATGTGTTTTCGATGGCGCGGGCACGATTCAGTACATGCCAGTGCTTTTCGCCAGTGCGGCGGGTGAACGCGGCTGGGCAGGCAATGATCTCGGCACCCCCCTTGGCCAGTGCACGGAACAACTGTGGAAAACGCAGATCGTAACAGATCGTATGCCCGATTCGGCCAATCGGCGTATCATGGATGACCGCTCTGTCACCGGGAATGACCCGGGCGCTTTCACGGTAGATCTCTGTTTCTGAAAGCTGAACATCGAACAGGTGGATCTTGTCGTAGCGGCCCCGAACCTCACCTTTATCGTCCAGCATGAAACCTCGGTTGATGATCCTGCCACCTGGGCCCTCCACCGCAACGGAACCGAGCATCACCCAAACACCGCGACGGGCTGCGAAGTCGCGGAACGCCAGGACCACCGGATGTACGGGATCCGGGGCCGCGGGCGGCACCAACGCCGACCCGTCCGAGGCAAGGCCACCGCAGTATTCCGGCAGAAAGAGGATATCCGCCTCCGCCGCCGCTTCCGCAAGCGGCATGGCTTCATTGATAGCCGTCTCGAATGTCGGCATCGGACGGGTCTGGATACATGCGATATCTACCGGGTGCGGCATGGAGTCAGAACTTCATGTAGGCTTTGCGCAGGGCGACCAGAGGATGACGGTCGGACATCTGGAACTTTATCAACAGCTCGCGCGCGATCATATCGCGGTCCTGCTGGTTGTCAGGAAGCGCAATGCTATCCGGAATCCGCACCCATCCGTTGTTGTTGCGATCGAAAACGGCGGGCCTGCCCTCCTCGTAGCCCATGTGCACGTCCTCCAGCCAGTTGAGGTCGTCCCAGCCCATGACCTCGATATACTTGCTCAGGAACGGAGTAATTCGCTCATAATCGGGAACCAGATTGACATCGTAACGATAGCCAATGTGCTGACCAATCTCCTTTTCACGCTCGGAATCGAGACCGGCAGCATCATCAATGAACTGATCAACGTCCTTGATCTCCGATCCGCGGTACTGTGTTCCCGCCATGGTTCCTACCTCCGTTCCTAATAGTGGTGATAGTCTTCGACACCAACTGTATAATTCGTACCCGCCAGCGGAACACCGGCCATGGCCGAAGCCTCCATGGTGAGTGCCGCGAGATCTTCCGGTTCCAGCGAATGTAGATGCGTCTTTCCACAGGCTCTGGCGAAGAGTTGGGCCTCGATCGTCAGTGTGTGCAGAAAGTTATAGACGCGTTCGGCCGCTTCGTCCGGATCAAGCCGTGCGCGTAGGATTGGATCCTGTGTGGCGACCCCCACCGGACAGCGGCCTGTGTGGCAGTGATAGCAGTAGCCGGGTTCGGCCCCGATTTCCTCGGGATAGTTCGCCTCAGGGATATCCTTGTTGCAGTTCAGGGCCATCATCACGGAATGGCCGAGCGCAATGGCATCGGCCCCCAGCGCAATGGCCTTGGCCACATCGGCCCCATTGCGGATCCCGCCAGCGTAAACCAGACTGATCTCGCCCCGCTTTCCAAGGTCGTCTATTGCCTTCCGAGCCTGCCGAATCGCGGCGATGCCCGGCACTCCGGTATCCTCCGTGGCAAGGTGCGGTCCAGCACCGGTGCTGCCCTCCATACCGTCGATGTAAATCGAATCAGGATCGCATTTCACCGCCATGCGCACATCGTCATAGACGCGGGCGGCGCCAAGCTTTAGCTGGATTGGAATCTGCCAGTCGGTGGCCTCCCGGATCTCCTGGATTTTCAGTGCGAGGTCGTCCGGGCCAAGCCAGTCCGGGTGGCGGGCGGGCGAACGCTGGTCGATTCCCGCCGGAAGCGACCGCATCTCCGCAACCTGGTCGGTGACCTTTTGGCCCATTAGATGGCCGCCCAGTCCGACCTTGCAGCCCTGGCCGATGAAGAACTCGCAGACATCCGCCAGAACCAGGTGGTTTGGGTTGAAGCCATAGCGCGACTGGATGCATTGATAGAGCCACTTGGAACTGTAGCGCCGCTCGTCAGGGATCATGCCCCCCTCGCCCGAGCAGGTCGCCGTACCTGCCATGGTGGCGCCACGCGCCAGTGCCGTCTTGGCTTCGTAGCTGAGAGCCCCGAAACTCATCCCGGTCACATAGACTGGAATATCTAGTTCCAGCGGGCGCTTGGCGCGCGGACCGATCACGGTCCTCGTTTCGCACTTCTCCCGATAGCCTTCGATCACGAAGCGCGTAAGCGTACCCGGCAGGAATGTCAGGTCATCCCAGTGCGGAATCTTCTTGAACAGCGAGAAACCCCGCATGCGGTAACGTCCAAGCTCGGACTTTATGTGAATGTCATCAATGACATGCGGTGGGAAAACGAAGCTGTCGCCTATGCGGTTGACGTCGCGGTCCAGCGGCTTCTTTCCGTTAGGGCTTCCGTCAGCCATGCCTTTGGTCCTTTTCCGGGGCCTTCAGGGCTGTCCCACCGCACTGGAGCACGGTGGGATCGCACCCTAGAGGATCAGTTTCTTTTCGCTGGGCTCAAGGTTGTCGTAGTTCCAGAGCTGTTTGCCCGCGACGACCTTGGTGAAGTGGTCGATGCCCCGCTCGGGCACCAGCCCATAAAGGGTCAGTTTTCGCTTCAGCCAGGCCCGGTCGAGGTCGGTCAGTTCCGACGGCACCGCGTCCACACCCAGCGACTGGATTTCACCACCGACATAGATGATGCCGTCATACATGGAATCGCCCAGGTTTTTGCCGGCATTGCCACACACAACCATGCGCCCGCGCTGCATCATGAAACCGGAAAGCGCCCCGGTGTCTCCACCGACCAGGATGGTGCCACCCTTCATGTCAATGCCTGTCCGCGACCCCACAGAGCCACGGCAGACAAGATCGCCGCCCCGGATCGCGGCACCGAAGGTGGAACCGGCGTTTTTCTCGACGACAACGGTGCCTGCCATCATGTTCTCGGCGCATGACCAGCCGACACGGCCGTTGATGCGTATGTTCGGCCCATCAATGAGACCTGCGGTAAAATATCCGGTCGATCCCTCGATAATCAGGTTGAGGCGGCTGAGGATTCCGACGCCGAGCGAATGCATTCCGCGCGGGTTCTGCAGCACTATGGTGCCATAGCCCTCTTCCATAAGCCTACGGACCGATGAGTTCACCTCAGTCGTGGATTTTCCGTCACAGTCCAGTTCCGTGCGCCTGTTGTAATCGACATCGGGAGCCCAGGGATAGGTGAACCTGTCCTCGGCGTCAGGGTCGAACTCGACATAGAGTGACTTCCCCGTCAGCTGCTCGGTACGCATCCCCAGAGCGGTCACCCGCTCTTCCTGGGTCATTGCCCTCAGCTGGGCGTCGCTCAGGTCTGCCATACCCGAACCTCCTCATCGTAGGGATCGGTGGTGTCGATCTCCTCGGGAAGGATCGCCCGTATCGCCACCTCCTCCGAAGCCATCGCGATCAGGTCATCCGATTCATAGAGAACCAGTGGCTTGGCGGCCATTGTGTCCTTGGCCATGCCGAGCTGGTCCCGGGTGCAGACCAGATATGTGAAGACCCCGTCGATCTCTTCGATGGACCGTCTCAGGCTGTCCTCAAGCGCGATACCCCTGGTAAGGTGGTGTGCGGTGTAGACGGCCAGAAGCTCGCTGTCGCAGTCAGACATGAACCTGTGACCGCGCCGCTCCATCTCCCGCCTCATGGTCCAGTAGTTCGTGATCTGCCCGTTATGCACGACCGAGATGTCGTTGTAGGGGAAAGCCCAGTAAGGGTGGGCCGACTTGATGTCGACATCCGATTCGGTGGCCATCCGGGTATGTCCGATACCGTGTGTTCCCTGGAATCCGTCCAGTCCGTAGGCGCTCGACACCTCGGTGGCGTCACCAAGATCCTTAACCAGTTCCAGACCATTGCCCATGCTCAGGATCTCGGTCTCGCCGTCCTCTTCAATATGCGCCGCCAGGGCGGCGATATCGCCGTCATGGGACAGCAGATAGCGAAGCGCGTATTCCCGCGGAGCGTCCCTGGATTTCACCGCCACGCCATGCTCTTCGAGAATGGCATCAACACGGGCGATACGGTCGGCGATCAATCGGCGCGCGCCATGTCCGATGGCGAGGTCATCCGCCTCCGCGACCTTGATCCTCATTATGTAATCCGCTGGGTCGCCGCCCTGGGAATAGACAGCGTAACCGGTCGAATCCGGTCCGCGGTGTTTCAGGGCCTGCAGCATGGCGGTCATTTCCCCGCCGACGCCACGCGACCCGCTTCTATGTATAATTCCAGCAATTCCACACATTCAGGCATGTCTCCCGGTTATGGGGTTGGAAGCGAAAGCGCCCGCCATCAGGGCAGGCATTCCATGTACATATCGTTGTCCCATTCGGTAACGGTGGACATGAAGCGGGCGAACTCGTCGCGCTTATACTCGTCGTAGAGCCGGTACATCTCACCCGGAAGCCCGTTCTTCACGACTTCATCGCCTGCCAGATGGTCAAGCGCCTCGCCCAGGCTCATGGGCAGCTTCCTGACATCCTTGCCCTCGGCCATCGCCTCGTAGATGTTGCGCTCCTCGGGTTCACCCGGATCAAGGTCGTTCTCCAGACCATCCTCCATGGCGGCCAGAAGTGTCGCACCCATAAGATAGGGGTTCACCATGGAATCCACCGAGCGGTATTCGAACCGTCCGGGTGCCGAGACCCTCAGGCCCGTCGTGCGGTTCTGGAAGCCCCAGTCGGAAAAGACCGGTGCCCAGAAGCCGGTGTCCCAGAGCCTGCGATAGGAATTCACCGTCGAGCAGCCGATCGCCGTGAGCGCCTGCAGGTGAGCCACCACGCCACCGATGGCTTTCAGTCCTGTCCTGCCCGGCATCTGCAGGTCGTCCGTATCAGGCATGAAGGTGTTGTCGCCGCCGGAGACATACATGTAGTTCTCTTTCATTCCGGGCAGGCGTTCGGGATCGTTCCCGGTGCGTTTGAACACGTCCTCACCTGCAGTCCAGAGAGACATATTGTGGTGACACCCGCTTGCTGACACGCCCATGAAGGGTTTTGACATGAAGCATGCGAAAATGCCCTGTTCGCGCGCAACCTGGGCACATATCTGGCGATAGGTCGTCAGCCGGTCCGCGTTTCGCAGCACGCTGTCGAAGGTCCAGTTCAGCTCCAGCTGGCCCGGCGCGTCCTCGTGGTCACCCTGGATCATGTCCAGTCCCATGGCCCGGGCGTATCGAATCACCTGCATCGACACTGGTCGCAGGCTTTCGAACTGGTCAATGTGGTAGCAGTATGGCTTCGAGAATCCGTCGCGCGGCTTACCATTCTCATCGAACTTGAGCCACATCATCTCCGGTTCCGTACCCATACGCAGCTCCAGACCGCGTCGGGCCCTGAACTCCTCATGTAGCCGCCGAAGATTGCCCCGGCAGTCAGCCGTGAGGTATGCGCCAGGCTCTTCGCGCTCTTCCCGGTTGCGGAACAGAGTGCAGAAAAACCGGCCGATGGTTGGTGCCCAGGGCAGTTGCATAAAGGTTTCTGGCTCGGGAATGCCCACGAGTTCGGCGGCTTCCGGCCCGTAGCCCAGGTAGCCGCCTTCCCGGTTGGTGAAGAGGTTGACCGTCGCTCCGTATACCAGCTGGAAACCCTTTCTGGCCACGCTTTCCCAATGGTCAGAGGGAATGCCCTTGCCCATCACCTTACCGGTCACGGAAACGAACTGGAGATAGAGATACTCGATCCCCAGCCGGTCAATCATCTCCCGAACTTCCCGTATTTTCTCATCGCGCCCCGGGGCATCTACAAATCTCTCAAGATCGGTAGCCACTTTGCTTCACTCCCTGTTAATTTCCGTTCGGGGCCCATCCCCAGATCACCTGCCAGTACCACAGCCTGAAGCGAACCCTCACCAACAGCATCTCATGGGCGGGTGCGGTCCGCACCCTTGTTCCTGCCGGACATCAGGATGCGCACAGGTCCGCTTCGACACCGCGGCCGCCCAGACGGTTCCAGTAGCACTGGTCGTTCGGCTCCAATCGTCCGAAAACTCCATCTACCACTCAACCAGACCGGAAAGATCCCCTTCGCTATCGGGTCAATTGTGACGTGTCTGATCCAAAATGCAACCTATTTTATGCCAAAATATACAAATTCATTGTGTTTAACATCTATTCGGTACAGTTTTGGCCTATCGGAAATCGACAAAGGCAGGACATTGTGGCTAATATCGGTGCCGCGGAAATCGCAGCGGGGTTGCGGCGGGAAATTCTCAATGGCGACCTGCCATGCCATTTTCGGTTACCTGCGGAACGCCGCATGGCCGAAGCCCATGGCGTCGCGCGCAACACGGTCCGCGAAGCCCTGGCCCGGCTAGCCGAGGAAGGATTCGTCGTCATACGACCTGGAAGCGGCACATATGTTGCGTTCCAGTCCGAAAGTCTCATGGCGAACAAGGCAATCGAGCAGGCAAGTCCGCTGGAGCTCATGGATACGCGCTTCGCTCTGGAGCCGCACATCTGCAGGCTCTGTGTCCTGCACGGTCGCCATGCGAGCTTCGATACGCTTGACTCACTATGCAGGCGCATGGAGGCGGCGCTTCACGATCCTGTCGCTTTCGCTGAAGCGGATACGGAGTTTCACTGGACGCTCGCCGAGACAACGGGCAACCGGCTTCTGAGCTGGATCATAAACCAGATCAACTCGGTTCGCAGTCAGGACGAATGGACATTGATGCGACAGCTAACACTGAACGAGGCGATGATCTCACAGTACAATGCGCAGCACCGCCAGATACTTAGCGCGATTCGCCGCCGGGAGCCGGAGCGTGCAGCCAGTCTTATGACGGAGCATCTGGAGACGGCCCGACTGAGTCTGACCAGGGCAGCGGCGGCATAGCCGTCAGATACCCTGACAGACCACGACAGACGGCTCCTGACCGGAATGGAACTACTCCCCAATCCATTGGTAAGCCATGATTGACCGTCTTCGCGTCGCCCGTCCGCACTCGTCACCGGGACCACGATACGGTTAGGTTCTGGCGGCGCATTGCAGCCAGTTCATGTAGAGCCGCTCAGCCGTCTCGTTGAATTCCTTCATGCATCTGTCAGCGTCGGCCTGCATCTTTGCGGCACCTTCCGGGCCTAAGGCGGTCTCCAGCGCCGCGGCGTATTCCGGTATCCGTGCCCAGTTCGATACGGTGTCCGGTTCGATCTCGACATGGAACTGGGCGGAATAGGCACGCGGCCCCCATTTCATCGCCTGTACCGTGCAGGCTGGCGATGACGCGAGCACCTGGGCACCGGAGGGAAGTCCGGTTACTTCCGCACTGTGCCATTGCAGGCAGTTAAGCGATTCGGGCAATCCGTCCATCCAGACGCTACTGATGCCCTCTTCGGTCAGCTTTACCTCCATGACTCCGATTTCCGGGCGCTCGGAGGGACGGACAGTTCCGCCAAGCGCCTCGGCCAGAAGCTGGTGCCCAAGGCAAAGTCCAAGAAACGGCATGCCTTTCTCTTCCACCGCCTCACGGACGAACCGTTTCTCCTCCCGAAGCCATGGATGCGCATCTTCCTGCCAGACATCCATGGGACCGCCCATCACCCATAGGCCATCATATCCGTCAAGCGGCGGAATCGCCTCTCCCTCATCGAGTTCGACAGCATCCCAGCTATGTCCGTCCTCCCCCAGAAAGGATCGGAAAATCCCTGGATGTTCGACGCGGACATGCTGAAGTACCAGGATATGCATGGATTCCTCCGATGATTGTCATTCCCAATCGCCTTCCATGGGCCCAGTGCAACAAGCTGCCGAAGACAGATGTCACAAAGGCCTCCGAACAATCGGATCAGGACCGAGGGACTGATGCGATTGTCCTATCATTAGGCCAGGAGAGCATAGACTTGGATCCGGAGGTGGCAAACAGGATTCGTCATTTTGGCTAGAACTAATCTGCTGGGCCAATCTGAAAGGTCATGGTTGACTGGCCACTCGGCAACGGAAGTGCCGATGACTTCCACGTGCCGGACCCGCTACTGGTGGTGGACTGGATGGGCCGATACGAACAGATCCAATGGGTCAGGAGCCTGGAGGACGACAGGAAGTGTTCCAGGCCTGCGACCATGGCACAGTAGGTGTTCGTCAGAATCCCCATGAGGTTCGGATGCCCCACGACAATCCCTGAATCTGGTTGGTAAGATTCTCCAGATTATGGCAAGCTTGTGGCCGTTTCGCTCCAACATCGGCCTGATTCCACCAACTCTGCCTACAAAAGGGTTCCATGCGCAGGCGGTTCGAGGCCAGCAATTCTCGGCGCACCGGACAATGTACGGAGACCTCGCACCCGGCTTGGCTAAGTCGAGCTACGGTTCCACGGTCCTCCTCATCGACGCAGCACAGGAATTCCAGAGACAGACGAGCCGACATTTCGATCCGTGTTGACGCAGAGAGTCACCCTGGATCATTTCCGGACCCGGGATGGGGCGACACCAAACCTCCTATTATACCGCGCCGAGAAATGTGAGGAATTCGCAAAGCCGGTCGCCAGCGCAACCTCAGTCAATGACAGCGGTGACCGGACAACGAGCCGTTCCGCCACGTCCAGGCGAAGGTCTCGATAATAGGCCATCGCGGACCGGCCAAGCCGGTCGCGGAACAGACGGTTGAGCTGACGTACCGACACATTCGCGATTGCCGCCAGATCCTCCAGCGCCAGCGGATCGGCAATATGGTTTTCCATGGCTTCCACCGCATCCAGAACCGGCGCCGAAGTGGTTCCCACCCGCTCCACCAATCCGCTGCGCTGCGGCCCACCGGATGGACGGACTTCGGTATGCAGAAACCAGTCGCTGACGCGGCGGGCAAAGACCGAACCGTGTTCCGCGGCAATAAGCGCATGCATCAGGTCAAGCGGAGCGATACCACCCGCGCATGTAACCCTGTCACGGTCAATGACATAGAGAGAGCGTTCCAGTAACAGCCCGGGCGACGCTTCCTCCAGCGCCTGGATGTGCTCCCAGTGTACCGTCATGCGGCGGCCAGCCATCAGTCCGGCTTTCGCCAGGATCACCGGTCCACCCGAAACCCCTCCCAGAACGGTTCCGAGCCGCGCCATCCGCCCAAGCCAGCCAAACACGCTGGAATCATCAAACGCTGCCGGGTCGCCACCAGCGACCACGAACAGATAGTCAAGTTCAGGCATCTCCCCCACCCGCGAAGTCGCCTCCGCCACTGCAGCGCCTGAACTCCTCACAGCTCCTCCCGCGGAGAAATGGACCAGCCTATACAGTTCCCTTCCGCAAAGGAGATTAGCCGCACGAAATGGCTCCACGACACATGCATAGGACATCAGCGCGAAGCCGGGGATTGGCAGCACGCCCACGCGGGTGGGCAGATTCGGTGCGGATCTGGCCATTCTGAAACATTATCCGTCCATATAGGGAAAGCCTAGCCAGCCTTTCACCCTGCAACAGAGGAGTGTGTACGCAAAGAGGCATCAGGGTGGGCTACTCCGCATTCAGAATCTTCCTGGAAGGCCTTACGGGAAACAGGGGTTGGAAGCCGGTCTGGCGCGACGCGGCACCACAGCCCCGGTATGATATCGTCATCATTGGTGGAGGTGGGCACGGCCTCTCGACAGCCTACTATCTTGCGAAGGAATTCGGCGTCACGAATGTCGCGGTGCTGGAAAAGGGTTGGCTCGGTTCCGGCAATGTCGGGCGCAACACCACAATCATCCGGTCCAACTACCTCCTTCCAGGCAACCAGCCCTTTTACGAGTTCTCGATGAAACTCTGGGAAGGTCTTGAGCAGGAACTCAACTATAACGCGATGGTAAGCCAACGCTCCGTTCTGAACCTGTTTCACAGCGATTCCCAAAGGGACGCCTTTGCAAGGCGGGCAAACGCGATGCTGCTTTCCGGGGCGGACGCGGAACTTCTGGGCATCGGCGAGCTTCAGCGACTCTGTCCCTGGCTTGACTATGGCAATGCCCGCTTTCCGATCCAGGGCGCTCTGGTCCAGAAGCGTGGCGGTACGGCCCGGCACGACGCTGTGGCCTGGGGCTACGCGCGAGGGGCCAGCCGACTGGGAGTCGACATAATCCAGAACTGCGAGGTCACTGGCATCGACATCGAGCGCGGTGTCTGCACGGGAGTGCGGACCACTCGAGGCCGAATCCATGCCGACAAGGTCGGAATGTGCGCTGCGGGCTCTTCAGGGCGGGTGGCGGCGCTGGCGGGGATACGACTTCCAATTGAAAGCCATGTCCTCCAGGCTTTCGTCACGGAGGGACTGAAACCGGTGCTTCCTGGTGTGATCACCTTTGGTGCAGGACATTTCTATGTGAACCAGTCTGACAAGGGCGGGCTCGTTTTCGGCGGCGACATCGACGGCTATAACAGCTACGCCCAGCGAGGGAATCTGCCTACCGTTGAGGATGTCTGCGAAGGGGGCATGGCGATCATGCCGATGATCGGGCGCGCGCGGCTTCTGCGCATGTGGGGCGGGTTGGTCGACATGTCGATGGACGGATCCCCTTTCATCGATCGAACCCACATTGAAGGTCTCTACCTTAATGCCGGCTGGTGCTATGGTGGATTCAAGGCAACCCCAGCATCCGGATACTGCTACGCTCATCTACTGGCCACCGACCGCACGCACGCAGTGGCGAAAGACTATCGCATCGATCGGTTCCTGCGCGGCGCACCAATAGATGAAAAGGGCCAGGGCGCCCAGCCCAACCTTCATTGAGGAATTCACAGGATGCTGATCAACCACCCACTTCTGGGTCCCCGCGACTTTAGTGAGTTTGTCTATCTGGGAGATGCCAGCCTCATTGAGCGGCCAGATGGAAAGACGGCAGGCATTGAGGAGTTTCACGAATACCTTCACATCCGTGACAATCCGGCGGGCATTCATCGTGAGCTGTGGTACCATGAGCACGGCGATCGGTCCTGGCTAGTGGTTACACGAAACACGCTTACCCACGACATCACTGACGTCGCGCTGGCCAGTGACGTTGCCCGGGCACGCGGCAGGTCGAAATGAGCGGCCCGTTCCGCATTCCCGGGGGCGTGGTTGATCGCACGCGTAGCCTGGCATTCCGGTTCAACGGCAGGCGCATGCTGGGGTATCAGGGAGATACGCTTGCCTCTGCACTTCTGGCCAATGGCCAGCGGATTGTGGGAAGGTCATTCAAGTTCCACCGTCCCCGCGGGATATTCTCAGCGGGACCTGAGGAACCCAACGCTCTTATGCAGCTGCGTCGCGAAGGCGTGCTGGAGCCGAACACACGCGCAACTGCGGTAGAGATCGTTGACGGACTGTATGCCACTAGCCAGAATCACCTTGGCCCTCTTGGACTGGATCTCTGGGCGGTGAACGGATTGCTCGCGCCGTTCCTTGGCGCAGGGTTCTATTACAAGACCTTCATGTGGCCGAAGTCATTCTGGGAAAGGCTCTATGAGCCGCTGATTCGCGCTTCCGCTGGCCTCGGGAGACTCTCCGCCGAAGCTGATCCGGACATATACGACCGAGGGTTTCTGCACTGCGACCTACTTGTAATCGGCGCTGGCCCTGCCGGGCTGTCAGCGGCTCTGGCTTCAGGTCGCGCAGGAGCCAGGGTAATCGTGGCCGATGAAGACTTCCTGCCAGGCGGGCGACTCAACGCTGAGACCCATGAGATCGACGGGATGGCCGGACGTGACTGGGCGGCCAGGGCATGGACAGAACTCGGATCCATGGACAATGTGCATCGAATGTCCCGCACTACGGTGTTCGGTGCGTTCGATCACGGAATCCATGGCGCACTCGAACGCCGTACCGATCACTTATCCAGTGCCACCGGCGAGCCAAGGCTGGTGGTCTGGCGCATCTACTCCCGCCGTACCCTGCTATGCTCAGGGGCGACGGAACGCTCCATCGCCTTCCCGATGAACGACCGTCCCGGGATAATGCTGGCCGGTGCGGTTCGAGCCTACACAAACCGATTCGGTGTTGCGCCCGGCCGCAGGACCGTGGTGTTCGCCAACAACGATGGTGGGAGGCGTACTGCTGAGGACCTTAGGGCGCGGGGCCTGGAGATCGCCGCGGTCATTGATACACGTCGCGGTGAGACGGTTGTCAACACATATGGGCGCAAAGGCCTGAAGTCGGTCACCCTGAACGATGGCAGACGTATCAATGCGGACTGCCTGGCGGTCTCGGGAGGATGGTCACCAAACATCCATCTTGCCTGCCATCAACATGGCAAGCCGATATGGAATGAAGACATCGCCGCATTTGTACCAGGGAATGCCCTCCCTCCGGGCATGTCGGTCGCAGGCGCCGCCAGCGGCGCCATGACACTTGCATTGGCCCTGAAACAGGGCCGCGAGGCCGCGGATGCCGCAGTCGGAGATCTCGGGCTGTCTCCGACCCGAGCGCCAGCGCCTGAAGCCGAGGACGAACCATTCGGCGTCAGTGCGTTCTGGCAGGTCCAGAGCTCCAGACCATCCTGGGTGGATCTTCAGAACGATGTCACCTGTAAGGACATCCGGCAGAGCCGTCAGGAAGGCTTCGGAAGCGTCGAACTGCTCAAGCGGTACACGACGCTGGGCATGGCAACGGACCAGGGAAGGACTTCCGGTACCATTGGCGCAGCAATCCTCGCAGAGGTCGATGAAACCCCCATGGCCGCAATCGGAACCACGACTTACCGCCCACCCTACACCCCGGTTCCAATTGGGGCCTTAGCGGGCAGGTCGCGAGGCCGCTCCTTCCGCCCCACCCGCCTGACTCCCAGCCACGAATGGGCGGTCGAACAGGGAGCGGAATTCGTGGAAACCGGCATGTGGCTGCGCGCTCAATGGTTCGTGCAGGCGGACGAACGCGGCTGGCGCGACAGCGTCGACCGTGAAGTGAAACAGACCCGTGGGGCGGTGGGAATCTGTGATGTCTCAACGCTTGGAAAGATCGATGTCCAGGGCCGTGACGCCGCCGAATTCCTTGACAGGATCTATGCCAATTCCTTTTCGAAGCTACCCGTCGGCAAGGCCCGCTACGGGCTTATGCTGCGTGAGGATGGAATCTGTTACGACGACGGCGTTTCCGCGCGTTTCAGCGAGACCCATTTCGTCATGACCACGACAACGGCCAATGCGGGACTGGTATTCCGCAACGTGGAATTCGCACGGCAGTGCCTATGGCCAGACCTTGATGTACACATGATCTCAACCACCGACGCGTGGGCGACATTTGCGGTCGCCGGACCCGAATCCCGAGCGTTGATGCAGACGGTTGTGGACAGTCGCGATCTCTCCAACGAAGCGTTTCCGTTCATGGCCTGTGCCGAATGCACCGTATTTGGTGGCACTCCAGCGCGACTTTTCCGGATTTCATTCTCGGGTGAACTCGCCTACGAGATTGCCGTCCCCTCACGCTTTGGAGATGCCATGATCCGAATGCTTATGGAGACAGGAAAATCTTTTGGGGCAGTGCCTTATGGAACGGAAGCGCTGGGAGTCATGCGGGTCGAAAAGGGCCACGCCTCGGGTAATGAGCTGAATGGTCAGACCACTGCCGCAGATCTTGGCCTGGGCAAAATGGTCTCGAAAAAGAAGGACTCCTTCGGATCCAGACTGAGCGAGCGGCCAGAACTCAACGCCGGAGATGGCCTGCGCCTAACCGGCTTCCGTCCAGTCGATCGATCAGCGCAGCTCAATGCCGGCGCGCATTTTATCGAATTGGATGATGGTAGCCCCGATCTGAATTCCGATCAGGGATACATGACCTCGGTCGCCTACTCACCCAGTCTTGGCCATTCAATCGGACTAGGATTCCTCAAACGGGGACATGAGCGAATTGGTGAAATCGTTCGCGCCTACGATCCGGTACGTGGCAAGGACACGAAAGTCGAGATTGTCTCTCCCCATCACATTGATCCAACAGGAGAACGCCAGCGTGGCTAGACTGATCCGTACCGCTGTCCTTGGCTGTCATGACCAGACCATCGGTGGGATTCGCTTACGGGAATGTCCGGATCTGGCTCTTGTGTCGCTCGCACTACCGCGTGGCCGGGAAGCGGAGGCAAAGCTTGCGATCAGTTCAGCATTCGGACTGAATTTGCCTGGTCCAGGCCAGTCAGTGACAAGTGGGACGCATCGGCTTATCTGGATGGCTCCCGCCCAGATGATGCTGGTATTCGCTGATGACTCACCGATCGCTGAACCCGGTGTCGGAGCCGCACTAAAGGGCACGTGCTACACCACCAGCCAGACCGACGGCTGGGTGGTCATGTCCATCTCCGGCCCCGATGTACGTAAGGCCCTGAACCGGCTCTGTCCGATAGACCTGCACGAGACCGCCTTTCCCATCGATGCGGTCGCACGCACCGTGATGGAGCATATGGGTGCAATGGTCCTGCGTGACGGAAGCGAAAGTTTCCTACTGTTTTCCGCCAGTTCGTCGGCGGTATCGTTTCTGCAGGCGGTGGAGGAATCGATCAGATTCACGACCTGACCGCGCCGCGCCTGCCAGAACGGTCAGGGACGCTGCTGTTTCAGCGGTTCGGTTCGCGCCAGCCTTAGCAGATGCGCCATGAACGGCCTGGTCGTATCCACATCTCGTGTGGCAGCGTAGAGACGTCGTGTCAGCCCATTCGCAGTCAGCCGCCGCGTCACGTAGTCGGAGTGGTAACGGACCTCCCGAACCACCCAGTCAGGCAGCACCGCAACTCCCCGGTTCGAGGCGACAAGCAGCAGGATCACCGCCGTCAGCTCCACCTGCCGGACGGCACGGGGCTCGACCTTAGCGGGTGTTAGCAACTGGCTGAAGACGTCGAGGCGCGCACGTTCGACCGGATAGGTAATCAGTAGTTCTTTGCGGAAGTCCTCGGCTTCGACAAACTCCCGTGACGCGAGCGGATGTTGCTGCGAGGCCACAAATACCGGCTCATAGTCGAACAATGCGGTGAAATCCACGCCGTCCAGGTCTTCGGGGTCAGAGGAAACAACCAGATCGACCTCCTCGCGCAGAAGCGCTGGAAGCGCGTCGAAGGCAAGTCCCGGTCGAATGTCAACATCAACCTCGGGCCAGGCCTTTCGAAACAGTTCCAGAACAGGAAGAAGCCATTCAAAGCAGGCATGACATTCAATGGCTATGTGCAGACGCCCTTTTCTTCCGGCCCTCAGCCTACGGAAATCTTCCGATATCGCCTCGACTTCAGGAAGCACCTTTTCCGCCAGTTCCAACAGCCTCATCCCAGCCGCACTCAGCCGCAGTGGTTTCGTTCGCCTGACAAAGAGCTCCACACCCGCCTGATCTTCGAGCCCCTTGATCTGGTGGCTCAGTGCGGACTGGGTGATGTTCAGCAGATCCGCGGCTCGTGCCATGCCACCGGCCAGATGGATAGTCCTTATGGTCCGTAGATGACGGAGTTCGAGGTGCATTTGAACATTCCTCATAAACATCGTGAACAATATGAATTTGTCTCATGATTTTCCATCTGACACAAGCAGGTAACCATTATGGAGGCCTCATGTCCACGCAACGCCTGTCCTTCGAGTTTTTTCCACCATCCAGTCAGGAAGCCATGATTCGGCTGCGGAAAACCATGGACGAGCTCGCGCCACTTGGACCTGAATTCGTGTCGGTCACCTATGGGGCAGGCGGAACCACCGGTGCGCTGACGCTTCAGACCGCAAAAGGAATCCATACATCTTACGGGTTAGAGGTCGCGGCGCACCTAACCTGCGTCGATGCTTCGCGTGATCAAATTCTTGCAACGGCAAATCGGCTTTCTGAGGCTGGTGTCCGCCAGATTCTGGCGCTGCGCGGTGACCCTCCCAGAGGCCAGGCCAGATACCGGCCGCATGCCAATGGATTCGCGGATTCCTGTGAATTGGTTACAGCGCTTGCGGACTTACCGGACCTGCGTATCCGCGTCAGTGCCTACCCCGATCCACATCCTGAATCGGCCTATCCTGGTGCCGATGTGGACTGGCTGAAACGCAAGCTGGACGCAGGTGCGGAATCCGCCATCACCCAGTTCTTCTTTGAGGCCGAAACCTATTTCAGGTTCCGCGACACCTGCCAGAGAGCTGGAATCCATGCGCCAATCATTCCAGGCATACTACCCATTCACAACTGGACGACGACGCGGAGTTTCGCTGGTCGATGCGGCGCACATGTACCTGGCTGGCTGGAAAACGCCTTCGAGACGGCCTTACGCGACGGCGAAGGTCGCCATGATCTTCTGGCGATTTCGGTCTGCACCGAGCTGTGCACCGAACTCATCGAAGGCGGGGTTGAACATCTGCATTTCTACACGCTGAACCGACCGCACCTCACCCACGAAGTGATCCATGCTCTGGGGCTGACATCGGAGGCGAAACCTCATCGTGTCAGAGCCACTCGCACCTCCCCTTCCTGATCGCCCCGAATGCGTCAGGGCATTACCTATGCCCCCAATCAGTGATCCATGTCCATCCGCGACTGCTTTCGCTAGGCCTACCGTGTAGTGGAAAAAAGCTCTGGACAACCGAATTCCGCGGCTGTAGGTTCTGATCGTTATGGCACAGTCCCAGATCAGCCGCACGCTTCGCGGCGCGGAGGGACGGGCGCGGGTCGCGTCCATCCTTTCGCGTGAGCCGTTCGACAGCCGGAGCGCCTTCGGGCGCCGGATCTGCCGGGAGTTCTCGTTTTTCACCGCCACGGGCCGTCCGCAGCTCGCGGGCTGCATGAAGGCGCTGGCGGAGATCGAGCGCGACACGGGGGAGTTCGTCCTGCCGCCGCCCCGTCCGACGGCGCTGCGTGCGGGGCCGCGGCTGCTGGACGGGCCGGTTCCCGAGCCGTCCGGCGTTCCCGACCATCCGTCACGGATCCGCGGACTGGAGATCGTGCCGGTGTCCGGTTCCGGGCGGAGGGCGCTCTGGAACACGCTGATGGCGCGGGAGCATCCGCACGGCGTCACGACCTTCGCCGGCTGCCAGCTGCGCTATCTCATCGGCTCGGAGCACGGCTGGCTCGGCGCGGCGGGCCTGTCCGCCGCCGCCCTGCGCGTGGCGGCCCGCGACCGCTGGATCGCCTGGAGCGACGCGGGGCGCAGGGACTCCCTGCACCGCGTCGTCTGCCTGAGCCGCTTCCTGATCCGTCCGTCGGTCCGCTGCCCGCATCTGGCGAGCCATGCGCTGGGGCGGATCCTGCGCCGCCTTCCCGACGACTTCGGGGAACGGTATGGATACCGCCCCTGGCTGGTGGAAACCTACGCCGACGAGGGGTATGAGGGCACCTGCCTGCGGGCGTCCAACTTCCTGCGCCTCGGCGAGACCTCCGGGCGCGGGCGCCAGGACCGGGGAAACCGCCGGGAGAAGACGGTCAAGACGGTCTTCGCCTACGAGCTCGACCGCGGCTGGCGGCGCAGGCTCGGCGTGCCGCCGGTCGACCACGCCCCGGCGCTGGAGCCGGGCGAGGGGCTGGACGCGGCGTCGTGGGCGGAGAACGAGCTGGGAGGGGCTCCCTTGGGCGACAGGAGACTATCGGCGCGGCTGGTGAAAAGCGCCACCCTGCTGGCGGCGTATCCGGGGCGGAAGATACATGCCAGTCCGGACAGCGACCTCACGGCGGTCAGCGCGTTCTACCGCATGATCGAGAGCCCGGCGGATTCGGAGGTCACGGTGGCCAACATCCTGAAGCCGCACCGGGAGCGGAGCGTCCGGCGGATGCGTGGCCAGCGGACGGTTCTGGCGATCCAGGACGGCACGGACCTGAACTTCGCGACCCGGCCGGGCTGCGACGGGCTGCAGGTGATCGGGAGCAACCAGACCGGGGCGGGGACGCTCGGCCTGCACATGCACGCGACGCTGGCGGTGACCGGCACCGGCCTCCCGCTCGGCGTGCTCCGGCTCGGCTTCGACCCGTCGAAACCGCGTCCGCCGGAGGCGGAGGAACGGCGCCGGACGCGGCGCTGGCTCGACGGCTTCACGGACATCGCGAAGGCGGCGCGGGAGATCGGCCGGGCGACGCGGGTGATCTCGGTGTGCGACCGGGAAGCGGACATGTTCGGGCTCTTCGACGCGCAGCGCAGGCATCCGCGGGTCGGGCTGCTCGTGCGCGCCAGGCATGACAGGGTCCTCGGCGGGCGGGGGCCGAAGCTGTTCGCGCGGATGACCGAAGGCCCGCCGCGGGGGACCGTCGAGGTCGAGCTGGACAGCCTCACGGAGCGCCCGAAATCGAGCCGGAAAAAGGCCCGGCCGGGCCGGGGCGGGCGCACCGCGGTCTGCGAACTGCGTTTCCGGAGCGTCACCCTGCCGCCGACCGGGGCGCTGCCGGACGCGGAGCCGGTGACCGTGTCCGCCGTCCATGTCGTGGAGACCGCCCCGCCGGAGGACGGGGAGCCGGTACGGTGGCACCTGCTGACCACGCTGGACGTAAGGGACGCGGACGCGGCGGCCGAAACCGTCGGCTACCATCTCCAGCGCTGGCGGGTCGAGGACTTCCTGCGGGTGCTGAAATCGGGCTGCCGCGTCGAGCACCTGCTGTTCCGCACCGCCGACCGGCTGCAGCGGGCCATCGCCATCAACGCCGTGATCGCCTGGCGCATCATGACCATGACCCTTCTGGGACGACAGGTTCCCGACTGCGACCCCGAGCTCATGTTCACCGACGGGGACCTGGACTTCCTGCGGGACTATGCGGCGGAGCGGGGGATGCCGCCCCCCGACCGGCTGGGCGACGCCGTCCGGCTGGTCGCGCACCTTGGCGGATACCTCGGCCGGAAACATGACCCCGAACCCGGAAACCAGATCATGTGGCATGGCCAGGCCCGGCTCAGCAGCGCGGTCCTTGGCCACCGGATCGGCTTCCGGGCCGGTCGACGGCACGCGCTGCGCGGTGAATAGCGATCCGTTGCCATGCAGATTTATCACTACACGGTAGCGCTAGGCGGAGCGCGCTGAAGAAGGAACCTGCAGAAATGAAGGCGTGCTGAAGAACAAGCCCTCCCCTCCTGCAGCAGGAAACCTGATTGACGTTACGAAACAGACGATGAAGTTAAACACCATGTCTCTGATCTATGCCAGAACCCGGGAGCAGTTGCCCGACGCCGACACGATCCTGTCGATGTCAGGCCTCGACTTCATGCTCGCCGTGCTTGATGGGAGGATTTCCGGCCCGCCCATCGCCAGACTCATGAACTTTCATCTCGACACGGTGGAGAGTGGCCACGTCATTTTCCGGGGTGCCCCGACCTTCGACAGCCTCAATCCGATGGGGACGGTTCATGGCGGCTGGTACGGAACGTTACTGGACAGCGCGATGGCCTGCGCGGTGATGACAACGGTTCCGAAAGGCGCAATGTACACCACATTGGAGTACCGGGTGAACATCATCCGACCGATCCCACTGGAGATGGAGATCATTGCGGATGGCCGGGTTCGCCATGCAGGTCGATCCACGGGGGTCGCCGAGGGCGAGATTCGTGGCGCGGAAGATGGCAGGCTCTACGCCACCGGATCAACGACATGCATGATTCTGGCGCCGGATCCGATGCGGACACAGAAGCCCAGAAGCCTAAGCCGTTCAGGATAACAGCACGGTTTGCCTTACGCACGGCAGTGCGATTTCCCGCCCAGCTGCGGATGTCTCCACCGATTCCAGCCGCTGGCCATCCACCAAAATGTCGGCTGTTCCAGAACTTTGCGGAACCAGCCACCTCAACTTCTCCTCAGATTCTTTCTTCCCGATTCAGACGTTCGAGGCGGAGTGGTATTCATGTGGCGGTCCCAGCCCTGGCGGTAGCCGACCGAAGCGACATCAGGGACCTTGCGGATTCCCGAACTCCAGCCGCGCCCAACGTCAAACCGGAAAGAGCAGGATCTACTGCGTTGCGCTGCAGTTCCGACACCATCCGTTTGACACTGCCGTACAAGTTGGGGTTCAGGCATCCTCAGCTGCCAGTGGCACGGCCGCTTCTCTCGTTTCAACGAACCGCGGTAGATGCCGGTAGCTGTCCATCTTGTGACGGATGCATCTCGCCACGAATGCGGGATGCACATCAGCTTTCCAAGCGGGTTACAGTGAAAGTCGAGACACCGAAAACGCAGTTCGGAGTCCTGGCACGCAAAGCGGCAGGCGGTCGGTAATCTATAACATTGTGGTGAATGCCAGTCATTTCCATTCCGAATCAGGAATCCACTGAGCGCAGGGGAATCGACGGAAACCCGTTACGACCATCCTGATTCCGAACTTCAGCGTCGGATTCGGCAAAGACTATGCCCCTGTCGCGAGAACAGCATCCGCACGATGAATGAGGAGTCCCCCAATGCTACCGAGCATTCCCCTATCCAACGGCCATCTGGGTCACCATCAGATCAAACGGTATTGGGACGACGGTTTCCTGTTTCCCGATCCCGGTAATGGAGCCTGAAGAGGGCCTGGCCGCCAGGGCGGAACTGGAAGCAATCGAGTCGAAATGGCTGGATAATGGCCTGCCTCTGCCACTGAACACCTACAAGCGCGTCAACTCGCATCTGGTGATGCCTTTGGCGGCAAGAATCGCAAGGGATAACCGTGTTCTCGACGTGATCGAGAGTATTCTTGGACCCAATATCCTGATCTACGCAGCTGAATTATTCATAAAGGAGCCCCGTACTACACAGATTGTCTCAATGCACCAGGACCTTACCTATTGGGGTCTTGGCGCCACGCAAGGTCTGGTCACGGCGTGGATCCCGTTTTCGCCTTCAACTCCAGCATCGGGCTGCATGGATTTCGTGCCAGGGAGCCACAAGAACCCGATCCTGCCACATCAGGACACCTTCGACAGCAACAACCTACTCTCGCGAGGTCAGGAGGTGCGGGTGGATGTGGCTGATGAGGACAAAGTGGCGATTGAGATCCATCCAGGACAGATGTCACTGCATCACGGCCTGACGATACATGGCTCTGGTCCGAACAGATCGGGTGATCGACGGATCGCGCTGGTCGTACGTTACTGCCGCCCCGACATTGTCCAGGAAGTAGGCGACACGGATTACGCAATGCCTGCGAGGGGCGAAGACATCTTTGGAAACTTCGTCCTTGTTCCCGCGCCGGAAACGAATTTCAGCCCGCGATCGCTAAAGCTCTACGAGGAGGTCCGCCGCGCCCAGGCCAAAGTGATGATGCGGGGCACGGCCAACAGGAACGCTTCGGGCATGTATTCCGTGGCAAGCTGACGTCGCATGGAGCGTTATGCCTTCATCAATGCGTCCGCATCCGTGCCTGCGTTCCGATTTAGCGAATCCAGAATTTCACTGATAGGAACCTTTGATGGAACGTGTAAAATTCACTCAGATGAAGGACGGGGACAAGGAGGACTACGATTTCCTCACGGTTCACGAAACGGAATACGCAGCTGGCACGGCTGACCGCTTGCTTAAGGCACTGGTGGAACTTGACGAGAGCCTCTCGGGCTACCAGATCACGCGGCTTGGCCATTCGCTGCAGTCGGCTACACGTGCCGAACGGGATGGCGCCGATACGGACTGGATCGTTTCGGCGCTACTTCATGACATCGGAGACATCTACGCGCCTTACAACCATGACGAATACGCTGCCGCAATCCTTAGGCCCTTCGTGCGGGAGCAGTGTTCATGGACAGTTGAAAGGCATGGCGATTTCCAGTTGATCTACTACGCTAGACATGTGGGTGCTGATCCCGAGAAGCGCGAGCGTCATCGCGGGCATCCATATTTCGACGACTGTGTGGAATTCTGCGAGCGCTGGGACCAGTCGAGCTTTGACCCTGGTTACGATACGCTTCCGATCGAGCATTTTTCCCGGACAGGGTTCGGGAAGTGTTTGCACGCAGGCCCTACGACCCTGCCGTCATACGCGTGGGAGTGCGGGAACCCCTTGTGGTGATCTGATCGGCTGAGTCGCGTGCAGTGACCGAAACTGCCGGGAGATCCGAATCCATGCCAATGGCCGAGCCGCGTCGGTGAAGACCGGCGCCAGCGCAGCGAATGTCGATCCACGGTTCTTCAACTCGGTCGCATTTCCTGGAAGTTCATTATATACTAGTGGTCTACCATCATTGAATCTCCGGATATAAGGATTTCAGCCTGATCCGTGCGTCTTCCGCCGTGAACCGCCAGTCCACCTTTCCACCCGACCCGTTGCGCCGCTCCTGCCAGGCCGCCACTTCCCCTGTCATGGTGGGCTGGTCCGGTATCCGCCGGTCCAGGCACTGTCGGACGGGAATGCCGATCCCGGTCTCCGCCATGTCCGTCCAGCTGCCGTGCTTCGGCGTGAGGACGATGTCCAGCCGCGAGGCGATCCGGCGGGCCTCCTCCGGCGGGAAGGTCTCGTAGAGTGACCCGGTGCCGTGCGTGTTCAGGTTGTCCATCACCAGCGTGACGCGCTTTCCCGGGAAGTCTTCATCGACCAGCTTCCTGATCTGTCGGGCCCAGTCCCGTTTCGTCCTCGTGTCGGTCACCGCGACGCGTCGCCAGCCTTCGGGCGGGGCATGGAACATGAAGATGCCGGACACCCCGTTCCGGAGGTGTTCGAAGTCGTGGATCTCCGGGCGTCCCGGCCGGGCCGGGACCGGCGTGACGGTTTCCCGCGTCTGCTGTTTCGAGGTCTCGTCCATGCAGACCAGGACCTCGTCATCGGCGTAATCCCTCTGGTATGTATCGAGGACCTGTTCCATCCGGGCTACGAACTCACCGCTTTTCTTTGCCGGGATGCAGTAATACTGCGTCTTCCACGGTTTGAGGCGGTTTTTTTTAGCGTCTGCCGCACCGTTTCCTCACTGATCGAGTCGACGATCTCCAGCTCCACCAGCCGGGCGGCGAGCAGCTTCATGGTCCATCTGGCGACGCCCTCCGGCGGCTCGCCACAGCCCGTGGCGACCAGCCTGGCCTCCGCGGCGCCATCGAGGCTGCGGGCCTTGCGGTTCGCCTGCTCCTTACGCTCAAGCGCACGCTCCAGGCCGTCCAGGACGCAGCGCTTCCGGAGACGCTCGACCGTGCTGGGATTGCTGTCCGTGATCTCCGCGATCTCCTCATCCGTGTACTGCCTTTCGTTGAACTCACCCTGGTCGGCGAGGACCAGGATGTGCGCCCGCTTCCTCCGCTCCTTCGAGGACGTGCCGTAGACAACCTCCTTCAGTTCCCGCCTTTCCGCCTCTTCGAGGATTACCCTGCAGACCCGCTTTCCCGCCATTGGTTCCGCTCCCGTGCTGCCCGTTACGCCCGTCCTCCGCGGTGGCCCTTTCCACAGTGTGCGGGCCCATTCCTTTTCGCGAAGGGTTTCCTCTACCATACCACAGATGACGGCCAGGGCAAAGGACCGGATCGGCTGGCCAGCGGCGGAAAGATCCGCCATTCAATGCAGGCAAGCCACCAGGGTCAAGGCAGCGGTCGACGCCGCTAAAGAGCAAATCCTGCCACCGCCGACCACCAAGGCAGAAGCACACCTGAAGACCGCTGCCCCGATAGAGGCAAGACGCCGCAACTCCGTATGTATCTTCACTGCAGCGACCTCGGATGCGGGCGAGGGTGACTCAGAGCATCTCGATCGCCCCTCAAAGGGAGAGAGAAGATCGCAGCGGCCCGCTTGACCACTTTTGAGACCGGGTTGGACATGGGCCTGGACTCACCCAATACACCATGCCAGCGGCGGTGCTCCGGGGAATCCCATCGGTAAGACACCTTGGTGGCACGACGAAGCCGTGTCCAGCGATTGGCGCCACCATTCGGCCATTAGGCAGTTACTCGCGTGGGCATATCGGCGACTGTCCTCGTACCGCCCATTTTCCAGCCCGTTGGGGATGGATGGTCAGGTCTTCCCCCCCCTGATTTCGCGGGCTGCGTTCAATCTCAGAATTGAGTGGAAGGCGAACACAGATGTGCCACAGGCAGGTACAGCCCGAAGAACCCGGTACAAGAATGCCTTCTCAAACGCTAGGCACCCTACAGATATGAACCGATGTCCGTATGGTTTACCGCCAGGACGCCGTCCCGCGTAACATATCCACTTGATCGACTTACGCATTTGCACATATTTTATTGCTTGGGCCAAACGACAGACCGGAAGCAGTAAACGCACGAACGAAAGTTCTCTGGCCACCAATTAGATAGGCACCATCCTCGCCTGCTAGTCACCAAAGCCAATCCGGGCTAGAGGCCCAGCGCCCCCACAGGCGGCCCCGGGCAACCTCAATGGATATCCTCATGAGGCCATCCTGAGCTTCACTATGTACAGCAAACCGCATTCGCCAGCACGCACCCGTGTTAGTGCTAACACATGTGCGTGCTGGCTACGCTGCCTCAACGACTAAGCAACTGCCGCACGGTCGCGTCCTCGCGCAAGCGCACGTACATGCTGGAATCTGGGCTTTAAGGAAGCGATCGCCTCATCCATGCCTACTGGAACAACGGTCAAACCGCGTTTGGAAATTACGAATTCTCCCTGCTTTGATTCGTCTAGGTGAAGAGCCATGTGCCCGCGTTCTTGATGTGAAAACATGGGATTCCTCCGAAACGGGAGGAATTCTTCACGAAATGCGAATTAGACCGCACGAAATGCGAAACCTTCGGACACCCAGCACGGCGCGGACCGACTGGCCCTTCAATGGCATTCAGCCAGAACCTCACTGCGTCCGGATGGAAAAGTCCCCCCACTTCCACTTCGAAGCGCAACGCCCGACCCTTTACGGGGCGTTTCCGTACGAGGACGAAGCCCGAGCGAAGGGAATGTCCGGGAAAGGGTGACGGCAGCGGCTTTCGCACTCCCTGAATCTCCGATACGGCACCGGAAACGGCGACGTCATGCAATGACCTTTCCCCTTCGACGCCCACGATCGCGGGATCATCTCCTGGCGGGCTGGACTCAGTTCAGAATCAGTGGACCAGGCGTGCCTGACATGGCACCTGAAGCGGTCGAGCACCGGCTCGACACCCGTCGTGCGCCTGAACGGGTCGCGGTGCTGTCCGACAATGACAGCGTTGGTAACACCAGGGACACAGGCATCTGCGCGTAACTGTTCGGGCCAGGATCCTGCTTGGAGCCAGACTAAGGCATGAGGTCAAACGAGATGTCCGGGACATTCCCGAAACCCTCAGGCAGGACTGCGTCCGGTAAACCCACTGTCCGACGCCGAAACCGTGCTGTCTCTGATAGGACACAGGATCGCGGACCATAACGAACATCACCCGGACTGCGGCCTGAACCGAAAATCGCCCTGTTGATTCATCAAAACCGCCTAGGGTCTGTTGACAATCATCTGGCGGCGATCACGGCGGCCGCCAGAAGAAACGTCGCCCGAACGCTTGCCGCCGTTTTGTCGTAACGTGCCGCGATGGCCCGGAACTCTTTGATTCTGGCGAAGAAATTCTCAATCTGGTGGCGCCAGCCATATATTACCCGGTCATGCTCACGCACCACCTTCCTGTTCGACCGCGACGGAAGCACCGCGGCCGATTCGCGCCGCCCGGAGAGATCCCGACCATCGGCCGCTTCGTCACCGACATGACGCGCCTCGTCGGCTTCCGGCCCTCGAAACGCCAGCCCCTTCCCGGAGCGCAGCTCATCTGGAAGGGACTGAACAACTTCATTCCGCAGGCCGTCATGTGGAGGCATGTCCGCGAGAACTACGACATCAGGCCGAAGGGGGCCACGAAATCAGGCGGAATCCGCGATCCCGTAACATAGGTTAACTATGGGCAAGTGACATGTCCGGGTCCCTGGCCCGAGGCCCCTCTTTTCCGCCGGCCGCCTTCTGGTGGACCCTCATGACCGTGCCGTCGACGCAGACATATTCAAAATCGAACTCTCCGGATAACCTCTGAAAAACACGGTCGAAAACGCCGCCCACCACCCGGCGCCGGAACCGTCTGAAGACGCTGTTCCACTTTCCGAAGCGTTCCGGAAGGTCGCGCCACCGGGCCCCCGTCCGGGTGCGCCACAGAACCGCCTCAGGGAAAAGACGGTTGTCCGCCGCCGTCACTCCCGGGTCACCCTGCCTGCCCGGAAGGATGTCCTCTACCCGTTCCCACATGTCGTCCGTCAGGACCTGCCTGCCTTCGCCCATCATACTGCCCTCGATTGCCTGAATGGCCGTTTCGGCCTTTGTAGAGGGCACCGTGGCCGATTCGGTCCTGACGTTCAAATTCAATTGTCAACAGACCCTGGCTGCCCGGTGAAGCAGAGGCCGGATCGGTCAGCAGGTCGGCAGTTCGCCCCAGACCCACCGTCCTCCTAACACTAGAATTTGGCTGACAGGATAGGATCAGGGCCGACAGCCTGAGTCATCCTTGATCGAATCAGCAGATTCCGGTCAAGAGACAGTGAAGCGGTAGATGGTTGCAATACGGAACGGCGCAGCAGGAAGATCATGTCGGAATTCGAGGATCAGTACTTTCGTGCACCTGCCTCAGAGGCAACGCGAGGCACCAGCGCTCTGACCAGATGGGACATGTCCAGTGTGCCAACGGGTAAACCATCGCGCACCACCAGATAGGAATGCGAGGTATCGCCACCGGATTGTGCGATCAGGCTTTCCAGCGTTGCGTCATAGTCGACCTCGCCATAGGTTCCATCCGGAGCATCACCACCCTTGAGCGGGCTCATGATGGATCGGACACGCAGAACACGCGCCCGGTTGATGTCGCTCACGAAGTCTTCGATGTAAGGGTCGTTCGGATTCAGCAGGATATGCTGGGGTTCTCCCTGCTGCACGATGTAACCATCCTTGAGGATCACAAGGTGGTCAGCGAGCTTCAATGCCTCGTCCAGATCATGGGTAATGAAGACGATTGTCTTGTGCAGATCCTTCTGCAGTTCCAGCAGCAGGTCCTGCATGTCCGTCCGGATGAGCGGATCAAGCGCTGAAAATGCCTCGTCCATCAGCATGATGGGTGAGTTCGAGGTCAACGCCCGTGCGATGCCCACACGCTGCTGCATTCCTCCTGAAAGCTGGTGAGGGTAATGACTGCCATAGCCGTTCAACCCAACCCGATCGAGCCACCTGTCGGCCTCAACCAGATAGTCCCGCCTCGGTACGCCTCGCACTTTCAGTGTCGTTCCAGCGTTTTCCGCGACGGTCCGGTGGGGCAGAAGCGCGAACTTCTGGAACACCATCGACATGACCTCGCGCCGCATCGTGCGCAACTGGTCCTCGCTATAGGCCAGCACGTTTTCACCGTCGACCTTAACTTCGCCCGCCGTTGGCTCAATTAGCCGATTCAGGTGCCTGATCAGAGTTGATTTTCCCGACCCCGACAAGCCCATGATCACCGTGATGTCGCCGTCGTGCATGTCCACGTTGATATCTTTCAGACCAAGCACATGGCCGTGAAGGTTCAGAAGATCGGCCTTGGAGGTTCCGTCATGCACATGATGCAGCGCAGCCTGCGGATTGGCACCGAAAATCTTATACAGACTTCGGATCGAAACCTTGACTTTATCGGACATGCCTTCGCCCCGCCCTCAATGCCTTTGTATAGCGTTGACGCGGTCAAGGGCAGCCTTGGTAACGCGGTCGAGGATGATGGCCAGAAGCACGATGCCGAGCCCGGAAATCAGCCCTACTCCCAATTCCAGATTGCGGATACCGCGTAGCACCAAGACCCCCAATCCCGGTGCTGAGACCAGCGAGGCGATGACCACCATCGCAAGGCTCATCATGATGGTCTGGTTGACACCCGCCATGATGTTGGGAAGCGCCAGCGGGATCTGTACCCCAAACAGCTTTTGCCGGTCAGTCATGCCAAAACTGTCGGCGGCCTCGATCACATCCTTGTCGACGAGTCGAATACCGAGGTCAGTCAACCGGATCACAGGTACGATCGCATAGAGGATGATGGCGATTCCATAGAGCTTCGGTTCGGTCACCGAGAAGAGAAAAATCAGCGGGATCAGGTAGACGAAAGGTGGCAACGTCTGCAGCATGTCCAACACCGGTATCGTCATACGCTGCATCCTGTCGCTGCGCGACATGGCAATTCCTATGGGCACTCCAAAGAGCACGCAAAGCACCGCGCAGACGAAGATGATGGCCAATGTCTGCATCGCATGGCCGTAGAGGTCGATGACGCCAAGAAAAAGGAGGCAGGCGATCACGAAGACGACGAGCTGGAAGGATTTGGATGCCAGGTAGACCACTAAAGCCAGGATTGGAAACATCAGCCACCAAGGCGTGGCTTCGAAAGCGACCAGAGTGTAGTCCAGCACCCAGCTAAGCGGCTGGGTTAACGGGTCGAGAACGAAACGCAGTCCGCCTCTGATGGCCAGAAAACCGTTTTCGACACCGTCAGTAATGTCCCGGGATTTGGCGATGGCCCCGCAGGCCTTGTTCAGCTCGTCCAGAGATGGAAAGGGCAGGGTCCATATCGTCTCCTCTCTGTTCACCCCGGCCTGGGCCAGGAGGTCCGCCATGGACGGCACACTCTTCTCAGTTGTCCCACCATCGCACCAGCCTCGAAGTCCAAGACCGTCGAAAGCGGAATCATAAATCGCCATGCCTGTCCGTCCTCAAGCAGGTATCAGGGTAGGGAACGCCCTGTGGGGTAGAAGAGTGGAGGGCGATCTCGATTCACCACCCAGGTTGATCATTGATCCGCGTGGGTGGTGAATGTGGCTTACTTGATCAGCGCGGCCAGCTTCTCGCGGGCTGCATCGTTGATCCAGGTCGACCAGAGGTCCGAGTTGTTCTGGATAAAGTATACCGCAGCCTCTTCAGTCGACGCCCCGTTATCCTCCGCCCAGCCCAGAACTTCGCTCAATGTCTGGACCCCAAAGCTGACATTGCTCATAAGATCCGCAATCTCGGGCTCACGCTCCGCGAATTCAGCCGTGGCAACAGTGAGAACCGGTGCCGGTGGAAAGTCGGAGATGCCCGGATCCGGGTTGTTCTCTTCCTGGTTGGCAGCATGAATTACGGGATCAACCTCGCCGATTGAGATCTTCTTGAGCGGGTATTTTCCAAGAACTGCGGTTGGACCCCAATAATAGCCAAACCAAGGCGCTTTCTCTTCGTAAGCCGAGGCGATTGAAGTCGAAAGCGTCTCGCCGGACCCGTGGTCAAAGACTTCCATACTGTCGCGCAGGTTCAGCGCACTGATGATGTTGTCGTTGGCGACCCGGCAACCCCATCCGACTGGGCAGTTGTTGAACCGCCCACCCACGATGTCGGGATTGGCCAGCACATCTTCGACCGTCTGCAGTTCGGGATGCGCTTCGGCCAGATAGGCCGGAATCCACCAGCCTTCCACTCCACCAGGATCGAATACCTCGGCCAACCGCATGACCTTGCCCTGCTCCTCTAGCTTTCTGTAGCCTTCGCCCGCAGAATTTTCCCAGAGCTCCGTCACGATGTCAGGCTCGTTATTCTCTGCAAGTGAGGTCACCGCCGTCAATGTAGCTGACGGAACGAGTTCGACGGTACAGCCATATCCCTGCTCCATCAGGAATTTCGCCACATGTGTGATGACCTGAGACGACTGCCAGTTCATCTCGGTGAGAGAGACTTCACCGCAGTCGGCATGCGCCGTGGTTGAGAACATCATCCCAGCGGCGACACCGGCTGCCAGTTTCCATGCTTTGTTCATATCATTTTCCTATCTTAACACATTGCATTCCTCGATCCAGTATCCATTGGCCTTGCCAATAGCCAGCCGGACCGACTTCAATTTTCGGGTACCCGGTGGTACATCCGAATTCATTGCCCATGGCACCTCCGCATTCACAACGGTAGGAACCACGATACGTCCATTATCGAATGTTTTCAAACCACGATCAAATTGGTTTTCAAATACCGAATCCTTGCAGATTTCGCCATCGGATTTACCCTCACACAATGTCTGCAGCCGAGAACCATCTGTTCTGCGGGCGAATCCGACGTGGATAGCGGTTTGGGTGGATATCGATTCCCGGGGGGCGCGCTCTTCCAAGCCCACAGACGCCATCCAATTCAGCATGCACCTGCAGGAATCCGGACGAAGGGCGCGTAGCGCGCGATGCCATAATCGTCCAGGTGCATTTTTACAATGCCTGGACAGGCGATGGTCAGGAATGGATTTGCCGCCGACCCGCAGGGAGGCTGGGGCACCGCTGGAACCGCACCCTTCACGACATCTCTTTGGTCCGGGCATTTGGAATGGCATGGTAATTATGCCATGATGTCATGAACGCGCATATTGCGGGAATTGCCTTGCCCACCAAATCCGGAGAGCCCTCTGATGAATCATGATGAGCTACGTCAGTGGTCGAAACATACGGCTGACTGGACACACGAGTACCACACCCGTCTACGCGAGCGTCCCGTGCGGGCCCGGACCAGACAGGGTGATACATCCGCCAGACTTCCCCCTGCCCCGCCCGAAGAACCAGAGGCTCTCGACAGAATCTTCGCCGATTTCCTGGAAATCGTTCCCGATGCGATGACGCATTGGCAGCATCCGCGCTTCTTCGCCTATTTCCCCGCTAATGCCTCACCTGCATCGATCTGGGCTGAGCAGCTCGCGAATGCAATGGCCGCGCAGTGCATGCTGTGGCAAACCTCACCCGCAGCGACCGAAATCGAACAGGTCATGGTCGACTGGCTTCGTCAGGCACTCGGTCTGGAGGAACATTTCACTGGGACCATCCATGATAGTGCCACAACCGCCACATTATGCACCATCATCACCATGCGCGACCGTGCGACTGAATGGGAAGCGGTTCACTCCGGAATCACCGGACAGCCAGACCTGCGAATCTACGCCAGCGACCAGGCCCACAGTTCGATAGACAAGGCGGTAAGGCTCGCAGGGATAGGTCAGCGAAATCTCGTCAAGATCGCGACCGACGCGGATTTCGCAATGAGACCAGACGCGCTCAACGCTGCGATCCTTTCCGACAGAGCCAATGGAATGACGCCCGCAGGAGTGGTTCTATGCACTGGGGGCACTTCAATTGGCGCCTTTGATCCCATCGCGGACTGCATCAAGGTCGCCAGGCACCATGGACTCTATATCCACGTAGACGCCGCATGGGCAGGATCAGCGATGATCTGTCCGGAATTCAGACACCTTTGGCAGGGCGTTAACGGGGCCGACAGCATTGTTTTCAACCCGCACAAATGGCTGGGCGCACAGTTTGACTGCTCCGTACAGTTTCTCGCCGACGCCGTGCCCCAGATACGCTCGATGGGACTGCGTCCAGACTATCTTCAGACTCAGGGCAGTGACGACATCCTTAACTTCAACGAATGGACCGTTCCCCTGGGGCGCCGTTTCCGCGCCCTGAAGATCTGGCTCAGTCTGCGCGCATACGGGCTTGAAGGCTTTCGCACACGCATCCGCAACCACGTGACCTGGACAGCGGAACTCGCCGAAGCCCTTAACAGCGTTAACGGATTTCGGATTGTGACCGAACCGCGATTGGCGCTGTTCACCTTTCAGTACGCTCCCATTGGCGAGGACGCGAATGAGCTCACAGCACGGCTTCTGGCGAAGATCAATGACGACGGTCGTCTCTATATCACCCAGACCATGCATGAAGACCAATTCGTCATCCGGGTGTCAGTTGGAACCTTCGACTGCACCCGCGACGATGTCATGTCAGTATATGAGGTAGCCACTGAGTTGGCCGCAGCGCTTTGAACCGTTTCGCCCAACAAACGTATCCGGCGAAGACTTCGACCAATCCACCATAAAGGTGCCAGTCGCCTCGGATTCCCGTCACTGGCGGGCCCGTTTCACCGCCTGAAGCTGCAGGCGGGACGCTGGAACACGAGCGGCAAGTGATCCCCACTTTCCAGAGCTGGCGCATGTCGGAAAACAGCCTTCCTGCCGCTTTCGGAACAGCAGCGCAAGGCGAATCAGTCGTTGAACGACAATAGGTAGGAGGGAAAGCCACATGTCAAAGCGCGGACGGAGGGTCGCTTCGATCATGCCAATCGATGAAGTGGGACGGGGCAGCCCGACATGGGACAGGCCTGGTGCTACCCGATCTCGATGGATTGTCTTTCCCGCCCACGTGAGGAACTCCCAATGAGTGCGCAGCCTTCCCGCCGCGTCGGTGGCCGTGCCGCCCGAAGAGCTTCCCGTGCCGCTCCCCTGCCCGTTGCAGATCGGCCTGTGCGTCCTGGTATGGCTGGAGGCCAGCTTAAACCGCTGACAGACGACGGAGTTGAACGAATCCACCGAACAGCGCTCCAGGCGCTTGAAGAGGTCGGGCTTGCGGACGCTCCGGAATCGGGCATCAGGATCTTGACCGATGCGGGCGCCAAACTCGGCGACGACGGCAGGTTGCGTTTCCCCCCTACCCTAGTCGAGGACATGCTGTCCAGAGCGGCGAAATCCATTACGCTATTCGGCCGCGACCCAAGCCACAATCTGGAGCTTTTCGGAGCCCGGGTTCACTACGGAACCGCTGGCGCGGCAATCAGCATGGTCGATGTTGAGGGCCGAAATTACCGACACCCCACCGTACGTGACCTGCACGATGCAGCCAGTATCGCAGACCGTCTCGATAACATCCATTTTCTCCAGCGCCCAATGGTGTGCCGCGACATCGAAGACAGCCGGGAACTCGATCTCAACACCATCTATGCCTGCTGCTCCGGGACAACCAAGCATGTCGGAACCAGCTTTACGGAAGCGGCGTTCGTTCCCGATGGGCTGGAAATGCTGCACATGATCGCAGGCGGCGAAAGCATCTGGCGCACGCAGCCTTTCGTTAGCAATTCCAACTGCTTTGTCGTGCCACCCATGAAATTCGCCACCGAAGCCTGTCAGGTCATGGAGGAGTGCATTCGTGGTGGCATGCCAGTGCTTCTTCTCTCAGCCGGTATGGCGGGTGCCACCGCACCCTCAACCGTTGCGGGCGCGATCGTCCAGGCAGTTGCCGAATGCCTTGCAGGCATCGTCTATGTCAATGCGGTCAGGCCGGGACATCCAGCCATCTTCGGAACCTGGCCTTTTGGCCTCGATCTCCGAACAGGTGCGCTCACCGCCGGATCCGGTGAACAGGCCCTTCTTACCGCTGGCTGCGCACATATGCATCGATTTTACGGAATCCCCGGCGGTGCGGCAGCGGGAATTTCCGACGCGAAACTCCCCGACATGCAGGCAGGCTGGGAACAGATGTGCTCGAACGTCATGGCGGGACTGTCTGGAATCAACATGATCTACGAGGCTGCCGGAATGCATGCCTCCCTGCTCGGCTTCTGCCACGAATCCCTCATCCTGGGTGATGACCTCATCGGTCAGGCACTGCGCTGTGTCCGCGGTATCGAGGTCAATGACGAGACCCTGGCGATGGACCAGATCCGAACTGTCTGCCTTGGTGGCGACGGCCATTATCTGGGTACCGACGAAACACTGGCGCGGATCCAGACCGACCATGTCTATCCAACCCTAGGTGACAGGACTTCACCGAAAGAATGGGAAGAGCGAGGAAAAGCGGATCTCATCACGCGGGCAACGGCACGAAAGGAGGCGATTCTGTCCACTCCCAGCACCGCCCGGTTCAACCCGGTTCTGGACAAAACGATTCGTGAGCGATTTCCGATTCGGTTGAACTTCTGAACACGCACCGCCCCCATTGCTCCGGCCGGTCTGTATGATCCCATACCATAACAGCGCCACGAACTGTGTGCCGGGAGTTGACCGGATCATCCAACACTATTTCGCCGACGCCTTCTCCTCGAGTTCCATCCACTCTGTTTCCGCCGCCGCCAGCGCTTCCTGCCGGTCAGCCAGTCCATCGCTTGCCTTTCTGAACCTGTCAGGGGTCCGTAGGAACAGATCTGGATCGGACAGGAACTCGGTCAGTTTCGCGACCTCAACCTCAAGCCGCTCGATCTCATTGGGCAGCGCCTGCAGCCGACGTTCCTCGGAATAGCTCAGCCCCCTTTGTTTTTTCTTTGACAGCGTATGCCGCGCGGCGGATTTTTTCGGGACCCGTAGCGTCTGGGGCGTAATGGATACCGCTTCACCACGCTGCCTGTGGTAATCACTCCAGCCTCCCGCATAGACCTGAGCTCTGCCATCGCCCTCCATGGCTACGGTTGTGGTGGCCACCCGATCAATGAAATCCCGGTCATGACTGATGAGAAGAACGGTGCCGGAATAGTCGCCAATAACTTCCTGCAGAAGATCAAGGGTTTCCAGGTCAAGATCATTGGTTGGTTCATCAAGCGCAAGCAGGTTGGATGGCCTGGCAAAGTTTTTCGCCAGAAGAAGGCGTGATTTTTCGCCACCCGACAGCGAACGTACAGGGGCACGGGCCTGCGCTTCGGAAAACAGGAAGTCGCGAAGATAACCCAGCACATGCCGCGGCCTGTCACGCACCATCACCTGATCGGATCGGCCACGCACTCCGATTTCCCTATCGCCGACTAGCGTATCCCAAAGGCTCAGATCCGGATCGAGTCGCTCGCGGTTCTGATCGAAGACCGTAATCTGAACCCCTGTGCCAAGCGTCACGGTGCCGACATCAGGTTGTTCCAGACCGATCAGCATATTCAGCAAAGTCGTCTTTCCAGCGCCATTCGGTCCCACCAGAGCGACCCTGTCACCACGCATAACCCGGAGACTGAACGGCTCCAGGATACGCTTCACCCCATAGGATTTTGAAATGCCATGCGCTTCGATAACCTTCTTTCCGGACATATTTCCGCTGTCAACGGCCAAAGCGGCGACCCCCTGTCTGCGAATCATCGCCTTCCGGTCGCTCCGCATCGCCTGAAGGGCACGCAGCCTTCCCTGATTGCGTCTACGTCGCGCAGTGATTCCCTCAACCGCCCACCGAGCTTCGGACCTGATCTTTCGATCCAGCTTGTGGCGAGCCATATCCTCCTGTTCCCACACGCTGTCGCGCCAGACCTCGAAACTCTCGATACCCGCGTCCCGTCGTCGCACCCTGCCACGGTCAATCCACAGCGTCGCCCTGGTCAATGACCGTAGGAAGGCACGATCGTGACTGATGAGAATGAAGGCCGATCTGGTCTTTATGAGCCAGCGCTCCAGCCATGCAATCGTAGTCACGTCCAGATGGTTCGTCGGTTCGTCGAGCAGCATCAATTCCGGTGCCACCGCCACATGCCTTGCCAGTGCCGCCCGCCGCCGCTCCCCACCAGATGCGGACACAACCGGTGTATCGGCGTCGAATCCCAGTTCCCGGGTGGCCATCTCGACCCGGTAAATCTCGCCCGGCTCCAATCCCTCCGCAGCGAACTCTCCAAGCGTCGCATATCCGTCAAGATCCGGATCCTGCTCCATGTAGCCTACCGAAATTCCCGACGGTACCGTGCAGATGCCACGGTCGGGCTCAATCAGTCCCGCCATCACTTTCATCAGCGTTGACTTTCCAGAACCGTTCCGCCCAACAAGCGCTACCCGATCGCCTGGCTGAACAACCAGGTCCAATTCCTGAACGACGGGCTCTCTTCCAAACGCCACGGTGATGCCAGAGAGCTGTAGGAGTGGAACCTGTGCCATTATATCGGCCTATAGGGGTGGGGAACCCGCGTCAAATTACAGACATTTCCCTCCGGAAATTCCGGCCATCCATGCCAGCGGCACAGGCAAACGACCAGAGGGAAACGGGCCGAATTCCGCCGAAACATGGCTACCCCCAACACTCCCGCAAATCCCGCATCCATACTCCAGAAGTGGTGAAGGCCCTGGGCTCAGAATGAGACATGCACAGTATTGAGATCGTTATCAAGCAACGCGTGATGCCCCTCAACCACCGATCTTCGCGCAGCCGCGCAACGGTGCGACAACGGTGGCAAAACGGGCGTTACGCGTCTGGAATTTGGATTTTGCCGTGGTTGGACAGACAGGCTGAAACAGAGGCGACGACCCTATTCTGGAAAATCAGCGCGAAGGCTCAGGAAACCGATCCCGAAGCCCTTGGATACGTCTGGATGTTTCTGCGGACGGGTTCCGGTAAGGGATGAGCGTCGGGAACGCGGTTCGGTCCCGTTCGCGTCAACAACGCGTAGGCACTCCCCACGTGACGTGAAACATATTGGAATCGCGTATGAGAAGCGGGGGCGATCCAGCAGCGACCAGGAGCGTTGCCAGTGAGAGGCATCAACCTCGGTTGAACCTGTGGTCGCCATGACGAAGGCTCATCCTCTCCGCAGAACCGGATTCGTCTCCCAGCACCTCCCCCGGGCAGTTTTCATTCTTTTCCCAATCCGCTTATATGCGACCATGGCGTTATGCCGTGACATGAATTGGCAGAAAGGCTGAGGAAATGGAAAAGGTCGTCAAATCCGACGCGGAATGGCGCGAACAGCTGAGTGACCTAGCTTACAGGGTGACCCGTCGGCAGGCAACCGAACGCCCTGGCACCCATGAGAGTTTCCCGGAAGGCGAAGGTACGTTCACATGCATCTGCTGCGGGGCTGAATTGTTCGACAGGAGACATAAGTTCGATTCAGGCACTGGCTGGCCGTCATTCTACCAGCCTCTGGAACCCGGACTGATTGGCGAAAAACCCGACAATTCCCTGTTCAGGCGGCGGACGGAAGTACATTGCAGCCGCTGCGAAGCCCATCTTGGCCATGTCTTTGCCGACGGCCCGAAGCCCACTGGGTTAAGATACTGCATCAATGGCGTAGCGCTGGAATTCCAGCCCAGGGAAGACTGACCTTTCCGCGGCAATCCGTCAGTTGTTCACCAGTTGATCGGCAGCGAAGTTGCCAAGGTTGCCGAAGAGCTGTCGCAGGAAGCTCACGCCCCTGATATTACTGTCCGTCACACGGCGGGATATAGCGATGACCTGGCCATCCTCCAGGCCGAATCGCTCGATATTCTCAACTACGCCGTTCTCATCGAAACTGATCGCCACAACCTGGCGGTCGGTTTCGACTCGCTCGCGAATTCCGTAAACACGGAACCGGCTCTCGACATAGTACCACCCACCTTCCGACAGAATTCCAGAAACCGATGGTCGACCCGCCGCGATTGCAACCGAGTCCTTTGTGTCCACGCCTACGATGATCTGCTCAAGATCCTCAGCTGGCGGTACATAGCCATGTTTCCTGTCGATATTGCTACATGCGGCAACCGAGAGCAGCACAAGCGCAATGAGACCCCATCTAAGCGTAGCTGGTATCCTGCCCATTTCGTCCCTCTTGCCATGCCCATGCCTAGCCCGTATCCGGCCATATAGAAGTGACGCAAGGTGTTCAAGATTGGAATAGTGCAATGCGTGCAACTCCACCATTCGTGCATTTCCTGCGGCTGGCCGACCTTCCGTCTGGAAGATCCCACAGGTTCGTTGTGGAGCCTGATGGAGAAGCAGGCAAAGCGATTGCCAGGTTACTTGGGGTTTCCAGACTTCGCAGGCCCAGGCTGACTGGCTGGATTACGCAAATCAACACCCAGGACTGGCGGCTTGAGGCAGAACTGGGAGTCACCGTTACCCAGAGCTGTGTTGTCACGCTTGCGCCAGTTGTCACGCGAATCGACCAGCCAGTCATTCGCAACTACCTTGCCAATGCTCCCGAACCGCCAGCGGCGGGTGAGGTGGAGATGCAAGGGGACGACAGCGTCGAGCCATTGCGGGCTGAAATTGACCTCGGAGCAATACTTATCGAAGAGCTGGTGCTGGCTCTACCTGCTTACCCGCATGCTGAAGAGACCAAACCGTTTGAGGCGTGCTACGCACCAACTGGCACCAGCCCACTGGATGCCTCCGCGATGCGACCATTCGCAGGACTCGCAAAGCTTCGGGATTCGGCAGCAAAGGCAGGAGATGAACACGACGGCGGATAGCTCAGGGACATGCTGGAGTACAATTACCTCACTGGCGCTTCGCAGCGAAGGTATGGTGCTTCATCGAACATGTTTCCGGTGGAAATGCCGCTCCGGCACGAACGGACAGACCGGCGAAGACACAACCCGCAACGTTGGTGATGAGTGTCCAGCACAGCGGTATGGCACCTCCCCCGCCAGCGGTTTGCCGCGGATTCATGGAAATTCAATTCAATCTGACGATAGAATCCCCTTGCGCATGAAATTGATACCATTATCTTTCACCCCTCTAACAGACAGGCGTACCGTAAGCCTGTCTACGGGAACGCATTGAGGCAATAGGCGCGCGAACCCAGCATCTGGACGGCCGCCCTGCGCAGACAAGGAAACGACATGGCTGTCCCCCAGAACAAGGTCACGAGATCCCGCCGTAACATGCGCCGAAGCCACGACGCCCTGGTTGCCGCGAATCCGCATGAATGCAGCAATTGCGGGGAGCTTAAGCGACCCCATCATATCTGCCCAGCCTGCGGATATTATGACGAGCGCGAGGTCATCTCCATCGACGCCGGATATGATGTCGATGACGACGACCTGACATAAAGTGTGTTCAACGTTCCCGGGCGAATGCGGGCATCAAGGGTCATTCCCGCCAAGGATGCAGGTGCAGACGGCACCAGCCGAACCGTAATCTCGGTGGATGCGATGGGGGGCGACCGCGGTCCAGCGACGGTAGTTGCCGGCTGCGCGCGTTTTGCCCGCAGGATGGATGGGATCGGATTCATCCTGCATGGACCAAAGGACCGGCTGGAACCGCTCGTATCCAAGTGGAAGTCGCTCTCCGGTCTGTGCAGGGTGCGCCATGCCGACCGAACCGTCACTATGAACGCGAAACCGTCCCATGTGATGCGCCACGGCAAGGGCACCTCGATGTGGTCGGCCATCGACTCCGTAAGAAATGGCGAAGCCGAGGCCTGCGTCAGCTGCGGAAATACCGGTGCCCTGATGGCCGTCAGCATGATGCGCCTCCGCAAACTCGACGGCATCAATCGGCCCGCCATCGCCTGCCTCTGGCCCCGTCGCGGCAAGGAAGGCTTTAACATAATGCTTGATGTCGGCGCGGACATCCGCGCCGACCAGGATGACCTTCTGCAGTTTGCGCTGATGGGCACATCCTATGCCCGCAATGGTCTTGAACTGATCCGTCCCAGGGTTGGGCTACTGAATGTCGGCACTGAAGATAACAAAGGCCGTGCCGAGTTAAGGGTTGCCAATGACCTGATAGCGGAAGCGGCGCCAGCAGGTGAATTCGACTATGTCGGCTTCATCGAAGGCAGTGACATACCCTCACCTAAAGTTGATGTGATCGTCACTGATGGATTCACCGGCAACATCGCCCTAAAGACGGCCGAAGGCACCGCCGTTCAGATCCGGGAGTTTCTCAAATCCGCGTTTGCGGCGACTCCGCTGTCCCGAATTGCCGCCCTGATCGCCTACACCTCGCTAAATCGCCTGAATAAGCGTATTGATCCGAGGCATGTGAATGGCGGAGTGTTTCTGGGCCTGAATGGCATCGTGGTGAAAAGCCACGGTAGCGCCGATGCCAAAGGCATTACCGCGGCAGTGAAACTTGCATTCGGCCTCGCCCAATCCAGCTTCAGCCAGCGACTCGCCGCACGGGTTGCATCCGCAACGATTGAGCGTCAGGATGCTACCCACAGTCAAACCGGAAACGGCACAAGAACATGACGAGGCGCGCAGTTGTTCGGGGAATCGGCCACTACCTGCCCGAACGTCTGGTTCGAAATCAGGACTTTGAGGATTCCCTGGATACGTCAGACGAGTGGATTCGATCCCGAACCGGAATCGAACAGCGACACTTCGCGGTTGACGGTCAGGGAACATCAGACCTTGCGGTGCGGGCCGCAAGAGCGGCACTGGAAAACGCGGGCCTGTCAGTGGAGGATGTCGACGGTATAGTTCTGGCAACCTCAACGGCCGATCTAACCTTTCCCTCCGCCGCCACGATGGTACAGGCGGAACTCGGCATGACGCGAGGCTTTGCGTTCGATGTCCAGGCCGTCTGCGCGGGCTTCATCTACGCATTGGCAAATGCCAACGCGCTGATAGTATCCGGTCAGGTCAGCCGCATAATCGTGATCGGCGCGGAGACCTTCAGCCGCATCATGGATTGGACGGACCGTTCCACCTGCGTCCTGTTCGGAGACGGCGCGGGAGCTGTGCTCCTGGAGAGTGAAGATGGCAGTGGGGAGTCGAACGACCGTGGCATTCTCTCGGCCGACCTGCATTCCGACGGCAGATTCCGCGACATTCTCTACGTGGATGGCGGCGTCGCCACGGGGTCCATTGGCCACCTGAGAATGCAGGGCAAGGAGGTCTTCCGCCACGCCGTCGAGAAACTCGCGGCAACCGCAAAGGCCGCTGTCTCCAAGATCGGGCTCAATGAGAGGGACATCGACTGGATCGTTCCTCACCAGGCCAATCTAAGAATCATTAAGGCGACGGCACAGCGGCTCGGCCATTCCATGGACGACGTAATCGTAACGGTTCAGGATCACGGCAACACGTCGGCCGCGTCGGTCCCCCTGGCTCTTTCGGTCGGCGCAGCCGATGGCAGGATCAGGAAGGGCGACCTTATCGTCACTGAAGCCATTGGAGGCGGACTGGCCTGGGGCGCGGTTGTATTGCGCTGGTGACGATCGTTTCGGCCGGTAGGAGCTCCAGCGATGTTGACTTCCGAAAGCCACGAATCGTAAGGTAACGTATTGCCTTAGGGAGGCCTCATGAGTGACAAAAGTTTGACCCGCATGGACCTTAGCGAAGCCGTGGTCAGCGAGCTCGGTGTGTCGCGTAACGAAGCGACCCAGCTTGTCGAAAGCGTGCTTCGCCATATTTCCGATACCCTAGTCAGCGGTGAGTCGGTAAAGATATCAAAATTTGGCACTTTCTCAGTGCGTAACAAAGGCGCCAGGATAGGTCGCAACCCCAAAACGGGCGTAGAGGTGGAGATATCGCCGCGCAGGGTGCTGAGCATCCGCTTCTCAAACCAGGTCAAGCGACGAATTGCGGCAGCAACCGACCGCTAAGGCACCTGCATCATGGAAAAGTCGCGCGACGCTTTACGCAACATCAGTGAAGTCGCTGAATGGCTTGGCGTGCCGACGCATGTCCTGCGGTTCTGGGAGAGCCAGTTTTCCCAGATTCGACCTGTAAAGCGGGCGGGTCGGCGGAGATATTACAGACCCGCCGACATGGCGCTGCTCGGAGGCATCAGGAAACTCCTCCACGATGACGGCATGACCATTCGTGGTGCCCAGAAAGTACTCCGAGAGAAGGGCGTATCCGCGGTTGCGGCTCTCGCGCCACCGATTGATCAGTCGGGAAAGGAGACTGGGGCCAGCATCCCAGTCTCAGGCGATCAGGCTGAGCCACTCTCCGCCAGAAACGAAAGGCCCGCATCCCCGGAAGGTCAAACAGAGTTCGAGGCCACAGGAACCCAGACTTCCGACGTCCCCACCCCCGGGGCAGCTGACCTGTCAGAACCGACAGCAATCCAGTCGCTCAACCGATCCGGAGATGAAGGCCCACAGGCGTCAGAGCTGCCCCCAGCCGATGCTCTCTCCCCAGACGACGAGGCGGCCCAAACCCCATCCGAATCCCCTGATAGCTTGCAGCCAGGCGGTGATGATCCGGAAACCCAGGAAACCGCCAGCCTGGAAAAGGAAACCCTCCCCTCATTTCATCGACTTTATGATAGACTCCTCGCGCTTCGAGAGCGCATGGACTCGACAGACCTGCGTTCCGGTGAACGCTGAAGCCAAATGTGACCGAACCATTGCCATTTGACTATCTCGTTCCCCTTACGCTGTGCACCACGGTTGCAATGATTTCCTGAATGACCCTGTCACCGCTTCCGGCAGCTGCCAGCGTGCCACCCATCACGGGACCGACAGATTGTTCACCATTTCCCTGTGGCCGTGCCGCCGATAAGAATCACGACAGGTGCCAGGGAGAGAAGCAGCCGATTCGCCTCCGCTCGCCAGGTCCGGCGGTTCTCCAGACGGGAAACGCCGCGCCGAAGCCGGGAACGCGTCGCACAAATCCCGGTCACCGGGATTTCATGAAGATAGGAGGGATGGCGACGCAGCCGGAACTCCTCTGTGCCACCGAATGTGCACCGGGAACCCTATATCCATCCCTACTTGCCATATGTGATCTTCGACAGGTTCACAGGAAATCGGCAGGGTAAGGGTGGAAAATCCGTAGATGATGGCCATGGAGGCGGTAGGGCTATCGCTTTTGAAATTAAATCTATTGCGATTTAATTCTATTGATGCCAATATGACTTAAAAACAGGCAAATGAGGCAGAAACATGCAGGACCTGAAGGTGATTTTCGAGGGGGTCGAGGACCCCCGCCGCAGCAACGCGACCCGCCACGACCTCCACGAAATGCTCATGATCGCTCTCCTGTGCGCCCTCTGCGGGGGTGAGGGGTGTTCGGATATGGCGCTTTTCGGGCGGTGCAAGGAAAGTTTCCTGCGCCGGTTCATGAAGCTGGAGCACGGCATTCCGAGCCATGACGCGTTCTCCGACCTGTTCAACGCGCTGGATCCGAAGGGCCTCAACGCCGCCCTGCTCCGGCTGGCGGGAGGCTGGGCCGAACGGCTCGGCGACGGCGTGGTCGCGATTGACGGCAAGGCCCTCCGGCGGTCCTTCGCCGACGCAACGGAGCGCTCCGCGCTCCATCTGGTCCAGGCCTTCGCGACCGGGGCGGGGGTCGTGCTGGGCCAGGTGCGGGTCTCCGGCAAGTCGAACGAGATCACGGCGATGCCCGCGCTCCTGGACCTTCTCGACCTCAGGGGCAGGACGGTGACCGCCGACGCGATGCATACCCAGAGGGCGACGGCGGAACAGGTCACGGCCCGTGGCGGCGATTATGTCCTGGCGCTGAAGGGCAACCAGGGGAGCCTGCACGGGGATGTGGAGAAATACATGGAGGATCCGCAGATGTCTGGAAACATTGACGTTTCCGAAGAGCTGGTGGAAAAGGGGCATGGCCGCATCGAGACCCGGCGGGCACGGGTGTGCCACGACGTGGACTGGCTGCGGGAGACCCATGACTGGCCCGGCCTGGCGGCGTTCGGTGCGGTCGACGCGACGCGGGAGACCCGGGACGGAACGGCGGCCGGAACCCGGTATTTCATCATGAGCGGGACGCTTTCGCCGGAGCGGCTGCTGGAAGCGGTCCGTGCCCACTGGCGGATCGAGAACAGCCTTCACTGGGTCCTCGACGTCGCGATGAACGAGGACCAGCAGAGGAACCGGATCGGCAACGGGCCGGAGAACCTGGCCATGATGCGGCGGATGGCGCTGAACCTGGTGCGGTCCGCCAGGGAGCGCAGGGGGGTGTCGATGCGGGGCAGGATGAAGATGGCGGGGTGGGACCATGACGTTCTGCTGGAACTCGTTCGCGCCGCCGCCGACCTCAGCGAAGAGGCCCGGAAAATGGAGGTTCAAAAGCGATAGCCCTATGGAGGCGGTGCTCTCCCCTTGCCTCCCCTGGAAACAGTCTGTTACAGAAGCATTCGTATCGGGCTATGGCGCAGTCAGGTAGCGCATCCGTCTGGGGGGCGGAAGGTCGCAGGTTCGAATCCCGCTGGCCCGACCAGAAACTCTTTCTACGCCCCGGAAGAGGGTGCGTTCATTTCGGTAACAGGATGCTGGACTCCGGAATTCTTCCATGCCAGGAGCTGGAAGCGATGATTGCGCGTGGCGAGGTCGCCGCCGACATCGCCATTGATCCAGTCCAGATACAGCCCGCTTCGCTAGACATGCGCCTTGGCAGCGTCGCCTATCGCGTGCGCGCCTCATTCCTTGCCGGATTTGGCAGAAGCGTTGCCAGCCGACTTGCGGAATTCGAGATGCACCGCATCAACCTGTCGGGCGGGGCCGTGCTGGAGAAAGGTTGCGTCTACGTAGTCCCGCTGATGGAACGCCTTGCCCTCGCTGAAGGCATCCATGCGATGGCAAACGCGAAGTCCTCAACAGGGCGCCTGGATCTACTAACCCGAGCGATCACCGATGGCGGTGTGGAGTTCGATCGAATTCGGAACGGATATGCCGGGCCCGTTTATGCCGAGATCTGTCCGCGAAGTTTTTCCGTCCTGGTGAGACCTGGCGACCGGCTAAACCAGATCCGGTTCCATAGAGGACAGGCCCTGCTCTCGGACAGCGAGCTCGCTGACCTTCACCAGACCGTGAAACTCGTGGACGGACCAGCCGTAATCAGTGACGGGCTGGGCTTTTCCGTCGACCTGAAGCCCGATGGTACCGATCTGGTCGGTTACCGCGCCAAACCTCACACCGCAGTCATCGATCTGGACGGTGCGGGACAATACGATGCCTCTGATTACTGGGAGGAAATCCGCTCCTCCAAAGGCCGGATCATTCTTGATCCAGGCGCATTCTACATTCTCGTCAGCCGAGAGGCCGTGCATATACCCCCAGATTACGCAGCGGAGATGGCGCCTTACCTGGCGATGGTTGGTGAGTTCCGGGTGCATTATGCCGGATTTTTCGATCCAGGCTTTGGCCATGCCAACGCAGGTGGCAGTGGCTCACGCGGCGTGCTGGAAGTGCGCTGCCACGAGGCACCCTTCGTTCTGGAGCATGGACAGGTTGTGGGCAGGCTGGTCTACGAACGGATGGCTGGGCGTCCATCGCGTCTCTACGGCGCCGGAAGCTCATCGAACTATCAGGGCCAGGGGCTTAAGTTAAGCAAACACTTTCGGACATACTGATCCGGGGAATCGACGGGACTTCCGAACCGTCAGAAACCGGGACGCCTTTCGGCCCTGGCTCTTCCGCCGAAACGCAGGTGCGGAGTGCCTACCGGATCCAATGCACAGGAGCAGCTTCACTTATCGAACAGTTCCGACTGTTCCCCTTCAGTCGATAGAGGCTGGCCCGGCGGAGGGCGGTTATCGAGAAGACCCGCTGCCCGCAGGTCCTTAAGTCCTGGAAGATCCCGAACGCTCTCAAGACCGAAATGGTCAAGGAACTCATCCGTCACCACAAATGTGACTGGACGTCCAGGACTCCTTTTTCGCCGACCAAACCTGATCCAGTTCAGCTCGATAAGCTGATCAACCGTTCCGCGGCTAACGCTAACACCCCGGATCTGCTCAATCTCAGCCCGCGTTACCGGCTGATGATAGGCGATGATCGCCAGGGTCTCCATCGCCGCACGCGATAGCTTGCGGGTCTCGGCCCGTTCCTTCCGCATCACGAAACCAAGATCCGGCGCAGTGCGGAACGCCCATGCCTCACCGACCTTGACCAAACAGACCCCACGGCCTTCATAACGCGTGCGCAGCCCGGCCAAGGCGGTTTCCGCATCGGAGCCATGAGGTAGACGCAGGTTGAGCTCCTTCACGCTCACGGGCTCCGCTGACGCGAACAGAATGGCCTCCGCCATCCGCTCCTGCTCCCAGATGGGTGGCGCCTCGAACAGGCTTTCCTCAGCTTGCTCAACCATCGGATCCTCTCCTGCGAAGCTGGATCGGAGCAAAGGTCTCTGTCTGCCGAATCTCGATATGGCCTTCCCTGACGAGTTCCAGGGAAGCCACGAATGTGGCCGCAGTGGCTGATCTTCGAAGCTCCGGTTCGATATCCCAGCCTTCCGGCAGATAGCTCGACAGTTCAGTCCAGTCCCCAGCCAGACAGATGAGCGGCCTCATTCGCTGCAGCGCCTGTTCAAGCGTCAGAAAGCGATCCCGGTTGACAACGAAGGGACGGAATTCATCCTTTGTTCGTATACGGGCATAGGCCTGCATCAGGTCAATCAGAGTCGCGGTGAACGTAATCCGCCGCACGCTGGTCACGTCTTCCGGGACGCCGCGTTCGAAAAAGTCACGACCCTTTCGGTCGCGGGCCATAAGTCGGCTGGCACGGTCCCGCATGGCCTCAAGACGCTCCAGCTGAAACGCCAGATAGGCGGCAAGCTCCTCGCCATCGGGTCCACCGTCAGTTGGCTCGGGAGGCAGAATGAGCCGCGACTTCAGATAGGCCAGCCAGGCGGCGGTCACGAGATAGTCAGCGGCCAGCTCAATGCGCAGTTCCTTCGCTCGCGCGATAAACGCGAGATACTGTTCGGCAAGCGCAAGAATCGAGATCGCGCGCAGATCCACCTTCTGGGTGCGGGCCAGTGTGAGCAAAAGGTCAAGCGGCCCCTCGAAGCCGTCAACATCTACGATCAGTGTGTCAGCGATCCGATACGATGCCATATGGGCAACGTTTCCCGAATTAACTTCAGCCATCGGTCCTGCCACTCAATATGTCGTCAAGCTCCGCCTCAGCCACAGGAATGTCGATAACCTGTGGTTCAGACCTGAGAGCAAGCGCGGAGACCGCCCGCCTGAGTCCCTGCCCCTCCAGTGGGCCGCTCGCCTCGACCACAATATGCATCTCCCCGAGATCGCCATTGCAGTGCAGCACCAGATCGCACCCTGCAGCCCGGGCAGAGAGACATCTCTGCATGAGATCACCCTTAAGCGCCCCCATGGAGATGTCGTCCGTCATCAGCAGCCCACCGAACCCGATCTCATCGCGGATGATGCCGATCATCGTCCCCGAACAGGTGGCGGGCCGTTCAGGGTCAAACGAGGAGAAAACGATATGGCCAGTCATTCCCATCGGTAGGTCATTCAGCTTCCTGAACGGCATGAAATCCCGAGCCTGCAGGCACTCGGAGGAAGCTGTAACGATCGGCAGCTGACTATGACTGTCAGCCGTAGCGCTGCCATGTCCTGGCATATGCTTCAGAACTGGCAGGACGCCTCCGTCCATAAGCCCGTTCGCCGCCGCACGAGCTGCCGCAGTAACTGTTTCCACATCCCCGCCGTAGCAGCGGTTCTTCAGGAACGGGTGGGTCTCGGGACCTGCAATGTCCGCCAAAGGCGAACAGTTCACATCAATGCCAACAGAGCGCAGCTCTTCGGCGATCAGCCGATTGCGAAGGTACATGCTTCGTGGACCCGCGGCACCCGCCTGCGCAACCTGGTCAAGTGGTGGCATCCATTGCCGCCAATGTGGAGACCACATGCGCTGAACGCGGCCACCCTCCTGATCGATCAGTATCGGCGCATCCCATCCAACCGAATCCCGCAGCGAATCGACAAGGTGCCGGACCTGATTCGGTTCGCCGCAGTTACGTGCGAACAGGATGAACCCCCAGGGCCGGGATTCGCTGAAGAACCGCTTCTCCTCAGGCAGAAGAGTCTGTCCACTGCATCCAAGTATGCATGCGCTCAATTCACTCATCGGCGCATTTCAACTACGATGCAGTCCTGTTCCTCCGCCGTGAATAGGGAGCAGAACCGCTTGCTATCGTTCAAACTGTCAAATCCGGTCGTGCGGAGACGGAAATATGATCGCCCACCTGAGACGGTTTCTTCCACAAACCAGTTCCTGCCGTGCAGGAAGTCAGGGAACCGCTCCCTGAGCCTGGTCCATTCGCTGCGCGCGATCTCCGGACTATCGTATGCGCCGAACTGCGCCAGTGGCGTTCCAGCAGGGATGCTTGACGAATCAACCTCAACGGATTGCTCCTCAACCGATCTGGCGACCGATAGGGCTATCGACTGCGCTGCAAGATCCCCATCGGGCCTGGGACGCGGGAGGGGCGACCGTACCACGCCAGCACCCAGGGTGAGGACGGCATCTTCCGTCGGCACGCTTTCATCCAGCGGCAGGTTCGCCTCCAGAAAGAGGGGTTCGGTGGCGGGGGAATCCTGGGACATCAACTGCGAATCCACAACGTCGAACTGACCCGGACTCTCCGGGCTGTCGACAGTGGATGGTTGAGACTGCCCTTCTGAAGTCTCCGGAGTCAACTGGGGCAGCGGCAGGTCCTCCGTCTTCAGATCAGTCGGGCCTGGGGCCAGAACCAGCCTTTCGGCGGGCGCCCGGACGCCACCACCAGCCGCAACCAGATTCACCGCCAACCCCTGGTGCTCAGCCAGCTCGCCGCCGGGATCCTCAGGGGCAACCCGCATCGGGCCCTGGGCAGCCCTGACAATCGGTACCTCCGTTACGTCCCGTGCCGAAATATGATAACCCCAACTGCCCAAAGCCGCGACCACTGCAACCGCAAGAATCGCCCCCAGCCAGTTGAGAAAACCAGGAAACCGGGGGCCATCTCCATCCTGGAAAGCCCTGGTGTCACCACTCAGATCCGCATTCGCCATTGCGGCCTCGCCGCCAGCGGGAATCGAACACCCGCCGGTCTGTCTTGCCTGCTCAAGACCCCGAAACAGCCAGCCTCGCCTTTTGGTTCAGTGCATATGCTCCGCCGGAGTCACGCCCAAAATACCAAGTCCTGCGGAAATTACAACACCCACGGCTCTCGGAAGCGCAGTTTTTCTGGCTGATGCGGTCGAATCGCCTTCCTGCAGGAAACGCAGGCCGGGAATCTCGTTTCCCCTGTTCCATAATGCGTGGAACTCGCTGGCGAGTTCATGGAGATAGAAAGCGATCCTATGGGGCTCGTGAGCACGCGCTGCCGTCTCCACCAGCCGCGGCCATTCGGCGATCTTTCTTGCAACCGCCAACTCCGCCGCATCCTCGATCCCTGGTTTCTGGTTCGGCGGAACCCCCTGCTCCTCAGCCCGGCGCATAACCGACCGTACCCGGGCATGGGCATATTGAATGTAGAAGACAGGGTTGTCCCTTGACTGCTCAAGTACCCTTTCGAGGTCGAAATCCAGCGGCGCGTCGTTCCTGCGCATTAGCATCACGAGACGTGTCACATCCGGCCCAACCTGATCAACGACTTCGCGAAGACTCACGAAAGTCCCCTCACGCTTCGACATCTTCACCGGAACGCCGTTCTCGTAGACCCGCACGAGCTGCGTGATTTTGATGTCAAGCGGCACAGTCGCATCGGACAATGCGGAGACGACCGCTTTCATCCGCTTCACATAACCGCTGTGATCCGCACCAAAGACATTGATAAGCGTATCGTAACCTCTTGATATCTTGTCGAAGTGATAGGCGATGTCGCTTGCGAAATAGGTCCACGAACCGTCAGACTTCCTGATCGGCCGATCCATGTCATCGCCATGTTTGGTTGACCGGAAAAGGGTCTGCTTCCGCGGCTCCCACTCATCGGGTATCTTTCCCCTGGGTGGTTCAAGCACGCCTTCGTATATCAACCCCCTGTCAGACAGACTTTCGAGCGCCGCCTCGATACGGCCTGTGCCGTATAGTGATTTTTCGGAGAAAAAGACATCCATCGTAACGCCCAGAGTGGCGAGGTCCTCCCGGATCATATCCATCATGCGATCCGTGGCGAAGCTTCGAACATCGCTGAGCCACGCCTCCTCAGGCTGGCCGAGGAGAGTATCCCCGTGCAGCGTCCTGAGAGCCTCTCCCACTGGCATAAGATACGAACCCGGATACATCCCGCCAGCGATTTCGGGAGAAAGCCCGCAGGCTTCGCGATAGCGCTCGAACACTGACCGTGCCAGCACATCGACCTGAGCGCCACCATCATTGATGTAGTATTCCCGCGTTACGCCATACCCGGCGAATTCAAGCAGGGACGCAAGTGCGTCCCCGAAGACCGCTCCACGGGTATGGCCGACATGCAGCGGGCCGGTAGGATTTGTCGAGACGTATTCGACATTTACGCTCCTGCCTTCCCCCAGCTGTGACCGGCCATAATCACTTCTGCCCTGCACCGCCATGATGAGCTCTGACCAGACGCTGCCCACGAGGCGCAGATTCAGGAATCCGGGACCCGCAACTTCGGCTGATTCGATTCGCGAATCATCAACAAGACGCTCCGCAAGGGATGCGGCGATGTCTCTCGGCCTTAACCCTGCCGATTTCGCCAGCACCAGTGCCGCGTTGGTTGCCATATCGCCATGCGCGGAATCGCGCGGTGGTTCGACGGTTACATTTTCGGTCTGAAGGCCTTCCGGCAGCTCACCCGCTGCAGCCATCGCCTCCAGCGCCTCCAACACGCAGGCTCGGATATCGTTGAATAGATTCATGTCCGCATCCACATTGGCGGGCAGAGGATTAACATGGGTGACGTCGGCGTCAATGTGGTTGTCGGATCCCAGAGAAAGAGCTGTCAAACCTGACTGCGGATCAGGGATGTCGGCGACCGCCGGACCCTATTGTCCGCATGGGCGATCCCAGAACCGCTATACGCTGGAACTGGAATGACTAACACGAGCCCCATGACTGCCGCCAAGGTGATTGGACGTCCTAATGGCAACGGCTTTCCCAAGGAATGGTTCACCTCAGGCAAGTCCGGTATGAAGACTCGATGCGACCTGCCTGAATAATCAGTCGGCGGAGGGAGTCTCACGCCGGATTCGATCCTCAAACCCCTGAACCGGGGAACCCAGGGAGCCAGACGAATACAGTACCCTTCAATCTGGCAAGGCCCCAGCCTGCGAAAGGCGGCATGTCGGAGGTGCCAATATGCCTGACGCCATTCCGGGGCCTCCACCCACAAGGTCGGCAGGTGAAGCGCACCCTTCGATGCTGGTATGCGGTCGACCTGACTAGGCCGACCCGTCAAAGGGAGCGGGAGTGAGGCCAGCGGATTCGGGTATGGCGTCAGCGGGGACTCGGAGTCACAGGCGACCAGGTCTGCGGCCAGACTACCGCCTGCCAGCCCCAAACCAAAGGTGAAGGGAGTCCAGCAGCGCCCCGCACATCCTCCTTAATGAGATCTGGCCTTGACCTGCGACCAACTCACCCACCGCAGTATGCATGCCTGACGACATGTAGCGTAGAGCCTTGCGCCACAGCCTAGTTCGGATGGACTACCCGCATAGCCGCCGGTGTTCCTGAAGCGCAAACCGATCGGTCATACCTGAAATGTAGTCCGTAACCATTCGTGCGATGGCGGTTTCGTCCTCCGCCGCTTCCACATCTCTGTACCACTGCTCGGGCAACAGTTCCTTCCGAAGGATGAACTTCGGAAAAAGTGCCCGAATGGCCCTGTTCACCTTTCGTCGCATCTCCAGAACACCAGGTGCGCGGTACATTCGGTCAAAGAGAAACTCCCGCACCACGTTCAGCCGCTCCCGGAACGAATCGGAGAACCCCACCATGGGGCGCCCTGCCAGACGGATATCGGTCACCGATCGGGGCTCCAGCTCCGCGAGTCGAACGAGCGACTGCTCAATCACGTCCTCCACCATCCGCCCAAAGAACCGACGCAGTGCTTCATGCCGCCGCCGGTATGGGTCAAGCGCTGGAAACAGGCTATCGACCTCGCAAAAGCACTCATCCAGTAGCGGCAGCTTCTGTAGCTCATCGGTCGTAAACAGCCCCGCGCGAAGCCCGTCATGAAGGTCATGGCTGCAATAGGCCACGTCATCGGACAATGCCGCAACCTGCGCCTCCAGTCCCGCATAGGTATTCAGCTCCAGATCGTGGTGCCCGTTATACTCGGCCAGCGCATAGGGGATGTCACCGGATACCGGCCCATTGTGCTTCGCAATGCCCTCAAGAGTTTCCCACGAGAGATTCAGACCATCAAATCCGGCATAGTGGCGTTCAAGTGAGGTCACGATCCGGATTGCCTGCGCATTATGATCAAACCCTCCATAGGGTTCCATCAGTTTCTGAAGCGCACGTTCACCGGCATGACCGAATGGTGGGTGCCCAAGATCATGCGCCAGTGCCACGGCCTCGGTGAGAGCCTCGTTCAGGCCAAGGGCCAGGGCGATCGTTCGTGCCACCTGCGCGACCTCGATCGTGTGCGTCATTCTCGTACGGTAGTAGTCGCCCTCATGCTCTATGAAGACCTGCGTCTTATGTTTCAGTCGCCTGAAGGCACTGGAATGAATGATCCGGTCGCGGTCGCGCTGGAAGCATGACCTGAACTGGCTTTCATCTTCGGAATGGAGTCGGCCACGCGATGAATCCTCCCGTGTGGCGTAATCGTTGAGCATCTGCAAATCCTTGCGGCACGGTCTCGAACCACATATATTCACTGTTGGATGCAACTTGAATGCTGGAATTAGAAGCGTGATACTTCCTCCCAAAGTCACCAACCGTGCTTACGCGCAGCTGGCCAGAATCGGAGCGGGTGATAGTGGCAAGGCACTACGCGTTGCGGTAGACGGTGGCGGTTGCTCAGGTTTCCAGTATGATATTTCGCTCGACGACCCGGCCGCAGGCGATACCGTGCTCGATGGCCCCGACGGAGAACGCGTCGTGATTGACGAAGTGTCCCTTCCCTTTCTCGCCAATGCAACCATCGACTATTCGGAAGAGTTGATCGGCGCACGCTTCGTCATCGACAACCCGAATGTAACCAGTTCCTGCGGCTGCGGCACATCGTTCTCGATCTGACAGTGCGGCTGCGGTCTGTTGCGGAGCCGACCCGATGTTGCCAGCTGGTGGAACTGTCGGGAAAGGCTGCGCCCGCAGGCCTGCCACGGTCCTGATAGAAACCAGTCCTGCCGCTTTCCATTCGAGGAAGCCAACCACCCTCTGCCATGCGTCGGAATGGCATCCGTTAACCACCCTTCCCGTATCCGACCCGGGCAGGTGGGATCGGGATGGGAAGATCGGATCAAGGAAGGAGAGCCGGCGCGGAGACTGACCAGATCCAACCATCGGGCGTCCAATTCATGGATACTTTAGCCACACCCTCCGCGATCAAGGCTTGTCTGACTGTCCGCATCTGTTACGTAGGGCTGGCTGGAGAGTCGCAATGAAAATCGCCACTTTCAACATCAACGGCATAAAGGCGCGCCTGAATGCGCTGACGGACTGGCTAGAGGAAGAGCGGCCGGATGTGGCGCTGCTTCAGGAAATCAAGTCGGTCGATGCGGCATTTCCCTGCGGGCATTTCGAGGATCTCGGCTACAGCGTCTCGGTTCATGGAGAGAAGAGCTTCAACGGTGTCGCGATTCTGTCAAGACTCCAGATCGAGGATGTCCGGAAAGGCCTTCCAGGTGACGGGAATGACAGCCAGGCGAGATGGATTGAAGCGACCGTGGTGAACAGGAAGGCCGTACGTATCTGCGGCCTCTACCTCCCGAACGGAAATCCGGCACCCGGACCGAAATACCAATACAAGCTTGCCTGGATGGAACGTCTGAAGTCACGCGCCCAGGCCCTTCTCGACGCGGAGGAGCCTGCCCTGATGGCGGGCGATTTCAACGTCATTCCCCAGGCGGAGGATGCGGCCCGTCCCGAGCTGTGGGAATCCGATGCGCTCTATCTCCAGGAGACCCGGGATGCGTTTCGCAGAATCGTCAATCTCGGCTTTACCGAAGCGTTTCGCGCCCGTGTCCAGACACCGGGGCATTATACGTTCTGGGACTATCAGGGCGGAGCGCGGCGTCGCAACCACGGCATCCGTATCGACCATGTCCTGCTGACCCCTCAGGCGGCGGACATCATGACCGACTGCCATATCGACGAGCATGTCCGGGACCGCGTGAAGCCATCCGATCATGTTCCGGTGGTGGTTGAGCTCGACGCCTGAGCGTCCATCCGAAATCATTCTGGCGTAATCATGAATGGATCGCCGAAGTCAGTTCCGGCGATGGAGAACAGCGCCCGGCCCGGGAAGAGTTCGGTCAGGCACCTGCCGCCGCAATGGCTCTGGTCTCGACGGGGTGCGGAGGCTCCCGCGAACTGAGTTCCGCAGCCTGACCATGCCAGAGAGTCGCGTAGCGCCCCCCGGTTTCCAGCAGGCCTTCATGACTTCCCTTTTCCACGATGCTACCGTTTTCGAGCACAACGATCAGATCCGCATGAACGATGGTTGACAGCCGGTGGGCAATGGTGATCACCGTACGCCCTTCTCCCATCGCCTTCAGCTCTTCCTGAATTTCCGCCTCGGTCTCCGAGTCGAGCGCGCTGGTCGCCTCGTCCAGGAGCAGGATCGGCGGATTCTTCAGTAGTGTCCGCGCGATGCCCACGCGTTGTTTCTCACCACCGGACAGCTTGAGTCCACGCTCACCAACCACCGCTTCGTACCCGTCCGGAAGATCCACGATAAAGTCGTGGATCTTCGCGGCTTTCGCCGCATCCTCCACTTCCTTACGACAGGCATCGGGACGACCGTAGGCGATGTTGTAGTAAATCGTGTCGTTGAAAAGCACAGTGTCCTGCGGAACCACTCCTACCTGCGCGTGAAGGCTTTCCTGCGTGACTTCCCGAATGTCCTGTCCGTCAATGCAAAGGCTTCCAGCCGTTACGTCATAGAACCGGAACAGCAGCCGTCCGATCGTGGACTTTCCGGAGCCTGATGGCCCTACAATCGCGACGGTTCTGCCCGCCTGAACGGTCAGGCTCAGCCCCTTGAGGATCGGACGGGCATCCTCATAGCGAAACACCACGCCATTGAGCCGCACCTCCCCGCCAGTGATCCTGAGTTCCCGGGCTCCTTCCCGATCCGAAACCTCCGGTGGCTGGTCCAGCAGGTCAAACATTTCACCCATATCCACCAAAGCCTGACGAATCTCGCGGTAGACTGTACCAAGAAAGTTGAGCGGCATGGTGATCTGGATCATGTAGGCATTGACCATCACGAAATCGCCGACGGTGAGAGTCCCCTGCTGAACCCCCACCGCGGCCATGATCATCACTGCCACAAGACCGGAAGTGATCAGCAGAGACTGGCCGAAATTGAGAAACGCCAGCGAATACGATGTCCGAAGCGCCGCCGCCTCATAACCGGCCATGGCGGAATCGTAACGTTCGGCTTCACGCCTCTCGGCGCCAAAATACTTGACCGTCTCAAAATTCAGCAGGCTGTCCACCGCCTTCTGGTTAGCGTCGGTATCCTGATCGTTCATGATCTTGCGGATCTGAACACGCCACTCGGTAACCCTGAACGTAAAGAAGATGTACAGGGCGATGGTCACCGCCACGACAGCGAGATACCAGATGTTGAATACTACCGCGAGAATCACCCCAATCATTACCAGTTCCAGCATCAGTGGCCCGATCGAGAACAGCAGGAACCGCAGGAGGAACTCGACTCCCTTCACGCCACGCTCAATGATCCGGGAAAGTCCACCGGTCTTCCGGGTGATGTGGTAGCGCATCGAAAGCCGGTGGATATGCCTGAAGGTCTCGAGCGCAATCTGCCGAAGCGCTCTCTGGCCCACCCGGGCGAAGAACACGTCACGGAGCTGCTGAAATCCAACATTCATCAGCCGGGCAAAGCCGTAGGCAACCGTCAGCCCAACCGCTCCAATCGCCAGCATCATCACGGGATCCGGGTCATCGCCCGCCAGCGAATCAACCGCAGCCTTAAAGAAGAACGGCGTACCAACCGCAACGAGCTTTGAGAGCAGCAGGGCGAGCAACGCCAGAATGACGCGGGACTTCAGCCATATCTGCCCGCGTGGCCACAGGTAGGGCGCAACACGGCGAATCGTCCGTAGACCGCTCCTGATATGCGCGTCTGAGATCTGTGCCGTGTCGGACATGGCGTCCCTTTCGCGCCCCCGCCGCCGTAAGTATGGTCATCTCCGGGAAATTTCCAGAGGCGATCAGACACAATGCGCAGGTCAGGCGTGGCTATTCCGGAAGCGCGAATATCTGCCCAGGGTAAATCAGGTCAGGATCGCGAATGCGGGCGCGATTGGCCTCGAACACACGCACATAGAGAATCCCCTCACCGTATCTGTCCCGCGCGATACCCCACAACGTGTTGCCCCTTTGCACGGTGATCACCCTGACCTTCAGACCCTTCTTCCCGGCATCCTGGCTATGGAGTTCCGCAAGCGCTTCCCTGTCCTCCCGCTTGAACGGAATCTCCATACGTGAGGTCACCTGCCCATCCCAGTCCAACTCATCGACGCGCAGCGCGAAGATGCCACTTTCAACATCCACCAGTGGCGCACGCCATTGTCCATCTTCACCAATCTGGACAGTCTCGATCGGTCTGTTGTCAAGGTAGATGCGTACGAATCGGCTACCGGTCCCGCGACCGCCGAGCTGCACGTCACCGACCTCATCATACGAGATCGTGTCGACCGCGACTGCCCGCACCTCCTGCGACCCATCACCGCCTGGCTGCAGAACCCGGATGCCGTGATCGTCAGCGAGCAGTACAGCAGGAGGCGCCTGATCCCGCTCGGACAGCCTAGCCAGGGGAGGCTCCCCAACATCTTCCACACGTGGCGCGGCCCTGACTGCAGCGTCTTCTGACTGAACTGGCGGAACCATCCCTGTTCGGCCTGCATCTTCGGGCATGTTTAACGTGACGTCCAGTGAGGTGTCATTCCCAGGACCGGTCGAGCCGATATCCGCAATGACATCCGCCGCACGCTCAGCTTCGGGAGCAGAGATCTCCGCCGGAGACGCCTCCCGCACCCCAATCTGAACTCCACTATCCTGAACCGGTGGCGCGACCTGGGGCGGCCCCTCCCATTGATTCAGGCTCGACGAGCTTTCCAGCGGAGTATCGGCATTGCCGCCGTTCAGGGCGATCTCCGCCGGTACATCTGATTCCATCCGAAGCATTTCAGTCCCACCCAGTGCAGGTTTCTCGGATACAGGCAGCCCGATCCGCCCGGGGATATCCTCCCGCGTTCCCGACAGGCCATCCTGCATCCCTGGCGCCAACGCGATCTCTCCGATTCCGGACTCCACGTCAGGCTTACGCAGAGCGGGTTCGACTGAAATGTCCTCTCCGTCCCCAGGCGCCCCAACCCCGGTCAGCTCCGGTCCACTCTGTTCCGGTACTGCGGCAACCTCCTGACCCTCCTCTTCCGCCTGCTGTGAAGCAGGTGCCGAAGAGGCAATATCCACCGGCTCAGGTTCAGCATTTTCCGTTTGGTCCCTTTCAGCATCAGACTGAGTGAGAGCTGGGATGTCCGACGGAACCGGTTCGGCTGCGCCTTCCGCCCGAATTGGGGCAATGATGACAATGGTATCCGACTTCACCGGCTCACGCCCTTCCATTTCCATGACGAGGCTGACCAGACGCTGCGTCTGTGCGAGAGGAAACTCCAGCATCGTCGCAAAACTACCATCGGACCCGACCTCGGTTCGCGCGACCTCCTCATCATCCAGCAGAACGATTACCGTCGATCCTGGCTCTGCCTGACCTGCGACGAGCGAATTGCCTTCGGCATCCACGCGGACGACATCAATCAAGGGTGGACCGGACTCTTCGGCAGGAGGGGCAAGAGCTTCGGTGGTTGGGACAGGTGGTTCGGAAGGGCTGGCAGGCGCTTCGGAGGGGGTGGCAGGCGCCTCGGAAGGTGCGGCAGGTGTTTCGGACGGGGAGGCAGGCGCTTCGGAAGGGGTGGCAGGCGCTTCGGAGCGGATGGCAGGCGCTTCGGAGCGGATGGCAGGCGCTTCGGAAGGTGCGACGGGTGCCTCGGAAGGGGTGGCAGGTGCCTCGGAAGGTGCGGCAGGTGTTTCGGACGGGGAGGCAGGCGCTTCGGAGGGGATGGCAGGTGCTTCGGTAGATGCGGCAGGTGTTTCGGAGACGGAATCCAGCTCGTCAGGAGGTGCCCCTTCGAACCCGGACTTTTCTGGCTCGGAGCCGGGAATGGGACTAACCTGCACCGAAACGGTCGGCTCTTCGAGGAAGGACGTTTCGGGCCCCCAGAGCCACCAGGCCAATATGGCCAATATGGCCATAACAGCTATCAATACCGAAATGGAGCGTCTGCGCTCCGACTCAGTCCGATCTGCCATGATTTTCCCTGCCGCTCAGACCGTATCCTGGACTGCTCATCATATATTTAGCGCCCAAGGCGATTGATCGTATGTAACAGCATGATTAACTCGGGTCAAAAGCATTTCCCGTATAGGAACGCCGTCGTGACCAATGGAAATTCAGTCTGTGTCTTCTGTGGCGCGCGCAGTGGAGCCCTGCCCGCTTACGAGCAGGCCGCCCGGGAACTTGGACAGGCAATTGCCACAGAAGGCTGGCGACTCGTTTATGGCGCTGGCGACATCGGGCTTATGGGAACGGTCGCAAGCGCCGTTCAGGAGGCCAATGGAAAAACATTTGGCGTGATTCCAGCTCACTTGGCATCCCGCGAGATCATCAAAGCGGACCTGGACAGGGTCGTCGTCACCGACAGCATGCATGAACGGAAGATGCTGATGTTCCAGAACTCGCAGGCAGTCGTCGTACTGCCCGGCGGCGCCGGTTCGCTGGACGAGTTCTTCGAGGTATTGACCTGGTGCCAGCTTGGCCTGCACAGAAAGCCGATTCATATCCTGAACACGGAAGGATACTGGAACGCGCTGATCCAGCTGGTGGATCATGTGATTTCCGAAGGATTCGCCGATCCCTCGCTTCGCGGTTATGTCTCCGTTTCCGACTCCGTTTCACATCTTGTCGCCGACCTGCGCCGGGATCTGTCCTCACGAAGCGCAGCAACCGAATAGATCGCAAGAGCGACCCAGATCAGCGGAAACGCGACGGCATGCCAGTGAGTGAAAGGCTCGGCGAAGACCAGGACGGCCACCAGGAACTGCAACGTCGGATTGACGTATTGCAGCAGGCCGACCGTAGCAAGCCTAAGCTGACGCGTTGCAAAGGAGAAGAGAATCAGGGGAGTGGCCGTAAGCGGGCCACACAGGATCAGAAGCAGGCTGTCAGAGAAAGCGCGACCGAATGCCCCAGCTCCATGCCCCCAATGTTCCGCCCAGCCGAGCCAATGGACACCGGCCAGCCAGATCAGGGCAGCGGGAGCCAGCAGGGCGATCTCCGCCGTTACCGACACCACTGGACCGGTGAAAGCATATTTCTTGACGACGCCATAAGCTCCAAACGTTAGCGCCAGAGCAACCGAAACATAGGGCGCCGCACCGAGTCCCCAAGTCAGAATGCAGACGGCAGCCGTAGCCAGAGCGAATGAGGTCAGTCGCGCCGAATCCATCCCCTCACGAAAGAACACAATACCGAATACGACCGAAACCAACGGGAATATGTAGTAGCCAAGGCTCGCCTCGACCGCACGGCCCTCCTGGATTGACCAAATGAACAGAAACCAGTTAATGCCGATCATCGATGCTGCGAACGCCACGGTCGTGAACGCCCGCAGGTTACCCAAAGCACCAAGGAGTTGATGCAACCGCCCTCCTGCCGCCAGCACGAGCCCGAAGAATGCGAATGACCAAAGCGCGCGGTGACACAGCACTTCCAGCGTAGGCACATGCGCCAGAGCTTTGTAAAACAGCGGCGACAGGCCCCAGATCAGGTTTGCCACCAGCGCCGCAGCGATTCCGCGCGCCGCCGGTCCCGTCACCGCCATGCCCCGGCTTCATTCCGCCGCAGAGCCGGGACCGCTCCGGCCGTCAGAGACCACGCCAGGAATCGACGCCGGGAAGGACGAACCTGTCGCATCGAACGCCCTGAACCGGAGCGTGACAGGGCATGTGTCGCCATGCTCAGGATGACATCCATGCCTTGATCCAGGTCGGGTGGGTCCACGCCAGACGGTACCTGGCGCTCAGCTCTGTCACAGGACGCGTCGTCAATGGCGGCGCGTCCCGTTGCGTTGCTCCATATGGCCTAGAGTCTGGACGCCACGTTCTCCCAGTTCACCAGGTTGTCCAGAAAGTTCACCAGATAGGCTGGACGTCTGTTGCGGAAATCAATGTAGTAGGAATGCTCCCACACATCACATCCGAGCAGCGCGGTCTGGCCAAAGCACAACGGATTTACGCCGTTTTCCGTCTTTGTCACCTTGAGGCCACCATCCACGTCCCTGACGAGCCAGCACCATCCAGAACCGAACTGGCCGACACCAGCGGCCGTGAACTGTTCCCTGAAAGCCTCCACCGAACCAAAGCTATCCGTGATTGCGGATTCGAGTTCGGATGGCATGGAGGACTGGCCGGGCCCCATCATTTCCCAGAACTGGTTGTGGTTCCAGAGCTGGCTGATGTTGTTGAAGATGCCATTCTGTGCCACTGCCCCAGCCTCGTAGGTTCCGACGACGATCTCCTCCAGGCTCTTCTGCGCCCATTCGGTCCCATCAATCAGCCTGTTGCCGTTATCGACATAGGCTTTGTGATGGAGATCATGATGGTATTCCAGCGTTTCACGGGACATTCCGTTGTCGGCGAGCGAGTCGTGTGAATAAGGAAGGTCTGGAAGTTCAAATGCCATTGGGTTGCTCCCTATCTTTGGTGGTTTGCATTCGCCGCATTTGCTCCTGAACCACCATTGCAGTCAAGCGGTTCCGCTCATTGCGTGTGGTTAAGGATACTGACCGGTCCCGTTTCCGCTCAAGCGTTGCGCTGCGGTTCCGGTCAGCTCCGAAACGAAGCCGCCGACCGCTATCCTCTGGAATCCTCTGCCGGGGTGAGGCGGACTTCCGCATAGGATTTAGCTTCGGATCGAGAAAGCGGCACTATCCGGCAGCTCACCGGCAACCGGTTCATTTGAGCAAATGGCAGGGTTCGCAATCTGAATCTGAGGCAGAGAGGCCTGATCCCTTCAGACCGTGGTCCCGTAGCCAGAATTCCTCCGCCTAACGGTGTCCACCATGCGCATTCCTGATGCCAGCCACGAGACGAACTCATCTGCAGCGCTCCTGATTGGCCAGCATCCGTCACCAATGATCTCGGCACCCCCGTATCCCTCGTCCGAATCCCGATGAGAAAGCGATTTGCATCACGGAAGCCTCGCTGATCAGGATGCACACCGTTCACAACGTCTCACCGACTGAATTCCTCAGGTCGTCGAGAGGTGATCATGGCTCCACCTCGGCACCCGTCGAGACCAGGAGTGAACCGCGTGCGTCACCCACACAATCCGGCTGTACCCACACTGGCCTCCCAGGCCTAAGCCATCACTCAGACTTTCTGTACCAGCTTCTCTTGACCTGGGATTTCAGCCGCTCGACCCTGGCTGGATCGACCCTGTCCCCGAGCAGGGAGAACACGCCCGGCGCCACCTTCACGACGAGTGGTGAATAGCTAAGGTTGACGTAGAAACTCCTGACATTAACCCCAAGCCGCTCGACACAGTATTCCTCCAGCTTCTCCCGAGTCACCGGGCTGCCGAGCTCCCTTAATGCCTTGACGAATGCCGTGTCGTTTAACCCCAGTTCACTTTCGGCAGCACCCGGGAGTGCAGTGGCACGACCGTCTGTGACCCTTGCTACTCCTGTAGCCTCAAGAAAGACCCCCAGAACTTCCGCCGGAGGCACCAGCATGATCCGTCTCGGACGCTGAAGCGAAGCGCAGAGAGCGTCCATGTCCAGGGACGGAATCACGGAAAATATCCCGCTGGTCACGTTGACCAGCCTGTTTCTCGACACCGCCGTCGACATCAGCCAGGATCTATCGTCATCAAGCCACCTGATTTCGTCGAAATTCGACAGCAGTCTGCGGATTTCATCCTCACTCTCGACTGTCGGCCCAGCCAGGCTAAACAGACGGTCAATGCCAACGCAGCCTCTTGCGGAAGTATCCTTCCTGATCCGAAGCAGTAGGCGTTCCAGAACCTTTCGATCGGACCTGTCCCCATAGAGTGTGGTTCCGTTGATATGAAACCGATCGACGATGTTCGATTCCCCAACCAGATCAAGCGCCTTTACCGCACCATCCACATGAAAGTCGATTTTCGTGATGCCGGCCTCCCTGGCGGCATCCGAGAATTCAGCTGCCGTAAACGGTCGACGAAGGTCGGCACGTATCAGGTCGCGGACGGCGAACAGGTGTTTGGTCGGGCGCCAGACCGCGGCGAGCCTGTCTCCGGTCTTTGCCGCGATCTGGCGAACCCTTTCGCGGGTCAGGCCGTATCGCTGGCCTGTGCTTTCCAGGGTCTGCGGCCCTCTTTCGTTAAAGCCAAAAAGAAGAGACAGCATCTCGGCGTTTCGCTCATGCGAAACTACCAGAAGCAGTGAATGGAGTTCGCTCTCAAGTGAATCGTGCTCCCCCCATTCCGCCCAGATCCGCTCAAACAGCAGTCTGTGGACTCCCCGCCCCAGCTCTTCGCGCGCTTCCATCGCACGGGCAGTGTTCCAGCCATTCAGGGTCATTCCGGGAGTAAGTTCCAGATCCGCCAGAATCTCCCTGGTCTCCTGCAGTGATTTCATGCCCAGCCCTCTCCTGTTGAGGATCTCTGACTGGGTCAGCTGGACCAGTTCGCCAACAAGGCGGATATTGTCCCTCCCCATAGACGTGACAAAACGCTCGGGCAGTCCAATCTCTTCAAGAGTGGCCAACAACACTTCGTTGCCATTGGACCAAGGGAATTCAGGCCTGATCAATGGAAAGTCTCTCCTAAAAAAAACACCTGGGTTCCGTTCCAGGCACGCAATCTGCATTAATCTTATGTCATGCCACGCGACCGTGAAGCAAGCCTGAAAACGGTAGCGGCACCATGGTAATGGCCCCACATTCCTACAGACCAGCACGACGGGCGGCCGCCCGCCGCAACAGGGTCTCTTCCGCTACCTGGACGAATCAACCCATAGTTCTGGATCCTGCGGAAGCGGGCGATGAGCTGATCATCGTGGCTCCGGGTTGGGAACGACCCTGATGGGTCCGTCCTCTCCCGGAAGCGCCTGCGCCACAGACCTGGTCAATCCCTCTCAGAAGTAGCGCACTTCGCTGCCAGGCATTGTGGCGGCTGACAGCAGGTCAGACACATAGCCCGCAACCGACCTGAAGCAGATGATGTTGACGGTGTCGTCGTCGTCCATCCAGAATGCAGCGGGAATCTGGGCCAGACGAGAGCGGCGAACCATGCCAGCATGAAATCTGTCCGGTGAAACATCGGCCGGGGTCAGCTTCGCCAGAACCTCACGGGCACCCTCTCCACAGACAGTAAACCCGACACGCGCGTCCGACACATCCGCCACAAGAGCATGCGACCCTTCAAGTGCGGCCTCAAGGCTGGCCACCGCATGGGCAGCCTCGCCATATGGGCAGAATACCAGAAGTTCGTCAGGCGACATCCAGAGAATTCCGAACCCTTTGGTAAAACGGGCTTCTCCCTCTCCCAACGCCTCGATTCCTACGACTTTTCCCACTGCGTCTGTCACTGCCGTTGACGCAAGGTCGCCACGCACAGTGACCATTCCGCGAGGGTCAACCTCCCTGACCATCGCGAATCCCCGCCTGGCCCTACCCTGTGGCGCCGCGGCGTCGTCAGGCATTCCGCTTCTCCCCTTCAGGGTCATGGAAGACTGGACTGACGATGCGTGCCTCACGGGTGACACCGTCGCTGCAGGGAAACTCCAGCTGATCACCCATCCGCTCAGGACCGCGCCTGACTAGTCCCATCGCGATGCCCCTGCCCAGAGTCGGCGAGTAATAGGTGGAGGTCACCCTACCCTGAACGTTGCGCTGTCCATTCCCGTTCCTTCCTTCCGCCGCGGCATAGGCGCCGTCGGGAAGAACCGAACCGTCCAGCGTCTCAAGTCCAACCAGTTTCCAGCGGTCCGGGTCGGTCATGTGGATGCGTTCCTGAGCGCGCTTTCCCAGGTAATCCGTCTTCTTCCCTGATATCGCCCAGTGTAGCCCCAAATCCTGCGGAATGACCGTTCCATCGGTCTCGTCACCGATCATGATGAAACCCTTTTCGGCCCTCATGACATGCAGCGCCTCGGTACCGTATGGCATCGCCCCGAATTCCCGACCAACCTCGACCAGCGCCTCCCAGAACGCCATGCCCTGATTCGCGGCGACCGCGACCTCGAACGAACTCTCACCGGAGAAGCTGACGCGGAAGACACGGACTTCAAAGCCTCCGATCATACCATCCGCCCAGAACATGAAGGGCAGAGCATCAGGGCTCAGGTCCATGCCTCCCATGAGTTCTAGCGCCTCGCGGGCCTTCGGACCAACCACGGCAATCTGCGCAAACTGCTCGGTCAGGTTCAGCGTGTAGACCTGCCAGTCCCACCATTCCGTCTGCAGCCATTCCTCCATATGGGCATGGATACGGTCGGCTCCACCGGAGGTCGTATGACAGAGAAAGGCGTGTTCGCCAATCCTTGCGACCACGCCATCGTCAATCAGGAAACCGTTCTCGTCGCACATCAGTCCATAACGGCAACGCCCAGGCCGCAGTGTCGACATCATCCCCGTATACATCATGTCGAGGAATCTGCCTGCGTCCTGCCCCCTGACCAGTATCTTTCCGAGCGTGGAGGCGTCAAGCAATCCAAGTCTCTCGCGGGTATTCCTCACCTCCCGGTGTACCGCTTCATCGATGCTTTCCCCGCTTCGCGGATAGCAAAAGGGACGACGCCACTGGCCAACAGGCTCCCAATAGGCACCATTGGCCTCATGCCAGTCATGAATGGCTGTTCGGCGAACCGGCTGAAACAGCGGGCCCCGTCCCTCTCCGGCAATAGCACCCATTGAAATGGGGGAGAAAGGCGGTCGGAACGTGGTTGTGCCGACCTGTGGAATCTGAGCGCCCAAAGCATCGGAAAGAATGGATAAACCATTTACATTGCTAAGTTTTCCCTGGTCGGTCGCCATGCCAAGAGTGGTGTAACGCTTGGCGTGTTCCACCGATTCGTAACCCTCTAGCGCGGCTAGTTGGATATCGGAAACCTTTACGTCATTCTGATAGTCAAGCCAGATTTTCTGTCGAAGCCGCTGCCCCGCTCCCTGCGGCATAAGCCATACCGGCAGAATCGGCTGGACCTCTTCGTTTACGGCCTTGGGTGCCGCCCTTCTGCGTTTTCCGTGACCGGTTGCCAAAGCTGCCGCCCTGCCCTGCATATCGGCATCGGCCAACATCTCCGCCACTGTCAGCGCCCCATTCGCGGCTCCCGCCACACGGACGAATCCCTCCCCATCGGCACCCGTTGGCGGACGGTCGGGATCCGGTCGGAAATGGGCATTCGCCTCATCCCACAACAGCCTGCCCCCACAATGCGACCAAAGATGAACGACGGGAGACCATCCTCCCGACATGGCCAGGGCGTCGCAGGCGACCTCCTCGATTACGGCACCTTCACCGGCATGGACGGCAATCCCCACCCCCGAGACTCTGGTGCGACCGCGCACCGATGCCACCGCCTTGCCGCATTCAACCCGAATTCCCAGTTCCCGCGCCCGCACCGCCAGCGGCCCGACCGCTTCCGCACGCGCGTCAATCACTGCCGGAACCTCCAGACCTGCCTGTTTCAACGCGATTGCGGTGCGATAGGCATCGTCGTTGTTGGTCACCACAACCGTTCGGTCCCCTGGCGAAACGCCCCAGTTGACCACATAGTCGCGCACCGCACTGGCGAGCATCACACCCGGGATATCATTGCCGGCGAAGGAAAGCGGCCGTTCAATGGCGCCGGTAGCCGTGACCACCTGCTTTGCGCGGATTCGCCATAACCGCTGTCGAGGCATACCGTCTTTCGGTTCATGATCGGTCAGCCGTTCGCAGGCGATAACGTAGCCATGATCATAAATCCCCGCGGCCATGCATCGGTTACGGATCCGGACGTTATCCATGCGGGCAAGCTCAGTTAGGGTCCGCTGGATCCATTCCGCTTCCGTCGCACCACCAATAACGGCGCCATCGACCGCGGTTCGTCCTCCCCAATGCGGCGACTGCTCGAGCAGCAGAACCCTGGCACCTGCCGCCCCGGCCTGACGTGCCGCAGCGAGCCCGGCGGCCCCACCTCCTATCACCAGAACATCGACATGAACATGAAAATGCTCGTAAGTATCTGAATCGCTGTCTTTCGGCGGTTTCCCGAGACCTGCGGCCCTTCTGATGAGCGGTTCGAATACATACCGCCATGCCCTGCGTGGATACATGAAAGTCTTGTAATAGAACCCAGCAGGCAGGAGACCTGAGGCGAGGTCGCTGAGTGCCCCCAGATCAAGTTCCAGGCTCGGCCAGTGGTTCTGGCTCACCGCACTGAGGCCTTCGAAGATTTCCTGTACTGTGGCGCGCTGATTTGGTTCGAACCGCCCTTCCAGCCCAATTCCAACCAAGGCGTTCGGCTCCTCGCTTCCGCAAGCGACAATGCCTCTTGGACGATGGTATTTGAACGACCGCCCCACCAATACCTGGTCGTTCGCCAGCAGAGCCGAGGGCAAGTGTGTCGCCAGAGAAACCGCGCATGCGTTTTCCGTTGAATGTGAAATCCACTGGACAGGAGCGATCCAGCAGGCCGCCCGCCAGAAGCCAGGCGCGTACTCATGAGAATTCCCTCCATCGCCAGCCAGGCCTTCTTGCGGTAATGCGGTCCCTGATTTCCTGGGGAGGCTCGCTCACCTGTGCCGAATATGTCCCAAACACTTCCAGCGTCACCGTATCACGCGCCGCATGGAACCACTTTCCGCAGCCACTGGCATGCCGCCAGCGCTCGAAA
>CBDATU010000024.1:0-53395 GCA_965199865.1 uncultured Rhodobacter sp. | reverse complement strand
GCTGCTGCTGTCCAGCGACGCGAAGCCCGACCTCCAGGGCGCCATCGACACCGTCAGGCGGTACGAGGCGAGGTGGACAATCGAGGAATATTTCAAGACCCTGAAACAGTGCACCCGCATCGAGGACCGCCAGCTCGACGAAGCGGACGACCTCCGGTGCTGCCTCGCCTTCGACGCCGTCATCGCATGGCGCGTGTTCGACATCCAGCGCGCCGCGAAGGCCGAACCCGACCGGCCCGCCCTTGATTTCCTGGACGAGGACGAACTCACCGCCCTCTGGGTCGGACTGGAGGATTACGGCTTCAGGGACGCCCGGGCACCGCCCTTCGACGGCTTCACCATCCGCGAGGCCGCCATCGACATCGGCCGCTACGCCGGCTTCATCCCCTCGAAACGCCAGCCCCTGCCAGGGACGCAGAAAATGTGGAAAGGCATGAAATACCTCCTCCAGGCGACCGCGTTCTACAGGGCCTTCAGAAGCCGAGGCATGCTCAGGGAGTCAACAGTGCTATAGTGACATGCGCGGGATTGCGATGGTTTTCCAGAACTACGCACTCTATCCGCACCTGACGCACGCGGCAACATGGGTCTGGCCCCCAAGCGGGTGCGTGTGCCGAAAGCCGAGGTAAGGCAGGCCGCCGACAGGGCCGCCTCCATGCCATCACTTGAGGACCTGATGGAGCGCCGGCCGGCCAAACTTTCGGGGGGACAACGGCAGCGCGTCGCCATCGGGCGAGCCATCGTTCGTCGCCCGAAGCTGTTCCAGTTCGACGAACCGCTGTCCAATCTCGAAGCGACACTTCATGTGGCCACACGCATCGACATTGACCGGCTGCATCGCGAATTGGGCGCCACAGTGATTTACATCAGCCATGATCAGGTCGAGGCGAAGACATTGGCCGACAGGATCGTGGTATTGCGTGATTGCCGGTTGGAGCAGGTGGGAGCACCGATGGAGCTTTATCACAACCCCGCCGATACCTTTGTCGCTGGCTTCATCGGTTCGCCGCAGATGAACTTTCTCAAGGGGGAATGCACGGGGCTGGCGTCCGACACGATCGGTATTCGTCCCGAAGACCTCGAAATCCGACCCGACGGGTAGATCGGTGGCTGCGTCAATCATGCCGGAAAACTTGGCGGGGAAACGTTGGTTTACGTGAATTCCGAAAACCAGGGCATGGTGACGGTGCGTCTGTTCGGCCAGCACGGCCACATGGTAGAAACCGAAATACGGCTCGGATTTGCCCTGGAGAGAGCCTTCCACTTCGACAGGATGGGCGAACGGATGCGCTGAGCCACACGGGTTTACCGCAGCCCAGCCTCTGCAGATGGCTGAATCAATGTATCGTCGTGGGAAAGGCGCTCCGTTTCGCGGTTTCCGGCGATCCGCATGCACCTGACCCCACCCTGGAACGGCTGTTTCGAAATCCGACCCATCAGAGGAGACATCACAGCGCCACCGTTGCCCCTGCCGATCACCGTGTCCGCCTCCTGGTCGCCGACCCGGTCCCTCCTGTCCGCCTCTCCGGGACTCCCGGAGATGTCCTTGCAGCCCGGAACGGTGCCATGGCCCGAGTGGCGGCCATCCTTCCCGTTCGGCGCTTTCCCGCACCACCAAAGGTGTTTCCCCCACCCACCACCGCCCATCGACCCAGCACTGGCAGGGGCGCCGGTAACCCCGGTTCCCGCCACTGCGGATATCGACGAGGGGCTCCAACCGGATCGCCCCGCTATGGTCCCCTGCAAATGTTCGTCTGCCTTCAGCGCGTCAGTCCGGCGCGTTCGATCATGGGCCCGGTGGTGTTGCGGTCCTCCAGTTCACACTGCGACCGTCGCCGCTGTCTGACCGATTCACCACATCCTGCGCTGGCCCGTTAGGAATCCGTGACCGAAGGTGCTGCAGTTCAAAGTGGTTCCGAGGGCCTCAATCGGCTGCCCCTTCCGTTCCGCGGAATCATGGTGGACTGACGGGCCGTTTCTGACCAAGGGGTTGGACTGTCCCACCATTCCGGTCTATAAATTTACTATCATTCACCGGTAGGGATCGGCTCAATGTATCGTTTTATCGCCATTGCGCTCACATTGCTTGCCACTGCTGCAGCAGCACAGGATCGCCGCCCCAGCCACTGCATCGCCATCGCCGACGCCGCTCCTGGCATCGAATATCTGCAGAAGGCCAGCCTGGAGACCCTACCACCGGAAAACTCGGTTCGCATCACCTATCTCGACCACGCCATGTTTCTCATCCAGACCAATGGAGGCCTGAGTGCGGTAACCGACTATGCCGGCTATTTCGGCGGTTCCGGTTTCGTGCCCGATGTGGTGACTATGAACCACGCGCATGACACACACTGGACGATGTATCCCGATCCCAACATCAGATATGTGCTGAAAGGCTGGGGAGAGCCTCCGGATGGAGCGGCCCACCACCTGGATCTGGGTGAAATGCTCATACGGAACATCACCACGGATATCCGGGGCCGTTTCGGCGGGCCGGAGGAAAGGAACGGAAACTCGATCTTCATATTCGAGACCGCCGGGCTCTGCATCGGCCATCTCGGCCACCTGCACCATGAACCTACGGACATGCAATACGCCTCGATCGGGAGGCTCGACGTGGTGATGGCAGCGGTCGACGGCGGCATGACCCTTCCCACTGATGCAATCGTTCGCGTCATGAAGCGCCTGAAATCCTCGGTTGTGATCCCAATGCACTGGTTCGGACGCGGAACGCTTGAACGTTTCGTACACGAAATGTCGGATGAGTTCGAGATACAATGGTCACGTGAATCCGACTATGTCGTTTCGCTACGCACCTTACCTTCGCGCCCGACAGTGCTGGTGCTGGAACCCGTCACCCAGCCTGTATTCGACGAATAGCGCCGCTGCATACTGAACGAGCCAAACGCCTCCATGCTGAACGCTGTCACCGACGCATTCAAGGCGCGCCTCCGCGCCACCCTTCCCGCCGCCGCCGTTCGCGAGACCAGTCCGAACTATCTGGAAGAGCCACGCGGCACTTTTCGAGGCCACGCGGGAATGGTTGTGGCGCCCGGGTCCACCAACGAGGTTGCGGCGATAATCCGCGCCGCATCCGAGGACCGCGTGCCGGTAGTGCCTTACGCAGGCGGAACGGGCCTTGTTGGTGGTCAGGTCTATCCCGTTGACGGGCCGCTGCCGCTGGTACTGTCCATGCAGCGTATGACCTCGATCCGTGCCGTCTATCCGCAGGAGAACACGATCATTGCCGAAGCCGGAGCGATCCTTTCGACGGTGCAGGAGGCGGCGAGAGCCGCTGGTCGGCTTTTTCCCCTTTCACTTGCCTCCGAGGGCTCCGCCCGCATCGGCGGGCTGCTCGGAACCAACGCCGGGGGAGTCAACGTCCTGCGTTACGGCAACGCACGGGAGCTGTGCCTGGGCCTTGAAGCGGTATTGCCGTCCGGAACGATCTGGCATGGCCTGAAGCGGTTAAGGAAGGACAATACCGGCTATGACCTGAAAGGCCTCCTGATCGGATCCGAAGGCACTCTGGGTGTCATTACCGCCGCGAGCCTGCGTCTGTTTCCACGTCCTGCCGCCACGGGCACCGCATTGCTGGTCCTGCCCGACCCGCGAGCCGCAGTGGAACTGGCCTCCCTTGCAGGCAATATCGTCGGTGACGGTCTGTCGGCCTATGAGCTCATTTCCGGCACAGGTCTCCGGTTCATTGCCGAATCCTTGCCACAGGTAAGGCTTCCCTATAGGGAACCTCCCGATTGGCTGGTGCTCATTGATCTCGGCCTGGCTGCCGGAGGCAATCCAGGGGACGTGCTGGAAGCTCTTTTTTCAGAGGCCCAGGATTCCGGAATTGTGACTGATGGGCTGATCGCGCAGTCAGAAACCCAGCGGCAGGAATTCTGGGCATTACGCGAGGCTCTTCCGGAAGCCAACAGGCATATGGGAGCTATCTCAAGCCATGACATTTCCTTACCGGTGAGCGCAATCCCTGAATTCATCACCCGCGGGGAAGCCAGTATCGCAGCAATTGGCGATTTCCGAATTAACTGTTTCGGTCATCTTGGCGACGGCAATCTGCACTATAACGTGTTTTCACAGACTGGGCGGGCCAATGCCGAAGCGGCGGACAGGAAGGACGCGATCCGGCAGATCGTGTATGACCTTGTCGCCGAGATGGACGGATCGATCAGCGCGGAACACGGGATCGGGCGACTGAAAGTCAAGGAACTTGAGCGCTATGGCGATCCCGCGAAACTGAAGGCGATGCGGGCGATAAAGGATGCGCTGGATCCCCTGGGGATCATGAATCCCGGCGCGGTTCTTTCGTCCCCGGACACAGCCGGACGGATGACACCATAATCCACTATCGATGACAGCGGCAGGTGGAAACAGCGCTCACTTGCCCTCGAATTCGCACAGAACATGAACGTCAATTCCCAGTGCCCTGATCCGCCCATGACCACCAAGCTCCGGCAGATCAATGATGAATGAGCAGCCGCAGACGTCGGCTCCGAGCCTTTCGAGCAATCTGATACCGGCCTCCGCGGTCTGTCACTATATATTAGTTGATTCCACAGGTGGTCCGTGTTACCTGATTCGCATGCAGGTCGGGATGCGCCATTTCGGGGAGGAAACGGTCGGGTGGCTGAGGTCCGCGGCGGCGGCGGGAGCCGGACGGCGCAGTCTGGCGGCTGGCCTGTGCGAGCGCGAGGACTGGACCAACGCCGCCGGAGCGCCGTGCATCGCCTCCGCCCGGCTGGCCCTGCCGAAGATCGCGGAGCGCTACGGCATCACCCTGCCGCAGGCCGGATCGCCGGTGGCTCCCGGCAGACCGCTGCCGGAGCATCCCGACGTCCACTTCTCCGGCACGCTCGCGGAGCTCGGCGGTGTCGGGCTGGAGATGGCGGAGACGGCGGAGCAGCGGCGCGCCCTGCGGGCGATGATGGAGAGCCACCATCCCCGGGGCGACCCGTCCAATCCCGGCGCTCTCCTCTTCTACTGGATCAGCAGCGAACGCCTGGGGCGCGTCGGCGGGCTCTGCTTTCACGCGGCCAACTGGCACCAGAGGGCCCGGGACGCCTACATCGGCTGGAGCGGCCGGGAGCGGATGGCGAAGCTGGGGCTGCTGGTGCAGAACTCCAGGTTCCTGATCCTGCCAGGCGTGGAGGTCCCGCACCTGGCCAGCCACGTTCTGGGGCTGGCGGCAAGGCGGCTTCCCGATGACTGGGAGAGGCTGCACGGCGTCCGTCCGGCGATGGCCTTCACCTATGTCGGCGCGGAGCGCCCGGGCACGGCCTACGCGGCGGCCGGATGGGAGTTCGCCGGGACCACCTCCGGCCATCCGCCCGGCCACCGCCGGGAGGGAGCGGAGGCCTGCGGCGTCTGGATGAGGCCGCTGGATCCGGACTGGCGCGACCGCATGTGCCGCGGGCCGGAGACGCCGCGCTGGCTGGGCCCTGCCCCGGCGATCCCGGAGGACGCCGACTGGGCGGACCTGGAGTTCGGGCTGTGCGGCCATCCCGACGGACGGGTGCGCAGCCGGATCCTGGCCATGGGGAGGGCCTGGGAGACCCGGCCCGGTGAGCCGGTCGCCGTTGTCTTCGCCGGAAAAAAGGATCAGGGTGCGGCCTACAGGCTGCTTTCCAACCCCAGGGTGAGCATGGACGACATCATCGAGAGCCACCGCATGGCCACGCTCCAGCGCTGCCGGGCCGAGACGGAGGTCCTGGCCATCCAGGACACCACGATGCTGGACTTTTCCGGCCTGAAGGGCTCCACGGGCGGTCTGGCGAAGCTCGGCGGCGGCGGATCGGGCAGCGTCGGCATCCCGGCGCACGTGACGCTGGCGGTGTCGGCCTCCGGCCGCGGCCTCGGGGTGCTGGCCATCGACGCCAGCTTCCGGGAGGGCGTCACCGTGAAGGCCGACCGCAGGCGCGGAGGCACGGGGCGGGCGGAGACGGAACCGGACAGGGCGGCGGAGACGGAGACGCCCGACGGTGGCAGCGAGAGCCGCCGCTGGCTGGAGAGCCTGGCCCTGGCGCAGGAGGTCGGGAGGACCAGCCCTGGAACCAGGATGGTCACCGTCTGCGACCGCGAGGGCGACATATGGGACATGTTCGAGGCCCAGGCGGAGGACCCCGCCGCGGCCGGGCTGCTGGTGCGTTCCAGCGCCTCGACCCGCCGCTCCGTCATCGCCGGCGGTGAGGTGGTGGACCTCATGGAGCACGTCTCCGGGCTGCCCGCCGCCGGGACGCGCACCGTCCACGTCGCGGCGCGCGGCGGGATCACCGGGTCGCGTGGGCGGAAGGCCGTGAGGGCCCGCCCGGCGCGGACCGCGGAGACGGAGATCCGCGTCGCACGCGTCGAGCTGAAGGCCCCCGGACGGAGCCGCCAGACCCTGCCGGTCACCGCGGTGCTCGCCAGCGAGACCACCACGCCGCCGAAGGGCGGCCGGCGGCTGTCATGGCTGCTGCTGTCCAGCGACGCGAAGCCCGACCTCCAGGGCGCCATCGACACCGTCAGGCGGTACGAAAGAAGATGGACCATCGAGGAATATTTCAAGACGCTGAAACAGTGCACCCGCATCGAGGACCGCCAGCTCGACGAAGCGGACGACCTGCGCAGGTGCCTCGCCTTCGACGCCGTCACCGCATGGCGCGTGTTCGACATCCAGCGCGCCGCGAAGGCCGAACCCGACCGGCCCGCCCTCGATTTCCTGGACGAGGACGAGCTCACCGCCCTCTGGATCGGGATGGAGGATTACGGCTTCAGGGACGCCCGGGCACCGCCCTTCGACGGCTTCACCATCCGCGAGGCCGCCATCGACATCGGCCGCTACGTCGGCTTCATCCCCTCGAAACGCCAGCCCCTGCCGGGAACGCAGAAAATGTGGAAAGGCATGAAATACCTCCTCCAGGCGACCGCATTCTACAGGGCCTTCAGAAGCCGGGGCCCGCCCAGGGAGTCAACAGTGCTATAGTGACATCTCCGCGGTGCCGCCCGTAGCCAGCAGGTCATCAACAATCAGCACGGTCTCACCGGCTTCCACGGCATCATCATGGATTTCAACCTCGGCCTCGCCGTATTCCAGTGAGTAGCTTTCGCTGATTGTGGCGCTCGGTAGCCTGCCTTTCTTTCGGATTGGAATGAATCCGCAGCCAAGCTGGTGGGCGATGGCGCCACCGAGGATGAAGCCACGTGCCTCCAGCCCGGCGACCCTGTCGATTCCAAGTCCAGTATAGGGGTGCAGCATCTGGTCCACGGCCATGCGGAAGCCGCGTGCGTCACCGAACAGCGTGGTCACGTCACGAAACATTATCCCTGGATGGGGAAAATCCGCGATGGTCCGGATGTAATCCCTGATTTCGGAAGCCATGCGCACCGGCCCTAGCCCAAAGGCATATTCCTCACTGCCAACGCGTCGGCGTCAGCCAACTGTCCCGGGCCCACTGTCGGCTATCCATTGTCTGAAAGCCACAAACCGAACCATCTCCGCCGGCGAATCCGATGGCCGAACGAGGTGCTAAGCCAAGGCAGTTGAGGGCGGCGCCTGTCCAGACGATCTCCGATTAGCATGCATCTTGCTGCCTGAAGGGTCATTTTCTTATCCTTTCTCAAACAGATGTCGACTTCCTGATTGCTGCCTGTATATCTCATGTATATACAGGCCCTGTTACTGGCTGTCAACAGGTCGTGGAGAGACTGCTGCGTGAGCGGAAAAACCGGGAAAGAAGCGGATAGAAAGAACAGCCAGCTGATCCTGCGCCTGAACCAAACGGATCGTGAGATATTCGTGGAGCTGTGCAAGCAGAGGGATACCAGCGCAGCCCGTGAGATCCGCCGGTTCATTCGCCGGTATATTGCAAAGCATGGCGGAAAACGCTGATCCAACATTCACGCCCAACAGATCCGGACGCTCTTCCGGAATCCATTGCCATGCTGCGGCAATGTCTGACGGACATGATCAGGACAGTCAGGCCATCGGACATGTTAGGGGAGATGCTGTCGGGTGGGGTCGGCAAACTGCGTCCCTGGCCACCGCCCGTCTCCAGACCGACCGGATTCGGCTGCGTCAGAGAACGCGTCCCGCCACGGCGCTGAGCTTGGCCGCAAGTTCGGGATCCCGCCTCGCAGGCTCCGTCAGGACAGCGAAATCCAGCGCCCGGTCGCAGCCATGGCCGCAAAGGTCGCGACCAGCGCCAAGCAGGCCCGGCAGACGCCTGGCCAGCGCACGCGCCTTGTCCGCATTGCCCGTCAGCGTGCGGATGATATCCGATATGTCCACCTCTCCGTGGTCCGGATGCCAGCTATCATAATCCGTGATCATCGCGACAGATGCGTAGCAGAGCTCCGCCTCGCGAGCGAGTTTCGCCTCTGGCATATTGGTCATTCCGATCACGTCGCAGCCCCAGCTCTCCCGATACATCCTTGATTCAGCCAGCGATGAGAACTGCGGGCCTTCCATCGCCAGATAGGTGCCGCCGTCATGGACGGAGATCCCCTCAAGACGCGCGGCCTGAAGGCAAGCCGCCCGAAGCCGGTCACAGGTTGGGTGAGCGATGCTGACATGGGCGACAAGTCCAGCTCCAAAGAAGGACTTCCTGCGCGCTGTCGTGCGGTCGATGAACTGGTCAATGATAACGAAATCCCCAGGCGCCATCTCCTCCCTGAATGATCCGCAGGCGGAAACGCTGATCAGATCAGTGACGCCAAGCCGTTTCATCGCATCGATGTTGGCATGGTAAGGCACCGATGTCGGCGAATGCACATGCCCGCGCCCATGGCGGGGAAGAAAGGCCATCTTCACACCATCCAGCGTGCCGGTCAGGATCTGGTCGGATGGTGTTCCCCAGGGAGTTTCGACTGCCTGCCAGCCTGCATCCTTCAGGCCCTCGATTTCGTAGACGCCTGAACCGCCAATAATCCCAATCACCGTATCGGTCATTGCCTTCCCCTCCGCCACTCATTCAGCCCTGCCGTTCAGGCCATGAACAATCATAGGCAGCCAGAGAGAAAACACAATCTCCACCCAGGGGCACCGATATCCGCCGAGCGATACATTCAGTCGTCGGGACGGGCCAGGCTGAACAGGTCGCGCACGACTGAATAGTCCCTGTAGCCGAGGCGACCGACCGGGTTGAATCTCAGAACATCAAACATTCCATCGACCAAACAGTCGTCACGCAGGTGGATGCCCGTAACCTGGCCAAAGACCACCCTGTTGGCAATTCCGGGAAGCTCCACGATCCGGACAAGCCTGCATTCCAGAGCCGCAGGGGCGTCCGCGACCCGATGGCATTCGATGGTCTCGCACCGCATCTTGTCCAGCCCCGCCATCTCAAATTCATCCGTGCCCATCCCATATGTACCTGAGGACACATTCATCGCTTCACGCATCGCAAATTCAACGACGTTCACGCAGAACACGCCCGTGTCGTGTATGTTCGCCACGCTGTCCTTGGTTTCAGGCCGGTCAGGCTTGCCGGAGGTGCAGGCGAACATGACCTGCGGCGGCGAATATGCGACACCGTTGAAGAAGCTATAGGGGGCAAGATTGTCGCGACCATCCCTATCGCAGCTGGAAATCCAGCCGATCGGGCGCGGTATGATGATGGCACTGAAAGGATTATGGCGCAGGCCATGACCCTGCTCCGGTCGATAGAACATCCGGTGGATTCCCTGGTCACGTTGATCCCGAACTAGCCGCGTGATAGCGGCGAATCCAGCGGAAATTCATATGGTTCACCATGTACACCCTGAACGAAGAGCAGCCCGGAGAATGGTGGGAAGTCGAGGAACTGTTTGACCATTGTTTCGGGTTGGGACGTGAGGCTCTATCGTCCTACCGGTTGCGCGATGGGCGCAGACCGATTGCCGCGTTGTGCCTGGTCGCCCGCGACAGCGAGGCAACCCTGGCGGCAGCGATCCGCTACTGGCCCGTAATGGTGGGAGGACTGTCCTCACTGCTACTTGGTCCCATCGCCGTGCATCCGACGCGTCAGGGCGAAGGTCTTGGTGCATTCCTGATCGCCGACAGTCTGGCAAAGGCACGCGAACTGGGATGGAAGCGAGTGATTCTCGTGGGTGACGCGCCTTATTTCGGTCGTCTGGGGTTTTTCCGGTTGAGCGGTGTGGAAATGCCTCCGCCCACGAATCCCAACCGGATCCTTGGACTGGCGCTGGTGCCGGGCTCCTGGGAGGGCATTACGGGAAATGTGATGCCAGCCTGTTGAAACGGCGGGAGGAAGCACCAATGTTAATGGCCATAACAACGGTGGATGCGATGGAACTTCTGGATCGTCCGATAGACAGTCAGGCCGTCCATGACCGTCTGGACGACCTGGAAAGACATTGTCGGGATGCCAGCGGAAATACCATCAAGCTTCTCAACCTGGTTGGCGGGCAGATGGATGGGCTGCTGGACAGCCTCCCGTCGAGTGTGCGTGACAACCTCGAAAGAGGCACTGAACTGGCGCTGTACCTTGCCATTGATGCGGCTGGCAGATCGCGTGTGGTGATTGGCGACGGCCCTGGCTGGTTCACAACGACGGCAAGCGCCGCCCTTGGTGCGATGGGCGGCTTTGGAGGCATGCCTGGCACATTGGCCGAACTGCCAGTGACAACCACTGTGCTGCTGCACGGAATTCAGGGAGTGGCCATCGAACATGGATTCGACCCCACCGAGGAAGGTGTGCGGTTCGAGTGCATTCAGGCATTCGCGGCTTCGGGACCACTTCAGCAGGACGACAATCTGGACCTGACGCTCCTCTCGATCCGTACGGCCCTGACAGGAACCTCGCTTCAGGCATTGATCGCACGGGTGGCGCCCCGACTGGGGACGGTCCTGGGCCAGAAACTCGCTGCGCAGATGGCACCGGTTCTCGGTGCCGCAGCCGGGGCGGCGATTAACCTGGCCTATGCGCGCCATTATCGCAGGATCGCTCACGTGCAATTCGGGCTTCGGCGGATGGCCATCGACGCCGACAGGAGCCATTCCGAACTGGTCGATGAACTGCGCAGGCGGCTGGCGGCACCGGGATGATCCATGGTACTGATTCCGCCTGCTGCAGTGGTCGCCGCCTGTTTGCGCTGTCGGTGTCATCGGATTGCACCACTACGCCGCTGATGGAGCCGGAGCACGTCCCTAGTCTGCGACTGCAACGCCAAAGGACATAGCTGTACCGGGATTACCGAGGCAACACGGCCACGGGCAGGCAGTGGCGGGCAATCATGCGAGCCGCAGCTTCTTACTCCTCCCCGAAATCGTAAAGCCTTGCCTGGACCATGGGCTATCCTCAAATTGCCTTCGACATGCCGTGAAAGAGCTTTCAGCCATGAAAGATATGGTGGCGAATTCACCCCGCCGCTAAGCCAGGAACGGAGACAGGATACGCCTCATACAGCATCTGGCAAATGAGCGCTTTCGGCTGCAGCAGCTTGTTCTGAAGGGTTCGGACAGCGCTTAGGCACCACGATCGCCGAACCACATGCGCCTGAACAGTCTGTCGCGGCGAACGAACTGATGGAAGAGAAAGCCCGCGACATGAGCAAGGATGAGGACGGTTAGCACATTCGCCAGAATCCCATGAACGATGCGCGGTGGAAACGCGAAGAAGTCAGCGGGAAGCGGCTCTCCCGAGCCGCCAAAGACAATTTCCGGAAGGCCAGCCATTATCGCGATGGCATAACCGGACACGGCCATTGCGATCACCGTGACGTAGAAACTCCAATGAACGAAGACAGCGGCAGCGTTCAGCAGCGGGCTGCCCGAATCGACGCGGGACGGCTTTCCTGACCACAATCGCACCACGAGCCGGATCAGCATCAGCGCCAGAATCGCCAGCCCAACCTGCATGTGCCCCCGCAACCCGATCACCTTAAATGGATCATCATTCGGCACTTTGGAGAGAAATACACCACCCATCACAAGTTCGAATATGATCATTATCGCAAGCAGCCAGTGAAGCACGACGAGTACAGGGTGATAACGGGTCATACAGACGCCTCTCGCGGTAAGAGTAAATCGGCTTATCCCATTGCAGCGATAGGGTTTATTTTTTGCCGCTATACAACTGATTTACCCAAAGACGCAACAAGTGTTCCAGGGGTATCACATGAAGGAAGTGGGCCTGGCGGTCCTGGAACCTTCAACCATCAGGGTCTGGCAGCAATCGGAACTGTGGATCAGGTGGAAAGACGAGGTTTACCGACAGACACCATATACCTGGCTAACACCCAGTCGGCCTCCACATGCGCATACAATGTTCCAACCAATGAGGACGACCGGAAATGACGTTCTACGGGAAGGGACTGGCGTCGCGAGTCGGAACCATCCTACCCCAGGCATCACCGGACGCGGGACGGATTGATAGGCGCAACATCCGCCCAACACTAGCTCGCCAGCCAGGACGTCACCGCGGGCCGAACGGACATGCTGCCGCTGGCGCGGGCCTCGTCAATCACTGACTTCGCCTCGTTCAGGTCAACTCGGCGCAGCAGATGCTTCACCGGGCCGATTGAGGCCGGTCGCATGGAAAGCGAACGCAGACCCATTGCGGCGAAACACACTGCCTCGATCGGCCGACCCGCATCCTCGCCGCAGAAACTTACCCGCGTCCCGGATTCGGCGCAGCGCTCGACTATTCTTTCAATGAATGCCAGGTAACTGACATTGAGTGTGTCGTAGCGACGGCGTACCCGTTCGTTCTCCCGGTCTGCCGCAAAGAAGAACTGCTTCAGATCATTACCACCAATTGAGATGAAATCCGCCATGTCGAAGAACAGGCGCGGCGCAAAGGCAAGGCTCGGAGTCTCCAGCATGGCACCGATCTCGACCTTTTCCGGAAGAATGTGACCGAGTGCCGCCTCCCGTTCCAGTTCACGAAGGACGTGGTTGCGGCCCGCCTTGAACTCGTCGATCTGCGCCACAAACGGAAACATAACCGTAAGCGGACGTCCTTTCGCCGCACGGATCAGCGCCTGGAGCTGCATCCGCATCACGCCGGGCTTGTCCAACCCTACCCGTATCGCCCGCCAGCCAAGCGCCGGGTTCGGCTCATCGGTCGGCTTCATATAGGGCAGCACCTTGTCGGAGCCGATGTCGAGGGTGCGGAACTGGACCGGCTTACCATTGGCCGCGTCCAGGACCCGGGAGTAGATCGCCGCCAGTTCGGAGCGTTTTGGCATCTGGTTACGGATGAGGAACTGCAGTTCTGTACGGAACAGGCCCACGCCTTCCGCCCCCGAGCTAACCATTGATGGCAGATCGGCCATCAGCCCGGCGTTCATATGCATTTCGATGATGATGCCGTCTCTTGTCTGTGCCGGCCTGTCCCGCAGAGACACGTAGCGCTTCTGCGCCTCAGCCTGCATCTCCGCCTTATCACGGAAGGCCGTGACAACGTTGTCATCCGGCCGCAGATGGACCACACCGCCATCACCGTCGATCAGTACATGATCTCGATTCAGGGCCTCGGCGGTGATCCGCTCGGCATTGACCACCAGTGGAATCGCCAGTGCGCGGGCCACAATGGCGGCGTGGCTACCTACGGATCCTTCCTCCAGAACGATCCCGCGCAGACTGCGGCCGTAGTCAAGAAGCTCACCCGGCCCGATGTTGCGGGCAACCAGGATCGGGTTCTCCGGCATTTCGGCACCCGTATCAACACCCTGCCCGGTCAGGAGGCGAAGCAGCCTGTTCGAAAGGTCGTCCAGGTCATGCAGCCGCTCGCGTAGATAGGCATCAGGCACCACCTGCATCCGCGCCCTCGCGGTCGACTGTTCCTTCTCGACAGCCGCTTCGGCGGAAAGCCCGCGCACGATGTCCTCGCGCATCCGCTTCATCCAGCCACGCGAATTCGCGAACATACGATAGGCTTCCAGCACTTCGCGCTGTTCCTTCTCAGCGGGATTCACACGACTGAGCATCTGGTCAACATCCACGCGCAGCTGTTCGACCGCCTGCTCCAATCGCGGCAGTTCCTCTTCGGGATCATTCGCTACCGGATTGGTGACTATGACACGCGGTTCGTGCAGCCAGACATGGCCTTCCGCCGTGCCTTCCTGCGCTGAAGTGCCCCGAAACAGCACCGCACGCTGATGAGGTGCCGATAGCGCCGCGCCCTCGCCCACGAATGCACCTAGCTCGGCCATTTCCGCCAGCACCATGGCCACGACCTCAAGGGCATAGACCGCGTCCTCGGAATAGACACGCCTGTGTTTGGACTGCACCACCAGAACTCCCAGCGTCTCGCCCAGGCGCTGGATTGGAATGCCGAGGAAACTCTTGTAGATCTCTTCGCCGGTCTCAGGCATATAGCGGAAGCCGCGGGTTGAAGGCGCTTCGGCGGTGTTCACGGGTTCAGCGGTCTTTGCGACACGACCGACAAGACCTTCCCCCACACGCAGTCGGGTCTGATGGACGGCTTCAGGCTTCAGGCCCTCCGTTGCGCACAGCTCCAGCGTATCGGCATCCATGAACAGATAGATTGAGCAGACTTCGCTTTCCATCGAATCCGCTATCAGGCGCGTGATTCGATCAAGCCGCGCCTGGGCCGGCCCCTCTTCGGCCAGCGTGTCGCGTAAGCGACCAAGTAGCCTTCTACTTTCGCCGCCGCTGCGGTCAGCCATGCTGGCCATATCGTCCCCTAACAGCTATCGTCATGATTCATTAGACCATATGGTCGGCCTGGGGGAAATGAATTTTGCCCGTTCAGGCGCACCGCCCCTTCGGACATGGCGCCATTGGCAACCAATCGCCGCAATATTCCCGAACCTGCCTTCCACCCACAAGGTTCACCGACCTGAACCAACCCGTTCAGCTTCAGGCAGCCCTGTCCAGTTCGAACCAGTCGTGAAGGACCTGAACCGCAAGTTCGAGGTATTTTCGATCGATCAGGACTGATATCTTGATCTCGGAGGTGGTGATGACCTGAATGTTTATGTTTTCGCGCGCCAGCGCCTCAAACATTTTCGCCGCAACTCCCGCATGGCTGCGCATCCCGATGCCAACCACCGAGACCTTACAGACATCCGTATCAACCAGAAGGCCATGAAAGTTGATTCCACCCCGCAGCCTGGCCTCTTCCACAGCCTTCCTGGCCCGTGCCACCTGATCGGTCGGACAGGAAAAAGTCATATCCGTGCGGCCCTCTTCCGAGACGTTCTGCACGATCATGTCCACGTTTACGCCCGCCTCCGCCAGAGGGCCAAAAATCGCTGCGGCAATGCCGGGGCGATCTGCCACCGACACAAGGGTCAGTTTTGCTTCATCCCGGCTGTATGCCACGCCGGCCACGACATTGCTTTCCACGATATCCTCCTCGTCACACACAAAGGTTCCCGCATTGCAATCCGCGTCACCAAAACTCGAAAGCACCCTGAGGCTCACCCCATGGCGCATCGCCAGCTCGACCGAACGCGACTGCAGCACTTTTGCGCCGAGCGACGCAAGTTCGAGCATCTCTTCAAATGCAATGCGATCAAGCCTGCGGGCCTTGACCGAAATGCGGGGATCCGTCGTGTAGACACCATCCACATCAGTGTAAATGTCGCAGCGTTCGGCTCCGAACGCAGCGGCGAATGCGACCGCGGTCGTGTCGGATCCGCCCCTTCCAAGGGTTGTGACGCGGCCATCCGGCCCTATACCCTGAAACCCTGCAACAACGGCAACCTTCATGCCTTCGCGAAACTTCGCAAGGATGTTCTGCGTCGGGATCCCTTCAATTCTGGCCGCCGCATGCACATCAGTGGTCGTCAGTGGAACCTGCCAGCCCTGCCAGGACCTTGCAGGAACCTCTATTTCCTGCAGCGCAAGGGCCATCAGCCCCGCCGTCACGTTTTCGCCGGAACTTACCACAGCGTCATATTCGCGGGCGTCGAAGAACTGACCCGTTTCCTGCACGAGACCGGCCAGCCTGTCAGTCTCCCCAGCCATGGCCGATACGATGACGATCACATCGTATCCGCTGGCTACCTCTCGCTCCACCCGTAAGGCAGCGTTGCGGATCCGGTCGAGCGTGGCGACCGATGTACCACCGAATTTCATCACCAGAATCGGCATAACCGATCTCGCTCCATCGTCTGATGCACCGTCAAACGCACGCTTCATATCAGCCTCAAGGTCGCATACAAGGGATAGCGACCTGGAATAGGAAAACAATGGAACTCACCGTTAACGACCTGACGGAAGCCTGCGAATCGGTATATGGCCGGATGCGGCCCACATCACAGATTTCATGGCCACAGCTCAGCCAACGGCTTGGCTGCGAAGTCTGGGTCAAACATGAAAACCACGCTCCGACCGGATCATTCAAGGTTCGTGGCGGAATTACGTTCATCGACTGGGTGCGACGGACCTATCCGAACGCACGCGGCATCTGCACCGCCACTCGCGGCAACCATGGCCAAAGTCAGGCACGGGCGGCATGTACCGCCGGTCTGATCGCGAAGATTTTCGCGCCTCGAGGCAATTCGGTGGAAAAGAACGCCGCGATGCGCGCCTATGGTGCGGAACTCATCGAGTTCGGTGAGGATTTTGACACGGCCAGGGAAGAGGCGTTTCGGGTGGCCGCCGAGGAGGACCTTGTAACGGTACCACCGTTCCACAGCGAGCTGGTGCGTGGAGTGGCGACATATGGGTTCGAACTGCTCACCGCAGTGCCCGATCTGGATACGATCTATGTTCCGATAGGCTGTGGTTCGGGTATCTGCGGCACGATCCTTGCGCGCAACGCACTCGGACTGAAAACCAGGGTTGTGGGCGTGGTGTCATCCGCCGCCCAGACCAACAAACTTTCAGTCGAAGCGGGCCGGATGATCGAGACAAATTCCTGCGGGACCTTCGCCGACGGCATCGCCGTAAGGGTACCCGTACCGGAAGCGGTGGCGATCTTCGGCCAAGGTGCCGAACGAATAGTGACAGTAGACGACGACGAGGTCGCGGAAGCGATTCGGATCTATTTCCGTGACACCCATAATCTCGCCGAGGGCGCTGGTGCGGCCTCCCTGGCAGCGTTGATGCAGGAACGCGACCTTATGGCTGGCAAACGGGTGGCGGTGGTCCTGACTGGTGGAAACATCGACACCGACTGGTACCATACCGTGCTAGGCGGAGGGGTGCCTAAAGTCTGACAACGACCACCTCAGATGCGTCAAACCACATGAATTTGGCAACCCGAACCGGCACCTGACGAGACGCACAGACGATGGGTGGCCGCTTACCCATGGATAATTCCTGTGCCGGGAGCATGATTTCAGCCTCATGTCACTGCTCACGTGGGCATGTCCGCGAAGACCATCGAAAGACGGATGCGTTCGCCTACGAGCGCGAGCGGCCAGGTCCTGCGCGGAATCTGGACTGAAACCACTGGAGGGACGGAAACTACCCTGAACAGGGACCTGGATGCGCCAGTATCGGCCGCAGAACCCGGCATCCTGGCTGTGAACCGATCGGGACATCCCTCAATCCAGCGCCGGAAAACTCCGCCCCAGCAACGAAATGAAATTTTTCGCTCAGGAGACAGATGATGGGAAACCAGCTCTCCGAAACCATGAAAATAAATCACTCCAATAACTTATGGCCCAACTCTGGACCGGCTACCGTCGAAAGGCACGGCAGGCTTTCAGCTCCAACCTTTCAGAAGCGCCAAACCTGCAGTCTTGCGAACATGGATCCACGTCGGTGGCCGGAGCACGGAGTAACCGGTCAAATCAAGGGCAGCGGGATGCTAGTTCGCCTTGCGGCTCGGTATGAACGGCAACGGGGCGACCGGAACGCCATCTTCCAGAAGCTTTCTGGCTTCATTACTACGCGCTTCGCCATAGATTGAACGATGCGGAATTTCACCGTCATGCATCTTGCGCGCCTCTGCCGCAAAACTGAGGCCTACATAGTCGGAGTTCTTTTCCACATGCTGGCGCAGCTTCGCGAGTTTCGCCTCAAGTTCAGACGCCGGTTCCTTAAGGGAGACCGATCCATCCTCAGACACCGCCTCCGGCGCTGAAGGCTGTACCTTGGTTCTGGACGGTCGAACACCAGGTGCCATCAATGCCTTTTCAACCTTTTCGGAACCACAGGTCGGGCACGAAATCATGTGTCTGCTCCGCAGCTTGTCGAACGCATCGGCGGAAGCGAACCAGCTCTCGAATTCGTGGTCCTGACAGCATCTCAGGGTGTATCGGATCATATTCGCGTCTTCCCCAACTCTGTTGGCAAGTCTATTGCGAAAGCTCGCTGAGGCTCAAGGGCATATCAGAGAAGGACAATGTGTGAACCGGAATCAGGTGACATTCGCCCCTACACTGAATTCCTCAAACGGCTACGTGGCCTGCGGGCGGAACGTCCACGTGAAGTAACACCACCCCTCCTTCCGGCAGTCAAACCACGCGCTCTGACCGTCGCGGCAGATACCACAGACTCGCAGTCATTCCGCAAAATTCAGGAATGAATGCCAAAGAACGGCCAAGTCCCGGGTTCTCCCTTCGACGCGACGAATTTCACGCTCCCAGGTCCGTGGAAACTGCGTTCGCATCGTGTCGACAACGTGACCTGAACATGACCAGCCGCATCACCGCAGGCGCGGCCTATCCTATCCAACCTCAGTTCTGCCGCGTCGGTCAGGGCGAAGATTTGCGTAGAGCACATGGGTTCTCCACCGGCCGTTGATCTGCAGATAGCTTTGTGCGACCCCTTCGTATTTGAAGCCGGCCTTCTCCAGCACCCGCCGCGAGGCAACGTTATCCTTAAGGCAGGCCGCCTCAATGCGGGAAAGATCAAGCATCGCAAAGCTGTAATGCACCACAGCGTCAATCGCCTCACGCATATAGCCGCGGCGGGCATATGGTTCACCAATCCAGTATCCAAGTGTACCAGCCTGCGCAGGACCCCGGCGTATATTGTCAAGTGTGACGGCCCCCAGCAGCGTCTCGTCCTCACGGCGAATGAGGAACAGCGGCATGGCACTCCCATCAGCTATGGAGCGCTGCGCCCAGTGAACCCGATCGGAAAACGCCTTGCGCGTCAGGTGGTCAGGCGACCACGCAGGCTCCCAGGGTGTCAGAAACTCACGACTGACCTGCCTAAGATCCACCCAGGAAGCGCAATCGGAAAGCCGCGGTGGACGCAGGACAAGCCGCTCGGTAACGAGCCGGACCTGGCGACGGCGGGACAGCATCAGGCCGCGAGCCTCTCCCGCAGCTCAGCCAGTCGCGGAGCCTGGTCAACGGGGCCATACATCGCCAACGCAGGCCGGGCCACTGACTGTATGCGGCCAGCGAAGTCCCGCACTCTTCCAGCTGTCACGGCATCGATCCTCGCGAGAATCTCATCGACATCAGGCACTCTTCCCCAGATGGAAACAAGGCGGGCCATTCGCTCCGCCCTAGTAGAGGGACTCTCGAGGCCCATCAGGATTCCAGCCCTCATCTGCGCCCGGGCACGGGCCACCTCAGCTTCCGTCATATCGTCAGCGACGCGCTTCAGTTCATCAATGGTAAGCTCCGCCAGTTCGCCAATCTGGTCAGCCGAAGTCCCAGCGTAGATCGTAGCAAGTCCGGTATCCGCATAGGATCCGGTCTGGGCCGAGATCGAGTAGCAGAGGCCACGCTTCTCGCGAAGTTCCTGAAACAGTCGGGATGACATGCCGCCACCAAGCACACCAGCATGGACCTGCGCTGTGTAGACATCTTCGTCACGATAGCCCGGCACCTCAAAAGCCAACGCGAAATGCACCTGCTCCAGCGGCTTGACCTCGATGCGTTCGCCTCCGGTATATCGAGCGGGCTCGAATTTTCCGCCACCTCCCCGTGGCAGATGCCCAAACAGCCGTTCGGCCGCCCCAACCACCGCTTCGTGATCGAATGCGCCTGCGATAGCCAGAATCATTTTCTCCGGTGCGTAGTGCTCCGAGACAAAACCGGAGAGGTCGCTGCGGGCAAACCCCCTGACATAGTCCGAAGGGCCCAGAATCGTGCGCCCAAGAGGCTGCTCTGGATAGGCGACTTCCTGCAGCCAGTCAAAAATCACGTCATCGGGAGTGTCTTGGACCTGGCCAATTTCCTGAAGAATCACGCCCCGTTCGACTTCGATTTCGGCTTCGTCAAACACCGGATTCAGCACGATGTCGGAAATCACGTCAAGCGCGAGAGCAACATCCTCCTCCAGAACACGGGCGAAATACGCCGTTATCTCACGCGAGGTATATGCATTGATAAAGCCACCGACATCCTCGATATCCTCGGCAATCTGCCGAGCCGATCTACGTTCCGTACCCTTGAACGCCATATGTTCGAGAAAGTGAGCAATGCCATTCTGCTCGACACGTTCATGTCGACCCCCAGCTGTCACCCAGACACCCAGGGCGGCTGATTTCAGTCCCGGCATCCGCTCGGTAACGATGCGAAAGCCGTTTGGAAGTTCGTGAAGAAGAACTGTCACTTGGCGATGCGCCTCCAGATTAGCCGCTCAAGCTCGGCGAGGTCATTGGGAATCTCTGTCACGCGTTCGGGACGCGAATAAAGGTTGGCCATATGCGCTGGCAAGGGGGGACGAATACCAGTCGCCGACTCAACCGCATCCGGAAACTTCGCCGGATGCGCGGTGGCAAGGGTAATCATCGGGTTCCGGCCAAGACACTCTTCGGCGACCTTCACGCCAACAGCTGTGTGCGGGCAAAGGATCGCACCGGTGGCTTGGTGCTGCGCAGCTATGGTTTCGACGGTTTCGGATTCGCTCGCCCGGCCCGATGAGTACGCCTCGCGGAGAGCCTGAAGCGCTCCCTGGCTCACCGTGAAACCACCATCCACCGAGAGGCTTTCCATATCCCGCACCACTGCGGTGGCGTCCTCACCATAGGCATAGTATAGCGCACGCTCGAAATTTGAGCTGACCTGGATGTCCATCGATGGGCTGATCGATGGGCTGACACCCAGCCTGGTGTGATCGCCCGAGACAAGCGTACGGTGGAGAATGTCATTCTGGTTGGTTGCGATGACCAGCCGTCCCACGGGAAGGCCCATACGCCTGGCTATCCAGCCGGCGAATATGTCGCCGAAATTGCCGGTCGGCACCGTGAAATCAACCTCCCTATGGGGAGCGCCAAGCGCAACGGCAGATGTGAAATAGTAAACAACCTGGGCCAGAATCCGCGCCCAGTTTATCGAGTTGACCGCCGCCAGCCGCACATCGTCACGAAAGCTGAAGTCGTTGAACATGTCCTTGACCCGCGCCTGGCAGTCGTCGAAGTCGCCATGAAGCGCGAGCGCATGGACATTTTCCTCCTCAGGCACGGTCATCTGGCGGCGCTGCACTTCCGAAACGCGGCCATGGGGAAAGAGGATGAAGACATTGACCGCCGCAAGCCCCCTGAACGCGTCTATCGCCGCCGAACCGGTATCTCCTGACGTGGCGCCTACAATCGTGACCCGCTCTCCCCTGCGATCAAGCGCGGCCTGAAAGAGCTGGCCGATGAGCCGCATCGCAAAATCCTTGAAAGCCAGCGTTGGACCATGAAACAGCTCTAGAAGGAAATGGTTTGGCCCCAGCTGAGTAAGTGGCGCCCGCGCCACATGCCGAAAACCTCCACATGCCCGGGCGATGATGCCGCGGAACTCATCGTCGGTGAAGCATTCGCCGGTGAAAGGGCGCATCACGCGAAACGCCGCTTCCTCATAGGACAGCCCGGCAAGCGCCGAGATGGCACTGGCATCCATGCGCGGGATCGTGTCCGGAAGGTAGAGACCGCCGTCACGGGCGAGACCCGCGAGCATCGCTTCCTCAAATGTCAGTGGAGGGGCAGTGCCCCGGGTTGAGATGTATCGCATGGTCACCCTATCTCAGACAGATCGCCGACCGTTTCGCCAGAGCAGAAAACCAGTCATTCCCGCCCAAACCGCAGCCAGGGAAAACCAGGTGACCGCGTAGCCTTGATGGTCGTTCGGAATGCCCGCTGTGTCCACGGGCAAAGGCGTTACCAAGGGCTCCGGTTCGGAGGTCTCGCGCAGAATTATCAGGATCGGCTCCGTGCCAAGCGCACCCGCCAAAGCTGGCACGTCGCGGGCAAACCAGTAGTTTTTGTCAATGTCGGGGTCAGGCGTGAAGAAGTCCGCTTCATCCACAGTACGGAAGTTGCCGGTGATTCGGACACTCCGATCTGGACGTGCGGCGTTCTTGAGCTCCTGCGAAACAAATCCCTGGTCGAGCAGGATCCGTCGTCCCTGCGTCTCAAATGCCGACACGATGCGGAACCCTGCACCGACCTGTCTGATCGACGTCAGCACATGCGCTTCGGGTCCGGTGATCGTGCCTTCCGCGACAACAGGCATGAATTCCTCGAATGGCTGGCTGAAGACGGGCACCGGATCACCTGCCATCTGTGCCTCGATTCGCGCGAGCATGCCTTCCTTCCAGGCCAGCCTTCGAACCTGCCATATGCCGAGCGACACCAGCACCGCGCAGCCAACAATGCCAAAGATCAACGGAACCAGCCAATGTTTCATTCAGCTCCGCTCCCAACGGGAGGAATGGTGGTTATGCCAAAGCCGGCCACAACGACAGCAGGTCACCCCTTCGCTTCCCGGCATGGCATGATTCTGTAGGTAACGCAGGTAGGGTCGGCCTCGGACTCTCACTTCACCCTTTCCCACGTAGATCCCAATGACCCAGACGCCTCCGAGAGAAGCGACTGGTGGTCCTGGTAGTTGGTCAGCCACCCCTTTAGGGCAGGTTCGAAAACGTGTGGTGCTCAACTGCCCCAGATGTAGACAGCGGCGAACAGGAATAGCCAGACCACGTCAACGAAATGCCAATACCAGGCTGCGGCCTCGAAACCGACATGTCGGTCAGGAGTAAAATGTCCCGCCATGGCACGGAACAGGCATACAAGCAGGAACACTGTGCCGATGATCACATGCGCACCGTGGAAACCCGTAGCCATGAAGAAGTTGGCTCCATAGATGTTGCCGGAATAGCCAAAACCCGCATGGCTGTATTCATAGGCCTGGAACAGGGTGAACAGCGCTCCGAGTACGACCGCCAACAACAATCCGTTGACAAGATCCCTGCGATTGTTCTCGTGGGCGATGGCGTGGTGCGCCCAGGTCGCGGCGGCACCGGAGCAGAGCAGGATCAGGGTGTTGATCAGTGGAAGATGCCAGGGATCGAAGGTCTCGATGCCAGCGGGTGGCCACTGTCCATCGACCGCCGGGCTTAGCCCTCCAGGATCAATCGGATACATTGCATGCTTGAAGAACGACCAGAACCAGGCCGAAAAGAACATCACCTCAGACATGATGAACAGGATGAAGCCGTAGCGCAGGCCGATGCGAACGACCGGTGTGTGATCACCGGTCTGCGCCTCATGCACAACATCGGACCACCACGCGAACATCACGTAAGCGACCCCGACAAGGCCGATCAGGAACATCCAGGGATGATTGCTGGTCACGTTCGGCGAGACCATAATCACGAAGCCGAACAGCATGATAAAGCCCGAGACCGCTCCCATGAACGGCCAGACCGAGGGATTCAGGATATGGTAATCGTGGTTCTTTGCATGCGCCATGAGAGCGTTCCCTCGTTCCTTGGGCTAGTTGTAGCTTGGACTCTCACCCGACCTCAAGCCTGCCTGGGCCACTTCCGGGAGGTCGATTTCATGAAATGTATAGCTGAGCGTTATGCGGTGGACGCCAGAAGCGTCGCGGTCGGTCACGATCGCAGGATCGACATAGAATGTCACTGGCATCCGCACACGCTCACCGGGCTGCAGCACCTGCTCCTCAAAGCAGAAGCAGTCGATCTTCGTAAAGAACCCGCCAGCCTCGTAAGGTACTACATTGTAGCTAGCCGAACCCGCGACCGGATGGCCTGTTGGATTCCAGGCTTCATAGAACGCGAGCCCCGTTTCGCCGATGCGTATCTCCATTTCGCGCTGGATCGGCCTGAATTCCCAGGGCATTCCACGCGCTAGCGACGCGTCGAAACCGACGGTAACGGTCCTGTCCAGCACCACATCACTGCCCGCGTCCGCCTGCGCCGGCACACCACCAAATCCCGTTACGCGGCAGAACCAGTCATAGAAGGGGACCGATGCCCAGGCGAGTGAGCCCATCAGGACGACGACGGAAGCGGCAAGTGCCGCGGTTTTTTGTGGCCCGCGCAGATTCATTCGCCCGCCCCTACGAGTTCGGGACGAATTGTGTGATCAAAGCCCTGAACCGGACCTGTCGTCGAAATCTTGACGACGCTCAGCGCAAACATCAGCGCCGCGAATCCGATTAACGTCAGCCCGACGCCGACATTACGGGACAGCCTCCGCCGATGGAGTTCGTGCTCCACCCTTATCGCCATCACCAGCCACCCATTCCGAACTGACGCAGCGTCGCCTCGACGAGTAACGCCGCGAAATGCAGGAAAAGGTAATAGATCGAGAAACGGAACGCCGACCTCTCGACCCTATAGCCATCAGCCTCCGCATCGGCTGCGCTTCGTTTCCAGACGGCGACCGAATTCCGGATGAACCAGGCGTTCAGGGCGACCGCCACCGCGAGATAGACCGGACCTCCAATGGAGGTAACGCCGAGGCCAAGGGCTACGGGCGCAAGAAACAGGGTGTAGGCCAGAATGTGGCGACGGGTTACCTGATGTCCGTGTGTGACAGTCAGCATCGGAACCTGCGCATTGGCATAATCGGACTTCATGAACAGCGCCAATGCCCAGAAATGTGGCGGTGTCCAAATAAAGATCAGCGCGAACATCAGAATCGCTTCGAAGCTAACGCTTCCCGTAGCCACCGCCCACCCGATCACTGGCGGGAAGGCCCCCGCCGCACCGCCGATCACGATGTTCTGCGGTGTGAGGCGTTTCAGCCACATCGTATAAACAACGGCATAGAAGAGGATGGTGAAGGCAAGCAGTCCGGAAGCGAGAAGATTGGCCGTGAGGGCCAGCATCGTCACCGAAACACCCGAAAGGGCGACGCCAATCGCCAGCGCATCTTCCCGGGAAAGCCTGCCCGCAGGCACCGGGCGACAGGCCGTACGCGTCATAAGCGCATCTATGTCCGCATCCCACCACATGTTCAGGGCACCCGATGCTCCTGCGCCAACGGCAATGAACAGGATCGAAGCGAACGCGATGACAGGATGCACCTGAACCGGAGCTACCAGCAGGCCAGCAAGGGCGGTGAATACGACCAGGGACATCACCCGGGGCTTTAGCAGGGCGAAACAGTCGCCAAACCCTGCCTCTCCCGGGTGTTCACGTGTGATGACGGTCGCGTCGCTCATGTCGTTCTTTCGTGAATGCCGCCTGCCGTGCGGAATCGGCTGTCAATCGTCCCGATGGTTTCATCGTCACTCAATCGGCGGCGGCGATCCTGTACGCCGGCGAGCGATCGTTGACAGCGAATTCCTGCGCCGGCCCGGCAAGCCAGGCGTCATAGTCTTCCTGCGTCACAGCCTTAACCGTGATTGGCATGTAGGAATGGTCCTTGCCGCAGAGCTCCGAGCATTGTCCGAAATATATGCCTTCATTGCCTTCATCGACCTTGAACCAGAGCTCCGCAAGACGGCCGGGGACCGCATCCTGCTTCACGCCAAAGGACGGGATGGTCCACGCGTGAATCACATCGGCACCGGTAACCTGGACGACAATCGTCTTTCCAGTGGGAATCACCACTGCGGTGTCCGTCGCCAGCAGGTATTCGTCAGCGTTGTAGCCAGCGGCCTTCACCGCTTCGGGACTTCCAAGCATGAAGGATTCGAATGCAAGCCCCTCTTCCGGATATTCGTATCCCCAGTACCACTGATAACCAGTCGCCTTGATGGTCAGGTCCGCCTGCGGAATCTCCTGTTCCCTGAACAGCGCAGGCAGCGAAAACGCGCCGATGAAGACCAGAATCACCACTGGAATCAATGTCCAGGCCACCTCAAGTGGCGAATTGTGGGTAAAGTCGGCAGGTTTTGGATTGGTGCGCCGGTTGAAGCGAAAAATGACGACCAGCAGAAGCAGCATCACAAACGCCGAGATCGCCGAAATGATCACGAGTAACATTCCGTCAAGCCAGTGCAGGTTGCGTGCGAGCTCGGTCACTGCAGGCTGGAAACCCATGCCGCCCGGCTCGGGCTTGCCAATGCTCTCAAGACCCTCCTGGGCTGTCGCAGCAGCGCCCGCAAGAGCCATACCGACCACGGCCAGAAGACCGGAGAGAATCGTGTGAAGACGCATATGCATTTCCCGTTCGCTTTGGCGGACCGATCCGCCGCGTTGCCCGGCCCATCACGAAAAGAGTCGGACCCCATTGTCTCTTTGCCCATGTGAAACCATATTGCGCAGCGGCTCTCAAGCCATTCCTTTGCGGCATTCAGCCGCTTTTCGGCACCGTTTAGTCTGCAACGAGGACAGTATGACAGACGCTCCCTTCCGCCCGTTCGAATCCGCTCTGGACAGGGAATTCGCGCTTGCGGCCCTGCGCGACGCAGTTTCCGGAGCGGATGACGGCGAGCTCTTTCTGGAGCGTCGCCGCTCGGAGGCGATCGCATTCGACGACGGACGGGTGAAAACCGCCAGCTACAACGCCTCCGAAGGGTTCGGACTCCGGTCTGTCCGGGGTGAGACGGCGGCATTCGCACATTCAAGCGAGATTTCGGAAGCCGCCCTGAAAAGAGCGGTCGCAACCGCCCGACTGGCTGTTGGCAGTGGAGGTGGCACTCTGGACCGGCCTCCGAGGCTTTCCAATTCGAGGCTGTATTCCGACGCCAGCCCGATGGATGACGCGTCATTTTCGGCGAAGATCGAGACATTACGCGAGATAGACGCGTTCGCCCGCGAACAGGACCGGCGCGTGGTTCAGGTTTCAGCGACGATTGCGGCTTCCATGCAGGAAGTGGAAATCCTTCGGCCTGAAGGCCTGCTGTTACGTGACGCACGACCTATGGCCCGGCTGAATGTGTCAGTGATCGTTGAAGAGCGGGGGCGACGCGAATCGGGTACGAATGGCGGGGGCGGAAGAATTGGGCTTGAAGGGTTGATCGACCCTGACCACTGGCGGGCAACCGCGCGTGAAGCGCTCAGGGTCGCGCTTGTGAACCTGCGGGCCGAGCCCACTCCGGCGGGAGAGATGGATGTGGTCCTTGGGGCGGGCTGGCCCGGAATTCTGCTGCACGAGGCTGTGGGCCACGGGCTCGAAGGGGATTTCAACCGCAAGGGAACGTCGGCCTTCTCGGGATTGATCGGGCAGCGCGTGGCGGCCGATGGCGTTACGGTCCTGGATGACGGCACGATACCCGAGCGACGCGGATCCCTTACGGTCGATGACGAGGGCACGCCTTCCGGCAGGAATGTCCTGATTGAGGACGGCATTCTGGTCCGCTACATGCAGGACCGGCAGAACGCCCGGCTCATGGGAGTGGCACCGACAGGTAACGGGCGGCGGCAAAGCTATGCTCACATCCCCATGCCGCGGATGACGAACACGTATATGCTAGGTGGCGATGCGGAGCCCGATGCGGTGGTGGCGGATCTGCGGGATGGGATCCACGCGGTGGGATTCGGTGGCGGACAGGTCGACATAACCAGCGGAAAATTTGTTTTTTCCTGTACGGAAGCCTACCGGGTGCGGAATGGAAAGGTCGGCGCTCCGGTCAGGGGAGCCACTCTGATAGGCGACGGCCCGACAGCATTGAGAAAGATAAAGGCGATCGGGAATGACATGGTGCTGGATCCCGGTGTGGGCAACTGTGGCAAGGCCGGGCAATGGGTTCCGGTCTGCGTAGGGCAGCCGACCCTGCTGATGGGTGGGTTAACCGTTGGAGGGTCAGAAAGTGGCGGGCGCGGCCATGCAGGATCCTGAGCGGAAGTTACGATCGAATCAGCACAGGGTGCCAAAAAGTATCGTGAAAACTGTTGGCGATGCGCTTACCCGGATGGATGAAGCACATGATCTGCCGCACATAGCGTTCGAAAACACAATTAGTGACAGGCTTCGTGAGTATTTTGGCGTGAAGGGGATTAAGGACATAAGCATGGAACAGCTCGCTGAGAAGCATTGGGGAAGCTTCTGCCCTCATGTGACGCCCGGACTTGCGAAGACCAGGTTCGACGCTGATTATGGTGAAGCAGCCGCGACCTAATCTGTCAGATATCGACCCTCTCGGCGTGACCCATACCGTTGATGTCGGCACGTGCAGGATACGGCAGGTGCGTCGACAACCTCGGTCGACATAAGTCTTCTCGCGTATCATGCTCGACGATGGTAGCGAAGGGATCACGACACGATGAAGATGTGGATTGATGCCTTCCGTTTTCTCAGTAGAATCCCTGCTGAGGTCCCAATGCCGGCTGCCGAACCAGGTACAGAGGAAATCACATTCGAGTGGCGCCACGAAGACCTGGTTGCAACGGCCAGTGTCGAAGGAAATGGACGTTTTGTCCTTGGTAAGGGACCGGAAAGTCTGTCTATCGAAGCGCTTCCGAACGACCTGCTCGACTACCTTAATGGATTCTCGACGGACTAAAGGCGTGCGAATGCGCAAAGCGTCTACAATCCGGTCACTCTCCTGGGATCCTCATTGACAATGAGGACATTGTCTACTGCCTGATTGACCCAGATCTCTTTGATCAGAATACGCTGACCATATAGAACAGGACTCTTTCGAAAACAGGGCTGCGGAACCTAGCCATGATGCGCCGGATGGCACTGAACCTCGTGTGCACGGCGCAGAAGCGGGAGGGAGTGTCCATGCGCGGCAGGATGAAGATGGTGGGAGGGGACCATGATGTCCTACCCTGACTGATCCAGGCCGCCGCCCGGCTCAGCGATGAGTCCCGAAAAAGGAAATCCAAATGCGATAGCCCTGGCGTCACGTTTGCCACCATTGACAATCCCTCTGCCAGCCGCTCATTTGCCGCGCCTATGCGTCGCCCGTCGATTCGAAAGGAATTCCATGCCTATCGTAGTGGTCGAATCGCCAGCCAAGGCCAAAACCATCAATCGGTATCTGGGAAAGGAATTCACCGTGCTGGCGTCGTTTGGCCATGTGCGGGATCTTCCACCCAAGGAAGGCTCCGTCGACCCTGACCATGGTTTCAGGATGAAATGGGAAGTCGGCCGCGACTCCCAGAAGCACGTGCGGGCGATCGCTGACGCGCTGAAAACCGACAACACCCTGATTCTCGCCACCGACCCCGATCGGGAGGGGGAGGCGATCAGCTGGCATCTGGAGGAAGCATTACGCCGACGCCGCGCCATCAGGAAGGACACACCTGTTCGCAGGGTCGTGTTCAACGCAATCACGAAACGCGCCGTCACCGAAGCGATGGACAACCCACGCGACGTGAACCAGGATCTCGTCGAAGCCTATCTTGCCAGGCGAGCTCTCGACTACCTCGTGGGCTTCAACCTGTCTCCCGTTCTCTGGCGCAAGCTGCCGGGTGCGCGCAGCGCTGGCCGGGTGCAGTCGGTGTGCCTGCGGCTGATCGTCGAGCGCGAAATGGAGATCGAAGCGTTCGATGCCCAGGAATACTGGTCAGTGAAAGCCATGCTTCTCACTCCACAAGGACAGCAGTTCGAGGCACGGCTGACAGACCTTGCCGGCGAGAAGCTGGACAGACTGTCCATCGGGAATGAGGTTCAGGCCGAACAGGCGGTGCAGGCAATCAACAGCCGTGAACTCAGGGTCGCTTCGGTGGAGGCGAAGCCACTTAGGCGGAACCCAGCCCCTCCGTTCATGACGTCAACGCTTCAGCAGGAAGCGAGCCGCAAGTTTCGCTTCGGACCACGGGAAACAATGGCCGCGGCCCAGCGGCTCTACGAGGCCGGCCTCATCACCTATATGCGAACGGACGGAATTGACATGGCACCCGAGGCGGTGACGTCATTACGCGATGTCATCAGGAAGCGGTATGGCCAAAACTACGTGCCAAAAACGGCACGCGCGTACAGGAATAGGGCCAAGAACGTTCAGGAAGCGCATGAATGCATCCGTCCAACGGACATGTCGCTGCTTCCCCAGAACCTGAAGATCAGGGAACCCGGGCAGCAGAAGCTCTATGGCCTCATCTGGAAACGCACGGTCGCCAGCCAGATGGAGGCCGCACGCCTTCAACGAACGACCGTCAGGGTGGCAAGTGCTGATGGCCATGTGGGACTGCGCGCAACCGGCCAGGTCGTGCTCTTTGATGGCTTCCTGCGCGTATACGAGGAAGGCCGCGACGACCAGGCCACCGACAACAGCGATGGCCGCCTCCCGCCGATCAGTGAAGGAGACGCGGTCCAGAAACGCGAAGTGGTTCACGAGCAGCATTTCACCCAGCCTCCCCCACGTTACACGGAGGCTACGCTGGTCAAGAAGATGGAAGAGCTTGGGATAGGCCGACCCTCTACCTATGCCAGCGTCGTTACAACGATTCAGGATCGTGAATATGTCCGGAAGGAAAAGGACAGGCTGGTTCCGGAGGACAAGGGACGGATTGTAACAATCTTCCTGCTGAATTTCTTCAAGAAATACGTCGGCTATGAGTTTACCGCCAACCTGGAGGAGGAGCTTGACGACATCACTGCCGGCAAGCGGGACTGGACGAGCGTCCTTGATCGGTTCTGGCGGGATTTCAAGGCCCAGGTTGACAGCACATTCGAGCTCCGTGTGACCGAAGTGCTTGACAGGCTCGATACAGCCCTGGCACCGCAACTCTATCCACCACGCGAAGACGGCTCCGACCCGCGTATCTGTCCGATCTGTGGCAAAGGAAGACTGCATCTAAAAACATCCCGTTCCGGCGGCTTTGTTGGCTGCGGAAACTATCCGGAATGCGGCTATACCCGCTCCCTTTCCGGAGCCTCGAACGGCAGTGGCGACCGAACGGGCGACGCGGACAGGCTGCTTGGCAGCGATCAGGGAGAAGACATAGCCCTGAAATCCGGCCGCTATGGATTCTACGTGCAGCGGGGAGCGCAGTCTTCCGGCGGAGGAAAACCGCCCAGGGCAAGCCTTCCGAAGGACTGGCAGCCGGACATGATGACTCTAGAGCGTGCGCTGAAGCTGCTCAGCCTTCCCCGGGAAGTGGGACCGCACCCGGAAGATGGCGTTTCTGTCCAGGCCGGCATTGGCCGCTACGGGCCGTATGTCCGGCACGGACGGCGCTACGCGAATCTCCAGAATACGGACGAGGTGTTCGAGATCGGCATGAATCGCGCGGTCGAACTGCTTGCGAAATCCGCGGGAAGCAGGGGTGGTGGAGGCCGCGCGACGCCCAAACCGCTGAAGGAGCTTGGAGAACATCCCGAGCGCGGCGGTCCGGTTAATGTCATGCACGGCAAATATGGCCCGTATGTGAAATGGGAGAAAATCAACGCTACGCTGCCAAAGGACATGGATCCCATGTCAGTGAATATGGAAATTGCCGTTCAGCTTATTGATGAAAGAGCGGCAAAGGGGAAATACAGATCAGGCAGAGGTCGGCGAAAGGCGTGAATGCCGATCCTGCCATGCCCGGCAACCGAATTGACTTCCGGCTCGGGTCGGGCGAATTGAGGCGCAGCTGAACACAGGGGGATACTGATGAAGAAAATCCATGAAACGGCCTCTGCCGCACTCGACGGACTGCTGCACGATGGCATGCTCATCGCTGCGGGTGGCTTTGGTCTGTGCGGCATACCGGAAAACCTGATCGCGGCGATCAGCAGTTCGGGGGTCAAAGACCTTACGGTTGTATCGAACAACGCCGGGGTGGACGATTTTGGTCTGGGTGTCCTGCTGAAGACACGCCAGATCAAGAAGATGATCAGTTCGTATGTTGGTGAGAACGCGGAGTTCATGCGGCAGTATCTTAGCGGAGAACTGGAGCTTGAATTCAACCCGCAGGGCACACTCGCCGAGCGGATGAGGGCCGGTGGATGTGGCGTCCCAGGATTCTATACAAGAACCGGCGTCGGCACCGTCATTGCCGATGGCAAGGAGCACAAGGACTTCGACGGTGAAACCTACATACTGGAACGCAGCATCGTCGCGGACCTGTCGATCGTGAAGGCATGGAAGGCGGACGAGACCGGAAACGCGATCTTTCGCAAGACGGCCCGAAATTTCAACCCGCCGGCGGCGATGTGCGGCAGGGTGTGCGTGATGGAAGTGGAGGAAATCGTTCCCGTGGGCAGCCTGGATCCAGATCACATACATCTGCCTGGAATCTATGTGCACCGACTGATTCAGGGACAGCACGAGAAACGGATCGAACAGCGCACGAACCGTGCGGCCTAAGCGAAGGAGGTGAGACATCATGCCTTGGGATCGGAACCAGATGGCCGAACGGGCCGCACAGGAACTTGAAGACGGAATGTATGTCAATCTCGGCATCGGAATACCGACGCTGGTGGCGAATTACGTACCGGACGGGATTGATGTAACGCTACAGTCGGAAAATGGAATGCTTGGCATCGGACCGTTTCCGACAGATGAGGAGATCGACGCCGACCTGATAAATGCCGGGAAACAGACAGTCACCGCACTGGACCGCACAAGTTACTTCGACAGCGCGACAAGTTTCGGCATGATTCGCGGCGGAAAGATCGCCCTGGCGATTCTCGGTGCGATGGAGGTCGATGAGAAGGGCGATCTTGCCAACTGGATGATTCCCGGAAAGCTGGTAAAGGGAATGGGCGGCGCCATGGATCTGGTGGCTGGAGTCGGTCGGGTTGTTGTGGTGATGGACCATACCAACAAGCACGGTGCCTCGAAGGTTCTGAAGCGCTGCACGCTTCCGTTGACCGGACAGGGTGTGGTTGACAGGATCATTACGAACCTTGGAGTGCTGGATGTCACCCCTGGAGGTCTGCATATCGAGGAGCTTGCCCAGGGGGTAACACGTGAGGACATGATCGCCGCCACGGAAGCGACGATCGTCTGATTCCAGCCGGTAACCCCTCGCTGTTCCATTCCTTGGATTTCACGCACTATGGCTGTGCGGTTGCCATTTTGTGTGCATGGCATCCTCAGACTGGAATCGCGAAATAGCCTGTCTGACCCGGGCAAGGCATGTTTTCGTAGTCTGAAGTCGGATTGAATGCTCGTGACGGGATGTGTTGTGACCGTGATCCACGGGCCACCGGCGATGCGCGACCTTGAGGACCTGGATATTCTGGAATTCGGGCCGGGCGGAGTGTCAGAAGCCGCGAGGCGGACAATAGGTCAGGAAGCGCCGATTTTGCCCCGGCCGGGCGGCACCTCAGTCGGACTTACGAATTGCCATTAGAACGGCCCGCCTGGTCCATTCATCACCCTGTTGGAAATCCACGGGCTGACATAGTTCATGCGGGCCGCGAGCGCACCGCCAAAGTAGGGATTCGCAGCGGCGCAGTCTGATCCCCTTGACGAGAATCTGAGGCGCGTCCCACTCTGGATCGAAGGGCACTTCCTGTCAGGATATGTAGGTGGGAGCGATACACCAAACAAACCGGTGGAACTCGTACACGGTACCGTCACCGATGTCACTGCGATCATCAGGGACTCGCACAAGATCCGGTACTACCCGGAAAGGTGAAAGATCATTGACGGGCAGCGGCAGGAAGCGACGTCCAACAGGAGCGGATCTGAAGTCCCATACTATATCGCACCTGGACGATCATTGGCGTAGGAATCCCGCCGGGATCAACCCGCTGCGGCCTCCCACCAATGTAGCTCACGAGTCCTGGAAAGGTAGCCGTCCTTTCAGACCGTTGTGACGCTGACATGTGTGAGGTTTCTACTCGGGTGACCACTTCGTCAGCCGACAGTATCATTGCCAGCGGAAAAACCTGCAGCATGTATGCTGAACAAAGCCCAGCGATGCACAAGTCTTGCCGAATGACTCTCCCTGTGTATACGCCATTGAATCATGGCCGCTCCTCCCCTGGAATTCGACCGATGGTTTGCGTCGCGCGGCTGGCGACTCCATCCACATCAGCGCGAGCTCATGGACCGCGCCTCGGAGCCAGCGCTTCTGCTGATTGCGCCCACAGGCGGCGGCAAGACCTTGGCGGGGTTCCTTCCAACCTTTGCAGAACTTGCCGACGGACAACGTGAAGGGCTGCATACGCTCTACGTGTCGCCGCTGAAAGCCCTGGCTGCTGACATCAGGCGCAACCTTCGGCGGCCCATAGAAGAGATGGGGCTCCCGATTCGAGTCGAGGAGCGAACCGGCGATACCTCAAGCGCAATGAAGCAGCGTCAGCGCGCCGATCCGCCTCACATCCTGCTGACCACACCAGAAAGTCTCGCCCTTCTCATCTCCTATAAAGACGCTCCGAGGGTATTCAGAGGGCTGCAGCGGGTGATAGTGGACGAAATCCATGCGCTTGCCGAAAGCAAACGTGGCGATCAACTCATGCTCGCGCTGGCAAGACTGCAGACGATCTGCCCTGCCCTTCGCCGGGTAGGCCTGAGCGCAACGGTTGAGGATCCACCAGCCATCGCGAATCTATTGGCGCACCATCCGGATCCCTGTGCGATTCTTGAAGCGGATCCCGGGCCGGATCCCGATATTTCGATGCTATGCACTAAGGAGCTGCCACCTTGGGCTGGTGGTGGAGCCGCCTATGCCATTCCGGCGATACTTGAGGCAGTCAAGCGGCACAGAACCACACTCATCTTTCACAATACCCGGGCTCAGGCGGAAGTGTTTTTTCATAACCTGTGGCTTGCCAACACCGATGGACTGCCAATCGGCATTCACCACGGATCGCTTGCACGCGAACTGCGCCAGAGTGTTGAGGCGTCAATGTCACGGGGAGAGCTACGCGCGGTCGTCTGCACGGGGACTCTTGATCTCGGAATTGACTGGGGTGACGTGGACCTGATCATTCAGGTGGGCGCACCGAAAAACGTTAAACGGCTGGTCCAGCGAATTGGGCGCGCCAACCATCGCTACCATGCTCCTTCGAAAGCCATTTTAGTGCCAGCCAACCGGTTTGAGGTTGTCGAATGCGTCGCTGCTTTGGAAGCCGTTCGCGCGCGTGCACTTGATGGGGAAGCTAGGGCGCGCGGCCCCCGGGACGTTCTATGCCAGCACATCCTGATTTCAGCCTGTGCAGGACCGTTCCAGGCGGACGACCTGTATTCCGAAATACGTGCCGTCGGAGCATATTCGACGCTGAGCAGAGAGGAATTCGATGCCTGCCTGGATTTCTGCGCCACGGGTGGCTACGCCCTGAAATCCTATGACCGCTGGCAGCGGCTGGTCCTACGCGGGCATTGCTGGCAACTAAGGGACCCTCGCTCCGCCAGACGGATCAGAATGAACATTGGCACGATCCAGGATACTGATCTTGTGAATGTACGGATGCGTGGCCAAGGCAGAGCTTTGGGTCAGATCGAGGAAGCCTTCGCGGCGACTCTGACTCCAGGTGACACATTCCTCATTGGCGGTCAGACCGTGCGCTATGATCGAATGCGTGAAACCGTGGTCGAAGTGACACGTGACAGAGCCAGAAAGCCCAGAATCGCCACGTTCATGGGCACAAAATTCGCAACATCCACACAGCTTTCCCAACGCATCCTGGCGATCCTGCGGAAGAAAGACTGGCCGGAACTTCCAGCCCATACCGCCGAATGGCTTGCGAAACAGCGTGCAGTTTCAAAACTTCCTGAATCCGACCGCATTCTGGTCGAGAGCTTCCCCTATGAGGGAAACCAGAACATCTGTGTTTACGGATTCGCAGGACGCAACGCGATGCAGACACTGGGGCTATTGCTAACCCAGAGAATGGAGGCCATGGGGCTTGATCCGCTGGGGTTCGTTTCAACCGATTATGCGGTCCTGATCTGGGGACTCGACAGAGTCATGGATCCTGCGCCGCTGTTCGAACACGGCCACCTGCGTGAGGCTTTTGAAACCTGGCTTGCCGGCAACGCCGTGATGAAGCGGACATTCAAGGCCAGCGCAGTGATCGCCGGACTGATTGAAAGGCGGCACAACGGTACGCGCAGGACCGCCCGCCAAACTGCATTCTCTAGTGACATCCTCTATGACACGCTGAGGAAATACGATCCCGATCACTTACTCATGCAGATCACACGGGAAGAGGCACTCAAAGGTCTCGTCGATTTTGGGCGCATAGAGGACATGCTTGCGCGAACCGCCGGTAGGATCGATCATGTGGAACTGGATCGGGTCACACCACTGGCCGCGCCGCTCTTTCTTGAAATAGGCAGGGTGCCAATTCACGGAAAGGGTATTGAGCGGCTCCTGGACGCAGAAATCGAACGACTGATGGAAGTGGAATTGGGAGAGGCTGCGGCTCCATGAAAGGTCAGGCAATGGAATTCCGTTGACGAATTGCGGCTCATGGCGATCAAGAGACAATGAATACCACGTCAAGCGGAAGCGAGCACGAATTCATCCTGGCGGGTGCAGTGCTGAAGGCACAGGCGTCCGGCGCACTCTGGTGGCCAGAGCGACGTGTTCTGGCAATCAGCGATCTTCATCTTGGGAAATCGGAGCGGATTGCCCGTCAGGGTGGCAGCCTGCTACCACCTTATGAGATACAGGACACCCTAATCAGGCTGGAAGCTGAAATCTCCGCAAAGCAGCCTGAGACCGTTGTCTGCCTTGGCGACAGTTTTGACGATCCTGCAGCAATCGAAGGGTTGGATCGGAGTGCCACGGACTGGTTGGGCCGCATGATGGCAGATCGGGAATGGATCTGGATTGAGGGAAACCACGATCCTGGGCCAGCCTTTCCATGCCGTTCGCATCTGGCGGAGCTATCCATAGCGCCGCTGACCTTCCGGCATGTCGCGATGGCTGGCTCAAAGGGTGAAGTTTCCGGGCACTTTCATCCAAAGGCAACGATACACGCCCGCGGTCAAACGTTTACCCGGGCCTGCTTTCTCTACGATAACGACCGGTTGATCCTGCCCGCCTTTGGCACCTACACTGGCGGCCTGCGGAGCACCGCACCTGAACTCTGTGAGTTGATGAGGCCCGAAGCTATTGCGGTACTTACCGGGTCCAGGGTACGGGCGGTACCGTTCCGATAGGTTCAGTTGAAAATTCGTGAAGCCTCTCACAACCGGCTCCCATATGCAGCCTGTTTACCCATCAGCTCCAGGATACCCCTTCGAATTCCACTTTGTGTTGACTGTCAGCGCTTTAGCAACCACTCCATCTGGGTCCATCTTCAACTGCCCTATCCCGATTCTCCACCTGCATCCGAACTGGCAACGCGTCGTAGTGCGCAATCCGATCCGCCTCTTCCCCAATCTGCAGTTTATCGCAACAACGCACTCACCGTTCACTGTTCAGTCACTTGACGGTCAGGGCTTGATCAACCTTAGCGATCGAGGCGTTCTGGAAGAACGGAAGGAGCCGTGCAGCATCGAAGACGTCGCAAAGGACACCATGGGTGTGGAAACGCCACAGCGGAGTAAGCCGTTTCTCGAAATGGAAGCTGCTGCGGAACGTTACTACAGACTTTTGGATAAGTTGGGCGATAACGATCCGGACGTTATGGCGGCAAAGACGGAGCTAAACCGGGTCGAGGCGCGTTTCTCGGACGATCCGGCTTATGCCGCCCTGCTAAAGCCGCGCCGTTCCGCGGCCGAGTAGCCCGGACCAGGTAGACGATGCGATCAGTCAATGGAGGCGAGCGACTAGACAGGCGTTCGAGGCAAACCTTGAAACGTTGAGGATTGAGGAGAATCGGGAAGATGCGAAGTGAGCCATACCAAATCGTTATTCGAGACCAAGAATTTCAAGCCTGAATTTTTGGAAACCAAAGAAGTCAACGTGACAAGGATTTCATCTTTCTATATGATGTCCGAGGAATTCATGCATTTGGCAAAGATGGTGCTGAGAAAATCTGGATTCTCACCAAGAGGATAGATTAGATTCAGTGCAGGAATCTTTTACCTTGGGCATACACTGGAATTGACATATAAGATACTTATACTGAGGAACAAGGAAAATTCTCAAAAGAGCATAAATTTAGTGAATTATACAGGCAAATGAAGCCAGATGTCAAAAGCAACGTTTCTCGCCTAATCGAACGGCAAGAGTGGGAATCTTGCGAAGATTTTCATGAATTTATGGATACTCGTATCAGGGCTGTAGGCAGGAAGTATTACGATAAACACGATGTTTTGGACATATGGAGAAGTGATCGAAGTGACAGTAAAATAGGTCATAAGCTCCGGCCACAGTTATTTTGCCTGTGCGAAGAGCTACATCGGTATACGGCATCCACAATATGGATAAATCCAAACCGACCATCGGATAGATGGGAGAGTGGCCGATGACGTTTCGGAAATGCGTTCCTAACCATTTGCACATCTGTTCCTCGCATGAGAACAATCCTAGAGTATCAAAAGGATTTGCCCAGTTGAGATCTGTTTCCGAGAATCCAGGACCGGTCCACCTGCAGGGGAGATCAGTCATGGAAACGAAAGACCACCCAGCATCCGTCGCAGCGAGCCCGAGTGGCGGGAAGTCACGACGCCATTCCGACTCGGATCTCACTCAGGTGGAGTTCTTCCAATCGAAGGATGTGACACTGGCTAGCTTCACCTCCCACACACCATCAGCCTGCGCTGGCCGAGTTCGCTCATGCATCCATCTTCGCTAGCCCGAATCACCGCTTCGTCTGTCGTTGAGGGTGGCCGCAACCGATTCGACCCAAGCTTGCCCGCAATTGCTATTTCGTGCCAAACATCCGGTCTCCCGCATCCCCAAGGCCAGGTACGATGTAGCCGTTTTCATTAAGGTGATCATCCAGAGCCGCAGTGACGATCTGCACGTCGGGATGTGCGCCATTCATTCGTGCGACACCTTCCGGCGCAGCCAGCAGGCACACGAAGCGAATGTTCCTCGCTCCCGCTCTCTTTAGGAGTTCGACTGCCGCCACTGCGGAATTTCCAGTTGCCAGCATGGGATCCACTGCGATGACAAGACGGCTTTCCAGATCCTCAGGCACCTTGAAATAGTACTGTACCGGCTTAAGCGTTTCTTCATCACGGTAAAGCCCAATAAAACCAACACGAGCCGAAGGTATCAGTTCCAGAACGCCATCAAGAAGGCCATTGCCGGCCCGAAGGATGGAAACCAGCGCCAGCTTCGGGCCGTCAAGCTTCGGTGCATCCATCTCACAGAGCGGCGTTTCAATGCGTCTGGCAGTCATCGGCAGTTCGCGCGTTATCTCAAAGGCCAGCAGCATGCTTATCTCACGCAGCAGCTGGCGAAACACCGATGTCTGCGTGGACCGTTCCCTCATCAGCGTTAGCTTGTGCTGAATCAATGGATGTTTCACAATAGTCAGCTGGTCAGTCATGGCTTGGCTCCAGTTTCAGTATGGTCCGCACTTGGCCACCTCGGTGAACGCAAATTGTCCGATCCCAGTCTGTCGATCAGAAGATCACCGTCGAAATCCTCCGCGATACGGACACGGTAACGTTGCCAGTCAGCGTGAACACTCGGTCAGCCATCGAAAAATCGCTGCCCCGGTATCCCCGTCCCTACGATGGTAGCGAAAAATGGCGAGGTTCCAGCCCGAATGGAAGCCTCCAACGCATGAAAACCGGAAATCACTGTACGGATTCCCGTAGCCAGCCGAGCGAGGAAGGGCAGGAACGGACCCCATATGGATGCGGCCCACATTCGGATTGATACGCGACACTCATAGGAACGTTCTTCCAACACCCTGGGCCTCTATGCCGAGATGTTGCGCCACCGAAGCGCCCACATCCGCGAAACCCACGTGCCCGATTTCGCGGACACCGACCCCATAACCGACAACAGGCACCCGTTCGCGCGTATGATCGGTGCCCGGCCAAGTAGGATCGTTGCCATGGTCTGCGGTGAATATGGCCAGATCCCCGGATTTCATGAGACGAAGAAAGCTCGGCAGTTCCGCGTCGAACCACTCCAGTGCCCTCGCATAGCCTGATACATCGTTGCGGTGACCGTATTTGCTGTCGAAATCGACAAAGTTTGCAAAGGTCAGGGATCCGTCAGCTGCGTCACCCGCGAAAGCACATAGATGTTGGAACAGCACATCATCCGCCCCTGTGCGCAGCTCGGAAACCCCCCGCATGGAAAAGATATCCCCAATCTTTCCTACAGCATTGACCTGCCGACCGGCCTCATGCAGCCAGTCGCAGAGCGTCGGTTCGGGTGGCTGTCTGGCGAAATCCCGACGGTTTGCCGTTCGAACCATCCCATCCTCCGGCGAACCGACAAACGGGCGTGCAATCACCCGGCCCACTCCCATTGCATGCAGTGTTGGCGCAAGTGACTGGCAGAGATTCAGAAGCCGACCGAGTCCGAACCTCTCCTCATGCGCGGCGATCTGGAAAACGCTGTCGACGGATGTGTAGCAGATGGGCCAGCCCGTCCGCATATGTTCAGATCCCTCCTCCTCAAGAATCAGAATGCCGTTGGAATGACGGTTGCCAAGAATCCCATCGGTGCCCGCCAGGCTGCAGACTTCGGCTACCAGATCGTCCGGGAAACTCGGCTCAGTGTCAGGAAAACGGTGCCAGTCCCAGGAAACGGGAACTCCAGCGAGTTCCCAGTGGCCAGAAGGCGTGTCCTTACCCCTGGACGTTTCCGTTGCCACTCCCCAAAGACCTTGAGCATCCGCACCAAGCCCTGGAGCCTTCTCGCCTGACGCCAGTTCTACAGCCCGCCCCAAGCCGAGGGCGTCGAGATTGGACATCCGCAGCAATCCTCGGCGGCCATCGTTTGCATCACCAGCAGCGCAGGCCTGCGCGATATGACCAAGGGTGTTCGCACCGGCATCTCCATAAGCTGCCGCATCCGGAGCCCCGCCGCATCCCACAGAATCGAGAACCACCAGGAATGCCCGCCCTATCAAACCACTGTTCCATGAATCAGTCTCGGGAGGGATGTCTTTCCGTCGGTTACCGTAAACGCCGCGGGTAACTCAGCGGCAGCTGCCTCAGCTTCCACCTCCGTCGCGCCGTGCACGATTGCAAGCGGATCGCCCGCCTCGATTTCAGCACCGACCATCACAACACCTGATAGGCCCACGGAAGGGTCGATGGAATCGCCCTTGCGTCTCCGCCCTCCCCGAAGACGTACAACCGCCATACCCAGCGCATGGCCATCAATAGCAGCAATGGTACCTGACCGGGACGCCAAAACCTCGCGAAGGATCGGTGCGGCGGGCAACCGGTCCCGCCACCGCTCCACAAAGTCCGACGGGCCACCCTTCGCCGCAACCATGCGTCCGAAGCGTTCGGCGGCAGCACCGGAGCGTAACGCGTCCAGGACCTGGACCGCTCCCTCCCTGCGCGACTCGGCCATGCCCGCAAGGCGGAGCAGTTCGCCGCCAAGTTCAGCTGTCAGAATAGAAATGATCGAGTCTTCCTTCGGGTCGAGGAGCGCCCGCATCACTTCCATGATCTCAAGCGCGTTGCCGACGGAAGGAACGCATGGCTGGTTCATGTCAGTGATGAGAGCCGCCGCTGGGCCTGCAGCACCATTCGCGGTCGTAACCAGGGATCTGGCAAGCGCCTGCGCCTCAGCCATCGAGGTCATGAATGCCCCGGATCCGACCTTCACGTCCAGCACCAGCGGGCCTACTCCGCCACCGAGCTTTTTTGAGAGAATCGAAGCGGTGATCAGGTCGATCGATTCCACGGTCGAGGTCACGTCCCTGATGGCATAGAGCCTGCGATCCGCAGGAGCGATGTCGCTGCTCGCGGCGGCCAGTGCACAGCCAGCATCCGCTACCACCCGCTGGAACGTCACCTCATCCATCTCAGTCGAAAGCCCAGGGATCGCTTCCAGCTTATCCAGCGTTCCGCCGGTATGCCCCAGCCCGCGTCCCGACAGCATCGGGATATAGGCGCCGACTGCGGCGATTGCTGGGCCAAGGGTCAGGGAAATACAGTCGCCGACGCCACCAGTTGAATGCTTGTCGACAATCGGTCCAGGCAAATCCCACCTCAGCACCTTTCCACTGTCGCGCATAGCCATAGTCAACGCGACCCGCGCCCTGTCGCTTAGTGGCGACCGGCAGACACCCATGGCAAAGGCTCCGGCCTGCGCGTCGTCCACTTCGCCGGTCGCAAGCCCATTCGCAAACCACCGGAGTTCGCCGAGGTCAGGCTCTCCCCCACTTCGCAGAGTAGCCAGAACCCCACGCGCATCCATCGTCAGCACTCGCTCAGCTGCTCCGCGCCAAAGGCGCCAGGCAGCAGTTCGTCCATCCGCATCACCCTGGTGGCCCCTTGCTCGTTAGCCATGGTGACCATCACGTCAGGAGAAGAGAATTCCAGAAGCCGCTGTCGGCAGCCGCCGCAGGGAGCCACCGGCTCAGGCGCATTGGCGATCACCGCAACCTCCGCAATCCGGGTGTCGCCCGCAGCAACCATCGCGGCAATGGCTCCAGCTTCGGCGCAGGTCCCTTCGGGATAGGCCGCGTTTTCAACATTACAGCCCACATAAACAGCTCCCGATGTGCTGCGGACCGCCGCACCGACCCTGAACCGGGAATAGGGAGCATGAGCGTTTGCGCGAACCTTTGCCGCTGCCTCGAGAAGGGACATGAGCGCACGCCTTTCTGGTTTCCTGGCCACAGACTGCGGGGCGACCTGAATAATTGCAAGGGGCTTGCGTGGCCTTACGGAGTACATTTAGGTTTCAGCGCCTGCCCGAACGTTCGAACGGGCCTGAAACCGCGCCGCATGAGCTTCATACCGACAGTCTGGAGCATGGCGCATGAACGTAGGGACGATCGCATGACCGAGCAGCTCCAGGACACGTTCCGCCAGAGAGCCCTTACCTATCACGAGGAACCCAAACCTGGAAAACTGGAAATACGAGCGACCAAGCCACTGGCAAACGGTCGCGACCTGAGCCTCGCCTATACACCTGGAGTCGCCGAGGCATGCCTCCAGATAAAGAACGACCCGCAGCAGGCCAGCCGCTATACCGCCCGCGCAAATCTGGTTGCGGTGGTGTCAAACGGCTCCGCCGTTCTGGGCCTCGGCGATATCGGCGCGGCAGCCGCGAAACCGGTCATGGAAGGAAAGGCGGTTCTGTTCAAGAAATTCGCTTCGATCGACTGCTTCGACGTCGAAATCAACGAGCAGGATCCAGAGAAGCTGGCCGATATCGTCTGTGCGCTGGAACCCACCTTCGGTGCCATCAACCTTGAGGACATCAAAGCGCCGGACTGCTTCATTGTGGAAAGACTCTGCCACGAGCGGATGAACATTCCGGTGTTTCACGATGATCAGCACGGAACCGCCATCGTTGTGGGTGCCGCCGCGACCAACGCGCTGCTAGTCGCCGGTAAGCGCTTTGAAGACATCAGGGTCGTCTCAACCGGCGGCGGCGCGGCGGGAATCGCATGCCTCGACATGCTGTTAATGCTCGGGGTCAGACGCGAAAACGTCTGGCTCGTGGATCTGCACGGGCTCGTGCACGAAGGCAGGTCCAGGGACATGACCCCACAGAAAGAAGGCTACGCCCAACCTGGCCCTCCCCGTGAACTGGATGACGTCATCCTGGAGGCTGACCTGTTTCTTGGACTTTCCGGCCCCGACGTGCTCAAGCCTGAAATGGTCCGGAAAATGGCCAGTCGGCCAATCATATTCGCACTCGCCAACCCTACTCCGGAAATCATGCCCGAAGCGGTGCGTGAAGCGGTACCCGACGCCATAATTGCCACCGGCAGAAGCGACTATCCCAACCAGGTAAACAACGTTCTCTGCTTCCCTTTCATATTCCGCGGCGCGCTTGACGTCGGTGCCACTGAGATTAACGATGAAATGAAGCTTGCCTGCATCGAGGCCATCGCCGCGCTCGCGCGAGCCTCAACCAGCGCGGAAGCCGCAGCCGCCTATAAGGGCGAATCCATGAACTTCGGTGCGGAATACCTGATCCCCAAAGCCTTCGACCCTCGGCTGACCGGAGTTGTGGCCACTGCCGTTGCCAAAGCGGCAATGGAATCCGGCGTTGCCTCTAGGCCGATAGAGGATATGGAAGCCTATCGCGCCAAGCTTGAAGGCACCGTTTACCGATCCGCGTTGATCATGAGGCCGGTGTTCGAAGCGGCGTCTACTGCCGAGCGTAAAATTGTCTTCGCTGAAGGTGAAAGCGAGCGCGTTCTGCGCACTGCACAGGCGATGGTAGAGGAGATGACCGACACGCCGATCCTGATAGGCCGTCCAGAGGTGGTGGAAAGACGTACCGAACGCGCCGGACTGACAATTCGGGCCGGGGAACATTTTGAGATTGTCAATCCGGAAAACGACCCGCGCTATCATGAATACTGGACCACCTATCATAGGTTAATGGAGCGCCGCGGCATCACGCCGGACCTGGCCCGAGCCGTCATGCGCACCAATACAACCGCAATCGGTGCCATTATGGTATATCGCGGTGAAGCTGATTCACTGATCTGCGGCACATTCGGCCAGTATCTATGGCACCTGAGATACGTCAATGAACTGCTGGGCAACGACCGGCTCAAGCCAACGGGGGCGCTCAGCCTGATGATTCTGGAGGATGGACCGCTGTTCATTGCGGACACCCAGGTGCATCCTGAACCGACGCCGGAGCAGATCTCCGCGACGGTCATCGCCTGCGCCCGCCATATCCGACGCTTCGGAATCAAGCCCAAGATCGCGCTATGCTCCCATTCGCAGTTTGGAAATCTTGACTGCGACACCGGTCGGCGGATGCGTGCGGCACTGAAGCTTCTGGACTCGCTTCCGCGAGAATTCGACTATGAAGGTGAGATGCATGCCGATGCGGCGCTGGACCAGTCCCTGCGTGACCGGATATTTCCCAATGCCCGTTTCCGGGGGCCAGCCAACTGCCTTATATTCGCGAACAGCGACGCCGCTTCCGGAATTCGCAACATCCTGAAAATGAAGGCGGGCGGTCTTGAAGTCGGCCCAATCCTAATGGGAATGGGCAATCGTGCCCATATTGTGACGCCGTCGATCACGGCACGCGGGCTGCTGAATATGGCAGCGCTCGCGGGCACACCGGTGGCGCATTACGGGTAAACCGGAAACGGCAGTTACACAATCTCTGCCAGAATAGGAACGCAAGTTGGCACCAAAGAGGGAATTTACTTTCGTCGGAGCAACGCGCACATGCGGTGCTGTGGATCCGGCTGCGCATTTCCATCCGTTGGCAACGCCACCTGGATGGGCACATGCCGTGCCATCCTGGGTGGCAACGGCCCGAAAATGGTTCCCAGACTGAGTTAATGATCGGAGCTTCCAGCAGAGTCTCCGTCAGTTTAAGGGGACTGGCTGACATCAGTAGATAAGCGCAGATCAGGGACGGCCTGGAAGCTGTGTCGGACGGCGTATTTCATCCCCATCAAGAGACACACCAAAATCGGCATCACGCGAGGATGCCTGTTTGTCCCATGCTAGCGCCGCATAATTCGATCAGGAAAATTCACGACTCTGACCTGTCCGTTCAGTCAGGGAGCCGCGCAAGTAAGCGGTCATCCGCGTTACAGTGGTGGACTCTCTCAACGAGGGGTGATCTTCCTGAACCGAATGTCTGTCGCATTGCACGCGCCTCGCAGCAGGACATCGGCCTTCAATCGTTCAACACCATGCTATACCCATTGGAGAGATTTCGGCACCGTCACGGGCGAATTCCAACTTCGGGATCCTTACTCATAACCGGTACCGGTTAATTGGGTGCCGAAAACATATTCTTGATGGCACAGGCCAGTAATCGCAGGCGCCAATAGCGGCTGATATCCAAACTAATCGGCGACAAGTCGTTGAACTTTGGTGGCTGGCGCCAACCTCGTCCGGGATCAAGGCCTTCAGCCGAAGCGGGCATAATCCCGAATCCGGATCACATCACCCTCGGGCACCACCAGCCAAGCTAGTGAGGAACTTTCGCAGCGGATCCAAGATCGGCGCGTCCCGATTCCAGTGACGGTCATCGTCGTAGTTCTTTCCCTCCCCGGTTTCGGCACCAACGGCTTGGCAATATGCGTAGACCCCTGCCTTCCTGTCAGGAACAGCGTAACTGGAGTTGTGGCAGCGCAGACAAGCCTTGTAATCCTCGAAGCATTTGTAAACCGGTTGATGGTCCGGCGGTGCCATCTGTATCAACAAGGTTTCCAGGTCACCCTCATCGACGTCGTTGGGTAGCAAAAATTCGCTCTACCGGCAGTTCAAGCTCATTGATTGGCTCGTCCAACCTGTTGCGCCGACCTTGCATGTCCTTGTCTGCATCCAGCAAAATCGCAATCTTGAGGCCGCCGTCATGGCACATTTTAATCACGGGCTGGATCTTCTTCAATTTCCCGAAACCGCTTCCGATCTCTTTTACCTCGACATCAACTATCTCCGAACGCCGCAACAGCCACTTCATGAATTCCTTATCGAACTTCCCTTCGACAACCAGCGTCCAGCTCATCGGATCTCGACACCATGTTCAATGCAGTGTTCGAACTGCTCGTAGTCGTACCGATATGGGTGTACACGCCTATTGCAGTCACGCTGTAGAGAGTAACAGAGCGTCGTCGAGCGGTGCTTAGCGAATTTATCTTCGCCTAACACATCCAAGAGACTTTTCAAAACGCCTACGCTGTGAGTGGAAGCTATCACCTGGACATCACTATCCTGAGACAACGACAGTAATACTCGAAGCAACGGATTTACCGCGGTGTAGTGCAGACCGTTTTCAAGTTCATCTATCATGAGAAGCCGCTCATTTCCAAGCATGAGGTGGGCTAGAATGTTTACGGCACGAACCATTCCGCTGCCGAAGACGTTCAGTGGTACCATCTGGTCGAGGCCTATGTCTGCATAAACCAAGTTACCGCTGGTGCTGATATCTGCGATACGGTCATTGATGTTCTGCATGAAGGACACGAGACGGGCTACCTTTTTGCGAATTACTAGTGCACCAAATGCATCTGCGTCGTATCCTGGTCCCGGAGATACGTAGCGGGCAGGTAACGTCAGTTCGTTAGCAGACTTGGTGGAAGAATCGCCTTTTAGCTCGATTGTTCCTTCATTCACACGTATCGTCCCTAGGAAGGTCGAGGTTTCGCCCTGGCGGAATTGAATTGACCCTACGTAATTCAATAGTTGCCGACCGGGTGGAATGACAGATGATGCTTGACTAGCATTTGGCATGGACCTTTCTCGCATGTGCGAGTTGCTGTTCCCACCGCCTTTCCCAAAAGGGGTTTCGGCACTGATTTCAATCTCGTTAACCCGAGCAGAGATCTTAAGATGGCGCCACTTGACCGCTCCGTGTGAGCGGCACTCAATCTCTATGGGGTGGTCTGGATCAAGATTGTGGAAGAGGAGTCTCAAATCTTCGAACTTTTTTATGGGGAGCTCCCTCCATCCCTGAACCCCCATCGGCAAATCCAGATTGGAGATACCGGTCAACAAGAAGATGGCTTCGAGAACGGATGTCTTGCCAACGTCGTTCGAACCGAGCAAAAGGTTGAACTTTCCCAACCTGTCAAGCTTTAGATCCGACAGTCCCCGATACCGCAGAATCTTTACCTGTTCCAAATGTTGGCCCTTGGTCATGATTTCCATTGATTTCGACCCACAAACGCGACAAGAAGCAATCCATTCGCAAACCAGCATCCCGTCAAGCAATGTGCCCGATCATCTTCGGGGCATCGCATGAATGCCTCCACATAAATTAGCTCTCTTCCTCAGTCCTGAGCCAATCTGGAATTCAGACTTTTCTGCACCTCTGAACGAATGGTCAGTGCCCATGCAGCGAACATCGACCTGAACGAAGCAGCGAAAGTCCTATCTTGTGGGTCTAGACAGCCGCGGGGAAGTGGCCGAAGCACCAGATCTGAGAACCAGGAAAACGTATGCGACGTCGGTTCCCAACCGACCGTAACGGAAAGGCCTACGATTGTCTGCTATGCACGCAGCCGCTCGACCACCGATCCGGGATCCATTTCCTCGCTCTGTCCCGTGCGGCGACAGCGCAGTTCCACCTTCCCTTTCGCCAAACCCCGCGGCCCAACGGTCACACGCCACGGAAGCCCGATCAGATCCATTGTGGCGAATTTGGCACCGGCGCGCTCCTCCCGATCATCATAGAGGGTCTCAATGCCCACCGACGCCAATTTTGCGTAGAGCGAATCACAGGCGGCATCAGTGGTGGAATCGCCCTGTTTGACATTGATAATCCCCGCCCTGAAAGGCGCCACCTCCTCAGGCCAGATGATTCCGTCTTCGTCATGGCTGGCTTCAATGATCGCACCTGCAAGACGACTGACACCGATGCCGTGGCTACCCATATGAACCGGGACCGGCCGGCCCTGTGAATCCTGAACGGTCGCGTCCATCGCGGCGGAGTATTTTGTGCCAAAATAGAATATCTGACCAACCTCGATGCCGCGGGAAGTCCGACGCCGCTCTTCTGGAATTTCCTCAAAAGCAGCCTCATCGTGGGTTTCATCGGTCCGAGCGTAGGGTTCGGTGAATTCATCAACGATGACAGCACATTCCTCCCGATCGTCATAGTTCACCTGCCGGTCACCTAGTTTCAGGTCGGTTATCCTGCTGTCGTAATACACCTCCGATTCACCAGTGTCGGCAAGCACCAGGAATTCGTGCGTATCATCACCACCGATGGGACCGGAATCCGCACGCATCGGAATCGCCTGCAGGCCCATGCGCTCATAGGTACGTAGGTAGCTGACCATGTGGCGGTTGTAGGCGTGCAGTGCCGCATCCCTGTCGATGTCAAAATTGTAGCCATCCTTCATGTAGAATTCCCGGCCCCGCATCACGCCGAAACGCGGGCGAATCTCGTCCCGAAACTTCCATTGGATGTGATACAGTGTGAGGGGAAGGTCACGGTAGCTCTGCACATGAGCGCGGAAAATATCCGTAATGAGTTCCTCATTGGTAGGACCATAGAGCAGGTCGTGGCCATGACGATCGGAAATCCGGAGCATTTCCTCCCCGTAATCATTGTACCGACCGGATTCTCGCCACAGGTCCGCGGACTGAAGCGTTGGCATCAGTAGGGGAATGTGACCAGCCCTAACCTGCTCCTCGTGAACAATGCGTTCAATGTTTCGGAGTACCCTATAGCCGAGTGGCAGCCAGGAGTAAATGCCGGCAGAGGCTTGCCTGATCATGCCGGCGCGAAGCATCAGCCGATGGCTGACGATCTGGGCTTCGGCTGGCGTGTCCCTCAGAACGGGGAGGAAATAGCGGGATAGACGCATTGATTCACTCATGCTTCAGTGGCCGGAGTCCCTCTAGATCATCCGGTGCGGAGGAGCAAGTTCCGGCGCCAGCAGATGGTGTCCCCGTTTGAAATGTTCCGTTCTGTTCCGCGGAGTATGTATATGCCGTGATACAATTCCACATGTGCGATAGGATGCCGTAAAGTCCAGAGCACGACATACCGTTCAGCATACGATCCTTCAGACACTTTGCCGTGACTGACAGGGCGAACATGGACCGGATCAGGGATTTCCCTGCAGATGGAGGGAATGTATGCCAACGGAAAGACAGACGGCCGAACTGCTTGATTTCATCCGCAGGAGTTCCTCTCCTCCACCGCCCGTCTTCGTCGGACGGCGGAACGTCATCCATGATATCGAAAGCAAGATGCCGGACATTCTGAAAAAGGAATCCGGGAGCCTGCGTGGAGTCTGGCATGGAGAGCCAATAGCCACACGTCTGCTGCAGGGGGCTCCGGGATCGGGGAAATCCTCCATTCTCACCGAGCTGGAGCGTCGGAGTGTCGAGTTGGGAAAGACGGATTTCGACACGCATAACGTTCTCGTTCTTTCCAGCGAGGACTTGGGGAATATGGAAAAGGTCATGAAATCCATATCCGTAGCCGCTGGACTGTCTTCGCGAAAATGGCACGGGGATTTGCTGAAATCCGAAGCCTGACGTGGAGTGTCCGCCTTTCAGTCAGCGACGGGAATGGCGGGGATTAGGGATGTCACCGATTTCCTGATGAAGGGAATTGGAGGCCCGCCGAAAACGATATCCTCGCTTTCTGACAAATTTCCACCGAATGACTGGAACACACCGCTGATTCTCGCCGTTGACGAGGCACAGAACCTTCCACCGGACAGACGGATTCCAAGAGCTGAATTCGCCCAGGCCCTTCACAACGCGTCCCATGGACTTCCGATCCTTCCCGTGTTCGCCGGTCCCGGTGATCTAAGGAACGTCCTTCAGGACACCGGTCTGTCCCGTCCGGAACATGTCCATGAAATCGGATGTCTAACGCCGGAAGAAAGAACCGACTATCTTCAGTGGTTCCGCGCCGAATTCGGCCTGACCGTCGGAGGAGACGCGGATATCGTGCGTGAAAACCTGCCGAGACTTCTCGACGATACGGAAGGCTGACCCAGACATATGCATCATTCGTTCCAGGCTCTGGGTAACTGTGCCAGGCTGGCGGGCTGCGATCTGTCGGAAGTGAACTGGAAGCATGTCCATGACGACGCCCTGGAAAGACGGGAAGCCCATTTCCTGAACCAGAGATCCTGGGAAATGCAGAGGAGCGTTCATCTGACATCCGCCATCATGCGGGGGATGAAGGAAGGCATGGAACTCGTCGAAATTGAGGGACTGGTCGATAAAACCGTCAGGGACAAAATAGGATGGCGTTTGCCGAAGAACATGGATGTGGAGGATTTTCACAATCATCTCGTCCATAGGGGAGTGCTTCAGCAGCGTCTGGACCAGACGTTTAACTGTCCGATTCCGAGTTTCCGGACCTATCTGATCGAGCGGGCGAACGACGTCGGATTATGGACGGAAGCTGATACGCGAAACCATGATCGCACCGAAGCGGACGACTCCCGACCGTAGGTAGAGGATCCGACATCCTCAACCCTGCCCGAACCCAAACCCTATGATGCTGACGATATGTATGATCCGCTCAGGTTCTGAGCGCTGGATCCATAGCGGTAGATCATTCCATCAGTAGTCCATCTCCTGATTCTCAGGCTGACTGACTTTCGACGAGGCCCATCACGGGACAGAACAGGAACATTTCAAACTGAGACACTACCCGCCAGCATCGGCGGGCCATATCTGAATTCGGGTACGGCACCCATTGTCAGTCAGTTACCCTCATTCCCGGGCTGCATGCGGCCATCTGAGATCATTCTGGCCTCCGAGTCGGCTGCCCAGGTGCTGAAACCGTGATCACACCGCCTTTGCCTCGTCCAGCCCGAAAACGTGGCGTCGACTCTTCGCAAGCGTCGTAGATTACCGGACAGACGATTAGGGCACCTCGCACGACCTGCCGCTGACGGAGTGTAACCATTTTCATCAAGCCATTGGTACCGCTACAGAAAAACCTGCCATCAACAGTGGCACCTGGAGCCCATGTTCCAAAACGCGGATTTCAGACGAGTGTCCCTTCCGCAGAAATCCGGCTTTTGCCACCAAGATAGCCATCAGACAGTGCTTCGGGCAAGTCTACGGAACCGTCGGCCTGCTGGCCGTTTTCCAGAACCGCGATCAGTGTGCGACCAACCGCAAGTCCTGAACCGTTCAGTGTGTGTACGAATTCAGGCTTACCTCCACCGGAAGGCCTAAACCGCGCATTCATCCGCCTTGCCTGGAAATCGCCACATACAGATACCGAACTGATCTCTCGGTATGTCCCCTGCCCCGGCAGCCAAACCTCAATGTCATGGGTCCTGCGAGCCCCAAACCCCATATCCCCGGTGCATAGCACAACGGTTCTGTATGGCAGCCCAAGCCGCTCAAGGACATCCTCGGCGCAGCGGGTCATGCGAATCTGCTCGTCAAGAGACCTGTCCGGGTGAGTGATTGACACCATCTCCACCTTCTCGAACTGATGCTGACGAAGCATCCCCGCAGTGTCCCTACCTGCACTTCCTGCCTCCGAGCGGAAACACTGGGAATGCGCTGTCAGGCGGGTCGGCAGTTCATCCTCATCCAGAATCAACTCGCGGACCGAATTCGTCAATGTTACCTCAGATGTTGGAATGAGCCACATTCCGTCTTCGGTGCGATAGCTGTCGCCGGCGAACTTCGGCAACTGGTTGGTGCCGTACATCATCTCTTCACGAACCAGGACCGGCGCGACCACCTCAATCATTCCATTTTCGGTTGTGTGGATATCCAGCATAAACTGCGCCAGAGCGCGGTGAACGCGGGCGACGGCTCCCTTCAGCACGACAAAGCGCGATCCGGAAAGCTTTCCCGCCGTCTCAAAATCCATCGTCTCCTGAACCGCGGCAAGCTCGTAATGCTCCGCGGGCTGGAAACCGAACTCCCTTGGTTCGCCCCAGCGGCGGATTTCCCGGTTGTCGTTCTCGTCCTTCCCATCGGGAACGTCATCAAGCGGCAGGTTTGGCAGTCCAAGAAGAATGTCGCGTAATTCAGCATCCCTTTCCCTAGCCTGCCGTTCCAGCCGCGCAATATTGTCCTTGTTCTCGGCGATGATCGCGCGGAGCCGTTCAAACTCCTCTTCGTCTCCCCGCCGCTTGGCAGCACCTACCTTCCTGCTGGCCACATTCTGCGCGGCCTTCGCTTCCTCGGCTGAAGCGATCGCCGCCCGCCTGGCCGCATCTATCTCAAGGATCTGTGACGAAGCCGGAGTTTCTCCAAGACGTGAAAGACCAGCGTCAAACGCAGCCGGATTTTCTCGGATCGCTCGGATATCGTGCATTGTCACGCCCACCAGTTTCAGCGCAGGGATATTTAGATTGGACTCCCACGGAACACAACGTGACATTTCCGATAGGACATGTCTCGCGTTTGGTGGAAGTCCGACAACGACGCAGTCTACGGGTGGCACTAAACCAACCTACCGGCGGCTGTCCCCGTCAAGGAGGAGGCCGGGTCCAGTAACAGCAAGCAGCGCGCCTTCGCCACCTGCCTTTGCGGAGGCGATGGCCCGATCAGGGAGCGGTTTCGGGCAGAACTTTGAAGTGTCGGCATGGCTTGTGCGGGGATGGTGACGCCACCGCTGTAGGACCGGGGCCTTGAATCTTTGCCGCGTCTGGAAAATCAGAGGGACGTTTGTCATATGGATGACCGTCTTGTCGAAAGCTGCGCCCGCGACACTTCCGTTGCTGCGGGCGTCGAACCGGATCCAGATGGGCAGGGTCGAGGGTAGGCACCCAATTCCGGTCATTCAAGCACATACCCTTAGCCTGACCGCCTGATCGGTCAGAACTCGAATGCACCGGGAGGTGATCGACGACGGATTGCCATCAAAATCGCGACAAGGATTTTAATTCGGTAAGTTAAAATTCCGTTACCGGATTAACCATTACCGATCCTGGATGATGACTAGATAGCTGTCCGTGACGGCTTTCAAGATTCCATTCCGCTATCGGGAAACGGTCTTTGTGAAGAAGACGCGGCTCGCCTCTGTGAACTGGCGTAGCAGGTTCGGATAGGAACGACAGTGATCCAT
>CBDATU010000023.1:0-130159 GCA_965199865.1 uncultured Rhodobacter sp. | reverse complement strand
GGACCATGTCAGGAAAATCTACGAACAGGCACGGCCGCATTGCGACCATCTCCATCCGCACCGCCTGAAATCGGATGAAGCGGAAGCCGTGATGACCTGACATTGGGCTCCGAACCGGAAAATGCCGTGGAATTCCTGTCAGAACTGGCAGGAATCCATGTACAAAGAAACAATGGATTTGCGGCAGCGCCTTCGCTCATGCTGGTGAATGCGGTGCCGCAATGCACAGGATGGATGAGACATGAATATCTTCACAAAACCCGAACGCTGGGATTGCCCCGAGCGCAAGCTGTTCCCCTATCAGGTGGGCTTTACCTGCCCACCCTTTGACTATTGCGCCGCACCTTCGGATTTCATTCGCATGGCGCCCGAGACCGTAGGGGTGCATGGTCGGATGCTGCATGTGCCGGGCTATCAGCACGGACTGGATCAGCGCAAAGAGAACTTTGGTCTGCTCGAGGAATTTGTCGAATGTATGGCGATGAACAATGCCGATGTCTGCGGACAGGTCGGGTCCAACTGGGTTCATGCCAGTGGTCTGGGTGTTGAGGGCATCCGGCAGCATTGCGAGATGCTAAGCGAAAGGTATGAAACGCCCTTCCACATGGCAGGCTATGCCATGGTTGAAGCGTTGCGCGAAATCGGCGCAGAGAAGGTCGCGCTGAACGCCTGCTACCATACCGATTCCTGGTATAGGGGTACGGTCGGTTTCCTGAAGGAAGCCGGGTTTGACGTGGTCTGGGCCGGGAACTTCCATGATCAGGGCTGGTTCGCGACCCAGGAGGAAGTGGATGACTGCGTCTGGTGTTTCGATGAAGAACTGATCTGGAAGAGCTTCGACTACATTGCCGACAGGGCTCCCAATGCGGATGCCTATCTGATCAACGGCATGTCCAACTATCGCCGCCCCTCCGATGGTGTGGCCCGCCGTCCGGTGCATCACACCGCCGAGCTTGAACAGCGACTCGGCAAGCCCGTGATTGGCCATGACACCGCGCTCTATTGGCGGCTGTTCAAAACCCTCGGTCTGGCACCGACCTCCGTATCACGGCCAGCTGCCGGCCTCGTTGGAGAAATGATCCATGCACGAGATCATCGCGTTGTGGGCCATCCCGCGGTCCACCTCGACCGCGTCTGAGCACATGATGAAGCAACGCGGTGATCTGGATTGTCTGCACGAACCTTTGGCGAGGCGAGCTACCATGGGGAATGATTTATTGAGACCGCTAGCACATTTGGCACCGTATCACTGTTTCCGTCATCTGGCACGAAGCTCGGTTGGAAGCGGGCACAGACACTCGAAACCTGTGAATCGCCCAGCGAAACCAGGCAACTGGGCCGGCACTCAGATGGGCAGGTCGTTCACGCTAGGGCTGTGCGGTTCGACATATGTGCAGTATTGACAGCTTCATGAAACCTAAGGGAACCTTCACACTCCTTGGAGCTTAACACGAAGACAATGGGATCGAAGACAGATCCTGATGCAGATCGACAACCGCACGCCGCGATCCAGCTGCGGTCTTTCGGCTTAATGCTTGAAACAGTTGTCCCGGTGCCATTTCATGAAGTTCTCCCTTGGCCAGTCCGTGTCTCTGGTTGGTTTCAGCAAGACACCGGTTGAATTGATCATCGACTCGACCGCTGTTCTGTCATTTATCTGGCGTGAGATCATGATCTCGAATTCGTCTGTCAACCCGATCAACCCTCGGTCGAACATCCAGTGTACGGTCCCAGACAGTGCGATGCCGTTGCTCACGATATCCGGCCCGTCATTGCTTACCGGCTTGATGTGAGCAGCTTCCACTTCAGCCCGTCCGCCTCCATTGATGAGCTTGAGCCCGGTTATTGCGCATCTGCTGTCATAGGCCCGCAACACCGTCGACCGAAAATTAAGATCCCGGACTGTTCTGTTGAGAAGCTGAGACACCCGGTTACGCCTGTACAGGCGTGAATGTTCCTGATTTTCTTCCACGGTGTCAATGGCTAGCTTAAGTTTGTCACTCCGAGTCAGGAGATCTTCTTCCATGCACAAGCCACGCTTTACGATCCGAAAGAAGTCCTCTGCCGACAACGGCCGTACTGCCCACGTTGCTCTGCCCGCCGAGACGATTCCCATCTCGTTGAGCAGCCCGCTTTCGATCACTGTGCCCCTTTCCCTGAAAGGAATCGGCTCACCGAAATCCAAATAACTTCCTGGCTCGATCATCGCAAAATGCAGCTTCTTGTCGTTAGGGTCGTCGATGATTTTCTGGATCCGAGCGACGGCAAAGTAGCCCTTAGTATTCTTTACCTTTGTCGGTTCGTAGTAAACAATCCAATCCCCTTCACATTCCTTGGCTCGCTGGAGGTATTGGTCCGGAAACTGGTAGACTTCCGACGGGATGTCCTCGTACCTGGAGTCGCTTCGATGGATAAGGACCGCATAAGCCATTGTTTACACTTTGCCAGATGTCATTGCTTGGAGACGGATTTCCTGACATATGCTTGATTCATCAAGAAAATGCATATGCGAAGAGGCCCGACCCCATACAGACACATTGTAGCACGCCTGACATCAGTTTCAATGAACCGGGCCGACGGAAGGGCACCGGCCGTTTCGAAGGGCGGCAAGATGTCGTCCGGCGCCAGGACACTGACCCTTCGGGAGGTGAACCGGATCCTCGGTCTGACTGGCCTGCTTCAGGGACCTGCGCGATTCCTGCCGCGATGGGCAAGCCCTCCCTTCGTTCAGGCGGCCGCGCCTGGCTGGCGGTGGGGATCTGCGCCGCCGCGGGAGCGGGATTACGCTCTGGATCCACGGGACTTTCGCCGTTGTGGACGCCGGATCGGGTGGCTGAGGACGGAATCCGATGCCATGCGGCCCTTTCCGGGGCATTTCCGCAGCAGAGGCGGAGTCCGGGCGTAGGAAACGCCCCGGAAAGGGCTGGTCTTGCAATTGTATGTCCTTCTTCATGAAGAGAATCAAAGGATGGATGCTGTGGAAAACATGTGGAGAACCTGCGCGAAACCTCTGCGGGGAGCCGAAAAAATTGCCTGAAACCCCTTGAAACGAGACCTGGATGCATCGGACTGGAAGTGGGGTGACGTATTCCCCTGGATCCAAGGGGAACGACTCCCTTTTTGACATGGTTACTAAATAAAATCTGGTAACTGATAGGATAGACGAACAGGAATAATAAGGATCTGTGCGGAAATGGATATATACTTGGAATTTGCTTAGCTGAACTCCATACATTCTTGAACTTGGAAACATCCCGGGTTCACCAGATCTGGACTACACTTGCCCTCCAATAGGTAGTCGACAATATTCGATGCGCAGCACATGGACATTCGTAATGCGCTTTCAGGTGTGACACCGCCAATGTGCGGCGAAAGGACGATCCGGTCGTTCCGCGCTACGGCTGCATGGGCTCCTGGTGGTTCGGTTTCGAAGGTGTCCAGAGCGGCCCCATACAGGTTACCGGCTTCGATTGCGGCGACAAGATCCGTTTCGGATACAACACCTCCACGGGCTGTGTTGATCAGGATCGCGCCCGGCCTCATCATTCCCAGTGCGGCGCGGTCGATCAGATACCGCGTATCGGCGGTCAGGGGAACATGCAGGCTGACAACGTCGCTTCGGGACAGCAGATCCGGAAGCGCCTCGCATTTTGAGACGCCTTCCGGAAACGCTTTCATGCGCCCCGGATCAAACGCGCAGACCTCCATTCCGAAAGCCTTCGCCAGATGCGCCACCCTCTCGCCGATCAATCCGATGCCGACGATGCCCATGATCCTGCCATACAGCTCGGCCGTGTCCGGTGTCGAGGAACGCCAGCCGCCCCTTCGTATCAGGCTGTCGTGAAACATAACCTGCTTCCGTACGGCAAGCAGCAGGGCAAAAACGTGTTCGGCAACGGAAATGGCATTCCTTCCGGGAGCGGCAAAGACCGGTATTCCACGCCTTGTTGCCTCGGCGACGTCGATATCGTCATAGCCGGCCCCATGATTGGCAATGGCCTTGAGCCCGGGATGGGCGTCGAAACACGCCCGGTCGATTGTGCCCACCCGCAGGATCAAACCGTCGGGTTGGTGAGCTGACAGAAGCTCAACCAGTTCAGGACGGCCCGGTGCAGGGCTTGACTGGATGATGTTGAAGCCAGCCTCCTGCAATTGGGCCTCCGCCTGGGGGAGCAGCGGCCAGCCGACAATAAGAACGGCTCTCCTGTTCATGCCAGACCTTCCGGGATCTCACGTTCCCTTCGAAGGACAAAATCGCGTAGGGCGTCTTTCACCGCAGGGTCTATCGTTGGCATTTCCTCCCTGTAGCGTTCAAGCATGGTGCGGCACCAGTCACGTCCGCGTTCGCCAACGGTTCTGGACCCGCTTGCCAGCCAGCTTTCGTAGCGTTCATTGTCCTGTATTTCATCGAGGAACGGGAGGTGTTCCCGCGTATAGTCCTCGTCGAAAAAATGACCTCCGGGACCAACCTTGGCGAGATCGGCAAGCGCGATGTCCATGTCGTCAAATGAAGCGCCATTCAGCAGGGTCTGGAAGTTCAGAATCTGCTGGGCATCCGCTGCGAGCTTGCCAAGGGATACGCAGAGCGATCCTTCGATAGTGCCGCCGCAGTGAGTCAGAATGTGACATCCACCAAGTATGGCGGGATAGACTTTCAGCATGGAATCATAACCCGCATACAGGTCTTCCTGTTTCGAGCCCGATTTCGCCCCGTTCGTTCGCCAGGGCACTCGATAATGGCGTGCCATCTGGCCAAAGATATACATGAATAGAGACACTTCAGGCGACCCGAACACGGGAGCCCCGCTCTTCATGTAAACGCCCATCGGGGCCACACCCATCACCGCCCTGCAGCCGGGCCGGACAATCTGGGTAAAGGCAATGCCCGCCAGCGCTTCGGCGATGATCTGCGCGGTGGCTGCCAGTGTGTGAACCGGTGTCGATGCCCCGTAGAGAACGAAGGGCGACATGAGCAGCGCCTGATTCGCTGCGGAATAGACCCGCACCGCGTCCAGCTGCGTCTTGTCCCAGACCAGTGGAGAGTTGCAGTTGAAAATGGCGGTCATGACGACATCACGATCCATCTTTTCTGCCCCGAAGACGATCCGGGCCATGGCAACGCTATCCTGCGCCTGACCTTCGGATTGGGGTGACCCCATGATCGGCTTGTCCGTGGACAGGAAGCTCCGTTCCATCATGTGCAGATGTCGGTGGGGGACCGCGACGTCCATGGGTTCGAGCGTATAGCCACCATTGTAGTGAATGGCCGGGTTCACGTGGTGAAGCCGCATCACGGTCGTCATATCCTCGACCGTTGCCTGTCGGCGCACTCCATCGAGGTCGATCAGGTTCGGCGTGCCGTAAGCCGGGCCGAAAATCATGTTACGTTCTCCGACCCTGACGGTTCGGTCGGGATTGCGGGCATGATAGTCGAATTCGCCGGGGATCGTTGCAATCAGTTTGCGGATCAGCTCTCTCGGGGGCCGGATTCTGTGACCGTCCACATCCGCGCCCGCGTCGCGCCACAGACCGGCCGAAACGTCATCACGAAACTCGACACCAACCGTTTCCAGTATCCCGAGCGCAAAATTGTCTATGGCCTCCAGACCGTCAGAAGACAGAACGTCATAGGTCGGAATATTTCGAATGGTGGTTTTCGGAAATCTGATCGGAGCCCGTAACCTTGCATTCCGTCGTGCCTTTGCACCCCCGGCGCGCTGACGTCTGGGTCCGGCATCCATATGTTCGTCCATCAGGCTCCTCCCCGCAGAGAGTATCCCCGCCGGAACCTCTTCCACAATCTCGGAAAAACTTTCCCTGATGGGAAACCTGGGATTACGCTGGCACGTGTTCAGGCGTGACTATGTCCGCATGCTCTCTGTCAGGGCTCAGTTCCGCCAAAAGCCAGTCGCGAAACTCGGAGACGGTTCTTGACGGCGAAGCTCCATCGGGCTGACACAGGTAATATCCGTGCTGGGGGAGGGATTCCGTGTCCAGCGCCGCCACAAGAACACCGCTGTCGATGAACTGTTGCATCAGCGGTGCGCCGAGAAGACAGACGCCCTGACCGTCCAGAACGGCCTGAACCAGATTGATGTATGAATCATACGAACTCATCCGAACGTTGCTCCCCAGAACAGAACCCTTGTCACGAAAATAGTTAATCCAGATCGATGATGGGTCGAAGGCGCTTTCAAATTCGAGCAGTGGAACCCTTGTCAGATCGTCAAGCGTTTCGAAAGGCCCGTAATTGCTGTAGAAAATCCGGCTGCAAAGCGGCAGGATCTGTTGGCGCTGCAGTAGCACACTGGTCGTGCCGGGCCAGTTTCCCGTCCCGTAACGGATGGCGATATCCACGTCGGACTGCACGAGATTGACCAGTTCATGAGAGACCAGCAGCCTGAAGTCAGCATTCGGATTATTGCGTCGATACCGGCCGATATTTGGCATAAGCCAATATGTCGATACGCCTGCCGTGGTGGCAATGGTGATCAGCGTGTCTTCCCTGGTGTTCTCGATCGACTCGATTTCGTCCAGGATCGCCTGAAAGCCCTGATGAACGACACGTGACAGTTTCCGTCCGGCCCGGGTGAGCTTGATGCTGCTGCGGCCGCGCGCAAATAGGTCGAACCCAATGAAGTCCTCCATTTGCCGCACCTGCCGCGACACGGCAACACGCGTGACGTTCAGCTCTTTGGCGGCTTCGGTGAAACTCATGTTTCTGGCCGCCGCCTCGAACGCCAGCAACGCCTTCGGAGGCGGAAGGTTTCTGAATCCCAGGGCCAGAACGAATCCTGCTTGTTGAACATCAGCGTAACATGAAGTTACTCAGCGGGTCAATTTTTTGCAATGTTGATTCCGTCTGGTCCTGTGCAACACTTCGGAAATGCCGCCTCCAGGGAGGGTGCCCAAAACCAATGGCTGAAAAATGTCTGGAACAGCCTGCGATTGAATGCCGGAACCTGTGGAAGATATTTGGCGACCGGGCAGATGAGGCACTGGCCGCAGCCAGGTCCGGTGATATGGACAAGAACGGGGCACTGGAACGGTTCGGCTGCGTGATCGGTGTTGCGGATGCCAGCTTCTCCGTTAACCGTGGTGAGATCTTCTGCATCATGGGGCTGTCCGGCTCTGGAAAATCGACTCTTCTCAGACATGTGAACCGATTGATCGAACCGACCTCGGGAACGGTTCTTGTCAATGGTCTGGACGTGACGGGCCTGAAGGATCGGGAATTGCGCGCCCTTCGCGCGGGCAAGATCGGCATGGTGTTTCAGCACATGGCGCTTTGGCCGCACAAGACGATCGCGGGCAATGTCGCATACGGTCTGGAGGTTCAGGGAGCGGACAGGAAGACCTGCCGTGAGACGGCGGAATCCGCCCTGGCAACCGTGGGTCTGGCGGATTGGGGTGCCCGGTACCCCGATGAGCTGTCTGGCGGTATGCAGCAGCGCGTTGGGCTGGCGCGTGCACTGGCGGCGGATCCGGATATCCTGCTGATGGATGAACCCTTCAGTGCGCTTGATCCGCTAATCCGGAGGGATCTGCAGGACGAGTTCCTCGGACTTTCGGAAAGGGCAGGGAAGACGACCCTGTTCATCACCCACGACCTGGACGAAGCGATGCGTGTTGGTCATCGGATCGGGGTGATGAAAGATGGTCGGATCGACCAGATCGGAACACCGGAAAGTATCGTTCTACATCCTGAAACCGAATATGTGGCCCGCTTTGTCAGTTCCATTTCGACCCTGAAATACCTGTCTGCCTCGGAAATCGCGGTGGACGGTGATGTGGCTGTTGACGCGCCGGTCCTTGGACCGGACACCCCACTGCCCGAGTTGATTGCCCGGCTGGCAGACGGTGTGGATCACCTAGCGATCAGGAATGGTGACTGGTTGATCGGAAGGGTCGGGCACCCCGAAATTCTCGCGGCGGTTGGCCAGGATCTGGAGCGGAGGTGAACGTGGATCAGATCCTCAACCCTTTCGACTATTTCACCATCCCCTTCGGGGTCTGGGCGGACAGCTTGCTGAACTGGATCGTCGGCCATTCCCGCGAAACGCTGCTGGCGGCAAAAGTTCCCGTTCAGCGCTTCCTTCAGCTTGTTCAGGGTGGGCTTGAGGCAATCCCACCGCTCCTGGGTATCGTCGGCGCGGTGGCAGTCGGCTGGATGATAGCCGGATGGCGCCTGGCTCTGACCGGTCTGATCTGCTTGACACTCATTGGACTGATGGGTGCGTGGCAGTCCGCGATGACAACGTTGTCGATCGTCATCACCGCCGTCTCAATCTGCATCATTGTCGGCTTGCCCACTGGAATTCTTGCCGCGCGGAGTGACCGCTTCTATCACGTCCTGCGCCCGATCCTGGATCTTCTGCAGACCATTCCCAGCTTTGTCTATCTTGTCCCGGTGGTCATGCTGTTTGGAATTGGTGATACACCTGGCGTCATCGTTACTTGCTTCTTTGCCATCACACCCCTGATCCGCCTTACCAATCTGGGCATTCGCGAGGTTCGGCCGGACTTCGTTGAGGCCGCGAGAGCCTTTGGCGCGAGTGAAACACGGGTGCTTTTCGGCACCCAGCTACCCCTTGCCCGCGCCACAATTCTGGCCGGTCTGAATCAGACCACGCTTCTGTCGCTGTCCATGGCGGTTGTCGCCTCCATGATTTCCGTTGCCGGACTTGGCAGAACCGTTCTAGAAGGGATCGGTCGGCTCGACTTTGGCAGTGCCACCATAGGCGGTCTGGGCATCGTTCTGGTGGCCATTACGGTGGATCGCTATGTGCAGGCGCTCGGCGCTGCGAAACAGCGCATCAGCGGGAGTGCCTGAGCGGTGGATGTGGCGGGCCTCCTTGATCCTTTCACAATGATCAGCCTTCCGCTGGCGGAGTGGGCAAATGACGGAATGCGTTGGCTCACGTCAAATTACCGTCCGGTGTTCAAGGCCATCAAGGAACCGGTTAAGTGGGCGCTTGATCTCGTCGAAGACGGGCTGCGGGATACGCCACAGACATTGCTGCTGACTTTCTTCACCTTGTTTGCCTGGCAGATCGTGAATCGGGCAACCGCAATCCTTACGCTATGCGCATTCGCCACAATCGGTATCATTGGTGCCTGGGATGCGGCCATGACGAGTCTCGCCGTATTGATCACCGCGGTCTCGATCTCCACATTGGTTGGATTGCCACTGGGAATTCTATGCAGCCGAATGGACTGGCTCTGGGCGATCGTCCGCCCTGTGCTCGATTTCATGCAGACGATCCCGTCTTTCACATACCTTGTACCCGTTATCCTTCTGTTCGGCATAGGCAATGTACCTGGCGTGATCGTTACCGCGTTCTTTGCGACACCGCCGTTGGTGCGATTGACCAATCTGGGCCTGCGCGAGGTGCGTGAAGACCTCATCGAAGCAGCCGACGCTTTCGGAGTATCGCCGCTGAAGCGGCTCTGGTCCATCGACCTGCCTCTGGCCCGGCCGACGATCATGGTCGGGATCAACCAGACAGTCATGCTGTCCCTGGCAATGAGCGTCATTGCATCAATGATTTCGGTTGCCGGTCTGGGTCGTCTGGTGTTGGTTGGCATTTCGCAGCTGGATCTCGCACGCGCTTCGGTAGGTGGACTTGGCATCGTACTTCTGGCAGTCGTTTTTGACCGGGTGACACAGGGTTTCGGCTTTACCCGCCGGGAGCGGGGAAATCGAGGGCTCTGGGAGCAGGGACCCGTTGGCTGGCTGCGTCTACGGCTGCACGGAAGAATTAACCTATCCATTCACTGATCCAACTAGGGAGGACATGATGAACAAGTTGGAAACCAAACTCGTGCTTACCGCTGTTGCTGGCGGTTTGATGGCAGGTACGGCCATGGCCGCAGAGGTCACTGCGATCAGCACCGGCCGGACTGATCACCAGTTGATCTACGAGGTGATCGAGGAGGGTCTGGCGGCACTCGGCTACGAAAATGGCGAGATGCTGACCGGCAACTACCCGGCCATCCACCTGTCGATCGGACAGGGCGATGCGGATTATACGGCCGTTCACTGGAAGCCGCTTCATAACGACTTCTTCAATAATTCGGGCGGTGACGACGCGATGGTGCGTGCCGGACCGATGTATACCAACGCGATGCAGGGTTACTTCATCGATATCAAGACCGCTGAGGCTCACGGCATCACCGCGCTTGAACAGATGAAAGACCCGGCCATCGCGGAATTGTTCGACACCAATGGTGACGGCAAGGCCAACCTCACCGGCTGTAACCCGGGCTGGGGCTGCGAAAAGGTGATTGAGCATCACCTGGATGCCTATGGGCTTCGCGATCACATCAACAACGACAAGGGTGAATATTTCGCCCTGATGGCGGACACGATTGAACGCTACAAGGCGGGCCAGCCGATCTTCTATTCGACCTGGGCACCGAACTGGATCATGGGTGTCCTTGTTGAAGGCACTGATGTCGTGTTTCTGAATGCACCGTTCTCGTCCCTGCCGGGCGATCCGGACGCCAGCACCGAATGGGCAGACGGCCGGAATCCTGGCTTTGGCGCCAATGACAACTACATTCTTGTGAACAGGGAGTTTGCCGAGGCAAATCCGAAGGCCATGGCCTTCTTCAATGGTCTGAGGATTTCGATCGCTGACCTCAGCGCCATGATGCTGCGAATGAATGATGGCGAAAAGGAACCGCACCAGCTGGAGCAGATCGCGAAAGACTGGATTGCGGCGAATCAGTCCGACTGGGATGCGCTCATCGCGGCGGCCAATGCCGCCAACTGACTTCTCCCGGGGAAGTGGGTCGCCGTTCGCGGCGACCCCACCTTGAATTACCAGGCGATGACAGGCTGACATGGCGATACTCTTTCATTGGGAAGGGGCAACACCTGAACTCTGGCATGAAGCTTTTGAAAAGGCTGGCTGCGCAACGAGTATCCGGGGGATTGATGACCCCGGCGATCCGTCAGACATTGACCATGCGGTTGTCTGGGCCCCTCCAGCAGGGAAGCTGAAGACTTTTCCGAACCTGAAATACATCTATTCCATTGGTGCAGGCGTTACACATATCACGCTTGATCCCGAATGGCCGTCGCATGTCCCCATCGTGCGCCTTCAGGATCGTCTGCTTGTGCTCGACATGTCGTGCCACATCATCCACTGGGTCTTACATTTCCACAGGCATTACGCCCGCTATATCCGGCAGCAGCGCGACAGACTCTGGCACCGTCACAGATATCCGGAGAACGCGGAGCGTCGCGTTTCCGTTCTGGGTTTGGGGCAGACCGGTCAGGATGCATGTATCCGCCTGCGGGATCTGGGTTTCCCGGTCACAGGTTGGGCGCGCAGCCCAAAAGACATTGACGGCGTGCGATGCCTGGCAGGCGATGCCAGCTTCGACATTGTGATCAGCGAGGCCGATATTCTTGTAAACCTTCTGCCACTGACCGACGCCACGGCCAATATCCTGAATGCCGATGTATTCGCCAGAATGCCGTCAGGCAGTTTCGTGATCAATTGTGGGCGTGGTACCAGTATAGACGATGCGGCGCTATTGGAAGCGCTCGACTCTGGCCAGCTGCAAGGCGCTGCTCTGGACGTATTCCGGGAGGAACCTCTGCAGGAGGACAGCCCTTACTGGACCCATCCCGCCGTCCACATCACCCCGCATGCCGCGGCACCAACGAATGAGCGCTCCGCGGCTGAGTTCATCGCGGCGCAGATAAGACTGGCCATGGACGGGGGCACGCCGTCTCCCATCGTCGATCTGGAGCGCGGATACTGATCCATGCCCCGCCCGGCAATCATTCCCAGACACGAGGATAGCAACGGCTGGTGGAAGACATTGCCGCCGGCTCAGCCACCGCATGTTCTCGTCGGGGACAGAAGGGTTGAAACCGCCATCATTGGTGCCGGTGTTTGCGGTCTGGCGGTTGCCCATCAACTGGGTAGATTGCGCCCGGATGGGAAGATTGCCCTGGTCGAAGCTGAACGAGCGGGCTTTGGGGCGTCCGGGCGGAATGCGGGATTCATGCTGAATCTCCACTCGCACGGTCCACCGAAACGGCTCGACATCCTGCGTCGCAACATGAAGCTGTGGGAAAGCGGGTTGGAAGACTTTCGTCGTATGGCACGTGAATTCCGGATCGACTGCGACTGGAATGAGTTCGGGCGAATCTACGGGTCCGCTGGACCTGATGGTGAAAGACATATCGACGAAATTGCGCTCACCCTCGACCAGTTAGGGCTGGAGCGGACCTGGATGACCCAGGATGAAATGGCGGCGCGAATCGGAACACGTTTTTACCGACGTGGCCTTTATACGCCAGGAAATGCGCTTGTGAACCCGGCGGCCCTGATGTGCGGGTTGGGACAGCACCTGCCGGACAATGTCACGCTCTTCGAGGAAAGTCCCGTAACCGACCTTGAACGCGTAGGCGAGCTTTACGTCGCCACGACTCCGCAGGGAACCGTTCGCGCAGACAGGGTTGCCCTTGCCGCGGGAGTTTTCCTGAACCAGTTCGGAATTGCGGCCGGGCGGTATGTTCCCATGACGACCTATGCCAGCCTGACCGCGCCCCTTGACGAGGACCGGCTGGCCCATCTTGGGACAGGGGAAGCATTCGGTCTGCTCGGCAGTTCCGAATATGGCGCAACCATCCGCCTGACCGAAGACCGTCGACTGTTCGTTCGAAACCTGTTCAGATACAGCCCCAACGCGCCCACACCGGCAGCAACGGTTTCCGAGATCAGCAAACTGCACGCCAAAGCGATGCTTAAGCGTTGGCCGGGCCTGTCCGGAACCGGTTTCGAACATAGCTGGGGGGGGACGATGGCCTTCACCTGGAATGACGGAGCGGTGTTTGGAGAATATGGGCCTGGGCTGTATGCGGTCCTGACCAATGACGTTTCGCCGATGACACGTGGCGCTGCCGCAGGACGTCTGCTGGCCGATCTGATCGCTGGAGAGCCGAGCGAACTGCTGGACGTTCAGCTGTCGATCCCTGGGGCAAGCCGGCTGCCGCCACGTCCGTTTCTGGATTTGGGAGTTGCTTACCAGCAGGTGAAGCTAAAATTGGCTGCGTCCTCGGAATTCTAGCCCCACTTCCGCTCCGAAGCGCGGCACCGGCCCTTTCCGGGACATTCCCTACGCCCCGGCTCGGCCCCGCTGCGCAAACGCCCTGGAAAGGGCCGGTGCCGCGCTTCGGAGCGGAAGTGGGCTTTGTATGTCCGGGCCGTATAGGCCCGCCAGATCCCTTTGATGTCCAGCACATTGCCATTGAAAGACTTGCCAATGTCTTCGCCATCCGGGCGTCGTGCTTCATCAGCAGGTCGAGGTCTCCACCTTTGAAATGGCGTCAGCGACATCATATGCGGTGCCGGGCTGGCAACGGATTTGGACAACGAGACATGTCAAGGTGGATCCTTTCAGGTAACGCGGGATTTCTGGTGGTATTTTGGATCTTGCCAAAGCGCACCCGAGAGCACCTCTTCGATGATCTCACAGGCGGAAGTCACATCCGCTCTATCCAGGTAGAGTGGCGTAAAGCCGAAGCGCATAATGTTTGGCGCACGGAAGTCGCCGATGACACCGCGCTCGATCAGCGCCTGCATCGCGGCATAACCGTGTTCGAAGGCGAAAGACACCTGGCTGCCACGCAAGGCAGCGTCTCGTGGCGAGGCGAGTTTCAACTGAGGGCAGCGAGCTTCGACCTCTGAAATGAAGGATTCCGATAGCGCAATAGAGGCCGCGCGCAACTCGAATATATCAACGCCCTCCCAGGCATCGAGTGCAGCGTCCAGGATCGAAAGTTGCACAATCGGAGGTGTACCGACGCGGAGGCGCTCTATCGACATGGCGGGGCGATAGCCAGGTTCCATGGCAAAGGGAGCCTCATGGCCCAGCCAGCCCGCCAGCGCCGGTTCGACGTCGGTGACAATGTCGGGACGGGCATAGATGAAGGCGGGAGCACCGGGGCCGCCATTGAGATATTTGTAGGTGCAACCTACAGCGAATTCGGAATTTGATCCGATCATGTCAACTGGCACGGCACCCGCGCTGTGGGCTAGATCCCAGATCATGATCGCTCCAGCCCTGTGGGCCAGGTCGGTGATCGCCTTCATGTCGTGCATCCGGCCAGAGCGGTAATCCACCTGGGTCAACATAACCACGGCGACGTCATCCGTAATGGTGTCTGCCACGTTTTCAGGCGCAGGGGTGCGCAGTTCGTAGTCTTTGCCAATCGTGTCGATTAGTCCTTGAGCCATATACAGGTCGGTCGGGAAGTTGCCGCTATCGGACAGGATAACCCGGCGGTTCGGTCGCATCTTCAACGAAGCCGCCAGTGCCTGATACACTTTAATCGACAGTGTATCGCCCGTAGCAACCGATCCCGGCGGGGCACCAATCAGCCTTGCGATCCGGTCGCCGACGCGGGCAGGTAGATCCATCCATCCTGCGGTGTTCCATGCGCGGATCAGTTCGTTGCCCCATTCGGCATCGATTGTCTTGCCCGCCCGTTCCATCGCGCCCTTCGGCAATGGGCCAAGCGAATTGCCGTCGAGGTAGATCACACCTTCAGGCAGATCAAACAGTTCCTTGCGCGGAAGGGTCATAGCTCACCTCGCAGGTGCCAGAGTTCAGGGAACAGTTCGACATCAAGTATACGGCGCAGATAGGATACGCCTGCCGTGCCTCCGGTGCCACGCTTAAATCCGATCACCCGCTCGACCGTCGTCACATGATTAAAGCGCCAACGGCGGAAACAGTCATCAAGGTCCACCAGCTTCTCGCCCAATTCATAAAGTGCCCAATGGGTATTGATGTCCTCGTAGACCGCTTTCCAACGGGCCTGGATCTCAGGTACCACATCATGGGGGCTCTCCAGTTGCGGAGCCGGGACGTTGTCCTCATGTCCATCGAGAGTGCGAAAGAGATGTCGCACCACCTCATCATAGAAGTTTGGTCGCGCCAGTTCCGCCTTCAGCATCCCATGCATCTTGGGCACATGCCTATGAGGCTTCCGCATATTTGGGTTCCGGTTGCTCAGGACGTATTCGATCATTCGGAATTGGTAAGATTGGAATCCTGAGGACGGTCCGAGAGCCTCGCGGAAAGTGGTATAGTCTGCCGGCGTCATGGTTCGCAGTACATCCCACTGGTTATTCAGTTGTTCGAAGATGCGGCTGACGCGGGATAGCATCTTGAACATGGTGGCCGTGTCTCCGGTTTTAAGCGCTTCGCGGGCCGCACCGGGCTCGTGCAGGATCAGCTTCATCCACAGTTCGGATGTCTGATACTGGATAATGAAAGGAGCTCATCATGTGCAATGCTTAGGGGTGCCTGCGCGTCAGGAATCGATGCCAAATGCAGATAGTCGCCGTAGGACATTGCATCCTTAAAGTCCATCCTGGCATCGCCGGTGCCAGGGTCATAGGCCTTGCCGCTCATGTCCCTGTTTCCCGTGACTTGAATCGCTGGATTTTGCCGCTTTCCGTATTGGGCAGAGCCTCGGTGAACACCACTGATCTGGGGTGCTTGACTGGCGCGATCGTTTCTTTGACCTGGTCCTGGAGGCGCTTAATGAGATCCCCGGACGGAGTCTCATCTGCGCCTGGAACCACATGCGCCTCAACAATCATGCCGCGTTCGTCATTCGGCGCGCCAATCACTGGCACATTCCGCCACGGCATCGTGGGACAGTAGCGCGGCCTCAGCCTCCGGCCCGGCAATTCTGTAGCCGGATGAGACGATGATGTCGTCGTTCCGCGCCGTAAAATGGAAACAGCCGTCGTCATCCTGCGAAAAAGCCCTGCAGGGCCTCCACCCAGGCGGGCAAAGCGCATCGCGGTCTCCTCAAATCGAGTCGAGGCAGCGCCTCGGTTCAGCCCATCCTTAGCGGAGCACGTCATTTGCTTCAATCTTGAAATATTGAAGCCTTACCTTTATGAGTGCAACCCAACATTACCGACACACCTAAGTTACCCGTGGGAGAGAGACATTATGGCCGCGAAAGACCAGGAACGGTATCACGCAACGCCCGAAGCCGTGCGGGCCAGACCTGCCCCTCCGGTTTGGGACGACTCATTCCTCATGGACGCTCATGAAATCTCCACCGAGCTGACTTTCCCCATGAAACGCAACAACTGCTGCAAAGCACTGGCCACCGCGTGGGAAGCGCGGGATATGTGCGGCGGTAAAGGGGTGTCGGATGGGTACGGCGTCATCCGCCACGTGATGAACCCTGAAGTGGTCAAAACATACGAGGGGGCCCATGACATTCACGCCTTGATCCCGGGGCGCGGTATCATCGGGCTGCAGGCGTTTCAGTGAGCGCGTCTCCCGTCATTGACTGGGAAGATGCGTTCGCCAATGCGGATTACATCGCGGACGGCATGGGCTATCCCAAAAAATGGGCCGTACGAGCCGAAGCATTTCGTGCGGAGACGCCGGGCGAGCTTGATCTGCCCTATGGCGATCACCCGCGGGAGCGGTTCGATCTGTTTACGCCCCAGGGCACGCCGAAGGGTCTCGCTGTCATTGTGCATGGCGGCTATTGGCTGGCCTTCGACAAATCGAGCTGGTCCGATCTGGCGGCCGGAGCATTGGCTAATGGATGGGCTGTGGTCTTGCCCAGCTATATGCTTGCACCGGAGGCAACACTTCCAGATATCACAGCCCAGATTGGCCGTGCCGTGACGGTTGCTGCTGACCGGATCGCGGGACCGATACATCTTGCAGGACATTCAGCGGGCGGTCACCTGGTAACACGGATGGTGTGCACCACCGGTCCGCTATCGCAGACCGTCGCAGGGCGGATTGCACGGGTTGTCTCGATCAGCGGCCTTCACGATCTGCGCCCTGTGTTGTTGCACTCGATGAATGAGAAACTTGGGTTGACACCAGAGACTGCCAGGGCCGAGAGCGCGGCCCTTTGCGGGCCTTTGCCGAGAGTTCGCGTTACCGCTTGGGTCGGTGCGAAAGAACGGCCCGAGTTCTTGCGCCAATCGGCGCTTCTGGCGGAGGCCTGGGGCAGGCAGGGACAGAACACCTCACTCGTGGTGGATCCGGGCAAACACCATTTTGACGTGATAGATGGGCTGAAAGATCCAGATCACCCGCTTTGCCAGGCATTTGTCGGGGATTGAGATGGTAGCAGTTCTTCGAGAGAGGACGACATTGGGATCGTCACGATCAACAATCCGCCGCCAAATGCCGCCAGTCAGGCTGTTTGCCAAGGGCTGATGGACGCTTTGTCGACGACTGCAGTTGCCTCCTGAATCCGCGCTGTAGTCCTCACTTGCGCCGGGTGAACATTCATTGCCAGGGCCGATGTGCCTGAAACAGGCGAGTCGCCTGATGAACGCCATTCGCCGGAGGTCCTTGCTGCTATCAAGGATGCAGCCAGGTCATGGATTGCAGCCATTCACGGCACCGCTCCTGGTAGCGGATCGGAAACCGCGATGGCCTGCCACCGTCGCGTCGCTACGGCAGGCGCCAGGCTGGGTCTACCCGAAGTCACGTTGGGCTCAATCCCCTGCGCGGGCGGCACGGTATGCTTTCCACGCCCCGTTTCACCCGAGATGGTGTAGAGCGTGGTCGCAGCCGGCAAACCGGTCAGTGCGGCAGACGCCCTTGCCGCAAGCCTGGTAGATGCCCTGTCACAAATGATTTGCTGGACGATGCCATCGCCCCGGCAACAACTACGGACATTTCGAAACCCGTTTTAAGCCGTGACGTGAATGTCCCGACCGATACGGCAGCAATTGACGTCGCCGCGTCCAGGATCATTGCCAGAGCCAAGACCAAAACGCACCGAATGTCGCGGTTCAGGCGCTTAGAGTTGGATCCATAAGTTGAGTGGCCCCGCAGGATATGGTAATCCGGATTAGTTTTCCACCCAAATCCGGAGAGAGCCATGCCCTGGAACGAGACCACCCAGAAACTTTATAGGCGGTCGGACGACCACCGTCAAAGCAATCTGACCGACGCCGAATGGAGCATCATCGAGCCGATGCTGCCGAAGCAGGGAAAGATGGGGCGTCCTCGCGAGGTCGACATGCGGTCGGTGTTCGACGGGGTCCAGTACATCCTGGCCACCGGGTGCCAGTGGCGTGCGTTACCCCCTGAATATCCACCGTTTTCCACGGTCCAGAACTACTTCTACGGGTGGCGGCGCAGCGGGATCCTGGAGCGCGTCCTGCACCGCCTGCGGGACCTCGCGCGGCAGTGTGCGGGACGCTCGCCGGAGCCGACCATCGCCTCGATCGACAGCCAGTCGGTAAAAACGACGGAGAGCGGCGGTCCCTCCGGCTACGACGCCGGAAAGAAGGTGAAGGGGCGGAAGCGCCACCAGATCGTGGACGCCGACGGCACGCCGATCGTCATGGCGGTGCACACCGCCGACATCCAGGACCGGGACGGTGCCCCGGACCTGATCGCGAAGCTGCTGGAGACGGCGCCAACCGTGTGTAAGCTGTTCGCCGACGGCGGCTACGCGGGACCGAAACTGCGGAAGCGGCTTAAGGGGATGGGGCTGCGGAACGTGATCGAGATCATCGAGAAACCGAAGGATGTCAAAGGGTTCACGGTTCTCTACCGCCGCTGGGTCGTGGAGCGGACCTTCGCCTGGATGGGCCGGTGCCGACGCCTGTCGAAGGATTACGAGCGCCTCTGCGAGAACTCTCTGGCCTGGGCGCAACTGGCCGCCTGCCGGTTCCTGCTCAGGCGGGTGGCGAGGGGGCCAACCCCATGAAAAACAATAGTTTAATCATATCAGTGACTTATGATTCAAACTCTTAGGAGTGCCTTCTCCGTGCCAGTTGCAGAAGTGCCTGCCGCGGAGCGCGACGCTTTCCACACCCTCCGGTCGGACCTGCAACCAGCTGCGCTCCGCCAGATCTTCTTTGCAGAGCCCGTGACGAACAGGATTGAAAGTATCAATGGCGCTGCGCCTCCAACTTTGGGCCAGATCGAAGTTATCGGCGGCAGAACTATGGGGGCGGGAATCGCTGCAATCCGCTTACTTTCGGGTAACGTGGTTCAGATGATCGAGCGTGGTGACGAAGCATCTGCGGTCAAGGATTCGGTCAATCGGCACTTGGAATGGCAGTCTGCTGCCAGAAAATTTTTGAGAGGGATGGATTTCTCGTGGATCCATGTCCGCGCAAAGGGTTCGGCTACCTGAATCAGGCCGGGGCCTTTCACGAGTCAGGACCTCTCTGACCGACGCCGCTACGGCGGTGGTAGGGGCAGACGTCATTTGGTGCGGCGGCACGGCTTCCCCGAGGCGCGCCCGGTGTCCTGATGACGGGCCTTGCGCTGCCCGGACAGCAGTCTTACGCTTCGGATTCACGAGACTGTTGCCGTACGAGACGCGGAATCAGGCGGCCAGGCCGGAAACCGCTTCCGCCCGGCTCCTTCCCTCCGCTTGGGCTCTGCCCTCACTCCAGAAATGGGCCGGTGTTGTGATTTGGAGTGGAAGCTGGGGCATCAAGGAGGTATTGATGTCATAGGAGAAGGCAATTGCAAGATTCTCCAATTGATCAGACGGATCGGCCTGTTGAGCAGGTAACCTTGTGCCGAAGGAGACTCGGGTTGACGGGCCTGGACCGCTCCCGGACCGCGGGTGGGCTTACTCTATACGCCCGGCAAACCGGTGGCGGGGAGGTCGACCTTGTCGATATCGAAGGTCGCAAGGTGCATCGCTGGGATATGCCGGTGCGGCCCGGGCGTAACGCCGTCATTCTTCAGAACGGCAACCTTGGATTTAACGGAAGCCACGCGACCTCTGCTGATCTATACCCGGCCTGGGACCTCTGGCATGGCGGTGACTTCATGGAGGTGACGCCGGTTGGAGAGGTCGTCTGGCGGCACGAAGATATCTATCACCACCACGACGGAGCGTGGCTTCCAAACGGAAACCTGCTTTACACCGTTGCTGCGCCCCTTCCGACGGACAAAGCTGCGCGAGTCACGGGTGGTGACCCGCGCAGGGATGGCGCGGATGGTATCGTGCAATCCGACATCGTCCGCGAGGTCAATCGCAACGGCGAGGTGGTCTGGGAATGGCGGATCTGGGATCACATCGACCCCGCTGATCTACCCGTGCATCCGATCTTTGACCGCCGTCACTGGCCGATGATCAATGGCGTATCCGAGACCAGGGATGGTCTGGTCCTGATGAGCCTTCGCACGACATCCGGTGTTATTGCCGTCAACAAGGCGACGGGTGAGATCGTCTGGCATGCCGGAGCCGATGTCGTCGCCCAGCAGCACACACCGATCGAGATGGAGAGTGGCACGATCCTATGCTTCGACAACGGCAACATGCGGCCGGGGTCCTCCAATCCGTTTTCGCGGGTGATCGAGTTCGACCCGAACACGCTGGAAGTGACCTGGAACTACACCGACCCGACCCCCATCTCATTCTTCTCACCGTTCATGGGAAGCGCCGAGCGGCTCTGGAACGGCAACACGCTGATCTGCGAAAGCGCGTTTGGACGTCTGTTCGAGGTTACCCATGACGGAACCCTGGTCTGGGAATATCTGATCCCGGATTTTGCCGAATACCCCAGCCCGTTGAATGAATTCATCACCGGAGCGACGAATAGTTGCTTCCGCGCCCATCGCTACAGGGCGGAGCAGGTTCCGTGGCTCTGAGCGAACCACCCCGGAAGCGACAGGGCGATAGGGCCTGGTCCGCGTCGTTTGCCGGCCTGGCATCAGGAGGGGGTGCTCCGATCATTTCGCTCGGGTTCGTTCTGTTGATCTGGTCGGCTGTTGGCCTGTCGGGCGCGATTCCAGAAACCATTTTCCCGTCTCCCTGGTCAGTTTGGGCTGCGACGGTCGAGATGTGGCAGAACGGGACATTGCCCAAGGACCTGCGTGTTTCCCTATCTCGTGCGGCGATAGGGTTCGGTCTCGGCGCGTCATTGGGGATTTTTCTTGGCCTCATGACAGGGCGGGTCGTGTTCGTGAGCACGCTTCTCAACCCTTTCCTGAACCTCCTGCGCCCGATTCCCGCCATCGCGCTTGTGCCAGTAGCCATCGTCTGGTTCGGGATAGGGGAGGGATCGAAGTATTTTGTCGTCTCTTACACCGTCTTTCTCACGGTCTGGTTCAACACGCATCACGGAATGCAATTCGTACCGGAAACCTATCTGCGCGCCGCACGGTCGCTCGGTTCGTCACGGTTTCGCGAGTTCGCGACTGTCATCATACCTGCCGCCGCGCCACATATATTTGCCGGTATCCGCCTTGGCGTGGCCCTGGCATTCCTGAGCCTGATCGCGGCGGAACTTTCGGGCGCGTCCTCGGGCCTTGGGTTTAGATTGCAGGAGGCGCGCCAGTACATCCGAACCGACCGGATGTTCTCGCTTCTGATTATCCTTGGCATTCTGGGCGCCAGCGTTGACTACTTCGTGAACCGATTAGGTCAGAGGCTCGTCCATTGGGAGCAGGCCTGATGATCGCGTCCGCCCCGGATGTCGGTCTGGTTGAGATCGAGAACATTGTCATCCGCTTCAAAACCAGGAAGTCGGAGATGACCGCGCTGGAGAAGACATCACTCACGCTCCAACCGGGCACGTTCACGGCCTTGATTGGCCCCTCGGGCTGCGGCAAATCCACTTTGATGAACGCGATAGCCGGGTTTGTGGACCTGTCGGAGGGCCGCATTCAGCTCGATGGTCGCGACGTTGTCGGCCCCTCGAACGATGTCGGTGTCATTTTTCAGCAATACGCTCTGTTTCCCTGGTTTACCGCGCTTGGAAATGTCCGGTTTGGGCTGAAACAGATGGGGCTGCCACGGGCTGAAGAGATAGACCGGGCGCGGGCGGCTCTGGATGAGGTTGGTCTGGCAGCACATGCCGACAAGTACCCCCAACAGCTTTCGGGGGGTATGAAGCAGCGCGTTGCCGTCGCCCGCACATTTGCCGTCGGACCCAAGGTCCTGTTGATGGACGAACCCTTCGGTGCGCTGGATGCCCAGACACGCCTGTCGATGCACAGCCTGCTACTTGAAGTCTGGCAGAAGCGCCGCGCCACCGTCCTGTTCGTCACCCATGATGTAGATGAGGCCCTACTTCTGGCAGATGACGTCCGTGTCATGAGCCAGGCACCGGGACGCCTGCTCCGGCACTACGCACTCAGACAGCCACGTCCGCGGGCGTTCAGTCGCTCGGGCGCAGATCTCCTCGAAATGAGAGAGGAGATTCTCGGCCTTCTTCGGCCGGGAGAAATCTTAACTGAAACCTAAAAAAACAGAGGGAGAGACCAATGAAACCTTTCAAGACCATCATGGCCCTGGTCGCAATCTGCGCGCCGTTGCAGGTCGCTGCGGAGTCATTAACATTTGCCTGGACGCCAAACCCGCAGACACCGCAGGTCGATGTCGCGATCAAGAACGGATACTTCGAAGATGCCGGTCTGGATATCGAATTCGTGGCCTTCCGCACTGGCCGGGAAGGGTTTGAGGCTATGCTGGGCGGTCAGGTGGACATCACCTTCATGGCCGAATTCCCTGCTGCTGTTGGCGCACTGACAGGTCAGGACTTTGGAGTTGTGGCTGACCTTGCCCGTTTCACCGGCTCCCGCGTGATCGTCAATACCTCTAGTGGCGACGTGGCGATGCCTGCGGATCTTGCTGGTAAGAAGATCGGCACCACGATCGGTACCAACGTCAACTTCTATATCGACAAGATTTTGACCGATGCCGGTGTCGAAGCCGAAATTGTCAGTGCAGCACCTCCTGATCTGGTACCGGCGGTGTCGCGTGGTGACGTAGACGCCATTGTGCCGTTCCCCAGTTTCTACACTGCCGCCAAAACGACCTTGGGCAACAATTACGGCGAACTTCGTGTTCCGGGGTATCAGGTGCACTACATCCTCTCCGCGTCACCTGAGATGATCGGGGAACGCGCCGCCGTTCTTGATGCCTTCATGGGGGCGCTTGCTAAAGCTGACGCCGAGGTGGCCGCTGATCCTGCCGCTGCAATGGCTGCAGTCAGCGATTCCATGAGCGGTGCGATGTCTCCCGAAGATCTGGCGACGATGTGGCAGGATGTGGATATCGGTCTCAAGCTCGACACGGGCCTTGCCGAACTTCTGGTGGACGAAGCTGCCTGGATACTGGAACAGGGCGTGATCAGGGGTGACCCGGTATCGCTCGAGGATATGCTGGGCAAATTTGCCGGAGACGCGTTGATGAATGCAATTCCTGACGCTGTTGATCTGCCTTGACGGTTGGTATGAATCCTGTGTCTGCGTGTCCCGGCGGGATGTGATTCACTGACCGCGGCTGCCGAAGCCACGGGGAGCTAGCGAGGCGGTCAGGGACTTGCTGGGTCACCGCGACGAAACCCGGATCCGCCCGATCAGGTGACGCAGCAAGCCTGAGGATCTGGTTGTTTCCTGGAATGAGGCTTCCATGTGATTGAACCAGTCCATGAGATGGCTCCAGTTGGCGGGCTGCCAGTGCCCGCCGAACCTGTATGACCCTGGGCAGTTTGTTCCACGACGTGCTAGCCCGGATATCTCACCAGCCGCAACCGAACGCTACGGCACCGGCCCGGAAGGGGTTCCGGGGGCGGTCCTCGGGCGTTCCGGCAGCTCCGTCGGCCGACGGAACCCGACAGCGGCCGTCCGGTGACCGTGATGACGGGAACAATGAGGGAACATCCACGGTCCGGCAGCCGCGGGCGGTGGTGCCGGACACACCTCTCCCGCTGCGGGCCGGTGCCGCCCGCCAGTCCGGGCCGTCAGGGGCCGGATCCGCTCAGGCGGGCGTGGGTTCGGGGGCGGGATCCGGCTGCGGCGGCGGCACCTGCGGCGACGGCGCGGCCAGCAGCGCGGCGACCGCCCGTGCGAACAGCTCCTGAAGGGGAAAGACGGAGGACAGCGACAGGCGGACGCGGCGCACGCTGACCGTCACCCGGCAGGCCACCTTCAGGAGCCGCGTCCTTATGGTCCCGCACTGGGCCCTCGCCATGTCCGTGCCGGCGAGGCCGATCGCCCGGACGGTCCGGAGCAGGGCTCCGGCGAAGGCGGAGAGGTACAGCCGCAGCTGGTTGGCACGCATGGTCGCCGGCGGGGTCCGGTTGGCGAACAGCTCCAGCTGCTGCTCCTTTATCCGGTTCTCCATGTCTCCGCGCGCGCAGTACAGCTTCCCGTAGAGGTTCCTGGCGGTGAACCGGTCCTTCGGCAGGCTGGTCACGACGAAGCGGGGATTGGCGCCGCCCGGTCCGGGCAGCCACTCGGCCTTTCCCACGACGCGGCGGGTCCGGCTCCAGCTGGACCGGGTCCGGTAGCGAAAGTCCCGGAAGCGCCGCGACGGCTTTCCGGAGGCGATGGCGCGCCGCCGCGACCTCTCCAGCGGTCCGGCGATCCGCTCCTCCAGGCGGCGGTTCCTCGCCAGTCCGAGGACGTAGTCGACCCCGTTCGCCTCGCACCAGGCCATCAGGCTCTCGCGGCAGAAGCCCGAATCGCCCCTCACGATGATGGCGGTCTCCGGCCAGCGGGAGCGGATCCGCTCCACGATCTCCGCCAGCGCCTCCACCGATCCCTCCGACGCGTCGATGTTCGCCGGACGCAGCCGCGCAGGCAGGACGTGGTCGCCGCAGGTGACGTAGAGCGGAAGGTAGCAGTAGTGGCGGTAGTAGCCGTGGAAAAAGCGGCCCTCCTGGGCGCCGTGCAGCGGGTCGTCGGTGGCGTCAACGTCGAGGACGATTTCCCCGGGCGGGACCTCGTGGGCATCCAGGAACAGGTCCACCATCAGCCGCTCGATCGCGGCGCCGTCGGCCACGATCCGTCTGTAGCGGTCCGTTTCCGCCGCCTCCGGCGTGCCCGGCTCAAGGCGGTTGAGGGTGCTGGACCCGGCCAGGGGATGGCCCCGGTCGCGCTCCCTCGGCCGGTCGGCGCCGGTGATGTCGTCACGCCCGACGGCCAGCGCCAGGACGCTGTCGTCCCGCAGGCGGTCGTGGTCGTGGTCGTTGACGTCCTCGTAGCCGAGGGCGATCGCCATGACGCGCTGCGCCACGAGCTCCCGCAGCCCGTGCTCGATACGGTCCTGGTCCCGGTAATCGGTCAGGCACTCCGCCAGCCGGCGGGTGACGTCCGCCACCCGGTCGGCCTCCCGCAGGAGCAGGGCGCCGCCGTCCGAGGACATGCGCCCGCCGTCGAAGGCGGCGGTCACATCCCGCCGTCCGTGCCGGTTGAACTCGATGTCAGGGCTGTTACACTGTGTATGCATGGGGTCCGGTCTCCTCTCATATGCAAGGTATTGTTCAATCCCGCATATATCATGGAATCCGGCCCCATGCAACATCATCTGGTGAGATATTCGGGCTAGTGGTCCGTTGACAATCATCTGGCGGCGATCACGGCCGCCGCCAGAAGAAAAGTCGCCCGGAAACTCGCCGCAGTCCTGTCGTAACGTGTCGCGACGGCCCGGAACTCCCTGCTTCTGGCGAGGAAACTGTCGATCCGGTGGCGCCGGCCATACATCGCCCGGTCATGCTCACGCACCACCTTCCTGTTCGACCGCGACGGAATCACCGCAGCCGATTCGCGCCGCCCGGCCCGGAGACCAGCCAGTCGGCACCGGACGCCCGGCCCGCGGGCAGCACCCCGAAAGTCCGGCCCTCCAGGACCCTTCAGGTCGTGGGCCTGGCCCGCAGGGATGGCGATGCCGACCAGGTAACCGGGCGTCGGTCATCGCCAGGACCCTGCCGGTCAGGCATCCCCGCGAGCGTCCGGGCCATGTCACCAAGACACAGTTAACTAACTCCAGGCGGTGCGTTACCCTCCCGCCCATGCAGATTGGCATGCGACAGTTCGGTGAGCGGACGGTCACCTGGTTTGAGCGGGCGGTGAAGTCCGGCTCGTACAGCCGCCCGGCGCTGGCGGCGGAGCCCGTCCGCCGCGATGGCTGGGTCAACGCCCGCGGGGCACCCTGCAGGACATCGGCGGCCAAGGCGCTTCCGCGGCTGGCGGAGGCTCTGGGCCCTGAGCTTCCCGCGCCCCGTTCCGGCCCGAAGGGCCGGCGGACGGAGCGGGAGGCCTTTCCCGACACGGCCGTCGATGCGGAGCTTCCGGATCCCGGGCAGGTCAGCCTGGTGGAGGTGGAGCCGGGGGAGGACAGCCGCCGCTTCGCGGCGATGATGGCGGGCCACCACCCGCAGGGCGAGGCCCGCCATCCCGGGGCGCGGCTGTCCCACTGGATCCACTCGTCGCGCTTCGGCTGCCTGGGCGGCCTGTGCCACACCGCCGCGGGCTGGCACCAGAAGGCGCGGGACACGTTCATCGGCTGGACGCTCCGGGCGCGCGCCGCCAACCTGTCACGGTGCGTGAACCAGGCCCGTCTGCTGCTGGCCGGGCGTCCGCGTCCCGAACCTCGCCTCCCATGTCCTGGCCCTGTCCGCGCGCCAGCTGGCGGACGGCTGGGAGCGCCGTCACGGCGTGCGCCCGCTGGTCGCCTACACCTATGTCGGCGATGGCCGGGAGGGCACCTGCTACCGGGCGGCGGGCTGGACCATGGCCGGGACGACCACGCCCGGCGCCGACGGCACGGCCTCCCGCGCGGTGTGGATGCGGCCGCTGGAGCCCGGCTGGGAGGAGACGCCGCCCACCGGGCCGGAGCGGCGCATCGGGGAGGCGCCGGCCCCCCATGTCGGGACGGATGGGGACTGGGCCAGCCGGGAGTTCGGCCGCGGCGGCCTCGCCGACGGCCGCCTGCGCAGGCGCATCGTGGCCATGGCCCGCGCCTGGGGGGAGAGGCCCGGGCAGGCGGTGTCGGCGGTCTTTCAGGACGAGGCCGGGCGAAAGGCGGCCTACCGCCTGCTTTCCAACGGGAACGTGACCATGGACGACATCCTTGAGACCCATATCGACATGACGGTCGCGCGCTGCCTCCTCGAGGGGACGGTGCTGGCGCTGCAGGACACCACCATGCTCAACCACGACGCCCAGCGCGCCTCCACCACCGGGCTGGCCGTGCCGGGCATGTCACTATAGCACTGTTGACTCCCTGAGCATGCCTCGGCTTCTGAAGGCCCTGTAGAACGCGGTCGCCTGGAGGAGGTATTTCATGCCTTTCCACATTTTCTGCGTCCCTGGCAGGGGCTGGCGTTTCGAGGGGATGAAGCCGGCGTAGCGGCCTATGTCGATGGCGGCCTCGCGGATGGTGAAGCCGTCGAAGGGCGGTGCCCGGGCGTCCCTGAAGCCGTAATCCTCCATCCCGATCCAGAGGGCGGTGAGCTCGTCCTCGTCCAGGAAATCGAGGGCGGGCCGGTCGGGCTCGGCCTTCGCGGCGCGCTGGATGTCGAACACGCGCCATGCGGTGACGGCGTCGAAGGCGAGGCAGCACCGGAGGTCGTCGGCCTCGTCGAGCTGGCGGTCCTCGATGCGGGTGCACTGTTTCAGCGTCTTGAAATATTCCTCGATTGTCCACCTCGCCTCGTACCGCCTGACGGTGTCGATGGCGCCCTGGAGGTCGGGCTTCGCGTCGCTGGACAGCAGCAGCCATGACAGCCGCCGGCCGCCCTTCGGCGGCGTGGTGGTCTCGCTGGCGAGCACCGCGGTGACCGGCAGGGTCTGGCGGCTCCGTCCGGGGGCCTTCAGCTCGACGCGTGCGACGCGGATCTCCGTCTCCGCGGTCCGCGCCGGGCGGGCCCTCACGGCCTTTCGCCCACGCGACCCGGTGATCCCGCCGCGGGCGGCGACGTGGACGGTGCGCGTCCCGACGGCGGGCAGCCCGGAGACGTGCTCCATGAGGTCCACCACCTCACCGCCGGCGATGACGGAGCGGCGGGTCGAGGCGCTGGAGCGCACCAGCAGCCCGGCCGCGGCGGGGTCTTCCGCCTGGGCCTCGAACATGTCCCATATGTCGCCCTCGCGGTCGCAGACGGTGACCATCCGGGTTCCAGGGCTGGTCCTCCCGACCTCCTGCGCCAGGGCCAGGCTCTCCAGCCAGCGCCGGCTCTCGCTGCCACCGTCGGGCGTCTCCGTCTCCGCCGCCCTGTCCGGTTCCGGCTCCGCCCGCCCCGTGTCTCCGCGCCTGAGGTCGGCCTTCACGGTGACGCCCTCCCGGAAGCCGGCGTCGATGGCCAGCACCCCGAGGCCGCGGCCGGAGGCCGACACCGCCAGCGTCACGTGCGCCGGGATGCCGACGCTGCCCGATCCGCCGCCGCCGAGCTTCGCCAGACCGCCCGTGGAGCCCTTCAGGCCGGAGAAATCCAGCATCGTGGTGTCCTGGATGGCCAGGACCTCCGTCTCGGCCCGGCAGCGCCGCACGGTGGCCATGCGGTGGCTCTCGATGATGTCGTCCATGCTCACCCTGGGGTTGGAAAGCAGCCTGTAGGCCGCACCCTGATCCTTTTTTCCGGCGAAGACAACGGCGACCGGCTCACCGGGCCGGGTCTCCCAGGCCCTCCCCATGGCCAGGATCCGGCTGCGCACCCGTCCGTCGGGATGGCCGCACAGCCCGAACTCCAGGTCCGCCCAGTCGGCGTCCTCCGGGATCGCCGGGGCCGGGCCCAGCCAGCGCGGCGTCTCCGGCCCGCGGCACATGCGGTCGCGCCAGTCCGGATCCAGCGGCCTCATCCAGACGCCGCAGGCCTCCGCTCCCTCCCGGCGGTGGCCGGGCGGATGGCCGGAGGTGGTCCCGGCGAACTCCCATCCGGCCGCCGCGTAGGCCGTGCCCGGGCGCTCCGCGCCGACATAGGTGAAGGCCATCGCCGGACGGACGCCGTGCAGCCTCTCCCAGTCATCGGGAAGCCGCCTTGCCGCCAGCCCCAGAACGTGGCTGGCCAGGTACGGGACCTCCACGCCTGGCAGGATCAGGAACCTGGAGTTCTGCACCAGCAGCCCCAGCTTCGCCATCCGCTCCCGGCCGCTCCAGCCTATGTAGGCGTCCCGGGCCCTCTGGTGCCAGTTGGCCGCGTGGAAGCAGAGCCCGCCGACGCGCCCCAGGCGTTCGCTGCTGATCCAGTAGAAGAGGAGAGCGCCGGGATTGGACGGGTCGCCCCGGGGATGGTGGCTCTCCATCATCCCCCGCAGGGCGCGCCGCTGCTCCGCCGTCTCCGCCATCTCCAGCCCGACACCGCCGAGCTCCGCGAGCGTGCCGGAGAACCGGACGTCGGGATGCTCCGGCAGCGGTCTGCCGGGAGCCACCGGCGATCCGGCCTGCGGCAGGGTGATGCCGTAGCGCTCCGCGATCTTCGGCAGGGCCAGCCGGGCGGAGGCGAGGCACGGCGCTCCGGCGGCGTTGGTCCAGTCCTCGCGCTCGCACAGGCCTGCCGCCAGACTGCGCCGTCCGGCTCCCGCCGCCGCCGCGGACCTCAGCCACCCGACCGTTTCCTCCCCGAAATGGCGCATCCCGACCTGCATGCGAATCAGGTAGCACGGGCGACCTGTGGAATCAACTAATATATAGTGACAGGTGCCGGGCGGCGGCGGCAGGGGCTGCGTCGGCATTCCCGCCCACGCCACCCTGGCGGTCTCGGAGAGCGGGCGGGTTCTCGGCCTGCTCGGCATCGACGCCGGTTTCCGCACCCCGGTCACCGAGGCCCGGCGCGGCGGCGGGGACGTCCCGGAACGCGCCGGTGGCGAGAGCCGGCGCTGGCTGGACGGCCTCGACCGCGCCGCCGCCGCAGGCGACGCCACCACCCGGGTCATCCCGGTCGGCGACCGGGAGGCGGACATGTGGGCGCTCTACGCCCGGCAGGCCGGATGCCGCGACCGCGCCGGCTTCGTGGTGCGCGCCTCGCGCGGCTCGTCCCGCAGCGTCATCGTCGACGGCCGCAGGGTGGAGCTGTTCGAGGCCATGGCGGCCGTGCCGCCGGTGGCGCGGGACATGTCACTATAGCACTGTTGACTCCCTGAGCGGGCCCCGGCTTCTGAAGGCCCTGTAGAATGCGGTTGCCTTGAGGAGGTATTTCATGCCTTTCCACATTTTCTGCGTCCCCGGCAGGGGCTGGCGTTTCGAGGGGATGAAGCCGAGGTGGCGGCCGATGTCGATGGCGGCCTCGCGGATGGTGAAGCCGTCGAAGGGCGGTGCCCGGGCGTCCCTGAAGCCGTAATCCTCCATCCCGATCCAGAGGGCGGTGAGCTCGTCCTCGTCCAGGAAATCGAGGGCGGGCCGGTCGGGCTCGGCCTTCGCGGCGCGCTGGATGTCGAACACGCGCCATGCGGTGACGGCGTCGAAGGCGAGGCAGCACCGGAGGTCGTCGGCCTCGTCGAGCTGGCGGTCCTCGATGCGGGTGCACTGTTTCAGCGTCTTGAAATATTCCTCGATTGTCCACCTCGCCTCGTACCGCCTGACGGTGTCGATGGCGCCCTGGAGGTCGGGCTTCGCGTCGCTGGACAGCAGCAGCCATGACAGCCGCCGGCCGCCCTTCGGCGGCGTGGTGGTCTCGCTGGCGAGCACCGCGGTGACCGGCAGGGTCTGGCGGCTCCGTCCGGGGGCCTTCAGCTCGACGCGTGCGACGCGGATCTCCGTCTCCGCGGTCCGCGCCGGGCGGGCCCTCACGGCCTTTCGCCCACGCGACCCGGTGATCCCGCCGCGGGCGGCGACGTGGACGGTGCGCGTCCCGACGGCGGGCAGCCCGGAGACGTGCTCCATGAGGTCCACCACCTCACCGCCGGCGATGACGGAGCGGCGGGTCGAGGCGCTGGAGCGCACCAGCAGCCCGGCCGCGGCGGGGTCTTCCGCCTGGGCCTCGAACATGTCCCATATGTCGCCCTCGCGGTCGCAGACGGTGATCACGCGCGTTCCAGGGCTGGTCCTCCCGACCTCCTGCGCCAGGGCCAGGCCCTCCAGCCAGCGGCGGCTCTCGCTGCCACCGTCGGGCGTCTCCGTCTCCGCCGCCCTGTCCGGTTCCGGCTCCGCCCGCCCCGTGCCTCCGCGCCTGCGGTCGGCCTTCACGGTGACGCCCTCCCGGAAGCTGGCGTCGATGGCCAGCACCCCGAGGCCGCGGCCGGAGGCCGACACCGCCAGCGTCACGTGCGCCGGGATGCCGACGCTGCCCGATCCGCCGCCGCCGAGCTTCGCCAGACCGCCCGTGGAGCCCTTCAGGCCGGAAAAGTCCAGCATCGTGGTGTCCTGGATGGCCAGGACCTCCGTCTCGGCCCGGCAGCGCTGGAGCGTGGCCATGCGGTGGCTCTCGATGATGTCGTCCATGCTCACCCTGGGGTTGGAAAGCAGCCTGTAGGCCGCACCCTGATCCTTTTTTCCGGCGAAGACAACGGCGACCGGCTCACCGGGCCGGGTCTCCCAGGCCCTCCCCATGGCCAGGATCCGGCTGCGCACCCGTCCGTCGGGATGGCCGCACAGCCCGAACTCCAGATCCGCCCAGTCGGCGTCCTCCGGGATCGCCGGGGCCGGGCCCAGCCAGCGCGGCGTCTCCGGCCCGCGGCACATGCGGTCTCGCCAGTCCGGATCCAGCGGCCTCATCCAGACGCCGCAGGCCTCCGCTCCCTCCCGGCGGTGGCCGGGAGGATGGCCGGAGGTGGTCCCGGCGAACTCCCATCCGGCCGCCGCGTAGGCCGTGCCGGGGCGCTCCGCGCCGACATAGGTGAAGGCCATCGCCGGACGGACGCCGTGCAGCCTCTCCCAGTCATCGGGAAGCCGCCTTGCCGCCAGCCCCAGAACGTGGCTGGCCAGGTGCGGGACCTCCACGCCCGGCAGGATCAGGAACCTGGAGTTCTGCACCAGCAGCCCCAGCTTCGCCATCCGCTCCCGGCCGCTCCAGCCGATGTAGGCGTCCCGTGCCCTCTGGTGCCAGTTGGCCGCGTGAAAGCAGAGCCCGCCGACGCGCCCCAGGCGTTCGCTGCTGATCCAGTAGAAGAGGAGAGCGCCGGGATTGGACGGGTCGCCCCGGGGATGGTGGCTCTCCATCATCCCCCGCAGGGCGCGCCGCTCCTCCGCCGTCTCCGCCATCTCCAGCCCGACACCGCCGAGCTCCGCGAGCGTGCCGGAGAACCGGACGTCGGGATGCTCCGGCAGCGGTCTGCCGGGAGCCACCGGCGATCCGGCCTGCGGCAGGGTGATGCCGTAGCGCTCCGCGATCTTCGGCAGGGCCAGCCGGGCGGAAGCGAGGCACGGCGCTCCGGCGGCGTTGGTCCAGTCCTCGCGCTCGCACAGCCCCGCCGCCAGACTGCGCCGTCCGGCTCCCGCCGCCGCCGCGGACCTCAGCCACCCGACCGTTTCCTCCCCGAAATGGCGCATCCCGACCTGCATGCGAATCAGGTAGCACGGGCGACCTATGGAGTCAACTAATATATAGTGACATGCGCGGGACACCGTCAGGGTCGCCGCCCGCGGCGGCCGGCGCGAACGCGGGGTGCCGGTCGAGATGCGGATCGCCCGCGTCAGCCTGGTCGCCCCCGCGGAAAGCGGCGACGGGACGCTGGAGGTCACCGCCGTGCTGGTCACCGGCACCTCCCGGAGCGACGGGCTGGAATGGCTGCTCCTCTCCTCGGAGGGGGAGGCGGACGGGGCCTGGGCGCGGCGGATCCGGGACTGGTACCAGAGCCGCTGGAAGAGATGCGGCGGAGGGCCGGATATCCCGGCGCGCCGCCCGGAGAGATCCCGACCATCGGCCGCTTCGTCACCGACATGACGCGCCTCGTCGGCTTCCGGCCCTCGAAACGCCAGCCCCTTCCCGGAGCGCAGCTCATCTGGAAGGGATTGAACAACTTCATTCCGCAGGCCGTCATGTGGAGGCATGTCCGCGAGAACTACGACATCAGGCCGAAGGGGGCCACGACATCAGGCGGAATCCGCGATCCCGTAACATAGGTCAACTATGGGCAAGCGACATGTGCGGGCCCCTGGCCCGAGGCTCCCCATTTCCGCCGGCTGCCTTCCGGTGGCCCCCCATGACCGTGCCGCCGACGCGGACGTACCCGAAATCGAACTCTCCGGACAGCCTCCGGAAAACACGGCCGGAAACGCCGCCCTCCACCCGGCGCCGGAACCGTCTGGAGACGCTGTTCCACTTTCCGAAGCGTTCCGGAAGGTCGCGCCACCGGGCCCCCGTCCGGGTGCGCCATGGAACCGTCTCAGGGAAAAGACGGCTGTCCGCCGCCGTCACTCCCAGGTCACCCTGTCTGCCCGGAAGGATGTCCTCTACCCGTTCCCACATGTCATCCGTCAGGACCTGCCTGCCTTCGCCCATCATACTGCCCCGGTTGCCTGAATGGCCGTTTCGGCCCTTGTTAAGGGCACCGTAGCCGATTCGAACCCGACGTTCATATTCAAATATCAACGGACCCTAGTGCCTTGCGGGCCTTCGAAATCGCTTGGCCGAAGGTCATGCTGTTCGCGGACATAGCCGGCTCATCGATTGCCTCCTCTGTCAATCCGCTTGTTCGCGGATCTGCGAGTTGTTACTGATTATCAGTATGGTGATCAACAGTGAAGCGGCCAAACTTTCTGAGGGCAGCTCGACATGACGATGACAGGATGAACTCGTGACTGATCGGGCCGCGGCTCTCGAAATTCTCAGATGCGCACTGTGTGACGCAAGTGCTGAGTTCCGCGAAGGGCAGTGGGAGGCTATTGACGCGCTCGTTAACCGACGAGAACGTTTGCTAGTCGTGCAGCGCTCTGGTTGGGGCAAGAGTTCCGTCTACTTCATTTCGACACGCATCCTTCGCAACCGCGGACGCGGACCAACCCTAATTGTGTCGCCGCTTCTCGCACTGATGCGCAACCAGATCGAAGCCGCAGAACGCCTCGGAGTCCGTGCGATAACGGTCAACTTTACGAATCGAGACGATTGGCCTGCAATTGAGCGCGCAGTTGGCAGAAACGAAGTAGATGCGCTCCTGGTGTCCCCTGAGCGACTTGCAAATGAGGAATTCGTCGAAAAGGTTCTTCTACCTATTGCAGGCAGGATTGGATTGCTGGTGGTAGACGAAGCGCATTGCATTTCCGACTGGGGTCACGATTTTCGGCCCGACTATCGCCGTCTTGTTAACATCCTGCAACGCATTCCAGCGAATGTCCCAATACTCGGCACCACGGCAACCGCCAACAATCGCGTGGTCGATGACGTTCAGAACCAGCTAGGTAATTTCGGCATTCAGCGTGGGAGCCTGATGCGGCGAAGCCTCGCCCTCCAAACCGTTCAGCTACCAACCCAAGCCGCCCGCTTGGCCTGGCTGGCCGAGCATGTTGGCGGATTACCTGGAACCGGGATAGTTTACACGCTTACGAAGCGAGACGCGAAACAGGTAGCAGACTGGCTACAGTTGCATGGTGTCGAAGCCCGAGCGTATTTTAGTGGAGTTGTTGGTGAGGGTTTCGATGACTCGGATGCCTATCGCCAGCATCTCGAAAGCAAACTGCTAGACAACGAATTCAAGGTTCTCGTCGCAACTACCGCGCTCGGGATGGGCTATGACAAACCTGATCTCAGGTTTGTCATACACTACCAAGCTCCAGGCTCCATCGTTGCATACTACCAGCAGGTCGGTCGCGCAGGTCGTGCCATAGACCATGCCGACGGTGTGCTGTTGTCGGGCGAGGAGGACGCACATATCCATGATTACTTCAGGAAAAGCGCGTTCCCCAAGGAGACGTGGGTCCTCAGCATTCTGAAGGTCCTAGAGGAAAGTGATGGACTAAGCGTCTTGCAGCTTGAAAGTGCAGTGAACCTTAGGCGCGGCCAAATTGAGCAGGTTCTCAAATTTCTATCGGTAGAAAACCCTGCACCTGTCATCAAGACAGGCTCAATATGGCAGCGCACCCCTGTCCCCTATCGAATGGACCATGCAAAGATCACGCGGTTAACAGGACAACGTGAAATCGAATGGGAAGAAGTACAGCGCTATGTTGCAGCGGAGAACTGCTTGATGGAGTTCTTAGCAGAAGCACTGGATGACGCTGATCCCCAACCATGTGGAAAATGCGACAGATGCTTGCGGCGATCGATCGTGGACCCCAATTTTACCCGTGATATGGCTATCTCAGCTGCGCGATACCTTCGTCACGCGGAACTGGAACTTGAGTGCAACAAACAGATCGCAAAGGACGCGCTTCCAGAATATGGTCTTCGCGGGAATATCGCGTCAAAACTACGCGCCGAAACCGGTCGTATCTTGTCACGATGGGGAGACGCGGGCTGGGGACGGTTGGTCGCCGATGACAAGCACACTGGACACTTCCGCGATGAGCTTGTACATGCTGTCGTAGAGATGCTGGAGGATCGCTGGAAACCCACGCCCAGACCGGCTTGGGTTACCTGTGTGCCCTCGCTGAACAACCCTGCTCTCGTTCCCGATTTCACTCGCCGTCTTGCTGACGCACTGGGACTGCCGTTCAAACAAGTGGTAAAGAAGATCAGGGGGAACGAACAACAGAAAGTGCAGCAAAATAGATTTCATCAATGCAGGAACCTAGACGGTGTCTTTGGAATCGACGGACCGGTGCCCAAAGGGTCCGTGTTGTTAGTGGATGACGTCGTCGACTCTGCCTGGACGCTAACGATTATCGCTGCCCTTCTTAGAAAAGCTGGCAGTGGCCCCGTTTGGCCCTGTGCTCTCGCAACCTCGAGTATTGGGGCCTAGAATGAACATTTTCGCCCAAGCACAAGCGGTGATCCTCCTCACAGTCCCGTTTGGCAAGACTGACGCCAAGCCACTTTCGGTCAAGGAGTGGGGACGGTTTGCTCTCTGGCTGAAGAACCATGAGATGGAACCATCGCGACTGCTAAAGGAAGATCCGAAATCCCTTCTTTCGAGTTGGATGGACCGAACTATCACTCTCGAACGAATTGAAGGCCTCTTGGATCGTGGCGGAGCACTGGGTCTTGCTTTCGAGAAATGGCAACGGGCTGGACTATGGATAGTTACCCGATCCGAACCGGATTATCCGGAGAGGCTAAAGCGAAGGTTGCGGCTGGACTCTCCCCCCGTCCTCTTTGGTTGTGGAAATAAAGCGCTGCTCAATAAGGGCGGTATCGCGGTGGTGGGTTCCCGTAACGCCGACGAAGACGATTTAGATTTCTCGATCAACCTCGCCCGTTCCGCCGCCCACCAAGGATTCTCTGTGGTCTCCGGCGGTGCCCGAGGCGTTGACGAAAGCGCGATGCTCGGCGCCCTCGCAGGTGAGGGAACAGCAGTCGGAGTAATGGCCAACAACCTTCTTCGGGCAGCTACATCTGCCAAGTATCGCAAATACTTGCTCGCTGGTGACTTGGTTCTGGTTTCGCCGTTCAACCCGGAGACGGGTTTCAACGTCGGTAAGGCGATGGGAAGAAACAAGTATATCTACTGTCTATCTGATGCAGCCGTGGTCGTGAACAGCACACCCAAAAAGGGAGGCACTTGGAACGGAGCTATCGAAGACCTGAAACACGATTGGGTGTCACTCTGGGTGAAGACGAAGGATAGTCCCCAATCGGGCAACGCAGCACTAGTTCAGCAAGGTGCGCGTTGGTTTCCGAAAGAAATTCCGGCACTTTCAAACTTGTGGGAGATGGTCTCCGACGGGGATATCGCAACACAAGAGGCAGGAGGATTGCCACTGTTGCAATCTGAGGCGTCGATCACACCTTCTGACACTAAGACCGGCGCGACGACCACTGAACCAGGGAGTGAAGGTGGGGCTGCCGAAAACCCAACCGAAAGCGAGTCCATCGAAAACAATGATCTTGACACCACATCTCCGGAGCCTGCGATCGGCTTCTACGCACTGTTTCTTCGGCGTCTCCTAGATTTGACCGGTGAAGACCCATTGAAGGTCGAGGACATCGCAGTGCGTCTAGAATTGGAGAAGGCGCAAGTTAACGCATGGCTGAAACGCGGCACTTCGGATGGTCAGATCAAGAAACTTAGCAAACCTGTTCGCTATCAAGCGGCTTCTGCGGATCGGCGACAAGCATCCCTCTTTGAAAGTTGAATTACAATCATCTGCGGATGACATTTTCGAAATACAGAGTACCATGCGCAGGCTGACTGGATTTAACAACGATCCAATGAGCACGACATGTTTCGTTGCTTGGTCCATTAGATCGGTCATTTCCATTTCCGAATTGCGCTTCACCCCGCACAACCACGCCGCCTTCGGGTGTCTTGGTTCGCACCGAGAGCAGACGAACCTCCTTCAACTGCGGCGCAGTTCGATTTCGCCAACACGCTGTAAATACGTCATTTTTTGAATCCGTCTCGATTTGGATTAAGGGCGGATGGAAAGAGGCGCGGGGCGTTCAGAGACCGATTTCGGCGGAAACGCCAGTCTCCGGAAGTCGGGTGGCTTCGCTAAACCCCTTTCGAAACAAAAAGAAAAGGCTCTTCAGAAGACTTGTAGTGCGATCCGGCGGGATTCCGGCAACACATTGCGGAAAAACGGAATTTTTCCGAAATAATCCGTCCGAAGGCCTTGCGTCCGCGATCATGGTTCGCCATCTGTTCCCCATGATCTCGATAAGGAACCTCATCGCCTCGTCCGTCAGTGCCGAAAGGCGGGAAATGAAGCGGACGCTTCTCGCCGAACCCTCCGAAGCCGACGCCGGAGAGCCGCCGGACCCGTCGAAATGCCCGCACTGCGGTCACGCGGACATCCGCAGAAACGGATCGGTCCGCGGGAAGCGGAGATTCAGGTGCCGGAGCTGTGGGCGCACCTTCTCCGCCAGGACGGGGACGGTCCGCCACTACTCCCATAAGGACGATCCGACCTGGGCGCTCTACATAAAGCTGATGTTCCAGGGCCTGTCGCTGCCGGTCATCGTGAAGAGGATGGACATCAGCCTGCCGACGGCTTTCGCCTGGCGTCACAAGGTTCTCAACGCCTTGAGCCGCATGCCCGGGCCGAGGCTCTCCGGCGTCGTCGAGGCCGACGAGACGTATTTCAGGCTGTCCTTCAGGGGGCAGCGCGGGGACCTTCCCCGGCCCGCCCGGAAGCGTGGCCGGAAGTCGAAAAAGCGCGGGATATCAAAGGAAAAGGTCTGCGTCCTCACCGCCACCGACAGGCAGCGGGGGACATGCCTGCGTTCCGCCTGCCTCGGGCGCATGTCGGTGGACGACCTCCGCCGGCTGTTGAGCGACCCCGTCGACCGGAGGGCTCCGTCCTGGTCACGGACGCCCATCAGGCCTACGCCGCGCTGGCGGCGGAGCGCGGGACGTCGCACACGGAGCTTAAGGGCGGCAGGGGGCAAGGCTCCCTTCACATCCAGACGGTGAACAGCCTCCACAGCCACCTGAAGGGATGGATCCGCCGCTTCAACGGCGTGGCGACGAAATACCTGGACCACTATCTTCTCTTCTTCCAGCGCCGCGGGGCCGATCCGTACCCGGTGATGACCGCGCAGGGGTGCTGGGCCAGCGCCCGCAGCCTGCGGCGGAGGCCGATGGCGCTCACCTGACGGATCATGAAGCAGGCCACGCGGCGGCCCCATCCGGGCCGCCCGAAGCGCTGCCCGCCAGTCGTTCACCAGCCTCCCGAACCGCCTCCGAAGCGGGTTCGGCGGCATGCGCGCCACCGAAAACCGCACCGCGGAGCCCTCCGTTCGCTACGAATTATCAAAAGAGCCAAAGAAAAAAGGCCCCACAAGGGACCTCATCTCAGTTTTGCGATACGCAAGTGGCGGAGACGAAGGGATTCGAACCCTCGAGGCGGTTCCCCGCCTACTCCCTTAGCAGGGGAGCGCCTTCGACCACTCGGCCACGTCTCCACCAATCCGTTTAATGGCGGAAATCATGGTCGGCAACCCCGGATCGCGTTTCATTCGCGTTTTCCTTCGAAACGCCTTTGCCAGCCCTCGCGCTCAACGTCAGCGATCTTGCGGAACAGGTTGTCCGGAACGGTGAATGCGTGTCCCGCAGGGAGGGCGGAGAGCGCCGAGTGAATGTCCTCAGGCCAGGCATCGTTCTCCGTTCGCAGCGCTGAAAGAAGCGTCGCTGAGGCGTCAGGAATGAACGGCGATGACAGCACCGCGTATAGCCGGACCAGATTTAGCGAAAGACGGATGACGGCCGCGGTCTGCTTGGGATGTTCCTTATATAGACTCCAGGGAGCGGCGTCCTGCAGATACTCGTTGCCAACTGCCCAGATTGCCCGCAGCTCGTTAGCAGCCTTTCGGATCTCGATTGCCTCCAAATGTCCCTGATAGGCGGCGAGACGCCGTTCCAGTTCTGCGGTAAGCGCTTTCCCGCGCTCTCCGATATCTCCACCGTCCGGAACAGAAGTGCCAAATCTCGAGCGGCAGAATTTGGTCACGCGACTGACGAAATTGCCCAAGACATCGGCAAGATCCTTGTTGACCGAAACCTGGAAATTCTCCCATGTGAACTCGCTGTCCGAGTTCTCGGGAGCGTGTGAGAGCAGCCACCAGCGCCAGCAGTCCGCCGGAAGGATCTCGAGCGCCTGGTCCATGAACACGCCACGGCCGAGTGATGTGCTGAACTGGCCACCATCATAGTTCAGATAATTGAAAGACTTGATGTAATCGACGAGCTTCCAGGGATCTCCCGATCCGATAATGGTGACTGGAAAGCTCAGTGTGTGGAACGGCACGTTGTCCTTTCCCATGAACTGAACATATCGCACATCGTCGGCACCTTCGTCGGTTCGCCACCAGCGGTGCCAGGCAGCATCGTCCAGCCCTTCGCCATCCGCCCATTCCTTGGTCGCGGCGATATATTCGATTGGGGCATCGAACCAGACATAGAAGACCTTGTGTTCCATGCCCGGCCACGGATCTTCCCCGCGGCGAACCGGTACACCCCAGTCAAGATCACGCGTGATGCCGCGATCCTGCAATCCGTCTCCGTCATGCAGCCATTTCTTCGCGATCGACGTGGTCAGGAGTGGCCAATCCACTTTTGAGCCTATCCAGTTGTCCAGTTGCTCTTTAAGCGCCGACTGGCGCAGATAAAGATGCTTGGTTTCGCGCAGTTCCAGATCGGTCGAGCCCGAAATTGCCGAACGTGGTTCGATCAGGTCCGTGGGATCAAGCTGTTTGGTGCAGTTCTCGCACTGGTCGCCGCGGGCACGGTCGTAGCCACAGGCGGGGCAGGTGCCCTCGACATACCGATCGGGCAGGAACCGCCTGTCGGCGTTGGAATAGAGCTGTTTCTCGGCGACTTCCCGAATGAGTCCGTTGTCGGCCAGACGCCCCGCGAAGTACTGCGTCAGACGATGGTTCTGTGGCGATGACGAACGCCCGAATTTGTCGAAGCTGAGGCGGAAACCATCAGAGAGATTTTTCTGCGTGGCCCACATCTCGGCACAGTATTCGGCCACAGGCTTGCCAGCCTTGGCTGCGGCCAGCTCGGCTGGTGTGCCGTGCTCGTCGGTTCCGCAGATGAACATCACCTCGTGTCCGCGGGCACGCATGAAGCGGGCATAAAGGTCAGCTGGCAACTGGCTGCCAACAAGATTGCCCAGATGCTTGATCCCGTTGATGTAGGGAATCGCTGAGGTGATGAGGATGCGTTCCATGCGTTCCTTGCCTGCCGCTAATGACCGCCCGCTTCAGGGGTTTCCGCAGGGCGCTGTATCGATGGGTGTGGTCTCTAGGGTTCCTGCGGAGTCAGTCTGTTGTGTTGAAACGAAGTTGAATTCCGGTGCGGAGGGAAGCTAGTCGGAAAACACTGGCATTCGCAAGCGCAGAAAGCGCGACTGCCCAGAAGTTAAGCCACGCGGCTGGATATCTGTGACCCCGATATGCCAGCTTCCGGGGGCATTCGGCATCAAAGCCTACTTCCGGTCGCCGTTGACGTCGCGCAGGTGCCTCATGAGCCTGCCGATGAGAAACGATGTACGCGGGGAGTAGAGATATGGCGTGCGCCACTCGCGAGTTGGCCGTGCCGTCATTCGGGCTAGGCCGAAAGCGATCAGCCCGACATGTCCCAGAGCCACCAGAACGAACAATGCGCTTGGCCCATAGGTCCCTACAAGTCTCGCGACCAGATAGGGGCTGACGATTGCGCCAAGGGCGAAAAAGAACAGCAGAGCCGCGGAAAGTTCGACCCGCTGGTTCGATGTCGCGAAGTCATGTGCGTGCGCCGCGGAGAGTGAATAGATCGGGAAGGTGGTGAATCCGAACAGTCCGGCTGCGAACATCACTCCCGCCGTGCCGCTGCCACTCATCGAGATTGTGAGTGCACATGATCCGATCGCGGCTCCGGAAAGCCATATCAACGCCCATCGGCGATCGTATTTGTCGGCAAGCCAGCCAAGCGGATACTGCGCGATGGCACCTCCGAGAACGAAGGCTGCAAGGAAATATGCGATCTGATCGATGGCCAGCCCAACCTCCTGTCCGTAGACTGGGCCGACCATGCGGAACGAAGCCCCTGACAGGGCGGCCACAAGCACGCCGACAACGGCAAGGGGGGAGCATCCCCAGGCAAGACCCGGCCTGAGACGCGGCGCGGCAGGCGTCTCGGGTTGGCTGGCACGGGTGAGGGTCAATGGTAGAAGCGAAGCGCAGCAGAATAGTGCCAGAATGTTGTATGAGACGTAGTGCACCGGCTCCAGAACCGCGATCAGCAGCTGTGCTCCGAGTGAACCGCCCGTGTCGACGATCCGATAGGTTCCCATGGCACGGCCACGGATCTCATTGGTGATCTTGGCGTTAAGCCACGCCTCTATGACTGTGTAGCAGCCGGCGACGCAGAATCCCGATGCGATCCGCAGAAGCGCCCAGAAATACGGATTCTGTCCCATAGTATGTGCCAGAAGACCCATCGCACCCATGGCGGTGAACACGGCGAAGGTGCGTGAATGGCCAATGCTACCCATCAGCCGCGGTGCGTACCAGCAGCCGCCAAAGAAGCCGATGAAATGCGCTGAGCCCAGCATACCGACTTCGGCTTTCGTGAAGTTCAGCTGCAGGCCCGAAAGCGCGTCAAGCGGCCCGACCCCACCCGATGAAAGTTGCAATAGGATGGCTGAAATGAACAGCGCGGCGAAGGAAATCAGAAGGCGCATGGGAATGCTCGGGAAATTTTCCTGGTTAGTTCAGCGATGTTCATACTGGTTTCTATCCCGTTTTCGACAACGTGATGGCGATTCTATCTCCCGACCGAAGACTTTGTGTAGTGAAGCATTTGGTGCGTTGGCCACCTGGAGCCCAGAACTACCCTTGGCGGATGTCGGGCGCTATGGTCAGATGCGGAAAGGAATGATGCGCTGACTATACCGCAGACAGGTGTCGGTACGGGATCTATGAAGCCTACAGGCACCCACATGTCCGGGAGGTGTTGTATAGCGGTGTCGGCCATTATCGGAGACGGAACTCCTCTGCTGATGTATCAGGCACAGGAGCCGTGGGATTGGCGGCATGAATATTGATCACGACCAGCTCAACCTGAGAGTAAGGTCTTTGCAGAATGTAATGCATCGAACAGGAATTATCATCATGTAGCAGAAAATTCCAGAATGGCGCATTATGTAGATAAATTGTCGTGACCAATTTGCGTGTGGTGCAGTATGTAGAGATTCCGGTAACCTATATTTCCCTATGCCCCAAAGCCGAAGTCATGCCCTAATCGACAGGTTGCGACCGGTATGCGTGTCATTGGGATTGTTCCTTTGCCTGATTGATCATCTCCCGACAATTGGGCTGTGAAGGTGGCAGGCGGCAACTCAATCGGAGTGGTTGGTGGCGGGGCTCGTCGCGTGCGGGCGCAAACGGACTTGCGCAGGCATGCATATCCATCCTACTCGCCATGAAACGAGGGAGGAATCGCAGATGCCATTGGCCATGAATCGGGAAGTGTTCATTACCTGTGCAGTAACTGGAGCAGGTAGTACCCAGGACCGCAGCCCACATGTGCCCCGCTCGCCGAAGGATATCGCCGACAACGCCATAGATGCGGCGAAAGCGGGCGCGGCGGTGGTGCATTGTCACGTACGTGAGCCTGACTCTGGTGCGCCTTCGCGGCGGCTGGAACTCTACCGGGAGGTTACGGACCGTATCCGGGATGCGGATGTGGATGTCGTGCTGAACCTCACCGCCGGAATGGGAGGTGACCTTGTCTTTGGGCCAACGCAGCGCCCGCTGCCGCTGAACGAATCGGGAACCGACATGGCGGGTGCGGCCGAACGGGTCGAGCATATCAGGCAGTGTTTGCCCGAAATCTGCACCCTTGACTGCGGTACGATGAATTTCGCTGAGGCTGACTACGTGATGTGCAACACGCCCGGTATGTTGCGGGAAATGGGCCGCATGATGACTGAACTGGGTGTGAAACCGGAAATCGAGGCGTTCGACACCGGCCATCTCTGGTATGCGAAACAGCTTGTGAAAGATGGAATTCTCGAAACACCGGCACTGGTCCAGCTGTGCATGGGCGTGCCCTGGGGCGCACCGGACGATCTAAACACGTTTATCGCAATGATAAACAACGTGCCGACCGACTGGACGTTTTCGGCATTCTCGTTGGGCCGAAACCAGATGGCCTATGTTGCGGCGACTGTACTGGCTGGCGGAAACGTGCGCGTGGGTCTGGAGGACAACCTGATGCTGGATCGCGGCGTTCTGGCCACGAATGCCCAGCTGGTCGAACGCGCGGTCACCATAATCTCCAACATGGGTGCTCGCGTGATCGGGCCTGAAGAGGTACGCGCCGGGTTGGGGCTGGTCAAGCGTGCACCCACCGCGACCTGACCCGGTAGGCTTTCCTCGCCGGTCGCTCCCGCTTTCATAGTTTGGCGACGTTCGGCGCTTAGTGATATCACATTGGTGGACCGGAAGGACGGAGGCGGGCATGAGTCGGATTGCGGCGATTATTGGCGGTGGGGTGATTGGTGGCGGCTGGGCCGCCCGTTTCGCGCTTATGGGATGGGAGACCCGAATTTTCGATCCGGATCCTGAAGTCGAGCGCAAGGTTAACGCGGTCATGGCGAATGCCCGCCGCTCGTTGCCCGGGCTCGCCGATGCGCCGATGCCGGAAGAGGGACCGCTCGTCTTCTTCGATTCTATTGAGGATGCTGTCAGGGACGCTGACTGGATTCAGGAAAGTGTTCCGGAACGGCTTGGATTGAAGCAAGAGGTCTATGGGCGGATACAGACGCAGGAAGCCGGACGGGTGACCATCGCCTCGTCAACTTCCGGATTCAAGCCATCGGAACTGGTGGTAGGCGCTCGGCATCCGGAAGCGATCATGGTCGTGCACCCATTCAACCCGGTCTATCTGCTTCCATTGGTCGAGCTGGTGCCGACGGAGGCAATGGCGGATGAACGCCTTGAGGCCGCACGAAACATCCTTGCCGAGATCGGCATGCATCCGCTGCTGGTGCGTACGGAGATCGAAGCCCATATTGCAGACCGGCTTCTGGAGGCGGTTTGGCGCGAGGCTCTGTGGCTGGTCAAGGATGGAATTGCGACGACGGAGGAAATCGACGACGCGATTCGCTATGGCTTTGGACTGCGCTGGGCGCAGATGGGCCTGTTTGAGACCTACCGGATTGCGGGCGGAGAGGCCGGGATGCGCCACTTCATCAAGCAGTTCGGCCCGACGCTCAAATGGCCTTGGTCGAAACTGATGGATGTACCGGATCTGACGCCGGATCTGGTGGACATGATCGGGAAGCAGTCCGACGACCAGTCAGGCACGCGGTCAATCCGTGAACTGGAACGAATCCGTGACGGTAATCTCGTTGCTTTGCTGCGTGCACTGAAGGCGCAGGACTGGGGTGCGGGCAAGCTGCTTCGCCGAGCTGAGGCGGCCCTGCACGAACGCAGCGGTGCCGTTCTCGATTACTCCGATATCACCGACATTGGCGCACCGATTGAGACCGCCAGCCAAGCCGTTCCGCTCGACTGGACCGATTACAACGGCCACATGAACGAGGCGAAATACCTTCAGGTGTTCGGTGACGCCACGGATCGCTTCATGCGCATTGTGGGATGTGACGCCGACTACGTGGCTTCCGGAAACAGTTACTTCACCGCCGAGACCCATATTCGTCATCTTGATGAGATCCACGCTGGGGCGCGTATTCGAGTGAGCACAATCTGCCTGGAAGGCCGTGGAAAGAAGATGCATATCTTTCATCAGCTTTGGGAGGGTGAGCGGCTCTGCGCGACGGGTGAGCACATACTGATTCACGTCTCCCTCGAAACGCGGCGTTCTTCCGAGCCGACCTCCCAGGTTGCCCGTCGGCTTGGCACGGTTGAGGCCGCTCATGCGGCATTGCCACGGCCAGAGGGAATCGGGCGCCATGTGGGTGCCCCGCGATAGGGACTGGCCAGGGAATTGTTGTGCCGATGAGCATGATCCGTCGCTTCTGCCAGGGAGGATTGCATGGAATGCATGCATTGCCTGCGGGAAAGCCTCGCCATTACGCTTTGTTTCGGCGCATCGCGACCACGGCGTGAGCGACGGCGATGTCCGGTGAAGCTGTACGAGCGGAACACCAATATTGATGTTCAGCCGACCGGGAGGTATGCCGCTCTGGCTGGTAAGGATGATGGGCGATCATGCGTGAAGAGCTTTGCTCGGGTACCTTCCCTGCGCTTGCCCACCTGTCTGTTTCCCGCGAAGACGCCTTGCGCCATCCGGAAAATCTTCACGAGCTCGGCTCCAGGAGATTTGAACGTTCCCGGTGTGGAATCTGATGACTGGTAGCAAGACGTCGTGTTTCAGGATGGAAATGGGTGCAAATTGCGTGTGACCTTCTGGGGTCAGCCAGAATGCGTCCTGTTCACCGCCGTCGTTCGAAGAATCAGATCCGTCAACCCCTGACCGCGCTGTGTGGTCAGCATCAGTGCTATGGACAGGATCTGAAGAACCACAACCGAAATGGAGATCGAAAACCCGAGCGTGTGAAGCAGTGCCATCCGTAGATCGAACTCTCTTCCTTCATGCGTGCGGAGTTCTATACCCGTCAGGCGCATTCCCCAGGTCGCAGACCCCGACGCAAGTGTGAGCGTCCGGTATACAAGGCCGATGGCCAGGTACATTGCTGGCAAATAGAATAGTGCGGTGAAAGCGGTTAATGGCAGGCTCAATACGGTGAAAAAGACAATCAGGGCGGTATCCGCTATCCAGGCAAAGAACCGCTTAGGCAGCACGTTTGAGTAGAGTTCGGGATTGGTTTCCGGATCAGGCAGGTCCCAGTGTGCAGGACTGTCGACTGTCATCGTGCGGCCGCTCGCTGTATGTAGGCAGGCCCCGCCTTGGGGGCCTGCAGGAAAGATGTCTTTGAACAAGGTGGCCTAGTCTTTGGATGAAGCGGCATTCGCGGTTTTTGCCCGATCTTCCATGAATTGATCGAACTCGGCTTTGTCCTTGGCTTCGCGTAGACGCTGAAGAAATGCTTCGAACGCGTCCTGTTCGTCCTCAAGGCGCTGAAGGGTCTCTGCCTTATAGGCATCGAAAGCTGCGTTCCCGGTTTCTTCGAACCGACGGCCGCGCTTGTGCTTGGCGTAGCTGCGGCGCTGCTTACAGGCTCCATTGAACATGCGTTTGCTCCAGATCAGGTAGGCAAGAAGGGCAAGGCCGATCGGCCAGAAGACGATGAAACCCAGCACCATTGCGGCAATCCAGGCTCCTTTGCCACGCTCGTCGAGCCATGCTTCCGCCTGAGAGGGCCATGTTGCGACAGAACTCATCTTTGTGTCTCCTTATGTTTTGACGAATGTGACTCACATTCACATTGCAACAGATGGGTATCTCCGCCTGAAGGTCAAGGCTCAATGTAAAAAATATTTACATTTTTTCGGTTGTCCGTATCCGTACGAGAGGCAGCCCTTGTTATGGCGGGGTTCCGGTTCATTGGCACAGGATGTGCGAAACGGTCATGGTAGCCAGACTGTCGAAGCGAGGGGACCGCCATGTCATCGGCCTGCCGATATCGCGACTGCTGAGGATCGATTCGGAGTCATGTGCTGGGAAGTGAAAACCACTTCAGTGCAGATAGAGTCTCGACAGCATTTCTCGGGCTGACTGTGGCAGGGGTTGGCGCTTCCAGACATATTGAGAGGTGAAGGGGTGATATTGAACTCCAACACCCATCGCTGAACATCGATGGAACTGTGGAGCAAGGCTTCCCAAGAGCTTTGGATATCCTGACAGATCCCGTTCCTGTTACGGATCTAGGCGGCAGATCCTTTGGCTCAGGGGAGAGGTTCCAGCCGCGCCGCGTTTCAGGCGCCAGGTGGGACGGTAATTCGATCGGTGAACTTTGGCAGGTGATACACGGACGACCGGACCTCTATCGCGGCCATTGAATGCAGGTGGACATCCAGAAACTGAGAAGCAGCCTTGTTACAGTCCAGCCCGTCAGGTGCCTGTCTGCCACATTGTGATGTCAGTCCTGGACCTTTTCCACCAGAAAATCCGCAGCTTGCGCTCCTGTCACCCGCTGAATTTCGCCTGGATCAATGGAAAATATGTGTCGCGGTGTGCCGCCCGCGGCCCAGACCATATCGAATTCCAGAAGGCGTTCATCAAGGTAGGTGCGAATGGGATTCAGATGACCCACCGGGGCGACGCCACCGATGGCAAATCCAGTCTGCGACCGAATCAGATCCGCGTCAGCCTTGATCAGGCGCTCTCCCGCAACTACGCCTGCCTTGATCGGATCGACCTGATTTCCACCGGCGGTGAGAAACAGGATCGCTTCACCGCTCCGTTCTCCCCTGAATATGATGGACTTCATGATCTGGTCCAGATGACAGTCGGCGGCTTCCGCTGCCTGTGCCGCGGTACGGGTGTTGCCGGGCATCTCACGAATATCAGCATCCAGTCCCGCTGCCCTGAGCGCGTTGCGTACCCGCTTCAGGCTCCTGCTCATCCCAGGCTTCCCATTCCAGACAGGAAGCGCCTACAGCCACTGTCCTGAAATGGCAACTAATGATATGCTGAGGCGCTGATCCAGAGAAGGCAAAATGGTAGGCTTGTGCCCCGCCTGATAACCGGCTGGATTCCGGCGGCTGCAGACGGGTATGATATTGAGGTTGCATGAATGACCCGGTGGATGAATGAAGCTTGATGACATCGACAGCAATCGCCTCATCTGGGATGCTTACCATATTGAAGGGATCGGAACGGCCGAATGTCGGTCCATATTTCTGGATTGGGCGATCAGGCTACCTTCGGAGTTTGTCCCAAAGGAAGCCATTGCGGTGCTGCTCAACGCTTATGGCGCTGATGCCCCAGATCATCCCATGAGCGTGATTCTCCGCGCAGGGCTTGAAGAGGTTGTGCAGTCGGGGCGTCGGGGCGGACGGCGTGCACGTGTTGCGAACCGTTAGGGCAGGTGGCCTTTGGTCGTGGTTCCGATGCCGACGGCAATGTCGACAATCAGGTAGGGCAGCGTGACCAACCCACCCATGGACGCGGGGCTGTCACGAAGGGAATGGGATTCGAATGTTTCCGGGCCCGTGTCATGCAGCTGAGGGTGCTAACGCGTCCCGGGACCATACGCCGTCGCTGTGCAGGCATGCATGGCACGCCGCCATCGCCCTTGATCCGGACTCGGGGTCTCGCCTGACGCGTACTGTACATATGGCCGACAGGATGAGGCGGCGCCTACGGTGCTGTTGGGGCCGGTTCCCCCCGAAGCGCGTCGGCGGGCTTCCGTCCGACACCGCCTTTCCAAGGCATGTCACCTGTCCCTGGTCAAAGCGGGAATGTGAGCAATCCTGCCGGATTCACATGCAGGTCGATGCGAATCAGACAGAAGGAGAACCGGTAGAGTTAACTGATTATATGTGACAGTTGGGGAACACAGCCGTTGAGGGTTAGGACAGGATCGCGGCGAGGCGGGCAAGCACATCTTCCATGATGGACGTCGGAACGGATTCAATACGTTTCCCGTTCCGGGCATCGAGATCTAGGCTGCATGGTTGTCCGCGGCGGATCACGCCGACCGTCCAGGTGCCCGCGCCATCCAGCGAAACCGCAAAGCCGCGCCGTCGTGCGAAGTTTCCTCCCGTGGCGGTCGGAAGGACGACCGGCGTCCTGGTCAACCTGTTGAAAGGATGCGTGCGAAACGATCGCAACTGGCCGAGTCCCGCGCTGTTCATGACCGGACGTGGGATTGAGGTTGACACGCCAGATCTCGCCCCGCTGCATTACAGCAGTTCGCTGCCGACAGGCCGGGCATTGAGCTACGGCCTGGTCTCCATCGTCGGCTGGCGCGGCTTCATCGCACTGCGCCAGCAATTCCTCGAGCGAATAGCTCGGGCGGTTCCGTGGCACGACGATCAGGCGGCCGTCCTCAACACCGATATCCACTCTAGCACCGGCCCGGAGTTCGAGAAGGTCGAGAAGTGCTGGTGGCACCGTGAGCACGACTGAGCCGCTGACCCTGCACAGATGCGCGGAATGCATGTGAACCTCCAATGTTATACGCCGACATAACCATCGCATGACCGCTGCGGCAAGCGCGAACCAGTCTCGTTGAACCGCCGACTTGCCACCCCTCGACATGGTAGAGACGGACTGTAACCGTCATCGCTGGCCCATCCGCATGGCAAAAGTGCCCCCTGGAACGCCACTTACGATTGGTTACACGGGAGGATTCACTGCTATCCGATTCGTATGCGGGTCGGGATGCACCTGCTCAGCGAGGGGCTTGCGCGAACGCAAGGGATGGACCAACGACGCCAGTGCCGGGCCTGCCCATTACACACGGATTGGCTCAGGGCTTCATGTGCCGGGATCCGGCGGGCCCCTGCTTCGTCCGGGCAAGAGCTCACAGCCTCTCGCGACGGCCATGAGGTAGGTGTATCTCTTCCAGAAGGTCTGGTGTCCGGGGGGGACGTCAGCTTTCGGTTCATGTAGCCGCCGAAGACGGCGATGACGGGCAGGGCGGCTCCAACGGTCCGCGGGGCGGGCAGCCCGCGCTCCTCCGCCAGGTCCTCCATCGCCATGATCCCGGTTTCCGTGAACGGGAGGTCGGTGGGCAGCTCTGGCGCCTCCCGTCCCGGCCGGGTAATGGCCGCCAGCCTCCATGCGATGACGGCGCGGACGGTGACCGCCCGCCCGATCCGGTCCGCCGCGCGGCCCTGCGCGGCCTCCACCCGGCAGCCCAAACTGAGAATCCGGTGCCAGTCCCCGATGCGCCAGCGAAGCCGGTACAGGCGGACGGTCTCCAGCGCGTCCTCTCGGCCTCTCACCGGCACGCTGGCCGTCAGCATCCACTCCAGGGGCCGGCCGCCTTCGGCTGGTGGCGTGTCCTCCCGCAGGTGCGCAGGTGCGCGGTTCACATCTCCAGCTCCCCTGACGTCGCGGCGCCGGCACGCCAGCCGCCGCCAGCGCAGCGTCATCCGTGCCCTGCGTGCCTAACGGGCCGCCTTCGGCCGACCACCACCCCCGCTTCGCGCCGACGCCCGCGGTATCTCCAGCTCCGCCCGGACCCGTACCGATGCTGCCCGCATGGCCCCGAACAGCTTCGGAGCCTCTCTGCCGGGACTGCGGTCGTGCCTCCCCCGCACGAGGATGTCAACGTTTCCGGGCCGCTGCCGCTCCACGAACGGGCCGGACACGTCCGCCTAGCGGTCCATGGCCACCAGCGGACGCACGTCCCCGGCGTCGCCGGCCAGCGCCGAGGCCGCCCGCAGGCCCCGCAGCCAGCGCCCGGTCTTTCCGGTAGCGTCGTCCGGCGCGCTGTACTCCACGTGGGGAACGCCCAGCGGAACGCCATCGCCGTCGACCACCAGCATCGAGCGCATGTGCAGCCCGCGGGTGCCCGGCGGGTTCCGGTTGCGGCCGATCAGGTCCAGCCCCTCGCATTGCGGCCGCGTGGCGCAGGCCCGTGCGGCGGGCAGGACCCCGGACGGCATCGCGGGGCGTCCATCGGCCGCGCCCACAACGGCGATCACGCCACCTTCGGACATGGACCGGAAAAACGCCGCGCTTCAGCTCGCCATCGCCGTCACCCGGCGGGTTCCCCGGAGCGATGCCATTCACGGCCGCGATCTGGTCAGGGACATCGACGGTCTCCTCATGCGGGCGGGGATCCTGCCCGACCCCGACGATAAAGGTGGCGCGGCGTTCACTGATGGGCTCGCCCGTATGCCCGACCGGGCGGACTCCGACGCCGAACTCGTGCGGGCACTGGACATCGCGGTCTCCGGAGACGGCCTGCCTGACCTGTCACTACCGCATACTTGACTAGAGATCGGATCCATGCGAATCGGGGACCATGTATATCGGTCTCAGACAGATTTCCCCTGCCACGGTCGAGTGGCTCGGGAACGAATGCCTCCGCGGCGGCGTCACGCGTTCGGGCCTCGCCCGCGAGCTGAGCGGCCGGGAGGGTTGGCTGACCCACGACGGGAGGCCGTCGACGGTCACCGGGATGCGGGTCCTTCCCCTGCTCGCGGAGGAGCTCGGCCTGACGCTGCCGGAGGCGGCGCCGCGCTTCGCGTCGTCCAACGGGCGACCGGCCGCCGACGACCCTGGCGGCGCTCCGGTCGAGTGCGCTCTGGACGCGCTCGGCGGGGTGCGGCTGGAGCCGTTGGCGGAGGCGGACCGCCGCGGCTGGGAGTCGATGATGGAGACGCACCATCCGGAGGGCTGGCGGCGGGCTCCGGGAGGGCAGCTGCGGTACTGGATCGTGAGCGGCGCGCAGGGGCGGCTCGGCGGTCTGGGCTTCGTTCCGGCGTCATGCCAGCTGGGGCCCCGGGACGGTGCCATCGGCTGGTCGGCGCGGGCGCGGATCGCGAACATGGGCCTCGTCCTTAACAACCACCGCTTCCTGATCAGACCTTCCGTGAGGGTCCACGGCCTCGCCTCCCTGGCGCTGCGGCTGGCGGCGGATCGCGTGGCGGACGACTGGCAGGCCCTCTACGGGGTCCGCCCCGTCCTCGCCTACACGCTCGTGGGTCCGGAGCACGCCGGGACGGGTTACAGGGCGGCGGGCTGGGAGAGATGTCCCGGCCTGACCTCCGGGCGGCGTTCGGGCATCCGTCGCAGCGTGTGGACGCTGCCGCTGCAGCCGGACTGGCGGAAGGTTCTCCAGGCGGAGCCGGAGCGCAGGCTCGGGCATACCGGACCGCTGCACCGCGGGGGCGACTGGGCGGAGCGGGAATACGCGCGGAGCAGCCATCCGGACGGCCGGGTCCGCCGCCGGATCGCCGCGATGGGAGCGGCCTGGACCAGGAAGCCCGGTGCGCCGGTGCCGGAGCTGTTTCCGGGCAGGGCGGAGCAGGAGGCGGCTTACAGGCTGCTCTCGAACGCTGGGGTGACCATGGACGACATACTCGAACCCCACCTGGAGGCGACGGTGGAGCGCTGCCGCCTGGAGCCGGTGATCCTGGCTGTCCAGGACACGACGGCGCTGAACTACGGCACCCTGGCGGCGACGTCCGGGCTGGACGGGCTCGGCGGCGGCGGAAAGGGCACCGACGGCATCCTCGCCCACTGCGGCGTGGCACTGAACGGCAGCGGACGCCCGCTCGGGCTGTTCACGCTCGACGCGGACTTCCGGCGGCGGCCGGACAGGGACAGCGCCCGCTGGATCGACGGGCTGCGGCGGGCCGGAGAGCTCGCGGAGGCCTGCCCGGACGCGAAGGTCGTGAGCGTCTGTGACCGCGAAGGCGACTTCTGGGCCCTTCTCCGCGAAGCGGACCGGACCGGCGCCGCGCTGCTGGTGCGGGCGAGCCGCTCGGCGAAGCGGCGCGTGGCGCTGCCCGACGGCGACGAAAGGTGCCTGTGGGAGCATGTCGCCGCGCTGGAGCCGGTCGGCCACCGCAGGATCACCGTTCCCGAACGCGGCGGGCCGAAGGCCCGGAAAGCGCGCGTCGCCACGCTGACGCTGCGCTGCGCGGAACTGGACATCGCGGCGCCGAGGGACGCGAAGGACAGGCGCCCGCTGCCCGTGACGGTGGTCTCCGCCATCGAGGAGAACCCGCCGAAGCGCGTCGCGAAGGGAGGGGAGGCGCTGCACTGGATGCTCCTGTCCAACGAGGGCGGCGACGGCATGCGGACGGCGGAGACCGCCCTGAGGCGCTACGAGCTGCGCTGGCGCATCGACAACTCATTGATGAACTATCCTCATAGATTCAGTCCGTGGAATCCACGACCCGGTTCCACGCTCTTTCCCGGGCCCTGGCCCGTTCCGTCGATGCCCTGCGCATCTCCCGCAGCCGTTCCAGTTCGGCCCCGTCGGCGAAGACCAGCCAGCGCTGCCGCCTGACGTCCCCGTCCCCGCCCTCGCGGCGTGCGGAGACCGTGTTCCTGGAGACCCAGCCATATACGGTCGGGACGGGCATGCCGAGCCGTTCCGCGAGCTCCACGACCGTCCATTCGTGGGGCCTGCGGTCCTCGGGCGGCGGCCGCGGCCGCGGCGGCTCCGCGGGCGGCGGCCGGCACTTTCCGAGCAGGTTGGCGACCGACCCGACGCTGAAGGTTTCCCGCCGCGGCGGGCGATGGCCCTCGGCGTTCAGGATGTCGGCGATCTCCCGCTGCGACCGGCCCTCGCCGGCGAGCTGCAGCGCCCGCCAGCACAGCTCATCATAGGAGTCGAGCTGCCCGAGCCTCCGCACGGGCGCACGGACCTCGTGCCTGCCGACATGCCCGCCATGCCAGTGAACACTGACGTCGAGCCACCCGCCGGTGCCGCGCAGCGTGACGGTGATCCGCTCCATCATGAGCGACAGGATCCTGGCGCGCGTGCCGTCATCGATGGCTCCGCCCTCCCAGAGCCGGGCGATGTCCCGCGCCGAGCCGCGGATCCGCTCCCACTCCGCCTCCGGAAGCCGTTCTGGCACGGACGCGCGGAACCGTTCGTAAGCCTCCTCCAGCCCGTTCCGCCCGGCGAGGGCCGCCTCGTAGCGCGCCTCCATGCTGCGCGCGACCAGGCGGTTCTCCGGCTCGACCGCGTTGTACTGGCGGAAGATCCTGTCGACCTCCTGACCGGCGCGCTCGATGCGCTGGCGCCACAGTTCGTGCTGCGCCCCGCGGTCCCGTTCCGCGCTGGCGGCGACCGACCTCGAGAGCTCCACCGACGCCGGCGACAGGGCCTGCAGGACCAGCTGTCCGGCCAGCGACAGCAGCGGCCGCCCCGCAAACGACTGGCACCTGTCGCCGCCGTAGTCCCTCGCCTCGCCGGGACAGGAGTAGCGCACGGCACCCTTGTCCGAATAGCGGACGGCCATCCGCCGGCCGCAGCGGCCGCAGTGCACGAGGCCGCCCAGCAGGTTGCCCCGGCTGCCGGTGCGGGCAAGGGAGGCGTTCGCCGAAAGCTGCCTCTGGTTCAGCTCATACACGTCCCAGTCGATGTAGGCCGTATGGTGGTCGCGGATCACGTACCGCCAGCCCGGGACGCCGCTGCCGTCGGGCCCTTTCCTGCCCCAGACGAAGGCCCCGGCGTAGACCGGGCTGCGCAGCATCCCGTGAAGGGTCGCGAGGTTCGGCCGGTTCCAGACCAGCCGCCCGCGCTCCGCGACGCGGCGGGAGCGGTGCGGCAGCCTCACTCCGCGCTCCGCCAGGATCCTGAGCAGGCCCGCGAGCGAGCCGCAGGCGGCGAACAGGTCGAACACCAGGCGCACGCAGGCGCGGACCTCCTCGTCGGGGTCCATCTCGACGCGCCCGCCATCGGCGTGGACGTAGCCGCGGGGCAGGGCCACGGACAGATCCCCCCTGGCCGCCTTCGCCTCCCGGCCGGCGTGCATTCTCATCCGCAGCGTGTGGATCTCCGATTCGGACACCGTCCCAAGCACCCCCAGAAGAAAGCGGTCCGCATGACGGTTGAGATCATATACTGATTCGGCGTCGGCGATCAGGGTGTCCGTCCTGCAGCACAGGTCAGGCAGCTGGCCCCAGTCGGCGAGGCTGCGCGACAGGCGCGAGACGTCCCGGCTCAGGACCATGCCGACCCGCCCGAGGCTGACCTGGCCGACCAGCTCGACGAATCCCGGGCGTCCGGCCGCGCTGCGCCCCGACCGCCCGAGGTCGCTGTCGATCACGCCGACCATGGATGGCGCCCAGCCCAGCCCGGTCGCGCGGTCCTTCAGCGAGTACTGCAGGAGCGTCGATTCGCGGTTCTCCCCGACCTGCTTCAGCGTCGACTGCCGGACGTAGACGAGGGCCCTGCGGCCCAGATGGCACGGGCGGACCTTCGGCGCCTCAGCTGGACCCGCCGCTGTCAGGCCCGTCATCGTCCCGCTCCGCCGGAACCGGAGCGGCCAGGGCCTGCGCCAGGATCCGGATGATCCGCTGCCGGTTCTCCACCGGAAGCGCCTCCCGGATCATCACCTGCCCGTCCATGCCGTCCGCGTTCACGGTTCTCATGCCACTCCACCAGTCTGAGGAGCACCTGCACGGGCAGTATGACAGGGTTTTCGGGCCCCGTCAAATCTATCAGTGCATTCATTTCACTTTTTTGAGGAATACTTCAGGGCCCTGAAGACGGGGACGAGGATAAAGGACCGCAGGCTCGACGCCGCCGACGACCTGCGCAGATGCCTCGCCTTCGACGCGATAACCGCGTTCCGGGTCTGGGACCTCCAGCTTCTGGCGCGGGAGAGCCCCGACAGCCCGGCGGACCGCCATGTCAGCCCGGAAAGCGTCGAGGCGGTGGTCATTCACGCCGCGTATGAGCGCGTCATCGGCCAGAGGGCGCCGCCGGAGCCGGACATGAGCGTGGCGCGCTACGTCACGCTCGTCGCCGGCCTCGCCGGGTTCCGCCCGACGAAGCGCCAGCCCCTGCCCGGAACCCGGAAGCTATGGCAGGGCCTGCGCATCCTCAACGTCGCGGAAACCCATGCCAGGGCCATACGGGCCCGGACGGAGCGGAGAAGGGAATGAGCCGGTCAAGTATGTGGTAGTGACAGGCCCGGGACGCCTACATCGGCTGGAGCGGCCGGGAGCGGGCCGGGGTGATCGCGGCACTGGGCGGAAACCGCGCCGGTTCCATCGACCGGCGCGACCTGATGGAGCGACTGACGGCGAATTACACCCGGCTCGAGATCAGTGCCCTGTCGGATACTTCCGGAGAGCTTCCGGACAGCCTGGGCCACGTTGGAGCCGACGAGCGGGCGGGCATCGCGGCCTGGCTCCGGCAGGGGATGCCGGAGCGGAGGGAGGGTCCCGTGCCCGCGGACGGCAAACCGGCGCGGCATGAGGCCAGGCCGACGGAGGTGGTGGAGCGGGATGGCATGCCAGGTGCGACCGGAACGGAGATTGCGGCGACCGCGGCCAGCCCACAACAGCAGCAGCCTGCCGCGAAGGACCGGGACGCCGCGACCGGTCCTGACGGTCAGCTGCGCGATCGTGTCCTGCAGTTGGCCCTGGCTCTGACCGAGCGGGTCGCCCCCACGAAGGGCGTGCATGGCCGCGACATGAACCGTCGGATCAGGGAGGCCCTGTGCCTGCCGTCCTCCGGAGCCGTGGCGGAAAACGACGTCGTGCGGCTGGCGGCCAGGATCGCCCATAGGCGCGCGGAGGCCGACATCCGCGTTGAGCTGGTGCGGAGCATGTCCGCCTCACCGCTGCACGAGAGTGCCGCGCGGTACCACGGCGAGGTGGGATCCCACCGGAGCGATCACCGGAAACGCTGGGGCGAGGAGCTGCCGAAACGCCTGGCCGGGCTCGGAAGGGATGGCGTCACGCCGTCGGAACTGGAGCGCGAGGTCGCATGCGTGGCGCTTGCGGCCAGGGGAACGCCCTACGAGCGTCTGGCCGGTGCCATGGCCGATGCGCTTGGCTTAGGGACGGTGAACGCGGCGGACGATCTCCGCAGGGAGCGTGGCGAGGTGCTCAGGGCACTCGGGGAACCGCTTGACAGGCAGAAGCCGCTGGCGCGCCTCACCCTCGCCCGCCGCCTGCACCAGACGTTCACCGGATCCGAGATCCTCGCTCTCGCCGAGAGTCGCGCCAGATCGGCCGTGCCGGAGGCTGACAGGGAGCGGGTGGCAGCCGGCGTCCGGCTGCTGCTGGCCACCAGGATCGAGGAGCCCGCGCCGTGGCGTGGGCTCCACGAACAGCTGGGGCGCAACTCCGGGGCCGTCCCGACACGGGAGGCGGGCATCATCATCGAGCCGTTCTGAGCGCAGGTCGGGCAGGATTATCCGGTCAATGGAGGTGCTGGTCGGCCGTGCCAGCCCATGGCCTCTTCCGACAGCGGGGCGAGCACCCCGGTAATGGCTTGAAAATTCCGGGCGCAGGATGCATTCTGCCAGCGCTGGCAGAAAGGTGGGTTATCCCGGTGTTCAGGTGGCTTCTTTCTCACAGGCGAAAGGCTCCCGACCTTAAGGGGCTGGCGGAGTTTGCAAAGCGTACGGACCGTCGCCAGGCACTGTTCTTTGTCGGGCGCGAGGCGCAGATCGGCCAGATCGAGCGCCGCTGCGCAAGGACGCTGGCGCAGGTCCGGAGAGGGGAACCGGCCATTGAGGGCCCCACGCGGCTGCTGCAGGGTGCCCCCGGGGCGGGAAAGACGGCCGTGCTTTCCGAGCTCAGGCAACGCTGGAAGGCCAGAGGCCGTTCCGCGCCCGTCGCGGTCATCGCTCAGGTGGATGAGCTCGAGGACCCGACAAGGATCGCCATCCTCATTGCCGAAGCTGTCAGTCCCGGCAGCAGCAAAAGCTGGCGGACGACGCATACTGGGGACGTGAGCGGCAGTGTCGGGGTCGGGGTGGCAGACGCCAGCGGACGGGCGGGACACTCCACCGCTCCGGACAGCGTCACCCTTAACTCCCTTCGGGAAACCATGCCGCCCAAAAAATGGCGCCGTCCGGTCTGCCTCATGGTCGACGAGATCCAGGATGTGCGCCCTGTGGCCAGACCCGTGCTCCGCGCACTGCACCTGGACACGCTGGGCCTGCCCATCGTGCCGGTCTACGCCGGTCTCGGGGATTCGTATCAGGTACTCAAGAACGCCTGCTCGCCTCGCATGGCAGAGGGGGCGATCCATGACATCGGCGCCCTCGCCCCGGAGGAGGCGGAGGAGGCGGTGGAGCTCATGCTGGACCGCTTCCGTGTGGACCGGACAGGCGCGGACGGGATCTGGCCGCGGCGTCTCGCCGAGGCGTCCGACCGCTGGCCGCAGCACCTGCACAACGGGATGCGCGCCCTGGCCGAGGCACTGGTCACGGCCCGGGGAAGGCTGGCCGATGTCGACGGCGATGCCGTGGCGACCCGCGAGCGCGAAATCCGCGAGAATGCATATAGCAGGCTGATGTCGGAGGAGATGAAAGGAGCCAAAACGCTGATTGCCCGGATCATGGCGACACTCCCTCCGGAGGGAGCTGGCGAGAACGACATCCGGGCCCAGATCCTCCTCGAGGCCCGCCCGGAGGACGACCCCGGAGCCAGGGGGCGGCGGCTGCCCGAGAACATGATCGCTAGGGGCTTCCTGACACATCTGGTCCATCGCGGAGCATTGCAGGAAAACGCCCGCGGTCTGTTTTCCTGTCCGATTCCCTCGTTCCGCAGCTACCTGATCAGTCAGGGTGGGATAATGTCCGCCGATCCGGTTTCCGGGGAAAGGCGGCTGGCCGTGCCCGGTGGCAGTCCTCGTGAACCCGGGGTGTCGCATCCGCTGGACGTTTCGGAGACGGACGCCGAAGCCGAACGGAAGGACCGGCATCATCCGGCGCATGCTGGCGCGGGAAGCCGGGATGCCGGCTCCGGTCACGACACCCGGCTGCGCGACCGGGTGATGCAGCTGGCCCTGGCGCTGACCGAGAGAATCGCCCCCGCGGAGGGAATTCATGGCAGCGACATGGAGCGGCGGATCGGCGATGCCCTACGCCTGCCGTCGTCCGGGACCGTGCCGGAAGCGGATATCGCACGGCTGGCAGGAGACATCGCCCGCAGGCGGGCGGAGGCTGACATCCGCGTCGATCTGGTCCGAAGCATGTCCGCCTCACCGCTGCATGAGAGTGCCGCACGGTACCAGGGCGATCCGGGGTCCCACCAGAGCGATCACCGGAAAAGCTGGGCCGAGGAGCTGCCGGAGCGTCTGGCCAGGCTCGGAAGGGACGGTGTCACTCCGTCGGAACTGGAGCGCGAGGTCGCACGCGTTGCGCTGGCCGCCAGGGGAACGCCCTTCGAGCGCCTGACCGGTGCCATGGCCGACGCGCTTGGCTTCGGGACCTTAAGGGAACCGGTCGAGCTCCGCAGGGAGCGTGGCGAGGTGCTCGGGGCACTCGCGAAACCGACTGACAGGCTGAAGCCACTGGAGCGCCTCACCCTCGCCCGCCGCCTGCACCAGGCGTTCACCGGGTTGGAGATCCTCGCCCTCGCCGAGGGCCGTGCCGGATCGGCCGTGCCGGAGGCTGACAGGGATCAGGTGGCCGCGGGCGTCCGGCTGCTGCTGGCCACGCCGGTTGAGGAGCCCGCGCCGTGGCGCGTCCAGCACGAACGGCTGGGGCGCAAAACCGGGGCCGTCCCGACACGGGAGGTGGGCATGTTCATGGAGCCGTTCTGAGCGGAGGCCAGGAAGGCAGGGCAGGCCATCCGCCATGGGGGTGCGGGCGAAAGGTAAAGGACCGTCACGACATGAACCGCGTCATGTTCGCCGAAGTGGCGTAATTCGTGCGGGCGTGCGGCCACATGCTGTTGTTCGGCGTGGAATATTGACCCCCTTAAGGGGTTAATCGGCGTCCAGAACTGACCCCCTGAGTTCGATGTTAATGAACGGCCTCGCTGTGGACGGACGAGGCGAGGGGACATGCTGGTTGTGGAGACGATGGCGCGGATCCGTCGGGATCACCTGGTGAGGGGCGTACCGATCAGGAAGATCGCTCGCGATTTACGGGTATCGAAGAACACGGTACGCAAGGTTGTACGGGGCGACGGGACGTTGTCCGTCCACGAACGCAGGATCCAGCAGATGCCGAAGCCTGGTCCGTGGGTGGACGGGCCTGAGCGTCGTCTGGCGGTCAACGGGAAGAAGGCGCGTCGGGATCGGCTTTCGTTGCGTCAGATTTTCGGGGATCTTTCGGCACTGGGCCATGAGGGCGGCCATGACGCGGTGCGTCGTTACGCCAGGGCGTGGCGTGAGCGGCACCGCCTGCTGTCGCCGTCCGGTGCCCATGTTCCGCTGATCCTCGAGCCTGGCGAGGCTTACCGGTTCGACTGGAGCCACGAATATGCGGTTCTGTCTGGTGCCACGACCCGGGTGAAGGCGGCGCACATGCGTCTGTGTCACGGTCGGATGTATCTGGTCCAGGTGTTCCCGCGCGAGAGCCGGGAGACGGTATTCGAGGCGCATGATCGGGCCTTCCGCTTCTTCGGCGGGGTGTGCCGACGGGGCATCCACGACAGCATGAAGACGGCGGTGACGGCCGTCCCTGTCGGCAGGGAGCGGGCGTGCAACCGTCGTTTTCCCGAGCTGTGCCCGCACCATCTGGTGGAGCCCGTGGCGTGCACGCCCGGGGCGGGTTGGGAGAAGGGGCGGGTCGAGAAGCGGGTGGGCGAGCTTCGCGGGCGCCTGTTCGCGCGCAGCCCGCGCGGCCAGTCCTACGCCGGGCTCAACGCATGGCTGATGGACCGGTGCATTGAGGATGCCAGAAAGCATCCGCATCCGACGACTGCAGGCAGGACGGTGTGGCAGGTGTTCGGGGAGGAGCGGCCGTCGCTGCTGGTGTATCGCGGTCCGTTCGACGGCTTTCACGCCACCGAAGCGGCGGTCTCGAAGACCTGCCTGGTGCGCTTCGACAGCAACCACTACAGCGTCGCGGCCCGCGCGGTCGGGCGGCCGGTGGACGTGCGTGCCCATGCCGATCGCATCGTCGTGCGCCAGGACGGTGGGATCGTGGCCGGGCATCCCCGCAGCTTCGGGCGCGGTGAGACCGTCCACGATCCGTGGCACCATGTGCCGGTCCTGGCGCGCAGGCCCGGCGCGTTGCGCAACGGGGCGCCTTTCAGGGACTGGGAGCTGCCCACGGCGCTCAACCACCTGCGGACCCGGCTGACCGGTCGCGACGACGGCGACCGGCAGTTCGTCAAGGTTCCCGCGGCGGTGCCGGAGGACGGGCTGGAGGCGGTCGGGTCGGCCTGCGCTGAGGCGCTTGCCGCCGGCGCCCGCAACGCCGACGTGGTGCCCAACATCCTCGCCCGGCGGCGCCAGCCGGCGGCGCCGGCGCCCATCCCGACACCCGGGAGCCTGCAGCTTCACCACCGGCCGATCGCCGACTGCTCGCGCTACGACAGCCTGAGGGAGGCCGACCATGGAGCGTGATCAGGTGCTGGCAATGATGACGACGCCCAGGCTCGGCGGCATGCGCGTCGCCTACGGCGACATCCTCGCCGACGGGCTCAGGCGCCGTCATACCGTGCAACAGATCGTCGGCGCCCCGCTCAAGGCCGGGACCGCCAACAGGACGGCGCGCTCCATCAGGTATCAGATGACCGCCGCTAGGCTGCCGTCAGCCAGGGAACCGGCAGACTTCGACTTCGCCGCCTCACCGGTTAACGAACCGCTGATCCGCGATCCCGCCATGGCGGCTTCCCCGACAGCAGGCGCAACATCGTCCTGGTCGGTGGCACCGGTACCGGAAAGACCCATCTCGACACCGCCATCGCACGGGCATGCATCCGCAAGGGTGCACGCGGTCGCTTCCACAATGTCGTCGACCTGGTCAACGACCTTGAGGGCGAGGCCCGCGGCGGACGCCAGGGACGCACCGCCAGGCAGCTCGCACGCCGCGACATCGCCATCCTCGACGAACCCGGATACCTGCCCTTCGCCCGGGCCGGCGGACAGCTCCCGTTTCACCTGATGAGCCGCCTCCACGAGCGCACCGCGGTCATCGTCACCACCAACGTCGCCTTCGGCGAGTGGCCCTCAGTCTTCGGCGACGCCAGGATGACCACCGCACTGCCCGACCGCCTCACCCACCATTGCGGGATCATCGAGACCGGCAACGAAAGCTGGCGCTTCAGGAACCGGTCCTGAGCCGTAACCACCGCAACCCGACCCGCACGGTTGCCCCAGTGGGCCAACAGGGGGATCCGTGCGGCTCCGCGTAACGCAAGCGCTACACGGAGCCGCACGGATCCCCCTGTTGACTACCGGGATAACCTCCACCCGGACAATCAAGGAGGGGGGCAGTTTTGGACGCCGATCAGGGGTCAAATTTCAACGCCGATTGACACTGAAGCTCAGGCTTCTGATCTTGGGTGCTGACACGGGCATAACCGACAAGCATTTGAAAAACCTCTCAAAACTCATGCAAGTATGCCTGATTTGAGAGGGTAGTTTCAAGAGATTGTTTCGAGAGGCTGTGGATAGCTTCAGAGCGCGGCAGCGCTCTCTCGTCCAAGACCCCTCAAAAACGACCGTTTTAGAGAGAATCGAGTTATTTGCACTAAATTCATTTGTTGCACTTATTGCATTTAATCAGGCATCATGGAAGAAAACAGGACAAAAAGGAGAGCCCCATGAACATGATCGCACATCGCCAGCTTCCCCCGAACGCGCAGGATGCCGCCATCGCCCGTGTCTCGGGGCAAGCCCTTTCGCGCTATGCCCGCGCCAAAGCGCCGCTCAAGCTGCGCGTCACCGATGCTGACCAAGCCGAACCCATAGAGCTGCCCGCAGGCGCGGTAGCGCTTCTTATGGACATCCTCGAAGCGATGGCTGCTGGACGTGGTGTCACCATCATCCCCGAGAACGCTGAGCTCACGACTGTGCAGGCTGCTGAGGTGTTGAACGTCTCGCGTCCCTTCCTGATCAAGCTCCTGGAAGAGGACAGAATCCCATATCGGAAAGTCGGAAGGCACCGCCGCATCCGTATGGAGGATGTGATGGCCTACAAGACAGCAATCGACCAGGAGCGCGAGGCCGTTCTCGACCAGCTCGTCGCCGAAGCCCAGGAACAAGACATGGGCTACGGTGAATGAGTCACTACACTGTCCTTCTCGATGCCAATGTTCTTTATCCCGCGCCGATGCGGGATGCCTTGATGCAGCTCGCAATCACTGACCTTTTCAAGGCGAAGTGGACGGCAGACATTCATCGGGAATGGATCGAAGCGCTGATGCGCAATCAGGGTGGACGTGATCGCGCCGCACTCGAACGCACGCGCGACCTTATGGACACTTCCGTGCGCGATTGTCTGATCACGGGCTATGAAAGCCTGATCCCGTCGCTTGACCTGCCCGATCCAGATGATCGGCACGTCCTCGCTGCCGCAATCGTCGGGCGTTGTGATGCTATCGTCACACAGAACCTCAAGGATTTCCCAGACGAAGCACTCGCCCCCTTCGGGATTGAAACGCAGCACCCCGACGACTTCTTCAGCAACCAGCTTTCACTTGCGCCGGGGCTTGTCTGTTCCGCTCTTCGGAAGGTGCGGGCGCGGTTAAAAAATCCACCCAAAACAGCCGACGAATACCTCGCGATCTTAACGCAGCAAGGTCTTGTTGCAACCGTCGCTGGGCTTGAGCAGTTTTCGGACCTGATTTAGCGCATCAGATGATTCCGAAAGTAGTAGAGTTGCCTCAATATCTTGAGTTTGTGCATGATTTGATGTCCAAAGGTTTGAGGCGCGGAGTTAAGCTGAGGGTGATTTTTGAGCGGCAGCGACGGTGATAGGAAAGACAGACGTGTCTTGCGCGATACGACGAAGCCGGAGCATCGGCCGTCCTGGGGCGCGAGCCGGGACAACGCGCCGAATGGTGCTGCGGCGATAAATTGGGGCGACAAGGGCGTCCCTGTTCCCACGCCCGGTGGCACAGGAAGCCGCAAGGGGGGATTGTTCGCCAATGGCGATGTCAAACTCCAACCCGCTAAGTCAGGGGAGCCCAACAAAGAGCCCCGCCCGACGCGGGACATGTTTTCGCAGGAGGCCAATCGCGACCGCGCCGACGAAACTCTGCGAGGACAGAAGCATCGAGAAGCTCGTGACCAAGCGCGCGCGAACACAGTTCGCGCGCGTATCAACAAAGAAGGTCCGTCCGTTTTTGACCGTTCCAGCAACCGCGATGACGATCTGGATCGAGGGCGTTAGGCGCGCAGGTTGCGCCCTAGTTTTCTCAGAACGGGATCATCAAACCACCGCAGGTCGTGTCGCGAGTTTGGTGGAAATTCGAAAATGGTGTAATCTCCGGGTGAACCATAACCACCCAACCGGCGGCCGGAGCCGCCAGAGTAGGAGACCACACCATGCAACAGACTATATCCAGCACCGAACTTTCGCCAGAGACATTCGACGGGGGCCTCGACCCGATCGAGGACCGGCTCCGGTCGAGCATCCGCGGCACGATCGAGGCGGTTTTCGAGGAGGAGCTCTCCGAGTTCCTGGGCCGGCTCCGCTACAGGCGCGGGGACGGGGAGGTGAAGGGCTACCGTCACGGCCACCGCGACCGGCGGATCACCGGAACGTTCGGGACGGAGACCGTCAGCGTGCCCCGCGCCTGTCACTACCACATACTTGACCGGCTCATTCCCTTCTCCGCTCCGTCCGGGCCCGTATGCTGTCACTACCACATACTTGACCGGCTCATTCCCTTCTCCGCTCCGTCCGGGCCCGTATGGCCCTGGCATGGGTTTCCGCGACGTTGAGGATGCGCAGGCCCTGCCATAGCTTCTGGGTTCCGGGCAGGGGCTGGCGCTTCGTCGGGCGGAACCCGGCGAGGCCGGCGACGAGCGTGACGTAGCGCGCCACGCTCATGTCCGGCTCCGGCGGCGCCCTCTGGCCGATGACGCGCTCATACGCGGCGTGAATGACCACCGCCTCGACGCTTTCCGGGCTGACATGGCGGTCCGCCGGGCTGTCGGGGCTCTCCCGCGCCAGAAGCTGGAGGTCCCAGACCCGGAACGCGGTTATCGCGTCGAAGGCGAGGCATCTGCGCAGGTCGTCGGCGGCGTCGAGCCTGCGGTCCTTTATCCTCGTCCCCGTCTTCAGGGCCCTGAAGTATTCCTCGATGCGCCAGCGCAGTTCGTAGCGCCTCAGGGCGGTCTCCGCCGTCCGCATGCCGTCGCCGCCCTCGTTGGACAGGAGCATCCAGTGCAGCGCCTCCCCTCCCTTCGCGACGCGCTTCGGCGGGTTCTCCTCGATGGCGGAGACCACCGTCACGGGCAGCGGGCGCCTGTCCCCCGCGTCCCTCGGCGCCGCGATGTCCAGTTCCGCGCAGCGCAGCGTCAGCGTGGCGACGCGCGCTTTCCGGGCCTTCGGCCCGCCGCGTTCGGGAACGGTGATCCTGCGGTGGCCGACCGGCTCCAGCGCGGCGACATGCTCCCACAGGCACCTTTCGTCGCCGTCGGGCAGCGCCACGCGCCGCTTCGCCGAGCGGCTCGCCCGCACCAGCAGCGCGGCTCCGGTCCGGTCCGCTTCGCGGAGAAGGGCCCAGAAGTCGCCTTCGCGGTCACAGACGCTCACGACCTTCGCGTCCGGGCAGGCCTCCGCGAGCTCTCCGGCCCGCCGCAGCCCGTCGATCCAGCGGGCGCTGTCCCTGTCCGGCCGCTGCCGGAAGTCCGCGTCGAGCGTGAACAGCCCGAGCGGGCGTCCGCTGCCGTTCAGTGCCACGCCGCAGTGGGCGAGGATGCCGTCGGTGCCCTTTCCGCCGCCGCCGAGCCCGTCCAGCCCGGACGTCGCCGCCAGGGTGCCGTAGTTCAGCGTCGTCGTGTCCTGGACAGCCAGGATCACCGGCTCCAGGCGGCAGCGCTCCACCGTCGCCTCCAGGTGGGGCTCGAGTATGTCGTCCATGGTCACCCCAGCGTTCGAGAGCAGCCTGTAAGCCGCCTCCTGCTCCGCCCTGCCCGGAAACAGCTCCGGCACCGGCGCACCGAGCTTCCTGGTCCAGGCCGCCCCCATCGCGGCGATCCGGCGGCGGACCCGGCCGTCCGGATGGCTGCTCCGCGCGTATTCCCGCTCCGCCCAGTCGCCCCCGCGGTGCAGCGGTCCGGTATGCCCGAGCCTGCGCTCCGGCTCCGCCTGGAGAACCTCCCGCCAGTCCGGCCGCAGCGGCAGCGTCCACACGCTGCGACGGATGCCCGAACGCCGCCCGGAGGTCAAGCCGGGACATCTCTCCCAGCCCGCCGCCCTGTAACCCGTCCCGGCGTGGTCCGGACCGACGATGGTGTAGACGAGCGCCGGACGGACGCCGTACCGCCCCTCCCAGTCGTCCGCCACGCGCTCCGCCGCCAGCCGCAGCGCCAGGGAGGCGAGGCCGTGGACCCTCACGGAAGGTCTGATCAGGAAGCGGTGGTTGTTAAGGACCAGACCCATGTTCGCGATCCGCGCCCGCGCCGACCAGCCGATGGCGTCGTCCCGAGGCCCCAGCTGGCAGGACGCCGGAACGAAGCCCAGACCGCCGAGCCGCCCCTGCGCGCCGCTCACGATCCAGTACCGCAGCTGCCCTCCCGGAGCCCGCCGCCAGCCCTCCGGATGGTGCGTCTCCATCATCGACTCCCAGGCGCGGCGGTCCGCCTCCGCCAACGGCTCCAGCCGCACCCCGCCGAGCGCGTCCAGAGCGCACTCGACCGGGGCGCCGCCAGGGTCGTCGGCGGCCGGTCGCCCGTTGGACGACGCGAAGCGCGGCGCCGCCTCCGGCAGCGTCAGGCCGAGCTCCTCCGCGAGCAGGGGAAGGACCCGCATCCCGGTGACCGTCGACGGCCTCCCGTCGTGGGTCAGCCAACCCTCCCGACCGCTCAGCTCGCGGGCGAGGCCCGAACGCGTGACGCCGCCGCGGAGGCATTCGTTCCCGAGCCACTCGACCGTGGCAGGGGAAATCTGTCTGAGACCGATATACATGGTCCCCGATTCGCACGGATCCGATCTCTAGTCAAGTATGCGGTAGTGACAGGCCCGTATGGCCCTGGCATGGGTTTCCGCGACGTTGAGGATGCGCAGGCCCTGCCATAGCTTCTGGGTTCCGGGCAGGGGCTGGCGCTTCGTCGGGCGGAACCCGGCGAGGCCGGCGACGAGCGTGACGTAGCGCGCCACGCTCATGTCCGGCTCCGGCGGCGCCCTCTGGCCGATGACGCGCTCATACGCGGCGTGAATGACCACCGCCTCGACGCTTTCCGGGCTGACATGGCGGTCCGCCGGGCTGTCGGGGCTCTCCCGCGCCAGAAGCTGGAGGTCCCAGACCCGGAACGCGGTTATCGCGTCGAAGGCGAGGCAACTGCGCAGGTCGTCGGCGGCGTCGAGCCTGCGGTCCTTTATCCTCGTCCCCGTCTTCAGGGCCCTGAAGTATTCCTCGATGCGCCAGCGCAGTTCGTAGCGCCTCAGGGCGGTCTCCGCCGTCCGCATGCCGTCGCCGCCCTCGTTGGACAGGAGCATCCAGTGCAGCGCCTCCCCTCCCTTCGCGACGCGCTTCGGCGGGTTCTCCTCGATGGCGGAGACCACCGTCACGGGCAGCGGGCGCCTGTCCCCCGCGTCCCTCGGCGCCGCGATGTCCAGTTCCGCGCAGCGCAGCGTCAGCGTGGCGACGCGCGCTTTCCGGGCCTTCGGCCCGCCGCGTTCGGGAACGGTGATCCTGCGGTGGCCGACCGGCTCCAGCGCGGCGACATGCTCCCACAGGCACCTTTCGTCGCCGTCGGGCAGCGCCACGCGCCGCTTCGCCGAGCGGCTCGCCCGCACCAGCAGCGCGGCGCCGGTCCGGTCCGTTTCGCGGAGAAGGGCCCAGAAGTCGCCTTCGCGGTCACAGACGCTCACGACCTTCGCGTCCGGGCAGGCCTCCGCGAGCTCTCCGGCCCGCCGCAGCCCGTCGATCCAGCGGGCGCTGTCCCTGTCCGGCCGCTGCCGGAAGTCCGCGTCGAGCGTGAACAGCCCGAGCGGGCGTCCGCTGCCGTTCAGTGCCACGCCGCAGTGGGCGAGGATGCCGTCGGTGCCCTTTCCGCCGCCGCCGAGCCCGTCCAGCCCGGACGTCTCCGCCAGGGTGCCGTAGTTCAGCGTCGTCGTGTCCTGGACAGCCAGGATCACCGGCTCCAGGCGGCAGCGCTCCACCGTCGCCTCCAGGTGGGGCTCGAGTATGTCGTCCATGGTCACCCCAGCGTTCGAGAGCAGCCTGTAAGCCGCCTCCTGCTCCGCCCTGCCCGGAAACAGCTCCGGCACCGGCGCACCGGGCTTCCTGGTCCAGGCCGCCCCCATCGCGGCGATCCGGCGGCGGACCCGGCCGTCCGGATGGCTGCTCCGCGCGTATTCCCGCTCCGCCCAGTCGCCCCCGCGGTGCAGCGGTCCGGTATGCCCGAGCCTGCGCTCCGGCTCCGCCTGGAGAACCTTGTATGTCTGAATCAATCGGAAAGAATCTGAAGGATGATGTTGTGGAAAGTTTTCCACACCTGTGGAAAACTCCGCGCCGGCTGTGCGGAACCTGGCGTGGTCGCGGCTGGCATATCCGGGACGTTCGTGCATCATCCGCAAGGGGATTCCCCTCCGCGTGGCAACGCGGAGGGGAGTGCGGGGCGCTGCCCCGCGAAGGCGGGTCGGGCCGTGAGGAACCTGGTCCGGGGGACCGTGCGGGAGCCTGGCCGCCCGCCTTCACCGCCGTCCTTCCGCGTCCTGGATGGATGCCTGGGTAGGACCCGAATCAACCGCAAGAGTAGGAGCGGAAGGACATGACAGACAGGATAGTGGCGGGAATCGACGTGAGCAAGAGCCGGCTGGACGTCCACGCGAACGGCGATGACGGGGGCTTCGCGAACGGAAAGGAGGGATTCCGGGCTCTGCACGGATGGCTCCGCGAACGCGGCGTGACTCACGTGGTGGTCGAGGCCACCGGGCGGTTCCACCGCCAGCTGCACCAGTCGCTACACGACAGGGGCTACATCGTGCACGTCGTCAATCCCCTGCGGGCGCGCCGTTTCGCCGAGGCGCTCGGCCAGGTCGCGAAGTCCGACCGGATCGACGCCAGGGCGCTGGCCGCCTTCGGGGAGGTCGGCGGGCTGCCGGCCGCACAGCCGAAACCCGAGGCGCTGCAGGAACTCGAACGCCTGCTGGTCGCCCGCGAGGCGCTCGTCGACACGCGCACTTCCCTGACCGCCCGGATCCGGGAGATCGGCGGGACGACGGCCGCGGCCGCGGCCCTGAAGAGGGCGCTGGCCGGGATCGTGGAGGAGATCGGCGTGCTCGATGCCGGGATCGCGACGGCGATCGACGCGGATCCCGGGCTGGCCCGGCGCCGGGACATCCTCGTGAGCGTCCCGGGGATCGGGCCGGTGACCGCTGCCGCCCTGATCTGCTGGATGCCGGAGCTCGGGACCCTCGGAAGCCGGCAGGCGGCGGCGCTCCTGGGTGTCGCCCCCTTCGCCAGGGATAGCGGAACGCTGTCAGGGGCGAGGCGCATCCGCGGCGGGCGACGCAGGCCCCGCGACGTGCTCTACATGGCGGCGATGACGGCCATACGCTGGAACCCGGCGATGAGGGAGCTGTACGAACGGCTCACGGCGGCGGGCAAGGCCCACAAGGTGGCGCTAGTCGCGGTGATGCGCAGAATGGTGATCCTCACGAACGTCCTGCTGCGCGACGGGCGCGGATGGTCCCCGGACGCGCCGGTTGCGGCACCGTCATGACGCCCGCCTGTGGAAAGAATGTGGAAAAGTGGGGAAAAGATCCGGAAAGACCGCGGAAAATGCCCTGAAACCCCTTGAAACGAGACATGGATGCTCCCGCCAGTCCGGCCGCAGCGGCAGCGTCCACACGCTGCGACGGATGCCCGAACGCCGCCCGGAGGTCAGGCCGGGACATCTCTCCCAGCCCGCCGCCCTGTAACCCGTCCCGGCGTGGTCCGGACCGACGATGGTGTAGACGAGCGCCGGACGGACGCCGTACCGCCCCTCCCAGTCGTCCGCCACGCGCTCCGCCGCCAGCCGCAGCGCCAGGGAGGCGAGGCCGTGGACCCTCACGGAAGGTCTGATCAGGAAGCGGTGGTTGTTAAGGACCAGACCCATGTTCGCGATCCGCGCCCGCGCCGACCAGCCGATGGCGTCGTCCCGAGGCCCCAGCTGGCAGGACGCCGGAACGAAGCCCAGACCGCCGAGCCGCCCCTGCGCGCCGCTCACGATCCAGTACCGCAGCTGCCCTCCCGGAGCCCGCCGCCAGCCCTCCGGATGGTGCGTCTCCATCATCGACTCCCAGGCGCGGCGGTCCGCCTCCGCCAACGGCTCCAGCCGCACCCCGCCGAGCGCGTCCAGAGCGCACTCGACCGGGGCGCCGCCAGGGTCGTCGGCGGCCGGTCGCCCGTTGGACGACGCGAAGCGCGGCGCCGCCTCCGGCAGCGTCAGGCCGAGCTCCTCCGCGAGCAGGGGAAGGACCCGCATCCCGGTGACCGTCGACGGCCTCCCGTCGTGGGTCAGCCAACCCTCCCGACCGCTCAGCTCGCGGGCGAGGCCCGAACGCGTGACGCCGCCGCGGAGGCATTCGTTCCCGAGCCACTCGACCGTGGCAGGGGAAATCTGTCTGAGACCGATATACATGGTCCCCGATTCGCATGGATCCGATCTCTAGTCAAGTATGCGGTAGTGACAGGCCCCGCGCCCGGATCCGGGACGCGGACGGCGAGGTCAGGGAATGGCGGTCGAAGGCGCTCGGGCGCTACCAGCGCATGACGAAAAAGGCCGAGGCCCTGATCACGTCCGTCTACCTGTCCGGCACGAACACGCGCCGGGTGAAGCGGGCGCTTTTCGCGCTGTTCAGGGGGGCCGTGAGCAAGGATGTGGTCAGCCGGGCCTGGCGCCGGGTCAGATCGGACTGGGACGCCTGGTGCGCCCGCAGCCTGGCCGATGAGGACATCGTCCGCCTGATCCTGGACGGCACGGTGATAAAGACCCGGATCGACGGAAAGGCGACGAAAATATCCGTGCTGGCCGCCGTCGGCGTGCGCCGGGACGGCCATAAGGTGCTGCTTTCCATAGGAAAGATGGGCGGAGAGAGCACCGCGGCATGGAGCGGGTTCCTGGCCGACCTCGACGCGCGCGGCCTCAGGCGGCCGGAGTTCGTCATCGTCGACGGCGCGCCGGGCCTCGAGGCCGCGCTCACCACGCTCTGGGGCGAGGACCTGGCCATCCAGCGCTGCACCGTCCACAAGCACCGCAACCTGCTGGGCCACGCCCCGAAGCGCCTGCATGACGAGATCGGCAATGACTACCGCGACATGATCTACGCGGAGACCGTGGAGGAGATCCAGCGCCGCCGCAGGGCGTTCCTGAAGAAGTGGAGGAAAAAGTGCCGGGCCGTCGCCGACAGCCTGGACGAGGCGGGCGACCGGCTGTTCACGTTCACCCGGCTCGACCCGTCGCAGTGGAGATCGGCGCGGACCACCAACGCCATCGAGAGGCTCAACGGCGAGTTCCGGAGGCGGATAAAGACCCAGACGCTGCTACCCTGCGCGGAGACCGTGCCCATGCTGCTCTGGGCGCTCCTGGCATCGGGTCAGATCCGGTTGCGAAAGGTTGACGGCTGGCAGACGCTGTCCCTGCCGACCAGGACCGTCCCTCTTGACCTCGCCGCCTGATCGGAGGAAACCATGTTCACCCGGAGATTGCACCATTTTCGAATTTCCACCAAATTCGCGACACGACCCCACCGCACGCGCTTGGAAACTATGGGATAGTTGGTCTCGACCAGCAGAAGCTGGCGGTCGCCTTTCATGACCATAAGTTCATCGGACATAAAGAGTGGCCTGCCTGTCTCTCCGTAGCTGCCGGGCTCCTCGGTCGCGCCCCATATCGCCTGCTTAATCTGGCCCGAGATCGTCTTCGCCGTCTTGGTGCCGCAGGGCGCGGAGAAGTATTCCGCCGTCATCTTATCACGGCTGCCAAAGTATTGCAGCACGCCCGAGTTGCCGACGAAAGTTTCCCACCCCTTCCTGGTCGCGGATTTCACGCATGGGGATGAAGGAGCGAGGGGAGGTGTCTACTATGAGGCCGGCTTCGCCCACGGACTGGGAATTCCGGTGGTGTTCACCTGTCGCGAGAATTCGGTGGAGCACCTTCATTTTGATACCCGGCAGTACAACCACATCGTCTGGAATGATTCGGAACAGCTTCGCTAAAACTGAAGAACCGGATCTGCGCGACAGTCGGTGACGGCCCGAAAAGGACGGTTCCCTGATCTCCCTTCCGCCGGTGGAGGCATCATCGATCGGATCGTCACCAGACCGTGACGGCAGGGCAGGAGGGGCAGAGCCCGGAAGAAGGAAGGTCGCCTGCGGCGTCACCGTCGTGGCGACTGTCCGTCAAACGCCCGTTTGACGGACAGGACGCAGGCTGTCCGATAACCGCGTTGACAGCGGGTTTACGGACAGTTTGAATGGCGGACGGAAAAACGGACGGATCGACGCCGATGGCCCTGATCGGATACGCCCGCGTCTCGACGGCGGACCAGAATCTTTCCCTGCAGCTCGACGCGCTGAGGAGTGCCGGCTGTGAGCGCATTTTCGAGGACCGGGTGTCCGGTGCGAAGGAAAGCCGGCCGGGGCTTGACGCCGCCCTGGCCTGGGTGCGCGGGGAGGACACGCTCGCCGTCTGGCGGCTCGACCGCCTCGGCCGGGACATGAAGCATCTGATCAGGACCGTGCGGGACCTGGAGAAAGCGGGTGTCGGGTTCAGGTCGCTGACCGAGGGCATCGACACCACCACGCCGGGTGGAATGCTGGTCTTCCACATCTTTGGGGCTCTTGCCCAGTTTGAGCGGGACCTGCTCAGGGAGCGCACCCGGGCGGGACTGGTGGCCATGGCGGCGCGGGGGCGCAGGGGTGGACGCAGGCCGGTGATGACCGACGCCAGGCTGGCGCAGGCGAGGACGTTCATTGACCAGGGACTGACGGTTCGAGAGGCCGCAGCGCGGATCAAGGTCGGGAAAACAGCACTGTATGATGCGCTCCGGCGTGCTTCGCAAAGGGATGGACCAGAAGGGGGCTCAGACCGGACATGAACAGTGAACAAGGCAACTTTGCGGACCACCTTACTTTTTCTCAGCGCCATGGCTACGAGCCGCTGCCGGAGCCGATGAAACTGGAGTATCTTTCCAACGAACTACGGCGCGAACTCTGTAACGCAGTCCATCAATACATAGAAGCATATCTGCTAGCGAAGCTTTGGCACCGCGAGTTCTCATCGACAGGGAAAAAGCTGATCAGGCGTGCGCTGGGGAAATTCCTAAAAAAACCTGATTATTGTGTGAACACAGAGGTCACTGACGTCAATCAAACATTTATGGATATCATAACAGGGGAGCCATTCCATCGCGTCCTGACATTTCTGGAAATTCTGTTGGAGGCAGAAACGTCCCGGGCATATGATCTGCCGACTGAAATCCAGGCGTTATTCAGAAAGCACAATGCAGCCTATCAGCTTGTCACGAGCGGGGATGGGCCTTCGTGGTTCCATCCCTGCGATAGCGAGGAGCAGGCGAAGGCGGTCACGGAAGCCATCGAGACGCTGCATCAAGGCGGTTTCAGAGGCTCGACGCAACACCTGCAAAAGGCTGCCGAGCACATAAATGGCGGGCGCTATGGCGATGCGATTGTCGATAGTATTCACGCGGTCGAATCCGTGGCTCGGAAAATCGATCCCAAGGCGAGCACAACCCTTGGGCACGCTCTCAAATCCCTTGAGAGAAGGGGAATGGAGATCCATCCAGCATTGTCGGCAGCGTTCCAGAAACTGTACGGTTACACAAATGATGCACAGGGGCTTCGCCACGCATGGATCGACAGGGACGATCCTTCTGTAGGTTTTGATCTGAGCCTCTTCATGTTCGGCGCTTGCGCTCCGTTCGCCGCGTATCTGGCGCGTAAGCACATGGCCCATCCTTCATCCACTGAGCATGGTGAACATCCCACTGCGGATGAAGGAAATGACGGCGACCCTGAAGCCGAGCCGCCGCCTGCCATCGGGTCGGGATAAATGTGTGTGACCCCGCCTCCAGGCGTGACTGTTACGGAAGGGAATGCTTGATGACAGAACTGCTGGCTGACAGCCCGATCAATCAGCTTGCGTTTTCCATGCACGAAAACCCGGGCGTCTATGCGCTGCTGGTAGGATCCGGGCTGTCGAGTGCTGCAGGAATTCCGACGGGCTGGGACATTACATGCGACCTGATCCGCCGTGTGCTTGAACTTGATGGCCATGACATCCCCGCGGATTCCGGAAACGAGTGGCTTGCAACCAAATACCGGAATGAAACCGGCGGGGAGGCCAGCTATTCGGAGCTTCTTGAGAAACTGGGACAGACCAACTCCACTCGCCGGTCCATACTTGAGAGCTATATCGAACCGAATGATCAGGAACAAAGGAATGGACCGAAACTGCCGACAAAACTGCCGACGGACGCCCATCGCGCCATCGCCCGTCTGGTGAGGAACGAGACTGTCAGGGTCATCGTGACCACGAATTTCGACAGGCTTCTTGAACAGGCTCTCCAGGATGAGGGTGTCCAACCGACAATCGTCGCATCCCCTGACGCGCTTGATGGAGCCGAGCCCATGTGTCACGCCAGATGCTGGCTTCTGAAGCTGCATGGGGATTACAAGGATATTCGGAGCCTTAACACCGAAGAGGAGCTTGGGCCCGATTCGGACGACTATAAAAAATACAAAGAACCGCTAGCGCGTATCCTTGACGAATACGGGCTGGTGGTCTGCGGCTGGTCAGGCGAATGGGACATCGCCCTGCGCGAGGCGATCCTCGGGTCGCCCAGCCGCCGGTATCCGACCTTCTGGGCGACCATGGGCCCGCTTTGTGATGATGCCCGCAGTATCGTCGAAAAACGGAAAGCGAAGGTGGTCAAGATCCGGGATGCCAACAGTTTCTTTGGGAAACTGGCCTGTAACGTAGAGACGCTGAAGCGCACACGGCAATCGAACCCGGCTGACATTGGATTCCTCATGGGGCAGGTCAAGCGGCTTCTCGATAATCCCGCCCGACGCATCGAACTGGATGAGCTTATTACAGCCGAGACCCAGCGCTTACTGAACAAGGTGGGTGGGGAGGAATTTTCCAACGAGTCAGAAGTGAGCGAGGATGAGTTCCGTTACAGAGTGTCCCGCTATGAAGCGGCAACAGAGGCGATGGCTGGAATCTGTGGAATTCTTGGCAGATGGGGATCGGATTTACATATTTCCCAAGTTAGGAATGTCGTCGGAATTCTCCGCGATAATGCGCTTATGAATAAAGGTGAGAAAACTGAAGTCTGGGATCAATTGAACTTCTATCCCGCCGTGCTGGTTTCAACGGGATACGGTCTTGGTTTGGTGCAAGAAAAACGATGGCCAGTGCTTCACCGATTTCTATCAGAGCATTTCCTACATTACTGGGGTAGACGGGAGTGGATTCCTGATCAACAGTATCGCTTGGCGTCAGGGGAAATGCCTAAATGGTGGAAGCGGCTTCCAGAGCAGGGAAACGGTGCGCCCATCGCTGATCATCTCTGCGATCTATACGGAAACTGGAGCAAATCATTCGCCGGGCCAGTTCCTGCTTTCGATCTGCTATTCGAAATCTGGGATACTCTATGTGCGGTCGTTTTCTTTGAGAGATTTGATATTGGGGATGGGTTGTACTTTGGCCCTAACGACGGCGAAATTATTCTGAGCGACGAGGCACTCAGGAAGATCAAGCCTCTTTCCGCATGGCGGTACTCTTTGACTCTCAAAAGGCAGAAGGGCATTTTGGATGAGCTAGATTCCGGAAAAATGAAGGTGGAGCTAGTGGAGGCGGGTTTCGGAAGAGGAAAACACCGCTTTTTCAGTACGTTAATCGAGTTCTGTAGACAGATGTGAGGCTCCAGTGTCGCATCAATGCTCAGTCATCGCAGACGCACTTCTTGTACCGTCCGCGGCGACAGGAGCGTATCCGATCAGCATCTCCACCAGCACCCCGCAAGGAAAGACGGGGGCCATCCTGCAGCCTTGCGCAGATTTCCGCAATGGTTCACTCGTGGTTGGAGGCGGGCTTTGGCGCATGATAAACAGCCGCCAGCTCACTGATCATCAGCTTTTGCAGAGAGCGTCAGTGGCGACTTTCCATGAGAATCGCCAGCCGAACGACTACACGAACGGCATCTGAAATCAGCGTGAGGTATCTCCGGCATGGCATACTGACGGGGAAGCGGTGGCGGCCGGGCGTGCGGGTAGGCGGACATATTCCCGTCCTGACCTTTCCTGCATCGCCCGGATGTCCCTGAAAATGGCCGCAACGTCGTAATCGAAGCGGGCCGCATGCGCGTCGCGCACGGCTCGCACTTCGGCGATGATTGGGTCAACCGGATGTCTGTTCATCTTTCCCCCCAGGAGTTCGTATGGCGTGCAGATCACCGACGGCTCATAACCCGCCTGCCGGCATATCCGCTCGATCCGGGCGCGCCTCTCGGCATTGGCAATGTGCCGGAAGTTCCATGTCACCAGAAAATCGACGCCGCTGGTGACGGCAATGGCGATATGCGCCGCATCGTCCGCGGCCTGGCCCGGAACCTGTCACTACCGCATACTTGACTAGAGATCGGATCCATGCGAATCGGGGACCATGTATATTGGTCTCAGACAGATTTCCCCTGCCACGGTCGAGTGGCTGGGGAACGAATGCCTCCGCGGCGGCGTCACGCGTTCGGGCCTCGCCCGCGAGCTGAGCGGCCGGGAGGGTTGGCTGACCCACGACGGGAGGCCGTCGACGGTCACCGGGATGCGGGTCCTTCCCCTGCTCGCGGAGGAGCTCGGCCTGACGCTGCCGGAGGCGGCGCCGCGCTTCGCGTCGTCCAACGGGCGACCGGCCGCCGACGACCCTGGCGGCGCCCCGGTCGAGTGCGCTCTGGACGCGCTCGGCGGGGTCCGGCTGGAGCCGTTGGCGGAGGCGGACCGCCGCGCCTGGGAGTCGATGATGGAGACGCACCATCCGGAGGGCTGGCGGCGGGCTCCGGGAGGGCAGCTGCGGTACTGGATCGTGAGCGGCGCGCAGGGGCGGCTCGGCGGTCTGGGCTTCGTTCCGGCGTCCTGCCAGCTGGGGCCTCGGGACGGTGCCATCGGCTGGTCGGCGCGGGCGCGGATCGCGAACATGGGCCTCGTCCTTAACAACCACCGCTTCCTGATCAGACCTTCCGTGAGGGTCCACGGCCTCGCCTCCCTGGCGCTGCGGCTGGCGGCGGAGCGCGTGGCGGACGACTGGCAGGCCCTCTACGGGGTCCGCCCCGTCCTCGCCTACACGCTCGTGGGTCCGGACCACGCCGGGACGGGTTACAGGGCGGCGGGCTGGGAGAGATGTCCCGGCCTGACCTCCGGGCGGCGTTCGGGCATCCGTCGCAGCGTGTGGACGCTGCCGCTGCAGCCGGACTGGCGGAAGGTTCTCCAGGCGGAGCCGGAGCGCAGGCTCGGGCATACCGGACCGCTGCACCGCGGGGGCGACTGGGCGGAGCGGGAATACGCGCGGAGCAGCCATCCGGACGGCCGGGTCCGCCGCCGGATCGCCGCGATGGGGGCGGCCTGGACCAGGAAGCTCGGTGCGCCGGTGCCGGAGCTGTTTCCGGGCAGGGCGGAGCAGGAGGCGGCTTACAGGCTGCTCTCGAACGCTGGGGTGACCATGGACGACATACTCGAACCCCACCTGGAGGCGACGGTGGAGCGCTGCCGCCTGGAGCCGGTGATCCTGGCTGTCCAGGACACGACGACGCTGAACTACGGCACCCTGGCGGCGACGTCCGGGCTGGACGGGCTCGGCGGCGGCGGAAAGGGCACCGACGGCATCCTCGCCCACTGCGGCGTGGCACTGAACGGCAGCGGACGCCCGCTCGGGCTGTTCACGCTCGACGCGGACTTCCGGCGGCGGCCGGACAGGGACAGCACCCGCTGGATCGACGGGCTGCGGCGGGCCGGAGAGCTCGCGGAGGCCTGCCCGGACGCGAAGGTCGTGAGCGTCTGTGACCGCGAAGGCGACTTCTGGGCCCTTCTCCGCGAAGCGGACCGGACCGGCGCCGCGCTGCTGGTGCGGGCGAGCCGCTCGGCGAAGCGGCGCGTGGCGCTGCCCGACGGCGACGAAAGGTGCCTGTGGGAGCATGTCGCCGCGCTGGAGCCGGTCGGCCACCGCAGGATCACCGTTCCCGAACGCGGCGGGCCGAAGGCCCGGAAAGCGCGCGTCGCCACGCTGACGCTGCGCTGCGCGGAACTGGACATCGCGGCGCCGAGGGACGCGGGGGACAGGCGCCCGCTGCCCGTGACGGTGGTCTCCGCCATCGAGGAGAACCCGCCGAAGCGCGTCGCGAAGGGAGGGGAGGCGCTGCACTGGATGCTCCTGTCCAACGAGGGCGGCGACGGCATGCGGACGGCGGAGACCGCCCTGAGGCGCTACGAACTGCGCTGGCGCATCGAGGAATACTTCAGGGCCCTGAAGACGGGGACGAGGATAAAGGACCGCAGGCTCGACGCCGCCGACGACCTGCGCAGATGCCTCGCCTTCGACGCGATAACCGCGTTCCGGGTCTGGGACCTCCAGCTTCTGGCGCGGGAGAGCCCCGACAGCCCGGCGGACCGCCATGTCAGCCCGGAAAGCGTCGAGGCGGTGGTCATTCACGCCGCGTATGAGCGCGTCATCGGCCAGAGGGCGCCGCCGGAGCCGGACATGAGCGTGGCGCGCTACGTCACGCTCGTCGCCGGCCTCGCCGGGTTCCGCCCGACGAAGCGCCAGCCCCTGCCCGGAACCCAGAAGCTATGGCAGGGCCTGCGCATCCTCAACGTCGCGGAAACCCATGCCAGGGCCATACGGGCCCGGACGGAGCGGAGAAGGGAATGAGCCGGTCAAGTATGTGGTAGTGACAGGCCCGGAACCGCACCGGCTTCCAGCAGCGCACGCGTGAGACCCTCGGCATCCGGGACCGCTTCGAGAAGCGTGACGGACTCGAGCGCTTCGAGCCGGAGGCGTGCGGCATCGGGGTCGCATGCCTCCGCCCTCGTAGGCTACGAGCTCCGATGCAACGAGACTGAACCGGTCAGGCGCTTCGCGCCACCACTCCCGGGTGGTCTCCTGATGCGCTGCGATGACCACATCCCGCGAAGGGTGCGCCGTCAGGTAACTGACTACCGAGGTCTCGATGTATGCGGTGGGGAGCATCGGATCGGTCCCGCCTTCGATCATTTCATTCACCAAGGTTCTCCCATGCCTCGAAGGCGTCGCCTGCCGCCTCAAGGAGCTGTACGACCTCTCCGGGGTTGGGGGAGTCAATCCAGGCGATCTCGCAAAGGAGCACATTGCCCTCGTGAGAAGCAAGAAAAAATATGCGCGGCGATGAAACCGGTCTCCCGGTGTCTCCCGGCGACGCGAGTTCGTGTTGCGACCGCCGTCGGGTCGCGAGGATGATGGAAACGAGGTAGGTGCGTCTGGTCCGGCCTCACCTGAAGTCGCGGGAGCGGGGAATGACGCGGCGGTTGCGCGGGTGGCCTGTCGGCGGCGGGGCTGGCCGTCCGCCGCCCTGTGGTAGGCTGGAGCTGTCCGGGTCCGGTGCGGGTCGCAGGGGAGTGTCCCCGGGTGCCAGCAGGTCGAGCCAGGAGGTGAGGTCCCGCAGTCCCTCCGCGACCAGATGGACGACATCGCCGCTGCGCTGGACCCGTCCCCGCACCCGGGCAAGGCGCGCGCCCAGCACCACCCGGTGGCATGCCTCCAGCACCCGGGGCCAGACGACGATGTTGACCGTGCCTGTCTCGTCCTCAAGCGTCATGAATATCACCCCTTTCGCGCTCCCCGGCCGCTGGCGCACCAGCACGAGTCCCGCCGCTGCCATACGCTCGCCGTTCCGGGCCCGCGCGACCGCCTGCGCCGGTGATGCGCCTCCCGCCTCCAGCCGGTCGCGCAGGAAGGCGAGCGGGTGGGCCCTGAGCGACAGGCGCAGCGCGCGGTAGTCCTCGATGACCTCCTCACCATCGGCGAGTGGCGGCAGGACGACCGCCGTTTCCCGTCCCTCCCCGGTTTCCCCCGCGGCGGCGAACAGCGGCAGCGGCGGCGCGTCAACCAGTGCCCGGACCCGCCACAGCGCCTGGCGCCGGTCGAGACCGAGGGAGCGCAGGGCGTCGGCCGCGGCCAGGATCCCGATGGCGGAGACCGGGATCCCGGCGCGGCGGTGGAGATCGTCCACATCGGCATAGGGCCGGTCGCGTGCATCGACGATGCGCTTCGCGTCCCTTCCGCGCAGGCCGCTGACCTGACGCATCCCGAGACGCAGCGCGTGGCGTCCCGCCGGTGCCGTGTCCCCTTCCGCCTTCCGGTCGGCGATGGGTTCCAGGGTGCTGTCCCAGCCGCTGGCGTTGACGTCCACCGGGCGGACCTCGACGCCATGCTCCCTGGCGTCCCGCACGATCTGGGCCGGCGCGTAGAAACCCATGGGCTGGGAGTTCAGCAGTGCGCAGGCGAAGATGTCGGGATGGTGACATTTCAGCCAGGACGAGGTCCAGGCCAGCAGGGCGAAGCTGGCGGCATGGGATTCCGGAAACCCGTAATCGCCGAAGCCCTCGATCTGGCGGAAGCAGCGCGCCGCCAGCTCCGGGTCGTAGCCGCGTTCCACCATGCGTCCGACCATCCTGTCCCTGAGCGTGTCCAGGGTGCCGTGGCGGCGGAAGGTGGCCATGGCGCGCCGCAGGGCGTCGGCCTCGTCGGGGGTGAACTGCGCCGCCTCGATGGCGACGCGCATCGCCTGTTCCTGGAACAGCGGCACGCCGAGTGTTTTCTCCAGTACCCGGCGCAGCTCGTCGGGGGGGCCGTGCTCCGGTGCCGGCGCCGGCCAGACCACCTTCTCCAGCCTGTCCCGGCGGCGAAGGTAGGGGTGCACCATGTCGCCCTGGATCGGGCCGGGGCGCACCAGCGCCACCTCGATCACCAGATCGTAGAAGCGGCGGGGCCTGAGCCGGGGCAGCATGCTCATCTGCGCCCGGCTCTCGACCTGGAAGACGCCCACCGTATCGGCGCGGCACAGCATGTCCCAGACCGCCTTATCGTCCGGCGGCACCGAGGCGAGGGTCATTGACACGCCCCTGTGCCTGGCCAGCAGCGTGAAGGCCTTGTGGATGCATGTGAGCATGCCGAGGCCCAGAACGTCGACTTTCATCAGGCCCAGAGCCTCAAGAGCGTCCTTGTCCCACTCAATGAAGGTGCGCTCCGGCATCGCCGCGTTGCCGATGGGAACGATCTCCGCAAGCGGGCCGCGGGTCAGTACGAAGCCTCCGGGATGCTGGGAGAGATGACGGGGAAAGCCGGTCAGCTCCTTCGCCAGCGCCGCCGTGCGGCGCAGCAGGGGATCGGCAGGATCGAGACCGGCCTCGCGCAGCCGGACCCCGATGGTCTCCTTGCGATGCCTGCTCCCGAGCGCTCCGGCGAGGGCGGCCGCCACATCCCTGGAGAGTCCCATCGCCCCGCCCACGTCACGCGCCGCGCTGCGGCTTCGGTAGCTGATGACGGTGGCAGCGAGTCCAGCGCGGTCGCGGCCATAGCGTTGGTAGATATGCTGGATCACCTCCTCGCGGCGCCCATGCTCGAAGTCGACGTCGATGTCGGGCGGCTCGCGGCGCTCGCGGGAGATGAAACGCTCGAACAGAAGATCGATGCGGGCCGGGTCGACGGCGGTGATGCCGAGGCAGTAGCAGACGGCGGAGTTGGCGGCCGAGCCCCGCCCCTGGCAGAGGATGTCCCGTTCCCTGGCGAAACTTACGAGGTCGTGTACCGTCAGGAAGTAGGGCGCGTAGCCGAGTTCGGCTATGAGAGAGAGTTCGTGGGTTAGCATGTCGCGGACCTTGTCCGGGATGTCGCCGGGCCAGTGTCGCTGCGCCCCCTGCCAGGTGAGGGCCTCGAGATGGCCCTGTGGCGTGCGGCCGGGTGGTACCGGTTCATCGGGGTAGTCATAGGCCAGCTCATCAAGGCTGAAGCTGCAGAGGTCGACGATCTCCAGGCTGCGGGCGAGCGCCCGCTCGTGACCGCGGAAGAGAGCCGCCATCACGCCCGCGTCCTTGAGATGGCGCTCGGCATTTGCGGCGAGTCGCCAGCCGGCCTCGGCCACCGTCATGTGTCCGCGGATCGCGGTCAGCACGTCCTGCAGCGGTCGCCGCGACGGCAGATGGTAGTGGACGTCGTTGGTGGCCACGAGGGGCGTTCCGTGGCGCTCGGCCAGTATTGCCAGCCGGTTGAGACGGGCGCGGTCATCGCCCCGCAGGAGCATGTGGGCCGCGAGATAAAGAGGGCCGTCAAGGCGCCGCCGCAGCCCGGCAAGCCGCTCCGAAAATCCCTCGACGGTCCCACTGTCGAACCTGTCCGGGGGCAGGGCGGTCAGCACCTGTCCCCCGGCATGCTCGATAACGTCCTCCATATGGAGGACGCAGTCGCTCTTGGGCGCACGCAGCTGGCCGCGGGAGAGCAGGCAGCAGAGGCGGCCCCAGGCGGCCCGGCCGCGGGGATGGCAGAGAAGCGAGAGGCCGCAGGCGAGGTCAAGCCGGGCACCGGGCAGCAGCCTGAGGCCGGCGGCCTTTGCGGCGACATGGGCGCGGACCATGCCGGCGACGCTGTTCCGGTCGGTGATGGCGAGGGCTGCAAGTCCAAGCCGCGCCGCCCGCTCCACGAGTTCCTCTGGATGGGAGGCACCGCGCAGGAAGCTGAAATTACTCGTCACCTGCAGTTCGGCATAGGCGGTGGGGCCTGCGATCCGGCCGGATGTGCCCGTGGGGGTCATCCATCGAGTCCATGGACATACCAGCGGGGTACGGTCTTACCGTAATGGCCGGCGCGGAAGAGCCAGTAGCGTCGGCCCCGCATGTCCTCAACGCGGTAATAGTCGCGCACCGCCCCGTCTTTACCGCCAGTCCACCATTCCGCCTCGATACGTTCGGGTCCGGCGGCGTGGGCGACATGGTGGCGTATCCGACGCCAGATGAAGAGCAGCGGAGGCCCGTCCGGCACGACAGCCATCGCATCAACCGGCTCGGGTCGGTCGAACAGACGTAGAGGGCGCTGCGACCTTGATGGCACCGCTGGCCAGGGTCGGGAGCTCCGACCCGGTGCCACCCTCCGCTCGGCACGCTCTGGCAGGTGACTCTCGACTGGCTCCAGACGCCAGACAGCGCCTTCCCCCAGCCGTGTTACCAAGCGGTCGATCAGCGGATCGATAGTACTTTCCGCCTGTCTGGCGTCGGTAAGCGATCCCTGCCTGGATGTCAGGGTCTCGACCCGTTCGGCCTCCAGGGTTGCTAGATCAATGCCGAAACCGAGGTCGACAGTCTCCAGTCTCTCTCGCAGAAGACCCAGTAGATGGTCGCTGTCTCGGGTCACCCGCGCCGTGATGACCTCACGCCGGATCACACTGCCATCGACCCGCCAGCAGCGGAAGGCGAGGCGACGCACGCCCAGCCCCTGTAATTCCAGGGAAGCGATCAGTTTAGGCATCAACATTGCCAGCACCGCCAGCAATCCCTCCCGATCGATCACCGCTTCAGTTAGAGCGAGGCGCTCCAGACAGATCGGTGGCGGGCGTATGGGCGTGATCGGATCAGGCTGATGACCCAGCACCCGATCGAGACGGGAGAGTACCGACTTCTCCCGCTCCAGAGAGGGGATTCGGCGAGCGAGCGTAGCGCGTGGCAGGTTCCTCACCGCGGCGATGGTGGCGAGACCCAGTCTTCGCAGCAGGCGGGCATCGCTGGAGGAGATTCGCAGGGCCTCGACGGGAAGCTGCGCAAGGGCGACAGCTGTCTCTCCAGGGGCGGCGATGCGACCTCGCTCCGGAGCGAAGCGGGCAAGCGCCCAGGCCGCTCCCGGTGTGTCGGCCAGCCCGAGGCGGGCCTCAATGCCGAGGCTGGCAAGCCGCAGCACGATCTCCTTCATCAATGCTGCCTCCCCGCCAAAGAGGTGGGCGCAGCCACTGATGTCGAGAAGCAGCCCGCCATCGCTGCCGGGAGGGACACCACTGTTCCCGTCGCTGTCATTGTCATCCACCGCACAGCAGGGGGTAAAGCGGTTGCACCAGAGGGCGAGCCCTTCGAGTCCTTTACGATCCGCCACTGGATTGGCGGGGGCGGTAACCAGCTGTGCCGCCAGACTGCGGGCATCGGCAAGTGCCATGCCGAGTGCCAGCCCCGCTGCATTGGCCTCCCGGTTGACCGCCCACAGCACCGGCCCGCGCCGCCCGGGTGCCACCAGGGCAAAGGGGACTGGAACGGCTGGTTCAGCCAGCGGCGGGATGCAACCGGCATGTATCCGTCGCTGCAGTCGTTCGCGGCGCAGCCGGTCGATCGGCCAACGTGGCAACCACACGGAAATCACCTGTCTCACGTATCCACTCCACATCGCAGTTCGCAGGCCGGCCGCCCCGGCAGCGCATCAGTGCCAGATGCCAGCGGGCCGGGCCGGGCGCGGCTTCGTCGAGCGGGTCGCCGCGCCCCGGCAGCGGTGTTACCTGCCAACGGGTCATCGCCGCGCTTGTTCGCCCTAAACCGTCATAACGCAGCAATAGGCCTGGCGTTACACCTTCGCGGGCCGCCAGTGCCAGACGTCGGCTTGCGGTGAAATCGAGTCCTTCGACCTCACCCAGCACCGCCGTTAGGGCACCGCTGCGCAGCCCCTGTTCCATCGCCCAGCAGACATCCCGCTCGCGGCGGGAGCGTAGGATAAGCAGTTCACCAGGCTCTAGGCCGGGATCGCGCCAGCCTGATCCGTAGAGGTGGCCGAAGCGGCTGGCTCCAACATCGCTCTGGCAAACCAGAACCGTGCCGTCTCCGCGTCTGGTGCGTAGATACCGCGCCAGCAGGGCCGCAAGGAAGGCGCCGGCCGTCGGCCCGTCCATGTCTGTCTCCCCCGCCGCTTCATGCAGCCCATCCGGAGCCAGTCCGCTGTCCGGCAGGGCATTGTCCAGCACATTGATGCCAAGATTCCAGTGCCGTCCAAGTTTGCTGATGGGTGGACGTTCCGGTTTGGTCCGGCGACTCTCTATGGCTGCGATGCGGCGGCGCAGGGCTGCCAGCTCGTTGGCGGCCGCTGCGGTGCCGACAGGCTGGTGCACGGACCGGAATCCGGAAAGAGGGTGAGGAATGATCATAATCGTTCACTATTTGTTCTATCTAACCTTTGTCAAGAGGGATAGAGCGGAAGCGATAATTTTTGACTTTTCGGTTTCAATGCGCTGTGAGCACGGATTTGGTGATCTCTGGGGAGAGACAGTTGCTTCCGTTACGCATCGGGGCCTTTCCTGTGCCCAGTACCATACCCGCGCCATCCAGGTTGCCCGTTCCGCGATCCGGGATAAATCCAGGAGTAGCAAAGCGACAGGAGACGGCCGAGGGAACGGGAGGTGGAAACCTGACCTACGGATTCAGTTCATCCGGAATTCTATTTTTTATTTCCTGCCTTACTGTTTCCAGCTCTTTGACTTCGGGAGACTTAAGGCGAAACCACTTATAATCAAATACTCTGCAGTCGATATCCGAACCGTTTCCGGGGCGTCCCGTATCCTTTCTGACAATAATGCACGTCAATGGAGGTAGCCCATTCTTTCTGCAGTAATTCTCGATGATCTTTAGGTAATTCCCAAGAATATGCCATTGTCCAGGCCTGCCCATCAAATCGGCAAGGTTCTCATAGTATAGTGTATTTTTCATTACGGCATGAGCTGCAAGTATCAGCCATATTTGCTGTGCTAGTTCAGAGGCCTGTGCGCCCTCGGTTGGATATTCTTCGATCATTCCCGGTTTCCCTCGCGATGAAGAGAGTATTCACGGATCAGCATGACAACAGAGGTTCCGGTTACTCATGGTGCCAACGCTCCAGACGTCACGATGTTTGGTATACAATGATATCGTGTGGACCAAAAGCCGTCGGTTTCTTGTATGCTGAAGCTGTGAATTCGGGTGCTTTCCGTTGATGTGATTCGCCTGTCAATGAATTCATCACGCAAGTGGATTGGGTGGACAGCGATTCGGTGAAGACATGCGCAGGTGGGCTTCATTCCTGACAGCAAACCAGTGGGCGGAGCTGCTGGGCATCCTCAACCAGCGTAGGGCGGTGGGAATTCTGACGAGCGGGCGAGCGCTCTGCTCCTGCTGGATGACGACAGTTCACTGGAGTTCGTGGCAAAGACACTCTTCCTCGACCGCGGCATGATTCGTTGCTGGTTCGGGAATTCGGCAACAGCGGTTCCGCCTTTGGAGAAGCTAGGGAGAAGTTCAGGGCAGACTGGAAAAGGTGCTCCAAACCCCCCTTACGGGAAGGCATGGATGCTCCTCCAGCATCAAATTGAGTATTCCGGCTCAGGGGCCGTCAGACTGATGAATCGTCTGGAATCTGAATACGACAGACCGAAATTGCACTCGAATAGGTCGGCAGGGCTGGAAAGCCTCGCCCGGTGGCACGACAGCTGGAACAGGGAGTTTCCGCGGACGAAGCGACGGGTTTCGCCGACCTGGTGTATGCGGGCACCAAAGCCTTCCCGCCTATGGTAGCTTCATCCGTTCGGACAGGCCGCTGCCGAGCGAACTGGTACGTGGTGTCCGACCTTGAACGGATGAAGGTCGTGATGGCCGCGGATATAGAGAGGCAAAGCCGAAACTACCCCGTGGCTTCCGGGCAACGCTCGCCGTCGCCTTCAAGGATGCCGAGCGGTTACCGGAGCCTCCGGAATGCCGGCTCCCGCTCGGTTTCCTACCGAATCGTACACCGCCTTCCATCCAATCAGGCATCTGTGCACGGTGATATGCCGCTATGTGACGCACAGCCGCTTCGTTACGGATTTCAACCGGCGGCCGAGGCGACATGCGCCTTTTTTAGAGAGGCCCGTCCTTGGGAACGGAAGGAAGCGCAGAGATCGTCGCCAACAGCTTCCGGATTCCCACCATGAAAATGTCAGGCGGAAGCATAACCGGTCACTATGATGGGATCAGGAATTCCGAGTGGTGACAGGTATCCCCGAACACCTTACCGTGCCCTGGCAGGGTCGATTCGGGGCTCTTGGCGGAGACCGAAGACCGCACTGCATCAAGGCATCCCGTTGGGCGGTTCGAATCGACATCATGAAGTTCAGTGTGCAGCTTTCAGCCTATCTCCCGGACAGGGCATATGGTGGGGACAGACTCTATGCGGACATGCTGGAACAGGCCGTTCTCTGTGACCGTCTGGGCTATGATGCGGTCTCAATCACTGAACACCATCTGTTGAACATCCTTCTTATGCCAGCACCACTGCAGTTTGCGGTGAAAATCGCGTCTGCAACGGAACGGGTGAAGATCATGACTTCGGTCGTGGTGCTACCGATTCACGACATGAGGATCCTGGCCGGGGAACTGGTCGTTGCCGACATCTTCACGGAAGGTCGCCTTCTTCTTGGCGTCGGCCGCGGTGCCTTTGCCTTCGAGATGGATCGCCTGGGGGTTCCTCTTTCGGAAAGCCGGGCAAGATTCGACGAATCCCTCGATGTGCTTATGGCCCTGCTCCGGGAGGAAGAAGTTTCCTGGAATGGCGAATTTTACCAGTTTCCCCCGCTCACCATAATGCCGCGTCCCGTGCGTCCCGGTGGTCCGCCGATCATGATGGCGGTGATGAATCCGGAGGGCATATATCATTCTGCGCGAAGGGGATTTCATATCCAGACGACGCCACTTGCCGGAAATCACCAGCTGCTCCTGGAGCAGGTCTCCGCCTTCACCAGGGCGAAGGAGGACATGGATGGCACCGGTGACAGCCTTACGCTATCCCTTTCCCGGGTCGCCTTTGCCGTCCGGAACGAGGAGGATCGATGCCGCATGACCAGGGTGGCGCATGAATATTATCGTAGATTCGACAATGTCTTCACCGGCCCCGGAATCGTCGACAATGGGATGATCAGGCCGCTGCCGCGCTCGCAGACGGTCGAGGAACTTGCTGAAAGCCTGCTCATTGCAACCCCGGAGGAAATGACCGACAGGCTTTCTTCCTATGCGGAGGCGGGTATCGACCGTGTGATCCTGAACATGAACTTCGGAGCGGGGCAGTTGGAAACGCTGGAAAGCATCCAGCGGTTTGCCGAGGAGGTCATGCCGGGTTTCGGATCGGGTTCGAACGACCCGGCTGCCGAAGGTCGATCCGGGAAGGGATGTCCTGGGGAAATGATCGGATGACGCACGCTCCCGCTATCGATTGTGAATTTTCGATTGCAGGAAATGGCCCACCGCTGTTTCTCGTTCACGGCATCGGTGCCGCCCGGGATGCCTGGCGCTTCGTCATCCCGGTGCTCTGTGAGCACTTCACGGTGATCACCTATGATCTCCGCGGACACGGCACGTCTCCCAAACCGGATGTTCCGTTCGGACTCGATGCACTCGTCGCGGATCTCGAATCACTCAGGATGAGGACGGGATTCGAACGGGGGCATTTTGCCGGTCACTCCTTGGGGGGCATGATTGTGCCTGCCTATGCCCGGCAGTATCCGGAGCGGGTCCTGTCTCTTGGACTCCTATCGACGGCGGCCGGTCGCACGGAAGCGGACAGGGACGCCGTCCTTGCCGTGATCCGGGCCATGGAGGCACGAGGCATCCGACCGGTGCTCGACACGCTCACCCGCCGCTGGTTCACTGACAGCTTCATCGCCGGGAATCCCGTCCTGATCGAACGGCGCCTCAGGCAGGTCACCGATACCGATCCCGACATATTCATGAACGTGTTCCGAATCTATGCCGAAACCGAGATGCTTCCATGGTTGCATGAGGTTTCCGCACCCACACTGGTTATGACCGGTGAGCTTGACGGCGGCTGCAATCCGCGGCTGAACAGCCTGATTGCCGAAGCCCTGCCGAATTCGGAACTTATCATTCTTCCCGCAGTCAGGCACGCGATCCTGACCGAGGTTCCGGATCAGGTTGCAGGGGAAATGGTTCGATTTTTCGGCGATTTCACATTACCCGGCCGTAGGCGGTCGGACACGGACGATTGTCGAGACCCCATATAGCTGTCGGTTAGAGTTTTGGTTGATCGGTTGGGCTTGGCGCATTGGCCGGGTCGATCAGGTCATTCTCGTCCCAATACCCGATTAGAACGCCAACTTTTTCCTCAAATCCAGTGAAGCGGGCGGCCGTGGTGTCGTCATAGGTTTCGCGTTGCCGGTATTGCAGTGCCCAGTCGGCCAGAATGGCATGCATCTTGCTGCGCGCACCCGCGTGTTCTGGGGAGCGCCCGAGATCGCTGAGCTCCTGTGGATCGTTCTTCCGGTCGAACAGCACGGGATCGAATCCCGGTGCGTGGATGTATTTCCATTCCTCATTGGCGATCATGTAGGCTCGACAGTCTCGCGGTCCGCGCCCGGTCTCGGGCGAAAAGAACTGTTGATGATAGTCGTATTCGCTGACGGCAAAGTCGTTTGCGCGATCCACCTCGCCGGTCATCAGCGGGCGCAGTGAGACACCGTCAATTTGATGCGCAGGCGGTGTGCCGCCAAAATGCTCAATGAAGGTGGGCAGCAGGTCGATCGCCTGGACCAGCGCATCCACCTCCTTACCGCGTGTGGAATCCATGTCGGGGTCGGCAATGATCAGTGGGATCTTGACGGATGAATCGTGGAAGTAGTCTTTATCGCCCATCCAGTGATCGCCCAGATAGTCGCCGTGATCCGAGGTGAAAACGATTGTTGTGGTATCCAGCAGGCCACGCTCTTCCATGAAGGCGAACAGCTGCCCGAGTTGATCATCAATCTGTTTGATCAGGCCCATATAGGTGGGCACCACCTTTCGGATGACCTCATCCCTGCTGAAGGTCTGTCCGGCGATGCGGTCGATGAAGCGTTTCATCAGGGGATTGGGATCAATCAGCTCGCTCTCGGATCGGATCGGATCCTGAACGTCCTGCGGCCCATAGATCGAATTATAGGGAGCCGGGGCGATGTAGGGCCAATGAGGCTTGATGTATGAAAGATGCAGTAGCCAGGGTGCTTCGCCATCATCCTGCGCCATGAATTCCATAGCGCGTCGCGTTATGTAAGGTGTTTCGCTATCTTCCTCGGCAACTGCGGCAGGCTGGTCGGCAATGTCATTGAAGAACCCCGATCTCAGGCCATCGGCGGTCTGAACGGAATTGGCGGCCCAATGCCATGGATTGCCGCCTTCATGACCCTTGCTGCGCAGATAGTCGTTGTAGCGCGTCTGTACCTTCATCATGCGGTCAGGAAAGATGCCGTCGTCGCGCTCAAAGGGCTCGAAGCCGATTTCACGATGATGCACGCCAATCTGACTTTCGGCATCGATGCCCAGGCGCTTCATCCCCTCGCGGTCCGGTGTCATATGGGTTTTGCCAACCAGGACCGGACGGACGCCCAGTGATTTCAGGTGATCTCCGATGTTGCGCTCGCCAACGCGAAGCGGAACGAAATTCGCGGTAGCTCCATGGGATGACACATAGCGCCCGGTATAGGTGCTCATCCGGCTCGGCCCGCAGATGGGCGACTGACAGTAGGCATTGGTGAAACGGACGCCCCGTGCGGCCAGCGCATCGATATTCGGTGTATGAAGCGTTCTGTGCCCGGCGCAGGACAGGTAGTCCCAGCGAAGCTGGTCGCACATGATGAACAGGATATTTCGATGCCTCGCCATGCGTTCACCTTTCTCGCAGCGCCCATTCAGAAGCAGACGCTGGTCCGATTCTGACGGTGTCGTGTTTTTCCTCCAGCGCCTTTAGTCTGGCGCTGTCCTCGAAGTTCGGCTCATTCATATGCGCCGCTTCCGTCGGAAACTGATCGAAATCAGAGGGGTGGTGGATCACCAACAGATGCGCTGGAATGCCCGGCTCCTCGCGGCATGCACGGATACGCGCCGAGTTGGCGGGCCAACCGGTGCCTTTGGCGAAGAAGTCGAGCGATCCGTCCGGGTCTCTGATGGAGGCGGTATGGCAGGGATGCAATTGAGCGTCTGGTCTGAAACGGGTTGTCAGGCTGCCCCCCATCAAAATGCGCTGGCTACCCCTATCGGCGGCGACAGCTATTACGGCGATATGATCCGCCGACCGGTCGTCCTGCTGGCCGCTGCCAATGGGCACGGATGCATGGCACTCGGACATTTTTCCAACCCGCTTACACGTTCACCTTACCGCCGTCCACGTTCAGGGTCTGTCCGGTGACGAAATCACTGTCGGATGAGGCGAGGTATATGAGGGTACCGAGCAGGTCTTCGGGCAGCATCTCGCGCTTGATCGATCGGGTCGCGATTGTAGGCGCACGGGCCATGTCAAAACCCGCATTGGCTTTCACACCCTCGCTTTCGGTCAATCCAGGCGCGATGGCGTTGACCTGAATGTTTCTCTCGCCCAGCTCACGCGCATGGCAGCGGGTAAGTGCGATCACGGCACCCTTCGACGCGGTGTAATGCGACAGTCCCGGTGGCCCGTAATAGAACGTACCGGATGCAATATTGATGACCTTGCCACCACCGGCCTCGATCATCGTTGGAACGATGGCGCGCATCACCTGATGGACGCCGCGTGCATTCACCCGCATGATCAGGTCGAATTCATCCTCGTCGATCTGCAGAAAGGGCTTGGGTTTGATCGTAGCGAAGATCGCGGCGTTATTGACCATGATGTCCAGCCCACCAAGGTCGGTTTTGGCCGTTTCGACCATCGCCGCGAGATCGTCATTCGATGTCACATCGACCTTCATGCCGCGGGCGGTTCCGCCTGCATCCGTGATGGCCTTCACCGCGTTGGTGGTGTCCTGCACATCCGTCAGCAGAACACGAGCCCCTTCATCGGCCATCGCCTTGGCCATTAGGGCTCCAATACCTTGCGCCGCTCCCGTGATAACCGCGGCTTTTCCATCCAATCGGCCCATGGGTGGGTCCCTCCTATGCTCAGATTTCGATTTCGAGGATTCTCGCGATCTCAGGCCAGCTTTTGGCACCGTTGTCACGCAGGTCATTGGTTAGGTCTTCCGGTACCCAGTCTATGAAACACCGTCTGAAGTTTGGCCGTGCCTCGATCCGGGCGAACCAGTTTTCGACATTCGGCAGCCGACCCTTTTCCCACATGCCGCGCATCGACATCATTGCAAGACGGTTGACATAGGGAGTAATGGCAATGTCGGCGATGGAAAAGCGGTTCCCCACCAACCAGTCACTTCCGTCGCTTAGCGCCTCTTCCATCTTGTGAAGATAGGTGTCGTAAAGCCTGACTTTCTCCGCCGCGCCTGGAGCCTCGAACCCATACCGTGTGAACGCGTCTTTCCGGCTTTTCCAGTCCGACGTAACCGACATCTTCGGCGTCGAGGCAAGGAATTTCCTCACACCTTCCGGGCCCAGGTTCTTCAGGACGGTATGACGGTGCGAACAGACAAAAGTGACGGCACCGCAGGCCGGATGCAGGTCCTCGTCAACCGCCTTGGTCCAGTACCTGACCTGAGCCCGCTCCCAGGGATCGGTCGGATGAACGCTGGTTTCCGGTGCGATCTGGTCAAGATATTCGATGATGACGGTGGAATCCGGAATGACAAGATCATCATGCACCAGCGTGGGAACCACGCCCTTGGGATTAAGTTTCAGGTATTCCGGATCGAACTGCTCGCCTTTCAGGATGTCGATATAGACGCCATCCCATTCCAGCCCTTTTTCGTCCATCGCGAAACGGACTTTGGCTGCGCAGACGGACGAGCCGTGGTGGTAGAGCGTGAATGTCATAGCTGCACCGTCACCCATTTGAGTTCAGTCATCGCCTGCATGTCTGCATCGGTTCCTTCGCGGCCAAAGCCGGACTCGCCATTGCCCCCGAAAGGTACATGCGCTTCGTCGTGAATGGTCGGACCATTGATGTGGCACATGCCAGCGCCGATGTTTCTGGCGAAGTGAAATGCCCGATCGATGTCCCTGGTAAATATCGCGGAGGACAGGCCGTATTCAGTATCATTGGCTTTCGCCAGTCCCTCCTCATAGCTGTCAATCGGATAGATCGAGGTGACCGGCCCAAAAGTTTCGGTCCTGCAGACGGTCATGGCTTCGGTAACTTCGGTCAGCAGCGTCGGCTGGCAGCGGTTTCCCTCCCATTCCCCACCGGTGACCACCGTAGCGCCTTTGGCGACGGCATCCGCAATATGGTCCCTGACGCGTTTGCGCTGCCGCTCTGAAATGATCGGCGCGATGACCGTGTCAGGGTCACGCAGATCACCCATTCCGATTTTTGAAGCCACGGCGGCAAAACGGCTGACGAATTCGTCATAGAGCGGCCGTTCAACGTAGAACCGGCTGGACCCGATGCAGGCCTGGCCCGCGAACATGAAGATCGACCTTGCAGCCAGCGGCATGACCTGATCAAGGTCGGCATCCGCCAGAATGACCGTCGGGCTTTTGCCCCCAAGTTCCAGCGTATTCGGTGTTCTGTTCCTGGCGCAGATCTCGCTGATATGCTGCCCAATGACCGAGGAGCCGGTGAAGGTCACGAAACTGACGTCTTTGTGGCTGGTCAGATCATCGCCGATCTCATGGCCGTAGCCGGTTACAACATTGTACGAGCCGGCCGGAAACCCGGCCTCTGCCACGATCTCGGCAAATAGCACGGTCAGATGTGGGGCCATTTCCGAGGGCAGGTGGACAACCGTATTTCCTACTGCCAGTGCATTCGCCACAAGCCGGGTATTCTTGATCAGTGGGACGTTGAAGGGCGTAATTACGGCGACCACCCCGAGCGGCTCGCGGATCGACATCGAGAATTTTCCCGGTGCATCCGACGGAATCGTTTCACCACGTACGTTGCGGCACAGTCCGGCTGCTGCCCGGACCATGGTCAGGCCTTTACCGAATTCGAACAGAGCCTTCTGGACCGGTGAGCCAATCTCGTCGATCAGGCAGTCGATCAGCTCAGGCTTCCGCTCCTCCATGATCTCAGCGACCCGAAGCAGCCAGCGTTCCCGATCCGAAGGCGAGGTTTGCCGATATTTGGGAAAGGTGGATCTGGCGGCGGCAACGGCCCTGCGCATATCTCCGCCGGTGCCCCTGGCCGCAAGGGCGTAGAGGCTGTCATCCAGCGGGTTCAGTACGTCGAAAGTGGCGCCAGCCTCGGCACCAGACCACCTGCCACCAATGAAATGCTGTAGAGTCCTGAGATCTACGTTAGTGTCCATTGAGCGACTCCTGTTACTGCGATCCTCTGACAGCCATCTGCGTCCGGAAAAGCGCGATCTGCGGGAAATGGATGAAAAGGTCAATCATTGGGAGCATTGCGAACCACGATGGCCAGATACCATGGAACATACGCCTCGTCGGCAATCTGGGGACGGTCGATTTCACGAGGAGGACATCAATGTCTGTAGACGGGCAGATCATGCCGATTCGCTGCTGTCAGGTGGAAACGAGTGATTGTCATTCACTCCTCCCTAGGTTGCCGATTCATCTTTGGGATCCCAAGTGGTTTTGCGATTGCGCAGATTGACCGATTCTCTTTAGGTTAACTGTAGGAAATACCGCGTCAGGGGATCGAATCAAGCAAAAAGTTCATGAATTACGTCGCGGATCAAAGCAAAATGCTTGACTTTGGGATCCAGATTTCGTGAGTGACTGCGTGAAGTCTGTCGGCATGGATCTCATGGCCCGCATCAGGATGACATTTCCCATGATGCTTTTGATTGAGGTGAACGCCTGTTCAGGATCAGGCTCTGTGAAGCCCAAAACGCTTCCGGGACACCCGCCGCCTGGAGTTTCGCCTTTCCGGGCGATTTCCGCTCGAACCGGTAGGGCTTCTGGTCCGGCTGCGTTCAGTCTCAGGACTGACATGACAACAGGAGGAGTGACTGAATGGCACAGATAGGCAAGGACATCATCGGCGCCAGCGGCCTGCCGCCGTTTTTCCTGGTCGCCAATGCGGATGAGGTTTCGATCAATGCGCCAGACCTGCGAAAGGGAGATGCGCTTCGAACATGGGTGCGCTCCCTCAGCGGATTCCAGAAAGAGGCACTCGTGCGGTCGGCAAGGACCGGAAGAACCTGGAGGCTGGTTTCGGATGAAGGTCCCTATCTGAATGGCCATGACGCCGCGCCCTGTCCGCTGGCCTTTCTGTCAACGGGAATGGCGGCAAGCTTTCTGAACGAAATCACCGCGCTGGCGCAACAGCGCGGCGCCACCCTGCGTCGGCTGAGGCTGATCCAGAACAATTTCTATACCATGCGGGGTTCAATGCCCAGGCGCACCATGGTTGGCGGGTCGGAACCGATCGAGCTTGAGGTCGAGGTCGACTGTGACCTGGATGATGCGGCACTGAATGGCCTGTTGATGGATGCGGTTCATGCGTCGCCCCTGAATGGGTTGATGCGCAGGCAGCTGGAAAGCCTGTTCAAGCTGTCAAGAAACGGCGCCGAACTGCCTCCTGCCAAAGCGGCGGAACTGGATGGAGCGCTGTTTCCCGATCCAGGTGACCATTTCGCGGCCTCGAGGCCGAGAGAGAATACGCTGGCGCTTGTCAGTGCGGTCGGACCAACGCCCAGGAAGGAGGTGCCACAGGGAACGGCTGGCGCCGCCGGTAGCCTCGCGGACGAGCAGAACCGCCGTCTGAACATCGGTGCCATCGCGGAACTTCGCGATGATGGGCTGAAGGACATCCAGCAGATGCAGTATTCGCCCTGGGGAACGTCATTCCGGTTCCTCAGTTCCGAAGACGGGCGCGCGCCTGACGCCAATTCGCTGATCAGTGCCGGTATCGGATTCTGCTTCATGACCCAATTCGGGCGCTTTGCCTCGATGCTGAAACTTGATCTGCCCAGCTATCGAATCGTACAGGACACCCATTTCAGCCTCGGTGGTGCCTCAGGCGGGACCGGCAGGGCAGGTGAGGCTGACCCGATCGAAACCCACGTCTATCTTGAGACCTCCGAGTCCAGTGAGCTGGCCCGGGAAATGCTGGACATGTCCGAGCAGACCTGCTTCCTGCATGCCTTCTGCCGAACCGAAATGAAGACAAGGCTTAAGGTTACACGAGTCTGAGTCCGGTTGAATGAATGCAATTTGACAGGAATCACCAGATTATGTAGCTGATTCGGGTGGAAATGGATTCGTTTCTGGAGACTCGATGATAAAGGCTGAACAGCGGACGGTTGCGCAGCTGCGCCAGATGATTCTGGACGGGGTGCTGCCTGCGGGTGAACGGCTGTCTGAAGTTTCTGTCGCTGAAATGCTTGGCGTCTCCCGCACGCCCGCCAAATTCGCGCTGGCCCGTCTGGAAGTCACGGGGTTGATCAGGAAACTGCCTGGCCGCGGATTTGAAGTGCGGAAGATCAGCCTTGAAGATCTGGAAATGGTCATCAGACTGCGCGGCGTTCTGGAGGGCGCGGCGGCGGCGGCGCTGGCCTTAAATGGCGCTCCTGAACCAACGCGTGCGGATCTGGCGCGAAGCATCGAAATGACCGAGGGTATCGTGCGTAAACGCAGCATCTCCATGGACGATGTCGCGGTGTTTCAGGATGCCAACACGCTATTCCACGAAACCATCATGCGTGACTGCGGCAACGAATATATCGCACTGTGTTACGAGCCGATCCGCCATCTGCCAATGGCCGCGCTTGGCACCTATGCGCCAAATCCCGACCTGCTGGACAGGGAACTCCTGCGGATGTCGGTCGGTCACGCCCAGCATGTCGTCATTGCCAAGGCGATTGACGATGGCGATGCCATGCGTGCGGAAGCCGTGATGCGCGAGCATTCCAACGCCACCTTTGAATATGCCCGCCTGTTTGTCAGTCCACGTGAGACTGACCATATCCCGACACTGCTTCAGGCGGTCTAAGGCGAATTCCGAAGGAGCCCGACATGAAAGCTGCCGCAGTGCCATTCAACAGGGATTTCGCGGAGTTCTTTCAGGCTAAAGGGATGTCGGTCGGCGGCAGTTGGTGTCCGGGGCGGGGCGGGTCCTTTGAAGTATTCAACCCTGCCAACGGTCAGGTTTGGGCACGGGTGCCTGATGCCACCCGTGAAGACGCTCGAATGGCAATCGATGCGGCTGCCGCCGCGCAGCCAGGCTGGGCGGCGCTGCCCTTCACCGAGCGCGCCCGGCTCCTGCTGAAGGTCGCGGATGTCCTTGAGGCGCGCAGGGCAGACTTTGTTGCCGCGCTGACGTCAGAATGCGGTGGGTGGATCCGCAAGAGCCTGTTTGAGATCGGCTATACCCCTGGGGTTTATCGGGCCGCTGCAGCCGCGGCCTACCTTCCATCCGGCGAGTCCATGCCCTCGGACCACCTGAAGACCAGCATCGTCGAACGTCAGCCGCTTGGTGTGGTGAGCGTCATCAGCCCGTGGAACGTGCCGCTTCTGCTGTCCAGCCGCGGCATGGCCGTTGCGCTTGCGGTGGGAAATTCGATTGTTCTGAAACCGTCCGAGGAAACGCCGGTCACCGGCGGTCTGATGATCGCGGAGGTGTTTGAGGAAGCTGGGATTCCGGCGGGCGTCCTGAACGTGGTGACCTGTTCGCGGGGCAACGTGGCCGAAGTGGGCGATGAATTGGTCACGAATTCGAAAGTCGGGGCGGTCAGCTTTACTGGTTCAACCGCCGTCGGTCGGTCCATCGCGGGCAAGGCTGGCAGCCTGCTGAAGAAAGCCTGTGTGGAGCTTGGGGGTAAGGACAGCCTGATCGTGCTGGACGATGCCGATCTGGATGTCGCAGTCAGGGCCGCCCGGTTCGGGGCTTTTTTCCATCAGGGCCAGATCTGCATGTCGGCCGAAAAGATCATCGTCGACCGTAAGCTGGAAGACATCTTCCTGACCAGGTTCATGGCGGCGACAGAGGAACTGAAGGTGGGTGACCCAACCGGCATGGACAACCAGATCGGCCCAATGATCAACGATACGCAGGCCCGGAAGGTTGATGCACGGCTGGAGCGGGCGCGTGCGGATGGCGTTGAGTTCCATCTGGGGGGAACGCGCGATGGTCTCTACTATCAGCCGACCGTCATCACCGGTGTGACGCCGGAGATGGAAATCTTCCATGAGGAGGTCTTTGGTCCCGTTGCCAATATCATGTTCGCGGACTGCGAGGACGAAGCGGTCGCGCTGGCCAACAACTGCAGATACGGGCTCTCAGCCTCGGTCATCACCCGAAACGAGGAGCGGGGCCTTGCCGTGGCGCGCCGGATTGAAAGCGGTATGGCCCATGTCAACGACACGACAATCTATGATGAGCCCACCATCCCTTTCGGTGGCGTGAAGAGCAGCGGGCTGGGACGGCACGGCGGTCGCTGGTCGGTCGAGACCTTTACCGAAACCCGGTGGCTGACCGTCGAGCGCGGCGGTCGGAAAACGCCATTTTAGGAGGCTGAAATGGAATACTGGCAGGACAGGCTATTGCTGCGCGAACTGATCGAAAACTGGGTGCTTTGGCGCGACGCCGGATTTTGGGACAGGTTTCGTACCGTCTGGCATGACGATGGGCGTATGATGGCGACCTGGACGCAGGGGACCGCCGACGAGTTCATTGAGATGAACAAACAGGGTTGGGCGCGCGGTGTCTCGATCCTGCATTTCCTGGGTGGTTTCTCCTGTGAGATTGCGGGTGACCGCGCTGTCACCCAGACCAAGATGACCATCTCGCAGCGCGGAGAGGTCCATGGGGTGCTGGTGGATGTCGTCTGCACGGGCCGCTTCCATGACTTTCTCGAGAAGCGGGGTGGCAGATGGGGCATGTGCCTGCGCCAGCCGATATACGAGAAGGACCGGATGGATCCGATTGAGCCTGGCGCAACGCTTGAGCTTGATCCGGATATCCTGAATGCGTTTCCGGTTGGATACCGGCATCTGGCCTATCTGCAGTCACAGGTCGGTTATCCGGTCAAGAAGGACATGCCGGGTCTGAAAGGTCCTGAGGTTGAGGCTCTATATGCAACCGGAGCCGATTGGCTTGCCGGTAAATCGATTACGTGGGCCGGACATAGCTGGAGCTGAGGCTGGGACCGGCAAAAATCAAGAGGGAGGAATCCATGACCAAGATACTAAAGGCGTTTGCAATCGGGGCCGTCTGCCTGATGGGCAGTGGCATCACTGCGACCGCGGAAAACATCAAGCTCACTGCCGGATCCAGCCATCCGCCGTTTCTGCCATGGGTTGAGGTGATCACCAAACATGTGGTGCCGGAAACCAACAAACGGCTTGAGGCAATGGGAAGCGATGTCCGCATCGAATGGACCGAAGCCTATGCTGGTGCGCTGTTCAACGCCTTCAACGCACTTGAGGGTGTCGAAAGCGGTCTGGCGGATCTGGCATGGATCGGCACCATTTTTGAGCCCGAAAAGCTGCCGCTGCACAACGTTCACTTCTACGCGCCCTTTGCGGTGAGCGGCGTGCATGATCTTACCGAGATTGGCAATCAGCTGCATGAGGAAGTGCCTGCAATGGACGAGCAGTGGGCCAAATACAATCAGGTGCATCTAGGCGCGATGGCCGATGGATCCTACCATCTGATCACCAAGGAGCCGGTCAGTTCACTGGACGATCTGCAGGGGCTGAAGCTTCTTGCCGGTGGGGCGGTTGGCAACTGGCTGCAGGGGACTGGTGCGGTTGCGATCAACGCTGCGTTTCCCGAGTTCTATAACTCGATCTCGACTGGCGTTGCCGATGGCGCTGTCATGACCATCAACGGCATGCTGCCCTTCAAGATTCACGAAGTCGCACCACATATAACCCTGGTTGACATGGGTGGTCCGATCACCGGTTCGCTGACGATGAATGCCGATACCTTCAACAGTTTGTCCGGTGACGTGCAGGATGTGCTGAAGGAACTTGGTATGGAATACAGCCAGATGGTTGCCGATGCGGTCGCAGGTCGCGAAGCCGGTTTCCTGAAGACCATGCGTGAACAGGGTGCCATCGTTTCGGAACTGCCGGAAAGCGAGCGTTTGCGCTGGGTTAACGGGTTGCCGGATCTCGCTGGCGACTGGGTTGCGCTGAACACGGCAGCCGGACTTCCGGCGGCTGAAGTGCTGAAAGCCTTTCTTGACGGCGGTCGCGAGCGCGGCTCCGAACCGCTGCGCGACTGGGCGCAGTGACGCGGCGATCTGATTGACGGAAACATCTGATAGAGACCCCCGGCGCGACGGCTTCGCGGCGGGGATTTTTGACCGGGTCTTCAGGCCTGTATCGGAGGCCGCAAGTGCCATTGGTACTGTGTGGTTCTTTGCCTTGATGATCCTAATCTGTACCGAGGTGGTTGCGCGCGAGTTCTTTCTGAGCCCCATTCGTGGCGTTACCGAAATTGTCGCCTACTCGCTTGTCGGCGCCACGTTCCTGCAGCTTGGCAGCGCGTTCCACGCCGGACGCATTACCCGGGTCGATTTTGTCCTTGGCGTCATTGAGCTGCGCGCACCGATGGTGCGGGCCATTCTTGAGGTTCTGATCTCGCTGTTAGGTGTCATTGCCATGATCCTGATGATCCAGGCAGGCTGGCCGAAGCTGACGCGGGCCTATCAGGAGAGCGAGCTGGTGGGCATCCCTGGCGCGTTTTCCTTTCACGTCTGGCCCCTGCGCCTATTGGTGATCCTGGGCAGCACGATGGCCGCCGTCGCACTGGCTGTCCGTATACTGGGCGTTCTGCGCACCGAGTTTTCGGGAGGAACCATTGGCAGACCGCTGATCCTGGCCCTGTCATTGACTGCGATCGGTGTCGCCTGGCATTTCGGCTTTCCGGCGGCGTTGGATGCGGGCTGGTCCGGTTTCGCGATCGGTGCCGGCGCGGTTCTTGTGCTGATCCTGCTTGTGCTATGGGGGCTGCATGTCGGAATCGCCCTGATCCTTGTGGGTTTTGTTGCGCTTTGGCTCATCAAGGGGCGTATCGCGCTGCCCTATGCGATGCTGGGGATAGCGGGCAACGAATATCTGGCAAACTACTTTTTCAGTGCGGTGCCACTATTCGTGCTGATGGGTCTGCTGGTCGCGGCCGCCAATATCGGGCGCGAGACCTTCATCGTTGCTCGGTGGCTGACACGGCCAATCCGCGGTGGTCTGGGCATCGCCACGGTTGTCGCCAATACGATCTTTGCCGCCATCACGGGATCCTCTATCGCGTCGGCAACCGTCTTTGCCAGGATCGCCTCGCCGGAAATGATCCGCCACGGCTACAGTCAGCGTTTCGCGGTTGGCGTCGTTGCGGGCAGTTCGGTTCTCGGCATGCTCGTGCCGCCAAGCCTTCTACTGATCGTCTATGGATTTCTGGCGGAACAGTCAGTGGGTCAGCTGTTTGTAGCGGCGATCGTACCTGGACTGATTCTGGCCATCGCAATGTGTTTGATGATCTGGCTGCGCGCCCATTTCTTCCCGCATCAGGTATTCGTGGATGCATCCGACGATGCTGGTGACGAAGACCGGACTTCGATGAACGCCGGCCGCGCCGTCATTCTGCTTGCGCCGGTACTGGGTTTGATCGTTCTGGTGCTGGGTGGCATCTATGGCGGGCTGTTCACGCCTACGGAAGGTGGAGCGGTCGGTTCGGCGGGAGCACTGGTCTACGCCCTAGTGCGCGGACGGCTGGATCGCGCGGCGCTTTGGCGTGTAATGCTGGAGACGGGCCAGATCGCGACGACGGTTCTGTTCCTGATCCTGGCGGCAAACATATTTACAATCATGCTGGCGTCATCGGGATTCGTTCAGCAGATTGGCGCCATGATCAGCGATCTTGGCCTTCAGCTCTGGCAGTTTGCGCTGGTCTACGTTCTCCTTCTGATCGTCCTTGGGATGTTCCTTGAATCGGTGTCCATCATGCTGATCGTTGTTCCCATCGCTTTGCCGACCGCGCTGCTTCTTGGGGGGGATCCGATCTGGTTTGGCATTCTTACGGTGATTGCCGTTGAAATCGGCCTGCTTACGCCACCTTTTGGCTTGACCTGCTATGTCGTGAATTCGACACTTTCCGGCACTGGTATCAGACTTTCCGACATCTTTGCCGGTGCTTTGCCATTCGTTTGGGTTATGGGGATTGTGACTCTACTGCTGATCACCATGCCGCATCTGGCGACCTTCGTGCCATAGGCACCCAGTTGCTGGCGGGATGTCCGGAAGCCCGTTCCAGTTCCTGAACACTGCTGACATCGGGCCATGGTTCGATAGCTGGGGTCAGCCAGAAAATTCCGCCCCCAATCCGACATGCAATGCCTGGCCTCCGATTCCACATTGGAAACGGGGACGGCTCCGTAGGGTCGGCGCATAGGTCGGCTGCCCGAATGGCGCAGAGGCGATCGGTCGAAAGGGGAAGAGGAGGGAGTCTTCCGGAAATCCCTGTCCTTCCGGTCTTGCCTGCCATACAGAAGACAGCTTCCGGCAGCGTCAGGCCTCAAGCTTGTCTGACGGCGCTTCCGGAGCAGGTTGACGACGGGAATCGTGCGTCCTGCGCGGGAAGGATTCCGGCCTTGAGGAGCTTGCGGAATTTGCCTGACATGAGGGCCGACGTCAGGCGCAGCCCTTCATTGGGCGTGACGGATAGACCAGCCAGATCGAGTTCCCCTGCACTGGGGTGCCTGCGGGACCAAAGCGCACATGCTTGCGGTCTCAGTCCGGTGCCGGGCGCAGGTTCCTGAGCTGCAAATCGCGGACACCATCCAAAGCAGGATCAGCCTGCGACCGCCCGGACTGAAGCCCACCAATGGGTTGCCACGCCAGCAGATCCTCATGTCCTCGCGGAGATCATCACCGCCGGGCTTACCTGTTTCTTCTCACCTTTATGGCAGCCATTGCCAGGAAAGCTGAAATTTCGCGAAGGGATCTGGATCCTGTCCAGCACGCATCGCCAGCGATCCGTTAGTGAGCGTCACTTCTGGAGCCAGTAGAAGGAAACACCAGCGCCGCCAAATGAAGTGCTACAATGATGGGCTACCGTCCGTTGCACCCCACTGCGCCACGAGCCTTTCGATTGCCGCCACTCTTCTTTTGGCGCTCGGATGGCTCAGGAACCAGGCAGGCATGATCTCGGATCTGGATCGGCTGAGTCCGTCAAGCTTTCGGAGCAGTGATGTCTGACCCTCCGTCCCGATTCCCGACTTGACCAACAGCGCGGCCGCATAGGCATCGGCCTCGTACTCGTCGTTCCGGCTCAGCTTGGCAGCGAACAGTGCGGTCAGCCCGTTGGCAAGATAACCGCTAATCCAGCGAAGGATCGGTGGGAAGGGCAGGAATCGCCCCAATGCCAATACAAACGCGGTCCGGAACGCGTTCTGCCCAGTGAATACGATCATTCTCCGTCGCGAATGCCCAAGTGCCACATGCCCAAGCTCATGCGCAATCACGCTTGCCAGCTCGTCTGAGCTGACTTCACCTGCGCGGTATTTCCTAATGAAGCCACGGGTGATGAATATGCGTCCGTCAGGTGCCGCAAGCCCATTGATCGGTTCGATTTCGTAGACGCGAACCTTGATGGCCGGAAGATCGAGTGCCTCCGCCATCCGGCTGGTCAGAAGCCTAAGTGCCGGATCCGCCAGTTTGGTGGAATTCGCATCGAGATCACGTGCCATCCGCCACGCGGAAATGCGGTACATGGCAAGGCCGTATAGCACCGCAAGAATAATGGGCGCGAATTTGATCATTGTCCGAATATGGGGTGCTCTGTCCTGTCAGGCAATACCTTACCGTTGTTGGAACCGCTGGAAATTCCGGGAGGAACTTTACCGCCGCGTCAGGCGGATGCGCGAATCGCTATTGGTCGGTCTGAAATTCCAGACCGTTCCACTATCGTTTCCGGCGTTCCATCCGGTGTTCGGATGCCTCAAGGATTCGCGCGTCATGACCCTGCTGACGGGCGCGATTTTTTCGCTGTCATATCGTGAATGGTCTCTGGCCGCGTTTCCTATGTCGAGCTTCAGAGAAGCTCGCATGGGAGGCATTTCTCATGTGTCGATGAGGGCCTCGCGACCGAGATCCTGTAGGGAATGCAGGCATCGCTCGTGCGGGCGTAGAACTGACCCGCGAACAGTTGGACGCGTTGGGGAATCGCCTGGCCGAGGGCTTGAGCGGAGCGGGGCGTCTGGCGATGTGGTGCCGATTGTGGTTGGGGTCGGTCTGATCGGGTTATCTATTTGCATGAATCCCTTCCTCATCAGCACCATGGACCACCGGTCTCCGATGGCGTCGACCCCTAGGCTGGTTCTTTTCTCTGTCGGTTCCGATCTGGTGCGGGTCGCGCTTCCTGTGCTCTTCCCTTCGACCGTTCTGTTTCCGGTTTGGTAGTGGCTTCGGCATGGCACCTTCGTGCGATGCCAATGCGCATTTCGTGCGGAATCCGATTGATCATCGGGATGCGGCCGCAAATTGCCAACATGGAAGGCGTCGCTTGTTTCCAGTTATCAAATGATCGGTAAGCCTGTGATGTGATACCTCGAAACTGCGTGTGGGGCATGAAAGTGACCGATCAGCCATGGTCACCTGGTCAAGCTACGGATCGAATAAGGAAGATCGCGGATGGCCATCAGTCGGACATGAGCTTCATCAGACATGCCAAGGAACGCGATCCCATTATGTCGGATGTGCTCGGGTGCTTCGGGCCGGATTCGTACACGAACCGGCTGTCGAGTCGAGCGTAAGTGAGCTCCACAAATGTGCCGTTACGGGGCGGGCACCGAATTCGCAGGGTCGTATCAAAAAGATAGTCGCGGTGCGGATAGAGAAGATCATTACCATGAAATGGGATTAGAAACCATGGGAGCAAGAGGATGGCCGAATATCACTACACGGAATGTGGGCTGGATAACGTATATATCGAGGGTGAGGTACTGTTTCAGGATCACACCGGTGAGGAGTTGGTAACCTTTCCTGCGGTCCGACAGCTGCACCAGGTGATAGCTGAAGGGATCGTGACACAGCCAGTGAAGATGACGGAGCGGGAACTTCGGTTTCTTCGGAGCGAGAGGGGTCTGACGCAGGTTCAGCTGGCAAAATTCATCAAGGTGACACCATTGACCGTGCGCCGCTGGGAGAGGGGTGAGTCGCCGATCCAGCATGCTGCGGAGATGCTGATTCGTCTCACGTCGACGCAAAGACTTGAACTGGATATCGACCTTGACGTTGAGGCCGTTTCGGAAAAGGTCGAGGAGACGGCAACGGTTCAGGAAATTCGGATCAAGGGCAACGAGCGGGGCCAATACAGTCTGCTGGATGCCGCGTAACTGTTGGAAACGGCGGCAATTCCCATGATGTCTTTCGCGTTTGATGGTCGATGCGAAGGGCTTGTGTTGGAGCCGGTCTGATTGGCCTGGGTCCGTTTCCCAATCCATGTCGCATTCGAAGTCGATCTTCCAGAGCGGTGTCTTCAATGTGGGCATTGTGGCTCAGCCAGGCATTCACTGGGCATGAGGGATTCCGGTAATGGGACGGTTTGAAATTTCAAACTGCCCCGCTACCCAGGGATCTGACAGGAACCGCACTCCAGCAACTCCCGTCTACCCACCGTTTCGGTAATATTCGAGTTGTGGATGGAGGGGGCGATGAAGCCCATGGAAGGCACGGCGCCATGGGAAATAGGGCTGCCTAATCCCGGCTCCACGTCACCGGAACCTTGGTGGGTCCTCGGAAAGCCCATCCCACAAAGGGAACGTCCCCGGAAATACGCAATCCTGGGAAGCGCTCAAACAGCATCGGTAGGGCGACATCCGCCACCAGTGACCGGCTCGCGGCCGCTCCCGCGCAGAAATGGGGGCCTGCACCAAAGGCAAGGCTGGGTGAAGTATCGCGGGTTATGTCGAACTTTTCCGGTTCTTCAAACGTTTCCTCGTCCCGGTTTCCAGAGCCGAACATGAAAAAGACCCGGGTTTCCGCTTCGAATTCAATGCCATCGATCATGTCTGTCTGAGCGACCCGCCGTGGTGACATGCCGATAGGGGAAATCCATCTCGCATATTCCTCGAACGCGTTTCGCCAGCTGACTTGACCCTCCCGAACGAGCTGCAGCTGTTCGGAATGTGTGAGCAGGGCCCATACCGTTCCCGCGACTGCATCACGTGGCTCGTTCTGGCCGCCTGAAATCGCCAGTTTCACATTGGCGCGCACTGATTCCATCGGCAGGCCCGCCTGTAGCTGCACTGACAGGAGTGAAAGGTCCGGCGTATGCCTGATTTCGGGCAGTCGGTCATCAATGTGAGCGTCGATTGAGGCGGTGCAGTCCCTACAGCGCGCTTCAACATGCGGGTCGCCCGCGTAGTTGGCGATTCCATCGATCATGCCTTGGCTTACCCGGTCGACCTCGCGCCAGTCCATGTTGTGAAGTCCGGTGATCACCCTCAGTGCATGGCCCGAAACAGGCATGGCGTAGTCTGCCACCAGATCACAGCCCCCTTGCGGTGCAAGAGCGTCGAGCACTTCTTTGGCGTGTTTCCGAAACTCTGAAAGCCAATGGTCTCGTACGGTGCGCGGACTGAATGCGGGGAAGGTTGCCCTGCGCTCGGCTGCATGGGCTTCACCGTCCTTTCGCATCATGTTTTCGCCCATCAGGACGCTCATCAGCCCATCAGGCTGGTAGCTGGAAAAGACCTTGATGCGTTTTTCCTGTTCGAATATCGCCTGGCGCTTTGTGAAGAGCGTAGCGCCAAGCTGGGGAACGAAGCAGATTGGCGCTTCGGAACGCATCACTTTGAGTGTGGGGTAGGGGTCTGCATGGAATGCAGCTGGTTCGATCTCGATTATCGGAGCCTGAGCCATGAATCTTGCCCGCAAAAACATTTGCTGGTCTGTGGTTTCATCTTGGCAAACTCAGTCCAGGGCTGCAAGATCGACAAGGCTGTGTCTTGGCTGGGCTTTCTGGATCCTCGCCACCCGGAGGTTCGTCTCAGGGGCTGAAATCAATGCCATCGTCGTCCATCTCGTCCGGGTCTATGTAGAGCTGCGCCGGTGGGATGTATCCGCGCTCCACATCGATATGACCGCCGTTCGCGGTACGCGCTGTCGTTTCTCCGGCGAGAACGGTGTCGGCGCGGAATGATGCGGACAGCGTTCTTTCCCAGGCAATGTCGCCGAGGTATTCGGCGAATCTCTCAAGATGACCATCGTCGGCTGCCTGCAGGGCGCTGAGATACACTGATTTTCGTTCTCTCACGATGATCGGTGGGAACTCTCCAGCTCTGATGTAAGGCAAGGCCATCAGCAATCGCGACATGCGGCCATTGCCATCCTGGAAAGGATGAATGCGCACGAATTCATGGTGCATCCACGCGGCCTCGATTTCAGGAGAAAGGTTCATGTCGGCATGTCCTTCATGAAGTTCCAGGAAGCGCTCGACCTGATGGCGAACCTGCTCCGGCGGACAGTACTCGAATACATGGCCTTCGACGCACGGGTTATTCGGGTGTCGTTTGAAGTCCCCCCTGATGAGGGGAATATCCACTCTCTTCCCGGTACTGCCGTGGATTCCGGTCGCGCTTTCCTGATGACGGGTTAGAAGCGCGTGCCATTCCTTGAGGGTGGTTATATTCAGTGGCCGTTCGTCCTTAACCTGGGAGAACGCCATCTCCAGCGCGGCCTCCTGGTCCTCAAGCAATCCACGCAGTGTATGGTCTGTGATGTCAGTGACAGAATGTGCACCTCGCGCACCCTCGAAGCCTTCTGAAACCAATGTTTCGGTGACGTCCCGACGCAGGATGTACAGATCCTCGATCTGGCCGGTCTCGATAGCGAAGGCGCGTTTCTGCTCAGCCAGCCATTGGTCCATCAGGGTGCGGTCATGTTTCCGATCCTCAAGCGCCAGCCGACGCTCACGCCATCTGTTCGCGTGATGGCGTGCGACTTCGTGGGTGAATCCTGCCAGTTCGGCATCGAGATCCTTAACGGGACGCCAGATGAAGCCAATCGGCTTTTCAGCCATAGGAAGACTCCTCTACCTCATGCGTCACGGCCCATCGAGAGGACGGGCCGCTGGATCGATCACCCGCACTTAGGGCCATTACATGTGGCAGACCAGAGAACCGGCCTGAAAGGCGGCCAGCCCAAGGCTGGAATTTCCCGGCCAATCTGTCAAGCCGACTCCTCGCCGTAAGGCCGGATGCCATTAGGCGGCCCTGGCAAGGGAGCAGGCAATCGGTCGGCAGGGATCCACCGGAAATCCGCGCAGTCCTATCGAGGATGCCTTACCTCCGGAATGAGGAGCCACAGCGCCAGAAATGGATAAGGGCCGATTAGTCCCAGCCCAACCGCGGCAAGGGCGTGTGCGGTAGAAGCATGGTTGAAAGCGTGGATTCCGAGCCGGCATGATGTTCCGATCACAAGGAGAGCGCCGGATATGGACAGGATCCGGTAGAGCCGGGCCAGATTCCTCTCGGCCTTCCAGCGTTTAAGCTTCAAGTCTTCAAGAGTTTTTTCCTGTATGTCGGATATGTGGCCGTTCCAGTCATCTGATCGTATATGCGGATTGGGTGGGCAGGTGACGGTTACCCCATTCCTGAATGATCGCCTAAGGCAGGTTGTAGATAAAGGAGCGTATGGATCTGGAGCCGAGCCAACGGCTGGTCGGCGCTCTGTATCCACACATTCATCGACAGCCTACCATGCAGATGTTCTGTTTTTGCCGGTGGCCAAGGCCGCCCGTTGGATGGCGGATGGCCAAGCCCAGCTCGAAGTTGGGCCTTCCTTCAGTTCACCTGTCCTCCCCACGGATACAGTTGTTCCAGCGTGGTTCTTTGCCAGTAATTCTTGGCTTGGTCCGGCATTGGATAGGCGCGGGCACAGTGGGAATCTGAGTTCAGTTTCTTCGTGGTGGGTTCATTCAGGACCGGCGGAGGCGACTACACATTTGACTGTCACGTTTCGCTGTGGTCAGCGTCAGTGTCCCAATACTTTCATTCCGCGCTCAATGCCTTCGATCGTCATTGGAACCATGCGGTCCCGCCCCAGGATTTCCTGGATCATCTGGATGGATTGCGTATAGTGCCAGGCCCGCTCCGCAATCGGGTTGATCCAGAGAATCGCGGGCCATTGGTCACGGGCACGTTCAAGCCAGACCTGGCCAGCTTCAGCGTTCCAGTATTCGTTGGCGCCTCCCGGAAAGGCAATTTCATAGGGACTCATGGAAGCGTCACCTACGAAAATGCATTTGTAATCCTGCCCGAAGGTGCGCAGCACCTCATAGGTTGACGTTCGTTCGTTCCAGCGTCGGCGGTTGTCCTGCCAGACGCTTTCATAGAGGCAATTGTGATAGTAGAAATGCCGCAGATGCTTGAATTCCGCACGGGCTGCGGAAAACAGTTCCTCAACCATCCGGACATGCGGATCCATGGATCCACCGACATCGAGGAACAGAAGGACCTTCACTGCGTTCCGCCGCTCGGGCCTGGTCTGCACGTCCAGATAGCCGTTTTCCGCGGTGGCCCGAATTGTTCCATGCAGGTCAAGTTCATCCTCGGCTCCATCCCGGGCCCATCGGCGAAGGCGCTTTAGCGCAACCTTTATGTTGCGCGTGCCGATTTCAATCGTGTCGTCCAGATCCCGGAACTCGCGACGGTCCCAGACTTTCACGGCGCGCTGATGGCGGCTTTCTTGCTGGCCGATCCTTACGCCCTCGGGGTTGTACCCATACGCACCAAATGGGCTGGTGCCTGCGGTGCCGATCCACTTGTTGCCGCCCTGGTGACGGCTCTTCTGTTCGCGTAAGCGCTCCTTCAATGTCTCCATCAACCTTTCGAAGCCGCCGAGGGACTTGATTTCGGCCATCTCCGCTTCGGTCATGTGCTTTTCGGCAAGCTTTTCCAGCCAGTCTCCGGGAAGGCCGACCGCCGTGACCAGCGCTTCGGGAGAAATTCGCTCCAACCCTTTGAACGTCTCGCTGAACACTCGGTCGAATCTGTCCAGATTGCGCTCGTCCTTCACCATCGCCGTCCGGGCGAGGAAGTAGAATCGCTCTGCTTCATATGTGACAAGCCCTTTCCCCATGGCTTCGAGGAAGGTCAGGTATTCCCGGAGGCTGACAGGGACTCCGCCTTTGCGGAGGTTCTCAAAGAAGGGTAGGAACATCAGCTATATGCACGCTCGATGAAGATGGCGACGAAAACGGCGAGAACCCCGAACACCATCGCATATACGGCGGCGTACTGCGCTATGTCCTTTGCGTTTCCCTCTCGCCGCATCGCCTGGTAGCCACCAAGAATTGCCCCTACAGCAACAGATGCCAGCACGATCATGTTGGCTTCTCCTTTCCCACGGGGACTCCATTGGAATTCTCCGTTGGACAATTTGCCACGATGATGCCTGCTGTCGACATTTCCAACAACGCGCTGCACGTCAAGGCCAATGGAGCGGTGAGCTCAGCAGGTGTGTCATTGCGTCGTCTGCAGGCACTTCGATGGATCATTGGCGCCGATATGAGATAGTCGCGCCTGGATCTCAAGTGGCGGTGGCCTATGAGTGAGGGTCAGTTTGACATTTTCGGTGTGCGTTCCGTAATGTCCCGGTTCAGGACATGTTCAGTGATGGAGAGAGACCAATGGCTTTTTCACTGCGTGGATCCTCAAGGCCGGACCTTAATGGGCTGCGGGAATTCGTCAGGACGGAAGACCGCGAGGACGCGCCATTCTTTGTCGGTCGGGAATCGGAAATCAGGGATGTTGAACGCACCTGCGAACGTGTCATGCAGCACGTAACAAAGGGGGAAAGCCTGAAAAGCGTGACCCGTCTTCTTCAGGGAGCGCCAGGCGCTGGGAAAACCGCAATTCTCTCACATCTGCAGCAGCGGTGGAGGCAACAAGGAAAAGCCGCACCGGTGGCACTCAGAATTGATGTGGAAGATCTCGATGATGTGGAGGGAACTGTCATCGAGATTGCGGAGGCCGTCAGCGCCGATATCGGCAGTGAATGGAGAAAAACCACGCATCGGCAGACCGAAGGCGGCGTCAGGATTGCCGGAACCGGCATTGATGGCCTTCACGGACATTTCCTGGCCCCGGAAAGGGCCAGTTTCCGGACCCTGAAGAAAATTCTTCCTCCCAGTAAGTGGAAAACGCCCCATCGTTCTGATGGTTGATGAAATCCAGAGCGTCAGGGCTGGTGCTGAACATATCCTGAAGTCCTTGCATCTCGCCACTTACGGCCTGCCGGTCGTGCCGCTCTACGCCGGACTCGGCAACTCAGGGGACGTTCTGGATGCTCTGAACCTGTCGCGGCTGAATATCGGCAATGGAGTGCATGACATCGGCTGCCTGTCCATTGGCAGCGCCATTGAGGCGGTGGAGATGATGCTGGTCCGTTTCGGCATTGATCGGACGGGAGTGAATGTGGACTGGCCCTCCGTCATCGCCAAACGGTCGGATGGCTGGCCGCAGCACCTGCATAACGGCATGAGATCCCTTGGGTTCGAGCTTCTGCGGATCGGAGGACGCCTTGCCCACGTCAATGCGGATGTCGTGGAGGCAAAGGAACGGGAATATCGCTTCCTGACATATAAAAGGCGAATGTCACCGGAAATGGAGGACGCTGGTCTGCTTGTCGCCAGGATCATGCGGGAAATTCCGGAAGAGGGGATGACAAAGTCCGCCATCAAGGGACAGATTCTTCGCCAGGCACGGCCGGCGGACGATCCCGACGGAGAGGGGCTGTGGTTGCCGAAAGACATGGATGTGGAAGATTTCTTCAGCCACTTGATCCGGAAGGGCACCCTTCAGGATATGGGTGGATACCATTACCACTGTCCGATTCCATCCCTGCGCAGGTTTCTAGTGCAGCGGAGTGGGTTGGATTGAATTCTTCCAAACTGGAAATGCGGTCTGGAACTGCTGATGACGAGAAACGGAGGATTCGGGGAAAGAACCTTCGCCCATTGGAATTTAGTCAGCTGCCATCCTGCGCAGCAGAACGAGTGCATTTCAAACCGCCCCACGATCTGGCCGACGGCCGATTTTGGCGATGGGTATGGAGTATGCCTTTCATCAGGATTCGGGTGAACCTTAGTGGTATGGGTCTGACCTGGATTGAGTGCAAAGATATCAGTGGCGGCTGTTTTGGGTCTTGGGAGACAGTAAAGCTTGATCTTTCAGGGCAATACTCGGAGCGAAGGTGCCTCTGGCTTCAGAACGTCGGAATGGTGGACTGAGACCCTGATGGCCTGCCTGAACTGGTTCGGCCGCGACTGGATTTAATGAGGGGACCCGAAGGAGGAAAGTCCAAAGGCAGTGCATCTAGGATTGCCGGTCTTCCATTCCCTTGCCGGGCGTTACGGAATAGCTGGGCGATGAGGCTGGGAGGTCGGGAGACGTGAAGTGCTGACATGCCCGATTTAACGTATTCCACCATATTCCGTTGGCATTATCCGCCTATCGCATCCCTAGAATTCAACAAAGTGAGCCGGCAATGGTTTTGAGCCCTTTGTTAACGGTTGCCGCGGGCCATGAACGCGAGCCGCTCGAACATATGGATATCCTGTTCGTTTTTCAGCAGGGCCCCATGCAGTTTCGGTAGCGCGTTCCTGCCGTCCAGCTTCAGGTCTTCGGCAGACAGATCCTCGGCAAGCAGGAGCTTCAGCCAGTCCAGAACCTCCGAGGTGGATGGCTTTTTCTTCAGCCCTGGCGTCTCGCGTAGCTCGAAGAACTGCGACAGCGCTGCCGCCAGCAACCGTTCCTTGATGCCTGGATGGTGCACCTCAACGATTTTTCTCATCGTCTCCATGTCGGGAAAACGGATGTAGTGAAAGAAGCAGCGGCGTAGGAACGCGTCAGGCAGTTCCTTTTCGTTGTTCGAAGTGATGATGACGATTGGACGGTTGCGTGCCGTGATCGTCTCTCCGGTTTCGTAGACCTGAAACTCCATCCGATCGAGCTCCTGGAGCAGGTCATTCGGAAACTCGATGTCCGCCTTGTCGATCTCGTCGATCAGCAGCACTGTCTTCCGGTCCGCAGTGAACGCCTGCCAGAGCTTTCCCGGTTTGATGTAGTTCCTCACGTCATACACACGTTTGTCGCCGAGTTGGCTGTCACGAAGGCGTGATACGGCGTCGTATTCGTAAAGCCCCTGCTGCGCCTTTGTGGTGGACTTGACATGCCATTCAATAATTCCGAGCCCCAGTGCCTGGGCAACCTGACGGGCAAGCTCCGTCTTTCCCGTTCCAGGTTCTCCCTTTACCAGCAGCGGGCGCTCGAGGAGGACGGCGGCGTTTACCGCGACTTTCAGGTCATCGGTCGCCACATAGGCTTCTGTACCGGAGAATTTCATGGGCCGCCGCAGGAATTCCAGGGGATTGGGTTTGGCTTCCCTATAGACCTCCAGACTGTCTTGCAAGCGCCCGGTTTCCGAGCGTGACAAGGCATTGCGCTTAGGCTAATGCCTTCCAGCATTGTAGGGGCCGGAGTCAGGCGAGTCTCAGCCTGGATTCGGTCTGTTAAGCACGAGGGAGCCAACATGGCGGCCAAGATCTTTTTGCCGGATGACTACCGACCTTCTGAAGATGAGAAATTCATGAACGAGCGCCAGCTCGAGTATTTCCGGCGTAAACTGGTAACCTGGAAGAACGAGTTGCTGAATGAGTCGAAGCATACGATTGAGGGTCTGCAGGACAGTGCCCGCAGTGTGCCCGACATGGCAGACCGCGCCAGTGAGGAGACCGACCGTGCGCGTGAGCTTCGCACCCGTGATCGCCAGCGCAAGCTGGTCGCAAAGATCGATGAGGCACTACGCCGCATCCAGCGGGGAGACTATGGTTACTGCGAAGTATCCGGGGATCCGATTTCGCTCAAGCGACTTGACGCACGGCCCATTGCGACGATGAGTCTGGCGGCGCAGGAACGGCACGAGCGGCGCGAAAAGGTGCATCGCGGATAACATGCCCAGAGCATGGGCATCACAGCGGAGCTTTGCGGTTCTCGCGTGAACCAATGATGAAAGACAAGGAAGTCGTGGTAATTGGAGCGGGCATCGCCGGACTTGCGGCGGCGGTGGCGATGGCGCAACGCGGCGCGAAGGTTAAGGTGCTGGAGCGCTCACCGGGAGCTTCCCATGCGGGGGCAGGGCTTCAGATATCGCCAAACGGATTTACGGTCCTGGAGGCGCTTGGTCTTGGCGATGCGCTGCTGGCAGTCGGGCTGGAAGCGCGGGCTGTTGAACTCAGGGACTATCGCGCCGGGCGGCGGGTTCTGCGATTTGATCTTGGCAAACTGGGCATTGGGAAGCCATTTGTGCTGGTTCAGAGAGCGCAACTGATTACGCTGTTGATGAAGGAAGCGCATAGGACAGGGGTGGAACTGGTGCTCGGCGTCTCCGCCGACCCCAAAGGCATCTCTGGTTCGCTGGTGGTTGGCGCTGACGGCATCAGGTCGGCAACCAGGCGGCATTTGAACGGACCTGAAGTTCCATTCTTTACAGGTCAGGCTGCATGGCGGGCGATAGTGGCTGACGATGCGGCCCCTGAAGCGCATGTCTGGATGGGCCCTGGTCGGCATCTGGTGACCTATGCGATGGGAGAGGGAATTCGGAATATTGTGGCGATTGAGGAACGCCGGCAATGGGTTGAGGAAGGTTGGAACCAGGCAGATGACCCCGCAAACCTGCAGGCGTCGTTCGCTGGCTTCGCCCCAGAGGTCAGGCACTGGCTGGATCAGGTGGAGGAAGTTCGGCTTTGGGGACTGTTTCGACATGAAGTCGCCGCACATTGGCATGGCGGACGGTTCGTGATTCTGGGCGATGCGGCGCATCCGACACTCCCTTTCCTTGCGCAGGGAGCGAATCTTGCACTTGAAGACGCGTGGATTCTCGCCCATTGCCTGGACCGGTTACCGCAGCGAGAGGCGCTAGAGGAATATCAGAGGCGCCGCCACAGCCGAGTGGTGAGGGTAGTCGCTGCCGCTACGGCGAATGCCCGGAATTTTCACCTTAGCAATCCGTTGATAAGGGGGGCTGCCCATACCGCTCTCAGGCTTCGCAGTGCTTTTCTGCCAAAGGCGACGCTGAAGCGGCTGGAATGGCTCTATGGTTTCGACGTGACGAACGGGTAGCGTCTCCGTCTGACTTTCACGTTCCTCATTACCTGCCAGGCTTTGGCCCAGTCCTTTCGCTTCGGGGTGCCAGCGCATTGATCATGCCAGGCACCACGGGACGCTGCCACATTTGGGGCGGAAGAATTTCTTTCATGGCGTGAAAGTCGATCCTTTCCGGCGTCGTGGAACATCCGCGCTGTCCGCCAACCCTGGTCCCGCCGGTTCCGGCGCCGCCACTGAAATTCCTGTATCTCGTGGTTCGCCATTCTCCGCTGACGCCTGGACAGATGGCTTCAGCCATTCTGGTGACGATTCCCGCCATGTCCTCAAGGTCCTCCACATCCACCCTGACAGTGGCCGGAGCGGTCTTTCCCCGCTCTTCCCACAGCCGTTCAGGGCGGGAAAGGATCGCCGTCCTGTCGGCGCCGGGCGCACCCTGAAGGACGCGGGTCGCGCCCGTCAGGCCCTTTCCGGCTTTCGCATGCTCCATGACGCCCTAGCAGACCCCGATCCGCCACCTGCGGGTGACAAGGAACGGGGCGTCCTCCCTGTCGCCGGCCCCGACGAATCGCCTTAGCCCGTCAAGATCCGGCTCTGGAGAGCCGCGCAGTGAAAAGGCCATCGGTCACTCGCCTTCGCCGGACATGTTCCAGACCGGGACATTACCGAATGCATACCGAAACAGGCGAACTGAGACACTACCGACGAAAGAGCAAACTGGACGCAAACACTCGATAGGGTGGAGAAGGCAAATCCTGGTTGAGGCTTTGTACCTGTCCAATCGGCCAGAGGGCGAAGCGTTCAGGGCGCAGCCTCAAGTGCCGAAATAATGCCGCTGAAGTCAGCGGGATTCAGCGACGCGCCTCCCACCAGAGCTCCATCCACATTGGAGACACCGAATATCTCTGCTGCATTCGACGGCTTCACCGAGCCGCCATAAAGGAGCCGGATTCCGTTAGCGTTGTGCTCAAAGCGGCTTTGAAGTCGTGCGCGTATGAAATCATGCACCTCCGCGATCTGGGACAATGTCGGAATCCTGCCGGTTCCAATGGCCCAGACAGGTTCATACGCAACGACCACCGTCCGTTCATTGGATCCACTGGGCACGGATCCGGCTAGCTGGGCACCGATGACATCAAGCGTTTCGCCTCTTTCCCGCTGTTCCAGTGTTTCGCCGACGCAGATAATGGCGGTGAGGCCGGCAGCATCTGCGGCGATCGCCTTTGACTGAACCAGACTGTCCGATTCGCCGTAAGCAGCCCTGCGTTCCGAATGGCCCACGATGACATATTTGGCACCCGCGTCCGCTAGCATGTCCGCCGAGAGATCGCCAGTAAATGCCCCTTTGTCGGCAACATGACAGTCCTGTCCTCCTAGTGCGATGACACTCCTCATTGCCCGTCTGGTCATGCGTTCCAGTAGGGTGGCAGGGGGGCACACCAATATTTCACATTTTGGATTCGCGTGGGTCTCAACCAGTTCATCAAATTTGGCAAGATCGACGGATAGCCCGTTCATTTTCCAGTTTCCTGCGGCAAGTTTGCGTCTTCGGTCCATAATTTCCTCGCAAGAGTCGGTTTCGCTTTCCTACCCAGATGGGCGGTATAGGTAAATCTGGATTACCGCTGTATTGTCGAGCGCAGTTCCCGGTGGGGCGTGCGCAGCTCCTTCCTCGGCTGCGGATAAGTCAGCCGTGCATATCTAAGTCGCGTCCGGCTGTTCGGGAGGCGCGGCTTTGCGGAATGCCTCGATGTCGTCAAGCGCTTCGAAAATTCGCATGACGGTTGGGTAGGGTGCGTGATCTACGTGGAAGCGTCTGTTGTTCCACACCTGCGCGTATAGGCAGATGTCGGCAAGCCCCGGCGTTTCCCCGTGGCAGAAAGATCCCGTGTCCGCGCTTTCCGCCAGGACGCGTTCAAACACTTGAAGTGTTGTGGTAACCCAGTGCCTGAACCAGGCGGCTTTGCCCGCCTCGTCCTGTCCCAGGCTTTCCAGATGTCGAAGCACCCGCAGGTTGTTGAGCGGATGAATTTCGCAGGCAATCATGCAGGCAAGCGCCCGCACCCGTGCCCGTCCCTTCGGGTCGCCGGGTAGCAGCGGTGGTTGAGGGTGCGTTTCATTGAGGTATTCAATTATCGGAAGTGACTGGCTTAGCACCGTGCCATCATCGAGCTCCAGCGCAGGTACGAGACCGGTTGGATTCTTTTCCAGAAAGGCGGGAGTTCGATGTTCCCCGTTCAGCAGGGAATAGGATACATAGCCATAGTGGAGGCCCTTGAGATTGAGTGCGGCTCGCAGCCGCGTCGATGTGGACGATCTAAAATAGTTGTGCAGAATCAGCATTATCCATCCTCTCTCAGTTGAGCTTCGCTGCGCTGTCTGGAGATTGCAAGCGCATCCCCTTGCGAATGGTGGGGCGACACTGCAGGATCGTACCTGTCAGGAAACCAGATAGGATCCGTATTGATGCTTCGGTCTACCATTAACGAAATCCTCGCGGAATCGGATGCCTTCATTCGCAGCCATGGTTTCAGGCTGCCGCCTTTCGCTTACTGGTCGCCCGAGGAAATGCAAAGACGTACCGCATCGGATAGCGCCATGATCCGAGATCATTTTCTGGGTTGGGACATCACGGATTTCGGGGTGGGGCGATATGAGAATCTGGGTCTGTTCCTGTTCACTGTGCGCAACGGTTCAGACGCCAATGTCGCCCGCGGCAAGGGCATGCTCTATGCCGAGAAGCTGTTGATTTCGGACGAGGGCCAGGTCACTCCGATGCATCGACATCACTTCAAGACGGAAGACATCATCAACCGGGGTGGTGGTACGCTGGTGCTGGAACTGTTCCGGGCGAGCGCGGATGGTGGAATCGATGAATCAGCCGCGGTAACGGTTCGAACGGACGGCTCGCTTAGGCGTATACCTGGAGGAGGGCTTCTAAAGCTTGGGCCAGGTGAAAGCGTGACGCTGGAGCCTGACATCTGGCACTCGTTCTGGGGAGAGGGTGGTCGGGTGCTGATCGGCGAAGTGTCAAACGTAAACGACGATCGTGCGGATAACGTGTTTCGCGAGAACATCGGAAGATTCTCTACGGTTAAGGAGGATGTCGCTCCGACCCATCTGCTGGTTTCGGATTACGATGCCTGGCTTTGAAACGGCCTCTGGCAAAGACACCGGAACTACCCGCATTGGAGATTGTGGGACCGCCCAACCTTCGAACCGGCAGACCGGAGACATCGCGGAAATCTCACTCAAGGAGGAGGCATCCTGTCCGTGACTGGGATCTGAACCAGATTTCGCCTTCGAAGCCGACATCCCAGCATGAACGGATCCAGTGGAGACCCTCGCAGATTCCTTCTCCTCAATAGTGGCGTGAGACAGTATTTACCGGTCGACCGACAGCTGGTGGGAGAAACTCCTTGCCATTCTCCTCACGCCGCATCGCTCATGACAGCGGTCTCTGGACCGCCTATCGTCAGGCGGTTCAGATCCCTGATTTCCCGAAGATGATTATGGGAGGCATCAACCTGACAGAGCCGGGCAGGTTGCATCTGAACGGACATGAATTCGATTGATGGGGTATTGAATGATCGCTTGCATTCACTGGAATGCCTGTGCTTGAGGTCAGGTAAACCTCAGGAACGAAGCATCACGCGGATCGGAACATGCGGAGGCATTATGTTCATTGGCATTGACCTGGGGACTTCCAGCCTCAAGGGCTTGGTGATCGATGACGATCAGGAGATCGTTGCTGAGGCTTCGGCGCCTATGGAAGTATTACGGCCACATGACGGATGGTCGGAACAGGATCCGGTGGACTGGCTCAGAGCGGCGGAGGCTGTGCTCGATAGGTTGGTCGCTGCGGTAGATCCTGGACAGGTGGCTGGAATTGGACTGTCCGGACAGATGCATGGGGCAACGCTGCTCGACGCGTTCGACATTGATATGCGACCCTGCATCCTGTGGAACGACACCCGTGCGCATGAAGAGGCGGCAGAACTGGATGCCGATCCCGTTTGGCGAGAGACAACCGGAAACATTGTCTTTCCAGGCTTTACGGCACCAAAACTCGCCTGGATCAGGCGGCACGAGCCTGAAGTGTTCTCAGGGATCAGAAAAGTCCTGCTGCCAAAGGACTACCTGCGTCTTTGGCTCACTGGCGAGCACGTTGCCGAGATGTCCGACGCCGCGGGAACGTCATGGCTGGATACCGGCAGGCGGGACTGGTCTGACGATCTGTTGGCCCGCACGGACCTCGGTCGTGAACATATGCCTCGACTTGTGGAAGGCCTCCAGGTTTCCAGTGAACTGCGTTCAGGTCTCGCGAGACGGTGGAGGTTTCGGCCTGGGATTCCTGTAGCTGGTGGGGGAGGCGACAACGCCGCTTCCGCGGTTGGTGTGGGGGTGGTTCATGAAGGGCAGGCATTTTTGTCGCTCGGCACTTCGGGTGTTCTTTTTGCCGCGAATGATGGTTACCGGCCTGATCCTGAAACCGCGGTGCATACATTCTGCCACGCACTGCCAGACACCTGGCATCAGATGGGAGTGATCCTGGCGGCAACCGATGCGCTCAACTGGTTGGCAAGGCTGACTGGTGTCAGTGTGGCGACGCTAACCTCGGAACTCGGGGCCTTGCAGCCCCCCGGAAAGACGCGGTTTCTGCCATATCTCGGAGGTGAACGGACACCGCTGAATGATGCGGCTGTGCGTGGGGCGTTTGTAGGACTCGAACATGCCACTGACCGTGCGGCGGCAACCCGGGCCGTGCTTGAAGGTGTGAGTTTCGCGATACGTGACTGCCGTGACGCATTGACTGCTACGGGTACTGAAATCGCGTCTCTGCTGGCTGTGGGAGGAGGATCACGTTCGGATTATTGGCTTCGATGCATCGCTACCACGCTGAACATCTCCATTGACTGTCCTGTCGCTGGCGAGCTTGGCGGTGCCTTCGGCGCCGCCCGTCTGGCGATGATGGCTGCGACCGGCGGAGGGGCGGAACTTGCGCTCCCACCACGAATCGAAAGATCAATTGCGCCGGATCTGACACTTCTCGCGGATTTCGACGAAGGTTTTGAACGATACCGAATCGCTCAATCCGCAATCCAGGGACTGACATGACCGAGTTTTTCAAACACATTCCGAAGATCAGATACGAGGGGCCGGGCAGCGACAACGAGTTCGCGTACCGCCATTATGACGCGGACGAGATCGTGCTGGGAAAGCCGATGAAGGATCAGCTGCGCTTTGCAGTGGCCTATTGGCACAGCCTTGCGTGGGAAGGGCTGGATCCATTCGGTGGTCAGACGTTCATTCGTCCCTGGCATCCGCAGGACAGCATGGAAAACGCCAGACTCAAAGCGGATGCGGCATTCGAACTCTTCGAGATTCTCGGAGTGCCGTTCTTCTGCTTCCATGACGCCGATGTTCGACCTGAAGGTGCGAATTTCGCGGAGAGCCGTCGCAACCTTGAGGAAATCGTTGACTATTTCGGGGAGAAGATGGAGCGGACGAAGATAGGTCTGCTCTGGGGGACCGCCAACCTGTTTTCGCACCGTCGCTTCATGGCTGGTGCCGCGACCAATCCGGACCCGGATGTATTCGCCTATGCGGGAGCAACTCTCAAAGCCTGTATTGACGCCACTCACAGGCTGGGTGGAGCAAATTACGTCATGTGGGGTGGGCGCGAGGGATATGAGACCCTGCTCAACACGGACCTTTCGCGGGAGGCCGAGCAGTTCGCACGTATGCTGCGCAATGTTGTGGAGTACAAGTACAGGATCGGGTTCAAGGGCACATTACTGATCGAGCCGAAGCCGCAGGAGCCAACGAAGCACCAGTATGATTACGACGTCTCCACCGTTTACGGATTCCTCAAGCGAATCGGCCTTGAGGATGAGGTGAAGCTTAACATCGAACAGGGTCACGCCATTCTGGCAGGCCACTCATTCGAGCATGAACTGGCGCTTGCTGCATCCCTTGGGGTTCTCGGTTCGATCGACATCAACCGCAACGACTATCAGTCTGGCTGGGATACGGATCAGTTTCCCAATAACGTTCCAGAACTGGCGCTTGCGTTTTACGAAATACTGAAGGCGGGTGGGTTCGACACGGGTGGAACGAACTTTGACGCCAAGCTCCGGCGGCAGTCACTTGATCCAGAGGATCTTGTACTGGCGCATGTTGGTGGCATGGATGCCTGCGCGCGCGGACTGAAGGCCGCTGCGGCGATGCTGGAAGACGGTCGGCTGGAGAAAGCGCGTAGCGAACGATATTCTGGCTGGGACGGGCCGCTAGGCCAACGCATGCTGTCGGGCGACATGGGTCTGGATGAGCTGGCAGGTTATATCGAGAATGGCGTTGAACCTGAACCTCGCTCGGGTCGACAGGAGCGCCTGGAAAACCTGGTGAGCTATTTCGTTTGAGTCTGAGCGATGCGGGTAGTGGTAAGAGGATGGCCTGAATCGTCGTTGAAGAATGTCGACGGTCAGGAATTCTGCACGTAGCCACTCTCGGAAACCAGGCTCTCGTATCGGAAGGAATCCATCAGGGAGTCGGCGTCATATCTGGTTCAGTCCGCGGTATGTTCGCTTTCTGTTTGGCTCTTTAGAAAATTTGTAGTGCGATCTGGCGGGATTCCGGCAACACATTGCGGAAAAACGGAATTTTTCCGAAATAATCCGTCCGAAGGCCTTGCGTCCGCGACAATGGTTCGCTATATGTTCTTCATGATCTCGATAAAGAACCTCATCGCCTCGTCCGTCAGTGCCGAAAGGCGGGAAATGAAGCGGACGCTTCTCGCCGAACCCTCCGAAGCCGACGCCGGAGAGCCGCCGGACCCGTCGAAATGCCCGCACTGCGGTCACGGGGGCATCCGCAGGAACGGATCGGTCCGCGGGAAGCGGAGATCGGATATCGCGGCTGCGGGCGCACCTTCTCCGCCAGGACGGGGACGGTCCGCCACTACTCCCATTAGGACGATCCGACCTGAGCGCTCTACATAAAGCTGATGTTCCAGGGCCTGTCGCTGCCGGTCATCGTGAAGAGGATGGACATCAGCCTGCCGACGGCGTTCGCCTGGCGTCACAAGATCCTCAACGCCTTGAGCCGCATGCCCGGGCCAAGGCTCTCCGGCGTCGTCGAGGCCGACGAGACGTATTTAAGGCTGTCCTTCAAGGGGCAGCGCGGGGACCTTCCCCGGCCCGCCCGGAAGCGTGGCCGGAAGTCGAAAAAGCGCGGGATATCAAAGGAAAAGGTCTGCGTCCTGACCGCCACCGACAGGCAGCGGGGCACCTGCCTGCGTTCCGCCTGCCTCGGGCGCATGTCGGTGGACGACCTCCGCAGGCTGTTGGGCGATCCCGTCGACTGGAAGGGCTCCGTCCTGGTCACGGACGCCCATCAGGCCTACGCCGCGCTGGCGGCGGAGCGCGGGACGTCGCACACGGAGCTTAAGGGCGGCAGGGGGGAGGGCTCCCTCCACATCCAGACGGTGAACAGCCTCCACAGCCACCTGAAGGGGTGGATCCGCCGCTTCAACGGCGTGGCGACGAAATACCTGGACCACTATCTTCTCTTCTTCCAGCGCCGTGGGGCCGACCCGTACCTGGTGATGACCGCGCAGGGGTGCTGGGCCAGCGCCCGCAGCCTGCGGCGGAGGCCGATGGCGCTCACCTGACGGATCATGAAGCAGGCCACGCGGCGGCCCCATCCGGGCCGCCCGAAGCGTTGCCCGCCAGTCGTTCACCAGCCTTCCGAACCGCCGGATCCGCGCCTGCGGACACCCCGAACCGCCTCCGAAGCGGGTTCGGCGGCACGCGCGCCACCGAAAACCGCGCCGCGGAGCCCTCCGTTCGCTACGAATTATCAAAAGAGCCTTCTGTTTCAGGACATCCGCACAATGAGTCCCAAGGCCGTTTCAGCATCGCAATGTCTTTGCATGCTGTGGTTTCCGAGGCGAATGCCCCGATAGGTTCCCACTTTCACTCCAAGTTGCGACGTTTGACCCTTTTCCGGAGCGAGAATAACACCCAAACCAGGGAATGCGCCAAGTTCATGGAAGCTTACCCCCCAGGATGCCGAAGCCCGCACCAGGAAGGGCAATAGGTCTGTGAGGTCCGGATCCTTGGGACGACTGCCCGGACATCGCAAGGTATGCCTATGGGGTAGGGTGTTTGGCCGTGGTATTGGCTGCCACGGCTCCTTGGCTGTGATTCGGCGCTCTGGTTCGAGTGGCCGTTTTCCTCAATGCGCCGAATTGGTAGCGTTCCTCGAAGGTCAGATGGCGAAATCCCAAAGAGTAGCTGTTTGCGTTCCTCACGGAATCCTCGCCGATATCTGATCATTCTGCGGCATGCCAAACCAGCGGGTCCGGGAGCAGGCCACCGAAGGTGTCGTCCCTCAAATAGACGCGGGAGTATCAGGAACTGCCGCCCGAAAATCCCGTCTCCAGCGCCTCCAGTATGATCCGAACGTCCTGCTCTGTCAGAACGAGGGGTGGAGACATCAGGATGTTGTTGCCAGATATCCGGACCATTGCACCAGCCTGGTAAGTTGCGGCCTGAATCCGTTCGATGACCTCCTTATCAATCGGAGTCTTCGACTCATGGTCACTTACCAGTTCAAGCCCGAACATCAGTCCGTGGCCACCGCGGACATCTCCTATCACGTCATGGCGTTCCTTCAGGGCCTGAACGCCGGACCAAAGTTCCGCGCCCCGTGAAGCCGCGTTCTTCTGAACCTGAAGCCTGATGGTTTCGTCAAGGCAGGCAACTGCCGCCGCTGCGCCGACTGGGTGGCCGGAATAGGTGTAGCCATGGCCGATGGTTGCCTTCCCCATATCGCCGCTTTCGAAAGTTTCGGCGATGGAATCGGATATCATGACGGCACCAAAGGGGAAATAGCCGTTGGTGATCGCCTTGGCGGTCGTGGCCATATCGGGCTGGACGCCCCAATGGCGCGCACCGGTCCAGTCTCCGGTGCGTCCGAATCCTGTAATGACTTCGTCACTGATCAGGAGAATGCCGTGTTTGGCGGTGATTTCGCGGACACCCTTCATGAAACTCTCATGGGGTACGATAACGCCACCGGCGCCAAGCACCGGTTCCATTATCATGGCGGCGATGGTTTCCGCGCCCTGAAAGGCGATTTCGTCCTCCAGGGACTTCAGGCATAGCTGGGCGAGGCGCTCCGGGTCCGTCTCATCGAACGGATTGCGGTAGGTATATGGTGCCGGAATGTGAAAGCAGCCGGGCAGGAGCGGTTCGTAGGCTTTACGGAACTGGAAATTACCGTTCACAGATGCACCACCGAACTGGGTGCCATGATAGCCTTTCTTCAGCGAAAGGAATTTGAAGCGGCCTTCATCGCCTCTGATCTTGTGGTACTGGCGCGCCAGCCTCAGGGCCGTCTCGACGCTGTCACCCCCTCCTGACGTGTAGAATGCGCGGACGAGGCCATCCGGTGCAAAGAAGTCATGCAGAATTTCGGACAGTTCGATGAGCACATCGCTGGTCGTTCCGCGGAAGGCGGAATAGTACGGAAGGCGGTCAAGCTGGGCCGCAATGGCTTTCTTTACCGTATCGCAGGAAAAACCGAGATTGACGTTCCAGAGCCCTCCAACTGCGTCAACCACTTCATGGCCATCGATGTCGCGTATGCGGGTGCCATGTGCCTCGGTAATGATCGTGGGTGGATTGGCCTGCATGTCACCGGGATGCGCCATTGGATGCCAGAGATGGCGGGCGTTGTGCTCTTTCAGGAAGTTACTGTCTTTCATGGGGCGAACCTTTCGGGCCGGGGGGGGGGGTGAACGCGTTTCGGCGGCTGGCATTCGTATAGGTGCGATGGATTCCGGCGATGTGTGGTCAGGAATTTCCGTTTCGGAGATTTCGCAATACCAGTCATAAGTCAAGGTGCAGTATCCTGCATCAGTGGCAAAGGTTTCAAGTGCCTTGATCAGGATTGATAGGCGTGCCGTAGGCAATCGGATTGCACTGGGACCAATACGGTATCGAGCTAAGGACAGGGACAGGGGCTCTCCGCCTTCCGGGGGGCGCAGCTTCGGCGGTCCCTGTCTCATCCATTGGCCATACGATTGCTGGCGTTGGTAAAGGTGAGATCCGGAATCTGTCCTTGGCGGCTTTCGCGGTTCATTCCCGTTTCTGGGGAAGGGCTTCGGATCAGTTCGGAGACTGGCGGAAGTCCGGATGGAACCGGTTGTGGGTCCCCGGGGCGGTGCATTACCCAATGAGCGTTAACCTGTTGCCTCAAAGCGATTCGATGGCATCGCTCATGCACAATTCGCGACCGAGCCGGAACGGGCTGGGACGATAGGGTTCAATCCTGCCGAATGGTGACCAGCCGCAGTGAGCGGTGACGTTCCCGAACCGGTCCCTCCAGGATGCGGGTGAATGACCGGTCCCACCGTCGGCGGCACCGCCCGATGGCGGTCGCCTGGAATTCCGCGATAGCTTCAAAGGCCGCCTGAAAGGCTCCAGGAAAGGGAAACGCCGCCACCGGCGGGAATTACTGGCATATAGTCTTGACAACTCACTCGCGCCCTGACCTGATATGTTGTTGTTTAACGTGTGAATAATCAACCACAGAGACTGCTATGGAAAACCCCCGAAAAACTATCCGCCCGACCTTGCTGATTGCGGGATTTGTGTTTCTTCAGATGTTTTGGATAGGGGCAGAGGCGGAAACCAGGCAGTCTGTTCGGCATATGCAACTTGAACTCATGCGGCATTGCAGCGGCTTGCCTGAGGATTTTGCGGACGGACTCCCGGGAAAGGCGACACGTGCGGCAGTAATGCGGTTTCAGGCCAGCTACGGCCTTGTCCAGGACGGTGTCGCAGGGCCCAAAACCATTGCTGCATTGCAGGGACCGGTGACGGGTGCCTGCAATGAGAGTTCCGATGCATTGCCGAGGCCGGATGCTGGCGAAATGTTCAGGGAACCAGCGCAGCCGTTGATCGATGTTGCGAAGAGAAAGGCCGAATTGTCCGAAATACCGACCAGCGAGCGGGCAGGATGGTGTCGCCCATACGATGACGGGTGGCCTCCACCGGTTGAAGGGTCTTACCTCGCTAGGAAAGCAACGATTACCGGAGAAATCACCAAACAGGATTCCAATGTCCAAAGGGCCGGCAACAGGCTGTTCGTGCAGATCGAGCGCTATTATGCAGGAAAGACGGATGCTGCCGAGGCGATCCGTGAATTCCTGACACATGCGATTCGAATCGAGGCGTTTACGGACATAGAACCTTACATCCCGCCAGCTGAAAATGAAGACGAACTCGATTATTCCGGCTATAATCCGCTGAACGAACCCTACTTTCAGGTGGGCGTCTTCATGGAGCCGTTGTCCCATGCGTTTCTTATCGCCAAGGAGGAATTTCCCCATGATGAGGTCTTTCTATCCGCGGTGGTCAGATGGGGTGATAAACTGTTCGAGGTGACATCGGATGGCAGGGACGATTTCACTGGATCGGTACGGGGGGTTGACCGGCGTGCAATGATAACGGCAGGCTGGGCTTCCTGGGGTAATGTCACGGCAAACAGAGAGGTGCTTGCAAGGGCCTATGAATACTACGGGGAGGTGCTCAGGGAGATAGGAACGGCGGGCAGGGATCTGATCTGGCATACCCAAAAGAGACCAAACAGAATCCCAAACTATACCAGCATGACAAATGGCGCCGGATTGGTCGCTGCCCATGCTCTTCATCAGTCGGGCATTGCAGATGTTTATGACCTGAGGACACATGGTGGAAGCATTGTCGATGGGGCTGCGTGGGCATTCGATCTGGTTTCCAGGAATCCTGAACTGGATACGGATCTATATCGGAAAACCAGACACCCCGGAGGACGGACCATGGGCTGGCCTGAACTATTTGTGCGTGAATTCCCAAACCATCCGGCAACCCCGGGTATGAAGGCATGGCTGCGCAGCAGCAGCACGGCACGGTTTCACTATCTGGCCGGCGGACCTACAACCTGCCTCTATCGTAGCACTGCAAGGGAGTGATCTTCCCCTGAGGGGAGGTAGAGCCTGAACATGCGATAATGAGCGGGAGAAGCCGCGTTCGGCACCGAAAGGTAGGGATTGGCTCCTCGTTCCTTCCACATCTAGACGGTAAACAACCTCCAAAGCGAAATGAGGGGATGGACCGGTCGGTTCAGCGGAATGAAGACAAGCTGCTGGCATGGGATTCCATTGCTTTCCGCCAGACGTGGAAGCCGTCGAAAGATTTCCTGCAGTTGTGGACGGGGCAGGGGTTACAACCACGACAACTACTGTGTTTCTCCGTGGCACCCCGATCCCAGGTATGGCCTTCCCCACATTGAATCGCACTGGTGAAAACCAACGGTTCCCGAAAGAGGTGGCAGGACTTTCCCAATGCAAAGTGAAGACCCGGCCTATTGATCGCGCACGTCGCGAACCCAAGCCACGATGACTCTGCGTGCCTCCTCATCCATGTGAATGGCATTGGGTGGGGGCATCGCGTGACTGACACCGGCCTGCAGATAGATCTGGTTCGCGTGCCGGGCCACGTCGCCGGGCGATTCCAGATATACGCCCTTGGGCGCCCACCGCATGTTTCCCCAGACGGGTTCGCGGGCGTGGCACATGGAGCAGTTACCGACCACCACATCATAGGCATCGTCGAACGTCTTCGCCGAGGCGAATTTCCGCTCATAGGCTGTCAGTTCACGGGCCTCCGCATCTTCCCAGGTCTCACCGGAACTGACCGTGGAAAGCCAAGCGATGACAACCATCAGGAGCACGGTTGCTCCCCATGTCCAATGGGGGCCTTTGCCGGTGGCATGCAGGGTATTGAAGTAGTGCCTGATCGTGACACCAGTAAGAAAGATCAGGGAGGCGATGATCCATGCGTATTCGGTGGCAAAGGCCAGCGGGTAATGGTTCGACAGCATCAGGAAGATCACCGGAAGGGTCAGGTAATTGTTATGCGTGGAACGCAGCTTGGCGATCTCGCCGTATTTCGCGTCAGGTGTGCGGCCGGCCTTGAGGTCGTTCACGACAATTCGCTGGTTCGGTATGATCTGGAAGAACACGTTGCCCGTCATGATAGTCGCGGTGAATGCACCGAGATGCAGAAGTGCCGCCCGTCCCGTAAAGACCTGATCATAACCCCATGACATAATTACGAGAATCACAAAGAGGACTAACATCAGTGTGGTAGGGGTTTCGCCGAGCCTGGATTTGCAGAGCTGGTCGTAGAGGATCCAGCCGACGGTTAGTGAACCACCGGAGATCAGGATGCCCTGCCAGAGTGCCAGATCAGCCTTGGTTGGATCCAGCAGGAAGAGCTCGCCACCGACCCAGTAGACGATCATGAGGAGCGCTGCACCGGAGATCCAGGTGATGTAGCTCTGCCATTTGTGCCAGATCAGGTGCTCCGGCATACTCTCGGGAGCGACGAGATATTTCTGGATGTGATAGAAGCCACCGCCATGGACCTGCCATTCCTCGCCATGGACGCCTTTGGGCATGTTGGGGGCGGGTTTTAGTCCGAGATCGAGCGCGATGAAGAAAAACGATGCGCCAATCCAGGCCATCGCCGTGACGATATGCAGCCAGCGGACGGAATAGACGATCCAGTCCCAGAGAATTGCTAGATCGTACATGGTGGTCCTCCCAGGATTCGAGTTTCACATCACCCTATGCGGATTGGCATTGTCCTAGCATTTCCGCTTAGGGCGAGGCAGCATCGACAGACAGATTGATGCGCTACCTTGATAGCACCCGAACTTCTGTCCGTCTTCATGAACTGTGAAACATGTTGGCGTCAGTTCGTGATCTTCGTATTTTATCAGTTTTCGCCATGAGCGCGGCCGGATGGGAAGTCATCTCCTGCAGTCCAAATGGGCGAATACAGGTCGGTGTTCGATGGAGTGATCGACCTGGCGATGGAAGAGAGGAGAATTCGCATACACGGCAAATGGTTATACCGAAGTTCTATCCCATTGGACTAAGGGCCTGTGAAGAGGGTCAACCCATCGCCCCTGCAGGATGAAGCGTGTCTGCGATGGCTTCCTATCCACGTTGACTGAGCGAATCGCGATCATCCCAATTGCTGGCTCAGGGACCTCCTCGACATGCTCGAGGCGGGGGGAGAGGCGGGATGGCCTATCATCCGGTACATTGATCCGCACCTTCGTCTGACCATTCAACCTAGATGGGCAATGGCGCGGAAACGAATGCTGGCAAGTTTCAGGAAACACGACGGAATTCGGTTTAGGACTTGTGACCAGATCGCCGATCAGGGATCAATGGTCGTCCTACGATGCAGCCCTGACTCCTTTCGGAATGGGCCATATTTCCACGCCGTCCAATTCACTGATATCTTCAAGTATGGTAACCGGATTATCGAAAATGCGCCGGACCAGGAACCTGTGCGAGCCACGAAATCGCAGCGGGTGCTCGCGATGTGTCGGTTCGAGTGTTCCACAGCGTATCTGATGACCGGTGCTTGGGCGCGAAGACGTCGTATTCGGGCCCGTCGGGCAAGCCCTCCCAGCCAGACGCCGAGCCGCCAAAGGTGCAGGAGAACGGAGGGGAACTGGCCTCCACATGCTGATCCGTCCAAGAGAGTGCGATGGTCACTGGACTCAACGAAAATTACCCGCCATGTTTGGTTTTGTTTCCATCATTGCGGCGAAAGACAACGATGAAGCCAGCATCCAGGACGCTTTCCAGCACCGCCGGGACTGCGACCACCCTAGCAGGTCTACCATGGCCTGTTGCCATGTGGAGCGCATCGTGGAACCCCGTCCGATCGAATAGTAAGGCGTATGGATAGGACGCTCCAGCTCCATCCGCTCACAGCGGATGCCTTCGCTCCCTTCGGCGATGTGATTGAGGTCGCGGGGGATGTGGACAAATACATCAATCAGGGAAAATGCGCACGCTACCACGACCGTGCATTGCTCGACTTCAGCGATGGACGGGCAGGCATCAGTGTGTTTCAGTCCGAGGTTACGGAACCGCCAATTTCTCTGGAGATGGTGGAGCGGCACCCGGAAGGCAGCCAGGCCTTTCTACCGCTTCTCGGGAAGCCCTTTGTCGTGGTCGTGGCACCGGACAGAGGTGGAAAGCCGGGCAGACCGCTGGCTTTCAGAACCGCACCAGGGCAGGGGGTAAACTATCACCGCGGGGTTTGGCACGGCGTGCTGACCCCGCTTCACCCACCAGGGCTCTTTGCCGTGGTGGATCGCATCGGGAAGGGGTCGAACCTGGAGGAACACTGGTTTGAGGCACCCTACGTAATCGTCGAATGACAGTAACGCGCCGATGAAGGAATCGGCGCACGCTTCCACGGGAGGGATAGGCACCATGGCAGATACAACCATCGGGACACCGGAGCAGCTCCGCGACCCTAATTTCACACCGCCGCTGGCCAAGGCGGCCCCGCTCGGCATTCAGCACGTATTGGCGATGTTTGTGTCGAACGTAACGCCGGCGATTATCGTTTGCGGCGCGGCGGGCTTCGGCTTCGGGTCCAACTCACCGG
>CBDATU010000022.1:0-6871 GCA_965199865.1 uncultured Rhodobacter sp. | reverse complement strand
GCTGCTGCTGTCCAGCGACGCGAAGCCCGACCTCCAGGGCGCCATCGACACCGTCAGGCGGTACGAAAGAAGATGGACCATCGAGGAATATTTCAGGACCCTGAAACAGTGCACCCGCATCGAGGACCGCCGCCTCGACGAGGCCGACGACCTGCGGTGCTGCCTCGCCTTCGACGCCGTCACCGCATGGCGCGTGTTCGACATCCAGCGCGCCGCGAAGGCCTCGCCCGACCGGCCCGCCCTCGATTTCCTGGACGCGGACGAACTCACCGCCCTGTACATAGCGATGGGCCGGTATCGGTTCAGGAATGTCCGTGCCCCGCCCTTCGACGGCCTCACCATCCGCGAGGCCGCCATCGACATCGGCCGCTACGTCGGCTTCATCCCCTCGAAATGCCAGCCCCTGCCAGGAACGGAGAAAATGTGGAAAGGCATGAAATACCTGCTGCTGGCAACGGAGATGTACAGGGCGATGAGGGAATGGGCGGAGCCTCCAGAGTCACCAGAGGGATAGTGACAGGCCCGGCGCCGGGACATCCTCGTGAGCGTCCCGGGGATCGGGCCGGTGACCGCTGCCGCCCTGATCTGCTGGATGCCGGAGCTCGGGACCCTCGGAAGCCGGCAGGCGGCGGCGCTCCTGGGTGTCGCCCCCTTCGCCAGGGATAGCGGAACGCTGTCAGGGGCGAGGCGCATCCGCGGCGGGCGACGCAGGCCCCGCGACGTGCTCTACATGGCGGCGATGACGGCCATACGCTGGAACCCGGCGATGAGGGAGCTGTACGAACGGCTCACGGCGGCGGGCAAGGCCCACAAGGTGGCGCTAGTCGCGGTGATGCGCAGAATGGTGATCCTCACGAACGTCCTGCTGCGCGACGGGCGCGGATGGTCCCCGGACGCGCCGGTTGCGGCACCGTCATGACGCCCGCCTGTGGAAAGAATGTGGAAAAGTGGGGAAAAGATCCGGAAAGACCGCGGAAAATGCCCTGAAACCCCTTGAAACGAGACATGGATGCTCCCGCCAGTCCGGCTGCAGCGGCAGCGTCCACACGCTGCGACGGATGCCCGAACGCCGCCCGGAGGTCAGGCCGGGACATCTCTCCCAGCCCGCCGCCCTGTAACCCGTCCCGGCGTGGTCCGGACCGACGATGGTGTAGACGAGCGCCGGACGGACGCCGTACCGCCCCTCCCAGTCGTCCGCCACGCGCTCCGCCGCCAGCCGCAGCGCCAGGGAGGCGAGGCCGTGGACCCTCACGGAAGGTCTGATCAGGAAGCGGTGGTTGTTAAGGACCAGACCCATGTTCGCGATCCGCGCCCGCGCCGACCAGCCGATGGCACCGTCCCGAGGCCCCAGCTGGCAGGACGCCGGAACGAAGCCCAGACCGCCGAGCCGCCCCTGCGCGCCGCTCACGATCCAGTACCGCAGCTGCCCTCCCGGAGCCCGCCGCCAGCCCTCCGGATGGTGCGTCTCCATCATCGACTCCCAGGCGCGGCGGTCCGCCTCCGCCAACGGCTCCAGCCGCACCCCGCCGAGCGCGTCCAGATCGCACTCGACCGGGGCGCCGCCAGGGTCGTCGGCGGCCGGTCGCCCGTTGGACGACGCGAAGCGCGGCGCCGCCTCCGGCAGCGTCAGGCCGAGCTCCTCCGCGAGCAGGGCAGGGATCCGCATCCCGGTGACCGTCGACGGCCTCCCGTCGTGGGTCAGCCAACCTTCCCGACCGACCGGCTCGCGGGCGAGGCCCGAACGCGTGACGCCGCCGCGGAGGCATTCGTTCCCGAGCCACTCGACCGTGGCAGGGGAAATCTGTCTGAGACCGATATACATGGTCCCCGATTCGCACGGATCCGATCTCTAGTCAAGTATGCGGTAGTGACAGGTCCTCAACCCCCTCGAAAATCACCTTCAGGTCCTGCATGTTTCTGCCTCATTTGCCTGTTTTTAAGGCATATTGGCATCAATAGAATTAAATCGCAATAGATTTAATTTCAAAAGCGATAGCCCTACGCTCGGGTAGTGTCTCAGTTTGAAATGTTCTTTTTTGTTCTCCCCGCTTTAGGTACAGATGTCGGCTTTTAACCGGCCGTGACAGTCCGGTGGCGATCCGGCGGTTCTTCGACAGCGTTGGCGTCACGGATCTTCCTCACTACCGCGACACCAGTCAGGCACTCGCTCGCCAGATGGGAGTATTCGGCCTTCCGGTCAGTGTGCTTCTAGACATGGACGGAACGGAAATCGCACGGCTTCGGGGTGGCGCGGACTGGTCGAGCGGCAGCGCCCGAGCGATCATCGCTGCGCTCATTGAAGCTGAATGACAGATGTTTGACGTCGATACCATCGCCTGACTTCAGCGACGCTGTGGAGGACACCAGTCCTTAGCCAACGCTTCGATCTCACTGTGCCGATGGCAACCCACCAAATGATCGTTGACCAGGCCACAGGCATGCATCCAGGCGTAAACGATCGTCGGCCCACAGAAGCGAAAGCCCTCAGCCTTCAAAGCCTTTGACAGAGCCTGCGATTCCGGCGTCGCAGCTGGAAGCTCTGACATTGAGGTGTAGCTGTTCTGCAGTGGCGCTCCCCCGACAAATCCCCAGACAAAGGGGGCGAATCCGCAATCCGCCTCGATTTTCCGCCAAGCCTTCGCATTGCCGATGGTCGCCTCGATCTTGCCGCGATGACGAACGATTCCGGCATCACCGAGCAGCTGCGTAACTTCTGTCTCGCCCCAACCTGAGATCACGTCTGGATCGAAGCCCCTGAGCGCCTTGCGGAAATTCTCGCGCTTTTGAAGAATCGTGATCCAGGAAAGCCCGGCCTGGAAGCCGTCCAGAATGAGTTTCTCCCAAAGTGCCCGGCTGTCCCATTCCGGCACTCCCCACTCGGTGTCGTGGTAGGCTTCGTAGTGCGGATCCGTTCCGCACCACTCACAACGATCCGTCATTTGTCCACATTCCCAGGATTTGCCAGCCGAATCCTCATATCGAATCCCAAATCCGGGAGAATGTGCGGAACCGTTTCAATGTTTCCGGATTCCGGTTCAGAGTCGATAGGATTCACACGCAAACCAGGGCAATCGAGATTGTATTGACAACAGCATGCTTACAACATTATTGTTGTAAGCATGCTGCCGAACTACATCACGATTGCCGGTGCACCCTGGCCCGTTCTACCTCCCGGAATTCATTCGGCGACGCTTGATGTCGTCGAACATCGCTTTGCCTATAATCCTGTCCGAAGACGGTTGTTTCAGGGACTCAAGGACGCAGCAGCCAGCCTGGCCCGTGCCGGATGCCGCGCACTTTATCTCGACGGTAGTTTCGTTACCGACAAGCCGATACCCGGCGATTTCGACGCGTGCTGGGACCCCGGCGGTATCATCCAGCAAGCGCTCGATCCCGTCTTCTTTCAACTCGCCAATCAACGCACTGCGCAGAAAATGAAGTTTGGTGGTGAGTTCTTTCCTTCGACCACCCGCGCAGATGCTCTAGGCCGGACCTTCGTCGAGTTCTTTCAGATCGAGAAATTTACCGGCCAATCCAAGGGGATTGTCCTGATCGACCTCAGTAACGATCCCATGCTCAGACCACAGGTGACGCCATGATCTACAGTGACAGACAATATGGCATCTCCAGCCGTGAACTCGCCAAACTCAAGAGCGCGCTCGCCGCCACGGAGGCGCAGCCAGACGGTGAAGAATGGCTTCATGAACTCGAACTCGAAGGTTTAAGAAGTCAGATCGCCGAGATCGAGGCTGACATCGCCCATTACGACCTGCTCAGGTCGGGCGAGATCACCTTTGCGAAGTCGTTCTCTCTGGATGATCTCCCGAGTGTTCTCATTCAGGCTCGGATCGCGTCTGGCAGAAGCCAAACCGATCTCGCCAAGGAAATCGGCGTGCAGGCACAGCAGATTCAACGCTATGAAGCATCCAACTATATGTGGGCCAGCCTCGCACGCCTGATCAGGATTGCAAAGGCGCTCAATGTGCATACCGCTGGCCTGTTCGAGACCGAAGCGAAGCAGGATGGCGCTGTCTATACCTGGGCAGATGTCGATGATGTTGTTTGGCGGCAGATGCCGGTTCGAGAGATGGCAAAGCGAAAATGGTTCGATGTCCCGCGCGGTGCCGATCTCGTCGAACGCGCAAAATCATACATCCTAGAGGCCGTAGGTCCGCAATTCGCGACCGCTCGACATCGCAAAAAAATGCGTGGTGCCACCCTGCCAAACGAGTATGCACTCCTCGCGTGGCAGGCCCGGGTTCTTGAACGGGCCAAGGCGCGTATCGGCGAAGAGGCCTTACCACCCTTCCGCCTTGATGACCGTTGGCTTTCCGATCTCGCCAGGCTGACCCGCAAGAGGGACGGTCCCAAACGGGCTCGGCGGCTGCTCGCGGAGAACGGCATCGTCCTGATCACCGAAGAACACCTGCCAGGCACTTTTCTGGATGGCGCTGCCATGCTCAGCAGCGGCGATCGGCCCGTGATCGGGCTCACCTTGCGCCATGACCGGCTCGATAACTTCTGGTTCGTCCTGTTCCATGAACTTGGCCATGTATTTCTGCACCTCTTCAAGAGGCTTCGATACGATTTCTTCGACGACGAAGACTCAAGAGCAGAAGACAGCGTGGAGCAGGAAGCCGATCACTTCGCGCTGAACACGCTTATCCCGAACGAACTCTGGGATCAGTGTCTGTCTCGGTTTGCGCTGTCGGAAGAAGCGGTTCAGATGGATGCGGAGACCCTCGATATCGATGCGAGCATCATCGCGGGTCGCATCCGCAAGGAGCGCAACAATTACACTATCCTGAAAGACCTCGTTGGGTACCAGAAAGTCCGGGCGCAGCTGCAGGAGGTCAGCGATGGTCCTGAGTGACGATATGTATGTTCCGGCGCTGCGCTGGCGCCTGGGCGAGTACCAAGCGCTCTGGCGCCTGGAAAAATCCGTAAAAGACAGGGTGGTTCCCTTTGTAACCGTGCCGGAGGTCGAATTCGATTTTGAGCTGTGGCAGCCAAAGAAGACGGTCCATGAGCACGTTCAGCCCTTTCCTAAGCGGTTTCGTGCCAAATGGGATTCCCGGCCTGCCTGGATCAATCTGGACAAAAAAATCGCGGTTGATCGTATGAATGATGGCACCCATGTGTTCGACTACATTCTTGATGCACTGCGCCCGTATCAAACCTATGGAATCCCGGCCGTTCCGCTCAGCGCAGATACCGACACGCTCGCGGCAGCTAGCCGGGCGGTACGCCAGGATCAGCGCGGCGTTGCCGTAGTTCTGAGACTGGAAGACCTGATGACTAGCAACCCCAGGGATGGAGTCGTCAAGCTGCTCGCCGCGATCCGATCCAAACTTGAGGACGCCGACCTGATCGTGGATCTCCGGGCGCCGAATTTCGAACCATACGCGGTTTTCGTCAATCTGCTTATCGTCGCGATGCGCAAGATGGGCGATCTAAGCCAGTTTCGGAATCTGGTTCTACTGTCAACGGCGATCCCGGACTCTTTTGCCGATATTGCGAAGGGCACCGACCAGATCCCACGTCATGACTGGCTGTTCTACAAGGTGCTCCTAGCAGCCCTCCCAAACGGCATGCGTCGACCAATCTTTGGCGATTACACAATCGTCCATCCGAATTTCGTGGCTAGGGACATGCGGATGACAAAGGCTGCCGGTAAAGTGATCTACACAACGGCAGATACATGGGCGACGCGCAAAGGTAATGCGTTTCGCGGCAATGAAACCCAAATGCACTCACATTGCAAAGAGATTCTGAACGACAGCTCGTTCCAGTTCCAGGGATCAGCCTTCTCCTACGGTGACGACTACATCGCCCGATGTGCCTTCATGCAGGAAAGCTCAAGCAATCAGACCCGTTGGAAGGAGGTCGCCATAAACCATCACATTACGATGGTCGTGACTGACCTCGCCAAATTCGCCGCTGCATCATCACCTGTTTGATAAAGGCTGTGAGCTGCGCTTCGCTGACTGTCTCGGCCAAAGCCTCATAGAGCGTCGCCCGCGGGGCCCTCAGCGTTACTTTGTCCACCCCCTGTTCCTTCAGGATCGCCTGTGCTTCATCCCGCCAAAGCAAATGCGCGAGCATAAACCGGTCAACGGCCGGATTCCGCAGGGTGCGCCGCAACACCTGAAACCACATGCCACCCCGAGGGCCGCGATACACACGCCACACGCCACACCAGCCTGGCGCCTTGTCCAGAACCGGATCGACATGGCGGTCCGCCACCACTAGCGTCAGCTTCTGCAAGGCCTGGCTGTAGGTCTCCAGTTGGTCAGGTAGCCGCTCCAGACCATCCACCGCGCTCTTGATCTCATAGCCATGTACAACGCCATTGATTACGGCCAGGTCCACGCGTCGGCGGGCATGTACCAAACCGAGCTCATGGATCACCAGGGTTCTATCATCCTGCACGTGGCTACGCAGCGGCTTTGCGAGCATTGCCTCGCGAATGGCTTGGTCATTAAGGGGCGGTTCTGCTGTCCCTGTGCGGCCTCGCTCCTGAACCGAAATCTGAGACATGCCCGGTCGCCCTCCCCTTGAGCCGTGGTGGCCAGGTTCAGTGGATTCTATCGGCCTGACTCTATCTGGATTTCACGATGGTATCGTCTGGATCATGCGCTGACAAGGTTCACAAGGCATAGACGTAGGGGTATCGCATGAATTTCATGCCCCGAGAATCCGGAGCAGGAAATCGTCGTCCCAGCTCGCGAGTTTCCTCATCACCCGTATGGATTCTCGCTTCTTCGCCCGGTTGAGCAGGTTCATCGCCATGTGCTTCATGACCGCGAAGTTCTTCGGTGCCTCGTCCTTCCTTACCCGGCTGTCATCGTCCCGGAAGGTCACGTCCAGC
>CBDATU010000021.1:0-95625 GCA_965199865.1 uncultured Rhodobacter sp. | reverse complement strand
CCCCGAACGTTGCCGCGCGAGGTCCCGGAGACTGCCCGGGACGCGCCCGGGATCCCGCTGCGCCGCCACCCGTGGAAATGGTTCCGAATAGTGCGGAACGGTGGATATTCAGGGGATGACACGCGCCACTGGCACCCGGTGGAGAGAATGTGCCGCACCTCGTCGAACACCGACCGCATATGGACCTCGCGAGGACGCCCCATATTACCCCGCTTCGGCAGCATCAACCCGGTGATGGTCCACTCGGCGCCGGTCAGACCGCTTTGACGGTGGTCGTCCGACCGATTGTACAGCTTCCGGGTGGTCCCGTTCCAGGGCATGGCTCTCTCCGGATTTGGATGGAAAACCATTCCGGAATACCATATCCTGCGGGACCACTCAACTTATGGATGCAACTCTTACATTTGATGGTTTCTAAAGAAATAAGAATCGAGAGACTGCACCGAAATGATAGGATTACACCTTGGGGAGATCCGGCCTGACTGTCGCATGTTGAAGAGCACTCCAGGGTCTGGCCCTCGAAGAAGAAGCCAGTGCAGGACGGCTTCGCGGGAGGATGGTTTGCGTTTACTTCTGGCGTTTCTTTTGGCGACTGCCGTTAACGTGGCTTTTATAGGGATGGCGCTGGCTATCGATGTCCGCGCAGCGGTGCTTCGCGTTGACTATCAAACCGAACTGCCAATCTCACGTTACGATCAGACACCTGAGGATCTGGGATTTGCCGGGGCGAAGCTCGCGGATGAAGACAATGGCACGACCGGCGGGTTCCTGGGCCATACCTATGAGACAGTGACCGTTGCGGTTCCACCAGAAGAGGCGGACGCCGCTGTGCAAACGCTGCTTGATGAAGGCGTTCAGCTTTTCGTGATTTTGGCTAGTGGCGAAGATCTGCTGCGGTTGGGTGATATCGCGGACGCTGCCGGTGCTCTGGTTTTCAACGCCGGTGCGTCGGACGTATCACTGCGTGATGTCGACTGTCGCCCCAATCTGCTGCACATCGCGCCATCTTTTGCAATGATGGCGGATGCAGTTGGACAGTTCGCGCTCTGGAAAAAATGGAGCGACTGGGTACTTGTGCCAGGCTCGAATCCCGCCGATCAGGCATTTGCCGATGCATTGCGGAATACAGCGCGCAAATTCGGTGCCAGAATCGTCGAGGAGCGCATGTTCGAAGACACTGGTGGCTCGCGGCGCACGGATTCCGGCCATGTTCTGGTCCAGAAACTGTTGCCGGTCTTCATGCAGGACCTTAGATCGCACGATGTGGTGATGGCTGCGGATGAAACCGACTATTTCGCCCGATACCTGCCCTATCACCTGTGGACACCTCGCCCCGTAATGGGATCCGCCGGGCTGGTCCCGGTCACCATGCATGGCGCGCACGAGGCCTGGGGGGCCACGCAGTTCCAGACCCGGTTTGAAAAGCTGACGGGGCGCTATGTCCGGTCTGAGGACTACAATGTCTGGCTAGCCCTGCGCGTGGTCGGTGAGGCGGTCACTCGCACGAACACCGCCAACCCGATGGGTGCGCGCGACTATGTCTTGTCGGACGACTTTGAACTGGCCGCCTTCAAGGGTCAAAAGGTCACCTTTCGCGACTGGAACGGTCAACTGCGCCAGCCAATCCTGCTTTACGATGGGTCGATCACGGTCAGCGTCAGCCCGCAGGACGGGTACCTGCACCAGTTCTCGCCGCTGGACACGATGGGCCTGGACCGGCCCGAGTCCCAGTGCACCGCCTTCAACTGAGAGGACGCCCGCTCATGAAAGCGCTTCTATTGACCTCAGCCCTTGCCTTACTGGCTGCTCCGGCTCTTGCGGACAAAGCGTTTGTCTCGAACGAACGGGGCAACACGATTACCGTGGTGGATATCAACGGTTGGGAAGTTATTGACGAGTTTTTTGCCGGCAACCGCCCTCGCGGAATCACGATGAGTCCGGATGGCACCAAGATTTACGTCTGCGCATCGGATGACAACCTGATCCGGGTCTTTAACGCCGAAACATACGAGGAACTCCCCTCGCTCCCGTCCGGCCCGGACCCTGAGCTTTTCATCCTCGAACCATCCGGCATCCGGCTATACATCGCGAATGAAGACGACAACCTGGTCACCGTTACCGATACGGAAACCCGGACCATTCTGGCCGAAGTGCCGGTTGGCGTCGAACCGGAAGGCATGGGGATGAGTCCCGATGCAAAATGGGTGGTGAACACGTCTGAAACCACCAACATGGCGCATTTCATCTCGACCGATGATTATAGGATCAAGCACAACGTGCTGGTCGACCAGCGCCCGCGTTACGCGCAGTACACGGCTGACGGCACCCGTCTTTATGTCAGTTCCGAGATTGGTGGTACTGTGACGGTGATGGACATCGCTCCAGACGGTGCGCCAACAGTAGTCAAGAAGATCGGGTTCGAGGTACCGGGTGTGCTGCCAGAATGGCTTCAGCCTGTGGGCGTGAAAGTGACCTCCGACGGAAAACGGGTATTTGTGGCGCTCGGACCGGCCAACCGGGTGGCGGTGATCGACGGCGAAAGCCTAGAGGTTCTCGACTATATTATCGTCGGCCAGCGTGTCTGGCAGCTCGATTTCACGCCGGACGAAAAATATCTGCTGACCACGAACGGAAATTCCAACGACATCACCGTGATCGATGTGGCTAAGGAAAGGGCCATAAAGTCCATTCAGGTAGGTGAACAACCCTGGGGTGTCGTTACCCAACGCAGGAACTAAGGGAGAGAGATGATGAAATACCTGAAGGCCGCACTGGTCGCCTGCTGTCTGGCCGCTCCGGCCAGCGCCGCACCACTCTGCGATGATCTGGGCTTTGCCGGGCTTCTGGCAAAATGCAACCGGGGCGATACGATCAAGCTCACACTTGCCTCGGGCCAACCATTGGGCGAGGATGTCGTGCTGCAGTCAGGTGCGTATTACAAGCTTGAGATCACGGCGGATGGCTCAGCGGAACTGGCCGTGGAAGGCCCCGATTTCTTCCGTGCGATCTGGATGAACGAGATCGTCATCAACAAGATCGAAATCCGCCCCATGGCGATCGATTCCATTGAGTTTGACAAAGCGGGCGTGGCCGAACTGTCATTTGTCGCGATCAAACCCGGCAGCCACGAACTACGCATCCCCGGTTCAACGGGGGATTCGCAGAAAGTCACGATCAGCATTCATTGACCAATGACAGGGAGTACCCCAACCATGAAAAAGACCATCGGATTCGCTTTCGCGGTGCTTTTGGCCGTTCCCGCCTTTGCCAGTGACGAAGTCGACGCGGAAACCGTCGCCAAAATTGAAGCTATGCTGGCTGAGATGGAATGCCAGATGGACCCCGACGATATAGAAGTCGAGGATGACGGCTACGAGTTGGACGATGTCATCTGTAAAGGTGGCAATCAGTTCGACATCGAACTGGACAAGGATCTGAACGAAGTTGGACGCCGCGCGGAATGACGTAGCATCCCATCCTATAGGGAGATGGAATCTTCCAGGTCCAGTCTGAAGCGCATTGCCTGGTCTTTTCCGGAGCTCGGCTTCCTGACAAGATTGGACGGTGGAAGTTTCCGCCCCAGCCGCCGGATCTCACGCCGGAATCGACGACAATTCCATTGAACCGCAGAGTAGGACAGCAGAAGCGACGCAGCCCAATGGGCAGGCGCATATCTGATTGCGTACACCATAGGCCGGTTAGTGGTGGTAAGCTCGTTGGCATTTCCGTTGTCGGCAGGGACAGGACAGGTTTTTTTCCAGCGGCGATGCCGCCATTTTTTTTTCGGCATCTCCGGAATTTCCGGATTTGTTCCGGGAAGGGACCGCCTTTCTCCTTTCCGAGTGCGATTCCGGACCCGGGGTACACCGCATTCGCGGGACGGAGCCTCATGGATCCACGGATCGAGAACCTGAGGACGACCATCTTTTTTCGGTCGCCGCCTCATATGGCGCGGGACCTCCGACATCCAGGAGACGGTGGCGCCGGTTCCGGCCCTGAGCCGGAACGGGCCGGCGAAAATTGTCTGCGACCAGTCGGCCCTCGAGCCGCTGCCGCCGCACGCGGCGGACGGCCCGAAGGAGAGGACGGAGTGGAACGGGCTGGCATGGACACCGCACGTTCGCGGTCGACGGCACGAGAATGAACCTGTCCCGCGGGCTGGTCGACGCCGGCAATACGCTCCCAGACGCGGGCGCCCACCATACGCAGAGCCTGGTGTCCTGCCCGTCCCGGCCCGACGGAAAGATCCCCGTCGGTTTCTCCCTGAGCCAGCCAGCATGCCTGCGAACGGCCCGCCGCCCTCGGCCCGCCGCCCTCGGCCCGCCGCCCTCGGCCCGCCGCCCTCGGCCACCTGCACGCCCTGGAGCCCGGCGATGTCCGTGGTGTTCAACCTGGGATACCTGTCGTTTGGGCCCTGCACGCCGTCATCCGGGTCGGCGCTCACCCGTTGTTCCGGTTCCAGGGCAGTGGCGCGGAAGCCTTCAGGGCCTTCATGGAGGGAGACACTGGGGAGGCCATCGTCCCCACGGCCCCAAAAGCGGACGCTTGGCGGAAGCTTGAGAAACGCTGGCCTAGCGGACGCTTCGATCCGGTCGTTATCCGGCTGGTCCGCCACAGGACAGACGGCGGTACGTACCATCTCGCCACGATACCGGTCGACACCGACTGTATCCCGGCGGACGATCTCGCCGATCTCTACCACGACGGCCTGCGCGGCCAGACAGAACGCGGTGTGCGCCAGGAGCTTTACGCCCGTTTCAACCTGATCGCCATGACGCGGCTCCTCTGAGCATCTGGGGACGACCCGCTCGCCGAGGCATGCGGAGAGGGGCGGGTGCACCCTTGTGGCCAACAGCCAGGAAGGGTTGGTACCGGAGCGGGCAAGGGCCATCGCCGGGACCGTGATCCGGATAGTGGAGGTAATCCTCAGGGTGCGGAACCGGTTCCGGCCGGGAATGGCAGTGCCCACGCAGGTCTTTGAAACCGGTCAGCGGATGAATCCGAAGCAAAATGGCTGTGGCCTGAAACCGTAGCCGGAACCGTATGATGCGGGGCGCTCTCCACAGGGAAAGGGCATACGGCCTGAAGGAACCGCCATTGATGCCAGGATGGGCATGGTAATCGCCTTAGTGCACCGGCGCTATTGACATTATCCGTTCGACTCGAAGCGTTTCCAGCCGTCAGATCCAAAAGCCTGCATCAGACGAATGCCGAACAGCATCCGTAAGTGGAGATGGCAGCACTGGTCCGCCTTTGAAGCGTGAAACCGTATGCGATGTGACCTTTGGGTAACAGCGAAAATTATGCCCGGATGTTACCCGCGGCTGTTCATTGCGTGAGCCAATCAGGGCCTAAGGGCCGCACCCCACGGAAAGCGACCCACCTTGATGGTCTTGATTGCTTCACGGCGAGCGACATCGATCACGGTCACGTCGCCCGAGACCCCGTTCGTAGTGAAGAGGAGCGATTTGTCGGGCGAGAATGCCATATGCCATACTCTACGTCCAACCAGAATGTAGTCTTCGACCTCATAGGTCTCCGCATTGACCACGGCGACATGATTGGACGGTCCGAGAGCGACGAACGCATGTGTGTCTCCTTCGGTCAGTTCAAAGCCCACTGGCTGTACACGATCCGAGTGAACACCCTGTACCTCGAACGAGATCTTCGCCATTTCAGCCTGTGTCGCGACGTCGAAGACGCTGATTGTTCCGCCAATTTCGGCACTCACCCAAAGCTCGGTACCTTCCTTGATAAACTCTGCATGGCGTGGCCGGCTATCGACAAGGGTATTGGCGAAGAGGTCATGTGTCTCCGTGTCGATCCAATGCGCCATGTTGGTGGTCTCGGACGTGGTGATCGCGATCTTTCCATCAGGCGAGACCGCCATGCCTTCAGGTTCTATACCGACGCCGATCTGGGCGACGACCTTACGTTCCACAACATCGACGACGGTGGTGATCGCATCGTCCTCGTTTGCGATGTAAAGGTGCCGGTCGTCTGGATGTAGCACGAACTGCTCGGGATCTTCGCCAGATGGAAGGTCATGCAGAATCTCTCCGGTCTCGGGATCCATGACCTGCACGGAATTACTGTCGGAGGCACAGATATAGACGCGGGAATGATCCTTGCTGAAAGTGATGCCGCGCGGGCGTTCGCCAGTCGGAATGGTTCGGATCACCTCCAGCGTAGAGATGTCGATCACGCTGATCGTGTCGTCCTTTTCATTGGTGACCCATATTTCGGCTGCCGAAGCCGGGCAGGCCAGCATCACGGCAAAGAACACCGTACGAATCATGAATTTCTCCTATGCGGATCCGTCAGGCTGGAATGCCCTGGCTGAAGCCGTATGGGCCAGACCACTCCCGACAGGAAAGGTTACAGGCGCGCTGTTGAATATTTTGACTGCGATGTCCAATTGGCGAGGTGCATGCGAAGGAAATGAAAACTCTCCCACCATTCCCTGATCCTGATGCCAGGGAAGGGACATCATTGTCCAAAGGCACGGCAGTCGGACTCAGGTTCGTCGATGCCCAGCGTGTCACAAGCTCGCTCACCCGGTGCAGGAAACCTTCAAGAGGAGCCTGAGCGACCAGGGCGCGGGGGTGCACCAATGCGACCGGCTGTCGAAGCTGTCCATTCCAGGTGCGATAGGACATGGGGCGCCCCTTGAACCCCGCAAGCTCGAATTCCGGGCCAAGGATATAGTCGCGAAGCGTTGCCGGATCTGCGCTGCCGGTTCGTGTAACCGCCTCGCCGATCGTTCGGATCGCGGCCCAGGACGCATAGTCTTCCGACTCCATGTCACGCCCCGCCAGATCCGTGAACCGCGACTGCAGCTGCGCCGCCCCCCATTGCTCGACCACCGGGGACCACGCCTGGGGCGCAAGGCCTTCCGATCCGGCGACCGGGCGCGGATACCATGTGTTGTAGAGAACATACCGCCCGAAGTCATGGGTTTCATCGGCGACGACAAGCGCGTCGTATTCACCGAATTCCTGCGTGAAAACCGGCACTTCCTGCGCGGCATTGCGGCGCATGTCCGCATCGAATTCCCAGACGGCCTCGTCGCGGATAACCAGTCCGAACTTACTGGCGGCGTTACGAAGCGCTTCGGCAAACGCGATGTCTTCAGGTCGCGCACCCCTGATCATGACCAGATCCGTCCAGCGCTTCTTTACGAAGAACTGAATCAATGCATCCGCCCGCATAGCTCGGGATGCCGCCGAGTGCAGCAGGTTGGCGCGACAGCTGCCGTTCCTTAACGCATTGTCTTCGGAAGTGGCGTTAAACAGCAACGCATTCTCCGCTTCTGGCAGATCCGCGACTGCCGTGAGTATGTCGGCCGGTGCGTCCAGAACCAGAAACGGGCTCTCATTCAACGCTGCCGCCGCGGCAGCAAGCACATCCTCTTCGGCAGGCAGCGACATCACATCAAGCTGGTGCGTCTGTCCAAGGAAGCGCCCGGTTGTCGCATTGTCCTCACGTCCAAGCAGCGCGCCCGCGATTCCGAGATCCTCTGGTGGAGGATCAAGATTCGACAGCGTCGGGGGTGCCGGTGTCTCGACACGCAAATAGGTAACGTGCACCAGGATTTCCGCCGCCTGAGCCGAAAACCCGAAACAGGCCATAAGAAAAACTGCGATTCCACGCATCGATTCACCCTCCGACACATGTCGATAGCAACCGCCCCGGATTGGGGTAACCTCTACTATGGTCGCAGTTTTCAGCGCACTCATAGAACCAAAGTCCAATATCCTAGCCACTGGTGCTGCTCTAAACATGATCAGGTGCAATCGGGAGTAACCAATATGGCTTTCAGTGCAACTTACATGGCGGCTGTTGGCCTTGTCATTTCAGTCGGTGCGGCGTTCGCGCATGGCGATGTTGCCCCACAACCGGTCAATACCGACGCTCTTCCCGACATCGGTGAGGAATGGCTGATCGAAAACCCTTACCGCGCTGAAGCGGCTGGCGATGAGGTTTGGGCGAAGGCGGTCGAGATCGGCGCTTCGGGCTATAATCAGAACTGCGCGCGATGCCACGGGCTCGAAGCGATTTCGGGCGGGCTGGCTCCCGATCTAAGGTTTCTGGAGGCTGAGGAATACGGCGATGAATGGTATGTCGAACGGTACCGTTCCGGCTACACCCAGAATGGCATCACCAAGATGCCTGCCTATGGCGAATTACTGGGCCAGAAGGCAGCCTGGGCGATACGCACCTACATCGAAACGCGCCCTGACGACGAAGCGATGGAGGGAGTCTCCGACGAACTGAAATCCATTCGCGACCGGCTCAAGGCCTGGGTGGCGAACCCGGAAGGCGCGGACAGTGAGGGCACACAGGCGCGACTGGCCGAGATCGCGGGTGCCATCGTGACGCTGTCCGGAGCGCCGGTGGCCGACAGTGCGGCCTACCGTGCGGCCAACATCCTTGCGGCCGATCCGGGGGATTACAAACGCGCCGCCGAAGCGCTGACCATTGGCCTGTCCGCTGCGAACTGAGGTCAAGATGCCGAGATGTTTTGCCACCGTGCTGGCGCTTGCCGTGCTGGCGCTGGCGTCAGCAACCGGGTTAGGCTGGGCCGCTGACCCCTGCGCCGACCATATTCCACAGCCGAAGCCGCAGAATGCGAGCCGGGACATCATCGGGCAGGATCTTGATACGATCATCGACCGAGGCTTCATGACCTTTGCGGTCTACGAAGACAATCCGCCATATAGTTGGGAAGAGTCGGGTAAGGCGAGAGGCGTCGATGTCGAGATCGCGCGGCTCATTGCCGACGATTTTGGAGTCGAGGCGAGATTCAACTTTGTCGCTGCGGGCGAGAATCTGGAGGCGGACTTGAGGAACAACATCTGGAAGGGGCCTCTCATCGGAGGAAGGGTATCGAACGTGATGATGCGCGTGCCCTACAACAGCGCCTTCACCTGCCGGGTCGAGCAGGTGGTCTTCACCGGGCAGTATGCGGATGAGAGGATCGCCATCGCCTATCGCGAGGCGGACTATCCGGATGGTGGTCCGACTGTACCCTATTTCCGCTTTGACAGTGTTGCGGTCGAGAACGATTCGATCTCGGATTTCTATCTTTCAAGCTTTGCGGGCGGTCAGATGTCAGGAAATGTCCGTCGCCTGCCCACCGCGGCAGAGGCGATGGGCCTGCTTGCGAACGGTGAGGTCATGGCGGTCATGGGTCCGCTTGGCCAGCTGGAACATGGCCTCTCGAATGGCCTCACGGTGCACCTGCCGCCACTGCCCGGATTTGCCGTCAGCAGGTGGACACTCGGCGTTGGCGTTCATTTCGCTTACCGGCCACTTTCCTATTCGGTTGATGACGCGATTTCCGCCGCGCTGTCGGACGGAAGGATCAATGCGATCTATGATGCATATGGCCTGACTCACGGTGCGCCCGAGCGATGAGATTACTTGCATGGTCGAATTTCAAGCCTTGGACCTCGGAACCAAGGTCGCTACACTCAGAGCCGCTACAGAGGCAGACAGGAGCGTACAATGAAAATGCGTGAAGCGAGGATCGTCGCAGCCAGGCAGGAAGAGGTGTGGAACGGTCTTCTTGATCCAAAGGTTTTGATGGCCAGCATTCCTGGCTGCACTGAATTGTCGGGCTCGCCGGAAACGGGGTTCAAGGCCATCGTCGTGCAGCGGGTTGGGCCCGTCAAGGCAACTTTCAAGGGCACTGTCAGGCTCTCGGATATCGATGAGCCCAACTCTGTCAGGCTCCAGGGAGAAGGGAACGGCGGGCCAGCGGGATTTTGCAATGGTGGCGCGACTGTATATCTATCGCCAGCAGACAATGGTACAGCGGTTAGGTACGATGTCGACGCAAAGGTCGGCGGAAAACTGGCCCAGCTCGGCAGTCGGGTCATAGACAGCTTCGCCAGGAAGATGGCGGATCGGTTCTTCGACAATTTCCAGAAAGAGGTCGAGACTGCCAGCGTCTTCGAACCCGCTCCTTCCAGGGAGCATCAGCCTGAACCTCCGGCGGAGGTGGCGGAGGAGCCTAAGGCAAAGGAGCCAAAGAAGGGCTGGTTCAGGAAGCTTTTTCGCTAACTGGATGCGAATTACGGCATCAAGCATCAAAGGAGGGAAGACATGACCCCGATCAAATTGACAGTGAACGGTAAGGAGGTAACCCGGGATGCACCCGGCGAAACGCTCCTTTCGGATTTTCTGCGCGAGACGCTGAGGCTCACTGGCACGCATATCGGCTGTGACACGTCGCAGTGCGGTGCCTGTGTCGTCCATGTGGACGGCAAGGCGGTCAAGGCGTGCACCATGCTTGCGGCGGAGGCTGACGGAACCGAGGTCACGACAATCGAAGGCATCTCAAACGGCGAACTGCATCCAATGCAGCAGGCGTTCAATGACAACCACGGGCTGCAGTGCGGCTTCTGCACTCCGGGCATGATCATGTCGGGAATCGACATGGTGAATCGCTACCGGGCTGCAGGCATGGAACTGACCGAGGCCGCGATCCGGCACGAGCTCGAAGGCAACATCTGCCGCTGCACAGGCTACCACAACATTGTCAGATCCATCCAGCAGGCCGCTGGCGAAATGTGATCGGGCGAGGGAGAAACCAGAGATGTCAACAGGAATCGGAGCCCGCGTAAAGCGGAAGGAAGACAGGCGCTTCATCACCGGAAAGGGAAAGTACACGGATGATGTCCGCGCAGAAAACCAGGCTTACGCCGCCTTTGTCCGTAGTCCTCATGCCCATGCCAGTGTCAGCGGATTAGACGCCAGCGCCGCGTTGGGGATGCCGGGAGTCATCGCCGTCCTGGACGGCGCGGCACTTGCGGCGGATGGAATCGGCAATCTCATCTGTGGCTGGGCCATTACCTCCAAGGACGGCTCACCGATGAACATGGGGGCCTGGCCGGCCCTTGCAACGGAGAAGGTGCGCTATGTCGGTGACGCCGTCGCTGTGGTGATCGGCGAATCCGACGAAGCCGCCCGCGCCGCCGCCGAGGCGGTTGATGTCGATTACGAGGTACTGCCTGCGGTCGTAGCCGCGGACAGCGCTCTGGACAGTGGTGCGGCGCAGGTCCACGACAACGCTCCTGGCAACCTGATCTATGACTGGGAGATCGGTGACCAGGGGGCAACCGACACTGGTATCGCGGACGCGAACCATGTCACCTCGATTGAGCTGACGAACAACCGGCTGGCACCCAACGCCATGGAGCCCCGCTCGGCTGTCGCGACCTTTGACGAAGCCGAGGATCACTACACGCTTTATTCGACAAGCCAGAACCCGCATGTGGCGCGCCTCGTGCTTTCAGCCTTCTACCAGGTTGCACCTGAGCACAAGCTCCGGGTGATCGCACCGGATGTGGGAGGGGGGTTCGGTTCAAAAATCTACATCTATCCTGAAGAGATCGTCTGCCTCTGGGCCTCGATGAAGACCAACCGTTCCGTCAAATGGACATCGACCCGATCCGAAGCATTCATGACCGACGCCCATGGGCGCGACCATATCACGACCGCTAGGATGGGTTTTGACGCCGACGGCAGGATCACGGGCTTCAAGGTGGATACGATCGCGAATTTCGGCGCCTATATGTCGCTGTTCTCCTCAGCCGTACCGACCTATCTCTATGCGACACTCCTTTCGGGTCAGTATGACATTTCAAACATCCACTGCAACGTACGTGCGGTTTATACCAACACCGCTCCCGTGGATGCCTATCGCGGCGCTGGTCGCCCGGAAGCCTGTTACCTGATCGAACGCCTCATCGAAAAAGCAGCGCGGGAGATGGGCATGGATCCGGCCGAACTCCGGCGCAGGAACTTCGTTCAGGAGTTTCCGCACCAGACGCCGGTCATCATGGCCTATGACTGCGGGGATTTCGCCGGCAACATGGACAAAGCGCAGGCGGCAGCCGATGTTGCCGGATTCGCCGCGCGGAAAGCGGAGGCGGCGGCTCGCGGCAAATTGCGGGGACTGGGATATTCCTCCTATATCGAGGCATGCGGTATCGCCCCTTCGGCGGCCGTTGGCTCGCTTGGCGCTGGCGTGGGCCTCTGGGAATCGGCAGAAGTTCGGGTAAATCCGGTGGGTACAATCGAGATCCTGACGGGCTCGCACAGCCACGGCCAGGGGCATGAGACCACCTTTGCCCAGATTGTGGCCGAACGCTTCTCGGTTCCGATCGAAAATGTCTCAATCGTTCATGGCGACACCGACAAGGTGCAGTTCGGGATGGGTACCTATGGATCCCGTTCAGGAGCCGTCGGCATGTCGGCCATCGTCAAGGCGATGGACAAAGTGGAGGTCAAGGTTCGCAAGATCGCCGCGCATCACCTTGATGCGAATGAGGACGAACTTGTGTTCGAGGACAGTCAGGTAAAGGTTCCGGGCACCAACAAGGGCATGGGTTGGCACGAGGTCGGGCTTGCGGCCTATACGGCGCATAACCTGCCTGACGGCATGGAGCCTGGTCTCAAGGAAGGTGCGTTCTACGATCCGGTGAATTTCACCTTCCCGGCCGGCACCTATATCGCCGAAGTCGAGGTTGATCCGGAAACCGGAGCGGTAGAGCTCTGCCAGTTCGTCGCGGCCGACGATTTCGGCACACTCATCAATCCGATGATCGTGGAGGGACAGGTCCATGGAGGCGTGGCCCAGGGTGTTGGTCAGGCACTGCTGGAGAAAGTCGTCTATGATGAAGATGGCCAGCTTCTGACGGCTTCATACATGGACTATACCATGCCACGGGCTGACGATGTCGTCAGCTATCGGATCGAGCACAACACGACCGCCTGCCCGAACAACCCGCTTGGCATCAAGGGGTGCGGCGAGGCGGGTGCCATTGGTTCGCCGCCAGCGATCATCAACGCGATAACCGATGCCATCGGAACCGAGAATCTGGAAATGCCAGCCACACCGGCAGCGGTCTGGACGGCGATCCAGGCCAGTAGTTCCTCAATGGCAGCTGAATAGGGGAGATACTCGATATGTATGCAATGAACTTTCAGAGATCTGCCTCGGCGGACGAGGCCGCCGCAAAAGTTGCCGCCGCAGCCGATGGCGCGCTTCTGGCTGGAGGTCAGACGCTTCTTCCGACCATCAGGCAGCGCCTGGCAGCGCCCTCAGATCTGGTCAGCCTTGCAGGCGCGGGTCTTTCCGGCGTCTCGCTTTCGGGCACGGATGTGGTGATCGGTGCGATGACGACCCATGCGGAGGTTGCGGACGATTCCAATGTAAAGGCGCACGCACCGGCCGTTGCCACCGTCGCGGCCGGAATCGGCGATCCGGCGGTTCGGCACAGAGGGACCATTGGCGGCTCCATCGCCAACAATGATCCCGCGGCGGACTACCCGGCTGCAGTCCTGGGCCTTGGCGCGGAAATCACGACCAACAGGCGAAGAATCGCAGCGGATGACTTCTTCACCGGCCTGTTCGAGACAGCGCTGGACGGAGGTGAGGTCATCACAGGCGTGACTTTTTCGCGGGCGGAACGCTCAGCCTACGCCAAGTTCCCGAACCCCGCCTCACGCTTCGCCATGGTAGGCGTTTTCGTCGCGAAAATGGGTGGTGGCGTTCGTGTTGCGGTGACAGGCGCAGGGTCGGATGGGGTGTTCCGCCATGCCGGACTTGAGGCCGCGCTGGCAGCCGACTTCTCGGCTGAGGCTGCGGACGGCGTCGATGTGTCGTCGGATAACCTGATGTCGGACCTGCATGGCTCAGCGGAGTATCGTGCAAACCTCATCAGGGTCATGACGAAGCGGGCTGTTGCCTTGGCCTGACCCAACGCATTCTTACAACCGGAAACCCCCGTCTTTAGGCGGGGGTTTTCTATTGGCTGCCCTGAGGATGCGCGGTGGACGAAACGCTCGGCCGTGGATCCCCCAGACTTCAGAGATTTGAACTGCAGGTCATTGATTTATGCCTGATGTCCCGAATTCGGGTTTCATTTACTGGCATGCCCAACCGGAATTCCCCCCTGACGGTCGACCAGCAGGCACAGCTGCCAGGCATCCTGCGCCAGCAACCAGGCGATGCTGGCGGCGGTGTACGAACGTCCCGCTCCCGCCGGACGGAGGAAGGCCCACGCGATCCGTACCGGATCCGCCTTTCCCGTCCGCGATGCCTTCCACGGTTGGCTGCGTGGGCTCCGAAGGAGCGGCGCCGCTCCGGTGGGACCCGCGGCGTATCCGGAGCCGAAGGGAAAACTGGGCCGGGAAGGAGAGGCGGCGCCGGTGAAGGTGCTCCCGGTCAGCCCACCCGAGGAACGCCAGTAGGGTCCGTGCCACCATCCCGCGCCATTACGATATCCGGTATTTCCGCGAAGGCACGGGCAGGCTGATATATCGGCCGGGACCGGGCATGTCAGGCCCGATTTCCCACCGCCCCGCTTTCCGCACCCCGGTTCAACCCTGCGGCCGCAATGTGTGTTGTACCGCCCATGATATGCGGTCGGTTACATCCGAGCCTCTCCCATCCACCGCGCCAGAACCATGCAGGACGCGACAAGGCACTGGCCGAAGGCGGCAGATGTTCAGGTGGCCCCCTGCCCCATCCGGCGGTACTCGCCGAACGAGATCAGGCGGCCACTACGCTCGTCCCACAACGCAAGATGGAGCGCCCTGAACCCCTCCCGCAGTGTGATACGGTGAACCGACCAGAGCTCCGGATTCTCGTCGTGGCAGCGCTGGAGTCGGTAGTTCGGGATCCGTGTGCTCAAATGGTGCACATGATGCAACCCAATGCTCGCCGTCAGCCAACGGAGTGGGCCTGGCAGATCCAGCCAAGACGCCCCGCGAAGTCCCGCCTCGAAGAAATCCCACTCCCCTGCACGGTGCCAGTAGGCGTCTTCGAACTGGTGCTGGACGTGGTTCAGCCACGCTGCGAAAGAGCCTGCGACCAGCATCACCATCCCCTGGACGATAAGGACCTGCAGAAGAAGTTCGGCACCAGCGAAAAGCCAGATTCCGGCGAGAATTGCCACAAGCGCCGCGTTCACCCACCACACCGACCGCCACTCCCGCCTGCGGGAGCGCGGCATGCCCAGGGGAAAGCGGTGAATCAGAACGAACTGGATCATGATAAGGACGCCGATCATCATGAATGGATTGCGCACCACCCAGTACCGTGCCCTGCCCCACCAGTCCTGCGCCTCGTACTCCTCCACAGTGAGCGTGTCGACGTCGCCACCGGTTCGCCTGTCAAGGTTCCCCGAATGCGAGTGGTGTCCGGCGTGGGTCGACCGCCAATAGTCGTAGGGAACCATGACTGGTACCCCAATCAGTCGGCCGACAGCGTCGCATGCCCGGCGCGACGTGAAGAACGAGCCGTGGCCGCAGTCATGCTGGAGGACGACAAGGCGCACCGCAAGGCCACCAGCTGGAAGCGCCACAAGGGCGGTCAGCCAGTAGCTCACCTCTACAGTCCAGAGCAGGACCACCCAGGCAACCCCGTACAGCACTAGCGTAACGCAAAGCTGGATAATGCTGCGGAGGTTGTCCGCTCCCTCGTAGGGTGCCAGAAGCGCTCTCCACCGCTTCTTTGAATTCTTCGCGGCCGCCCTGCGAAGAAGAACATCAAGGGCGCCGGGGGCCGTTACTGGCGAAGTGGAGGCCATGGCATCTCTCCTGAAAACGCGCAGATGTGCACCTTCACATCCTAGCCCAACCCAATCCCGCACTCAAGGAGGGACCTGTCACCTACCAGGGCTTCCCCATGGTGAATTTTCTGACAAATGTGGACTATGGAGCGACAATGAACGTGGGACAGATTCAGTCGACTTAACGGATCCGGATGCCCGAGGCCGGGCATGCCGACATCGGTAACGACAGTGACGGTGTGGCGGCTCGTAAGCTCCCTGATCAGTGGCTTCAGGGGCTGCCCACGGCGAGGTTACCGGGAATGGGCCGTAGCCGACCGGCAGTTCCTCCGCGGGGATGGGAAAGCGGAGGGATCTGGTTCCAGTAAGGTCTACCGACCCTGCCGCGCCCCTGAAGCGCAGCGGTTTCTCCGGGCCATCGGCGGGTTCTTCCCTGCCGCTCTCGAAATACAGGGGCGTAGGGTCCATGAGGAAGACTGTTGGAAATTCGGGCAGCCGGTCCTGGGCGCGGTCATGGGAAATGCTGAAAACGGTCACGACGACGCTGTCTTTGAGCTGGCCCATGATCCGATGGTCCAGGTTCAGCTCGAGAATGACCCCGGCATCTCGAGAGAGGCCATGACGGTACCGCATCCGCCGACAGGCTGGACGATGTGGGCGGGCATGGGTCGCGCAGGATGCGATACTGGGCTGCCAGCAGCCTGTCTCATCCCGTGGTCCGACACGGCCGTTCAAACGCCTCGCGCATGTCCAGACAGGTACGGATCCGTTCGCGGCACCCGTAGGGTTCGACACCCAACCGCTCTGGCCCGGTGTTCTGGCAGCGGTTTCGATGGGCTCGGTGCATCGTTCTGGCGAATTTCCTTGATGATGGTGGCGAGCCATCCGCGAGCTGCGGCTTCAGTGCTGGTTCCGGCATGGCGGACGACATTCCGCCCAGCCGTGCTGCCGTTTCGGGTGGGCTGGATGGTCCGGATCCGTGTCCGGTTGCAGTCGTGTTTCCTGTGTATGCAAATGTGAGCGAGGACCCAGGGAATTGTGCAGCCTGACCGGTCAACAATTGTTCCATGCGGGGACGCTGTGTCGCGGTTTCCGGTCCATCTCTCCATAACCCATTGAAATCACGCCAAACCCGGATCACCCCAACAGCAGAATCCATTAAGCGTGGAACAGACTCACTGCAGGATCAGAACCAGGCTCCAGGAAGTCGCAAACCGGCTGTGATAGGTCGATGACTTACAATGCCAAGCGATGGAGCGCGACCGGAGATGGCCCTCGACAGCGCAGGTCATTGCGAAGACCGCGTTCCGGCTGACTTCCTGCCACTCAGGTCTTCAGCCGATATCCAGTTCGGAAAATCCACCAAACGATCGCCAGACAGGCTACGGCAAACGCCAGAATGGCCAATAGGCTCGCTGCCACGGGCACATCCGCCGTTCCAAAGAAGGACCAGCGAAAACCTGATACAAGATAGAGCACCGGATTGAACATCGACACGGTCTGCCAGACCGGTGGCAGCATGGTGATCGAATAGAAGGAACCGCCAAGGAAGACCAGTGGCGTCACGACAAGAAGCGGTACAAGGTTCAGCTGTTCAAAGGTCCTCGCCCAGATGCCAAGGATGAACCCGAGGAGCGAAAAACTAAAGGCTGTCAGAAAGAGAAACGCGATCATCCAAACAGGATGCTGGATCGTTATATCCACGAAGACAAATGACGTGGCCAGAATGATCATCCCGATCAATAGCGACTTCACCGTCGCCGCGCCAACATAGCCGACAACGATCTCAAATGAAGACATTGGAGCCGACAGGACCTCGAAGATCGTTCCGATGAATTTCGGGAAGTAAATGCCGAAACCCGCGTTCTGGATCGACTGCTGCAACACGGTCAGCATGATCAGTCCAGGCACGATGAACGCGCCGTAGGACACGCCTTCGATTTCGGTAATGCGGCTGCCGATTGCCGCTCCAAAGACCACGAAATACAGCGAGGTGGCCAGAACCGGGGAGACGATCGATTGAGCAAGCGATCGGAAAAAGCGACCCATTTCAAACCGCCAGACCGCAGCCATTCCATACCAGTTCATTCCACAGGTTCCTTCACCAGATCGACAAAAATATCCTCAAGTGAGCTTTGTGTAGTCTGCAGGTCCACCAGCATCAGCCCGGCGGACTGCAGAGATGCCAGAAGGCGCGTGATTCCCGTCCGTGCACCTCCGGTATCATAGGTGTAGATCAGGGCACGCCCTTCATCGACGCTGGTCAAACCAAAGGGCGACAGTTCCTCAGGCACGACATCAATCGGATCCCTCAGTTCGACTTTCAGCACCTTCCGCCCCATGCGCTGCATCAATTTCATCTTTTCCTCGACCAGCAGAATTTCGCCCTTCCGTATCACGGCAACCCGATCCGCAATCGCTTCGGCTTCCTCGATGTAGTGCGTTGTCAGAATGATGGTCACGCCGTCGCTGCGGAGACGCTCAACCAATTGCCACATGTCGCGTCTCAACTCGACATCGACGCCGGCGGTCGGCTCATCAAGGAACAGAACGCGTGGCTCGTGCACGAGGGCCTTGGCGATCAGGACCCGCCGGCGCATACCACCAGACAGTTCGGAATTTCTTGCTCCCTTCTTCTCCAGTAACGAGAGATCGCTCAGAACCTGATCGACGAGACTTTCATCTGGTGCCTTGCCGAACAGCCCACGCGAAAACCTGACAGTGTTTCCAACGAATTCAAACGGCTCCAGGGTGATCTCCTGCGGCACCAGACCGATCAGCTTCCGCGCCTCGCGCCAGTCCGTCACTACGTCATACTCTCCTACCCGGATATGCCCCGAGGTTGGATTCGTGATCCCGCAGATCGTTGAAATCAGAGTGGTCTTTCCCGCACCATTCGGGCCGAGAAGTGCCAGGATTTCCCCTTCCCTAATCTCGAGGGAAACGCGTTTCAGTGCTTCGAACCCGTCCTCATATACTTTGGTGAGGTTCCTGACCTCGACGATCCCGGACATCCCTGCTCTCCCTCAATGCGGACCCCATCTGTTCGCCCGCAAAGTGAATCTGGCGGAATGCCTATGTTATCGCAACTCAAATGAACAGGACCTATGCGATGGGTCACCCGATCGTTCGCATACTGGTCCGCAACCCCTATCTTTCAGACCGGGCTGCCCAAGAGCGCTACGCCCACTAAGATTCACCCAATGAGTAATTCGTATCTGCGCTCAATCGAACAATGAACCCGAAATGGGGTCGACAGGGCGGACACATCAACACGGCATCTGAACCTCTATCAGCCGCGGATCAATCCGCTTCCCGAAAGTTCCCGTGCCAGCGGTTCGGGAAATTCGGGGAGCCCAGCAGGTCTCCAGTACCAGTTCCGAAGGGTCTGGCGATGAACTTTCCTACAGGACATCGCTTCGCAGCAGGGGCCGCGAGGAGGCTTTCCCAAGAGACCATCGTCAACCAATGACGAGCTTCGGTTGCGGACGCAGGAGCCCAGCCAGGGATTCTTTCGGGTAAACATCGCGTTTCTACAGCGTGTTACCAGAATTTCGCCGGAATGCACAACGACCCTTAGTCGAGCCAACGGAAACAGCGCGGACAGTTTTCGGGTCATCAACCATGACCGATTCCGGGTAACTGGGTGGCAACAGTATAGTTCTCTTCTTCAGTCTGCCGATTCCTGACCTAGGTTGCCGTTTCGAGGAGATGACGGCGAAATGGCGTTGGGCATTGATGGTGATGCTGCGAACGAGAGAGGCCGCAGCCCACCGGCGAGGAATTTGGGGTTTTGATGTTTTCAGTGTCGATACCCGCGATTCACCTGTCGGTGAACGGGGTGCCATACCTCCAGAGAACGCTGCACGGAGCGATGGTCGCTATCCTGTCGATTTGTCAACGAAACAGCAGGCGGCGGTTATGGTTCCTTGATCTCTGAATTGGAACCGGCGATTTATATACATATGGAACGAAGCAGTCGAAAGATCATCAAGCGGCTCCAGGACGAAGGCTAGAGACTGCTGCGAGTGAAGGGATCCCTTCACCAGCTCGGCAAGGGCGAACTGCGAGTCACACTCATGCATCCAAAGCGTGGTCTTTCGCCAGGCGTCGCCCGCGATGTCGCGGCGTAGGTTGGTTGGCTGAAGGGAAGAGGGAAATGAGAACTTACATCTCCATTGTGGATGGCGGGAAGGACTGCGCCTGGGGTGTCAGGTATCCAGACGTTGACCTGTGCTATTCCGGTGCCGATGAAGCCTGCGACATCTTCACGAACACAATGGAGGCTCTTGAACTGCATCTTGATGAACTGGAGCCGCCTAAAGCAAAGACCGCGGCGGAAATCGCTGAACTTCCGGAATATCGAGAAGAACTCGCCCAAGGGTCGTTCCTTATGGACCTGCCCCTGCTTCGGCTCAAGGGACTTGATGAAGGTCCCGACCTCGCTTCGGATCCGCATCTGCTCGAAGCCATTGACGCCGCCCGCTCCCTAGAAAGGTCCACGTTCCTGGCACGGGCTGCCCGCGATGCCGTACTTGACGCCAATCCCGTCCTTAAATTAGGCCATGGTCCTGCGGAGGAATGAATAGGCGGGTAGGTGGAGCGGGCCAGTGACAGCCTGCATCGCGGCCGCCGAGGATGGCGGCGGAAATGGAAAGGGTGTCTGGTCGCCGGATGGCGCCGTGGGAGATTCGCTGAAGGGGAGTCTGTCCGCGCCGTGCCTAGCAGTCAGGTCCTACGGTGGCAGCTGTCGCGGCAACTGAACGGTCTCGCCACAGATTCATGCAAGGCAAAGGCGAAATACGGGCCATGAACGTCAAACTGAATCACTATCCAAATTCTGGATCAGAGCGGTTCCGAATCGAAAGGCGACGATGCCGACAGTTACCATATTCCTTCACTTCCTCTGGCCGGCCACTGGAAAGGAACCTGAGTTTGTTCAATTATCCCATATTTTGCATATCGTATGCCTATATGCCGACAGAGTGAACAATATATAGTGCCCCATTCGCGCTTATGGAACAAATTCAAATTTCCGCAAACTGCCTTCTGATGGAGATACACTGCGGTGAAGGATGTTTTGAAATGGGCACATTTTGACATCAGAGAGGCGGTATCATCCTATTTTTTGTAAGGCTCTTTAGAAAATTCGTGGTGGGCGGAGGGGTCGGCGGTGTGGTTTCCTGCGGCCCGCATGCCGCCGACTCCGTTTCGGAGGCGGTTCGGGGTGTCCGCAGGCGCGAATCCCGTGGTTCGGAAGGCTGGAGAGTGACTTTCGGGCAGCGCTTCGGGCGGCCCGGATGGGCCGCCGCGTGGTGTTTCGGTCGAGCCTTCAGGTGAGCGCCATCGGCCTCCGCCGCAGGCTGCGGGCGCTGGCCCAGCACCCCTGTGCGGTCATCACCGGGTACGGGTCGGCCCCGCGGCGCTGGAAGAAGAGAAGATAGTGGTCCAGGTATTTCGTCGCCACGCCGTTGAAGCGGCGGATCCATCCCTTCAGGTGGCTATGGAGGCTGTTCACCGTCTGGATGTGGAGGGAGCCTTCCCCCCTGCCGCCCTTAAGCTCCGTGTGCGACGTCCCGCGCTCCGCCGCCAGCGCGGCGTAGGCCTGATGGGCGTCCGTGACCAGGACGGAGCCCTTCCAGTCGACGGGGTCGCTCAACAGGCGTCGGAGGTCGTCCACCGACATGCGTCCGAGGCAGGCGGAACGCAGGCATGTCCCCCGCTGCCTGTCGGTGGCGGTGAGGACGCGGATCTTTTCCTTTGATATCCCGCGCTTTTTCGACTCCCCCGTTCCACGCCTGCGGGCGGGCCGGGGAAGGTCTCCGCGCCGCCCCTTGAACGAAAGCCTGAAATACGTCTCGTCCGCCTCGACGACGCCGGAGAGCCTTGGCCCGGGCATGCGGCACATGGCGTTGAGAACCTTGTGACGCCAGGCGAAAGCCGTCGGCAGGCTGATGTCCATCCTTTCCACGATGACCGGCAGCGACAGGCCCTGGAACATCAGCTTCATGTAGAGCGCCCAGGTCGGACCGTCCTTATGGGAGTAGTGGCGGACCGACCCGTTCCTGCGGATGTCCGCGTGACCGCAGTGCGGGCATTTCGACGGGTCCGGCGGCTCTCCGGCATCGGCTTCGGAGGGTTCGGCGGGAAGCGTCCGCTTCATTTCCCGCCTTTCGGCGCGGACGGACGAGGCGATGAGGTTTCTTGTCGGAATCATGCGGAACAGTTAGCGAACAATAATCGCGGACGCAAGTCCTTCGGATGGATTTTTGGGAAAAATTTCTTTTTCCGCAACGTGTTACCGAAATCCTACCAGATCTCACCACAAATTTTCTAAAGAGCCATTTGTAAGGCGTCAAAATTCACTCATAATACCGGGAATAGGCGTTCAATAGATCAAAATCCAATCATTGTCAGATTCTGGGATGGGCGTCGAAAGTGGGGGCCAACACCACTTTCCCCGCCACCCGTTCGACGGAAGGTTCGAAGAGCCGCCGCCCCGCGATCTGGGCCAACCCAAGCCCGCTTTCCGGGATCGGGTTCACGCGGGTCGGCAGGTAGATGACGGGCTGGCCGGGGAATTCGAGGAAGGGCGCGGCATCGCGTTCGGTTCGGATAGCATGTCCTGACCGGTACATGAAGTTCAGGAGATATATGTGTTCAATGGGAAGTCCGCGGCGGCGGTGTCCCGAACCGAATTCCGGAGCGCATCCGGGTCATGCGGACCGGGACCTCCACCGGCACCAAGCCGCCGACGAGTGCGCAAGGCGCGAACCGCGGGTAGGAGCCTCCGCTTTCGGCAAGGCTCATTTGATGAATCATGGTGCTCTCCGGCGGGATTGACGCAGCACGCTGCAGGGAATCGGAATCCTCCCGGAACATTTGCGTGAATGCCCCGTGTCCGTGGCGATGGTTCGCCATCCCTGTCCCATGACCGCCATGAAAGACCTCCCCGCCGCTTCCGTCCGCGCCGAACGGCGGGAACCGGGGGAACGCTCTCCGTCGGGGCTCAGCCTTCCGCGCCGAGCACCGTCTCGAGGCTGTCGGCGTCCATGATCCGGTCCACCCAGGCGTCGCGCTGCCCGGGAGCCGCAGAGGCGATGCGTTCCAGGGCCGTCCGGGGAAGGGGGCCGAACCGGCGCTCCAGAAGCCGGACCAGCGTGCGCGTCTCTCCCTTCGCCTCTCCCTCCGCGATTCCCTCGGCCTTTCCCTTCGCCTCTCCCCTCTCGATGCCCTCGGTGATTCCCTTGGCGAATCCTTTCGCCTCTCCCTGTTCCAGGAACACTTCCGCGATCGTGCGCACACCGCCCTCCATTCCTTCGTCCCGCACCGCCCGCAGCTTCCCGCGCAGCTCGTCAAGGTCGCTCTCGGGATAGGTCCGGAACATATACCCGATGACCTGACCCCGCAAGTCCGGATCCCCGGCCAGGCCCTCCGCCACCACCTCCAGCAGTTGGACCGCACGGTGGGTGAGCGCGAGTAATCCGGCCCTGAGCGCGGCGTCGCCCGACAGCCTCTCCGGCGGCAGGTCCCGCAGGAGGCAAAGGACGAACCGTCCGCCCGGCAGGAATACCAGCTCGGGATCCTCCGTCGCGATCATGCCGGCCAGCCCGTCCGGAACCGTCCAGCGGGGCTCCCCGTGGTAGAGAACCAGCGGGATGATCGGCGGCAGGGCACGCAGCCGGGCCGCCTGTCCACCCGCCCAGCGGGTCCATATCCGCACCATGTAACCCGCCAGCTGCAGCGGCAGGCCCGGATCCGGATGGCTCTTGTGCTCGGCCAGGACGTAGACCAGGCCCGGGTCACCCGAGGCGAGCTCCACCTCGAACAGCATGTCGGAGCGGCTTTCCCGCAGGTCCCCGTCCACGAAGGTTCCGTCCACCGGCCTCGGCGGCGTCTCCGCCAGGAGCCCGGCGATCCGCTCCGGCAGGTGGTCGCGCAGCAGCGCCGCGGCGCGGCCGGGATCGGAGACCAGGGCCCGGAAAAGCGCATCATGCGGCGTGGCCGGGAGCGTTCCCGCGCCTTCCCCTTCCCCGCGTTCCCGAATGCGTTTCCCCTTCCCCGCCATGGCGGCACGTTAGCGTCGGACCGTCCGGACGTCCACCGGCACCGGGAGGGCATTCATGCGAATCTACCCGGGAAATGCTGTCCATTTCCTCAGCGCACTACCGGAATCCCGCGGAAATGCGCTACAAATTTTCTAAAGAGACTTTTGTAAAACTGTCAGAGATATGTAGAGGAAGAAACAGTATAGCCGAAAAAGCGAAAGCCCTGGATTTTGCGTTTTGCCCTGCGTAGATCATGGCGATTCTCGGCCTGAACCCTTCACCAAGGCACCACCCTGAACCACACCGAGCGCATTGCCTGCACGCCATGGAGTCGCCAGGAGGTGCACCCTCATCCCGGCTGCGAACGAACAGTTTCCGCGCCCTCGGACGGCTGGCCCTAACGTGCCCACACCTCTTTGTCACGGCGCGGTAGGGCTCGCCGATTTCGCGGGCCTCTAACCGGGCGAGCCGCTCTTCATGCCAGTGGAAGTTTCCGGCAAGGAAAGTGATGATGTGAGTCAGTCCGCCAACGCGGATCGAGAGGTTGCCAACCTCGGCCCTAACCTCCTGTATCTCTGCGCGAGTCGCCTGAAGGTCGGATCGCATGGCCTGCATGTCAGTGCGGATTTCGCGAAGCAGGTGCTGGGAGTGGTTTTCGGGATCGTCAGCTATGGTTCGAGTCTAGACTCTTGTCTGGCTTCGCTCAATAGCCTGCCTGCGCCATCTAGCGCTATCGCTCCTGGACTTCCCTCCCATCGAACCTCATCGCTGAAGTCGGCGGTGGTCCGAATCAGCTCGAGCAGGACATCATGGTCCCATCCCGCCATCCTAATCCCGGCTCGCATCTACGCCCATGCCCGTCCCTCCGCGGGCGGCATCAAATCCAGCGACATCCGCCGCACTATGGCCAGAATCGGTCGGCCACTGCCGATTCGGTTCCTTTGGCGGTCCCCGTTCATGGCGACGTTCAGGAGCCGCTGAAGGCCGTTCCCAAGCGCCAGTGGACGCGGATCACCCCATAAGCCGCTCCAGCGGAAGTGCTCCACCCATGATGAAATACCGCTTCACGACCATCGTTCCGCACCAGGTTTCCCGCGTCGCTCCACCCGCACCGAACGCCGCCAGGCCGGGCTGGCCATGGGTCTGCCGCAGCCAGCCCGCAGGGTGGAGCGCCCATGGCCTCCTGGTACCGTGCGATCGTGCCCCTTTCCACCCCCTTTACATCCCGCCAAGACGCTGTGCAGGCCTCGTCCAGCCGCTTGGCCGTTCCACGTTGGATCGCCTGTACCAGCTGTGCCTGTCCGGAAGTTCCGGGCAGCAGGCCATCTGCCCCGAGCACCGATGGAAACCGCTCACGCTCCCCCGTCGTGCGGCACCGGCCGATCCCTTCCCCAGAAGCCGCGCTGTATTGCTGTCGCTGGTCCTCCAGCATCCCTTCCAGACAGCGCCAGTTCGAACGCCCATCCGGCAGTTGGAGTAGACAGCGCCTCCATGCGTCGCGGGAGAATCCGTGTCAGTGCCTGCATACGTTCTCCCCGGTTCGCATGAGGACACTTGACATGGATCGCCGACAGCCGGCCCATCCACCTAGAACAGGCGTGAACCGGACAAGAGGCATGCGGCATGACCGTTACTCTCGGATACGGTTCCTTTTCCATTGAATTCCACCCATCCGAGGCAGCCCACTTCAGGGGACAACGAACCGGTATCCAGACGCCATTGTTTCAGCCGGCCAGATCTGACTACCAATGCGAGACTACAGGCTCGTCAAGGATCCCTCCACGTCCACCAGCGTGACGCGCCCAACACCCGGCAAACGTGCACGGATACGCCGGATGTCATTTGGACGCGCCAAACAGAGTGCGGTCGATAGACCGTCGGCCAGCGTAGCTGAGGATGCTTCGACGGAAACCGTAGACCAGACAGGCGCATCGCCATAGGGATGAAAGATGTGCCCGCTGCCCGGCAGCATGAGCGCCTCTGGGCTTGAGGTAGCGATGGCGCCATCATTCAATGTGCGATAGCCCAGAAAACCATGCATAGGATCAGCGATGCCGACACGCCAAGGTTCACCGGATCCCGCAAACTCGCCGATATTCACCAATACCTTCCTGAAGCCAGCTGTCCTGAGATATGTGGCCGCCAGGTCAGTAATGTATCCCTGCGCGATTCCGTTAAAGGTCAGCGCCTGCCCATCTGCGAGGTGGATTGCACCATGGTTCCCGGCAACCACCCGGTGCCAGCCGATCATCTTTTGGGCCGCCGACACATCTTCGCCAGCCACATAGGCCTGCCAGAGTGGCTGCACGGTCGGATCGAAGAGACCTCCGGTTGCCCGGTGAATTTCGTCCGCAACGGTGAAGAGTTCGCAGAACATGGGTGAAGGCAGGTGGCTGCCCGACCGGTTCAGCCGCGACAGCTCGGATTCCGGGTCGTACAGGCTGAATGCAGCTTCGGCGCTTTCTATCAGGCTTCGGACACCTTCAAGAGCGGTGCGCGCACTCGCCTTCCCGCCGTACAGCGTGATCTTCGCGTTTGCGCCGAGCGCACGGCCGGTCCAGGTATGAGCCTGGGCAGCGGGCGCAGCCAACGACGCGGCGGAGATCGCCAGGAAACGGCGGCGTGAAATCATTCAGCCGGCACCTCCAGACCAGATGCACGCTGCCCCTTTCGCATCTTCAGAACCAGGGGAACGCATCGCGACTGATCATCGTGAATAGCCACACAGTCGAGGCATTGGAAACACTCAGAGTAGTTTATCCGTCCCGACCTGGCAATGGAGCCGTAATTGCACTTCACCCGGCATAGCTGGCAGGGCGTGCCACATTCGTTGCGCCGGGCGATCCAGTTACGCCCACGAACAAGGCCACCGATCACCATCACGGCACCTAGCGGGCAGAGATATCGGCAGAAACCTTTGAACAGCACCATTGAAGCAAGCAGAAGCAGGACGGCATAGGCAACATAGTACCATTCGCGCAGGAAATAGGTGGTGATCGCGGTTTTGAACGGCTCGACCTCGGCCGCCGTCTCGACATGCTGTGGAGCGACAAAGACCATTGCAACCAGAATCGCGAGAACCGGATACTTAAGCAATTTCAGGCGCCGGTCCCAACGGGCGGCAGGTTCAATCCGGGGCAGACGGAGCACCCGACCGATATGGTGGGCGAATTCCTGAAGCGCTCCGAAGGGGCACAGCCAGCCACAAAAGAGCCCTCTTCCCCAGAGAACGAATCCGATGATGGACGCCCCCCAGATCAGTAGCGAGAACGGATCGTAAATCAGGAAGGCGTAGCTGCCACCTTCCCAGGCGGTTCGAATCACGCCGAGCACAGTCACGACGGATAGCTGGCCCTGACCCCACCATCCAATGAATCCCGCGACCACGGCGAGGATCGCGAGCCGCGTCGCGGTGAATGCCTTCCTACCTACAAACCATCGCATCCCTGGTCCCAGAAGCGCAAAAAGGGCGATGAGAAAGATTCCAAGTATCGCGAGATCGGTTGCGCGGGCATTCATCGCTTCAAGCCAGGGAGGCAGGGGTTTCACGACTTCAGGCTTGCGGAAAAACCGTGCGTCGGTCTGATGTTTCACCGGAATCGTTACGGAACCGATTTCAGGGCGGAAGATGCCATGCTCGCGCACTGCCTTAACGTTAAGCTCCCACTCCCGGCTTGGGTCGAAGCCGACGCGGCGGTCAGTTCTCAGGATCAGCCTTGCGCCGTCATGCAGCTCCTCCGGCACTCCGCTGTCAAGCGTTACGAACAGGTCGCTGTCCCGCATTGCAATCGGCAGACCGTCCTGGGTCGCGCTCAGCCAGTCAGGTGCGGTGTTCCGGACAAAATCCTCTCCTACGAGCCCGTGCCGACCGGTATCGATCACCAGGACGGGCTCGTCATTGTCAGAGATTGAGAGGAATTCCTGAAGTATCGCGGTGGATTCCTCATCAAGAACCGCCTCAGCGATGGAAGGTGGGCCGAGGTCAACGATCCAGAGGTCGAGATATACTCCGCTCGGGTCCGCCTGCGCTTCAGCGTCATCATCGGACCAGATCGTGCCTTCGAACTCGGCATCAATCTCGTGGTTCAGCACCCTCTTATGCGTGACGAGACCCTGCGAGACCAGATCATCCCAACTGAGATCCTCCCGATAGTCTGGATCGGGGAAGCCCGCTGGCTCAGCCGCGATTCCCTGCATCTTCTCCCGCGCAACCTGGTGCACCGCCGCTAGCAGGCTTTCATGCGCGATTCGCACACTCGCTGTCGCCTTCGTAACTCCGTCGAGATAGACCAGCGCGCTTCCCTGGTCGGCATCGCCATAGGGTGTCCCCACCACGATCGTATCAGAGATTGAGAGGCCGCGATACTGCTCGAAGAACCTGTAGAAAGGCGCCTCACCCAGGCCGGAGACGAAAATCGGTTCGTTGTGAGAGATCAGACGTACATCCAGGTACCGGCCGTCAAGGTCAAGGATTACCAGCAAATTGATTGGCGCGCCTGAAAATCCGGGAAGAGGGGCCATGGGTTCAGTTTCGAAAACAAAGCCCGCCTGTGCCCCTCCTGAATTCAGAAGACTCCAGACGCCCCTGTCGTTCAGGGGCTCTCCGAGTTCCATCGGCGGAACGATCATCGGCGCGATGTCTTCACGCGACAAAGGCTGCGCCGCCGCAGCAAACGCAGCGACGATGATTGCAGTAGCGGCCTGGATCAGGACCATTCTCCCCATGCGGGGAAACTAACCGGAGTGCGGCACAGCGCACATCCGACCAAGGTAGCAATGATCGGAATTCCTGCTGTTGCGGCGCGGCGTGTCGTGGCACACTGGCCTTGATGAGAGGATTTGCCCGATTTAACCAACTCCCTGGTCCCGCGAGATTCACCGTATCTCTGGGAATTCTTCTGGTGATCTGGATAGCCTCCGCCTGGGCGACAGACGACGCCACGGTTCTGCCGCAGCCTGGGGTCGTGCTTCAGATCGCCTTCGCCGAACTGGCGAGCGGGGAAATGGCTCAACATGTCGGTGCGACGTTGCGGCGTGTTGTTCTGGCCTTTTCGCTTGCGATGGCGCTAGGCGTCGCCGTGGGTGCGTTGCTCGGCCTCTCGGAACGGCTTGATCGGTGGTTTGGTCCGTGGGTATCGATTTTCCTGAACGTGCCTGCGCTGGTCGTCATCGTGCTTGCCTATCTCTGGATCGGACTGAACGAGGTGGCTGCCGTAGTCGCTGTTGCGGTCAACAAGACCGCGATGGTTGCCGTCATGATACGGGAAGGTGTCAAGAGCGCCGATCCTGCACTTGCCGAACTTGCCAGAGCCTATCGCTTTCCGCCAAGGCACCGGCTGTGGCATGTCTGGCTTCCCCAGCTCTGGCCATTCCTGGCTGCGGCCATGCGCAATGGCATGGCGATCATCTGGAAGATTGTGCTAGTGGTCGAGTTCCTGGGCAGAGGTGATGGTGTTGGCTTTCAGATTCACCTATATTTTCAGCTCTTCGAGACGGGGTATGTTCTTGCCTATGCGCTGAGTTTTGTCGCCGTCATGCTGGCCATAGAATACGCACTTCTTGTTCCGGTCGAGCTACGTGCTGGTCGATGGCGTCATCGCACACGTGCGTTCGCCTGATCGGAAGACCTGCCAACGTATCAAGCTGAGTTGTCTCATGCCCATCTCCCGAGGGCATTCATGCGTGTGGAGAAACGTGCGAATGCCCCCACCACCACTGATCAGCTTGCTTCGCTGAATTGCTTTCAGGAGCTCAGTTGCCGGATTCGGTCGTGTCGCTCAATTGGTGGAATTTCATCGGCGATTCAGCTTCCAGGTGACATGCGGCCCACCCAACAGGCGGCTGGCAGCCAGCAGCAAGCGAAACGAAATTCCGGCACCGCCTGATTAAGTGTGTCACATTGATAGGCGTTGGGTTGAATCCGGATGGACGGAGCCGCAATTGGTGAGCCCTGTTCCGGCCGATTGAGCCCCTGCCCTCGCCACCTGATCAGGCAGAATCCGAATGCTCAAGGTCTGCCAACGACGGATTGCCACCGAACAAACGACACGACCTGTGGATGTCCAGGAATTCATGAAGTTTGGGTGGTTTGGCGATTCAGTTGCTGGTATCTTGAAGGCGGTTAGACAATCCGCCAGAACTTGCCTGATCGAATTCTCGCCAGACTCATCGATCCGCGAAATTATACCGTTCGGATCCAGCATCTGGCGATCAACATAGGTATTCCAATGAACCGCTACGAGCGATTGATGCAACGCATTGGAACCGGCGAACGGATCCTGATCGACGGCGCCACCGGAACCGAAATCGAGAAACGCGGCGTTCCTCAGCTTGACAACGCCTGGAATGGTGGCGGCGCCTTAAGTCATCCGGATGTTCTTCGCACGGTGCACGAGGACTACATTCGCGAAGGTGCCGAAATCGTCATCTCAAATACATTTGCCACCCATCGGCATGTCCTGATTGATGCAGATGTCGAAGATCAGTTCGACCAGTTGAACCGCCGAAGCGTCGAGCTTGCCATCGAGGCGCGAGACCGTATGGCGGCTCCGGATGTCCTTGTCGCTGGGGGAGTTTCGTACTGGTCCTATACGGACAACTGGTCGGAACCGGAGAGCCTGCGCCGTAATACCGAGGAGCAGACGCAGGTTATGGCGAATGCGGGTGCAGATCTGCTGATGCTGGAGATGATGGTGGACATTGGCAGCACGCTGGTCATGCTGGAGGCGGCCCAGACAAGCGGACTGCCGGTGTGGGTTGGGTTTTCCTGCGCACCGGATCCTTCGGGTACCATGACATTATTGCGAGGTGGCGCTCTGGCCGATGCTCTTGATGCACTTGAAGGCCGCGAGGTTCCATTGGTGAATATCATGCACACGGAGGTGGAAGATATCGACGCATGTCTTGATATCGTTCAGAAGCACTGGACCGGACCAGTCGGCGTTTACGCACATTCGGCGCGATGGGATGGCCAGATCGGCATATTCGACGACACCATTCCTCCAGACATTTATGCGCATCACGCGCAATCCTGGCTATCTCGCGGTGTGCAGGTCATTGGCGGCTGCTGTGGCCTGGGTGTCGACCACATCAGGGCACTTCGTCAAATAATGTAGGCTGGTTCTGGTACCAGGTCGCGTCGCGAACTCGGTGGAAATTCGCATCAATTGGATACGATTGCTGGCTCGTCTCTCAGCGCCCTTCTCAGGTCAGGTTTGGCATACAGAAATGACTGTGGGGGCCTGAACCCAAATTTTTCGTGCAGCTCACTCAGGGGAAGTGGTCTGGAGAAGGTTTTCACCTCATCGAACAGCAATACAAAGCCTTCGCTTAACCCTTCAAAGTACCGTTCGAAACTGTCGCGATCGGTGGACATTGAGGCTTCGAATTCTGCCCATATCCGTTCGATCGGAAGTTTCAGTATTTCGCGGATTTCAGCGGCACCAACCATCGCCCTGGTGGGTGATGTAGCGTAGATATACGCGACCGCACCACAAGGGGCGGACATTGGGAAACGCCGACGTAACTCGACGGTTTTGCGGCCCTCAAGAATCATGGCCGAGTAAGCGGGTTTGATCGACAGCACGACATCACGCCGAGACATTTACAATTCCTCTCCGAATAACGGCAGAGCAGGCTGGCCGTCATGTCCGTACACCACAATGAACGCGCTGCTAGGCTTTAGCGACAGTGGGGCATCAACAGGGAATTGTGCGTTCATGTGGAGCGACGCACCAAGCGCCTCGACGTAACGTCGCACGGTGGAAAGAAAGACGTTACCGCCGTTTTCAATTTTCGAAATCACGGCTTGCTGGACATCCATTCGCTTCGCGATCCATTCCTGTGCGAACCCGGACATGAGGCGCAGTTGCCGTAGCTTCAATCCAACCCTCTGGGCATCGTTCGTTCCTGCGGCTCTGGAAGCTGCGGTTGTCTTTCCGGATGGCTCGGCCATGCTCAACCTCATGGAGCTTTCTGACGCGTTCATACGGAGGAGCGACCTGCCAAACAAGGAATGTCGGATTGGTACTGAACCGCATGGTATGATGAATTCCGCCTCTCGGAAGGAGTCACAGTTTCCTAGCAGATGAGTGCCGGTGGTTTGGACAGGCGGTTCTCGTGAGGTTGACGCAGGAGCTGCTATGGGCTCATGCCTGTCAAGCCCTCTTTCCTGACCCCATGGTCTATCGCTTTTGAAATAGAAATTGTTGCGAGTAGGTCAACTTGAAATATTCTCCTTTTGTTCCGAATCAGTGTCCTGCGATTGATGGATGTTGCGCAACCTGCCGCAAACCGGCGGATGCACATAAGTCGAGAACTGGCATTGACCCCAACGATAGACAACCTGATCCAAATGAATGTTTGACGTGGGGACGCTGGTGGTAGATGTCGCCTGTTGGCGCGACGGCGACGTCCGTTTTGACGGGAACAGTCATGGGCCGCTGTCGGTGTCCGGCGCCAGACGGGTCGTGAAGCGCGCCGCCAGTCGGGAGAATCCATCTTGACGGAGAGCCTCAGAAAAACCACCATCCTCGTCGCCGACCTGCCGTATATTGATACGAAACTGAATCCGATCACTACCCTGCTGAAGGACTTCCTGCGGGAACTGCGAAAAGGCAGGGCCAAGGGAGCGGAATCCGGGACGGATACGCCGCCCTTCGACAGTCAATCGAAAGGAACCGCGAGCGGATCACGGCGCGGGCCGGTCATCATGCTCATCCGTCAATATGCGCCGCGAGTCGCCTTCCGGATCGTCGTATTGGCGGGATCTGAGTGTCCAGAAGAACGCGGCAAGCCCCAAGCCTCCCAGAAACAGCGATACAGGAATCAGAACGACCAGAACGTCCAATGGCTCACCTCAGCCGCAGCGCGTTGAGCGAGACTGACACGGACGAGGTCGACATGGCAAGCGCAGCCGCGAGAGGTGTCGCAAAGCCGAGAAGCGCCACGGGAATCGCGACAGCGTTGTATAGCGCGGCGATGGCAAAATTTTCCTTGATCCGCCGACGGGCATGGCGCGCTGTCATCACCGCCTCCGGTATCGGATCAAGCGAGCTGCCACAAAGCACGATGTCGGAAACCGCACGGGCGGCGTCCAACGCCGAAGCCAGCGAGACCGATGCATGCGCAGCCGCTAGCGCAGCGGTGTCGTTAAGGCCGTCGCCCACCATCAGGACCCGATGTCCGTGCTCGCGCAGCCGTTTGACATAGAGCGCCTTCTCCTCTGGCAGCACCTGCGCTTCAAATGCCTCAATGCCAGTCCGGGCCGCTATGTCTGCAACCGCAGCGGGATGATCCCCGGAAAGCAGGATAACCGTCATGCCCTTCTCTTTCAGAGCGGCCACCGCTTCCGGCGCACCTTTGCGCAGGCTGTCCGTGAAACGGAACGGCACGTTGCGATTCCCCACGTGAAGGTAGGTCGCGGTCCCTGAAACCGGCGGTGCACCAACCCAGCCCGCCCGTCCCAGGCGAACTGTCTGACCTCTCCATTCCGCTTCAACGCCGAAACCGGGCTGTTCACGGAGATTCGTCACCTCGGCGTCGCATCTCTCAGCGTCTGGAAGCATTTCGGCATCAATCGCTGCCAGAGCCGTCGCCAGTGGATGCGAGGATCCTCGCCCAAGCGCCCGCGCCAGGGCAAGGTCCGAAACATTATGGCCCGAGACTCCGGAAAGCCGCGGGACGCCTTCCGTCAGAACACCTGTCTTGTCAAAAACGACCGTGTCAACCTCGGCCAAACGCTCCAGAGCCGTAGCGTTCTTGACCAGCAGACCGCGCCGGAACAGCCGCCCGCTTGCCGCCGCGGAAACCGCAGGCACGGCAAGGCCAAGAGCGCAGGGACAGGTGATGATCAGAACGGCCACCGCGATGTTAAGTGACAGGCGCGCGTCGCCTGACACGGCCATCCAGGCGATAAAGGCCGCAAGCGCCAGAAGATGGACAACTGGCGCATATATTCGCGACGCCCGGTCGGCCAGTGACGCATAGCGGTCGCGTGCCTGTTCCGCCACCGCGACAAGGCCCGCAAGCCGATGCAGCGCGCTGTCCGCCCCGGCCGCATTCGCCCGAACGGTCAGCATCCCGGTCAGGTTGATCTCACCCGCACTCACTGATGTGCCGCTGCTGGCGGAGACAGGAAGGCTCTCACCGGTCAGCAGCGACCGGTCAATGTCGGAACAACCAGACTCGACCACCCCGTCAACGGGCACCCGGTCACCTGGCAGGATTCGTACGAGATCCCCCGGTTCGATCTCCACGACGGGAACCATGCATTCGCCACCGTCACTGACCTTCAGTGCCCGCGGCGACTCCAGCGCCGCGAGCTCCGCCGCCGCCGAACGCGCTGCAGCGCGGGTACGATGGTCGAGATACCGGCCAGCAAGCAGAAAGAATGTCAGCGACAGCGCCGCGTCGAAATACGCATGCTCGCCATGTAGAGAGGTCTCATGAAGCGAAAGACCCACTGCCAGGAGGATCGCGAGCGAAATCGGAACGTCCATGTTCAGCTGACCGACCCGCAATGCGCTCCATGCATTGCGGAAAAAAGGCTTGCCCGAATACGCGACGGTTGGAATGGCGATCATCGCGCTAATCCAGTGGAACAGATCACGCGTAGCATCCGCAGCACCCGACCAGACGGCTACGGATAGCAGCATCACGTTCATCATCGCGAACCCGGCTACGCCAAGTCGCATCAGAAGCTCACGATCCGCCCCGTCGGCACGACCCCTGACCAGGGAATCGGAATCGAGTTCCTGCGCCCGATAGCCCTGATGGGCCAGTGCATCGGCAATTTCCCGGGCATCCGTACCGGAAGCAGCCCTGACCGTCGCACGCTTCAGAGTCAGGTTCACCCGTGCATCATGCACTTCTGGCATCGCGTTCAGCGCCCGTTCAACACCCGCAATGCAGCCTGCGCAGTGAATGTCCGGCAGACTCAGCAAAATCCGCGTTTTACCCGCCCTAGACGGTGCAGTGGCCAGCTCACTCCTGGAAACCGCGTCGTGAGAACGAACAGCGCCAGCCTCCGCGTGGCTGGTCATGACCGCTCATCCACATAGAGAACGACACGTTGCCTGAACTCGGCACCATCAGCAGCGGTCGCCCTGAACCGCAGGTTCCAGTTCCCGGGGGCCAGGTCGACAGAAGCGACATGGGCCATTCCGTCAAACCTGAGCTCCGGTTCGATGTCTTCGTTGACATGGGTAGCGCGGCCGAGCGTCGCGTCCAAAGCGACGGGTTCGACAGGCAATCCTTTGGCGTCGACTATGGAGAGACGCAGAAGACCAGCGTCAAATGTCACCGATACCTCCCAGCCAAGGGCGAGCTGGGCGGTACGGTCGGCTTCGAATGTCTGGCTTGCTGCATAGGAATTTCTGGTTTCAAGTCCCGGAAAGGTGCCGATCGCCAGCGCCGCCATGATGGCGTTCACCCCGACCACGACACCGAATGCCGATACCAGAATCAGGAAGACGGTTCGTCCGGTCAGCTCCCTGTCAGTCATGGTCCAACCCCATTGAACACGCTGTCCCTATGCACGCGATCACCGTTTGACAGATCTTCCACCCAGAATCGGATATCCGTGCGCCCGGTGGCGGCAGGCCCGGATCCACGCGGCGCGACGACATAGACCCGCTGCAGCATGGTACTGTCCGCGGGGACGGTGACAGACTGGTAAGCGGTTCCCTCAAGCCGGATGTGAAGACCTGGATCTCCCTTGACCGAAATCAGGAACGGCCGATCCTCCGCATTCTTGTTCCTGAGCCGAAGATCGTAGGCATTGCGAATCGAACCGTCTGACAGGGTGACGAAGGTTGGGTTGCGGATGGGAGCTACGGTGACCTCAATGTCTGATCTGATGAACAGCGCGATCAGCAGGCCCAGTCCGACGATCGACCAAAGCGCGGAATAGAGGATCGTTCGCGGACGTAGCACATGTTTCCAGATCGCTTTCGCCGGCTGGCCCGCACGCTCTCTTACCTCATCGGTGAGCGCAAGGTAATCGACAAGCCCGCGTGGCCTTCCCGTCCTGGCCATGACATCGTCGCAGGCGTCAATGCAGAGCCCGCAGGTAATGCAGGCGAGCTGCTGGCCATCACGGATGTCAATTCCCACCGGACAGACATTGGCACAGGCGTTGCAATCGATGCAGTCTCCGAGTCCCTCCCGCGCCCGTCCCTTGCCGCGTGGCTCACCGCGCCAGTCCCGGTAGCCGATGGTGATCGTCTCCTCGTCCATCATGGCGGACTGGATTCTGGGCCAGGGGCACATGTAGATGCAGACCTGTTCACGCGCGATGCCACCGAACAGTATGGTGGTCAGTGCCAGAATCGCCATGGTGGTATAGGCCACCGGATGCGCCGATCCACGGACCAGATCCATCGCCAGCGACGGCGCATCAGTGAAGTAAAATACCCAGGCACCTCCGGTCGCAAGGCCGATCAGAAACCAGATGAACCATTTTGTAAGCCGCAGCCGCAGCTTGCGGAAATCCCACTTCGCTTTCCAAAGCCTGACACGCGCGTTCCGATCCCCTTCGATCCAGCGCTCCGTAAGAATGAACAGGTCAGTCCAGACCGTCTGCGGGCATGCGTAGCCGCACCAGACGCGGCCCAGCGCACTAGTGAACAGGAAGAGGCCGAGCCCCGCCATGATCAGGAGACCGGCAATGAAATAGAATTCATGTGGCCAGATCTCGATCCAGAAAAAGAAAAAGCGGCGCCCTGCCAGATCCGCCAGGATGGCCTGGTCAGGAAGCTGGGAACCCCGGTCCCAGCGAATCCAAGGGGAAATATAGTAAATTCCCAAAGTAACGACCATTATTGCCCACTTCAGGCGTCGAAAATTCCCGCTCACGCGACGTGGAAAGACGGGTTCGCGTGCGGCGTATAGTGACGGAGGGGCGGACGCGTTCATGCCAGCAGCCCCAGCCAGGCCCGTTGGACCGGACCGTGAGGGGATTCCAAAGCGTGCGGATGTGCCAGGCTGTTATCTGGCTGGTCCGGCATCCTACTCCTCCTGGCTTCAGGACACACTCGAACACGCATTCCGTCGCTGCCGGTCCGGTGGCGCCGACTCCCCGAACACGGTGTCTGGATCCCGGAGCCGGGCCTGTGAATGGACCGGCGCCCTGAATCTGCGACCTCCCGGAACGAATGCGCCCGTCCAGGTGCATTAGCGCGGTCAGCCCAGACCGGTTTCGTCGACGCACATAGACTGGATGAATGACCGTCCCCCCAGTATGGGTTCTCGATCACTGCCCGCCACCCAACCGGTGAACGTAAACCGCAACCGCGTTGATTTCGGCATCGTCCAGGCCACCGCCCGCCCGGAATTCCTCAGACCAGGCTGGCATCACGCCGAAGCGGGAATTGGTCACCGTTTCCGTCAGTTCCTCAATGCTGCCACCGAAGAGCCAGATCGCATCGGCGATGTTCGGTGCGCCCTGTTCCGGGTCACCCGTTCCATCTTCCATATGGCAAACCGAGCATTCATTCAGGAATATCTCCTCGCCCGGCCCTGAATAAGCGGAGTCATGTTCGAGTCCAGCGAGCTTGCGCACATAGTGGACAACCTGCTCTATTTCCATTTCGCTGAGAATCTCATCGCGTCCATAGGCGGTCATTTCCGACCAGTGCGAGTCGAAAGACTGCTCGTTGCGAATGCCGTGTCGAACGGTGAAGGCGATTTCCTCGATCGTGCCTCCCCAAAGCCAGTCATCATCCAGCAGATTCGGGTAACCAGAGCCCATCCTCAGCCCGTCGGCGCCCGCGCCATGACATTGGGAACAGTTGTTCCGGAACACTGCCGCACCCGCATGCACCGCGTAATTGGTCAAATCGGCATTCTCCGCGAGAGTCGAAAAGTCCACGACAGCGAGTTCCGCGTGCAGCCCGGCGTTCCGCGCCTCCGCCTCAGCGATCCGCTCCGCCACCTCTGCACGGGTCGAATATCCCAGCAGCCCAGCCGTCGCCCGGTCAATCAGCGGCCAGGCCGGATAGGCGATTGTGTATCCGACTCCCCAGATGATCGTTATGTAGAACACCCAGACCCACCAGCGTGGAAGCGGGTTGTTCCACTCCTCAATACCATCCCAGTTATGACCCGTCGTGCCGTAGCCTTCGGCGCTCTTCCGCTCCTCAGCGCTCATTCTTCCGCCTCCCGGTTTCGGGCGGGCTTATCCTCATGTCGGAAGGGTATGTCCGCGGTATCCCTGTAGGTGTCGCGGCTGCCTGGGCGGAAAGCCCAGATCACCACTCCGACGAAGAAAACCACCAGCATCACCAATGCCCAGCTGCCGGCAACCTCACGAAGCAGGCTATAGGTGGTATCCATCGGCTTCCTCCCCTAACGGTCCGGATCCGGGGTGAACGTCGAGAAATCGACCAACGTTCCGAGCATCTGCATATAGGCGATCATAGCATCCATCTCGGATATGCCCGGCTCTCCATCGAAGTTCCGCGCCTGCGCACCGGGGTAGCGTTCAATCAATGCATCAACATCGCCCTCGTCCGGATCGGCCTGAGCCCGAAAGTCGGAATGCGCCTCCGCCATCATGTCGTCAGTATAAGGCACGCCGACCGAACGGTTTGCCGCCATGAGATCCTCAATATGGTTTGGCCCGATCAGCCTGTCCTTGAGGAAACCGTATTTCGGCATCACAGATTCCGGAACGACCGACTGTGGATCGACAAAGTGGGCGACATGCCATTCGTCCGAATATCGGCCACCGACCCTAGCCAGGTCCGGGCCAGTGCGCTTTGAGCCCCATTGGAACGGGTGATCATACATCGACTCGGCTGCCAGCGAGTAATGGCCATAGCGCTCGACCTCGTCCCGCATCGGCCGGATCATCTGGCTGTGGCAGACGTAGCAACCCTCGCGAATGTAAATGTCGCGCCCAGCCAGTTCCAGTGGCGAGTAAGGCCGCACGCCCTTCACCTTCTCAATGGTGTTCTCTAGATAGAATAGCGGCGCAATTTCGACGATGCCGCCAATGGTGACTACGAGAAAGGAGAAGACCAGCAGCAGCGTGGCGTTCTTTTCCAGTACTTTGTGCTTTTCGAGGATCGCCATGTCTTCGGTCTCCCTATTCCGCCGGAGCGAGGGCTGGCCTGGCAGCCGTCTGCGGCTGCGCCCGGACGGTCATCCAGAGATTCCAGCACATGATTACCGCACCTGCGAGATATAGGACCCCACCAAGGCCTCTGATCACGTATAGCGGGAACTTCGCGGCGACCGTGTCGGCGAAGCTGTTCACCAGGAAACCCTGGGCATCGACTTCGCGCCACATCAGCCCTTCCATGATACCCGCGACCCACATCGACGCCGCGTAAAGCACGATACCGATGGTCGCGAGCCAGAAGTGCCAGTTAACCATGGCCAAACTGTAGAGCCGTTCGCGGTTCCAGAGCTTCGGAACCAGGAAATACAGCACTGCGAAGGTGATCATCCCGTTCCAGCCCAGTGCACCGGAATGCACGTGCCCGATCGTCCAGTCGGTGTAATGGCTGAGGGAATTCACCGCGCGGATCGACATCATCGGCCCCTCAAAGGTCGACATGCCGTAGAAACCGATCGAAATCACCATCATGCGGATGATCGGGTCTGTCCTTAGCTTGTCCCAAGCCCCTGAGAGAGTCATGAGGCCATTGATCATGCCGCCCCAGGACGGCATCCAGAGCACGACCGAAAACACCATTCCGAGCGTGGAGGCCCAATCGGGCAGCGCGGTATAATGCAGATGGTGAGGGCCTGCCCAGATGTAGAGGAATATCAGTGACCAGAAGTGAATGATCGATAGCCGGTAGCTGTAAACCGGACGTTCCGCCTGCTTCGGAACGAAGTAGTACATCATCCCCAGGAAACCAGCGGTCAAGAAGAATCCCACGGCATTGTGGCCGTACCACCACTGCGTCATAGCATCCTGCACACCTGCCCAGAGGATGACCGATTTCGATCCGAACACACTTACCGGTACCGCCAGGTTGTTAACCACGTGCAGCATGGCAATGGTAACAATGAAGGATAGGTAGAACCAGTTGGCGACGTAGATGTGCGGTTCTTTCCGCTTGATCAACGTTCCAAGGTAAACCGCCAGATACGCAACCCAGACAATGGTGAGCCATAGATCGACATGCCATTCCGGTTCGGCATATTCCTTTGACTGGGTGCTGCCGAGCAGATAGCCCACCGCGGCGAGTACGATGAAGAGCTGATAGCCCCAGAAGACGAACCAGGCCAGATTGCCACCCCATAGCCGCACGGCGCTGGTGCGTTGCACGACGTAGAATGACGACATGATGAGGGCGTTTCCACCGAAGGCGAAAATGACCGCGCTTGTATGCAGCGGGCGAAGGCGGCCGAAATTCGCGATGCCCTGCGCCCATTCGAAGTTGAGTGCCGGAAACGAGAGCTGGAAGGCGATGAACGTGCCGACCAGGAAACCGACAATGCCCCAGAAAGCGGTGGCGATCGCCCCTGCGCGCACGACATCGTCCATGTATTCCCTTGCGGTCATTGTAGGCCGTTCATCCTCGCCCATGCGCCGGACTGTCCAGATGAACAGTCCACCCGCGGTGGCAAGGATGATGATGGCATGGACTTGATAGGCCAGATCCCGGCCAAAGTTCGCGGCGATGGCCGCACCAAGGGCGATCAGCCCCAGGGCAACCAGCTTCACGGCATTCCACATCTGGTCTTTCCCTTCGTCCTATAGCGCACGGCCATGCCAATCAGAAGGATTCCAGGCCCCGTTCCAACCAGCACGGGCACAATCTACACCAACTTTGTGGAAGCATCATTGATCCATGTCAATGCCATCTGGGTCGTGTCGCGAATTTGGTGGAAATTCGAAAACGGTGTAATCTCCGGGTGAACATGGTTTCCTCCGATCAGGCGGCGAGGTCAAGAGGGACGGGCCCGGACGGCCATGACAGCGTCTGCCAGCCGTCGACCTTTCGCAACCGGATCTGACCCGATGCCAGGAGTGCCCGGAGCGGCATGGGCACGGTCTCCGCGCAGGGTAGCAGCGTCCGGGTCCTACTCCGCCTCCGGAACTCGCCGTTGAGCCTCTCGATGGCGTTGGTGGTCCGCGCCGATCTCCACTGCGACGGGTCGAGCCGGGTGAACGTGAACAGCCGGTCGCCCACCTCCTCCAGGCTGTCGGCGACGGCCCGGCACTTTTTCCTCCACGTCGTCAGGAACGCCCTGCGGCGGCGCTGGATCCCCTCAGGGGTCTCCGCGTAGATCATGTCGCGGTAGTCATTGCCGATCCCGTCATGCAGGCGCTTCGGGGCGTGGCCCAGCAGGTTGCGGTGCTTGTGGACGGTGCAGCGCTGGATGGCCAGATCCTCGCCCCAGAGCGTGGTGAGCGCGGCCTCAAGGCCCGGCGCGCCGTCGACGATGACGAACTCCGGCCGCCTGAGGCCGCGCGCGTCGAGGTCGGCCAGGAACCCGCTCCATGCCGCGGTGCTCTCTCCGCCCATCTTTCCTATGGAAAGCAGCACCTTATGGCCGTCCCGGCGCACGCCGACGGCGGCCAGCACGGATATTTTCGTCGCCTTTCCATCGATCCGGGTCTTTATCACCGTTCCGTCCAGGATCAGGCGGACGATGTTCCCATGGCCAGGCTGCGGGCGCACCAGGCGTCCCAATCCGATCTGACCCGGCGCCAGGCCCGGACGGCCACGTCCTTGCTCACGGCCCCCCTGAACAGCGCGAAAAGCGCCCGCCTCACCCGGCGCGTGTTCGTGCCGGACAGGTAGACGGACGTGATCAGGGCCTCGGCCTTTTTCGTCATGCGCCGGTAGCGCCCGAGCGCCCTCGACCGCCATTCCCTGACCCCGCCGTCCGCGTCCCGGATCCGGGCGCGGGGCACGCTGACCGTCTCCGTCCCGAACGTCCCGGTGATCCGCCGGTCTCGGTGGCCGTGGCGGTAGCCCTTCACCTCCCCGTCCCCGCGCCGGTAGCGGAGCCGGCCCAGGAACTCGGAGAGCTCCTCCTCGAAAACCGCCTCGATCGTGCCGCGGATGCTCGACCGGAGCCGGTCCTCGATCGGGTCGAGGCCCCCGTCGAATGTCTCTGGCGAAAGTTCGGTGCTGGATATAGTCTGTTTCATGGTGTGGTCTCCTACTCTGGCGGCTTCGGCCGCCGGTTGGGTGGTTACGGTTCACCCGGAGATTACACCATTTTCGAATTTCCACCAAACTCGCGACACGACCGGACCGCGCTCGTGATACGAGTCCCCGGCAATGTCAGAACACCATCAGACTCGAAATAGGCCGATCCGATCACACTTCCCTATACTGCTGATAAATGATAGTTTGCGCACGTAATGTCGGAAAAGAAGCACATGCGAGCGAAGAGCTACATTGACCGCCTAGCGGCGCAGGGGCGCTACCACTTCAGCGTATCTGAGTTCTCGAGCGACCTTAGCGTATCAATAGCCGCAGCACATAGCGCGCTGTCACGTCTCGCCAAGCAGGGCCTCATCGCCTCGCCAGCACGCGGCTTCTACGCTGTCGTTCCACCAGAATATAGGTCACTGGGTTGCCTGCCGGCCGAGCAGTTCATCCCCGCGCTGTTTGAACACAAGGGCGCACCTTACTATGCGGGCCTTTCGACAGCCGCTCAGTATTACGGTGCAGCACATCAGCGGCCGCAATCGTTTCAGGTGTTCGTTGGCAAATCACGAAAAGACATCCGATGCGGAAAAGTCACCGTCACTTTCATCGCCAACAAACAAACAGCAAACGTGCCGACGCGTTCCTTCAACACGCCACGCGGTCTCCTGAAAGTTTCTACGCCGGAGGCAACAGCTCTCGATCTTATTGGTTACAGCGATAGAGCAGGGGGGCTTGATATGGTTGCCACGGTACTTTGCGACCTGGCAGATGAGATCAGCCCGATCGAGCTCGCTCGACAGGCTGAGGCCGTGCCAATTTCATATGTTCAGAGACTGGGCTTCTTGCTTGACCTGGTTGAGCAGCCGACAGTTTCAGATCCATTGCAAAACCTGATTGAGCGCAAGGCGCGTGACTACACGCCACTCGCACCGGACCGACCGTCACAAAAGTCGAGAAAGGATGCGCGCTGGAAAGTCCATGTGAACGCCTCCGTCGAGATCGATGAATGATCCCACGCGATTTCATCACAGAGTGGCGGGCCGAAGCGCCATGGATCGACGACCGTCAGGTCGAGCAGGATCTGGTCATCAGCCGCGCCCTGGTTGAGATATTCTCCGACAAACGTCTGCGCCGCCAGCTCGCATTTCGTGGGGGTACCGCTCTATACAAGCTATTCCTGAAACCGCCCGCAAGATACTCCGAAGACATCGACCTTGTGCAAATCGATGCAGGACCCGCTGGCGATCTAATGGATCGCCTTCATGCGGTCCTGGATCCCTGGCTCGGCAGACCGCGCTACAGGCAAACCGAAGGGCGCGTCACCTTCACATATCGATTTGGATCAGAGGAAACCCCGCCTGTTCCCCTGAGACTGAAGGTGGAGATCAACACACGGGAGCACTTTTCCGTCTATGGTACCAGCCTTATCCCCTTCGAAGTTTACTCACGTTGGTTCGAAGGTGGATGCGATATTCCAAGCTATGGGCTCAATGAGCTATTGGGGACGAAGCTTCGCGCACTCTATCAAAGAAAGAAGGGCCGCGACCTCTTCGATCTCGACGTTGCGCTCCAGCACAAAGATGAATTGCCACAAGAGATCATAGCGGCCTTTAGAGCCTATATGGATCACGGCGGTCACACGGTCACGCGCCAGCAGCTTCAAGACAACCTTGCCGCGAAGCTGGAGGATCCGGACTTCAATTCGGACATCTCCACCCTCTTAAGGAGTGATTTCGAGTGGGATCCTAATGGGATGGCGGAACGTGTTTCCTTGACCCTTCTGGATCACATGGAATGAGTATGCCGACCGACAGGAGCGCAGAAGACACGCGAGAATACCGCGTCTGTCATGAGTGCATCGGAGAAGCTCATCTCGCTAAACTGGTGGAAGCGGACGGAAGTCGAAGGCGGTGCAACTACTGTGGCGAACGCTCCAAATCGGTGACGCTCGACGCGCTCGCCGATCGGATTGAGCAAGCGTTCGAACAGCATTTTGAAAGAACGCCCCCTGATCCTGATGGCACCCAATGGGCGATGATGAAAGACAGGGAGCCAGACTATGATTGGGAGCGCGAAAGGGGTAGAGTATCAATTGGTTATGAATCTACCTCCCGAACGAGCGCCTCACGATCCGGAATCACGACCCTGCGCGTTCCTTCCAGGACAATGATTCCGTCACGCTTCAGCGCCGTCATATGACGGCTGACGGTTTCCAATGTCAACCCAAGGTAATCCGCCATCGCCTCACGAGTGAGTGGCAGATCAAGGACCATTCCATTCACAGCGACGGCCTGGTCCAGCGCCACAACGCGCCCGGAAAGATTCAGAAGCAGGCTCGCGATCTTCTCCCGCGCCGTCTTGCGGCCAAGCACAAGCATCCAGTCGCGCGCCGCGTCAAGTTCGTCCAGAGTCATCTCCAGAAGCCGCTGGCCAATCTGCTGTGACCGCCGCATCAGGCCCTCAAATGGCGCTCGCTGGAAACAGCAGAGAGTGAGACCTGAGACCGCGGTGACATCGAAAGGCGCAAACGAACGGCCCGGACGTCCGAGAAAATCCGATGGCAGCAGAAGTCCAACCATCTGCGTTCGCCCGTCTTCCATCGTGTGGCTAAGCGTCGCCGCGCCCGTAACGACCGAAGCGACAAACTCCATCCGGTCTCCGGCCCAGACCACCCGCTGACCGGCGCCAAAACTGCGGTAATGCTTGGCTCCCTCCATCCAAGCGAATTCGTCCGGCTCGCATTTCGAACAGACCGCGCTGTACCTGATTGGACAGTCGCTGCAGGATCCGAGGTTCTTCGCGTTTCCGTTCATCGCCCAATCCTCGGCCATCGGATCACATTCCAGGCGGCAACCTCGCACCGAAAATAGCGAACATGCCGTTGGTGAACAAGCTGAGCAATCCGACCGTCGTCCTCACCACCGCCAACGCGCAGGGTGGAAACATGACTGTGGCCGGTACATGGCCCAGACAGTCCCACTTGCCCAGAGATCGAAAACCGGGCATTTCGACAGCCAACACGCAAAGGGGGAACGACGATGGAACTTGCCGAAAGGCTCGCAGCGATTGTGGGTGCCAACCATGTGCTGACTGGAGACGCATGCGCGCGGTACACGACGGACTGGACCAGACGCTTTATCTCGGACCCCGTCGCAGTGGTGCGTCCGAGACTGACCGAAGAGGTTTCGGCGGTAATGGCGCTCGCATATGAGACCGAAACCCCAGTGGTTCCGGTCAGCGGCAATACCAGTCTCTCCGGTGGTACGTTCGCCAGCGGCGCCGTGATGCTGTCACTCGACCGAATGAACTCGATCCGCGAAATCCGCAGTGAGGCATGTATAGCGGTGGTGGAAGCCGGCGTAATCCTCTCATCACTGCACGAAGCCTGCGAAGCGCATGACCTGGTCTTTCCCCTGACCTTTGGCGCACGCGGGTCGGCGCTTGTCGGCGGAGCGCTCTCCACCAATGCCGGCGGTTCAAACGTGGTGCGTTACGGGTCGACACGCGGGCTATGCCTGGGACTTGAGGTCGTCCTCGCTGACGGGCGAGTCATGGATCTGATGACCGAACTGCACAAGGACAACACCGGTTACGATCTTCGTGACCTGTTCATTGGTGCCGAAGGCACCCTCGGTGTCATAACCGGCGCAGTCCTGCGGCTGTTCCCGAAACCGAAAGCCTACGCAACCGCAATGGTTGCCGCCCGAAGCCTGCACGACGCGCTTGCGCTGCTAAACCGGCTTCAGGCCGCTACCGGGGGCAACATCGAAGCGTTCGAATACATGCCCCGCGCCTATATCGAGCGCCACATCACTCATATAGATGGGGCCCGCGCTCCCTTTGACAGGCTGCACGACGTCAACATCATGGTCGAGGTCGCAGCGACAGCCCCACGTGACGCAATGCCAACGAATGACGGCAGCGTCCCCGTGGTCAGCAATCTCGAAGCCGAATTGGCCGACGCCATGGATGAGGGACTGGTACTCGATGCCGTGGTCGCGCGTACCGAAGCCCAGCGGGCTGAGATGTGGAAAAGAAGGGAAGATGCCGCCGAGATCATTCTCGGGCGGCTGCCAATGGTCGACAACGACATCGCCGTACCGACCGACAAGGTTCCCGCCTTCTTCGAGGAGATGGACAGGGTGCTTGGGGCAATCGATAGGGGTGCCGAGACAATGGCGGTGGCGCATCTGGGGGATGGCAACATTCACTATATCATTTTTCCGACCTCGAAGGATCCGGCCGCCCTTGACGCGATTCGCGAAAAGGTCGAATCAGTCACGCGATCGCTTCGTGGCAGCTTTTCTGCTGAGCATGGAATCGGTCTGGCGAAACTGCCGTCCATGCGACGCCGAAAGAATGCTGTAGCCATCGACGTCATGCGTGCGGTTAAATCGGCCCTGGATCCAAAAGGCATCCTGAATCCCGGCAAGGTGGTTCCGAGCATATAGGCTACCCGGCCGCAGGCCTGTTAGCGAAAGTGGAGCGGCACTGACTGACCGGCCGTTTGCGCCTGACCTACATATCCCGGATGGAGCAATGCGGCCGGTTGCCTGACCGCGTTCCAAATCTTCAGGCCTATCGAAATCCGCTCGACCGGATCAGGAATCCCTCACCCGCGCGAGCGAGCAGACCCTTTGCCAGTTCCCTTCCCAGGTCACTTCCCGATTCAGCCAGACCGGAAATCTCATCGGACAGAACCTCTGAGCCATCAGGACGAAGGATTTCGCCGCGCAGACGTAGGACGCCGCCCTCAATCTCGGCAAGAGCCGCGATCGGCGTATCGCAGGACCCATCCAACTCGGCAAGAAAGGCCCGCTCGGCAGCGAGACGCAGGCATGTCGGATGGTCGCGAATCGGCTCTGTCAGGCGCTGCGCTCCGCAATCACGCTGACGCCTCTCGACAACGATTGCCCCCTGCCCCGGTGCCGGCAACATTTCCTCAGGCTCAATGGGCAAATGCGGTATATCATTCGTGCCTCCCAGTCGATTCAGTCCAGCCATTGCCAGAAACGTAGCATCCGCTATGCCATCAGCCAGCTTTGCCAGCCTGGTCTGCACGTTGCCGCGGAATTCCACGACCCGCAAATCGCGACGGCGATGAAGAAGCTGGGCCCTGCGGCGCACGCTGGACGTGCCGACAACCGCACCCTCGGGCAGGTCCGCCATTCGGGAATGCCTAAGTGACACAAACGCGTCCCGCACATCCTCCCTGTGCAGAAACACATCAAGAAGAACACCATCAGGCACCGTAGCGGGCATGTCTTTCGCCGAATGAACCGCTATGTCGATGGATCCCGCAAGCAGGGCCTCCTCGATTTCCTTGGTAAACAGCCCCTTTCCACCAATGTCCCTTAAAGCCCGATCCACTATGCGATCACCGCTTGTCCTGATCACAACGACCTCAAACGCATCGGCTTCAAGGCCTGAACTGGCCATCATGCGATCGCGGACCTCGTGCGCCTGTGCAAGCGCCAGAAGCGAGCCGCGGGTTCCAATCCTGAATGGTAGCTTCGGTTCCATGGCCATTGCCTATCCTTCCCGCATCCTGTCATCAAACGGAACCGGCTTGACTTGGACAACCTGCCGCGACACCACCGACAGACATCCATGAGGAAACTGTGACGCAGCGGAAGAAACTCTTGCGGACCATTCGGGGAGAGGTCCAGAAGGTTCCACCCATCTGGCTGATGCGCCAGGCTGGCCGCTATCTACCCGAATATCGTGCCACGAGGGCGCAGGCCGGAGACTTTCTATCGCTCTGCTACACCCCGGATCTGGCGGTGGAGGTCACTCTGCAGCCGATTCGGCGCTTCGGGTTTGATGCGGCGATCCTGTTCGCCGATATCCTGCTGGTTCCCCATGCGCTGGGAGTCGATCTCAGCTTCGAGGCGGGTGAAGGGCCACGGCTTTGCCCGGTGACGGACCCCTCTGGACTCGCCTCCCTGAAACCGGCGGACGATATCCACCACACCCTGGCCCCGGTCTACGAAACCCTGCGCATCCTGTCAGGTGAACTGCCCGCACAAACCACACTCATTGGATTCGCTGGCGCGCCATGGACCGTCGCAACCTATATGGTCGCGGGATGCGGCACCCCGGATCAGCAACCCGCTCACGCATTGCGGATCGCCGACCCTGAGACCTTCGATGCCCTTATTGATCTGCTGACCGATGCTACCGTATCGTATCTCTCGGCACAGATTGAAGCGGGTGCCGAGGTGGTGAAGCTGTTCGACAGCTGGGCGGGATCGCTTCCCGGCGCGGCCTTCGTCCGCTATGCCGTTGAACCCACCAGGAGAATCATCACATCGTTGAAATCCAGATGGCCTGACGTGCCGGTCATTACCTTCCCACGCGGTGCCGGTGACCACTACAGAGGTTTCGCGCAGGCCACAGGCGCAGACTGTATCGCGCTCGACTCAGCGGTAGACGTCGACTGGGCGGCGGAGCATGTGAAGGGGGACAACAGTGTGCAGGGCAATCTCGACCCCCGCCACCTTGTGACTGGCGGCCAGGCGCTGGTCGATGAGGCCCAACGGATCGTAAGTACTCTTTCCGGAGGCCCACATGTCTTCAACCTGGGGCATGGCATTACTCCAGACGCGGACCCGTCGAACGTACAAAGGCTTCTGGAAGCGATTCGTGGCTGAACGACCTCAGGCATCGCCCGTGTCACGAAAGGGACAGCGGAGTCGCCCGGTCCCCACTGGGGCGGAGCCAGTGGGACGGATGCATCTCCGGTTCATCGATTTCACGTTTGATCGATCCGTATCTCGGGATCTTTGCATGATCAGAAGTTGAAGGCGCCTTCGGCATCCATGTGAACAATCGCTTTCGCCTCCTGAGCGAACCACTCCATACCGCTCAGACAGCCGTGTAATCTGCGGCTGGATCCACAAAGGTCCAGGCTGGACCATGGCCAGGATAGACCGCCAGCCAGTGTAATTGGTTCCGGATCGTGGAATATGCCAGAGATGGCGGTTCCTGTGGAACTACATGGAGGATGTCACTCCATGCAGAAAGCCCGGCGACGAAACCAGGCTACGCGCAGGCGATCCTGGATCTTCGGAAACGGGAAGCCTGCCGAGACGGCGTGCTTCGCCAGGTTCGTTTGGATCAAGGCTGGCACTGGCCTTTGCAACGCGGGGCTGAGGTAAGTAACCTCCCCTCTGCAGCCGTTCACGACGCCGATGTAGCGCTGCATTTCTTTGACAGCCTCGGTCAAGGGCCTTGGGGAATCCGAGCGTGCCAGCCTGCATTCCACACCATTTAGCTCCAGGAACACCTGAACGATGAGGCCTCGGGTGCCATAGTTCCCGTTGATGGCGTCGTCACGCCCACCATCCCGTGAAAGAATGCCGGTCACCACTCCGACGACATTACCGCTCTGATCTACAACAGGTGATCCACTGGAACGGCTGCGCGTTTCCGCGTTGTACTGGAAGTCGAGCAGGCTTCCACTGAACCCTGCGAGTGACGAAATCGTCCCCTGGGTGAATGTCGGCCCACTGCCAGCACCTCCCGGAAACCCGAGCATCCCGGTCATCTCGCCGGGCATGACGGGCAGATCGCCGCCAAATGCGGCCCGCGGCAGCGCGACGTCCGATTCAATCATGAAAAACACGAGGTCGGACGCCTCGTTCGAACCGATCAGCCTGGCTTCGGCCTCGAAATGGCCAAACCTGAATCCTACTGAAGGACAGCGCGTCGCATCCCTCAACCACATGGTGATTTGTCAGAACATTGCCCGCGCCGAAGACCGTGAAGCCCGTTCCGTGGATGCGAGAGTTTCCTCGTCCACACCCGGAACCGGCTGCCGCTCCAACGAGATACGCAACTGCTCAGGCTCGCCGATAAGCCTCCATCCGCCGAATATTCCGACCCATAGAGGTACGTACCGTCTTCGGGATGCGGGCCACGGAAGAGTGGACGACGCCTTTCGTAATCACCGTTGCATATCCCTGCGCCCGAGGGAGACCGAACCGTCAGTGTGGTGTCGATTCCACCCTGTATTCTCTATCGCACCATCGTCGGTGCGGGCACCAATCGGGTCGGCAACAGTCTGGCGAGCCATTTCAGCCTCTGCGAATGCGGTATGGAACCTGGTTGTACATGGGTAGGGTTTCCCGCTGATTCCGATACGCCCGGCCTCACCAGCGCTTCCGGGTCGTGGTGCGGCAGCCTCGCGCCCAACATATGCAACGTCCTGCGGCAGGTTGAAGGGATGACTCTGGTTTGGCAGAAGTATGGTCTGAACACCATCGGTGACTTAGGGAACCGTCTTTGTAGGAAGGCCACCGAGGAAAACCGAACGGATCCGGTCGTCGCCGAGGATTTCATCAGGCGTTCCCTCCATGACCTTGCGCCCAAGATCCATCACCACGGCCCGGTCAGCAATCCCAAGCCCACTGCGCACGTTCTGTTCGACCATGAGAACTGCAATGCCAGCAGCGGCAAGCCCGCGGATGGTTTCGAGAACCTCAGACATCATTTTCGGAGATAGTCCGAGAGACGGCTCATCGATCAGCAGTAAAACCGGTTCAACGACAAGAACCATCGCCATCTCCAGCATCTGCTGCTCACCGCCACTCAGATTGCCGGCCATGACGTTCCACTTGTCGCGCAGTATCGGGAAGGCTGAGACCTGTTTGTCTATCGCGCCATCCACCTCGTGTTTTTCGAGCGTGTAAGCGGCGAGCCGCATGTTTTCGGCAACGCTCAGATATGGAAAATTACAGCGTCCCTGGGGCACGAACGACATGCCCGACGCCATGCGTGCGGTGGGGGCAAGGGTTTCCATGCGGCGGTCACGAAAGGTCAGTGTGCCGGAAAAACGTTTGATCGTGCCGTAAAGACTGCGCAGCACCGTGGACTTCCCGGCACCGTTTGAGCCGACGATACAGGCAACCGTTCCGGCGTCGAGATCGAATGAAAAGTCACGCACAACCGGGCTATCGAGATAGCCGCATGACCAGTCGCGCAGGGATAGAATGGGTTTCGTCTCCATCACGGTTCCTGGTTTGCGGCACCGCCCAGATATGCCTCAAGGACCCGCTCGTTAGTGCGGATCAATGACGGCGGGCCGTCGGCGATCTTACGCCCCAGATCGAGCACGATGACACGGTCACAAAGCTGCATGATGAATTCCATGTTGTGGTCGATGACCACCAGTGTCACGCCGCGATCACTGAATGTCCTCAGCAGATCGCTGATCCTGTGAATCATGGTCGGGTTGACCCCGGAAACGGGCTCGTCGAGGAAGGTGATGACCGGTGTGGTGATCATGGCCGAGGCGATGGATAGCAGCTTGCGTTGACCATAGGACAGAAAACTGACCGGCATGTCAGCCATATGGCCAAGACCAACAGTCTCCAGAAGATCGCGGGCGCGGGCGCTGATCGCCCTCTCGGCTGCATGGACCCGGCGGGTGGGAAGCAGACTCTCTGCCCAGCCAACCTGGTCGAATTCCTGACAGGCGACGCAGAGATTGTCGATCACGCTCAGCCCGTCATAGGCTGGAACCGCCTGGAAGGTCCGGGTCACACCCGAATGCGCAATGTGATAGCGGGTGGCCGATGACAGGTCGTGTCCATCCAGCGCCCATGTTCCGCCATCCGCAGCCTGGAACCGGGTTATGCAGTCGATGGTGGTCGATTTGCCCGAGCCGTTGGGACCGACAAGACCGACGACGGAACCCTGTTCGATCTCGAACGAGAGATTGTCCACCGCGGGGACACCATTGAAGGATTTGCGCAGGTCGGTCACTTCAAACAGGGCGTTCACGAATCGGCCTCCATCGCCGATCTGTCCCGTCGACGCAAATGTCTGAACCGCCGCTGGCGGACAAAACCGGCAAACCCTTCCGGCATCAGAAGCATGACGGAGATCAGCACGAATCCATAGACAACCAGACGTAGTTCATTGCTCATGCGAAGCAGTTCCGGAACGATGGAAAACAGGACTGCCGATGCCACAACCGGCCAGTAGCTTCCGGCACCACCGACGATCACCATGATCAGCATGGCTTCGGTGTAGTAGAAGTCGAAGATCGTTGGATCGACAATGGTCAGATAGAGGCAGAACAGGCCACCGGCAATACCGGTCAAAAAGGCTGAATAGGCAAAGGCCAGCAGCTTGTAGCGTCTGACGTTGATGCCGTGGGAGTGGGCGAGCGGTTCGTTCTCGCGGATCGCCACAAAGGCGCGCCCGACCCTGGACCGAAGAAGAATCCATGTTGTGCCGACCGCAAACAGGGCCCATCCCAGGATCACGTAATAGAAGCGGTGATCGGCATCGAATGTAACACTGCCAATTCCGGGAATGGCCATGGAGAGCGGTGGCAGACCGGGAATGCCCATGGCACCGCGTGTCACCGACGTCCAGTCGAAGGCGATCTGCTGCAGGACCAGTGCGAATACCAGACTGACGATGGCAAAGGAATGGCGTGACACCCGCACCGCCGCATAACCGACAACCAGACTGGCGATGGTTGCCACTATACCGCCGCAGAACACGGCAATCCACGGCGACATGCCTGCCCTCGTCGTCATGATCGCAACCGTATAGGCGCTTACGCCCCAGAACCCGACCTGGCACAGCGATAGCAGGCCAACATAGCCATAGACGAGGTTGAGTCCGACAGCGAGGACGACGAAAGCGCAGGCGCTCACCGCGATCGACATGTGATAGGGCGACTTGATGAGCAAAGGGAGCGAGAGCAGCACCGCAACTGCCAGGATGGTAGTGACGAGCCTGTGTAACCCTGTCATATGCGCACACGCCGTCCAAACAGACCCAGCGGGCGAAACAGCAGAAGCAGGATCATTGCCGAAAAGATCATGATGTTGGCGGTGGCTGCGCCGTAGAATAGTCCGAGGAAGCTCTCAAGAAATCCGATGCCGAACCCGACCACAGCCGCGCCGACGATGCTGCCCAAACCGCCGATAATGACAATTGCAAATGCCTTGAAAACCAGTAAGAGGCCCATGGTCGGAAAAATCGTGTAGATCAGCGCGAGTACGGTGCCGGACAGGCAGCACAGGGCAATGCCGGCGGACACTGCCAGGCGACTGACATATTGTGGTTGGATGCCAACCATCAGGGCAGCATCACGGTTCTGGGCGACGCCGCGCAGGGCCAGACCGGCGCGGGTGAAGTTAAGCCCGATATAGACAGCCACCAGCGCGGTGACGGCGACGATGAGGGCAATGATGCGTGTCACGGGCACGACGAGATCGCCGATCTCAACGACGCTTACGACGAAGCCTGTATTGAGCAGAACCGGTGTCGGACCCCAGACGAAGAGGGCGCCATTCTGCAGCACCATGGCGAGACCGATGGTGAGCAGAATGCTCTTTTCGAAGTCGCCCTGACGGAGACGCTTCAGAAGCATGTCGTAAAACGCCACACCGGCGACAGTCCCTGCGAGGAGCACAATCGGCACCGTCAGCCAGTAATCAAGGCCAACGGCATGCACTAGGGTGGCCGTCACCATAGCACCCAGCATATAAAATTCGCCGTGGGCGAAATTGACAAACTCCAGAACGCCGAACATGAGGGCCAGGCCTATGGCGAACAGCGCATATACGGCTCCGATCATCAGCCCGTTCAGCAGCAGTTCCAGCAGTAGGCTGATGCTCACGGCACCCCCCTTTCGTGCAAAGTGGTCCTGATTCTGAAGACGTCGGCCCGATCGATCAACCGGGCCGACATGAACCCCTGGCGCTTAACCCGGTGACAGGCCGACAACGACGATCTCGCCGTTCACGAACGCAGTCACCACGGCATTGTTGCGTGCCTGGTGGCTTTCATCAAAGCTGATCGTGCCGCCCATCATCGACTTGTACTGGACCTCGCGCAAAGCGTCGCGAATGGCGGCGGGGGACGCATCGCCAGCGGCTTCGATCGCTTTGGCCAGCATGTGCATTGCTTCGTAGGCCATGAAACTGGGCTGGTTTGGCGCTTCGCCGGCGTGATTGGTGAAGCGTTCAACAAAGTCCATGTTTTCCGGTGTATCGATATCCGGAGAATAGGGATTGGTGCCGGTCGAGCCGTCCAGGCCTCCCGCAGCGATGAATTCCGGTGTCACCGACTTGGCGACAACTTCGAGCAGCAGCCGTCCGGTTCCGGGGATATCAAGCCGTGCGGCCTCATACTGCCGGAAGAACGCCGACAGCGGCGTTGAAGTGAAGTAGACCGCGACGCGGTCGGGCTTCTGGGCCTTCAGTTTTGTCATGATGGCGGAGAAATCAGGTGAAGTCGGATTGACGAAATCGGACGACACCAGTTCGAGACCGTTGGCCTGCAGGGCCTCGGTAAAGATCTCGGCACCACCTCGGCCGTAATCGGTATCCTCACCAACAATGCTGACTCGTTTGATGCCTTCCTTCTTGAGGTAGGCAACCATGGCATGGGCCATGCCGTCATCGGCGACAGTGGAACGGAATCCCCAGCGATTGACCGAGTCACCGATCTGGTCGGTGATCGATGCGGCTGTCGATGAGGATGTGATCAGCGGGACTTCGGACCGCTTGACGACGGGAAGCACGGCCAGCGTTGCGGAACTGCACAAGGCACCGAGGATCGCCACCACGTTGTGCTGCGAGATCAGCGCGTTCACGGCCTTGACCGCTTCGGCCGGATTGCAGCGGTTGTCCTCGAAGGCAACCTCGATCTGCCTGCCGAGCACACCGCCGTTGGCGTTGATCTCCTCGACGGCCATTTCAATGCCCCAGCGCTGATGCGCGCCGTAGAACGCTGCTGGTCCGCTGAACGACGACGTGGAGCCGATCCTGATCATATCCTGAGCCAGAGAAGGCGAGGCAGCCGTCAACGCCAGAGATGCGGCAAAAGCCGGTCCACGCCAGAATTTCGAAATCATTGTCTATTCCTCCTGTTATGCCGTTCAACCGTACTATCCGTCCGGCAATTGATCAATCATCTACGTAGGCACTCAGGACAGTCGGCCGAGACGCCTCGGCATGGTGTTCATGCTTTGCGGCCCGGATTGGGTTATCAGGAACTGGTCCTCCAGGTTGAACGACCCGATGCCCTCAACATAGAGAGGGATCTCGTAGGCCAGCACCATGCCCGGTTCGATCTCATCGGTGCAGTCGGCCGCAATGAACGGCCATTGTTCACTGAACACGGAAAACCCGACACCGTGGCCAAAATGGCCCCGCCGATAGGAGGGTAGTCCCAGCTCGGCCAGGGCCTCGGTCACTTCACGATGAACGTCGCACAGACGGTGACCCGGCCCTAATGCGGCAAGGCCGCGCTCGAAGGCCGTCTCGGCGATTTCATGCAGCCGATGCTGGAGTTTGGACGATTCACCGAAAACAAAGTTGCGCGACATGTCCGCCTGATAACCGTCCACCGCGCAGACCATGTCGGCCTTCACCGGATCGCCCATCTCCGCTGGCTCGTCGGTAGTTTTTTGCCGTGCTCCCAGAGACATATACTCAGCGGTTGTCACGACGCCATTGGCATCCTTTGACGCCGCAGCGACGCCCGACCGGTAGAGACCGATCAGGTCGCCCTGGCGCATGCCGATTCTGGCATCCGCTTCGAGCCGCCTGAAGCCCTGTTCGGAGAATTGGATGCCTTGTCGGAGCAGTTCAATCTCAGCCCTGTTCTTGATCGCCCGTAATCGGTCGATCAGTGGTGAGCCGTTCTCCAGGGAGTGGTTGGGCAGTTGGTCGAGTAACATCGAAAGGTCGGCAGCCGGTACAAATGCCAGGTCGACACCGAGCCTGCCCCGGTCAATGGCAAAGTCGGTTAGCAGCGTTTTGAGCTCGGCAACCGAAAGGCTGGAGTCGAACGTCGCTGGCCGTACGAAATCCACCGGCCGATCAAGGGCGCCAATCGCCATTTCGATCTGCCGCTCAAGTGGCAGCTCTGCGTTGGCAGCATTGGCAACCACTGTCTCGATCCAGGCAGGATGGGTTCGCAGCTCCACGTCGGGAACATGGGGTCTGATGCGATCGGCATCAAAATCAGTCACAACCGCTCCCATTGGCAGGTCCGGATTTTGGGGAACGACAACGAATTGCGACCCGGCGCGCCGAAACAGGCTCGCGGGTCCAGCCCATACACCCATCACGTACTGAAATGCTTCCGGTTCACAGAGGACCAGTGCATCGAGCCCGCATTCCTGCATAAGGTCTGATGCCCGATCGCGGTCGAGATTGCCATGCATTCGAGGTCCTCCACCGAATGGTCCACGGAAAACCGTTAGTGCATGGTTGGCCCCAGGTCCATCAGGATGACGGCCACCAGCGCCGACGGTCGACAGTGAACGGCGACGTAGTGTCGGCACCACCATTCGATCAGGATCCCTGCCTTACGGAGCGAGAGGAAGATTCCCCTGTTCAACAGTCTGTCCCTGAACCTTCCATAGAAGCGTTCCCGGTGTGAGCCTGGCCCGAATACGCTTCCGGCCTGCCGCCGGTCGCGGAACACGGAGCCATCCGGACATGACCCGCACCAACAGCGTATTGTACTGAGTCGAGGCACTGGTTAATCACGCAGAATCCGCGGTTTCATATCTCATGATCGGGTACAGGGGGTTGGCGTTTCCCGCGACCCCGGCTACGCTGCCCCCGGTCCTGGAGACGTTCCATGCGTGACTTCCATCTTCCCGGTCGCTCCCCCGTATTTGCCGCCAATGGCATGTGCGCTACTTCGCATCCGCTTGCAGCCAGGGTGGCCGTGGAAACGCTCCAGGCAGGCGGCAATGCCGTCGACGCCGCGGTCGCTGGCGCGGTGATGTTAGGCTTTTGCGAGCCCCAGATGACCGGGATAGGCGGAGACTGCTTCGCTCTCGTCAAGCCAGCGGGCGAAGAGCGGATCGTCGCGATCAACGGTTCAGGTCGGGCTCCAGCCGGACTCTGCGCCGCATCCATGCGTGCGGCAGGCCACACTACAGTTCCGTTGGGTGGCCCGGAAGCCGTGACGGTCCCCGGCGCGGTCGACGCATTCTGCACGCTCATCTCCGATTACGGGCTGCTGGGACTGGAAACCGTGCTTGCTCCCGCGATCTCCTATGCGGAGGCCGGCGTTCCGGTGGCGCCCCGCGTCGCATTCGACTGGGCACTTCATGCCAACACGCTTCAGGGCGTGGCACGCAGCTACTTTCTGGATGGAGGCCAGGCTCCACGGATCGGCGCCATGTTCCGGCATCCAGGACAGGCTGAGGTTCTACGCCGCATTGCCCAGGGCGGTCGTTCGGCCTTCTATGATGGCGAAGTGGCCGAGGACATGGTCAGCAGCCTGAATGCACTGGGCGGTGCCCATACGCTGGACGACCTTGCCGCAGCCCGAAGCGACCAAACGGTACCAATCAGCGGCACATACGGAAACATCGAACTTGAGGAGCACCCCCCCAATGGCCAGGGCGCGGCGGCAATCCTGCTTCTGAACATCCTTGCGGAGTTTGACATTGCGGCAATGGATCCCTTCGGTGCATTGCGTGCCCATATCGAGGCGGAAGCGACGAAACTTGCCTATGATGCGCGAAACCGCTTCATCGCCGACCCCGACCGTACAGCGCGCCTCAACCACATGCTGGCACCGAAGACCGCGAAGCGGCTCGCATCACTGATCGATCCCGGACGCGCCATGACTTTGGACCCGAACGTCACCGAGGCGGTGCATCGTGATACCGTCTATATCACCGTTGTGGACAGAGACCGCATGGCGGTGTCACTGATATATTCGATCTTCCACAGCTTCGGTTCCGGAATCGCATCGGAGAAATTCGGCATCCTGTTCCATAATCGTGGAGCCGGGTTCACGCTGGCTGACGGCCACCCCAACGAAGCCATGGCTGGAAAACGCCCGATGCACACGATCATCCCTGCCATGCTGAAGAGCGGTGGGCGGGTGCTGATGCCATTCGGGGTGATGGGTGGGCAGTACCAAGCCTGCGGCCATGCACGATTCGTCACAAACCTGATCGACTTTGGACTGGACCCGCAATCCGCCATCGATGCGCCGCGGTCATTCTTCGACGATGGCCTGCTGCAGATGGAGAACGGTTACCCAGATACGGTATGCGCTAAACTGACCGAGCTTGGTCATACCATAACCAGACCCGAAACCGGCATTGGCGGTGCGCAGGCAATTCGCATCAATCACGACCTTGACGTTCTCGAAGGGGGGTCGGATCCACGAAAGGATGGCTGCGCCCTAGGATACTGAACCCCAACTGAAACCGGAAATACAGATGCGTGGGATAGCCTTACCGACCATTCGTTTCTCCATGGACGCACCATGTCGGGAAGCGGAACCATTCATCAAGCTGGATCACGGCATCGAAGGGCACCCCCCGCACCACTTTGGAAGCGATACGGAACTGAAACACCTGGACACCTGGGACAGTTGGGTGCTCTGGCAGATGGCGTCCCCTGAGCGATAGGACAAGATGAAGTGAACAAGCCGCACGTTCTGGTCATTGGAGGTGGAATCCTCGGCGCGACTACCGCGTGCCAGCTTGCATTGGCATCCGTGGACGTAACCCTGATAGATCCAATGGTGGATGACAGTCGCGCCTCAGCGGGATCGCTTGCGTGGCTGAATGTTTCTTCGACCTCAGATCCTGCATATGGGAAGCTGCGGCTCGCATCCATGCATCTGTGGCACCGTCTGGCGGATATACATCCAAACTGCCCTGTGAGGTTTTTCGGAGCGCTTTATTTCGGAAAGAATCCAGACGCCATCAACACGCATTCGGTGCTGTTGGACAGCCTCGGCTGGCCCGTAAAGGTTCTCGATGCCCGCGAACTGTCAAGACGGATTCCGCAGATGGAGAACGCGCCGGAGGCCGCCCTGCTGGCACCTCACGAGGGCACCGCCCATCCGGAGCGGATCACGACGTGGATGCTTCAACGGGCTCGGTCATTCGGTGTGAACATAGTGCCAGGCCGGGTTTCCAGAATCCGAGCCTAGGGCGGAGCGGTAAGCGGCGTGGATCTTGACGATGGCTACCAGATTGCAGGTGAACTGATCATCGTCACCGCAGGCAATGACAGCCGCACTCTATTGGGGGAAGTAGGCGTCGACCTCCCTCTTCATCGGAGCCCTGGCATCTTGATGCATACCTCGCCGTCCCAGAACCAAATCCCATTCGTGATGGCTACACCAAAACTTGATTTCTGGCAGGATAGCACAGGCGCGATACTGATGTCTTCGTCGCTCTCGAAAACGCCTGACCGAGGGGATGACCTGATGGCCGAGGATGCCCTGAAAGCGTTGACGGACTTGCTGCCCGGCGAGTCGGAGCTGAAGGTAACGAAAACCGTTCGCCGCGACCGGCCAATCCCTGCTGACGGGCTTCCTTTGGTCGGCGCGGTGGGGCCCATGGGGCTATGGGTAGCCGCGACACATAGTGGCATGACGCTCGCGCCCATAATTGCTGAGGCGTTGGAAGATCAGATTCTAGGGCGGGCCGACCGTCATGACATGACCGCATATCACCCGGAGCGTAACGTTTACGGGAAACGGGAAAGGGCAGCGCTGTGATTCCAATAGGCCTGATCCAGTCAACCGCCGAGGAGCTGATGGCGAAGGCTGCGATCGAGATTCCACAGGATTACCTCACCGGGCTGAAGGCGGCCGCGGATACCGAGGACGGCGAACTGTCGTCATTCGTTCTGCAGGCCATGCTGGAAAACTACGAAGCGGCAAAGGAGGACCGTCGGGCCATGTGCGGCGATACCGGCACGCCCCGCTGGTATGTCAAGGTGGGCAACGATGCCCGTGTAGAGGGCGGAATGGTGGCTCTTGAGACAGTTCTGCGTCGCGCGACGGCGAACGCGACCCATGATGTGCCGCTACGCCCCAATCGGGTCCATCCGCTGTGGCGAACCGACAACGACAACAATGTCGGGATAGGTGCGCCTGAGATCGAGTTCGGTTTCGAACCGCATGGAGACTGGATTGACCTGATAACCGTCCACAAGGGCGGGCTTTTCGGCACTGACTACCGAATGCTGTTTCCAAGCGACGGAATTGGAGCGATCAAGCGCTTCTATCTCGACTGCCTGGTTGCGTTCGGAAAGCGCGGACTTGCCTGTCAGCCAGCGATCATCGGGATTGGGCTGGGCGGGTGCAAGGATACCTGCATGGTGCTTGGAAAGCGCGCCGCATGCCTGCGCATAGTCGGAAGCAGAAATCCGGACCCACGAATCGCTGCACTGGAGGACGAACTAAAGGAACTGGGCAATTCCATTGGCATGGGCGCGATGGGATTTGTCGGCAGAAACATGGTGATCGACTGCAACATAGAGGTTGCCTATTGCCACACCGGAGCGATGCAGATGTCGATGCATACCTTCTGTCTGTCGTCGCGAAGGGCGGTGGCGCGGCTATTCCCCGATGGGCGGGTCGAACATCGCACCGACCCAGACTGGTTCACCCCTTACCAGCGGCGGGCAACCGTGGAGTGGGAGTCAATGCTGGAAGCGGCCGAATGAAACTGCGCGAGGTGGAACTTAGCACGACGCCGTCAGAGGATTCACTCTCCGCGCTGGCGCTGGGAGATGTGGTGTTTCTCACCGGGCTGATCTACACTGCCCGTGAAGGCGTGTATATGCGGGCGCTGGAGGACGGTGCCGACATCCCGATGGACCTGCCGGCTCAAAGCGCGGCGAATTTCCACTGCTCGCCTGCGGCAACGGTTCGCGAGGATGGTACGCTGGACATCGGCGCGGTGACCGCCACCGCATCGTTCCGGTTTGCCAAATGGCTTCCTGAGTGGATGGAAAGAACCGGCGCAAAGCTGATCATTGGAAAGGGTGGCATGTCTTCGAAGGACTATCGAGGATATTTCGCGCCCAATGGAGCGGTATATCTGTCAACGGTCGGATATGGAACGGGTGCCCTCCTCGGACGCGGAATGGAGAAAGTGGATGCTGTCCACTGGAAAGACGAACTTGGGCTTGCACAGGCGATGTGGGTGTTTCGGGCGCGGCGCATGGGGCCGTTCATCGTAGCTTCCGATCTTGACGGAAACTGTCTCTTTGAACGGGAGAACGAGAAGATCAACCGAAACCTTGACCAGATCTATCAAGGGCTGAAGCCCGCCGTCCTGAAACGATTTGGCGAGACCGACAACAGATCCGATGAGATGATCGGATAGGACCTACACGCAATCATTGGCGCTTCCGTAAATGTGTCGGAGCATGTATGGGAAGTCTCAACTGAATGCGCCCCGAGAGGGACTCAACAAATCAGTCCGCTAGATGCTTTGATTACTCGAACCTCGGCTCTGCATGTTGAGGGCTTTCATCACGAGAATCTTGTGGACAGTATGAATTCTTCATCCAGCCCGAATGTCATTGATCAATTGCGGTCTAGATCATCTCCCTCAGTACAAGCGTGAGTCCAGAGGCAAACATCAGGCCAACCAGCAGCCAACGGAACTGGTCATCCCGCAACCGCTTGAATGCCGCTATCCCGGCTTGAGCCGAAAGGACTGAGACGGGCACAGCAACGGCGAGCAGCACCAGAACTTCAGTTGTATAGACGCCGCGGACGGCGAATACCACAGCTGCCAGACCAAGGACGGTGACATTGAAGGGCTGAAGCACCGCCCGTGTTTCGGACTTCGGCCAGGCACGCAGGGCGCACCACATGGTTGGCAGGGCACCCGACAGGGAGGCCGCGCCGCCGAGGACGCCACCGAAAAACCCGATGGCGACATCTCCGAACGGCATCGGACGATCAATTCGGGGAAGGCCGCGCCGCAGAAAGAAAAATCCTCCGTAGAGCATCATGAACCCCGCGACAACGAGTTTGAGAATCCGAGGCTCAATGAATGAGAGCGCCGCAGCGCCGATTGGGATGCCAGGAAGCGCTGGGAGCAGAAAGAATGCAAGCCGACGGAAATGCTCCCGAATTGTGCGGCGAACAAGCAGGACACCCTGCAGCCCGGAAACCGTGGCAACCACGACCACCATCGCAACTGCCTTAACGGGCGGAAGGAACTGCAGCCAAAACCCAAGCGCGAACAGCGCCGTTCCAAAGCCTGCAAGACCATTTACGAAACCACCAGCAGCGGCGCCGAGTACCAGGAGAAGCCAGTTCATGAGGACGCGTCTGAGTGGGCACCGCCGACAGTTCCGGGGCGGATGAATGCGCGAGGGAGCTCGGGAACAGCCCAACCGGCTTCATGGGTGGGTTGAACACTCCGGGCAAGTGTAATGGCTGACGGGACAAAAATGTAGGGACCGCGGACATGGTCAGGAAATGGAAGCCATCCACCTATCGAGGCACCGGTCATGGACAGGATGACCAATGATGCGACAGCCGATCGATCAGAAAGCCCAGCATTGCAACCCAGCTCATGGCCTTGATCCGTCCTGAACACCCCAATCCATCACAACTTTCCCGGCCTCACCGGAAATCAAGGCAGCAAAGCCCTCCTCGAACGCGTCAATGTCAATGCGGTGCGTAATGAGATCGCTCAGATCCAGTCCCGACTGCACCAGCGCGATCATTTTGTACCAGGTCTCGTACATCTCCCGCCCGTAGATGCCTTTCACGTGCAGCATCTTGAAAATGATCTCATTCCAGTCGACCGCAAATTCGGTCGGTGCGATTCCCAGCAGGGCGATCTTGCCGCCATTGTTCATATGGCTGATCATCTGGCGCATGGCCTCTGCCGCACCGGACATCTCCAGCCCAACATCGAATCCCTCGGTCATTCCGATCCTGTCCATCACATCGCGCAGAGAGTGCCGCCTGGAATCGACCACATTCTGAACTCCCATTTTCCGCGCAAGGTCAAGCCGATAGGGGGCAATATCGGTGATTACCACCTTCCGCGCACCAACTTTCTGCGCAACCAGCGCTCCCATGATTCCAATCGGGCCGGCACCGGTAACAAGCACATCTTCCCCTACAAGATCGAAACTCAACGCGGTGTGAACCGCGTTACCGAACGGATCGAACACTGCAGCGACCTCATCGGGAATGCCGTCCGGGACAGGAACGATGTTCGCCTCTGGAATCACGAGGTATTCGGCGAAACTGCCTGGCAGATGGACACCGATGCCAAGAGTGTTGCGGCAGAGATGCCCCCGTCCAGCCCGGCAGTTTCGACAGGAACCGCAGACGATATGCCCTTCACCTGAGACGCGCTGGCCAACCTGGTATCGCGATGCGGCAGAACCGAGTTCAACGATCTCTCCACAGAACTCGTGCCCGACAACCATTGGCACGGGCACCGTCCTGGCCGACCATTCGTCCCACTTCCAGATATGTATGTCGGTACCACAGATGGCGGATTTGCGAACCCTGACCATTACATCCTGCGGCCCAGGCTTCGGTACCGGTACGAATTCCAACCAGAGTCCGGGTTCGGGACGGGATTTCACCAGAGCTTTCATAAGTTTGGCCATCACTGCATCCTAATGCCCAGCTTCACGCATAGCGGTTTCCAGTTGTCTTCACAGCGTGCTTTCGTCAAGACCACTACCATAGTCGGAACTGAGAAAAGGGACGGTGCTAAAGCTTGGTAGCGTCTCAGTTTGGAATGATCTATTTTTGTTCTCCCCATCTCAGCGCCCATTCCATCCTGAAGTTCGGCACTTTCCGCTCTTTCGCGGACCTCACCAGATCCAGCGCCATCCGTCGCATCACCGCACCGTTTCACGGCCTCCGCCGATGACCTTACGTGATTCCCTCAACCGTTTGCTGAAAACCGCGATCCACGCCTCACGTTCATCCATAGGTCCAGCCAGGGGTTGGGTTAAGTGGTTATCCACATTGAAATGCCGCGTGGGAACTGGACCCTTGCGCTTCCTGCGCAGCCTGGGAAATGGGGTACGACGGCCGCGGACAAAGCCATGTGGAATTTCGAACGGTTCGTCGCTTCTACGCATGATGATTATGGAACTTTGGGGGATGGGGGAAGAGATGTTGGCGGCGCGCTGAAGCCTGGAACGGATGTCAGAGTGCCTGCGACAGGAGAGCATTGCGATGGTGGGACAGCAGTGGCTCTTCAGCACATTCACGCTACCTGATCGGTTACTCAACGCTCCTGCTCAACGGGATTGTCGCTGACATTGGTGCTGAATCTGTTGGCCAAGGGCTAAAGCCTCCACCGCCCGTCTCATTCCTACACCCTCATTCTGGAGCGGTTCGGTCGTTGCGCTTCGGGCTGGGACTACCCGGAAATTCTCAAGTCATTTACTGAGACAGCATAGACATCGACCATACGACAATGCGTCCCGAAGACACTGCACGAAGTCGCCTGCTGTGGCGCCGAATGGCACAGGAAGTGCGGTTACGTCACTGCCTGGTGGTGCCGGTGAAGGGACTCGAACCCCCGACCCATGCATTACGAATGCATTGCTCTACCAGCTGAGCTACACCGGCACATTCCGGGTTGATAAGCCGCTGAGCGGTCTCACGCAATCCCTTTTCCGAACCGCTTCGCACTCACAGGCCCCGGATGCAAATTCACCGCTGCGTACCCGTCCAGAAATAGACCGGAACTAATGCGACGGATGATCGAGGAACCGGCCGCACCAAAGCCTGACTGCGACAAATGGCCAGAAATGGTGGCACGGTCCGGCTTGAGTTTCGCCCAGCGCGAAAATTGTATTCATCGTTGCCCGAATCCCACACGGCCCGGATTATGGAGTTGTTCTGAACAACCATTCCGATCACGCTGGCGGCGCCATGCAGATCCGAACACACCCCTGCCAGGCATCCCGCATTCAGGTGAAAGGGCGTAGGCTGGATCAATTGACGAGCTCACCCTGGAATCGGATCTTACGCCCAATGCAGAGGACAATCCGGCCGCAAATCCATGCTCTCGAAGCCGAGCCAATCCGAATTCCCAATTCGTGGAGGACTATGGTGCTGCCGGAGAGATTTGAACTCTCGACCTCTCCCTTACCAAGGGAGTGCTCTACCCCTGAGCTACGGCAGCGCACAGCGGGATGGTTAGTTGCAAACTCACCTGACCGCAAGCGTAATCTGGACGCTGCCGCCCCACTGGGATAAAGAGCTGGGCATGACAGCAACGCGTGAAAAGAAAGACGGAGAGCGCATCTCCAACAGCCGCGAGGAACGGCTGAAAGCGGCACTTAAGGCCAATATGGCAAAGCGCAAGGCCCAGGCACGAGCACGGGCCGAATCAAAAGAGCGCAAAGAATAGGCGCAGGCGGGCAGACGGGCTGGGGCAGGAATGGATTCGATCATCGTTAAAGGCGGAAACGCACTCAAGGGAGAAATTTCAATTGCGGGAGCCAAGAACACCTGCCTGAAACTCATGTGCGCGGCGCTCCTGACCGAGGAGCCCCTGACGCTGACCAACGTACCGCTACTATCCGATGTGGCAACGCTCACACTGCTACTGGAATCCCTTGGCTGCGAGGTTGTGCGCCTGCAGGGCGGGCGGGCGATGGTTCTCAACGCAGCGGAAGTCGTGAATCGAAAGGCGCATTACGACATCGTTCGAAAACTCCGCGCCTCGTTCAATGTTCTCGGCCCTCTGGTCGGACGCTGCGGCGAAGCGGTGGTGTCCCTGCCGGGCGGTTGCGCGATCGGAGCGCGCAAGGTCGACCTGCATCTGGCTTCGCTTGAAGAGATGGGGGCAACGATCAGTTTGAGAGACGGATATGTCCACGCCAGCGCGAAGAATGGCCTCAAAGGGGCGGAAATCGAGTTTCCGACAGTCTCTGTCGGAGCCACCGAGAACGTCATGTGTGCCGCTACGCTTGCCCAAGGCACCACTGTTCTCAGCAACGCCGCACGCGAGCCTGACACCAAAGCGCTGGCGGATTGCCTGATCGCCATGGGTGCGCGAATCAGGGGCGCGGGCACTTCCACGATAACCATCGAGGGGGTCGAAAGACTGTGTGGAACGACGCATCGCGTCATTTCAGATCGGATAGAACTAGGCACCTACATGATTGCCGCAGCAATCACGGGAGGAGAGGTCGAACTCCTTGACGGAAGTCGCGAACTTGTGGGCGCACTATCCGACACGATGGAAAGGGCCGGCATCGAAATCACCGAAACCAGGCGTGGACTGAAGGTGCGGCGGGAGGATTCCCGGATTAAGCCAGTCAATGTGAGAACCGCCCCGTTTCCTGGCTTTCCCACCGATCTTCAGGCACAGATGATGGCCTTGATGTGCATAGCCGACGGAACCAGCATGCTGGAAGAGACAATCTTTGAGAATCGGTTCATGCATGCGCCGGAACTGATACGTATGGGTGCGAACATCGATGTCCAGGGCGGTCATGCCAAAGTGACCGGAGTCGAACAGCTGAAAGGTGCCCCGGTGATGGCGACGGATCTACGCGCCTCGGTGTCTCTTATCCTAGCCGGACTCGCAGCTAAAGGAGAGACCATGGTCAGCAGGGTATACCATCTCGACCGCGGCTACGAACATGTTGAAGACAAGCTCAGCGCCCTCGGGGCAGAGATAGAGCGGATCAGGATAGAATGACAGAGGACGCGCGCTTCCTGGACGGGTACGAGCTGCCGCTTCGTCTACAGGCGCTCAGCCCAGAAGACCTGCAGGTGATCTCCGCACTTGTACAGGACGCGGTGTTTCCGGCTTCGGAGATGGCATGGCATGCCAAGGAGCGGCGCTTCGCCATGTTACTGAACAGGTTTCGCTGGGAAGATCCGGGCCGGAGTGAGCCGGAGCGTGTGCGTTCCCTGCTAGTCATCAATGAGGTCATTGGGCTGAGCAGCCAGGGCATAACACCCGGCGACGAATCGCTCATTCTGTCATTGCTGTCTCTCGGCTTCGAGGCGGGACGGGAAGGCGCCGGCAGGATCCTGCTAACCTTGGCGGGCGATGGCAAGATTGCAGCGGAAATCGAGGCGCTGGACGTCAAACTGAAGGATGTTACGAAACCATATATCGCGCCTTCGCGATCAGTGCCAAACCATCCGGAGCAATGACAGGTGCCTCAGTTTCTGTCGATCACGGATCCGGAATTCGAATCGCGGTTCACCGCGCTCCTGTCCATGAAACGGGAGGACAGCCCGGTTGTGGATGCGGAGGTCGCAGCCATCATTGCAGACGTTCGGAAACGTGGCGATGCGGCGTTGATCGAGCTGACCGCTAGATTCGACAGGTTTGAACTTACGCCTGAGTCACTTGCGTTTCAGGAGTCGGAGATCGATGCCGAATGCTCCCGTGTTTCCGCGGCCGAGCGGGCAGCCCTTGAATTGGCCGCCAGACGAATCCGCGACTACCACCTCCGACAGGTTCCTGAAGACGCAGTCTGGACCGATGCCGCAGACGCCACGCTTGGCTGGCGCTGGACACCGGTCGAGGCAGTGGGTCTATACGTTCCGGGAGGGCTGGCAAGCTATCCATCCTCGGTTCTGATGAATGCCATTCCAGCCAGTGTGGTGGGCGTTGATCGGGTATCGATCACCGTTCCGACACCCGATGGGGAGACCAACCCACTGGTGTTTCTTGCGGCACGGCTATCGGGTGTCGATACGATCTATCGACTTGGCGGTGCGCAGGCAATCGCGGCGCTGGCCTACGGCACTGAATCGGTAAGGCCCGTCGACAAGATTGCCGGCCCCGGCAACGCGTATGTCGCGGCGGCAAAACGGCAGGTCTTCGGAAAGGTTGGAATCGACATGATCGCGGGACCATCCGAAGTCCTTATCATCGCCGACCGTCACAATGACCCGGGCTGGGTCGCCATCGACCTGCTTTCCCAGGCCGAACATGATGCAAGCGCCCGATCGATTCTGATCACGGACGATGAATCATTTGCTCAGGAAGTGGCCAGATCGGTGGAGACCTCGCTTACGACACTTGAACGGCGCGACATTGCCGGCGCGAGCTGGCGTGACTTCGGTGCCGTGATTACGGTTGAATCTCTGGACCAGGGGGTCAGCCTTTCAAACCGGCTTGCACCGGAGCACCTGCAGATCTGCGTGGAGGATTCCGAGGCCCTCGCTCAGAATGTGCGCCATGCGGGCGCGGTCTTTCTCGGAGCCTTCACTCCAGAGGCGATTGGCGATTATGTCGGGGGGCCGAACCATGTCCTTCCAACGGCAAGGTCGGCGCGCTTCTCGTCCGGTCTCAGCGTCCTCGACTTTCTCAAGCGCACGACTTATGCACGAATGACGCCGACGGCACTCGCTGCCATAGGCCCCGCGGCGGAAACACTCGCCGCTTCGGAGTCGCTTCAGGCCCATGGCCTGAGCATCCGCGCCCGCCTTGATCGGCTCAACCAAGAGGCGCCCTGATGTCGGCCCGCACATCCGATCTAGGGAATGTCACCATTGATGATAGTGGCCTGCCTCCACCGACACCGGAGATTGAGCAGGAGCGCAGGGTGGCGATCTTCGACCTGTTAGAGGAAAATTCCTTTTCGATTCCGGAACGGAACGGCAGAACAGTGCCTGATGGTCCGTATGATCTCAATCTCTCCATTCGCGACAGACGGCTTGTATTCAGCATCAGGACTGTCGACGGTTCAGATGTAGCGGAATTCCACCTGTCCCTTGGACCTTTCCGGCAGACGGTCAAGGACTATTTCCAGATCTGCGAAAGTTATTTCGACGCGGTGAAGAGATTACCGCGAAGCCGGATCGAAGCAATCGATATGGCCCGGCGCGGCATCCATAATGAAGGGGCGCGGCTTTTGCAGGAGCGTCTGGACGGAAAGGCCGTCGTCGATGTCGACACGGCACGCCGGTTATTCACACTGATCTGCGTCCTGCATTGGGGAGGCTAGGCGGAATGCCTGGCCACCTTCCTTCCTCGGTGCTGTTTTGCTGCGATCACAACGCGGTAAGAAGTCCGATGGCGGAAGGCTTGATGAAGAAGTTCTATGGGCAGGATGTCTACGTTCAGTCAGCAGGTGTCCGCAATGATCTCGAAATTGACGGATTTGCCATATCGGTCTGTCAGGAACTTGGAGTTGAGCTGTCCCGTCACCGTGTCCGATCCTTCGATGAAATGCAGGCATGGGGCGACGATCTGTCCGGATTCGATCTGGTCGTGGCGCTGTCACCAGCGAGTCAGCGCCAGGCGCTGGAAATGACCCGGGTGTTCCATCTGGAAGTGGAGTACTGGCCTGTCCTTGACCCCACCGGCCTAGGGTCACGGCGGGAGGACAGGCTGGATGCCTACCGACAGACCCGTGACCAGATCCTGAAGCGAATGCTGGAACGTTTCGGACCAGCGACCAACATATCGGAATGACAGACATGTTCCAGTCCTCGATTTCTGAATCGGGAAAGGGCATCGAAAGGCAGAGTTGGCGACCGGAATTCGGTGCGAACGTCTGGAATGGAACTTAGTCAACCCCATGGCCAGCTTCCGTTTGCCAGATCTCCGCACTCTGCAGGCAAGGATAATTGTCTTTCACACCTGTGCGAGGACCGTCAGCGAAACTCGCTGACTCAAATTCCTTCTAATCCTGCCTGATGACTTTCAAACGGGTATCAGAAGGATGGGTTCAACCCGAAGATGCATGTGACTGACTGAACGAGAGTTCGGTGAGAGCCTGCCCACAGGGTGCACTGGACTATAGTTGCGAATCCAGCCTGTCCGGGCCGAACCTTCACTGCATGCGGCGCGGCCACCTAAGCCGTGGGCTGCAGGTGGAGTTCGAACGTATGGCCTGTGGCCAGGACACCGATGCCGGCCTGAGTGCAGCGGCGAACATCCTGGCCCATGGGGCCATGCTTCCGTGCGGGCAGACGGTGGCGAAGGTCCAGTTCGTGAACCAGGGAAAGGCGGAGGTGGCCTGATGGTCAGCCAGGTTCAGATTTGCCGAAATAAGCCTGCCGAGGCCATCTGGAGGCCGGTTCGTGATCTGCCAGCAGAGTGTCGGAACTGGTCCTTCGAGGGTCCCGTAAGGCGATGCACCGATGGGTCGACATGCGGCGACGGCTCGAGAATCCAGCGGTCGATCGCTCCCTGATGGATGTGTGGCTAAGGGAGCAGAGACGGGCATTTGCTATTGAAACCGGGCAGATTGAGGGCTCTACCTGCTTCGGAAGGGGATCACCAAGACACTGGTTACCGAAGGATTCGAGAGCGTAAGGTCGGGGCACTTCGTTACGATGATCGCCGACCACACGCTCAGGGGACTGCTCCAGGATCAGGAATCGGCGCTGGAGATGCTGTTCGCCCATGTCAGGGAAGAGCGGCCGCTGAGCGGGTCGGCAATCAGGGAATGGCATGCCCTGCTGACCCGGCACCAGGACACAGCCGTTGGGGTTGATCCCTTCGGCAACAGAGTGGAGATACCGCTTGTCAAAGGACAATGGATAATTCGCTCCAACAATCCCCGCCGCCCAGACGGTGTGGTTCACGAATACTGCCCGCCGGAACAGGTGCAGAGTGAAATCGATCGGTTCCTGGATTTGCTTGCCGGTCATGCCAATCTTAACCTCGCTCAAGAGATCGAAGCCGCCTGGTTGCGCCACGAATTCGTTCGGATTTACCCATTCCAGGATGGCAACGGCCGGGTCGCCCGATTACTCATGGCCTTCGCATATGCGAAGGCGGGCGAATTCCCACCGATCATCGGCGCTTCGGAGAAACAGGACTACATCGACGCACGGAATGCCGCCGACAGGGGGTGCCTACACGCCTTTGGCGAATTGCTCGGGGAACGTTCCGCTCTGCGCGGCAATGCGGCGGCCCTTCGCGGCGAGAACATATTGGATGGTAGCACGACCATGCTGCATGGCAACGGAGGCGTCACCGGCAACGGAACGTACTATCCGCCCGAGAACCCGAGCATGGCCCCGGCAACCGCTATGTCGGCCAGAGAAGAGGTGGAACCGTCCGGGTTACCAAGGCGGCCTCGATCACCATCAGGTTTCGGATAGCTGTTACGGAAAGTACCTGGGATCCATGTGCGATCGTGCCGACCGATGAAACGGTGCCGCCCAAACCATCCTGTAGTCCCCAGACACTAGGAACCAATTCCCGAGCCTGCATGAATGAGGTCAGGACCGGCGCTGCAGAGAGGCCAGTCCAGGAACTTTCATGAGCCCTGGCCGATCGTATGAGCACATATGGCAGTCTGAAACTGTCAACGGCGTTGACATCGTTTGACTTTGCGCCCAGTTCTCTCGCGAAATTCGCCGCTGAAGGAAGGGTGTGTTCCCAATGTCAATTCCCCAAACAGGCGGCGCTCCCGTCGAAGGGCACGACCAGCTCGCCGCATACATCGCCGAGGGCTGCAAACCACGCGACGAGTGGCGCATTGGTACTGAGCATGAGAAATTCGGCTATTGCGCCGAGACGCGCCTGCCTTTGCCCTATGATGGTCCCCGTTCGATTCGTGCGGTTCTCGAAGGCCTGCGTCACCGGTTTGGATGGTCACCACTTTATGAGCGAAAGAATATCATCGGTCTCGCAAAAGGCGGTGCGAATGTCAGCCTGGAACCCGGTGGACAGCTTGAACTGTCCGGTGCGCCCCTGGAGACGATTCACCAGACCTGCGATGAGGTGAACCAGCATCTACGGGAAGTTCGGGAAATCGCTGACGGAATAGGTGCGCGATTCATCGGACTCGGAGCCGCACCTGAATGGACCCATGAACAGATGCCGATACTGCCGAAAGGCAGATACCGGTTGATGACGGAATATATGGGCCGCGTCGGAACCCATGGCACACAGATGATGTACCGCACCTGTACGGTGCAGGTGAACCTCGACTTTTCATCCGAATCCGATATGGTAAAAAAGCTGCGTGTGGCATTGTCCCTGCAGCCTGTGGCGACCGCTCTATTCGCCAATTCTCCTTTTTTCGAAGGAAAGCCTAACGGCCACAAGAGCTGGCGCAGTCGGATCTGGCGAGATCTTGACGCCGACCGCACAGGTATTCCCTCCTTTGTGTTTGAGGACGGGTTCGGTTTCGAGCAGTGGGTACAGTATGCGCTTGATGTTCCAATGTATTTCGTGTACCGTGACGGACGATATATTAACGCCCTTGGCCAGTCCTTCAGGGATTTCCTGAACGGCACATTGCCGGCACTGCCGGGTGAGACGCCTACGCTCGCTGACTGGGGCGACCACCTGACCACGCTGTTTCCTGAGGCGCGTGTCAAGAAATTCATCGAAATGCGTGGGGCGGATGGTGGACCCTGGCGGCGTCTTTGCGCCCTGCCCGCTTTCTGGGTTGGACTGACCTATGACCAGACCTCGCTTGATGCTGCATGGGACCTGGTAAAGGACTGGGATCAGGAAACCCGCGAAAGGCTGCGCGTCGCCGCCTCGGTTGATGGGCTGCAGGCGCAGGCTGACGGAATCCGAATGCCTGAACTCGCGGCCGAAGCGGTTGCCATTTCCAAGGCCGGGCTCAAATCCCGTGCCTGTCCGGGACTGGGAGGAATGGTTCCGGACGAGCGCCACTTCCTTCACGCGCTTGAGGAAAGCCTTGAGTCGGGCAAAACACCAGCCGACGAACTACTCGACCGCTACAATAGTGAATGGCAGGGCGACCTTAGCCGGATTTACGATGAATGCAGTTATTGATCGCCTGCAAACCATATCCATTTGCCGCGCGCCGCTCACAACCGAAGCAAATCCACGATACTGAGCCGCCCCAATGGCCTTGTGACACCTTGGTCGCACGTATCGTGCCCGGCTTGTGAAAGTCATGGAGCAACCGGACGCATTGTCTGGTTCGGGAGGAATGACCGTAGCATATGGTGCCGCCATTTCCGGGCCTTTCGCCACTGCGCAACTACCTTCCGATCCTGGGTTCCGTCCCTTGCCAGAGACGCTGGATGTTCGCCGAGTGCTTCACAAAGACCAGTAGGGCCATGACGCCAACCAGAACCGCCAGGTGCCAGTGATGGAGAAAGGCCGCACAGACTGTCGCCAGTGCGGCTGCGGAAAGCGCAGAGAGTGAACTGATGCGGGAAATTCCAGCGACCACCAACCAGATTACGCAGGCAAAGGCCCCTACCGGAAAGCTTAGCGCGAGAAGCGTGCCCAGAAAGGTCGCAACGCCCTTTCCTCCCCTGAAGCCCAGAAACACCGGGTACAGATGTCCGATCATTGCGAACAGTCCGGCGAAACCGGCCACGCTCTCTCCCGCCAACCAGCGCGTGACAATCACCGCTGCCGCACCTTTGCCCGCATCGCCCAGGAGCGTTAGCATCGCTGCCAGCCTGTTACCGGTGCGGAGCACGTTGGTTGCGCCGATGTTTCCCGATCCAATCTTTCTTAGGTCTCCCAGACCGAACAGCCAAGCCATTACAAGCCCGAACGGCACCGAGCCCAGCAGATAGGCCAGAGCCGCGCTAGCAATGATCTGCACCGGTTCCATACCAATCTTCCTTCACGTAACGGATGCCAACCCTCAGGCGGCGCGGAATATTCCACAAGTCGATCAGATCCATCCCGAGTCTTTCAGCCCGTCCTGACTGCCCGTGGGCATGTTAGCTCCTGGAATAGACCTCCCGGCCTCCTACCCAGGTCTTCAGAACGCGACCCTGCATACGGGCACCGTCGAAGGGTGTGTTCCTGGATTTGGACTGAAGCGTAGAGCGGTCGAGCACGAACGGCAAATCCGGATCGAACAGCACCAGATCCGCCGGTGCACCGACTGCAAGGCGGCCCGAGGGAAGTCCGAGCCTCCGGGCAGGATTCAACGCAAGTGCGCGAAACAGCCGTGGCAGATCCAGCGCACCCTCATGGTGGAGGCAAAGCGCCGCAGGAAGCAGGGTCTCGAGCCCCACCGCACCGCTCGCAGCTTCCTCGAACGGACGTCGTTTCGACTCTTCATCCTGCGGCGTATGCATCGAACTGATGACATCGATAAGCCCGTCCGCTGTCGCCTCGACCATCGCCAGACGATCCCTTTCCGATCGAAGTGGCGGCTTGACCTTGAAGAACGTTCGGTAATCACCGACATCCAGCTCGTTGAGCGTCAGGTGGTGGACGTTCACGCCTGCGCTCACATCAAGCCCAGCGGCTTTGGCGCGTTTGAGCGCTGGCAGTGCCGCTGCGGTTGACAGGTTGTCAGCATGGTATTTCGATCCGGTCATTTCGATCAGAGCCAGATCCCTCTCCAGCCCGATCCGTTCCGCGATGGGCGAAACCGCTGGCAGCCCACGCAGCGAAGCGAACTTTCCCGACGTCGCCGCCGCGCCAGAACTGAGACTTGGCTCTTGCGGATGCGCGATCACTAATGCGTCCAGCGATTTGGCATAGGCGAGACATCGCGAATACACCTTGGCGTCCATGATCACTGAGTCGCAGTCAGTGAAGGCCACGGCTCCCGCATCCTTCAGAAAACCGATCTCCACCATCTCCCGTCCGTTGCGGCCCTTCGTGAGAGCAGCCATCGGCCGAACGTTCACCGGTGCGTCCTGAGCGGCCCGCCGGGCTACAAATTCCAGCTGCTCAGGACTGTCAATGGCCGGAGTCGTGTCAGGGCGGGTTACCATCGTTGTCACACCACCCGCCGCAGCCGCGAGGCCGGCACTGCGAAAGCTCTCCTTGTGCCGCTCGCCCGGCTCACAGACCTTTACGCCCAGGTCGACGATTCCAGGAGCAAGCACCCTTCCTCCACAGTCGACGACATTTTCGGTCGTGACATCTGCACCACTCCAGAGGAGTCTACTGATTCGCCCGCCCGCGACTTCCACAGATCCTGAAGTGACGGTTCCGGCTTCCGGGTCGACAATCCTCGCATTTGCGAGAAGCAGGGTCACCGGCCTTCTCCCTGTCGGGATACCCCTGCCAGAACCTGCATCTCCAACCCATCTGGCACTCTCCAGCACAGCATAGGGTCAGTTCGCATATCCGTGACACCGTGCTCGGTCCCGGAAACGCACATCCCGGTCATGCCACCACCTCCGTGGCCGCCACCGTCAGGTTGCGGGCCAGAAGATCCATGGCCGCCATGCGCACCGCGACACCCATCTCCACCTGCTCCTGAATTACTGAACGGTTGATGTCGTCGGCGATGGTACCGTCAATCTCAACACCCCGATTCATTGGACCCGGATGCATCACGATTGCATCAGGTTTAGCAAATCCCAGCTTTTCGGCATCAAGGCCGAATCTGTGAAAATATTCCCTCTCCGACGGGATGAATCCACCATCCATGCGTTCCTTCTGCAGCCGAAGCATCATCACCACGTCCGCTCCACGCAGGCCCTCAGCCATGTCGTCATGGACCTCAACGCCCCATTCGGCGGCATCTGCCGGGATCAGCGTCGGCGGACCGACTAGGTGGATGCGACTCTCCATCTTTCCGAGTAGCAGGATGTTTGACCGTGCCACACGCGAATGCACGATATCACCGCAGATGGCGATGTTCAGCCTATGGAGCCGACCTTTCGCCCGCCGGATCGTCAGTCCGTCAAGCAGCGCCTGAGTGGGATGCTCATGCCGTCCGTCACCTGCGTTCACGACCGCACAGTTCACTTTCTCCGCCAGCAGATTCACCGCACCGGAACAGGGATGGCGCACCACCAGAAGGTCGGGATGCATTGCATTCAGCGTCAGTGCCGTGTCGATCAGCGTCTCACCCTTCTTCAGGCTCGTGTTCTGCATGGCGATGTTCATTACATCCGCACCGAGCCGCTTGCCGGCGATCTCAAAGCTGGCCTGAGTGCGGGTCGAATTTTCGAAGAACATATTGATCTGGGTCAGGCCCGCCAGTGCGTCCGCGTGCTTTTCCTGGCGTCTGTTAAGGTCGACATAACTGTCGGCAAGATCGAGTATGGCAACTATGTCCTGTGATTCCAGGTGCTCTATGCCCAATAGATGGGTATGGCAAAAGCCCATGTGCCCCAATCCCGATTTTTGTCAGTTTATAGGTGGCCATGCCCGTTCAGGCAAGGTGGAGTCTTCGGGCGGATAGGTCGGTCGTGATTTACCCTGCCCTGTCAGGGAGTCCCTGGAAAGCCTACCATCGAGGACACTCCAGCTTCGATCACATAACCGATTGATGAATTCGGTTCATATACCCGCCGCGTTGGGTTAGTGTCGCACCAATGGAACCTGATCTGACATACCATCAGGCAAAGGCGCTTCTTGAATGGCAGCTCGAGCTTGGAGTCGACGAGGTCATCTGCGAGATGCCTGTGAATCGATATGAGCTGTCTGCGAAGGTTCACAGAGCCAGACCCGCGGCTGCAGTTCCCCCGCCAGCCCCCAAACAGACGATGGATCCGGCTCAGGAGGCGCGTAGAATCGTGACTGGCATAGACACACTCAACAGCCTGAAAGCGGCTGTAGCCGCTTTCCCCCATTGTGAACTCAGACATGGCGCGCGCAACACCGTCTTTGCCGATGGCAACCCTGCGGCGCGGGTGATGGTGATCGGTGAAGCGCCAGGACGGGAAGAAGACCTTCAAGGTAAACCCTTCGTTGGCCGCGCCGGGCAATTGCTGGACCGCATGTTCGACGCCATAGGAATGAGCCGCACGGAGACGGATGCGGAACGCGCCCTCTACATCACCAATATCCTACCGTGGCGCCCCCCCCGGAACCGCGATCCGGAACTTGACGAAATAGGTATGATGCTACCCTTCATTCACCGCCACATAGAACTGGCCAAACCGGAGATCATTGTGCTGATGGGCAATATTTCGTGTCAGGCGCTGCTTGGACGACGCGGCATCACCAGGCTGCGTGGAAACTGGAACCAGGTGCTCGACCGCCCCGCGATTCCCATGTTCCACCCGGCATATCTGCTGCGCAATCCGCGGGCGAAGCGGGAAACCTGGGCGGATCTGCTGACTCTCCAGTCCAGGCTGAGGGTGTCCTGAAAGTACGGATTTTCGCTTCCCGGAGTTTGCATCATTGGTCATCCATGTGATTGAATTTCCAATTTCATGGAGTCAGCCCTCCCACTATCCGTCTGACAGAAAAGCGGCAGGTGGTGAATTCGGTCCGGATAACGTCTGGCGGATCCGTTTCCGTGGTTCCGGCCCGGGTGGCCGCCGCCGGCGAACCACCTGAACGCCGTCGGCACTGTTTCCGGCAGTCGCACGACCACTCTCGAGGCGTCGTTTCCGTCCTGAATGCGATCCGTTGAGAACATATGGCAAACGGTGCACCCATCGCGATGCGACGCTTGGCCTGTGACCGTCCTGTTCGCGCAATGGCAGCGAGGGCCACCGCTTTCCGCTGCCTCTCTGACTGACCAATGATCAAGGCAGCGGTCGATTCTGGCGAGCTTCCCTCGCATTGCCACGCAAAATCCTGAAGGCCGCGCAGGACAAGTTTCATGAGCCCACAACCCCGCCACCTGCAAAACGGTTCCGGACTGTAAGGAACGGAGAGTATTCAGAGGCAGACGCACGTCTCCGGTAGCCGGTGGACGGGAAAGCGCTGGACTCGATGAACGGGCCCGAGAGAGAAAATCCAGCAGCGATAGCTCCTATCTGCAACTCACCTTCCGGAAGCACCTGAGTGGTGCCTCTATCAGTCGGGAACAGGGCCAAGTGCCCGAAACGCATAGGCCTTGGCCTGGACAATGCGTGTATTGTGCAGGACGAGCTTGACGTGGTGGATTCCCTTCAGAAGCGTAAACGCGCCAGTTCTGCCGAACCACAGTTCCGCTCCCGATGGTGCATCGATGATGGCGTCGAGTTTCGCCGGAACCGCAATGCCCAGGTCCCGCAAGCAATTCCACAGCCCCTTCCAGTCACGGCCAGTCGCCAGATGCGGTTTCTCCGTGGCGTAAAAGCTAATTCCGAGCGGCGCACCCACCCCTTCGTCGGTCACATCGAAGTGGAGGCCCAGGAACGAGAAAGCGCCGTGCGCCTCGAATCGCGACACCGTGTCTGCTGCCACCGCGTGCGATCCAGGCCAGCGGGCGCGCTCCAGAAATGTTGTGACATCAGGTGCCCGCCGAAATCCGTTCACCGCCAGCCGTACGCCGCGACCACGTGACGGAAACGCTCCTAGGGAGCCGATGCGTGTGCCCGGTGTCAGCGCGAGGTGCACCTGTTCGACCCACCGGGCAGCAGCGCTGTCGAATCGCTTTCCGGCTGCGGTAACCACCGCTCGGGCAACCGATCCGAATTCCCGAAACCTGTCGTGCGCCCCATCATTCACCAGCACGCCTTCGTCGATGGGATAGAAGAAGATAACGGGATCCGGTTGCCCTCCGGAAGCCGAACCGATATCGTATTCCAGCATCAGTGCAGCTCGTCCGCCGGCGCTACGGCTCACAGCCGACCACCGCTGATCGGCCTCGCTCAGCAGACCGGTGATGCGCGCTGCGGAAGAGGCCACATCAGCGGATCGCGCCACCTTCTCGAAGAAAGCTGCGGAACGACTCCCCTGGATGAGGGTGACGCCCAGATCCGCTCCTGAGCCGACATCATGCAGATTCAGTTCGAACCCGAACGGTAGCGCCGCCAGGGTCACTGGCATTTCCCGCGCCCGGTCAACCAGCCGCACCCACTCGGCTGCACCTATCAATGCAGGCGACAGACCGCTTCCGAGTCCGCTGAGCAGTGCGCCCAGAGTATCCGCCTCGCCCAGGAGGCGCTCCTCAACAACAACCCAAGGCTCTTCAGCGTTCATCGACCCTATTCCCTGCACCCCAGCTAGTCTTGTCACATAGACGGAGCGGTCTTCAGGAAATTGGATGCCAAAGACCCCGTCACCGAGGTCCCCCCGTTGAAATTCATTCCTGCGCAAACACCAATGCCGCTATCGAATTCATCCACGAAGGTCACTCCAGAATGCCTATTCACTCCGCCCCTGGTCAACGGTGGCGATGAGTTCCTGGCCGAATTCGACCACGCCTGCCGAAAACCCAGCCAAACCGATGAATGTCCCACTTCCAAGCGCAACGCCAACACCATCCTTCGCTTAGGTTCCACCCTCGCTCCGAAAAAGGGGGCGATGCCAACGACTTTCTTCCTCACCTCCTAGGATTCCACGCATGAAACGGTAGCGTTCCCTTCGGAACCGGAACGTAGCCCCGCTTCTTTGGCACTGCAAGGCCCCGCTGTGGCTCTGGTAGGGGTACCGCTCTCTGGTTCGTACTGTTCCTCAGCTTGGACCAGACAGTCGCCGTCTGCGCAACCACGCCTGCCATTGATGCAATACCCCTAACTCCATCCCTTGAAGATCTGACCATACGGCTCTACCGTGAGCGAACCTGCGACGTCAGGTGTCGCGAGGGGTGGCTCGGACCTGGAGCCACGAGATCCAAAGGAACAGGAGCGAAGGCAATGCAGATGAACGAGACCACCATGCAGTCCGCGGAGGCGATGTGGAAGCGGCTTTCGGACAGGGCCGGCGAGGACGCCGATTTCCGGGTTGAGCTCATGGCCGACCCCAGGGCCGTCATCGGCCGAGAACTTGACATCGAGGTGCCCGACGGCATTGATCTCCACATCCACGAAAACGACATGCGGAACGTCCATCTCACGCTGCCGGCCATCCCCAGGCTTGACGAGGCGCAGCTCGGGCAGATCGCAGGTGGTGGTCGCTGGGGATTCTGCGGCTGAGCACGGATTCTCCCGGTCCATGGCGTAGTAGCTCGTCGTGGCCGTTCGCGTGAGGCGAGGGTGTGGCTTGGGTCGGTGGGTGGTATTGTGCGCTGCCGGGATGCTGTTGTACAGCTGGCGCGGTCGACTGCGGTGCCGGAGCGTGGAAGTGTAGCGCTTCGCGGATTCAGGGAACCCGCATGCCTTCCGGATGAGTGGGGAGCCGTGAAGGCCACCGGGCTGGACTGATGAACGTGCCAACCTCCGCAGCGATGAAAGCGGCTCGCCCGGATCTAAGGGGCGATGATACCTTTCCTTGATCAGAACTGGCTCGCAATAACTTTTGGCTCTTTTGATAATTCGTAGCGAACGGAGGGCTCCGCGGTGCGGTTTTCGGTGGCGTGCGTGCCGCCGAACCCGCTTCGGAGGTGGTTCGGGGTGTCCGCAGGCGCGGATCCGGCGGTTCGGGAGGCTGGTGAACGACTGGCGGGCAGCGCTTTGGGTGGCCCGGACGGGGCCGCCGCCTGCGGCGACGCCATGACGGCGCGGTCTGTGGAAAGAATGTGGAGAACCTGTGCGAAACCTCTGCGGAGTGCCGAAAAAATGGCCTGAAAACCCTTGAAACGGGACATGGATGCTTCAGACTGGAAGTGGGGCTTGAAGATTTGACCATACGGCTCTACCGTGAGCGAACCTTCGACGTCAGGTGTCGCGAGGGGTGGCTCGGACCTGGAGCCACGAGATCCAAAGGAACAGGAGCGAAGGCAATGCAGATGAACGAGACCACCATGCAGTCCGCGGAGGCGATGTGGAAGCGGCTTTCGGACAGGGCCGGCGAGGACGCCGACTTCCGGGTTGAGCTCATGGCCGACCCCAGGGCCGTCATCGGCCGCGAACTTGACATCGAGGTGCCCGACGGCATTGATCTCCACATCCACGAAAACGACATGCGGAACGTCCATCTCACGCTGCCGGCCATCCCCCAGCTTGACGAGGCGCAGCTCGGGCAGGTCGCTGGCGGTGGTAATATGGGCTGCTGGTGAGCGTGGATTCTCCCGTCCACGGCGTAACCCATCGTGGACATTCATGCGAGGTTTGGGTCGGTGGGCGGCATTGTGCGCTGCCGGGATGCCGTTGTACGGCTGGTGCAGTCGACTGCGGTGCCGGAGCGTGGAAGTGTAGCGCTTCGCGGATCCAGGAAACCCGTATGCCGTCCGGATGAGTGGGGAGCCGTGAAGGCCACCGGGCTGGACTGATGGACGTGCCATCCTCCGCAGCGATGAAAGCGGCTCGCCCAGCATCTAAGGAGCGATGACACCTATCCTTGATCAGAACTGGCTCGCAATAACTTTTTCCTTGAAGATTTGACCATACGGCTCTACCGTGAGCGAACCTGCGACGTCAGGTGTCGCGAGGGGTGGCTTGGACCTGGAGCCACGAGATCCAAAGGAACAGGAGCGAAGGCAATGCAGATGAACGAGACCACCATGCAGTCCGCGGAGGCGATGTGGAAGCGGCTTTCGGACAGGGCCGGCGAGGACGCCGACTTCCGGGTTGAGCTCATGGCCGACCCCAGGACCGTCATCGGCCGCGAACTTGACATCGAGGTGCCCGACGGCATTGATCTCCACATCCACGAAAACGACATGCGGAACGTCCATCTCACGCTGCCGGCCATCCCCCAGCTTGACGAGGCGCAGCTCGGGCAGGTCGCTGGTGGTGTGGCCGGGAACTGCTGGTGAGCATGGATTCTCCCGTCCACGGCGTAACCCATCGTGGACATTCATGCGAGGTTTGGGTCGGTGGGCGGCATTGTGCGCTGCCGGGATGCCGTTGTACGGCTGGTGCAGTCGACTGCGGTGCCGGAGCGTGGAAGTGTAGCGCTTCGCGGATTTAGGGAACCCGCATGCCGTCCGGATGAGTGGGGAGCCGTGAAGGCCACCGGGCTGGATTGATGGACATGCCAACCTCTGCATTGACACCAACGGAGTGGTCGGAGGCAGCCTCGCGATCCGCCCAGATCTACGGGGCGATGACGCCCTACCTCAATCGGGACTGGCTCGCAATACACCTTGGTCATTGGGGACCGGACACGACATCGGAGGATGGGGCGATGACACGCGCCATCCGCAACCTGGTACGGGGCTGCGATCTGGGTTCTGGTAAGCGTGTGCTGGATGCCGGCTGCGGCCTGGGGAGCACGGCGGTCCCGCTGGCGGAGACGTACGGAGTGCACGTCATCGGCCTGACCAACTGCGAGCCGCATGTCGAGGCGGCGACCGAACATGCCCGGCGACGCGGGGTCGGGCATCTGGTCGAGTTCCACCACGGCGACTTCATGGACCTGCGGTACCCCAATGCCCATTTCGACGCCGTGCTGAACCATGAATCGCTCTGTTATGCGCCGGACAAAGCCGCCTATCTCCGCGGTGTGCGACGTGTACTCCGACCGGGAGGGCGCTGGCAGGCCCTTGACGCGACACTGAGTGGCACGCCGCTATCCGCGGACTGGGAAGCGATCCACACGCGGGTACAGGAAGGGTATGGTATGCCTCCCTGGGAACCGTGGCGTGACATCATCGCCACTCTCCGCGAGGTCGGGTTCGATCGGATTCGCGAGCGCGATATGGCCATGGAGGTCATGCCTTCCCTAGAGCGCTTGCGGCGGCGCTTAAGGGGATTCGTGTTCCTGAATCCGGCCTTAGTGGCGGCAAATCGGGTCCTGCACGACTTCATGCAGGCACATATTGACTACGAGCGCGGCCTTCGGCACGGTATCTTCGCCTTTCGCTTCATGTCGGGAGCGAGATCATAACCCCAGCCGGACTCCGTCATCGTCCCTTCCCATGAGGAACGATACCGACGGTTTGGGTGATGGATGCCTTACGGTTCCATCTGGCTGCAGCACCCGTCCTGTACCCCCACAGCTTCGCGGTAGGTTATTGCAAAGGAAACAGACGCTTCCGTACGTTAGGACGTCGCGGGTCGACCACCGAGAATGAATTCGCCGACCATACCCTCGACCAGCGGGTCGAGACTGGTGGCGCGTGCAAATGTGAGACAGTCGCCCGAGCCGATGGCGCAAGGAGACAGGCCTAGCTCGGTGGCCGCCAGATATAGCGTCTGGTAGAGCGCACCAACGTCGCGCAGGATGAGGCCGTAACTGATTGCCCGGTATTTCCACATCACCCGGGCGAAACGTGCCGTGACGGCCAGCAGAATCTGCGGCCGTGTCTGGGCGGGCGTTGCCATCCGCGCATGCCGCAAGAGCCGGTCCACCTCCCGATTGCGCCCCGAGATCCGCACCAGCCCATGGCCCAGCGCCTCATAATGGTAGCAGCCGGGCTCGAGGCCGATACAGCGGTCCACGACCGGATAGATCTCCAGTTCGTAGCTTGCGCCGCCGGTGGGATAGGGACGACGGGTGAACCCGACCGTGGCTGTCCTGCCCTGGAGGTCGTGCACCTGGTGCATTCCGGACGAACGGATACGTGCCGCACGGTCCAGCAGTGAACCAAGATCCGCCAGCGAGATTGGGTGGGTCGCGTCATACGACCGTTCGGAGCGGCGCCGTTCGAGCACCGCCGCGAACGGCTCCCCAGCATCGGCATCCGGAGCACGCGGCAGGGTAATGCGGTCACCGGGCCAGGGCCGACGTACCGCGGGCAGTGGCTCAATCCGATCAACGAACGGGTACGCGGCGCCAGCCGGGCCGAGGTTCCACCCGCGTCGCTCATGCGTATGGAACAGCAGATCGTGGAACTCCCATTGGGCTAGGGCGATTCGACGCCCATCGCCATGCGGTCGGGGCGTATCCAGGAAACCCAGCCCGTCGAGCGCACGACGGACGACATCGGCTTCGAGCGCGGCGAGGTCCGTGAACTGAAGATGTGCCGCAACGAGCGGCGACTCCAGAAGCCAGGCATCGGCGTGCCGACGCAGGAACGCGAAGCGGTCGAGAGAGGCATGAACGGCAGGGACGTTCTGCGCCAGCTTGGGCACGAACCTGTCCTGTTGCGGGACGATGACGGCGCGCTCACCAGTCCCGTCGACCAGAGGAAATTCCAGACCAGCAAGTCGATTGAACCGCTCAAGCCACAGCAGGTACTCGTCAGCGCGCTCCACACCACCCGCCTCAACTACGGCGGCGCGCAGCTCGGCGAGTGGAGCACCAGTTGCGAGCATTGTGTGGGCTGTCTCGAAATCCCGAACGTACGGCCCCACGCGCACCAGATGTTTTAGCACCACGCCCACGAATGACACGCCATCGCGGGAACGGCGGATTACCGACCGATCCCGGTTACGCACATGGATTGAGGGATGGTGAAGCAGGTCACTGAAGGCCATCGAGTTTACGTCCTTGGAATATCTCATATTCGCCTTTAAGCCACCGCCAAACAAGATGTGCGTCCGCTCCCGAGCACCGGTGTCAAACCGCCCGGCGCTCCGCTCAGACAATGACCCGAAGATCGTTGAGCTCGCTCTCCGCGAGCGGGGTGGTGCGTTGTCCCATCTCGATCGGCACGTCAAAAAGACGGCCCGGTGCAAACCGTTGCCAGAAATGACGCAGACCGGGCACGATGACCCGTGCAACCGGCATGCCAATGTCCGGCCGGGTCTGGTCGAGGACCAGCAGTTCCAGGCCCCTGGCTTCGACCAGTGTCCGGCAACGCTCTATGTCTTCCCGTGTGTCGATAATGTTGGGAACGGTATAATCCGACCGGCAGCGTAGGGTGATACCGGGAGCGGGCATCAGCCAAGGACTGTCTTCCAGCCTTACCTGACGGTCCCAGGGCCACCACCGGCCATCGGACTTCAGGTCGATATGGTCGCGGATGTGGAGCGCCTGGTTCAGTTCGCATACGGCGCGCAGTACCGCCACATGCGGATCAATGTGCGCCCCTATTCCGTACAGGATCTCGTCGTGATCGGCGCCTAGACAATCAATCCGTCGGGAAAGGGCAACGAAGACCGGAATGCCGAGGTCACTGGTCGCGTCCAGCACCCACAGGTTGCGATGTCGATCAAAGTAATGGTCCGCTGCCGACGAAAGGAAGTCGTCCCCGAAGCTCCCAAGGGCCACGCCAGGCAGGTGTAACCGGTTGTACCACCAGATCGCGAAGGCATCGCGCTCTACCAGCTCGAAAAAGCCCTGCAGGATCGCCTCCTCCAGCGTATTTCCCGCCGCGCAACCGTTCGAATCGGCATGGAACTGGTATCCGGAGGTCGGTGATGCCGGATCCTGAGCCCTGTCGAAATACACCAGCGATGTGGGCAGATAACGATGCCGCCCCTGCGTCAGCGACCATACTGGCGACCAGTCGATCTCCGCATCGGGGTCAAGGCGTTCCGGAACCAGGTTGAGCAGGTGGCCGGTAGTGTTGTGGTGATCCCGTTCATCGAGCTGCCGCTCGCTGAACAGCTGCACATCGTTAGGATGGATCGCCTCAGACTCGCCCGCTGCGAGAAAGTCCGAGAAACGCCGTCGGCAGCGGATCTCGTCACCATGGAGAACACCGGAACTGCGCTCGATCGCCTCGCCCAGGGCGCTTGCCTCGGACTGAGGCGCTGTGCCGCCCTTGCCCAAACTCGTCCTCCGCAGGCGCCAGATCAACGTGCCCAGGTTGTTGACGGTCCGCGGCGCGACAGTGCCCAGGGCGTGGTAGACATGCCACCACTGATCGGTCTCCTCCGTCGCGCGCTCAAGTCGGGCCACGACCCCCGTGATCGGACTGATCAGGTGTCGATAGCGTGCCAGTGTCGCTTCGGGGGGAACCGACCGCACGCCTCCGCTGCTACTGCGTGTGTGCTTGGGACTTGGCTGCAGCCGAACGGGTGACGGAGGGCGATCAGGGCGAAAAAGTGCCTCATCGCCGCAGATGCGGCATTGCGGGCGACGTGCCAAAAGGTGTCGTTCGCGCTGCAGACCGGGAACATCCAGCGAGATGACATTCTCATGCAGCGGTGCCAACGAGTCGAAGACCAGCCACCTGGCGATCTCAGCCGCAGCCAGGCCGTACACCGCATCCACGACGACCGGCTCGGACACCGTCGGCGACAGGGCGTGGTCGTTTCCGGTAACGTCGCGCAGGAACTCCTGGATTTCCCGATGCCCACGCAGGCGATGGGCGAGACAGGCCCAGCACGGACCTCGCTCCGCAGGCCGGAAGACCGGTCCAACCAGCGGCTGCTCACCTCGCGGCGCCATCAGCATCCACTGCGCACCAGACGCCACATACTGGCGGTTGAGGTCAACGTGCCGACGGTCGAGATAGTCATCGCAGACAATCACATGCAGGGTCTCGCCCTCGGCGGCGACCGTCACTCCCATGTCCACCAGCCGCTTCGCGAGACGATTCCCGTCACCGACCACCGCCACCTGCGAATGTTGCAGACGCTGTTCCGCCCACCGTGGCGAGGCCCCCAGCGACGACCAGAATGCAGCCCGGCCCCGATCCATGGCGTGGTCGCCGGAAACCACATATCCCCGCGCCGTAAGCGCCGCCAGCGCCGCAGCTACGTCCGGTGTCGCGTAGCGTCCGGCAAGAGCTGCGGTGACATCCTCTCGGCGGCGACCGTCAAGCAGTGGCAGCAGATCCAGGTGTATCTGTCCGCGGATCAGCGTATGGAAATTCTCGGAAATCAGCAGCGTCTGCCCGGTACCGACCTCGAAGAATCCAAGGTGCGGGGCCAGCACCGGCACTTCCACGATGCCGCGGTCGGCCGCAGTGGCCCGCTTCAGAATCCCATGCCCGGCATCCATGCGCAATGGTGCCCCCGCCTCCGAGCCAGTCTCCGCTGAATCTTGCCCCATCGGTTCCCATCTCCAGGCCGGCCTGCGGTGCAGGTTGCCGACCACATCCTTCCAAGTCCGGCCTCACCCATATGTGGGCGATGGGTAAGCCAACTTCATACTCATGTAAACGGTGGCAATTCGCATGCAATTCCCATGCACTGTCGGCTAGCCGCGGCGGGCGATCGCCGACAACGATTTGGTCGCCGCACGGATCATGGCGATGACATCGCTTGAATGGAAGGTTCCCGCCTGCGAACCTGAACCGATGTTTACCGACCGCGAGCCGCACTTTCCGGGCGACTGCAGGTTTGCGCATGGTATGGGCTCCGGAAACGGTCTATGTGGGATGGTCAGAGGCGGCCTGGCAGTGCCAAACCGTCCACCGGTCGGGCTGGTTTCAGGTCGACCAAAGACGTACCCGGGAGAAAGTGGAAGGAATACCGTCCATCGTCCCACCAGTTCCACCTGTCTGCATCGCAGCAATGCCAAACGGCAGTGGCGTCCCATGCCCGGACAGCTTGCCGCTTACGGGAAGTTGACATGGCCTCGAACCAGCCGCCCGGACGGCATTCCACCAACTGGGTGGAGAACGGCATCGAGAGAATCCCTGGCAATCGTTGGCAGGCAGCTCTATCAATGGATATCGTCGGCGTTTCTGCGCCGCAGCCGCAAAGGACGGAGCCGACATGAGCGGAATTGACGACGCCAGGGAATTCATTCCGGTTCGCATCGCCATCCTTACCGTGTCAGACACACGGAACCTGAAAGATGACAGATCCGGGGCGATGCTGGTCGACCGGATCCGCAGCGCTGGCCATCAGGTCGCCGACCGCAGAATCCTACCCGATGACCGGGAGCGTATCGCCCGCCAGCTTCGCGCCTGGTGCGCTGATCCCGCAATCGACGCGGTTATTTCAACCGGCGGCACCGGCCTTACCGGCCGTGATGTGACCGTCGAAGCGCACAGGGACGTCTACGAAAAGGAGATTGACGCCTTCGGCACGGTGTTTACGGTCCTGTCGATGCAGAACATCGGCACTTCCGCCGTACAGTCCCGGGCCACGGGGGGCGTGGCTCACGGAACCTATCTCTTCGCACTTCCCGGTTCCCCGGGCGCCTGCCGGGACGCCTGGGACGGAATTCTGGCGTCACAGTTCGATTACCGCCATCGTCCCTGCAATTTTGTTGAGATCTTTCCACGGCTGGAAGAACACCGGCGACGGAAATAGCGCTTCCGACCGTATAATCCGTTGCGGATGGGCTTCCCTTCGCCTCTGGCAGGTGGAAACCCATGCTTAACTGTTGTTGAACAAACCGTTAAGAGTGTCATCCATGCGATTCATTCGCCGTTCGCTGGTCGGCCTGTTCCTGATGTCACTTGCCATCGGCCTTCTGGCTTACGCCGGGCAGTCGGTCCATGATGCGCTCCAGACCCGCTGGGCCGAGGAAAGCCGTCCACGACCAGCCCGCGAACGGGTCCTGTCGGCAAACGTAATCACTTATGAACCCAGTGTTGTGACTCCGGTCATGTCCGCATTCGGCGAAATTCGCAGCCGCAGAACGCTTGAGCTGCGGGTGAAGAGCGCGGGCACCGTTGTGGAACTTGCAGAAGGATTCGAGGAAGGAGGGAGGGTGGTTGCGGGCGAACTTCTCCTTCGCGTGGATCCCTCGGATGCGCAGGCAGCACTTGACGTCGCGCTGGCCGATCTGGATGAGGCCGAGGCCGCGCTGCGCGAGGCGGTCGCGGCACTGACTCTGTCAGGCGAAGATGTGGCCGCCGCGCGGGAGCAGCATGCGCTTCGGGAGCAGGCACTGGACCGGCAGAAGAGCCTAAGGGAGCGCGGTGTGGGAACCGAAGCGGCGGTCGAGACCGCGGCCCTTGCGGCGACTGCGGCGAAACAGACCGTATTGTCGCGCCGTCAGGCTCTCGCGCAGGCCGAAGCGCGGGTGGACCAGGCGGAAACTTCACTGTCGCGGCGCCAGATCGCCAGGCGCGAGGCGGAACGGCGGCTGGACGAGACCGAGCTTCATGCGGAGTTCTCCGGCACGCTGAGCGAGGTGAATGTCGTCAAAGGCGGATTGGTGCAGACCAACGAACGTGTCGCCAGGCTGGTTGATCCCGATGCGCTGGAAGTGGCGTTCAGGGTCTCCATCACGGAATACGCGCGTCTGTTGGGCAGGGCCGGTGCACTCATCCCTGCCCAGGTGGAAGTGACGCTTGATGTTCTGGGCGTCGACCTGACGACGGAGGGAAGGATCAGTCGCGAGAGCGCAGGCGTCGAACAGGGACAGACAGGGCGGCTCCTGTTCGCGAGGCTCGAGCGGGCCACCGGGTTCCGGCCGGGAGATTTCGTGAGCGTCCGGATCAGGGAACCCGAACTGAGATCCGTGGCTGTCCTGCCCGCGACCGCGATCGATTCATCAAATTCCGTTCTGGTCGTTGGCGAGGGAGATCGGCTTCAGGTGGCCGAGGTCAATCTACTGCGCCGCCAGGGCGATGACGTGATCGTGCGCGCGCCAGATCTCGGCGGGCGCGACATTGTTTCCGAACGATCGCCACTTCTGGGAGCGGGAATCAAGGTGCGACCAATTCGGCCCGAGAATGCCGCAGTTCCGGACGAGCCCGATATGGTTGAACTGACCGACGAGCGGCGGGCGAAACTCGTGGCATTCGTTGAAGGCAACAGACGCATGCCAGCCGAGGCGAAGGCACGGCTTCTGGAGCGGCTGAACCAGAAACAGGTTCCCGCCGAAATGGTCGCCCGAATCGAGTCGAGGATGTGAGGCTGCCAATCATGGACCGAAATTGGAATCCCCGACAGCGGTTGCCAAATCCAGCATCCGGTCACCCTGACAGACTTCTCCCTCATGCCTGCGGGCAGGTATCAGACGCTCCATCAGGAAGAACGGGAACAGGTTCCGTATCCGTCGGAGATAACGGCCATGGATGAGCGCTTCCCGCGTGTCGGCGGCATATTGAGCTATTTCGTGCGCCACCGCACGGCTGCCAATCTGCTCCTGGTGATTCTCATTGCCGCCGGGATCGCCGCCTTTCCGAGGATGCGGGCACAGTTCTTCCCGGATGTCGTCATCGAAACCATTCGAATTGGCATCACCTGGGATGGCGCGGGGGCCGACGACGTTGATCGGGCCATCGTACAGCTTCTGGAGCCGACACTCCTGTCAGTTGAGGGTGTTGAAGGCTCGGAGTCCACCAGCCGCGAGGGTTCGGCAAGCATTTCGCTCGATTTTGAAAACGGTTGGAACATGTCCCGTGCGCTTGATGATGTCCAGGCCGCCGTGGACGGGGTTAACAACCTACCTGAGGACGCTGAAGAGCCGCGGGTACGCCGCAGCGCCTGGCGCGACCGGGTAACGGACATCGTGATCACGGGCCCTGTCGGTGTCGATCAGCTCGGCAGATTCGCCGACGAACTTCTCGCACGGCTCTTTGCGGCGGGAGTAACCCGTACCTCGACGCGCGGCATCGCCGCACCCGAGACTGTCGTCGAGGTCCCGTCACTGGCGCTCATCCAGAACGACATCTCAATGGGCGAGATCGCGGAGGCGATCGCGGGAGAGGCAGCGGCTGACCCGGCAGGAGACGTTGACGGCGCCAATGCCAGGGTCCGCACCGGAGTGGCGAAAATCCGAGCCGACGCCATTGCGGGAATCGTCCTGCGGTCAAACCCGGACGGCTCGAAACTCACCATCGGTGACGTTGGCAAGGTTATCGTTGGGAACATCGACCGCGAGAGGGCATATTTCGTAGGCGAGGATGCCGCGATTTCCATCCGGGTCGACCGCAGCGACCGAGGTGATGCGATTGGAATTCAACGCCTGGTTGAGCGGGTTGCGGACGAGTTCCGACTGACGCTTCCAGAATCGGTAAGCATCGAGCTGATCCGCACACGCGCGGAGGCGATCACAGGTCGCCTCAACCTCCTGCTGGAAAACGGGCTGATCGGTCTCGGTCTCGTCGTCCTGCTACTGTTCCTGTTCCTTAACGCCCGTACGGCATTCTGGGTAGCCGCGGGCATTCCAGTTGCAATGACCGCGACAGTGGCAATGATGTATGCCTTCGACTTCTCCTTTAATATGGTCTCGCTGTTTGCCTTGATCATCACGCTTGGCATCGTTGTGGACGACGCCATCGTCGTAGGCGAACATTCCGATTTCCGCGCCAGACGGCTTGGAGAGACCCCGTTCGAGGCTGCCGAAAACGCTGCTAGGCGGATGTTTCCTCTGGTCCTCTCAGCGACCCTGACCACCATCATCGCGTTTTTTGGTCTGCTGGCGATCGGTGGTAGGTTCGGGGATCTCATCGCCGATATTCCATTTACCGTAATCGTGGTGCTTGCGGCATCCCTGCTGGAATGTTTTCTGATTCTGCCGAACCATATGGCCCATTCAATTGCGCATTCCGCCAGGCGGCATTGGTACGACTTTCCCAGTCACGTCATGAATATCGGATTCATCTGGTTTCGCGAAACCGTGTTCCGGCGGTTTGTCCACCTGGTGGTTCTGGCGCGCTACCCGGTGCTCGCCGGTGCCATTCTCGTGCTAGCCAGTCAGATTGTGCCCTTCATTACAGGCGACCTTCAGTGGCGGTTCTTCAACGCCCCCGAACGGGGATCCGTTTCCGGCAACTTCGCCATGGCGTCCAGCGCGACACGCAGGGACACCGTGGAAATGATGCGTGAGATGCAGCGCGCGACCGAAGCGGTGGCCAAACGCCTTGAGGGGGAGCACGGCCAGAATCCGCTTGACTATGTCATCGCTGAAGTTGGCGGGAACACGGGACGGGGCCTTAGCGGCGTCGAGAACAAGGAAAGCTACCAGCTTGGAGCCATCGCCATCGAGCTGATCGATGCCGACCTGCGTCCCTATTCCTCCTTTCAGTTCGTCGCCGAACTCCAGGAGGAGGTTCGCAGACACCCGTTGGTGGAAACGATCAGCTTCCGGGGTTGGCGTTCAGGCCCTGGAGGTGATGCGCTGGACGTGCAGCTCTATGGTGCCGAGAACGACACCCTGAAAGCGGCCGCAGAGGGGCTGAAGGCACAGCTTGCACAGTATCCTGAAGTCTCTGCCCTGGAGGACTCGCTATCCTACGACAAGGAGGAACTGGTCCTTGAACTGACTCCGCAGGGAGAGGCACTGGGTTTCACCATTGACGGGCTTGGCAGGATTCTGCGAAACCGCCTTAACGGAATCGAGGCGGCGACATATCCGGAAGGCCTGCGCAGCGCCTCGATCCGGGTGGAGCTACCCGAGGGGGAGCTGACGGCCGATTTCCTGGAGCGAACCAGGATGCGGACACAGGTAGGCGAATACGTTCCACTCGCCGACCTTGTCAGCGTCAGGACCCGCGAAGGCTTCTCGACCGTACGACGGGAAAACGGACTGAGACTGGTGTCGGTTACCGGAGACATTTCGGAAGATGATCCGAACCGAGCCAACGAAATCCTTCAGACGCTGCAGGCTGAGCTGCTGCCTGGGATCGAGGAGCGGTTCGGTGTTACCTCAGCACTATCCGGACTGATTGAACAGGAAAACGATTTCCTCAACGATTCGCGTACTGGGTTCCTGCTCTGTCTTCTGGGCATCTACCTTTGCCTTTCCTGGATATTCTCCAGCTGGACCAGGCCCCTGGTCGTGATGGCAGTCATCCCGTTCGGTCTTGCCGGTGCATTCTGGGGGCATATGCATTGGGGCGTCCCACTCAGCATGTTCTCCGTGGTCGGGCTAATCGGAATGACCGGAATCATCATCAACGACTCCATCGTTCTGGCTACGACAATCGATGAATACGCACGTGACCGCGGGCTGGTACCGGCGATCGTCGATGGCGTCTGCGATCGGTTGCGGGCGGTGCTGTTGACAACTCTCACTACCGTTCTGGGCCTGTCTCCGCTATTGTACGAGCAGTCCCAGCAGGCTCAGTTCCTGAAACCAACGGTGATCACGCTTGTCTATGGGCTGGGCTTTGGCATGTTCCTCGTGCTGCTGGTCCTTCCTGCGCTCATGGCAATGCAGAATGACATAGGCCGCCAGTTCAGCGGATTGCGCCGGGTACTGAAGTTCAGGCGACGCGGATGGCCAGCCAGTGCAGCAACCGGGCTAGCGGTGCTGGCGATTTCCGTGCTGTTCACTGGAACGCTGGGCTGGGTGATCCTCAGCGACGCGCTGCCTCCAGCTATTCAGGCACGTCTGCCGTTGGAGTGGCAGGCGGTCGCAGGTACGGCCACCCCAGCTCTTGCGCTTGCACTGTTCGTCGGGGGAGCGGCCGTTCTGCTGCTGGCGATATATCTGCTTTCCGCTACACTCATGGCAATCTTCGGCGCGTTGCGAAGGGTATGAAGGCCATGGTGGCCATCATGGTTGTTGGCCCGGCATCCAGGCCGAGGCGCTCCTGGCAGGTTCGCTGACCGCCTCTGGAAGGGCGCGCTATCCTACGCAGCCTTGGATGTCCACGGCGCGTCCGCCGCCGAGCACTGTGATACGAACCGTACTCCGGTCAAGCAGAAAGGGCCTGCCTGATGGCGGCACCAGTTCGGTCATCGCCCTCAAGCTGTTTCCGTCCCGTTGCGCCCTGGCGTCCGCCACCCAGATGGAATGGTCAGGGAGCTCAAACACTGCGACTTCGCTGGGTCCGACCTGCGGCATGTCAATGTCAGCGATCAGGCGCAGACCGTCGGAAATCGGTTCGACCCTGCATGTGATGTCGCGAAGCCCTGCCGTACGGGCGGTGTCCGGCTGTGAATCGAGTGCGTCGCGAATGCGCGGATCCTGATTACCGGAACTGCTGAGAACAGCGGAAATCCGCGTCTGAACGGGGACGCAGATATCGCTGCAAACCCCCAATGCGATTTCCGAGTGAAGCTCCACGCCTTCCCCTTCAGCCAGCGGGGTCAGCTCAATGGGCAGCACAAGTTCGTCACTGTAGCCTATGGAACGCAGGCCATATTGAAAAAAGACTTCCGGAGTAGGCCAATGAAAGGCAACCGACCCGAGATTTTCGCTGCCTGACCAGTCGAAACGCGGAGGAATGCTCGCCTCTCCCGGCGCACGCCAGTAGGTTTTCCAGCCCGGAGCAAGCTGGATGTGCAGGGCCATCATGTGGGTGCCGGATTCCGTTCGCCATCCTGGAAGGACATCGAATTCGACCACATCGTCAAGAGAAAGACGATCCGAAGCGGCGAAAGCGGCCGCACCAGACAGGCAGAGGCCGATTACTGCGGATTTGAGGGCATGTTGCATTCCGGCGAATCTAGACATTCCGGCGCGCAATGGAAGTCACAATCAGATGAACATATCACCTCCGTCAAAGAAGTTTCCGGAAGTGGCGGAGCCGCAGGTTCCCGCGGAGCTAACCGCTCCCACCGGAACCGTACGCCGAGCTCATCGAAGCCGCCAGGGCGCCAAGGCCAGAGCGGCTGGGCGTCGACCTCAGCGAGTGCCGCGAACGGACCCGTTTCCATCTGGGTATCCGCGAGGCATTCGGAAGGCTCTGGCACACCATGGGATGGGACGGGCTGCCAGGCACCCGACGCCGCAACCACTTCCTGCGGGAACTCGTGCTCGCCCACATCGCCCGGCCCCGCCGCAAACGCGGCACCGTCATGGACCTCCCGCACGACATGGGGATCACCCTCGACCTGGATCGGATCCACCAGACCATGGATCAGCTCTACGACAGCACCATCGATTCGATCCGCCGCCTTTCCCATGACCGTGCCCGGGACCTGCTGCCCGAACCTCCCGCCGCCCTGTTCTTGCACCGCACCACCCTGAAATTCGGGAGCGGCAGGGAGGATCCCGCCGATGACCCAGACAGGCCATCGCATCTCAGCGGGTACGGCAGGAACGGTAAACCCCACCGGATCCAGGTTGTCCTCGCGGTGCTCCTCACCACGGAAGGGCTACCGGTCGACTATGAGATGTTCCACGGAATCCTCGCCGAAGGCGGCACCCTGAAGCCGGTGATCGAGGCGCTCACCGGCCGCCACGCCGTCGGCACCATCACCATCGTCGCCGATGCCGACAGGCTCATCCGTGAGAACCGGGACCTGCTCGGGGCCCTCAAACTGCCCCATTTCCTCGGCTTCCGCCCCGGGAGCGCCACCGCTGGCATCCAGCAAAGGATCTTGACAGCGAAGGCCAGCGCCCCTGGCTTCCTCCACAGACGGGTAGCGGCGACGGTCCGGCAGCGCCTCAGGACCATCCCTGCGGGGTCATCCCCCACCAGGGTGATCGCATCATCGTAACGTGATCACGCAGGGACGGCCGCAGACGCGGGCGGACCAGCTTCCCCGACCTGCCGGACGGAAAGGCCGCCATCAACGGGGACATGGTCGCTGACGCCTCCCGATGGGACGGCATCCACGGCATCATCGCCCATGGCATCGACCACCTTGATGTCGGGGCCCTGCTGACCCAGTACCGTCGGCTGCGGACCATCGGCCACCACTTCCGGCCCGGCGAACACGACCTTCGCGTCCGGGCCGACATCGCCGTCCTCTACATGGCCTTCAGCTGCCTCCAGCATCTGCGCCACCGCCTGCACCTGCTCGGCCATCCCATGAGCCCGGAGGCTATCCGGCGGGAACTCGGCTGCCTGCTGATCTCCGTCCTCCACCGCACAGGCAGCGACGAAACCTATGCCATGCCCAGCCGAGCAACGGCGGATGCCCGACGGATATACCGCTGCCTCGGGATCACCTGGAACGAAGCCCCGTTCCCACTCGAACGGAAAGGAAGCGGCCCACCCCCGGCCTGAACCGTTACCTGACCTGTCGGAAAAGCTATCGGGACGACGGACATGTAGTGCCCCTTTCCAGCTTTGAGGTAGTGAAGTCAGTGATCTGCGCTTCGGAGCTGGAAAGTACCCGGCTGGCCACACTGGTGTGTCCGACACTGTGGAAAACTTTCCACGGCATCATCCTTTGATTCCTTTTCATGAATGAGGACATAAAAGTGGAATTGGGGTGTCCATTATGGGCCTGTGCGAACGCATTTGGATACATCGAAACGATGGCGAAACACCCATGCCAATGGATTGACACCCGTGCGGGTTGGCAAATGACCACCACTATGTTGTGGTCCGCCATGCGCCTGCGGCTCCAGCATTGGTGGTCGAGATTTGGCGCCCTTCCCTTCGCCCGGCAATTTCGGGGCAACTCGCCGAGGTGCCGGCCGGAGGAGAAAGTCACGAAATCTGACCAGGTCATCAGCCCATCGTTCAATGACCTCGGGCGATCCTGTCCAGCAGAACGGCAAGTTCAGCGGGTCTTTCGACCATCGCATCGTGCTTGGCGTCGATCTCATGCGTCTGCCAGCCTCCATAAGCCCGCAACCGCTGGTATTCACACCGGAACGGGGATGGCGAATTGCGAGAGCAGACGATGAAATGTCGATCCCGAACTTCTTCCTGACGCCCAGAAAGTGTGACGCCATGTTGGAAACTTGTATGTCTGAATCAATCGGAAAGAATCTGAAGGATGATGTTGTGGAAAGTTTTCCACACCTGTGGAAAACTCCGCGCCGGCTGTGCGGAACCTGGCGTGGTCGCGGCTGGCATATCCGGGACGTTCGTGCATCATCCGCAAGGGGATTCCCCTCCGCGTGGC
>CBDATU010000020.1:0-669600 GCA_965199865.1 uncultured Rhodobacter sp. | reverse complement strand
CCTATCGCTCACGATGCCGTCTCCTGCAATCTCACCTGGTGGATCCCTGGACGCAAAGCCTTTCCTTCAGCCAGCCGACCACATGTTCGATGGCACTGGCCTGGACATCGTTGATGTCGTATTCGCCGCGTTCATTTCGCTCTGGAAAGACATATCCGTGAATGTCATGGTCGTAGCTGACCCACTCGACATCCTTGTTGGCCTCTTCCAGGAGTTCGTATGTGGTCCGGAAAATTCCCTGGAGATGATCGCCGTCCCGCCCCATGATCAGAAACGGCGTCCTGATCGGCGCGATCCGGCTACGGGCGATGTCCATGTTGATGCGCCGCCGGACCTTTGTCGTCTCGGCCATCTGCATGTTCTCGATGTTGCGAAGCTGCGTGTCCTCGTTCACGAAAGCTGTGTCGTCCGGTGTAAGAGCGAGGAACTCGTGCGCCGCCGGTTCGCTTGCCACCGCAGCGGCGAAGCCATGGTATTCCGAGGCGATTTTCAGCGCCATCTCGCCACCATGGCTCATTCCGATGAGCGCAATCCGATTGCCATCAATCCACGGTAGGGTCTTGACGTAGTCCGCGATGGCGATTTCGTCCTCGTATTCCAGCGGCGCCCGATTGAACATCTCCCTGCCCTGACGGATGTCCCGCACCAGCCTGCCGCCATTATTGTAGCCCAGTTCGACCTCAGTCCTGTATCGGAGCCAGGCGCTGGCCATTCCAGCCTCCGCGAGGCGATTCATGATATAGGCGCGGCGCCGTACGGCATCACGCACCCAGGCCATTCCCTCGCCGCCATTACCTGATGCCAGGAGCACAACCGGAAACGGACCGTCGCCTTCCGGCATGCGAAGTCCGATAGGCGCGTAGAGTCCGTCCCAGACCTCCACGTACATCAGGTGGACGGTCGCTCCAGCAGCTTCTTCGGTTAGGTGAACGTGTTCGGGATCGATCTTTCCGCTCATGCTCCGCTCCCAGACGTTAGTCCGGATGGTTTCAGCAAACAGGCCGCGGCGCGCGTCTCTCCACGCGTCGTAAGTGGAACATCCTCGGCCTCCCCGAATGCGATGCTCACGCGATCCGCCCGCTGTTCCAGGCGATACAGAGCGCTTCGCATCGGAGCTGGAATTCTACCGGAACGCAGAAGTCCGGAAAGACGGGTGGCGGATTCTGGGTTGTCAAAAATAAGTTCCGCTTCGAAATCCGACCGTCGCTCAATCCCGCTCAGGCTGTCGAACAGATCCTGTTCATCCTCAAGCATCCGGATGATGTCATCCACTTCCCAGCCGCAGGCTCCAGTAGCGAACTCACAGCGTGTATGGAACCGGCAGCCTCGTGGCGGGCGCGCCGGATCGGGGACACTGCCCTCAAGGCCCTTGGCCACCTTGATGATCGAACCGTCGTCAAGGTCGGGTTTCGCCTGCATGAGCGCACGTGTGTAGGGATGGTGCGGGGTTGTGAACACCTCGGATGTGGTGCCGGTCTCGGCAACCTTTCCCAGATACATGACAACCAGGCGATCCGCCATGTGCCTGACGACGGACAGATCATGCGTCACGAGCAGATAGGCCAGATGACGCTCCGTTTGCAGCTCGCTGAGCAGATTGAGAATCTGCGCCTGAACAGAGACGTCAAGTGCGCTTGTAGGCTCATCAAGGACGACGATCCGGGGGTTCAGGGCAAGGGCCCTTGCAATCGATATACGCTGGCGCTGGCCTCCGGAGAATTGGTGCGGGAAACGGTATAGATGCTGCCGCCCCAGTCCTACCTGCTCAAGAAGTTCCACCACCCGTCCGGTCAGATCCGCGGCTGTCGCCTCTTTGTGGACCCGGAGCGGACGCCCCACCAGGTCGATTACGAGATGCCGGGGATTCAGCGACGCGTAACTGTCCTGGAACACCATCTGGCAGTTACGGCGGAACTGGCGACGGGCTTCCCGTTCGAGCGTGTCGATGCGATGCGCCGTGTTCAGGAATTCAAGTTCCCGCATCTCCGTCTCAGGAAGGTCCTCCATCGGTACGGCTGAGAGTTCGGCCAGACGTGCGGCGTCCCGGGTGCTCAAGTCAAAATAGATTCCACCGTCGGTCACGTCTGAAAGTCCGCTGACGCAACGCGCCAGCGTGGTCTTTCCACACCCGCTCTCACCGACGAGCCCGACCGTCTCGCCGGGAGCGATGTCGAAACTGACGCCATCAACCGCACGGACATGCCCGACGACGCGCTGAAGCGCTCCGTCGCGGATGGGATAGTGTTTACGGAGATTGCGGATCGAGAGCAGCAGACGGTCAGCGGATCGCACCGTAGGCTCCTGCCTTTGACTGGAGGTCTGCCTCATGTGGTTACCCGTTCGAAGGTTGGCTGATGGCCGGCAGGTGCGGGGTGATTGATGAAGCAGGCGACGGAATGGCTGTCGGAGACGGCATGCAGCTGTGGGTCGAAGCGGCGGCAGGTGTCCGTTTCGTAGCGGCAGCGGCCACAGAACCTGCAGGCCGGTGGCGGGTCGATCAGTTCCGGTACGGTCCCGCGCAGCGCGGCTAGTTGGCCGCGCCGCGTTCCCGCAGTTGGAACCGCCGCGATCAGGCCTTTTGTATAGGGATGGCGGGGACCGCTGAAGATGTCGTTTGTGTCGCCGATTTCGACGATCCTTCCGGCATACATGACTGCAACCCGGTCGCAGAGCCGACGCACGAGGGAAAGATCGTGACTGATATAGAGCACGCTCATCCTGCGCCTTTGCTGCAGGTCCTCGACAAGTTCGAGAATGTGCGCTTCGACGGTGACGTCCAGCGCTGTGGTAGGTTCGTCAGCAATCAGGATATCCGGATTGCAGGCAAGCGCCTGGGCAATCATCACTCTTTGCCGCATCCCCCCGGAAAGCTCGTGCGGATAGCGGGACATGAGTCTGACGGGATTGGGAACCTGGGTTTCGGAAAGCGCATCCGCCACCATGGATTCGAGCGCTGCCTTGACCCGCCGTCGCTGGCTGTGCGCTGGCGGCAGTGCCAGTAGAAGTCCGTCGCCGAAGCGGCGATCCTGTGAGGCGAACCGGCGAACCGCGCCGATGGCCTCTGCGGACAGGTCGGCGGCCGCAAGCAGTTCTTCCGCTCGGTGCTGAAGAAAGACTTCCGAAAGCTGTTCACCGATCGTCAGAGTCGGGTTAAGCGCCTTTCCCGGATCCTGGAAAATCATCGCGATGCGGTTGCCCCGGATTCGCTGCATCTGCCTGGAGCTGGTGTTGAGAAGGCTGATCGTCTCGATGCCCGTGCCTTCACAGGTGTTGCAGCCTTTGCCATGGCAGCTGGGGCAGGTGGCGAGCGTTCGTCCGGAACCGTTACAGTCAGCACAGCCGTCGCCATCGCAGCGCTCACAGGAACAATGCGGACGAAACGTTACCGACCCATCGGCAAGGATTGCTGGTGGGACCTGAAGCAGCCGGAGAAAGGATCTGCCGGTCACACTCTTCCCACAGCCGGTCTCACCTACCAGCCCCAGCGTTTCTCCGTCCCGGATGTCGAAGCTGACGCCGTCGACGGCCCGCACGATGCCGCGCTTCGTCTGGAAATACACTTTAAGGTCACTGACGGTTGCGATGCCGAGGGGTAGGGGGCGGGTGCGGTTCACGTCCGAAGCCATCCGTCCTACTCAACGACCTTCGGTTCGCGGATCAAGCGCGTCCCTGAGGCCATCTCCAACGAGATTGAAGGCCAGCGCCCAAAGAAAGATCATCAGCCCGGGGAATGTCGACGCCCACCACCGGCCGGAGGCAATGCCGGCCTGGCCTTCCGAGACAAGAACGCCCCATTCGGCGATGCCGGCTTCGCTTAGGCCAATGAATGAAAGCGTTGCTCCAATCAGGACGACATTGCCCATATCCAGCGTGGCCTGCACCGTTACAGGCGTGATCGAGTTCGGGAGAATATCCCGCAGGTAGATGCTGAGGTTTGACGCGCCGATCACGCGTGCTGCGTCAACATATTCGTATTGTTTCGTCTGGATTACCTGGGCGCGCATTATCCGGGCGTATTTCACCCATAGGACAACCGCGAGGGCGAATATGATATTGCCGAATGATGGTCCAAGAACGGCGGCGATCGCGAGGGCGAAGATCAGTTCCGGGATTGAGAGAAATACATCGACGATCCGCATCAGCGTCTCGTCTATCCAGCCGCCAAACAGCCCGGCGAGGGATCCGATCGCCGTTCCGATGACCATGGTGGTTCCAACCACGATCAACGAAAGCTGCAGGGAGGTTCGGCTCCCCCAGATCACGCCATACAGTACATCGCCGCCTTCGTTGGTCGTTCCGAGGAGATGTCCGGGAGTTCCCGGTGGCTTGCGTACGGCGCCCCAGTCCCTCGGCATCTGATAGGGATCGGGCGTGTTCGGATCCGTAATCCACGGAGCGAAGATCGCCATAAGGAGCATTGCCGCAATGATGACAAGCCCAAGAACCGTGGTTGGATTGGATGCAAGGCGCTGGAACACCTCCATGGCCGTGTGGAGGCGGATGCGCAGCGCCGTATCGCGGGATGGGAAGGCTGGATCGGGCCGAGCGGTTCGTGATGCTGCTTCGCTCATGTCACTCTCCCAGGTTCACCCGTCGGTCCAGATGCGCATGGACGACATCAACGATGAGATTCACCAGCAGGAACAGGACGCTGGTGAACAGAACATAGGTCATGAGAGTCGCCTGGTCCCCGCGCAGCACGGAATCGGCCATCCAGCGGCCGAGGCCTGGCCAGCGGAAAATAATCTCGACGGTAATGGTTCCCTGAAGGAGGAAGCCGAAGGTTAGACCAATGACGGTGACGGTCGGGACAAGCGCGTTGCGGCGTGCATGGCGTTTCAGCACGATCCGTTCGGCCAGGCCTTTGGCGCGGGCCGCATCCACATAATCCTGCTGCAGTTCCTCTACGAGCGAAGACCGCATCATACGGGCGATTATGGCGGTAGCGCCGTAGCCGAGCGTCAGCGCGGGCAGGATCAGGTGCCAGATGGCGTCCCAGAGCGCAGCCGGACTTCCGGCCAGAATGGCGTCAATTGTATAGAGCCCTGTCGGATGCGGAATGGAACTCCACACGGACGCATCGCTGCGCCCGATCGGTGCCAGGCCCAGCTGTGCCCAGAATACTATGAGCAGCAGGATTCCGAACCAGAACTGAGGCAGGCTCGCTCCGCTGACCGCCACGATCCTTGTGGCATGATCGGGAGGCCGATTTCGCCGTGCGCCGGCATAGGTGCCGAGCGTAATGCCGAGGAAGAGTGCCACAAGTCCGGCGGCAAAGGCCAGTTCCATAGTTGCGGCCAGTTTGTTCGGAAAAATCTCTGCGACTGGGGCCGCTGCCACACCGGACCATCCGAAATCGCCCTGAAACAGGCCGCGCGCCCAATAGAGGTACTGGACCCAGACCGGCTTGTCGAGATTGAAGCGGGCCTCGATCTGGGCAACCTCATCGGGTGTCATCTCATGGCTGAGATAGATTCCGATTGGCGATCCACCCACACGCGTCAGGGTGAACACGACAATGGAAACCCCGATGATCAGGATCGGGAGAACCATCAGCCGTCGTAGGACATAATCGCGGAGCTGCATCTTCGTGCCAGAAGAAGGTTTATAGGTCCGCGGGCCCGCGTTGCGGGCCCGCGCGAGGCGCGTTCAGAGCCAATTTGGCGTTACTTGTCGAACAGGGCGAACTTCAGGCTCGGCCGCGGCCACAGCGGCTGCATCGCGAAGCCCTTGAGCCAGGAGCGATGCGCCATGACGACACCTTCCTGGGCGGCGATGAGCCACATTGGATCCTCATAGAGCATTGTCTGCAGCTCCGAATAGATCTCGGCCCGTTTGTCCGTGTCGAGTTCGACTGAAGCCTGGTCGATCAGACGCGAGACCGTTTCCGCATCTCGGTAGCCGTTGGCGAAGCCATGAACCTCGCCCCACTCGCCGTCGGGATGGATGTAGGCCCGCATGTAGAAGTCCGGATCGGCGGCGGGGTCGGCGTTCTTTGCCCACATCGCATATTCAAGGGGATTCTGGGCATGGGCGTCGTCGAACACCGATTCAGCCACCGCAAGGACGTTGATCCGGAATTTCGGATTGAGTCTTTCGATCGAGTCCTTGAGCACAAGGCACATCAAAGCGAAGAGGTTGCCCTCCTCGGTGATGACCGAGACCGTGAAGCCGTCATCCCAGTAGCCCGCTTCGCGGAACAGCTGTTCGGCCTTGGCCTTGTCCTGACCTGAATAGCGTGGCGCTTCCGCATCATGCCCGAAGATGCCGATCGGAATGTAATGCGAGTTGAATTCGCCATAGCCGGCGAGGGGCCCGTTCAGGAATGCATCGTAGTCGAAGGCAAGGTTGAACGCCTGACGGACACGTGGGTCGTGGAAGAAATCAACCGGGATCGTGTCTTCCGATGGCAACGCGCCTTCAGGAATGTTCAGGTTGAACCCGATGTGGAGTGGTTCGAGCAGCAGTCCACCGCTATAGATGGTCACGCCTTCCGCGCCTTCGATATCGGCTATGAAAGACGGGTCGGTCTCGATTGTATCGAATTCGCCGGCGCGCAGTCCAAGCACGCGGACATCAGGGTCGCCGCCGATTTCGATTCGGACATCAAGCTTTGCGTTTTCACCCCAATAGCCGTCAAAGACTTCGAGCTGGATGTTCTCGTTGCGGTTCCAGGCGATGAAGCGGTAGGGGCCGGTTCCGACCATGTTTCCGGCCATGAAGCTGTTCGGTGTACCCGCTTCCACGCCTCCATTGGCCTCAACGGCGTCCTGGCTGACCACCGAGGCGACCATGGCCACGACAGTCGAGTTCAGAAAGCTTGCGCTTGGCTCGTTGAGCGTTACGCGGAATGTGTGGTCGTCCAGGACCTCCGTTGACGCGACCGCGTCGATGAGCGCACCTGCGTTGCCTTCGGGCAGGTCCATGGTCATGGCGCGGTCCCAGGAAAACTTCACGTCATGGGCTGTCAGCGCCGTGCCGTCATGGAACACGACGTCTTCACGAAGTGGAAACGTGTAGACAGTACCGTCTTCGGAAATCAGGCCGTTCGCAACGCTGGGAACCTGCGAAGCAAGCGAGGGAATGAGTTCGGGGGATGCCGGACCGATGTCGAGAAGCCGGTCGTAGACCTGGAGAATCACGGTCTCGCCGCCTTCGCCCGGTTCGACCTGGGCGGGATCAAGCGTCGTTGGCTCGTCATCCGCGGCATGTACGAGCAGGCCAGGATTGTTCACCTCTTCCGCCGTTACGGCGGCGGGTGCGGCGAGCGCGATCGCTGTTCCTGCCACAAACGCTGGCAGGCACATGCGCCAGTTGAAAATGTACATGGTCTTCCTCCCCGTTGTTTCCAGTAATTCCCGTTGCTCGGGTCACTGCTGTCAAAACCGCAATCGTGATTCCGCTGAACCAGAGACAATTATACGGTAGTCGATTCCCGCGCAATCGTTTGCGCAGACTTTAGTCTCAGAGTCTACGCTTGTCTACAATGTAATCGGATTTTAGCTCCCGTTCGTTTCTCAAGTGCAAAGCCTTCGGAATCGGCCTCCTGAGCAAGGGAATCTTATATCATTGATTTATGGGGGTTTTATTTCGGATAATTCGCGACGGTACCGACTGCCCATAGCCGGACTTTCTGGTTGTCGTCAAGGTAGGAAAGCCCTCCCTTTATTTCCTTGAAACGGCTCCCGCGGGTGAGGGTGGGGGCCTGTATGTCTGAATCAGTCAGAAAGAATCTGAAGGAGGATGTGGTTGAAAGTTCTGCACAGCTGTGCAGAACCCGGTGCCCGACCTGTGGAAAGAATGGGAAAAAGCTTGGGGAAACTGCGGAAAATGCCCTGAAACCCCGTGAAACAGGACCTGAATGCTCCCGGGAATCCGAAATCATGGGTCATGGACATGATTGACCGTCCGTTTTCACGAAGCTGGTTCCCCGCCACCGTCCTGAGGAGAAACCGGTAGGTGGTGGAGGTTGGGCGTCACGCTTGAACCGAAGGCGCACGATGCCTCCCCCGGGAGGTCGGCGTATTACCGCTGAGGCACCGGCGGTCCTTCGGCAGATGCGGCGCAGCTCCTCCAGGCGAAGTTCCGCTCCATGCGCCGTCGGCGGTAGGGACCGCGAATCTTCCGCCATTCATCGGCTTTCAATGATCCTGTCACATTTCGCAGACCCATCCTTCTGAGCAGCCACTGCGGCCTGCTACCGGATTCGGCCCCTCCATCTCGGTTAGGCGATCGTGGCTGTCGCTCATCCTGCCGGTAGGCGGCATCATCATGTGGCCTGACCACCGCACGACGCCTCCCTCCGAATGAACGTCTGTCCCTGGCACGTGAATCTGGGCAGAGTCCGCCATTGGTCAGGTGTGATGGATCGGTGGCGTGGCGGTCTCCATCTGCGTGCCGGAACCGCCGTCAGGCCGTTTCGTGACATCCTGCGCCAGCACAGCAGGAATCCAGCTGCCGCAGGTGGTGCGCTTCGGAGTGGAACGGGCCCCCGAACAATAGTAAAGTTCGCCGAATGCCCCAGTCTGCCGATGCCGCAGGGTCGGGTTGTCACGCTGCCGGAATGTCGCGATGGTCTTCTGAGCAATGAAGCCGCTGAGTCAGGGAGCCACGACATGCCTTTGATCCACGAAGATGACCTGATCGCTTCTATCGCAGAAGCCTTTCAGTATATCTCTCATTTCCATCCACCTGACTTCATCCGCGCCATGACCACCGCCTGGGAACGGGAAGAAAACCCCAGCGCCAGGCAGGCCATGGCCCAGATCCTCGTGAATTCCCGCATGTGTGCGATTGGTCGCCGTCCGATCTGCCAGGACACGGGTACTGCCAACGTGGTGATTGAAGTGGGCTGCAATGCGCAGCTCGCTCTGTCACGAAGTCTGCAGGAAGTGGTTGATGAGGGCGTACGTCAGGCTTACCTATGCGACACCAATCCGCTGCGGGCCTCCGTAGTGCAGGATCCACTAGGCGAAAGGAAAAACACCGGTGACAACACGCCCGCCATGCTGACGACCGAGATCGTGGCAGCAGACACGGTATGCGTGCATGTTTCCGCCAAGGGTGGCGGGTCGGAGAACAAGGCGCGCTTCACGGTGCTCAATCCCTCGGACTCCGTGGCGGATTGGGTGGTCGAAACGGTCGAGACCCTCGGCGCGGGCTGGTGTCCTCCCGGCATTTTGGGCATCGGTGTGGGCGGTACAGCAGACAGGGCGATGAAACTGGCCAGGATGGCGCTCAGCGATCCCATCGACCTTGCCGAGCTGCGTCGCCAGGAACCGCTGAACCGAACCGAGGAATTGCGGCTGGAGACCGCCGAGCGGGTCAACGCCCTGGGCATTGGTGCACAGGGCCTCGGCGGGTTGACCACGGTGCTCGATGTCAAGATCCGGTCCTTCCCGACCCATGCCGCCTCCCTGCCCGTGGGGTTGATCCCGAACTGCGCGGCGACGCGGCATACCAGGTTCACGCTGGATGGCACCGGCGCGGCGAGTTTCACGCCGCCTGATCTCGCCGACTGGCCGGAAATCATCCTGGGACAGGCGGATTCGCACGTACGGAGGATCGATCTCGACAGTCTCACGGACGAAACCGTCGCCTCGCTGGAACCGGGCCAGACGCTCCTGCTTACCGGTACGCTCTTCACGGGTCGGGATGCCGCACATAAGCGGTTGGTGGACATGATCGATCAGGGTCGGCCCCTGCCCGTCGACCTGAAGAACCGCGCGATCTACTATGTCGGTCCGGTTAAAGCGGTGGGTGATGAAGCGATCGGCCCTGCAGGTCCGACCACCTCGACCCGGATGGACGGTTTCACTGACCGAATCCTTGGCGCTACCGGCCTGAAACTGATGATCGGCAAGGCCGAACGCGGCCCCGTGGCGCTAGAAGCCATCCAAAGGAACAGGGCAGCATACCTGATTGCGGTGGGTGGGGCGGCCTATCTTTTATCAAAGGCGATCAGGGCGGCTCGCCCGGTAGCCTTTGAGGATCTCGGAATGGAGGCGATCCATGAACTTCAGGTGGAGGATATGCCGGTGACCGTCGCGGTCGATATGGCAGGAAACTCTATCCACAGGACTGGACCCGCCAGATGGCGGCGCGTGCCGGAATTGGGCTGAGATGCTGCTAACCATTGGAGAGTTGCTCACCGCACAGGCCCGTCTTCGGCGAGACGAACCGGCTGCGCGGGATCTTGAACTGGCGATGGGTTTCAGCGTCGGGAACGACCGGGCCTACCGTCTGGCGAATGGTTTTCTTTCGCTCGGTTTGGTCTAGGGTGACCGGATTGCGGTGCTTGCCCATAACTGGCTGGAATGGGCTGAAATTTACCTTGCCGCCGCCAAGGCCGGCTTGGTGGCCGTGCCGATCAACTTCCGTCTGACCGCACCGGAAGCCCGCTTCATCTGCGAAGACTGCGCCATCTCGGCCATCATCTTTGAGGAGGCGCTGACCGGAATCGTGGCGGAAATGCACGATGGGACGGTTGGGATGCACAGAGTCAGGATCGGCTCCGCATCGCCCTGCTGGCTGGGTTATGAAGAGCTGATCTCCAGCCCGGTCAGCACGGAGCCCGACCAGAGCGTCTCCCCCGACGATCCCTGGTGTCTGATGTACACTTCCGGCTCGGCTTCGGATCACCTGCCGTCTTTCCAGACGCGCTTCCTGCGCATCGCTGACACGGGTGGCGAACTGGTCGACAACCGCCGTGGCAGGCCCGAAATCCTTGCCGCGGTGGATCTCACCCTCGATGCACTGACCGAAATGCTTGGCAATGATCCGGGGGAGCGTGACGAAGCGTGGCTTGACAGGCTGCGCACCAGACACCGTGAACGTCGTGCGAAGAGCGCGAGCAGCCCACCGCCACAGACTGGAGCCGACGGAAAGATCCATCCAATGGCGATTTTTTCGGCCATAGGGGAAGTGGCCGACCCCGGCTACATTGCGATAGCGGATGGTGGCGACCTGCTCAGCTTTGCCCGTGTTGGTCCGGAAGCCTCCACCTACATGGATGCTGGCGCGTTTGGCTGCCTTGGCGTTGGTTTGCCCTTTGCCATCGCCGCTGCGCTGGCCTGTCCCGGTCGGCAGGTCATCTCCGTCAATGGGGGCGGGGCTTATGGAATCAATGCAATGGAAATCGACACCGCAGTCCGTCATGACGCGAAAGCCGTCTTGCTTGTCTCGAACAACGCCGCCTGGAACATTGAGCGGTACGATCAGGACTACAATTATGGCGGCCGTGTCGTGGGTACGACGCTGCACCATTCCAACTATGTCGCGATGGCACGCGCGCTCGGGGCATATCCTGAGCAGGTGGAAGACCCGACGCAGCTGGCAGGCGCAATCCGGCGCGGTCTGGAAAACGCACCTGCTGTCATTGATGTCATAACCTCTCAGACGGCGGTGTTGTCAGATGCAAGGAAAGGATTGGGATTCGTCCCTGACTATCAGGCGCTCAACGCCTGGGATGAAGCGGAACGACAGCGCAGTCAGAACAGCGAATCCCTTTGACGGCGCAGCGCTCGGTAATTTCCCAGTGCAGGCGACCGGTTCCGGTCATCCGGACCTACTTCCAGTCCGAATCGCTGCACCTGCCGTAGCAGGGAGCCAGCGCTGTGGCGCAGCGGCCAAAAGGCCAAAGGACGCAGAGCTCAGATTCTCAGCATGCTCCTGATCTGGTCTGCCGTGACATCGGTCGACTTTGCCGACAGGGATTCCCTGCCGGATTCGAGTCCCATGTAAATGTCGGCAACCCGTTCCAGGAACCAGACATTCTGTTCGATCAGCACGATCCCGGTGCCATCCCGGATGCGCTCTTCCAGGCATTCGATCATCAACTCGATGTTTTCCGGCTGAACGCCTTCGGAGGGCTCGTCAAGAATCAGGAGGCGGGTATCCTCCATCATCGTTCGAACAAAGGCGAGGATCTTGCGTTCCCCTCCCGACAGGGTGCCAGCCAGTTGGTCAGGCCTCCCACCAAGTATCGGAAACCTGTCAAGATACCGTTCCGGGCGGTCCCGTGCTGTCGGAAGCCCGAGGTTGTCGCGAACGGTCAGATCATCGAAGACCATTCCCGTCTGTGGCATATAGCCAATCCCCGACCATCTACGGCGAAAGGCGGGTAGGTGCTCGATACGTTTTCCGGAGAGCAGAATGGTGCCTCTGGCGGGCTGAAGCGAGCCATGGATCAGCCGCGCAAGGGTGGTCTTTCCCACCCCGTTTCTGCCAAAAACTCCAAGTGTCTGACCCTCCAGCAGGCCTGCTGAAACCTCGAACACCACGTTCGTGTCGCCATAGCCACCGGTCAGGTTTTCGATTTCGAGGAGAGGTTTCACTTGGCTCTTCCTCCATAGACGGCCTGGACCGCAGGGTCGGTAGCGACCTCGCCGTATCTTCCGAATGCGAGCACGCTACCCTGGTGGAGGACAAGCACCCTGTCCGAAACTGCCTCCACAATGCCCATGTCATGTTCGATCATCAGTATCAGACCCTGGCTTCGTTCCTGGTACGACCTGACCAGGCCGCTCATCGTTGCCGTTTCGCCCGGAGAAAGTCCGGCACAGGGCTCATCCAGCAGCAGGAGCGCAGGCTTGGATGCAACTGTCATGGCAAATTCGAGGAACTGCCGGTGACCCTGCGGGAGGGTTGATGCGACATCCTGCATTTCTCCGTCAATTGGAGTTGCTGGATGGTCGAGGACCTCCAGGAGCGCATCGGAACGCCAGCCGAGGGTTGAGATGCGGAAATGGTCAAGCCAGCCAGCACGTCCGGCCATCATCGAAATTGCCAGGTTTTCCGGGAGTGTCATCGAATCGAATACCGATGGCGTCTGAAGCTTGCGGCCGATGCCCCTCTCCATGCCTTCATACGGCGCTATTTTCCTTATGCTTTCATTCCCCAGACGGATATCGCCATCGGTAATGCGCAGGTTACCGGTAATGGAGTTCAATGCGGTGGTCTTGCCGGCGCCGTTGGGTCCGATCATGGCGATGATGCCGCTCTCCGGTATGTCGAAGGTCGTGCCGTTCAGGACATCGACTATTCCGATCCTGAGGTGAACATTCCTGAAAGACAGCGATCCGGGTGAATGGTCGTGACGGGGAGGGGGAGGGGAGATGACAGCCTCTTCCTCGCGCCTGGTTGGAGGAATGACCTTCTTCACCAGATTGGCCATCATCTCGGACATTCCACCGGGGGCCCAGAGAACCACCACGATGAACAACCCGGCCATCAGGACCTCCCAATAGGAAATCGTGTCTCGCAGTTCTGCCGAGATCCATCCCGTGAGGACGGCTCCAAGCAAAGGGCCGAATACATGGAAACGCCCGCCGACCGCGGTAAGGATCACCAGTTCGGCCGACAGGCCAAAGCCTGTTGATGTGGGCGTTACGATGCCCTGATGCGAGGCAAAGAGGACACCGGCAAGGCAGGCAAGTGCCGCACTGAATCCGAAGACAAGCCCCTTCACGAGGTGAGTTCGAAATCCGAAAAGCTGAAGCCGTGGTTCGTTGTCGGCGATGGCACGCGCGACCAGGCTGATGGGCAGGCGTTCAAGCGCAAGCAGGAGTGCTGTCACCGCGACCGTCACCACCACAATCAGGATGTAGAGGTTACCAAATGGGTCCAGACCACCGATCGCGTCAAAACCACTATAGCCGTTAAATCCACCCGTAAGTGAAATGGCACTTCCTGCCACCTGTTCGCCGATCATGACCAGTGCCAATGTGATCAGTGAGAAATAGGGCCCACTATCAGCGCGTCCGCGGAAGATCAGGGAGGCCAACGCAAATGCGAGCAGGGAAATGGTGAGCACCACCCCTGTAGTCAGGACCAGCTGCAGGGCGAGCGATTCGATCCCTGATAGAATATGTGCGGCAAAGTAAGCGGCGATTCCGAAAAACAGTGCCTGCCCCAGAGGCAGTATGCCGGTCTTGCCCCACAGATACCCAATGCCTTGCGCGGCGATCCCGTAGATGAGGTAGAGACCGATCTGGTAGGCAAAGAAGTCGCCGAAGATCTGTGGAACGAGCAGCAGGCCAGCCGCGAGTAGGCTAACGGGTACGAGAAAGGATGCCATTGGGCTTGAGGATCAGGAACAGGATTGAGATCGCAAGGACGGCGAGATAGCCATGGGTCTGACTGGTCAGGGCGCTCAGTGCAGACTGGGAGCCTGCGATGATCGCGGCTCCGATGCCCAGGCCCTCGAGGCTGCCAAGGCCTCCGACGACCAGCGCGAAAAAGGACCTGATCAGATAGTCCAGACCCATCATCGGTTCAACGCGCGCCGTAGGTGCAAGGATAAGGCCGGCAACGCCGGCGGTCGTGCAGCCAAATACGAAAGCGCCTGCTGACAGGCGCTCCGTGTTAATTCCGATTGCCCGGGCCAGTTCCGGGTTGCCGACCATTGCCCGGATGCGGGTTGCCACCCTGGAACGCCGGTTCCACCAGTAAAGGACAAGGAACGCAGCGCAGATGACGGCGAGCATCACTATGCGATAGGCGGGATAGTCGGTTCCCAGAAGTTCCATTGTGCCGGTTACCGGCAGCGCCACCGACTGGTAGCCACGTCCGAAGAGGAGTTCGACCAATTCCCTCAGAAGGATAGATACGCCCCAGGTCGCAAGCAGGCTGTCGAACATACGCCCGTAGAGATGCCGGATGATCGAACGCTCCAGAACGAACGCTACGGTCCCCACGGTCAATAGGCAGACCGGCAGCTGCGCCCATCCGGGCAACGATAGACTCGATGCGATGACCGGTGCATAGGCACCGATCATCACGAATTCACCATGCGCCATGTTCATGATGCGGAGCTTACCGAAGACTATGGCAAGTCCTAGCGCAACCAGAGCGAGAGTTGTGATCTGCCAGGCAAGATTCAGGAACAGGACGCTCGACATGTGAGATCAGTCAACTATCGCAGTCTTCCATGGACGCGATTTCCTCAAATGTTGCGATGATCTCGAAGGTGCCTCCAGTTCCGTCAGCCAGGTAGATCGTCTGAGCCACATGGCGACCCATGAGCGTATTGTTGCCGCGAGGGGTTGACCAGGTGGTTCCCTCTGCCACGGCATCCATCGCGTCGACATCAAGGCTGCCTGCCTTTTCCGCGAGGGCGTCAAGCAGCATGAGGCCTTCATATGCAGACTGGCCCAGACCATTGAGCATTGGCGCGTCAGACCCGTTCTCGGTAAAATACTCTTCCGAGAATGCGAGCGCGGCATCGGTCTGGATCGAGTCGAAATAGCCAGAAGTCGAGAACAGCCGGTTGGCGTTGGTCTCGCCGATGCCGGCAAGCGTGTTTTCCTCAATCAGCGTACCCAGGCGGATAGCCTGCTTGTCGAGGCCAAACCCTGCAAAGCCAACATTAAAGGCGACTGACCCGCCTCCCACGATGGTGATCAGCACCGCGTCCGCGCCGCTCTCCCGGATGCGCTGAAGGGAACTGTCGAATTCGGCAACCGTGAATGGCACATACTCTTCGCCTACGATTTCGCCGCCCGCTTCCATGACGTATTGCTTGGCCAGCGCGTTCGTGTCCCTCGGCCAGTTGTAGTCATGCCCGATCAGGTACCATTTCGAGACTCCCTCGCTGTCCATCAGGTGCGGGATCACTGGAGCAAGTTGCTGGCTCGGCGTCTCACCTGTGACATACAGGCCCTTCGAGCATGCATTTCCTTCATAGATGGCGGTGTAGACATAGGGTACCTCGCCCTGGAAACGCCCAACCAGGGCCTCGCGTACCGCTGAATCGTGCATACCGACGAAAGCCTGCACGCCTTCGCTCTTCCAGAGACGTAAGGCGGCCTGTACGGCCTCGGCGGGAGGGACGCCAACATCGGCAAAGACCAGTTCAACCTGTTCTCCGTTAATTCCACCATCTGCGTTGATCTTCTTTGCGGCAAGCATGGCTGACATTCGCGTGGACGGCCCGAACAGTCCGCCTGGTCCTGAGTCCGGAAGCAATACCCCTACCTTCACGTCGGCTGACGCGCCCGCTGTGCCTGTTGCCATGGCGACGGCGACGGCAGCCAGCTGTAGTCCAAATCTGTTGATCATGGTATCCTCCTTTGCTTGAGTTTTTCAGTCTGCCATCACACCTTCTGCGGCCAGCGCGATGGCCAGGAGCTGCCGATCCCGGCCAGGCAGGGCATCAAGCTCGATTCCGACCGGGAGGCTCCCGTCTGTTGGGCAAGGCAGTGAAATGCCCGGTGCACCGACATTCGAGCCCAGGTCGGTGTTGCGAATGTAGGTGAGGAAGGTCGATTCCTGCTTGCCGTTCAGTTCTACGGATTCATCCTGCCCGATTGGTCGGGCTGGGAGAGGCGTCGTCGGGAAGATGATCGCGTCCAGTCCGGCTTCCTCGAATGCCGAAGAGTAGATTTCCCTCATCCTCGGCCCGTGAAGCTCCATTGCCTCCCGATAGGCCGATTCCGGCATGGCCCCGTCACCAGACTGGCTGTTGAGTGCGTTGGCGACATCTGGCGACCTGATTCCCTTCACGAGGGAGTCGAATGACACTTTCGGCGCGTGCCGTTCAAGATATGCGGGCAGGTCGGCCATCACCTCGCGGAACACCACCGGGAAACCGAAGCCATCATTGTGGGGCCAGATGGCCTGAATGTCTATCTCGACCAGATCTGCGCCTGCCCGGGCAAGCCGACCAATGAGGGACTCGACGGCAGCGGCAACCACTGGGTCAAGGTCATCAAAGAATCTGTCCCGAGGGATGCCCAGGGTAACTGAGCCCATCCCCACTTCGGGTAGCGGTTTACTATTGTCAGTGAGAACATCGTCAATGAGCGCGACATCGCGCACCGACCTTGCGAGAGTGCCCACCGTGTCGCGCGTGTGCGATATCGGAATGACACCGCTGCTGCAGTAGCGACCAGTGGTCGGGCGGAATCCAACAATCCCGCAGAGTGCTGCCGGGATTCTGCAGGACCCCCCGGTGTCGGTGCCGAGTCCGACAGGGAAGATGCCTGCCGCAACGGCTGCCGCTGTCCCGCCGGATGATCCGCCGGGAATCAGGTCGGGACTGCATGGATTCCGGATGGCGCCGGTTGCGAGGTTGTTGGAGGTGATGCCGAATGCCAGTTCATGCAGGCCTGCCTTGGCGCCAACCACGCCACCCTGGGATTTGAGGCTGGTCACGACACCTGCTTCCTGCGCCGGAACATTGTTCATGAGGGCGGGCGTACCGCCGGTAGTCGGATATTCGGTTGTGTTGATGTTGTCCTTGATGGCCAGTGGCAGGCCTGCGATCAGGCCGTCTGGATGTGACCGAACCGCCTCTGCGGCTGATCTGACCAGAAGATCTGGGTCAAGGGCCTGGAGGGCATTGAGAAATACGTGTTCCTTCGCGCGTTCCGCTATGGAAGCCGCGTATGCTTCCGGAGAAACGACGCCAGAACGGAACGCCTCCAGCACCTCGACCGAATCCATTGCGCCCAGGTTATTCCGCATGAGCTAGTCTCCGCTTTGTCCGACGCACGGTAGGCACGGGTGGGTTCATTCATCCATCATCAGAAAAGATGATTTTGATCGATCAGATAGCGTGTGAGCTTTGCACGGCGATTTATTCCGGTCTTCCTGAAGATTGCGGCGACATGGCTTCGTAGGGTGGGCATCGAAATGCCGAGCTTACTGCGGACTTCCTGATCGGAAAGTCCGAGGGCAACGAGGTCCGCCACTTCCGACTCTCGCCGGGTAAGTCCGATGCGGTCGCCTATCTGGGCAAAGCGGCGCTCCGGCCTATGCTGCCTGCCGCATCGAGCCCGGACAAGGGCATTGACCAGGCTTGGACCGATCGCATCTACGATCTGCGCATCGCGTCGGCTGAAGTCGTTCCGCCTTGAGCTGCGCCAGATTCTCAGGTCGCCGATGTTGTCCGAGCGATCATAGGCGAAGTAGTTAAGGCCATAATGGAGGCCGTCCCGCTTCAGGAAGTCATTGAAGAACTCCGTTCGAACCAGCCTCTCGTGGCGCATGATCTCACTTACGGGAGTTGCATTGCGGCGTCGCTGCAGGGTAGGCGTGATCGGATCGCGGAACTGATAATGGTTTTCGTAGCGGTTGAGGTTGTCTGCGCTCATGTTGATCTGAACGCAGGAATCGAATTTTCCCTCTCTGGCATCCCAGACATAGGACGCGAAGTAGTCAGCCTGAAGCAGTTCAAGCAGCTTGTACCCAATGCGCTCGCGCACCTCGAAGTCATCAAGCTCGTCACTGAGATCGCGCATGATCGAAAAGACCAGCGCTGATTCCGAAGCCGTCAGGTTCATAAGTAGGCCCATCCAACATGGAAAGGATACAGGAAACCGTCATGCTGTTCAACTTCCGGGTAGTGGGTCAATCTGAAATGTGCCGTTTCTGTTCTATCGGCACGTAAATTCCGTGATACTGTTCTCCGATGGGGGCGTTCCCTGCGAGTGCCCGCCTTTCCTCAGCGCGCATATCTGGCATCACTCGGGATGGGACAGGTGGCGGTAGCTGGATGGCATGGCGGTCTGCGGTCTGAACAGACCGGGATTGCCATCTGGCCGGTTCGCAACATCCTGCGCCGACCCGGGTGGAACCCGCTACGGAAGGTGTTGCATTCCAGGGTGGAACGGGGGCAGGAATATTTCCAATTGACCCACGACCAACTTTGGGGCCGGGGTAAGGAGTCCGGTGTGCTTGAATCATTCGCAGGCCTTCGGATCCAGGAGGCCGTGAAAGGGTTGGCATCGAGGCGGTGGCTGGACGGCAAGATCTTGGTCTCTATCGCTGCCGTGCTCAAGTTTCCCTGCGCGTCAGGCAGAGGTCAAATATCTCCTTATGTCAAATGATCGCATTTTATTCGGAAATCCCTGCAGCATGATCGGTTCGGTGAAACAGGGCCGGGACTGCAGAGGATTCTCGCCTGAGGAACCGGTCGGGATTCGCTGACAGGATGGAGCTTCGCGGGTTCGGCAACGAAATGAACACCAATGGTTCCGGGTGAGACTATAGCTTCGACAGAAGGGCTTCCGTTGGCCAGGCATCGGCTGGAAGGCCCAGCCGGTGCTGGGCGTCCCGAACCGCAGCGCGGGTCTTCCTGCCAAGGATTCCATCAATTCTGCCCACGTCATAGCCTTTCGCGGCAAGGCGTTCCTGCAGTTCGATCATTCGGGGGCCGTCCAGGCCGGGTTCGGGGGAGCCAGGATCGTATGGCGGCGCGCCAATGAGACGTGTCGCAAAATGGCCGGCCGTCATGACATAGATGAAGGACTCGTTCCAATCCAGAAGCACCTGGAAATTCGGATAGGCCAGAAAGGCCGGTCCTTTCCGGCCCTGGGGTACCAGGAGATTCGCTGACAGCTCGCCGTTGATCTCTCCGGATCGTGCCCTGACACCCATCCCCACCCATTCAGCCGCGGGCTTCGTCGTGTCGAGGCCAGTCAGGGACCAGTCAAGGTCCGGCGGAACGCTAACCTCCTGTAGCCAGGGTTCCTTTGGTCGCCATCCAAGTTCGAGCAGCAGCTTGGCGCCTGAGAACAACGCGTCGGAAGCCGATGTCTTCAGATCAACCCTGCCATCGCCATCGCCATCGACACCGTTGAGAAGGACATCCTTCGGCAGCATCTGGACCATTCCATATTCACCCGCCCAGGCGCCTGTCGTCTCCGTCGGACTGAAATCGCCCCGCTGGTAGAGCTCCAGTGCGGCGAAGATCTGTGGGCGGAACAGGTCCGGCCTGCGGCAGTCGTGGCTAAGGGTGACCAATGCGTTCAATGTGTTGTAATCACCCTGGACGGCTCCAAAGTCGGATTCGAAGCCCCACAGCGCCAGAAGGACACCGCGGCTTACGCCGTAACTGCGCCAGATTCGATCGAAGAGCCCGTCATGTTCCTTTGATTTTGACGCTCCGACCCGAAGTCGGTAGGGGCTGATCAGCCGACCTGAGAATTCCACAAATGGCAGCTGGAACACTCCCTGCCTGCGGTCGGCCCGGATCACCGCAGGGTCAAGGCGGACCGATGCGAAAAAGCTGCGGGTCATCGCAGGATCATGCCCGCGCTGGAGGGCTTCCCTCTGCAGGTCGTTGACGAAGTGTGGAAAGGCGCCGCCGCACTCGGCAGCCGCCGCACCTGCGACAAGGCAGGCCGCCATGACTGAAAATGGAATTCGCATTTGCTTCGATGCTCCAGGGCTTACGGGCTGACCTGTCCTGTAACTCATGAAAGTGGTTAAGGGAACACCTGCGCATCGGAGCGAATACGCCCGGTGCCGATAGTCCGGCAATACACGTTTCGGGCTGCAGGAGGTTGCGGCCGCCAGTGTTCCTGCCTTTCTTCAGACTGAAGAATGGTGGGATTTTCCTGCGGTCGCGTTCAGCGGCTTTCGCCAGGACCGAATGTGGAAGCCGCATGGGGTCGGTCGGGCGTCGGTGCCCTTGGCTATGGCATATGGGCAGGCGTGGAATTCCGTAATGCGGACAGTGCTGATTGTGCTGGCAGGCAGTCGTGGATAGACTTAACTTCCATTGACCGTCTTCCGGGGGAATGCCGTGGGCTATTCAGCTTGGAGAATCCTGAGCGAAGGACTTTCTGGAAACAGGGGCTGGAAGCCGGCGTGGCGCGACCCTGAGCCAAAGCCGGAATACGATGTCGTGCTGATCGGTGGTGGCGGGCACGGTCTGTCAACCGCCTACTACCTCGCCAGGAACCACGGAATTACCAATGTCGCGGTGCTGGAGAAGGGATATCTCGGTGGTGGGAACGTCGGCCGCAACACCACCGTCGTGCGCGCGAACTATTTTCTGCCCGGCAATTCCGAATTCTACAGCCATTCCCTGAAACTGTGGGATGGGCTGGAGCAGGAACTCAACTACAACGTCATGATGTCGCGGCGGGGCGTGCTGATGCTCTGCCATTCGGATGGCCAGCGTGACGCGCTTGCCCGGCGCGGCAACGCGGTTCGCAACCAGGGCGATGATGCGGAGCTGTTGGGTGCCGACGATGTGCGGCGGCTGATGCCATACCTCAATTTCGACAGCCCGAGATTTCCCATCTATGGCGGGCTTATGCAGTGGCGCGCCGGCACGGCGAGACATGATGCGGTCGCCTGGGGCTACGCAAGGGGTGCCGACCGACGGGGCATCGATCTGATCCAGAACTGTGAAGTGACCGGAATCGATGTTCGGAATGGTCGCGTTACCGGAGTCCAGACCGCCCGGGGAGCGATCCGTGCCGGGAAGGTCGGCATCGTCGTCGCTGGCCGGTCCGGGCAGGTTGCGGCGATGGCGGGAATGCGTCTGCCGATCGAGAGCCATATACTGCAGGCATTCGTGACCGAAGGACTAAAACCGGTCATTCACCATGTCATCAGTTTCGGAATGGGGCATTTCTACATCAGTCAGTCCGATAAAGGTGGGCTGGTGTTCGGTGGTGACCTCGACATGTACGCCTCATACGCGCAGCGTGGCAACCTGCCACGGGCAGAGCATATCATGGAAGCCGCGATGACGCTGATGCCGATGATCGGTAAGGCTAGGGTGCTCCGGTCGTGGGGCGGGATCATGGACATGACGCCGGATGGTTCGCCAATTATCGACGGAACTGGCATAGAAGGGCTCTATATCGACTGCGGTTGGTGTTATGGCGGATTCAAGGCTGTTCCAGCGAGCGGTTTCGCCTTCGCCCATCTACTGGCGACGGGCCACCCGCGTGACACCGCAGCCAGATTTCGACTTGACCGGTTCCGTACCGGCGAGGGTCTGATGGATGAGGAAGGCACAGGTGCACAGCACAACCTCCATTGACAGCCAGTGCTCTGTCACCGTGAACGCCGCCATCACCGGTATCCGCTTCCAGGTCGCGGTGGCGACCGCCTCCTGCGGAGGGAGTCTGGATTCGGTTCCGGGACCTCCATCACAGGGACTGAGGAGCCGCTGTGGTACCGTCAGAGGAGGTATGGTCTGATGCGCCTCCCATGCCCGATCTGCGGTGAGCGGGACATACGCGAGTTCACCTGTAAGGGCGGTAGCGAAGCACTCTACCGGCCGGAACCTGACGCGGGCACTGACGCATGGGACAGCTATATGCACCTGCGCGACAATCCGGCCGGCGTCACAGCGGAACTCTGGTATCACCGTGCCGGCTGCTCGGCCTGGCTTGTGGTGACGCGCAACACGGTCACGCATGAGGTGATCGGCGCTGAACTTGCGTCGGTGGTGTCGAAATGAGGCTGGCGGGCGCTGGACTGATCGATCGCGACAGGTCGGTGTCGTTCCAGTTCGATGGACGGCCGCTGGAGGGGTTTTGGGGGGACACCCTGGCTTCGGCGCTGCTGGCCAATGACGTACGCACGGTCGCGAGGTCATTCAAATACCACCGGCCGCGCGGAATCCTTACGGCCGGAAGTGAGGAACCCAACGCGCTGGTATCCGTCAGTCGGGGAGCCGTCTGGACTCCCAATGTTCGCGCCACGGTACAGGAACTGTACCATGGGCTTGAAGCGCATAGCCAGAACGCCTGGCCAACGCTGACCCACGATATCCTTGCGATCAACGATCTTCTGGCGCCGTTCATTGGGGCTGGATTCTATTACAAGACGTTCATGTGGCCAAAGTCGTTCTGGGAACGGATCTACGAACCGTTGATCCGGAGGGCGGCGGGGCTTGGCGCGCTGTCAGAGGAAGCGGATCGCGATCGCTATGGAAAGGCCTTCGCCCATTGCGAGCTGCTGGTGATCGGTGCGGGGCCGACAGGGCTGATCGCCGCGCTCACTGCAGCACGGGCTGGCGTGGATGTGATTCTGGCGAGCGACGACAGCCGCTTTGGAGGGCGGCTGCTGGGAGAACGTGAGGAGGTGGGAGGACAGCCAGGCCATCTCTGGGTCGATACGGTGGTTGAGGAACTGCGGTCAATGGACAATGTGAGTCTGATGCCCAGGACCACCGTCACCGGTGCCTATGATCAGGGAACCTACGGCGCGCTTGAACGGGTGGCGCTGCATGTCGCCGATCCAGGGGCGGCTCCTCTGGAGACGTTCTGGCGGATAGTCGCGGACCGGACCATACTCGCGACCGGCGCTCATGAGCGTCCAATCGCATTTCCGATGAATGATCGCCCGGGCATAATGTTGGCAGGTGCGGCGCGGACATATGCCAACCGCTTCGGTGTTGGCCCTGGAACGAGGATTGCGGTGTTTGGCAACAACGATGATGCGCACCGTACGGCACGGCAGCTATCGGCCGCGGGGGTCGAAATCTCGGCCGTTATCGACAGTCGCCCAGACGCAGTGGTTGACGGTGGGTTTCCGATTCATCGTGGAGCGCAAGTCGTCGACACATCCGGGCGTCGTGGCATCAGACGCGTCACGATTTCAGGGGCGGGCGGGACCCGCGTGATAGAATGCGACTGCCTTGCCGTCTCCGGCGGCTGGAATCCCGCCGTTCACCTGAGCTGCCATATGGGAGGCAAACCTGTCTGGCGCGAGGATATCGCCGCATTCGTGCCAGCCGAGAACGCGGTGCCAGGTCTGGAGCCAGCAGGTGCCGCCAAAGGTGTGTTTTCCACAGCTGGCTGCCTCGCGGACGGCTATCGGGCCGCTGTGGAAGTGCTGCAGTCATTCGGAAAGAAGTCGGGGTCCCTGGAGCTGCCCGAAGCGGAAGACGCCGAGCTGTCCATCAGCCCGCTCTGGTTTGTCGAGGGTCGGGGGCGCGTGTGGCTGGATATGCAGAACGACGTGACCGCAAAGGATGTCCGTCTTGCCGCTCAGGAGGGGTTCCGGTCGGCCGAACACATGAAGCGCTACACTACCCAGGGCATGACCACTGACCAGGGTAAGACCTCGAATGTCACGGCGCTGGCGATTCTGGCGGATGCGACGGGACGCAGCATTGCGGATACCGGTTCGACCGTGTTCCGACCGCCATATGTCCCGACCGCCATTGCCGCCATTGGGGCCGGAGGACTTGATAAGGGGTTTGCGCCGGAGCGGCTGCTGACATCGCATGAGGCGTCACTCCAGCGACGGGCTCCGATGGTCGAGGTCGGCCTGTGGTATCGGCCAGGCTACTTTCCGGCCCCGGGTGAGCGAACCTGGCGCGAGGCATGCGACCGGGAGGTTGCGATGGTCCGTGAAGCCGTTGGTGTGGCGGACATCTCGACGCTTGGCAAGATCGACATTCAGGGGCCGGATGCTGGCAGGTTCCTTGACTTCGTCTATGCGAATTCCTTCTCGACTCTCAGGGAAGGTCGGGTCCGTTATGGCCTTATGCTCCGGGAAGATGGATTCGTGATGGATGACGGAACCACCGCTCGGCTGGACGGTGGCAGATGGTTGATGACAACCACCACGGCAGCGGCGGAGCAGGTGATGGTTCACCTTGAATGGGTGAGGCAGGCGCTCATGCCCACTGCGGATGTTCAGATCGCTTCGGTCACGGAGCAGTGGGCACAGTTCTCGGTGGCGGGCCCCGGGGCGCGCAACCTGCTTGACCTCGTGTTGGATGAGCCAATGAACCGGGATGACTGGCCATTCATGTCATGCGGAGCAGCACAGGTGATGGATGTCGCCGGCAGGCTGTTTCGCATCTCGTTCTCAGGCGAGGAGGGTTACGAGATCGCGGTGCCGGCGCGCTACGGCGAGAGCCTGTTCCGCACGCTTGTCGCACATGCGGAGGCGATGGGCGGCGGGCCTTACGGAATGGAAGCGCTGAACGTGCTGCGGATCGAGAAGGGATTCATCACCCATTCAGAGATAGATGGCCGGGTCACTGCCTGCGACCTTGGCATGGGCGGCATGATTAGCCGCAAAAAGGATTGTGTCGGAAAAACCATGAGTGAGCGGCCCGGCCTCTCAGGGCCTGGCCGAGAGCAGCTTGTGGGACTGCGGCCTGTCGACCGAAGCGGACATCTGGTCGCTGGGGCCCATCTGTTCGCCAATGGGAATGAGGCAATTCGCATTCATTCCGAAGGCTACGTCACCAGTGCCTGCCATTCGCCAACACTGGGTCATCAGCTGGCTCTGGGATTCCTGAAAGACGGTCGTGCCCGGCACGGCGATACCGTGCGAATGGTGGACCATCTTCGAGAAGTGGAAACGAGGTGCGAGGTCTGCAGCCCGGTATTCCATGATCCTGATGGAGGACGGATGCGTGGCTAGGCTGACCGCAACATCTCCCTGTGCTGGGCTTGATCTGACCAGCGCTGGAGGCTGTGAGCTGAGCGAGGTCGACTATGGCTCCATCACTTCCGTCGCGCCGTTCAGGGGGCGCGAAAGGGAGGTATCCGATGCGCTTAAGGCAGCCATCGGTTCAGGTCTTCCGGCACCCAACAGGGTGGTTGGCAAAGCTGGTGCGCGGGTCGCCTGGTCCGGCCTCGGCCAGATCCTGGTGCTGGGACCGCCCGTTGCGCCGGAAGGAGCGGCCGTGACCGATCAGTCGGATGCCTGGGCCTGCCTGGCGCTCACTGGAAGGGGCTCGGTGGATGTGCTGGCCCGGCTGACCCCATTGGATCTGCGTGACAGCCGCTTCCGTCGTGGCCATGCGGCGCGCTCGCTCATGGGACATATGCCTTGCCTGTTCCTGCGTCCTGGCATGGCGCGTTACGAGATGCTGGTGTTCCGGTCCATGGCTCGAACCGCGGTACATGAGCTAAACCGCGCGATGGAGGACGTGGCGGCGCAAAACGCCCTTTGACTTGCCGTCAATACCGGTCGATATTCGGCCTATGGATCTTCCCGCTGGATTTCTTGATGAACTCAACGCCCGTATCTCGCTTGCGCAGGTCGTGGGCCGCAAGGTCGTCTGGGATCCCAGGAAATCCAATCAGGGCAAAGGCGACATGTGGGCGCCCTGTCCATTCCATCAGGAAAAAACTCCGTCTTTTCATGTGGATGACCGGAAGGGCGTGTACTATTGCTTTGGTTGCCATGCCAAGGGCAACGCAATTGCCTTCGTTCGTGAGACCGAGAACGTATCGTTCATTGAAGCCGTGGAAATCCTGGCCCGTGAAGCGGGTATCGAGATCCCGGCCCCCGATCCCGAAGCCAGGCAGAAGGCTGATCACCAGAAGGACCTCGTGAAGGTCATGGAGCAGGCAATCCAGTATTACCGGCTCCAGCTGAAGACCTCCGCCGCCGCGGGGGCGAGGGAGTATCTCGCTGGCCGGGGTCTTTCCGGGGATGCGATCGATCGCTGGGAAATAGGTTTCGCACCTGACTGGCGCAGAGGCATTTTCGAGCATCTGACCGGGAAGTCAGTGGCGGCTGATCTGGTCATCGCGGCCGGTCTGGCCGCGCGGCCGGAGGAAGGTGGGGCACCCTATGACCGTTTTCGCGGCCGGATCATTTTTCCGATTCGCGATGGCAGGGGACGCGCCATTGCGCTGGGCGGTCGGGCAATGAATCCGGAGGCTCGCGCCAAATACCTGAATTCGCCGGAAACGGAGCTTTTCAGCAAGAGCCGCACGCTGTTCAATTTCGGCCCGGCACGAATGGCGGCTGGTAAGGGTCACCAGCTGATTGTCGCGGAAGGTTACATGGACGTGATCGCGCTCTCGGAAGCCGGTTTCGAGGCTACGGTCGCGCCGCTGGGTACGGCGGTGACTTCGGAACAGCTGGCGCATCTGTGGCGCATCGCTCCAAGGCCGACAATGGCCCTGGATGGTGACAGGGCAGGGCTGAGCGCGGCGATGCGGGTGATTGATCTGGCACTGCCGTCGCTTTCCGCGGACAGATCCCTGCAATTCTGCCTGATGCCGGAGGGGAAGGATCCGGACGACGTGATCCGGGCAGGCGGAGCCGCAGCCATGCACACGCATCTGGAGCACGCAAAACCGCTGTTTTCCATGCTCTGGCACCGCGAGACGAAGGACGGGGAATTGAGTGGCCCCGAGCAGAGGGTGGCGCTGGAAAAGCGGATGCGCAACTCGATTGATCGGATTTCCGATCCTGCACTGCGTCGGACATATCATCAGGAAGTCATGGATCTGCTGTTCCAGATGCGGCGCCAGAGGTCGCCGGGAGCGAAACGGGGTGCACCAGGTAGTGCGGGGGAGGCAGGACAGGCCAGGGACAGCACGAAGAGATCGTCTCTTGTGACGGACAATCCGGATGCGGTTTCGGAATCGCTGCTCCTGGCGATCGTCATCAGCTATCCCGATGTCCTTTCCGAACTTATGTACGATCTTGAGGCGATTGAGTTTGTGGATCCACTGCATATGGCGATCATGGAGGCGATCATGGACTGCGAAAGGACCGCTTCGGAGGTCAGGTCATGTCTGGTGGAAAGGATAGGCGCAGAGGCACTTGAAAAGTTCCTTTCGCGCTCCCACATTGCCTCATCGCCGTTTATGGCAAAGCAGTGTGAGTTGCAATACGTTCATTCGGTGGTCGCCGACATGGTGAAGATCCTGAGAACAAGGCGCGCGGCAATGGCCGAGGCGGCTGAGGCGCAGGAAAAACGGAGCGGACTGACAAGTGAGGTCGAGACCACAAGGCTTAGGAAAGCCGCGGAAGCGCGGTTCGATGCGGAGAGCGGGCCGAAAGATGACAGAATTGAATACGAGATTGCGCCCAGCGGCGCAAAGATGATCCGGTCGGAGCGGAACGAGCTTGACCGGGCGATCAGCGGGATCCGTTCTGTCAGGCCGGTTCGGGCGCGATGATTCCGCGTCTTCCTGAACGGATCCGGTGACATCAGTCCATCCGGGCGCGGGAACCGCTGGATTGCGCTGTGCCATTCCTCAGGAACTGGATTGCACCGCGAAGTATTGAGGAGTGCCCTATGGCGGCCAAGGACACCAACGACCAAAAGCGGGATGGCGCCGATGTCGAGGTGATGATCGACAGCAGCAATTCCGAGATCAAGCAGATGATCGCGGAGGCTCGTGAACGTGGCTATGTCACCTATGACCAGTTGAACAAGGTTCTTCCGCCGGAGCAGGCGAATTCCGAACAGATCGAGGACGTGATGTCGATGCTTTCGGAAATGGGCATCAACATCATTGAGGATGAGGAGGTCGAGGACGTTACGGATACCAAGGCCTCCACGGAGGTTGAGAGTTCCGGCACGGCGGACAAAGGGGAGGCGGGCGCCACCACTGAGGTGGTTCAGGCCTCGACTTCGCGGGAAGTGGCTGTCGCAACCACGGAAACGGAAAGACTCGATCGTACTGACGATCCCGTACGCATGTATCTGCGCGAGATGGGTGAGAAGGATCTTCTTTCCCGTGAGGGTGAAATTGCCATTGCCAAACGCATCGAGGCAGGCCGCAACACGATGATCGCAGGCCTGTGCGAAAGCCCGCTGACGTTTCAGGCGATTACGATCTGGCGCGACGAACTTCTAAACGAGGAAGTGCTGCTGCGTGAGGTAATCGATCTTGATACCACATTTGGCGCCGCCAGCGAAGAGGGAGACGAAGAGGACGACGATAACGACCAGCTTGATGACGGGGAGCTGGAAGACAGCGCGGACGAAGATGTCTCGGAAGAGGAGAATGAAGAGGAGGGGGAGGACGAATCGGCGGAGTCGGATGGAGAAGCGGAGGAGGATGGAGACGATTCGACCCTGAATGACGATGACGAGGAAGAGGAGGATGAGGGAGAGGAGCAGTCGAACATTTCCCTGGCTGCGATGGAGCTTGTTCTGAAGCCCCGTGTCCTTGATCTCCTTGACGGCATTGCGGATGGTTACGCCCGTCTCTCCCATATTCAGGACCAGAGGATGTCAGCAACGCTGAATGAGGAGGACTCGTTTGGCGAGCGGGCTGAAACGGTATATCAGCGCCTGCGTTCGGAAATGGTGAGGCAGGTCAACGAACTTCACCTGAATCCCCAGCGAATCGATTCACTGGTTGAACAGCTCTATGAAATCAACCGCCGGATCACGTCGATCGATTCAGGAATGGTTAAGCTGGCTGATCAGGCCAGGATCAATCGCCGCGAGTTCATCCAGGAATACAAGGGCTGCGAACTCGACCCGACATGGCTGGATCGGATGTCCGAGAAACCGGGACGGGGCTGGAAGGCATTCGTCGAACGCTCAGCGTCGCGGGTTGACGAGCTTCGGGCCGACATGGCCCAGGTCGGGCAGTATGTCGGGGTCAACATTCACGAATTCCGGGGTATCGTGCAGCGGGTCCAGAAGGGTGAGAAGGAGGCGCGCCAGGCCAAGGAGGAAATGGTGGAGGCCAATCTGCGGCTGGTGATCTCAATAGCCAAGAAATACACCAACCGTGGCCTGCAGTTCCTTGATCTCATCCAGGAGGGCAATATTGGCCTGATGAAGGCGGTCGATAAGTTCGAATACCGCCGCGGCTACAAGTTCTCCACCTATGCGACCTGGTGGATCCGTCAGGCGATCACGCGGTCAATCGCCGATCAGGCGCGCACGATCCGGATCCCGGTCCATATGATCGAGACGATCAACAAGCTGGTTCGGACAGGCCGTCAGATGTTGCTTGAGATCGGCCGGGAGCCGACGCCGGAGGAACTGGCCGAGAAACTTCAGATGCCACTCGACAAGGTTCGCAAGGTGATGAAGATCTCCAAGGAACCGATTTCCCTGGAGACGCCCATCGGCGATGAGGAGGACAGCCAGCTTGGCGACTTCATCGAGGACAAGAACGCGATTCTGCCACTGGATTCGGCAATTCAGGAGAATCTGAAGGAAACCACAACGCGGGTTCTCGCTTCGCTGACGCCACGTGAGGAGCGGGTCCTGCGGATGCGTTTTGGCATTGGCATGAATACGGACCATACCCTGGAGGAGGTGGGCCAGCAGTTCAATGTCACACGCGAGCGTATCCGCCAGATTGAGGCGAAAGCGCTTCGGAAGCTGAAGCATCCGAGTCGGTCGCGTAGGCTGCGCTCGTTCCTTGATCAATGAGGGGCGTTGATCCGGCTTGATGGAAGCGCTGGCATGAACGCCTCGGCATGACGGAGCCGAGATCCGATTTCCATTCCGTGATCATTCATTGGATGGAACCTGATCCGGTAGAATCAAAGGTCTGCTGTGTATTTCGGGCCGTTTCCAGAGTTTGGTGGGTTGCGGCGCGATAATGATCCTTGCATCGGGATTGCCGGGCAAGACCATTTCATTGTTTGTCTGGGGCGCGAGATCCTTGAGAGGAATGCGTAGGCCGTGTACGGCCAGTCCGTTCGGCGTGTGCCTACTGGCGACTCTGTCCTGAGTGCTCCCGAACATTTTCGCCGCCGCCACCGGCTGGTCTACCGTCCCCAGATACTTTCCCTGTCGTCGTCTTCGAATGATTGAGGCACGAGATGCTTACTCATGTGCCAATCCAGGTGCCGGGCGAGCATGCAGAGAAAGACATGGGCGTGCGCATGGTCTTCGGAACGTATATGGACCGGGCGCTTACCAAGCGGTGTGCCCGTTCTGGATGGGAGGTTGTTCGGAAGGGCCTGAGCATGCCAATTCGGCTGCGGAACATCTCCGGGACCCGGCGCTTTCCGCAAGGCTCTTTTGATAATTCGTAGTGGGCGGAGGGCTCAGCGGTGCGGTTTTCGGCGGCCTGCATGCCGCCGACTCCGTTCCGGAGGCGGTTCGGAATGTCCGCAGGCGCGAATCCTGTGGTTCGGAAGGCTGGAGAACGACTTTCGCAAGTTCGCCCCGGAAGACCCCCGGATCCGGAACGTGGCCTTCAGGCTTCTGGCGCGGCCGTTTCAACCGGCCCGGATAGCGCTGCTCCACCGCGCCGCCGCGCAGAACCCTGCGCACCGTGTTCCCCGATATCCCGGATCGCGCGCGATGGTGCGGATCGGCTTGCCCCAGGAAAATGCAGTCTCCGAATCTTTCCGATCGTCTCCACCACCGGCATCCTCATATCCCTCGCCAGCTGAACGGACAGCTGCGAGGATTGTCGATTCGCTCTCGGAGAGGTGGGTCAGTTCTGCGAGCCGATTCCCACGAAAGTGGGTCAGTTTTGCACGCCGCTCAACAGCCGAGAACGGAGAAGATGTGGAAGGGCATGAAATACCCCCTCCAGGCGACAGCGGTCTACAGGGCTTTCAGGAACTGGGGCCTGCTCAGGGAGTGAACAGCGCTTTAGTGACATGCTCGGAACACCGCCGACCGGGTTTCATGCGGCGACGTGCCATGGGTGAAATCGCACAGCCGGGGCGGAAAGTCCAGCCTGCACCTGCCGTATTCGGCGATGTCGACGAACCTTTCGCACCCCGATATCGCCCCTGAGAGACAGGGAAGAAGGATCTCATGAAGCGGATACACGACGTTCGATTGCTGCCGGGGGCTGGGATCTGGCATAATGGACTGGAAAGATGTGGTTTTTTCAGGTTACCGCTCTCTGGTTCGTGCTGTTTTGAGAACGCTGAACCAGACAGCCGCCGTCTGCGCAACTGCACCCGCCATTCATGCGATACCCCTAGTCCAAATGCAGAATGCCATTGAATTACGTATATATCAAAGATATCGGCTCGGTACAGCAGCATTGGCGAATCGGAGTCATGAGCGATCCATGAATCGAAGGATTGGGAAGCACAGCTTGCCGGTATTGGCGTTGGGAGCAATGTTGCTGACCCCGAAGCCGCTCAGCGCGGACCTGTCCTGTGACAGTTGGAACACCGCGGAATTTTTCGGGGTCGTTTCGGCTGTGGAGGTGAGGCGATGCCTGGAGACCGGTGCCGACCTCCACGTGCGGGACGGGGACGGCAGGACGCCCCTGCACTGGGCCGTGGCGCTGGGGCATGCGGGCATCGTGGAGCTGCTGCTTGGGGCCGGTGCTGACCCCAACGAGCAGACTGATGTAGGCGGGACGCCCCTGCGCTGGGCTGTGGTGCCGGGGCATGCGGGCATCGTGGAACTGCTGCTTGGGGCCGGTGCTGACCCCAACGAGCAGGCTGATGAAGGCGGGACGCCCCTGCACTGGGCCGCACAGGAAGGGCTTTCGGCTGCCATGGAGGTGCTGCTTGAGGCCGGTGCCGAACCGGAGGCGGAGGACCTTGACGGTTGGACGCCCCTGCACTGGGCCGCGCTGGGGGGGTATGCGGGTGCCGTGGAGGTACTGCTCGAGGCCGGTGCCGAACCGGAGGCGGAGGACCTTGACGGTTGGACGCCCCTGCACGTGGCTGCGCGGAAGGGGCATGCAGGTGTCGTGAAGGTGCTGCTCGAGGCCGGTGCCGAACCGGAGGCGGAGGACCTTGACGGTTGGACGCCCCTGCACTGGGCCGCGCTGGGGGGGTATGCGGGTGCCGTGGGGGTGCTGCTCGAGGCCGGTGCCGATCCGGAGGCGCGGGATAGTGAGTACGGCGTGACGCCCCTGCACGTGGCGGTACAGGAAGGGCATTCGGCTGCCATGGAGGTGCTGCTCGGGGCCGGGGCGGACTCCGAGGCGGAGGACCTTGACGGTTGGACGCCCCTACACTGGGCCGCGCTGGAGGAGCATGCGGGTGCCGTGGAGGTGCTGCTCCAGGCCGGTGCCGATCCGGAAGCGGAGCACGGTGAAGGCTGGACGCCCCTGCACGTGGCTGCGCGGAAGGGGCATGCGGGTGCCGTGAAGGTGCTGCTCGGGGCCGGGGCGGACTCCTAGGCGGAGGCCGGTGAAGGCGTGACGCCCCTGCACGTGGCGGCGCAGGAGGGGCATGCGGGTGCCGTGGGGGTGCTGCTCGGGGCCGGGGCCGATCCGGAGGCCCGGGACGGTGACGGCTGGACACCTCTGGAATTGGCGGAAAGAGAGGGCCATCAGTTGGTGATTGAGGTTCTGCGGGCTTCGCTGCCTTGATGTCGTCGTCGACCGCTGAGATAGTGAGTCGGCCTTCGATGGGTTAGCGATTAAGGTACGGTGTTGAGCGGCGTGCAAAACTGACCCACCTCCCCGAGAGTGAATTTACAATCCTCGCAGTTGTCCGGTCAGCTGGCGAGGGATATGCGGATGTTGGCGGTGGAGACGATCGCAAGGGTTCGGAGACTGCATTTTCCTGGGGCAGACCGATTCGCAACATGCTGCGCCGACTCGGGAGGAACCCGCTACCGAAAGTGTTACACTTCAGGGTGGAACGGGGGCAATATGTTGCGAAACTGGCAGGAAAGGAGGTTCCGTTCGGGCACATGATCTGGAAAGCGGGAGTTGACGCAGGTTCCCATGTTGCCGGCTTCGTCTATCGAAACGGCAGCCCCTGGACCGGTATGGAATCCCCCCTGTAGGCAGTAGCTGTGAGGCCATGATGGGATAGGGACATCTTCCGGACCAAACAGCGGCATCTCCCGGTTGTGGTCCGGTGTCCCTGTGACCATGCGGCTACTCCCGTTCCGCGGCAGTCATGCCGCGAGAATGAGAAGGATGGAGATTTCGCTGACCTGCTGGGCCGCCCCCAGAATGTCCCCCGACTGGCCGCTGATCCTGGCTTTTGAAACTGCCGCTATCACCAGTGTTGTAACGCACAGCAGGATAACCACTGGAACGATGGTGAAGCCCAATGTGACAGCGCCGATACCAACCGCGATGGCGACGGCGACGAGCATCGTCTCTTGCGGGGGACGGCCCGTGGCTGAAGAAAGCCCTGTAGACCGGGCATTCGGCACCTTATGCATCAGCCAGACCATTGGCGCTCTCGATAGGACCGCCGCGGCGATAAGTGGTACCCAGAGCGGGCCGTCTGCCGCAATGATTGCCAGAGCGCTCCACCGCATCCCGATGGAAAACACCAGCGCGACCACTCCGTAAGTGCCGATGCGGCTGTCCGCCATGATATGGAGCCGCTGTTCGGGTGTGCGCCCTCCCCATAGCCCGTCGACCGAGTCCGCAAGGCCATCCTCATGCAACGCTCCAGTGATGGCCACCATCGCGACCAATGCGACGCCGGCTGTCAGTGCGGGGGGAAGACCGCCGGCCATCCAGGCGGCAAGCGCAGCCAGAAGGCCTACTACAAGCCCCGCAAGCGGATAGGCCCATGCCGCACGGGCGTGCCGCATTCTTTGTGGCGTCGGCATCGGTAGCCGCGTAAGCAGCGTCAACGCCTCTTCCAGGTCGCCGCGGCCGAAGAGGGCATTGTCGCGATCAGACATCGAAACGGACTGTATGAGTGGCATCCGGCATGTGATGGAATTACGGCAACTGGTGATGCGCCGCAACGAGGGACTTGATCCATGACCGAATTTCCTCACGACATGGAGGCCTTTCGGGCCGTACTTTCTGATCTGCCCGGCCCTGATCTGGAGGTTCAGAAGAGGGCGGAGGCGAGAAACGAACAGCTCACGAAGCCGCCCGGCGCACTTGGCCGGCTGGAAGATCTTGCGATCTGGTACGCCGGCTGGCGTGGTGAAGGCACAACCCGCATCAATGCGCCGCAGGTGATCGTTTTCGCGGGCAATCATGGAATTGCCTATCGGCGCGTTTCGGCATTTCCAGCGGCGGTGACGTCGCAGATGGTGGCGAATTTCCGTGCTGGTGGTGGCGCGATCAATCAGCTGGCGGAGGTGGCGGGAGCCCGGCTGTCCATTCATGAGCTGGAACTGGAAAACCCAACGCTGGACTTTACCATTGGGCCGGCGATGAGCGAACCGGAATTCCTGGCATCGCTGGAGGTGGGGTGGAAGGCGGTCGCCTCCGATGCGGACCTGGTAGTGGTCGGTGAAATGGGGATTGGCAACACGACCTCCGCCTCCGCCATATGTGCAGCGCTACTTGGAGGGGATGGATCAGCCTGGGTCGGATACGGGACCGGGGTGGATTCCCTGGGGCTATGGCTGAAGATCAGGGCCGTTGACCAAGGGCTGGATCGGCATGCCGGATCATCGGGAGATCCACTGGAAGTTCTGCGCTGCCTTGGTGGTCGGGAACTGGTCGCGATTGCGGGTGCCGTCCTGCGGGCGCGTCTGCTCGGTATTCCGGTGATTCTGGATGGTTTCATCAGCACCGCAGCTGCATTGCCGTTGGAAGAGACTTCCTCCGGTGCGCTTGATCACTGCGTCGCAGGCCATGTCTCGGCGGAATGGTCGCATGCACGATTGCTGGATGCACTGGAAATGGAGCCCCTGCTGTCGCTTGGAATGCGTCTCGGAGAAGGAACCGGAGCGGCGCTGGCGGTTAATGTTCTCAGGGGCGCCGTCGCCTGTCACTTCGGGATGGCGACCTTTGCGGAGGCAGGGGTATCGGAAGGTATCTGACGGTCCAGCCGCATGCCGAGAATGAGATCCGACGGATTTCAGCTCTTGGCATCGCTGTCCCGTTCACTGAAATGCATGAACAGCGCGGCGTCGAGCTCGGCATCCAGCTCTTTGGCGCGAGCCATGTATTCCGGATTATCCTCAATGGGTATATCGGGATCCCAGACCTCCGCCAGTTTGCGCACCGCTGCGCGGTCATAGTCGAAATAGGTTTTCTCAAGCGCCGCCGCTTCGAAATCGCTGATTCCGGCATTCTCCAGCACGTAGCGTGCGGCTCGAAGACTTGAGTCAAAGACCTCGCGAACGATGTCATTCGCTCCCGAGCGATAGAGTTCGTAGACATGTGTCCGGTCACGGGCGCGGGCAACAATGTGGAGGTCGGGGCGAACGCGGCGAGCGTAGGAGACCAGTTTGGTCGTTGCGCTTCGTTCATCAAGTGCGACCACAAGCACGGACGCTTCCATCAGACCGGCAGCGCGCAGCACTTCCGGTCTGGTCGGATCACCGAAAAACCCCTTGAAGCCGAACTTGCGCATCAGCTGTATGGTCCTGAGATCGTAATCCAGTACCGTCGTGCGGAAGCCTGACATCTGGACCATCCGGTTAACCGTCTGTCCGAAGCGGCCAACGCCGGCGATGATGATCGGACCCTGTGGATCCACTTCGTCATGATCGGGGGTGGCACCCTCATCCATCCTGCTGCTAAGCCTGTCATAGAGGATGAAGAACAGAGGCGTCAGAAGCATTGAGAGTGCGGTGACCGTCAGTAGTTTCTGCGCCAGTGAGTCGGGAAACACGTGTTGCTGGGCTGCGAAGGAAATCAGCACGAATCCGAATTCACCTGCCTGGGCGAGGCCGAGCGTAAAGAGCCACCTGTCACGGCCCCTTATCCCGAAAATACTCCCGAGAACATAGAGGACGATGCCCTTGGCAAGCATCATCCCGATGGTGAGGCCAAGCAGGGTCAGTGGTTCGCGCAGGAACCCGGCGACGTTCATTCCCGCGCCCACGGTGATGAAAAAGAGTCCGAGTAGCAGGCCCTTGAAGGGTTCCAGGTCCGATTCCAGCTCGTGCCGGAATTCCGAATTCGCGAGAACGACGCCTGCGAGAAACGCGCCAAGCGCGGGTGATAGGCCAACGAGCGTCATCAGGAACGCAATGCCGATCACGATGAGAAGAGCAAAGGCGGTGTGCATCTCCCGCAACCGGGAAGCATGGATGAATCGAAAGAGCGGACGCGTGAGGAACAGTCCGGCCAGGATCACACCAGCGACGGCCGCAAGTGTCACAAGTGTCGCGCCCCATCCAGGCAGTCCTTCAACCAGTGACAGGGAGTGCCCGGCTTCGGATTCGGCGGCACTGTTGTGGCTGGTGGCACGGTTAACCGACCCATCGGGGTTGAATCGGGGCAGCACAGGTGACGCCAGCAGCGGTAGCAGGATCAGCATGGGAATAACCGCTATGTCCTGTGTTAGCAGAACCGAAAATGCGGAACGCCCGCCACCAGTGCGCAACAGGTTCTTTTCGTTGAGCGTCTGAAGTACGATGGCCGTCGAGGAGAGCGCGAATACCAGGCCAATGGCAATTGCGGGGGCGCGCTCCTGCCCCAGAAAAACCGCGTAGAAGTAGACTAGGATTGCGGTCAGGACAATCTGCAGCATTCCAAGTCCAAGAATCCTGTGTCGCATGTCCCACAGCGCACGAGGCTCGAGTTCGAGACCGATGAGAAACAGCATCATCACGATACCGAATTCGGCAAAGTGCCGTACATCTTCCGTATCGACGACGATGCCCATGACAGGGCCGACCAGAAGACCGGCGGCGAGGTAGCCCAGAACGGAACCTAGCCCTAGCCGTGCGGCCAAAGGGACGGCGATGATCGCAGCGGCCAGATAGATTGTGGCTTGAAACAGAAGGCCTGCCATTCAGTCTTCCAGTCATTCCTGCTCAAGCATCGTCGCCCATTCGCGGGAACTCAAGTGATCCGCGCCCCTGATTTGAGATCCTGGAGCCGATGTGAGAACGGGAACGTATAGATGCGTCGACCATGTGTCCGCCAAAGGCGATCCAGCTCCGTGCATGCGACCACTGTATCGGGCCGCAGGCATCCAGGCATTCGAAGGTGGGAGCGGTGGGCTCTCCCCTGCGCATCCCGGTTCGGCACGCCCCTCCTCTAGACCGACGAGTCCAGGGCACTGATCGATGCAGATTTGATGTACAGGAACGCATGGACTTGCCTGCACCCTTCGAATGCGGTTCCAGTTCAGTCAGCTGGCAGCCTCAATGTAATGCTCCGGTTATTTTTCACGTAGTGGAGTTCGCCGGCACCGATCGCCGTGACGCGGCCGCCATCAAGGCGGTCGCCCACTTCGATGTTCTTGATGAAGCGGCCCGACCTCAGCCGTACGAGTGCGTGCCGGTCGCCAGTCGAACCAAAAGTGCCGATAAGATTGATCCTGGCAAGACTGATCGCATCGCGTTGGGTGGCTGCCTTGGCGGCTGGCGCATTCGTTGGAGTCGATTGGGATTTTCCGGAAGAAACTGTTCCGGTTTGGCGGTTCGGCATACTTGCTCCAGAACGGTTGCCAGCCACACTTTGGGGGTGGATGGAGGCTAAACCAAGTCCTTTTGGTCGGGCTGTTGGTCTCGGTGAGACGGCTGCCGCGAGGCGTGACACATCCGCCGGGCTTTCCAGCTCGGGGACTGGGGATTGTCCGGCCGACTTTGTCGCAGTCCCGTCTTCCGGGGACCGGAGTTGACCATCATCGAGGCGGGTCTCCAGCGGCCCTTTGGGCGATGCGGAGGATTGGACGTTCGAGCGAGGCACGGGATTGGATTCGGTGAGAGCGATTTGGGTCGGAGCCAGCTGTGAGGGTATGGCGGTTGCGCCAGGTGTAGTGGCAGCGTAGTCCAAATGGTCTGGTGCATTGAGACCGTGTTCCGACGATCCTGTGGGAACATCATCAACCATCCCCAGCCAATAGGTGGCGAACTCATCGGTTTTCATCCGTGTCGGAGCCTGCGAGAGGTCCGGGCCTGTAGCCAGAATGCTGTTGTCCGGCCCGGTGGCTGAAATCTGTGGCAAGGCTATCCGGTCCACGGAGGGGACGTAGATATCTCCCATGTGGCCATTGCCGGTCATTGTGGAAGGCCGGTCTGGATCAAGAGGCCAGATGCCGGTTAGGGCATAGGTTCGCTCGCTTTCAGCAAGGCTGGGCGGAGCCTGCAGGATTCGGTCAGGTGGTGGGCTCTGGCTCGCGTCAGGCAGGTTGCGCGGAATTCCCGTTATCAGGACCTCGGTGTCAGAATGGGCAGGAAAGGATCCTGTGATCGCCCTAACAGACGTTACCTCGCCTGGTGCCTGTAGGCTCTCATGGTCGTTCAGAGCAGGCGTTAAGCTGTCACTGGCTGTCTGCGGCGAGTCCTCGAGCTGCCAGAACCGGCTTGATTTCGTTTCAATCTGACCGGGTGAAAGCCAGAGCACGAGCCCGACGCACATTGCAATCACAAGAATCAGCGTGAGCAGAATGATCATCAGATGGGACAGACGGCGACTGTCATCCGGGCGTTTATGGCCAAATTCAAAGCGTCCCTGCCCGGGACCCGTGTTGGATGACGCTGGACCAAGCTTTCCGTATCTGCCGGGCAGGTCTGACGGCGTGCCCTGGCCTGACCTCGCTGAATGAGGCTTGTGCCCTTCGCTCCTTCGTTCGGCAGAACCGGTCGAATCGCGCCTATCGCCTGGGTCTACGATGCGCGATGACGTGATGGGCATCCGCGTGAGGCCCTGGTTCTCACGTACGGTCAATGAGACCGCGCCTCCGCCATCAGCCCAGGGTTGATGCGCGGTAACCTGGCGGTGCCCGAACTGCCCATCACCTGGCGCTGGTTCGGTCGTCAAGGGCTGAGATCCGTTCCCTGACCGCGCAGGCTGGTTGGAACGCTGCGACGCGAGTGAGTCCCTTTGCCGATCCGGGGCGTCAACCTCGATTGGGTGCTCGGTGGACTTCCCATTTGGTCTGCCCGAGCCGAGCACGATCATCTGCCCTGCATCGGGCTCAACCTGATCACCGTAGTCCAATAGGGACTTCGAGTGTTCTGTCGGGCCAAAAAACGGCTCTCCATCGAACGAGTCATATTCCGGAATGGCAACGAACGAGACCGGGTTGAACCCGTGCTGGATGGCAAATGCTTCGGCCTCTTTCAGTGATTCGCGGGATACGACCGCGACCTGTGCCGACTGCCCGTTACTTCGCCAGTCAAACACAAGATCCTCGACACTATATGGGGTCTTCCCCTCCAGGCCATGGCGTATCTGTACGATCTGTGCTTTGGTGTTCGGCCCAGGTGCATGGACTTCGGTGTAGAGGATCTGTGAATTTGGAATTACCAGTTTGGTGGTTACGCCGCCACTCTCCAGATCGGCAGCGGTCTTGCGCAGTACGGCGAGCTGGTCGCTCAGTGCGGGATCGTCAAGAGACACATCGCCGACACACATCCAACCGATCTTGGTTCGATGCAGTATGCTAATGCCTTCATGGCTGAGATTCAGGGCAAAATTCGGTTTCATCTGGGCTGCCCGCCACGGATCCGGCAAGACCGGACCTTATTTTTCTACGCCGTTAACCTAGCACGGATCAGGTGACCGGAGCAAGTAAAAGAATGTTGTTTCTGGCCACAGTCTGGGACGGCGGTGTGCCGGACGCCAGCGGATCGCGCTGCTGCCGCTGGCCAGTCGAGCGTTGTGGAACCTCATGCATGAGGTGGGGGCCTGTCTCCAGTTTCGGGGCCATCGTTGGCTGCGAAATGCAGGGGTTTTTTCGGCGCGCTTCTGGAGGTTCAGGCAGCCACCGCGGCACTGGGGAGTGCGCGGTGGCCAAGTCAGCTGGTTCAGCAGGGACTCAGGCCGAGGCCGCTTTCGATAGTGCCTGGTCCAGATCGGCGATGAGATCATCCGCATCCTCAAGTCCGATCGACAGCCTCACGACGTTGGGTGCCGCTCCCGCTGCCTCCTGCTGTTCCGCCGTAAGCTGGCGATGGGTGGTCGAGGCGGAATGAATGACCAGTGAGCGCGCGTCGCCGAGGTTGGCGACGAGGCTGAACAGCTCAAGGCTGTCCACCAGTTTAACGCATGCGTCATAGCCGCCCTTAAGCTCTATCGTAAACAGGGCGCCGGCGCCACGGGGACAGATGCGCTCGGCCCGCTCTGCATATGGTGACGAATCCAGTCCCGCATAGGTCACCTTGTTGACTGCCGGATGGGTTTCCAGCCACTTGGCGACCTTAATGGCGTTCTGAACATGCCGTTCCATCCTGAGACTAAGGGTCTCGATGCCCAATAGCGTATAATGTGCTCCCTGCGGATTCATTGTCATGCCGAGGTCGCGAAGGCCAACGGCGATCGAGTGAAACGTAAAGGCCAGATGACCGAATGTTTCGTGGAACTTCAGTCCGTGATAGGCAGGTTCGGGCTGCGAGAGTGATGGAAACCGGTCACTTGCTGACCAGTCAAACTCGCCCGAATCCACAATCGCACCGCCCGTCACCGTGCCATTGCCGGTGAGATATTTTGTCGTCGAATGCACAACCAGGGTCGCGCCATGCTCGATGGGCCTGCAGAGATAGGGGGTTGCCGAGGTATTGTCGACGATCAGGGGAATGCCCGCTTCATCAGCGATTTTGCCGATTGCATCCAGATCGGTGATATAGCCGCCTGGATTCGCGATCGACTCGCAGAAGATCGCACGGGTGTTTTCGTCTATGGCGTTCCTGACCGCGCCGAGGTCGTCAAAGTCGATGAACCTGCACGACCAGCCGAAGCGCTTGATCGTCTGGCTGAACTGCGTAACCGTTCCACCGTAGAGTTTTGTCGCCGAGACTATGTTGCAGCCCGGCCCCATCAGTGGAAACAGGGCCATGATCTGCGCTGCGTGTCCGGAAGAGCAGCAGACCGCGCCCTCTCCCGTTTCCAGCGCCGCGATGCGCTCGGCAAGGGTCGCGACTGTGGGATTGGTCAGGCGCGAGTATATGAAGCCGACCTCCTGGAGATTGAAGAGCGATGCGGCGTGATCGACATCCTTGAAGACGTATGCCGTGGTCTGATAAATTGGCGTCTGCCTGGCCCCGGTGGCAGGGTCGGGACGTGCGCCCGCGTGGATCTGCAGAGTGTCAAACCCGTATACATGTGGTTCGTCGCTCATTAGGTACTCCTTTCAGGGAAAATGTCGTTCTGCTCCGTTTAGGTCAAAGCCACCTGCGGGACAATGGCTACGTCGCTCTCCTATCCGGCCTGCGAAATCGGGTGTGGCCCGGATAGGCATCCGCATACTTTGTGAAAGGCGGTTCGGCATTGCGTATTGTCACAAACGTCGTGCCCTATCCCGCCACAACCAGTCGGCTGGAGTTCCAGCCTGTGCTGGTTCCTGAGATTCCGCCGCCTTTACCTGCCGGTCAGCCTGATCACACCGCGTTTGCCGCCTCGGCGGAATTCGATCTCATATCCGGTGGCGCGTCTGGCCGCGATGCGGCGAAGCTCGTCCGTGCTGGATATGGATGTTCCATTTATCCTGCTCAGGATATCGCCTGGCCGCAGGCCTGTGCGGGTCGCCGGGCCATTGAGCCGGGCTATCACGACGCCTTCGGTGTCGAATGGAAGCCCGAACTCGGTCACGACAGCGGGATTTGCGTTGATTGCGGTCAAGCCGTTGAGAGCGTTACGGGTATCGATTCGTACGAGATTGCGCGGCGGCGTTTCCGGTGCCGAGGCAAGGACAATCTTGGCGGTGAGCTCCTGTGAGTTCCGCAGAAACGTGATCTCGGCGGTCCCGCCAATTCCGAGAGCCATCATTCGAAACTGCATCTCCGGAGATCCGTCCACAGGCCGCCCACCAATTTCGGTAATGACATCGCCGACCTGAAGCCCGGCAGCGGAGAAGGGGCTCTGCCGATGCATCTCAACGATCAGCACTCCCTGCGGAATCGGAATTCCAAGGGCATCCGCAAGCGAACCGTCAATTGACTGAACGGCAATTCCTGCCCAGGGACGGGCAAGCTGTCCGTTTCCGGCCATTGCCGTGGTTACGTACTGTCGAACCAGGTTGGCCGGAATCGCCAGGCCAATTCCGTTGGAGCCGCCGGATCTGGTGACGGTCGCGGTGTTGATCCCGACAAGCCGGCCATGCATGTCCACCAGAGCGCCACCTGAGTTGCCGGGATTGATCGGCGCGTCCGTCTGGATGAAATATCCTGGCCTGCCATTTACCTCGCCTGTTCGGGCACTGGCCGAGATGATGCCGCTGCTCACGGTCTGGCCAACTCCGAAAGGATTTCCGATGGCCAGCACCAGATCGCCTACCTGGACCGTATCGCTGTCTGCGAACCCAAGGGCTGGCAGTGGTGGCGCATCATTCAGGCGGAGCACGGCGAGGTCCGTCTGCTCGTCGGCCAGCAGCACTTCGGCGTCGTATTCCCGCCTGTCTGCCAGTACCACACGGATATCGGTCGCATTTCCGACAACATGGAAGTTGGAGACGACGATGCCGCCTTCTCCGAGGATCACACCCGAGCCCAGGGAATTCTGATGCCGGGGTCGTGTTCGCATGTTGAAAAACTGGGAGAAGAACGGATCGTTGGCAAAGGGTGAATACCGTGTCTGCACGACACGCTTCGCGTAGATGTTGACGACGGATGGCGCCACGTTCCTGACAACTGGCGCGAAGCTGAGCTGAATTTCCGCCAGACCTGCCGGAACTCTCGTTTCGGCTGTCGCTGTTCCGGTCAGGACGAGAGCCAGCGCGAAGACGAGTATCCGCATCGCAATCACCTTTTCCAGATGCCCACGGACATAGATCGTTTCGATCTACTGGGTTTCAAGTGCGGAAGTCGGATATCGATGGGCGAAATCCGAACTTCTGCCGATGATGCGTTCCGAGACGGCCTGCGACGCCAATGTTGTGGGTGCTGTCGGCGATGCCTTGGCCAATTTGCCTGGGAGATCCGCAGTATTCTGGAACGGGTTGGAGTTCACCTGGCTGAACTCGGATGTTAGGTCACACCTGTCCTTCGGCTGGTCTGGATATGTCAGTGGAGGCCAGCATCCCGAACCGCCGCGTTCCGGTGACTCTTCAGGACCGGATCCGGGTGTTGTCGTTGGTTCCGTGACCGCAGAACAGTACGGCGATTCGATCCGTGATGCCCATGTCATATCCAGCGGTATCTTGGGTAATCCGTTCAATGAGTCCTGTCATTCTTTCACGGGCCGCGTTGATTTCCTCATCCGTTCTCTCACGAAGGAAATGCGCGAAAATTCCGTTCTCGCCCAGGACACCGCAGTATTCTGGGAGGCTTCCAGTGCCAGCGCGGTGATGCGTGTCGATCATTTTCTTCCATGTCGGGTCAATTTCCCGCGTCCAGCTTTCGGCCAGCCGTTCAAGCGCAGGAAGGGGCAGATGGCCAAATGCCGATTTGCCACGGTCGCTGCGGCACTCTCCCGATTTACGGCACCAGCATACTCCGGAATTGTTGCACGCCCCGGAAACGAACAGGTCAAGCGACCAGAGCAGTGAAACCGTGCGATCAGGGCGAATGTCCCAATGGCGCAGCGCGGATATCGCTCTGTGCGCGTCTTCGATGATTGCCGAAGCGGTGTCAAGGTTAGGCCTGACCAGATGGAGTCCAGCCTGCCTGGTTCTGTTCCAGGCGTCGCGTAACAGACGGGCGGCAGTCACTTGGTTCCAGACGGTTTCCGGTCCGTCCTTGCCTTGCCCGATTGCGATCAGACGGGGTGGATAGGCATCCCGCATGGGACCTTTCGGCTCTCTGCCGCCAAGCACGGCGATAGTGACGGGCGTTTCACTTTCGAGAAAACATAGATGCGCTCCCCATAACGATTCCGGAGCCGCTCTGCGGATGTCATTCAGGGTGTTTTCCGGGATTTCCTGTCTGATTGATTCCAGGATGTCCCAAAGGTTTGAGTCCCTCAGGAAGCGGGGCGTCTTGTGGACGTCAATGATCCGCCGCAGATCAAATTCCCAGACCTGCCCTTCCGATTCGCACTGCAGGACCTGCTTCGCGCCCGCCAGCAGAAGCAGGTTTCGCACGCGTTCTTCCCCTTTCCGGTCGGATGAAAGCGCCAGTTCCTTAGTGTCGAACATCCAGTAAGTAATGCGGTGATGCGGACTGTCGATCCGATCTATCCTCCCCATGCCCTGAAGCAGGCTCTTGACGTCAGACGTGGTCCCGATGATGCCCAGCGCCTGCGCCTGCTGCAGGTTTAGGCCTTCCCCCATCTTGACCGTCATGAACATTGCCATCGGGCGACCATTGTCCGGCGCATTGACGCCAAGATAGTTTTCAGCCTTGAAACCTTTACCGACATGGTTGATCCCAAAGGACTTCAGATCGCTGTCCATTTTGCCGGAAGAAACTAACACGATTTCGGTTCCCGGTTCGGTTTCCTCCCTGAGAAGACGCGCATAGACTTCGAGGACTCCGATATCCTCGGCGAGCAGCAGGACCTTTCCGTGCTCCCTCACCATTTGTGCCATCTGCTGGGCGCGTTTCCTGTCCAACCCTGCGAGCGAAGCATGTTTGAGAAGCTCAATGATTTCGTCGCACTTCGATGCTGGTGAGCCCATTTCCGCTTCATTGAACAGAAATCCGGGCTCGATTCTAAAACGCTCCGCCTGACGAAGATGGAATCCGACCGATTCCTCTCTTGGATCTTCCATCATGCACAGCGCATATGTCATCGATGAACGCATTACGGCCCGGAGCTTCCACTTATCGACCTTATTCTTGCCGTGATATGCGGTTGTGGAGGGGCCTGTGCGCCGTTCCTCCCCTGATTTCACGACGCTGCCCTCCGGGATGCTGTTGAGAATCTCGATGATTGTCGAAATTTTCTGACGTTGAGTCTTGTTCAGAGACGCTTCGGCAAGTGTGATGTCTATGTCTGGATATCCGAAACCGCCGCCGCTGGTCTTTTCGCCAATGCAGTTGCGCCGCCGGGAAACCGTACAGCCCGCAAGGATTTCCGCAAGTTGCCTGATTCTCTCATCGTGATCATTCGGTGACTGTCCGTTTCCATCCACCTCGACCGGCTCCCGGAACAGGGGGAACTGGTGCTGGTTTCTGATCTGTAACAGTTCCGCATTGATCCTTTTGACGGTTTCAGGTGTTGCGTAGATCGCTGCCCGCCGTTCATGGAAAATCAACAGGCTGTCGATATCGTGATTTCCGGCAAGGGTTGCGGAAAGACAGGCGGTCCAGAGAGCCGGACATCGTTCCAGGGTGCGGGCTCTCGTTGATGTGGCCGACGGACGCCAGCGCGCATTCAGATTGTGGCTCTCGTCGATGATCATTGAGGCGGACATTTTGATGTCTCGATTGATCTGGATTTGTCTTTCCGTTTTCCGGCCCTTTGAGAGGTCGCTGTGCTTCATGAGGTGCAGATCAGTCCGTTTCGACCTCTGCCATCCGGGAACCACGTTGGGTGGAACCAGTGCGACGGTCGTACTCGGCGTCTGTCCCGGCGGAACCCCGCGATCCGGCATCACCGTGCTGGTATGCAGATCAGGCAGAATCGCACCCAGGTGCTTGCCGATGTCGGTCTTGCCGGAGCCTGCGGGCGCCTCGACGAACGCGAATCCGCATTCATAAATGGTTGCTGCGGCTTCGTAGACGAGGTCGGCCTGGAACGGGAGCGGATCCCGTCCGGTTGGACCTTCGCTGTTTTCGACGCGCCACGGTCGATAGCCGCGCATGTCGGTGGTCGCCCGGGCGACAGCTTCCTGCGGACTGACGGCAGACAGAAGCCGCTCGATGATCTCAAGGGCCTCTTTGGTCCAGTCTCGGCCGCAATTCCAGAATCTCTCCGCGTATTTCCGTCGATTCAGTTCGAGTTCCGGTGACTTCGAAGCGTCGTCGACAAATTCGAGATTTTCCATAAGACCTCCCAATGAGAGATTCGCGCTTCCGGAGATCACTCTGGCGTCGCTGACAAAGAGCTTGGCATGGTGCTTCCGGAAGGTCTTTCCGAACTCCTCCCTGCATCTTTCGGCATTGAACATCCTGAGGGAAATCGCGCCGGACATCACAGCTTTTCTTGCCAGTGCCGCCCGGAGTTCGGAGGAGTCGCGCAGCGACAGCCCATCCGTTCCAAGGAAGTAGGTCCGTGCCTCTTCACTCAGCGGAATTTCCCTGCCTCCCATGTCGTGCGCGTTGGTCGTGTTGGTTCCAAATACGATCCGAACGGATGCGGGAGATTCATCCGCGATACCTGGTCGCGCCTCCATCAGGAAGGCCAATGCTGAGAGAAGATCCTGGTACCCGGTAACGATGAGGGTACCGGACTCCTGAAAGACCGGCCAAACGAGATCCCTGACCGTGTGCTTCGAGTTCGTGGCATATAGTGAATAGTCCATTGTGCGCTCCGCTGGATGTGGGATCGCCAGGAAAGACTCATCAGGGCACCTGATTTCCCTGTCATCCCATGCGTACTGTTTTTCCTCACTCCGGAAGGTGACCGGTAGCAACCGCGAAACCTGAAACGGCACCCGGCTGGCCATACCGGAGTTTTCCACACTGTGGAAAACTTTCCACAGCATCCATCCTTTGATTCATTTCATGAAGAAGGGCATACAAGTGGAACCGGGGCAGTCCCTAGGGCACGAGCGCGGTGTCATCCGCATCAGGGAGTCTCCCGGTCGGCTCTCCCGCGGGTTCCTTGGTGGCGTGGGTCCGAATTCCATCGCGGAACCTTTCGGACGTGATGCGGCTGGCCGCGTAATCCACGATCGATCGCGCTGCCTGGATCGGTTCCATCTCGAGGCGGTAACCGTTCGTCGCAAGGGTCGAGACGAGGGTGGCGAATGCGGTGCGCTTATTGCCGTCGACGAACGGATGATTGCGGATGATGCCTTCGGTGACGGCACAGATTGCTTCGATGATATCGCTGGTTGTGGAATAGGCGAGCGTCTGCGCTCCGCGCGCCACGGCGCTCTCAAGTAATCCGTGATCGCGGAATCTCCTCGCCCCGCCATAACGGCGCTGCTGCATCGCATGGAACAGGGCCACCATCCGGGCCGTGGGCAGAATTTGACCGTTGATGCTCTCGACAGATGGCGCCGCACCCTGGCTGTCGATCATCCCAGCCTTTCGGAGGCAAGCGTGTGGTAGGTTTCATGCCAGTCATCCATGCTCTGAAGCATTTCCGCTACCATACGCCCGGATGCGGAGTTCTCTTGGGTAATGAGGACTCCATCCTGTAGCGGAACCATGACGACGGAATCCCCGGACGTCAGGCCGGCCTGCGCAAGAATCGTCACGGGAATGACGACACCATGCGATTCGTCAATTTTCGTGACGCTTGGCATGAATTCACCCTTGGTAAGTAAATGAAACTTACGGAATCTGCTGAACGGCTACAAGCGGTTGGTTGTGAATGGCAGGCCCGGCTCCGTGCCGCAGGAGGTGGAGCGTGTGGATTTCCGGTTCGTCTGGCATATCTTCATCCGTGGTTCCGCCGGACGCCGAAATATCGGGTCCGGCACGGCCCGGGTCCAGCCATTTACAGCAACCGTATGGGAACATTCTGTGGTTACGGTCCTGGAGGTGGGATGATTGGGACGGGACCGGTTTGGGCTGGTGCGAGATGATCTTCATGCCCGGTATGTGCGGGTGATCAGGACGGTTGTTGGTTCATGGCATCGGCCATCGGGTGCTCTCCTACGCCTGTCGTGGAAAGAACATTCCGGCTGGCTGGACCATCGCTGTCCAGATTGCGCCAGTGTTCCGTGAGTGAACCGTCCGTGTCTGTCGGGGGGCGGCGCCATCGCAGCCGGATCACCCGATAGGTTCCGGAAGCGGAACCTGAAGGTTATGGTCAATGACATGGGTGGCCTCACCGTCATGATGATCGCGGCGGGTAAAACGAGCTGTATCGGATCTCCTGATACATGTATTGATGTTGGATACTGGTCAGGAAATGGCTATAGCGCTGCACCATGACATGCTGTTGCGCAGGAAGGGCCATATTCCGGTCCAGTCCTGCATGACGCCCGAAACCCCGCCAGTGCCACAATTACGCAGCAGGAGTTCCAGCACATGACCGAAGCCCAACGTATTGTCCTTGCCAGTCGGCCCAAGGGCACTCCAACCCTGGACAATTTTCGCCTTGAGGCGACCCACCTACCGGAACCGGGCGATGGCGAAGTTCTGGTCCGGACCATCTGGCTATCGCTGGATCCATATATGCGTGGCCGTATGGACGCCGCGAGATCCTATGCCTCTCCGGTGGAGGTCGGTGGCACAATGGAAGCGGCTGGTGTCGGTGAGATCATTGCGTCAAACGATGACCGGTTCCAGGCCGGAGACATCGTGGTTGGACGCACCGGCTGGGCCAGTCACGCTGTCGCGGACGCCCGGCAGTGCCGGAAAATCGACCCTGATCTTGCGCCGGTCTCCACCGCGCTCGGTGTTCTCGGCATGCCAGGACATACCGCTTGGGTTGGGCTGAACGACATCCTTGCCGGGCAGCCGGGCGAGACTCTGGTCGTTTCCGCAGCCACCGGCGCCGTTGGCTCCGTGGTTGGCCAGCTTGCGGTTCGCAGGGGCATGCGGACGGTGGGTGTCGCCGGCGGCACGGAGAAATGCGCCTATGCGGTCGAAAGGCTGGGCTATGACGTCTGTCTCGATCACCGGGATCCGCAGCTTGCGGAAGCACTCAGGGCCCAGACCCCGAAGGGAGTCGACTGCTACTACGAAAACGTTGGCGGAAAGACGCTGGAAGCGGTTCTTCCGCGAATGAATGATCACGGTCGTATCGCTGTCTGCGGTATGATCGCCTGGTATTCCGGCGAAGGTGTAGAGGACGCCATGCCACTGCCCAGGATGTGGCGCACGATTCTGGTGCGAAAGCTGCGTGTGCAGGGCTTTATCGTGTTTGAGCACATGGACCGCCTTGGACCCTTCCTGAGGGAGGTGGGGCCGCTGGTGAAATCAGGCGAATTTCATTACCGGGAGACGGTTACCGAAGGGCTGGAGAACGCGCCGCAGGCCTTCCTTGACCTGCTTGTGGGCGGCAATTTCGGAAAGCAGCTTGTTCGGGTCGGGGAGATGCCATGATCCGTCCCCAGCCCGGACGGCGCGCTGATTACCCCCATTTCGAGCCGTTGCAGATGCGCTGGGCCGACACGGACATCTACGGCCATATGAACAATGCTGTGCATTATCTGTTATTCGATACTGCGGTTCAGGCCTTTCTAATCGCAAACGATTTGCTGGATCTGGGCGGGTCAGAGACCGTCTTTCTCGTGGCGGCATCTGAATGTGACTACTTCAGGGAGATCGCGTTTGGAGACGGAATCGAGGCGGGGCTGCGGATCACGCGTCTTGGGAACACTTCCGTTACCTACGAGATAAGCATCTTCCGGAACGATGAGGAGCAGGCGTCAGCTACTGGCCGGTTTACCCATGTCAACGTGTCCCGTGATGCCCGCCGACCCGTGCCATTGGAAAACACCGCCCGCGCGGTCTTTGCGCGCCTTATCTCCAGTTGATCCTCTACGCTCAGGGTCGTTGCGAGTGTTCCGCAATGCTGGGCACTGTGGAAGCGGTCCTCTGCCGGACGGCTTTGGTTTCCGTTCGGTGAGGGTGGCTGATTTCAGTGCGGGAGAGGGAGGCCCTTGTGATGTGCGGGGAAAGACGGCCCTGCCAGATTTCAGCCCTTGCAACGGTACACGCCGCGGGGAATCCTGTTCAGGGAGTTGAACTGAAAGGTGTTGCCGATGCGCGGGATGATGATGGACAGGCCACTTCGCGTTGCTGACATCCTTACATATGCAGAGGAAATTCATGGTGCCGCCGGAATCGTTTCGTCCGCCGTCGAAGGTGGCATCCATCGCGAATCCTACGCCGAAATGGGCATACGCTGCAGAAAGCTGGCGAAAGCCCTGCTGGCCATGGGAATTGGATCCGGAGATCGGATCGCCACCCTGGCGTGGAACGGTTACCGGCATATGGAACTGTATTTTGGCATCCCGGGAATTGGCGCCGTCTGTCACACGCTGAACCCGCGTCTGTCCAGTGAGCAGCTCGCCTACATCATCGAACATGCCGAAGACCGGGTCATGTTTCTGGACCTGACTTTCGTGCCGCTTGTGGAAAGGCTGCTGCCACGGCTTTCCAGGCGGCTTCACTATGTCCTTCTCATCGATGTGGCGAACATGCCGGAGACCTCGCTGCCGAACGTGCACTGCTATGAGGACATGCTGGCGGCGCAGGATGACGACTTCGTCTGGTATGATGTAGGGGAGAATGACGCCGCCGGGCTCTGCTACACGTCAGGCACAACAGGAGCTCCCAAAGGCGCGCTTTATTCGCATCGTGCCCAGGTGCTTCATGCGCTGCTGGTCGGCGTGTCGATGCAGAAATCGCTACGTATGGGCAAACGCCTGCTGCCTGTGGTGCCACTGTTCCACGCCAACGCCTGGGGAGCTGCCCATGCCGCGCCGTTGACCGGCACCACGCTGGTAATGCCTGGTCCGAGGCTTGACGGCGCATCGCTATGGGAACTCATGGAGGCGGAAAGTGTATTCGCTGCCTGGGGAGTGCCCACGGTCTGGCTGGGGTTGATGGAGGAGATCAGGAAGCGCGGACGCAAGCCCGCGGAACTGGGTGAGGTCGTGATTGGGGGCTCCGCAGCGGCGACGTCCCTCATCCAGGGATTTGAGGAACTGGGCGTATCCGTCTGCCATGCCTGGGGCATGACTGAGATGACCCCGATTGGCACTCTCGGAAACCTGTCACCCGAAATGATGGCTCTTCCGTTTGAGGAGCGGCTGCGACTCAAGTCAACGCAGGGACGCCGGGCCTTTATGGTCGACCTGAAGATCGTCGATGGCGACGGCAGTCGCCAGCCACATGACGGCAAGGCGGTGGGTGAGCTGTTCGTGCGGGGTCCAACCATCGTTTCGGGTTATTTCAACAACGAAGAGGCGAACGCGACGGCGTTTGACGATGAAGGATGGTTCGGTACCGGAGATGTGGCTTCGATCTCGCCCGAAGGATTCCTGACCATCACCGACCGCTCCAAGGATCTGATCAAATCGGGAGGGGAATGGATCAGTTCGCTTGATGTGGAGAACCTGGCCATGGCGCATCCGCACATCACCAACTGCGCGGCCATCGCAGTACCGCATCCGAAATGGGACGAGCGGCCCGTCCTGATTGCCGTCCCGGCGGTTGAGGATCCGGATGTGATCGGGATCCGTGCCCATCTGGAGGCGCAGCTGGCGAAGTGGCAGGTGCCAGATGACATTATTTTTGTCGACACCCTGCCGCTCACCGCGACCGGCAAGGTCAACAAACTGAATCTGCGGCGGATCTACGCGGACCATAAACTGCCCGATTAGCCTGACGGTGCGGCGGAAGCCGCCAGACCCGGGAGGCTGTCAGACTGTCAGGACGATCTTGCCTTTCGCTTCGCGCGCATCGATTCGCCGCAATGCGTCCGCAGCGTCTTCCAGAGCGAACAGTTCCGAAATCCGGGGCCTGATCCTCCCGGCGACATACAGTGCCATAAGTTCTTCCATTTCCCGGGAATGTGCTTCCGGTTCCCGGGTCGCATGCGCACCCCAGAACACTCCCACGATCTGGCAGCCTTTCAGGAGTGGCAGGTTCAGCGGGATTGCCGGGATGCCGGCGGGAAAGCCAATCACCAGAAACCGGCCGTTCCAGGCGATGGCCCGTAGCGCGGGCTCCGCGTAATCACCGCCTACGGGGTCATATATCACATCCACTCCGTCTGGCACCCTTGCCTTGATCGCCGCGCCGAACGCCTTTTGTGCCGTCCGGTCCATCTGGCGGGGATAGACCAGCACCTCGTCGGCTCCGAGTTCCCGGCAGAATTTGGCTTTCGCCTCGGTCGATACCGCCGCAACGACCCGCGCATCCGCCGCCTTGCCGAGTTCCACCGCGCTTGCGCCTATCCCTCCCGCCGCGCCGAGCACCAATAGGGTCTCGCCAGGTTTCAGGGCACCGCGTCCCGTCAGTGCATAATGGCTTGTCCCGTAGGTGAGGGCGAATCCCGCTGCTTCCTCAACGCTCATTTCGTCGGGAATCCGATGAACCATATTCTGCGGGACGCAGACATGGGTTGCGAAGCCGCCGAAGAGCGGCAGGCCAAGCACACGGTCGCCCCTGGCAAGGCATTCCACACCGTCTCCGGTGGCATCAACCACTCCGGCAACCTCCCCACCTGGCGCGAAAGGTCGTTCCGGCCGATACTGGTAACGGTCGCGGATGATCAGCGTGTCAGGGAAATTCACACCCGCCGCGCGAACCGCGATTCGCACCTCGCCTGGCTTCGGTTCCGGTGTTTCGGTTTCATGCGGCTGTAGCGTTTCGGGTCCGCCGGTCTGCATGCTCATCATGGCGCGCATCGAACTCTCCTTGATGTTTGGCACCTCCTTGCAGCGCCCGCACCCCTTGTCAACGCAGACGCCCACTGCGATGTTCAGGGCAGGGAGGAGACACATGGTTCCGGAAACTCTGTTTTCGCTGGCGGGAAAGAACGCACTGGTCACAGGTGGTGCGACCGGCATTGGGCGAATGGCCACGCATGGGCTGATGGCGGCCGGAGCTCGGGTGATGATTGCCAGTCGTAAGGGTGACGCTTGTGAGGCAGCGGCGGCTGAGCTTAACGCGTTGGGTCTTCCGGGCTGCGCTGAAGGTTTCGTGGGTGATGTAGGCAGCGAAAGTGGCATTGTGGCGCTGATGGGGTCTGTGGGGGAACATGTGGATAAGCTGCACATACTCATGAACAATGCGGGCCGGGCCTGGGGCGGGGAACTCGGAGCCTTTCCCTACGATGCCTGGGAGAGAGTGCTGAGCGTCAACGTGACAGGTCTGTTTCATCTGACCCAGCAGCTCCTGCCCAGGCTACGCGCCGCTGCGACTCCAGAAGATCCGGCACGGGTCGTCAATGTGGGCAGTGTCATGGGAGAGGTCGCGATGGGTGATGGTGCATTCAGCTACGCGGCTTCCAAATCGGCCGTGCACCACCTGACCCGGATTCTCGCAAAGGAGCTAGCCAGGGAGTCGATCACCGTCAATTCCCTGGCTCCGGGGCCTTTTGTAAGCAACATGACAGCCTTCGCCACCGCCAGTCCGGAGAAGCGCGAAAAGGTTGGACGGGCTGTGCCATTGGGCCGAGTCGGTGCGCCCGAAGACATTGCCGCCTGTCTGCAGTTTCTCTGCGGGAAAGGCGGGGCATATGTTACAGGGGCCGTGATTCCCGTTTCGGGTGGCATCAATGTCCAGACTGGTCCGCCGATCTTTGAATCCGCGACCGACTGAGATGGGCGGTTCAGGAACTGATCTGCGCGGTATGATCGGAAAGCGCACAGGCCTTTCACGCTGGTTCACTATGGCACAGGGGATGATCGACACCCATGCTGAACTAGTCGGGGATCTGCAGTTCATCCATATTGATCCGGAGCGCGCCGCCCGGACACCGCTTGGCGGCACAATCGCCCATGGATTCCTGACGCTTTCGATGCTGAGCGCGATGGCGAATGACGCTCAGTTGCGGCCGACGGACGCTGCCTACAGCGTGAACTATGGCTTCAACCGTCTTCGCTTTCTGGCGCCGGTGCGGTCAGGTACCCGCATTCGGGGGAGTTTCCGTCTGAAATCCATTGAGGAACGCAGGTCTGGCGAGATCACGTTGATCTGGGATGTGGAGGTTGAAATCGAAGACCATCCTAAACCGGCGCTGGTCGCCGAATGGATCAACCGCCACTACTTTGCGTGAGGGCTGGCGGACTATGTGTAACCATCGGTCTTTAGCCCACCTGAGCCTTCCTTATCGGTGGATATATGAGCGTGGAGGCGGGAAGAACCTGGAACGGCAAGGGGGTGATCCAGTGCCAGACGGTTTCGTGCGGCTGCAGCGGTTTCACCGAAGTGGCATAGGGGTGCTGATCGCCGGTGGCGCGAATGATCGTCGCAAACCGCCAGACCTGTTCCGGGGGACGGGCCGGGTTCCTTTGAGCCTGATGCCGCGTGCTGTGCTACGGAATCCGGGTCGCTTGACTGTTTTGGATGCAATGGGCAGGGGTGTTCAATGAATTTAGGCGTTACTGATCGGTTGGCTCCGCTGATCAAGGCCGTCCGTGACATGGTTTCGGACGAAATCGAACCGTTGGATGCGGAATTCCAGGCGGAAGTAGGCAGACATCCTTCCGGTGACCGGTTCCAGTTCACCGATCGCCAGCTGGAAATACTTGACGGCCTGAAGGCCAGGGCGAGGAAGAGGGGGCTGTGGAACTTCTGGCTGACGGATTCGGACAGGGGATTCGGTTTGACAACCGTGGAATACGCCTATCTGGCCGAGGAGATGGGAAAGGTTGGCATTGCCGCGGAAGTGTTCAACTGCAATGCTCCCGATACCGGCAATATGGAGGTGCTGGAGCGATATGGTTCCGCAGCCCATAGGGAACGCTGGCTGAAGCCGCTTCTGGCCGGTGAAATCAGGTCCGCCTACCTAATGACCGAACCCGATGTGGCGAGTTCCGACGCCACAAACATTTCGCTGGAGGCGCGGCATGACGGTGGAAACTGGGTACTGAACGGCGAGAAGTGGTGGGCGAGTGGCGCTGGCGACCCGAGGACCAGGGTCTATATTGTCATGGCCTGCACCGATCCGGATGCGCCGAGGCACAGCCGTCATTCCATGTTTGTCGTTCCCGCTGGAGCGGCTGGTATTGAGGTGCTTCGCCCGATGCAGGTGTTCTGCCACGACGACGCGCCGCATGGACACATGCATATCCGCTTCACGGATGTGCGCGTGCCTGCCGAGGATCTGGTTCTTGGCTGCGGCCGGGGATTCGAGGTTGCCCAGGGGCGTCTTGGTCCCGGGCGCATTCACCATTGCATGCGTGCGATCGGGCAGGCGGAGAAAGCCCTGGAACTGATGTGCCGCCGTGCGCTGGCACGCCGCGCATTCGGCAAACCACTTGCCGGGCTGGGCGCAAATCAGGACATCATCGCCAATGCCAGGATGGAGATCGAACAGGCGCGGCTTCTGTGTCTCAAGGCAGCCTACATGATGGATACGGTGGGCGTGCGTCAGGCACAGCCGTGGATTCACCAGGTTAAGGTTGTGGCACCGCTTATGGCGCTGACGGTCGTTGATGAGGCGATGCAGATGCATGGTGCCGCTGGCATCAGCCAGGACCAGCCGCTTGCGCATATGTGGACCCATCTTCGTACGCTGAGGCTTGCGGATGGACCGGATGCAGTGCATCGCAGACAGGTCGCGCGGGCGGAGCTGAGGCGTTACACGAATGACGGCAGGTGCTGAATTGCCCGAATCTACAACACCGGCCCCGAGACGTTCGGTTATGGTAACCGGTCTGCGCACAGTCCCGCCATTGGGTGGCGACCTGTCCTGGATGGCGCGATATTCGGACGGTTGGAGATGTCGGCGGGATGAAGGGTAGGGCATCGGTTCGATGACGGAAAGCGACTCGCATAGTCTCGATATAGCGGCGGTTGACGCCTATCTCTCCGCGTCCCTTCCTGGCTACGCAGGACCGCTGACGGTGCGGAAGTTCGCCGATGGGCAGTCCAACCCGACCTATGAACTGTCTACGCCAAGGGCGACCTACGTTTTGCGGCGCAAACCATCCGGGCTTCTGCTCAGGACGGCGCATGCGGTAGACCGTGAGTTCCGGGTCCAGGGAGCGCTGGCATCAACCGAAGTGCCCGTGGCGCAAATGCATCTTCTTTGCGAGGATGACGGTGTGATAGGCTCTTCCTTCTATGTAATGCAGCATGTGCCTGGCCGAATATTCTTCGATCCTCGGCTTGACGCGGTCCCAAAGGCTGAACGGCGAGGATATTTCGACGAGATGTGCAGGGTACTCGCCGCGCTGCATTCGGTCGATCTGGAGGCGGTCGGGCTTTCAGATTACGGCCCTCCGGGGAACTACATCGCCCGCCAGACCCGCCGCTGGACCCGGCAGTACAGAGCGACCGAGACGGCTGTTATAGCGGATATGGACCGGCTGGTCGCGATGCTGGATGAGCGGCTGCAGAGCGGTTCCGGTGATGAGGAGGAGCGCACCCTGGTCCATGGAGACTACAGGATCGACAACCTGATCTATTCGCCGACAGGGTCGCGCATTCTCGCGGTGCTGGACTGGGAACTGTCAACGGTCGGCCATCCCCTCGCGGATCTCGCGTCGGTCATTATGCAGTGGCGGCTTCCTCCCGGCCCCGAAGGTAGGGGACTCGAAGGCGTTGACCGTTCCGCGCAGGGAGTGCCGGAAGACGATGAGTTCGTGGCGGCCTACGCAGAGCTCCGGAGGCTGCCGCCAATCAGGGATTTCGGGTTTTTCCTCGCATTCAGCTTCTTCCGGATGGCGGCGGTTCTTCAGGGCGTAAGGAAGCGGGCGCTTGATGGCAACGCTTCAAATCCGGAGCGTGGGCTGAAGATGGGAGAGTACATTCCCCTCTTTGCCCGGAAAGGGCTTGAGGCGTTGAAGAGTGGCTGAAGAGGGTGTTCAGTACCAAACGGTGTCTTTGCACATGTAGACGAAGCGCGGCCCGACGTTCCAGGGCAACGCCCGGGTTCCGCAGAGGCCCGGCGCGGATACCTCGTCCTTAATCCCTACCATTCGAGGGAGCGCGGCTCAAACGGGTGCACGAACAGGATGGTAAGAGGGTATCTGCCGGAAGGGGTGGGGATTTCCGCTGGATCACGGACGGGTGGTTTCGTGAGATCCAGGAGTTACTGGTATGCGTCCGCGCCAGTCGCTCGGTGAACGGACACCCTCTGAGGCTTTCGACGAGATGCGGCTTTCCAAAGGTTTTCCGCGCTGTCGGTGGATGGAGTGAATTGCCGTCCGCATTTCGGAATCGGGTGGACATACCTCGGGGAGTGGCAGGTGGGTGGAGACTATCCATGTCCGGCAGTGGATGACTGGGTAATGGGAGTGCTGTGGCGGTTGGTCAGGCGTCAGTCCGTCCAGCAGCTTACCAGCACGGTCATGTCGGCGGCCATTTCCGTCATGGCCACGGCAGAGATGTCTGCGCTGCGTTGGGAAGCTTCCAGCGTGTAGCCATTGTTTTCCACAAACTCGGAGATCGTGGCGGTGTTTACCGCAAAGCTGACATCCGGTGGCAGTTGCCTGCCGGATTCGGTGTCGGCAGGAAGCAGAAGTCCCAGCAGGGAGCCGGTAGCATCAAGAACCGGGCCGCCGGCATCGCCAGGACTGGCGGCAAGTGCCAGTCGCCTTACCGTATTTTCGCCGTTCAGACCCTGCAGATTCGCCAGCCTGCCAAAGGTCAGCGTTGGCGCTCCCAATGTACCCCCGAACGAATATCCCGACACGGCGACCCTCGATCTGGGTTGCGCTGCACCGGTCTGGATCCGTGCGTAGTCAATTGGAACCAGTGGTTCGGCTGGTGTTAGCAAAGCCAGTCCCGCGAGTTCGTCCATGGCGACGAGTTCCGCGTCATGTAAACCGTCAAGCGTGATGCGCCCGCAGCCATTCACCGCTTTGTCCGTAGTGAGCACCGTCGCGCTGCCGTCGATATAGAACCCCGAATACGAGGCCTGCGGTTTGCGAAATTCAAGGCCGTCGATGAGGTCGATTGGTTTACCCAGGCCCCCTCCTCGATGGACATCGGGCATCACGGTTCCGGAGATCGGCGTGAAGCTCTCGAGCATCGCTTCCAGGACGATTCCATGAAGTAGCTCATCCTGTTCCGGCCAGGTCAGGATGAAGCCCTTGACTCCATCCACACCAAGGGCTGCGTAAACGAAGAGCCTGCCACGGTCGCCAGCGCTTGAGATGGTGAATTGCCTTGATGTGCGCTGGCGCCTGGCGTCCGGTGGCACGACCTCCTGGGCCTGCATGACATCATATAGCGCCCGCAATGTAATTTCATCGCCCGCCTGGCTGATCAGCGTGACAGATACGCCACTGTCATTTTTTGCGCCGTAATGCGCGAAGGGCGGCTCATAGCGGTCGAAGACGACCATGGCGCCTGGAAGATCGATCTCGATTCCGGCGACTTCGTCCAGGTGCCTTTGGATTTTGAGTGGGGCCAGCAGAGCCTCACGATCGGCCAGGATTTCCTCGCGCTGGCGGGAGGTCAGGACTCCAGTCGGTTCATGGCCCTTCGATGCCTGCCAGTCGGCCATAGCCCTGCGGGTGCCTCTGCCGAACACCGCATCAAGGCTGCCGTCGTAGAAACCAAAGCCGCGAAGAGCGCGCTGCAGGTCGAGCTTTCGCTCGCTGGAAAGCAGGAACTCACTCTGCAGAGCCTGTCTTCGGGTTTCTTCCGGAGCGACAGGTGGCTGGGGTTCGGCAACGGTGGTGGCGTCGGAATCCTCCTCCTCGGTGGGGATGTCCTGGCGTGGAAATTCCGTTGGTGCCACTGGAGGATTGTCGGTGACAGCGGGGAAATACTGTCGCGAATACGCGTCGCGCTCCGCAAGGTAACTGTCTGCCGGAATCATGCTCAGCTCCTTAAGCGCTTCCAGGCGGAACCGGGCGGTCTCGGGGTCGTATGGGCCGAGCGCGATTCCGTACCAACGGGATCCGATCTCGAGGCCTCTTACATCGGGTAGGTATTCAGCAAAGATACGTGCGCGTTCCTGTGCGGTTTCGAAGTCGGGATGCGCCTCGATCTGTATGAACACGTTCTGGGCCGATGCGGTCCCACCAAGAAGGACAGCGAGAAGTAATGGCAGCGCCAGCATTGCATGCTTCATGGTAAACGGGTCCCGATCTTCACCTGCGATTTCGCTTGATATCCATGTTTGACGGCAGAACGGAAGCGGGTTCAGCAAATCGACCTGAACATGATGTTGAAGCCGCCCGTCTTTCTACCACCATTCTGGAGCCGCACCTGTCTCATGAATGCGCCTTCGCCATAATCGGGCGGTTCCCGGCCGACCATTGCCAGCTGCCTCCACATCAGGACCGGATTGACCCCGTTCACAGCGGTGCGTATTGGAGGCGGGACTTCCGGCGAGGCTTCCATGGCTGACATTCCACGTTCGTTTCAGGACATCATCATGCGGCTGCAGACATATTGGATTACCAATGGTTGCGCGGTGCTGCAACCCTACGACATGGAGGTCGGTGCCGGAACGTTTCATCCAGCAACGACGTTAAGGTCGCTTGGTCCGCGACCCTGGGCGGCAGCCTATATGCAACCCTCGCGGCGGCCGACCGACGGACGGTATGGCGAAAACCCCAACCGGCTTCAGCACTATTACCAGTTCCAGGTGGTGATCAAGCCGAGTCCGCCAGATCTCCAGGAAATCTATCTCGGTTCACTGGAGGCGATCGGCATCGATCTGGGCCTCCACGACATCCGCTTCGTTGAGGACGACTGGGAAAGCCCGACCCTTGGCGCATGGGGGCTTGGCTGGGAGGTCTGGTGCGATGGAATGGAAGTCAGTCAGTTTACCTATTTCCAGCAGGTGGGAGGGCAGGACTGCCACCCGGTACCGGGGGAACTGACCTATGGGCTGGAACGGCTCGCGATGTATGTGCTTGGCATTGACCATGTGATGGACATGCCGTTCAACGATCCAGACTCTCCGATTCCGCTGAGCTATGGGGATGTGTTTCGCCAGACGGAGGAAGAATACAGCCGCTGGAATTTCGATGTGGCCAGCACGGACACACTGTTCCGGCAGTTTGTGGACGCCGAAGAGGAATGCGCCCGCATTCTCGCTGAGCCGGAGCTTGATCCCAGAACCGGTAGGCGCATCGTCATGGCGCATCCGGCCTATGATCAGTGCATCAAGGCCAGCCATATTTTCAATCTGCTGGACGCTAGAGGCGTGATTTCACCGACTGAACGGCAGGCCTATATCGCTCGGGTCCGCGCTCTGGCCAGAAAGAGTGTCGAGGCTTTCGTTCGAACCGAGGCGGGGGGACTGGCGGAATGACGCTGGAGTCTTCCATTCCGGTTCTTCGCTCCAGTGATTACGCCGCTTCCCGCGACTTCTGGACCCGAAGGCTTGGCTTCTCTGTTGGCGAGGAAGGCGGAGACCCGCCTCGCTTCGGCATATTCCACCGTGACGGTGCCACCGTCTTCATCGATGCGTGGAACGGTGCCGATTTCGAACCGTCGCCGGGATGGAGAGCGTATTTTCATACTGACGATGTGGATGGGCTTGCTGACGAACTGCGTGAGAGGGGTGTGACGGTGGAGGGCCCGAAGGACGCCGTTTACGGTATGAGGGAGATGACGTTGCGTGACCCTGACGGCAACAGTCTGTGCTTCGGTCAGGATCTGGGCCGATGAGCCCCGTGTGGAAAGCCCAGACAGTCCCTGAGCGTCGGATTCTGGCCGGAGGGGGCAGCGCGATGGAATCCGGAGGAAGGCTCCGGATCCGATGTCGGGCGGCAGGGGCGTCTCATGAGGGGTAGAGTCCTTGGCATCGTCATAATCGTCAGCGCGGCGGTCGCTGGAATCGGGGTCTGGTACCTGCAGGTCCATGCCTATTATGAAGAGATTGTCGCCCCGGAAATCCTGCTGACTTCAGCTGCTACAGGTCGGCCCGAGCGGATCCCGGCTGAAAGCGTCAGCGCTATTGATGCGAACAGCTCGCCTCTGCGATATCGTGCCTGTTTTACGGTGCCATACAGCCAGGCAATGCTGGTCGAGAACTATGTGGCCTATGAAGGAGCGGTGCCGCTAAACGCCCCAGGCTGGTTTGACTGTTTCAACGCCGCCACCCTGGCTGTGGCTCTCGGTAATGGCAGGGCCATCGCCTATCTGGGAGAGGCCAACATTCACGAAGGCGTGGACCGGGTGGTCGCGGTTTTCGAAAACGGTCAGGCATTTTCATGGCACCAGCTCAGCGAGGAGTACCAGGACTGATGCCCGATCTTCTGATAGAACTGTTTTCCGAGGAAATTCCGGCCCGCCTGCAGGAGCGTGCGGTGATGGATCTCCGGAGGCTGGTCACGGATGGTCTTGTAGAGGCTGGGCTGACCTATGCACATGCCGGCGTGTTTTCCACTCCGCGGCGTCTGACGCTGGTGGTTGAGGGGCTTCCGACCTGCAGTCCGGCAATCCGTGAGGAGCGAAGGGGGCCGCGGGTCGGTGCGCCGGAGCGGGCGATTGAGGGATTCCTGAGGTCAACCGGACTTACCAGGGATCAGCTGGAACTGCGGGACGATCGGAAGGGTCAGGTGTGGTTCGCCGTGACCGAGCGAGCCGGGCGACCGGCCGCCGAAATCACCGCAGAAGTTCTGGAAACTGCGGTTCGGAACTTTCCATGGCCCAGGTCGATGCGGTGGGGAACCGGTTCCCTGCGGTGGATCAGGCCGCTTCATTCGATTCTCTGCATCCTGACTGATGAGGCCGACACGCAGGTGGTTCCCATGCGGATTGATGGCCTGAAGGCAGGGGATATCACTGAAGGCCACCGATTCATGGGCCAGGGTCGGTTCAGCGTCCGCTCGTTTGAGGATTATGAGGCGAAACTGAAGCGTGACCGCGTGATGCTGCGCGCCGGGGAGCGCGCTGATCATATCTGGACTGAAGCGACCAACCTCGCCTTCGCCCACGGTTTCGAAGTCGTGGAGGATCGCAGGCTGCTTCTGGAAGTTGCTGGTCTCGTGGAATGGCCGGTTGTGCTCATGGGTGAGATCGGTTCCGAGTTCCTTGATCTGCCGCCGGAAGTGCTCCAGACGTCCATGCGGGAGCACCAGAAGTTCTTTTCGGTACGGAATCCGGAATCGGGTCGAATCGAACGGTTTCTGACCGTCGCGAACATTGAGACGGCGGATCAGGGCGCGGTCATTCTTTCTGGCAACCGGAAGGTGCTGGCAGCGCGGCTTTCGGATGCGAAATTCTTCTGGGAAAATGACTGCCGGACGGTTGACCGTGTCGGGTTGGCTGGAATGGCTGAGCCTTTGGCGAAGGTTACGTTCCATAGCAGGCTGGGTTCGATGGCCGACCGTGTGGAGCGCATTGCGACCCTGGCCCGGGAGGTTGCGCCACTGATTGGAGCGAGGTCAGATCCCGCGGATGAGGCCGCACGGATCGCCAAGGCGGATCTTGCGTCGGACATGGTCCATGAATTTCCTGAGCTTCAGGGGATCATGGGAAAATACTATGCCCGGATGGCAGGCCATGGGGATGACGTGGCTGAGGCATGCGAAGAGCACCATTCGCCGAAAAATCCCAATGACACCGTGCCAACCCGACCTGTTTCGGTCGCGGTTGGACTGGCGGACAGGATAGATATGCTGGCTGGCTTCTGGGTGATTGGAGAGAAGCCGACTGGTTCGAAGGACTCGTTTGGCCTGCGGAGGGCGGCGCTGGGCGTGATCCGGTTGATACTGACCAATGACCTGCGGATTTCACTCAGTCGCCTGCTGCGGAAAGCCGCCGAAAGCGTCGGAGCGAGCGCCTCCGTTTCAGCGGAGGTCGGGAATCTCATGTCGTTTTTCCATGACCGCCTCAAGGTGCATCTTCGTGAGAAGGGCATTCGCCACGATGTCATCGACGCCTGTCTTGCCATGCCCGCGAACGATGATCTTGCCATTCTGGCCAATCGTGCCGAATCTCTCAGTCATTTCCTCGAATCGGACGATGGAGCCAATCTCCTGCAGGGATTCAGGAGGGCCAACAATATCCTCGTGCAGGCCGAGGGCAGGGACGACGGCGACTACCGATCCAGCCCGGATCCGAAGCTGGCGGCGGATGGAACGGAACACGCATTGTTCGAAGCCCTTGATGTGGCAGCTGGCAGGATTGGGCCGGCAATGGAGGCCGAGGATTTTGGAACCGCCATGTTTCACATGGCGTCTCTCCGGTCGCCCATTGATGAGTTCTTCGAGACTGTCCAGGTCGACACGGACGACAGAGTCCTGCGCCGCAATCGCCTTCGAATGCTCCACCGCATCCGGGAGACCTGTCTGTCAGTAGCCGATCTGACCCGAATCGAAGGTTAGGATATCCATCGGGCGTGGTTTGCCGCTTTGGGAGAACGGGTGGAAGCCGGACATTGTCATGATTGACCGCAATAGCGTCTTGCGAGCTGTTTGATAAACGATATCATGCCGCAACACAGCAATGGATGCTGCAGTGCAGAAAGTGATAACCCTCAAACCGTTTTCGGTGATTACGCCCACGGCGTCGATCACGGTGGAGACGCATGGCGGGCGGGCGAAGTGCCTGCAGCGTCTCGTCCGACTCGGCCTTCCCGTTCCTGGCACGATCGCTCTCAGCTTCGAGACCGTGCGTCGGATCGCTGCGGGAAACTTACCTGACACGCAGGCGATCCTGAATGCGCTCGGAAACAGGAGGCTAGTTTCCGTTCGCCCTTCCAGCAGGGATCCGGACTGGGGCGGACCACATGCGATCCTGAACGTCGGGATGACGGATGACAGTCACGCCGCACTGTCTCGCAGTCATGGTGAGGCGGCGGCGACCGCTCTCTATCTGCGGTTCATTCAGTCCTATGCCGTACATGTAGCCCGCCTTGATCCAGACATGTTCGAACTGCCGACAAAGCCGACACAGGCCACTCTTCAACGAGCGCTTCGTGCATTCAGGGAGGAGACCTGCGAAGACTTTCCGCAGGATCCTGCGGTCCAGCTCGGGGAGGTGCTACGATCGATCGCCCGGGCCTGGGAAGGGACCACCTCGCGCCTGCTTCGCCAGGCCAGAGGTGCCCCTGCGGATGCCGGGCTGGGCCTTGTCGTACAGGAAATGGCATTGGGCGTGGGGCCAGTCGAGAGCGGCTCGGGTGTTGTTCAGTTCGTCGACGGTCTGACCGGAGAACGGAGAGTTGAGGGATGCTATCTGCGACAGGGTCAGGGCCGCGACGCCTTGTCGGGCAGTTTCGGTGCGATTCGCGCTGCCAGTGATCCAGAGAGGCAGTCACTGGAAGAACTATGTCCGGATATTCTTCGACAGCTCGTTGAGCATGGCCAAACCTGCCGCAATGCCTTGCGGGAGGAGATGCGGATCGAGTTCACGATCGAAAGCAACCGCCTTCACGTTCTGGATGCGGTTACAGTGGTACGCAACAGCCGAACAGCACTGCGTATCGCGGTTTCTCTGGCGGAAGATGGCATAATCTCAAAGGAAGAGGCAGTGCTACGCATCGACTCCCGGGCGCTTGCCGAGCTGCTTCATCCCCAGGTTTCTCCTGGCGTGCCTCGCGATGTGGTCGCCCGAGGCATTCCCGCCAGTCCTGGTGCGGCGACGGGCCGGATCGTCTTCTCATCCTCGGCCGCTCAGTCAAGTGCTGCCGGTGGCCAGGACTGTATCCTTGTCCGCCGTGAAACGGCGCCAGAGGACATACGCGGCATGCATGCGGCAAGCGGCGTTCTCACTGAACGCGGTGGCAAGACAAGCCACGCTGCGGTGATCGCGCGCGGCATCGGGCTTCCTTGTGTGGTCGGAACTTCCGGCATCATGATTCGCCAACGGCAGAAGGCGCTTGTTCTGGAGGATGGTCGAAGGCTTTCCGAGGGTGACCTGATCACGTTGGATGGCGCGACCGGCGAAGTGCTGGCTGGCACGGTGGAGATGGTTGGGCCTGCCCTGGATCAATCATTCCAGACTTTGCTTGGATGGGCGGATGAAGTTCGTGACATGGAAATCAGGGCAAATGCCGACACGCCGGCGGAAGCGCGCGTAGCTAGCAGGTTCGCGGCGCAGGGCATCGGCCTCTGTCGTACGGAACATATGTTCTACGACAAAGATCGGTTGACGGTGATGCGTGAGATGATCTTCGCCGGGTCGTCCGAGGAGCGGCAGGCGACGCTTGACCAACTGCTTCCCATGCAGCGGGGGGATTTCATCGAGCTGTTCGAGATCATGCAGGGAAAGCCTGTCTGCATCCGCCTGTTCGATCCCCCATTGCACGAATTTCTCCCAAGCGCGCGCGAGGACCTGCGGGCGCTGGCGGAATCCCTGGACCTTCCCATCGCCGAAGTGACAGCTAGGGTGAAACAGCTCTCCGAGTTTAACCCGATGCTGGGATTGCGTGGGGTACGGCTTGGAATCACGGTGCCGGAAATCTACGACATGCAGGCCCGCGCGATATTCGAGGCGACCATCGCTGCCAGTCACCGCCGCGCACCCATTGTCCCGGAGATCATGATCCCGCTGGTATCCGCGCGACGCGAGGTCGAGATCGTCAAGTCGCGCATGGATGCCGTGGCCGCGGCAGTTCGAATGGAGACTGGCGTGAGCCTTGACTACCGTCTGGGTGTGATGGTTGAAACTCCCCGGGCGTGTCTGCGTGCCGACGAGGTCGCTGCACATGCGGCATTCCTGAGCTTCGGTACAAACGACCTGACGCAGTTGACCTATGGGCTTTCACGGGATGATGCTGGCCGCTTCATGTCCGATTACGTCAATCAGGGCGTCTATCCCGAAGATCCGTTTCACATACTCGATGCGGATGGGGTCGGTGAACTGGTGGTGATCGGAGCAACGCGCGGTCGGAAGACCTCGCCTGGAATCACGCTCTCGGTCTGCGGCGAACACGCCGGAAACGTCGAGTCGATCGCGTTCTGCCGCGATGCGGGTTTCGATTATGTCTCGTGCTCACCCTTCCGGGTTCCGGTTGCGCGCCTTGCGGCTGCCCATCTGGCGCTGAAGAACGGCAGATGACCGCGACCATGGATACCTTTGTCGGAGTCGCCTGATTACGCCCAGATGAACAACATGGCTGAATATGGCATGTTGCCGTTGCTGCAGATGGTGGTCTGGATGAGTGGCAGTGACTGTGCTGGATCCGGATATCCGGGAGCCAGCAGCGGTTCCGTTTGCGGATTTTAGCGGCCGGGTAATGGCGGCTGGGAATGTCTTCGGGCGATGTCTGGCAGGCTGATTTTGCCATTCACTTGCGCTGAAGTCCTGATCTCATGAGGATGTTTGCGAAGCAGTTAAGGGAGTCGTGCGATGGCTGGACGAAAGTGCAGAACCTGCCTCTGGTTTGATAGCGGAGGGGAGGCGGCGGCCGAGACATATGTCGCGTTGCTTCCCGACAGCCGGATCGACACGGTCTTTCGCACGGAGCCAGATGGCCCGGCACTGGTTGTTGAATTCACGCTGGCGGGTGTTCCATACCAGATCATCAATGGAGGGCCCGTCTATAAACTCTCGCCAGCTGTGTCGATATCGGTCACGACCGAGGATCAGGCAGAGACCGACCGGTTATGGGACGCGTTGACCGCGGACGGGGGGTCAGAAAGTCAGTGCGGTTGGCTCGTCGATCGCTTTGGAGTGTCCTGGCAGATCGTTCCTCGGGAATTGCTGCGGCTACTTGGTCATGCCAACCGCCAGGCTGCAGCGCGTGCGCGGGCGGCGATGATGGGTATGCGCAGGATCGACATCGAGGCATTGAAGGCGGCGTTTGACGGCGAAGGCTGAATGCCAGTTCTGCAGACCGCGTCCCAGGATGCCCGGATCCCGGGACTTCGCTTGTGAGGATCCGGATCGGGTCCGGTTGGGGTGGATTTGACCAACTTCCGATTGGCAACCCAGACATGGGGTTTCCGCGGCCGACCAAACACCGTGCGGCGCTTCTGGCAGGTCTCGAACCCAGGCTTAACTCCATCCTCCTGGTTGTCTTCCTGCTTATGTTCCGGGAATGATTGCAGGCAGAGACAGGAATTTGCATAACCGGCCGGCAGACGGATTTTGAGGCGAAGGGATGCTATGTATGCGGCGGCGCTTGCCGGCTTCATGCTGGGTCTTGGCTTGATCCTGGCGATTGGCGCACAGAATGCCTTTGTTCTGCGGCAGGGTCTGCGCGGCGCGTATGTCTTTCCTGTCTGCCTGGCCTGTGCGCTTTCTGACGCCATACTGGTCGCCACCGGAGTGGTGGGATTCGCTGCGGTTGCCGAGGTGGTACCGCAGATCGTGCCGGTTATGCGCTGGGGCGGTATCGCATTCCTGGTGGTCTATGGTGCGCTGTCGTTCAGGGCCGCATTGGGTCCTGCGGTAGCCCTTGAGCCAGGAAAGTCAGGATCCGGGTCACTGGTAAGGGTTCTGGTGACCTGCCTTGCGCTTACCTGGCTGAATCCTCACGTCTATCTGGACACGGTTCTTCTGCTTGGTTCAGTGTCAACGCAGTGGGGAGACGCGAAGGTCGCGTTTGGCCTTGGCGCCGTGACCGCGTCGTTTGTGTTCTTTTTTACGTTAGGTTACGGGGCCAGGCTCCTGCGACCGTTTTTTTCCCGTCCTGCATCCTGGAAAGTTCTGGAAGTAGCCATCGGATGCACAATGTGGGCGATTGCTGCCAAGCTCGTTTTCAGCGGGCAGGGTTAAACCTCTCTCCGTCTAGCCGATTGCGCCAATATTGCCATTTGGGTCGAGGCTGGTTGCCGAACCAGTACAGGATCTGGCCTGTGTTCCCAATTCTCCCTGAAAAAAGACTCCTGCATGGGGATCTCCAGACCCCTTTCACGAATGAGCGGCCCAGTGCGGGCCTCGTGAGCAGTGTCGGTCGCCTGATGGCCAGCACATGGGACCGCCTGGAATTGATGCGCAGGAAAGGAAACGTGGCATGGACGCATTGCTTTTGCATGTCGAGAAGGCCGTCGACGGGTCCACTCGCAAACGGAAAGGGTAGCTGCGTTTGACGCCCATTCGTGATTGGCTTCAAAATGGTCTGGACACCGCTGAATGCCTGACCAGAGCGGTGCTGATGCGCCTGGCATGATCCGAAAGAGGATCCATGAACTGGCGCAGTTGGTCGGTTGGCTGCAGGCCGAATGCGGCGACGCTGAAACGGCCGCCAGAGCGCAGTCCTGGTGTGGGAATGTTCATGCAGGCGTTGAAGTGGTGTTCGCGGTGTCCGCGCCGTAAAGGAAAAATGTACGCTTCTTGCCGCTGGCCGGCGGGTCAGTGCGATCTACGGGGCCTGAAGACCGTTTCCAGCATGTCCCCGGAGATCGGCGCTTCGAGCTAGCGCTCAAGGATCGCCGCGTCCGCCGCGTGGACTTCCCGGACGCGCCTCCGGCAGACCCGCGCGCCAGGTCCAGGCTCCCAGGATGTAGCGGGCAATCCGCAGCAGGGTCCAGGGATCCCGCCGGACCGCTGCGCAGGGCCGGTTCAGGACATATTGGCCGCACTGCGTTATTTTCGGTCATATGTTCGCTGTCCACATCATTGGCAGGAATCGGCTCCATATGACTTGACCTGTTTTCGTAGCCGCCCAAACCAGGTAGGCAGAGCCTCTGAAGGCGCGGCCTTGCTCCTGCCGTTGATCGGGTCTAGTCGCCAGAACATGTCGTTACAAACACCACTGGCTGCCCGACCGGTGCAGGGCATGGCCTGGATGATTCTCACTGGCTTGCTATTCGTGGCGGTGACTGCGGTCGTAAAGCACCTGGGCAACCGTATACCGGCACCGGAAACCGCGTTCCTGCGGTACGTGCTGGGCCTTGTATTCCTCATCCCGATGCTTCGGCCAATGATGCGAGAGGGGCTGAGCATGTCATCGCTGCGTCTGTTTGGCGCAAGGGGTGTCGTACACGCTCTGGGCGTCATGCTGTGGTTCTATGCGATGACGCAGATTTCCATCGCTGAAGTGACCTCGATGTCGTATTTTACCCCAATTTATGCCACCCTTGGTGCGGCTGTGTTGCTGGGCGAACGGCTTGCCGCCCGACGAATCACGGCAATTCTTATTGCTCTACTGGGAGCGCTGGTAATACTGCGTCCCGGCTTCCAGGAAATTTCCAGCGGACATATCGCAATGCTCGGCAATGGGGTCTGCTTTGCCATGTCCTTTCTCATTGCCAAAGTAATGGCGGATCGGGTGCATGCCCTTGTGGTTGTTGGATGGCTCTCGGTCTTTGTAACCATCGCGCTGTTTCCGTTCGCGCTTGCCGTCTGGACCTGGCCGACCTGGGAGGAACTGGGCTGGCTGTTTCTGGTCGCCGCATTGGCGACCGCCGGGCATTACACAATGACCCTTGCGCTGCGCGCCGCCCCAATCGCCGTGACGCAGCCTGCGACATTCCTGCAACTGGTATGGGCAACCGCGCTTGGTGCGGCCATTTTCGCGGAACCGGTCGATGGCTGGGTGATATTGGGCGGTGTCCTGATCTGTGCCTCCGTTAGCTTCATCGCCCTGCGGGAGGCGGCGCTGAAGCGGCGTAGCTCTGCGATCAGGGTAGAGCCCACAAAGCTCTAACCCGCGCTGTGTCCTGTGGGATGCGGCTTGACCTGCGGATGGCCGGTTCGGTTGATGGAATGTTTCCTGCCAATCCGGGGGCAACCGCCGTCAGGAGTCGGATTTCTCGCAGAATCGCCGCATAAGGTGGCGGACCACCGGCCAATGCAGCATATCATGATGGACGTCACATAACGACAGTGCCCGACAATGATGGACAAACGGCCGATCAGGCAGGATGGGGTGACATGCTGGCAATGGACATTTTATCTGCGGATCTCCGGCCTCTAGGGAGAGCTGGAATCGCATCAGGAGAGATTCGCGAGCCGACTGATTTTGCACCCAATGACCATAAGTTTGGCATCCAGGATCCCAGCACGGCGGTGTGGCTGGACAGGGTGCCCGTTTCACGGATTCGCGGTGTCTGAGCTGGAAGCTGATTTCGTTATTGTTGGAGCGGGTTCTGCCGGCTGCGCAATGGCTTACCGGCTTTCCGAGGCCGGATCATCGGTATTGGTTGTCGAATATGGTGGCTCAGACCTGGGGCCGTTCATTCAGATGCCCGCCGCATTGAGCTATCCAATGGGTATGAGCCGCTATGACTGGGGATTTTGGTCCGAACCTGAACCAAATCTGGGTGGACGGCGGCTTGCATGTCCGCGTGGCAAGGTGATTGGAGGCTCTTCAAGCATAAATGGCATGGTTTACGTTCGCGGCCATGCCCTGGATTACGATAAATGGGCCGAGATGGGTGCGCGCGGCTGGAGCTTTGCCGATGTACTTCCATATTTCCGGAGAATGGAGAGCTGGCACAGCCAGGAAGGCGAGCCGGAATGGCGCGGGACGGACGGGCCGCTCCATGTTACCAGAGGACCGCGGCAGAACCCGCTGGTTAGGGCGTTCGTCAGCGCTGGCCGACAGGCTGGCTATCCGGCTACGAACGACTATAACGGGCGCCAGCAGGAAGGTTTCGGTGCCATGGAAGCGACGATCTGGAAAGGTCGGCGCTGGTCGGCCGCGAACGCCTATCTGAAACCTGCCCTGAAGCGGACCGGTTGCAGGCTGGTTCGCGGGCTTGCGGAAAAGGTGGTCATTGAGGATGGCCGCGCCGTTGGAGTGCGGGTGCGCAGGGGCGGGCACTCGGAGACCGTGACTGCACGACGGGAGGTCATCATTGCCGCCTCGGCGATCAATTCGCCGAAGCTTCTCATGCTGTCGGGAATTGGGCCTCCGGCTGATCTGATGGCTCATGGCATTCAGGTCGTGGCAGGCAGGCCCGGTGTGGGTCAAAACCTTCAGGATCATCTGGAGGTTCTGGTTCAGGTGAGGGCGAAGCGACCGGTAAGTCTGTACAGGTACTGGAACCTTCTCGGGAAAGGCCTGATCGGTGCTCAATGGCTTCTGACGGGCCGGGGAATTGGTGCATCCAACCATTTCGAGAACTGCGGTTTCATTCGATCCAGAGCCGGGATTGAATATCCGGACATTGAATTCCATTTCCTCCCCATCGCGATGCGCTATGATGGTGGATCAACGGCCGGAGGCCATGGATTCCAGGCCCATGTGGGGCCGACCCGCTCCAAGTCCCGTGGATCGGTAACGCTGCGGTCAGCGGATCCGCTGGACCCGCCAGCCATTCGATTCAATTACATGAGCCATCCGGATGACTGGAAGGAGTTTCGTGCCTGCATCCGGCTGACGCGGGAGCTGTTTGCGCAGGAGGCGTTCAGTCCCTTCACGGGCGAGGAGCTAATGCCCGGAGCCGAGGTTCAAAGTGATGCGGAACTCGACGCGGCGGTTCGAGACAATGCGGAAAGCTCCTATCACCCCTGCGGTACCGCACGTATGGGCCGACCGGACGATCCGATGGCGGTGGTGGATTCTGAATGCCGGGTCATCGGAGTGGAACGGCTGCGGTTGGCTGATAGCTCGGTCTTTCCCCAGATCACCAATGGCAACCTTAACGGTCCGTCGATCATGGTGGGAGAAAAGGCCGCGGACCACATTCTTGGGCGTAACCCGCTTCCTCCCGAAAATCTGGAACCCTGGATTCACCCGGACTGGCTCACGGTTCAACGCTAGCTCTTGCGGGATTTCCTCCCTTGTCCAGGGGATGTCGATAGCCGGAAGGCCGACATTCGCCTATCGATTGGCGTCCGCTGCGGCTGCAATCGATTCACGGCCTGTAACACGCGCTCTGCGCAGCCGCTCCCGATTGATTTCCAATGTCTGGGCGCTGATGACGCTTCATTGTTCCGGATGCGGCGATGCCTGGCCGCGGCGCTGGGCGGGTGGTCCTGGTCCCCGGCAGTCCCCGCAGCAGGGAATGCTGATTCGGCCACGATCCGTATAGGCGACCACGGGGTCAGTCGCCGCTATTCCTCCGGCATTCCTATGCAGTCTCGGGTTAGCGGGAGTCGGCGAATTCGTGACGGGACAGCCTGAATGCGCCAACCCAGGGCCCTGGCCCTCGGCTACGAACGTCGAATTCTCAAGCGGCGGAGCGGCATCGCTAACCAATACGGTAAGGCAGTATCCCGCGCTGGTTATGGTCCACGCTCAGCCCGCCCTCCAGCGGTGGCACCGAGCGCTGGTGACAGTCGCTGCGCTCGCAAATGCGACAGGAGATTCCGATCGCCTGATACGCCGAATGGTTCGAGACATCGAGATCATCCGCATAGACCAGACGGTCCGCATGGGTCACCTCGCAGCCAAGCCCGATGGCGTAGCGCCGGACGGGGACATTGAAGCCGCCGCTGGGCTTGCTGACGTCGCGGGCCAGACAGAGATAGCGGACGCCGTCAGGGGTCTCGGCGAGCTGGCGAAGGAACCGGCTCGGTGTCTCGAACGCCCGATGCACATTCCACAGCGGGCATGCGCCTCCGAACCGCGCAAACTGCAGCCTCGTGGCGGAGTGGCGTTTGGTGATCGTGCCAGCCTGGTCTACGCGGACGAAGAAAAAGGGCACGCCTTTGGCACCCGGACGCTGCAGCGTGCTTAGACGGTGCGCAACCTGTTCGATCGAAGCCCCGAACAGATTCGCCATCCGTTCAAGGTCATGTCTCGTTTCCTGTGCCGCTTTCAGGAATGCGCCATAGGGGAGCAGCGCCGCGCCCGCGAAGTAGTTCGCAAGTCCGATTTTGGCGATTGCCCGGGCTTCGTCCGTGCGGAAGCGGGCAAAGTCGAGTGTCGCTTCCAGCAGGCCGTCATGCTCAACAAGTGCAGCTTGATGCAGGAGCTGAAAATGCCGGGTCGCCGGGGCGGTTCGGGAAGACAGTGTCAGGGTCCGCATGGATGCATCGAACGACCGCAGCGGTTCGACATCCGTGACGCATATGGAGACTCCGAGTTCCTCAAGTCTCGTGACCGTCGCGTCGAACCGATTCGATTCGGAATTCAGGGTTCGGGTGAAATTCTCCGCAGCGCGGTCGACTGAATCGATGTAATTGTCGCAGTAGTGAAAGAAGTCGCGGACCTCATCCCAAGGACTCGGATGCACCGAACTATCGCCGCGGCCCAGCGCTTCATCAAGGGAGGCAAGCCGCTCATGGGTCTGCCTGTAGGCCCGGTGCAGACCAAGAAAGGCGCGTGCAAGCGCCGGAGCGTTAGAAGCCGCGAGCCGAAGATCCCCCAGTGGCGGCGAAACTTCCGCGAAGACCGGATCAGCCAGTGCTTCACGCATATCGATCACCATCCGCTCGGAGTCGCCTGTGGCAAGTTCCGTCACGTCGCAGCCGAATTCCTGCGCGAGCGCGAGTACCACGCCTGCTGAGACCGGACGGTGATTGTTCTCCATCTGGCTTAGGTAGGGAAGAGAGACTCCGAGTTTTTCGGCGAAAGACTTCTGGGTCGCGCCAAGGCGTGTTCGGATCTCTCGCAGTTTGACGCCGGCATAGAGCTTCTGGGTGGCCATGTCCCAATGTAAGCCTATGCTCCCGGGCTGGCCAGTCCGCCCTGGACGTATCCCGTGAGTTTGGTCTCGCGTAGGTTCAGGAAGCTGGATTGCCAGATGGTGGGGAGCGCTCCTGAACGTGGCTTATCGCCTGTCCATGCGCGTCGTTCATGGCGAATTCAGTCTTCTGAAGCACTGCTGTTCAGGACATAGGTCGCCATGGCCAGCAAATCCGTTTCACTCAGAAACGACGTGCCGAAGTTGACGACTTCCGCCATGCCGCCTCCATAGACATCGCCTTCGGGGGTGATTCCCATCCGTAGCGAATAAGCCAGATCGTCGACGGTCCACCCCCTGGAAATCAGATCTTCGGATCGAATGGAGGGCGCTCGCTCGCCACCCGGAAGATTGTCATTGCCAGCAAAGCTCCGGTTCGGAATGCGTGCTCCCGCGAAGTTGCGCGCAGTATGGCAGGCACCGCAGTGAGCGGCCCCGCGCACCAGCCAGCGGCCCCGGTTCCAGGATTCGGTCTGCCCGGAAACCGGATCGGTTCGCGGATGCGAAAGAAACGCCGCCCGCCAGAGTTTCAGCCCCCACCGCTGGTCGAAAGGGAACCTCAGTTGGTGGGCCGGGTTAGTTTGGGGCACGGGTGGTACGGTCTGGAATGCGGCCCAGAGGTCGGCGATGTCCTGGTCACTGAAGCCCGCGTAGAACGGATAGGTGAAGGCCGGATAGTAAGGCTTGCCATCTGGCGAAACACCCTGCCGCACCGCCTTCGCGAATTCCTCAATGGACCAGTTTCCGATTCCATTGTTGGGATCCGTGGTAAGGTTGGGTGGATGGATGGTTCCGAAATCGGTTTTGAGTGGAGCGCCACCAGCGAGCGGAGCACCTCCCGCCGCGTGATCCGTATGGCAGGCAATGCATCCGGACGCCCGGGCAAGATAGGCCCCCCGGTCGGCATTCCCTTCAAGAGTGATCGGCTCGGGCTCCGTGCCGATCGGCCATGCGATCAATGCAACCGCTGTAGCACCCGCCACAGATACAGACAGTCCGAGGAAAGCCCCGAGCCATCGTCGCAAGCGTCAGTTCCTCTCGGCGCGGAACCTCGAATGGCAGTTCGAGCAGGTCCGCGTCATTGCCATAAAGCTTGCGTTGACTGGCATGTCCGCCAGAGTGTCAGCGTCCGGGGCGGCGCTCGATCCGCTGCCAGTCATCATGCCCGAGCCCTGTCCCGCCCCAGGGTCGCCGAGGCCGTTATCGGCTGCGCGCTTCATGCCCTCGGCAGTGGTGGCAAGCGCTTCCGCCAGCGCGGCGAATCTGTCCCAGTCATCCCATATCGTGTCCAGCGCCTCTGATGGGTGAACGTTCGAGCCTTCCGGGAAGAGTGCTGTCAATGCCTCGCCGCTATGGGCAAGCACCGTATCGGCTGCTGCCCTGACGGCGTCGGCGTCGTAATCGGCCAGTCCTCGCATAATCGGGGCCAAAGCCTTGATCTGCTTCTGCATGGCCGACATGCCGGCCATACGTTTTTCAACATCACCCGCCGCGCCGCTATGGGAGAAACCCATGGTTCCAGCCAAGGTAAGCGCGACGACGGAAATCCAGGTTCGTCTTTTCATGATTCCGCACTCTGAAGCAATGCCGCGTGATACGCAAGTAGGACTATCGCTATTGTAGGGCTATCGCTTTTGAAATTAAATCTATTGCGATTTAATTCTATTGATGCCAATATGACTTAAAAACAGGCAAATGAGGCAGAAACATGCAGGACCTGAAGGTGATTTTCGAGGGGGTCGAGGACCCCCGCCGCAGCAACGCGACCCGCCACGACCTCCACGAAATGCTCATGATCGCTCTCCTGTGCGCCCTCTGCGGGGGTGAGGGGTGTTCGGATATGGCGCTTTTCGGGCGGTGCAAGGAAAGTTTCCTGCGCCGGTTCATGAAGCTGGAGCACGGCATTCCGAGCCATGACGCGTTCTCCGACCTGTTCAACGCGCTGGATCCGAAGGGCCTCAACGCCGCCCTGCTCCGGCTGGCGGGAGGCTGGGCCGAACGGCTCGGCGACGGCGTGGTCGCGATTGACGGCAAGGCCCTCCGGCGGTCCTTCGCCGACGCAACGGAGCGCTCCGCGCTCCATCTGGTCCAGGCCTTCGCGACCGGGGCGGGGGTCGTGCTGGGCCAGGTGCGGGTCTCCGGCAAGTCGAACGAGATCACGGCGATGCCCGCGCTCCTGGACCTTCTCGACCTCAGGGGCAGGACGGTGACCGCCGACGCGATGCATACCCAGAGGGCGACGGCGGAACAGGTCACGGCCCGTGGCGGCGATTATGTCCTGGCGCTGAAGGGCAACCAGGGGAGCCTGCACGGGGATGTGGAGAAATACATGGAGGATCCGCAGATGTCTGGAAACATTGACGTTTCCGAAGAGCTGGTGGAAAAGGGGCATGGCCGCATCGAGACCCGGCGGGCACGGGTGTGCCACGACGTGGACTGGCTGCGGGAGACCCATGACTGGCCCGGCCTGGCGGCGTTCGGTGCGGTCGACGCGACGCGGGAGACCCGGGACGGAACGGCGGCCGGAACCCGGTATTTCATCATGAGCGGGACGCTTTCGCCGGAGCGGCTGCTGGAAGCGGTCCGTGCCCACTGGCGGATCGAGAACAGCCTTCACTGGGTCCTCTACGTCGCGATGAACGAGGACCAGCAGAGGAACCGGATCGGCAACGGGCCGGAGAACCTGGCCATGATGCGGCGGATGGCGCTGAACCTGGTGCGGTCCGCCAGGGAGCGCAGGGGGGTGTCGATGCGGGGCAGGATGAAGATGGCGGGGTGGGACCATGACGTTCTGCTGGAACTCGTTCGCGCCGCCGCCGACCTCAGCGAAGAGGCCCGGAAAATGGAGGTTCAAAAGCGATAGCCCTATCGCTATTGAACCCTTATCCTCCCCCATTCCGGCTTTCCCGGAAACACAGTCGGATAGGGCAGGGAGACATGGAACTGGAGGATTGTCTCCGGGAGGGTCGGGCCCCCGGACCGGAAATATGACCTACCGCAGGTGTCATGGGACGCCGACGATCCGCGCTTCCAGAGAGGATACGCTGCGGTGAGGGGTGTATTGATGTGACCACTTACGGGCACATGGATATGCGGTGCCACTTGTATGTCCTGTAAGGTCGCCAGAAGAAGATGGGAGAGGAAATGGTAAGATCCAAACAGGCGATAGCCCTGCTACGCAAAGGGCGGTTTGGCATTGGAGATTGCCAGGCCGTCGGACCATCACCACCTGATGTGAGGTGAACGCTGTCCGATCCACAGCAGAGGGAAAGTGGCAATCTGGACAGGGCGCGGCGGTGCCTCGGCGATGTCGGGGAGGTATCCTTATTCCATCGCAGGGGGCTTTCGGTCGACTTTCCGATCGTTGCGGACGTTTCGCTCGGATTTCGCGTGGACTGGCTGTCATTGCCTCGCCGGGAATGGCGCTGACCATGATATTCTGTCCATTCGCTCGGGAAAAAACTTCTTTCGAATCACAAAATTCGGCATACAAACGGACTCGATCCACCCACTCACTCAGGGAGAATTCAGAGATGTTTTTGGGAAGACTTCTGACCTGGTTCATCGCCTTGCTCACGATTTGTTCGCCGGTCTCTGTGGCGTTCGCCGAGGATACGAGTGGCCGCTTCGTGTTTATCGAAATGGGTACGCGCGACTATTCCTCGATGGAGCATGCGGGCGCGACCGTCACGGTCGGCACCGTGCGCGGTGCGGCGAGCGTGGTTGAGAGCGGTGGTGGCCCCTTTGCCGCTGGAGACATCTATTCCGCTACCTGTTTCGTTTACCTCACGAATTCAGATGCCGGTATTGAGCTTGAGGCTCCCTGCACGTTTACGGACACTTCGGGCGATTCGTGGTATGTGCTTGCCGTCAGGCGTGCCGGTGATACGAGTTCAGGCGGTGGCGGTTCCGGGATCCAATCGATCTTGGGAGGCACTGGCAAATACGCGGGGTTGACCGGGGCATGTCCCTATACCAGCAGCTATCTGCCTAACGATGCAATCGTCTCGCATGCTGTCTGTGAATGGCGGAAGCCGTAGCGGGGTCGCAGTGGATGCCGCCGGGATGGTTGTGAGAGGTGCCACCGGCGACCTCATGCAGCAGTATGTGGCAGACGCCACCTACATCTCCCGTCAGACCTTCATCTGCGCCAAGAACGGCCCTTGCGGTTGCCTCATCGCTGTCGTCCCTGATCGGCGTCACTTTCGGGAACCCGTGGTTCCGGTCGCGGGACCGATTGTAATCGCCGCCTGACTGAGCATCCGGTCAGGATCAGGCAAAATGGATGTCAACGGGTAGCTGGCCGGGAGAGCTGCCTCTCGCGCTTGATAACGTATAGGATTGATGCGACCGCCAGGAGCGTCGTGCATAGCTGGATGAGCACCAGAGGCACCGCACCCAGGTCAGGCGTCAGTAGCGTACCGGCGAGCGCCGACAGTGCGGCACCGCCGCCGATAATGGTCGCCCCGCCGAGCCCGCTCGAGGTTCCGGCCAGGTGTGGGCGCACGGAAAGCAGCCCCGCATTCGCGTTCGGCAGCACCAAACCATTGCCGATTCCCAGAAATGTCATGAATCCAAAGAAAATTTCCGCTGTGGCGAGACCCATGACCAGCGCTGCGAGCAGAAGGGTCATGCCGAAAATGGTGATCAACGATCCGGACAGGATCATCCGGTTGATTCCGAAACGTACGGAATATCGCCCGGACAGGAAGTTGCCCACGATATATCCAAGAGCTGGAGCTCCGAAATAAATCCCGAGTCTGGACGCCTCCAGCCCGTATACCGCGCTTCCGACAAGAGGTGCGCCACCGAGATAGGCGAAGAACGCGCCACCGCTGAATGCCGCCGTGAGACAGTAACCCCAGAACCGGCGTGCGCCCAGAAGCTCCGGATACTGGCGGAACTGCTCGGTGAAGCTCGTCATGCGTGACGTAGAGGTCTCGCCGAGGTCGGACCAGCAGAGCAGCAGGATCAGGGTGCCCAGCAATGCAAGCATCCAGAAATTCGACTGCCAGCCGAACGTTTCGTCCAGGAAACCGCCAATCGCCGGTCCAACCATGGGGACGACCGCCATTCCCATCGTGACGTATCCGATCATGGATGCCGCCTGGTCCTGCGGGACCATATCCCGCACGATGGCACGGCTCAGGACCATTCCCACAACCACGGCTCCCTGAAGCATGCGACATGCGAGAAACGTCTCCACCGTCGGAGCGAACAGGCAGCCGACCGAGGCAATGACGAAAACCACAAAGCCCCATAGAACGACGGGTCTGCGTCCCAGCCGGTCGGAGAGCGGACCGACGACCACATGCAGTGCCGCATTCACGCCGAGATAGATCGCAATGGACAGCTGCATGACCCGGTAATCCGTGCCGAAATGCTCCGTCATGCCTGGAAGCGATGGGAGGAACACGTTCATTGAGAGCGCAGCTATCCCCATTATCAGGATCAGCGTCACGACATGGGGTGGGGTCCTGCGGTCGAGAAACCGGACGGAAGGGGGAGCCTTAACCCCAGCCGGTCGGATTGTGTCCTCATGCATGGCCATGTGAAGCGCCGCGCCTATCTGGACGGCCAGGTGTCGGCGACCCGGTAGCCGCGTGGCCAGGGGTCGGTCGGATCGCACGTCACCTGATGGAGCCCGGTTATCCACACGCGGCCCCTGACTGAAGGCAGGATCGCGGGTCGGTCGCCGATGGACGTAACTCCGGTAATGCGGCATTCGAAGCGGCCGCCGATGATCGACCGCCCGATGTATTGGTCACCGTCTTGCAACTCGCCGCGTGCATGCATCACTGCCATTCGCGCGGAACAGCCCGTGCCGCAGGGGGAGCGGTCAATCCTGCCGGGATCGATGACGACGGCGCTTGTTCCCACTGGACCGGCGTCGCTTTGCTGCACCGGTGACGTGAACTGGCAGAACGAGATGTGCGACCAGGGCTGCTGCGGGTGCGAGAATCCCAGCTGCTCGTTGGCAGCCACTGTCACCCTGGCACCGAGATCGGCTATGTCACGCCCTTCATCAGGGCTAAGTGTGAGACCCAGAGCCGCCGAATCAACCAGTACGAAACTGTCACCACCATAGGCGGTATCGACCGCAATGGTGGGATGGCCCACAATTTCCAGAGGCGCGTCGAGCCTGTCGGCGAAGCAGGGAGCATTGGTGATTTCGATGGAACGCGCCTTTCCGTCCAGGCGGGTGGCACGAACGGGAACCAGCCCGGCGGGTGCTTCGAGACAGAATTCGGTGACGGGTCCGGATGTCGGAACCAGTCCGGTTTCCAGACAGACGGTCGCAACGCACATGGCGTTCGATCCCGACATGGGTGGCGTATGCACGGGCTCCATGATCAGAAATCCCATACTGGCGCGAGGATCGAAGGGAGGTACCAGGAGGTTCACATGCGTAAGCGCTCCTCCACGCGGCTCTTGTAGAAGCAGGTCCCTCAGACTGCCGTCAGTGGCGAGCCAGTCACGCTGATCCCATAGAGTTTCGCCGGGCGGAGGCTGCACGCCTGCCGTGATGACGTTGCCGACTTCGCCTTCCGCGTGAGCGGAGACCATTTGGATGGTCGAGGGTGGAATCATGTTTTCAATTTTGCGATTTCCAGCTTCTATATTTTCAGAACTTTGCAAATTTACGGAATTCCGCTTCCCTTGCCCGGAATCCCTGCATATCCTGCGGTGTGCCAACGAGGCGGCAGGGCGAATCGGAAACGCGTATGAAGGACATCCTGCAGGAACTCCAGAACCGTCGCAACGCGGCGCAGCTCGGCGGTGGGCAGCGCAGGATCGATGCGCAGCATGCGAAGGGCAAACTGACCGCCCGCGAGCGACTTGAACTGTTGCTTGATGAGGACAGTTTCGAGGAATTCGACACGTTCGTCGTCCATCGCTGCAACGATTTCGGTATGGAGGCAGAGCGGCCTTCAGGTGATGGCGTCGTCACGGGATGGGGAACGATCAATGGCCGCATGGTCTACGTGTTCAGTCAGGACTTCACGGTCTTCGGCGGCTCGCTATCCGAGACCCATGCGCAGAAGATCTGCAAGGTCATGGACATGGCGGTGCAGAATGGCGCTCCTGTGATTGGCCTCAACGATTCGGGCGGGGCCCGGATTCAGGAGGGCGTCGCATCCCTGGCCGGATATGCGGAAGTGTTCCAGCGCAATGTCCTGGCCTCAGGTGTTGTCCCGCAGATCAGCGTCATCATGGGCCCCTGCGCTGGCGGAGCCGTATATTCGCCGGCGATGACGGACTTCATCTTCATGGTGATGGACACGTCCTACATGTTCGTCACCGGGCCGGACGTCGTAAGGACCGTGACCAACGAGGTGGTGACGGCGGAGGAGCTGGGTGGGTCCGTGACCCATACAAGAAAGTCGTCGGTCGCTGACGGGGCGTTTGAGAACGATGTCGTGGCCATGACGGAGATTCGGCGTCTGGTGGATTTCCTGCCACTCAACAACCGGAGCAGGCCTCCGGTACGGCCATTCTTCGATCACCCCGCCCGGATTGGGGAAAGCCTGGATAGCCTGATTCCCGACAATCCCAACTCGCCCTACGATATGCACGAGCTGATTCGAGAAGTGGCGGATGAAGGGGACTTCTTTGAAATCCAGGCGGAATTCGCCAAGAACATCATTACCGGATTCATCCGCCTTGAGGGCCAGACGGTTGGTGCCGTGGCCAACCAGCCAATGGTGCTGGCGGGATGCCTCGACATCGATTCGTCCCGTAAGGCCGCAAGATTCGTTCGTTTCTGCGACGCCTTCGAGATTCCACTTCTGACCTTTGTCGATGTGCCAGGCTTCCTTCCGGGAACGTCGCAGGAATATGGTGGTGTCATCAAACATGGAGCGAAGCTGCTTTTCGCCTATGCGGAGGCAACGGTTCCAAAGGTCACGGTCATAACCCGCAAGGCTTACGGGGGCGCCTATGACGTCATGGCCTCAAAGCATCTGCGTGGCGATTTCAACTATGCCTGGCCTTCTGCGGAGATCGCTGTGATGGGGGCAAAGGGTGCTGTGGAGATCCTTTACCGTTCCGAAATGGATGATGCCGACAGGATCGCCGAACGCACGAAGGACTATCAGGACCGGTTCGCCAATCCGTTCGTGGCCGCGGAAAGAGGCTTTATCGAAGAGGTGATCATACCGAGAGACACCCGAAAGAGAGTATGCCGCGCATTCGCCTCGCTCCGGGGCAAGAAACTGCGGAATCCGTGGAAAAAGCACGATAACATCCCATTGTGAGGCGAGCGGATGCCTGAACTCGAGCGACGCGCTTTGGCGGGACCGGCCCGGCGGCTCCGCAAGGAATCCAGTGCTGCGGGGGTGTCCGGATTCGAGAACCGTTCCCATTTCCGGGGCGGGTCATGATGGGCATATGCAACTCTGTCCCGACGATGCTGCTGCCTGCTTTGCGGGAGCCAGACTTCACAGTGACCTATGTGTCACGCCGGGATCCTGTGCAGGTTGACAAAATTTCTGTTGCATCCTGCCGAATTCTTGTCAAGATAGATACCTGCAAGCAGTCCGCTAGGGCGTTTCTGCTGAGAAGTCGAAAATTCAATGGGAGACTCGCATGTCCAAGAGTGTTAAGATCGCCATTACTCTTTCTCTGGCTGCATTTGTTGCAGCCTGCGCCGCACAGGTGCACGAGGAAATGCACGAGGAAATGGCTGACGAAGAAATGGAAATGGCCGAAGAGATGTCCATGGATCCAATGGACACCAAGATGTAATAGGGCTGATTGTCCTGTGGGGCGGGTCATTGCGTCCGCCCCCAGATGCCGCGCCGCCGTTCGGGAGGTTGGCGTATGATAGGGCACCACGGCATTTGGGGCCGTTTTCCCGATACCGATTTTCAGGTCGTTAGCTTGGGTGCATGCGGATCGGCTGCAACGGGGTTGTGTCTTTGTGGATCCCACGTGGCATGCAATCCCGCATTTAGGCATGTCATATCAGATGCAATGATCATGCCTGCGGAACCGTCTGGCGCAGTCCGGAATCCCGGGGACGGCCTTCACCTGGTGTCCCTACACGGGTTGCCGGTGCGTCAGGCTGGACACAGCGCTGGGATGCACTGAATGCCTGATAGGGTCAATTCGCGTGCCGGCTGGATTACGACGGTCGTGTCGAAGCCACTGGCTCGACAGTGGGGGCCGCCTCTCTCGAATGCAGTCTGAAAGACGGTCGCGGTTCACTTGGCTTCAAGGCCAGAAGTCGGGAAGGATGATGGATGTTCAACAAGATTTTGATCGCGAATCGTGGTGAGATCGCCTGCAGGGTAATCAAGACCGCCCGCCGGTTGGGTATCGCGACCGTTGCCGTCCACTCCGACGCCGATGCACGGGCGCTGCATGTGAGAATGGCGGATGAAGCGGTCCACATTGGCCCATCACCCGCCATCCAGTCCTACGTTGCGATTGACCGGATAATGGACGCGATAGGAAAGACAGGTGCCGAGGCCGTGCATCCCGGATACGGTTTTCTCAGCGAGAACGCTAGGTTCTCGGAAACCCTTGAACGCGACGGAATCACCTTCATCGGCCCGCCGACGAATGCCATCGAATCGATGGGTGACAAGATCACTTCGAAAAGGATCGCGCTGGACTCCGGAGTGTCCACCGTCCCAGGCTATATGGGGCTGATCGAGGATGCTGAGGAGGCGGTAAGGATCGCGTCCGATATCGGCTATCCGGTCATGATCAAGGCGAGCGCCGGTGGCGGTGGCAAGGGTATGCGGATCGCCTGGGACGATGACCAGGTACGGGAAGGATTCCGGTCTTCCCGAAGCGAGGCTGCCGCCAGCTTTGGCGATGACCGCATTTTCATCGAGAAATTCATTACACGTCCAAGACATATCGAGCTCCAGGTTCTCTGCGATGCCCACGGCAACGGAATCTTCCTTGGCGAGCGCGAATGCTCGATCCAGCGAAGGAACCAGAAAGTGGTTGAGGAGGCGCCGTCTCCGTTTCTGGACGAAGTGACCCGGGCGGCAATGGGAGAGCAGGCGGTCACGCTGGCGAAGGCTGTAGGTTACCAGAGTGCGGGTACCGTCGAATTCATAGTGGACGGAGACCGGAATTTCTACTTTCTCGAAATGAACACGCGTCTTCAGGTGGAGCATCCCGTCACGGAACTGGTCACCGGCATTGACCTGGTCGAACAGATGATTCGCATCGCTGCCGGTGAAAGGCTTTCGCTCTCGCAGTCTGACGTGAGTCTCATTGGATGGGCGATGGAGAGCCGTGTCTATGCGGAGGATCCCCATCGCGGCTTTCTCCCTTCGATAGGCCGGCTGACCCGGTACCGGCCGCCGGTGGAGACTTCTGCTGGACCTCTGCTCTCAAATGGCCGCTGGCTGGGATCGGCCGGGCGGGGCGAGACGGCCGTGCGCAACGACACGGGTGTGTATGAGGGTGGTGAGATCAGCATGCATTACGACCCGATGATCGCCAAGCTCTGCACCTGGGCACCGAAGCGCATCAGGGCCGTCGAGACGATGCTACTGGCCCTTGACCGGTTCGAGATCGAAGGAATTGAGCACAACCTTCCATTCCTGAGCGCAGTGATGGACCATCCGAAGTTCATTTCGGGAGAGATCACCACTGCGTTCATCGAGGAGGAATTCGCTGGTGGATTCGAAGGCGTCAGCCTGGCGGACAGTGATCTGCGGCGGGTTGCCGCTGCAGCGGCGGCAATGTACCGCGTGGCCGAGATCAGGCGAACGCGCGTCAGTGGACGGATGGACAACCACGAGCGGCGGGTTGGTAGCGACTGGGTTGTAAGCGTCCAGGGTAGGTCCTTTCCGCTGCGGGTCAAAGCGGACCATAGCGGTGCCAGTCTCCACTTTGAGGATGGTGGCGTAGTTCGGGTGGAAAGCGACTGGACTCCAGGGGATACCCTGGCGGTGCTTGATGTGGACGGCACACCGCTGGTGCTTAAGGTCGCAAAGGTGTCAGGCGGGTTCCGAATCCGCACCCGAGGGGCCGACATGAGGGTTATCGTGAGGACCCCTCGGCAGGCGGAGCTCGCTTCGCTGATGCGGGTCAGACAGCCGCCCGACACATCAAGGATGCTGTTATGCCCGATGCCTGGACTGGTCGTCAGGATTGATGTCGAGATCGGTCAGGAAATCCAGGCGGGTCAGTCGCTCTGTACCGTGGAGGCGATGAAGATGGAGAACATCCTGCGCGCTGAGAGGAAATCGGTTGTCAGCAGGATCAACGTTGCTCCGGGCGATAGCCTCGCCGTGGATGATGTCATCATGGAGTTTGAATGATCCTGACATGTGGATGTGTCGCGGCACCTGATGTGTGGCATTGGGGTGGGAACGGACCGCATTATTGCCGTCATTCGTTACCTTCCGTTGCGGCGGCTTTCCTGTCACGAATTTCCTTCTGCCGCAGAGGCCATTTGTCCATGGCGTGGGTAATCTCGCGAACGTCCCACGGGAAGGGTTTGCGTAGGTTGATCTTTCCATCCTTGCCGATCAGTGTCAGCATGAAGCCACGTGGACGTAGCCGGATCCGAATTCCTGTTCTGGCACTGGGATTGGTGTCGACAATCACGACAACATCGCGCTCTAGCAGTTCTTCGGGGCGTTCGAGCAGGAGGGAGAGCTGCTCCTCGAATCGGGGATCGGCAGGCGTATCCGCAAAGACCACGATGGGGCGTCTGAGCCAGAGGAATTCGTCGAGCGTGACGTCAGCCGCTTCCTGCGGTGTCAGCACCAGAGCCTCTTCCGCCAGCGCAATGGAGTCCTGCCCCACTGACGGGAAGGCCAGCGAAGCTGCGAAAGCGATGGTGAATGTCTGTCTCATGCGTCCTCCGGCGTTTCCCGAATATAGCGCGTGCGAGCATGGAATCGAAGAGCCGACGGGCATCGCCGCCCTCATGGGGGTCTGCCTATTCCGCATAAGTCGTTTTGGGGAGGAACTGCAATGACCGATGACGGAACCGCCTGGAAAGCGAATGCCATGCGTGAGCTGCGGGGGCGTCCGCTTGATGATCTGATCTGGAACACTCCAGAGGGTATCGCGGTGCGGCCGGTCTACACGGCTTCCGACATTGAGGGGCTTGCCCATATGGGGTCGATGCCAGGAGAGATGCCGTTCACGCGCGGACCCCGTGCGACCATGTATGCAGGCAGGCCGTGGACGATTCGGCAATATGCGGGGTTCTCGACCGCTGAGGAGTCGAACGCCTTTTACCGGCAGGCCCTGGCGGCTGGCCAGCAGGGTGTGTCGGTCGCTTTCGACCTCGCTACCCATCGCGGCTATGACAGCGACCACGACAGGGTCGTGGGCGATGTTGGCAAGGCGGGAGTCGCCATTGATTCCGTCGAGGATATGAAGATCCTGTTCGAAGGAATCCCGTTGGGCGAAGTGTCGGTCTCAATGACCATGAACGGCGCGGTGATTCCCGTATTGGCGTCGTTCATCGTCGCCGGGGAAGAGCAGGGTGTTGAGCGCGGCAGGCTGTACGGCACGATTCAGAACGACATACTTAAGGAGTTCATGGTACGAAACACTTTCATCTATCCGCCCGAACCTTCGATGCGGATTGTCGCTGACATCATAGAGTACACCTCGTACGAGATGCCCAGATTCAACTCGATCAGCATCTCAGGCTATCACATGCAGGAGGCGGGTGCGAACCTAGTGCAGGAACTCGCCTTTACCTTGGCGAATGGCAGGGAATATGTCAAGGCAGCGGTTTCGCGCGGCCTGGATGTCGACCGGTTCGCGGGTAGGCTTTCCTTTTTCTTCGCAATCGGCATGAATCTCTTCATGGAAGCGGCGAAACTGCGGGCGGCGCGGTTCCTTTGGCACAGGATCATGAGCGAGTTCAGGCCGAACAAACCGCAAAGCCTTATGCTGCGCACCCATTGCCAGACGTCAGGCGTATCACTGCAGGAGCAGGATCCCTACAACAACATCATTCGTACCGCCTATGAGGCTCTGAGCGCCGTGCTCGGAGGGACCCAGTCGCTGCATACGAACAGCTTTGACGAGGCGATTGCGCTTCCCACCGAATTCTCCGCCCGTATTGCGCGGAACACCCAGCTTATCCTTCAGAACGAGACCGGCGTAACCAGAGTTGTCGATCCCCTGGCGGGATCCTATTACGTCGAGAGGCTGACCGCGGATCTTGCGGACGCGGCCTGGGAGACCATCCAGGAAATAGACGAATTGGGGGGCATGACCAAGGCTGTGGCCAGTGGCATGCCCAAGCTTCGCATTGAGGCGGCGGCGGCGCGGCGCCAGGCTGCGGTCGACCGGGGTGAAGAGGTGATCGTCGGGGTTAACAGGTTCAGGCCTGAGCGGGAAGCTTCCGTCGAGGTGCGGGACATCGATAACGCCGCCGTGCGCAGGGCGCAGATCAGTCGCCTGGACCGGATTCGCTCAACGCGTGACCAAGGCGCCTGTGTCGAGGCTCTGGAAGCGCTGGAACGGAGCTCTGCGGGCGGTGAAGGCAATCTACTGGAGCTTGCGGTCGAGGCCGCGCGTGCACGAGCGACCGTGGGGGAAATTTCCTTGGCAATGGAAAGCGCCTTTGGTCGGCATCGCGCCGAGGTGAGAACCCTGTCCGGGGTCTATGGTGCCGCCTATGAGGGGGATGGCGAGTTTGCGGCAATTCAGGCATCCGTGGAGCGGTTCGCCGAGGCTGAGGGGCGGCGTCCTCGAATGCTGGTGGTCAAGATGGGCCAGGATGGTCATGACCGCGGTGCCAAGGTGATTGCCACCGCTTTCGCGGATATCGGTTTTGATGTTGATGTCGGGCCCCTGTTCCAGACCCCGGAAGAGGCTGCGCAGGATGCGGTCGACAATGATGTGCATGTGGTTGGAATTTCGACGCAGGCTGCTGGCCATAAGACGCTGGCCCCCAGGCTTGTCGAGGCGCTGAGGGCGCAGGGCGCCGGGGACATCATCGTTATCTGCGGGGGCGTGATACCTCAGCAGGATTACGAATTCCTCAGGAGGGCGGGCATTAAGGCGATCTTTGGTCCTGGAACGAACATTCCCGAAGCGGCGCGGGACATTCTCTGCCTGATCAGCGAGGCCCGGGCGGTCTAGCCGGAGACATTGAGATCTGATGCGATTCCGATCGGGAAACGTCCATGGTGGGAAGGCACTGTCGCCCGTTTCGGTCAGGTTCCGGGTGCCGCCATCCGTGCAGTGGACTTTGGCGCCAGTAACAGAGCCGCGTATCCCAGAATGGCGGACACCGCGGACCCGCTGAGCACTCCGAGGCGAACGGAGTTCATCATGGCCTGGTCGTCGTAGCTGAGCGATCCGATGAACAGCGACATGGTGAATCCGATTCCCGCCAGACAGGCAATTCCGTAGATCTGCGTCCAGTTCGCCCCAGTTGGCATGGAGGAGATTCCGAGTCGGACAAATAGAAATGTCACTCCGAACACTCCAACCTGCTTGCCCACAACGAGCCCGGCCGCGATGCCTAGTGGCAGTGGAGCGAACAGGTCAGCCAGAGCCAATCCATCCAGAATCACGCCAGCATTGGCGAAGGCGAATACCGGGACGACGAAATAGAGGACGTATGGTGAAAGCCCGTTCTCAAGTGAGTGCAGGGGAGACTTTCCCCATCTGTCGGTCAGCGGAACGCAAAAGGCGGTAATCACTCCGGCGAGGGTCGCATGGACACCGGATTTCAGCATCAGCGTCCATAGCACGGCACCAAGCAGCAATGTGGGTGCCATACGGTGCGCGCCCAGTCGGGCGCGCCATACCATTGCGGCCAGGGGAAGCAGCGCAAGGCCGAGATAGGTCAGCTTCAGCTCGGCGGTATAGAACAGCGCGATGATCAGGATGGCGCCCAGATCGTCGAGGATCGCAAGGGTTAGGAGAAACACTTTCAGGGATGGCGGCACGCGGCTGGCGGCGAGAGCCAGAACGCCGAGCGCGAACGCGATATCGGTAGCTGCGGGTATTGCCCATCCGGTCGCCGCGGGCGTGCCCGCGTTCAGCGACAGGAATACCAGCGCCGGAACGGCCATGCCACCCACTGCGGCGGCTCCGGGCAACACCACATCGCGGGGATTCTTCAGGTTTCCTTCAAGGAGCTCACGTTTTAGCTCAAGGCCGACCAGAAAGAAAAACACCGCCATAAGCCCATCGTTGATCCAGAGAATCAACGGCTTCTGTAGACCGGTGCCTTCGATGGTGATCGCCAGTGTTGCGCCAAGAGCTTTGCTGTAGAGCGGCTCCAGCCCTGAATTGGCGAACAGCAGAGCCGCAATCGTTGACAGTACGAGAACTATGCCGCCAATTGCGTCAGGTGTAAGGAAGCGGTTGAGCGTATTTAGCGGCATGGGTGATTGGTACCGTCCGACTGTTGGCCTATTGCTGCGAAATGGTGTTTGGGATGGAGAATTCAAGGTAGGTTGGCTGATCTATCTGAGCAATGGCCTTCCGCGCATTTGGCTGGTGCCATGGAGTTGATCGGAGGAGCGCATGTCAGTCTGTCTGCAGATCGATCATCTGGTGATTTCCTGCGAGCATCTAGACGATGGGGTGGCGCTTGTCGAGGATGCATTGAGCGTAAGGATGGAACCAGGTGGCCAACATCCACAGATGGGCACCCATAATCGGCTCCTGGGCCTGGGTGATGTCTATCTGGAGGTGATTGCGATTGATCCCTCGGTCACCGTGCCGGTTCGACCGCGGTGGTTCGGGCTTGATCGATTCACTGGCCCACCGCGGCTGACGAATTGGGTCGCGCGTGTTTCCAGCCTTTCGATTGCGCTTGAATCGGCACCCGTCGGCACTGGTGAGCCCATGCAGCTGAGCAGGGGCGAACTGGTCTGGAAGATCGCCATTTCCGCTGATGGGACCTTGCCGTTTGATGGTGCATTTCCAGGATTGATAGACTGGGGAGATGCCGTACATCCTGTGCGGCGGCTGCCGGATTCCGGTTGCCGACTGGACTCACTCACGGTGACACATCCCGATTCTAACAATCTGATTGAGGCGCTTTCCCGATTTGGCGGAGGATTGGGCGCATATGTGAAGCAGGGGCCGGAAGTCGCAATGACAGCCACCATTCAGTCACCAGGCGGGTCCGTGGCGTTCTTTCAGGCACTCCTGGGTGGCCATCAGCGTTGAAACGGCTGCCACAATCCCGGCCCAGCGCATTGTGCCCGAACTTGACGTGCATGGAATCGATAGACGGTTTCCGTACAGAAGGTGGAGAAGCGACAAATGAGTAGGTGGAAAGAGCTCCAGTTCATTCCCGTTCTGCCTGGCAGTGTCCGGACGGAGGGCTGTTTCGCATCGCCTTCCCGCATATTCACGGTCATTCACCTCAGCACGGTCAGAAACAGGTTAAGACCATTGGCGTGGCTCCGTGTCGGTGGAAGTCGCCCGCCCAACTGGATTCCGGGCGACAGTTACGGGGCTCAGCGCTAGGGTTCTTCCATGTCAGTCTGGAGCCGCATCGCCAGGGTCATTGCCTCACTTGCCGCCGGAGAAGGGCTTAGCGCAGTCTTTGATCGCCTGCGCGGTCCCCCTGAGCGTTCGGTCGCGTTCACCATCGCTGTAATTGCGTTGGGAGCCAAAATGGCAAAGGCGGACGGACGGGTGACCCGCGACGAGGTGGCGGCATTCCGCGAAGTCTTCCACATAGCCCCAGAGGACGAAGCGAAGGCGGCCCGCGTGTTTGATCTGGCCCGTCAGGACGTTGCGGGATTTGACGCATATGCCAGACGGATTCGCAGGATGTTTCCTCCCGGCTCCCAGATTCTCGACGACCTGCTGGAGGGGCTCTTCCATGTCGCGCTGGCGGATGGGGATTATCATCCAGACGAGGGAGGATTTCTTGCCCAGGTCGCCCAGATCTTTGATCTGGACGAGCGTCGGTTTCGCCGGATGCGCGCCCGATTTGTGGCAGGTGCGGATGCTGACCCCTACGATGTCCTGGGTGTCACTCCTGACATGGCCCTTGATGAAATCCGGAAGGTCTGGCGAGCTCAGGTGCTTGAGACTCATCCGGATGCGGTTACCGCCCGCGGTCTACCTGAAGAGGCGGTTGCGCTTGCAGGCAAACGGCTTGCCGACCTGAACCGGGCTTGGGAGGAGATCAGACGGGGCACTGGCTAACGGTCAGGCTCGCTGAATTACCTGTTCAGGATCCATCTCGCTGTCGGTAACGGACCGGTTCATTGACAGGGGCTGTGTAATGGTATCCGGATCCGGTTATGCGGGTCACTTTTCTGATAGGCACAGGTCCACCACTATGTGTTTGGATCGGGGAAAGGAATCAGAAGGTGGATATGGCTGATCCCTGGCCATACAGGTTCTGGATCTTCGCATGTCGCGGAGAGACGGACCTGCCCGGAGCTGCCGCCGTATGGATCGTCGCTCTGTCGGAAGCATCGACCGAGGGATGCTTCAGGTGTTCCATGTGATGGGCTTCATCGAGACGACAGTCATCGCTCCGACATGCCAGGTCCGAGATTTGTTAGCGAATTTCTCGACTGACTTCCGGAAACGGTGCGCGAGCTGGGCGCCTGCGGCAGCTCTGTCCCTGGTGCGCAGACTGTGGAACGGTGTCGGGAACATGGTGTTGATGGCATTCCCGCGAATTATCGTGACGTTTGCCGTTTCGGGAATCCGCAGGTGCCCGACAGGGGTAACCGTGCGTTACGGGTTTCCGTCGATTGCCACCCGGTTCAGTGGTGAAGCCGGTATGATAACGCTGTTCCAGACGTTGAACGCTACATGATGAGGGAATTTACCCTGGACATCACATCTTTCGAGGTGATGATGTTCGATGGGCTGCGATGGAGGATGATTCAGTCTCGACCGACCTGCCGGCAGTGAACCAGTCGGGTCGAGCGGGCGTTGGTTCGGTCTTTATCGGAGCGTATCGACATCACCGATCCAGTCAGGTTTCCTCCGCCCGATGCATCGCCCGTGCTTCGCTGGTGCCATAGAGATAGTTGCGGGTCAGGGGAACCGCATCCTGCCTGCGTGCAAGCTGTAGCTGGAATACGAACTGCCGGTTGTGGCGGAATGTCATTTCGGAAGCCACCAGATAGAACCGCCACATGCGACAGAACCGTTCGTCATACAGGGACTTTATTCTTTCAACATTCGCCATGAACCGCTCCTGCCAGTGGCGCAGGGTTTCAGCGTAGTGCAGCCGCCAGATCTCGATGTCGGTTGGCCAGAGATTCTGGTTCTCCACCGCCTTCAACGCTTCGGACATTGATGGAATGTAGCCTCCGGGAAAAATGTATTTCAGGATCCAGGGGCTGGTCGTTCCGGGTGGGGTTGATCGCCCGATCGAGTGAATCAGCGCGATGCCATCCTCCGTCATTCGCTCCCGGACATGGCGGAAATACTCATTGTAGTGTGGCACGCCGACATGTTCGAACATGCCAACGCTCACGATGCGGTCAAAGGTCTCGGTGACCTGCCGGTAATCCATCAGGCGGAATTCAACCCGATCCGATAGGCCTTCGGCTTCCGCACGTGACTGGGCGACCCGATACTGTTCCTCCGAGAGGGTCACGCCGACCACCCGGGCATCGAAATCCCTGGCAAGCGTCAACCCCATTCCACCCCAACCGCAGCCGATATCGAGGACCCGCATTCCTGGCTCGATCCGGAGTTTGGACGCGATATGCGCCTTTTTCTGTATCTGGGCATCCTCGAGGCTGTCATCCGGACTCAGGAAATAGGCGCAGGAATACTGCTTGTCAGTATCAAGGAACAGGTCATACAGCTCTCCTGACAGATCATAGTGATGCGCTACGTTGCGCTGGGCGGTTCCGACTGGATTGTACTGGCGGGCCTTGCGCTTGAAATACCGCCACGCTGACAGTACCTTCTGCCAGCGCGTGGAGTGGTCCTGCCCGATATTCTGTAGAACCGCCGCAAGGAACGCGCGCAGATCATCACCCCCGATGGTCAGCGTTCCGTTCATATAGGCTTCGCCAACGCCAAGTTCCGGGTTGAACAGGATTTTCCTCAGCGTCGCCGTGTCATGGATGCGGATCCTGACCGCTTCTCCGGTACCACTGCCATATGAATGCCGGGTGCCACCTGGCATGGTAATCTCAAAGTTGCCCGTTTGCAGGATGGTTCGGAGCATCCCGTCAAAAAGCCTCTCCCACATACACCGTTCTCCCTTCATTCGGCTCTGTTTCCTCCTGCATTCGCGCCAAATGGCGCGAATGGACGAAGGTGGTGAAGACCCCTCGAGTTTGCCAAACCAAAGGCAGGCTGTCCAGATTGGCGTGGCACTGCAGCAACGAGGGCTTCACCAAAGGTTGAGTTTCCCTTGACTTGCCGGAACCGTCAATGTGTATCGCAGCGACCTGAACGCCAGTCTGAGAGGAATCGCCAAATGCATGCATATCGCAGTCATACCTGCGCTGACCTTCGCAAACGGCATGTCGGCGAGAATGTCCGTCTATCAGGATGGGTGAATCGCGTGCGTGACCATGGAGGTGTCCTGTTCGTTGATCTGCGGGACCACTATGGTGTGACCCAGCTGCTATGTGACCCGGACAGCCCTGTTTTCGCCGATGTGGAGAGGCTTCGTAGCGAATGGTGCATCCGCGTGGACGGCGAGGTCAGAGAGCGCAGTGCCGATCTGGTAAACCCGAAGTTACAGACCGGAGAGGTGGAGGTGTTCATCCGTGACCTGGAGGTGCTGAGCGCCGCGAAGGAACTCCCGTTGATGGTATTCGGCGACCAGGAATATCCTGAGGAAACGCGGCTTCGTTACCGTTTTCTAGACCTTCGCCGTGAATCCATGCAGCGCAACATGAAGCTCAGATCCGACGTGGTTGCGTCGATTCGGCAACGAATGTGGGGCATTGGTTTCCGGGAATACCAGACACCGATCATCACCTCCTCCTCGCCGGAGGGCGCGAGAGACTTTCTGGTTCCATCCCGCCTGCATCCCGGCCGTTTCTACGCACTGCCCCAGGCGCCACAGCAGTTCAAGCAGCTGATGATGGTCGCGGGTTATGACAGGTATTTCCAGATCGCGCCCTGTTTCCGCGACGAGGATCCGCGTTCCGACCGGTCACCAACCGATTTCTACCAGCTTGATATGGAAATGTCCTTCGTTACCCAGCAGGACGTGTTCGACACAATCCAGCCGGTTCTTGTCGGTCTGTTCGAGGAATTCGGCGGTGGTCGCAGGGTCGATGCCGACTGGCCGCGGATTTCCCATTCCGACTGCATGCATCATTATGGCACCGACAAGCCCGACCTGCGTAATCCGATCCGGATGCAGACAGTTTCCGAGCAGTTCCGGGGTTCCGGATTTGCGATCTTTGCCAGACTTCTGGAACAGGAAGGGACCGAGATTCGCGCCATCCCGGCACCGGGAGGTGGCTCGCGCCGGTTCTGTGACCGGATGAACGCCTTTGCCCAGAAAGAGGGTCTGCCGGGAATGGGCTACATCTTCTGGCGTGCGGGCGCCGACGGCATGGAGGCGGCGGGACCGCTCGCCAAGAACATCGGGGCTGAGCGAACGGAAGCGATTCGTGCCCAGCTGAATCTTGGAGTCGGAGACGCGGCGTTTTTTCTTGGTGGAAAGCCAAATGTGTTCGAGAGCGTGGCGGCAAAGGCGCGTAACGTGATTGGGGAGGAGCTTCACCTGATCGAACAGGATCGCTTCGCCTTCGCATGGATCGTCGACTTCCCGATCTTCAAGAGGGACGAGGAGACAGGCAGGATCGATTTCGATCATAACCCGTTCTCGATGCCTCGGAATGGCATGGAAGCGCTTGGCAAGGATCCACTTTCCGTCACGGGCTACCAGTACGACCTGACCTGCAACGGCTATGAACTGGCGAGCGGCGCCATCCGGAACCATCGGCCTGACATCATGTTCAGGGCGTTTGAGATCGCCGGTTACGATGAGAATGAAGTCCGGCGGCAATTCGGTGGCCTGGTCAATGCGTTTGACTATGGAGCTCCGCCGCATGGTGGCTGTGCGGTGGGAATTGATCGGGTTGTCATGCTGCTTGCCGACGAGGCGAATATACGGGAAGTCATGCTGTTCCCGATGAACCAGCGTGCGGAGGATCTGATGATGGGTGCGCCGAGTGAGCCTACAAGCGAGCAGTTGATGGAACTGGGGCTGCGGATTCTACCGAATGACGACTGATTCCAGAATGGTTATGCGGATGTAGTGCCCGGCTGTCCCTTGTCAGTTCCGGCATCCTGCCGTGCATGGATGTGTCTCCCGCTGTGGTCGAAGCAGGTCGGAGAGTCCAGTGCCAGTCAGAACACAGCCCCCGGATATATCCGGCAGATTCCAGATATCACCCGACCATCAACGCGGAATCCACTTGCGGAGTGGGGGCGCTAGCCGCATAGAGTGACCTGAATTTCTGAAGGAACCCGCCATGATCGGACGTCTGAACCACATTGCGGTTGTCGTCCCGAATCTGTCAACCGCGATGGCCCTGTATCGTGAGGCGCTAGGGGCCAGCGTGAGCGAACCTCAGGACGAACCCGACCATGGAGTAACTGTCGCATTCGTGGAGTTGCCGAATTCCAAGGTGGAACTTATGAGCCCGCTGGGAACAGGATCGCCAGTTCAGGGCTTCCTCGACAGGAACCCATCGGGTGGGATGCACCATGTGTGCTACGAGGTCGAAGACATAGTTCAGGCAAGGGATCGGCTGCAGGAAACCGGGGCTCGGGTTCTGGGGGACGGTGAACCCAGGATTGGGGCACATGGAAAGCCCGTGCTGTTCCTCCATCCCAAGGATTTCAATGGCTGCCTGATTGAGCTTGAGCAGGCCTGATGGGTATCACCAGCGCATTTGTGCTTCTGGCGGTAATCTGGTTCGTTGTGCTGTTTGTCGTGCTCCCGTTAAGGTTGACGACACAGGGCGACACGGGAGAGGTCGTGCCGGGAACGCAGCCAGGCGCACCGGCAACATTGGACCTCGGCCGCAAACTAAGGATTGTAACACTGGTTGCGGTGATTCTCTGGGTGGTGGTTGCCGGCATCATCGTCTCGGGCATGGTGACCCTATGCGACATTGACTGGTTCAATCGGCTTGACTGTGCGGCAGTCGATGAAACAGGTGAGTGAATGCCGCCACCCCGACAATTGGCGCAATCAGGTTGGCAAGCGGCACATTGAGCGCCAGGGCAACAAGGCAGCCGGTAAGCCAGACTGCGGGGAGGTGGTCGTGGGCACGGCGTCTCGCTTCCCTGTCAGCAATTCGCCGGATGGCAACGGTCTCGAAATACTCGCGTGCGATCAGGTAACCGCTGGCCAGCACGAACACGACGGTAGCGGGAATTGCGGTTAACCAGGCGGCGAGCCCGGCAACCAGGATGGTACCATGCATAAGCAGGAGAAAACGAGCGGCATATCCAGCGGTTTTCCAGAACCCCCTGCGTCGTACTGGCGGAAGATTCGGGTAATGGCGGGCTTCTACAGCCGCCACGATGGGATCAAGCAGCGCCCCGACGATGGCAACGGTCAGTGGCGACATGATGTAGGTCCAGAACAGCCATGCCGTCCGACTGAATAATCCGTCGGTGAACACGCCAAGGAAGCCAATGAGACCAATCCAGGGTAGAGTCAGACTGTCAGGAAGGATCAGTGCCACAAGACCAGACAATAGGGCGAATGCGAATAGGAACGGGCCAGTTGTTATCGTGGTGATGGCCAGTGCCTTCAGCAGGACGCCCAGCAGGCGCCTGTCCGAAAGCTGGTGCAGCGCCAGGGTCAAGGCCCGGGATACATCCCGAATCGCCTCCATTAGTCTCGCCACTCGGTGATCGCGTCGATGTCAGGGCGGGGACGGTCGGGAGGGGTGGCGGTTTCCGTGCCGACATGAATGAACCCAGCGATGGTTTCATGGGGTTCAAGGCCAAGGCCGCGTTCCATGAACTCCCTGTCGTAGCTCGCCCATCCCGTTAGCCAGTTGGCACCCCATCCGGAGGCAAGGGCGGCGTTAAGAAGCGCCAGGCAGACGGCACCGGCGGAGTATGTCTGTTCAATCAACGGAATCTTTTCGGACGGCCTGGGGCTGGAAATCACCGCGACGGCAAGATCCGCGTCAGAGAACTGTCTGACGCCCTTTTCCACCTTTTCGGGCTCTATACCAAGAGCGGGAGCGCGCTGCTCGGCCAGTTTCGCCAGATGCCCCAGAGCCGAGGATCCCAACACGATGAATCGCCAGGGTTCGAGCTTTCCGTGATCGGGACTGCGAGCTGCAGCGGTGAGAATCGTGCGGAGAGTGTTGCGGTCGGGCACCGGGCCCTTGAGTGTCTTCGCTGGACGGGACCGGCGGGAAAGCAGGAAGTCAAGGGCTGAAAGGTTGGGTTTGGGCATTGGCCGCTCCGATTTCTGGCTGGCGTGACGCTGCGGTTGGATCGCATGAAGTCTATTTCGGGCGGTGATACTCCGGTTTCAAGCCTCATCTGCCGTGGCGTTGACGGGAGCAGGAGGCAAAATGACGGCCTGTGCTTGGAAGTCGCGTCCCTTGGTCAGGCGAAATCATTGAGCCTGCTGATGATGGCCTGGACCTTTTCCGCCAGAAGTACGGGATCGGCTCGGCTTTCGGCGTTCAGCCTCACAGCCGCCTCCGTGTTTGATTTACGTAGGTTGAACCGCCAGCGGTCGAACTCAACCGATAGCCCGTCAAGTCGGTCGATCGTTCCGCCTGCGGTGAATTCCGCTTCGATGGTGGCGATCGCCGCATCCGCATCAGCCAGTCGGAGAGTGCGCTCCCCGGAGGAAGGATGTCGGGCGCGCATATCGGCTACCAGTTCGGACATAGGGCGTCCCGAATTCGACATGTGACATAACACCAGGAGCCACGGCACCATTCCGCTGTCGCAATACATGAAGTCCCGGAAATAATGATGCCCCGACATCTCGCCGCCATAGACCGCGTTCACCTTTCGCATCGTCTCCTTGACCAGTGCGTGGCCCGTTCGGGATACGACTGCCTTACCGCCCAGGGAGTCAACGATGCGCATGGTGTTCCACATTATGCGGGGGTCGTGCACAATCCTTGATCCCTGCGGTGACCTGTCCAGGATGGCGGCAGCAAGCAATCCGACGACGTATTCTCCTTCGACGAAGGATCCGGCTTTATCGAAGAAGAAGCAGCGGTCGAAGTCGCCGTCCCATGCAATGCCAAGATCGGCGTGATGCTCTCTTGTGGCATTGCCAATGGCTGGCTGGTTTTCTGGAAGCAACGGATTGGGAATACCGTTGGGGAAGTCGCCGTCGGGTTCATGGTGCATTCGGACAAACTCGACCGGTGCGCCAGGGAGCGCGTCGACGATCGCATCAAAAGTGGGGCCGGCGGCTCCGTTTCCTGCATTCACCAATACTTTTGCTGGCTGCAGGGCGTTCGTGTCGACGAAGGACAGCAGTCTCTGGACATAGGTCGCACGCGAATTCGCCTTTCTGCGCAAACCTCTTGCCGCGGTCGGTGGACCGAATCCGTCTGCCTCAACCAGCCTCTGTATTTCCGCAAGGCCGCTGGCCCTGTTGATCGGACGTGCGCCCGTTCCGACGAGCTTGACGCCATTGTCATCCGCAGGATTGTGGCTGGCGGTCACCATCATTCCGCCGCCGGTACCAAAGTGATCGGTGGCGAAATAGACTTCCTCGGTGCCGCAGAGTCCTATGTCCAGAACATCAATGCCTTCGGCCTGCAGGCCTTGTGCCAGGGCGTCCAGCAGCATTGGTGAAGATCTGCGGACATCCTGACCCAGCACGACGCGTTCGGGCTTCTGGACTCGCGCGAATGCGCGTCCAAGCCGATAGACCAGACCTTCGTCGATGTCTTCACCAACGCGACCTCTAAGGTCATATTCCTTGAATGCCTTCAGGGTCATTCCCTGCTCCTTCGCTGTACGGGCGATTGAACCAGGGATATCTCGTATCCAGATTCCAACCTGTTTGGAACCGTTCCCGGCAAACTGTGATTGGAAGTTAGGGCCTATGCCAATGTCCATTATTGGCACATATCGGAGTCAAGCGAAGGGCTGGAAATGAACATGTGACCCGACGCGATCAATTCGGTTGACTGCCCGAATAACGCACGGTAGACGGCGTGAACGGAATTCGCGGCGCTGCGCAGGTGGCGCCAGCAACTTATGTAGCGCTGCCCTTTTCGGCGTTGGCCGGGGGCATTCACGAAACGGAGAACAAGGCTCATGTCGCGCCGCTGCGAACTTACTGGAAAGGGGCCAATGGTCGGCAATAACGTCAGCCACGCCAACAACAGAACAAAGCGCCGTTTTCTTCCAAATCTGAACGACGTCACGCTTATGTCGGAGACGCTTGAGAGGAGTTTCAAGCTACGCGTATCGTCCGCGGCGCTTCGCGCCATTGACCACCGTGGCGGGTTGGACGCGTTCCTGGATAAAGCCAGGGATGCGGATCTCAGTGACAATGCGCTCAGGATCAAGAAAGAGATCGCCAAGGCACGGGTTGTTGCCTGATCGGTGATCAGTGTTCCACGACAGGACAGCCACGATTCTATCTGGCCTGGTGTGATCGCTGTTACCTCAAGGTAACCGAATACCTGACCAGACTGATGCGATGCTTCAGTGCTGGGACTGGTCCGCGTAGACATTTTCCGTGGTTCGAAACCGTTCCCGGACGAGGCCGCCAGATGTATTCCGCCACGCCATCCGTCTCATCAATGTGAACCGACCAATCGATCCTGCGGGTGTATCCGGACGTAACTCCGTCGGATTTACTTCAGGACGGGTCGCGAATCCGTGTGTTCCAGCTTGATGGCCCACCAGAACAGCACCCCTCACCAGACGCCTATGGAGTAGGTCAATCATGTTGCCGAGGCTTCCCTTGTTGACAGCGATGCTGGTCTCAGTGGTGTCGGCCAGTGCGTCGCCTGCGGAGATAAGCGTCGAAGGAGCCTATGCCCGTTCATCAGGCCCTCTGGCGAGGGCCGGGGCCGCATTCATGGTTATCCGGAACGACGGTGACGCCAGTGACCGTCTGGTCTCAGCTGCAAGCGACGCGTCGGCGCGGGTGGAACTGCACACCCACATTGACCAAGGTGACGGCGTGATGCGGATGAAGAAGTTAGAGGAAGGAATCGTCATTCCGGCGGGAGGCAGCCATTCGCTCGTTCGCGGCGGAGACCATTTGATGTTCTTGGGTCTGGCGAGTCCCTGGAGACAGGGCGACCTGATTCCGGTGACGCTAATACTTGAACGGGCAGGCGAGGTGGCGCTGGAAATAGTGGTCGATCTGGAACGTGAGCCCGGCCAGGTTGAGGCGGGCGGCAGCAATGGGAATTGACCGCGCTGAACTGGAGGCACCGGCGCAGGTCGTCAGGAAATCGTGGAAAGGACCTCATCGACCCAGCATGGCACAAGTTCGCTAGCCTTTCCCTGCCGGACATTCATGAAAGCCGACGCCGTTTCAGACGGCTCCAGGTTGAGTTCCAGTGTCCGGGCGCCTGCGTCGGTGGCCATATTGACGAATTCGGCGGCAGGGTAGACACTTCCGGAAGTGCCGATTGAGACGAAGAGATCGGATTTTTCCAGTCGATCGTGGATTTGGTCCATGAAATAGGGAAACTCCCCGAACCAGACGACGTCGGGGCGGGTAGCCGCCGCACCGCAGGCGGGGCAGGGGTCGTTGGGTTTCATTTCGTCTGGTGCGCTCCAGCGATGCGCACAGACAGCGCAGAGCGCGCGGGTGATTTCTCCGTGCATATGCCAGATGGCCTGGCTTCCGGCTCGCTCGTGAAGGTCATCGATGTTCTGGGTCACCAGCTGGACTTTGCCGGGATGGTCGCGTTCCAGACGCGCGAGCGCCGCATGGGCGGCATTTGGTATGGCCGTTCGGCAATTCCTTCGTCGCGCATTATAGAATTCGTGCACAAGCGCCGGATTTCGGGAGAATCCCTCAGGTGTCGCCACGTCACTCAGGTCGTATTTCGTCCAGAGCCCGTCACTGTCCCGGAAGGTTCCAAGGCCGCTTTCCGCGCTGATTCCGGCACCAGTCAGAATGACGATGTTCATTGCAACGGGCTCCTGTTTCGAGGGAAATCCACACTAACCGCTTCTGAAGCCGACCATACCCCTCTCCGTTGCCTTTGCGGGATCACGTCTGAGTGGCTGAGATGGGCCGATTGACACCGGGAACGCAAGCTGGATGAACCGGGTCAGAAGGGTTTCGGACCGTTGGTCCTCCAGATACCCTTCAGCAAACCCACATTACGGCCAGACCCGTAACCCACCAGCCGGAGCGGGACAGTCGACAGGATTAAGGCGGAACAGTGGTCGCGACCTGGCCGTGCTCGCCTCAGCCGCAATTCATTTCCGCGGAATGGCCGAATGACGTGTATTTTTTCCAGAAGCGTTCATCGCTGCGGCGGTTCGACTGACGGACTTCCTGGGACAGATCCGGACTCCTGAGAAAACTTGCGGCGATGACCTGATCTCTTCGTGACAGCATCATGTCCGCCAGATTCTGTATGCAGCTGCAGAGACAGTGACTGGCGGCCTCTCGGCCGGAATTCATGCACGCCCGTTCGATAGCTTCAGCCTGCGCCGCGGATGGACCTGCCAGCGCGAAAACGGCTGCGATAATGACTGCTCTCATTTTCGCCTCGTTGTCTGTTTGGGTCTGTTGACATCAGTTTGCGGCGGTCACGGCAGCGGCGAAAGGAACCTGCCCGAAAGCCTGTGGCAATTCGGCACGAACTACAGACCGCCCCGGAGAAGATATCCTGGATCCGGTTCGGCAAGGCTGTGGTCAGGACGCCTTGGCCTACATTCATGATACCGCTCATATTGCCTGCTTCGCCTATCTGATGGCCGTCAGGAGTGATGAACATCATCAACTCCAGAGATTCAGCCACAGCCGCTGTCAGGCTCTATTGTTTTCTGCACCCATGTTTATTGAAATTCGGAGCTAATGCAAGCCACTAATTGCTTAATCATCTCCTGATCGGCGAAAATATGCCGCTCTCAACACTGCGCGTCTGAAATTGAGGAATATACATTTTCTGGTGTTTTGCACAGTATGTGGTCGGAAGTTAAAGAACTGTTAAATATCTAGAAGAAGATCGTGGATATTGGCGGTCGAGTAATGTCCCCGGAGATGGGAGATGGCATCCTGTCTGCCGATCAAGGCCTATGATGGCGCGCAACATGTGAATTCAGCCGAGAAGAACGCCCACAACCACCATCATCAATCCGATTACGGAAAGAAATAGTGCTGCAAGGTTCACCGGAAGCACACGTCGTAGGCGGTCACGTAGTTCATCATCAGCCAGCCGGGCGCGTCTGGCGCGCAGAACCGTGGCGATACACCAAATCAGTGCGGCGATACCGAACAGTGTCGCAGCCGCACCGCTCCAGATCAACGGATCCAAGAATGCCTCCATCGAGTTTGTGTCCCAGCGCCTGGTGCGGCGAAGGTCCTTGAGCAGCCAACTTCGTGCTTGCGGGCCTCGGCGCTTGAAGCTAGAGCGTTCATTCTATCACCGCAGAAGGATACAGGCAATGAACGATGACGCATCCTACCGCGTAGCCGCCGACGAATTGAGGCAGTTTATTGAACGTTTCGAACGCCTTGAGGAGGAGAAGAGTGAAATCGTCGGTCAGCAGAAAGAAGTGATGGCTGAGGCGAAGGGCCGTGGCTACGATACCAAGGTCATGCGCAAGGTGATCGCGCTTCGAAAGCGGGACAAGGACGATGTTGCCGAGGAAGAGGCCGTCCTCGAAATGTACAGGGAGGCTCTGGGCATGTAACTCCCTTGCAGAGGCGCATCGGAGTGGTTAGTTTCCTGACTGAAAGCCGACATAGCTCAGCTGGTAGAGCAACTGATTTGTAATCAGTGGGCCGGGGGTTCGAGTCCCTCTGTCGGCACCATATCCATCCTTTGGCTTCCGTTTGAACTTCTGGGCGAATCCAGCACGGAGATCATGCCCGGTTCAAGGCGGTCGAATCTCCGGCAGGCATTCAGTCCCCCGGATCTCGAGGCCAGACTTTTGTCGACGGGAACCGGGATCAGAAATCCGACTGATCGGATCAATTGGGCTTCGTTGGCCTGATCAGGTGAACATCGCCCGAAATCTGGACGGTTCACGTCGAGACCGCTGTTCTCCTTCCCAGGGAGATGTTTCCTGATGGGGCTGACATTCGGCGACGATGTTCAGAACGTTCCGGATAATGCTCCCGCCTAATTCAGCCTGTGGAGTCCGTGCCGCGTCTCAGCCTGAAATTCCTGGCTTCCGCCGCGGCGTCCCATCCAGCCGCATGTCTTTCCGTGGCCGATTGGAGTTTACGAAGACTCACTTCCTGTGAGCGTTGGCATTCACAGGTCGTTGCCGTGGAACGAGCCATTGTGGATGGCGACTACGGTGTCGTTGCTATGCTTCGCGGCGGTGGTGCGGGACATCACTGACTCGTTACCATACCGCGAAATGCCGTCTGTCAGCCGAAATGACGAAACCGATAGGGACACTGGGGATTTCGGGCGGCACCCTGCGGCTCTGGTTTCAGGTATGGGCCTTACCTGGAAAGACGTGAAGGTTTGCAGGATCAATCCGCACGTCGACGGGATCGCGCTCGATCTGACTGAACGCACCGCCAGTGCGAACGGTGACCGGTGTTTCAAGAAACGGAGCACGGAGGTATACAAGGCTGTCGGCGCCCAGCCTTTCAACCAGTTCAATCTCAGCGCCAAAGTCGCCCTGGCCGGCTTCGACCAGCGTCAGATGTTCGGGGCGGATGCCAAGCAGGGCCTCTCCCGACACCATATGCGGGCGGGTGGGGCGGATTCGGATCGGACCAACCCGTGCCATTCCCTCAATGTCCACAATACAGGGGATGAAGTTCATCGAGGGCGCTCCAACAAAGCCGGCTACAAAGCTGTTGGCCGGATTTTCATATAGTTCCATCGGAGTTCCGACCTGCTCGATTCGTCCGCCGTTGAGCACCACGATCCGGTCGGCCAGCGTCATCGCCTCGATCTGGTCGTGAGTGACATAGATCATCGTCACATCCTCCAGTTCCCGGTGCAGGCGTGCGATCTCCAGTCGCATGCTTACACGCAGCGCGGCGTCGAGATTCGAGAGGGGCTCGTCAAAGAGAAAGACCTTGGGGTTTCGGATTATGGAACGGCCAATGGCCACCCTCTGGCGTTGTCCACCCGACAGCTGCCTTGGCATTCGGTCGAGCAGCGCATCAAGCTGGAGGGTCCTGGCCACTTCCGCAACGCGGTGCCTGATCTCCGCCTTCGGAGTCTTTGCCAGACTGAGACCGAAGCCGATATTCTCCGCCACGGTTAGATGGGGGAACAGCGCGTAGGACTGGAACACCATGGCAAGCTTGCGCTTGGAAGGTGCCTCTCTGGTCATGTCCTGACCGTCAAACAGGATCTGCCCTGAAGTGACGGTTTCAAGCCCCGAGATCAGCCTCAGGATGGTGGACTTGCCACATCCGGAAGGGCCGACGAAGACCAGGAATTCGCCACTGTCAATATTTAGGTCAACACCTCGGATAACTTCCGTCGCGCCAAAGGACTTGTGGATGTTTCTCAGTTCGACCTGTGCCATGCTCTATCCCTTGACCGCTCCCATGGTCATGCCTTTGATGAAATACCGCTGGAACAGGAGAAATATTATTAGAGTAGGAAGGCTCGCAACCAGTGACAGCGCGCCCTGGACACCCCAGGCGACGGTATATTGCCCCCGCAGGTTGACGATGCCGATCATGATGGTTCGCTTATCATCGGATTGGGTAAAGATCAGCGGCCAGAGGAAATCATTCCAGATCCAGGTGAACTGCAGCGTCGCCAGAACCGCAAGCGCTGGTAGGCTGAGTGGCAGCGACACGCGCGTCAGTACCTGCCATTCGTTGGCGCCCTCAATGATTGCCGCCTCGCGAAGCGCGTTTGGCACGGTGGCAAAGAAATTGCGCATGAGCAGGGTGCAGATCGGAATGCCCAAAGCGGTATGAACCAGAATTATCGGCCAGAGCGTGTCAATCAGTCCAAGCCCGTTAAAGAGTCTGAAGAGTGGAACCAGAATTACCTGTGGAGGAAAAAACATCCCCGAGACCACGATGAGAAACAGCGCGTTGCTGCCGCGGAAGGGTAACTTTGCGAATACATGGCCAGCCAGCACACCCAATGCGGTGGAGGCGATGGTGGCGGGTACGGTTACGATGAGTGTGTTGAGAAAATATCGGTGCACAGCCGGATTGGAGAGCACCTCGGTGTAGTTCCCAAGATAGAGCTGGTCCGGCAGCGACCAAAGGTCACCAAAAGCTATGGCGCGGGTTGTCTTGACCGAGGACAGGAGCACGCCGACGGTAGGGGCGAGAAACAGCGCGGCGAGGATGCAGAGTACCACGAAAACCGTCGCTGGCCAGGGACTGAACCGAGGCTGCGCGGGCGTGGCGACATCAGCCATAGATTTCGTCCACCTTCCTGAGCTGGCGGAAATAGACGCCGATGATGGTAAGCGCGATCAGGAACAGCACGACCGAAATGGCGCTACCATATCCCATCAGGTATTTCTTGAAGCTTTCGTTATACATGTGCATGGCCAGCGTATCGGAGGAATTGAACGGCCCACCGCCGGTCATGATGTATAGTATGTCGAAGCCCTTGAGCGAATTGATCATCGAGAGCGCCACGACGACGACCGTCGAGGGCGTTAGCAGCGGAATCACCACGCGCCGGATGCGCTGCCAGACGGTTGCTCCCTCGATCTCGCAGACTTCGAGCAGGTCCGAAGGGATGGAAGTGAGCCCGGCAAGGTAGATGACCATTGAGAGCCCGGTCTGCTGCCATGACCAGGCAATGATTACCGCGTAGAGCGCGGTATTGGGCCGTGCGAGCCAGGCATAGTTGAAGTCAGGATCGCCCAGCAGCTTTATCAGGGTGTTAAGCAGGCCCCAGTCCGGCTGGTAGATCCATATCCAGATCTGGCCCACGACGATTGCCGACAGACAGATGGGCAGATAGAAGACGGTCTTGAATATCCGCGCGCCCCGCACCTGCCGATCAAGCAGCAGCGCCAGCAGAAGTCCCACAAGCGTCGGCAGAACCAGAGCCGCCACCATCCAGATGGCTGTATTGACGATGGCGCTGAAAAACAGCCGGTCGGTCCAGATCTTGGTGAAATTCCGCAGGCCAAGAAACTCATGGTTACGATCGAAGCCGTTCCAGTTGGTGAAGCTGTAATAGAACGAGCTTAGCAGCGGCCAGATCACCAGAGCCGAAAATACAAGAAGTGGTAACGCAAGCAGCAATACCCGCCAGAGACGGTTTTCCGACTCCATGAGGATCTCCGGTCGGTGCGCCGGGACGGAAGTTCGTTCCGTCCCGGCGCCTATCGGTTACTGTTCGAAAGCCGCCTGGGCGTCTGTGGCCACCTGTGCCAGGATTTCGTCCAGTTTGGACGGGTCATCCATGAAACGTGAGAACATCGACAGACCGACCTCTGCCACGGGAGGTGGTGTCGCCAGATCGTAGTTGAATGCGAAGACCTCCGATGCGGCGACCGTCTCGAAGGCTTTCAGCATTACGGAATTGTAATTCGATGGATCGACGTTCACATTCGCCGAGAGTGCCCCCTGCGCTTTGCTCCAGGCCGCCTGCACATCGGTGTTCGACACCATGTATGCCAGGAAAGCCTTTGCGCCGTCGACGTTTCCGGCATTGGCCGCCATGACCAGACCGTCCACAGGTCCGACCGAGGCCTGCGCCACCCCTTCGGCAACTGTTGGAAAGGGGAAGAAGTCGTAATCCTCGCCTGGTACCAGACCCAGCCCGTTCCAGTAACCGGTAATCCATGTTCCCATGAGAGTCATGGCCGCATAGCCTCGCGCGACCCTGTCGGACGCATCAGTCCAGGAATCCGCATTGGCGTTTTCGGTGAAGTGACCGGCGTCAACGAGATCTTTCCACATGCTCATGGCGGTGTGGACTTCGGGGTCGTCGTATGAGGCGTCGCCTGCCATTAGCCGTGCGCGGTAATCCGGCCCGGCGGTTCGAAGCAGCAGGTAGTCGAACCAGAACTGTGCGGGCCAGCGGTTCATGGAGCCGAGCGCGATTGGAGTGACCCCCATGGAGCCTAGCGTCTCGCATAGCTCGACGAAGCCGTCCCAATCCGTGGGCAGGTCATCGATTCCCGCTTCGGAGAAGACGGCCTTGTTATAGAAGACACCCGAATAATGATAGTTGAACGGTACCAGATAGCGGTTGCCGTTATAGAGCGTAGCGCTGTCGGCGACGGACTTCGCCACGACGCCGTCGAGACCGGCGCTGTCCCACATGTCATCAATCGGATGAAGGGCGTTCGAATCCACGATGAACTGAACGCGTGCGCCGGCCCAGTAGCTGAAGACGTCCGGCAGGCTGTTACCGGAAGCCCGAACCAGAATGTCGGTCTTGAAGTCTTCGTGCCCGACAGGGCTGTCCTTCAGCATGTAGTCGGTGGCGGCTTCGAAGCGGTCAATCTGTTCCTGGAAGGCTTTAAGACCGAGTTCACCGGTGAAGTAGTGGCTGATCGTTACCTCGTGGCCATCAGCGAATGCCAGGGTGGCGGCGGCCGCGAGTGGAGCGGTAATGGCGGTGCCGAGAAAGCCTCGGCGAAAAATGCGTGTCATGAGATCTTTCCTCCCTCCAGTTTCTTTGGGCCATGCATCTGCTTCAGTGCAGGGTCGAGTATGCAGGTTCATAAATTAATGTCAACAAATTGGATTGCATATGGTAAAAATATCTGTCTTTTTCGGGAGAAGTGGAGAATTTCCAAAATTGTTTTCATATGTTGGACAAAAAGTGCGGCATATGTAAACTCTGGAGAGCGCGATTCCATTTAACGACCGGGAGCGTGAACCGTGCGACTGCTGCAATCCCTGATGCGGGGCCTCAAGGCGCTGGACATTCTCACGGCTTCGGCTGAGCCGATGCGGCTTACCCGGATTGCGGAAGAGCTTGGTGTCGAGAAGTCCAACGCTTCTCATCTTCTGAAGACCCTTGTCGCGGCGGGATATGCCGTTCAGGACGAATCACGGCGTTACCGTGCGGTGCGTAAGCCCGAGTCCAGGGCTGACGGTCACAGCCTGAGTGAAGTGGTGGCCTGTAGGGAACTCTGCCGTCCGATACTTCAGCGGCTGGTGGAGGTGACCGGTGAATGCGCGCATCTCGCAGTCCTGGTGGATGAACGCGTGTGGTATGTCGACAAGGTCGATTCGACACTGCCTCTCAAGGTCGATCATCCGATCGGCTCGCTCGCGCCGCTGCACTGCACGGCGCTTGGTAAGGCTTTTCTGGCGTTCGGAGGTGCTGGAATTCCTGACACGCTGCCTGTTTTTACCGCTCGTACCATTACCGACCGCCATGTGCTGGAGGTCGGTCTGAAAGAGGCGCGAGCCTGCGGCTTCACCTTGGATGACGGGGAATTCGCTGAAGGTATCCGTTGCGTCGCGAGGCCGGTCTTCGATGCCAGAGACTCTATGGTTGCGGCGATGGGCATATCTGGCCCGTCGGTACGAATAGGTGATTCGCGCCTCGCTGAACTGGGGCAGCTGGTGCGAAAGGCCGGTAACCCGTTTCCGAAGCACAGGTCCTGACCATGACCAGACCGCCCTTCCGTGTCGCCTTCATTGGTACGGGACGCATTTCTGACCTGCATGCCATTGAATATATGCGGAACCCCGCGGCGCGGATCACCGCTCTGTGCGACCGTAACCCTGAACTGGCCCGGGAGCGGGCGCGCGCCTGGGGTTGCGGTGAGGTCCATATTGATGACGACCCTGATCGAACTCTGGCACGGCATGACGTCGATCTGGTGGAGATTCTCCTGCCACATCATCTGCACCTGCAGATGGCTCTGAAGGCGATCAGGGCGGGAAAAATCGTTTCGCTGCAGAAACCGATGTGCATTTCGATGGAGGAAGCTGACGCGCTTGTCGTCGCGGCCGAGGCGTCGGGGCGGCCTTTCAAGGTGTTCGAGAATTTCATTTTCCATCCCCCGGTTGCCAGGGCCCGCGCCCTGATCGAAGGGGGCGCAATCGGAGAACCGCTATCGATCCGCCTCAAGTCCAATCCTGGTCGGAGCCGCACGGCATGGACGGTTCCGAAGGAAGCTGATGCCTGGCGCCAGCAGAGGGACCGGTCAGGTGGGGGCCCACTGGTCTTTGACGACGGGCATCACAAATTTGCGCTGGCGTGGCATTTCATGGGTGCACCAAGCGATGTGCATGCATTCGTTAACAGGGTTGAGCGATCCGATGGTGGCTATTTTGATGCGCAGTCAATCGTTTCGTTCCGTTTTCCCGGCAACCGTATCGGTAATCTAGAGGTGGTCTATTCCCCCGAGCTCGAGATCGCCTCGCGATACTATGCCCAGGATGACCGCGTCGAGATCACCGGAACCCATGGCGTGTTGTGGATCAACTGCGGGCATGGCCAGATCGGGAACCCACCACCATTGGCGCTCTACCGCGACGGCTCCGTGACCGAATATGCGGATGTTGCGTCCGGCTGGGAGCAGGGCTTCGTGCAGTCGACCCGCCATTTCCTGCGTGTTCTGGAAGAGGGCGGCGAACCGATCCTCACCGCACGCCAGGCACGTACGGTGCTTCGCTTCGCATTGGGAGCGGAGGAATCGGCACGCATCGGGCGGGCGATTGATCTGAGGGAGGATGGAACTTGACCATTCCGGCAACCCGTGCGGAACGCGCAGCCTGGTTCGCAGGCGAGGGAGGAATTGACGCCGCGCTGGAAAGGCACGCTCCCGAACAACCTGTTACGCTACCCCTGACCGAAGCGCTTGTGCTGGGTCTTCTGCGGCAGGGTGTGTCGAAATACCTTGTGATCTTTGGCCATGGATCGACCGAACTGGGCGAAACCCTACGTGTTTATGAAGCTGCTGGACTGGTGCGCTGCCATCAGTTTCGCAACGAGGTGGAGATGTCCCATGCCGGTACCGCGCTTCGCCTGATCTATGACGAGCCCTGCGCCGTGGTGACCTCTATCGGGCCGGGCGCGCTCCAGGCGATGGCGGGGTCGCTGGTCGCGGCCTCGAACGGGGTCGGCATCTATCATCTGTATGGAGACGAGACCACTCATGGCGAAGGCTACAACATGCAGCAGATTCCGAGGCCCGAACAGGGACTCTTCGGACGTATCACCGCTGCCATGGGGGGTACCTACACGCTTCATTCCCCAGCTGCCCTGCGAGACGCCCTCCGAAAGGGTGCGGCCACCGTGTTTCATCCGACCAGGGCGGGACCGTTCTACCTGAACCTGCCGCTGAACATCCAGCCCACCGAAGTGCGGGTTCGGCTCGATAGCCTGCCCTTGCGTCCACGGTTTGCGCCACTGGCTCCGGTAGATGGGACGCTGCTTGATCGAGCGGCGGCGCTGATCGCGAACTGTTCCCGCGTAGCGGTGAAGGCTGGTGGCGGTAGCCGCGATGCTGCTGACCGGCTTGTCCGGTTCGCGGAAGCGGCGGGTGCCGTGGTTGTACTTTCACCGGGCTCGACAGGGGTGTTGCCCGACGCTCATCCGCTGAACATGCATGTGGGTGGTTCCAAGGGTTCGATCTGCGGAAATTTCGCAATGCGGGAAGCGGAGCTGGCGGTATTCGTAGGCAGCCGGGCGGTCTGCCAGAGCGACTGCTCTGGCATCGGATGGCCCAATGCACGTCAGGTGATCAACATTAACGCTGACGGAGTGGACGTTCAGCACTACAACTGCACTCTGGCACTTCAGGGCGATGCCGCTACCATACTTGGAATGATCACTGATCGACTGCCGCCAATGGGTGAGGGCAAGGCGGAATGGCTGGCGGATTGCGGCGCGACAAAGGCGGACTGGCAGCGCTTCAAGCAGGAGCGATTCGACGCGGATCCCCTTTATGATGAGGTTTGGCAGCGTCCTGTTCTTACCCAGCCGCAGTCGATTCACATTGCCGACCGCTTTGCCAATCGTCTCAACGCGATCAAACTTTTCGACGCTGGCGATGTGCAGGCCAACGGGTTTCAGATCGTGGTAGATTCCGCGCCTGGCCGCAGCATCACCGATTCCGGCGCCTCCTATATGGGATTTGCCGTCTCGGCCCTGCTGGCAGGTGCGATGGCGGATGCCGGGCGATACGCGATCGCATTCACCGGCGATGGTTCGTTCATGATGAATCCGCAGATTCTGGTTGATGGGGTGGAGCATGGTGTAAATGGGATGATCCTGCTCCTGGACAATCGCCGGATGGGGGCGATCAGCGGTCTGCAGCGTGCCCAATATGGTTTCGATTTCCGCACGAACGACTCCGTTGCGGTTGATTATGTGCGCCTGGCTTCGGGCGTTACTGGCGTTCTTGCCCTGTCCGGAGGTCATGACCGGGACAGCCTGGAGGCGGCGCTTGAACGGGCGCATGCCCATCGCGGCCTTAGTCTGGTACATGTGCCGGTGTATTACGGGGAAGATCCAATGGGCGGAATGGGTGCCTATGGCGACTGGAATGTTGGCAACTGGTGCGAAGCCGTGCAGCGCAGATACACGGAAACCCTGATCTGATCCTCCATTGGCATTGCATGGACCAAGGTTCCGTTCTTCTGGCCGATCGTGCATTGGGTCCACCCTATCGGAGTTTGCTGGGTTTCGGGCGCTTCCCATGGCGGTTGATGTTTCCGTCGGACGACGTGAACCTGATGGGGCGTTTGCGCCAGCAGCACTGGTAGCGGTTATCCGGGAGCCTGATGGCAGGGTTGCATGTGCGCAGGCCTCCGCATAATTCGTGGCTTGAGGTGTTGGTGAAAGCCTGAAAGACATGATGCCCAGAGACACGGCGCAGGGGAGATCCTATCGGGAATCGCTTGAGGAAGTCGCTGATGTCTAATCAGCCGACTGGTCTGCTGCGTGGATTGACCAACTACGGCGATACGGAATTCGCCAGATATATGCGCCGCTCCTTTGCCAAATCCATGGGATATACGGGAGCCTTTCTTGAGAAGCCGGTCGTGGGCATCTGTACGACGGAAAGCGGGTTCAATAACTGCCACCGTCATTTCCCCGACATGGTTGAGGCGGTGAAGCGTGGGATTCTCGCCGCAGGCGCGCTGCCTGTTCCGTTTCCGGTGATTTCGCTCGGAGAGGCTTTCCTGACGCCAACGTCAATGGTTTACCGCAATCTCATGGCCATGACGGTTGAGGAGATGATCCGCGCCCAGCCCATGGATTCGGTCGTCCTGATGGGCGGATGCGACAAGACGGTGCCTGCTCTGCTCATGGGGGCAGTGTCGGCGGGTAAACCCGCTGCGCTGATCGCCGCTGGCCCGATGATGACGGGCAGATACAGGGGTGAGCGTCTTGGAGCATGTACCGACTGCCGTCGGTTTTGGGCGCAGTATCGGGCCGGCAGGCTGGAGCGGGATGAAATCGGACGAATAGAGGAACGGCTTGCGGTTACCGCGGGGACATGTGCGGTGATGGGAACCGCGTCGACCATGGCGCTCATAGCCGAGACACTGGGAATGTCGCTGCCGGGCTCCGCCGCGATACCTGCTGTGCATGCTGACCGGCTACGTGCCGCTGAGGAGACGGGAAGCCAGGCAGCGAAGATGGCGATGGAGGGCGGCCCGACCCCGGATAGCGTTGTCACCCGACATTCGGTTGAGAACGCATGGCGTGTTCTGATGGCCGTGTCGGGTTCCACCAACGCCGTTATCCACCTTGCGGCGATTGCGGGACGGCTCGGCATCGCGCTCGACTTCCAGCGATTCAACGCACTCTCGGATGAGACACCCGTTCTGGTTGACCTGAAACCGGTGGGCGATGGTTACATGGAGGATTTTCATGCCGCAGGCGCGCTGGATGCCGTGCTGAGACAGCTGAAAACTCAACTCAACCGGGACTGCATCGACATAACTGGCCGTAGCTTGGGCGAGAGGCTGGATGATCCATTGGCGGAGCCCGTCGATGAGGCCGTGATCCGACCTGCATCCCGGCCGGTATCAGGACAGGGGGGCCTGATCGCATTGCATGGTAGCCTGGCGCCGGACGGTGCAATTCTGAAGCGGGCAGCGGCTACGCCGGAGCTGCTGGAGCATGAAGGAAGGGCGGTGGTATTTCAGTCGCTCGAGGATCTGTCCCGAAGGATTGACGATCCGGATCTGGACGTGGATCCAGGTGATGTGCTTGTGCTCCAGAATTCCGGGCCGCGCAGCCCATCCGGAATGCCGGAGGCGGGATATCTACCGATTCCCCGGAAGCTGGCTCGGCAGGGGGTCAGGGACATGGTGCGTGTTTCCGACGCCCGCATGTCGGGCACCGCTTTCGGCACGATAGTGTTGCATGTGACGCCTGAGGCTGATCTGGGTGGACCGCTTGCTCTGGTTCGCAGCGGTGACCGCATCCGGTTGTCCGCATCCGGCAAACGCATTGACTTACTGGTTGCGCCGGACGAGCTGCGGCGGCGACGGGCGGAATGGACTCCACCTGGTGCAGAGGCAATCCGCGGCTATCGCAAGCTGTATCGGGATGAAGTGTTACCGGCTTCGGAAGGATGTGACTTCGCATTCCTCCGACCCGCTGGCAGGCCGGGGTGAGTCTGCCGCCTCAATTCCCACCAGGTCGGTGTTCAATTCCATTCCTGACCTCTGGTTCGAAGAGCGACACCCGGTCCTTGCCTCCGTTTGGGCCCGTCTTCTCGTTGAGAAGCGCATCCTGAAGATGATGGTGCCGCTGTTTGATGGATATGCTGCTGGGACATACTCATATCGATAGTTTTGCCCGAGGTTTGATTGTTGAGAACGGCATTTCTGCCGACCGTCATCCAGACCACATCACGATCATCTCTTTCCGCTGGCGCATCCCAAGTCGCAGCGGACCGGTTCGCGCAGATAACGGCGACAGTTCGTGAGACGGGGATGCTGAAGCTGGGCCGTGCCAGCAGACATTGGCAAGATGATGGAGCTACGTGGAGTGGTTCGAGGCGTAGCCGAAACTTTGGAGAATTATATGCTTGGCTAACCAAGATACTGAATGAAAATCTTTGGCGCTATGAATTACACTACATGTAATGCTTTGGCTGACTAAGTATATAATTCCCTTTACATAGGTTACGGGTATAGGCAGCCGACGAAGACAGGGTGGATAGACTTACGTTTGCGGGTGTGCTTCTCTGCACGTCAGAACCGCAAAGATGGTTGGCACATGCCTATGTCCAGGCGGTCAGCTACGCCGGAGAACGGTCGGATGCTGAATATCAGACAGATGCACATGACCTCATAGGGCCGCTTGACCAGCAGGTTTCGGAGGCTCTGCATTTCGTAAGATGGAACAGGTTCGTGCGCGCATTCAAGGAAAATGCGAGATCAGATCATCCGCAGTTCAGTGAACGGGCGGTATTTGAAGCGCTCGTGAACGCCGTGGCGCATCGCGATTATTCGATGGCTGGGGGCGCGGATTCGTCTGCACATGTTTGCCGATCGCCTTTAGCGTCATGTGCCTGGCGCATTCGCCGGCACCTTGACCCCGGATAGCCTGCACCTTAGGCAGTCCAGCAGAAACGAACTTATCGTGTCCCCGCTGGTGCGCTGCCCCGCGCCGACCGGTCTGGAATGCACACGCCTGATGGACAGGCGTGGAGATGGCGTACCGATCATACGTTTCGAATGCCAGCGTCTTTCCGGTCGGCTTCCTGAGTATATCCTGGTCGACGACAGTGAGCTGCGGCTGGTTATCCGCGCTGCTGTCTAGATCCGGGACCCGCGTCGAATGCCGGTGAACCGGAGTCATCAGGCCGGGATGTGGAATTGCCGCGCTCAGTTTTTTCGTGATGGGTCAGGTGGGAGGTAGCCCGATGGCATGGATCTCTCCATTGCTGAACACTGGTACTGTCGCCGCAGCCTGGCAGATTCGCAACATTCTACGTCGGTTCGGCAGGGATCCGCAGCCAGAGGTGCTGCCCTCCCGAGTGGAAGTGGGGTTACACGGGGGGGTGATGGCAGGCTATGGACATCATTTACTTCCCTCAGGATCGGTCAGCTTTCCATTGCCTCAAGCTCATCGATGAAGCCCGAAATCATCGACAGACCCTTGTCCCAGAATGAAGGATCCGATGCGTCAAGCCCGAATGGTGCAAGCAGCTCCCTGTGATGCTTTGAGCCGCCGGCTTCAAGCATCTCAAGATACTTGTCCTGAAACCCTGAACCTCCGTCGCGATAGACCGCATAGAGCGCGTTCACGAGGCCATCACCGAATGCATAGGCATAGACATAGAACGGTGCGTGGATGAAATGCGGGACATAGGCCCAGAAGGTCTCATAGCCTTCCATGAATTCAAAGGAGGGTCCCAGGGATTCCGATTGGATGGACATCCAGAGTTCATTGATATCATCCGGCGTAAGTTCACCCTTCCGCCGGGCTTCGTGAAGTCTGCACTCAAAGTCATAGAACGCAATCTGACGGACAACCGTGTTGATCATGTCCTCGACCTTGCCCGCCAGCAGGATCTTTCGCTCGCTCCGTGTCGAGGAGCCGTCCAGCAGCCTTTGGAACGTCAGCATCTCACCGAATACCGAAGCCGTCTCCGCCAGTGTAAGCGGAGTTGAGGCCAGAAACTCCCCCTGTCCTGCGGCAAGTGTCTGGTGGACACCGTGGCCGAGTTCATGCGCCAGCGTCATGATGTCACGAGGTTTGCCAAGATAGTTCAGCATTATGTATGGATGTACGTCAGTCGCGGTCGGATGCGCGAACGCGCCTGGAGCCTTGCCGGGCTTGACACCCGCATCAATCCAGCCCTTGTGGAAGAATGGCTCCGCGATCCTGGCCATCCTCGGGTCGAAATCGCTGTAGGCATCCAGAACAAGGGCGCGTGCGTCGTCCCACGGCACGGTCTCTTTCTCTTCCATTGGAAGCGGAGCGTTCCGGTCCCAGATCTGCAGCACATCGAGTCCCAGCCATCTGCGTTTGAGCTCGTAATATCGGTGCGAGAGCCTGGGGTAGGCTGAGACGACGGCGTTACGAAGGGCTTCAACCACTTCGGGCTCAACCTGGTTTGCCAGGTGACGCCCGGTCTGGGGTGTTGGCATGTCGCGCCAGCGGTCCTCGACCTCCTTCTCTTTGGCGAGCGTGTTGTGAACGCGGGCGAACAGCTTCACATTGTCGCCAAACACCCTGGCCAGTTCCCGGGCGGCGGTTTCGCGTAGGCTACGGTCGTGCTCCGTCAGGCAATTCAGGGTTCCCTCAAGGCCCAATGTCTCGCCGTCGATTGAGAACTGCAGCGCTGCGATGGTCTCGTCGAACAGTCGATTCCATGCGGAGGATCCAACTACTGACCGGTCGTGAAGAAAGCTCTCCAGTTCGTCCGAAAGCTGATGCGGACGCATCGCCCGGATCCGTTCGAAGAGCGGCCTGTAGCGGGCAAGTGCCGCATTCGATTCGAATAGGTCATCAAGGTCCTGGGACTCGATCCGATTGATCTCCAGAGTGAAGAACACAAGCGGCGCAGTGGAGGATGTGATCCTGTTCTGGCAGTCTGAGAGGAACTTGGCGCGCTTGGGATCAGTGGTGAGCTGGTAGTGGCGCAGGCCGGCAAACGACATGATGCGGTTTTCCAGCATCTCGATTCTTTCGTAGCGCTGAATGCATTCCAGCAGTCCGTCAGCGTCGAGATCCGCAAGATTGCCCTCGTATTCGGCAGCGAATTCCGCACAGGCATTCTCATGCCAATCGAGATCCCGCGCAAGTTCCGGAGCATCGGGAGAGGAGTATAGATCACTGAGATCCCAGTCTGGCAGGTCGCCAAAATCGGCACCGCCGTGGGCATTGGCATCGAACACGGGATTGGGTAGGTCGGGCATGGAAGCTCCTGTCAGGGGTTTTTCCACATATGTCGCTCCATTGCCCGGGTTCAACCCGCTACGCGGTCTCGTTGCAGACAGCTGGATCGTCATTGGGAATCGTCAGATCGGGATTCATCAGACACAGCCTTCAACAGACTTCCTAGTCGAATTTCGTCAGGGGCAGATCCAGCCCCATGTTGGCCGCATTGCCGGAGAGGGAGTCTGGTGGGCGCCAGGGGAGAGTTCAGGCTGGAACGCGCCGGTGCTGGGTCTTTCATCGCTTCGGAGCGGACCCTGATGATGGATGCCGCGGATCTGCAGGCCGACGGGATCCACCCCCAGGACTGGCGGCGCTGACTTCTGGAAGCCCGGTGGACTCCGTCTTTCAGGGATGGGCCTCAAAATGTTCCGTTGCGCAGGCGAAGAAACTGTTGCGGAGCGGCTGTGTCTCCATCATTGGCTCGTGTCTGGCTCCTTTCAGCATCACGAGGCGCCCATCGGGCCAATTGGCCATACGTCGATGAATTCGGCTGGGATCTATGACATGCTCATCGCTGCCAAGCACTGTAACGGCAGGAACGTCTGGCGAGTGCATGCGTGACAGGGCCTGGCATTCGCGAAGCGCTTCATACAGCCACTGCAGACTCGGGCCACCGAGAGAAAGATCCGGATGCGCAGCGTGCTGGCGTTGCATGAACGCATACATCTCCTGGTCTGTGGTCAGCAGGTTCCGCTCAAAGGAAGTTTCCTGCACATAGATTCCACCATTGGCACCCGGCACATAGAAATGGCCGAATCGCAACTGGTGAGCAGTCCAGGCGAGCGACCACGCAACCGGCCTCAACGGGCGGTGAATCGCGATGCCCCACATCGGCGCGGAAAATACCGCGGCATTCACGTCCAGACCCTCGATCAGTGCCCGCAGTCCGATGCAGCCACCCATGGAGTGAGCCAGAAGATAGAGGGGTTTTGGCAGCTCAATGCCAGAAATGGCGTCCAGCATCGCAGCCACATCCATCTGATAGTCGGCAAACCGGGACACATGGCCAACGCAGCGGTCCTCAAGGGGACGGTCTGCCAGTCCCTGGCCTCGCCAGTCTATGGATGCGGTTGCAAAGCCCTGGGCGCGGAGTTCAGCAGCGGCGGGACCGTATTTCTCAATATATTCGGTTCGGCCAGGAAACAGCAGCACCGTTCCCCTATCGCCCTCAGGCCAAATGGCGACGCGAAGCCGGGTACCGTCCCGTGCCATGATCCACCTGGCCTCTATGCGCTCAGGACCCTGTGCCACCTTTCGGTAGAAAGGTGCGACCGGACTTTCCATGATTAAGCGATCGCCGAACCAAGCTGGATTGCAAGGGTCATATCACCATCAACGGCGAGCCGGCCTTGCATGAAGGCGGCGGTAGGACTGAGGTCACCGTTCAGGAGCGCCCTGAACGTCTCCGCGTCCGCTGTCAGCGTCACATCAGCTTCCCCGTCCTCGGCGCGCGCTCCGTTGCTGTCGACAATTATGGTACCCTCTCCCTTGATCGCGAATCTGGCGACACCATCAAGGGCGCTGCCCCCGATCCTTTCTTCAAGCGCCTGCAAAGCGGCATCCATCACGTCGCCCATGTCCTGACTCCCCGAAGCGTGACCTGTAGGGGCTCGAATTCCCCGGCAGGTCTGGTATAATGATAATATGCGTGTTTTTTCATCGACCTGCAAATCTGTATTGTTGGGATTTTCCCTGATTCTGGGGCTTCTGCCCCCCGCTGCGGCAGAGACGGCCGAAGTCGAACTTCTGCTGGACCAGCTTGCGGATCCCGAAACGGAGAATTGGGAAGACCTGGAACGGCAGATAATGCGCGAATGGTCCAGATCGGGTTCAGCGGCGATGGATCTGCTGCTGGAAAGGGGCATTCAGGCTCTCCGCAATGGAAACCATGATGTCGCCCTGGAGCATCTCACGGCATTGACCGACCATGCACCAGACTTTGCCGAGGGATGGCATGTACGGGCGACGGTGCTGTTTCAGATGGGAATGTATGGCCCGGCGATCGAGGATATCGGTAGGGTGCTGGCGCTCAACCCCAGGCATTTTGGCGCAATGATAGGGCTAGCCACAATTTTTCAGGAACTGGGAATGCTGGAGGAGGCGCTGGAACTCTGGCGGATGGTGCAGAAGGTGCATCCGCATAGCCCAGGGCTGAAACAGAGAATAGAGGCACAGCAGGAGATATTGGACGGTCTGCGGCTCTGAATTCCGTATGAATGGAGTGATCGCCGCAACGCGACAGATCCAGGATTGGCTGGCGAATCCGAAATTCCATGGACGAATGTCGGGATGGGTGTTATCTGCCGACGCGTCGTCGAGCTTCCCGGGTTGTTGTGGCTCCAAACGTGCGCCGGGAGACTGAGCTGGCAGGGACGAAATCAGGAAAATGACCAAAGATCAAAGCCATGTCACCGCGGTTCTGGGTCCCACCAACACCGGAAAGACCCGCTACGCCATGGAGCGGATGCTCAGTCACCGAACTGGAGTGATTGGCCTGCCGCTGCGCCTGCTGGCGCGCGAGGTCTATGACAGGGTTGTGGCGCTGCGGGGGCCGTCGGTGGTGGCGCTCGTCACCGGCGAGGAGCGCGTGGTCCCTGGCCGTGCACAGTACTGGATCTGCACGACCGAGGCGATGCCCGATGGGATAGGTGCGGAGTTCGTCGGCATTGATGAGATTCAGATGTGCTCCGATCCCGAGCGTGGCCATGTATTCACCGACCGGCTGCTTCGTGCCCGTGGCCTGAGCGAGACCCTGATGCTGGGGTCCGACACGATGCGGGGTGCAATTGCCGCATTGGTTCCGCGCACCCGGTTTGAACGCAGGCAGCGCCTCTCCTCGCTGACCTATACCGGTTCACGCAAGCTCAGCAGGATGCATCCCCGATCCGCCATTGTCGGGTTTTCCGTCGACCAGGTCTACGCGATCTCGGAACTACTGCGTCGCCAGAAAGGCGGTGCGGCGGTGGTTATGGGGGCGCTCAGCCCTCGTACGCGCAATGCGCAGGTCGAGATGTACCAGAATGGAGATGTTGATTACCTGGTTGCCACAGATGCCATCGGTGTGGGGCTGAACCTTGACATCAACCATGTCGCCTTTTCATCGCTTGGCAAGTTTGATGGTCGTCGCCTAAGGCCTCTTCGGCCCGATGAACTGGCGCAGATCGCCGGCAGGGCGGGCAGGTATGTAAACGATGGCACCTTCGGAGTGACCGGTGAGGCCAAAGCGCTGGAGGACCATGTGGCTGAGGCGATCGTCAACAGTCACTTCTCTCCGGTTCGTAAGCTGCAATGGCGCAATTCACAGCTCGATTTCGGTAGCATTGACCGATTGATCGCCTCGCTGGAGGCTGGCTCCGATGACGAGCTGCTGATACGGACGCGGGAAGCCGACGACATGGTGGCGCTGAAGGGGCTTGCCGATCTGCCGCATGTGCGCGGGAACGCAGCGGGCGCGTCCGGGGTCAGGCTTCTGTGGGAAGTATGCCGGATCCCGGATTTCCGCGGTATCAGCCATGCTGAGCACATCAGTCTTCTTGAGCGAATTTTTGGGTTTCTGCGGGAGTTCGGTCGCGTGCCTGATGACTGGCTCTCCCGGCAGATCGAGCGAATTGACCGCACGGATGGAGATATCGACACGCTCTCCAGACGGCTGGCATATATCCGAACATGGACCTATGTCGCACAGCGAAAGGGATGGGTTGACGACGAAAGCCATTGGCGAGGAACGACACGCGCTGTAGAAGACAGGTTGTCGGATGCGCTGCATGGTGCATTGACACGACGGTTTGTTGACCGACGCACAAGCGTGCTGGTGAGGCGGCTCAAGCAGAAGGAGGCCATGTTGGCCGAAGTGAACGACAGCGGCGAAGTTTACGTCGAGGGCCAATATCTTGGTCGGCTGGAGGGTTTCAGGTTCCGACAGGATGCGTCCGCCACACCGGACCAGGCCAGAACCTTTCGGGCGGCTGCGCTACAGGCGCTTAGGCCGGAGTTCAATCTACGTGCCGACCGGTTCTACAACTCTCCCGATACCGAGATGGACTTTACTGATCAGGGGGGGCTCATGTGGGGCGAGCATGCTGTCGGCAAGCTGGTCGCTGGCCCTGAGCCACTGATGCCACAGGTCGAGGCGTTTGTGGATGAGGAGGCGGGATCGGATATCGTGCGGAAGGTGGAGCGGCGACTGCAGCATTACGTGCACCGCCGCGTGGACAAGCTGTTTGAGCCGCTGCTGAAGATGCGGAAGGATGACACGCTAACCGGGCTCGCCCGGGGATTCGCGTTCCGGATGATCGAGCATTTCGGCGTTATCCAGCGGCATGATGTGGCAGGTGAGGTGAAGGATCTGGACCAGGAAGCCCGTGGACAGCTACGCAGGCATGGCGTCCGCTTTGGACAGTTCACCGTGTTCATTCCGGTGCTGCTGAAGCCGGCGCCGACGCGGCTTCGGCTCCTGTTATGGGCGCTGTCTCAGGGATACACGGAATTTCCCGAAAGCCCGCCTCCGGGACTTGTGACGATTCCTGCAGCCAGGGGTTCAGGGAGTGGGGCACAGCTCACCATGGCAGGATATCGGATTGCTGGCGAGCGCGCCGTTCGTGTCGATATGCTTGAGCGGCTTGCCGACCTGCTGCGGGTCGAGGACAGCCGTGGCGGGTTTGAGGCGAATCCGGCGATGCTGTCCATCACCGGAATGACATTGGAACAGTTTGCCGATCTGATGCAGGGTCTGGGATACGTCGCGACGCCGGGAAAGCGGGTGAAGGCGAAGTCGACTGCTGGGAGCGCCGCCCCGGATTCGTCGGATGCCGGTGGCGGGTCCATTGAACAGGGCGAATCCGAGGATCCTGATGCCGTCCCGGACAGGGCGGATGCTTCGAGGGAAGATGCTGTGGTATTCGACGGATCCGGGAATCGCGCTGGCACTGTTCCGGTGAGAACGGATCCAGGCGTGGCTACCGGTTCCGATGTGGATGATGTGCCTGTCGGTGAGGGCGATGTGCAGACCGCTGTCGGGGCTGATGAGCCTGAGATGGAAGTCTACTACACTTTCACATGGCGTGGACTGGCCCGTAGTCGACGCAGGGGGGGAGGGCCACCCAAGGGCAAGTCGCGCGGCCGGCGTGAAGAAACCCGTCGGCGGAAGGGGCCGACGCAGGGTAAGCCACGCTCCGCGCACATGCCGAAAGAGGACAGGACTGTCGATCCAGACAATCCATTTGCCGTACTCCTTGAACTTAAGGGAAAGAACTGATTTGGGGTAGCCACGCCAGAAGGACCGCATCGATAGGTGGCTCTGGCAGGCCCGTCACTTCAGGACGCGTACAAATGCTGCGAAAGCGGTTTCGGAAGGACATGTCAGGGTGAATTCCGATAGGATCCTGAAGCCTTCCTTCGCAGTCGGGGTTGGAGACGTTCTGACATTCCGACAAAGCCGGAGGGTGCGGGTCGTTCGCATCGTCGCACTGGCAGGCCGCCGTGGTCCGGCAGCCGAAGCGGTGGCTCTATATGAGGATCTGACGGCACCCTCGGAGGAGACTGTCGCCACACCAGTGCCCCTGCCCGGTCGTCCGGGTCGAAAGGAGCGCCGAATTGCCGCACACATCAAAGCCGCCAACCTTGATTGATGCCCGTTACTCGGCTAACTAGGCCGCCGGGCAGGGACGGATTCTCTCTATGACCTACATCGTCAACGACCACTGCATCGGCTGCAAATACACGGATTGTGTGGAAGTATGTCCGGTGGACTGCTTCTACGAGGGAGAGAACATGCTGGTGATCCACCCGGACGAATGTATCGACTGCGGTGTCTGTGAGCCGGAATGCCCCGTCGAGGCCATTCTGCCCGATACCGAGCCTGACACCGAACGATGGGTGGAGTTCAACCGGAAGTATTCGGAGCTCTGGCCGGTGATCATCACCAGGAAGGATCCGTTACCGGATGCCGACGATCGCGATGGTGAGGAGGGCAAGCTGGAGAAGTACTTTTCCGAGAAGCCTGGCGAAGGCGGGTAAGGGCTGTAGTGGTAGCGGCACGTTGCCGCATGTCCTGATTGCTATGTGCCTGATGCCCGCCGGATGGCAGCAGTGTCGCGGCTGTGTGGCAGGTGGCAGTCAAAGTTGCCGCGGAAGGGGTCGGATGGCCACGGAAGAAGCCTGATAGATGTCCATGATGGGCAGCTGGGGGTGTAATCTCGTCTGACTGAAATGGATTTCACCCACATTACTCCCAAAACCCCAGGTTTGGGATTGAGGAGAGGTCCGTTGGGTGGCGTTTGGAGCCTTCGGAAAGGAAATTCAGGACGTGTCCAGCGTGAGAAAGATCCGAATTTTCCACAATGGCTCTTTATTTTTTCGGTGGTTCCTGCTAATCTGACATTTCTTTGACGATGGTGCTACGGCTGTGTTCCCGGGTCAGCTGCATTGGGATCCATGGGCGCGGCCGTTACCGATTCTGAGTGTCCGCAATACGATGCCTGGCTTTGGGGAGGAACCGGAATGGCTGCAAGATCGAAGAGACTGGCATTTCGGCCGAATGAATTCGTGGTGTATCCCGCACATGGTGTGGGAAAGGTGGTTCGCATTGAGGAACAGGAAGTCGCCGGATTCAATCTGGAACTTTTCGTGATTTCCTTTGAAAAGGACAAGATGACGCTGCGCGTGCCGACCAACAAGGCCATTGAGGTGGGTATGCGGTCGCTTTCGCCACCGGATGTCGTTTCAAAGGCGATGAAAACGCTGAGGGGCAAGGCCAGGGTCAAGCGTGCCATGTGGTCACGCCGGGCGCAGGAATACGAGCAGAAGATCCATTCGGGTGATCTGATCGCAATCGCGGAGGTGGTGCGCGACCTGCATCGCACCGATGAACAGCGCGAGCAGAGCTATTCGGAACGTCAGCTATACGAGTCGGCGCTGGAGCGGCTTACCAGGGAATTCGCCGCGGTTTCCGGTTCGGACGAGCAGTCAACCCAGGCGCAGGTCCATGAGGTTCTGATGGCGCGCGCCGCCTGAACGGGAAGTCCAGCTGCTGCAGGCCAGACCCTGCGCAGTGGCGTTTCTGACATGGAATCGTACCTGATTCCTGATCCCGGGATGATTTGGCAGGTCGCCGCGGGGTTGAACTGGCCGGTCCGGAGCCGAGGGAATGGCACCGCCATTGAGGGTCAGGTCGGCTGGAAATGCGCCAATGTCGGACGGGAAACCTTTGCAGACTGAATTTACGATCCAGACGTCTGGCTGCGGGCTCCATGAGTTCACTGTGGATGTCGTTCGCTGGCTCGGTGGTGCAGGATCTGCATCAGGACTGCTGACGCTGTTCGTTCGCCATACCTCATGTTCAATCCTGATTCAGGAAAATGCTGATCCGGATGTATGTCGGGATCTGAGCGGCTTTCTGCGCAGGCTGGTTCCCGATGCCGATCATCCCACCATGCGGTATCTCACCCATACGATCGAGGGCCCGGATGATATGCCGGCCCATATCAGGGCGGCCCTGCTTCCCGTCAGCCTTTCGATTCCGGTTAGGAACGGTCGCATGGCCCTCGGGACCTGGCAGGGCATTTACCTGGTCGAGCATCGAACCCGTGGTCGTCGGCGCATGGTTTCGGCGCATTTCGCCGCTGACTAGGATCAATCCGTTATGGTTGCCCAGCTACAGGGGCCGCGCACCGTCTCGCGCATCGCCATCCATGCCGATACCCAAAATCGAGTGCATCCGATTTTTTGCTACACAACCGTTCGGTTTCAGCCTATTATCGCGCTGGAAATTTGCTGAAGTAGCTCGGAGGAAGGCATGCGCTGTCCGTATTGCGGAAATGTTGACACCCAGGTTAAAGACTCGCGGCCTGCAGAAGATAATGCGGCGATCCGACGCCGTAGACTCTGTACATCCTGTGGTGGGCGGTTCACCACATATGAACGTGTCCAGCTTCGTGACCTGGTCGTCAGGAAGTCAAATGGCCGCAGTGAGAGTTTCGACCGTGACAAGCTGGCGCGTTCGATTCGGATCGCGATGCGTAAGCGCCCGGTTGAGCCTGATCGCATCGAGCAGATGATCTCTGGAATTGTGCGGAGACTGGAAAGCATTGGCAAGACTGACATCAAGTCCAACGTGATCGGCGAGATCGTGATGGAGAGTCTCGCCCGGATTGACACGGTGGCTTACGTCCGCTTTGCCAGCGTTTACAAGAATTTCCAGGCGGCGGATGATTTCGAGGAGTTCGTAAGCGAACTGCGTCCAAGGCCCGCCAGGGAAGAGTGAAGGACGTCGATCAACGGTTTCTGCGCCTGGCGCTCTGCCTTGCAGGACGGGGGCTTGGTAATGTCTGGCCGAACCCGTCGGTTGGGTGTGTCCTCGTCAGGGACGCAAGAATTGTGGGGCGCGGCTGGACGCAGGATGGCGGAAGGCCTCACGCTGAAACCATGGCACTCTCGCAGGCTGGCGGTTTGGCGCGTGGCGCGACCGCCTATCTGACGCTTGAGCCCTGTTCCCATCATGGGCAGACACCACCTTGCGCGGAGGCTCTGGTTCGGGCGGGTGTGGTGCGGGCGGTTGTGGCGCTTCTGGATCCGGACCCACGCGTGAATGGTGGTGGTGTCAGGATTCTTGAGGATGCCGGGATTGAAGTGAGCACTGGTATGCTGACGGCCGAAGCCAAAGCCCTGAATCACGGTTTTCTGAGCAGGATTCTGGGAGGTCGGCCCATGGTGACCCTGAAGCTTGCTACCAGCATGGACGGCCGCATTGCCACGGCCACTGGCGAGAGCAGGTGGATAACCGGACGGGAAGCCCGTCGGATGACACATGCCATGCGCGCGCGCCATGACGCCGTGCTCGTGGGGGCTGGCACCGCTCGTGCTGATGATCCTTCCCTAACCGTTCGTGGACTTGGTATCACACGCCAGCCAGTCAGGGTTGTGCTGTCGCGGCGTCTGGATCTTCCGGTCAACAGCCAGCTTGCAAGGACAGCTGGGGAAATTCCGGTCTGGCTTTGCCATGGCCCGGACGTGGATTCAGATGTCTGCCATGTCTGGGAAAGTTTTGGAGCGCGACTTCTGGAGGTTCCGGTCGGCCCGGATCGTCAGCTTGATACGGTGGCCGCGCTTCAGGTATTGGGCTCGGCTGGCCTGACGCGGGTGCTCTGCGAGGGAGGTGGTTCGCTCGCCGCATCGCTTCTGTCGTGCGGCGCTGTTGATCGGCTTGCGGTGTTCAGTGCCGGCCTGGCGCTTGGAGCGGAAGGCACGCCTGCGATTGGTGCCCTTGGACTCGAACGCTTAGCCAATGCTCAACGGTTTCGTTTGGAGATGTCGAGAAATGTCGGCTCCGATGCGATGAATTGTTGGGCAATTCCCTGATAGAGTCCATCCAGAGAGCGTTGTCGGTGCTCCATCCGCCGTATCGCATCGTGCATCAGTGATGCTTGGTGCCTGGTATGGGGAGCTGTATACAATCCGGCTGCTGGAGGAGACCTGGACCGCTCCGATGGAGATGCCGGAAAGCTCTGGATCCAGAATTTTCCAGAATGTCATTTTCAGCACCGTTCCTGGAGATATGGGAGCTTCCCGGGACAGCCACTGTGACTTTGGCGGTGCCGAAAGTGTCCGGATCCACGGCAACAGCCTGATTCCGTCGAATGTCGATGGCCAGGAAAGGGTGCCGCCCACCATTGCGACGGAATATCAGGAGGACTGATGGAGGTTCGTTGAGGATAGGGCCGGGCGTTGCGCTTCGGAGTAGAAGCGGGGGTTGAATTACTGAGCATAGGGCTCTGAGCCTGATGCGCGCGTCCTCCGTGGTGAACCGCCATCTGACGGTGGTATCGGCGGCGTTCCGGCATCGATGCCTGGCCGATTCGCAACATACCGCACCGACCCGGGAGGAATCCGCTACCAAAAGTGTTGCACTTGTATGTCCTCCTTCATGAAAAAGAATCAATGGATGATGTTGTGGAAACTCCGGTGAGGCCAGCCGGGCGTTTCCGGCTTCAGGGTGGAACGGAGGTTTTGGTTTGGGTGTTTTTGTCCTACGATGGTGGCTTCAGGAACAAGTGGCAGGCAGGCGCTCACTGTCGGCGATCAGAATCTTTGGCAGGTCGGTTGAGCTGCGGAATCCGGACGAGGTGGCGCTTGCCCTTTGGGACTCGCGGGGCTAGTCCGAATTGGCAGGGAGGGGTTCTACCTATGTTCACTGGCATCATCACTGACATCGGCGAAGTATTGGAGGTGGATCAGCGTGGCGATATGAGGGCGCGAATCGCGACAGAATATGACATCGAATCCATTGATCTTGGCACCTCGATCGCCTGTGATGGAATCTGTCTGACCGTAACCGGGTTGGGTTCGACCCCGACGGGGGCAACGTCGCGCAACTGGTTCGATGTTGAGCTTAGCGCTGAGACATTGTCGGTTACCCGTTTCGGACGTGAAGGGCTGACAAAGGGAACGCTGCTAAATCTGGAGCGTGCGCTGAAAGTGGGTGATGAACTAGGTGGACATATAGTGTCGGGCCATGTTGACGGTGTGTCGGAGGTGGTTTCGGTTCGATCTGAGGGAGACAGCCTTCGTGTTGAGTTTCGGGCGCCCGAAAATGTTGCGCGGCTCATTGCGCCCAAGGGCTCCGTCGCACTGAACGGCACATCGCTGACAGTGAATGAAGCAGTAGGTCGCGGTTTTGGCGTCAATATCATATCCCACACCCGGAAGGTCACAACCTGGAGCGGGGTGACCGAGGGTGATCTGGTCAATATTGAAGTCGACATGCTTGCGCGCTACGTTGCCCGGTTACGAAACTCCCAGCCATTTGCGGATCAGCCCATTCAATGACTGGATGATGCCTGGCCTGAATCGCGGACTGATGTTCGTGTTTCGGATCTCTTCCATGAATTATGAAGCGAATCCGAATGCTGAGCAGATGTGATATGTCGCAAGTCTATCCCTGCGAACCCATCACGGCTAAACGGCAAAGGCACGCAGAGATGGCCTGATGGTTGGCTGGCGAATGTCGCCGCATTTGACCGCCACCACAGCCAAATCACGCTGGCGTCAATGTCGCTTACGCGATAACTAGCCTGCGAATCCGAGGGGCGGGAAGATGGCCGACGGACAGGACAGCCACTATCGAGATGCGGTCTCGTCCATTGACGAGATAATCGAAACAGCACGTAATGGACGTATGTTCATTCTTGTCGATCATGAACATCGCGAGAATGAAGGTGATCTCGTGATTCCGGCGCAGATGTGCACGCCGGATGCAATCAATTTCATGGCTACCCATGGACGTGGCCTGATCTGCCTATCCCTGCCGGGCGAACGGATCGATGCGCTTGGTCTGCCACTGATGGCGTCGTACAACTCGAGTCGGCACGAAACCGCGTTCACCGTATCGATCGAGGCGCGTGAGGGCGTCACCACCGGCATCTCCGCCCATGACAGGGCCCATACGGTTGCGGTTGCCATCGACCCTTCCAAGACCGCTTCCGACATTGCCACGCCTGGCCACGTCTTTCCACTGCGTGCCCGTAGTGGTGGCGTTCTGGTGCGGGCGGGTCATACCGAGGCGGCGGTCGACATTGCCCGGCTCGCAGGTCTGAACCCCTCCGCCGTGATCTGCGAAATAATGAATGATGACGGTTCGATGGCCCGATTGCCGGACCTGATAGCCTTTGCCCAGAAGCATGGCATCAGGGTCGGTACGATTTCCGATCTGATCGCTTACCGTCGTCGCTATGACAATCTGGTGAGAGTTACGGAGCAGAAGAGGATTCGGTCGGAATTCGGTGGCGATTGGCAGTTGCGGATCTACACGGACGAAACCCATGGGGCGGAACACATTGTTCTGGTAAAGGGGGATATTTCCGGGGATGAACCGGTACTTGTTCGTATGCATACGCTGGATCCGATGCTGGATGTCGTTGGTGTCGGAAATCCGGGCCGTGCCGGTGAGTTCGGCTGTGCCATGAAGGAAATCGCCAGACAGGGCAGGGGAGCGATAGTGCTTCTGCGCGATACTCACATGAAGCTGGTTATGGAAGACGAGGTTTCGCCACAGACATTGCGGCAATATGGGCTGGGGGCTCAGATACTGAGTTCTCTTGGGCTCTCCCGGCTGATTCTTCTGACCAATTCCCCGAAGCCCAAAGTGGTGGGACTTGAAGGCTACGGGCTGTCAATCGAGGGTACCCGCAGGATTCCACTGGAATGACATGATGGCGCAGTTTGAGGAACATATTACCCTTCAGGTTCCAGAATTTGACAGGCCGGTTAGGGTCCTGATCGTTGTAGCGCCATATTACCGGGAGATTGCGGACGAGCTTGTCAAGGGCGCGGCAGCGGTGCTGGACGGGACAGGAGCGGCCTATGAAACCGTTGAGGTTCCCGGAGCTCTTGAGGTGCCACAGGCGATCGCACTTGCCCATAGGCTGAGCGATTTCGATGGCTATGTGGCGCTTGGCTGCGTGATTCGGGGTGAGACGACGCATTACGAGACAGTATGCAACGACAGTTCACGCGCCCTTGCGATGCTGGGGCTCCAGGGCTGCTGCGTAGGCAATGGAATCCTGACCGTCGAGAACCTCGTCCAGGCCGAGATGCGTGCCAGTGCCGTCGGCCAGGACAAGGGAGGTGACGCCGCGATGGCGACGCTTCATCTGATTGCGCTTGCACGAAAATGGGGCAGGCGAAGCAAGGACGTCGGATTCAGGCTTGGCGGCGAAAGCGGTGGTGCCCCTGACGGAAATGAATCTGGATGAAGATGTCGCAGGGACTGCAGAGAAAATCGGCGGCGCGGCTCTATGCACTGCAGGCGCTGTTTCAGATGGAGGCATGTGGCCAGAGTGTCGATGTCGTGTGCCGCGAGTTTGAGGAGTACAGATTTGGCGCTGATCTGGATGGCGGAAAGCTTGTTTCAGGTGACGTGGCCCTATTCCGTGAGCTGACCGAGAATGCGGTGAACTATCAGCCTCAGATCGATCAGATGGCTAATCGGGCGCTGGTGAAAGGATGGCCCATTGACAGAATCGACCCGACATTGCGGGCGCTCTTTCGGGCTGCTGGTGCGGAACTGATTGGAATCGGTACGGCGCCAAGAGTGGTGATCAGCGAGTTCATCGATGTTGCCAAAGCCTTCTTTCCGGAAGGTAAGGAGCCGAAATTCGTCAATGCCGTACTTGATCACATGGCGCGCGAAGCGAAGCCGGAAGCTTTCTGAGGTCGCGGCTTCCAGGGCAGGGGATTCGGTCTCGGATGGCGGTGATTTCGGCCTCGGTGTGGGGAAGGCATCGTGATCGGCGGGACCGCGAACGACCGTAGAGGGGTTGAATTCCCGAGACCTGAATTTTCAGGTGGGCACCAGATAACGAGACCAGGATCCCGACAGAGCCAGCCCCCTCGGATTGGAGTAAGGCCACCGGAATTGGACCTGCTACGGGAAGCGCAGAACCCGCCGTGCCCCTAGATAGTTCACCTTGGCCTCATCGGCAAGAAGCGCCGCAATGTTCTGGTCCAGATCCTTGAATCCTGCAGTAGCGCGGCAATGGCCGCAAGTGAGCTCCGCACCGCGTTGAGCATGCGCTTCGAAGTAATATGTGTGGAGACGGTCATGTCGGCAGTCGCGATGGGAATCGCTGTTTGGCAGAATCTCGCTCCGACTTGATTTCATGTCAGTGTCGGTTCATTGGTCACAGCATGTCGGGTGAGGTGAATGAACGGGAACTGAAACCGGGTCAGCTTCTGGCAAGGGGTGTCTGCCGGCATTTGCTGAGCCACGACTTCGTTAGCGTTGAAGAGCTCACCCCGACCAGGGGCCTGCGGGTAGATGTGATGGCATTGGGTCCCAAATGCGAGATCTGGATCGTTGAATGCAAGTCCTCGCGCTCCGACTTCCAGTCGGATGAAAAGTGGCAGGGCTATCTTGAGTGGTGCGACCGTTATTTCTGGGCCGTCGATGAGCGTTTTCCGATCGGGCTGTTGCCGGAAGACACTGGTCTGATGGTCGCCGATTCCTATGATGCGGAAATAATTCGAATGGGTCCGGAATCCAGGCTTGCGGCTCCACGACGCAGGGTGCTGATGGCTAAATTCGCCCGTCACGCGGCGCTGCGCTGGCACGCGGTGCGTGATCCTGGTCTGCCAGGAGGATTAATCTAGGGATCCTGGACCAGCTGAAAGATGGCCCGATCAGGTTTGGCGGCGTTGCGATCTCTCTCGCGTCCGACATGGCTGTTCCAGGTCCTGCGATTGGGTCGTTTCCCTATGGAGACTGGAAACTCGAATACCGAACGCATCCAGTTGAAGACTTCATCACCCAAAGGACGCATGCGGTTCGCTTCGGCAGCACAAAATTTGGCTGTTGGTCCGTATCGGAACTGCTGAGGGTTGGTCGTCGAGCCTCAAATCCTGTTTTGAGGGCTTTGCGACAGGCAACAGGATTTCATCGTTGACTTCCCGCAACACGCCTCCGCAATCGATATGGGTGTTTGATGTGGAAAACTTCACGAAGCGCCTTTGGGTGGTGTAGGTGCACCATCAGTCAGCTTTGCAGCCAATCCTGAATGCAGTCTGCTCCTGATGCCCTCTGTCTGCCCTCAGGCATCGGAACCGCACTTCTATTCGAAAGTTCTTTCAAGAGCGTAGGAGCTGGCGAAGCTTCGGCTTAGGGCGCGCGGCCCAATGAACGCGCACGTCTCGCGGCAGCGAGGATTTCCTCGGCAATTTCATCAGCCTCATCGGGATCGAAATCCATGGGAAGTTCAATTCCGTTACTCTCCACATAGATGCGTACCGTCCCTTCGGTTGTCGGGCCGATCTGCAGGTTGGCCACAGTGTCGCTTTCGTTGTTGATGCCCATGCCAGCCCCGGATTCTTCAGCCTCCGCACCTATCGTGATGCGCCATTCCGGGCAAGTAGGTTCCCTGCGGGGATCAAGTGGCTATCCCCTACTTGCGCTTGTCAGATGAAAGTTCTATGTCGCCTGTCAGTGCCGCCTTAGCTCAGTTGGTTAGAGCGCTGGATTGTGGATCCAGAGGTCCCCCGTTCGAGCCGGGGAGGCGGTACCATCGCAATGCAGGCCCGCTGCAGACAATGCTACCCTGGCCATTCTGGAAGGCCACGCAGCGATCGCTCAGCCACGGTTGGCGATGGAGTCGTCCTCAAGCACCCTGCCTCCGTCGGCGTATCGCGGCAGTCCGTCCTGGATATGGAGCCAGGGCAATGCCTCGCGGTGGAAGTAGTGAACCGTAGGTGTGAACTCCTCTGGGGCATCGAGGCTCGCCACAAGTGCGTGGATCTCGCCCTGCAGCCTGTCTGAGCGGTAACCCATCTGGCTTCCACAATTGCCGCAGAAATATCGCTCCGCCCAGTCGCTGCTTCTATAGCTCTTCGGTGATTTGCCTTCCCAATGCCAGGCAGCAAGCTTTACGCTGAACCAGCTGACAAAAGGCGCTGAGCAGGCACGTCGACAGCTCTCGCAATGGCAGTGTCCACACCATAGAACGGCTGCAGGATCGAACCGGTAACGCACCTCGCCGCAGAGGCACCTTCCAGAATTCACGGACATAATGCTCCTCCCATTCATGGCTGTTTACGTCAGTTGCGCAGATACGGCTTTGACCTTAGCGTGTTTCCAGCCTGCGTGGAAACGGGACCATGGCGGAACAGTCAGGACGTATCACATTATGGGGAATTGAGGTCTTCGTGGCGACTGCCCAAGAGGCCTCAATCAGCGCCGCTGCCCGGCGGCTCGGTGCGAGCCCGTCGGCGGTCAGCCAGCAGCTGACCAATCTTGAGCAGGCGCTTGGCACGGCGCTGCTCAACAGAAACGAGCGGCCGATGAGCCTGACACCCTCAGGTGCGCTGTTTCAGCGTCGGGCCCAGACAATGCTCAACGAAGCGGTTCGCGCGCGCGCTGAACTTGCGCAGCGGGATTCCTCGGTGTTGATGCGGCTTCGGCTAGGTATGATTGAGGATTTTGACGGGGGTGTAACGCCGCAGCTGCTGCGTGACATGGCCGAAGAGCTCAGCAACTGCCAGTTCCTGCTGGAGACAGGTCCCAGTCACCAGCTGATCGACAGGCTCGACTCTCGAGCGCTTGACGTAATTGTTGCGGCGGACATGGGTGCGGAAGCCGATTGGATGGAGGTTCATCCGATCCTTGAGGAGCCATTTCTGGCGGCGGTGCCCAGGGGCGCATTGCGAGATGGGGCAAACGTCCTTGAAGCGTTGCGAAAGATGCCCCTGATTCTCTACACCGAGCGTCATCACATGGGGCGGATGATTGCGGCGCATCTTGCACGACAGAACCTCACGTTGAGTCACCGATTCGAACTCGATAGCTATCACGCGATCATGGCTTTGGTTGCAGCGGGTGCAGGGTGGACGATTCTTACACCCATGGGCTTCATGCATGCGCATCAGTTCCGCGATCATGCCTGCGCCCTTCCGCTACCGGTCGCGCCATTGAAGCGCACGGTCTCGCTGACCGCCCGTCGTGAGGTTCTTCAGCGCATTCCCGCCCAAATGGCGCGGCGGCTGCGGCCGCTGGTCAGGGAGCTTGTCGTCGGCCCCTGCATCACCCGAATGCCGTGGTTGGCCGAGAGCTTTAGGGTTTTGGGATAGTCATCCGATCTAGATTCGGGATGGATGGGGTGAATTGGCCGAGGATGGTTGGTAGACCAGGTTTCAGATGCTGGTCGCCGCTGTTGGGACGATGCGGAGCCTTTACACCGGCCACCTCCTCTCGAATGCCCAATGAGGTGAAGAGACCCGCTTCGCAGGTCCGGGCTGGCAAGGCTGTGGTCTGGAGGAGGCCAGGTGACTTGTCCGGAAATCACCATTTCCAGAACACGGGCGTAATCGGCTGATATGTGGAACGGCTGAATTGTTCACCCAGGTGCCGGAGAATTCCTGAAAGCCGCATTGAATAGCGTATGGAGCGGGGGAATCAGGATGCGGCGGAGAGGGGCGGTGGAAGTAGTGGAGATTCGAAGCGATGGCGTCTCGAGGTCAATTGGGTTTCGCCTGGTCAGCTGGAACCTGATGTTTCATCCTCGTTGGATTGCGGGTTATAATGGCTTCGGTCTGAAATATGTATCTTCGATTGGGAACCGTCGGATCACCGTTGCCCGGTTTCTCACATGCTACCAAATTGACAGCCTCTTCTCTTTCTGGTTCAGGCATTTTGGCCCCGGTCAAGTGATGGTGCGGTCTGCATATATGTGTGGTTTTCCTGACTTTGTCAGGGCGGGCCGCGGGAACCGTTCGTGGGAGATGTTCATGAACAGCGGCCTCGAAACTCAGGTGCCTCGGTGAATCGCCTGTCCTGTTTTTGGCCAACACGACAATGCATGGATCGCCGGGACTGCAGATCTGCCCGGACCCGCAGTGGGCGGGGATCGTGAATGCGAGGGCCAACGGAAGGCAATTTCATAAGGTGGAAAGAATGCCTCTCTCTGGACGGATGGAACCGCTCCACGCGAATGATCAGCGTGGCGAATATCCTGGCAGCTGGTATGCGGCAACCGCGGAACATCTAAAGCCATTTCCGCAACTGGCAGGTGAAACGCGGGCCGACATCTGTGTGGTTGGCGGAGGCTTCACTGGGCTATCGACTGCGTTGCATCTTGCCCAGACGGGGGCGGATGTGGCGCTTGTTGAAGCGCACCGGGTGGGGTTTGGTGCCTCAGGTCGCAATGGTGGGCAGGTTGGCTCTGGTCAGCGCAGGGACCAGGATTATCTGGAACGGCTCTACGGCCCCGAAGCTGCCCGAAAGCTCTGGGATCTGGGTGAAGATGCCAAGACGTTGGTCAGATCTCTGCTGTTCGCTCATGGAATTGATGCCGCCTGGCGTGAAGGTGTTGCCCATGCGGACTGGACGGTGAGGGGTGCAGAGAAGAGTTGGGCCTATGCCCGCAAACTTCGACGGAACTACGGTTACGATGCGGTTGAGCCTCTGTCACGTGACGGAATCCGGTCGATGATAGGTTCTGAAGCGTTTCAGGGAGGGATGATCGACTGGGAAGCCGGCCATCTGCATCCCCTTCGCTTTGCGCTGGGTCTGGCTCGAGCCGCGTCGGCTGCGGGAGTACGCATTTTTGAGTGCTCCGAAGTGCAGGCTGTTGATGGCGGATCCGCGAGCACCGCAATGGGTCACATACGTGCGGACCATATCGTTCTCGCCTGCAACGGTTATCTTGGAAGACTTAGCCGTAGCGTCGCCGCCCGGATCATGCCGATCAACAATTTCATTGTGGCAACGGAACCGCTTGGGGATCGGGCCGCGGAGGTTCTTGCCCGGGATATCGCGGTCGCGGACAGCAAATTCGTCGTGAATTACTGGCGGCTTTCGGAGGATGGGCGGCTACTGTTCGGTGGCGGCGAAAGTTATGATCTCCAGTTCCCGAAGGATATCGTAAAGGTCGTGCGCAAGCCGATGCTGAGGATCTATCCACAATTGGCCGATGTGCGGATCGACTATGCCTGGGGTGGAACGCTGGCTATCACGCGCAGCCGCATGCCCTATTTCGCCCGCCATGGACCACGGCTTTGGTCAGCCTCAGGGTATTCCGGCCATGGCGTTGCTCTGGCGACCATCGCCGGCAGGCTGATGGCCGATGCCATCAATGGTGATGCGAGCGGATTTGATCTGATGGCCACCATCCAGCCTGCACCAATTCCAGGCCCAACCGCATTACGGCCGCCTCTGCTGATGCTCGCGATGGTATGGCATTCCCTGCGCGACCGGCTGGGGGTCTAGTAGTTCTTCTGATCTGAGCTGTGAAATCTAGGGACTTCAACATGATGCATGCATCATCGGCTTTGAGCCGCTGGAAAGCCGTCCGCTGTCTTTCCCATACCATCACCTCTGCCTTCATCCTGACCTGATCCGAATTTACGCATGCCAGAACCTCTTCTTCCTCGATGTTCTTGAGATCTGTAGCGACCTCCACACCATGCGCTTCCATCGTACACGCGATACGATTTCACATGGAGGGCAAAAGAGCCTTCGCGGAAAGTTGGAATGCTTTGATGTGGCGGAGGATGGGTATCGCCTGGCGTTGAGGAGTTGGTCGCGGTTTCCGCATTGCTACGGTCTGCGCCAGCGAATTTCGTGACCGGGGATTCAGCCTTCTCAGGCAAAGTCCCTCAATGAGGTTCCGGTGCCTTTGGATGGATCATGGATCCAGTCATCCGCAAGATTTTCCCGAACCAATGAAGAATTCAGCAATCCGATTGGCGAGCACGGCGGAGTTCACTGGCTCACCGGATCGGTCCAGCGCTTCATCAAGCATGCCGTCAGGAACGGTGCCGCGGCCCCTTACCGCGATGAGGTCCTCAAGATACGGCCTGCTGAACTCCGGATGCGCCTGGATGGTCAACGCGCGGTCACCATAGGCCAGCGCCGCGTTTTTACAGAATGAGTTTCGTGCGATCACTTCGGCTCCGCTGGGAACCGAAATGACCTGATCCTGGTGCCAGGCGTTCAGTGCCAGAGAGCCAAAGCCGTCGAATTCATAGACCTGACGGCCCACTGCCCATCCTGCCAGGAACTTTTCGACATGCCCTCCCAGCGCCTGTGCGACGATCTGGTGGCCAAAGCAGATTCCAACCAATGGAACATGTGCCCCGTAGGCTGCCCGGATAAGCTCTTCCAGAGGTTCGATCCAGGGGTGCTCCTCATACGCACCGTGGCGAGAACCAGTGATCAGCCAACCGTCGGCCGTGTCCGGCCTTTCCGGAAACACCATGTCCACCACGGGATAGGCGGAGAAGGTGAATCCATGCCCATCAAGAAACGACTCGAACATCGAGTCGTAGTCGCCGTGATCCGGGATCAGCGCGTCAGCCACATGGCCGGCAAGGAGAATGCCGATATGCATGGTCCATTCCGTGTGTCTGCCGGAGACTAATTTCGTTGTGGGCTATCGACAAGAGGCATGTCATTCAGATTGATGGGGAATCCGCGTCATCGAATCAGGTTCGGCCTAAATCGAATCCTCGCTCGCCGCTCCTGGGGAAGGTGCCGGTTGAGGCGGCGGTTCACCAGGCCGAAGACTCCGATCAGCACAAGCGTCAGTAGGATGAAATAGAATGCCACGATCGGATACGGGATGAATGGGTTGAATGTCTTGTCAGCAAAGTAGTTCGCATAGTACAGCGCATCTCCCTGCTGTTTCCAGGTCGGGAAGCCTGAGAAAAACACAAGGGTTGTGGCATGGAACAGAAAGATCGCTTCGTTGGTGTAGGCAGGCCAGGCCAGGCGCATCGCCGTCGGCCAGATCACCTTGCGGAACCGCTTCCAGCCGGTGAATCCAAAGGCATCCGCCGCTTCAACCTCGCCACGTGGAACGGCACGCAGGGCTCCAAGGATGATCTCGTCTGAATAGGCTGCCGTATTCAGCACCAGAACGATAAGTGCGCCTGCCTGGGCCGAGGTCAGCCACGGCAGGTAGCCCGCCTGTTTGATGCGCAGGAAGATGAAATAGGCCAGGAAGAACTGGATGAACAGCGGCGAGCCGCGGAACACGAGGATGAACCATTCGGCAGGTTTGCGTAGCCAGGGATTCGGGGAAGCTTTGGCCAGCGCCGCCGCGTTAGCGATGAAAAACCCGATCGCAAGGGCTAGCAAACCGAAATATATGTTCCAGATCAGGCCCGATCCAATCAGTGTGAACTGCTGACACAGGCTGATGTCTTCCCGTGGCAACAGCCGCTCGCCAATGCCTATGGCTCGAAGACCATATGCCTGGATGGTCTCCCAACAGGTCATGCCGGGGTGCCCGCCATTGCCTGACCGTGCGACAGCCTCTTCGCGATTCGATCGAGGACGATTTCCGACACCTTGGTGAAGGCCAGATAGAATACAAGCAGACCCAGGAAATACCAAAGCCTCCAGTCGCCATGCGGGTAGTCAGAGAATCTCGCCTGTTTTGTGCCGCCCAGTTCACGGGCCCAGTAAACGATGTCCTCTACGCCGAGCAGGAATAGTAGGGGGGTGGCCTTGATCAGGATCATCCAGAGATTGCTGAGCCCGGGTAGTGCATAGATCCACATCTGTGGAACGAGAACACGCCTGAACACCTGGGCTCGCGTCATTCCATATGCTTCAGCGGTCTCCAACTGGCCGCGGGGAACCGCTGTCATCGCCCCATATAGAACGTTGGCGGAGAATGCACCAAAGACAATGGCGAATGTAAGGACTGCGACAAAGAAGCCATATACCTCATGTATCCATTGCGGAGCAGTTCCCAGAGGTAGCTTTGCCTGGGGGCAGACACGGAAGTCGTTGCCCTGCCATATCGCCTCGGTCCAGCCCGGGCAGAGTACCTTGTGGCGCAACAGTTCGAATGCCTGATCCAGCGCAATGACAAAGAACAGGAAGAAAGCGATGTCCGGCACTCCGCGCACGACGGAGATATAAGCCTTTCCGAACCATCTGAGCGGTGGCAAGCCGCTGCGAGCCGCTGTTGCGCCACCGAACCCTAGCAGCAACGCCATTGGGGCGGTGATGGCTAGCAGCGCGAACACTGTCAGAAAGGACCAGTAAAGTCCCAGATGCTTGCCCGTTGTCAGATAACATGCAAGCCAGGCGAGTCCCGTAATCGCTTCTGGATCTGAGCAGAAACTGAATATGGTTCCGATTCCTCAGTATGTCCCCGGATCTGCCATAACTGGATTTGGTGAGGTCTCATTAATTCCCTGCGGTCCCGGTTCTTGAACGAAGCTGGACCGCAGGGCGACCATCGCAGGATCAGGCTTCAGAAGGTCTCACCGATTTCCCATTTCTCGATCAGTGCATTGAGCGAACCGTCATCCTTCATGGACTGAATCGCCATGTTGAACTTTTCCTTCAGTTCGCCATCCGATTCGCGAAGTCCCATTCCGACTCCGCCGCCAATCAGTTCCTGCTGCTCCAGAAACATCAGGTCCGGATCATCTTCCGCAAATGGCGTCAGATACGACGTGTCGGCCAGCACCGCATCCGCTTCGCCGTTCTTCACGGCGGCGATCGTTTCCTCGGGGGTTGCGAACTCGACCAGGGTCCAGCCCTTTTCGGCGATGAAAGCGGCCTGGATCGTATTCGTCTGCGCCGCGACCACCGCTCCCGCCGGATCGACGTTCTCGGACATAACCAGATAGGCTGAGGGGTCAGGCTGGGAGTAGTTCTGGGTGAAGTCGATGACTTCGTCGCGTTCGGCGGTGATTGACATGCCCGCCATGATCGCATCGTAGTTTCCTGACACGAGGTTTGGGATGATGGAATCCCAGTCGTTGGTCACCCACTCGCAGGTCAGGCTGGCACGTTCGCACAGTTCATCGCCAAGTTCGCGCTCGAATCCATCAATTTCGCCGACATCGTTGATGAAGTTCCAGGGGGCATAGGCTCCTTCGGTTCCAATGCGAACCAAGGTGTGGTTGTCGGCCATCGCCATACTGGCGGCAAAAGCCAGAGCCGAGGCGTTCAGGATCAGATGTTTCATGGGTTCTCTCCTATAATGATTGCATTTGGTCAGGATGGTTTCAGACAGGCGGCGACTGTCCCAGCGCCCCTGGAAGCGCAGTGTCGGTAGGGCAAGGGCAGTTCCAGACAGCCCGTTTCGCGCAGCGTCATGGAGTCTGCACATGGCTAAGGAATTGCTGAAGGCGGATGGTTGCCGGATTACCAAACAGTTCCCTGGGTTTTCCTTCCTCTTCGATTCTCCCTTTGTGCAAGAATAGGACATGGTCCGAGACGTCGCTGGCCATCGCCATGTCGTGGGTCACAAGCAGCATGGTTCGGCCCTCATTCGCCAGTTCCCTGATGACCTTGACAACTTCCTGCTCCAGTTCCGGATCCAGTGCACTGGTAGGCTCGTCGAATAGCAGCGCTCTGGGTTCCATGCATAATGCGCGGGCAATGGCGGCCCGTTGCTGCTGGCCACCCGATAGCTGTAGTGGGTAGGAGTCGCATTTGTCGCCTATACCTACCTTGTCGAGATAGCCGCGTGCCGAGTGTTCCACGTCACGTCTGTCGCGGCCAAGGACCGTCACCGGGGCTTCCATGACGTTCTGAAGGATTGTCATGTGAGACCAGAGGTTGAACTGCTGGAAAACCATGCTGAGGTTGGTCCGGATGCGCGTGACCTGTGCCCGGTCGGCGGGGCGTCGGCCATGTCACTTGTCCGTGGTTGACTCGGCAGGGTGGTGATGATACCCGATTCGCATGCAGGTCGGGATGCGTCATTTCAGGGAGGGAACGGTCGAGTGGCTGAGGTCGATGGCGGCGACGGGAGCCAGCCGTTCCGCCATGGCCGGAGGCCTGTGCGAGCGCGAGGGCTGGACCAACGCCGCAGGAGCGCCGTGCCTCGCCTCCGCCCGGCTGGCCCTGCCGGGGATCGCGGAGCGCTACGGCATCGCCCTGCCGTCGGCGGGCCGGCCTCCACCCGGTCGTCGCGGGCCGCTGCCGGACCATCCCGACATCCACTTCTCCGGCACGCTCGCGGAGCTCGGCGGTGTCGGGCTGGAGATGGCGGAGACGGCGGAGCAGCGGCGTGCCCTGCGGGCGATGATGGAGAGCCACCATCCCCAGGGCGAGCCGTCCAATCCCGGCGCGCTTCTCTTCTACTGGATCAGCAGCGAACGCCTGGGGCGCGTCGGCGGGCTCTGCTTTCACGCGGCCAACTGGCACCAGAGGGCACGGGACGCCTACATCGGCTGGAGCGGCCGGGAGCGGATGGCGAACCTGCGGCTGCTGGTCCAGAACTCGCGGTTCCTCATCCTGCCGGGTGTGGAGGTCCCGCACCTGGCGAGCCACGTTCTGGGTCTGGCGGCAAGGCGGCTTCCCGATGACTGGGAGAGGCTGCACGGCGTCCGTCCGGCGATGGCCTTCACCTATGTCGGCGCGGAACGCCCGGGCACGGCCTACGCGGCCGCCGGATGGGAGTTCGCCGGGTCCACCTCCGGCCGTCCGCCCGGCCACCGGGAGGGAGCGGAGGCCTGCGGCGTCTGGATGAGGCCGCTGGATCCGGACTGGCGCGACCGCATGTGCCGCGGGCCTCGGACGCCGCGCTGGCTGGGCCCGGCCCCGGCGGTCCCTGAGAACGCCGACTGGGCGGATCTGGAGTTCGGCCTGTGCGGCCACGCCGACAGCAGGGTGCGCGACCGGATCCTGGCCATGGCCAGGGCCTGGGAGACCCGGCCCGGCGAGCCGGTTTCCGTCGTGTTTCCCGACAGGAAGGACCAGAAGGCGGCCTACAGGCTGCTTTCCAACCCCAGGGTGAGCATGGACGACATCATCGAGAGCCACCGCATGGCCACCTTGTGGCGCTGCCGCGCCGAAAGGGAGGTCCTGGCCATCCAGGACACCACGATGCTGGACTTTTCCGGCCTGAAGGGCTCCACGGGCGGCCTGGCGAAGCTCGGCGGCGGCGGATCGGGCAGCGTCGGCATCCCGGCGCACGTGACGCTGGCGGTGTCGGCCTCCGGCCGCGGCCTCGGGGTGCTGGCCATCGACGCCGGCTTCCGGGAGGGCGTCACCGTGAAGGTCGACCGCAGGCGCGGAGACACGGGGCGGGCGGAGACGGAACCGGACAGGGCGGCGGAGACGGAGACACCCGACGGTGGCAGCGAGAGCCGCCGCTGGCTGGAGGGCCTCGCACTGGCGCAGGAGGTCGGGAGGACCAGCCCTGGAACGCGCGTGATCACCGTCTGCGACCGCGAGGGCGACATATGGGACATGTTCGAGGCCCAGGCGGAGGACCCCGCCGCGGCCGGGCTGCTGGTGCGCTCCAGCGCCTCGACCCGCCGCTCCGTCATCGCCGGCGGCGGGGTGGTCGACCTCATGGAGCATGTCTCCGGGCTGCCCGCCGCCGGGACGCGCACCGTCCACGTCGCGGCGCGCGGCGGGATCACCGGGTCGCGTGGGCGGAAGGCCGTGAGGGCCCGCCCGGCGCGGACCGCGGAGACGGAGATCCGCGTCGCACGCGTCGAGCTGAAGGCCCCGGGAAAGAGCCGCCAGACCCTGCCGGTCACCGCCGTGCTCGCCAGCGAGACCACCACGCCGCCGAAGGGCGGCCGGCGGCTGTCATGGCTGCTGCTGTCCAGCGACGCGAAGCCCGACCTCCAGGGCGCCATCGACACCGTCAGGCGGTACGAAAGAAGATGGACCATCGAGGAATATTTCAAGACGCTGAAACAGTGCACCCGCATCGAGGACCGCCGCCTCGACGAGGCCGACGACCTGCGCAGGTGTCTCGCCTTCGACGCCGTCACCGCATGGCGCGTGTTCGACATCCAGCGCGCCGCGAAGGCCGAGCCCGACCGGCCCGCCCTCGATTTCCTGGACGCGGACGAACTCACCGCCCTGTACATAGCGATGGGCCGGTATCGGTTCAGGAATGTCCGTGCCCCGCCCTTCGACGGCCTCACCATCCGCGAGGCCGCCATCGACATCGGCCGTTACGTCGGCTTCATCCCCTCGAAACGCCAGCCCCTGCCGGGAACGGAGAAAATGTGGAAGGGCATGAAATACCTGCTGCTGGCAACGGAGATGTACAGGGCGATGAGGGAATGGGCGGAGCCTCCAGAGTCACCAGAGGGATAGTGACAGGCGTCGGCCATGGTTGCTGCCCCTCCAGCGTATTGGCTCGCCTTCAAACAGTATTTCGCCCTGCTGGCTATGTTCGAGAAGGTTGGCGCAGCGCAGAAGCGTGGACTTACCCGACCCTGACGATCCGATCAGGGAAATCACCTGCCCCTTGAGCGCTCTCATTCCAACGCCCTTCAGGACTTCCAGTGCACCGAAGCTCTTGTGCAGGTCACGGATTTCGATGACCGGTGAGGTGGATTCTGTCACAAGCCTTGCCACTGAGTCGTTGATTCCGACTGATTAGCGAAGGAATCAGAAGAAATTGCAATGGCTGATTTCCGACCCTTCCCTGGATTAGGCCGTAATTTGTGGGCCAATGCGGAATTAGGCATATGAATCCGGGAAATAGCGCTCCCAGGAAATCCGCGTGATCCCATTGAGTCCCAGAATCGCCCGATCCCCTTCGGACAGTTCGGAAATGGCGTCGTCCAGAGCCCGCGAGATCAGGTCGCTGTCACTGCCCCTGGCGGAAATGTAGGGAAGTGTGGGGGTGGGTTCGGTGCGCGCCACGACGCGAAGGCCCGCCGCATGGGCATCCCATCGCTCGATCATCTTCCAGGTCAGCGCATCGATTGCGGCCAGATCGGACTGTCCTTCAGCGACGGCGTGTGATGATGCCGAATGCGAGCCCGTAAGCAGTATCTCTCCGAAACTGATTCCATTCACGGCAGCCCATTGCCGGGGTGCGGCCCATCCGCTTTGCGAGCATTGTTCGTTGACCGCCAGCCGGGCGTTGTCGAATTCCGCTGGAGTCGAACGGGGATCGTCCATTCTGGTGACGATTTCGCTGAAATAGAATCCTGGTTCGCAGGGCAGGTCCTGCACTGGCGTAGCGACAAGCTCCACTTTTCCGTGCAATCCTGTTCTGTAGGGCAGTCCGCAGGTCTGGGCCAGCACCAGGTCGGGGCGGTGCCAGAGTGTCCAGGGATCGATACCGCGGGTCAGGCGATCAGGTGCCGGGACGCGGCGGTCCGCCAGCGCGTCCTTCGTGAGACTCCAGAGCCGATCATTCGCCCCGAAGGTCTCGGGTCGGTCATACATCGGAAGACCAGCGATCATGCCCTTCGCGATTCGACGCGTCTGCGGGCCAATGCGCTGTCGCGGTCGTTCACCCCCAATAGGTTGGCTGCCAGCCGAAGGAAGGCGTCTTCCTCATGGTCGCGGATTCCATCGGCAAGAACCACATCCCAAAGCGCTTCGACAACACTTTCCCGGTCCTCATATGGTACGGCATCCTTGATAGCGCGGGTGAAACGCACGGTATCAGGTGCCTCCACCTCCAATGCCTCGGCCTGCGCCCGCAGGCGGGGGGCCTCGAAGGGTGACAGATCATACCGCGCCATCAGTATCCGGTCGATTCTGGATCCTTCGTCTTCTGCATAGTCGCCATCAGACCGCGCCGCCCTTACCAGCAGTGCCGCCAGTGCCTGACGGGCGTCACATTCAGGGAGTGGCTGCGGACTGGGCCGTGTCAATCTTGTGAGCAGTTCACTGAACATGGATGGAATATAGCTGCTGGCCGCGATGCGCGAAAGGGTTAGTTGAATGTGACATTGCGGGGCCGCGGTTTCGGTCTGGAGCGTCTCTGGAGATCCGGTCCGCTGGTCGAGGGAATCACTGATACACAGGATTCACACCAGTCGCGACATTTCCTTCGCCGCCCGTACGAAATCCGCGAAGAGCGGATGCGGGGCGAATGGTCTTGATTTCAGTTCCGGGTGAAACTGCACACCGATGAACCATGGGTGGTCCGTCCATTCCACTATCTCGGGAAGTCTGCCGTCAGGGGATAGGCCGGAAAATCTAAGCCCGAGCCGTTCCAGCGCCTCCCTATACCGGACATTGACCTCATAGCGGTGGCGATGGCGTTCATCGATGGTGACGCTGCCATAGATGCGTGCGGCTTGCGTTCCCTGCGTGAGTGTGGCCCGATAGGCGCCGAGCCGCATCGTGCCGCCCTTTGCATCGGTGATGCTGCGCTCAACCTTTTCGTTCCCCCGGATCCATTCTTTCAGGTAATAGATCACGGGCGTGATGCTCTTCTGTCCAGTTTCGCTACAGAACTCCTCGGAGCCCGCATCCTTCATTCCACCCAGGTTCCTTGCCGCTTCGATCACCGCCATCTGCATCCCGAGACAGATGCCGAGATAGGGAACCTTGTGTGTCCGTGCGAATTCCGCGGCCTTGATCTTTCCTTCGGTTCCACGCTCTCCAAACCCGCCAGGCACGAGAATCGCCTGGTAGGGTTCAAGATAGGGAACCGGATCCTCGCGCTCGAATATTTCCGCGTCGATCCAGTCGGAATTCACCCTGACGCGATTCGCCATGCCGCCATGGGCCAGAGCTTCGGCAATGGATTTGTAGGCGTCCTCAAGCAGTGTGTATTTTCCGACGATGGCGATCCGGACCTCGCCTTCGGCATTGTGGATGCGGTCCTCTACGTCAATCCAGCGGGTCAGGTTCGGTCTTGGCGCCGGGCTGATCCTGAATGCGTCAAGCACTGCCTGATCGAGACCGGCCTTATGATAGGCCATCGGCGCCTCATAAATCGACTTCAGGTCATAGGCCGGAATGACGGCTTCGAGCCGGACGTTGCAGAACAGCGCGATTTTCGCCCGTTCCTTCTCGGGAATTTCCGTCTCGGATCTGCAGACCAGAATGTCGGGCTGCAGTCCGATCATTCGGAGTTCCTTGACCGAATGCTGCGTGGGCTTCGTCTTGAGCTCGCGGCTCGCCGACAGATAGGGAAGCAGGGTCAGGTGCATGAAGATGCACTGATCTGCAGCCCGGTCCTGGGCGAACTGGCGGATCGCCTCGAAAAAGGGCAGCCCTTCTATGTCACCCACAGTGCCGCCAATCTCGCACAGCATGAAGTCCGACTCTTCCTCGTCGGCGGAAATCCACTCCTTTATCTCGTTGGTGACATGCGGAATCACCTGAATGGTCTTGCCTAGATATTCGCCGCGACGTTCTTTCTCCAGAACGTTGGAATAGATGCGGCCGGAGGACACCGAATCCGTCTGGCGTGCGGAAACACCGGTAAAGCGCTCATAATGGCCCAGGTCCAGATCGGTTTCGGCCCCGTCATCCGTAACGAAGACCTCACCGTGCTCGAAAGGCGACATCGTTCCAGGATCGACGTTAAGATAGGGATCGAGCTTCTTGAGCCGAACCGTAAATCCCCGGGCCTGAAGCAGGGCGCCTAGGGCGGCGGATGCGAGACCTTTCCCAAGGCTTGAAACCACACCGCCAGTGATGAAAACAAATCGCGCCATCTAGCCATGGTCCCCGTGTTTGCCTGCCTGCGCCGCGCTGGAATCCATTATGTGATTCCGCTTTTTCACGGGGCTTAACGCTTATCACGGAGTGAAACGGAATGCAACACGCATTCAAAATCAAGTGGTCGCCTTTCGGTCTGGCCGCAAGCCATGGAAAGCCCGCATGCATTATGATTGCGATGCAGGTCGAATTGTGACCCGCCCATACGGATCCCCTATCGGCCGAATTCCGGTTCCAGGTGCCACCGGAATTGCAGGGCGCATGCCTGCGCCTGAGGCGTGGACATTTCCAGCCGACGGGGCTGCAGGTGGGTGCAGGTCGCGTCTCTGGCGTGAAGTGCTGGACGGTAGAGTTTTCCTTCCCCATGGAAGGACAGGCATTCCTCGAACTGTCAGGATGCGACTATCCCGTAGCGGAATATGCGAGGAAATGCGGTGTGTTCAACATCCTGAAGTCGCTGGATGAACATCTGTGTCAAGCTTCCTGCCGATTCGCTGATGCGGCAGCGTTTTCCGGCGACTGGGTCGTGGCGATGCCGCATGCACGACACTGCGTCAGGCCTGCCCTCTCTGTCACCGTGAAACGGAATGGTTGGATTCCATCATCCGCCAACTGTCCGCAGGTCGCGGATCAGAAGGCACGGAGGTGCGTATCATCAATCCGCGCGAGGCGGTGTTTCGGTATCGGGCTCAGTCTCGGCTGGCGGGGGAAGCAACTCATCTCCACCAAAGAGGGGAACGGATTCTCCGGCTTCGGAGCTTTCGAGGCCGTCGAGGACGGACAGGTTGGCACCATCACGCGCCGCCAGAATTGTCATCAACAGGCAAATGGCCATGAACACGGTACCGAGAATCCAGGTCAGTTTGCCGAGCGCTGTGGCCGCCGAGCGGTTTGAAACAACGCCGCCGCCGCCACCTATGCCAAGCCCTCCGCCTTCGGACCGCTGGAGTAGCACGATCCCGATTAGCGTAAGTGCAAGGATCAGAAGGACGATGAGGAGGACATTTTCCATGCGGACAGACCTGTTGTAGATGCGCCAACGTGTATCTAGCGATTCAGCCCAGTGGGTGCAACCCGGTGGAGTTGAGATAGGTGCGATTCACCTATACCTGAATATCTTTCCTGCCACATTGTCGGATGGGGCACGCCATTTGTGTCGGTTCAGGGTATTCGTTCCTGTTCCTCATCCGGTCAGGGCCCTGCCAGATGGCCAGGACCTTTCGCCAGGCAGTATCAGAACCTGAAGCCATGGCGGACAGGGACATTCATCTGTCGCTACCGCAGGACAGGGATGACGGTGACTGGGTCGTCCCCTGCGTTCCTGGGTGGTTTCCCGGCGTCGTTGCGGGCCAGAAGGCTCTGTCAGTGGGTACGGTCCTGATCACGTCCAGGGCATCCTGAGCGCGGGTGGAATGGTGGCAGCAGGCCTCGGGAAGGAAGCGCAATTGGGATAGGTCAGGCCGAGCTCGCGAGGATGTTTGGGATTCCGGCGAGGAAAATCAGGGACTGGGAGCAGGCAGGGATTCCACCTCCGCTGCAGGCTGTCGGGTACCGGGTTGTTGAGGCCCCCACTTCCAGTCCGAAGCGCAACGCCCGGCCCTTTCCGGGGCGTTTCCGCAGCGGGGGGCGGAGCCCACGCGCAGGGAACGCCCCGGAAAGGGCCGTATGGTGGCGGATTCCGTCCCCAGGCCACCCGATCCGGCGTCCAGGACGGCGAAAGTCCCGTGGATCGGAGCGTAATCCCGCCCTTCCGGCACCGCAAGGGCCTTCCGCCGGCCAGGCGCGGCCCCCGGGGCGAAGGGAGGGCGGAGCCCGACCATCGCCCCGGGGCCGCGCCTGGTGGCCTGCCTTTTCCCCGCCGACCGACGGAACGGTCGGCTCAGGGAGGCCGGGCCCGCCGCAGCGCCTCCGCCGGTGTGAGGTAGCCGAGGGACCTGCGCGGACGCGCGTTCAGGATGTCCTGCACCTCCCGGACCTCCCTGTCCGTCACCGTACGGAAGTCCGTGCCCTTCGGCAGATACTCGCGCAGCAGCCCGTTCGTGTGTTCGTTCAGCCCCCGCTCCCAGGAGTGGTACGGGAGGGCGAAGAAAAAGGCCGCTTCCAGCGCCTTCGCCACCGCCGCGTGACCGGCGAACTCCTTGCCGTTGTCGGCGGTGATCCTGTGCACCGGAGCGTCGAGCGAACCGAGCATGTCGACCATCGCTTTCCCGACCACATCCGCTTTCCGGCGGTCAACCCTCTGGAGAAGCGTGTATTTCGAGGCCCGGTCCACAAGGGACACCACCGCGCCGCCATGCGCCTTTCCGATCACCGTGTCCGCCTCCCAGTCGCCGACGCGCTCCTTCGCCTCCACCTCCTGCGGGCGCTCGGAGATGTCCACCCGGCCGGGGATGTGACCCCGGCCCGAGTGGCGGCCGCCCTTCCAGTTCGGCTTCTTTCCACGCCGCCGGAGGTGCTTCCAGAGCCCGCCGCCGTTCCCGCGACCGCCCCTGATGCGGTCGTAAATCCGCTGCCTGCCCGCCATCCCCGGGTCCTCCAGCCGCAGCCGGCCGGAAATCTGTTCCGGGCTCCAGCCCTCTTCCAGCCTCTCCGTGACCTTCGCCCAGCGCTCCGGCGTCAGTTTCCTCGGAACCGATGACGCCGCACGCCGTCGCTCCTCCGCCTTCCGCTGCGCCTGGGCGTGCCGGTAGCCCCGTTCCCCGCTGTTGCGACGTATCTCCCGCGATATCACCGAGCGGCAACGCCCGAGCTGCCGGGCGACCGCTCCCTGCGAAAGCCCGCTTTTCCTCAGGGCGTATATCTGGCATCTTTCGGGCTGGGTCAGGTGGTGGTAGCCCTTTGGCATGGCGGTCTCCGGTTCTGAACTCACCGGGACTGTCGCCGCTACCTGGCCGATTCGCAACATCCTGCGCCGACCCGGGAGAAACCCGCTACTGAAAGTGTTGCACTTCAGGGTGGAACGGGGGGGCCACGCCCGAACTGGCCGCCGACGGGGCTGGCGCAAGCGTCTGCCAACCAGTCCGCTACCATGGGCGTGATGATCAGAAGGGATCTTGCGACGGTGCGGAGATACGGCGTGTTTGGACAGCCCGTCGATTGAGTTCAGACGAAATTTGCAAAGAAATTCAGCATCCCGTTCGGAGCGCTCAGGGATTGGGAGCAGGACATAGAGCGGCCTCCGGCATTCGCCGTCGCAGATGCACGCATCATCCAAGCGGCACCAGTTCTAACTGCAGACGCGACCAAGGGGGAGATTGGACCAGCTTCGATTGCCTAATCACCGACGGATCTGTTGGAGCGAGTGACGGAAATGGGCCGCTGCTGCACGGAGGGCGGGCTTGAAGCTGAACCGAAGGAGGCTGAAGATTTGAACGTTACGATGTGGAGATATCCCGCAGTGAACCAGAAAGACCGCTGGAATTCGCACGACTTCTGAAATTGCACTCGGATGGAATCAAGGATAGTCAGGCCGAAGGCGGAACATACCGCGCTCGCAAGACAGCCGCTTTGTTGCGGCAACACAAGGAGGTCAATTTATGTGCGATGTATTCGCCAATCAGGATCCGAAGCGCTATGCCAGCCAGACCCGTCGGCTGCGCCTGAACGGTCAAAGCACCAGCATCCGACTGGAAAACGCCTTTTGGGACATTCTGGACGAGATTGCCAGCCAGAACGGCATGAGCACACCGGTCTTCATTTCGACCCTGCATTCCGAGGTTCTGGAACTGAGGGGTGAACCATCGAATTTCACCTCACTCCTGCGCTGCGCCTGCCTGAAGTTCATGGACATCTCCCCGGTCGGGTCGACCATGGCCATCGCGGCTGAATGACTCTTCAGAACGCCTAAGAAAAAGCACAAATGTAGTATCAGGTTACTACCACGGCTTACTTTTCCGACGCGTATGCTCCCGTTAATGCAACGACGATGCAAGACGGGAGCAACCCTTGGCCAAATCAATTCACTCCATGATTCGTGTCCTCGACGAGGATCGTTCGATCAAGTTCTACGAGAAAGCCTTCGGCCTGAAGGTCGCTGACCGGCTTGATTTTCCTGGGTTCACGCTCGTCTACATGAGCGGCCCGGAAAGTGAGTTCGAGGTCGAACTGACCATCAACAAGGGCCGGACCGAACCCTATGACCTCGGCGACGGATATGGCCATCTTGCGGTTTCGGTTGACGACCTTGACGCCGAGCACAGACGTTTTGAAACCGAGGGGCTGAACCCCCGAAAACTCGTCGAATTTGCCCCGGCGGGCGAAAGGATCGCCCGTTTCTTCTTTGTGGCCGATCCTGACGGCTACCAGATTGAAGTGCTCGAACGGGGTGGGCGCTTCAGATAACCAATGGAGGAAAAACATGACCCAAGCAAATGGCCCGAAAGGTCTGACGCGGCGGCAGCTGCTATCGCGCGCGACCGCGGCCGGCGCATCCTTTGTCGTCGGTACCGGCTTCATGGCCGCCAGAAACGCGGCATGGGCGATGGAGCTTTCCGCGCTTGAACCCGAGACCTTTGCAACCCTGGTGCAGATGGCGCGGGACATCTATCCCCATGACCAGGTTGGGGATGAATACTATGTCATCGCCGTCAAGGGCTATGATACGGCTGACGCCGCTCCCGGTATCGAAGCCGGCATCGAGGCACTGAACGCGGCGGCCCGCGGCAAAGGCTTCGCAAGCTATCTCGACATGGGCTGGGAGCGTGATCGCGTGGATGTTCTGCGCGGCATGGAGGGAAGCGCATTCTTCCAGCAGGTTCGCGGTGGGCTTGTCACCGGACTCTATAATCAGAAGGCGGTATGGCCGATCTTTGGCTACGAAGGCTCATCCTTTGAGATGGGCGGCTACATCGACCGCGGTTTCAACGACATCAACTGGCTTTGAGATTATTGGGGAGGATAGATTTATGGCTGCACCTTTTGATCATTCAGACGACGGCGTCGTCGTGGTCATCGGCACCGGCGCAGGCGGTGGCGTTCTGGCAAACGAACTCGCGCAAAAGGGCGTTAGTGTCGTCGCGCTTGAAGCGGGGGGACGGTATCTGCCTGAAGATTACGTAAACGACGAATGGGCCAGCTTCGGACAGCTTGCCTGGGTCGATCCACGTACCACGTCCGGTGACTGGCGCGTCGCGAAAGACTTCAGCGGACTGCCGGCATGGATCGTTAAGGCCGTAGGCGGCACGACCACCCACTGGGCAGGCGCATCCCTTCGGTTCCAGGAACATGAGTGGAAGGCGAAAACGACCTATGGTGACGTCCAGGGCGCAAGTCTTCTGGACTGGCCGATTGACGCGGCCGAAATGGATCCCTGGTATGATCTCGCCGAGAAAAAGCTTGGCGTCACCCGAACCAATGGCTGGCCCGGTCTCCCTGGCAACAACAACTACCTTGTCTTCGAAAAGGGGGCCAAAGCGTTGGGCTACCAGGAAGTCCATACCGGGCGCATGGCGATCATGAGCCATGAGGATGGCGACCGGATCATGTGTCAGCAGACGGGATTCTGCTTTCAGGGTTGCAAGTGGGGCTCCAAGTGGTCATCGGCCTATACCGACATTCCCGAGGGTGAGGCCACGGGCAACCTGGAAGTCCGCGAAAACGCCCATGTGGCGCGCATCCTGCACAACGAGGCGGGCAAAGTCACAGGGGTCGAGTATTTCGATGGAGACGGCAATATGCAGATGCAGAACGCCAGGGCGGTCTGCGTAGCGGGGAACTCGTTCGAAAGCCCACGCCTTCTGCTGAACTCGGCTTCATCGATGTTCCCGGACGGGCTGGCGAACAGCTCCGGCAATGTGGGACGCAACTACATGCGCCACATGACCGGTTCGGTCTATGCCGTATTTGACAGGCCGGTGAAGATGTGGCGTGGCACAACCATGGCCGGCATCATCCAGGATGAATCCCGTCACGATCCAAGTCGCGGTTTCGTCGGCGGATATGAGATGGAGACATTGGCGCTGGGCCTGCCCTTCATGGCCGCTTTCCTTGACCCGGGTGCCTGGGGCCGCGAGTTCACCACCGCTCTGGACGCGTACGAGAACATGGCGGGCATGTGGCTTGTCGGCGAGGACATGCCTCAGGAGACCAACCAGGTGACCCTCAACCATGATGTCAGGGACCAGTGGGGCCTGCCGGTTGTGAATGTGCATTTCGACGATCACCCGAACGACATCGCGATGCGCAACCACGCCTATGGACAGGGTCAGGCGGTCTACGAAGCGGTGGGTGCGACCCGTACCTTCCCGACTCCGCCCTATCCCTCCACGCATAACCTTGGCACCAACCGGATGTCCGAGAACGCACGCGATGGTGTCGTGAACAGGTGGGGTCAGACCCACGACATTCCAAACCTCTTCGTGTCGGACGGGTCGGTCTTCACTACGGGTGCGGCGGAGAACCCGACGCTTACAATCGTCGCTCTGGCTATCCGTCAGGCAGACCACCTCGCCCGGGAACTTTCGAAGGGCAACATCTGATCCACATACCAATCTGCCTGCCGCGGCCCCCAGTGGCCGTGGCTTTCATTCTGGAAGAAAGGAAACTGATGAAATCTTGCGTTATCACTGTTACCGCAGCCGCTGTGCTGGGCGGAGCCGCCTTTGCACAGAGCGCTGACGTGCCTGACAATCTGGAGAAACTCTCAAACTTCAAATCGACGGGCGTTACCGAGTTCATCTATATCGATCAGACCGGCGATTACGCTGACGGGATCAAGAGAATCCTCGCCGATCATATTACGCTGCCTGAAGGATTTAAGATCGAGCTCTATGCTGTCGTGCCGGACGCGCGCTCGATAGCCGTGGGACCGCAGGGCGTCGTCACTTTCGTCGGCACGCGCAAGGACAAGGTGTGGTCGGTCACCGACCGGAACAAGGACCGTGTCGCCGACGAGGTAAAGGACTTTGCGCCGTCTCTCACATTCACGATCCCGAACGGGCCCTGTTTCTCGAACGACGGCTTCCTCTACATTGCCGAGCAGAACCGGGTGCTCCTGTTCCCGGCTGCTGAGTTCTTCTATGAAAGTCCGGATGTTGCGGCCTTCAACCTGATCGCTCAAGGCGACCTGATCCCCGAGGATGAGGAAAGCTACAACCACTCTGCCCGCGTCTGCCGGGTGGGGCCGGATGACAAACTCTACATCTCGCTTGGTCAGCCCTTCAACGTTCATCCGCCGGAAAAGGTAGATCTTTACAACGAGGTCGGCATTGGCGGCATGATCCGCATCAATCGCGACGGTTCGGGCCGCGAGGTATACACCTATGGCATCCGTAACTCGGTCGGGCATGATTTCCATCCGGAAACCGGCGAGCTCTGGTTCACTGACAACCAGGTCGATGGCATGGGCGACGACATTCCGCCGGGTGAACTCAATCGCCAGACGGCTGCGGGGCAGAACTTTGGATTCCCCTGGTATGGTGGCGGTGACGTCAGGACCAACGAGTATGCTGATGAAACCCCTCCGGACGGCCTGATTTTCCCGGAAGTCGAAACCGTGGCGCATGCGGCTGATCTTGGCATGTCATTCTATTCTGGCAACATGTTCCCAGAAAAGTACAGGAACGCTATCTTCTCGGCCCAGCACGGATCGTGGAACCGAACCGAGCCGGTTGGAGCGCGTGTTATGGTCACTTTCATAGATGAGGAAGGCAACGCCACGATGGAGCCTTTCGCGGAAGGCTGGCTTGATGAGAATGGCGAGTACCTTGGACGCCCGATGGATGTCGCACAGCTGCGTGATGGCTCCATTCTCGTCTCCGACGACCTGGCCGGTGCGCTCTACCGCATTAGCTACGGGGAATGACGACCTCCCTGAAACTGGCGCTCGGCGGGGTAGTCCTCGCCGGTGCCGTTCTTGCAGGAGATCTCCCGGACGGAGACCGTCTGGCTGGTCGTAAGGTCGCCGGGATGTGCCGCACCTGTCATGGGCTGGATGGCTATGCCAGGATTCCGGTCGCTCCCCATATCGGTGGCGAGCCGTTCAGCTATCTGGTAACCCAGCTGGAAGCTTTTCGTGCCGGCATCCGGGACCATGAGATGATGTCGGTCGTTGCGCGCGGTCTCACAGACCGGCAGATCGCCGATGTTTCCGCATGGTACGCCGGTCACGCCGCATCGGCTGTTCATCCCGCCAGTGTGGAATCCGGCCCTGCGCTCTGTGTGGACTGTCATGGGGTGGATGGGATATCGCTCTCGGAGGATGCGCCGAACCTCGCCGGTGAGGCGAACATCTATATCGAGATTCAGCTCAAGGCTTTCCGTAATGGCAAGCGGACCCATGAGGTCATGACGGATATCGCCGCAGGATTGACAGACGGTGAAATTCGCGAATTTGCGGATTGGTACGCAGCGGCGGAATACATAATTGAGACGGTCAGCGTGGAATAGTGTTGACCCCTTTGATCGTCCGCTGGAGTTCGGAGGAATTTGTGCGACCGGCGTCTAGAGATGGATATGCCGTAATTCTTCGACATAGGCGATACGCACTGTCGGATGCCTTCCAGATGAACAGGGAGTCTCGCAACAGGTAGCGGGCTTTGGGATCAGGAGATTACGGGATCGTCACATTCTGCGGCCGAGCGCATGTCCAATTCCGACAATGTCAGGGATTCTGCCGCCATGCTTTGGCGATTGGCGATGCCGCGGACGGACGTCATTCCACTGGCTTCGTTGCGACCGGTTGGGTGCGTCGCTTGGTTCATGCCGGGGATCGATAAGAACCGTCACCTGCGCTGCATTCGAATTCCTTGCGTGGCATTCACCAATATTGCCGGAAGTGAACGCGCCACTCAAGTGGTCAGAGCGAGAAGGATGACTTCCGGTTGCTTCCGGTCAGTGAGTGCACGGCTGCCTGCTGCATCCCAGCTGTCTCAAATCGATGACCGGACAGGGGTATTGCGGTTCCCAACACCGATACCGAATTCCTCAATGGGAGACATCGTTGATACGACTGAATGTCGGTCGTTGAATTCCCCGGATGGGGAGTGGGTGGGCACGAACTTGGGCCCGTTGACATTTGAATCTGAACGTCGGGTTCGAATCGGCTATTGTGCCCTCAACAAAGGCCGAAACGGCCATTCAGGCAATCGGGGGCAGTATGATGGGCGAAGGCAGGCAGGTGCTGACGAATGACATGTGGGAACGGATGGAGGACATCCTTCCGGGCAGGCAGGATGACCCGGGAGTGACGGCGGCTGACAACCGCCTGTTTCTCGAGGCGGTGCCCGTGCGGACCCGGACGGGGGTCCAGTGGCGTGACCTTCCGGAACGCTTCGGTAAGTGTCTTCAGACGGTTCCGGCGCTGGGTGGAGGGCGGCGTTTCCGGCCGTGTTTTCCAGAGGCTGTCCGGCGAGTTCGGTCCTGAATGCGTCCGTGTTGACGGCACGGTCATGCGGGCGCACCGGAAGGCGGCCGGCGGAAAGGGGGGAGGGGGAGCTCGAGCCAGGGCCCCGGACGTTCGCGGGGAGGCCTGACCGGCAGGATCCTGGCGATGACCGACGCGCTCGGCCATCTGGTGGACATCGCCATCCCTGCGGGCCAGGCCCACGACCTGACGGAGCTGCCGCAGCTCCCGGAGGACCGGACTTCCGGGGCCCTGGTCGCGAACCGGCCGCGGTGATTCCGTCGCGGTCGAACGGGAAGGAGGTGCGGGAACATGACCGCGGGACATATGGCTGGCACCACCGGATCAGGAACCTCTTTGCTCAGGATCAGGGAGTTCCGGCCCGTCGCAACCCGTTACGACAGGACTGCGGCGAGTTTCCGGGCGACGTTTCTTCTGGCGGCCGCCATGACCGCCGCCAGATGATTGTCAACGGACCCCTAGCCCGGATATCTCACCAGCCGCAACCCGAAGCTCCAGCACCGGCCCGGAAGGGGTTCCGGGGGCGGTTCGTGGGCGTTCCGGCAGCTCCGTCGGCCGACGGAACCCGACAGCGGCCGTCCGGTAGCCTTGACGACAGGAACAATGAGGGAACATCCACGGTCCGGCAGCCGCGGGCGGCGGTGCGGGACACACCTCTCCCGCTGCGGGCCGGTTCCGCCCGCCAGTCCGGGCCGTCAGGGGCCGGATCCGCTCAGGCGGGCGTGGGTTCGGGGGCGGGTTCCGGCTGCGGCGGCGGTACCTGCGGCGACGGCGCGGCCAGCAGCGCGGCGACCGCCCGTGCGAACAGCTCCTGAAGGGAAAAGACCGAGGACAGCGACAGGCGGACGCGGCGCACGCTGACCGTCACCCGGCAGGCCACCTTCAGGAGCCGCGTCCTTATGGTCCCGCACTGGGCCCTCGCCATGTCCGTGCCGGCGAGGCCGATCGCCCGGACGGTCCGGAGCAGGGCTCCGGCGAAGGCGGAGAGGTACAGCCGCAGCTGGTTGGCGCGCATGGTCGCCGTCGAGGTCCGGTCGGCGAACAGCTCCAGCTGCTGCTCCTTTATCCGGTTCTCCATGTCGCCCCTCGCGCAGTACAGCTTCTCGTAGAGGTTCCTGGCGGTGAACCGGTCCTTCGGCAGGCTGGTCACGACGAAGCGGGGATTGGCGCCGCCCGGGCCGGGCAGCCACTCGGCCTTTCCCACGACGCGGCGGGTCCGGCTCCAGCTGGACCGGGTCCGGTAGCGAAAGTCCCGGAAGCGCCGCGACGGCTTTCCCGAGGCGATGGCGCGCCGCCGCGACCTCTCCAGCGGTCCGGCGATCCGCTCCACCAGGCGCGAGTTCCTCGCCAGTCCAAGCACATAGTCCACGCCATTCGCCTCGCACCAGGCCATCAGGCTCTCGCGGCAGAAGCCCGAATCGCCCCTCACGATGATGGCGGTCTCCGGCCAGCGGGAGCGGATCCGCTCCACGATCTCCGCCAGTGCCTCCACCGATCCCTCCGACGCGTCGATGTTCGCCGGACGCAGCCGCGCAAGCAGGACGTGGTCGCCGCAGGTGACGTAGAGCGGAAGGTAGCAGTAGTGGCGGTAGTAGCCGTGGAAAAAGCGGCCCTCCTGGGCGCCGTGCAGCGGGTCGTCGGTGGCGTCGACGTCGAGGACGATCTCCCCGGGCGGGGCCTCGTGGGCATCCAGGAACAGGTCCACCATCAGCCGCTCGATCGCGGCGCCGTCGGCCACGATCCGTCTGTAGCGGTCCGTTTCCGCCGCCTCCGGCGTGCCCAGCTCCAGCCGGTTGAGGGTGCTGGACCCGGCCAGGGGATGGCCCCGGTCGCGCTCCCTCGGCCGGTCGGCGCCGGTGATGTCGTCGCGCCCGACGGCCAGCGCCAGGACGCTGTCGTCCCGCAGGCGGTCGTGGTCGTTGACGTCCTCGTAGCCGAGGGCGATCGCCATGACGCGCTGCGCCACGAGCTCCCGCAGCCCGTGCTCGATGAGGTTCGGGTCCCGGTAATCGGTCAGGCACTCCGCCAGCCGGCGGGTGACGTCCGCCACCCGGTCGGCCTCCCGCAGGAGCAGCGCGCCGCCGTCCGAGGACATGCGCCAGCCGTCGAAGGCGGCGGTCACCTCCCGCCGTCCGTGCCGGTTGAACTCGATGTCGGGGCTGTTACACTGTGTCGGCATGGGGTCCGGTCTCCTCTCATATGCAAGGTTTTGATGACTCCCGCATATATCATGGAATCCGGCCCCATGCAACATCATCTGGTGAGATATCCGGGCTAGTGGTTTGTATTAATCCTATGCTTTCCTCATGCGACGGAATGTGTCTGACTGGCCGCAGCCGCCGAAGAGCCGCGGGAAACCAGCGAGGCAGCGGATATGGCAAGGAGCAAAAGGGAAACGATCATCCTTTCGGGCGAGGAACGGGAGCGCCTCGAGCGCATCAGGGACCATCCGTCATCCCTGCGCAGGCATGCGTGGCGCGCCGACATCGTCCTTCACCTGGGCTCGGGGTCCGGCCTGATGGACACGGTGCGCGGGACCGGCAGGTCGAAGCCGTGCGTCTGGCGCTGGTGGGACCGGTTCCTCGCGGAGCGCGTCGACGGACTGCTGTACGATGCGACCCGCCCGCCGGGCAGGAAGAGGACGGCGGAGAGCGGGGAGAGGGAACTGGTGGAGCTGGCGATGTCGTCGCCACCGCACGCCAGCCACCGGCCGCTGCGGGAGCTGGCCGGGAGGATCGGCGGGATGGCGCACGGCACCGTGCGCAACATCCTCAGGGCGAAGGGCCTGCGGCCGCACCGGGTGAAGACCTTCAGGGTGTCCCGGGATCCGGCCTTCGAGCGGAGAATCCACGACGTGGAGGGGCTTTACGTCAATCCACCGGACCACGCCGTGGTCCTTTCCGTTGATGGGAAACGGCGGATACAGGCGCTGGGACGGACGCGGAGGCCGCTGCCGATGAAGCGGGGGCACGCGACGACCCGCACCCATGATTACCGGCGCAACGGGACGGCCTGCCTGATGGCGGCCCCCGCCATCGCCACCGGGAAGGTGATCGGGCAGATGGTGGAGCGCCACCGCTCCAGGGAGTTCCTGGCCTTCCTCGACCACGTCGCCGAGGGCATCGCCCCCGGCACGGAGGTCCACGTGATTCTCGACAACGTCCCGTCGCACAGGTCAGCAAAGGTCCATAAGTGGCTGAAGGCGAACCCGGACTGGACCTTCCACTTCACGCCGACCTCCGCCTCCTGGGCGAACGCGGTGGAGGGCATCTTCCCGAAGCCCGGGCGGCAGCGGCTAAAACACGCGGTCTTCGACTCGCCTGATGAATGCATCGCGGCCATCGGCGACTATCTGGACCACCACAACGAACACCAGGCCCGCCCGTTCAGGTGGAGCAGCAGGCCGGATGATCTGGTCACGTCCTGCAGGAGAGGGTACCAAATGATTTATTCAGACCACTAGCTCGTTTCCTCGCGCAACCTATTAAGAAAACTGCCTTCGACCGACACACCAGACTCCATGAGCGCCTCACAAACTGTGCGCCATGTCACCTTATCGGTTAAAGCAGAGGCCATTGATCCTATCTTGAGAACACGGTTCCCAATGCCAAACTTTGTCCAGAACTCGCTGGTAGCGTTGTTTGCCCAGTGCCTTGCTGAAGCCGCTAGCGAGGCCTCTGCGGTGGTCGGCTCCAGGCATTCCAGAATGTCAAGGTAAAGAAGCGCTGTGGTCTGACACTGCGACGCCTCGCTGGCGATCTCCGACAGTAGCGGCAAGAATGGCGTCAATTCTGCATCCGACAAACCCTTCGTATAGCGCTGCCCATCAAAGAACCCGATACTCAAACACATGTAAAACGCGCCAATGAGCCGTTTCAGGTGACTTTCCATGCTATCTCTCGGACATTTCAAATGGCTGTGCCAGTGATGAGTTAATTTAAGGCGCGGCCAGATTGTTTCACGCATAGATAACAGATACGCCCGATCATCCGCATTGCCTTCAATGTAGAAGAGGTCACTCCCAATGATTAAATCCGCCGCGGCTTCGATAAAGCAGTCATTTGAGAACGCAGCCAGAACATCGAATATCAAATCTCGACGCACTTCTTCTGACCAGTGCCGGGCCTGCACCGCTGCATAGTTCATCAAGCCCGACGTCCAGCTCCCGATGTGCCTGGCACCACTATCCTTCCCCAGTGTGTTCGTTTCCAGAAGCCAGTCACGATTTGCGCGCATCACCGCCTCTGAATTCGCCCCGACATTCGAGCTAAGCCTTGCGAGAACCTGCAACCACTTCGTCCCGGTTCTTTCGTCGTAATTATAGTCCGACCATTCTGGCCCTTGCAGGGGGGGAGTCGGCCAGCGGGGCTCCCCAACACCTTCCAGCCATTGACGTTCCTCCTGAAGTTGTGAGTCAACGCGCTTCTTCAGATCAGTTCGACGCTTCTCGAAAGCTACTGCGTCTTCGTCAAGACGTGCGTCAGGAGGTGCATATCGCCACGGAATCACACAGGCTGCGAAGGCGATGCGGCAGCACGAGATGGCAAGCCTGTCATCAAGCACTTCGACAACTTTACCATGCCGCAGGAAAACCGGCGCAGCGTTCGCCGGAAAATTCAGCCACAACCTTCAATAGATTTTCCGCCTCCATTTTGCCTCCAGATGCGGCCGAGAGGTAAAGGAGCCCGGTAATCGCCATCGCGTGAGCGTCGTACTTGATATCATCGCGTGGAATGCCTATCGACCGATTTTGGGGCTGGAGTGCCTGTTCGAATATGGAGGAGATTAACCGACGCTGCCCTGCATTCTCAGGGGTTCCGAAGCGGGCGAGGAACGCAGCCGCAGAGACACGCGCAAGCCACGGATCTTCCGGATTCTGCATCGTCTCGTCCTCACTTGGAGACGCGGCAGCAGTTTCATCCAAAATCACTTCCGCACCTTCCACGGTCACATTGGCGTCACTGGATTCATCGTCCATCGCATCACGAACCCTCGACCACCGGATGAAGAGAGAAGCATCTGCAATATCTTGTGCCAATCTAGCTTCACGCCATTTATTCTGACCGGCCGGCCATTTGTAAGTCCACCCCTTGTGTTCTTTGCCCTCTCCATCTCTTTCCAAACCGAACTCATAGTTGTCTCGCGATGCGAGGCGGAGCGCGTGAGACGCCATGAATTTCGGCGATGTCCAGTCAACAGCGTCCTGCGTCCAAGGACCAAGTCGGCTGACCGCCGCTTTAAGTAGTTTGCGCAGGGCGCCCAGCTCTTCCCCGGACGTATGGAAGACAATCTGGGGAATAAGATCGACCAAGGTGACCGAGCGCGATTCTCGTTCAGATAAATCTTTTTCCACAGTGTGATCGGCTGGCGGTCCCGCATCCCATGAGCGCATCTGGAAATCACCGCTCATTCCGTGAAACTCATCGGAACGGGCGCGCTCGAAGTCCAACGCCAAGGTCTCTGGAGACGACAGCAATTCTCGAAGGAGCTCTCCATTGAGTGGAGAATGAGAAATAACAAGATCGACAACAACGAGCCAGAGAGCTCCACCAATCGGTCCGTCGCCGAGGATGTCTGCGATCACCGCGTCAATAGCCTCATCCTCTTCGATTCTCCGATGCCCCCAATATTCCAGTGCCAACAGTGCCTTGGTCAGCATCACCGAAGGAGCGCCCTTTCGTGACCAGCCATAGCTGAGCGGGCACTGAATTTCTCGAGGCTCTCCCAACAATTGAACCAAAATCTCTGAACCGTCATTCGCAGGTGCAGCAGCAATCTTGAACAGCTTCCTGATAAACTCCGTGCCTGTCGCGGATGCCGCTTCCAGAACATTCGTGAACACGTCAATGCCACAGCGGCCACGTATGAAATGCATATCAAATCGCGACATCGCATCGAAGCAGTAGGAGGTGGGCTTGATGGAACATTGGTCTTCTTCGTCATCGAGATCTTCGAGCGCCCGCAATAACACCGCTACGAATTCATGTGGAGCCGCACTTGGAAATTTCCCAGGGAATTTGAGAATTTGATCCATCAACTTGCCTAGCCGCTTAGCATCCTTAACGGCGTTCAGATAGCGCGTAGCGGCACCAGGAGAGAGAGGTGCCCAATGCGCCAGATGGGACCGAGCTATCTCAAGCGCATCGTCCGTCACCGCGTAGCTGATTACCGGAGCGGGATCTTCATATCGCCACGACGAACGGTTACTTTGTTCAACATCAGCAACCAGTATGTCGGCAAAGCGATCCAGAAGAAGTGGAGTAACGGTCTCTTCGCCAAACTCTGCAAGGACAAGCCAGTGCCCGAAAAGTTCGACGGCGACAGACAACGCCGTCACTCCCAGTCGATCAAACTTCTGCAAACACCAACAGATCAGGTACATCCATTTCGGCCCTTTCGGAATGTCGATGCCATCCGGTACCGTAACCCCTTTCGGCAAGACATCCTTAAGCAATGGAGTTGCCGACTGCGTATGCGACGCAACAAAGCGCCTCATCAAACGCGCCGCACGGCGCCCGTCTTCTTCGAGCAGAAAATCGGTGTATTGCCCAAGAAGCGCATCCGCGTGCTCAGACCGGATGATCGCCAATAACGCCAAACCCGCCCATCCGGTGGCGACGCTTTCCGCCTCCAGACAGATGACCAGTTTGGGCCACTTCTCATGGTCGAGGGATTCGGCGAGCATCCGGCATGCCAGGTCAAACCCTCGCGCCATCCAGAATGGCGGGGGCTCGTCCAACGCCAGTTTGCCAAGGATGTTGGGACTATCCGCAATGGAACAGGCGATAGCCCAGTCAGTTAACAAATCATGGCTGAACCGAACTTGATCAATTTGGTACTGAACGAGAACCTTGTCGTGAATTAATTCTCCTACGACCTGCGGATCCTGATCGGAAACATCGACTGGCCCTGGATCGCTGATAAGGTCGTTTGCAACAGCGTACAGCACGCGCTTTCGCGCATGCCTCTTGCCGTCCGCAATCTCACCAATCTGCGCTGCTGAAGACCACCAGTCTTTTGCCAGTTCAGCTTCGCCGATCACTTCCTCCGCACTTGGGTGCTTGCCAACCAATACGCGCAATTTCAGAGGATTGCGGGCGAGCGGCTTCGCCGGATGATTCGCCTTTAACAGGGACGTAAGCTGTGGTGCGGCCTTGGCGAGCGCTTCGGCTTCATCATCGTCGAGACCATCAACGACAACTTTCCCGCACTTAAGAAGTTTGCTGCGAACCTCTTCGCCGAGCCAATGGGCACGTTCCTTATCCCATCCAATCTGCGCTGTATACAACACCTTTACGCCGGGACAACGCAAGGCCGCCCGTAACAGATCAATCACCGTCTTGCGTTGCGCACTGTTGTGGAACTGATCGAGTCCGTCAATGCAGAGATAGCTCCCACCATCGCAGGCGAGATCGTGCATGAATTCGTCAACCGTGGCCTCAATGCTAAATGTGCTACGCAGCGCTGACCAGCCGCCGGGCGTCGTTCGGTCTGGCGCCAATAGCAAGATGCGCGACATCTCCATTCGCGCCTCAATCACGCTTCTCAGCAAACCGGACTTGCCCGCGCCACTTGGGCCCGAAATCTCGATCACGTCGCCGTGGATTTCCGCATTTTGAAGCAACTTCTCCAATTTGCGGCGGGGTGTTGGCCGCAAAAGCCGACAATCGCTTACGGTTAAACAAATATCTTCGAGCGCGAGTCGGCTCATCTCCTCAATGTGGCGACGCGCAAAGGCGAGTTGACGTTCCGGTCCGACACTCACGTCTAGGTCGCTCAGTTTCTCTATCAGTTCACTGCGATCCAATTCGCCACCAATGGCGTCGGCGCGCAGGACAAGTCCGAACAGTTGGTCATATAGGTTGGTACCTTCATTCTGCGGAGCCAGTTGCTTCGCCCGGTAACGATCATGGTGCTCCGCGAAGGAATTCGGACGCGCATAGTCGAAGGTCAGAACCGAGAATGAGCGGAGGACGTCATGGAGAACATTGTCATCGGTCTCACCATTCTCCGCGAGGAGCTCTTTGAAATCTCTATTGAAACGCCGCATGGCATCGTTGCTGCGGCCCGGTGTCTGCAGGTGCTTAATGAACGACTTTACATCGACGGTCTGCTGCGCCAGTTCCAGCACTTCCTGCACGCCATTGTCGATTGCGCCTGTCGTCCGCTCAATGGCGACGGCGAATCGCCGGCTCGGATCATGCTTTCGCGCCCTTATGATCCCTTTCACGATTGATGGAAAATTGACATCGCTCTTCGTAAATTTAATCGATCGTTTGACCTGAATTTCAAGGCATCGCTGCTCGCCCGAATGCGTGACACCCTTCACGATTATGTCGTCAAGAGGATGTCCTAGACCGCTCATTTGGAACTGAAGTCGATCGACTATTGTGCCTGGCAGTCCGAAAGGTTCGGTTTTCGAAAGCAAAGCGAGCGCGTAATGTGTCCCGACCTTAACCTCGAATTGGCTACCCGCAGGTCCCGTCGACCTCGGACTCGAAACCCGAACATTGGAATTCGCGCTCACTATCGTCACACTATGTCCAGATGTCTAATGCGCCTTGACAGAGACAGGCTTTGCATCGTCTGTTTCCTTGGCAAACGCCTAAATTTCCAAGCGGCGACATGAAATGGATTCTGCGTCTTCCAGCGCATCAATCTCACTCGAAGAGTTGCCTCTTTCACTCTAAACTGCGACACCTACTCTCATCCCCGGCGAGGGCAAGAGCGGAGCCGAAACGTAGGGCGGCTGTGCAAACAGCGCAAGACCCGTCTACCGAACACTGGGTGCAGGGGCTTGCGAAGACCGTTTCGGTACACCGACAGATGTCCGCCTGCCGGCCACTGGAGCGGCGTCCGTCGGAGAGATTGCACCTCGTGGAAACCCCGCCTGCGTCCGGCAAGCCAAACACCCTACACGGACGCCACTCCTACAAGGCCACTATCCTCGGGAAGTATCCGCGTACTAGGGGTCCGTTGACAATCATCTGGCGGCGGTCATGGCGGCCGCCAGAAGAAACGTCGCCCGGAAACTCGCCGCAGTCCTGTCGTAACGGGTTGCGACGGGCCGGAACTCCCTGATCCTGAGCAAAGAGGTTCCTGATCCGGTGGTGCCAGCCATATGTCCCGCGGTCATGTTCCCGCACCTCCTTCCCGTTCGACCGCGACGGAATCACCGCGGCCGGTTCGCGACCAGGGCCCCGGAAGTCCGGTCCTCCGGGAGCTGCGGCAGCTCCGTCAGGTCGTGGGCCTGGCCCGCAGGGATGGCGATGTCCACCAGATGGCCGAGCGCGTCGGTCATCGCCAGGATCCTGCCGGTCAGGCCTCCCCGCGAACGTCCGGGGCCCTGGCTCGAGCTCCCCCTCCCCCCTTTCCGCCGGCCGCCTTCCGGTGCGCCCGCATGACCGTGCCGTCAACACGGACGCATTCAGGACCGAACTCGCCGGACAGCCTCTGGAAAACACGGCCGGAAACGCCGCCCTCCACCCAGCGCCGGAACCGTCTGAAGACACTTACCGAAGCGTTCCGGAAGGTCACGCCACTGGACCCCCGTCCGGGTCCGCACGGGCACCGCCTCGAGAAACAGGCGGTTGTCAGCCGCCGTCACTCCCGGGTCATCCTGCCTGCCCGGAAGGATGTCCTCCATCCGTTCCCACATGTCATTCGTCAGCACCTGCCTGCCTTCGCCCATCATACTGCCCCCGATTGCCTGAATGGCCGTTTCGGCCTTTGTTGAGGGCACAATAGCCGATTCGAACCCGACGTTCAGATTCAAATGTCAACCGACCCCTGGCTTTCATTCGGAGATTCGAGGTTTCGGTACCGCGAACGGCCGGATATACCGTCGCGGCTGTCCAAGGTCTTGAGGGTGGGCTATGGCCAATGTTGTCGTTGTCGGTACCCAGTGGGGTGACGAGGGAAAGGGCAAGATCGTCGACTGGCTTTCCGAGCGCGCTGACGTCATTGCGAGATTCCAGGGAGGGCATAATGCCGGCCATACACTGGTGGTCGATGGTATGGTTTACAAGCTGCACGCGCTTCCGTCTGGAGTCGTGCGAAAGGGCAAGCTTTCCGTGATCGGCAACGGCGTGGTCCTTGATCCCTGGCATCTAGTCAGGGAAATCGACGGAGTCCGCGCCCAGGGTGTCGAGATCACTCCGGAAACCCTGAAGATCGCTGAGAACACACCACTTATCCTGCCGTTTCACGGTGAACTCGACCGCGCCCGGGAACGGCAGACATCCGTTGCAAGGATTGGCACTACCGGGCGTGGCATTGGTCCCGCCTATGAGGACAAGGTCGGCCGTCGGGTGATACGCGTCGCTGATCTGGCCGATTCCGCAACGCTGGAGCTCCGCGTCGACCGGGCGCTGATCCACCATAATGCGCTCCGCCATGGCCTTGGCCTTGAGCCTGTGGACCGCGAAGCGCTGCTGTCGGGGCTGTGTGAAATCGCCCCTGGCATACTTCCCTATGCTGCTCCTGTGTGGAAAGTGCTGACGGAGGCGCGGAAATCCGGTCGGCGCATCCTGTTCGAGGGAGCGCAGGGAGCGCTGCTGGACATTGATTTCGGCACCTATCCATACGTCACCTCTTCCAATGTCATCGCGGGACAGGCCGCCACAGGAGTGGGAATTGGTCCAGGAGCGATCGACTTCGTTCTCGGAATCGTCAAGTCCTATACCACCCGGGTTGGTGAGGGACCGTTCCCGACCGAACTGGACGATGCCGATGGCGAGCGTTTGGGTGAGCGTGGACGGGAGTTTGGAACCACAACTGGTCGAAAGCGCCGCTGCGGCTGGTTTGATGCCTGTCTGGTGCGCCAGGCCTGCGCGACTTCCGGCGTCAACGGCATTGCGCTGACCAAGCTTGATGTGCTTGATGGCTTCGAGACGCTGAAGATCTGCACGGCGTACGAACTTAATGGTGAGCGCCTGGATCATCTTCCGGCCGCTGCTGACCGTCAGGTCCGATGCAGGCCAGTCTATGAGCGAATTGCGGGCTGGAGGGAGTCGACGGCTGGCGCGCGGTCGTGGGCGGATCTTCCGGGAGCGGCAGTGAAATACGTTCGGCGTATTGAGGAACTGATTCAGTGTCCTGTCGCGATGCTCTCCACCTCGCCTGAACGGGACGATACAATTCTGGTGACCGATCCGTTCGCGGACTGATCCAGCCCACGCATCCCCGCCATGTGCCGGGACAGCGGTCCAGCGCGGAGTCGGCGGTCCACCGACCGTATTGAGGGAGGCAACCCATGGCGCTTAGCTACAGATCCCGCCGCCGCTGGTCTCTGGTGATTCTCGTCGTTGGGCTGCCTCTCTATATCGTTGTCGCGGTGACGGTTCTTGGCTGGTTCGACCGGCCTGGATTTCTTGTGGAGCTTGCCGTGTACATCGGTCTCGGGGTTCTTTGGGTGGTACCGTTTCGATCCCTGTTCCGGGGAATTGGAAAGCCCGATCCAGAGAGGAGCCAACAGAAATGATCAGCCCTTGCCTGCAGCACCGGACGAAGGCGTGGTCTATGCCGCTTGTCTGGGGGTATGTTGCGGTGCGTTCTTCGGCAGCCAAACGGTGTTGATGTGACCAAGGCGATCATTCGTTCAACGGCGCCGGTCACGCTGCTGGGCGCCTCGATCCCTCCCGGAGCGGAGCTGGACGAAGCGCTGGCCATTGGATCACGGCTGGTCGCCGCCGATGGGGGCGCGGCGACGGCACTGTCGCGAGGATTGATGCCAGACGCCGTGATCGGGGATTTCGACTCACTCGCGAATCATGTTCGGGACCGTATACCGCGTGAGCGGCTTCATCATGTGCCGGAACAGGACAGCACTGACTTCGACAAGGCATTGCGCCACATCAAGGCACCGCTGGTTCTGGCGCTAGGTTTTACCGGCAGGCGAATCGACCATGAGCTGGCGACCTACAATTCTCTGGTGCGCAATGCCGACCGCCGCGTCATTGTCATTGGTGAACACGACATATGTTTCCATCTACCGGGAGAACTGGAACTGGAACTCCCGATAGGAACCCGTGTGTCGCTGTTTCCGATGGCGCGGATGCGCTGTTTCAGCTCGGGCCTGTCCTGGTCTACCTCTGGATTGGTTTTCGACCCCGCCGGGCGGGTCGGGACTTCAAACAGGGCCTCTTCCAGCGTCGTTGTCCTGCGACCCGAAACAGCGGGAATGCTGGTGATCCTGCCCCGCTCCGAACTCGCGGCGGTGATTCGTTCTCTCCAGAACTGATGGTCAGTCCGCCATCCGGATTGCGGAACCAGCTGTCGGTACGCTTTGGGAATGCCGGGCAGCACGTGGCCACGATCCATTGACGCGCGCCGTAACGTATCACGAAAGGAAGCGGCGGAGCGCGGGCGTCGGATCACACCTGTTTTGAGCGCTCCTGGCCATGGTGGCGTTCGCGCCAGATGACAAACAGGCCCGAGCCGGTGATGATCGCCACACCGATCACGGCCTGGGCATCCGGTAGGTCGGAAAAAATAAGGTAGCCGAGTATCGTAGCCGCAATGATTTCAAGATACTGCAGAGGTGCTAAAGTTGCGGTTGGGGCGAAGCGCAAGGCGCCTGAGACCATAAGATGGCTTATGGTTGATCCGATTCCAATTCCCATCAGATAGGCCCAGTACCTGCCTTCTGGCATCGTTGGGTCAAGGGGTGTTATGCCTGAACCCTGGAATCCCACCAGGAGAGGCAGGATCAGGGCCGATGCAGCGACCGCGGTCCAGGCCTGAAGCGCGACCGGGTGAAGCGATCGTGCGGTGTGGCGGGTGAGTATCATGTAGAGGGAGAAGCAGACGGCAGTCCCCAAAGGAAACAGGGCGACGGGACCGAATGCTAGGAAACTCGGCCGAATCACCAGCAGCGCGCCAAAAAAGCCGGTTACACATGCAATGAACCGACGCCAGCCGACCCGTTCACCCAGAAAGGCTGCGCCAAGAAGGGTCAGGATGAATGGTTCAACGAAGAAGATGGCGATCGCGTCGGCGATGGACATGAATCTCAGCGCCGTGAAGAAAAGTGCCGTCGCAGTCAGAATCAGGACCGCACGGGCACAATGCCCAAAGGCCTCGGCCAGCGATGGGCATCGCAGAAGGCCAAGGATATAGGCGAGCGGTAGTAGCAGGATTACCTGGATGCAGAAACGGAAGGCGATGATCTGTCCGACCGGGATTCGGTCGCCTGCAAGCTTTGCCAGCGCGTCCATTCCGGGCACGGTCAACGCGAATCCAACCATGAGGAGTACGCCCAACAGGGGCCGGTCGCTGTTCATGCTGGCGATGCCGTTATGTCATTGGGACTCTGGCCCCTGCCTGGGGGGCTGGAAGCCATTGAGAATGAATCAACCTTGTTTGTGGTCTCGTTAGGTGGTGTCAGCGTCAAGGGGCTGTGCAATATGGATCTGCCGTGTTCCCCACTCCGGGTCGGGGCGTCGCAGGGATTCCTTGTTGGTGGTTCAGCCGCAATGCACCTCATGGCAGCGTTCAGCAGTTCGGCACGTTGACCGCCAGTCCGCCGAGTGCGGTTTCCTTGTATTTCCTGTTCATGTCACTTCCGGTCTGCCGCATTGTCTCTATGCAGGCATCCAGTGAGACGAGATGGGTGCCATCGCCACGAAGTGAAAGTGATGCCGCGCTGACCGCCTTGATGGCGCCAATCCCGTTGCGCTCGATGCAGGGCAGCTGAACGAGTCCCTTCACCGGGTCGCATGTCATGCCGAGGTGATGCTCCAGCGCAATCTCGGCCGCGTTTTCCACCTGTTCCGGCGTGCCGCCCATCACCGCGCACAGTCCAGCCGCCGCCATAGCCGACGCGCTACCGACCTCAGCCTGGCAGCCGCATTCGGCACCGCTGATTGAGGCGTTGTGCTTGATCAGCCCTCCGATGGCGGCGGCGGTCAGCAGAAACTCGCCAATCCCTGAAGGCGATGCGTCCGGCACATGGTCAAGCCAGTATCGGATCACAGCGGGCACGACACCGGCTGCGCCATTCGTTGGGGCGGTCACGACCTGGCCGCCTGCGGCATTCTCCTCGTTCACTGCCATTGCATAGACGCTGATCCAGTCATTGATCGTGTGGGGTGCGGTCAGGTTCAGACCGCGCTCGGTCAGCAGTGCCCGATGAATGTGCCGGGCGCGGCGTTTCACCTGCAGACCTCCCGGAAGCAGACCCTCTGTTGAAAGGCCACGGTTCATGCATTCGCGCATGACCTGCCAGATTCGGGCAAGACCCTTGTCCAGCGCGGTAGGTGACATCCGGCTCAGTTCGTTGGCGCGTTTCAGTGCTGCGACAGATTCTCCCCCGGAGGCGCACATCTCCAGCATTTCTTTGGCGGAACTGAAGGGATAGGGCACTGGTGCTCCATCACCCGGGTTCCTTCCGGCTGCCAGTTCCTCCTCGGTGAGCACGAATCCGCCACCTATCGAGTAATAGGTCTCCTTCAGTATCTCATCACCCTGGGCGTCACACGCGGCAAGGATCATGCCGTTTGAATGGCCCGGCAGGGGAGCGTCGAAGTTGAAGATCAGGTCTGAAGCGGGGTCGAAGGCAAGTTCCGGCAGTCCCTCGGGTCGCACGGTTCGTGTTTCCGCGATTTCGGTGAGAGCCCTTTCGGCGGCGTCTGCATCGTAGTTTTCTGGCCGGAAGCCCGCGAGGCCCAGGATCGTCGCCCGATCCGTTGCATGACCCACGCCGGTAAACGCAAGGGAGCCATAGAGAGTCGCCTTCAGCCGCTGAAAGCTGAATGGCGATTTCCGCAGCGTGTCGAGAAAGCGACCGGCCGCCACCATTGGTCCAATTGTATGGGAGGACGAGGGGCCCACGCCCACCTTGAACATGTCGAAGACGGAAACGAACATATCGGTTTTCCTCTGCGTCGCCATTCATCCTGCGATGCGAACGGGTGTGGAGCGCCACTGAAAGCGACCTGAATGGCCGCAAATCCGCTTCCACATCCGGGTCGCCCGCAGGGACGGATACGAGAACTCTGGCTGATGGGCATGGCATTGCCTGGACAGAGGTCTTGTTACTGGAACGGAATGGCATCACTGTCACCTGGATTCCAAGAAGGAGTTCGCCATGATTGCGATCATTTTCGAAGTGGAGCCCGCCGATGGTCGGCAGGATGACTATCTCGACGTCGCCGCCGCCATGCGCCCATTGGTGAAGGAAGTCGATGGTTTCATATCCGTGGAGCGCTTCCAGAGTCTCTCCAACCCCAACAAGCTTCTTTCGCTATCCTATTTCCGCGATGACGAGGCGGTATAGCGCTGGCGGCAGCTCGCGGCCCATCGATCGGCGCAGGCCGAGGGTCGCAAGGGTCTGTTCAGTGACTACAGGCTGAAAGTCGCGCATGTGCTGCGTGACTATGGAATGTTCGATAGGGATCAGGCCCCAGCCGACAGCCGTGCCGTTCATGGTGACTGACCCGACCGACAGACGGGGCGCATGGATGCGCCCCGTTCGGTTTTCGTGGAAAACTCTCCTATCCCAGAGGTAGTGCAACAAACATCGGAGAGCCTTCGCGCCGCACCAGGATCAGGATCGAGTTTCTACCAGCCTCTTTTGCCTCGGCGATGCGGTCTTCAAGGTCACCCACAGTCAGAACCTTCTGCTGTCCGGCTTCCGTGATCACGTCGCCGCGACGAAGGCCTTTGTCATATGCGGGTGCGGTCTCATCGACATCGCTCACCACAAGGCCTTCGAGATCCTTTGCCAGCCCCAGCTCTTCGCGGACCTCGTCCGTTATCGCGGTTACGGTCAGGCCAAGCAGGTCCAGTTCGATCGGGTCGGGGGCAGGTGCGTTGGCGGGCATCAGACGTTCGGCTTCCTCACGCCGTCCCAGCGTCACTGTCAGTATCCTGGTTTCACCGTCGCGGAAGACGACAACCTCAACTTCCTTACCGACCGCGGTGTCGCCAACTATGCGGACGAGCTGGCGGGTGTGCTGCACGTCCTTCCCGTCAAACGACAGGATCACGTCTCCGGTCTCGACTCCACCTTCCAGTGCCGGGCCGTCCATAACCTGCGATACAAGCGCTCCGGACGCCAGGTCGAGGCCTAGTGCGTTGGCAACGTCGCTGTCAACATCCTGGATGTGGACGCCGAGCCAGCCGCGCCGTGTTTCGCCGAATTCCTTCAGCTGTTCAATGACCGGGGACACAACTGCTGCGGACATGGCGAAGCCGATGCCGATGGAGCCGCCGTCGGGAGACAGGATCGCCGTGTTCACGCCGATGACCTCGCCTTCCAGGTTAAAGAGTGGTCCGCCTGAATTGCCTCTGTTGATGGCCGCGTCGGTCTGGATGTAGTCGTCATAGCTGCCACTCAGCGTGCGGTTTCTGGCCGAAATGATGCCGACCGAGACCGAAAATCCCTGGTTCAGCGGGTTGCCCACGGCCATCACCCAGTCGCCGACGCGAGCGATGTCGCTATCGCCGAAGCCGAGATGGGGCAGGGAGGTTTCGCTTTCCACTTTCAGCAGGGCAATGTCGGTATTGGGATCCTGGCCGACGATGGTTGCTGGCAGGGTCTCGCCTGAAAAGAACTCGACCTGGATCTCGTCGGCGGACTCGATCACGTGTGAATTCGTAACGATCAGACCGTCGCTCGAGATCACGAATCCCGAGCCCAGGTTGGTTGAGCGTCGCGGGCGGTTCTGCTGTTCCTGGTCGCGCTCCAGGAAGTCACGGAAGAATCTCTGGTAAGGGGAGCCTCTTGGCACGATGGGATTGGAGTCCGTCGAAGCGGCAACCTGCCTTGAGGTGGTGATGTTTACCACTGCAGGGCTTACCTGTTCGGCCAGGTCGGCAAAGCTCTGTGGCATGTCGTGCGCCGCGGCGGTCAGCGTCTGTGCGAACAGGACTGCTAGACTCAAGGCGAATATCCGGATCGCACGGACTGGATAGGAAGTGGTGATAGCCTGTTTATTCACGGTTCTTCTCCTTTGTTCCGGTCTGAATTGCTCTGGGCGGTGGCGATCGCCGGACGAGCTGCTCTTTCTGGAATTTACATAGAGGCTGAAATGCACAATACCACTGCTGATAGCATTCTCTCAAAGCCTCGTGAAATCACCGTTACAGAGGTCTTTCGCAGAAAGCGATAATTCATGAGGATGCGCTGGCCGTGCGTAGGAAGAGATGTTCCGTGCGGTAATGGGCGGGGGCCCACGGACTCTCTGCCGCGCAGAACATCTGTCGGCGGTGCCACTTCCGGGATCGCATTAGCAATGCCCCGGCTCGGAAGACTGCGACAATTTAGTGGCGTCTGCTTCAGCAATTTCGATTGAGAGAGTGGAGATCAGAGCGTTGCGATTCCCATGTGGCGCGAATTGACAGGCTTGGCCTTGCTTGCGTTTCGAGCGACAGTCGGCAACAAGAGGTCCGATGACGGGAACAAACGAAAAACCCTGGCAGTCTGGTGGACAGGACTGCTCGTATGCGAGCAGGAGCGCGCGACCCAGCGCTTGCGCTTTCTCTCATGTTCCACCAGTTCCTAACTGAGTGTCGACTGCGCCTGCGATGCCGTAAGAGGAAACCGCACGGATGAGCGACGGATTCCAACGCGTTCTTGACCATATCCGGTCGATAGCTGGCACGGAGGCCGAGAAGGGTCGGCTGTTCGAGCGGCTGATGAAACGGTTCTTTGCGCTTGATCCCTTGTATCAGGACCAGTTCTCGCAGGTATGGTTGTGGTCGGAATGGGCTGCGATCCGCCCCGATTTCGACGGCAGCGACATCGGCATCGACCTCGTGGCGGCGGAAAGGGAGGGTGGTTACTGCGCGATTCAGTGCAAATGCTATGCCCCGGGCACGAGGATATCGAAAGCGCATATCGATTCATTCATCTCGGCCTCAGCACGGGAGCCCTTCACTGCCCGCATTATTGTGGATACCGGCGACGGGTGGGGGCCGAATGCAGCCAAGACGGTCAGGCATGTGAGGCCTGCCTGTCGGCACCTCCGTTTTGGTGATCTTGCGAGCCGTCCATTTGACTGGCCTGATCTGATAAGGGAGCAGCCCGAAGATCTCTCCCTGTGGCATAGGCGGTACAGTCTCAGACCCCACCAGAAAGCGGCTTTGGACGATGTGGTGGCTGGGTTCCGCGAGCACGACCGCGGCAAGCTGGTCATGGCCTGCGGCACCGGCAAGACCTTTACGGCACTGCGCATTGCAGAGGCGGTCGCCGGTCCTGGCGGACAGGTGCTCAATCTGGTTCCATCGATCTCCCTGTTCCAGCAGTCGATGCGCGAGTGGGCGGAGCAGCGGACATTACCGCAAAGCTATATCGGCATATGTTCCGACACTCGGGCTGGGCGCCAAGACGAGGACGCCTCGTTCCTGGAGCTGGAGATTCCCGTAACCACGGATCCAGCACTCATCGGCAAGGCGCTACGCGATTCGCAGTCCAAAGAGAAAATGACCGTGGTTTTCTGTACCTATCACTCGCTTGCCCTGGTCGAGGAGGCGCAGAAGGACGGTGCACCACCTTTCGATCTTGTGCTCTGCGACGAGGCCCATCGGACCACGGGTATTGAGCGGCCTGGGGACAGGACCTCGCCATTTGTGCTAGTCCATGATGGTAATCGCATTCAAGCGGCGAAACGCCTCTACATGACTGCCACCCCGCGTCTTTACACGGCGGCTGCCCGCAGCAAAGCGGCAAGCCACGACGTCGAGGTGTTCTCGATGGACGACGAGGCGGTCTACGGGCCTGAATTCCATCGGCTGCCCTTCTCGCGGGCGGTAGAACAGGAACTGCTGTCGGATTACAAAGTTGTGGTCCTCAGCGTATCGGAGAGTCAGGCAAGTGCTGCCCTGCAGGCGCATCTCGCCTCGGACAGCAGCGAGATAAACCTGACTGATGCGGCCAAGATCGTTGGGTGCTGGCGGGCGTTGCAGAATCCGGAGGACAAGCAGCCAGATGATGGCAAGATCCAGCCGGTTCGCTGTGCCATCGCGTTTACCAACGTCATAAGGGCTTCAGAGCGGCTGGAGAAGCATTGGAACGGTGTCATCGAGCAGGCTACCGCGCAATTACCTGAGGCGGAGACAAGGGAGACGCTTAGCTGCGAGGTACGCCATGTCGATGGCAAGCATCATGCGCTGGACCGAAAGGCCCGGATCGAATGGCTGAAGGGCTCCACCGACGGCACCTGTCGCATTCTCTCCAATGCGCGCTGCCTGTCCGAAGGCATCGATGTGCCGGCGCTCGACGCGGTGCTGTTCATGAACCCACGCAGCAGTCAGGTCGACATCGTGCAGGCGGTGGGGCGCGCCATGAGGAGGGCGGAGGGCAAGTCCTATGGCTATATCGTGCTGCCGGTCGCGGTTCCTTCGGGTGCCGACCCGGCTGCTGCGCTCAACAACAATGAGCGGTTTGCCGCTGTCTGGAGCGTATTGCGGGCACTGCGTTCGCATGACGATCGGTTCGATGCGGAAATCAACCAGATTGACCTGAACAATCAGCCGACCGAACGGATCATCTTCAGCAGTGGCGGGCTGGGCGGAGATGACAGCGGCCTGCGGGAACGGGGGTTGCCCTTCCCGCCGCTTGATCTGCCGCCGGACGCGTTCTATGCGAAGATCGTCGAGAAATGTGGTGACCGGAAATATTGGGAAAGCTGGGCGAAGGATGTCGCGGGCATTTTCACTCGCCTGGTGATCCGCATCGGTGACCTGCTTGAGAGTCCTGAAAACGATGCCCTTCAGGAATGGTTCGAAGCGTTCCACGAGGAGCTCAGGGTTTCGATCAACGACTCGATCACGACAGTGGGCGCCACGGACATGATGGCGCAGCACATTCTTACCCGCCCGGTGTTCGAGGCGCTGTTCGAGGGCTACGACTTTGCTGGTGGCAACCCGGTAGCGCGGGCACTGGATGCGCTCAGGCGGGATTTTGGGGAGTTCGGGCTAGAGAACGAGACCCGAGATCTGGAAGGGTTCTACGAGAGCGTGCGTCTTCGCGCCCGCGGCCTCGACAATCCTGAAGCCCGCCAGCGCGTGCTGATGGAACTCTATGAGAAATTCTTCGCTACCGCGATGAAGAAAGACGCCGATCGCCTCGGTATAGTCTATACACCGGTTGAGATCGTGGACTTCATCCTGGCGAGCGCGGACCACGCTTTGCGCACCGAGTTCGGGCGGGGCCTGAGCGACGAAGGCGTGCATGTCCTTGATCCATTTACCGGAACCGGTATCTTCCTTGTCCGGTTTCTGCAGTCAGCGCTCCTTCGCGATGCGGACATTCGACGCAAGTTCCGCGGGGAACTTCACGCCAACGAGATAGTCCTGCTCGCCTATTACATTGCCGCGATCCACATTGAGGAAGCGTTTCGCGGGCGCGTGGGTGAGGAGTGTGGTTACGAGCCCTTCGGCGGCATCGTGCTGACCGATACTTTCAACCTTCATACCGAGCGAACCGGCTTTCCGAAGGACTGGCTACCCGACAACAGTGAACGCGCCGAGCGCCAACAGAAGCTGCCGATTCAGGTCATCGTCGGCAACCCGCCGTGGTCTACGGGGCAGAGGAGTTCGGCGGATGACAATCCGAATGTCGACTATCCCGAGTTGGAGCGGCGTGTTGCTGAGACTTACGCTGCCCGATCCAGGGCGACGAACAAGAACAGCCTCTATGATACCTACAAGATGGCGATCCGCTGGGCCTCGGATCGGATTGGTATACAAGGTGTTCTCGCTTTCGTCACCAACGGTTCGTGGATCGATGGCAATGTGGATTCCGGTGTGCGGGCCTGTCTGGCTGAGGAATTCACGTCCATTTACGTCCTGAGTTTGCGGGGGAATCAGCGCACCCAAGGAGAGCGCTCGCGCCGTGAAGGAGGAAAGGTATTTGGCCAGGGTTCCCGTGCGCCGGTGGCGATCACGGTTCTGGTGAAGAACCCTGATGCGGCGCATGATGACTGTCGTATCCTGTATCGCGATATCGGCGATTATCTGAAACGTGAAGAAAAGCTTGATCTATTGTGCGAATGGGGCTCCATCGCCGGAATCGACGACTGGCTGGAAATCGAGCCTGATCACTACCATGACTGGATTAGCCAGCGTGATGAGGCGTTCCAGAGTTTCTACCCGTTGGGTACGAAAGCGGCCAAGGCCAAGAAGGCGGACAAGGCGATTTTCGGTTTGTTTAGCAACGGCTACAAGTCTGGCCGGGATGCATATGTTTATAATTTCTCGCGTGATGCTTGCGCAGAAAACGCTCGTAGGATGGTCAGGGACTACATGGGTGCAGTGCATAGTCTCCGGGATCCAGCGTGTGCTGACGCGACGATAGACGAAATCATAGCTAGCCATTCTTCCGGAGTCAGATGGGATAGTGAGCTGAAGAACAGTCTGCGGCGGCGGAAGCGGATTCTGTATTCGGAAGACAACATATGGGCGACGCAATACCGGCCTTTCGTCAGGCAGCATTGTTATGTTGATTACATGTTCGCCCAGAGAAAATACCAGCAGGACAGTATATTCCCGTTTGCAGACACAGAGAACCGCGCCATCTGCGTTCCGGGCGTGGGCTCGACCAAACCGTTCTCGGCGCTCTTGGTCGATACAATGCCCGACCTCGAACTGATATCGAAGGGCCAGTGTTTCCCCCGTTATCGGTACCGTAGGCCGGATGATGACGGGCAGAGTTTGCTACCCGGAGTCAGAATGAATCTGGAGCGCATCGACAATGTTTCCGATACGGCGCTGCGCGCTTTTCGAACTCATTACAGCGACTGCACGGTCACCAAGGATGACATATTCGATTACGTCTACGGGCTCCTTCACGCGCCCGCATACCGTGAGCGCTTCACCGACGATCTAGCGAAGGCACTGCCGCGAATCCCACTTGCGGCGGATTTCCGGGGTTTCGCCCATGCTGGGCGGACGCTCGCCGAACTCCATCTCGGGTATGAGACCTGTGGGGAATATCCGCTTGAGATCCTGTTCTCCGGCTCTGGAGAGCCAAGCCCGGCGGACTACCGAATTGGCACTCGGGCGATGCGGTACGCGGACGATAACAGGACTGTGCTGATCATCAACGACCAGATCCGGCTTGCCGGTATTCCTCCTGAGGCACATGGTTACAAGGTCAATGGAAGAACACCGCTCGAATGGTTCATGGATCGCTATCGTATGAAGCAGGACAGGGACAGCGGCATAGTCAACGACCCTAATGAATGGTTCGACGACCCACGCGATCTGATACCCGCTTTTCGCCCGGATCGTACACGTCAGCATGGAGACCACCCGTATTGTCGGGAACCTACCTGAGCCTTTCGTGGAAGCGGAGTCCAGGTCGGGTGGGAGGCAATTATGATCCGTGATCGAATCACTGCCATGGTCGCAGCGGGTGAATCCGAGACACTGGAATTCAAGAAAACGACTGGTTTGCGCCGTGAAGCGACGAAGACCGTCTGCGCCATGCTTAACCTACGGGGTGGTCATGTGCTGTTCGGTGTAACTTCCAAAGGCCAGGTGGATGGCCAGCAGGTCAGCGAACGCACCATCGAGGAAGTCAGCGAGGAACTCGCAAGAATCGATCCTCCCACCTTTCCTACCGTCGAGCGGGTACCCTTCGCAGGAGCATCCATGTCTCGTTTCAAGGGGTTTCAGGGCATTTTCCGCGGTCTTTCCGGATCTTTTCCCCACTTTTCCACATTCTTTCCACAGGCGGGTGTCATGACGGTGCCGTAACCGGCGCGTCCGGGGACCATCCGCGCCCGTCGCGCAGCAGGACGTTCGTGAGGATCACGAGTTTCCGCATCACCGCGACCAGCGCGACCCGGTGGGCCTTGCCCGCCGCCGTGAGCCGTTCGTACATCTCCTTCATCGCCGGGTTCCAGCACACGGCCGTCATCGCCGCCATGTAGAGCACGTCGCGGGGCCTGCGTCGCCCGCCGCGGATGCGCCTCGCCCCTGACAGCGTTCCGCTATCCCTGGCGAAGGGGGCGACACCCAGGAGCGCCGCCGCCTGCCGGCTTCCGAGGGTCCCGAGCTCCGGCATCCAGCAGATCAGGGCGGCAGCGGTCACCGGCCCGATCCCCGGGACGCTCACGAGGATGTCCCGGCGCCGGGCCAGCCCGGGATCCGCGTCGATCGCCGTCGCGATCCCGGCATCGAGCACGCCGATCTCCTCCACGATCCCGGCCAGCGCCCTCTTCAGGGCCGCGGCCGCGGCCGTCGTCCCGCCGATCTCCCGGATCCGGGCGGTCAGGGAAGTGCGCGTGTCGACGAGCGCCTCGCGGGCGACCAGCAGGCGTTCGAGTTCCTGCAGCGCCTCGGGTTTCGGCTGTGCGGCCGGCAGCCCGCCGACCTCCCCGAAGGCGGCCAGCGCCCTCGCGTCGATCCGGTCGGACTTCGCGACCTGGCCGAGCGCCTCGGCGAAACGGCGCGCCCGCAGGGGATTGACGACGTGCACGATGTAGCCCCTGTCGTGTAGCGACTGGTGCAGCTGGCGGTGGTACCGCCCGGTGGCCTCGACCACCACGTGAGTCACGCCGCGTTCGCGGAGCCATCCGTGCAGGGCCCGGAATCCCTCCTTTCCGTTCGCGAAGCCCCCGTCATCGCCGTTAGCGTGGACGTCCAGCCGGCTCTTGCTCACGTCGATTCCCGCCACTATCCTGTCTGTCATGTCCTTCCGCTCCTCTTCTTGCGGTTGATTCGGGTCCTACCCAGGCATCCATCCAGGGACGCGGAAGGACGGCGGTGAAGGCGGGCGGGCGGGCTCCCGCACGGCCCTTCGGCCAAGACCATCACGGCCCGACCCGCCTTCGCGGGGCGGCTGCCCCGCATCCCTCTCCGTACGGCTGTGCGGAGAGGGAATCCCTTCTTGCATGATGCACGAGGTTCCGGACCGGCGGAAGCGCCGCGTTCCCGCACAGCCGGCGCGGAGTTTTCCACAGGTGTGGAAAACTTTCCACAACATCATCCTCAGGATTCTTTCTGATTGGTTCAGACATACAAGACCGCGAGGTCGTCATGGTGTCCGTAGGCCAGGGGCCCACGAAACCGTACCGATACCAGGGTAGGGCCTATCGCCGGGTTGGAAACACGACGCGTGTCATGGCGGCCGAGGAATGCAACCGCATGCTGTTCGAGCGTATGCACAGCGAACAGCGGTGGGAGAACCAATTGGCCGACGGGTGGTCGCTGAGCGATCTCGATGAAAACGAGATCCGTATCACTGTCGAAGAGGCCATTCGCCGGGGTCGCCTGAAGGATCCAGGAACACGTGACTCAATTGAATTGCTGCGTGGCCTTGGACTGTTCCGAAACGGCATCCTGTTGCGCGCGGCTGCCGCACTGTTTGGTAACGAGGAACGGATACAGTTCTCAATGCCGCAGTGCCTGCTCCGTGTCGCCCGCTTCAGGGGAGTCGATCGGACCGATTTCCTCGACAACCGTCAGTTTCACGGTAACGTCTTTACGCTGCTGAGGGTCGCTGAACGCTTCCTGCGCGACAGCCTGCCCATAGCCGGGCGCATTGAGGAAGGTCGTCTGGACCGGGTTGACGAACCGCTCTTTCCGCCGCTGGCGACGCGCGAGGCCCTGGCAAACGCCTTCTGCCATCGGGATTACTCAATTGGTGGTGGTTCGGTTGGCGTTGCAATCTACGATGATCGCCTAGAAGTAACGTCAACGGGAACACTGCATTTCGGGCTGACGCCTGAAATGCTGTTTGCTCCGCATGAATCCATTCCCTGGAACCCATTGATTGCCGACGCATTCTACCGGCGCGGCATCATTGAACGCTGGGGCAGGGGAACTTTGAAAATGGCGGAATTGACGGCAATGGCCGGTTTGCCACAGCCGGAAATCGAGGATGCCAGAGGATGCGTTACGGTTCGCTTCCAGGCCCCTGCCCGCATCGTTGAAATCGCCGAAAGAAGCACTGCAGGCGACAAGGCCTACGTTCCGGCATTGTCACATGCCTTGGGTCTGAACGAGACACAGAGGGCGATCCTTGAATTGCTGGATTCTGAGGGCCGGGGATTGCCGTTTCGCGAAATTTACGCCCGTTTGCCTTTAAATACGACCCCGCGTCAGGTGAGAAGAGCGCTTGCCGTATTGAGAGATCATGGCCTAGTGTTCTCCACTGGGGTTGGCTTGGCGGCCCGCTGGAGGCGAGCATAGGCTCGGGAGAGAGCCTCGCTACTCATCGTTGAAATCTGATAGGGTCCAATAGGGGTCTGTTAGGGGTCTGATAGGGGTCCAATAGGGGTCTTATACCAATCGGAAAAAGTAAAGACTCATAGGCGGAGCGCGGAAATGTGCGCCAGTTCCAATCGATGCGTGCAGCCGGAGCGCCCTTCCCGTATCTTGTGGCTGTTACACTTCAGGATGGAGACGGCCATGCCGAAACGCATCGGGATCACGCGCACCGACCACACGGAGGAGGGGATCAGGCTGCTCGCTGAAAGGCGCAGGTGCCACCGCGGGCGCAGGCGGCTGCGGGCGGTCGCGGGAACCCTGACGCGCACCAGGATCGCGGAGCTGGCGAAAGTCGGGCTGCAGACCCTCCGCGACTGGGTTGTCCTCTACAACGGGGGCGATCTGGACGCCCTGCGGATCCGCCCGCGCGGCGGATGCCCGCCGAAGCTTGATGGAGCCGGGCGGGAGCGGCTGGCGGGCTGAGTGGACGCGGGATCCTCGGAGGAGGACGGCGTCTCCTGCTGGACCGTCGCGACCCTCCACGCGAAGGCCGGACGGGAGTTCGGCAGGTCCCTGTCCCCTGACGGCCTGCACAGGACACTGCGCGGGCTGGGTTTCCGGCGGCTGTCGCCGCGTCCGGTCCACCCCGGGGCGGATCCCGGGGGGCGAGAGGAATTCCGAAGCGGTTTCAGCGGGTTGGCGAAGGCCAGCGTGCCGGAGAGAACGCCGCCCGGCTCCGTCGACATATGGTTCCGGGACGAGGCACGGACGGGACGGAAGGGCATGCTGTCGCGGGTCTGGGCGCTCCGGGGGACTAGGCCGCGGATCCCGTGCGACCACCGCTACGGCTACCGCTACCCGTTCGCCACCCTTCGTCGGGCGACCGAAACCGCCGTCGGTCACATCCGCCCCCGGGCGAACACGACGGAGATGAACCGCCATCTCCAGGACATCGGCGGTGCTGTCCCCGAGGTGCGCCACACGGTCGTCGTTTCCGACGGGGCGGGCTGGCACCGGTCGCGCGATCCGATCATCTCCCCGAACGTCTCCCTGCTCCACCTGCCGCCCTACGGCCCGGAGCCCAGCCCGGCGGAGCAGGTGTTCCCCTTCCTGAAACGGAACCACCTCTCCAACAGGGTCTTCGCGACCGCCGACCATGTCATGGCCACCGTCGGCGACGTGTGGAACCGCTTCATCCGGTCGTCCGAAAAGGTCAAATCGATCAACGGCGAGGGAATGGGCCACGCCATGGTGAGCGCCGACGCCGCCAGGAGGCCTGCCTATGGGTTATTACTTTTTCTGATTGGTATTATAGGGGTCTGATAGGGGTCTGATAGGGGTCCAATAGGGGTCTGATAGGGGTCCAATAGGGGACCATACCAATCAGAATGAGAAAGGAATCATGAACGGAAACTGAACATCTGCTGTTTAGGGGTCCGTTGACAATCATCTGGCGGCGATCACGGCCGCCGCCAGAAGAAACGTCGCCCGAAAGCTTGCCGCCGTTTTGTCGTAGCGTGTCGCGACGGCCCGGAACTCTTTGATTCTGGCGAAGAAATTCTCTATCTGGTGGCGCCAGCCATATATCACCCGGTCATGCTCACGCACAACCTTCCTGTTCGACCGCGACGGAATCACCACCGCCGATTCGCGCCGCTCCAGCTCGGAGACCAGCCAGTCGGCGTCGAACGCCCGGTCCGCGACCAGCGCCCCGAAAGTCCGGCCCTCCAGAAGCTGCGGCAGCCCCTTCAGGTCGTGGGCCTGGCCCGGAAGGATGGCGATGTCGACCAGGTAGCCGAGCGCGTCGGTCATCGCCAGGACCTTGCTGGTCAGGCCTCCCCGCGAGCGTCCGAGCCCCTGGCCCGAGGCCCCCCTTTTCCGCCGGCCGCCTTCTGGTGCGCCCGCATCACCGTGCCGTCGACGCAGACGTACTCAAAATCGAACTCGCCGGATAACCTCTCGAAAACACGGTCGAAAACGCCGCCCACCACCCAGCGCCGGAACCGTTTGAAGACGCTGTTCCACTTTCCGAAACGTTCCGGAAGGTCGCGCCACTGGACCCCCATCCGGGTGCGCCACAGAACCGCCTCAGGGAAAAGACGGTTGTCCGCCGCCGTCACTCCCGGGTCACCCTGCCTGCCCGGAAGGATGTCCTCTACCCGTTCCCACATGTCATCCGTCAGGACCTGCCTGCCTTCGCTCATCATACTGCCCTCGATTGCCTGAATGGCCGTTTCGGCCTTTGTAGAGGGCACCGTAGCCGATTCGGTCCTGACGTTCAAATGTCAACGGACCCTGGTGTTTCGTGAAATTTTCGGAGTCAATATACCTGACACCATAAACCTAGCAGAAATCCACAGGCCCCCGAATCCGCCCGCCCACCAGAGATATTTTGACCAGTGGGGGAGCGAAAACCCCTTTGTGGTGTCAGGTATATAGACCCCGCCATCAGCCATGCCGATATGGAGATGGCGAACTTTCGCGGCGCCAGCCTCCAGGGAGCCGACCTGACGCGGGCGGACTTCCGTGGACGAACCTGAACGGGGCGGGCATGGAAGGGGAGGATCTCAGGCATGCCATAATGCACAGGGCGGACATGTCTGGCGCCAACCTGTACGGCGCGGACATGAGGTGGGCGAGGCTTTACGGAGCGGGCATGTACGAGACGAAACTTGACGGAGCCGGGATGATGTGCGCTTGCCGGGACTGGTTCCAGGGCGTTCGCCATATGTCCCGCCCGCCGGGGTGCGATAGGGGCATTCCGCATGCCGACCCTCACGAAAGGGATGATCGGCCTGTACGGCCCGACTGCGGGCTGAAGCGATCATGATTGCGGGTCGCTACAGCTAGGACAGCATCCACGCCACCACTGGGACGAACGCGGCCAGGAGCGCGGGGGCTCCGAAGGCAAGCCGCGTTTCCCGCCTTGCCGCTTTGGTTTTCGCTTCGTCCATGGCCTCCTTAAGTCCCGCAATGGCCGAAGTGGTGTCGGTGTACCGCCTGGACAGGTCCGCGCGGAACCGCTCAGGCGTTGCAGCAATGTCGGCCCGCAAGGTGTTCCTGTTCTCTTTCAGCTCGACGATCTGCCGGTGAAGCCCGCGACTGTCCGGCGGCGGCGAACTGTCAGGCGATCCTTACCGGTTACCTGACTGGTGTAATCGTGGGGCCGTTTATCGCAAATCCGCCAAACATCGGCTGGACCGCGAGGACGGCACTGTGCGTTTCAGCCTGCCGGGTCCGCACTTCCCAGATTTCGTCGCGCACGGCCGCCCGTTCGACCTGAATTTTCCTCAGGTGCTCTAGGACAGGGTTATCCGGCGTCTGACTCATGATGGGAAGCTAGACGCGGGACAGGCGCGGATCAACCGGAAGTATCGGGCCCGCCCGTGGTCGGGAAACCGGTATTTCCCTGACCGGCTCCTGCGGCACCCATAACGGAAACCGGCGAAGCGACATCCGGCCGGAAGTCACATTCGGGTATAGCCTTATGGGACATGGAGATATGACACGCCGAAACGTCACAATCGGGTTGCGATGGGCATAATATTATGGCATCGGTGAGACACCACCCCAATGTGACGGATCCCCATGGCCAGGATCGGATCAGCCCGCGTCAGCTTTCCGGGCCAAGAGCCCGGGATACAGCGGGCTGCGCCGGAAGCCGCGGGATGCGATGTAGTGCGCTCCGAGACCGTTTTGGGTGCCTCGCGGGAGGGCCGCGGGGAGCTGGAGACCGTCATGCGGTTCCTGCGCGACGGGGACGAGCTGGTGGTCCACCGGCTCGACCGCCTCGGCCGCTCGGTCCGCGACGTGCTGAACCTGGTGCACGAGCTGGAGGGCAGGGGCGCGTCGCTGCGGGTGCTTGAACCGGAGGTGTCGACGGCGGGCGACATGGGCCGCCTCGTCGTCACGGTCCTCGGCATGGTGGCCGACATGGAGCTGAAATTCATCCGGGAGCGGCAGCGTGCGGGCATCGAGGCGGCGAAGGCGCGGGGCATCTACAGGGGGGCCGCCGGAAATCCGTGGACGACGGCGAGGTCCGCCGCCTCGCGGAGGTGGGCGTCCCCAAGGCGAGGATCGCCCGCGACCTCGGCATCTCGCGCATGAGCGTCTACAGGGTACTGGACGGACATTTCCCGGAATGACGCCGTTCATGCTGTGGCAGTGAGCGAGATCGGTGATCGGAACGATTGGGCTGAAAATCACGATGATTGCGGGCCCGGCGATTATGACTGCAGTCGCTACAACTAGGGAGGCGTAAACGCACCGGGTGGTTCCCGCCTTTTTCCAAATGCCGAAATTTCGTCCCGGGAGCGGGCATGGCGCGTGGCGCGGCAAAGGAAAGGTTGGGAGCACCTGGTGCTTCCGGCACTGTAGTGGCCTCTCATGGCCTGTGCGCAGCAGTGCCGCGCATTCGGGGTGCCAAAGCGCGCTCCGTGAGGGAAATCGGGCCCTTGCTGGTGTTTCGCATCGCGTGAAATGCTCGGATGTCGAGCCGGCGACTCCACACAGAGCCAGAGAAATGGAACCATCCCTATTGCTTTACGGGAGAGCGACATGGGAACGACATTTCACGTCTGTGAGGTTGAGCGGTACCGGGAAGGTCATCGCGGCCATGATCCGGCGTTGTGCCGTCCGGTATCGGATGTCCGGCACCAGACCTACCGGGCGGCCTATCGGGCGCTGCGCCGCGTCCGCGGCATCCACGCCGGCATCGTCCTCGCCTCGGACGACGGAGGCGCGACGCTCAGGAGAACGACGGAGAGCGAGCGTCAGCCGGTGCCCGACGCCAACGCCCTGCGCAACGCTCCTTCGGACGCTGTGGGGCATGCTTCTCGCGGCCCCGCGGTTCTGGTGGCGCACCATGATCCGCCTCATCGCCCACCTGCGGTGGCTCGCGACGTCATCGCCCCGGACGGTCTGGAGGCTGCGCGACCGCCGGACGGGCGAGTGCTTGGAGTGGACGCTCGATCCGCTTCATGTTCCGTCGCTGCGCCGCAGCGCCACGCGGCTTTCTGGCACCGAGGTTGTCCGCTTCGTGGATGGCGTGGAGATGGAGGTGATGGAGGCCTACTCAACGGTGGTGGCCAGCTACTCACCAGTGACGGAGGCCCTGCTCGACATGGGCGTGAGCGGGCTCTTCGTCAATGACCTCTGCCAGCTTCTTGAGCTGGACTACGTTCTGGGGGGTCATTCCCGGCGGCGTGCGCTTGCGCGCCTGTGCGGGGTGGCTGGCATCGACGTCGGCGAGGCGAGGCGGCTCTACGTCTCGCACCGGGAACAAGGGGGCGCGTCTCCCTGACGATGGTCGCGACCGCTGTGCTGCCCGATGGTCTCTATGCCCAGGAAGCACTGCAAGGCCATGCCGTAATCGCCAACGACGCATCAAGCTGGCGATACGGTTACGGCGGCGGTATCAGAAGGACAAACGTTCTTCGCCCAAGCATTTAGCGTCAGCGGAATGCCTGCTCGGCGCGTATCCGCGCCCTGGTTCGGACTCTGCGGGAAAATGTCCTGAAGGCAGGTGTTCTTTCGTCTGTGCAGCACATGGCGAGGATGTTGTCACGCGCTTCTGCAGCGGCGTCCTGTCAGGGCGTCAGCGCGTCCATCAAGGCGTATGTTTCGGTGAGGTCCACCCGCATCGGGTCCAGCTGCGGCTGCGGCCTGCCCGGGTAGTCCAGCAGCGCCTCCACCATCAGCTCCCGCGTCATCACCATCCCACCGTGATCCTCTGTCAGCCCGTTCTCCCGGTACGTCCCTCTCTGCCTTGATCTGGTTGGCCACAAAAGCGTCCATCTCCCCATCCCGGCGGAGCCGATGGGCTAGTAGCGGGTGTTCTCCTGCAGCATCCGCTGCAACATCACCGATAGCGTCGCGTCCTGCATCGCCTTCCCTGCAAGTATCCACGCCACAATTGAGACGAACGCGGCGACAATGACGGCTACCCCATGACAGGCCGAGACTCGCTCCGCATCGCTCATGGTGGCACACTGTCAGTTGGTGGCTGTGCCGTCAAGCACGACGGTGGCGGCGGAATAATGAATCTACAGGACGGCTAGGGCTATCGCTCTTGAAATGAAAACCGTTGCGAATGAAAACCCATTGATGCCAATATGCCAGAAAAACAGGCGGATGGGGCAGAAAATGCAGGACCTGAAGGTGATTTTCGAGGGGCGGGGACCCCCGCCGCAGCAACGCGACCCGCCACGACCTCCACGAAATGCTCGTGATCGCTCTCCCGGTCACCCTCTGAGGGGTGAGGGTTGTTCGGATATGGCGTTTTTCGGGCGGTGCAGGGAAAGTTTCCCGCCCCGCTTCACGAAGCTGGAACACGGCATTCCGGGCCACGACGCGCTGTTCGGCCCGTTCAGCGCGCTGGATCCGAAGGACCTCAACGCCGCCCCGCTCCGGCTGGCGGGAGGCTGGGCCGAACGGCCCGGCGACGGCGTGACCGCGATTGACGGCAGGGCCCTCAGGCGGTCCTTCGCCGACGCAACGGAGCGCTCCGCGCTCCATCCGGTCCAGGCCTTCGCGACCGGGCGGGGGTCGTGCCGGGCCAGGTGAGGGTCTCCGGCAGGTCGAACGGGGTCACGGCGATGCCCGCACTCCTGGACCTTCCCGGCCTCAGGGGCAGGACGGTGACCGACGGTGCGATGCATACCCGGAGGGCGACGGCGGAACGGGTCACGGCCTGTGGCGGCGATCATGTCCTGGCGCCGAGGGCAACCAGGGGAGCCTGCACGGGGATGTGGCGCTTTACATGGGGGACCAGCGGATGTCTGCGGACACCGCCGTTTCTGGAGAGCTGGTGGAAAAGGGGCACGGCCGCACCGGGACCAGGAGGACACGGGCGGTCCACGACGTTGACTGGCTGCGGGAGCCCCATGACTGGCCCGGCCTAGCGGCGGGCGGTGCGACGCGGGAGACCCGGGACGGAACGGCGGCCGGGATCCTGTATTCGTCATGAGTGGGAAGCTTTGGCCGGAGCGGCTGCCGGAAGCGGTCCGTGCCCACTGGCGCATCGGGAACGGCCTTCACCGGGCCCTCGACGTCGCGATGAACGGGACCGGACGGGGAACCGGACCGGCAGCGGCCCGGAGAACCTGGTCATGATGCGGCGGATGGCGACGGACCGGGTGAGGTCCGCGAAGGAGCGGAAAGGGGTGCCGATGCGGGGCAGGATCAGGATGGCGGGCTGGGACCATGACATCCTGCCCGGACTGGTTCGGGCTGCCGCCGACCTCAGCGAGCAGGCCCGGAAAATGGAGGTTCAAAAGCGATAGCCCTACAGGACGGCTTCCGGTGGTTGTTCGCATTTCGTTTCCGTGCTAGTCCCGAAGCACTCAACAACGATCTCGGAGAGAATTCAACATGTTTCCAATTGAGGCCGAGACACCCGAAAAACTTCGCGATATCCTCATCAGGACCAGGATCGATGTTCCTCTAAGGGAACTGAAACCAGAAAACCAGCACCAGGAACAACCAAAGAAAGAGGACAAGCTGGAGCGAAAGGAACAATCCGAAAAATGGCAGATGCAGCACTTCCTGCTCGCGGTTTCCCAGTCTGAACTGCTCGAATTTCCGGTGCGGATCGAACATCAGGGGAGATTTGAGCAGGATGGGCCGGACTTCGTACTACCACAGCGGTCTGGACGCATCGGAATCGACCTGACCGAAGCGGTACATCCGGACTGGGCGGAAATTGACGCCATTAGGAATGGATACGAAATCGAGGCCCTGCAGCGTCCTGGAAGATATCTTCCAGGTGTGCGGCAGCCACCCAAAAGATCCAAGCAGCGAAAAGAGGAAATTCAAAGGATCGCCTGTGGTTGCAACAATCCTCTTCCTCGCATGGGTGATCAAGTGGAAAGAGATTGGGCAGAGGTCATGGCATGGGTCATCCAGAAAAAGGCCGAAAGGCTTGAAAGCCGTCGTCTTCGTGGCCGTCCCGATTATACCCGGAACTGGCTGCTCATATACGACAACTGGCCTGGCCTGGGCAATGCCCGTTATCAGGATTCCAGATCAGGACTATGGGATTGGCTGTCCTGCCCTGAAAGGAACATACCGTTTGAGCGAATATTCATCCTTCACGGCGCTGGTTCCGTGATCACTGAATATCCATTTCCGGTGTGTGTGGATCGCGGTCCGAGTAAAGATGCTGGTCACGCGGCTCCACCTTTCCTGACACATGAATCGGTGGCAGCTTCTTGCGAAGCACCATCTTGAATTCCTGCCGCTTTGCCCGTTCGGTGGAGAATCGCTTCAGCCTGCAATCATCGTGATTTTCGCCCGATCAATGCGTCCATCGGCGGGGCCAGACCCGGATTGACAGCAGTCGGCCCGCAATCATCGGGCTGAACCGCTTTATCCGCGAATGGGGTTTTCGCCGCGGTCACCGCACGTCGCAGATAGGGCTCTTTCCGGATCGGGCGTCATATCTGTAGCGACCTGCAGTCGAGTTTTCGAGAATTGACAACTGAAATACTGCGCCGCATATTGGCTGAGGCCACGGGGATGGCGATATACAGGCCATGCGTGAATGTGGGTGAAGACTTCCGGCCGAGATCAACGATCCCCGATTAACGCAGGTGGTTGGGCGGTGTGTGGCTACAGCAATGAGATGTCGAATTGGACGCATTTCTCGTACGCAAGCCTCATTGGGCGTGCAAACTGCCCACGAGCTATCGCAGCTGATCCGTGCGCGAACAAGACATACAGCGGACGCCCGCAGTACAGACCGAAGAGCTATTCCACGTCATTGTTGTAAGATATCCTGACCGAAAACGAAGAGGTCTATATACCAGACACTACAAACCGGGCAGAAATCCACTGCCCCCCGGAATCCGCCCGCCCACCGGAGTCATTTTGACCAATGGGGGAGCGAAACCCCTTTGTGGTGTCAGGTATATAGACCCCAAATTTTCTGGTGATTCGTACAGGATGTATGTGGTCAGGGCGTTTGTCCGATATCCTGAGGTTCGCGACTCAGGATGGAGACGATCATGTCGAAGAGGACTGGCATTACGCATACCGACCACTCAGCGGAAGGGATCAGGCGGCCGGCAGGGAAGTGCAGGTGCCCTCGGCCTTGGCAGCGCAACTGGCTGCAGGTGATCGCCCACGTTACTGACGGGAAACTGACGCGTGCCGGGATTGCATGGCGCACCCATGTCTGCCTGTGGACATTTCGTGATCGGGTTCTTCCTCACGGTGAAGACGATCCAGACGGGCTGCGAGAGCGCCCCTGTTGCGGGTGGCCACCGAAGCTTGATCGGTCGCAGCTGGTGGGCTGGAACGACGGCTTCTTGCTCCGGATTCTCAGGGTATGCAATTCATGCGATACCCCTACATCTCTCAGTATCTCTCCTTGACGATGCATACCTGATCTAGATTTCATGATATGAGCGAAGCGCCGGACAACACGAACTGGCCCGGCAACTGTCCGGCAACTGTCCGTGCAGGAAGAGCGCATGAACACCATGCAGGAGCAATATGCCGGCGCTCTTGAGCGCTTTCGCTCCGATAACGTTGCCGCTTTCGCTGACCTCAGGCAGGACATGGCCAGCCGTGACAAAGAAGCCGCAAGGCGCGAGACGCGGTAACTGGTCTACACCATTGGTAGCGTTGGCCTCGGTGTCACCATCATCGCCCTTGCCGTTCTCGGTGTCTTTCATCGCCACTCGCGACAGTCGACCATTCCCGACTCCCGTCCCCATCGTCATCCAGACCGCGCCAGCCACCAGCCCGGGTCCCGTCGAAGGCGTCACCCCGTCAGCCGTCCCAAACCCGGAACCAGGAGCACCCGCCGAAGCCGACAGCGCCTCTCCGTAGCTGATGGACAAGAAGGTGCGCCTTCGGCGCGCTTTTTCATGACCCCCCGCGCGTCGTCGCTTCGCTCCTAGGGCGACACCCAAGGGGGTAGTTTTGCCGACGGGGAGGAATGATTGGGAGATGGTGGCGGGATCGCTATTCGGTGGGAGGCTGTGATGACACCAGCGCCCTGATCTCGTTGGAAAGCCGTTCCTGTCCCGCCTTCAGGTCCGCAATGTCCCGCCTGATGCCTGCGACTTCCTGGTTGATGCCGTCCATCTCGATGGAAAGCCGTTCCTGTCCCGCTTTCAGGTCCGAAACGTTAACCACCAGCCAGCCCAGCGCTGCCAGAAGCCCCGCCAGAAGAACGGACGCAAGCGCCGATGCAAGCGCTACCACCATCGGATGACGCGCCAGATCCTGCCGCTGATAGCCGTTGTTCGTAACCGCCATGTCCATGATCCCGGCTAGCCGTGACTGTCGGCGCATCGCTCATACGCTTATGACGATACTTGCAGATTAGCGGCTACACTGTCAAGGATCGGCCAGCGCAGAAAAATGATCTTGTGGGACAGCTTCCGATGGGGCTGATAGCGTCCCACCCTTCCCTGTCACCGCTCCCTGCCGGCAAACCAAACCACCCTTGAGGTCGCCCTAGGAGCGAAGCGACGACGGGCGGGGGTTCCTGCAGCGAGGCGATTATGATTGCAGGTCTCTATAGCTACAGATAGCAGTCACGATGGTCGGCAAACAGGCGTCTCGCAACGGGTCGCGGCGTGATACGTGATAGACGTCTGCCGAAACAATCAGGTTCAGAGAATCAGATGGAAGTCATGCGGCTAGGCAGGTGTCTCGACTGTGATGAACTTTTCGGACGGTGTTTCGAACGGCGTCCGAAATGCGGTTCGGGCAATCTGGGGTCGCATGTCTGGTCAAAGGTGGAAGAGAGGATGAAGGTCGGGGATCGCGTGACGGGCAAGCTGAAGCGTTTAGGACTCAGATCAAGGGACAAGCTGCGTCTGACGGTCGTTGAAGGCTGGCTGCGGCAGGCTGACGGTAGCATGGCAAGCCTCGTGCGGTGCATCGACAGAGATTCCCGCCACTACTTTGACCGCGTTGTGGCTGACAATGGTGATGTCCTGCATGAATGTGACGAACCGCTTCCAGATCACACGGGTCACGGCAGTGCAAGACAGGGCGGCGAGTGAAGGAGATGAGGTGGAAAACGGTTTTGGTGGCGCTTGTCGCTGCCGTAGCCCTGACGGGCTGCACCACATCGGTTAAGGCACGAGGCCGTGCCGGTCCCGCCCGGCGCCATCAGCGCCTTACCTGACGGAACCATTTCGCCAGACCAGATCCTCAGGTCCATAGCACCTCTGATCGAGGCCAATGGCAGTGTCGGTATCCTGATGGACGGGCCACAGCTTGATGAAAACGAGTTTCCCGGAGTGCCGCGCCGCCCGGATTGGAACGGGGACTGGCCGGAAGGATACTGCGTCAATGCCGACGGATCTGCGGTTTATGCACTTTATGTTCCGGAAAATGGCTGGACCCGGATGAGTTGCGGGGTTGCCGGAACTGTAGAAGCCACCGATCTGCAAATTCTTGTCCGCCCCGCGTATAAAGATGGTGAGCGTGACATGTATCTGACCTTCTATCCTCGTAATGACGGGCCGCTCGCCTGTTGACATGATAATGTGCTATTTGGAATTCATAGGCAGGCTGTCTGGCGTGGACGGTGCTACAGCCCGCGCTCAGCTGCTGGCGGCGGTGCGCAGCGAGCGGATCGGCGCAGGCGCGAAACGTCATGGAGGCGGCGATGATCGCGAAGATTAGCCGTGGTGCCGGTTTTCTCGGGCTGCTCGATTACGCCCTGGATACCGACGGCAAATCCGCGAAGGATGCCGAGCGCGTTGGCGGCAGCCTGTCCGGCAAAACTCCGCGCCAGCTGGCAGCGGAGTTCAGCGCGACCCGCCAGCTACGGCCGGACATCAGACGCCCGGCGTAGCACTTCAGTCTGTCACTGCCACTCGGTGAGCGTCTGAGCGCCGAGCGCTGGGAATCGGTGGCGGCGGATTTCCTGTCCGGCATGGGGATTCCGGATGAGACCCAGTGAATTGCCGTTCGCGATAGTGATACCGATCACATCCACATTCTGGCAGTCGCGATGCCCTGGGCGGATTCGTGTGGCTGGGTGAGTGGGAGGCGCGTTACGTATGTGAAGTGGCTGACGGGCACTTTCGTAAATCATTCCCCCTGATTGGTGTCACCGCTCTTGAAAGAACATCATTGACTATTGGTCGAATTAATAATAACCTTATAGGGGATATGGGAAGATACCATCGCTATGCATATCTGCACCCGGTGATATCAATGTATCCGTTGCCGCCACCGATCACCATCGGATGCCTGATTGCATGAGTTTCATAAGGCCCGCGGTGGGCAGCATTGCCGGTATGGGAGCGGGGTATCCTCAAAGACCGTCTCCCGGCCCTGGACATTTTCACCCCGTCCGCCTGTATTTCAGTAATGTTGACGTCAATATTTCCTGACCGCGATGACGAAATTCCAGTAGTGATAGCTCTCGCACTTGGCAGTCGGGGGGTCTGTGATCTCGACTACGGCACCGGTGCGACTGCGAACCGCCCGTGATGGTGCCGCCGAAGCCCGGAATCTCTATCATGGACAGTCACTTGGGGCCACCACATCGGGTTTCCCGCTTCCCTGGGTGAAATACGGACTGCGGTAGCTAACGCAAACACAACCACCCGCCCCGACTTCAGTCAATCGCTCCGTGACAGTGCGGTTCGCCCGGAATCGGGAAGCGGGCGGGGATCAGACGTTCAGCTCTTTCGCAATCCATACGAGCAGCACGCCGACAGCAAGAACGCCAAGTCCGATAAATCGCCTCGTGTCAACCGGAATTCTGCTGAGTGCCCTGAGGAGATCCTCAAGACGGGCAGGGGCCAGCGCAAACGCCAGCCCCTCAAGACAGAATACCAGGCCGATCGCAAGGATGATCGTCGCCATCACCGAATCGCGTCGCGGCCCGTCGCGCTGTCCAGGTAGTTGAAGAACTCGCTATCCGGCGTGATGACGAGCGTCGAGTTCGCACCCTGCAGAGACCGTGAATATGCCGAAAGGGAGCGGTAGAACTCAAAGAACTCCTCATCCTGGCCAAATGCTTCGGCATAGATGCGGTTCCGCTCGGCATCGGCTTCACCGCGCACGATCTCGGCTTCACGACTTGCCTCCGAGGTCAGTTCAACGACTGTTCGGTCAGCCTGCGCCCGAACGCGCTGGGCAGCCTCCTCGCCGCGGGCGATCTCGTCGGCCGCTTCCCGCTCCCGTTCCGCACGCATCCTGGCGAAAGTCGCGTCGAGGTTCTGTGACGGAAGGTTGGTCTGCTTGAGACGCACGTCTATCACCTCCAGCCCGAGTGGCCTTGCGCGCTCGCGAGACTGTGTGGTGATTCGCGACATCAGTGTGGCGCGATCCGCCGACAGGATCGTGTTTGAGGTTACGCCTTCGGAACCCAGCACCGCGCGGATCTGCGCATTCAGGATGCCTTCCAGCCGGTCCTCGCCGCTGCGCACCCCGCCGACGCCTACCGCTTGCCGGAACTGCACGACATCGGCGATGCGGTAACGCGCGAAGGCATCGACGACCAGACGCCGATCATCGGACGGCGTTACCTCGGTCGGCGGCGTGTCAAGTGAAAGGATTCGATCATCATAGCGCACGACTTCCTGGATCAGCGGAATCTTGAATGCCAGTCCCGGATCTTCCTTAACCGACCTGATCTGCCCGAACTGCAGTACCAGCGCCTTTTCGCGCTCTTCCACGATAAAGATCGCACTCAGGACCGAGGCTACAACCACCACGATGACCGGAAGCAGAATTGTTGACCGTCGCATTGCTCAGTTCCCTCCCGTTGAACCGCGGCGAAGCTCGTTCAGAGGCAGATAGGGCACCACGCCCTGTCCGCTGCCGTTGCCGGAAACGCCCTCGTCAAGAATGATTTTTTCAACATCGCCCAGAACCTGTTCCATCGTCTCGATATAGAGACGCTTGCGCGTGACTTCTGGCGCGTTCCTGTACTCGTTCAGGACCGAAACGAAGCGTGCGGCTTCACCTTCGGCCTCGTTCACGACCTGTGCGCGATAGGCTTCAGCCTGCTCCAGGGTCTGCGCCGCCTCTCCGCGTGCGCCGGCGAGGACCCTGTTCGCATATGCATCGGCCTGACGTTCGAGACGGTCGCGTTCCTGTTCCGCTGCCTGAACTTCCCGGAAAGCGTCGATCACCTCGCGTGGCGGGTCAGCCTTGTCGAGGTTGACACGGACGATATTGACGCCTGATTCATAGCTGTTCAGCGTTTCCTGAATGAGCAGCAGGGCGTCTTCGGCGATGATCGCCCGGTCCCGGTTCAGGATTGGCGCCAGTTCCGAAGCCGCGATGATCTCACGCATGGCCGATTCCGACACCGCACGAATCGTGGCTTCCGGATCGCGCAGGTTGAACAGGAACTTCGCGGGATCGTTGATGTTCCAGACCACCTGGAAGTCCAGGTCAACGATGTTCTCGTCAGTGGTCAGCATCAACCCGCTGTCGTTTCCCCGGGCCCCAGCCACGCCAATCGTCTCCGTCTGTTCGCGTGTCACCGGGATGACCTGCTTGGACACGACGGGCCATGGTGCAAAGTTCAGGCCCGGATTCCCGGTGGCGGAATAGCTGCCGAGGAACAGTTCGACCGACTGCTCCTCCGGCTTCACGGTGTAAAGGGAGGCATAGAGCCAGAGCGCGATCACGGCGAGCACGCCGATCACGATGGTGCCCCTGCTGAACCGTGGGCCACCGCCTCTATCGCTGCCATTCGGTCGGCCGCCCTGTCCACCGCCCATGAGAACGCGGAGCTGTTCCTGGCCTTTCCGAACGATTGCATCGATTTCCGGTATCTGTGGGCTTTCCCCGTCCGGTCGACGACCGCCGCCGTGGTCCCTGTCACCGCCTCCGCTGCCCCAGGGTCCGCTTCCTCTATCCGCCATCTAACCGCCTTTCCCTTTTGTTTCGCCCGCGTCCTGTTCTCCTGAAATGCGCCTTTTGACCGGAGAATTCAAGCCTTCCGTACAGGACTCCTCATCAATACCATTTCCTCGGACATTGTTGGATGCACCGCCACCGTCGCGTCAAAGGCTTCCTTGGTGGCGCCAGACTGAAGGGCAACTCCTGCAAGCTGTATCAGTTCGCCAGCGCCGTCCGCAACCAGATGCACGCCAAGAACCCTGCGGGTTGCTCTCGATACGATCAGCTTGAAGAACACCTGCTCGTTCCTGTCGATGAAGCTGTTCTGCATCGGCCGGAACGATGTCGAATAGACCTCGATCTCTTCCAGTGCGGAGGCTTGCTCTTCGGTCAGCCCCACTGTGCCAAGTTCCGGCTGTGTGAACACCGCGCTCGGAATGTTCGCGTGGTTGACCTTGGTGGGGTTGGCTTTGAAGACCGTCTCGACGAATGCCGCGCCTTCGCGGATCGCCACTGGTGTCAGATTGACCCGATTGGTCACGTCTCCGACGGCATAGACCGACGGTACCCGCGTCTGACTCCAGTCATCCACCTCGACGCTCCCATCACTTCCGAGCGCAACTCCTGCCCGCTCCAGTCCCAGTCCGGCAGTGTTTGGAACCCGGCCCGTGGCGTAGATCACCCGCTCGAATGTCGCCTCGCGCCTGTTGACGGTCCTGACCAGGATTTCACCGTTACGCCGCTCCATGCTCGCCACGTCGGTGCTGACATTGAGCGCGATGCCGCGCTCGCGCATTAGGCTGGCGATATGGTTGCGCGCATCGCCGTCGAAACCGCGAAGGATCTGCGTGCCGCGGTAATATTGAGTGGTGTTCACTCCAAATCCGTTGAATATGCAGGAAAATTCACAGGCAATATAGCCCCCGCCGACAATCAGTACCGATTTCGGCAGTTCTGGCATCAGGAACACATCGTTGGAGGTGCTGGCGAGTTCAATTCCCGGTGTTTTCGGTGGCAGAAACGGTCTGCCACCAGTCGCGATGAGGATATGTTTTGAGACAGCCTTACGGCCGTCTTCCAGCTCGACCGTGTGGGGATCAAGGATCACCGCCCGCTGGTCAAGGACAGTGACCCCGGCACGTTTGAGATTGGCTCGATAGATGCCTTCCAGACGGTCAAGCTCGGCGCGCAGGCGCGGCCAGAATTTCTGCCAGTCAAATCCGCCAGTGTGCACCTCCCAGCCATATGCGGCCGCGTTCGCCATTGAGGCAGAATGCCCTGACGCAAACACCATCAGCTTCTTGGGAACGCATCCCCGAATGACGCAGGTGCCACCAACCCGGTATTCCTCCGCCAGCGCCACCCGGGCACCGGTTTCGGCCGCCATCCGTGCGGCGCGGACTCCGCCAGATCCACCACCAATAACAAAGAGGTCATAGTCAAACGCCATCTGTCACTCCTGATCCAGTAGTGGCCGAATGTTCAATGCAGCTCTGTCGGGACGCGATCCGTTCTGGCACTGACAGCCTACTGGCGGCAATCCGTAAACTGACTTTTGCATTGCGCGGTGCCTTCCGGGCTCCCGCAGAATGTCGTTCCACAGATCCAGGATCCAATTCGCGTCCATTTCCGCCCTTACAGGTCCACGAACAGGTTCCTGCTGTTCTCCGCGCTGGCTGTGCCGTTCGTTTCCTTGGACTCTTCGATGCCCTTCACTTCAACCCGTCCATCCCTATGGCCGATGACCACCATGTCGCATATATCGACAAAGAGCCCGTTCTCAATGACGCCGGGTAGGGAATTCAGTTCCCGGTTCAGCCAGTGGGGGTTGTCGATGCGGTTCAGGTGCAGGTCAAGGATATGGTTGCCACAATCCGTGATGAACGGTGCCCCGCCAGACAGCCGTTGTCTGACTTCTCGGCCTGACATGCCTAGCTCCGCAAGCCTTTTCTCAACGAGAATCCTGGTGGCCAGGCTTCCGAATGGAAGAATCTCGACAGGAAGGGGGAACTTCCCAAGCCGCCTCACATGCTTGGATTCGTCAGCGATGACGAGCATCCGGTCTGATGCCATGGCAACGATCTTCTCGCGCAACAGTGCCCCGCCACCCCCCTTGATCAGACGGAAGCCCGAATCGAATTCGTCGGCACCGTCAATCGTGAGATCCAGCGTTCCGGCCTCGTCCAGCGCGATGATCGGCACTCCGACCTCCCGGGCCAGTTCCGCCGTCGCTTCTGATGTGGGCACACCGGCAATGCCTAGACCTTCATCCTGGATCCGCTCGCCAAGTCGGCGTACCAGCCACGCGGCGGTCGAACCGGTGCCGAGGCCGATCTTCATTCCGTCCTTTACGGAATCTGCCGCAAACCTGGCAGCGGCACACTTTGCGATATCTATGGGTGACAGTTCACCGGTCATCGGAACCCTCCGGGATTGTCAGATGGCGCTTATATCAGGCCATGAGACGCGCGCGAGGGGAAATCAGACCTGGTTTCTCCATGCTGGTGTCCTGGGGGAACGATGCTGACCATGCTATCGCTGGAAGAACGGCAGGGGGCGGAGAGCTGTGGCGCGCTGTTCCAATGGTCACAGGGGAAACGCCCGTGCCACCGGCGTATGCTGTTCCAGGCGCCTGGTCGGGACAGGCCGTCGGCATGACGCGGCTGGTCTGTCTCGTGCTTGGCTGGATCGCGGTGGGTTTCGGCCTGCTCGGCATGGTGCTTCCAGTGCTCCCTACGACACCTTTCATTCTCCTGGCGGCATTCCTATTCGCGAGGGGCTCACCCCGTGCCCGCGCCTGGCTGGTCGGGCATGCGTGGTTCGGGCCCCACATCAGAAACTGGGAAGCCAAGGGTGCCATCTCCACTGGCGCCAAGCGGCTTGCTGTCCTGATGATGGTGGCTGTGTTCGTCATTTCCCTACTGCTGGGTCTCACGTGGTGGATTCTACTGATCCAGTTTCTCTGCATGGGGGCGGCTGCCTCGTTTGTCCTGACCCGTCCGGTTCCGGAGCCGTGAAGTGACAAACGAGAGGCTGCGTCGCGTGAGTTCCCCCTTTGGCCTTCCTGAGGCTGTAGCATGTGGGTGAGTGGCGGCACGATTTCCTCGGACTGCCCGGAGGTCATGGTGCGGATGTTGTTGTTGCACTGTCTCCGCCTGGATTTGCGCGGGAGCCTCCCGTCGACTGGCGTTCGATGAAACCACTCTTGGATACCGCTTCAGAAAATGACGCTGAAACCCCTACCTTCATCTTCCAGTGCGATAGGGGTCACGCCGGTCACTGCGCCTGGTAGCTGGCACGCCTTTACAGGTCCCGCTGCGGTGGTCGTCGCGCCACGGGACGGCTGACAGAACGGGAGATGCCTGTTCAGCGGCAGTGCCTCCAGCAGGTGCGGCCGGTTGTCGTCGGGGCCAAGGCAGTGTAGGGCGCATATGGAGTACGGGCGGGAAAATCTTGTATGCGGTCAGGAAGTCGGAATACTGCCGGAAAGTGACTGGCACATCGCGCTGCAAGTGCATATTTCGCAACTTCGGAAATCGAGACGCCAAAGGGACTAAGCATGGCCAGGATTACCTATATCGAGTATAATGGCACCCGCCATGAGGTCAACGTCGCGAACGGGCTGACCGTGATGGAGGGTGCCCGCGACAACGGCATCCCGGGAATCGAGGCGGATTGTGGAGGAGCCTGCGCCTGTTCCACCTGCCATGTCTATGTCGACCCCGAATGGGTCGATAAACTCCCGCCCAAGGAAATCATGGAGGCGGACATGCTCGATTTCGCGTATGAGCCTAACCCGGACCGCTCGCGGCTGACCTGTCAGATCAAGGTAACCGACGCAATTGACGGCCTGGTCGTCCAGATGCCCGAAAAACAGATCTGAGCTTCAGGTCATGCCGTGCGGGAACTGAACCGGCGGTTCCCCAGCTGGGGCATCTGCGGCCTCCCGGTTTGCGCCTGCAGGATGTCTTCACATCTGAAGTCGTGATCCTGACCGATCAGACTCGATCCGCTTTATGCCGATTCAGTCGGCGCGGTCAGGAGCGGGAACGCAAGCCGGCACGGTCTCGGCGCGAAACGAATCAGTCGCCGCGCAATGCCCTCCAGCCGATGTCGCGCCGAAAGAAACCTTCAGGCCAGTCAATCCTGTCCGCCAGCGCATAGGCCTGCTCCGCCGCCTCCGCCAAGCTGTCTCCTCTAGCGGTCGGGTTCAGCACCCGTCCTCCGGATGCGACAATCCTGCCGTCAGTCAGTGCCGTGCCTGCATGGAACACCACGTGACGGCTATCCTCGAGGCAATCACCAAGTCCGTGAATCTCGGATCCCTTCCCGTATTCGCCAGGGTATCCCTTCGCCGCCATTACCACCGATAGCGCATGGTCTTTGGCCCAATTGACCCTAGCCCCGTCAAGCCGTCCCTCAGCGCAGGCATGCATTAGATCCAGCGCCTGCGCGCCAAGGCGCATCATCAGTGCCTGGCATTCCGGATCTCCAAAACGGACGTTGAATTCAACTAACCGAGGTGTGTCGTCCGAGATCATAAGGCCTGCGTAGAGCACGCCCTGATATGGCATTCCACGCCGTGCCATTTCAGCCAGACATGGCCTGACAATCTCGTCCAGTGCCCGCCTTTCCATCGCTGGGCTCAGGACTGGCGCCGGTGAATAGGCGCCCATGCCGCCCGTGTTGGGTCCGCAATCTCCCTCAAAGGCGCGTTTGTGGTCCTGTGCAGTGCCAACCGGAAGCACGGTGGTGCCATCACAGAGGGCAAACAGCGACGCTTCCTCTCCGGCCATGAACTCTTCGATGACGACTTCAGCGCTGGCCGCTCCAAAGGCGCCGCCAAACATTCTGTCAACAGCCTCAAGCGCCGCTTCATCATCCTCCGCCACGATGACGCCTTTACCTCCCGCAAGCCCATCAGCCTTGATCACGATTGGAGCGCCGGTCACCTTCACGTGGTCTCTCGCGCTTTCGGCGTTCGTGAAACGCGCCCATGTCGCGGTAGGGGCGCCGCAGGCATCGCAGATTTCCTTGGCGAACCGTTTGGACGTCTCCAGTCGCGCTGCTTCCCGATTCGGGCCGAGGCAGAGCAGACCTGCCTCGCGCAGACGGTCGGCTACTCCCGCCGCAAGTGGGGCTTCGGGGCCGATCAGCACGAAATCCACACTGTTTGCCACTGCGAATTCGGCGACGGCAGCACCGTCCTCGATATCAAGGGACGCGCATTCAGCGATGGCCGCGATGCCAGCATTGCCGGGTGCCACGATTAACCGGTCGCATTTGGGATTCTGCATCACGGCCCAGGCAAGCGAATGCTCTCGACCGCCGCCGCCCAGTATCAGGATGTTCATCGCGCCCTTCCCCCCAAGCCTCTGGCGTTCTAGACTCGTGCGGCAAATGGCACAAGGCAGCGACATGTCCGACATCTTCAGGGGCCCTGATGAAGCCCAAGAGCGGGGTGGCAACGCTCCCGAATTCACGGTTTCAGAACTCTCGGGTGCGATTCGCCGTGTGGTCGAGGGAGAATTTGGCCATGTCCGCGTACGCGGGGAGGTCGGGCGGGTCAGCCGTCCCAGGTCAGGTCACATCTATCTGGACCTTAAGGACGATAGGAACGTCCTTTCCGGGGTGATCTGGAAGGGGACGGCAAATCGGATGCGCACCAGGCCGGAAGAGGGCCTTGAGGTTGTCGTCACCGGGCGGCTGACCACATTCGGAGGCCAGTCGAAATACCAGATCGTCATCGAGAACATCCGGCCAGCGGGGGTTGGTGCCTTGATGGCTATGCTCGATCGGCGCCGCAAAGCGCTTGAGGCGGAAGGGCTGTTCGCGCAGGAACGAAAAAAACCACTTCCGTTTCTGCCCGAAGTGATAGGTGTGATAACGTCGCCGTCCGGGGCCGTCATTAGGGACATCCTGCACCGCCTACGTGACAGATTTCCCCGTAGGGTGCTGATCTGGCCGGTTGCCGTACAGGGCGAACGCTGCGCGCCGGAGGTGAGTCGGGCGATCCGCGGCTTCAATGAGCTTCCAGCACATGGGCCGATCGCTCGGCCCGACCTGCTGATCGTCGCGCGGGGTGGTGGTTCGGTGGAGGACCTCTGGGGCTTCAACGAGGAATCCGTGGTACGTGCCGCGGCGGCGTCGGACATCCCCCTGATATCCGCAGTAGGCCATGAAACTGATACGACGCTGATTGACTTTGCTGCTGACTGCCGTGCGCCGACTCCAACGGCAGCGGCGGAACTGGCCGTGCCGGTACGACTGGAACTCATCACTCGGGTTGAAGGCATCGATGCCCGGCAGATCCGTGCGATGGAGCAGACGCTGAATCTGCGCAGGCAGCGGCTCGTGGATCTCGGTCGCGCGCTGCCAAAGCCTGAATCTCTGACCTCAGCTGCCTCACAATGGTTGGACCTGTGGTGTGGACGGTTGCCGAAAGCGTTGGCTGCACTGGCACAGATCAAAAGGATCCGCTTGGCTGAATCCACCTCTCTGCTGCATCCAGCCACACTGTCGCGCTCCCTCTCCGACCAGAGGAGGCGCCTTGCGCAGGTCGAAGGTCGACTGACCCCAGGCCTTCATCGCTCCCTGCGGGATCTTCGGCGTGCGCTGGAGCAACGATCGGTTCGTCTGCGGCCCTCTGCACTGCAGAGCGACCTGGATCGGAAACGGGCTGCCTGTGACCAGATGGCCGCGCGGCTGAAGACGGCTGCGGCAGCGAAGGTCACTGACTGCACGATGCGACTGGAGGGCCTTGAACGGCTTCGCCAGACGCTTGGATATGCTGAGACGCTAAGGCGGGGCTATGCGGTCGTTCGCGGGAATGGCGCGGTGCTCACCACCAGGGCTCAGGCCGAGGTAAGCTCTAGCCTGGAGATAGAATTCGTCGATGGGAGGCTACGTCTCGGTGCCAGACAGCCCCGGAAGAGAAAGAATCCGCCACCGGAGCAGGCCACCCTGATCTGAAACGGATATGCGTTTCGTTAGCCTGCCAGCCCATGTCGGTCCCGGGTCAGTGACTTGGTTCTACCCAGTCGCCTGATCCACCGGTCGGAGCAGGCGATGTCCGATGCACCGGCTGGATTCGTGTGGACTTCCGCCCGTCACATACCTCTCCGACCACCTGTTCCGGATCCATGTACCATGCCGGAAGATCAGAGCTCACCAAGGTCTTGATTCCCTGTCCTGGCATAGGGTCATCTACACAGTCGGCATTCCGCCTCTTTCATGTCAGGCCGAATCGAATTACCCCAGCCCGCGGACCACAATGGACGGAAGAGCATGGCGTTTTTTCAGGTGCTGAAGGAGCGGCTTGTCCGATCATCTTCGAAGCTCGGAAAGGGTCTCGAAGCGATAGTCGGTAGTGGCGGCAAGGAGGAGGCTGACACACCGGACAGCGGTGCCGATCCCTATTCTTCATTCCCGCCATCGCCTGATGGCGAGGCCGGAATACCGGACCGGAAACCGGGCCTGGTTGGAAAGCTGCTGGGTCGAGGCGCACAGCCCACGGTCAGTCGACGGGTTCTCGATGACGATATGCTCCTGAGTCTTGAGGAACTGCTGATCACCGCGGATATGGGAGTCGACACGGCGCTTCGGGTCACAGGCAATCTTGCCGAAAGCCATTTCGGAAAGAGACTTAGCGCCGGCGAGATCAAGCGACTGCTGATGGAAGAGGTCGCCCGCATCATGGAGCCGGTCGCCAGGCCCATGCCGCTCTATCAGAAAAGACCGCAGGTGGTGCTGGTTGTGGGTGTGAATGGGTCGGGAAAGACCACAACTATTGGCAAGCTTGCCAGCCAATTCAGGGCTGCAGGGAAGTCCGTTGTGATCGCCGCAGGTGATACCTTCCGTGCCGCGGCGGTGGAACAGCTCCAGATCTGGGGCGACCGTGCGGGTGTTCCCGTAATGACCGCTCCTGAAGGCTCGGATCCGGCCAGCCTAGCCTTTGACGCCATGGCACGTGCCGAGGCGGAAGGCGCGGATCTGCTGATGATCGACACTGCCGGCCGGCTGCATAACCGTACGGATCTTATGGAGGAACTGGCCAAGATTGTCCGTGTCATCCGCAAGAGGGATGGGACCGCTCCCCACAACACGCTCCTCGTTCTTGATGCCGGTACGGGTCAGAACGCTCTGCGTCAGGTCGAAATCTTCCAGAAGGTTGCCGACGTTTCGGGGCTCGTGATGACCAAACTGGATGGAACGGCAAAGGGCGGTGTGCTGGTGGCGCTGGCCGATCGGTTCGGACTTCCGATTCACGCCATTGGCATAGGTGAGCGGATCGAGGATCTTGCGCCATTCGATCCCGAAGAGTTCGCCACGGCCTTGACCGGTGTCGACGCATGACGGACTGGCTCGCCTGGTGGGCTGAGCGTGATTCGGAGGCACCATTAGGGTACCTGCCGCAATCGCCTCCATTCTGGAAATGACATCCTGACCGTGAGTGCCTGGTTAGTCTCACTTGAAGGCACCGTGGCTGGAGAGCAGCTGGCGCTGGTGCTTGCCATATCGGCCGCGGCGCTTCATGCCGTATTCGGCGCATTGCAGAAGGGGCGCCATGATCCGTGGTTGTCCCGCGGTGCGATTGACGCCTGCTATGGTCTGATGGCCGCGCCTGTCGCACTCTTTGTGGTACCGTTTCCTGAGCCCCACATGTGGCCGATCTTTTTGGGCGCTCTCCTCATTCATACTGGCTACAAGCTTGCCCAGGCCATGGCCTATACCCGGGGCAACTATACGGTGGTCTATCCGGTCGTGCGAGGCACCGCGCCTCTCTTCACCGTCATTGGCGCGTATATCATATTCGGGGAGATTTTCACCGTTACTCAATGGTTTGGTGTCCTGGTGCTGCTGACGGGCATCTTTGGACTGGCTGTATATAACCTTCTGTTCCTGACCGTCGACCGTGACCTCCTTCCCGCTGCGCTTGTCATGGCGTTCATCACCGGCGGTTTCGTCGCGGCATATACGACCTATGACGCTTTCGGTATCCGCGCGACGGCTGACCCATTCACGTTCCTGGCCTGGTTCTTCCTGATCGACGGCTTTGTGATGCCGATGATTGCCTATGTGCGGTGGCGTCGCATGCCGGATCCTCCACCTTTCGCCCCGCTTTTCGTTCGCGGTGTGATTGGTGGCATTGTCGCTTTCTTCAGTTTTGGATCGATTATGCTGGCGACCCGGCTCGACAAGGTGGGGGAGGCAGCGGTACTTCGCGAGACATCTCCAGTGTTTGCCGCGGCAATAGGCTGGATCTTTCTCAGGGATTCGATCGGTCCATGGCGGTTGATCCTGATAGTCTTGATTGCGGCGGGAGCAGTCATAGTTGAACTAGGTCAATGAAAGGAAATCGGATGGCAGGCGATCAGGTACGGCCCGGACTGAAAATGGCGCTCGAAATGGGGCCGATCATCGCATTCTTTGTCGGTTACCTGCTTATGCGTGACCAGACGCTGACCCTTTTCGAAACCGAATATTCCGGTTTTGTCGTCGTTACGGCGTGCTTCATTCCGCTTCTGGCCCTGGCCACCTTGGCGACCTGGCGCATGACCGGAAAGCTTAGCGGAATGCAGGTGGCCACCCTCGTTCTGGTCACCGTGTTCGGGGCACTGACGGTCTGGCTTAACGATGAGCGTTTCTTCAAGATGAAGCCGACCATGATCTATGCGCTGTTCGCAGCGATTCTTGGCTTTGGTCTTCTTCGTGAACGATCATACCTTCGGTTTGCGATCGGAGAAACCTTACCATTGACCGAGGAAGGCTGGATGATCCTCACGCGTCGGCTGACACTGTTCTGCGTTCTGCTCGCCGTACTCAATGAAATCGTCTGGCGCAGCTTTCCGACCGATATCTGGGTGAGTTTCAAGACTTTTGGGCTGACGATCGGGACATTTGCGTTTTTCCTGGCGCAGGCCAGCCTGTTCCAGAAATACGGACAGCCCTCTGAAGATGGTAGTGACTGATGGGATGCAGAGCGAAATCATCAAGGAGGGAGCGAATGGGATAAGCACCCTCACCTGAACCTGTCGCGCCAGGCTGGTTCTAGCGAGACAGGGCAGGAACCGAGTGGATGGTTTCCGCGCTTCCTCTGCTCCATCCATGGTTGTCCTTAGGTTGATGTGTGGAGTGTGAGCATCCCGTGGAATGATGCCACATCTGATCCGCATCGCCAGCGGGATCATCGCCTGGTCTGAATCCAGCCTGGCTGGAAGTTTCCGTAGGAACGCTACCTGAACGCGGAGTGGCTCCGGACTCTGGATGTGCGGCTCCTGAACGTCTGCTGGGTGGACCGTTCACTTCCTGGCACCCTGTGCGGGGTGCTCGAATTCAGGGTGGAATTGACAGTCAGACGACAAGGAGGTATCCGTCAGTCCGTGGCGATTTGTACACCGGATTGCGGGCCACGTAAAACAGCCGCTAAAGAGGTCAGGGACACAGACCCCCGGCGCTCGAAGCGGCGGGGGTTTTCTATGCGCGGCAATGGGGGCGCGGACTATGGGCAAGGGTTGGAGCGCACGCACTGGACTGGTGCATGATGGGATTCGGCGCGGCCGATATGGCGAGATGGCAGAGGCGCTTTATCTGACACAGGGTTTCGCCTACGCGAGCGCAGAGCAGGCGGAGGCCCGCTTCATCAAGGCGGCCGACGACGAATACATCTATGCCCGTTACGGTAATCCTACGGTTAGGATGTTCGAAGACCGCGTCGCCGCGCTCGAAGGCACCGAAGACGCCTTCGCCACGGCAAGCGGCATGGCGGCCGTCAACGCTTCACTCATGTCGATGCTGAAGGCAGGCGATCACGTCGTCAGTTCCCGTGCGCTGTTCGGATCGTGTCTCTATATCGTCGAGGAACTTCTGCCGCGCTTCGGCATTGAGGTAACCTTCGTCGATGGGGCGGATACCGCTCAGTGGAGAGCGGCCGTCCGTCCTGGCACGTCGGCAGTCTTCCTTGAAAGTCTCTCGAACCCGACGCTGGAACTGGTCGATCTGAAGGAGGTTTCCGAGATCGCCCATGCTGCTGGAGCCACGGTCATAGTGGACAATGTCTTCACGACGCCAATCTATTCACGCGCTCTGGAACTGGGCGCGGACATCGTTGTTTACTCGGCAACCAAGCATATCGACGGGCAGGGACGATGTCTGGGAGGCGTCGTGCTGGGAACGCGCGAGTTCATCCGCGGCACGCTTGAGCCCTACCTCAAGCATACGGGAGGAGCGATCTCGCCGTTCAACGCCTGGATCCTGCTGAAAGGGATGGAGACTCTGGATCTGCGGGTCCGGGCAATGTCAGACTCAGCGCTGAAAATCGCCCAGGCACTGGAAGGCCATGCTAGGGTCGAAAAGGTCATCTACCCGCATCTGCCATCGCATCCCCAGCATGATCTGGCGACTTCCGTGATGGAACGGGGCGGCACGATGTTCTCGGTGAACGTCACGGGAGGGAAGGAAGCGGCGTTCCGGATCCTGAATGCATTGAGAATATTCACGATTTCAAATAATCTGGGAGATGCGAAAAGCATTGTCACACATCCCGCCACCACGACGCATCAGCGCCTCAGTGAAGAACAGCGTGAGTCGCTTGGAATCACGCCTGGCCTGATCCGCGTCAGCGTTGGGATAGAGGACGCGGATGACCTGCTGCAGGACTTTCTTCAGGCCCTGGATGGCGCCTGACAGGGAAGGACGATGGTGACCCGCGGATCCTGCAGAGATCGGGAGATCCTGAATCGGATTCACTTCCCCATGGGAGCCAACCGCTGTATCTGTTCCTGCGTGACCAAGGTTGTGCCAGGAACGAATCATCTGGGATGAAGCGTGGAACAGCCGGAGCTGTCGACTTTCAGCATACCGGCGCCATCATGGGAGAGACTGCGATGGACACATACTGGAAGCAGGAAGGATGGCGTTCCAGCCGCAAGGAAACCGCCGACGCTCCGGTTCATGTTCGTGAGTGCCTTGCGCATGCCGAGCCAGCGCGGATCGGGACGGCTGGACGGGCTGGGGGCAGTCTGTCGCGTGCGTATCCGGAAGGGTTTCGGGCGGACGAGGCTTACAGAGCCTCGCTTCCCGATCCCCAGAACGGCCCGGAGACCCTTGTTATGGGCGCAAGGCGGAAAATCCAGCATGCTGGAATTTCGGGTTTTCGCCTGCCGATCCGCTATCGCACGCGGGATGACGGAGTCCAGGAGCTGGAGACGTCAGTGACTGGTACTGTATCGCTGGATGCCGCAAAGAAGGGCATCAACATGTCCCGCATCATGCGAACATTCTATAGGCATGCCGCACGGACATTCAGCTTTGAGGTGATCGAGCGGGCGCTCGAAGACTACAAGAGCGATCTCGATAGCCTGGATGCCCGTATCCAGATGCGGTTTTCGTTCCCGATGAAGGTGGAAAGCCTAAGGTCAGGACTGCAGGGGTTTCAGTATTACGACATCGCGCTGGAACTGGTGGAGCAATCGGGCATGCGGCAGAAGTGCATGCATCTTGACTACGTCTATTCCTCCACCTGTCCCTGCTCACTTGAGCTTGCCGAGCACGCCCGGCATGCGCGTGGCCAGTTCGCCACGCCGCATTCACAGCGTTCAGTGGCGCGGATCTCGGTCGAGCTTGTAGAAGGTAAGGGTTGCCTGTGGTTCGAGGATCTTGTCGAGGCCTGCCGCGCTGCGGTGCCGACCGAAACCCAGGTGATGGTCAAGCGCGAGGACGAGCAGGCATTCGCTGAACTGAATGCCGCAAATCCCGTCTTCGTCGAGGATGCGGCGCGGCTGTTCTGTCAGCAGCTTGAGGGTGATCCGCGCATTGGCGATTTCCGGGTGGTCGCCATCCATCGGGAAAGCCTGCATAGCCACAATGCCGTGAGTGTCCTGAGTGAAGGCAGGACCTTTTCCGGAAGTAGCCTTGATCCGCTGCTGTTCGATTCCCTGTAGTGTCCGTGCAGGATTGTGGCCAAGTATTCGGAATGACCGCCGCAAAGGGGTTTTCAGGTTCCAAAGCTGTCCTTCTGGATGCTGTATCTGACGTCATCCAAAGGCATAGCCAGGCCGTGGCGCCATGTTCGATCTGCGACCGGTAGGATATGTCACTGGCCTGCTCATCGCCGCCCTTGGTGCCGCGATGCTTATGCCAATGGCTGTGGATATCCTCTATGGCAATGACCATTGGGCGATTTTTCTCCAATCAGCGGTGGTGACAGCGGTCATAGGAGTGATCACGGCAGTCGCCTGCGCTAACGGCGTCAAGTCCCGACTGACAATTCAGCAGGTATTCCTACTGACGACCGGCGTATGGCTTGCGCTGCCGTTCTTTGGTGCCGTTCCCTTTCTGCTAGGCGGTTCCAATGCACGTGTGGTCGACGCGTTCTTCGAGGCGATGTCGGGGCTTACGACCACTGGTGCCACTGTGTTCACGAATCTTGAGAAACTGCCGGAAGGTGTACTGCTCTGGCGTTCAATGCTTCAGTGGTTCGGTGGGGTCGGGATCATCGTCGTCGCGATGGTGTTCCTGCCCGAACTCCGCGTTGGCGGCATGCAGATCTTCCGCAGCGAGGGATTTGGCAGCGAGGGCAAGGTCCTGCCCCGCGCCGCCCAGATCGCCTCCAGTATTTCCGGAGCTTACATCGCTCTTACCTTTGCCTGCTATGTCGCCTATTTCGCCGTTGGTATACCGAGCTTCCATGCGGTCAACCATGCGCTGACCACGGTCGCGACCGGTGGTTTCTCCACGTTCGACAGTTCCTTTGGGGCATTCAAGGGCTGGCCGGAATACGTTGCCGCAGCGTTCATGCTTCTCGCCAGCCTTCCCTTCGTGCGTTACGTGCAGCTCATGGGAGGCAGCGCCGCACCTCTACTGAGGGATCCGCAGATCCGGGGATTTCTGCTTATCGCCGCGGTCCTTGTCGCTGTTGTCTGCATTTTCCGGATAGCTGGCGGTGCCAGCTTCGAGACCTCGCTTCGTGAAACGATGTTCAATGTCACATCCATCCTGACCGGCACCGGTTATTCCAGTGCTGATTACCAGTCATGGGGTCCGTTTGTCGTTGTCCTCATCTTTTTTACCGGTCTTGTGGGAGGCTGCGCAGGCTCAACGAGCTGCTCGATCAAGGTGTTCCGTTACCAGCTGCTGTTAGCCACCATACGCGCCCGGATTCACCGGATTCACACTCCACATGGGATCTTCACACCTCGCTACGACGGAAATCCGGTAAGTGACGATGTGCTGAACTCGGTCATGGTCTTCTTTGTGGCGTTCGTGGTTACGCTGGGTGTGATTTCCGTTCTGCTGAGCACCACGGGCCTGGACCTGATCACCTCCGTATCCGGCGCGGCCGCCGCGCTGGCGAATATCGGCCCGGGTCTCGGCGACCAGATTGGGCCAACCGGCAGCTTCGCTGAGATCAACGACGCGGCGAAATGGCTTCTCGCGGTGGCAATGCTGATCGGGCGCCTGGAGCTTATGGCGGTCTTTGTAATCCTGACCCTGAACTTCTGGAGAGGCTAGATGATGGAGCGGTCACTGGGAGCCCGGATTTCGGCAATGCTGGCTGAACGTGGAGTCGACACGATCTTCGGCATTCCGGGGGTGCATAACATCGAGCTCTATCGAGGGCTTGAGGAAAGCGGGCTACGCCATGTGCTGGCGCGGCATGAGCAGGGCGCAGGATTCATGGCAGATGGATATGCCCGTGCAACGGGCAGGCCCGGCATTGCCTATGTCATCACTGGGCCGGGGCTTACCAACATCATGACACCGATGGGTCAGGCCTATTCCGACAGCGTGCCGCTTTTGGTCATCTCGTCCTGCCTAAACCGGGCCGACCTTGGAATCGGGCGTGGGAGGCTACACGAAATGAAGGATCAGCAGGGCGCTGGTGAGACCGTCTGCGACTGGTCGCGCACTGCCATGGATGCCGAGAGCGCATATAGTCTGGTGGATCGCGCACTGGTCGAGTTTGAGGTGCGGCGTCCGCGGCCGAAGCATGTCCAGATTCCCATCGAAATCCTGGAAGCACCCGCCGCGCCACCACCGACATTCACATTTCCGGGCCCTGCCGAATTAGGGTCAGCTCGCGTTTCCCAGGCTGCTCTGGAGCGGATTCTGGCAGCCCGGCGTCCGCTGTTCATATTCGGAGGAGGCACGCGGCATGTTCCCGATCTGGCGCGGCAGGCAGTGGAGGGGCTGCGGGCGGCCTGTTTCATGACCTATGGGGGGCGTGGTGTCATTCCTCCCGGGCACTCACTGAGTTTCGGCAGTTTTCTCGCACGGCCGGATAGCGTCGAGATCATCGCTTCGGCGGATGTCGTGATCGCCGTTGGGACGGAACTGTCAGAGACCGATTTGTGGCGTGAGCGGCTTGGCCATACAGGGGAGCTGATCCATGTTGATCTTGATCCCGTCGAGCTGTCCGAACCTGGCGCATGGAATATCCTGTGCGAGGCCGGGGCATTCCTGGAAAGGTTACTCGATGCTTTGGAGGGACATCGGGCATCCACGGAGTGGGCCGAAACCGAAATGCTGTTGGCCAGAGCACGCTGGTATGCCGCCATAGAAGCTGAACGACCCGGTATCCTGCCGGTCGCTGAAATATTGCGGGACGCATTGCCCGCCGATTGCATGATCTATTCTGACATGACGCAGTTCGCCTATGTATCAAAGGAGGTCTGGGACATGTCGGCACCAGGTCTCTGGCATCATCCATTCGGGTTTGGCACTCTTGGATTCGCTCTGCCCGCCGCAATTGGCGGCAAGGTCGGAATGCCGGACAGGCCGGTTGTCGCGATCGCCGGCGATTATGGTTTCCAGTATACCATGCAGGAACTTGGGACTGCGGCCGAGCTCGGTATGGGTCTGCCGATCCTGGTCTGGGACAATGAAATGCTGAAGGAGATCGAGGCCAGTATGGCTCGGTCGCAGATCGCTCCTGTTGGGGTCAGTGCCCGTAATCCGGATTTTGGCAAGCTGGCCGCCGCGTATGGAATTGGCTATTCGCGGCCCGCAGATCCATCTGATCTGCAAACCGACCTGAGAGATGCGTTCGGCGCGGACGGTCCGACCCTCATTCACATGACGCCATCGCTTTCAGGCTGACCCCGACATACTCGAAGGCCGCACCCGATAGGTCCTGCGTGGAGGAGCGCATCGGGCTCACACGCCGCCTGGCTTAAGCGGCGAAAGGCTCATCTCATGAATTACATCGGTGGGTCTGCGCGCCCGGAGCCGTTCGTGAAGCGTCACGACGGATCCGATAATGATCATCGCCGGCCCCTTGAGCTGAGCGTTTTTCGATTTCATCACGATATCGGAAAGCTTACCGGTGACGACGACCTGGTTGGGGCGTGTGCCATTCTCGATCACAGCGACCAGGGTATTCATGTCGACTCCATGTCGTCGGAAGCCATCAACCAGATTATCCAGGTTTGCCAGTCCCATATAGACCGCGACGGTTTGGAAGGGGCGGATCAGCACCTCCCAGTCCAGGTCCAGAACTCCATCCTTTCCATGTGCGGTCACGAACATGCAGGTCTGTGCGTGGTCCCGATGTGTCAGCGGAATTCCGGCATAGGCGCCGCAGCCTGCGGCCGCGGTGATTCCTGGCACGACCTCGAAGTCGATTCCCGCCGCCGCCAGAGATTCGATTTCCTCACCCCCACGCCCGAATATGAAGGGATCGCCGCCCTTTAGTCTCAGCACCCGCTTTCCTTCTCCCGCCAGCCGCACGAGTAGCCGTGAAATGTCCTGCTGCGGCATTGTGTGGGCCTTAGGCAGTTTTCCCACGTTGATGCGTTCCGCGTCCCGGCGCACCAGGGACAGGATGCCATCACCGATGAGCCGGTCATGGAGCACGACATCCGCACGCTGCATCAGGCGAAGCGCACGGAACGTAAGGAGATCGGGATCGCCCGGTCCAGCTCCCACCAGATAGACCTCTCCGGTCGGCACCTGGGGTTGGGCGGTGACCGAGGATAGGTCCGCCTCGATCTGGCTTCTGGCGCGCCCGGCATTGCCTGCCAGGAAAAAATCTCCTGCTGGTCCGTCGATCATCCTCTCCCAGAAACGGCGTCGATCCAGGCTGCCGGAAATTTTGGCGGCGATGCGCTGGCGGAAGGCACCCACGAATTCGGCGAGTCTTCCGTAGGCCGCAGGAAGCGTTGCCTCGATGCGCGCCTTCAGGATCCGGGAGATGACAGGTGCCGTACCTCCACTGGATATCGCGATAACGATGGGAGAGCGGTCAACGATGGATGGGGTTATGAAGTCGCATCTGTCACTGACGTCGGCGATGTTACAAAGCACTCGTGCTTCGCCTGACCAGGCATATAGCGCCGCGTCGCGAGTCTCGTCCTCCGATGCGCCATAGACCACGGCACAGCCTTCGACATCCGCTTGCTCAGGCAGACGGGGGTGGTGCACCAAACGATCAGTCGTGCCGAACAGAAGCCGCATTTCTTCGGATGGATTCGGGTCGAAGGCTGACACCCGCGCACCGGCGGTGAGTGCCCGTTCCACTCTTCGCGCAGCGACCGTGCCACCTCCGTCGACGAGCACATTTCGTCCGCGGATATCAAGAAAAACCGGAAGATAATCCATGGGGATGTCAGAATTCGGGCCCGGGACAACCGGGCAGGTTATGGGCGAATTGCCAAAGTGTTTGTTCCATAAGATGAGTGGACCCGCAATATGTGGTCATCCAGACTGATTCCAAATCCGAAACTGGAAAGGCCATGCTCTGGAACGAGTTGGCCCAGAAGCAATATACGCGGTCGGACGACCACCGTCAAAACGATCTGACAGATGTTGAATGGGCTGTCGTCGAGCCGGTGCTGCCCAAGTAGGGAATGATGGGCCAACCGCTCCATGCGATAATGGCGAGGTGCCACCCACAGGAAACCACCGACCTTTCAGGCTGCAGCTAGTTCCACTGGATCGGGTTCGGACGGCCAATGGCAAACGGTTAAGCGGTTTGAACCCCAGAACGAAGCATCATTCTCCTGAATTGACGTCAATATTAAGATCCATGATCGCGAAAGGAATCATATAGAGGGCGAGAAAGATGTGTATACGGGTGCTCGTGAGCGAAATTTCCTTAACCGAATGTCATTGCGCGGAAATGGGCCGGACGTGGGGAAGAGGTGCAGGCGTTCCTGCTTTCGGTCGTGTTTTCAGATCCCTCAAATGGAAGGCAGCTACGGGCTGTCCAACAGGAAGGTCTCCATTGAAGGCATTCCCGGGTCGCACCGGTAGGCGGGGGTGGAGCGTTGCCGCGGTGGTTGGGTGGTCGTCATGGGCCAGGACACAACGGTCCCTAACTGCGCTAAACTGCGCGGTGCTACCTCTGGACTGGGCGGTGGTGGTCGTGACTGCGTCGGCATTCCGGTCCATGGGTGGCCTGCCCTGTCGGAGGACGACAGTCCGTCCCGTGTTTTCGACTCCACCGCCGACTTCCGCAGCCGCCGCACCGCGCGGGTCGACGCCTACATCAGCATCGTTGGCGGCAGGGCCCCAGAATGTCATCGGCTTGGCGGGAACGCGAAACCGGGCTGGAGGTGCATGTTGCCCGGGTACGTCCAAAGGCGCCGGACTGCGGCTGGAACGATAGGATCCTGTTGCCATTGCTTCAAGTCACATAACAGAGCTGGTTTCGACTTCATGAACTTCAGTGACTAGATCATTTTCGTCGATGAGAGCGGAGATCATCAGCTCAAGCCAATGTATTGAGACTATCCCCTCTTTGTTCTGAACTTCTGGATCTTCCACAAACGGCATTATGCCGTAGAAGTTTTGCCCGCCCTGCAAATGTTGAAATTCAAGTATTTTGGTCAGGACGAGGTCATCTTCCACGAGTATCACATCCGCAAGCAGAAACACCCGTTCGAATTCCTCTGGAGCATGGCGAAGAGGGAAGCGTTCATGGCCGATTTGAACAAGTTGGTTAACGACGCGGAATTCACGATCGTTTCGACCGTCATCGACAAACCATCTCTTCAGCAAAGAAATCGCTTCCCCGATAACCCTTACGACCTCACGCTGACGTTTTGCATGGAACGTGCCTTCATGTTTCTTGAAAATCGGGGGCAGCACGAAAGGAACACTCATATCATTGTGGAACGCAGGGGAACACGGGAGGACAATGCTCTTGAACTGACCTTCCATCGCATTCGCAGCGGTGAAAACCGGGCAGGCACCATGCCGGGCTTCCATCTCGTGTTCGCCGACAGGAAGACTAACGCACCTGGCTTGCAGATTGCTGATCTGACGGCCCGGCCTGTCGGACTCCATGTCCTTCGACCGGATCAGCCCAACAGGGTTTGGGAAGTGATTGAGAAAAAACTCTATCGCGATCCTTTGGGAGCCTACGCCGATCGGGGCTTGAAGCATTTTCCGTAAACGAAAGGCCCCGAGCTACCCCGAGGCCTGACGTCGGCTAGGAACAACCCCCGGCCCATGTTTCTATTCTGGGCCACCTTCTTCCAGTTGCCAATTCCCGATTTCGAATACGGGAATATTCAGGGCCGAGCCATTGCCAGTACTGTCCATTGCCCATCCTTCGACTTAGCGGTGGTCGTCACCTGCGTAGGAATGGTTCACTGTCGGCCTTGGCGAGTGATCGCCATTCCGGTCCCACTTCATTGAGTAAACAGAACCGCACAGACGGTATCCGGTTCACCGCATCACTGGGCGACCTTTCGGACGTGAGTTTCGGTTTAGCAATCCGAACAGGCGCGTGCGGTTCCTTTCGTCACGATGGGACTCCTATAGACCGATGATCAGTGCCGAAATGTCGCCTCAGGACTTTGGATCGAGCTTGTTGCTGGTGATGTTCAGCGCACCGAGCTTTGGCTGGGCCTCGAAAACCCTACACGTGGCGGCTTCCTGCGGGGAGGAATGTCCGAATCGGTCCGATATCGGAGCGAAGCCACTTGAAAACAGAAACATTCGGCGAATCCCCTTAAGAGGGGACTTGGGATTCATTACAAAGAATCAGCATCTTATAAGTTGTCTGGCAAAAATTTTTGTCTTTTCGAGGCATGCTTCCGGACGAATGGATATGACTCTGCCATACGGCCGGCCCTGCACTGGAAGGAGCACGGGGCGCGGGTGCATATCACCAACCGCTACATGGCCATCCGTTGCCTCCGGCACCTGCACCAGCGGCTGGTTCGGGAATACCTTCAGCCTGCAGGGTTGTCAGGTTCAGCGTTCGTCCGCACCGATTGACGAGATTGTGGTTCGTTCCATGTTGTGGGCCCCTCTGACCTTGCAAGCCGTCGGTCGGATGGTTTCGGTTCACCCCAACAATGCACCGTTTTCAAATTTCCACTAGATTCGCGACGCGACCAAATGGAATTACCGGGGAGCGGTCGCAGGCGATTCAAGCATTGCCGTCATCTGTTCTCTCATCACAAATTTCTGAGGTTTGCCGGTGATCGTCATCGGAAGTTCGTCAACGAAGCGGATGTGCTCCGGAACCTTGAAATGCGCGATCTGCCCCTGGCAGAATGAGCGCAGCTCCCCCTCATCCACGGATTCTCCCGGCCTGGAAATCACCCATGCACAGACCACCTCTCCCAGACGCTCATCAGGAATTCCGAAGACCTGGACATCGCTTACCTTGGGATGACGGATAAGAAACTCCTCGATTTCGCGAGGATAGATGTTCTCACCCCCACGAATGATCATGTCCTTCACACGGCCAACGATGGAACAGAATCCCTCTTCGTCCAGTTCCGCCAGATCGCCGCTATGCATCCAGCCGTCAATCATGCATTCCACAGTCCGTGCGTCATCTTCCCAATAGCCCTTCATCACCGAATAGCCTCGCGTGCACAGCTCTCCCTGCATTCCCACCGGGACGATCCGCCCATCCTGGTCTATGATCTTGACCTCGAGATGGGGATGCACCCGCCCCACCGTCTCGCAGCGCTTCTCTACGGAGTCATCGACGAAACTCTGGAAGGAAACCGGCGAGGTCTCGGTCATGCCGTAGCAGATCGTCACCTCCCGCATGTTCATTTCAGAATTGACCCGCCGCATGACTTCGACTGGGCAGGGAGCGCCGGCCATGATCCCGGTACGAAGGGTTGAAAGGTCGCGTGGTTGGTTTTCCAGTTGCTCCAGCATCGCAACGAACATGGTCGGCACACCATACACCGCAGTGCAACGTTCCGTGGAAAGTGCGTCAAGTGTCTGGACCGCGTCGAATGCCTCGCCAGGAAACACCATTGCCGCCCCCTTGCTAACCACTCCCAGGACGCCCATCACCATACCAAAGCAGTGATAGAGCGGCACCGGGATTGCCAGACGGTCGGTTTCCGTAAGATTTATCCGATCCGCGACGTAGCGCGCATTGTTGACAATGTTGTAATGAGAAAGTGTGGCTCCTTTCGGGCTACCCGTTGTTCCGGACGTGAACTGGATGTTGATGGCATCATCCGGACTGAGGTGCCTGTCGAAATTGGCCAGTCTCATCAGCTGCGCCGGACCTCCCAGTTTCCGTGTTTGGGTGAATGAGTAGGCACCGGGCCCTGGAGCGTCATCCATGACGACCACTGTACGAAGATGGGGCAGACGGGCGGCCTGCAGCCGACCGGGACTGCAGGTCTTCATTTCCGGTGCCAGTTCATGAATCATGCCGACATAGTCGGATGACTTGAATGCCTTCGCGCAGACTAGCGCTTTGCAGCCGACCTTGTTCAGGGCGTATTCCAGTTCGGCCAGACGATAGGCTGGATTGATGGTCACCAGCACCAGACCAACGCGCGCTGTCGCGAACTGGGTCAGAACCCACTCGAAGCGGTTGGGTGACCAGATTCCTATCCGGTCCCCCTTTGTCAGACCAAGCGCAAGCAGGCCGGCAGCGAGTTCGTCGACGGCTTTGTCAAGATCGTAATAGCTTAGTCTCAGGTCCTGCCCACGAAATATGGCGGCGTCCCTTGGCCCGAAGCGGTCAACCGCCTGGTGCAGAAGTTGGGAAATGGTGGAATAGGCAAGGGGGGGCTGCGTCGGTCCACGCACATAGGATACGCCGCCCTGCGGGGAAAGGGACTCCACGACTTGCTGGGCCGGCTCATGGGGCTCATGGGGCCAATGGGCAATCCGGCCTGCCTGGCTCTCGTCAAGAATGGACATCGTGCCGCTCCCCTACATTTCCTTCCAGTCGCCACTTTGCTCGAAAGCATGCGCTGCCTGATAGATCCTGAGCTCGCCGTATCTTGTTCCAACGAGCATCATGCCGATGGGAAGCCCTTCGCTCATGCCGCAGGGAACGCTCATCGCCGGTAAACCACCGTTGAAGGGGGCGGTGTTGCCTATCATCTCGAAGGCGCGCTGGACATAAAGGCTGATTGAGCAGTCAGGGGGTGGAATTTCCTGGGGCTTCATCGGTACGGTAGGCATCAGCAGGAGGTCATACCGCTTCAGGACATCCAGGTAGACTTTGTTCACCTTGCGCATGAGATTCTGCGCCTTGCCGTAGAAGCGTCCACGATATTGCTGCTGAAAGTACTCACCGATGAACATGCACACTTTCAGCGAATGACTCAGCTCGTCGGATCTGTTTCTCCACTGCGCCATATGATCAGTCATTGATGGAAGAAACAGGCCCCGGTAATTTGTTCCGCTGGAGTTTCCGTGCATCATATGGTCCTGCAGCCCTTCAATGGTTATCGCTAACCAGCAATCCACTGCCAGCCCATGTTCCGGAATTGAGATCTCATCCACCCTCGCACCCAGATCACGAAAACGTTCGGCCGCCGCGAGGACGCTCTGATCGACATCGGCTTCGCTTTCGGGTCGATTGAACCCTTCCTTGAGGATCCCGATGCTCAGGCCCTGTGCGCTGCGCCCCAGCGCCTCGGTGTATCGATAGGTTTTCGGGTCGTACTGACGTGGATCAAGGCCGTCCTCTCCTGCCAGAACCTCAAGCAGGAGCGCGTTGTCCGCGACATTGCTGGTCACCGGCCCGACATGATCGATCGTCTGTTCGATCGGCATCACGCCCGTATAAGGCACCAGCCCATGGGTCGGCTTCATGCCGTAGACGCCACAGTTCGAGGACGGAATGCGGATTGAGCCACCCTGATCCCCGGCGATTGCCATATCCACTTCTCCGGTGGCAACAAGAGCTGTCGACCCACCTGATGAACCGCCCGCCATGTATCCGCGCTTCCATGGGTTCTGGATGGGGCCTTTCGCGTTGGTATGGGACCCGCCGGATAGACAGAAATTCTCGGAATGCGCCTTTCCAGCAATCGTCGCTCCGGCATCCAGCATTCTGGTCACTATCGTGGCATCGATTTCAGGTGTGTAACCTTCCATGATCGGCGATCCGTTCATCATCGGCACACCAGCCAGGCAGACCGTGTCCTTGAGTGCGATCCGTTTGCCTTTCAGTGGGCCATCGGGAGCCCCGCGAACTTCCGTCTTGACGTACCAGGCATTGAGCGGATTCTCAGTGAAATCGGGAAAATATCCTGGCGAGCGCGGATAACGGACTGTCGGCAGGTTGTCTGGCGTTGCATCTAGCCGGTCATAGGCCTGAATGTAAGGCTCCATGATCTCGCTATATTCTCGCAGCTCCTCATCTGTCAGACTCATTCCAAACCGAAGGGCCATTTCGCGCATCTGCGAAAGTGTCGGGCGCTTTACAGTCATGTTGGTCACCATTTGTGTGGCTGGAAGCTCGCGCGAAGTCCCGGTCGTTGACGGAGCCCGAGATCGTGGCGTGGAAGCCTCCGCAACCGGTTTTCGGCTCGGCCTAGAGGTTGATCGAACCGCGCCAAAACCCAGAAACTGATTTACCTTGTTTTGGTCAGAGAGATCAGCGCGATCCAGAGTCCCCGTGATTCTTCCCCTCTCAAGGACCAGTACCCGATCGGACAGTTCGGCAATGAAGTCGAAATTCTGCTCAACTAGAAGAACCGAGAGACCACGGCTGGCTCTCAGCCGGAGAAGAATCTCTCCCATCTCCTCAATGATGGAGGGCTGTATTCCCTCGGTCGGCTCATCAAGGAGCAGAAACTGCGGGTCTCCCATGAGGCAGCGGGCCAATGCCAGCAGCTGCTGTTCGCCTCCCGACAGGGATCCGCCTTCCCGACCGAGCAGTGAACGAAGGCGCGGGAAGTCGTCCAGAACCTCTTCCAGCGCATCGTCTTCGGAAGTTTCCAGATAGTCATGCCAGGCAAATCTGAGATTCTCGCTGACGCTCAGTTGCGGGAAGATCAGCCGTCCTTGTGGAACATAGCCAATTCCCAGCCCGGCCCGTTCGTGTGGCGACATTCTCGTAATGTCGGTCGAATGAAACCTGATCGATCCGGCACCGGCGGGTAGGAATCCCATGATGGTCTTCAAGAGCGTTGACTTGCCCATCCCGTTGTGACCGAGAATGCCGACGACCTCGTTCTCCAAGACGGTGAAATCAATACCGTGGAGAATCGGAACCTTTCCATAACCTCCTGAGAGGCCTTTGATTTCCAGTGCTTCCGTTCTCTCGTCGGGCATCTCAGCTCGTCTTTCCAAGATAAACGTTTCGCACGGTCGGGTCCGCCATTACCCGATCGACATGATCCTCCATCAGCACGGCGCCACGGTGAAATACCGTAACCGTTTCGGCGATCGAGCGGATGAACTGCATGTCGTGTTCGACTATGACAATCGCCGCACTCCTGTTCAGTTCGTGAATGATTTCAACCAGCCGATCAACATCCTCCGCACTCATGCCCGCGGCGGGTTCATCAAGCAGCACAAGCCACGGATCCCCTACGATGACGAGACCGAGTTCGACCCTCTGGCGTTCACCATGTGCAAGATGCCCGAGTTCATGGCGCGAAATTGCCCCAAGCGCAAGCCGGTCAATGACATCCCTTGTCTTTCGGTTCGCTTCGGCCTTGTCATGAAATCGCCGTGCCGCGAGCCAGATGTTCTCATGAACACTCAATCCGTCCATGACATTGGGGGTTTGGGTCTTAATTCCGACTCCGAGCGAGGAGATCTGGTGCGGCATCCAGTGGGTGGTTTCTAGGCCGCGCATGTATACTTCGCCTTCGGTAGCGGTGTGCAGGCCGGTGATGCATTTGAAGAATGTCGACTTGCCAGCGCCGTTGGGCCCGATCAGGCACCGTAATTCCCGATCCCGGAGCTTGAAATCCACGTTTCTCGCCGCAACCACGCCGCCGAACCGCATGGTCAGCGCATGCGTTTCGAGGATCACCTCAGCCATTGATCCCTGCACGGGTTCTCGTGCGCCTTTGCGGGCGCAGGCGCCTTTGCGGGCGCCGAGCAATGCTGGCCTGCAGTAGTGTGGCCAGGCCAGGAACAATTCCCCTGGGCAGGAACAGCACGAAGAGAATGAGGATCAGCCCGACGATCATCGTATTGTCGATAACGGATTGCTGACCGAGCAGAAATTTGAGGTAAGCAAGGCCGGCAGCTCCGAGGATTGGACCAAGCCGTGTTCCGAGCCCGCCAACGATGCACCAGATGATGATTTCGGCAGACTGGCCCAGCGAAAACATGCGTGGCGTCACGATTTCGCCCCAGTTCGCAAACAGCGCCCCGGCAAGGCCGGCAATCGCCGCTCCGATGGTGAACATGACGGTCTTTCGGGCGGCAACATTGTATCCGATAAGCGACATCCGGGTTTCGTTCTCGCGGATACCAACCGCGATCCGGCCGAAGCTCGAACGCAGGAGTGCCGAGACCAGCACAAAAACCACCCCAAGTGTTACTGCACAGACGTAGAAATACGGGTCGCCCCAGACGACTGCATTCGGGTTGCCGGGGACATTCATGATCGGGAAGCCCGGTATCCCGTTAAATCCACCAAGGCGTGCGTTACCGATCACATATTGCGGACCAGCGGTCGAATTGAGGAACTTGAACAGGATCAGGGTTACAACCAGCGTGATCACACCGAGATAGACGTCGTTCAGTCTTCCGTAGAACATCATCGCGCCGAGAAGCGCAGCAAATCCCGCAGGGATCAGTATGGCGAGAATCAGGGGTAGGGTGCTTTCCCCGATATTGATGGCCGCGATTGCATAGGTATAGGCGCCTAGTCCGAAAAACGCCGCCTGGCCAAAACACAGGATGCCGCCGAAGCCCCAGATCAGTCCGAGGCTCAGTCCGAGCATGCCATACACTACCAGAACAGTCAGAGTGTATGTGCTGATGGCAAGGGGCAGTATCCAGATCAGGATTGCGATGGCGAGTGCTGTCAGGACGATGTCCCTTCGCAGGTTTCCAGGCATCAAAGCTTACCCCTGGAAAATCTGCTCGTAATGCCTTTTGGCAGCAGGCGCAGCAGGATGACCGCTGCCACGAGCAGGGCGACCTCACCGATCACAGGCGAGAAGGCGAAAGTGAAGACCTGATTTACAATGCCGAAAAAGCCTGCGCTGGAAAACAGCCCGGCGATCAGGGACGGGCCTCCGGCGATGACGGTGATGAACGCCTTGGCGATATAGGCACCTCCCGACGAGGGAACCAGACCGACAAGCGGTGCCAGCACCGCTCCTGCCAGTCCGGACAGCGCGGAGCCGCAGAAGAAGGTCATCATATAGATGCGATCAGCGCTGTAGCCGAGGGCTGATGCCATATCCGCTCGCTGCATGGTGCCGCGTGCGATCAGGCCGAAACGGGTGGCCTTAAGGACCAGAAGCATGCCGATGAGCAATAGTATCGAGACTACGATGATGAAAAAATTGTATCCGTTGATCTGGTAATCACCGACCGTGAAGCCGGAAATTGGAGTTGAAATTCCCGTGGTCGTATTGCCGAAAATCATCGTGGCAAGCCCGATGAAGAACAGGCTCAGACCCCAGGTTGCCAGCATCGTGTCCACCAGCCGCCCATAGAGATGCCGAATGATCAGCCTTTCGACCACGAGCCCGATGATTCCAACAAGCAGAGGTGCCAGAATGAGCATCGCAATGAAGACATTCACGCCGAAATTCACGGCGGTTATCGTTGCGTACCCTCCCATCATCATGAATTCGCCATGAGCGAGATTGATGACCTTCATCATGCCAAAAACCACCGCTAGGCCCGCACTGATCAATACCAGCGAGGCAATGGCATAGAGGACTTCAACGAAGATGACGACGGATAGATCCATGAGGCGAGGGAGTCCGCTGGAGCGTGCGTGTCCTGGTCTTCGACGGGGCGGTGGAAGCCGCCCCGCATCATTCCGTCCGGAAGTCAGATCTCAATTTCGTATTGGGTATTGTCATCCGGATTGGCTTCGAGGTCACAGACTGCCTGGGTGTCAATCGGCTGCCGTTGTGGTAGGGTCTGAACGACCCGCATGCCCTGATCCTCGACCTCCATGATATGTACGTCAAGGACGGCATGGTGGGTCCTGGGATCAACTGTAACCTTGCCTCCAGGCCCATCGATGGAAATTCCGGTTTCCAATGCGTTGATCAGGGCTTCCCGATCAACCGATCCTGCCTGACGTACCGCTTCCGCCCAGGTCATCACGCCCTGGTAGTTGGAAACCGCGATTTCGTGAATCTGGTTGCTGTCGCCGTAAGCCGCGGACCATTTTTCCTTGAACGAACTGTTCATGGGGGTCTCGAGCTCCTGGCTGTAGTTGTAGGCAACCATGATCCCGTTACCTTCCTCAGGAGTCAGCACTTTGTGCTCGTTGCCGACACCCATCGTCGTTGAGGCAAGAGGAATGCGATCTTTCATTCCCGCTGCGGCCCACTGCCGGAAGAATGACAGATGCGCACCACCGACCAGAGGTGCGATCACCAGGTCGGGAGCCACTGACTGGACCTTGGCAATGGTCGAGCCGAAGTCGCTGACATCGAGAGGGAAGAAGTCAACGCCGACCGTTTCTCCACCATTGTCCGCAACGAATTTCTGAATCCAGCGCGCCGTGATCTGACCGTAGTTGTAGTCGGCCGCGAGGATATAGACCTTCTTTCCGGATTTCTCCATGGCATAGGGTACGAGCGCCTCGACCTGCTGGGCCGGCGTCACACCATTGATGAATATGTTGCGATCGCAGACACCGCCCTCATACAGCACGTTATATAAATAGAGTGTGTTCGTTCTGCGCATGATCTGGCGGATGGCTTCCCGCGACGCCGACAGAATGCCGCCATGCACCACATCGACCCTGTCCTGGCGGGTTAGCTGCTGGGCGTATTGGGAATACAGAGCCATGTCGGACTGGGTGTCGTAAGCGACCACTTCAACCTGACGATCGAGCAGTCCGCCTCCAGCGTTGATCTCGTCCACCGCAAGGCGCATCGCCATATCCATCGGTCGACCATAGGCATCAAAAATCCCCGACGTATCGAGAATCGAACCTAACCTGATCGGGTCGCTCGAATGGGCTACGCCTGGCAGGAGGGCGGTGCCCGCAAGCGCAGTTCCGGCTCCTATGAACTGTCTCCTGTTAAATGGCATGATGGCTTCTCCTTTGCTCATTCATCCTTTTGCCCATTCTCGGCAATGTAATCGGTGACATCGCTGACCTTCGTTCCAGGTCTGGAGCTGATCCGATTGGCGTAGTCGGCCGTGCGCCCGGCGAGATTGGCATCGAAGTCGATCCCGATCTCTTCGCCCAGCTTTTTCATGGCTGGCAACTGAACCGCCATGCCGAGGATCTGTTCAATTGCAGCTCCGAACGCGTCGCTGACTCCCGTTCCCCGGGACTGGTTTCCGCCGGCACCGGCAATCTGGTTTATCCTGATCGAGTCAATTTTCTCGACCGGTTTCATCATCTGTTCCATGATGGCTGGCATGCGATCCAGCCTACGCTCTTCGAGGCGCATCCGAATGACCGCTTCGCTCAGAGTGTTTTCCGCTTCATTCAGCGCAATGCGCCCGGCCGCTTCCGCTTCACGCCTGACACGTTCGGCTTCACTCGCCTTTGCGGATGCGGTGGCATCGGCTTCCGCTCGTGCCAGCAGGATTTCGATTTCCTGCCTGAATCTGGCATCTTCAAGGGCGAGTTCCCTGTCCTGTTTCAGCTTTGCGATTTCGCGTTCGCGTTCGGCTACCGCACGTTCCTTTTCCGCCTGCACCTGTTCTGCCGCCACAGCCATCCGGCTCCGTGATTCCTCCTCAGCAATCTTGGCTTCGGCAATTTCGGCGCGTTTTCTGGTAATCTGGATGTCGTTGCTGATCTTCTTTTCTTCCAACGCCAGAATCGCCGCCATCTCAGCGAGCCTGAGTGCCTCGTCACTTTCAACCTTGGCGGCCTTTATCCGCTGTTCGTTGTCGATCCGGGCAGTCTCGCTTGCCAGGCCAGCTTCGTCACGAGCCCGCTCCTCGCGTGACTTCGCATCGGCCTCGAGTTTGGCCAGATATTCCTGCTGTGCGATCTCCGCTTCCCGTTCTTCCCGCTGCAGTTCGAGCTGCCGCTGCCTCTGTGTGAGGCGAAGTTCGCGTACCGCGATGTCCGCTCCAGTTTCCGCGGCGACCCGTGCCTGTCGCTCCCGCGCAACCAGTTCCGCGAGATGACGCATGCCCGTCGCATTGAACGCGTTCATCTCGTTGTCGTGGGAAAGCGCGCTCTGATCCAGTGCAACAAGCGAGGCTGAAACGACATCCAGGCCCAGCCGGGCAGCGGAAGCGGCGACGGCTTCAGTCACATCAGTCGAGTAACCCGAGCGTTTCAGATGGATTTCATCCATCGTGCGCACTGCGGCCGCAGTTTGAATTGCATCCGCGAGAGATCCGCTCAGCACGTCACCTATGACATCGCCTCCACGGGCGATGCGCCCGCCGAGTGTCTGCGCGGCCGTCGCGATGGCTTCAGGTTCCGGGATGACCCGCAGATCGAATTCCATCACCACATCCGCACGCAACTTGTCGCTGGTCAGCACTGCCTCCCGCCCCGTTCTGGATACCTCCACGGAAACGATCTGCATGGAGACCTTCTGCAGCCTGTGGAGAATCGGCAGGGCGAGTAAACCTCCCTCCGTCACCACCTTTCGACCACCGACGCCGGTTCTCACCAGCGCCGTTTCAAGCGAGGCTTTGGCATAGAATCTGTGTAGGAACAGGATGCCGACGAGGATGGCGATTGCGGCAGAAACGATTCCGAGCAGCCAGGCCATGGTCAATTCTCATAGAACCAGGCCGCAGGGCCGAAATTGCCGATGACAATTCCTGGTTCGAATGCCGCATTGAATTTCAGGCTCAAGGTGCGCATTCTGGAACTGTAGTTCTGTCCCATCAGATCCACAAGACTAAATTGGCTGAGCTGGAATTTCGATGGATCGGGATTCCTTGATCGCCAATCCCTGACGGTCCTAGGTTCTTCACCCAAGTGGCTGAAAGCGGCTTTCACTTGTTCGACACCTCGACAGATCGACCTGTACAATGACCTTCTATAGGGTTGTGCCGCGACATCAGTCAATCTGAAAGATGGAAGGCACGCTGACAGGGATACTGTCTGGCCCGGTTTCAGTGGCTTGCATGTTCCTTCTCACATCGAGTTCGAGGCGGTGTGTCTGGTCCACTCGTGCCGCTTGCCTACGCCTGGTCTGCCACCTCGCGGCACCAACAGACGGCTCCAGGAGAAAGTGGTTGATTGCCCTCTCGTTCTGCTGGGATCTTCATTCGGTGAAGTTGGGCCTGTTAGCTTATGTCTGTCTCCCTTCTGCCTGAATGCCGCCTGACTTTGGAACTTTGATGCCGTGAGGAAGCAGGGAGGCCAATGGCGACGCATCGCGAGGTTGTGTCTGTGCAATCCGGAGATGAACGGAGAGACGGAATATGGTAGTGAGTGGGCCAGCCGTTGGACACACAGGTCCTAGCTCTGGCGTTGCGGAGCCTTCAGGTGACCGGATTCCCGCTCAAGGCCACCGCTGTCCGTCAGGTCGCAGCGGGTCTCCTGTTCATGGCAATCAATCATTGCGCGAGAGGGTCGGTCTGTGTGTTCTGACTCACCGCTGTAGCTGCCGAATGCCGTGTTCCGATGCTCCGGCGGATCCGCTTTCGGCACGGGTTTTTCAGCCAAGTGTGGCCAGTGCAGGGACGTTCTCCAGGAGCCAGAGCGAGAAGGCGCTGAACTGGCCGGTTAGCATCATGAGGCCAACCGTCCAGAGGAGCAGTCCCATGATCCGCTCGATCCGGTCGGCATGCCGTTTCATCCAGCCCATGAACCAGACCAGCCGCGGAAAGAAGATGGCGACCAGAAGGAATGGAATGCCCAGGCCAAGGGCGTAGACGCCGAGCAGTGCCGTGCCGCGGGTGATGCTTGTTTCGGAGGCCGCAAGGGTCAGGATCGCGCCAAGTTGAGGGCCGATGCAGGGTGTCCATCCAAATGCGAAGGCCAGGCCAAGGACGTAGGCTCCAAGGGCGGAGCCGCCGCGGTCGCCCGCATCCAGGCGCATTTCCCGATCCATGATCCCGATCCGGAAGACCCCGAGAAAGTGCCCTCCAAACACCATGATCACGAGTCCCGCCGCGACAGTGAACCACTGCTGGTTCTGAAGGAACATTCTTCCGAATGCCGAAGCGGTGAAGCCCAGGAACAGAAAGACCGTTGACAGGCCCAGAACGAAGAAGAGCGCCGAAAGCAGAACGCGTCGCCTCGTCGCTAGGTCGTCCGCCATTTCACCGACGGAAATCCCGCCCATATAGGCAAGGTACGGCGGTACGATCGGCAGGACGCAGGGGCTGAGAAACGACAGGAACCCTGCAATCACCGCGACCGTCATGGCAGGGATCAGGCTGGCGTCGATTATGTCTATGCCGAACATTTCATTCACTTTCTGCAGAGGAGCGTCTGAAATCCATCAATTCCGGGAAATACGGCCGCGCGTCCATATGGTGGTTTACCGAGCCCTTCCAGGAATGGCGTTGTGAGCAGGCTGGACCATTATCGATGGCCCAGAGCGCGAAAGCAGTCAACTAAAGGTGCTGCCGCCCAGATACGTGTCTACATGCAGTTACCCCTCCGTTTCATCATGATTTGTAAGCGCTATGATAGCGGGTCGGCACGATAAGCAGTGCGTGTGGGGAAAAAGACACAAGATATCTTCGCTTGCCCTGCGATTGGAATAGGTGGTTATGGAGGTCGAGTTCACGCAAAAGTTCCTCAACGTTCATGTCGCTATGTTGGGTAGCGCTCTTCAGAGCGCTTGACAGCCTCTTCGCGCCGACCGGGTTGTGCGGGGGGATCACGTCGTGATGTTAACCAATGAAATGCATTGTCATTCGCATTTGGGAAACGCTCCCAGCACGATTTCGCAACCAGGGCGGCGAAGGATTGCCCGGAGAATTGGGCTTTGGACTCCGCGGGGCGATTTCACGCCTTGCGACCGTAGTCGCTCTCGAAGCCCAAGAGATCTGACTGGGTTAACAGGGGTGTGGGCATGGCATCCTCAACGAGCGGTTGGCAGCTTCCCAGACCGTGCTACGGGGGTCTTCGACGGAACGCCCATGGGTATAAACGCCACAGTTCAATGTGCTGGCCGACAACTAACGTCGCTCTCGACTTAGGTAACTTCAAAGGCTGGTCTTGATCATGGTGCTGGGTTTGGACTTCGTCCGGCATCGGAAATTCCACTGGCATCCCGCCCGCTCCCCAATCCGGCACCAGGATAATGACGCGGACTAGATCCAACGTTCGTGCGGGCCACGGTTCATGGTTTCCGCGGTCGAAGCCGATCTCTTTGCCAGACACATCATTCAAGGCTGGTGGTACGATGGTCACTGACAAGGCTAGCGAGTCATGAAACGATACTCGAATCCAGAGTGTGTGGCGTGATGGTGCCTGTGTCATTACCAGGACTGAAGCCAATGGAATTGGATCGTATGGGGAAGCTGTTCTGGTGTCATGGGCTATGGTCATTCCAGGACAGGGATTGCCGCAGTTTAGGCAATATGCGGCTCCGCTACTATCCTGTGGACAGGCTGAAGCAATTTGCTTAGGTCAAATGCGATGCAGTATGATGTGGAACTCGACACTCGTGGGTATCTGTGCCCCCTGCCTGTCCTTAAGGCGCGAAAACGGCTTCAGGGGATGGCGATGGGCTCTGTTCTGCGGCTTGTTGCCGATGATCCGGCTGCCGCTGTGGATGTACCGCATTTCTGTGGTGAGAATGGGCATGAGTTTCTAGGCATGGAACAGGAAAGCGGAGCGAAGGCCTACCTGATTCGCAAAGGTCTGCCCGCCTGAGAGCTTGGTTCATAAGTTTCTGATCTAAAGGATTTATTTTCTTTATGCCAGTTCTCTCGCCACACGCCTGAAAGGAAACCCGTAGGCGGCGAGTAAGGGTGGCCGTCGGTCAGATGTGAATACGCTGGCCAGTTTTCGCATCCAGGCAAATGATGCGAACCTGGACCTCGGTAGCCGCTTGCCTCGCAGTGGACATCCTTGAATTCCAGGCTCTGGCAAATTGACCTATACCGTCAATTTTGACAGCGCGGCGAGTTCTCCTGCCAGAGGAGGCGAGCAGGCGCTTCAGCGAACGGCTTTATGTAGCAGAAAATGCCTGTCAGGAACCTCACACCCAACCTCAGGGCTCGCGCCAGCACCGTTGGAGTGGGGTTTCCAGCGAAGCCGAGGAGTGAAAGGCTGGAAGCTCTCAACAATTGAACGATTTGGTCATTGCACGCTCTTTCCCTCGCGGACGTTTGGCCTTCGATCATGCTGAAGAGGTGACCAGCACAAAGAAGGCGATATTCGATGCCGGACACACCGGGACTGTCGCCGCCACCTGACCGATTCGCAACATGCTGCGTCGACCCGGGAGAAACCCGCTACCGAAAGTGTTGCACTTCAGCGTGGAACGGGGGTCACATAAAAATTTGACCTTTACAGTTTGCATTCGATAATTCCTGTCTGGGAGATGTTTGGCGATGAAAGGTGATCAATGGCCCTTTCACTGCGCTTTCACTGCGCAGGTTTCTGATACGGGAAGGCGTATTGGATTCCACTGGCCAGGGGAGGAAAGCGATGAATCCAGACCTGCGGCCGTGGGTTCGCTGCGGAATGATGGACGGACGGCATTAGCGGAAAATTCCGCGCGCCCATGAAGTGCCATCACCATTCAGTTCCGGTGAGGGTCAGTTTCAATCTGGAGCGGCTCCGCGGCCATGCCCATGCAGAGCGGGCTGGAGGATGACGGATGGTGCTGATGTTGGTCGCAACGACCTCAACCCAACCCCTGCCTGCTTCGCCACATCAGCGAGCGCGTGCTCGTAAAGGTCTATGTTGCCTCCATTCAAGGCATTCTCAGCGACCTGGTAGGGGGCGAGTCGCCATATTCCCAGAAAACCTTGATCTCGGCTTCGCATCATACGGCTCCCTGCGGTGTCGTTCCGGGATGTTCCAGCATCGCATCCCGGAGGCACGCCCCGTACCGGTCCTCGGTGCCCATGCGTTTCCGATGCTACACCCTGGAGATGCGATGGACCGCTCTCCCGATCCGCCAATGGTCGGTGTGCCAGCGTAGCATGGAAACTGCTGGCTACTCTCGATATATGATTCCCCTTCGAAAGGGATACCAATCGGAGCTGAACATGACCCACATTCTCGCCATTGATCAGGGAACCACTTCAAGTCGGGCCATTGTCTTCGACGGGGCGATGCGCGTAACGGCTATCGATCAACGTGAGTTTCCACAGCATTACCCGGAATCGGGGTGGGTTGAGCACGACCCTGAAGACCTGTGGCGCACTACGGTGGAGACATGTCAGGGGGCGATTGCGAAAGCCGGGCTTGAAGCCGGCGACATTGGTGGCATCGGCATCACCAACCAGCGTGAAACGACCCTCGTCTGGGACCGGGTGACGGGAAAGCCCGTGTACAACGCTATCGTCTGGCAGGATAGGCGGACATCGGATACCTGCGGGAAACTGAAGGCCGAGGGATACGAGCCAATGGTGGCCGAGGCTACCGGGCTGCTCCTGGATCCATATTTTTCTGGAACGAAGCTCAAGTGGATTCTCGACCACGTGAAGGATGCGCGTGAAGGGGCTGCACGAGGGGACTTGCTGTTCGGAACCGTCGACACCTATCTGATCTGGCGACTGACCGGTGGTGAAGCCCACGTAACCGACGCAACCAACGCAGCCCGGACTCTGCTCTACGACATCAGGAACGGGGAGTGGAGCCGCCCGATCTGCGAACTGCTGGACATTCCGATGAATATGCTGCCGCAAGTCAGGGACTGCGCTGCAGAGTTCGGGGTGACCGGGACTGATGCGCTCGGGGCGGGGATTCCGATCCTTGGAGTCGCTGGGGACCAGCAGGCGGCGACCGTGGGGCAGGCATGTTTTGAGCCTGGAATGCTGAAATCCACCTACGGAACAGGTTGTTTCGCGTTGCTGAATACCGGCGATCAGCCCGTCGCATCGAGAAACAGGCTGCTGACCACCATCGGCTATCAGTTCGACGGAAAGCCGACCTATGCGCTCGAAGGCTCGATATTCATAGCTGGCGCGGTCGTGCAATGGCTGCGTGACGGGCTTGGAGTGATCGAAGCCGCCGAACAGACTCAGGAAATGGCGGCATTGGCCGATCATGGCCAGAACATGGTTCTGGTTCCTGCATTCACCGGGCTTGGCGCACCCTACTGGGACGCGGACTGCCGGGGGGCAGTGTTTGGGCTCACGCGGAATTCTGGCCCGAACGAACTTGCGCGCGCAGCGCTGGAGAGCGTGGGGTTTCAGACGCGTGATCTGATGGAGGCAATGCAGGCCGACATGGACAGTGCTGGCGAAGCGCTGCTGAGGGTGGACGGAGGGATGAGTTCCTCGAACTGGACGATGCAGTTTCTCGCCGACATCCTGAACGCGCCGGTGGATCGACCGGAACTGCTGGAAACCACAGCGCTCGGGGTGGCATGGCTGGCGGGAATGCATGCCGGAATCTATCCCGGGAAGATGGGTTTCGCTTCGAAATGGGCGCTTGATCGCCGATTTGAGCCAAACATGGCGGCAGAAGTTCGGGAGAAGCGCTACGCTGCATGGAAGGATGCGATCCATCGGCTCCTCCATCGGTGATCGGAGCTACGTCATCACACGCGCCGTCCGGCGGATGTCACTTGTCCGTGGTTGACTCGGCAGGGTGGTGATGATACCCGATTCGCATGCAGGTCGGGATGCGTCATTTCAGGGAGGGAACGGTCGAGTGGCTGAGGTCGATGGCGGCGACGGGAGCCAGCCGTTCCGCCATGGCCGGAGGCCTGTGCGAGCGCGAGGGCTGGACCAACGCCGCAGGAGCGCCGTGCCTCGCCTCCGCCCGGCTGGCCCTGCCGGGGATCGCGGAGCGCTACGGCATCGCCCTGCCGTCGGCGGGCCGGCCTCCACCCGGTCGTCGCGGGCCGCTGCCGGACCATCCCGACATCCACTTCTCCGGCACGCTCGCGGAGCTCGGCGGTGTCGGGCTGGAGATGGCGGAGACGGCGGAGCAGCGGCGTGCCCTGCGGGCGATGATGGAGAGCCACCATCCCCAGGGCGAGCCGTCCAATCCCGGCGCGCTTCTCTTCTACTGGATCAGCAGCGAACGCCTGGGGCGCGTCGGCGGGCTCTGCTTTCACGCGGCCAACTGGCACCAGAGGGCACGGGACGCCTACATCGGCTGGAGCGGCCGGGAGCGGATGGCGAACCTGCGGCTGCTGGTCCAGAACTCGCGGTTCCTCATCCTGCCGGGTGTGGAGGTCCCGCACCTGGCGAGCCACGTTCTGGGTCTGGCGGCAAGGCGGCTTCCCGATGACTGGGAGAGGCTGCACGGCGTCCGTCCGGCGATGGCCTTCACCTATGTCGGCGCGGAACGCCCGGGCACGGCCTACGCGGCCGCCGGATGGGAGTTCGCCGGGTCCACCTCCGGCCGTCCGCCCGGCCACCGGGAGGGAGCGGAGGCCTGCGGCGTCTGGATGAGGCCGCTGGATCCGGACTGGCGCGACCGCATGTGCCGCGGGCCTCGGACGCCGCGCTGGCTGGGCCCGGCCCCGGCGGTCCCTGAGAACGCCGACTGGGCGGATCTGGAGTTCGGCCTGTGCGGCCACGCCGACAGCAGGGTGCGCGACCGGATCCTGGCCATGGCCAGGGCCTGGGAGACCTGTCACTACCGCATACTTGACTAGAGATCGGATCCATGCGAATCGGGGACCATGTATATTGGTCTCAGACAGATTTCCCCTGCCACGGTCGAGTGGCTGGGGAACGAATGCCTCCGCGGCGGCGTCACGCGTTCGGGCCTCGCCCGCGAGCTGAGCGGCCGGGAGGGTTGGCTGACCCACGACGGGAGGCCGTCGACGGTCACCGGGATGCGGGTCCTTCCCCTGCTCGCGGAGGAGCTCGGCCTGACGCTGCCGGAGGCGGCGCCGCGCTTCGCGTCGTCCAACGGGCGACCGGCCGCCGACGACCCTGGCGGCGCCCCGGTCGAGTGCGCTCTGGACGCGCTCGGCGGGGTCCGGCTGGAGCCGTTGGCGGAGGCGGACCGCCGCGCCTGGGAGTCGATGATGGAGACGCACCATCCGGAGGGCTGGCGGCGGGCTCCGGGAGGGCAGCTGCGGTACTGGATCGTGAGCGGCGCGCAGGGGCGGCTCGGCGGTCTGGGCTTCGTTCCGGCGTCCTGCCAGCTGGGGCCTCGGGACGGTGCCATCGGCTGGTCGGCGCGGGCGCGGATCGCGAACATGGGCCTCGTCCTTAACAACCACCGCTTCCTGATCAGACCTTCCGTGAGGGTCCACGGCCTCGCCTCCCTGGCGCTGCGGCTGGCGGCGGAGCGCGTGGCGGACGACTGGCAGGCCCTCTACGGGGTCCGCCCCGTCCTCGCCTACACGCTCGTGGGTCCGGACCACGCCGGGACGGGTTACAGGGCGGCGGGCTGGGAGAGATGTCCCGGCCTGACCTCCGGGCGGCGTTCGGGCATCCGTCGCAGCGTGTGGACGCTGCCGCTGCAGCCGGACTGGCGGAAGGTTCTCCAGGCGGAGCCGGAGCGCAGGCTCGGGCATACCGGACCGCTGCACCGCGGGGGCGACTGGGCGGAGCGGGAATACGCGCGGAGCAGCCATCCGGACGGCCGGGTCCGCCGCCGGATCGCCGCGATGGGGGCGGCCTGGACCAGGAAGCCCGGTGCGCCGGTGCCGGAGCTGTTTCCGGGCAGGGCGGAGCAGGAGGCGGCTTACAGGCTGCTCTCGAACGCTGGGGTGACCATGGACGACATACTCGAACCCCACCTGGAGGCGACGGTGGAGCGCTGCCGCCTGGAGCCGGTGATCCTGGCTGTCCAGGACACGACGACGCTGAACTACGGCACCCTGGCGGCGACGTCCGGGCTGGACGGGCTCGGCGGCGGCGGAAAGGGCACCGACGGCATCCTCGCCCACTGCGGCGTGGCACTGAACGGCAGCGGACGCCCGCTCGGGCTGTTCACGCTCGACGCGGACTTCCGGCGGCGGCCGGACAGGGACAGCACCCGCTGGATCGACGGGCTGCGGCGGGCCGGAGAGCTCGCGGAGGCCTGCCCGGACGCGAAGGTCGTGAGCGTCTGTGACCGCGAAGGCGACTTCTGGGCCCTTCTCCGCGAAGCGGACCGGACCGGCGCCGCGCTGCTGGTGCGGGCGAGCCGCTCGGCGAAGCGGCGCGTGGCGCTGCCCGACGGCGACGAAAGGTGCCTGTGGGAGCATGTCGCCGCGCTGGAGCCGGTCGGCCACCGCAGGATCACCGTTCCCGAACGCGGCGGGCCGAAGGCCCGGAAAGCGCGCGTCGCCACGCTGACGCTGCGCTGCGCGGAACTGGACATCGCGGCGCCGAGGGACGCGGGGGACAGGCGCCCGCTGCCCGTGACGGTGGTCTCCGCCATCGAGGAGAACCCGCCGAAGCGCGTCGCGAAGGGAGGGGAGGCGCTGCACTGGATGCTCCTGTCCAACGAGGGCGGCGACGGCATGCGGACGGCGGAGACCGCCCTGAGGCGCTACGAACTGCGCTGGCGCATCGAGGAATACTTCAGGGCCCTGAAGACGGGGACGAGGATAAAGGACCGCAGGCTCGACGCCGCCGACGACCTGCGCAGATGCCTCGCCTTCGACGCGATAACCGCGTTCCGGGTCTGGGACCTCCAGCTTCTGGCGCGGGAGAGCCCCGACAGCCCGGCGGACCGCCATGTCAGCCCGGAAAGCGTCGAGGCGGTGGTCATTCACGCCGCGTATGAGCGCGTCATCGGCCAGAGGGCGCCGCCGGAGCCGGACATGAGCGTGGCGCGCTACGTCACGCTCGTCGCCGGCCTCGCCGGGTTCCGCCCGACGAAGCGCCAGCCCCTGCCCGGAACCCAGAAGCTATGGCAGGGCCTGCGCATCCTCAACGTCGCGGAAACCCATGCCAGGGCCATACGGGCCCGGACGGAGCGGAGAAGGGAATGAGCCGGTCAAGTATGTGGTAGTGACAGCTGGGAGACCCGGCCCGGCGAGCCGGTTTCCGTCGTGTTTCCCGACAGGAAGGACCAGAAGGCGGCCTACAGGCTGCTTTCCAACCCCAGGGTGAGCATGGACGACATCATCGAGAGCCACCGCATGGCCACCTTGTGGCGCTGCCGCGCCGAAAGGGAGGTCCTGGCCATCCAGGACACCACGATGCTGGACTTTTCCGGCCTGAAGGGCTCCACGGGCGGCCTGGCGAAGCTCGGCGGCGGCGGATCGGGCAGCGTCGGCATCCCGGCGCACGTGACGCTGGCGGTGTCGGCCTCCGGCCGCGGCCTCGGGGTGCTGGCCATCGACGCCGGCTTCCGGGAGGGCGTCACCGTGAAGGTCGACCGCAGGCGCGGAGACACGGGGCGGGCGGAGACGGAACCGGACAGGGCGGCGGAGACGGAGACACCCGACGGTGGCAGCGAGAGCCGCCGCTGGCTGGAGGGCCTCGCACTGGCGCAGGAGGTCGGGAGGACCAGCCCTGGAACGCGCGTGATCACCGTCTGCGACCGCGAGGGCGACATATGGGACATGTTCGAGGCCCAGGCGGAGGACCCCGCCGCGGCCGGGCTGCTGGTGCGCTCCAGCGCCTCGACCCGCCGCTCCGTCATCGCCGGCGGCGGGGTGGTCGACCTCATGGAGCATGTCTCCGGGCTGCCCGCCGCCGGGACGCGCACCGTCCACGTCGCGGCGCGCGGCGGGATCACCGGGTCGCGTGGGCGGAAGGCCGTGAGGGCCCGCCCGGCGCGGACCGCGGAGACGGAGATCCGCGTCGCACGCGTCGAGCTGAAGGCCCCGGGAAAGAGCCGCCAGACCCTGCCGGTCACCGCCGTGCTCGCCAGCGAGACCACCACGCCGCCGAAGGGCGGCCGGCGGCTGTCATGGCTGCTGCTGTCCAGCGACGCGAAGCCCGACCTCCAGGGCGCCATCGACACCGTCAGGCGGTACGAAAGAAGATGGACCATCGAGGAATATTTCAAGACGCTGAAACAGTGCACCCGCATCGAGGACCGCCGCCTCGACGAGGCCGACGACCTGCGCAGGTGTCTCGCCTTCGACGCCGTCACCGCATGGCGCGTGTTCGACATCCAGCGCGCCGCGAAGGCCGAGCCCGACCGGCCCGCCCTCGATTTCCTGGACGCGGACGAACTCACCGCCCTGTACATAGCGATGGGCCGGTATCGGTTCAGGAATGTCCGTGCCCCGCCCTTCGACGGCCTCACCATCCGCGAGGCCGCCATCGACATCGGCCGTTACGTCGGCTTCATCCCCTCGAAACGCCAGCCCCTGCCGGGAACGGAGAAAATGTGGAAGGGCATGAAATACCTGCTGCTGGCAACGGAGATGTACAGGGCGATGAGGGAATGGGCGGAGCCTCCAGAGTCACCAGAGGGATAGTGACAGGTCCGGCGGTGACTGGCGGTCACCGCGGCGCATTGTGCCGAAGGTTGCGGTTTGGCTGAGGTCGATGACTTGGCCTGGCCAGCAATTCCCGCCACCTGGTCCATTCCTCAGCCTGGCTCTGCCCTCTCTCCGTAATGGGCTGGGCGCTGCGCTTCGGAATGAAAGTAGGGATACCTGAGTAGTGAACAATCCTGTTTCCGTTCAATGGGCTGAGCAACAAAGGAGATATGGTGAAGCTGAATGGGCCGAGGAATGGGAAACGGGTGCCAGATGCCTCCGTCGGCGCTCAATGGTGATGGTCATCGGTTTCGGCATATCCCCTCAGCCGGCATAGGAAGCCCTTGGACAGGACGTCGCTTCCTTTGGCGAGAATTGTTGTGCGCTGCTGGACATGAATGCGATTTGCCGCGTAGACTATGGTCCATGATCCGGATTCTGGGTATTCTGGCTATCCTAGTCGCTTCGATTTACCTTTTTGCGCCGTCTGGCCAAGCCAGTGGGGAGCGTTACGAGGATCTTATGTCAAGGCTGGCCGATGCGCAGAGCCAGGCCGAAGCCGACGCTCTTTCCTCGGAGATCTGGCGTATCTGGCTTACGGCGCCGGACCCAGCGGCACAGGAGGTTCTTGACGCCGCATTGGTTCGACGCCAGGCGCGCGACTATCTCGGCGCTATCCTGCATCTTGAACGTCTCATCAAGGGTTGGCCGGAATACGCGGAAGGCTGGAATCAGCGCGCCACGATTCATTTCCTTCGCGGCGACTACGATGCGTCACTGGCCGATGTGGCCGAAGTTCTGGCGCGTGAGCCGCGCCATTTTGGGGCGCTGAGCGGCAAGGCGGTGATTCTGTATCAGCAGGGCAGGATAGCGCTGGCCCAAATCACGCTCCGCAGAGCGCTCAAACATCATCCATTCCTGCGTGAACGCGCGATCCTGAACGTATCCGACGGGATCGACCTCTGATTCCTTCATGACCGGAGTGAACCGCTGTCCTGCCGCTTCAGGGATGGAGGACAATGGTTGTGGGCTGACCACTGGCCAGGTCGAGATTCGGCCTGCTGGTCACGCCACCAAAATGACCGCTTGCGGAATGTGCAGACTTTTGTTTGAATGGCAAACGACAGACGGGCGGGGCGCATGCAGCCCACGTAAGCAGGAGGGATCCTTTGGCATCGACCGGCACAGGTGGCGCATTCGTCGAATTCGACCGTGTGCAGAAAAGCTATGATGGAGAGACGCTTGTCGTCAAGGACCTCAACCTGTCGCTGGACAGGGGCGAATTCCTCACAATGCTTGGGCCGTCGGGGTCTGGAAAGACCACCTGCCTGATGATGCTGGCGGGATTTGAGACCGCAACCCACGGCGACATTCGCCTAGGCGCTGTTAGCATCAACAACATTCCGCCGCATAAGCGCGGTATCGGAATGGTGTTCCAGAACTACGCGCTGTTTCCGCATATGACGGTGGCCGAAAACCTCAGCTTTCCGCTCGAGGTCCGCAGGATAGCCAGGGCCGAGCGGGAGCAGAAGGTCAGGCGTGCCCTCGACATGGTGCAGATGGGAGAATTCGGAGGGCGGCGCCCTGCGCAGCTTTCCGGCGGACAGCAGCAGCGGATTGCCCTTGCCCGCGCGCTTGTTTTTGAGCCGGAACTGGTCCTTATGGATGAACCCCTTGGCGCGCTGGACAAACAGCTGCGCGAACATATGCAGTTTGAAATTAAACATATTGTCGACGGACTGGGAATCACGGTGGTCTATGTTACCCATGACCAGACCGAGGCCCTGACGATGTCCGATCGCGTAGCGGTATTCAATGACGGGGTGATTCAGCAGATCGCGGCGCCGGATGAACTGTATGAGAGTCCTCAGAACAGTTTCGTCGCGCAGTTCATCGGCGAGAACAATACGCTGATAGGCACGGTCACGAAAATGGAGGGCGAGACCGCCGAGGTGACACTGGACGATGGAGAGGTCATAGACACGGTACCGGTCAATGTCTCCAGTATCGGTGAGCGCACGAGGGTTTCCATCCGGCCTGAACGGGTGGAACTGGACATGGGACGCCTGCCGGCCGGAGCGCATACCGTGCACGCGGAGGTGATGGAGTTCATCTATATGGGTGACACGTATCGTACACGGCTCAAGGTGGCGGGAAATGACGAGTTCATCGCCAAGACCCGAAACGCGCCGGGCCAGCGACGGCTGCAGCCTGGCACGAAACTTGAAATCGGCTGGCGCCCGCAGGATTGCCATGCGCTGGACGCCTGACAGGAGATTCCCTTCATAGTGGTCCTGCCCCGAGGCATGAAGGGACGGAAACACGGGGAGCAAAAGGAGAATCGCAACATGCAGAGCAAAACATTTCTGGCGCTTGCGGGCGCAGCGATTGCAGCAGGTCCGGCTTTCGCCCAGGACATGGTTGACGAACTGACCATCGTCAGCTGGGGAGGGGCGTATTCAAAGTCGCAGCTTCGTGCCTATCATGAGCCCTATTCGGCGATGACCGGTGTGACAATCATCAATGATGACAGCTCCAACGAAGCGGTCGCCAAGCTGCGGGCAATGAACGAGGCCGACAACATCACTTGGGATGTGGTCGACACCGTCGCTGCTGACGCGATCCGCCTATGCGACGAAGGCCTGGCCATAGTGATTGACCCCGACACGATGCTGGAACCGGCACCGGACGGAACACCCGCATCCGAAGACTTCGGCGACTTCTTGGTCAGTGAATGCTACGTTCCGAACATCGTCTATTCGACGACATTCGGCTACCGCACCGATATGGTGGGTGACATGCCTCCCACGAGCGTCTGCGCGGTATTCGACACCGAGGCCTATCCGGGCAAGCGTTCGCTTGAACGGCGACCGATCAACAACATGGAATGGGCGCTTCTCTGCGATGGTGTGGCAAAGGAGGATCTTTACGACGTTCTTGCCACTGAAGAGGGACAGGATCGTGCGCTGGCCAAGCTCGATACCATCAAGGATGACGTCATCTGGTGGTCGGCTGGTGCTGACACGCCGCAGTTGCTGGCTGATGGCGAGGTCGTGATGGGTTCGACCTACAATGGACGCCTGTTCGCGGTCATCGAGGAGCAGAATCAGCCTGTCGCCATGCTTTGGGATGCCCAGGTCTTTGATATTGATGGATGGATCATTCCAGCGGGCCTCAGCCCGGAACGGGAAGCGCGCGCCCTTCATTACCTCAGGTTTGCCACCGACACGCAGCGTCTGGCCGATCAGGCCCAGTACATCTCATATAGCCCGGCCCGGAAGAGTTAGGCTCCTCTCGTAGGCAAGCACGCCGACCTCGGCATCGACATGGCACCGCACATGCCGACGGATCCGAACAACGTCAGGAACACGATACTCTACAACTATGAGTTCTGGGCGGATTACCGTGATGACATCGACGCCAAATTCCAGGCGTGGCTGGCACAGTAAGCACAGGGTTCGAGTGCGGGGCGGCTCTCTGGGACCGCCCCCCACAATAGGGACTGAACTTCATGCCCAAAGGTTACATAATCGCCCATATCAAGGTGACAGATTCTGAGGGCTATCCGGAATATATTCGCCGCGACACACCGATTCTCGAGCGCTTGGGTGCCAGGTTCATTGTTCGGGGTGGGCAGCACAGGGTCGTCGAGGGTGACAGTGGCGACCGGCATGTCGTTATCGAGTTTCCGAGTTATGAAGAGGCGCTTTCCGCCTATAATGATCCCGAATACCAGGAAGTGGCTGAAATCCGCCGTCGCTGCGCTGAAAGCACAGTCATAGTGATCGAGGGAACCTGACATGTCCGATGCCATGCAGGCCGGACCAGTTTTGGCGGCTGACGGCACTCCATTGAAACGCTCTTTGGCGCGTGCTCTCAGAATGCAGAAGTTGCGTGCGCTACTACTGATCGCACCGCTGCTTGCTTTCGTGCTGATCACGTTCGTCGTGCCGATCGGGCAGATGCTTTGGCGTTCCGTGGAAAACGATCTCGTCTCCGATACGCTGCCCCTAACGGTAAAGGCGCTGGCGGATTGGGATGCCTCGACCGGTGAACTGCCTGACGAGACTGTCTTTGACGCATTCGCCCGCGACATGATCGTCGCCGTTCGGGAAAAGAACCACACAAAGCTCGGTACACGGCTGAATTATGAACGTACCGGCATGTCATCGCTGTTCCGGAGATCGGGTCGCAAGGTCGGAAGATGGGATCCGGTGGAGGATGCGCCGTTCAGGGACCGACTCATTGACGTGCATGAGGGTTGGGCCGAAATCGAAACCTGGAAGACGATTCAGACCCATGCCAGGCGCGTTACTCCCGGCTACTTCCTGAATGCGGTGGATATGAGGCTAACGCCGGATGGTCCTGCGGCGCAGCCGGAAGACAAGCGTATTCTGATCAAGCTCTTCGGGCGCACAATCTGGATGTCGCTTGCGATCACGATCACGTGCATAATCTTAGGATATCCCGTCGCTTACCTTCTAGCGAGTCTGCCGCTGCGCAAGTCCAACCTGCTCCTGATTCTGGTGCTCCTGCCATTCTGGACCTCGTTATTGGTGCGGACCTCCGCCTGGAAAGTTCTTCTCCAGCAGCAGGGCGTGTTAAACGACACGCTGGTCTGGCTGGGGCTCGTCGCTGATGATGCACGGCTCGTAATGATCAATAACCAGTTCGGCACGATCGTTGCGATGACCCACATCCTGCTTCCATTCATGATCCTACCGATGTATTCGGTGATGCAGACCATTCCTCAGGCTTACATTCGTGCGGCCAAATCCCTGGGTGCCACGGACTGGACCGCATTCTGGCGTGTCTATTTCCCGCAGTCGGTGCCAGGAATAGGTGCGGGATCGATTCTCGTATTCATCCTTTCGATCGGTTACTACATCACTCCTGAGATCGTAGGGGGCACAAAGGGCGTCTTCATCTCCAATAGGATAGCCTATCACATCTCCTTCAGCCTTAACTGGGGACTTGCCGCTGCGCTTGGAGCGATTCTGCTCGCGGTCGTGCTGATCCTGTATTGGTGCTATGACAGAATCGTCGGCATCGACAACGTTAAGCTCGGATAGGGCAATGGACGACGCAGGCAACGTTTCCGTTCGTGTATCGCTGGCTTTTACGCTGACGATTGTGGGGTTGGTTGCCGCTTTAGCTGGCCTAGTCGTAGGCATTTCCTCTGAAGGAGGCCTGGCGTATCTCCTGGTCACGGTGTTGGGCTCAGCGGCTATCGCCGTATCCATCGCTTTCGCGTTGCTTAAGGTCGTCAGGCATCGGCGGCACGCTGCTGCCGCAGGTGCGGTCGGGGGCGTGGTTTTGGGGGCGATTGCGGGCGGTTTGGGTGGCGGACTGGCCGGGATACCGCTTGGTGCTGCTGCCGGCTGGCTTGTCTTCTGGGTTCATCACCGGCAGTATCGGGAGGGTCTCCCGCCATATCTTACTTCTCGGCAGGTTCTGTGGCACTATGCATACCGGTTGATCTGCGGCCTGGTCTTCGTTTTTCTCATCGCACCGATCCTTGTGATCCTGCCGCTGAGTTTCAACGCTGAGGATTTCTTCACTTTTACGCCCGAGATGCTGAGATTCGAAGCCGAAGGGTATTCTCTCAAGCATTACCGCGATTTCTTCACTAACAATGAGTGGCAGCGGAGTTTCCAGAACTCGCTGATCATCGCGCCAATCGCGACTGCCATCTCGGTATCGCTCGGGACGCTGGCGGCCATTGGTCTGAGCCAGAGCCATGTGCCCTTCAGACGGTCGATCATGGCGATCCTGATCTCGCCAATGATCGTACCTCTGATCATCTCGGCGACGGGAATGTTCTTCTTTTACAGCCAGATTGGCAATTGGATGGAAGGGTCTCTGGGATTGCACAAGACGTTCGTGGGCTACATCAAGGTGGTGTTCGCACATGCGGTGCTCGGCATCCCGTTCGTGATCATTACGGTGACCGCGACGCTTGTGGGCTTTGACCGTTCGTTGACCCGCGCTGCCGCCAATTTGGGAGCTGACCCGGTTCGGACATTCTTCAGGGTACAGATGCCATTGATTCTACCAGGTGTGATTTCCGGTGGGCTGTTCGCCTTCATCACCTCGTTTGATGAGGTAGTGGTGGTTCTGTTTGTGGGCTCGGCCAGTCAGAAAACCCTGCCCTGGCAGATGTTTACGGGACTGCGTGAGCAGATTTCACCGACGATTCTCGCCGTGGCCACGATCCTGGTGATAATCTCCATGGCGCTTCTGACTACAGTTGAACTGCTTAGGCGACGGTCGGAACGGCTTCGCGGCCTGTCACCAGGATGAAATTTGGCCTCGGGCGGCGCGGATGACGCACTGGATGTGTGCACGGACCGTCCGTGCGGCTTTCGCAAGCCGGATCGGTGGGGTTTTGCTCCTCTCCGTCCACCCCGAAGCGCAGCACCTTCTGTGAGCGGACTCCCGGTCGCGACGGAAGGGGAGATGCCGGCGAGGTAAGCCGAGACGCTGTTCCTGCAATATGGGGCTCTGGCCCTGAAGGACTTTGCTGCGGAACACCAGCGAGGTTCGCGTCATCTTCCCGTGCGGGCACGACGTCCAGTATTCCCTCAAATGCGCGGGAAGGCCCGCGTAGTGGCTGGTTTGTCCGTTCGAACGGGTTGGCCATCAGGTCAATGATGGGTTGGCGTCGGCTGAATCTGCACGCGGCGCTCGATCTCGAATTGGTGAAGGTTACGATGGTCGAAGGCCGGGGGAAATCAACGCTGGGATGATCCTGCGGCTGCTGCAGGGTCGAACTGGACTATCCGGACAGCAGGGTGGTCCATATGAATCCGGTCAACACCCGTCATCGCCGCGTGAGGAAGCCGGACTGTTCCCGGCGGTCGGACCACTGTGTCCGGCTCCGTTTCCTGCTCCCTTCGCATCTCATCCCAACCAGTTTGGGCGATTATGGGACGTTACGCACCGCCATGTGACCCACAACGGTTTCATCTGGACTATTCGCCTGTTGCCGAAGCGACACGCGCCTTTCAGCCGCTGTTGCACCCGGAAGTGGAACGGTGGCCGAAAGACCCGACATTCATAGGCCGATCAACCTGTCCCCCAATCCGACACAGGTATGGGACATTCATAGGCACTGGACGGGCGACGAACGTCTGTATTGGACAGGAACCTGGGCGGGCGGACGCTCACAGCCGCGCAGGCTGAGAAAGTGCGGTGCCAGTTGGCCTATGGAACTCAGTGTCGACGCATATCGGATCGACGCCAGTGGTTGCCTCGGACATGTCATCGTCGGTCACGGCGGCCTGGTGTCCGCCACGATCATTCATCAGTGTCGTCTTTCCAGCGTCAGGATAGCCTGTCAGAAGTTTGAAAGATTCGTGAGGACGTTCATCTCATGAACCCAAAGCCTGCGCGAGAGTTGTCGCGTTATGACGCATCATTGTCAAATAGGTGGGCGCCGGGCCGTCCGGGCCGGAGAGAGCACCGGGATAGAGTATGCCGCCGATGGTGGCGCCGGTCTCGTTCGCAATCTGCTCCAGAAGGCGGCTATCTGTGATGTTCTCGATGAATACTGCCGAAATTCCCTCTGCGCGCATCTGCACGATGAGGCGTGCGATGTCCTGCGCGGAGGCTTCCGCCTCGGTGCTCAACCCTTGGGGTGCCAGAAAGGTGAGCCCATAGTCGCGGCCGAAATACTGGAATGCATCGTGCGAGGTGACGATGGTGCGACGATTAGCGGGAAGGCTTGCCATCATTTCACGGATATCGGCATCGAGAGCGTTGATTTCGGCGACGTAAGCCGCACGGTTCTGATAGAACCCTGTTGCGTGTTCGGGGTCGATCTGGGCAAGCGCGGCGGTGATGTTGTCGACATAGACGACGGCATTTCCGAGGCTTTGCCAGGCATGTGGATCGAAGGCACCATGGTGATGATGGCCGTCGCCTTCCTCAGCATGCTCGTCATGATCGTGCCCGTCCTCCTCAGCATGCTCGTCATGATCGTGTCCGTCCTCCTCAGCGTGATCAGCATGGCCGTCGCCTTCTTCAGCATGACCGTCGCCGTGATCTTCCCCATCTTCGAAGGAAATCGCCCTGATCCCTTCGGTCGCCACAACGCGCTTGCCACTGAAGTTCGAGGCGTCGATTAACCGGTCGAGCCAGCCTTCAAATCCAAGCCCGTTCACGATGAGGATTTCCGCTTCACTTACCGCACGCGCATCGGCAGGAGTCGGTTGATACACATGCGGGTCACCGTCAGGACCAACGAGGGTCGTGACGGCCACATGTTCGCCGCCAATTCGCTCAACCATGTCGCCGAGGATCGAGAAAGTGGCCACGACGCGCGTTGGCTCAGTCGATTGGGCCGCTACAGGCCAGGCCAGCGATAGGGCGACAAGTGTGGAAGCCGATTTGAGAAGGGTTCTGCGGGTGGTCATGGAATGTCCTTTCAGCTTTCGAAGTGGCGGCGCGGCATCGCCTGCGCTACAAGTCCGCCAACTGGTCCGAGAACCAGCGAAATGCCGTAGGCGATACCGGTTACGAGAATGATCGCCGGACCGGACGGCAGGCCATAATGGTAAGAAAACAGGAGGCCGATCAGGCTCGACAGCATCGCGATGACGACCGCGGCCAGAATCAACCCGCCGATGCTGGCGGCCCAGAACCGCGCGGCGGCCGCGGGAAGGATCATGATGCCGACCGCCATGAGCGTGCCGAGCGCGTGGAAGCCGCCTACGAGGTTCATCACAACGAGTGCGAGAAAGGTGAAATGCGTGACCGCGCTCAACCCGCTAACCGAGCGCAGGAACTGGGGATCGGCGCATTCCAGGACCAATGGCCGAAACAGAAGCGCGAGGATAAGCACGGACAGACTGGCAATTGAGCACAAGACGATCAGCGCCGCATCATTAAGTGCGAGCACAGTGCCAAAGAGCACATGCATTAGGTCCACATTGCTTCCGCGCATCGAGACGATCAGAACGCCGAGCGCTAGCGAGATCAGGTAGAAAGCCGCGAGACTGGCATCCTCTCGCAAGATCGTGACACGCGTGACGAAACCCGACAGAAGAGCGACAGCCATGCCGGCGACCAGCCCCCCAATCGTCATTGCGCCGAGCGACAGGCCCGCCACGAGATAACCGACGGCAGCTCCAGGCAGGATTGCATGCGCCATCGCGTCTCCCGTCAGGCTCATCCTGCGCAGCATCAGGAAAACGCCTACCGGTGTCGCGCCGACTGAGATCGCGATGCAGCCGAACAGCGCCCGGCGCATGAAGCCGAAGTCGGAGAAGGGCTGAACGACAGCGTCCCAGATCATGCGGCAGTCCTGCCGCAAACATGGGGTGGGCCGGCGCAGGCTTCACACATCTGGCGTGCGCGAAACTGGTTTTCGGCTGTCAGGACCTGGTCTGTCGGCCCATGGGCCACCAGTTCACGGGCGAGCATCAATGTCTGAGGAAAATGCGCCCGGACCGTCTCTTGATCATGCAGCACGGCAAGAACCGTGCGTCCCTCGCCGTGCCAGCTCCGGACGACTTCGATGAGGTCGGCCATCGTACGTGCGTCGATTGAGTTGAAGGGCTCGTCGAGCAGGACAAGCCGCGCATCCTGCAGAAGGAGTCGTGCGAAGAGCGCCCGCTGCGTCTGACCACCTGAAAGCGACCCGATAGGTCGGGTCTCGAACCCGGTCAGTCCCACGGCCGCGATTGCGGCGTCGACGCGTGCCCGGTATGCCCTTCCGAGCCTTCCGAAGGGGCCGATCTCGCGCCAGAGACCCATGGCGACGAGGTCGACCACCGAGAGCGGGAAAGAGCGGTCGATGTCCGATTGCTGAGGCAGATATGCGATTTCGTCGCGCCTCATCCCGTTGAACGCCACACGACCTTCCAACGGCGTGAGCGCTCCGGTCACACCCTTCAGTAGGGTTGACTTGCCCGCACCGTTGGGGCCGACGATCGCAGTCAGGCTTCCTTCGGAGATTTCCGCGTGGAGGTGATGCACCGCTGGGTGGCGGTCATATCCCAATGTCAAATTCTGGAAGGCAAGCACATGCGTCATAGCGCACCCGGCGATGAGGTCGCCCAGAAAAAACCTGCCCATAGCGCCGCGACGACGAGTGCGGCGCAGGCCACTCTGGGGCCCGCTCCTACGAGGAGCAGCCGCAGCATCCTATGTCCGGGCGTCATGCGGGCACCTGGCTGGGGCATGTCACTCTATAATAACCGCTTTCGCGAGGGGGCCCTTGATGGCCCTGCAGACCGCTGTCGCCAAATGGGGACATTTGATTTCCTTCCAAATCCTTCAGGTTTTCGGGAGGGTTGACGCTTCGGGGGAATTAAGCCGCATCGGTGCATGACGTTGCTGGATGCCACGCCGCTTCGTCCTGATCCACAGGGTGATGAATCCGTCGATGTCGGGGAAGGGGGCGGCGGTCGGGTTGGGTTCCGCCTTCGCCGTGCGTTCGATGGATCATTTGCGACGCGAGCGTTGGATTGGATTCGCGAAACTCACCAGGAACTTCATAGCTGACAAGCGGGCCACTACACCGTCGCAGAACGCCTGGCACCTGCTTATCCGTTTCGCTCATGGAATGCCTCCGCCTATGATTCGTTGCAAATTATGTTATAATATTACTCAATGCAAGCTGCCATACGCCGATCTGTAGATGAGCGCTTTTCAGCCTGCTGAAACTTGAATTCCCACCTTCGCTCCGAAGCGCAACGCCGGGCCATTCCCAGAGCGAATGCGTAGGAAAAGCCGGGCGTTGCGCTTCGGCGTGGAGGTGGGGCGGGGAAATCATTCACTTGGGGCAGGAAGGAAGGAATCGTTGAGACCGTCACGGACAGCTTTCTGGTCTCCACCCATAACCTTTACCAATCAGTTGGTAACGGAAGAGGCTGTATGGCTTTGATGGGTTCTCTGAGTGCCCCTAAGTTCTGAGCACGGTTGCCAATTTGTCGCCGCACCTCATCAGACGGATGTATTCCGCGCCTTCTTTAGTCCGAGCAATGCGACCCGGTTGAAGCCAGAGTGACCCTCGACAATCAGAAGATGTTCGTAGCGCGTCTTGGGTGCCTCCAGAGGTGAGCCTGGTCTGTCGAAATCGACGACCAACCTGGGCGTGGTGCACCAGTCTTGACGACCTTGCAGCTATCCTGCTTCAATCCACGCTTTACGAGGAATTTCGGGTCGAGCATGTCGCGGACCCTTCCCAACGATCCGGTCAAGAGGCCACCGCAATCCGACTTGAGATGTTAGCCCATTCGTTATGCAAGGCTTTGGCGGCTTCATCAAAAATTCAGAAGGGTACAGCCCAGAGTTATCAAAGCTGATTTCCTTGACTATTGACCCATTGGTGCGGAGCTTTGGCTCGAACAGCCACACACCTACGCAGTCTGGGTGCAGAGCGACATCATCGCCGATTTCGGCCCTGGAGAGTTTCGAACGCCGTACGATGTTCGACAGTTCCTCAAGCGACCATTCACTATGCGTTGTCACGATCACCCGAATGCCTGCCGTGACGAGCGAGGCAAGCTGGCGCGTAAAGGCAACCTGCATGGCGGGATGGAGATGTGCTTCCGGTTCCTCAATGATCAGGACGTTGTCGGGCTTGATCCAGTGGCGGAGATGCAGCACCAAGGGCGCTAGTTCCGAAACTATGGAGGAGGCATTCGACAGTGCCAGATCGTCCATCCACCCGTGTGGGACATAGGTAAAGCGCGGATAGTCAAAATGGGTCGAGCTATCCACAAGCACCTTTCCACCCAGAATGTCTTTCTCAATATCTCCACCGAAGTCAGGCCTGTATGTTTGGTGTGGGGACCGGCTTCGGCCGATCTCGATCAACTGTTGGAGGAAATCTGTCAGTACCCCTGTGAGTGTGGGAGTACGAGCGGTAGGATATGGGCCTGCCATCGGCGCACCGTCTATCAGGGCACCGACCACCACATTGTGCAAACGCGTGGTGCCGGTTCGGTCGGCAGGCAGATAAGTGGCTGGCAATTGCAGGGGGCCGAACATTGATGGCAGCGCCAGTTCTCCAAGCGGCGACAGAAAGTCAATTGAAAGATGCATCCGGTCATCTGCATCCGCCGACTTCCAATCATCCAACTCGGAACCAAGCCAGTAGAGGATTTGACGTGGAATTCTCTCGGAATCCGTCGTGATCAGCACATGCTAAGGTCAGGTGTTGCGCTTCGAAGTGGCAGTGGGGTGTCAATTTCGCAGATGCTTGGTTCAGGACAGCAGGCCGAGCCACAGCCAGATCGAACCTATGCCGAAAGCGGTTGCAAGCAGGACCGATGAAGCAACCACGCGCTTGGCAACGCCGAACATACTGGCAAAGACATAGGCATTTACGCCAGGTCCCATCGCCGCGGTAAGAACCGCCGAGCGGAGCTGTTCGGCTGTCAGACCAGTTGCAGATCCCAGAAACCACACGGTTGCCGGCTGAAGCGCTAGCGACACGGCACACACATAGGCAATCGTTGCCATGTCTCCTTCCGGCCGGTAGCGATGGAGAACGCCCCCCAGGCCGAATAGAGCCGCAGGAAGAGCGGCGCTCGCCATAAGGTCCACCGCATCGCTGAGCGCCGATGGAAGGCGAAGATCGATGAGATTGGCAAGAAAGCCGAGCGCAATGCCGATCATAAGTGCGTTCCGGGTCATGGAGGTGAAGACCGATCGCGCTGCGCTCCTAAGTCCCGCGCCTCGCGCCCGAACGGTTTCCATGACCGTAAATCCCAGTATGTAGCAGAACGGCGCGTGAAACGCGACAATGGCGTAGTTTGGGCCAAGGGAATCGGCCCCGAAAGCGCGCTCCGATATCGGAAGGCCCAGAAGCACCGTATTGGAATAGAGTGTGCAGAATCCTATCGCGACCGAGTCCTCCCAGGGCCGTCCGAACAGGAAACGCGCGCCGAGAAGACCAGCGATGAATCCGACCGTGGCACCAGCGTAATAGCTGCCCAGGAGCGCCGGATCGAAGGTCTCGGCAATGTCGATGGATGCGATTGCACGAAACAGCAGGCAGGGAATCGCGAAGTTCTGGGTGAACCGCATGAGCGCATCAATCGCGCTGTTGCCAAGAAACCCTCTCCAGACCGCCGCATAGCCAAAGCCGATCACCAGGAATACCGGAAGGATGACGTCGAGCAGCGCCTGCATTAGTTCCTGGCTCTCGACGTGTCAGGCACTGCCGCCAGAAGACCCCTTCGTTGCGAAAGCGGAAGAAGCCTGCGGCTAGAGCTCATATCGGATTATCATTCCGTCAAACGCTGGTGTGACATTTCCTGGGGTGTCGGCCTCTACGGTGGCGTAGTCCATGTCGATATGCATGTTGGTCAGCACGGCCCGGCCTGGTGCGGCGCGTTCGATCCACCCAAGCGATTGATCAAGATGGGTATGGGTCGGATGCGGCTTGCGGCGTAACGCGTCCAGCACCCAGCATTCGAGGTTATTGACCGCTTTCCAGGCTTCATCGGTCATCTCGGCAACATCCGGGAGATAGGCGAGATCCGCGATGCGAAACCCAAGTGAATGAATGGCACCATGCCTGACCTGAAAGGGCGTAAAGTCAATCTCGCCACCTGCACCCTCAATGGAAAAGACATCCCTGATCGTGTTCATTTCGAGGATGGGAGGGTAGGGCGATCCCTCCGGCTGTACGAAGGCGTAACCGAATCGGGAAAGTAGCGCATGCTGCGTGGCTTCGTCCGCCCAGACCGGCAGACGGCGTCGCATGTTGAACACGACCATGCGAAGATCATCGATGCCATGTACGTGGTCAGCATGGGCATGGGTATAGACCACGGCATCCAGCGTTCCTACGCCCGCATCGAGAAGCTGGGCGCGAAGGTCGGGCGAAGTGTCGACCAGCACCCGGGTGATGCCGTCTCTGGATTCGCGCTCAACGAGCAGCGAGCACCTTCGGCGGAAATTCCTCGGATTGTCTGGATCGCATTCGCCCCAGTTGTTGCCAAGCCGAGGGACCCCACCGGACGATCCGCATCCAAGGATGGTGAACTTAAGCTGCCCCATCAGGCCGTAAGTTCACGAACGGCGGCCTTTGTAAACAGCCGATTGAAATTTGCTTCGGTTCGGGCGGCGAATCCTGCGTAATCCAGATCAAACAGTCCGGCACAGGCAGCTGCAGTATGGGTCACGAAGGCAGGCTCGTTGCGTCGCCCGCGATGGGGCGGGGGTGCGAGATAGGGCGCGTCAGTCTCGACGAGGATCCTGTCAACTGGCGCGCTGGCAAAAATCGCCCGCAGCTCCGTTGATTTCGGAAAGGCGGCGATGCCGGACATGGACAGGTAGAAGCCAAGATCCAGCGCCGTTTCGGCTAACGCATGTCCCGAACTAAAGCAGTGCATGACACACGAGAACGCCCCAGCCCGGTGCTCCTGTGTGAGAATGCGTGCCATATCATCATCTGAATCGCGGGAGTGAATGATGAGTGGCAATCCGGTGCGCCGCGCCGCCTCAATATGGATGCGCAGGCTTTCCTGCTGAATGTCCCTGGACTGGGTTGTGTAATGGTAGTCGAGTCCGGATTCACCAATCCCAACGAATTTCGGATGGGTGGCAAGCTCTAACAGTTCCTCAACGCTGGCTAGCGGCTCGTCCGCGGCGTGCATCGGGTGAGTGCCGACAGTATAGTAAACGGAACGATGGGCTTCGGCAATCGCACGGACCTGGGGTTCAGAACGGAGTCTGGTGCAGATGGTCACGATTCTCGTAACGCCCGCATCCAGCGCGCGTGCGACCACGTCATCCTGATCCGCCTGAAAGGTCGGAAAATCAAGATGACAGTGGCTGTCAGTGATCTGGGGTAACTGCGACATACGGCGGGCACCGGTTCAGGAAGCTGGCTGCGTTGCCGCCTCATGGATCTTCAGCACGATATCCAACAACAGCGTGGCGGGGTCAAGGTTGACGGATCGTCCGTGCCGAGCCCGTGTTCCAAGCTCCTGATGGAGTTTGGCCCAGCGGCGGCTGGTTCGTTCGTCCGGGCAGAGTCGGGTGAAGAGATCGAATTCGCCGGGTACGGCTTCAGCGGTCGTCTGGGCTCCGATACCAGCGCTGGCCAGTCTGGCGAGAAAGACGTCAACAAGCTCAAGGGCCAGTTCAAACCGTTCCGCGTTCGCGGCCCCGACCATGCTGTCAGCGAGGGCCAATGCACGGGGGCGATCAATCAGGGTGGAAAGGATGCCCACGAATTCACTGTAGAGAGCAAGCCCATCAAGCGTAATGAGCCGTAGGGCCGTTCCAGCGGACCCACCCGACAGTGCCGCAAGTCCAGGTGCGTTCACGTCGCCTTCAACACCCGCCTGCGCAAGAGCGGCACCGACCTCTTCCGGTTCGAGGGAGCGGCAGCGCAATGTCCGACATCGGCTACGTATGGTGGGCAGAAGCTGTGATGGCTGGTGGCTCACCAGAAACATCACCGCGTTCTCAGGAGGCTCTTCAAGTAGTTTCAGCAGCGCGTTGGCCGCATTCACGTTCATTTCGTCAGCGGTGTCGACAATGACTACACGGTATCCGCCGTCAGCGGCGGAGAGGCTGAAAAATGATCGGAGCCTGCGGACTTCGTCCACGGTGATTTCCCGTCTCAGCCGTCCCGTGCTTTCGTCCCAGGGACGGCGCAGAAGAAACAGACGAGGTTCGCTTAGTGCAAGCAGGCGGCGTGCGACGGGGGCGTTCCAGTCGGAATCCAGAGAGGTAGGTGGGCAGGACCTGCCGAACAGGCCCCTCCCTGTGAGCGGAGAGCTCAGCAGGAAGCGGGCGATGCGCCAGGCCAGGGTAGCCTTTCCGACTCCGCTGGGTCCGGAAATCAGCCAGGCGTGATGCAGTCGGCCTACCCCACATGCTTCGGCGAATTCCCGTTCCGCCGCATCCTGCCCGATCAATTGGCGAGTTTCACGAGGATGCGGCGCTCCAGGAGCGCGGTCCGCTTCGGGATGCGCCTCGGTCACACCAGAGCCCCGAGTGCGTGGGCCAGCGCATCGGAGGCTACCGCTTCGGGTGGACGGTTACCGTCAACGATTCGGAACCGGTCACTGAACCTCTCCGCAAGTGTCCGGAATCCTTCGCGCAAACGCTCCTGGAACTCCAGCCCAAATTCCTCAAACCGCTCCTCTGAGCCTTCGCGACCCCTTGCGCGCTTCAAACCTGCCGCAGGATCAATGTCAATCAGCAGGGTCAGGTCGGGTTCGCGCCCAATCATCAGTTTGTGCAGCGCATCGACCTTGTCGAGCAGGTCACCCCGTGACAGTCCCTGATAGACGCGGGTACTATCCGCAAAACGATCACAGACCACCACTTTCCCCGCTGTTAGTGCTGGCCCGATCAGCCGCTCGACATGGTCGCGGCGTGCGGCCGTGAACAGAAGCAGCTCAGTCTCGGCGGACCACCGATCGGGATTACCCTCCAATACCAGGCGTCGGATTTCATTGGCACCTACCGAACCCCCGGGTTCGCGGGTCAGCACGACATCGTGTTTCCTGACACAAAGCGCTTCCGCAAGAAGCTTCGCTTGGGTGGACTTTCCCGCGCCGTCGATTCCTTCAAGCGTGATGAAACAGCCCAAGATGCCCCCTAGTTCTCCGGCCGTACCATCCGGTGTGATGTTCCTTACCGCTGGTCCGTCGCGACAGCTGACCATGAAAAAAAGACCTTCGAAACCGAGCGCGATGCACCCGTTGGCAGTCACCCGACCACGGATGGGTCCGAGGCTGGAAACCGGGGAAATGCCGATGCGCGTTGCTCACGAATCCTCTAGAGCGCATCCAGAGCAGCGTTCCAGGCCGCGTCGAAGAGTACGATTGCGGCGGCGGCGATGCGGGATATGAACCCTCCCCTATCGACATCCTGGTCAGCGACTAGAGAAATTCGGTTTTCTGGCATGCCATCAATCCTGACTACCAGTTCGCCAAGTACCTGCCCCTCTTTGATCGGTGCCTCGACGGGCGTGCGATAGCTCAGCGTGGTGGATGTCTCCCCAAGTCCGACAGCCGGTATCAGAAGTGAGATATCATCGGGCGCGACAAGCTTCACCGCGGACTGTTTTCCGCGCCAGACGGGCAGTTCGGCCAGCGCCTCGCCCTTGACCGCGATCTCTTTCTCGACGAACTGGCGAAATGCCCAGCTCACGACCTGCTCGGAAACCTCGGCCCTCTCCCGCTCGCTGTTGAGCCCGGCAAGAACGAACACGATTCGTCGATTGCCCTGCTTGGCCGATCCGACGAGGCCGTAACCGGCTTCCTGTGTATGTCCGGTCTTCAGCCCGTCGGCGCCAATATCAAGTTTCAGGAGTGGATTGCGGTTGAAGCGGTTCTGCGGCGCACGGCCATCCCATTCGAATTCCCGCATTCCAAAGTAGCCGTAATATTCGGGAAATTCAGTGATGATCCGAACTGCCAGAAACGCCAGATCCCGAAGTGAAATGCGGTGCTCGGGATGGGGCCATCCGCTGGAATTGGCAAAGGTAGCGCTAGTCATTCCCAAAGAGGCGGCACGCTGGTTCATATGGCGGGCGAATTCCTCCTCCGTGCCGGAAAGCCCTTCAGCCACCACCACACATGCATCGTTGCCAGACAGCACGACGATTCCCTTGATGAGTTCCTCGACGGTGGGTCTGTCCCGCTCCGTCAGAAACATGGTTGAGCCGCCGAGGCTGCTGGCGCGGGCAGAAACGCCGAATCGATCGTCAAGCGCCACACGTCCTTCATCCAGCGCCTCGAACAGCATGTTGAGGGTCATCAGTTTAGACATTGACGCGGGTGGAAGCGGCACGTCCGCCTGCTTGTCCATAAGGACCATACCAGTGTTCAGGTCGACGACATAGGCCGCCCTGGCACCTGTCTCGAAAGCGGAAACAGGAAAGGTAGCTGTTGAAAACACCGCCAGTGCGATGAGAATGAACGCAAAACGCATGGGTCTGTGCCGAGTCTTCAGTGTCTAGCGCAGTCTGACACATAATCTCCGACCAAGAAACCCGGCATACTCGATTTTCTCCAGCCATGCCCGCAGCGGTCACAGATTCTGAAGGTTTGGTCGAACCGGATACATTTCAGCGCCTCGACCACCTTGATTCTGGAAAGTGAATGCGGCTAATGCCTGTCTAGCTGGAGAAGTGGCAGAGTGGTCGAATGCGGCGGTCTTGAAAACCGTTGAGGGTTAACGCCCTCCGGGGGTTCGAATCCCTCCTTCTCCGCCAGGCATCCCGTCACGCGGCGTTTGGCTTCCAGAGCAGCCGGCGACCCGCCCGGATGAGTCGCTGTGATGGATGCATTGGATGCCTGATCCGCATTATCGAATATGCGGATTCAGTTGTGTCGCATCGATAGGGAAAGAGGATCATGAGCAGACCGACACCACCGTTTCGCGCCGACCACGTAGGTAGCCTGCTGCGTCCGGAAGGCGTCGCAAAGGCGCGAAGGATGCGTTTTCAGGAAGGGATGATGACCGCGGATGAACTCCGTGAGGTGGAGGATGCGGCGATCCCGAGGCTTATCCGCATGCAGGAAAATGCTGGCCTCAAGGCGGTGACCGACGGTGAGGTGAGGCGTTCGTTCTGGCACTATGACTTCATGGGAATGCTGGATGGGCTTGACCTGGTTGAGCGTGACGAAGGCGTGCAGTTCGCAGGGATGAAACTTCGGCCGGTGTTTCCAACGATCACGGGTCGACTGGACTTTCCCGCTGACCATCCGATGCTTGACCATTTCCGGTTTGTCGCACGGCACACGAAGGTGATGCCGAAGATATCCATTCCAGGCCCCTCCTGCTGTCATTTCCGTACGGCACCCGATGACATCTCTCCTCCTGAATACCGAGATCCAGATGTTCTTTTCGCCGACATCGCAGCAACCTACAGGAAAGCGGTGCATGCATTCCATGACGCTGGCTGCCGGTATCTGCAGATGGATGACATTTTCTTCGCCTATCTGTGTGACCCAAAACACCGTGCCGAAAAGGAACGGCAGGGTCAGGATCCGGACTGGCTGATCGACCGATATGCCTGGATGATGAACGAGGCGATTCGGGACCGGCCCACTGACCTGGTGATTGCAATGCATCTATGCCGCGGCAATTTCCGGTCCACGCATGCGGCAGAGGGAGGATACGACCCGGCGGCGGATGCCGTGTTCAACAAGACGGATGTGGATGTCTACTTCATGGAATACGACACCGACCGTGCGGGTGGACTTGAGCCGTTACGTCTTCTGCCCAGGGGCCGCAAGCGTGTCCTACCGGGTTTCATCACCACCAAGCGCGGCGAACTCGAGTCACTTGATGATCTCAAGGCCAGAATCGAGGAAGCGTCGAGATTTGCGGACATTGACCAGCTGGGCATTGCGCCGCAATGTGGCTTCGCCTCGACTGAGGAAGGCAACGATATCAGCAAGGAAGACCAGCGTCGCAAACTCGATCTGGTGGTTCGAACGGCTGAGGCGGTCTGGGGTGGCGTTTAGGCTGAATTCACGGCAAATGTGCTGAGAACGCCTTTTCCTGAATTTGATGATTCAGGTGTGTTTCATGTACCCACCTGAAACCGAGTTGCGATTCCCGCTGACATGCCGCGCTGGCTTGCTGATCAATCACTGGAGAACGGGAGAGAAGTTGGGGTAGATGGTGGCCCGATGTGATATTTGAAGGGGTGAAATATCTATGCCCTGACGCTCATTGCGGCCGATTGGGAGCAGCGTGGAAGCGCGGAACGGCTGGATGGCCGGGATGATTGGAAATCTGCGGAGACGGATTTCAGCTTTGTGGAGGAGGTGTCGGAGATAAACTGAATTGTCGGAGTGATCCGGTTTGGGTCGACGCGGTTTCTGGAGGCCCATGACTGTTTCGAAAGTCGTCCACGGATTTCATTGTGAGATGGGGTGCGATGGATCCGTAGAGGTGAACCTCCCTTGGCCCTTCGCTGGACAGGTAGTGCGCAAGGCCGTGTTATTCCAGTGCTGTGCGCCCGCCCACCACGACCGGGTGCTCCAGCACCATTTGAGGTGAGATTACGACATGTTGCCAGCGTAGCGGTGCTACTGTTTCTTCAAGCCCAGGCTTGTACAGCGGGCGCCGAAACACCCCTCGCGCCACCGGTTGCGGCGTAGCGGTTGCGCAAGGAGCTCGGATAGCCCATGCGGGTGAACCAGGCTGCGTCCGCGACCAGTCCATCCGGCAGCAGCCGATGGAGATGGTTTAGCAATTGGCGTTAGAAGCCCCACCCAATTCGGATACCCGCTGCCTGAAAGCCGTTTCGGGAAAGCGTCAGGGTCTGGCCAGTCTGCGCGCGGATAGCTGCTGTCCGGCCGGGCGAACGGGTTGGAGTGGTAGGGCACATGGCGGAATCTGCTGGTTGGATGGACGAAGACAGGGATGTCCTGGTCATCCTCCACCGCCTGGCACCGGAGCTTGATGAGGATCTGGCCACGCCTTAGCAGGTCGCTCGGTGCATTCACCTTTGTCGCGAGGGCGCTGGACTCGAACGCCTGCTCGACATGGGCTCCCGCACCGGCCCGCCCAGCTACGGTATACGGCTTCCCAGCTCGCCCGGAGACGCCGTGGCGCAGGGAGAAGGGGTGGCTGAACAGGAACGACGCAGACTCGGTATAGGAAACGCGCCGGTCGCGGATGCTTCCAGACTCATCGCCTCGCAGGGCATCTGGGCTTCGGGTGTCACCTTTCCCGACGGAATGTCAGGCCTGTTCCTGCGACACTCCAGCATAGGGTTGGCAATTCCCGTGAATTCATCCCATGCGAAGGAACGAAGGCGTTTTTCCTACGCCCATGAATACGCGCATGCCCTTCCGGACAGAAATGGCATTGTCACCATATCCGGTACTGTCAACTCGTCCGAATTGGTCGAAAAATGTGCGAACGCATTCGCGGCGGCGTTTCTCATGCCACAGGGTGGAATTCGTATTTCTCTTCAAGACCTCGACGAAGGCCTGCCGAGCCGTCAGGACCACGCAGTCTTCGATGCGGCCAGCGCTGGTCAAATCGAAGCGGCGCAACGTAAGTCAGCGCACTCGCAGCGCATTACCTACAAGGACAACACTTTACTCTCACGCCACTTCGGCGAGAGCTACCAGGCAGCCGCCTACCGTCTGAAGAGCCTGCGATACATCTCTGGGCGTGAGTGTGGAAATCTGCTCGACCAGGAACACTTCGGATGTAACTACCTCGATGCGCTCAGCATGTTCGCCGAAGTCGGCGAGGGGGAAGAGCAACGAAACCGGGGCCGAGAACTTCGCAACGAAATCGCACATCTCACCATCGAGGTCTACCGCCGCGAGGAGATTTCCCGTGGCCGAATTCTGGAGTTGAGCAAGAGCCTTCGGATCGCAGGCGACACGTTGCTCAATCTTTCCGAAGCGGCTCGTGGCGACCGACACAGCTTGTGGGAGAGTTTCAGCCAGAGATCATCGTCACCGGTCATGTCGCCCCTGAAATCAGTGATTGCTATCCTGATTAGAGGCGGCGCTCAGCCGCCGCTTCTGGTGCTGATGCCACTTCCGAAGGGACGGTATTGGTGCTGCAATACAACCCCAGCCATGCTTGATGGATATTGGGACTTGCACCTTCCCTTTTTCCAACCCCGGCACCCATTGCTTCCTTCCGACGGCCCACGGCCAACTGAAGTTCGGTAAAGAGCGAAAATTGCCGGAATTGGAGCCGGAGCCGCGGAAACAGGAGTCATGGAATTAAATGCTCCATACCCATTGGGGTAAACCGAACTGGAAGCCATCGATCGACTGTGGAGCGACAATCGGAGCTTCAGTGCCCGCTGGGACACGGTGGCTGGTGCGGTGGTGCGATTTCCGAAAGATGGCTCGCACAGCCAGCCAGTGCGGAATAGTCGTCATTGATGGCCGTCACGCCAAACCTGTCCATTAAGTCGGTGAAACGCCCTTTGGATCGGAAAGCTTCAGCAAATCCAAGTTCTGCCAGATGTGGTGCGAACGCCCTCGCGACTCCCCCGGAAAGGTAAATCCCACCATAGGGCAGGTGGACGAGCGCCAGGTTTCCGGCGACGGTGCCGAACAGCCGGGCGAAAATCCGCATGGCCGGTTCCGCCAGGGGAACGGATCCTGACTCGAATCCTGAAATGATCTCAGAGGCGCTCAAGGTCCGCGGGTCGCCCTCCTCATGGCCAAGCCAGGCATGGATGCTTTCCAACCCCCGGCCTGACAGGACTTCCTCGACGTCAGGAGATCCGCGTGTCGTCTCGATAAACCGCATGAGCCTCATGTCCGCTTCAGTCTGGACGGGCAGGCTCGCGTGACCAGCCTCGGACGGCAGCACCAACCGGCCGGTGCTCGTGACATGGACAGGAGCGATATTGAACCCGGTGCCAACGCCGATCACCAGCCGTGTGGCATCCGCGTCACGGCTTGCCGCAGGCATGATCTCGTACAGGTCTTCGCCTGCTATCTGGCCAAGCGAATGTCCCTGCGCCTGAAGATCGTTCAGTAGTGAGACGCTCTTCGCCCGAGATGCGCGCGCCAGTGTGTCCAGATCAATGCGCCAGTTGACGTTGGTCAGCTCCGCGACGCCGTCGTTGACCGGCCCAGCCACGGCAACGCAGGCGCCGATACAGCTAACACCGCCCTCGCCATCCAGAAACCGGCGCAATACCGCTTCAAGACTGGAATGTTCGGCGTTCCGATAGCGCCTCACGGTCTCGACAAGCAGGCGATCACCGTCGGCCAATGCGACTCTGGTGTTGGTGCCGCCTATGTCGGCAACGAGTGAGAAGGTGTTTGCGAGGCGGGAAGGAGACATGGACTACCGTTTCAGAAACCGGGCGGAAGCTTGATAATCCGGCATCGGGGATTTTGCAAAGCTGTTAAGGTGGATTGAATCACGGGAAAGCATGGCTCGGGCCACGACTCGATTCACCGCTCCAGGACCGCGTGGTGGGCGAAGGGACGGTCGAAATTCCCATGTGGCGCCAATAGGACTGGCGCAGCGAGGACACATGGCCAGGGTCTTCAGGCCCAAAGCAGGGTCGATGATTTTCAAAGGTCAGGTGGTGGCGGGACGGGGGACGGCGACTGGAGCTGGGCCGGTAGACCTTCCGACTGTCAGTTCCGCTTCAAGCATCTGGTGCCGCGGCGGCTGGGCCGGGGTGGAAATGATCGACAGAAGCCGTTCGGCGCAGAGGCGTCCTGCCTGGCGAACCGAAGATCGCACAGTAGTGAATGCTGGCAATTTTCCGCCATTGCGAAGATAGCTGAGTTCATCGTCAAAGGTGATCACCGAAACATCCCGGCCGATCTTCAGTCCCGCTTCGTCAATCGCGCGGCGGATGCCCAGAGCCGCTATGATTGAAGAGGCCAGGAAGGCCGTAGGCGGATCGGAAAGCGCAAGCAGGGCGCTGGCAGTGGAATGGCCATGAGCTTCCGTCATTTCATCCGATCGGATCAGCGCGGGATCAGCGGCGATGCCCCGCGCTTCCAGCGCATGCTCAAAGCCAGCCCGGCGGCGGCTGGCGAAATCCATCTCCTCCATACCATTGACCAGGGAAATACGGCGATGGCCCAGATCGAGGAGGAAATCCGTGGCGCACTGGAACGCACGGCGGTTGTTGACGTCAACCCAGTTGTAATCGCCGGTCGCTTTTGACGATCTGCCATGGACGACGAAAGGCAGGCCGATCTCGCGCAGAAGGGCAATGCGCGGATCCGCGATTCGCGGCCGGTTCACGATGATGCCGTCTACCGAACCCTTCGTGGCGAGCTCGCGGTAAGCGCGCTCCTCCCCTTCGTCAGGAACCGCCGAGATCACCATGTCATATCCGTGACGAAGGTAGATTTCACTTGCTCCGGCGACGAAATCGGCAAAGATTGGATTCACCATCTCATGGCTTGACGACACCGGGATCACATGTCCGACCGCCATCGAACGGCCCGTCGCCAGCCCTTTGGCACGCGCATTAGGGCGGTAATTATGCGCCAGAGCAGCCTGCTGTACCTTGAGGCGGGTTGCGTTCGCGACCTCCGGATAACCGTTCAGCGCCCGGCTGACGGTGGTCTGGCTGAGGCCGAGGACTTGTGAGAGTTCCTTGAGATTCATGTTCGCTGAAATACCAAAGCGCTTTGAGGACGGCTGGACAGTAATGTGGTGATTTCATCCCGTCAAAGCCTGATTCTCGGTGAGTAGCGTTTCAGGCACTCCGAATTTTCCTTCAATCGCGAAGTTTAAGATTGACAAATGTATGGCAATGCCGGACGGTCGGATTGTTCAAAGCGCTTTGGAAGCGAATCGCTTTGTAAGATTGAATGGATTCAAGCGGCGCGGGCGCGCCGATCTGGGAGGAACGCAATGAAACATCCAATATATGCCGGAGCGGCAGCGCTCGCGATGAGCACTGGTATGGCCGCTGCGGAACAGGTGACGGTCTTTGGTCCGTGGCTCGGACCAGACCAGGAATATGTCGAAGTCGTACTTGCCGCTTTCGCCGAGGCTTCAGGCCATGATGTGCGTTACGTCGGTTCGGACAGCTTCGAACAGCAGATCATGGTCGACGCGGAAGCGGGCTCCGCCCCGAACATCGCCGTCTTTCCGCAGCCGGGTTTGGCGTCCGACATGGCTTCGCGTGGATTTCTGGCTCCTCTTGCCGACGGTACTGCCGACTGGGTGAGGGAGAACTACGCCGCTGGCCAGTCCTGGGTGGATCTTGGAACCTATGCCGACGAGAACGGCGCCGATCAGCTGTTCGGCTTCTTCTACAAGGTCGATGTGAAGTCGCTGGTCTGGTACGTGCCAGAGAACTTTGAGGACGCGGGATACGAGATTCCGCAGAGTATGGAAGAGCTTAAGGCATTGACGGACCAGATCGTGGCCGACGGGGAAACACCCTGGTGCATCGGATTGGGCTCAGGGGGCGCGACCGGTTGGCCGGCCACCGACTGGGTCGAGGACATGCTGCTACGTACCCAGCCACCGGATGTCTACGACGCTTGGGTGAGCAACGACCTTCCGTTCACCGACGAAAAGGTGGTTGCCGCGATTGAGGAGTTTGGCGCATTCGCGAGGAATGACGCATATGTTGCCGGCGGCAGCGATGTGGTGGCGTCAACCGACTTCCGCGACTCTCCCAAGGGTCTGTTCTCGTCGCCGCCGCAGTGCTACCTGCATCGGCAGGCGTCGTTCATACCGGCTTTCTTCCCGGAAGGTACCGTGGTTGGAGAGGATGTCGACTTTTTCTACTTTCCGGCCTATTCGGGCAAGGATCTTGGCAACCCGGTTCTTGGCGCGGGCACGCTTTGGGCAATCACGAACGAAAGTCAGGGCGCTCACGACCTCATCGAGTTTCTGAAGGATCCCGGATCGCATGAGATCTGGATGGCCCTCAAGGGTTTTCTGACTCCGCATATGGGCGTGAATCCTGATGCCTTCGGCGACCCGACACTGCGAAAGATGAACGACATCCTCCTTGCCGCCACGACGTTCCGCTTTGATGGTTCCGATCTGATGCCGGGGGCCGTCGGTGCAGGCAGCTTCTGGACAGGAATGGTTGACTACGCAGGCGGGAAATCCGCTGAAGAAGTGGCCGGTGCGATCCAGGACAGCTGGGACGCGATCAAGTAAGTGTCTATGGAATGCGTTCCGGGTCACTGGTGGACCTGTGGCCCGGAACGGGACAGAAGTTCTCAAGTGGATGGGTAATGCGGAGGCATGCCGACCTGAATCGATTGTAGAGAGGAGAACGCGATGCATCCAGCGCTGCAGGGAATCCTGACCATTGCCATAGGTGTTGGCGGCTGCGTGGGATATTTCTACTTCTCGAACCTGATTCTCGACAAGGTCATCTTCCCTGCCAGCGGCCCAAATATCGGGCGCAACATCAATCGGGCCAATCTGGTGCGGCCCTGGCTGTTCCTGCTTCCCGCCATTTTCGCGCTCGGGCTGTATCTGGCCTATCCGGTCTTTGAGACATTGCGCCTGTCGCTCACTGACCGGGAAGCGGGGGGCGCTTTCGTCGGCCTGCAGAACTACGGCCAGATGCTGGCGGAGCCGAAGTTCTGGGAGGCGCTCAGAAACAACTTTCTCTGGCTGCTCATCGTGCCGGCCGCCTCGACCGCGTTTGGCCTGCTCGCCGCCCAACTGACCGACAGAATTGCCTGGGGAAACATCGCAAAGTCGCTGATCTTCATGCCCATGGCCATCAGCTTCGTAGGGGCGGGCGTGATCTGGAAGCTTGTCTACGAAACACGTCCGGTCGAAGTCGAACAGATCGGTGTCCTGAACGCGATCTACCTCGCCTTTGGCGGTGCGGAGCCGCAGGCATGGCTGACCGTTCCGGTCCTGAACAATTTCTTCCTCATGGTGGTCCTGATCTGGATTCAGACCGGGTTCGCTATGGTTATCCTCAGCGCTGCCCTGCGTGGTATTCCTGAAGAGACGGTCGAGGCCGCAATCATTGATGGTGCCGGACCCTTCCAGATATTCTTCAAGATCAAGGTTCCGCAGATCATGAGTACCATCGTGGTGGTCTGGACAACCATCACACTCGTGGTGCTGAAGGTTTTCGATATCGTCTTCGCCATGACCAACGGCCAGTGGGAAACCCAGGTTCTGGCAAATTACATGTATGATAAGCTGTTCCGCGCAAATGACTGGGGCGTCGGAAGCGCGTCGGCCATCGTTATCATGCTGCTTGTTACCCCAATTCTGGTCTGGAACGTACGCAATGCCCGCAGGGAGATGCGATGATGGAAGGTATCGCAGGTTCAAAGGCCACACTCACCTGGGTCGTTCATATCTCGGTCGCGCTGCTCGTCGCGCTCTGGCTGTTCCCCACCATAGGACTGTTCGTCAGTTCGTTTCGCACTGCCGACCAGATCGCGACGACCGGGTGGTGGAAGGCATTGTCGGAACAGGAGCGCCAGAATCCCGCGATCCGGATTTCGGGAGACGAAAGATCGGAGAACGGTTTCTACGTAATCGACGGCAACCTGTTCGAGGGAGAGGCGGAAGTTAGTGCCTGGGGCACCAATTCGCGACGTCCTGAGGAATTCGTTCCTGGCCAGACGGCCGAACTCAGTAACGGCCGCACAGTAACAGTCCAGGTTAATGGCGACTATCGTTTTACCGCGACCGAGAGCCAGGAGGGAAAGCGACTTCCGCGCGTGTTTACAACCGCAACCTCACAGCCCGAGTTCACATTGCTCAACTACGACATCGTTCTGGGAAAGGACGTAGTCAAACGGCTGATCGCCTTCGTCGCCGCGGCGGTTATCTTCGGTTACGTGCTTCGTCTTCTTCTGCGCAGCCATGGCGGCAGGGTGGCATCGGTCGCTTCAGTAGCGGGTGGTGCTGCATTTCTGGTGCTCCTCGTTCTTGTCTTTGGTCTATCCACAGGTGTGGTAGAGGGGGCGCAGACGACGGATAGCATGGCCTCGGCCTTCTTCTCGACCCTGACCGTTACGATTCCAGCCACTGTCATTCCGATCCTGATCGCAGCCTTTGCGGCTTACGCACTGGCCTGGATGGATTTTCCCGGCCGTGCGCTACTGATCGCAGCGGTAGTGGCCCTTCTTGTCGTTCCCCTGCAGCTCGCCCTGATCCCGCTGCTCAAGCTGCATCTGCAGATCGGAATCGGTAAAGGCTATCTCGGCGTATGGCTCGCACATACCGGATTTGGTCTGCCGCTGGCGGTTTACCTGCTTCGCAACTACATGGTTGGCCTACCGCGTGACATCATCGAAAACGCGCGTGTCGATGGTGCCACCGACTTCCAGATATTCATCCGAATCATTCTACCGCTCAGCTTTCCCGCGCTCGCCTCGTTCGCGATCTTCCAGTTCCTGTGGACCTGGAACGACCTGCTGGTAGCCAGAGTGTTCCTGATTGACGCCACTGGAGAGACGAGCGTGATGACCAACGCCATCGTCGAGCTTTTGGGAACGCGCGGCGGCAACTGGGAGATCCTGGCGACAGCTGCCTTTGTCTCGATCGCAGTGCCGCTCGTGGTGTTCTTCGCGATGCAGAAATACCTCGTTCGTGGCCTGCTTGCGGGCTCTGTCAAATGAACCAGATCGCTCTGGACATCCAGCGTCAGGCCGCGTCACAGGTGGAACCGGATTGGTGGCGCGGTGCGGTGATCTATCAGATCTATCCGCGAAGTTTCCAGGATTCGAATGGCGACGGCGTAGGGGACCTCCCTGGAATCGCCCGCCGACTTCCCTATCTTGCCAGGCTCGGGGTCGACGGTATCTGGATATCCCCTTTTTTTCGATCACCGATGCTCGATTTCGGCTACGACATTACAGATCATCGGGATGTGGATCCGCTATTCGGTAGACTGGAAGACTTCGATACCCTTGTTGACCGCGCCCATGATCTAGGGCTTAGGATCCTGATTGACCTTGTGCTGAGCCACACGTCAGATCAGCATCCATGGTTCGTCGAGAGCCGCAGGTCCCGCGGCAATGCCCATGCCGACTGGTATGTCTGGGCAGACCCGAAGCCCGATGGCACACCGCCAAACAACTGGCTATCGATATTTGGTGGTTCGGCATGGGAATGGGACGGCGGGCGGATGCAGTATTACCTGCACAATTTCCTGCCTGAGCAGCCGGACCTGAACTTTCACAACCCGATCGTACAGCAGGAAATGCTGGACATCGCCCGCTTCTGGCTGGAACGCGGCGTTGACGGCTTCAGACTCGATACGGTGAATTACTATTTCCACGATACCAGCCTTCGTGACAACCCGGCTCTGAAGCCGGATCTGCGCAGTGACTCCATTGCGCCGTCAGTGAATCCGTATAACTGGCAGGAGCATATTCATGACAGGAACCAGCCGGAAAACCTCGCTTTCCTGCGTCGGTTCCGGGCGTTGCTGAACGAGTTCTCTGGATCCGCCGCTCTTGGTGAGGTCGGCGACAGTCAGCGAGGGATCGAAATCCAGGCCGAATACACTTCCTGCGGCGACAGGCTTCATATGTGCTATTCCTTCGAGTTTCTGGCGAAGGACATGCCTACGGGAATCCGCATTGCCGAAGTGCTGGAGAAGTTCGAATCACTATCAGCGGACGGATGGGCCTGCTGGGCATTCTCCAACCATGACGTCATGCGCCATGCGACGCGCTGGGCGTTGCCTGAGCCAGCGTTGCGGACCTATGCGGCCCTCCTGCTTAGTCTGCGCGGCACGGTTTGCCTCTATCAGGGCGAGGAACTTGGGCTCACCGAAGCCGCCATCGCTTTCGAAGACCTGCAGGATCCATATGGTATCCGTTTCTGGCCCAGATTTGGGGGTCGTGATGGATGCCGAACTCCAATGGTCTGGTCGTGTGATGGCACAGGTGGCGGTTTTTCGAACGTCAGGCCCTGGCTGCCCGTACCGGGTGAGCATCTTGGCCACGCGGTCAGTATCCAGGAAAGCGCCAGCGAAACTATCCTGGGTTTCTATCAGGCGATGCTTTCGTTCCGGTCGCGTAATTCAGTGCTCGCCAGGGGCAGGTTGAGGGTTCACGAGGCGCGGGAGACATATCTGTCGCTGGTCCGGGACCTGGATGGCCAGAGAATGTTCTGCGCCTTCAATCTTGGTGGCGAACCCCAGCGGATCGCGCTTCCTGAGGGCCACTGGATCAATGATACAACCGCACCATTTGCAGTTGGTGACGGCACCGAACTGGGGCCATGGCAGGCCTGGTTTGGCCTGGCGGGCGATACGTGAAGGAGAATTCCGCATGGCAGATCTGAAGCTTTCAGAAGTCGGTAAGACCTATGGGACCTCCGTGGAGGTGCTCAGACACATCAATCTCGACATAAAGACCGGTGAACTGATTGTATTCGTCGGTCCTTCGGGCTGTGGAAAATCGACGCTGCTGCGAATGATCGCGGGACTGGAACGGATCACGTCCGGCACGCTGGAGATCGATGGTGTGACCGTAAACGACATTCCACCGGCGCAGCGTGGGATTGCCATGGTGTTCCAGTCCTATGCGCTTTACCCGCATATGACGGTCTTTGACAACATGGCCTTTGCGCTGCGCATCGCGAAGAAGACTCCACAGGAGATCGACGAAGCTGTTCGGAAAGCGGCGAAAATCCTTCAACTGGAGCCGTTTCTGGACAGGTTGCCGAAGGCTCTGTCGGGAGGCCAGCGCCAGCGCGTGGCGATCGGCCGATCGATTGTCCGTGACCCGAAAGTCTATCTGTTTGACGAGCCGCTCTCGAATCTCGACGCTGCGCTTCGCGTTGCAACCCGCATAGAAATCGCGCAGCTCAAGGAGTCGATGCCGAACTCGACAATGATCTACGTTACGCATGACCAGGTGGAGGCGATGACGCTCGCGTCCCGCATCGTTGTTCTGGCCAATAAGGGAATTTCCCAGGTCGGATCGCCGCTGGAACTCTATGAGAGGCCCCAGAACGAGTTTGTCGCGCAATTCATCGGTTCGCCTGCAATGAACCTACTCCCTGGTGAAATCGTGGGAACCGGTGTGCAGACGACGGTCAGGTTGGCAGGGCAGGGGATCGCGGTGTCGGATGTGCCCTCGACTGATTCGGACATGGGCCTTAAGGTGAATGTCGGGGTGCGGCCCGAGGATCTGATCGAGACCGAAGGCGACTGTCTATATGCGGGCCAGGTCGAAATTCTCGAAGCGCTCGGCGAGGTCACGGTGCTGTATTTCGCTCCCGAAAATGACCAAGATCCAGTGATCGCCAAACTTCCGGGAATCCATGACGGACTACGCGGTAAGTCGGTTGGCCTGACAGCTAATTCCGCCAAGGTGCATGTGTTTCATGAGGGAAAATCGCTGCTTTACCGGTGATGCGGGACGGTGCGTTCTCTTTCAGCTGCTGAGTTGTGCGAGATTGCGCCAGATTCCAGCGGAAACATCAAGGCGTCATTGACTGGAATGGAATTCGGATTCCGTGACCTCGCGTGTTACGACATGCGAGAGCCAGGTTTCCGCCCCATACGGGACATTACATAGTCTGCGGATTGCGATACTCAGAAATCAGGTGTCAGAGCTTCCGGAATCCTGAATGGTTCCCGGGTTATCCTGCCAACCCCAGAAACAGTGTCAGCGAGAGGTTCACACTGACCATGGTGGCATCATCAAGGTGGCCAAATGCCGATCCAATCCTGTCGGACTTTACCGTCATGGGCTTGTCAAACATGATCTGCGAGGGCCAGCATAACCTGTTGCCGGACGATGGATTGACCGTCAGACGCAGAAGCGGCGCATCTATCAGCGTGGAGGTGATTGGTAGGACGACAACCGATCCGAGACCGGCGAACTGGTCAGCCTGGATAACCAGGGCAGGGCGCGGCGTACCATAGTCATCCTGAAGGGCCACTCACCAGTTCTCCGCGCTTCACCGCCATTCATCGATGTCCGGCGCGGCAGAATCCATGAAACTTTGCAGTTCCGTATCGCGCCGGTCCGTCTCTGCGACAATGGTTGCCTGACGGCGGCATTCTGCGGCGAAGGGTATCTGGCACCCAAATCTGCACCGGACGCAGCCCCGCAGCACGCAGGGTTTCCCGCTGCTTTCGGACATGTTCCGAAACAGGGGTTGGCATGAGGGCCTCCATTTTGTTCCATGTAACATCCGTTGAAGAGGTATTCAAAGACCATGTTCATAATGAGGGCGGAGACCTAACCTGGATATGGCTGCTGGCTGTCGGCAGGCGCTCATCTTCTCAATTTTCACGTTGGCCTTTGGAGGCGGGAAATTTCAGTCTGGAGGGCACGATGCGCGGAATTCGGATGTCTTTGGTCTCGGAAGGGCCGATTGGGGGATGAACCGGTCACGTAGAACCGGGCCAAAGCCTTCCCATGCGCCGCCCGCCTGCAATAGCCGCTCCCTGCTACCGTTTCCTGCAAGACATCTGGTCCTTCAGTCCCGATTGCAGGAAGGTCAGTCTGGTTCCCGTCATGCCCAGAGGCATGACAGGGGTGCTGCCGCCAGCCTGTCACCAAAAGGCACGAATTCGGCGCTGTCATAGAGAACGACGCCACAGGCGAAACGGTCCCCACTCGCTTCGGCCAAGGTTCTTAACCCCGCGAAGTCGCCAGACCTTACGGTCGCGGACGCCTTGATCTCGATTCCGGCGATAATGCCGTCATCGCGTTCCAGAACGATGTCCACTTCGCGCATCTGCTGGTCCCGGAAATGATAGGGAATCAGCTGCATATCCGATGCCGTTATGAGTTTCAGGACTTCCGAGAACACGAAAGTTTCAAGGAGTGCCCTGAACTTCTGACGATCCGCTCTTACTCGGGCATGGGTAAGTCCACGCGCCGCGGCAAGGAGGCCGCAGTCTAGGAAGTGCAGCTTGGGCGTTCTGACCAACCGCTTCAGCGTGTTTGTGTGCCAGGGCTGCAGTGTCGCGATCACGAAGATCTGTTCCAGCAGGCTTACATATCGCTGGCTCGTCTTGTGGCTCACACCAATGCTGGAACCGAAGCGTGAGTGGTTGATCAACTGCCCGGAATGCTCCGCCAGAAAACGAACGAATTTCGGCAGTTCAGTCAGTTTTCCGACATTCGCGACGTCTCTCAGGTCCCGCGTGAGGACCGATTCCAGCCAGGACCTGGCCCAAGCCTGTCGTCGCCGCTCGCTGTCACGCGCTATGGCTTCGGGAAACCCGCCTGCCAACACGACCTGGATGAGGTCGTCACCAACGGTTGCCCTTTCCATCCTCTCAGGCTCAGCAGCAAATAGCCGATCAAGGAATGTTGGTGTCCTGCCTTCGACTTCGGCCCGTGCCAGCGGTAGCATCCGAAGGACCTCGATCCGGCCTGCCAGACTGTCGGCGACCCGTGGTGAGGTCATTACATTCGCCGACCCGGTAAGCATGAACCTGCCGGGGCGGTATTCGTCATCCACTGACTTCTTGATCGCCGGCAGAAGCCCTGGCACACGCTGGATTTCATCTATTGTAACTTCGTCCAGACCGCGGATGAAGCCAACCGGATCGGATCTTGCGGCGTCGAGCACCGTCTGGTCGTCAAGCGTGATGTAAGTTCTGTTCGTTCCGCCGATCTTCCTCACAAGCGTGGTCTTTCCGGCCCGGCGGGGTCCCACGATCAGTACAACCGGTGTGTCGGAAAGGGCTTCTTCCACCCTGTACTCCAATAGGCGCCTGAACATGCGGGTCACTTCCCGATTGCTGTCAATTGGTACTGAATTGAATGATAATTGGAAGTTCTAGAGCTGACCATTGGAAATTTAACATTTCCGTCCGTGAACATGGCGTCTGCAGATCTCTGCACGGTGTCTTGGTAGCCTAGGGTAAGGGGGTTACGGAAACGCGAGTTCGGGAGAGCTCCGATCACCTAGCCGAACAGTGCAGAGCCATCGGCAAGCGATGCCTCAACGGGGTATTGACGACAGCGCCGCTCTTGTGGACCACGAGCGTGATGCGTTTCTCCTCTTCACCGCCCGACATGCTATGAAACCACTGCATTACCTGCTGGCTACACCACTTGCAGCGGGGGCTCTGGAAACTGCGACCCGCTCCGTATCCCATGATGGCATCGGTGACTGTCTGGCTATCTCCGGCCGAAAGTGGGTCAACATCACTCTGCCGGCACTGCAGCGTCCTGGTGGAGAGGTTCGTGTCGGAACGCTTCATCTGCGCGCGGTTCAGGTCGTGGAAACGAATCTGTCCAATGCCCGCTGCTCACATCGCCGCTAGGATGGAGGAGGAACGGGGGCAACAAATTCGCGACAGGACCCTGGACCGGTTTCTTCCGCTGGGTTGACTGGTGACATACGGTCGGCTGTCCTGCATCCATTCAGTCGAACGCGAATATTGTGGAAGCATGGTTCCATTCTGGTGCCGAAGCCCGAATGCCGCCAAAACCGACGCAGAAACAGGTCGAGACGTTCATGGCGATTGTGACCCCCGGTTCGGTGGGGGGTGCAGCGGAAGAACTCGGTCATAAGCAACCGGCAGTGTCGAGGCGGTTGGCGGATTTGGAACATTGTATTGGGCTCGCTCTTTGGCGTCTCAGCGGGCGGGCAATCGCTGATCAAGGCCACCATCGCGGCAACCCGGCGTCTGGCGGGTGGCCCGGCATACGCCGCGGTCGCCGGGTCAGCCATATTCGGATCGCTTTCTGGGGCGCCGGTTAGCAACGTACTTGGTACCGGTACATTGACCATCCCAATGATGAAAAGATCGGGTTCCGGCCTTCCGTCGCGGGTGGTATCGAGGCGGCTTCCTCTTCGGGTGGAGCCATCATGCCGCCGGTCATGGGGATTGCAGCATTCGTGCTCGCGGCGCTCTCTACCGTACCCTATTCAGAGGTCATCATCGCCGCCCTGATTCCCGCGCTTCTCTACTCCTTCAGCCTGTTACTTGCGGTTAGTTTTGAAGTGCGTAAATCCGGCATCGAAACCTCAGGAGACATCGCCGTCGATCAACGGATAACGCGCACCGACTGGATCAACCTGATCATGATCGTGCTGCCGCTGTCGCTGATTGTCGTTCTGCTTCTGACCAGGAAATCCTCAGTTGGCAGCGGGGTGTTGGGCTGGTTCACCTGGTGGGTGCCGGGCAGGGAACTGCCCTGGTTTCTTGAGCTCTACAAGAATGCCGCCGGAGATCCGGACAGCGCGGCTTCTGGGCAGTGATTTTGTTGATCCTGTTGTTATTTCTTGACGAAGACGTTCGCAGGCAGCCAGTTCGCATCATACGTGCGATGGCCGACGGCGGGATCATTATCGCCTATTTGTTCCTGATGTTCACAGTCGTCGCCGTAATCGAGGTATGCTTCAATTTCACCAACTTCAGCGGAGAACTGAGGGTGGATGTGGTGAACTCGGTGCGGTCCTCGACCAAGTTCACGCTCTTTGGCGCCACCATCCAGATCGGCGGGTCGGTCTACCTGCTGTTGGCCTTGGCGATTACCTGGGCCATCATGACCCTTCTGGGCATGGTAATGCCAACTCTGCCCCGCATATCTGAATGTGATCCTGATTATCGGGCCTTTGCTGGTCGCACTCGGCGTTTCAACCTTTACGGCACATATGTTCGTCTTTTACATCGCGGTTGCCTCGGCTATCACATCTCCCGTGGCCGTCGCTGCATTCGCTGCGGCGTCCGTCGCGAAGTCCGAACCCGTGGCAACCGGACTTCAGGTATTTCGCCTTGGTATCGTGATGTTCTCCGTGCCCTTTGTGTTTGCCTTTTACCCGGAGCTTCTCCTGATCTCGAAGGCGCAGCTTGCGGCCCATGGCGACAGCGGCCCTTCCTATCTGCCAGGCTATGACGGCTCCATCGACTGGGCAGCACTTAGCTGGATCGTTCTGAGACTCTTGCTGGCGCTTTACCTTCTGGCCAGTGCGGTGACCCGGTTCGACCGCAGGGGCCTTTCATCCACAGTGAGCTTCATCCGCATTGGCTTGGCCATCCTTGTCCTGACAACGGTCCCGGTTATCTCCAACCTGTCCCTTGCCGCAGGACTGGCACTGATCGTCCTTCACTATCGGCGCGTGGATCGCGTCAGAACGGTGCGTCGTGGTGGTTGAAGCTCCCAACAGCTCTGTGTGAGCGTCGAGCTTGCGTGAGTTGCTGGATGCGAGGCATTGATTCAGCACTTGGTATGATCGATGAATGGATCAGCTTTGGGCACCTTCGATGCCACGCGATCATCCGGCTTCCAGGAGGGCATCTGGCGGCGACACTGTCGATGGCCGGCGCGGTGTCGATCTGGTTGGATAGGGGAATTCTGGCCGCGGGTGGATACCTGTTGCTGGCGATATCGGTCATGACCTCAATGGTCGGGCGGGAGTGCCGTTGATGCCGGACATATGTTCGCCTGCCATTCCGGGATCCTGTCGATGATAAGCCTCGCTTGGCGGCGACCTTCGCGGGGGTGACGGTGGCCAGGTCGGGGCACCGGACTTGCGGCGATGGCCTTTGGCTGGCCCGCCTATATTGTATGTACCGTTTATCGATTTGCTGAGCCGAAGATGCTGAGGCAGGGCATCCTGTTCGGGATCGTGCGGATCCTGTTGTAACCATCGCAGGCATGTTCCTGATGCTCGTAGGCTGGATGGGCTATTGGGTCCCGCGGCTGTTATCCATCTTGTGGCTGGCTTTCGTTGCGGCGGCGCGCTTTGCCTGTTGTCCGGCTCCGCCATTCCCGTAGGTGCCACGATGGACGTCGTGGGGCTGGCATTTGGTGCCGTCATGGTGGTTTACTTCTCAGTGACCGAATGCAGGGAGGTGGCCCATGCCTGATCGCCCGAACTTCATCCTTTTCATTACCGACCAGCACCGGGCGGATTACCTGGGCTGCATGGGACATCCGAGTCTTCTGACACCCAATATCGACCTGATGGCGGCGAAGGGCACCGTCTGGGACAGGTTCTATGTCGCGAGCCCCATCTGCATGCCCAATCGAGCCAGTCTGATGACCTGCCGGATGCCGTCGAGCCACGATGTCCGCAGCAATGGCATCTCACTGGATCGGCGCAACGTTACTTTTGTCGAACTGCTGCGCGACGCGGGCTACAGGACCGCACTGATCGGTAAGAGCCATCTGCAGAATCAATCGCCCAAACCCCCAATGCTGAAACGTCCAGAGACGCGTGACGGGTATCATCGTGCCAGTGGCTCTCTTTCGGAGTCGGTGCGGCATGACCAGTCGGCGTTAACACAGGAAAAGGACAATCCAGCAGGTCTGGAGACTCCCTATTATGGGTTCGACCATGTGGAATTGGCCACTGGCCATGGTGATGGGCTGGGCGGGCACTATCGCGACTGGCTTCTGCGGCAGGAACCATATGCCGATGCTGTGATTGGCGCCGAGAACCAGTTGCCGCACGACTATGTCTGCCCGCAGGCGGTGCGCACTGCCCTGCCAGAGGAGCAATATCCATCGCGCTGGATTGCCGACCGGTCTGTGGCCTGGATCGAAGCGCAGGGCGACGACCAGCCCTGGTTCCTGATGGTCTCTTTCCCAGATCCACATCACCCGTTCAATCCGCCAGGTAAGTACTGGGACATGTACGACCCCAGTGACATGCCCGTGCCTCAGGCGTTCACCTCCGATGAATGGACGCCGCCGCCGCATGTGTCGGGGGTGTTGGCCCAGCGAAACGAGGGCAGCGCCAATCTGAAGGGCATGGGCACCATCGGGATATCGGTTCGCGAGGCACAGGAAGCCCAGGCGCTGACCTGTGGCATGATCACCATGATTGACGACTGCGTTGGGCGGGTGCGTGCCGCACAGGGTGCCGCCGAAGCGGTGCAGATCTTTACCACTGATCACGGCGACCATCTGGGTGACCATAAGCTTCTGCTCAAGGGGGCCGAGCAATATGAGCAGATCACCCATGTGCCGATGATCTGGGCTGATCCGGACGACCCGATGCCCACGCGCACCGACGGTATTGGCCAGACCCATGATCTGGGCACTACAATCCTTGATCGCGCGAGGGTCGAGCCCGCGATCGGGATGCAGGGGATTTCGCTGCTGACTGACACGCGGGACCTGGCATTCATCCAATACGACCACCAAAAGACCAATCCGGGCCTCGGCATAGGCCCCCGCGTCCATACGATCCGCGACGACCGCTGGCGGCTGTCGATCTTTGACAATGTGACTTGGGGCGAGATGTATGATCTGGATAATGACCCCGGCGAGTTGCGCAATCTGTGGGGTGACCCGGCCTATGTCGAAACCCAGGCACAGCTGGTCCTGGCACTCGCGCGTGCTGAGATCGCCAATGTCGACCGGGCACCATTTCCTACCGCGCAAGCCTGAGTACAGACCATGGAGCATCGACTTCTTCATCCGCATTTGAGGGCTCAGGCTATCGGCTATCGAATGCAGCGGCAGCTATCTGCGGGCCTGATTTTTCGATCCCGAAGCGCTCAGCCGAGCTCTACGCGCCGGACGGATACCGTCTGAACGCTCACTTGAAGGAGGAGTTATGGATGCTTAACGGCGGCGAACGTGAAGCAGGCAAGCCAGCGCTGCCGTTGGCCAGGGCGGAAGGCGCTTTCCTCGCCCTCGCCGCCGGCGATGCGCTCGGCTGGCCACAGGAAATGCCCCGCAACACCCGGACCCATTCCGGGTACCGTGGCCGAAGGCCGGAGTTCCAGCGCTGGACACGGCGTAGCGGTGGACGTTTCCAAGCTCATGAGGAGATCATCCGCGCTGGAGACTATAGCGACGATACACAGCTTACCCTTGCGGTCGCACGCAGTCGGACAGACCATGGTTCAGCGTGGTGGAAAGCGTTTACGAGGATGGAGCTTCCGTTCTGGGTTCTTTACGAGCGCGGCGGTGGCGGAGCCACCAAGCGAGCGGCCAAAGCATGGGAACACGGGTTCCCACCATGGAAGTCGACCGGCAGGGAAGACATCGCCCGCTACTTCGAGGCTGGAGGAAACGGCGTCGCCATGCGCGTGCTGCCTCATGCGCTGTTTCTCTCTGGCGAGCGGGACCCGTCAGTCCTCATATGTGACGTGATGCGTGACAGGTCGGCGACTCACGGTCATCCCCGCGCCCTCATCGGAGCGGCCGTCTACGCGTATGCTGCTTGGTCGCTGGCCCGCATGAACGATACGCTCCGATACGGTGAGCTACTGGATGTTCTGATGGATGGAGCATCCGAGTGGAGTGCCCTTCCTTCGCGGGATAGAGAGTCGTCCTGGTTCGAAGCCGCGAGCGCCGCAACGAAGGGACAGTATGAACGCCTCTGGCAGCAGACGCGACGCGAGATGGAGGAGTTGCTCGCGAAGGCCCGTAGAGGCGTTTCGGATGGCGCGTTGGCAGATGACCACGCTGTCCTGAAGGAGCTGGGGTGCTTCGGGAACACCAAAGGAGCGGGAACCATAAGCGCCGCCGCGGCTGCATATCTGGTCGCAAGGCATGCGGCGCAGCCAGTGCAGGGCGTTCTCAGGGCGGCATTCGAAAAGGGAGCGGACACCGACACGCTTGCTGCCATGACGGGAGGCCTCTTGGGATGCCTTTCCGGCACTGAATGGCTGCCCGCGTGCTGGTTTGAGGTTCAGGACGCGCAGTATCTCCGAAGTATCGCGGGCCGAATCGCTTCGGGGCCGGACGGTGCCCGTGAAAACCCCGTCCATCCTGTGTCGAATCCTCGATCCATCCTCTCCGAACTCGCTCATGTGCATGGGAGCCAGGAGATGGATATTGGAAGGGTAATGCATGTGACTGCGACGCATCAGCCCGCCCCTAAATCCATCGCGAAATCCATTGTGGTTCGTGCCTGGCGGCTCAGAACTTCCGATGGTCAGACAATGTACCTGAAGAAAATCGAGCGTCCGGCAATGGATGTGCATCGACGGCCAGATGACGGGCCTAAGTTAGCGGATATTCAACCATCCGTAAGTGAATTTCGGGAACAGCAAGCCTCTCCCTGCAGTAAGGATAAGCTCTATTTCCAGTTTCGGGAGGAGCTGGAGTCCCTGATGCGACCTCAGGGCCCGATGAAAACCAAGGAGATAGAGAATGCATTGGGCCTCGTCCAAAGTCAGGTGAGGAAGTGGCTGGAGCGGGCTCAGGAGGACGGGTGGATTCATCAGATTTCCAAAAAACCTGCCAGATTTGAGCTGCGGCGCAAGTCGCTGCTGTGACGGCATCGTTCGGAGGTCAGTCATGCCGTATCCGGTAGGGCGGCGCATCTCCGTGTCCCCATGTAGGATACTGGGTGGCCGGCATCAGGCTCAGCACGTGTTTGTTAACCTGGTAGGATGAGCGATACGAATTCCAAAGCAAAGCGTTCGTCATGTAGAAGTATAGCCCGGATACGGCACCAGCCTGCCGTCAGCGGGTTGGCTCAGGCCATCGGAGCCGTAAGGCGAGGGCGCAATGGCAGGCTGGTGCCGCTCTCGGGATGGTGAAAGCCAATCCCCACCTCAGGTGAAATGGTGGACTGGGTCGCCTGGATGTTCCGGGAACAAAGCCGCTATCTCGCGGGAAGGCTCCACAGGATATCATCACTGGCATGTCACAGCAGCGAAAAAAGGCCACGTCTGTGACTGACTCTATGGGCAATGGGGCAGGGCGCGGCCAACAGACCGCGCCCGGAGGTCTCTAGCCGAACATGTCCGCAGTAATGCCTGCGTACCATCCCTCGGATTCCTCATAGGTCGTCTTCCGTGTCGCTGCATCCTCACCGGTCTGCGAGATGAAGCTGTCGACAACCTCGATCTTCTCGTCGCCAGCCGTGTAGTTCGCCCCAACCTTCACGCCGTCGTCAGTGGCAATCAGGCTCCAGCAGGTATTCGCGTAGCGGGCGGGGAACACCCGCGAATCGGTCAGATCTCCACGCACCGCATTGGCGCAGACCTTGGCCTGACTGTTCGCCGAGAAGGCGGATTTGGGCATTGCCGATGCCACGGAAGCATCGCCCAGCACAAAAATGTTCTCATCGGCACGGCTGCGCATGCTGGCTGGATCAATGGGCACCCAGTCGTCGTCGGTCACGCCAGCGGCATGCGCGATCATGCCGGCCTTCTGGCCCGGAACGACGGTTCCGGCATCCCCCTTGAAAGTGTCGAAATCCGTCTCGACCTCAAGCGTTTCCGGATTGACGTTCATTATGCCGCCATGGATGTCCACGCCGACCCATTCGACCATGCCCGGATAGTGCTTTTCCCAGCCTTCCTGAAACAGGCCCTGCTTGGAGAATTTCTCCTTCGGGTCAATCACGAGGATCTTGGCTGTCGGGTTGCTCTGGCTGAGCAGGTGGGCGATCATCGAGACCCGCTCATATGGTCCGGGGGGACAGCGGTAGGGATTGGGAGGGGGCACCATGATGAACGTTCCGCCTTCCGGCATCGCTTCCACCTTTGCCCTCAGCTGCTTGATCTGCGTTCCGGATTTCCACGCATGGGGCATGAGGCCCTGCGCATCGACGGAATAGCCCGGTACACTGTCATATTTCATGTCAATGCCCGGTGAGAGTACCAGCCGGTCGTAAGATACCGATGCGCCGGAAGCGAGCATGACCTGTCTGGCGGCCGTATCGACCGAGGATGCCCAGTCATGCACGACATTGACACCATGATTGACGGCGAGTCCGTCATAATCATGCCCAATCGAGGCGTAATCACGGAAGCCGCCGAGATAGAGATTGGAGAAGAAGCATGTATAGTAGCGCTTTGACGCCTCGATCAGCGTCACGTCGATCTCTCCACCGCTATCCTTCGCTATATAGCGGGCTGCCGTCGCGCCTCCCGCGCCGCCACCGACGACGACGACACGCGGCCGGGCCTGGCCAAAACTGATCGCAGGTGCCGCGAGCGCGGCAGCACCCAATGCAGATCCGGCCAACAGCTGTCTTCTTTTCAAGAGCATTTGGAGTCCTCCTTCTGGAATGGCTTTTCCTGATAGGATCACTGCGGTGGCAATGATCCGAAATAGGCGGCAAGCGCCGCCAGTTCCTCGTCGCCGAGCCGTGCAGTCACCGTCTGCATGACCGGATTGTCCCTCAGCCTGGTCTTGTACTCGTAGAGCGCATGAATGAAACTATCCTCCGGCCAGCCGGTGATTGCCGGAATTCCGCTGTCGCCACCCGACAGCCGGTGACAGGTCACGCATTCGCCGGACAGATATTCACCATAGGCGGAATCGCCATCGATAGCCAGCGCGGATGCGCCGAGCATGCCGTTTGCCTCATCGGAATCGGCCAGTTCGGAGCCATCGAGTGAAAAATGCAGGAGCCACCTGACGAGATTTTCGCGCTCATCGGCATTTCTTAGCCCGGCATAGCTCATCTTGGTTCCCTTGACGACTTCTCTTGGCTTCCTGATGAAGTCGTCGAGGCTGTCCCTATCCCATGTCAGGCCCCCGTCCGCCGCCCGGTGGAAGGCCTTGGAATATTTGAACTCCTCCAGAGCGGCCGCAGCACGCCCTTCAAGTCCATTCAGATGCGGTCCGACCTTGTTCTCGGCACCGAGGCCGATTTCATGGCAGGCCTTGCATTTCCTGAAACTGGACAGCGCCTTCTCGGCGTCGAAAGCATACGCCATCCGCGTCTCCAGCACCAGCACGGAGCCGATGGCCAGCACGATCATCCAGAACCGATGCACCACACTGGTAGTCCTGTCACTCGATTGCACCGACACCCTCGCCATCATCAGTATCCGGCGTGACATCAAGAACCCTGGCCCTCATGACTACCTGCGCTTCGCCTGGCAGGCAATTGCTGATGCAGGGTTCAGCGGCAAGGGCGACATGCGGCTCCTCGCCCCGATCATCAGCGATGAAACCCGCCTCGTTCGGCAGACGCATCTCACTGAAGTTCCCGTTCGAAAGCACGAATTCCTCGTCGGTCACGACATCGTTCAGATATAGCAGATAGGCAGTGATGGCATAGACCTCATCGGCGGAAAGCGACTGCGCATCGCCGAACGGCATGGCGCGGCGGACATAGTCGAACACAGTCGACAGATAGGGCCAGTATGACCCGATTGTCTTTTCCGGACGGTCATCGGTCAGCGATTCGTGCCCACCTGCCAGAACCGGCCAGCGGTCTATGCCTTCGCCGAAGTCACCATGGCAGACGGCGCAGAGCTCGTCGTAGATGGTCTCTCCCTCTTCAACACTGCCCTGGCCGGAAGGCAGGCCGAGTCCATCCGGCCGGATGTCGATGTCCCAGGCAGCGATTTCAACAGGCAGCGCCTGACGGCCTAGATGGAACCTGCCATGTTCAGGGATCACGGCGTCCCTTGCCAGTGGTCTGCTCGCCCGATCCGTCTCGGACGAAGCAGTAGTATCATCAGCGTCGCTGGAGGGTGCCGCCGCAGCCTGTTCCACCGGTTCCGCAACAGAGGAAAAGGATTTCAGATAGGCAATCAGATTGGCTCGGTCGTCCGCCTTCCTCAGGCCGACGAATGACATCTTCGAGCCCTTCATGAAGGAACGCGGTTTCTCGATGAATTCATCTACCGACGCTTCATCCCAGACCAGCCCTTCCTCACCGGCGCTCACCATTACCTTTGAATACCGGAATCCCTCAAGGCTGCCTGCCTGCCTGCCGAACAGGTCGTTCAGATGCGGACCGACGCGGTTCTTGGCATCGTCGCCGACAAGATGGCACGCCTTGCACTTCCTGAAGACCTTTTCGCCGGCCCCGATGTCCTGCGAATGCAACGCGCCCGCGCCGGTCACCGCCACAAATGCCGCAAGCGTGAGCGCCTTAGGAAATCTCGACATTCTCCGCGCTCCCATCTTCCCTGATATGCCAGGTCTGGATGCCGTTGTTGTGATAGATCGAGTTCTCGCCCCTTGCCTCGCGCAGGGCGTCCTTTGTCGGCTGCACGTTGCCAAACTCGTCAACGGCTCGTGACTGCAGGAAGAGTTCGGAACCGTCCCATATGAAATCATGGTAGAAGCGGTGGACCGATTTGGGATGGCTTGGGCCGTCCAGCCGCGCCGCCTGCCAGTTCCGGCCTCCGTCAATGGAGACATCCACCCTTGAAATCCGACCGAGTCCTGACCATGCCAGTCCGGTGAGCACCGCCTGGCCGCGTCCATGGTTAAGCGGTGCCTGTGGACTCGGATTGGTGATCACGGACTTGACATCCATGGTCCAGGTGAACCGCCTGGCCCGGCCATCGGCAAGCAGGTCGGTGTATTTCGAAGTCTCTTCACGATGATGCCATGGCTGGTCCCCGACTTCGATACGGCGCAGCCACTTGATCCACATGTTGCCTTCCCAGCCTGGAACGACAAGGCGCAGGGGATAGCCCTGTTCCGGACGTAAGGCCTCCCCATTCATCATGAAGGCGACAAGGCAGTCGTCAAGCGCCTTCTCCAGAGGAACGGACCGCGTCATGGCCGAGGCATCGGCTCCTTCCGGCAAAAGCCATCTGGCGGACGGTTTCAGTCCGGCCTCGTGCAGGATGTCGCTGAGCCTGACGCCGGTATACATGACATTGTGCACCATACCATGCGTGAACTGACAGCCGTTCAGCTGTGCACCGCGCCATTCCATGCCGGAATTGGCCGCGCATTCAAGGAAATACACATGGTTGTAGCGGGGGAAACGCCTGATGTCGTCCATCGTGAAGACCAGTGGCCATTCAACGAGGCCATTGATCATCAGACGGTGCTCAGCGGGATCGATCTCGGCAATGCCGCCGTGGTGACGCTCGAAGCACAGCCCGTTCGGAGTGATGATGCCGTCAAGTTCGTGCAGCGGCGTGAAGTTGACCGAAGATACGGCGTCGGCTGTCAGCCAGGGAACATTGCGTCGGACAACATGCCTCTCATGCTCGGAGGGTGAGCCATAGGGACGCGCATCCACGCCATCGCCGAGATAGCGGTTCCAGTCCTGTATTTCGGTGATTGCCGGATCACCCGTCGCTCCTGCGCGTGCGGGCACCAAAGCACTCGCCATGACCGCCGGTCCGGCCGCTGCCGCGCCCTTGAGAAGGTGCCGACGTGATACGGTCGGGCCTGATGCTGATTCGCCATGTTCGCCCATTGTCTCCCCCTCTGAAGCGGGTGCCAATATATGCAGACATTCATATAAGTCAAGCCCCTGCGCCGGATAGGCAGGACCGTTGACCGAGACCGGGTGTCGCAGTGCCAGCCTGTCAGATTCCGATGATCTCGACCATGCCGTTTTCGGGGATATTAACGGTGCCGAGACCGGTAATATGGCTCTCCATCAGGTCATAGACAGCCGGTCCTTCGGTTCCTTCATTGACCGAAGCCCATCCGCCGACGACATAGCTTCCTGACGGATCAATCGATTCCCCGGTTCGTGCAAGCCGCATGTTAGAGATGCGGCTGCCGATCTCCTGATTCGGTGCGCAGGAATAGCTCATGCCTCCGACACGGACCATGTCGCCGCCCTGCTGCAGGAACGGATCCTTGTTGAACAGGTTGTCACAGACATCCTCCAGGATGTCCTTCAGCTGCTGACCGGTGAATTCGAGGCGATAGACATTCGGATAGTTCATCGAGGTCTGCGCATAGAGATCGTCGATCGTGATGTCCTGTCCTGGGAGCAGCGTCGTACCCCAGCGGAATCCGGGTGAAAGGGCGATCTCCGTGTCGCGCTCAGCCATGATTCCCTGACAGATCAGGTCGTCCCAGGTGCCGTTGAAATTACCCCGTCGATAGAGCAGGCTTTCGGTACGGCCGATCACCCGGCTGAGTTCACCTTCATGCGGGCCACGGAACTGCGCGATCCTGGCCGCCATTTCGGTATCCGGATCAATGACGTCGGCGAAGACCGGGATGAGGTTGGATGAATGGCCCGTCACGCGACCCCCAGATATCTCCAGGTCTATCCGGCCGAGATATTTCCCGTGCGACCCCGATGACAGCAGGAGCGTGTTGCCGAGTTCGATCGCCTGCGGAACCGCATCATGGGTATGTCCTGTCAGGATGACATCGATGCCCGAAACCACCGTTGCCAGCTTCCGGTCGACATCAAACCCGTCATGTGACAGCAGCACGACAACTTCCGCACCCGCATCGCGCGCCGCATCGACATTCTCCTGCAGCGTTTCGGGGCGTATTCCAAATGACCAGCAGGGAATCATCCAGCGCGGATTGGCGATCGGCGTGTAAGGCATCGCCTGGCCGATCACCGCAACCTTCACACCACCTTTCTCATAGAAGGCGGTGCTCTCGAACACCGGTTCCTCCCAGTCGGTGTCGACGATGTTCGAGGCGAGGAACGGATATTCCAGACCGTCAACAATCTCCCGCACACGATCCTCGCCGAAGGTGAATTCCCAATGGCCGACCATCGCATCGGGACGAAGCAGGTTCATGCATTCGACCATGTCCTGACCGTTGGTCCTGAGCGAGGTGTATGAGCCCTGCCAGGTGTCACCGCCGTCGAGAAACAGCACCCTGTCCTCACCGCGCTCGGCCCGGATCGCATTGACCAGCGTGGCCGTACGATCAAGCCCGCCAAGCCTGCCGTAGGCGCGCGCAAGATTGACGTAGTCGACCATCGTGTGGGCATAGGCAAGCGGCGTACCGGGTTTCAGCCCGAAATGGTCAAGGAATTCCTCACCTACCAGATGGGGCGGTATGCCATCGAAGGCGCCGACGCCGATATTGGTGTCGGGTGGCCGAAAATAGACCGGCACAAGCTGCGCGTGACAGTCGGTGAAATGCAGAAGCGTCACCTGGCCTTTGCTGTCGAAGGCGAGCAGGTCGTCCTGACTGAGCCGCTGCTGCGCCAGCGCTCTGGTCAGGTTGCCGCCGAAGCCTGCGGCCGATCCGACCGCCAACCCGGCTACCGCACCAAACTGTAGAAAGTCGCGACGTGCGAACATGGTCATGCTCCCGATCTGGCAGAGTATCTATATATGTGCTGTCCCGGCCGACCGGCGGTGGCACCGGTCGGCCGGGACTCTTTCCTGTTCAGCCCTGCTGCAGCTTCGGCAGGTTGCTGAAAGCCGTTTACTTACTGCCGTACAGCGGGTGTTTCGACGGAAAGCCCGGTACTGCGCCAGGTCAGATAGACCTCCAGCGCCATCAACTCGTCAGAAAAGGCCGCTGGGAACTCCGCCCGCATGTCTCGAATGCAGCCACGGAAGCGGTTGTGGAGCGATACGAGCGCCGCCTGCTTCAGCCTGTAGGTCGGGAACCCGGTGGCCTGTCCCCGGTTTAGGTGATCCGCACGAATGTAGAGCCCGTTGTTGAGTTCGTGACAGGTGGCGCAGAAGAGGTTGAATTGGCCGGTGCTTCGGTAATGGACATCCTTGCCTCTATCCCACCAGCCGTGCATGCCGCCCACGGAAAGGTCGATGCCGACGGGCATGCCAAGTGACTGGTGTTTGATGAAAGCCGTGAGCGGCTTCTGCCAACCCTTGTCGAATTTGTAGGGATCCGCTCCCATCCGTTCGGTCCGGCACTCATTGATCTGGAGTTCCACATTGATCGGGCGGCTGGAATCGGCATTCCATTTTGGAAACCGCGCACCGACGCCCTTCATGCTCTCGGATGCATCACCGCGACATGTGGCACAGGACTTGCCTTCGGTTCCCTCAACGGTGTTCCAGATCTCCTCGCCCAGTTCGACAGCAAGCATGCCCGGATTCTGGAATGAATCCACTTCCAGCGCACGCGTTTCCGGTGTTCGGTACAGCCAGCCGGACAGAACCTCATCGAATGGATGATCGGCCGGAGCGGCAGTTCGGGTAATGATCTCGATCTCGTCATTGATCACCAGCTCGTCGTCGACCGGCTCAGCATTCGCCACGACCGACAGGCAGGTGGCCAGCGGTGAACCAAGATCCGCCAGCAGCACTGGATGTCTCACGCTTCCTCGTCCAGATTTTGCCGTGACATCCCTGCCTCCGGCGCATGATGCCGACAGTCAGGCAATCGCTATATTCCTTTCGGTGGTGTAGACCGTTCCCTCATCATCCACCCAGGTGAACGTGAACGTGCCGCTCTCCTCAACTTTGGCGGAAAACTCCATGTAGGGATTCGCCGAAATCGCACCATGCATGTCCGCCTCGAACACCAGCTGTCCGTTGAATTCAGTGGTGAACCTGTTGATGATCATCCGCGGGATGACATTGCCGTCACTATCCCTTCGTACGCCTGACTCCATCTTGTGGGTGATCAGTGTCTTGATCGTGATCACCTCGCCGACAGCGGCAGTCTTGGGAACCTTGACCCTTGGTTTGGTAGCCATGATTTTCTCTCCTGAAATTCAGCCGCCGCAGCCGCCGATGGTCACTTTGACCAGCTTGCTGTCCATGAACGTTGAGCCGTCCGCCATCTGTGCCACAGCGAAGACATTCTGTGTCTTTGCCAGTCTCATGCGTGTATTCGCCCGTGCCGAGCCGCTCAGCGCGGTGAAATGAAAGGTCACGACCTCGGGTAGGGGATTTCCGTCGGCAAAGAGCGTTACCGACCTGACCAGATCCTCCCCGCTCATTGCGCTTTCGACCTCGACGGAAATGGGAACCGTGTTGCCGTTTTCGGCAATCTCCGGTGCGTTCAGTCGGATCCGTCCAATTTGCGGAGTTCCTCCGTCGGCCAGTTCCGCCACCCGCCTGTTAACATCCTCGGGTGTGGCATGGGCCGGAAGCCCAAAGGACAGCGCAAGCGCCGACGTTGTCAGCCCGACACCAAATGCCAGCGCCTCACGCCTGTTAACCTTCGTGTTCATGTGCATTCTCCTCGCTTGCAATGCTATTCTTCCTTCAGCGTTAGCAGATAGGCCACAATATCCTCAACCTGTTGAGCGGTCAGGATCGTTTTGCCGATCAGATCCTCGCGGACATTGACGCCTACGTTCAGGCTGTAGATACCGGGCATGACCGTCTCTTCACCGAAGAACTCCTTGGAATCGGCGACAATTCCCCGAATCTCGGCTTCTAGCCATCGGTCGGCGACACTGTCCAGAGTCGGGCCGACCTCACCGTGGAACCGGTGTGCGCCCATTGCCGAATTCACGTGGCGCGCAAGGCAGTTGCCGAGGCGCCTGTCCACGAACGCTTTCGCACCTTCTTCGGGATTGCCGGGGATCCCGGTTAGGGATGCCTGAACCATGCCGTCCTCGAAAATGCCTGCGTCTGGTGCAATGGTTTCAGCTTCGGCCCTGAATGCGAACAGGGATGCCTCCGGGGAACCTGCAGTCAGCATTCGCGCGGACGGCTTATGCATGCATTCCTCCTACTCTGGATACCGGATTCCGTGTCCTGCTCCATTAGCACTAGCCGCAGGTCGCCGGACGATCAAGCCATTAATTTGATTATTTACATATTTGAATGCGCAGTGTCAGCCCGTGTTGACCAGGCCCGCTGCGCTCCGTTCGCGAATCCGCCTCGCGTGGAACTGCTGGAAGCCTTCGTCGCTCTCGTAGCCTTTCTGGTGAACCCATGCGAACATGTCCAGAAACGTGCCCTTTCGGAACGCTCCTGGCATAACGGCCACTGCGGCCTGTCTGGCATCCATATCCGGTTCCATTTCCTCGGGCATGAAAATGATGGTCGGTGTGAACAGCACGCCCCACTTGCGTGCAGCCGCCTTTTCGGTCAGCGCCTCGCCGTCGGAATCGGTGACCTACTCATCGCCATAGAGGTTGTACTGGACGATCATGAAGTTGGTCTGCAGGAAATCGCGGACCTCTGGATCGATCAGCACCTTCTCGTGCACTTCCGTGCAGTAGATGCAGCCGCGCTGCTAGAAAATCATCGCAAACCGCCTTCCCTCCTCGCGTGCGGTGTCAACGTCCTCAACGATGTCGCGAAAGGTGATCGCGAACCAGTCCTGTTTGCGCAGGCCGTCATCTCCGATCTCAACTGCGCCGACACCAGGCGCCAGTGAGGTGCTCCAGCCGACCATGAGCGCGATTGCCGCGAATTTCCGTATCATCATTTCCTCCTAGCCAATTGACTGGAAGGCCGGAAAGCTGTCGATCAGCCATTGGGCGATCAGGGGCATCGATCCGGTCATGAACAGCACACCGGTCACGACCAGCAACCCTCCCGTGACCCGTTCCACCGTGCCCAGATGCTGTCTGAATCGTGCCATCCAGCCGAGGAACCGTCCGGCAGAAAGAGCGGCGGCCAGGAACGGAATTCCGATTCCCAGCGAATAGACCGTAAGCAGCAGCGCACCGCGCGCAATCGTGTCCTCCGCACCGGCGACAAACAGGATCGCCGCCAGAACGGGTCCGACACAGGGGGTCCATCCGAATGCGAAGGCCAGCCCCATCACGTAAGCGCCGACGGGACCTGACGGTCCGCCGGCATGGCTGAACCGCGCCTCACGGAATAGTAGCCCGATGCGGAACACGCCAAGAAAGTGAAGCCCCATGACGATGATCACCACCCCTGCGATGACTGCCAATGTGTCGAAATGCTGCGCCAATGCCTGTCCGATCGTGCTCGCGGTCGCGCCCAGCATGACGAAGACCGTCGTGAAGCCCAGAACGAACAGGATGGCTGCCACGAGAATTCGGCGCGCCAGGTCAGGAGGAATGTCGTCACCCGTCAGCTCCGAAACGCTCATGCCCGCCAGATACGCCAGATATGGAGGCACGATCGGCAGTACACAGGGCGACACAAATGATAGAAGCCCCGCCAATAGCGCCGCGCCTATGCCGATATCCATCATCGCTGGTCCCGCTTGTGGCCCATCGACCAATTCCGCTTGCGGCGGCTGGACAGGCAGGCATTCCACCTGTAGACTACGCTCCAAGCATTCACAGATTACAATATACGAAATTGTCAGGCCTGCAATCGCAAACTGCGCCTGATCCGATTGGGGGAGCCGCAGGCATGCGCCATTTCTCTCCGGTTTCCGCAGCCGCTTCGCCCTGGGTGCTTGGGCTGGCCCTGTTGACTTCACTCGTCCTGGCGGCTGACGAGCGCGCAGCCGCAGCCGAACTGCTCATGCTGGAACGTGATGGCTGCATGTGGTGCGAGCGCTGGCATAGGGAGATCGGGCCAATCTATCCCAAGACGGCGGAGGCTGCGGTCGCGCCGCTCCGGCGCGTGGACGTCGATGAGCCCTGGCCTGATGACCTGGACAATGTCCTGCCTGACAGATTCACCCCAACATTCGTGCTGATCGAGAATGGAGTCGAGATAGACCGTCTCCGGGGATATCCTGGAGATGACTTTTTCTGGTTCCTGATTGGCGAAATGCTGGACAGGCTGCCCGTTGGGTCCGAGATTTCCGGGTGATCGGGGGCTCTGGTACAGCTGAACCGACGGATAGGGCGAAATGGAGTCTCCCAAACTGAAACCTGATGCGCCTCCGGAAGAGATGAAGCGGATGATCGAGCAGGCACGCGAGGCCAGCGATCTGCTCAAGGCGATGTCGCACGAGTCGCGGCTCCTGATTCTCTGTCTGCTGGCTGAAGGTGAGCGGTCCGTCTCCGAACTCGAAAACATCATGTCGATGCCGCAGGCCTCGGTTTCGCAGCAATTGGCGCGGCTGCGTTTTGACCGGCTGGTCGCGACGCGGCGGGATGGTCGACAGATTTACTACCGGATCGCCAGCGAGGAGGTCGCCAGGATAGTCGGTCAGCTCTACGACATATTCTGCGCGCCGAAGAGCGAGAAAGACCCGTAAGCGGCGGGTTGGAGGCCCGGAATGGACGCTGCCACCTATCTGCTGCCGGTAGTCGGGCTGTTTGCGGGTTTCCTGCTTGGCTTTGTCGCACGCCGGAATTTCTTCTGTACGCTGTCGGCACTGGAGCGGCACTGGTATGGTGGGAATTCAGATGGGTTAAGGACCTGGGTTCTCGCCGCGGTCCTTGCTGCGGTAGCGACGCAGCTGGCGGTGGCGGCGGGACTCGCTGACACGAGTGAAAGCGTCTATCTGACGCCGGCTCTGAGCCTGCCGGCCGCGATCATCGGTGGCCTTGCATTCGGGTTTGGCATGTCGCTGGTCGGCACCTGCGGCTACGGCGCTCTGGTGCGGCTCGGCGGTGGCAGCCTGAATAGCCTCATGGTCGTTCTGGTTCTGGCGATCACCGCGATGTCCATGTCGCGTGGACTGCTCGCATTGAGTCGCACCGGGTTTCTTGACAGGTTCGCTGTCGACCTTTCCTTTGCCGGGAACCAGTCGCTTCCGGCAGTGATATCCTCGCTTGTCGGTGTGGATCTATCGCTCGCCTTGACGGTAATTCTGATCGCCTTGCCAGCCATCTGGGTCTTTGCGGATGCGGATTTCCGCTCCAACCGGGATGCGTTGGTGACCGCAGCCGTCATCGGCCTGCTCATCTGCGCCGGCTGGGTGGTCACGTCAGGCATAGGGGCTGTTTCATTCGACCCGGTTCAGATCGAATCGGCCAGCTATGTCGGACCTGTCTCGGACACCCTTCTGCAGTTCATTGCCGTTACCGGCATGGTGCCGGACTATGGTGTGGGCGTGGTGCTGGGTACGGCGGCAGGTGCTGCCATTGCCGCGCGCATCGCGGACAATGTCCGATGGGAAGCCTGTGACGACGCGACTGAACTGGTCCGTCACATCGTGGGCGCGGCACTGATGGGATCCGGCGGGATTCTGGCGGTTGGTTGCACGGTCGGGCAGGGCATAAGCGCCGCCTCACTGCTTGCAACCTCCGTGCCCTTCACTGTGCTTTCGATCGGGATTGGCGCAAGACTGGGGCTGGCCTGGCTGATTGAAGGCTCACCTCTGGCACCGTTCAGATGGGCAGGATAGGGGGGTTACGGATCCTGAACGAAGCGGAATGCCTGTCCATGCCGCTCGACCTGTCCGAAACCCCCGTTCTGGAGATGAAATCCCAGAACACTGACCCTATCGGCTGACAGCCGGTCAAGCAGCGCCAGACGGGTTGCGATCGCCTGCTGCGGATCCTGGTCCGATCCGGCTGGCCAATCCGGAAGATGGAATGAAATCGCATGGGGTTGGTCAGTGCGTCGCCGAGGACCATTACGTATTCGCTGCCTGCATGGACCGCGAACGACATATGCCCCGGTGTGTGACCGGACATATCGACCGCCTCCACACCCGAAACGACTTCCGCACCGGCGTCGAACGGCTGCACCCTGTCCTCCATCGCGGCGAATCGGTTCTGCGCTCCGACAGCAACTACCTGATGCGCTTCACCAATCGACTCGATGATGCCGCTGGCGCGCCAGAAATCCCATTCCCTGCGTCCGACATGCAGCTGCGCTTCGGGAAAGGTGATTTCGTCAAAGTCGTCCAGAATGCCCCACAGATGATCAGGATGGGCATGCGTGAAGATCACGTCGGTCACAGCTTCCAGCTCTACACCTGCCTGAGCCAGTGCGTCACTAAGAAGGCCCGTCATTGGCATGAAATTCGGTCCGGCGCCCGCATCGAAATGAACAAGTCGGTCACCGTCCTCAAGGAGCGTCAGGTCGCACTCCGGCTCCAGTCGATCAGTGGAAAGCCCGTGTTCGGAAAGGAAGGGTCTGGCATCCGCTTCGAGCACTTCCGGCAGCAGGAATGACAGCGGCAGGACCAGGTTGCCGTCGCTGACCGACGTGATTCTCCTGTCGCCGAGATCGGCTGGGATGGATCTTGTCGCCGATATGGGTAGACATGCCGTAGCCACACCGGCGATGAGCGCTCTTCCCGATATCCGCTTTCCAGTAGCCCCGGTCGGTTCCCGCATTGCAATCCGGTTTTCTGGCCTATTTTCCAGTATATATTCGGATATTACTATATGTCAGGCTGACTGAATGATGCAACAGGAACCGAAGGAGTGTTCGGCTGGTGAATGAAGGGTGCGCTCACTCTCTGGCCTGCCGCTCTGCACGCATTGAAAGTGATCGAATGTCTGGTGCCCAGGGAATGACCGCGCTCCCCGGTCTGGCCCGGACGGACGCAAGACCGCCTGACTCGATACAGAGCTGAGAAGGAATCGACGGCGATGGGGCCTGCAGCGTCACGGCCGTTCCCCTGGCCGGACTGGCGGATAAGTCAGAGTGTGATTGACCGGATGCAGGTGGGCTGAGCCGGTTTCTCGCCTGGGCGGCACTGGATTCCGTGATATCGCAGCGCGACATAGGTCCAGATGATGCGGACCTGGCGTTCATGTGTCTACATAGCGCAATTTTCTGCTTTGGAATCACATTGTGGAGGGGTCGTCTCCTCGGTCTGTGACTGCTGGGTGGTTAGACAAACCGCACCTTTCCGATATGGGGATGATTCCTGTTACGCTGCGCAAAGTCGATACCGTAGCCCACGACAAACTCATCAGGTATTTCGAATCCCGTCCAGCTTGCCTTTACGTCGACCTCGCGGCGTGAGGGTTTATCAAGTAGCGCAATGGTCTCTAGACGCTTGGGGCTGCGTGTCTTCAGAAGCTCCGTTACATGCGCAAGCGTATATCCCGTGTCGACGATGTCTTCCACCAGAAGCACGTCCCGTCCGCCGATTTCGCCACGAAGATCCTTTAGAATCCGTACTTCGCGGCTCGATTCCATGGAATCGCCATAAGATGATGCCTCGATGAAGTCGACCTCAACCGGCAGGTCCAGTTCGCGCACCAGATCGGCGATGAACACGAAGCTGCCGCGCAGCAGGCCGATGACGACGAGCTTGTCGGTGTCCTGGAACGCCTCCGTGATTTCGAGCGCCAGTTCCTCAACCCTGGCCGCGATGGCCTTTGCCGAAATCAGCTGGTCGATGACATATGGTCCGTTTTCCATTCCGCGTCCCCTTGCAATTCCGAGGCAACAATACGTAATGCGTGGCTCAGGCAAAACCGGCGAATGCGCGTATGACCACCCATACCGAAACTCGAATGCTGCCCTACACGGCGCAGCAGATGTACGAACTGGTCGCGGATGTTTCCGAATATCCGAAATTTCTGCCCTGGTGTTCCGCAGCCCGGATCCTCAGGAGGACGAATTGCGGCGAAAGCGATGTGATGGAAGCGGAACTGGTGATTTCCTTCAAAGCCTTCCGCGAGAAATTCGTTAGCAGGGTAACGCTGTGGCCTGAAACGGGAAACATCCAGACCGAATATATCGATGGCCCGTTCAGGCATATGCATTCCAATTGGGAGTTTCGCGACCTGGAAGATGGCTGCGAGGTGAGATTCCATGTCGATTTCGAGTTCCGGAACCTGATTCTGCGTTCGCTGATCGGTCTTTTCTTTGAGGATGCCATGCGCCGCATCGTGCGCGCATTCGAGCGGCGGGCAGACGAGCTGTATGGCTGATTCCGGCTCCCGTAGACGCGTTCCCACCGCAGGCTCCGCTCACGCTTCCCATTGGAATTCGGCTATTGTGCACTGCAGAGTTCGCCTGGTCCCTGAAACTGGCGCTGCCATCCGGTCGATTCGCGGCATCCCGATTTGACGGAATCGGGATTCCCTGCCGCAGGCGCTGCATGTCGGAATGGCACCGAGCCTCCAATGCGGTGATACCCGTTTCAAATAATGCGGATCCTGACTCCGCGTTCGACATCAGATCGCGGACCTCATGACTGCCGACTTCATTCGACGGTTTTCCGGATCCGCCGGATTGCCATCCAGACCAGCACCAGGACAACGGGGGTTAGCATTACCAGCGACCAGTCCTTGCTGATCTTCAGTCCCGAAAATGCGGGATAGGTCAGGTAGGACAGAAGATTGACCGCGTAATAGCTGATCGCCGCGACCGAAAAGCCTTCGACCGTCCGCTGTAGACGCAACTGAAGACCCGCCCGCCGATTCATCGATTCAAGCAATGCCTGATTCTGCGCCGAACGTTCCACGTCAACGCGTGTCCGCAACAGATTTGCGGCCCGTTCCGCCCGTTCGGCCATGGCGCGAAGCTGGCCTTCAACCGCCCTTACCGTTCGCATGGCAGGATCGAAACGCCGCATCATGAATTCCGAAAGTGTCTGCCTGCCGCGGAAACGACCTTCGTGCAGCACTTCGATTCGCTGATTGACCAGAGCCTCGTAGGCTTTCGTCGCGCCGAAACGAAACGCTGACTGGGCCAGAATGCTTTCCAGCTCGGCCGAAACTTCAAGCAGGGCTTTCAGCGTATCTTCCGAGCGCGACGCGGACCCGGACATTTCGGACATCAAACGGGTGAGTTCGGCATCGATCGCACCGATCCGGTGTCCCAGGGATCGCGCCCGTGAAAGCCCGAGCATCGAAATCGCCTTGTAAGTCTCGATCTCGCAGAGCCGCTGCACCACGCGGCCAGTTCGCCTTGCCCCGGTTCCTGGTCTGACGAACAGGGCGAACCGGATATGGCCGGCCTCATCGATCCGGAAATCACCCGCGGTCACCGCCGCATCGTCCAGTACGCGGCTGCCTGCCAGGCTTTCCGGCACGAACCACTGTTCCAGTTTTTCCGAGATCGCGACATCGTCTTCCGCCAGTTCGACGCGGACCAGCGCGCTTGTGATCCGTTCGCCCGGCGCCTCGGCCAGCCAGTCTTCGGGAAATGCCGAGAATGCCGTGGCATCAAATGGAACTTCGGCAACATTGCTGCCGATGATCGTGTAGGTGACGAATTCGGTGTGGCTTTCCCATTTGAGCTTGTGGCGTCCGATCTCGCCGAAATAGTGGGTGGCGCCCGGCTGTGGATGCGCGACTCCGTATCTGTCGAGCAGGGCAATCAGATGCCGGCGATCAAGGTCGCGGTTCCGGGCGGCCGCGTTGTGCGGTTGCTTGATCGCCAGAAAGGCGGCTTGGCACGGGGCTTCAAGTATAGGAAATGGTCTTGCATGAAGCTCGTTCGCCAGACTGTAACGCAGCGCGTGATCCCTGATGCCACTCATTGCCTCTTTCCCGTTTCCCGTCTGTGCCTGGACTGAATCCAAAAGTCGTCGATTTCAAATATTTTCCGATGCACGGAAGTGCAGGATGACATGCTGTCCTTCGCTTACCGCCCGAAGCGTAACATTCCCTTTCGGGAAGCGCCCGGACGTCAGCCCGTTCGAGTCCCGCTCCCAAAGGCTGCAATGGGCAGGCAGGGAGATGGTTCGCATCGGGCGCCCGCGGAATGAGGGCGTAACCGGTGAAGTCCCCGCCTTGGTCGGCCGAACGGATGTGACCCGATTTGGGAGCGGTCTGGTTGGCTCCGATAGGCTGGCACCAAGAACACTCACTTCCTGACATGCTTCACCATCTCTGCCGGCACACCGCAGCCGCACCATAATCCACGTTCGGAAGTCCCCACTGCCGGGAGATGATTCCCTGCGAATGGCAGCCTGTAGCAGGAGAATCTGGCGACCCTCGTCACGGGTCGGAGGATTATATCCCGGCGGCAGGCCAGTGATCCGTTCAACATTGAGACGGTCGCCGTCACCCGATCGGTTCACTACATCGCCTGTTGGCGGAAACAGGATTCCTCACAGTAGATGCCACATTTCGGAGTGGTGAGGGGAACGGAATGTTTCCAGATATCCGTTCTGTACCGCTTTCCCGGAGCGTTCGGACATGTGCCGGGCGGGATCAGGATTTGCCGCCCGGCACATGCCAGCATTGGTTACGAATTCAGATCGTAGGAATGTTCGGCGAACTGGCTGATATCCAGGCCCCTGATTTCAGAATCCGCATCGACACGGATTGGAACGAATATGGTGGCAACCTTTACGATTATGTAGGTCATGATCACCGTGAATGCGCCGACGATCACGAGACCACCGACCTGTGCGGTCCAGCTTGCCCCGTTTTCGAAACCCAGTGAGTTGAATAGCGCGATCATGATGGTGCCGAAAATGCCGCCCACCCCATGCACCGCGAATACGTCAAGCGTGTCGTCAATCTTCAGCATGCCACGGACCGCAATGGCGGCTTCCTGACAGAGGATGCCGGCGACCGCTCCGATGATCAGCGCCTCGATCGGGCCGACAAATCCGGAGGCGGGCGTGATCGAGGCAAGACCGGCGATCGTGCCGGTGACGATACCAACCAGCGACGCCTTACCATACTTGATCCGTTCCCACAGCGCCCAGGTCAGCGAGGCGGTCGCGGCTGAAATATGCGTGACCGTCAGTGCCATCGCCGCGCCGCCGTCAGCGGCCAGCTGCGAACCGCCATTGAATCCGAACCAGCCAACCCATAGCATCGCGGCACCGATCATGACATATCCAGGGTTGTGCGGTGGAATGGTGCGGTTGCGGCGCGCGCCAAGCAGGACCGCCACCACCAGGGCGGCAAGCCCAGCCGTTTCGTGGACGACGATGCCGCCCGCGAAATCCTTAACGCCGGTCTCACCGAATATCCCGCCATCCGCGAGCATCCCTCCGCCCCAGATCCAGTGCACGACCGGCGCATAGATGATCAGCATCCAGAGTGCCGAGAACAGCAGCACGAAACCGAAATTGACACGCTCGACATATGCACCGACGATCAGCGCCGGGGTTATGATCGCGAATGTCATCTGGAAGGCGAAGAACAGCACTTCGGGCAGGGTGCCGGAGAGACTGTCCGCTGTGACACCAGCCAGGAACGACTTGCCCAGACCTCCCCAGATTCCACTTCCGGCGTCGCCGAAGGCGATCGAATAACCGAATGCAAGCCAAAGAACGCTCATCAGACACGCAATCGCATAACAGTGCATCAGGACGCTGAGGACGTTACTGGCCCTGACAAGACCTCCGTAAAACAACGCAAGCCCAGGCAGTGTCATGAACAGCACCAATGCCGTCGCCACAATTATCCAGGCGGTATCCGCTCCAACCATTTCATGTCTTCCTTCTGCTGTTCTGTGCCGTGGCCTACCATGTGGAAGGAGCGCGAATATTCCGAGGCGGGCTACCAAATTCGTTCCAGAGGCAGCTTGCCCGCTCTTAGGGTATACTGCGTGCGCCTTTCCGCACTATTGGGCGAGTTCAGGATTGAACTTTTATCAGCAGATCCAACGCTAGGTCAACACTTGCCTGTCGAACGGCGTTCCGTCCGAGAGCGCCGAAATCCATGGTCAGGGTTTCGGTTGGCTGGCCCTTCCGGGAAATTCCGAAACAGACGCGCCCCTCCGGCTTGTGCTCGCTTCCGCCAGGTCCCGCTATGCCGGTGACGGAAACGGCAAGGGTTGCCCTGGAGCGCTCGATCGCTCCATCAGCCATCTCGCGCGCCACTTCCTCACTGACCGCGCCATGTGCCGCGATCGTATCCGCGTTCACTCCGAGCATTTCCCGCTTTGCGGTGTTGGAATAGGTGACGAAGCCTCGATCAAAGAATTCGGATGATCCCGGCACGTCGGTGATTGCCCCAGCCACCAATCCACCAGTGCAGCTTTCCGCGGTCGCGAGAACAGCTCCGGAGTCCCGTGCTCGGGCAAGAAGGGTTTCCGCTCTATTCATACTCCCGGGAGCCCATGCGCAGCCCAGGCAAGTGCCGTAACGCAGATAGCGGCGAACGCACCTGCGATGACATCATCCAGCATCACTCCCAACGCGTCACCTCGCCTGTCTGCACGGCTCACTGGCCAGGGTTTCCAGATGTCGAACAGCCTGAACAGTATGAAAGCGGCGACCCAGCCCGGCCACGGAAAGACCCAGGGATCCGCACTGGCGAACCAGAGCCCGGCAGAAAGGGGCAGCAGCGCGACAAACATGCCAGCGACCTCGTCAATGACGAATTCGCCTGGATCAACGTCCTCACTGTCGGTGGCTGCCGTGGCTACGGCAAGCCAGCCCAGCAGGGTTATCAGGACCGCCGCGGCCAGTAGCGCCGGGAAACCACCGAGCCAGTGAATCGCCCAGGCAACAGGGATGGCTGCCAAGGAACCCCAGGTTCCCGGGGCCCAGGGCAGGAACCCCACTCCGAAGAAGGTTGCAAGTGCCGTGCTCATCCCGATATCAGCGTGGCGGTTGCCATTGCCGCGATACCTTCCTCGCGGCCGGCGAAACCCAACCGCTCGGTCGTGGTGGCCTTCACTGAAACCCTGTCCGGCTGCACACCCGCAAGCATCGCGATGTTGCTGGTCATGGAAGGAGCATAGGGTGCGATCTTTGGCCGCTCGCAGATTAGCGTAAGATCGACATTCGCGATTCGATAGCCACGGTTGGCGGCGAGGTTCACCGCATGTTCAAGGAATATCCGACTGTCGGCATCTTTCCACCTGTCTTCGCTCGGCGGAAAATGCCGACCGATATCTCCCATTGCCAGGGCACCGAGAACGGCGTCGGTCACTGCGTGCATACCCACATCCGCATCCGAATGTCCGGTTAGGCCGCGCTCATGTGGTACCGCCACGCCGCATAGCAGCACATGGTCGCCCGCGCCAAAGGCATGTACGTCGAAGCCGCTACCAGTTCGAATGTCCAATCCGTTCCCCAACGCCGCCTCGGCTCGCGCGAAATCCTCCGAGCGGGTGATTTTCTGGTTGCGTTCATCACCGGGTACCTGCTTCACATGGATGCCGGCGGCGTTTGCCACCTCGACATCGTCCGCCGCATCGCCCGCATGGTCTCTGTGAGCGGCGAGAATCGCCTCGAAGTGAAATCCCTGTGGAGTCTGTGCCCGATAGAGGCCCATCCGATCCATTGTTCCGGCGATCTTTCCGTCCGTCACACGCCAGACCGCATCGGACATTTCCAGCGCCGGGGCGGCACCCGGGGAAGTGTCCAGTGCTGCCAGAACGTCACCGATGATCCGCTGGGTTACCAGGGGCCGCGCGGCGTCATGGATCAGCACTCTTGAAACGTTTCGCCGGGCGAGCGCTTCCAGTCCCGCCCGAACCGAAGCCGCTCTTGTCCTGCCACCTGGCACCGCCTGGGCGTAGGGAAAATCAGCTGATCGCCCCATTTCGTCAGGATGCAGCACGAGCATGATGAGATCAATGTCAGGGGCCTGACGGAACGCCTCGATGGTCCACTCCGCCATGCGGCGTCCACGCAGTATCCGCCACTGTTTGGGCACGCCTCCGCCAGCGCGAAGGCCTCGGCCAGCAGCAACAATGACAGCGGCGTTGATCCCCGACTCCTTCATGACACTTCTATAGGTTGCGCCGCAGGTGGAAACAACACGCTCATCCCTGTGATGGAAGGCGTCAATGCCGGAAACGGCGTCTCCCGGTTTCAGAACACCGTCCTACCGGCCAATTGGCCAGTGAGTCCTTCCGGATTATTACTCTTTTCCTGCAGTATGTTATCAAATCCTGTTGGATTTGCTCTTTGCAACCACCCTGGAACCGGTCCGGTCCCAGCCGGTGACCCGGTCCATGGTCCCGTCAGGAATGGCGAGCCGAATGGTACCGGGTCTCCGGTTCCGTATTCCGGGGGGTTGCGCAGCGACTCGGATGGCAGGGAGGAGGTGGGCTGCCAGACCCTTCGTCGGTTCTCGATGGGGACAGGGTCAGTCAGGAGAGTGGCGGATGCGTGCCTCGGGCCATAGGCCGTCCCATGTAGCGGTCTCGTTGACGGCGCCGGCCGTCGACTGGGTGGTCCGGGATTCGCCCGGAAAGCACCGCATTCGACTTTCCACCGGGCAGGCGACATGACCAGGTTCATCAAAGGACTTCCGCCAGTGTCGACAGCTACTGCGGTCGCAGGGCATTCCAGCCTTGTCAACCGCCCGAACGGCTTCGCTGAGGCTGGTCAGCAGTCCGTGCCTTCGGCGTGTCCGGATGTTGCCGAGCGAAAATAGGCGGTCTCCCTGGGCGGGAGCGCACCGGTCTGACGGCCATGCCCGGAAGCCGAGTCTTTGTGGTCGGCACGTGAGGCCTCACGGAATGCCTGACTGGTTTCGGTTCATGCGCGCTAGGGGAGAACCGGTGAAACCGGCTCACATCAATCATGTTCCCGACGGAGTCCAGCCGTCCGACCATGGAACCGACCGTGCCGTTGGTTCGGCTTAAAGGGGAGATGGACGGCTGGGTCCGAATGTGCCGACAGCATAGGCCTGTGCCGGTTGCCCTGTCTGCCGGAACGGCCGTTGGAGTTGCTGCCGGTCCAAATTCCAGGGGCTGGTGGAAGACATCGTCAGATTTTCAACCGGTTTGCCAATTGACGCTCGACGCGGTAGGCGCATGCTGGCTGTAAGGGGTGAGGCGGATGGCGATTCAACTGGCGGAACTGACACTCCAGTCGCCGGTGATGCTTGCTCCGATGGCAGGTATCACCGATCTTCCCTTCCGCAGGCTTGTCGCATCCTTTGGCGCCGGGCTGGTCGTTTCCGAAATGGTGGCGAGCCAGGAGATGGTGCAGTCGGCGCGAGTTGCGTTGGAGAGGGCATCACTGGGCCTCGGCACCGTGAATACCGCGGTTCAGCTTGCCGGTCGACAGGTTCACTGGATGCGGGAGGGCGCACGGATCGTTGAGGCGAATGGTGCATGTGTCATCGACATCAATATGGGTTGCCCGGCCAAGAAGGTCGTGGGAGGCATGTCCGGAAGTGCACTCATGCGTGACCTTGACCATGCGACGAGGCTGATTGAGGCGGTGGTACGGGCGGTGAGCTTTCCCGTAACGCTCAAGATGCGGCTTGGCTGGGATGACAGTCACCGAAATGCGCCTGAGCTTGCGCAGCGGGCTGAAAGTGTCGGGGTGAGGATGGTCACGATCCATGGAAGAACCCGCTGCCAGTTCTATAGCGGCCGGGCGGATTGGGCGGCAATCGCCGAAGTGCGCAGGAGGGTCAGCGTACCGGTCATTGCGAATGGCGACATTCAGTCAGGTGGAGATGCTTCCGAGGCTCTCCGGGCATCGGGCGCCGATGGCGTCATGGTCGGTCGAGCGGCTCGGGGAGCGCCATGGCTGGTCGCTGAGATTGGTGCCGATCTGTTCGGGCTTCCTCGCCCTCGAATTCCCTTCGGCTCCGCATTCGCTGATCTGGTTTCACGTCACTTTGAGGAGACGCTCTCGTTCTACGGGGCGGATGTCGGCAGAAGGGTGATCCGAAAGCATCTTGGCTGGTATATGAACCGCACCGGAACGCCCGCGGCACTGAGACGTGAGGTCCTCACCGAGCGCAGTCCACGCAAGGTCCTGCGCCTGTTGCCGATCGCGCTCGCTGCAGCCGGGAGGGCGGCTGCATGATCGCGCCCGGTGATTCGATCTGGACCTCTCTTCCAGTGCCGGTTCTCATCATCGATTCGGTTGATGCGATCAGGGACATCAATCCGTCGGCCGAGCAGTTCCTGAACGCATCCGCGCGAACGACCCGCGGTCATCGGGTGCACGACCGAATGTCCATTGGCATGTCCCTGGAGACGGCCTTCGCCCGCGTCCGTGGCGACCTATCGCCAATATTCATCGGGATGGTTGACGTCGCGGGCGGTTCTGCGGCGGTGTCCTGCGATATCCGGATCGCTCCGCTCTCGGGAACGCCAGGCGATGTTCTGCTGATGATCGAACCACGTCCGGCCGCCCACCGCGGCAGGACCCATTCAGTATCGTCCGCGGCGAGGTCGGCGATCAGCATGGCAGAGATGCTGGCGCATGAGATCAGGAATCCGCTCGCGGGGATCACCGGTGCGGCGCAGCTGCTTTCCATGGAGCTGAATTCCGGCGGCCAGGAATTGACGGATCTGATTGTCGGGGAAGCCCGTCGCATCGTGAAGCTTCTGGAAAAGGTTGATCAGTTCGGCAAACTGGCGCCTCCTGAGCGAAGGGCGGTAAACCTGCATGACCTATTGGACCGCGCCCGCAGGTCGGCGCAGGTTGGCATCGCTACCGGCATGAGAATCATTGAGGATTTCGATCCTTCCCTTCCGCTTACATATGTCGATGAGGATCAGTTCCTTCAGGTGCTTGCCAACCTGTTGCGCAATGCGGCTGAGGCTTCATGTGGGAGAGAAGGCGTGATTGCGCTCCGGACATATTATGATCGGTCGCTGCGTCTTCGCCAGAAGGACGGTTCGGGCGGTGAACTGCCGCTGCAGGTCGAGATCATTGACGATGGCCCTGGAATTCCGCCGGAGATCGAACGGGACATATTCGACCCTTTCGTCACCGGTCGAGCGAATGGCGCTGGTCTGGGACTGGCGCTGGTCAGCAGAATCATTGCCGACCATGGTGGCTGGATTTCGGCGGAATCGGTCCCCGGGCGTACCGTGTTTCGAATCTCTCTGCCTATGGCACCGGAGGAGATCTAGATGGATGGGACTGTCCTTGTCGCCGATGACGATCGAACGATTCGCACGGTCCTGACCCAGGCGCTGACCCGGGCGGGCTGCCGGGTCCACGCAACATCAAGCATGGCGACACTCATGCGCTGGGTAGATGAAGGCAAGGGTGACCTGGTGATCACCGATGTGATCATGCCCGATGGGAATGGCCTGGAGGCGCTGACGGGCATTGCCAAATGCCGACCGGGTCTTCCCGTCATCGTGATTTCCGCCCAGAGCACGATCAGGACGGCCATTGAGGCAGCCGAAAGGGACGCATACGACTACCTGCCGAAGCCGTTCGATCTGCCCGACCTGATGGCGCGCTCCGCTCACGCGCTTGCGATTCGGCGACGCGTGCCGGGTCAGAAGGGCTTGGGAAGCGACACCGTTCACGACCTCTCCGATGATCTTCCACTCGTCGGCCGTTCGAGCGCGATGCAGGCGCTCTATCGCCGCGTGGCACGCGTGACTAACACCGATCTTTCGGTGCTTGTCACAGGAGAATCGGGAACCGGCAAGCAGCTTGTCGCTCGTGCGATTCACGACTTTTCCGACCGTCGGGCGCATCCATTCGTTGTGGCGTCCCAGTCCGACTTCAGGGATTCAGATGGCCTGATGTCACTGTTTTCGCATGCGGGAAACGGCACGGTCCTCCTGGACGAAGTGGGTGATCTGGACGGGAAGGCACAGGCGCTGCTGGTGCGGGCGCTCGACGGGCTGGAAGATGGCTCGGCGCGCGTCATCGCCACAAGTCAGGGGAATCCTGTCGCTGGTCTGGAAACACAGGGGTTCAGGAAAGATCTGTACTATCGGATCAGTGGTGTTACCATCACGATACCGCCATTGCGGGAACGGTTGGATGACATTCCACTTCTCACGGACCACTTCCTCGCGAATGCGGGGCGCGATGGGCTGCCGCTGCGCCGATTCACAGCCGAAGCGATGGAGGTGTTCCGCGCCTATTCCTGGCCTGGAAACATACGGCAGCTTGAGAATACTATCCGCTATCTCACCGTCGCATCCGTTGGAGAGGAGATCACCTGTCAGGAGGTGGACTCCGCGCTTGACGGACAGCCCGGGATGGAAGCGCTGCGGGAAGGCGATTCGGATGGGCTGGGACTGGCGGTGGCCAGGCATCTCCAGCGCCATTTTGGACTGCATTCCGGACAATTACCACCACCGGGACTGTACCAGCGCGTCCTGCGCGAAATCGAGCGGCCAATCATCGAGGCAACGCTTGACGCCACTGGTGGAAACCAGACGAAATGCGCCGATATTCTCGGTATGAACCGAAATACCCTTCGCAAGAAGATATCCGATCTTGATATCCGCGTGACTCGTGGACGCAGATTGATGTAAATTGGCCACATAGGCGTGGCATCGCTGCAGCAATGGCTAGGCATCGGGCCGGACCACATATGAACGGCCGGTAAGGTGCCCGAACAGTGAGGTGATATCAGTTGCCCACCGCTATCCAGAGCCTGAAATGGCAAAGGCTGGGCGAACCCGGCACACGCCGCAGGGTGAAGAACGCCATAGCGTTTGGAATTGTGATGCTCGGCCCTGTACTTGCGGGCGTGACGTTCCTCGCGCTTGGCCCTTTGGGCCTAGACAGTACTTCCGGCACGCTACGCATCGTTCTGCTGACGGATCTTGTCTATGTCCTGATACTCGCGGCTCTGGTTCTGGGTCGTGTCGCTGGGCTGATTATGGCGCACCGGGCCCAATCCGCAGGTTCCCGGCTTCATCTGCGCCTTTCGGGTGTCTTTGCCGGTGTGGCACTCGCTCCAACCGTACTTGTGGCGGTCATCGCTTCGGTTACGCTCAGCCTGGGGCTGGAGAGCTGGTTTTCCGAAAGCGTCCGTTCCGTTCTCGGCTCATCGCTTGCGGCCGCGAAGGCCTATGAGGGCGAGCACCACCGGGAACTCATGAATGACGCCGAGAGTCTGGCGGATTACCTCAGTCTGGCGAAGCGGATCAACTTCTTCCTTTCGGACGGGCAGTTGCGCCAGTTGCTCACTACAGACCAGGCCCAGGTGCGGCGGGCACTGCGCGAAGGCTCTGGCGCCTCCGAGGCGGGTGGTCAGTTATATTTCTTCGATTTCGGAAGGCTGAATCCATCCGAGCGGGAACGTGCGGGGCAGGGCGAGGCGGTAATCATTCAGGGTGCCCTGAAGGAGGCGTTCGTGATTGACAGTGCCGCCAACATTCGGGCCCGTGGGGACAATTCCTACCTGTTTGACTATGAAAGGCCCTCACCTGAACAGATTGAGCGGGCGCGCCAGGGAGAAGTCGTTGTTATCCAGGACTGGGACGTCAACGAATTCCGCGCCATCGTCACGCTGGAAGGATTTGCTGACCATTTTCTTTACGTTTCCCGTAGCGTTGACGGCGAAATTCTGAAGCTTCTGGACGAAACAAGGGAAACTTTCTCCCTCTACAGCCAGCTCGAATCCGACAGGGGCCGCATCCTGTTCGAGTTCGGGCTGTTTTACCTGGGTTTTGCCGTTATCCTTATCCTGGTCGCGATCTGGTTCGGAATCTGGTTTGCGGAGCGCCTGTCGCGTCCCATCGGGCAGCTCGCCAACGCGGCAAAGAAGGTTGGTGGCAGCGACTTCGCGGTGCGGGTGAGCGAAGAGCCTGGCGATGACGAGATTGCCACGCTGGGAAAGGACTTCAACGAAATGGTACGTCGGCTCGGGGAGCAGCGTGACGCCATTGAGGAGACCCATGACAAGATCGACAGGCGGCGGCGCCTGTTCGATTCGGTGCTTGGCTCGGTGACCGCCGGTGTTGTGGGGCTGGACCGAAATGGCGGGATCGCATTTGTCAACCGATCAGCGGAGCGGCTTCTCAATCTCCCGGGTGGTGTCCAGGAGGGGCAGATCGCGAACATTGTCCCCGAATTCGTGGGACTCTTTGATCGCCTTAGGAGTCGCGGTGGCGGAATGGCGCAGGGGCAGGTTAAGCTGACGCGCAAAGGCAAGCAGGAAATCCTGCTGGTACGAATGGCGACCCGGATTTCGGAGACAGGTGCGCTGGAAGGCTACGTAATCGCATTCGACGATGTCACGGATCTGGTCAGTGCCCAGAGAATGGCGGCCTGGGGCGATGTCGCACGCAGGATCGCGCATGAAATCAAGAATCCGCTAACTCCGATCCGGCTGTCGGCCGAAAGACTCAAACGGAAATATACGCCCCTGCTGGGGCCGGAAGATGCCGAGCCACTGGCACAGATGACCGACGTCATCGTCCGTCAGACCAATGACCTTCGTCGAATCGTTGATGAATTCTCGAAATTCGCGCGCATGCCGGAGCCAGAGCGCCGCCTGACGGATCTCTCGGCGGTAGTTGGTGGTGCCGTTCTTCTGCAGCGGGAGGCGCAGCGGGATGGTATCGCCGTGACCGCTGACCTGCCTGAAGGCGAGGTGCTGGTGGAGGTGGATCGGACGATGATTGGCCAGGTGATGACAAACCTGCTGAAGAATGCGGGCGAGGCGATCGAGGCCTATTGGGAAAAAACGGGGAACAGTGATCTTCCTGGCGAGGTGCGCGTGGCGATGACCTGTTCCAGGGACAGTGTCCTCATAACCGTCTCGGATAACGGCATTGGTCTGCCGACTGACCGGGCGAAGCTGTTCGAGCCTTACGTGACCACGCGGCGGAACGGCACCGGGCTTGGTCTGCCGATTGTCCGGAAGATTGTCGAGGAGCATGGTGGCGTGTTTGAACTGACCGACGCGGATCCGTCTGAGCCAGGTGCCCGCCGCGGCGCCCGGGCGGAAATCCGTCTACCGCTTCCCGAGCGGCAAGCGTCTTATGATTCGGAAACGAAAGCACGATAGGAGAGCGATATGGGCGAAATCCTGATCGTGGATGACGAAAGGGACATTCGGGAACTCACCTCGGACATTCTGAAGGATGAAGGCTACAGCACCCGGCTGGCGGCCAATTCCCAGGAATGCATGGCTGCGGTTGAGGAGAAGCCACCGGCATTGATCATTCTCGATATCTGGCTGCGGGACAGTGAAATGGACGGCATCGAGATCCTGAAGGCAATAAAGACGAACCATCCGGGAATTCCAGTCGTCATCATATCCGGGCATGGAAATATCGAGATCGCCGTCGCGGCAATCAAGCAGGGTGCCTATGACTTCATCGAAAAACCGTTCAACATAGACCATCTGATGGTTGTGATCGCCCGTGCTATGGAGACGTCCCGGCTTCGGCGCGAAAATGTCGAGCTAAGGCGCCGGGATGACACCGAATTCGATCTGGTTGGAGAGGGCGCGGCCTTCCGGTCACTGAAGTCAAAGCTTGACAAGGTCGTGAAATCCAATGCTCGGGTGATGCTGACGGGGCCGGCGGGCTGCGGCAAGGAACTGGCTGCACGCTACATCCACGCAGGTTCCAGGCGGGCTGACGGACCATTCATCACCGTCAACTGTGCCACGATTGAACCTGAACGGATGGAAGCGGTTCTGTTTGGAAGCGAGGGTGGTGGCGCAGGTGTCCGGCCCGGTCTGCTGGAGCAGGGAAACAGTGGGACGATCTATTTTGCCGAGGTTGCCGACATGCCGATCGGCACCCAGTCGAAGATTCTGCGCGTGCTTGTCGAGCAGGCGTTCCGTCGTGTTGGCGGCACTCTCAAGGTACGGGTCAATGCGCGGGTGATATCCAGCACCAGCCGGAACCTGCAGGCTGGGATCGCGGCGGGGAGTTTTCGGGAAGAGCTGTTTCACCGGCTGAATGTCGTGCCAATCAGCGTTCCCTCGCTTGGTCGTCGACTTGAGGACATTCCGCTGCTTGCGGAACGTTTCATTGAATCGTTCCATAGAATTCAGGGCATGCCGATGCGGACGCTTTCCGACGAGGCCGTGATGCGGCTTCAGTCCATGGACTGGCCTGGAAACGTGCTGCAGCTGAAAAATGTCATTGAACGAGTGCTCATCCTTGGTGAGGGCAATGGTCCAATCACCGCCTCGGAACTGGAGCAGACGAATGGCGGATCATCGTCCGAGAATCGGGTGGTCATTTCCGGCGAGCTGCTCAGTCTCCCGCTTCGCGATGCCCGGACGCTGTTTGAGCGTCAGTACCTATTGGCACAGATCAACCGTTTCGACGGTAACATAAGCCGGACCGCCGGCTTTGTCGAAATGGAGCGTTCGGCGCTGCACCGAAAGCTCAAGAGCCTAGGGGTTACCGCGTCCGACAGGCCGGACTGACGCGACGTGGTATGGGCTCTCTCGGGGACGGTGCGCATTACCCGGGAGAGTGGCGTGGTGAAGGCCAGAGGTTTCGCAGGCGGTAAGTGGGCTGAACCCGCACTTCAAATCCGCCTCCAGTCAGGGTATCGCCCCTGTAGGGGCTGGGCCCTGGAGGGAGGCGGCATTTGAAAGTCATCATCTGTGGTGCTGGTCAGGTAGGGTGGCAGCTGGCGCGGCATCTGGCAAGCGAGAGAATTGACGTCACGGTGGTTGATAGCAATCCCGACCTGGTTCGGCGCGCGATCGATACGCTTGACGTTCAGGGTGTGGTTGGGTTTGCGAGCCACCCGGATGTACTGGAGCGTGCGGGAGCTCCGGACGCTGACATGCTGATCGCCGCGACCCATTCCGACGAAATCAACATGGTCACCTGTCAGGTGGGCCATTCGGTTTTCGCCATTACCAAGAAGGTCGCACGGCTTCGAAGCCAATCCTATCTCACCGCCATCTATTCCGACCTCTATCGGCACGATCATCTGCCGATAGATGTGGTGATCAGTCCTGAGCGCGAGGTTGCGGACGCGGCCCTGCGCCGTCTTGCCGTGCCAGCCGCCTTTGATGCGGTGAGCTTTCTCGATGGTGATGCCGAACTGATGGGTATCTCGCTGGATGATGACTGTCCCGTGGTGCACACGCCGCTCTGGCAGCTCTCGGACCTGTTCTCGACACTGCGCGCGATCGTCGTCGGGGTGCGTAGGGAGGGGGTTCTGTTCGCTCCTGGTGCGGGCGACCAGCTGTTTCCGGAAGACGAAATCTATGTGTTTTCCCATAAGGATGATTCCCGTCGTGCTCTTGAGATCTTCGGCAAGAAGGTGACCCCGCTGGAGCGGGTGGTGATCATCGGGGCTGGCAATGTCGGGCTGGCTGTCGCCAAGGCGCTTGAGAGCCGGGCTGGACGCGTCCGCACCAAGGTCATTGAGGGGGACCGTGCCCGTGCGGAGCGTGCGGCCGATTCGCTGGACCGAACGATCGTGTTGCATGGTGACGGCCTGGACATGGAACTCCTGGCCGAGGCCAATATGGAGGTGGCGGATGCGGTACTTGCCGTAACGGATGACGACAAGGTGAACATTCTCGCAGCGGTCCGGGCCAAGTCCGCAGATGTTCGAATGGCAATCTGCCTTATCAATGACCCGACCCTGACCTCGCTGATGGGTCCTCTGGACATCGACGCCTATATCAATCCCCGCACGATCACCGTGAGTTCCATTCTGCGTCATATCAGACAGGGCCAGGTGCGCGGCGTCTATTCCATCGGAGATGCCGAAGCTGAGGTCATCGAGGCACAGGTGCTATCGACGACACCGATCGCGGGAAAGGCGTTACGCGACATCGATTTTCCGGAAGGTGTTCTGGTTGGCGCAATCAGGAAAGGAAGCGAGGTAATTCGCCCTACCAGCCATACGCGGATCGATGAGGGTGACGCGGTGGCGATTTTTGCCATGGCCAGTGACGTACCGGAGGTAGAGCGCCTGCTCCAGGTATCGGTCGATTTCTTCTGATGTCCGGGCTGGCGGGGCCATGAGGAAAGGCCGTTCATTTCTGCGTCTCTGGGTGCGTCGGCTGCTTGGTGTCCCACCGTTTGTGGCGTTGATGGGACTGTTTGCCCTCAGTATGTATGTACCGGCCATCGTGGCTGCGAGCGTTGAGGACTGGCAGACCGCACGTTCGTTTCTGCAGCCTGGAACCCTGTTTCTGGCGATTTTCCTGATGCTTGCCTTCGCGACGGTGGGAAGTCGGCGGTGGCGTGGGGCCCGCGGCGACCTTCTGACGCTCCTTGCGGCGTTCTCGGTGCTACCGCTAATGTTGGCAATTCCGCTCTGGGAAAGTCTGGAAGACTTCCGCTATCTCGACATCTATTTCGAGATGGTATCGAGCGTCACGACGACTGGCGCAACCATATTTGAGCAGCGGGGGCAGCTGTCGGCGGCCGATCATCTCTGGCGCGCGCTCGTTGGCTGGTTGGGCGGACTGTTGATGTGGACCGCCGCCGCCGCACTGCTCGCGCCGCTAAGCCTCGGTGGTTTCGAGATTCTGAGACAGTATGAGCAGGTCGCTGACCGCGAAGGCGGCAGGGGCATTGGGAGGAAGGATGGCCAGACGAGGCTGCGGCGGCATGCGGCGCTTCTGTTTCCGGCTTACGGCATGCTGACGCTGGTCCTCTGGGTTGCGCTGACGGTTGCGGGCGAGACTCCACTCGTGGCCGCCTGCCATGCCATGTCCACGATGGCGACCAGCGGAATTTCACCGGTTGGAGGTGTTCCCGATTCGGGCGCGGGGCTGCCGGGTGAGATGCTGATGTTCGTCTTCTTTGGCTTTGCGCTGTCACGCCGGACTTTTGCCCGTGACCATGTCTGGCCCGACCGTCGGCGAGTGATTGACGATCCGGAGGTGCGGATGGGTCTGTTCTTCGCCGCTGCCGTGCCACTGTTCCTGATTCTGCGCCATTTCACCGGTGCGATAGAGGCAGGCACCCTCCATTCGATTACCGACGGCCTGAAGGCATTATGGGGAGGGGTCTTCATGGTGATGTCGTTTCTGTCGACCACGGGATTTGAGAGTTCCGCCTGGGAAGGTGCCCGCGAGTGGTCTGGACTGGAGACGTCAGGGCTGATCCTGCTTGGCCTCGCCATGATTGGCGGAGGTGTGGCGACGACGGCTGGGGGTGTCAAACTACTTCGCGTCTACGTTCTGTACCGTCATGCGAATCGCGAGCTTGAACGGCTTGTGCACCCGCATTCCGTTGGCGGTTCAGGGGGACAGGCGCGGTATCTGCGCCGCCAGGGCGCTTTCATGGCGTGGATTTTTTTCATGTTATTCGCAATTTCCATTGCCGCGGTCATGCTTGCGCTGTCGCTTGCCGGACTGGATTTCGAGACGGCCGTGGTGCTGACCGTGGCGGCACTTTCCACGACGGGTCCGTTGGCTTCGGTGGCGGCAGAGAGTCCGCTCAGCTACGCCGCTCTTCCGGATGCGGCTAAACTGATTCTTGCCGGGAGCATGGTTCTCGGGCGTCTTGAGACACTGGCGATCATTGCGCTGTTAAACCCTGAATTGTGGCGGAAATGACAGATGCCGTCTCCAGGATGACGGCCGACATGCCGGGTCGATGGAGGGATCCTTGAATCCCTTGGGCCATCCCTTGTGAACGAGTGGGAAAGGGGGGTGGAATATCGCTTGAAGAATCCACATATAGGTTACATAAGGACCAGGCGGTTCGCAGCTAGATAAACAGAGCAGGGATGGTGGAGCGATGGCAGGCGACAGGCAGAGTCTTCAGGATGCTTTTCTGAATCATATCCGCAAAACAAAGGTTTCCGTGACAGTGTTTCTGGTCAATGGGGTGAAGCTGCAGGGTGTCATCACCTGGTTTGACAGTTTCTGCGTGCTTCTTCGGCGAGACGGGCAGTCCCAGCTTGTCTACAAGCACGCGATTTCGACTATCATGCCATCGCAGCCGATCAGCCTGTACGACAGCGAAGAATAGCCTGTGGCGGAAATCAAGGCTGCGGCTACCCGTGCGTGGGTGGTGCATCCGGAGATCACTGGAAATCGACGGAAACGGGGGGCGCAGAGCGCTCTGGAGGAGGCCGCGGCGCTTGCTGCGGCGCTGCCCGGACTGGAAGTTCTGGGGGCGGAAGCGGTACATCTGACCTCTGTGAGGCCGGGGCTGCTCTTTGGCTCTGGAAAGGTGGAGGAGCTGGGGGCGCGCCTTGAGGCAGAGGGTGCCGACCTGGTTCTGATCGACGGGCCGGTCACACCGGTGCAGCAGCGCAATCTGGAAAGGGCGTGGAATGTCAAACTGCTGGACCGGACGGGTCTGATCCTCGAGATCTTTTCGGACAGGGCGCGTTCCCGTGAAGGTGCGCTACAGGTGGAGATGGCGGCGCTTAGCTACCAGCGCACGCGGCTTGTGCGTGCCTGGACCCATCTTGAACGTCAGCGCGGTGGTCTGGGATTTGTCGGCGGTCCAGGAGAGACCCAGGTCGAAGCGGACCGCCGTGCCATAGACGGGCAGATCACCCGGCTGCGAAGGAAACTTCAAAAGGTCGTGAAGACGCGATCCTTGCATAGGGCGGCGCGGAAAAAGGTTCCGTTTCCGGTCGTTGCGCTTGTGGGATACACGAATGCCGGGAAATCGACGCTGTTCAACCGGCTTACGGGTGCCGGGGTTCAGGCCCGGGACATGCCTTTCACGACCCTGGACCCGACGATGCGGGGTCTTGCTCTGCCTTCGGGGCGTGTCGCGATACTGAGCGATACGGTTGGGTTCATCAGCGGCCTTCCGACCGAACTTGTCGCTGCGTTTCGCGCGACGCTTGAAGAGGTTCGGGAAGCAGATCTGATTCTTCATGTTCTTGATGTCAGTGATGAGGAATCCGACCTTCGGACGAGTGATGTCGAATCGGTGCTTGAGACGCTCGGCGTAACGGAAGCGACACCTCGGCTCGAGGTCTGGAACAAGGTGGATCTTGTTGACCCGAATGAGAGAGCGGCATTGAGGGCCAGCGCGGCGCTGCGTTCGGATGTTGTCGCTCTGTCTGCATGGACTGGCGAGGGGATGGAAACGCTGCTCGGCATGATATCGGAGGCGCTGCTGGGCGACACGGCCGAGTGTGAGATCGTCCTGCCTTATTCCGATGGGTGGCGTAGTGCCTGGCTGCACGACCAGGGCCTGGTGCAGGAGGAGCGCCATTCAGAGGAAGGGTTTCATCTGCGGGTTCGATGGACAGCTTTGCAGGAAAGGCGGTTTCGGGATCTGTGACCCGGTTTCGTGAATGCGACCGTTGATTCGTCACAGATCCGGCACCGTAAGCTGGCGAAGTGAAACCCGATAGGAATCCACCGCTGCCGTCTGGACGGGCATATGTCCGCAGGGCACGTCGGCGAGAGGCTGGTCCATCCAGAGCCTTGGCTTTATCGGTAATCCGCACGGGCAATCCGGGATGTGTTGACGCCCCAATTAGGCCGTCAGCCTGTGACTGCGGATACAACCGGTGTTTCTCACCGGTGGCTGGAGCTTCGCCGGTTTTCGGGCGGGGACTTCCTTGAGGAAGGCGCTTCCCGCCTCATTCCTGGAAGTCTTTCCCCGGCAGTGGAAATCCGCGAAAGCCGTAGCTGACGGCTTCCGGATCCTCACCCATGACCAATGCCGGCGGTGAGGGCCCGTGGTCCGACGTGTTACAGTTTCATGTCCCGGAGAATGCGCCGAAGGGTTTCAGTGCCTTGCCAGGCCGGGAACGGGTGACGCTTGTCTGGACCGATCCGGAACAGAGCGGTATTGCCAAATGGCAGTGTCGTCAGAAAACCACTGGTGGTTATGGCAGTTGGGCCGACATTCCTGGCAGTGGTCCGTCCACCACAAGCCATACTGTCAGGAATCTCACCAACGACACCACCTATAAGTCTCAGAACCGTGCCTTCGCCGCGGAACCGTGGCCGGAGTCAGAGGAGAAGAGCGCGACCCCGAAGGCGAAAACCCTGTTTTCGGTGCTCTGACGGTGGGAAGCGGTGTCGGCGTCGGCAATGGAATAGGCTATTCCGCGGGCATTTTCGGCAAGCTGTTGCCAACAGGCCAGTTCACCTTCAGGCACGACGGCGCCCTCCACACTCACACCGTAAAGCTGCTGACAGATGACGGGACGAAATTTCGAGTCAGGTTCGGAGAAGCCAACCAGCGACTGCCGGAAACGGTGGAGACGAGGAGCCATCTAAAGCTGCATATCGACAATTCTGAACACGTCCTCCCCTGGGTAGACGGCCTTGGATACCAGACGGGTAGCGTTTCCAGCCGTTTTACCGACGGCCAGACCTACATCGTCAGGCTGACGACCGACGCCGCGGTCCTGGGCAACGCCGTTCCCGGGTCGGTCAACGCCAGAGGCGGGGACGGTCAGGTGCGGGTAAGCTGGCGGATGCCGGACGATGGCTAGGGCGGCTCCGGGCGGTCGGGGGCGGGCCATCTGGCCAGCGTCTCCGATACGCCGGGTGGATCCGGATTGAGCTACGAGGTGGCCTGGATGCGGGAAAGCGACGGGTGGAGCGGGGGCGGCAGCCGGACGGTCGGCACCATGCAGGCGACGGTAACCGGGCTGGAGAATGGCCAGGGCTACGCCTTCCGCGTGCGCGCCGTGCAGGGCGGGGATACCAGCGCCTGGTCGGAGACCGTCCACGCCGCGGTCCGCCGCCGCGCTGGTACAGCCATTTGCCGATCTCGCCATGGTCAACGACTCGAAGCGCCGCCTGGACATGGCGGAGCATTTCAGCGGCGGTGGCCTGAACTATGGGGTGATGGTGACCACGACCAACAAGCGCACGGGCCAGGTCAGGACGGCGCCCATCAACGAGGTGGCGCGCAACAAGTTGCGCGGCAGTTGGTCGGGGGACGTGCTGACGCTGACCGCCGGCCCCTCCGGGCACCATGTGCTGACGCTCGCGATCACCGCCACGGATGTCGACGGCGGGACGGCGGGCGACAGCCTGCAGCTGGTGGTGGACGCCACTGGCGCGCCGGGACAACCCGTTATGTCCGGACTTAATCCCGAGAGCGGCAAGGTGACGTTGTTCTGGAAGCCTCCTTCCAAGGACGGAGGAGTGCTTGTCACGGGATACGATGTCGACATCGGAATTGGTGGCGACCGGTCCGCCGGTCCGGAGACGGTCACCGGGATCACTGGGACCTCCACCGCCGTCACCGGCCTTGCCAACGGGATGACTTACGACTTGCGGGTCCGGGCGGTGAACAGCGACGGTGTCGGCGCGTGGTCGGAGACGGTCCAACTCACCCCGGTCGCCCCGGCGACCCTCACCCTGGCCCTGCCGGACCTGGAGCTCGCGAACAGTGACACCCATACCATCGACACGGCGAAGCATTTCAGCGGCACGGGTCTCACCTATGGGGTGATGGTGACCACCACTCCCAAACGCACCGGGCGGGTCAGGATCGCGCCCATCAACGAGGTGGCGCGCAACAAGGTGCGTGGCAGCTGGTCCGGGGATGTCCTTACGCTGACCGCCGGCCCCTCGGGTCATCATGTTCTGGAGATGGAGGTGACCGCCACCGATATTGCCGGGGGACGGCCAGCGACGAATTCCAGCTGACGGTGGGGGCATCGGCGTCGGGAACGGAATCCGCCGCTGCCCAGGCCCTTCGGAGCGCGCTGGCCAGCCAGGCGCGGACGATGCTGGAGGAGGCGTCCTCGACGATCGGTGGCCGCATGGATTCGGGTGCCGTCGGCGGCGACGCGCTGACCGCCTTCGCCGGGCTGTTCGGTGCGCCGGGTCCGGGAGGCTGCTCTCTTGAGGAGAGCCTGGATGACTGCACGCAGCGGAGTCATTTGGTATCGGGTTCGAACCAATGGCACCCAATACCGAATTCCGGCGGTTCCGATCCCGCCTTCGGATCGGGGGAATCCCGGGTTAACGGTGGTACCGGCCTGTCCGCCTTCGATCCAGAGCCGGGGGGTCAGGTCTGGGCGGGCACGCTCTCCGATCTTCGCGATCTGGTGGGGCGGCGGGGCTTCGCCATCTCCCTCAACCGGCCACTGCCCGAAACACGGGCGCAGGGAAGGTTCCGGCAGCGCCGCCGTTTCATCCGGAACGCCGCTGCTCACCCTATGGGGCCAGGGTGGCGAAGAGGCGGAGGATGGCGAAAAGGCACCCTTGTTCTGGGGCATGGATGTCCAGAGCCAGGGTCCGGGCCGTGAGTGGATCGCAGGCCTCGCCCTTGCCGAGAGCGGCGGCAGGGTCGCACGGTCGCTCTCCGGCGGCGGCACCCATGTTTCGGGTTTCGCGGAGAGCGTTCGGTATCGGCTCGAACCAGTGGCGCTCGATACCTCACTCTCGGCGGTCTATCCCTACGCCAGGGCCAGCTTCGGCGACCTGACGCTGTGGGGCATGGCCGGATCCGGCAGGGGAACGGTGGACAGTCTCTGGATCGGGGATGCGGCCGCCCTTCACATGGATATTCCGGAGCCCTCAGTATCCCTGACGCAAGCGGAGCGGGTGGATATTCCGGAGGGCAGCATCCGCCTCGGGGATGATCTCGCCTTCGGTATGGGCCTCTTTGGGGTCGAACGGGTCCTCCACGAGGGTGACGGCCTGAGCCTGTCGGTTCTGGGCGACGCCGGGTGGTCGCGGCTTTCGGTGGAGAGCGGCGCGGCGGCCGGGATATCGGCCTCGGTCTCGCGCACGAGGCTTGGCCTGCGGGCGGACTACGTCTCCCCGGATGGCTGGACGGGCGGTCTGCGGGTGAGCGGCCGCGTGGACGGTGGTGACGGGGAGACCGGCTCGGGCGTCGAGTTCGCGGGAAACGCCCGGCGCGGCTGGGGCCGCTGGCATGCGGGCCTTGAGGGCAGGTGGTACACGGCGGAGTCCAGTGCGGGCACCACGGGTTCGGGCGAAGCGCTGGACGCCGGTACCGGGCTCGGGTCCAGGAGCGTCTCGGCGACGCTGGGCCTGGATCACCGCGGCGACGGCACCGGTCTGGCCTTCGGCCTGACGCCGGGTTGGGGCATGAGCGCGTCAGGTGGAGAGGACACGGGCCAGGAGGGTATCCTGGAGGTACCTGACGATCCATACACCTGGATCGGCGGGTGGGCGGCTTGGGGCGCGATGCTGCCCGGCCAGGGCATTGCCTCGGGCCTGCTGACGCCCGACGCGGAACTTCGGCTGGAGCGTGGTGGCGCACGCCACGTCCGCGCCGGAATCGATCTCAGGGCGCTCAACGGGTTGGCCAGCTTCGGTCTCGCCGTTGACCACCAGGAGACCTGATCCGGCCCGGCTACGCTGACTAGCGCGGTTGCGCTCAGGTTCGGCACCAGCTTCTAACGAGCCAGGCGGTGGAGGGTGGTGCTCCCCGCCGCTCCTGCAGGACTTCGGTTGGATAACAGTATGCGGAAGTTACGATCAGACCGCTGCCATATGCGCTTTCGCGGATCCCGGATCGGGCATTCACGGGATCGGCTCCACCGGTGAGGTGATTTGCCCTGTCGGTAGGTGCCCGAACTGGTGTGGCAGCGGAAGTGAAGCGATGGCAGTCAGCGGAACAGGGCTTGACAGGCGCGGGCACATTGGAGTGCCCTAAACTGGGCCAGCTGTGGCCAGTTTCGCGGCAACCAGCTCGTTAACCGCCTTCGGATTCGCCTTGCCGCCCGTCGCCTTCATCACCTGGCCTACAAACCAGCCGATGAGCCTCGGATTGACCCTCGCCTTTTCCACCTGCGCGGGGTTGTCGGCAATGATCCGGTCAACCGCGGCTTCTATAACGCCTGTATCGGTGACCTGTTTCATGCCACGGGTTTCGACGATCTCAGCCGGGTCTCCACCTTCGGAATAGACGATTTCAAACAGGTCCTTCGCGATCTTGCCGGAAATTTCTCCCTTGGCGATGAGGTCTATGATTCGACCGAGCTGCTGCGCGGACACAGGAGAATTCGTGATGTCGTGGTTCTCCTTTTTCAGCCGCCCGAAGAGCTCATTGATCACCCAGTTCGCGGCCATCCTGCTGTCGCGGCCATCTGCAACCTCCTCGAAATATACCGCCGACTCGACCTCGGCGGTAAGGACCGAGGCATCGTAGTCACGCAGCCCGAACTGCCGCATGAAGCGGGCCTTCTTTTCGTCTGGAAGTTCCGGAAGGCTGGCTTCGATGGAATCAACCCAGGCCGAATCGAGTTCCAGCGGAAGTAGATCAGGGCAGGGAAAGTATCTGTAGTCATGCGCTTCTTCCTTGGAGCGCATTGAGCGAGTCTCCCCTCTGTCAGGATCATAGAGCCGTGTTTCCTGTTCAACCGCGCGACCGAGTTCGATTAGTGCGATCTGACGGCGCGCCTCATGGTCGATGGCGGCCTGGATGAACCGCATCGAGTTCATGTTCTTGATTTCACACCGGGTTCCGAGACAGGAAGGGTCACCGGATTCCCGGTATTTCTCATAGTCACCCTGACGGCATACCGACACATTGACATCCGCGCGCAGGTTCCCGTTCTGCATGTTGCCATCGCAGGTGCCGAGATATCGCATGATCTGGCGCAGCTTGGCGACATATGCGGCAGCTTCCTCCGGGCTGCGGATATCGGGTCTGGAAACGATCTCCATCAGCGCGACACCAGTGCGGTTGAGATCCACAAACGACATATGCGGATCCATGTCATGGATTGACTTGCCGGCATCCTGTTCCAGGTGGATGCGCTCAATTCGCACGCGGCGGGCGATTCCCGGCCCCATTTCGATGATCACCTCGCCTTCTCCGACGATGGGGTGATAGAGCTGGCTGATCTGATATCCCTGGGGCAGGTCGGGATAGAAGTAGTTCTTGCGGTCAAAGGCGGAGGTGAGATTGATCCGGGCCTTGAGCCCGAGGCCGGTGCGCACGGCCTGCTCCACGCAGAACTCGTTGATCACCGGAAGCATTCCGGGCATCGCAGCGTCGACGAAGCTGACGTTGGAATTCGGTTCGGTGCCGAATTCGGTTGAGGCCCCGGAAAACAGTTTGGCGTTCGAGCTGACCTGGGCATGTACCTCAAGCCCGATCACCAGTTCCCAGTCGTATTTTGCCCCCTGAATTACTTTGGGTTTCGGAGGTTCGAACGCGAGATCGAGCATTGCCATTATCCTGCTGTCTTTTTGAGCGCTTCTAGAACGGTGGGTTCTGCGGGGCAAGTGGATCGGTGATGATACAGCCGAACAGTTCGACCCGTGTCGATCGGGCAGGGACCGCCGTGAACAGGAACTGGCCCGCACCGAAGCCCGAACATGTCCCATCCGGTCTGACCGGCTTTAGGGATCTTTCGGCTAATTGTGGCCGCCGTCGGAACGCATGGCTGTTCAGCAGTTCAGCCTACAGCCACGATTGCTTCAGTCGCCCAGGATCCTCCCTACCATCTCGGATGTGTCGCGGCTCAGATCCCTGGTAGCGGCAAGGCGCCGAAGCGCACCCTTGGCAAGTGCCTGGCGGTCGGCGTCGTAACGGTGCCAGGTTTCAAATGCGGTCGTCATCCGCGCCGCCGTCTGCGGGTTGATCGGATCAAGTCTGATCAGCCAGTTCGCGAGCAGCTCATATCCCGCGCCAGAGGGGTCATGGAAACCAGCCGCGTTCATCGACAGTGCACCAAGCACGGATCGAAACCGGTTGGGGTTTTTCCAATCGAAGTCTGGATGGCCGCACAGTCGCTCTGCGGTACTGACCGTGTCACTGGGAGCGGCATGGATCACCTGCATCGTGAACCATTTGTCAATCACCAGCCTGTCGTGCTTCCATTGGGCGTAAAACGCCGCGGTTTCCGTAATACCCGTTCCAATATCCAACAGGCAGCCAAGGGCCCCAACCTGCTCGGTCATGTTGTCCGTATCCCTGAACAGCCTTTCAGCCGCCGCGCCGCTGTCGAGCCATGACAGAAGCGAAAGCGCGGTCAACCGCAGAGCCCTGCGACCAGCTGCCTTTGAGTCCGGCGAATAGGGACCGGGAACCTCCATTTCGCGAAAAATGGCAGGCAGGTCGGCAGCGAGATGCTCAGCCAGGATCTTCTGGAGCTTCAGTCGCGCTGAATGGATTGCGTCTGGATCAGGGGTAAGTCCTGAATCGAAAAATGCCTGCGCCATGTCATCTTCGGCCGGTAGGCGTAAGGCAAGGGAACGAAAGGCTGGGTCCAGCGCTTCGTTTCGGGCGACACGGCGCAGCGCATCCAGGTAAATCGGACCCGGCATCGCTCCGTCCGTCACCATGCGCGACAGGACATCCTTCGCCAATGCGCGACCCGCTTCCCATTTGTTAAACGGATCCGTGTCATGGGCCAGAAGGAAGGCGCGCTCCTCGGATGTCGTGGGGCGCTCAAGAATGACAGGTGCGGAAAAGCCCCGGAGCAGTGATGGGACCGGCCGGGCGGAAAGGCCATCGAATGTGAAACTCTGCCGATCCTCGGTCAATTCAAGAATTGTGGTCGGTACGACTTCATCACCATCAGGGCTCAGAAGGCCCACAGCGAAGGGAATGACCTGCGGCAGCTTCGTGTCCTGTCCTGGAGTTGGTGGGGTCGTCTGGCTGAGGGTCAGGGTATAGCTTCCGTCCTCAAATGTCTCTTCGGCCGTTATGTGCGGGGTGCCGGCCTGACCGTACCAGCGCATGAACTGGAAGAGATCCCGGCCGGTGGCTTTCTCGAATACCCTGATCCAGTCCTCGATGGTCGCCGCCTGTCCATCATGCTGCTCAAAATAGAGATCCAGTGCCCTGCGATAATTTTTGGCACCAACCAGACGTCGCAGCATGCCGATAATCTCAGCGCCCTTTTCATAGACGGTTGCAGTGTAGAAATTATTGATTTCTATATAGCTTTCTGGTCTGACCGGATGGGAAAGGGGGCCATTATCCTCCCGGAACTGACGGGCTCGGAGCTGCAGGACGTCATTGATGCGCTTTACGGCGTGGCTTCGCATGTCGCCAGAGAACTGCCGGTCCCGAAAGACTGTCAGCCCCTCCTTCAACGAAAGCTGGAACCAGTCCCTGCAGGTGATTCGGTTGCCGGTCCAGTTATGGAAATATTCATGAGCGATTATTCCCTCGATGAGTTCGTAGTCGCGATCCGTAGCCGTATCGGGGCTTGCAAGGACAAATTTGGAGTTGAAGATGTTCAGCCCCTTGTTTTCCATTGCGCCCATATTGAAATCGTCGACAGCGACGACCTGGAACAGATCCAGATCATATTCCCGCCCATAGGCCTCTTCATCCCAACGCATCGAGCGCTTGAGCGCGTCCATCGCATACGCGCATCTGTGCTCATCACCGGGACGCACCCATATTCTGAGCGCGACCTGTCGGCCTGATGCGGTGGTGAAGCTGTCGTCATGCGAGACGAGGTCACCCGCTACTAGTGCGAATAGGTAGGAAGGCTTCGGCCATGGATCCTGCCATACCGCATAGCCATCGCCCTGTTCGACCAGATTGCCGTTTGACAGCAGCACCGGTACGTCGCACTCGATTCGCACGGTGAATTTCGCCATCACGTCGGGGCGGTCTGGGAAGAAAGTGATCCCGCGGAATCCTTCGGCCTCGCATTGCGTGCAATACATGCCTTTAGACATGTATAGGCCTTCGAGGGCGGTGTTGGATTCGGGCGAGATCCTGACCTCAGCCTCCCAAATGAATGTGTCCGGCAGATCGCGTTCGACGGAGAGGCCGGATTCGGACAGGTTCAGCTCTGCTTCGGTCAAAGGAATGCCGTCGATCGAGGCACGGATGAGCCTGAGTTTCTGACCGTCTAGCGTTAACGGGCCACCCTGGCCGTACGGATTGCGACTGAAGGCGATCCTTGAGGTCACACGGGTTTCCGTGGGGTGCAACTGGAAGCAGAGGTCGACCGAGTCGACAAGGTATGCTGGCGGTGTGTATTCGGCTAGACGGACTGGCCGGGGCAGGGGAACATTCATCGAAATCCATGGAATTTGCAGCTGGAGTCCAGCTTCAGGTTAGTCGGCATGCCGGATGGCATCAACGGCGGTTGCGTTCGTTGGCGGGAGTGCGGACGATAGCTCCTCTGACTTCTTCATCTATCCAGGAAACCGGCGTCCCAAGCCGTGATGGTGAATGGCCCCATCCGGATCAGATCGTGGAAAGCTCCGCATCAGCGGAGCTTTTCGGCTTAAGGTCTAGACCGGCAGGGGCGTCAGTGCGTACGCGCCCGATCCCATTCGGACTGCTTGGGCAGTGTCTCGAACGTATGTTCGGGTGGGGGGCTCGAAACCGTCCACTCCAGGGTATCCGCCCATTCGTTCCAATAGTTGTTCTCCGTCACCCGCCGTCCATATCGGAGCGTGTAGACAATGATGCCGATGAACAGCAGGAATGAAGCGAACGAAAGAAACGCACCCATACTGGAGATCTTGTTCCAGTAGGCGAACGCCTCCGGATAGTCGATATAGCGCCGGGGCATGCCTTGGCGCCCCAGGAAGTGCTGTGGGAAGAAGGTGACATTCACGCCGATGAAGAATGTCCAGAACTGGATCTTTCCTGCCCATTCTGGATATTGGCGGCCGCTCATCTTGCCGATGTAGTAGTACATGCCTGCGAAGATCGCGAATACCGCGCCGATCGACATCACATAGTGGAAATGCGCTACGACATAATAGGTATCGTGATATGCCCGGTCCAGCGGTGCCTGTGCGAGCACGATTCCCGTGACGCCACCCACCGTGAAGAGGAAGATGAAGCCGACCGCAAACAGCATTGGCGTCCTGAACTCAACCGAACCACCCCACATCGTCGCAATCCATGAGAAGATCTTGATGCCTGTGGGAACCGCGATGACCATTGTGGCGAGCATGAAATAGGACTGCTGCGTGACGGACATCCCAACAGTGTACATATGGTGCGCCCAGACGACAAAGCCCAGCGCACCGATGGCGATCATCGCCCAGACCATTGGCAGGTAGCCGAAAACCGGTTTGCGGCTGAATGTGGCCACCACATGGCTGACGATGCCAAATCCAGGAACGATAACGATATACACTTCCGGGTGGCCGAAGAACCAAAGGATGTGCTGGTAGAGTACCGGGTCGCCCCCGCCTGCTGGGTCAAAGAATGTGGTGCCGAAGTTCCGGTCCGTTAGCAGCATCGTGATGGCACCGGCCAGAACGGGCAGGCTGAGAAGGATCAGCCAGGCTGTGACGAATATGGACCAGGAGAAGAGTGGAACCTTGAACAGGGTCATTCCTGGTGCACGCATATTCAGAAACGTGGTGATCATGTTTATGGCACCGAGGATCGATGAGGCTCCCGATAGGTGAACGGCGAAAATCGCCAGATCCATCGACCAGCCCTGTTCGGTGGTGGAAAGCGGTGCGTAGAGCACCCAGCCAACGCCGGATCCACTCTGTCCGTTGCCGCCCGGGGCCAGCGCCGATGCGATTCCCAGCGACACACCCGCAACGAACATCCAGTATGACAGGTTGTTCATGCGCGGGAAGGCCATGTCCGGTGCGCCGATCTGGAGTGGCATTATGAAATTGCCGAATCCTCCGAACAGCGCCGGAATGACGACAAAGAACATCATCAGCACACCGTGATACGTGATCATCACGTTCCAGAGGTGGCCGTTCGGTGTACATGTCTCACTTGCGTTGGCGATGAACCGGGCACCTTCCAGGCACATATACTGCACGCCCGGATCCATAAGCTCCAGCCGCATGTACATCGTGAACGCGACTGAGATGAAGCCTGCAATGGCGGCTGTGAAGATGTATAGAATGCCGATGTCCTTGTGGTTCGTCGACATGAACCACCGCACGAAAAAACTGCGCTCGCCGTGGTGCTCGTGGCCATGAATGGCTGCGTCGGCCATGGGGGATGCCTCCCGTATTCCGATTGCGCTACTGCCCGACGCGCGAGTCGCGCATGGACTTTGGGGCGACTTTAAAGCCTGGCGCAACCTAGGGCAACGCCGGATAATGGGAAGGCACCTATTGTCGCAGCCCGGCCAGCCGGTGCATGCTGGACTGCACTGTGGCGCATAGATGCGCTTGGATTCCCGCACGGGAGGTGTGCGTTATCGGGAGAGGGACTGTATTCCTGGCAGTCAGGATCCTGTCATCAGAAGAGTTCATCAAATCCCTCCTTCAGGGCCATATCGATATCGGCCATCGTGACGGGCAGGCCAAGGTCCGCAAGGCTAGTTACGCCGTGCCCGCGTATGCCGCAGGGCAGGATGCCGTCGAAATGGCTCAGGTCGGGATCCACGTTGATCGACAACCCGTGATAGCTGACCCATCTGCGAAGCCGCACTCCGATGGCCGCGATCTTGTCTTCGTGTGGCGAGCCGTTCGGTCCGGGTGGCAGTTCTGGCCGCGTAACCCACACGCCGACGCGCCCCTCGCGCAGCTCCCCCTTCACGTTGAAACCGTCAAGTGTGGCGATGATCCACGCCTCCAGGCTGCGGACAAATCCACGAACGTCGCGCCCACGCTTTCCGACATCCAGCATGGTGTAGACAACGCGCTGGCCTGGCCCATGATAGGTATACTGACCGCCTCGTCTGGCCTGGTGGACGGGAAACCGGTTGGGTTCGATCAGGTCAGCGGGTTTGGCCGATGTGCCTGCCGTATAGAGCGGAGGATGCTCCACAAGCCAGATCAGCTCGTCGGCCTCTCCGAGGGCGATCGCTTCGGCTCTCGCCTCCATTTTCGCGACCGCATCGGCATATGCGGTCAGCCCGTCGGAAATGATCCATTCAACCATGCTGGGCGAATTGATCAATTCTGTCGGCAAAGTCCAGCCGTCACCTACAAAAGGTAGCCGCATTTGCCCGCCGACCGAAGGAATTGTGGGGATTTCGGAGTTCGGGCGCTGCCCCCGGTCCCACCAGTTCATGTGTAACGGGCGAACGATGGCGCTGTGACCACTATGGTAAATTGTGATGACCCGATTTGTCGCAGGCACCCGCCACCGCCACTACATTCCTGTGTCCAATTGAGGTCAGAATTTCCCTTTTCAACGTGAAGGCTACCGGCTATATGCGCCCTACTGCCCGAAGATGCGGTCGTGGCGGAATTGGTAGACGCGCAGCGTTGAGGTCGCTGTGGGGTAACACCCGTGGAAGTTCGAGTCTTCTCGACCGCACCATGTCATCATAGTGGCGAAACGAGCCTCGGTCTGCATGCCGCTGACTGCGGGCGCCGGGTCTATTGGGAACATGTCAGGCACAGCTTCCGTCGCGACAGTGCGCTCTATAGGGTCGCCTTCCGAAATGTCCTCACGGGGCGCCGTCAACATGGGGGTCGGGCTTTACGGTTCTTTCGAGCCCCGAACAGTCGTTGATGATGTTCAGGTCGCCGTTCATGGCGAAACAATTTGGCGACAACCCCCAGAACATCTGGCTGAGATTCTCGGGCGTCATTCTGAGATGGGGACTGCTGCCGCGTTTCCTGCTTCCAGACCAAATTTGCCCGCTCTGCCAGCCGCAGCCTGGTTGTGCTTTGCCTGCTCAGTGACGACGGTCCGGGCAATCTGGGTAACGCACCCCAATGCTGATCGCTTGCTCAGGCTAGGATTCAGGAAGATAGTGAATCTGTCCGGAATTCGTCCTAGCATTAGGGAAGGTGTTCCCCTGATCTTGGCCGCGAGTATGAACACGAATTCAGGCCGCACCGTATCTGTAGCCGCCTCGCGGCTATTTCAGCACGCGGACATGGCGGCGGAATCCGTCAGCACGATATGCAGGAAGTTGCCGAGGTCGCCTACAGGATCAACTCATGCCGGATGGGAGGTTCTGGACATAGGAGTCGCGAAGGAGCGCCTTGACATGCGCAACCTTCCCGTAAGCGGACTGCGCGGGGCTACGCATCCAGTAATGATGCGGGGCAGGCATTCCCGATCATCGGGAAAGAACGCTTTGGGGATTATCTGCCAAGGAAACCATCAGGACGTCTGCGGTTCAGTCGGTTTAGGCGGAGGCGGTGGAGGAGGGGGTGGAGGTGATGGGACTCGCGGCGGCAGGCCCCTGTTTTCAGGATTGCCGGAATTACGTGGCATAGCGCTGTTCTTCTACCGCGAACGCGCGTTCCTGTGCCTGTTGGACGGCTCTTTCGTTGATGGCGATGTCAACATTTGACGTAATCTGGTTCAGTGTCGTCAACAGTTCATCCTTCTTTGCGTTCGCTTCCTGGTCCGCAATGGTGCCGTTTCGGGTTTGATCCCAGAAAGCCCGATAACTTGTTTCCAGCGTATCCAGGTCACGATTGACGATCTTAAGTTGCGCGAGTCGGGTGGTACCGTCCCAAAGCAGGTCTAGAATGACAAGGGCCGTAATCGCCCCGCCTGATACAGGCGCTAACCAGCCGAAAGACTCCTGGAGCGATGCCATCGCACCGACCCCCGCCAGAGCCAACGCAAATCTGATGGCAAAGGTTCCCCGTGCAAGCCCCTTTTCCCGAGCGGAAAAGTAGTGCCTGGCCCGTGACACTTCCAGAAGACCATCCCACACAGCATGATATGTTGCACTGGATACCATTGACCCAGTATATCATAACGACTTCCCGCTGCCATCAGAAAATGTCCGCAGCCCTGACGCGTTCCTCCGCGTGGTCACCTTGCTTCCATTTTCGAGGGAATTACAAAATCCCGGACGGCGCGGGGAATATCGCACCGCATCGGAGTCTTCCGATGGGAACGGGTTCGCATGATCCCGAACGACCCCTGGCCATGAAATGAACTGGGACCTCCGGTGGCCTAAGGGCCCGTGATGCCCCGCTGCCAGAAGCGCAGGAAGTGTTCCTCCACCCACGCCGGAACCGCCATGCGAAACGGTAAACTCGGCCTTCAGGCTTCGGCGTTCGCATCACATCCGATGCGCACGAACCTTGAAGAGAGGTCTCCAGCATGAAGCTACGCTGCCTTCTGACCTCACCCTGATGACTGTCCGGTACCTGGCCACCGCATAAGGGAGACCTGGAAGGACCTCGACGCCACCCAGCCACCGAGGTCTATGAGACCGGCACCGGAGGCAGGCGAAAGAGCATGAACTCAGTTAGGCGGAAAGAGGCCACCGTTATCGGTGTCAGGGACAGGGAAGCCCTTAGGGTTGCTGTTCGGCATGTTCCGAACACAGCCGCCAGGCATGGTCTGCGACCATGTGCTGCCGTACGGGCGGGGTGGCTTTGAGCGCTGAATCCTGAATTCAGTACCGCTCAAGCCATCGACTGCTCCATACCCTAGTGGAGGGAGCTTTTCCGTCAATCGACGTGCGTGTTCACGACGTTACTGCACCTCAGTATCGAGGTTTCGATTCTGCCGTTGGCGAGGATCCAGGTGACTGAAGTCCATAGATGTAGTCCACCGCCTTCTGAGCCTCGCTGGACGCACGGTAGATGGCCCTGCTATCTCCCTTTAGAACCTGGAGCCACGTTTCGAGATAGGCACCGGATTGCCTGAAATCGGGTGTCAGCCCAAGGCCTGCGCAGAGAATGCAGTTCCCGATCTCCGCTATCAGTTCCTCGAATGCATAGTCCTCATCCGTATTGAGTCGGCTGAATCGGTCCAGGCGGTGTTCCGGTCCTGTCCAATGAGTCAGTTCATGGGCGAGGGTGGCGTAATACCCTGCCGAGTCATGAAACGTGCTGACCGAAGGAATCTGGATCTGGTCCAGGCCCATGTCGTAAAACGCCCGGGGATCATCACCCGTGACGATAACCGCTCCGGTTGACGCGAAGAACGCCTCCAGTTCGGGATTGGCCTGGGTTCCAAGGTCGCGCACCGGATCCAGTCTGTCATAGTGGGAATCGGGAAGATCATCGATCTGGTCGGCGTTGAACACCGGATAGGAGCGCGCATAGCTCACTACCTTTTCGCCCCCGTCCTCGTCTTCTTTCACCATCGTCCCATACTTCATGATTGGCGCTGCCTTTTCACCCTTTCGGATCCTGCCACCAAGTACCTGCGCCTGCCTGAATGTGAGCCAGCGTGCGGAGCTGTAGCCCTTGCGGTCCGCAACGTGCCACAGAAGGAGGACATTTATGCCTCGATAGGGCTCGCCGTTGTGGCGGAGGGGAAGACTGGCTCCACTCACGCATCCGGTCCATGGCTTGCGCCACGGTGGACATCCCGCTTCCATTGCCTCAATGACGCTGTCGGTGATCGAACGGCGCTGGTTTCGGTTCCGATTCTGCATTTGTACTTCTCCCGTTTCGTTAACGGGCGAGCCGAGGTCGGTCGTACCGAATCTTCTGCGACTGATTCGCCCGTACCGGGAAAGGTGATTCCCGGCGTGAGGGCATGATTCACTGTCGATGTGTCATATCTGGACGCAGAACAGAGCCCATTTCACATTTTTTCAGGGGCCGCAGTTTTCTGAACGGAACATGTCTGCGTGACCATGCATCACACCGCCGTCCATTACGCTTTCACGGCTCTCAGACGATCACTCTCTGTGCCCTGCAAAATGGCGACCGGCATCCGAATCCTGTCATGGATCGCCTGGTCCAATGCGGTTCTTCAATTGGGGTCTGCAGAAGGGCGAGTGTGTAATTTCACATCTTTCTCACGCATCTTTAGCGCTACGGTTCCCTTCCGGACCGTGGCGCTCCAGAAGGTCTTTCAGGAGTGCGACAAGTAGGGACTTCAGCTCTTCCGGGGAGACGATCGTCACGGTGGGACCCCAGGTCACCAGATGCCATGCGAGTTCGCGCAGGCCTCCCGAAGTAAACTTCACTTCGAGACGCCCGTCATCCAGCAGCGCAGTCTCCTGCTCAGGGTGGAAGCGGAATGATCGGGCGCTGTCGGCGACTTTCGCATCGAAGATCAGATGTGTGCTGAAGGGTGACTCCTGAAAGACACCGAAAGACTTTGCACGGAACGAGTCCAGGTCGAACCCTGGATCCGGCCATGCGGGGGAGTCAGTTATTTCCGCGTCACTCATTCGGTCCAGCCTGAACAGGACCGGATCTTCCGATTCGCTTTGGGCGGCAACGAGATAGGAACGGGAACCAATCAGGAGACCACGGACGGCGGCGCTGCGTGTGCTGGATTCGCCAGAATTCGATACGTAACGGAAGCGCAGCAGTTTCTGTGCCAGCAGGGCCATCTGGCCTGTCACTACCGCATACTTGACTAGAGATCGGATCCATGCGAATCGGGGACCATGTATATCGGTCTCAGACAGATTTCCCCTGCCACGGTCGAGTGGCTGGGGAACGAATGCCTCCGCGGCGGCGTCACGCGTTCGGGCCTCGCCCGCGAGCTGAGCGGTCGGGAGGGTTGGCTGACCCACGACGGAAGGCCGTCGACGGTCACCGGGATGCGGGTCCTTCCCCTGCTCGCGGAGGAGCTCGGCCTGACGCTGCCGGAGGCGGCACCGCGCTTCGCGTCGTCCAACCGGCGACCGGCCGCCGACGACCCTGGCGGCGCCCCGGTCGAGTGCGCTCTGGACGCGCTCGGCGGGGTGCGGCTGGAGCCGTTGGCGGAGGCGGACCGCCGCGCCTGGGAGTCGATGATGGAGACGCACCATCCGGAGGGCTGGCGGCGGGCTCCGGGAGGGCAGCTGCGGTACTGGATCGTGAGCGGCGCGCAGGGGCGGCTCGGCGGTCTGGGCTTCGTTCCGGCGTCCTGCCAGCTGGGGCCTCGGGACGACGCCATCGGCTGGTCGGCGCGGGCGCGGATCGCGAACATGGGCCTCGTCCTTAACAACCACCGCTTCCTGATCAGACCTTCCGTGAGGGTCCACGGCCTCGCCTCCCTGGCGCTGCGGCTGGCGGCGGAGCGCGTGGCGGACGACTGGGAGGGGCGGTACGGCGTCCGTCCGGCGCTCGTCTACACCATCGTCGGTCCGGACCACGCCGGGACGGGTTACAGGGCGGCGGGCTGGGAGAGATGTCCCGGCTTGACCTCCGGGCGGCGTTCGGGCATCCGTCGCAGCGTGTGGACGCTGCCGCTGCAGCCGGACTGGCGGGAGGTTCTCCGGGCGGAGCCGGAGCGCAGGCTCGGGCATACCGGACCGCTGCACCGCGGGGGCGACTGGGCGGAGCGGGAATACGCGCGGAGCAGCCATCCGGACGGCCGGGTCCGCCGCCGGATCGCCGCGATGGGAGCGGCCTGGACCAGGAAGCTCGGTGCGCCGGTGCCGGAGCTGTTTCCGGGCAGGGCGGAGCAGGAGGCGGCTTACAGGCTGCTCTCGAACGCTGGGGTGACCATGGACGACATACTCGAACCCCACCTGGAGGCGACGGTGGAGCGCTGCCGCCTGGAGCCGGTGATCCTGGCTGTCCAGGACACGACGGCGCTGAACTACGGCACCCTGGCGGCGACGTCCGGGCTGGACGGGCTCGGCGGCGGCGGAAAGGGCACCGACGGCATCCTCGCCCACTGCGGCGTGGCACTGAACGGCAGCGGACGCCCGCTCGGGCTGTTCACGCTCGACGCGGACTTCCGGCGGCGGCCGGACAGGGACAGCGCCCGCTGGATCGACGGGCTGCGGCGGGCCGGAGAGCTCGCGGAGGCCTGTCCGGACGCGAAGGTCGTGAGCGTCTGTGACCGCGAAGGCGACTTCTGGGCCCTTCTCCGCGAAGCGGACCGGACCGGCGCCGCGCTGCTGGTGCGGGCGAGCCGCTCGGCGAAGCGGCGCGTGGCGCTGCCCGACGGCGACGAAAGGTGCCTGTGGGAGCATGTCGCCGCGCTGGAGCCGGTCGGCCACCGCAGGATCACCGTTCCCGAACGCGGCGGGCCGAAGGCCCGGAAAGCGCGCGTCGCCACGCTGACGCTGCGCTGCGCGGAACTGGACATCGCGGCGCCGAGGGACGCGGGGGACAGGCGCCCGCTGCCCGTGACGGTGGTCTCCGCCATCGAGGAGAACCCGCCGAAGCGCGTCGCGAAGGGAGGGGAGGCGCTGCACTGGATGCTCCTGTCCAACGAGGGCGGCGACGGCATGCGGACGGCGGAGACCGCCCTGAGGCGCTACGAGCTGCGCTGGCGCATCGACAACTCATTGATGAACTATCCTCATAGATTCAGTCCGTGGAATCCACGACCCGGTTCCACGCTCTTTCCCGGGCCCTGGCCCGTTCCGTCGATGCCCTGCGCATCTCCCGCAGCCGTTCCAGTTCGGCCCCGTCGGCGAAGACCAGCCAGCGCTGCCGCCTGACGTCCCCGTCCCCGCCCTCGCGGCGTGCGGAGACCGTGTTCCTGGAGACCCAGCCATATACGGTCGGGACGGGCATGCCGAGCCGTTCCGCGAGCTCCACGACCGTCCATTCGTGGGGCCTGCGGTCCTCGGGCGGCGGCCGCGGCCGCGGCGGCTCCGCGGGCGGCGGCCGGCACTTTCCGAGCAGGTTGGCGACCGACCCGACGCTGAAGGTTTCCCGCCGCGGCGGGCGATGGCCCTCGGCGTTCAGGATGTCGGCGATCTCCCGCTGCGACCGGCCCTCGCCGGCGAGCTGCAGCGCCCGCCAGCACAGCTCATCATAGGAGTCGAGCTGCCCGAGCCTCCGCACGGGCGCACGGACCTCGTGCCTGCCGACATGCCCGCCATGCCAGTGAACACTGACGTCGAGCCACCCGCCGGTGCCGCGCAGCGTGACGGTGATCCGCTCCATCATGAGCGACAGGATCCTGGCGCGCGTGCCGTCATCGATGGCTCCGCCCTCCCAGAGCCGGGCGATGTCCCGCGCCGAGCCGCGGATCCGCTCCCACTCCGCCTCCGGAAGCCGTTCTGGCACGGACGCGCGGAACCGTTCGTAAGCCTCCTCCAGCCCGTTCCGCCCGGCGAGGGCCGCCTCGTAGCGCGCCTCCATGCTGCGCGCGACCAGGCGGTTCTCCGGCTCGACCGCGTTGTACTGGCGGAAGATCCTGTCGACCTCCTGACCGGCGCGCTCGATGCGCTGGCGCCACAGTTCGTGCTGCGCCCCGCGGTCCCGTTCCGCGCTGGCGGCGACCGACCTCGAGAGCTCCACCGACGCCGGCGACAGGGCCTGCAGGACCAGCTGTCCGGCCAGCGACAGCAGCGGCCGCCCCGCAAACGACTGGCACCTGTCGCCGCCGTAGTCCCTCGCCTCGCCGGGACAGGAGTAGCGCACGGCACCCTTGTCCGAATAGCGGACGGCCATCCGCCGGCCGCAGCGGCCGCAGTGCACGAGGCCGCCCAGCAGGTTGCCCCGGCTGCCGGTGCGGGCAAGGGAGGCGTTCGCCGAAAGCTGCCTCTGGTTCAGCTCATACACGTCCCAGTCGATGTAGGCCGTATGGTGGTCGCGGATCACGTACCGCCAGCCCGGGACGCCGCTGCCGTCGGGCCCTTTCCTGCCCCAGACGAAGGCCCCGGCGTAGACCGGGCTGCGCAGCATCCCGTGAAGGGTCGCGAGGTTCGGCCGGTTCCAGACCAGCCGCCCGCGCTCCGCGACGCGGCGGGAGCGGTGCGGCAGCCTCACTCCGCGCTCCGCCAGGATCCTGAGCAGGCCCGCGAGCGAGCCGCAGGCGGCGAACAGGTCGAACACCAGGCGCACGCAGGCGCGGACCTCCTCGTCGGGGTCCATCTCGACGCGCCCGCCATCGGCGTGGACGTAGCCGCGGGGCAGGGCCACGGACAGATCCCCCCTGGCCGCCTTCGCCTCCCGGCCGGCGTGCATTCTCATCCGCAGCGTGTGGATCTCCGATTCGGACACCGTCCCAAGCACCCCCAGAAGAAAGCGGTCCGCATGACGGTTGAGATCATATACTGATTCGGCGTCGGCGATCAGGGTGTCCGTCCTGCAGCACAGGTCAGGCAGCTGGCCCCAGTCGGCGAGGCTGCGCGACAGGCGCGAGACGTCCCGGCTCAGGACCATGCCGACCCGCCCGAGGCTGACCTGGCCGACCAGCTCGACGAATCCCGGGCGTCCGGCCGCGCTGCGCCCCGACCGCCCGAGGTCGCTGTCGATCACGCCGACCATGGATGGCGCCCAGCCCAGCCCGGTCGCGCGGTCCTTCAGCGAGTACTGCAGGAGCGTCGATTCGCGGTTCTCCCCGACCTGCTTCAGCGTCGACTGCCGGACGTAGACGAGGGCCCTGCGGCCCAGATGGCACGGGCGGACCTTCGGCGCCTCAGCTGGACCCGCCGCTGTCAGGCCCGTCATCGTCCCGCTCCGCCGGAACCGGAGCGGCCAGGGCCTGCGCCAGGATCCGGATGATCCGCTGCCGGTTCTCCACCGGAAGCGCCTCCCGGATCATCACCTGCCCGTCCATGCCGTCCGCGTTCACGGTTCTCATGCCACTCCACCAGTCTGAGGAGCACCTGCACGGGCAGTATGACAGGGTTTTCGGGCCCCGTCAAATCTATCAGTGCATTCATTTCACTTTTTTGAGGAATACTTCAGGGCCCTGAAGACGGGGACGAGGATAAAGGACCGCAGGCTCGACGCCGCCGACGACCTGCGCAGATGCCTCGCCTTCGACGCGATAACCGCGTTCCGGGTCTGGGACCTCCAGCTTCTGGCGCGGGAGAGCCCCGACAGCCCGGCGGACCGCCATGTCAGCCCGGAAAGCGTCGAGGCGGTGGTCATTCACGCCGCGTATGAGCGCGTCATCGGCCAGAGGGCGCCGCCGGAGCCGGACATGAGCGTGGCGCGCTACGTCACGCTCGTCGCCGGCCTCGCCGGGTTCCGCCCGACGAAGCGCCAGCCCCTGCCCGGAACCTGTCACTGCCGCATACTTGACTAGAGATCGGATCCATGCGAATCGGGGACCATGTATATCGGTCTCAGACAGATTTCCCCTGCCACGGTCGAGTGGCTCGGGAACGAATGCCTCCGCGGCGGCGTCACGCGTTCGGGCCTCGCCCGCGAGCTGAGCGGCCGGGAGGGTTGGCTGACCCACGACGGGAGGCCGTCGACGGTCACCGGGATGCGGGTCCTTCCCCTGCTCGCGGAGGAGCTCGGCCTGACGCTGCCGGAGGCGGCGCCGCGCTTCGCGTCGTCCAACGGGCGACCGGCCGCCGACGACCCTGGCGGCGCCCCGGTCGAGTGCGCTCTGGACGCGCTCGGCGGGGTCCGGCTGGAGCCGTTGGCGGAGGCGGACCGCCGCGGCTGGGAGTCGATGATGGAGACGCACCATCCGGAGGGCTGGCGGCGGGCTCCGGGAGGGCAGCTGCGGTACTGGATCGTGAGCGGCGCGCAGGGGCGGCTCGGCGGTCTGGGCTTCGTTCCGGCGTCCTGCCAGCTGGGGCCTCGGGACGACGCCATCGGCTGGTCGGCGCGGGCGCGGATCGCGAACATGGGTCTGGTCCTTAACAACCACCGCTTCCTGATCAGGCCGTCGGTGAGGGTCCACGGCCTCGCCTCCCTGGCGCTGCGGCTGGCGGCGGATCGCGTGGCGGACGACTGGCAGGCCCTCTACGGCGTCCGTCCGGCGCTCGTCTACACCATCGTCGGTCCGGACCACGCCGGGACGGGTTACAGGGCGGCGGGCTGGGAGAGATGTCCCGGCCTGACCTCCGGGCGGCGTTCGGGCATCCGTCGCAGCGTGTGGACGCTGCCGCTGCAGCCGGACTGGCGGAAGGTTCTCCAGGCGGAGCCGGAGCGCAGGCTCGGGCATACCGGACCGCTGCACCGCGGGGGCGACTGGGCGGAGCGGGAATACGCGCGGAGCAGCCATCCGGACGGCCGGGTCCGCCGCCGGATCGCCGCGATGGGAGCGGCCTGGACCAGGAAGCTCGGTGCGCCGGTGCCGGAGCTGTTTCCGGGCAGGGCGGAGCAGGAGGCGGCTTACAGGCTGCTCTCGAACGCTGGGGTGACCATGGACGACATACTCGAGCCCCACCTGGAGGCGACGGTGGAGCGCTGCCGCCTGGAGCCGGTGATCCTGGCTGTCCAGGACACGACGGCGCTGAACTACGGCACCCTGGCGGCGACGTCCGGGCTGGACGGGCTCGGCGGCGGCGGAAAGGGCACCGACGGCATCCTCGCCCACTGCGGCGTGGCACTGAACGGCAGCGGACGCCCGCTCGGGCTGTTCACGCTCGACGCGGACTTCCGGCGGCGGCCGGACAGGGACAGCGCCCGCTGGATCGACGGGCTGCGGCGGGCCGGAGAGCTCGCGGAGGCCTGCCCGGACGCGAAGGTCGTGAGCGTCTGTGACCGCGAAGGCGACTTCTGGGCCCTTCTCCGCGAAGCGGACAGGACCGGCGCCGCGCTGCTGGTGCGGGCGAGCCGCTCGGCGAAGCGGCGCGTGGCGCTGCCCGACGGCGACGAAAGGTGCCTGTGGGAGCATGTCGCCGCGCTGGAGCCGGTCGGCCACCGCAGGATCACCGTTCCCGAACGCGGCGGGCCGAAGGCCCGGAAAGCGCGCGTCGCCACGCTGACGCTGCGCTGCGCGGAACTGGACATCGCGGCGCCGAGGGACGCGAAGGACAGGCGCCCGCTGCCCGTGACGGTGGTCTCCGCCATCGAGGAGAACCCGCCGAAGCGCGTCGCGAAGGGAGGGGAGGCGCTGCACTGGATGCTCCTGTCCAACGAGGGCGGCGACGGCATGCGGACGGCGGAGACCGCCCTGAGGCGCTACGAACTGCGCTGGCGCATCGAGGAATACTTCAGGGCCCTGAAGACGGGGACGAGGATAAAGGACCGCAGGCTCGACGCCGCCGACGACCTGCGCAGATGCCTCGCCTTCGACGCGATAACCGCGTTCCGGGTCTGGGACCTCCAGCTTCTGGCGCGGGAGAGCCCCGACAGCCCGGCGGACCGCCATGTCAGCCCGGAAAGCGTCGAGGCGGTGGTCATTCACGCCGCGTATGAGCGCGTCATCGGCCAGAGGGCGCCGCCGGAGCCGGACATGAGCGTGGCGCGCTACGTCACGCTCGTCGCCGGCCTCGCCGGGTTCCGCCCGACGAAGCGCCAGCCCCTGCCCGGAACCCAGAAGCTATGGCAGGGCCTGCGCATCCTCAACGTCGCGGAAACCCATGCCAGGGCCATACGGGCCCGGACGGAGCGGAGAAGGGAATGAGCCGGTCAAGTATGTGGTAGTGACAGCCATCTGGCAGGTGGAAAGAATCCAGGGCTCAACGGCAACATGAGGTCCGGGCGTGGCAACCGGAAGCTGTGTTTGGGTCAGGGCCTCGATATCCGGCGCGAGTCTACTGCGCTGCCCCTCCCGAAGCGCGGCCACATTGCGTCGCCCTAGATCACGTAGTGATTCCGCCCGTGCGTGTTCTCCGCGTTCATGAAACATCTGCGCAGCGAGTTCCAGGTTGGCCAGTTTCTCTGCTGAGGGGGCAAGAAGGAAGGCGGAAAGACCCGCGGAGATGCGGTATCGCCGGTATCGCCCATCGTCGATCCGCTCGACCGTGAACATATCATGTAGGGCGGCCACCATCCTCTGGGTCGTACGCCTGCCCAGTTCGAATTCCTGCATAAGTTCGGGTACCGACCGCCCTTCAGCCGATGCGGCCAGATGATGCGCCATTTTCAGAAGGCGCATTGCCGGTCGGAACCGCGCTTCAATAGTTTCATTCAGCTCACTGCCATGTCCACTCGAAGCTTTACCCATCGTAACTGACTTCCTTTCCATACCCGAATCCGGCGACAGTCCGTCCTACCGCAATCCATCGGGCAGCATATGGTGATGTCCCTGAGATGCATAGCTTCTTGCGAACCCCGTAGCCTGTATCAGGATTTTGCCAACTGGAGATGGGAAGGCATTCCGGCAGCCTCCGCTCAATGGACGCCGTGCTTGCCAATGGCTTCGGGTCGAGGATTTATCCCGATCTGGTGGTGTCCGGTTCGTTTCGTTTTCCCGAACCCGTGGAGGGGAGACATCGGAACCTTGAAACCAGGCACCGGGAATTTCTTCATCTCTTCCGAAACAGTGCCGGACTTCGCTGGGTCGCTGCCTCGGTCGGCCGGGCAATCCCTGGAGCGTTCATCGACGGAGACATACCGTCCTGCATGGCTGAACGGGATCGCCACCATGCAGTCAATGAGTCCACGGCGGATGATTGTGACATTCATGGATCGTCTTCAGGTCGGACCTCGGGGAAAAAGACCATATCGCCTTTTCTGTTGATCGGCGGCACCGGCCACTGATGTCCTCGTGTGAGACTAAGGCCCCGGTTCGGGCCGGGGTGGAATGTTCGCCCTGGCTCGCCGACGATCTCGCTCCCATCAAGCCACTTTTCGTCAGTGCCATACATCTCTGATCGTAGCCTGGTCTTCAGGCTGGCGATGACATCCGCGTGGGTAGGATCCTGGGCAAGGTCCACCATCTCATTCGGATCACTCTCCAGGTCGAAGAGCTGGGTGTGGTTGCCACACGGATACCAGATCAGCTTGTAGCGCAGGTCCCGGATCATGCGGGAGGCGTGCTGTTCCTCGCCGAATTCCCCATGGATGTATTCACGGCACTCACCAGAGACCATGGACCGGCCACTGAGGTGGCTAGGAACCTCGATGCCGGACAGCCCCAGAAGTGTTGGCATCACGTCCTGAAGGCCGATGAGGCGGTCATCGGCGTGGCCAAAGCCAATGCCACATCTTCCGGCCTCACCGACAAGGATCATGGGAACATTCGAAGACCCTTCATAGAATGTCTGCTTTGCCCAGAGGCTGTGGTTGCCAAGCATATCGCCGTGATCGGAAGTGAACATGATAATGGTCTCATCGAGTATTCCCTCCTCACGAATCGTGCCGATCAGTGCTCCGATCTGCTGGTCGATATGGGTGCAAAGCGCATAGAAGGCGCGGCGCGCCCATCTGATCTCGCGCCCTGAATAGACCGATCGGGCCTGTACCGCCTGTAGATTGTAAGGCAGCTGCCGGGTCGACCAGTCACCGATATGGGGCAGATCGATCTCGATATCCGCATAATGGTCGAGAAATCGTTGCGGAGGCACCAGCGGCGGGTGCGGGTGACGATAGCCGAGATACCAGAACGCCGGGCGGGTCGGATCGCGCCGACGTATATACCGTGCCATCGTGTCGGTGGCCCAGTTGGTGGCATGAACACGCTCGGGCAAATGCCAGGCTGTGGCCTGATAGGCGTTGTTGGACATGCCATGGCCGAATTGCTGGCCGATATAACCCTGATCCCCAAGGAAGATTTCGTAGTCGTCGGTGACGCCGTAGAGTGTCCGGCCCTCATCATCGAGCTGGATGTCGTCAAACCCGATACGGTCACGCTGCGGATAGGTGTGGGTTTTTCCGACGGCATAGGCCTGATAGCCCGCATCGCGGAAGCACTGGGCCATCGTGGGCAGATGCGGCTCCATCGGGCGATAGGGCTGGAAGGTGCGGTCGCCATGCAGGCGTGGAGTGCAGCCGGTCATCAGGGTTCTGCGGGCAGGCAGGCAGACAGGCGTTTCCGAATAGCAGTTCGTGTAGCGTATGCCGTTGCGGGCCAGCTGGTCAAGGACGGGTGTGTGGATGGCCGGGTGTCCGGCACTGCCCAGCAGTGCTGCTGGCCAGTGATCGGTGACGATGAGAAGCACATTTGGCCGGGTCATTGATCTGAAGTCCATTGCGGCTTCCGCTCGCGGGTCCATTCGATCTGCGGAATGTCGACGATGGGACCGGGTGGCCAGCCATCGCCGCGCTGGCTGTTTAGGCTACGGTGCGGTGCCCAGTGATAGGGGCGGTCAGGCCTGCCAGTGAATTCTCCTTCGGTGAGCCAGTCGAGGTCAGATCCGTATAGCTCCTGGATCAGTCTGGATTTCAGGTCAGCTAGCGTCCCGGCATGGGCCGGATCGGACGCAAGATCTGACATCTCATGGGGGTCGGTCTCGATATCAAAGAGCTGGAAATGGTTGCCAACCGGATAGTAGATGAGTTTCCAACGCTCCTCCCGGATCATGCGGGTGGCATGATCATCCTCACCGCATTCGCCGTAGATCCGGGTGCGGCGCTCCTCACCCAGGATTGAGACACCATCGACGGTTTCGGGTGCCTCGATTCCCGCGAGGTCCAGCAGCGTCGGCATGACATCGGCGAAGGCCACAAGGCGGTCATCGACAGCGCCTTCCGGCACCCGCGGATTGCCCCTGTTCGGCATCAGGATCAGTGGAATGTTGGCGGAGCTTTCGTAGAAGACCCGTTTCGCCACCATGCCGTGATTGCCCAGCATGTCCCCATGGTCCGAGGTAAACAGGATGACAGTGTCATCAAGAATGCCTTCAAGGCGCAACGTGCCGATCAGATAGCGGATTTGGTGGTCGATCTGTGTACAGAGAGCGTAGAAGGCCCGCCTGGCTTCCATCATCAGCCTGTCGGTATAGAGCGTCGTGCGGGCCCTCAGCGCCTGGATCGGAAAGGGAAGGCTATCCGTCTTCGCCCAGTCGGCGATGTAGGTTTCGTCGATATCGATATTTCGGTAGAGGTCGACATAGGCCTGTGGTGGCACCAAAGGCGGATGGGGGTGCCGGAAGCCGAGATACCAGAACGCCGGGCGGGTCGGATCGCGCCGCTTGATCTGGCGGGCCATTTCCCTCGCCGCCCAGTTGGTTGCGTGGTGTTCCTCTGGCAGATGCCAGGGCCGCCAATGGTATTGGTTATTCGACATGCCGTGATCGAACTGCCGCCCCGCATAGCCCTGATCGCCAAGATATATGTCGTAGTCATCCGTCACGCCGAACTGCGGTCGGCCTTCGTCATCCAGGATCACGTCGTCAAAGCCAATCCGATCGCGCTGTGGGTTGACGTGCAGCTTGCCCACGGCTTGTGCCTGATAGCCCGCCTGCCTGAAGGCGGAGGCGAGCGTCGTGACCGGCGGGAACGACAGGGCATCATTGAAGACCCGGTCACCATGGGAACGCGGCGACATCCCGGTCATCAGGGTTCGTCTTGCCGGAATGCAGACCGGGCATTCGGAATAGGCGTTGGTATAGCGCACCCCGCAGGAGGCGATCTCATTGAGCCCAGGCGTCTGGATCGCCGGGTTTCCGGCAAAGCCCAGATGTTCGGCGGCCCAGTGATCGCAGACGATCAACAGGATGTTCGGTCGGGTCATCAGGGCACCTCGATCGCGTCTGGCAGAAGAATGTCCGTCAGATAGGTGTCAGCCTCTTCATGGGTCAGGAAATCGGGCGGCGGGAAATCCACACTCATGTCCCAGTCGTCACCGGTGGCTTGCATATGCGCGGCGATCCTGGCGTCAAACGCATCCATGATCTTCGCGAGATTCGGGCTGTCCACCAGATTCCGGAGCTCATGCGGGTCTGCCTGCTGGTCAAACAGGAACTTTCGCCGGTTTGGCTGGCGGACATAGAGCCAGTCTCTCGTGCGGATTCCGCGTTCCGGAACCGGTGTGAACTCGCCACGGTTCCCGTCATTCATGCGGAAGGTCTGGTAGTATATGGAGTCCCGATGATCATCGCCGCCTTCCAGAACGGCTAGGTAGCTCCTGCCATGCGCTTCGCTGAATGGCGCCGCGCCGACAAGATCGAGAAGCGTCACCGGTGTGTCGACTCCGACATCGATCATCGCATCCGTTCGACGCCCACCCTTAACGCGTCCAGGGTATCTCAACAGCAGAGGAACCTGCATGGCTGCACGGTAGCCTTGGGGTTTGAAGCCGCAGTAGTAGCCATGTTCACCCAGCATATCGCCATGGTCCGAGAGGAATATCACCAGCGTGTCGTTGGTCAGACCAAGGCGGTCGAGGTGATTCAGCAGCCGCCCGACATTGTGATCGATATTGGAAATCATCGCGAAATATTCGGCGATGAACACCCGCTGTTCCTCTTCGGTCTCCGGTTCCAGCGGTCCTTTGGTTCCATGGGCGCAGCGCGATCTGAGTGCGGCCTTCATGTTGCCTTCGCAGTCGGTTTCCACACGCTCTGTCTGGATGCGAATTTGGTCCTCGGCCGAGAGAGTGCCGACGGGCAGGAGTACCTCCGCCGGGTCGTACATCCTGCGCCAGTTTTCCGGCATGTCGTTGGGGTGATGCGGTGGCCCATACGAGATATAGGCGAAGAAGGGTCTGTCGGGCGATTCCACCGTCACCTCGTCGATGAACTCGATCATGTGATCGGTCTGGTAGTCCGGCTCGTATCTGCGACAGCGGAACGGCTGGTCGATATCGCGGAAGAAAATCCCGTCAAGGTAGCTGTGCCCACGGTTGAAGCCGACAAATCGTTCAAAGCCGAAGCGGCGATCAGGGGGTACGAAGCCCGGTTTCGGCCCGCCTTCGAGGTGCCATTTGCCGACGTAAAGCGTCCTGTAGCCCGCGCTCTTCATCCGTTCGCCCAGAAACTCCTGATCCGCACGTAGTGCGAAGTGGTTCTGGATCACTCCGTGGCCCTGCGCATATTTTCCAGTCATCATTGATGCGCGGAACGGGCAGCAGAGGGGGTAGGACGTGAAGGCGTTGTCGAAGGTCACTCCCTCGTCCGCCAGCCGCTGAAGGTGTGGGGTTTTCACGACCCGATTACCCGAAGGTGACATGCAGTCGTAACGCATCTGGTCGGCATAGATCAGCAGGACATTTGGCTGCGTCATTGCGCTCCTCGGGAGGTCCACTGCTGGATCAGGGGATCCACGTCTTCGATCCAGACTTTGTGTTCGGCAGAATTTCCACCTTCTGGGTATGGCGGTTCGTGGATGCCGGTGCGCCGGGTTTCGGGAGAAATGCCTGGTCGCGGCCTGCAGTGGCTGAAGTGGTCACGAGGCGACCCGTCTGCATTGATGCCGGAATCGAAAATGTCGTTCTCGGCGAACGGAAACATAAATGTGGGGACAGCGGGGCCATAGCCGGTTGGTTCGGGGATCTGTCCCTCGCCCTGTTTCCATCCGGAGTGGACGGGCCGTGCATGGTCGGGCGTGAGATAGAAGCCCGGGTGGCCGGGAAATGGCGATGGCTCTCCTGCAGCCTCGACCAGATGGTCTGAAGCGGCGCACGGCAGTGACGGATTAGAGCGGTCCATTTCAGGAAGCTGGGCCTTCATGCCCGGGCCTCTCGAGCCAGAGTCCGGGTGCGCATGACAATGACAGCGATGCCTACCAGGATAAAGACTGCCGCAACCGGACGTTCGGCAAAGATCATGACGCCGCTGTCGGACAGGCGCAGCGACTGGCGGAACGCTTCCTCCGCACCATGGGCGAGCACGAATGAGATGATGAAGGCCGCTGGGTTGAACCCGAACCTGCGCATGAGCCAGCCCGCGACGCCTGCGATGACCATGATCCAGACGTCAAAGAGATTCGCGCGCACCGCATAGGCTGAGACGAAGGTGGTGAGGAAAATAAGCGGGTAAAGAACGTTCGACGGAACCTTTTGGATCATCCGACCGACATAGGCCGCGCTGTAGAAGCCGATGATGCCATAGGACAGGATGCCCACAAGGCCCGCGGCGAATAACGCATAGACGATATCCCTTGAGGTCAGGAAGAGCGTCGGGCCCAGTTGAAACCCGTGGATGTAGAAGACCGAAATCAGAATTGCGGCAATCGTTGATCCCGGAATCCCGAGGGTAAGCAGGGGTGCCATTGACGGGCCGGAGACGGCGTTGTTGGCGGCCTCGGGTGCGGCCACGCCTTCCAGCGCACCCTTGCCCCACTCCTCTGGGTTTCTGGCGCGGCGCTTGCCCTCACCATAGGAGATGAACGCGGCGATTGATGAACCGAGACCGGGTAGCATACCTATGAAAGCCCCGATGAACGAGGATCGAACGACATGCGGCACGCAGGATCGATATTCAGCCCAGGTCAGGCGATTGCGTGCACGGTCATCCCGCAGGGGATCCTGAAAGGTGCCGGTGATGTCGGCGCGTTTTTCAAGCTGCACGAAAACCTCGGCAAAGACGAACATGCCGATGATGATGGGAACCAGCGGTACCCCGCCGGACAGCTGGAAATAGCCAAAGGTCAGACGGTCCTGGCTGGTGATCGGGTCAAGCCCGATCATCGCAATGACGATCCCAAGCCAGGCGGAGGCGAGGCCTTTGATGATGGAGTCCGAAATCACGGATCCGATCACCACAAAGGCTGCGAAATAGATCGAGAACAGCTCGGGTGGACCCAGCATCAGCGCGACCCTGGCGATGAGACCGACAAACAGGATCAGCAGCAGGTCGCCGATGAAATCTCCGATCGCCGACGAAACTGTCGCGACCTCCATCGCCTTGGATGACAGTCCCTTCTGCGACAGGGGGAAGCCGTCGATCTGGGTCGCGGCGGCCGCCGCGGTGCCAGGTGTATTGAATAGGATCGCGGCTATGGATCCGCCGTAACGTCCCGATTTGCCGATCACATACAGAAATGCGAGCGCCGAAAGCGGCTCCATGTAAAATGTCGCTGGGACGAGCATCGCGATGGCTGCGGCTGGTGTGAGGCCAGGGATCGCCCCCACAACCATGCCAACGACCGCTCCAGCCACGATCCACATCAGAACGGCGGGCGAACTGAAGACAGTGGCAAGGCCGACAAGGATCTCCATCTCAGTACCCCTGGATCACGTCGAGCAGATCGAACCAGGAACCATAGGGCGGGAATACATCCAGGCCTTCAAAGAAGATCAGGTGATAGATCGCTGGGCAAAGGATGACAGACAGCGCCAGCGCGGGCTTTGAGCGAATTCCGAAGAGCCAGAGCACGACTGGTGCCGCAACGGCCGTAGAAACAAGATATCCCAGATGGGTGATCGCGATCACATAGGCGAAGGACAGAGTTAGCAGACCAAGAATATGCGGACCTTTGCCCGATCCCGGTGGTTTGGAGTCAGCCGATGCTCCGGCAATCTGGATTCCACCCAGGATGGCGATCAGAACCGCACCAGCCATGGGAAAGACACGGGGTGCTATCCCCTCGCTCAGAATCTCGATTCTGAAGGCGGCAGCCAGGAAGCCGAGACCGATCACGATCATCGCAAGGCCTACAAGGGCCTCGCGTGATTTCAGGAATCCGGGCATAGGTCTCTACTTGATGCCTTCGATGATCGGACGAACGGTTTCGCCGAGCTCCATCAGACGCGCCTTGGCGGCTGCGGAGTCGAGATATGCGGGCAGCAGTCCCTTGGCCCTCATTTCCTCACCATAGGCATCGCTGGTCACGATTTCCGCAACAGCGGCCGACACCGTGCTGATCACGTCATCGGGGGTGCCAGCAGGTGCGAACATGGTGATTGGCGTGTTGACGAATTCATAGTTGAAGCCCTGCTCAGCGACCGTCGGAATGTTCGGCTGCAATCCGTCACGCTCCGGCGCGATGAGTGCGAGCGCGCGCATCTGCTCCTCGAAGCCGCGATTCTGCTGGACACCGATTATGCCGAAATCGACCTGACCGCCGACGACCGCCGCACGCACCTTGGCTCCTCCCTTGAACGGCACGTCGGTGGCCTCCAGCCCGTTCGCCACCAGGAAGCTCTGTCCAGAAACATGAAGGAACACGCCGCGGCCGGTATGGGCCCAGCGCAGACCGCCAGGATTGGCTTTCATTGCCTCGATCAGATCACCAAGTGTCTGATAGGGACTGTCATATGGTACGACGACCGAAGCCTGTAGTCCGTCGACCTGTGCGACGGTCTCGAAGCTCGTGAACGGATCGATGGGAATGTCCTTGAAAATCGAGGCCATGACAAGTGCGCCTCCCGTGGTGACCATCAGGGTCTGGCCATCGGGGCGGGCCGCGGCCACTTCGGTCGCGCCGTTGACGCCACCGGCCCCCGGCTTGTTCACGATGTTGACAGGTACGCCAAGGCTCTCCGAAAGCGGCCCGATAAGGGCACGGCCATAGGTGCTGGTTCCGCCACCCGGAGGATATGGAACGACCAGATTGATCGGTCGGCGCGGTTCCCAGTCCTGCGCAAATGATGGTGCCGCCAGGCCAAACGCGGCGAGGGCCGCACCGGCAAAGCCGAGGATATGTCTAAGTTTCATTGGTTTCCTCCTGGATGATTATCTCTTGATCTGCGGCATCGCAGTATAGGGTGATGGGTTCATGTGGCAAGTTTTGAGGATCACCCCCTCTCAGGTCAGTAGTTTCACAAGCCAGAGAACCAGGCCAGGGCTGCTGACGAAAAGCGCCAGCCGCACCAGATCGGCCAGGAAAAAGGCGGTGATGCCCCGGTAGATCTGTCCAAGCGATACATCCGGCAGCATGGATTTGATTACAAAGACATTCATGCCAATGGGCGGCGTGATGAAGCTGATCTCAACAGCCACGACCATGATGATCCCCCACCAGACAAGTTTGAGGTCGGCTTCGATCGGAAGGTCAAGGCCGTCGACGACGGGGACAAAGATCGGAACCGTCAGGAATATCATCGCCGGCCCGTCAATGATGGTTCCGAGGATCACCAGGCAGACGAGGATGACGCCAATGACGCCCCAGGGGGAAAATCCGAGCTGGCTGATGAATTCCAGGATCTCCTGCGGAGCGCCGACGATGTTGACAAACTGGTTAAGCGTCAGTGCACCAAAGCCCACGGAGAACACCGTGGCAGTGAGTCTTGCCGCTTCGGTGAGGCTCTCAGTGAAGATCCGCAGGTTCATCCGGCCACGTATGATCGCGATCAGCAGTGCGCCGCCTGCGCCGATCCCGCCACCTTCGGAGGCGGTAAAGATGCCCAGAAAAATTCCACCCATGATCAGCAGGAACAGGGCCAGGACAGACCAGATGTCCCTGAGGCCGAGAATCCTGTCCCGCCAGCTGGTGGGCCTGCCCCGCGGGGCCCATTCGGGTTTGATGACGCAGACGATCTGGATGGCGATGATGTAGAGAAGGACAGAGATGATGCCGGGAATGAGCCCCGCCATGAAGAGTCTGGCGATGTCGGTCTCGCTAAGCAGACCATAGACGATCAGCGCACCTGACGGTGGTATCAGGATGCCGATTGTGCCCCCGGCGGCGACCGTTCCGGCAGAGAAGGCGTCGTCGTAGTTGTGACGCCGCATCGCCGGCACGGCGACCTTCGTCATGGTGGCAGCAGTCGCCATGGATGATCCACTGATCGCCGCCATACCTCCACAGGCTGCGACGGTTGACAGCGCCAGGCCTCCGCGCAGCTGGCCAAGCCATTTGGAGGCGACATCGTACATGTTGTCGGCAATGCCGGATCTGGTGACAAAGACCCCCATCAGTATGAATAGCGGAAGCACCGCGAACTGGAAATTCGCCGATAGATCGAGAATCTGCTGTCCGGCCACCGTCATTGCGGCATCCAGGCCGCGGGGATGGTTCAGCGCAAATCCGATCGAGCCGACGGCAAGCAGTGAAAAGCCAAGTGGAAACCCGATGCCGGCGAGAATCAGCAATGCTACGATACCGTAGACCAGCTCAATCACGGATCCAGTCCATCCTCGGCCTCTGCATGCCCATCATCCCGTAGCCTGCGCATCGCGAACAGGGTGCCGCCAGTCACAATCAGGGCGGCAAAGACCGATGTCGCGGGCCAGAGTGGCCATTCCATGACCAGGCTTTCGGTTTCCCGGTCGAACTGGCGGACTGCCTGCAGGTACATCACGTAGCCCATGTAGAACGTCATCACGATGATACCGAGATCGATCAGGATTCTGCGGAAGCGGTCGGCTGCGGGAACCATCCTGAAGGGGGCTACGAACAGCTCGACGGTGATATGCCTTCGCGCCAGAGTGACGCTGGGTACCGCTGTGAAGATGGTAACTCCCAGCAGGATCGCCATCATGTCCTCTGCCGCAAGGATCGGGCTGTTGAGCACGTAACGGAAGAATACCGAAACGAAGACCAGCGACATCAATGTGAAGATGCAGGCTGCAGCGACGTAGCCGAGATACCGTGCGATCCGGGTGGGCCAGACTGAAAGCGCGCTGTCGTCCATGGGAATGGGCGGGCCGCCTCGGGCCCGCCATTAGGTTTACTGGGATGCCGCAACGCTGCGGAAATGCTCCAGCGCAGCTTCCGCGTCGACGCCCGCCTCCGTAGCCATCGCGATCCAGTTCGTCGTTATGAATTCGCCCGCGGCATTGATGTCGGCGACAAATTCAGGCGAAGCCGTGTTGATGGGAATGCCCCTGTCCTGAAATTTCTTCAGGCCCGATCCGTCGATTTTGTCCATAATCGTCCCGATCCTGGTTGCCAGAGCGGATCCTGCGGTGCTTGTCAGGGCATTCCGCGCCTCTTCGGAAAGCCCTTCGAACCGGTCGCGGCCAATGAAGATGGCAAACACCGCCCGTCCGCTCATCCCACCGGGGACGAGCGTGACATATTGCGTCGCCTCAAGCAGGCCCTGCGTCACCGCGGTTCCAAGCGGATTCGTGGCACCGTCAGCAACACCCGACGACACGATCTCAAATGGTTTGACCCCAGTGCCACCGACAGGCGTCGCGCCGAGGTTCTTCCACGTGTCGATCTTGTCCTTGCCAACCGCAAGGATCTTGAATCCATCGAGATCCGCCCTGGAACCGATCGGATGCGCGTTCGACAGGATCGCTGGAGCGCCGAGCGTGAAAATGGTCAGCGGAACCCAGTCCGACCATTGTCCGGCTTCGGCAAAATACTTCTGATGCGTCTCCCAGGCCGCTACGGATGCGCCTTTGGCCGTTTCCGAGATCAGTGGGATGCCCGCGATCATATCGAGCCCAAGCTTCTTGCGCTTGAAGGTGACGGGTGCGACCGAGATGTCCGCCACCCCGTCCTGCACAATGTCATACTGCTTCGGTGGTGGCGCCAGCGAAGAGGTCGGGATGGTGATTCTGAGCGCACCGTTTGATGCGGTCTCAACCTCTCGCGCCCAAGGTTCCAGAGCGTTTTTGTACAGTGGTGCCGGCCGGGGGATGAAGACGTTGAAGATCAGTTCTTCCTGCGCGATGGCTGGCGTGGCAAATGCACCAAGGGCAATTGCTGCGCCAGTTAGTACGCCGATTGCGCGGCGGGTGATGGATGTGGTCATGCGATCCTCCCTGATACGGCTTTACCGTCAGTGTATGCCATTCGGTGCGGAGGGCCATATTCAAAAATTTCACTGTGATGAAATCTGAACATCAATCTTCCGCACGTAATGATTCTATTTTTCATCCAGAGGGGGCCGCGTGAACAACCAGAGCGAACTGACTGACGCCGAAGCGCAAGAGATCCTGCAGCGCATGCGCTGGCAGGCGGGCACGCTGTTCCGGGCGCTGGACCTCGACGGTGACGGTGTGCTGTCACCGGATGAGATCGCCGCGGCACCGGAGGTTCTTCGCGGTCTTGCCGGCCTGGACGGGTGTATTTCCGAACAGGCCATGGGTGGTCCCACCGATATCCCCGGACTGGTTCGGCGCAGCGGGATCGTAAGGCTGCTCGACGCGGATTGTGATCTGATGATCGGCCCCGGTGACATCGCCGCAGCGGCGGAACGCATCCAGCGGCTGGATCTCGACGGCGACGGTTTCGTGACCGAGGAGGATGATCTTCCGGATCTCACCAGGAATGTCGAGAACCGGATGCCCATGGGTGGTCCGGCTGACAGGCTCGCCTATCAGCGCAGGATGTTCAGCCGTTCCCCCGGAATGACTGGCCCTCTGCCGCCAAATGGCGCCCCACCGGTTCAGGAAGGCTTTCTGCTGATCCAGGAGGTCAGCGACCGCGGTGATGTCCAGAAATCGCACAGGACGTTCCTGATGGATGAACGCGGCGCTGTGGCACATAGTTGGCCGACACCGCAGCGCCTGCCGGAGGCGACAGTGACCTACCTGATGCCTGACGGGAATCTGGCGCGAACGACCTGCAGATATGATTGGCTCGATATGGACGGGCAGTTCCCGATTGGAACCAGTGGAACCGTCTCGATTGTTGCGCCTGACGGAACGGTGCTTTGGGAATGGTCAAACATTGCCTTCGGGCGGGAGGCGCTCCACCACGATATCGAAGTGATGCCGAACGGAAACATCCTAGTGTTGTCATGGCATTTTGCGGCAATCCGCGAAGGGCGAATGCTCGGCTGGATCCCGCAGGGTACGTTCGACCGGGTGATTTTCGACAAGGTACTGGAACTGAAACCCGATCTCGCTGGCGGCGGGACTGAGATCGTCTGGGAATGGCGGATGTGGGATCATCTTGTTCAGAATGTCGATCCTGATCTGCGTAACTATGGTGATCCTGCCGAGCACCCGAACAGGATTGATCCGAACTGGCCGGTTCTTGAACGCGTACAGTTCAATTCCGGCCAGCTTCTGCATCTCAACAGCATTTCCTATAACGCGAGTGAAGACGTGATCGTATTGAGTTCAGCCGTCTTCGGGGAGATCTGGATCATCGATCACTCGACGACAGCTGCAGAGGCACGCGGATCGACTGGCGGGCGATATGGTCGTGGCGGCGATATCGTCTGGCGATGGGGCAATCCGCAGACCCATGGTCGGGGTGGCCCGGCGGATCAGATCCTTTACTGGCAGCATGATGCGCATTTCCTGGCAGACGGTGTGCCGCATACCGGTGACATTCTGATTTTCAACAACGGCATGCGCCGCGATGCCAGAGGCGGCGCGGATTACGGCCAGATCTGCATGGGGATGCTGGACGGGGCCTATTCGGATGTCATCGAGATCACCCTGCCACGCGATGGTAATGGAAGGATCGCATCGACTGGCGCGCCCCGGATCGACTGGACCTACAATTCCGACGGTAGCAGGGGTGTCTATTCTCCCTTCATGAGCGGAGCCCAGCGGATGCCGAACGGCAACACTCTCATGGTGCAGGGCTGCGACAAGCGCATTGTCGAGGTGACACCCGAAGGCGGAACCGTTCTGGATTTCCATGTCGGCGGCCCGGGGCGGATGTTCCGGATCTACAAATTCGCGCCCGACGCACCGGCCATTCGGGCGCTTGGGCTCTGATCCGCCCATTCCCGACGCAGGACCCCGGCCCGATGGCGGATACAGTCGGCGAAGGCTTCCGCCGTCGGCGTCAGGGACTTGCCGGCCCGCGTCACCATTGAGATCATGAGGGGCTTCAGGGTTTCCCTGATCGGAATGCGGGTCACGCCGGCCTCCGGTTCCATTTCGTCGAGGAGGCGGGCAGGGTAGGTGCAGACCGCGTCTAGTTCCCGCACCAGTGACAGAAGTCCCAGGCATGACTCCGATGCCATCCGTATCTTGGGTGGTTCCAGCCCGTGACGAGTGAACTGCTCCTGAAACCGGGTTTTTGGTGGGCCGGCCGTGTCTCCCATCATGATCCAGTAACCATTGATGAGGTCGCGAAGCGATGTGGCCTGGGCCAGGGGTGCTCCAGTGGACGTGATCACGATGATTTCCGTGGAAACGAGTTCCTCGACGGTGACGTCGCCTGCATTCATGGCTGCGCCATGGGGGCCAATGATGATGTCATGCACGCCTGTGCGCAGCGCCGCCAGGGCATCGCCGAACATGTCGCTGGAGATCGTGATTTCCACCTCGGGGTTGGATGCGGTGAATCGGGCGATCGCCCGGGGAAGTAACCTGACCGCTGCAAGCGGGGATGCGCTGACTCGAACGGTACCGGCACCTTGCCCTTTGAGAAGGTCGATTTCCTCGTCGAGATGACGGATTTCCGACTGGATGGCGCGGACGCGGGACAATACCGCCCGTCCGTCTTCGGTTGGTACAACGCCGCGGGAGGTCCGGAGAAACAGCGGCAGGCCGACTTCCTCCTCGAACTGCTGGAGCTGCTTCGTGAGCGTCGATTGGGTTTTTCCAAGAACGACCGCCGCGGCACGGATCGACCCTGCATCGGCAACCGCTATGACTGCGTGAACATGCGAGAGTTTCATGTCTGAGTAAGGGCATATCTGACGGGGTGTCCGCAATCCCGATGGTCGACCCGGATAAATGCCTGCGCCATCATGTTTCCCTATGGCACCACTTTAGGGTTCAGCTGGCAAAGCCTCGCTGCGCCGATGCTTGCTTCGTCATGGGTCGCGTTGCTGACCGGAATGCCAAGTTCCCTTTCCCTGATTCGTCTCCAGGTTTCGTTTCGGGCGCCACCACCACAGGACAGGACATGGCTGGTTTGGGGCGAGCCGCGTTCGACCAGTGCGCTGTAGCAGAGCGCTTCGATCCGGGCGATCCCCTGCAGAAGGCCGTGCAGAAAATGTGCGTCGTCTCGTGCCTGGGGGGACAGGCGGGGCTGAAGTGACGGGTCATTGACGGGAAAACGCTCTCCTGGCCGGGACAGCGGGTAATAATCCAGTCCACTGTCCCGATCGGGGTCGATCCGGGCACTCAGGCTGCTGAGGGTCTCTGGCGTGAAGAACTCGCGCAGAACACCGCCCCCGGTGTTTGAAGCCCCGCCAGCCAGCCAGAAGTCCCCAACGCGGTGACTGTAGAGCCCGATCGTCGGGTCATCTATTCGAGCCGGGCTCAGGAGCTTGACCGCGAGGGTCGTTCCCAGTGAGGTGACCGCCGTGCCTGGTTCCGAGGCACCCGTGGCAAGGAAAGCCGCGATGCTGTCCGTGGTTCCGGCATGCAGGACCAGATCGTGGGGGAGGTCAAATTCCTCCGCAATGGACCGGTCGATCGTTCCGACAAGGGCGCCGGCTGGCAGGACCGCAGGCAGAAGATCCGGCTGAATTCCCAATGCGTCGAACCAGTCCGGCCAGACCTCGGTGGCTGGATCGTAGCCGGTCTTCAGCGCGTTGTTCTGATCGGATCGGCCCAGGACACCGGTCAGCCGGGTGAGTATAAAGTCTGCCTGGTGGCAGAGCATCCGTGCCCTGCGGTCGCGATCTTCGCTCCGCAGCCTGAGAAACCTCGCCAGCGCGGAGTTCGAGCCGAGCGTGATGTGACTGTCCGGCGCGTGATGGGCGATGCGTTCGGCTTCCGCGTCGAATCCTGAAGAGTTGTACATGAGTGCTCTTGTGACCGGACTCATATTCGCATCCAGGAGGACCATGCTGCCGGACGTGCCGTCGACCGCTGCGGCGACGATGTTACTTGGGCTGAGACCTTCCTCGCGTAGAGCGGCTGTCTGCGCCGAAAGACAGGTCCTTACAGCGGTCCACCAGCCTTCGGCGTCGATTCGGTCCGGGTTCTGCGTGACATGAGGCACACGGGCCATGGACCGGACTGTCCCGGTTTCGTCCAGCACCGCCGTGCGGACGCCGGATGTGCCGATATCGATGCCGAGCGTCAGCATCCCTAACCGTTTTCAGCGAGTGCTTGCCGGTACTTCTCCGCATCCCAGTCCAGCAGCTCCGCTTCAGCTCCGGCTCCGATCGGTTCCGCTTCCCAGTCGCTGGGAAGGCGCGTCAGAACATCCGCCAGGCATTGCAGCATGGCGCGCTGCGAAGGCGTCGCGTCGGATCTGATCAGCACACCCTTGCCTTCGACCAGCTGTACGGGTCGGTCGGGATCGGCGTCCTTTAGTGGCAGGGCAGGGCCGAGGAACACGACATGATCGGGGTAGTAGGAGCCGGCTCGGGCCAGGCTGAATTGCCGTGGATCAGTGGCCAGGCCGATCATGTCAGGGACCCATTCAAATCCGTCGGGGGCGGGGTCGGCCACTTCTCCTGTAACGTCACGCGTCGGCATCGCCAGCCGCCTCTCGATCTCCGCGACGATTTCCGCGGTTTCCTGAACGGTTCGACCGCAGGATATGAGGCCATGGTTTTCCAGCACGATCACCTGTGTGTCAGGATTTATGTGCCTAAGGATTTCCTGCGTTAGTGGCAGTCCCGGTTTCCGGTAAGGGACGATGGCGGCTGGCAGTCCGGCGAGCTTACTGGCGATCGCGGCGCGTCCCTGAGGTGAGATCGCATGCGTTATCGTGGCCACTGAATGGGTATGCACGACAACTGGCCAGTTAAGTGCGGCATGAAAGGTGGTTTCAATGGAGGGGCGGAGCGACATCTCCGGGTCAAGCACCGTTGCCCTGCACGTGCCGTCACCAGCACCCTCGGCCTCAGCGAGGGCCGCCTTTCGGTCGACGGCGACGAAGATATCCTGCGTTTCGGCATTGGCCAGTTCCGTCCCTGACGCCTTGATCCACATCACGTCATCGGCCTTGATCGAGGTATTGCCACCGGCACCCTGGACCTGCAGCGGAGCCTGGCCGAGTCTTGCTGACAGGGCGCGGAATTCGGGGGTCAGCAGATCGGGACGGGTCATCTCGGCTCCGTAACTGCAAACGCTGGCGACGTGAGGCCCTCCGATTCGGTCATTCCATCGACTGTTTCGCGCGAGCCCTCGGTGCCGGTTCCGGGTGAATGGCTATCACCGCAGCCGGACAGGCTGTCCCAGTCCGTGGTGCTGGATCCGCCGACCATCGTTACAGATTCTGGCCTTTCAGGCGCGGCATGGAGCGAGGTCAAAATCGGTGGAATGGATTTGCTGTAAGGGGCCACCAGATCTTCCATATCGGTATTGGTCACGGCAGTTGGCTGGGTCGCGTAGATCCCTCCCGACCTGACCGGGGAAGGGTCGGGAATGAAGCAATGGGCTGGAAGTCGCCGCGAATGGGCAGCGTCATGCAACACTACCCGCTGGTCCGGAACGACCGCATCGAGGTGCGCCTCGATTTCCGCAGGGCTGTCGAGTGGCGCAACCATCAGATCGGGTCGGGCGTTGGCGGAACCAGGTTGGCGATGTAGTCTTCGGCTTCTTCCCTGGTCATGGCAGGCGCAGCCCTGTCGGCCATCCCGTCGGGCATGTCCCCGAAATAGAACTGATAGCCCGGAATGACCTGGCGCCGTTTTCGGATCGGCATACCCTCATATGGAAAAACATCCGAGCGCGCATTGGCGATTTTGTCGTGGCAGGCCAGTACGTAGTCGGCACGCTTATCAATCTCTTCCACCGATTTCCAGCCTGACACCGAGTCGACGAACCGCGCTGGCACCCAGTAGCGCCACATTTCGGAAGGGTTGGGTTCGAGGTTGCGTTCCTGGAAAATCGCATCCCCGGCGACGACGATGTCCCCCATGCCGGTCGCGACGGTCACCGCCATATGGCCCACCGAATGCCCTGGCGTGTGGAACATGGTGATGCCTGGCAGCACTTCGCATTCATCTTCGATCATCTCGAACACGCATCCGGTATAGGCCGGTTCGATGTCGAGAATGCCGCATTCATAGGTGCGGTAGTAGAGCGGCAACGGATTGTAAGCCATCTCGATTTCGGCTTTGGGTGCGATGTAGCGGGCGTTCCTGAATTCCTTCATGTTCTGTACATGGTCCCAATGCAGATGGGTGAAGACGATGGCATCGATCTCGTTGGGATGCACTCCCAGCCTCTGCTCCAGATGTTCATGCACCTGCAGACATCCGCGCTTGTCGCATTTGTGATGGTATTTGGTCGCGCGTTCCTCGTCGCAGAGTCCGGTGTCGATCAGGAGCTTGTGCTCCCCCGTGTCGACGTAGTGACAATAGACTGGATTCCAGATCTTCTTGCCTGCGGGGCCTTTCCAGAAGATGTAGGTTCCCAGATCGGCTTCAAGCCAGCCGGTATTTATTGGGTGGATCTTCGTCTCCGCCACGCCCATTTCGACCTCAATCGTTTGGTTGATTCCAAAATTTACAAAGCGCCGAAATTGCCGATGATTTCAACCGCCAATTCCTGAAAGTGGGCAAAACCCAGTTCCGGCACCGGCACAGATCACACCGCACTATACCGTGCAGCATCAATGCCACAGCGCTGCTGCGGCCCATCGCCTCACTCCGCACCCTGTCGACCTCGCTCATCGCATGGATTTGGCGGCGCTCGTTCCTGGTTAGGAAATCATGGTGGTGGCCATTCGAAGGCATCGCTGTCACCATTTTCCTGGTTGAGACCGTTGCCACTGTCTGCCCGAATTGCAGCATTCCGTACCAGCGGATCAGGAAGTCTGCCGCCGAAGGCGTTGCGTTTCCCGGTTGCGCAGAGGATATTTCGGTTCTGCTCCGTATGCAGCAAAAGCAGTAGACCTGTAGGAGTTCGATGCGGATCTTTTGACTAACTTGGTCAGGAGTTGCTGCACAGACGCAGACCTGGTGTTCCGTGACATCGACCCGCCGATGATGGAGAATGAAATCACCGCATCCGTGAACCTGTCGGGCTCGGCCAAGCCCAGCGTGGCCATTGGCACAGGAAGGTGTTAGGCGATGCAGCCCAAAGTGCTACTGCTGGCAACGCTGGAAACCAAGCTGGAAGAGGCGACCTTCCTCCAGGACGCGCTTACGGTACAGGGGGTCACCTCGGAAATGGTCGATGTTTCGCTGGGATCAGGGGGTGAGGTCTGGAACGGCAAACTGAAGATCGATGCAATGGAGGATGTCGGCATAAGCGTCGGAGGGGAAGTTGCCGCTAGGATTGATGGCTCCGTCCGGGCTATTGTCGGTATGGGCGGTGGCACGGGTGGTGAGATCATTCTGCGGGTGATGCGTGCCCTTCCGTTTCGACTGTCCAAGATCCTGGTAACCCCGCTGCCCTTCGATCCCCGCGATGCCTTGGCGGATAACTCGATCATCCTTGTGCCGACGCTCGCCGACATCGCTGGGTTGAACCCGGCACTCAGGCAGGTCTTCACATTGACTGCGGCAATGATCGCAGGTCTGTGTCGTATGCCATCGTCAGACGCCACAGAGCACCCCTCCATCGGCATCACCGCTCTCGGTGCCACAGGTGGTGCGGCGGAGAGGTTGATCGCCGGTCTGCGCGCCCAAGGAGAGGAAGTCATGGCGTTTCATGCCAATGGCTATGGCGGAGCCGCCTTTGCCCGCTTTGCCGAGGCTGGCGCTTTCAGGGCGGTGGTCGACCTGACCTGCCACGAACTGAACCGCCTGCTCTTTGCCGGGGATCATGTTCCGATGCCCACCCGTTTCACCGCAGCTGGACATCTGCCGCGGGTTGTGCTGCCGGGAGCGATGAACTTTTTTGGCCTGGGTAAGCTGGCAACGGTGCCACCCTTCTACCTCGAACGCCCGCACTACCAGCATTCGGGGTATTTCACCCACGTGAAACTGAACTGCGAAGAAATGGTTCAGGCGGCGGACGAACTGGCCGGACATCTGAATTCCGCAACTGCGCCTGTTGACGTCATCATTCCCATGGGGGGGTTCTCCCACCGGGACTGCCCCGGTGGTGAGATTGAGGATCCGGAGCTGCGCGAGGTCTGCCTGCAGATCCTGAAAGCCAACGCGGACCACTATTCGGTTGAGGCCATCCCCCATCACATCAACGCTCCCGAGACCGCAGCACATGTGATCGAGGCGCTCAAATCCTGTATCCTGAGGACGACCTGATGCTTGACCAGAACGATATCGATACAAAGAAGGATGCTCTGGTCCGGACGGCCAGGCGCTGCTTTGACCTGCGGCTCCAGACGAATGCTGGCGGAAATCTCTCGGTTCGGCTGAGTTCGGCCGAGGCGATCATCATCAAGCCCTCTGGTGTAGGCTTCAACGAGTGCAGCCGTGATAATCTGCAGATTGTGCATCTCGACGGTGCGGTCGAGCCTTCGCCCTTCAAGCCGTCGAAGGATCTCGAATTTCACTTGGGTCTCTACCGCATCCGTCCCGATATCGGTGCCATTGTGCATTGCCATAGCCCCTGGGCCACGGGCTATGCCAGCGCCGGACTGGAGATACCCTGCCTGACCGTCCAGACCGTCGAGAAGATTGGCCGTATGCCTCTGATCCCGCTCTCGCCGAATGGTGGCCCTCAGACCGAAGCCGAGATCAGTCCGGTTTTCAGGGATCCGAAGATATTCGCCGCCGTATTGACCAATCACGGCACGATTGGTGTTGGAGCGACGTTGATGAAAGCCCAGTATCTGGCCGAAATCATCGAAGAGACCGCTCATATCGCCTTTGTAAGGGATGCGCTCCTTGCCGCTTATGGCAAATCTTCGGCGGATGTCCCGACCTTTGGTACTGCCGCGCAAGCACAGGCACGATCGGCAGGGTAAGGTCGGCCATTTGCCGTTCCACCTGCGGTAACAGCATCCAGGATCTTGGGGTGCGGGTCACGACGCGGCGTCCCGTGCACGAAGCTCGGGAATGCAGTTTCTGCAGGTGCTGGATTTCAGAATGGCGCTTGTGGCGGGGATATCTGGGAAATTACTCCAGAATTGGGTAGTGGGTCAATTTGAAATGTTCTTTTCCGTTCTCCCCGTTTCAGCCCCCGTTCCATCCTGAAGTGCGGCATTTTCCACCCTTTCGCGGATCTCATCAGGTCCAGCGTCATCCACTCCATCATCATGCTGTTTCATGACCTTCGCCGATGGCCTCACGTGTTTCCTTCAGCCGTTTGCCGAAAACGGCGATCCACGTCTCATGTTTATCCTTAAGTCCAGCCACCAGTTCTTTGACCAGCGTATCATCCATCGCTCCCGGTCATGAATATCCGAACGAACCATCATCGTAAGGTTTCGGTTCGGGAGGCGACCAGCCGGAATCGTCCGATACGGTTTTCCGTTCCGCCATTACCGGTTTCTCCGCCCTTTCCCTTTATTCCGGATCCCGCATCTGATCGGTCAGATAGGTCCGGAAGCTCGGAAGCGGGCAGTAAAACGTTTCGTTCTCACGCTCCTGAAGTGCCCCTTTATGGATTAGATGTTCACGGAAATCCCCAACTTCCATTCCCTTCGGGAGTCGCCAGCCTTCCTCATCCCTGGAAAAGCGGCGAATGAGTGAATTGACAGCAACGGATTTCATGCCATCCCGCAATCCATCCATGACCGCTGCGGTCAGGAATATGCCGGATTTCATTTCAGGGCTTGACTGGCTTCTGTAATAGGCCTGCCGTCGCCCTAACGCGTCCTCATGGACATGGGGCCAGTTCACCCTGGACAGATCGCCGTCAACCGGTCTGACCCCGTTTCCCAGCGCCTGGAATGAATGATACAGATGCCGGGGCCAGCCATGACTGTCCCGCATGAGTTTTCCGACGTTCGGGATCACGTGATCCCTGTTACTGTCATCCTGGATGAACAGGCCGAATTTCCGACTGAATCCGATGAAGAAATCATCCATTTCGTTGTTCGTCAGACAACCGATTTCATGGGTGTTTTCGATACGGGTCAAACCGATTTTTGAAAGGGTATCTCTTATATCTCCCAGTCCGGCAAATATTGGCATGATCGGAAGTGCCGGGTCATTGTCATGCAGTGACTGCAGCAGGAATGCCTGTTTCGTATCCTTTGTCCAACTTAAGCGCTGTGCCTCGTCAATGGCCACGACAAGCGGCATCTGCCACATACTGGCTGGAAATCTCTTTGCGAATGCGGTCATCGTTCGCGGAACACCACCAATCCCATCGATCAGTGAATTGACCGCATCCCTGATACCCTGGATTCCGGTTGCCATCTGGATGGCGCCTGCAGTTCCCCTTGTTGTGGATTTAAGTAAAATCTTACGCCATTCTGGTGATGACAGTCCGGCAGCAATGGATAATGATTCCATTACTTCATCCATGTCATCCAGCCTTTCGGAATTGAGCACCAGAACGTTGTATTTTTCGCCTTCGTCTTTAAGACCCCGTTTTTCCAGCTCGGCGAGAATGGATGATTTCCCCGCTCCCGGTGCCCCGTAGATCAGTCTCGTCTCCTTCGGTCTGCCTGACGTTTTCAGAAGATACGGAAGCCGTTTCTCGATATCCCGGATCACATCCTGACGGCCGACAAAGACCGGTGGCGGCGGTGATGGTGAACTATCGATGAACTCAAGCAGGCCGTCCATCTGTTCCGGTGTTGGCATTATCTTTTCCCGTCAGTCATTAGGGAGGTCTGGTGAGTGCGCCATTTTCATTACCCCACTTCCAGTCCGAAGCGCAACGCCCGGCCCTTTCCGGGGCGTTTCCGCAGCGGGGGGCGGAGCCCACGCGCAGGGAACGCCCCGGAAAGGGCCGTATGGTGGCGGATTCCGTCCCCAGGCCACCCGATCCGGCGTCCAGGACGGCGAAAGTCCCGTGGATCGGAGCGTAATCCCGCCCTTCCGGCACCGCAAGGGCCTTCCGCCGGCCAGGCGCGGCCCCCGGGGCGAAGGGAGGGCGGAGCCCGACCATCGCCCCGGGGGCCGCGCCTGGTGGCCTGCCTTTTCCCCGCCGACCGACGGAACGGTCGGCTCAGGGAGGCCGGGCCCGCCGCAGCGCCTCCGCCGGTGTGAGGTAGCCGAGGGACCTGCGCGGACGCGCGTTCAGGATGTCCTGCACCTCCCGGACCTCCCTGTCCGTCACCGTACGGAAGTCCGTGCCCTTCGGCAGATACTCGCGCAGCAGCCCGTTCGTGTGTTCGTTCAGCCCCCGCTCCCAGGAGTGGTACGGGCGGGCGAAGAAAAAGGCCGCTTCCAGCGCCTTCGCCACCGCCGCGTGACCGGCGAACTCCTTGCCGTTGTCGGCGGTGATCGTGTGCACCGGAGCGTCGAGCGAACCGAGCATGTCGACCATCGCTTTCCCGACCACATCCGCTTTCCGGCGGTCAACCCTCTGGAGAAGCGTGTATTTCGAGGCCCGGTCCACAAGGGACACCACCGCGCCGCCATGCGCCTTTCCGATCACCGTGTCCGCCTCCCAGTCGCCGACGCGCTCCTTCGCCTCCACCTCCTGCGGGCGCTCGGAGATGTCCACCCGGCCGGGGATGTGACCCCGGCCCGAGTGGCGGCCGCCCTTCCAGTTCGGCTTCTTTCCACGCCGCCGGAGGTGCTTCCAGAGCCCGCCGCCGTTCCCGCGACCGCCCCTGATGCGGTCGTAAATCCGCTGCCTGCCCGCCATCCCCGGGTCCTCCAGCCGCAGCCGGCCGGAAATCTGTTCCGGGCTCCAGCCCTCTTCCAGCCTCTCCGTGACCTTCGCCCAGCGCTCCGGCGTCAGTTTCCTCGGAACCGATGACGCCGCACGCCGTCGCTCCTCCGCCTTCCGCTGCGCCTGGGCGTGCCGGTAGCCCCGTTCCCCGCTGTTGCGACGTATCTTGTATGTCTGAACCAATCAGAAAGAATCCTGAGGATGATGTTGTGGAAAGTTTTCCACACCTGTGGAAAACTCCGCGCCGGCTGTGCGGAACGCGGCGCTTCCGCCGGTCCGGAACCTCGTGCATCATGCAAGAAGGGATTCCCTCTCCGCACAGCCGTACGGAGAGGGATGCGGGGCAGCCGCCCCGCGAAGGCGGGTCGGGCCGTGATGGTCTTGGCCGAAGGGCCGTGCGGGAGCCTGGCCGCCCGCCTTCACCGCCGTCCTTCCGCGTCCTGGATGGATGCCTGGGTAGGACCCGAATCAACCGCAAGAATAGGAGCGGAAGGACATGACAGACAGGATAGTGGCGGGAATCGACGTGAGCAAGAGCCGGCTGGACGTCCACGCTAACGGCGATGACGGGGGCTTCGCGAACGGAAAGGAGGGATTCCGGGCCCTGCACGGATGGCTCCGCGAACGCGGCGTGACTCACGTGGTGGTCGAGGCCACCGGGCGGTACCACCGCCAGCTGCACCAGTCGCTACACGACAGGGGCTACATCGTGCACGTCGTCAATCCCCTGCGGGCGCGCCGTTTCGCCGAGGCGCTCGGCCAGGTCGCGAAGTCCGACCGGATCGACGCGAGGGCGCTGGCCGCCTTCGGGGAGGTCGGCGGGCTGCCGGCCGCACAGCCGAAACCCGAGGCGCTGCAGGAACTCGAACGCCTGCTGGTCGCCCGCGAGGCGCTCGTCGACACGCGCACTTCCCTGACCGCCCGGATCCGGGAGATCGGCGGGACGACGGCCGCGGCCGCGGCCCTGAAGAGGGCGCTGGCCGGGATCGTGGAGGAGATCGGCGTGCTCGATGCCGGGATCGCGACGGCGATCGACGCGGATCCCGGGCTGGCCCGGCGCCGGGACATCCTCGTGAGCGTCCCGGGGATCGGGCCGGTGACCGCTGCCGCCCTGATCTGCTGGATGCCGGAGCTCGGGACCCTCGGAAGCCGGCAGGCGGCGGCGCTCCTGGGTGTCGCCCCCTTCGCCAGGGATAGCGGAACGCTGTCAGGGGCGAGGCGCATCCGCGGCGGGCGACGCAGGCCCCGCGACGTGCTCTACATGGCGGCGATGACGGCCGTGTGCTGGAACCCGGCGATGAAGGAGATGTACGAACGGCTCACGGCGGCGGGCAAGGCCCACCGGGTCGCGCTGGTCGCGGTGATGCGGAAACTCGTGATCCTCACGAACGTCCTGCTGCGCGACGGGCGCGGATGGTCCCCGGACGCGCCGGTTACGGCACCGTCATGACACCCGCCTGTGGAAAGAATGTGGAAAAGTGGGGAAAAGATCCGGAAAGACCGCGGAAAATGCCCTGAAACCCCTTGAAACGAGACATGGATGCTCCCGCGATATCACCGAGCGGCAACGCCCGGGCTGCCGGGCGATCGCTCCCTGCGAAAGCCCGCTTTTCCTCAGGGCGTATATCTGGCATCTTTCGGGCTGGGTCAGGTGGTGGTAGCCCTTTGGCATGGCGGTCTCCGGTTCTCAACTCACCGGGACTGTCGCCGCTACCTGGCCGATTCGCAACATCCTGCGCCGACCCGGGAGAAACCCGCTACTGAAAGTGTTGCACTTCAGGGTGGAACGGGGGATATGAAAACTATCATTTATCCCGGTTTTAACAAGTGGGAACACATTCAGGTTTGGATTGCCGGAATGACTGAACGGGATAGCAGGTCAATTCCGAACTTCCCGTCCATACCCGCTCCATTCACTGACGCTCATGGATTTTCGATTCTTGTCCCGTAGATTCTCGGCCGGTTCGGTTCAGGCGCTCCTGCGTCAATCAGATCAACGATCCAGCCCATGTCATAGAGTGTATCCGCCAGACCGGCCTCCATTGCCAGAGTCGCCTTCTCAAGCTCCCGCAGCGCCTCGGGTTTCGTCTCCGCGACCGGCAGCCCATCGACCTCTTATGCAGGTGCTGGGTTTTAGAATGGCGCGTGGGGCGAAGTTGGAGTCGCGCCCGTGTCTGTCGTGAACCTGATCGGAATTCTCAGGCCATCATGCGCTCCAGCCGCTGCTTCCGTCGCTCCCAGTCAGGCATGATCCTCTCCAGGAGTTTGAAGAACGCTGCGTCGTGGAGCGGATGGGCCATATGGCAGAGTTCATGCGTAATCACATAATCGATTGCGTTAACCGGTGCCTGAACCAGACGGCGGTTGAGCAACAGCCGACCGGTTGGTGACATGGAGCCCCACCTTTTTCGAGTCTGGCGCACGATGAGACATTTGGGGCGAAATGCTTCTGGGTTCGGGAACAGGTTCAGGCAAATGGCAATTCGCTCCTGAAATTTGATCCTCGCACGCTCTTTGTACCAGGCTTCCACCAGATCGCGTGTGACTTCTGGCCTGTTTGGCCGGTGGGTCTGTACGATGAGAAAGCCTCTGAGCAGCTTCACGCCTTCCTGGATATGCGGGATCACCTTCAGCCTGTACTGGCGCCCGAGATAGAGATGCGTTTCCCCGGCGATGTACCGGCGTTCGGGTGTGCGGGGAAGGAACTGCGAGAAGTGCCGCTGCTGGCTGGTCACCCATGCCGCACGCTTTCGCAGTCTGGCTTCGATCGCGTCCTGAGGTGCGTCCAGAGGGGCTGTGACCACTACCGATGCATCCGGTTCGACTGCAATTTCGAGCGTCTTTCTTGACCGCCTGATGATCTCGTAACGGATTTCCTGTCCACCGAATCGGAGGCAGTGCTGTTCCCGGGTCATGCTACGAACCGTGCCCGAGCCAAGCCCATGATCTTCTGCTCAAGATTGCCGAGGACTTCGTTGGGCATATTGATGCCCCTTTCGTCGCGTAGAACGTCAAAGAAGTAATCGTCGATCGCATTACGCAGATCGTTCTGGGCAACCTCGTTCTTCCAGATGTCGACGATTACGTGCGACTTGATGATTCCGATGATCTCAAGGGCAATGGATGCCGCTTCGTCGTCGGTAACCGGTTCCTTGCCTATGGTTTGCAACTGGCTCTGGAAGATCCCAAAGAATGCCTGTGCATCCTTATCCTGGCGGATCCGCTCAGGGATACCGCTGCCGCGGTCCTTGCTTGCGACCTTGCCCGCGAGATCCACGACGCTGTTCAGGTAGTCGCGCTCGGACAGACGCCTTTCGCGATAGTCACGGATCGTCTCCTCGATGAGCTCCGAGAACTGTCTGTAAAAGGTCGGATCCTCGTCCATCCTTTCGGTGATGGCATGCTTGGTCGCGCTGGCAATCCGATCGGCTCTCGACGCTTCGGAAATTCCTGTCTCTTGGACGACCGCCTTCAATGCGTCGGGATCATTGATGTTCAAGACCTCAATGAGGGTATTGGCTGGCATTGCCACGACGTGGTCATCGAGCAGTTTCCGGATCTTCGGTTCGAACTCTTGGATGTCGACCGTCTCCTGATAGCGGAGCCGGACTGAGCGCCTGAGCTCGGAGAACTGCTTCCAGTCCCGCTTCAGGGCATCGACCTTCACCTCATCGAAGACATCGAACAGCTTGTCAGACGAGAGTGAGATATGCAGGCATCTACTGAAGGCTTTCAGGCGGTCGTAGAATTCCTGCCGAATGGCCTCGTCCGCGAGGTGCCGCTCGAATTGCTCCATGTCCTTCCTGTTGCGGACGGATTTGAAGAGGTCCCATAGCTGTTCGTGAAGCTGGGGCAGCTTTCGGATTTCCTCCCTGATGTCATTCACCGTCCCTACCAGGTCGACCGCATCATACCCTTCGAAAGCACCATAGGTTGTCAGAGCGCTGTCGAGTTCTCCGAGCAGACCTTCGTAATCGACGATTAAGCCGAATTGTTTTTCGGTGCTGCCGCCCTCGTAGAGCCGGTTAACGCGGGCGATCGCCTGCAGGAGAGTGTGCTCCTTCAGGGATCTGCAGACATAGAGCACCGTGTTGCGCGGTGCATCAAAGCCAGTGAGGAGTTTCGAAACTACAATCAGTATCTCGGGATCGCCTGATCCCTTGAAGGCCTCGATGATCTGGCGATTGTATTCATGCTCGTTCCTGTGCCGCGCCATCATCTTTGACCAGAAGCGACGGACCAGGTCCTTCGACTCCCGGTCAACTTCATCGTTGCCCTCGTTCTCGTCTGGTGGCGAGATGATGATCGCGCTGGAGACGTGGCCGATCTCGTCAAGGGCCTCCTTGAAGCGCACGGCTGCCGCCTTTGACGGAGCGACGAGCTGTCCCTTGAAACCGGTGCCTTGCCATTGCTGGCGGTAATGCTCGGCAATGTCGATGGCCTTGGCTCGGATGGCCTGGTCGGTCTTGGCCAGAGCATCCATCCGCGAGAATTTCCGCTTCAGGTCGGCCTTTTGGCTATCGGTCAGTCCCTTACTGATCTTGTCGAACCAGCGGTCAATCCCGCTGCCGGAAACCCGCTGCTCGACGATTCTCCCTTCGTAGAGCAGCGGGACGACGGCGCCATCGGCTACGGCTTCGTCGATGGCGTAGCGGTGAATCAGCCTCCCGAATGTCGATAGCGTGTTCCTCTCACTCTTCAGCAGGGGAGTGCCGGTGAACCCGAGGTAGCAGGCTTTGGGAAGAAGGCGCCGCATCCTGGTTGCGAACTGGCTATGGCCGCCGTAGCGCCCCGTCTGCGTTCGATGGCTATCGTCGACGAGCACGAAGATGTTCGGATTACAATCCGCGAACTGGCTGTTTTTCAGCGCTGTGTCGAACTTGTTGATGATCGTGGTGATCAGCGGAGTCCCGCTTCGGACCAGTTCGAGAAGATGGGCGCCGCTCGTTGCCCGAGCTGGCTCAAGATCGCAGGACCTGAAGGTGTCCCTTATCTGCCGGTCGAGATCGTCGCGATCCGTGACGATGATGATCCGGGGATTGTCAATGCTGCGCTCCAGGGCGAGGGAGCGCCCGAGCATCACCATCGTGAGCGACTTGCCTGAGCCCTGGGTGTGCCAGATCACCCCACCTTTGCGGGTTTCGGCGTTGTCAAGCTGCCTGACCGTTTCGATCGCCCTCTGGATGCCGAAGAACTGCTGATGGCGGGCGACCTTACGGACGCCGCCATCGAACACGGTAAACCGACGGATGAGGTCCAGCAGACGTTCCGGTCGGCAAAGCGCATAAATCATGCGGTCCTGCACTGTGACTTCGCGCGCCCCTTCGGCGGACATCTCATCGAAGTAGGGACGTGCAGTGGTGAATGCACCCGAGAAGACAGCATTCTTCTCTTCGGAAGTGAGGATACGGTTCGTATGCGGAGCGATGGCTTCGTCCGTGTCCTCCTCGTCACGCCAGGTCTGCCAGAATCTGCGTGGTGTCCCCACCGTTGCGTAACGTGCCTCCTTTCTGTTCATGCTGATGAGCAGCTGGGCGAAGTGGAACAGCTGCGGGATGCTGTCCTCGTTCTGGTAGCCGATCAACTGGCTGTCAGCCTTCTTCAGGCTCTCCGTTGGCCGCTTGTTCTCGATCACCAGGACTGGGATGCCATTGACGAAAGCGACGATGTCGCAGCGCTTTGTCTGGCTCGACGCGGTCTTCTCCACCGAGAATTCTGCCGTGATATGGAAGACGTTGTTCCTGGGGTGTTCCCAATCGATGTACCGGAACGAATAGCTCTTCGAGTCTCCACTGATGGATTTCGTGATCGTCGTTCCAAGGATAAGCGTATCGTGGATGTCCTGGTTGGTGCCACGGAGCCCTTTTTGCCTGTCGGGTGTGGGTTTCAGCCGCCGCATGGCTTCATGGGCATCCTCTAGGTCGAAGGCGTATTCGCGTCCCCGATGCGTGAAACTATTTATGCGCATCAGTTGCTCGGTGAGCACATCATCGAGGACGACGTTCCGAAGCCGCCCGCCGCGCAAGTCCAGCGCTTCGTTCTGTGAAAGCGGGATGAACCCTAGCGCGACAAGCAGTTGGAGCGCCGGTAACTGGGATTGGTGTTTCTCTGTGGCGTCAAACGTCATGGGTATGGTTCCCGGACTCGAATTAGCGTGCCAGCAAGGTCCCTCGTAGCTGCACACAGACCAAGGGACTGGGCATTTCCCTGCGGAAATAGGAACTTGGGGCTGCCAGAGCACCTTTGTTATTCTTGCCTTGGCTGGTGCTTAAGGGAGGCATTTTCGCCCTCTGGGCTTTGGGCGGAAGCTCTCGACTTTTCGGTTCGGTTGGTCAGTGTACAGGTGTGACGGCGCGATCGGACATGCGGTCAGGTCGGTAAAGAGTAGATCGAAGGTACCGACGCTCCGGTGGATTTTGAGTTCGTGCGGAAAGATCGAGTCCTGGCCGCTGATGGCGTGTTTGAACTGTTGCTCGATGGGCAAATTGGTGTCGGTATAGCCATCCTCATGCATGGTGCAGAAGGTTGGTGCGAAGACTGAAACTTTCGGGTTGATGTTGACCATCCCGGGATCGCTGCTCTTGCTGGTGCAGGCAATGAAATCATGAAAGTCAGGCAACAGGTTCCTCCGGCTTAACCCGCCATTCCCCCGTCAGCAGCTTCCGCATTAGGCCGCGCTTCTGGAGCGTCAGGGCTTCGATCTCGCGCAAGGTTGCAGCAAGGTCGGCCCGGGCTGTGTTCAGGATCGCTGCAATGCTCCTTTGCTCTTCCAATTCCGGTAAAGGGAGTTTCAGCGCGGCTAGATCACCATAATAGGTCCGCTGCCGCACGCTGCCCGAACTGCCTCTGTCGATATAGTGAGCCCACCATGATGTCTTGCGTAGGTGGTCAAAGAAGTCGGGGTCGATGCCGTCAGCGTTGCAGGCAAACACGACGTAATCGGGGCTGACCAACACTTCCTGTTCGCGCACATTCATCGCGATGGAGCCAACGTTGATACGCATTGGGTTGTAGGCGAAGGCGCGTGGCGGCAGGCACTTGTATCGGCTAATGTCGTCGGCGATCGTCTGCTTACGCATGGGGACGACACCCGCTGCCTTGGTAACGCCCATGACAATATCCCGTCCGAGCCCCTTGGTTCCGTTCCGTTTGGTCAGTTCATGGGTCACCGCACCAAGGCGTGTCGGTGCCCAGTCGCGCCGCTGGCCGGATAGACAGAGGTCTCCGAAAAGGAGACCAACACGAAGGCCACCGAGTCGCTTCTCTTTCGCAATGCGAAGGGCATCGAGTGTTTCGACTGCTTCGTCCCACGTCCGAAGGATCTTGGCTATTTTGCGCTGCTCAGACTCTGGCGGGAACAGAAACCTGAACGACTTTAGATCTGCGTTTGTTATCTGATTTATCGTCGCTCCAAGAGAGCGATGGACCTGCCGTACGAACTGATCGGTGCTCAGAAGCTGAAAAACATAATCGTTTATCGGGCTTCGGAAGACAGCCATGAATGCACCGAAGGCACTTCCTGCTGCCTTTGCGTCTATCATTGCGGCCTTTCCAATTAGCGCTCTGCTTCCATTTCGAACGCAAATCAGAATGTCATTCTCACGGACTCTCGTCTTGTCAGAAACCTTGCACGATACATATACATTATCCTCATATGCGAGGTGCCCACCGCGAATATTGGAGGAACGAAGGACGAGAGTACCTCCATCCGAAACTACATCTTTGGGGGAATAAGTCAGGCCGATTTTGCATTCACCGATGTCGCCTAGACGCATTTCTTTCCAACCGTCACGCATCGTTATGCCTCGTTTTCCGTGCCTTTGCGGCATCGGCGATGCGTTTCAGTTCCTCAAGGTCCTCCACGTCGGCCGAGATCTGCTTCTGGGCCTCTTTCCGCTTGGCATTGAACTCGGTATAGCGGTCGTGGGCGATGCGCTCGGCCTGCCTGGCCGAAACGGTGCCAGTCCCCCGAAGCTTTGGGAGCTCGTTCGCGGTGAGAAATTTGTCGAGCACCGTCTTCCACTCGGCTAGAAACATGGTCTGCCGCCGCGTCGCCCGTAGTTCGGCGGTGTTCAGGAAGGTTTCAACGATCAGATTGAGTTCCCTGATTTCGGCTTCGCTGAGATAGTTTTTGGCAGTGCCGATGTCGGACTTGCGCAGCGGTCGACCCTTGTCGGAGTTCTTCCAGTTTGTCAGTCCCATATTTGGCTGTTCTGGATTGGCTCGATCATGGATCAGTTCGCTGGCTGTACGGCTGGTGACAGCGTAGAGCATCATGTTCTGGATCGTCGCGTAGAAGGTATTCACGGTCGGCGACCTAGCGTCGTAGTCCTGGCTGAGGGCGAGTATGTCGCGCACCTTCTGGTAGAATCGCGCTTCGGAGGCCCGGATGTCGCGAATGCGCTCGAGCAGCTCGTCGAAGTAGTCCCAAGTGGGATCCTTGAGGCGGTCGTCGTTCATGACGAAACCTTTGACGAGGTATTCCTTTAGCGCAGATGTGGCCCAGCGGCGGAACTGTGTTCCGCGTGGGCTGCGTACGCGATATCCAACCGCAAGGATCATCTCGAGCCGGTACAGGATCACAGAACGCTTAACCTGTCGTTTGCCTTCGGTTTGAACTGTCAAGTATTCCTTGACGGTTGAATCTGGATCAAGCTCACCCTCAGTAAAGACATTGCGCACGTGCAGGCTGATGTTCTGCTTCGTGGTCTGGAAGAGCTCGGCCATCTCCTGTTGGCTGAGCCACACGTTGCCGTCGACGGCCCGAAGCTGGATCTCGGCATGACCGTCCTCGGTGTTATAGAGAATGATCTCGCCATCAGACATCGACGCCGAGCTCCTTCAGATAACTGGCCATCTTTGCCCGCACAGCAGCCAGTTCGGCCTCAATCCGTACAATGTCCTGCTGTACAGCGGCGATGTCGATCTCCTCTTCCGGCTCAAATGTGTCGACATAGCGGGGGATGTTGAGGTTGTATCCGTTCTCGGCGATCTCCCTGAGGCTTGCCAAGTGGGAATATTTCTCGACTTCAGCGCGGTTCCGGTAGGTTTCCAGCACCTTTGCGATATGCGAATCGTCCATCAAGTTCTGGGCTTTTCCCGGCGTGAACTCCCTACTGGCGTCAATGAACAGCAGGTCGCGCCGGTCCTCGTTCGCGCCACCCTCTTCGCGGGACCGGTCGAAGATAAGGATAGAGACTGGAATTCCCGTGGTGGTGAACAGATTGGCGGGAAGACCGATAACGGCGTCTAGCACATTCTCCTCGATCAATTGCTTACGGATACGTCCCTCGGCTCCACCACGGAACAGAACCCCATGCGGCACGATCACCGCCACGCGGCCGGATTGGCGCTTGGCGATTTCAATCATGTGTGTGATGAAGGCGTAGTCTCCCTTGGACTTGGGTGGGACGCCGCGCCAGAAGCGCTTGTACTGGTCAGTTTTCGCGTCTTCCGCGCCCCATTTGTCGAGCGAGAATGGCGGATTGGCGAGCACGACATCGAAGCGCATGAGTTGATCGCCTTCGACCAGTGCCGGGCTGTTAAGCGTGTCGCACCACTAGATGCGGGCGGCGTCGCGGGCATGCAGGAACATGTTCATCCGGGCGAGCGCCCACGTGGCTCCATTCACCTCCTGACCGTAAAGGGCGAAATTCTCTGAGCCGACCTCCTGGGATGCCTGTACAAGCAGCGAACCGGAGCCGCAGGCGGGGTCGCATATCGTGTTGCCAGGCTGCGGTGCTGCCAGCTTCGCCAATAGCCGTGATACGGCCGCTGGCGTGTAGAATTCACCGGCTTTCTTCCCTGCGTCCGACGCGAAGCGTGAGATGAGGTAGATGTAGCATTCGCCGATGATGTCCTCGCTCACCCGCGATGGGCTTAGATCAAGCGTAGGTCTGGCGAAGTCCTCGAGGAGATTCTTCAGGCGTCGGTTTCGATCCTTCGGACGGCCCAGATTGGCCTCTGAGTTGAAGTCGATGTTGCGGAAGACACCCTCTAGTTTGGAGCGGTTCGCGTCTTCGATCTTCTCAAGTGCGATGTTGATCAGCTCTCCAATGTTGGGTTCGTTCCGCTGGGAGTGTAGGTCCTGGAAACTTGCCTCCTCAGGGAGAATGAACCGCTCACGCTCAAGGCGTCGGCGAATACGCATCTCGTCATCGCCGTACCGCTTGCGGTAGGATTCCAGATGACTGTTCCAGAGATCCGAGATGTATTTCAGGAACAGCATCACTAGGATGTAATCCTTGTACTGGCCGGCATCGATGGTGCCCCGGAAGGTGTCGCATGCTGCCCAGGCGGTATGGTTGATCTGCTGTTGGGTGACCTGATCGGTCATCAGGAAATTTCCTTCTGATCAGTTGCCTTTGCGGCCTCGCTGAGAATTGCTGTTAGGAGTTGTTTGCGGCGAATGGCCAGTTCGCCTAACAGGATCCCTTCACGCCTTGCCAGAGCATCGAGTTCGATGATTAACCGCTGCGTCGGAAGGTCAGGGACGGTGATATTGAGGCGCTGAAGAACTGACATGGGGATCATCCTGAGGCTTGTTCCCTGTGCTTCTTTTCCGAGGCTGCGCTGCGCATCCGGCTGATTGATTGCCCAAGCAAGGTATTCCGGCAGAACCCGCTCTCTGTCTGGGCGTATGATGACAAGCGGTACGATGACGACAGTCGGCTCGGAGAGAGTGTCTCCGACGGCGACCGCAGAATTTGGCTCCCCGCGAGAGCGGAAGATCACCTCGCCTCCGCGGACGAAGTGGTGATCAGGCAGGCGGCCCAGGTCGTATCTCTGAAACCTGAGGCTTGGTGCCTCCCCATCCGCTCTCACATCACGCAGTTGAATCGCAGGAATGCCTCCGGGAAGTGGTTCAAGCCTTCCACGCGCCGTATAGCCAGAGTGGATGCCGCAAAGCTCGGCAAGTCGCATGAAGGAATCCTCTGTAAGATTTTCTACAGAATAAAAGTGATTGCGCAGCGAGTCAACTTCTTTTTTGCAGTTTGGTTCCTACAGAGAAAAATATTGTTACCAACTGCGTCAGTACGAAAGACAGCACTTCCCGCAGCGCAGACAGGGCAGCGCCGGGATCCTTCCACCCTTCTTCAATCGCTTCGTGATACTGGGCGCGAACACTGTCAGCTGCAGGGCGCGGGCAATTTGGGACTTCGGCGGAGAAATGGAACTGTGGTCCTACATCGAGGCGACGGGGTCGATCAGAGCGCGAAGGATCGGACCGAAGGGCCACAATACCCTCGCGACGCCTTCATTACTTCGAAGAATCGCCGGTCTTCACCTCTATCGAGACATAGCGCCTGAGGGATCGGTCAGAATTTCTTCAGCGGACTATCTGATGCATACTTGCCTCCGGGTGGGGCCAGACTATGTGGCCGCGGCGGAAGAAGAAGTGACTTCTATAGCCGGTCTTTCGCCAGACGGGCGGATGCAGCGTATCCAATCCACTGAAATGCCGTCTGGCCCGCCATCGTGGAGTGTCATTCATCACCAAGCTCAGTTGTATGGATGCACCACAGCCGCAAGGACATAGAAGCGCCGCTGAGCACGGCATCGACTGATCGCAGACCAGCACCTGCAAGAAGTCCTTAGAGGCGCTGCTCAGTGCGCTGCTGGCCTCTCCGGCTTGGCTCCGATGCATAAAGCCGATGGTCTGCAAACATTGTCCAAGTCGATTAAACCCACGGGACTTGGGTCGTGTCGCGAATTTGGTGGAAATTCGAAAACGGTGCAATCTCCGGGTGAACATGGTTTCCTCCGATCAGGCGGCGAGGTCAAGGGCGACGGGCCTGGTCGGCAGGGACAGCGTCTGCCAGCCGTCAACCTTTCGCAACCGGATCTGACCCGATGCCAGGAGCGCCCAGAGCAGCATGGGCACGGTCTCCGCGCAGGGTAGCAGCGTCTGCGTCTTTATCCGCCTCCGGAACTCGCCGTTGAGCCTCTCGATGGCGTTGGTTGTCCGCGCCGATCTCCACTGCGACGGGTCGAGCCGGGTGAACGTGAACAGGCGGTCGCCCGCCTCGTCCAGGCTGTCGGCGACGGCCCGGCACTTTTTCCGCCACTTCTTCAGGAACGCCCTGCGGCGGCGCTGGATCTCCTCAGGGGTCTCCGCGTAGATCATGTCGCGGTAGTCATTGCCGATCTCGTCATGCAGGCGCTTCGGGGCGTGGCCCAGCAGGTTGCGGTGCTTGTGGACCGTGCAGCGCTGGATGGCCAGGTCCTCGCCCCAGAGCGTGGTGAGCGCGGCCTCAAGGCCCGGCGCGCCGTCGACGATGACGAACTCCGGCCGCCTGAGGCCGCGCGCGTCGAGGTCGGCCAGGAACCCGCTCCATGCCGCGGTGCTCTCTCCGCCCATCTTTCCTATGGAAAGCAGCACCTTATGGCCGTCCCGGCGCACGCCGACGGCGGCCAGCACGGATATTTTCGTCGCCTTTCCGTCGATCCGGGTCTTTATCACCGTGCCGTCCAGGATCAGGCGGACGATGTCCTCATCGGCCAGGCTGCGGGCGCACCAGGCGTCCCAGTCCGATCTGACCCGGCGCCAGGCCCGGCTGACCACGTCCTTGCTCACGGCCCCCCTGAACAGCGCGAAAAGCGCCCGCTTCACCCGGCGCGTGTTCGTGCCGGAAAGGTAGACGGACGTGATCAGGGCCTCGGCCTTTTTCGTCATGCGCTGGTAGCGCCCGAGCGCCCTCGACCGCCATTCCCTGACCCCGCCGTCCGCGTCCCGGATCCGGGCGCGGGGCACGCTGACCGTCTCCGTCCCGAACGTCCCGGTGATCCGCCGGTCTCGGTGGCCGTGGCGGTAGCCCTTCACCTCCCCGTCCCCGCGCCGGTAGCGGAGCCGGCCCAGGAACTCGGAGAGCTCCTCCTCGAAAACCGCCTCGATCGTGCCGCGGATGCTCGACCGGAGCCGGTCCTCGATCGGGTCGAGGCCCCCGTCGAATGTCTCTGGCGAAAGTTCGGTGCTGGATATAGTCTGTTTCATGGTGTGGTCTCCTCGTCTGGCGGCTCCGGCCGCCGGTTTTGGTTCACCCGGAGATTACACCATTTTCGAATTTCCACCAAACTCGCGACACGACCGGGACTTGATCCCACTGCCAGACTAGGTGGCACACAAATGACGAGGAAATCGCAATGTCTTTGAATTTCCGCAAAATTCGCAACCTGACAAGGTAATCACACACAAGCACAAGTAGGAAGCTTCAAGATGACATCTTCTGTCCTGCCGGATTCAGATCGCCCTTTGGAACAGGATGATGATGACCGACTTGGTTTCGTCGACATCGCAAAGCAGTTGGCGCCTGTACTACTAAACACCCTTGATGGTGACGGCATGGTAGTTGGACTTGAAGGTCCTTGGGGCTCGGGCAAGACAACCTTACTGAACTACCTGCGAGCTGAGTTGCGAGAGATCAAACGCCCCAATGTCCATGTCATCACTCTGGCCCCGTGGCTCGTAGGTGATGCATCTAGCATCGTTGCATCGCTGATCGAGCCGATTGCTGATGTGGTCGATGCTGCGAATAAGGCGACAAAGACAAACAAAAGATGTTGGTGGGGTAGGGCGACAACGTCGCTTGACGGTCTCGGTAGCCTCCTCCGCTCCTATGGTGCAAAAACCGGTCGGACCCTCGCCCCAGTCGCTCAGTTCACAGGGAATTTCGTTCCAGAAGCAAAAATCTTGGGCGAAGCTCTGGAACTGGGTTCGGACTACCTTGATGAGGCCAGCCGCAATCCAACCACTGCTGAACAGAAGGCCGAAATCTCGCGCAAGATTACAGAACTCGGAATCTCGTTCATTGTCATCCTGGATGATATTGACAGGTTGGAACCAGCGCAGGCCGTGGAAGTTGTTCGGCTTGTCCGATCGGTAGCGGACTTTCCAAAGATCACGTATTTGATGTGTTATGATCGCGAAATTCTGTCTCAGGCCCTGAGCAGCAGGCTTAACCTGAAGAACGGCGATCTATTTCTGCAGAAGATCGTACAGCTGACCTTTGCGATTCCGCTACCTGAGCCGTTCGATCTTCGGAGGCTGTTTCTTGAAGGTGCGCGTAAAATTTTTAATGCAGATGGCGCTATTCTAGTTGACCTGAGGAACGCTGTTGATCGAGAGGGTGCTGGGCTTCGAAATCCTCGGGAAGTGAAACTTGCGTTGAATGGAATTCGTTTCGTTTACCCAGCAGTCAAGGAGGATGTTTACTTTCCTGACATGTGCCGCTTGCACTTGATAAAGGTTGTGAACCCTCAACTCTATCGGTGGCTGGAGGATTACCTGTCGATCCGCTCCGTCATTTTAAACGAAAATGTGTCCGTTGGAGACCATGACAAGATTCGACTTGGAAAACAACTGAAGGAGATCTGTCAATCTGAAGAAATTCGGACGATGCGCTCGATTTCGGATTTAGGCACCTTTATACCGGCACTGGCCGATAGTGAAGTGGCGAAGGAAACAGTTTTTACTCGCTCCAGTTTGGAAGACGTTCAGGAAATGGAAATCCAGCGAAGGCTGGGAAGCCCATTTCACTACCGGTACTATTTTGCTCTCAATCCGCCGAATACCGTTATGTCCAACGAGAAACTCGCCTTACTACTGGGCCTGGCAGAGAGAGAGCACAGAAAATTGACAGAGGAATTGGCGCGACTGGCAAGCGAAAGGCGAATTTCGGGTAGGACATGGTTCGAACACGTATTGGATAGGCTTGGTGACACCAGAATCGAATCCGTTGACGCACAAATTGTATGTGGGTTGGCAGTGGCTGTCTCAGATGCTATGGACACCGTGCTAAGAAGTAACAGACAACCGGGTCCGTTTTCGCTTTCCGTTGAAAGGAAGGCATTGTTAGTTGTTAAAAACTGCTTAAGAAAATTAAAAATGACTAATCGGGAAATGTACCAAGTCGCGACTGATCACTTGGTTGTCAATTGTACTTCATTGAACTGGATTGTTGGAACGTTCTTCCGCACTCAGATCAACGATCACGGATTGGTTGGTAAACAGGAATATCCGCCTGAAACCCTGATTCTATCGCAGGAAGAATTAGATACGTCATTGAAGAAATTGAGGGAGCGTGTGGGGCGGGAGGAAGTTAGAAGCAGTATCGGCGAGATGCCAGACATTGCTAGTTATCTTTTTGGTTGGAGGGACTTAACTGATTTGGATACCGTAAAGGCGTGGGTAAAAAAATTTTCAGATAGTGACGAAAATTTTCTTAAGTTGTTGAGGCACTTGCAAACCCGGGTATTTTCAGACGGGGTCTATTACATACTTCGGAAACATTCAGTTGCCCAATTCTTGGACTGGAATCTCACTCTCAAGCGGCTAAAGAGACTACGAGGTTCAGAATATAAAAATGAAGTGGAAGAGCTAGAATTAGCAGTCGAAGAGGGAAAGAAATTTTAGTAATTCTTTTAGACTTTCTTGTTCCAAGTTCGAAGAGTCGTGACCTTCAATAAAGCCGTGTCGTTGCTTTCACCACGCTCGTAAAACGGAATTCGCGGCTGCGTCGGTCAGATGTCTTCGATCAGGTCGGACGGATCGGAAGATGACCGCATGGACCAAACTGCATCGAAAGCCAAGGCGAATGTCTATGTTGTTCTGAGGCGGACATTAGGATTGAAAATCATCTTTCTCAGTCTAAGGTCGTGTCGCGAATTTCCACCAAACTCGCGACACGACCTTTCTCCACTGATTTCTTCAGTCACGGGTTGAAGACCTCAACACCGACATCTCTGGAATTGCGCACATTGCGCCTAACAACACGGTACTACATGACCGGGAAATTGCGGCGATTTGACAATCCCTAACGATTGAGTGATCCGCCGTGCGGCGGCTTGATGCGGTCTCCGCATAAGCCCGGGCAGAGGCAGTGTCAAACGGCAGGTGCCGGCCAACGAAGCCGTGGTTTAGGCACTGATTCAACACCAGTTCCAATGCGTTTCGCCGTCTGCCTGCTGGCGTGATCGAGATGCCATAAATCGGTTTCTCTTCTCTCACCGCAGTCAGATACAGATCCTTTGCATCGCGTTTTGAAATCCACGCCTCTACGGCGGGTGTCGGCTCAGTGTGCAGGAGTTCGGACGCGACAATCGTATCAATACCATACATTTGGACCGTTCAGGTGAAATCAGGTGGCCTGCGCATTGGTCCAAGTAGCGGTAGTTCCAGATTGACACCACCAAGGGGTGCGAAGCATTCGGCTGTGAATTTTGCCAGATCCTGAGGCCCGGTCCCGCCTTCCCTCACGGCTTCGCGCAAGATGATCCGAACCTCGTCTTCCATCGAATGACTGTGTCCGGCGGCGCGCGTGCGCGGCCGCATCTTTACTTCGTCATCAATGTTGTGAATGGTGACGCGTGCCATGGGCCTGTTCCTTGATGGGTAGGAATTCACCCAAGGTAGCCTTAGTTTGCAGTGAAGGCGAAGGTTCGCACAACCTATCCAAGGTTTTCACGATTTACCTAAGGATGCGGAGCGGGAGACCGTCGTTCCAGTCCGTATTCCCGCTTATTTGGCGGATGGATCATCGGTCCTTCGCCCGGGTGGGCAGGTCCATCGCCATGCGTCTGCCAACAAGAAGGATTCTCCAAGCTTGGTCTTTCCACATACGGCTGTCAATGTCCCGGAAAGTCACGTCCAGCAACTAGTGCAGCCTGTTTCCGATGCCCCAATAAGGGTGCCAGACTTGCTCGAACCAACGGCGGCGACGGGATGTAATGCCCCGTCTCTGCCGCGGTTCCTCATCGGACTTCATGTATAAACACAACCCAACCGATGCCGACCAGGTTCGCCCAATCCGGATGATGTCCGTGCGGCAGCCGATGTCCTCACTCTGGGTGTGGGCGAAGGTTCTGGTCCTGCCTCTATCTCTAGTAGACGTTTGAACGAAAGGGACAATTTTGTACTGTCGTTCCATGAACTTCGTCAGCAGGTTGCCGAGTAAGGTGACCTGGTTCCCCTTGACCCGAATCTGACGTCGGCCTGCCGCCGGCTGCGGATTCCGGCCTTTAGAGCCGAAAGCGGTAATCCGGCGGGGCTATATCCGGGCTAGTGCCCTGCGTTAGCCCGGCATGCTTCGATTGTCTTTGAGAGGGCATCCCCGATCCGCTCAAATCGAGAACTCGGAACTGGAACCGAAATCGCATAGATGTCGCCATTTGGCTCCCGGATCGCATACCCCAGAGCGCTGATCCCCTCGGTATGCTCATTCACGTCACGAGCCAGGGCACCTTGCCGAATGCTCTCAATCTCCGCAAGGACGTCAGAACGGGATCTGGTATTGCTTGGCCGGCCTTCCATCTCGGCGATGATCAGTTTCATGGCGTCTACAGGATCCAGACAGGCGAGGGCCGCCTTGCCATTGGCGGTCGTTGCCAGCGGAAAGGTGTCGCCAATGCTCGAAACCGCGCGAAGCCGCTGACTACCGACGATCTGGTCAATGAAACGCATCCGGCGGCCTTCCAGAACCGCGAGGTCCACCGTCTCGCCGGTTTCTTCCGAAATCCGCCTCATCACCGGGCGTAACCTGTCCTTGATATCCAATGCGCTCGCTTGGGCGAGACTCTGAATCTCGGGCCCAAGCCTGATGCCGCCATTGCCCATTTCAGTGGAAACAAGGCCTTCGGTCGAAAGCGCGAAAACAATCCGCTGTACCGTGGAGCGGGGCAGATCCACCCGACTGGCGATCTGTCCCAGGCTAAGGCCACCCGTCTCCCTGCCCAGCAGCCTAAGGATGTCCGCCGCACGGGATATGACCTGAATTCCCTGATTCCTTGAGATTTCCTGACCGTCCAAACTTTCTCTCCATACGTATGACTGACAGACCACGTGTGCATCCAGCGTAGGGCAAGAAGAATTCCTGATCAAGGGTTGACCGCAATGCAATACATATGTACTATCATGCGGAACAATGGATCACCACCGGGAGGAATTGATGAGCGTCACCATCCGCGGCATTGAGTTTCAGGCCAATGACGATAACGACATGGGGCTGGAGTTCGTGAACCTCAGCCATCGCTATGGTTTCCAGTGTCCGAACTGGCCGTATTTCGCGGACGTCCAGATCGATCGGAAGCATTACATGGCAAAGTCGGGCGTGCTGTCACAGACGATCACCACCACCATGCATGTCACGACGCATATCGACGCTCCAGCGCATGTTGTCCAGGGCACACCGTTCATCGACGAGGTTCCCCTGCCTCACTTCTTTGGTTCTGGAATCGTGGTCAGTATTCCCAAGAAGAAATGGGAACAGATCACGGCGGATGACCTTGAAAAGGCCTGTGGGCACGCCATCCGCCCCAACGATGTGCTGATCATCAACACGGGCTGGCATAAACAATACGAAGATGGCGACTACTTCCCATACTGCCCGGGTCTCGTTCCTTCGGCTGCCGACTGGATGATCGATAGGCAGGTCAAGGTCGTGGGCCATGATACGCAGGCGAACGACCACCCGCTGGCTACGGCGATTGGTCCCCAGCGGAACGGGCCGATCCTGCCGCATCTTGAGAAGGAATATCTCGAATGGTCCGGGGGTACCCCTTGGGAGGTCGACTTCCCGGAATGGGAGCCGGTACACAACAAGCTGTTCTCGAACGGAATCCTGGGCATCGAGAATGTCGGAGGTGATCTGGACCGGGTCACGGGCAAACGCGTGACATTCGCTTTCTTTCCCTGGAACTGGGACCGGGGCGATGGCTGCATCATTCGTCTCGTCGCGATGATGGATAGAAAGCAGCAGTACCGCATTGAGGCCGGGGAGGCATTCTGATGCTGATCAGACGCTTCGCGGATGCACAGTCCTATGACGCCCCAAACCATTGGGGTGTCTCAGGACTTAGGCTTCAGGGGTTTGAGGATGGCGGCCCGGAAAACCAATGGGTCGGCCTTTCGCAGTTCCTGCCTGGCGGCGGCGCTGGTCCGGATTCGACCCCATTCGAAAAGGTCTATGTTGTCCTGGAAGGCGAAATGACCATCGAATGGAACGGTAGGATTGAAGTCCTTGGACCCCTGGATAGCTGTACCGTGCCACCGGGGCAGGAGCGACGGATTGAGAACAGATCGAACCATGTCTGCAGGATGCTCGTGATCATTCCATATCCTGAAGGGGGGCGCCCGAAATGAGCCTTGCCAACCCACTCTCCTACTTCGATGTCTCAGGCAAGGTGGCGCTTATCACAGGTGCTTCCGGTGCTTTCGGGGCAGTGGCTGCGGAATGTCTTTCGGGAGCGGGCTGTAAGGTGGCGCTTGCTGCGGGCAATGCCGACGCGATGGATGAGGCTGCCGGACGCTGCCAGGGCGAGACGCTGCAGATAAACGGTCGCCCGGACAGCGAAGCTGCATGCAACGATATGGTTGCGAAGACCGTTGAAACCTTTGGGCGGCTGGACATCCTGGTGGTTGCTTCCGGGATGAACAGAGTCGCCAGGATTGACGAAATGGAGGTTTCGACCTTTGAGGCGGTGATGGACGCAAATGTCACCCAGAGCTGGATGATGTCCCGCGCCGCAGCGCGGCAGATGAAACTGCAGGGTGACAGTGGAAAAATTGTGCTCATGTCTTCCGCGCGTGGTCTATTGGGCCATCCGGCGGGCTATACGGCCTATTGCGCCTCCAAGGCCGCTGTTGATGGGATAACAAAGGCATTGGGATGTGAGCTTGGTCCCACCGGCATCACCGTCAATGCGATCGCACCCACGGTATTTCGGTCGCCTCTCACGGCTTGGATGTTCGAGGAAACGGAACAGGCAACCGCCGTCCGGAACGGCTTTCTGGCCCGTGTGCCCAAGGGACGTCTCGGAGAGCCTGAGGATCTTGCAGGTCCACTGCTGTTCCTGAGTTCGCGCGCTTCCGACTTCTACACCGGCCATATTCTGTATGCCGATGGCGGCTACACAGCGGGCTGATCATGGACGGATGCCAGAAGATCGCTGTCATTGGCGCAGGTCTGATGGGGCACGGAATTGCCCTCACCTTCGCGCGGGCTGGTCATTACGTGGCAATCGTCGATTCGGTTGAGGCCATGCTGCGGTCGACACCTGGGCGCATCTCGGAGAGCCTGCATCTGCTTGGTGCGACCGATGGTGAAGTGGAAAGGGTGCTCGATAGGCTCGAACTCTTCGACGACGTTCCATCTGCCGTGAAAGAGGCAAGTTTCATATTCGAGGCCGTACCGGAGAAATTGCGGCTCAAGCAGTCGATTTTTGCGGAAGTCGAGGCACATGCTCCAGCGGAAGCGGTTCTGGCATCGAACACTTCCGTCATCCAGATCTCCAGGATTATGGAAGGACTGCACACACGCCACCGGGCGCTCGGCACCCATTGGTGGAATCCGCCGCATATGATCCCTCTTGTCGAGGTGGTGAAAACCGAGTGGACTGACCAGGCTAGGGCGGACGCCATTGTTGAACTGCTGAAAGACGTCGGCAAGACGCCAGTCATGGTCGAAAAGGACGTGCCGGGATTCATCGGAAACCGGCTGCAGCATGCGCTCTGGCGCGAGGCGATTTCTCTTGTCGAAAACGGAATTTGCACGGCCAAAGCGGTGGATGATGTCGTTAAGGCGAGCTTTGGCCGTCGGCTGGCGGTCCTTGGTCCGCTCGAGAACGCCGATCTGGTCGGTATCGAGCTGACACAGGACATCCAGAGGCAGGTATTGTTCGATCTGGAAGCGACGCCGGAGCCGTCGCCCTATCTGCAGGAACTGCTTGATCAGGGGCGCGCGGGAATGGCCGAAGGTGCTGGTTTTCGGGACTGGCAAAGTGGTGATCTGGAGGCTTCGAAGGCCCGTATCGCCGAACATCTCAGGAAACTGGAAGCGATCTTGCCCAATTAACTGATCTCAGGGAGGAGAGAGAAATGACGTTTGCATCAAATAGACGGCAGATTCTGAAGGGCCTCGCCGCATCCGTGGCCACACCCGCGATTCTCACCACGACGCGGGCCTATGCCCAGAACCCGATGATTCGTGTTGGTCATGTCAGCCCTCGTACAGGCCCGCTGGCTGGCTTTGCGGAGGCGGATGAGTATGTGCTGGCTGGTATAGAAGCCGCTTTCGTGGGTGGCATCGAAAACAACGGCAAGAGCTACGGCGTCGAGATCATCTCGAAAGACAGTCAGTCAAATCCGAACCGCGCCGCCGAGGTCGCAGCCGATCTGATCCTAGGTGATGAGGTTGACATCATCGTTGCCGCTTCGACACCCGACACCACGAATCCGGTGTCCGACCAGGCGGAAATCAATGAGGTGCCCTGCATCACGACAGACTGCCCGTGGCAGCCGTATTTCTTCGGCCGTAACGGCAATCCCGCAGAAGGATTCGAATACACCTATCACTTCTTCTGGGGTCTGGAAGACGTGATCGCGAACTTCCTGAGCCTCTGGAACATGTCTGGTGCCGCAAAGACGGTCGCGGGCCTGTTCCCGAACGATGCCGATGGCAACGCATGGGGTCATCCCGAGCTTGGCTTCCCGGCGCCACTGGCGGCGAATGGATTCGAACTTGTGGATCCCGGTCGCTACCAGCCCCTGAACGACGATTTCTCAAACTATATCAGCGCGTTTAAGGAGGCGGGCTGCGAGATCGTCACTGGCAACATGATCCCACCTGATTTCGCAACATTCTGGAGCCAGGCGGCACAGCAGGATTTCCGGCCCAAGGTCGTTACGATCGGCAAGGCCCTGCTGTTCCCGTCCGTGATCGAGTCGCTCGGCGACCGGGGCGACGGTCTGACTTCCGAGATCTGGTGGACGCCGTCGCACCCGTTTAGTTCGTCGCTGACCGGCGACAGCGCCAGGGTCCTGGCCGATGGCTACAGCGCGGCCAGCGGACGTCCGTGGACCCAGCCCATCGGGTTTAAGCACGCCCTGTTTGAGGTGACGCGAGACGTCATCTCACGTGCGGCCGATCTGGACGATCCCGCGGCGATTGTCGACGCGATCAGGTCGACGAATCTGTCGACGATTGTCGGTGATGTGAACTGGGCCAATGGGCCGGTTCCGAATGTCACGAAAACGCCATTGGTCGCAGGTCAGTGGCAGAAGTCGGGTGACGCATTCGAGCTTGTTGTCATCACCAATGACCACGCGCCTCAGATTCCGGTCGGTGGGGAACTGAAGCTGCTTAATTGAGGTCAGGGGTCTTGCCAGCTCTGCTGTCGGTCTCAGGTCTAAGCAAATCCTTCGGTGCCGTGGTGGTCGCCGACGAGACAGGTTTTGACGTCCAGGCTGGCACGGCGGTTGGTATCCTCGGACCAAACGGAGCCGGCAAGACCTCACTTTTCAACCTGATCACGGGGGCGCTCAAACCGGATGGTGGTCGGATCAGCTTTGATGGCATCGACATAACCGGACTATCAACCGCTCAGCGTTGCAAACTGGGTATCTCGCGGTCGTTTCAGATACCGCAGCCCTTCGGGGGCATGACCGTGTTTGAAAACGCATTGGTTGGCGCCACCCAGGGTGCGAATCTCAGCGGGCGCGAGGCCGAAACCCATGTGCTGGGGGTTCTGGAGGCAACGGGGCTTCTGCTGAAGTCAAATGTCCGTGCTGCCTCACTCACGTTACTCGAACGAAAGAGGCTGGAGATGGCGCGGGCCCTGTCGGCCAGACCCAGACTGCTCCTGCTTGATGAAATCGCCGGCGGACTAACGGACGCCGAATGTGTCGAACTGATCGAAACGATCAAACATGTTCACGCCACCGGGACCACGATCATCTGGATTGAGCATGTCGTTCACGCCCTGCTGGCAGTCGTTCAGAAGCTCATTGTCATCGACTTTGGCAGGAAGATCGCCGAAGGGCCCCCAAGGACCATCATGGAAAGCGAACAGGTCAGGGAAATCTATCTGGGAGTAGACCCGGATGCCTGACGCCTTGCTTGCTCTCAATGGACTCAACGCTTTCTACGGAGATTTTCAGGCTCTCTTTGACATTGAGCTGAGGATTGAGGCTGGCGAGGTCGTCGCGATCATTGGTGCCAATGGAGCTGGCAAGTCGACATTAATGCGATCGATCTGTGGCCTTATCAGCAACCGATCAAGTGAAATCGAATTCAGGGGTCAGCCGATCGGTGCGCTGCGTGCGGATCAGGTCGTGCGTTTGGGCATCGCCCTGGTGCCGGAAGGGCGACAGCTTTTTCCGTCACTGACTGTAGAGGAAAACCTTTTGGTGGGTGGAAAGACAGCGCGGCCAGGACCGTGGTCGCTGGAAAAGGTCTATGACCTCTTCCCCATCCTGGGCGAGAGGAAGGGTCAGCAGTCGACGTCGCTTTCGGGCGGGCAGCAGCAGATGGTGGCGATCGGGCGCGCGCTGATGGCCAACCCGGAGTTGATTCTGTTCGACGAGATCAGCCTTGGTCTCGCTCCAGTCGTGATCGGCGATCTCTACAGAGCCCTTCCCGGCATCATCGGTGAAGGTATGACCGCAATGCTGGTGGAACAGGACATTTCCCGTGCGCTATCCGTTTCATCACGGGTCTATTGCCTGCAGGAAGGGCGCGTGTCCCTTGAGGGCCGCACCGGGGATGTGAGCCGCGATGAAATCACCGCAGCCTATTTCGGGGTTGCGGTATGATCGAGTGGGTCAATGCATTCGTCCAGGGCATCCTGCTTGGCGGGCTTTATGCATTGTTTGCGGCCGGGCTGTCGCTGATTTTCGGGGTGATGCGTCTGGTGAACATCGCCCATGGTGATCTGATCATAGTGGCGGCCTATCTCGGCCTGACCACAACCGGTTTACTGGGTCTGCATCCCTTTGCCGCACTGCTGATCGTCATGCCTCTGATGGCCGGGCTCGGCTATGGTCTGCAACGGGGACTTCTGAACCGGACCCTTGGCGATGATATCCTGCCACCGCTGCTGGTGACTTTCGGGCTGTCGGTCATTATCCAGAACGTCCTGCTGGAAGGCTACACCGCTGACCCACAAAGGCTGGCTGGCGGGGCGATTGAAACGGCAAGCCTGACGGTTGGTGGACTGGCAATTGGCGTTCTGCCGCTGCTAACCTTTGCCATAGCCGTGGTCGTGATCGCCGCACTTCAATGGATCTTCTATTCCACAGGTCTCGGTCGCGGATTTCGCGCAGTGTCGGACAATCAGGATATCGCGCAGATCATGGGCTTTAACAAAGCCCATGTATTCGGACTTGCAATGGCGCTTGCGCTGGCCGTGACAGCCATTGCTGGAATTCTTCTAGGCGTCAGAACCAGTTTTGACCCGTCAATTGGCGGTGGACGGCTGATCTTCGGCTTTGAGGCGGTCATCATTGGTGGTCTTGGCAACCTATGGGGCACCCTTGCAGGTGGTGTGATCCTTGGCGTGGCCCAGACAATCGGAGCCAAGATTGATCCGGGCTGGCAACTGCTCGCAGGTCACATCGCCTTTCTGGCCGTTCTGGTGGTTCGCCCCGAACGGCCTGTTCCCGAGAGTGGAACATTGAGCGCCCCGTCCGTAACCCGTGCCACCCGTGCCTCTCGCATCGCGATGGCTGTTGGGCTCGTTGCCCTGCTCGTGCTGGCCGCAGCACCATGGTGGGCCGGACGGGCGGACCTGCGGCTTATGGGTGAGATCTTTCTCTATCTTTCACTTGCCTGCCTATGGAATCTTATGGCGGGCTATGCCGGTCTGGTTTCGGTGGGGCAGCAGGCCTATGTGGGGTTCGGTGGATACATGCTGTTCGCGCTCGCCATGTTCGGTGGGTTGCATCCGGTGGTCGCCATTCTTTGTGCAGGAGTGCTCGCGGCCGCCGTGTCGGTTCCAGTTGCAGTTCTGATCTTTCGTCTTCGAGGTGCCTATTTCGCGATTGGCACCTGGGTGGTGGCCGAGGTGTTCCGCCTGTCCTTCGCGAAGGTCTCGGCTCTCGGAGGAGGGTCAGGCTCTTCACTGCCTGTTGGTATCTTAAAGTCACTTGCTTCAAGCCGATCTGGCCGCGAGGCGTTGAGCTATTGGCTGGCGCTTGGCGCGGCGGTTGTGGTGATCGGGGCGGTCTATTTCTTCCTGCGTTCGCGCCGGGGGCTCGCATTGACAGCCATCCGGGACAGTGAAGTTGCGGCGGAAGGGTTGGGTATCGATATCTGGCGCACCAAGCTTGAGGTCTATGTCGTGACCTCGGCATTCACCGCGATCATTGGTGGGCTGATCTTCCTGCAGAAGCTGCGGATATCCCCCGACGCTGCGTTTTCGGTGAACGACTGGACGGCCTTTGTGATCTTCATCGTCGTTATCGGCGGCATCGGTACGCTGGAGGGCCCGATAATCGGCACACTGATCTTCTTTGCGCTTCGCGAGACGCTTGCCGATTTCGGTACGATATACCTCATCGCACTGGGACTCGTTGCGATCGTTGTCATGCTGAAGGCGCCCAAAGGCTTGTGGGGTCTGATTCGTGATCGTTACGGTCTTGAACTCTTTCCGCTCAGCTACCGTGTGCAGCTCAGGGATGATCAGAAAGGAACGTAAGAATGGTGCGTCAGCAAAGGACAATCATCACCTGTGCGATCACGGGTGCGATCCACACGCCGACCATGTCGGATGCGCTGCCCTACACCTATGACCAGATTGCGCAACAGGCTATTGAGGCAGCCGAGGCTGGGGCATCAATCCTGCACCTTCATGCACGAAACCCGGACAACGGGGCTCCTTCCGTCGATCCGAAAGACTTCGCCCCGTTCCTGCCGCGCATCAAGCAGGCCACGAACTCAGTCGTGAACATCTCAACCGGCGGCTCGCTGACGCTATCCATTCAGGACCGGATCAGACCCGCGGCGACATTCAGCGCCGAGATGTGTTCGATGAATATGGGGTCAATGAACTTCTCCTTCCACCCGCTGGCCAGGCGTTTTGACAGCTGGAAGTTCGACTGGGAGAAGGACTATGTCGCCAATTCAGACGGCAATATTTTCCGTAACACTTTCAGGGATATCGAGGAAGCGGCCAACACGCTCGCTCCCCATGACATCAGGTTCGAGCACGAATGCTACGATGTCGGACATCTGTATAACCTAAAGTTCTGCATGGATATCGGGCTGTTCAGGGCACCTGTTTTCGTTCAGTTCGTGATGGGCATCCTCGGTGGTATCGGTGCGGATATCGACAATCTCGTGTTCATGAAAAAGACCGCCGACAAGCTGCTTGGTGATAGCTATCGCTGGTCCATCCTTGCGGCAGGTGCGGCGCAGATCCCCATGGCAACGGCTGCCAGTCAGATGGGTGGTAATGTGCGTGTTGGGCTGGAAGACAGTCTGTTCATCAGGCGCAGTGAGCTGGCGGAAAGCAATGCACAGCAGGTCGCCAAGATACGCCGCATCGTCGAAGAGCTGGGATCACAGGTCGCAACACCTGACGAGGCGCGTGAAATCCTTGCCCTGAAGGGTGGGGACCGCGTGAACTTCTAGGAGAAGCAGGTCCATGCCTGAAATTGAACCGCAGGATCAGACGCTTAAGTCACTCAAAGGGCTGCATCTCTGGCATGCGCCGATGTCCAGCTGCTCGCAGCGCGTACGAATAGCCCTGGCCGAAAGCGGCAGGAGCTACGAAAGCCATCTCATCAATCTGGAGCAGGACGAACACGCAACGCCAGAATACCAGCGCATCCACCCCAGGGGCCTGGTCCCCGCGCTTGTGGAAGACGGGCGGCTTTACATCGAGTCGATCGATATCATCGGCCAGGTTGCTGGCACCGATGGCCCGCTCACGCAGTATCGGTCGAGGGAGCTTCTCGACATGGCGGATGCCGCGCAGCTGGATCTGAAGTTGCTCACCTTTGAGTTTCTGTTCCGCGCCGACCCGCCTCCACCACCCGATGCCGCCGAGGCGTTTCAGAAGTCGCACCAGAATGAATGGCTGCGCCAGTTTCGGCTCGACTTTGCAAATGGGTTTGACGCGAATCGGCTGAACAGCGCGATTGCCCGAACGGACAGAGGATTCCAGCATCTTGATGAACTCCTGTCCGATGGCCGAGCCTATCTGGAACGCGCTGCATTTACTCTCAGCGACATAGCGTGGATGCCCAATGTTCATCGGTTCAGGCTGATGGATTGGCCATTTGAGCGCACACCGCACCTTCAAGCCTGGTTTGACAGGATCACTGAGCGATCAAGCTATAGGCAGGCTCTACTGGAATGGCAGCCTGCTTCGGTTGCCAGCGCTTTTGATCAGTATACAGGGCATCGAAAGGCCAAAGGTACCGACATCCGGTCGTTCCCACATTTTCAGTCAAATGGTAATGCTCGGCCATGAGCGGGATCATGAACGTCCTCATCATCATGGCTGACTGGCTGAAATGAGGCCAGCTCAGCAGATAAGGGCATGTCCATCTGAAAGCGCAGGACATCGGCCGGCTGACATCAACACGGTTCGTTTCGGCATTGGCTATGTCCAGTCATCGCTCTGCGACATAGGCTCGGGCATCACACCATACCGGACCCACAGTTTCCGGCCAGGAAATCCATCTGGTTGGGCATCGGATATGGTTCCATCTCTCCCGGCTTGCTTCATGCAGAAAATGGCTGACGGTCGCATTGCCATCCACGTTACCTGGATCGAGGATGACGAAGATCAGTCCGGTACGGAATTTCCTTGAGGCTGGAAGCCAGCGGGCGGACGTCTATGGCCTGGCAGTCACCCATCGGCGGAACAGCTGATCAGGTGTGCCGCTGCGGAATTCTTCCCGCCGATGCAGTCATTTGGCCGCGTCTGATCACGTCCGCCAGACCACGGACCAGTAGATCAAAGACAATCCTGATCCGCTGACTGGTCTGCACCTCGCGATGGGTGACAAGCCAGACCGGGAACTGCGGAGAGGGAAGATCTGGGAGCACCTTCTCAAGGCCAGGTTCGGACTCACAGAGAGCATCGGGCAGCATTGATATTCCTAAGCCTGCCTTCAGGAGTTCCCAGACGACGCCGCCGTTGTCGCTCGTCACTACGAAGTTTTCCGGTCGCACGGCGATTCCCTGATCCTGCAACGGGGCAATGAGCCGTTCTGGGTGCGGATTGCCAACGAAATCATGATCGGCCACTTCTCGAGGTGTGCGTGGACGACCCGCACGGTCGAGATAGTCGCTTGTGGCATAAAGGCTCGCCCGGAAGCCGCCGACATGGCGTCCTATCAGTTCGGGCTGGTTGGGGCGCACATGCCCGGAACGCCATTCAGACTGGCAACAGAGCCCCTGGCGAGATATCCAGGCTAGATATCGCGCAAGCGGTAGGGTGCTGCTCTGAATCGATTGGCAGTCGCTTGTCGGATGAAACACCGCTCTACTAACGATTGACATGTGTCGGTTTGTGCGACGCATTCTTTGTTGACCAGTTTGGAGCGACTGAAAGCAAAGGGAGAAAGGAATTGAGTTTTTGGTCAGGCGAGAAACTGAAGGCAGAGCTGTCTGTTCTGGTTTCGGACTTTAAAGAGAGCGCCGTTGATTGTGCCGCCTACACGCTGCGCGTTGGCGGTGAGATTTATGTCAGCCCTGACCGCGCAATGGCGGATCCTTCAAGGCACACAAAGCAGAAACTCAAATCGGGAGAAGGCTTTACTATTCCGCCGGGCCAGTTCGCCTTTTTGACGACTAGGGAGACGATTGAAGTCCCGGAAACCGCCATAGCCTTCATCTCGATTAAGGCTCGCCAGAAATTCAGTGGATTGGTGAATATATCAGGATTTCACGTCGATCCCGGCTACAAGGGCAAGCTCATCTTCTCGGTGCTAAATGCCGGTCCAAAGCCACTCCATTTGAGCGAAGGGCAACAGCTTTTTCTCATCTGGTATGCGGATCTGGACCGCCAAACGCAGGAGAAGAAACAGCCGAGTGATGGTTTTCACGGCATCGATCCTAGCATGATCAACGGTATTAGTGGTGAAATTCTATCGCTCCAAAGTCTCTCTGATAAACAAAGAACGCTAGAGGTTGATTTGAACCAGAGCCTGCAGAAGCAGGCCAAGCGCATCGCTGTGCTGAGTGTGAGTGTGAGGTTCCTCTTTATCCTGCTCCTGCCCATCTTAGTGTTGCTGTTACGCGACTTACCGTTGCAGTTACGCGACCTGAATGGATGGCTCTGGCCCTAGCAATTCCTTGTCGGATATTCCGACATGTGTTATATTCGTGTCGGTATTTTCGACACGTGAGGATTGGATGGAGTTCCCGGAAGCAACAGTAGAGGCGGCGATCCGTGATGAGATTGCGGTCGCGGCAAAGGATCTTCCCCCGACGAAATCAGGTTGGCGCCCTGAAGTCGACTCGCAGGTGGTGATACGGGCCATACTGCGTGTCGAAACGGAAACTGGCATCAAGCTACCGGAAGATACGATGCCGCCGGGCGGTTTCGATGGTATCGAAGACTGTGTGCAGGCGATTCTCGCGAAGAGCCGCCGCCTATGGAGTGAGAAGCAACAGCAAGAGGGAGAGACTGTGTCATGACCAGTCAGGCGAAGATGGGTTTTGTCGAACCTGAAGATGAAGGATTGGTGCTCGGTTTAAAGCTTAGAGAAGCCCGTGAATATGTTGGCTTCAAGCAGGACCAGGTGGCTAGGCATCTTGGCATTCCCCGCACCGCTGTCTCCGAGATGGAAAAGGGCAAGCGGACGATAGGCGCGCTTGAGCTGAAGAAGCTCGCGCACCTCTATCAGCGGCCGGTGCAATACTTCACCGGCGATGAACCCACCGTACTGGCGGATTTGGCGTTCTTGCCGCGGATGTCTTCGCTGTCGGACACCGATCTTCAAGAGCTACAGCGATTTGCGGAGTTCCTGCAAGCGAAGGCGAAGAGCTAGGCGATGACGTTGCAACAGGACCGACAAGCAATACTGCGCGGCATGAGGGGAGCCTTCCGCCTTATACAAGACCTTGGTCTCGACCAGGGTGCTAGGCGGGCGCAGCGGGTCGATGTGTTTGACAGCATCGACCGCACTGGGGCAGTCTTAATGTTTAAACCCCTTGACAAGCTCCTAGGGGCGTTCATGAAACAAGGTGACGCGGCAGGCATTATCCTAAATACTGAACGTCCCTTGGGCATGCAGCGTTTTACGGCAGCCCATGAGCTTGGTCACTGGTTCCTGGGCCATGACCCGCATGCGGATGATGAGGGCATTCTGCGGCGCGGTCCGCTGGCCAATGCGCACACCTTTAACCATGTGTCGCCAGAAGAGCGGGAAGCCGACGCCTTCGCCTCACACTTTCTGCTGCCTGCCCATCTCATCACAACGCAGATGGAGGTACAGGGCTGGGACGTGTACCACTTCTCCAGCCCTGAGATTGTCTACCAGGCATCCTTGCGCTTTGGCACGAGCTATGCGGGTGCTGTCTATGGGCTCGAACGGGAACAGGTGATTGGTAAGGATCTGCGATGTCAACTGCTCAAAGCGAAGCCAAAGGATCTTAAACTGGCGCTGCTTGATGGTCAGCCATTGCCAAACACAAGGAGGAGCGACGTTTGGCTGATCACGGAGCGCGATGAAGGGGCAGTGATCGAAGCGGGGCGTGATGATATGTTTCTGCTACGGCTCAACGAAGCCACTGGTGCCGGATATGTCTGGACGTTTGATGAATTGCAGGAAGCTGGGTTTGCCATTCTCAAGGATGGTCGTAGGTCGGTGCCGGACGGGCAACTCGGTGCACCGACTATCCGCCGGGTTTTAGTGCGAGCTGGCAGGCCGACGAGAAACACGCTTCGGCTGAAGGAGTGCCGCCCATGGGACCCCGATGATGACCCTCAAACGCTGACCCTGCATTACCGAACTGCCACGAGCGACGAGGCGGGTCAGTTTGAACGGCAGCGCATGGAGCGTCTGACGGTTCAATGAGTTTGTCGGTAATCAAAGATTTTCGAGCCACCCTGGGGCCGGTGCATGATCAAGGACGAAGGCCGACCTGCTTGTCCTTTGCGGCGTCGGATGCGCATCGCCATGCACGCCAGCACCCGGAGTTCCTGTGCGTTGAGTGGCTCTACTACCATGTGAGCCAGATGGCTGGAACGGGACCCCACGACGGCACGACGATGCCGGACACACGCACGGTGTTGAAGTCGATTGGACAGCCGGAGGAATCGGTGTGGCCCTATAGCATGACACCTCCCGATCCAACGGTATGGCGCGCACCGGCCACGAAGGAAGTGGCAATGACCTGCGGCTCGACTGGGTGTGGCCCCGGGTTGCAGGAACTGCGTCAGCGTGTGGATGACGATCTCCCGGTAGTCATCGGAATGTTCACGTCGGATACGTTCAACCAACCGCAGAGCTGGTCGTATGATGGCGCGGAAGTGATCCTTGGGGCAGATCTAGGCCACCCTATCGATCTCACGCGTGGTCATGCGATCATGCTCGTGGGGAGTGGGGATTACGCAGGTGAGCCGGTACTGTTGCTGCGCAATTCCTGGGGCGACGGTTGGGGCAATCAAGGACATGCATGGGTGCGCGAAAGCTATCTGGTTCCACGGCTCGTGGAAGCGTTCATCATCTCGAAAGGAGAGGGTGATGTACTTCAATCCGATGGATGTTTCGCTGACGCGGACACCAGTCCACGCTTGGGTTGAAACCGCCAGCGCGCTGCGCGCCGCCCCCGGTTTTCGTCTCGGGGGTGTGGTTGCCCATATCGAGCGGCCGAGCGTGATGAGCGAAAGCGAGGAGGAGGTTGTTTGCCATGTGAACAAGTTCTTAGTTGATCACCGAAAGTACTCGGTGTCGACAGTGGCCAACACGATCTTCCCGAAAAGCTTGGATCGCGGAGATGGGGTCGAAGCCTTGGCGGGCCGCTACATGGAGAACTTCGAGTGGATGTCCAGGCGGAAGGGTGGTTGGGGGCGGTACTTCGAACGGTTCGTGGCTTGGCCGAACCCGAATGGCGCTCCGCCCATTAATCAGCTCGCGGTGGTGATCAAGATGCTGACTGAAGCCCGGACGGGTGTCTTCCATACCGACAAGTACGAACTGGTTGTCAGCGATCCCGCACGGCGGATGCGCAATGTGCGCAACCGCAATTGTCTAAGCTTGGTCGAGATCAAGCCGGAGAAGGCCACGAATCAGCTACATATCTATGCAACGTATCGGAATCACTACTATGTGCAGAAAACCCTTGGGAATATTCTGGGGATCGTGGATTTGCAGGCTTTCATTGCCCGCGAAGCTGGGTTCGAAGTGGGTACGCTAACGCTTCACTCAACCAGTGGTACGCTGGAGACGAGCGATGTGCCTTGGGGCAAAAACGACATCCGGAAGCTGATCAGCGAGTGCGAAGGTATTTTGAATACGCAACAGGCTGCCTGAACAGATTTCGTTCCAATGGCGGAGCAGATCGAAAGCCGCTTCGAACTGGTGGATGAAGACATTCTGACCGCCTTAGCAGTGGTGCCGGACTTGCATGATTTTGATGCCGAACGTGTCCACAGCGTGGTGCCTGTCACCGCCGATCATAAACATTTGGTCCAGATTCAGAAGTTCTAAAATCGCATTCAAGGACGTGTCGCAGGCATCGCACTCGCGGGCGGTATGGTAACGGTTGAACATGGGGTCATTGGGCGGGTGCGGGTGTAACGGAAAGACGTTTCAGGGAAAAATTGATACCTGCAAGCTCAGCATGCATCAGATGATGTTGGCGGTGCGCTCACCGACAGCGGGCCTGACCGTCTCGCGTCCAACCAGTAAACCTTGGAATGGACTACTGTAGGCATTGAAATGGGTTTCATCGGTCAAAGCGAGCCCTGCGCGATGGCCAGCTCGAAATCCAAGATCACGCGCAATCCAATCGGAGTTGACCCCGATGGTGGCGGCCGCGTCGAGATTGCGGCGTCACCGACCCGCGGCGTCGGGTCGGTCGTGTAGCGAGCAGTGATCGGTTTAGGGGTTGAGGACATTTGGCGAGACGTCTTCCGCGAGGTCGTCAACGAAACGGATTGCCGCGCCGATCATGGTGCGGTGAACCAAATCTTCCGCGCATGGAGATCGATGCTCACATCGCCGCCGCGATGCTTGCATACCGCTCGAAATATCTCATAACCGCTCAAGATGGCCTCTTCCCATAGCCAAAGCGGGCAGTGTTCTGCCTCATATCCGTTGACGAATTGCCGAATGGACTTCAGCAAACCGAAGTCCAGCGTCCTTATCCCGTCGAATAGCGCCAAACGCAGCGCGTGATTGAAGATCCAGGTCGCGATGCCTTCTTCGATCAGAATTGCGCGTGCGCCGTCCTGGATCTCGTCTACCGCTGGATCGCTCTTGCGCTTTACTTTCAACAGGCGGCGCAGCGTCGGTGACCAGCCCAGATGCGCTGCATACGATAGGTGGAAGACATCATGAAACCGATAATCATCATCCTCCGCCCGATTGTCTGTGAGTGAGTCGCCGACGGTGACACCATCCCGCGTCAGTTGAGCGACGGACTTTCCCTCTTGCATTATCTCCTTGATGCGTAACGTTAGCTGACGGGGCAGTTGCTCGTGCTCCGGGAAATCTTTGTCAAAGAGGGGTGGATAGTGTCGTTCGATGGGCCAACGGTCATTGATTTTGACGAGATTGGTGCGTGCGGCGTCTTCGAGCGAAAGGCCAACGTCATGGGAGGCGGCGCGTAAGGCGCGGAGGATGGCGATCAGTCGGTCTTTGAGGGAGGATCGGTTCTGACCCAGGCGTCCGGTGCGAAAATCTGTTAGAAGCAAACCGACTTCGGCTGCCAGGTGGAGTGAGGCTTTCTCGAAAGTTGGTGAGGGTTTGGTGCGTGGGGTTGAATCCTTGGTTTCCAAAGCTCCGAACGTCAGCTCCACTGGATCTTGTGACCGCCAGCCGCTAATATCGCAATCGAGATTGACCCCCAGATTGGCCAGACTAAGACCTGCCTGCGACGCTACCGCAGCTAAATGCCAGAGAACGTCGCCGAGTTCCTCGGCAACACTATCCTTATAGCCAATATAGGCAATCTGGTCGCGCTGCTTCTTTTTGACTTCGCTCAGCAGGCTGCCTGTTTGCCCGAACAGGTCGAGCAGCGGAAGGGTAAGGTCGTCAGCAATAGATCGACGTTGATCCGTGCGTTGCACAGCGGCTTGATAGGCGTTGAGGGTCAAGGAGTCGGTCATTAGGGTTTGCTTCGGTCGGTGAGGGCAGTGTCTGGCACTGAAATGTCCGCTCTTCGAAGTTCATCCAGCACCCGAATTGGTGTGCCGATTTCCGCCTCGCAAATATGCAACGTGTGTTTGGTCGAGGCGGGGCTCTGTACCTGCAGGGTGGAGTCCGCCACGTTGTGGTCCAGATTAAGGCTACCAGATTTCATGCACCTAATAGAGCATCAATCGTCAAGAGACGCAAATCTTATGAATGACAGCTGAAAGTCTACGTATTGGGCAAGGCAATCCGATCAGAGCGACCGGAATGTGGGACAGACCATCTGTCATTTCAACTTCACCTCCATTCCGAACCGCTTCCACACGATTCCATGCCCCAGACGGCGACGGGTCGCAGAAACCGCTACCGCGCTGAAAGGCCTTCGCTCCAGCGTCGCCGGAACGGCCGCTAGGGAGGCCGTGCCTCGTGCAAAGCTTCGGTTAGTGTCCGGTAGCCGAGCGCCTTTCGCGGACGCACGTCCGTCCACTCCCGCACTGCTCGGACCTCCTTGCCCGTAATCGCCCGTAGGTCCGGCACCCTTCGGGGTATCCACGCACCGGCTCGTTCGTGTGCTCGCTCAAGCCAAGTTCCCGCGAATGGCACTGGGTGAAAGGGAACCGTGCGTCGAGCTCCTCCAAAACACGTGCGTGGTCGGTGAACTACCTTCCGCTGTCCACCTTGATCGTGAGGGTTGAAGTAGCGACGGGTCGCAGCAGCTCGGCCATCCTGTCCCGACCGCCTCCATCGCTTTCCCATAAACCCCTTCAGTAACGTCAGTTTAGTGGTGCGTTCGAACAGGGACACCGTGGGTCCGCGATGGCTCCCGCAAACGATCGTGTCTGTCTCCCAGTCGCCAGAGCGCTCCTTCGCATGGATCTCCGCAGGCTACCCCGAAATCCGTTCCGGGCCCCACCCCTCTTCCAGCCGCGCCCGCACCGTCGCCCGGAGCATTGGCGTCAGCCCGCGCCGGCCCGCCTCCACCAACCGATGCCGCCGAGGCGTTTCAGAAGTCGCACCAGAATGAATGGCTGCGCCAGTTCCGTATCGACTTTGCAAATGGGTTTGACGCGAATCGGCTGAACAGCGCGATTGCCCGAACGGACAGAGGATTCCAGCATCTTGAGGAACTCCTGTCCGATGGCCGAGCCTATCTGGAAGGCGCTGCATTTACTCTCAGCGACATAGCGTGGATGCCCAATGTTCATCGGTTCAGGCTGATGGATTGGCCATTTGAGCGCACACCGCACCTTCAAGCCTGGTTTGACAGGATCACTGAGCGATCAAGCTATAGGCAGGCTCTACTGGAATGGCAGCCTGTTTCGGTTGCCAGCGCTTTTGATCAGTATACAGGGCATCGAAAGGCCAAAGGTACCGACATCCGGTCGTTCCCACATTTTCAGTCAAATGGTAATGCTCGGCCATGAGCGGGATCATGAACGTCCTCATCATCATGGCTGACTGGCTGAAATGAGGCCAGCTCAGCAGATAAGGGCATGTCCATCTGAAAGCGCAGGACATCGGCCGGCTGACATCACACGGTTCGTTTCGGCATTGGCTATGTCCAGTCACCGCTTTGCGACATAGGCTCGGGCATCACACCATACCGGACCCACAGTTTCCGGCCAGAAAATCCATCTGGCTGGGCATCGGATATGGTTCCATCTCTCCCGGCTTGCTTCACGCAGAAAATGGCTGACGGTCGCATTGCCATCCACGTGGCCTGGGTTGAGGACGACGAAGATCAGTCCGGTCCGGAATTTCCTTGAGGCTGGAAGCCAGCGGACGGACGTCTATGGCCTGGCAGCCATCCATCGGCGGAACAGCTGATCAGGTATGCCGCTGCGGAATTCTTCCCGCCGATGCAGTCATTTGGCCGCGTCTGGTCACGTCCGCCAGACCACGGACCAGTAGATCAAAGACAATCCTGATCCGCTGACTGGTCTGCACCTCGCGATGGGTGACAAGCCAGACCGGGAACTGCGGAGACGGAAGATCTGGGAGCACCTTCTCAAGGCCAGGCTCAGCCTCACAGAGAGCCTCGGGCAGCATTGATATTCCTAAGCCGGCCTTCAGGAGTTCCCAGACGACGACGCCGTTGTCGCTCGTCACTACGAAGTTTTCCGGTCGCACGGGGATTCCCTGATCCTGCAACGGGGCAATGAGCCGTTCTGGGTGCGGATTGCCAACGAAATCATGATCGGCCACTTCTCGAGGTGTGCGTGGACGACCCGCACGGTCGAGATAGTCGCTTGTGGCATAAAGGCTCGCACGAAAGTCACCAACATGGCGTCCTATCAGTTCAGGCTGGTTGGGACGTACATGGCGGATCGCGATGTCAGCCTCTCTCTGCAGAAGGTTCTGGTTGTCGTTCGAGGCGACGATGCACACCCGAAGCCCCGGCGCGCTCTGCCGCAGCGATGCCAGTATTGGCGGCAGCGTTATGGCCGATAGGAGATCGGTGGCCGTAACCGTAACCTCGCCTGAAACTTCCTGCGAGTGACTGACGGCACCGATCGAAATCAGCGAAGCCGCCTCGGCCATGGCACGAACGTGGTCCAGAAGGTCCCGGCCTGCCTCAGTCAGTGTTGGGCCCTTAACGCTGCGTTCCACAAGTGTAACACCAAGCGTCGTTTCCAGTTCGGAAATCTGCCGACCGATCGTCGGTTGAGTGGTCCTGAGTGCACGCGCAGCACTGCTGAACGAACCTTCTTCCGCAGTCGCGAGGAAGGCGCGAGCCTGATTCCAGTCAAAGGAGATCGCCTCCCAGTTCATACGCACATGTATAGCAGCTGTGGGAATTTAGGCAATCAACTATGTCCATATGCATAGCCATACTGTCTCCGAAAGGGAGATGCCCACATGCAGACCGGGTTGCACAATTCCGGATCCCAGGCTTTCGAGGTTGTCCGGCCATGAAATCGATCAGCCGATATGAGTGGGCATTTCTTGCTTTCATTCTGTTCTATTCCTTCGTGCCAACGTTTGGAGGCCTGCTCCGAGTGGTCGAACTCCTGGGCGGTCCCGTGATTGTGCCGGAAAATCCCCGTGCTCTCAGTGCTCCCCTACCTACTATTCTGCACATTCTCAGCAGTTTCCTGTTCTGCCTGCTCGGGGCAGTGCAGTTTCTGCCAAACGTGCGGCGGCATAATGCCAGGTTGCATCGCAGGACAGGACGCGTGGTCGCCGTTGCCGGGTGTCTGAGCGCACTGACAGGGCTTTGGATGACCCATTTCCACGATTTTCCAGAGGACCTGCAGGGCGTTCTCCTGTATTGGATTCGGATTGCCCTGAGCCTTGCCATGGTCTTCATGATCGTCTCAGCCGTCATTGCCATCCGGTCGCGCAACGTCCTGGGGCATGGCGCTGCGATGATCCGGGCCTATGCCATCGGACAGGGTGCCTCCACGCAGGCGGTGTTTGGCATGGTCTGGATGGTAGCTTGCGGTTCGGAGGTGTCAGGGCTGGAAAGAGACGTTCTGATGATCTCATCCTGGTGTCTTAATCTACTGATAGCGGAGGTTTTCATCCGTCGAACGGGAATCCCCATAGCACGCCCGACCTGAGGCAATGGTGGTGGGCTATACGACTTGCCGGTAGTGGCAAGAGATCTCAGGGAAGCCGACCGCAGGCGGGGGATCAGTGAGATTGCGCGGCTGCTACCGGAGGAGGGCGATGTCCTCGTTCGATTGAGGTTTGCCAGAGCCTGGGAGGGTCAGCCAGGCAAGTGCTATCCTATGATTAACGGCGTATATGGATAGCAGGATGCAGGACAGCAGAATCACTGTGTGGACCATTGGCCACTCGACACATACATACGAACGATTGCTGGAGCTATTGCATGCGGCGAACATCACCGCAGTTGCCGATGTGCGGACTGCGCCATTTTCCCGTCATTTCCCTCAGTTCAATATGGATGTGTTAAAGGGCGAACTGAAGGGTGATGGCATAGCTTATTCGTTTCTTGGCAGGGAACTGGGGGGAAGACCAACGGATAGTCGTTATTTCCGTGACGGGGTCGCGGACTACGAGCGTATGGCTAAGTCAGCCGACTTCGCCCGTGGAATGCAGAGAGTGATGGATGGCTCCAGAAAGTACCAAATTGCGCTCATGTGTTCCGAGCATGACCCCTTGGATTGTCATAGATGTCTGCTCGTTGGTAGGGCGTTGGCATCACAGGGCGTGGCAATGAAGCACATTCTCACCGATGGAAACATCGCAGACCATCGCAAAATTGAAGAGCGGCTTATCAAATCTGAACGTCGATATTGCGGTGATCTGTTCCTTTCGTCTGATGAACTGCTTGCCGAGGCATATCGTAAACGTGCGCGAAAGGTCGCATATTCAGAACCCCACTTCCAGTCCGAAGCGCAACGCCCGGCCCTTTCCGGGGCGTTTCCGCAGCGGGGGGCGGAGCCCACGCGCAGGGAACGCCCCGGAAAGGGCCGTATGGTGGCGGATTCCGTCCCCAGGCCACCCGATCCGGCGTCCAGGACGGCGAAAGTCCCGTGGATCGGAGCGTAATCCCGCCCTTCCGGCACCGCAAGGGCCTTCCGCCGGCCAGGCGCGGCCCCCGGGGCGAAGGGAGGGCGGAGCCCGACCATCGCCCCGGGGCCGCGCCTGGTGGCCTGCCTTTTCCCCGCCGACCGACGGAACGGTCGGCTCAGGGAGGCCGGGCCCGCCGCAGCGCCTCCGCCGGTGTGAGGTAGCCGAGGGACCTGCGCGGACGCGCGTTCAGGATGTCCTGCACCTCCCGGACCTCCCTGTCCGTCACCGTACGGAAGTCCGTGCCCTTCGGCAGATACTCGCGCAGCAGCCCGTTCGTGTGTTCGTTCAGCCCCCGCTCCCAGGAGTGGTACGGGCGGGCGAAGAAAAAGGCCGCTTCCAGCGCCTTCGCCACCGCCGCGTGACCGGCGAACTCCTTGCCGTTGTCGGCGGTGATCCTGTGCACCGGAGCGTCGAGCGAACCGAGCATGTCGACCATCGCTTTCCCGACCACATCCGCTTTCCGGCGGTCAACCCTCTGGAGAAGCGTGTATTTCGAGGCCCGGTCCACAAGGGACACCACCGCGCCGCCATGCGCCTTTCCGATCACCGTGTCCGCCTCCCAGTCGCCGACGCGCTCCTTCGCCTCCACCTCCTGCGGGCGCCCGGAGATGTCCACCCGGCCGGGGATGTGACCCCGGCCCGAGTGGCGGCCGCCCTTCCAGTTCGGCTTCTTTCCACGCCGCCGGAGGTGCTTCCAGAGCCCGCCGCCGTTCCCGCGGTCGGCCCTGATGCGGTCGTAAATCCGCTGCCTGCCCGCCATCCCCGGGTCCTCCAGCCGCAGCCGGCCGGAAATCTGTTCCGGGCTCCAGCCCTCTTCCAGCCTCTCCGTGACCTTCGCCCAGCGCTCCGGCGTCAGTTTCCTCGGAACCGATGACGCCGCACGCCGTCGCTCCTCCGCCTTCCGCTGCGCCTGGGCGTGCCGGTAGCCCCGTTCCCCGCTGTTGCGACGTATCTCCCGCGATATCACCGAGCGGCAACGCCCGAGCTGCCGGGCGACCGCTCCCTGCGAAAGCCCGCTTTTCCTCAGGGCGTATATCTGGCATCTTTCGGGCTGGGTCAGGTGGTGGTAGCCCTTTGGCATGGCGGTCTCCGGTTCTCAACTCACCGGGACTGTCGCCGCTACCTGGCCGATTCGCAACATCCTGCGCCGACCCGGGAGAAACCCGCTACTGAAAGTGTTGCACTTCAGGGTGGAACGGGGGGAACAAAATGATGGCATTACAACACATACTGCAATGGAGTAGAAAGTGGCCCGATTTCACATAGCCACCATCGGTTTCACCAAAACTACTGCTCAGAATTTCTTTGAGCGCGTGATTGGAGCAGGGATCAGGAAAGTCGTGGACGTTCGGTTATACAACACATCTCAACTTTCCGGCTTCGCCAAAGCTGGCGATCTTGCCTATTTCCTGCGGAAAATTGGAGGCGTTGAATAAGAACATCAGCCAATGCTGGCGCCGACTGACCAGATGCTGAAGGCGTACAAGCAGAAGAAAGGTAACTGGCAGGTTTACGAACAGGATTTCCTGGAATTGATGGCGGAACGGCAGATAGAGAAACACTTCAGACCGGAAATGTTTGATGATGTTTGTCTTCTTTGCTCTGAGGATAAACCACATTATTGCCACAGGCGCCTTGTCTGCGAATACCTAAACGAGAAATGGGATGGGAGTTTGGAAATACGCGATCTTTGAGGTTCGAACGGGCGGTAGTGGAAGCTGTGAATGGTATACCAATGCGGATCTGAGCCTTACCTGTCCACTAGAATAAAGGAATCCAAAGAAAGGTGGACGAGGAAAAGAGCCTGGCATTTCTGCCGGTGGGCAGCGAGTGGCTCCTAAGTTGGGACCGCGCCGCGAAGAGCCGCGGCGTATGGAGTGAGAAGCTATGGCGGGAGGGAGAGACCATGTCATGACCAGTCAGGCGAAGAAGGGAATTGCTGACCCTGAGGATGAAGGTTTGGTGCTCGGTTCAAAACTCAGGGAAGCCGGTGAATATGTTGGCTTCAAGCAGGACCAGGTGGTCAGGCATCTTGGGATTCCCCGTATCGCTGTCTCCGAAATGGAGAAGGGCACACGGACGGTGGGCGAGGTCTCCCCACTTCCGCTCCGACGCGCAACGCCCGGTTTTTTCCGGAGCGATGGTGTTGTCCAAGCCGAGAGCAGGGGACGGACATTACGCCTCGGAGCGAAAGAGGTGGGAAACTCCGTGTTCTAAGGCGCGTCGCCGAAATTTTGCGGAATGCACTGGAATTCTTCGAATGAGCCTATCCCGAACAGCCTGCCACGTTGGCACGGGGTGGATTTCAGGTTTTTGCCCAGCAGGAGCCCGCGCTTGATATGCCGCTCTCACCTTACAATCACCAATGGGTCGTCAAGCACCATCACCTGGACCACGTCCCAATCCGCTATATGCTCTTTGGGTCCGTAGCAGCTTATCTGCGGAATGGCGTGGCCAGTTGAAATTCCTGGCGACCCAATTGGCGAATTTTCGATTGACAGCCCTGGTTTGGGTTCATCCAATCCCATCGTTTGCTCAGCACAACGGATCGCCTGCTCCAGCGCGAAAGGCGGCATGGATTGATTCTGCGGAGAATCGTCTGCAATGGAATTCTGTGAGATGATTCGCGGCCTTCGTATGTTGTTGATCCAAACACGCCATCATACTATATTTTAGTATGTGAGTCACAGGAGGACCGAATGCCAAAAACCACATCATTCGTTCTTGGTGAGCGCTTCGACCAGTTCATCGCGTCACAGGTCGATGCGGGGCGGTATTCTTCGGCCAGCGAAGTGATCCGCGAAGGGCTTCGGCTGGTTGAGCGGCGGGAGCAGATGATGAACGCCATGGATGCTGCAGTTCAGACCGGTTTGGACAGCGGCGTTGATGAGGCGTTCTCCTGGGATGCCATTAAGGAAGATGGCAGGGTGCTGGCGAAGAGGCGGTCCGGCGCGGGTTGATGAAGACGCTGAAAATCTCTAGGGCTGCCAGTGGCGATCTGCGCGAGATATACGCATATACGTCTGAACGCTGGGGTGAGGGTCAGGCGGATGCCTATCTTGGCAACCTGCGAACAGCGATGGACACCATTGCCAGCGGTGCAGCGCTGGTGAACCCATTGGCGTCGCGCCACAGGGGCATGTTCAAACTGCGGCAGGGCTGTCATCTGATCATATTCTGCGAGCCTTCAGAGGGTGAGATTTTCGTTGTCAGAGTGTTGCATGACCGAATGGATATTGACGCGCGGCTTGAAGACTGATTCACACATCGGCTGCTGGGCTGTATCTGCCAGGCTTCAGAACCTGAATGGTTCAAGGCCTTACTTCCACCCGGAAGCGCCACGCCCATGCCCGTCTCTCCATTCGGGCATCACACCCGCTTCGATAAGGCACAGGGATTGCGCTTCCGAGTGGAAGTAAGGCGGGCATTCATGTGCCGACCGTATCGAAAGAGCAGTCTGGGCGAGGGGCGAGAGCGGGGGCATCGCGGGTTTCCATCTGATCCGCGCCCTACCTCTGGGCAAACATCCACAGCGCGGACCAGGGTTCGGTTGGCCTTGGGATCGCAAACACTGTAGCGGTCGACACCATCGCCAGAAAACACCAGATCGGCTATCTTTGCCGTGGCCATATACCTGTTCTACGAAAAATTCTGGAATTTGGGCTTCCAGATCCGGATTGGCTGGACTATGTGGAGCACGCCCATGACCAGGATCCTTCATACCGCCGATATCCACCTCGACTCACCATTGAGATCGCTAGCGTTGCGTGATGCGGAACTGAGGGACCAAGTTCAGATCGCCACCCGCACGGCACTCGAACGGATTGTGGACACAGCCCTTTCCAGAAGCGTGGCTGCGCTTCTGATTGCCGGTGATCTCTTCGACGGTGCGGAAAGGAGCGCCCGAACGGCCGCATTCCTCACCGGTCAGCTGGATCGGCTGCGTACCAATGGAATCCGGGTATTCTACATCAAGGGCAATCACGACGCGGAAAACCCCCTGACCGGTGAGCTCAGCCTGCCCGACAACGTCCATGTGTTCGATGGGCGCGGGGGCAAGGTCCAGCTTACCGACGAAATCTGGATTCACGGTGTGAGTTTCGCTGGCCGACACACAGACGAAAGCCTTCTACCCAGATTTCAGGCCCCCGTCGAGGATGCGGTGAATATCGCAATGCTTCACACATCCCTTGTGAACGCTGAAGGGCATGACCCCTACGCGCCCTGTTCCGTGCGCGACCTTGTTGCGTCCGGTTTCGACTACTGGGCCCTCGGCCATGTGCATCGACGACAGGTTCATTCCACCGCGCCCTGGGTGGTAATGCCCGGAACGCCCCAGGGGCGTGACATGGGGGAGCTGGGGCCAAAATCCGCCACCCTCCTGACAGTTACCGACGAGATCGAAGTCGATGAGGTGCCAACCTCGGTGGTTGAATTCGTTCATGTCGAGATTGACCCGGCGGACGCCGCAACCGATGACGCTCTGCGGGATCTCCTGCGGCAGAGACTGCACGCGACCGCGAATAGGCTGACATCCGAATGCGGCGTGGTGCGTCTCACCCTTTCCGGTGCCAGCCCACGCCGATGGCAGATCCTGCGGGACCAGGACATGTGGTCAGAGACGGCAGCGCAGGTTTCCCGCGAAACGGGCCGCCTCTGGCTGGACAGGCTGGTGCTCAATGTCTCGAACATGGCGGCTCCGGGCCAAAGCGCCACGGACGAGCTCGCTAAAATCATGGAAACCATCCGACAGGAGCCAGGGTTTGCGGAGACATGTCGTGCCGAACTGGAGGCCGTTCTGGCTGAGCTGCCCGTACACCGTCGTGGAGAACTCCTGCCGGACGAGGATGCGATGGCGGCACTCGGACAGCGCCTCGCCGAGACGGGTGCCCAGGGCATGCTGGCACGGATGAAGGGCGCGACCTCCTGATGCGTATCCAGCGACTCTCCCTCGATTTCTTCGGCCAGTTCACCGGAAAGGTCCTCGACTTCGGTGAGGCCGACAGACCCTCGGATTTTCATGTCATCTATGGGGCGAACGAAGCGGGAAAGACTACCTTGATGGAGGGGTTCCTGCGTCTTCTCTTCGGTTTCCCCCATATCGAGTCCTATGATTTCCGGCATCAGCGAAAGAACCTCCAGGTTTCCGGCATACTGGATCTGAACGGTGAGAAGAGAGACTTTACCCGTTTGCCAAAAAAGACTGGCAACCTCCTGGATGGCGACGGGATTGCCTTGCCAGGACACGCCATTTCAGCACATCTGGGTGGGCTCTCGCTGGAGGATTACCGCAGCCTGCTCTGTCTTGACGACGATACCATTGAAAAGGGCGGTGAGGAAATCGCCAACGCGCGTGGCGACATTGGACGGTTGCTGTTCTCCGCGGCCGCTGGAGTTTCGGATCTGAATGCAGTGCTCGATGAGGCCCGAGAGGAGATCGACGGTCTCTACCGGAAACGTGCCAGCACGACGCGTCTCGCTGAACTCAAACGCGAACTGGGGGAGGTGGAGCGTCGGATCAGGGAGATGGATGTCAGCGCCAGGGCCTGGCACAGGCTGAAACAGACTCTGCGCAGCGCGGAAGATGAAGAGGAGAAAGCAAGAGGGGCAAGAGATGAACTCCGTGTATCTCAGGCACAGACGGCGGCGCTCAGCCGCGCACTTCCCAATCTCGGCGAGCGTGACCGGTTGGTCGAAGAAAGTGTGGACTATATCGGATACCCGAAACGGCTCGACATCAATCCTGAGGATCTCGTTGCGCTAAAGACCGATTATGGAAAGGCTGAAGCCGAAATTCTCAGATTGAGGGAGGAGATCAGGGAAGCCAGGGAGGAGCGGGACGGCATCACACTGGATGATGAGCGCCTTGCGTTAACCGAAACACTTGATGCCCTGGATGTATTGCATAGTCGCATGAAGACTGCGGCTCTCGACCTTCCGCGACGCAGACGCGAGCTGAAGGACGCGGAAACGGACATTGCCCGAATGGCAGCTGATCTCGGCGTGCCAAAAGGAATCGAACTCACCAGACTGATCAGATCCCCTGCGGAAATCGCCGCGCTCGAAAAAGCCCGGGACGCGATGCGCGAGGCTGCAGGAAAAAGTGATGCGGAGGCGGGAGAGGTTGCCAGTCTGGAAGCGAGAATCCTGGAGGCGAAGAAAACCCATGAGGCGCTGCAGGCCAGGTCCCCTTCGCAGACAGGCTTCATTGAACTGCTCTCCAGATTCGACGCGGACACGCTTGCACCACAGGAGGCAAAAGCCCGACAGGCGATCGCGATGTCCGATGAACGGCTTGGGGAGGCGCTTGGGGCTCTTTCCATCGGCGGTTGCAGGTTCACCACCGTTCCAGATTGCCCGATTGATCAGACAGGTGCGGATGAGCTCGCAGCACGGCACGCGAAGCTGATGGAACGGATCGAGCGTGTTGAGGAGACGCTGGCGCGCCACCGAGAGGACATCGATGTGACGACGGCCCGAATCGCCTGCCTTACGGAGAGTGTCGGTGTGGCTGGCGATGACGAGGCTCGCCAGGCAAGGGGAGAGCGTGATGAGAGATGGCGCGCACATCGCGAGACACTGACTGCGGAAAGTGCTGATGTCTTTGAACTCTCAATGAAGCGGGTGGACGATATCGAAGGCTCACGCCTCGCACATGCCAGTGAAATCGGAGAACTGCGGCAGCTGGAACAGGCACGCGTGGAGGCGCGGACCCGCAGCGCCAGGACCAGCGCGAGCCTCGGCGGGCTGAGAGATCAGGTAACCCGCATTGAAGGGGAAGTCGAACGGGTCGCGCAGTCGATCGGACTTCCAGCGCTGTCTCCCGCCTCTCTTCAGGTCTGGGTGAAGATGCGTATTCAGGCAGCAGCGGCCCAGCGGAAGAAGGATCAGCTGACGGAGCGGCATCGTCCGGTTCTCGACCAGGCGGGTCGCCTCCGTGAAGCGCTTCGTCCCATGCTGTTGCTGGAAGAGCCAACTATTGATGCGGCCCTGGCGGCGGCGCGCCGCCTTGCGGATGCGGAGCGAATCCATCAGGACGACCTGAAGTCCGGCGCGGAGACACTGGCCAGCCTGGAAGAGCAGCTCGAAAGTCGGCAATCGAGACTGGCTGAGCTTAACCGGACCGCGAAGAGCGTGTCGGATGAATGGGCCACCCAGGTTCTGGAGCTGTTTGGGGATGGACTCGATCCCGAGATCCTCGCAGGCGCTCTCGGTCAGCTGCGCGATATCCGGACATGTGACGCAAAGCGGCTTCAGGTCAAACGTCAGGTCTCTTCGATGGAAGAGGATCAGGGCCAGTTTGCCGAAGCCATGAAGCCACTACGTGAGCGACATGATCTCCCGAGTGACGACCCTCTCGAGGTTTTTCGTCTTTTGCGGGGCATTGCCAAACAGGCGGAAGCGGACAGGGCTCGCCACGCTGGCCTGTGCAGGAGGATCGAGGAAGAGATCAGGCGGCTGCGGGCAGTCGAGGCCCATCTCGAGGAAATCGATCGACAGGTATACGGATACGGTGCGCTCTTTCCCGAAACAGCGGAAACCGGCACGCTCGATTCCCTGCGCATTGTGGTTGGCAAAGCCCAGGAAAACATTCGCACCCGCTCAAGAATTGCCAGCCTGGAACGACAGATCCTCGCCGAACTATCAGTACCGAACATGACGGAAGCGCGCGCTCTGCTTGACGGAGTGACGGCACCGATTCTCGAAGCAAGGTCCAGGGCCCTTGAAGCGGATCTCAGGAGCGCTGAGACCCAGCTTTCGGATGCGACCGTTCTGAGGGCAAATGCCGAGCGCGATCTATACGCCGTTAGGGGTGACGCGGAAGTCGCTGCACTCGTCGAACAACGAACAACGCTTCAGATGCAGATCGAAGACACCGTACTCGAATACCTGGAGAGGGATTTCGGCCTGCGTCTCGCGGAAGAGGCCATCCGCCGCTATCGCGACAGGCATCGCAGCGGAATGATGGAGGCGACTGAGCGCGCCTTCTCCGGGCTCACGAACGGCGCGTATGGGCGGCTCCAGACCCAACCGGACGGATCATCGGAAATCCTTCTGGCGGTCGATGCGAATGGAGTCCCGAAGCAGGTCGGCGACATGTCAAAGGGTACGCGGTTTCAGCTCTATCTTGCCCTGCGTGCGGCCGCTTACGAGCAGATGGTCTCCCAGGGCGTAAGGCTGCCCTTTTTCTGTGACGATGTCTTTGAGACGTTTGACGAGGACCGCACACGGGCCGCCTGCCGCCTAATGGAAAGGATCGGTCGAAGCGGTCAGGCGATCTATCTCACCCACCACCGCCATGTCGTTGAGATCGCGGAGGAAGTCTGCGATGTGCAGCCTGTCACACACATGCTGTAATCCACGGGAGGCTCGCTAGGGAGAGCCACTGGCATCGATGACGCTTTCCCGGAAAATCCGCCCGCCGATCCGTCAGAACGGTGTTCGAACGCCACGCTGAAGGTGGATCCGATCCGGAACCACATCGTCGATCACGCGTACATCCACTACCGCTGGTAGATTTGAGGACAGGGCTTCGGCCAACGCATCCTCAAGATCACCGCTGTGTTCAACACGTAGCCCCACACATCCAAAGGCCCGTGCGATGGCCGCGTAATCGGTGTCCGATAGATCCGTCGACAGGTAGCGCCCGTCATGGAGAATCCTCTGGTTTTCCTTGATATACTGCAGGTTGGAGTTGTTGATTATGCAGGCTGTGATCGGAGCCCGCATGCGGAGGGCGGTCTCAAGTTCATGGATGACCATGGCGAACCCACCATCCCCGGCAAGCGCCACCACGCGCTGTTCCGGTTTCGCCAGCACCTGTCCAATCGCCGCTGGCAGCGCAAACCCCATCACCGCAAAGCCACGCGGCCCCATATAGACACGGCCAGGTCTGCCGACCTCAAAATACTGACCACCCCAGATCTGGTTGAATCCCGAGTCGCAGATGAGAACATCGTCCGGCTTCATGGTGTTTTGCAGGGCACGGATGACCTGTAGCGGATGCACGGGCGATGAGGCATTGTCTCTGGCGATCTCGGAGTGCACGCCGCTGTCCCGCCGCCACTTTGCGCTTAGCCCGGCAATCCCGGGCCCGGCAGAATCGGACCTCGCATCGAGTCCCCTCGCTTTCAGGACGCGCAGCATCGCCTGCAGGACGACCTTGATATCGCCCGGTAGCGCCAGATCGACATGGTAGTTACGGCCGATCTGTGTCGGCTCTATGTCAACCTGCGCGATGCGGATCGCCCTGTTGGGGATTCTCCAGGCTGCGGTGTCGACATTGGTGAAACGCGTGCCAAGCGCCAGGGCGAAATCCGCCTTCAGGACATATTCGTTGGCCGGAGGCCGCCCGAGAAGGCCAAAGGGGCCGAGACAGAGGGAATGGTCCTCAGCCATCGCACCCTTGCCCATATAGGTGGTCGCCACCGGCAGGCACAGCAGCTGTGCAAGTTCCTGGACCTCAGCCATTGCACCCGAGGAAACAACGCCCCCACCGGCGAGGATGATCGGGCGCTCGGCTGCCAGAACCGCATCGGTGGCGGCCTCGATGTCCTTCAAGGGTGGGGACAGGCGGTTCGCGGGGTAGCTGCCGTATCGGGTGTCGACGAGGAGGTCTTCCTCGATGAATTCATGGCTGCCCTTCAGCACGTTCAGGGGGAAGCTCAGCAGAACTGGTCCTGGCCTGCCAGTGGTGGCGATCTGGAAGGCGCGACTGACGAATTCCGGGATCCGCCCAATGTGATCGACCAGGAATACCTGCTTCGTGATCGGTCTGAACAGGTTTGTCTGATCGATTTCCTGAAACGAGTCCCGACCCCGCCAGTCGGTTCGAATGTCCGAAACGATGGCGATCACGGGAATGCTGGAGAGAAAGGTCTCGGAAATGCCGCTGATCAGGTTTGTCGCACCAGGGCCGACCGTGGCGTCGCAGATCCCAACCCTGCCAGTCGCCCGTGCATAGGAATCGGCCATATGGGCCGCGGCCTGTTCGTGGCGGACGAGCACATGGCGAATGTCGTTGCGGCGGTATATCGCGTCGTAGATCTCGGTCTGGTCGCCCGGTAGGCCAAACATCATCTCAACGTCGAAACGCCGGAGCATCTCAACGACTACCTCACCCCCGGTCATGGAGCGGGTTCCATTGGCGTCTGTCATTGGATTGGCTCCTCCAGAATCAGGGAACGTGGATGGCGCCGGGCAGGAGTTCCCTTTCCAGATACTCCTTTGCCTCAGCATGGGTGACCCAATCCGGAGGAGGGAAGTCCGCCGCCATGTCCCAGTCGTCGCCAGTCTTGGCCATATGCGCATCCAGCCTGGCATCGAATTCGTCCATCAGACTCCCATAGGCTGGATCGTTCACGAGGTTGTTCTGCTCGTGGTAATCATTCCGCTCGTCAAACAGGAATATGCGTTCATCCCGGTGGCGCATATAGAGCCAGTCTTTCGTACGGATGCCGCGTTCACCGAACGGTGCGAATTCGTGCGGGTTGCCGCCGGTCTGGGTGAAGACCTGATACCAGATCGCATTCCGTGCCTCGCTGGATTCGCCATCAAGCACCGATAGGTAACTTTCGCTGTCGATGCCTGCGGGCGCGTCGATACCGACCAGATCGAGGATCGTCGCCATCATGTCGACGCCGACATCGACCATGGCGTCCGTCTTCCTCGGCCTGAACCGCGCCGGGTAGCGGATAATGAGGGGGACCTGCATTGCGGCGCGATAGGCCTGGTTCTTGATGCCGCAGTAGAATCCGTGCTGACCGAACATGTCGCCATGGTCGCTGAGGAACACCACCATCGTGCTGTCGGCTATGCCGAGGCGGTCGAGCCCGTTCAGAATGCGGCCAAGGTTCCAGTCCACATTGTGGATCATCCCATAATATTCGGCGATGAACTGGCGGATTTCCGCTTCGGTCTCAGGTTCTCCCACCGGTTTGGTGTCATAGGCGGCGTGGCTTGAATGGCCCGACCTCGGATCGCCGCCGCACCAGACGTCGTTTCGCAATGTCTGCACCCGCCGCTGCAGCGCTGGATCGGGTACGCCGGGGGGCAAAGGCACTTCGTCCGGCGAATAGACCCTTCGAAGGTAATCCGGCATGTCCATCGGAAAATGCGGTGGGCCATAACTGAGATAGCCAAACCAGGGTTTTCCGTCTTCCGCCCGTGTCGCATCCCGGATGAAGTCCAGCAGATGGTCCGTCTGGTAGTCCGGTTCGTATCTGGACGAGTGGTAGGCCTGCCCGCTGTCGTCATAATAGATGGAGGACAGATATTCGTGGCCACGGTTAAAGCCAATGAAATGCTCGAACCCGAAGCGGCGATCGGGTGGGACGAAACCGGGCTTCGGTCCGCCCTCCAGATGCCACTTGCCGATATAGCCGGTGCGATAGCCTGCCTCCCGCAGTATTTCGGCCAGAAAGGTCTGATCTCCGTCTAGCGGAAAATGGTTCTGGATCATCCCGTGGCCCTGCGCGTATTTCCCGGTCAGCATGGAGGCGCGGAACGGGCAGCAGATAGGGTAGGATGTGTAAGCCTCGGTGAACTGCACGCCTTCGGCGGCCAGCCTGTCGATCTGGGGAGTGCGGATCACCGGATTGCCCGCACATCCCATGGCGTCGTAACGCATCTGGTCGGGGTAGATGATCAGGATATTGGGTCTGTCACTCATGCGTCGTTCGGCTTTCCGGAGTTACGATCCCTAATCCAGGCCTGCACAGGCCCCCAAAGGACCGTCAGGGCAAGGGCCGCATAGATTCCGAGCCCGATCGGCGTGTTGAAGAACTCGACCAGGCTGCCATCGGCGATGGTGATCGACTGCCGTAGCGAGTTTTCAAGAATGTGTCCCAGCACGAACCCGATGGAAAGCGGCGCGATGGAGTAACCCAGTTTCCGCACCACGTAGCCCAGTATGCCCGCCGCAAGCAGGACGCCGACGTTGAAGAGGCTGTTAGAGACCGCATAGATGCCGGTGACGCTCAGGAGCAGAACCGAAGGAACGATGACGGTCATCGGAACCATGATCAGTTTTGCGGCAAACCGGATCGTGACCAGTCCGATGAACAGCAGCAGGATGTTGATGATGAACAGGCCGAGAAACAGGGAGAACATGATGTCAGGGCGCTCATCGAACAGCGTTGGCCCCGGGGCCAGACCCTGAATCAGGAATGCGCCGAGCAGCACCGCCGCCGCCGGGCTTCCGGGGACACCGAGAGTTAGCGTGGGGATGAGCGCTCCACCTACGGTGGCGTTGTTCGCGGTCTCTGGTGCGACGATGCCGTCTGGATGGCCGGTTCCGAACTTTTCAGGTTCCTTCGACCGGCGTTTTTCTTCGGAATAGGCGAAGAAGGCGGCGACAGCGGCTCCTTCGCCGGGAATGATGCCAATGATGGTTCCGATAATTGAGGATCTTGCCAGATTCCCCTTAAGGCGCGACAGGGTCCGCAGGCCAGGCAGCTTCACGGTCAGGCTTGTCTGGTCGAACCTGATCCTGCGCAGCGCCTTTTCGGCGCCGATCAGAACCTCGGAAACCGCGAACAGTCCGACCAGGAAGGGAACCAGCGGGATGCCTTCGTAAAGGTGGTATGTGCCAAAGGTATAGCGTTCGGCACCGTTGAGTTCATCGAGTCCCCATGTGGTCAGAAAGATGCCGAGCGCGCCGACAAGAAGACCCTTGAACAGGTTTGCGCCGGCAACCCGGACAACGACCACGAGCCCGAAGATGCTGATCGCCAGGAATTCGCGGGGGCCGAACTTGATTGCGACCTGAGCGAGCAGTGGCGCGATGAAGGTCAGGCAGACCACGCTCACGAGTCCACCGATGATCGATCCGCTCAGGGACAGGCCGAGAGCCTCGCCGCCGCGGCCGCTTCTGAACATGGCGTTGCCGTCCATGACGGTCGCGATCGCAGCGCCGGTTCCCGGTATTCCGACTGCGATTGCGGAAATTGAGCCGCCATAGATCGCCGCGTTGTAGATCGCGAGCAGAAGGATCAGGGACGGAACCGCTTCCATGTAGAAGGTGAATGGCAGTGCCAGGGCGATGGCGATCGGTGGTCCCAGACCCGGCAGGATGCCAATCACCAGGCCAAGGACAATTCCCCCTACAAGCATGAGCAGCGTAAAGGGATCGGCCAGGTTCGAGAATGCGGCGGCAATGGCTGCTGCATCAAACATCAGAACTGCGTCCCGAGGATCTGCGTGAAGATCAGGTAAATCGCGGCGAAAATCAGATAGACGGTAATGTAGATGATCGGACTGCGAACTCCCATGGATAGCCCGGTCGCTGCGGCAAGGAAGACCGCCATCGGAATGTAACCCCATGTTCTCCAGATCAGATATCCAGCGATAACGGCACCAAGGGTTACAAGCCCGCGTCGGGCGTCTGCCGGTTCATCGTAGACGTTCTCAGCCTCGTCCTCGCTGGCCCTGCCTTTGGTGAAGTAGGTGAACAGAACACCAAGGGCGCAGATGCCGATGAAGCCAAGTATCAGCTGTGGAAAGAATTTCGATGGAAGTCCTGAACTTGCGAGAAGTCCCGCGGCTTCAAATCCCTGCGCCAGCACCGCCATGTAGACGCAGCCCGCCAGGACCAGAGCCATAAAGACGATATTGGCCAACCGCTGAGGCAGCATGGAATCTTCTCCGGCGGATGATGAAATCCGCGCCGTGGGCAGTTTCACGGCGCGGATCGGTTTTGGCGTTACTTGTGGAGCAGTCCCAGACCTTCGAGGATTGGAGTGTAGAGATCTACACCCTCCTGATACAGTGCGCGCACAGCGTCAGGTCCATGTACCCAGTTCCAGCCGACGCTTTTCGGAAGCTTCGACGTGAGTTCTTCCGAGTTCAGGACCTCAGTTGCGGCCAGAAGCCTGTCGACGATCTCCTGCGGCGTACCGGCCTTGACGGCAAACCCGCCATGGACCCAGACGCCCGCTTCCTTGCCCGGAACGGCTTCGCCGACGGTGCGGATACCAGGCAGGTCCTTCTCGAAGAACGCCTGACGGTTGTTGTCGAGAATGATCAGAGGGCGGATTTCATCGCCAAACTGGTGGATTGAGGCGACCTGCCCAACCGCTACGTCAACCTGTCCCCCGATCAGACCGGTGAGCGTTGCCGGAACCGTCTTCAGTGCGATGGTCTTGAATTCAAGTCCAAACTGGCTGGCAAGCTGGACCGCACTCAGGTTTGGCGGGGCACCAAGGTTGTTGACGCCCATGGTGAGCTTGGTTTCCCCGGCGGCGGCAATGAACTCCTCAAAGGTTTCATAGGGGCTGTCAGCACGGACATAGAGTGCGTTCGATGCCGAAATGCCAGCGAAAAGCGGGATGAAATCCTCCATTGGCGAATAGGGTACGTCCCGGGTCAATGGAACGACCATGAAGCTGGGAGGCGACCAGTTGAAGATCGTGTAGCCGTCAGCCGGGGCTTCAAGAACGCTCATCGTTGCCGGAATATGCGCACCACCCGGCTTGTTGATGACGTTTACCGGAACGCCAAGTTCCGCACTCAGTGCTTCGGCGTTCAGCCTTGCAACGATATCCGCGTTGCCGCCCGCGGCGAATGATACGACCACGTTGATCGGTTTTTCCGGATATTCGGCCAATGCGGCGCCGGCGTTCAGGCTCAGTGCGGCCAGACTGGCGGCGGCGAGTTTCGTTAGCTTTCTCATGAAGCCCTCCGTTGCTTCGTTGTTGATTCCGTCAATCATAATGATCTAGATGTCCGTATCTTTATCAGTGGCTGGGAAATGTCAACACGCTTGTCAGGGGTCGTGACTTCCCTCCCGTTCGGGACCGTTTGTGGCAAACTCGATCTCGAGCTCCAGCAGATCTCCGGGGTAGAACAGTTTGGCCGAATAGATCAGGCGACCGGTTTCATCGTAGAACTCGCGAAAGACCTTGAAGACGGCGGAGTTCACCTTGATGTTCAGCGCACCAGCGAGGCCAAAATCCGCATATGCTATGGTGATTTTCTGACGTGCCCTTGCGATGTCAATCCCGAGATCCCGCAGGACGGAAACCACGATTTCCTGGGCGAACCTGTTTGGCGCAAGATCATATATCTGGTCGTCCAGCTGGATGTCGACCTGGCAGAAGGGCTTCCCGCTTCTTGTGTGAATTCGCCGCATGCAGCGAAAATACCTTCCATCCCCGGACTTCTCGATGGTGGCGCTCTCCCTGCGCACCGACACTTCGAGCTGTTCGACCATTGAGTGAATCTGGGACATCTCGGCTTTCATCTGCAGCGAGATCCGGTCAGGGATCTTGACTTTCCTGACAAAGGTGCCCTTACCCGAGTGCTTTTCGATCAGGCCTTCATCCTCCAGCGTATTCATTGCCTGCATCACGGTCATATGTGCGACCCCGAGCCTCTCGGTCAGCTCCCTGAGGGCCGGAAGTCGTGTGCCGGGGAGCAGTTCCCCGGACATGATCTGATGCCTCAGGACCTCGGCCACTTCGGCGTGCAGAGGCACTGCCTGCCGCTTCATCGACTGAAGATTCATCTTGACAGTTTCCCTCGCTCCATTGATTTAAAGATCCGGGCCTTTTGATGTTATAGTGGCGTGCTGGTGAAATCCAAACACAATATTGAAGAGCTTGAGAGAACCGCGGCAAGGCTGCGGCTGCATGTCGTTGATATGGTCGCGCCTTCGGGGCAGGGATATGTCCTGCAGGGCCTGGGAGCTGCGGATATTTTTACCGCGCTATACTTTGCGGAAGCGACAATGGATCCAGGTAATCCGGCCTGGCCGGATCGGGACCGTGTCTTCCTGACGACCGCACATAACACGGCGGTTTTCTATGCGACTCTGGCCGAACGGGGTTTTTTCGACATTGCGGATCTGAAGACCTATGTCACCGATGGCTCGACGCTTGAAATAAATGCGTCCGAACGCATGGGACCTTTTGTCGAGGCGACCTGTGGATCGCTCGGACAGGGGCTGTCGGTGGCGGTCGGCTGTGCATTGGCCGCAAAACGCCAGGGTCGTGCCTCAAGGTTCTATGCCATTCTCGGTGACGGTGAGATGCAGGAAGGCCAGATCTGGGAAGCGGCCATGTTTGCCGGTGCCAGGGGGCTCGACAACCTCTGCGTCATTGTCGACTACAACTTCGTGCAGTGTGAAGGTTCCATGGACAGGGTGATGTCGCTGGAGCCTCTCTGCGACAAGATGCAAAGCTTCGGGTTTGCGCCTCAGGAGGTCGATGGCAACGATATCCAGGCCCTCCTGGACGCGTTTGATCTTGCCCGCGCGACCAAAGGCAGGCCGACCTTCATCAAGGCCAACACGGTGATGGGAAAGGGGGTCTCCTCACTCGAGGGCATGATGTTCCACCAGCTCCGCTTTCCTGAAGAGGTCTCCAGAAGCGCCCGGGCCGAATTGGTGGCACGGTTATGAGTAAACCGCTTTCCAAACTCGAAGCCGCCGACTTCATCAACCGCTCATTCAGGCCCCTGCCGCGTTACTATGGTGATGCGCTGGTTGAGGCGGCCATGAAGGATCCGCGAATTGTCGCGCTCTGCGCGGATCTGGTGCCGCCGACGGAAACCGATCGGTTCCGCGACGAATTACCGGACCGGTTCCACAATACCGGAATTTCCGAAGCGAACATGATCGGCCTTGCCGGCGGCATGGCGCGCTCTGGTGAGATTCCCTTCGCCCACAGCTTCTGTGCCTTCATTACCAAGCGGGTGCTGGACCAGATCACGATGCAGGCCGCCTATCCCAACCTACCGGTCAAGATCGTCGGGTTCCTGCCTGGCGTTGCCACACTGCTCGGGGTGTCGCATCAGGCCATAGAAGACGTTGGTGCCCTGCGTTCGGTTCCCAACATGGCGATTTTTGAACCTTCGGGGCCGGAATATCACGCCGCTGCGGTCAGGTTGGCGCTTGAATGGGACGGTCCGGTCTATCTGCGGATGAAACGCCCGGAAACCATACCTGAGGCATTCGAGCCATTGCCGCTTGAGATCGGTAGGGGCGTGATCCGCCGCGACGGGGGCGATCTGACGATCATCGCTGCGGGCCTCTGCGTAGCCGAAGCGCTGAATGCCGCCGAAAGGCTGACCGCCGAAGGGATCGAGGCCAGCGTCGTCGACATGGCTTCGCTGAAGCCCATTGACGCTGATCTGATCGTTGACCGGGCGAAAGTGACCGGTGCGATCGTGACGGCCGAGAACCACAATGTCATCGGTGGGTTGGGGTCGGCTACGGCCGAAATTCTGGCGGAGGCTGGCATCGGTCTGCCGTTCCGGCGAATCGGCGTACAGGACAGATTCTGTGAAGGTGGAACGACCCCCTATCTGATGAGGAAATTCGGCCTCGACAGCACGGCAATCGCCGAAGCCGCCCGAGATGTCCTTGCGCGGAAAGGATAGGCGATGAGCCACATATATCACTGGGGTGATGGCGAAACCGCTTACGAAACCCGGAATCCGGCCAATCCCACCGAAGCCGTTGGTCGCTACGGAATTCCGGGCGAGGCCGAACTTGCCGCGATCATCGAGCGGGCCAATTCCGCGGCTGCGGAATGGACCAGGGTGCCGGGGCTTGAGCGGGGCGAACGCCTGAACGCTTTCCTGGATGCGGTTGCGACCCGTGTCGACGGAATTGCCGAAGCGATTACCCTTGAACAGGGAAAGATCCTCGCCGAAGCAAGGGCAGAGACGCTCAAGGGCTGTGCCGAGGGGCGTTTCATGGTCGGAGAGGCCGCCCGTAACGGCGGAACGCCAGTCGCCACTGGCCGTGCGGGTTTTTCGAACCAGATCCTGCGCCGTCCACGTGGTGTGATCTTCTGCATCAGCCCATGGAACTTCCCCGCGATGACACCGCTCAGAAAAATCTGTCCGGCGGTCGCTTTCGGCAATGCGGTGATCCTGAAGCCTTCGCGGTTCACGCCAGCGGCATCCTACATGCTGGCGGAGATCGCCAGGGATCACTTCCCGGAGAACCTGATCCAGATCGCCATGGTGGCAGGACGAACGGCAAGCGGGATTATCGCCGAGGGCGAGGTGCACGGTCTGAGTTTCACCGGTTCCGTGGCCACGGGACGTCTTGTCTATGCCGCAGCCGCGCAGAACCTGCTTCCGGTGCAGCTGGAACTAGGCGGCAAGAACGCGGCGATCCTGAACGACACGAATGATCTGGATGGCACGATTGACCAGATTTTCGCCGCCGCCATGCAGACCTGTGGTCAGCGCTGCACCGCGATCAGCTGGGTGCTGGTGCAGAGGGAACTGGCGGATGAGACCAGATCGCTGCTTGCCGAACGGGCCGAATCCATCATTCTCGGTCCGGGCATGGATCCGGCGTCGCAGATGGGACCGCTGTGCAACGGGCCGCACTGGACAGAGGTTGGCGCGACGACCGCCAGGGCGATTGAGGAAGGAGCGGTTGCGCTTGCCGGTGGGTCGGCAGCCGATGGTGCGGGTCACGAAGGCGGATATATCTTCCTTCCCACCATATTGGACAATGTTGCGCATGGAAGCACCGGTGGTCAGGTCGAAATATTCGGACCCGTCCTTGCTATCCTTGAGTACGAAACGTTCGACGACGCGATGGAAGTGCTCAATGGCACCGAATTCGGTCTCACTTCGGCACTGTTCTCCAACGACAACGCCAATATTCAGCGCTTTCTGCAGGAAAGCCGAAACGGAATGATGCATGTCAACCACGGTACCGTGCCGGACAACAATATGCCGTTCGGCGGTATCAGGAACTCCGGGGTCGGTGCCTATTCGGTCGGTCCCACGGCGGTCAATTTCTACACGACCGAACATTCCGCCTATGTGACCTGGTGAGCATTTGGGATTCCGGCAGGACATAAGAGTTGACGGAATCGATCCTTATCCCATCCGGGCTACGGGCGGGGTTTCGCCGGAAATGGCAATCGGTACGATGCCAACCCGACCAGCGCTGCTGTTGAAGATCACTGATAGCGACGGCTGTTACGGTTGGGGCGAGGTCTGGGCAAATTTCCCTCCACGTGCGAACCGCCATAAGGCGGACATCATCGAGGATGTGGTTGCGGCCAGGCTGATTGGCGCGACCTTTGTTGAGCCGCGGGAGATTCAGGACCGGCTGCGCGAGAGTCTGTCGATCTATTTCCTCCATATCGGGCAAGGTCGGGTTCTGGAACATATCCTGGCTGGCATCGACACCGCACTTTGGGATCTCGCGCTGCGCAAGGCCGGGCAGACGCTGGCGGGCCATCTTGGGCAGAACCACGACAGTGCGCCCGCCTATGTAAGCTCGATCAATGCTGGTGATCTGGACCGCCTGATCCCGGTTCATGCCGATCTTGGCCAGTCCCATTTCAAACTGAAGATTGGCCATCTGAACGGCGCTGACCGGAGCGTTATTGAACATGCTCGGAGCCTCATCCCGGAGGGTGGGCAACTGATGATCGACTGCAACCAGTCCTGGGATCTTGGCGCGGCCAAGGATTTTCTCGCTTCGCTGGAAGACCTTGACCTTGCCTTTGCCGAAGAGGCTCTGCCGGCGAATTCCGACCCGGCGGACTGGAAGGAGCTTGCCCACTCCACTTCCATTCCACTGGCCGGTGGAGAGAATATCAGCAGCCTGGACGATTTCCTGACCATGGCAGATGCTGGTATGAAGGTGCTGCAGCCCGACGTGGCAAAGTGGGGAGGGGTTACGGGTGCGCTTGATCTGGCCGGGAAAATGCCGGATGGAACCTTGCTGTGGCCTCATTTTATGGGCACCGCCGTGGGGCAGATGGCGGCGCTGTCCGTCACGGCCGCTGTAGGCAGTGAGTCCGTGTGCGAGATGGACGTTAACGCCAACCCACTCAGGACCGAGCTATGCGGTGATGTCCTGACCATCTCGGAAGGGAAGGTTGATCTGCCGGATGCGCCTGGCCTGGTGGTTCCGCCCCTGCCTTCACGCCTTACCGAATTCATCGACGAATGGGTGAAACAATGACACGCATCGCAACCTGTTTCATGGGCCCGAAATGAACCGTCTGGACGGTAGGATCGCCCTTATCACCGGAGGGGCCCGCGGGCAGGGAGCGGCTGAGGCTGAGCTGTTTCTGGAGGCCGGTGCAAAGGTGATCATAACGGACGTTGACGAGGCATTGGGAGCCGAAGTGGCGGGTCGGCTTGGCTCCGGCTGTACCTTCATACCCCAGGACGTGTCTTCAGAGGGCGATTGGGACCGGGTGGTCGGCGGGACCATTGATCTCCATGGCCGCGTCGATGTGCTTGTCAATAATGCCGGCCTGTTTCGTCTCAAGGGGCTCGTGGAGACCTCGCTTGATCTTTGGCACCGTCTGGTCGCCGTCAATCAAACGGGTGTCTTCCTTGGTATGCGACGCATCGCGCCGGTGATGAAGGCGCAGGGGGCGGGCAGCATCATCAATCTGTCCTCAATCGCCGGGCTCGCATCCGCGCCAAGAGCCCATGCCTATTCAGCGACCAAATGGGCGGTACGCGGGATGACCAAATCCGCCGCGGTGGAACTTGCTCCTTTCGGGGTTCGGGTCAACTCGGTGCATCCCGGCCTTATTGATACTCGCATGATGGATGAAATGGGCAGCACGCGACACAGGCTGGATGGCCGGGTACCCCTGGGTCGAATGGGTACGGTGGACGAAGTCGCACAAATGGTCCTGTTCCTGGCGTCTGACGATTCAAGCCACTGCTCGGGGCATGAATTCGTCGTGGACGGAGCCATGAAGGCGTGAGAGTGATGCGCTTCAGGACTGTGCAGCGCTTGGCATCTCCTGATAGGCGGTTCCGCGTGACGCTTCCCTTGGTCCCAACTGGTCTGGATATGCCCTGCCAGAAGGGGACGGTAATGGGGGAGTCCGGAATGCCTGTATCGGGACTCTTCCTGGAAGCCATCCCTGGAGTTCCCGAGGAAGAAATGTGGCGTTTGGTGTCCGACGGAGAGGTGCCAATCTGAATTCGACGACAGCAAAGCTGCGGTTGGGGTCAAGGTGACGGCGAGTGGTCACATCAGTGGACTGGTAGAGTCGGGACCCGAGTTTGAAATCGGCCCTGTCTTTGCCGTCGAGGATGCCCTGGTCTTCGGAATGCCAATTGAAAATTGATCGGATGCATCCGGCAACCAGGCTTTGGGCTGTTGCCGTCAGACCCGGTTTCGAGGTGATCCTGTTGGCGCCACCGCATTGACCACTGCCGGCCTCATGACCTGCGGAGTCCTGATTGGGTTCGGGTTCTGACCGTGGACGTCAACCGCCCGAAAGCGTGCTGATGAATCGCTCCCGGACGCTGCGGCCACGGGAACCCGTGTAGGAAGCTCCACGTCACGTTTTCCCCGCTCACCGAGCCTGTCACCGATTCAGCAGGATCCAAGGCTGTATCCTTTCCATCCGGCAGGCAGGGATGGACTCATGGTGGGTGGTCTCATCACACATGATGGAAATGATGATGGCTACGCACTCGCGTGAGAAGGACAGGACCGATGGTCAGTCACCGGATTCCGGGCCAGGGCTCCGGTTCATATGGCTCCAGGTCCGACTGCTTCAGGGGCGTCAGTTCGAAACCGGTGAAAACGCGCTTTTCGCACCTCCCGATTTCTGCAGCTGAAAGATTGAACTGACGTCTCTGGCGGGAGGCAGTGGCAGCCGCACGGGAACCTCAGCCATACGTGGCTCCAGAACCGGTTCGCCAATGATTACGCGGTCGAGCAGATCCTCCCACTGCGCGCTCTGCGGCAGTCGCTGCAGATAGGCTGACCCACCCATGAGCGGCCCAGGCATCCGTAGCGCCGCACTCATAGAACAGCATCAGCCGCGCACGGTCTGACAGGTTGGGAGCGGACCCATGCAACGTGCGCACATGATGGATGGACATGCTTCCCGCCTTGCCGGTTATCGTAACCGCCTTTTCCAGATCGATGTCCGGATCTTCTGGATCAACCGCACCGCAGAATATTCCGTCTCTACCGTTATGGCTGAGAACCGGACCTTTGTGGGAGCCGGGAATGACCTGAAGTGGACCGTTATGTTCGGTCACGTCCTCAAGCATGACGCCAAATGCCAGCATGTCGTCATTGGTATGGGGATAGAAGGCCCAGTCCTGATGCCATTCCACGGCAGCGCCGCCACCGGGCGCTTTCGCATTCAGTTTTGAGGTCTGAAGGACGGCATTCGGGCCAACGAGCTCGCGAAGCACATCGGTGATTGCTGAATTCCTCAGGACGTCCCAGAAGAACGGATGCTGTTTATGTGGCAGTTTTATGCGCGTCAGCCTGGGAGTGCGATCCGAATGCCCCTCGTCCAGATCGTAGATTTCATCGCTCCTTGTGACCGAGCGTGATCTTTCAATGAAATCATAGGTGATCTCCTGCATTTTTCTGAGCTGTTGGGGTGACAGGACGTCCTCAACCAGTAGATACCCATTCTCGAAATAGAATTCCGTCTGTGCAGGTGAAAGCATGGCTTCACTCCCTGAATCCCGCCAATCTTCCCGGGATTTACCGATATCATCGTCCTTCGGATAGCCGCAACGGTGTCCTCATCTCCTACGATGATTCCCATTGGGGCAATCGCATACGGAATTTTACCATTTCTTCTTCCACATATTTCTGACAGCTTTATAGGAAACACAGTGAGATGCTGCTCCCAGGCTCCGAAGTCCGACTACATTGATGCATCCTTCACCTCAGCCCATCCTCATCGGAAGGCGAATAGATGGCGTTTCATGAAGTCCGCGGCGGGTCTTACGGTCGCTCCAGAGGTTCGATGCTCCCGAACGCAGTCTCCCAGTTCCAGGTCTTCCTTCCGTATCCAATTGATTTAACGAAAATTACTCCGAAATCTGGAATTGGGGGAAGAAAGATCCAGATTCGACAGACCTAGGGCTACCGAGTGATGATAAGTCTGCATCGCAACAGGTTATGGATTTTCTCTCAGGGCGTGCCTCTGGCCAGCCAGGAACCCGATTCGGTGGCCCAGCGCGGCACTGCTCAGGCGGGTCTGGCCGTGCCACATGATCTGGTTTCCGGGGTCCGGGTCATGCCTGCGGTTGCGATAGCCTCCGAGATGGGCCACGAGCTGCACGGCATCGCCAAGCTGGTCCGGTGCCGTCAGGCCGTGCTCGTGCGCATAGTCGCGCAGAAAGTCGAGCTCATGATCGGTGAACATCAGTTCGGGCTCGCAGGCGGGAACCTGTCGTCCAAGCAGGGTCATGACCATGATCCGCCAGGCGATCACGGCGTTGATGGCGATGGCCCGCTGCAGCCGGTCGGCGGTGCGGAACAGCAGGAACTCGACCCGGCAGCCTGACTTCAGGACCCGGAAGAAGTCTTCCACCCGCCAGCGCTGGAGATAGTAGCCGACAACCTCCGCCGCCTCCTTCGCGGTTTTGACCTCGAGCGTCGTCAGCAGGTACCACTGGACCGGGGGCCCGTCCTCCGGCGGCGCCGTTTCCACGATATGGACCGCGGTGACCTGGACCGGTTCGGCGCCCTCCACGGCCGCTGTCGCCGGCAGCGTCACCCTGCGGAACCGCAGCTCGCAGTTCGCCAGACGCCTGCGACGGGCGGGACGCGCCTTCCTGCGGCTGGACTTCAGCCGCTCCGTCAACCCTTCGATCTCCACGTCGATCCGGCCATCGGGTGCGCCGCCGCTCATGGTCGCGAACAGTTTCGGCTGACGCGGCCCGAGCACCCGATCATGCTTCGCCCGTACCAGCAGGTGCACCCGTGGATGACGGCGCCGGGCATCGAACAGCTCGAAAAAGTCCGCCTCCCGATCGCACACGGAGATCACCCGCGTCCTGCCACCAACCTCGCGCACGGCATCGACCACATCCTCGAAACCGTCAATCCATCGTTGGGTCCCGCGCTGCGCCTCGGCCGCTTCCGGCCGCTTCTTCAGCGCGTCAAATCCCAGTCTGAGAACACCAGGCGGAAGCCCCGTGTCCGTCACCGCCAGTGTCGCATGCAGATGCAGGCCGAGGCTCTTCGCACCGGTCTGGTTCCTGCCGATCAGCTGCAGCCCGTCGGTGCCCGGACGCCGCGCGAAGTTCAGGTCCGTGCCATCCTGGATCGCCAGCACCGTGTGCTGACCGCGCAGGCGCCGAATGCTGCGCTCACGATGCGGGGCAAGGATGTTCGCGACCGTGACCGCTGATTCCGCCGGCATCTCGATGAGACGGTAGAAGGCGCTGATCGCCGTGCTGTCACTGGCGCTGCTGGCGTTGATCCTGCCGCCCGGATAGGCCGCCAGCAGACCCGCGCTCTTCACCAGACGCGCCGATAGCCGCCTGTCTCCCAATGGCGCTCCTCCAGACCCGTTTGCGGCCCAGTCCGCCGCGTCCGTCCCGTCCCCCGGCTCCAGAACCGGCGCATGGGTGACCTCGGGAACCCCGAGCCTCTTCCGCCAGCCCCGGGCAAGCTCATACATGAATACCATCTTGACCGTCTTCGCCCGCCGCCTGGCGCGATCCTGACGGCCACGGCCCGCGGTCCGGCCGACGCACAGGAAGCTGGCCGCCCGCAGGCAGATGCCATCCTGCCCCGCATCGGTGAAGGACTCAACGACATAGGGGCGGAAACCGTAGCGCCCCTCGAAGTCCCGCGGCAGGCGACGCAGGATGCGGCCGAGCAGATGGCTGGCCAGGTGCGGGCAGCGCACCGAGGGCCGGATCAGGAAACGGCTCAGACAGACAACGCGGTCAAGATGGTCCCGGCGCTGGACGTCGCTCCAGCCCATCCAGCGGTCGCGCGCCGCTACCCGCAACGCGGCGGCGGAAAACCCGGCCGCACCAAGCCAGCCATGCGCCGAGCCCACCAGATAGCGCAGCTGGCAGCCGGCGAAGACCGCCATCCCGTGCGGATGTTCGCGCGCGATCAGGGTGTTCCACAGAGTGCGTTCCGCGGCCGTCGATACCAACGTGATCCCGAGCCCGGAAATCTTCGACAGATCTGGAGGAACCCCGGTCGGCTCCGGCACACCCGTCACGAATTGACGGGGCCTGTTGTCCACCGCCTTCACCTGCGGAGGCGGCAGGACAATGTCCGGCGAGCTGTCGGCAAGGCCCGCCAGGGCTTTCATGCATCCCGCAACCTGCAGACGACCCAACCTGTCGACAAACCCGAACTCCCGGCAGATCCTGCGGCCGAGAGCCCTGCGGCTGTCAAACCGTTCCTGCGACAGGATCGCGCCAATCCGCGAGCGCGCCGCCGCGCCGCGCAAGGTGCGGCTGATCTGGGACTGTGCCATAATGGTGCCGGCATACAGCAACAGATTCCTGTCGTTCAGTCCTTTTTGTCATTACACGGTAGACCTAGGGCCCATTGACATTTGAATCTGAACGACAGGACCGAATCGGCTACGGTGCCGCCAGCAAAGGCCGAAACGGCCATTCAGGCAACCGGGGGCAGTATGATGGGCGAAGGCAGGCAGGTCCTGACGGATGACATGCGGGAACGGATCCGGGACATGCTTCCGGGTCGGAAGGGTACCCCGGGAGTGACAGGCCTCGGGCCGGACGCTCGCGGGGAGGCCTGACCGGCAGGGTCCTAGCGATGACCGACGCGCCCGGCTACCTGGTCGACATCGCCATCCCTGCGGGCCAGGCCCACGACCTGAAGGGTCCTGGAGGGCCGGATTTTCGGGGCGCTGGTCGCGGACCGGGCGTCCGGTGCTGACTGGCCGGTCTCCAGGCCGGGCGGCGCGAATCGGCAGTGGTGATTCCGTCGCGGTCGAACAGGAAGGCGGTGCGTGAGCATGACCGGGTGATGTATGGCTGGCGCCACCGGATCGACAGTTTCCTCGCCAGAAGCGGGGAGTTCCGGGCCGTCGCGACCCGTTACGACAGAACGGCGGCAAGCTTTCGGGCGACGTTTCTTCTGGCGGCGACCGTGATCACCGCCAGATGATTGTCAACGAACCCTGGTTTCTTCATGAAAATATCTGGATTTAATCTGTGAGAATTCCCCGGACATCGCCAGCATCCGACCAGGTGTCAGAATCCGGGAACGCGTTCCGGCGCTACCCGTCGGGATGTAGGAGCCTTGAGGTCATGAAAATGTCCGCATGTGTCTGATCCGGTTGCCTGACAGGATGACCCAACTGGTAAAGAGCCGATTCGGTGGCTGGTTGGCTGTAGAGCTCCTGCTGATATTCATTCTCGGTGCTGCTAAACGGCAGCTCGGTCGCAACATTGGTTGCTGTCATGATTCGGCCTACCGGTACCGGACGATCCGGTAGATGATGCGCAAAGCGGAAATCTCAGGATTCCCGTTTTCGCCTGCATCGAACCGGATCAGGGGAGAGGACATCGCGCTTGCTGGCTTCGCTGCCCTGAGACAGGCGGATGTGATGATCTTCGGGATCCGCACCGATGGGCAGAGGAGGTCTGCGCATGAACATACAGGCTCACATTGCCAACGGAATTCCGGTTTCGTCGGTCGACTTCTATTCCGATGAGACGATCACTGATCCTTACCCCGTCTATGCCGAACTGCGTGAACTGGGGCCCGTCGTCTATCTGGATAGGCACGACCTCTACGCGCTGCCGCGTTACAGGGAGGTCAGTGAGGTTCTGCGCCAGCCGCTTCGCTTCGTGAGCTCGCGTGGTGTCTCGCCTCTGCAGAAGGTCAACGACATTCTCGTTGGCTCGACGTTGAACTCCGATCCGCCGCAGCATGATCTTACACGCTCCGTTACATCGGAGCCACTGCTCCCGGGCGCGCTGAAGGAGATCGAGCCGCTACTGAAAGCGGCCGCCGATGACCTGATCGATACGCTTTGTGCCCGCGGCAAATTTGATGCGGTCTCCGACTTCGCGCGGTATCTACCCGTCACGATTGTCGCTGAACTGGTTGGGTTACCCCGCGCCGTGGACCATAATCAGATGCTGAAATGGGCCTCGGCGACATTCAACCTGTTCAGCACCGAAAACGAGCGGACACGTCAGGCATTCGATGATCTCAGGGACCTACGTGATTTTCTGCTGGAATACGGACGCCCGGAAAAACTCAAGGATGGTGGTTGGGCAAAACGGATCTTCGAAGTGGGTCCGCAGCGCGGTCTTTCCTATGAGACATGCTCCCAGCTTATGCGTGACTACATCAACCCCTCCCTCGACACGACGATCTCGACCACTGGGCAGATCGTCAAGTTCCTGGCCGACCATCCGGATGAGTGGGAAAAGATCCGTGCCGATGCGTCGCTCATCCCGAATGCGGTCGAGGAAGCCGTGCGGATGGCAACGCCGATCAGGGCGTTCACGCGCTATGTCGCCGAGGAGTCCGAAATCGCAGGCCACATAATTCCTAGGGGAAAGCGCGTTCTGGTGATCTATGCCAGTGCCAATCGCGACGAACGGAAATTCATCGACCCCGACCGTTTCGACGTGACCCGTGAAGTGCACGACCAGGTCGGATTCGGGCAGGGGATACATATGTGCATGGGTATGCATCTGGCGCGGCGGGAGATCATCCTTCTGCTGGAAGCCCTTCGCCGCCGCGTCGAGAGATTCGAACTGACGGGTGATCCGGTCGTGGCCATGAACAACTCGATCCGCGCCTATTCGAAAATGCCGGTCAGGGTGCACCTGGCGAGCGAGGTGCTGGAGAAGCCAGGCGACAGTGCCGCCACAGCCAGTCCCTGGCTCGACATGGCCATCAGGACTCGAAGCGAAGCGGCCAACGGCATCATCGCTCTGGATCTGGAGGGCGTGGATGGTGGCGAACTGCCAGCCTATGAGGCGGGCGCGCATGTGGATGTCCATGTGCGCTCGGGTCTGATTCGCCAGTACTCCCTGACAGGAGAACCTTCTGATCGCAGCAGGTATCGACTTGGCATCCAGCTTGATCCTGACTCGAGAGGGGGATCGTCGACGATCCATGCGCAGTTCCGGCAGGGCCAGAGGATCCGTATCAGCCGTCCTCGTAACAACTTCCCGGTGCAGGAAGGCGTGTCACACGCGATCCTGTTTGCCGGCGGAATCGGCATTACGCCGATTCTCAGCATGGCCTATGAGCTTGAAGCCAGAGGTGCGGCATGGGAGATGCATTATTGCGGCCGCACTCCAGATCGTCTGGCTTTCACGGAAGAGCTGGCTCGCTACGGCTCCAGAGTCCACATCCATGTGGACAGCGGACCCAAAGAGCAGCAGCTGGACATCAACAGGGTTTTTGCGGATGGTTCGAAAGACAGCCATCTATATGTCTGTGGGCCTAACGGGTTTATGGATTTCGTGGTCAGCGCGGCAAAGGCGAATGGCTGGTCGACAGAATTCATTCACCTCGAACGGTTTGGTGCCGAGATCGACACCGACGGAGCTCCGTTCACCGTTGTTGCGAAGCGTTCGGGCAAGACGTTCGACGTGCAGCCCGGAGAAACCATCGCCCGGAAACTTCAGGAGCATGGCGTACCTGTTCAGGTCTCGTGCCAGTCGGGGGTTTGTGGCACCTGCCTGACCCGCGTATTCGAAGGGATGCCGGATCACCGCGACCTGGTGCAGACGGATCTGGAAAAAGCCTCGAACACCCATATCACGGTCTGCTGTTCGCGTTCCAGAACCAGGACACTGGTGCTTGATGCCTGATGGCTGAAGCAGCCGGGCAAATTTCGGTGAAGATTGCGTCCACCGAACACGCGGCTCCGGATTGGGACCGAAGCATTCCTCCCACCGCTGGCCGCCATGCGATTTAACAGATGGATTAGGCGTACAGACAGTCGCCACCCTCCATCCGTAGAAATTCCTTCGAGTTGGGCGACTGTTCGAAGCGTACCACCTCGCGTTCAGGATGATCATATTCGTCAAACGCAGCAACTGCGGCAAGGAGATTGATAATGCATATATCCCTTGACACATATGGCGGAAACGGTCACACGGCCGAATACCCCATGATCCGGCGCTCCCAAATCGTTGAAACCATCAACACCAGCGAAGAGACACAGGACGTGCACGCGCTGACCCTCGGCCGGGCAATCACCGGCATCCAGGCTGTCGCCCGAGTCATGCAATGATCGGGAAGGCACCGCTCACGGGGTTGAAGGTCGTCGAGCTGGCGCGCATTCTCGCTGGGCCATGGATCGGGCAGACACTTGCCGACCTCGGTGCCGAAGTCATCAAGGTCGAGGCTCCCGAAGGCGACGACACCCGCCACTGGGGGCCACCCTTCATCGATCGTCTCCGCCCCGATGGCGGCAGCGACAGTGACGCGGTCTATTTCCATGCCGCCAATCGCGGAAAAACCTCGGTAATCTGCAATTTCCACGATCCCGCAGATCTGGCCCGGCTGAAAGATCTGATTGGCGAGGCCGATGTGCTGGTCGAGAATTTCAAGGTGGGCGGACTGCACAGGTTCGGACTCGATTTTGATAGCCTTGCTGAACTCAACCCGCGCCTGATCTATGCCTCGGTTACCGGATTCGGGCAGGATGGACCACGTGCGGCGCAGCCTGGCTACGATTTCCTGATTCAGGGAATGTGCGGAATCATGGATCTGACCGGCACGCCAGAGGGTGAGCCACAGAAGATCGGAGTTGCGTGGATTGACATATTCACCGGTCTATATGGTGTAATAGGAATTCAGGCCGCCCTCGCGGAACGGGCCAGGTCAGGGATTGGCCAACATCTTGATCTGTCGCTGCTGGATTGCGGTGTGGCCGTGCTGGCAAACCAGGCCGCAAATCACCTGCTTGGCGGGAAGATGCCCCGGCGGCTTGGCAACGCACATCCGAATATCGTTCCCTACCAGGTATTTCCGGCGTCGGATGGTCACCTGATCATCGCTTGCGGGAACGATCGGCAGTTTACCGCGCTGTGTGGAGTGCTCGGGCTGGCGGATCTTGCAGAGGATCCACGCTTTTCCACCAATCCCGCTCGGGTTGAGAACCGCGAGTCGCTCTACCCGATGCTGGCTGAGCGTCTCTCTGCCAGAACAAAGGCGGATCTGATCATGGCGCTGGAGGCCGCAGGCGTGCCGAGCGGGCCGATTAACAGCGTCGCGGAAGCCCTGAATGACCCGCAGATCGTGGCACGCGGCCTACGCATTTCGCCGGAAGGCATTGACGGGCTGCGCAGCCCCATCCGCTTTTCACGCAGCGATATGTCCCTCGACCGAGCGGCCCCCGCTCTTGGTGCAGGACGTTGGAACTTCTCCGGGGCCAATGATTCTGAGACGGGCAGGGAGCCCCGGTAAGCGGCAGAGTCGACATTCAGTACCCCGGCTGGTTCCGCTTCTATCGGCGACGTTTTCCTGAAGCCGCCAATTCGATCCCCCATCCCCACTTCGAGTGCTGCGCTTCCGAGTGGCCTCATTGAGTTGTAGGGGAACGGATCATGCAGGCCAAAGGGCCATGTTTACAGGCCCCCACCTCCCGCCAATCTTGAGCAGGTCAGAATATTTTCCGATCTTCGCTTTGGGACGGCTTAACTCATGCGATGCGGGGCAGGGGAGAATGATCCGACCGCAGCGGTGATCAGAATTTGAATTTGCCGAACTCCCTTTCGGAGATACACCAGGATTCGCAGAACCGGTCGTCGTTCGCTGTGCCGCGGACGCTTCGGAGAGGTTGGGCCACAGGCGGTGTCGTATATTGGCAATTTCTCGTCTGCCGCAGCCGATAGTCCGGTGACAGAGAACGCACCTAGTGGCTTGCCTGCATTGAATGGCGGATCTTTCCACCGCTGGCCAGCCGATCCGGTCCTTTGCCCTGGCCGTCATCTGTGGTATGGTAGAGGAAACCCTTCGCGAAAAGGAATGGGCCCGCCACACTGTGGAAAGGGCCACCGCGGAGGACGGGCGTAACGGGCAGCACGGGAGCGGAACCAATGGCGGGAAAGCGGGTCTACAGGGTAATCCTCGAAGAGGCGGAAAGGCGGGAACTGAAGGAGGTTGTCTACGGCACGTCCTCGAAGGAGCGGAGGAAGCGGGCACACATCCTGGTTCTCGCCGACCAGGGTGAGTTCAACGAAGGGCAGTACACGGATGAGGAGATCGCGCGGATCACGGACAGCAATCCCAGCACGGTCGAGCGTCTCCGGAAGCGCTGCGTCCTGGACGGCCTGGAGCGTGCGCTTGAGCGTAAGGAGCAGGCGAACCGCAAGGCCCGCAGCCTCGATGGCGCCGCGGAGGCCAGGCTGGTCGCCACGGGCTGGTGGAACTGGAGGTCGTCGACTCGATCAGTGAGGAAACGGTGCGGCAGACGCTAAAAAAAACCGCCTCAAGCCATGGAAGACGCAGTATTACTGCATCCCGGCAAAGAAAAGTGGTGAGTTCGTAGCCCGGATGGAACAGGTCCTCGATACATACCAGAGGGATTACGCCGATGACGAGGTCCTGGTCTGCATGGACGAGACCTCGAAACAGCAGACGCGGGAAACCGTCACGCCGGTCCCGGCCCGGCCGGGACGCCCGGAGATCCACGACTTCGAACACCTCCGGAACGGGGTGTCCGGCATCTTCATGTTCCATGCCCCGCTCGAAGGCTGGCGACGCGTCGCGGTGACCGACACGAGGACGAAACGGGACTGGGCCCGACAGATCAGGAAGCTGGTCGACGAGGACTTCCCGGGAAAGCGCGTCACGCTGGTGATGGACAACCTGAACACGCACGGCACCGGGTCACTCTACGAGACCTTCCCGCCGGAGGAGGCCCGCCGGATCGCCTCGCGGCTGGACATCGTCCTCACGCCAAAGCACGGCAGCTGGCTGAACATGGCGGAGATCGAGATCGGCGTCCTCAGCCGACAGTGCCTGGACCGGCGGATACCGGACCAGCCCACCATGATAAGGGAAGTGGCGGCCTAGCAGGAGCGGCGCAACGGGTCGGGTGGAAAGGTGGACTGGCGGTTCACGGCGGAAGACGCACGGATCAGGCTGAAGTCCTTATACCCAGCGATACAATGATGGAGCACCACTAGGTTGTATCGTGACACCAATTGTCGAGTGCAGGTCTGAATCCGTGTGGATGCAGGCGTTGGGAATCGGTTGATTTCTTCCGGGGTACGGTGTTCAAATCCGCTTCTGGTGTATGGGCTTCAGTGCATTGGCGACATGGGGACGATCCCGAATGAAGCAGGACAGTGACGAATTCTCCCTGTTTGACCTAAAGGTCGAGGTTGTGCTGGATGGACGTCAGCCGGTCTGTCGACACATAGAGGGCGAGTATTTCACCGTCGAGGGAGAGAACCTCGTTTTCGCGAAAGGGCAGAAAGTGTCGATGTACGCCCTTGCTGCGGTTTTGCCGCTTCTTCCCGCCAAGCAACGCGACACGGATCCGAACGACTGGATGTCGACGGATGCCGAGGTCGCCTGCCCGGACCCGCATTGTGGTGGGCGGTTCCGAATCACCCGCATCGCCAGGCGCAGCTTCAGCCACGCCGAGACAACCGGATTGCCCGAGGCGCGGAGCACACCCTACTGGTCCAGCGACAGCTAGGGCGCGACGATCGCCTCGGCCTCGATCTCGACCAGATAATCACCCGCCAGACAATCGACCGCGATCAGGGTGTTGGCCGGCTTCAGGGCGCTGAACACATGTCCATGCGCCGCGCTGGCAGCTTCGGTATCGGCGATGTCCGTCAGGTATATGCGGGTGCGGACGATGTCTTCGACCTTGCCGCCAAGGGCGCTGACGGCACCGATGATCCTGTCGAGAATATAGGTCGTCTGCGCCGCCGCGTCGCCCCTGGCAACGACCCGGTCGACGCCAGCAGTCGCCGTAGTGCCGGACACGAGAATCCTGTCGCCAACGCGCCGCGCGCGGCAGTAACCGGCGGTCGTCTCCCACCTGGTTCCGGACAGAACCCGGCGGACGGACGGGTTTCCCGGAAGCGTGTCGGTGTCAAATGCCGGCGGAATGGTGCTGACGTGATGGCTGAGATCGCCACTGGCGGTCAGGAAAGGTGGCTTTCGGTATTCATCGCCGCAATCACCCGGGATGGCAAAGGTGCCAGCGAACGCCGCGTTCAGTTCGGCGTGGTCGTCGGCATCAAGGGCAAACTGGAAGAGTCTGGCGTTGTCCGCCCGATGATCGCTCTCTCCAGGACGGATGCCAATGATCACCCCGGCGACATGCGGTTGTTCCAGAACCCAGCGCGAGGCGACGTTGGTGACGGAAACGCCATGTCTGGCCGCGATCCTCGATGTCGCCGCCAGCACCGCCTGGTAGCTCTCCCAGCCGCCAGCAGTGTCAATGAAGCGGCGGTACTTCATCTTGCTCCAGTCGGAGACATCGGCAGGCTCGGGCTGGCCCAGCCACTTCTCGGACAGATATCCGCCCAGAATCGTGCCATATGCCAGCAGGCTGACCCCGTGGCGGGCGCAGGTCTCAGTCAGCGGTCCGGTAAAACGGCGGTCGAGCAGCGAGCAAACCACCTGGTTGGTTCGGATCGGCACACCGTCAGCCAGGGCCAGGTGCAGGTGGGCGGCGTCGAAATTGGTAACACCGATTTCCCGGATCAGGCCCTCGTCTCGCAGCCGTGACAGTTCGTGAAGCGCCTCGAGCCAGGCGGGATGCTCGAAGTTCCACCAGTGAAACTGTAGCAGATCGACCTCGTCGACACCGAGTCTGTCGAGCCGGTTCTGGACCCCGGCGCGCACGATCTCGGACGTCATCGGGCCGGGCGGCGGGCACCATTTGGTGAAGACCCTTGCACTCGGGTGCTGGTTCAGGAGGCGACCGGCGATGACCTCGGCGCTGCCATAGTGGTCGGCCATGTCGAACGTGTCGAAACCGCTTTCAGCATAGCGCACCAGGTGGAGTGCGGCGGCGTCGGGATCAAGCGCATCGCCGCCACGTTCCATATCCGCCACCTGCCAGAGCCCGTTCAGAATTCTGGAAATTTCCAGTTCCTCTGTCAGGTGGAACCGGTCAGGTGAAGCGATGGTCATGGCCGGTCTCCAACGCCGATTTGATGATGTCCAGTTCGACCCGGTGCGTGGCCTTGATGCTGGTCCATCGCGCGTCGTCCATGTCCGCGCTGCGAAAGACGGTCATGGCCAGCCCTGCACCGTTGCGATCGCCGAACACGACCTCCGGTGTCACACGCACGAAGATCCGCGGCGTAAGGGCCTCTGGCGAAGTTCCGACATGGTAATCGATCAGAAGCTGGTCGGTATGTGGTGCGATTCGCACATGGATCACCGAACCGTCCCTGATCGAAGTGCCGCGCACCAGCCCGGTGTCGTCGATCCGGGTTCTCCAGGTGCCAAAGGACCAAAGGCTCATGTTTTCCGGCGCCGCCATGAAGGCGAAAACATCTTCCGCTGATCGGTTGATTCGAATGAAGGCTGTGTTGCAGCTCATTTCGGCGTGCCAGAGCCGCGGACCGCCTCGACCTCTATCTCGACCAGCGCGCCGGGTACGGCAAGTGGCGAGCAGACCGTGGTATTGGCGGGCCTGGTGAACCCGACCCGATCCTTCAGCACGCCAGCGATGGCCATCACATCATCGGGATCCGGTGCAAAGACCCGCACCCGCACGATGTCATGCAGGCCGGAATTCGCCTCCGTCAATGCTGCCTCTATGGTGTCAAGCGCAGTGACCGTCTGCGCTTCCGCACCCTCGGCCATCTCACCACTGGAGAAGTCGACGCCCACGGTGCCGGATACGAAAATCCTATCGTCAACGACTACGGCACGGGCGTAGCCCGCCATCTCCTCATAGATCGAACCGCTAAAGACATGACTGCGCCCGTCGGCCATGGCGCTCCCTTTCGCGCACGGAAAAGGGGGCGCCGCAACGCCCCCTCTGATCAGAAATCATCGCTTATTCGTCGAGCATACTGAGGAATTCCGCAACTTCAGCCGTGCTCATATAGCTGGTTTCGACATTCTCGTCGCCTTCGAGTTTCCAGGTCATTTTTGGAGCCTGGACGTCGCCGTTCTCATCGAAGGCCAGTGCGCCGGTGGCGCCAACATACCGGATGGTCTTGCCCTCGGCGAGCAACGCTTTGGCGCGTGCGATACCTTCAGGCCCGGGGTAGACCTCCTCGCCGTCGGGCGATGTCACCATACGGATTTGATCGCGGATCTTCTCACCATTGATCTCGCCAGCGGCTTCCATCGCCAGAAGCACCACCGTGACCGCATCGTAGACGGAATGCAGACCAGGGCCGTTGGGCGGGCTGTCGAAGCGGGCCTCGAACATCTCGTTAAAGCTGTCGACGGACGGCAGCCGCGGCTGCGCACTGTCATATCCCTGCAGTTTCTGAAGGTACTGCGATCCCACGGCCGCGAAATAGTCGTCAGATCGTAGCGAATTGTTCACGATCAGGTTGTCGGTTCCTCCAAGGGACAGCCATTCGCGCGTGATCGTCGCTCCGTCCACGGGAAACGCCACGAGAAAGAGCGAATCCGGGTCGCCCTCCAATGCCTTTGTGACCTCGGCGCGATAGCTTTGCTGGCTTTCGTTATAGGCCACCATCGAGGTGATCGAGCCACCGAGCTTGGCAATGTCCTGTTCGAAACGCTTGGCCAGACCAACGCCGAAATCCGTGTTGACATAGATCACCGCGGTTCGCTCGAACCCGCTTTCGACTGTCAGCTTCGCGCCCATCGCCGACTGGCTACGGTTTGTGGCGTAGGTGCGGAACCAGTAGCCATCGGTCTTTCCCTCTTTGGCGAGCGCGGTGAAACTTTCCGACGAAGAGCAGCAGGACATCTGCACGACCTTGGACGGAACTGCGACTGAAGTCAGCACAGGCAGACTTACGCCGGAGGAGACGGCGCCGATCAACGCCTGAACACCATCAAGGTCAACAAGGCTCTTTGCTGCATCGACGCCAACGGTCGACTGTCCCTGGGTGTCGCGCAGAACGTATTCCACCTCGCAGCCCAGCACACCGCCCGCCTCGTTGAACTGCTCGACGGCAAAGGCGCCGGTTTCCGAGATTCGTTCACCCACCTGACCCATTGGGCCACTCACGGGCAGGATCGCGCCCAGTTTGACCGGACAGTCAGCCGCCCAGGCTGCCGATCCGATCCCGGTCACTGCCGCGGCAATCGCCGCCATTCCGATTTTGCGTAGCATATGGTCCTCCCATGTTTGGTTCGGTCAGTCGGTTTCTCCGGCTCTACTGTCAGGTCAAATTGACCGTGGTTCGTCACGCATGGATTAAATCCGGCATTTTGCCGCTTGTCCAGCATTACTAGCGGGCGTGGCGCGAGATGTGAAGTTCTTCCCCGATCAGTCCGCGAGGTCGAATGAGCAGCGTGAGCACCAGAATCAGGCCGATCAGCACCGCCTGCATCGCACCGCCCTGCGCCTGGATTTCCGACGGAATGAAGCGCGAGATGACAAATCCGCTCATCGTCCAGATGCCCCAGACGATCAGCGCCCCCAGAACGGCCCCGTGATTGTTGGCGCTGCCTCCGACGATCAGCATCGTCCAGATCTGGAAGGTCAGGATCGGCAGGAAGTCCCAGGGGCTGACATAGCCGATGAACGCCACGTATAGCGCCCCGGAAAGTCCCATGATCATGCAACCAAGAATGAAGGCTTCGAGCCGGACGCGTTCAGGAGACTTGCCAAGGCTCGCCGCGGCAATCTCGTCTTCACGGATTGCCTTCAGCATTCGTCCCCAGGGTGATTTCACGATCCGCTCCAGAGCGACAAATGTCAGCCCGATGACGATCAGCACGATCAACAGGTATAACGTGTTCTGGGCAAGCGGCCCGTCCGCCAGTGCCCTGGTCGGGTTCGGGATGCCGATCAGGCCCAGGGTGCCGCCTGTCAGGTATTCCCAGTTCAGACAGACAAGCTGGATGGTCACGGCGATGCCGAAGGTGGCGACGGCGAGATATTCGTGTCGCAGCTTCAGGGTTGCCAGTCCGACAACCAGGGCCCCAATACCCGAGGCAATCATCGCGCCGATCAGCCCGATGACGAAGGGCAGTTCAAATCCGCCGAAAATTGCGTCCCGCGATGGCCCGGTAAGGACCGCCATCGTATAGGCGCCGATCGCGGTAAAACCGGCGACGCCTGCGTTGAAGAGTCCGGTAAATCCCCACTGCAGATTCAGCCCCAGCACCGAGATGGCGAAGATCAGCGACAGGATCAGGAAAAAGACGATATAGGAGACCAGGCCAATCATCTGGAACGTTCCCCGAAAATGCCCTCGGGCCTGAAATATAGGATCGCGAGGATCAGCAGAAAGGGCACCGCGGGTTTGTAGGTGGTGGGAATGATCATCACCGAAAGGTTTTCCGACAGGCCCACGATCATGCCGCCGAGCACGGCACCATAAAGACTCCCCGCCCCGCCGAGGATAGCCGCGGCGAAGAGCGGTAGGATTAGCCCGAATCCAAGCTCAGGCCGAAGCTGGACCGTCATGCCATAAAGAACACCTCCCAGTGCCGCCCCCGAGGCGCCGATTACCCAGACCCAGGTGACGATGCGGTCGACATTGACTCCGCTCACACGGGCAAGGTCGGGGTTCTCGGCAACGCCGCGCATGGCAATACCGGTGCGGCTTCGCGTCATGAATAGATGCAGGGTGATGACCACAACGATGGTTAGGCCCAGCAGGAACACCTGATCGGGCATGACGCGGACATTGCCGGGCAGCAGGATCGCAAATTGCAGGGCGTTGGAATAATAGATCGGATCAGAGCCCCAGATCAGCACCACAATGTGACGAAGGATTAGCGCGATGCCGAAACTCGCGAATACCATCGTCATATGGCCCGCCAGTCGGCTGAGGCGCTCGAAAACGAAGCGATGCAGGAAGAGCGCGATCAGGGAAGTGGCCCCGCAGGCGCATATCATCGCCAGCAGCAGGCCGGGGCCGAAGGAGAATGGGCCGATGGTTGCCGTGAATGCTCCGCCGAACGCTGAAAAGAACGCAGCGAAAGTCAGGGCGCTATAGGCTCCCCAGGTCAGCAGTTCGGAATGAGAGAAATTGGCGAACCGAAGCATTTTCATCGTGAAGCTCAGGCCGATCGCGCCGAGGGAAACAATGGCGCCACTGAGTATCCCGTCCGCAATATGCTGAAGGATCATTGGGTGCTCCCTGCCATGGCGGAATCTCGCCGGATTCCCAGAAAGATCTCTCCGATCTCCCCATCCGCCAGCAATTCGGCGGCCGGGCCGTCAATGCGGTTCTGCCCTTCGGCCAGCACGTATCCCCGGTCGGATATGCGCAGCGCCGCCTTTGCGTTCTGTTCAACCATAAGAACCGCCGTGCCACTCTCCGCAAGGCCGCGTACGACGTCAAGGAGTTCACCGGCCGCCATTGGTGACAGCCCCGCGGTCGGTTCGTCCAGGAGCGTCAATCGCGGTCTGGTCAACAATGCGCGTGCCACAGCCAGTATCTGCCGTTGCCCGCCCGAAAGGTTGCCGGCCTTCTCACGCCTCTTCTCTTTCAGGATCTCGTACATGCCGTAGATTTCCTCGATCCGCTCCGCAGCCCTGGCCTTTGGCAGGGATGCGCCGCCCATCACCAGGTTTTCGTGGATCGTCAGGCTCGAAAAGACATTACCGGTCTGCGGCACGAACCCGACGCCCGCGCCAACCAGTTCATGCGCGGCGACGCCGGTGATGTCGCGCCCGTCCAGCCGGATCCGACCAGAGGTAACCTCCACCAGCCCGGCCACCGCCTTGACCAGCGTCGACTTGCCCGCGCCGTTGGGGCCGATGATCGACACCACCTCGCCCACATCTACATGGGCAGAGACACCGTGCAGGATCGGTAGGTCGGGGACATAACCCGCAACGACCTCTTCCACCTCGAGCACTTGGGTGTTCATGGCATGTCGCCCAGATAGGCATCCAGCACGGCAGGATCCCTGCGCGCGCCAGCTGCATCGCCCTCGTATAGCAGCCGCCCTCGCGCCATTACGAAAATCGGATCGCAGATCGACATCACGACATCCATGTTGTGCTCGATGATCAGAAAAGAATGGCCGAGCTCGTTCAGTGCCTTGATCCTGTCCACGAGTGTCACCATCAGTGCCGGGTTCACGCCGGCGGCGGGCTCGTCCAGCAAGATCAGCTTGGGATCGGCCATCAATACCCGCGCCAGTTCCAGCAGTTTCAGCTGACCTCCGGAAAGCGTGCTCGCCTGATCGCCACGAACCCGTGTCAGGTCACAGAACTCGATGATCTCTTCAGCGCGCGCACGCGCCGCACGCTCTTCCCGCATCACCGCGCCGGGGCGCAGCCAATTGTTCCAGAACCGCTCTCCAGACTGTCCGAGGGGCACCAGCATCACGTTTTCCAGGACCGACATCTCGGGGAAGGGACGCGGAATCTGGAAGGTGCGTGACAGGCCTTCGGCAAAAATCCTGTGCGGCTGTCGGTTGTGGATTGGCACCCCGTCAAGAATGACCTGCCCGCTATCGGGCCGGGTCAGACCGGTCATCGTGTTGAATAGGGTTGTCTTTCCAGCGCCGTTGGGGCCAATCAACCCGCCGATGGCACCGCGCTGCAAATCGAGGGACAGCGCGTTAACAGCGGTGAACCCACCGAAGGTCTTGGTGATTCCTCGAAGCTGCAGCAGCGCGTCTACCGCCATGATCAACCCGCCCCGCTTTGCGGATTGGTGGCCAGGCGGTTGTCACCCCTGTTGAGGTTGTATTTCATGATCCGTCCATGACGCCCCGACACATCGCGCTCAAGCCCAAAGACCTCACCCTGCGGGCCGATGCTGCGGTGGCGCACGGCTTCAATTTCCGCGTTGTCCTGATCGCTGAGAGTGATCTCGAATGCTCGTAGCGTGTGCGGCAACCGGTTTGCATAGCGCCCGCCTACGATGGCTGCCGCGACGTCCGGGCTGTCGAGCGTGGCGCGCAGTGCAATGGTGGAGATATCCGCCGCATGCCGGTCAGCCACGCCACGAAGCGATGCCAGAAGCTCCTGAAACAGATTCCAGCTGCCGAATTCCTTGATGATCAACCGGTATTTGACCAGGCTGCGGTTTTCAAAGGCAAAGCCTGGATCCGGTCTGCCAAGCCACGCATCGGTTAGAAACCCGCCCGCCAGAACGCCATAGGCAAGCAGGCTGACCCGGTTCTGACCCGCCTGCGCTGCGAATGCACCCGCGGCGCGGCGGTCGAGCAGCGAGTACTGAACCTGGGTGGATACGATATCCGTGACAGCACATAGGTCGGAAAGATGCGCGGCGTCGAAATTTGTCACGCCGATCAGGTTGATCTTGCCCCTGTCGCGCAGGGTGCCCAGATGGCCGATCACCTCCGCATGCCCTGGCCTGCCATAGTCCCACCAGTGGAACTGCACCAGATCCAGCCGATCCATGCCCAGCCGTTTCAGCGATCGGTCGATCCCCGCCTCAACCTGCCTCAGGCCGAGTGTCGCAAGGCTGTCAATATCCGGAACGAATTTGGTGTGGACCCGAACACGGGCCAGTGCCTCTGCTCCCCGTTCCTGTGCAAGTCGGGTGCGGAACCTGCCGATCTTCTCTTCGACGCCGGTATAGATGTCGGCGCAATCGAAAGTGGTGACGCCCAGGTCAGTAAAGTGGATCATGTCGGCGATGGCCTGATCCGCATCTACCGCGCCATGATCACCGGAAAGCTGCCAGCACCCCTTGATGAGCCTGGAAATCGCATAGCCGGGGCGAATGGTGACCCGCGGGACATCGATCGCCTTCGCTGACCCCTGTGTCTCGATTGCTGCCGCCATACACTGTCCCGCACTCACCCTTCGGCAGACCATACCCAAATCACCTGAATTGAGAAGGGATATTTCGACCGATGCGGTGATGGACTGGGAGTGAGGTTTTGACTAACCTCATTCCGACAGGGATAGCCAGGACCATGATGCTCACCAAAACCAGACACGCCGGATACTTCCTCTATCACTCGATAGGCATGTACCCGGGCAAGGAAGAGGAACTGGCCCAGGCTGCCGCGGAGTTTGCCGAGGTCTGGGCTGCGCCGAATGACAGGCAGTGGGGCTATGTGCTGCTGAAGCGGCAGGATTTCATCGACCACTGGCGACGGATCATCAACGTGCCGAAAGGGTCGACGACAACCTGTGAAAGCGTGACCGAAGGTATGTACAAGCTGATGCGCTCGCTGCCTGAGGGGATGCTGACGGGTAAGCGGGTGCTGGTGGCCGCCGACTGTTTTCCGTCGCTCCATTTCCTGCTGACGGGGCTGGCGCCCAGGATGGGTTTTACGCTTGACACCGTGCCACTTAGCGAAGGCAAGGCCTGGGTCGAGGCCGAGGATTATATGGCGAAATGGGGGCGCGACGTGGGACTGGCGCTGCTCACCTGGGTGACCTCCACCGCATCCGCCCGCGTCAGTCTTGACCCATTGGTCGCGCATGGGCGCGAGATGGGCAGTATGATCGGCGTTGATATCACCCAGGCTGCGGGCCTGTTGCCCTTCGACGCGATGAATCCCAGGGTGGATTTCGTCGTCTCCACAAGCCTGAAATGGATGTGCGGCACACCTGGTGCCGGGATGCTCTATGTCGACAGGGCACTGGTGCTGGATCTGCAACCCGAGGGCCGCGGCTGGTTTTCGCAGAACAACCCGTTTTCCTGGGATCTCGACAGATTTGAATACGCCCCTGACATCCGCCGCTTCGATGGCGGAACGCCGGGATCCATGGCGGCCATCGCGTCCCTGCCGGCGCTGATATGGCATTCGAGGCAGGACCACGCCGAGATGGCCGCCTGGAACCGGTGCCTGGTCGACAGGATCATTGCCCGTGCCGATGCGCTGGACCTGCCACTGCATTCCCCGCGCGAGGCAGACAGACGCGGTGGCTCCGTCATGCTGAGGTTTCCCAGTAAGCCAGAGGCGGCTGCAGTGGTCGGTGCGCTGGGGGTCGAGGGCTACTCGGTCGATTTCCGCGGTCCGCTGGTGCGGTTGTCACCGGGCAACATGACCGCGGCGGAAACCATCGACACGGTGTTCGACATTTCCGAAGAGTTTTTGACCCGACGAAAGTCCCGCATGGCCGCCATTGGCCCGCAAAGGAGAGTCGACATGAATCCGGCAGAGCTATTGAGTGGCCTTGGTGCGATGCTGATGTCAGGTCAGGTCAGGATCGTGGACTGTACCGCCGTTCTTGGTCCCGACACGCCGATCCTGCGCCTACCCAGGGATTTCGCGCGCAACACCCCCAAGGTCGAGATTCACAAAATCAGCGAATATGATGCCGACGGGCCGTTCTTCGCCTGGAACTGGCTGAAACTCGGCGAGCATTCCGGAACCCATTTTGACGCCCCACATCACTGGATATCCGGCAGGGACTTCGAGGACGGCTATACCGACACGCTGGATGTCCAGCGGCTGGTGGCGCCGGTCAATGTCATTGACTGCTCGAAAGAGGCCGCCGAGGACCCCGATTTCCTGCTGACGGCCGAACATGTGAAGCGTTGGGAGGCTGAGCATGGAGAGATCAATCCGGGCGAATGGGTGGTCATGCGCACCGATTGGGACAGGCGGTCCCATGATGAGGAACTGTTCCTGAACGAGGATCCCGACCCGCACGAGGATGGCTCCCACAGCCCTGGACCGACGACTGAGTGTATCGATTATCTGCTGTCGAAGGGCATTGTCGGCTGGGGCAGCCAGTGCATCGGCACTGATGCGGGGATGGCGGGCAAATTCTCTCCGCCTTACCCGGCGCATAATTTCCTGCATCGCGACGACTGTTTTGGCCTCGCTTCGCTCACCAATCTCGACCAGCTGCCGCCCAAGGGCGCGATCCTGATGGCGGCTCCGCTGAAGATCGAACAGGGTACCGGCTCGCCGATCAGGGCGCTGGCGCTGGTGCCGCAGGGCTGATGAAAGAGCGGCTCTTCCGGGCAAGGGTCGAATGTCTGCATCGACGCGGTCCTGTTCGGCATACGATGTCGCGGAAGCAGAACTAACCCGGATATCTCACCAGCCGCAACCGGACGCTCCGGCACTGGCCTGGAAGGGGTTCCGGGGGCGGTTCGTGGGCGTTCCGGCAGCTCCGGCGGCGGTCCGGACCCGACGGCGGCCATCCGGTGACCGCGATGACGGGAACAATGCATGAACATTGATCGCCTGACAGCCGCGGGCGGCGGCGCGGGACACACCTCTCCCGCTGCGGGCCGGTGCCGCCCGCCAGTCCGGGCCGTCAGGGGCCGGATCCGCTCAGGCGGGCGTGGGTCCGGGGGCGGGATCCGGCTGCGGCGGCGGCACCTGCGCCAGCGGCGCGGCCCGCAGCGCGGCGACCGCCCCCGCGAACAGGTCCTGGAGGGGAAAGACCGAGGACAGCGACAGGCGGATGCGGCGCACGCTGACCGTCACCCGGCAGGCGACCTTCAGGAGCCGCGTCCTTATGGTCCCGCACTGGGCCCTCGCCATGTCCGTCCCGGCGAGGCCGATCGCCCGGATGGTCCGGAGCAGGGCTCCGGCGAATGCCGAGAGGTACAGCCGCAGCTGGTTGGCGCGCATGGTCGCCGTCGAGGTCCGGTCGGCGAAGAGCTCCAGCTGCTGTTCCTTTATCCGGTTCTCCATGTCTCCGCGCGCGCAGTACAGCTTCTCGTAGAGGTCCCTGGCGGTGAACCGGTCCTTCGGCAGGCTGGTCACGATGAAACGGGGATTGGCGCCTGTCACTACCACATACTTGACCGGCTCATTCCCTTCTCCGCTCCGTCCGGGCCCGTATGGCCCTGGCATGGGTTTCCGCGACGTTGAGGATGCGCAGGCCCTGCCATAGCTTCTGGGTTCCGGGCAGGGGCTGGCGCTTCGTCGGGCGGAACCCGGCGAGGCCGGCGACGAGCGTGACGTAGCGCGCCACGCTCATGTCCGGCTCCGGCGGCGCCCTCTGGCCGATGACGCGCTCATACGCGGCGTGAATGACCACCGCCTCGACGCTTTCCGGGCTGACATGGCGGTCCGCCGGGCTGTCGGGGCTCTCCCGCGCCAGAAGCTGGAGGTCCCAGACCCGGAACGCGGTTATCGCGTCGAAGGCGAGGCATCTGCGCAGGTCGTCGGCGGCGTCGAGCCTGCGGTCCTTTATCCTCGTCCCCGTCTTCAGGGCCCTGAAGTATTCCTCGATGCGCCAGCGCAGTTCGTAGCGCCTCAGGGCGGTCTCCGCCGTCCGCATGCCGTCGCCGCCCTCGTTGGACAGGAGCATCCAGTGCAGCGCCTCCCCTCCCTTCGCGACGCGCTTCGGCGGGTTCTCCTCGATGGCGGAGACCACCGTCACGGGCAGCGGGCGCCTGTCCTTCGCGTCCCTCGGCGCCGCGATGTCCAGTTCCGCGCAGCGCAGCGTCAGCGTGGCGACGCGCGCTTTCCGGGCCTTCGGCCCGCCGCGTTCGGGAACGGTGATCCTGCGGTGGCCGACCGGCTCCAGCGCGGCGACATGCTCCCACAGGCACCTTTCGTCGCCGTCGGGCAGCGCCACGCGCCGCTTCGCCGAGCGGCTCGCCCGCACCAGCAGCGCGGCGCCGGTCCTGTCCGCTTCGCGGAGAAGGGCCCAGAAGTCGCCTTCGCGGTCACAGACGCTCACGACCTTCGCGTCCGGGCAGGCCTCCGCGAGCTCTCCGGCCCGCCGCAGCCCGTCGATCCAGCGGGCGCTGTCCCTGTCCGGCCGCCGCCGGAAGTCCGCGTCGAGCGTGAACAGCCCGAGCGGGCGTCCGCTGCCGTTCAGTGCCACGCCGCAGTGGGCGAGGATGCCGTCGGTGCCCTTTCCGCCGCCGCCGAGCCCGTCCAGCCCGGACGTCGCCGCCAGGGTGCCGTAGTTCAGCGCCGTCGTGTCCTGGACAGCCAGGATCACCGGCTCCAGGCGGCAGCGCTCCACCGTCGCCTCCAGGTGGGGCTCGAGTATGTCGTCCATGGTCACCCCAGCGTTCGAGAGCAGCCTGTAAGCCGCCTCCTGCTCCGCCCTGCCCGGAAACAGCTCCGGCACCGGCGCACCGAGCTTCCTGGTCCAGGCCGCTCCCATCGCGGCGATCCGGCGGCGGACCCGGCCGTCCGGATGGCTGCTCCGCGCGTATTCCCGCTCCGCCCAGTCGCCCCCGCGGTGCAGCGGTCCGGTATGCCCGAGCCTGCGCTCCGGCTCCGCCTGGAGAACCTTCCGCCAGTCCGGCTGCAGCGGCAGCGTCCACACGCTGCGACGGATGCCCGAACGCCGCCCGGAGGTCAGGCCGGGACATCTCTCCCAGCCCGCCGCCCTGTAACCCGTCCCGGCGTGGTCCGGACCGACGATGGTGTAGACGAGCGCCGGACGGACGCCGTAGAGGGCCTGCCAGTCGTCCGCCACGCGATCCGCCGCCAGCCGCAGCGCCAGGGAGGCGAGGCCGTGGACCCTCACCGACGGCCTGATCAGGAAGCGGTGGTTGTTAAGGACCAGACCCATGTTCGCGATCCGCGCCCGCGCCGACCAGCCGATGGCGTCGTCCCGAGGCCCCAGCTGGCAGGACGCCGGAACGAAGCCCAGACCGCCGAGCCGCCCCTGCGCGCCGCTCACGATCCAGTACCGCAGCTGCCCTCCCGGAGCCCGCCGCCAGCCCTCCGGATGGTGCGTCTCCATCATCGACTCCCAGCCGCGGCGGTCCGCCTCCGCCAACGGCTCCAGCCGGACCCCGCCGAGCGCGTCCAGAGCGCACTCGACCGGGGCGCCGCCAGGGTCGTCGGCGGCCGGTCGCCCGTTGGACGACGCGAAGCGCGGCGCCGCCTCCGGCAGCGTCAGGCCGAGCTCCTCCGCGAGCAGGGGAAGGACCCGCATCCCGGTGACCGTCGACGGCCTCCCGTCGTGGGTCAGCCAACCCTCCCGGCCGCTCAGCTCGCGGGCGAGGCCCGAACGCGTGACGCCGCCGCGGAGGCATTCGTTCCCGAGCCACTCGACCGTGGCAGGGGAAATCTGTCTGAGACCGATATACATGGTCCCCGATTCGCATGGATCCGATCTCTAGTCAAGTATGCGGCAGTGACAGGATTGGCGCCGCCCGGGCCGGGCAGCCACTCGGCCTTTCCCACGACGCGGCGGGTCCGGCTCCAGCTGGACCGGGTCCGGTAGCGAAAGTCGCGGAAGCGCCGCGACGGCTTTCCCGAGGCGATGGCGCGCCGCCGCGACCTTTCCAGCGGTCCGGCGATCCGCTCCTCCATGCGGCGGTTCCTCGCAAGGCCAAGCACATAGTCCACGCCATTCGCCTCGCACCAGGCCATCAGGCTCTCGCGGCAGAAGCCGGAATCGCCCCTCACGATGATGGCGGTCTCCGGCCAGCGGGAGCGGATCCGCTCCACGATCTCCGCCAGCGCTTCCACCGATCCCTCCGACGCGTCGACGTTCGACTGACGCAGCCGCGCAAGGAGGATGTGGTCACCGCAGGTGACATACAGCGGGAGGTAGCAGTAGTGGCCGTAGTAGCCGTGGAAAAAGCGTCCCTCCTGGCCGCCGTGCAGCGGGTCGTCGGTAGCGTCGACGTCGAGGACGATCTCCCCGGGCGGGGCCTCGTGGGCATCCAGGAACAGGTCCACCATCAGCCGCTCGATCGCGGTGCCGTCGGCCACGATCCGTCTGTAGCGGTCCGTTTCCGCCGCCTCCGGCGTGCCCAGCTCAAGGCGGTTGAGGGTGCTGGACCCGGCCAGGGGATGGCCCCGGTCGCGCTCCCGCTTCCGGCCGGCGCCGGTGATGTCGTCACGTCCGACGGCCAGCGCCAGGACGCTGTCGTCCCGCAGGCGGTCGTGGTCGTTGATGTCCTCGTATCCGAGGGCGATCGCCATGACGCGCTGCGCCACGAGCTCCCGCAGCCCGTGCTCGATACGGTCCTGGTCCCGGTAATCGGTCAGGCACTCCGCCAGCCGGCGGGTGACGTCCGCCACCCGGTCGGCTTCCCGCAAGAGCAGGGCGCCGCCGTCCGAGGACATGCGCCCGCCGTCGAAGGCGGCGGTCACATCCCGCCGTCCGTGCCGGTTGAACCTGATGTCGGGGCTGTTACACTGTGTCGGCATGGGGTCCGGTCTCCTCTCATATGCAAGGTTTTGATGACTCCCGCATATATCATGGAATCCGGCCCCATGCAACATCATCTGGTGAGATATCCGGGCTAAATCTTTCGAGCCTTGAACCGGTGATCAGTCAGGCGCTTTGTATAGTCCTTCGGACTTCAGTTGACCGATATGAATGGCCTCGCGCTGCATGGCTCGCGCTACTGACGGGCGGTCCTGAATGCGTGCCGCATGGTCCTGGATGTTCGGGAATGCATCGCCCTGAAAACCGGACGCTCCGACGCGCCACCACGCCCAGAACAGATAACCATCAACAATTGACCAGCAATCACCGTACCACCAGGACGCATGCGCCAGGCGATCATTGATCATAGCCCAAAATGGCCTTGCCGCCAGGAGCGAGGCGTCACGAACCTGCGCAGAGGTCCGATCATCCGTGACGAATTTACCTGGTCGTGCGAAGCGCGTGACAAAGGGGTGCATGGTACCAGAAAAAAACGCCAGGTCAGCAGTTTGCCTCGCAATCTCCAGGTCGTTGGAGGTCGGTGGCAGCAGTTCCGCGTCTGGATGTGTTCGGTGCAGCCAGCTCAGTATCGCGACGTTTTCGGTTAATGGCTCACCGTCGATCACCAATGTCGGCACCTTGCCTTTGGGATTGATGGCAAGGAATTCCGGCGACTTGTGCTGTCGCGCATTCATTCGAAGCAGCACCGTTTCGAAGGATATGCCGATTTCCTCAAGCGCAATGGTTGGCACGCGGGCGCAACTGCCCGGCGAAACGTAAAGCTTCAGATGATGATTGGGGGCTACCAACGGACTGCTCCGGGGTCGACATCAAGCGCGATCTTGCCAAAAATCGTCGCATTCGCATCCCAATTCAGAAAGATCTGCTGGGCACCCGCATTCACATCCCGGAAATAACGCTGAATGTCCTGGTCAAGGAAGATGGCTGTGGCACCGGCGGCATGGAAAATTCGGTCAATGGCGCGCCTGGCCAGAATTGGGGCATAAGCCATGTCACGCCTGTTGCGCGCCATGACGTCCTGCGGCAGCTGCTCTGCATCCAGCAGCATGTCATGGGTTTCACGTAAGTTGTTGATGATCATGCGCTTTGCGGCGTCAATTTCAGCCGCGGATTCGGCAACCCGCAACTGAATGCCCGGTGACTCCCTGATTCTGAACCCACCACCCATCCGGGGAGTGCGCTTGCGGATGTTTCGAATGAAGATGTCCAGCGCCCCCTGCGCCGCGCCGACGATGGCGGATGCAAGGCTGTAGGGGTTGGTCGACCATTGCGGCTGGCGGAACAGCGGCGCTTCGTGAAACATTGCACCGCGGTGGCTGGCGGGTACCAGGCAATGATCGGCGACGAAGGCATCCCGAAGCCTTATGTCCTTGCTGCCGGTTCCTTCCATCCCCATTACATACCAGGTGTCGATGATCTCATTGTCGCTGCGCGGAAAGACGAACTTGACCGGCTTTCCGTCGATCATACCTCCAGACAGATGCCATGTGCAATGATCGCAGGCGCTGGAGAATTTAAGCTGGCCGTTGACCCGCCAGCCACCATCGATGCGGGCAAACTCCAGATCAGGAGCGTTTCCAGAGGCAATGCGCGTGGTCGGGTCGCGGCCCCAGATATCCTCCATCGCTTCGGCCGTATGATGGCCGCCTACAGTCTGGTTGTGCTCACCGATCACGGCATAGACCCATCCGCTGGAAGGACAGCCCTTGGCGATCTCCATGATAAGTTCACAGAACACGTGGTACGGCATTTCATATCCGCCATATTTCCGTGGCTGCGTGACCTTGAAAAACCCCGCGGCTTCCATCTCGGCCACGGTTTCATCGGGCACCCTGCGATCCTGAGCGCAGCGTGCAGCGCGTTCGCGCAGGTCTGAATACATCGCCCGGGCCTTTGCCACAAGGTCGGCATGGTCCGGCACCGCGATTGATGCGCCGGTCTGAACGTTCACGTGCGGACCTCCCTGTACTGAATGTTGTGCCAGACAACCAGCAGGAGTCCCGCAGCAAAGGCAGCCCAGTGCAATGCGGGCGAAATATGCAGAAGGCACGCGGCAACCACTAGTCGCAACCCGATTTCCCACCAGGGCAGATGGCGTCGATCAAACCCAAGAGTGGCGCTTGACACAAGATAGATGACGAAGATCAGGCGTACCAGCGCCGACAGGAAATCACCCATGGCAAAGGTTGCGCCGCTTTCCTCCACGATTAGCAGCACTGGGTAGTAGGCAAAGGCAAAGGGCACGAGGAACTTCACCATTCCCAGGCGCAAAGCGTAAATTGCGGTCCTAAGGGGTGGTGCCTCCGCAATTGTGGCCGCTGCATAGGCCGCAACGGCGACCGGCGGCACGATTGAGGATGCGACGCCGTAGTAGAGTACAAAGAGATGTGCGACCAGGGTGGTAAGGCCGAGATTCTGAAAGGACGGACCCATGATGAGGATGATGCTGAGATAGGCCGGCACTGTGGGAACGCCCATGGCCAGCATCAGCGATGCAATGGCCGCGATCAGAAGCACGCCGAACAATCTGTCACCCGCCAGATCGTTGATGACCTGGGCAAAGTCGTTGGGTAGTCCTGTTGCCCCAAGAACAGCGACGATGATGCCGACCACTCCGATGGCCATCATCAGTTGGCTGAATGTCTCTCCGCCACGGCTGAGTGCCTTGAGAATCAGCCAGGGCTGTTGGCGTATGTCGGGATTGAGAAAACTGAGCGGGATGAGTGTGAATAGGGCGAACATCCCTGCGCCAGCCGCCGAAAACCCCATAACCAGGGTGGTCACGACAACGGCGATCGGGACAAAGACCATGACCAGATTCAGATAGTCCTGAGCGCCCACGTCCATCTCGGGGCTCATGTCAGGTACGGCCTCGATCCCCAGGCGGCGGGATTCAAAGACGACCGCAACGAATAGGCTGGAATAATAGGCAAGCGCCGGGATGATCGCGGCGATGATGATGGTAAGGTATGAGATGCCGGTAAGATCTGACATCACCAATGCGGCCGCGCCCATTATCGGGGGCATGATCTGACCGGCGCTGGATGCCGTTGCCTCGATCCCGCCGGCGAATGCGGGGCTGAATCCGCGCTTCTTGATGATCGGGATGGTGATGACGCCGGTGGCGACCACGTTGGTGACCGATCCGCCGGTGACCGTGCCGAACAGCCCGGAAGCGGCAATCGCTGCGTGAGCGGGGCCGCCGCGAAGGTTCCGCGTCAGAAGGAAAGCGATCTTGATCAGCGATGTGCCGCCGCCGGTTTGCTGCAGCGTCACGCCGAGCAGGACGAAAGGCAGCACCGTAAAGATCAGGATGCCCATCAGATTACCGAGAACCCCGTCATTGAGGTTGAACCATAAGTCCTCGGAGGAATCGATGAATTCGGGCGGCGCTGTCCGCAAAATCCATGGCCAGTGCTGGCCGGTGTAGAAATATATGATGACGATGAGGCCGCATATCGACAGAGGCGCACCCCAGACCCTCCAGCAGAGGATCAGAAAGACCGCACAGCCGGTGAGCGCGATGATCGGGTGTATGGGCTCAAGAAGAAAGAGCCCTTCAAACAGCTGCAGCGCGACTGTGTGGTAGGACCAGAAGACCCAGATGGCTGCGGCAAAAATCGCGACATCCGCAAGCCAGACCACAGATCTCAGCGTCGGAATCCGGACCTTCAGCGCGTCGGAGATGGGGTAACGGATGATGATGATGGTAACCGCCAGAAATACGATTAGCGGGCGGATATATTCGCTCCTGAAAGGCCCGATGCTGGGGATGATCCAGAAACTTGGCGCTGAATTGGCGATGCCTGTCAACGCGATGCCCAGCGCAAGAAGGCCCGCAATCCAACCAAGCCGCGTCCTTAAGACCGAGACATCAGCCTTTTCACGTGTCATCGCTAGTCCAGCATGCCGTCGTGGGAACCGCAGCCCCGACATGGGGGCTGCCGTCCATCAAGATGATGCAGGGTGCCTATTGCAGGGGCATCAGGTGTTCGGGGATCTCAATTCCTGCCTCATGATAATACCGTGCGGCGCCAGGATGCAGACGAACGTTCGCGCCAATAAACGGATTCTCTGGATCAATGCTTCGCAGGGTCACCGCAGTCTGCGTCATTTCTTCGAGGTTTTCCCAGATCGCTTTGGTCATGCCATAGACCAGATCATCGGATAGCTCTGCGCTGACAGCCAGATTGAAGGTACCTCCAGTTGACATGACCGGTTTGTCATTGTCGATCTGTGACGTGTAGGTGCCTGCTGGAATTTCGATCTGGAACCGGTGCGGCGGCTTCAGGAACTTCGCCAGCCCGTCGGGATCGCCCGTTCGCGCATCGAGAATGCGGAACTGCTTTTTCTGACCCAGCTGTTCGATCGCCGCAGCGCCAATTCCGGACGGCCGGAAGTAAACGTCGATCTTTCCATCGAGCATTGCCTGCAGACCTGATCCCCAGGGCATTTTGATCGCTTCGTAATCCACGTCAGGTTCGAACCCTGTGAGCGCACGGACCAAATTCGTGGAATTGACCGAAGCGCCACCGGACGGTGGCCCCAGATAGATCCGCTTGCCCTTGACGTCCGGCCACCCTTCGATTCCGGAATCCGCCCACACGACCGGGTGGACCGTCACGGCTAGCCAACCCATGATACCGCCGATGTTCCTGGATGCCTCAATCGCCTGTTCCTTCAGGTCTTTTGCGTACATCCTTTCGCCCTTTTGCAGGAAACCAGCCACTGTGGTTGGAAGCGGCATTACCTCAAGCTTGCCAGAGCCCAGTTTCAGCGCTGAGCGTGTTAGTGTCTGGCTGTCATTGACCTGCACAGAGACCCCGCCGAGTTCGCGCCGCCAGATTTTGCTGGCCACCACGATCAGTGTGTGACCGGGCCCGCCCTGCGCATCCGTGTCGGAACGTAGAATGTCCTGCGCACTTGCTGAAGTTGGAGAACCAATAGTTGCGAGCGCGACCATCACGGCTGCAACTACGCTTGCTAAACGAAAATATTTCATTGTCTGCACCTCCCTGAATGCGATCGACCTAACGAGACGTCCTTGAAACGGAACCAATTGGCCATTGTCCGAATACTACGGTTTCCATGGAAACCAGTCTAATTCCTTTTGCGTGCGCTCCCATTCCAAACGGGCATATCGAATGCCCGATTTCACCACAAAACCGGATGTTTCTGTCCCGCTTCCTCGGTAAAATGTATTCACTTGGGTTATGTGAACCCTCGGCCATCAATTGCCCGTCTTCCCCAGTCGCAACGCCTCATCCATGTCATCCTGATTCCAGAATCCGATGAATATGCCGCGTCGCAGGTCGCCGTTCTCTCGGGCGATGACCTCGGCGTCCGAGTGCATGGTTCTGTTGTGATGCTTTCTGAACCAGGCATTCAGCTGTGCCATCATTCGGTCGCGGATTTCGGCGTGATCGGCGCTGTCGCCCAAATCGTTCAGTTCGCGGGGGTCCGTCTGCAGATCGAACAGCAACTGGCGAAAGCCTTCGGGATGGACGAGCTTGAACCGGCCATCAAAGATCATCGCAAGCCGACAGTCGCCGATGGGCTGGTTGAGCCTGCGTCGGGCGGCCTTGAAGCAATAGTCGTACTCGCTGATAATGAAATCCCTTACTGCGGTGGTCCGCCCAAGAACCAGGGGCCGCAAGGACCGGCCTTCCAGGATCTCGTAGCGGGGTTCGCCGCCCCCGTAGTCCACAAATGTCGGCAGTAGGTCGATGGCTTCGACCAGCGCTTTACGGACCGTACCGCGGGTTTCATCCGCGTCCCCGCCTGGATCAACCACGATCAGGGGAACGCGGACTGAAGCATCGTGGAACAGTTCTTTCTCGCCCAGCCAGTGGTCTCCCAGATAGTCCCCGTGGTCGGATGTAAAGACAACCAACGTGCTGTCGCGAAGGCCGAGATCATCCAGATGCGCCATCAGACGACCGACCTGATCGTCAATCTCGGTGATCAAACCCATATAGGCCGGAATGACGGCCTCTCGGACCTCGTCTCTGGAAAACGCTTTCCCAACCCGTTTTTCCTGAAACGCGGCTAACAGGGGATGCGGATCGGCCAATTCACTGTTTGATCGCACTGCGGGCAGGATGTCCTCAGGCCCGTACATGTCATGATAGGGGGCGGGGGCCACATAGGGCCAGTGGGGTTTGATATAACTCACATGCAGGCACCATGAAGTGTCACGGGCCTGATCGAGGAAGTCCATTGCGCGCGTTGTCAGCCAGGCCGTTTCGCTGTCTTCCCGGGCAATACGCGCGGGTCTGGTGGAGTTCTGCAATTGCCAGCCTGACAGGATATTGCCGTCGTCGTCCTCGCCGGAATTTGCAAAGTCATGCCAGGGATTGTCGCTGTCATACCCTCTTTCGCGCAGATAGTCCTGATAGGTGCTATTGAGGTTGGGTAGACCGGCCGGGAATTCGCCATCCATACGTTCCCATACGTCAAAGCCGCATTCGACGATCCTGCGGCCGATCCTGCTGTTGGGATCAATTCCAAGCCGCTCCATACCGCGCCTGTCTGGTGCGGCATGTGTCTTTCCACACAGGATCGTATCCATCCCCAGATGCCGTAGGTGGTCGCCCATTGTCATTTCGCCCACCCTCAGTGGGGTCCCGTTCCATGTGGCACCATGGCTGTGACAGTAACGCCCGGTATAGGTGCTCATTCGGCTGGGGCCACAGAGCGGTGACTGAACATATGCCCTGTTGAACAGCACGCCCCGCGCCGCCAGGGCATCGATATTCGGTGTCCTGATTGTGGGATGCCCTGTGCAGCCCAGATAATCAAAGCGAAGCTGATCCACCATCAAAAACAGAATGTTCATGGGCTTTGCTCCAGAACGGGGTGTTTCATTGCCGCCCGCAGCCTGCTGATAGCCTGGGCGCAATCGGCTGCTGCGGACCAGATGACGCCATCCGGGCGAATGATCATTGATCCAATACCGTGATCCTGCATGGATCGGGTCAGCAGACCACTGATGTCCTGGCAGTCAAAAACTGCAGGTCTGGTGGTTTCCACCTTTGTCGTAACCCTGATCGTATCCCCGCCAACACCAGGTTGCATCATCGAAAAACCGGACAGCAGATCATCCAGCAGATACGTTTGGCCGTCCTTCTCGACGCGCGGCTGCGGTGAAAGAGTTCCAGCCAGTCTGCCCCCTAAATCGTCGAGGAACCCGTCGATGATAGGTGGTATCAGCGATTGTCTGACGGTGACCGGGCCAACTTTCGCCATTTCGGCACGCAGGCGGGCATCGCGTTTTCTGGCCTTGGCAAAATCGGTCTCACTGACGATTCCGCCCAAATCCCTGGTGGTCTCCGTCAGTGCAAGGATATGTGGTCGGCGTTCCGTCTGATAGCTGTCCAGCAATGTCCCGTCGGCTTTGCCCTTCAGGACGAATGACAGTTTCCAGAAAAGGTTGGCGGCATCTCGCAGGCCGGAATTCAATCCCTGCCCAAGAAAAGGGGGCATCGAATGCGCCGCATCACCGGCGAGGAAAACGCGTCGGTCGCGCCAGGCATCTGCCACGCGCGCATGGAAGTGATAGACGGCGGAGCGCCAGAATTTCAGCGCGTCAACATCGACAAATGGCGCCAGCCGTGCCTTGATCCGGCCCAGATCCTTGTAATCCTCCCTGTCTTCGTCAGGCAGAATCTTCATCTCCCAACGCCGCAGATTGCCGGAGCACATCACGTATGATGTCGGCGCACCAGGGAAGCAGTATTGCGTGGTTCGTGATGGCAGCGGTGTTTCACGTATGACCCACGCGTCAACGACCACCCAATGCTCGGAAAACCCCAGATCAGTCTGCGTCGTTCCCATCCATTTTCGCGTGGGACTATTGGCGCCATCGCATCCCACCAGATAGTGCGCACGCAATACCTGTGGCCCTGATGGCGTGTCGAAGGTCACGGCCACCGCATCCTTGGTATGCTCCAGTGAGATTGCCGTATGCTCCAGATACATGTCGACGCTGTCCAGCGTATTGACGCGGTCCCGAAGCTTTCGTTCCGCCTCTGGCTGAACAAACATCAGATTGGCCGGCCATCCGAGCGGAAAGGGCGGAGGCTGGGAATATATCGCCTTGATCAGTTCACCATCCGCTCCAAGAAAGTCAGTGCCGGAATGCGGATTGCACCCGTCCGCGATCCGCTCCGCCAGACCGATGCGCTGAAACAGGCGCAGCGCTTCCTGATCCAGATTGACCGCACGTGGTTTGTCGAAAACATCTGGATGAATTTCAGCAACGGCGATTCGGTGGCCCTCCTGTCCTAGCAGGTTTGCCAATGTCGCACCGACCGGGCCGCAGCCCAGGATAAGAACATCATATAGGTCGCTGTCGGTCACTGACCTGTCCCTGCCTCCCTAATTTGCCGAAAACCCCCCATCGACGTTTATGATCTCGCCAGTGATGATCGAGGATGCTTCAGAGGCCAGAAAAACGATCACGCCTGCGAAGTCGTCAGGTTCGGCAAGTCGACCGAGCGGAATACGGGCCAGAACGCCTTTGCGTGCGGTATTCGCACGATCACTGTCCTCGAACAGCCACCCTGTAAGCTCCGAACGAAACACCGTCGGTGCGATCGCATTGACCCGGATCCCGTGTGGCCCCCATTCGACTGCGAACGATTTGGTCAACATGTCGACCGCGGTTTTGGACGTGCCATAGGCGCTGGTGCCTGCAGCGGTGGCAAACCGGGCGCGAACCGAGGAAATCGGAACTATTGCCCCACCGCGCCCCTGGTGGATCATGATGCGGCCTGCGGCGCGGCACAACAGCCAGACCTGACGCACATTGGCATCCATCACCCTGTCCCATGTCTCGACCGACATCTCTATCGCGGGTGCCACCGCCGCCGTGCCCGATGCGGGAACGACAATATCAAGTCCGCGGTCCTCGCCAGTGGCCGCTTTGATGATCCGGTCCACGGCGACCTCATCGGTGGGGCGTTCCGCAATCACCGTCACCTTTCCCGCGGGCAGGTCATTCGCCAGAGCAGCCAGTTTTTCCGCGTTCCCGCCTGCCAGCGTCACATGAGCACCTGCCGACGAAAGAGCGCGCGCTGCGGCACTGCCCAACGCACCGGTCGCACCTGTGATCAGGGCGGATTTTCCGCTTAGGTCAAAGAGCTTTGCGATATCCATTACGTGTCTGATGCCCTTATAATTCTGTTTCTCAGAACGCCGATGCCCTCGACCTCCAGCTCGACCACATCGCCGGGTCTGAGCCAGCGTTCCAGTTCGTCGCCGCAGCCATTTTCGACCGTGCCAGACCCGATGAAATCTCCCGGATAGAGGGTTTCAGACCGCGAGATATGGGCGATGATCTGTTCAAAGCTCCAATACATGTCGCTGGAATTCGAATGGCTCCATACTTCGCCGTTGATACGCGCCTTCATGTCGAGACTGGAGACATCCAATTCGTCCGGCGTGACCAGACACGGCCCCATCACATTGCCGGTGTCCATATCCTTGCCCTTGCCGGGACCAAGGAACATCGCGACTTCACGGGGGATCACATCGCGGGCACTCATGTCGTTGAAGATCGTATAGCCGGCTATGTGATCACGGGCATTCTCTTCGGAGATATCGCTGCCCAACTTGCCGATGTAGCAACCGAATTCTAGCTCGTAGTCGAACTTACCAGTATAGTCGGGCCAGACCAAATCGGATCCATGGCCCACAACGCTCGCCGGATTGCCCTTGTAATAGATCGGGGTCTCGTACCAGCGTGGCGGGGTTTTCCTGCCCGTACGCCGTTCGAAGTTGATCATGTGCCCTTCGAACGACAGTGTGTCACGGATTGATGACGGGCGCGGCACTGGGGCCAGCAATACGGTGGATTCAAGCGGATGGCTGACCGTTTCGCCATCTGGGCCTTGGGTCAGTCCGGTTCTTGCGACAAAGTCCAGGGCCTCATCCGCCGCCCGGTGCGACATTGCTCCACCAGTGAGGAAGAAGATCATGTCTGGCGGAACCAGAGCGTCGGCAATCTCCGTCGCACGTCCTGTTTCGCCGCTACTTGCCAGTTGCAGGCGGCACGCAAGGTTTAGGTCGACGATCCTGTCTTCCACAATCACGCCAATCCGTTCAACTGGACCCGTGGCGGTGGTGAACTGAAACGTGACCAGCTTCATAGCCTCACCCCCCGGACTTCCGCGCCGCGCGATACAGCGCCAATTGTGCCAGCAGCCTGTGGTCCCGCCTAGCAAACGTCTCGGACAGAGGGATGCCGGTGTAGTCGTACCACCCTTTGCCGGATTTCACGCCGAGCTCACCGCGTTTCACCTTCTCACCCAATTCCGCAGAAGCCTCGGTCGCATTGCTCAGTCCCTTGTAGATGTTGTTGGACACGCGAAAGGCCGTGTCCAGACCAATGAAATCCTCGGCTTCCATTGGCCCGATACAGGCCAGGCGGAAGCCAAGGCTGGCCTTGACCGCCGCATCCAGATCGTTCGGCGATACGATTCCCTCATCAAGCAGCAGATCGATCTCGCGCTCCAGCGCACCGGTCAGCCGGTTGATGATGAAACCTGGAATTTCCTTCCGCACCCGGACTGGAACTTTGCCGACACCCTCCATAATCCTGACAATCCGCGTGATGGCGTCTTCTGAGGTTCTGGACCCATGGTGAATCTCAACCGCCGGAATGACATGGGCAGGGTTGAAATAGTGCACACCGACCACGCGTGCGGCGGTCGCCATACCTTCGGTCATTTGCGACACTGTGAAACTACTGGTATTGGAACCGATCAATACGTCTTCCGGCAGGCTATCCAGCGCCGCAAATACCTCGCGCTTGATGTCGAGCACCTCGGGGACGGTCTCAATGATCAGTTCGCTACCTTCCGTTGCGTTACGAACATTGTTCCACGAGTGGCCAGTGATCCTGGCCGCAATACGCTCAGGCCCCTCAACAAGGTCATGCATTTCCGCGACGCGCAGATTCGCGAGGATCTGCGCCTTTCCGCACGGCAATGCATCGGCGTCGCGGTCGACCACGCGCACCTCCAGCCCCGCCTCGGCGAAGTTCTGGGCGATGCCCTGTCCCATGGTGCCAAATCCGATCACCGCGACGGTGAAGATGCCCAAATCCGCCATCAGTTCGGTGAGATCACGGGCGTTCGCATTGGAGAGCGGGCGCGGCTTTCGATGCGGCGTCCGGCCTTGCGGGGCGGACAGCAGGAAGCGTAAGGGTCAGGCTCGGTGTCTCCACCCGCTGCGCTGACAGCAGGTTTCCCCGATGGAGCGAAGTGGTCATTGCAGGTTGGGGTCGTGCCGGTATCGATGCCGCCGTCTGGTGGAATGGTCGAAAGACCGATCCAGCAGTCTTCAGGGCTGGCGACACCCATCCCCTGCTGGCGCATCGCGGTCATGCCGTGATGCTTCCTGACATCGCGGGCTTTCGCGCCGTCAGGCCGTGTGACCTGCATGATCTGCAGCATGATGTTCCCCTCTTTGCGTATGAATATGGTCTCAGAGTTGGTCCCATCGGTCCAATGGTCGTTTACGGCCCTGCCATAACCGGGAAGCATATCCATTTACGCCACATGGGTCGCGTATGGGCTGGTGTCGGTTAGCCGGATGGTTTCACGCAGCATCGCCTCGGTCATTTCCGCCCGCTTTGGTGCGGTCAATGGGTCTGTCCACAGGTTATGCATCTCATTCGGGTCCGTGTTGCGATCAAACAGCTCACCTCCGTCCATGCCCTGCCACAATGTCAGACGCCAGTTGTCCTGAAGATAGCTGCGCGTGCGAAGGCCCTGATCTCGACCCAGATGGGCGCCAAGCTCATCCTCTTCGACTAACACGCCTTTCCGGGGTATGGCGGCTCCGGATTTCGCGGCGCTTACCACGTCGAGGCCCTGACTGCCGTTCATGGGTATGATCCCGGCACGACCCAACACGCAGGAACTGATGTCGACGGAACTGCCGTGGATATCTGACCTGCAAGGCTTGGTACAATTGGGGTCCGCCCAGATGAATGGCACGCGCAGAACGCCATTATAGTGAAGCCCGTGTTTGAGCATCAGCCCGTGATCGCCCATGAAGTCGCCGTGGTCAGATGTGAAGATCACCACCGTGTTGTCACGTATGCCCAAATCGTCCAGTTGATCCAGAATCCCGGAAATCGCGTCATTGATCATCGTGATCATGCCGTATGTCAGAGCGGTGTACTGGCGGATCTGATCGGCAGTGGCACAGAACGGGTATGGTCCGGTGTTCCTCGCCATTCCCTGGGCGAAGTCCTCGCGCAGCTGGCGCAGATAATCGGGTTCGTTCGGGTCGACATGGCCGAAAGAGGCGGGTAGCGGAATATCCGCCGGGTCGTACATGTTGAAATACTGCCCCGGCGGCGTGAACGGATGGTGCGGATCAGTGAAGGAGCAATGCAGGAAGAATGGATCGCGCGATCGCATTGCCACATGATCAGCGATGAAGTCCCTGCAGGTCTCCGCAATGTAGGTTGTTGGATACAGTTCTTCCGGCATTGCAGTGCGCCAGGACTGCGGTGCCGTGAAGTCTGGCGCAGGTAGGGCATTCTCCGGTCCTCGCAGGCTGTCCGGGTCATCGTGACGCTGGGCCAGCCAACCGGTATAATGGCCTTGCACATGGTCGGAATGCCCATTGGCGAAACGCACGAAGTCATAGCCGTAATAGGGCGTTGAAGGACGGTCGCGATACGGATTCTCGCGCCATAGATGCATCAGTTCCGCCTGGTATTCCGGACCTGACCGCGACCTATGGGATGCTTCCCGTCTTTCTGGCGAAGGGCTGGTCGGGAAAATTTCGGGCTGCTCCAGCGGATGCCCGGTTATGTTCTGGAAATGCGCCTTTCCAACGAGGCCAGTATGATAGCCCGCTTCGCGTAGCTGGTCGACGAATGTCACCGCATCCAGATCCAGAGGAACGCCGTTGTGGCGCGTGCCATTGGTGGTAGGCATCCGGCCTGTCAGGATCGCCACCCGGTTGGGCATACAGATCGGGCAGGCGACGAAGAAATTGTCAAACGCCAGGCCCCTTGCGGCCAGACCGTCGATCGCGGGCGTTCGGACAATCGGGTTTCCATAGCACCCCAAGTGATCGGCGCGCTGCTGATCGGTAGAGATAAACAGGAAATTCGGGCGTGTTGTCATCACGTTCAGGTCTTGGCCGTCCCTTCGCCGTCTTCGTATTCGATGTATTCAAAGTCGTGTTGTGACCTGGACAGGTTGAAAGAATACATTTCTGACAGCACGTGAATGCGGAAGTCGCGCTCGATTACCGCTTTCCAGGGACGGACGCAGATATAGTGTGTCATCCGGCGGCATGATCGGCTCTTCTTCATGATCATCCGCGCAAGTTCCCATGCGCGGTCGACGATCCTGTCTCGCTCAACCACCTCGTTGACAGCGCCTAGTTCGAGGCATTGCTGTGCATCAAGGCCCTGACAGGTCAGCATCGCGTAGTTGCCGCGCTTGATGCCCAGAATCTTCTGCAGGCACAGACCCATCCCGTCGCCAGGCACATGGCCCGAATCCATACCGTAATGGTCGTCCTGCAGGATGAAATCGGGCGTGCAGATGGTGATGTCGCTCATCATGCACATTTCCCAGTGTATTCCCTTGCCGTTGATCGCAGCGATGGTCGGGATCTCGATGTCGTTGATGAAGTTTTCGACGATCTTCAACGTGTCAGTGATCTGCACGTCAAAACGTTGGTCGTCGTTCGGGGACTGCTCGACTTCCCTGAAGCTTTCGACATCCCATTCATTGATCCACTGATCACCCGTCGATGTCAGGATCAGCACCTCGTTTTCCTTGTCATGCCCGATGACCGTCCAAAGTTCCGCCAATGCATGGTGGAACTGATAGGACCAATGGACAGGTCCACCTTTGGTGTGCATCTGGACCTCGAGTATCCCGTTCTCGCGCCTGAATTTGAAGAACTCCTCGAATCGCTGGGCATATTCTTCGAGTTTGGGGACGGGATAATAGGAATTTATGGCCATCATTCTCTCGGCTTTTTTCGTTTGGCAGAAGATTGGGCATTGAAGTCATATGTTCTGCGCCGTTTCGCGGTTAAGGTGCCGCAACCAGCCACAAGGCGTCAAATGCAAATTGCCACCTGTGCGATAACCGCCAATTATCTCACGGCCTGATGGCAGAATGACCGGAGCTGAAAATGTACTCGCGGATACTTCGTAATTTTCTGGCGGTGGCGGATATGGGCAGCATCACCGCGGCGGCGGAGTCGTTGAATGTCAGCCAGCCGGCATTGACCAAGAGCATTCAGAAACTGGAAGCCGAAATAGGTACCAGGCTGTTCACGCGAGTACCCAAAGGCGTGCTATTGACGAAGGCCGGTAAAATTCTGGCGCACCATGCTCGGGTTATGGAGAACGAATACCGACACGCCCTGATGCGGGTCGCAGAGCTGTCCGGTACCGAACAGGGTGGGTTGCGGGTTGGGGCTGGTCCAATATGGCTTGTCAGGATTTTACCGCCTGTGGTCGCGGAGTTTCAGAAAACCCACCCCGACGTTCGGGTGACTTTGGTCGGCGGTGTCATTGACACGCTGGTTCCTGCCCTGGTTTCCGGCGATCTGGATCTGATCTGCATATCCCTGGACTTTCCGGAACGATCAGAGGTCACCCAGGTGCCATTGTTCGAGATGAACCACATTGTTGTCACGCATCCAGGCCACCCCCTGGCAGCCCGCAGGCGTGTCTCCGCCGTTGATTTGGCGCAACAGCGTTGGCTGACGCTGAAGAGCGATTACGTTGGCACACATCGAATTTCCGCGTTCTTTGCGGCGAATGGCCACGAGCCGCCGAAGATCAGTATGGAGACCACGTCCATTCACAGCCTTCTGGAAACTTTGCGCAGCGGTAGCTACGTCGCCCACATTCCCGAGCAAATGCTGGAACTGGCGCAGGAGAAGGGCCTGGTTCAGATCGACCTTTGCGGGACACTTTGGCAAACCAGTGCGGGCATTGCCGTGCGCCGGTCGGCCAGGCCCACGGGTGCTTTGACCAGCTTCATGGAAACCGTCCGGGCCGCCACGGCGCAAATTTCTGACCGTTAACTGCGGTGATGGTGCTCGGGACCGGTTTTGTGGGACTGGGCGTAGTGCTGGCGCAGGACGTCAATGCCGTAATCGTTGCCGTTGGGGCTGCGGACCACAGTGTGCACGTGGAAACCCAGCGGCTTTTCGTTGGTCAGAAACAGCCCTGGATGATGGTCGAATTCGATGAAGATCACTGGGCTTTGAATGCGGTAATAGAAGGGGTCCGATGGCCCGTTGCCGCCGATCCAGCAGAAATGCGTGTGTCGTAGATGCCGTTCGACATCCTCCATTCTGGCCTGCCGTGGTCCATCCGGCATCGCACCCACGTAAGCGTTCACAAGATCCAGGAGGCGTTTGCGCTGAGATACACCCATTCCGCCCGCCGCAAGACCTTCCAGCGGGACAATTCTGTTGTCCTGATGCGCACCGCCAAGCATCAGATAATCCGCAAAATGAACGCGACCTTCTGGTAGATCGGATCCGCCCAGATCAAAACCCAATCGTGCCCGTCGCTGGTCGGGCGCTGGCAGCGAATTGAACAGTTCCAGCCCGAGGCGCTGCTCATCCTGAAAAAGCTGTAGGCCCCTGTACCGACCCTTGTCAGCATAGCAGATCTCGGCACCCAGGAAACTCGGAGTCAATACCATCTGCCCACCGATCACCATGCAGGAAATCCCTAGGTGATGTCCCCAAAGCTGCCAGCCCCAGATGGCGCTGCTGGAAGGATTGCCATAGACGCAGAAGTTGTAGCTCCATTCCCCAAGCACACCGGGGGCGTCGAGCAGGTCGCCCAGAAACGCGTTCAGCCGCATGACACCAACGGCGTTGTCATAGCCCCGATGGCTCAACGAGGCGCGCAGCACCCGTAGCACCAGCTCCCGCTTTTGCGCAGAGAGAAATTCAAGCCGCAGCCCGTGGCTTTCGACGAAAATCTCCGTGTTCTGCCATTGCCGCCATAGGTTGCTGTCTACGTCCTGTAAACCACGGGCACGTTCATCAATGTCGAGCGTAGCGAGAAGCTGCCCCGCCGCACCGGCCATATCGGCGACTGGCGCACGCTCGTCACGAAGCGAATAGACGCCCGAGATTCGGGTGCCATCGACGGTGATCCCCCGAAACTTCTGGCTCGCCAGCTCGCCCCATTCCCTGAACAGATTTGCTGCCCTAGGCTGGGCGAGCCGACCGTTCGCGTGACTGATCGCGTCTTCACCAGCGATTCGGGACTGCTCGGGGCCAGGCAGATGCGGGAGATAATCGGCAAAATCCGCCATTATACCAGCCCGGGATAAGAGCCACCATCAAGATGCATATTGCTGCCAGAGATGTAGCCTGCGTGTTCAGAGCAGAGAAACGCAAACATGGCGCCGAATTCCTCCGGCCGCCCAAGCCGATTGGCTGCAATTGACCGAACCTGCGCCGCACGGGCTTCGTCAAATGTGAGGCTTTCGCGTTTCATCACGGCGTGGGCCATCTCGATCTGCCGCGGGCTATCGATGCGCTCGGGCAGCAAATTGTTGATCGTGACATTGTGGCGCGCGACTTCGAGCGAGAGCGCCTTCAGCGATGCGGTTAATCCTGCGCGGGCACCTGCGCTCATCGTGTGATGGGGTCTTGGTGTTGTGACCATGGCTGAAGTGATGTTGACAATCCGACCGAACTGCCGCTCGATCATGCCCGGCAGCACCGCGTGAACCAGCAGGATCGGCGCAAGGTAATTGGATTGGTAAGTGTCCTCCCAATCCTGTCGATCCGTTTCCAGGAATCTTTTCGGCTTGGGACCCCCGTTGTTGTTCAGCAGGATGTCAGGGTCTGGGCATGCCGCCAGCAGCGCAGCACGCCCTTCATCGGTGGTAATATCTGCCCGAACCGTCAGAACGTTCCCTTTTGCGATGGTTTTGACTTCGGCTTCAGCCGCAGCGATCCTGTTTGAGTTTCGGCCATTAATTACAACGTTGACCCCTTCGGCAGCTATTGCCTTGGCGCAGGCGAGTCCGAGTCCCGAACTCGAAGCGCATAAAATGGCCGTTCTGCCAGCGATCCCTAGGTCCATTCTGAATTCTCCGCAGCCTTTAAGGTAACCGAAGACAGACTTCCCAGGCGCAATCAACTGGAAATCGCTTTGCCCGCAATCTCCGGGGTCTCGACATCCATAGGCAATGGTCGCTTCCGTAGTTCGCTTTGAGAGGCTGATTCCGTTCAAACTGAATGATTCTGAATTTGCTCGAACCGTTTCGGTTTCGCTGCGGAAATCAGAATGGCGTGGCGACGCCGAGGGCGATCGCCCTTTCACGTAGTTCGTGTGCTGTGACGGTGGGCAACTCGATTCCCGTCTTGCGATTTCTCAATTCGCACGCGGCTTCAATCTCGCCCGGATAGAAGATCTCGTCAACTCCAGGTCTACGCGGAGTCGTCTTCAGTTCGAAGATTAACTTCTCCATATCGGCTTCAAAGGCGGAAAGGCCCCTCGAGGATTCGATGTCTATCGCAAGGATCAGGTGGCCTACACCGCTCGTGCCCTCTGGAACATATGGGCCCACGACAGACTGGCCAAATCCACTACCTGTCAGGACACCGGACAGAACATCCATGATGGTTGCGATGGCATAGCCCTTGTGTTCCGCCATTGGCAGAATGGTTCCGGCAATTCCGGACACGGGGTCGGTCGTCGCATTGCCGTCAGGATTGATAGCCCAAGTCTCCGGAATGCTCTCTCGACGCTGCTTCGCCAGATACAGCTTTCCGCGTGCGACTGTGGTATTCGCAATATCCAGCATCATGGTCGGATGCCGTCCGGCAGGTGCTGCCCAGGACCAGGGGTTGGTACCGACACGTTTTTCAATGCCGCCCCAAGGTGCCATTGCCGGGCTTGCGTTCGTGGACACGAAACCAATGCAGCCCGCCTCCGCCGCCATTTTCGTGAAATACATCGCTGTTCCGAAATGCCCGGAATTGCGAACCGCCACAGCGCCCAACCCATGTTCCTTCGAGAGCGCAATGGCATGTGACATAGCGGCGTGTGCAACCACCTGACCGAGCCCACCCTTACCATCCATCGTGGCCAATGCTCCAGTCCCGCCATCGACCACAGGCTCAGCATTCCCGTTGGTTGCCCCCGACTCAAGTCGCGCCGCATACCAGAAGAGGCGCATTACACCATGGGACTGATGCCCCCAGAGATCTGCCTGAACCAGGGTGTCGGCAACGATTGCGGAGGCGGTGGAGTTGACTCCCAAAGCCCGGTAGCAGTCATCGGAAAATTCGCGCAGCGCCTTATGGGAAACCGTTGTGGCCATTGGGATGAGGTCTATCTGTGGTCTGTGGGGATGGGGCCGGTTTCCCCTGTCTCGACCAGGGTTCGCGTGACATCGAACGAGGCATATGTCCAGAATTTCCGAAGGTTGTATCTGTCTGATGGATTGATGAAACGGTGTGGCACATCCCGCTGCTCCGTAACGCCACTGAGGAAATCTCCAGCGCCGCGCTCGGCCGTCACCCCTCTTGCGGTCGTTGCCACATAGGCAGGGCTGATCGTTGGCCAGTCGATCTCCCGCAGTGTGGAAGATTCTATGTTTCGCATCGTCTCGCTCTCAATCGGCAGTCGGGAAGTGGTCCTGACTGATTTGCCGGAAATCATGTGTTCCGTATCTGCCGAAAACCTGAGGTAATGCCGCATGGTCCTGTGGGTCTCGAAGGTGGCTTCGTCTTCATAGATTTCATAGAGAAAATGGTTTGGTGCCGCTTCGGGTCTTTGCGGACATCAAATCGATGACACTCCGGTTCCGGCATAAGTGAACGACTGGCATTCTCACGTATCAAAGGCATGAACTCGTCCCTGTGGCCTTCGTTCAGAATGAACGTCACTGTGACAACGAACAAGTCATCTCTCCAATCCGGCAGGTTGACATGGTGATCTGTCCATTGCTGGCATCCCATATGCGCGTCACGAATTCGGGTTGCACATCGCTCATACGGTTGGCGTCTGGCAGATTTCGAATGGTTGTACCGCGTGTCTGGTGGAAATTCGAAAGAGGCGCGGTTTCCGGATAGGTTCGGATTTCGCCTGGTCAGGTGGTGAGGTCACGCGCTACGGGCCTGACTGGTTGGGTCAGGGGCCGCTATCCGCCGACATTACGCATCCCGAACCGCAGGCGAATCGGATAGCGTGGCGAATACCACAGCGTGAACCCATCATAGGTGACATCACCAGACCGTAGCGCGGACGGTTGGGGATGCCGGTGGGCTGGCTGCCAGGAGGCCGTCTCGAGCGTGTTGCGGAAGTTGGAGCGAAGCCATTCCTCGAAGGGCTTAGGGGCACCGTCACTGGAGAGAGGCGCAGATGCACCGCAGGCTGTGATCCGTCCACGGTTTGATCTTCTTCCTGCCGGTGGCGGCCAATGGTTGGGTGGTTGACTGTTAATCCGGAGAATGCGTCGGCCTTGAGTTTCTACCAGACATGCGACACGACTTTCTGACGATCAGCGTGATACGGTTACCATCCGACCTGGATGTGGCTAAGATCCGCCAGGAGCCCAGATTTTGGAATGCTGCGTGAATGGCTCAAACTGAACAGAGTTGCCTTTGCCCGTACCGAGAACGGCTCAAACTGGCCATTCCAGTCAGGAGCTACTGGATCGTGCCGCCGAAATACGCAATCTGATAGATGGAGTTGAGTACGGTTGGGGTGGTTCGAGACAATGGAATTGACGTGACAGACGACCATGCGATCGATTTCCAGAGAGGTGGCCTTCAGGTCCTCTCCGGCCAGCAACCGTCCATCCGGCCCGCGAAACGCGGGAGCATGCGGTCGGTGGTTGAGAGTGATGATTGGAATGTGATCGGTAACCGGCACCACATCGAACTGGAGCGGATACACGCATGTGGCGAGAGCGGACTCGAGCCAGTCATCTGAATATGGGGCAATGTCCCGTACGCCCCGCGATAGGCTGCGATACGGATCAGATCAGGGCCGTAGCGGGATATCGCGTCACGTCGTGAACCGGTCTCCGGTGGCAGGATCGAACATATGAATGTTGGCAGGGTCTGCGGCGAAACGCATGGAGACGGCCCTGTCCCCTACAGGGTGCACACCGGGCAGGCTGATTGTGACCGGACTGTCGGCGGCCTTGAGACGTCCATGCAGTAATGTGTTCGCCCCCAGAGGTTCGGAAATCTGTATCAATGCCTCCATCGGGCCTTCCTCAGCCTGGGCAAGGTGCTCGGGGCGGATGCCAAGCTTGACAGATCCGTCTGGCCCTTCTGCAGGACCGACCACAATATCGTCGATCATCACCGCACCGCGTTCAATGCGTGCATCGAAGATGTTCATTGCCGGGCTGCCAATGAACTGTGCGGCAAAGAGTGTGCGTGGGGTCTCGTACACTTCCAGTGGCGTACCGATCTGTTCGGCCACCCCACCATTCATGACGATCATTCGATCCGCCATGGTCATTGCCTCAACCTGGTCATGGGTCACGTAGAGCGAGGTAATCCCAAGCGTGTTCTGCAATTCGCGAATTTCGAGGCGCATCTGCACGCGGAGTTTGGCATCGAGGTTCGAGAGTGGCTCGTCAAACAGAAAGACCGCCGGTTCACGGACAATCGCACGCCCCATGGCGACCCGCTGTCGCTGCCCCCCCGATAGCTGGCGTGGCTTGCGATCCAGAAGCGGCTCAAGCTGCAGCAGCTTTGCCGCCTGCTGCACCTTTGCCTCGATCCGGTCTTTTGGTAGCCTCGCGATTTTCAGCCCATAGCCCATGTTCTGGCGCACCGACATATGCGGATAGAGCGCGTAATTCTGGAACACCATGGCGATATCCCGGTCCATGGGCTCCCGGTCGTTGACACGTTCGCCACCGATGAAAATCTCACCGGCGGTCACCGTCTCCAGACCGGCTACCATACGCAGCAGAGTGGACTTGCCACAGCCTGAAGGGCCGACGATAACGATGAACTCCCCATCCTCGATGGAAACATCGATGCCGTGGATCACCTCCGTGAGGCCAAAGCTCTTTTTGACGTTCTCAAGTGTAACGGTTGCCATCCATTATTTCTCGCTATCGACAAGGCCGCGGACGAAGAGTTTCTGCATTGAAACCACAACGATCACCGGCGGGATCATCGCGAGGATCGACGTTGCCATGATGACCGGCCATTCGGCGACGTCATCACCCGAAGGGAACATCTGCTTGATACCCATCACGATGGTGTTCATCTCAGGATCCGTGGTGATCAGAAGCGGCCAGAGATACTGGTTCCAGCCATAAATGAAGAGGATCACGAAAAGCGCCGCGACGTTCGTGCGGCTCATTGGCACAACGATATCGACAAAGAAGCGCATGGGTCGTGCGCCATCGACCCGGGCGGCCTCAGCAAGTTCATCGGGGATTGTCAGGAAAAACTGGCGGAAGAGGAAGGTGGCGGTGGCAGACGCGATCAGCGGGAAGATCAGGCCGGAATAGCTGTTAAGCATTCCAAAGCCTGCGACCACCTCAAAAGTCGGCACGATGCGCACCTCCACCGGAAGCATGAGCGTCAGGAAAATCAGCCAGAAGAAAGTGGTGCGCCCGGGGAACCGGAAATAGACGATCGCAAATGCCGAGAGCAGGGAAATGATGATCTTGCCCACGGCGATGCCAACTGCCATCACAAGGCTGTTGAACAGCATTGTCGCAACAGGCACGTTGACGCCCGAAAAGAGGGCGGCGGTGTAATTCTCCAGAAACTGGTCGCCAGGCCAGAGCGGCATTGGCGGCGACACGATTTCAGGCTGGGTCACCGTTGAGGCGACAAAGGCCAGCCAGATCGGAAAGAAGATCACCAGCACACCCAGGATCATGATGGCGTGCGACTGCCACAGCCCGATCCCTCTCTTTTCGACCATACCGTGTTGCTGGGCCATCAGTAATGCACCCTCCTTTCCACGTATTTGAACTGCACGACCGTCAGCAGGCCAACGACGATCAGCAGGATGACCGACTGTGCGGAGGATGAACCAAGGTCCTGGCCCACAAACCCGTCCGAGAAGACCTTGTAGACCAGGATGGTCGTGGACTGCTGGGGCCCGCCTGCGGTAATCGTGTGAATGACGCCGAAGGTCTCAAAGAAGGCGTAGACAACATTGACAACCAGAAGGAAGAAAGCCGTGGGTGACAGAAGCGGCAGCACGATGGTGAAAAAGCGCCGCCAGAATCGCGCACCGTCGATCGCGGCGGCTTCGATGACCGAGCGGGGTACCGATTGCAAAGCGGCGAAAAAGAACAGGAAGTTGTAGCTGATGCGGCCCCAGGCGGAGGCCACGACAACAAGCCCCATCGCTTCGCCACCGTTGAGCACATGGTTCCAGTCATAGCCCAATTGGCCAAGGTACCACGAGACGACACCAACGCGCGTGTTGAACATGAACAGCCACAGGACACCTGCGACGGCTGGGGCGACGGCATAGGGCCAGATGAGAAGCGTGCGATAGACGCCGGAGCCCTTGATCAGGCGATCAGCAATGACGGCCAGAAAGAGTGCCGGAATCATCGAGCAGAGCGTCACCAGGATCGAGAAGATGGCGGTGGTCAGGAAAGACGCCCGGTAGAACGGATCACTGAGCAGGAATCCAAAATTCCCCAGGCCCACGAACCGTGCCGAAAGTCCAAACGGGTCGGGGATGAACAGCGATTGCCAGATGGCTTGCCCAGCGGGGTAGAAAAAGAACACCGCTGAGATGATCACCTGTGGGGCAATCAGCAATAGCGGCAGCGTCCAGCCGCGAAATGTGACGCGCTTTTCCATCGACGGCCTCGATCAGGAGAGAATGCGGGCCCAAATTGGGCCCGCATCGTGGATCACGGCTTAGCGATTGGCCTGCTCGAAGCGGCGTAGCAGCATGTCACCACGCGCCTTGGCGCTGTCCATGGCTTCCTGCGCGGACTTGTCACCCGCCCAGATCGCTTCAAGCTCTTCGTCGATGATACCGCGGATCTGGTCGAAAGACCCCAGACGCAGACCTTTGGAATTGGCCGTCGGCTGCTTGGCAGTCATCTGGATCACGGCAACATCGGTTCCTGGATTCTCATCATAGAAACCGGCTGCACGGGTGGCATCGCCCGCTTCTATCGTGATGGGCAGGTAACCTGTGTTCTGGTGCCAGGCCGCCTGTACGTCGGAGGTCGAAAGGAAGCTCAGGAATTCACCGACCCCTTTGTATTCATTCGCCTCGTGTCCTTCCATCACCCAAAGTGATGCACCGCCGATGATGGTGTTCTGCGGTTCATCAGCCAGTGCCTTCCAGTAGGGCAGCGAACGCACTTCGAAATCGAACTCCGCTTCGGAACTGATACCTGCGTAGCCCGCCGAGCTTTCGGTAAACAGGGCGCATTCGCCGGCGCGGAAGTTCGCGCCACCTTCGTTACGGCGGCCCGTGTAGATGAACTTTCCGTCTCTGGCCCACTCACCCATAGCTGTCAGATGTGCGACCTGGGCCGGGCCATTCAGCATGAGCTCGGTGTCCAGTCCCGCAAAGCCGTTGTCTTTGCTGGCAAATGGCACGTCGTGATAGGCGGAGAAATTTTCCAGATGAATCCAGCTCTGCCACGCAGTGACCAGTGGGCAATCCTCGCCTCCGGCCTTCAGCTGGTCCAGAACCTCGCCCACCTGCTCCCAGGTGGACATGTCCGAGTCCGGATCCACGCCGGCCGCGGACATCGCATCGCGGTTCACCCAAAGGACAGGGGTTGAGGAGTTGAATGGCAGCGAGAGCATTTCGCCGTCAGATGTGGTGTAGTATCCCTTGACCGAGCCGATATAGGCGTCAGGATCAAAGTTGGCACCGCTTTCGGCCATTACCTGGTATACAGGCCGGATCGCGCCCTTGGCGGCCATCATGGTTGCGGTACCGACCTCGAAGACCATAAGGATGTGCGGCTGCTCCTGCGCGCGGAAAGCGGCGATGCCTGCATTCAGCGTCTCGGAGTAGTTGCCCTTGTGGCTTTGTACGACGACGTAGTCCTCCTGGCTGGCGTTGAACTCATCTACCTGAGCTGCCACGAGTTCGCCGAGGCGTCCCGTAAATGCATGCCAGAAATGGATCTCGGTTTGCGCCATTGCCGCGATGGGCGACAGCGCAGTTGTCGCGACGGCGAGGCCGAGTAGATGCTTCTTCATGTTTTTCCTCCTGTGCATCAAGTGCGGGATACATGTTCTACAGGCTTAAGTGGATCCGCAGGCTTAAGTGGATCCGCAGGATGTGTTGATCCGGATTTATGCTGAACCCACATCCGGAAAACATCCTGCCTTGGAACGGAACATCCCAATAGCCTTGTAGTTCGGTCGAACGACCACTGTCAATGCGAAATGGTGGATGCGGGGTGGGCCATCCTCAGGCCGACACCTCCAGAGAGGGGCAGGACGGGATGGTCGGGAACGGCCAGCCTTCGAGAACCCTCGAGCCTGCGGTTCGTCTCTGGGGCGGTTCGGTCATTCCCCACAGGTCGGAACCATTGCCACGCAGTGAGGTCAGGCGGGCTCCTGGAGCGAATCCAGCGTCGTCGCCGGAATCCTGCCCGGCAGTGTTTGAGACGATTGCGGGAACCGACCAGTGAGGCATCTCCGGCCACTGGTTCGAGCGGAATGCCGAACGCCTGCCGACTGTCGGTTCGTTCTCGGGACGGCGGCGAGAGAGCTGGCCGCTGAAGATAGAATAGCTAATCATATCAATAAACTATGATTGAAACTCTTCGAGGGAATTGGACTCAGGTCGACGTTCTGTCATCACCACGCCATCCTTGGCCAGATGCGTCAGCCGCCCAGTTCCAGGCAAGAGGCGACTTTCGTTTGAGCGCACCACTAAGATGTTGGCGCATCCTATACGACGCGTCCACGATGTTAGCCGCTTCGAGGAGTCACAGGATTTCCAGCTGCTCGATGAGCCTCTCCCGATTGACCTCCGCGCGATATTCCATCAGGCGACGCATGGTGCCGCCTTCTGGAATTTAGGCGGATCTTTTCAGCCGAAACCGGATTTTGGACCGCCACTGGTTTTCTGAAGCCCAGCTTGCCAATAGCAACCACTGCCTATTCGTCAAAAGTGGAGATTAGGGTTCGTTGACATTTGAGCGTCAGGACAGAATCGGCGACGGATGTCCTCAACAGAGGGCGAAACGGCCATTCAGGCAACCGGGGCAGTATGACGGGCGAAGGCAGGTCAGGTCCTGACGGAGGACATGCGGGAACGGATCCGGGACATGCTTCCGGGTCGGAAGGGTACCCCGGGAGTGACGGCGGCGGACAGCCGTCTTTTCCCTGGGGCGGTTCCATGGCGCACCCGGACGGGGACCCGGTGGCGTGACCATCCGGAACGCTTCGGAAAGTGCGGCAGCGTCTCCAGACGGTTCCGGCGTCGGGTGGAGGGCGGCGTTTCCGGCCGTGTTTTCCAGAGGCTGTCAGGAGAGTTCGACCTCGGGTACGTCCGCGTCGACGGCACGGTCATGAGGGCCCACCAGAAGGCGGCCGGCGGAAAAGGGGGGCCTCGGGCCAAGGGCCCGGAAGCTCGCGGAAGCTCGCGGGGAGGCCTGACCGGCAGGGTCCTGGAGGGCCGGACTTTCGGGGCGCTGGTCGCGGACCGGGTGTCCGGTGCCGACTGGCTGGTCTCCGGGCCGGGCGGCGCGAATCGGCCGCGGTGATTCCTTCGCGGTCGAACAGGAAGACGGTGCGTGAGCATGACCGGGTGATGTGTGGCTGGCGCCACCGGATCGACAGTTTCCTCGCCAGAAGCAGGGAGTTCCGGGCCGTCGCGACCCGTTACGACAGGATTACGGCAAGCTTTCGGGCGACGTTTCCTCTGGCGGCCGCCGTGATCGCCGCCAGATGATTGTCAACCGACCCTAGCCTATGAGAAATTCCAGGAATATCTCGGACGGGAATTCCATGGCACCACCGCCTGTGAGCTCGGCGGTTCAAACACTGCGGCTGCATTCTTTCCTGCAGCCATGAACGGGCATGTCATAGTCGACGCTGATCCCGTCGGGCGTGCGGTGCCGGAAATCACCCATTCCACCTACTACATGGCAGGACTGCCCGCCGCTCCCATCTACACCGCGAACGCGTTTGGCGAGACCTTTGTTCTGGAAGGCATCAGGGATGACAGACGGGCGGAGACCCTTGTGCGCGCGCTTTCCACTGTCAGCGGCCACGACATCGCGGCGATTGACCACGCATTGCCCATGCGGGACTTAAGAAAGGCCCTGATCAAAGGCACGATCTCCAAAGCGCTGGACCTCGGGGCAGCCTGGCGTGCCGCCAGAGCGGCAAAGGAGGATGTCGCGCAGGTCATCGCCGCCAAAGGAGGCGGTCTGGTTGCATTTGAAGGCGACATAAGTGCGTGCACCTATGCAGTTCGTGACGGCTTTACGATCGGCACCATAGAGCTGAATGGATCTGGGCGTTGCGCGAAACGCCTCATGAAGATTTCGGTCAAGAACGAGAACATGGCCTGCTGGTGCGATGGGGAAGTACTGGCAACGGTACCGGATTTGATCTGCCTTATTGATCGGCGGGCGGGCAGGCAGATCTCCAATCCGGACTGTCATGTCGGTCAGGCGGTTTCGGTGGTTCTGTTACCAGCTCCTGAAGTGTTCCGAACGGAGCAAGGGCTTTGCATTTTCGGCCCGGGATATGCGGGGGTCGACGCTCCATATGCGTGGCCCGACATTGAGCAGGTGGGCGATACCGACTGGACGCAATGATCGGAATCTTCCGCCACATGAAGAAACTGAATGTCGTGCACCTCCGTTGACCATACCAGATTCGATCCGATGCCGATCGAAGGCGCCTGCCGAAAGTCAGGGCAGGGCCATTCCGATACCCTTAAGCTGTTGGGCAACCGACATTGACAGATCGTCGGGCGGCGGGCAGTGACAAATGGACGATCGTCCGGTAATGGACATGCTGCCACAGCGGGAGTTCCATAGGTGAGAAGTGAGGCCGCGAGAGGAATGGCCCAGGCCGCGCCTGCGACGGTCTATGTGGGATTCCTCGTTGCTGCACCGCTGATCATCCTGATCGCCTATTCACTTTGGACCCAAAGCTATGTCTCCATCGACAGGACTCTGACCCTGGCGAACTATAGGGAGGCGTTCACGGACCCATTGGTGAGGCATTTGATGCTTCGTTCGGTTCTGATCGCCGCGGCCGTCACCGTCGTCACCGTAGCGCTGGCATATCCCATCGCCTATTTCATTGCCCTGAAGGCAGAGAGGAAAACCCTTTGGCTTCTGCTGATCACCATTCCTTTCTGGTCGAGCTATCTGCTGCGTGTTTTCGCCTGGAAGCTGATCCTTGGCTTCAACGGAGTGACGAATTCCGGGCTGAAGGCGCTCGGTTTCATTGAAGAGCCTTTGGCGTTTCTTCTCTATAATGAATTCGCGGTGGTGCTGACTCTGGCACATGCCTGGGCACCATTCGCGATATTGCCGATCTTCGTGTCGATCCAGAAGATTGACCCAAGCCTCCTGGAAGCCGCGACGGATCTTGGCAGCGGGAAGTTTGAGAGTTTCCTCCGCGTCACCCTGCCGCTCACAGTTCCCGGCATAATCGCCGCCTGCCTGATCATCTTCATCCCAACGGTTGGCGACTATGTCACGCCATCGCTGGTGGGTGGGTCCGACGGCAAGATGATTGCGAACCTGATCCAGGTACAGTTCGGTGCAGCGAATAACTGGCCGCTTGGTGCAACGCTTTCGCTGCTGGCAATGCTGGCGGTTGGCTTTGTGGCAATCGTCTTTGTGATCACCGCGAACGGGTTGGGGCGACAGATTAGATGAGGCGGCTTTCGGCGATACGCATCTATGCCTTTGCCTATCTGGCGTTCCTTTACCTACCGGTTCTGTTCCTACCGCTGTTTTCCTTCAACGAAGGAACCATCGTCGCCTTTCCCATTAAGGGCTGGACGCTGAACTGGTACCGCCAGCTTGGCGGCGAAGACACGTTGATCCAGGCTTTGATGAACAGTTTGATCGTCGGGCTTTTGGCCGCATTGATGTCTACAGCCATGGGGCTTTTCGCTGCACGCGCCTATGCACGCTATCGCTTCCGCGGCAGCGGGATATCCGAGGGGCTGGTGATGTTGCCGCTGGTGGTGCCAGGGATCATCGTCGCCTCGTCAATGCTCGTTCTATTTGTCTCCATCGGTCTCAAACCGTCCTTGATGGCGGTTACGTTGGGGCACACGTTTCTGTGCCTGCCATTCGCTGTCGCCATCATGAAGTCAGCATTTGACGATTTTGACGTGTCGCTGGAAGAGGCGGCGTTTGATCTCGGCTCAGGTGCGTTTGAAACCTTCCGGCGTGTGACCTTGCCAGTGGTCGCACCTGGTATGGTTGCAAGCATTCTTGTGACGTTTACCGTCAGTTTCGACGAATTTGTCCTGGCCTTTTTCCTGTCGGGCAGCCAGCCAACCCTTCCGGTTTACATCTGGAGTCAGATCCGCTTTCCGGCGAAACTGCCCAACACACTCGCCCTCGGGTCGCTGTTGCTGCTGGCTTCCGTTCTGCTGCTGGTCGCAGCCGAGTATTTCCGTCGCCGCTCCTCGAAATCTCTGGTGTAGGTGCGATGGTGGACGACCGGAAAGTCATTGAAATCCGCTCACTTGAAAAACGCTTTGGCGCGATTCAGGCTGTGTCCAGATTCACGCTTGATCTGCAGGCTGGTGAGTTCTTTTCGCTACTCGGGCCGTCTGGCTGCGGCAAGACCACCGCGCTACGCATGATTGCCGGATTTCAGGAACCCACGTCAGGCCAGATTGTCATTGATGGTGAGGATATGTCGGGTGTTCCCGCCAATCGCCGCCCGACAAACATGGTATTCCAGAGCTACGCGATCTTTCCCCATCTCAATGTTGGCGACAATGTCGCCTATGGCCTACGCAGCCAGCGGCTCGGAAAGGCGGAGATCAATGGCCGCGTGTCCGAGGCGCTTGACATGGTGGAACTATCGGGTCTGGAAAAACGCGGTGCGACACAGCTTTCAGGCGGCCAGCGTCAGCGTGTAGCACTGGCGCGGGCGCTGGTGATGCGACCCAGGGTTCTTCTACTGGACGAGCCGCTTTCCGCTCTCGACAGGAAGCTGCGTGAGCAGATGCAGTTCGAGCTCCGCCGCCTGCAACGCAGTCTCGGCATCACATTCGTGATGGTCACCCATGATCAGTATGAAGCGATGACCATGTCCGATCGGATTGGGGTGATGTTCGACGGTCGCCTTGTTCAGGTCGACGCCCCCGCAACGCTTTATGCGCGGCCCTGCAACCGGCATGTTGCCGCCTTCGTGGGCGAGATGAATTTTCTGCCCGGTAGGCTGCGGACCCGAATGGATGACAGCCTGTCAGTCGATGTTCCAGGTTTTGGAGCCTTGACAATCCCGCGAAACCCGAATGCGCGTTCAGGCATATCGTCAGAACTCCTGCTCGGAGTGCGCCCCGAACAGCTCGAAATCGGCACCACGAAGCCAAAGGACTGCGACGCTGTGGCGCAGGGTGATGTCAGCGACGTCGCCTTCTATGGTGAGAATGTTCACTATCACGTATGCGTCGCAAATTTGCACGATCCGGTCGTCGTTTCAGTCCCGAACCACTTTCACACGGTGGACTACCGGCAGGGTGATCACGTTTGGCTCGGTATGCAGGCCGCGTCGGTCATCGAATTGGGCGAAGATGGAAATCAATCACCATAGGGAGAAACCAGCATGAACATGAAATCACTCGGAGCGTCTATGCTTTCGGTTGCATTCAGCGGAGGCATGGCTTTCGCAGATGCAGGATCGCTGACCGTCTTTGACTGGTCAGGATATGAAGATCCGGGCTTCTTTGGCACCTATGTCGAAAAGTATGGCGGCTCGCCGACATACACTTTCTTTGGCAGTCAGGAAGAGGCGTTCACCAAGCTGCAATCCGGCTTTGAAAGCGATCTGGCACATCCTTGCACCGACGCTGTCCGCAAATGGGTGGCCGCCGATCTGCTACAGCCTTTAGACATTTCAAAGCTGGAATATTGGGACGCCCTGCTGCCCGAGATCAGAAATGTCGACGGTGTGACCATCGACGGCACCGTCTGGATGATGCCGTTCGAATGGGGCAACACAGGACTTATCTATCGTACCGATCTGATCACGGATGAGCAGGTGTCGCTGCAGCTGATGGCAGATCCGACCATGGAGGGGAAGGTCTCACTGGCTGATGCTGCCTCCAACGCCTATGCTTTGGCTGCACTGGCCACGGGTAACGCCGCCAACTACACCAGCATGAGCGATGAACAGTTCCAGGAAGCCAGCGATTTCCTGCGTTCCGTACATCCCAATGTGCGCTTCTACTGGTCCGATGCCGGCCAGCTGGATCAGGCACTGGCCAGCGGCGAGGTTGAGATGGGCTGGGCCTGGAACCAGACCGAGCTCAACCTGATCTGGAACGGCACGCCGGCAAAAATGATGCGCGATGTCGACAGGGGGATCGCGACCTGGGTGTGCGGATATGTGCATCTGAAATCGTCGACAGCGCCCGTCGATCAGGTCTATGACCTGCTGAACGCACTGACGACGCCGGAAAGCGGCAAATATATCATCGAGAGCTGGGGATACCCGCATGCAAACTCGGATGCCTATCCGATCTCGGATCAGGACATGATCACGCAGTACGGCTTTGATGATCCAAACGCGTTTTTCGATGGTTCGCTGTTCTTTGACGCCGTTGATCCCGAACTGGAGGCCAGGATGCTCAAGGAATTTGAGCGGATCAAGGCAGGCTTCTAGGAGAATGAGCTGGAGGGCGGCAATCGCCCTCCAGCTGCCGAAGAGGAACGCGCATGCTCGACGCGAACAGGTATTCCGTTCTCTTTGAGCCGGTTCAAATCGGTCCTGTTACCGCGCGCAACCGGTTCTATCAGGTACCGCATTGCACTGGTTTGGGCCATATGAGACCGCAGGCCGAAGCGGCCATGCGCGCAGTCAAGGCGGAAGGCGGTTGGGCTGTGGTGTCGACCCAGGAGACAGAAATACACCCGACTTCAGACCTGTCGCCCTATGCTGAGGGTCGGCTGTGGGATGTGCACGACATCCCTGCGTTGCGGATGATGACCGACGCGGTGCACGGACATGGTGCGCTGGCGGCGGTGGAGCTGGTCCATAACGGCTATCACGCGCAGAACCACCAAAGCCGGGCTGCGGTCCTGGCTCCCTCCGATATGTCGATTTCGTCGTGCTACCCCAGACAGGCGCGGGCGATGGACAAGGCTGACATTCGCGAGATGCGGCGATGGCACCGCGCCGCAGCGCTCCGTGCCCGCGATGCCGGTTTCGATGTCATCTATGTCTATGCGGGCCACGGGATGGCGCTTGCGCAGCAATTTATGCTGCCGCATCTGAACCGTCGCCTGGACGAATATGGTGGCCCGCTGGAAAATCGGGTGCGACTGACCCGCGAGCTTCTGGAAGAGACATGTGAGGCGATCGGTGACACCTGCGCCGTGGCCTTACGCTTCGCCGTTGATGAAATGGTTGGTGCGGACGGCATGCAGGCCGCCGAAGAGGGCCGGGCGATTGTCGAGATGTTATCGGATTTACCGGATCTATGGGACGTCAATGTCTGCGACTGGCCCAATGACAGCGCCACCACCCGGTTTCAGCCTCAGGATGGCTATCAGAACGACTATATCCGCTTCGTCAAAGAGGTAACGCGGAAGCCAGTCGTGGGTGTTGGACGACTGACCTCGCCCGATCTGATGGTCTCCATGATCCGCCAGGGGATCGTGGATTTCATCGGCGCGGCAAGGCCGTCAATCGCCGACCCGTTCCTGCCCCGGAAGATCATGGCGGGCGAGACCGCGGACATTCGCGAATGCATTGGCTGCAATATCTGCGTTTCGTCGGATTCCCTCGGGGTGCCGATACGGTGCACGCAGAATCCATCGATGGGCGAAGAATGGCGCCGCGGCTGGCATCCGGAAAAAATCGCTCCAAAGACATCCGAGGAGGAAACGCTGGTCATTGGTGCAGGGCCAGCGGGACTGGAATGTGCGCTTGCGCTGGCGCGGCGCGGGTATCAGGTGACGCTAGCGGATGCGGCGGACGCGCCTGGAGGGCGGGTGAGTGCGGAGGCATCCCTACCGGGCCTCTCGGCCTGGGGCCGCGTCGCTGATTATCGCGTCCATCAGCTGGAGCGGATGGCGAATGCGCGGATGTTCATGCAAAGCGGTCTTTCGGCGAGCCAGGTCGCCGAGCTCAGCATTCCCAATGTCTTTGTCGCAACCGGTTCGCATTGGCGGCGCGACGGGCTTGGGCGGTCTACGCGACGAAACCCGCCCGCGCTGAAAGGTGCGCGCATTCTGACGCCCGACGACATCATGGACGGGGAATTGCCGGCCTCTGGCCCGGTTACGGTCTACGATGACGAGCTCGGATACATTGCAGGTGTCATTGCCGAGATGCTTTCCGACCATGGCCATCAGGTGACATTTGTAACCTCGGCAAGCGTCGTTTCACCCTTTACCGAACTGACGCTTGAACAGGAGCGGGTCCAGGCCGGGCTGATCCGGCGCGGCGTGGATCTTCGGTTCAATCAGTCGGTTGTTGCGGGAAATGAACGCTCCACATGTTTCGCGTGCAACTATTCCGGTCAGGAAACGGAAATCGAGTGTGCAGGCCTGGTATTGGTGACGGAACGTATACGCGAGACCGCCCTCTTCGAGGCCCTGAAACAGGCGGGTGGCTGGAACACTCTGGAACTGATCGGTGACGCTGCGGTGCCGGGACTGATTGCCGATGCGGTTTGGTCTGGCCATCTGGCGGCTCGAAATTTCGAACGACCGAGGGCAGAAATCGAAGAAGAATGGTTCCGACGCGAAACCGTCTCATTGGATCCGTTGAACTGCCGACATGTCCACTCAGACTGACGCCCGCCGAATCGGTCGTGCCGCCCGCCGGGCCGCACGTGCGCAAAGCACCGGCAATGAAGCGATCCGCCCTGGTCTGCCTGGTGGCCGCTATCGTCCCCTGACCGACCTGGACATGGAACGCGTTCATCAGGCCGCGCTCACAATCCTCGACCGCACTGGGCTGGCGGACACCCTGGACGAGCTGAACGATCTGATGCTGCCTGGTGGTGCAGTGCTGAACGAACATGGCCGCATCTGTTTCCCGCGAGCTCTGGTTGAGGATGTACTGACCCGGACCGCCAGTGAGTTCATGGTCTATGCGCGAGGGGACCGCGCAGGCCGTGACGACATGCATGTCACGGGCAAAAGCGTCTATTTCGTTAACTCCGGCACGGCAGTGACGACTTTTGACGCGGCGACGCAAAGCTATCGCCCCTCGACTCTGCGGGACATCTACGACTTCACTCGGCTGGTCGACCGACTCGACAATCTTCACATGCTCGGCGACACGGTTCTGGCGACGGACGTGAAGGGCAGCTTTGAGCATGACATGAACATGCTCTATGCGATACTTGCGGGGTCGCAAAAACCGGCCTGCCTGAGTTTCCGCGACCGGAGCCACATCCCTCACGGCATTCGCATGTTCGATATGGCGTCGGGTGGTGAGGGGACGTTCATGCAGAAGCCCTCGGTCATCTTCGGTGGCTGCCCGATCGTATCGCCGCTGCGCTTTGGCAGGGAAAACCTGGAAATCCTGATCGACACCGCCAAGCTGGGCCTCTGCGCGGATCTTGCCATTCCCCCGCAGGCAGGAGCCACTGCGCCCGCGACTCTCGCCGGAACCCTGGTGCAGACGGTGGCGGAAACCCTGGCCTGTGTTGTGATTGTCAACCTGATCAATCCGGGCACGCCGATCAGCTTTGCCGCCTGGCCATTCATCACCGACCTTCGAACAGGATCCTTCACCGGAGGCTCTGGTGAACAGGCGCTGATCGCTGCTGCGGCAATCCAGATGGGTCAATTCTATAACCTTCCGACGTCGGTCGGTTGTGGCATGACTGACGCCAAGTTGCCCGACGCTCAATACGGGCTGGAAAAGGCGTTGACCATCGCATTGGCCGCCCATGCAGGCGGCAACCGGCTGTGTGAGGTCGGTGGCATGCTTGGAAGCCTGATGGGCTGCAGCTTTGAGAGCATGGTCATCGACGATGAGGCGGTCGGCATGATCATGCGGACCCTGCGCGGAATCGAGATCAGCGACGAGACGCTTGCCGTGGATGTCATTCATGACTGCGCGATCGACCCCGGCCACTTCCTTGGAAACGCTCATACACTTGATGTGATGAACACCGAGTTCGTCTATCCCGAACTGATGAACCGCGACCGCACCGACACCTGGGAGGCCGAAGGCAGTCCCGATCTGATGAGCCGCGCCAAAGCCAGGGCAGATGGCATTCTGGACAGGCATTTCCCGAACTATTTTGGTGAGAATGACAGGAGGGTCCGCGATGAATTCCCCATACTCCTGGACGCAGAAGAAATGACGAGACGCGCGTGAGGAACTCAAACCAGAGCGCGACCTTCTGGGACAACGCCAATTTCGTGCACCCGTGGGAGGGGATGGATGCGCTGGGGCGGAATGCTCGCACGGTGCTTGACGGGGCAGGCGGCATCTATGTGCGCGATACGGAGGGACGCAGACTGATCGATGGGCCAGCCGGTATGTGGTGCGTGCAGATCGGTTATGGTCGGGAGGAAATGGCGGAGGCGATGGCGGACCAGGCCAGGCAGCTGGCCTATTTCTCGCCGTTCAGCACTACGAACGCGGTCTCGGCGCGATTGGCCCATGAAATCGCCACCCGCACACCCGGCGATCTCAACAGGGTATTCTTCACGACCGGCGGTTCCACCGCCGTTGATACCGCCATTCGCTTTGTCCATTTCCGCAACAACCTGCTTGGGCGTCCAGACAGAAAAATCATCATTTCACGCGACAGGGCCTATCACGGCAGCACGTATCTGGCAGGTTCCGTAAGCGGCAGGGAGCGCGACCGGCTCTGGCTGGACAAGGCGGATCACCTTGCGCATTTCCTTCCCGATGTAACACCGTCGCGGCGTCCGCCGGGGCAGCCGATCGAGGAGTTTCTCGACGAGAAGGTTGCGGATCTGGAGCGGGCGATTCTTGAATTCGGCCCCGATAGGGTCGCTGCTTTCATAGCGGAACCCGTCCTGGCTTCTGGCGGCGTGATCGTTCCTCCGGATGGCTATCACAGGCGATGCCTGGAGATTTGCCACCGGCATGATGTTCTTTACATTGCTGACGAGGTGGTGACCGGCTTTGGCCGCCTGGGCCACTGGTTCGCTTCTGAAGACGTGTTTGGAATGATTCCGGACATCATCACCTGTGCCAAGGGTCTGACGTCAGGATATGTCCCGATGGGCGCGGCGATCATTTCGGACAGTCTGTTTGAGGGAATTTCCGGCGAAGGCGCAGCGCCCGCCACGTTTTCCAACGGTTACACCTATTCCGCGCACCCCGTCTCAGCCGCTGCCGCGCTTAAGAACATGGAGATCATCGAGCGTGAAGGCCTGCTGGAGCATGTCCGCGACATCGCACCAATGTTCCAGGAACGTCTGCGCGCGCTCGCCGAGTTCGATATTGTATCCGATACCCGCGGAATCGGTCTGATGGGATGCGTCGAGTGCAGCCTTAACGGACATCTGGAGAACGACCTACAGATCGGCGCGCTCATCGACGAGGAATGCCAGAGGCGAGGCCTCCTCGTACGTCCCCTCATAAATATGTGCGTCCTGTCGCCGCCGCTGACGATCTCTGCGAACCAGGTGGACACTCTATTCAAGGTGCTTTCAGAGGGCATAAGAGCTGCGGAGGATCACTTGGGGTGATTTTCGATAGGTCATTCAGGAATTTCCTCAAACGCTGATCCAAATTTCGCGATCCGGGCTGGTGGGTGTGCAGTCACAAGAGGAGGATGCCGGAAGAAACCTGCCGGCCGTCCGCACCGAGACCATTCCCCCCGCTCCTCACTTGAACGAAGAACTCTTTGGCAGGCATTTGCAACTGGTCGAAAGGAGAACCGGGCGGCATGACAGCGAATCGGTACATAACAGGGGCGACCATTGATCTGGAGCGGTTTGATTGGTTCGAAAGCGATGTCAAAGACCAGTGGATGTATCAAGGTAGCGTGTAAGATTTGGTTGCATGTGAGGTAAGGTTTTGCCTGATTGAAGTTCTTTGGGCAGAGCGTAGCTTTGGAACGTCGATTCCTGCTGGTGAGTAATGAAATGATAAGCCAAAGTCGACGCGAACTATACGACGTCGCCATCGTAGGCGCTGGGATCGTTGGATGCTCGACGGCATTATTTCTTGCAAGGAAGGGGTTCAAAGTCATTCTGTGCGAGCGCGGGAAGGCTGGTGCCGAACAGTCGAGCCGTACCTGGGGCTTCATTCGCAGACAGGGTCGCCATCCTGCCGAATTGCCTCTGGCCTAAGCTGCAATTACCTTGTGGGACGAGTTGACGGAGGTCTACGGCGCCGACGCAACGCTGCACACCAAGGCTGGCGTGATCATGCCGGCGGAAACGGAAGCCGATGAAGAAGTCATTCATCGTGCCTACGGATCGGCGCAGGCGCAGGCGCAGGGACTGCCTTCGGAGTTATTGACGCCCTCCGAACTGGCAGGGAAATGCCCCGAGCTAAAGCCGGGTTGGCGCTCGGCTCTCTTCACCTCGGGCGACGGACACGCTGACCCAAGAGTCGCAACCGCTACGGTTCGCAAGGCCGCGGAAGAGCATGGGGCCACCTTTGTCGAAGACATCACCGTGACGGGTTTTGACATGAGTTCGTCGACCGTGCATGCGCTGCGCACCACGCGGGAGCCGATCCGAGCAGCTGTCTTCGTCGTGGCGGGGGGCATAGGATCGCGTAAGCTGCTCAGAAAGTTGGAGTATAACGCGCCAATTCAGGTCATCCGCTCGTCGGTCTTCCAGACCACACAAGGGCGGCCGTTCACCGACATCGCGATGTGGTGCCCGAAGGTGGCGTTTCGACCAGGCCGAGACGGCAGTTTCGTCATCGGAAATGGGTATCGGGGTGCGGGTGCTGACTATGACATCACCCTGGAGAGCCTTTCGAATCTCCGCTACTTCCTTCCGGCATTTTTTCGCAATATCCGGCATCTGAAATTGACCTTTGGGGCTGACCTTACTCGGAGCCTTTCCGACCTCCTGTCTTCGACCAGGTGCCATGCAGCTTTGGGAGAACCTGCAGTTAACGAAGGGAAAATCCGCTTCAATCTTGACCTGATCAACGCGCTGTTCCCTGGAGAGAAGGACTTTGGCATTGCGCGGCAATGGGCGGGGCGCCTGGACATCACACCAGATCTGATCCCCATAATCGATAGGATGAGCAGTCACCGGAACGTGTTCGCGGCTTGCGGATTTAGTGGCCATGGATTTGCATTGGGTCCGGCAATTGGCAAAGAGCTTGCGGACTGGATCACCAAGGGTGCTCCTGATCTCGATTTATCCACCTTTAGGCACACGCGTTTTGCAACCGGGGAGTATGAAGTGGTCAGGGCCATGTAGGGCAGGGCTGCAGGGATTACCCATGTGGGGTGAACTTCCGCCCGTGCGGGTACTCTCCGATCGCCCCGGCCTCACCGGGCGCACCGTCACTCCCGACGCGATTCATGTCCGGCAGGAGATGGCGCGCCGCTTGACCGGGCAGGGCACCGACCACCTGCTCACCGCCGTCAGGGGCAGTCAGCCGACCATCACTAACGAGCTAAGGGCGGTCGCATCAGCGGGGCGTCCGTTCATGAGGCCGTCGAAAGGTGCCATGGCCGTCGCCGGTGCACCCCGTCGCCATTACCGGTGATCGACGGGCGTGGTTGCATCTGATGGCCCAATAGGGCGGACCCCGCAGTGCTCACGGAATATATCTGTGGTCATTGGGCGTGAAACCCTATGCCTTCGCACGGGCGGCCAGGGAATTCGCGCCGGACAGCTTCTTTGTTACGGGACCCGGAACAACACTGGACATGCCGTTGTACAGTAGCCTGTGCAGGCCCAGTGGATGTTGGTGTTGAACAGGGCAGATTTTCCGGAGCTGCAAGTGGCTCCCCCAATTTTCTTCTCGACGGGCCTTGATGATCAGCGCAAAGTCGTGACGTAGGCGAGACTGGTGTGGATCCCGTGGGATCGAAAGCTGAACTTACGCCATCTGGAATTTTTTCGAATGTTGAGAATCGCTCGTTAGGAGCTACGCTATCGGCATTGGGCCTAACGAGAGATCGAACGGACATGAATTTGCTTTAGTCAAGGATGACATCGTATCTTCCCGTCTCCGCGACCGGTGAGCGTCGCAGCGCAACCTTCGGAAAGCGGTCCAGCTGTGCATCCATGTCAGAACAGTCCAGAGCAAGCGACGGTTCGTGATGAAGTCGCTTTGGACGATGATCGCGACGCGGCTGGCTCTGGGAGTACTGACGCTCTTTGCCGTCTCGATTGTGATTTTCGTGTCGATCGAATTGCTGCCCGGAGACTTGGCACAGGAGATTCTCGGCCAATCGGCAACGCCGGAATCGGTTGCCGCGTTTCGCCGTGAGCCAGGCCTCGATCGACCCGCTCCGATCCGATATTTCGAGTGGGCGGGCGGAATGGTCAGGGGCGACTTCGGCAAGTCGCTGGCAAGCGGTCGAGACGTCACTGATTTGCTCGGTATACGTGTGTGGAACACCCTGTTCCTGGCCCTCTACGCCGCAGCGATCTCGGTCCCGCTTGCGATCAGCCTGGGGCTGATCGCGGCCCTCTACCGGGGAGGTCTGGTTGACCGGGTGATCAATCTGACTGCGCTTTCCGCGGTCTCCGTCCCCGAGTTTCTGCTGGCCTATATCCTGACTCTTTTCCTTGCGCAAAGTGGGCTGTTTCCGGCGATGTCCGACATCGTGCCGTCCATGACTTTGCAGTCAAAGCTCAATGTCGCGTTCCTTCCGGCCTTGACCCTGACACTTGTGATCACTGCCCACATGATGCGGATGACACGGGCGGCCATCATCAATCTGCTTGCTTTGCCCTATATCGAAAGGCTCTTTAGAAAATTTGTAGTGAGATCCGGCGGGATTCCGGCAACACGTTGCGAAAAAACGGAACTTTTCCGAAAAGACCTGCCAGGAGGCCTTGCGTCCGTGACAGTAGCTCGCCATCTGTTCCCCATGATCTCGATAAGGAACCCCATCACCTCGTCCGTTAGCGCCGAAAGGCGGAAATGAAGCGGACGCTTCCCGCCGAACCCTCCGAAGCCAATGCCGGAGAGCCGCCGGACCCGTCGACATGCCCGCACTGCGGTCACGCGGACATCCGCAGGAACGGATCGATCCGCGGGAAGCGAAGATTCAGGTGCCGGAGCTGTGGGCGCACCTTCTCGGCCAGGACGGGGACGGTCCGCCACTACTCCCACAAGGACGATCCGACCTGGGCGCTCTACATAAAGCTGATGTTCCAGGGCCTGTCGCTGCCGGTCATCGTGAAGAGGATGGACATCAGCCTGCCGACGGCTTTCGCCTGGCGGCACAAGGTTCCCACCGCCATGAGCCGCATGCCCGGGCCAAGGCTCTCCGGCGTCGTCGAGGCCGACGAGACGTATTTCAGGCTGTCCTTCAAGGGGCAGCGCGGGGACCTTCCCCGGCCCGCCCGCAGGCGTGGCCGGAAGTCGAAAAAGCGCGGGATATCAAAGGAAAAGGTCCGCCTCCTCACCGCCACCGACAGGCAGCGGGGGACATGCCTGCGTTCCGCCTGCCTCGGACGCATGTCGGTGGACGACCTCCGCCGGCTGTTGGGCGATCCCGTCGACTGGAAGGGCTCCGTCCTGGTCACGGACGCCCATCAGGCCTACGCCGCGCTGGCGGCGGAGCGCGGGACGTCGCACACGGAGCTTAAGGGCGGCCGGGGGGAAGGCTCCCTCCACATCCAGACGGTGAACAGCCTCCACAGCCACCTGAAGGGATGGATCCGCCGCTTCAACGGCGTGGCGACGAAATACCTGGACCACTATCTTCTCTTTTTCCAGCGCCGCGGGGCCGACCCGTACCCGGTGATGACCGCGCAGGGGTGCTGGGCCAGCGCCCGCAGCCTGCGGCGGAGGCCGATGGCGCTCACCTGAAGGCTCGACCCAAACACCACGCGGCGGCCCATCCGGGCCGCCCGAAGCGCTGCCCGCCAGTCGTTCACCAGCCTCCCGAACCGCCTCCGAAGCGGGTTCGGCGGCACGCGCGCCACCGAAAACCGCGCCGCGGAGCCCTCCGTTCGCTCCGAATTATCAGAAGAGCCTTCCGGAAACGATATCCCGAAGTGGATTTTCGGTTTCAGATCACCGACACCTATGTCGAGCCGGAGGTGGAAGGGATCGATGTCGCTCTTCGATACGGTGATGGTCCATGGCACAATGTCGTGTCCAAACGCCTGCTTCAAGTTCAGCGGTTCCCCGTTTGCAGCCCCGAATATCTCAGGAATGCTGGTCGGCTCGAAACACCTCACGACCTGGATTGCCACACGCTTCTGTTTCTTTCCGGCCACTACGGCAGACTGACGCGATGGGGTGAATGGCTGCGGGAACTGGGCTTTGATGATGTTCGGACGAAGCCGGGTTTGACGTTCGATGACCACAATAGCCTCATCGAGGCCGTGTTCGCCGGCGAAGGGATTGCTCTTGCCGGCCCTCCGCAGATCTCGGATTATCTGCAGCGTGGTCTGCTGGTTCGGGTTCTCGAACCCTATTCCACCGCCCTGAGGTATTTCTGGAGCGTCAGGCCTCAAAATCGTCCCTCGAAGCCCATTGCGCTGGAATTTGAAAGCTGGCTCAAGGAAGAGATGCACCAGTCCTTCGACATGACGGGAGTTGGTCATTCTTTTCCGGTTTCTGGCGGAATGGCACAAGGATGAATCCATATTCTGCAGATGTTCATGCTTACAGATCCGGCACTGTCTTTCCGGGGGGCTCATTTGAGAGTTCGGATTGGATGGGGAGCTCCGCTGCGCGGCCTGCGGCGGTCTGAATGCGCCGGAGACCGCCCAGGAGGTGATTGGGGGCATCCGCTGGGCGGATTTGGCGGCGAACAGCTCAGCGGGAAGGGGGGCATTCGCTCTCCAGAACCGAAGTAGTGGTTTAGCCCGGACATCTCTCCAGCCTTTCGCCAGCTGCGGATTCCGGCCCCCCGGAGCGGCGGTTGGCGGAACCTGGCCATGCTGCGGCTGATCGGCGCATCTCCCGCCGCGGCGCATCCGCGCCAGAAGGTGGATCGTTGGCGTTTCCTGACGCGTGCGGCGCCCGCACTGCCGGTCCAGGGGCTGGACGCCTCCGAACATATCCTCCCGATCCCGTGTCCCACTGCCCTATCGGACTGCATTCACCGGAAATTTCCCGGAAAGCCGGAAGGGAAGGACCGAACGCGATGGCCAAATATCCCGGGATTCGCAATTGACCCTCAGCGGGCATCGCTGTACTGATACCTACCGGTATGGTATGGTATCTGACGGTGGTCCGCCTGAGGCAGATCGGCCACCATCGGGCAACGGGAGTGACAGCGCATGACTGGAATGTGTAACTTTCACGGCTGGTGGGGCTTGACAGGCCGTCTGGCGGGAGTTCTGCATAGTATAATCGCCGGATCGCCGGATCGCCGGATCGCCGGATCGCCGGATCGCCGGATCGCCGGATCGCCGGATCGCCGCTTCATTATGGCAATGCTGGCTGAGCCGCCAGGTCTCCCCGTCTGAGACCTGTCCTTCTTCTTCCGCCGCCGGGCCTTCCCTCTCCTGCGGCTCCGCTTCTTTCCTTTCCCCCGACCGTTCCGTCCGCCACCACGCCCACAGGCTGACCGCTGCGACGCGCCGCGGGGTTGTCGCGCTCCTGCTCGTCCTGACCATGGGCCTGCCGCTCGCCGGCAAGGCGGCGGCGCAGGAATTCGTCGATCTGCTCAACACCACCATGACCGTGGGTACTAACACTCCCGGGCAGACGATATCTTCCACGATCTTAGGCTACAGCACAGAAAGCGGAGGTTCCTTCGGGTCCCTCGGCAAAAATACATTCACCGTTGACGGGACCGAGTACACCATCGAGAATTTGCGCTATCACTCAAACTTATCCTATTTCCAAAGCACGCCCAATAATGTGCCGATGAATGTCTTCAAAGACTTGAAGATAACCATCAAAGACACGGAATATACGGGGGAGGACTCGGATAGTTCCCCCGGTGTGGATGGCTGGTGCTGCAACGGCAGAGGAGCTGCGTACTATATCGCCAGGGGCGGTCTCTCCCTGACTGAAGGCGACACGGGCGTCACGGTGAAAATCGAGGCGCCCAAACCCGGGGCGCCGCCGGGCCTCAAGAACACCCGGGCGCAGGACACGGGGCTCAGTTTCCAATGGCACTTCGACGGACAGTCGTCGTATTGGAGTCACCGGCACAAGCTCACCTCCGCGGGCAATACCGGCTGGTCCAGTTGGACCGGTGTCAATGGTGTCAACCACGGCCACCTCTACGACCTGACCCAGGGCACCAGCTACGACTTCGAGGTCCGCGCTTGCAGGGGCGATGCCACTACCGGTTGCGGCGACGCCTCCGCCATCACGGCGAGCACGACGGGCACCGCTCCGCCGCCGCCGACGGCACCGGACGCGCCCCGGCACCTTCGCGCCTCGCCCTTCAACAACGAGGGCGCCCTGATGTGGCTCAACTGGACCGACGACGGCCAGGACTGGTTCCAGTGGCGTCACAAGCTGGCGTCCGCCAGCGACTACGGAGCCTGGAGCGCCAGGCAGCAGGCGAACCGGGAGCTCGTGACCGGCCTGAGCCCCGGAACGACCTACGACTTCCAGGTCCGGGCGTGCGGTCCGCAATACGATGGCTATCCCTGCAACGCCGACGCCGACGCAGCGTCTGTGCGGGCGACCACATGGCAGCTTCCCGCTCCCCCGACGCCCCCCGCGCCGACCGGCCTTCAGGCCGGGGCGCTCTCCGGCGGTCTCGTCGAGCTCAGCTGGCACTCCACGACCCATTCCCCCGGCGGCCGCTACTGGCAGTACCAGGCGTGCACACCGGGTCCCGGTCAAGCCTGCGACGGCAATCAGAACTCCGGCTGGTCGGACTGGCGGGGCCGGGGCGATCACAGCAGTCGCCTCGGTACCGGCGGGCGCGTCATTGCCTATGACTGGGTGCGAACGCAGCCGGGGACCGACTACAGGTTCCGCGTGCAGGCCTGCAACGAGGAACGGGGCTTATCCACCTGCGGCCCCGCCACCTCCTCGGTATCGTTGACCACGCCCAGCGGCAGCGCAGTCGGAAACGTCCGGGGCCAGGCCGCCGGGAGCGGTCGGGTGCAGGTGTCGTGGCAGGGGCCGGACGGCGGTGGCTCGGGCGGCGAGGGCGCGTCCGGCGCCTGTCACTATCCCTCTGGTGACTCTGGAGGCTCCGCCCATTCCCTCATCGCCCTGTACATCTCCGTTGCCAGCAGCAGGTATTTCATGCCCTTCCACATTTTCTCCGTTCCCGGCAGGGGCTGGCGTTTCGAGGGGATGAAGCCGACGTAACGGCCGATGTCGATGGCGGCCTCGCGGATGGTGAGGCCGTCGAAGGGCGGGGCACGGACATTCCTGAACCGATACCGGCCCATCGCTATGTACAGGGCGGTGAGTTCGTCCGCGTCCAGGAAATCGAGGGCGGGCCGGTCGGGCTCGGCCTTCGCGGCGCGCTGGATGTCGAACACGCGCCATGCGGTGACGGCGTCGAAGGCGAGACACCTGCGCAGGTCGTCGGCCTCGTCGAGGCGGCGGTCCTCGATGCGGGTGCACTGTTTCAGCGTCTTGAAATATTCCTCGATGGTCCATCTTCTTTCGTACCGCCTGACGGTGTCGATGGCGCCCTGGAGGTCGGGCTTCGCGTCGCTGGACAGCAGCAGCCATGACAGCCGCCGGCCGCCCTTCGGCGGCGTGGTGGTCTCGCTGGCGAGCACGGCGGTGACCGGCAGGGTCTGGCGGCTCTTTCCCGGGGCCTTCAGCTCGACGCGTGCGACGCGGATCTCCGTCTCCGCGGTCCGCGCCGGGCGGGCCCTCACGGCCTTCCGCCCACGCGACCCGGTGATCCCGCCGCGCGCCGCGACGTGGACGGTGCGCGTCCCGGCGGCGGGCAGCCCGGAGACATGCTCCATGAGGTCGACCACCCCGCCGCCGGCGATGACGGAGCGGCGGGTCGAGGCGCTGGAGCGCACCAGCAGCCCGGCCGCGGCGGGGTCCTCCGCCTGGGCCTCGAACATGTCCCATATGTCGCCCTCGCGGTCGCAGACGGTGATCACGCGCGTTCCAGGGCTGGTCCTCCCGACCTCCTGCGCCAGTGCGAGGCCCTCCAGCCAGCGGCGGCTCTCGCTGCCACCGTCGGGTGTCTCCGTCTCCGCCGCCCTGTCCGGTTCCGTCTCCGCCCGCCCCGTGTCTCCGCGCCTGCGGTCGACCTTCACGGTGACGCCCTCCCGGAAGCCGGCGTCGATGGCCAGCACCCCGAGGCCGCGGCCGGAGGCCGACACCGCCAGCGTCACGTGCGCCGGGATGCCGACGCTGCCCGATCCGCCGCCGCCGAGCTTCGCCAGGCCGCCCGTGGAGCCCTTCAGGCCGGAAAAGTCCAGCATCGTGGTGTCCTGGATGGCCAGGACCTCCCTTTCGGCGCGGCAGCGCCACAAGGTGGCCATGCGGTGGCTCTCGATGATGTCGTCCATGCTCACCCTGGGGTTGGAAAGCAGCCTGTAGGCCGCCTTCTGGTCCTTCCTGTCGGGAAACACGACGGAAACCGGCTCGCCGGGCCGGGTCTCCCAGGCCCTGGCCATGGCCAGGATCCGGTCGCGCACCCTGCTGTCGGCGTGGCCGCACAGGCCGAACTCCAGATCCGCCCAGTCGGCGTTCTCAGGGACCGCCGGGGCCGGGCCCAGCCAGCGCGGCGTCCGAGGCCCGCGGCACATGCGGTCGCGCCAGTCCGGATCCAGCGGCCTCATCCAGACGCCGCAGGCCTCCGCTCCCTCCCGGTGGCCGGGCGGACGGCCGGAGGTGGACCCGGCGAACTCCCATCCGGCGGCCGCGTAGGCCGTGCCCGGGCGTTCCGCGCCGACATAGGTGAAGGCCATCGCCGGACGGACGCCGTGCAGCCTCTCCCAGTCATCGGGAAGCCGCCTTGCCGCCAGACCCAGAACGTGGCTCGCCAGGTGCGGGACCTCCACACCCGGCAGGATGAGGAACCGCGAGTTCTGGACCAGCAGCCGCAGGTTCGCCATCCGCTCCCGGCCGCTCCAGCCGATGTAGGCGTCCCGTGCCCTCTGGTGCCAGTTGGCCGCGTGAAAGCAGAGCCCGCCGACGCGCCCCAGGCGTTCGCTGCTGATCCAGTAGAAGAGAAGCGCGCCGGGATTGGACGGCTCGCCCTGGGGATGGTGGCTCTCCATCATCGCCCGCAGGGCACGCCGCTGCTCCGCCGTCTCCGCCATCTCCAGCCCGACACCGCCGAGCTCCGCGAGCGTGCCGGAGAAGTGGATGTCGGGATGGTCCGGCAGCGGCCCGCGACGACCGGGTGGAGGCCGGCCCGCCGACGGCAGGGCGATGCCGTAGCGCTCCGCGATCCCCGGCAGGGCCAGCCGGGCGGAGGCGAGGCACGGCGCTCCTGCGGCGTTGGTCCAGCCCTCGCGCTCGCACAGGCCTCCGGCCATGGCGGAACGGCTGGCTCCCGTCGCCGCCATCGACCTCAGCCACTCGACCGTTCCCTCCCTGAAATGACGCATCCCGACCTGCATGCGAATCGGGTATCATCACCACCCTGCCGAGTCAACCACGGACAAGTGACATGTCCGGCGCGGGCCTCCAGTCCGCTTTCGGGACCGGTGCGTCGTCCTTGTCGGCGCTGGATGTGCGCAGCGCCGGCGCGGCCGGCGTGCGTGCGGCCGAGGACGATCCGTCCGACGCGCCGGCGGCGGCCGACCCGAGCTACGAGGTCGCCTGGACGCCCGACGGTTCCGAGTGGAGCGAGGGCGGCAGCCGGCAGATCGCCGTCACCGACACGAGCGCCACCATCGAGGGACTGACCGACGGCCAGCGCTACGCCTTCCGCGTGCGCGTCGTGCAGGGAGACTGGCAGGGCGAGTGGTCGGATACGGTATACGCAACCCCTGCGCCTCTCTCTGCGACGCTCGCCCAGCCCTTCGCGGACCTGGCGATGGCGAACGGCGCGGCGCGCGGCCTCGACATGGGCGAGCATTTCAGCGGCGACGGTCTCACCTATGCCGTGATGGTGACCACGACCCACAAGCGCACGGGCGAGGTGAAGACGGCGCCCATCAACACGGTGGCGCGCAACAAGGTGACCGGCGCCTGGTCGGACGATGTGCTGACGCTGACGGCCGGCCCCTCCGGCCGTCATGTGCTGACGCTCGCGATTACCGCGACGGACGGCGAAGGCGGGACGGCGAGCGACAGCTTCGAGCTCACGGTGGACGGGACCGGCGCGCCCGGTCGGCCGGAGGCGCCCGAGGCGGTTGCCGGCGACGGGGAGATTGCGCTGAGCTGGTCGGCGCCTGCCGAGGACGGGGGCGAGGCGGTCGCGAGCTACGATGTCGACATCGGCATCGGCGGCGACTGGTCTGCAGGACCCGACACGGTCACCGGTCTCACCGGGACGAGCACCACGGTCTCCGATCTGACCAACGGCACGGCGTACGACTTCCGTGTCCGTGCGGCGAACGGCGCGGGCGCGGGCGAGTGGTCGGAGGCGGTCTCGGCAACGCCGAAGGCTGCGGAGCACATCGTCGCCCCGGCCGCGCCCACGGGCCTTGCGGGCACGAGCGCCGATGGCGGGGTCGCGCTCGCCTGGAGCGCCCCTGCCGACACTGGCGGGGCGGATATCGCCTCCTACGAGGTGGATATCGGTATCGGCGGCGACTGGTCGGCCGGGCCGGACACGATCGCGGGGATTTCCGGAACGAGCACCACGGTGACGGGCCTCGTCAACGGCACGGCCTACGACTTCCGGGTCCACGCGGTGAACGGCGTCGGCGCCGGCGCCTGGTCGGAGACCGTGTCGGTCACGCCGGCCGCGCCGGCAACGCTCATCCTGGCGTTCCCCGACCTCTCGCTGGGTCATGGCGCGACCCATGTCCTGAACATGGGCGAGCATTTCAGCGGCACGGGTCTCGCCTACGAGGTCATGGTGACGACGCTGAACAAGCGTTCCGGCCAGATCCGTACCGGCAAGCTGAACACGGTGGCGCGCAACAAGGTGACCGGCGTCTGGTCGGGCGATGAGCTGACGCTGACCACGGGACCGAAAGGCCATCATGTGCTGACCCTCGACATTACGGCGGCCGACATCGCCGGCGGCGAAGCCAGCGATGGGTTCCAGCTGACGGTGGGAACGTCGGAGACGGAGTCGCTGGCGGCCGAGGCGCTGCGGAGCGCCCTTGCGGGCCAGGCCCGTTCGATGCTGGAGGAAGCGTCCGCGACCATCACCGGGCGCATGAACGCGGGCACTTCCGGGAGCGACGTTCTCACCGCCTTTGCCGGGCTGTTCGGCGCGCCGGGCATGTCACTATAGCACTGTTGACTCCCTGAGCGGGCCCCGGCTTCTGAAGGCCCTGTAGAATGCGGTTGCCTGGAGGAGGTATTTCATGCCTTTCCACATTTTCTGCGTCCCCGGCAGGGGCTGGCGTTTCGAGGGGATGAAGCCGACGTAGCGGCCGATGTCGATGGCGGCCTCGCGGATGGTGAAGCCGTCGAAGGGCGGGGCCCGGGCGTCCCTGAAGCCGTAATCCTCCAGTCCGATCCAGAGGGCGGTGAGCTCGTCCTCGTCCAGGAAATCGAGGGCGGGCCGGTCGGGCTCGGCCTTCGCGGCGCGCTGGATGTCGAACACGCGCCATGCGGTGACGGCGTCGAAGGCGAGGCAGCACCGGAGGTCGTCGGCCTCGTCGAGCTGGCGGTCCTCGATGCGGGTGCACTGTTTCAGCGTCTTGAAATATTCCTCGATTGTCCACCTCGCCTCGTACCGCCTGACGGTGTCGATGGCGCCCTGGAGGTCGGGCTTCGCGTCGCTGGACAGCAGCAGCCATGACAGCCGCCGGCCGCCCTTCGGCGGCGTGGTGGTCTCGCTGGCGAGCACCGCGGTGACCGGCAGGGTCTGGCGGCTCCGTCCGGGGGCCTTCAGCTCGACGCGTGCGACGCGGATCTCCGTCTCCGCGGTCCGCGCCGGGCGGGCCCTCACGGCCTTTCGCCCACGCGACCCGGTGATCCCGCCGCGCGCCGCGACGTGGACGACGCGCGTCCAGACGGCGGGCAGCCCGGAGACGTGCTCCATGAGGTCCACCACCTCACCGCCGGCGATGACGGAGCGGCGGGTCGAGGCGCTGGAGCGCACCAGCAGCCCGGCCGCGGCGGGGTCTTCCGCCTGGGCCTCGAACATGTCCCATATGTCGCCCTCGCGGTCGCAGACGGTGATCACGCGCGTTCCAGGGCTGGTCCTCCCGACCTCCTGCGCCAGGGCCAGGCCCTCCAGCCAGCGGCGGCTCTCGCTGCCACCGTCGGGCGTCTCCGTCTCCGCCGCCCTGTCCGGTTCCGGCTCCGCCCGCCCCGTGCCTCCGCGCCTGCGGTCGGCCTTCACGGTGACGCCCTCCCGGAAGCTGGCGTCGATGGCCAGCACCCCGAGGCCGCGGCCGGAGGCCGACACCGCCAGCGTCACGTGCGCCGGGATGCCGACGCTGCCCGATCCGCCGCCGCCGAGCTTCGCCAGACCGCCCGTGGAGCCCTTCAGGCCGGAAAAGTCCAGCATCGTGGTGTCCTGGATGGCCAGGACCTCCGTCTCCGCCCGGCAGCGCTGGAGCGTGGCCATGCGGTGGCTCTCGATGATGTCGTCCATGCTCACCCTGGGGTTGGAAAGCAGCCTGTAGGCCGCACCCTGATCCTTTTTTCCGGCGAAGACAACGGCGACCGGCTCACCGGGCCGGGTCTCCCAGGCCCTCCCCATGGCCAGGATCCGGCTGCGCACCCGTCCGTCGGGATGGCCGCACAGCCCGAACTCCAGGTCCGCCCAGTCGGCGTCCTCCGGGATCGCCGGGGCCGGGCCCAGCCAGCGCGGCGTCTCCGGCCCGCGGCACATGCGGTCGCGCCAGTCCGGATCCAGCGGCCTCATCCAGACGCCGCAGGCCTCCGCTCCCTCCCGGCGGTGGCCGGGAGGATGGCCGGAGGTGGTCCCGGCGAACTCCCATCCGGCCGCCGCGTAGGCCGTGCCCGGGCGCTCCGCGCCGACATAGGTGAAGGCCATCGCCGGACGGACGCCGTGCAGCCTCTCCCAGTCATCGGGAAGCCGCCGCGCCGCCAGCCCCAGAACGTGGCTGGCCAGGTGCGGGACCTCCACGCCTGGCAGGATCAGGAACCTGGAGTTCTGCACCAGCAGCCCCAGCTTCGCCATCCGCTCCCGGCCGATCCAGCCGATGTAGGCGTCCCGTGCCCTCTGGTGCCAGTTGGCCGCGTGAAAGCAGAGCCCGCCGACGCGCCCCAGGCGTTCGCTGCTGATCCAGTAGAAGAGGAGAGCGCCGGGATTGGACGGGTCGCCCCGGGGATGGTGGCTCTCCATCATCCCCCGCAGGGCGCGCCGCTGCTCCGCCGTCTCCGCCATCTCCAGCCCGACACCGCCGAGCTCCGCGAGCGTGCCGGAGAACCGGACGTCGGGATGCTCCGGCAGCGGCTGGCCGGGAGCCACCGGCGATCCGGCCTGCGGCAGGGTGATGCCGTAGCGCTCCGCGATCTTCGGCAGGGCCAGCCGGGCGGAAGCGAGGCACGGCGCTCCGGCGGCGTTGGTCCAGTCCTCGCGCTCGCACAGCCCCGCCGCCAGACTGCGCCGTCCGGCTCCCGCCGCCGCCGCGGACCTCAGCCACCCGACCGTTTCCTCCCCGAAATGGCGCATCCCGACCTGCATGCGAATCAGGTAGCACGGGCGACCTATGGAATCAACTAATATATAGTGACATGCGCCGGGCCCGGGCGGCTGCCCGCTTGAGGAAAGCCTTGGTGACTGCATGCAGCGTGGCCGGCCGGGCGGCGGGAGTTCGACATCCGGCGCCGCGCGGGAAAACCCGCTGGGTCCGGGCCGGATGTCGAACGCATCCTTCGGACCTTCGGCAGGGGCGTCCCGGCCATTCGGCGGCTCCGGCCTGTCAGCCTTTGATCCGGAGCCGGGCCGTCAGGTCTGGGCGGGCACGCTCGAAGACCTCCGCGACCTTGCGGGGCGGCAGGGCTTCGCCATCTCCCTCAACCGGCCGTTGCCCGAAACGCCGGGACGGTTCCGGCCGCAGGCCGCTGCCTCCTCCGGAACGCCGCTGCTCACCCTTTGGGGCCAGCAGGCCGGTTCACCGGCGGAGGACGGCGACGGCACCCTGTTCTGGGGCATGGACGCCCGGGGCCAGGTTCCGGGCCGCGAGTGGGTCGCGGGCCTCGCCCTTGCCGAGAGTGACATCAGCGTTTTCCGGTCGCTCTCCGGCGACGGAGCCGGTGTGACGGGCTTCGCGGAGAGCGGGATCGCCGCTGTCTATCCCTACGCCAGGGCCAGCCTCGGCGGCGGCCTGACGCTGTGGGGCATGGCCGGATCGGGCAGCGGAACGGTGGACAGCCTCTGGAGCGGGGATGGCGTGTCCGGCATCGACTTGAACCGTTGGCGTCGATACCGGACACCCCTTCACATGGATCCCCTGGCCCTGGCCGAAGGGGCGGACCTTCCGGAGGGGAGCGTCCGCCTCGATGGCGACCTCGCCTTCGGCATGGGCCTCTTCGGCGCCGAGCGGGTCCTCCACGAGGGCGACGGTCTGAGCCTGTCGGTCCTGGGCGACGCCGGCTGGTCGCGGCTTTCGGTGGAGAGCGGCGCGGCGGCCGGGATATCGGCTTCGGTCTCGCGCACCCGGCTCGGCCTGCGGGCGGACTACGCCTCCCCGGACGGCGTCTGGACGGGCGGCCTGCGGGTGAGCGGCCGCGTGGACGGCGGCGACGGCGAAACCGGTTCGGGCGTCGAGATCGCGGGAGATGCCAGACGCGGCTGGGGCCGCTGGCACGCGGGTCTTGAGGGGCACTGGTACACTGCGGACGTGGACGGCGTCGGGGCCGGGTCCCGGAGGCTCTCGGCGACGCTGGGCCTGGACCACCGTGGCGACGGCACCGGCCTGGCCTTCGGGCTGACGCCGGGCTGGGGCGGGGACGCGCCGGCGGCGCGGGACACCGGCCTGGACGGTCTCCTGGCGGCGCCCGGGGATTCTGCCGTGGACGCCGACCCATCCGCCTGGCTCGGCAGCCGCGCCGCCTGGGGCGCGAGGCTGCCCGGCCGAATGTCCGGCCTGATGGTGCCCCACGCGGAGATGCGGCTGGAGCGTGGCGGCGGGCGGCATGTCCGTGCCGGGATCGATCTCAGGGCGCTCGGCGGCGCGGCCAGCCTCGGCATTGCCGTCGACCACAAGGAGACCGGAACCGGTCCGGCCACGCGGACTGGTGCGGTCGCGCTCAGGTTTGCGGTCAGCTTCTAGCGCGTCAGGCGCTGGCGCGTGACGCCTGCGATCGGTCCGGCAGGGTTCCGGCAGGAGGCGTTGATGCGGTAACGCCGTTAGGCCGGTTCCGCTGCCGCATGCGCTTTCGCGGCAGAGCCCCGAAGCGCCCTCACGGTGATGGCCGTCTCCGGCCAGCGCTTGCGGATCCGCATCACCCGGCTCAGGCCGGGCCAGGCCCTGAATCCGGCTCACCTCCCGCAGGGCCAGGGTGCCAGCATCCGCCGACGTCCTGCCGCCGTCGAATCAGGTGGTGCCCTTACGTCGGCCCGGGCCATTGAGGCTGATGTCCGGCGTGCCACACCGTGTTCCCATGAGGTTCGGTCTCCGTCCATATGCAGGCTCCTGTCCAGTATCGCACATATCGCGGAAACCGGGCCCGTGCGGCTTCATCTGGTGAGATATCCGGGTTAGGTATCTACCAGTAACTCCAACCTGTCATAAATCTCCGGTGGAGCATCGTGGCGTTTCATTGTTGAGATCGCACTCGCCAGCAACCGGGCCTCGACTTCAGCGTCCCGGAAGGGGTGTTCCTCCCTCGGATCAGCCGACAGATCGTACAGTCTGGTTTCCGCATCCTCAAAGCCGTCCCCATCGTGAAACGGTACGCGTTTCGCATCGTCCCACGCTTGGATTTTCAGAACCGGTATGCTTTTGGTGAAGTCGAACGGTTCGACCAGTTCCATATGCCGCAATTCCTGTACCGAAAATGGACCGCGCATATGCATGGGCAAAAGCCGGTATTCATTCAGGTTCCTACTGTCCAGCCACTTTGGCCGGTAGTGGAACGCAAAGCGGCCATCGGAAATCAGGAGCGGTCCACCGAAGATACCGGATAGAATGGTCTCATGGCCGTCGCCATCCTTCTCAGCCAGAGGCAAAAGGCTCTGGCCCTGCGCCTCAGATGGGCAGTCGACGCCAAAGAGATCTGCAAGCGTCGGGAAAATATCGATCGCCGACGTTACGGCAGAACGTCGTGTTCCCGCCTGATCCTACAGGCCGGGATGGGAAATCATCAGCGGGATATGCGAAATCTCCTGAATATTGCGGCATCTTGGTCTTGGCCCACCAGTCATGCTCGGACAAAAGATATCCATCGTCGGTGGTGGCAATCAGCACCGTATCCTTCCATAAGTTCTCTTCGTCGAAGCGGTCGAGCAGGCGGCCCAGATAGTCATCGCACATTGCCACCAGCCCGGCGTATTTCGCACGAATATGGGCGATCTCTTCCGCGATCTCGTCGACACGGGCATATTGCGGCCAGTCGAGGATCAGCCCGTTATAGCCGGCGCTGTATTCCCTCTCGAAGCGTTCGGGGACATGGAACGGCTCATGTGGATCGAAGCATTCAAGCTGCAGAAGCCAGTTGTCAATCTCGCGCGCCGCGTCGAGAAACTCGAAACCCGCTTCGAAGCAGCGCGGCAGAGGGAAATCCGCCTCGTCCTTAAAGAACTCGCGGTTAACCGCATGCTGGAGCTTGTGATTACTGCGCTTGCCATCCAAAAAATCGTAATGCCGTGGGTCGTATTTCCTGCGCAGCATTTCAAGGTCGGCGTTTAGCGTCGGTTTCCACGGATCATATTCCTGGCCACGGATGTTCATCCAGGTATTAACGTGGTGTGGTAGCACAGCCCGCCATCCTCGAAATAATGGAAGTGATCGGTCACCAGGTGGCAATAGGTGTTGCGTTTCTCGCGCAGGAGCCGTGCGTAGGAATTGTCGAAAGGCTCCAGCGGCCCCATGCGTCGTGAAAGAAATATTAGCGTCCGGTATGATGATCACGTCGAGCCGGCATGCAGGGAAGGCTGCCGGTGTAATGGTTGTCGAATACCACCGAGCGCGCCGCTAGCCGGTCGAAATTCGGTGACGAACAGACCACCGCCGCCCACAGCCGCCAAAGCCGCGACGGCGCTGCCGCCCCCTTGCGGAGCCGCACGCCATGCCGAAGCGTGGCGTGCGCCTTTGATCGTAGATGTCATTTCAGGATTACCCACTCCCTTAACGCCTTGTTCGTCTCGGTGCAGTCGCTTAGCAAAAGCGTGCGTGACATGAACGGCCCTGCAGATCGGCTCTCTTCGCCGACTGATACGCACAGAGTTTCATCTTCTGCCGGATGGATTTCCCTATTATCGCTGTCATAGGCAAAACGCTGGTCCATTGCGCTTGCGTCGCAGGCGGCAAGGGCGAAGGTGCTTTCGTTATTGGGACGATGGGCCATGCAGTATTCGGCGTAGGCGACCGATTGAATCAGCCCGGTCGCTGCATCGAAGGAAAACTGTACATCACCGCCCTGCGGCTTGCAGGAATGGGCATGCAAACGCTCAGCAAACCCTCTGCCAAGGGTATCGATGCACCATCCCAAACCATCCTTTTCGTCGAGGTTGTCCGCGAGGTAAATAACAGGCTGAGGTGTTCGCAGATCTGGCGCTTCAGAAAATGCGGCACCGGTCATCATCACAATCGAGAGCACCGCAAGAAAAACAACACTTTGTTTCATATCAATTTTCCTTAGGCTTGACTTGTTCTGTCCCGTGACCGCGTTCACGGTTTCCGTGCCGAACTTACCCGTGATCCACCAGTCGCGGTAGCCCTTCATCTCTCCGACCTTACGCCGGTAGCGAAGGCGGCCGGGTAATCAGTAGCCGGTCACCGGTCGGATCGAAACCCCCGCCGAATGCCTGCGGTGAAAGTTCGCTGCCGGATGTAGTCTGTTCCATGGTATAATTTCCCTGGCGGCTCCGGCCGCCGGTTGGTGGTTTCGGTTCACCCTGAGAACGCACCGTTTTCGAGTTTCCACCAAACACGCGACACGACCGGGATACCTATGCGGAAGCGAAGACAATTTCAGCCCTCTCGATCAAGGAAGACTGAAGCTGCCAGGATCAATTTGACCTAAAGCCTCACCTACGGAGCCACAGATCTGCTTCACCTCGCTCTGGGTTATGACGAGAGGCGGTGTAAGGAAAATCGTGCTGTTCCGGATGCCCAATAGAATGCCGTGATTGCGGCGGATATATCGGGGCAATTCGCCATTCAGTTGTGGTGCAACCCCCGTGAGGGGCTTGCGGTTGTCCTTATCTGTCACCAATTCGATTCCGATCATCAGACCGCGCCCGCGGATATCTCCAACCAGCGGATGGGCCAGAAGCGGTTCCAATTCGCGCAGGAACTGCTCGCCACGTGTCGTGCTGTTGTCCAACAGGTTCTCACGCTCGATAATGTCCATATGCGCTGACGCCACAGCCGACCCTACCGCATGGCCGGCATAGGAATTGCCGGGACCCAAACCGCTTACCCTCTCGGCGACATGGTTTCCCAGCAGAACCGCGGCCATCGGCACATAGCCACTGGTAATGCCTTTCGCCAGAACGATCATATCAGGCGTCAGGCCATAGTCATTTGACACAAACCATGCGCCTGCACGGCCAAAACCCGTCACGACTTCGTCCGCGACAAACAGAATACCGTGCTCTTTCAGGACCGAGGTCATCCTGGGCCAATAATCATCCGGCTGCGGGATCATACCGCCCGGGCCGATGATCAGCTCGGCAAACATCGCGGCAATGTTCTTCGCGCCGTGTTCGGAAATCACGGCCTTCAGCTCCTCCACACAGAACGTCGTCATGTCCTGATTGCCATAGAGTTCCGGATGGAATGGCCTGGGGGCGGTCAGGAAGATCATGTCTTCGGATATGGGAGCCACGCCAGGCCTCCCTCCGGTGAGTTCGACCCCGCCCATGGTTCCGCCATGATAGGCCTCGCGATGGACCAGAATCTTCCGCCTTTCCGGGTTTCCCTTTTGGAAATGAAAGAGCCGTGCAAGCTGCAGGGCGTGATCGTCGGCCTCCCCGCCGCTCGTGGCAAATCGCGCCTTGGTAATGTTGGGCGGTGCTCTTTCAATCAGCTTTTCGGCGAACTCGATAGCTGGGATGTTGGTGTAGTCAAATCCGAAGGCAAAATGCGAAAGGGCCTCCATTTGACGGGCAGCGACTTTGGCGAGCTCCTGCCGTCCATAGCCCACTTTGTTGAGCCAGGCGCCACCCTGTGCGTCCAGGTATTTCCGGCCCTCGACATCCCAGATCCAAGTGCCCTTGCCGTGCGACAGCACAAGCGTGTTGTCCCCGCCGCCACCGCCGGGATGCTCGACCACCTTCTGATCGCGTTCGGTCCAACTGGGTTTGTCATTACCTGAAGGATGGCTCATGGGTGATGCATGCCACGACTAGAATGTCGAAAACGTCTTGCTAACGATTTTCCAGACAGCGCCGCACTTCAGCAAATGAATGAAGTCGGTGAAGTTGAAGTCACCGAACCTGTATTCCTTCAGCACCACCGAGGCGGCGTTGCCAGTGATTGCGATCTGTTCAATGTCGTATTTTAGGTCCAAACCCTGCGAGGCCAGCGACGGCTCGCTAGTGACCCTCTGGATGAACGGCTCGGGTGAACCCGATACCAGGCGCTCACCGACATACCCGTTCATAACCGCATCATGGGCAAACACATCGCGCAAGGTTGGTTCATCGGCATTAATGTATCCGTAGACATAACGATGAATGACAGCGGCAACCGCATCTTCCTCTTCGCGTCTAGGTGACATCGATTTTCCCACTAACTCTTACTGCGTTCCTGATGGCGGTACCTATCAGCAGCAGAATGACGATCAAAAAGACTAGGCTGAGCGGACGCGTTACAAAAATTGTCAGATCACCGCCAGCAGCGCCGATACCTTGACGGAAATACCGTTCCATGATCGGTCCGAGGACCAAACCCAGGATTATCGGGACCATGGGAATATTGGCGCGACGCAATGCGAATCCGAGCACGCCGAAGCAAATCGCGATGATCGTATCGCTCAGCCGGTAATTCGTGGAATAGGTCCCCACCAACGCGAGACACATGATGATGACGCCCAGCAAACGGTCAGGTATCGATGATAGCTTTGCGATCCATTTGGTGCCGACCAACAGCAGGCCTACGATAACGAAGTTCATCACGAAAAGGGTCATGTACAACCCTGACACGAAGGTCCTGTGTTCCTGGAAAAGTGTCGGGCCAGGGTCGACGCCGTGAATGATGAAAACGGTAAGCATCATTGCGGTGAAGGACTCCCCTGGGATCCCCAGCGACAGAAGCGGGACAAGGGCCGAGGGCGGAACCGCATTGTTGGCGGTTTCCGATGCAATGATGCCTTCGGGTGCGCCATGTCCGAATTTCTCCGGCGTTTTGGATGAGGCACGCGCCGCCGTATAGCTGAAAAATTGCGCCAGAAACTCGCCGACACCGGGCAAAATCCCCATGCCCACGCCGAAGCCGGCGGATCGAAACAGGGTCTTTGGGTACCTGAAAATCTCGATAAAGCCTCCTAGCAGACGGCGGTCCACCTCGGTATCGATGTCATTGATCGTTCGATCGGAAAATATCAGCGCAAAAGCCTGGCTCAGGGCAAACAGGCCCAGGATCATCGCGATCAGTGGCACACCGGCCATCATCCAGGTGGTGCCGAACGTGTACCTTGCGGATCCATAGGCGGTTTCCAGACCTATGGTCGAGATGAAGAGGCCGGCACCGAGCAGCGCAAAGGATGCAAACTCGCTGCCGCGATGGGCGACAACGACGAGAACCATGGCCAGCAGCGCTGCCATGCCCAAATCGATCGACGTTAGATAACTGGAAAGCGAAGCGAGCGGCCAAGCCGCCGCCATCAAGACGATCACGGCAAAGATCCCGCCGACGAAACTGGACGCATAGGCCAGTGAAAGTGCCCGCTGTGGTTCGCCCGCCTTAGCCATCGGGTGGCCGTCATAGGTGGTGAGCACGTTCACGCCTGTACCCGGTGTATTGATTGTAATCGCCGGTATGGCGCCACCATACCATGCAGCGGCATACAGTCCCATCAGTAGCGTGATGCCTGCCAGCGGCTCCATTGTATAGGTGACCGGTAGCAACAGGGCGATTCCAACTCCGGGGCCTATCCCTGGAATGGCGCCCAGGACAATGCCAAGAATGCTGCCACCAATCAGGGCGACCCAGACCACAGGAGTGGAAAGCTGCTGCAATCCGAGCAGGACGGTTTCAAACATCTATAGAATTCCCTGAAGCCAGAATGGCAGATCGATCCACTTGAACAGGGCCGGTCGTGGAAACCAGATACCGAACCCCACCCTGAAAATGAGAACCATGGCCAAAGTCGTGCAAAGCGAGATTGCGATCAGCTTGGCACCCCGGAAGCCACCAATGAACGCCACGACACCAGCGAATGCGAGAATCGACAGGGCAAATCCCAGGATCTTCATCAGGAAGACGGTCGCGACCATGCTCCCCGCAATCAGGATTATCCGACCATAGGTCTGCGCGGCAGAAACCCAATCGACGTTCTCTGGCCTGGCATAACGGAATGCTATTGCGGACGCTGCAATCGTGAGAACCAGGGCGACGCCGGGCGCAAGAGCGGGTTCTACCCACCAGCCACCAAATCGCGCGGCGTCTCCCATCGTGCCACGAACCGTCTGGTTGCCAATCATCGCAAGCATGACGACGGCGGTTACAAAAATACCGCCAAGCACAATACGACCCCCGCTCGGCTCTTCGCCGAACGGTGTCGTTTTTTTTGGGTCTTTGTCTTCGGACACCCGCCTTAGTTCGAAAGGAGGCTCACGAAGCGGTTGTAGAAGTCGTCGATGAAGGCTTCCGCCTCATCCTTCGGCATCCACTGAACGACAGCACCAACGCGTGCACCCAATTCCTGCGCCTCCTCGCCTTCAAGGACTGCCTTTGCGATGCGCGAAATGACGTCACGCGCTTCCTGCGGCGTATCCTTTCGGACGAACAGTCCGGTCCAGCCTGGGGTGGCAATACCAGGAAGCTGCTCATCAAGCGTGGCAACGTCCGGATAGATCGGGATGCGGGCGGTGGTATAGGCTGCCACGCCCTTGGCCTCGCCGGTGATCAGACAGGGGCGCAAGGTTGCGCCGCCAATGATGAGATCCACTTCACCGTTATGCAGCAACTGGCAGGTTGCCTCATCGTAGGACGATACCGAGGAGAATTCGAAGCCCAGCGCCTCTGCCATTTTCAGGGTTTGCAGCGCTGGCGGTCCATTGAGACCAATAACGCCGAGGGTCACGTCATTCGACTTGGCGTATTCCGCCAATTCGGTGATATTGCTGAACGGCGCATCGGCATTGGCCGCCAGAACCTGGCCATAGCCAATGATCACGGCAAGCGGCTCGAACTCCTCTCTGTCATAGGTCGCGTTGCCGCGGATGATATGTGCGGAAAGGATGTTACCAGTAAATGCGCCAACCGTGTAGCCGTCGGCAGGTTGGTTGAACACGTGAGTGGCACCAACAAGACCACCACCACCCTTGATGTTGATGGTGCTCGCGGGTACGCCTGTCTCCTTTCGGAAAGCCTCAGATATCATTCGGGTGATCGTGTCTTCGATGTCGCCTGGGGGCCACGGAACCACAAACTCAACCGGACGCTCCGGGTATTCCGCGAATGCCGGTCCAGCCACCACTGCAAGCGCGACCGTCGCCGCGCAAAGAATTCTATTTTTCAGTTTCATCGAGATCTCCCAGTTGAATCCGACGACGCCAAGGTTCTCACGTTATCGCTCGGGGCTATTTGAGTCAGCCCATCAGCGCGGTCGATGTTTACGATGTCCATTAAGGTGGCTATCCTGAATGGTGTCAAGGTCGTGTCTCAGTTTGAAATGTTCCTTTGTGTTCCCCTCCGTTTCAGCCCCCCATTCCATCCTGAAATGCGGCATTTTCCGCTCTTTCGCGGACCTCATCAGGTCCATCGGCATCACTATGCTGGTTCATGCGCCTTCGTTGATGACTCATGTGATTCCTTCAGCCGTTTGTTGAAAACGGCGGTCCACGCCTCATGTTCATCCTTAAGTCCAGCCACCAACTCTTCGACCAATGCATCATCGACTTCCGGTTATGAATTTCCGAGCGAATCTCTATCGTAAGGCTTCGGCTTGAGAGTTTTCGTTCCGCCATTACCAGTTTCTCCGCCTCTTTCCTTCATTCCGGATCCTTTGACCGGTCGATCAGGAAAGTCCGAAAGCTCGGAATCGGACAGTGAAACGTTACATCCAGACGTTCCTGAAGCGCTCCCTATATGGGCGAGATGTTCACGAAAATCTTCAACATCCATGTTTTTCGGCAAATGCCATCCATCCTCGTTTCTGACATTACCCCTGATCAATTCATTGATATCATTGAGATCCATATCATTCCCGATATCCAGCATAATCGCGGATGTCAGGTTAACGCTCCCCTTCATCTCTTTGGATGTCTGACTCAGGTAACAGGCAAGTCGTCGTCTTAACGCATCCTCATGGACATGGGGCCAGTTCACCCTGGACAGATCGCCGTCAATCATCCTGACCGCGTTTCCCAGTACGCTGGTACGAATGACGCATATGCCGCGGCCAGCCTTCGGTATCATCGAGTAATTTCGCAAGATTCCTATGGACGGTTTCATGGTTTTCCTTATTACCGATCACCAGTCCGAAGTTTTCCTCGAATTTCTTTAGATAGCTGATCCTCTCACCGGATGTCAGGCATCCGATCTCATGGATATTCTCGGTACGGGTCAGGCCAGCCCTGGAAAGGACGTTCCGTACATCTCCCAGACCAGCGAATACCGGCAGGATCGGTAGGCCTCTCTGGCTGTTATGAAGTGCCTGAAGGAATTTCGCCGCTGGACGACCCCTGTCAACCGCAATGTATTGCATTTCGTCAATGGCGACAATGAGCGGTTTCTTCCAGTCATGGGGCGGAAAAAGCCAGTTAGGTTCGAGAAGGTTGTCCGGTCTTTTTCCGATATCCTTCATGAATGACGACATTGCCAAGTCCGGAAATAATCGAGATCGGTAAAACGTCTCCTGACAGGGATTTACCCTGTTCGGCACTGGCTCCGGTAGCGGTTTTCAGAAGTCTCCCACCCCATTTACGGCTGGACAGTCCGGCGGCAACGGTCATGTAATCCATGACGATACCCATTTTTTCATATCCTCGCTGGACAGGACAAGTATGTTGTATCCCTTGATCTTTTCAGCGCTTCGCCGTTCCAGATCGGTAAGAATGGATGACTTTCCGGCGCCTGGCGCGCCCTCAAGGATGCGGGTGGCTTTCGGTTCCTTACGCTGGCCGATTTTCACCACCTTTCTCTCGATGTCAGTGATCACATCCTGACGGCCGACAAAGACCGGTGGTGGTGGTGATGGCGAACTATCGATGAACTCAAGCAACTGGTTCATCTGTTCCCGTGTTGGCAGCGTCTTTTTCCGTCAAAGGTCTGGTAGGTGCACTTCGGACTGGAGGTGGGGTGTAGGTGCCGAGTTCACGCCGTGTTCAGGTGCCGCATGTGCCAGGCGAGGCATTGATTGCTCGACAAAACCGGCTTCCCGACCCGCTCCCGAATCCGAGGGATCGCTGTATAGGTCCGGAGATTGGTGCAACTTATGAAGACCGCTTCGACGGATGGATCCAACCCCAGCTCGCTCGCTGCCGCTATGATCGAACCGACCGAAATACGTGCCACTTTCGCGTCGTCGCCTTCGCCGAATGTGCCAAAGACATCCGTGGAAAGACCATTCCGGGCGAAAGCCTGGCGCAAAGGGTAATTGACCTCTTCGATATAGGGCGACAGCAATGCGAGTCTTGAAATTCCGAGGCTGTCCGCGCGAGCCACTGCCGCCCGCAACGGATTTGTAACGGTTTCAACCTTGCAGCTCCTCTGCACCAATTCCTCGACGCGTTCCGAACCGATCACCGAACTGGCGGATGTGCATCCGTAACCAACCGCACGATAGGGGCGCGCTTTCGGCAGTAGATCAGCGGCTGCAGGTAGAGCGGATTCCATCTCGGCCAGACTGTCCGTGGTAACATGCGCACCGCTTGGGATGCGTGAGACATGTATCGCAAATCCGCTGTCCGAGAAATACAGGGCGAACTCCGACTCAATCGTCTCATCGGTCTGCAGGACAATCAGTCCCAGCGGCGCGACTCCGGGATCGTCCGGGTCCAGTGTGTAGTCCAGCGTACTCATATCACGGGTAATTCCGATTCGATTTTCGGGCTCAGATATCGCGGGGCACCTTCGGTAATGACAATGTTTTCCTCGTGCACCATGATCTTATCACCGACTGCGATCCCCGGCTCAAGTGTTAGCACCATACCCGGCTCCAGCACCGTCATGTCGGTTGGAATAAGGGATGGCCATTCGGTCAAAGACATGCCCAGGCCATGCCCCAACCGCCCGGTCTCCGTCCCTTCCGCATTTTGGTTCAGTACGCTGTCCATGGTATGAAACAGATCGGCGGCAGTTCCACCTGGTCTGGCCCGCTCGAAGGCGGCATCGGAAGCTTCCACAAGACGCGCATGTGCGGCTTCAACCGTTGGTGTCGGCTCTCCGACGGACCAGTTGCGGTCGAAATCGCAGAAGTAGCCGTCCCAAACCAGACCGGTGTCCAGCATGAGGACATAGCCATCGGTCAGTTCCGTTGCACGGGCGGGTGAGATCACATCCGTATATCCGTCCAACTCCGCGCCGCAGGCCACGTAGGGTATCCAATCCGCGCCCTCCTCAAGGCACAGGATCTGAAACTTACGAAACACCTCGTCGAGGGCGGCGCCGGCCCGCGCGATCTCGGTCACGCGAGCGAAGGCGCGGCCCGCGATCCCGCAGGCGGTTTCGATCTTGGCTATTTCAGCGGGTGATTTGACCATGCGTAGTCTGCGCATGAGCCCATAGTCGCCGACAATCCTGCGGGTTCCTATCATTGTGCGTAGACGTTCCAGATCGGCCAGCGGCATACGGACATGCGTTTCATGTCCATCGGGAATCCCGATGGTTCCGTCGATCGGTGTAAATTCCCTGATTGTATCGCAGAGCAGTGAGACCCCATCATCCTCAAGATCCGGAGCGGTCCAGACGCGGATGTCCTCAATCCAGGTATTGCCCATAAGCGCCGCTCCGATGGACGGGATTACCGCCACAGGCTCGCCTGTCGCGGGAACGATGAGAAACCATGGACGGGCCGGGCTTTCCCAAAAGCGGGTCAGAAAACCGCTGAAATAGCGCAGTTCCGGTTCTGTCGTGAGCAAAAGGGCGGACAGTCCATGCGCATCCATCAGGGTTTGGGCGCGCCTGGTGCGCGCTGTGAATTCAGACTTCTCGAATCCCCTCATTCCGCGACCTCGGATAATATGCACAGGACGCGAGCGTCTCGCCCAATTCCCAGCGCTTCGCGCACATCCTGTATCAGGACGGCGGCGATCCCTGCACCGCCGGACGCTGTGGTGGCCAACCCTTTGCTGGCGATTGCGGGCAGATGTACGGCCACTTCGTCATCCTCCAGCGTCAGGAACGAATTGGCGTCCCGCGCCAGTCCATTGAGCGCGATAAGCGACGGTTCCTTGCAGTCGAGGCGTCCCATGATGCTGTCTGGCCCTTCCGACAGGATACAGGTTCCAGCTTCGATGCTCGCCTGCAGGGCGGGGGCGTCCTTGGGCTCAACCACAATGATCCGTGGGGCGTCACCCCAGGCTTCACGTGCGTACGCCGCCACGGCCGCCGCCATGCCGCCAACTCCGGCCTGCAGCAGGATATGGGTCGGTGGCAGGGGACATTGGGCAACGGTTTCGGAAGCCATTCGCAGATAGCCTTCCATCAATATGTGGGGTAGGTCGACATATCCTTCCCATGAACTGTCGGAAAGAAGTATCCATCCATTCTCCTGCGCCGCCCTTGTCGCCGTATCCATGCTGGCCGCGTAGTCGGTACCGCTGCGAATGACCTCGGCGTGTTGCGCTTTCAGCCGCTCCGCGAAACTTTCAGGCACGGTTTCGGCGATGTAAACGACTGCATTTGCGCCAAAAATCCTTGCTCCGGCAGCAACGCTTAGTCCGTGATTGCCGGCGCTGGCCGTGACGTAGGTCCTACCCCGTAACGTGTTTCCATCAGGTAAAGCGGCTGCCTCCGTGGCGTGTCGTGCGATGACGTAAGCCGCGCCCAGAGCTTTGAACGAGCCAAGGTTCATTCGTGTGCGCTCATCCTTGATCCAGAAGTTTGCGACCGGGGCGAGGTCGTTCGCATCAAGCAAAGGCGTTTCGTGCGCTACGGGGCAAAGCGAAAGAAGCGCCGTAACTCGATCTGCGTCGGTTGATGGGTAAGGTGCGGTCGGTGCTGGTTTGGCAGCTGTCCGACGGGAGTTGGTGATGATTCGCATGGGTTCCGCCGCATCCGATCTATTGAGGTAATCAAATTGATGACGTTGGATTAATCAAGCGGGTTCTTCACTGCACCACTTCCGACTGAAAGTGGGGCTCCATGAGGGTATCCTTTGCAGATCAAACATTTATGCGAGCAGAAGCGGTAGCCGCTGGATTGCTGAACTGCTCCACAAATCTATCCTTGCCCTGCATGCTGAAGGGCGACGTCAAGCCCGCCTGCAACCTGGTCCACGTCTTCCAGTGACAGGCAGAGCGGAGGCACCATGCGCAGGCAGGACTGAAAGGGGCCGGATTTCGACAGAATGATCCCCTGCTCGCGGCAGGCTTCGAATACTTCTGTCGTGGCGTCCCTATCGGGTGTCCTGGCATCACGGTCACTGACCATTTCGATCGCCAGCATCAGGCCTTTTCCCCGCACATCCCCGATCGCCTGGTGCCTGTCTTTCAGATCATGCAGGCGCTCCAGCAGCACCGCCCCAACCCTGCATGCGTTCTCCTGCAGACCCTCGTCGCGCATCACCGCCAGCACGGCGCGCGCCGCGGCGGCAGAGGTGGGGTTGGCGCCATAGGTGTGGAACAAGAATCTTTCGGCCATCGGGGCGGCAATATGTTTCCTGGCAACCACGGCGCCGATTGGGAACCCGTTGCCCAGCCCCTTGGCCATCACCACGATATCCGGCACGAGGCCATCGGCTTCAAAGCCCCAGAAATGCGCACCCGTGCGACCAAACCCCGATTGCACCTCATCCGCAACGTACAGCCCACCCGCGGCACGGACGCGCTCTGCTGCGCCGGACATGTAGCCTGGGGGCATTTCAATGATACCACCATAGCCCTGGACGCTTTCGACAAAAATTCCCGCGACCCTGCCGGAGGTCGCGGACATGATTATGCGGTCAATCTCGTCCAGGTATGGCTGCGTTCCGGGGCCGAAAATGCCACGGTACTGGTTTGGTTCCGGGACAAAGGCGACATTGCCAGGCGTCCCCGGATGCCGCCAGCCAGAGATGCCGGTGATGGACTGTGCTGCCGCAGTTGGACCATGATAGGCGGTGCGCAGCGCCAGCAGGTCGAGATTGCCGGTATAGGTGCGTGCCATGACCATCGCCAGATCAACCGCCTCGGCCCCGGAACTGGTCAGGTGTACGACCCAGTCATGTCCTTTGGGCATTGTTGCGGCCAGTTCCTCAGCCAGTTGCGCGGGCGTTGGATGATGGAACATCGTCGTGCAATGGGTCAGTTCCTGCGCCTGGGCCATCGCGGCGGCGACCACGCGTGGGTGCGAATGGCCCACCGAAATACAGACGTTCATGCCAAGCAGATCAGTATATCTGCGACCATCCGTGTCCCACAGATACTGGCCGCGGCCCTTTCTGAATACGATCGGCTCGCGGAACGGGGTAAACCGGGTGAGCGAGGCCGCATAATACCGGTCACGCCGTGCAGAGGTGCTCTCGTAATTCCAGTCGGTGTACAGCGCGTGTTCTGTCATGCGGATGCTCCGGATTTCATGCGGGTGTTGTCGGGATCAAATGGGGGTCTGGTCAGGACTGTTGCCGAGCGTCTTTGCCCCAGGATAGAAACGCTGAGACCCTCGCGGGTCGTTGCGTCGCGCAGATAAGCCAGAGCCAGAACCCTGCCGGTGCGGTGGCCAAAGGCACCGGACGTGACGATCCCAATGGCGCGGTCCCCGTTCCACACCGTGTGGGAGTGAAACGGATCAACTTCGCCTGCCGCGATTTCGATCAGGACCATTTCCCAAGGCCTCTCGCGTGCCAGATCGTCCAGCAGTTCGGGCCGGACAAAGGGGAGCAGACCTGCCTCCAGCGGACTGCGCTCGGTGGTCAGATCGCTGCCCCATCCGCGATATCCCTTTTCAAGGCGCATGGAATTGGCGGCGTAAGCCCCATAGAATCCAGGACCGAGCGGTCTGGCTGCGTCTTCGAGCGCTGTAAACACGGCGATGGCCCGGTCGACTGGAACATGCAGTTCCCAACCGCATTCTCCAATATAGGACATGCGTAGGGCGCGCAGGGCGGTGTCGGCGATTTCGGTTTCCCGCACCGTAAGCCACGGCATGTCGGACAGGCCTGGCAGAACCTCTACCGATCTGGGGCCCATCACGCCAATGACGGCGAAATCCTCGGTAACGTTATGAATTTCCACGTCACATCCATGCATCCGGGCACATAGCACATCAAGGTCGATCTCTTCTGCCGCCGCAGCTGAAGTGAGGTAGGCGTGTTCGTGCCCAAGCCTCGTCACGGTGAATTCCGACAGTACGCCACCTGCGGGCGTGAGCGCATGGGTCAGACCAATGCGCCCGGGAACGGGTGCCCTGCTGGCACCCAGGCTTTCGAGACAGGCCGCCACATCGGGTCCTATGATCTCAAACTTGGAAAGGACGGACAGATCGGCCATCGCGACGCGCGTTGACGCGGCCTCAACCTCGGCGGCTACGGGCTCAAACCAGTTGGCACGGTGGAAGGTTTGCCCAGCTTCCGCACCCGGAGCATCAGAGAACCAGTTCGGCCGCTCCCAGCCATGGGCCGCACCCATCACTGCGCCACGCTCGATCATAAGGTCATGCAGGGGCGACAGTCGCAGACCGCGCCCTGCGGGACGTTCCTCATGCGGATAATGCACGCCGAACTGCAGGCCGAAACACTCGATGGCTTTGGCTACGCGGTAGTCGCGGTCCGCCCAGGCACCAAAGCGGCGGCTGTCCACGGCCAATGCATCCATCGGAGCTGCGCCATGGGTCATCCAGTCCGCCAGGAACCATCCCGCGCCACCGCCTTCCATCACGCCCATGGAGGAGCCGGTCAGCAGCCAGGCATTGTTCTGCCCATGCACCGGGCCAATCAAAGGGTTTGCGTCCGGCGTAAAGGTGATCGGACCATTGACGACGGTTTTGACACGACCGGATGCAAGCGCTGGAATGCGATCCATTGCGTCCATGATGATGTGCTCCACCCGATCCAGATCGGCCGGCATCAGATCCGCACCAAACTCTGGTGGAACGCCGTCAACTGACCAGACCTGTGCGTCCTTTTCATAGGGTCCCAGGATCAGGCCGTCGCGTTCCTGACGAACGTACCAACTCTCTTCCGGGTCGCGGATGATCGGCAACTCGGGCAGGCCCCTGGCGATGCGGCCCTGCACCATCTCAACCCTGTCCGTGACGAGATACTGGTGCAGCACAGGCACCGAAGGGATGTTCAACCCCATCATATGCCCGATCTCCCAGCCCCATGTACCTGCGGCATTGACCACATGGACGGTGTCCACTGGCTCTTTGAGGGTGTCGATCAGCCAGCGTTCACCCCTGCGCTCAATGCCCGTCACCGCGCAGTTGCGCCAGATCCGCGCGCCGCCCAAGCGGGCCAGTTCGGCCATGGCATTTGTGGCGAGGGAAGGATCAACATGGCCATCGTCAGGTTCATAAATGCCGCCAATGAGGCCATCGGGTTTGGCGAGCGGGTGTAGTTCCACGATGCGCTCCGGCGTCAGGATCTCAAGCGGGTATCCCGTGAAGTCCGACAGGCCCGCCACATGGCGAAATTCGTCCATCCGGTCGGGGTTGCGGGTGATCCGCATCGCGCCAGTGGGGTGAAACCCACAGTCCCGTCCGGTTTCCTCCGGCAGAATGTCTCTGTAAAGCCGCACCGACCTGGCCCGCAGTTCCTGAATTGTCGGGTTATGCGCGAAATGGGTGCAGAGGCCCGCCGCATGCCAGGTGGAGCCATGGGTCAGGTCGTTTTTCTCGATCAGCAGCACATCGGACCAACCGGCCTTGACCAGATGATAGAGGAGCGACACACCCATCACTCCGCCTCCGATGATGACAACCTGCACCTCTGTCATGGGCGCATTCTTTCATTGCCTGGATCAAATGGCGGTTTGCGTAATGGCCGTGCCGCATGATCCTGGCCTGCCACTTTCACGGTGAATCTGCGTCGGCAGGTCTCGACCGGAGTTTCGCCGGGCTCTGTCACAACAAGTGCCAGACTGAGGTTCAGCCCGGTGCGCGGACCGCGTGCGCCCGACGTGGTCAGGCCGACATGCCGTCCCGCCTCGAAGACCGGCTCGTCATGCAGCATCAGGGCCTCGCCCTCGACCTGCAGGAGGATCAGACGCTGGCGCACTCCATTGGTCTGTTGGGTCGCCAATACCGCCCTGCCAGCGAATTCCTTGCTCCAGTCGATCGTAAAGCCAAGACCTGCCTCGATCGGGGTGATGGTCGGGCCGATGTCGTGTCCCCAATGCCTGAAGCCTTTCTCGATCCGGCATCCGTCCAGCGTGAAGTGACCCAGGGGGGCTGCGCCTGCCGCATGGAGTTTCGCGAAGATCCTGGGCGCGACTGCGTTTGGCAGGGTCAGTTCCCAGCCGTACTCACCGACAAAGCTGATTCGGGTCGCGCGACCATGATGCCGGTCGACTGTCAGGTTCCGCACCTGTCCGAAGGGTGCCCCAGACCTGGGCAGATCAGGCCATACCACAGCCAATGTATCGGTGGCACCTGCACCCATTACACCAATGGTGCATAGGGCCTCGGTGACGTCGCTGATACCCACGTCTTCGGGCAGGTTCCTGCGCAGGAAGGCCAGATCACGCATTCGGGTCGTCGCGCCGGACGTTATGTGAAAGTGAGTTTGGTCAATGCGTGAGATGATCACATCCATCTCAATTCCGCCACCTGCGTTCAGAACCTGTGTGTAAACCGCCCGGCCTGGAGGGATATCCATCTGCGCCGTGCAGAGCGCGTTCAGTGCCACCAACGCGCCTGGACCTCGGACATCGATCTTGGTGAAAGGGCTGAGATCGATGAATGCGGTGCCTGCCGCCATGACAGCGGCTTCTTTCCGGGCGATGGGCCACCAACCCTGCGCACCCACCGAATAGGGCTGCGCCGCACCATACCACAACCCACGCTCCCAGCCTCCGGTCAAGCCAAAATGCGCTCCCAGCTTCGCCCAGCACTCGTGGAGAGCCGACCTGCGCAAACCACGCCCGGCCTTGGGCTGTCTGTAGGGCCAGTGCAGCGCGAAAAGGTCGGACACGGCCTCCTCCATGCGGGCTTCCATATGCGCTGGCGCCGCGGTGACCGGATCGACCCGGGCCACATCAACCTCCCACATATCCATCGGAGGATGACCATCCGTGATCCAGTCGGCCAGGGCATTCCCGATTCCGGCGGAGGACATGACACCAACGGAATTCATGCCCGCCGCCACATAGAGTCCGTCCACGGATGTTTCACCGACAAGTGGGCGCGTGTCGGCGGTAAAGCTCTCCGGGCCATTCATGAAGTGCTGGATGCCGATGGTTTCCAGGGCTGGGCAAAGCTCCAGCGCGGCTTCCATGAAGGGTGCGAACTGGTCCCAATCCTCTCCCAGCTCAAGAAAGGCGCGGCTGCCCTCCGGGCCATGGGGGTTCCAGCATTTGGCATTGGGCTCAAAGCCCCCGACGACCAGCCTGCCTGCATCGCCCTTGATGTAGATGCCACGGTCCAGGTCACGGATCACCGGGAACGGGTCCGGCAGCCCCTGCATGGGTTCGGTGACGACATACATGTGCTCGACCGCCTGCAGGGGCAGCGCGACACCCGCTGTCGCCGCAAGTTCGCGCGACCAGGCACCTGTGGCAATGACCACATTGTCAGCCTCCAGCGACGTCCCATCCGCAAGGGCAACGCCGGTGATCCGTGCGCCCGCTGTCAACAGCGCCTCGACCTGCGCATGTTCATGGATGACAACGCCCCTGTCACGAGCGGCGCGGGCGTAGGCCATACACAGGTCGACCGGGTTCAGGTTGGCGTCTTCCGGCACATGCAGCGCCCCAACATGCGAGGAAAGGTCCAGCATGGGAAGTGGCACGTCACTGGCCGGGATCACCCGGGGTGCAAGGCCCTGCGTTGCCCCAAGATCGGCAATCCGATGCAACTCGTCTAGGCGGGCCGTCTCCCTCGCCAGCCAGTATCCTCCGGTGCGCCGGTAGCCGGTCGACATGCCGGTTTCGGTTTCCAGTTCCGGAAACACCCCCAGCGCCGCTGAGGCAAGGTGGGTCATATTGGGTGTCGCACGCAATGGTCCGACGATCCCGGCGGCGTGCCAGGATGTGCCCGAGGTCAACTGGTTGCGTTCAAGAAGCGTAACGTCTTCCGCACCTCGCTTTGCCAGATGATAGGCGACGCTCAACCCAATAGCACCACCTCCGACGATCAGGATCCGGGCTATTGGCGCCTCCATTGACCTGCGCAGCCGATGCCGTTTAGCGTCGCGACATGAAAATCCACGCGCTCTGGTGCCATCCCCGTTCCGTTTCGACCGCGTTCGAGCGCATCATGCGCGAGCGCGGCGATCTGGCCGTACTGCATGAACCGTTCATGTACCATCATTACCTCACCACAAAGGACAGGCTGTTCCCCGGATTTGTACCAGAGCCTGGGCACCCAACGACCTATGCGGACATTCGTAGGATGATCCTCGAGACGGCAGAGGAGGGACCGGTATTTTTCAAGGATATGGCCTACTATGTGGCCGAGGCTCTGCCAGATGATGCCGATTTTGCCGGACAGATGACACATGCCTTTCTGATCCGCAATCCAGCCGAAGCCGCAATGTCCTACGCGAAGCGCGATCCGGAATTCACCTGTACCGAACTCGGGATTAAGGCCCAGAACCGGCTCTATCACGCGCTGATCGCTCAGGGTCATCGTCCGCTGGTCATGACGGCTGACCAGTTGCGTGACGACCCCCGGAGGACGTTGCGCCGCTACTGGCGGCATGCCGGGCTTGGCTTTGCCGCTCACGCCTTTGAATGGGACGACCGCGTCCCGGAAGCGTGGCAATCGGTTCAGAGCTGGCATCAGGACGTTCTGCAGAGCGGCTCGATCCGCAGGCCCGATCGTGGGGATGCAGCGAGCCAGCCTGTATCCCTTGAGGCACCCTATTCGGACTACGTGGCGTGTCATACCCCGTATTACGCCGAACTGCGGAATATAGCGCATATCCAGGCCCATCAGAAATAGTTCTGATCCGGCTGTTCGGATTTGCGCTGTGCAATATAGTCCTGAAGGGCCGCATCGATGTCAGAATCAAGACCCGGGTCCTCATAGGCGTTAAGCCGCTCCTTCCACAGCGCATTGGCCCGCTTGGCCGTGTCCATTTCATCGTTGGCCTGCCATTGCTCAAATGAACTGTCGTCTGGGGTCCAGGGGCGAAACAGGGCGGACATGAAATTGGCCTGCGTGTGTTCCGAACCCAGAAAATGCTGACCCGGTCCCGTCGCGGCAATAGCCTCCAGCGCCTGGGCGTTCTCGCCCATGTCTATTCCGTCAAGGAAACGACCGACTTTTCCGCAAAGGTCGTGGTCAATGATGGTCTTTTCGAAGGATGTCACCAGCCCGCCTTCCAGCCAGCCGGTCGCATGGTTTATGAGGTTGGCTCCGGCGAACATCGACATCATCAGGCCCCAGACGGCTTCCTGCTGACTTTGGGCATCAGGCAGCTTCGAGGAGCTGAGCGTGCCAACCGTATGAAATGGCACGCCAAGCCTACGCGCCAGTTGCCCTGCGGCCAGCACCATCAGCCCAGCCTCGGGGGTGCCAAATGTCGGAGCGCCTGACTTCATTGACATGGTGGAGGCGAAACTGCCCATCAGGCAGGGCGCACCAGGGGCCACCAGTTGGACGAGCGCCAGGGCCGCCATGGCTTCGGCCAGAACCTGCGCCAATGTTCCGGCCACCGTCACGGGAGACATCGCACCTGTTAGCACCCAGGGCGTGCAGGCCACGGGCTGCCCGGCGCGGGCATAGGTTTTCAGCGCCCCTGACATGTGGCTGTCCATCACCAGCGGCGCATTGGTGTTGGAGACGCAGTAGAGCACCGGATTTGAGGCAACGAATTCCGCACCGAACAGGATGCGGGCCATATCAATGGCGTGGCCCGCACGCTCAGCTCCGATGAACGCCCCCATGAAGGCGCGGTCAGAGTGGCGGATATGCGCGTAGAGCATGTCGAGATGGCGCTTGTTGGCTGGAAGATCGACCGGCTCACAGACGACCCCACCTGAATGGTGTAACCATGGTAGTCCGTGGTGCAGTTTCACCAGGTCGATAAAATCCCTGTAGGACGCATAACGTCGTCCTCGGTCGAGATCATGCACGAATGGTGGCCCCCAGGAGGGGCACAGAACGCTGGCATCGCCACCGAGTTGGACATTGTTGGCCGGGTTGCGTGCGTGTTGGGTGAATTGCCGTGGTGCGGTTGCGGTAATGATCCTGCGACAGAAACCTGGTGCAAACCGGATGCGTGCACCGTCCACTTCGCAACCTGCGGCGGCAAAGATCTCCGGAATTTCGGGATCACCAGGAAACTCCATACCCGTCTCAGCGAGGATTTGGTCCGCGTTGTCCTCGATTCGCTCCAGCCCTTCATCGCTCAGCACATTGAAGGTCGAGAGCTTACGCAGAATGAACGGTGCCCGCGCGTCTGACGTGATGCGACGGGATTCGGGCCTGCGGCGTCTCGCTTTTCGACTGCGTCCCATGGTGTGAAGTCTTGCAGGGGCAGTTGGCCAAAGCCAGAAAAACCTCGTCAGTGTGAGGAAAATTATACAGTCGCAGCCTCTTTCCGGGAATTATCAGATCCCTGGAAGTATTGTTGCGGTAGCGGAAACCGGGCAGATGCGATCGGGGGAAGAGCGGTTGAGCCGCATCGTTGGAATAGCCTTTGGAACCCGGCTTCCGGATCGTGGTTCACGTCCAGCGCGTCTCAAATATGCTGGCGGGTGACTGCATGGACGGGCGCAGAAAACCCTGCATGCACTGTCAGATATGGAAACTGAACTGCGCCATGTCGGGAAGAAATCCATCGGCCTGCTGCGCGTCGGCATTCAGGCATCAATTGCGACAACCCTGACCCCATCCCTGGTCCCCCTGGCGCAGGACGAATTCGCCGTCGAGGACATAACACTCCATACCGGGCAAAGCGGCAACCACGAGCATCCGCTGCGTGTCGAACAGGCGGATCCTGCGATTGCGTCCAACCCATGTCCCGAAATGGAAGGACTGGAACGGCATCACATCCTGACTGAATAGTACCTTCCGGTTCTGCCCGACACCTATGATGGACCGATAGGCAGCCTGGAGAAGATTCAGGATAGGCTGCCGCTGGCGCGATTTGGCGATACGACCAATGCTGGACGTCAGATTGCACAACATCTCCGATGGCTGGGATTCGAACCACGCAAAGTGATCCAGGCGGACCGCTCAGGCATGGTCACTGCCCGCGTCTCCGATGGACAGGGTTTCACCATGTTGACGCCTAGGTTACTGATTGACGGTCTGGTCGAAAACATGCGTTTGAGACTGACTGGGTTGCCGGTTGTCGGACTATCACGAACCCTGACTGTGGTGGCCCGGAAGGGAGAGCTACAGGATCTGCCGGCAGCGGTGGCGTAGCTGACAAGACACGTCCTGACCGATCGTATAGGCAGACTTGTCGGAGACATGGGTTCCGGGAGTGGAGATCACTCCTGATCAGCCTGCTGAGTTCGCTTACCCCGGATTTGACTGGAACCGTTTCGGGATGTGACACTCCCAAAGAGCAATCCGTCCAGGTTGGACATTGGCTTCCTGGCTGCCTTTGTCCCGCATCTTCACGCTTCCACCATGGTGCGGAGAGGAACGGTTCGGGTCAAGGATCTGACCAATGTCATGGTTGGTTTCGGCGGTGGAGTCAGCGTTTGGCCGGGTCGAACCAGGGCCGATCCAGGATCCTTGACTATCTCTCGTGGAAAATAGGGCAGGGCCGTCAGCGCGGCCGCGGGAATTTCTGCCTTACAGGAACTCTTCAGGCATCGCCTGCCGATGGTGGACCGACAATGTGGGCCTCGGTGCGCCTGCAGCCATTGTGGTGGTGCGATTTCGCTGCGATGGGCTCCGTTCGCTGAGGCACGCACGACCTGTCCGGCACGATGGTTAAAGATGGCGCATAATGGCCCCGTTCCACCCTGAAGTGCAACACTTTCAGTAGCGGGTTCCTCCCGGGTCGGCGCAGGATGTTGCGAATCGGCCAGGTAGCGGCGACAGTCCCGGTGAGTTCAGAACCGGAGACCGCCATGCCAAAGGGCTACCACCACCTGACCCAGCCCGAAAGATGCCAGATATACGCCCTGAGGAAAAGCGGGCTTTCGCAGGGAGCGGTCGCCCGGCAGCTCGGGCGTTGCCGCTCGGTGATATCGCGGGAGATACGTCGCAACAGCGGGGAACGGGGCTACCGGCACGCCCAGGCGCAGCGGAAGGCGGAGGAGCGACGGCGTGCGGCGTCATCGGTTCCGAGGAAACTGACGCCGGAGCGCTGGGCGAAGGTCACGGAGAGGCTGGAAGAGGGCTGGAGCCCGGAACAGATTTCCGGCCGGCTGCGGCTGGAGGACCCGGGGATGGCGGGCAGGCAGCGGATTTACGACCGCATCAGGGCCGACCGCGGGAACGGCGGCGGGCTCTGGAAGCACCTCCGGCGGCGTGGAAAGAAGCCGAACTGGAAGGGCGGCCGCCACTCGGGCCGGGGTCACATCCCCGGCCGGGTGGACATCTCCGAGCGCCCGCAGGAGGTGGAGGCGAAGGAGCGCGTCGGCGACTGGGAGGCGGACACGGTGATCGGAAAGGCGCGTGGCGGCGCGGTGGTGTCCCTTGTGGACCGGGCCTCGAAATACACGCTTCTCCAGAGGGTTGACCGCCGGAAAGCGGATGTGGTCGGGAAAGCGATGGTCGACATGCTCGGTTCGCTCGACGCTCCGGTGCACAGGATCACCGCCGACAACGGCAAGGAGTTCGCCGGTCACGCGGCGGTGGCGAAGGCGCTGGAAGCGGCCTTTTTCTTCGCCCGCCCGTACCACTCCCGGGAGCGGGGGCTGAACGAACACACGAACGGGCTGCTGCGCGAGTATCTGCCGAAGGGCACGGACTTCCGTACGGTGACGGACAGGGAGGTCCGGGAGGTGCAGGACATCCTGAACGCGCGTCCGCGCAGGTTCCTCGGCTACCTCACACCGGCGGAGGCGCTGCGGCGGGCATGTCACTTGTCCGTGGTTGACTCGGCAGGGTGGTGATGATACCCGATTCGCATGCAGGTCGGGATGCGTCATTTCAGGGAGGGAACGGTCGAGTGGCTGAGGTCGATGGCGGCGACGGGAGCCAGCCGTTCCGCCATGGCCGGAGGCCTGTGCGAGCGCGAGGGCTGGACCAACGCCGCAGGAGCGCCGTGCCTCGCCTCCGCCCGGCTGGCCCTGCCGGGGATCGCGGAGCGCTACGGCATCGCCCTGCCGTCGGCGGGCCGGCCTCCACCCGGTCGTCGCGGGCCGCTGCCGGACCATCCCGACATCCACTTCTCCGGCACGCTCGCGGAGCTCGGCGGTGTCGGGCTGGAGATGGCGGAGACGGCGGAGCAGCGGCGTGCCCTGCGGGCGATGATGGAGAGCCACCATCCCCAGGGCGAGCCGTCCAATCCCGGCGCGCTTCTCTTCTACTGGATCAGCAGCGAACGCCTGGGGCGCGTCGGCGGGCTCTGCTTTCACGCGGCCAACTGGCACCAGAGGGCACGGGACGCCTACATCGGCTGGAGCGGCCGGGAGCGGATGGCGAACCTGCGGCTGCTGGTCCAGAACTCGCGGTTCCTCATCCTGCCGGGTGTGGAGGTCCCGCACCTGGCGAGCCACGTTCTGGGTCTGGCGGCAAGGCGGCTTCCCGATGACTGGGAGAGGCTGCACGGCGTCCGTCCGGCGATGGCCTTCACCTATGTCGGCGCGGAACGCCCGGGCACGGCCTACGCGGCCGCCGGATGGGAGTTCGCCGGGTCCACCTCCGGCCGTCCGCCCGGCCACCGGGAGGGAGCGGAGGCCTGCGGCGTCTGGATGAGGCCGCTGGATCCGGACTGGCGCGACCGCATGTGCCGCGGGCCTCGGACGCCGCGCTGGCTGGGCCCCTGTCACTACCGCATACTTGACTAGAGATCGGATCCATGCGAATCGGGGACCATGTATATTGGTCTCAGACAGATTTCCCCTGCCACGGTCGAGTGGCTGGGGAACGAATGCCTCCGCGGCGGCGTCACGCGTTCGGGCCTCGCCCGCGAGCTGAGCGGCCGGGAGGGTTGGCTGACCCACGACGGGAGGCCGTCGACGGTCACCGGGATGCGGGTCCTTCCCCTGCTCGCGGAGGAGCTCGGCCTGACGCTGCCGGAGGCGGCGCCGCGCTTCGCGTCGTCCAACGGGCGACCGGCCGCCGACGACCCTGGCGGCGCCCCGGTCGAGTGCGCTCTGGACGCGCTCGGCGGGGTCCGGCTGGAGCCGTTGGCGGAGGCGGACCGCCGCGCCTGGGAGTCGATGATGGAGACGCACCATCCGGAGGGCTGGCGGCGGGCTCCGGGAGGGCAGCTGCGGTACTGGATCGTGAGCGGCGCGCAGGGGCGGCTCGGCGGTCTGGGCTTCGTTCCGGCGTCCTGCCAGCTGGGGCCTCGGGACGGTGCCATCGGCTGGTCGGCGCGGGCGCGGATCGCGAACATGGGCCTCGTCCTTAACAACCACCGCTTCCTGATCAGACCTTCCGTGAGGGTCCACGGCCTCGCCTCCCTGGCGCTGCGGCTGGCGGCGGAGCGCGTGGCGGACGACTGGCAGGCCCTCTACGGGGTCCGCCCCGTCCTCGCCTACACGCTCGTGGGTCCGGACCACGCCGGGACGGGTTACAGGGCGGCGGGCTGGGAGAGATGTCCCGGCCTGACCTCCGGGCGGCGTTCGGGCATCCGTCGCAGCGTGTGGACGCTGCCGCTGCAGCCGGACTGGCGGAAGGTTCTCCAGGCGGAGCCGGAGCGCAGGCTCGGGCATACCGGACCGCTGCACCGCGGGGGCGACTGGGCGGAGCGGGAATACGCGCGGAGCAGCCATCCGGACGGCCGGGTCCGCCGCCGGATCGCCGCGATGGGGGCGGCCTGGACCAGGAAGCTCGGTGCGCCGGTGCCGGAGCTGTTTCCGGGCAGGGCGGAGCAGGAGGCGGCTTACAGGCTGCTCTCGAACGCTGGGGTGACCATGGACGACATACTCGAACCCCACCTGGAGGCGACGGTGGAGCGCTGCCGCCTGGAGCCGGTGATCCTGGCTGTCCAGGACACGACGACGCTGAACTACGGCACCCTGGCGGCGACGTCCGGGCTGGACGGGCTCGGCGGCGGCGGAAAGGGCACCGACGGCATCCTCGCCCACTGCGGCGTGGCACTGAACGGCAGCGGACGCCCGCTCGGGCTGTTCACGCTCGACGCGGACTTCCGGCGGCGGCCGGACAGGGACAGCACCCGCTGGATCGACGGGCTGCGGCGGGCCGGAGAGCTCGCGGAGGCCTGCCCGGACGCGAAGGTCGTGAGCGTCTGTGACCGCGAAGGCGACTTCTGGGCCCTTCTCCGCGAAGCGGACCGGACCGGCGCCGCGCTGCTGGTGCGGGCGAGCCGCTCGGCGAAGCGGCGCGTGGCGCTGCCCGACGGCGACGAAAGGTGCCTGTGGGAGCATGTCGCCGCGCTGGAGCCGGTCGGCCACCGCAGGATCACCGTTCCCGAACGCGGCGGGCCGAAGGCCCGGAAAGCGCGCGTCGCCACGCTGACGCTGCGCTGCGCGGAACTGGACATCGCGGCGCCGAGGGACGCGGGGGACAGGCGCCCGCTGCCCGTGACGGTGGTCTCCGCCATCGAGGAGAACCCGCCGAAGCGCGTCGCGAAGGGAGGGGAGGCGCTGCACTGGATGCTCCTGTCCAACGAGGGCGGCGACGGCATGCGGACGGCGGAGACCGCCCTGAGGCGCTACGAACTGCGCTGGCGCATCGAGGAATACTTCAGGGCCCTGAAGACGGGGACGAGGATAAAGGACCGCAGGCTCGACGCCGCCGACGACCTGCGCAGATGCCTCGCCTTCGACGCGATAACCGCGTTCCGGGTCTGGGACCTCCAGCTTCTGGCGCGGGAGAGCCCCGACAGCCCGGCGGACCGCCATGTCAGCCCGGAAAGCGTCGAGGCGGTGGTCATTCACGCCGCGTATGAGCGCGTCATCGGCCAGAGGGCGCCGCCGGAGCCGGACATGAGCGTGGCGCGCTACGTCACGCTCGTCGCCGGCCTCGCCGGGTTCCGCCCGACGAAGCGCCAGCCCCTGCCCGGAACCCAGAAGCTATGGCAGGGCCTGCGCATCCTCAACGTCGCGGAAACCCATGCCAGGGCCATACGGGCCCGGACGGAGCGGAGAAGGGAATGAGCCGGTCAAGTATGTGGTAGTGACAGGCTGGGCCCGGCCCCGGCGGTCCCTGAGAACGCCGACTGGGCGGATCTGGAGTTCGGCCTGTGCGGCCACGCCGACAGCAGGGTGCGCGACCGGATCCTGGCCATGGCCAGGGCCTGGGAGACCCGGCCCGGCGAGCCGGTTTCCGTCGTGTTTCCCGACAGGAAGGACCAGAAGGCGGCCTACAGGCTGCTTTCCAACCCCAGGGTGAGCATGGACGACATCATCGAGAGCCACCGCATGGCCACCTTGTGGCGCTGCCGCGCCGAAAGGGAGGTCCTGGCCATCCAGGACACCACGATGCTGGACTTTTCCGGCCTGAAGGGCTCCACGGGCGGCCTGGCGAGGCTCGGCGGCGGCGGATCGGGCAGCGTCGGCATCCCGGCGCACGTGACGCTGGCGGTGTCGGCCTCCGGCCGCGGCCTCGGGGTGCTGGCCATCGACGCCGGCTTCCGGGAGGGCGTCACCGTGAAGGCCGACCGCAGGCGCGGAGACACGGGGCGGGCGGAGACGGAACCGGACAGGGCGGCGGAGACGGAGACGCCCGACGGCGGCAGCGAGAGCCGCCGCTGGCTGGAGGGCCTCGCACTGGCGCAGGAGGTCGGGAGGACCAGCCCTGGAACGCGCGTGATCACCGTCTGCGACCGCGAGGGCGACATATGGGACATGTTCGAGGCCCAGGCGGAAGGCCCCGCCGCGGCCGGGCTGCTGGTGCGCTCCAGCGCCTCGACCCGCCGCTCCGTCATCGCCGGCGGCGGGGTGGTCGACCTCATGGAGCATGTCTCCGGGCTGCCCGCCGTCGGGACGCGCACCGTCCACGTCGCGGCGCGCGGCGGGATCACCGGGTCGCGTGGGCGCAAGGCCGTGAGGGCCCGCCCGGCGCGGACCGCGGAGACGGAGATCCGCGTCGCACGCGTCGAGCTGAAGGCCCCGGGAAAGAGCCGCCAGACCCTGCCGGTCACCGCGGTGCTCGCCAGCGAGACCACCACGCCGCCGAAGGGCGGCCGGCGGCTGTCATGGCTGCTGCTCTCCAGCGACGCGAAGCCCGACCTCCAGGGCGCCATCGACACCGTCAGGCGGTACGAAAGAAGATGGACCATCGAGGAATATTTCAAGACGCTGAAACAGTGCACCCGCATCGAGGACCGCCGCCTCGACGAGGCCGACGACCTGCGCAGGTGTCTCGCCTTCGACGCCGTCACCGCATGGCGCGTGTTCGACATCCAGCGCGCCGCGAAGGCCGAGCCCGACCGGCCCGCCCTCGATTTCCTGGACGCGGACGAACTCACCGCCCTGTACATAGCGATGGGCCGGTATCGGTTCAGGAATGTCCGTGCCCCGCCCTTCGACGGCCTCACCATCCGCGAGGCCGCCATCGACATCGGCCGTTACGTCGGCTTCATCCCCTCGAAACGCCAGCCCCTGCCGGGAACGGAGAAAATGTGGAAGGGCATGAAATACCTGCTGCTGGCAACGGAGATGTACAGGGCGATGAGGGAATGGGCGGAGCCTCCAGAGTCACCAGAGGGATAGTGACAGGCGGCGGGCCCGGCCTCCCTGAGCCGACCGTTCCGTCGGTCGGCGGGGAAAAGGCAGGCCACCAGGCGCGGCCCCGGGGCGATGGTCGGGCTCCGCCCTCCCTTCGCCCCGGGGGCCGCGCCTGGCCGGCGGAAGGCCCTTGCGGTGCCGGAAGGGCGGGATTACGCTCCGATCCACGGGACTTTCGCCGTCCTGGACGCCGGATCGGGTGGCCTGGGGACGGAATCCGCCACCATACGGCCCTTTCCGGGGCGTTCCCTGCGCGTGGGCTCCGCCCCCCGCTGCGGAAACGCCCCGGAAAGGGCCGGGCGTTGCGCTTCGGACTGGAAGTGGGGTGGTAATTCTCCCAACCTCGTGCTGCGCGACGGACGCGGATGGTCCCGGGAGGTGCCCAGCCTGTGACGGCATGAGGCCTCGCGGCCTTGGCCTGTGGAGAATCTGGGGAAAAGGCTGGGGGAACCGCCGAAAGCGCCGTGAAACCCCTTGAAGGGGGCCACGGATGCTTTCGCATTCGGCGATGTCGACGAAACATTCGCACCCCGATATCGTCCCATAGAGCCAAAGCGAAAGGGCTTCATCCAGTGGAATGAGGACTTTCGACTGCTGCCGGGGATCTTCGGGACTTGATACAACAGACTGGAATGATGCGGTTTTTTGCATGGTTCCGCTCTCCGGGTCGTGCTGTTCCGGATCTCAGGCCAGGCAGGCTGCGTTTGCGGAACCCTACCTGACGTTCATGGGATACAGCTGCACTTTAGAGCGAGATGGCTTGTCAGTATTGCATCAATACGCTAGCTATTCCGCAAATCAAACTGGAGGGAAACCCATGCGTCTTGCCACAATCCTGGCTGCCGTCATTCTGGCTGCCACCCCTGCCATTTCTCAGGACAGACTGACGATCGTCCACGTCAATGATATCGACCGAATGGAAGGCGATGGCGATGCCGGTGGCGTCGCGCGGCTGGCCACCGTGATTGCGGATGTCCGCGCGCAGGGCGGTACCGTTCTGGCCACCAACGGGGGTGACAGCATCTCGCCGTCGCTGCTGTCCAGCTTTGATGAAGGTGCCCATATGATCGCCCTTCTGAACATGGTCGGGCTGGACGCCATGGCCTTGGGTAACCACGAGTTCGACTTTGGACCGGATGTGACCCGCGCCCGGGTCGCCGAGGCGAACTTCACCGTATTGTCCAATAACGCGCTTGAGCCAGACGGGACTCTGATCGATGGTGTGCAGGAAAACATGATGATCGAGGTGGGTGACCATACGGTCGGCATCTTCGGGTTGACTACGCAAGGTACGGCGGTGAAGTCGTCTCCGGGCGATGTGACCTTCAGCGACCCCGTTGAGGTGGCGGCAGCGACTGCGGCGGCTCTACGCGAGGCCGGAGCGGACGTGGTCATCGCACTGGCCCACACCGACCGTCCCGAAGATGGACGGCTCTACGCCGCCGGCGATGTCGACCTCATTCTATCCGGTGACGACCACGATCTGGCCATCTGGTACGACGGCAATACTGCTCTGGTCGAAAGCGCCAGCCAGGCCAGCTTCGTGACCGTTGTCACGCTTGACATTGAGACGGTGGAAGGCCGCAGGGGTCCCCGTGTCGAATGGAGCCCGGAGTTTGATGTCATCAACACTGCAGATATCGAGCCGGATCCATCCCTGGCTGCCGAGGTTGAAGGCTATGAGGCCTTCCTTTCGGCTGAGCTTGATATTGAGATCGGGGCAACGCCGGTCCTGCTCGACACCCGCCGTACCACGGTTCGAAGCGGCGAAAGCGCCTTCGGCAATCTGACCGTCGACGCCATGCGCGCCGAGACCGGGGCAGACGTGGCGATTACCAATGGTGGTGGTATCCGTGGCGATACGCAGTACGAGCCAGGCACAGTCATCACTCGCCGCGATGTGCTGACCGAGCTCCCCTTCGGCAACAAGACCGTTCTGCTTGAGGTCTCGGGCGCTGACATTCTCGCCGCCCTCGAAAACGGTGTTTCGGCCGTCGAGGACGGCTCTGGCCGCTTCCCCCATGTTTCAGGCATGAGCTTTTCGTTCGATCCGGCAAAAGCCGCAGGTGAACGGGTGGCAGAGGTCATGGTGGCTGGTGCACCTCTGGAAGAAGGCGCAACCTATCATCTGGCGACCAATGACTTCATGGGTGCTGGCGGCGATGGTTACTCCATGTTCAGCGGAAAGACCAGCATCATCGAGGAAAATGCGGCCGAACTGATGGCCGCCCAGGTGATCCGCGCCTTCGAGACCGGTACAGCTGTGCCAATGCTCGATGGTCGGGTGACGAGGGTCGAGTAACCCGCCAGTACTTCGATACTGTCGAGCAAAGCGGGGTGGCCGGCGGAGAGATCCGTCGGCCGTTTCGTCTTTATGGACCGCAACGATGAAACAACCGCAACTGACCTTCACACAGAGGAAGCGGGCAGAACGCGGGTATGCTGAAGATGATCGGGCTGACTTTCATCGGTCGGAGAGGCACATTTACACTGCGCAGCCTGGATTTGAGGCGATCACCATCTTTTGCCGCACCGGTAACTTCCGGTTCTCCCACTGTCGGCGCCCGGGCATATGCTTCAGGCTATCCAGAACGAGGCTCATCCGCAGGCCTAACCCGGATATGGCTCCAGCCAGATGCCAGGGGATGGGCGATCCGTTCCGGTCATTGCTCCGTGCCCCTGTCCGCAAGGGCATCACGAAGAGCATCTCCGGTAAGAATGATCGCAAGAACGCTGATGACAACAGCCAACCCGGGCCAGATCATCTGTAGCGGCGTTGATCGCATGTGAATCCTGGCGTCGAGCAGCATTGCGCCCCATTCCGGAATTGCTGGCTGAACGCCAAAGCCGAGAAACCCGAGCGCGGAGATTCCCAGCATGGCTCGGGCGTACATGCCTGTCCAGACAACGGTGAGCGAGGGCAGGAGCGACGGCAGATAGTGCCACCGGTCGATGAACCAGGGAGAGAGGCAAGCCAGTCTGGCCTGTATCAAGTGGCCTCTGGTCTGGAGTGACAGCCCGATGCCTCTCGCAACGCGGGCGTATCGCATTCACGCGGTCACGCTAAGGGCAAGGATCAGGCTCCAGATGCCTGCACCCAATAGTCCCGCGACGACCACTGCGGTCACGAGATTCGGGAAGGCCAGAAAAGAGTCCGTGGTGCGCATCACCGCCCCATCGACAGCTCTGTCGCCCAATGCCGCGACGAGCCCGATCATGGGGCCAATGCAGAGGCCGATGAGGGAAATTTGCAATGCCAGTCCAAGGGACCACCTGGCCCCGTGAAGAATACGTGACAGGATGTCTCGCCCTAGGGCATCGGTGCCCAACGGGAATTCTCCGCCTGGAGGAGAAGGGCGTTCTGGAATGCTGATTGCGGTTGGATCATGGGGAGCCAGGAATGGTCCTACGACGGCGAGAAAGAGTATGGTCCCGGCGAGAAGCGCAACACTACGCATCGCGCGCTCCAATATGGGGATCGATCGGGCGGTAGATCACATCAATGATCAGATTGACCGTGACAAATTGCGTGAATGTACCGGGCGTCGTCGGATCATCCACGATGCGAACGCCAATGGCTGCATCATTCATGGCATTTCTGATGAAGTTCATGCCGCATCCTCCGCCCGACGCCAGATCGGGAATGGGTCCGGATACTCCGGTAGGTTATCGGGTTCCGTGGCGGCAACGGTGGGAACGAGACAATTGTCCAGTCGTGCCTTCAGGGTCGGCCAGTCGATCCCTGCTCCGATGAAAACGATCTCCTGACGACGGTCGCCCCAGGGCTCCTGCCAATGGCTCTGTATATGGGCTCTGACATCATCCTCCGTGGTTCGCCGCTCTTCTGGCACTGATGCCCGCCACATGCCGAGCGGTTCGACGCCTTACAGGGCACCGGCCAGCGAGAACTCCACCACCCAGTCGGGTCGCGTTGATATCCAGAAGTGGCCTTTGGCCCGGATCACACCCCCGGCAGGACAACGTTCAGCACCTCTAGGATACGCTCTGGCACGAATGGGAGCCTGGCTCGATAGACGTATGAAGTCACGCCATATTCTTCGGTCTAAGAGTTTGAATCATAAGTCACTGATATGATTAAACTATTGTTTTTCATGGGGTTGGCCCCCTCGCCACCCGCCTGAGCAGGAACCGGCAGGCGGCCAGCGTTCGGCATCACGCTTGAACCTGTGGCGCGTGATGCCTCACCCCGGAGGCCAGAGAGTTCTCGCAGAGGCGCTCGTAATCCTTCGACAGGCGTCGGCACCGGCCCATCCAGGCGAAGGTCCGCTCCACGACCCAGCGGCGGTAGAGAACCGTGAACCCTTTGACATCCTTCGGTTTCTCGATGATCTCGATCACGTTCCGCAGCCCCATCCCCTTAAGCCGCTTCCGCAGTTTCGGTCCCGCGTAGCCGCCGTCGGCGAACAGCTTACACACGGTCGGTGCCGTCTCCAGCAGCTTCGCGATCAGGTCCGGGGCGCCGTCCCGGTCCTGGATGTCGGCGGCGGTCACCGCCATGACGATCGGCGTGCCGTCGGCGTCCACGATCTGGTGGCGCTTCCGCCCCTTCACCTTCTTTCCGGCGTCGTAGCCGGAGGGACCGCCGCTCTCCGTCGTTTTTACCGACTGGCTGTCGATCGAGGCGATGGTCGGCTCCGGCGAGCGTCCCGCACACTGCCGCGCGAGGTCCCGCAGGCGGTGCAGGACGCGCTCCAGGAGACCGCTGCGCCGCCACTCGTAGAAATGGTTCTGGACCGTGCAGAACGGTGGATATTCAGGGGGTAACGCACGCCACTGGCACCCGGTGGCCAGGATGTACTGGACCCCGTCGAACACCGACCGCATGTCGACCTCGCGAGGACGCCCCATCTTTCCCTGCTTCGGCAGCATCGGCTCGATGATGCTCCATTCGGCGTCCGTCAGATTGCTTTGACGGTGGTCGTCCGACCGCCTATAAAGTTTCTGGGTGGTCTCGTTCCAGGGCATGGCTCTCTCCGTATCTGGGTTGAAAGTCGATCCGGAACACCACATCCTGCGAGGCCACTCAACTTATGGATCCAACTCCCAGGGAGAATTTGCGTGAGACTACGAACCTGGACTTTTGCAGTTGTGGCTCCGCTGGTCGTGGTCGCAGCCTACTTTGCCTATGACCGAGTCCAGACACTCTCATCTCTCGGTTCGTTTCCGTCTGCGGAAGAGGCGGGCGTGAGCTTTCGGACGGTCCCGTCACACCGCGACGATGGACGCGCCTGTCTTAACGAAGGCTCCAGTGTCGGTCTGGCGAAGGAACTGATCAATCTGGAAAGTGGGGTCGTCATGGTCAGCATGGGTGAGGGGGAGGGGATCATGCCGGATGACGAGTGGGCCGTCTACGAGCCGGTCCTGCCATGGCGAAAGAACATCAATCGCAACACCATGTTCGATAGCGACTGTTTCTATCGGTCACCTGATGCTCCGGTCGATTGTGAGGGCAATGCATGTCGCACCATGGGGTCCCATCATGGTTATGAGTGGATGGAGCTTTCCGCGATCATATCCCAGGACTGTCTGCCTACGGAGGATGCGGGATGCGCTCCTTCCGGCATTGAGCCTGGTGCTGTTTCCGTTACCGTGACTCGCAAATGCCATCAGCTTTTGTATGAGGGTGAAATCATTGAGGCGGTCGATACGGCTGGCAATCGCTACGTGATGCACGCGACCGCAACTGGAGTGCCTGACCTGAGCGCCGACCTTCCTGAAGGCTGGACATTGGCAACGAGGGAGCTTGATGAGCCGCTCGTTGTCCTGCCATCTGGTGGCGGTAACCATTGCTACCACAATGTCCTGAGAGACAGCCTCGGACAGGGATATCATCAATATTACTTCGCGGAAGATCAGTACCCCTCACCATGAAGCTGACCATTGAGCGGCTGAATGAAGGTATACCGCAAGAGTGTGTCACTTACACTTCGAGCGGGTATTGCAAGGTCTAAGAGTTTGAATCATAAGTCACTGATATGATTAAACTATTGTTTTTCATGGGGTTGGCCCCTCGCCACCCGCCTGAGCAGGAACCGGCAGGCGGCCAGCTGTGCCCAAGCCAGAGAGTTCTCGCAGAGGCGCTCGTAGTCCTTCGAAAGACGGCGGCACCGGCCCATCCAGGCGAAGGTCCGCTCCACGACCCAGCGGCGGTAGAGAACCGTGAACCCTTTGACATCCTTCGGCTTTTCGATGATCTCGATCACGTTCCGCAGCCCCATCCCCTTAAGCCGCTTCCGCAGTTTCGGTCCCGCGTAGCCGCCGTCGGCGAACAGCTTACACACGGTCGGTGCCGTCTCCAGCAGCTTCGCGATCAGGTCCGGGGCACCGTCCCGGTCCTGGATGTCGGCGGTGTGCACCGCCATGACGATCGGCGTGCCGTCGGCGTCCACGATCTGGTGGCGCTTCCGCCCCTTCACCTTCTTTCCGGCGTCATAGCCGGAGGGACCGCCGCTCTCCGTCGTTTTCACCGACTGGCTGTCGATCGAGGCGATGGTCGGCTCCGGCGAGCGTCCCGAACACTGCCGCGCGAGGTCCCGCAGGCGGTGCAGGACGCGCTCCAGGAGACCGCTGCGCCGCCACCCGTAGAAGTAGTTCTGGACCGTGGAAAACGGTGGATATTCAGGGGGTAACGCGCGCCACTGGCATCCCGTGGCCAGGATGTACCGCACCCCGTCGAACACCGACCGGAGGTCGACCTCGCGCGGACGCCCCATCTTTCCCTGCTTCGGTAGCATCGGCTCGATGATGGTCCATTCGGCGTCGGTCAGATTGCTTTGACGGTGGTCGTCCGACCGCCCATAAAGTTTCTGGGTGGTCTCGTTCCAGGGCATGGCTCTCTCCGGATCTGGGTTGAAAGTCGATCCGGAATACCACATCCTGCGAGGCCACTCAACTTATGGATCCAACTCTAAGGCGCATGATCGGCAAAGCCGTACAGTTCCTTTGCCCACAGGGGATGCTCATGGGCCTGTTCAAAGTCAAAAAGGCCCGTGTTATGGATTTTCTCCGCGGCTACAGCGGAGTGACTGGTCTCAATGATCTCGGCATCCGCGTTCAGACTTCGGATGATTCTGCTCGCCGACTCGACCCTTTCCGGTCCTGCATCACCAACCTTGTTCAGGATCACCACATCAGCGAATTCGATCTGGTAGGTCAGCAGGTGGACGAGTGTCCGTTCGTCTTCCTCCCCCATGGTCTACCCTCGGTCGCGGAGAAAGCCATGGGGCGAAAAATCGTTCAGCAGTTTCACCGCATCGACAGCGGTTACCATGGTGTCGATCCGCGCCACATCGGACAGGCTGTCGCCGAACTCGTTCCGAAAGTCGAAGGTCGCCGCGACTGGCAGAGGTTTGGAGATGCCGGTGGATTCGATCAGAAGATAGTCAAAGCGCCCTTTGGCTGCGAGCCTGCGCACCTCAGCCGGAAGGTCATCACGCAGGGTGCAGCAGATGCAGCCGTTCGATATTTCGACCAGGGTTTCATCCATGCGGCTGAGTTCGGTATCCGCTCGCACCAGGCCCGCGTCGATGTTCACTTCAGACATGTCATCGACGATCACCGCGACCCGACGACCTTCGGGGTTATTGAGAACCCGGTTCAAAAGTTTGGTTTTGCCCGCTCCAAGGAATCTGGAAAGAACCGTGACCGGAAGGCGGGTATCTGACATGGGGTTCTCCATCGGGTGCGTTGAGAAATACGCAACTTATATAGTTACTAGATAGATGCAACAGAAATTGTTATCAATGGGTGCTGTATGGAGAAGAATCGTGAATGAAGCGCAATAGCCGCCTTTCTCTTGCCCTGCACACCCTCGGCCACATGGCTGGAGATCCGGAACGTGTGCGAACGTCATCGGACATTGCTGAACATGCTGGGACGAACCCGGTTGTGGTTCGCCGGGTTTTGGGACGCCTCAGGGAATCGGGGTTGCTGACCTCGGAGAAAGGTCATTCTGGTGGGTGGAAGCTCGCCAAATCTCCAGAGGTGATAACGTTGGCGGATGTGTATGTGGCATTGGACGAAAACCTGGTCTCCACCGCCGACGATGAATGGGTTCCCTCCTGTTCGGTTGAACACGCCCTGCGCAGGCGGGTGACGGGAGTCATGAAAGAGATTGAGCAAAGTCTGATCGAACGTCTGGGCGAGACCACCATCTCAGAGTTTGTTCCATAAGTTGAGCGGCCCCGCTGGATTTGGTGTTCTGGATTGAGTTTCACGCCCCCGGTTCCACTCATAAGCGCAAAGCGAGCTTGAAAGGACCCGTCGGCCTGGCACCGATCAAGTCACACCACCTCCACGACTTGCATCATGCCGCGATCCTCGTGACGCAGGATGTGGCAATGAAGCACAAACTTGCCCCTGAAACGCTCAAAGCGGGTTTTATAGGTGATGGTGCCGGGCCCTGCGCTCGTTGAGAACGGCAACGCCACCGTATCCTGCCACCGGCGGCGAGGATCGTCGTCTGCCAAGGGCACACCGTCGATATGGGTTACAAGAAATGGGTTTACATGGATGTGGTGGGCGTGAACGGCACTGGTTGCATTCTCGACCGTCCATTCCTCTTCCGCGCCCAAGTTTACCCTGTGCTTCACTTCGCCGGTAAACTGTTCCCGATCAATGGCAAAGCCACCCTGATAGGTGATGCTCCTTTGAGGCAGGGGGACATTGGAGAATTCGGCGAGTCCTGCGCCCGGCAGGGTCGGATTATCGGACCATTCATGGTCGACAGGATCGCCGGACACCTCAATTTCAATGCCGATCCGCTTCGTGCTCGCAGTCAGCTCAAACAGCCTTGAAATGCGCGCTGCCATGTCCATTGCGATGTTTCGTTCGCGTACGCCGTCCGGCACGCGCACCATGATGTCCATTCGGTTGCCCGGAGCCATCGCGGCTGGATTGAGCCATGGTTCATCATTTTCCGATTGATCAATCCTGAAGCGGTGCTGCAAAGTGATCCCGTCGAAGGCAATCTGATACATCTCCAAATCAGGAACGTTGGTTGACAGACGTGCGAAGGAACCCCCACCTTGCCCAGAGGATTGGGCATTGATGAGCCGCCATCGCTGAACTTCTCCGGGGCGAAGCCTAACGGTTGGATCAAGTTCGCCACCGCCGCCTGGATCAGCGAGAATGATACCTTCATTCATGATGACGAAAATCTTTTCGCTGGCGTTTTCAATGTAGGACGGCATGAAACCTGGGCGATCCTTGACGATGAGTGGTCCTGCCAAACCGGCTGCCACCTGCGATTGGGTCGCTCCATGTTTATGGGCGTGATACCAGTAGGTGCCACTTGGATGATCCGACCTTAATTCAAAGCGGTAGAACGCTTCGCCATTGCGAAAGGTCTTTTCGACGTTGCTGCCGCAATCCTCCGCGCAAGGCACGAACTGGTCCTTTGGTGTCACGCTGAGAAATACGTTGTCCGCATCGTACTCGCCGGTACTGTCGGTCGTCGGCGACACATGTAGGCCGTGCGTGTGCAGATTGGTCGTGTTCAACCCATGGAAATTGTTGAAATCATCACTGCAATCATCATCCAGTCGCGGAAGCGAGTTGATCAGATGCACTTCGATGGTCTCACCAGGATTGGCATAAATGGTCTGTCCCGGCATCATGCCATTGTATGCTGGCGCTCCATTCACTTCCCGAACATCCAACGTGATCCGCTGCGTCGCGGACTGAGCCGCAGTTGATTTAAGGTCCAAAGCGCCAGCCAAACCGGCTGCGGCTGTTCCGACAAGCATGGTGCGGCGAGACAAAAGGGTATTCACGGTAGGACGATCCATGTTTTGTGTGTCTGGTCCGTCTCCGCGCATTCCCGGACAAGGAGGTCGCGTGACATATAGGGACCAGCTGACTGACTGCTTTCTCCGACGGCTAGGCATGTGCTGGGGGCATCCTCAGGGTGCAAAGTCATTTTCTGTGGATCGTAGGTGAGTTTCTGGAAGCTGCTGCCTGGATCGCAGTCAACAAGTATCAATGGTTCGTTGGCTCCCTGGTGCGTTGCACATTTGGTATCGAAGGCCACCGAGATGAGCTGGGCGGTTGCATCATCGTGGCGGAACTGCACATCGCCCCCTTGCGGCTTGCATGAATGGGCGTGCAGACGGTCTGAAAGGCCGTGCCACACGGTGTCGATGCACCATCCCAATCTGTCTGCCTCATCAAGATTGTCCACAAGGTGGATGACTGGTGTCGATGATTGTAAATCAGGCGGCTCAGCGGAGGATTGGGTTGCCGCGGAGACCGGCAGCGCTAAGCAGCATGCAAGAGTTTTTCGCTTCATGCCAGGCCCCAATATTCTCCAACCTACCACCTATTACGTGAGCGGCAGGGATTTCCGTCGCATTTTTAGGCGAGATCTTGGAGAGACAGTCACCTTGACGTGTCCGGGCCTATCCTTGACATGTGCTGACCGCGCTACAAATCACCACTGAACTTCTGCAGCGGTTGCTGGTGGCGATCCACCCGATTACTGATCTGCCCGCACAGTTGCCGCCCATGCCCGACACAGCAAAGGTCCGCTCATGCGGCTATCCTGAATTAACCAGGTTTTCCAGTCTGGGTACTCGCGGTGCCAGAACCCATTGGAAATCTCGTCAGGACAAAACCGCCGCCTGGGGGCCAATCGTTTTTCCGAACCGAACGTAGGCGGAAAACTCAAACAACATGATGATTGCCGGAGAAATCAACCCACCGTCTAAAATGACAACTGTAAAGCGCCTTAAGCACGGCAATGAGCGATGGTCGCTTGCTGCGATAGCTCCGTGCCAGGATCCGTTGACATTTGAATCTGAACGTCAGGTCCGAATCGGCTACGGCGCCCTCAACAAGGTCCGAAACGGCCATTCAGGCAACCGGGGGCAGTATCATTAACGACGGTAGGCGGTTCCTGACGGATGACATGTGGGAACGGATTCGGGACATCCTTCCGGGTCGGCGGGACACCCCAGGAAGTGATGGCGGCGGAAAGCCGCCTGTTTCCCGGGGCGGTACCCGTGCAGACCCGGACGGGGGAGTAGTGGCGTGACTTTTCGGAACGCTTCGGCAGATGCAGAAGCGTTCCGACGTGTTTTCCGGAGAGTTCGATCCTGAGTAATCCTTGTCGACGGCATGGCCATGAGAGCGCACCAGAAGGCGGTGCGTGAAAAAGCGGGCCTCGAGCCAGGATCCCGGACGCTCACTGGGAAGCCTGACGAGCAGGGTCCTGGCGATGACCGACGCGCTCGGCCATCTGGTGGGCATCGCCATCCCTGCAGGCTGGGCCCGCGACCTGAAAGAGCTGCCGCAGATCCTGGAATGGCGGATTTTCGGAGCCCTGCTCGCGGACCGGGCGTTCGACACTGACTGGCTGGTCTACGAGTCGGGAGGCGCGAATCGGCCGCGGTCGAACAGGAAGGTGGTGCGGTAACATTGCATGACCGGAAGATGTATGGCTAGTGCCGCCAAATCGACAATTTCTTCGCCAGGATCAGGTAGTTCCGGGCGACGTTTCTTCTGGCGGCGGCCATGACCGCCGCTAGATGATTGTCAACGGACACTAGGGATAGTGCTCTGGCGGTAACGACCGCCAGTCGGTGGCTTTCGCCACCCGGTGGATGCACCACTATCGAATTTCCACCAAACTCGCGACACGACCGGTGTGATGCGCACCCAGTTGCAATCTACCGAAGTTGCCGAAACTGGATGTGCTCTGACGGCTTTGCATGTTGAGCGGTACGTGTGGTAGGGTCGATCAATGGTCAGGTTCTCTGCGGTTTCTGGAGTAATTTGGTTCGTGGTTTCCACGATTGGAATTGTATTCTTTGCCGTAAGCGGTCTTTCGGAAGAAGCGATGGAGGCGGTCGATGCCGCTGAGATCATGGGCGCCATGGCCGCGAACCCGTCCAGTGTTCTTACGGCTTTAGTTCTGATCCTTCTTTCTCTGACCTTCGCGACACTGTTTTGTGCGGGTACTGCCGAAGTCATTGGCACGGCTCGCTCCAACACGTCTGCGGCTGAGGGCTTGCTTCTGGTTGGCATCGTGATCTTCATGATCGAGACCATGACAAGTGTGGCACTTACTCAGATGACTGCTGCCGCATACGATCAAGCGAACCTAGATCAACGGGCGACTATGGACGTCTTTGTTCGGACTCTGATGCAATTTCGAAATGCTGGAGCACTGATGGGCAGCACGCTCTTGGCAACCGCGTCGATATTGCTTGGTTTGGTTGTTCTGCAAAGGAAATCGGAGATGCCACGGTGGCTGGGATTTCTGGCACTTGGTGGTGGGTTGGTTGGGCTTATTGGCAGTCTCACCCCGATTTTTCCTATGCTGAGTTCAGCGCGTCAGGCAGGGTTGATTGCCCTTCCGTTTTGGGCAGCAATCGTTGGAATCGTCCGGTTGAAAAGGGAAAGATAGTTCATGAACGAAGATCGAAAGTCACTTATTGAATACGTTCCATCACTGCTATTGCGGGTCGTTTCCCTTGTCCCAATCGTTGCAACATTTTGTGTTTCTGTTGCACTTATGATTTATGGCGGGTTCAAGACCTTTAAGCTCATCCATGAGATGACTGAAAGCGGTGTGACCGAAAAGGCGACCAACAAGCACCTATTCACTGCCATCGAGATTGTCGACATATTTTTGCTCGCCACAGTCGTGCAGGTCGTATCACTTGGGCTTTATCAGCTTTACTATAATTCAGATATTTCTGTGCCGAACTGGCTTGTGGTGAGGTCCCTTGATGAATTGAAGTCGAAATTGATCAGCGTGGTCATTACCATGCTGGGCATCGCATACCTGGGGCAGGTTCTTATTTGGGAGGGCGCAACGGCAATCCTGCATCTAGGCGGTGGCATCGCGTTGATCATCGTTGCTCTGTCCTACTTCTTGAGCGGGATGAAGCACTGACTCTCTATACCGCTTGCGATGGCACAGGTGAGTGTGGCGCGCTTGTGGATGGGGAAAGAAGCCGCTTCATCTGCCGCAAGCGCCTCGTTAATCACCGTCTTTGGTCGTATTCATATGGCCACCGTTGGTGGTGCGCTGTTGGTACCAACAGCGCGCTTATGTTTGGGAACTTGGTGTCGCACCTGAAATTGCGCTAATTTTGGACGCCTATTCTATATGGCAGGTTCCCCACGCGCACAGGAAGAGCCGCTCAGGTGTGAAGCTTACGGGAGGGCTGCCATCGTGATGATACAGATACTTTTGGCCTTGTCATGACTGCTGTCACTATCGCGGTTGGAGCTGTCGTGACTGTCATCGGAGGAGAGCCGCTGTAATGCGAATACCGTCTGCTTAAACACATGCTCGCCGTTACTCTCGCCACCAGGTTCGCGACACGACCTCGACCAATCGCAGATTACGCTCTTCGCGTTCACGGCACTCTATTGCGTCATCCGTTTTTTCAGCATCGGCAGCTGGGCCTGGGTTCGGGAGTCAGGTGGAACGTTTGCTGGATCACCCGATCCATCGCCTTTGGTTCAATCCTGGGTTCGGCGTGATGCTCATGGCGTTGGCTGTGACCCTGTCGATCCAACAAATGACGGCTGGATTCTAGGGTCCGTTGACATCTGAACGCCACGTCCGAATCGGCTACGGTGCCCCCAGCAAAGGCCGAAACGGCCATTCGGGCAACCGGGGGCAGTATCATGAGCGAAGGCGGGCAGGTCCTGACGGATGACATGCGGGAACGGATCCGGGATATGCCCGCGGGCCGGAATGGTATCCCGGAGTGACGGAGGCGGACAGCCGCCTGTTTCCCGGGTCGGTTCCCGTGCGGACACGGACGGGAGCCCGGTAGCGCGACCTTCCGGAACGCCCCGGGAAGTGCGGCAGCGTCTCCAGGCGGTTCCGGCACCGGGTGGAGAGCGGCGTTTCCGGCCGTGGTTCCGGAGGTTGTCCGGAGAGTCCGGTTTCGGGTACGTCCGCGTCGACGGCACGGTCATGAGGGCTCACCGGAAGGCGGCTGGCGGAAAAGGGGGGGCAGGGGCCCGGACGCTTGCGGGGATGCCCGACCGGCAGGGTCCTGGCGATGATCGACGCGCTAGGACCGCTAGGGTATTTTGGGATTTCAAGCGGCTGCGCTACAGCACATAAATCAGGTAAGATACTGTTATCACTTGATTTAAATGGTGCCTAGGGACGGAATCGAACCACCGACACGAGGATTTTCAATGCCCGCCACGGAGGGTTAAGTCGTTGATATCGTTGGGCTGAAACCCAATTGTGCTAGGCCTGTGCTAGGTCTGAGCATGGACACGCGGATTGCGTTGTTGACCATGGAGCAGTGGATGAGATTGGCATGGGCACGCGGATAGTAACTTTCTGCGTTAGGTTTGGCTAAACAGATTTTCCTGGCGAAAGTCAGGGGCAGAACTTTCCTGAGGAAAGTTTTTGGAGTTCTTTCTTGCGCCTGGAAAATCACAGGGAGAAACTTGATTTAATCAAGTTTTCCAGTCTGGCTTTAGGGAAGCCGACCTTCGCTGCGACAGGCATGAACCGGTAAGATGCGGACTTTGCCGTCGTTCATGTAGCGATTGCGAAGGACCGCTTTGAATTCATCGAGATGGGAGCTTGACTTCAGGCTGTATATCGAGATATTTCGATTTATGGACATTGAGAAGTCAATATCGGCCCTGAACAATCCGGTTCGCCGCCAGATTCTGGAATGGCTCAAGGATCGCTCAAACTTTCCGCCTGCGTTACCGGGTCACGAAGACCTTGAAGGCGTTTGCGTTGCGTACATCCAGGAGAAAGCGAAGCTCTCTCAGTCCACGATCTCAAACTACATGGGACTGTTGAAACAAGCCGGTTTTGTGCAGTCGAAACGCCATGGGCAGTGGACGTTCTACCGACGCGATGAAAAGAACATCGAGGCGTTTCTCGCCGCCGTCCGAGACGAGCTTCTTAAGCCATAATTCACGAGGCAAGAACCCACCCAATGCCGACGTTTGACAATCTGGAGTGATATATCGAAATATACCGATGGAGAGATGAAATGAATGCCACCGAAGCAACCAGATTGTTGGCCCAGCCGCTTGACCTCCCCTGCGGTATCCAACTTAAGAACAGATTGGTGAAGGCGGCAATGTCTGACTCATTAGGCGATGGCGCTGGAAACCCGACTGAAGCTCAAATGCGACTATATGAACGATGGGCAGACGGAGGCGCGGCTCTGTCCCTGATCGGTGAGGTGCAAGTCGGCCCAAATTATCCCGAGAAACCCGGAAACCTAGTTTTGGTTCCGGATGCAGACATGCCTGCCCTGAAGTAACTGGCGAAAAGCGGTTCAAAGAATGGGGCGCATATCTGGCCGCAGCTTGGCCATGCCGGAGCGCTTGCACACGGGCCGATCAGTACGCCCAAAGGACCGTCATCATTGGATGTTGAGGGCTTGAAATGCGATGGCATGTCTTTGGCCGAAATTCATGACCTGCCCCAGACCTACGCGGAAGCGGCGTCACTCGGGCAAAAGAGTGGTTTCGGAGGCGTTTTGATCCATGCCGGTCACGGATTTCTGTTCAGCCAGTTCTTATCGCCTCTCTTCAACCACCGGACCGATTCATATGGCGGGGCTGTCTTGAACCGGTTCCGTATCATCGGCGAAGTGATTGAGGCCGTTCGGCAGGCAGTTGGACCGACCTACCCTGTTGGCATCAAGATCAACTCGACCGACAAACTTGAAGGCGGTCTCACAAATGAAGATGCATTAGAGGTCGTGCGGCTGATTGACAAATCAACGATTGATTTAATCGATGTCAGCGGTGGCACGTATTTCCCCGGTGCTGCATCAAGTTCCGACGGCACATCGTCATCAGGCCCTTACTTCATCGATTTCGCCAAACGCGGCAAGGAACTGACATCAATTCCAATCGCTCTGACCGGTGGATTTGAGACCCGTGAACAAGCGGCGAAAGTTTTGCGGGATGGCTCCGCTGATGCCATTAGCGTTGCCCGAGCAATGGTGCTGGACCCGGCGCTAGCAAACCATTGGCTAAGCGATTTAGGGGGTGATCCTGAGTTTCCCCTGTTCGACAATCCTCCGCGGGGAGGTGTCACCGCTTGGTATTCGATGCGCCTGACTGCCCTCGGCGAGGACGGCGAAAATCAGTTCGACCAGAGTCCAGCAGATGCCTTGGAAGCCTACGAAGTACGGGATGCTGGGCGTTGTCAGATTTGGCGAAATCGGTTTGGCTAAAAATGGCGAGGCGAAAGCCGACCTTCGCCACGCCGCAGCGCGTCGGTAGACTTGGGCTCTGACTTCCAGTTCGCCGCATGTTGTTCGAATGCCCGGTACGGCGATTTCGGCCCATGGCAGGCCGAAATCGCGGAACAGAACATTCAGACATTTTTGTTATGTTTTCGCCAAACCTTGTGGGTCGTGTCGCGAGTTTGGTGGAAATTCGAAAATGGTGTAATCTCCGGGTGAACATGGTTTCCTCCGATCAGGCGGCGAGGGCAGGGGCGACGGGTCCGGCCGGCAGGGGCAGCGTCTGCCAGCGGTCAACCTTTCGCATCCGGATCCGGCCGGAGGCCAGGAGCGCCCGGAGCGGCATGGGCACGGTCTCCGCGCAGGGCAGCAGGGTCTGGGCCTTTATCCGCCTCCGGAACTCGCCGTTGGGCCTCTCGATGGCGTTGGTGGTCCGCGCCGCTCTTCACTGCGACGGCTCGGGCCGGGAGAACGTGAACAGGCGGTCGCCCGCCTCCTCCAGGCTGTCGGCGCCGGCCCGGCACTTTTTCCTCCACTTCCCGAGGAACGCCCTGCGGCGGCGCTGGATCCCGGGCCGGCCCAGCGCCGGGACATCCTCACGGTCGTCCCGGGGATCGGGCCGGTGACCGCCGCGGCGCTGGTCTGCCGGATGCCGGAGCCCAGGACCCTCGGAAGCCGGCAGGCGGCGGCGCTCCCGGGCGTCGCCCCCTTCGCCTGCACGGCGGAACGCTGACGGGGGCGGGACGGATACGCGGCGGGCGGCGCGGGCCCCGTGACGTGACGTCCATGGCGGCGATGACGGCCGCGTGCCGGAACCCGGCGATGAAGGGGATGTACGAACGGCTCACGGCGGCGGGCAGGGCCCACCGGGCCGCGCCGATCGCGGTGATGCGGAAACCCGTGATCCTCACGAACGTCCTGCCGCCCGACGGGCGCGGATGGTCCCCGGACGCGCCGGTTCCGGCACCGTCATGACGCCCGCCTGTGGAAAGAATGGGGAAAAGTGGGGAAAAGATCCGGAACGACCGTGGAAAATGCCCTGAAACCCCTTGAAACGGGACATGGATGCTGCTTCGCTTCATTCACGCTCGCGCCCGCCGCTGCAAACCTGCGGCGGGCCTCAGCATGGAAAACGCGAACTCCCAACTCATCGAGCACACGCAAGGCGGTTTCGTGCAAATTTTCCAATCTGTCTTCGGAAAATGCTGGTTGCCTGATCAGACCATTTCTTAGAGCGCCATAGCTCGTGTTGCGAACCGTTGCGTCCGAAATGTCCGAACCGGCTTTGGTTCGCGCTCGCTTCCGCCGCCCTGAAAGAGGCTCGTCCCGTCGGCGCTGTTTTGTTGGTGTGCCTCGTTCCATTGCTGCTTACCCTAACTTTGGCGCTGACCCGGGGAACAAGGTACATCTCTTCAACCTCCCAAGAAAATTAATAAGTTGTACTCATCTCATGAGAGATTCTCATACAACGGGAGATGCGCGGCTACTCGGAGGCATGCACCGTTCCGGCGCAGCTAAATTCGACAAAGAAACTCTGCCAACAGTCGGAGGGTAGTTGTTAGCTGAACTTTCACCCGGACGTTAGCGGTAGATGCAGCCTACTCGCAAGTTGGGGGCACACGTTTCGTATTCGCCGCGGCGCGATCGCCGGTCTCTTCTAAATCGGCGAACGGAAGGAACCGTCCGCAAACATGGTTCAAATGTCGATGCGCTCTGCGATGCTCAAAGCATCTTCCAGTTCAACACCAAGGTAGCGCACAGTGCTGTCGACTTTGGTGTGACCGAGCAGCAGTTGCGCTGCGCGAAGGTTGCCGGTCTTGCGACAGATCTCGGCTGCCTTTGTCCGGTGAAGCGAGTGTGTGCCATATCCACTCGGCTCTAACCCAATCGCCGCAACCCAGTCGCGGACAAGCCGACCGTATTGACGCGTTGAGATATGGGGTCGTTCGTGGAACCGGCTAGGGAACATGAACAGGCAAGCAAGCATTTCCGGTGATCTGACCCAGGTCAGAACGGTTTCTCGCGTGTTTTCCGTAAGTTCGAATTGAACAGGTCGCTTGGTTTTGCTCTGGATCACCGAAACACGTTCCCGGACGCGATCGTCTTTGACCAGATCGCAGCCGCGCAGTTTGCTGTCGATGGCGACGTTGAACAAAGCAAGGTCACGAAGATTGCCTGCAAGTTCGAGCCGCGCGCGAATCGCCCACACTTATTTTGGCAGCAATGGACGTTTCTGTCCTATGATCCGCCCCTTGTTCCAAGCCTTGCGCTTCGGGGTCAGTGCAGGAAGTTGGACCCTTGGCATGATGTGCTCTCCGACCCTCCCTCCACGCCCAATCATCAGCACCGCGCTGACTGGGCGATTGTACAAGCTGCTGGAATGACCGTTGTTCGAAGGCATCATCGTACATCGTTTCTGCGGACATCACAGTCCGATCTGAGCCTATGGAACTGCGTGCTGCGCTTGGTTGGTATGGCCGCTTCACACATTTACTTGCGCGCTGCATTTAATTGCAGTATGCATTTAATGGGGATTCGCTTCTCCTATAACCAACCCGTTGAAAACTCTCCAAGGAGGAGATCATGATTAGAAAAACGCTCAAGCATTTGCTTGTGACAGCTGCCGTGCTGCCGCTTGCAGGCATAGCACTGGCTGAAAGCCAAGCTCGGACCGATCTGGTGATCGCCGATCTTGGACAGCCGGAAACAAACCCTTGGGTGATCAATCGTCACCGCTTTGAACGCTGCGTTGCGGACGCGCTTGGTGTTGAGTTGAAAGAGTTCGACGATCAGAACTCGGAAGAACAACACGCTGCACAGGCCGAGTCGATCATCGCCAGCGGACCCGACGGTCTTATCTTCAACCCGCTGACATCGCCCGCCGGTATCCAGGTCGCGCGGCTGCTTGAAGAGAATGACATTCCTGGCATCGCCGTCGGCCGCCTTGTTGTGTCAAGCTATGACGATGACTACGAGGGCGAGGATTTCATCGCGCAGGTGACACAAAACAACGACACCTGGGGCCAGGCGATTGGCAAGGCAACGGCAGAGCTGGGGCATAAAAAGGTCGCAATGATATGGAACCAGAAGGGCGTGACGTCGGCCGAAGAGATCTGGGCGGGCGTTCAATCTGAACTTGATGCGGCAGGCATTGAGGTGATCGCGGAAGCGTGGGATCGACTCAACCGGGAGAACGGCCAAAAATATGCCGAGCAGTTCATTGCGCGTTTTGCTCCCGGTGAGATCGATGCGATCATTGTGCTGGGCGCCGTCGCAGGTCTTGGCAGCCAGTTCGCAGTCGACCAGGCTGGACGTGACGACATTAAAATCATCACTACCGACATCGATGAGCAGGTCGCTCAGTTCATCAAAGACGGCAAACTGGACTTCTCGATCGGCGGGCACTGGATGGTCGGTGGCTTTGGCTTGATCCAACTCTATGACTATCTGCATGGCCACCCGATCGAGGTAACTCAGCCTCGAGTGGGATTGATTCCGGTGACGGCCGAGAATGTGGATACCTACGCAAGCAGCCTTTTGAGCGGATGTATTCTTTCGCCGGAGACCGTTCGCAGTCTCAGCAAAGTTCACAATCCAGACGCCGATCTGCCTGGCTTCATCGACGCCTGGCAGGCAAATTGGCAGGATTACGTGCAATAACCTCCCATGCACGCGGTGCGCTCCCGGCCCAGTGGGCCGGGGGACACCAATGAACATAGACTCTTTCGAGGTCCGCAAATGAGATTATTCGGTTACACGCCGGAACGCGGTGCTGCCGCTGGCGATACGATGCCATTCTATCACGACGGCAAGTGGCACCTGTTCTTCTCCCAACCCCCAGTAGGTGCCTGGGAATATGTAGAAAGGGCGCGGGTCTCGACCGCTTATCTGAGATCGGAGGCTCTCGTTGACTGGGAAGTGATGCCCGATGCGTTCGGTCCCGGTGCGCACGGTGACTGCGATGGTGATGGCATCTGGACCGGCTCGGTCATCGAGCATGAGGGCGTGTTCCACTTTTTTTACACAGGCTACAACCGACAGTCAGCCTCGCCGCAGACGATCTGCAAAGCGACTTCGACGGACCTTGCAACATGGGAAAAATCCGGCGCGAATCCGATGATATCGCCCGATCCCCGCTGGTATGAAACCGTCGACTGGCGCGATCCCTTCGTCTACCGAGATGAAGAGGCTGGGTGTTTCAAGATGCTGATCTCTGCCCGGCTGAAGGAAGGCCCGCAGTTCCGCCGAGGTTGCATTGCTGTGGCGACCTCGGATGATCTGGAGACCTGGGAAGTTGGCCCGCCGCTTGCGTCTTCGATGCTGACGCATTGCCCTGAGTGTCCAGAGATTTTCAGACTGGGCGATTGGTGGTATCTGGTCGAGAGCCGGTATTCCGAGCGGATGCAAACGGTTTATCGTGTCTCAAAATCCCCTGATGGCCCCTGGGAAAGCCGCAAACTCGACAGTCTCGACGGGCGCCGCTTTTATGCCGCTAAGTCGGCCAGCGACGGCGATCGGCGCATGAGTTTTGCCTGGATTCCGTTCCGCAAGCACCATGACCCGAAACGCAGTTGGGTTTGGGGCGGTGAACTTGGCAGCCCCCGCGAGCTCGTATCGCTTTCCGACGGAACGCTGACGTGCAGATTGCCGACGGATGTCGCGGCGAGCTACGCAGCAGATGTGCAACATCAGGTTCGGTCAATGCTCGGCGACTGGACCGGGGACACGAGCCCACACTGCGACGCGACAGGGGCCTACGGATACGCGTTCATTGGTGGCCCAAACCGAGACGATGTTCTCTTGGACGTGGTCATCGAGCCCGCGCCCAACACGGAAGCCGCGGGCATTTTGATCGAACCTCGCGGAGGAGATCATTTGGACAGCGGCTACAGCCTTTCGATTGAGCCAATGAAAGAGCGCGTGCTCTTTGATCGCTGGCCCGCTGCGATGGACCCGCTTTGGGACAGTCTGGTGCTGAACGAACGGCACGGAATTGAGGTCCGGCAGGAGATCGACAGCCCGTTGGTCGAGCGCCCGCTGGCCTTCTCGCCAAACGATGGTTGCTATCGCGTCCAGATCCTGCGCAAGGGATCGGCCATCGAATGTTTCGTTGCCGACCAGGTCGTCGCTTCGTTCCGTGTCTATGACATCTCGAACACGGATGCCTGGGGCCTGTTCGTTCAGGAAGGCGCTGCGACATTCCACGATCTGAAGTTTCGGAAGTAAAGGCCACAGCATGTCTCTCATCACGCTTCGACAATTGCTGGACTATGCCGCCGAGCATGACTTCGGTGTGCCAGCGTTCAACATCTCGAACATGGAACAAGGCCTGGCGATCATGAACGCCGCAAAGGCCTGCGACGCGCCGGTGATCCTTCAGGCCAGCCTGAACGTTCGCAAGAGCTATGCCGGAGACCGGATGATCGTATCGATCGTGCGCGCGTTGGCTGAAATGTATCCGAATAATCCCATCTGCCTGCATCAGGATCACGGCCATGATGAACAGGCGTGCGTCAGCGCAATTTCCGCCGGCTTCACATCAGCAATGATGGATGGGTCGTTGATGGGCGACGGCAAGACGCTGGCGAGTTATGCCCACAACGTGGATATCACTGCGCGTGTTGCGCAAATTGCCCACTGGACCGGGGCGTCCATCGAGGGCGAGTTGGGTGTCCTCGGTTCGCTGGAGACTGGTGAGGCTGGCCAAGAGGATGGCTCGGGCGCAGAAGGCAAGTTGGATCAGGATCAGCTTCTGACGGATCCCAATCAGGCGGCGGATTTTGTTGCTGCGACCAAGGTCGATGCTTTGGCGATTGCCTGTGGGACGTCGCACGGGGCCTACAAATTCACGCGGGAACCAGATGGTGACATCCTGGCGATAAGCCAGATCGAAGCCATCCACGCCCGTGTGCCTGACACTCATCTTGTGATGCATGGATCAAGCTCGGTGCCTCAGCATCTTCAGGATCTGATCAACGCCCACGGCGGAGAAATGCCGCAGACCTGGGGCGTTCCGGTGGAAGAGATCGAGCGCGGCATTCGCCATGGAGTGCGCAAGGTGAACATCGATACCGATTGCCGCATGGCCATGTCCGGTGCGATGCGTCGGTTCGCTCGTGAACACACCGCCAACTTCGATCCGCGTGCCTTCATCCTGGCAGGGATGGAAGAGTTGGAAACGCTCGTCCGAGATCGCTTCGAGCGGTTCGGAACGGCGGGGCATGGCCGCCGTATCAAACCGATCCCGCTCGCCGACATGGCGCGGCGATACGCCGAAGGCAGCCTTGACCTATGCCGGGAAGCGGCGTGAGCCGGGCTCTTTTTATAGGGCGCTCGGTGCTGGACGTCACCGCGCTGGTCGAGGATTTCCCCGGTCCCGACGGAAAGGTCCGGGCCTTAGCCAATGACGTTATCCCGGGTGGATCCGCGCTGAACGCTGCGGTCACCTTTGCCCATCTTGGGGGAACGGCGGCGCTCGCCGTATCGCTCGGGGCCCAGGGGCCGATGAGAGAGTTTGTGCTATCGGATTTAAGGGCCCGCAATGTGACGGTTCACGACGTTTGCGATGACCCCGAATACCAGATTCCCTTGTCCACGGTCGTTTCGACTCGCAGCCTTGGAACGCGGATGATCGTCAATGGCGCGAGCGACGATTGCCAAACCGTGCGCAATCAAAATGACCTAATTCTGGATGGCTCAGATCTCATTCAGATCGACCAGTACGAGCGGCATTTTGTGGCCTTACACGCCGATGCGCTGCGCGCCTTCGAGGGGCCGATCGTTCTTGATGGCGGAAGCTGGAAAGACTGGTCCCCGGACTTTCTGCGACTTGCCAACATACCAATTGTCAGCGAAGTTTTTTGTCCAGATGGTCCGCGCGCCTTTGCGACAATGTGCGCCGAACATGGCATATCACGTTGGGCGATGACCCGTGGCCAAAACGGCGTCCTGTGGTGCGACGGAAGCAGCGAGGGAGAAATTGCGGCTTCCGAGGTCGAGGTCGTCGATTCCTTGGGCGCAGGGGACATCTTCCACGGGGCCTTCTGCCACGCTTACCTGCAATCCGGATCCTTTGTTCAGGCTCTGCATTCAGCAAATGACATTGCCGGAAAATCTTGCGCACATGTTGGCACTCGGAGCTGGATGGATGCCTGAGAAATTAGACGACTACAAACGTTTATTGGGTGCCATCGAAGCGCGGATTGGTAAGGCGCAACCACCACTAGTCCTCGCAATTGCGGGTCCGCCTGCGACCGGAAAATCAACCTTGGCGGAAAAGCTGACTGACGACCTTCGGGCTTCAGGGCAGACCGCTGCCTATTGTCCGATGGATGGATTTCACAAGACCAATGCTCAGCTAGATGCCGAAGGATTGCGCAGCGTTAAGGGGCGCATCGATACGTTCAATAGTGGCGCCTTTGCCGAGGCCGTGGCGCGTCTTTCTTCGGGCGACGCCTTTTGGTGGCCGAGATATTCGCGGCACACGCATGAGCCAGTACCTGAAGGCACCCGGATCGAAGGCGGTGAGACTGTCTGCATAATCGAGGGCAACTACATACTAATGAACGACGCGCCCTGGAAGCGGGCATGGGCTTATTATGACTTGCGCATTTTCGTTGACGCGCCGGACAGCTTGCTCATGCAGCGCCTAACCAAGCGTCACATGCGCGGCGGCAAGAGCCAAAGCGAAACATACACCAAGATCGCGCAGATCGACATGCCGAATGCGGAGAAAATCCGCGAAAGCGCGGAAGTTCCGGACATACTGTTTCAGGAGGCTGTCGATGCGTAGCACCCGACAATTTATTACGGGCCGCAAGCAATTATCGCTATGCTAGAACCAACAAAAAAAATTTGGGGTTCAAACATGAAGTTTGCTCGAAAAGGTTTGTCAATTGAAGGTATTCAAGGCCACAATCGACGCGCCATTTTGGGCGCCTTGCAAGACATGGGGGCGTGCTCGCGTAAGGAAATAAGCGTAGCCACGGGCCTTGATCAGGCGACAGTCACGCGCGCAATTGGGCCACTTATTGAAGATGGTGTCGTAGAAGAAGTAGGACTTGTTCGTGGGGGACGAGGCCGTCGTTCGATCAACCTGAGCTTTTCAGGCTCTGGCCGATACATCCTTTGCCTCAGATTACAGCGGCGAAGCTTCTCTGTTGCTGCGTTCAATCTGAGGGGGGACTTGTTGGAGACAGATGAGTTCCCGATTTCGCGGGATGGATCTGCGAAGCAGACCTTTAGTGAGATATCCAGTACGCTTGATCGCCTTATCGCGAATCTGAAACAGATCGACGGCATTGGCGTTGCCGTCCCCGGACCCTTTTTGGAGCGTGACGAGCGGGTCATCTTGATGACAGAAAGTCCGCAGTGGCAGGGATTTGATCTGATCCCCGAGCTGCGAGCGCGCTACCCGGACATTCCAGTTCATTCGAGCCATGATGCCAAGGCCGCGGCTTTGACGGAAAGCCGCCACCATGGCCGGGAACTTGGGGCCAGAGTCATGCTATATGTGTCCGCCGGTCAGGGGATCGGCTCAGCTCTTGTCGTAGACGGGCACGTACACCGCGGCGCACAGGGCCTGGCCGGCGAACTGGGGCACACATCCATCAGTGTCGATGGCGCCCAATGCAAGTGTGGAAATCGTGGCTGTCTGGAGCTTTTCACGTCGCGCATTTCGCTTCTTCGCGCCATTCGGGAGCGTGCGGTAGTGTTCGGCAATACGCAATTGACGACGAATGCCGATTTTCCTCAAGTGATTGAGGCTTACGCAGCGGATGACGAACTCGCCAGCGAAGAGGTCCATCGGGTTGCGCGTTATCTCGCGCAAGGCATCACCAATTGCATCAATTTCGTCAATCCGGATCTGGTGGTGATCGGCGATGAATATGCAGGGTTCGGCCAAAGATTTCTCGACGAGATCAAGGCGCATGTAAGAACAGCCGTCCTGCCGAGCATTTACGACGCCGTCGACATAGAGTTGAGCCACCAGAGCGAAGATACCGTGCTACGCGGGACCTATTTGGATGTACTCGCTCAGACTCACCTCGGCTTTCCAAGAGTCGAGTCGGAGAGCCTTGTTGCCGAGGCAAGCGGGTAGAGAGAAGGAAATGCCGCGATGAACGATCAAACCGCCCAACCGCTCCTGTCGGTCAAACACGTCTCAAAGTCTTTCGGCGGTGTGCAGGCGCTGCGCGACGGTTCGTTCGATCTTCACCGTGGTGAAGTTGTTGCGATTGTGGGTGGTAACGGCGCAGGAAAATCGACGCTCATGAAGGTGGTGGCTGGGGCGCATGTCCCTGACAGTGGGCAGATCGTTATCGACGGTGTAGAAGTTACCCGGGCAGAACACAGCGTTTCGCATATGCAGGAACGCGGCATCGAGGTGGTTTATCAGGACCTCGCACTCGTTCCGAACATGACTGCGCCCTACAACTTGTTTCTGGGACGCATTCCGAAGAAATGGGGTATATTCGTGGATGAGCGAAAGATGCGTGAGAAGACCCGTGAGGCTCTTGCGCAGCTCAACGTCACCACCGTTCAGGATTTGTCGCAGCCGATCTCGTCGATGTCTGGCGGACAGCAACAAAGCATTGCAATCGGGCGCGCTATCGCCTGGGGCAGCGACATCGTGATCCTGGACGAACCGACTGCGGCACTCGGACCCAACGAAACCGCCGAAGTCGAGCGTTTGGTCGAGGACGTGCGCGACAAGCAGGGAACATCGTTCCTCTTGGTTAGCCACAATCTGGATCAAGTACGCCGTTTGGCTGACCGCATCGTCGTGACGCACCATGGCGTGACTTCGCGGGAATTCAAGCGCGACGAAATCACGTCTGATCGCCTCGTAAAGGCCATCACGCTTGGCGAATGAGGAAGAAGCCATGACCGATACAACCGCCGCCCGCTCATTCCTGACACCGAAACGCGCAGAAATGCTGCGCGACTACGTGCCGTTTATCGCCATTGTACTGGTAATACTCCTATTTTGGACCATCTCAGGCGATCGGTTCATGTCTGTGCGCAACTGGACTTTTATCGCACAACAAACGCCTGTTCTGATGCTTCTCGCATTTGCGCAACTTATGATTATCACGACCGGCTCGATTGATATCTCGATTGGGTCGAGCCTGGCGTTTTCCGCCTTTCTGGGAGCGCTGGGGATGTTATGGTTCGGCGATGCCGGATTGGTGCTCGGCGTATTTGCGGGCGGTCTTGTGGGAATGGTCAACGGCTTGATCATCTCACTACTTAAGATCCCGTCTTTTGTAACGACACTGGCCATGCTCATCATCGTGCGGGCGATTGTCATCATCGCTTCTGATGGCACGGCGATTTACATCACGGATGACAGCGTTTCGGGAGGCACAAATATCTCATCCGTCGCCGCGCCGTGGTTATTGTCGATGGGCAAGTTTCCAGCGATCTTCATCCTCGCAGCCATCGTCTCGCTTTTCATGTGGGTCTTCTATGAAAAGACGGTGTTTGGCCAACAACTGCGCGCAGTTGGCGGCAACGAGAAGGTCCTGCGCCTTGTCGGCATCAACGTCACGACCTTCAAGATCAAGGTTTTTGCGGCAGCCGGTCTGATGGTTGGCCTTGCAGCTTGTGTGAATCTAGCCCGCGCAGGAGCCGCCACGCCTCAGGCTGGTTTGATGATTGAGCTTGACGCCATTGCCGCTGTTGCACTTGGGGGAACCCCGCTGACGGGCGGTTATGGCAGCGTCGTTAAGACAATCATTGGAGCTCTTACTCTGACAATCGTTCGTAATGGGTTGACCATAGCTGGCGTTCCGCCCTCGTGGAGCCAGGTCGCCCTAGGCATCCTACTAATTGCGGCCATCGCCATATCGCTGAATCGCAGCAAGGTCGATGTTGTAAAGTAATCCGGTTGATAGGGTTGCGACGATACTCGAGCATCAAGCCGAGCATCCACGAAAATGGTTGAGCGCACGCCTAATAAATTCTGTCTGGAGGATGCTGCAGTCAGCCAAAGTGAGTTACCGGGCTCAACAAGACCTGGGAACCAGACATTGAGATCTGGCGAACTAAGGCCCGATTCGTCCGCGCCTTGATCATTGCCTGACAAAACCTCGCTGCGCCGGGCGCGACCGTCCTCTCTTTACGCCGCAGTGCCGTGCTCAAGATGATGCTTGCGCGGCAAAATCTTTGCTGCGAGCGCACGCAACGAGAAATTCGAATACACAGGTCGGGCTCAATGCAGTCATTCGAGGCAGGGCGACCGGCGCGAAATATTTGAATGACTGCAATGCGGATTTTCCGGACTTGTGCAGTCGCAGCTAGTTCCTGTGCAGAAACCTGATGCGCTTGCAGCGACGTAGTTGCGGTGCCGCAGCTGTTTTTCACCAGACCAGGCATTCGATTGCGTTGAATTCACCCGAAACCAGGCCGAATGTTCGCCATTCTTTGTCCTCCGTTTCTTAAACATAACGTCGGACCAATTCAGAGGGGGCAATCCAAAGCCCTCCAATCGGATCGCAAAGTTTGGCTGATTGGATCCGCCTGGGCCACCGGCACAATACCGGTAGCCCCGGTGTGGGGTCAGGGCAAGCTCAGCTTGGCCATACGGCCGCCATCCACCGTATAAATTTGACCAGTGACAAAGCCGCTTTCTTCAGCCGCCAGAAACGCCACCAGTGCCGCAACCTCTTCGGGATTTCCGGTGCGGGCGACCGGGTGGATTTTGCCAATGTCCCGGCGAAAGGCGTCGGGATCGGGCATGGACTCGATGAACTCCTGGTTCAGGTCCGTGTCGATCCAGCCCGGCGCAACCGCGTTACAGCGAATGCCTTCATGACCATGATCCACGGCGACTGCGCGGGTCAAGCCATGCAATCCTGCCTTGGAGGCACAATAGGCAGCATGGCCGGGGTTGCTGCCCAACCCTTCGATTGAGCCGGTGTTGACGATGCTTCCCCGGGTTTGTCGCAGATGCGGAAGTGCCGCCTGAATCATCAGAAAAGGCGCGGTGAGGTTGACCATCAGGTTGCGTTGCCAATCCTCAACGCTCATGTCTTCGGCAAGCGCCTCTTGCATCATGCCAGCGTTATTGACCAGAATGTCCAACTGGCCCGCCTCCACAATCACCTGTGCAACCACCTGTGCGGGGCTGGAAGGGTCGGTGAAATCGGCGGTTACCGCTTCGAATTCATCATCCTCGCCACGCTGCGCGGTGAAGACCCGTGCACCTTCTACCGCCAATCTTCTGGCGATGGCCTTGCCAATGCCAGAACGCCCGCCGGTGACCAGCGCGACCTTGCCCTCAAACCGGGTCATGCAACGGGCTTCCCGCCATTCACCTCAACCAGGGTGCCGCACATATAACGCGACTGTTCCGACGCCAGGAACAGCACCACGTCCGCGATGTCTTCAGGTTCGGCAATACGGCCAATAGGCACAGATTTACCCAGCTCTTCGACGGCCTTGTCCGGATCAAACCCGCGCTTGGCAAAGCCCGAACGCAGCATCGGCGTGTTCACTTCGTTCGGGCAGACCGCGTTGATGCGGATACCCTGATGGGCGTGGTCGAGCCCCATGCATTCAGTCAGCGATGCGATTGCAGCCTTGGTCATGCAATAGATTGCATGGTTCGGTCCTGGCGCCTTGCCACCCCAACAGGACGCAGTGTTGACGATGGCCCCACCACCTGTTTCGGCCATCAGCGGGATCACTGCGCGGCAGATCCGGAACGGAGCCTCGACATTCACCCCCATCGACAGTTCCCAGTCCGCGTCCGAAGTTTCGGTCACCGGACCGCGCGTGATGACACCAGCATTGTTGATGACAATGTCCAGCCCACCCAAAGCCGCAGAGGCCGCCGCAGCCAACCCGTCGCAATAGGTTCCGTCCAGCAGATCGCCGGGCAGATGCGCTTCGGCTGCAATTCCGTCGGTCACGCGGTCTGCCACAGCCACTTTGGCACCCTGGGCGCGCAGCTTTTCAACGATCGAGGTGCCAATACCACCCGCCGCGCCGGTGACCAGCGCGCGTTTTCCTTCGAACATTTCATTTCTCCCAGCTGGCGACGGGCGCACTCAGAAGATCTAAGTTCATTGTGACGCCCAATCCGGGTTTGTTGGGCGGCATAACACCGCCATTCTCGATTGGCGCGTCAAAGCTGCCAGTCTCAACCGTGACCATGTCGCGTGGGTCGAGCACGCAACGCAGCATCCGTTCAGGCACAGAGGCCCCCATGTGGAAGATCGACGCGGCCGATAAGACAGAGCCCACCGTATCCTGCACCGAGATCGTCAGCCCTGCTGCCCGGCAGATGTCGCGGTGACGGCGCGCATGGGTCAGACCGCCGGCCTTGGAGATTTTCAACCCGATCCCGTCTGCCACATCCAGCGCCACCAGCTTGGCAATATCGCCATCCTCTTGCGCAAGCTCATCGAGGATGATCGGCACATTGCAGCGCCGCCGCAGCGAAATCGTCTCGCGCCACGTGGCGCAGGGCGCTTCCAGCACGAAATCCAGACCCTCGGGCAGGGCGCGCAGCATGCGCAGCGCAGTTTCCGGGATCAGTCCGCCATTGGCATCGACAAGAAAATACTCGCCTGGCTCGCGATCCGCCAGGGATGCTGCGATGCGCTCGGCATCCAGCGCCGGACCCCCTTCGCTGTCGAGTGCCCCGATCTTGACCGAGTGCCCCATGTAGCCCATCTCACGATGCTTTGCCACGCGAGCACGCATGTCTTCGGGGGTGCCAGCATAGATCGAGCTGATGGTGGGGAGACGTTTTCCTGTTGAGCCCCCAAGTAGTGTGTAGACCGGCAGGTCCACCGATTTGCCAAATAGATCCCAGCAGGCAATGTCGATGGCGTTCTTGACGTGGTTGTGACCCAGCAGGGCTTCGTCCATGGCATCGTTGATCCGGTCCACGTCACGCGGATCCCGGCCGATCAGATGTGGGGCGATCTCTTCGATTCCTGCCCGCGCACCGCGTGCGTGTGCGGCGATGTAGTTGGTGCCGAACGGGGTGCTTTCGCCCCAACCTTCGGTGCCATCATCTGCGGTCAGACATACGATGACGCTGTCAAATCCGGTGTAGATCCGACCACCGGACAGTTCATACTCCCCGCCTGAATAGGGCAGGTGCAGGTCAAACAGGTCTATTTTCTTGATCTTCATGGTTCACCCCTGCGGTGGGATCAGCACCAGCTGGCCGGTGTGCCTTTTCGCAAGAAAGTCCTCTTGCGCGGTGGCAATTTCGCTCAATGGATAGGTTTTGGCGACAATCGGGCGAATTTCGCCTGCTTCGATGTATTCCACGATGTTTGTGAACACGATATCCTCCTGGAAGGTACAGCCAAACAAAGTGAGGTCTTTCAGATACAGCGTGCGGGTGTCGATTTCGCAGATCGGCCCGGCTATCGCACCGGCGGTGGCATACCGCCCACCCCGGCGCAATACGTCCAGCAGGCTGGGGAACTGTGGACCGGCGACCAGATCAAGCACCACGTCGATTGACCCCGACCCAAGTTTGGCCACCAAATCCGCATCCCGATCCAATGTGCGGTCGGCGCCCAGAGCTTTTACGGCGTCCGCTTTGGCAGGCGCGCAGAGTGCAATCACTGTCGCGCCACGCCGTTTAGCCAGTTGGACAGCCGCCGAGCCCACACCGCCAGACGCACCGGTGATCAGGACTGTTTCAGCACCCAGATTTGCGCGATGAATCATGCCCTCGGCTGTGGAATAGGCACAAGGGGTCGCGGCCAGTTCGGCGTCATCCCAGTCGCATGTCACGGCATGTGTCTCTTGTGAGGGAGCTTTGCAATATTGTGCAAAGCCACCATCGCATTCGCTGCCGATGGTCCAGCATTCATAGGGGCGATAGTCGACATAGGTTCTCAGCAGGTTGCGCACGATGACCCGTTCACCGATGCGATTTGCATTCACACCTTCGCCCACGGCGGCAATGTGACCGCAGACATCCGCACCCTGAATGCGAGGAAAGCTCAGCGGCACGCCGGACCAGCTGGCGTCATCGTCATCCACGGTGTCAAAGCCCTCGGCGCCGCCGGTTTCGGTATCCGCGGTCACCGCCTTGGAATACCAGCCGATGCGTGTGTTGATATCGGTGTTGTTCATCCCTGCGGCAGCGACGCGGATCAGCACCTCTTCGGGGCCGGGGCGCGGTGTGGGCACATCCGAGCGATAGTCGAGCCTGTCGATCCCGCCATGGCCGGTCAGCAGTACGGCGGTCATGGTTTCGGGAATCTTGGTTTCTGTGGTCATTATTTACCTTCCGAATGAGGCGACAGCTGCCCCAAATTTCGTTTCATCCGGTGTCACGCCCAGGCCCGGACCCTTGGGGCGCTGGATGTGACCGTCGACAATCGCGATCCCGTTCGTGTCGTCGTAATTCCCTTCGATATAGGGCGCGGCGATCCAGACCCCTTCGCACAGCTGAGGTTTCACCGTCGCCCCAATCTGGGTGCAGGCGGCCGCGATGATGTCTCCGCCCCAGCTGTCATCGCAGGTGTGGGGCAGATTGCGCGCCTCGCAGATGTCGCGGAATGTGCACATGTTCTGCAATCCGCCAATTCGGGTTACTTTCATACCAAACCCATCCACCAATCCGGTGCCCGCCGCCGAAATCACCGTGTTCAGATCAACGCTGTTTTCATCCATGTAGATGCCATGTGAGACCTGTGGCCGGATGTTTTCGAGGTCCTGATAGGTGTTGCAGGGCTGCTCCATGATAAAGGGGATATCAGGGCATTCGCGGCTGACACGCAGCGCATCGCGGGTGGTCCAGCCGCGGTTGCCATCCACGGCCAGACGCATGCCAGAGCCGCGGACGACCTCCCAGACTTTACGGATCGTTTCGATGTCAATTTCGACCGGGTGACCGCCAACCTTGATCTGAAGCCGGAGATAGCCTTCGTCGCGCTTTTCCTGAGACAGACGCGCAACGTCATCCGGTGCGCCAATGCCGGTGGCATAATATGAAGGAACGCGATCGGTGTACGCCCCACCCAGAAGGTCGGCCAGGTTCACACCCAGAGATTTGCCAATCAGATCATGCGCCGCGATGTCCAGCGCCGCCTTGGCGTAATTATGCCCGTTGAGCAGGCTGTTCATCTTGCGGTTCAGCGCAACCGGCCACAGGTCAGCTCCGATCAGGCCCTGTGCCATTTCTGACAGCGCGGCACGCGCCCCACCGGCATAGGCTTCGGCGTAGGTGGACCCAACGGGGCAGGTCTCACCCCAGCCGACGGTGCCGTCCTCGCCCACCAGCTTGACCAGGGTGGTATCAAGCGCCCACACTTCGGCATTGGCCATGGTGTAGGGGCCGTTTTTGACCGGCAAGTCGTGGGCGTAGATGTGAATTTCACGAACCTTCATATTTACCTCTCGTGGATACTTGTCATCTGTCAATGAATGTCGTCGGCCGCCATTCATGCGCGGGGCGCAGAACTTACTGCCTTGGCGCCGTCTTCGGAGGCATAGGACCGCTTACAAAGAGTTTTTCCGTTGATCAAGTTCGCGATGGGCAAGGGTTCCACGGCACTGGCAAAGGCGAGATGCGAGAACTCCTCCACAAGGAGAAAAACAAAGGGAATTATATACAATCCGGCCCCTACCCCTTGAAACCACCCTGAATAAGGGCGGTTTCAAGGGGTAGGGGCCGGATTGTATATAATTCCCCACTCATTCGCCAACAGTAGCAGACCCGCATAGTAGTTCCGTGCGGCACTCAACATGCGCTCATCGGAACCGTGCTTGAAGTCCTCTATCCCGAGTATGATAGAGGTCACTGCATTCTCAAAAATCTCAGACATGCGGCTGCCTTTTCTGAGAGTACGATTGCCCGGCGTTCCTTGAGGTCGTGTCGCGAATTTGGTGGAAATTCGAAAACGATGCGATCTCCGGGTGAACATGGTTTCCTCCGATCAGGCGGCGAGGGCAGGGGGGACGGGCCGGTCGGCAGGGACAGCGTCTGCCATCCGTCGACCTTTCGCATCCGGATCCGACCCGGTGCCAGGAGTGCCCAGAGCGGCATGGGCACCATCTCCGCGCAGGGTAGCAGCGTCCGGGTCCTTCTCCGCCTCCGGAACTCGCCGTTGAGCCTCTCGATGGCATTGGTGGTCCGCGCCGGTCTCCACTGCGACGGGTCGAGCCGGGTGAACGTGAACAGCCGGTCGCCCGCCTCCTCCAGGCTGTCGGCGACGGCCCGGTACCTGTTCCTCCACTTCTTCAGGAACGCCCTGCGGCGGCGCTGGATCTCCTCCACGGTCTCCGCGTAGATCATGTCGCGGTAGTCATTGCCGATCTCGTCATGCAGGCGCTTCGGGGCATGGCCCAGCAGGTTGCGGTGCCTGTGGACGGTGCAGCGCTGGATAGTCAGGTCCTCGCCCCAGCGCACGCCGACCGCGGCCAGGACCGAAACGTTCGTCGCCTTTCCGTCGATCCGGGTCTTTATCACCGTTCCGTCCAGGATCAGGCGGACGATGTCCCCATGGCCAGGCTGCGGGCGCACCAGGCGTCCCGGTCCGATCTGACCCGGCGCCAGGCCCGGCTGACCACGTCCTTGCTCACGGCCCCCCTGAACAGCGCGAAAACCCGGCGCGTGTTCGTGCCGGACAGGTAGACGGACGTGAACGGGGCTCCGCCCTTTTTCGTCACGCGCCGGTAGCGCCCGAGCGCCCTCGACCGCCATTCCCTGACCCCGCCGTCCGCGTCCCGGATCCGGGCGCGGGGCACGACGGCGGTCCCCGTCCTGAACGTTCCGGTGATCCGCCGGTCGCGGTGGCCGTGGCGGTAGCCCTTCACCTTCCCGTCCCCGCGCCGGTAGCGGAGCCAGCCGAGGAACCAAGCCAATCCGGGGGTATGAAATTCATGCGATACCACTTCGGTGTAGCTCCCGCCGTCATCGCGCGCCGATGGCCACCGACCCTTATAGGATTGAAAGGTGGCCTTGGTCGCTTTGCGGTCGATGGGAATCGATTTGTCGCGCCCGCCCACACGGATGGGCACAGAGAGATCGCTTGTAGTTTGCCTTCTTGATTTCCGGTTCGGCAAGGACACCTGCGACAAGCGACGGGTTCGCATCGCCTGTGGCATCCACGAAGGCTTCAGCCGTGATGCGGGTGCGTCCATCCATATCGGCCAATCTAGCGAACTGGATGCGGTCTACAGTTCGGGTGACAGCAGCCACGCACGTATGAAACAGCACATCGACCCCGTGCGCGGCAAGGACTCGATCCAGAGCGAGCTTCACCGCCTCGGGCTACAGCCAGGATGATCCAGTTGGACGTGGTCAGTGAACAGGAGGGGTCGCAAGCCTGGCCCAAATCGCGCAAAGCGTCGAGGACCAGAACGGCCCGCACCGTCGACCGCCTTTATCTATCGGCTCGGGGCCTTGCTGGAAAAAACCCGCAATACGCGAGGACTTGAGCATTGGTCGCGGCGCCACCAAGGCAGCCTCGCCAAGGGCGACTCCCACGCCGCCAGCGCCACTGCCCTCGACCACAACATCGTAATCACTTTCGGGCTTGTGGCTCATGTTCGCCAGCCCAGAAGACGCCGTTCGATCTGGCCGATCAGGGCGCTGACGGTGACGCCAAGCAGCGACAAAATGACGACACCTGCAAAGAGCCGCTCGAGGTCATAAAGCGAGCCTGCCTCCAGGATATATGCGCCAATCCCGTATTCCGCGCCCAGCATCTCTGCTGCGACGAGCAGGATGATCGCAATGGCCAGCGAGATCCGTAACCCCGACAGGATGCCCGGCATCGCCCCAGGTAATATGATCTTGCGCACGATAGACCACCAGGAGAGGCCAAAGCTTTGGCCCATGCGGATCAACGTCCGGTCCACATTGTCTACCGCGCCGTAGGTTGCCACCACGGTGGGTGTGAAGGTGCCGAAGGCAATCAGCGCGTATTTGGAACCCTCGCCAATCCCGAACCAGATTACGAAGAGTGGCAAGAGCGCGATCTTAGGGATCGGAAAGATCGCCGCGACAAGGGGCACAAGCCCCGAGCGAATATAGGAAAACAGCCCGATCAGAACACCAACGCTGATGCCGATGCTGGCTCCGATGGCGGCCCCTACCGCAAGCCGGGACAGCGACGGCCCCAAGTGTTTAAACAGGAGGCCGCTCTCATAAAGCTCTCGGAAGGTCTCAAGCACGTCAGAGGGCTTGGGCAGCGCCAAGGCCGAGATCCAGCCTGTGCGGGTGCCCCACTCAGCCACAAGGATGAGGGTGGCAAAAACGGCAAAACCAACCCAGCGACGTGACCGAGGGGCAAAGCCGCCACCCCGAAAAGCGACCGCTCTGCCACCTGACGTAAAGTGAGTGGTAGCTTGAGTTACGTCAGACATTGATCAACTCCGCATCTGCAGCGCGAGCTTCATCCCGCATCAGGTGCCACAAATGTCTTTGCGGCGCGTCCAGGTCAGCGTCGCCGAACTCGCGGTCGCTCAGAGGTTTTTCGATTTCAACGATTTCCCGGATCTGGCCCGGTCTGCGGGAGAGCACCACCACGCGGTGACCCAGCCGCACAGCCTCAGCGAGGTTGTGGGTTACATAGACGGCGGTGAAAGGCTGGCGCGTCCAAAGCCCAACGAGATCATCCATCAAAAGCTCCCGCGTCTGGCTGTCGAGTGCCGACAGCGGTTCGTCCATGAGCATCACGGCGGGCTTCACCGCCAGGGCACGGGCGATGGCCACACGCTGCTTCATCCCACCCGAGAGCTGCTTTGGTAGGGCTTTGGCAAAATCCGTCAGTTTGGTGCGCGCCAGTACATCGTCGATGATCTCGCGGGCGGCAGCACTCCTGATCCCATGATCTTCAAGAACCAAGGAGATATTTCCAGAGACCGAACGCCAGGGCAGCAAAGCGAAATCCTGGAAGATGTAGGTTAACGGGTTGAGACATCCATCAGGCGGGTCTCCCAATTGTACAATCCGCCCAGATGCTGGACGCTCAAGGCCTCCGATAAACCGCAAAAGCGTAGATTTACCGCACCCTGAGGGTCCCACTACACACAAGATTTGACCGCTGGGAATGTCCAGGGAAATATCGCGCATAACTTCGAAGTCATCGTACGAGTGACTTATGCTGTCGAGCCTGATGTTCATGAGAACCGTCGCAAAACGGAGGAGCCGCCCGAGGGCGACCCCAGCAGCGAGGATTACGAGCCGAGAATTTCGACGTAGGATTGCTCTACGATCTGGTCGATCGTGATGTCAGAGTCCACCAAATCTTCAGACTGGAACCAGCTCAGCTGATTCTGAAGGGAGGCCAGATTGAGCGCCGCGCCCTTGTTCAGGCGCATTGTGCCGTTGATAATCGATGGGGCCGCCTTCTCGCGTGGGCGGTCGGCGTAGACGTACTTGTGGATCAGATCGACCATTGCGTCCTGATCGGCTGTTTTGTCGATCATCGCTGCTGCGTAGTCATCGACGCCTTTAGAGAAACCCGCCAGGAAGCTCTCGGTCAGGCCGCGCTCATCGGTGGCATTCTTCGCCGAGGTGAATACGGTCGTGACCTGGTAGTCTGGGATATAGTCCGACACGTTTCCGATGATGTGCACGGCACCCGAACCTGCCAGAGGCTTGGCGATGTGGGGCACGATAGACCAGCCGTCCACCTGACCAGACTTTATCGCGCCAATGATCGCGCTGACCTTCTGCAGGGGCGTGAAGGACATCTCGATCCCTTCGGCCTGTGCCATCTTCGAACCCATGTAGTGGAACGAAGAGCCCGCCTGCGTGACGGCGAATTTCTTGCCAGCCAGATCCTTTGGCATTTTGACGCCCGCCTGGAATGCGGCGTCTGAGGCGAGGAACTTCTGGCCGTCGATTCCTGGTTCTTCGCTCAGCGCACCGCCGATCACCTTGACCGCGCCCTTGTCGGCGAGGCTAATCAACCCGCCCGACACGGCGGTGACAGCATAGTCCACATCACCTGAAGCAATCGCCACCGCCATCGGCTGCGCCGCCTGAAAGAACTCGAACTCGACGTCCAGCCCGGCTTCAGCAAAGTAGCCGCGCTCGAAAGCGATGAAGCTCCCGGAATGCGACGTGAAGCGCAGCGCGCCAACTTTAATCTTCCTGTTCATGGCCAGTGCAGGGGCGGCAAGCCCGCTTGCTGCAACCATTCCGCCCATTAGGGCCAGGGCCTTGCGGCGATTAAGTGTCGTCATGATCTTCTCCTTATTGACGATCAGTTTGTGGTTAGTTCAGCTTCGATGTCTTGCTGGAGCAGCGCGTTGGCCGCGCTTGTATCTTTGTTCAAAACCGCCTCAAGAAGCGCTTGCTGACGCGCTTTTCGCGCAATCCAGTCCAGCTTTCCTTCACGCATCTGCGCCAGTCGGAACCGGCGGCTTTGGTCAAAATATTTCTGATGCAGATCGACCAGACGTGGGCTGTCACAGGCCTCGATGAGCGCATGCGCAAACACACGGCAGGCCTCGTCCCACTCAAGTGCGGTTAGGTCGTCTGGCGCGTCGATCACGGCATCTTCGGCCTTTCGCAGCGCATGATGCGCCGCGATCACGTGACCCTCCCAGGCCACATCGCCCAACTCGATGGACCGCGACAGCGCCACCCGCTCAATCTCAATCCGCACCAGCTGGATGTCGCGCAGATCCGACGCAGTCGCCGAGGTCACACGAAAGCCGCGCTGCGCCGTCGCCTCCACCAGGCCCTCAGTCGAAAGGATGCGCAGCGTCTCGCGCATGGAGTGGCTGGACCCGCCGTACCGCCGACGCAATTCATCAATCTTCAGCTTCTGGTCAGGCAACAGCGCTCCAAACGCGATGTCGCGCCGCAGTGTCGAGGCCATAAGCTCGACAACCGTTTGATCAGCAGGTTTTTTGCTGGAGAAAACCAAGAATGTCCCGTGAAGTGAAAAATGTTGGGTATTTTTAGATTTTGTGCACAAAGGAGTCAATGCACAATTTTTTCGGAAGGGCGCCATGGAAATCACCGGGCAAACTCAGCCTGTTTCGATCATCGGCGATCCTGTGGGCGGCTTCGTTTCGCCTCAGCGATCAACCTGCGCCTGGAAACTCTCAAGATCGATGTACGCAAGGTACCGCTAAGCATTCCCGAAGATGCACTCACCGCTTTCTGGAAGGCGCTGCGATCTTCAAACAGCTTTATTGGTTGCTCAGTCACGTTCCCGCACTAGCGGGCCACTATTGCTGAAGCGGACAGGCCCACCGCGCGTGCGCAACGGCTTGGAGCGGTGAATACGCTTCGCCGAGACAACGAAGGTATTCTGACGGGAGATGCAACTAATGGAGTGGCCCTGGTTCAGGGAGTGACCGAGGCAGGCGTCGCCTTGGAGGACCGCATTGCACATATTATCGGTGCCGGTGGCGGCGCAGGTCGCGCCATCGTCGATGCGTTCTGCGAGGCTGATGTTCAGGCGCTAAAACTGGAGGACACAAATCCAGGTGCGACTGACCGAGACCCGTCGCATCGTTGAAGCTTCCTGGCCCAGCGTCGCTATCACCAGCCAACTCAGCGGTGCAATTCTGGCGGACGCAACCGCCAACGGCAAATCTCCAGATCACGCACCGCTCTTTTCCCAAACGGCGCTGCAATCCGGCATTTGCTGTCGGTGACGTCGCAGGACTGCGCTACACGAGCCAGTTTCTAAAGCGTGCGGCCGCACGCGGAAAACACATCGTGGACTTTGCTGATATGGCTGCTGGACAAGCTGACGCGCAAATCCGCTTTTGGCTGCCCCACTTCCAGCCCGAGGCGCAAGACTGTTTCAGGTTGAAGGCAAGGCCCGGGCGGAGGAAAAGGGAGGGCGTTGCGCGTCGGCTGGAAGTGGGATTTCAGGCATTCACAGCTTTTTCTTCAACCTGTCCGGCGCCGGGCGGCAACTCCGGTCGAATAAAGTGCGCCGGGTCTCTCAGCTGCCTCAAGACACACGGGATGATCTCGGTCCAGGCATTCCAGAGCGAGCTGCTTGGCTTGGGTAGGTCGTGCCTCACAGCTTCGTGCAACCTTGGAAGTGCGTGATAGGGCACCATTGGGTACATGTGATGTTCAATGTGATAGTTCATGTTCCAATATATGAAGCGTAATACTGGGTTCATGTGAACGGTTCTGGAGTTGATGCGATGGTCGAGCACATCTTCAGCAAGACCCAGATGCTGCGGAAGGCCCATCACGAGTAATAGCCAGATACCGTAGGCACGTGGCAGGCCTATGAGCATTAGCGGCAACAGGGACCAGGACCATAGCGCGGCTAGGAGCGTGCAGGCGTAAATCGTGACATGGACCTGTGCGACGCGAACAGCTTTTGAGCGCTCAGGTTCTGGGATTAAATCGGCTTCTTCCGGCGGAATGATCCCAATCGCGTTGCGAGCTAGCGCCGCAAGACTCTGGGGAACGGCGACGATCCCCAAAAGGTTCAGGCAAAGCACGATCAATTGCGGCGGTCGCATGCCCGCAATTTCAGGATCACGACCTACGATGATTGTATCCGTGTGGTGGCGGGCATGGGACCACCGCCAAACGACGGAGTTGCGCATCATCAGAAAACTGGCGAGTTCATAGATGGCGTCGTTTTTCCAACGTGTCTTGAACGCGGTGCCGTGGCCGCACTCATGCCAACGGCTGTCAGCAGCAGAGGCATAGAAGACGCCGTAGACGAAAAAGAAGGGCAGCGCCCACCAACTCCCCCACAGAGCGGCACTGGCGGCTCCGCAAGCAACCGCGATACCTAGCCAGATCGCCACGTCCCGCGTCGCTTGCTTATCCGAACGCTTCATTAAGGATTTCATAAGCTTGCGATCAACCGGTGTTTGATACCAATCCGCGCCAGCCAATCCCCTGTCGAAGGCATTCTGCCGTTCCGGACCTGTAAGCGAATAGTCCCTTTCCATTGGAAATGTTATCAGGCTCATCAAGCTCAAGGGCCGCTACCTCCAACCTTCAAGGGCTGTTTCGAACTTTTCCAACTCGTCTTTAGGAATCTTCACTAGTTCGCTTTCAGCGGGAAATGCACCAGAAACAACGTCTCGCCGGAATTCTGAAAATGCCGCAACTCGCTCATCCTGCAACCGCTCATACTCTGCCTTGAAGTCCCTATAGACCCGAGCGTGACGTGGAACTCGTCCCTCCGTTTCGCCAAGAATGTCGGCCGAAAAGAGATACTGGACATCGCAACCTGCCCCGGAGCCCATGGAGATCACGATGAGCGAGGTTCGCTCTGATATCGCAGAGGCAACTTCCGGGGGTACGATTTCGATTTCGACGGCGAACGCGCCCGCATCCTGATAACGACGGGCGTCATTCAAAATCGAAATTGCGTCGCTAGCGGTCTTTCCGCACGCGTTGAATCCTGTCCATCGCGCCTTCTGCGGCATAAACCCGATGTGGCCAACCACAGGAATCGCTTCCCTCGCCATAGCCTCAATCACATCGTAGTGCATTGGACAATATATACTGTCGGCCCCCGCTTCCATTGCTTCGAACGCTGCGCGTTTGGCTTCATCAGCATTTGCGTATTCACCGTAAATCAGACCAAACGTGAAATGCGTGTTTGGAGCGGCTGCGCGGAATTCGTTACGCATGTGCTTGCGCCCTGAGACAATTATCTCAATTCCAGCCGCCTCGGCTGCGGTGGCATGCTCTAAAGAAGCAACATTTAGTTCTGTCAGCTGCCCCTTGCCTTTGTGATCAAACAGATCCTTAACCGTCATCTTCACGTTTTGGGCCCTCCCAAGGGTGGCAGGTCCGTGCCCCGAAGGATCAACTCTGCATCGACCAGTTCCTGATGAGGCTCCGCATCTCCGCTGAGTTTGGCTGCCATCATTCGCCCCAACCGCATTCCAAGCGCGTCCAGGTCTTGGCGGAATGTCGTTAGGCCCGACTCCACATGTGCTGCGACTGGAATATCGTCACTACCGATGATCGCCATGTCGGGACCGGGACGGATCCCGAATTTCCGCAGAGCGTCCATGGCACTGAGCGCAATCATGTCATTTCCACAAAAAACTGCAGTTGCGCCGATCCTTCGGGTGATCAGTTCCGTGGCCGCGTCACCACCGGTTTTGCGCGACATATAGCACTCGATCTCAAGATCGGGATCCAAATCTATTCCGTTCGTTTCAAGCGCAGCCCGGTATCCGAGCAACGCGTGGTTCGAGTATGTGTAGCGCAGTGGCGTCGTCAGATGGGCAATGCGCCGATGACCGAGTCGGATCAATCGCTCCGTTGCTCGATACCCGATATTGTAATGATCGACGTCAACCCAATCATGATCCGCCTTGTCTGTCCGGCCCACCGTCACAAACGGAAAGCCGCGGTCCTGCAACCATTCAACCCTCTCATCCCTAGGCCTTGTTCGCCCGAACAACAGCCCGTCGCAGCGCCTGCCTTCGACGGCATTGCGAATAATGTCAAACTCAGCTTCGAATTCTCGCGCCATGATAATTTGCAGTGCATACCCTTGGGCCTGCAGTGATAGTTCGACCCCGTCCAGAAGGCCGAGAAAAAATGGGTCAACGAACTTCGTCCAAGGCTTGGAAACCATGAAGGTTACTGTGTTGGTTTGTCTCAAACGTAAACTGGAAGCGGCAAAACTTGCACGGTAACCGAGTTGTTTGGCTACCGCTTCGACCTTCTGGCGGGTTTCTCGATTGACATCGGCATAACCGTTCAAAGCCCGACTTACTGTTGAAACAGATAGTCCGGCCCGCGCCGCAACATCCCTAATGCCCAGCCTTTTTGCCGTCGAAGTCATCTTGCCTCCGCGGCTATCACATATCCGTACCCGGCCACCTTGCCACCAGAATGGCCTCCCGAAAGAACTTTGGAACTACAATGGATCTGGAATCCGCGGGGTGTGGCAGAGAAGTTAAACGCGCATATGAGCTTTTGATCATCGTAGGCTCGAGTGAATGCAAGCCAATTTGCTCCGCGGTCGATGACTTGGAACCAACCGTAACGCATGGCGGCGTTGGCGCGCCGCAGCATGATCAGCTCGCGGCATTTTTCAAGAATTGAACCAGCTTGTCGTTCCTGAAGAGCAACCGATAGTTCCGCGTGCGATCTCTCACATGGTAGCCATGTGTTTGGGGCTTCCGAGAAACCCAGCCCTTCAGAGTCGTCCCAGGGAAACGGAGTTCGCGCCCCATCCCTACCGCGGTCGTGGGGCCAAAATCGCAGTCCTTCTGGATCGCGCATTGCTTCGCGCGGAACCTTCGAATGTGACAAGCCCAATTCTTCGCCCTGAAACAAAATTACCGTGCCCCGCAAACTTAACAGTAGAGCATGCAACATTGTAACCTTTTCTGGGAGGCTGTCCGCGCCCCACCTAGTGGCGACACGGATGACATCGTGATTTGAAAACGCCCAGGTTGGCCAACTTTCTCCATCGCCCGCCTCTTCTACGGCTTTAGCAATATGCGTTCCGTTAAGTTCGGGAGCGAGCAGTTCAAAGCTGTATGCCGTGTGCAGCCTGTTATACGCCGTGTACTCGGCCATTCGCTCTACCTGCCAGTCACAGGAAATCTCCGCCAACAACAGACGATCTCCCGCCACTTCCCGCATCCTTGCGAGAAAGGGCAAGTTTTCGGGCCTGGAACGATCATAGACCCTCTGCTGCATGTAGTAGGGGTTGGAGGGCACCACTGCGGAATCGACTGGGGGATTGTCCCTCAAGATAGGGTCGTGCATGAAAAAGTTGGCAACATCAAGCCTCAGGCCGTCGACCCCGAGATCAAACCAAAACTGCATGATATCAAAAACTTCGTCTTGAACATCTTGGTTGTGGAGGTTCAGGTCAGGTTGTTCGACCAGAAAATTGTGAAGGTAGTACTGTTTTCTCTCAGGTGCCCATTCCCAGGCAACACCGCCAAACCGCGCCAGCCAATTGTTGGGCAGGCTGCCATCAGATTTTGGGTCGGCCCAGACGTACCAATCGGACTTGGGGTTGTCTTTGCTCGACCTACTTTCCACGAACCAGGGGTGTTGCCAGGAGGTATGGGAATAGACCTGATCAATGATAACCCTCAGGTCCCTTTCATGGGCGGCGCGAATGACATCGCGAAAGTCGCCCAAGGTTCCGAATCGCGGATCGACTTGTCTGTAGTCCGACACATCATAGCCAGAGTCATGCATCGGAGACGGAAAGAACGGCGTGATCCAGATTGCGTCGATGCCGAGACCTGACAGATAGTCGATGCGACTCAGAAGGCCGGGCAGATCGCCTTCTCCATCACCATTGGAGTCCATGAAGCTGCGCAGATAGACCTCATAAATGCAGGCCCCGCGCCACCATTCCTCATGTTCCATTTGGGGTGAACTCATCACCTGTCAGCTCCACAACCGCCTCGTTATTCAAAAACGTTTTTGGAAGACGGTCAAGAATTTCGACCGGCATTGGGTGAAAATTCCGCAATTGGGCCGAAAAAAATGAAAGCACGAACAAACGGGTGCGGCCCAGATTAGTGGAATCTCATTGAATGTCCGCTATCAGGTTCTCCACTGTGTGTTTCTGGAAGAGGTGGCGTAGCGGCATGGGCTGGAGCCGACGCCGCCGAAATGCGAAAGGCGGGCCCTGAGGCGGAGCGGATGTCATACAGTGATGGAAGCGGGGAGCCATACCGGGATCCGGTTATGGCAGGCGCCTTATGGCTCTGGACGACAGGCTCGTGGCGCTTCATCCCGGGATGATCGTCAGGTGCGACGACTCGTGCGTTCACAATCGGCGGGAAGGCGGGAGTGTGGCGGCGAGGCTGGCTTCGGGAGAGGAATTGGTGGCGCTGCGGGAGAGCCCTGCCGGGTTTGCTCCGGACATCGACGGGACCGGGGTTCCGATGCGAAAGCCGGAACTCAGGGGCCGGACCGGCAGACAAGAGGACGGTATGGCGAAAACTCGGGAGGTGAGACCGCCGCGCATATGCGAGGTAGCCCGCGACCGGAAGGAGACAGTCTCCACCGTGCCCGGCAGCATGACGCTGTCTTCCGCGACTGACAGCGCGGAAGCCCCGGAAGGGAGGGTCGAACTTCGCTTCCGGCGGAAGGCGGCGCGGCGCCCGGAAGGGGAATGGGGCCGCGATCCTGTCGGGCGGGGCGAAATGGATGGAGAAATCGGCTCGCGGAGTGTTCGCGGACATGGAGCTGACACTTATCCCCGATCTCTTCCACATGCTGGAGAAGCTCCAGGACGCGCAGGGGGAGATGATGCCGGAAGGCTTCGGCCGGCTGAAGGGCTGGATCGAGGCAGGTGGCGCGGGCGGTCGCGGAGCCCGTTGCGCGGGGCGGTCGGGGATTTCGTGCGCCATTGCCGGTCCATCCTGTACCGGATGCGTTACGACGGGTACAGCGACGGGGCCTGCCCTGCGGATCAGGAATCATCGGGGGCGGATGTCGGCACATCATCGTGGGGAGGCTTAAGTGGAGCGACAGCCGATGGTCGAATTCCGGTGCTGACGGGATCATGGTCATCCGGTACTGCCGGATGAACGGCCGAACCGACTGCTTCTTCAGATGGCGGGTGACCACATGAGAAAATAAATTTGATCCGCACCCCGAAAAAACTTGACCGGGGAGGCCAATTTCGCAAGTCTGCGCTTGAAACCCAAAAACGTTTTTGGGTTTTCCGATAGGAAAAACTCTAAGGAGGAATAATATGCGGAAACTACGCAAATCGATTATCTTAGCCGCGTCCGGCCTGGCGATGAGCGTCGGGACCGCTTGGGCCGGCGATTGGTGCTCTGGGCAGACCATTCGACTGTTCTCAGGTGGACCTGCCGGTGGCGCGTTCAATTCAATCATTGACCGCGGCGCGCTGCAGGCGGCTGAAGATACCGGCGCAAATGTTCAGATCATCTACTCGGAGTGGGACTTCGACAAGATGGTTACCCAGCTTCGCGAGGCCATCAGTCAAGCGCCCGATGGGATCGCTATGATGGGCCATCCTGGTGACGACGCCATCATGCCGCTAGCGGCAGAAGCGGCAGCAGCTGGCATTCCAATTATGTACATGAACGTCGATGTACCCAAAGTGCGGGCTGCATTTGGTTCCGGCTACGTTGGAGCGACGCTGTATCAACAGGGACGAAACCTTGGTGCTGAGACCCTTCGACTTGCTGGCGACAGGCTTCAACCCGGTGACACGGCAATCGTAATGAGCCGTTGGGAAAGCGAAAACCGTGCCCAGCGCGAGCTTGGACTTGTCGAAGTGCTGGAAGAATTCGGAATGAAGGTCATCAAGCTACAGGAAGCGGAAGGCGCCTCGGCCGACCAAATGCTGCAAATTCCAGTCCTCACGTCAACACTGATCGCAAATCCCGACACCGCGCTTATTGGATATCCAGGTGGCCCATGGTTGGCCGCTGCGCCGGTTTTCATGGATGCTGTGGGCAAAGCTCCCGGCGACATCATGGCAGTTGGATTTGATTTGGGTCAGGGCGTTATGACTGCATTCGATGGTGGATACGTGACCGTAACCGCCGACCAACAGCCTTACCAGCAAGGCTATCTGCCTGTGCTGTCGCTGTGTCAGCAATTGGTTTACAAGCTTGGCCCACTCAATGTGGACACTGGCGCTGGTTTTGTAACGGCTGACAACTACAAAGACGTTGTCGCTCTTGCAGAGCAAGGTGTACGTTAAGTTCCAAGACCTGGGTCGGCTAAACGATGGCCGACCCTAATTGCACCAGTCAAAGCTGAGAGAACCCAATGGACGTGGTAAATGAGCCAGTCGTGGAACTGCGCAACATTGTAAAACGATTTGGTTCCGTTGAGGCTTTGTCTGGAGTCACCATGAACGTTCGCCGAGGCGAGGTCCTCGGATTGTTGGGTGATAATGGCGCCGGAAAATCTACGCTGATCAAGACACTGGCTGGGGTGCACGGTCCCGACGAGGGGGAGATTGTTGTCAAAGGTCAGGTGCGAAAGCCTTGGACACCGGCAGCAGCTCGTGACGCTGGTATTGAAACAGTGTTCCAGGATCGGGCCTTGGCCCCACAACATTCGATTGTCACCAATATATTTATGGGCCGAGAGATCATGAATTCCGTCGGTCTATTGCGGGTTCGAAAACAGGTGGAAGAAGCCAACAGGTTGATGCGAGAGATCGGATTCACTTCGAAAGTTTTTAATCCAGAAAGTACTGTTGGCACGCTGTCCGGGGGCGAACGTCAGGGCGTAGCAATCGCCCGCGCACTCTACAATGAGGCGGACGTGATTGTGCTGGACGAGCCGACCACCGCATTGTCGCTGACCGAAACTCAAAAGGTGTTCCGATTTGTTGAGGCCGTGAAAGACTCGGGGCGCACGGTCGTGTTTATCGGGCACAACATTTACCACGTGTGGGATATCGCCGACCGTTTTTTCGTCATCGATCGAGGGAAGGAAGCCTTTGAAGGACCAAAATCCGCCTTTTCAGGTGCTGATCACCTGATCGAGATGATGCATCAGCTAGCGGAAACAGGCAGCGCGGATACCAGCACTTTGCTTGAATCTGACTGAGGATGACTGAAATGAGCGGAGCAACAACAGATTTAGACTCAGACGATCGCAGACCGGAACAATCGCGCTGGACCCTCTACTACCGAAAGAACGGTCGGGCGTTGAATGCCTTTCTTGCCTTGGTCCTTGTGTGGGTCTTCTTTGCCGTCAACAATCCAGCCCTTTTTCTGAACCCTCTCTTCTATAACGCCTTACTGTTCTCGGTGCCCGCAACGATATTTCTCACGACCTCATTGGTCTTCGTCATCGTTTCTGGCGAGCTTGATCTTGCATTTCCTTCAGTCGTCGGCGCGGCCGGCGGGGTGTTCATGTACTCGGTCGTTCTTGGCGTTCCAGTGATCCCGGCGTTCCTGCTTACGCTGTGTTTCGGTGCGTTGATAGGATTTGGGATTGGCGTGATCGTTGTCTACGGACGCATCTCATCACTCGTGGCGACACTAGGCTTAAATTTCTTCATTCTAGGCATCGTCAATCTGTTGGCGCAGGGCCGAACAATTTCCGCGCCCGAGGCCATGAAAAGCTTCGGCTATACCCTCTTCGTCGGCAAATGGAACTTGTTCGAAACAACTCTTAGGGTACCCAACCATTTCATCTGGTCATTGGTTTGGGTTGTCTTCTGTTACGTGCTGTTTAAGTATCACAAATTCGGAAACCGGGTGCAGCTTGTTGGTGACAACACAGATAGCGCCCGTGAAATGGGTATCAACATTGAGCGAATTCGAGTCAGCGTGTTTATCGTCTCAGGTGTCGCGGCCGCCATCACTGGCGCGCTGCTGGTCCAGATGGCCAATATGGTTTGGTTTCCTACCAGCGGCAAAGCCTACCTATTGATCGCACTCGCCGCTCTGTTTGTTGGCGGCACGCCGACATGGGGAGGTGTGGGAACAATCTTTGGCGCGTTTTTTGGTGCGATGACAGTGACGCTGATCCCATCCGGCGCGGTCGGTGCTGGTTTCGCCGGTTACTGGACGGATTTCATCTTTGGTCTCGTCATCATTCTTACCATGATTGCGCATCGATTTTCTGGCGCACGGGTTAGGTGACATGCCCATCGCCGCTTTCATCGGTGCGGCAGGTGGCACTGGCAGAGCCGTTTCGCACCGTTCTGGTGTGTATCGCGGGCACCAATGCGCGAGGTGGCGTTGGAGACCTATTGTGGCAAGCCTGGTGTCGAGAGATGGAGGTGAATGTGCGCAGCGCGATGCTTGCAACGAAACATGCTAGACCGCAGCTACAGACCGGCTCCAGTATTGTCCTGATTTCCTCGGTCTCTGCCCACATCGGCACTGATGCCTTAGTCGCATACCACACTTCGAAGGGCCCATTGTCGGGCTTGATGCGCGCATCCAGCGGTGAATTCGCCCCGAGGAGAATCCGGGTCAATGCAGTCAGTCCGGGATGGGTGGACTCACCCTTTACAGATCATACAGATCACGCCCTTGCCGAAATGCCCAAGATTTCAGAAGTCCTTCAACGCGCAGGCGACGCCCATATTCTGGGACGAACTGCGCGGCCAGATGAAGTTGCCGATGCAACTGAGATCATTGTTGACGGCGGCTTTATGCGGAATCGGTGATTGGCCATGGCTGAGGTATTTACCAAACAAGGCAATCGGCTTCAATTTCGTTGCAATGGTGAATTCGTCCAGATTGAGCCTTGGGGGCCTGATGCGTTGCGGGTTCGTGCACGTCCCGGCGGTCAGGTTGTTGAGCCCCATGTCTGTGCATTACTTGAAGCAGCACCGACCAAGAGCGTTGTTGCGATCAGCGGCTACCACGCAAGCATTCGAAATGGTCGAATTGAGGCCTGCGTGAGACTCACGCGCCGACTTGGAGCTGACGTCCCTATGGAGCCAGTGATCACCTATCGTGACGCGAGCAGCGGAAAAGAATTGCTTGCCGAGAAACGAAGCCATTTCGCTGGACCTCCTCCACGCAATTTCAAGGCAGCTTCATCGGGTAGTTTTGAACTTGAGGCAACATTTGAGGCTTATGACGATGAGCACCTGATGGGGCTTGGACAACCCCAGCACGGTCGCGAGGATCTAAAGGGAACTTCGACAGACCTCGTCCAACAAAACACTCATGTTGTCGTTCCGTTCGTGATTTCATCACGTGGTTACGGTTTCTTGTGGAACAATCCAGCTGTTGGGCGAGCAGAATTCGCCACCAACGTCACACGTTGGCGTGCAAACGCAACGCCTGGGCTAGATTATTGGATCACAGCGGGAGATAGCCCTCAGAGCATTCTTCAATCCTACATTGCCGCCACAGGTAAACCGCCAGAATGCCCCGAATGGGTCACTGGATTCTGGCAGTCAAAACTGCGCTATCGCTCGCAGCAGGAGGTCATTAATGTCGCGCGCGGCTATCGCCAGCGGGGGCTGCCGCTTTCCTGTATCGTGATCGACTTTTTCGCCTGGACCCGACAGGGCGAATGGGAATTCGACCCCGTTGATTGGCCCGATCCAGAAGGTCTGGTCAGCGAGCTGGACGAAATGGGGGTCAAAACCATCGTATCGATCTGGCCTACTGTGAATGCGAATTCCAAATACTACAGGGAGATGCGGCAAAGGGGCCTCTTGCTAGGATCCGAACGTGGCATTCCCGCAGTAATTCAGTTTCCGGACAGAGACCCATTCGGAGTTCACTTTCTGACATATTACGACGCCTTCAATCCTGAGGCGCGGGATTTTCATTGGGGATTGGCGAAACGCAACTACCTCGACAGAGGAATCATGAACTTCTGGCTCGATGCCTGTGAACCGGAAATGCGTCCAGCACACGCCGAAAACGTCCGAACACAATTGGGCAACGGGGCCGAAATGCTTTCAGCCTATCCGCTGTTGCATGCCGCACGCTATGCAGAAGGGTTAAGGGCGGCTGGTGCGAAAGATTCCGTGTTGCTTTGCCGTTCCACCTGGGCTGGAGGACAACGATATCCCACGATCCTATGGTCGGGCGATGTCTGGTCGACGTGGGAAGGCTATCGGGCCCAAATCGCAGCCGGGCTTCATGCTGCGATGTCAGGAATTGGATGGTGGACAACTGACATCGGCGGTTTCTACGAGGGGCACGGTGAGGACCCGGCGTTCCGAGAGCTACTGGTCCGCTGGTTTGAGTTCGGTGTCTTTTGCCCGGTATGTCGCCTTCACGGTATGCGCATTCCAAACGATGTGCCGTACTCTGCGCCGGATGGGGAAGTCGACTACGGCCGTGAACTGTTTCACGTCTTCACCGACACAGGCGGAGACAATGAGGTTTGGAGCTACGGACCAGAATTGGAGGAATTGCTCACCAGTCTTTTGGAGTTGAGAGAGCGATTGCGCCCATACCTGGCGGACGCGCTTGCAGATTACTCCCAGACAGGTGTGCCGCCTATGCGCCCATTACCATTCGCATTCCCGGCGGATCCCGAACTTCGGGTGGCGCAAGGCGCCTATATGTTCGGCCCGGATTTTCTGGTGGCCCCGGTTCTTGAGCCAGGTTCCAAAACACGTGAAATCCAATTGCCCGTGGGGCAGCAGTGGATACACGTCTGGACAGGGGTTGCATACAGTGGCGGGACTCTCGCATCCGTTCCTGCGGAGTTGGGAATGCCGCCGTTTTTCTGTCGGACGGAAAACTGGGGTCGGTACGCCGTGCATTTTGAGGATCTGGCGATTGTAAAGGAAGTCCGCTGAGTCAGAGTAATCGATTCCGCACTGCCCTCATCTGAGCCCCTTCGGATAGAAAACAACCATTTCCCAGCGGTTGCCGAATTTCCGGTTTGTCCAATCCTTGCCCGTCGACGCTCGCTGCGGCGAAGGGCCGGTTTCGAATGATCCTTGTCCAAGTCCTTGAATGACTGGTAAGGGGAAACCTGGTGCGAAGCTCCAATTTTCGTGCTGCGATTGCGAGGATTTTATGCGCAAGCAAAATGCGGGAACATCAAGGTCCGGAGAGTCCGTTTCTTGCTCGTTCACGCGCAGTGGTGCGAAAGTCTACTCTTGCTGAAAACCTGATTAAGTCAAGTCCTCGGAACATGGGTTCCACTAGGTAACAACTCGCCGGAGCTTTCGGTCGGGTCGCGAATCTGGTGAAAATTCGAAAACGCGCATTCTCCGGGTGCTCCGGGTTTCGCCCGATCAGGCGAGGGCAGGGGTGATGGGTTCCACCGGCCGGGACAGGGTCTGCCAGCCGTCCACCTTTCGCATCTGGATTTGTGGCCAGAGGCCAGGAGCGCCAACGGAAGCATGGGCACGGTCTCCGCGCAGGGCAGCACGATCCGGGTCTTTATCCTCCGCCGGAACTTCTCGTCCGTCCTCTCGATGGCACTGGTGGTTCGCGCCGGTCTCCACTGCGACGGGTCGAGCCGGGTGAAGGTGAAGAGCCGGTTGCCCGCCTCCTCAAGGCTGTCGGCGACGGCCTGGCATCTGTCCCGCGACCTGCTCAGGAACGCGCTGCGGTGGCGCTGGATCTCCTCAACGGTCCCGGGGTGGATCATGTCGCGGTATTCGCTCCTGTCCTGCCTAGCCCGCCTGTCTTCCGCTTTCGGCCCGTTCCGCGGACGCGGTAGGCTTACGGTTCTTGGCGGAGATGGTTCCGGAGCCGTATCGCACTTCACGGCGGGGGGTGGAGAGATCGGTCATTCAATGCGGTTGAAGCACCAAGGGCATATCGCGGCGCTCACAACTCACTGTGTTAGCTCGTGTTTTCCAAGCTGTGCTAGCGCTGTGCAGGGGTATTTTGTGCAAGCATAACGTATACTCAAAATTTTAACGCATTGTTTTTATTATGTTTTATGGTGCCCGGGGGCGGAATCGAACCACCGACACGAGGATTTTCAGTCCACTGCTCTACCCCTGAGCTACCCGGGCACGGATGAGCGGGCTGCCCGCTCGAATCAGCGCCTTGTAATGACTGATGATCAGGGTGTCTAGACGATTTATGCAGCATGAAACCAGAAATGTCCGATTCGCAATTCGCGCGATGACAGGTGCCACGGGACGGATCGAATAACCCCCCAGCGATCTGCAGGAATTCGTAATTCGTTTACAGCCGGCGTGCAGGCGTCGGAAATCTATGGATCCTTTCGCCGACGGAAATACCGCGCATCGGCGGACAGATGGGGCTCCGCAGCGGCGAGACCCCGCTCGCTGAGGTCGATCAGGTGGGCAAGGACGTTTCGTCTGGCCGCTGCGATCAGTGCGGAGGAGACATCCGTATAGATATCACGCGTCAGTTCGGCGACCGTGTGGCCGCGCCAGTCGAGCCGTTCCAGAATCGCCGCTTCCCTGGAACGGCGGTGGTCCAGAAGCCATTCCGCGCGCGCCCTCGGTTCTGTAACCGGTTTACCATGTCCGGGATGGAATACCCGGTCGCCGCGGACTGCCAGGCGTTCGGTGGAAGCCATATATGCCGTGAGATCTCCGTCTGGCGGGGACACCAATGTACTCGCCCAGCCCATTACGTGATCGCCGGTGAACACGGCGTCACCGAATGCGAAGCACAGGTGATTGCCAAAATGTCCTGGCGTCCAGAGCGCCGTAAGCTTCCAGTCATCCCCTTCGACGATGGTTCCGTCCGCAAGTCGTTCATCGGGCTCAAACCCGCCATCCACGCCTTCTCCACCACCGACCAGTCCCGCTTCGGCCAGTCCAGCCATGACCTCGGAACGGCCAGTGGAGCTGTCACCAAAGGCATGGACCAGCGCTCCTGTCGATTTCGATATAGGTCTGGCGAGAGGTGAGTGATCCAGGTGGGAATGCGTGACAAGGATGTGGCTGATCGATTCACCAGGTTCTAGCGCAGCAAGAATTGCGTCGTGATGCGCTGGTAGGGCAGGCCCGGGATCAATCACCGCAACCCGACCCCGGCCCACCAGATAGGTATTGGTGCCTTCATATGTCATCGGGGAGGGATTTGGTGCCAGGATCCGACGGATTCCCGGCTCCAGCCATTCCGCAGTTCCCGTTTCAGGTCTGAACCCCGCATGTTCCATGAATCGCCTTCGCGTATGTTCCATGCTAACCTCATAGGCCATGCAGCTGTTTCGGGCAAAACGGTACTTTCCGCGTTCGCTATACGGGCGGGCCGCTCTCATTCTGCTCGTGCCGGTGGTGACACTTCAGATCGTCGTTTCGTTTTCCTTCATCCAGAGGCATTTTGAGGATGTGACGGAGCAGATGACGCGCAACGTCGCACTGGAACTACGCTATCTGCTGCTACTCATCGATGAAGCGCCTGCTGGAGCGGACATCCTTGATTCAATCGCCTCCGTCGCTGACCCGCTGGCCTTCAGGCTAGGATTCCCATCTGAACCTCCTGTGCGGGACACGAGGCCATTCTACGATTTCTCGGGCCGCGTGATGATGGATGTGCTTCGTGCCGAAGTGACGGGAGTTCAGCGCATTGATCTATCTGCAAAGAGACATGTCAGGACCTGGATCGAGACCCGGCACGGCACGGTTTTCGTGGAGTTCGACCGTCGACGGGTCTCAGCGTCAAATCCGCACCAGCTCCTTGTGCTCATGGTCTTTGCCGGCATCCTGTTAACGTTCATCGCCTTCGTGTTCCTGCGCAGACAGCTCAGACCAATCAAGCGGCTGGCGAGTGCGTCTGAAGCGTTCGGGAAGGGGAGGGTCGAGGACTATCGGCCCTCGGGAGCGGCGGAGGTCCGCGCCGCGGGGCGGGCATTCCTCGACATGCGGACACGGACACTCCGGCAGATGGAACAGCGCACCATGATGTTGCTCGGTGTGAGCCATGACATGCGCACGCCGCTGACCAGGCTCCGGCTGGGCCTGTCAATGGCTGGGGAAGGTCCGGAATTCGAGGCCATGGAACGTGAAGTGGAGGAAATGGAACGCCTGCTTGACGAATTTCTGGCCTTCGCCCGTGACGATTCGCTTGACGACCCCGTACTTACCGATCCAGTGGAACTGACGCGTGGCGTGGTCGGGAAGTTCTCGGAATCCGGGCAAGCGGTACAGATCCGTGAAGTGACCGGTGATGGTGCTGCGGTGCTGCGTCCGATGGCCGTGTCGAGGGCACTGGAAAACCTGATAGGAAACGCGGTGCGCTATGGTTCGGTCTGCGAAGTCCGAATCGCTGTCTCGTCCAAAATGGTGAGAATCTCAGTCGAGGATGACGGGCCAGGAATCCCTGAAGGGGATCGGGAGGAGGCCCTGAAGGCATTTGTCCGGCTCGATCCGGCCCGAAATCAGAACAGGGGCAGTGGCGTCGGGCTCGGTCTGGCGATCGCAGGTGACATCGCCCGTAGACATGGCGGATCGCTGGTGCTGGGTCGCAGCGGGACGCTGGGCGGCCTGAAGGCCGATCTGCTGCTCGCGCGATAGTGGAGGCCCCTGGCCTGGTCTCTTCCTGCGGTCTACCGGAGTCTTCCATGTGGCGGATAGGTCGGTCTCCTGAAACTCCATTTCCAGCCCGAAGCGCAACGACCGTTTCAGGTTGAAGGTAAGGCCCGGGCGGAGGAAAAGGGCGGGCGTTGCGCTTCGGACTGGAAGTGGGGCAGTATGACGCTGGATCGCATTCCATGAAACAAAGAGGGTTTCTCTTCCGGGAGACCCTTCGAATTACGGGATTCCCATTCTTCATCACGATCATCAGGAGGAAAATATGAAACGCAGAACAGCAATGAAGACGGTCGCCATTGCCGCCTTGGTCGGAGGTATGTCGCTGGCGACGGCGGCCTTCTCTGCGGATATGATCAGGATCGGAGCGGTTGCTCCGAAAACCGGGCCGCTGGCTGGTGGCGCGACAGTGACCCAATGGCCGAACATCCAGCTCTGGGCCCATCAGGTCAACGAAGCCGGCGGCCTGGATGTCGCGGGAACCAGGATGAAGGTCGAAATCATCGAATACGATGACAAGACCAATCCAGGCGAACACATCAAGGCTGCCAACCGCCTGATCAATCAGGATAAGGTTGACTTCATTGTCGCGCCATATGGCACCGGCTTCAACATTGCGGCCGCCCCGGTTTACGGAAAGGCCGGCTATCCGATGGTTGCGGTCTCAGCCATCACCGACAAAATGGACGAACTGACCGCGCGTTATCCCAACCTGTTCTTTACACTCGGAACGACGACATCCTTCGTGGGCGGCGTGCGTGACATTCTGGTGGAACAGCGCGACGCAGGTGCCATCGGCAACAGGGTTGCGATGGTGAACGTCGCTGACGCATTCGGGATCGAGCTATCCGATGTCGCCCGTGATCTGTTCACAGAAGCCGGATTTGAACTGGTCTATGACAAGTCTTACCCGCTGGGTACCCCGGACCTGTCACCGGTCATGAAAGGTGCCAAGGCAACCAGCCCGGACGCCTTCGTTGCCTGGTCCTATCCACCGGATTCCTTCGCTCTCGCTGAGCAGGCCATCATCGAGGACCTGGATGTGAAAATCTACTATTCCGCCGTGGCGACATCCTTCCCGGCCTTCTTCGACGCCTATGGCTCAAAGGTTGACAACGTGCTGGGCGCGGGCGGTACCAATGTCGACGATCCATTGATCGCCGCATATCGTGACGCACACCAGAAAGTGACCGGCAGGACCGCCGATTACTGGGCATCCGCCAACACCTATGCGGCACTGGAAGTTCTGGCGCAGGCAATTGAGGGTTCTGGAACGCTCGATCGTGACACCGTGACCGAATACATCAGGAATAATTCGTTCAATACGGTCATGGGTGAACTGAACTTCGAAAACAACGTGTCCTACAAGTTCTGGACCGTCGGTCAGTGGCAGGACGGCGTTTTCCGTGGCGTAAAGGGCGTCAACGTGGACGGTGCTGCCGAAGTTCGCCTGAAAGACGGCTGGAAGTAATTCAGACTCCCTTTGCCAGGCACTCTCCGGACTGCCTGGCAACCCTGAAAATTTCTTTGGACATCAGACCATATGGATATCGTCGTTTCGGGATTGCTGCTTGCGGGTACCTACGCGCTGGTTGCGATGGGGCTGAACCTGCAATACGGGGTGGCCCGCATCATGAACCTCGCCAACGGAGAGGTTCTGGTTCTTGGGGCGCTGGCGGCATTCTGGCTGTATATCAACGCCCAGATCAGCCCGCTTCTGACCATCTTCATTGTCGGCCCGGTTTCCTTCGTCGGCAATTGGCTGATCTACCGTTTTCTTCTGACCCCTCTGGTGCGGCGGTCCAGAAGCCAGGGACAGCTGGAGGTGGATTCGATCCTCGCGACCTTTGGCATGAGTTTTTTTCTGGTCGGAATCATGATCTCGATAGAGGGTGGCTTCTTCGCCTACAAATACCTGTCCGAGCCGATTTCGATTCTGGGCTCAACCTCTTCCCTGAACCGCCTCGTCGCCTTCCTTCTCGCTGCAGCGATTGGTGGTGCGCTATATCTCTGGCTGAACCACACGCGCCCTGGCGTTGCCGTGCGGGCCGTGGCCGTCAGCACCGAGGCATCAGGGCTTGTCGGCATCAACGTAACCAGGATTTCAGCCCTCGCCTTTGCGCTCGGTGGTGCGGTGGCCGCCATTGGCGGATCGCTCATCTCGACCTTCATCACGCTTGATGCATCTGTAGGCGTGGTCTTTACCATGAAAGCGCTGATCATCGTGATCATGGGTGGTGTCGGCGAAATTCGTGGTGCCATCGTCGCGGCGGTCATTCTTGGTGTCGTCGAAACCATGGTCGCCACATTGATAGATCCGGGACTGACTCTGGCCTCGGCCTATCTGATCTTCGTCCTGATCCTGCTGTTCCGTCCGCAGGGCCTGTTCGGGAGACGTACGGCATGAATGGTGGCGTGAAAGAAATCCTGATCGCCATTGTCGTCGCCATTGCCGCCGCCTTTGTGCCGCTGGTGGTGAACAGTTACTGGCTGTCGATTGGCGTGAACGCGATGATGTATATCGCGCTCTGTACCAGCTGGGTGATCTTTTCCGGGCCGACCCACTACATTTCGCTGGCCTCAGGTGCGTTTTTTGGTGTGGGGGGCTACCTGGTTGCCACGGGGATGAGCGATTACGATCTGTCCTTCTGGCTGATGGCCGCCGTTTCTCCCTTCGTGGCGCTGGTCCTGGCCGGCCTGATAGGCTGGGCCACACTGCGCCTGTCGGGTGTCTATTTCGTGATCTTCACTCTGGGTCTGGCCGAGATGATCCGGAACCTCGTCAGCTGGATCCAGAACAACTTCCTGGGATCGCGCGGCCTCTATGTCCTGACCGACTTCACCGAGGCCCATATCTACTGGATGCTTCTGGCCATCGCGGCGGCGGTCTACCTGCTCGGCTGGTGGGTTAACCGTTCACGGATTGGCTTTGCGCTGCGCATCATTGGCAACGATGAAACCGTCGCGCGCCATGTCGGTATCAACACCGCCACGTCCAAAATCATTCTATTCATGACGACCGGCTTCTTCGCCGCCCTTGTCGGTGCGGTGATTGCCCCTCGATACAGCTACATTGAACCCAACCAGGTCTTTTCACCCGAGCTTAGCTTCATGGTAGTCATCATGGCCCTTCTCGGTGGGGCCGGTCGACTTTGGGGACCGATCGTCGGCGTGATCCCGTTCATGTTGGTCTGGGAGTGGGTGTCGATCAACATGCCGAACCAGACGACGATGCTGATCGGCCTGATATTCCTGCTGATCGTCTATGTTCTGCCCCACGGCATCGTCGGACGGCTGGAACAGGCCGTGGCGGCAATGCGCGGGGGTAGGGACTGATGCGGCAATCAGGCAGCGTTCTCTCGGTATCTGGCGTCACCAGGCGCTTTGGCGGGCTTGTCGCCGTCGACAGGATGGAATTTCAGGTCGGCGAACACGAGATGATCGGAATTATCGGGCCCAACGGCTCAGGCAAGACGACGGTGATGAACATGATTTCGGGCGTGTTCAGGCCGACAGCCGGAACCATCTCGATGATGGGCCGCCGGATTTCGGACCTGCCCGCACGGGAGATTTCCCGCAGGGGCGTCGGTCGCACGTTCCAGCTCGTAAGGCTTCTGCGGTCACTCACGGTGCTGGAGAATGTGATCGCGGGCGCCGTCTTCGGCCATCGCCGTCTCTGGGGTCGCGAGGCTGAGGAACATGCGCACAGGATGCTGGAACGCGTCGGTATGGACGCCATGAGCCATGCGCCGATCGCCTCGCTGACATATATCGACCAGAAGCGAGTGGAACTTGCCCGAGTGCTGGCAGGTGAACCAAAAATCCTGCTCCTGGACGAGTGGCTTGCCGGACTGAACCCAACCGAGATGGAAACCGGAATAGAGCTGATTCACGACCTGCGTGACGAAGGTCGAACGGTCATTCTGGTTGAACATGTAATGGATGCCATTCGCTCGCTCTGCGATCGCTGCGTCGTGATGTCATCTGGTAGGAAGATCGCGGAAGGCACGCCCGACGACGTTCTCCTGGACCCGGAGGTGATCCGGGCCTATCTGGGAGATGACGATGCTTGAGGTCAGACATCTCTCGGTTTCCTACGGCCAGCACAGGGCGTTGGATGACGTGTCGGTTCGCGTCGACAAGGGTGAGATCGTAGTCATTCTTGGCGCCAACGGCGCTGGTAAGTCGACGCTTCTGCGCGCGATCAGTGGAATTTGCGAGGGTCAGGTTCGCGGGGAGGTCAATATCGACGATCATCCGATCAACGACCTGACTCCGGACGGGATCGTCGAGGCTGGAGTGGCGCTGGTCCCCGAGGGGCGGGGTATATTTGGCGACCTCACCGTGAAGGAAAACCTCATACTTGGCGCGTATTCCGATCGGGCGAGGGAAGATGAAGCCGCCAATCTGGAGCGTGTTTTGGGTCTGTTCCCGAAACTGGCGGAGCGTCAGGGACAGATCGCCCGGACCATGTCAGGCGGCGAGCAGCAGATGGTCGCCATTGGCCGGGCCATCATGTCCAACCCGCAGGTTCTGATGCTGGATGAACCGTCGCTGGGCCTGTCCCCGCTTCTGTGCAGGGAGCTGTTCCAGAACCTGACCGAAGTAAGGAATGCGGGAATTGGCGTTCTGCTGGTCGAGCAGAACGCCAGGCAGTCCCTGGCCATTGCCGACCGGGGTTATCTGCTGGAGAACGCACATATCGTACACGAGGATTCGGCTGAGAGACTGGCGCGTGACCCGGCGGTGCAGAAGGCGTATCTCGGTGCGGGTGGCGGGACGGTGGCGAAACCGGTCCAGCCCAGCGCACCGGCCGAAGTACCCTACACTGCACCTGCCGCGAAAGCTTCGACTCCACGCAGAAGCGCCGAGCAACAGATTGGAATGTCGATCGACGACATAGTCAAATCCGCAGTCCGTGTTTCAGGAGATACAAAGCACTCGGCTGCGGGCAAGGTGGCCATCAGTGCCGAGAGAACGGCCGATGATCGGCTGTCCGCGGTTCTGAAGGATATCGAACAGGCGGCAAACGCCGCACGCCGCTCCCGGCCCACGCTGCCCAGACGCTCATCAGTGGCCGCGGAGGCGCAGACACGGAATTCACAGGAAACGGACAGACCTCCTCCTGTGATAGAGATCTATCGTCGCCCACGGGTCGAAGTATATCGTCGACGTTCATCGGGCCAGTTTGAAAGGGATTGATCATGCTTGATGCAGCCAGCGCCGCACCAACTATCATGGGCCTGTATATCAATGGCCAGTGGCGGCAGACGACCTCCAGGTTTCAGGATCTGAACCCTTCGGATGGAAGCGTCTGGGCACAGGTTCCGGACGCGGCTGCGTCGGATACCCGTCTCGCCATCGAGGCTGCCGACGCAGCCTTTCCGTCCTGGTCTGGACTGAAGTTCCAGGAGCGTGCGGACTTCATGCTGAAAATCGCCGAAGTGATCGAACGTCGTGCACCTGACTTTGTCGCTGCAGCCCAGTCCGAAGGCGGTGGGTGGTATGGCAAGGGAGTTTATGAGACCAAGGTGATGCCTGAGATATTCAAGGCTGCCGCAGCTGTCTGCTATGCTCCGATCGGGGAGGTTCTGCCGTCGATGAACGGAAAGATCTCGCAGGCGGTTCGGGTGCCCATGGGCGTCGTCGGTGTGATAAGCCCCTGGAACGTTCCGGGGATTCTTGCCTCGCGACCATTTTCCTTCACCATGGCCATGGGAAATACCATTGTCCTGAAACCCTCGGAGGAAACGCCCTATATGGGTGGCCTGTTCTTCGCCGAGGTGATGGAGGAGGCGGGCGTTCCGCCGGGCGTATTCAATGTCATCACCTGTTCGCGTGACAACGTTGCCGAGGTCGGAGACGAGCTTGTCGACAACCCGGCTGTCAAAGGCATCGCCTTTACTGGGTCCACCGCTGTTGGTCGTCGGATCGCCGCCAAATGCGGGGCGCATCTGAAAAAGGCCTGTATCGAACTGGGCGGCAAGGACAGTCTCATCGTTCTGGAAGACGCCAACATGGAGCGCGCCACATCTGCGGCGAGTTTTGGCGCCTTCATGCATCAGGGTCAGATATGCATGAGCGTCGAGAAGGTGCTTGTACAGGAGAAGGTTTACGACACCTTCCTGCAGGGCTTTGTTTCCCGTGCGGGCAGGCTGAAGACCGGCAACGTTGCTGACAGATCCAATGTCATTGGCCCCCTGATCAATGATCGTCAGGCGGCCCGGGTAAAGCACCAGCTGGAGGACGCCGTCGCCAAGGGTGCCAGATTCGCACTTGGCGGCGGTGTCGACGGGCGTTTTGTCGAACCAACGATTGTCACCCATGTCACCCCCGATATGGATATCTGGCGGGATGAGACATTCGGGCCTGTTGCGGTGGTCGTGCCATTTCGAACCGACGCCGAAGCCATCCTGATGAATAATGACACCGAATACGGTCTGTCGTCGGGGATAATCACCGACGATGAGCACCGGGCGATGGACATTGTCCAGCAGCTCGAAACCGGCATGTGCCATGTGAACTGTGCCACGGTAAACGACGAAGCCCACGCTCCCTTCGGAGGCACCAAGGCCAGCGGCCTTGGTCGCTATGGCGGACGCTGGTCGCTTGAAAGCTTCTCTGAAACCCGCTGGATCACGCTTGACCGCGGACAGAAACCCTTCCCACCGGTGTTCTGAACAATGAATGACCTCGTCAGAAACAAACGTATCGTGGTTACCGGTTCCTCGTCCGGTATCGGCCTGGAGACCGCTCGTGTTCTTGCCGGGCAGGGGGCGGAGGTTCTTGGTATCGACATAAACAAAAACTTTGACCACCTTGAGGAATTCTACCGCGCTGACCTGAGCGATGGCCCTACGATCGAGGCCCTTGTCGATGTCCTGCCCTCCGGCATTGACGGTGTGGCAAACATTGCCGGCCTGCCACCGACCGCTCCTGCCGAAAAGGTGCTGGCGGTGAATCTCGTCGGGCTTAAGTATTTCACCAACCTGATCATTCCCAAACTGAACGACGGAGCCTCAATCGTGAATCTTGCCTCGCTGGCCGGATTTGGCTGGGCTCAGTCGGTGGATGCCATCAAGGCATCGGAAAGCCTTGGCTTTGGCGACATCCGATCCTTCATTGACAGGTGGAATGTCACTAATGAAGGCGGGCGGTCCTACTTCTTTTCCAAGGAGGCGCTGATTGCCTGGACGATGCAGAACCGCTGGACCTGGCGGGACCGGGGCATTCGGATGAACGCCGTCAGTCCCGGGCCGGTTGACACACCGATCCTGAAGGATTTCCTCGCAACCCTCGGCAAACGGGCCGAAGAGGACCGGAAGATCATGGACCGACCGGGAACACCTGAGGACATCGCCCCGGTCGTGGCGTTTCTACTTTCCGACATGACCACGTGGCTGCGTGGTGCAAACATTACGTCTGACGGTGGCATGTCTTCCAACATCCTGTGCCGGACGCATGGGCTATAGCCAAGAAAGGGTGGGAAAGTGAGCGCACTTGCCTGGATTCTTTTTCTCGTCATCCTCGCGATTATCGTCGTGGTGATCGCATGGTTCTATGAACGGGCCACGAATGAGGTCAGCCTTGTCCGGACGGGCATCGGTGGTCAGAAAGTCGTGAAAGCCGGTGGAACGATGGCGATTCCGTATTTTCACGAGGTCAGTCGCGTGAATATGCAGACCCTGTGTCTGGACGTGCAGCGCACGGATGGATCCTCCCTGATTACCAAGGACCGGATGCGGGTGGATGTGGGGGCACAGTTCTATGTGTCGGTTGCATCGAACGACGATGCGATTGCCCGTGCGGCCCAGACCCTGGGAAAGAGGACATTCCAGGCCGACCAGCTGCGCTCGCTGGTGGATGGAATGATGGTTGATGCGCTGCGCTCGGTCGCAGCCCGGATGACGATGGATGAACTGCATGAAAACCGGGCCGCCTTTGTTGCCGAAGTGCGTGAGTCGCTGAGAGAGGTCCTGGTGCGGTACGGGCTGGAACTGGACAGCGTATCACTAACGGCGCTGGACCAGACACCGTTCGCCTCGCTTGACGAAAACAACGCGTTCAACGCGGTTGGAATGCGCAAACTCGCCGAGGTGATCGCCAAGTCCAAGAAGGAGCGTGCCGAAATCGATGCGGATGCCGAGGTCTCCGTGCGTCGTGCGGCAATGGAGGCGTCCCGTCGCAGCCTGGAGATCGACCTTGAGGAGCGACGTGCGCAGATTGCGCAGCAGCAGGAAATCGAAACCCTTTCGGCAGCGCAGCTGGCCGAGGTCGCAATGCGCAAGGCGGAAAGCGAGCAGTCGGCGGCAGCGGCACGAATCGAAATGGAACGCCGGATTCAGGCGGCTGAGATCGCACGTGAACAGTCGCTGGCAATCGCGGAGCAGGACCGTCTCATTGCTGTTGCGGCAAAGAGCCAGGAGGAAAGCAGGGCCGAGGCCGAGGCCGAAGCGGCCCGGGCCGAGGCGGTGAAAGCAGCTGCGGCTGTCGAGACGGCAAAGGCGGTGGCGGAAGCGGAACGGCGTAAGGAACTTGGCCTGATTGCCGCGGAAGCCGAAGCGGAAGCTGCCGCCAGGCGAGAAGGGATCGCGGCGCAGTCAGCAGCGGCAGTGGCCAAGGACAGGGCTGCCGCCCGCAGATCCGGGGATGAAGCGGCAAAATTCACCAGACAGGTTGAAACCGAGGCTGCCAGGGCACGGATCGAGGCCGAAAACGCCCGTTCGGATGCATTGATCGCGATGGAGCTGGAAAAGGCCCGACTGGAGGTCATGCCGAAGATCGTCGGAGAAATGGTGAAACCTGCGGAGAAAATCAAGGGGATCAGCATCAACCATATTTCCGGCGGCATATCGGGTGCGGGTGGCGGCGAAGGAAGTGACAGGCCGGTGGTCAATCAGGCGCTTGACTCGATCATGGACATGGCTGTCCAGTTACCGGCGCTGAAGAAGATCGGTGATGCAATTGGAATGAACCTGCAGGACGGCATTGATGGCGTTACCGGACCAGGCAAGCGGAAAGAGTGAGGGAGTGGTGGAATCTTTCCCGACGCAACTTGTCTGACACTTGAGTGGGAAATGATCGATCCTTGTTTCCTGAAGATTTCCTTGCCGTTCCATATGGCATGCTGCTAGAAGCGGTTAGCGATATCTGGTAGTGGGCGACGCGATATGGTGGGCTGTCAGCATGTTCGTCTCCGATCCTGGCGTATTAGCCTGGGTAAAGAGCGATGTGCGTTTGGCGAATGCCCGGCTGGTTTCGCCATTGAATGCCGATGTATCCATTGGGGTTGCGGAGTGACGCGGGCCGCTTGTGGATTTTCATGAACACACGAGCCGATCTGACATATGCCGAAGCGGGAGTCGACATTGACGCGGGCAGGGCACTAGTCGACCGAATCGGACCTGCGGCCAGATCCACCGCACGCACCGGGGCTATGGCCGGTCTCGGGGGATTTGGCGGTCTGTTCGACCTCAGGGCGGCTGGCTATTCCGACCCGGTGCTCGTTGCCGCCACCGATGGCGTTGGCACCAAACTGCGTATTGCCATCGACACTGGTCACTTCAATTCGATTGGCATCGATCTGGTCGCAATGTGTGTCAACGATCTGATCTGCCAAGGCGCGGAGCCATTGTTTTTTCTTGATTATTTAGCCACCGGAAAACTTGATGTCGAGGTCGCGGAGCGGGTGATTAACGGAATCGCGGCCGGATGCAGGGCCAGTGGATGTGCCTTGATCGGGGGCGAGACGGCGGAGATGCCCGGCATGTACGCAAAGGCGGATTTCGACCTTGCCGGCTTCGCCGTTGGTGCGGTTGAACGCGGAGCGGGACTGCCGGCTGACGTTCGCCCTGGAGACACGCTCCTGGGACTGGGTTCCAACGGTGTGCATTCCAACGGATATTCCCTGGTTCGAAAGCTGGTGGAACATGCAGGGTTGGCCTGGGATGATCCCGCACCCTTCGCCGATATGTCGCTGGGAGAAGCATTGCTGATGCCGACGAGAATATATGTACATGCCGCGCTGGCCGCCGTGAGATCGGGTGGCGTTCATGGAATTGCCCATATTACCGGTGGTGGTCTGATGGAAAATGTGCCACGGCTGCTGCCAGCGGGTCTAGGCGCCGCGATCAACCTGGAGTCTTGGGCGCTTCCGCCGGTGTTCGGATGGTTGCTCGGGGTCGGAGATGTTGCGGAGGCCGAGCTTCTGAAGACCTTCAATGCTGGAATCGGACTGGTCCTAGCAGTTGCGCCGGATGCCGAAGAGGCCGTGACTGCAGCTCTGGAGAATACCGGAGAGAAGGTTCATCGCATTGGTGTCGTCGAGCCGGGACAGGGGGTACGCTTTTCAGGATGCCTGTCATGAGCAAACGGGTCGCGATCCTGATTTCTGGCCGCGGCACCAATCTGGCAGCCCTTGTGGACGGTATGGAGGAGGGCGGCGTGGCACGCCCCGTTCTGGTGCTCTCCAACGAATCCCAGGCGGGTGGCCTGCGGAAGGCGGCAATGCGAAACATCCCAGCCGCGGTGGTTCATCACGGTGACTATCCCCACCGCGCTTCCTTTGAAGCCGCCATGATCGGTGAACTCGATAGAGTGCGGCCCGACATCATCTGCCTTTCCGGTTTCATGAGAATCCTGACCTCCGTATTCATCACCCGGTATGAGGGCCGAATCCTGAACATTCATCCCTCGCTTCTTCCTCGCCACAGGGGTCTCAATACCCATGCAAGGGCCTTGAAGGCGGGTGACAGGGAGCACGGCTGCACGGTTCATTTGGTAACCGACAGGCTTGATGACGGTCCGATTTTGGGTCAGGCCCGTGTTCCTGTCGAATCGGGTGACACCCCGGCGACCCTCGCAGCACGGGTGCTTGGGCAGGAGCATCGGCTCTATCCGGCGGTGCTGGACCGTTTTGCCAGGGGTGAGCGAAGACCCGTAAATCTGTCGGCGTCGTCCCAGTCCCTGGAAATGCTTCCGGTGAGGCAGGTGGCCGGCACGGAATTCTGTCCCGAGTCAGGGTTAACCAGATGAATATGATCACCACGACCAGGGAACTGGCGGCATTCTGTGTTCGCGCCGCACTGTGCCCCTATGTGACGGCGGATACTGAATTCATCCGCGAACGTACCTACTATTCCCGGCTTTGCCTGGTTCAGCTCGCCATACCCGGAGATGGAAAGGACAGCGCCGTTCTGGTCGACCCCCCTGGCGGAAGGACTGTCGCTTGAACCGCTCTATGAGCTCTTTCGCGACACGAATGTCGTGAAGGTGTTTCACGCCGCTCGCCAGGACATCGAGATATTCTTTATCGATGGTGGTGTGATCCCCGCTCCCCTGTTCGACACGCAGATTGCAGCCATGGTCTGTGGCTTCAGCGACCAAGTGGGCTACGAAACCCTTGTCCGAAAAATTGTCCGAAAGTCGCTCGACAAGGGACCCCGTTTCACGGACTGGTCAAGGCGTCCCCTGTCCGATGCGCAGAAGCGATACGCGCTTGCCGACGTGACCCATCTACGGAAAATCTATGAGCATCTAAACGGGCAACTTGAGACGTCGGGTCGTGCGCACTGGCTGGAAGAGGAGTTGCGGGTTCTGACGACAGGAGACACTTACGTGATCAGACCTGAGGATGCCTGGCGGCGCATCAGGGTCCGGGACAGGTCCGACAGATACCTCTCAGTGGTACGCGAACTGGCGAGTTACCGCGAATCCCTGGCAAAGTCCCGCAACGTGCCTCGGAACCGTGTTTTCAGCGACGATGCCCTTCTTGAGCTCGCTTCGTCTCGTCCGAAGTCGATGAACGATCTCTCAAGGTCCCGCCTGCTGCAGCGTGAAGCGCGAAAACCGAAAGTCGCGCAGGGAATCATTGCCGCCATTGAGCGGGGGCTTGCGGTGCCACCAGCTGACCGTCCGAGAATCGATGCGCGCAGGGAAACGCAGCAGGTCAACTCCGCTTTGGCGGATCTCCTGCGTGTGCTGCTCAAGGCGAGTTCTGAAAGGGCCGGTGTGGCGCAGAGACTCATTGCCACCGCCGCCGACCTGGACGCCATCGCGGCCGGAAGGCGTGATCTTCCCGCATTTAGCGGATGGCGGCGAGAGGTGTTTGGCGGTGATGCATTAAGGCTCTGCGACGGAAAGCTCGCTCTGGCCGCGCGAGGCAACAGGATCAAGGTGCTGGAGACCTAAGGCTGCAAGTCCGCAATGTAACAGGGGGGATGCTGGATGTATCACCCTGGTTGCAGCGTCCCGTCCGCCGCCCTGATACGAACCGGATTCATGGACGCACGGATAGCGCATTGGTGGCTGAAATCACCCGAATCATGGTCACTTCCGCCAGTGCCCGTCTTGAGATGGACGTTGCCGCAAGGACTTCCCGCGATATGGGAGTACCCGCCGGAGTTCTCTTCGGGGGGGAGGTGATGCGGAACTCAAAGCTCAGGACATCGTCGTCGGCGCCTTCTGGCTTAACCGGAACAAGCTCACTGTCATAGAATCCCTGCCGGAGTGGTAGGCCAGCGGCCTGGATGATCGCTCCTTCCGCAGTTGGCTCAAGCTTCAGTGTGATGACTTCCTGCACCAGACCACGTATGGTAGGCACCCAGATATCGGTGGCATCAGATACTCTGTCCTGTCCGGTGTTACTGGAGGCGGTCCGGGAATCCGATGAACAACCCGCAATTGCGACTGCCACTGCCGCAAACAGCGCCAAGATAATCCTGCCTGTCATGCCCGCCCTCACGCTGGTCCAAATCCACGTTAGCTTAAGAGTTTGGTCTTGAAAAGCTGTTTGCGCAAGATTCCGGTCTCTGGTCAACTTCACTGAGACCGGAATGGCCATGAGCCATAAGCCGTCTACATGCTCAATCCTGCCCTGGAAGACCTGGCCGCCTGGCCCTGGTGATACTGTCAGACCGCGAATCCGGGTGCCGTGGCGAATGACCCGGTGTCCGTTGGGTCGGTCTGTGGCACCATCGGCTGCATATCCCTGACCAGGGGGAGAGTGTGAACCGGGGCTGGTAACGCTTCCGGATTTTCTTTCGAACGGGATTTGCCTGCAGTTCATGTGTTCCGTCGGGAATCTCCTGCCGCCAGTCATCCCTGTTCATGTCATCGCCCGTTGCGGAACGGCTTCCGGTTCGGTGGGTATTGACGATCCTGGCGACTGGTTCTCGTCAGCCAAGTGCTGCATAACGGGGATCAGCCACGCATCCTCAACGGTTAGGGCAAAGCCGTGCGGACTTCTTCGCCCGCAAAATTCCGCTCTTCCTCTGGAACTTTGCGGGTCGGCGTCATACCTCACGTCAAACGCAGCAGGTGCCCCAATGGCTCGTCCAGAGTTCGAGGAAATTGCGGAGACGTTCAGCTTCCTGGAAGACTGGGAGGATCGCTATCGGTACGTCATCGAAATGGGAAAGGCGATGGAGCCGCTTGAGGAGTCGATGCGGGTACCGGCAACGAAGGTCCACGGCTGTGCGAGCCAGGTCTGGATCGTGCCAGTGATCGAGGGGCAGGGGCCTGGTGCGATCTTTTCATTTCGCGGCGACAGCGACGCCATGATTGTTCGGGGTTTGATCGCCGTACTCAGGGCGCTCTATGGCGGCCTGACCGTTGGAGAGGTGCTGAAGGTCGATGCTGGCGCTGAATTTGCCCGCCTTGAGCTCCACGATCACCTTACGGCGCAGAGATCCAATGGACTGCGATCCATGGTCGAGCGCATTCGTGGGCTGGCCACCAGCCTGGCCTAGGACCAGCGTTCAAGGGTTCTGGCAAGATCTCCATAACCGGTGAACCGCCGCTCATAAGCCAGGTTCAGCCGTCTGGCGCAGTCCGCTGCCTTGGCGTCCAGTGCCGGATCATTGGTCTGCGCCTGATAGACCAGCCTGTCGTAATTTCCAAAATACATGTCACGCAGTTCCGGGTGACGGTCGAGGCCGAGCGGTTTCCACACGAAGGCATTGAACTGCCTTACCAGGAAATCAGTGAGGTAGAATGCGGTGAATTCGTCTTCCGCACGTTTCCGGAAAACGTCATTTCCCTCAAAAAAGGAATAACAGTGAGGGCCTTCGACCATTTCAACGCCGAGCTCATCGCAAAGATCACGCAATCCGCCTCCGGTGCCACAATCGGCATAGACCACATTGATCGTGGCGTAATCATGCCGGTGTCTATCGAAGGCGGATCGCACCGCGCCGCAGATCCGCTCGGGATGGTTGTGAAGGATTGCGGGTAGGCAGGTCAGATCCATATGGGTCCACCCGTTCGCCTGAATGACGGCCAGTATTTCCCTTGCGAGGGCACCGCATGCGATCAGAAGCACGCGGCCCCCTGACGGTTGAAGCGCCATGCCTTCCGCAGTCAGTATGTGGTCTTCAGGAATCATCCCATGCGGCCTCCCAACGCCCGGCACCGCTGGTCAGGCACCGCTGGCAGGAGCGATGCTGCCTCTGCGGTGATGGCACATGCGTTCATCTGGATCGGCTCACCGTGAGCGGTCCTATCCGGGGGACTGGCCGGTGCCTCATTTCCGGTACCGCCCAGGGTGGCCATCGCGCTGCATCTTCTTTCCGCTCGCGAAGAGACGCAGGGCTATGGCGATCGCCAGTGCCGCTGGAACCGCGAATGGGGACACCGACCCATCAGCGCCAACTGGCGATGCAACGAGAAAGCCCAGCCAGAGGGTCATTCCGGCACCCGCCACAACGACCGCAACGATCAGCGCAAACCGGGTGAATGGCATCGCGTATCCTCCAGATCCATCGCTGCCAGCGTTCTCAGGACTCCGTGATGGACAATGGACCGATGTCCGATAGCGGCCCCAGGGTCCGCCGATTCGTGACCGCCACTACACGGCAGCAAGTAGATTGTGCTTGCGGGCGATGAACGACTTTGCCGTCTCGACCGCAACGGCGGCGTCGCGGCAATAGGCGTCGGCTCCGATGGCCCGACCGAACTCCTCGTTCAGCGGAGCGCCGCCGACCAGAACGATGTAGTCGTCACGCATTCCTTTCTCAACCAGAGAGTCGATGACAACCTTCATATATGGCATTGTGGTTGTCAGTAGCGCTGACATGCCAAGGATATCCGCTTCCTCCCGAACGAGTGCTTCCAGAAAGCTCTCCACCGGATTGTTTATCCCCAGATCGACGATCTCGAAACCCGCACCTTCCATCATCATCGACACCAGGTTTTTGCCTATGTCATGGATGTCGCCCTTTACGGTTCCAATCACCATCTTGCCCATGCGCGGAGCGCCGGTCTCCGCGAGCAGAGGCTTCAGGATCGCCATGCCGCCTTTCATCGCATTGGCTGCAAGCAGCACTTCCGGCACGAACAGGATACCGTCGCGGAAGTCGTTTCCGACAATTGTCATTCCGCCCACCAGAGCCTCGGTCAGGACCCTGTAGGGAGCCCATCCGCGGTCGAGCAGGATCTGCACGCCTTCCTCGATCTCTTCCTTGAGACCGTCATAAAGATCGTCGAACATCTGAGGAACAAGCTCTTCGTCGCTGAGTTCGCTCAGAACAATGTCGTCTACTTCGTCATCATCATACATAGTAGCACTCCGGAACCATGCGGACGCCCATGCTGGTCCTGCCTTACATGTGCCCAATTGGCATGGCAAACTAGACTGGTCGCGACATAGAGAGCACCGCAACCGACGAATCGATTTCCGGGCGCTCCGGAAGAGTTGCAAAATGTTCCTGATATGTTCTATGATTCGGAGTCAATGAGAATCATTGGAACATACCGGATACCCGCTGAGCGCCGGAAAGGCCGCGCGACATCCAGCAACCCTGCGGTGAGGTTCGACTCCACGCATCGGGAAGACGTGGAAGACGGATGGGACATCGAATCGGATCTTCCGCCTCTGCGAACCGAGGTCAGTGTTGAACGCCCCCGCCGGGCAATCACCGTCAACTCCTCTCCCGACCTTGGTTTTGAACGCTCGATCAATCCCTATCGAGGCTGCGAGCATGGATGCGTTTACTGCTACGCGCGGCCGACGCATGCCTATCTCGGGCTGTCGCCGGGGCTGGATTTCGAGACCAGGCTGATCGCCAGGCCTGAGGCTCCAGATGTACTTGAAAGGGAGCTGTCCCGCCCAGGTTACCGCCCCAAGGTCATTGCCCTTGGCACCAATACCGATCCCTACCAGCCAATTGAGCGTGAGTTTGGTGTTACCCGGCGGATCCTGCAGGTCCTGAAGGAATTCCAGCATCCGGTTGGGATTGTCACCAGAGGTACGCTTATCGAGCGGGACGTCGACATCCTTGGCGAAATGGGTCAGGCGGGAATGGCTCGGGCTGGAATCTCGGTCACGACACTGAATCCGGACATAGCGCGGAAGATGGAGCCACGGGCACCCGCACCGACCCGTCGGCTGCGAACGATCGAACGGCTCACCAGGGCTGGATGTCCAGTTCGGGTGATGGTGTCGCCCATCGTGCCTGCCCTTACCGACCATGAGATGGAGCGGATTATGGCTGCGGCTCGTGACGCAGGTGCCGTTGCGGCCAGCTACGTGATGCTACGACTACCGCTTGAAGTGGCTGGCCTGTTTCGGACCTGGCTCGAAGAGCGGTTTCCCGAACGCGCGGCGCATGTCATGGGGCGGGTGCGCGACATCCAGGGAGGTCGCGACTATGATCCGCAATGGGGCAGGCGAATGAGGGGCACCGGAGCCTTCGCGGACCTGCTTGCGCAACGGTTCAGGATCGCCTCTTCGCGGCTGGGGCTGAAGCGTAGGCTGGCACCGCTACGAACGGACCTCTTCCGCGTTCCGGCACGCCAGAGCGATCAGCTGTCATTGTTCTGATGCATGCCTCACCGTCGGCGCCTGCGCCTGCGGCGGGTGGAGCCCTGGTTGGCTGGACCGCCAATGCCATCTCCTGGAGAACTGAACGGGCCGAGCATCTCGGCGATCCTCTCAAGTGTGGGACGCTGGCCGCGGGGACGGTGCTCCAGGGCAGCGCGCATTCGGGAAATATGCTCTGGAGTCGTACCGCAGCAGCCACCGATGATGCCTGCGCCGCAGTCCCGGGCGAGTACGGCATATTCCGCCATAAGTTCGGGCGTTCCATCGTAGTGAATATGGCCATCGACGTATTTTGGAATTCCAGCATTTCCTTTCGCGATAATGGGGCGGGAGCTGTCACGCATGGCGAAGCCAAGAATGGTGCGCAGAAGGTCGCTCGCGCCAACGCCGCAGTTTGCTCCGAATGCGAAAGGCCCGTCTGGAAGAGTCTCCACCAGTTTCACCATGTCGGCAGAGGTGACCCCCATCATTGTGCGTCCAGCGGTGTCAAAGGTCATTGTTCCGCACCAGGGCATGTCCGCGTTGGCGGCCGCCTCGGCCGCCGCCCTGAACTCCTGCACTGCGGAGATGGTTTCCACCCAGAGCAGATCCGCCCCACCGGCTTTCAGCCCTTCGGCCTGTTCCTGAAAAATCTCCACCGCTTCCCTATGGGTCAGCTCTCCCATCGGGGCCATGATCTCTCCGGTTGGGCCCATGGACCCAGCGACGATGACTGGATGTCCGACCGCATCGGCAGCCTCCCGTCCCAGTTCCGCTGCGATTCGGCTCAGCTCAAAGGCACGGGACTGCGCGTCGTGGAGTTTGAGCCGGGCGGCATTCGATCCGAAACTGTTGGTGAGAAACAGGTCGCTGCCAGCTGCGATGGTGACACGGTGAAGTGTGCGGATCCTCCCGGGATTGGTGTCATTCCAGATTTCGGGAGCTTCACCGGCGGCGAGTCCCATGTTGAAAAGGTTGGTGCCTGTCGCGCCATCGGTGAGAATCCAGCCACGGGAGTCCAGCAGGTTGGAAAGAACCGGGGGATGCATGGGGCTGGCTGTCCTTGGCAAACTGCGCCTGTCGAGTGAGGCATGTCCATCATGTTTCGGATGCCAGCGAATCAACTATGATGCAAATTCATAAAATTGATAATGATTATGAAAAATACTTGATTTCAGCCCCAGGAGCGCCCAGACCGACCCTGTTGCGATGCCGCCTCAGGGCCGAATCGGTCATCATTCCATCCTTCTGCCGGAATGGTCGGCGCCAGACCTGCTGGTAGGTGGCGTCAGCAGCCCCGGGAGCTGAAGAAGTGTGGCTGGCGGGCTTTTGATGGTGGAGTTACCGCCACACGCCCGGAGTCATCTAGGATTCCTTGAACAGCTGGTCCTTTGCGTCGGCGAGGAATTCCCGCATTTTCGCACGTATCGTTGGTTCGTCGGCAGCATCTCCAAGATCGCCAGCAACCTTGCGGTAGACATCCTCATCGCCGGCTTCCTCGAAATCCGCCTTTATGACTTCCTTCGCATAATCCGCGGCTTCGTCGCCGGACTTGCCCAACAGATCCGCCGCCCATAACCCCAGGAGCTTGTTACGCCTCGCGACGGCCTTGAAGTTCATTTCCTCGTCACGGGCGAATTTGTTCTCGAAAGCGTTTTCGCGATCTTCGAAAGTTGTCATATGTCCAGTCCTCTGGGATGAAAATCGGTTGGCTTTGATATGGTATTTCGCAACCATGATCGCAAGCCTGACGGCTGCGACAATATCTGCAGTCGCCTTCCCGGTCCCCGGTGGTCGCGGCCGTATGGGGCGACCAGCCTTGCAGCCCGCGCACCCATGGCCTAATGAGAACGCGTAACGGATTGGCACCTTTGGCCATCCTGTCCATAGATCGGAGATCCAATGGCGCGGCGAAAGAAACTATACGAAGGTAAGGGTAAAATTCTTTATGAGGGACCCGAACCCGGGACACTGGTTCAGTATTTCAAGGACGACGCCACGGCCTTCAACGGTAGGAAAAAGAGCGTGATCGATGGAAAGGGGGTCCTGAACAATCGCCTTTGCGAGTATTTCATGAACGGGCTCAACGGCATCGGAGTGCCCACCCATTTCATCAAGCGAATCAACATGCGCGAACAGCTGATCCGGCAGGTTGAGATCATTCCACTAGAGGTTGTGGTCCGAAACGTCGCCGCGGGATCGATTTCGGAACGGTTTGGAATTGAGGAGGGCACGTCGCTGCCGCGTCCTGTCCTCGAATTCTATCTGAAGAACGATGAGCTGGAAGATCCGATTGTCACTGAAGAGCATGCCGTTGCATTCGGTTGGGCAAGCCAGCAGGATCTGGACGAGATGGTCGCGCTCGGGCTGCGGGTCAACGACTTTCTGTCTGGCGTCATGATGGCGATCGGGATTCGGCTCGTTGACTTCAAGATCGAGATCGGCCGTATCTGGGATGGTGATTTCCATCGACTGGTCATCGCTGATGAAATCAGCCCGGATTCCTGTCGGCTTTGGGACATCCATTCGAATCGAAAGCTCGACAAGGACGTTTTCCGCCGCGATCTGGGCAATCTGGCTGAAGCCTATACCGAAGTTGCGCGTCGGCTGGGTGTGCTGCCTTCCAACATCACGCATGCCGTCAAACCGCATGTGATCAACTGACCGTCCACCCGCTCGAATGGGCAGACGGTCTTAACCAGCCGCAAACTGGAGAGGACAGTTGAAGGCCAGAGTTACGGTTATGCCTGGAAATGGTGTGCTTGATCCCCAGGGGGAGGCAGTGCGGCGCGCGCTGGGATCGCTGGGATTCGACGGGATCAGGGATGTGCGGCAGGGTAAGGTGATTGAGCTGGAACTGGAGGAAAGCGATGGGCAGCGGGCGCGGAAAGCTGTCGAGGCCATGTGCGATCAGCTGCTCGCCAATACGGTGATCGAACGTTACGAAATCGAGATCGGAGGGGAGGCGCCGATCGGTGACTGACGCGAATCCGCCGAATTCCTCCGCCGCTTTCGAGTGAGCGAAACTTCCGGTGCGGATCCGGGCGATGCATGGGGTGGCCCCAGGATTAAGGTTCCCGGTTTGAAGTGCACTGGCGATACCTGTAGACCGGAAGCTGTCTTCGAATGCGGGGCAGGAAGGATGTTTCAGTGAAAGTCGCCATCCTCGTGTTTCCCGGTTCCAACTGTGATCGAGATCTGGCGGTCGCCTTCCGCAATGCGGGTGCCCAGGTCGAGATGGTCTGGCACCGGGAAACCGAACTGCCCCCCAGCACCGACATCGTTGGAATCCCCGGCGGCTTCAGCTACGGCGATTACCTTCGTTGTGGCGCCATCGCGGCCAGGTCACCGGTCTGTCAGGCCCTGAGCGCTCATGTGAGGCGCGGAGGTTATGCCATAGGCGTCTGCAATGGCTTCCAGGTTCTGACGGAAATGGGAATTCTTCCTGGTGCATTACTGCGAAACGCAGGACAGAAATACATTTGCAGGCCCACTCCCCTTAATGTTGCGACCGTGGACAGCGCGTTCACCAGCGCCTATCGGAAGGGCTGGCAGATTAAGTTCCCCATCGCGCATCATGACGGAAACTTCTTCGCGAGCCCGGAGCAGATCTCCCGACTTCAGGGAGAGGATGGAATTGCGTTCACCTATGTGGATAATCCCAATGGATCGACGGCAGACATTGCGGGCATACTGAGCTCGAACCGCCGGGTTCTTGGTCTGATGCCACATCCTGAACGCGCCACCGAGCCCGCTCACGGATGCACGGACGGAACGGCTTTGTTCTCCGCCCTGCTCTCAAATGCCACGGCCTTAGGCTCTGTGGCTTGAGCGTCAGCCCGTTCGGGTTTACTCTGTATGGCATGGGCCGAGTCGCAGCAGGCAGGGAAAAGGCCCGGGTCGGGTTTTCCTGGCGCGCACGTGGAGTGTTGGCGCTGTTCCTGGTGCTGGCAGCAGCAGCAGTCTGGACCACAAACGCGTTTCTTACCGAGCGATACACGGCCTCGTCCAAGAACCGTGCCGAGGTACGTCAGGCGCTGTTCGTCGGAAGTCTTCTGAGTGAGCTGCAGCGGAGTTCCGTCGTCACGTCGCTGCTATCGCGGGATCCCAAACTCATCGGCGCGTTGAGCGATGGCGACTTTTCCCGGGTTTCCCAGCATATCATTGAAATACAGAAAGAAATCACCACCGAGTCAATTCTGCTTCTGGACGGGAGCGGTCGAACCGTTGCCGCGACCGACCGCAAGCTCATCGGATCGATACATCGCTCCGAGCCCTACTTCCTATCGGCGCTGCGTTCCAACGATACAGGCTTCAACACGATAGTAAGAGAGAATGGTTCGATGGAGTTCATGCATTCGCGGCGCATCGAGACCGGAGGCGACCTGATCGGAGCGATCGTTGTCGGATCGAATCTTCGCCGGTTCGAACAGTACTGGTTATCGGTTTTCGATGCGGCGCTGGTGACCGATAGCGAGGGAAAGGTCATTCTGGCGACTGAGGCAAGGTGGCGCGGGCTATCCGAGGAGGAAGTCCTTCTTGCGATGCCGGTGCCGTCGGTGATCGTTCGAACCATCGAGGCCACGTCCGACTGGACCCTGATACCTGCAACGAGGGTCTATGGCGGTGGTGCGGTAATGAGGATCGAGAGGCGTATACCATTTCACGGCTGGCGTATGGTGAGTTTCACGACCTATGCCGACGTGCGTGAGCGGGTCAACACCGTTCTGGCTCTTGAGATCATGCTGTTTGCCATACTTCTGGCCAGCGGATTCTACTTCTTCAGCCGTCGTGCGCTTGCTCGATCAGCGCTCTTCCAGCGCGAATCCGCTGAGCTGCGCAGGCTGAACGAAACGCTGCTGCGGGAAATCGAGGAACGGGAGCGGGCGGAAAGAAACCTGCAGATGGCCGAACAGACCATCGTCCAGAGTTCGAAACTGGCTGCACTGGGTGAAATGTCCGCAAGCGTCAGCCATGAACTCAGCCAGCCGCTTGCGGCGATGAAGACGTATCTGGCAGGCACCAGGCTGCTGATGCAGAGGATGCGGCTGGCCGAAGCCATGTCCAATGTCGAGCGCGTCGATGGGCTGACCGAAAGAATGATCACGATCACCCGACAGCTGAAGTCATATGCCCGGAAGGAAAGTGATGCGGTCGAGCCCACGGATGCAAGAGACAGCGTTGCTTCGGCGGTCTCGCTTATGGAGCCTCTGCTTAAGGAACGAAATGTGCTTCTGGACTGCAGCCTGCCCGCCGAACCGGTAATGATCCTGACGGGTCGCGTTCGGCTTGAACAGGTGCTGGTCAACCTCCTGCGCAATGCTGTCGATGCCACAAGACTTGAGGAAAGCCCGACAATCAGCATTTCGCTATCAGCTGGCAGAATGGCCACCATTGCGGTGAGCGATAACGGTCCCGGGATCGAGAATCTCGAATCTCTGTTTGAGCCGTTCTACACCACAAAGGCACCGGGTGAGGGCACCGGTCTGGGGCTTGCGATTTCGTCCGGCATAGTGAAGGACTTGCAGGGCAGGCTGACCGCTCGCAATAGAGAGGTTGGAGGTGCGGAGTTCGAAGTGCATCTGCCATTGATTCAGGGCGCGGAAGCCGCCGAATGAGGGCGCCATGGAAAATGCAATGAAAATCGCGATCGTCGATGACGAGCGGGATATGCGCCAATCGATCAAGCAATGGCTTGCTCTGTCCGAGTTTGATGCCCAAGCCTATGCCAGCGCCGAGGAGGCGCTTGAATTTCTTGGCCCTGGCTATCCCGGCGCAGTGATCAGCGACATCAAGATGCCGGGGATGAACGGGATGCAGTTCCTCAAACGTCTGATGAGCATGGATAATTCCTTACCGGTCATTATGATAACCGGCCATGGTGACGTTGCGATGGCGGTGGAGGCGATACAGTTAGGCGCTTACGACTTCCTTGAGAAGCCGTTCGATCCTGAACGAATGACCAGGCTTGCCGAAAAGGCAACGAATTACCGTCGTCTGGCGCTGGAAAACAGGGCGCTGCGGAGGGAGCTTTCCGACAATGTTGCGGCACGGCGAAGGCTGGCTGGCGTATCGCAGGAGATGGAGCGCCTGCGACATGAAATCGTGGATTTTGGTCAGGTTGATGGTCACATCCTGATCGATGGTGAGACGGGGACCGGAAAGACGCTTGTGGCTCGTGCGCTTCATGCGGCTGGGCCGAATGTCGGCAGAAGGCTATTGCTGGTATCCTGTTGTGCTCACGATGAGAAAACGCTTGCCAGGATCCTCTTTGGTCCGACGGAATCCGGGGATAGACCAGCCGCGCTGGCGGATTCCGATGTCGGAACGGTGATTCTGGAGGACATCGAAACGTTGCCACCGACATTGCAGGCCAGGCTTCTAAGCTGGATGAATGAGCAGGGTGCGTCGTCTGACACGCGAATCATCGCGATTTCAAACCTTGGGGAGCAGGGTAGGACCTGCGAGGAGGTGTTGCGGCCAGATCTCTACTTTCGTTTGGCAACCCTGAGGATAACGCCGCCACCGCTTCGTCTCCGGGGAGATGACATCCTTCTGCTATTCGCGGATTTCTGCGAAAGTTTTGCCGAGGAATATGGCTGTGAGGCACCTCGGCTGTCGACGCGGGAAGCGGCACTGCTTCTGCAGGCGCCCTGGCCCGGCAACGTACGCGAGCTCAGGAATTTTGCGGAACGTGCCGTGTTGCAGAACCGCCGTGGTTCAGGGGGAATTGCCTCATTGCTGGCGGCCGGAAGCGGTGCGCTGCAGCCGTTGCCGATGATTCAAGGAAAGCCTCTTAAGGACTGCGTGGAGGAATTCGAGCGAACGCTGCTCGACAGCACGCTGCGTCGCCACAGGGGAAACATCATGGGAGTGATGGGCGAGCTCTGCCTTCCACGAAGGACGCTCAATGAGAAGATGACCAAATATGGGCTCCGACGGTCCGCCTATCTCTGACTCTGCGTCGTCGCCCCGATCCACCTCCGGTCAGGAAGTCAATTCGCGGCACTGGATCATTCCGTATTGCAATTCACCGGCATTCAATCTATCTCTCATTACGAAGTGCGGCGATCATGGACCGTGCTACGAAATTCAGACTGTCCCTTCCGTTATGGACGGTCCGCTAAAGGCGGAGCACTGGATGGACCCGTCGGGTATCCGGTCACCAGGGATGGAACAACGCCCGGAAGCGCATGGCTAACCGGGGTGAGAACAGGCGTTTCGACTGACTTCGTGTGCAGCAACGCCAGAGATGGATCGCGATGATGCGCGCATGGCAAAGCTCTTTTTCAGACCGGCCAAACGGTCTTCGAACATGCCGGTACGCGCCGGAACAGTCGCCTAGACAAGCCACCCTGTCAATTCATCCGCGCTACGCAGCGCGGGTATTTCCGTGGGGTGCCGAGAAACTGAATGGCAAAGAAAATGCTTATCGACGCCACTCACCCGGAAGAGACCCGGGTTGTGGTGGCGGATGGAAAGAGAGTCGAGGAGTTCGACTTTGAGACGGAAAACAGGCTCCGGCTTGTTGGAAACATATATCTGGCAAAGGTTACAAGGGTAGAACCATCGCTTCAGGCCGCATTCATTGACTACGGCGGAAGCCGCCATGGATTCCTGGCGTTCTCGGAGATTCACCCCGACTATTACCAAATTCCCATAGCCGACCGGCGGGCGATTCTCGCCGAAGAAGAGGCTTTCGACCTGATGCATGCCGCCGAATCCGAAGCGGCGGGCAGCGCAACCAGGCGGTCACGCCGAAGAAGGTCGAAGACCAGTGCTGAGGCGGCGGATTCAAGGGATGCAGTGGAAGCCGACGCTGTCTTGGCTGGTGAGATTCCGGGCATGGGAGTTGTCGATCTTGATACCGGACTGAACGGAGCGCCCAGCACTGAAGCCGGGGCGGCACCGGAGCTTAAGTCGGATGATAGGGCTGACGGGCAGGATGGAACGGAGCCTGTGTCGAAGCCGGACGATTTCGCTGAAGCTGATGTGGCAGCGCATGAGGACTCGGAGGACGGAAGCCAGAGTGGCGATCCTATGGACGGCGATGACGGAATCGAATCCATAGCCGGAAATGATGGAGATGAGGACGAGGAGATTCGCCAGCCCCGCAAACCCCGCCCCCGTCCGTACAAGATCCAGGAAGTGATCAAGGTCCGACAGATTCTGCTTGTTCAGGTAATCAAGGAGGAACGCGGAAACAAAGGCGCGGCGTTAACCACCTATATCAGCCTTGCTGGACGGTACTGCGTATTGATGCCGAATACAGCTCGAGGTGGTGGGATTAGCCGGAAGATCACAAGCGCTCCCGATCGGAGTAAACTCAAGGAGATAGCCTCCAATCTTAATGTGCCGAAAGGAGCGGGGCTCATCATTCGGACGGCAGGTGCGAAACGCACGAAATCCGAAATCAAGCGAGACTATGAATTCCTGCAGCGGCTCTGGGAGCAGATACGTGAACTGACGCTCAATTCCATCGCGCCGGTGCAGATCTATGAAGAGGGCAATCTGATCAAGCGATCGATCCGTGACCTGTACAGCCGCGAGATCGATGAGGTGCTGGTTGAAGGCGAAGCCGGATACAGGACGGCGAAAGATTTCATGAAGATGATCATGCCGTCTCACGCCAAAAGGGTGAAATCCTATCAGGATTCCCTGCGTCTGTTTTCCCGCTATCAGGTCGAGGGCCATCTTTCGTCGATGTACAGTCCGACCGTCCAGCTCAAGTCGGGTGGTTATATCGTCATTGGAGTCACCGAAGCGTTGGTTGCGATCGACGTTAACTCCGGTCGGGCTACCAGGGAAGGCTCGGTAGAGGGGACTGCGCTTAAGACCAACCTTGAGGCGGCGGAGGAAATCGCCCGTCAGCTTCGGCTGCGTGATCTTGCCGGACTCATCGTGATTGATTTCATTGACATGGAGGAACGTCGGAACAACGCTGCGGTTGAGAAGCGGTTCAAGGACAGGCTTCGATCCGACCGGGCCCGGATACAGGTTGGGAGCATCTCGGGATTCGGGCTGCTGGAAATGTCGCGCCAGCGCCAGCGTATGGGCTTGATTGAAGCCACCACGCAGGCATGCGCTGCCTGTCAAGGCACGGGCCGTGTCCGGTCTGACGGAAATCTCGCACTCAGCGTTCTGCGCCAACTGGAGGAAGAGGGAACACGTCGCCGCCACCAGGAACTGCTGCTCAGGGCACCGGTTGGTCTGGTGAATTTCCTGATCAATCAGAAACGTGAGCATGTGGCGGAAATTGAGGATCGCTACGGCATTTCCATCCGAATTGAAGCCGACGCCTCCTTAATCTCTCCGGATTATGCTGTCGAAAGGTTCAAGTCCGCAACCAGGACGCTGCGGCAGGCCAGGTCGGTGATTTCCGCCGATGCCTCAATGATGCCGGAAATTGACGAAGTGGATGAGGATGGGGAGGTCGCTGAAGATCCGGTCCGATCCAGCGAGCCCCGTTCGAAAACCCGTCGCAGGAGCCGGAGAACCCGCCGAGGAAGCGGTGGAGGTGCGAAGACGGCTGAGGATTCGACTGATGCTCAGCAGGAAAACGGAACCGAAATGGCTGAAAGTGCCGAAGGCGCAGCGCAGGAAGAGCCTTTGCCAGAAGCTCGCCAGGGTGGCAAACGGTCGGGTGGCCGTCGCCGCTCCAAAGCGAAGAAATCCGGATTGGTTGAGGAGCCGACCGCAGATGCGGACACGGTGCTGGAGACAGCGGAGGATGCACCGGAGACATCCACTCCGGCGCCCAAGAAGAAGAAACAGAAGAGGTCTAGGCGCAGGCGTGCGGGCCGGTCCGCGATGAAGGCGACGCAGCAGTCCGGGGGCGCAACGGCTGACGCAGAAGGAGATTCCGCACCCGAGCCGCAGGCCATACCGAACCAGGAGGCCCAGACAGAGGACGACCCACCCGAATTGCCCGACAGGCAAGCATCCGCGGCTGAGGTGCAAGAGCCTGCATTGCCTGCTGGTCCGGAAGAGGCTCATTCTTCAGAACAGCTGGCACCTGGGTTAGATGCAGATACGGTCAGCCTCCACGGCCAGCAGGCCCCGCAACCTGAACCTGTCTCAGAGGTTCAGCAGGACAGAGGGGCGAAGTCAAAGCGCCGTGGCTGGTGGAGGAGCCGGGAGTGACGAATGGTCGATCAGTGGGAAGCCGATTCGGATTGGGTCAGCTATCCACGATCGGCTTCTGCCTGGGTTGTCGCCGGCGCACTGCACCAGATGCTCGTAGATGAATGGGGGTAGATGCCATAAGACCGGCATTAGAGACCGGTCGCCTCCAGGAGGCGATCGACCTCGTGGCAGAGCCGTTCAGGATCGATTCCGGCGCTTTGTTCAGACGGCATTGCCGAAATCTCGGATGCCGCAGCAAGAAGCAGGGCAGGGGGAGCGCTGAGGCATAGCCTGCCTTCATCGGGAACGGCCTGCACGACATCAAACAGGTTTGGGGACTGACGAAACAGCCTCGCACGATCCAGCGTTACCAGCATGGGATGCCGCCTGCCGGCAATGGTCTCGATACTGTCGCCGATATTCAAACCATTTCTGGCAGGTGCGGTCTGCTGCGTCAGCGCCGCAGCGATTTCGAGTGCGAATGCCCGCTGGCGAAGCGCAGCGTCGAGATTTGCCTTCTCTATACGGGTTACTCGGCCTATCTGCCTCAGCTCCGAGTGAATCTCACGCTTCAGGTACCGTTCGAGGCTGGCGACGAATGCTCTTGATGGCGTTCCGTTCGGGTCGATCTCGGCATCGTTCAGGGCCCGCAGCGAAAGGACCGTCCGATCTCCGTCCTTACAGCTGACGACATAGGCTGTCCGCGTGAGGGTGACGCCCCCCTCGGTGGCCTCTACCTCTATTCTGCACATCCAGCCTGGCAGATCGTCCGTTTCCGGCAGGAGGGCAAGCAGACTTTCAAAACCGGATCCACCATAGGAGGCGAATTCGCATCCTGTGTCTGAGCCGTCTCCAGGTGCATCCATGTTTTCGGTCTCGAAGATATCCCGGGACGGCGTGATGCGAAGCGCCGTGCCTGAACCGGTATCAACCGCAAACACATCCGGCCGATCCGTTGGTTGGAGAACCCCGTCCCGCCAGGCCGTATCCGTGAGAATCCCTGAAATGTCGTCCAGCGAGACAGGGGTTGGAATCGGATCGGCCTGGCGTTCTTCCGAAACCTGCGCAGGCGGATCCTGAATATCCGCAACGATTCCAGCCATCACTCGGGCCCGGGGTATGTCACTATATATTAGTTGATTCCATAGGTCGCCCGTGCTACCTGATTCGCATGCAGGTCGGGATGCGCCATTTCGGGGAGGAAACGGTCGGGTGGCTGAGGTCCGCGGCGGCGGCGGGAGCCGGACGGCGCAGTCTGGCGGCGGGGCTGTGCGAGCGCGAGGACTGGACCAACGCCGCCGGAGCGCCGTGCCTCGCTTCCGCCCGGCTGGCCCTGCCGAAGATCGCGGAGCGCTACGGCATCACCCTGCCGCAGGCCGGATCGCCGGTGGCTCCCGGCCAGCCGCTGCCGGAGCATCCCGACGTCCGGTTCTCCGGCACGCTCGCGGAGCTCGGCGGTGTCGGGCTGGAGATGGCGGAGACGGCGGAGGAGCGGCGCGCCCTGCGGGGGATGATGGAGAGCCACCATCCCCGGGGCGACCCGTCCAATCCCGGCGCTCTCCTCTTCTACTGGATCAGCAGCGAACGCCTGGGGCGCGTCGGCGGGCTCTGCTTTCACGCGGCCAACTGGCACCAGAGGGCACGGGACGCCTACATCGGCTGGAGCGGCCGGGAGCGGATGGCGAAGCTGGGGCTGCTGGTGCAGAACTCCAGGTTCCTGATCCTGCCAGGCGTGGAGGTCCCGCACCTGGCCAGCCACGTTCTGGGGCTGGCGGCGCGGCGGCTTCCCGATGACTGGGAGAGGCTGCACGGCGTCCGTCCGGCGATGGCCTTCACCTATGTCGGCGCGGAGCGCCCCGGCACGGCCTACGCGGCGGCCGGATGGGAGTTCGCCGGGACCACCTCCGGCCATCCTCCCGGCCACCGCCGGGAGGGAGCGGAGGCCTGCGGCGTCTGGATGAGGCCGCTGGATCCGGACTGGCGCGACCGCATGTGCCGCGGGCCGGAGACGCCGCGCTGGCTGGGCCCGGCCCCGGCGATCCCGGAGGACGCCGACTGGGCGGACCTGGAGTTCGGGCTGTGCGGCCATCCCGACGGACGGGTGCGCAGCCGGATCCTGGCCATGGGGAGGGCCTGGGAGACCCGGCCCGGTGAGCCGGTCGCCGTTGTCTTCGCCGGAAAAAAGGATCAGGGTGCGGCCTACAGGCTGCTTTCCAACCCCAGGGTGAGCATGGACGACATCATCGAGAGCCACCGCATGGCCACGCTCCAGCGCTGCCGGGCCGAGACGGAGGTCCTGGCCATCCAGGACACCACGATGCTGGACTTTTCCGGCCTGAAGGGCTCCACGGGCGGTCTGGCGAAGCTCGGCGGCGGCGGATCGGGCAGCGTCGGCATCCCGGCGCACGTGACGCTGGCGGTGTCGGCCTCCGGCCGCGGCCTCGGGGTGCTGGCCATCGACGCCAGCTTCCGGGAGGGCGTCACCGTGAAGGCCGACCGCAGGCGCGGAGGCACGGGGCGGGCGGAGCCGGAACCGGACAGGGCGGCGGAGACGGAGACGCCCGACGGTGGCAGCGAGAGCCGCCGCTGGCTGGAGGGCCTGGCCCTGGCGCAGGAGGTCGGGAGGACCAGCCCTGGAACGCGCGTGATCACCGTCTGCGACCGCGAGGGCGACATATGGGACATGTTCGAGGCCCAGGCGGAAGACCCCGCCGCGGCCGGGCTGCTGGTGCGCTCCAGCGCCTCGACCCGCCGCTCCGTCATCGCCGGCGGTGAGGTGGTGGACCTCATGGAGCACGTCTCCGGGCTGCCCGCCGTCGGGACGCGCACCGTCCACGTCGCCGCCCGCGGCGGGATCACCGGGTCGCGTGGGCGAAAGGCCGTGAGGGCCCGCCCGGCGCGGACCGCGGAGACGGAGATCCGCGTCGCACGCGTCGAGCTGAAGGCCCCCGGACGGAGCCGCCAGACCCTGCCGGTCACCGCGGTGCTCGCCAGCGAGACCACCACGCCGCCGAAGGGCGGCCGGCGGCTGTCATGGCTGCTGCTGTCCAGCGACGCGAAGCCCGACCTCCAGGGCGCCATCGACACCGTCAGGCGGTACGAGGCGAGGTGGACAATCGAGGAATATTTCAAGACGCTGAAACAGTGCACCCGCATCGAGGACCGCCAGCTCGACGAGGCCGACGACCTCCGGTGCTGCCTCGCCTTCGACGCCGTCACCGCATGGCGCGTGTTCGACATCCAGCGCGCCGCGAAGGCCGAGCCCGACCGGCCCGCCCTCGATTTCCTGGACGAGGACGAGCTCACCGCCCTCTGGATCGGGATGGAGGATTACGGCTTCAGGGACGCCCGGGCCCCGCCCTTCGACGGCTTCACCATCCGCGAGGCCGCCATCGACATCGGCCGCTACGTCGGCTTCATCCCCTCGAAACGCCAGCCCCTGCCGGGGACGCAGAAAATGTGGAAAGGCATGAAATACCTCCTCCAGGCAACCGCATTCTACAGGGCCTTCAGAAGCCGGGGCCCGCTCAGGGAGTCAACAGTGCTATAGTGACATGCCCGGGGTGCCGCCAGCCGGAGTGCGAACAGGATCGCGCTGGCATCTTCGGGGTTCAGCGCGCCTCCGGTTCTGATCCAGCGTTTCAGGATCGCCTGCCCCGAACCGCCCAGGGCGTTCATCATCACGTCCCAGTAATCCGGATCAAGGTCGCGGATTTCGCCCACCGCCCGTCGAAGAAACTGGATGTCATGTTCGGGGATCCGGCTTTCCGCCGTCTCGAATTCCTCGATCAGGCGGTGGTATTCGCGGGTTATGCCGTCGTCGAGACTGAAGCTGCCGGTGCGTCGGCACAGTCGTGTCAGGCCAAAGCCCCGTTCCCCGGCTGCATTCGGACCTGTTACGGTCAGCATGGCTCTCGACCGTTCCCGAATGTCCTCCATGGTTTCCATCGAGAGCTCTGTGCCGGTTCCGTCTATCAGTGTGATATCCCAATCAATCGAGCTTGGCTGGTCCTCGTTCGGCGCCCCATCGGCCAGCGCATTTATGGGAACGACGATCAGGGCGGGATCGTTCGGGGAATTGCTGGTGGTGGTGTCAGCCTGCGTGAATCTGATCAGGAAGCTGGTTTCGAGACTGTTTATCCATTCAGGACATTCAGCTGACGGTACGGCGATCAGCGCGCGCCGCACCAACCCGGACAGTGTGAGCGACCGGACAAGCAGGCCAGGCAGGCCCGCCTGCCCAGAACCGGCCTTTGCGGGAAGAATGAACCCGGCGGGCCAGGACTCGACCAGGCGTTTCGCCATTTGCAGCATATTCGGCTCACAACGGGCAGGTGCGGTCGCCATGCCGACAAAGCGCCCACCTGGAAGGAATGGGCCATCCCTGATTACGAGCCAGCGCAGAAGGAGTTCCGGCGACAGGTGGGAACGGAATTTCCGGGCGCGTTCGCCATCACGGGCCGATCTTTGGTCTTCATTCATTTGATCGATGGTATCTCGGGACACGGTTTCAGTCATGTTCGGCCTCAAGCGGGCCGGAATGTGGACATGGATGCCACGAAAACGAGATGAGTTCACGGGCAATTTGGGGCTTCCTGCGGGAGCGATAGAAAGAGGAGGCCACGTGAAGTCGTATTCTGGTCATCGGGGTGCGGCAGGGCGCTGATAGCCCGCTGGCTGAAGAATGCCGGGAGTGGGTGGGGATTCTTTCCAGGCGCATGTTCCTTAAGGCGAACTGTTTCGCAATGTGCGATGAGCTAAGCGGCACTCGACTGATTCGGAACGGTGCCATTTTGGTTTCTCATTTTCCCATGGGTGCTGAGCGAGCTAACCGCAGGTGGAATGGTGTCGACCAGAAGTGGCTCAGTGTTCCGCTGAATCTTCATGCCGGGACTCAACAAAGGAGAGATGTCATTCCTGACACCAGCACCGCTCGGGCAGCAAATTCCTTACTCAAATCGCTGCTCGCGGTCCCTGGTTTGCTGTTCTTCCCTTTGGCGTTGGACATTTATTCGCTTTGAGACATCTTTCATGACACTTCTCGCCGCCTCGGCTATCTTTTGATTGGAGTGTTGGCGAAGCACGCCAATCGCGTCGCCCCTTCTCTGCATCTCATCGGCAAGACTCCCCCAGCATGAATTCGGCATGATCCGGCCTGAATATTCTCCCAGGATAGCATCGGGATCGGGTGCTGCTTCCAAGAACTCTATGGCCATTTGGTTAAGTTCGACGGAGTTATCCGAATCACTGATAGCCCAGAGTTCTATACCGCTCCCAATGATTGGCCAGACTTTTGGGTCGGTCTGACGCTGGCACCAGTCGACCAGCACATCGACAGTGATTCCTCCGAGCGGTAATTTATCCATATCGCGGCGTTTGATGAAGAACATGCGTTTGCGCTGGGTATCCTGATTGCCTGCGAAAATTCGCTTCAGGAATTCGTCTGGAGCCTTGGACGCTGTGGTTTGGATCGTGTGCCTGAATGAGTAAAGATGGCCGCTCGTCTTATCTACGGCCAAAAAGATGGCGTCGATCAGGGCTTTTTTCTGTTTGTCATTGCCATCAAATGACAGCGCTGCGGCAACGACCAAATTCATGTCATGGTCAACCTCGTCGTGTCGATTTTTGTGGTTTCTCTGCAGGCGATTAACCGCCGCCAAGAGCCCGATGCGCCGGAATTCGACGCCTAACGTGTCCGCCTCTGGGTCGGTCTGAAACAGCTTCATAGAAAGAGCCTTAAGAACGACTTCATCTCCATTAGGCTTGCGACGCAGGCGTTTGGCGAGATCAAGTAGGCGCTTAGTAGGTATGCCGGCGTATGACTTCTGCCAAAGGATCCACCAATAAGTCCACGCATTTACTTCGGGGCAAGCCAGCGCTTCGACGCATCGATTGAGATCACTCTCTCCAAATGATTCTGGCGGATGCAGCTCGACTAGCGCCGTCCGCAGTAGTTTATCGTTCAGGCATTGATCCAATAGCGCCTGAGCCGCATCTCGATCCTGACTATCTATTTCTTCGATAAATCCACGCAGAATTCCGTAGTCAAAAGGCTCGGAGTCGAGCCGGTGCAGTGCCTCAACTAGTTCTCTCCAAGTTGCCCGGTGATTCATTGCCCCCCGGGCAAGCCCCTTCCCGAATGCTCGTCGGTAGGGCATCCATGTGTCGGAGAATATGTCCGAACCCAGCAAAGAGATCGGTTGACATGTACATGCGAAGGCTTCGCCAAGCTTCTCTGCTTTCACCTTAAGTCGTTGATCGGCTTGGCGCCTCTCGGGATCGTCAGGATCAAACTCGTCGTCCAGTACCCGATCACCATATCCTTTTCCAAGCACATACGTCCTAATGCGGGCCATGAGGTCTGGTGGTGCGAGTTCGACCAGAAGAGCGGTCAGGTCCTCTGGAATAGGCACCGAATCTTCGTCTGAATTGACCGAATGATATTCGAAGTAGATCGTTGCGCGCACTTTTTGGAATCCTTCGCTCCAGTGTTCGTGACTGTTGAGCTTCCTTGCCGCCTCGACGAGCTTTCCACGTATGGCTTGGTGACGCCAAAGTCCTCGGAACGCTTGAGCAAACATGGTTCTGGCAGGACCGGTGAGATCAGGATTGCTACAGACTCCCATTTCCACAGCCAGATCGATGAACTGATTTCTCCATTCGACGAGTTCACAATGATTGGGTTGAAAGCCACAATCCCGAGGATGGGCACCGAAGTCGTTCATGCCCACACCGATCCAAGGTGGCCCACCTATCGCCTTCGACAGTGCGTTGAAGCCAATAGATCGCTTCTTCGAATTTCCCGACAGCAAAGCTCTACGAACGATGGCCAACCTCTGTTGGAGAGTTGCGTGGGTTCCGGATAGACATGGCTGGAAAAATCTAACGACCACACTGCAAGTGTCGTCAGGAAACCTAAGTAGCAGATTGACACAACGGTCGAAGGCCTTTGAATTGTAGGCTAGCGACTGAAGTAGATGCAGATGAACGGCTTCCATCCTGTTGAGGTTTCCAGTGTTGATTTCTACCTCGATGCGGTCAAGGACGGTGTTGGGCGCGGCAGGAGCCGCGTATTCTAGAATGCGTACCTCCGTTTCATTCAGGTTAGACAGCTGGCTGAGCATGCCATCCTTTTGGAGCCAGGATTCGACAATCTCCTTGGCTTTAGGATGATCATGCATCAATCCTAGTCGGTGAGCGAACGACATTAACAGTCGTTCTCTTCCCTGAGTTTCAAAGGTCTCTCTGAGGGTTTCGACTGGTACGTTATCGAGTGCCTCACCCGCCAATCGGTTTGCAATGGCGTGGGGGAGAATTGCCCTCCAGTGTGCTCGCTGCTGGGCGACATGGCGTCGGATTAGCTTGCTAACCGATCTGAACAATTTTTTCCTGGGAACATCGTGAATTGATCCCAGGATAGCAAGTTCGTCGATGCCTTCCGTTGGGGTTAGCATGGAAAACGAGTAGACGAGCGAAAGTATTTCGGCATGAGTTCGAAGACTATTGTCCGGCTGGTTGCGTTGCTCGAACAGCCGGGAAAACAGCTGTGCGTCCGAAAGATGGGCGAGTGACTCGCCATTCTCAACCCTTTCGGCAACTGCGAGAGAGACCTTGGCGTTTCCGCCGGCGAACTCGGCGATCTTCCTGGCATTCAATTCGCCAATGTCCGGGAATCTCTGGAGCAATAGCTGTTCCGCAACATCAGGTCCTTCAGCCTCAATATGGATCGTTTCGGTCAACTGCGGCCTGTCATCCTTGATGTCGTATTCAACGGTGATCAGGGAAACCTCTGACTTAGAGGAAGCAACCCATTGGGCGAGGGTCGAATGGATGTCAGACGGGCAGTTGTCCAGAACCAGGATCGCTCGTCGGTTCTCGGCAATCAGCCTTTCAAGCATTGCACTGGCTGTAGGGTCCGGGCTGTCTCCTGTATCGGAATAGATCGCGATGGTTCGATCCAGAGCGTCTCCGGGAATTCTCTTGTCGAATAGTGATTCCACGATCTTGGTCTTTCCCACGCCAGACAGCCCGGTGATGCGAATGGCCTTGTTGGTTGAGCGCACAAGGTTTCGCATCGGTTCGATAGCGTCCTCAATACTCAGCCTATCTGTATTACCGTTGTTGGATGGCATGGTGATCGACACTCCAGGGGCAAGGATCAGGCTGTCGTCTACACCAACGGGAGGTTTGCTCCATGCGCCGTAAGGTTGCCAACCGGAACAGGCTTGTCCCAAGGCATGTCGCACCCTGAGCATTACAGCGGGATGCTGGCGCACCCACTGGTGTAGTCTGGATCGATCTATGAAATCCAGATGGATGTCCTCTCTGTTCGGGTCATTGTCCAATGCTCGCCTCATAGCGTTGAGGCGTTTTTGTTTCATGGTCTCGGTGCAGTCGTCCGCGGGAGTGACAATGACGTAGCTTCCACCTATCGCCGCCTGCTGCGAAATGGCACCGTCGAGGCACATCTCCTTTGTGATCGAGCTCTTGGGCATCGTATGTTTCTTGACCTGGAAGATGGTGTTTGGTCTGGAGAGGAATCCTGAATCCAGCCCGTCAACCGGGACATCCACGCGGACATCTACTCCGCCATCAGGCGACTTTGTCGAACCGCCCCAATATACTCGATCGGGACTATGTCCCAAGGAAGCCAGTTCCGCTTCAGCAAGCCGGGCAACAAGCTCCTCGAGCTGCAACTCGGACAGTTGGAGGAGCGCGTCTTTATCAAGATCAAAAATTGCCATGGGACACCTTGCAATCAACTAGTTGGAGACTAACGGTTGCCTTCCTCAATATCCAGTTCAGTTAGCACTCGATCTGCCAGGCACAGGTGTTCAGCTTGACTGTTTCTGAAGCGTCCTATGGAAGCAGCTCTGCGCCCTTTGGCGGTGCATGGTGTCCCGCATTCAACGGATCGGATGGATGGAGTGTCGGACAGACAGGAAATGTGGCAGAAATTGGCACTCCAGCCAGCCGGGGACGGTTCGCTTTGGAAATTATATACGAAAGTTGACATTACCTTCCAAATTTCTTATATTTCAGTCAGTTGAAGGGAGGCGATCCGGATGTGCGGCAGGGCGAAAGCTCTGGGAAAACCGTTCCTCAAGGGACTTGCCATCGTGGATCTGGCTGGAATGTTCCCGACGGAGGAAAAGGCCCGGGAATGGCTGGAAAGCATGATCTGGCCGGATGGTCGGGTATGCCCGTCATGCGGAAGCCGACGGACCTGCGAGGCGTCCCATGCGAGCATGCCCTACTGGTGCGGCGGCTGCAGGTCCTATTTCAGCCTGCGCAAGGGGACGCTGCCTGAGGCATCGAAGCTCTCCTTCCGCAAGTGGGTCCATGCCATCTACCTTCACATGGCCTCGCTGAAGGGCGTGAGCTCCATGAAGCTGCACCGGGACATAGGAGTGACGCAGAAGACGGCCTGGTTCATGCTCCAGCGCATCCGCGAGGCGTTCAGGCGCGATGACGGCGACGAACCGCGGTTCGAAGGGCCGGTGGAAGCCGACGAAGCCTGTTTCGGCGGTCTGGAAAGGAACAGGCATGGGTCGGGAAAGCTGAACGCGGGCCGGGGTCCGGCGGGGAAACCGCCGTTGTCGCGGTGAGGGACCGGGAGACCGGCGAGGTCCGGGCGGAGGTCGTCAGGGACACGAAAGCCGGCACGCTTCAGGGCTTCGTGGAGAAGCACACGGAGCCGCAGGCGCGGGTCTGCACCGACGATGCCAGAGCCTACGCCGGAATGGGGAGGCCACATGAGAGCGTCAGCCATTCGACCGGGGAATACGTGCGCGGCGAAGCCCATACCAATGGCGCGGAGAGCTTCCGGGCGATGCTCAGGCGGGCGCTGAAGGGCGTTTTCCACAAGCTCAGCCCCAGGCATCTCCAGCGGTACGTTAACGAATTCTCCGGACGCCACAACGTCCGGTCCATGGACACCATCGACCAGATGGGCCACGCCGTGGCCGATATGCGCGGCAGGAGACTGCGCTACGTGGACCTCATGGCCGACAACGGGCTTTCGTCCGGTGCCAGGCAGGTCGCATGACCGAAAGGGTTATGGCCATGGATGGACTTCAGGACCAGGTGCCGTGGCGGACTTCAGCCGGTCAGGGCGGATACGGTCAACGGATTCGGGTCCACCCGCGATTCGTACGTTTTCAGGATCGGCCACCGGTTGTTGCCGTGGTCCCGGGTGGAACGTCCTCTCCATTGAGCGGGTGGACCGTTCGAGCGACGGCGATCAGGGCCATCGGGGCCTGAACGGGCGGGAAATTGATAACGGGTTTTCACCAGCAGCCGTCCGGTCCTGTCCATCCCTACATTTCCCGTAAGCTTCAGGAACGGGCGCGCATACTCCCGGACCCCTTGCGGCGATTGCATGCAGGGCAGAGCGGCTGCAGATCGCTTTCCATGTCCGCTCCGCAACTGGAACGTGGAATTTCAGGCACCTGTGTCAAGCTTCATATATAATTCCCTTCGCTTTCTTCGCGTTGCAATTGCGGAAGGAATCCATATGGACCTTCCCCTTCAACACCCAAATGAGGCATCCTGCCATCTGCAGAGCAAGGGCGTCGATCAATAACCGTTCAGGTGTTCCCTATTCAGTTTCCTGCAGGCGGACTTTGTCGGTATCATTCATCTGGTGGCACGAGTCCTAGCCCGCGCAGGTAAATTCCTATCCCGGCTTCCAGGAGTTCTTCAGGCGGAAACGGGGAACGGCTGCCTGCGGCACCGCGCGCAAACAGCTCCACCACCCCGTGGCTCATCGCCCAGATATGGGCAGAGAACATCGTCGAGGGAGGACGCTTTGCTACCGGCGTGTGTTCGCATAGAGCAGCCGCCGCCTTTTCCAGCACTCGGTTCGTGCGTGTGGCAACCATTGCCAGTTCAGGCGTACGGTTCACCGAAATGCCGCTCTCGAACATCGCAACGTAGTGGCCGGGATATTTTCTGGCAAATGCAAGATACGCTCTGCCCGTCGCTTCGAGGGAAGCCAGCGCGGAAGGCTGGCCGGACTCGTATGCGAATTCCATCAGGTCGGCGAAGATCTCGTAACCCTGTCGGGCCGCTTCAGCGATCAGATCCTCGCGCCCCTCAAAATGCCTGTAGACCGCCGCTGGCGTTACTCCCACCTGTTTGGCGGCCTCGCTAAGCGTAAATCCAGTTGGACCCTTCGACCCAATCAGTTCAAGCGCCGCATCGACCAAAGCCTGGCGCAGATTGCCGTGATGGTAGCCCCGTTTAGGCATCCTTCGTCAACATTCCATCGCCCAGCTTCAGGTCGAGGATTTGGTCCGTCCTTCCGGGCCGCCTCAAGAACCCTAGTTCCAGTTCCCGGTCTGGTTGCCGCAGGATTGATGGCACAGACGGAGGGCAGGGACCGGGATTCTCTGAGATGCAGCCCGTCATTGTGTCCTGTCAGTGCAGAACCCATCTGACAGTCTAAGCCGTAGGTATCTGGAGCGGGACCATGTCACCGATCCTGTCGCGCTTCGCCTCCCGGGTAGACGGGGATAGCGACCGCAGGTTGTGCGACTGACAAGATTGGCCATGTTATGCCCCTTCACTTTCCGGAAACTAATGCTGAATGGGCACCGGCGCAATGACCGATGAAGATTCCAGCCGGTTAACCGTCAGCGCCCGATATGACGGAGATCGAACGGAGTTGTCTGGTATATTTCATTGATCCAGTTGCCGTAGAGCAGATGTCCGTGGCTGCGCCAGTGGTTTTGTGGAATCTTTGATGGGTCGTCGCCCGGAAAGTAGTTCTCTGGCATGTTGATTGGCCTGTCGGCGGCGACATCACGCTCATATTCGCCCTTAAGCGTGTCCCGGTCATATTCGAAGTGATTGAAGACATAAAGAGCGCGGTGCCGGGGATCCTCAATCAGGCAGGGCCCGAACTCCTCGGAGCCCATCAGCAGGGTCCGCAGCCCGTTTGCATCCGCCTCGGCCTTACGCACCATGGTCCATCGGCTGACCGGGACGATGCACTCGTCGGAGAACCCCCGCAGATATGCTGAGCCTGGCATCAGGTTCTGATGCCGGAAACATCCGAACGCCTTCTGCGGTAGCATGTGCTTCTCCACGCGATGAAAATGCCAGAGCATCGCCATTCCACCCCAGCAGACGCCAAAGGTCGAATGCACGTTGGTCTGGGTCCAGTCCATCACCTCCTGGAGTTCCTCCCAGTAGGTGACCTCCTCAAACGGGAGATGCTCGATAGGTGCGCCGGTTATGATCAGGCCATCGAATTTCTCCTCACGGATTTCCGAAAAGGGACGATAGAAGACCCGCAGATATTCTGGCGCCATGTCTCTCGGCCTGACATCTGTCATGCGAATCAGCTGTAGATCGATCTGCAGCGGGGTTGATCCGAACAGTCGGCCAAACTGGATCTCCGTCTGCTTTCTGACCTTGGTGGGCATCAGGTTCAAAAGCCCGATCCTCAGGGGACGGATGTCCTGGCGTTTGGCCTGGTCGTCCGACATCACCATTACCCCCTCGTCGCGCAGAGCTTCGTAGGCAGGAAGACTGGAAGGCAGAATGATGGGCATCTTGCTGATCCTGATCGTTGAGCCGCCGCAATATCGCGACAGAAGCGGAAAATCCAGACGCAGTCCGTTTTCTGGTTTGACTCATGAACATCTGCCATATGGTGCGGAGCGTTGCACCGCTTTCAGACAGTCCCGGAAACCGAAAGCGCCAGCAGCTGGCTTAAGGGGGTAGGGCGGACGCTATTACTGACTGAAAGTCCTTTGAGTCACGGATATCGGCAATCTGGCTGGCAGTGACCTGTACACCCCAGTTTCGTGCGATGGCGGCATAGCGTGGCTGCCTGTGCGCAAGCGCGCGCGCGTAGGTCCAGCGCACGAATGCATCCGGGTCGACATTGGCTTCGGAAACGCCGGTTTCGGAAAGATAGGACTTCCAGGCCTCGTCAAGAAAGGCCCGCTGATAGCACATGGGTTTGGGAGCGGCGTCAAAGCGTCGGACGAGTTCTTCGGCATGCGCATCGGATCCCCTGATCCAGACCATCAGCACGCAGCCAGAGAGAGTGGTGAGCAACGGATCCTCTGGATCATCAGGGTCGACTACCTCGCAGATCGAGCCACTCGAATCACAGACAAAATGCGGATACCCATAGATTTCCCGTGCCCGATCAATGAAATGTGCCGTATCCAGTACCGCCGCCTTCTCAGCCTTCTCGTGCTGGGCCTGCCTTTGCCGGTATTCCTCGATCGGAAGGCCGCCCAGCTGGGGATTGCCGGGTTTTCCCAGATAGGTCGAAAGCGGACTGAGGTTGTTGAAGGTGATGTTCGAGCCGATGAAAATCGAGTCGGATAGCAGGAGATCCCTCAGGAACGGCACCTGCATCGCCTGCTTCTTGAAATTGTCCACAATATGCTCGCCCATGTAATGGGTGCCGATGCGATAGTCGACTGAGTAATGATACCAGTCGCCGCTCGAACGCAGCATGGCCGAAACATAAGTCTTCCCGAGCCCTGACATGCCAAACAGCAGCACTCGTTTCCGAGGCGCGTCAAGCCAGTTCCGCCGGGATTCATAAATCATTGCCGACTTCCTTTCCCCTGGTGCATGCATAGCGCAGTCCCACGGGATGTTTCCAGTGCTTCGAGCGCCACATATGTCCTGTCGCCCGTTCGGAAGAGGCAGGGAGCCTGGGAGCTATCCGGCAGGATCGCATGGTATGTCTAAATGGCATCCGAGCTCAGGACCGGGCGCGATGGTGGCGCAGAACGTAAAGGCGGATTGCCGACGCGAGACCGGTTCCGAAATCTCGTTCCGTGTCAACTTCCGTCGCCAGGGCATTGACCGAAAGGGATTTCTCTACCGCAATCTCTCGAAATGCGGCCCAGAATTCCGGCTCAAGGGAAACCGATGTTCGATGCCCCTTCAATGTTAGGGAGTGCTTTTCAGGCCGGTCGCTCATCCCGTGCCGAGCTGACGTCGGATGCATCCTGTTCCTTTGCTCCCGCTTCGTCTCAGCGGGGTTGATTCAGGATCATAGGGTTCTGTCATTTCGGGCCAATCATCTTCTCGGGCCGCACGGTTTCGTTGAAGGTTCTTTCGTCAACGAAGCCGAGCCTGATCGCTTCTTCCTTTAGTGTGGTGCCGTTCCGATGCGCCGCCTTCGCGACGGCGGTCGCGTTGTCATAGCCAATCCGGGGGGCGAGAGCCGTCACTAGCATCAAGGATTCGCGCATCAGCCTGTCGATGCGTTCCTCATTGGCCTGGATGCCGGAGACGCAGTTATCCGTAAAGGCACTGGCGGCATCACCCAGGAGCTGCATTGACTGCAGAACGTTATAGGCGATCATCGGCTTATATACGTTCAGCTCAAAATGTCCCTGGGAACCGGCGAAACCGACGGCGGCGTCGTTGCCCATTACATGGGCGCAGACCTGCGTGATTGCCTCCACCTGGGTTGGGTTGACCTTTCCCGGCATGATTGAACTGCCGGGTTCGTTTTCGGGCAGTAACAGCTCACCGAGACCACAGCGCGGGCCTGAGCCCAGCAGGCGAATGTCATTGGCGATCTTGTACAGACTTGCGGCGACCGTTTTCAGCGCCCCGGACATCTCGACCATGGCGTCATGCGCCGCGAGCGCCTCGAACTTGTTCGGCGCGGTCACGAAGGGCAGGCGGGTGATCCGGGCGATTCCGTCAGCGACCGCCTTTCCCCAACCTGGTGGAGAGTTTAGTCCTGTGCCGACTGCGGTTCCACCCTGTGCGAGTTCGTAGATGTTGACCAGTGCGGCCTGAACCCGTTCGATTCCTTTCCGGACCTGATGCGCATAGCCGGAGAATTCCTGGGCCAGCGTCAGCGGTGTTGCGTCCATTGTGTGCGTGCGGCCAATCTTGATGATGCCTCTGAACTCCGTCACTTTCCCGTCGAGAGCATCGGCCAGTTTGGCGAGCCCGGGCAGAGTGACGTTTTGGGCTGTCACTGCGGTAGCCACATGCATGGCCGTCGGAAAGGTGTCGTTCGAGGACTGTCCCATGTTGCAGTGGTCGTTTGGATGAACCGGCTCCTTCGAGCCGACCACACCGCCTAGGATCTCAATGGCCCTGTTCGCGATGACCTCGTTGGCATTCATGTTCGACTGTGTGCCGGATCCAGTCTGCCAGACCACGAGAGGAAAGTGATCATCAAGGCTTCCGGTGGCAACTTCGGATGCCGCCTGAATGATGGCATCGGCCAGTTCCTGCCTTAGTTTGCCGTTCTCCCTGTTCGCTTCGGCACAGGCCTGTTTGATGACGCCGAGCGCCCTGACCACTGCTATAGGCTGCCTTTCCCATCCGATGGGAAAGTTCATTAGGCTGCGTTGGGTCTGTGCACCCCAGTAGCGGTCAGCGGGAACATCAAGCGGGCCAAAGCTGTCTGTCTCGGTACGCGTCGCGGTCATCGCATCCTCCATCGGAGCGTCGTGTCTGGGCGGCGGTCTAACGGCTGGTGGTCAGAGGTTCAATCGCGCCACGGCGACGCAGCAGATATCGAGCAGCCCACAATCCAGCCAGGCACGGCGTGGGCGAGGAAGTTCAGCAGCACTCCACCGAAGGTTCGAAGTTCGGTCCAATCGCCACTGGACGGGGTTGGCTGTGCGGCCAGCTACTTGCGAAAGCTGTCGAGGCTGACGATCTCGGCGTCCTTCTGTTCGGTTTTGGCGGGAGGCTTGTCCTTCGGAGCTTTCTTCGCACCGTCAGCACCGGCTTTCGTCTCGAATCTGAGACCAAACTCGACCGAGGGATCAGAGAATGTCGTGATTGCATCAAAGGGGACATAGAGACGCTCGGGCTTTCCGCTGAATTTGAGAGTGACTGAGAAGCCCGCTTCGGAGACGTCAAGTTGATCAAACCAATGCTGCAGTACGATCGTTATGTCCTTTGGATAACGATCCCTAAGCCATCCGGGGACTTTCGTGTTTGGATGAGTCGTGTCGAAGGCGATGAAGAAATGGTGATTGCCTGGAAGTCCGTTGCTTGCCACATCCCGCAGCACATTCCGTATCAGTTCGCGCATCGCGCGGTGCATTAGGCTGCCGTAGTTGATCGTTCGGGTCATCTCATCGCCCATTATTGGCTAGTGCGCAGTGCGACCATAAGTGATTCGGTTGGGAATTAAAGCGAAATGGGTGACTGGCACTTACGCGAAGACCGATAGCGCGGCTCCGGCCAGCGCGGATACCCCCAGAACGCGGAGCAGTCCCCATCTAAGCGCGAAGACCGCAACACCGGCAGCCAGGGCCAATGCCACAGCGCGCAGGTCGAGAGTCTCGGGATTCGGTGCGAGCAGGTGGATCGGGCCGAGCCAGACAGCTGACACCTCGGTGAAAAATACATGGGCCGCGAACCAGAGCGACAGGTTCAGGATTACACCAACCACAGCGGCGGTGATAGACTCCAGCGCGCCCGACAGGCGTGGGCGGGTTGAAATCCACTCAATGTACGGCGCTCCCGCGAAAATCCACAGGAAACAGGGTACGAACGTCACCCAGAGGGTGAGCGCAGCGGCGAGCGTGGCCATTCCCAACCCACCTGCGCCATATCCGGCCAGAAACCCAACGAATTCGGTGACGAGAATGAGTGGTCCTGGGGTCGTTTCCGCAAGACCCAGCCCGTCCATCATCTGGGCAGTTGTCAGCCATCCCTGGTCCTGTACGACTTCCTGAGTCATGTAGGCAAGCACAGCATATGCGCCGCCGAAGGTGACGACAGCCAGTTTTGAGAAGAACAGGCCCAAATCCGTCAGCAGTTCATGTCCCGCCACCATGAGTGTCCCAACGGGTGCCCACCAGAGAGCGGCCCATATCACCACGGTGCGCATGGTTCCGGTACGTTTGGGAAGGGGAGTCGGTTTTGCGCTGCTTCCACAATGCATCATGCCATGGATCGCTGCGCAGGCGATGATCAGCGGGAATGGCGCGGCGAACAGGAAGATTGCGATGAAGGACAGTGCGGCGACCGCCCGGTGTCCGTTGTCCGACAGTGCCTTGCCCGCGATCCTGAACAGAGCCTGCAGGACAATGACGATGACGGCGGCCTTTACGCCAAGAAACAGTGCCTCGGAAACCGGTGCGTTGCCGAACGAGGCGTATAACATCGCTAGGGCCAGCATGACCAATGCGCCTGGAATGACGAACAGTAGGCCTGCGGTCACTCCACCCGGCACACCCCGCAACCGCCAGCCGCAATAGGTGGCGAGCTGCATCGCTTCCGGGCCGGGAAGCAGCATACAGAAACTCAGTGCCGAAAGGAACTGCCGTTCGGTCAGCCAACAGCGCTCCTCGACCAGTTCGCGGTGCATCACGGCAATCTGCGCTGCGGGACCGCCGAAACTGAGAAGCCCTATGCGTGAGAATGCCCGCAGCAGGTCGGGATATGCGACTGTCATCACGCCACCATTCGCGACAGGGGTGGATTCCTATGGCTGCAATGCCAGGTGAGGGAACTCGCGGGAGTGCCGACCGGGATGGGTGTCAGGCGTTCTGTCGCGTCGATTGGCTGGTCAGGATCCATCTTGTCCGCATTGGCTATACTGTTGTCTTAGCGGTAACAGGTATTGCCTCAGGATGCCGGACGCAAAGCCATTACGGGCGTGCGGACTGACCGTATTGGCTGCGGTAGTGCGTTGGGCGGCCTTTGTGGGATATCCGGAGGACGTGAAATGCAGGCTTCTGTTGCCAGGCGCCTGCAGGCCCCGCCCTGACTGGCTAGAGCCAGGGACTTAGAGTTCGATCACCCGCGCTGCGTCACGCAGCGAGAGCAACCGGAGCATGATTGTCGTTGGCAATTATGCTTTGTGGACCGATAACGGTGGTTCCTCACCGAGCGAAAGCAGACACCTTTACACGTCCGTCGATCCTATTTCGGCCCCATAGTCCCTCCAACGACGGGTTCTGGTGGAGCCGCCGGGTACCGCCCCCGGGTCCGATCCGTTTATTCCGTGCGCGTTTATCGCCATAGTCGGCAAGCGACATGACTTACATAAGGATCCTTCGACGCTCATGCAAGCTCGATTTCTGGAGTTGGGTCGGTCTGAGTTCATTTTGACAGAGTCGTTCAGTCAGACGGTGATGGCGCTTTCCAGGGATCCGAAATGGTGGGTGGATCCAATTTTGGCGGGCGAGGTCCGGTTTCCTTAAGCCATGTGCTGAACAGTAACCGCGCCTCGGTGAAATCCGGAGCCTCACCGATCGGTATGACAGCCTCAAATCCTTTTCGCAGAGCAGGGTCATCCATGCGGTGGACTAGGGCGCTGCTGACACGTCCGGCAATTCCGCGCAGGTCCGGATCACCAAGAAGATCGGGAACCGCTTTGGTGACAGTGATGAAATCAAATAGGTCACGTCCAGTGAAAACCGCCGCACGGTAATGGAGCTTCTGGGCCAGTATTTCCCTGTCTGACATGACATTGAACCGACCAAGGCCTTCCACTTCCAGGCTTTCGGGCTCCAGATCGATCACTGGAGCGACAAGAAGGTAATCGATTTCTCCTACGCCCCTGATGGAGCATCGCAGGTGATTCGCCTGTTCGGTATAGTGATCCACCATCATTGCGACGGAATCGTTCAGACGTGGAGACAGGAAGTTCAGATGTTGCGGATTGCCAAGAAACAGGTCAATGTCCCAACTTAGACGGTGACGGTGACGTAACATCAGAACCGTGCCACCACCCCAGATCCAGTCCGACCGGGCCAGTCCAATTTCTTTCAGGTGCCTGTCTGCGCATGTCAGGAGTACCCGCCAGCGTGGCTGGCGGTCTCCACTTCCGTTCACTGAGGCAGTCCCTGTCCGCACAGGTCAATCGTTCGGGCGGACAGCTGCTGGTAGGAAAGTCCCAGCTCGGCGGCAAGGTCATGGGCGCATTTCCCTGGCATCTCCATCAGCGCCTGATAGATGCGCGGTTCTTCCTGCGGGACGGGAGGGCTGCCGAGAAGGATGTCACGCAGACGATCCGCCTCAAGCAGTCCGTAGCTCACTGAACCATGCATGGCGTAGGCTTCAAGGGTTGTCATGGCCATGATGACTGGTACTCCGGTAGGCAAGGGTGAAATCTAAAGTGCCATCGCCCGTCATTCAAGCCACACATTCCTGGATCGTCTGGTAGCGGACATGGCGGACAACCCCATCAGACAAATCCTGGTTCCGATGATTGGACGACAGAATTTTTCCGAACGCTTCGGTCTCCGAATCCCTGGCTGTGGCAATCCTGTCGGTGTGTTCGTTCCCCTTTTTGGACCAGACTCTCCCAAGCTGATTTCCGCCATGTCTTCTGGCGGTGGTTCTGTAGATATTGCGTGTTATCCGGTGCGGTCCGTGATTTCGAGCGGATGGATTGTTTCCCGCAATTCTGCCGATGGGATCGGCACGCTGGGGCCGTTCTGCCGTTCCAGGACCGTTCCGCCGTTACGTAGGTTGCGGTTCCATGGGGCTTTGGCACCTTAACTGGCTGAAAGGATGGTGTCGAACGCTTCGCTGTGGTGCGGGCTGGACAGGAATCCCCGCTGAAGTTGACGTGACGGGAGCTTTGGTTCGTGTTTTCGGTGGCCTTATTTGCGTGCCACATAAAGTCGTAGATACCCTCTGCCGCTTTGTTGGCCAAAGCCTTTGAACACCAAGGGCGTCAATGGCATCGTCAACACTGACCAAACTGAGATTCTCATTTCAGACTTTGTGCCGCCAACATCCGATCAATTGAATCATGATGTTCCACATCAAACGATCCGGCTTTGCCCGCATGCTCCACTGAAATCGGCAGCGCCAGTATAGCTGGTTCAGACAAATAATGGGTTGAGTGTTTTGCAATGTCTTCGGCGCTAGGCAGTTTGCCTATACGGGATCTGGTAGCGATTTTCCGAATCGAAGTGGAACTCACATAGATATCGTGGGAGGGATCAGTGATCAACTTCACCGTAGCCTTTGCAATAAGCCTGGCTTAGCCGGTGGCAAACCGGATCAGTGCACGGGTGTCGAGCAGGAGGCCTGTCAAGCATCTTCCCAATGGCGCAGTTCGTCCACCTTCAGCGGGCCCACAGCATCGCCTGTAATATTGAGGTTCCTGAAGCGCCTAAAGCTCCGTTCCCTGCGGTCCACAATGGGCACGAAAAGCACGGCGGGTTTGCCCCCGCTCGCGATCACCACCTCTTCACCGGCTTCGGCGCGAAGGATCAAATCCAAAAGGATGGATCTGGCAGTATGGACATTCACCTGCATTGGTATCCCCGAAGCATCCTCCAGCCAGGGCTATGGCTGGAAATGAGCTCTTTTGCGATGCTCAAGGCAGTCTTCGCTAGAGGCATCGCATGAATGCCGGGTGCGGCTGCGCTGCCATCGTCCCGTCCATCCATCCAGCTTGTTCCCGAATCATCCATCTGATGTTGGAGCGAAGGCTTCCGGTTCCGGCTGCCATGATGCACCACGGCGTTCATTTTATGATTTCCATATATTTTTCAACGCGTTCCGACAGAAGCGTTCTGGCCGTGGGACTCCGGGATCATCAGAGCCTCGGCGCGGTCGGATTTCACGAATCCCGAATCGGAGAGGACGATGACCAATGGACCGATCTTTCCGGCTTCCATGAGCGTATAGAGTGCAGTTGTGACCGCGCGCATGTATCATTGACGGCCAAAACGAGAATGTCTGGGGCGATGGAAGGTCCTCAGAGCTGTTCCAGGAAATCTTCGTGGCGCAGACTGGTGGGTAAGGGGGTGTCAGGATGGGTGGCTGGGCATTTCGTGTTTTCCCTTGTCTTCCGATACGCAGATGCAGACGATTCGGTGGAGGAGCGCACCAGTCCCTAATCGTTTGACATTTTTGGTAGATGGGGTGAGGGCGTAAACTGACTTGTGGAGGGGTGTTTTCCTTGTTGGCACCGGCGCGAAAGGCAATGCGGGATCTGCATTGGCTGATATTCTTTCTAGGCGTACTTTCCGCATGGATTGCGCTGTACGCCATGCAGATTCCGGACGCAGCGGTGTACGGGCTGGAATTCTGGGTCGCGCTCTGCCAGGTGCAGCCGGGCCTCTCCGGTTATCCCATCGCCTTCCTCATGTGGGCGCTGATGACGGTGGCGATGATGGCCCCAACATTCGTGCCCGCTCTCATCGTCTTCGATGAACTGTGCCATGCCAGAGCAGCTCCTCGCAGCGCTTTCGCAGAATTCGTTGGGGCGTACCTATTGGTCTGGCTGGGCTTTTCCGGACTCGCGGCACTCGCGCAGGTTCTGCTTTACGAAGCGGCGGTGCTTTCTCCTGTCGGCGTCATTGTGTCGCTTCCACTCACCTCAGCGCTGCTGGTCATGGCTGGGATATACCAGTTCTCGGCGCTGAAGCAGGCCTGTCTAAGCAGATGCAGGGCGCCGTTCATGTTTTTCATGTGCCATTGGCGCGACGGGCGTTGGAACGCGGTTCGAATGGGGCTACGGATGGGCGCTGTCTGCCTGGGATGCTGCTGGGCGCTCATGTTGCTAGCCTTCGTTGGCGGCACCATGAATCTCCTGTGGATGGGAGCCGCCACCTTTCTGATGGTGCTGGAAAAGCTGCCTCAGATTTCACGCTATACCGTCCGCCCATTGGGCGTGGCGCTGATTTTCGCCGGACTGGCATTCGCCGCCGGACTGGGACATTGAGGAGACCTGAAATGACCAACCCTTCCCGCCATGGCCGTAGTTCAGACCGGCTACGCCTGAAATCCCGTATCGACCAGAGAATGACGTCGAGCCGCCGACGCGAAAGCCCAACTGACTGGGTGCTGAAGGGAGAGCTATTCCTGAACTGTTCCTGTGAGGTGTTCTGTCCCTGTGTGGTATCGCTCGGTAGACACAGGCCGTCCGAAGGACATTGCCATGCCTGGATGGCGGTGGCCATCGATGAGGGGCATTTCGAAGGAGAGGATATTGGCGGGCTAAATGTCGGCCTGCTGGTCGAGATCCCTGGCCGGATGAGCGAGGGCGATTGGCGTGTAGCGGCCTATGTGGATGAGCGGGCATCACAAAAAGCCTATAACGGCATCCTGCAGATCTTTTCCGGAAGCGCGGGCGGAACCACCGGACTGTTTACAAAGCTTGTCAGCACGATCATTGGGGCCGAACGCGCTCCGGTCGAGATCCTACGGGATGGAGGTCGGCGGGTCCTGAACATAGGAAGAAAGATCAACGGCGAGATTGAGATGGTGGCGGGCAAGGTGCCAGATGAACCGGTAATGGTCAGGAACACGCGGTACTGGATGGGGCCAGACGTGATTGTGGCGCGTGGTAATCGCAGCCGGGTGCGCGACTACGGGCGGGTCTGGGATTTCGACGGAAAGTCGGGCGAGATATGCGCCATCGACTGGCGCGGACCTGGAAAGTGAAGCCTGGTATGCCGTTTCGGTGCGCCGTGACCACTGTGGACATACAGGACGATAGGGCTGGAGCCTGATGCCGGAGCTCGTCCTCTCACCTCGGATACGGAGTACGCCGTTCACCTGCGGCGTCGAAGCGGCGGCTCCTGTGGCATATACCGTATACAACCATATGCGACTTCCTTCGGTCTTCGGCAGTCTCGAGGGCGACTGCGCGCATCTGAAGGAGCATGTTCAGGTTTGGGACGTCGCGGTGCAGAGGCAGGTGGAGATTGCCGGTCCGGACGCGTCCCGCCTGGTGCAGTGGATGACACCCAGGGATATCTCAAATGTAGATGTCGGAGTCTGCGCCTATGTGCCCATCTGCGACGAGTCCGGAGGTATGCTGAATGATCCGGTCGCCCTGCACCTCTCCCGAACCCGCTGGTGGCTGAGTCTCGCTGATAGCGATCTGCTGCTCTATGCCAAGGGGCTGGTGATTGGTGCCGGACTGGACGTGTCGGTACGGGAACCGGACATTTCGCCTCTTGCGGTTCAAGGTCCAAAGGCTGAGGAACTTGTTGCACGGGTGTTCGGGGACGCTATCAGAAACATCCGCCGTTTTCGATTCGATACATGCCTGTTCGATGGCAATGATCAGATCGTTGCCCGGTCTGGATGGTCCAAACAGGGTGGTTTCGAGATCTATGTTGATGGCCATGCAAACGGCATGCCGATCTTCAATGCGCTAATGGAGGCGGGAAGAGATCTGAATGTGCGCGTCGGCTGTCCCAACACCATCGAACGCCTGGAATCTGGCCTGTTGAGCTATGGAAGCGACATCACCCGGGAACACACGCCGTACCAGGCTGGACTTGGTGCCTTCTGCTATCCCGAAGCCGTGGCATGTATAGGGCGTGAGGCCCTGCTGAGGGAGGCCAGGGACGGGCCGCCCCGGCAGATAAGATGCGTCAGCGTCGGTGGCGGTCCGGCACCGCCCTTGACTGACTTCTGGCAGGTCATCGGCGGCGGCAGGCGAATCGGCCGGATCAGTTCCGCCGCCTGGTCACCGGAATTCCAGACCAACGTGGCGATCGGGATGATTGACCGCAGCCATTGGAAAGGCGGTACCCTGGTCGAGGTCCACGCTCCAGATGGAATTCGGGCTGCGGAAATACGTGAAGCTTTCTACAGATAGGAGAACAGGATGGCATTCAGGGCATTGGTGGTGGAGCGCGACGATGACGGGCAGACAAGCGCGTCCGTTCAGCAGGTCGGTGAGGACCGGCTTCCAGATGGTGATGTGACCGTAGCCGTTGGTTATTCGACCCTGAACTACAAAGATGGTCTGTGCATCGGCCCGGGTGGAGGTCTGGTGCGGAACTACCCACATGTGCCGGGAATTGACTTTGCAGGAACCGTGGAGGCATCAGGCGACAGCCGCTATCGTTCAGGGGATCGGGTGGTCCTGACGGGCTGGCGTGTTGGAGAGATGCATTGGGGCGGCTATGCCCAGAAGGCCCGGGTTAAGGCTGATTGGCTGGTGCCCCTGCCACCTGAACTGGAAATGCGCAACGCGATGGCGGTCGGCACGGCGGGATTCACCGCCATGCTGGCCGTTATGGCGCTGGAGGAGCACGGAGTGAAAGATGGACCGGTGCTGGTTACCGGCGCCGCTGGTGGCGTCGGATCCGTCGCCACTGCGATTCTGGCAAATCTGGGCTACGAAGTCGTCGCTGTGACCGGGCGGCAGGAAACCGAGGACTATCTTCGTGGGTTGGGTGCCTCCCGTATCGTCCAGCGTGAGGAGATAAATGAAACGGTGAAGCGGCCGCTGGAGAAGGAAACCTGGGGCGGCTGCGTTGATGCCGTCGGTGGGGCCATGCTGGCTAGGGTGCTCGGACAGATGCAATATGGTGCTTCAGTGGCGGCAGTTGGGCTGGCTGGCGGCGCGTCGCTCCCCGCCACGGTGATTCCGTTTCTTTTGCGTGGGGTGAATCTCCTCGGTATTGATTCCGTCATGCAGCCATTCGAGAATCGTAAGAAGGTCTGGGAGAGGGTGGCGAAGGATCTCCCGATGGACCGGCTTGAGGCCATGATCCAGCCAGCGACGCTTGAAGACCTTCCAAAGCTTGGGCGCGACATTCTGAAGGGTAGGGTGAAGGGGCGCGTCGTTGTCGATGTGAACGGATAGAGCAGGCAATGCTGCGCCGGGGAGGAGGAGAGCGCCTGTAACTGTGCGCCTCTCCGGCGAAGCAGGTTGCCAGAAACCGGAATGACGCCTTCATGGTGTCAGGGTTTGCGGATGCGGTCGGTGAATGTAGGCCGGTAGGAACCGGCGTGAAGGCGCGTGACTAAGGGAAATGGAACTGTGCTGCTTGATCTGGAATTCGTGCGCTCCCAGTTTCCGGCCTTCGACGAGCCGTCGCTGGAACACCAGGCGTTCTTCGAGAATGCCGGCGGATCCTTTGCCTGCAGGCAGGTGATCGACCGGTTGACCCGGTTCTACCGCGAACGAAAGGTGCAGCCCTATGGAGCCTACGACGCGAGCCGTCTCGGCGGTGAGGAAATGGATGAAGCCCGTACCCGACTGGCGGCAATGCTGGGGCTGGAGACGGAAGAACTGAGTTTTGGGCCTTCCACAACCCAGAACGTTTACGTACTGGCTCAGGCATTCCGCCAGATGCTGTGTGAAGGAGACGAGATCATCGTCACCGATCAGGATCACGAGGCGAATTCAGGCCCTTGGCGACGGTTGGCCGACGAAGGAATGACAATTCGCGAATGGCGAATCGATCCGGATACGGGGCATCTTGATCCTGCTGCGCTTCAGGAAATCCTGAGCGAGCGGACCCGGTTGGTATGCTTTCCGCACTGCTCGAATGTCGTGGGGGAAGTGAATGACGTAGCGTCGATCTGCAGAATGGTGCATGCGTCGGGAGCGGTAGCATGCGTCGATGGCGTGTCGTTCGCTCCGCATGGGCTGCCGGATGTTGGTGCGCTTGGCGCCGACATATATCTGTTCTCCGCGTACAAGACATTCGGGCCGCACCAGGGAGTTATGGCCATCCGTCGGAACCTGGGGATGCGTTTGCCCAATCAGGGGCATTTCTTCAACGGCGGCACTCTGTTCAGCCGTTTCACACCTGCCGGGCCGGATCATGCCCAAATTGCGGCGAGTGCTGGAATCGCCGACTATCTTGACGCGTTGCATGCGCACCATTTTGCACCCGAGGCCGATCCCTGCAGGCGGGTGCTTCAGGTTCGGAACCTGATTGAGGTTCACGAAACCGGGCTTCTCCAGCCGCTGCTGGACTTTCTGCGTGGAAAGAACCGGTTGCGATTGCTGGGGCCGGGTAGGGCGGAGGGACGTGCTCCAACAGTGGCTGTGTGCTGTGATGATTCCTGCGCGGACACCGCGACCGAACTCGCGTCGCGTGGACTCATGGTGGGAAGTGGGGATTTCTACGCCGTGAGGCCATTGAGGGCGATGGGGGTGGATCCCACGCAGGGCGTGCTCAGGATGTCTTTTGTCCATTACACGAGCGAAAGTGATGTCGAACGGTTGATCCAGGCACTGGATCAGATCCTTTGACTGACACTGTGAGCGAGCATCATGTCATGTGATTCACCGGTTCTGGTCTGGTTTCGCCGTGACCTGAGGCTGGGAGACAACGCCGCGCTATCGGATGCCGTGGCAACCGGACGGCCTGTCCTGCCGGTGTTCATCCACGATGAGGTGGTCGAGACGTTGGGTGCGGCCCCGAAATTCCGCCTTGGGCTGGGACTGCAGGAGTTTTCCCGGACCTTGAAGGAAATCGGATCCCGACTGATCCTTCGGCGTGGTCCGGCGCTTGATGTGCTGCTCAGCCTGATCGCCGAGACAGGTGCGGGTCTGGTCGTTTGGCAGCGGGCCTATGACCCGCCGTCGATTACCCGCGACGGCAGTGTGAAGGCGGCATTGGAAAGCGTCGGTGTCGCGACGCGCGTCGTTCAGGGGCATGTCCTGTTCGAGCCCTGGGAGGTCAAGACACGAACTCGCGGGCACTACAGTGTCTTCACGCCATTCTGGAAGGCGGTGAAGGATCTGGACCCCGGGGTTACTCTGGCCCCTGTCACTTCCCTGCGCCCGTGCGAAGCCTGGCCTGCCAGCGATCCGCTTTCGGACTGGAAGATGGATCTGGCGATGCAGCGAGGCAGGAATGTGGTGGTGAGGCATGTTGCTGTCGGTGAGACTGCCGCCCATGGACGGCTGTCGAGGTTCATGGAGGCTGCCATTGATGGCTACGGGAACTCCGGGATGTGCCGGGAGCGGACGCGACCTCGCGCCTGTCTGAGCATCTGGCCATCGGGGAGATCTCGGCGCGCACCGTTTGGGCTGCCGGTAGGGCGGCCCTGGATGCTGGGCTCGGAGGGGAGGAGTTCCTGCGTGAAGTGGTCTGGCGGGAATTTGCGTATCATCTGCTGTATCATGCGCCGCGGATTTCGGAGAAGAACTGGCGTTCAGTCTGGGATTCGTTCCCTTGGAGTGAGGATGAGAGTAGGGTGGAGGTGCTCGCCTGGAAACGTGGACGTACGGGAATCGAATTTGTCGACGCTGCCATGCGCGAGCTGATGGTAACTGGATACATGCACAATCGTGCCCGGATGATCGTCGCGAGTTATCTGGCCAAGCATCTGATGACGCATTGGCGTGTGGGGTTACGCTGGTTTGAGAATCATCTGATTGACTGGGATCCGGCTTCGAATGCTCTTGGCTGGCAGTGGTCGGCGGGCTCTGGTCCGGACGCAGCGCCCTATTTCCGCGTCCTGAACCCGGAGAGGCAACTATCCCGGTTTGACGCTGATCGAACCTATGTCCGTCGCTGGATTGCCGAGGGACGGACAAGTCCGACTGAGACGGCACTTGAGTATTTCGAGGCGATTCCGGTGAGTTGGAAGCTGACGGCGGATGCCGCTTACCCAAAGCCGATCGTTTCGGTGGCGGACGGTCGTGCCCGGGCTCTGAGGGCATATGCGGACATGCAGGCCCGACTGAAACGCAACTGAACGCTGTGGCATCGTAACGATTGGCCTCTCCTGGCCACCATCACCGTGTTTCGGGTCTGGGGTCTGACCCTGCTTGTGCCGGAAACGTCGCAATTTCCCGCATCTGACATCGACATTCCGCAATGCATTGCCCGTAATCCTGCGCTTCCTGCGGCCGCAGGATGTCCGAGGGAAGTGATTTTCAGGTTGGGAACGTCATGTCCACCATACATCAACCGACGGGCGACTTGCGCGGTTATTATGTTAGGTCTGTCAGTGCCGATGAAGAACATCCTGAAAAAAAAGGAATTATTTACGCTGTTACCCCCTGACGTTCCAAAGGTCGCCTTAAGCGGAACACATCAACGGTGTCTTGGGGAATCCGCATGTGGAGGTGGCGGAACTGGCCGACCTGTCAAGTGTGAAAACCTATGCGATGTGACCTATGGTAACAGCGTATATTGCCCTCACATATTTTCCGATGCCTGGAGAACGGCGATGACAGAACCATGCTCAAACTGATGGTGGGGCAGGGGAGAGTCATGGATTCGTTGACCACACCCCACTCCACATCTGCCCGAAGGCCTGCGGCGGAAAGATGAAGCAACGGCTGGCCCGCGCCTTCGGCACGAGCCAAACCGCCCGACAATAGATGATGCGCCACCTTCCGAATGCCAAGGATGAATCGCGACCATTCGATATGGTGTGGTGCCGGGAGCGGGAATGCGCTCCTAAGCTGGACTAGTTGCTGGATGCGCCGATTCTGTCCAGCAATTCCAAAGCAAACTCACCGAACGATCCCACTCCCACCAGGAGTACGGTCATTCCAAGAAGTCCTATTATCCACTTGAACAGATTTGCGTCACGCTTAGCGATGTCCTCGCGGGGCAGGGACCACCCCTTATCGTAACGCTCGTTCATTGTTTCCATGCGTTCCTCCACACGGGCAATGCGCTCGGACAGATTGTGCAGGTAATGCGCATCGCTCATAACGGCATACCCCCTACGGCATCCAACGCAAATAGTTTCCTGATTCCCCTCGATCGTAAGCTACATTTAGTATAAAATTCCGCCATGCAATTCGATGATAGGAAAAGTAAATCGACATGGCACGCAACCTGGTGCAGTTCCAGAAAGGCATTAGCCTCAACGAATTCCTCTCCCTGTACGGAACCGAAGACCAGTGCTTCGACGCCCTGTACCAATGGCGATGGCCCAACGGCTTCGTGTGCCCGCACTGCGGCCATGACCGATGCTGCCAGTTGACGACCCGCAAGCTCCAACAGTGCAACCGCTGCCACCGCCAGACATCGATTACCGCCGGCACCCTCTTCGACGCCACCCGGCTGCCCCTGACGGTGTGGTTCCAGGCCATCTACTTCATGACCCGGGACAGGAAGGGAAGCTCGGCGATGAAACTGCACCGCCATCCCGGCATCTCCCACAACGCCGCATGGCACCTGCGCCACAAGCTGATGCAGGCGATGATGGAGCGCGACCGGGAGCACCCGCTCGGCGGGTGGGTCGAACTCGACGATGCCTATCTCAGCGGCGAGCGCAGCGGTGGCAGGTGCGGTCGAGGCGCACCGGGCAACGCACCGTTCGTCGTCGCCGTCGAGACCAACGAGAAGGGGCACCCGCTGCGGGTGAAGCTCACCCTGGTCGAGGGGTTCCGACTCACTGAAATCGCAGCTTGGGCGCAGCAGCATCCGAGTCCGGGCACCGAGCTACGCTCCGACGGGCTGGCCTGCTTCGGTGGTGTCACCGCCGCAGGCTGCATGCATGAACCCATCGTGGTCGGCAGCGGGAGACAGGCGGTCGTGCGCCCCGAGTTTCGATGGGTCAATACGATTCTCGGCAACATCAAGAGTGCGTTGCGCGGAACCTGCCATGCGGTTCGACCGAAGTATGCGCAGCGCTATCTGGCGGGGTTCGAGTATCGGTTCAATCGGCGTTTCGACCTCCCTGCCATCATCCCGAGGCTCGTCTTCGTGGCGCTCAGAACGCCACCAAAGCCGGAACGGCTACTCAAGTTGTGCTTGGCTTGAGTGGGAATCAGGAAAACGTAAGGACAGGCGGGGAGAACAGCCCGATGTTCGTTATGGACCGTCATGGATAATCAGGAAAATCAACATTGCGAATGTACGACGTAACGAAAGGTGTGAAACAATGCAAAGCAGGAAAATACGAAAACCAGTTTTTATTGTCGTAGGGACAATCATTTCCATTGCTGCTGTTGTGATCGGTGTTTCAGCGCTATTCCCGCGCTTTATGACTGGCCTGTTTTTCGGCGTAAATACTGCCCCCGTCGAACTTTCCATCAGCGACACACATAGCCCCCGCGAGACTGACGAGAAGACAACCGCGATAGTGACCGCCGCAGATTCTTTCCTGTCCTCACTGAATACAGAACAAAAACAAGCCGCGACCTATGAATTTTCCGACAATAGGCAACGCTCGAACTGGTCGAACTTTCCCGAAGGCATGATCCCCCGTGGCGGCTTGAAAATGGCCGCCCTTTCCGAAGCCCAACAAACGAAGCTTGACAGTCTTCTTGCTGAAATCATGAGTGCCAAAGGCATTCAAAACCTGGAGTTTCAACTTGCCGCCGAAGAAACATTCCCAAAGGGCTCATTCAACAAGTACGGGGTCGAGCACTTCTACGTTGCATTCTTGGGCGAACCCTCAACGACAAAACCCTGGATGTTCCAATTTGGTGGCCACCATCTAGCCATCAATGTAACGATCTACGGCGCAGACGCGACATTTTCACCGATGCTCACTGGTGGCCAACCCCTCCATATTCAACATGACGGAAAACACATTTTTATAACCGAAGAAGAAACAGCAGCAGCCCAGGCACTTCTCGATAGCCTCAGCGACGAACAAAAAAATGTTGCTATCCGGGGTGAGCAAGCTATCGACCCTTTACTCGGGCCAGGCCAGTACGGCACTGTCGTGGCGCCGGAAGGCATCAAGGGCAGCGACCTCACCGAGACTCAAAAACAATCGCTCATAGCACTAATCAACACGCGGTTAGGCTTTATCAATGACAATGACCATGCAGCAACAATGGCTACTGTCATTGATGGGCTTGACGACACCTATTTCGGTTGGTGGGGGCCACAAGGCAAATTAGGATTTGCCTATTTTCGCATCACTGGCCCATCCCTAGTGATCGAATACGCGCCGCAAAATGACGTTGGCGACAGCATTACAGATCACGCACACAGCATGTACCGCAACCCGAAAAACGACTATGGATCTGCATGGATAGGGCAAAACAAATGAAGAAAGGTCTTCCTGATTCCCCTCGATCGTAAGCTACATTTAGTACCCCCGTTCCACCCTGAAGTGCAACACTTTCAGTAGTGGGTTCCTCCCGGGCCGGCGCAGCATGTTGCGAATCGGCCAGGTAGCGGCGACAGTCCCGGTGAGTTGAGAACCGGAGACCGCCATGCCAAAGGACTACCACCACCTGACCCAGCCCGAAAGATGCCAAATATACGCCCTGAGGAAAAGCGGGCTTTCGCAGGGAGCGGTCGCCCGGCAGCTCGGGCGTTGCCGCTCCGTGATATCGCGGGAGATACGTCGCAACAGCGGGGAACGGGGCTACCGGCACGCCCAGGCGCAGCGGAAGGCGGAGGAGCGACGGCGTGCGGCCTCATCGGTTCCGGGGAAACTGACGCCGGAGCGCTGGGCGAAGGTCACGGAGAGGCTGGAAGAGGGCTGGAGCCCGGAACGGATTTCCGGCCGGCTGCGGCTGGAGGACCCGGGGATGGCGGGCAGGCAGCGGATTTACGACCGCATCAGGGCCGACCGCGGGAACGGCGGCGGGCTCTGGAAGCACCTCCGGCGGCGCGGAAAGAAGCCGAACTGGAGGGCGGCTGCCACTCGGGCCGGGGTCACATCCCCGGCCGGGTGGACATCTCCGGGCACCCGCAGGAGGTGGATGCGAAGGAGCGCGTCGGCGACTGGGAGGCGGACACGGTGATCGGAAAGGCGCATGGTGTCCCTTGTGGACCGGGCCTCGAAATACACGCTTCTCCAGAGGGTTGACCGACGCAGGGCGGAGACGGTTGGCAGGGCGATGGTCGACATGCCCGGTTCGCTCGACGCTCCGGTGCACAGGATCACCGCCGACAACGGCAAGGAGTTCGCCGGTCACGCGGCGGTGGCGAAGGCGCTGGAAGCGGCCTTTTTCTTCGCCCGCCCGTACCACTCCTGGGAGCGGGGGCTGAACGAACACAGGAACGGGCTGCTGCGCGAGTATCTGCCGAAGGGCACGGATTTCCGCCAGGTGACGGACGGGCGGGTCCGGGAGGTGCAGGACATCCTGAACGCGCGTCCGCGCAGGTCCCTCGGCGACCTGACGCCGGCGGAGGCGCTGCGGCGGGCCCGGCCTCCCTGAGCCGACCGTTCCGTCGGTCGGCGGGGAAAAGGCAGGCCACCAGGCGCGGCCCCCGGGGCGATGGTCGGGCTCCGCCCTCCCTTCGCCCCGGGGGCCGCGCCTGGCCGGCGGAAGGCCCTTGCGGTGCCGGAAGGGCGGGATTACGCTCCGATCCACGGGACTTTCGCCGTCCTGGACGCCGGATCGGGTGACCTGGGGATGGAATCCGCCACCATACGGCCCTTTCCGGGGCGTTCCCTGCGCGCGGGCTCCGCCCCCCGCTGCGGAAACGCCCCGGAAAGGGCCGGTGTTGCACTTGTATGTCCTTCTTCATGAAAAGAATCAAAGGATGGATGCTTCAGACTAGAGGTGGGGGGACAAACTACCCCAAAACCCAAGCCTGTCACGTGGCCAACGGACGGATGACCGCCTCGCTGAAACTTACGGGAGACCGGAGATGGCAGTCGCAACAGGGCGGCGCAGGAATGCCCCGCGTTTCGGTCAATAGGTACGGATCAGACCAACAAGCCTTCCCTGGACCTCGACCTGGTCAGCACGGAATTCCTGCGTGTCATAGGCTGGGTTTGCGGCTTCGAGTGCGATCCTGGAGCCATTCCTGCGAAACCGCTTCAGGGTTGCCTCATGTCCTTCAACCAGCGCCACCACAATGTCGCCGTTATCCGCCGTTCTCTCTTCGCGGATCACGACAATGTCGCCGTCGTTGATGCCGTCCCTGATCATCGAATCCCCTTTGATCTCAAGTGCGTAATGCCGCGCCTTGCGGGACAGCATGTGGGCGGGTACCGCCACTCTGTCCAGAACATTGCTGATGGCCTCGATCGGGACACCGGCCGCGATGCGGCCCATCATTGGCAGTTCCGTCGTCCCGTCGGTTTCAGCGGGTGCCACACCATACGCAGCGTCCCTCTGGCCGCCCTCGATCACTTTCGGTGCGAACCCAGCTTTCTTCGGTGAAGGTTCTGGAAGTCTTATGACCTCAATCGCACGTGCCTTATGCGGTAGCCTTCTGATGAAACCACGCTCTTCCAATGCGGCGATATGCCTGTGAATTCCTGATTTGGAGCGCAGGCCCACCGCTTTCTTCATCTCGTCGAACGATGGAGGAATTCCATCCCGGTCTATCCTGTCGCAGATTACTTCAAGCAGATCTCTTTGCTTTCTTGTCAGCATATACCTTTCCTTTCCCGCTTGCGGTCGATTCGGCTTCGTTCCAGATATGTTCTATTCATGTTCCCAATATGTGTCAACATGTTGGTGACAGATTTCCGCTTGACCAAAAATCGGGGGCCGAAATGTCCCGGGGCAGGATTGCGAACCGAGAACATCTCCATGCGACTGCTGCTGTCCAGAACCAGATCACTGGCCGTGCCTGTGATACGGGGTCCGAACATGTTTCTCCTGCATCTCCATTCCCAGCGAACTGGCCTCACCCGACATTCAGCTCCGCGCATCGCCCTTCCGGCGGGTGTCAGGTGGTTCCCGTGGTTGCCGTTTGAAGGTGACCGGGTTCATGCTACAGGTTGCGCAATGTGGTTCAGACCGTGAGGGCTGAGATGCGTGCAGTCAGTGTAGGAGCACCTGTCAGATGGAGATGACACCTATAGACTGGTTGGGTGTACTGGGTTCATTGATCATCGCTGGAGCCTATCTTGCGGTTTCGCGGGGTTGGGTGGCAGCGGAACGTCCGGCGTTCAACCTTCTCAATCTCGCCGGAGCCGTGTTCATACTGATATCGCTTTACTGGCGCCCCAATGCCGGTGCGATTCTGATCGAGGTGCTGTGGGTGATCATCGCGCTCTACGCGCTTGCCCGCTACTTCCTGCGGCGCTGAAGGATCTGGACACCATTCCGGACGGAGCGGCGGAAGTCGCTGTTGACCTCCTGTCTGCGCCCCGGGAGCGGAGACCTGATCGACATCATCCGCGAAACACGGGATCGGCGATTTCTTCGGGACAGCCGCCCAAACTGGAAGCACGAATTCCCAGGCCGTCCGGAACTGTTCCAGCCTCTTTCGCCTCTGGCCTGCGGAGTTACATTTTCAGCCGAATGCAGCCACTATGTCCGTGCGGCTTCAAACGCCGCCCAGGCGGTCTCGAGCCTGTCGATGTTGAAGTCCGGTGCCCTTGCTGGACCCAGAACGATCTCCTCATTGGCTGTAACGGATTTGATGGCAGCCTCCAGATTGGGCAGGTCCTCAGCAGGGATGACCAGCGCTCCATGGCGGTCGGCATGAATCAGTTCGCCCTGATCCACGCGCATCCCCATCACGTCAACTGCCGTACCAGTCTCGATCACATGGACGAATCCGTGACTAACGCCGATGGATCCAGCCAGAACGGGAAAGTCGGCGTCAATCACGTCGAGGTCGCGCATCACCCCATTCGTAACCGCACCGGCCAGACCAAGCCCCCTGTGGATCGCTACGTTCACTTCGCCCCACCAGGCCGCGATTGCGTCAGGAAAGTCCACATCCTCAATCACCGCTACAGTCGGACCTGCACCGCTGGCCATCGACCGGTAATAGCCCATGCGTCTCTCTCTGATCACCTCCATCGGCTCCGTGGCCGGCGCCGCGCCGGCAATCTTCGCCGTGCGCGCGAACCCCACCATGGGCGGGGCACCAGGCTTTGAATGCTGCATGGTGCCTCTGGTAAACCGGTTGAAGCCGCGCCGTCCCTGGACGACCTCTATGGCGTTGCAGATAGTGGGTGTGTCAACCTTTCGCAGAAGCGCGAGAAGGCTATCGGTGATTACCACGTCAACCATGTGGATATTGCCTCGTTGGTGCGTTGAGGTTGTTCAAGAACCGGGAGATGCCCGGCTCCTTCGATGATTTCGAGTCGGGAATCCGGGATCAGGTCACGCATGAGTTCGTGGCGCGCGATGGGGCAAAGCCTGTCCTCGCGGCCGCACAGGATCAACGTCGGAACCTGCACGCCACGTAGCACCTCCTGCCGGTCGGGCCGGTCGCGCAGAGCCAGTGACTGGCTGACGAACACATCCGGACCCAGATCAAGTGCCATCTCCATGCATAGATCGAGGATCCTACGCTTATGCGGACCTTCAGCAAGGTAGTTCGGCTTCATCTCGTCCCGCATCACTTCGGCCAGCCTGCCGCCACGGACACTGTCGACCTGCCGTTCCCTGCGGGCACGACTCTCCGGGAGTTCACTGCAGGGATTTGTATCGAGGAGCGCAAGTCGCTCTACCCGTTCAGGCGCTGCAGCCATTATCTCCATCGCGATGATCCCACCCATGGACAATCCGGCCAGCGCAAACCTGTCAGGAGCCTTTGTCAGGATCCGCTGGGCCAGACCCTGCGTTGTATCCGCGCCGGTCAGCGGTGGGAGGTGGAGGGTTCGGCTACGGGCCAGCTCTGCAATCTGCGGCGCAAAGAGCCGTGCGTCGCACATCATTCCAGGCAGAAAGACGATTGCGGGTGGAGTCATCTGCCCAGTCGGAATGGATGGCGGATTCATTCGGTCCCAGCCCGAAGGATGAAGGAAACATACCTGTATCGGGCTCTCCGGGCAGAGGAACTCGCGATCCATGCATTCCCGAACTGGATAGGATTTCTGGTCCTGCGCGCATATGTCATGACAGCTGGCCGAAGCGGTCCCACGACACCACTGCCGCTACACCGGTTTCCGGAGCCGCCAACCCCTCAGCCCCGGAGCCGCGACCCGCTCTGTGGGTCGAAGAAATACAGGTGATCTGGATTGAGTGTGATGCTGACGATATCGTTCTGATCCTTTCTCAGATGCCGGTCACCACGGGCGATTATCCGCTGCTGGCCCCACTGCACGGTCAGAAACGTGCTGTCGCCGGTGTTTTCGAAGGCATAGATCGTGACGTCGAGCTGACCCTCGCCGGGTTCGGAAATCCGGATGTCGTCAGCTCTGACGCCAAGAACGACACTGTCGCGATCCTCGCCGCCGACCTGTGCCAGCCGGGTTTCTCCGGCAGTGACGAAGCGGCCGTTCCGGATCGATCCATCGACCAGATTCATCGCAGGTGATCCGATGAAACCCGCGACGAACAGGTTGGCCGGATCGTTGTAGATTTCATCTGGAGTGCCGAGCTGTTGAATGACGCCTTCCTTCATGACCGCGACCCGGTCGGCGAGTGTCATCGCTTCGATCTGGTCATGGGTGACGTAAACGGTAGTGGTCTTCAGTTCGCGGCTGAGATGCTTGAGTTCGGCCCGCATGGACACCCGAAGCTTTGCGTCAAGGTTTGACAGCGGTTCATCCATCAGAAAGACCTTGGGAGTTCGTACGATGGCGCGGGCAAGTGCCACGCGCTGACGCTGGCCACCCGAAAGTGCCTTCGGTTTACGGTCAAGGAATTCGGACAGTTCAACCTTTCGGGCCGCCTCTTCGACCCGGGGGCGGATTTCGGGTTTGGGCACCCGGCGCACTTTCAGCGGATAGGCGATGTTGTCGAAGATCGACATATGTGGATAGAGGCCGTAATTCTGGAACACCATCGCTACGTCCCGATCCTTGGGCAGGTCCCGGTTGACCATGCGATCGCCGATCCAGACCTCACCGTCGGTTGGTTCTTCCAGACCCGCGATCATGCGCATGGTCGTCGTCTTGCCACAGCCCGACGGGCCGAGAAGAACCAGGAACTCACGGTCCCTGATGTGCAGCGACTGGCTATCCACACCGATGACATCTCCCCAACGCTTGGTCAGGCTTTTGAGCAGGACCTCTGCCATCAGCGCACCGCACCCATCGTCATTCCCTGCACGAAGTATTTGCGGATGATCAGCGCAAGGATGAACATCGGCAGCATGATGATTATGCCCGCCGCACTGAGAAGATTCCAGAGATCGCCTTCTTCCGCCTTGAAGAGCGCCAGACCGATGGGCAGCGTTACCGCTTCCTTGTTGGTCAGGATCAGTGCGAAAAGAAACTCGTTCCAGGCGATGATGAAACAGAAAATTCCCGCCGTCAGGATGCCAGGCGCCGCCATCGGTAGCACGATGTTGCGAATGACCTGAAGGCGCGATGAACCGTCTACCAGAGCCGCCTCTTCGGTATCCATCGGGATGCCGTCGATGAAGCCCTTGATCATCCAGATCGCGAACGGCATGACGATGGCGAGATTGACGAGAATCAGTCCGACCCGCGTATCGAGAAGGCCAATATCGCGGAACATGACAAAGAACGGAAGGACGATGACGACGGCGGGCACGAACTGGGTGGCCAGGATGATCACCAGCATCGCGGTCTCTCCCGTGAGCCGGAAGCGGCTGAAGGAATAGGCCGCCATGGTCGCGACCGGGATTGCCAGAAGAACTGTGGCAAGGGCGACGACCGTCGAGTTCAGCAGCTTTTCGCCCAGAAAGAAGGGTGCCTCGAAGACGGTGCCGAAATTCTCAAGCGTCGGTGTGAAGAAGAGCTTCAGCTGGTATACGTCGACATGTGTCTTGAATGCGGCAAGGAATATCCAGGCGATGGGGACCAGCATCACAAAGGTCGCGATAAGGATCAGGATGACCTGAACCGTGGAGAGAAGCTGGTTTTTCCGGTTGCCGATCATTGGATTCAGTCCTTCCGGAACACCAGCTTTGCGTAGGCGTAGGTCAGGAAAATCATCGGAATGACCATCAGCCAGGCAACCGAGGCGGCAAAGCCGATCTGCCCGTATTTCATGCCATTGAAATATATGTAGTGAGAGAGCGTCTGGGTCGCGGTGCCCGGGCCTCCATTCGTCAGCATGAATATCTGATCGAACGTTTTCAACGAAAAGATCGATTTCAGGATGATCGCGACAGCCAGCACCGGGGCAAGCTGCGGTAGCGTCACGTCGCGGAATACCCGCCATCCGCCTGCGCCGTCGACCTGTGCGGCTTCGATGGTGTCCTGCGGCACGCTCACCAGGCCGCCTATCAGGACCAGCGTGAGAAACGGTATCCAGCCCCAGACGTCCGCCATGACGCAGACGGCGAAGGCGAGGACCGGATGGGCCAGCCAGCTGACATCCGCCAGAGGCGGAATGAGCACTCCGAAGAAAGCGTCGAACAGGCCAAATTCGGGGTTGAACATGAAGCGGAACGAAACACCTATGAGGGCGGGGCTCATGGCGAAGGGCAGGATAAGCAGTGTCTGGACGCCGGAGCGCAGCCGTCCACCTGGCGCCAGCAGCATCGCCAGCCCAAGAGCGAGCAGCGTTGTCAGCGCGACTGTCAGAATGGTGTAGATGGCGGTCACCCAGACGGAATTCCAGAACGCAGGTTCTTCCAGGATGGCCCAGCTGTAGTTTTCCAGGCCGAGATACTGCTCGAGGGATCCTGGACGGTTGAGACGTCCGACCGTCAGGGAGAGTCTGGCTGATTCGATAAGTGGCCAGATTGCGGTAGCGAAAACCACCAGCACCGCCGGGGCGACCAGCACGTATTTGAGGGTATTGTCGCGCATGTGGAGAGGGCGGGCCCTCGGCCCGCCCCGCCATTGAGGTTATTCGATGCGGCCGGCGCGGCGCAGGACCTTTTCGGCACGTTCCGCCGCGTCGAGCATCAGCTGCCGGGTATCTCCACCGGCGGCGGCTTCGGCGATGGCGGCTGACAGGATATCACCGACTTCAGGCCATTCCGCTATCTGGGGCATGATGTCGGATTCCTTCAGTGAATCCCAGGCTGCGGCCTGTATGCCATCGTTGGCGGCGTTCACATCAGGGTCGGTCAGACTGGAGATATGCGTCACGACGTTGTTGATGATGGTCTTTCCGCCGACTTCGCGTTCAGTAGCGTTAGCCTTGTCCATCTCTGGGTTTGAGAGCCATTTCAGGAACTCCCAGGAGGCATCCTTGTTCGCGGAGTATTCCGAGATCGAGAACGGCATCGAGATGGCGTAGGTTTTGACAACACCATTGTAGGTGGGCATTCCGGTAAAGGCCACCTGATCCTTGGTGAGCGTTGAGCTATCGGGGTTGTAGAAGCCCGAATATGCCCACCACCAGACTGGAATCATCGCCGAGTTACCCTGCATGAAGGATTGCCGCGCATCCTGCTCGACAAAGGCGAGCGAGTTGGGATTGGTGACCTGATGCACCGTGTGAAGTGCGATATAGTCCTCGGTCGCCTGCAGTGCCTCTTCGGTGGTCCAGGCTGGAGTCCAGTCGTCATTGAAGATGTCCGCTCCGGCTGCCCAAAGGAAATTGATCCAGATGAACAGGTTCTGCCGGTTGCCGTCATTGTTGTAATAGAGCGCCAGCGGCGCGATATCGGGATGGGAGGCCTTAAGAGCCTTGCCGAGCTCGATGAGCTCTTCCCAGCTCTTCGGCGGTTCGGGAATAAGGTCCTGCCGATAGAACAGCAGCTGCGGATGGGCGCGAAGCGGGAATCCCAGTGTCTCCCCCTCAAACTGGGCCGAGCGGGCGAAGGCGGCAGGATAACGGTCCATCGAGATGCCGTCGCGGGCCAACAGATCATCGATTTTCATCAGCCAGTGTGCGTTTGGCGGCCCCCAGCTGTCGAGATAGTTAACGACGTCGAAAGTGCCGTTAGCTGCGATGCCTTCAGCGTTGATCTTTTCCTGAAGCGATCCGAATGGGATGAAGGTCCATTCGGTTTCGATACCAGTCAGTTCCGTGAACTCGCCATCCCGCAGCATCAGGCCATCGAACTGGGGCGTGACGACGCTGAGAATGTTCAGCTTCGTTCCGGCGAAGGGTTTGTCGGGCAGAAGATTGTAGGGAACATCTTCGGCCTGGGTGAGTGCAGGTGTCGCTAGAATCGCGGCAGTTGCCAGACCTGCCATTATCAGTGGGCGTCTCTTCATCTGTGGTCCCTTCCGGATTGTTCAGTTTTCCGCCGCGAGCCTATCCTAGAATGAATGCGTATGCAACAGCCTGGAACATGTGTGCTGGACTCTCCCGTTTTGGCATTCTCTGGACGTTATTTGTTTTCTTTCAGTAGGTTGGAAAATGAAGTGGATATCTGCTCCGACACGTCCGCTATTCCCCCATGGCGGCAGCGGATGACGCTTTGGGAAGTGGCGCAGGGAATGACATTCTTTCATCTGCCTCCGGTACCGCGGCAGCGATCACATCCAGGTGCCGTGCGGACGCTCCGAAGCCCTGCTCTCTGCCATCAGGTGGGCCCGGATGAGACCCGCTCTGTCGCCAGATGACGATGCCGGTCGTGCGGATGGCGTGAGAAAACGGCTTCCCGGGCCTGCCCGAACTGCGACCATCGGCTTTGGTGTGCGAGAATGCAGGCTGGCCACCATGTCTGGTCCATACCGTCAGCCGGACTGCTATGGGAGTTGCTGGATGTTACGGTACCGAATGCCTGTTCAGATAGGGATGTAGTCCACGGCTTCCCCCGCATGACGGGGTCTGTCCCCGATCGGTCGAACCAGCAGCGCGTTCGACTCACCCAGAACGGTCAGTAGGCTGCTGTCCTGTCGGTCGAACGGGGTGATGCCGTCTTCCGACAGCAATGCACGCATATAGTGTTCGCGTTTACCGTTCGGACCGATCCCGCATGCGAGCGGCGCACGGCTTCGCTGGGCGGGAGCATGTTCCAGCCCAACCATGGCGCGAATGAGCGGAAGCACGAAGATCTGTCCACATACAAGGGAGGACACGGGATTTCCTGGAAGGCCGATCATCGATGCGCCTGACAGGCGCCCGGCCATCAGAGGTTTGCCGGGGCGCATGGCGATCCTGTAGAACCTGCGTTCCATCCCCAGTTCCTTGGCGACCGGTGCCACAAGGTCATGGTCGCCGACCGAGGCGCCGCCAATGGTGATCACAAGGTCCGCCCCTTTGGCGAGGCTGAATGCCGTGCGGAGACTGGGGGCGTTGTCACGCGCGATAGGCAGCAGTCTGACCTTCGCTCCTTCGGCTTCCAGCATGGCCTTTAGCCCGAAGGCGTTCGAAGCCACGATCTGGTCCGGGCGCGGTGTCTCGCCGGGCATGACGAGTTCGTCGCCCGTGGCAACCAGTGCCACAACGGGGAGGCGGGCTACGGTCACTTCCTCTATGTTCATGGATGCAAGCAGTGCGATATCGGCGGGTCGAAGTCGGCGCGGCGCCGTTACCGCCATACCCGCGGTGAAATCCGAGCCGACCGGCCGGACATAGCTGCTGGAGTCCAGCCCGTCCTTCAGGGATATGAAGTTTCCGTTGCGGGTCACATCCTCCTGGATGATCACTCTGTCCGCATCTGCAGGCACGGGCGCGCCGGTGAATATCCGCACTGCCTCGCCAGGGCCGACTGAACCGTCAAAGCCATGTCCCGCGGCCGATGTGCCCGTTACCCGCAGCCTAGCGCCTGAGACCGCTTCCTCTTCGCGCATGGCGTAGCCATCCATGGCCGAAGCGGGAAATGGTGGTTGGTCACGGCGTGCATGCGCGGTTTCCGCCAGCACGCGACCCGCGGCGGATGCCAGTGGCACCTTTTCGGGCGGCATGGTGACCGCGAGGTCCAGTATTCGGGACAGGGCTTCCGAAACCGTAATCACCTGGCTTCGTAGCGCCCTGATTTCCCGCCTTCCTTGAATGTCAGGCGTATGTCGCAGATCCGCATTGACCTCTCGATGGCCTTGGCCATGTCATAGATCGTGAGCGCGGCCGTGGACACCGCTGTCAGTGCCTCCATTTCCACTCCTGTCGTCCCTGTGGTCTTTACCGTCGCCTCAATGTGGATGCCCGGAAGATCGCGATCCGGTGTAAACCGGACCGTGACTCCGGCAATCGGTAATGGATGGCATAATGGGATCAGATCCGCGGTCCTCTTCGCCCCCATTATGCCCGCAATCCGGGCGGCGCCAAGAACATCCCCTTTCCGGGCCTGGCCTTCGACGATTGTTTCCAGCGTCTCGGTGGACATCATCACACAGCCAGCTGCGGTGGCGACGCGGGATGTCACCGGTTTGCCGGAAACATCCACCATGCGGGCGCTGCCAGAGGAATCGATATGCGTGAGCTTTACCATCAGGCGGGTACCGGATCGGTAATCAGCTTGCGCGCCGCCTGCTTCACATCAGCCTTTCGCATTAGGCTTTCCCCGACCAGAAAAGCGCGGACTCCGTGGCGGGCCATGTCGGCGAGGTCGGCAGGCGTGTCAAGGCCGGATTCCGAAACCGTAAGGTAACCCGGCGGAACAAGGGCTGACAGATGTCGGGTTGTCTCAAGCGTAGTTTCGAACGTCTTGAGATTGCGGTTGTTTATTCCGATAAGCGGGGACCCCAGCCGCAGGCCGCGCTCAAGTTCCGCAGCGTCGTGAACCTCGATCAGAACGTCCATGCCCCACATCAATGCGGCATCTTCGAGTTCCACTGCCTGAGCGTCCGAAACACTGGCCATGATGATCAGGACACAGTCCGCACCGAGGGTTCTTGCCTCCGCCATCTGGTAAGGGTCATACATGAATTCCTTGCGCAGAACTGGCAGGGATACGGCATTGCGGGCGCTGCGCAGATGGGAATCCGCACCCTGGAATGACGGAGCGTCGGTCAGCACGCTGAGGCAGGTCGCGCCACCGGCTTCATAGGCGCGGGCCAGCTCTGGCGGGTCAAAATCCGCACGGATCAGCCCTTTGGAGGGACTGGCTTTCTTGATTTCGGCAATCAGCCCGTAGCCGTCACCCGCTGCGTCGCGCAGACGGCTGGCAAAACCCCTGGTGGGTGTGGCCGCCCTCGCTTCGGCTTCTACCGCAGCCATGGGGCGCACCGCCCTTCTTGCGGCGATTTCCTCCAGCTTGTAGGCCTTGATCCGATCAAGAACGGTCTCGCTCATACCGCCTCCGAGGTGACGCGTGCCATTCCCTCCACCTTGGATTTTGCTGCTCCGGAGTCAATGCTTTCGGTCGCCAGCCCAGCGCCGTCGCGAAGGTCGCCCGCCTTTCCGGCCACCACAAGGGCCGCTGCCGCGTTAAGCAGAACCGCATCGCGGTAAGCTCCCGGCGCTCCATCCAGTAGGCTCCGAAAGGCCGCGGCGTTCTCCTCCGGCGTGCCGCCGAGTATCTCCGCAAAGGGATGTACCGGAAGTCCAGCGCTCTCCGGCGAGATCTCGGTTTCCGATACATCCCCGTCCAGAATTGCTACCCAGGAGGGTCCGCAGATGGAAAGCTCATCGGTTCCGTCGCCTCCATGCACCACCCAGGCCCGTTCGGTTCCAAGTGCCTGAAGCGTCTCGGCCATTGGCCGGATCAGATCGCGGGAAAAGGCACCGGTAAGTTGGCGCCTGACACCTGCGGGATTGGTGAGCGGTCCAAGGATATTGAATATCGTGCGGGTTCCCAGTTCCGCCCGGGCGGGTCCGACATGGGCCATCGCGGGATGGTGCATCGGAGCCATCATGAATCCAATGCCAACCTCGTCCAGGGCCCGTTCCACGGTTTCCGGACCGACCATCACACTGACACCCATCTGTGTCAGCAGGTCTGCGGATCCGGATTTCGAGGACAGATTCCTGTTGCCATGCTTGGCCACCGGCACGCCCGTACCGGCAACCACAAAGGCGGTTGCGGTGGAGATGTTAAGCGTGCCCTTGCCGTCACCACCGGTGCCGACGATGTCGATCGCGTTATCGGGAGCGTGCACCCCATTGCATCTTGCACGCATCACCGTCGCCGCGGCGGCGTATTCCCCGACGGTTTCCCCTCGGGTGCGAAGCGCCATCAGCAGCCCGCCAATCTGGCTGGGTGTGGCTTCCCCCTCGAACAGGATACCGAATGCCCTTTCCGCCTCATCCCGCGTGAGCGGGCGATCGGCGGCGGCGGCGATCAGCGGTTTCAGGGCATTGCTCATACCGCCACCGGCGCGAGATCAAGAAAGTTTTTCAACAGCATATGTCCATGTTCAGTTGCGATTGATTCCGGGTGGAACTGTACTCCGAAGACTGGCAGTTCCCGGTGCCGAAGTCCCATGATGGTACCGTTCTCCAGCCTGGCAGTCACTTCAAGACAGTCCGGCAGGCTGGAGCGTTCGACCACCAGCGAATGATACCTTGTGGCCAGGAACGGTGTGGGAAGGCCAGCGAACAGCTCTGCGCGCGAATGGTGCATGCGTCCGGTCTTGCCATGGACGATCTCATCCGCGCCCACCACTCTGCCGCCAAATGCCTGCCCGATGGCCTGATGGCCAAGGCAGACCCCGAGTAGCGGGATCCCGGCCTCCGCCGAGGCTGTCACCGTAGCAAGGCAGATGCCCGCTCTGTCGGGATCGCAGGGTCCGGGGCTTAACACAATTGCGTCCGGCCGCATGGCCATGGCCTGCTTCACGCTCAGCGCATCGTTGCGCCGCACCTCAACCTCCGCCCCCAGTTCGCCCAGGAAATGCGCGAGATTATAGGTGAAACTATCGTAATTGTCGATCAGCAGCAGCATTGGAGCGCCCTGGCGCGAAAAGGCGTGAACCCGATTGTCCATCCCGACATACATGTTCCGAATCAAATGCGTCGGTCAAGGCTTTGATCCTGAATTCAGGTAATCGCGGCAAATGAGGCAGGCCAATGAAGTCACCTGGCCCGTGGCGGGCATTGATGGCTGGTGTGGATGAGGTTGCTGTCATGGTGTCCTGGCCGGTGTCTGGAGGCGGACGGGATGGATGTTATGCACCACGGTGAGGGATCTACATGAACCGCCCCGCTTCTTCCGCCGCCTTTCTGATGGCCTGTGATTTTGTCACCGTCTCGTCAAATTCAGACTGCGGGTCGCTGTCGAACACGACACCTCCGCCTGCCTGAATGTAAAGGGTTTCGTTCTTTAGGACCGCAGTGCGTAAGGCGATGCACATATCCATGTCCCCACCTGCGCTGAAATAGCCGACCCCGCCTGCGTACACGCCGCGTTTCTCAGGTTCCAGCTCGTCGATGATTTCCATGGCGCGCACTTTGGGCGCGCCTGACACCGTACCGGCCGGGAGTCCGGCGAGAAGTGCGGAGAGCGCATCCTGATCATCCGAGAGCTGTCCCACCACATTCGAGACAATATGCATGACATGGCTATAGCGCTCGATGACAAACCGCTCTGTCGGGTTCACCGTTCCAAGCTTTGCGACACGGCCCACATCGTTTCGGCCAAGATCCAGCAGCATCAGATGTTCGGCGCGTTCCTTTTCGTCGGCCAGCAATTCCTCTTCCAGCGCCCGGTCTTCCTCTGGCGTCGCACCGCGGGGGCGGGATCCGGCGACCGGACGGATCGTCACCTCTCCGTCGAATACCCGCACAAGGATTTCCGGACTCGCACCAATCACCTGAAAGCCACCAAAATTGAAGTAGAACATGAATGGTGATGGATTGGTGCGCCGCAGGCTGCGATAAAGCGCAAAGGGGGTGCTGCGTAAACGGTAATGCCCATCTTTGGCTTGGTACAACCTGGAAGACGTCTCCCGCACGGATGTATTCCTTGGCCTTTCGTACGGTCTCCAGGAAACCGGCATGAGTGACGTTTGAGACAGGCTCCCCGCATTTCACGTCGTCACCCAGGTTTCTGGTCGCGTCAACGACGCCGCGTTCCAGATCCTGCACCGCGTCCATAACCCGTTCAGCAGCCTGGGCATAGGCGGGTTTCGCTGACAGCCCTGAAGATGTCCAGGCAGGCGCGACAACCGTAACCTCTCCCTTAACGCCGTCGAGCACGGCGACGACGGAAGGACGTAGCAGAACCGCGTCAGGCAGCTCCAGTGGATCGGGATTCACGTTGGGAAGGTATTCAACCAGCCGAATAATGTCATAACCGAGATAGCCAAACAGACCGGCGCTTGCAGGCGGAAGTCCGTCAGGCAGGTTGATCCTCGACTCGGCAATCACCGTCCGCAATGTCTCCAGTGGATTGCCTTCAAGATTCTCGGTGGCATCTGGATCGAAATCTCGCCGATCGGTTGATGCGTGAGACGGCTCCGCTACAGTCCCAGATAAGGTCGGGTTTCATTCCGATGATGGAATAGCGGCCGCGGATCTCTCCACCGGTAACGGATTCCAGAATGAAACTGTCCTTTCGGGCCGCCGTCAGCTTGAGCATCAGCGATACGGGGGTATCCAGATCCGCGGCTAGCCGTGCGTAGACAACCTGGTTTCGGCCAGCGTCGAATCCTGCGGCAAATTCGTCGAAAGACGGTGTTAGCTGCATTGTCTAAGGGAACTGTGCGTGGACGGCATTGATTGCGGCCTGGTCAAGGTAGACGCCTGCCTTGGCTTCCAGTTCCCTGCGCAAAGGCTGACAGTATTTCAGAGCTCAGTTCCCGGTCTGGCAAGCTGCTGGATGAAGCTGCGCTGTCCAGCGCTCTGGGTGTCATCTGAACGGGGATGTCCGATTTCGTCCAGGCGGACGATATAGGCATCGGTTTCCCCCTCATGGACGGCTATGTCACCCTGAGACATCTCAAACACCGTATCGAGCAGATCCATGGGTGCATCAGGAATAAATCCGTCACGTCGGATTTCGGTCTCCTGACGCATTTCCAGACCGAGGTTAGCGGGGTCTGCACCTCCCCTGATCCGGTCGGCCATTGCCTCTGCCTGCACGGCCAGCGCTTTCACGGTCGTCTCCCTGCGCCAGGCATTCTCCGCTCCGGCCCTTACGCTTTCGAAGTCCGGAAGGCGTGGCTCGGCGATTGAATCGATCCTCAGCGCGAATACGCCGCCGTCATCCAGTGTCTGGATTTCGGGGAAGTCTTCCTCATTAGCGCTGGCCGCGGTGATGCGGAAGGGCAGATGGGCTGCGATGCCGTCAATTGATTCCGCGGTCCAGTCCATCCGTCCCAGCTGCAGGTCGGTCTCGTCGGCCAGTTCCTCGAGCGTAGCCCCTCCGGCCAGTAGATCGTCGAAGCCCTCGATCATGTCGGCAATGGCGCGCTGCGCGCTCTCCAGGGCGAATTGATCGATGAGTTCCGGCCGCGCTTCATCGAAGGACGTGTTCTGCGCGGGCAGAATTGCGTTCACCCGAAACAGGGCCGGGCCGAATTCGGTGTCCTCAGGGCCCACGATTCCCAGGCTCCCGGATGCGAACACGGCCGGTCCCGCGGCTCCAAGGTCGGCTTTGGTCACATCACCAGGTCGATATCGGTGAGCTCAAGCTTCCGTTCCGTTACGATGTCCTCGAAGGTCACGTCACCCGCATCAAGCCGTGCCTTCACTTCAGCGGCATCATCACCGAGAACCAGCCTTTCGACCAGCCGACGTTCAGGAACGACATATTTGTCGATGTTTTCCTGATAGAGCGTCCTGAGCGCCTCAACGTCGATGTCAGAAGGATCGGCCATCATTTCGGGAGTCAGCCAGACATAGGTGATTCCACGTGTTTCGGGCAGCATGAATTCATCCGCATTCCCGCCGAAATAGCTTCGAAGATCGGCATCCGTGGGGTCGGGAATCGCGCTTTCGAGCATGTCGGCACCAAGAGCCGCAACGGCGAAGCTGCGCTGCTCCCCAATGTAGTCGAACACCGTATCCCAGGTAGATGTCCGGAACGGATATTCCTCCGGTCACGGCATCCTGAACAATGGTGCGGGAGATTTCGTTCCGAAGATCCTCCTCAAAGCGGGTCTCGTCCAGTCCGGCATTTTCCAGCACGAAGCTGTAGGTATCCTTGTCAAAGCTGCCATCCAGTCCCCGGAATGCGGAAGTCTGCAGAATTTCCTCCCGAACCGATTCGTCGCCCGCTGACAGGCCAAGCCTGGTGGCCTCATTCTCAAGCGCGGCGGTTTCAATCAGCCGCGCCAGCACCGCCCGATCAAGTCCCATTTCCACCGCTTCGGCGATCGAGACATTTGTTCCGGTTCGAGCCGAGCGGGCGCGAATCTGCTCCTGCAGGGCGCGTGCGTAGCGCTGCAGGTCGATATCACGGTCGCCGATGGTTCCTATCGAGTCCATGGATCCGCTGAAATTGGTGGTTCCGAAGCCAGCCAGACCGACGATCAGCAGAACCAGAATGGTCCAGACCGCCGCCCGGGATCCTTTGCTTTTTGCGGCACTCGCCATGTCCCAACGCTCTCCTGTCGATGCATTTCCGCGGTGTCTATGCAGATTCCCGCAATGAGGCAAGACACATATCCGGTTTCATGGGCAACTCCATAGAAATGCGTCGATTTGGCAATGTCTGGCCGATCCGGGCCAAAGGCTGGGATATTCGTTCAGGGGCTCATGAATGGTGGGTCCGATCGATGCCTAGCGTCCGCGAAAGGGCTCGACATACTGAAGGGCCATGTCCCAGGGAAAAAAGATCCAGGTGTCCTGACTCACTCCGGTGATGAACGTGTCCACCACCCGTTCGCCCAGTGGTTTCGCATAGACCGTGGCCAGATGCGCCTCTGGCATCACCATCCGCACGGCCTCCATGGTCTTGCCGGTGTCCACCAGATCGTCGACCACCAGCACACCGGTGCCGTCGTCAGCCATGCCTGTATTCGGCATTTTCATGATTTCCGGATCCGACTGCGTCTGGTGGTCATAGGAGCGCACGCTGATCGTATCGACAATGCGGATATCGAGTTCCCGCGCGACAATCATGGCGGGCGCCATGCCGCCACGGGTGACAGCCACCACGGCTTTCCAGGCGCCGTTCGCGGGTCCACGTCCGTCGAGCCGCCAGGCAAGTGCCCGGGCGTCGCGGTGAAGCTGGTCCCAACTGACGTGAAATCCCTTCTCGTGAGGCAATCGGTCAGCCATCGGTGTTAGCCCTTGGTAATGTCTGGAGCATCGACCGCCTTCATTCCCACAATATGGTATCCGGCGTCGACATGATGCGTTTCTCCGGTTACGCCCGAACTAAGTCCGGACAGTAGGTAGAGTGCCGAGCCGCCAATGTCACCTATATCCACGCTGCGGCGAAGCGGTGAGTTGTATTCGTTCCATTTCATGATGTAGCGGAAGTCGCCAATGCCGCTGGCGGCAAGCGTCTTGATTGGTCCGGCGCTGATCGCGTTGACCCGAATCCCGTCTTTTCCGAGATCCTCCGCGAGGTATCTCACGCTGGCCTCCAGCGCCGCCTTCGCAACTCCCATCACGTTGTAGTGAGGCATCACCCGCTCGGCACCGTAATAGGTCAGGGTCAGCATGGAGCCTCCATCAGGCATCAGCCGGGCCGCGTGTCGCGCCACGGCGGTGAAACTGTACACCGAGATGTCCATCGTCGTCCGGAAATTCTCCCGGCTGGTATCCAGATATCTGCCACGAAGCTCATTTTTGTCAGAAAATCCAATGGCGTGCACGACGAAATCAATGCTGTTCCAGGTATTACCCAAAGCTTCGAACAGCCTGCCGAGATCCCTGTCATCGGCCACGTCGCATTCGATGACCAGGTCTGAACCGAGCTGTTGTGCAAGCGGAACGACCCGTTTTTTCAGTGCTTCACCCTGGTAGGAAAAGGCGAGCTCGGCACCTGCGCCCGCCAGTGCCCGTGCAATGCCCCAGGCAATCGACCTATCGTTGGCGAGCCCCATAACCAGGCCGCGCTTTCCCACCATCAGATCGTCTGCCATCGGCTTTCCTCCCGACATGTCGCAGTTCGCTTAGGCCATCCGCGGCGGCGCTTCAAGAGCGGTGCCTCCGATCGGCTTGAGTCCATCCTGGTCTACCCGCCATGCCGAGCGATGCGCGCAATAGCGGAGTTCGTCCGAAGACCGGCCTGTCCTTTGGGCTTGTGCCGAACCCGGATCAGGACTAAATCACCGGAAAATGGCTGCCATGGCGTTCCGGAAATGGGTGATCGAGGCGGGATATTCGCGGGTGATGATCCGTTCGTGCTGGTTTCCGAGTGGATGGATGAGGCACGGGCTTCCGAACCGGGAGATCCGGATGCGATCGCGCTCGCTAGCGTGGATTCCGAAGGAATGCCCAATGTACGGATGGTCCTGCTGCGCGGGCTGGAGCCGGATGCCTTTGTTTTCTATACGAATTATCAAAGCGTGAAAGGTCAGGAGCTCATTGCTTCGGGCAAGGCGGCGTTTGTGGTGCATTGGAAATCCCTGATGCGCCAGATTCGTGTCCGTGGTCTTGTGGAGCGGGAGCAGGGTGCCGTGGCGGATGAGTATTATGCGTCGCGCCCCTTGGGTAGCCGCATTGGCGCCTGGGCATCAGCTCAGTCACGGCCACTGGAGTCCAGAGCGACGCTCGCCGCCGCCGCCGCGAGGGAAGGGGTGCGGCACGGGGTTGATCCGAAGCGGCCGCCATTCTGGGGCGGATTTCGGATTCGCCCACTTGAGATCGAGTTCTGGGCAAACGGACAGTTTCGCCTGCATGACCGGTTTCGCTGGTCCCGGGCGCAGGTTGGTGGGGAATGGCTGGTTCAGCGGTTAAGCCCATGATGCCTGCAGCCAATGGATGTTCCAGCGGGATGTCATGACTCTCATGCCCCGGGAAACGTTCCGTCAGCGGGCGCATGGCGATGGACCTTCCCATCGGGGAGGGGCTGCGGATCCTTCAGTGTGATGGATGGGGGCGGGCTGGAACGACAGCCTGCCGCCCCGGATCCCCTGGGCACGAGATTCATGCGATACTCTTAATGTTTGTTCACTTTTCCATTGATCATTCCGTCGCTGCGTGTTATATATGTGACACGTTAGTCAAAGCCCGCGGAGGTGACGCTCAAACCGGGGGATTATATGACCTATACCGATGACGCACTGGAGACAGTGGCGGGTTATGTGAAGTGGTTTGACCCGGTCAAGGGGTACGGTTTTGTGGTGCCGGACTCCGGGGGGGCCGACATATTGCTGCATGCCAACGTTCTGAGGAGTTTTGGTCAGAGTTCCGTCACCGAGGGCAGTCGGATTGAGCAGGTCGTGCAAAGAACTCCACGAGGTGCGCAGGCGGTTGAAGTGCTCTCCATCGAGCTGCGAGAGGATGCCGGTTCACCAACCTATGAGGTGCGATCGAGTTCGGTAGAGGTTCCATTGAACGAGATTCCATTTGAGCCCGCGAGGGTAAAGTTTTTTGACAGTGCAAAGGGATTCGGTTTCATGAATGTGTTTGGCAGGGCCGAGGATGTGTTCGTTCACATTGAGACAGTGCGAAGGTCCGGGCTGGCTGACCTGCAGTCAGGAGAGGCCGTCGCGGTAAAGGTCGTTCAGGGTACGCGCGGAAGCATGGTGGCGCAGCTGGTCGCATGGGATGCGGTACCCAGGGCCAGGTCGTGAGGGTCTGGTCCGTCCTGGCTTTCTGGGCGATCTGGGGAACGGCTGCTCAGGCGGTGTGCGAGAATTCCCGAGTCGAACTGAGAGGGGAGTGGGGTTCGGCCAGGTTCACGGTGGAACTGGCGGTCACTCCGGAGGAACGTGCGCAAGGGTTGATGCACCGGACATCGCTTTCCAGCAGCGCCGGGATGTTCTTTGTTTTCGATTCGCCTCAGGATGTGTCCTTCTGGATGGCAGACACCCTCATTCCACTTGATATCCTGTTTCTGTCTGCCGAGGGCGTGGTGCGGCACATCCATGAAAACGCAACGCCGTTGGACCGGACGTCGATTTCGAGCGGCTTCGACATAAAATATGTGCTTGAGATCAATGGTGGTCTTTCGCGGCGCATCGGAATCGCGGATGGTTCAGAGCTTCGGCATCCCAGGATCGAGCAGAGTATTGCTGCCTGGCCCTGTGTATCCGGCTGAGGGGCTTTTCAATGCTGGGCCTATGGGTTAAGAGCTCCGTGTCGGGGCGTGGCGCAGTCTGGTAGCGCACCTGTTTTGGGTACAGGGGGTCGTGAGTTCAAATCTCGCCGCCCCGACCAATTGTAGATCAGCTGGTGGAGTTGCTAACCTGCAGTCCAGGTAGGGCGAGGTGAATGTGCCTTCGCGGTTCCCATGGAGTACCATGTTTGCCACCGCGCAACGGTGCGCATCTGCTGGATTTCCTGTCATCCATTGGTGGGTCGGGGAGGACATTTCCGGTGGATCGGGCTGGATTATGGGGGTGCGGTTCGGGAGGGGAGGAAACGCATCCGGAAACGGGGTGATCCGTGTCAGGCACCATGTCCATGAGCGTCTTGGGGAATCGCTGGGCGAGAGTTCCTTCCTGAAACCTGGATATGGATTCAGGCAGGTGAACGGGGACGGCCGGACCGTGACATGATGCGTGAATCCACGACGAGCCGAATCACGGAAGAGGGCGATTTGGCGAATCACCCGGTTGACCCGACGATGGTGGCGTATCGGAAAACCGGAACGCCCTTCCGCGTGAAGATGGCCGCGAGAATGGTCGAATTTTCTGTCGGGGCCGGTGTGTCGGCGTAAGCCGCTCATACCGAAACGAAATTTGAAGTGGGTGAGAAGGGTTCGAATGGCAGGTGCGATCCAGAGACTTCCTGCCCTGGATATGTTATGATGATCCTCTGATCATTTTATTCAACTTTCCATTGCGTCTACGTTAAGTTGTGGTAGGTTGGTGCGGGAGCCACGATATATAGCCGACCTGCGGGCAGCGGCGGAGTGATTGGGCTTCTCGGATTAGGCGGCGGCCTGTCGGCGATTGGCATCCATCCGGAGTGGAGGCGGATTCCTTCGCAGGATTGGTCGGCACTGAAAGGGGCTGGACGGTTTGGCGCTTGCGCTACGGCGCTGACTGAAGATGAAAAAGACTTAGTGAGGCGGGACATCCATGAAAATCGCACGTAGATTTACCAAGGCAGGCAGGGACGCTTACGCGGACATCGAGTTCACCAGCAGGATTTCGGAGATCCGCAATCCGGACGGAACGGTGGTGTTCAGGAATGACAGTGTGGAGGTGCCCGCCAGCTGGAGTCAGGTGGCGTCTGACATCATCGCCCAGAAATATTTTCGCAAGGCTGGTGTGCCCGTCAGGCTGAAACGCATCAAGGAAGACGGGGTTCCGGAATTCCTGTGGCGTTACGGGCCAGATGGCGACGGCACGGAGACGATGGGCGAAGTGAGTGCCAGGCAGGTGTTTGACCGGCTGGCGGGCACCTGGGCCTATTGGGGCTGGAAGGGTGGCTATTTTTCGTCCGAACAGGATGCGCAGGCCTATTTTGACGAGATGCGGTACATGCTGGCGACGCAGCGGGCGGCGCCGAACTCGCCACAATGGTTCAACACGGGCCTGCATTGGGCGTATGGAATCGACGGGCCGAGCCAGGGACATCATTACGTCGACTACCGGACCGGTAGGCTGACCAGGTCCAGATCCGCCTATGAGCACCCCCAGCCGCATGCCTGCTTCATTCAGTCCTGTGCCGACGATCTGGTCAATGACGGTGGAATCATGGATCTCTGGGTGCGTGAGGCGCGGCTGTTCAAATACGGCTCGGGCACTGGCACGAATTTCAGTCTGCTCAGGGGTGAGGGAGAGGCGCTTTCCGGCGGCGGCAAATCCAGCGGGCTGATGGGCTTTCTGAAGATCGGCGACCGTGCCGCGGGTGCGATCAAGTCTGGTGGAACCACACGACGGGCTGCGAAGATGGTGATCTGCGACGCGGATCATCCCGATGTCGAGAGCTTCATCAACTGGAAGGTTCGCGAAGAGCAGAAGGTGGCTTCGCTGGTCGCTGGATCGAAGATGCACGAAGCCAGGCTCAACGAGATATTCGCGGCGATCTGCAGCTGGGATGGCAGGCATGAGGATGCAATTGATCCGGCCGTCAATCCGTCCCTGAAATCGGCCCTTAGGGCAGCCAGGAAATCCGCGATTCCGGAAACTTACGTGAAGCGCGTGCTGGACTACGCGAGGCAGGGCTACAGCTCGATCGAGTTTCCCATTCTTGACATTGACTGGGATTCCGAAGCCTATGGCACCGTTTCAGGGCAGAACTCCAACAATTCCGTTCGCGTCACAGACGCATTCCTGAAGGCCGTCGCTGATGATGCCGACTGGGAACTCATCCGTCGGACGGACGGGAAGGTCGCCAAGGTGGTGAAGGCCCGCGATCTCTGGGAGCAGATCGGCCATGCGGCCTGGGCCTGCGCCGATCCCGGAATTCAGTACCATGATACCGTCAACGCCTGGCATACGTGCCCTGAAGCTGGTGAGATACGCGGTTCGAATCCATGCTCGGAATATATGTTTCTTGACGATACGGCATGTAATCTCGCTTCGATCAATCTTCTGGCATTCTACGAGGACGGCAGGTTCCTGGCCGAGGATTACATTCATGCCACACGGCTGTGGACTCTCACGCTGGAGATCAGCGTGATGATGGCGCAGTTCCCGTCCAGGGAGATCGCGCGGCGATCCTATGACTTCCGCACTCTCGGTCTCGGATATGCGAATATCGGCGGATTGCTGATGACAATGGGTTATGGTTACGACAGTGCCGAGGGACGCGCCCTCTGCGGTGCGCTCACCGCGGTAATGACCGGTGTTGCCTATTCCACCAGTGCCGAAATCGCAGGTGAGCTTGGTCCGTTTCCCGGCTACGGAAAGAACGCATCCCATATGCTGCGTGTCATTCGCAATCACCGTAACGCCGCTTATGGAAAGGCTGATGGTTATGAGGGTCTGGCGGCAAAACCGGTTCCGCTTGACCATGCCAGCTGCCCGGATGCCGCTCTGTCGAAACTGGCGAAATCAAGTTGGGACGATGCGCTAGGTCTTGGCGAGAGGAACGGCTATCGCAACGCGCAGGCGACGGTGATCGCACCCACGGGCACAATCGGGATGGTGATGGATTGTGTTACGACTGGAATTGAGCCTGACTTCGCGATCGTGAAGTTCAAGAAACTCGCGGGCGGCGGATATTTCAAGATCATCAACCACTCCGTACCGATGGCACTGACGGCTCTTGGATATTCCCCTTCCCGGATTGAGGAGATCGTCTCCTACGCTGTTGGCCACGGCACGCTGGAGTCCGCACCGGGCATCAATCACCGTTCCCTGGGCAAACTGGGGTTTGGCAAGCGGGAACTGGACATGATCGAGGCGGCTTTGCCGTCGGCTTTCGACATCCGCTTCGTCTTCAATCCGGGAACCCTTGGGATGCGGTTCTGCACCGAAACACTGGGAATTCCTGCCGACAAAATGAATGATCAGGGTTTTGATCTGCTTCGGCATATCGGGTTCAGTCGGGCTGACATCGAGGAGGCCAACGACTTTGCCTGTGGAGCAATGACGCTGGAAGGCGCTCCACATCTGAAGGACGAACATCTGCCCGTGTTCGACTGCGCCAATCCATGCGGGAAGAAAGGCAGGCGGTCGCTGTCGGTTAACAGTCATATCGACATGATGGCGGCGGCGCAGTCATTTGTTTCTGGCGCGATTTCCAAGACCATCAATCTGCCGAATGACGCGACGGTCAGGGAAGTGCAGGAAGCCTATGAGCGTTCATGGGAAAAGGGTATCAAGGCAAATGCCCTGTACCGCGACGGCTCAAAACTTAGCCAGCCACTCGCTGCATCACTGGTGGAGGATGACGACGAGGCTGCCGAGATTCTCGAATCCGGGTCGCCGGTGGAAAGGGCTACGGTTCTGGCAGCGAAGGTCGTCGAGAAAGTGGTTGCCAGGGAAGTGAGTGAGCAGATTCCGGGAAATGGCAGGGAAAGACTGCCGGATCGCCGTCATGGTTACACACAGAAGGCGATCGTCGGAGGTCACAAGGTGTATCTGCGGACCGGCGAATATGAGGATGGATCGCTAGGTGAGATATTCATTGATATGCACAAGGAGGGTGCCGGGTTCCGTGCGATGATGAATAATTTCGCCATAGCGATTAGCGTTGGCCTTCAGTACGGCGTCCCTCTGGAGGAGTTCGTCGATGCGTTCACGTTCACCCGGTTCGAACCGGCCGGGGCGGTTCAGGGCAACGACTCGATCAAGAACGCCACATCCATTCTCGATTACATCTTCCGCGAACTCGCCGTTAGCTATCTTGATCGTACCGATCTGGCGCATGTGACGCCAAATGGCACGGCATCCAGCGACCTTGGCCCAGGTGACGAGACTCTGAAGCAGCTCATTTCACCTGGGTATTTCAGAAGTCGGGCACCGCGTGAGTTGGCGGCGCTCCGAAACGGCACCCTTAATGGGGGAGGTGCCCAGGCGGTCGATGAAGCTCCGTTGATGGCGGGAGGCGTGGCGCATGCAAGCGTTTCCGCAAGGATGCAGGGATATGAAGGGGATCCATGCGGTGAATGTGGAAACTACACGCTTGTACGCAACGGCACCTGCCTGAAATGCAATACCTGTGGCCAGACGAGCGGCTGTAGCTGACGCATTTCGAGTGAGGGGAAGTCGTTGGTTAGCGCGCTCCAGGGGTCGGTGGTCAGAAGGCGGAAACCCCGAACTACGATCAGCGCACGGATTGACGAAACCATGCCTCCTTGCATGGGGCATTATGGCGCGGACGATATCCTTGCGACCACCGCCAGGCGCAGAGGAGAGAGGAGAACATAAAAGAATCAACGGAACGCGTCCCGCGCAACGCCAGACCAAGCGATTGCCAGCCCAGCAAGGCGGAGATGGAGCAGACCATCGACATGCCGTGCGCCGACACGGATACGCTTAGGGCCGCGTTCTCTTGAGTTCCTACTTTTTTGGCGTCTCCCGACTCTGGAAACCCAGCCATACAGGGTTCATTTCGGTCCGGTTGGCGAAAATCGCAATGTAGTGCCCCAGACGTCGTTTTCGTTTGACATGCGTGTCCGGCACGTAATATGCTCCAGCCATGTTCGCACGAAGGAAAAAACTTGCGGGCGGCCGCACGAAGGTCCAGATCGTCAGGTCCGTACGAAGTGGCGACAGGGTTCGGCAGCGCGTCCTGCGGCATGTCGGCACGGCGACCAGCGAAGCCCAGCTCGAGCGGCTTGAAGGCCTCGCACGCCTCATCATCGAGGAAATCAGGCAGAAGGACAGCGGCCAGCAGGCCCTGTTCTCCCCGAAACGGTTCGCGGACCTGATCGGGAGTTCCAGGCGGGCGGCACGGGATCCCGAGCCTCTGGGGGTCGACCTGGCCGACTGCCGCGAGGAGAGCCGGGTCACCGTCGGGGTCCGCGAGGCCTTCGGGGCGGTTTACGCCCACTTCGGCTGGGACCATCTGTTCGGTGCCCGCCGCATGAGCGCCAACCGCATCATCAGGGAACTGGCGCTCGCCCGGATCGCCCAGCCGCTCTCGAAGCGCGCCACGGTCCGCGAGCTTGACAGCCACGGGGAACTGTCCCTGAACCTGAACTATGTCTATCGCTGCATGGACCTGATCGACGACGCCCGGATCGAGGCGATCCGCCAGCGGTCCCTGGATGCCGCGAAGACGCTGCTCCCGGAGCCCCTGACCGCGATCTTCCACGACACGACGACCCTGTATTTCGAGAGTGAGAGGGACGACGATCCGCCGCTCAAAGGTTTCAGCAAGGACGGCAGGCCACACCGGATCCAGGTTCTGTTCGCCCTTCTGGTGACGCCGGAGGGGCTTCCGGTCGGATACGAGCTGTTCCCGGGCAACAGCTACGAGGGAAACACCCTCGTGACGGCGCTGGAGGCTCTGGAGCGGCGTCATGCCGGGGCGCGTTTCACGGTGGTGGCCGACGCCGCGATGATCGGCAGGGAGAACGGGGCGGCGCTTCGGCAGCGTGGGACGCCTTACATTCTTGGCGCCCGCCTGAAGTCCCGCCCGGCGGCGCAGAAGCGAAAGATCCTTGATCCGGACGGCTACAGCGCATGGGGCCGGGACGAGTGCTCGCAGTCGATCGGCCGCTACCTGTGCATCGAGGACGGCGAGTGCAGGTTGGTCGTCACCCACTCGTCACGACGGGCCCGCAAGGATGTCCACGACCGGGAACGCCGGATCGCGAAGCTGCGCGCCAGCCTGGACAGAAGCCGGAAGCCGGCCTCGCACGGCAATCGTGGCACCGCCCGGTTCCTGGATTTCCCCGACGGACAGGTCCGCCTGAACGAGGAAAAGGTGGCCGAGGCGGCCCGCTGGGACGGGCTTCGGGGGATCGTGGCCTGGGGCTGTGGGGAGACCGACCCGCGCGACCTGGTCATCCAGTACCGCAGGCTGTCGGAAATCGAGGCGTGCTTCCGGACCAACAGGCATGACCTCGCCATCCGGCCGATCCTGCACTGGAAGGAGCGCCGGGTTCGGGCGCACATCGCCATCTGCTACATGGCTTTCTGCTGCCTCCAGCATCTGCGCCAGCGGCTGGCGGTTCAGGGTCACCGGATGAGCCCCGACCGCATCCGGCGGGCGCTGAACGGCCTGCAGATCAGCATCCTGTACGAAACGACGGGCCCGAGGAAATTCGGCCTTCCCAGTGCGGCCTCGGCAGACGCCCGGCAGATCTACCGGACCCTGGGGCTGAACTGGAACCAGGCCCCGTTCATCTACACACGAAAGGTGACACGGACGAATCCCTGACGGCCCCCGAACCGGAAGACAGAGTGCGGACCACCGGAAAGTAGTGCCCTCTTTCGGGAGTGATGTCCATTATATCAATGGGTTGCGTTCGAAAAAGTATGAACTCAAGAAGCGATTACCAGCTCAGCAAGGCGGAGATGGAGAAGACCATCGACATGCCGGGCGCCGAAATGGATACGCTTAGGCCGCGTTCTTTCAGCAGGCCAAGGACGCTGAACCGCGGAATTCCTGAATCGTGCTGGAGATCCGGGCCGGATTCGAACCGGCGTGATCCCAAATTGCTGATCGGGCACCTAACCACACGAACCAACAGGTCTCCGACGCGTGACCCCACGGGGTTGAGCTAACAACGACTCATGGCAGAAAGCCTTACACTGCCTATAGCCGCATTCTGGCCTCGTAAACCTCATGCGGTGTGGCCGCTCAAGACAGGGTGGCCACGGTTCCTTCACGCAGATGAGTCGATCGAGTGTCGAGTGAAATACATGGCCATTGGCACGAAAAATGTTACGATTCAATATAATTCCCTTTGCGTGGGGTCCGATCCTTCCGGGATTGCGCGTGATAGTGACTGTCAACCGCTTCCACGGATTTTCTGGCCCATGACCATTGGTGCTGTCTGACTGCCACAGCCTCGGTGACGGGGGGCGTTGCGTTTCCGGGAGTGCGTGGGGAGAGCTGCCCGTCTCTGGATCCACCGATGGGTGGCGAGGAATCCCGGAAAGATGCCGCGCCTTCAACGACGTAGGCGAACGCGTTGGCGTAGGTATCGACAGGGAGTGGCTTTCTCAAATCTGGGGGCACTGAAATGTCAAGATACAGTGGATCCGCCGAAATGCCGTCGTCCGGTCCCATCCTGCCCCAGAACTCACCTGTGACTACATGTATTCGAGTGCCATCATCGTCAGTGACCTCCGGAATGTCAGCCCCTGGATGTCCTGATAACGGGGTGCCGTCATCTTCATGGAAGACGGCAGGTTCGCCCAGAGCAGGAAGCCGTGCATTTTCCGGCTGAATTTCCGCGTGGCATCTCTTGGTGCATGATTCCCGAACCTGCGATCATCCACTGTACCGAGCCGGGCCGAGCACTCCATGGTTGCCCAGGGAATCGCCGAGCTCGACCTCGCCTTCAAGCACATAGGTGATGGTTTCGATTCCCCGGTGTGGATGCCAGGGAAAGCCTTTGGAATGGAGGGAAGGATCGTCGTTTCAAAAATCGTCAAGCAGCAGGAAGGGATCCGCCTCTGATGGGTCTCCAAACCCGAGCGCACGGTGCAGATGTACGCCAGCACCTTCAAGTGTCGGACGCGCCGGGTTTGTGGATTTTACAGGCCGTAAGGACATCGCTCAGTGTCTCTATTGGAGCAGGGGGATGCGGTCGGTGACACCCGATATGTGCGGAATGCTGGAAATGCGCTCAGGCGGATCACTCGGCACCGCGGCTCAGTGCGGCCGAACCGGTTCGGGCGGTCTCGACCAATCCAAGCGGTCGCATGAGATCGGTAAAGGCGTCGATCTTTTCGCTATTGCCGGTCAACTCAAACACAAAGCTCTTCAATGTCGAATCGACAACGTTTGCCCGGAATATCTCCGCAAGACGCAGGGCTTCGATTCGATCATTTCCTATGCCAGAGACCTTGAGCAGAGCAAGTTCACGCTCAACCGCAGTGCCTTCCTCGGTCAGGTCATGCACCTCATGCACGGGCACTATTCGACCGAGCTGTGCCATGATCTGGTCGATCACGCTGGGAGTGCCAATGGTGACAATCGTGATCCGGCTGAGATGCCCCTCGTGGTCGGTTTCGGCAACCGTTAGTGACTCGATATTGTAGCCACGTCCCGAAAAAAGCCCGACGACGCGCGCCAGAACGCCAGCTTCGTTATCCACCAATATGGTGATTGTGTGCCGCTCAAGCCCTTCATTGTGAGGATCCCGCAGGTCATAGGCGGAATGCCTGGATGTGCCTTTCTTTATCTTCAGCGGCGACATTGTGGGTTATCCTGATTGGGAGGGGGAGGTGTTTCTTCAGTTAGGCCCGAATATATGGGGCATAACGGTCAGGGCAAGCGACAAGGTTACGAATGTTGGCTTTCCATGTGATTTGGGAGTCAACGGTCATGCTTCGAGATGCCTGCCTGGCGCACTGGTCCGGTGGGAATATGGAACGGTGAACTGCGCTGCCCCAGCCTTCGCCAGTCTCGCGCCCAGACGCATTGGCTGACCTCTCTCCCATTCTTTACCGTGCGTAGTTGCCACGGAGAAGCACCTCCGATGCCTGTAGCTGGGTCATGGCGTGATGATGTGGTGTCAATCAGACCAGCACCGCGCCCGCCGTTCCGATCGCGTCCTGTGTGGAGACATCCTCTCCCAGGAGCATTTTGTTGTGCGGCTCGCCGGATGGAATCATGGGGAAGCAGTTTTCGTGCCTCTCGACCAGGCAGTCGAACACCACGGGCCCATCATGATCCAGCATTTCCATTATCGCCTCATCGAGGTCGCTGGGACTGTCGCAGTAGATGCCTTTCGCGCCGAATGCCTCGGCCAGTTTCACAAAGTCTGGAAGCGCTTCTGACCAGGAATGCGAATAGCGTTCACCATGCAGGAGTTCCTGCCACTGGCGGACCATGCCCAGGCGCTCGTTGTTAAGGATGAACTGCTTGACGGGCAGTCGGTACTGCACCGCGGTTCCCAATTCCTGCATGTTCATGAGCCAGCTCGCCTCACCGGCGACATTGATAACCAACGCATCCGGGTGGGCGACCTGCACTCCGAGCGATGCCGGAAAGCCATAGCCCATGGTTCCCAGGCCACCTGAAGTCATTAGGCGGTTTGGTTCATTGATACCGATATATTGCGCAGCCCACATCTGATGCTGTCCAACATCCGTGCAGATAAAGCGATTCGGATGATCTTTGGTCAACGCTTCCAGCCGGGCGACCGCGTGCTGCGGTTTGATCGAATCCCTGCCTGATGTGTAAGCGAGGCAGTCGACCCTGCGCCATTCATTGATCTGGTGCCACCAGTCCAGAACTTTCGCCGAAGCGGTTCTGCAGCCTCGCTCTTTCCACAAAGCCAGCGTGTCCGCCAGAACCACTCCGGCATCGCCGATGATCGGAACGTCCACGTGAATCACTTTGTTGATCGAGCTGGGATCTATATCGATATGAACCTTTCGCGACCCGGGCGAGAAATCCTGAACCCGTCCGGTGATCCTGTCATCGAAGCGGGCACCGACATTTATCATCAGGTCACAGCCGTACATCGCGAGATTGGCTTCGTAGAGCCCGTGCATGCCAAGCATGCCCATCCAGTTCCTGCCATTCGCTGGATATGAGCCAAGGCCCATCAGGGTGGAGGTGATCGGAAATCCAGTGGCATCGACCAGCTCGCGGAGCCGGGTGCTGGCATTGGGGCCGGAGTTGATGACCCCACCGCCAGTATAGAAGATGGGGCGTTCAGCCTCTTCGATCAATTCGACCAGACGCCTGATCTGGTCAACATCGCCTTTGACCCTTGGTGCGTAGTGATCCGTGCGGGCTTTGCCAGGTTCGGTATATTCGGCGGTCGCGAACTGCACGTCCTTTGGAATGTCGACCAGGACCGGGCCCGGGCGGCCACTCACGGCGACGTGGAATGCCTGATGGATGATGTCGCTGAGTTCGGCGGTATCCTTTACAAGCCAGTTATGTTTTGTGCAGGGCCGCGTGATGCCGACGGTATCGGCTTCCTGAAAGGCATCGTTTCCGATCATGAAAGTTGGCACCTGTCCTGTCAGCACAACGATTGGAATCGAATCCATCAACGCGTCGGTCATGCCGGTCACGGCATTCGTGGCGCCGGGGCCGGAGGTCACCAGAACGACGCCTGGCTTTCCGGTTGAGCGTGCGTAGCCTTCGGCAGCATGCACCGCACCCTGTTCGTGGCGCACAAGGTAGTGGCGGATGTCGTTCTGAAGAAAGACTTCATCATAGATTGGAAGTACCGCGCCTCCGGGATATCCGAAAACCGTATCCACGCCCTGGTCCTTGAGAGCCTGGACTACCATTCTAGCTCCGGTCATCTGAGGCGACATGTTGCAGCTCCGTCTGTGTCCTCGGTTCGCATAAAAAAACCCCCGTTGTCGATGCGGGGGCGCATGGCGTGGTAAACGCTTTGGCTTACCTGTCCATCCGCCTGTCTTTTCCCACTACGAATACAGGAATCATCCTATTTCTCTTTCATTGCTGCAGGAATCCTAGGCAAGCGAATAAGAGCCGTCAAGCGCAGGCTGCGGCGAATTTGACGGATGGGATCTGGTGCCGGGAGGATACGGGGCGAACCTATTCCTGTGTGGTTCGATCCAGCGGTCTGCGTCAGTGGGAGTCTGAGTCCCTATGGAACCAACCTGACTCCCGTTTTGCCCGTCAAGCCTGCGAATCGGAGGATGTTGCAAGATGGCCAGTCTTCAGCGGACGGATCCGGACTCAGGATGGCTGGTCCGCGCTTCCTGCAGGGCGGTACGGTGGCCTGGCACCTTTTCAATCCTGTTCCAGTGACCGTTGATGTAGATTTCCATCGAACCGAACCTGACCTTGTAGTTCATCTTGTCGCTGCCAGGTACCCAGTATCCGAGATAGATGTATTTCAGTCCCGCCTCGCGGGCGAGGTTGATGTGATCCAGAATCACATATGTGCCCAGACTGTCCCGCAGTCGAGCGGGATCAAAGAAGCTATACACCATGCTCAGACCGTCATCGTGAATGTCGGTCAGGCAGACTGCGGCCAGCCTGCGCTGCCCGTTCCGGGTGGTTGCGGCATATTCGATGATCTGGTTCTGAACCGGGGAATCCTCGACCATTGCGGCGAACTCGAAAATATCCATATCCGCCATCCCGCCTTCTGGATGCCGACATTCAAGATAGTCGCGGAAAAGCGCATACTGTTCTTCAGTGGCCCATGGCGATGCCGTGCGCCGCTCCAGGTTGGCGTTGCGCTTCAGGACCCGGCGCTGGCTCCTTGAAGGCACGAAGCCATCGACCACAACCCGTACTGAGCGACAGGCCGTACAGGACGGACAGGATGGCCGGTAAAGCACGTTCTGCGATCTTCGAAATCCCTGTTTGGACAGGAAATTGTTGAGCTTTGCGGCGTGAGAGCCACTAAGGGTGGTGAACAGCTTCCGCTCTCGCTGTCCTTCAAGATATGGACAGGGCTGTGGCGTGGTGACGAAAAGTCTTGGTGCGGTTGGGAGCGGGTGAAACATTGGTCTGCCGATAGTCTGTCGCTACTATTGCTAACAGTGCCTGTGCCGTCTGCCAAGCCCCTGAAATTGCCATATTTCTCTCGCCTGATGAAAACGCATTCCCCCGCTTAGGAGCGGAGGCCGGGGAAACCTTTGCCCCGCCAGGCTGTGATTGGGGCTGGTGCTGCTTACTGTCGCCTGCCCCGGCCAAGGGGCGTTTCCGGGGTATCGACCATGTTCGTAGGGCCATCACTTTTGAAATTATGCTGCTGCCAATGAATCCATCTTATGCCAATTTTTAAGAAAAACAGACGGATAGGATGATAAATTCAGGACCTGAAGGTGAACTTCGAGGGGGCGGAATCCCTACCGCAGCAGTGCGACCCGCCTCGACCTCCAAGAATTGCCCATGACCGGGCCTCGGGCCTGTCACTATATATTAGTTAATTCCACAGGTGGTCCGTGCTACCTGATTCGCATGCAGGTCGGGATGCGCCATTTCAGGGAGGGAACGGTCGGGTGGCTGAGGTCCGCGGCGGCGGCGGGAGCCGGACGGCGCAGTCTGGCGGCAGGCCTGTGCGAGCGCGAGGACTGGACCAACGCCGCCGGAGCGCCGTGCCTCGCCTCCGCCCGGCTGGCCCTGCCGAAGATCGCGGAGCGCTACGGCATCGCCCTGCCGCAGGCCGGATCGCCGGTGGCTCCCGGCCAGCCGCTGCCGGAGCATCCCGACGTCCGGTTCTCCGGCACGCTCGCGTAGCTCGGCGGTGTCGGGCTGGAGATGGCGGAGACGGCGGAGGAGCGGCGCGCCCTGCGGGGGATGATGGAGAGCCACCATCCCCGGGGCGACCCGTCCAATCCCGGCGCGCTGCTCTTCTACTGGATCAGCAGCGAACGCCTGGGGCGCGTCGGCGGGCTCTGTTTCCACGCGGCCAACTGGCACCAGAGGGCACGGGACGCCTATATCGGCTGGAGCGGCCGGGAGCGGATGGCGAAGCTGGGGCTGCTGGTGCAGAACTCCAGGTTCCTGATCCTGCCGGGCGTGGAGGTCCCGCACCTGGCGAGCCACGTTCTGGGGCTGGCGGCAAGGCGGCTTCCCGATGACTGGGAGAGGCTGCACGGCGTCCGTCCGGCGATGGCCTTCACCTATGTCGGCGCGGAGCGCCCCGGCACGGCCTACGCGGCGGCCGGATGGGAGTTCGCCGGGTCCACCTCCGGCCATCCTCCCGGCCACCGCCGGGAGGGAGCGGAGGCCTGCGGCGTCTGGATGAGGCCGCTGGATCCGGACTGGCGCGACCGCATGTGCCGCGGGCCGCAGACGCCGCGCTGGCTGGGCCCGGCCCCGGCGATCCCGGAGGACGCCGACTGGGCGGATCTGGAGTTCGGCCTGTGCGGCCATCCGGATGGACGGGTGCGCAACCGGATCCTGGCCATGGGGAGGGCCTGGGAGACCCGGCCCGGTGAGCCGGTCGCCGTTGTCTTCGCCGGAAAAAAGGATCAGGGTGCGGCCTACAGGCTGCTTTCCAACCCCAGGGTGAGCATGGACGACATCATCGAGAGCCACCGCATGGCCACCGTGCGGCGCTGCCGGGCCGAGACGGAGGTCCTGGCCATCCAGGACACCACGATGCTGGACTTTTCCGGCCTGAAGGGCTCCACGGGCGGTCTGGCGAGGCTCGGCGGCGGCGGATCGGGCAGCGTCGGCATCCCGGCGCACGTGACGCTGGCGGTGTCGGCCTCCGGCCGCGGCCTCGGGCTGCTGGCCATCGACGCCAGCTTCCGGGAGGGCGTCACCGTGAAGGCCGACCGCAGGCGCGGAGGCACGGGGCGGGCGGAGACGGAACCGGACAGGGCGGCGGAGACGGAGACGCCCGACGGCGGCAGCGAGAGCCGCCGCTGGCTGGAGGGCCTGGCCCTGGCGCAGGAGGTCGGGAGGACCAGCCCTGGAACGCGGATGGTCACCGTCTGCGACCGCGAGGGCGACATATGGGACATGTTCGAGGCCCAGGCGGAAGACCCCGCCGCGGCCGGGCTGCTGGTGCGCTCCAGCGCCTCGACCCGCCGCTCCGTCATCGCCGGCGGTGAGGTGGTGGACCTCATGGAGCACGTCTCCGGGCTGCCCGCCGCCGGGACGCGCACCGTCCACGTCGCCGCCCGCGGCCTGTCACTACCACATACTTGACCGGCTCATTCCCTTCTCCGCTCCGTCCGGGCCCGTATGGCCCTGGCATGGGTTTCCGCGACGTTGAGGATGCGCAGGCCCTGCCATAGCTTCCGGGTTCCGGGCAGGGGCTGGCGCTTCGTCGGGCGGAACCCGGCGAGGCCGGCGACGAGCGTGACGTAGCGCGCCACGCTCATGTCCGGCTCCGGCGGCGCCCTCTGGCCGATGACGCGCTCATACGCGGCGTGAATGACCACCGCCTCGACGCTTTCCGGGCTGACATGGCGGTCCGCCGGGCTGTCGGGGCTCTCCCGCGCCAGAAGCTGGAGGTCCCAGACCCGGAACGCGGTTATCGCGTCGAAGGCGAGGCATCTGCGCAGGTCGTCGGCGGCGTCGAGCCTGCGGTCCTTTATCCTCGTCCCCGTCTTCAGGGCCCTGAAGTATTCCTCGAAAAAGTGAAATAAATGCACTGATAGATTTGACGGGGCCCGAAAACCCTGTCATACTGCCCGTGCAGGTGCTCCTCAGACTGGTGGAGTGGCATGAGAACCGTGAACGCGGACGGCATGGACGGGCAGGTGATGATCCGGGAGGCGCTTCCGGTGGAGAACCGGCAGCGGATCATCCGGATCCTGGCGCAGGCCCTGGCCGCTCCGGTTCCGGCGGAGCGGGACGATGACGGGCCTGACAGCGGCGGGTCCAGCTGAGGCGCCGAAGGTCCGCCCGTGCCATCTGGGCCGCAGGGCCCTTGTCCACCTCCGGCAGTCGACGCTGAAGCAGGTCGGGGAGAACCGCGAATCGACGCTCCTGCAGTACTCGCTGAAGGACCGCGCGACCGGGCTGGGCTGGGCGCCGTCCATGGTCGGCGTGATCGACAGCGACCTCGGGCGGTCGGGACGCAGCGCGGCCGGACGCCCGGGATTCGTCGAGCTGGTCGGCCAGGTCAGCCTCGGGCGGGTCGGATTGGTCACGGGCCGGGACGTCTCGCGCCTGTCGCGCAGCCTCGCCGACTGGGGCCAGCTGCCTGACCTGTGCTGCAGGACGGACACCCTGATCGCCGACGCCGAATCAGTATATGATCCCACCGTCATGCGGACCGCTTTCTTCTGGGGGTGCCTGGGACGGTGTCCGAATCGGAGATCCACACGCTGCGGATGAGAATGCACGCCGGCCGGGAGGCGAAGGCGGCCAGGGGGGATCTGTCCGTGGCCCTGCCCCGCGGCTACGTCCACGCCGATGGCGGGCGCGTCGAGATGGACCCCGACGAGGAGGTCCGCGCCTGCGTGCGCCTGGTGTTCGACCTGTTCGCCGCCTGCGGCTCGCTCGCGGGCCTGCTCAGGATACTGGCGGAGCGTGGAGTGAGGCTGCCGCACCGCTCCCGCCGCGTCGCGGAGCGCGGGCGGCTGGTCTGGAACCGGCCGAACCTCGCGACCCTTCACGGGATGCTGCGCAGCCCGGTCTACGCCGGGGCCTTCGTCTGGGGCAGGAAAGGGCCCGACGGCAGCGGCGTCCCGGGCTGGCGGTACGTGATCCGCGACCACCATCCGGCCTACATCGACTGGGACGTGTATGAGCTGAACCAGAGGCAGCTTTCGGCGAACGCCTCCCTTGCCCGCACCGGCAGCCGGGGCAACCTGCTGGGCGGCCTCGTGCACTGCGGCCGCTGCGGCCGGCGGATGGCCGTCCGCTATTCGGACAAGGGTGCCGTGCGCTACTCCTGTCCCGGCGAGGCGAGGGACTACGGCGGCGACAGGTGCCAGTCGTTTGCGGGGCGGCCACTGCTGTCGCTGGCCGCACAGCTGGTCCTGCAGGCCCTGTCGCCGGCGTCGGTGGAGCTCTCGAGGTCGGTCGCCGCCAGCGCGGAGCGGGACCGCGGGGCGCAGCACGAACTGTGGCGCCAGCGCATCGAGCGCGCCGGTCAGGAGGTCGACAGGATCTTCCGCCAGTACAACGCGGTCGAGCCGGAGAACCGCCTGGTCGCGCGCAGCATGGAGGCGCGCTACGAGGCGGCCCTCGCCGGGCGGAACGGGCTGGAGGAGGCTTACGAACGGTTCCGCGCGTCCGTGCCCGAACGGCTTCCGGAGGCGGAGTGGGACCGGATCCGCGGCTCGGCACGGGACATCGCCCGGCTCTGGGAGGGCGGGGCCATCGATGACGGCACGCGCGCCAGGATCCTGTCGCTCATGATGGAGCGGATCACCGTCACGCCGCGCGGCACCGGCGGGTGGCTCGACGTCAGTGTTCACTGGCATGGCGGGCATGTCAGCAGGCACGAGGTCCGTGCGCCGGTGCGGAGGCTCGGGCAGCTCGACTCCTATGATGAGCTGTGCTGGCGGGTGCTGCAGCTCGCCGGCGAGGGCCGGTCGCAGCGGGAGATCGCCGACATCCTGAACGCCGAGGGCCATCGCCCGCCGCGGCGGGAAACCTTCAGCGTCGGGTCGGTCGCCAACCTGCTCGGAAAGTGCCGGCCGCCGCCCGCGGAGCCGCCGCGGCCGCGGCCGCCGCCCGAGGACCGCAGGCCCCACGAATGGACGGTCGTGGAGCTCGCGGAACGGCTCGGCATGCCCGTCCCGACCGTATATGGCTGGGTCTCCAGGAACACGGTCTCCGCACGCCGCGAGGGCGGGGACGGGGACGTCAGGCGGCAGCGCTGGCTGGTCTTCGCCGACGGGGCCGAACTGGAGCGGCTGCGGGAGATGCGCAGGGCATCGACGGAACGGGCCAGGGCCCGGGAAAGGGCGTGGAACCGGGTCGTGGAGTCCACGGACTGAATCTATGAGGATGGTTCATCAATGAGTTGTCGATGCGCCAGCGCAGCCCGTAGCGCCTCAGGGCGGTCTCCGCCGTCCGCATGCCGTCGCCGCCCTCGTTGGACAGGAGCATCCAGTGCAGCGCCTCCCCTCCCTTCGCGACGCGCTTCGGCGGGTTCTCCTCGATGGCGGAGACCACCGTCACGGGCAGCGGGCGCCTGTCCCCCGCGTCCCTCGGCGCCGCGATGTCCAGTTCCGCGCAGCGCAGCGTCAGCGTGGCGACGCG
>CBDATU010000019.1:0-144622 GCA_965199865.1 uncultured Rhodobacter sp. | reverse complement strand
CCCGACCGACCGGCTCGCGGGCGAGGCCCGAACGCGTGACGCCCGCCGCGGAGGCATTCGTTCCCCAGCCACTCGACCGTGGCAGGGGAAATCTGTCTGAGACCAATATACATGGTCCCCGATTCGCATGGATCCGATCTCTAGTCCAGTATGCGGTACTGACAGCTTCCGGGCCGGTGCCGGAGCGTTCCGGTTGCGGCTGGTGAGATATCCGGTCTAGATGCGCAACCCGTCGGATTGAGTGGATGACTGTCCCGCATGCTCAATACGCCAGCAGCGTGCCAAGGTCAGAAATCTACCGCGATGCCCTTGCATTCCCAATCGCCGTATCTCACGGGATCAGGGCCATCACGGCCACCAAGCTCGGTCGGAGGCTGCCGTCCCCAGCTTTTCCGGCGGCGCTGTTCGGCCTCAGCTAACGCCCGTCGGGCAGCGGCTGGCAGGTCTGGATCAAGGTCGTCTTCCGCCATCTCCGCACTCCTTGCCGGAACTCCTCGGAGTGGTATAGACGCAGGGTTCTGATGGCAAGACTGGATGGCTGATGGCAAAACCTGGGGCTCGCGGCTCGCCGGACGGCGCTGTGGCTGTTGCGGCAGGTTACCGAGGAACAACGGTCGCTGGCCGCTCTGCTGCCCAGGGCCGTGGAGCGGCTCGCACCCAGGGAACGGGCCGCATGCCCAGAGGCTGGCCAATGAGACGCTGCGCTGGATTGATCGGGCTGATCGGATGCTGGGTCCGCATCTGAGGAAACGACCTGAACCGGACGTGCTGAATACCCTTCGGCTCGGGGTTGTCGAGCTAGCAGTCTGCGCCACACCGGCCCATGGAGTTGTTGATACACTGGTTTCGCTGACGCGGGAGCGGAAGCGTACGGCTGGCAGCGCGGCTTTGGTCAACGCGGTGCTACGCCGAATTGCTGGTGAACTCCACAGATGGGAGCGACTTCCGCCACCGCGCATGCCCGGATGGCTGCGCCGGAAGCTGGTCAGTGCCTACGGACCAGCTGCGGTTGCGGCGATGGAACGGGCGCATAGTGCCGCGGCGCCACTGGACATCACCCCCAGGGACGGTGACTCCGACGCGCTGGCAGAAAGGCTTGGCGGATTTGTTCTGCCGACTGGAAGTGTGCGGGTTCCAGGGCGGGACAGGTTTCCGCGATGCCGGATTACCGAATCGGCACCTGGTGGGTACAGGATGCATCCTCCGCGCTCCCGGCCAGGATACTGGATGTGCGGCCCGGGGAAAGGGTTCTTGACATGTGTGCCGCGCCAGGTGGAAAGACAATACAGCTGGCAGCGGCTGGAGCGGATGTCACCGCCATTGACATTTCCGCTGACCGCATGAAGCGGGTAAGTGAAAACCTGGCCCGGACCAGGCTATCCGCACGTCTTGTTGTGTCCGACGCATTGATCTGGACGGCAGATGCGGCGTTTGACGCGGTTCTTCTTGACGCTCCCTGCTCGTCGACGGGAACCATCCGCCGCCACCCGGATATTCCCTATGTCAGGAATGGTTCCGGACTGGCTGACCTCCTGAACGTGCAGGCGCGCCTGATTGATCGTGCGGTCATGCTGCTGCGCCCCGGGGGCGCCTGGTCTACTGCACATGTTCGCTGTTTCCTGAAGAGGGAGAGGTTCAGATCGAACGGGCACTCGACAGGCATCGCGATCTCGAAATCAACCCTGCGGCGTTCGGGTCGCCTGGTCCGGCGCTATCCGACTGGATCGTCGAGACGGGACTGCGTCTTCGTCCTGACCGCTGGATGGAACTGGGTGGGATGGACGGCTTCTTTATCGGGGCACTGCAAAAGGTTGCGGTGCCTGGGTTTCGGCAATGACAGGGAGCCTCCGGGCTGGTATGGTCTTCGCCAGCACAGCATCAACGATGGCAGCATCGGGTAGAGCAGTTTCCGTGTCAAGAACCGAATCCGTCCAGGGGCTTTGGGCTCGGCAGATGAACCGTTACCATGTGCGCCGTGCCCGTCGTGAAGCGGTCATGCCCTCCTTCGTTCGCCTGCCTGAGCCGCGCATGATTGGACGCCTCGAACGTGGACGCCAGCTCTGTGCCGGAAAGTTCCTGTTCGCGGGCAGCGTGGTTGAAGCGCCTGATCGCATGATCTGGGACATTGAGATGCCAGATGCGGCCTTCGAGCGGGAACTTCACGGCTTTGCCTGGCTTGATGATCTTGCGGCCGCTGGAGGAAGCGATGCCGAGGAACGGGCCCGGACCTGGACGCAGGAATGGATCAGGCGGTTCGGGCACGGAACAGGACCTGGATGGTCACCCGAGCATACCGGGCAACGGTTGATCCGATGGATCAACCATTCAGTCTATCTTCTCAATGACGAGGCCGACGGGCAGTCAGAGGAGTTCAGGCGCTCGCTTGGACACCAGATTGAGTTCCTGTCCAGGCACTGGCAACGGATTCCCCAGGGGTTCTCCCGCCTCGAAACCCTCGCTGGACTGGTTCAGTCAAGCCTCATACTGACCGGGAAAGAAAGCGGTTCAAAGCATGTGATCACCGCTCTGGCAAACGAATGTGATAGGGAAATCGACTTCAGGGGAGGCATCCCAACCCGGAATCCAGAGGAGCTGCTTGATGTCCTGTCGCTGCTGATATGGACGGTGTCGACATTCGCGGACGCGAAAAGGATCCCGCCCGCGCCGATCCTCAACGCCATTGGCCGGATGGTACCAACACTTAGGACGTTGAGACACTCCGATGGCTGTCTCGCGCGCTTCCATGGCGGCGGGCGCGGAATCGACGGACGGCTGGGACCATGCACTGGCGAATTCAGGGGTGCGCCAGCAGAGAAGGCCCGGGCTGGCGATGGGGTTCGCGCGGCTTTCCGCAGGCCGAACTTCGTTGATAGTCGATGCCGCACCGCCACCAACCGTAAACCATGCCATTGGCCACGCCTCAACGCTGGCCTTTGAGATGACATTGGGTCGCCGTCCGCTGGTCGTCAGCTGCGGGTCGGGTGTGCCGTTCGGTGAGGGATGGACAAAGGCCGGACGATCGACGGCGCTGCATTCGGCGCTTGAGGTCGACGGCCATCCGTCTTCAGCTTTCGGCGTCAGGCGCCGGAAAGGCGCGGCAGGGAACCTGCCAGCCGGGACGCCCAAGGATGTGCGCGTACGTCAGTTTTCGGATATCGCCGGCAAATGCCTTCATGCATCCCATGACGGTTATGCGCCAACACATGGGCTGATCCACGTTCGGGCAGTCGAACTGTCACTTGATGGTGGAAAACTCAGAGGCGATGACACTCTCACCGCGGCCTCAGACGACGAAATCCGGCGCTTCGAACGAATGCGGGGCAGGACGGGACGACCGGGAATCCCGTTCAGCATCCGCTTCCATCTGCACCCCGACGTAACGGTTCAGGCTGAGCCAGGCGGTACCACCATGTCGCTGAAACCTGGGAACGGCGAGATCTGGACCTTTCGTTACCGTGGTGCGGCCACGATGTTGCTGCAGCCCAGCGTCTATCTGGAAAAGGGACGGCTTGTGCCGCGGGAGACAGGCCAGATCGTTCTCTCGGCTCTCGCGACGGCTCATATGACGCATATACAATGGACGTTCGAAAGAGCACAGGACTCTCCCATCCATATACGCGACCTGGCGCGCCAAGAGAACAGAACCGCTGGCTGAACCAATAACTGGATCCTTCCCATGTCCGACCTCGCTCCGCTGCGCCGCGCACTGTTGTCCGTTTCCGACAAGACAGACTTGGTCATGTTCGCGAAAGCCCTGTCGGAACGTGGAGTCGACCTCCTTTCGACTGGAGGGTCGGCGACGGCAATGCGTGCGGCCGGCCTGGAGGTAAAGGATGTTTCCGATGTGACCGGATTTCCCGAGATGATGGACGGTCGGGTTAAAACGCTGCATCCAGCGGTGCATGGCGGACTTCTGGCGCTACAGGACAGCGCTGGACACATGGATGCGATGAGGCGGCATCGCATCGAACCCATCGATCTGCTCGTGGTCAATCTCTATCCATTTGAGGAAACCGTCGCGAAGAGCGCGCCGTGGGACGAATGCGTGGAGAACATCGATATCGGTGGACCCGCGATGATTCGCGCGGCCGCGAAAAATCATGCTTTCGTCACCGTGGTCGTGGATGTCGAGGATTACGACCGTGTCCTAGCGGACATGGACAGGCATGGTGGCGCAACAAGCCTTGATTTACGCAGGAAACTCGCGCAGCGCGCCTTTGCGCGCACCGCCGCCTATGACTCCATGATCTGTAACTGGATGGCCGAAGAGACCGGAGACACCGCTCCGCGTCAGCACGCATTTGCCGGAACGCTCGTGCAGAGACTACGCTATGGCGAGAATCCGCACCAAACGGCAGCGTTCTACTCTGACGGAACAATGAGGTCTGGAGTTGCAACAGCGGTCCAGCATCAGGGCCGGGAACTCAGCTACAACAACATCAATGACACTGACGCAGCCTTTGAGCTTGTCAGCGAGTTTCGACCTGGGGACGGACCCGCCTGCGCGATCATCAAGCACGCCAATCCCTGCGGTGTGGCGTGGGGCTCCACTCTGCGCGAAGCCTATATGCGAGCCTTCGATTGTGACCGGACCAGCGCCTTTGGCGGAATTGTCGCCCTGAACCAGCCTCTTGACCATCAGACCGCAGAGGCGATCTGTGCGACATTCACTGAGGTCGTCATTGCGCCTGATGCCAGTGCCGAAGCCCGGAAGGTATTCGCCAACAGGAAGAACCTGCGTCTGTTAACGACAGGTGGGCTGGCCGATTCAGGCGACGGAAGCCCTTCGTTCCGTCAGGTTTCCGGAGGGTTTCTGGTTCAGGACAGGGACAGCGGCCGTATCTCCTCTACCGATCTCGAGGTCGTGACAGAGAGGGTGCCAACGGAGCGGGAGGTGATGGATCTAATGTTTGCCTGGACTGTCGCGAAGCACGTAAAGTCAAACGCGGTCGTTTATGCGAGGGACCGCGCTACGGTTGGAATTGGTGCTGGGCAGATGAGTCGCGTCGACAGTTCATCCATTGCTGCGCTGAAGGCTGAGCGCATGGCGGCTGACCTCGGGCTGCCCGAAAGCGGAGCCAACGGCTCAGTCGTCGCATCCGATGCCTTTTTTCCATTTCCCGACGGCCTGCTCGCCGCAGCGCAGGCTGGGGCGAAAGCGGTGATCCAGCCTGGAGGTTCGGCGCGGGACGAAGAAGTGATCGCTGCGGCAGACCGGGCCGATCTGGCCATGGTCTTCACTGGCATGCGGCATTTCCGACATTAGGATCATCATGTCGCGCATGTATACCACCGCAGCAGCCGTGTTCGTATTTGACCAGGTTACGAAATGGCTGGTTCTGAATGTGATAGGCCTGCCGTCGGTGGGAAGCATTGAAGTTCTGCCACCAGTTCTGAACCTGCGCCTGGCCTGGAATTACGGAGTGAATTTCGGCCTGCTGGCTCATGACAGCACAGCAGCGCGCTGGACCTTGATCACCGTTGCGCTAGTGATTGTCATCGCTGTTGCATTTTGGATGCGTAACGAAAGGCGTACCGTAGCGCATGTGTCGGCTGGTGCCCTGATAGGCGGTGCGCTTGGTAATGTCTTCGACCGAATCGCCTATGGTGCCGTAGCCGATTTCCTGAACATGTCGTGCTGTGGAATTCGCAATCCCTATTCCTTCAACGTTGCCGACATCGCTGTATTCATTGGAGCTGCCGGACTGATCCTGTTCACGGGCAGAGACGTAAAGACCCCGTGACGGATGGGATTGGATCGGTTAAGCAGGGGTCGGACAGTGGCTAGGGAGCGTAATATGCGTTCAGCATTCGTGAGAATCGTTGCCGTTCTATTGGTGGCAGGCACATTGACCGCATGTGACCGTGATGGCGAACCGCAGCTGATGAACTCCGCCTCAAGCAATCAGGGGCCGGACGAATTCGGCATTTTGCCCTACAAGCCGTTACAGCAACCGGAGAGCTTTTCCGAACTCCCCCCACCAACCCCTTTTGGACGTAATCGAGTTGATGCTTCACCAATAGCGGATGCTGTTGCCGTTCTGGGCGGAGACCCTGCGGCCGCTTCGCACGATGGCATTCCTGCTGCTGATCGGCAACTGGTAAGCTACACTGATCGTTACGGCCGTCAGGAGGGTATCCGTGCGGAACTGGCTGCTGAAGACCTTCGGTTCCGGCGCGAAAACCAGGGCCGTGTTCTGGAGCGGCTATTCAACGTCAATGTCTATTTCCGCGCATATGAGCGAATGGCCCTTGACAAGTATGCCGAACTGGAGCGTTTCCGGGCATTGGGAGTCCGCACACCCGCTGCACCACCTGAACCCGAAGAGGATGGCTAGTGGCTTGCCTGCATTGAATGGTTGATCTTTCCGCCTCCGGCCAGTCGATCCGGTCCTGCGCCCTGGCCGTCATTTGTGGTATGGTAGTGGAAACCCTTCGCGAAAGGGAATGGTCCCGCCGCACTGTGGAAAAGGCCACTGTGGAGGACGGGCGTAACGGGCGGTACGGGAGCGGAACCGATGGCGGGAAAGCGGGTCTACAGGGTAATCCTCGAAGAGGCGGGAGCTGAAGGAAGTTGTCCACCGCACGTCCCCGAAGGAGCGGAGGAAGCGGGCGACCGTCCTGGTCCCCGCCGACCAGGGTGAGTCGGCGAAAGGCGGTACACGGACGGGGAGATCGCGCGGGTCACGGACAGCAGTCCCACCACGGCCGGGCGTCTCCGGAAGCGCCGCCTCCCAGCCGACCTGGAGCTTGCGCTCGAGCGTAAGGAGTAGGCGAACCGCAGCCTTGATGGCGCCGCGGAGGCCAAGCCGGTCGCCACGGGCTGCGGCGAGCCGCCGGAGGGCGACGCCAGATGGACCATGAAGCTGCTCGCCAACCGGCTGGTGGATCCGGGACCCTCGACCCGGTCAGTGAGGGGACGGTGCGGCAGGCGCCAAAAAAACCGCCTCAGACCGTGCGGGACGCGGTATTGCCGCATCCCGGCAGGGAAAAGCGGTGAGTTCGTAGCCCGGATGGAACAGGTTCCCGCCACATACCGGAGGGAATGCGCCGATGACGGGGTCCCGGTCCGCATGGACGGGACCTCGAAACAGCAGACGCGGGAAACCGTCACGCCGGTCCCGGCCCTGTCACTACCGCATACTTGACTAGAGATCGGATCCATGCGAATCGGGGACCATGTATATCGGTCTCAGACAGATTTCCCCTGCCACGGTCGAGTGGCTCGGGAACGAATGCCTCCGCGGCGGCGTCACGCGTTCGGGCCTCGCCCGCGAGCTGAGCGGTCGGGAGGGTTGGCTGACCCACGACGGGAGGCCGTCGACGGTCACCGGGATGCGGGTCCTTCCCCTGCTCGCGGAGGAGCTCGGCCTGACGCTGCCGGAGGCGGCGCCGCGCTTCGCGTCGTCCAACGGGCGACCGGCCGCCGACGACCCTGGCGGCGCCCCGGTCGAGTGCGCTCTGGACGCGCTCGGCGGGGTGCGGCTGGAGCCGTTGGCGGAGGCGGACCGCCGCGCCTGGGAGTCGATGATGGAGACGCACCATCCGGAGGGCTGGCGGCGGGCTCCGGGAGGGCAGCTGCGGTACTGGATCGTGAGCGGCGCGCAGGGGCGGCTCGGCGGTCTGGGCTTCGTTCCGGCGTCCTGCCAGCTGGGGCCTCGGGACGACGCCATCGGCTGGTCGGCGCGGGCGCGGATCGCGAACATGGGTCTGGTCCTTAACAACCACCGCTTCCTGATCAGACCTTCCGTGAGGGTCCACGGCCTCGCCTCCCTGGCGCTGCGGCTGGCGGCGGAGCGCGTGGCGGACGACTGGGAGGGGCGGTACGGCGTCCGTCCGGCGCTCGTCTACACCATCGTCGGTCCGGACCACGCCGGGACGGGTTACAGGGCGGCGGGCTGGGAGAGATGTCCCGGCTTGACCTCCGGGCGGCGTTCGGGCATCCGTCGCAGCGTGTGGACGCTGCCGCTGCGGCCGGACTGGCGGGAGCATCCATGTCTCGTTTCAAGGGGTTTCAGGGCATTTTCCGCGGTCTTTCCGGATCTTTTCCCCACTTTTCCACATTCTTTCCACAGGCGGGCGTCATGACGGTGCCGCAACCGGCGCGTCCGGGGACCATCCGCGCCCGTCGCGCAGCAGGACGTTCGTGAGGATCACCATTCTGCGCATCACCGCGACTAGCGCCACCTTGTGGGCCTTGCCCGCCGCCGTGAGCCGTTCGTACAGCTCCCTCATCGCCGGGTTCCAGCGTATGGCCGTCATCGCCGCCATGTAGAGCACGTCGCGGGGCCTGCGTCGCCCGCCGCGGATGCGCCTCGCCCCTGACAGCGTTCCGCTATCCCTGGCGAAGGGGGCGACACCCAGGAGCGCCGCCGCCTGCCGGCTTCCGAGGGTCCCGAGCTCCGGCATCCAGCAGATCAGGGCGGCAGCGGTCACCGGCCCGATCCCCGGGACGCTCACGAGGATGTCCCGGCGCCGGGCCAGCCCGGGATCCGCGTCGATCGCCGTCGCGATCCCGGCATCGAGCACGCCGATCTCCTCCACGATCCCGGCCAGCGCCCTCTTCAGGGCCGCGGCCGCGGCCGTCGTCCCGCCGATCTCCCGGATCCGGGCGGTCAGGGAAGTGCGCGTGTCGACGAGCGCCTCGCGGGCGACCAGCAGGCGTTCGAGTTCCTGCAGCGCCTCGGGTTTCGGCTGTGCGGCCGGCAGCCCGCCGACCTCCCCGAAGGCGGCCAGCGCCCTGGCGTCGATCCGGTCGGACTTCGCGACCTGGCCGAGCGCCTCGGCGAAACGGCGCGCCCGCAGGGGATTGACGACGTGCACGATGTAGCCCCTGTCGTGTAGCGACTGGTGCAGCTGGCGGTGGAACCGCCCGGTGGCCTCGACCACCACGTGAGTCACGCCGCGTTCGCGGAGCCATCCGTGCAGAGCCCGGAATCCCTCCTTTCCGTTCGCGAAGCCCCCGTCATCGCCGTTCGCGTGGACGTCCAGCCGGCTCTTGCTCACGTCGATTCCCGCCACTATCCTGTCTGTCATGTCCTTCCGCTCCTACTCTTGCGGTTGATTCGGGTCCTACCCAGGCATCCATCCAGGACGCGGAAGGACGGCGGTGAAGGCGGGCGGCCAGGCTCCCGCACGGTCCCCCGGACCAGGTTCCTCACGGCCCGACCCGCCTTCGCGGGGCAGCGCCCCGCACTCCCCTCCGCGTTGCCACGCGGAGGGGAATCCCCTTGCGGATGATGCACGAACGTCCCGGATATGCCAGCCGCGACCACGCCAGGTTCCGCACAGCCGGCGCGGAGTTTTCCACAGGTGTGGAAAACTTTCCACAACATCATCCTTCAGATTCTTTCCGATTGATTCAGACATACAAGGTTCTCCAGGCGGAGCCGGAGCGCAGGCTCGGGCATACCGGACCGCTGCACCGCGGGGGCGACTGGGCGGAGCGGGAATACGCGCGGAGCAGCCATCCGGACGGCCGGGTCCGCCGCCGGATCGCCGCGATGGGGGCGGCCTGGACCAGGAAGCTCGGTGCGCCGGTGCCGGAGCTGTTTCCGGGCAGGGCGGAGCAGGAGGCGGCTTACAGGCTGCTCTCGAACGCTGGGGTGACCATGGACGACATACTCGAGCCCCACCTGGAGGCGACGGTGGAGCGCTGCCGCCTGGAGCCGGTGATCCTGGCTGTCCAGGACACGACGACGCTGAACTACGGCACCCTGGCGGCGACGTCCGGGCTGGACGGGCTCGGCGGCGGCGGAAAGGGCACCGACGGCATCCTCGCCCACTGCGGCGTGGCACTGAACGGCAGCGGACGCCCGCTCGGGCTGTTCACGCTCGACGCGGACTTCCGGCAGCGGCCGGACAGGGACAGCGCCCGCTGGATCGACGGGCTGCGGCGGGCCGGAGAGCTCGCGGAGGCCTGCCCGGACGCGAAGGTCGTGAGCGTCTGTGACCGCGAAGGCGACTTCTGGGCCCTTCTCCGCGAAGCGGACCGGACCGGCGCCGCGCTGCTGGTGCGGGCGAGCCGCTCGGCGAAGCGGCGCGTGGCGCTGCCCGACGGCGACGAAAGGTGCCTGTGGGAGCATGTCGCCGCGCTGGAGCCGGTCGGCCACCGCAGGATCACCGTTCCCGAACGCGGCGGGCCGAAGGCCCGGAAAGCGCGCGTCGCCACGCTGACGCTGCGCTGCGCGGAACTGGACATCGCGGCGCCGGGGGACGCGGGGGACAGGCGCCCGCTGCCCGTGACGGTGGTCTCCGCCATCGAGGAGAACCCGCCGAAGCGCGTCGCGAAGGGAGGGGAGGCGCTGCACTGGATGCTCCTGTCCAACGAGGGCGGCGACGGCATGCGGACGGCGGAGACCGCCCTGAGGCGCTACGAACTGCGCTGGCGCATCGAGGAATACTTCAGGGCCCTGAAGACGGGGACGAGGATAAAGGACCGCAGGCTCGACGCCGCCGACGACCTGCGCAGTTGCCTCGCCTTCGACGCGATAACCGCGTTCCGGGTCTGGGACCTCCAGCTTCTGGCGCGGGATAGCCCCGACAGCCCGGCGGACCGCCATGTCAGCCCGGAAAGCGTCGAGGCGGTGGTCATTCACGCCGCGTATGAGCGCGTCATCGGCCAGAGGGCGCCGCCGGAGCCGGACATGAGCGTGGCGCGCTACGTCACGCTCGTCGCCGGCCTCGCCGGGTTCCGCCCGACGAAGCGCCAGCCCCTGCCCGGAACCCAGAAGCTATGGCAGGGCCTGCGCATCCTCAACGTCGCGGAAACCCATGCCAGGGCCATACGGGCCCGGACGGAGCGGAGAAGGGAATGAGCCGGTCAAGTATGTGGTAGTGACAGGTCCCGGCCCGGCCGGGACGCCCGGAGATCCACGACTTCGAACACCTCCGGAACGGGGTGTCCGGCATCTTCATGTTCCATGCCCCGCTCGAAGGCTGGCGACGCGTCGCGGTGACCGACACGAGGACGAAACGGGACCGGGCCCGACAGATCAGGAAGCTGGTCGACGAGGACTTCCCGGGAAAGCGCGTCACGCTGGTGATGGACAGCCTGAACACGCACGGCACCGGGTCACTCTACGAGACCCTGCCGCCGGAGGAGGCCCGCCGGATCGCCTCGCGGCTGGACATCGTCCTCACGCCGAAGCACGGCAGCTGGACGGACATGGCGGAGACCGGGATCGGCATCCCCGTCCGACAGTGCCTGGACCGGCGGATACCGGACCAGCCCACCATGATAGGGGAAGTGGCGGCCTGGCAGGAGCGGCGCAACGGATCGGGTGGAAAGGTGGACCGGCGGTTCACTACGGAAGACGCGTGGATCAGGCTGAAATCCCCATATCCGGCCATTCAATGATGGAAGACTACTAGGGACGGCGCATAGGGTACATTGCTTCCACCGATATCCTGCCGTCCAAATAGGCCAGCCGGTTCGGGATTGCCGCTACCGTCGCCTCCCGGTACTTCGCGTTTACGCGGTCAGGGCGGTAACGAAGGGCAATCCAGTTCAGGATAGACTCGGCAAAATCCTCGCGCAGAGGGTGGTCCCGCGCGTAGTCAGAAATGAAACCTTCATCGGCGGCCCGGGCCTTTCGCCATTTCCGGCGACTGGGCCGATCCCGAATCTCGCTCTCGCAGGCATGACCGGCCTCGTGAACCATGCTTTCCTCAAGGAAGGGCCGACGGTGGTCGTTCAACCGATCCGTGTGCATGCTTATGCGGTTGTGGGAGTCGTTCCCGCCTAATGCGCCCGGCCCCTCATGGATCGCAATGACTTTCACACAGGTCCGAAGCACGGCCGGCAAGCGGCCGAGCATCTCGGCGAACAACGCCCCGTAGGAGTGGGCGGTGTCCGTATCCGGGAAGTGCTCGGCGTTCACCCAGATACCGGTTTTCAGAACTTTTTCGGTGTGCCGGTTGGCCCGGTAGATCGCAACGAATAGATGCACACGAACGTAGCGCCACCGGTCCTCCACGCGAATGTAGACTTTACGTCTCCTCAGTCCCCGGTAATTCAGCGACTGGAACGTTGTGGGGTCGTCAGACGTGATGATGTCTGGATCAATCCATACCGTGCCCGCAAAGGGCGGATCAGCGTGTGCCATTCCGATCCAGACCACCATGGCTACCGCCGCTAGCCAAGCGTTCTTCATAAGTACCCTCATTGGGCAACTGCAGGTCGACATGAGATGTACCTCTACCGTTCATCGTGTTGGCCCGAGGTCAGGTGGCCTTGGACCGGCCGCTCGACCTCACTCGTTCCCCGGCGCAATGTGGCGTCGGGCCATTGCCGACGAATCTCGAGAAAGAGGCATCCACGCCCATTCGCCTAACATAGCGAACATGCCCCGACGGTCCGGCTGTTGAATCCAGCCGGCGACGCGGGTGCCCGAAGATTGATGGCGAATTCAGGATAGTCCACGCAGGTATGGGCTGGCAAGTTGCATTAGTTGCCAACAGTGGTTGTTCTCGCCGAGGCTCCCAATGTCAGACTCTCTCCCCAGCGGCTACTGCCGCGTGCGTCGTCTTCCGAGCAACTTCGGGCGGTGTTCCCCTGATTGACCCGCCCGGAAAGATTTTCTGCGCATCTTTCCGTGTTCAGCCGGAACCCCGGATCCGCTCGTTTCAGTTCTTCGCAAGACGGGATTGCAGCCGCGGGTTTCGTGGCCGGGCTGGATCAGGATCTTCACCGCCTTGTCTCCGGGCGGATCGGTGCCGCCGTCGAAGTGGATGAAGTCGGGGTGCCAGTCATGGGCCAGTTCAGGCAGGTGTCAGCAGAATTCGATGCCCGGGCGTTGGCGTTGCTCGAATTCCTGCAAAGGCCAATTCGTAATGCAGGCGATAAGGTGCAGATGGCCTCAGGGCATGAAACGGTTCCGGCATCGCTGAGGCTGGGCGGGTGGCCAGTGGGTGCTTTCCATGCGTGAATTCTCCCGCTCGGTAAGGCTCTGGGCAGCCTAATGGGCAGTCACCGAGAGATGGTGATAGGTCGGCTGGCCAACGACAACCAAGCGCTGACGTTGGTCGCATGATCCGGAAGGCGAGCATGTCAGGAACACAAACGGATCATCCGGGGATCATTCCGTAGCAAGCACCCACGGTCGAACGATGTCACGATTTCATATATGCTTCCGACAGGAGAATGATCATGCAGCGCCTGACCGAACAGATCCTGGTATTTGCGTGAAGACTAGTGGCTTGCCTGCATTGAATGGCGGATCTTTCCGCCGTTGGCCAGCCGATCCGGTCCTGCGCCCTGGCCGTCAACTGTGGTATGGTAGAGGAAACTCTCCGCCAAAGGGAATGGGCCAGCCACACTGTGGAAAGGGCCACCCCTGAACACGCACGGCACCGGATCGCTCTACGAGACCTTCCCGCCGGAGGAGGCCCGCCGGATCGCCTCGCGGCTGGACATCGTCCTCACGCCGAAGCACGGCAGCTGGACGGACATGGCGGAGATCGAGATCGGCATTCTCAGCCGACAGTGTCTGGACCGGCGGATACCGGACCAGCCCACTATGATAGGGGAAGTGGCGGCCTGGCGGGAGCGGCGCAACGGGTCGGGTGGAAAGGTGGACCGGCGGTTCACGACGGAAGACGCGTGGATCAGGCTGAAGTCCCTATATCCGGCGATTCAATGATGGAAGACCACTAGGATTTGCTAGCACTAGTTTCGTTGTGACCACCGCTGCGACGAAATGGGACGCCGTCCGAAAGTTCATCACCGACCTGCTGTAACATGCGGCAACCGCTAGGTTTTGCCTGTCTTTCCTGACGAATCCGTCGACCCGATGCCTCCGTTGGGGGCTCAGCCTTCCGCGCTGAGCACAGTCTCGAGGCTGTCGGCGTCCATGATCCGGTCCACCCAGGCGTCGCGCTGCCCGGGAGCCGCAGAGGCGATGCGTTCCTGGGCCGTCCGGGGAAGGGGGCCGAACCGGCGCTCCAGAAGCCGGACCAGCGTGCGCGTCTCTCCCTTCGCCTCTCCCTCAGCGATTCCCTTCGCGATTCCCTCGGCCTTTCCCTTCGCCTCTCCCTCAGCGATTCCCTCGGTGATTCCCTTGGCGAATCCTTTCGCCTCTCCCTGTTCCAGGAACACTTCCGCGATCGTGCGCACACCGCCCTCCATTCCTTCGTCCCGCACCGCCAGCAGCTTCCCGCGCAGCTCGTCAAGGTCGCTCTCGGGATAGGTCCGGAACATATACCCGATGACCTGGCCCCGCAAGTCCGGATCCCCGGCCAGGCCCTCCGCCACCACCTCCAGCAGCCGGACCGCGCGGTGGGTGAGCGCGAGGAATCCGGCCCTGAGCGCGGCGTCGCCCGACAGCCTCTCCGGCGGCAGGTCCCGCAGGAGGCAAAGGACGAACCGTCCGCCCGGCAGGAATACCAGCTCGGGATCCTCCGTCGCGATCATGCCGGCCAGCCCGTCCGGAACCGTCCAGCGGGGCTCCCCGTGGTAGAGAACCAGCGGGATGATCGGCGGCAGGGCGCGCAGCCGGGCCGCCTGTCCACCCGCCCAGCGGGTCCATATCCGCACCATGTAGCCCGCCAGCTGCAGCGGGAGGCCCGGATCCGGATGGCTCTTGTGCTCGGCGAGGACGTAGACCAGGCCCGGGTCGCCCGAGGCGAGCTCCACCTCGAACAGCATGTCGGAGCGGCTTTCCCGCAGGTCCCCGTCCACGAAGGTTCCGTCCACCGGCCTCGGCGGCGTCTCCGCCAGGAGCCCGGCGATCCGCTCCGGCAGGTGGTCGCGCAGGAGCGCCGCGGCGCGGCCGGGATCGGAGACCAGGGCCCGGAACAGCGCATCATGCGGCGTGGCCGGAAGCGTTCCCGCCCCTTCCCCTTCCCCTTCACCGCGTTCGCGCGTGCGTTTCCCCTTCCCCGCCATGGCGGCACGTTAGCGCCGGACCGTCCGGGTGTCCACCGGCGCCGGAGCCGTCCGGTGCACGGCGCCTGGTGGGGCCGGGCCGGGAAGGTGGAGGGTGGATGCGGCAGAATGCACGCTGTCAGCCAAAGACGGAATTCACATATGCGTTGACCAGATTGACGCACCAACCCAATTCCATATCTCTAACATGACATATTCAACCTAGGAAGAATCGATGTATCGTCTTGCCGCGTCATTCTTTGCATGCCTGGCCGTTTTCCCGGCGCTGGCGGCAGAGGTAACCAGCTACACGCTTGATAACGGAATGGATGTGGTGGTGATTGAAGATCACCGCGCACCAGTCGTGGTGCATTTGGTCTGGTACCATGTAGGCGCCGCCGACGAACCACCTGGAAAATCGGGAATCGCGCATTTCGTCGAGCATCTGATGTTCAGGGGTACAGATGATCTGGCTCCAGGCGAATTCTCGACAATTGTGGCGCAGAACGGCGGCACGGACAATGCGTTCACATCCTGGGATTACACTGGATACTTCCAGCGTGTCGCCGCAGACCGGCTGGATCTGATGATGCGACTCGAAGCGGACAGGATGCGTAACCTACGACTCACCGAAGAGGAGATAATTATCAATCGCGACGTGATCCTGGAAGAGCGAAACCAGCGTACGGAAAACGACCCCAGTGCGCTATTCGCAGAGCAGCGTCGCGCCGCCATGTTCATGAATCACCCCTACGGCATTCCGATCATCGGCTGGAAACACGAGATGGAAGGGCTGGACCTGGATGATGCGCTGGCGTTTTACCGGAAATTCTACGCCCCGAACAATGCGGTCCTGATCGTTGCGGGTGATGTGGTGCCGGAGGATGTGCTGGAATTGGCGAACACCCATTATGGCCCAATGGTGCCAACGCCTGGACTGGGAGAGCGGAAAAGACCTTTGGAACCGCCACAGCTTGCCGAGCGACGGGTATTGTTCGAGGATTCAAGGGTCGGCGAGCCTTATGTGATTCGGACTTACCTCGCCGCGGAACGAGATCCGGGTGCCCAGGATGAAGCTGCCGCCTTGACGATTCTTGCCGAACTGCTCGGCGGAAACAGCGCCACGTCGGTGCTGGGCCGGAAACTGCAGTTCGAGGAACAGAAGGCCATCTACGCATCAGCCTTCTATCAGGGGCTTTCGCTGGATTACGGGACGTTTGGACTGTTCATAATTCCGCTGCCCGACATGTCGCTGCAGGAAGCTGAGGACGCGCTTGATCAGGCGGTCGAGGAGTTCATGGAAGAAGGGATTGATCCGGATCAGTTCGCTCGAATCATGATGCAGCTGCGCGCCGCGCAAATCTATGCGAAGGATTCGGTCCAGACGCTGGCCCGAAACTATGGCACGGCCCTGACCGCGGGTCTCGAAGTCAGTGATATTGAGGCATGGCCGGACATATTGCAGAAGGTCACGCCTGAGCAGGTCATGGCAGCTGCCGAACGCGTCCTTGACCGCCGCCGCTCGGTCACCGGCTGGATCCAGAAACCACAGAACACCGAGGTGATCCAATGAAACGAATCATACTGGTCCTGTTCGCAGCACTGACCCTGGCAGGGCCAGCACGCGCGGCCGTCGACATTCAGGAAGTCAGATCGCCCGGAGGCATAACCGCCTGGCTGGTGGAGGAGCACTCGATTCCGTTCGTTGCGCTGGAGCTGTTGTTTAAGGGAGGAGCGTCGCTGGACCTGCCAGGCAAGCGTGGTGCGATCCATCTGATGACGGGACTGATTGAGGAAGGTTCCGGTGATCTTGACGCACAGGAGTTCGCCGCTGCACAGGAAGCGCTGGCCGCAAGCTTTGAATTCGACATCTACGACGATTCCCTATCGATTTCAGCGCGTTTCCTGACCGAAAACCGAGATGAAGCGGTTGCCATGCTAAGATCGGCGCTGACGGAACCACGCTTCGACGATGATGCGGTGGAAAGGGTGCGCGGTCAGGTTCTGTCGATCATCCGGTCGGATCTGAAGGACCCCGACGAAATCGTGAGCAACAGGTTCGACGAACTTGCGTTTGGTGACCATCCCTATGGTTCATCGCTGAATGGAACGACCGATAGTGTATCCGCCCTGACCCGTGAAGATATTTTGGCCGCGCATCAGAGAGTTCTTACCCGCGATCGTGTCCATGTAGGCGCCGTCGGTGATATCACCGCTGAGGAACTGGCTCCTCTGCTTGATACGCTTCTTGGTGGATTGCCAGTGACAGATGCGCCGAATCCTGATCCGGTTGAGCCGAATCTGGAAGGTGGTGTCAAGGTCGTTCCCTATGACGTTCCTCAATCCGTGGCACTGTTTGGCCATCGGGGAATTGCCCGGGATGATCCGGATTTCTTCGCTGCATTTGTGCTCAATACCGTGCTTGGCAGCAGCGACTTTGGCGGTCGGCTCCCGGTTGAGGTGCGCCAGAAGCGAGGGCTGACCTACGGTATCTCCACCTATCTGATCGACAAGGATTACGCGGATCTGGTGATCGGCTATGTGGCGTCAGCCAATGATCGGATCGCCGAAGCGATTGAGATAATCCGGGACGAATGGGCACGTATGGCCACCGAAGGCGTGACTGACGAGGAGCTTGAAGCGGCAAAGACCTACCTCACCGGAGCCTATCCGTTACGGTTCGATGGCAACGCCCGAATCGCTGGTATCCTTGTGGGTATGCAGATTTCCGATCTGCCCCTGGATTACATTGCGACGCGAAACGACAATGTGCGAGCCGTGACAGCTGAGGATGTCAAACGGGTCGCGGCCCGACTCCTTGATCCTGAGCGGCTTACATTTGTGGTGGTCGGCAAACCTGAAGGAGTCCAGTCCACTAACTGATCACATCCGCAAGAGCGACCGAAGTGGAGTCTTCGTGCGGCTTGACGCACACATCTTTCAGGTTCTGTTTCAGGGAAGAAATATCCGCCTCGGCTCAGGTATCGCATGCCATTGCGGCGGCCAGCTGGTTGCTTTTCTCCTCCTCAGCCGGTGACTTCCGCACAGGCGGCGCGGAGATTCTGAATCCTGTGTCGAAGCGATGTGAATTCATCTGTGCAATTCCGGACAGGCAGAATCCCGATGCGCACTGGTGTCTGGAAGTGTTTGCCGGGATATGCTACTGATGGTGGCATGGAAGCAAGCTGTATCAAAATAGGTGGAAGCCGCCCAGTCATCCGACAGCTCGTAGAGGCCGTGATCAATCGCATTGCGGCTGGAGAAGTGGTTGAACGACCGTCCTCCGCGGTGAAAGAGCTTGTCGAAAATGCGCTTGATGCGGGAGCAGGCCGGATAGACCTGCACTACGCAGACGGTGGCAAGACGCTCATCAGGGTAGGGGATGACGGCCATGGCATCGCTCCGTCAGATCTGAGTCTGGCGCTATCCAGGCATGCGACATCCAAGATCGATGGAAGCGACCTGATGAATGTCCATACCTTCGGGTTCCGGGGTGAAGCGTTGCCGTCACTTGGTGCGGCAGGGCGGCTTAGAATCACGTCACGGGTGGAAGGCGAGGAGGCCGCCGAGATTTCGGTAGCCGGTGGGCACCAGGATAGTCCGCGCCCTGCGGCCCTCAATGGCGGCACTGTGGTCGAACTGCGGGATCTGTTCTTCGCAACGCCGGCGAGGCTGAAATTCCTACGCTCGGATCGTGCTGAGGCGCAGGCCATTCTTGGCGTCGTCAAGCGCCTGGCCATGGCGGAACCCCGTGTAGGATTTTTTGTGCGCGACATTACACGCGGCGGTAAGGGCAGGCTGGTCTTTCGTGCCGATCCCGAGACTGGCGATTCAGCCGCTGCGCTTCGTAGTCGGTTGGCATGTGTTCTGGGAACGGAATTTTCTGAAAATGCGCTTCAGGTTGACTGCAGCCGAGAAGGGCTGCACCTGACCGGCCTTGCGGCGTTGCCCACATATTCACACGGACGGGCAGTTGCCCAGCATTTCTTCGTCAACGGCAGGCCTGTACTGGACCGGATGCTTTTCGGCGCTCTCCGAGCCGCCTATATGGACTTTCTGAGCCGTGATAGACACCCGGCGGCGGCATTGTTCATCGGCTGCGATCCCCAGTGGGTTGATGTAAACGTTCATCCGTCAAAGGCTGAAGTGCGATTCAGGAATTCCGCTTCCGTTCGGTCGCTGATCATGTCTGGAATACGTGGCGTGTTGGGAGGAGCGCGGCATCGCGCTTCAACCACGGTGGCTAACGCGACGCTTGAGGCGATGCGGCCGGAGCCTGTTGGCCAGGGCCGGATCTATCAGATGGATGCTTCTTCGTCGCGCTCCGCCGCGCCACGGCGGCCAAGGCAAGCCGATCCGCTGTTCGAGGAAACCATGGCTGTTTCCGGGCGCGTTGAGGATCTGGAACCGGCGGCGGTGGATGAAGCGTCAGCCTGCCCGCTGGGCGCGGCACGGGCACAGGTGCACGAAAATTACATCATTGCCCAGACCAGAGAGGGCATTGTCATTGTCGATCAGCACGCGGCGCATGAACGGTTGGCCTACGAGAAACTGAAGCAGCAGATGGCCCGACGGGGTGTCGCGTCGCAGGCGCTACTGATTCCTGAAATCGTCGAGATGTCCGAAGAGAGCGCCTCGCAGCTTCTGGAAGTGGCTGACGACCTCGCCCGCCTGGGTCTGGTGATCGAAGGATTCGGTGGAAACGCCGTGGCGGTGCGGGAAACGCCGGCCATCCTTGGCACTGTGGATGCAACGGCCTTGATACGTGATGTGCTGGATGAGCTGAGTGATCTTGATGACAGCAAGGCGGTTCAGACGCGCATTGATGCGGTGCTGTCCCGCATTGCCTGCCACGGTTCGGTGCGCTCAGGCCGCAGGATGACGGCTGAGGAAATGAACGCTCTGCTGCGCGAAATGGAGGTGACGCCTCATTCCGGGCAATGCAATCACGGTCGCCCCACCTATGTGGAACTTAATCTGAAGGACATTGAACGATTGTTTGGAAGGACATGACGGGAGCCGACGGGATTCGGGATTCGGGCGATGTTCGGATCTTGGAATGCCGCGTCTCCGTATCATTGGCCTGGAATATCATGCGCATGTCGCCTTAGGCGCCTCTTTGCAGTCAGCGGCGGTGCCGACAGTAATGACAGTATCGGATTCGAGTTGGGGCGGTTATTCGTGCCGGTTGAGATTTGATCCACTTGACGGCGGTCAGGTCTTCCATGACGGTGTGGTGACACGGAGGGTCAGGAATGGGTGAAGCGTCTTTCCAGCCGGTATCTGGTATGGATCTACCGCGTTTCGCGGGAATACCAACGTTCATGCGGTTGCCGCATATCGATCTGAACGAAACGGGAATTCGAGACATTGACATTGGGCTGATCGGAATTCCCTGGGACAGCGGCACAACGAACCGCCCTGGCGCTCGGCATGGGCCAAGGCAGCTTCGTGATCTTTCCACCATGATCCGGGCCGAAAATGGAGCAACAGGGATGCGCCCATATGAGGCCGTCAACTGCGCCGACCTCGGCGATGTTGGACCGAATCCGGCGGATATCCAGGACTCGATGGAACGGATTACGGCATTTTACGGTCAGATTGTGGAAGCGGGCATTCTACCGCTAACCGCGGGCGGAGATCATCTCCTCAGCCTGCCCGTCCTGCGTGCGCTTGCCAGGAATCGTCCCTTGGGAATGGTGCATTTTGACAGTCATACCGACCTGTTTCACTCCTATTTCGGTGGAATGATGTATACCCATGGCACGCCGTTCCGGCGGGCGGTGGAGGAAGGCCTTCTTGATCCGAAGCGAGTGGTTCAGATCGGAATCCGGGGCACGGCCTACGATATGGAGGACCGTGATTTCGCTAGATCCGTTGGGATCAGGGTGATTCCCATTGAGGAGTATTTCGCGCGTGGGCCGACAGACGTTATGGCGGAAGCGCGGGAGATCGCGGGAGATGGGCCAACCTATGTCAGCTACGACATTGATTTTGTGGATCCGTCATTTGCGCCCGGAACTGGAACACCTGAGGTTGGTGGACCAAACTCGTTTGAGGCGCTACTGGTGGCGCGACTTCTAGACGGTCTGGACATTGTGGGTGCTGATATGGTTGAGGTGTCTCCTCCATTCGATCCGTCAGGTGGCACTGCGTTTCTGGGCGTGTCGGTCATGTTTGAGTTGTTATGTGTCATGGCGAAAGCGCGAGCAGGGGCCAACCAAGGCTGATGACTGGATCCGTTCCGGCTTCCAGTCATCGCGCCGCACATGCAGGATTGGTTCCAGGGCTGTGGTCCTGCCGATGGAATTTTCAGCCCCACTGACCGACCCGAAGCGCTGGGGGAGGATCGTTCGCCATTGGCTACGGAATTCCTTTGCAGAGGATTTCTGCGTCCGTTGTGCCGGATCAGGTTGCCATTGCCGTCAATCCCTCCCGTCCTGATGTCGCTGCCGGACAGAGGAGGCGACAGGACGGTTGGAGACCTGGATTTCGGGCAGGTGTTTCGAACGGCTGCCGTCCCGTAGCATCCGTCGGTGTCGCTATCCGTGACCTGGGAGAACGGCGGCTCAGGCTGGATGGTGAGGGATCACCGCTGTCGCGCGGATGTCCTGAGCTTCGTGACGGAGGGTGATACAGGGCATAAGCCCCCTCGGCCTCGGGGTTGGTTTTCACCTTCCGGGTGGGCGGAAGGCAGGTCAGGCCGGGATGAATCAGCATGAGCGTGGACGGCGACACCAGGGAAAGCTTTGCCGCGGGACTGCGCTACGGGTCCCAGCAGGCCGATCCCGATAGACTGTCACAGGAAGCCCTCTTCGGTTCGTTCGCCGCCTTTTGGCTCCGGTGGGCTCGCTCCCCTCCTGTCACCCGATTATCCTTCCACCGAAGACTCTCCGATTTCCGTTCCAGGTTCCGGCCGATCCAGCTTCCCCTTCACCAATGTCCGTCGTTCCAGTCGCATCTTCTCCGAAACCCGCGCCGTCATGCCACCGCGCCTCCTTTCAGGATGGCTGCTGCGCCTTTTCCCAACGGGTGAAGCCTATGACACGCATACGCGTAAGGTGGTGATCTCCCTGAAGCAGCTCCTTACTTTCGCTGCTGTCTAGTCGGTTCATAGCCGATTTTGTCGGTGCAGTGGGCTTCCCGCTACCGATTGCGCTTTGCCCCAGAGTGGCATGGAGACCGCGGAGGGAAAAGTGATTCGATCATGGATCAGCTACCGAAGCAGGAGCAGGGCAGTCGCAGGCGTGAATGTCACAACCAGTAGTACCGCAAGGATTACGGCCACGAACGGAAGCACGGCACGGCATATGTCCAGGAAACGCTCGCGGAAAGCTGTCATCGCAACAATCAGATTCAGGCCAAGAGGCGGGGTAAGAAATCCGATCTCGAGGTTGATTGCCATGATGATGCCAAAATGAATGGGGTCGATTCCATAAGCCACCGCCGGAACCAGTAATATGGGTGCCAGTATCAGGATCGCCGAAATCGCGTCAAACAGGCAGCCAACAAGTAGAAGCAGCAGGTTGATGGCGATCAGAAACGCGATGCGGCTGTCGGTTATTGAGGAAATCCACAGAGCGAGCTGGTCCGGTATTTCCTCGATGGTCAGGATTGTCTTGATCGAAAGAGCGACCGCGACGATTGGAAAGAGCATTCCCAGAAGCTTGGCGGTGTCGACCGCCGTATGATAGAAATCCACCAGGCGCAGTTCACGATGTATGCAGATTTCGACGAACAATGCGTAGATCAAAGCCACAGCGGCGGCTTCCGTGACTGAGAAATACCCCGAATAGATTCCGCCGAGCAGGATTACGGGCAGCAGAGCCGACCAGCCACCTCGTGCAAGGGCGGTCGTAAACTCCCTTGGATCGAAGCGGCTGGCAGGCATGTTCCGGTTGATCCAGAGCGAATAGCCCGCTAGCGCTGCCGCGATCATCAGTCCTGGAATTATTCCGGCAATGAACAGATCCGCGATGGAGGTTTCGGTTACGATACCGTAAAGGATCAGCGGAATTGACGGAGGAATGATGATGCCCAGCGTTCCGCCGGAAGTAAGTGCGCCGAGAGCGAACCGCTTTGGATACCCGTTTTCAATGAGCGCAGGAAACATGATGGTCCCGACCGCCAGCAGCGTCACCGGTGAAGAGCCGGAAATGGCGGCAAACACCGCGCAGGAAAGGATGGTGGCGACTGCCAGACCACCGGGCAGAGGTTTGGTAAGGCTGACCGCGAGATCAATCAGCCGCTGGGCGATTGAACCGCGTGTCATCACGTTTCCCGCCAAAAGGAACATCGGGACCGCAAGCAGTAGGGAATTGTCCAGCGATATCCAGAGATCCTCGGCCAGGTATTCAAGCCGCCCGTCGCCCCAGACCAGATGCACATAGGCCGCGGCGCCGAGCAGAATCACGATGACGTTCTGGCGCAGCGCAAGTGCCAGCAGCACTATCAGAAGTAGGAAAACAGCCGCCATCCGCCTAACCAGGTCCGGCTTTGGGCGTCGGCTTCAGGTTTGGCCGGATGGCGAAAAGAAGGTGCTTGAGCCCTGCCGAGACGAATGCGTAGGGAATGACGAGCTGTAGCGGCCAGACAGTGAAATATAGCACCGGTGCCCGGTCACCTGCCTCCATGGACACAGCTACGAATGTCCATGCGATTGCCGCGGCACATAGAAAGAATGCCGCCGAAAGGCCATCCGCCAACCGGGTGATGCAGCTTTCATACCGGTGAAACACAAAATCCATGAAGCCCGGGCGCAGGTGGCTATTGTCGGATGTGGCAAGGGACAGGCCCAGGAAACCTGCGATAATGGCACCGTAGACAGCGATCTGCTGAGCGCCGAATATCGAGGTTCCCAGAATTTCCCGGCCAATGACATCTGCCATGAGAAGCAGGGCGACAGCCGCATAGGCGGCTGTCGCCATGATCGATTCCAGCAGTCTCAGGCCAGTCAGTACCCGTTCAGGCACGGGATCAGGAGCACTGTGCCTTTGCCGCCTTGATCTGTTCCCATTTTGCGCTCGCCGTTGGTCCCATTTCGTCAATTATCTCCTCCTGCGCCTGCGAAGCCAGAGCTTTCCACTCGGACAGTTCGCTGTCAGTCAGTTCAATGACCGTAGCGCCTTCGCTGGCCGCCTTGTCCAGGAGCGCACCTTCGGCACCGCGAATTATGCCGCGAAGCTCAAGAAAGATCGGTGATGCCATTTCCATCCACTCGCGCTCCTGATCGTTGAGACTTTCCCAGGTGCGTTTGGAGATGATGATTCCACCCACCTGATGCTGGTGTCGCGTCAGCACGATGTTTGGAGCCACATCTGGATAACCGGTGACGATTCCGAAGACCGAAAGCTGGGTGGCTGCGTCGACCTGTCCTGTCTTGAGCGCCGGGATGGTGTCTGCGGGACTTAGCGGCACCGTGGTGGCTCCAGTCTGCTTGACAAACAGGGTGTCGGTTACCGAAGGCGCGGTGCGTACCTTAACGCCAGCGAGTTCGCCAGGTGTCCGGAAAGGGCTTTTTGAAAAAACAACCTGGTATCCAACTTCCATCCAGCTCAGTGTTCGGATGCCAGCGGCGTCAAATTCCTCGCCGTAGGTATCGAGAAGATGCTCATCCGCAACGCAGTCGAACTGCTCCGCACTGTCGAAAGCGTAAGGTGAAGCAAGAAGCCCAAATTCCGGCACGACCAGAGAAACGGCGGTGTTTGACATCACTCCCATATCAATCCTGCCGCGAGCGATCTGCTTCACGACATCCTGTTCGCCACCGAGCTTCGATCCCATGAATGCCTCGATCGTAAGCTCGCCACCAGAAATCTCCGCGACCGCGTCGACGAATTTCTGCGTGATCTGGCCCCAGGGCGAATTCGGTGGTGGGGCGGCGCTGAGGCGCAGCTCCCTGGCCTGGGCCGAAACGATCCCCATACAAATTACCAGTGCTGTCGCGGTTAGGATTCTCATGTGTCTTCTCCCTGTTTATGGAATGGTTGGGCAGGTGGATACCCTGTTTCGCTGAGATAGTGTGTCCATTCGTTGATGATCCCGCCTGCAAATCACGATTCCTGAAATCCTGATAGGCACGAGGGCATCTGGCAAGCGGTGTCCGTAACGCGGTCCATAGCGGAAACGACCACAACGCCTGTGGAAATGTGCCAGCATGAATTCCAGGCAGAACGCCAGCCCTTTGACTGCCGAAATGTTCGCCGGAGCCGTCGTCTCGAATTCCGCTTCCATTCGTGAGCCCACCCTGCGCTGAGCCAGTGCCGCGCTTTGACAAAAGAAATCGCTTTGCCGACGAAACATGCGCGGAATGATCCCGGATAACAACCAGGTGCCCGAGTGGGTTTCGCAATCGCGATCTCTCCAAAATGATCGTCCAGAAATCGTTCGCCGAGATCGATGATAGGCTTTCGGCAAGCGCATCCGTGGCGCCGCCTGGACTGGGCACTGTCAGGCATCTGGGCTATATCGGTCTCGTTCATTTCTTGAATCTGGATTCAAGTTCAGTTTCCAATGGTCCGTCAAGCGGAATCGCCACAGGGGAATCGAAAAATTGAGCCATCCGAATATCGTACTCATCATGTCCGATAACCAGCAGGCGGCGGCGTTAGGCTGTTACGGAAATTCGGAGATCCACAGCCCCAACATTGATGCCATGGCTGCGTCCGGGTTGAGGTTTGACCGCGCTTTTTGCCCGAATGCCTTCTGCTCGCCCTGCCGCGCTTCGGTACTGACCGGACTGATGCCTTCACAGCACGGGGTGCATTCCTGGATCGACGACCGCCATACAGACGAATGGCCTTCCGGATGGCATGCTCTGCGGGGACTCCGCACCCTGCCCGAAGAGCTCAAGGCGCTCGGCTATCGAACCGGCATCTTCGGCAAGTACCACCTTGGGGAAACCGCTACGCCTGGTGCCGGCTGGGACGATTGGGTGACGATGGAACACGGGCATGTTCGGTCCTTCTACGGCAACCGGATCATGGACAATGGAAAGCGCTACGTGCATCGCGGCCATGCGGTGGATTTCTTTACCGACCGGGCGCTGGAGTTCATCGATAGGGATGACGGGCCGTTCTTCGCGTTTGTCCCCTATCCCGCTCCTTACGGTCACTGGCCAGCGACAAATGACGGCGTGCGCAATCGGTTCTCGGACCTGTATGATCACTGCCCGATGGAGTCCGTTCCGCGTATGGGCATTTCAGCTGAAGCGGTTGCCAATTACGAGATGGTCAGGTCTGACAGCGGCGGTGGGCTCGACTTCTCCATGCTGGTTCGGGCACCTAACCACCTTCCATCCCTGCGCAACTACTACAGCCAGATCAGCATGGTTGACGACGCGGTGGGCCGGATTCTGAAAGCTGCGCCTGATGCGCTGGTCATTTACACTGCGGATCACGGGCTGTCGCTGGGCCATCATGGATTCTGGGGCCACGGTTCATCAACCTATCCGTCGAACCTTCATCTTGCCGCGCATTCCGTTCCGCTGATCGCGCATTGCCCTGGCACTTTGCCCTCCGGCCAGACCGACCTTCATGTTTCGAACATGGATCTCCATGCGACTGTCCTCGACTATGCCGGTGCCGATTTTGACCGAAGCGGGCCGAGTCGATCATTCGCGCCTTTGCTTCGCGGTTCGGAAATCTGTGACTGGGGCGAGGATGAGGTGTTTGCGGAACAGGAGGAGACCCGTGTTCTCCGAACGCCGCAATGGGCGTTCTTCAAACGTTTCCGACGTGATGGTGCCCCTGATCTTCCTGATGCCTTGTTTGATGTGACCACCGATCCAGAAGAGACTCGGAATCTGGCCGATGACCCAGCGCATATCCAGACCGTTGCGGATCTGTCTGTCCGAATCGACACTTTCTTCGAGCGATTCGCGCGCCAGGAGGCTGACCTCTGGCGTGGAGGGCAACCAATCCAGAATTCGATGCTGAAAAGCTACTGGCGCGGTGTGTGGGGTTCTCAATGGGAACCGGTCTATTCCTATGGGAGTTCATTGATCGACTGATTTCAGCCAGGTCCATTTCCCGAGATGGTACCGGTGTTCGTTGCGCCTAGGTGAGAAGTGGGGGGCGTTGAATCTGTCGGCATGGGCAGCTTCAGCCCAGATGCGCGGATACGGCAACCATCGCCACACGGCGCTTGCCTAATCCTTGGTGCAAATGTTATCTCAGCATCTATGAGCAGGACTACCGAAGACCCCAATATCCAGTTTCCCGTGAGCACTGAGACGCTGAGCCGTGCCATTGGAGACCGATACCTTACCTATGCGCTGTCCACCATCATGCACCGTGCGCTGCCGGACGCACGCGATGGCCTTAAGCCCGTGCATCGACGCATTCTCTACGCGATGCGGGAACTCCGGCTTGGATCCGGTGGTGGGTTCCGCAAATCGGCAAAGATCAGCGGCGACGTGATGGGCAATTACCATCCACATGGAGACGCGGCGATCTACGATGCCATGGTGAGGTTGGCCCAGGAATTCAACGTACGCTATCCGCTGGTCGACGGGCAGGGGAATTTTGGAAACATCGACGGCGACAACGCAGCCGCCAGCCGCTACACCGAAGCACGGATGACGGAGGCCGCGGAGGCTCTGATGGACGGCCTCGATGAAAACGCCGTCGATTTTCGCGACAATTACGATGGTACGCTACAGGAACCGGTTGTGTTACCCGCAACCTTTCCGAATCTGCTGGCGAACGGCGCGAGCGGCATTGCCGTGGGCATGGCCACAAACATTCCCCCGCATAACATCGTCGAACTATGCGACGCCTGCCTTCACCTGGTCAAATCGCCGGACGCCCGTGATGACACTTTGCTTAACTTCGTTCAGGGACCGGACTTTCCCACGGGAGGCGTTATCGTTGAACCACGCGACAGCATCGCGCAGATCTATCGAAGCGGTCGCGGCGCGTTTCGCCTGCGGGCAAAGCACGAGATCGAGAACCTGAGTCGGGGCCAGTGGCAGATCGTTGTCACCGAAATTCCCTATCAGGTGCAAAAGGCTAAGTTGATCGAGCGCATCGCTGAACTCATCCAGAACAGGAAGCTGCCAATTCTAGCGGATATCCGCGACGAGAGCGCAGACGACATCAGGCTTGTTCTTGAGCCAAAATCGAAAAACGTCGATCCCGATGTTCTGATGAACATGCTCTATCGGCGCTCGGATCTCGAGATCAGGTTCAGTCTCAACATGAATGTGCTAGTCGATGGGCGTACGCCAAAGGTCTGTTCGCTAAAGGAAGCGCTGCGCGCATGGCTCGACCATCGGCGCGAGGTATTGCTGCGCAGGGCGCGGCACCGGCTGGAAAAGATAGATCACCGGCTTGAAATACTCGAAGGTTTCATTGTCGCCTTTCTGAATCTTGACCGTGTAATTGAAATTATCCGCTATGATGACAGTCCCAAGGCTGCATTGTTGCGCGAAGACTGGTCACGCAGTTTTACACGAGCGGACTCTGAGAAAGACTATGTCAGTCCGCCTGCCGCGGACTCAGACGCCAATGGCCTCTCCGAAATCCAGGCCGATGCCATACTGAACATGCGCCTGAGATCGCTGCGGCGGCTGGAGGAAATGGAACTGCGCCGGGAACGGGACGACCTGATGCGGGAACGGGCCGAATTGGAGGATCTGCTCGAAGACGAGAACCTTCAGAAGGCCAGGATCGCTGAACAGCTGCGAGAGGTCCGAAGGAAGTTCGGAAAGGACTTCGGGGCTGGGGCCCGTCGTACTCAATTCGCTGAGGCAATGGAGGTCGGGGACATGCCCCTGGAGGCGATGGTCGAACGCGAGCCGATCACCGTTGTCTGTTCCAGGATGGGTTGGATCCGGGCCATGAAGGGACACATCTCTCTTGACCAGGAACTGAAGTTCAGGGACGGAGATGAGGGTCTGCATTTCTTTCACGCTGAAACCACGGACAGGCTGCTGGTTTTCGGTACAAATGGCAGGTTCTATACGCTTTCTGCGTCGAATCTGCCTGGTGGTCGGGGCATGGGCGAACCTGTCCGTTTGATGGTTGATCTGCCGAATGAGGACGACATCATCGCCCTCTTCATCCACGGCCCCGGAAGAAAGCTGGTTGTTGCATCGGCCGCAGGATATGGATTCATCGTTCCCGAGGATGAAGTCGTAGCCCAAACACGAAACGGAAAGCAGATCCTGAACCTCCGGGATGGTGATTCCGCCCGGATCTGCAGGCCGCTTGAGGGCGATCATCTCGCGGTGGTTGGCAGCAACGGGAAATTCCTGGTCTTCGCCGCCGATGAACTTCCGGAAATGTCTCGTGGCAAGGGTGTGCGGCTGCAGAAATACGATCAGCGAGGTGGAAAGCGGGCGCGGGACCCTGAAGGTGGGCTTTCGGACCTTACAACCTTTGACTTTGGAAAGGGGCTGACATGGTCCATGGGCGGGGGAAAAACCCGCCATCAGGCGGATATGTCACAGTGGAAGGCGAAACGCGCGAGCGCCGGAGGTCGGCCTCCATACGGATTCCCAAAGGACAATCAGTTCTCATGAGCGGGTAACCGCTTCCCATGCCAACCCCGTTCTGATCAGCTGGTGCCCACATTGAATGATCGATCTTTCCGCCACCGGACAACCGGAATGTCATCAGGTCGGCGATTACGGTCATTCACCGTGAATGTGCGTTACGGACGCGGAAACATCTTCGTGAAAGACAGGAAGCCACCGACCTGTCATTGTCCGTTTTCCCTGCCGCTCTGCTGATGACCCTCAACCGGTGGTCCTGCTGTTGCGCGGCGGGCCCCATTCTGATGGCTGAAGGCGCATACACCCAGGCCAGGGAAACCGATGACGGTGGAGGTGAAACGGTGGAGGCGAAATGGATCGGTTGGCAGGAAGTGCCGAGGCTCCCGAGGTCATCAACCTCCCAAATTCAAAATGGCTGCACCATTCGGTCAGCGCTTTCGCTTTCTGCCCCGCTGCCCCGGCCTTCCTGATGTTGACCGGCCTGACATCGGCACGCTGGCAGCTTCGATGGCGCTCTGGCGCGCCATCGGATCCTCATGGATGGCGAGGTCAACGGCCTCCAACCGCCTGATTTCATCGCGCAGTCGTGCGGCTTCCTCGAATTCTAGGTTTTCCGCGGCCTTGGTCATGTCGCGGCGCAACGCGTCCAGATGCACCTGGAGATTGCCCCCGATCAGTGGCTTCTCAACCGTCGCCGTCACCCGGGCCATATCGGTGTCGCCCTTGTAAAGGCCAGCCAGGATATCCTCGACGTTTTTCCTCACCGTCTCGGGTGTGATGTCGTTGGCCTCATTATAGGTGACCTGTTTGGCACGGCGGCGTTCGGTCTCCTTCAGGGCACGCTCCATGGACCCGGTGACGCGATCCGCATACATGATGACACGCCCTTCCGCGTTTCTGGCCGCCCGGCCAATGGTCTGGATGAGAGAGGTTTCGGAACGCAGGAAGCCTTCCTTGTCAGCGTCAAGAATTGCAACAAGACCACATTCCGGGATATCAAGGCCTTCGCGCAGGAGATTGATACCAACAAGCACGTCGAAAGCGCCCAGCCGGAGATCGCGCAGGATCTCTATGCGCTCAAGCGTATCGATATCGGAATGCATGTAACGTACCCGGATCCCCTGTTCATGCAGATATTCAGTCAGATCCTCGGCCATACGTTTGGTTAGGGTGGTGACAAGAGTGCGGTCACCCCTTTCCGCAACTCTGCGGACCTCATCCACAAGGTCATCGACCTGCGTCTCGACCGGTCGGATATCGACTTCAGGATCCACAAGGCCTGTAGGACGTATCACCTGTTCGGTGAACACGCCGCCCGTCTGTTCAATTTCCCACGCGGCAGGAGTAGCGGAGACAAAAATCGACTGTGGCCGCATGGCGTTCCACTCCTCCGCCTTGAGCGGGCGGTTGTCCATACAGGACGGCAGGCGGAAACCATGTTCCGCAAGAGTGGACTTGCGACGGTAGTCGCCTCTGTACATGCCCCCAATCTGGGGAACGGACACATGCGACTCGTCGGCGAACACAATGGCGTGGTCGGGAATGAACTCAAAGAGGGTAGGAGGCGGCTCGCCGGGTTGGCGGCCAGTGAGATAACGGGAATAATTCTCGATTCCGTTACAGGATCCGGTGGTTTCCAGCATCTCAAGATCAAAATTCGTGCGCTGTTCAAGACGCTGTGCTTCCAGGAACCTGTTTTCGGAAACCAGCTGGTCAAGGCGCTGGCGAAGCTCCTTCTTGATATTGATGATAGCCTGCTGCAGCGTCGGTCTGGGCGTCACGTAATGGCTGTTTGCGTAGACGCGGATGCGGTCAAACACGTTGGTCTTCTGGCCGGTGAGAGGATCGAATTCCGAAATGGATTCCAGTTCCTCACCGAAGAATGACAGCCGCCAGGCCCGGTCCTCCAGATGGGCGGGAAATATTTCCAGCACATCGCCGCGCACGCGGAAGCAACCTCGCTGGAACGCCTGATCGTTGCGGCGGTACTGCTGGGTGACAAGATCCGCCATGACCTGACGCTGGTCGTAGGCTTTGCCCACAACAAGATCCTGTGTCATGGCCCCATAGGTTTCAACCGAACCAATTCCATAGATGCAGCTGACTGACGCCACGATGATGACATCATCACGTTCCAGAAGCGCCCGGGTGGCGGAGTGGCGCATCCGGTCGATCTGTTCATTTATCTGGGATTCCTTCTCTATGTAGGTGTCCGAACGCGGCACATACGCTTCTGGTTGGTAATAGTCGTAATAGCTGACGAAATACTCGACCGCATTGTCCGGGAAGAACCCCTTGAACTCACCGTATAGCTGGGCCGCGAGTGTCTTGTTGGGAGCCAGTATGATCGCTGGACGCTGGGTCTCCTCGATGACTTTGGCCATCGTGTAGGTCTTTCCAGTGCCAGTCGCGCCGAGGAGGACCTGATTCTGCTCTCCGTCACGAATGCCCTGCGCGAGTTCCGCGATAGCGGTCGGTTGGTCGCCAGCTGGCTGAAACTCGGTCTGCATGACAAATCTGATTCCACCTTCAAGCTTACCGCCGCCCTGAAGGTCTGGTTCTTGCGTTTGGAGAGCAGGTTGGGACATTGCGGCAAATCCTCCAGATTCCAGAATTGGATTCGTTTTCGCTCCGGTCCAGGGTGAAGGCGCAGCTTCCCGCACCCAAGCCAGGCATTGCCGATCCGTCGGTGGCCCAATTGCCGGCATCGTGGTTTGGAATGGCACGGTCTGTTCCATATGGCATTCCAGACCTGATAAAGGAAGGTTCATTTGGAGAATCTCGGTGGACGAAACGCTCAGCGACGAAATTACTGGTGGTTTCCACGCGTCGGCCCGATTCCGGACAGCGGTTCCATGTCCCGAATCGACGGGGCTGTCGCCCTCCGCAGAGCATAATCAGGGTGTAAAGGGCGAGAACCGCCGCCGCCTGGCCCTTTCCTCCGCCATCGCTCCGGGAAAATCCCGATATGCCCGATGTCGTGGCCTGGAGTGGAACTCTGGAAACTGTTGATCCCTTGGCCCCAACACTCAGGATCAGTCTTGCCAGGAAGGACAGCTTAGTTCAGGTGGTGGACTAAGGGGGCTGACCCATGAAGACCGTCAACATGCATCAGGCAAAAACGAACCTGTCCAGGCTGGTGGCCGCAGCGGCGAAGGGCGAGGACTTCATCATCGCACGGGCAGGCGTGCCGCTTGTGAAGGTCGAACCGATCGCGCCAGAGGGGCCACGCCGTATCGGTTTTCTGGCGGGCAAGGGAGTGTACCAGACGATTTTGATCGTATCAGGGCCGACGCGATCAAGGAGGCGTCCAGCCGGTGGGTCTTCTGGTAGACACGCATTTGATGCTTTGGGCCGCTTACATGCCGGAACGATTGAGCCCAATTGCGCATGAGCGCCTGACCGATGAAGGGGAGCTTCCCCATGTCTCGGCCGCGAGTATCTGGGAGGTCGTCATCAAGGCGGCAATAGTAAGGAAGGACTTCCATGTTGATCCGGTCGCGCTACGTGTCGGCCTCGTAACGAATGGTTGGGTGGAACTGCCGATCACGATCGGTCATACGCTGCAAGTTGCGGATCTTCCCCTATATCACGCCGACCCGTTTGATCGCATTCTGATTGCCCAGGCCCGAGAGGAGGGTTGGCCTCTGCTGACGGCTGATCGGACCCAGGAGCAATCTGGCCCACCGGTGGAACTGGTGTGAACCTGGTCTGGCACCGACTTTCACTCTGGAGCGCGACTCCAGATTCTTCCCGAAGAGAGGACGGCACCCGAGCGGAGGAAAGGGCCCGGCGTCGCGCTCCGAAGTGAAAGTAGGGCGATGACGGGAATAACCGGTTGGGCGCACTGACGTCTTGATTCCTAGCTGCGGTTGGCGCACAGATGCCTGTGACGACCCCTTAGCTCAACTGGATAGAGCAGCTGACTTCTAATCAGCAGGTTGAGGGTTCGAGTCCTTCAGGGGTCGCCAGCAGAACGTTCTCGGTGGATCGGGAGATGACTTGCGCAAGGCAGGGTGTAGAACGGGGCCCGAATTTACCGCAGGCGGACTGGCTGGACACCAGGTCCGTCGCATCATGAGGCTCTCGGCTGAGACATAAGCAGCCCGGATTGGTTGGCTATACCTGGAAAAGGGGAGCTGTCGGCTCCTTACCAAATTCATTCGGTCCCCGTGGCCCGATTGCGTTGTCAAGCCAGGGATCAGCACTCCGCGAAAGCGCTTCGTGAAGGGCGAGAACCAATGTCCGACAATCTTCCCCACGCCAGTTCAGGGGCAGTACCTCCGCTGAAACGTCAGCGTGGCGCAGCAGCAGACGCCGCCAATGGTGAATTAGCAGAGTGCGCAGAGCAACGGCGTCCAACGGTTCGGCACTAGCGACAGTCTCAAGAGCATCCATCTGTTCCGAAAGAGTCGAATGAAGCCGGAAATAGTCGCGCTGCAGAGGCTCCGGGACAAGAACCGCACGGGCCCAGTCGGGCAAATTCCGGAGATCGCCCTCGACAGCTTCCGCATTGGCAGGTAGCTGGCCAGCCTGGTGCGGCCCAAGAAAGAGCGTCGGGGAGAGCTGCAGGAAACCAGCCTCGAACATAGCTGTTTCAGGGCGCGGGGGCTTTCTCAGCGCAGCAATCCGCCAGGGTCCACTGAGGGACGGTGCTCCCGCATAGATGCGGAGCGAGGCTGGCAGAAACCTGGCGCGACCGTTGTCCGATAGAGCGTAATGACTGTTTCGGCCGGATCTTTGCCTAACGATCCAACCGTCCCTGGCAAGTCGGTGAAGTGCCACGCGCAGGGCCTCCGCCCTGATCGACAGTCGATGAAAGATCGCCGACAGAACGCTTGCGGACACTATGCCACCACGAGGCATCACCGAATCTCCGAACACCGTAATGACCACAGACCAGACACGCGGGTTTCCAAGCTCGCTGAGCCGGCCGATCATTTCACCGGGAGAGGCTGCGTCACCTTTTGCCATGGTGCCTTATATTCGGCGGTGCCGGGATCCGCTACAGATCATGAATGCGCATGGTGGAGCGATTCGAACAACAGGCCCTTCATGGCTCGGATCTGGACTCACTTTGGTCATTGAGGGCCTGCGGCTCATATCCAGCACAGGAATTCGAACTCCATTGAAGCGAAACTCAGCGGGCCACCATTGTCAGGAGCTCGTATTCGGCACAGATATCGTCCTTCTGGTTGGTCAATGTGACATGCCATCGGACTTCGCCATAATCTTCGTTGCGCAAGGTTTTCTGCTTGACGGTGAGACGTACCCTGATGCGGTCACCCGGCACGACCGGCTGCATGAAACGAAGCGAATCCAGTCCGGTATTGGCCAATACCGGCCCAGGCGACGGCTCCACAAAGAGACCGGCGGCGAAACTGAGAAGCAGGTAGCCATGTGCCACCCGCCCCGGAAAGAATGGATTGGTAGCCGCTGCTTCCTCGTCAAGATGCGCATAGAACCTGTCGCCGGTAAACTCCGCGAAATGAACGATGTCCTCAATTGTGACTTCGCGCTCGGCCGTGTGGAGGGTTTCCCCGATTCTCAGGTCACCGAACCGGCGGCGGAACGGATGCCCAGGACCCTCGGTTTCCGTGCTTCCAGGTACCCAGGGTCCTCCGATGGAGGTGAGAATGTCGGGCGGACCCTGAACCGCCGTGCGCTGCATGTAGTGCATCACGCCGCGGATGCCACCCTGTTCCTCGCCGCCACCCGCGCGTCCTGGGCCGCCGTGAACCATGTGCGGAAGTGGCGAGCCATGTCCCGTCGCCTCCGCGGCGGAGTCGCGGTTGTTGAAATAGAGCCGACCGTGATGCGCCGCGGTCTCCAGCGCCAGCTCGCGGGCCATGTCGTTGCAATGGGTGAACACTGACGCAACCAGAGAGCCTTCCCCCCGATTGGCAAGTGCGGCGGCATGTGCCGTGTCACGATAGCCCATGACCGTGGAAACGGGACCGAACGCCTCGGTCGCATGAACCGTCGAGGCTGTGTCAGGATCCGCGCAGTGAAACAGCATCGGTGGTAGAAAGGCACCCTTCGACGCGTCTGCGCCTGCGACGGAGAACCGCTCGGGACTGCCGCAGACCCGTTCCGCTTCCGTCGCAAGCAGGTCGGCTTTCTCCAATACGTCGCTTCGCTGATCTCCCGAGATGAGCGGGCCCATTTGGGTTCGCTCGTCCACGGGGTCGCCGATGCGGATCCTGGAGAGTCGCTCGGACAGTGTCTCGATTACCGCCTGTATCCGTGTTTCAGGCACGATCAGGCGACGCATGGCGGTACATTTCTGACCAGCCTTAACCGTGATCTCACGGGTGGCCTCCTTGATGAATAGATCGAATTCCGGCCCTCCAGGGGCAGCGTCCGCGCCAAGAATCGCGGCATTGAGGCTATCCTGCTCGGCGATGAATGGAACGGCACCTGCGAGAATCGCCCGTGTTGCCTTGAGCTTGTGGGCGGTAGCGGCGGAGCCGGTGAAACTGACCACATCCTGCCCATCCAGGCGGTCCAGCAGGTCGCCGGTTCCGCCCGAGATCAGCTGAATGGAACCTTCGGGAAGCAGTCCGCTATCAAGCATCATTCTGACGGCACGTTCCGCGACATAGGCGCTGCTGGTGGCCGGCTTGATGATGGCTGGCATCCCCGCAAGCAGCGTGGGTGCAAGTTTTTCCAGCATTCCCCAGACAGGGAAATTGAACGCGTTGATATGTACCGCGACTCCGCGTTTCGGAACGGCGATGTGGCGTCCCAGAAAGGATCCACTGCGGCTCAGCTGCTCAACCGGTCCGTCAAGATAGACACGTGCATCCGGCATTTCCCTGCGCCCTTTGGATGCGAACACGAATGTCGCGCCAATACCACCGTCAATGTCGATCAGGTGATCTTTCCGGGTGGCACCGGTGGCGAAGGACAGATCATAGAGTGGCTGTTTACGATCGGTGAGATGAAGCGCCAGAGCTTTCAGCATGCGAGCGCGATCGTGGAAGGTCATCGAGCGTAGCCTGGGGCCTCCAACGCTCCTTGCGTAGTCCAGCATAGTGCCGAAGTTAAGGCACCCATCTCCTACACGGGCTACAGTCTCACCCGTAGCGGCGTTTGCCACCCGCTGGGCGCCCTGGCCGGGCGCGACCCATTGGCCGGACGCGAAGCTTTCCACATTGATTATGTCCATACCCGTCTCTCTACTGTTCATTTCGCTGGAACCAGAAGGGGTGATCAGTGGAATCACATACGAAAGTCACCGCCGTGCCGCCTGACTCCCAAATGTTTCCCGTCCACCATGCCAAACGCCCGCACTATGACTGGAGCGACCGAAATACCGAACACTAGCACGGACGCCGGTCAGCCGTATAGAGGCGTTATCCACCGCCATTGCCTATAGTGGGTTCAGACTGGCAGTGGCCTGAAGTCCAGCGGCCGCTACCGAAAGACCAAAATGGGCTGAACCATTTCGATCCGTATGGAGCGCCGAAGGCCAGCCATACGGAACTCCCGGATATGGTGGAAACGGCGCTGGCACGCCTGCGTCGAACGCCAATTCGGCTGCGTGAGGCCTACAGGGGTTCCTGCACGACGTGATGGTCAGGGAGTCGCCAGTTTGGCATCGGCCCGAACGCATGGCGCACGATGCCTCAATCCCGTTCAGGTTATCCGTCCGCCCAATCTGGCATGGCCATGATCGGACAAAGGTTTCGACACTCCGCTTCCAGGAGAGCGAACCGAGAGGCCGGAACGGCTCCTTCCTCTCATGCACGGTATGTTACAGAAAATGGGAATCTTTTCTCAGATGTAACGTTTTCTGTTGCCGACCCGTCCTGGAGCCACTATGCTTCAATCCAGCAGGCACTGGAAATGGCGGGTACCCCATGTACGCCCAGATGGTCAGATCAACCGGAAACGCAGTTAAATCCCGGGAGGAAATGACGCCCGAAGAGCGCCACTTCCAGGACCGCATAGACGCTGGCGAAAAAATCGAGCCAAAGGACTGGATGCCCGACGGATACCGTCAGACCCTCATTCGCCAGATCGGGCAGCACGCACATAGCGAAATCGTCGGCCAGCTCCCGGAAGCCAACTGGATCACCCGGGCTCCCACCCTCGAACGGAAGGTCATCCTGCTGGCAAAGGTTCAGGACGAGGCTGGCCACGGCCTCTATCTCTACTGCGCGGCCGAAACACTCGGCGTCAGTCGTGACCAGCTCATGGAACGACTGCACCAGGGTCGAATGAAATACAGCTCGATCTTCAACTACCCCACCCTCACCTGGGCCGATATCGGTGCGATCGGCTGGCTCGTGGATGGTGCGGCAATCATGAACCAGGTTCCCCTGCAGCGCAGTTCCTACGGCCCGTACAGCCGCGCCATGATCCGCATCTGTAAGGAAGAAAGTTTCCACCAGCGGCAGGGCTATTCCATCATGATGAAAATGGCGAACGGCACCAAAGCCCAGCGCCACATGGCCCAGGACGCGCTGAACCGCTTCTGGTATCCGTCCCTGATGATGTTCGGACCAAGTGACCGGAACAGTGTGCATTCGGCACAGTCCCTTGCCTGGAAGATCAAGATCAGCTCCAATGATGAACTGCGTCAGAAATTCGTGGACCAAACCGTACCGCAGGCGAATTATCTCGGCCTGAAGATCCCGGACGACGCGCTGTGCTTCAACGAAGAGACTGGTCATCACGAGTTCTCGGAACCGGACTGGACTGAATTCCACGAAGTCCTGCGCGGCAACGGTCCCTGCAACCACGAGCGCCTCGGTACCCGCGTAAAGGACTGGGAAGACAATGCCTGGGTTCGAGACGGGCTAATGGCGAATGCCACAAAACGGGCCATGCGGACGGCGGCGGAATGAGGTGTTGACATGGCAGCCGAACTCCCCCTCTGGGAGGTGTTCATCCGTGGCCAGCACGGCCTGAACCACCGCCATGTCGGCTCACTCCACGCCGCCGATGCCGAAACGGCCCTGCACCACGCACGCGACGTCTATACCCGCCGAAACGAGGGCGTGTCGATATGGATCGTCAGATCTTCCGACATCACCGCCAGCGCACCAACTGACAAAGGCCCGCTATTCGAGCCATCGAATGACAAGGTCTACCGCCACCCGACCTTCTTCGACATTCCGGAAGATGTGGGAGCGATGTAGATGGATCGCGAGAACGCGTTGTTCCAGCTGCTTCTCCGACTCGGTGACACCACTTTGATCCTGGGCCACCGCGTCAGCGAATGGTGCGGTCATGGACCCGTTCTGGAAGAAGACATCGCGCTTGCCAACACCGCGCTCGACCTCATCGGACAGACCCGACTCTGGCTCGGACTGGCGGGGGAAGTGGAAGGCAGGGGGCGCGACGCCGATGCGCTGGCCTATCTTCGAGATGCGTTCGAGTTCCGCAACCTGCTGATTGCGGAACGCCCGAATGGCGACTTCGGCACGACGATCATGCGGCAGTTCCTTTACGATGCCTGGTCAGGTCTGATGCTTGAGCGGCTTCAGGCATCGGCTGACATCCGTGTTGCGGACATCGCCCGAAAGACCAGCAGGGAGGTAGCCTATCACCTCACCCGATCCGCCGATCTCTGCGTCCGTCTGTCCGATGGCACCGAGGAAAGTCACGCACGCATGCAGACCGCACTGGATGTCCTGTGGCCCTATACTGGCGAGATGTTCACCCCGGACGAAATCGACCAGGAACTCGCCCTTACCGGAATTGCACCCAATCCCGTCGAACTGCGCGACGGCTGGCTCGCCATCATGCAACGCCTAGAAACAGAGGGTGGCCTGACATTGCCTGACGGCAGCTTCGCACAGCTCGGTGGCAAGTCAGGCCGTCACAGTGAGCATCTCGGCTATGTCCTCGCCGAAATGCAGTGGCTTCAGCGCGCCTATCCTGGAGCTGGGTGGTGAACCGGATTCAGGTTCCCGCTGAAGAGATCTGGGACTTGCTCGACCAGGTGCCAGACCCTGAGATTCCCGTGATCAGCGTTGTCGATCTTGGTATTGTCCGCGCCATCCGCTGGCGTGAGGGGACATGCGAGGTAACGATAACTCCGACCTATTCCGGTTGCCCGGCAACATCGGTGATCGAAATGGATATCGAACGAACCCTACGCGATAGGGGTATCGAAAAAATCCGCCTCAACCGTCAGATATCCCCACCCTGGACAACCGACTGGCTATCGGAAAAGGGCCGGGCAAGCCTGGAATCCTACGGCATAGCGCCACCTCAGAACGCAGGTGTTCCGGAACAATGCCCCCGATGCGGCGCATCCGACCTGACTTTGGTAAGCCAGTTCGGCTCAACACCCTGCAAGGCGCAGTGGCGCTGCAGCGCCTGTCTGGAACCATTTGACTATTTCAAGTGCATCTAACCTATGCCCCGGTTCCACCCCTTAACGGTCACAGAGGTCCGCAAGACTATCCGCGAAGCAGTTGTCGTGACATTGGAACCGGACGATCCAGCGGTATTCGCATTCACGCAGGGTCAATACCTGACCTTCCGCCGCGATTTCGGCGGCACCGAGCTGCGCCGCAACTACTCGATCTGCACCGGCGTCGATGACGGCAGGATCCAGATCGGAATAAAGCGTGTCGAAGGTGGCGCGTTCTCAACCTGGGCCAACACCGAACTCAGAGCGGGCGAACGACTTGAAGCCATGCCGCCTTCCGGCCGGTTTTTCGTTCCGATCAAACCCGAGATGGCCAGGCACTATCTCTGCATCGCGGGCGGGTCCGGAATCACGCCGGTGCTGTCGATCCTGCGCACCGTACTTGTCCGTGAGCCGCATTCCGCGTTCACGCTGATCTATGCAAACAGGGCAGTCGGCACGATCATGTTCCGCGAAGAACTGGAAGACCTGAAAAACCACTTTCTCGGCCGCCTGAACATTATCCATATCCTTGAATCCGACAGTCAGGACATCGACCTGTTCACCGGTCGCGTCGACATGGAGAAGTGTGACCAGCTGTTCAGGCACTGGATCAGTGTAAAGCGCATGGATACCGCCTTCATCTGCGGTCCGGAACCAATGATGAACACGGTCATCGCCGCACTGAAAGCCCATGGGCTGGAGAAAGACAGGATCAGGTTCGAGATCTTCAGATCAGGTCAGCCGGGTCGCCTTCCAAAGCCAGTGACAGAAGCCGATCCAGAGCAGCGGCTCCAGGGCTGCGAGGCCACTGTCACATTGGATGGCCGCACCCGAACCTTTCGGATCCCACGCGATGGAACCAGGCTGCTTGACGCCTTCAACGCCCATTCCATGGATGCGCCCTATGCCTGTCGCGCAGGTGTCTGCTCCACCTGCCGCGCAAAGCTCCTGACCGGAGAAGTGGAGATGGCGGCGAATCATGCGCTGGAGGACTACGAAGTTCGCGCAGGATACGTATTGACCTGCCAGGGCGTACCTTTGGGAGACAGGATAGTCATAGACTATGATCAGTAACCGCCTATCGAAGACCACCGACGGATCCCGATCCAGACGGTAACGTGCCACCGCGAACCGGACTGGCCCGACACCGGTTCAGCGGACCCCATAGGCGGAAACGAAACGCGGCGCTTCACGCATTACCCTTTCAACCGATTGTCCACCAGCCTCACCGCTTTGCCTTCCGACCGCGGAACCGAACCCGGGCCACCAACCACGACCTCAACCGACACGCCAACCACGCCCCTGATCCGATCCGACAGCGCACGCCCCACCGCCGTCCTACCGACTTCATCCAAGGTGTTCGCTTCCACATGTACACGCAGCGCATCCAGGCGACCCCTGCTATGGAGTTCCAGCTGGAAATGCACCGCGAGACCATCCGTCGCCAGAACCTGCTCCTCAATCTGGGTCGGAAACACATTGACGCCGCGCAGGATGATCATGTCATCCGACCGACCGGTGATCTTGGCCATCCGCCGCATTGACCGCGCCGTCCCCGGTAGCAGTCTTGTCAGATCCCGCGTCCGATACCGGACCAGGGGCATCCCTTCCCTGGTAAGCGTCGTGAATACAAGCTCGCCCGTTTTGCCCTCGGATACAGGCATACCTGTTTCCGGGTCGATGACCTCTGGATAGAAATGATCTTCCCAGATATGTGGGCCATCCTTGGTTTCGACACATTCATTGGCGACTCCAGGTCCCATCACCTCGGATAGTCCGTAGATATCCACCGCATGCATATCGAACGCCTGCTCGATTTCCCCGCGCATGGCGTTGGTCCAGGGTTCCGCTCCGAATATCCCAACATCCAGCGAACATTCCCGGGGATCAAGTCCCTGATCATGGAACTGTTCGAGAATGTTGAGCATATAGCTAGGGGTCACCATGATCGTCGTTGGCCTGAAATCCCTTATCAGCGTCACCTGGCGAGGCGTCATGCCGCCGGAAACCGGAACCACGGTGCATCCCATCCGTTCAGCACCGTAATGTGCGCCGAGACCACCAGTGAACAGCCCGTACCCATAGGCAACATGCACGACATCTCCAGGACGCGTTCCGCCTGCGCGCAACGACCGGGCCACAAGCGCCGCCCAGCTGTCAATATCCCGCTGGGTGTATCCGACAACGGTCGGTTTGCCCGTGGTGCCGGACGAGGCATGGATTCGAACGATTCTTTCGCGAGGAACGGCGAAGAGCCCGAATGGATATCCGTCGCGCAGATCGGCTTTGACCGTGAACGGAAACTTCGCCAGATCCTCAAGCGACTTCAGGTCATCGGGGTGCACTCCATGCCTTTCGAACCTGTTGCGATACATCGGAACTCTGTCATAGGCATGGCGCAAGGACCATTTGAGCCGCTTGAGCTGCAGCGCCTGAATCTCATCGCGGCTCGCGATCTCAATGGGCTCCAGCGTCGATCGGTCTGGCGTCAGGTCTTTCATCTTCACTGTCCTTATTCGAAATGCGTTCCGCGAACCATCCGGGAACAACCGCGCATCTCCGCGATTACCTCACCATTTCCTCGGGTTACCCGGACGTCGTAGATGCCACTGCGCCCATTAAGGCTGACTTCGCATGCGGTCGCGGTCAGGACATCACCCAGCCGCCCTGGCGCGATGAAACTTATCATGTTGTGCTGAGCGACCGCCACTTTGTTGTAACTGTTGCAGGCAAATGCGAAAGCGCTGTCCGCCAAGGAAAAAATCACCCCACCATGGCAAATGTCATGCCCGTTGGTATGATGCTGTTCGATCGTCATCCTCAGCACCGCCCGCCCTGGTGCGATTTCGTCAAGTGACATTCCGAACCACCTGCTGGCATCGTCACTTGCCCACATGGCCCGAGCGCTGCGCACCGCGCATTCCTGCGCCGATAATTCCATGTTGCGCGACCTCCACGATCCATGCCTTCGGGCAGAGCAGTCCGCCACGGGATTTGAGTCTCCGCCTGCGCTCCGGTTACATAATTCAGGGAAACCATATATGAAAGTGACCCCGCTTCCACTTGTATGTCCTTCTTCATGAAATGAATCAAAGGACGGATGCTCCGAAGCGCTGCCATAGGCGCATATGGACAGAGGAAAGGTAGGCATGTCTGATCGTTCGATTCTGATCACCGGGTGTTCGTCAGGTATAGGATATGACGCAGCCCACACACTCAGGGAACGCGGCTGGAATGTGTTCGCATCCTGTCGGGCCGAAACCGATTGCGAACGTCTGCGCATGGAGGGGTTCAGAAGTCCGCGACTCGACTATTGTGACGGCCAAAGTGTCGGAGAGGCACTTGACGAGGTTCTGGCGGAAACGGATGGAACTCTGGATGCGCTCTTCAACAACGGCGCATATGGCCTCCCCGGCGCGGTGGAGGATCTTCCGACGGATGCGCTGCGCTCGATTTTCGAAGCCAACTTTTTTGGCTGGCACGAATTGACCCGCGCCGTCATTCCGGTCATGCGCAAACAGGGACATGGCCGAATCGTCCAGTGTTCTTCAGTCCTGGGCTTCATCCCCATGCGCTGGCGCGGCGCATATGTATCCACAAAATATGCGCTTGAGGGCTATACCGATACATTGAGGGTCGAGATGAGAGGCACCCGGATCTCTGTGTCCCTGATTGAGCCCGGTCCGATCACCACGAAATTCCGTGAGAACTCCATCCCGCATTTCGAACGCTGGATTGACTGGAGGTCCTCCACCTGCAGGGCTGATTATGACACGCAACTGATCAAAAGGCTCTACGCATCCGATCCCACTCCCGATCCCTTTGAGCTTCCACCCACCGCCGTCACGGATAAACTGATACATGCACTGGAAGCGCATCGACCCAGGCCACGCTACTACGTCACCAAGGTGACCCACATTGCTGGCACGATGCGGCGTCTGCTTCCGACCCGTGCTCTTGACTGGCTGATCACGAGGAGGTGACCACCACGATGGCTCGACCTTCGCCTTTTCGGGCACATCCGCTATACTGAGACAAACGGACATCCGAAGGACAGTCTAATGTGGCATGATCCATTCTTCATCGTTATCGCCGCCTCAGTCCTGGTCGTATTGGTCATTCTAATGATTGGAATTGGCGGCTTCGCACGCGGTGGCGAATTCAACCGCAGGCATGCCAACCGAATCATGCGCTATCGAATCGCGGCTCAGGCAATTGCGGTCCTGATAATCCTGGCGTTTGTATTCCTCCGCCAGACGGAGGGTGGTTGATGGTCGTCCTGAACAGAATCTATACGAAAACCGGGGATGCGGGCGAAACGGCGCTCGGCAATGGCAGGCGAGTCTCCAAGACTTCGGCACGTGTCCATGCCTACGGCACGGTCGATGAAACCAATGCCACCGTTGGACTGGCGCGTCTTTATGCCGGGGACGATCTCGCCTCCCGTCTCTCCCGCATCCAGAACGACCTGTTCGATGTGGGCGCCGACCTCTGCCGCCCGGACATGGAGCGGGACGCTGATGCCGAACATGCGCCGCTTCGCGTTTCGGAGGATCAGGTGTCACGGCTCGAAGCCGAAATCGATGAAATGAACGAGGCTCTGGAACCGCTTCGAAGCTTTGTCCTGCCTAGCGGTTCGGCACTTGCCGCGCACCTGCATCTGTGCCGAACGGTTTCGCGGCGTGCGGAACGGCTGATCGTCGAACTTGCTTCCCGCGAGAGCGTGAACCCCGCCGCAATGAAATACCTCAACCGACTCAGTGACTGGTTCTTCGTCGCGGCCCGCATTGCCAACGAAGGCGGCACCAGTGACGTGCTGTGGGTTCCAGGCGCCAATCGCTGAACACGGGCCTGCCACGCGGATTCGATCAGGAACCAGAGTTCGGCACAGCCGGCTGCGGGGTACACGACGGATGCCCAGCCATGGACTGATTCCTGCAGGGCATTGCCATCTGGTTCCCGCCATGCCCATTTCCAGCCCACGCACCGACGTGAATGGATGGAATTCGCAACATCAATCGGCCGGCGCGTCGTTTTTTCACTGTTTTCCCGCCGTTCAAGCCGGTAACAGGGCGTCGGACTTACTGGAGCCCGCCAAGGGCACGGCAATTTTCTGGTGGAGAGACACGCATGAAGGTACTGGTGCCTGTCAAGCGCGTGATTGACTACAACGTGAAGGTCCGCGTGAAGAGGGACGGATCGGGAGTCGATCTAGCGAACGTCAAAATGTCAATGAACCCGTTCGACGAGATAGCGGTGGAAGAGGCCATTCGCCTGAAAGAGGCTGGCAAGGCCGAGGAGATCATCGCAGTCTCAATTGGTGTCAGGCAGAATCAGGAAACCCTCCGCACAGCACTTGCGATGGGCGCTGACCGAGCGATACTCATCGTTGCCGCTGACGATGTCCATACGGACATCGAACCCCTCGCGGTCGCAAGGATTCTCAACGCGATCGTCGCCGAGGAACAGCCGGGCCTTGTGCTCTGCGGGAAACAGGCCATCGACAACGACATGAACGCCACAGGTCAGATGCTCGCGGCACTGGCGAACTGGTCTCAGGCGACATTTGCCTCGAAAATTGACGTCGAAGGCGATGACGCCATCGTCACTCGCGAAGTCGATGGCGGACTGCAGACGATCCGGGTCAGAATGCCAACCGTCATCACCGTCGACCTGAGGCTCAACGAGCCTCGCTACGCGTCACTTCCAAACATAATGAGGGCGAAAAGGAAGCCGCTGGATATAAAGACACCGGCTGATTACGGCGTAGACGCCAGCCCCAGGCTGGAAATCATCAGGACCGATGAACCGGAAGCGCGGAAAGCGGGGGTCATTCTCAATTCGGTTGACGAGCTTGTGGCCAAACTCAGGGATGAAGCGGGGGTGATCTGATGGCTGTTCTTCTGCTTGGAGAAGTGAACAACGGCGAGCTTTCGCTTGACGCAACCGCAAAGACCGTGGCTGCCGCCGCACCGTTGGGCGATATCACGATGCTATGCGCTGGCGCCTCGGCCATGAAAGCCGCCGAGGCTGCGGCCAGGATTGATGGAGTGTCAAAGGTGCTCTGCGCCGAGGACCCGGCGCTGGGCCACAGACTTGCGGAAACCACCGCAGACCTGATCGTTTCGCTGGCGGATGGCTATAGCCACATCCTTGCGCCAGCAACGACCGACGCGAAAAACGTGATGCCAAGAGTCGCGGCACTGCTAGATGTGATGGTGATTTCAGACGTGTCAGCCGTAGTGGACGAGGATACGTTCGAGCGCCCGATCTATGCGGGAAACGCAATACAGACGGTGAAGTCCCGCGATGCAATTAAGATAGTGACCATACGGACATCCACATTCGACTCTGCAGGCGAAGGCGGATCGGCATCTTTGGAGACCATTTCATTTAACGGTGCCACCGGCCTGTCGGAATGGGTTGAGGATAGAGGGGCCGACAGCGAACGGCCGGAGCTGACGAGCGCCGGCATTGTTGTATCCGGTGGTCGTGGCGTTGGCTCGGAAGAGGATTTCGCACTGATTGAAAAGCTGGCCGACAAACTGGGTGCGGCGGTCGGCGCCAGCCGTGCGGCGGTCGATTCGGGCTATGCGCCCAATGACTGGCAGGTCGGGCAGACAGGAAAGGTGGTCGCACCGGATCTGTACGTTGCCGTCGGCATTTCAGGAGCCATCCAGCATCTGGCGGGCATGAAGGATTCAAAAGTCATCGTAGCGATAAACAGGGATGAGGAAGCTCCCATCTTCCAGGTGGCCGATTACGGATTGGTGGACGATCTGTTCCGGGCCGTGCCCGAGTTGATCGAGAAACTCGCGGACTAGGCATTCCCGCCATTTCGTGACCGCTTGGTTTCCAATCGTGGGAGGCCAGTGGGACGCAACCCAGGGTGTCGCAGCGGCTACGAGACAGGAGGTCCGTGGCCACCTGGGCTGTTGCTGTTCAGACCCGTAAGCCGTCAGGCCGGTGATCATGCGAATCTGGCAACCGAATCGGTCCGGCACCAATGCGTGGCCATATTGGCAGGATCAACGGAAGGCGTGTGCAGGTCGCAGAAAACAGGAATGAGATGATTCGCTTCGCAGCACTCACCCTTTCCCTTGCGGCGCTGGCATTTCCCATCCATGCCGACAGCCATCTTTCCAAAGAAGCAGAGATGGGCGCAGCGGCGTTTAAGCTGTGCCAGGCCTGTCATGTGGTCATGGACAGCGAGGGAAACACCATTGCGGGAAGGAAATCCAGAACCGGCCCCAACCTATACGGAGTCATCGGACGCCAGGCGGGCATTATTGAGGGATTCCGTTACGGAAATTCCATTGTCGCGGCCGGAAAGGCAGGACTTGTGTGGGACGAGGAGCAAATTGTCCAATACCTGCTTGATACCAGATCGTTCCTTCAGTCCTATCTTGATGACAGAGGAGCGCGCAGCAAGATGACGTTCAGGGTGCGCCCTGACAGAAGGAACGACCTCACAGCTGAGGATGTGGCGCGAAATTTCTACCGGTTCCTGCTGGAGGTCGGCCCTGAAACGGGTAGCGGCGGAGATTCGGAGTGATCCGGGGACGACGGAACTGACAGTAGACCGCCAGACGGGTATCCTGCAACTGGACGGAACGGCTGACCGCTCCTTCGGCGTGATGACCGCGTTAGGCTGCTAAATCACGGATCTTCTCCAGCTGCAGTCGATAGACGGTGCCGGGTTTGACGGCCTTGTGCGGGACGGCACCCACAAAGTCCGAAGTCCGGGACTGGAAATGACGCAGCCGGGCAACCATCCATGGTTGCGGACCGTTCCCTTCCAGCAAAGCGCAGTAATCGAACAGGCCGAGGCGCCCGGAGCGGAACCAACTGAGCGGAGAAGGCCGGAGTTTCGCAGCGAGCCTTTCAGAACCCTTTGGCAGGACGAACGGCGATTTGAGGCGTATCCGCCTCCGATGAAGAGCGGTGTTTCAGAATGCTGTCCAGGGAGTTTGGCACCGGATCTATCTGCATCGACGGCGTGATCGCGCGGGATCACCAGAATGCATGGAAAATTTCTTTCCCATGATCAGGGAATTCCACACAGTCGCTATCCGCCCTGATGCCGAAGCCGTGACATGCTTCCGGGCAGTGATCTCTTCCATCTCAGCTGAAAGAGCCGCCAAATGACCGCTAACGGACTTTGCCTGATAGCGCCGTGTAAGGGACACCTGCCCCTTGCATGTCACTTGTTCGTGGTTGACACGGCGGGGTGGTGATGATACCTGATTCGCATGCAGGTCGGGATGCGCCATTTCAGGGAAGGAACGGTCGAGTGGCTGAGGTCGATGGCGGCGACGGGAGCCAGCCATTCCGCCATGGCTGAGGGCCTGTGCGAACGCGAGGGCTGGACCAACGCCGCAGGAGCGCCGTGCCTCGTCTCCGCCCGGCTGGCCCTGCCGGGGATCGCGGAGCGCTACGGCATCGCCCTGCCGTCGGCGGGCCGGCCTCCGCCCGGTCGTCGCGGGCCGCTGCCGGACCATCCCGACATCCACTTCTCCGGCACGCTCGCGGAGCTCGGCGGGGTCGGCCTGGAGATGGCGGAGACGGCGGAGGAGCGGCGCGCCCTGCGGGGGATGATGGAGAGCCACCATCCCCAGGGCGAGCCGTCCAATCCCGGCGTGCTTCTCTTCTACTGGATCCGGAGCGAACGCCTGGGGCGCGTCGGCGGGTTCTGCTTCCACGCGGCCAACTGGCACCAGAGGGCCCGGGACGCCTACATCGGCTGGAGCGGCCGGGAGCGGATGGCGAACCTGCGACTTCTGGTGCAGAACTCCAGGTTCCTGATCATGCCGGGCGTGGAGGTCCCGCACCTGGCGAGCCACGCGCTGGGGCTGGCGGCAAGGCGGCTTCCCGATGACTGGGAGAGGCTGCACGGCGTCCGTCCGGCGATGGCCTTCACCTATGTCGGCCCGGAGCGCCCGGGCACGGCCTACGCGGCGGCCGGATGGGAGCTGGCCGGGACCACCTCCGGCCGTCCGCCCGGCCACCGGGAGGGAGCGGAGGCCTGCGGTGTCTGGATGAGGCCGCTGGATCCGGACTGGCGCGACCGCATGTGCCGCGGGCCGCAGACGCCGCGCTGGCTGGGCCCGGCCCCGGCGATCCCGGAGGATGCCGACTGGGCGGACCTGGAGTTCGGCCTGTGCGGCCACGCCGACAGCAGGGTGCGCGACCGGATCCTGGCCATGGCCAGGGCCTGGGAGACCCGGCCCGGCGAGCCGGTTTCCGTTGTGTTTCCCGACAGGAAGGACCGGAAGGCAGCCTACAGGCTGCTTTCCAACCCCAGGGTGAGCATGGACGACATCATCGAGAGCCACCGCATGGCCACCTTGTGGCGCTGCCGCGCCGAAAGGGAGGTCCTGGCCATCCAGGACACCACGATGCTGGACTTTTCCGGCCTGAAGGGCTCCACGGGCGGCCTGGCGAGGCTCGGCGGCGGCGGATCGGGCAGCGTCGGCATCCCGGCGCACGTGACGCTGGCGGTGTCGGCCTCCGGCCGCGGCCTCGGGATGCTGGCCATCGACGCCGGCTTCCGGGAGGGCGTCACCGTGAAGGCCGACCGCAGGCGCGGAGGCACGGGGCGGGCGGAGCCGGAACCGGACAGGGCGGCGGAGACGGAGACGCCCGACGGTGGCAGCGGGAGCCGCCGCTGGCTGGAGGACCTGGCCCTGGCGCAGGAGGTCGGGAGGACCAGCCCTGGAACCCGGATGGTCACCGTCTGCGACCGCGAGGGCGACATATGGGACATGTTCGAGGCCCAGGCGGAAGGCCCCGCCGCGGCCGGGCTGCTGGTGCGCTCCAGCGCCCCGCCCCGCCGCTCCGTCATCGCCGGTGGCGGGGTGGTGGACCTCATGGAGCATGTCTCCGGGCTGCCCGCCGCCGGGACGCGCACCGTACACGTCGCCGCCCGCGGCGGGATCACCGGGTCGCGTGGGCGGAAGGCCGTGAGGGCCCGCCCGGCGCGGACCGCGGAGACGGAGATCCGCGTCGCACGCGTCGAGCTGAAGGCCCCGGGAAAGAGCCGCCAGACCCTGCCGGTCACCGCGGTGCTCGCCAGCGAGACCACCACGCCGCCGAAGGGCGGCCGGCGGCTGTCATGGCTGCTGCTCTCCAGCGACGCGGAGCCCGACCTCCAGGGCGCCATCGACACCGTCAGGCGGTACGAAACAGGATGGACCATCGAGGAATATTTCAGGACCCTGAAACAGTGCACCCGCATCGAGGACCGCCGCCTCGACGAAGCCGACGACCTGCGCAGATGCCTCGCCTTCGACGCGATAACCGCGTTCCGGGTCTGGGACCTCCAGCTTCTGGCGCGGCAGAGCCCCGACAGCCCGGAAAGCGTCGAGGCGGTGGTCATTCACGCCGCATAGGAGCGCGTCATCGGCCAGAGGGCGTCGCCGGAGCCGGACATGACCGTGGCGCGCTACGTCACGCTCGTCGCCGGCCTCGCCGGGTTCCGCCCGACGAAGCGCCAGCCCCTGCCCGGAACCCGGAAGCTATGGCAGGGCCTGCGCATCCTCAACGTCGCGGAAACCCATGCCAGGGCCATACGGGCCGGACGGAGCGGAGAAGGGAATGAGCCGGTTAAGTATGTGGTAGTGATAGGCGCCCGACCGGCCCGCCCTCGATTTCCTGGACGCGGACGAACTCACCGCCCTGTACATAGCGATGGGCCGGTATCGGTTCAGGAATGTCCGCGCCCCGCCCTTCGACGGCCTCACCATCCGCGAGGCCGCCATCGACATCGGCCGTTACGCCGGCTTCATCCCCTCGAAACGCCAGCCCCTGCCGGGAACGGAGAAAATGTGGAAGGGCATGAAATACCTGCTGCTGGCAACGGAGATGTACAGGGCGATGAGGGAATGGGCGGATCCTCCCGAGTTACCAGAGGGATAGTGACATGCCCCTTGCGTCGCGGTCGCAGGGCCGCATATTGTCCGCCGAAGAGGCGGAAAGGTTTGGAAATGAACATAGAAACGGTTGGAGTCGTTGGTGCGGGTCAGATGGGCAACGGAATCGCTCATGTTCTCGCGCTGGCCGGCTACAGGGTGAAGCTCAACGACATCAGCAGGGAAGCGCTGGATACCGCAGGAAAACTGATCCGGCGCAACATGGACCGACAGGTGGCGCGTGGCAGGATCACTGAAACGGATCGGGACATGGCTCTGGAGAGAATCACCACGACCATGACACTCAGCGAACTCGGCGCAACCGATCTCGTAATCGAGGCCGCAACGGAACGCGAAACCGTAAAGCAGGCGATTTTCGAGGATTTGACACCGCACCTTCTACCTCACACGATCCTTACCTCCAACACGTCCTCGATTTCGATCACCCGCCTGGCCAGCCGTACCGACCGCCCCGAAAGGTTCATGGGCTTTCACTTCATGAACCCCGTACCGGTGATGCAGCTGGTCGAACTGATCAGGGGAATTGCGACGGATGACGCGACTTTCCAGGTCTGTCTGGGAGTCGTGGAGAGGCTCGGAAAGACAGCGGCGTCAGCGGAGGACTTCCCTGCCTTCATCGTCAACCGCATCCTGATGCCGATGATCAACGAAGCGGTCTATACGCTCTATGAAGGTGTTGGAAACGTTGCCTCAATCGATTCCGCCATGAAACTTGGTACCAACCACCCTATGGGACCACTGGAACTGGCCGACTTTATCGGACTCGACACCTGCCTCGCCATCATGAACGTCCTGCACGATGGACTCGCGGACACCAAGTATCGTCCCTGCCCGCTTCTGACAAAATATGTCGAGGCTGGCTGGCTCGGCCGCAAGACGAAGCGCGGTTTCTACGATTACCGAGGCAAGACCCCCATACCTACGCGCTAACCCGTTTCCTTGAGAGCCAGGGTCCTTTCACGGAGCCAGGCTACGAAAGCCCGAGGATCCCTGATGCGCTTTTCGATCTCCGCGGAGTCAAGCGGATGGCCAATTACCGGCTTCTGGGGCTTTTTGCAGGCTGCGACAATCTCGTGCAGCAGAAGTCCCTGCCGAAGTGTCGCCGAAACCCGGTTTGCGATCTGATACCAGCGCGAGTTCGAACCCGGGAAGTAGACCGGTACGACAGCTGCGCCCGAACGGCGTATCATCTTCGCGGTAAACACGTTCCACTCCGCTTCGACAACAGGCCCGAACATTGTATTCGACGCCGCCACAACACCGGACGGGAAGAGCGCCACAACACCGCCGGAAGAAAGCTGTTCCATTGCCGCAGTTCGCATTTCAATGCCTTTTTTCTGCGCCTCCTCATCGTGTGGGAATGGAACGGGTATCATGAAACCCGCGGCGATCTCGTCAATGCCTGTGAGGATCGAGCGCGTTAGAACCTTGTAATCAACCCGCGTTTTGCTGATGAGATCAGAGATGATCATGCCATCCACGAGCCCATGCGGGTGATTGGCGACGATGACCACAGGTCCTGTCTTCGGAATGCGCGCAAGTTGTTCCTGGGGAGTCTGGATATCAATTCGCATCACTTCCAGCGCATCGCTCCAATAGTTGAGCCTATCATGGGGCCCGCGGCGCTGAAACTCGCGTAACATTCGAATGATGGTGATTTTTCCAGTCAACCACTCAATCGCGCGGATAGTGTTGGCTTTCCAGAAACTGTCAAAGGAATTTGCATAGGTCAACCGCCTACGGTCGTATGTCATTACCTGTCCGTCAGGGGACGGGTGGGACGAAGACCGCTTCTGCACCAAAGCATGCCGCTCCTGCGAAATACTGTCCACCAAAGCCGACCGCCTCCCTCGGGGACTGTGCCTAACTTTCCTCGCCAAACCGATTGGCAACCAGCGCTTCCAGCGCATCAGCCAGCCGCTCGGCATCTGCACCTTCGGTTTCAACCTCAATAGAGGTTCCTTTCGACGCTGCCAACATCAAAAGCCCCATTATGCTGTCCCCCGAAGCTTCGACGCCCTCCCTGGAAACCATGGCCGTGGCGTCATGGGCCTCGACCACCTCAACGAGCTTTGCCGAAGCGCGGGCATGTAGGCCCTTTTCGTTGATGATCCTGAAGGTACGTGTAGCCATGTCGTTTTCGCTGGTCGCTAGCTCCCGGCACAGCTGAAGCTGTCAATGTATTTGCGGCCGGCCTCCAATGCCCTGGTGACCGCGTCCTCGATGTTCAGATGGCGAGACTTCGCCAGCTTGACGAGCATCGGAAGGTTGGCGCCATAGATGATTCTGCGGTTTTCGGGCGCACAGGCCTGTAGGGAGAGATTGCAGGGCGAACCTCCAAACATGTCCGTGACAACGACCACGCCCTGACCAGAATCCACACAGTCAGCAGCGGCACAGATCTCGTCCTGCTTATTCGCCCTATCGTGGTGGGGCTCTATCGCAATGGCGCGGATTCCGCGCTGTGAACCCACGACATGCTCCGTTGCAGCCAGGTACTCTCGCGCCAAGCCTCCGTGAGCCACAATGACGATGCCGATCACACGTTCATCCCGACGCTGCCAACGGCGTAGACCACGCACGCCTTTTCAAGTTCATGCCCGGTATAGAAACCCGCGGTCTCGACTTTGCAAGCGCATTCACCGCGATTCCCACCATACCTATTGCGCCAAAGGGCACAGATAACGGATATTCCAACTGTTTCCGCCTCTGCCGCCAGCCTAAACCGGCCCAAGGATGCCCCTCTCGCCCCGTTGACGTCAAGTGACGAGCCTCCGTCCCCTGAGACACTGAAGTATCGTTGGCGCGAAATGCGGGCTTTCCACCTTGAGAAGCAACGGAAGCGGCTGGCCCAGAATCTCAGTTTGGCGGTACGGCGGCAGGCGTTCCGTCTCCGTCCGGTCGAGATCGACGATAAGCGTCACTTTCGCCCGCAACTGCAACACAGCGGCAAGCAGACCCACGCCGCGTGCTTCAATCAAACCGCGAATCGCTTCAGGAGCGGTTGCGCATGGCCAGCCGTCACTGAGTTCGATCAAGGTTCGGTCATCAGCCACAAGACGGCCACCAAGGGCTATCAGTGATTGAGCAAGCGCCGACTTTCCACTCCCGGCAACTCCCCTGATCAGGACTGAACCATATCCGGCGGCGACGCAGCTGGCATGAATCCGCATGGCCCGCGCCATTAGGAAGCGGGATACCGCTTACAGGCCCACAGCTGCCAGAATTTGGCCATAGCCAGCATGGACGGCCTGTTCCCCGGCAATTTGAGGCGACACTGCCAAAACTCCCTCGAAACAAAGGGAGCGAATTGCCCGCCAAGGCACGCCTCCCAGTTGCCGGTCTCCATGTGCCACAATAGCGACAGCCGGGTTAGCTCAACCGGAAGACGCTTGCCGAGTGGATTATCCAGGTAACGGCCCTCGCCCAGACGTAAATTCGGCAAACTGATTTTCCCGCCCCAAATCAGACGATTCCGGAGCCGCCCAACGCAAGACCTCCCTACCGTACCAGGTGAGGAGCCATGACACGGAACGCCGCGGGTCAGGCAGGGATCCGCGGATTGCCAGAAGTCGGTCGCGGAATGACGATCCGCCAATTCCGTGGTCTTAAGTGTCGCCGGAACCATCAGGATTTGTTCACCTCCCACGGCTGCGCAGATACCGGAATGAGAGGGGCGCTTTCTCCTGCCCCGCCATAACTCACCCCGAATATATTGTTTCCATGTTGAGCAAGGGAATCAATGACAACGAATGAAAGACTGCCTGAATGCCTTCCAGATCCGGGACATATCCGACGCAACCTGGCGGAATTCATGATAGGGGGTTGCAGAAAGTTATCATATTCACAACTGGTTGCGCTAACTGTGCGCTTGCGACCGTTGCAGGGAGCCTGTGCCATGCTATGCACCCGCTGCACATACGGCCTTGCCCTCGAGCCAGTCCCGCAGAGGAGACAGACATGGAAACCGGACGAGTCAATGCAAGGCACCGCCTCAGGGACCAGGGAATCACCGGACCTCGCAACGTCCACTACAACCTCATGGAGCCCTCTCTCGTTCAACAGGCAATCGCCCGCGGAGAAGGCACTCTCGGAAAAGGGGGCGCACTGTTGGTTGAGACCGGCAAGCACACGGGACGGTCACCCAAGGACAAGTTCATCGTCCGCACCAGCGCGGTCGAACCGGATATCTGGTGGGAAAACAACGGTGCGATGGAACCAGACGCCTTTGAACGGCTGTACGGCGACATGCTGGAGCATATGGAAGGCAGAGATTATTTCGTGCAGGATCTCTACGGAGGCGCTGACCCTGCCTACCGCCTTGATGTGCGAGTGATTAACGAACTAGCCTGGCACAGCCTGTTCATCCGGCACCTGCTACGACGTCCGAAGCTGTCGGAACTCGACGAATTCATCCCACAGTTCACCATCATCAACTGTCCCGCCTTTCTCGCCGACCCCAATCGCCATGGCTGCCGGTCGGAGACAGTCATCGCACTCAACTTCGAAAAGAGGCTCATTCTCGTTGGTGGAAGCGAATACGCCGGCGAGAACAAAAAGTCCGTATTCACGCTGCTTAACTACATTCTGCCGAGCAAGGGCGTCATGCCGATGCACTGCGCCGCCAACCACGCGCCCGGCAACCCGGTGGATACAGCCATCTTTTTCGGTCTCAGCGGTACCGGCAAGACAACGCTGTCCGCCGACCCCGACCGCGTGCTGATCGGAGATGACGAGCATGGATGGTCAGATCGAGGCACGTTTAATTTCGAGGGAGGCTGCTACGCGAAGACGATCAGCCTTTCCGTCGAGGCCGAGCCGGAGATCTATGCTACGACGGAGAAGTTCGGTTCGGTCATCGAGAACATGGTGTTCGACCCCGAAACGCTGGATCTTGATTTTGAAAATGATGGCCTGACGGCGAACATGCGATGCGCCTATCCGATGAGCTATATCTCCAACGCGTCGGCAACCGCACTTGGTGGACACCCCAAGAGCATAGTCATGCTGACCTGCGACGCTTTCGGAATCCTGCCACCTATCGCACGACTGTCGCCGGCACAGGCCGAATATCACTTTCTTTCGGGCTTCACATCAAAGGTTGCCGGCACTGAACGTGGCATAACGGAACCCCAGCCGACATTCTCGACCTGTTTCGGCGCACCGTTCCTGCCGCTGCGGCCGGAAGTCTATAGCGGCCTTCTTCGCGAGAAGGTCGCCAAGCATGGCGCTACCTGCTGGTTGATCAATACTGGCTGGACCGGTGGTGCCTATGGCAAAGGCAGCCGGATGCCAATTCGGTCAACCCGCACTCTTCTCAGTGCGGCAATTGACGGATCGCTCGCCGAGGTCGATTTCCGAAAAGATTCGAATTTCGGCTTTGAAGTTCCGGTTCGGGTCAGAGGAGTGCCGGACCTGCTGCTGGATCCACGCAGAACCTGGAGCGACCAGGCAGCGTATGATGCGCAGGCGGCCAAGCTGGTGGCTATGTTCACAGAGAATTTCCGGCAATATGTGGAGAACGTGGAAGGTGCGGTGAAGGCCGTCGCGATCGGTTGATCATCACGGACCGGAACCCGAGCGTCACCTCCGCACCTCCGTGGACGCGGTCCAGGGAGTCTTCAGGACTGTTTTTTCCATCGGCTATAGGAGGAATACCATGATCGAGGAACCGCCCCTTCTGACCATCAGGCGCGCCACACGGCGCCCGACCCTACAGCAGATCAATGCCTTTCATGGCGTGCCCACAAGCTTTGTCGTTGACGCCATGCTCGGTAGCGGTTCCCTTGCGAGCAATATTCGACCCATAGGCGATGGTCACGACATTGACTGCCGTGCTGTTGGCCCGGCGTTGACAGTCGATTGTGGACCTGCGGACGTTCTTGCACTTCTCGCCGCTCTGGAGTCGACCCGGCAAGGAGATGTCGTGGTGTCGGCGTTCCACGGATACCAGGGCTGCGCCGCAATTGGTGACCGCGCCACCGCAATGCTGAAAAACTGCGGTGCGGTCGGGTTCGTAACGGACGGCCCGGCGCGGGACTATGCCGGGATCATCAAGGTCGGCCTACCGCTTTGGTGTACTGGGCTGACACCGAACACGCCATTTTCCAATGGTCCAGGCAAAGTCGGGCTGCCAATTCAGATCGGTGGGCAGCAGGTTGAGACAGGCGACATGGTCGTTGCCGACCGCGACGGCGTGGTGGTGGTTCCTTTTGACATGATCGACCCGGTGATTGCTGCACTTGCAAAAGTTACCGAGCTTGAAAACGCTCTCGACGCCGAACTCGGGAGCGGGCTGCAGATGCCTGCGTCAATCCGCGATATTCTGGCAGGTGACAGGGTCAAATACCTTAACTGAAACGGGAAACAGCATAGGGAAAGCGGCGGAGGCTCTACCGGGAGTGATCCAGTGGCGGCATTGACAGCTCGTTGAGCCGATCACGCGACTGGTTTAATCGGGATTACGCCGCAGACGCGAAATGGCTGGCCAGACCGAGATGCCGAAAAGGAGCAACTGAATGCCCCATGACGGAAACCAGATGTCCCCGAACGCGGTGATACTGCCCGATCTCCCGGATCTTGCTTCCGACGTGGTTGTCCAGCTCCGCTTACTACTGAGAACCGCCTGCCAGAATGTGCTGGTTATGGGCAATCGGGACGGACGGATCTCAGCTGAGCTGCTGGACCGGCATCAGGCTGCCGCACATGGACTTGCCTGGCTGGCGACCTATGTCGAAGCGCTGGGTGAGATGCAGGGCTGGGCCGAACGGCTGCGCGAGCAGAACCGGTTCGGCGAGATGGAGGCTCTGATCCTTCAGATCGCATTCGGCGAATATCTCTCACAGATCCAGGGCGGAATTCCAATCAGCCAGGGCGAGATCATACGACCCTGGGACATTGGCCTGCGCGCATGTGACCTGAATCCGCTTCCGGGAACCCAATTGGAGACATTCATTCGATACGGCAACACACAGGCTGTAAGAATGCGGCTTGTTGAACTCATGATCGACCATTCCGGCCATGCTACAGTCGGAGCCTGTGGGCTCGATGAGGAACTGGAGATGATCCGCGACCAGTTCCGCAGGTTTTCTGACGAAAGGGTCGTGCCGCACGCTCATCAATGGCATCTAAACGATGACCTGATCCCGATTGAGATAATCCGTGAACTGGCCAAGATGGGCGTCTTCGGGTTGACCATTCCAGAGGATCACGGTGGCTCAGGCCTTTCGAAAACATCCATGGTCGTGGTCTCGGAGGAGCTTTCACGAGGCTATATCGGTGTCGGTTCCCTTGGGACCCGGTCGGAGATCGCAGCGGAACTGATCCTATGCGGCGGAACCCAGGAGCAGAAGTCCAGATGGCTGCCCCGCATCGCGAGCGGTGAGGCGCTTCCCACCGCAGTGTTTACCGAACCCGATACCGGATCGGATCTCGGCGCCCTGCGAACACGGGCGGTCAAGGCGGGCGATGGATATGAAATCACAGGGAACAAGACCTGGATCACGCATGCGGCGCGTGCGAACCTGATGACGGTTCTGGCACGAACGGACCCGGATTCCTCCGACTACAGGGGGCTGTCAATGTTCCTTGCCGAAAAGCCTTCCGGAACCGACGCGGCGCCTTTCCCAATATCTGGCATCACTGGTGGCGAAATCGCTGTGCTCGGATATCGAGGCATGAAGGAATACGAACTCGGTTTCGACGGGTTTAAGGTGAAGGACGAGGCGCTCCTGGGCGGTGTCGAGGGGCAGGGGTTCCGGCAGCTCATGCGGACATTCGAATGCGCCAGGATACAGACTGCAGCCCGTGCGGTCGGTGTCGCGCAGGCTGCGCTGGAAGCGGGAATGCGATACGCACTTGACCGTCGGCAGTTCGGAAAGGCCCTGATAAAGTTCCCACGCGTCGCCGGAAAGCTCGCAATGATGGCGACCGAGATCATGGTAGCGCGCCAGCTTACCTATTTTTCGGCACGGGAAAAGGATGAGGGCCGACGTTGCGACCTGGAAGCCGGAATGGCCAAGCTCTTGGGTGCGCGGGTGGCCTGGGCCTGTGCCGACAACACGTTGCAGATCCACGGTGGCAATGGCTTCGCGCTTGAGTATGAGGCCAGCCGTCTTCTCTGCGATGCCCGGATTCTGAACATTTTCGAAGGTGCCGCGGAAATCCAGGCGCAGGTTATCGCACGAAGACTTCTTGAGAGATCAATCGATTGAATCTCGAGTTACCGGATCGGCTCCCGCTCCTGCGTCCAGTCCCCGTTCCAGGAACCGCTGCATCCGCGCCGCTGCCCGGCGGATGTTTTCCCGACTGTTTGCGTAACTGACGCGGATATAACCTTCTCCCAGCACCCCGAAATCCGGGCCTCCGATCACAGCGACGCCAGCATCCTCCAGAAGTGCGGACGCCAGAGCCTTGGCCTTCCAGCCAGTGTCAGTGACATTCGGAAATGCATAGAACGCGCCCTTGGGAGTGACGCAGCTTACCCCGGGCAGGCCATTCAGAAGCTCGATCACCAGTTTCCGGCGGGCATCGAATTCCGCGACCATGGCCCCAACATCGTCCTGCGGTCCGGTCAGTGCCTCCACCGCGGCCCATTGCGCAGGCGCGTTCACGCAGGACCAGGCGTTTACGGCAAGCTTACGGGTCTTGTCATAGAGTGCCGGAGGCCAGACCGAGTAGCCAAGCCGCCAACCGGTCATCGCGTATGACTTGGACCACCCATTGAGGAGAATCGTCCGATCTCTTAGTTCCGGGTAAGACAGCAGCGAAACATGCCGCTCACCGTCATAGAGCATCTGGTCATAGATCTCGTCGGAAAGCACAGCGACATGCGGGTGGTTCGCAAGGCCTTCCGCCAGCCTGTCCATCTCAGCTTCAGGAGTCACGCCACCACAGGGATTGGCGGGAGAATTGACGATGATCAGGCGAGTGGCCGGTGTGATGAGAGAAAGCGTCTCCTCGGCATCGAAAGCGAAACCGTTCCGCTCCCTGACTGGTATCGGAACCGGCCGGGCACCTGTAAACTCGATCATCGAGCGATAGATCGGGAAACCCGGATCGGGATAGAGAATATCGACGCCGGGTTCACCAAACATGAGAATCGCGATGAACATCGTTACCTTACCGCCGGGCACAATCAGCACGTGGCCGGGATCGACCTCGACCGAGAACCGGCGATGCAGATCGGCGCTGACCGCTTCGCGTAGGGGCAGAATGCCGGTTGCCGGCGTATAGCCGTGATGACCATCCCGCATCGCCTTCACCGCGGCTTCGACAATGCGCTCCGGTGTCGGGAAATCGGGTTGGCCGATACCAAGGTTGATCACATCCATACCCTGCGCCGAGAGTTCACCCGCACGTGCCAAGACTGCAAAGGCGTTCTCCTCTCCGATTCGTTCGAATCCTGGCACAGTCATAGGCATCGTTCGTCCCCGCTTGCTGACAGTCGCTCGGTTTTCCCGGATAGATTTCAAATTGGCAAGCACGGAAAGCGGCCCTGCCATGCTTTGCAACCCAGCGCTGGAACAAGGATCAATCGACCGTTTCGGATGTGTCATCCACTGGTGCGACGGGATGCGACCATCCACATGGAATAACGGCGCGGAGCCAGGCCCATATGGTCATCGTCAACCGTGTTTAACCGCGTCAGCCACCGTGGCGAAGAAGGCGGCGTTGCTGGCGGTCCCAGTCGCGCTTCGCCTCGGCTGCACGTTTGTCAACGGTACTTTTGCCTTTGGCGATGCCGACTTTCAGCTTCGCGATGCCACGGTGGTTGAAATAGAGAACAAGAGGAACCAGCGTCATGCCCTTTCGCTGGGTTTCCGACCAGAGCCGCGAAAGTTCTTTCTTTGAGGCAAGAAGCTTGCGGCGGCGGCGCTCCAGATGCCCGAATGTCCTCGCCTTGTCATAGGGCGCGATGTAGCTGTTCACCAGCCACAGTTCCCCTTTCTCAACCTCGGCATAGCTTTCGGCGATATTTGCGCCGCCGCTGCGAAGTGACTTGACCTCAGACCCCTGCAGCGCAATTCCGCATTCAAGATCGTCCTCGATTGCGTAATGGAATCGGGCACGCCGATTTTCGGCGACAACCCTATAGTTAGGATCCCGCTTTATCCTGGACCTGGCCATAACTCACTCGTCCTAGGCGACCGGGAGAACCATGTCCAGCAGCCTCCATATCTTCTGACAACGGATTTCGGGCTAGCATTTGATCTACCAAAATGGGCATGTTGCCGCGTTCGATCTACCGCAATTCCCAACAGCCTGCGCAAAATCGGCATTCTATTCTGGCAGCGATCCTTCTGAGGATGCCGGAGGAATCCCGAGCTGGAAAGATGGTGCCGGTTGGACGATTTGATGTTTTATGAACGCTCGCCCTGTATGGTTTTCCACAATTTTGGTCGCGGGCGTGCCGGTAAACGTGTGCGTCGTCGCATGAAACACTGAAAGAACCAGATCCTGGAACATCTGGTCGTCTTCCAACCGACATACCGTCAGTTCATGTTCTTCGACTTCATCCCGAGGAATGTGCCTGGCATGGCTATTGAAACCCTCATGATCAGCAAGCCAGGCTGAAATTGAATGCGCTTTCTCCGAACCGTCGTCCAAGCCCTTGAACATATACATTTCAAGCCATGTCTTCACCAGTTTCTTCGACATGGTCAAAGCGGATTCGCATTGAACCAGAAGATCCGGTCCATACTGCCCCAACATCGGCAGCCAGGCCGACAGCTTTGCCGGATCAGCGCACTCCCGTTGCGCTCGTTCGAACTGATCAAGGATCAGCTGAGCGGGAACGGCTCTGTGGCCCAAAGCGGTCGAAAGCACGATTTGCGGATCGGTAGGCCCGAGAAACGAATGCTTGCCGAGCACGATTTCGTTGGCGGCGCAGGCAATCATTGTTGCTGCTGACATTGCGAGTTGGGGCACAATCACCCGGATCTTGGGATATCGCTGCCGAAGATAAAATACTATCGCTTCCGCCGCTTCTGGAGAACCGCCCGGACTATGCAGAACAAGATCGAGTTGACTCCCGTTCAGTCCATGACAAACTTCCATGAATGCCTGAATATCCTCGTCACCTATCGAAAAATCAGCAGGCGAAGCCTCACGATTCTGGAGCCATCCAGAGGCATAGAGGATTACATCTGCCGCAGTGTGTTCATGGAGGGTGGCGAGATACTTGCGCCGAACGAGGTCAAAATTCGTTGGACCTCCATGTTCCCGTGACGAAGCCAGCTCGTCAAGGATCTCACTCCAAATCGGCACTTCTATATCTCCGCCTCAAGTCTCAATCAGGAAGCGGTCGATGAGCTCGTTGTCGTGATATATCCGCGCTGTTTCGTTACAGATCTGTATGCCTCCAGACCTCGGTCCTTTTCCTCCCAGTTCCCGTATACTTCCATAATCTCGCGAATGCCGGGGCGGGAAATCGCGGCCTCGAGCATCTGTTGATGTTGCTTCTCGCGCTCGGAAGTCGAAATCTGCGCTGCCTTGCGTGTCACCATTTCTGATCCTCCTTTGCCGTACCCAATGCTGTCAATCGCTGTTTCTGACAGTCAAAGAATGTTGCTATGCCGGTCATGAGCCTCGCATCTCTAACGATATCTAATGATGATCATCTTAACATCACATATCTTGTCAACTCATATAAGCAAATTCCTACACATACTAGGGGCCTAAACAGCTACAGCTGGATTTCCGGATTGATTGGCACCCATTTTCCTTGGAGTTGGAGTTATAATTTATTGATATAATTAAACAATTATTTTTCATGAGATTGACCTCTCGCCACCCGCCTGAGAAGGAACCGGCAGGTTGCCAGCATTCGGCATTACGCTTGAACCAGTGGCGGCCTGCCGGTTCCTTCTCAGGCGGGTGGCGAGGGTTGGCCCTATGAAAGATATATGACCATTCATATCAATAAATTATGATTCGAGATCCTACACCCAGCCAATATGTTAGGCAGAAATTTGGGCGATATCGGGAATGACGGCAAAGGCATCCTGACCGATGCTATGTGGAGCCAGATCCAGGCCATTCCACTCCGAAAGGTTAACGGTTCAGGGTGTCGCCATAGCTATACCCAAAGTTTCGGACTTACCAGATCTTCACGGCACGGTTCGTCGGTCGGTACCTTTAGCTTCCCCCCCAAAAAAAGAGGGCAGGCTAAGACTTTACGGGTCCATGCGCAGGTGGGCCTGCTTCCCAGAAGACAGCCAGCGTGCGGAACACTCCGGCATTGCCCCCTTCACCCGCGACAGTGGGGCGCTGTCAGTGGCAGGGCAGGCGCAGGCGGCGCAGGCCCGTATGCGCCCTCCGTGGCGACGGCGACGCGGGCTTCGGCCCCGCCCGGAAGGGAGCTGCAAAAGCGGCTCACGCAAGCGGGTAAGGTCAGCCAGTTCGCACCTATGGCGGCAATGCGCAGAATGGTGTTTCCCGCCAACGCCCTGCGGCCAAGGTTTGTGGAACATCCGGGCAGTAGATGTAGGACGACCGCAGAAAATTACATGAAGCCCCTTGAACGGAGACCTGGACGCTCCGAACCTCGGGCAGGAGCCAACAGCCCGACTGCGAATCGGACGGGACCACTGCGGTCCAGAGTCGAAAGGCACCGCATCAACGGAATGGAATACTTGAATGAGGCGGTGCCTGGCCTGTCCTAGCATCGGACAGCCGAAGCCAGGTGAAACATTCCTAACAGGCTTCCGTAAGCGCTCATTCCTTCCAGCAGCACACGGCGGGTCCGAAAGGCTGCGAAAGACCGAAGCCATAGGAAAAGGATTGGCAATTGCCGGAAGGCAATCAGCGTAGGAAAGATCTGGAAGATGCGAGGTTCAACCTGGCATGACAATGCAACGGCACTACCTGCAGGACATTCCAAAAGACCTGCTCTTTAGGAGTTTACCAAGAATGCGCTCGCTCAGGAGTTCTCGAAGCCCACTGATCGCTACCAGCCGACGGTGCCGTGCGGAGTGCGCAGGCAACTGAAGCTCGGCAAAGTGGATCAGATTCGCTACCGCACCGAACCGAACGGCCGGATCTATATCGAACCCGTGCCTTCTGACGAGAGCGACCCTGCGCTCGGCGCATTCCTCGACTTCATCGAAACTGACATCAAGGCGCATCCCGAACGCCTTAGGATATTCGACAGTGCCCTGCACGACCGTCCTCAGGCGCCGGTCGACGATGTGGGGATCGACCTCGACGAGCTTCTGTCGCCTGACAGAAAGTGACGGGAAGACGCACCCGCTGAGGTGCTAATCGTCGTCAATGGCTGGCAGTACACCCACAGCCGGTCTTTCTCGACCAGATCGAAGGGTTGATCAAGATGTCGACATAAGTAAGGTATGCGGGCCCAAGACCTGGCACAGAAAAGACTGTGCGAAACGCCTAGCCACGACCTTCCGGCTGGTGAGCGAGGCGATCCAGGAGCCCTAGTGATTCGACAGCGCAGCCAAGGCCATCGTGCCTGCGTGGGTGAAAGACAGGCAGACCTTGCTGCCCAATTGTGGCAAAACAGACGCCTACGCGACCTTGAGGGGATGCTGGATGGCGGCAGGACAGTTGATCAACTTAGATGCGCCGATGAAAGCAACCCCGGTAGCCGCAGAGCGGTATGGGACAGGCCTCTAAGAAGGTCTGAAGCCAGAGGGGCAGAATGGAATGCACCATGAACGATCCTTCCAGGTTGGCCCATTTTTCACCTGACCAGTATTGGTGCCAGACCTGCACAAGACCACCAGTTTCTGCATAGCCGCACAAAATCAGCCAAAATAATCAAATTTTGATACTTTTTCATTGATTCGGACGCCCAACAGTGGAATTGGTGTATCGAAAGCAATAACAAACACCACGAGGCGTCCGGTTGGAAAGCGTTGCGGCCTCTGTTTCTGGGCTGAGACGCATCTCTCCAGATCAATGGACTACAGCGGATTAGAAGCGATGTCCCACATTTTCCCCCGACACACAAAAGCTACCCCACCAATCGCAATGCGCGGCGAAGGCTGCTATCTCTACGACAGAGCCGGAAAGCAGTATTTCGATGGCTCCGGAGGCGTGGCGGTCTCATGCCTCGGTCACGGCGATCCGGAAATCATTCAGGCGATCAAGAACCAACTCGACCAGCTGGCCTTCGCACATACCGGGTTCTTTAGCTCGGAGCCCGCAGAGGAGCTGGCTGACCTCCTCGTGCAGCATGCACCGGGGCAGCTCGACCGTGTATACCTGGTCTCCGCCGGATCCGAAGCCACCGAAGCCGCCATAAAACTCGCACGCCAGTACCATATTGAACGTGGTCAGCCACAGCGGACACATCTGATCGCACGTCGGCAGAGCTATCACGGTAATACGCTTGGTGCCCTGGCCGTTGGCGGAAACATATGGCGCAGAAAACAGTTCGCGCCGCTCCTGATAGATGTCACGCACATCGCGCCCTGCTACGAATATGCCGAAAAGCCAGATTGTGAGAGCAGCTTTGATTATGGGCAGCGGGTTGCCCAGGAGCTGGAAGACGAGATCCTGCGCCTTGGCGAAGACAGGGTCATCGCCTTCATGGCCGAGCCGGTCGTTGGAGCGACCATGGGTGCAGTCCCAGCCGTGGAGGGATATTTCAGGCGCATCCGCGAGATCTGCAATCGGTACGGTGTTCTGCTGATCCTGGACGAAGTCATGTGTGGCATGGGCCGAACCGGACACCTCTTTGCAGCGGATGACGAAGGAATTGCGCCCGATATTCTGTGTATCGCAAAAGGGCTGGGTGCGGGATATCAACCAGTAGGGGCCACGCTGTGTACAGCCAAAATTTACGACGCCATCGCGAACGGCTCAGGCTTCTTCCAGCACGGCCATACCTATATCGGCCATCCGACGGCATCCGCCGGTGCGTTGGCGGTTGTCCGAGCACTTCTGAACCGCGGACTGCTGGAGCGGGTCAAGGATATGGGTGAGAAACTTCAGCAAGCCCTGTCGGTAGAGTTTGGGCAGCACGCCCATGTGGGAGACATCCGCGGCCGAGGGCTTTTTCTGGGAATTGAACTGGTAAAGGACCGTGAAACGAAGGCCCCCTTCGAACCGTCCCGCAAACTCGCCGATACAATCAAACGGCAGACCTTCGATGCCGGGCTCATTTGCTATCCGATGTCTGGCACGCGCGACGGAAGGAATGGCGATCATATCCTGTTCGCACCACCATTCACCCTCGATGAACAGCACATAGCGGAAATCGTCGGAAAGTTGGCTGTAGCCTTTCGGAAATCGAACCTGCACTAGACCCTCCGTTTCTGAACGCAGGGAAAGAGGAAACAGACGGAGGATTTGGCGGCTGGTTCTGAACAGCTGCCGTAAACCCGGCGACCCTGATGGCCGACCGGTTCAGTGAGGATTTATGCCGTTGGTTGAAATTGCCAACGGAATCATGACATCCAGTGCCTGAATCAGGTGCTCGAACCACCGACCTACCCGGAAGAAAGACCACCACGGAAAAATAGTCTAGGCAGCCCCCGACTGGCAGTCCTGACCCATCCAATGAAGATCGAATAGGTCCAGGCATGATCCTGCAGATTGGAATAGGAACCGCATTGATCGTTGCGTCGACCCTGATCGCAGGCGCCGGGTTGATGGTGCTGGAGAAAGCGCTGAAACGAAGTCTGACCTGGCTCCTGCGCCCGCCGCACGAGAGTAGGATGCTCGTGCTGTTCTGTGCGGTGGTGCTCTGGTTTCTTCTGATTGTAACTGCGGCTATCTGGTTGTGGACCGCGGTATTCCTTGCACTTGACCTGTTCACAACGGTGGAGGCTGCCTTCTACTTTTCGATTGTCACCTTCACGACACTTGGCTTTGGCGACATCCTCCTTCCACAGAACTGGAGGCTGCTGGCGGGATTCGCCGCCGTGAACGGCCTCCTGATGATCGGCCTCCAGGCCGCCGTGCTCTTTGAGGTGCTGTACCGAGCGAGACAGGCTCAGGACAGGCATCGGAACGAACGCGATTGAATGGTGACGTTACGCCTGCGAAACTCCCTGGGTGGCCTTGCACGGTCGGTATCGATTCGCCAACCGATGGAATCGCACGAGATACTCGCAGCTCCAGGCGGGAATTGCGTTCCGGAAACTTCCGCGAATCATCCTTCATGGCGTGAAAGATCAGCCGAATGTCCGCAGGTTCGCCGTCTGAGCGCTTGACCACGGCAAAACTCCGCTGACCACGTGAAGTGATCGAATGACCGACAGCATGTAGATCATCCCTGCCAGATCCGGGATCAGCATCTTGCGGATTGGCTGGCTGCGAATGGACAGGGGCACCGCATTGGACACATGGAAAGCGAGGCGCGGAAGCTCAGAAGCGGGACCCAGATCAAACTCACACGCAACGGAATCCTTCGGCCTGGTCGGTTCGGGATCAGATTCCGCTTCCGAACCGGAACATCGTGGATTACCGGCAGATCCTCTCCCCGGAAAGTCCCCGCTTTGGGATGATTCCCTTGAGTTCCTACTTTTTTGGCGTCTCCCGACTCTGGAAACCCAGCTATACAGGGTTCATTTCGGTCCGGTCGGCGAAAGTCGCAATGTAGTGCCCCAGACGTCGTTTTCGTTTGACATGCGTGTCCGGCACGTAATATGCTCCAGCCATGTTCGCACGAAGGAAAAAACTTGCGGGCGGCCGCACGAAGGTCCAGATCGTCAAGTCCGTACGAAATGGCGACAGGGTTCGGCAGCGCGTCCTGCGGCATGTCGGCACGGCGACCAGCGAAGCCCAGCTCGAGCGGCCTGAAGGCCTCGCACGCCTCATCATCGAGGAAATCAGGCAGAAGGACAGCGGCCAGCAGGCCCTGTTCTCCCCGAAACGGTTCGCGGACCTGATCGGGAGTTCCAGGCGGGCGGCACGGGATCCCGAGCCTCTGGGGGTCGACCTGGCCGACTGCCGCGAGGAGAGCCGGGTCACCGTCGGGGTCCGCGAGGCCTTCGGGGTGGTTTACGCCCACTTCGGCTGGGACCATCTGTTCGGCGCCCGCCGCATGAGCGCCAACCGCATCATCAGGGAACTGGCGCTCGCCCGGATCGCCCAGCCGCTCTCGAAGCGCGCCACGGTCCGCGAGCTTGACAGCCATGGGGAACTGTCCCTGAACCTGAACTATGTCTATCGCTGCATGGACCTGATCGACGACGCCCGGATCGAGGCGATCCGCCAGCGGTCCCTGGATGCCGCGAAGACGCTGCTCCCGGAGCCCCTGACCGCGATCTTCCACGACACGACGACCCTGTATTTCGAGAGTGAGAGGGACGACGATCTGCGGCTCAAGGGTTTCAGCAAGGACGGCAGGCCACACCGGATCCAGGTTCTGTTCGCCCTTCTGGTGACGCCGGAGGGGCTTCCGGTCGGATACGAGCTGTTCCCGGGCAACAGCTACGAGGGAAACACCCTCGTGACGGCGCTGGAGGCTCTGGAGCGGCGTCATGCCGGGGCGCGTTTCACGGTGGTGGCCGACGCCGCGATGATCGGCAGGGAGAACGAGGCGGCGCTTCGGCAGCGTGGGACGCCTTACATTCTTGGCGCCCGCCTGAAGTCCCGCCCGGCGGCGCAGAAGCGAAAGATCCTTGATCCGGACGGCTACAGCGCATGGGGCCGGGACGAGTGCTCGCGGTCGATCGGCCGCTACCTGTGCATCGAGGACGGCGAGTGCAGGTTGGTGGTCACCCACTCATCACGACGGGCCCGCAAGGATGTCCACGACCGGGAACGCCGGATCGCGAAGCTGCGCGCCAGCCTGGACAGAAGCCGGAAGCCGGCCTCGCATGGCAATCGTGGCACCGCCCGGTTCCTGGATTTCCCCGACGGACAGGTCCGCCTGAACGGGGAAAAGGTGGCCGAGGCGGCCCGCTGGGACGGGCTTCGGGGGATCGTGGCCTGGGGCTGTGGGGAGACCGACCCGCGCGACCTGGTCATCCAGTACCGCAGGCTGTCGGAAATCGAGGCGTGCTTCCGGATCAACAAACATGACCTCGCCATCCGGCCGATCCTGCACTGGAAGGAGCGCCGGGTTCGGGCGCACATCGCCATCTGCTACATGGCTTTCTGCTGCCTCCAGCATCTGCGCCAGCGGCTGGCGGTTCAGGGTCACCGGATGAGCCCCGACCGCATCCGGCGGGCGCTGAACGGCCTGCAGATCAGCATCCTGTACGAAACGACGGGCCCGAGGAAATTCGGCCTTCCCAGTGCGGCCTCGGCCGACGCCCGGCAGATCTACCGGACCCTGGGGCTGAACTGGAACCGGGCCCCGTTCATCTACACACGAAAGGTGACACGGACGAATCCCTGACGGCCCCCGAACCAAAAGACAGAGTGCGGACCACCGGAAAGTAGTGCCCTCTTTCGGGAGTGATGTCCATTATATCAATGGGTTGCGTTCGAAAAAGTATGAACTCAAGAAACTCACACGCAACGGAATCCTTCGGCCTGGTCGGTTCGGGATCAGATTCCGCTTCCGAACCGGAACATCGTGGATTACCGGCAGATCCTCTCCCCGGAAAGTCCCCGCTTTGGGATGATTCCCTGGATCAACCGCTGTCTGCCCGAATAATCAATGGGTCATCATGGACGATGTCAATCGGCATCCCCTGACCACCGGAAGGCTGTCCCCAAGTGAGGCGCCCGAAAGCCGATCAATCCAGGATTCCGGCATTGACCATAGCGTCACGAACCTGCGCCCTGGTTCCATCAGTGAGCGCTGTTAGGGGCGACCGCACGTCTTCAGCGCACTTTCCCAGAAGCGACAGCCCGTATTTCGCGCCGCAAACCCCGGGTTCCGAGAATATGGCCACATGTAGAGGCATTAGGCGATCCTGCAGCTCCAGTGCCCGGGCATAGTCTCCATTGGAACAGGCGTCCTGCAGTTCGGCACAGAGCCCTGGAGCGATATTGGCGGTCACGGAAATGCATCCCACTCCGCCCTGGGCATTGAACCCATGCGCCGTGGCATCCTCCCCCGACAGCTGAATGAAATCCTTACCGCATGCCAGGCGCTGCATCGACACTCGTGCCAAGTCGCCGGTGGCGTCCTTTACTCCCGCGATGCGAGGCAGTTTGGCAAGCTGTCCCATTGTCTCCGGGATCATGTCGACCACTGAACGCGGAGGGATGTTGTAGATGATGATTGGCAGGCCACAGGCGTCATGCACTGAAGTGAAGTGCGCAACGAGCCCAGCCTGGGTGGGCTTGTTATAATAGGGCGTCACCACCAGAACCGCGTCGGCACCAGCCTGTTCCGCCGCCTGCGCCAGTCGAACCGCTTCCGCCGTGCTGTTGCTTCCAGCCCCCGCGACCACCGGAACCCGGCCCGATGCGGCTTTCACCACGGTCTCCACGACAAGGTCGTGTTCCTCATGGCTCAGCGTCGGGCTTTCCCCTGTCGTTCCCACCGGAACAAGGCCATCACTTCCGCTTTCAATCTGCCATTCGACAAGCAGTCTCAACGATTCGATGTCCAACTCACCATTCATGAACGGTGTTACCAATGCCGGCAGCGATCCCTTGATCATCACTCACTCCCCATCACGCAGCCGCCGCGCCCGTATGGCCGGCAGGCAATTCATGGACTCCTAACCTGTAGGGTCGAATTTGCCAAGATTGTGAATTACATTCGAAAGGCTGTCCCGCTAGCCTGACCTCATGGGAATCAGGAGCTGAAAGTCGTGCGGGTCATTTTTTCACTCCTGCTTGGGCTGGGCCTGCTGGCAGCGCCTGCATCAGTCCACGCCCAGACGGATCGATCGATATCCCAGCCGGACTCCGGCTCTGACCTGGCGGTGACCTCATCCAGGCTTCCGGTACCGCGCCCCGAAGGCCAGCGGTCTGGGAATGCAATGCGGGAAGCACTTCTCGCAGCGCAGAACGGTGACTGGGAGCAGGCATCCGCGACCGCCAGAAGAATCGGCAAAGTCGCTGCCGACATCATTGAATGGAAACGCTTACGTAATAGCGAAGCCCGCTTTTCGGACTATCTCCGATTTCTCGACCGCAATGCGGACTGGCCGGGCCTTAAACGTCTGCGCAGGAAGGGTGAGGCTTCCATTCCTGACGACGCCCCGGTTCGTGATGTGATTCGCTACTTCAGCCAGCAGCCACCTCAGACCAGCCACGGCTCGATGCGACTTTCGGAAGCCTATTCCAGGATCGGAGAGCACGGCAGAGCGCGTATGGAACTGGAAAATGCCTGGAAATCGCAGTCGATGTCCGGTGAAGAAGAAGAGGCGATTCTTGAAAGCCATGCGGCGACAGTGAGATCATACCACGCTGAACGGCTCGACCATGCGCTCTGGCAGAAAGACAGAACCTTCGCCCAGCGGATGCTGCCCCGCGTCAATGTCAGGCACCGAATACTGGCCGAAGCCAGACTGGCACTTCAGCGCCGGGCCAAAGACGCAGCCGAACTTGTCAGGGCGCTTCCCAGCCAACTTTCCAGCGACCCGGGCCTGGCGAGAGATAGAATGGAGTGGAATGTCGCGCTAGACCGGCCCGATGCTGCGGTCAGCATCATGCTCGAGAGCAGCAGGAGCCGAGAGTCGCTCGGCCGTCCCGAAGCATGGGCCAGACAGCGACGCCTGCTTGCGCGGGAGCAGATGCGGGACGGCAACGGGTTACAGGCCTACCGTCTGGCAAGCAGCCACCATCTCGATTCCGGATCGAACTACGCCGACCTGGAGTGGCTTTCCGGCTATCTGGCGCTGCGCTATCTTGACCAGCCGACACGGGCGATAGAGCATTTCAGGAACTTCCGGGGAGCGGTGCAAAGCGCCATCAGCCTTGGAAAAGCAGGCTATTGGGAAGGGCGGGCGCAGAGCGCGGCCGGGAATGCAGAAGCGGCGGAAAGAGCCTATCGCGAGGCGGCCCAACTGTACCAGGCCAGCTTTTACGGGCTGTTAGCGGCGGAAAAGCTGGGCGTCCCAATGCACAGTGACCTGGCCGGACGCACCAATGGCACATCCTGGCATGGCCGGGCCTTCCTGACCAGCTCTGTGCTGGAGGCAGCCCTTCTGTTCCACCATGCCGATCAGCCATGGGAGCCTTCCTGGTTTCTAAGGCACCTTGCGGAGAGCATGGGACCGGACGACCTGAACGCACTGGCCAGCTACGCCGTGTCACTTCGTGACCCATACATTGCCGTTCGCGTCGGCAAACAGGCGGCCAGCCAGGGAGTAACGGTGCAGAACGCCCTTTATCCCCTTCTCAGCGTGAATCCGGAACGATTGCGGGCTCCGGAAGCGCTCGTCCTTTCGATCGCACGACAGGAAAGCGAATTCTACCCCACCGCCATCAGCGCCGCTGACGCACGTGGAATAATGCAGGTGTTGCCAGGGACGGCAAAGGATATGGCAGCCGAGGTCGGAATTGCTTACGATAGGGAAAGGCTGACCACCGATCCGGCCTATAACATGGCACTAGGCAGCGCCTATCTGGAATATCTGATCGGTGAACTCGGCACGAGCGTCGCTCTGGTCGCTGCCGGTTACAACGCCGGCCCTCGGCGGGCCCGCCACTGGATCAACGATCTTGGAGATCCGCGTAGTCGCCGGATCGATGCCGTCGACTGGATCGAGCACATTCCGTTTCGCGAAACCCGCAACTATGTAATGCGCGTAGCGGAAAGCGTGATCGTCTATCGCGCGCGGCTGGAGGGAAAGCCGGTTCCCATCGAAATTTCAAGACTGATCAAGGGGCAATAGTCGATCAGGCCTCATCGTCCCGCTGTTTTCCATGGTTGCACAGCCAGTCAATCAATATACGCGCCGAATTCGAGCGCGGCACCCATAGGTTCCGGTCAATGGCTTCCGAAAGCCTTTCGACTATGTCGCTGAGCGCGGAAGGGTTGTGGATCTCAATGAACTTTCGGGTTTCCTCGTCCTCCAGGAATGCAGCATGCACGAGATCAAAATGATGGTCCCGCACAGCTCCCGTGGTTGCCGCAAATGCGAAGAGATAATCCACCGTGGCTGCGATTTCAAACGCACCTTTATAGCCGTGGCGCTTAACCCCCGCTATCCATTTGGGGTTGACCACCCGGCTCCGCACCACCCGCCCGATCTCATCGTCCAGGGTACGGATGACAGGTCGCTCGGGACGCGAATGGTCGTTGTGGTAGATGGGCCTGTCCCGGCCCTGCAGGGTTTTGATCGCCGCCGCCGCGCCGCCTTCAAACTGGTAATAATCATCTGAATCCAGAAGATCGTGTTCCCGGTTGTCCTGGTTCTGGACAATGGCCTCCGCCTGACTGAGACGCGCTTCAAAGGCTGCACGGTCCTTGCGTCCCTCCTCACCGGCAGCGTAAGCATATCCGCCCCACTCCAGATAGGCGTCCGCAAGATCCTTGGTGTCGTTCCAGAGCCGTTCGTCGATCATTGCCTGAAGTCCGGCTCCATAGGCGCCCGGCTTTGAGCCAAAAACGCGTATGGCGGATTCCCCCGCCCTCGCCCGGGCCGCTGCCGGATTAAGATCCTCCGGCTCGTCAAGCTGCATCACCGCACGCGCGGCGCTGTCAACCAGCGCCATCTGCTGCGGAAAGGCGTCACGGAAAAAACCCGAAACACGCAGGGTTATATCGACACGGGGGCGGCCAAGCGCATTCACGGGAATGATCTGGAATCCGGTGACACGGCGGCTCATCCCGTCCCATTGCGGGCTTACCCCCATGAGCGCAAGGCACTGGGCGATATCATCTCCGCCAGTCCTCATGTTAGCGGTGCCCCAGGCGGTCACTAACATCGCACGTGGCCAGTCACCATGAATCTGCAGGTGCTTCTCTATCAGCAGGCAGGCTGACTTCCAGCCAAGCGCCCAGGCGGCAGGTGTAGGCACCGCACGGCTGTCAACCGAATAGAAATTTCGCCCCGTCGGCAGGACATCCGGCCTTCCACGCGTGGGAGCCCCGGATGGGCCGGGCACCACAAACCTTCCCGACAGAGCCTCCAGCAAACCGTTCATCTCAGATGGCCCGCATGCCGCGACGGCTGGAGCGAAAACAGTCTCCATCTCATCCAGCACCGCCGTCGTTCCCGGACCAGGACCCGCGTCTTTCCATCCACCGTCCCGCAGAACGGATTGGGCCAGAAGCTCAAGGCGTTCCACCGTGTCTCCATTACTGCGCCATGGATCGGCGGAGAGGTTAGCGAGACTTCCAGGCTTCTCCAAAGCCTGAGCGGACATGTCACAGTCGAGCGGATCGATGGACAGGCCAACATCCTCTGCCATCGCACGCAGCAGGGAGGCGTTCCTGCCCTTGCCGTCTCCACGCGGCACACGGGCAAGAGCGATCAGTATGTCACGGGCGGCATTACCAGTCGGCGAGGCGCCGAAAACATGCAGGCCATCCCGGATCTGCGCTTCCTTGAGCTCACAGAGATAGGCGTCGAGTTTTGCGAGGTCCGTCTCATCGTCATTGCCGGACAGTCCCGCATCGGCATCAAGCCCGGTTGCGGCAGTAAGTGTCAGGATTTCGCGACGAAGATAGTCGATACGGCGCGGGTCAACGCCAGCAGCCTCGAAATACTCGTCAACAAGCGCCTCAAGATCCCTAAGCGGCCCGTAGGTTTCCGCCCGTGTCAGTGGAGGTGTGAGGTGGTCAATTATCACTGCCTGAGCGCGACGTTTCGCCTGGGTACCCTCTCCGGGGTCATTTACGATGAAGGGGTAGATATGGGGCATGGGCCCGAGAGCGGCCTCTGGCAGGCAGCATTCGGATAGCGCCAGCGCCTTGCCCGGCAGCCATTCCAGGTTGCCGTGTTTGCCCATATGCACGATCGCGTGTGCACCCCAATGCACGCGCAGCCAGAAGTAGAATGCCAGATAGCTGTGGGGTGGAACCAGATCCGGAGAATGATAGGTTTCCGTCGGATCAATGTTGTAGCCACGGGCTGGCTGTATTCCGATGGCGATGTTTCCGAACTTCAGAATGGAGAGCCTGAAAGCACCGTGTCTGTCCGGATCCTCACCCGGCAGTTCCCTGGCCACAAAGAACGGATCGGATTCGGGAGCGCCCCAGCGTGCTTCGATCCGTTCCTTTACCTCCAGTGGAAGTTTCGAATAGTGCTGCCGGTAAACGTTAAGTGGAAGGCTTTCGCCACCGCTGCGGACAGCGCGATCGGTAAGCCAGTTGGTTGGCCCAGACAGGATTTCCTGCATGAGTGCATCGGAATCCGATGGAGCGCCGCAGACGCGGTACCCATGCTCGGACAGCGCCTTAAGCACGCCGACCACAGAGGCTGGAGTGTCCAGACCAACACCATTCGCCAACCTGCCATCCCTGTTGGGGTAGTTGGCAAGGACGACTGCGACCCTACGGTCCTGCGGCCGACACCTGCGCAGTCTCGCCCAGTTCCCGGCAAGCTGGGCGACAAAATCAATTCGGTCGCCGCGGGCGCGGTAGGTCGCGATTGAGCATTCGGTGGCTTCGTCAAAGAATGCCTCTCCCTTGAAGCTGACAGCTCGGGAAAACACACGGCCATCCACCTCTGGCAACGCCACGTTCATGGCGATGTCGCGGGCGGATGCGCCCGCAAGACCCTGCTCCCAGACGTCTTCCGCAGCCGAGGACAGCATAACCTGGAAGACCGAAGAGCCATTGGCCATCTTCGAGCACAGCGGATTGTTCCGGGAACCGTCTCCATGAGGGGAACCTACCGCAAAGCTTGTACAGTTAAGAATCACCGAGGGTGGGACTTCCTGAAACAGGTGGTCGAGCGTAGCGGCGCTGACCGGATCCTTTAGGGAGGCCACGAATACGGGAAGCGGATTGAGTCCGCGGCGCAGCAGGCTCCGGGTCAGGCGGTTTATCGGATTCAGCCCCGCACCCTGCACCAGCGCACGATAGAAAATGATGGGCACGACCGGCGCTCCGGGGGACCAGGCGCCGCGCACCATATCCAGGTCGGCTTCACCCTCCCCAGGCCAGTACAGGCCCGCCCTAAGAAGTGGCCGACATTGCACGGGCCTGTGCTGGAATCCGCTCCGTTCCTGAGGCACCGACAGCATCCAGCGCGCATATCGAAGGAAATTCGCACTGTTTTCCGGACCGCCTTCCACAAGATATGACCAAAGAGCATCACAGTCCCGGTCAGAGACCGTACAGAGTGCGCGCAGTTCCGGATCCGGGCGGTCATCGCCCGGAAGCAGGGCAAAGGGCACTCCCGCCTCTTCAAGACGAGAGGCGTACTGTTCCGCGCCATAGCGCCAGTAACCCAACCCACCGAGGACCCGGGCAACGACCAGCCTGGACTTCGAGGCACAGTTCTCGATGTGAAGGTCGATCGACATGGGATGGCGCAGATGATTAAGCGACGCCAGCCGGAGCGAAGGTCGCGCATTCAGCTCCACCCGTGCCTGGCTGAGAGCGGCCAGCTCGGTATCAGCCGCGGAAAGAAAGACGATCTCGGCCGGAGTCTGGCCGAGATCGACCGGATCCGTTCCATCATCTATCGCGCCTGGCGTGGCTGCAAGAAGATGCATCTGACCTCGATCCTAACCGTTTCGGGAAGCGTCACGGATGCCGGTTGGTTCTGAAACCCGCTGCGCTGGGGTTCATCGCCCCCTGCAGGCGAATTCCCGCCGGCCCGGTCATCTGAAGTGAGTCCTCCTGAGTGAAGTGGATCATCGATATCGGCCTTGTATCAGGGAACAGGATCCATGACATATGATCGGCTCCGTCTGGAGGCAGTGACCTTCAAGGCCAACCTTTCCGATCCATGCCTCCCAACAGTTTTCCCGCGTCCTCGCATGCCTCATGCCTCCGTACCGATTCACCGCCAACCTTCAGCCGCACATCGAATGCGGGAGCGGCATGTGAGGGGTTTCTCCATGAATATGCTCAATGGATCGTCCCTGTAGCTGCCGAACGGCTCCCTGAAGGAATAGCCCGCACGCCTATACAGGCGGATCGCCGCATCAAGGCCTGGGCCGGTTTCAAGGCGCAGGCATGAGAGGGAGCGTTTGCGTGCCTCAGCCTCGATGGCAGCCAGAATGGCGGTGCCGACCCCCGCGCCTCGGGCATCGGGCAAGACGAAGACCGACTTGATCTCACCGTAGTATTTCCTGTCAGCCAACGCGCCTGTACCGACGACTCCATCGCCGCTGATGGCAGTGAAAAAGGCGATGTCCGGCCCGCATAGGTCATCAACGGAAAGGTGGTGATTCGCTTCCGCAGGAAACAGTTTCACCAGCATCGCATGGCTTTCCCGCAGGAGAGCGGTGGCTCCAGGGTCACGCGGGTCACCCCCTGTAACCTGAATCATGCGGATAGCGCCGTGGTGATTGCTGCGCGGTCGAGTCCGGATTGCCCAATCACCACCAGGCGGGCTTCCCGAGGCTCCAGCCTGTCGAGCGGACGATCAAAATAGGTCTCCACTCTGGGTCCAACAGCCTGCAGGGTCAGGCGCATCGGCTTTCCGGTGACGGACGCGAATCCCTTCAGGCGCAGTATGTCATGGGCACGAATGACCTCGGTGACGGTTTCGGCAAAGGCTTTCGGGTCGTCGATTTCGGACCGTGTAACGACGAAGCACTCGAACTCGTCGTGATCATGGTGACTATCGTCATGATGGTCATGATGGACCTCGTGACGGGCGGCGATGTCGCCTTCCGCGGCCTGGCTGCGGCCAAGTAGGACGTCGACCGGCAGCGCACCCATCGATGTCCTGACAACATGCACGCCGTCACGACTCTCGCCCTCAAGCCTTGCGGCAAGAGCATTGACCTCTCTAACCTCAAGAAGATCCGTTTTGTTGATGACGATCATATCCGCGCAGGCGATCTGATCCTCGAACAGTTCAGTGATCGGTGTTTCATGATCAAGGCTGTCATCCGCCCTCCGCTGGGCATCAACGGCTGAGACGCTATTGGCAAATCTGCCCTCGGAAACCGCTTTGCCATCGACCACCGTGACCACTCCGTCAACGGTGACTCTCGTGGACATCTCGGGCCAGTTGAAGGCCCGGACCAAGGGCTGCGGCAGCGCCAGGCCGGAAGTTTCGATGACAATGTGATCTGGCGGCGTATCACGGTCGAGCAGCATCTGCATGGCAGGCAGGAAATCCTCCGCGACCGTGCAGCATATGCATCCGTTGCTGAGCTCCAGAACATCACTTTCAGCGCAGCTGCGGTCTCCACAGTGTTTCAGTATTTCACCGTCAACACCGAGCTCACCGAACTCATTGATCATGAGCGCAATGCGGCGGCCATCCGCATTGCGCAGCAGGTGCCGGATCAGCGTGGTCTTTCCGGAGCCCAGAAATCCGGTAATGACAGTGGTCGGGATTTTGGCAGGCATCGGAAACCTCATAAACAGTGTGACAGCATATCCTGCGCACCGACATTCTACGCGCAAAAGTGCTCGACAGGCGGATCAGGTCGCCTACAGGGAATCGTGACGCCGCTCCCGGAACCAGCCGCAGAGAAACCCTAGCGATGTCCAGCCCACAAGCGCCGCTCCCAGGCTGAGAGTGACGAAATGCGCAGCCAGTTCAGGTGGAGCAACGCCCCAGTAGGTATCAAGATGCGGCGCCCCAATCAGATGGGGAAACAGCAGCAGAGCAACGCCGGCAAACGGAATGAGACCACGGGTGAAAGCGATGAGCGCGAGACCCATGGCGGAACTGGCGACAGTGAGCAGCCACCATGCCTGTCGCGGCCCGACCTCCGTTGCCGGAGTGCCAGGCAGTTCAGGAGGCAGGCCTATCGCCGGTGCCAGCTGTATCGCAATGAAGCCCGACATGCCCCAGACCAGGCCCGTCCGGGCAGTAGCGACAAAGCCACGCCGTTCCGCCAGCGCCATGGCACCTGCCAGGATCAGACCGTAGCCCAGATAGGTCACGATGTTAAAGGCCACGGTCATTGCGTGCCGGGTAAGGTCGCCGTCAAGGCCAGGCGCACCCCGCTCGCTCTGGGGCGTACCATCAACCATGAAGTGCAGACGCTCACCGGATTCATACAGCTCGCCCTCAAGAAGGGTCGGGACGACGAACGTTAGCTGCAGCGCGGAGGCAATCAACCCGGCCGCCGCTCCAGCGAGCGCCGCATTGACCAGCAGATGTCGGGTCATCTGATCAGTGGCAGGGAAATGCCATCGCGTGGCGCTGATCGTGGGCGGCGTCATGCAGCACGGTTGCCTGGGCAAAGCCCGAAACAACCAGCAGGAACATACCTGCCAGAATCGCAAGAACGATTCCGGCGATACCGGTTTCTGTCTGGCCAATGGCAGACGTCTGTACATTCATGTCTCTGTCTCCTCAGCCTGTCACACCCGACAGGATTTACGGTTCCTCTGCACGGCAGGTCTCCTGGCTCGCGGGTCGCTGCGCACCGCCGCCTTCCCGGATCGCTCCAGTGGCCATCTGGCGGGCGCTCTCCGCTTACAGTCGCGGGGGCGGCTCTGGCTTCCGGCCCTGGATTGGGTCGCCGTCACCAGATTCCCAGTTCAGCCCCACGTGCTTCGCACGGAATTCGGGGCACCATGCAAGGTTTCTTTGCCGCGAATGAAATGCCTGGGTCAAGGAAAATCGTGACGGAATCCTTTCAATTTCCGTCACCGCCGCGGTGGAAAGGGGTCAGACGGGATTCCAGTCCGAACAGCCTGGAACCGGCGCATTGAACGATTGTTCATGATTCGCCTGAAGGGACAGTCCGCAAAGGCTCCTTGACAGCCTGTTGGTGTCATAACGCCCGGAATCTGGCGAAATTCCGGGAATCCAGTGAATTTCGTCGATATCTTGTGCGAAATTCACGTAAAATGGCGAGATGGTGGGGTAAGACATTGACTTTTGGTCAGCGTTGCCTAGACGATGCAGATGTTGGGAATCGCAGGGGAATGGCAACGTTGCAGTTCACGCGACTTAAGCTGAACGGATTCAAGAGCTTCGTCGATCCAACGGATCTGCCGATCAGCAGAGGGCTGACAGGTGTTGTCGGCCCGAATGGTTGTGGCAAATCGAATCTCCTTGAAGCGCTCAGATGGGTGATGGGAGAGAATCGCCCAAGGGCCATGCGCGGCGGAGGGATGGACGACGTCATCTTCTCAGGTGCCGCGAACAGGCCCGCCCGCAACTTCGCGGAAGTCGTCGTGCATATCGACAACAGCGAACGACTTGCTCCTTCGATGTTCAATTCCAGTGAACTGCTGGAGGTCGCGCGGCGGATAACCCGCGATGCCGGCTCGGCGTTCAAGGTCAATTCCCGGGACATGCGGGCCCGGGACGTTCAGATGCTGTTCGCGGATGCCTCGACCGGCGCCCATTCTCCGGCACTGGTCCGACAGGGGCAGGTCTCGGAACTGATAAACGCCAAGCCCCGATCGCGCCGGAGGGTGCTGGAGGAGGCAGCTGGGATTTCGGGGCTTTACCAGCGACGGCATGAGGCCGAACTGAAGCTGGGAGGAGCGGAGTCGAACCTGCAGCGTGTCGATCAGGTGATCGAACAGCTGGCCTCCCAGCTGGCACAGCTGGCGCGTCAGGCAAAACAGGCAACACGGTACCGCGAAATCGCCTCAGCGCTGCGGCGGGCGGAAGGGATGTTTCTTTACGGGCGGTGGCGTGAGGCGGATGAGACGCGAAAGGCGGCGGAGGCGGCTTTGCGGGAGCGGTTGCTAACGGAAAGCGGCGCGGAGCGGGAGGCGCTGGCATCCGGAAAACTGCGGGCGGAGCGGGAAGCGGCTTTGCCTTCGCTTCGCGAAGCAGACGCCGCAGCGGCGGCGGCCCTGCAGCGGCTGCAGGTCGAACTGGACGCGCTTGCAGATCAGGAAGCCCGCGCTGTTGAGACAATCCTCGCCCTGACCGTGCGTGTCGCACAGCTTAGGCAGGACATCGAAAGGGAAGAGACGCTAAAGCGTGATGCCGGCGAGACGGTATCGCGGCTCAATGCAGAGGCTGATGGTTTGCGGTCAGTGGATGACGGCCATGATACCGCTCTGTCGATGCGCGCTGACGCAGCGCGGGAGGCAGCGCGGGAACTGCAGGAACGCGAGGATACGCTCGCGCAGGTGACCGAGGATACCGCCAGACTCGCGGCGAAACATCAGTCCTCACAGAGGCTGCTGAACGACGCGATCAAGACGCTGGAACGATCGAAAGATGAAGCGCTCCGTGCCGAAGCCGCTCGAAAGGAAGCCGAAGCGGCATTGGCGGATGCCGACCGGGCGCTTGAAGCGGCAAGGTCCAGACATTCGGCGGCCATTGCTGATGCGGAGCTAACGGAAGCGGCACTCACCGAAGCTGATGAGGCGCGGGCAAAGGTACAGGCGCTCGAAGCGCAGGCAAGAGCCGACAGGTCGGAATCGGAAAGTGAAGCAAGCGCGTTGCGCACAGAGGTGGCGACCCTGTCCAAGCTGTTGGAGCACGAAGCCAGCGAGGGAGAGCAGCTGCTTGATCTGGTCCGGGTCAGCCCGGGATACGAAAGGGCCCTGGGTGCGGCACTGTCCGACGACCTGAGCGTTCCGGAGGTTGAGCCCAACGATCAGACAGGTTGGGTGCGGCTGTCGGACTACGCGCATGTGCAGCCGCTGCCGGATGGCGTGGAAGCCCTTGCGCAGGCGGTAACGGTACCTGCCGTTCTGAAACGCCGGATCGCACAGGTGGGTCTGGTCGGTCGTGCCGACGGCAGCCGGTTACAGGAAAGCCTGGAACCAGGGCAGCTACTGGTCAGTGTGGAAGGCGACCTATGGAGATGGGACGGGTTCCGAACGAATGCCGAGGACGCGCCAAACACCGCTGCCCTAAGGCTGCAGCAGCTTAACCGACTGGAGGAACTCAGGCGAGAGCTGGTTCCGACGACCGCAAAGGCGGATGAGGCGATACGGGTGCATGAGGGCCTCAGGGCGAGACTGACCGAATTGACCGAAGCCAACCGAGAAGCACGCGAAGCGATGCGGACAGCGGACACGAAGATGACCGAGGCAAATCGGGCATTGAGCCGCACCGAAGCCAACCGCAACATCGCCGCCGGAAAGGTAGAGACACTGGGACTGGCTACAGCGCGCCATGAAGATAATGCGAGGCAGGCCCAAAATGCGGCGCGGGAAGCGGAAGAAGCGCTCCAGGAACTCGAAGATCTGGATTCAGCGCGTATGGCTGTCGAGGAAGTGAAGGTCTCAGTGGAAGCGGCGCGTGCGACGATGATGTCCGGCCGAGCGGTTCATGATGAACTCAGGCATGAAGGCGAGATGCGTGCGAAGCGGCTGCGTGAGGTCTCAGATGAGCTTGCGGGCTGGCAGCAGCGGCTGGCGAATGCAGGAAGGAGGGTGGAGGAACTCTGTAGGCGAAGGACAAAGACCGAGGAAGAGCTCGCGGCGGCTAAGGAGGTTCCGGATCGGATAACCATGCGGCGTGACGGCCTGGCCGATGGAATTGAGCGTGCGAAAGGACACCGGACGAGCACGGCGAATGCTCTGGCTCTGGGCGAGACGGCGATGCGCGAAGCCGGTGAAGCGGAGCGGAAGGCGGAACGCTTTGCCAGCGATATGCGCGAAGCACGAGCCGCCGCGAAAGCCCGATCTGACGCCGCGCGGGAAGCGGTTCAGTATGCGGTACACCGGATCGCCGAGGAGCGGGAGATGACTCCCGACGCGCTGTTGGAAGCTCTTGGCGTTGATCCGGACGCAATGACCCAATCGGAACGGATCGAGCAGGAAGTGAACAGACTGAAGCGGCAGCGCGATGCATTGGGCGCGGTGAACCTTCGCGCGGAGGAGGATGCATGTGCGGTTCAGGAGGAACATGATGGGCTGCTCAGCGAAAGGGAAGACCTTGAAGTGGCGATCCGCAAGCTGCGATCCGGAATCGCGGCACTGAACCAGGAGGGCCGCGAGCGGCTGCTTACGGCTTTCGAACAGGTGAACAGCAACTTTGCGCTGCTGTTCGGGCATCTGTTCGGTGGCGGCGAGGCAAGGCTGGAAATGGTTGAAGTGGACGACCCTCTTGATGCGGGACTGGAAATCATGTGCCAGCCTCCCGGCAAGAAGCTCAGCACGCTGTCACTTCTTTCGGGCGGAGAACAGACACTGACCGCGCTAGCGCTGATATTCGCTGTATTCCTGGCGAATCCGGCACCGATCTGCGTCCTTGATGAAGTCGACGCTCCGCTTGACGACGCGAATGTCAGCCGGTTCTGCGATCTTCTGGATGAGATGACGCGGCGTACCGAGACCCGTTTCCTGATCATCACGCATCATGCGATCACGATGGCGCGCATGGACCGTCTGTTCGGTGTTACGATGGGTGAAACGGGAGTCAGCCAACTGGTATCGGTTGACCTTAAGAATGCTGAACGGATGGCAAGCTGACCGACATTTCCATATGGGACCGCCAATGCGTGAGGATGGGAACCCACGCGCCAGGCGACATTTTCCGGACGGACTCGAAGAAGCATACCGGGGGTTCACGCGAACCCATTGCGAATGCCGGGACAAATCCGGGCATAACCCACAGCAGGATTTCAGGTTCAGTCCGGAGTTTCAGACGAAAGTGACCAAGGTGACGACGGCAAATACCGCTGCCCATACTCTCCAGATCGCCGCGACCGCCCTGTCAATGTCCCCTGGACCGGAATGCCGCCGCCCGTCCGCATATATATGGGGAAATTCCCGCATCTTCCCTTCATAGCTACGTGGTCCTGAAAGCGCGATTCCAACCACGCGGGCCATTGCGGCCTCCGGCCATCCGGCATTGGGCGAACGGTGGCGTGCGGCATCGTCCCGAATGTCCCAGAAGTCCACCCGCCCATGGACCACCATGATCAGCACGGCCGTCAGCCGGGCCGGAATCAGATTCAGCAGATCGTCAAGCCGCGCCGCGGCCCAACCGAATTCTCCGTAGCGCTCATTGCGGTAGCCAATCATGCTGTCAGCGGTGCTTGCAAGCTTGTAAGTCAGAAGGCCGGGAAGACCTGCAACCAGAAACCAGAAGGCGGGCGCGATGACGCCGTCGGACAGATTCTCGGCGGCACTTTCCACCGTTGCGCGCGCGATGGAAGTCCGGTCCATATTTTCAACGTCACGCCCGACGATCAGGGAAACCGCTCGACGACCATCGCCTACTGAAAGGCGTAACGCTTCGGCGACCGCTCCGATGTGGCTGGATAGGCTTCGCTGCGCGAGCAGGATCGCGGCAGCGACCAGTTCAAGGACCCAGCCTGCCGGGAAGGAAGAGAGCGCCACCCCCACCACCAATGATATGGCGCAGAGAAACGCGAAACCGACAGTTCCCCTGATTCTGCGCTTCGAACCACGGTTAAAACGATGGTCAACCCAGCTAACCGCACGGCCCATCAGCACGACCGGATGCGGAATGCGCGACCAGAGCCAGCGCGGTTCCCCAAACACCGCGTCCAGCAGCATGGCGGCCGCCAGTACCGCGGTGGCGCTCATGGAGCCTCCTCGAACTGCGCCCAGCGGTCGGGATGTGGGAGCCCAAGCCGCAGCCATGTCCTGGAGTAGGGAAAGACGCGGGACCATATCCGACGCCGGGCGAAGCGAGTCTGCCACTCCAGTGCGTCATCAACCTCATACAGCCGGAACAGCGTCGTTCCGCCTACAACCGAAGCACCAGCAGCGGTCATGGCCGCATCAAGCCGACCAGCGCCCTGGGCCAGCCGCAGACGAGTCGTCTCGGCCCAGTTCGGGTCATCAAGCGCGGCGGCTCCAATCGCCAGCGCCGGCCCGGAGACAGGCCAGGGACCGAGTTTTTCGGCCAGCCGAGCGATCAGGACTGGATCGCCGACGGCGAAACCCAAACGCAGACCGGCCAGTCCCCAGAATTTTCCCAATCCCTTCAGGACCAGCGTGCCCGGACGCGATGCGGCGGCGATATGGCTCCGCTCAGGCGCAACGTCACTGAAACTCTCGTCAATCACCACAAGAGGCGCTTCGATATCCGTAAGCACCTGCCACTTCCCGTCCGGATTGTTTGGATGCACAAGGATATCCGCAGCAGGGTTTACGTCACCAACCCTCCACCCATACGCCCCGAAAGCGGTTGCAAACTCTCCATATGTTGGCACAGGGATTCGGACAGTGCCCGGTGGAGCGAGTTCCGGAATGCGGGCGATCAGAGCCGAAACTCCGGGAGCGGCCAGAACCGCAGAAGAGTCCGGAATTCGCCAGAATCGCCGTGCGGCACGCTCAAGCGCCTGCGCCGCGGCGGTATCGGGAAGCGAGGACCAGCAGTCATGATGCAGTTTCGTTACAGGATAGGGTATGGGATTTATTCCAGTGGAAAGGTCCAGCCAATCACTGCGCATGCCTCCAAACATCCGGATGGCGGCATCAAGGTCTCCGCCATGATCGCGGTGGACCTGCGGGGTCATTCCCTGGGAATCGGCAGGTGGCGGGTGACGAAGTGCCCTTTCACCGCATCTGGCCACTGCCGGTAGGGAACCACACCGCTTTCGCTGACCGCATGAAGCCGCGCATATTTCGCGATCGCTTCTGCGGCAGCCTTGTCAGGAACGAAATCACCCAGCGTGTATGAAACCTTGTCCCTGCTCTGGATCACCACGTTGCAGCCTTTTCCGCAGCCCATCAGGCAGCTCATCCGTCGCATCCTGACACTGGAGTCACCGTTGGTCTCCGCCTCGACCAGTTCGGCAAGCCGTTCGCCATCCGTCAGCACCATATCGCCGGTTTCCCAGCCGTCACGCTTGCAGGTGTCGCAGACGGTAATCCAGGTTGTCATCGGCGGTCCTCGTGTTCACGCTGCCCTGCAGTCCAGTCCAACGCATGTCGAACGGATACCGTCTCACCATACGGCCCGGGCCTGGAGCCATGGCAGTTTGCCAGCACGATCAACCCCTCCCATGTGGTGCTTCCCAATCAACTTTCGGCCCGATCGGAACGATTCGACGCGGATTGATCTCGGGATGGCTGTAGTGGTAATGTCGCGTGATGTCCAGAAAGTTGACCGTCTCGACCACGCCGGGCCACTGATAGAGCTCACGCGCGTAAGCCCAGAGGTTCGGATAGTCGATCAATCGCCTCCGGTTACACTTGAAATGGCCGAAATAGACCAAATCGAACCGCACCAGCGTCGGGAATAGCCGCCAGTCGGCCTCCGTAATCCGATCACCAATCAGATACCGGTTTGAGGACAGGCGTTCCTCAAGCCAGTCAAGCGTTTCAAAGAGCGCAAGAGCCGCATTTTCGTAAGCGCTTTGGGTGGTGGCGAAGCCTGACCTGTAAACGCCGTTGTTCAATGTATCGTAGATGCGGGCGTTAACGGGCTCGATGGCGTCCCGCAAATCCTCTGGCCAGAAATCCACCGTGTTGCCTGTCATCCCATCAAACGCGGAATTGAACATCCTTATGATTTCCGAACTCTCGTTCGACACGATCGTTTCACGCTGCCGATCCCAGAGAATCGGCACGGTGACCCGACAGCTCGCCTCTGGATCCGCTCTAAGGTATAGATCGCGTGCGAATTCCAGCCCGTAAAGCCGGTCACCAGTCGCCCCGCTATCGTTCCTCCTGAAGGTCCAGCCGTCGTCCAGCATTTCGGGATGGACGGCGGAAAGGCCGATCAGGGTCTCCAGCCCCTTCAGTTTGCGGAAAATCACGGTGCGATGGGCCCATGGACAGGCCCATGCGATGTAGAGATGATAGCGTCCGGATTCGGCTTTGAACCCTCCTTCTCCAGAAACGCCTGGCGCTCCGTCAGAGGTGATCCAGTTACGGAACACAGCCGGTCTGCGGCGGAATTCTCCATCCGCGCCGGACGCGATCAGTGGAACTGCCGTCTTCCAGACGCCGTCTACAAGCTGGCCCATCCAAAATGCTCCCCTGCCGCTAACACTCCAGAGCCTGTCCCATAAGTCGAGCCACCCTGCAAGATGTGGCGAACCGAATGAGTCGCCGAAATCCCGGTGTAATTCTGTTGCGGTTGAATTTGGCGGGGCTTATTCTGGCGTCGGACGAAGCCCCTGGGGGGCCGGAAAGGAGAGTGTCCAGACGCCGACCCATCCAGGGGGCGAATGGCCACGTCGTCAGGATCGCGACAAGTAGTGCCGCTCCTCTTTCCACCTGGAATTACGGAAGGAAGGAGCCCGATGGAAACCGTTTCTGCCGACCTGGCTGTCGGGCATGTTGGCCTGATCACCGAAACCACCGATCCTGGCAATTGGCCAGCCGTCAGCACAATCGCCGTGGCATCTGCAGTCATGCCTCACGTCTGGTTCAGGATCTGCGCCAGAACCATCACCTGGAACCGCTCCGCACATGGCGGCCTGCCAGATGGTGGGTGGCAATGACCAGGACCGGTGTGATGATCTGCGGTCACGGCTCACGTAGCCAGGCTGCGGTCGACGAATTCAGGACACTCGCGGAGCGGCTACCCGCCTCCCTGCCCAGTGACTGGCTAACCGACTATGGATATCTGGAATTCGCGAATCCTGTCATTCGCGACGGCTTGGACCGGCTGCGCGAGGCGGGATGCGATCGCATACTTGCGGTACCCGGCATGCTGTTCGCCGCGATGCATGCCAAGAATGACATTCCGACGGTACTAAGCACCTACGCGGCGAGGCATGGCCTCGACATAAGATACGGCCGTGAACTCGGAGTGGATCCCAAAATGATCGCCGCCGCCGGCGCGCGCATCAGGGAAGCCGTGGATCGTGCAAACTCGGAGAATGGCTTCATTGCCCTTCACGAGACTTGCCTGGTCGTAATCGGCCGGGGCGCGTCAGATCCCGACGCCAACGCCAATGTGGCCAGGATCGCCCGGATGTTATGGGAGGGTATGGGCTTCGGCTGGTGCGAGGTCGGATATTCCGGGGTCACCTTTCCTTTGGTGGAACCCTGTCTGGAACATGTGACGCGGCTTGGTTACCGCAGGGTGATCGTGTTTCCATATTTTCTGTTCACGGGCATACTGGTTGATCGAATCTACGGTTTCACCGACCGGGTTGCGGCAAGGCATCCGGCAATCCAGTTCTTCAAGACCGGTTACCTGAACGATCACCCAAAGGTACTGGAGACCTTTGCCGAGCGGGTGACCGAACAGATCGGACAGATTCCACCACCCAACTGCTCAATGTGCAAATATCGCACGCAGGTGCTCGGTTTCGAATCCGAGGTGGGCGCGGTGCAGGAAAGCCATCATCACCATGTCGAGGGACAGGGCGCAAACGCGCCTGGTTCAAACATTGCCGACTGCCCGCTCTGCGACACGTTCTGCACGGGTGAATGCAGACTCGACATGGATCATCACCACCACCACCGCGCCGGCCATCATCATCATCACCATCATCACCACCACCATCATGCTCCCTATCCCCATGCGAACCACCCTCTTGGCCCGGAAAGCGCCCGGCAGGTACCGGACTGACATGACCATCCGTTCAGGGGGTTCCGTCGGCTCTCTGAGCACTCCAAAGGGGCCAGCAGCATGCGTCCATATCTGAAGGATCCGGAATCCATCTATGCCGAAAGCTTCGCCATCGTTCGGATGGAAGCCGGGCTGGACAGGTTCGACCCAGACATGACCCGCCTGGCCATGCGTGTGGTCCATGCCTGTGGCATGACGGATGTGGCCGACTGCCTCCTCCACTCACCCGGCGCGGCCAAGGCGGCGCGACGGGCACTTGTCTCCGGAGCCCCAATTCTCTGCGACTGCGAAATGGCCGCCGCTGGGATATCCCGCGGGAAGCTTCCCCTGAACAATGATGTGATCGTCACGCTTAACGAGCCTGTCGTCCCGTCACTGGCCAGACAACTGCGCACAACCCGCTCGGCTGCGGCTGTTGATCTCTGGCGTGACAGGGTCGAAGGTGCGGTGGCCGTGATAGGCAATGCCCCGACAGCGCTCTTTCATCTCCTTGATCGGCTTGATGACGGATGGCCGAAACCGGCAGTGATCCTCGGCTTCCCTGTGGGCTTCATCGGAGCGGCGGCCTCAAAGGCCGAGCTGGCCACAGATCCCCGCGGCTGCGACTTCGTCACGCTCAGGGGGCGGCGCGGCGGATCCGCGATGGCGAGTGCCGCCGTGAACGCGCTGGCGGAATATTCGCAGGGATGCCGTCATGAGTGAGAACTGGCTGCATATCGTTGGCATTGGAGAGGACGGAATGCAGGGCCTCAGCCCCATTGCCAGGACTGTGGTAGAATCCGCTGAGATCATCTTCGGCGGCGACCGCCACCACAGGCTGTCGATTTCGGCTACCGCGGAACGTGTCGGGTGGCCTTCACCGTTCAACGCATTGATTGACCAGCTCAGATCGAATCGCGGCAGGCGGGTAGTCGTGCTCGCAACCGGCGACCCGCTCTGGTACTCCGTCGGCGCGCGCATTGGGCGCGTTATTCCACCTGAGCAGATAACCTACCACCCGCAACTTTCGGCGTTCCAGCTTGCCGCGGCGCGAATGGGGTGGAGCTTAGCGGATGTGGAAACCCTCACGGTCCATGGTCGCCCACTCGAACAGATGATCCCGTTCATCCAGCCCGACCAACGGCTTCTGGTCCTGACAACCGGTGAGGACACACCTTCCCGAATCGCCCGCCTCCTGACGGAGCGTGGTTTTGGCAACTCGTCAATGACAGCGCTTACCTCCATGGGGGGTAGTGACGAACAGCGCGTTGAAGGTATCGCCTCCGAATGGGCGCATAGCGTTCCCGCGTTCAATACACTCGCGGTGCAGTGCAGTGCGGCCTCCGACGCCTTGCTCCTTCCGCGCATCGCTGGTCTGCCTGATGACCTGTTCGAGCATGACGGAGTGATGACGAAGCAGGAGGTCAGAGCCGTCGCCCTAGCTAAACTGATGCCAATGCGTAGCGCGTTTCTCTGGGACATTGGTTCGGGCTGCGGCTCGGTCGCAATCGAATGGATGCGCTCGGCCCGAGAGGCCCAGGCAGTGGGAATCGAGCCCAATGCCAAACGCCGCACTCTCGCGGCCAGGAATGCGGCAGCTTTGGGAACGCCCGGGCTTCAGCTCATTGATGGCAAAGCACCTGCGGCGCTGCGCGGCCTCAACGTGCCCGACGCGGTGTTTATCGGTGGTGGTCTGACAGCCGATGTATTCGATACGGCGTGGGGGGCGCTTCGTCCGCTCGGCCGACTGGTCGCCCACGCGGTCACTCTGGAGACCGAAGCACGGATGCTGGAGCTCCACGGACTCCACGGCGGACAGCTGATCCGCATCGCCGTCGGTCGCACCTCTCCGGTGGGCAGTCTAACGGGCTGGCGCCCTCTCATGCCGGTCATGCAGTGGAGCCTAGTGAAGAGGTGACGGGCACGCTGTACGGGATCGGACTGGGCCCTGGCGATCCGGGCCTGATCACGCGAAAGGCAGCTGCGCTGATTGAGACGGCTTCGGTCATTGCCTATCCTGCTCCTGCCGGGGAGGAGAGCTTTGTGCGAGGCATCGCCACCGATCTGATTCGGAGTCACATACGCGAAATCGTCATCAATGTGCCAATGACAACGGCGCGTGAACCGGCACAGAACGCCTACGATAGAGGCGCAGCGGAAATTGCGGCGGCGCTATCAGCCGGTGACGACGTGATATGCCTCTGCGAAGGCGATCCGTTCCTTTACGGCTCGTTCATGTATCTCCACGCCCGCTTGGTCAACCGATTCAGAGTCGAAGTCGTTCCGGGTGTGACATCACTCACCGCCTGTGCCGCAAGGGCGGGGATGCCTCTGGCAGCACGGGACGGGCGGCTAACGGTCCTGCCAGGGACACTGCCGGAAGACGAGCTTATGCGCCAGATGAGTGGCGCTGACAGCGTTGCCCTTCTGAAAGTGGGACGGCATCTGTGGAAACTAAGAACAGTAATCGAGCGACTTGGGCTGCTCGATCAGGCCACATACATTGAACGCGCAACCCTTACGGAAGAGCATGTCTGTCCGCTGGCGGACGCTCCCGATATCGCGCCTTATTTTTCGATGATCCTGGTCAAGGGAAGCTCGGATCCATGGCTGTAACCCCGGTTATCCTTGCGGTCTCTGGGACCGGAGAAGCGACGGCCCACCAGGTTGCCGCATCGCTGGGCGCTCCGCTGCACGGACGGGAAGGTCGAGTGCGGGAGGCCGATGCCTTCTTTTCCGATACGCTTGAGCATTGCCGCTCGCTCTTTGCCGCTGGAACTCCTGTCATCGGGGTCTGCGCCAGCGGAATTCTTATCCGCGCCGTCGCACCGCTGCTCGGAGACAAGCATAGGGAGCCTCCGGTGGTTTCCGTGTCCGACAATGGAGCCGTCGTGGTTCCTCTGCTCGGTGGCCATCGTGGCGCCAACCGTCTGGCCCGGCAGGTAGCCAACGCGTTGGGCGGAGTGGCTGCAGTGACAACCGCTGGCGACGTTGCGCTGGGAATTTCGCTTGATGAACCGCCGGTCGGGTGGACATTGGGCACTCCGGAACTGGCCAGGGCCGCGATGGCGCGACTCCTGTCAGGCGGCAGAGCGCGAATCCTCGGAAACGAGGCGCATAATGCGGAATGGCTCCAGGCGCTGCCGCTCGCCAGCGCCAGTACCGCTGAACGGAATGTGGTGACAGTCGAAGCGACGCTGTCTCCGGCACGGCCAGGCGCACTGGCCTTCCATCCGCAACGCCTGGCGCTGGGTGTGGGTTGCTCACGGAACTGTCCGCCCGCAGAGCTTGAGGCGCTGGCGCTGAAAGTTCTGGATGGGGCTGAGGCGGCATCGGGTGCGCTCATGGGGCTCTTCACGCTTGACCTGAAATCGGACGAGCCGGCCGTGAACGCGCTATCCTCCAAACTGGGAACGTCGCTCAGGACATTCACGGCAACGGAACTTGAGGCCGAGACGTCAAGGCTGGCCAATCCCTCTGAAATCGTATTCGCCGAGGTTGGCTGCCATGGAGTTGCCGAAGCTGCAGCCCTTGCGGCGGCTGGGCCGGAGGCTGTTCTTATGAGGCCAAAGGTGAAGAGCGCGAACGCCACCTGTGCGCTTGCAGCCGCCCCGCAGCCGGTATCGAAGCCCCGGGGACGACTTCGAGGCCGTCTGGCACTGGTGGGAATCGGGCCGGGACATGCCTCCTGGCGCACTCCAGAGGCGTCGCGGCTGGTGGCGGAAGCGGACGAGATTGTGGGCTACGGTCTATACATCGATCTCCTGGAGACGTTGGCCGCAGGCAAGCAGCGCAGGGATTTCCCTCTTGGCGGTGAGACGGCGCGATGCCGTTACGCCCTTGAGCGGGCGGGCGAAGGCAGATCGGTGGCGCTGGTCTGTTCCGGCGATGCTGGAATCTATGCGATGGGGGCGCTTGTCTTCGAACTCCTGAACGGCAATCGCAGGTCTCATAAGCTGTCGGATGCGGCGCGGCGTGTCGAGGTCGTCACCGCACCGGGAATTTCGGCGCTACAGGCAGCGGCGGCACGTGCGGGCGCACCTCTGGGAAACGACTTCTGCGCCATCTCTCTTTCCGATCTTCTAACTCCACGCGATGATATCCTGCGGCGCGTACGCGCAGCGGCGGAGGGAGATTTCGTGGTCGCGTTTTACAATCCCGTATCAAAGCGTCGGCGCGACCTGCTCCCATTGGCGCGGGACATTCTGCTGAAACATCGTCCCGGGGACTGCCCGGTCATGTTGGCATCCAGCATCGGCCGGTCAGGGGAAAGCCTGACCTACCGGCGGCTCCGCGAACTTGGGGTGGATGGTATTGACATGTTGACGCTTGTGATCGTCGGTTCTTCGCAGACGCGGCTCATATCGCTTGGCGATGGGCCACGCATGTACACTCCGCGCGGCTACGGGCAACGGATCGGTGAACTCCAGGATGTGGGATGATGTGCTCCAGCATGCATGTCCGGCGAAACGTTCATTCCGCGAACCCTATCGCCACAGGAAAGCTGAGCTGCGGCGCGGTGGGCGCGCTGTTCAGGTCGGAGCGCAAATCCGTGTTCGTTAAGGTAGGCATGAAAGTCTGGCGATCATGACGGTTCATTTCATAGGAGCGGGGCCAGGCGACCCGGAACTGCTGACACTAAAGGCGGCCCGGGTGATTTCGGCCTGCCCGGTCTGTCTGTTTGCCGGCTCCCTGGTACCCAGGGAGGTGGTGGCGCGGGCACCGGCCGGTGCACGGGTACTTGACACAGCTTCAATGACGCTGGACGAGACCCACGCGGAGCTTCGCTCCGCACATCTACGTGGTGAGGATGTGGCGCGGGTGCATTCAGGTGATCCGTCGCTCTATGGTGCCATTGCCGAACAAATTCGTCTGCTGGAGGCGGACGGCATTCCATACCGGATCATTCCAGGCGTTCCCGCCTATGCCGCCGCCGCAGCGGCGCTGGGCCAGGAACTCACGATTCCCGAGGTTGCGCAGTCGCTCGTGCTGACACGCGTATCAATGAAGTCGACGGCGATGCCGTCGGGTGAAACGCTGGAGAACTTTGCCCTAACCGGCACGACCCTGGCGATACATCTCGGCATACGGGCGCTTCGCGACATTGTTCGGAGGCTCTCACCCCATTATGGTGCCGACTGTCCCGTTGTCATTGCGCATCGGGTCGGCTGGCCGGACCAGATCGTTCTTCGGGGAACGCTAACGGACATCCACGCACGCGTCCGGGCCAGAAAAATCACTCGGACGGCCCTGATTCTGGTAGGCCCAGCCCTTGGTCATGTTAGCGGGTTCAGGGACAGCGCCCTCTATGACCCATCGATACCTCATGTACTGCGCCCCAGACCAAGATCAGACAGCAATGAGGTGGCCATCAAGGCGCGGCCCTGACCTGCGAGCCGCTTGGTTCCAAAGGAGCTGACATTCCCGATATCCGACGTCCCTTCCCTGCTCCCGCGTCACTCTGGGGCGTAGCTCCCTGGGGAAGCCCGGTTCCGCTGACACAGATCGCCGCGAATCGGTCGGGCGGGGGCGACACTCCCGCGGTGAAACTGGAACACTATCATGCCGTTGGACCAGCGCAGCTGACCAATGGAAGCGCTCCCGGATTCAAGCCGCCGGGAGAGGCGTCCAATCGTATGGAAACCTCGCCCGGCAGCCAGGACGTTTCGCCGGGTGCCGGTTTTTGGGTGCAGCCGACGCAATAACCGGTCGCAGGGAAGTGTCCCCTTTATCTGGCTGTGGAATTTTCTCCTTCACCGCCCTCCAGTAACCGCATTCTTTCGGCCAGACGTTCAAACCCACGCAGCAGCGTACGGCGTATTCCGGCCAACGGTGCCAGCCATTCATATGAAGGAGGGGGGCCGTCGTCATTACACTCGATCGCCTGGCGGAGGATGCTGGCTGCTTTCTCCGCCCTTGCGATGGTTTTGCGGGCTGCGTTGGTCGCAGCGTCCGAGACTCCGGGATCACTGGCGGCGGCGGCGAGTTCATCTCCAAGCTGCTGGATGACGACAGGCAGGCGCTGGATAGCGTGACCGAGACTGGCAGCATCACTGGAATTATAGGTGACCACATGATCTCTTCCGGTAAGGCCGTTCATCTGGCGAATACGCGAGGCCAGACCACTGTGTCCGGCCTGCTCCGCCTGATCGGCAAGCCGACTGACGTCATGTGTCCAGTCAACGTCAATACCATGTCGGCCAAGCATGGCCTTGGCTAGATGTTCGGCGGCGTTGGCGGAATTGGCTACGAAATGGTCAGAATCATGATCGGCGCTCTCCCAGTCAGTACTGGCTTCAGCGCTACGGCTAGCCGCCTGCTGGAGATGGAGGGAGACATTATTGATGAATCTTCCGTACCTGTCCGGTTCCATGACTGGCTTTCCTTCGATTTTAGGTGGATCCCATTTTCCGGCCAGTGTTTTTCCGTTTCTGGAAATTCCGTGTCCGATATGCCCTATTGAAAGGGCCTTGCGTCGCGCTAGGCTGTCCGGAACGGCCAGGACATGAATATCATATTCAAGTGCCTCGATTGGCAGCCCTTTGGGGATGACGTCCACCCTGTCGCCGGTTCGGGTGATAAAGGCGATGTCCCAATCGCTTTCCGGCGTCTGGTCCCCCCGCGCCCTTGAGCCAAACAGCACTGCTGCATGGGCTTCGGGCCAAACGGCCAGTGTCGCTTCAGCCGCCTGTCTGATGCTGGCTAAAATCCGTTCTTCATCGATGCCGGACACAAGTTCCGGCATGTCAGACTGTCGAGCGGCTCCATCATTGTACAACGTTTCGCTCATAGACCATGAAAATACTGGAATCCGCGTCTGGAAGCAATTTCAACCGAATCGAAACGGTGTCCATCTGAAATTCGGTCCACATTCAGATGAATATGCGAACCAAGGTGAACCCAACAGCTGCCGTCCTACCCGCACAGCGCCTCGGCGAAAACAGAATTTCAGGCGGACGCACTACCCGAACTTCCGGCAATCTTCGACCGCCGACGTAGGTTTATTGAGGCAATCGCATGCTAATCACGCCTTGTTATGGCTTCGAAAGCAAGCTACATACGAGCCAATCGGGAGAAACCATGACACAGCTACCAAAGACACTTGAGCACGCACCCTTGGTCGAAGCTGTATTCGAAATGCGGTTGAAAGATGTGCCGCCGTTGGCTGATATTCTGCCCGGCTTTCTGCTGCACGACCTCGGACAGGGAACCAAGGTTTCGAGGCTTCCAGTAGCTGAAATCCCCTTCCCGATGCGAAAGGACGACGCGAACCTACAGTTCGCTCCTATCCAACGCATCGAAATCGACGAATTCTCTATCTTGGCTGGTGATCGAAACGTGATCGTCGGCCGCAAATCACCGTATCCGAAGTAGCCGAACTTCAAGCCGTTCATTCTGGACGTTGTGGCACGCACCGCAAAAGTTAACCTGCCAAGGGCAATCGAACGCTATTCAGTTAAATACGTGAATCTGATCCAAGCTCCAACTTACCGGGAGCAAATCAAGAAGATCGCGATGAACATAAAGTTGGGCGACCTTATGGTGATTGGTGAACACATTACGCTTCGAGTGCATCATTGGGAAGATAATATTGTACACATCCTTTCAATTGCCACGGGGACGACTGGAAAGATCGGCTGCAACGCGGTGTCAGGTGTTCTCGTAGATATCGACTCGATCAGGAACGTAAACGTATCTGACATTCGAAATTTCGCTGGAAATCTAGGCGACGGTCTTGAGAATCTAAGACAATTTAATAAGAAAAATTTCTTTGACTGTTTGACGGCAGAGGCAATTCAAGAAATGGGGCCAGCTTATGAATGACATATTCCCAAACCGCACTTCTCAGACAGCAACCGGTGCATTGGATTTTGCAGTTGGAGCCGTAATGGCGACCGGGCGACCCGAATGGCCAGTTCACGAAACGCCAAGCTACGTGGTAACGAAGACCACTCCTAGCTATAGCCAGATTTCTGAGCAAGCAATGATTTCTGCCAAACAGGTTAAGTTTTCGGACTTCGCTCGCGACATGGCTACCATCTACGCATCGCTATGCGCACGGCAAGAGCGACTCGGCGACGCGTTTGAAGCAGCCATCTTCGATGATCTTGATAGTCTTTATGAGTCCTGAAAGAGCGAACGACATTCGACACAGAGCAATTCAATGTTCAGATCCCCGAATATCTGACGGCAAAACCCGCACGGAAGGAGCTCGTTCGGAATCTTGATGCTCTGAACAGAAGAGCAAAGAAGGGTTATTACATTTCCTCGGCACATGAACCCGACGCCGCGTCCATGTTGCACGGCGATGTCAGATGCGGGCTCCAGCTATACTCGTTTGATGCTGGCGAAGTGCGCTCAGTCCGCGGCATTGTGCTTTCCAATTCTTGCGATATCTCGAAGGGCAATGACCGGGCCGTTGCACCAAAGATAGTATTTGCACCTATAGTTAGGTTCTCCGCAATTGAGGGACGCTTAAAGGAACGAAATCTGGCAACTGATGCCGTCAAGGCACGCATTGCTGCGATGAAAAGTCAATCTGTAACCAATATCTTCTATCTTCCTGCAGGTGGCCCACCAGAGCACGATTACGTTGCACTCCTAGATGATCTGCATTCGATACCCCTTATGTCTTGCAGCGATGGTCAGAAACTGTTTACGCTTAGCATGGCAGGCTTTTACTTGTTCATTTTCCAGTTATCGGTTCACTTTTGCCGATTTCACGAGATGGTCGACCGCTGAACCAAAATAAAGCGGCATAGATTTCGATCCTCTATACCACCCCACTTCTACACCGAAGCGGTGGGAGCTCGATCGTTCCGTCTCCGACCGGTTCGGCGTTCTGCGGTCAACCTGTTTGAGGAGCGTCAGTTTCGCGACGCATTCGACCAGATACACCAGTACCCCTCGATGGCCCCGCCGACGGTCGTGTTCACCTCCGCAGGTCGCTCGTAGATGTCCGATTGGCCCGGGATTTGGCGGCATTCCCCTTGCCGCCCGCCTTTCCAGTTCGGCTTCTTTCCCCCTCGGCTGAGATGGTGCCTGAGCTTCCCAACCGCCCGGTGGTCAGCGCAGACAAACCGGCGGATCCACTCGTGACCCGCCATCCGGACGCCCTCTGGTCCGGAGCCACTACAATTTCCGTTCCGGGTTGCACCCCTCCTCCTGCCACACCTGCATCATGCCTGTAGCCGCGCCTGCTGCCGCACCTGATCTCCCGGGATATTGCGGAGAGGCTGCGCCCCGGCAGCCGTTTGACCTTCCCGTTCAAACAGCCACCTACCCTCAGCGCGTGAATCTGGGAGCGTTCGCCCTGGGACAGATGGCAGTCTCTTTTTTTACGCCGAAACTGCAGTTTTCATCTGTCCGATTCTGAGCATCATGTGTCGTGCAGTCGGAATCACACTAATCTGGGTGTTGCGCCTTTCAGAGGAGCGACGGATATCCGTTTCCAACTAAAAAATAAGTCGTATGGGGAACGGCACTGCAGCACTGTCTTGCTGCGCCTGAGTCCCGCACCACGAGTTCGCATAGGTGAGGAAATTTACTGAAGATCCCTGAACGCCTCCTGCATTCGGTTCACGGCCTCCTCAATGACACTGCGCGGTGCACCGATGTTGAAGCGCATGAAAGATTCGCCCCCGGAACCAAATGTCGGTCCGAAATTCACCGCGATGCAGGCGTCACCCGTGATCCGCCTGGTGACCTCCTCGGTGGGCATGCCTGTATCCGTAAAATCGACCCAGGCGAGATAGGTAGCTTCGAGAGACATCGACGAGAGCCCGGGGATGGCGTTGATTCCATCATCAAAGAGCCTGCGGTTGACATCCAGATAGGCGACAAGCTCATCCACCCATGCAGCCCCTTCCGGAGAGTAAGCGGCCGTTGCCATATGCATGCCGAATGCGTTGGGCGACATTCCCAGGCCAAGCATTCGCTTCGCGAAACATGTCCGCATGCTGTCGTTGGAAATAATGACGTTGCCCACATGCGCACCGGCGATGTTAAACGTCTTGGTGGACGCGGTCATCATCACCAGCCGGTCCTCAACGCCATCAATGCATGTCATTGGTATGTGTTTCTGCCCGGGATAGACAAGATCATGGTGAATCTCGTCAGAGACCAACGTCAGATCGTGCCTGTGGGCGAATGCGGCGACTCCCCGCAGTTCCGCGTCCGTCCAGACCCGTCCACCCGGATTATGAGGTGAACAGAGGATAGCCATCCTTTCGCTGCCATCCATCTGTGCATCGTAGCGGTCGAAATCCATCTTGTATCTGCCGTCGTCATTGACAAGGCGGCATTCCACCACGCGTCGACCGGAGCCTTTGATCACCTTTGCGAAGGCATGGTAGACAGGCGTGAAGACAACGATGCCATCACCGGGTTTCGTGAATGTCTCAATGCACATCGATGTGCCGTTCACCAACCCATGTGTCGTGAAAACATGCTTTGGATCGACTTCCCACCCATGCCGCTCGCGCATCCACCAACGGATCGAGTCCAGATAGGCCCGATCGTCGCCAAAATAGCCATATACACCGACCTCCATCATTCTCTGCAAAGCTTTCTGAACGCAGTCCGGCGCCCGAAAGTCCATGTCCGCGACCCACATGGCGATGCCGGTGTCGTTCGAGACTCCATATAGCCGTTCCATCAGGTCCCATTTCGCTGAATTGCTGCCTCGACGGTCGATGCGTTCATCAAAGTCCATTCGGCCATTCTCCATTTTCCCATGGCTCAGGCTAAATGACATATGCGCGGACGCAAGCCACGTTGCGAAACCAATATCGGTGGCATACATGCGCCGCATGACAGTCAGAAACATCCTGATCCATCCCGATCCACGGCTCAAAAGGACCTGCCTGCGAGTGGAGGAAATCACGCCAGATCTACGAAGGCTGGCTGATGACATGCTGCAGACAATGTATGACGCGCCTGGTGTTGGGTTGGCCGCACCTCAGGTGGGTGTGCTCAAGCGCCTGATTGTGATGGATTGCGTCAAGGAGCCGAACCCCATTGTGCTGTTCAATCCGGAAATCATGTGGAGATCCGAAGAGCGGGAAGTCCGGGAGGAAGGCTGTCTATCGATTCCCGAGCAGTTTGCTGAAATCAAACGCCCTTCTGAAGTGCGTGTACGCTGGCAGGACATCGATGGCGGGCATCAGGAAGAGAAATTTGACGATCTTTGGGCGAGATGCGTACAGCATGAGATTGACCATCTGAACGGTCGGCTGTTCATCGATTACCTAACGCCATTGAAACGACAGATGATCACCAGAAAAATGATAAAGCTGAAACGGGAGCGCACAAGGGCGTAGGTCCGCGGATGCCGTTCACTTACAGATGGCTGCAGGACCAGGCCGGGTGGTCGATGAAAGCGAACAGCCCGATGGCAGCCAGATGAGGCCGGACATGCGGCAGGGCAACCACGGGCGAAACTGGCTTGGAGGTGCAGGTGAGAATCGTGTTCATGGGCTCGCCCGACTTTTCGGTTCCGGCACTCAATGCCCTGAACGCAGCTGGGCATGAGATCGTCTCCGTTTACTGCCAGCCGCCGCGCCCTGCTGGCCGGGGCCAGAAGGACCGCCGAACACCCGTCCATGTCCGTGCGGTGGAACTGGGCCTTCCAGTCCGGCATCCCAACCGCCTGCGGTCCTTAGCGGACCAGTCCGCATTCGCCGAACTGGAAGCCGAAATCGCCGTGGTTGTAGCCTATGGACTGCTTCTGCCGCAGAAAATCCTCGATTCTCCCAGATTCGGCTGCATCAATATCCACGCCTCCCTCCTGCCGCGCTGGCGCGGTGCGGCGCCCATTCACCGGGCGATAATGGCTGGAGATTCGGAAACCGGGATTTCAATCATGCAGATGGATGCGGGTCTTGATACAGGGCCGGTACTTCTTCGCGCCACCACGCCGATCAAGATATCGGATACAACCGGTGACCTACATGACCGGTTATCCGTCTTGGGTGCCTCGCTCATCACTGAAGCACTTGACGGACTGGACAAACTGGCACCGGAGTCTCAGCGGAATCAGGGAATTACCTATGCCAGAAAAATCGGCAGGGCAGAGACTCGCATAGACTGGACCCGGTCAGCACGATTCATAGACCGCCAGATCAGGGGCCTTTCTCCCAGCCCTGGCGCCTGGACCACCGTCAGGGGCGAGCGGATAAGGCTGCTTTCAGGATTTCCAACGGACGGACAGGGTGAAGCAGGGACAGTGCTTGACGGAAATCTGGCGGTCGCATGTGGAACAGGCGCCATACGAATCACGAGACTGCAGCGTGTCGGCAGAAAGGCGATGGGTGCCGCCGAGGCTCTTGTCGGATGGAAAGTCGCGCCTGGAGAAATATTCGGTTCTTCAGGCATCTGGAGAGCGTCGAGGGACCCACAGCGAACCGGTCCGCAGATCAATACCAGTCGACAGGAGGCGCTTGCCCTACTACGCACGGCACTGAACGACCAGTCGACCCTGTTTCGGGACGGACAGTGGGCGGCGATCGACGCTGTCGTAAATCAACGGAAACGCATGTTGGTTGTTAAGCGCGCGGGCTGGGGCAAGAGCTCCATATACTTCATCGCGACATACATTCTCCGGAAGCGAGGACAGGGACCCACCCTGTTGGTGTCGCATAAGCCCGCTCTCACGAGGAATCAGATCGCTGCCGCTGACAGACTTGGCATCAAGACCCTGACGGTGAATTCGACAAACAGGAAAGAATGGCCGAAGCTGATGAATGAGCTTCGGTCAAACAAGGCCGATATGCTTCTGATTTCGCCTGAACGACTTGCCAATGACGAGTTTGCGGAAAGCGTTTTGCTGCCGATCGCCGGATCCGTCGGGTTGGTGGTGGTTGACCAGGCGCACTGCATTTCTGACTGGAACCATGACTTCCGGTCCGATTATCGGCTGGTGGTGAATGTACTGCAACGGATGCCCGATAACATACCGATTCTCGGCATTACCGATTCAGCCAACGATCGGGGCGTTGCTGAAATCCAGGCCCGGATTGGCAATATGGAGGTTCTACGTGGCTCGCTGATGTGATCCTGGCCAGCATTGCGGGCAATGCGTGTTCCAGACCAGACGTCTCCGGTAATTCACCGACACTGTCGACGCGCTTTCAGGTTCGGAAAACGTTGACGTAATGACCCAGAATGATGCCGTTCAGCTTGCCGGCCGGATGAAAGGAAACGGCATAGCTGGCCAAGCCCATTGCGGCACGATAGGCGATAAAGATTTCGAGGAAATCGATTTCCGTCACATATATCCTGAGGAACTCCTTTCGGGCACAGAGAGTAAAGTGTTGGTCACAACAGCGACATTGCGTGCACCCACCACCGGATCAACGAAACTGGAAGAAGTCGCCATTCGAAATGGGTGGAAGAAAACGCGGATGAGAAAATGGTTCAGACAGACCCGCTCCGATGGTGAGGTCGGAACACTCTTCGGGCCGATCAGGCACCGTTTGGCCCGGTAACGCCTCGGGCGGAGAAATCCGTTCGGCGACCTCCAGGATTCACGTTGATGATCGGGATGGCCGCTGATAGGAATCCGGGATGACCGTCATCGCCCTGATCATTGTTGGAGCAGCCGCTGGATTCCTTGCCACGCGGCTGATGAAACTTGAGGCCGATCCTGTCACCACGGTTGCCATAGGCATCTTTGGAGCCCTTGCCAGTGGTCTGGCCCTGCGCTTTCTGACCTCAGTCACTGGTCTGATGGGAGGCTTCGTTGGCGCTGTGCTGGGATCGATGCTGCTGATTTGGCTATGGAAGACATATTTCCGGCAAAAGTAATAGGTAGCTAAGCCCGTATTCGGACGGCATTACATCCAGTTCGAGCCGGCACCTGAAGAGCTTCATCGCCGCACAGGCCAGCGCGTCGGTCACCTCCGGCCGAAGCGGCGACTGGACATCTGACCCACTTCCTCGATAACAGGCGCTATACATATGCACCGCCAAATTCCCGGCCGCCCTCGTCACGGAAACCCGTCAGCCCAAAATCCGGCTCCTGAATTCCGTTCTTCACAAATGCGGGCATACCCTAAGCGGCTTTCAGCCAAGAAGACTACGATAGACCGTCATGATCGCCCGTGCCTCTCCTTCCAGCGCGAACCGATCTTCCACATGTGCACGCGCGGCTGCGGAAAGGCCGGCACGCAGCGCGGAATCATCCATGATCTCGCTGATCGCTTCCGCCATTGGCTGGACCTCTCCTGGAGAAACGAGGCGACCAGCACCGACCGGCACGATCTCAGGGAACGCACCGACAGTCGTTGCAACAACCGGAACGCCGCAGGCCATTGCCTCCAACGGGGTCAGGCCAAACCCCTCCCACCGCTGCGGCGCGACATAGAGATCAAGCGCAGCATACCATTGGGCGACATCATGGGAGGGCACCTCCGGCAGGAATGCCACCTGGTCGGCAACACCCTCGTCACGCACCCTGCTTTCCAGAAATGCGAGATACGAACGGTGCTTTTCGGTCGCCCTACCAAGAACCACGGCGTGAACATCCAGCCGACGCTTCAGAACTGGGATCATCGCGTCCAGAAACACGTCCGTCCCCTTCTGTGGCCTGATTCGTCCGAAGCACCCGACCAGAATCCCTTCGGGCAGGCGAAGCCGCTGTCTCAGCGCCACCCTGTCCACTGCCGGGCAAAAGGCATCCGTGTCGATACCGTGCGGGATCACGGTTGACGGTCGTTCGAGATAGTTCGCTGACTTGCCCGACGTAGCGATCACCGCATCCATCTTCGAAATGAGCCAGCGTGTGTAACCGGTGTGCCTGCGCTGCGAAGCGGAAGTGAACAGCAACCTGTAGCGCCTCCGGAAAACTGTCTTCAGGGCAAGACCAAGGAGCATCTCGGTATTGCGGCGTGCGTGCCAGACACGCCAGCGACTGCGCGGCAATGTGGCAGCGCGAAGCAGCGAAATGTGCGGGACATGTGGCGGAAGACCTGGACCGGTTGCCACAACACCCATTTTCTTTGCCATGAGCGGCACGAGACGCACGATAGTCGCAGTAACCCCGGAGAGGCGCCGTTTCAGGTTTGGTGCGACAACTTCAATCTCTGCCATCTGTCACTATCGGCCAAGGCCCAGCCGCGAGAGTGCGGATCCGAAACCGGGTTGCCAAAGCGATGGCCAGAGTCGCGATTGCGGCACACGGTGCTGGGAAAGGTGACGCCAAGGATTCATAATTCCGGGGTTGACTGGCAGCATTGCAGGAGTGCCGCGGCACCGATCCAGCCAAATCGGATGGCGGGGCTGGAACCGACCAGATCGCCTGTTTGCCAGAATCCACCTCCTCTGAAACCAGGTAACGGAGCCTATTGTGGGGCACGCAACAAATTCGGACCGGATGAGGAAAGCGGAAAGCGTGGCCACCGTATCTGAGAGAAGGCGGCCAAAATTTGGAATCCTGATCCCGGCACAGGAGGCCGCAGCGACCAAATGGCGCTGCTCGGAACTTACGGCAGGAGCCCATCCCAGAACGGAAATCCCCTCTGCCTTCCCTAAGCGGCTCTCAGGAAGGGAGCGAGTGGCATATGACCCGGAAAGCCGAAACCTTCCATACCCAGACGCGGTCGGATCAGTTTGGCGATCAGGGTGGAGCGAGGGATGCATTTGATGTCTTCAAGAGAGAAACGATGTCGGATGCAAGTACCTGGATACGACTGGCCTGAATGTCGGCCACCACTGAAGCGCGGCCAGCCATGTCGGCGAGGCCGTCCGAGAGCACTGCCGTGGCAAGCTCTTTCGCGTCCCCAACCTCACGAGTCCCGGCTGCATCGGCTAGTGCGGCGTAATCGTCCCTGAAATTTGCCACATGCGGGCCATGCAGGACCGCGCATCCAAGCCGTACCGGCTCCCAGGGATTATGACCCTCTACATTCGCGGAGAAAGACCCGCCTATCAGTGCAACATCCGCAATCCGGTACCACAGCCCCAGTTCGCCAATTGTGTCGGCGATGTAGACTTCCGTTTCCGGTGCGGGACAAGGGCAGGTCGTCCGCCTAACAGCCCGCAGCCCCTGCGCCCGGGCTGCATCCTCCACCCCCTTTCCGCGCCCGGGATGCCTTGGCGCGACAATGATGAGGGAGTCCGGCTGTACTGCAAGAACCGCCTTCTGAGCAGCCATCGCAGTCCTTTCATCCGCAGCATGCGTGGAGGCCGCGACCCAGACAGGTCGCCCAGTCAGTGCCTTCTGAAGCGAAGCGCGCGTTGCCGTATTGTCAGAAAGGGGAGGAGCCGAAGGCTTCAGCGATCCTGTTACCCGCACCGGCACCGGTGCGCCTAGCGCCTCCATGTGCTTTGCTGAAGCCTTGTCCTGCGCCGCAATCAGCTCGAAGCTCTGATACAGTCCCCGCCAAAGCGCACGCGTGAAACGTCGTCTCCTGAAGGCTGAGGAATTCATCCGAACGTTTACGAATGCCTGAGGAATACCTCTTCGCGTGGCTTCAGCAGCCAGACCTGGCCAGAGATCCTGTTCTGCCCATACCACTAGATCGGGTTTCCAGTGATCGAGAAACCGCTGGCGCGATCCGGGAAGATCAAGAGGTAGAAACTGGTGGACGCTTCGCTCCGGCATGTGCCGGGCGATCGCAGCCGAGGACGCCCTCGAAACTGATGTGAGCAGAAACACCACGGACGGCGCATGTGCCGACAGCTCGGCGACAAGCCCTCTCAGTGCCAGTAACTCACCTACGCTTACCGCATGCATCCAGATCAGTTTGCCTGACGGGCGAGGCAGACCCGCGATTCCCAGTCTTTCCTGCCAACGTTCCGGATCCTCCTTGCCGCGAGCCAGGCGGTGCCTGAGAATTGCACGGGCCAGTGGCGACAGCACGAACGTGATCGCGGAATATGCGATATTCGGCCATGCGGTTGAAGAATCACGCTGCAAAGTGGCGAGCCTCAATGAGAGGTGAAACTGTGAGTCATAGCCCAGTCGTTGGAACGCAACAGCGGTTCTGTCAACCAATTCCTGGATCCTGAATGTCTGAACCAAGAAAACAACATGAGAGTGAAAGCGGCAATCGGTTTTTCGCCGCTTCGGAACATCCTGCGCTCCGGCGAATGGTAGAGACCGGCCCTGGTGCCGCAGGTCTGACCTCCGTCATGCAGCTCTGCAGAGGGAATCTGCGTAGCTGGCCGAGTGCGGACCGGCGGCAGCTCTGTGGAGACCGCTCGGACACCGAACAACGTGTGGTTCCATAAGTTTAAGGCAGTGGCGAAGGTGGCGGAACGACCGAAAACGTAAGGTAAGGGCTGCGGTCTCAGCAGCCAATCCCAGCCTCATCCACCAGCCGACTGCGAGGCGATACCTCACCACCCTGAAGGAGAGGCGTGGATGCCACATCGCCATTCCCCGACGGTCAACCACGGACTGAACCCACCGCTTCCCGATCAGGTGGCGGACCGCATTCGAAAGCTTTGCAAGCAGGACGGGATCGGTGTGGATGCTGAAGTAGCCGTCGAAATGGAGAACCAGGCTGCGGCCGAATGATGGTCGGAACTGCGGGTCCGCAATGATTCCGCTTACATGCACATCGCAGATCTGGATGACATGCATTGCCACCGCGTCTCTACGCATTTTGCCAGACGATGCGCTCACGAACCGGGGTCGCAGGGCCATTTGGAGGAAGATACCGGAAAAGCTCTTCGGGCTGAACCGTGCACCACAGTCGGAAATCCGTTCGGACATACAGCCGTCACTGCAAAACGAGGGTCGACTCGCTCCCAATGTCGCGCTCAAAGCGATACCTGACACGGTCATTCCCAACGCCTGAACCTCCGACAGATCCACCCCTGTGCCGGGACAATACGTGACCTTCTCATGGAATCCCGCCAGGAGTGCCGGGCGGCGCGGTCCCGGGTTCCAGACAGATACGTGCCTGTGATCCTTTCGCGAAACCGCCAACAGGTCCTGAATGAGCCAGAAGATGATGTGTGGGTCGTTCCAGCTGGAAGGCAATCCGGCCAGGAAAACCCTCCAGGCTTGCGGCGGCATTCAGCGACTGCGTCAGATTCGGCAAGGCCCGCATGCAGGATGTTGATGCCGCAGGGAAGACAGCCTATATACATAAATACACAACGCTCTGTATATAGTATCTTCCTGGAAAGAGAGGATATATGATGTATAAATTCAGGTTAGGGATATAGTCTCAAAGCTAGTGATCTGTGGGGGGTCCAGATTCACGGCGACCGTGATGCACCCTTAATGGCTGGTGCTGGGATGGAATCTGCTGCTGTAATGACGAAGCTAAATCAGGGAACTGAGGTAAACTGAATGGACCTTCGGGAAATTCCAAACTCATATATGCCAATTCAATGAGAGGCTGAAGATGGCGCTGAGCGATGTCCTTGAACGAATTCAGGCGGAAGAAACCCGAGTAGGGCGTGAGATCGGTTCGACCCGGCTGATTGCCGTATCAAAACTGCAGCCATTGGAAAGAATAAAGGTCGCGCTTGCGGCCGGACACAGGCTGTTCGGCGAAAACAGGGTTCAGGAAGCCGCCGGAAAATGGCCAGGGCTGCGCAGGCTCTACCCCGACATAAAGCTGCATCTGATTGGCCCGCTTCAGACGAACAAGGCGAAGCAGGCAATTCAGCTCTTTGACACAATCGAATCCCTGGATCGACCCAAACTTGCTCGAACACTAGCCAGACTACAGGAAGAACTCGACCACTGCCCTCCGCTCTACGTGCAGGTGAACACCGGTGAAGAGCCACAGAAAGCCGGTGTGTTGCCAATGGAAGCGGACGGGTTCATCGCCGAAGCCCGTGAGCTTGGGTTACCGGTTATAGGGCTAATGTGCATCCCGCCACTGGATGAGGAACCCTCCCTGCATTTCGCGCTCCTCGCGAAGATCGCGACGCGAAACAACCTGACTGAGCTGTCGATGGGCATGAGCGGGGATTTCGAGAAAGCGATTGCGCAGGGCGCGACAAGTGTGCGGGTAGGGTCCGCCATATTTGGCAATCGGCCGCAGAGCTGACTTACGGATACATCTCGGGCTTCAGCCGCGGGAGCGCGAACGGCTCCAGGTCTTTGGAGGACATGCGCATTGACCCGTCCCGGAACTTTGATGGTAACGGCAATGCCATCGCATGACCATACACCTGCGACCGACAGCGACCAGTTCGGAGCCCGGTAACCGGTCTGCCAAAGCCTTTGCAAACGGGACCGAAACCGCAGCGAATATCTTTCGGATCAGGGCATGTCCCATGAGGCGAGGGATAAATTGAGTACGGAAAGGTAGCAAAACCGTCAGGACTGTTGCGTGTCCGCGATCACTGCCGCCTGCTGGACGATTACCTCTGCCTGCCTGACAGACGCGATGTCAACCAGCCGACCCTTGTAGACGGTCGCTCCCGAACCCTCTTTCGTGGCCTGCTCCATCGCATCAAGAATCTGCCGGGCCTCCGCCACCTGCTCCTCTGAAGGCGTGAACACCTCATTTGCCAGCGATACCTGCCGGGGATGGATTGCCCACTTGCCGACCATCCCAAGGGTCGCGGAGCGGAGAGCCTGGGCGATGAAACCGTCGTCGTCAGAGAAATCGCCGAACGGACCATCGACCGGCAGCACTCCGTGAGTGCGGCAGGCAGCAACAATCGCAGCCTGTGCCCAATGCCAGGGATCGGACCAGTGCCTCTTCCCTTCGTGAACCATAAAATAGTTCTCCTGGGTGCCACCTATGCCGGTGATTCGCATCCCCATTGACGCCGCGAAATCCGCCGCCCCCAGGCTCATGGCCTGCAGACGAGCACTCGATGCCGCGATATCCTCCACGTGGACAATGCCAGCGGCGCTCTCGATGATCACCTCCAGACCGACACGCTTCGCCCGGCCTGCAGCCGCCTCCACAGCCGTCACCAGCGCGTCTACCGCGTAGACATCGGCCGCCCGACCAACTTTGGGAATCATGATCTGGTCAAGCCGGTCGGACGCCCGTTCCAGCAGATCCACGACATCACGATACCAATACGGTGTATCAAGCCCGTTGATGCGGACCGACAGGCACTTGCGCCCCCAATCAACGTCACCGATGGCTTCGATGATGTTTCTGCGTGCCTGCGACTTGTCATCAGGAGCCACACTGTCCTCCAGATCGAGATTGATGACATCCGCCGCACTTGCAGCCATCTTTTCGAAAATCCCCGGCCGGGAACCTGGCCCAAAGAGCTGGCAGCGATTCGGTCGGGACGGAGCGGTCGGCTGAACTATGAAGGACATCGGTGATCCTATGGGAAGAAACGGTTAGAACTGCCGGCGAGGTAGTATGTGGGAACTCATACCGCAAGCCCGTCGAACATGCACCTGACGAAGGAGCGACCCTGCAAGCTATCGGCAGTGGTCAGTGCTCACCTGCATCTTCAATTGGGTTTGCCAGAAACCCTCTTCTTCCACCTGGTTTAGGTCCCCTGGATCAGCATGGAAGCGGGCGGTGGCGTGATGCACGAATCCTTTCCCGCAATGAGTCTGGTCTTCATCGGTCACTCGAATCATGACTGCGGCGGCGCATTCAGGACCTTTAGCATCAGGGGCTGGACTCAGGGGAACATCAGGCTTTCAGGCTTCCTGAATGTACATGACGTTCCGCCCGGACAGTCGTTCCGCGATGTGTTGCTGCGCCAGATAGGCGCCAGTGTCACGATGGTGGCGCCTGCCGATTCCCATGCATCCCGCAAACGGTGCCGCGAAGTCACCAAAGCCAAGCGCTGGATGAGACCGATCGTTGTGCACCATTGCATACAGGACCACGGGCAATTCCGTATCTCGGCAACATGTCGGCGATTCACGACAATTGTCGGCTGTCCGCTTGACATGCTCTGTCCTGTCGGCCATCTCACCTACAGATACGGGACTGCGGTCACCGAGTTCTCCCTCAGGAGAGTCACCACCATGAGGGGCGGTGCAAGCCGTCCCTCATGGTTTACCCTGAACCGCTACTGAACACCGACAGACAGGAACCGCTTTCGGAGACCGTGCGGGATTTGCCTGAATTGACGCTGACGAAGTGGCTGGAGGAACGCAGATTACCATGGACAGGAAAGGAGGTCCTCCTGTTGCCGCGGTCTCGGGTTTAGAGAGCTCCGACATATGGGTACTCGGGTTGAGCGACAGCCATTTGCGCGATGCCATGGCAGAAACTGCATTCAGCCTTCCTGCTTCGCATCAACCTGCGGGAACGTGGTTTCGCACGGCTTCTGTTGGATCTGGTCGGTCGCTATCGGGATCATCCGCAGCATGATGGGACAATATCGGTGACTGATTATCTGGCGTGGCCGGTTCACATTTGGATGAGCACGAGCGAACTCCGTGCGTTCGCCAAAGAACACGGAACTGTCGCAAATCCCGTCCTGCCCGAGAGGGATGGTAGGCGGTTGAACGAGAAACGGGAGGGATGAAGCACGACTGCTCCCTACCGTGAGTGGCGATATATGGAGCTGTAGGAATCCGCCTTCCATTTCCCGGAATCATCTGCTCCAGAAGAAAGAAGATGGGAATTGCGCCAGGGCGCTGAAACCAGATCCTCCCAGGGGAAATCCATACAATGATCAAGGCACCCTATCTGCTGTTTCTCGGTAACGCGCCAGACCAGCTTTCCGCAAAGGTCGGTCAAGGCATCAGGGACTGGAGGCCGGACCGGGCAATCGGCCAGTTCCGGATGTCGAACTGCAGGGCAGACCTAGGCCTTCCTGACATGTCGCTCGAAGAGGCCCGTGAAGCCGGGGCGAGAACGCTTGTCATCGGCGTGGCGAACCAGGGCGGCTTCATAAGTCCAGAATGGAAAGAGGTGCTGGTGATGGCACTGGAGGAGGGCTTCGAGCTTGCTTCCGGCATGCACAATCTGCTGCGCGACGATCCTGACCTATCCGCCCTCGCCAGGGTCACCGGCCGCAAGCTGCACGATGTGCGTGTACCCGAAACGCCCTACCCGATCGCCAATGGGAAAAAACGTTCGGGGAAAAGATGCCTGACTGTCGGAACAGACTGTTCAGTGGGCAAAATGTACACCACACTCGCAATGGAACGGGAGTTCAGAAAGCGTGGCCTACCAGCAACCTTTCGCGCCACCGGGCAGACCGGCATCCTGATTGATGGCAGCGGTGTGCCGCTCGACGCCGTGGTCGCGGACTTCATGGCCGGGTCAGTGGAATGGCTGACACCGGACAGTGAAGACTGCCACTGGGATTTACTGGAAGGTCAGGGATCACCTTTCCACATCTCCTTTTCCGGCATTACCATGGCACTGATCCATGGTGGCCAGCCCGATGCGATAGTGCTTTGCCACGAGCCCACACGCAGGCACATGCGCGGGCTGCCAGACTATCAGCTTCCATCACTTGAAGCTCTACGCGACCTGGCGCTGCAGCTTGCGCACATAGCCAACCCGGCCTGCAGGGTTACCGGTATTGCCGTGAACACCTCGGCGCTTGGAACAAACGACGCCGTCGACTGCCTGTCCAGGATCGAGACACGAATGGGACTCCCGACGGTCGATCCTTTCCGGCAAGGCGCCGGCAGACTGGTCGATGCCCTCATTGCGAACTGACTGGCGCTGTCATTCATTGAGAACATAGGATCAGTGGCGCTCAATCCACCATGGACGCAGAATGGGGCAGATAGAGGCTGAATATGGAAGTGACAGTCACGCGTGACGTTTTTCCACTGGTCCGGAAGTTCACGATTTCCCGGGGATCCCGATCCGAAGCGCATGTCCTTACCGCTCGGGTCACCGATGGAGAAACGGCTGGAAGAGGGGAATGCGTGCCATATGCCCGCTACGGAGAGACCCTGAACTCCGTAGAAAAGCAGATGGAACGCATTGCCCCCACCGACAGAGCCACATTGCAGGAGGTGCTTCCCCCGGGAGCCGCACGGAACGCGATTGACTGCGCGCTATGGGATCTGGAAGCGAAGCTCTCTGGGCGGCGGCACTGGGAACTTGCGGGGCTTTCGGTTCCAGGGCCCGTGATCACCGCCTATACGATTTCGCTCGACACCCCCGACAACATGCGTCTTGCCGCCGCCGAGAACGCCCATCGGCCGCTGCTAAAAATCAAGCTCGGAACGCCGGACGACATGCACCGTCTCGAAGCGGTGCGTCACGGCGCTCCAGATGCACGGATCATCGTTGATGCCAATGAAGGCTGGACAGCGGAAGTCTATAGCGACCTTGCTCCGCATCTGGTTCGCCTGGGGGTAGAACTGGTCGAGCAACCTTTGCCAGCGCAGGATGATGCGATGCTGGCCGAGATACCCCGTCCTCTTCCAGTCTGTGCGGACGAGAGCTGCCATGACCGCACGTCGCTGCCAGACCTCAAGGGTAAGTATGACTTTCTGAACATCAAGCTCGACAAGGCCGGTGGACTGACCGAGGCGTTTGCCCTTCGCGACGCTGCGCTGGCAGAAGGATATGGCATCATGGTGGGATGTATGGTGGGTTCCAGCCTTGCGATGGCACCGGCGGTGCTGTTGGCGCAGAACGCCACTGTCGTTGACCTTGACGGCCCGCTTCTGTTGGCCGAAGACCGCGAGGCGCCGCTCAGATATGATGGATCCGAAGCGTTTCCACCATCTGCGGAGCTTTGGGGCTGAGACGTCGGGAACGGATCCTCTGCCGAGAACGGCCTGAAGACGGAAGGATGGGATTCAATGAGCCGGATCGTATATGTGAACGGGGCCTACGTGCCGGAGGAAGAGGCAAAGGTGTCGGTCTTCGACCGAGGATTTCTCTTTGCTGATGGCGTCTACGAGGTTACAGGCGTTCTGGACGGTAGGCTGGTTGATTTTGATGGCCACAGAGCGCGCCTGATCCGGTCGCTGGGTGAACTGGATATGGACTCTCCGGTGAGCGATCAGGAACTGCTGGACATCCATCGCGAACTCGTGTTGCGAAACCGGATCGATGATGGTCTGGTCTATCTGCAGATTACCCGCGGTGCGGCAGACAGGGATTTCGCGTTTCCCGATCCAGATGAAACATCTCCTACAATCGTACTGTTTACGCAGTCAAAGCCGGGACTTGCCGACAGCCCCCAGGCGCAGACTGGAATCAGGGTGATCTCGGTTCCTGACCTACGCTGGAAACGCCGTGACATAAAGACGGTTCAGTTACTCTATCCGTCTATGGTCAAAATGCTGGCCAGGAACAATGGTTGCGACGACGCATGGATGACTGAGGACGGATTCGTCACCGAAGGGACCAGCAACAATGCCTATATCGTCAAGGAAGGCAGGATCATTACCCGGGACCTCAGCAATGACATACTTCACGGCATCACACGCGCCGCCGTCCTTCGGTTCGCGCAGCAGGCACAGATGGAGATCAGGGAACGGCCTTTCACCATAGAAGAGGCACAGGCCGCTGACGAAGCGTTCATTACTTCGGCGTCGACCTTCGTTATGCCGGTGGTGGAGATCGACGGAGTGACGCTAGGTGATGGCAGGCCAGGACCAGTGGCAGCGCGGCTGCGGGAGATTTACCTGGACGAAAGCCGGAAGAGTGCGGTCTGAGATCCGTTCAGCCAGCAATTCCGCATCGGAACGGGAACGCATGAATGATGCTCGCCCTTTCGCTGACCGGGCGCAGTGGTCAGCACGGAAAGCGGCTTAACCCGCTGAAACGCAAAAGGGAAATGCGATACCCAAGGCTACCCTACCACCATGGGCGCACCCAGCGTAACCGCGAAGACTGACGAACGACCGCTCCGCCCCCAATAGAGACACCCCAAAACCGCGCCCACCTCTCACATCAGATCCGATTTCGGACGCATCCAGGGCTGAACCTGACTGAATGCCGGAAAGGTCTTCAAAGGGATCCGTCAATCCAGCGCTGAAGCGCGGTCTTGGGAGCGGCACCTGTCTTGTTTGAGACCACCTGACCATCCCTGAACATGAACAATGCCGGAATGCCGCGGACACCAAGTCTGGCAGGCGAATCCGGGCTATCGTCGACATTGACTTTCACAATCTTCACGCGCCCGGAATACTCGTCGGAAAGCTCCTCAAGCGCAGGACCGATCTGCTTGCAGGGACCACACCATTCAGCCCAGAAATCCACCACGACGGGAATTTCGGACTGCTCGACCTCAGCACTGAAGGTTTCGTCGGTGACGGCAATTGTGGCCATGGATGCTCTCCCAAGGATATCTGTCAGAGGCCCTACCTGCGGACAATTCGGCTTCAGGTCAAGAGGCCCCGACATCTTCCAGCGCCCGTCTCACCGTTTCGTGCGAAAAACGCATCAACTCCGGCTTTCGGGTCCAGAGAATCGCAACGTCGACTCTTCTGTCAGGGTATACGGCTTCCAGTGCGGCAAGATAGGCACCCATCTGGCGGAGCAGTCCCACCGGTGTTTCCCCCTCCTTCGAAGGGACAACCGCATTCGTCTTGAAATCCACAGCCAGAACCGCGTCAGGCGCAACAACAAGCTTGTCGATCACCCCCGAAATCCCCCCAGGTGGAAGTTCCGGACTCATTGCCCAGATATCGACCTCCGATAGAACGCCATCCCCGAACAGGAACTCCAGATCCCCTTCCTCAAGCACGCGCCGCACCTCCTCAACAGCTGGCGCAGCCTCTTCCGATGTCGCGAAAAACTCTCTCTCAAGCAATTGTATGGAAAGGCGCTCCCAATCAGGACTGGCTCTGTCCGGCAGAACCTCCAGAAGCCTGTGAACCATTGTTCCACGCCGACGGAGGACATTGCTCTCCCCGAGGCCGTCTTTGCCCTGCAGCGACTTGGCACCGCCAAGTTCGGAAGGCGCACGAGGTGCCTTGGGCTGTTCCGGCACCGAAGCGGCCCGATTGGCCCATGCCGGGATTGCGATTTCGGATTGAACCGCCGTTGAAGCTTTGCTGGTCGGGCCGGAATTCCATTCGCCATGCGAATACCTGAATCCCGCCTCTCCCGTCGGTGCCCTGAATTCCTGAGTGTTTTCCAGCTCGGTGAGAGCGTTGGCAGCGGTCAGGTACCAGCTTTGATCCAAGCCGAGGTCACTGTCGCCAACATCTCCCGAAGCCGCGATAATCAACCAGTTTTCGGCCCGTGTCATCGCAACGTAGAGAAGCCGCTGATCCTCCTCGACCTGAGCGTTCTTCAACCGGTCAACAGCCTCCCTCATCAGCTTTGGCTGGCTGTCCTTTGTCAGGCGCCAGACCATGTGACCCGAGCGCAACGAAATGAGCTCATCGCGCGGTGAGATCGTACGCCTGGCGGTGTCGGGCAGAATGACGATCGGTGCCTCCAACCCCTTCGCCCCATGCACGGTCATCACCCGAATCAGATCGCCCACATTGTCCACCTGCCGCTTGATCTCGACATCTCCCGTAATGAACCATGACAGGAAACCCGTAAGCGTCGGTATTTCCAATCGCTCATAGGCAAGGGACTGCGCGAGCAGTGCGTCGATCCCGTCCTCCGCTTCAGGTCCGAGCCGTGCAAGCAGCTTCCTGCGGCCAGCGTGTCGCGTCAGGAGCCTTTCGATCAGGTCAAACGGGGGCATGCGGTCAGCCATCCCGCGCAGGTCGTTCAGGATCCCCATCGTCTCCGGGAACTCATCCTCACGCCTGCACAGCACTTCCCAAAGTCCCTGGTCCCCGCGGCCGACGGCGAGTCCGTACAGTTCGGCTTCCGACCATCCAAACAACGGAGATCTGAGAGCCGCTGCAAGCGACAGGTCATTGGCAGGCGTGTCAAGAAAGGACAGGAGCGCTGTGATGTCCTTGACCGCAATCTCCGCTCCCAGTTCCAGGCGGTCGGCGCCTGCAATGGGCAGATCATGCGCTTTGCATTCACGTATGATGGCATCGAACAGATTCGAACGACGCCGGACCAGGATGAGAACATCTCCAGCGGTGATGCGCCGTCTGGTGCCGTCCTTCTCCGGTAGCGTCTCATGTTCGATCATGCGCCTGATTTCACGCGCGATCTCCCGTGCAAGCACGCTGTCGTGGTGATCTTCTGATCTGAGATCCACCGGATCAAACCAGTCCCTGGTTTCTGGCTGGAGCGTCTTTGGCACAGGGGGCCAGAGATCGACGCGGCCCGGCAGCGTCTCGTGGAAAGCCTGGTGCCGCCCGCCGGCTGTCTCAATCGCCGTGTCCACAAGCTTCAGGATCGCGTCCGATGACCGGAACGAGTGTTCCAGCTTCCTTGAGCGCAGCTCCTGGTCCACGCCGCGCAGACGTTCGGCGAAGTGCTGACGCATGCGGTCGAATTCCCGGGGATCGGCACCCTGGAATGAATAGATCGACTGTTTCCTGTCTCCAACGACGAATATCGTGCGCAGGGTGCCGTCGCGCGCTCCGATACCGACCGTGAATTCCTGGGCCAACCGTTCGATCACCTTCCACTGCTCCGGGCTGGTATCCTGTGCCTCATCGACAAGAATGTGATCAAGACCTCCATCGAGGCGGTAGAGAACCCAGGACGCCACCGCTTCATCCGTTAGCAGCTCTCTCGTCCGCAGGATCAGGTCATCAAAGTCGAGCCAGCCTTTCTGCTGTTTACGTCCTTCAACCGCAGGCAGAAACGCGGCAGCGAACCGATGAAGCGCATTCGCCTTTCTGGCGGCGCTGAGACAGGCCAGCGAATCGCGTGCGGTCTCGACACGCTCCATCAGCCTATCGAGCGCCAGGGCAGCCACTCCGAGACCGTCGCGGCAGTCCTTGGTCGGGATTCGGCCGATCTTGGCCGAGAACGGCTCTTTCGCGTTTCCCTTGGTGAGGAAGATGTCCATGCACGCTTCAAGCGCTTCCATGCCTGGCTCAGCCCAGTCGAACCGGCGCAGACGCTCGGCAAAGCGGCAGTCCGTCTGTTTGGCGCTCTCTCCCATCGCCTCCAGAACCCTGGCAAAGAGAGCCCTTTCGCTGCCGTCGAACGCCTGCTTCAGAACGCAGGCCTCGTCGTAACCAGTCGGCAGGCCAAACCACCCGAGAATTTCGTCAAGGCTGCGAAGCTCCCTGAACGCCTCCCGTCGTGCAACGACCGCTCGCAGAAGCTCACGAATGCTGGCGTCTGAACAATACTCAGCCAATGCGTCCACCGCAGCGACATCCGACCCGTCAGCAAGTTCGTCCAGAACCTCTTCGAACAGAAGATCGCTGGAGCGTTCGTCCATTTCGCGAAAACCAGGCGTTACTCCCGCTTCCAGCGGGAACCGGCGCAGCAGCGACGCGCAGAACGAGTGGATTGTCTGAATACGCAGGCCGCCAGGCGTCTCAATGGCGCGGGCAAACAGCCGACGGGCTTCGGCCAGACGCCCGGGGTCGTGGATCTCCTCGACTCCAAGCTTTTCCAGTTCAGCCGTGAGGTCCCTGTCTGGCTTCATCGACCATGAACCGAGGCGCCTGAACAGCCTGTTCTGCATCTCGGACGCAGCGGCCTTGGTATAGGTCAGGCAAAGGATGTTCTGGGGAGCGACTCCGTTGAGCAGCAGCTTGGCAACCCGATCGGTCAAAACCCGGGTCTTGCCGGAACCAGCATTTGCCGACAGCCAGGTGGAAGCGCCTGGAGTCGCGGCCTCATTCTGTTTACGTGTTGCTTCGTCCAGCCCCACCTCGCCCCAATGCGATGCCGCGTTACCCATCAACCCACATCCTGCGGCGTTGGTTCGTCGCTATCGCTCCATTCTCCAAAGCGCGCCAAATGGTCGAAATCACCTCCGTAAGCCACGGACCTCACTGCCCGCCGCGACAGATAGCCCTGTTCAGGGGTCCGGTATCTGGCCAGCAGGCGCTCCAGCTCGGCCAAAGTGTCCTGGGTTTCGCCACCTTCCAGGTTTATGGGCTCGAGTTTTGGATTGGCGCCAAGACCGATATAGGAGACCTCGACAACCGTTCCCGCCTCAAGATCCTGAACGGCACCTTCCTCAATCAGAATGGCTGACAGCAGCAGCTGCTTGTCGAAATGCTGTTGCTGGTTCCTGCTCGGGGGTGTGCCGGTCTTGTAATCATAGACCACCAGCGATCCGTCCTTTCTTCTATCGATGCGGTCGATCTTCCCGTGCAGCGTGATCTTGGTATTTGGCAGACGAAAGCTTCCTTCGCGTTCGAGGGCGATCGGCTGCGCCTTCGCCTGGCGCCCGATCTCTCCGGCAACAAACCAGTCAGCGATTCTTGCAAGTCGAGCGTGCCAGAATCTGCGGGTCGCTGGCCATGTGACTTCGGTGGCCATCACTTCATCCGCAATCTTCAGCAAACTGGCGCGTCCGGAAGCGAGATCCGTCACTGGTCCCTGGGCAGCGAACCGCTCCACGATCCTGTGGATGACTGTTCCGCGCATCGGCGCGTCGGGCACATGATGCAGCGGCTCAAGCAACCTGAGACCCAGAATCCGGCGTGCGTAAATCGCATAAGGGTCGCGGATCAGCCGCTCAACCTCAGTTATTGAAATCCGTGTTGGACGATGCCTGACGGGAGGCCTCGGCGCAGGACGCACGGCGCCGGGACTCCTGCTCTCCGGTCTGTCAAGACGCGTCGCCAGTTCAACCCAGTGGTTTCCACGCATCCGCATGTTCTTCAGGGCCTGGTCACCTTCGTCGGATATGCCACCTAGAAGATTCGTCAGTCGGTTGAGCCATCGTGATGGCACCGTCGGAGCCTCGGAATCCCGAATGGCGCGGGACAGGACCACCTCAGACGCCGCGACCGCCTGCTGAACGTCATGTGCGGCGAGGCCAATCCGCCGCTCCGGCAGCAGAAGCCCTGCCTGCTGACGCAGCTGTCGGTTGAGCCAGGGATCCGGCTGGGGCGCAACAGGCCAGCTTCCCTCATTCATCCCTGCGAGTATTACAAGCTCCGCTCCCTGGACACGCGACTGCTGGAGCCCCCAGATCATCACTCCGTGATGCACATCGGCAACTTCATGCACGGATTCCCGCCAAAGAACCGAATCAAACAGGGACGTATAATCCGCAGCTGCGAGACTGCCGCCATGCTCAGCCTCACGATGAAGTTCATGGACGATCTTCCGCACCTGTTTGTTCGCATGTCCCTCCCAGAGCATGCCGGACCCCTCCGATCCCGGGCCAGCGGCAAGGGCTTCAGCTATATGGATGTGGTGATCGACATGTTCCAGCAGGCTGCACTCGCCAATGCTGGAGAGCCGGTCGAGCAGGCGCGCAAGCCATTCCCCCCATTCCCGCCGCGGTGATTCCATATCCTCATCTTCCACCCACTGGAACAAATCCCCAGCGTCGGGAAACGACGGCCCCGACCGGCGCAGTTTCAGTTCCAGGCGATGCGTGTAGCAAAGATGCCTGCTGCGGGTGTCGGCACCGGAATTGGCAAGAGGATGCTTGAGCAGGGCGAGCAGTGCACCTGCGCCCAGGGTCTGACCGAACAGGTCCGCCACCTGCCGAAGGAATCGGCCAGATGCTGTCATCGATAGCGGCTGGCCGGCTGCGTCATCGGGTCTGATGCCCCATCGATCGAGCGCCGCGGTCACCTGACGCGTAAGCGTGCGATCAGGCGTGAGGAGTGCCGCGGTTTTCCCGCTCTCGACGGCGCCTCTAAGCCGCAGGGCGACCGCAGACGCTTCGGCCCGCAGGGATGGTGCCTCGATCAGCGTCATTGCCCTGGTTGCCTGCTCTATTCCAGTGAGGCTCGCGCCCTCGGAACGCCATTGGTCGGTTACGGGTGCGGGCCTTAGCGCGAGAGAAACCAGACGGTTACGGTGCGTGGAAGGCGGCTGCAGGGACGGCTCCCAAAGCCGGATTTCGGTTGGCGCGACGCCAAGATCCCTGCAAAGTCGCGCGACCCGGTATTGTGGATGGTCCTGGGTCGTAAGCGCATCCCCCAACCGTTCCCATACATGCGGAGGTAGATCGAAATCCACGCATGGCAGGATGACCGCCCCCTGCGGAAGCTGCGCCACCAATCGCATGAATAATGCGGTAGCTCCCCTTGATCCCGTGGAGCCAGCGACAAGGATAGGATGCGACGGAGGGATTGCCGACCACTCCTGTGCAAGCCGCTCGGCAACCAGCCGTTGCCGCGCCAGAGCGTCCAGATCGTGACCCGCCTCCTCACCAAAATACCGCTCGACCAGCGACACGAACTCAAGGCCGCGCTGCCAGTGGCCCGATACATCGGTTACGTCCAGATCGCGGATTCGTTCTGGCGGAACGCCTTCGCTCTGCATTTCGTCCATGAGCTCAGCCAGGCTGTCCGCGAGAGCGAACAATGCCGAGCGTGGCGCGAGATCGGGCTGCTGTTCCAGCAGTTTTCCAACCAGCTGTGTCAGTTCCAGTCGCCGCCGCAGCGGAGGTTCCGCCCGGGCAATGTCCGGAAAGCGGACATCGCCGGAAAGATCCGTGACCACCCGAATCCGTGGAAGAAGCGTCGCTGGCCCCTGCATGAACAGAGCCTTCAGCCGCCGATGCATCACCCTGGTATTGACAAAAAGCTCGACCCGCGCGACAGCTTCGGGCGGCTGGCCTCTCATCCGACGCCGCAGCCCCTCAATGAGCGCTATGGGAAAATCGACGCCCGGCGGAACACCGAACAGCCTGGGCTGCCGCGAAGGCTCAAACATCCAGCATTCTCTCCGCAAGCGGAATGCATTCGGGCCGACCGACATCGCACCACGTCCCGTCATATTCCAGACCGAACAGCCCGTGGTCGGCGACCATTCCATCCCATACCGCGTTAAGCGAAAACCTTGCGTCTGGAACAGCGTTCAGACGTTCGGTCTTCATGATCTGCGCGCCCGTATATACATGCCCGGCCCCGCGCCGAAGACATCCCCTGACATCCATCCTGAAGTCACCGGTTCCCACATGGCCAGAGGCCCGGTTCCGCGGAACCAGAAGCAGCATCGCCTCCATCCGGTCCGGTCGCCAGGCGTCCAGAAGGGCCGAGATCGGATTGCCACCATGCCAGACAGCGTCGGTGTTAAGCGTGACAACTGTATCCGCGCCTAACTGAGGCAGGGCATTGCGCACCCCACCGCCAGTATCCAGCAGTTCCGGCTCGAAAACCGCTGTCACTTCCGTTCCGCTAAGATGTCCATCCAGCAATTCGGACAGATAATGGGTATTCGCCACGATTCTCCTGATCCCGGCAGCGCGCGCCACATCAATTGCGTGATCGATCAGCGGTCGGCCAGCCACCTCGATTAGCGGTTTGGGACGCGTTTCGGTCAAAGGCATCATTCGCGTTCCAAGACCTGCGGCAAAGAGCATTAATGGTGGCGTTGAAGACATCGTTCCTTCAGTTTCGTCAGGTTACCAGGAGTTGGTTCCGGCAGGTCTTCCGCAATGATCCCGGCGAGCCGCGACAGGGACGGATGGGACAGGCAGGTCCAGACATGCTGCCAGACCCTGGGAGTGAAGTTGAGATAGCGCGGCTTTCCACCCTCCAGCGCCAGACGGGCGAAGACACCGAGAATGCGCAGATTGCGCTGGACACCCATCACCGCGAACGCCGCTTCCAGCGCTGCCGGATCCCGTCCCGTCGCCCTGGCGAACCGGTCTTTCGCTGCGGCAACGACAGATGGGGAAACGTCCCGGCGGGCATCGAGAAGCATGGAGACCAGATCGTATCCCGGCGGGCCGGACATCGCGTCCTGGAAGTCGAGTAGCCCCACGCGCCGGAACCCCTCGCGGTCGGGCAGCCAGATCAGGTTTTCGGAATGGAAATCCCTTAGCAGCAATGTGGGCGGAGTCATTACCGCAGCTGACAGCTTAGCCTCAAGTTCAGCACGCATCCGCTCAAATCCGCGTCCCTGAACTGCGTGGATTCCGCCTCGGTACCATTCATATACAGGTTCGGTCTGAGCGGCCATGATATCGGCTTCAAAGGGCGGCACGATTTCCGGAACGGGATAGCCGTCCAGCTCGGCCAGAACATCCGTAGCGGCCTCGTAAAGGAGCGCTTCCCTACCCGGCCGCTCATCGATCAGCCGCATGAATACGAGGTCGCCAAAATCTTCCAGAATGGCGAAGCCAGCGCCTCGGTCCTCCGCCAGCGCTGCCGGAACGCTCAGTCCCGCACCTTGCAGAATGCTGGCAATTTCCAGAAACCTGCCAACGCTCTGCCCGCGTTCAGGTGGAGCGTCCATCAGGACAGCGGTGTTTCCGGCGCGGCGCAGCCGGAAATACCGTCGGGCGGACGCATCACCCGCCAGCGGCTCAATGTCCCATCCGGCCCAGGCGGTTTCGCCAACAAACGCCATTGCAAGGCGCAGCCGTTCATCCATTCGCCGTCTCCAGGTCAATCTGCCGGAAGCGATCCGCCCATCTGTCACAGGAAGAACCAATCCATGCCAATCGCTCCCCTGGAACGGAGGTCATTTCGAGCCGAATGGTCAGGGCATCGGCAGGAACAAGACTTCCCAGCCTGTCCGGCCATTCGACCAGGCAAACGGCATTGGCGAACGCGTCCTCCAGTCCAAGCTCAGCGACGGCATCCTGCCCGGACAGGCGATACAGATCCACATGCCACAGCTCCAGTTCATTATCCGAATAGGTCTGGACCAGGGTGAAGGTGGGTGAGGGCACCTCCTCGAAGCGGCCAGCCGCCGCTAAGCGTGCCTGGATCAACGCTCGGGCGAAATGGGTCTTTCCGGCACCGAGGCCACCTTCAAGAAGAATCGTGTCGCCCACCTGTAAGGTCGGTGACAGCGCTCTGGCGATCGCTGCCGTTTCGCTGGAAGAGCCAAACCGGCAGGATCGATTAAATCCTTCGCCCATAACGCCAGACCTGCCAGAGCCGATTCTGTCCGCAGTTGGCCGTGCGGGATGCGGAAAACTCTCGTTCAACCGGTGCAGCGCTTCTCGGCATCCTCGATCGCTGCGGTGACGCCAAAGAGTGAGAATGTGTCCTTCGTCGTGGTTCCGCGACTTGAGATGCCGACGACAACCGCCTCTTTCCCAAGCTTCAGCGCCTCCACCAGTTTCATGTCGTCTTCGTCGGAATTCGTCCAGGCCAGTTCTCCAAGCGTGAACAGATTGAAGTTTTGGTCGTCAACATCTACAGTAACAACCGAGCCTTGGCGAAACGGATAGCCGCTCTGGAACGAAACCTGTCCACTTAAATCCTTTGCGGGGATGAACGAGACCAGTAGCAGGATATCGCCGCGACGGACGGACACAACGCGCCCGTCGCGTGTGTGAACCGATTCCCTTGGCTGAGAAACGGTCCAGCACTGTTTCGTTGGGCTATCTTCCTCAAATACGCTCCAGTCGCGGTGCTGGGCAACGCGATTGCTTGATTCCCTGTTGGAATCGTCCTGAGCCATGACCAATTCGGCGCCAAGGGCCATCGCGACAATAGCCAATCCGTGAACTATCCCTAAGTGCATCTTTCTCCAGCCTTCCAACCCATTGTCTCAATACCAGACCAATCCTCGCAGACCGCTCAGGTAAGGCGCACAGCATCCGATACCTGCCGAATCACGGCTCAGGAGTGTGCCAGCCTCCCGGATCCCCATTCGGCGAATAGCTGCGTCGAAACAAGGATGCAACTGCCTGTCGGGGTCCCTCTAGGGCTATCGCTTTTGAAATTAAATCTATTGCTATTTAATTCTATTGATGCCAATATGACTTAAAAACAGGCAAATGAGGCAGAAACATGCAGGACCTGAAGGTGATTTTCGAGGGGGTCGAGGACCCCCGCCGCAGCAACGCGACCCGCCACGACCTCCACGAAATGCTCATGATCGCTCTCCTGTGCGCCCTCTGCGGGGGTGAGGGGTGTTCGGATATGGCGCTTTTCGGGCGGTGCAAGGAAAGTTTCCTGCGCCGGTTAATGAAGCTGGAGCACGGCATTCCGAGCCATGACGCGTTCTCCGACCTGTTCAACGCGCTGGATCCGAAGGGCCTCAACGCCGCCCTGCTCCGGCTGGCGGGAGGCTGGGCCGAACGGCTCGGCGACGGCGTGGTCGCGATTGACGGCAAGGCCCTCCGGCGGTCCTTCGCCGACGCAACGGAGCGCTCCGCGCTCCATCTGGTCCAGGCCTTCGCGACCGGGGCGGGGGTCGTGCTGGGCCAGGTGCGGGTCTCCGGCAAGTCGAACGAGATCACGGCGATGCCCGCGCTCCTGGACCTTCTCGACCTCAGGGGCAGGACGGTGACCGCCGACGCGATGCATACCCAGAGGGCGACGGCGGAACAGGTCACGGCCCGTGGCGGCGATTATGTCCTGGCGCTGAAGGGCAACCAGGGGAGCCTGCACGGGGATGTGGAGAAATACATGGAGGATCCGCAGATGTCTGGAAACATTGACGTTTCCGAAGAGCTGGTGTAAAAGGGGCATGGCCGCATCGAGACCCGGCGGGCACGGGTGTGCCACGACGTGGACTGGCTGCGGGAGACCCATGACTGGCCCGGCCTGGCGGCGTTCGGTGCGGTCGACGCGACGCGGGAGACCCGGGACGGAACGGCGGCCGGAACCCGGTATTTCATCATGAGCGGGACGCTTTCGCCGGAGCGGCTGCTGGAAGCGGTCCGTGCCCACTGGCGGATCGAGAACAGCCTTCACTGGGTCCTCGACGTCGCGATGAACGAGGACCAGCAGAGGAACCGGATCGGCAACGGGCCGGAGAACCTGGCCATGATGCGGCGGATGGCGCTGAACCTGGTGCGGTCCGCCAGGGAGCGCAGGGGGGTGTCGATGCGGGGCAGGATGAAGATGGCGGGGTGGGACCATGACGTTCTGCTGGAACTCGTTCGCGCCGCCGCCGACCTCAGCGAAGAGGCCCGGAAAATGGAGGTTCAAAAGCGATAGCCCTAGGGGTCCCTCCCTAAATCCACGGATCCAAAGCCGCCTGCGTCCATACCATCGGGCCACCCGCGATCATTGGCCTGATATGAAATCGGCCTTCGAATATCCCTGAAGATACAGCAGCGCCGTCAGATCTCCATAATTGACGCGTATATCACATTGCGCCGCAACCGAAGGTTTTGCGTGAAGCGCAACTCCGGTTCCCGCCATTGCCAGCATGCCCAGATCGTTCGCTCCGTCTCCTACCGCAACCACATCACCATGGCTGATACCGAGCCGGGCACAGATGTCCCCTAGCGCCACGACCTTGGCATCCCGCCCAAGAATCGGCTCATGGACCTCGCCAGTTAGCGTGTTGCGAATTTCGACCAAGCTATTGGCCCGATGCTCATCAAATCCCAGCCGTAACGCCACCCTTTCGGAGAATGCAGTGAATCCACCGGACACCAGTGCCGCATAGGCACCGTTCGCCTTCATCGTCGCCACGGCCGTGCCGCCGCCAGGCATGTACGTGATCCGCTCTTCAAGCACCTTGCCGATCACCGTCGTGGGCAATCCTTCAAGCAGTCTCACCCGTTCCCGAAGGGCCTCCTCAAATTCGATCTCCCCGTTCATGGCACGGGATGTGATCGCGGCAACGTGGTCACCGACACCAGCCTCGGCGGCAAGCTCGTCTATGCATTCCTGCTGGATCAGAGTTGAATCCATATCCGCCAGCAGGAGCTTCCGGCGGCGCCCGTTCGACTTCTGGGCCACCAGGTCAATACCCATCGTCTGGCAGTCCCGCCAGACTTCCCACCTGTTCTCAGGAACCACTGGCACCTGGAATTCAGCGGCTTCGTCCGGCCCCAACCAGACAGTGGGACCGCCTCCCCAGGCGTTGCGCAGAGAATCGACCAGCGCCGGGTCAAGGTCTCGTCGTTCAGGGCTGGCGATTAACGTGATCACATGCACTGGATCATGGCTCCTTTGACAGGGCCCGTGAGCCCGGCGGCGAAACCGCAGCGTAATTTCCCTTGTGGAACCGGCTCCACCTCTCTATGCGAACCCTCGGGACACCTCTCCCCAACGAGAGGCGCATATCTGGAAGGATACCATAAATGGCACTCGACAAGCCAGCGGCACGGCCGACGAATCCACGCTTCTCGTCAGGACCCTGTTCAAAACCCCCTGGATTCAGTCTCAGCAGGCTATCCGGCGCCGTTCTCGGCCGGTCACACCGCGCCGCGGACGGGAAAGCCAAGCTCAGGGCTGCAATCGAAAACACCCGCGCCGTTCTTCGCATTCCCGCTGACTACAGGATTGGAATCGTTCCCGCATCCGACACCGGTGCATTCGAGATGGCCATGTGGAACCTTCTAGGCGAACGCCCTGCCGAAATGGCAGCCTGGGAAAGCTTCGGCATGGGCTGGGTTACGGATGCGGTCGAGCAGCTTCGAATCAACGCTTCCGTCCATATTGCCGAATATGGGCGGATCGTCGACATGTCGTCCCTTAACTATGACCATGACGTCTGTTTCACCTGGAACGGGACCACGTCCGGTGTCCGCGTGCCCTCGGGCGAGGTTATTCCCGCTAACCGCAGGGGCCTGACGCTCTGTGACGCGACTTCGGCAGCCTTCGCGATGGAACTTCCCTGGGACCGGCTCGACGCCACGACGTTTTCCTGGCAGAAAGTCCTTGGTGGCGAAGCGGCCCACGGGATGCTGGTTCTCAGCCCACGTGCGATCGAGCGGCTGGAGAACCATGTTCCAGCCTGGCCATTGCCGAAAGTCTTCCGTCTGACCAAGGCTGGGAAACTTGACGGCGCGATTTTCGAGGGCAGCACCATCAACACCCCGTCGATGCTCTGCGTCGAGGACTATCTTTCCGCACTTAAATGGGCCGAGTCGGTGGGCGGACTTGATGGGCTGATCGCCCGGACCCGCGCCAACTTCGACGCCATCGAACGGTTCGTTGACGACCGGAACTGGATCGATTTTCTGGCGAATGACCCGGAATACCGATCCACGACGAGCGTCTGCCTCAGATTCACCGGCCCCGAGACGGGCGATTCGGGCGTACTCGCGAAGCTCGTTGCGAAGCGGCTTGAAGACGAAGGCGTCGCTTACGACATCGGCAGCTACCGCGATGCGCCGCCGGGGCTGCGCATCTGGTGTGGAGCAACGGTCGAGTCCTCCGATATCGAAGCGCTGATGCCATGGATCGAATGGGCTTACCGAACGGAAGCCGACACACGCCACGCCTTCTAGGGTGTCAGGAGCTGGTCTCCTGCCGAATCTGGATGCAACTGATGGAGACAGGAATGGCCCCCAGAGTTCTCGTATCGGACAGGCTATCAGAGACCGCGGTTCAGATTTTCCGCGACCGTGGAGTCGACGTGGATTTCAGGCCCGACCTCGGCCGGGACAAGGCTGGCCTTCTGGACGTGATCGGCCATTACGATGGCCTCGCCATTCGTTCGGCGACGAAAGTGACCGCAAAGCTGCTAGGCGCAGCCGGTCGCCTCAAAGTCATTGGCCGCGCTGGAATCGGCGTTGACAATGTCGACGTTGCGGCCGCGTCGAGATCCGGCGTTATCGTGATGAACACGCCATTCGGCAATTCGATCACCACTGCGGAGCATGCCATTGCCATGATGATGGCAGTTGCGCGTCAGATCCCGGACGCGAACGCGTCCACCCATGCGGGAAAGTGGGAAAAGTCCCGTTTTATGGGAGTCGAGCTCACCGGAAAGACCCTGGGCGTCATCGGTGCCGGCAACATTGGCCATATTGTCATTGATCGCGCGCGTGGCCTGAAGATGAAAGTCATCGCGTATGATCCATTCCTGTCGGAAGACAGGGCAAACCGAATGGGTGCCAGAAAGGTGGAATTGGCCGACCTGCTTCGCAAATCCGACTTCATCACGCTTCATGTGCCTCTGACCGACAGGACCCGGAACATTCTGTCAAGGGAAGCTCTCGCAAACACGAAAAGGGGTGTCCGCATCATCAACTGCGCCCGCGGTGGACTGGTCGACGAAACGGCGCTGGCTGAGCTGCTTGTCTCCGGTCATGTCGCCGCTGCCGCGCTCGACGTGTTTTCGGAGGAGCCGGCGGTCGACAGCCCGCTGTTCAACATGCCAAACGTCGTCTGCACGCCACATCTCGGCGCCTCAACCACCGAGGCACAGGAAAACGTGGCCCTGCAGGTCGCGGAGCAGATGTCAGATTACCTGCTGACGGGTGCCGTCCAGAATGCGCTGAACATGCCGTCAGTGACCGCCGAGGAGGCACAGGTGATGGGTCCCTGGATCAGACTTGCGGGATATCTTGGCGACTTCGTCGGACAGCTGACAGGCGAACCGGTCAGAGCGATCAATATCCTTTACGATGGGATGGTGACCGGCATGAACACGGCCGCGCTGACATCCGCAGCCGTGGCGGGAATCATGAAATCATCGAATCCGGAAGTTAACATGGTGTCGGCCCCTGTGGTCGCCCGTGAACGTGGGATGGATATCTCGACCACAACCCAGGACAAGTCTGGGGTGTTCGAGGGCTACATCAAGCTTACCGTTGCCACCAGTCTGCGTGAGCGTTCCATCGCAGGCACGGTGTTTTCCGACGGCAGGCCGCGCTTCATCCAGATCAAGGGAATCACCATCGATGCGGCGATCGGGCGCCACATGCTCTACACCACCAATGAGGACATACCGGGCATCATCGGAACGCTCGGCCAGACCATGAGCAATCACGGCGTCAACATCGCGAACTTCACCCTTGGCCGCACGTCGATCGGTGGTGAGGCGATCGCACTGCTCTATCTGGATGACCGTCCACCTGCTGGAGTGCTGGCGGAGCTGGAAGCAACTGGCCGGTTCCGCCAGGTCAGTCCGCTGGAATTTGACGTTGGCTAGGTCATGAGGGTTTACGCGGTCGGAGACGTTCACGGCCAGCTTGCCATGCTTCGGGCGGCCCACCAGCGCATCGCCTCGGATCGAGCGGCCTGCGGCGATTCTACGGCTGAAGTGGTTCATCTGGGGGACTTCTGTGACCGCGGCCCCGACACTGCCGGCGTGATCCAGTTTCTTGTCGACGGTGTCGCCGCTGGCGAGCCGTGGCGGATGCTGCTTGGAAACCATGACCGCCTGTTTCGGGGCTTCGTCAGGGAAGCGAGTCTTCGCGACAGCGTGCTTCACCGGGGCTTCACATGGCTGTCTTCCAATATGGGAGGCATGGCGACGCTTCAGTCCTACGGAGTGTCAGACCTCAATGAGCTGTCGGTCCAAAGGCTTCATGCGCGGCTCCTTGAGCTGATTCCCAGCTCTCACATAACGTTTCTGGACAGGCTTGAACCAATTGTCGAAGACGGGGAACGCGTGTTCGTGCATGCCGGCATCCGGCCCGGTGTACCGCTCCAGGCACAGCTGGAGGACGATCTTGTCTGGATCCGGGACGAGTTTCTCTACGATGGCCGCGATCATGGGAAACTGATCGTGCACGGCCACACGGTCATTGAGACACCCACGCATTATGGCAACCGCATCGATCTTGACACGGGCGCCGGGTATTTCCGACAGCTCACGGTGGCAGTTCTTGAAGGCCGTGACTGCTGGATCCTAACGGATGGTGGCCGAAAGAAACTTGACCCCCGTCCCCTGATACGAACCCTTTGGATATAGTGTACGGAAGTCGCAGCGGTGACGCCTGACTTTCAGCTCTGACCCATCCATCATGTATGCGGGAGCCGGTTGCCGCCGACTCAGGCAGAACGCTCATATCCACGCTGAAGCGACCACATCCCGGATGTTCACTGAGCCGTATGGAGCCAGCTGTTCAGAGTGGGCCGGAGTCCGGTTCGGGCGTCCCCGTATTGGAGCGTTCTTCGCATTGCGGTCCGGCCGCGCGGCCATGTCGCGACAATCCTCAATCGCTGGCAGCGCTGTCCTTTATACGCTCAGCGGCAGCCTGCCAAACAGACACCTATCCGCTCTGAACGCCATTGGCCTGGAGGGCTTCCACGCGGTCTCGGCCATGTCACTATATATTAGTTGATTCTATAGGTCGTCCGTGCTACCTGATTCGCATGCAGGTCGGGATGCGCCATTTCGGGGAGGAAACGGTCAGGTGGCTGAGGTCCGCGGCGGCGGCGGGAGCCGGACGGCGCAGTCTGGCGGCGGGCCTGTGCGAGCGCGAGGACTGGACCAACGCCGCCGGAGCTCCGTGCATCGCCTCCGCCCGGCTGGCCCTGCCGAAGATCGCGGAGCGCTACGGCATCACCCTGCCGCAGGCCGGATCGCCGGTGGCTCCCGGCCAGCCGCTGCCGGATCATCCCGACGTCCGGTTCTCCGGCACGCTCGCGGAGCTCGGCGGTGTCGGGCTGGAGATGGCGGAGACGGCGGAGCAGCGGCGCGCCCTGCGGGGGATGATGGAGAGCCACCATCCCCAGGGCGACCCGTCCAATCCCGGCGCGCTGCTCTTCTACTGGATCGGCAGCGAACGCCTGGGGCGCGTCGGCGGGCTCTGTTTCCACGCGGCCAACTGGCACCAGAGGGCACGGGACGCCTACATCGGCTGGAGCGGCCGGGAGCGGATGGCGAAGCTGGGGCTGCTGGTCCAGAACTCCAGGTTCCTCATCCTGCCGGGCGTGGAGGTCCCGCACCTGGCGAGCCACGTTCTGGGGCTGGCGGCGCGGCGGCTTCCCGATGACTGGGAGAGGCTGCACGGCGTCCGTCCGGCGATGGCCTTCACCTATGTCGGCGCGGAGCGCCCGGGCACGGCCTACGCGGCGGCCGGATGGGAGCTGGCGGGAACCACCTCCGGCCATCCTCCCGGCCACCGCCGGGAGGGAGCGGAGGCCTGCGGCGTCTGGATGAGGCCGCTGGATCCGGACTGGCGCGACCGCATGTGCCGCGGGCCGGAGACGCCGCGCTGGCTGGGCCCGGCCCCGGCGATCCCGGAGGACGCCGACTGGGCGGAGCTGGAGTTCGGGCTGTGCGGCCACCCCGACGGACGGGTGCGCAGCCGGATCCTGGCCATGGGGAAGGCCTGGGAGACCCGGCCCGGCGAGCCGGTCGCCGTTGTCTTCGCCGGAAAAAGGGATCAGGGTGCGGCCTACAGGCTGCTTTCCAACCCCAGGGTGAGCATGGACGACATCATCGAGAGCCACCGCATGGCCACGGTCCAGCGCTGCCGCGCCGAAAGGGAGGTTCTGGCCATCCAGGACACCACGATGCTGGATTTCTCCGGCCTGAAGGGCTCCACGGGCGGTCTGGCGAAGCTCGGCGGCGGATCGGGCAGCGTCGGCATCCCGGCGCACGTGACGCTGGCGGTGTCGGCCTCCGGCCGCGGCCTCGGGGTGCTGGCCATCGACGCCAGCTTCCGGGAGGGCGTCACCGTGAAGGCCGACCGCAGGCGCGGAGACACGGGGCGGGCGGAGCCGGAACCGGACAGGGCGGCGGAGACGGAGACGCCCGACGGTGGCAGCGAGAGCCGCCGCTGGCTGGAGAGCCTGGCCCTGGCGCAGGAGGTCGGGAGGACCAGCCCTGGAACCAGGATGGTCACCGTCTGCGACCGCGAGGGCGACATATGGGACATGTTCGAGGCCCAGGCGGAAGACCCCGCCGCGGCCGGGCTGCTTGTGCGCTCCAGCGCCTCGACCCGCCGCTCCGTCATCGCCGGCGGTGAGGTGGTGGACCTCATGGAGCACGTCTCCGGGCTGCCCGCCGCCGGGACGCGCGTCGTCCACGTCGCGGCGCGCGGCGGGATCACCGGGTCGCGTGGGCGAAAGGCCGTGAGGGCCCGCCCGGCGCGGACCGCGGAGACGGAGATCCGCGTCGCACGCGTCGAGCTGAAGGCCCCCGGACGGAGCCGCCAGACCCTGCCGGTCACCGCGGTGCTCGCCAGCGAGACCACCACGCCGCCGAAGGGCGGCCGGCGGCTGTCATGGCTGCTGCTGTCCAGCGACGCGAAGCCCGACCTCCAGGGCGCCATCGACACCGTCAGGCGGTACGAGGCGAGGTGGACAATCGAGGAATATTTCAGGACGCTGAAACAGTGCACCCGCATCGAGGACCGCCAGCTCGACGAGGCCGACGACCTCCGGTGCTGCCTCGCCTTCGACGCCGTCACCGCATGGCGCGTGTTCGACATCCAGCGCGCCGTCGAAGGCCGAGCCCGACCGGCCCTCCCTTGATTTCCTGGACGAGGACGAACTCACCGCCCTCTGGGTCGGACTGGAGGATTACGGCTTCAGGGACGCCCGGGCACCGCCCTTCGACGGCTTCACCATCCGCGAGGCCGCCATCGACATCGGCCGCTACGCCGGCTTCATCCCCTCGAAACGCCAGCCCCTGCCAGGGACGCAGAAAATGTGGAAAGGCATGAAATACCTCCTCCAGGCGACCGCGTTCTACAGGGCCTTCAGAAGCCGAGGCATGCTCAGGGAGTCAACAGTGCTATAGTGACATAGCCCGGATATCTCACCAGCCGCAACCCGAAGCTCCAGCACCGGCCCGGAAGGGGTTCCGGGGGCGGTTCGTGGGCGTTCCGGCAGCTCCGTCGGCCGACGGAACCCGACAGTGGCCGTCCGGTGGCCGTGATGACAGGAACAATGAGTGAACATCCACGGTCCGGCAGCCGCGGGCGGCGGTGCCGGACACACATCTCCCGCTGCGGGCCGGTTCCGCCCGCCAGTCCGGGCCGTCAGGGGCCGGATCCGCTCAGGCGGGCGTGGGTTCGGGGGCGGGATCCGGCTGCGGCGGCGGCACCTGCGGCGACGGCGCGGCCAGCAGCGCGGCGACCGCCCGTGCGAACAGATCCTGAAGGGGAAAGACCGAGGACAGCGACAGGCGGACGCGGCGCACGCTGACCGTCACCCGGCAGGCCACCTTCAGGAGCCGCGTCCTTATGGTCCCGCACTGGGCCCTCGCCATGTCCGTGCCGGCGAGGCCGATCGCCCGGACGGTCCGGAGCAGGGCTCCGGCGAAGGCGGAGAGGTACAGCCGCAGCTGGTTGGCACGCATGGTCGCCGGCGGGGTCCGGTCGGCGAACAGCTCCAGCTGCCGCTCCTTTATCCGGTTCTCCATGTCGCCCCGCGCGCAGTACAGCCTCTCGTAGAGGTTCCTCGCGGTGAAGCGGTCCTTCGGCAGGCTGGTCACGACGAAGCGGGGATTGGCGCCGCCCGGTCCGGGCAGCCACTCGGCCTTTCCCACGACGCGGCGGGTCCGGCTCCAGCTGGACCGGGTCCGGTAGCGAAAGTCCCGGAAGCGCCGCGACGGCTTTCCCGAGGCGATGGCGCGCCGCCGCGACCTTTCCAGCGGTCCGGCGATCCGCTCCACCAGGCGCGGGTTCCTCGCAAGGCCAGGCACATAGTCGACCCCGTTCGCCTCGCACCAGGCCATCAGGCTCTCGCGGCAGAAGCCCGAATCGCCCCTCACGATGATGGCGGTCTCCGGCCAGCGGGAGCGGATCCGCTCCACGATCTCCGCCAGTGCCTCCACCGATCCCTCCGACGCGTCGATGTTCGCCGGACGCAGCCGCGCAGGCAGGACGTGGTCGCCGCAGGTGAGGTGGAGCGGAAGGTAGCGGTAGTGGCGGTAGTAGCCGTGGAAAAAGCGGCCCTCCTGGGCGCCGTGCAGCGGGTCGTCGGTGGCGTCGACGGCGGGGACGATCTCCCCGGGCGGGACCTCGTGGGCATCCAGGAACAGGTCCACCATCAGCCGCCCGATCGCGGCGCCGTCGGCCACGATCCGTCTGTAGCGGTCCGTTTCCGCCGCCTCCGGCGTGCCCAGCTCAAGGCGGTTGAGGGTGCTGGACCTGTCACTACCACATACTTGACCGGCTCATTCCCTTCCCCGCTCCGTCCGGGCCCGTATGGCCCTGGCATGGGTTTCCGCGACGTTGAGGATGCGCAGGCCCTGCCATAGCTTCTGGGTTCCGGGCAGGGGCTGGCGCTTCGTCGGGCGGAACCCGGCGAGGCCGGCGACGAGCGTGACGTAGCGCGCCACGCTCATGTCCGGCTCCGGCGGCGCCCTCTGGCCGATGACGCGCTCATACGCGGCGTGAATGACCACCGCCCCGCCGCTTTCCGGGCTGACATGGCGGTCCGCCGGGCTGTCGGGGCTCTCCCGCGCCAGAAGCTGGAGGTCCCAGACCCGGAACGCGGTTATCGCGTCGAAGGCGAGGCATCTGCGCAGGTCGTCGGCGGCGTCGAGCCTGCGGTCCTTTATCCTCGTCCCCGTCTTCAGGGCCCTGAAGTATTCCTCAAAAAAGTGAAATAAATGCACTGATAGATTTGACGGGGCCCGAAAACCCTGTCATACTGCCCGTGCAGGTGCTCCTCAGACTGGTGGAGTGGCATGAGAACCGTGAACGCGGACGGCATGGACGGGCAGGTGATGATCCGGGAGGCGCTTCCGGTGGAGAACCGGCAGCGGATCATCCGGATCCTGGCGCAGGCCCTGGCCGCTCCGGTTCCGGCGGAGCGGGACGATGACGGGCCTGACAGCGGCGGGTCCAGCTGAGGCGCCGAAGGTCCGCCCGTGCCATCTGGGCCGCAGGGCCCTTGTCCACCTCCGGCAGTCGACGCTGAAGCAGGTCGGGGAGAACCGCGAATCGACGCTCCTGCAGTACTCGCTGAAGGACCGCGCGACCGGGCTGGGCTGGGCGCCGTCCATGGTCGGCGTGATCGACAGCGACCTCGGGCGGTCGGGACGCAGCGCGGCCGGACGCCCGGGATTCGTCGAGCTGGTCGGCCAGGTCAGCCTCGGGCGGGTCGGATTGGTCACGGGCCGGGACGTCTCGCGCCTGTCGCGCAGCCTCGCCGACTGGGGCCAGCTGCCTGACCTGTGCTGCAGGACGGACACCCTGATCGCCGACGCCGAATCAGTATATGATCCCACCGTCATGCGGACCGCTTTCTTCTGGGGGTGCCTGGGACGGTGTCCGAATCGGAGATCCACACGCTGCGGATGAGAATGCACGCCGGCCGGGAGGCGAAGGCGGCCAGGGGGGATCTGTCCGTGGCCCTGCCCCGCGGCTACGTCCACGCCGATGGCGGGCGCGTCGAGATGGACCCCGACGAGGAGGTCCGCGCCTGCGTGCGCCTGGTGTTCGACCTGTTCGCCGCCTGCGGCTCGCTCGCGGGCCTGCTCAGGATACTGGCGGAGCGTGGAGTGAGGCTGCCGCACCGCTCCCGCCGCGTCGCGGAGCGCGGGCGGCTGGTCTGGAACCGGCCGAACCTCGCGACCCTTCACGGGATGCTGCGCAGCCCGGTCTACGCCGGGGCCTTCGTCTGGGGCAGGAAAGGGCCCGACGGCAGCGGCGTCCCGGGCTGGCGGTACGTGATCCGCGACCACCATCCGGCCTACATCGACTGGGACGTGTATGAGCTGAACCAGAGGCAGCTTTCGGCGAACGCCTCCCTTGCCCGCACCGGCAGCCGGGGCAACCTGCTGGGCGGCCTCGTGCACTGCGGCCGCTGCGGCCGGCGGATGGCCGTCCGCTATTCGGACAAGGGTGCCGTGCGCTACTCCTGTCCCGGCGAGGCGAGGGACTACGGCGGCGACAGGTGCCAGTCGTTTGCGGGGCGGCCACTGCTGTCGCTGGCCGCACAGCTGGTCCTGCAGGCCCTGTCGCCGGCGTCGGTGGAGCTCTCGAGGTCGGTCGCCGCCAGCGCGGAGCGGGACCGCGGGGCGCAGCACGAACTGTGGCGCCAGCGCATCGAGCGCGCCGGTCAGGAGGTCGACAGGATCTTCCGCCAGTACAACGCGGTCGAGCCGGAGAACCGCCTGGTCGCGCGCAGCATGGAGGCGCGCTACGAGGCGGCCCTCGCCGGGCGGAACGGGCTGGAGGAGGCTTACGAACGGTTCCGCGCGTCCGTGCCCGAACGGCTTCCGGAGGCGGAGTGGGACCGGATCCGCGGCTCGGCACGGGACATCGCCCGGCTCTGGGAGGGCGGGGCCATCGATGACGGCACGCGCGCCAGGATCCTGTCGCTCATGATGGAGCGGATCACCGTCACGCCGCGCGGCACCGGCGGGTGGCTCGACGTCAGTGTTCACTGGCATGGCGGGCATGTCGGCAGGCACGAGGTCCGTGCGCCGGTGCGGAGGCTCGGGCAGCTCGACTCCTATGATGAGCTGTGCGGGCGGGTGCTGCAGCTCGCCGGCGAGGGCCGGTCGCAGCGGGAGATCGCCGACATCCTGAACGCCGAGGGCCATCGCCCGCCGCGGCGGGAAACCTTCAGCGTCGGGTCGGTCGCCAACCTGCTCGGAAAGTGCCGGCCGCCGCCCGCGGAGCCGCCGCGGCCGCGGCCGCCGCCCGAGGACCGCAGGCCCCACGAATGGACGGTCGTGGAGCTCGCGGAACGGCTCGGCATGCCCGTCCCGACCGTATATGGCTGGGTCTCCAGGAACACGGTCTCCGCACGCCGCGAGGGCGGGGACGGGGACGGGGACGTCAGGCGGCAGCGCTGGCTGGTCTTCGCCGACGGGGCCGAACTGGAGCGGCTGCGGGAGATGCGCAGGGCATCGACGGAACGGGCCAGGGCCCGGGAAAGGGCGTGGAACCGGGTCGTGGAGTCCACGGACTGAATCTATGAGGATGGTTCATCAATGAGTTGTCGATGCGCCAGCGCAGCCCGTAGCGCCTCAGGGCGGTCTCCGCCGTCCGCATGCCGTCGCCGCCCTCGTTGGACAGGAGCATCCAGTGCAGCGCCTCCCCTCCCTTCGCGACGCGCTTCGGCGGGTTCTCCTCGATGGCGGAGACCACCGTCACGGGCAGCGGGCGCCTGTCCCCCGCGTCCCTCGGCGCCGCGATGTCCAGTTCCGCGCAGCGCAGCGTCAGCGTGGCGACGCGCGCTTTCCGGGCCTTCGGCCCGCCGCGTTCGGGAACGGTGATCCTGCGGTGGCCGACCGGCTCCAGCGCGGCGACATGCTCCCACAGGCACCTTTCGTCGCCGTCGGGCAGCGCCACGCGCCGCTTCGCCGGGCGGCTCGCCCGCACCAGCAGCGCGGCGCCGGTCCGGTCCGCTTCGCGGAGAAGGGCCCAGAAGTCGCCTTCGCGGTAACGGACGCTCACGACCTTCGCGTCCGGGCAGGCCTCCGCGAGCTCTCCGGCCCGCCGCAGCCCGTCGATCCAGCGGGCGCTGTCCCTGTCCGGCCGCCGCCGGAAGTCCGCGTCGAGCGTGAACAGCCCGAGCGGGCGTCCGCTGCCGTTCAGTGCCACGCCGCAGTGGGCGAGGATGCCGTCGGTGCCCTTTCCGCCGCCGCCGGGCCCGTCCAGCCCGGACGTCGCCGCCAGGGTGCCGTAGTTCAGCGCCGTCGTGTCCTGGACAGCCAGGATCACCGGCTCCAGGCGGCAGCGCTCCACCGTCGCCTCCAGGTGGGGTTCGAGTATGTCGTCCATGGTCACCCCAGCGTTCGAGAGCAGCCTGTAAGCCGCCTCCTGCTCCGCCCTGCCCGGAAACAGCTCCGGCACCGGCGCACCGGGCTTCCTGGTCCAGGCCGCCCCCATCGCGGCGATCCGGCGGCGGACCCGGCCGTCCGGATGGCTGCTCCGCGCGTATTCCCGCTCCGCCCAGTCGCCCCCGCGGTGCAGCGGTCCGGTATGCCCGAGCCTGCGCTCCGGCTCCGCCTGGAGAACCTTCCGCCAGTCCGGCTGCAGCGGCAGCGTCCACACGCTGCGACGGATGCCCGAACGCCGCCCGGAGGTCAGGCCGGGACATCTATCCCAGCCCGCCGCCCTGTAACCCGTCCCGGCGTGGTCCGGACCGACGATGGTGTAGACGAGCGCCGGACGGACGCCGTACCGCCCCTCCCAGTCGTCCGCCACGCGCTCCGCCGCCAGCCGCAGCGCCAGGGAGGCGAGGCCGTGGACCCTCACGGAAGGTCTGATCAGGAAGCGGTGGTTGGTAGGGACCAGACCCATGTTCGCGATCCGCGCCCGCGCCGACCAGCCGATGGCGTCGTCCCGAGGCCCCAGCTGGCAGGACGCCGGAACGAAGCCCAGACCACCGAGCCGCCCCTGCGCGCCGCTCACGATCCAGTACCGCAGCTGCCCTCCCGGAGCCCGCCGCCAGCCCTCCGGATGGTGCGTCTCCATCATCGACTCCCAGCCGCGGCGGTCCGCCTCCGCCAACGGCTCCAGCCGCACCCCGCCGAGCGCGTCCAGAGCGCACTCGACCGGGGCGCCGCCAGGGTCGTCAGCGGCCGGTCGCCCGTTGGACGACGCGAAGCGCGGCGCCGCCTCCGGCAGCGTCAGGCCGAGCTCCTCCGCGAGCAGGGGAAGGACCCGCATCCCGGTGACCGTCGACGGCCTCCCGTCGTGGGTCAGCCAACCCTCCCGGCCGCTCAGCTCGCGGGCGAGGCCCGAACGCGTGACGCCGCCGCGGAGGCATTCGTTCCCGAGCCACTCGACCGTGGCAGGGGAAATCTGTCTGAGACCGATATACATGGTCCCCGATTCGCATGGATCCGATCTCTAGTCAAGTATGCGGTAGTGACAGGCCCGGCGCGGACCGCGGAGACGGAGGTCCGCGTCGCACGCGTCGAGCTGAAGGCCCCCGGACGGAGCCGCCAGACCCTGCCGGTCACCGCGGTGCTCGCCAGCGAGACCACCACGCCGCCGAAGGGCGGCCGGCGGCTGTCATGGCTGCTGCTGTCCAGCGACCCTCCAGGGCGCCATCGACACCGTCAGGCGGTACGAGGCGAGATGGACCATCGAGGAATATTTCAGGACGCTGAAACAGTGCACCCGCATCGAGGACCGCCAGCTCGACGAGGCCGACGACCTGCGCAGCTGCCTCGCCTTCGACGCCGTCACCGCATGGCGCGTGTTCGACATCCAGCGCGCCGCGAAGGCCGAGCCCGACCGGCCCGCCCTCGATTTCCTGGACGAGGACGAGCTCACCGCCCTCTGGGTCGGACTGGAGGATTACGGCTTCAGGGACGCCCGCGCCCCGCCCTTCGACGGCTTCACCATCCGCGAGGCCGCCATCGACATCGGCCGCTACGTCGGCTTCATCCCCTCGAAACGCCAGCCACTACCGGGGACGCAGAAAATGTGGAAAGGCATGAAATACCTCCTCCAGGCGACCGCGTTCTACAGGGCCTTCAGAAGCCGGGGCCCGCTCAGGGAGTCAACAGTGCTATAGTGACACGCCCCGCATGGCCATGCGGGGCGGGGAATCCCTACGGAAGAATGCAGCGCCAGGCTCCGAAAATCCAGCCGGAAACGCCCGGCTGCCTCACCGGAGTTTTCCACATTGTGGAAAACTTTCCACAGCATCCATCCTTTGATTCTTTTCATGAAGAAGGACATACAAGTGCAACACCTTCCGTAGCGGGTTTCTCCCGGGCCGGCGCAGCATGTTGCGAATCGGTCAGATGGCGGCGACAGTCCCGGTGTGTTCAGCATCGGAGACCGCCATGCCAGAGAGCTACCGCCACCTGACCAGCCCGAAAGATGCCGGATATACGCCTTGGGGAAAAGCGGGCTTTCGCAGGGAGCGATCGCCCGGCAGCTCAGACGAACTCCGGTCCTCCAGTCCAAGTCAACGCCGCCGGAACTCCGATCAGGGATCAACCCTGGCAAGCTCACAGATCACTTTCCATTCGTCGCTGGTAACAGGCTGAACGGAAAGACGGCTATTGTTAACCAGAACCATCCGGGACAGACGGGGTTCGTTTCTACACATCTGCAGGGTGACAGCCGTCCGGACCGGTTTGACGGCCCTGATGTCGACACAGCCCCAGCGCTCGTCTTCAGTGGTGCTGTCCTGATGGCTTTCGGCAATAACTTCGACAATGCCAACGATGGCCTTCTCCGACTGCGAGTGGTAGAATAGCCCCCGGTCACCAACCTTCATAGCACGCATGTTGTTGCGGGCCTGGTAGCTCCGAACGCCATCCCACTCCTCACCCTCATCCCCTTTGGCCATCTGGTCATCCCAGTTCCAGGTGGACGGTTCGGACTTAAACAGCCAGTAAGCCATGGAATCTCCCCTCACATCTCGATTCCGCATGAAGCACCACTTTAGCTTTCGCGGTCGGGAACACCAACCGCAAATGCAAAATCATTCCGGACGCAACGGTCGCTTCATTAATGAGTCGACCGCCTGTTCCGTGGTCAGTTTCCCGTCAAGTAACTCCGCAACCATTGTCATGATCGGCAGCTGAAGGGCCTCCGCCTTTGCCATACATGCAACGGCACGAGCGGTGTCGATACCTTCCGTGGTCGCGATAGGGGCGGATCGCCCATGCGCACCAAGCCCCAGCCCGAAGGCGTAGTTGCGGGACCTTTCAGAGGTTGCCGTCAATACCAGATCACCAAGGCCGGATAACCCCGCAAGCGTTTCCGCCCGCGCGCCACGGGTAAGCGCAAACCGCACCATCTCAGCATAGCCACGCGTCATCAGCGCGGCGCGAGCACTTTCGCCAAGACCCGCACCAATGGCCATGCCGCAGGCGATTGCGATGACATTCTTCAGCGCACCGCCAATCTCCACGCCACTGATGTCCGTACTTCGGTATAGACGCAGGCTGGACGTGGAAAGCTTTCGCTGCAGAATAGCTGCCGTCTCATCATCAGATGCTGCGAGGGTGAGCGCAGTGGGCAAACCCGCGGCGATGTCCGCCGCGAATCCGGGACCAGACAGCTGTGCCGGTATGGCTGAGGGAACAGCGCGGCCAATCTGAGACGCCGGTCCAGCGCCAGAAACAAGATCAATGCCTTTGCAGCAGGCGATCAGGTGCTTTCCGGCCAAGATATCTGCGAATCGAGCCAGAACGCTCGAAAGCGATTGCGTCGGCGTGGCGAGTAGCATTGTTTCGGATGCCGCAAGATCAGCGGCCCTGGAGGTGGGCGAAAGAGGAGCGGGCAGGCGGACGCCTGGTAGGCGAAACCGGTGCTCACGGTTTCGGAGCATATCGTCGACATGGCCGGCGTTCTTCGCCCAGAGCGTCACTGGCCTGCCATCTCGCGCTAGGGATACGGCCAGAGCCGTACCAAAGGCTCCGGCTCCAATAACACCAATCATGCCTTTGCCCCACGCTTTCCTCCACCAAGCATCGGACTGCTCCGCTCGTCAAGTGGCCAGCGCGGGCGGGCCGGAAGTGTCATGTCATCGACCATCCCGAGCCGAAAGCGTTCCAGCCCCGCCCATGCGATCATTGCAGCATTGTCGGTGCAGAGCGGCACGGGCGGCACAACAAAGCGAAACCCCATATCCCGGGCAACCTCTTCCAGCGCGGCCCTGATGGATCGGTTCGCCGCAACACCACCAGCAACACCGAAAGCGGGCACAGGTGGCCTGGATTCGGCGTAGAATTCGGCAGCGCGCCTGGACTTCACCGCAAGGACATCCGTTACCGCCGCCAGGAACCCTGCGCACAGATCGGCCCGATCCGACTGGGTCAACCCACCGCAATCGGTGACTAGCCGGTCACGGGCGCGCAGCAATGCGGTCTTGAGGCCTGAGAAACTCATGTCACAGCCGTGACGGTCAAGAAGTGGTCGGGGAAACCTGAAGCGATCACCGTCGCCCAACACCGCCGCGCTCTCGACCGAAGGGCCGCCGGGCTGAGGAAGTCCGAGAAGCTTCGCCGTCTTGTCGAAAGCTTCTCCCGGGGCGTCATCAATTGTTCCGCCCAGGCGGGTGTAACTGGCAACCCCGTTGACGATCAGAAACTGGCAATGGCCACCAGAGATGAGCAGCAGCAGATATGGAAAGCCCAACCGATCCGTAAGGCGCGAAGTCAAAGCGTGGCCAGCTAGGTGGTTCACACCGACAAGCGGGATACCCGTCGCAGCCGCCAGACCTTTCGCGCACATCACTCCGGCGAGCACTCCACCGATCAGTCCAGGACCCGCGGTGACTGCGATGGCATCAATGCCAGACAGTGGAACCGCGGCTTTGTGCAGGGCGGCCTCGACACAGAGGTCGAGTTTCTCAGCGTGTGCGCGGGCAGCGATTTCGGGAACGACGCCACCAAATGTTTCATGGAGATCCGTCTGACCCACTACGATGGAGGACAGAATTTCGGGTGAACGATCACATTCCTGGCGGACGACAGCGGCGGCGGTGTCGTCACAGCTGCTTTCCAGTCCAAGGACCGTAATGATGGCACCCATGATGCCTCCAGTTGCGTAACGGAAGCTTTGCAGGTTAACATCTGAGTTCATCCCCTGCAAATGCACGACAGTTTCTTGCCATCCGATGCCCCCACACTGTTGTTGACCCGTCCCCGCAAGCAGTCGGAACGGTTCGCAAAGCTCTGCCAAGAACGGCTAGGCGACGTGAGCACAATCGTCTCGCCAGTCTTTCGGATTTCTCAGGTCGCGGAACGGGTTGACCTCAGCGGATTTGAGGGAGTGATCCTGACTTCAGGAAATGGTGCACTGGCGCTGGAGAGCGTAGCCGCGGTCGACGGCATTCGAGCATGGTGCGTTGGAGATCACACGGCGGAAGTCGCACGGAGCATGGGGATGCGCGCTGTCTCCGCAGGCGGTGATGCAGATGCGTTGGTGTCCATGCTGGCCCGGAAACACCCAGAAGGCGCCCTTCTGCATGCTCATGGCACCAATACAAAGGGAGATGTGGTGTCCCGACTTCGCGAGGCAGGATTTCGGGCGGAAAGCCGAATCGTCTATGAACAGGTGCCAATTCCGTTGACAGACGCCGCTCTCACCCGCCTAAATGGCCAAGGACCGATAGTATTGCCACTCTTTTCACCACGCTCCGCCCAGCTTGTCGGAAACGAGGTGCTCAACGCAGTCGCCCCACTGGCGATCGTAGCTCTGAGCCGATCGGTATCCGAGGCATGGACTGGACCAGCGCCCAGGCGGCTTACCATTGCGGAACGCCCCGATGCCCCCAATATGCTGGAAGGCATTGCAGCGCTCTGGACGGCAATCACGCCTTGAGATGGAGATTGGCCCGGTCTAGGCTCTCGTCCAACGGTCGCATTTCGGGTGCGCGGCGACAATCCAGAAGGTGTTTGAGACGTGACCGAAACAGGCAAACCTATCCCGCCAAAGGAACCACAGGCCAAAGGCGGCAGGTCAACCGACAGTCAACCGGAAGTCGCAACCGGGGTGGAGGGGGCTGTTGAGAACACTCCTGAGGATGTCATCGACGACAGCCCGGATGCACACGACATCAGGCCTGAGGATCAGGAAGCATTGCATAACGAACACAGACGCCAGACGGAAACCACCTCAGAATTCATCGATGGAGCCAGTCTTTCCGACCAGCCCACCCGGGATCCACGGCCAAAGCGCCGCAAGTGGGTATATCCGACCATTCTGGTTGTCATCCTGATTTTAGGAGGCGTCCTGTCTGTAGCAGTCTATCTCACTGGAGTGTGGGAGCGGGAAGAACTCAACAGCGCCTTCGACCAGCTGGAAACCGGAATCACCCGGAATGAAGCTGAACTGTTACGGCAGTCATCGCGGATTGAAGAGTTTCAGGCAACCTTGGCCGACGTTGAGAACCGGATTGTCGAACTACAGGCTGCCCAAGAAGAGGAGTCGGGCCGAATTACTAATCTGCAGATGGAGGTGGAAAGGTTTGACAGCACCGCCATTGCGGCAACACTTCTTGAACTGAAAGATGCCAGCGACACCGTAAAGGCTGAGCTCGACAGGATTGATGGCATAATGTCAGCCGTGCAGGAGCGGGTTGAGGACGTGGGAGCCCAGCCAATCCCAGTAGGCAAACTGCCAGAAGAGATCGTGAATGCCTACGACAGGCAGCTTGCCGAGGTGCTTGGTGCGGTTGATGAGCGGTTTGGTGAGATGCGGAAAACTCTTGATGCCGGAATGGCCGAGATCGAGGCCGCAAGGGAAGTGGCGGCTCTTTCGGAACAGGGTGCCAGGCAGGCGGAGAGGGCAGCGGAGGCGCGCGAAGCTCTTGCCCGGATAGTTTCAGCCCTGAACAGCGGAATGGATTTCACTTCAGAACTCAGGGTCTTTCAGGAGAAGAGTGGCCTAGAGCCGCCCGAACTGTTGGTATCCATCGCGAAGGAGGGCGTGCCAACGCGTGATGAGCTGGCTTCAGCGTTTCCGGAGGTGGCACGAGAGGCGCTGAACGCGGCGACAAAGGACGCTGTGAACAGCGGAGACATCGGCCCCGTTCGCGCGTTTCTCCGCACACAGCTGGGGCTTCGTTCGCTGGAACCGCGTGAAGGCGACAGCCCCGATGCGGTGCTAAGCCGGGCGGAGGCAGCGACGCGTGCGGACGACCTGAACACCGCCCTGACCGAGATCACCGCCCTGCCACAGGCCGGACGGGATCAGTTCAGGGATTGGACCATGCTGGCACAGCGCCGACGCGATGCACTGGACGCCGTGATGGATCTTTCAGCACAGCTGGACAACTGAGGACGCCGGAATGCTCTGGTCACTCGCTAAAGTCATCCTGTTCGTTGCCTCAATTGCGGCGCTGACACTTGGAGCGGGATACCTGGTGGAAACCGACGGTGGCATTCGCATGACCGTTGGCGCTGCGGAACTCAGCCTCGGACCTCTTCAGACAGTGATCGCACTGGCCCTGCTGGTTCTGGCTACCTGGCTGCTTCTCAAAGTTGGATCGCTTCTGGTCGCAACAATCCGGTTTCTCAATGGCGATGAAACCGCAGTTTCGCGCTGGTTCGACCGCAACCGGGAGCGAAAGGGATACCAAGCTCTGGCAGACGGGCTGGTGGCGCTCGCTTCCGGGGATGGCCGCGAGGCAATGGGCAAGGCGGTGCGGGCCGAACGATTCCTGCGTAAACCGGAACTCACCGATCTGATCGCTGCCCAGGCCGCGGAACTGGCAGGCGACAAGCAGGGGGCGGAGAAGGTATACCGGAGGCTGCTGAGTCATGATGCGACACGCTTCGTTGGCATACGTGGCATAATGAAACAGCGACTTGCCGCCGGTGACACAGATACGGCGATGAGACTTGCCGAGAAGGCATTCGCTCTTAAGCCCAGGCATGGGGAAACACAGGACATCCTTCTCGGGCTGCAGGCAAAGGAGGCTGACTGGAAAGGCGCCCGCCGGACATTGGGGGCGAAACTGTCTACCGGAACCCTCCCGCGGGATGTCTTCCGCCGTCGGGACGCAGTACTTGCATTGAGTGAAGCAAAGGCTCTCATGGATGATGGCGCATCTCTTGATGCCGAAACCCATGCGATTGAGGCCAATCGTCTTTCTCCTGACCTGATACCAGCTGCAGTCCTAGCTGCACGCAGCCATATCGCGCACGAAAGAAAGCGTCATGCCACACGGGTGTTGAAAAAGGCCTGGGAGATACAACCGCATCCGGACCTTGCCGCCGCGTTTGCTGAAATCGAAACCCACGAAACGCCTGAACAGCGCATCAGGCGGTTCAGTGTCCTAGCCAAAATGCATCCAGAAGATCCGGAAACAAAGATGCTTCTTGCCGAACTTCATATTGCGGCGGAAGACTTTCCATCGGCACGCAGGGCACTAGGAGACCTGGTAAAAGACGCTCCTACCGCACGAGCTCTCGCGATCATGGCAGCAATCGAGCGCGGCGGAGGTGCTGAGGAGACGGTTGTGCGAGGTTGGCTGGCTCGCGCCGTAACCGCATCGCGAGGATCCCAATGGGTCTGTGACAATTGCGGAAACATCCATGCTGCCTGGGTTCCAGTCTGCAAAAGTTGCGGTGCGTTCGATACGCTTGCCTGGAGAGTTCCAGATGAGGGCGAGGTTGCTATGCCGGAGTCGACCGGAATGCTACCCTTGATCGTCGATCAACCTGAAGCGGTGCTGGAACCTACCGGAAATGCGGACGAGAACGGCGCCGACACCGAGGGTGATGGGATCAGCGACACGCCAAGGGCCAAAGTTTCTTCCTAACTTTGCGCTGAATTTGCTGTCCC
>CBDATU010000018.1:0-83709 GCA_965199865.1 uncultured Rhodobacter sp. | reverse complement strand
GAGCCGGAGCTGGCTGGAGAGCCTGGCCCTGGCGCAGGAGGTCGGGAGGACCAGCCCTGGAACCCGGATGGTCACCGTCTGCGACCGCGAGGGCGACATATGGGACATGTTCGAGGCCCAGGCGGAAGACCCCGCCGCGGCCGGGCTGCTTGTGCGCTCCAGCGCCTCGACCCGCCGCTCCGTCATCGCCGGCGGTGAGGTGGTGGACCTCATGGAGCACGTCTCCGGGCTGCCCGCCGCCGGGACGCGCACCGTCCACGTCGCCGCCCGCGGCGGGATCACCGGGTCGCGTGGGCGAAAGGCCGTGAGGGCCCGCCCGGCGCGGACCGCGGAGACGGAGATCCGCGTCGCACGCGTCGAGCTGAAGGCCCCCGGACGGAGCCGCCAGACCCTGCCGGTCACCGCGGTGCTCGCCAGCGAGACCACCACGCCGCCGAAGGGCGGCCGGCGGCTGTCATGGCTGCTGCTGTCCAGCGACGCGAAGCCCGACCTCCAGGGCGCCATCGACACCGTCAGGCGGTACGAGGCGAGGTGGACAATCGAGGAATATTTCAAGACCCTGAAACAGTGCACCCGCATCGAGGACCGCCAGCTCGACGAAGCGGACGACCTCCGGTGCTGCCTCGCCTTCGACGCCGTCATCGCATGGCGCGTGTTCGACATCCAGCGCGCCGCGAAGGCCGAACCCGACCGGCCCGCCCTTGATTTCCTGGACGAGGACGAACTCACCGCCCTCTGGGTCGGACTGGAGGATTACGGCTTCAGGGACGCCCGGGCACCGCCCTTCGACGGCTTCACCATCCGCGAGGCCGCCATCGACATCGGCCGCTACGCCGGCTTCATCCCCTCGAAACGCCAGCCCCTGCCAGGGACGCAGAAAATGTGGAAAGGCATGAAATACCTCCTCCAGGCGACCGCGTTCTACAGGGCCTTCAGAAGCCGAGGCATGCTCAGGGAGTCAACAGTGCTATAGTGACATCCCCCGGTCCCGGGGCAGCGGCCCGGCGCGAACAGGGGCAACGGGATAAGGGACATTCCGGAGCTGCCGGGCCGCTCCAGCTGGAGGGGGCGATCGTCACGATTGACGCCATGGGGTGCCAGCGCACCATCGCGGAGAAAATCCGCGAACGGGGGGCGGAATGTGTGCTCGCGCCGGGGCGAACCAGGGCACCCTTCACGGGGACGTGATGGTGTGGTTCGGGGAGCGGGAGCAGGGGAATGCCGGGCGTTACCGGACGGTAGACGGGGACAGGGGCCGGACGGGACGCGTGAGGACGGCCAGTGCGCGGACATCGGCTGGCTGCGCGAGCGCCATCCGGGCCGGGAGGGCCCGGCCAGCATCGGGCGGGTGGTTTCCACCCGCGAGACCGGTGGAAAGACCACGGTGGAGACACGGTATTTCATCTCGTCCCTGCCTCTCGACGCCGGGCGGTTCGCGTATGTGGTGCGCTCACACTGGGGAATCGAGAACCGGCTGCACTGGGTGCTGGACGTGACCTTCCGGGACGATGACAGCCGGGTAAGGAAGGACGGGGCACCGAAGAACTTCGCGGTCATGACGCACATGGCGATGAACCTGGCCACCCGGGCGAAGAAGCGCGAATCCATACGGGTGATGAGGAAAATCGCGGGCTGGGACGACGGTTTCCCGCTCCGGATTCTCGGGGCATGAAATTCATGCGATACCCCTACTCCGATGGATGAGCTGGTTTGCCTCGTCGGCAGGTGATCGGAGGCAGCGCCGTACAGGCAAGAGCAGGGAATCACGCAACCATCCAGCACAGGGAAAACCCTGAAATCTGGCCCTGATGCTTCATCAATCTTCCACCGATTTCAGATTCCGACCTCCGTAGTGGCGAAACGTCTATTCTCATATGATACGAATATGCGGATTATATGATACAGGATGATGTGATGATGTCCGGTCTAAAGCGAAGGCCATCCTGTCATTTCAAATTGACCCACTACCCCTTTTCGGTAGATATCACCCCAGAATCCGCGTTCTAAAAGCCGACATCTGTACCAAAAGCGGGGAGAACAAAAAAGAACATTTCAAACTGAGACACTACCGCCGCTCTTCCCGCGCCACCTGTTCAGGTCTGAAGCTCTGGTTCCTCAGATGTGCTGCGGGTCAGCTTAAAGATCCTCCCCCAATCCTGCATCGCCTCAATGATCGGCTGCAGACTCCGCCCGAATTCCGTGACTTCGTATTCAACATGTGGGGGAACCTCGGCGAAGACATGCCGCGAGATGATGCCGTCCGCCTCCAGTTCCCGAAGCTGCAGTGTGATCATGCGTCCGGTCGCGTTCGGGGCGAGACGGCACAATTCACTGTAGCGCTTTCGGCCGTCCAGCAGACGACAGATCAGGATGGGCTTCCAGCGCCCTCCGATCACGCTCAGCGTCGCTTCAACATCGCAGCCCGTCTTCCAGTCATATTTTCGTACCATACCCGACACCCACATCATGTTTTGTCCGTTACTTACAAAAATGTAGGTACTTGTCAAACCCGAGGAATGACTCTAGTTGGCACGCAAATTCCCCAACAGTCTGTACGGAGGACAGCAATGAAAGCGCTAGGTTACACCGAAAGAGGCCCCATCTCAGCAGCAACGTCAGTGGTCGAGTTCGACGCGGATATGCCGGTTCCTGGCACGCGCGACCTGCTGGTTGAAATACGCGGCGTCTCAGTCAATCCCGTCGACGTGAAAGTGCGGGCGAACCGCCAACCGGAAGGTGGCCCGCGCATCCTGGGCTTTGATGCCGCAGGAATCGTCAGGAAGGTCGGCACCGAAGTGACCAGGTTCAGGCCAGGAGACGAGGTCTTCTATGCGGGCGAGTTCACCCGCCCAGGCAGCAATGCCGAGTTTCAGGCGGTGGATGAACGTCTGGTAGGCAGAAAACCGTCCTCGCTCAGCTTTTCGGACGCCGCGGGTATGCCGCTGACAGGCATCACCGCCTGGGAATTACTGTTCGACAGTTTTGGCATCAGGCAGGGTGACGGCGCTGGGGAAGCGATCCTGATCATCGGTGGTGCGGGCGGGGTCGGATCGATCCTGATCCAGCTTGCCAGGAAGCTGACTGGTCTGACGGTGGTTGCAACAGCATCTCGTGACGAAACGGTCGAATGGGTCACGAAGATGGGGGCCGACCATGTCGTCAACCACGGCAACCCGCTCAATGAGGAAATGAAGGCTCTCGGGATCACTCCGAAATATGTGGCGACCCTCAACCAGACGGACAGGCATTTCCCTGCGATCATCGACCTGATCAAGCCACGCGGCCACATCGCCCTGATTGACGACCCACAAGGGATTGACATCTCTGCGATCAAGCTCAAGGCACTGTCCTACAGCTGGGAATTCATGTTCGCGCGTTCGATGTTCCAGACTGCCGATATGGATGCGCAGCACAAGCTGCTCTGCCAGATTGCCGACATGCTTGACGATGGGTCACTGATTTCAACGGTTAACAGGCATTGTGGTGCGATGGGCCAAGCCAGTCTACGGGAGGCGCTTGCCCATCAGGAAACAGGGGCTGCCATCGGCAAGACCGTTCTTGACGGGTTCGGCGGAGCTTAAGTTCATGGAGCGACCGCTGGAACACAAGGTTGCCATCGTTACCGGTGCAACAGGCGGTATTGGTGTGGCGACGGTAAGACGGCTGGCGGATGACGGTGCCACCGTGATCGCGTCCGGTCGCAACCCGGACCGGCTCAGCGAGCTTGCGGCTCTCGGGCCCAATGTCGTCGCCTATCGTTCAGACGTGACGAAGGACGAAACTGCCCGTGCGCTCGTCGCACGGGCAGAGGACGATTTCGGCAGACTTGACATTCTGTTCAACGGTGCAGGCATCGTCGGTGAAAGTGCGCTGATCGAGGATCAGAGCCTTGAAAACTTCAATCACGTCATGGACATCAATGTGACGGGTGTTTTCCTGATGATGAAATACGCCATACCTGCCCTTCGCAGGAATGGCGGCGGTACGATTATCAACGTGTCATCAGCCGCCGGGATTCAGGGAGGACGCGCGACAATGCCCGTCTACTGCGCGAGCAAACACGCCGTCATTGGATTGACCCGTGTCGGCGCGAAGGCGCATGCTGGTGAAGACATTCGGATCAACGCCATCTGTCCTGGTCAGATCGACACCGACATGCTGGCAGCCGTAGAGCAGGATGCGTCGGACGGGGATCCGGTGGAGGCGCGAAACCGTGTGATTGCCGCAATTCCTGCGGGCCGCTACGGTGAGCCCGCCGAAGTGGCGGCACTTACGGCATTTCTGTGCCGGGACGATGCCAAATTCATCAATGGTAGCATCTATACCATCGATGGTGCCTTCACGCCGTTCTGAGATCATCGAGTTCTTCGCTCTGGTGCAGTAGACATGACTTGTGGGGATTATCACCCAGGTTTCCGGCAGGCTAACCTGCCCTGACTTCCGGATTCCGCTGGCGGAGCCATGTCTGCGGCTTGTTGATCCGCACCTGTGGGCGCAGCGCAGAACATCTCAGCCGAAGCACTGCGAGGACCGGATGCTGCCTGTGACACATCACGGCGCGAAACCACTCGATGATGATCCGGGGTCAGGTGACCGGAGCTCTGGAGTGAATCCAGTCGATTGCGAAGTAGAGAGGGTGGGATCCGACCTACGCTCCAGTAGGACCCGATAGATTGAGGAATCAATACGGTTCATTCCAAGAATCCTAATGTGTGGTGAACGATTTCCTACAAGGCATCGCCTGGTCCCGAAACTCCAGCCGCTGGCCACCCGCTGCCACATTCACCCCTTTCGTTGAGTCAGATATACGGTCCGTGGTCCCGATGTGCCGGGAGCCACTTCACGAATGTACGAAGGAATTTGCCCTAGCCACGCTCGACACCGACCAGCGAAAAACTGGCCAGTCCCATGGAGGCATCGATGAGGCATTCGGGAGATCCGATGGCCCTGGCCACCCGGCGCGCCCAGGCCGTCTTGCCCATTCCCGGCGGACGATGGATCAGCAGCGGCCCGATGCGCAGCGGCTCTCCCTGTCGTGCCGACCGGCGTAACGTTATCCAGACGGCATCGGTTGCCGGCGCCATCCAGGGCATCTCCGCATGCAAGGTGGCGGCGATCACGTCGGCCGCGTCCTCCGAGGCGACGGTGGTGGCCGGAAGACGCATGAGGCCCTGGACGGCCTTCGCCTCTTCCTCCTTCAGGTGGGTGGTACCGCTGGCCTTCTGGTGAAGTTCCACGATCCGTTCGGCGCGCTTCCTGATCCGGCGCCGGTCATGGCGGCTGAGACTCCCGGATTCGGAAAAGCGCGGCCTTTTCGGTAACTCATTCCGGCTGTCGGATTCCAGTAGGCCGGAATCGGAACCGTCAGGAGGCGGCACGTCCGTCCGGGCCCGCTCCCCCTCGGTCCCGCGTTGCCGCAGTTCCCGCAGGAAATCCGACAGCCGGAGAATGATTGGAGTCGTTTCCGTTTCGACTTTCGGCAGATCGGCGACACGGATGACGGTTTTTCCGAGGCCCCTCGTCATGACGGAGTCCCCCGTCCGGCGCTGGACGCCGATAGCGGCCCATGGCCGCTGCCATCACCTTTGCGCCAGCTGGCGATAACCACCACCAGCATCACCACGTTAAGCATGTTTCGTGAATCGGGCCATCTGTCTGTTGGGGTCATTGCCGGTTCTCCCTTGATATGCATCCGCCAGTTCGCGGCGGAATGCGCAACATCCCGGAGCGGCAGGACACTGCAATGGAACGTTAGGAGAACATTTCAAATTGACCCACTACCGGAGCATTCTCCATTTTGACTTTAACGCATGTCCGAAGCATGTAGCATATTTCGGACATGACAAACAATGACGCACATAAGACCTTACCTACTCGCATCCTCGACCGGGATCTGTGCCGAACCCACCAAGGTTTGGACGCCGGGAGATTTTGCGGAAGCCGGTTCGCGTGAGGCTGTCGACAAGGCACTCCAACGGCTAACCAGGTCAGGCGACCTCCGCCGCATCGAACGTGGCCTTTACGACAGGCCGAGGCACAACAAACTGACCGGGAAACCGTCGGCACCAGACTATCGCGCCGTCATCGAAGCTGTTGCGCGGCGCGACAAGGCTCGTTTTGTCGTGGACGGAATGACCGCGGCCAACGCTCTCGGACTGACGAACGCTGTTCCCGCCAAGATCGAGGTCCTGGTCGACACCCGCCTGAAACCCATCGAGCTCGGCAACCAAAGGATTGTCTTCAGGCAGGCTGCCCCCAGCCGTCTCTATTGGGCGGGGCGTCCTGGTATGTATCTTGTTCAGGCACTGCACTGGCTCCACGATGCCATGCAAAGTGAGACCGAAAGCACAAAGGTCGATAGAATCATTCAAAATCTGCTGACCGACAAAAGAGATGGGCCAAAGCTCACCGAAGACCTTCGCGTCGGACTGTCGGCCATGCCGATCTGGATGCAGGACATCCTGCGTAATCCGATCATGTCCGCAAGTGCGGCGAGAAACACATGACAACTGACGCATTCCTGGACGTCATTCGTGCAGAGCCCGCCGACCGCACGGATTTCTTCCTCACAACGATCCGGCGGCTCGGCGCACCCCTGATAAACATCGAGAAGGACTTCTGGGTGTGTTGGACGCTCAACACACTCTATCACCGCCTTCCCAAGGGTGGTCCGCGCTTTCTCTTCAAAGGTGGCACGGCGCTGTCAAAGGCCTATGGTCTGATCAACAGGTTCTCTGAAGACATAGACATCACCGTCTTCAGAGATGACCTCGGTCACGCCTGGAGCACGGCTGAGATCGCCGCACTTTCCAACAGGAGGCGGAAGGTCGTCCTTGACGCAATTGCCGCGGATTGCAGCCGCTACATTACCACAGAGCTTCTTGCAGCCGTCTCCGTAATTCTGGAAGCTGACACAGGTGGGGTGGGCCGGGTCGAGATCGACAATGGTGATCCAAGTTCTCAGACGCTGCTTGTCTGGTATCCGCGGGTGGAGGCCGCCGAAACCGGATATGTGCAGGCTGCAGTCAAGATCGAGTCAGGGGCGAAATCCGGCCTCAATCCGAACCGGCCTGTCACAATTGCTCCTTATATTGACGCTGACCTCGAAGCACTCGACTTTGGCGTGCCGGATGTCACGACGATCCACGCCGAGCGAACCTTTTGGGACTAGATCGTGATTGCCCATGGGTTGCGCAGCTGGTTCGAACGGCGGGGCGAACTTCGCCAGGACGGTCAGCGGGTTTCCCGGCACTACTACGGCTTGCATTCGCTCCTGAGGTCCGATGCCGGAGCTTCGGCGATTGCTGATCTGGACCTCGGGACGGATTGTATTGAGCATGCGCGAACGTTCTTCAATCGGCCGGACTATGATCTTGCGGCCGCTACCCCTGGAACCTTCACCCTTCGACCGGTAGGCGTCATGATTGATCGATTGGCGCGTGACTACGACAACACCAAAGCGATGATTTTTGGGGATGCCCCCGACTTCGAGGATATCCTGTCATCGATTGGAGAGCTCGAAGACAACCTGAACAGCCCCGCATGATTTGGGTACCGCGATATTCGCCCAGTCCTTTGTCTCATCCGATTTGCGGGTATAGTTGTGCGAGTTAGGTTCTGGCGTACTGTGTTGTGAAGTGCCATTTGGTCTTTGAGCGTGCGGTGCTGCGGAGATTTGTCCATGCCACGACCTCAGTTTCCAAGGTGGCCTGATCCGGGATGCGGCGATTCAGACATTGGCGGGCAAGTACACTGAGTCCGCATTCAGCGACGTTGGTCGTGTCGCGAATTTGGTGGAAATTCGAAAACGGTGCTTTCTCCGGGTGCTCCGGCTTTCCCCCAATCAGGCGGCGAGGTCAGGGGTGATAGGCTCAACCAGCCGGGATAGGATCTGGCTTCTTCTCATATACATTTTATTGATAAATCTAACATATATCATGGATTCTGGAATCATGCAACAGCATCTGGTGAGAAACCCAGGCTAACGGTAAAGATGTCCTGCTCCGGCCCACGGAACAATCCCAGCATTTCGGGAAACAACAGGTTGCACCGCGCACTACAGGGTTGAAATCTCCCGTTCTGTACTATCCGATTGCGATTCCCGCGCCGCCGGGGAAGTGAAGGTCTCCGTGTCTCCGTTCAAGCGTATTCAGAGCACCTTTCCGATCTCCCTGCGGGTTCCTCCCGGACTTTCCGAAGGACATGGCCACGGGACATCGCGTCGTCGGAAGAGCGGGATCCGTATCTTGCGCGCCGCCAAGCCTCATCGCCTGATCAGGCAGAACCCGACTGCACCCGAAAACTCCGCAACTTTTGAAGTTCCGCACATCCGTCACACGACCGACCAAGGGAGTTAGAACTGAAACGAGCGGAGATGTAATTTTGGCAATCGTAAATTTACCGCAATATCAGCGCTATAGAACGATACTGAAAGAAATCGGGCAATCCCGGGCTGGATCAGGGCGTTTCAGGAGGTTCTGACGCTACGAGACGCGATCGAATGAGCGAACGGCAGGGCGGGAAGCCAGACTCCTGATCTGTCAGGGAAGTGATTTCCTGACTTACAATTCGCTCGGCCGCGGCCTATCTTCAGATCGCTCTCTGGGATCGGTGGGGTTTGAAGATGCCTGATCATGACACGGGCTCGATGGCCACGATTGGGAAGCGTCGGATTCCGGCAGAGATTTCGGAACTTCCCGGACCCTCAGGAATTCCGCTGGTAGGAAATCTGCATCAGATTCGCTTTGACCGACTGCACGTCATTCTTGAGGATTGGGCAGACCGTTTCGGCCCGCTCTATGGCCTCCGCCTCGGCCCCCACAGAAGCCTGGTTCTTTCCGATTGCGACGAGATTCAGCGACTGCTGGCGGAACGTCCTGATGGTTTCCGCCGCCCAAGAAACACTGAGGCGGTGGCAGCCGAAATGAAGCTGAAGGGTGTTTTTGTCGTGGAAGGAGATGAGTGGCGCAGACATCGACGCATCGTGATCGACGCGCTGAATCGCGCCAGCGTCGAGAATTTCTTCCCGAAACTTGCCGCTACGGTCGCACGGCTGCAGCGGCGTTGGGAACGTGCCGCCGATTCCGGAGAGCGTGTCGATTTATGCCGCGACCTGATGCGCTTTACTGTCGATGTCACAACGCAACTGGCCTTTGGGATCGACGTCAACACGCTTGAGACGTCGGGGGCCACGATCCAGCGCCATCTGGACAAGGTGTTTCCAGCGGTGCACCGGCGCGAACTCCTGCCATTTCCCTATTGGCGCTACTTTCGGCTGCCGCGGGATCGCGCCCTTGACCGTGCCCTTGACGCGATTGAAGTCGAGATCGGTGCCATGATCACGGCTGCCCGTGAACGCCTCGAACGTGAGCCAGAGTGCCGCAGGTCACCCGGAAATTTCCTTGAAGCCATCATAGCAGCTCAGGAGGCCGAAGATTCCGCATTCAGCGAAGCGGACATAATCGCCAATGTCGGCACCCTGCTCCTCGCCGGTGAAGATACCACCGCGAACTCCATCGCCTGGATGATTCATTTCCTTACCGAACATCGTGACTGGGTTGAGCGTTGCCGAAGTGAGGTCGACGGAATCGTTGGCGCATCGACGGGAATCGAGGACTTCGAGGATACGAAACGGCTTCGCACGATTGATGCCGTCTGCAACGAAACTATGCGCATGAAACCCGTCGCGCCGCTTCTTATTCTGGAATCGGTGACGGATACCCAGATCCTTGGATGTCGCGTGCCCAGGGACACCATGGTATTCATGCTGCCTCGTCGCGTCGCGACTCAGGATGAGCATTTCGTCGACGGTCATCGTTTTGATCCCGAACGCTGGCTTCTTCCTCAGGAGGAATTGCGCGGCCCGCGCGACCACCGGGCCTTCGTTCCGTTCGGGGCTGGTCCACGCTTCTGTCCCGGGCGCAATCTGGCTCTACTCGAGATCAGGACGGTTCTGGCCATGCTCCTCCGCAATTTTGAGGTCTTTCCCGCCAACGACGACGAAGTCGAGGAGCGAATCGAATTCACCATGTTTCCGAAGAATCTGCTCGTTCGCTTCGAACGAAGAAACCAGCGATGAAGAATGTGAGCGATCCCCACCTGTCTGCCTGAGACAGTAATGAACGAGTCACGGAAGGATATGGCTGTGAGCGTTCCAAAGACATGCGGACCGCTGCATTCAGGCTGAAAGCCGGGAACCGGAAAATTTACGACTTCAGGAGATCCTGAGCATCTGCCTCCGGGCTTCCAACCGCCACATCCTCCAACTGATCTTCTTCCTGCATAGGGAATTCAGGCCCTGCCTCCCGCCGTCACCAGGTGCATTGCTGCGAAACCAAAGGGCAGGTCGTTCCAAGTCGGCGCCAGACGGTTCTCAACCTCGGCCGAAATGGTTGGTCAGGACCAGTGTGGGGCCAAAGGCGAAAACCTCGCGGCATCAAAGGTTTGGAATGCGTTGATCAGGAGGTGGCGGACGCCCCCGACTGGCCAGGCTATGGAAGCTGCAACAAATTTCCCCACCGGGAGATTCAGTATCCGTGCGCGTGCATCGCCCGGTAGCATCTGCATGTCCATATCACCGCTTGATGAAGTATGACCCAGTGTCAGCCCTCCAGGAAACGATCCGGAACCGCAGACTCCACCTAGCCCGGATATCTCACCAGATGATGTTGCATGGGGCCGGATTCCATGATATATGCGGGAGTCATCAATAACCTGCATATGAGAGGAGACCGGACCCCATGCATACACAGTGTAACAGCCCTGACATCGAGTTCAACCGGCACGGACGGCGGGAGGTGACCGCCGCCTTCGACGGCGGGCGCATGTCCTCCGACGGCGGCGCGCTGCTCCTGCGGGAGGCCGACCGGGTGGCGGACGTCACCCGCCGGCTGGCGGAGTGCCTGACCGATTACCGGGACCAGGACCGCATCGAGCACGGGCTGCGGGAGCTCGTGGCGCAGCGCATCATGGCGATCGCCCTCGGCTACGAGGATGTCAACGACCACGACCGCCTGCGGGACGACAGCGTCCTGGCGCTGGCCGTCGGTCGCGACGACATCACCGGCGCCGACCGGCCGAGGGAGCGCGACCGGGGCCATCCCCTGGCCGGGTCCAGCACCCTTAACCGCCTTGAGCTGGGCACGCCGGAGGCGGCGGAAACGGACCGCTACAGACGGATCGTGGCCGACGGCGCCGCGATCGAGCGGCTGATGGTGGACCTGTTCCTGGATGCCCACGAGGTCCCGCCCGGGGAGATCGTCCTCGACGTCGACGCCACCGACGACCCGCTGCACGGCGCCCAGGAGGGCCGCTTTTTCCACGGCTACTACCGCCACTACTGCTACCTTCCGCTCTACGTCACCTGCGGCGACCACGTCCTGCTTGCGCGGCTGCGTCCGGCGAACATCGACGCGTCGGAGGGATCGGTGGAGGCACTGGCGGAGATCGTGGAGCGGATCCGCTCCCGCTGGCCGGAGACCGCCATCATCGTGAGGGGCGATTCGGGCTTCTGCCGCGAGAGCCTGATGGCCTGGTGCGAGGCGAACGGGGTCGACTATGTGCTTGGCCTTGCGAGGAACTCGCGCCTGGTGGAGCGGATCGCCGGACCGCTGGAGAGGTCGCGGCGGCGCGCCATCGCCTCCGGAAAGCCGTCGCGGCGCTTCCGGGACTTTCGCTACCGGACCCGGTCCAGCTGGAGCCGGACCCGCCGCGTCGTGGGAAAGGCGGAGTGGCTGCCCGGACCAGGCGGCGCCAATCCCCGCTTCGTCGTGACCAGCCTGCCGAAGGACCGCTTCACCGCCAGGAACCTCTACGAGAAGCTGTACTGCGCGCGCGGAGACATGGAGAACCGGATAAAGGAGCAGCAGCTGGAACTCTTCGCCGACCGGACCTCGACGGCGACCATGCGCGCCAACCAGCTGCGGCTGTACCTCTCCGCCTTCGCCGGAGCCCTGCTCCGGACCGTCCGGGCGATCGGCCTCGCCGGCACGGACATGGCGAGGGCCCAGTGCGGGACCATAAGGACGCGGCTCCTGAAGGTGGCCTGCCGGGTGACGGTCAGCGTGCGCCGCGTCCGCCTGTCGCTGTCCTCGGTCTTTCCCCTTCAGGACCTGTTCGCACGGGCGGTCGCCACGCTGCTGGCCGCGCCGTCGCCGCAGGTGCCGCCGCCGCAGCCGGAACCCGCCCCCGAACCCACGCCCGCCTGAGCGGATCCGGCCCCTGACGGCCCGGACTGGCGGGCGGAACCGGCCCGCAGCGGGAGAGGTGTGTCCCGCGCCGCCGCCCGCGGCATGTCACTATAGCACTGTTGACTCCCTGGGCGGGCCCCGGCTTCTGAAGGCCCTGTAGAATGCGGTCGCCTGGAGGAGGTATTTCATGCCTTTCCACATTTTCTGCGTTCCCGGCAGGGGCTGGCGTTTCGAGGGGATGAAGCCGACGTAGCGGCCGATGTCGATGGCGGCCTCGCGGATGGTGAAGCCGTCGAAGGGCGGTGCCCGGGCGTCCCTGAAGCCGTAATCCTCCATCCCGATCCAGAGGGCGGTGAGCTCGTCCTCGTCCAGGAAATCGAGGGCGGGCCGGTCGGGTTCGGCCTTCGCGGCGCGCTGGATGTCGAACACGCGCCATGCGGTGACGGCGTCGAAGGCGAGGCACCTGCGCAGGTCGTCCGCTTCGTCGAGCTGGCGGTCCTCGATGCGGGTGCACTGTTTCAGCGTCTTGAAATATTCCTCGATGGTCCATCTTCTTTCGTACCGCCTGACGGTGTCGATGGCGCCCTGGAGGTCGGGCTTCGCGTCGCTGGACAGCAGCAGCCATGACAGCCGCCGGCCGCCCTTCGGCGGCGTGGTGGTCTCGCTGGCGAGCACCGCGGTGACCGGCAGGGTCTGGCGGCTCCCGTCCGGGGGCCTTCAGCTCGACGCGTGCGACGCGGATCTCCGTCTCCGCGGTCCGCGCCGGGCGGGCCCTCACGGCCTTCCGCCCACGCGACCCGGTGATCCCGCCGCGCGCCGCGACGTGGACGGTGCGCGTCCCGGCGGCGGGCAGCCCGGAGACGTGCTCCATGAGGTCCACCACCTCACCGCCGGCGATGACGGAGCGGCGGGTCGAGGCGCTGGAACGCACCAGCAGCCCGGCCGCGGCGGGGTCCTCCGCCTGGGCCTCGAACATGTCCCATATGTCGCCCTCGCGGTCGCAGACGGTGACCATCCGGGTTCCAGGGCTGGTCCTCCCGACCTCCTGCGCCAGGGCCAGGCTCTCCAGCCAGCGGCGGCTCTCGCTGCCACCGTCGGGCGTCTCCGTCTCCGCCGCCCTGTCCGGTTCCGTCTCCGCCCGCCCCGTGCCTCCGCGCCTGCGGTCGGCCTTCACGGTGACGCCCTCCCGGAAGCTGGCGTCGATGGCCAGCACCCCGAGGCCGCGGCCGGAGGCCGACACCGCCAGCGTCACGTGCGCCGGGATGCCGACGCTGCCCGATCCGCCGCCGCCGAGCTTCGCCAGACCGCCCGTGGAGCCCTTCAGGCCGGAAAAGTCCAGCATCGTGGTGTCCTGGATGGCCAGGACCTCCGTCTCGGCCCGGCAGCGCTGGAGCGTGGCCATGCGGTGGCTCTCGATGATGTCGTCCATGCTCACCCTGGGGTTGGAAAGCAGCCTGTAGGCCGCACCCTGATCCTTTTTTCCGGCGAAGACAACGGCGACCGGCTCACCGGGCCGGGTCTCCCAGGCCCTCCCCATGGCCAGGATCCGGCTGCGCACCCGTCCGTCGGGATGGCCGCACAGCCCGAACTCCAGGTCCGCCCAGTCGGCGTCCTCCGGGATCGCCGGGGCAGGGCCCAGCCAGCGCGGCGTCTCCGGCCCGCGGCACATGCGGTCGCGCCAGTCCGGATCCAGCGGCCTCATCCAGACGCCGCAGGCCTCCGCTCCCTCCCGGCGGTGGCCGGGCGGATGGCCGGAGGTGGTCCCGGCGAACTCCCATCCGGCCGCCGCGTAGGCCGTGCCCGGGCGCTCCGCGCCGACATAGGTGAAGGCCATCGCCGGACGGACGCCGTGCAGCCTCTCCCAGTCATCGGGAAGCCGCCTTGCCGCCAGCCCCAGAACGTGGCTGGCCAGGTGCGGGACCTCCACGCCTGGCAGGATCAGGAACCTGGAGTTCTGCACCAGCAGCCCCAGCTTCGCCATCCGCTCCCGGCCGCTCCAGCCGATGTAGGCGTCCCGGGCCCTCTGGTGCCAGTTGGCCGCGTGAAAGCAGAGCCCGCCGACGCGCCCCAGGCGTTCGCTGCTGATCCAGTAGAAGAGGAGAGCGCCGGGATTGGACGGGTCGCCCCGGGGATGGTGGCTCTCCATCATCGCCCGCAGGGCGCGCCGCTGCTCCGCCGTCTCCGCCATCTCCAGCCCGACACCGCCGAGCTCCGCGAGCGTGCCGGAGAAGTGGACGTCGGGATGCTCCGGCAGCGGTCTGCCGGGAGCCACCGGCGATCCGGCCTGCGGCAGGGTGATGCCGTAGCGCTCCGCGATCTTCGGCAGGGCCAGCCGGGCGGAGGCGATGCACGGCGCTCCGGCGGCGTTGGTCCAGTCCTCGCGCTCGCACAGGCCAGCCGCCAGACTGCGCCGTCCGGCTCCCGCCGCCGCCGCGGACCTCAGCCACCCGACCGTTTCCTCCCCGAAATGGCGCATCCCGACCTGCATGCGAATCAGGTAACACGGACCACCTGTGGAATCAACTAATATATAGTGACAGGCCCGCGGCTGCCGGACCGTGGATGTTCCCTCATTGTTCCTGTCATCACGGCCACCGGACGGCCACTGTCGGGTTCCGTCGGCCGACGGAGCTGCCGGAACGCCCACGAACCGCCCCCGGAACCCCTTCCGGGCCGGTGCTGGAGCTTCGGGTTGCGGCTGGTGAGATATCCGGGCTAGACACCGGCCTCTCCCTTCGACGCCCAGCGAATGCAGGGCTGGGAATGAAACGCGTCTGCCGACAATAGAGGCACCCACTCGGAAGGCATCGTCCGACCAGGCTGACCTGGCGTGGTGGGCATGGGCAACGAATTCCCGTAGTTGCGCGGATTCCGTCCGGAACCCCTCAACCTGGCAGGTGAGTTTCGAAACAGACCCGGCGAACACCGCGAAATCCTTTGAGCGCACATTGCCCCCCGATTACCTGCGCGCATTCCTGATCCGCCGTTCATTCGCCGGTTCGAAGCACATGTGCCGGTCGCACGGAAAGCGGTCCCCAGGCAAAGACGAGACCTGCGAGAAGGGTCGTCAATGCGCCACCCATAACGATGAACAAGGCCGAAACCAGATCGAACGAGAACCCGCTCTCCATCACGAACACCATTACACCCCATCCGGCCGCGCAGCCCGCCCCAACAGCCACCGCGCCTGCGGCGAGCCCGAACAGGGCCGACCGTAGGGCAAATCCCAGCAGAATGGTGTATCGTGATGCACCGACGGTTTTCAGCACCGCAGCCTCAAAGCGCCGCGCCCGTTCGCTAGCCGCCGCGGCACCAATCAGAACCACCAGCCCAGTCAGCAACGATACGAGCGCCCCATAGGAGGTTGCCGCGGCGATGCCTTCGAGAACCTCGCTCACCCGTGAAATCGCATCCCTCACCCGGATCATCGTAATGTTGGGATATGCTACGCCCGTCTCGCGCAGCAGTCGTGCTTCGGCGGAGGCGTCGGCATAGACTGTAGCGATGTGGCTATGAGGAGCGCCGGATAATGCCGCGGGATTCATCGACAGAATGAACCCAATTCCTGCGGTGGAGAAATCAACGTCGCGAAAACTGGTAATCTCCGCCTCGATTTCGCGGCCCAGCACATTGACGGTAAGGCGGTCGCCAAGGGTCAGGCCCATTTCGGCGGCTTCTTCGGCGGCGAAACTGACCTGTGGCTGGCCAATATAGTTCTCCGGCCACCAGGAACCCACCGTAATGCTCATCCCGCTCGGCGGAGAGGCTGAATAGGTGATGCCACGGTCGCCCTGCAGCACCCAGTGGTCACCGGCAACCTCCACAGCGGAACGTCCGTTGATTCGGGTAATCACTCCTCTCAGCATTGGTGCCGTGTCCACGCGGCTTACCTCAGGATCCTGCCGCAGGCCGCCAATGAATCCTTCAAGCTGATCGTTCTGGATATCCACCACAAAGTAGCTAGGAGCGACTTCCGGAAGCTCCTGAGTGATCGCGCCGCGCAGATTGGAGTCAATCTGTCCGATGGCCGCCAATACACTTAGTCCCAGCCCAAGGGACAGGATCACCGAATCCGCCTCGCTACCCGCGCCCCCTATCGAGCCCAGCGCACGTCTAAGTGAACTGAGTCGGCGTACCATTCGGGCTCGCGCCAGACGAAGCGCAGCAAGTCGCAGCCCGGCCGCAACCAACAGCAGCGCACAGAAAGCGCCCGCCAGACCCGCAGCGGACCACAGAGCCAGACGCGGAACGCCTGAGAGACCCGCTGCCGCACCCACAAATACGGCCAGGACCACAGCAATGACCGCTAGGTAACGCCATCTGGGTAGATTTATCCCGGATGAAATACGATCCCGGAACAGAGCGGCCGCACGAATGCTTTCGGTTCGCGCCAGCGGCCAGAGAGTAAAGAGAGCTGCAGTCAGTATTCCGTAGAGAGCGGCCTCAGCCAGTGGCTCGGCGTGAGCCGAACGGACAATCGGAACGGGCAGCCAGTTTTCGGCCAATGCCAGCAGCGCGAATGTCGCGAGCGTACCAAATCCAAGGCCGAGCGCGACACCAAGAAGGGTCAATGCAGCGGCCTGCAGTCCATAGGCCAGGAATATCGTGCGGGTCTCGGCTCCGATGGTCTTTAGCGTCGCGATGACCTGGACCTTTTCGTCCAGATAGCTGCGCACAGCCGCCGCAACTCCGACTCCGCCGACCGCCAGCCCCGCCAATCCAACCAGCACAAGAAAGGCCCCGAGCCTATTCACGAACTCGCTGACACCAGGCGTCGCGTTGCGCCTGTCGAGCCAGCGCAGACCGCCATCGAATCTCTCAGTCGCCGCCGCCTCCAGCTTCGCCAGTTCAGTATCGACGGGAACGCGCAGCCGATAGGAAGTCTCAAACAGCGTTCCTGGCTGAAGGAGACCAGAGTCCACAAGCGCCTCCGTCCGCACAATGGTTCGCGGCCCTAACCCAAAACCACCTGAAATGCCGTCGGGTTCCTTTAGCAGGGCGGCGGAAAGCGTGAATTTCTGCAGGCCCAGGCTGAAGGATTTACCGATCTCCAGCCCTAACCGTTCAATCAGCACCGGATCCATAACCGACCCCGGCAGGCCGTCTGCGCCATCCAGCGCTTCATCCAGCGTCATTTCAGGCCGAAGATGAACCTTTCCGAGAATCGGATAGGCGTCGTCAACACCCTTGATCTGGGTGAGGCCCCTGTCTGTGTCCCCATCCCTGTCCACGACCACCATGGACCGGAAATCAACGATTTCCGAAACGGTAACCGCATTCGCCTCCATCCATCTGCGCTCGGCATCAGACGCTTTCCTGTATGTCAGCTGAATTTCGGCGTCCCCGCCAAGCAGCGTTGCGCCTTCCTGCTTCAGCCCAGCTTCGACCGACTGCCGAATCTGGCCGACAGCCGCGACGGCGGCAACCCCCAGCGCAAGACAGGCGATGAAAACGCGAAATCCACGTAGGCCTCCCCGTAGTTCCCGCCGTGCGATTCTGGATGCGACTGATAGGCTCATTCCGCCGCATCCCGCAGCGCTTCGGTCTGAAGACATCCGTCTACAAGCCGAATGGTTCGGTCGCAACGCGTTGCGATTTCGGGAGCATGCGTTACGAGGATAAGCGTGGATTGGTGACGCTCCACCATTCCGAACATCAGGTCGATTATCGCCTCTCCAGTCGCGAGATCAAGATTGCCGGTCGGCTCGTCAGCCAGGAGAATATCTGGCTTCGGCGCGACGGCGCGCGCAAGCGCCACCCGCTGCTGCTCGCCCCCGGACAGCTGCGCCGGGTAATGATGCACGCGGTCCGCAAGACCCATTGCCTCCAGTTCGGCTTCAGCGCAGTCAAAGGCGTCCCGCCGTCCCGCAAGCTCCAGCGGCGTCGCCACGTTTTCCAGAGCCGTCATTGTCGGAATCAGGTGGAATGACTGGAACACAATGCCCATATGTCTACGGCGCATCCGCGCCAGCGCATCCTCATCCATGGCTGTCAGATCCTTACACAGGACTCTGACGGATCCACCCGTTGCACGATCAAGCCCACCAATGAGCATCAGGAGCGAAGACTTGCCAGACCCGGACGGCCCCACAAGACCAAGCGTTTCGCCTCTCGCGACGTCCAGATTGACTGATTTCAGGATCTCGACCCGACCAGCGTTTCCGTCGAGCGCAAGCTGCGCATCCCTTAGCATCACGACGGGCTCTGGCATCTCGGGCTTCCGTTTCGGACTCAATTCAGTTCGATATGGGGTGCTGCGCTTTTTCTGCAACCTGTCACTTGCGGCTGTTCTGGGAATCGGGGCAGCCAATGCCGATACAGTGACAATCGCGGCGCTTGGCGACAGCCTGACCCAAGGCTACGGACTTCCTCCCGATCAGGGTCTGGTTCCACAGCTGCAGCGGTGGCTGGACGCTGAAGGAACTGATGCGGTCATCGTAAACTCCGGTGTGAGCGGCGACACCACGCAGGGTGGTCTTGCTCGGGTGGCCTGGACCCTAACGGAGGAAACCGACGCCCTGATCGTCGCCCTCGGCGCAAATGACATGCTAAGGGGCATCGAACCGTCGGTCGCACGCGCGAATCTCGAAGGAATTCTCAGCGTCGCCAAAGATGCGGAAATCCCAGTCCTGCTGGTGGGATTCACTGCGACGGGGAATTTCGGGCCTGAATACAAGGACGAGTTCGATGCGATGTTTTCCGATCTCGCCCGGGAATTCGGTGTCCTGTTCCTTGATCGATTCTTCGAACCCATTGCCCATGCGCAGGATGACGGCTGGCTTCGCATGGATCTTCTGCAGTCGGACGGGCTTCACCCTAACACCGATGGCGTTGCGCTGATCGTCGAACGGCTGGGCCCGAAGGTGGTGGAGTTGGCCAATGGCATAGATGAACGCTAGAGCCAGTCGGGAAACGGCGCCAGTCCCGTGCATCGGAGCGGCGGTCTCCATCTCGCGTCCGTTGGCGTGAACCCGGCTCGGCGTCCCAAAGCGATCAGCGTCGGATTTACCGCTTTGCATGTCCGTGACTGAACAATTCCTGCGGAAACCTGACCTCACCTGGCAATGGTACCTCCGTTCCGGAATGTGCCCGACCGCCCACATCGTCCCGGATCAGCTTCCTGTCGCCACCAGATTTCCCATACCGGTCAATCAGTTCCCCGGAAATGAGTCCGCTAACGGGCCAATGCCATTCCGTTAGATCATGGAAACCGGATCCTGATCCAGTCGTGCGGACCAGGTCTCGAAATAGGGCTGCAGGTCTTGTCTGAGACTGTTCACGATGAGAGTGGTGTCTCGGTGACCCGGCCATTGCACCTGCATGTCGGTAGCCAGCAGGGCCGCACCCAGGCTGGTACCCGTGGAACTTCCGGTGACCAGTATTTCTGCATTGGTGGCCGCCGAAAGCATCATCTTGTAGCAACGGTTCCGCGCAAACGACCCCTCGACGACGATGGGACCACGATGGCCGATCAGGGACAGGCAATGTTCCGTGACCATGGCCAGATAGAACGCCACCGCCGCCCCGCGCCGACCCGAACCGACCGGAGGTTCCGGTCCCACCCAATGTGCGGACCGACCCGAAAAAGGTCCGTTATCCGGCACGACCGCCGGCAGGAGCATGGCGCCGGATCTCAGTACAGCCGAAACATCGTCGTCAGAGGGTTCGGGAAAGCGGCCACCTGATGCAAGGTCGTGCTCCCGCCCTCCCATGAAACGCGCGGAACGAACCGGTTCATTGAAGGCATTGACATTGATCAGCGTGTCCCTTTCCGGCTCAAGACGGATCGGATCCCCACCCACCGACATGGCGATGACCCAGGTTCCTGTCGACACGACGCTGAAGGGAGCCTCAAGACCCAGAAGATGCGGTAACAGCGACGCATTCGAGTCATGCATGCCGCAATATACCGGTGTTGACGGCTTCAGTCCCGTGCGTGATGCGATCTCTGGCAGGACCGGCCCAAGGATTTCGTTAGGAAGACGCGCAGGTGCGATCTTCGCACCAATGTCCAGCAGTCCTATCAGTGAAGAGAAGTGCCTTTTGAATGGATTCCAGAGATCGGTATGGGCCCCCAGCGACGTGACTTCCGTTGCCGCAATCCCGGTCAGCCGAAAGCCCCAGTATTGCGGATAGGTAACTATTTTCCATGTCCTGTCCCAGAGACTCGGGTCATGTGCGAACTGCCAGTGGAGCTGGGCGCCGATATTGAGCCCACCAGCAAGCCGGGGTGATCCGGTTTCCGAAAATGGCGGCCGGAGCGAATCGTATTCAGATGACAGCGAATTGGGGCCCCCATGCTCATAGTCGAGGATCGGAGCCGCCAGTCTCCCATCTTTCGCCAGCAGGGCGGCACAGGCGCCGTGCGTTGTCACTGTAATCGCATCGACGCCGTATTTCAGCTGAAACGCCTCCAGCGCCTGCAGGAGAAAATCCCAGAGGGCCTCGACATCGAAATGCGGCCAGGGCGGTCCCGGCAACGCTGGATTTGGCCGCGTTACAACTTCGATTTCCTCAAGGTTGGCCAGATCGACCAGCGCCAGTTTGGCGTTGGTCTTTCCAATGTCGATGACGGCAATTCCTCGAAGCCTCATGGCAGATGGAACATTGGAACCAGGGGTTCGACGATCGGTTCATCGTGGTCACGGGTGTGCATTATGTCCGCCATTTGCGCCCACCAGCGCTGCATCACGGGATGTGCGGGAAGCTCAGCCATACCGTGATCCGCCTTCCGCCACAGCACGGCAAACAGAGAGCCGGACTCGCGGTCAAGATAGATGGAGTAATCCGATATTCCTGCCTCTTTCAGCAGCGTTTTCAGTTCCGGCCAGATCTGGTCATGCCGCCTGCGATACTCGTCTTCGCAGCCAGCTCTGAGTTTCATCCTGAAAGCATGTTTTTCCATCACGAATCCATCTATTCCGACCATAGCCGTGGCACGGCGATCACGCTGATCAGGAGTGCGCCAATAACAATGGACATTACGATGCCAGGCACGTTCAGCAACCCGAGTCCGAAAGTCACCAGTCCCATGACGATGGCGGCGATAACCACGCCAGGAATCGAGCCCGCGCCCCCGAGGATGTTGACGCCTCCCAGAACAACCATGGTTACGATTTCCAGTTCCCACCCGAATGCGATTGAGGGACGTGTCGAGCCAAGACGGGAGGTCAGGCACACCGAAGCGATGCCAGCCATCACTCCAGTGAGAAGGAACAGGACGAACCTGACCCTTGCAACCCGAATACCGGAAAACAGCGCGGCAGTCGGATTGTTACCGATCGCGTAGACCGCCCGGCCAAAATTCGACCTGTGCAACACGACCCAGTAGATCATCGCGAACAAAACGAACAGTGTCAGCTCGAACGAGATCACCCACCACACATAGCCTTGGCCGAAGAAGGCGAATTCCGAAGGATAACCACGATAGGCCTGATCACCCAGCACGATGAAACTGATTCCACGGAACAGACTCAGGGTTCCGATGGTCGCAACAATCGACGGCAGTCCAAGTCGGGTTACAAGAAATCCATTGAATGCGCCGCAGGCCAATCCGGTTCCCAATCCCACAGCCACGAGCGCAGGTGCTCCAGCTCCGGTCTGGGCCAGCGCTCCCATCGCCGTCGAAGACAGAGCGATGATCGATGCGACTGACAGATCTATCTCGCCCGAGATGATCAACAGGGCCATGGCAAAGGCAATCATCGCCTTTTCCGTGAAGTTGAAGGTGGCATCACTCAGGTTCCAGGCGTTCAGAAAATACGGCGAGGCGAGACTGTTGGCGATGAATACCGCCACGGCAACCAGTAGCAGCAGACTTTCCCAACTCTTTAACCGCTGCTCCAGTGGCGACTGCAGCCGGTCAGGAATGCCCTTCGTCATAGTCCTTTTCATGTTCGACCCGCAGTCCTGAGTATAATCCGACCCTTCTCTCGCCGGGCATAGGCATTGAATGCGACGGCGATGATAATGGCGCTGCCAGATATGGCGAGCTGCCAGAAGGGCGAGATATTGATGACTGGAAGCGAATTCTTGATCACCCCAAGGAACAAAGCGCCCAGCAGTGCTCCACCCACCGTTCCCAGCCCGCCTGCAATTGATATTCCGCCGATCACACAGGCTGCCACCACATCAAGTTCGAAGCCGCTGGCGATATCGACATAGGCAACGGCATAACGCGATACCCAGAGATATCCCGTAAGGCCAGCCATGGCACCGGCAATGGCAAAGGCCCAGAATTGGGTGCGGCCTACATTGATGCCTGCATAGGTGGCCGCATGCGGATTTCCACCTACCGCGTAGAAAGCACGTCCCAGGGTCGTTCGCGTCATGACAATCCACCCGAGCGCCACAGCGATAATGGCTATCCAGCTCAGGACCGGAAGTCCCATGAGTAGAGTTCGCGGAAATGCCTTGAATGCATCGCTCATCTCGTGGCTGTTGACCCACTTTCCGTCAGACAGCAAAAAGATGACCCCCCGAAAGATGGTCAGGGTTCCCAATGTTACCACGATTGGCGGGATACTAAGCTTCCAGACCAGGATTCCGTTGATCATGCCAAGCATGGTGCCGAATCCGATGGCGACAATCAGGATCACGGCAACCGGGATGCCAGGAGACGCAACGTTGATCATGGCAACCACCATTCCGGTCAGTGCCAGATTTGCAGCCACACTTAGGTCGATGCATCTGGTGAGGATGACAATCATTTGGCCGATTGTCAGCAGGATCAGTGGCGACGTGTCATTGAACACGTCGGCAAGGTTTGATGGAGCGACGAAAGCGGGAAACCGCGCGGCAACAATGCCCATCAGGACAATGATCGCCCCTAGGAGCAGGGCCTCCCGCGAATTGATGAACTTTTGCAGCATGGCCATTCCTTCAAATCCCTGCCGCAAACCGGACCAGCGTCTCCGGTTTCAGGTCATTGCCTGAAAGTTCGGCAGCTATGCGTCCTTCACGCATAACGATGACACGATCCGACATGCCGACGATTTCCGGGATTTCCGAGCTGATCATGATGATTGCCAGCCCGCGCTCCGCCAGTTCTCCCATGAATTCATGGACAGCCGCCTTGGAACCAACGTCAATTCCTTTGGTAGGCTCGTCAAGAATGATCAGGATTGGTTGCGTTGCCAGCCACTTGGCGACAACCACCTTCTGCTGGTTACCCCCTGAAAGACTACCGACAATGGTGTCAAGCGAAGCCGCACGTAAGTCCAGCCGGCTGGTATAGTCCCGCGCAAGCCTGAATTCCCGAGCCATATCGAGAAGACCGCGGTTGGATACCTTTTTCAGGGAAGGTAGGGTCACGTTCTGAAAGATTGGCAGGGCCGTGATCGTTCCCTGCTTGCCACGGTCTTCTGGAACATAGACGATTCCATTTTCAATCGCTTCCGCCGGCGACCGGATGGCCCGAATGTTCCCATCGATCCGCAACGTGCCCCGAGACGGCTGGGTAATACCGAAAATGGCCTGCATGAGCTCCGACCGCCCGGACCCCACGAGACCGTAGAACCCGAGGATCTCACCCCTGTGGAGATGGAAATCAATGTCAGCGAATTCGGTCGGATGACCGTAATCAACGACATCCAGGACCTTTTGGCCGATGTTGCGTCGGCGTTCCGGAAAAATCTGGCTGACATCGCGACCAACCATCATCCTGACCAGTTCGGCCTCGGATATGTCCTGCATCAACCCTGACCTCACGAACCGCCCGTCTCTATATACGGTGTAGCGGTCGGCGATGCGGAAAATCTCGTCAAACTTATGACTTATGAACAGAATGGCCTTGCCGCGATTCTTGAGAGCCTCGATCAGTTCGAAGAGTTCCTGGATTTCCTTGTGCGACAGCGCTGCGGTTGGCTCGTCCATGATTACCATGCGCGCGTCGATGCTGAGGGCTCGGGAAATGGCGACGAGATGCTTGCTCGCGATGCCAAGGTCACCAAGCTTGTGGGTCGGGTCGATCCTGGCGCCGATGCTCTCAAGGATTTCAGTCGCCAGTCTCTGCATCCTTGGCCAGTCAACGAAGCCGAGCCGGTTGCGAGGCGCATGTCCGATGAAAATGTTCTCAGCAACCGTAAGTTCATCGAACAGTACGGTTTCCTGATGGATTGCGGTTACTCCGGCATTCAGCGCATCCTGAGCGGCAGGAAACCGGGTCGCAGTTCCATCAATCCGGATTTCTCCACTGTCGGGCTGGTATATCCCGGTCAGGATCTTGACCACCGTCGACTTGCCTGCTCCATTCTCGCCGACCAGGGCGGTGACCTGGCCGGCATGGAGTTCGAGTTCGACCTCCGACAGCGCCATGACACCAGGGAACGACCTGGTGATGCCCTGTAAGGTCAGGATGGGAGGCCTGCTGAAATCTTCTGGGGTCAAGGGCTGCTTCGGGAATTGATCGGATAGGGCCGTGCATCATCCATCGTTCGGCCCCGACGTCCAACACGCCGGGGCCGCGGAGTCTAGGGTCAGAAGATGGATTTGAACTGATCGATGTTTGAGCTGTCATATGTGAATGGATCCGCCATCGCACCCTCAAGGTTCTCGTCCAGTTCCACCGAGCCCATGCGACCCATCGGGACCGAACCGCCTGGCTCGGCCGTGGCATTTCCCGACGCCAGTGCATGGGCAATCATCGCGGCGGAATAGCCTAGGTCGATCGGATTCCAGATCGCGAAAGACTTCGAGGCACCGCTCGCGATCGCCCCTGCCATTTCAGAGGGGAGGCCGAGACCGGTTACGTTGACCTGGCCGATCTTTCCGGCATCCTCCACGGCCTGCGCTGCGGCCACAATGCCGACCGAGGTCGGAGCGATGATGGCGTCAAGGTCCGGGTGTGCCTGCATGAGACCTTGGGCTTCCCTATAGGACTTGTCAGCCAGGTCATCGCCATAGACCGTGGCCACGACCTCGATGCCTGGATAGTTGCCCATGACCTTGTTCATTTCCGCAATCCAGGTGTTCTGGTTCGTGGCAGTGGCCGAAGCTGACAGTACGGCTACCTGACCTCCGTCCGGCAGGTGGTCGGCAGCCAACTTGATGATCATGTTGCCGATCAAGGCGTTCGAGGAGGGGTTGAGGTGCATCTGCCGACCGTCCCCAGCGACGCCTGAATCCCAGGAAATTACCGTAATTCCGCGCTGCATTGCCTTCTTCAGGGCCGGCACGAGGGCATCTGGATCATTGGCCGATACCGCTATGGCATCCACACCCTGAGCGATTAGCGAGTTGATGACCTCGATCTGGCCTTCAGCCGTGGTGTCGGTCGGGCCGGTATAGATGATCTCGACATTCCCCAGTTCCTCAGCGGCTTCCTCCGCCCCTTTGGCGGCGGCTTCAAAGAAGCCAATTCCGAGCGCCTTGACAACCAGCGCAATGCGCATCTGGTCCTGCGCCGCCGCAGTTGAGCCGATCAGGCTCAATGCGAGGCCGAGACCGGCTGCCAATATCGTGAAGTGTCGGCGTAACATGTCTGTTTCCTTCCTTGGTTCAGTGTCAGATCGACTTGGGGCACGTCATGAGGCCACCCCTTCCTCATCTTGATCCACGTTCTGGCTCACTATGATCAGCGTTACGTCTGCGGCTTCCAGCATGGACGCCGCCTCGTCTGAAATTCCGTCATCGGTGATCAGGGTTCCAATTTTTTCCAGCGGGCAGAGAATCAAACTTGATCGGTTGTCGAACTTTGAACTATCAGCCAGGACGACGAGTTCGTCTGCCCGACCGATCAACTTCTGCTCGGCCTGGATCAGCAGCGGGTCAGCTTCGGCCAACCCGACCGGCACCAGCCCCTGCGCTCCCATGAACATGCGGCGGGCGTAGAAATTCTGGGTCACATCGTTGTCGAAGGGCGACAGTATGATGTTCTGTTCGCGATAGATCGTTCCACCCGGAAGCATGACTGTATTTCTGGAATTTCTCAGCAGGTGCTCGGCAATCGGAAATGAGTTCGTAAAGACCTGCAGGTTACGGGCTGCAAGCGGATGCACCATCTGAAAGGTCGTGGTTCCTCCGTTAATGATGATGGACTCACCATCCTCGCACAGCGCCACCGCAGCGCGGGCGATCGCCTGCTTTTCCCTGATGCGGAGTGTCCTGTTCACCGCGAACGGCCAGCCGGCGAGTCCCATGAACTGCGGCGGGTGAATGGCTTCAGCCCCTCCCCGAACCCTGCGCAGCCGCTTGCGTTCGTGAAGAGCCGAGATGTCCCTGCGAATGGTCGCTTCAGAAGCTCCGGTAAGACTGCACAACTGAACGACCGTGGCCACTGGCCGATCCTGAACGGCCGACAGAATCACCCGGTGTCGTTCACTTTCGTGCATAATCCTTACCTCTTGGGTCAATTTACACTGATTCGTTGGGCATGCGAATCAAAATCAATCAATAACGCTCATTTATGCGCCACACCCCCAGAGCGAACCCGTCATGCCAAGGACTGGGTTGGGGTATGGCGGGATCCGGTGATGGAACCGGATTCGGCCACAACGCGGATTTGGGGCATAGGGTCAGTTCCTGTCCTCAACGCTGGCCTGGTAACGCTGCAGTTCCGCGATCAGCGGCGGTCCCGTCGGCACGTTGGTACGTTCGCAGAACTCCCGCCAGACCGTGCTGAACGGGAGATCCTTCGCTTCCTCCATGAGGCAAAGCCGGGCGGTGAAATCCAGCGCCTGTTCTGCGTCCTTCAGGCGTTTCATCGGCAGGAGCAGGGCCTGGAGCAAGGCTTTCTGCATGTTGCGTGTACCGAGCACCCAAGCCGCGGTTCGGCTGATCGTCGCATCGAAGAAATCGAGGCCTATGAGCGTTCTGTCCAGGAGGTCGGCCGCGACCAGCTCCCGGGCAAGCCCCAATGTATCGTCATTCAGCAGGACCACATGATCGCTGTCCCAGCGCATCGGGCGCGAGACATGCAGAAGGATCCGATCAAGCGAAATTGCGACCGAGGTGAGCTTGTCCGCAACATCTTCGGTGGGGTGGAAATGGCCAGTATCCAGGCAGAGCAGGATTCGGTTGCGGATTGCATAGCCCAGATAGAATTCGTGGCTGCCGACCGTGAACGCCTCGACTCCGATTCCAAACAGCTTGCTTTCAACCGAATCAAGAATCCGGGCAGGTGGAAGGTTACGGGACAGCATTGCGTCGAGAGAATCAGCCAGCCGTCGACGTGCTGCCATGCGATCAATCGGAATGTCCTTGAAACCGTCCGGAATCCAGATGTTGTTAACCGTCGGTGACCCCAGGGCCGCACCAATTCCCGCCGCGATATCACGGCATCGCCGACCATGTTCGATCCAGAATTCGCGGATACCCCTATCGGGATGCGACAGGGTCAGGTTGTCGTCAGCTTTTGAATGGGCAAAGAAGGTCGGATTGAAGTCAATCCCGATTTTCCGGTCACGGGCCCAATCCACCCAACGTTCGAAATGCCTGAATTCGATTTCGTCCCGATCCGGTTTCTCGCTGGTATCAAGATAGATGGCATGCAGGTTCAGGCGATGCGAGCCGGGGATCATGCCATAGGCAAATTCCAGGTCGGCCCGCAACTCGTCAGGTGATCTGGCGCGTCCGGGGTGGTTTCCTGTGGCCTGAATGCCTCCGCCGGAAATGCCGGACATCCCCTCGAAGCCGGAAACGTCGTCTCCCTGCCAGCAATGCACTGAAATCGTGATGGTTCGCAGACGTTCCAGAGCCGCGTCGGTGTCTACTCCCCATTCCAGGAAGGCCGTTCTGGCAGCATTATATTCATTCACTGCAAGCTCCTGCGGTTTGGCGGTCAACGCGTAAACGAAGTGAGGTTGCCTGAATCCACGTTCAGAATGTTTCCGGTGGACCGCGATGTCATGTCAGAGGCGAAGACATATACCGCCTCGGCGATGTTTTCCGGCAGAACCGACCGCTTAAGCAGGGAGCGCTGACGGTACATTTCCTCTAGCCCCCGCTTGTCAGTCCCGTAGGTATCCGCACGCTGCTCCAGCCATTCACCCTCCCAGATCTTCGATCCCTGCAGCACGGCGTCCGGATTGACCACGTTGACTCTTATCCCCAGATCCCCACCTTCCAGGGCCAGACAGCGTGCAAGATGAATTTCCGATGCCTTGGCCGTGCAGTATGCGGAGGCATTGGGCGATGCGGCCAAACCGTTTTTTGAGCCGACGAACACGATTGACCCGCCGAGTTTCTGCACCCGCATCACTCTGAACGCCTCGCGGCTGACCAGGAAATACCCGGTGCTGAGGATATCGAAATTCCTTTCCCAGAATTCGAGTGTGGTTTCCTCAATCGGAGCCGAGGAGGCGATACCCGCATTTGACACGAGAATATCAACACCTCCGAACCGGATCACGCCTTCGGCGAAGCCACGTTCAATCTCGTCCTCGGCGGTTACGTCCATCGGAATGGCGGCAACCTCATCTTGTCCGTAGCGCTGCACTAGGCGGTCCTGTATGGCCTCCAGACCAGCTGCGTTGATATCCGTCAGCAGCACGCAAGCGCCTTCCGCAAGAAGCCTTTCGGCTGTTGCCGAGCCGATTCCCCCTGCCGCACCGGTTACCAGGGCCACCTTGCCGGCAAGGGATTTCGGCCTGGGCATGCGCTGCAGCTTCGCTTCCTCAAGCAGCCAGTATTCGATATCGAACGCTTCCTGCTCAGGTAAGCCGACATAATCGCTGACCGCGGACGCTCCACGCATTACGTTTATGGCATTCACATAGAATTCGCCTGAAATTCGGGCTGTGGTCCTGTCCGCGGCAAAGGTTATCATACCGACACCCGGAACCAGGAAGACGACCGGATTGGGGTCACGTATCGGCGGCGAGTCGGCCCTCCTGCAACGGTCGTAATAGGCGGCGTAATCGTCTCTGTAGGTGGCAATCGCTCCTGAAAGGTATTTGGTTACCTTATCCAAACTGTTTTCGGCTGGATCGAAATCAATCACCAAAGGGCGGATCTTGGTTCGCAGGAAATGATCTGGACAGGATGTTCCCAAGGCGGCCAATGGCTCCAGATCGTTTGAATTGACGAACTCCAGAACCGCTTCGGAATCATCGAAATGTCCCACCATATGCCTGTTTTTGGACACCATTCCGCGGATCAGAGGCATCAACCTGGCTGCGGCGGCCCTGCGGTCGCAAGGAATGAGGCTGTCGCGGGAGGGACCACCGAACACCATGGTGCCAGAGGAATTCTCCGCCAGCCAGCCTATCGCCATGTTGATGATTCCGATCGTGGTTGAGTAGCACTCACCTGCCGTATCTGCCCAGGTAAACAGGCCATGGCCACCCAGGATCACACCTTCGGCATCCGGATTTTCCTGGCAGAATTTCTCAAGCCAGAGGCCAAGTTCGAAACCCGGGCGTTTCCAGGGCAGCCATCCGATACGACCACCAAAGATCTCCCGGGTCAGCGCCTGGGAATTTCTGGCTGCAGCAATGGCAATAATGGCATCGGCATGCACATGGTCCACATGTTTCCATGGGACGAAGGCATGGAGCGGAGTGTCGATCGAAGCTGCACGGGGGTTCAGGTTAAAGGTGCAATGCGGAAGATGGCCAACCATTTCATCTTCGAACTCGACACCCCGGTAAAGCGCTTTCAATGAACGAAGCTTTTCCATATAAAGCGTTGCAAATACGTCAATCTTCATGGAACCGATGTCGCCGCCGGAGCCTTTGACCCACAGGATCTCGACATCCTGCCCGGTCAGTGGATCCGTTTCGAATACCTTGACCGAGGTGTTGCCGCCTCCGAAATTTGTCACGCGCCTGTCGGAGCCCAAAATGTTCGAACGATACAGCAAAAGTTCGGATTCGCTCCTTCCACCTGCCACCTTCTCGTCCCAAAGGTTCTTCAGAAACAGATTCCTGACAATACCCAGAACGTAATCCTCCTTGGTTAAGTGCCTCAATTGCAGTGGGGTTCCTGCAATTACACGCATCCTAAACATGAATACCAATCAATATCAATCATTGACGGTCAGAAAGGGACCGTTCCTGGACGGCCATTCCCTGTCTGGGTTCCCAGGGAAAGATTTGCGATCTGGTCATCCGGGAATCGACCAGGAGGATTCATGAGCGGTCTGTCAGGAGGCTTCACGCGACACGATCTAGTCCTGGGCCAACTTCGTGCGTCTTTGGGACTCCTGAGATCCGCGCGATGTTGAATGACTGAATGGAATTAATTTCCGACCGCCTCGACGGGATCCATGGACGAAATTTCAATTTGCTGGTTCCCCCTTCTTCGATAGGGAAGTAAGGCAGGGCCCCGGCATTCGCCGACAAACGCCGAAGGTTCAGGTCCAGAACCCGCAAGACCAGGTTTGGCACCCGTTCGGGGGCAGGATAACGAAGCGGAAACCGCTGGCAATCGGATGCAGGCGGGCGAACCGCTATCCGCCGTCCAGTCGATTCAGCGGTCGCACGACCCCACCCTGAGGCGCACTGCTGCTAGCCGATCGGGGCCAGCCAGGACCTCAACATGCCGATGACGCCGTGAAACCGCAGTTAGTAGTCTTCTTCCAGTCTGTCCCAGCGTCAGCGCTTCGCTGCGCCCCAGATCGCGCGCACCGTGACCCTGCAAAAAATCCTTTGCCGACAGCTCTACAATGCCGGGCGTTCCACCAAACCGAAAATTGGAATGGCCAGCCCCTGGATAATCCAGCGCAGGGTGTCTGGCGGAAAACGGAATAGTCCTTTGCTTCAGCTCAACTCTTTCGACCGGGAACTGTCCGGGGAAGCGGAAATGTCCGTTGAGGAGCTGCGGCAGCTGCCTGTTCTTTGAAGCGAGCGCGGCGAGACGCTGTTGCGGATTGTGTTGGCGTCATTCGAAAAACAATCCGCCACTTCCTCAAACTCGATCTGCGGAAGATTTGGGTCGATCACTTGGCAGTGTTGAGACTGAGGCGGCGACCACCTTGCGGGTGCCACGGAGCCCGGAACTGTTTCCGGGTCGTTGCGCCTGCAGGTCGCGCAGCGCCGTCATGATCTGGAAACCGGAAACGAAGCAGCCGCCGAACTGGCGTCTCTCGGGTAGCTTACCCGATGAGAAACGGCCTGACGAGATTTGGAGATCCAACAGGAAGGGGTCGGGTTCGGAGTTTCCCTTACCTGTTGGCGACAGGTAAAGAAATCGGTACCATCAGACTGAATTTGCCATGCTGGGAAGGACCATCCAATGTCCCAAGTGAGCGCAAAGCGTCAGATCACCCTACCGATAGATCAGTGCAGGGAAGTCGGGATCGAGCCAGGAAGTGAGTACCGCAGCTCTGTCGCCGACGGTAAAATCACCATCCTGCGCGAGACCGTCGGCGCCGCTAGGGAATCCTTCGGAACGTAGCTGGCAACCCAGCGGTTTCCGACGAGGACTCGTTGCAGGACGCTCTGGACGAGGCGACGCCCTGATCGCTGTGGATACCGATGTTCCGCTCGGTATCCGCTGGACGACAACGAGGCTCAGGCGGCGCGTGCAGCCTCCGTCACCGATGTCGTGCTGGCGGAAACCGCATGGACGCTCGCCAGATGCAAATACCGGCTGAGCAAGGCGGAACCTGTGACGATCATCGTAGGGCTGTTCAATGACACGAACATTCGTTTCGCGGATGGCCAAGTGTTGTGGCCAGCCCTGAAAGCCTATGGAGATGCGGCCCGGCTGGAAAGGGGGTCGGCTTTGCCGATGCATTGATGGCATTCAAGGTATTGCGTGCCGCAGCGGATTCCAGCGAGCTAGTGGATAGCGTCCACACCTTCGACAGGGCCTTGCAGCAAATGCCACACACTGCATCGCACTGAAGGTAACTCGATGCAGGCTGCCCAGTCTGTCCTTGTCTCCAGCTAACCGGGAGTCCACCAACATGGCTGACGAAGGTTTCGGAAATAAAATTCCCCCACTTCCAGTCTGAAGCATCCATGTCTCGTTTCAAGGGGATTCAGGGTGGAACGGGGGTGCCCAAACGGCGGTCCGATCCGCTCATTCAGCTCGTCGTTCAAAATGACGGCCGATTGTCGAAATCGAAACGAAAGCAGTGTTCCGAATTTGATGTCGACGGCGAAGGAACCATGCCCGGGTCGCGAGGAAGTCCACGAGGAAACAATGCGCCGCCGGGCAGTGGATTTCCCCCACGGCAAGCCGTTTCGAGAAATTTCATGACGAGGGCAGCGCCACGTTGAGGAAAGGAAGGACGAAGAACAGGCGCCTGCATGATGCAAGTGACCTGCTTCTCTCCTGCCAGGCCGCATCTACGCCGGCCCACTTGCAGCGAAGCCGGTCTCGTCGAAAGCCGGACTTCCCTACTCACCAAGTCAAGACCTTCGGGGGCAGAAAGCTTCGCGCGGTCCACCGCCAAGGCAGACCCCAAGGTTCACCGGCTTCCAAGCCTGTCCCCTGTGCTGCCTGTCGGCTCCAGGAAACCGACAGGCATGTCCAGCAGGGTTGCCAGGCGACCAAACGGAGGGCGGAAACAGGAATCCCCGAAGCTGCCCCTCAAGCGGCACGGATAGCCGGAGTTTCGAAGGACCCGCCTGACTCTTAGCAACTTCTCGCCCTCCAGTCTAACCCTGCTGGCTTCTCGGTTCGGTTCAGAGACTCGGCAGGTCCGGCAGTTCCTGGCCCAGCCACTTGATCGACAGTTCGTTGAAGTCTCCACCGAGTTTCTTGTGCAGGACGAAAACGTTGATCCACTGCAGCATGTTCGCCTCACCTGCCTTCACGCCGATAAAGGCGGGGGATTGGCGAACGATGAACTTGGTTTCAAGTCCCATTTCCGGATTGTCCATGCCAACCTTGGCGGCAACCGTGTTGCCGGTAACGAGCACGTCAACCTGCCCGGCTATGAATGCCGAGAGCGTCGCCGCATTGTCTCCGAACCTGATCATTTCGGCATCGTCCGGAAGGTGCTTGCTGAGCTCGAGATCCTCGATTGTCCCTCCCGTGACGCCTATCTTGAGGCCCGACAGGTCGGCGGGCGAAGAAACGTCGATGTCAGGTCCGGCAAACGCGCCCGAGAAGAAGGGCGCATAGGCGCTGGAGAACCAAATCGATTTCGCCCTGGCAGGGTTGGCCCCCATCGACGAGACGACGAGATCGACGTTTCCGGAGGTCAGGAACGGGATGCGCTGCTTCGAGGTTATCGGCTTCAGTTCCAGTTCGACACCGAGGTCTTCGGCAATCAGCTTGGCAACGTCAACGTCGTAACCTTCATGCTCGAAGCTTTCGCCAACCGAACCGAATGGCGGGAAGTTCTCGGGAACTCCAATCGTTACCGTACCCCGGTCAAGGATTTCTTGCAGCTGGTCGGCGAGGGCCGAGCCAGGAACCAGGGTAAGGCAGCCCAATGCGGTCGCAGACACTGCGCCCCTGAAAAAGTTTCCAAACATCTTCCTACTCCTTATCTGGTTGAGAGTTTGCTCCATAAATTGAGTGGCCCCGCCGGATGTGGTATTCTGGACCGAACATTAACCCGGATCCGGAGACAGCCATGCCTTGGGACGGAACCGCCCAAAGACTCCATAAGCGATCCGACGACCACCGTCAAAGCAACCTGACCGACGCCGAATGGACCATCACCGAGCCGATGCTGCCGAAGCAGGGGAGGATGGGGCGTCCTCGCGAGGTCAGCCTCCGGTCGGTGTTCAGCGGGGACCGGTACATCCTGGCCACGGGATACAAGTGGCGTACGTTACCCCCTGAATAACCACCGTTCCGCATCGTCCGGAACCATTTCCACGAGTGGCGCCGCAGCGGGATCCTAGAGAGCGCATCCTGCACCGCCTGCGGGATCTTGCGCGGCAACGTTCGGGCGCTCGCCGGCAGGAAAGTGAAGGGGAGGAAGCAGCACCTGATCGCGAACGCCGACGGCACGCCGGTCGTCATGACCGTGCACACCGCCGACATCCAGGGCCGGGACGGCGCGCCGGAGCTGATCGCGAAGCTCCTGGCGACGGTGCCGACCGTGTGCAGGGCCGTTCGCCGACGGCGACCACCCCGGACCGGAACCCGCAAGCGGCTGAAGAGGATGAAGCTGCCGAACGTGACCGGGATCATGGGAAAACCGAAGGATGGCAGAGGGTTCACGGTCCTCTACCGCTGGCGTGTGGTGGAACGGACCCTCGCCTGGATGGGTCGGTGCCGCAGTCTGTCGAAGGACCGTGAGCGCCTCTGCGGGAACTCGCGGGTCCGGGGTGAGGCATCACGCACCACCGGTCCGGGCGTGATGCCGAACGCTCGCCGCCTGCCGGTTCCCGCTCAGGCGGGTGGCGAGGGGGTCAACCCCATGAAAATCGGTAGCTTAATGAAATCAGTGACTTATGATTCAAATTCTGAGAAACTGGATTTTCCGGATGCCTGCTTCCTTTCCATCCGCTTGGACCAGTAGGAAAGCGGGAAGCAGAGACAGAAATAGATGACGGCCATGATCGGAAAGACGATGAAGGGTTCGGCCCCGTCCACCTGGGAATTGGCGATCTTCTTGCCCCATCGCATCAGATCGGAAAAGTCGATGATGTACGCCATCGAAGTCCCCTTTATCACCTGCACCATGAAGCCGACTGTCGGCGGGATCGAAATTCGAAGCGCCTGGGGTGCGATGATCCAGACAAGTATCTGGGAAAAGTTCATACCCAGCGCCCGGCCGCCTTCCCACTGTCCGACATGAACGCTTTCGAGCGCGCCACGCCAGACCTCCGACATGAACGCGCTTGTAAACAGGGTAAGCGAGACGCCTGCCGCCATCCAGGGCGTGACATTGACCTGGAAGAAGGACGGGATTCCTAGGCCGATCAGAAAGAGCAGCATCAGGAGGGGAATGGACTGGAAGAGCCAGATGTATGTTGTGGCAAAGGCCCTCACCGGCTTCGACGGCACGATCTTGAGGACGGTCATTACCAGCCCGATGAAGCCCCCGCCCACGAAAGCTAACAGGGACAGATAGATCGTGTACTGGGTCGCGTCCAGAAGGATCGCCACCATGCGGCCGTAGAAGTCGCCGAGGAAAAACTGTAGTATCTCGGTCACTTCAGCCCCCACCATGGAAAGGCCACGCGCTTCAACAGCGTCAGCGTTCCGAGAAACACGTAGACCATCAGCATGTACAGGATGGTCAGGGTTATGAAGACCTCGAAGTCACGGAACGTGCGGTCAGCCACGAAGCGACCGGCCCAGGTAAGTTCCTGCACGCCGATTTCCGAGATCAGCCCCGTGGTAAGGAAAAGAAACACGAACTGGCTTGTCAGGGAAGGATAGACGTTGGCCAGCGCCTGCGGCAGGATCACATCACGGATCGTCTGCCTCCTGGTCATTCCCAGGGAGTACGAGCCTTCGATCTGACCGTCCGGCACCGCCTCGATGCCCGCGCGGGTGACTTCGCCGAAATAGGCCGAGAAGTTGAGCACGATGGCGAGCAGCGCCGATGCCTGCAATGACCAGGTATAGCCGAGCAGCATCGGCAGGCCGAATACCACGAAGAACAGCTGAACGATGAAGGGAGTGTTCCGAATGAACTCAATATAGGAAATCGAAACGTAGCGGATGACGAAGGGCACGGACTTCGCTTGCGCCAGCGCGAGCAGCAGACCGAACACGAACCCGATGATGCTGCCGACGACCATCAGCCAGAAGCTGTTGAAGACCCCCAAAGCCAGCGTTTCGACGTATTCCGCCTCCCTCCATAGCTCGTAAAAACGAAACTCGAACATCGGAGCCGACCCTAGAGTATCTGTCCAAGGAAGGTTTTCGTGCGTTCGTTCCTCGGATTGGAGAAAAACTCTTCGGGCAGGTTTTCCTCGACGATCCGGCCCTCGTCCATGAATATGACGCGGTCGGCCACCTGCCTAGCAAAGCCCATCTCGTGGGTAACGCAGATCATGGTAATCCCGGACTGCGCCAGTTCCACCATCGTATCAAGCACTTCGTTGACCATTTCCGGGTCCAGCGCGGAGGTCGGCTCGTCAAAAAGCATCAACCTCGGCTCCATGCATAGTGCGCGGGCAATCGCGACCCTTTGCTGCTGTCCGCCGGACAGCTGACCGGGGTACTTGTTTGCCTGCTCGGGGATCCTTACCCGAGTCAGGAACCTCATTCCAACTTCGTGCGCTTCCTTCTTGCTGCGCTTCAGCACGCGCCGCTGGGGCAGGATGCAGTTGTCGATTACCGTGAGGTGAGGAAACAGGTTGAAGGACTGAAAGACCATCCCGGCATTCCTGCGCACGGCCTCTGCGTTCTTCATGCCGGGCGAAAGCCTCGTGCCGTTGACGGTGATCTCGCCTTTCTGGTGTTCTTCGAGATGGTTGATGCAGCGAATCAGGGTTGACTTACCGCTACCGGACGGTCCGCAGATCACGATCCTCTCGCCGTTGCGAACCTTAAGGTTGATGTCCTTCAGCACCTGGAAGTTACCGAACCACTTATTGAGGCCCTCTATGACTACAGGGAACTCAGAGTAGTCAGCCGAATTCGGATTGGTCACATGGCCTCTCTTTGCCCTGGTCCGTGGCTGAGGTTGCGTCGCTTGATTCGGAAGACGCCAATTAGGAGATGTGGCCCGCGAGTCTAGTGCCTGCTCGATCAAGGTCAACAGAAAACTGTGATCAAAAGGTGCGAAACCGCGGTCCAGTGCATCACGGCAAGATCCCGGCGGGAGGTCATTCCGGGGAGAGTCGACGCGCGGCGATCTGTTTCGAGCCGGGACATGCGCGTGAATTCATTCGATCAAATGTCTCCTCGCCAAGCGAATTCCTGACGCGGAACCCTGTCGGATCCGGCACGATAGAGCCAATTGCAACGGCTGGATCTGCTCCCACGGCGATCGGTTTCCGTGTCATGCATCCGAACCTCTCTCATGACCGACCGGTGGAGCTTGGGCTGGCCCCCCGTTTTCGCATTCCATGGCCGACGCCGCGCTTCCGGGCTGTCTTCCAGGAACTGGGTTCCCGTGCCTACAACCTTGCCATGTTTTCCATCGCTTCCAGCGTTTGGGCACGGATCTGCTTGCCGCCATTGCCAAATGCAGCTTTGATCATTCAATGCCTCGCCGGGACCACGATGAGTTATTGAAAGTGTCAGCTGAACCGGCCTTCTCGACAAAAGACATATCGAGGCAAGGCCGCACAGGTTCGATTTCGAGGATCACTCCACTCGCCCACGCCGAGGTGCGCGAAGGAAACGACGCTTTCTAAACGGCTGAGAACATCATGCCCGCGGTCGAAACCACAGGTACGCTTGGCAAAGCCGCAAGTCCCGCCGGTGCCGGCGGAGCGTGAGCACCTGGTCATTTCCTGCGGTTTCCGGCGCTGGATGCCGATCGCGACCAGTATTATCAGGCCGGTGGTCAGGTCCCGATAGAAGGGATCGGCATTCAGTATGTTGAAGCCGTTGTTGATCAGCGCAAGCAAGAACACCCCGGCGATGCTCCGCCAGACCTCTCCCCTTCCGCCGTAGATGCTCGTGCCGCCAAGGCTCACCGCAGCGGTCGTCTGCAATTCCATGCCGGTCCCTGCCGCGGCCTGTCCCATCGAGATCCGAGAGGTTACGATGGCGGACGTCCAGATCTTGATCCGATTCGTGCGGATGCCCGACAGGATTGCCGGAGACCGAAGGTAGCTCTGTTCAGGAGAACGGTCAGGGTCAGGGCGAATGCCACCATGATCCACACTGCCACGAAGACGCCTCCGATCCGGTCCCTCCCCAGCCAGGTAAACTCGTCCAAGCGAACAGGGATGAGCCGTCCGTTGGACAGGGCTATGGCCACACCCTTGAAGATCAGGCTCGTCGCGGTCGTAGCCAGGAACGAATGAACGTTCAGCACCGTTATTGTCAATCCGTTCAGCACCCCGAGACCGAACCCGATCACCGGGGCCATCATCAGGCGGACGTACGGGTCATCGTTCACTGCGATCCAGGCAGAGGTGCAGAACATCCTGAACGCGCGTCCGCGCGGGGCGCTCGGCTAACGCATGCCGGAGGACGCGCTGCGGCGGGCCCGGCCTTCCTGAACGAACCGTCCCGTCAGCTGACGGGAGAAGGGGAAAGCCAGCAAGGCGCGGCCACGGGGCGAAGGGAGGGCGGAGCCCGACCATCGCCCCGTTCCGACGGATGCCCGGACCCGGGACCCTTGATGGCCACCAGGCGGCGTCGCCCTGGGGTCGTGCCCTCGCCCGCACGGCGGAACCTTTCGGGCATGCGGCACGTCCGGGGAGAACGGCGACGGCCCGGGGATGTCCCGTACATGGCGGCGTCGGCGGCGGCAGCCTGCAACCCGGCGATGGGGCGGTTCCGCCAGCGGCTCATGGACATGGGCAGGGTCCACAGGGTAGCGCCGGTCGAGGTGATGGACGGGCTGGTGATTCCCGCCAGCGTGCTGCTGCGGGACGGCCGTGGCTGGTCCGGGGCCCGTGCGGAAAATGTGGAAAACCTCTGCGGGGAGCCGAAAAGATGGCCTGAAACCCCCTGAAACGGGACATGGATGCTTCAGACTGAAAGTGGGGTCCCAACATTGAATCAGAGCGTGCGACACGTTAACTATGCGGCATGAGCGAAGTGCCGGACAACCACGGGCCGGGCCGGTAGCTGGCTGTGCTGGAGGAACGCATGAACTCGCATCAGGCGAAATAAGAAAGCGCCAATGAGCGGTTCCGCACCTACGCGGAAAGAAGGGACAGGGCGAGCCGGAACTGGATCATCGCCGCCATCGCCCTGGGCGTCACGATAATCGTCTGGCACGACAGCCAGACCGCGCCGCAGACGGTCCAGCCACCGGTTGCGGACCGGTCCGCCGCCGGTTCGGAGGGCAGGCAACCCCCTGAACTACTGCAGCGCAAAGGTCGTGGCGATGGCCTTTGCAGCCTATACTGGATTTTATGCCGCTCTCTGGCACCAGTTTGATCCCGTGGCCAGAAGCGGGGATTTCGCGAATCCTGCCAGATGCTTCAGCAGGCAGAAGAGGGAGCTTCGGCACGTATGAACCCAGCATCCTGAATGGTGAACTAATTGAACAGGGCTACTCGAATTCCGAACTCGGTTAGATCGACCGTGTGATCGAAATCTTCTCGAAGGGCAACATGCCATACCTGCTGATGGCCACGGTGGCACGTCTGGTTATGGAAGGGGAAGCTTACGCAAGCGCCACCCAACCGGCTCCGGCTGAATTTCTCCGAAGCACCCGGTCTGGCTAACAGGCCAGTCCCTGGTCTTGATTAACCGCATCATCAGAACGCGGTAGAAAACCCGCTCAACTGTCAGATCAGGAGCACGCTCGGCCTACCTTTCGTAAACATGGACTGTCGCGCTATCGCCCGCTGGCCCAGCTATTTCAGGATGGCGTGGAATGCGCACCAACCGCAGATCGGCGAAGCGGCGCATTCATCGGCAGTCAAGGATATTCACGCTCTTGCAGTGGATTTGTCGCGCCGCCTGCCCGATCTAAAGGGGCTGACCCAGACGCATCCGGTCGAAGCCGCCGCCTCACGGAACAACGACCCCGAGGAATTTCCTGAGATCGTCCGCCTGTTCCAGTGGCTATCGCCGGAACTCGTCATAAATGTCGCATATTTTCGCTTGCGTATCCAGCATCCAGTGTATTGAATCTCCCGCTGTTAACAGGTGTGCCATGCTAGGCTCTCCAGCGAATTCCCCAAGCATCGCGGAATCTCAGGAGCGGTAGGGGTGAGGCGGGAACCGGGCATCCAGAATTTCCCCCGGATAGGACCGGCAAACACGGACACTGGCCATACCTGTGCAGGAAGCTACATTCGAGACTGGCCTGCTATCCGACAGGTCACGCCATTATAGGCGAAGTGCGGTTCCTCGGGCGCTGTCCGCGCAGTGACGCGCCTTATCGCTTCAGCTGCGTAGGCGTGGATTGCAGGAATTCAGCCAGGATCCTCCGGTCAATCGGCTTCATCAGGAATTCCAGCTCCAGCCTAGCGCATTCCTCACGCATGGCAGGCGATCGATTTGCGGAGATGAGTCGACCTGGAATCCTGCCGTACCGATCACAAATCCTGCTCCACAGTTCGGTGCCCGACATTCCGTCGCCGAGTTGATAGTCCAGGATCAGAGCATCCGGCGCGAGATCGATTTCGCCGAGGATGTGAAGCGCCTCCTCACCTGAACCAGCAATCAGCACCTGCGCCCCCCAGGTCTCGATCATCGTTGACATTGCGCGCGCAAGCGTGGTGTCGTTTTCAACCACAAGCACTATCATTCCACGGAGATCAACCCTGTCTCCACCCACCACTCTTGCCGCAGGCGGTTCCGGATGTCTGCCGCCGCAGACAGGCAGGGTTACCGAGAAGCAGCTACCCCTGCCAACCTCGGAGGTCAGTTCCAGCCTGTGGCCAAGACCTGTGCAGGCACGTTCGACAATGGACAGGCCAAGCCCTATGCCATCCTGCTGTCGGGCAGCTTTCAGCCGCTTGAAATCCTGGAAGATGAGCGCACGCTCTTCATCCGCGATTCCCGGGCCGGTGTCGTGAACCTCAACGCGAGCGGATGTTCCGGTGCGCCGGACCCCAACCACAATCCGTCCTTTCGATGTATATCGAATTGCGTTGACGACGAGATTCTGTAGGATCCGGCGCAGATAGGTAGCGTCGGAGAGCACCGAAACCGAACTTGGTATGAAGCGCAGATCAAGTCCCTTTAAGTCAGCGGCCGGTTTCAGTTCCTGATAAAGTGACGCAAGCGTGCCTCCGAGCGGCACGGCGCCAATCGAGAATGTCGCCTCACCCATGTCGAGCCTTGACATGTCCAGAAGCGCCTCAATGATCTGCTCCGCCCCGGAGAGAGCTGTTGCCGCTTTTTCCGCTATTTCAGAGACAGAGACACTGTCACCAGGAGTGTTCAGTGACTGTACGAACAGCTTGGCGGCCGAAAGCGGCTGCAGGAGATCATGGCTTGCCGCGGCGACAAAACGCGACTTGGAAGCATTGGCCCTCTCGGCCTCGCATAACGCCTCTTCAAGCTCCATTGTCCGCGCCTCGACCCTGTGTTCGAGCTGTTCATTCAGCGATTGCAGCTCTTCGGCCGCCTGACGCTGCTGCGTTACATCGGTGAAGCTGATGACGAACCCGCCATCGGGGATTTCCTGGGCAAAGATGTTGAGAATCTGATCCTCGCGGCGTCGGATTTCAAACCAGACTGGATGCCGCCTGCCATGATTCAGTGACCAGGTCCACCACTGACCTTCACTGAAACCACCGACGAATTCATACTCCCTGGACACCATCTTCAGAAACCAGGTGAAGGGCCGAGCGAGCATGTCCCTGGTGCGGCTACTTCGTAGCCGGAACAATTCGACCAAGCGCGAATTCCATCCCGCAAGCCTGAGCTTGTCGTCAAAGATACAGACTCCCTGGTCGAGATGGTCCAGCGTTGCCTTTAGCATAAGTGCCTGGTTGTCGCGGAGGCGCTGGCGCTCTGCGCGCTCGGTCAGCATGAGATCGGTAACATCGGTCTGCAGAACGACGGTACCCCCCGTCGCAGTGCGATGCTCATTGACCTGAAGCCAGCGATTGCCGGTGAGCCGAACATTGAAAGCGACCTGGTCATCGCCGTGTCTTTCGAGTCTCGCAGCGAGCCAGTTGGATCGGGATTCGCCATCAGTCAGGTCGAGATAGGGGCTGCCGCTGAACAGGACGACATATTCCCTGAAGCTGATGCCTGGTCGGATCTGGCCGGGCAGATCTTCCAGATCGCGGCAAAAGCGGCTGTTCGACAGCATTAACAGATCATCGGGGCCGAATAGACCGAAACCACCGTCAATGGTCTCAATCGCGTCGGCCAGATCGGACCGTGCGGTCTCGGCCTGGAGCTTGGCGTCAGCGAGTAGGCTGTTGGACTCGTGCAGCAGATCGAGCGTTCGCTCCAAGTCTTCGGTCCGTCGCCGCACTTCCACGTTGAGAAGCGCCGCACGTTCGAACTGAGCATATGCGAGGCCCGACTCGTTGGTTTTTTCCTCAACGCGACGCATCAGCGCGTTGGTGATTCTGATCAGTTTCTCGTTCTGTCGCTCAAGCGTGTCGTTGGGGTCGATCAGCGACATGGATCACGGGCTTTCCTCTGGAGCGTACAGAGCAACCCCAGTCATGGTCTGGTTAACATGCAGTGGCCCGACCTGCTCGCCGTAAGTACAGAATCCCGTAACCCTATGACGTGTCAGGGCATTGGAGACCTCACCGATCAACTGGCACTGCAGTGCCTCAATCCGGCGAAGTATGCAGTCGCAGGCCAGGATCGCGCGCGGCGCGGCACCTTTGGACAATGAAGACAGGGATCGCTCGAGATGTTCCGCCATGTTGGTGGCCGCTGCTGTCTTGAGCACCATTCCTTCGTCGATGGCCGAAAAGAAGACAAGTTCGCCTTTCCTGTTTACACGCTGGATCGAGCGGACATGATGTTCACCTCCGATCCGAACAACCACGGGATGAGCGGCAAAGGTGAACGGGTCGAGCTGCTCCGGATCCTTCCCTACAATCCGGGCATACTCGCGCGCCGCCGGTTCGGCATTGATTGTCTTGACTATGCGGCGGTCCGGATCGGCGTCCGTCACCACCATGCGCGTCTCCCGGGGTTCGAGATGGTTCAGTGTGAAGACCTGTGCCTCGCAGGCAGTCCGCACAAGCGCAAGTACTGCCGCATTCTCACGAACCTGACCGTTTCCGGCCACAAATGTGCGCTCGAAACGAGCACCATCGCCCGCCGAGCCACCAAACAGCTGCATCTCGGCAAGAGCCGGTGCAATGGCCGCGGCGAGCACGTCTTCCCGAAGAGATAGGCCATCTACCAGAAGAAGTGCGAATCCGTCGCCCATGTTCCGCGAACTGTCGGTCAGGACCAGACGTTCCTGGATGATCCTGTCGATCAGTTCCTGTGCATTGATGTCATGCAGATCCTCTATGAGCAGAACCTTGGAGGAAAAAAGGCGGGACGGAAAACCGATCGCAACAATGCAGCCTTCTTCGTAACCCGAATCGGCAATCTCACCTGCGGTCGTGCAGCCGATGATCGGCGTGGGTGAAAGCAGGTCTGAGAACTCGCTAATGACTTTGCCGAAATCCGCATCCGGAGAGACGAAAACCGCAACAAGCGCCATCGGTTCCCGCTTCATCCAGGTGGCGAGTTCTCTTGGGCCTGAATGATTCCTAGCCGATGCTTTACGGGTGACCAGCACCTCTCGATCGCTACCATGATCGATAATGCCAGACAACCCGTGCTCTGCCGATGGCATCCGCACGATCCTCCCCACATGAAGATAGGGCTAGTGGTCGGCACTAGGCAAGTGCGATTCGAAAAGCGCCTGGCGCGCAACCACCACCGCCTGTGTGCGGCTATAGACGACCAGCTTGCGCATGATCGCGGTCATGTGCGCCTTCACAGTGGTTTCCGCGATGGAGAGATCGTATGCGATCTGCTTGTTCAGCTTGCCCTCGCAAATCAGGTCGAGGATCCGGCGCTGCTGGTTGGTCAGCGACGCAAGGCGACGGCTGGCATCGACGAGTTCGGTTTCATTCCTGGTTCTGGCGAAACCCTCTGGCAGATAGGTCTCGCCCCGTCCGACCGCTTCCAGCGCGGCAAGGATGACGGCACGCGAACTGCGCTTCGGCACATAGCCAGCGGCGCCGAGTCGGATTGCGCCGGAAACCACACGACAGTCAGCAAGTGATGAAACAATGAGGATGGGAGTGCCTACAGCGGATCCTGTCAGGCGCACCAGACCCTCAAGGCCGTTTACGTCCGGCAGGTTGAGATCAAGAATGATCAGATCTGGCCTGCCATGCTCCGCGATGACCTTAAGGGCCTCTTCCAGACAATCAGCCGTCCTGACCTGCGAAATATCCGCAACCGAACGGACCGTCAGGCTAAGCGCATCGCAGAACAGGGGGTGGTCGTCAACCACGAGGGCCCAGGAAACGATGTCAGTTTGGGTTTGTGTCATTCGCTTCCTGCAGCATGATGCCCACGGTGCGTCTGCAGGGAGTTCCTGCCTGATTCGTAAAGGAAGGCGACACGAAGGTCGCCTTCTCCCATTCATTATCGTTTCAGTTTGCCATAGCCAGGGCCGCCGGCAGTCTGAATGTCCAGAGCGTGCCGCCCTGGTTAAGGTAGCTGACCTTTTTCGCGACCTCTCCACCCCAGAGTGGAACAGCACCGCCCCAGCCGGAGATAACCGAGACATACTGCTCTCCGTCCATCTCCCAAGTGACGGGCTGACCGACAATGCCGGATCCAGTCTGGAATGACCAGAGGATTTCACCGGTTTCATCGTCAAAGGCGACAAATAGACCTTCGGGAGTACCGGTGAAGACCAGACCTCCCGCAGTGGTCATGACACCAGCCCAGAGTGGCGCATCGTTCCTGTATTCCCACCGGATTTCGCCAGTGTCCGGGTCAATCGCCTTGAGTTAGCCGATATGGTCTTCATAGTTCGGCTTGATGGTGAACCCGGCACCAAGATAGGCGGCCCCCTTCTTATAGGTGATCGGCTCGTTCCAGATATCCATGCCCCATTCGTTTGAAGGCACATAGAAGTTTCCGGTGCGCTGGCTGAAGGACATGGGCATCCAGTTCTTCCCACCCAGGAAGGACGGCGAAGCGAAGACGACCTCACCCTTCGAACCATCTGCCGCCGCGGCAGGATTTCCAGGGCGGTTTGATTCGATATAGATCGGCCTGCCGTTCTCGTCGATTCCTTCGGCCCAGGTGATGTCCTTCACGAAAGGTGTACCCGAGACGAAGGCGCCATCTTCACGATTAAGCACATAGAAGAAACCGTTCCGGTCGGCAGTGGCGAAGCGCTTGTTGCCCTCACGATCGGTATAGGCCACAACCTCGTTCACGCCATCATAGTCCCAACCCTCGCGCGGTGTGCTCTGGTAGTGCCATTTGATTTCGCCATTGTCCGGGTCGATGCCGATACGGCTTGCGGCATACAGGTTGTCGCCTTCCGTGCCGGAAGGATCGCCTGCGGCGCGGAGCCACGAGTTCCAGGGCGCTGGATTACCCGCGCCGAACACCACCGTGTGCGTGTCGGCATCGTAGCTACCACCGTTCCAGGTCGCGCCGCCGCCGGTCTGCCACATGTCGCCCGGCCAGGTCGCGTTGAGCGTGCCGGTCATGGTCGATGGCTCACCGTTCAACGTACCCATATGGCCCTCGATGATAGGCCGGGTCCAGATCAGGTCGCCGTTCTCGGCGTCATAGGCGTAGACGGTACCGACAACTCCGAATTCGCCGCCCGAATTTCCGATAATCACTTTACCATCGACGATTAGCGGCGCGGCGGTGTAGGAATAGCCGGCTTTGTAATCCTCGATTTTCTTGTTCCAGACAACGTCACCGGTCTTGGCATTGAGTGCCACAAGCCGCGCATCCAGGGTGCCGAAATAGACATTGTCGCCGTAGATTGCCGCACCGCGGTTTACAACGTCGCAGCAGGGTAGGATGCCTTCCGGCAGGCGTGCGTCATACTGCCAGATCTCCGCACCCGTCTTCACATCAAGGGCATAGATACGGGAATAGGAGCCAGTGATGTACATCATCCCGTCATGTACCAGGGGCTGGGTTTCCTGACCGCGTTGCTTTTCGCCGCCAAGGCTGAAGGCCCAGGCAGGGACCAGGTTTCTGACGTTGTCCCTGTTCAGGATGTCGAGAGGCGAGTAACGCTGAAGGTGCCGTCCCATTCCGTTGGTCACGATATCGCCCGTCGTCGCCTGGTCGTTCGCCAGATCCGCCTCCGTCACGCCGGCCGTGGCAGGGCCGGTGGCGAAGATGCCGAGGACCGCCGCCGTCATCATTAGTCGGTTCATTAGATTCCTCCCACTAGTGTCATTCCGATCGTTCCTGTGCACGGAGCGCGCACAGCCAAGTTGGAAAGATATGCCGATGGGGCGAGGCAGCATATTGAACAATGGTCGTAAGCGCACTTCCACCCGCGGTATTCAGGCCTGGCTCCGCTCCAATGGCAGCCAGTCCACTTCGGATTCAGCCGATCCCGTGCAAAGTCATGCAGGGGCACAAGATCCAGCCGCAAAGTCAGCACGCTGTAAATGACTGAATTCGGCCCCCGGAATTCTGGGGATGTGAAGGCCAGACTGATGGAAGACTCCCAATTAGGGATCGCGGATGGGTGGCCAGGAGCCCGTTCTATCTCAAGGGGATGCCCTCCCGCGACCCTACCCAATGTTGAATTGAATTCTGTTCCGAGCTCCTCCTCATCAGGTGGTCGCGCAGCCTGCAGGAATGAGGTAAGCCTGTTTCTCCATCCCCTTCCAACCGCCTCGGTTCATCACCGTTGCCATAGGCTTCGGAAACCGGCGGATCTGTGGCGCCATAGGGCCTGGCGCGGTCTGGCACTGTCGTTCTTCCATCTCCAGATCCAGCTTTCGGTGTTCCACGCCTACCAAATGGGGTGCACTACAGTTTCTGTTTCATCCATTCGCCGCTGCTGATCACGCATGCGATGCCAGAATGGGTGACGGATCGTCTCTGGGATGCGGGTGACATCGGCAGCTGACGGACGAGGCAGCTCCAAAGCCCAGCCTGAGCGGCGCTATGGAAAAACTCCATCTATCCAGTCCGCTTTAGCGAAAATGGATCGGTCAGCAGCCGCTGACGCTGGAATGTCTCTAGAATCAGCCTGTATGTCGCATTCATTATAGCCAGAATGAATGATATGGTTACAATAGACGCCGAAGCAACGCTCCAGCTTTCTGGCTAGCTGGAGGTACTAGATCCCGTGACCGCTATCGCAAGACTACCGGTTTCCGTCCAGACCCTGTACGCGGACCTGGTGGACAGGGCCTGGATGGCGAATCTGGACGAAGTCATACAGGCTGGAGGAACACCTTATACAGGCGCGAACACAAAGGCCGCGGGTATTGGTATTGGCGGACACCCGTCCGGAACGGAAGCCGTCCTTCACCAAAATACCTTGGGCCCGATTCCCCTGAAGTCCGGCGACGCATTGAGGATCTGACCGAACTCAAGGCGGCCAGGGATGACCGGCTGGAGATCGTGCGGGCACTCCGCAGCGCCCGGCTGCCAGCACCGGATGGCTTGAGCGGAAACGTTCTTGAGGCCCTTGCCGAGGCCGGTGTGTTTCGCCTACGCGCCGTTGTTGTCGGCTCCACGGCGTTCCAGTGTTACGGACCAATGCTTGGCTTCCGCATTCCGCGCCAACTCGGCCAGACCAACGATCTTGACATCGCCCAGTTTCTCACTGTCTCCATTGCCGTTGACGACAGGATCGACGATGACTTCCTGACGGTCCTTCGGAGAGCCAACCCAAGGTTCAGGGAGATTCCTTCGCCGATGGACCTACGCAGAACCAGCCGCTATGCGGTTCAGGCAGGAGGTCAAACGGTTTTTTCGGTGGATGTCCTTGCTCCTCTGCGTGGCCCTGAGAGGAAAACTCCAACCCCCGTGGGAGCCCTGCGGGGAGACAAGCAGCTGCTCAGGTTCCTTGATTTCCTGATTTACCGGGAAGTGGAAGCCGTCGCGCTGCATGGGCTGGGTATTCTGATCAGGGTTCCGACTCCGGAACGGTACGCGTTCCATAAGCTGATCGTTTCACAGCGGCGTCTCGGATCGTCCCAGGGAAGCGCCAGGGCCCAGAAGGATCTGCCGCAGGCCAGCACGCTCCTGCAGTAGGGTTATCGCTTTTGAAATTAAATCTATTGCGATTTAATTCTATTGATGCCAATATTCCTTAAAAACAGGCAAATGAGGCAGAAACATGCAGGACCTGAAGGTGATTTTCGAGGGGGTTGAGGACCCCCGCCGCAGCAACGCGACCCGCCACGACCTCCACGAAATGCTCATGATCGCGCTCCTGAGCACCCTCTGCGGCGGGGAGGGCTGCTCGGACATGGCGCTATTCGGGCGGTGCAAGGAAGACTTTCTGCGCCGGTTCATGAAGCTGGAGCATGGAATTCCGAGCCACGACGCGTTCTCCGACCTGTTCAACGCGCTGGATCCGGAGGGCCTGAACGCGGCCCTGCTCCGGCTGGCCGGTGACTGGGCCGAACGGCTCGGCGACGGCGTGGTCGCGATCGACGGCAAGGCGCTGAGACGCTCTTTCGCCGACGCAACGGAGCGCTCCGCGCTCCATCTGGTCCAGGCCTTCGCGACCGGGGTGGGGGTCGTGCTGGGCCAGGTGCGGGTCTCCGGCAAGTCAAACGAGATCACGGCGATGCCCGCGCTCCTGGACCTTCTCGACCTCAGGGGCAGGACGGTGACCGCCGACGCGATGCATACCCAGAGGGCGACGGCGGAACAGGTCACGGCCCGTGGCGGCGATTATGTCCTGGCGCTGAAGGGCAACCAGGGGAGCCTGCACGGGGATGTGGAGAAATACATGGAGGATCCGCAGATGTCTGGAAACATTGACGTTTCCGAAGAGCTGGTGGAAAAGGGGCATGGCCGCATCGAGACCCGGCGGGCACGGGTGTGCCACGACGTGGACTGGCTGCGGGAGACCCATGACTGGCCCGGCCTGGCGGCGTTCGGGGCGGTCGACGCGACGCGGGAGCATCCATGTCTCGTTTCAAGGGGTTTCAGGGCATTTTCCGCGGTCTTTCCGGATCTTTTCCCCACTTTTCCACATTCTTTCCACAGGCGGGCGTCATGACGGTGCCGCAACCGGCGCGTCCGGGGACCATCCGCGCCCGTCGCGCAGCAGGACGTTCGTGAGGATCACCATTCTGCGCATCACCGCGACTAGCGCCACCTTGTGGGCCTTGCCCGCCGCCGTGAGCCGTTCGTACAGCTCCCTCATCGCCGGGTTCCAGCGTATGGCCGTCATCGCCGCCATGTAGAGCACGTCGCGGGGCCTGCGTCGCCCGCCGCGGATGCGCCTCGCCCCTGACAGCGTTCCGCTATCCCTGGCGAAGGGGGCGACGCCCAGGAGCTCCGCCGCCTGCCGGCTTCCGAGGGTTCCGAGCTCCGGCATCCAGCAGATCAGGGCGGCAGCGGTCACCGGCCCGATCCCCGGGACGCTCACGAGGATGTCCCGGCGCCGGGCCAGCCCGGGATCCGCGTCGATCGCCGCCGCGATCCCGGCATCGGGCACGCCGATCTCCTCCACGATCCCGGCCAGCGCCCTCTTCAGGGCCGCGGCCGCGGCCGTCGTCCCGCCGATCTCCAGGATCCGGGCGGTCAGGGAAGTGCGCGTGTCGACGAGCGCCTCGCGGGCGACCAGCAGGCATTCGAGTTCCTGCAGCGCCTCGGGTTTCGGCTGCGCGGCCGGCAGCCCGCCGACCTCGCCGAAGGCGGCCAGCGCCCTCGCGTCGATCCGGTCGGACTTCGCGACCTGGCCGAGCGCCTCGGCGAAACGGCGCGCCCGCAGGGGATTGACGACATGCACGATGTAGCCCCTGTCGTGTAGCGACTGGTGCAGCTGGCGGTGGAACCGCCCGGTGGCCTCGACCACCACGTGAGTCACGCCGCGTTCGCGGAGCCATCCGTGCAGGGCCCGGAATCCCTCCTTTCCGTTCGCGAAGCCCCCGTCATCGCCGTTCGCGTGGACGTCCAGCCGGCTCTTGCTCACGTCGATTCCCGCCACTATCCTGTCTGTCATGTCCTTCCGCTCCTACTCTTGCGGTTGATTCGGGTCCTACCCAGGCATCCATCCAGGACGCGGAAGGACGGCGGTGAAGGCGGGCGGCCAGGCTCCCGCACGGTCCCCCGGACCAGGTTCCTCACGGCCCGACCCGCCTTCGCGGGGCAGCGCCCCGCACTCCCCTCCGCGTTGCCACGCGGAGGGGAATCCCCTTGCGGATGATGCACGAACGTCCCGGATATGCCAGCCGCGACCACGCCAGGTTCCGCACAGCCGGCGCGGAGTTTTCCACAGGTGTGGAAAACTTTCCACAACATCATCCTTCAGATTCTTTCCGATTGATTCAGACATACAAGACCGGGGACGGAACGGCGGCCGGAACCCGGTATTTCATCATGAGCGGGACACTTTCGCCGGAGCGGCTGCTGACGGCGGTTCGCGCCCACTGGCGGATCGAGAACAGCCTTCACTGGGTCCTGGATGTCGCCATGAACGAGGACGGCCAGAGGAACCGGACCGGGAACGGGCCGCAGAACCTGGCCATGATGCGGCGGATGGCGCTGAACCTGGTGCGGTCCGCGGAGGAGCGCAAGGGGGTGTCGATGCGGGGCCGGATGAAGATGGCGGGATGGGACCATGACGTCCTGCTGGAACTGGTTCGGGCCGCCGCCAGGCTCAGCGAAGAGGCCCGGAAAATGGAGGTTCAAAAGCGATAGCCCTACTCCTGCAGGCCCTTCTTGACGACAGGCCGAACGAACTGAAGGACATCTGGCAACAGCTCATAGGACGGGGACCCACCTGGAGAAAGTTATCAGAAGCTGCACTTGCGTCCCTGCCTGAACATGTCCGTCTCAAGCTTGAGGAACGCGTGACCAGACCGCGCGAAAGACCATCACCGGCTCCCCAGGAAGCGGTCGGGATGGATGATGACCTTGGGCTGGAGGCATTCTGATCCAGCTCTGTCCGGTCAATTCGACTGGCCGGAGCGTCAATCAAGCGGCCATTGTAGCCACTTCATTCATTCTGGCTACAAAAGGCGCGTCATGCGGACACTTCAGTGACAATCCAACGTCAACGAACCGCTTATGGCTCTCGTCCTGGCGGCGTAAGCGAAGTTCTTCCGCATTTTGCTACATTCTACCTGCAATGCCGGGAATTTTCTCCCTGGCCCGATCCGGAGCCCTTCGGAGTGCAGCGGAATGAGTTTCCAAAAGTCCCGCAATCGACTTTCGCCATCGCCTGAACAATTCGAAGCATCCTGTGCCAAGTCAATCGGAATCCCGTTACAGCAGCGGTTGCGCCATAGGAGCGAACGGAGTAGTGGGTCAATTTGAAATGTTCTCATAATGTTCCATTGCGGTGTCCTGCCGCTCCCGGATGTTGCGCATCCCGCCGCGAACTGGCGGATGCACATCGAGGGAGAACCGGCAGTGACCCCAACAGACAGACAGCCCAATCCACGAAACATGTTCATCGTGGTGATGCTTTGAGCGGCAATCGGCGTTCAGTGCAGGACGGGGGACTCCGTCATGACGAGGGGCCTCGGAAAAACCGTCATTCGTGTCGCCGATCTGCCGAAGGTCGAAACGGAAACGAGTCCGATCATCCTCCGGCTGTCGGAGTTCCTGAAAAAACTGCGGCAACGCGGAACCGAAGAGACTCGGGCGGGAAAACGGTGAGTGAAACCGTTGGCCATCCGGCAACAATGTGCGGAAAGTAATACGAAAGAGCAGTTTGGTGACATGATCCGCTTGAAGTTATGCAAGCGCATTCGTTATCGGGAGCTTATCGCGCCGAACGGCGAATTCGGCAGAGCGAGACCGACGTAATTGTATTGACCCGATCATGGATAGGTTGCCCGCAACCGGTTGCGGCTGGACTCCAGAGGTAACGGTTGGTCGAGGTTATCCTTGCCCGTCACATACGGATGCGAGAATTAACCGGCTCTCACTTCCGCTCCTGGGCGTGTGCGAAAGTAGTGGATTTCGGTATCATCAGGCGCTGCTGTGATCGGGTTCTCGATCACGAGGCCTTCCCAGCTTGCCCCCTCTATCGGGTGGGACAGCAGAGCCTCCAGGGAAGGCGGGTTCAGCAGGGCATGGAGAATGCCGCTATCGTGGATGTAGACTTTGGGGCTCCTGATCAACCTTTTTCCAATGTTGCCTTGCCAGGGTTACAGCCGTCGCGCCAGCATTAGATCAACCATGACATCAAGATAGTGGCAAGCGGTCTGTCCCTTGACCGCAGGCTGCCGCCAATCTGGGACGCATTGAAAGGCTGCCCGTGATGATGGGCGAGCATGATCCAGAACCGGTGGAGCGTTTCTGCCAGAATTCAGATCCCAAGGGCGGGAACGTCAGGTTCGAGATAGGCACGGATGAAGTCCCGTCGCCATGCGCTGCTGGCTTCGATTTCAAGGTAGGCATCGGGAAAGCCGCCCCGAATCCAGAGGTTGTTAAGGCTGCCCCCGCCCACCTCATTGAGCATGAAGGGACGGAGTTCCTGATAGGAGACCCGGTCGGCAAGGGATTCCGATGACTGTTTAAGGAGATCGTTTGATGCGGATCCCAGAAGCAGGCATTGCGCAGCCGTTCTCCCTGCCCGCCTGTTCCTGTCGATCTGGCTTCGGATGATGGGAAAGAGGTCAGGTTCACGCTGGATCTCGTCGATCGCGGCAAGGCGGTCCCTATGCTGGTCGAAGTAGAATTCCGGGTTCGGAGAGCCCTGCGAGATCGCCAGGCGCTTCCAGGTCGACTCAAAGGCAGACGCCGAATCCAGTGCAAGCGTCGTTTTGCCCACCTGGCGGGTCCCAAACAGAACCACCGCCGGACGTTGGGGCAGCAGTTTTTCCAACCAGATCTTTAAGGATCTCCTGATCATTCCTGCTAAGCTAAATATTGATCGTGAATTGGCGAGGACAATCAATGTTGAACAGGCATACGACCCCGACAAAACGCATCAAAATCATGAGAACATTGTCGTATCCTGGTCGTACGGGAAGGGCAGTTCCCTGCATATCATCAGGATATCGCCGGTCCGCCCGGGACAGTATCGTGCTCCGACGAACGCGGATTGGTATTCTGCTGTCTGTGAAGCTGCCCTCCAGAGCAACTGCCTGTGGTACGCTCCACAGATAAGGCCTCATCCGAGGTTGGCTTCGGTGTCTGTCTTAGGACTTCTCGCCCCCGGCTCAGCACCGAGCGGGCCCCCGTGAAGTGATCGGCATTTCCCGGCCTGGATGTCAGGGCTCGCATCGCGTTCGTCGGGAGAGCCTGGTCTGTCGGACAGTTCGCGCCAACCTGTCTTCCTTCGGCATCGGTTCGGGGGCCAGGGCGAAGCCTTGCTGTTCAGACAGTTGAGCCCTTACCCATCCCTGACCCCTAGAGCCTACCCAGCATCCCGCGACCGTTTGGAATTAGCTGGCCAGCCCATAAAGATTGCCGGAGTCAGGCCCGCCCCACAACGGAAGTCTGGTCACGTATCCGGGCAGAACCAAACCTGTTGAAATCCTGAACCGACATCCCTGGACTTCCCCATTTCAATGGAAGTTCGGCATTCCCCTGAGTGGCGTCGGGATGCGGTCCCGGAACATGCCGCGAGACCCGATGCAAGCGACGTCCGACGCGTCAGACCGCCGCTCAATCCCGGAATCTCCGCGTATGGTGGCTTCTTCAAGGGAACGATCAACGGAATTCACCCGATATCGGGACGGAACCACCATTGACCTGCCGCATCCAATGAGCGTTCAGAGAACGCATTCTCAATTTATAATAGAGACACCATCATGGTATTTCTGCCAGACGCAGGCTAGGAGTGAAACCGCCAGCATGCAGGCCGTGTGGCTGAAACAGACTGGACTCTGCCAAGGTCTCCGTTCTGCTTCTAAGCCCAATGTCGTATATGATTTGATCTTGAAGCCTCTAGGTTGCTGGCTGGACAAAAGGGAGGAAAGGATGACCCTGTACGGGAAAATTTTGTTCTCTGCCGCCGCGCTGCTGGTTTCCGTCTGCGCCGCTCTGGCTGAGACACCGGTGCTGAAGGCCGCGGTTCTGAAAACCGGGACCGTGAACTGGGAACTCGACACAATCACCCATTTCGGGCTGGATTCCGAGAATGGTTTTGCGCTCGAGATCATCCCCTTCGCCGGAAACGCGGCCACACGAGTCGCCTTCCAGGGCGACGAGGCGGATCTTGTTGTTGCCGACTGGATCTGGGTGGCGCGGCAGCGAGCCGAGGGTAAGGATTTTGTGTTCGTTCCCTATTCGAAAGCCGTTGGAGGCCTCATGGTGCCAGGTGACAGCAATGCCGAGACAGTCGCTGACCTGGCTGGCAGCAAGATAGGCATTGCGGGCGGGCCGACTGACAAGAGCTGGCTGATTCTCCGCGCTTACACCGAGCAGGAATACGGACTCGACCTGGCGGCGGAGACCGAGCAGGTCTATGGTGCGCCACCGCTCATATTCAAGACCGCGCTTGGTGGCGACTTTGGCGGGGCGATCAATTTCTGGCATTTTCAGGCAAAGATGGAAGCGGCCGGGATGAAAAGGCTCATTGACGTGTCAATAGCCGCCAAAGCGCTTGGCCTTGATCCCGAAACCCCGCTTCTTGGTTATGTGCTCAAGGGAGATCTTCTGCGCGGCAATCCAGAACTCGTTGCCGGTTTCGCCCGGGCTTCGCGTGCCGCCAAGGAGCGTCTATCGAGCGACGATGCCGCCTGGGAACGTCTCAGAGATCGGATGAATGTCAAATCCGAGGCGGAATTCGAGGCGCTGAAGGCCGGCTTCATCGCCGGAATTCCGAACTCTGGCGGGATCAATGAAGATTCGGCCGCCCGCATGCTTGAGCTGATGGTACGGCTCGGGGGCAAGGAATTGGTCGGCTCAGTGACAGAACTACCGGACGGGCTGTTCTACAACGGCAGCTAGCTGATGGAATGAGTGGTGGAGCTTGAGTATGGTCTCCGGAGACGCAGTGGCTCCAGGCCCAGTACTCTCGCTTGACATCCAGTCAGTTTCGCGGGGCGAAAGCGAGGTTCTCAGGAACATACGCCTGGAAATTCTGCGAGGAGAGACCGTGGCTCTCGTCGGACCGTCGGGGATTGGCAAATCCACGCTGCTCATGGTCGTCGCGGGCCTTCTTCCGAATTTCCAGGGTCGGCTTAGCCTTACGGGAAGCCAGGCAATTGTGTTTCAGGAACCTCGCCTCCTTCCCTGGCGAACATTGGTTCAGAACCTCATGATCGCCACGGGAACGAGTCGCAGCAAAGCCCTGGCGCTGCTGGCCGATGCCGGACTCGCGGGCAGGAGTGACGACTATCCAGGTGAGCTTTCACTTGGACAGGCACGGCGGGTCGCGATAATACGGGCCTTTGCCGCGAAGCCTGACCTGCTCCTGATGGATGAGCCCTTCGCTTCGCTGGACCCTGAGGCTGTCGAAAAGATGATGCGCCTCTTTGTTCGGCTTCGGGAGCGAACCGGTATCGCCGCGCTATTCGTGACCCATGTAGATGAGGAAGCGAAGCGCCTTGCTTCGCGCATCGTGACTCTCGGCGGCGCACCGGCGGGTATCGTCGGGGAACGTCAGAACATGGGGGCGTATTTCCACTCGTCGGCGTCTGGCGTCACCGCATCTGGATCGTAGTCCGCAGCCTGCAGACGGCGGGCGATGACAAGGCCGTAGTCAGCCGCTTCATCGACCAGACGCCGCCCCAGTTCCTCATCCCTTGCGACACCATGTCCTCTCAGCAGGTCCAGGCCAAAGTTGAACTTGCCAACCGGATCGCCAAGCTCCGCTGCCCGCCTGTCCCATTCAGCTGCGGCGTCCGGATTGTACTCGCCACCCAGTCCGTTATTGTCAAGCTGGCTCATCCAGGTCATCGCGCCGGTATAGCCAGCCTGGGCACAGTTTAGAAAGAGCGTTCGTGCCGCTTCATGCTTCCCGGATTTGGTTAGCATGTAGCCGGTTGCGCAAAGCACCATATCGGACTCACCCTCCTCTGCCCGTTCCAGGAAACGCTTCCAGGTCATCTCGTCAGGATTGAGTGTCCCGAACTCATCACTGGCCATGGCTGGCGAGGCAACCATGAGGACAGCAGCGAAAAATGCGATCTGAATCATCCGAATCTCACACCGAATAGCCTTCCCGCTCAGGGCACGAGGGATTGCGACGCGCTCCAATCGAAACACGGGCGATTGTGAAATGATTACAGTTTGCTGCCGCAACCTCAAGACCCGAATAAAAAATGTTCACGGAATCACTGCATTGTCCTGCATGGACAGATTGTCTGGAGAATCTGGCGCAACATTCAAATTGAATGTCAGGATAGGGGGTTTCAGATCGATGCGTGTGGGCGATCAGGGACCGCCAGTTCCCGTCAACCTCCCAGAACCGCGACGTGGCAACCGGTTCGCCAACTCCCGTTTCAGGGTTTCCTGAACCAGGCCGCTCCGCGCAATTCTTCTGACAGATGTCAGGGACATGCTTCATGTGGCATTCGAACTGACCGATCTTTCGTTCAGTGATGCATTGATACAGGGCGAGTGGGAATCTCCGGCACATGTCGGCGCCTCTTGAGCCTGCCTCGAACCGTGCCGGAAGAGCGGAGTGAGGACGCGAAGACTTACGTGAACCCGGCGCTCCAGTGGAGCCAGTGGTTTCAGCCTGCGTACTGGAAACTCAGCGCGAATTCTTCTTTCACCGCGGGATGGTGTGTATGGAACTGGAAATGACCGCATTCATGGTGGAAACGGCGTGGTTAAGGTTCTTCTTCGAACCCGCAGCCATCTTCGAGTGCGGAGGCCATGCCCGGGTGGCAACCAGCGTGGGACAGCCTTCCGCCACCAACCTGACCGGACTTCGTGTATGTCGGCGGTGACAGAATTTGCTGCATTTCGCAAATGGCGGGCAGGACCGAACTCATGGTCGAAATCGCCATTTGTCACCAGGACATACGGAGAATCGCGCAGACCGGTTGGATGGAGAAGAACGGTCTGCGCGAGTTGATCCCGGATATCAGGAGAAGCGTTTCAGTATGGGCTGGTTGCCCGCCTCAGCCGTAACGGCAGGAGAGGACTGGGTTTGGTGGGGCATGGTTCCCTACCACACGAGGCCGCAAATCCGGTAACCGAAATTCCTCCGGGACAGCCCGCCACCGGTAGAAGTTCCGGAATTATGCGCGAATTTCCATCAAAACGCCCGGCACCCATAGAGATACTGGAACAGTAGATTCTCTTCATCGCCGTCCGGGTCGTAAATCCTGATTTCCGTTCCGCATTCGATTTCGCGAAATGCGGGTTCACTCCATGCTGTGCTCTTCTCCTCTACAGGCGTTGACTGGATCAGCCTTGGCGCGGACCGTCGGCGGATGCGAGTCTTAATTCCTAAGGCCGTTCCAGGGACCAGGTGAGATTCAGTCCTGCAACCGCAGCGGCGCAAGCCCTTTCAGGCAGAATCCCTTGTGCCGGATCGTCCTGATCTCAAATCCAAAATCAGCTTTGGAAAGTTTCTTTCGCAGATACCCGATATAGACGTCGACAACGTTTTCACTGACCGATCCGTCCTTCGCCCAGAGCGTATCAAACAATTTCCACCGCGATTGCGGTTCGCCAGCATGGGCAACCAGATGGATCAATAGCCCGTATTCGCGCTCGGTCAGCGTCACGGAACCGTGGACGCTGGTCAGGCTCCGCTCTTTGTCGTTCAGCGTAGCGGGACTGGGTCGGGCGATAGGTGCGCGCCGTTCCTGGACCCGCATCCGAGCGACCAGCTCTTCAAAGGAAAACGGTTTGACCACGTAATCGTCAGCCCCGGCTTCCAGTCCTTCCATCCTGTGTTCCACATCCGCAAGCGCCGACAGCATCAGGACCGGAAGCGTCGCGCCCGCGGCCCGGATCTCACGTACCAAATCTAACCCGCTGTCGGCCCCCAGCATCACGTCGATGATAGCGCCGGCAAACATATCTGACCGCAACCGTTGAAGCGCAAGATCGGCCCGGTTTTCGGCCACCGTTTCATATCCGTGCAGCGCCAGCCCCCGCGCCAGGGCCGAAGTGATCTCGGGGTCGTCATCAACGATAAGCAGACGGCCGGACATGGCGCTATTCCGATCTTTCGGTATCGCCGCAGGGCAGGCGGATGGTTATCTCGGTTCCCGGCGCACGCCCCAGCGCCCGGTCTCGGGGAACTGGACTGATCAGACTGATGGCTCCGCGCTGCGCCTCAACCACCCAACGGGCCAAGGCCAGACCAATGCCAAACCCCTCTGCCCTGGAGAACGCATAAGTGTCTGCGGACTGCACGAACCGGTCAAAAACCCGTTTTTGGTCCTTGTCGAGGATGCCCGGCCCGTTGTCAAGCACAGCCAGCTCCATCACCCCTTCTCTGGCACTGGCGGACAGATGCACCGCCTCACCGGTGCGGGCGTGACGAATGGCATTGCGTACCAGTCCAACCAGGATCTGCCGCAGCCAGTTGGGATCGCAGGTAAGAGTCAGATCCGGACTTTCGCCGCAAGTCAGGGCCATGCCTGCATTTGCAATCTCGGCATCAACCTCAGCCGCGGTCTCGCGGATCAAATCCGCGACCGCCACGGATTTCAGGTCCAGTTCAAGCTGACCACTATCCGAACGAGCCACCCGCAACAGGTCGTCTATCCGCCTGTTCAGTCGCGCCGCACGCGCTTCGATCGTGGTAAATGACGTCACTGGATCGCCCACACCCTTACGACCGATCTGCGCCTCCATCAGAATGACGGTCAGGGGCGTGCGGAGCTCGTGACTGACATCGGCAAAGAACCGGCGGCGGTTTTCATCAATTTCGGCCAGCTGCAGGTTCGCCACACGCAGTTCGCCCGTACGCTGGTCGATAATTTCGTTGAGCCGCGTCCAGTCCTGCTGGATCTGATCGTGCCGTGCGGCAAGGGCCGCGGCCATGCGATTGGTTTCCGCGTAGAGCTGGCCAATCTCGTCGTTCGACTCCGCAGGCAAGGCCAGCGCATAGTCTTCGGCTCCAATCTGGCGTGCGGCTGTGCGCAACCGGTCCAGCCGGGAAAACTGTGGCCGAACAAGCGCGAAGTGGAACGCCAGGACCGCCAGAAGCGCCAGTCCTGCGATTAGGAACGCCGCACGGGTCAGATCGCGGCGGAGCTCCTCGATCCCTTCGAGCGCCGCGTTTCGAAACATGACCTCGGTGTTCACGGCCTGGTTCAGAAGCGGATCAATGCTGCTTGCGAAACCGTCGATATGGGCTCGCAGCGCGGCCGGTTCCGTGCTGGTGTCTCCCAGCCCCTCCACCGTGCTGTCCAGCAGCGCCTGCATCCGCGCCAGCCCTAGAGACTGGGTACCGAACCGTGACTGCTGGTCTATACCGATTTCCTGAGCGCTCAGGACGGCTGTTTCCAGGTCGGATCGCAGCAGAGCATAGGTTTCCTCAATGCGCGCTACGACTGGTGCGATCCTGTCGCTTCGTTCAGCCGCGGGCAGGCCTCGCTGGACGGATTCGGTCACGATCACCAGAAAGGTGGAAATCTGTGTGGCCAGGGTCGCATAGCGCGCCATCCGGTTTTCCGAGGCGAGCGCTGTCTCCAGTCGTTCGGCCACCTGTGTCATTCCGATATACAGAACGCCCGCCGACACGATTGCGCCCAGACTCAGTAGCGCCGCGCCCAACCCCAGTTTGAGGCGCAGCGACATCGTATGTCTGGCTGCAGGGGATGGATGGTCTTCGGACAGGGGAGAGACTGGAGATGCGGGGTCAGACAATGGGCTGCCAACATTTCGGAATTGAGTTCGGTTCAACCAGACTAGCGCAGCAGCGGTTCGGACGCAAAGTTTGCCCGCCGCGGTTCAGGCTGAACCATATGACATACCGGATGAAGCACGAACGATACCCTGCCTCGGAGTGGAATGGTGGATCTGAATTCTGGAATCCACTCCATGATCGACCCTATCTGATCATGGCCTGGCGACAGCATACGACACCTTTAGCGAACGCAGCCTTCCATTCGCCAGGACAACGCGGCAGAGGCACCTGATGGGCGTAAGACCGGAACCGAAAAGATGGGCGGAAACCGTCCCGCCCATGCACGGTCAGCCTGAAATCTGACCAAACGGGACGCCTGACACTATCCGCCTTTGCGCTTCATGAGACCGCGCGCCGGGTCATAGCCCCAGACCGCCAGTGTCAGGAACGCGACGGTCGCACCAATGACCCAGAACAGAGCGATCCAACTGAAATCAAGGTAGAGTAGAAACCGGATCAGCTCGACCGCATAGGTAAACGGATTTAGCGCACAGATATCGCGCAGCAGGGCCGAGCTTTCCGCCATTTTCCACAGAGGATAGAGTGCCGAGGACAGGAAAAACATCGGAAAGATGACAAAATTCATCACTCCGGCGAAATTTTCCAGCTGGCGGATAAAACTGGATAGCAGCAGCCCAAGCGCACCCAGCATGAGCCCACCCAGAAACAGGCCCGGCAGCACCGCCACATAGCCCATGGCAGGCATTGTAATACCGAAAAGCGCGGTAATCGCCAGGAAAGTATAGACCTGCAGAATGGAAATCGCGGCCGAGCCGATCAACCGGCACATCAGCAGCCACCACCTTGGCAACGGGCTTGTCAGCAGCAGGCGCATTGATCCCATCTCCCGGTCGTAAACCAGGCTCAGCGAGCTCTGCATACCGTTGAACAACAGGATCATGCCGCAGAGGCCGGGAACGATATAGGTCTCGTAGGTGATATAGGTCTGGTAGGGTGGTGTGATTGACACGCCAAGCGCGGCGCGGAACCCGGCGGCGAATATCACCAGCCAGACCAAGGGCCGCACGAGGGCGGACAGGAACCGTTCGCGCTGCTGGATAAACCGTAGAAACTCGCGCCCGATGATGGCTCTCAACGCGCCCAGCCAGCCAGTCACGCGTTTGCTCCGGTGCGGGTCAAAAACCAGTCGGACAATGACGCACCCCCCCGGATGGCACCGGCATTGCCATCCTCCAGAATCTCGCCCTTATGGAGGACCACCAGGCGATCGCTGTCGCGTACCTCGTCCGTCAGATGCGTAGTCCAGAGCACGCATAGACCCTGATCCGCCAGGTCATGTACATGGTCGGTGATCGCTGCCCGGGCGGCGGCGTCCAAGCCGACGGTTGGCTCATCCAGCAACAGCACCTGGGGATCATGCAGAAGCGCACGAGCCAGTTCGGTCCGCCGCCGGTGTCCGCCATTGAGTGTACGCACTTTCTCTCCCACCCGCTCGCGCATCCCTAGCCGGTCGAGCGCGGCGTCAATCCGAGCGGGGATCCTGGACCGCGGCAAGGCATGCAGAGCCGCAAAATAGGCCAGGTTCTGTCGCACGGTCAGATCCAGATCCAGGGTTGGTTGCTGAAATACGACCCCAAGCGCGCCGAGTGCCGGCCCAGGTGCCGCCCGAAGGTCATGGCCCGCGATCGCAATCTCTCCACCCGGCGCTACCAGCAGCCTGGTCAGCAGTGACACCAGCGTCGATTTGCCGGCCCCGTTGGGCCCCAGAAGGGCACAGAACGTGCCTTTGGGAATCTCGAAGGAAATGTCCCTCAATGCTTCCTTATCGCCATAGCGAAAGGCCAGATCACGCGTGCGCAGCCCTGACGTCATTCCGTATCCTCCCGCCACAAGGTGATAGAGCCATTTGCCAGCCGACGGAAGCGATGGAGTTCCCAAAGATCGGGACATTCTCTGAACGTGGCGACAGATCTGTTGTCATTCAGAAAGAAACGGCTCTATGCTCCCGGGCAATCCGCCGGGCCCAACAGGCAATATGGAACGGCCAGATCTGCGGAATTCGCTTGGGAGAAGCGGACATGGATGGGACGCCAGAGCAGGTAGCGCCGGATATCGCGGCGCTCACACGGCATTTGTCATCTGGGCTGGTCGGGCATGAACGATTGATAGAGCGGCTGCTGATCGCACTTCTGGCCGGGGGCCATTTACTGATCGAGGGCGCTCCTGGGCTGGCCAAGACGCGTGCGGTAAAATGGCTCGCTGGAGCTGTTAACGGCTCCTTTGCCCGGGTGCAGTGCACTCCGGATCTGATGCCGGGCGATGTCACCGGTACACCGGTGTTCCGTCCCCAGGACGGCGCACTGGAATTCGTGCCAGGGCCGGTGTTTCACAATCTTGTCCTGGTGGACGAGATCAACCGCGCACCGCCAAAGGTCCAGTCCGCCCTTCTGGAGGCGATGGCCGAAGGCCAGGTGACCGCCAGCGACGCAACCCATGCCTTGCCCGATCCCTTTCTGGTCGTCGCCACGCAGAACCCGATCGAGCATGACGGCACATTTCCCCTGCCCGAGGCTCAGCTGGACCGGTTTCTGCTTCATGTGGAACTGGCGATGCCGGATGCTACGACCGAACGTCGTATATTGGATCTGGTCGAGACCGAAATCAGATCAGACCGCCCTGCGGCAGCCCCACTCAACCTGGACGCTCTGGCCGCCGCGCAGGCCGACGCGCGGGCGGTGTATCTGGCGCCGGAACTGCGGGACTATATCGTACGTCTGGTGATGGCAACGCGAGAGGGTTCGTTTTCCGGCGATATTGAGCACGCCGTGTCGCCCCGGGGATCTCTGGCCCTGGCGGCAGCGGCCAAGGCACGTGCCTATCTGGCGGGTCGGGACTATGCCCTGCCGGAAGACGTAGCCGATCTTGCACCCGACGCGCTGGCGCATCGCATGGTACTGTCGTGGCGGGCCGTGGCCGAAGGCCGTCGACCCCGAGGACTTGTCGCTGGCATTCTGTCGGAGGTTGAACCGCTGTGACCGCAGCCTTCCAGGCCGTCATGAAAGCGGACGGCGTTTCGCTGTCCGCGACCGGGCTGATCGCGCTGCGTTCGGTTGCTTTGCATACCGCCGCCGATCGGGTGCTGGCTGCCCTTCCCGGCGGGTTTGCCACGCGGCGCAAGGGGCAGGGTCAGGAAGTGGCAGATTTGCGGGAATATCAGTCAGGCGATGACATTCGTCACCTCGACCGGAGTGCGACGGCGCGAACGGGGCGCCTGCATGTCCGCCAGTTTCAGGAAGAACGCGACCGGGTCACATTGCTGGTTGCCGATTTTCGCCCCCCAATGCTCTGGGGGATCAGTCGCGTGTTTCTGTCCGTCGCCGCGGCCGAGGTTCTGACCCTGATCGGCTGGCGCATGGTGCGGGATGGCGGGCGGGTGGGCCTGCTGGCCCTGACCCCGGACGGTCCCGTAGCCGTTCTACCACGGGGTCGCGTGCGCGGCATGCTTGATGTGATCGGTGGGCTGGTACGCGCCCATGACACGGCGCTGCGAACAGCTATGGCGGGGGAAGTTGAGACAGGGCCACTGGACCGGGCGATGTTCCCTGTGGACCGGCTCTGCCCGGTCGGCTCCGAGGTCATCATCGCCTCAGGCTTTGACCGTGAAGGTGACGGGTTGGCCGACCGGCTGGATCAGATCGACCGGAGGCGGACGGTGCGCCTCATCGCGCTGACCGATGCTGACGCGCTGCGCGCCGGGCAATACCCTGTCCGGCTACACAATGGCCAACGCGTGCAACTCCGTTTGGGAGCACTGCATGTCGAGCAAACCATGGCCGCCACCAATCGGCCGCCGAAAATCGCGGGCCGACCGGTTCTGCAAATCTCGGCCGCGGCGGCACCAGGCGAACTGGCACGTCACATCGTGGCGGCCTCTCCCTGGGCAAGGGGTAAACATTGACGGTCCCGGCTTCAGAGCAACAGCTGGATGGGACGGGCGCACTTGGCCAGGACGCGCTGGTCGCCGGTCTTCACGACATCCACATGCCCACCGCACTGCCTTGGCAGGTGGTGGCAGATTTAATGGCCGCCATGGCTGTCGGTGGAGCCGCGGCCCTGGCGATAGGCCTGGCCCTGCGTGCGTTCAGTCTGCGTCGCGACGCCCAAAGCCCTCCCAGCCTGGTCGAGCAGGTGTCGGCCCTTCACTCCCTACCAGCCGGGGAACGGCGTACCCGCCTGCTTGGCCTGATGAAACGGCACCGGCCGGATCGATTCGCAGCGATCAGGCCGAACCTTTACCGACGGGACGGAGACCTGAAAGACCTGGATGTTCTGGCGCAGGAGGTTCTGGGTGACAGGTAGCGGACTGGATCTGGCAAGCCCATGGGCACTGCTGCTGCTGCCACTGCCCATTCTCGCGCTCTGGCTGTTGCCCACAGCCCATGCGACCGGGCGGGCCCTGTCCATGCCTGGACGAATCGAAGCCAGTCTGCTGCTCCGCGCGAGCCGCCAGGCTGCAGGCAAAGGGGCATGGGACACCGCGCATTGGATCATGCTTTGGGCGATCTGGTTCCTGATTGTCCTTGCCATCGCTGGACCCCGGCAAGTCACTCCGATTCCAGCGCTGAAAGTATCGGGGCGGGATCTGGCGATTGTGCTGGACCTCTCCGGTTCAATGGTGCGGGACGATTTCCATCTGGACGGTCGGCAGATCACCCGCCTGGAGGCGGTCACGACTGTCGGCTCTGAATTCGTGCGGGGTCGTGGCGGGGATCGGGTAGCCCTGATCGTGTTCGGGTCCGAAGCATATTATGCCGCACCGTTCACATTTGATGTCGAAGCCGTCGCGCACCGGATCGACGAGGCCACCATCGGAATTTCGGGCCGGGCGACAAATATATCGGACGGGTTGGGGCTGGCCCTGAAACGGATGGAACTGTCTGACGCTGCCTCACGCGTGGTGATCCTGCTGTCGGACGGGAGAAACAATGCGGGTGCCACCAATCCAAAAGGTGTCGCCGAACTGGCCGCCCGCATGGGTGTTCGGGTACACACCATCGCACTGGGTCCCAAGGATGAGACCACCGCTGCTGAGGGCGAGCGCGGCGTCGTGGACGCCGCGACGCTCCGTGCGATCTCGCGGATTTCCGGGGGCGAAAGCTTTCGGGTGAAGACCACCGAAGACCTGACACAGGTCGCACGGTCGATTGACCGGCTTGAGGCCAATGACAGCGACGGTCTCGCGGTGGAAGTCTACCGGTCGTTCTGGATGTGGCCTGCCGCTCTGGCGCTTGGTCTGATGCTGGCCTGGACCTGGCGGGATCAGAGGTGACAGAATCGCTGACCCTTCTCAGACCCATCTGGCTGCTGCTGCTGGTTCCGCTTGCCGCATTTGTCTTTGCGGTCCTGAGCCGTAAGGCGGGGACAGGCGGGTGGGAGCAGGTGGCGCGGCCGGGACTTCTGCGTGCCATGGAGGCGCTCGGCCAGGTGGACCAGGCTCCGACGCGGGGACCGTTGATCGGAGTTACCGCAGCCGCTGCCCTACTGGTTCTGGCACTATCGGGCCCTGCCATCGAACGGCGCGATGCGCCGTCATTCCGCAATCTTGATGCCGTGGTCTTCGTTCTGGACATCTCGCCCAGCGTTACGGAAAGCCCCGCCTGGCCGGATACGTTGGCCATCGGGCGGTTTGGCATTGCATCCCTTGGCACCAGGCCGGGAGCGCTGGTTATCTATGGCGGCGATGCCTATGTCGCTGTCGATCTGACCGCAGACCACCGGCAGTTGGGGCAAACCCTATCGCTGATAGACTCGAACACAATGCCTTATCCCGGTTCGCGCCCTGAACGGGGGCTGGCACTAGCCCATCAGATACTGACTCAGGGACGCATCCTGACAGGCGATGTGATCCTGATAACCGATGGCGGCGGAATCGGGTTCGAGACGGGGGCGCCGGGTCAGATGATCGCGGATGCAGGGGCGCGCCTGTCCGTGATCGCATTAGACGGCGTGACACCCCAGCTGACAGCCCTGACGGAAGACAGTGGCGGGCGGATGTTTGAACGCGGCGACCAGGTCGAGCTCTCCCGCTTTCTGACCCGTGATGACCGCACGGTGCTTGAGCGTCAGGCCTATCCACTGCTTTACTGGCGCGATCTGGGGCGCTGGCTGATCCTGGCCGCCGCGCTTCTACTGCTTCTGCAGTTTCGGAGGCGCGGAGCGTGAAAGGATTGGCATCCGCGTCCCTGATGCTGCTGCTGGCGGCACTTGTGATTGGTGGCGGTCCGGCACCGCTGGGCCGGTTGGCCCTGTCCCTGGGCCTGCCATCGCTGGCCGAGCCGCTGTTTCACGCTGATCCCGCCTGGCAGGGCGTGGCACTATACCGTGCGGGTGACATGACGGGGGCCACCAGGGCGTTCACAGAGGCGCGCGACTACTACAACCTCGGCAATGCCGAAGCGCTCCGGGGCAACTATGCCGCGGCGCTGGAAGCTTACGATGTGGCCATCATTCAGTACGTGCCCAATGCGCTGGATAATTTCGATGCGGTCGCAGCGTATTACGCGGGCCTGCAGATCGCACCTGAGGCGTTGGCGCTGCTAGTGAAGCGCATATCCGGCCCCACGGTCGAGGCGGAGACCGGCGAAGGGTCGGGCCGGGGCGCGGGAACCGGGGATGATGTGACAAACACCAACACGATGATGGGTCTCGCCCAGTTTGACAGCCATGGTCGGCTGGGGGTCCGTCGGGTTTTTGACGACGCGTTCATGATCGCCGACCACCGTTGGCTGGAACAGCTGTCGGACGTGCCGGGTGCCTATCTGGGTATGCGCATCGCGTATGAACGTAAACGCCGGAATGCCTTGGGCCTGTCCCCTCCAGAACCGGAGGATCCACGATGAAGGGACTCTGTATACCACTTCTCTGCCTCTTGCCTGTGCTGGCACTGGCCCAATCCGCCGAGGTTGCGCCAGACGAACTGGACATACAGGTCATGCTGGACGATCCGTCCGCGACGCCCTTTGTCGGCGAAATGGTGATGATCACCATCCGTGGTACCTATCGGCGGCATATCACGCGCGAGAAGCTGGTACAGCCCGATCTGGCTGGCTTCAACTGGAGCCAGCTAGGCGCCGATGACTGGCACGAAGAACGGCTCCGCGGCCAGAAGGTCAAGATTTTTCAAAGACGCATGGCGCTCTACCCAACGGAATCGGGTACGCTGACCATTGGACCGTTCCGGCACAAGCTGACGCTGACCGATCAGGGGGATGACTGGTTCGACCATCAGATCCAGTCCGATCCGATTCGGATTCAGGTCGCCCCGGTGCCGCCGGAATACGAACGTGGCTGGTGGTTTCCGGTGATGCGCCTACGGGTGTCCGATGAATGGTCCAACGCGCCGGACCAGCTGAGACCGGGCGAAGGCGTGCTGCGGGTCATCCGTATTGAAGCCCTGGGCGCGACGCCCGAAATGATACCGCCCATGCCCGAAATGATATCGCCGTCGGCGATGATCTTTCCGCATCCCGAGCGGCGATTCGTGGAACTCACCCCCGCTGGCCCCGTCACCCATGCGTTCTGGCGCTGGACGGTCCAGCCGTCGAACGCTGTCTCGACGATACTGGAACCGTTGGAAGTGCCGTATTTCGACACCAGCACGCGCCAGGCGGGTCTGGCGGTGATCACTCCACAACGCGTGGCATTTTCCGAGGATCTAGCGCGCGCATCCGTTCGGTCCAGCATCGACACGGGCAGTGGAAGCGAGGTCGCAGCATCGCGTTTACCCGGCTGGCCAGAGGCTCTGGCAGCTGGGCTTGCCCTGGCGCTTGGTCTTACCTTCGTGCTGAGCGAACGGCGATTTGGCGGACTGGCGGCACTGAAACGATTTTCGCTGTTCGATCCGCTGTCCCGCGCCTTGGCCCGCGCCACACGCAGGGGCGACGCGGTCGCCGCACGCCGCGCTGCGACCGCGCTGCTGCGTCGGGACGGGACGACATCAGCCCGACAGAAGGCGCTGGATGATCTTGACCGACAGATCTTTGCGCCCAAGACAGTCCCTGTCGATCTGACGGGGTTTCGGCGCCGGTTTCGGCCCAGCGGCTGAGATCAGGAAAGGGGTTGACGACACCCTGCATGAAACCGACAAGTCATGCAGGGAACTGTCGCATCGACCGAGGCAGGTCCTTGGGAGGATATCATATGCAAATACAGAAGGGCCGTGTGCGCAATATTTGTGCCGCTGCCATCACCGGGCTGGTCATGGCCATCGGTACCGTCGGGGCTGGCGCGACCACGACGGGGGACGGACAGCAGACATATGATCTGCTGTTCCGCAACGGCACATTGGACCCGGTGCCGCGTGACGAAGCGCTGCTCTACAGACGCGATGTGACCAACGAGATCAAACCGGAAGCAGCCGACCGCGACACAGGTCTGATTTCGCTGCGAATCGTTAAGGGCGATCTGGCGGAACTGGCGCATCTCGAATTCCACCAGGGTGGCAGGCACCGGGGTCTGGGGCGATTTCCGGCAAGTGTTGGCAATCCGATGATTATGTATTTTTACGAAGCGATCGTGCGGGACATGGCCGAAGCCGCTGGCGGAAGCCCGTTCTACATCCGCAACCGGATCAAGGACGCCCTGATCCAGAACGCCGATATTGAAACAGGTACGGCAGACTACAGAGGCCAGCAGGTCATGACCCAGACAGTACGGATGCACCCGTTTGTCGATGATCCCAACCGTGACCGCATGGGGGCGTTTGCCGATCTCGTGCTGACCGTAGTCATGTCCGAAGCCGTGCCGGGCTGGTATCTTGGTTTCATCGCCGAAGCAGCGCCGGTATACCGGTCTGAAATAGTGCTGGAAGGTCTGGAGAGGGTAGGAAAATGATGCGGTTCATAGGGTTGCTCTGCGCCACGGTTCTGCTGTCCATACCGGTGTCCAGTTCGGCACAGGGGGTGGCGGAACGGCTGAACGATTACCCGACCGTAGCGCGTGCGGACTATGTCTTTGCCTGCATGGCGGCAAACGGGCAGTCCCGGCGCGTGCTTGAACAATGCGCCTGTTCCATCGACGAAATCGCAGCGATCCTGCCCTACGAGCAATATGTCAAGGCCGAAACCGTCCTATCCATGCGCCGGGTCGGGGGCGAACGAGTCTCCCTGTTCCGGTCAGCGGCTGTCGCATCGACGTTGGTGGCCGATCTCCGCCGGGCCCAGGCCGAAGCTGAGCTGGTGTGTTTCTGATTGAACGAAACAAGTCCTTCCATCTGCGTTTCCGGGGGAGGACCCTGACGATGAGAAACGCGTTCGGAACGGCTCTGCTGAGCATTTCTTACTCGTGCCTCCGATGGCGCATGCGCAGGTTATGATTGGGGAGGAAATGTCGCTGTCCAGGATGACCCAGGCCCAGATGACCCGCGTCGAAGTTAAGGATCGGCTGGCCGCCGCCACGCCGGATGCACCCGCCGATTTCAAGCGGGGCTGGCTGAACGGGCTGGATCTGTCAGGACTTGATTTCAACGGCTCGATCCAGCGAGCGGCATCGCCGAATGACGCAAACCTGTAAGGGGCCAGTCTGGACGGGACACTGCTCAGCCAGGCCAGGATGGTCGAGGGCGGTCAGACAGACACGTCTCTGGTGGGGCCGAAATGTTCCAGACCAGCTGACCTGATCGAACCTGACCGGTGCGGATCTGCCCGGTGCGCGGGCGGTGGCTGATTTCACACGGACCCAGCTTAAAGAAACTATCGGAACTATGTTTCGCAGTGCGGATTACTCAGCCGACATAACCAACCAGTCCATGGGCATGAAGCGCGGGTCCTGCGCTCAGCCAGGGGTCCGTCCGGTGCTGATTTCACGGATGCCATGATGAACCGGGCAGGCCTGGAATTCGCAAAGCTGCCCGATGCCCTGCTGAGGCGGGCGGATCTTTCAATGGCAACACCGGGTGGTGCGTATTTGACCGGCGCGGATTTTGCCAATGCTGATCTCACTTCGACCCGCCTGAAGGACGTGATGGACGCGGATCAAACCAATCTGGTTGCCGCAAGGAACCTGCCCGCTCCACCCGTTAAGGTCATCGTAGGGCATATTGGCTGGCTGCCCAACCACGACCGCGGCACATGAGCAGGTGGCGCTGCAGGCAATGACCGAGTCTGAACTCCAGACAGCCTTCGACATGACACCGGGGCGGATGGCCGACAATCTGCCAAAGTTCATCTTAAGAATCGTAAGTGACGGGCTCCGCAGCTCAGCTTTCGGCGGTTCGAACGCACCGGACCAAGTACCAGTGACGATCGGCGTAGCCGCATATGCGGATCTGATGGTTCAGGAGACTGAGAGGCGACGGGCGGGCGGCGTTCGGGCGTCCCGGCACGAGGCTTGTCACGCCGCTCCGGCGAGCGCTGTCAAGCAATCACCATCGGCAATTCCCGCAAGCGGCAGGCACAGGCCCCGCCTCCCTGCGCGACCATTACCTGTTTAGGGGCGGCCTCGTGGCGCTGGAAAGACAGCAAGGAACGGTCAAGGTGTTTTGCGTCTGGCAGGATTCTCCAGATACGGCAGGTCAGCGGTGGTATCGCCCTTCCACTTGTATGTCCTCCTTCATGAAAAGGAATCAAAGGACGATGCCGTGGAAAGTTCTGCACAGTGCGGTTAACTCCGGTGTGGCCAGCCGGGTGCCTTTGGCTGGATATCCGGAGCCTGGTCGCCCGTCTCCACTGCTGTCCTCCGCTTCCTGGAAGGATGCCTGGGCAAACCCCGAGCCAACCGCAGGTAGAGGAGCGGAAGCACATGACGGACAGGATAGTGGCTGGACTCGACGTGAGCAAGGCCCATAAAGTCGCGCTGGTCGCGGTGATGCGCAGGCTGGTGATTCTCACCAACGTGCTCCTGCGGGACGACTGTGGCCGGTCAGTGGTCGCGCCGCGCCAGGAAGCGCTGGTCGGCCAGCCTGTGGATAAACTCGGGAAAACCTGTGCGGAACCTCCGCGGGAGCCGAAGAAATGGCCTGGAACCCCTTGAACGGAGACATGGATACTCCGAAGCGCACGGAGGCAAAGTCCATGACAAAAATAAAGTCCGTGTTGGTTCTTTGCATGCTGAAGGTAGTCCTGGGTCTTGCAGGAGGCTTTGGTTCAATGTCCTTTCCCTGGTTTCGAGGAGTGCGCGGCAGCCCGATCTGAATCCCGACGTCAAGGATATGTGGCCGCGTGTGCAGGTCTCAAAACGCAGTTCATGTCATTTGTTAGGGAGTTCCGGGCGATTGTCCGGTGAGCGGTTAGCCTCCTGATGGCTCAAGGCGCTCCAACGGGAATTCCATCCAGTCCCAACCGTCGGTACCTTCGGGAAACCACCGCACGTCCGTGTACCCCCATTCGACCGCCCGCTTGGCTGCGTTCCAGCTCATCCAGCAGTCTGCCTTGCAGAAGATCACCAGTGGCTTTGAGAGATCCCCACCGGTCGCCATGTCCAGCCCCTTCCGCAAATAGGTCTCGGTCTCCGGCGCAAGTCGACCATAGCCGGTGTTCGGAAGCCATATCGCACCCGGTATGGAATCACGCGGCCTGTCCAGCCACACAGTGCCTTCCGGCAATCCATCGGGTTTCGGCGCACGCGGCAGCACGTCAATAAAGACCGCCTCACCCGACTGCCAGAACGAATGAGCCTGATCCACGTCGATAACCGCAGCGCCCTGCAGCGTAGCGGGCACCGGCGCGAGATACAGTTCCTGCCGGAAGCCGTCGGGCTCCGGCACCGGCTGAGCGGCAAGGGCGATGGGCCAGAGAATAAGAGCCAGAAACAGAAAGCGCGTCACGGCTCTACCTCTAGCATCTGGTCGCCCAGATCGGTTGTCAGCGGCACGCCCGCTTCGATCAGAATCGCGTTGATCTCATCCTGATTGCGACGGATCAGTGAGTTCAGCCTGCGCTGCCACACCTTTTCACCCAGCCGGACGCCCATCGTGATGCGATAGTGCAACTTGGGCGGCAGGGTTTCATGGATCAGCGGAATCACCCTGAAATCCGGATGCCGCGCCTTGACCAGGGGTCCGCCAATCGGACCCCATAGGATGGCGGCGTCAATTTCGCCGCTTTCCAGATCATTCAGCATATCCTCTGTCGGACTGTCCACCCGGCGGTCCACGAACAGATGATACGGTTTGGCCGAGCCGATCAACCCGTTGCGCGCCATATGCGTGGCAGGCGGGCTGCCCGCGACGATGCCGATTGCCTTGCCCTTCAGCACAGGGTCGGCCAGTGTCTTTACGCCAGCCAGATCAGACTCTGCCGGAACGATCAGCGTATAGATGGATGTAAAATAATGATTGGTGTTCTGCACCAGCTCGTGACCCTGCGCATAGGCCATGATTACGTCGCATTTCTTGGCCCTCAGGGTCTGACGCACAAACCCCGTAGCCTGGGGGAACCAGGCATATTGCAGCGGCAGTTCCAGTCTGTCAGCAAAGAATTCGGCCAGCCTGTTTTCCCATCCCGTGCCGTCCTGGGTTGACATGGGATAATTCGCGGGGTCGGCACAGACCCGGAATGCCGTAAGCGATACCAGATCGGATGTCTGGGCACTGGCCTGTCCCAAGGGACAGACCCAGAAAACAACCGCAAAAAAGAACGCGCCGACCTTAGATGCCCAAGCACGCATTTTCGTCCTCACGGATAATGTCGGACTTGGGTTCCTTCTTGCCGGGACGGCCGCGCGGGACGACCTCGGCGCCGCGCGCCTTGAGGTAGACATAGATGTCGTCCAGGTAGCACATCACATTCGGGTTTTCACCGAGGGCTGGCATCACTGAATCCTGTCCACCTGCAGTCACGACCGTGCGACCGTTTACCACAACATCGATGAAATCGTAATAGTCCATTTCGACCGCAGACCGTTTTAGCCCCGGAGCATAGGTCGACCCTTCGCCTTCGGGGCCATGGCAGACGTGGCACTCCGAATGGTAACGGCGAAAACCGGAATAGGTCGGCCAGTCCACTGTTCCGTCTTCGGCCACATTGTAGGTCGGAATATCATCAGCCGTGAAATACCTACCATCCTCGCTATAGACGGCGTCAAGGTTCGCGGGATCCAGTGTGAGCGACTCAGCGGCTGCACTAATTGGCAGGGCAGTTGTGAGGCAGAAAGCGAGAACCTGTCCTGTCTTATTCATGTGGGGTCACCTTTGGAGCGTCACGGGACTGGCGCGGCCATGGCCGCGCCAGTCGCTGGTATGGAAGAACCGATCAGTTCGGCAGGGCGAAGACGGTCAGCTGACCACCTAGAGCGGTGTAGTCGCTCAGAGCGGCATAGCCGCCCACGGCACCCAGACCATCGTTCGGGTTGGTCAGACCAGCCGCCAGACCGATGCCGGCCCAGCCGCCGATGCCCGACAGGATTCCAATATACTGCCTGCCGTCCAATTCGTAGGTCATGACATTGCCGATAATGCCCGACGGGGTCTTGAACTTGTACAGTTCTTCACCGGTTTCTGCGTGCACGGCTTTCAGATAGCCTTCCAGAGTGCCGTAGAATACGATGTTACCCGCCGTCGCAAGAGCGCCCGACCAGACCGAGAACTGCTCGGGGATCGACCACTTGATTTCACCGCTGACATTATCCCAGGCGATGAAGTTACCCATGCCGCCATGGCTGTCCGGTGCCGGGTACATCGACAGGGTCGCGCCAACATATGGCTGACCTGCGGTGTAGGACACGCGGAACGGTTCGTAGTCCATGCAGACGTGGTTGGTCGGGACGTACATCAGCTCGGTTGCCGGCGAATAGGCCGCGGGCTGCTGGTCCTTGGTACCCAGAGCCGCCGGACATATGCCGGTTGAGTTCACGTCTTCACCGTTCTGCTCGGTCGAGTACTGGGCCACCACTGCCGGACGGCCATAGGTGTCCGAACTCGGGTCCATGTCGACACCGGTTGTCCAGTTAACCACCGGGTCGTATTTCTCGGCCACCAGCAGTTCGCCGGTCACACGGTCCATCGTGTAGGCCAGGCCATTGCGGTCGAAGTGAGTCAGAAGCTTACGTTGCTGGCCATCAATTTCCTGTTCCGTCAGGATCATTTCATTGATGCCGTCATAATCCCACTCGTCATGCGGGGTCATCTGATAGAACCACCTGGCCACACCAGTGTCGATGTCACGCGCCATGATGGTCATCGACCAGCGGTTGTCGCCCGGACGCTGGGCAGGGTTCCAGGTCGATGGGTTCCCGGTGCCATAGTACACCAGGTTTTCGTCCATGTCTGCCGAATACCAGCCCCAGGTGGTGCCACCACCGATCATCCACTGGTCGCCTTCCCAAGTGTTGGTACCCGAATCCGCGCCCACCGGAGTGCCCAGATGGGTGGTATTTTCCGGATCGGCCAGGATGTCGCTGTCCGGACCCATTGAATAGGCGCGCCAGACCAGATCGCCGGTGCTGATGTCATATGCGGTCACGGAGCCGCGCACACCGAACTCACCGCCTGAGATGCCGACAATGACCTTGTCGTTCACAGGCAGAACGGTTGCCGTGTTGGTCTCGCCAATCGACGGATCGCCGTTTAGGACCTCCCAAACGACCTCACCGGTCATCGCGTCCAGCGCGACAACCTTGGTATCGGCCTGATGCAGGAAGATCTTGCCTTCAGCATAGGCCACACCGCGGTTCACGGTGTCACAGCACATCACGGGAATGACGTTCGGATCCTGTTTGGGTTCGTATTTCCAGATGATCCGGCCATCATCGTTCAGATCCAGAGCGTAAACGATGTTCGGGAACGGCGTGTGCACATACATTACGCCGTCGATCACCAGCGGAGACCCTTCATGGCCACGCAGGACGCCAGTAGAGAACGTCCATGCAACCTGTAGGTCGCCCACATTGTCTGCATTGATCTGATCCAGACTCGAAAACCGCTGGTTCTTGTAGTCTCCAGTCTGAATCGCCCATTGGCTGGAATCACTCATTTCAGCAATGAGATCATCATTTGCCTGGACCATGCCAACCGAGAACATGAACCCGGTCGCCAGAAGCAAAAGTTTCTTCATGATTTCCTCCAAAACATGCGCGGCTGTACAGCCGCATTACTTACGCTCTCCCAGTGGGTTGAGCGCCGGTTCATCCGGACCAGCCAGTCTTCTCCACCCGATTGATCCGAAACCGCCATCACGCCTTACTCGGTAAAGGTGGCGAGATATGCGATCACATCGGCCTGCTCACGCTCCTTGCGCAGGCCCGCAAAAGCCATTTTCGTGCCCTTTGCGTATTTCCTTGGCGATGCCAGAAAGGCTCTCAGGGTTTCCTCATCCCAAACGACACCATCTGAGCTCATTTCTTTCAGCTTTTTCGAATAGGCGAAACCCTCGACGCCAGCGACCGGGCTACCCACCACACCATTCAGAACCGGGCCCACCTTGTTTTCGGCGTCGGGACCGACCGCGTGGCATGCCTTGCACTTTCTGAACACCTTTTCTCCCTTTGCCGCATCACCTTGGGCGAATGCGGTGATCGGGACAAGCGCAAAGCACAACGCTACTGCGGCATTCTTGAACATTTTTCCTCCACACATAAGTTACTTTTTTGGACTGTGTCTGGCTTTCTCGTGTCGGCACGAAAGATTCTTTCGCTCCTGTTAACCAACCGGTGAACAGGAAGAAAGAGCAATAGTACTTCCACGAAAAATTATGGGCCGGAATTCGCAACATATGCGACCGCAACTTCCGTCCGCCGCCTATGACAGCCGTTCCGCGTGCCAGGCCAGGTGGTCGCCGACAAAGGAATTCACGAAGAAATACGAATGATCATACCCTTTCTGCATGCGAAAGACCCCCGCCTGGCGGCGTTTGGCCATCATTCCGGCCAGTGCCTCTGGCTTCAGCAGATCCAGAAACTGATCATTCACCCCCTGATCCACCAGCAGATCGTCTTTCCAGCCAACGGCTTCCATAAGCAGCGTGCTATCGTGTTCGGCCCAGGCTGCTTCGTTATCGCCCAGATACGCGCCCAGCTGCCTGCGCCCCCAATCCGACTGAGTTGGATTGGCGATCGGCGCAAAGGCCGACAGGGACACGAAAAGATTCGGATTCCGCAGAGCGATTGTGATCGCCCCGTGGCCACCCATTGAATGTCCGGTGATCCCATGACGGTCTGCGAGTGGAAGGTGTTCCATGACCAACCCACGTAGCTCCCCGACCACATAGTCATGCATCTGATAGTGCGGCGCCCAGGGATCCTGGGTCGCATTCACATAGAACCCTGCGCCCTGGCCAAGATCGAAAGCCTCGTCATCAGCGATATCGTCGCCCCTTGGCGAAGTGTCGGGATAGATCACCGCGATGCCATGCCGGGCGGCATGCTCCTGCATCCCGGCTTTGGTCATCGCGTTTTCATGGGTGCAGGTCAGTCCGGAAAGATACCAGAGAACCGGTACTGGTCCCTCTACCGCCTGAGGTGGTATGTAGGCTGCGAATACCATATCGCAGTTCACGGTGGATGAAGCATGCCTATAGACCGCCTGCGTTCCTCCAAAGCTGCGGCTTTCCGACACCAGCTCAAGGCTCATTGTGAATACTCCACAACCGCACGGATCGATTTGCCCTCATGCATCAGGTCGAACCCGTCATTGATTTCGCCCAAAGTAAGCTTGTGCGTGATCATCGGGTCGATTTCGATCTTGCCGTCCATGTACCAGTCCACCAGCTTCGGCACGTCCGTACGGCCTTTGGCACCACCGAATGCGGTGCCGCGCCAGACCCGGCCTGTGACCAGTTGGAACGGGCGGGTGCTGATTTCGGCCCCTGCTGGCGCCACGCCGATGACGATCGACTCGCCCCAGCCCTTATGCGCGCATTCCAGCGCTGTGCGCATGACGTCGACGTTGCCGGTCGCGTCAAACGTGTAATCCGCACCGCCCCCGGTGAGCTCGACCAGATGGGCGACCATGTCACCATCCACATCGGACGGGTTGACGAAGTCAGTCATGCCGAACCGCCTGGCCATGCTGGCTTTGCCGCTGTTCAGGTCAACTCCGACGATCTGGTCACAACCCACCATGCGCAGACCTTGGATCACGTTCAATCCAATGCCTCCCAGACCAAACACTACGCAGCGTGACCCGAATTCCACTTTGGCCGTGTTGATCACCGCGCCGATGCCGGTAGTCACACCGCAGCCAATGTAGCAGACCTTATCGAACGGTGCGTCCTTGCGGATCCTGGCCAGAGCGATCTCCGGCACAACCGTATGGTTCGCGAAAGTCGAGCAGCCCATGTAATGGTGGACCGGCGTGCCATCAAGCATCGAGAACCGCGTCGATCCATCCGGCAGCAGGCCCGCACCCTGGGTGGTCCGGATCTTCTGGCAGAGGTTCGTCTTGGGATTCAGGCAGTATTCACACTCGCGGCATTCCGGCGTGTAGAGCGGGATCACGTGGTCACCCACCTCCAGGCTGGTCACGCCTTCGCCAACCTCTATAACCACGCCCGCGCCTTCATGGCCCAGGATCGCAGGGAAAATGCCTTCGGGATCCGCGCCGGAGCGGGTGAATTCATCGGTGTGGCACAGACCGGTCGCCTTGATCTCGATCAGAACCTCACCGGCTTTCGGCCCATCCAGTTCAACCTCCATTACTTCAAGCGGTTTGCCCGCTTCCAGTGCTACGGCAGCTCTGGTACGCATCAATACTCTCCTCCATTCGAGGCCGCAGTGGCCAAGGTCTCTGCAGCCTTCGGGCCCCAGTCGGCTACAAGGTCCAAACGACGACTATCTGCAGAATGGAATGACAGACTAGATCGAAACACAAGGCCATTTTTGATTGCAGTAAGTTCGTTCCGGTGGCTTTCCGTGGCAGCATCCTGAAAAATGCTTTCCCGAACATGATTACGACTAATGGGTGAATCGCCCCACGAATCATCGATGTCGGGCCGTGGCCTCGTAGCCAAAACGATTTCCCCGACCGCGACGGTGTACCGGAACTGCAAAGAGATAAGAGAGCCATCATCACCCTAGCGGCCGCCTTGCCGTAGGCGATTGTCTTGCCTCAGCGATACGAGCTGCTGTTTTCCCACTGTCCGACCAGGGGCGATTCATGGTGCTGCCTCTCGGGCTCCGCCCCGTCTGACGACAGAACGCCGCCGTCACTAAGGTGGGAACGGTCGTTAGGACTCAGAAGCCTCACGCAGGACCGAGACGGCACAGCGCTGTTCCGTCTGACAGAGACAGCCATTATGCCCAAGGGCGCAGACTCCAAGGCACCGGAAGAACAGTTGGCCGGCCCCTAGTCGGAATGAAGCCCCCTGAACGCAGCCTATGAATGGGAAAGGGAATGATAATTTCCTTTTGATAACAATACTCTACAATCAATAATCGAATCTGGGCTTCCTCATTGAGTTAACATTGGAACAATGATAGGTGCAGCATGTTTCGCTCACTACAGGTTTGCACTGAGGCTTTCGGTTAACGGGAATTACGAAGCGGGGATCACTATTTCGACCATGTGAATGGGTCGTAAGGGGAGACAACGGATGTTCGAAGCTGTCGTTGCGCTCTGCGCGGAACTGGCGGAAGGGCCATGCCGGGATGTATTGGTCCCTGGATACGCGGCATCCGAGCTTGTCCAATGTGAGGAGCTCCTGGCCACCACTCCGCCGGACCCAAATGCACACTGCATGTCTGCCGGACCCGTTCTGGATGTGGTTGGGGTTGCACCGGGCGTTTGGGTCCATGTCGGACAGATTGCTGAAGTCGACAGGCACAATCTGGGCGACATATCGAATCTAGGTTTTGTGATTGGCGACCGCAGTGTCGCTGTAATCGACAGCGGGGCGGCCGCCTGGATCGGCGAAGCGCTATGGCGGTCAATCCGCACGCGCACCGATCTCCCTGTCAGCCACGTCATCCTGACCCATATGCACCCCGATCATGTGATGGGCACCTCCGTCTTCGAGGCTATGGGTGCCAAGGTTCTGGGTCATTCCGGGCTCACCCGGGCGCTGGCGGATCGTCAGGCGAATTACTTGGAGAGCCTGAACTTTCTGATCGGAGTACCCGCTATCCTAGGTACCCGACCGCCTGGAAGCATTGCCGAAATCGGCCCGTACGAAAGAATTGATCTGGGAAGCCGCGTGCTGGAGCTGCGGTCTTGGCCCATGGCGCATACAGGCACGGACGTTACCGTTTTTGATCGGCAAACCGGCACTCTGTTCGCGGGGGATCTTGTGTTTGACCGGCACCTTCCCGCACTCGACGGGTCGCTGCGGGGCTGGCAACGCGTTCTGGATGAGATGCAGGATGAAGACATCGTGCGCATCATTCCCGGCCATGGCGGTCCAACACTGGACTGGCCTGAGGGCCTAGAACCCATGCGGCGCTATCTGGAAGTGCTGGCCCGCGACACGCTGGCAGCGATCCAGGCGGGAGAACGGCTGGGCCAGGCGGTCACCCATATCGCCGGGGAAGAACAGCCTGAATGGGATCTGTTCAACGCATTCAACCCGCGCAACGCCACGGTGGCATTCACTGAACTGGAGTGGGAGTAGGGAAGGCCCGGTTTTCTGGAGAAGACCCGTTGGGAAATTATCGCGAGTTCTGGTGGCATTCCGAACTTCATTCAGCAATGTTCTGAAAGGCATCCCCCGTTCCACTCCGAAACACCACACTCAACAACACCGCACTCAACCTTTCCGGAGCAGATCCTGGAAGCGAAAGGGTCGGGAAGCGGTAATTTTTGATTCGTGGCGAAATTTGGCCTTTAGGGAAGCGAAACGGCCGTAGGTCTGCCGTATCCGGTCGCTCCTACCTATGCGGATCCGGCATGGTCGGGCAGACTCCACACCATATGGATATTCTGACGGACACTGATTTGGTCAAAGGGTGCTGGGTGGCCCGAACTCCTACTCAGTCGCGACCGCGTACTGTAGCATCTGCGCCACTGCGTATAGACGTTTTTCCAGCAGAATCGGAGTTTCGCAGAGATAGGTGATGGACTGCTGCCGATCGGTATAGATCAGCTGATCCCAGTCCAGCTGTTCCTCGAGAGAATCGACCCTGTCGAAATCTGGATCCTCTTTGGCCATTTCGGCATCCATTTCGACACGCATCCCATCGATTCTTTGGGACAGCGCGATTTGGCTGAGCGAAAATTCGCCAATTCCGCGAATGATGCGCGTCCGGCGGCCGGACAGGCTGTCGAACACATGTTTGAAGACCTGACCCAGCAGTTCGGCATCGCCGTCGTGGGCCTCGGCGAAGGCAGCAACACGGGGCTCCAACCCGCTCAGAGCGCTTCGTCGCAATGCCAGTGAATCGGCTAAATCCCGAATTTCAGCCTCAACCCCGGAATCCGTGTCCATTCGGTCGCCGATCGGGCTAGGCCACATCAACCCAATCGACAGATTTTCGACTTTCCTCTGAATGCACGGCCAGGTTGGATCGGAAAAGTCCGCCGCCCAAGAGGGACCAAAAAAACCTGAAAACACCAGGAAGCAAAAAAGAAATCGACTGACTGTCATGCAAAACCCCTCCTGAATGAAATAGATCACAATGTCAGCACACACTCAAGGAATTGCATTTTGCTCAGCTCCAATCTGTGGTGAGCGGGATGTCCAGTCTGGAGTTTCCGGCGGTTTGCATGCGCTGAACCTGTGTTGGACGGGATTGGGAGCACGGTTTCACCGACAGCCGGGGCTGAAGGACAACTGGTGGCAGGCGTTTCAAACGTCAAGGTGGATGTGGAGTCCATACCCGACCTAGAAGTGAAGCGCCGCGTCCCTTTCTGCCTCCCGGATCCCGACACCGCAGCCTGCCAGCGAACGGGTCGTAGTTCCCAGACCCCGTTGGCCTGATGCACCTCGCATGTATCGGTTCGTGGATGTTGACTTCGATATGGCGGACGGCCTCGACACCCAGGATCAACATGAATTCCGTTGTTCGGCCGCCTCGCTTATGCATACCCTCGCCAAAGCTTCGCACCTGAGCTCGCAGGATAGCCATGCTTGGGAACAAAGCATGAGCGGCCGTTCCTTCGCGCCCATGGAAGACATATGCCTTGAAGCGGGAAACTTATCGAGTATCTCTGGAAAACATCGTTTCTTTTCGGCATGTTGCCATTGGCAGCACGGGATGCCATCAGAATTTACCGCAAATTTGGAAATGAGCCTATCCAAATGAGCCGATCTGTACCATATTGCAGCGGCTACCTGTATCAATAGGAGGAGGCGTAGTGATGAAGCTGAATTTCGTTTCAGGCACAACAGTGATGGTTGCTTTGGCGATGGGTACACCGATTTTCGCCAATGAACCGATCAAGAACCCGCTCGCCGCAAGCGAGGCCTGGGACATCCTGCGCGAAGACATCATTGGCGATACTGTGGTTGCTGACGGATCCGGCCTGCTGTCCGTGGACGCTCCTTACCGTGCTCACGATGCTGCAACCGTACCCATTGTTCTGACCCAGATCGATCCAGACCAGACCATCACCACCGCGACGGTTGTTGTCGACGAAAACCCGGCCCCGGTCGCAGGCGAGTTCATATTCTCAGAAGCCATGGCGCCACTTGATTTCGAGTTGCGGGTGCGCGTCGACCAGTATTCGAACGTGCGCGTCATCGCCGAAACCGATGCGGGTGCCTTCATGACGGGCCGGTTTGTCAAAGCCTCGGGCGGATGTTCGGCACCTGCCTCGCGAGATCCGGTACTGGCGCTTGCGTCGATGGGCAAGATGAAGCTACGCATGTTTGGGGACAGGCCGGACATCTCTGGCCAGCGCCGCGAGGCACAGATCATGATCCGTCACCCGAACTATTCTGGCCTGCAGCGCGATCAGATCACACAGCTTTTCATTCCGGCCCACTTCATCGACACGCTTGAGGTACGACAGGGCGACGACCAGCTGTTCACGATGACCGGTGGCATCTCGATTTCGGAGAACCCGGTTTTCCGATTTACCTATACGGACAATGGCGCACCTTCGCTGACCGTTCACGCAACAGACACCGAAGGCAACGTGTTTATCCAGGATCTGGCGAAATACGCGGAAAGCTGACCGGGCTAATGAACTGCCGGTATGGTGGGCAAAGCCCGCCACACCAACGGAATGATTCAGAACCCTGCCAGATCCTTGCGCAGGTGGCTGACGGTACCCTTGGTGTCGGTCACCGTAACATCCACAGATCGTGTCGACCCTGGAACCGACAGGCTGATCCTAGGGTTTTCCGACAGGGAAATGGAGCCCGTCATGTCCACATAGCCGGTGTCATTTAGATCAATATCCACGTTTTCGACATATCGCATTGGAATATAGAGCAGGGAGATCTGGTCCATCTGCATGCCGGAATGGGACGGATGCTGAATATCCAGATCCATGACCCTGTGCCGCAGTGCCCCGACCAGTGACTGCCCCGCCAGCACGGGCACACCACGATCAACCTGCAACGTCATCTGACCGAGCGATGCCAAAGCTTCTTCGGGGTCTGTACCAGGTGGTGCGGCGCAGGCCCCCTGACCTGACGTCTTGACGTAGCTTTCCGCCACAAATAGCTGCCCATCCGTGGTTTCGGCCACGACATGTAACGGCGTCGGGCCGTTCACGCGCATCGTAACGTCGAAAAAGAAATGCTGTTGCGGGTGTGTCATGTCCCAGACCGCCGAGACGGGCATCGGGTTTTCGTCAAGAACCAGCACAACACGACCAAGGCTCAGCCCAACCGGGGCCGAGACAAATGCGGCGATCTGGGTGCGGGCATCATCAGGCGTCCGGTACGGCGCGTCGATTGCGATAACGTGGCTCCCATCCTGCAGTGCACGCTCTCCGTACAGTTCGAACTGCAGCGAGTCCCATGCCTCGTTCGCAGACACTGGCAACGCAGTCACGGCAAAGGCGGCAGCCATCAGAGGTTTCAGCATGTTTGGTTCTCTCCTCCCAGAAGAAACTGGCCAAAGGCAGTGGGCGATCGCCAGTATCCCATTCATTATCACAACTAGCGTAGGTGCATCTGCTGTCAAGACGTACCTATTCCCGGATCGATTCGCCACAACTATGCTGGACCCGGCTGCTGTAGTGCCGATGCCTTCGGGATATTCGCCCAAATTGATGGTTGCTAGCGGTTTCAGGGTTTCCAAATCAACCGTAGTCACCGTGTCCGGTTTGATTGGCAGCAAAAAGACGCGGCAATCGGCACAGGCCACACCATAGGAGCATTTGCTCACAGAGCCGGTTGCAAGCCGGTTTTCGACTGGTTCAACGACTATCAAGCGGCCAACTCGACATTGCCGACAAACAGTCGGTCAGCGTATAGGCGTCAGGGATGAACACCTGTTCTGCATCCCTCAGTCGAAGCCGCGTTGGTTTGCGGGCTGACCAAGGACGTCAAGCCCTCTGCCCAATCCACCCTGAATCCGGGATTTACCGCGCCAGTCCGAAACGAAGACCCGCCTACGCACGCAATCCTGCGCGATGCCGATCGGGCCGCCAAAAAGCTACACACGTCTCTTCACTTCAGGTCTGGGCGCTCAGACATCTTCCCCTGCCGTCAGGAGACACCGCAAACTCCGCTTCACTGACGACCGCAACTCCTGAAGGCCATCCGGGCTGTAGCCAGGATTCGGTCTTGCCCATCAATTGGTAAATCACGCCGATCACCTTGCCGTTCTGACAGGTGGCTTAGGCAACATTATCGGTATGCGGTCTCGCCACCTCTTTCAGACAGGCAATGACGAGGCAAAGAAGCAGGACGATTACGACCCAGGCGCACCGAATTCCTCGACCAGCGCATCCATCCAGCCTGATACACACCGGTCATCGCCGCAACGGCAGCTTCGTCATTCAGATGTTCAGATATGCGGTGGATCGTTGTTCAGTTAGCCCCGGTATAGCGCACCGCGCCATTCAGCCAGCGACCCGCGGCCTTCGCGTGGCTTAACCGAAAGATGCGACGAATAATTCGCGACTGGCGGAACATCGACGCTGACATCGGTGATTGATACGAATAGGTCATGTTCTCGCAATTGTACTCGTATGGTATCTCAGCTACCGTAGGCCCGCCCTCTTCATCCAAGGTCAGCAACCGAGTCGCGTCAATCGCGATGCCGCCTTCGCCCGTGGTGGAAAATATCACCGCTAGCCAGGACATGTTCTGAAAGTCGCCGACCCGTGCCCGGACGGTGGCGGGGTCTGCGGCAACCTCGGCGGCTACGGTGACTTTCTGGCGGGTCGGCCCGTGC
>CBDATU010000017.1:0-149120 GCA_965199865.1 uncultured Rhodobacter sp. | reverse complement strand
ACCATGGCCGATAAATCCTGTGCAGCCAGTGGCCTCCGGCTGTGTCAACCCAATGTGCCCGTTCATTGGGGCTATCGCCTTTGGACGCTTTGTCCCTCAATTCAGATCTTCCGGAAAATCTTCAGTGAAACAGCAGGTTAGGGCAGGAAGTTGACGGACTGGGAGAATGCCTTCGGAAGCGTCGACAGTCCGCCTTCTGACGGGGATGCGACGCGGCGAGGGATGTATCGATTTGACCGCATCCGGGCACATTGAATTGCGGTGTCGCTCTGAATTTCCCATAAGGCTGGCAGAAGAAAGGGTAAAATCTCAAAGGCGATACCCCTATCATGTTCGCCATCGGTATGGATTTTATCCGGTTGGGGGTGTATAGCGGGTTCGGGAGTCGGTGTTCGTGGCCATGATTTTCTGGCCCAACCGATCCACGAATGCATCCAGGTTGGAATTTTCTTAGGGCGAATGCAGACGTGACTTCGAAACGATCCGTCGAATGGCCAACTCTGGCACTGATCCTTGGGTGCCATGCTGTTTGGGCATTGGGCACGACCTGGGTGGCGGCGCAGTGGCTGCCTCTGGGTATCGTCGTTACCGCAGTTGCGGTGGCGCTTGGCTCGTCGCTGCAGCATGAAGTGATCCATGGCCATCCGTTTGGGAACTCGACGCTGAATGCAGCGCTTGTTTTCCCGTCGCACAATCTCCTCATCCCCTATCATCGGTTCCGCGACACGCATCTTGACCATCACCGGAACGGGAAACTGACCGATCCTTATGACGATCCGGAATCAAACTATCTCGACCCTGCCGTCTGGATGAGACTGTCCGGCCCGGTGCGGACTGTCCTCCTGTTCAACAACACACTGCTCGGGCGGATTCTGATTGGAGCCGCGGTGTCTCAGTTTGCCTTCATGCTCGGTGACGCTCGGGCCGCGATGGCAGGCGACCGAAAGGTGATCCGGGGCTGGCTGTGGCATGTGCCGGCGGTTCTGCCCATTCTTCTATGGCTGGTGGCCGTGGGTCAGATGACGGCCTGGGCCTATCTGCTGTCGGCCTATGCAGGTCTGTCGCTGATCAAGATCCGCACCTTTCTGGAACATCAGGCGCATGAACGCGCCACAGGGCGTACGGTGATCATCGAGGATCGGGGTCCGTTAGCATTTCTCTTTCTGAACAACAACCTGCACGCTGTTCATCATGCGCATCCACAGATCCCCTGGTACCGATTGCCGAAACTATACAGAGACAATCGTGCCCGTTTCGTGGCCCGCAATGGAGGATATGTTTACCGGTCCTATTCGCAGATCTTCCGTAAGCACCTCCTTCGATCCAAGGATCCGGTTCCTCATCCCTTCTGGAACTGACATAGACCTCGTGCAATAGACCCCCTATGGAAGCGTGGGCACTATTCACGGTCGTTGCGGCGCTGGCGCAGACGTTCCGCTTCATGCTGCAGAAGCAGCTGAAACTGACGGGGCTTTCAACCGGCGGCGCAACATTTGCCAGATTCGTCTATTCAGCGCCGCTGGTGGTGATTCTGGTCTGTTTCTATTCCGGAATCTCGGGCCAGGGCCTTCCGTTGATGCCGAATCGATTCTGGGCATTCGCGCTCGCGGGAGGGGCGGCGCAGATCCTCGCCACGATGTGCGTTGTTGCAATCTTCTCGCATCGAAATTTCGCCGTTGGCATTACCTTCAAGAAGACCGAAGTGGTGATGACCGCGATTGTTGGTTTCCTGGTGCTCGGCGAAGGCGTGGGGATGGTCGGTGGAATGGCCATCGGGCTGGGTCTCGCTGGCGTGCTGCTGCTCTCGGATCCTCCAGCCGGTTCGGGCAGGTTCATTACGCGCATTTTCAACCGGGCCGCGGGTCTGGGGCTGGCCTCAGGAATTTTCTTTGCGATCTCGGCAGTGGGATACCGTGGCGCGTCGCTCGCGCTTGGAAGTGGCGACACCGCCCTTCGTGCCGGAACGACGCTTGCCGTGGTGACTGCCTGCCAGACCCTAACCCTTGCGCTCTGGTTGGCGTGGCGTGAACGGGGACAGATCCTTCTTGTCCTGCGCAGCTGGCGCGTTGCGGGAATGGTTGGGATCACATCGATGATCGGCAGCTTCTGCTGGTTTTCGGCTTTCACGCTGCAGAATGCCGCCTATGTCAATGCGTTGGGCCAGATTGAGCTGATTTTTTCGATTGCAGCCTCGATGCTGTTCTTCCGAGAGCGGATATCCGGCCGCGAATACGGAGGAATCGCATTGCTGACGGCGGGCATTCTGGTGCTGATCCTGTTCCTTTAGCACTGAACTGATCCAAATGGATTGCCAGAGCGATACCAGACGTCACGTTCCGGCTTATGGGGAGCATTCGCCGTTGAGGCGCAGAAACAGCTGCTGTTCATCTTGGTTGCGGAGGAATGGAACCGAAGCGGGTGGGCCGAGATCGGGCAGGGAACTGGCGATTTCGGCCAGTACCACTCTAGTGATGAATGGCAGTTCGAAACGGTCCAGGTCGATGAGGGGAATCCACTGGAGATGGCAGAGCTCGTCAGAGGCGTGGGAAAAATCGTCGGGATCGCCTGTCACCATATCGGCGTTGCCCAGAAAGAAGCGTGCGTCGAAGCGACGTGGTCGACCAGGGGGTGTGATGGCGCGGAAAACGAAACTTAGGCTGCCTGGGTCGGGAAGTAGTCCCGCCCTGGCGAACTCTTTCCACCCATCAGGGATCTCGTTCGGCCAATGGCCGTGAGCGCCGACCATCAGGCCCGTCTCTTCCCAGAGTTCACGGATCGCCGCCGCGAACAGGCTTGGGCCGAGTCCGGAGGCGCAGCCTTCCTCGAGCCGCGTGGCGCAGGGTTCCGGCAGATCGCCTTCAAATGGAACCGATTGATCAAGGGGATCGACCGCGCCGCCAGGGAACACGAACTTGTTGGGCATAAAGGCCGCGCCCATTCCGCGCTGGCCCATCAGCACCCTTGGTTCGGTTGCCGGGTCGCGGACAAGAATTACCGTCGCTGCGTCGCGGATTGCGCGCTGCTCCAAGGGCCAGCCCTCACGTTAAGTGCTGAATTAGGCGTTTCTCCGAAGCCGTGCATCAGTTTGGCCCACTGGATCGCCACGATCATTCCCTTAAATCTGGGCAGCAGGTATAGCGAAACTCCAACGCATCCAACCGAAAATATCGCTGCCAGAGTCAGAGGTTCCGGCCTGTAGGTAATATATGCCCACAGAAGCACAGGGGCCATCAAATGGCCGACGACGAGGATCGTCAGATAAGCTGGCCCATCGTCGGCGCGATGGTTGCCTAGCACCTCGCCGCAGACCGGACAGGTGTCGCGAACCTTTAGATAGCTGCGCATCATCGGACCGGAACCACAGTTCGGACAGCGTCGGCGCCAGCCCTTCAGCATGGCAGCCAGTACTGGCCGGTTCGGTGGAATTTCCGCTGCAGAATGCATTTCTGGCCTCGTACGGATACGGATTGCGCGAACATAGCCGATCCTCAGAGAACGTGAATGTGCGTTTGGTCCTTGCGGCGGTCTGTCGCAAGACAGTGAGTTGGTGATGCGGATCAGGGTGGAGTGGGGGATTTGAATCCTCACTCGGCGATGCCTACCCGTTTAGGTGGATGAGAAGCGGCCCCAATGTCAGCTTGGGTCGGAACGGCAATCATGGTTTCGACATGTGCAGAAGGGGACGACAAGTTTTTGGCACCTCCTGTGCAATGGTTACGATTTTCGCGACGGAATTTTCTGGCCCATTCGTTTGATGTCCAGAAGAGGCGGCTGAAGAGCCGCTTGACGAGCACCTCGGGTCAATAGGAGTAAAGACAGGATGCGCACTTCAGTCAGCATAGCGGCCGCTTTGGCCACCCTTTCATTCCTCGCCATGCCTGCTGCCGGGCACGATATGGGCAAGGGACGATCCGGCGACCGTGATGGGTCGCCGATACATATGTTCGAGCTGTTTGATGGGAACGGCGATGATTCGGTCACAATGGATGAAATCGAGGCCGCCTGGGCCGAGCGTTTCAGTGACGCAGATTCTGATGGAGATGGGCAGCTTTCGGCTGAAGAACTGGCGAATGCCATCGAGGAATGGCGTGTGGAACGGCGGAACCGCCACATCAGAAACCGAATCGAGCGGCATGACGCCAACGACGACGGTCTGCTTAGCCTTGAAGAGGCAATCGCCGCTGTCATGCCTGAACGGTTCGAGCGAATGTTCGAACGTCTTGACGCCGACAGCGATGGGATGATCACCAAGTCCGAATTGGAAGACGGAAACAATGGTCGCCGAAGCTGGTTTCGGAGAGGCCACGGGCACTGATCCGCGTAACCCAGAGGGACGGGGCACTAGCCCCGCCCCTGACGCGGGTGATAGGTCGATGTGGTTCGGGAGAGTCCACTGGGACTATGGAAATGGCTTTCGACGCGCTCAGTGATGCCCCAAACGAGGCCCTTCTGGTCGCCTTTTCCAACGGCGACAGGGATGCCGCTCGTGTTCTCACCCTGCGGCTGACACCAGTTGTTCTGGGGTTCGCCATGCGGATGCTGGGTGGCGACCGGGCCGAAGCTGAGGACGTGGCGCAGGAGGCAATGCTAAAGCTCTGGAAGCAGTCCGGTTCATGGCGTCAGGGCGAAGCCAAGGTTACGACATGGCTTTATCGCGTCGCATCGAACCTCTGCATCGACCGGCGAAGGCGGGTACGAACGGTTGGGATCGACGGGATCCCGGAACAGGAAGACGGATCACCGCCGATGGAAGCGAGACTCATGCAGTCCGTGAGGGAACGGGCGCTTTCAGCGGCGTTGGCGAAACTGCCGGATCGTCAGCGGCAGGCAGTTGTCCTGCGGCATATCGAAGGGCTCTCGAATCCAGAGATCGCCGGGATCATGGATATTGGCGTCGAAGCGGTGGAAAGCCTGACCGCACGTGGCAAGCGCGGATTAGCCGCGCAGCTTGCCGCGCATCGTGAGGAACTGGGGTATGAGGATGGCTGAACAACGACCATTGGATGATCGGGAGCTGGAATCCCTGTTTGTTGCCGCCCGCCAGTATGAGGCGCGACCCTCGGAGCAGCTGCTGGAGCGGATCATGGAGGATTCCAGGCGGCAGGCTGACGCTGCCATTGGCAATGTGACAGCGTCGAAGCCGAGGCTTCTGGATGCGATCCTGGGGGCGATCGGGGGTTTTCCCGCAGCGGTAGGGCTCGTGACCACGGCTGCGGCTGGGCTTGCCATCGGATACTTCGCGGCAGCGCCGATTGACGGTCTATCCGGTGGATATCTGGCCACCGCCACAGGCTATTCGCTTGAGGACATCATGCCCTCTTTCTTTGATCTGATTTGGGAGGCGTAAGGCAATGGCAGACCAGAATTCCACACCGAATGGCCCCAGGAAGAGACTGGGCAGAACAAAGATCGTGCTGATTGTATCACTCGCCGTCAATCTGTTGGTAGTTGGGATAGTGGCTGGCGCGCTGCTCGCCGGATCGCATCACCGTGATCGAACGGCCCTTCGCGGGTTGGGCTATGCACCATTTGTGCGAGCGTTACCCGACGAAGACAGGATGGCGCTGCACGAAGCGCTTGAGCGGGACGCGGACAGTTTCCGGGACAACCGCGCCGAACTTCGGGCCCAGTTCGAGGCGTTTCTTACCGCCCTACGTTCAGATCCCTTCGAGGCGGAGGAAGTGGAACGGCTGTTCGCTGAGCAGCGAGATCGGATCCTGGAGCGTCAGCTACTGGGTCAGGGGGCTTTGCTTGAGCGGATCGCTGCGATGAGTCCAGAGGGTCGGATCGCGTATGCGGATGAGCTGGACAGAAAACTGAAGCGTCGGAAGCGAAAGTGAAATGCCATTACGATGATCGGCGCAGTGTCAATTGACGGGTTGGGGTCCAGGTTGCCGGTATGTGATGACTTACGTAGTGGTGGGGCGATCAGTTCCTGAACGTCCCTGTGTTCAGGCTGATGAACGCAGGCGGCGACCGGAACCTGACCACTGTTCAGAGATGCCGGATGACTAGATCGTTCTGTGGGTAGTGTTGACCGCTGGAAGTCGAGACGGTTGCCACATCAGCATCTCTACCGTGCTTCTTTTCATTTCTTCGGCTTCTTTCACCTGTGAATAACTGGATACGTCCGGAGCGTGTGTGCGGTGTGTCTTGTTGCTTGCCTGATGTTTGCACAGGATACCCGATAACTTCCGCTCCGAAGTCCGTTACTGCTCGTTCCCCCATTCAGGCTCTTATCACGCTACGGAAAGGGTAGGGCGGTGGATGTTTCCTTGTGGCAATGGTGCGACGTAAGAATGTGATTCGTCGAGCGGTCGGCGGATCGGAGGATCTGGGAAGGCGGAATTCTGCGCCCGCATATTGGGTAAGCTCGGCCTCGATCGCACTTGGGCAGCATATTCCTTCACGAAATGCGTCACGACTTTCGGGGAAGAATGAGTTTTGGGGTACGGTGATAATCGGTCTGGACCGCAGGCATGCAGTGCAGGGAGGAAAAATCTATTCGGATGCCGTCTATCAGCCAACAGAGCTGGGATGCTCCCGGGATTGGCGGGCAATGTCTAGCTGTAACCGTTTGGATTCGCTGACTGCCAGGCCCAATGGTCACCGCAGATCCTATGCATGTCCAATTTGGCTGACCAGCCGAGAAGTCGTTCAGCGAGTGCGGGATCAGCCCAGTAGGCTGCGACATCACCCGGTCTCCGTTCCACAATGCGATATGGAATGTCGCGCCCGATGACCTCGCTGAAGGTTCGAATCACCTCAAGAACGCTCGTACCACGGCCTGACCCGAGATTGATGGCGAGATTGTATCCGCTCTCTCCGCCACCGCCAACCAGATGGGACAGGGCTGCGACATGCCCTTCTGCCACATCCATGACGTGGAGATAGTCGCGGATGCCGGTTCCGTCCGGTGTCGGCCAGTCATTGCCGAACACTGTGACTTCATCAAGGGCGCCAACGGCCGTCTGCGCAATGTATGGAAGCAGGTTGTTTGGAACGCCCTTTGGATCCTCTCCGATCCGGCCGCTTGGATGGGCACCCGCGGGATTGAAATATCGCAGCGACATGATCCGCATCCATGGTTGGGCTATTGCGACATCCTGCAGTATCCGCTCGACCATCAGTTTCGACCGGCCGTATGGATGTTCAGGCCGCAGGTCGGCATCTTCCGCAACCGGTAGAGTGGACGGATCGCCATAAACCGTTGCCGTGGACGAGAATATCAGCCTGGCAACCCGGTTTCTGACCATCGCGTTGACCAGGCGGAGCGCACCACCGACATTCACGTCGTAATACCTTATCGGGTTCGCAACGGATTCCCCTACCGCTTTCAGCCCGGCGAGGTGGATCACGCCGATGAACCGTTCGGCCGAGAATATCCCGTCCAGCACCGCTTCGTCGCGGATATCGCCTTCCACAATATCAGCATTGCCAGGCCCGAGGCCGTTCAGCCGGTCGACTGCCTGAGGCACGGAATTGCTGAAGTCGTCAAGGATCACGATCCGATATCCGGCTTCCATCAGGGCGGCTCCGACATGGGTGCCGATATATCCGGCTCCACCTGTCACAAGTACCGCTCCATCCCGGCTGTTCTCCGGTGATGCGTTCATGTGTTCCGTCCCTGCCAATTCCCGAAGGCTGCTGCTGGGGTCGCCAGATATGCCACTCTGGCTGGTTCATCAATGTAGAACCACAGATACCGTGTATGGTGGATTTCTGCGTCGTGCCGCATCCCTGGATTTCCGGCAATTTTGGCTTGTGACGCCCGTTTTGGGTTCAGCGATTCCTCCCCCAGAATTGATCGCGTCTGCCGGAACTGACAGCAACGCAATCCGTTGTCGCCAATATGTGGGTTCCTCGGTCTAGGGTCGGTTGACATTTGAATCTGAACGTCGGATTCGAATCGGCTACGGTGCCCTCAACAAAGGCCGAAACGGCCATTCAGGCAATCGAGGGCAGTATGATGGGCGAAGGCAGGCAGGTCCTGACGGATGACAAGTGGGAACGGGTAGAGGACATTCTTCCGGGCAGACAGGGTGACCCGGGAGTGACGGCGGCGGACAGCCGTCTTTTCCCTGAGGCGGTTCCATGGCGCACCCGGACGGGGGCCCGGTGGCGCGACCTCCCGGAACGCTTCGGAAAGTGGAACAGCGTCTCCAGACGGTTCCGGCGCCGGGTGGAGGGCGGCGTTTCCGGCCGTGTTTTCCAGAGGATGTCCGGAGAGTTCGATTTAGGGTACGTCCGCGTCGACGGCACGGTCATGAGGGCCCACCGGAAGGCGGCCGGCGGAAAAGGGGCCTCGGGCCAGGGGCTCGGACGCTCGCGGGGAGGCCTGACCGGCAGGGTCCTGGCGATGACCGACGCGCCCGGCTACCTGGTCGACATCGCCATCCCTGCGGGCCAGGCCCATGACCTGAAGGGTCCTGGAGGGCCGGACTTTCGGGGCGCTGGTCCTGTCACTACCACATACTTGACCGGCTCATTCCCTTCTCCGCTCCGTCCGGGCCCGTATGGCCCTGGCATGGGTTTCCGCGACGTTGAGGATGCGCAGGCCCTGCCATAGCTTCTGGGTTCCGGGCAGGGGCTGGCGCTTCGTCGGGCGGAACCCGGCGAGGCCGGCGACGAGCGTGACGTAGCGCGCCACGCTCATGTCCGGCTCCGGCGGCGCCCTCTGGCCGATGACGCGCTCATACGCGGCGTGAATGACCACCGCCTCGACGCTTTCCGGGCTGACATGGCGGTCCGCCGGGCTGTCGGGGCTCTCCCGCGCCAGAAGCTGGAGGTCCCAGACCCGGAACGCGGTTATCGCGTCGAAGGCGAGGCATCTGCGCAGGTCGTCGGCGGCGTCGAGCCTGCGGTCCTTTATCCTCGTCCCCGTCTTCAGGGCCCTGAAGTATTCCTCGATGCGCCAGCGCAGTTCGTAGCGCCTCAGGGCGGTCTCCGCCGTCCGCATGCCGTCGCCGCCCTCGTTGGACAGGAGCATCCAGTGCAGCGCCTCCCCTCCCTTCGCGACGCGCTTCGGCGGGTTCTCCTCGATGGCGGAGACCACCGTCACGGGCAGCGGGCGCCTGTCCCCCGCGTCCCTCGGCGCCGCGATGTCCAGTTCCGCGCAGCGCAGCGTCAGCGTGGCGACGCGCGCTTTCCGGGCCTTCGGCCCGCCGCGTTCGGGAACGGTGATCCTGCGGTGGCCGACCGGCTCCAGCGCGGCGACATGCTCCCACAGGCACCTTTCGTCGCCGTCGGGCAGCGCCACGCGCCGCTTCGCCGAGCGGCTCGCCCGCACCAGCAGCGCGGCGCCGGTCCGGTCCGCTTCGCGGAGAAGGGCCCAGAAGTCGCCTTCGCGGTCACAGACGCTCACGACCTTCGCGTCCGGGCAGGCCTCCGCGAGCTCTCCGGCCCGCCGCAGCCCGTCGATCCAGCGGGTGCTGTCCCTGTCCGGCCGCCGCCGGAAGTCCGCGTCGAGCGTGAACAGCCCGAGCGGGCGTCCGCTGCCGTTCAGTGCCACGCCGCAGTGGGCGAGGATGCCGTCGGTGCCCTTTCCGCCGCCGCCGGGCCCGTCCAGCCCGGACGTCGCCGCCAGGGTGCCGTAGTTCAGCGTCGTCGTGTCCTGGACAGCCAGGATCACCGGCTCCAGGCGGCAGCGCTCCACCGTCGCCTCCAGGTGGGGTTCGAGTATGTCGTCCATGGTCACCCCAGCGTTCGAGAGCAGCCTGTAAGCCGCCTCCTGCTCCGCCCTGCCCGGAAACAGCTCCGGCACCGGCGCACCGAGCTTCCTGGTCCAGGCCGCCCCCATCGCGGCGATCCGGCGGCGGACCCGGCCGTCCGGATGGCTGCTCCGCGCGTATTCCCGCTCCGCCCAGTCGCCCCCGCGGTGCAGCGGTCCGGTATGCCCGAGCCTGCGCTCCGGCTCCGCCTGGAGAACCTTCCGCCAGTCCGGCTGCAGCGGCAGCGTCCACACGCTGCGACGGATGCCCGAACGCCGCCCGGAGGTCAGGCCGGGACATCTCTCCCAGCCCGCCGCCCTGTAACCCGTCCCGGCGTGGTCCGGACCCACGAGCGTGTAGGCGAGGACGGGGCGGACCCCGTAGAGGGCCTGCCAGTCGTCCGCCACGCGCTCCGCCGCCAGCCGCAGCGCCAGGGAGGCGAGGCCGTGGACCCTCACGGAAGGTCTGATCAGGAAGCGGTGGTTGTTAAGGACGAGGCCCATGTTCGCGATCCGCGCCCGCGCCGACCAGCCGATGGCACCGTCCCGAGGCCCCAGCTGGCAGGACGCCGGAACGAAGCCCAGACCGCCGAGCCGCCCCTGCGCGCCGCTCACGATCCAGTACCGCAGCTGCCCTCCCGGAGCCCGCCGCCAGCCCTCCGGATGGTGCGTCTCCATCATCGACTCCCAGGCGCGGCGGTCCGCCTCCGCCAACGGCTCCAGCCGGACCCCGCCGAGCGCGTCCAGAGCGCACTCGACCGGGGCGCCGCCAGGGTCGTCGGCGGCCGGTCGCCCGTTGGACGACGCGAAGCGCGGCGCCGCCTCCGGCAGCGTCAGGCCGAGCTCCTCCGCGAGCAGGGGAAGGACCCGCATCCCGGTGACCGTCGACGGCCTCCCGTCGTGGGTCAGCCAACCCTCCCGGCCGCTCAGCTCGCGGGCGAGGCCCGAACGCGTGACGCCGCCGCGGAGGCATTCGTTCCCCAGCCACTCGACCGTGGCAGGGGAAATCTGTCTGAGACCAATATACATGGTCCCCGATTCGCATGGATCCGATCTCTAGTCAAGTATGCGGTAGTGACAGGCGCTGGTCGCGGACCGGGCGTCCGGTGCCGACTGGCTGGTCTCCGGGCCGGGCGGCGCGAATCTGCCGTGGTGATTCCGTCGCGGTCGAACAGGAAGGTGGTGCGTGAGCATGACCGGGTGATGTATGGCTGGCGCCACCGGATCGACAGTTTCCCCGCCAGAAGCAGGGAGTTCCGGGTCGTCGCGACACGGTACAACAGGACTGCGGCGAGTTTCCGGGCGACGTTTCTTCCGGCGGCGACCGTGATCGCCGCCAGATGATTGTCAACGCACCCCTAGTTCCAATGAAGGCGATATGGTGCCTGATCCATTCTGCGGCTGCGTGACGGCCCGCATGGCAGCGCGTGATCCGCACCGGCAATGGGTAGGGATAGACATATCTTCCAGGGCCGCTGACCTTGTGCTGTCGCGGCTTCGGGACGAGCTTGGCATTTTCGTGCATAAGACGGTCGTTCACCGGATGGACATTCCCCAGCGAACCGACATAGGGCAGCTGGTCAGATACAATGACGCGAAGAACAAGCAGGATCTGTATGGGGAACAGGAAGGCCACTGCAACGGGTGCGGAGTGCATTTCCTGTTGCGGAATCTCACGGTGGATCACATAATTCCACGGTCAAAGGGAGGGACGGACCATATCGACAACCTTCAGCCTCCATGTGGGAATTGCAACTCCGTGAAGGGCGACAGGGGTATGGAATACCTGATGATGAAGCTTGCGGCCTGACAAAGCCATTCGTTATCCGCAAGGCGGACGGTTCAATCCCAACGTCATCGGAACCGGCCAGAACCGCGCTTCGCCCAATGAAAGTTGTCGAGGATCCCGAAGCCTGGGACGCGATTGGGATTGTCAAGGATTTCACGGCGCAAGCCTCGATTGGGACTTTGGTATATAATCCCCCATATTTGCGCAAAAGGATGAGGCTTTCAGGGAAACGATCTCAAAGGCAGAAGAGGTCTTCAGACCGCGCCGATAACAGCCGATTGCGCAGCATAGCTGCGTTCCTCACAAACGCTGTCGTTCTTCCCTTCATATTGCCTATTGTCATTCTGGCTCTCATTGGCCTGAGCGTCGTTGCGACCGTTGGAGAACTCTATCTCAAAGAAAGAGCCCCACGCAAAGGAGAGATTGTGCAGAAAGCGCCGGTCAAAAATCCGATTTCTAATTCAGGAGGAAATACCCATGAAGCGTCGTGAATTCTTAATCTGGACCGGTGTGACCTGTGTTGCCGCTGGTGCAGTTGGGTTTGCCCAAACCACGCAGCGCCCACTTCCGTTGATCCCGATGACAGATCTGATTGGCGGCATTGATGGACGGATCGCCCTAGACTTGAAATCCGGGACCCATGATTTTGGCACCGGGGCGATGAGCCAAACACTTGGCATCAACAACAGCTATCTTGGCCCCGTGCTGCGGGTGAAGCAGGGCCAGACGCTGCCGTTTGATGTCGCCAACAACATCGGCGACACCACCACGATCCACTGGCACGGGCTGCACATCCCGGGCGAGGTCGATGGCGGGCCGCATCAAGAGATCGCCGATGGCGGCCTCTGGTCGCCAGATGTGCCCATCGTGCAGCATGCCTCCATGAACTGGTTCCAATCGCATATGCACGGGAAAACAGCTCAGCAGACCTATAATGGCCTTGCTGGCGTTCTACTCGTCGAGGATGAAGGAAGCCTCGATGCGGATCTACCAAAAACGTACGGCGTCGACGACTTCACCCTCATTCTGCAAGACAAGACCTTCGATGCAGGCGGGCGCATGAGTTATGAACTCACCGGCGAAGTCTTTGAAGACGGTTTTCAGGGCGATACAGTGGTCGTGAATGGAGCGATCGCGCCCGTGTCGCAGAGCGTTCCAACGGGGCTCGTCCGACTCCGCATTCTGAATGCTTGCAATGCCCGCTTTCTTGAGCTCTCGATGCAGAGCGGACCGGTAACGGTGATTGCCTCTGACGGTGGATTTCTGTCCTCCCCAGTCGAAGTCGAAAGCATCCTGATGTCGCCCGGCGAGCGCTATGAAATCCTGGTGGACATGAACGACACCGTGACCAATGCGCTTAACGTCAATCTCGACGGTGGCGGTGGGTTTTTCGCGAACATATTTGGTGGCAACCAAGTGACCACCGCGCTCACGCTCACTCGCACGGCTGATCAAGGCTTTGCCGGATCGATGCCCACCCGCCTGGCCAACCTGGAACCGCCTCGCCCGGCAGATGCGACGGTGACGCGGTCGTTTGAGTTGCAGATGGATGTCGGCGCCGATCTGACAGCCCTTGCGCTCGCTTGGGACAATTTCTGCGGCAATGCTGGCGCGATGGCGATCAACGGGATGCCCATGAAAATGGACCGGATCGACGAGGCCGCCCGCATAGGCGATACCGAGATTTGGCGTGTATCTGTCGACGACATGCTGCACCCGTTCCATGTACACGGTTGCTCCTTCCGAATCCTCACCCAGAACGGTAGTCCGCCGCCCGCCTACGCGGCCGGCTGGAAGGACATGGTGCATGTGGAAGAGGGCTGGTCCTGGTCCGAGGTTCTGGTCCGCTTCGACTACGAGGCCCCAGCCGAGACCCCGTATATGTATCATTGCCATATCCTCGAACACGAGGATTGCGGCATGATGGGGCAGTTTACGGTCACGTAAACGACGCATGGTACGATCATGACAGCACTGGACATGTGGGGCACGCCGTTCTTGGCATTGATTGCCTTCGCCAATTCGATCCCCTTTCTGTCCTATCTGATCCCTGCGGAGCCTGCCTTTGCCTTCGCCGGAACCCGCATTGCGTCAGGCACCGGCTGGAGCTGGCTTATTGCGGCTTATGTTGGCGCGTGGTGCGGGTGCCAGTGTTCCTTTTGGATCGGCCGGCTGGCGGGCAACCGTTTCGTGGATCGGGTGGGCGCAGATGGTGGAGTGATCGCGCGCATCCGAGGCCTCTATGAGCGCCGGGGGCCGATGATGGTGGTGATTGCGCAAATGATCGCGCCCCTTTCGACTCTGGCTCAGGCTATGGCCGGGGTGTTCGGCATGAATCCCCGCACCTATGCCGTGATTTCACTGCTCGGGGCCGCAATAGAAATCGGGCAATACGCGCTGCTGGGATATTTGGGCGCAACGGTTCTTGCGGCTTTCGGCCTAACCCCAGGGCAGTTCTTCCTTGAATGGGTCGGCCCTTATGCAGCGTTCGCGCTGCTGACGCTTCTGATCGTATTGGGCGGTGCGCGCATTGTCCGCCGAGGCCACGCCCCGCTTGGCCTTCGTTTTGCCTATGCCTGCGCCTATTCATTCGCCCTTGTGGTTGCGGTCAGCCTTGGCAGTCTTGCGATTTCCAGTGATCGCGAAGCGCTGGTAGAGCCGGTCCCTTTCAGCACAGCCTGCGGGATATTCGATCAGCAGCTCGTTGCCTCGGCAGGGCCAACTCCATTGCATCCTGCGCAACCCATCAATCTTGTCCTCACCGGGATTGACCCCGAAGCGGCGCTCGCAGAAGCCGGGTGGCTGCGTAGCCCAGCCATTTCCCAGGGTAATATCGATGTGTTGGAGCACGCCCATTTCACGTGGTCAGGTTTGCCTCCGGCATCCACGCTGCTGGTGGAGGGCCGGGCGACGGCCTTGGCTTGGCAGGAAGCGAGAGGAGCAATCCCCCGGGTTCAACTCCGCCTTTGGCCTGTTGCTGTGCCCGATGGAGCGCCTTCGGTATATCTTGGGTCTGTTGCGCGTATCGATGGTGTCTCGTTTCTACTCGATGGTTGGTTGCCAACGTTGACCTACGATCTCGAAGCAAAAATTGACATCGAACGAGATCGGTTTGGCGCAACGCTTTCCAAGCTAACCTCTGCGAGAACCGGGATTTTCGCGCCTGCTGCAATAATTGAAGATGGGGGCTATGAAACTGACGGGCGCGTTATTGAGGTCAAGCAGGGATCAATGTTCTTCGAACTCTGCGAGAGGTAAAGATCCACATCTGACTTTTGACTAGTGGTTTGCCTGCATTGAATGGCGGATCTTTCCGCCGCTGGCCAGTCGATCTGTCTTTTGCCCTGGCCGTCATTTGTGGTATGGTAGAGGAAACCCTTCGCGAAAAGGAATGGGCCCGCCACACTGTGGAAAGGGCCACCGCGGAGGACGGGCGTAACGGGCGGTACGGGAGCGGAACCAATGGCGGGAAAGCGGGTCTACAGGGTAATCCTCGAAGAGGCGGAAAGGCGGGAACTGAAGGAGGTTGTCTAGGGTCCGTTGACATTTGAACGTCGGATTCGAATCGGCTACGGATGCCCCCAGCAAAGGCCGAAACGGCCATTCAGGCAATCGAGGGCAGTATGATGGGCGAAGGCAGGCAGGTCCTGACGGATGACATGTGGGAGCGGATCCGGGACATCCTTCCGGGCAGGCAGTGTGACCCGGGAGTGACGGCGGCGGACAACCGCCTCTTTGTCGAGGCGGTGCTCTGGCGCACCCGGACGGGGTCCAGTGGCGCGACCTTCCGGAACGCTTCGGTAAGTGGAACAGTGTCTTCAAACGGTTCCGGCGCTGGGTGGAGAGCGGTGTTTCCGGCCGTGTTTTCAGAGGTTATCCGGAGAGTTCGATTTTGAGTACGTCTGCGTCGACGGCACGGTCATGAGGGCCCACCAGAAAGCGGCCGGCGGAAAAGGGGGGCCTCGGGCCAGGGACTCGGACGCTCGCGGGGAGGCCATCAGGGCCCGCGCAAGGGAGAAACTAAGAAAACCGGACACCCGACGCAAGGTGCTCCTCGGGGCGCTCGTCCTCCACCGCATCGAGAACGACGCAAAGCGCGGGCCGGGCATCAGGAAATGGCTGCGGAAGGAGCTGCCCGGCTTCATCGGGGAACGCGACCGGCACCTCTTCGACGACCTCGGCATCGACTGGAGGGAAGGTTCCGCGGACAGCTCCCCCGATCAGCCGGGAACCGCCTGATGCCGAGGCTGAACAAGCGGGTTCTCGTCTTCGTCGATGAGCATGGATCCCCTGGACAACCAGGCTTTGCCTTGGGATGTGTCGCCGTCTACGGACGCGATGCCGGCAAGGCGGACAAGGTGTTCTCCGACCGCCTCAGGGACACGGCGAAGGAGATCCATGCCGCGGAGCTTGAGCGGGACTATGTCCATGAGATCCTCGCGGCCTTCGCGGGCGCACAGCGGAGGCCCGCCACCATGGTGATGCTGAACCGCATCGCCCGTGAGGTCGGCGATACGCCCTCGGTCCTTTACGGCCGTACGCTCGTTGAAACGGTTTCGACAGCCCACGGTATCTTCAAGAAAAAGGCCTGCCTCGGCAGCGTCCGCAAGGTTCACGTCATGATCGACTTCCACGAACAGCACAGCCGCAGCGAGGACTTCTGGACCGTCATCGGGAGCGCACGGCAGAACCATGGCCACTTCAAGGGCGTCAGCCACGTCGCCATGATCGATTCGGCGGCTTCAAGGCTTCTGCAGCTCGCGGACCTTGTCGCCGGTGCCCAAAGCCGGGCCGACAGCACGGGAATGAGCCCCAGATCCTCGGAAACACGGTATGACATCCTGCTCAGATAGGAAAAGCCGCCCGGAAGCGGCTTTTCCGCGGTTTCCATACCGGGCTTTGAAGGCCCGGGTCCCCGACGTGCCTGCTCGACGCGGAGCCTGGCAGGACACTGCAGCTAGCCTGCAAAATCTACATGGCAAAAAGTAACAAGAAAAAGCATATGTCAAGAAAAAATTTCTCTTTTTGCGTAATCGTCCGTTGGGGTCCGTCCCACCAGATCATTTTTTCTGCGCTGGCCTCGCGCTTGACGGTGTAGCCACTAATTGCCTGGTGTGTGCCATGGGCGAAGCGCCAGACAATCACGAGCTAGCCCGGCAGGTCGCCGTGCTGGGGAACGCATGAACACGATGCAGGCTGACTACAAAGCCGCACTTGAGCGGTTCCGCGCCGACACAACCTCGGTCATTGCCGAACTTAAGCAGACGATAAAGGATTCGGAAGCCAAAGCGGCAAAGTCGGTTGTGGCGTGGATACTGTCCTAGTGGTATACCATCATTGAACCGCCGGATATAGGGACTTCAGCCTGATCCGTGCGTCTTCCGTCGTGAACCGCCAGTTCACCTTTCCACCCGACCCGTTGCGCCGCTCCTGCCAGGCCGCCACTTCCCCTGTCATGGTGGGCTGGTCCGGTATCCGCCGGTCCAGGCACTGTCGGCTGAGAATACCGATCTCGATCTCCGCCATGTTCAGCCAACTGCCGTGCTTCGGCACTATGGTTTTTGCCCGTCGGCAGGGATCTGCGGACGGCCGCAGGAATGGCGGTTCACTCCTTACCCACACGCCTCCAGTCAACCCGTTGGGTGCTGCATTCGGATCATATCGTGTTTCAACCGCTCCATTTGAAGGCATCGAAGAAGTGGCCATTACCATAAGTGGCACGGTTTCCGAGCTCTTCCTCGATGTAAATCAATCGGTTATACTTTACCGTGCGGTCGGATCGAGATGGAGAGCTAATCTTGATCTGCCCGCAGCCGGTGGCAACGGCAAGGTCAGCCACCGTGATGTCCTCGCTCTCGCCGGACCTGTGGGACATCACCACTGTGTGACCGGCCTTGTGGGCGCGCCCGAAAACGTCCATCGCTTCGGTGAGCGATCCAATCTGGTTGATTTTCACTAGAATTGAGTTTGCGATGCCACTGGAGATTCCGTCGTTCAGGAGCGTGATGTTAGTACGGAAGTTGTCATCGCCGGTGAGCTGCGTCGTTGCGCCCAGTTCCTTCGTTACCTCCAACCATCCCTCGCGGTCAAACTCCGCGCAGGGGTCCTCAATCGAGATCACCGGATAGTCGCGGACAAGCTCGCCCAGATAGGCGACATGCGAATCGACTGAGCGAACCAGTTTTCACCCCCGTAGTGATAGGCGCCATCCTTCCAGAATTCCGAAGGGGCCGGGTCAAGGACGATGGCAACATCGACACCGGGCTCATAGCCTGCTTTCTCGATGGAGCGCATGATGTAATCCAACGCCTCGCATGCGCTGGCGACATTTGGGACAAAGCCACCTTCATCACCGACATTCGTCTGGTGGCCCGCAGCCATCAGTTCACGCCTGAGCCTGTGGAAGATCTCGGAGCCGATGCGTACGGATGGCATGATCATGAATTCCCGGAAATCCAGGAGGTTATCTGCATGGCCCCCCGTTGATGATATTCATTCCCGGGGCCGGAATGACATGCACATTCGATCCGCCGACATAGGGGTAGAGCGGCATGCGATAGCTGGCAGCGGCTGCCTTGGTGAGCGCTAGGGACATCGCCAGGATCGCGTTGGCCCCCAGCCTGGACTTGTTGGGCGTGCCCTCAAGCTCAATCATGGTTTCATCGGCCCTACGCTGGTCCGACGCGTCCCGTCCTCGGATCTTGGCTACGATCTCGGTGTTCACCGCATTCACTGCGTTGAATACACGCTTGCCGTGATAGCGCGGGCCACCATCGCGGAGCTCCACCGCTTCGTTCTTTCCAGGCGATGCCCCGGATGGCACGATTGCAGAGCCAAAACTTCCATCCTCAAGAATCACATCCGCCTGCACGGTCGGGTTTCTGCTGCTGTCAAGTACTTCCCGCGCCGGGACTTTTTCAATTTTCGCCACATCATTTTCCTTAGATCTGCTTGCTGCGCAGTTAGGCGCATGGCAGGGAGTCTGTATTGGCCGACACATTGTGGATTGGTGAACGGCCGTGCGGTTTGGTGGGACCAATTGGTGTAGCCACTCCACGTTCGCCAGAATGTGGGCTGATCTGCATTTAGGCACCGATCAAGGCATAGGTACTCCTGCAGCTCCTTTTGGCCCACTTCCACGTCTGGGTCGAGGTGGGCGCGCTGAGCGCGATTTGATCAAGCGCCTCCCGGCCAGACCGGGATGGTGGCCAGATCATCGCTTCGCGAGCCGGACAGGAGATCGCAGTGGCGCCCGATGGAAGTCCGTAGGCAATCGCCGGTGAGAACTCCCGCTGGGCTACGACAGATGGGCGGTGGCTTCGATCTCGACCCTGGCCGCATCCTCGACTAGACCCGCGACCACCACCATCGACATGGCTGGGAAATGCCTGCCAAAGACCTCGCGATAGGCACAGCCAACTTCGGTCTGGTTTGCGAGATATTCGGCCTTATCGGTCAGGAACCAGGTCAGTCGCGTGATATCCTCGACCTTGCCACCAGCGGCCTCGACGATCGTGCGGATATTGATCAGCGCCTGCCGCATCTGCCCGATGAAATCATCGCTGACAAAGCGCTGGTTAGCATCCCAGCCAATCTGCCCGCCGGTATGGAGCACGCCGTCCCTGGTCAATATGCCGTTCGCGTAACCTTTCGGCGGCAGCCAGCCTTCGGGGTGGATCGTTTCATGTGGCATTTTCTGGAACCTCTTGTTCTTGTCGCTTTCCGGAAGTCATCGGGCCATGGAACGGGGGCCATCATCGACATGCTCAGACGTCGCGGCCGTCTTAAGGCGTGTTCCGCTCCTGCAGCTGCCAGCTATCCGGCAGCCCGCGGAACGACCACCAGCCCTGTCCAATACCTCGAAGGGCAGGCCAGAGCATAGGTCGAGAAATGTCCCGGCACAATTGCCCGTCATCCCGAAGTGGTATGGGTAAACGATGATCCCGGTCGTGACGCAATGCCCCGGTACCACTCTGATCTGCAACACCTTCCTTGGCGCATTCACTCGGGGCCAGCGCAGGACGTCGCGTCTCGGAGCGCAACTGGGCTCTCCACACCATCCGCCAGACCAGACGCCCGGACGCGGCCTCCGCCGCTCGCATCGCGACAGACCCGTAAGGGAAGACATTCAATCCAGATGATACACTAACCTGACCTCAGACGGAATCGCTGGATCTTTCCGGTCTGCGTCTTGGGCAGAGCTTCGGTGAAGCGCACTGAACGAGGATATTTGTAAGGCGCGATGGCCGCCTTGACGTGGTCCTGCAACATCCTGACGGCAGCGGATCCGGCCACTGTACCGGGGGCAAGCACCACATACGCTTCAACAATCTGGCCCCGTTCAACATCGGGCACGCCAATGACCGCGCATTCGGCGACCGCCGGATGGCTCAGCAGCGCCGCCTCGACCTCGGGTCCGGCGATATTGTAGCCCGCGCTCACGATCATGTCGTCGTTGCGGGCGGCAAAGTGGAAATAGCCGTCCGCGTCACGCACGAAACTATCGCCGGTGATGTTCCAGCCATCCTCAACATACTGCGCCTGCCGGTCGCCACCCAGATATCGGCAGCCGGTGGGACCACGCACCGCCAGTCGACCCAGCTCACCAGCCGCAGCCTCCGCGCCATCCGGACCGACCACCCTGGCCTGGTAGCCTGTCACAGGTTTTCCCGTGCAGGCGGGGCGATGATCCTCGAAGCGGTTGGAAATGAAAATGTGAAGCATTTCGGTTGCGCCGATCCCATCAAGCATTGGTTTGCCTGTCCTGGCGATCCAGTCCTCGTAAACGGGCGCGGGCAAGGTCTCGCCTGCGGAGACCGCCGCCCGCAGGCTGGACAGATCCGCGCCCTCTTCCATCGCGCGCAGCATGGCCCGGTAGGCGGTCGGTGCCGTGAAACAGACCGTCGCCCGGTATTTCTGGATGATCTCGATCATGTTGGGCGGAGTCGCCTGTTCCAGTAATGTCGCCGTCGCACCAAAGCGCAGGGGGAAGATCGCCAGCCCGCCAAGTCCGAAAGTGAAGGCTAGGGGCGGCGAACCCACGAATACGTCTTCAGGCACGACACCCAGCACCTCTTTCGCATAGCCGTCCGCGATGATCAGCAGGTCACGATGGAAATGCATGGTAGCCTTGGGCTCTCCGGTCGAGCCCGAGGTAAAGCCCAGAAGCGCCACATCATCTCGCCCCGTGGGAACGGCACCGAACTTAACCGACTTTTCCAGCGCCAGTCGGTCAAGTTCGGCATCGTGATTTGAGGAGCCGTCAAATCCCGCCACGGTCTTCAGGAAACGCGAACCGTTGGCGCAGGTGACCATGTCCTCCATCAGCCGCGTATCGCAGAGGGCATGGGTGATCTCGGCCTTTTCAACATAATCCGTCAATTCGGCAGCCCGCAGCATCGGCATGGTGTTTACCACCACCGCACCCGCCTTGGTCGCCGCCAGCCAGCAGGCCACCATTGCCGGATTGTTGGCCGAACGGATCAGCACCCGGTTGCCAGGCTTCACACCCAGATCCTCAACCAGCGCATGGGCCAGGCGGTTGGTCCAGTCGGTTAGCTCCTTGTAGGTGCGCTGACGACCGTTGCCGATTAATGCGACATTGTCGCCAAAGCCCTTTCCGACCATCGCGTCGGTCAGTTCATGTCCGACGTTGAGTCGTTCGGGATAGTCGAAGCCGTCCAGTAGGAAATCGGGCCAATGGTCCTGCGGCGGCAGGTTGTCACGCGAGAATTTATCGGTATGGGCAGAGGGGCTGAGCATCATGTTGCACCCTGAAAGGCGGCAAGCGTCTGCCGCGCGATGATAATTTTCTGAACGTCGCTGGCACCTTCATAGATGCGCAACGCCCGGATTTCGCGGTAAAGCGTCTCGACCGTGCTGCCCGACCGTACCCCGTCACCGCCGAAAATCTGCACGGCCTTGTCAATCACCTGTTGCGCCTGATCGGTTGCGAAGAGCTTGGCCATGGCAGCTTCGCGCGTGATCCGGGCCGCTCCCGTGTCTCGGGTCCAGGCAGCACGATAGACCAGAAGGGCCGCCGCATCAACGTCAAGCGCCATGTCGGCGATATGTCCCTGCACCATCTGCAGGTCGGACAGGGGCGCGCCAGCCACATGGCGGGAGGATACCCGGTTCAGCGCCTCGTCAAGGGCGCGCCGGGCAAAGCCGAGCGCCGCCGCCGCAACGGTCGAACGAAACACGTCGAGCACCGACATGGCGATCCGGAAACCCTGGCCCGGCGCGCCGATCATGGCCGAGGCTGGAACCCGGCAGCCCTCAAAGCGCAACCTGGCCAGCGGATGTGGCGCAATGGTCTCAAGCCGCTCGGCGGTCTCGAAGCCGGACAGGTCAGGAGTGACGATGAAGGCTGACAGGCCCCTGGCGCCCGGGGCTTCTCCCGTGCGGGCGAACAGCGTATAGACATCCGCGATGCCACCATTGGAAATCCACGTCTTTTCGCCGTTCAGGACATAGCTGTCCCCGTCCCGCGTGGCGGTCATGGTGGAACTGGCCACGTCCGAGCCCGAACCCGGTTCGGTTAGGGCAAAGGCCGCAATCGCACGGCCAGCGCGGGTCTGTGGCAGCCATCGCGCCCTTTGCGCATCATTGCCGAACAGTGAAATCGCTCCGGTGCCCAGACCCTGCATGGCGAAGGCGAAGTCAGCCAGCCCGTCATGGCGCGCCAGCGTTTCGCGGGCAAGGCACAGATGGCGGACACTCAGCGAACCCTCTTCGCTTGCGGTGGGCGCAAGCAGTCCCGCCACGCCCAGATCGGCGACGAGGCGGCGACAGGCGGCATCCGTGTCGGCGTGATCGACGCACAGGCCAGATGCGACCTCCTCGACCCGTTCCGCCCAGTCACGGTGCTCGGGTTCGAGGAAGGGCCATTGAAGAAAGCTCCTGTCTGGCATCAGTCTCCCTCAAATACAGGTTTCCGTTTCGCGACGAATGCGTGATAGGCGCGATGGAAATCCTTGCCCTGCATGCATATCGCCTGAGCCTGCGCCTCGGCCTCGATCGCCTGATCGAGGCTCATCGACCATTCCTGCGCCAGCATCGTCTTGGTCATGGAGTTGGCGAAGGTCGGCCCGGCCACGATGCGGGACGCCAGTGCCAGCGCCTGTTCCTCCAGCGCCTCTGCCGCAACCACACGGTTGAAAAAGCCCCAGGCATGCCCCTCTTCGGCACTCATTGCGCGCCCGGTATATAGAAGCTCCGCCGCCCGGCCCTGGCCAATGATGCGTGGCAGGATCGCACAGGCGCCCATGTCGCAGCCTGCAAGTCCCACACGGCTGAACAGGAAGGCGGTCTTCGCCTCTGGTGTCGCGATCCGGAGATCCGAAGCCATGGCCATGATCGCTCCCGCACCCGCACAGACGCCATCCACCGCGGCAATCACCGGTTTGCCGCAGCCCAGCATCGCCTTGACCAGATCTCCGGTCATACGGGTAAAGGCCAGCAGTTCCTTCATACTCATCCTCGTCAGCGGGCCGATGATGTCGTGCACATCACCACCCGAACTGAAATTGCCGCCGTTGGGCAGGATTACGACAGCATGCAGGTTGTCGGCATAGACAAGCGCCCGGAACCAGTCGCGGAGTTCGGCGTAGCTGCCGAAAGTGAAGGGATTCTTTCGCTCTGGCCTGTCATGGGCGATGCATGCGATGCCACCCTTGATCCGGCAGCGGAAATGCTTCGGTTCAAACAGTGTCATTCCCGTCTCCTTTGCTCAGGGCCTTGTCCAGCAGCGACGTCAGCGTTGCGGCATCCTCGGCGCTGAGACGGGCAAGCAACCGGTCGACCCAGCCCTCATGCTGCCTGGCAAGCGCGTCAAACGTCGCCTGACCCTTTGGGGTCAGGCGCGCAAGCTGGGCGCGCCTGTCTCCGGGTACCGCCACGCGCAAAGCGAGCCCCTCTTCGGTCAGCCGATCCACAATGCCGGTGACATTGCCGTTCGAAACCTTCAGATAGCCGGACAGATCGCCCATCTTCAGGCCTTCGGGGTAACGCGACAGGGCCGCCATGACGTCGAAGCGCGGCAGAGTCGTGCCGTGCCCGTTGCGCAGCTGGCGGCGCAGTTCGGCCTCAATGCCAGAGGTCAGCTTCAGAAGCTTCAGCCACAGGCGCAGCCGGGTCCTGGAGGCCGGTTCAGCGACCTGCCGCGGCTTTGGTCTCATATCTCGCCTCCCGAAACCGAAAGCGCATGCCCATTTACCGAGGCTGCGGCGGGAGAGGCCAGAAACAGCGCGATCGCGGCGATCTCCGCAGGATCAATCAGGCGCTGCATGGGGTTGCCTGAAACGACCATGGATGTGGCCCTGTCCCGGGTCAGGTCAAGGCGCTCCATCAACCCCAGAATGGCGGTCTCAGCCAACTCGGTGTCGGTAAAGCCGGGACAGATGGCGTTGCAGGTGATACCTCGCCGCGCTACGTCCAGAGCGACCGCACGGACAAGGCCAAGAACGCCATGTTTCGCCGCAGTATAGGCGGGGACGGAGGCGTTACCCTTCAGCGACGCCGTGGAAGCGATCGCGATCAGCCGCCCACCTTCAGGCATGGCACGCAGGGCAGCGCGAAATGTCAGAAAAACGCCTGTCAGATTGACCAGAATCGTGCCGTTCCAGTCGTCCAGCGAGAGATCGGCCAGCTTGCCTGAGACCCCACCGCCGGCATTGGCGACAACCACGTCGAAGGGAGTGTCAAACAGTGCGTCCATCTCGGTCTCGGATGTCACATCCGCCGTTCGGCAGGTCATTTCATATCCCTCAACCGCTTCGACCAAAGGTTCCGGTCGCCGCCCCGTGATGGTTACGGCGTCGCCGGCCTCGGCAAAAACCCGTGCGATGGCGCGCCCGATGCCAGTGCCACCGCCTGTGACCAGAACCCGCCTCATGCCCGGATTGCCTCGGCTTCGCGGTCGGCAAGGCGCCACGCCTGATCCCGGCCGGCCAGATAGGGTAACGGCCAGTCCGGCGTGGTGGTGCGGTTACCGATCCGGGTGGCTTCATGCAATGCCCAGTAGGGATCGGCCAGATGCGGGCGGCCCAGGGCCACCAGATCGGCCCGACCCGCCATCAGGATGGAATTGGCATGGTCGGCTTCGTAGATATTGCCCACGGCCATGGTGCGGATGCCTGCCTCGTTACGGATGCGGTCCGAAAAAGGCGTCTGGAACATGCGACCGTAGATCGGCTGGGCCTCTCTTGTGGTCTGACCGGCGGACACGTCGATCAGGTCGGCTCCGGCTTCCCAGAAGGCGCGGGCGATTTTCACCGCCTCTTCCGGTGTCACACCGTTCTCGCCCACCCAGTCATTGGCCGAGATGCGTACGGACATCGGCTTGCCTCCGGGCCAGACCGCGCGCATGGCGACAAAGACTTCCAGCGGCCAGCGCAGCCGGTTTTCCAGCGTGCCGCCATATTCATCCGAACGGATGTTGGATAACGGCGACAGGAATGAGGACACGAGGTAGCCGTGAGCGGCGTGCAGCTCGATCATGTCGAACCCGGCGCGGTCGGCCATGGCCGTCGATGCGACGAACTGGTCACGCAGGGCATCCATCTCTGTCCGGGTGATCTCGCGCGGGACAGTGTTGTCATCCGACCATGGGATTGCCGAGGCGCTGACCAGATCCCAATTGCCCGAAGCCAGGGGGGCATCCATCCGCTCCCAGCCCAGCTGGGTCGAGCCCTTTCGCCCCGAATGGCCAATCTGACAGCAGATCCTGGCGTCGGTATGGTCATGAACGAACTCTGTGAGCCGCCGCCACTCCGCCTCGTGCTCGGGCGCGTAGAGCCCGGGACAACCTGGCGTGATCCGCCCCTCCGCGCTGACGCAGGTCATTTCGGTATAGACCAGCCCCGCACCACCCTTGGCGCGCTCGCCATAATGGATCAGGTGCCAGTCGGTCGGGCAGCCCTGCTCGGCCTTATACTGCGCCATGGGAGAAACGACGATGCGGTTCTTCAGATCCATTTCGCGCAGCATGAAGGGCGTGAACATTGGCGCGCGCAGCGCAGCACCCGCGCTGACGCCAGCCCTGTCCATGAACCAGCGCTCGGCGCTCTCCAGCCATGCCCTGTCGCGCAGGCGCAGGTTTTCGTGGCTGATGCGCTGCGACCTGGTCAGCAGCGAGTAATTGAACTGTACCGGATCCATGTCGAGATAACGATCGACCTGCTCGAACCATTCCAGGGAGTTACGTGCCGCCGACTGCAGGCGCAGAACCTCAAGACGGCGCTCCTCCTGATAGCGCTCGAAGGCACGCTGCATATCGGCTTCCTCATGCAGCAGGGTGGCAAGCGCGATCGCGCTGTCGAAGGCCAGACGCGTGCCTGAACCGATCGAGAAATGCCCCGTTGCAGCCGCATCACCCATCAGTACGACGTTTTCCCGGTACCAGTTGTCGCAGATCACGCGGGGGAAGTTCATCCAGACGGCCGCGCCGCGCAGATGCGCCGCGTTCGAGATCAGCGCATGACCGCCCAGGTGGTCCGCAAAGGTCGCCCGACAGGTCTCGACGATCTCTTCCTTTGTCATATGCTCGAAGCCGAAGCGGTCCCAGGTGTCCTGCTGGCATTCAAGGATGAAAGTCGCGGTTTCGGCATCGAACTGATAGGCATGGGCCCAGATCCAGCCATACTCGGTCTGTTCGAAGATGAACGTGAAGGCGTCGTCGAATTTCTGCCTGGTTCCGAGCCAGATGAACTTGCATTCGCGGATGTCGATATCGGGGCGAAAATGCTCGGCCCATTCGGTGCGCACCCGGCTGTTGATTCCGTCGCAGGCCACGACCAGGTCGTAGTCGATGGTGTAGTCCGTCACCGGGCCAGCCTCGGTTTCGAATCGCAGCGTCACACCCAGTTCGCGCGCACGGTCCTGCAGGAGCACCAGCATCCGTTTGCGGCCGATTCCCGCGAAGCCGTGCCCGCCGGACACCGTGCGGACACCCCTATGCACCACCGCGATGTCGTCCCAATAGGCGAAATGGTCACGGATCGCGTGAGCTGACGGAGCATCGTTGCGCTCCATGTTCTCCAGCGCGTCATCGGACAGGACAACGCCCCAGCCAAAGGTATCATCGGCCCTGTTGCGCTCGATGACCGTGACCTCATGTGCCGGATCGCGCAGTTTCACCGAGATGGCAAAGTAGAGGCCAGCGGGCCCTCCTCCAAGGCAGGCAATGCGCATGACGGATCGTCCCTTGAGCGATTCCTGCGAGCATTCTTGCGTGGTCGGGAATATATTTCAAGCTTAAAATTCCAGTAAGTGTCCGCCGGGAAATCCCGGCTTCGATGCTGATCGGGGCGAGGGCAGGATTCTCAGGTGAACACAGCTTCGAATGCGTCTTCGGGGCGGAAGTGAGGAGTCGAAATGACCGCTTCAGGCATGTCCCAGCGCAGTTCTGCGCTCGTTATGGGCACGGCGGATCATCTCGACGAGCCTCGGGTTATCACAGTCTTCAACTGTACGGAGTTTAATATGTCTCATCCTGGCTCCGGTGCCTTCGAGGAGCTTGTCGGGGTCCGGGAGGTCAACGCCCCTGTAAAAGCCGAGATTGACCCAATCCGTGTGGGGAATGATGTAGCAGTAGCCTTCACTCATCTTCTTTGGGCCGACACCAAATGTCGCCGCTCGGTCGCCGAGCCTGACAACAATACAGGCGCCCGGATCAACGGACAGCAGGAGTTCCCTGAGCCGGACAGTTACGGGTCGCAGCGGCTCCGGGGTCATTTCCACGATGTCGCCAAACACGCCAAACTTCTGATCGGGCACATCTCCTCCTTCAGCAAATCAACTCCACCATTCTCAAACCACCGCATAGGGCGATCTGGAACCGCAGCAGCATGGTATTCCAGCCAGATCTCCGCGACAATGGCAGGCGGCCGGAATGCGCGCCCAGACTGATTGACTGTCATGCACTTCATATAGGCTTCAGGCGCAACTGGCGCCCGGTCGCGGACAGCACATTCATCCCATCAATCAGGTCGGTCGCAAGATCGAATGGTGCGAGAGGCGCGGAGAGCGCCATACGGCGCGTTCGGGCATGACGGGGTTTCCGTGAAGGAGGCCATACAAGTGCAACACTTTCCGCTCCGTCGCGGACCTCACCAGGTCCAGCGCAATCCGTCGCATCACCGCACTGTTTCACGCGCCTTACGGTCCTTTATCAGGCGGATTGGAGAAAGACCGAAAGACAGTCATGATCTCGTATGGATGTTTCCGGCCCGAAGCTGGAAGACGCCACTGTTCCTGGCGATTGACGAGGCGCAGCGGTTCAGCTGGCCGAAGGCTTCGGAACAGGCTCTCTTCCTGCAGTCGTTACATGACAACAGTCCGCCCCTGCCAGCCTCGCGGACTTATGGAACACTCTTGATAAAGCTGTACTGACACGACCGGAATACATCCATGAGATCGACCCCTGACTGAAGCGGAAAGGCTGGACCATTCCCAGGGGTTCAGGGAGAAATTCGGTCTGGTCAGGGGAGCTGACAGGGATGGTGTAGACCTAAATCTCCGTAGACTTCTCGATGACAGCAATGGCTGGCCAAGGTATCTGCATCACTCGTTCCAGGCGCTGGGTAGCGCCGTCGGACTGGTGGACGGTGACCTGTCGAGAGTGAACTGGACGCATGTTCAAGACGACGCGGCGGAACGGCGACAGCCCTGTTGCCGTAACCAGACATCCAGGGAGATGCAGGAAAGCCTGTTCCTGACTGGAGCGGTCATGCGGAATTTCAGGAATGGCATGAAATTGGTTGCGGTCAATTGCCTTAGGGATAACTCAGAAAAGGATGAGGACGGCTGGCGGTTTCCGAAAGAAATGGATGTTGAGGACTTCCGTGAGCATCTGGTCCATAAGGGGCGCCGCAGCAGCGTCTGGACCAGACATATTACTGTCCGATTCCAGTTTCCGCACCTGGCTGGTTGAAGAGGCAGGCATCGGGACCTAAGCGACAGTAAGGACTGTACGGGATACGGACGGTCCGGAGTCGAAACCCGATGAAAGTGACATGGATGATCCGTTCTGTCCTGGAGAATATGAAGTCCAATCCTGGCTGAACAGAAAAGAGCATTTCAAACCGAAACACTACCTGAAATGGAGGTTCCGTGGAAAATTACAGCGATACCGGAAAGCTTGAGGTTGGATACGACGTGCCCGCCCTGCCGGGCATGGAAGAGAGCGAGATCCAGACACCCTGCCTCATCCTCGAACTTGATGCGCTGGAACGCAACATCACGAAGATGGGTGAATTTGCCAAAACACACGGCATGCGCCTAAGGGTCCATGCCAAGATGCATAAGTCGGTTGACGTGGCCAGACTTCAGCATGAACTGGGCGGTGCCGTGGGCGTCTGCTGCCAGAAGGTTTCGGAGGCCGAGGTTTTCGCCCGCGGCGGAATTGCCGACCTGCTGGTGTCAAATCAGGTGCGCGGCCCGGTCAAGATCGACCGTCTGGCCCGGTTGCCCAAGCTAGGGGCCCGGACCATTGTCTGCGTTGATGACATCGACAACGTGGCCGAACTTTCGGCTGGTGCGGGAAGGCATGATACGTGCATTGAATGCCTTGTTGAGATCGACTGCGGTGCGGGGCGCTGTGGTGTGACCACGACGCCTGAAGTTGTGGAAATCGCCAAAGCCATCGACGCGGCGGGCCATCTCCGCTTTTCTGGCATCCAGGCTTATCAGGGCGCGATGCAGCATATCGAGCGATATGAGGCACGCAGGGAGAAGGTGGACACCGCCATCGCTATGGTCAGAGAAGCGGTGACGGCCCTGAAGGCAGAGGGGCTTGAACCCGAACTGGTTTCAGGGGGAGGTACTGGCTCATATTATTTCGAGAGTGCCTCTGGAGTTTACAATGAGCTGCAATGCGGCTCCTACGCATTCATGGACGCGGATTACGGTCGGATTCTCGACAGGGCCGGTAATCGAATTGACGAAGGCGAATGGGAATACGCACTCTTCATTCTCACTTCGGTCATGAGCCATGCCAAGCCTGACAGGGCGATCTGCGATGCTGGTCTCAAGGCACAGTCGGTGGATAGCGGTCTGCCGGTAATCCTTGGGCGCAGCGATGTCAGATACGTTGAGTGTTCGGACGAGCATGGCGTGATCACGGATCCAGAACATGTGCTGAAAGTCAACGATAGGCTGAGGCTGATTCCAGGCCACTGCGACCCAACCTGCAACGTGCATGACTGGTATGTCGGCCTGCGTGATGGAAGGGTTGAGACGCTCTGGCCAATCAGCGCACGCGGCAAGTGCTACTGATGACGTTGGGACGTTGGCGACAGGTTCGACGAAAATCACCGATGTCACCCGATTGTGCCGCGATGTTTGGTCCGCCGGTCAGTAGGGTCGCGCCGAATGATGAATGCCAGCACCGCACCCTATGCCGGAATCACGGATCCCGCACGCCACGGCTATGCGTCTCTACCTGACCGTGTCGATTCCTGCATCCTGAAGCGGGCAGGCCAGGCGCGGTTGGCGAGATTACAGCAATACCAGTGGCATCCATTCAATGCGGAAGGCTGATTACGAAGTCGGGAATTGCGGGCAGGGACACGGATCACGGTTCGGATGGAGGCTCAGCCAATTCCGCCACACAGGTCAGCCAAAGTCCAGTCGATTTCCGTCTTCGCTGAATATATGCGCATCCGCCAGGTCAAAGCTGAGGCCGGTCTCCTGATCCTCGGAGATGTCGACGCCGCCTGCGATCCGGATATTGACGGGGTCCATTCCCGGAACGTCGACATGAACGAAGCTGTCGCTTCCCAGATGTTCGGCAACACCGACAGTGCCGGTCAGGATTGCCTCGCCACCGGATGCCAGGTGGAGATGTTCCGGGCGGATGCCGAAATGACGGGCATCGCCGCCAAGGCCCGGAATGTCAATCACGGTGCCATTGGCGAGCCTGATACCGCCTTGCGTCGATTCGCAGGGAACGATGTTCATCTTTGGCGAGCCGATGAATGTGGCGACAAAGAGATTCGATGGATGGCGGTAAAGCTCCAGTGGCGGGCCCTGCTGCTGTATCACGCCGGAATCAAAGACCACGATGCGGTCGGCAAGGGTCATCGCCTCGACCTGGTCGTGGGTAACATACACCATCGTCTTGCCGAGCTGGCGATGCAGGCGGGCTATCTCGATCCGCATCTGGACGCGCAGCGCCGCGTCAAGGTTGGACAGCGGTTCGTCGAACAGGAATGCCGCAGGCTCGCGCACGATGGCGCGTCCGATCGCTACCCGCTGACGCTGACCGCCGGAAAGCTCTTTGGGCCTGCGGTCGAGCAGGGGGCCAAGCTGGAGAATGTCCGCGGCGCGGCCAACCGCCTCCTCGCGAGCGGCCTGGGTCGTCCCTGCGACCTTGAGGCCAAACCCCATATTGTCGCGAACTGTCATGTGTGGATAGAGGGCGTAGGACTGGAAGACCATCGCAAGCCCTCGCTCGGCCGCGCCAAGAGCCGTGACATCCTTGCCTTCGATCTCAACCGTGCCGACGGTGACTTCCTCCAGCCCGGATACAAGCCGAAGCATTGTTGACTTGCCACATCCTGACGGACCGACAAAGACGACAAACTCACCATCGTCGATCTCCAGGTCCACACCCTTGATCACGTGAACATCACCAAAATACTTGTGAATGCCTGTCAGCCCGATCGCGCCCATCAGTTCTGTCCCTCCACTTCCCCTAGACCCCAGGCAAGCCAGATCGCTGCTGTCCAGGAAAACGTTCCTCCACCGCAGCCCTCGCCAGTGACCGGGCTGAAATATTCCGAGAACCCTGCACTGCGAATGAGAGCGGCGGTGTCGCCGCGCAGCCGGTTGGCCCAGGTTTCCTCACCGAGCTCGCCTAGTCCCCGGGCGATCATGAAGTTCACATGCGTCCAGACCGGACCGCGCCAGTAACGACGGTGATCGAATAGGGGGCTGCGTGGATCATAGCTCGGCACCAGACGGCCAGTCCTACGGTCAAGTATGGCAAGCTGCTCCAGCAGTTCCGCCCTGCGGTCCACGATGCCAGCGTAAAGCGCCAGAAAACCGGCCGAAGTGCCGACCTCCGCATGTCTTCCCGTTCTCAGATCAAGCGCGCAGTAATTGCCAGCCTCCGGGTTCCAGAGTCGGTCGAAACCGGCTTCCATACGGGCGATGCGCCCGGCAACTCCGGCGGAGGGTTCGCCCAGCAGCTGCGCCAGGGCCGCAAGATCACGTTCGGCGCGCAGAAGAATGGCGGTCGTGCCAGGGTCGGCGACGAAGAACGGGCTTTCTGAGGAGATTCTGCGCTGGTCCCATCGCCGCTCCGCCCCGAATCGCACCAGCGCGATGTAGCGGTCATAATCGGCCTTGTGCGGTCGCATGTCAGCGCCGACCAGATCCGTGTCCCGGCGCTGGTAGTCCCGGATATCCGATACATCGATGACGGCGCCCGGCGCATCCCAGTCAGGCAGGTTGTCGCGACCAGATTCCCATGGATGAGTGACGGCGATGACGCCTAGTCCATCCGGGTCGCGAGCCGCATGAAACCAGCGGTGCCAGGCATCCAGCTTTGCGAGAAATGGCCGTGCGCGTTCCGGCTCTGTCCTGGCCAGTTCCAGAATCGCCGAGGCGGCGACCGGAGGTTGGGTGATGCCCGAGGATGCCAGTGGTCCTGTGCCGGCTCTCCAGACCGAAGGGCCGGGGAAGTAGCTCGGATCATCAGCACGGAAAATGATGTGCGGGACCATACCGTCCGGCCACTGGGCTTCAAACAGGGTCTCCAGTTCCCGCCATGCGCGGTCGCGGTCGAATGTGGCCAGACCGAGTGACACGAAGACCGAATCCCAGTTCCACTGGTACGGATAGAGGCCGCTGGTTGGAATCGTGTGCCCACCCCGATCGTTGCGGCGCAGGATGTCACGCGCGATTTCGTCATGCGATGGGATCGTTTGGTCGTCCATGCCCTAACCCTTTACGCTTCCTGCGGTGAGCCCCTGAACCAGGAACCGCTCGAACCAGAGAAAGATCACCAGTACCGGGATCGTTACGATCACTGCCCCTGCCATCAGGTGTTGGCGTGGCACCTCGGAGGAGTTGAGCGAAACCACGGCGCGGGAGAGGGTAAAGATTTCGGGACTGTCGATGAACATGAATGCGAACAGGAATTCATTCCAGGCGATCATGAACACGTAGAGCGCCACTGAAGCGATTGCAGGCAGTGAGAGCGGCAGCGTGATGCGCCAGATGACCGCCAGACGCGAGCAGCCATCCATCAGCCCGGCCTCTTCCAGCTCGCCTGGCAGGCCGCGGAAATAGCCCTGGAGCATGTATAGTGATACCGGGATGGTCGTGGCGGGATAGACGATCAGCAGACCAAGCAGACTGTCTCGCAGGCCAAGCTGGGAAAAAACCGCATAGAGCGGGATCACGAGTACGATCGCGGGCACCATGTAGATCATCAGGATCGAGCGCGAAAACGCCAGGCGGCCGGGAAAGCGCAGCCTGCTGATCGCATAGGCGCCGGGGATCGACGCCGCCAGTGTCAGAAACACCGTGGACAGGGACACGACTGTGGAGACCAGGATGAAACGTCCGAAGTCAAACGTGACGAACAGCTCGATATAGCTGGAGAACAGCTGGGCAAAGCCCTGGGTCAGGTCGATCGAGTAATCGAGGGGATCGACCAGTAGATCGGCCTGTTTCTTGAAGCTGGTCATCAGCATGGCATAGAACGGAAGCAGCACGATGCTTCCGAAGAAGACGAAGCCCAGCCCCTTAAGCGTGCGCGCAATGACTTCCTCCATGCGGTAACGGTTCAGGCTACGCCAGTCCCGTTCGTGGAATGCGATCGCAATGGCTCCCACCGTGACGGCGGCAAGCGTCAGGGCGACCACAACGCCGGTCACCGGCACCTTGCCCAGCGGTAGGCCGAGGGGCGAAAGCTGCGTCAGTAGACAGAACGTTACGGCATGGACCAGCATGGCCACCAGAAATGCGGTTCGCCCACTCCAGCCAAGGTCACGTCCGAACAATAGGGAAACCGCTGCCGGAATGCCGGCGATCAGGGCCGCTGTCGCGGTCATCTCCGTGTCGACTCCGAAGACCAGTGTTACCGAAATGCCAAGGACAATGGCGGCGATGAAGCCCCAGATCCCACCAAGAACGGCGGCAAGCGTAATGCCTCGGGCCATCACATGCCCTCCTCTTTAGGGGCGAACCGGAAGTAGAACCCGACAAATATGGCAAGCATGAAGAAGATCACCACGGCGACCGCGGCACCCGCTCCAAGGTTCGAGAGCGCAAATGCCTGTTCGTATACGTTGACGGTCAGGGTTCGGGTGCCGCTGGCACCGCCGGTTAGCAGGAAAATGTCGTCGAACTTGTTGAATGTCCAGATGAAACGCAGGAGGAACAATGTGGAGATGATGCCGATGAGCTGTGGGAGGGAAATGTACCAGAACCTCTGGAACGGAGTCGCGCCATCCATTTCGGCGGCCTCGTCGAGATCCGTGCTCAGCGACTGCATTCGGGCGAGGATGAACAGGAAGGCGAGCGGAAAATAGCGCCAGGCCTCAAAGGCGATCACGGTCCACAGCGCAATGCCGCGCTTGCCCAGGAAGTTGATTGCGCCGTCCGTAACGCCTGTCTGCTGCAGGATGGCGTTCATCGTTCCCGAAAACGGGTCAAGCAGGAATATCCAGGTAAACGCCACCGCAATCACCGGCGAGACGTAGGGAAAGAGAAACAGCCCGCGAAACAGCGCGCGTCCCGGAAATGCGGTCATCATCAGCTGGGCCGCAAGCAATCCTAGCAGAAGGGCGCCCCCAGTGCCGAAAACGGTGTAGACAATGCTCACCCATAGCACCTCCCAGAATTCCGAAGCGTCGAATATTTGGCGGAAATTGTCGAAGGTGAACTCCAGACTGGTCAGGGCGTTCGGCGCATGACCGGTGATTTCAGGTTTGGTGTCTTTCGGTGGGCTGGCACCTGTTGCGAAATGGGCTTCGGTGGCGGTGAGGACACCCCTTATGCGCCTCTGCTTGCCTGGTTCGAGCGTGCCGAAGTCGCAGCGGATGATCTGGCCGTCGGCGATGCAGGGGGCCTCGATACTGGTGATTCGAAGTCCCTCCGGAACCATGTCGGCCATTGTGACGTCGAATACCGGCTCACTTGGCGAACTCGACCGTACCCGGTATTCGATCTGGTAGGTGTCTCCCGCCGCCGCGACCTCTCCACGCACCCGCTCCCTCACCAGGGGTTTGGCGGCGCGCAGATCCGCCAGTTCGACCGGCTTTACGCTGATCCAGAAATTCGCCAGCACCGGAACAAGTACGACGAACAGAACGGTCGCGACCGTGGGAAATAGCATTGTGAAGGCAAGGCGCATCTCCCTTCGGGCGATGGGTCCTATACGTTTTCTCGCACGCATGATGTCAGTGTTGGGGGTTTCGCTCATCCGACATCTCCAGTTGGCGGACCGGACGAGGTCCGCACCATCAGCTGTACCGGGAGGTTCACGGTGCGAAGCGGCGACTGACTTCGGGACTTACGCTCCAGAAGCGATACTGCAAGCTGTCTCCCGATTCCAACGGGGTCGACGGCGACCGTTGTGAGGGGCGGTGACCAGAGCCGGGCGTCCTCGATGTCATCGAAGCCCGTAACCGACACGTCGCGGCCAGCCGTCAGTCCCAGGCGCGAAAGCCCAAGCGTTGCGCCGACGGCTACCACATCGCAGTTGCAGACCAGTCCTGTGACGCTGGGATGTTTGGCCAGAAGGCGCACCGTCGCGTCCATCGCCGCGGCCTTGGTTTCGGCGCAGGGCCAGACGATATCCGGCGCGGCCCCCACACTGATCATCGCGGTGGCGAACCCGCCGATTCGCTGGATGATGGTCTCCGATTTATGGTCGCCGCCCAGAAAAGCGAGGCGCCTGTGTCCGAGATCCAGAAGGTGACGCGTGGCCAGCGATGCGCCCAGGGTGGAATCGATTCCCACATGATCAAAAGGATGGCCCGGCAATGGGCGCAGGAGAGACACCGTTGTCGGGTTTGCGGGCGCGCACCCAGTCCACCGTTTCCTGATCCGTTCCAGTGGCGGGAACCCAAAGCAGCCCGGCTGGTGAGCCAGCCATCATCGTCTGCAGGTAGCGCCGCTGCCGCACCGGGTCGTCAAGCGCGTCGAGCACGAAGACCAGATAGCCCTGTTCCTCAAGATATGAGTTCACGCCGACCACGACTTCCGCGTTGAATGGGTTGCGGATGTTGTGGATGAGAAGTCCGACCTCACGGCTTTCACCTGACCGCATGGCCGCGGCGCGGCGGTCCTGGACATAGCCGATCTTCTTGGCAATCCGAAGGACCCTGCGTCGGGTGGTGTCCGAAATGCGTCCCTGTCCACGTAGGACCTGGCTGACCGTGGAAAATCGACACTCCCGCTTCCTGGGCAACCGTACGGATCGTCGGACGCGCGGCCATATTGGCCGTCGCTGGTTTGCGAACCGGCCCCCCATCGCTCCCATATACGCCTTCTTCGAGCATGTGCTGATATAACGTTTTTCCGATTGCTCCTGTCAAGCTCCTGAATTGTCAAAATGTTGAGAGAATTCCCCAAGATATTTCCATATATGGAGGTTGACTTGATAGAACGTTTTATCAGATAATGCGGGTTGTGGTTGCTCTCGCCGAATCGATGGCCAGAGCCCCGTCAGAACAGTGACGATTCAGTCCGCTCATAGGGAGACTAGAGAATGCCCAAAACACTCGGAACGGCGACCATAGGTGCCATTCTGGCCGCGCAGTTGGCACATGCCGAAACCATAACCTTCTGGACGCCGGAGGAGCAGCCCGACCGCGTGGCGATCCAGGAAGAGATGGCCGCCGCCTTCTCGGCCAAGACCGGCCATACCGTCGAGGTCGTGCCGGTTACGGAAACGGATCTTGGCACCCGCATGACCGCGGCCTTCGCCGCCGGCGACATGCCGGACGTGGTCTATCACTCAATCCAGTACCTGCAGCCCTGGGCAGAGGCGGGAATCCTTGACGCAGGTTCCGCCACCGAGGTGGTCGAGGCGCTGGGGGCAGGAACATTCGCCTCGCGGCCGCTTGACATCGCAGGCGTCGGCAACGGCGAATACGCTTCCGTTCCGGTTGATGGATGGACCCAGATGGTGGTCTACCGCAAGGACCTGTTCGAAGAGCACGGCCTTGCCGCTCCGGATTCCTACGAGAACATCGCAGCCGCCATCGAGAAACTTCATGATGGCGACAACATGTTCGGCTTTGTGGCCGCCACCAAGATCGACGAAAATTTTATGATGCAGGTGCTCGAACATGTCCTGCTGGCCAATGGTTACTCGCCCGTTGGCGATGACAGCGACGAAGACAGCGCCCGCAAGCTGACCGAGGCGCTTGAGATGTATAAGCAGATGGCCGCTGCGTCGCCTGAGGGTGAGCTGTACTGGAAGCAGTCACGTGAGCTGTATTTCGCCGGCAAGGCCGCGATGATCATCTGGTCACCCTTCATCATGGACGAACTGGCCGGCCTGCGCGACAGTGCGCCACCGACCATCAATGATGATCCCACCAGTCGTGAACTCGCCTCGAGAACCGGATTCGTCACGCGCATTTCGGGACCGTCAAATCCTGGTGGTGCCGGTTGGGCTGACATCCGTTACATGGGCATCACGACTGACGCCGACACCGATGCCGCGATCGAGTTCGTCAACTTTGTGATGGATGAGGGCTATAGCTACATCCTGCGCATCGCGCCGGAGGGCAAGTTCCCGGTGCGCCGTGGCAATTCCTCGGATCCTGAAGCCTATGTCATGGAATGGGCATCCCTGCCGGTCGGCGTCGACCGAAAGGCGCCCTTGGCCGATATCTATCCGCAGGACGTGATCGACAACATTGTCGCCGGCCTGTCGACCGGTGACCGCTGGGGTCTTAGCGAAGGGCAGCTCAGCAGGGCGTCGAAAATCGTGAACTCGCTGCTCTTCAACCGGATTGTTCGCGAATACATTGACGATGAGATCAGCGCTGAGGAAGCCGTGGCGAAGATCCGCGAAGAGGTTGCGAAGATCAACTGACCGACATGCATATCGCAATGGAAAGGCCGGGCCAGTGCCCGGCCTTTTTGCTGCGATATGGAATCCTGGTAATGTGCGAACAGCAGGCAAAGTCGACGGAATTCGCATTCGCCATGTCAGGCTCAGCGGGTTAGGATGACAGGATGGAATCGGTTGGGTTACGCCTTTCGAAGGAAGTTGACAGTCGTCGGGACGACCTCGTTCGGTTGACACAGGACCTGATACGCATTCCCACCACCAATCCTCCGGGAAACTGCTACCGGGAGATCTGCGAGTTTCTGGAACGGCGGCTCGCTGCGGCAGGGTTCGAATGCAGGCTGATGCGCGCCAGAGGATCGCCAGGTGACAGTGATCTCCATCCGCGCTGGAATATCCTGGCGAGGCGGGATGGCGCGGAGTCTGGTGAGTGCGTGCATTTCAACGGGCATACGGATGTCGTCGAGGTCGGACACGGCTGGACGGTGGATCCTTTCGGCGGTGAGGTAAGAGGTGACCGCATCTATGGCCGCGGCGCCTGCGACATGAAGGGGGGGCTGGCGGCATCCATCGTTGCGGCCGAGGCATTCATTTCGGTATGCCCGCAATTCGCCGGGGCGATTGAGATCAGTGGCACGGCGGATGAGGAATCCGGTGGTTACGGAGGCGTGGCGTTCCTGGCGGAGCAGGGGCTGTTCGATCCGGACCGTGTGCAGCATGTCATCATTCCGGAACCACTCAATAAGGACCGAATATGCCTGGGACATCGCGGCGTATGGTGGGCCGAGATCGAGACCAAGGGGCGTATCGCCCACGGCTCAATGCCGTTTCTGGGGGATTCCGCTATCCGTCATATGGGTGCCGTCCTGGAGGAAATGGAGCGTTACCTTTATCCGCTTCTGGCAGGCAGGCGCACGGCAATGCCGGTTGTCCCTGAGAGCGCGCGGCAATCCACGCTAAACGTCAATTCCATTCACGGCGGCGAAGCGGAACCGGAGAGCGGCTATACCGGGTTTCCGGCGGCCTGCGTGGCTGATCGGTGCCGCATCACCATAGACCGGCGCTTTCTCATCGAGGAGGACATGGAGTCGGTAAAGGCCGAGATCGCTGACATGCTCGAACGAATCAGGGCAAAGCGCCCGGGTTTCGAATACGAAATCCGCGATCTCTGGGGGATCACACCGACAATGACGGCACGCGACGCGCCAATTGTGAAAACGGTTGCCGCCGCCATCGAGCGCGTGATCGCGCGCAGGCCAGACTATGTGGTGTCGCCGGGAACCTATGACCAGAAACACATAGATCGGATAGGACGCCTGGACAACTGCATTGCCTATGGACCGGGCATACTCGACCTTGCGCATCAGCCTGACGAATGGATCGGGATTCAGGATATGCTCGACAGCGCCAAGGTGATGGCGCTGGCGCTTGCGGATCTCACTTCCTTCGACGGGGAAGGGGGGTAGGAAGAGCTCGGGGTATCGCATGAATGGCGGGTTCGGTCGGGCAGACGCTGGCCGTCTGGTCCGGGGCCGCAGACCTGCACGAACCGGAGAGCGGTACCATGAAAGGGACAACCTCATTCCATTCCGTCATGTCAGGTCTCGAAGACCCCCGGCTCCAGTCAAAGGTCCTCCATACGCTGGACTGGAACCCTATCCCCTGTTCCTGCGGGATGGTATGAGGGTGCGGAAGTGCTGTCGACATCGTCGAATTCGGGGAGCGCTGGCTGGATGTTTCGCCCTTGCTGTCCGATCTGCCCCATGGCACCCCGTCGCACGACACCCTGTCGGCGGTGCTGCGGGAGCTTGGTCCCGTGCCTTTCGGCGAGGCCCGGTGGCTGGCGGAATGGCGCCCCTGCACATGATCTCTGTTGCCTGGTGTGATGACCGGCACCAGATCCTGGGGCAGCGGCTCTACGCGAACAGGGGAAACGGGATAGGGGGCATCCCCGAACCGCTCGATCCGCTCCACCTGGAAGTGGCGACCGTCATGACCGCCGCCAAGGGCTGCCAGTGCGCAATGGTGAAAAAGATCCGTGACCGGGGGCGGATCACCTGCTCGCGCTAAGGCGAACCAGGATTCCGGTCAGGAGGACATGCTGGTATGGCTCGGGGAGAGCGAGAATATCGAGCATTTCCAGACGGTTGACGGTGACGGTCGGATGCGGAAAGACCATGCCCTGAGCGGTCTCGCGATCATAAAACACATGGCGATGAAGCTGCCCACTCAGGCGAAGGACGGCGGATCCATCCGGGTGATGAGGAAAAAGGCGGGCTGGAACGACGGCCCACTACTCCGGGACCCCTGGGCATGACAGCCATGCGATACCCCTATGGTCAAGGAAGAGTTACCACGCTATGGATAATCGCTAACGAAAGTCGCAGCAGGTGCGCCTTGGACCAGATTGACATTGGGTCCGCAGTGTCCAACGGCAGGAGACATTGGGCTGCAGGAGGGTGCCGATGAGTGCAAAACAAAAGCACCTCGAATTCATTCAGGGCGTCGTCAATCGTCTCGCTACCGACTCATTCCGAATGAAAGGATGGGCCGTGATCCTCGTCTCGGCGCTTCTTGTTTTGCTGGTCACAGAGAGTCGAACGGATCTTGCCGCCATAGGTTTTGTCCCGGTGCTGGTTTTCTGGGGGCTCGACGGCTACTTCTTGTGGCAGGAACGGTTGTTCCGTGACCTTTACGACCGTGTTCGGAAATTGGAAGAAGATCAGATTGACTTCTCAATGAATACTTCCGACTTTGACCGGAGCTGGCGTGGAGCAACGTTTTCAATAACCCTGTGCCCATTTTATCTTGCGCTGGCTATTGCGGTCACTCTCGCCATTTACATCGGTTGATTGAGAGGAATGGAATACAATGCCATGAAGCGCAGAGTCTTCTACAGCTTCCACTAAATGCCGGACAATTGGCGGGCATCTCAGATGCGCAACATCGGGGCACTCGAAGGAAACAGGCCTGCATCCGACAATGACCGGGAAGTCGTGAAGAAGGGAGCAGACGCGGCGATCAATTCGGTGTGGGTTAGCGCTTTCTCATGAAGGCCGCGGCGACACCGGGAAAACCGGCGCGTCAGATCCGGATCCGGTCAGTTGGCCGGCTCCGGCAGGGATGGCAGCGTAAGGACTTTCTTCGGCCGATGGTCAGTCGGAAGAGCCAGCCGGATCAGGATCATCCGGGGAATACGGCCAATTGTCACTCCCATTTCGGCGCGCATATTTGAATCCGGTTGCCGCTCCTGCGAGCGTTCCAAATGCCGCAAGCGCCTCGCCAAATGAATCCGAAACCGTGCGAAGGCCTCGCTGAAGGGCAGGGGATCAAGTGCCCGCAGCGCCGTCGACCCTGTGTCCTGCGACGGGGTGCCATAGGTCAGGTCGGACAGCCGGTGCCAAATCCAGCTACTACTCCCCGTGCTCGGTGAGGTCGACGAAACTTACGCACCCGGCCACCGCCGTCCCCGCAGAGACGGAGCGGAAGGCTCCCGTTCAGCGAATGGAGGACTTTCGATTGTCGGGTTTCCACGCCTGATGAGACGGTCTGGAACGATGTGGTATTTCCTGTGTACCGCTCTCCGGGCCATGCTGGTCTGCAGCCCTGGGCCGGAAAGCCACCGTCCGCGTAACCACAACCGACATTTGTGCGATACCTCTATTGGACAGGCCTTAGGTCCCTTCCCAAGGCTCACCATCCGCGCTAGCATTGCCATGAACGGAACCTGTGAAGGGAGGTCGAAGTGAAACATGTACTGAAAACTGCCGCCACTATCCTGGCGCTCGGCGCGGGTGCTGCCTTTGCCCAGGACAGCATCACGGTCGGAATGCAGCTTGAGCCGCCGAATCTTGATCCTACGGGGGGGGCAGCGGCTGCGATTGACGAAGTTGTTTACGCCAATGTCTTCGAAGGGCTGACCCGGTACAGGTCGGATGGATCGGTCGCACCCGGGCTGGCGGAACGCTGGGACGTCAGTGATGACGGAACCGTCTATACCTTCCACCTGCGGTCAGGCGTGAAATACCACGATGGGTCGGACATGACGGCGCATGACGTGAAGTTCTCGCTTGACAGGGCGCGGGCTGAGGATTCGACCAATGCCCAGAAAGCGCTGTTCGCTGGCATCGAAAACGTCGAGGTCGTGGATGACGTGACGGTGAAAGTCACGCTCAGCGCTCCAAATGGGGGATTCATCACCAATATGGCGTGGGGAGACGCCGTAATCGTAGCACCGGAATCCGTCGAACAGGCCGCCACGGAACCGGTCGGTACGGGTCCGTTCATGTTTAGCCGCTGGGTGCAGGGTGATCGGATCGAACTGGTTCGGAATCCCGATTACTGGGGTGAGCAGCCTGCGCTTGCCAGCGCGACATTCAAGTTCATCAGCGATCCGACGGCCGCGTTCGCAGCGGTGATGGCAGGGGATGTGGACGCTTTTCCCGGTTACCCGGCGCCTGAGACGCTGGCCCAGTTCGGGGCGGATCCAAGGTTTCAACTGCTGATCGGATCAACCGAAGGCGAAACCATCCTGTCGACCAACAACAGGGCTGAGGCTCTCAGCGACGTTCGGATACGCAAGGCGATCGCCCATGCGATCAACCGGCAGGAGATCATTGACGGGGCCATGTTCGGATACGGCACACCGATTGGAACGCATTTCGCTCCGCACAATCCCGACTATGTCGATCTGACGGGGAACTCGGCATATGATCCCGAACTGGCCATGCAGCTTCTCGCAGAGGCGGGGGCGGAGGGCCTGACACTTTCCCTGAAGCTGCCACCGCCGAGCTATGCCCGTCGGGGAGGCGAAATCGTTGCGGCGCAGCTGCGGGCGGTGGGTATCGAAACGGAGATCTCCAACCTCGAATGGGCCCAGTGGCTGGAACAGGTGTTCCGGGGCAAGGATTACGATCTGACCATCGTCAGCCACACCGAACCCATGGATATCAACATCTATGCCCGGCCGGACTATTATTTCCAGTATGACAATCCGGAATTTCAGAACCTGATGAAAGAGCTGGATCTGGCGAGCGATCCGGCGGAGAGGTCAGCAATACTGGCCAAGGCACAGCGGATAATCGCCGAGGACTATGTCAACGGCTACCTGTTCCAGCTGGCACGAACCGGAGTTGCTAACGCCAGGATACAGGGGCTTTGGCCAAACGCTCCAACCCAGGCGAATGATCTGACCGGCGTGAGCTGGCAGGAGTGACCTGACCCTGCTTCAGTAGCCTCGGCTCGCGAGCAGGCTGCGTGCCGAGGCGACCTGTCGCAATGCGGAGATCAGGATTTCAGGGCCGCTTCGCTGGTATGTTCAGGTCGAAGCCGTCCGGAAGGAGGGTCTTCGCGAGCCGGACGTTCCGGGAATGATCAGATACGCCCTCTCCAGACTGGTTTCGCTCTGCGCTAGCCTAGCGGTGGCAAGTCTGGCGATATTCGGCGTCATCGAAGTGATTCCTGGCGACCCGGCGGCCTTCATGCTGGGACTCAACGCCACGGAGGACGCCGTGGCCGCGCTTCGGGCGGAACTCGGTCTCGAAGGAACTGTGGTTGCGCGGTACCTCTCCTGGGTCGGTGGCCTGCTGACAGGAGATTTCGGCACATCATACACCTACAGGGTTCCCGTGAGCGAACTTGTGCTGGCGCGACTGCAGGTTTCGCTGCCGTTGACCGTCTATGCACTCGCGCTCTCAACATCCATTGCGATTCCCGTAGGTGTGGCAGCGGCCGTGCGGCGCGGTAGCGTTGCTGACTACGGCATAATGGCGGCGACGCAGCTTGGGATCGCCGTGCCCAATTTCTGGTTCGCGATGCTGCTTGTGCTGGTCTTCTCGATCGGCCTGGGCTGGTTCGGAGCAGGTGGCTTTCCGGGATGGGAAGCGGGATTCTGGGCGGGTATCAAGGCGTTGACGCTGCCAGCCGTGGCACTGGCGCTCCCCCAGGCCAGCATATTGGCCCGGGTCATGAGATCAGGCCTGCTGGAGGTTCTGGGCCAGGACTACATGCGCACCGCACGCGCCAAAGGCCTCTCCCATCGACAGGCCGTGGTAAGCCACGGACTGCGCAACGCGCTCATCCCGGTCATGACGATTCTCGGTCTGCAGTTTTCCTTTCTTCTGGCTGGTGCGATCATCATCGAAAACGTGTTTTTCCTGCCCGGTCTGGGGCGGCTGATCTTTCAGGGGATTACGCAGCGCGACCTTATCGTCGTCGAATCCGTGGTCATGCTGCTGGTGTTCGCGGTGATCCTGGTAACTTTCCTGGTTGATCTGGCCTATGCGGCCATCGATCCCAGGCTGAGGCGGGCGACATGAGGGTTCCGGCACAGCTGTGGTTCGGTGCCGCATTGTCAGCGGCGTTCATCGTGGCAGCCCTAGTGTCGCTGGCGTGGACGCCCTATCCGGTGGACGAGCTGGCGATTGGCGAACGGATGCGGCTTCCTGGCGACGGATATCTGCTGGGGACGGACCAGTTCGGGCGGGACATCCTGTCGATGCTGATGGTGGGGGCACGGACGTCGATCGCTGTTGCCATTGTTGCTGTTGGGATTGGCATGGCGTTCGGTGTGCCTCTCGGTCTGCTTGCGGCGGCGAATCGGGGAAGCCTGATCGACGAAGCCGTCATGCGTACCAATGATCTGGTATTCGCCTTTCCTTCACTGGTGATCGCGATCCTGATCACCGCAGTCTTCGGCCCCTCGGCATTCAATGCGATCCTTGCCATCGGAATATTCAATATTCCGGTGTTTGCCCGGGTAACACGGGGCGGTGCCCTGTCGCTATGGACGCTGGATTTCGTGCTGGCGGCGCGGGTGGCCGGAAAGGGTCGTCTGCGGATTTCGCTGGAGCACATCCTCACCAACATTACGAACCTGCTGATCGTCCAGGGCACGATCCAGTTCTCACTTGGAATACTCGCGGAAGCGGGATTGAGCTATGTGGGGCTTGGGGCCCAACCGCCGACGCCGTCCTGGGGACGGATGCTGGCGGAAAGCCAGACGCTTGTCTCCCTGGCACCGCATATCGCCGCCTTTCCCGGAATGGCGATCGTGCTGACGGTTCTCGGACTTAACCTGATGGGGGACGGGTTGAGGGACATTCTCGACCCTAGGCTGAGGCGGATCCGGTGACATTTCGTCTGATGGGGCGGCGAGAGAAGCTTGGCTCTCCGGAGAACTCCCGGGAAGCCGGTTTGCCGGACCTGGCCGAGGCCACCCTAAAGGTCGAATCCCTCTCTCTGGACATCCACGGCATGCCCATCCTCAGGGACGTTTCGTTCGAAATCCACCCTGGTGAGGTGTTTGGCCTGGTCGGAGAAAGCGGTTCGGGCAAGTCGATGACGGCACTTGCGGCGATGGGGCTCATTCCCGGAGGCGCGGAGGCACGTGGGAAGGTGCTGTTGTCCGGAACGGATTTGATGAGGCAGTCCGAGCGGCGAATGTGTGAAATGCGCGGCCGTGAGATCGGAATGATATTCCAGGAACCGATGACGGCGCTGAATCCCGTTAGAAACATCGGCGATCAGGTTGCTGAAACCCTGCTGGTCCACGGCGCTGCCTCGCGGTCTGAGGCGCGGCGCGTGGCTCGTGAAAGGCTTGCTCGCGTTGGTCTGCCACCGGAAAGGTTCGGACTCGACCGTTATCCGCATGAGCTGAGTGGAGGACAGCGCCAGCGCGTCTGCATCGCCCTGGCGGTTGCGCTACGGCCGAAGCTCCTGATTGCCGACGAGCCGACGACGGCGCTGGACGTGACGACCCAGGCGCAGATTCTCGCGCTTCTGCGCGACCTCGTGACCGATGAGGGAATGGCGCTCTGGCTGATTACCCACGACCTGGCGGTGGTGGCAGGAATGGCGGCACAGGTTGCCGTGATGCGCGACGGGCATGTGGTCGAGGCGGGTGTGACCGAGTCGCTGTTTCGCCAGGGCAGCCATCCATATACGCGCAGGCTTCTGGCTGATTCCTCGCACCAGCCGTCACGTGAGGCTGGTGTGACCGAAATTCCGGTCCTGGAGGCGCGGGGGGTGATTCGGGACTACGAACTGAAGCGCCGGACGCCGTGGGGTGCACGCCCGATGCACCGGGCGGTTGATGGTGTCTCGATGACGATTCGACAGGGCGAGAGCGTGGGACTGGTGGGCGAATCGGGTTGCGGGAAGTCAACGCTAGCGCGCTCGATCCTGGGGCTTGACGCCATTCAGGGTGGCGCCATCCGGATGGAAGGTCTGCCAGTGGATGTGGCCAGGGCAAGAATGCAGGTGGTGTTTCAGGATCCTTACGGTTCATTCAATCCGCGCCACAGGGTCGGGCGACTTGTGGCTGAACCGTTCCATTCGCTGCCCGTAGCGGCGGAGGAGCGGAGCGCACGCGTCGTAGGCGCACTTGAGGCGGTTGGGCTGTCGGCCCTGGACATGGACAGATATATCCATGAGTTCTCCGGTGGACAGCGGCAGCGGATTGCGATTGCCCGAGCGATTGTCATTCGACCGAAGCTGGTCATTCTGGACGAGGCCGTCTCGGCACTGGATGTGTCGATTCGCGCACGCATACTGGATCTGCTGGCTGACCTGCAGGGGCGGTTCCAGCTGAGTTACCTGTTCATCAGTCACGACCTTGGCGTGGTGCGGTCGATTACCGACCGTGTGCTGGTCATGCATTCCGGCCGAATCATCGAGGAGGGTCCAACCAGTCGCGTACTGGATGCGCCCGAGCACGCCTATACGCGGGAACTGATCGCCGCGACGCCGCAGATCCCGAGCGCGTGGACCAACGACCAGGCTTGAGCACATGCAGCTGACATATGGACCGCATAAATCGGCTGGGTTCTTCCGGTCACCGAATTCCGAAGCGCTCCGACAGTCAGCCGTCCAGCCAGATGGTAACTGGACCATCGTTGACGAGTGCGACTTCCATCTCTGCGCCAAACCTGCCTTCAGCGATCTGGAGTCCTTCGGACCGCAGTCTGTTAGCAAATCTCTGGCAGAGACGCTCCGCCTTGTCCGGGGCTGCCGCACTGGAGAAGCCGGGTCTGTTACCGCGACGGGTGTCGGCAGCCAGAGTGAACTGGCTGACGATCAGGGCCTGACCACCCGTGTCGCGGATCGAGCGGTTCATCTTTCCGGCCTCGTCACGGAATATGCGCAGCCTGGCGACCTTTGAGGCGAGCCTGTCCGCGTCAACATCGGTGTCGGCCTGCATCGCGCAGACCAGTGCCAGCAGGCCCGGCCCGATTTCGCCAACCGTTTCGCTGCCAACGCTCACCGATGCGCGGGAAACCCTCTGAAGAAGGGCCCTCATAATTCGTGACTCCAGGGGGCGTCGGCACCCACTCGACCGACCGTGACCGCGGCGGCGCGAGCGCCAAGAGTGAGGGCCTCCTCTATCGTCGCCTCGTCCAGTCTGGCGATGGCGGACTTTTCCAGCACGCCCAGGCGATGCAGTGCGGTCAGGAATCCGGCATTGAACGTATCGCCTGCGCCTACCGTATCAGCGACTGTCACCGGTGGTGCCTCGACCTGGACAATTGAGTTCTCCGTTAAGGCGCGGGCACCCTTTTCGCCTTCCGTAACGCAGACAAGTCCTGGTCCCATTCCAAGTACTTCGAAGGCGCGGTCCTGCAGGGATCCATCACCAAAGAGCCAGAAGATGTCCTCATCGGATAGCTTTACGATATCGGAAGCTGCGATCATGCTTTCCAGTCGGGCGCGGTAGGCATGCTCATCGGTGGTGAAATTCGGCCTGATATTCGGATCAAGCATGGTGACATGGGTCTTCGCCTCCCGTTCCATCAACTTCTGATATGCGCTGCCACAGGGCTCAACCATGAGGCTAATGCCGCCAAAAAAAAATGCAGTCACATCAGAGTGTAGGGTGGGCAGGTCCTCCGGGCTGAGCATCCGGCCCGCTGTCCGTTCATCGTAGAACGCATAGGTAGCCTCACCGTCCACCAGTTTGACGAATGCCAGTGTTGTGGGGCGGGCGGAAAAGACCGAGTAGGAGACGTCGACGCCGGAGGTCTCAAGAGAGTCTCTTAGCATTTCCCCAAACAGATCGGTCGACAGGCCGCTGAAAAATCCTGACGGCGCTCCCAGACGCCCAAGCGCAATCGCGGTGTTGAAGACCGAGCCTCCAGGGAAGGGGGACATGGCAGGTTCGCCGGCGGCGGTTTCGCAGGGCAGCATGTCGATCAGTGCTTCTCCGCAGCAAAGAATCATGAGAACCTCTCCGTGTCGATCGCCGACGGTCTAGCTTGATGCAGGGATTGGGGCAACGGTCAGGGCATTCCTAAGCTGGTTTCCCTGCGACAAATGCCGGTCCGGCATCACGGCTTGGCCGATGTCACTATGCGGCAGGCTTGGGCAAGTCCTAGGGCAATGGCGGGAATCGGATCTACGCAGCTCAACGTGGCGGGTTACGGCTTCCGGTGGTGCTTCCGCGGGAGCTTTGGCACTGGAGGCGGGCGGTATCGATCGGTTAGCCAGCCCAGGTGAGAATTTCGCTGATCGGGGCCCGACTGGTGCGAAAGGCGTTGGCCGGGTGGTCACTTTCCTCAAACCCGAAAGAAATGCCGCAGACGACCTGGCGGTTGTCCGCAAGCCCGAACCATTCGCGCAGAAACGCCGAACAGCCTGCAACCGCCGCCTGCGGAATCGTGGCGATTCCTGACGCCTCCGCAGCCAGGGTGAAGACGGTAACAAAAGCCCCGCAGTCGATAGCACCATAGGCGCCAAGTTCGGTCTCCGTGGTGACCAGCGCGAAATGAGGTGCGCCGAAAAACCGGAAATTCTCGAACATCTGCCGTGTCGATGCCTCACGGTCGCCCTTGGCGATTCCAACGGCTTCATAGAGCGCCCATCCGCAGGCGCGTCGGCGTTCCTGGTGGACACCGCTGTACCGTTCAGGAAATGCGATATCAGGTGAGATCGGCGCTGACTGCGCATGCGTGAATAGAGAATTGCGGAGACGGTCGGTTTCGGGGGGACGCGTAACGATCACCTGCCAGGGTTGGGCATTGCACCAGCTTGGCACCCGGCCCGCCGTGGCCACCAGGTGCTCGATGATATGGTCGGGTACGGGATCCCGCAGGAATGCCCTGCAGGAATGACGGCGTTTGAGCAGGTTGAAGAGCGTTTCTGATTCTGTCATTGGATCTGCAGGGTGAACTGATCGCCGGTTGCAGCGTTAGCGGATATTCAGCCGGTGCGCTAGGCAATCCGAGGGACGGAGGCGCAATTCGTTTACGACCATTTCGGTTACGCGGAAGCGGGGATCTGCATCTCCGCGCGGGGGAGTCAGGGATTACCGTGTTGGGATCTTCTTTCCCGATTCTGGCCAGTGTTTCAGGGCGTCCCCGATCTGGTCACGAAGCACTCGTGATTTTACTTCCCGAACTTCACCGCGTTTGAGCTTTCCCAGCTGAAACGGGCCGTAGCTCAGACGTATCAGGCGGTTGACGGCAAGACCCACGGCCTCCATCGCACGGCGGATCTCCCGGTTCCGTCCTTCGCGTAGGCCAACTGTCAGCCAGGCATTCGCTCCCTGCTGGCGGTCAAACGTAATCTGCATCGGCTGGAATCGCTCGTCGTCGATGGCCAGTCCCTGCCGTAGCGGCTCCAGGGTGACATCTGTTGGCGTGCCCCTGACACGCACACGGTATTTTCGCAGCCAGCCTGTTGACGGAAGTTCCAGGTGCCGCTTGAGGCCTCCTTCGTTTGTGAGCAGCAACAGGCCTTCGGATCCGAGATCCAGTCGGCCGATGGGCATTACGCGGGGCAGGTCCTTGGGAAGCGTATCAAATATGGTTGTTCGGCCTCTTTCGTCGCGTGTGGTTGTCACCAGGCCCGGAGGTTTGTGATAGAGCCAGAGGCGCGGCGGCTGGGCGGCGGCGATGGGTTTGCCGTCAACGGTGATTCTGTCGGTTGCTGACACATTCAGTGCGGGAGACGGAATTTTCCTGCCATTCACCGCGACCCTGCCGTCCGAGATCATGCGTTCGGCCTCCCGTCGGCTGGCGACTCCGGCGCGGGAGATGACCTTGGCGATCCGGTCGCCATTGGCTGTGGTGTCGGTCATGGCATACTTCAACTGGCCTCAATCCAGCCGTATATAACCAACACGGAAAGCACTTGCCACGCTTGAGGGATATCGGGACTGTATGGGCGGATTTAGCAGTCAGATGGACAGGGCGCTGGCGGAGGCGAGGAAGGCGGCGACGCTTGGCGAGGTGCCAGTGGGAGCGGTGATTGTCGATCCGCGGGGTCGGGTTGTCGCGGCCACCCACAACAGGACCCGCGAACTGTGCGACCCTACGGCACATGCCGAAATCCTCGCCCTGCGCACGGCCTGTGCGAAAGCGGGATCGGAACGGTTGCCGGGATATGCGCTTTACGTGACCCTGGAGCCATGTGCGATGTGTGCCTCGGCAATCTCCCAGGCCCGGATCGCACGGCTTCTGTTTGGTGCGGCTGATGCCAAGTCCGGAGGCGTATTGCATGGTGCGCGCGTCTTCCAGCATCCGCAGGCCCACCATGTTCCGGAAGTATATGACGGGATCCGGGCTGAGGAGTCGGAGGCACTCCTAAGGGAGTTTTTTGACGGACTGCGACAGGTGGGGCCACCCAGCTGAATCCTGCGTTCCTGGTCGAATCTGCGCCGGACCTATGGCCAGGTGCCCCATTCATCGCCGCGAAGCTCTGTCAGGCGGGCTCTTTGACAGAACTGCCTGAGGCCGGTTGCCTCCGTCCTAAATCGTGATCGCCTGCATTACCTCAGGCTCGATGACGTTCACGCCGGGAAGGCCTTCGACAAGGTTTTCCGCCGACTGCTCAAGGAAAGGAAAGCTCCTGTAGTGGCAGGGGATCACCGTATCGAAGTTGAAGAACTTTCTGGCCGCGTAGGCCGCTCCCTTCATGTCCATGGTGAAATGTCCACCTGCACTGAGGATACCAATGTCGGGGCGGTAATAGTCACCCATCCACTGCATATCGGCCATGATGTCCGTGTCTCCCGAGACATAGATCGTATGGTTCTCGCCTCGAATCATGTATCCGACTTCCGAGCCGCCCGTGCGCAGGCCGTCCGCGGTGCTGAAGGTCGAGCTATGCGAGGCGGGAACCATGGAGAGCGCGACGTCTCCCAGCATTACGGTGCCACCCTTGTTGAACCCGATCGTCTGAATCTGTTCGTGCTCCTCCCAGTAGCCCATCAGATCATACTGGCCCACAACAGGAATCCTCAGCCTGCGCGCGAGCGGTAGCATGTCGCATACATGGTCGAAATGAGTGTGCGTCAATACAAGATGTGTGCCTCCCGCGATCGCATCATCATGATGTTCCTCGGGGAGGGTAGGGTTTCCGGAAAGCCAGGGATCGATCAGCAGAACCTCTTTCTCGATTTCAATGCGGAATGAGCCATGGCCGAGCCAGATGATCTTCATGATTTGCCTCCAGTTTCAGTATGGGCCGAAGAATAGCATCATCTGCGATGCTGTCACGGCTGGATTGCGGATTCGCGATTCGGCAGGTCCTGTTCCACATGGACCACCATGTTCGGAAATGGGAGAGGCAGGGAAGGCGAAGTCCATTCCGGTCTATCCCTGCAGGCTTCTCACACCGACATCCCCTTCGTTTCGCACCTTCATCGCCTGCGCCGCTGCATGGCTTGCCGCGGCTGTGGTGAAGTATGGGATCCCGCCCATGAGCGCTACATTGCGCATCGACCGGCTGTCCTCCACCGCCTGGGCGCCCTCCGTAGTGTTCATCACCAGCGAGATCTCGCCATCCTTGATCGCGTCGATGATGTTCGGACGCCCTTCATAGGCTTTCAGGACCTGAGTGGTCCGGATTCCGGCGTCTGACAGAAAGGCGGCCGTTCCACGGGTCGCGGCGATCGTGAAGCCCAGATCGACCAGGATGCGGGCGGTCTCGATCAGCTGAGGGGTCTTGTCGTCGTCCTTCACCGAGAAAAAGACGGTACCCTGAAGTGGCAGCGGAGTCCCTGCGCCAAGCTGTGATTTGAGAAATGCGCGGGGAAAGTCCCGGTCCCAGCCCATGACCTCTCCCGTTGAGCGCATTTCGGGACCAAGGAGCGTGTCTACGCCGGGAAACCGGCTGAACGGCAGGACGGCTTCCTTGACGCTGTACCAGGGCATGGCAGGGTCGACGAGTGTCATCGGGTCGGCGAAAGGCAATGAATCATCCGGAAGAGTGGAGGTCGGGTAGGGCGGTCGCTTCGGAAATCCATCCAGTGATTCGCCGGCCATGAGGCGTGCGGCTATCGAGGCGATGGACGAGTCGGTCGCCTTGGCGACGAACGGAACCGTCCGGGAGGCTCGGGGATTGACCTCAATCAGGTAGACCTGTCCGTTCCTGATCGCGAATTGCGCGTTCATAAGCCCTACTACCTTCAGTGCCCGGGCGAGGGCGATGGTCTGGCGCTCGATCTCCGCGACGGCATCGTCTGGAAGAGTATGGGGTGGAAGGCAACAGGCGCTGTCGCCGGAATGCACACCGGCCTCCTCTATATGCTGCATAATGCCGGCGATATGGGTTTCCCTGCCGTCGGAAAGGGCGTCGACATCCACCTCAACGGCGCCCCGTAGATAGCTGTCGAGCAGAACCGGGCTGTCGCCGGATACGATGACGGCCTCCGAGATGTAACGTTCGAGCTGGTTGCGGTCATGGACAATTTCCATGGCGCGCCCACCTAGGACATAGCTGGGACGGATGACGAGCGGATAGCCGATCCTCTCCGCGGCCTCCACCGCTTCCCAATCGTTCGATGCAATGGTATTGTTCGGTTGCAGAAGGTCCAGTTCCCTGACAAGTTCCTGAAATCGCTCACGATCTTCAGCCCAGTCGATGGAATCAGGTGAGGTGCCAAGGATAGGAACACCAGCTTCATGCAGTGCATTGGCCAGCTTCAGCGGGGTCTGGCCGCCGAACTGAACGATGACGCCGTGAAGCGTTCCCCTGTCCCGTTCGACGCGCAGAATCTCCATTACATGCTCGAATGTAAGGGGCTCGAAATACAGTCTGTCTGATGTATCGTAATCTGTGCTGACCGTCTCGGGATTGCAGTTGATCATGATCGTTTCGTAGCCAGCGTCCGACAGCGCGAAACAGGCATGGCAGCAGCAGTAGTCGAATTCGATGCCCTGCCCAATTCGATTGGGGCCACCACCCAGAATGACGATCTTTGTGGCGGCGCTAGGCATGGCTTCGCATTCAACCTCACCCATGGCTGGGGCTTCGTAGGTGGAGTACATATATGGAGTCTGTGCTTCAAACTCGGCGGCACAGGTATCGATCCGTTTGAAAGCCGCCCGAACGCCCCGACTGAGGCGCAGATCGCGGATTTCAGCCTCGGTACGTCCCGAGAGCTTTGCAAGGCGGGCATCCGTGAAGCCGAGCATCTTCAGCTTTCGAAGGCCCGCCTCGTGCTCTGGCAGTCCGTCGGTCCGGATTTCAGCCTCTGCGGTCACGATTTCCCGAATGCGGGCAAGAAACCAGGGGTCGTATCGGGTCGCCGCCTGGATTTCGTGATCATCGAGGCCTTCCCGCATGGCCTGGGCGATATGGCGCAACCGATCAGGGTGCTGGGCGGAAATGAACTTGACGACCGCCGCCGGATCCTCGCCGAGCCCCGGAATTTCGATCTCATCGAAACCGGCAAGACCGGTCTCCATTGAGGCCAGCGCTTTCTGCACTGATTCGTGAAAGGTGCGGCCGATGGCCATGGCCTCACCAACCGACTTCATCGCCGTGGTCAGTGTCGGTTCGGCACCAGGGAATTTCTCGAAGGCGAAGCGGGGGATCTTGGTGACGACATAGTCGATTGTGGGCTCAAAACTGGCGGGTGTCACTTTCGTGATGTCGTTATCCAGCTCGTCGAGCGTGTACCCCACAGCGAGTTTTGCGGCGATCCTGGCGATCGGAAATCCGGTGGCCTTGGATGCAAGTGCTGATGAGCGACTGACCCTTGGGTTCATTTCGATCACCACCATGCGGCCATCTTCGGGATTTACCGCCCACTGGACATTTGACCCACCGGTTTCGACCCCGATCTCGCGTAGAACGGCGATCGAACCATTGCGCATCATCTGGTATTCCTTGTCGGTGAGCGTCAGCGCGGGAGCGACGGTTACCGAGTCCCCGGTATGCACGCCCATCGGGTCGATGTTTTCGATGGAGCAGACGATGATGGCGTTGTCCGCCCTGTCGCGTACAACCTCCATCTCGAATTCCTTCCAGCCCAGCAGGCTTTCGTCGATGAGGATCTGGCTGACAGGAGAAGCGGCGAGGCCCATTCTGCAGACGCGTTCGTAATCACTGCGGTTGTAAGCGACGCCGCCGCCGGTTCCACCGAGGGTGAATGCCGGACGGATGATCGCTGGTAGGCCGACGGAATCGATGGCGTCCATTGCCTCATCGATTGAATTGGCGATTGCGGCCTTGGGGTTTTCAAGTCCTATTCGCTCCATTGCCTCGCGGAACAGCTTTCTGTCTTCCGCCATCTCGATCGCGGCGCGTTTTGCACCGATCATTTCAACGCCAAAGGCTTCGAGTACTCCCCTGTTGACGACGTCTGGGCCGAATTCCACCATGAGCCGGTCCAGGTCGCCGTTCTGGAACACCTCGCCAACGCGCATTGCCTCAACGGCGAGCGAGGTGTTGAGGCCTGTCTGTCCGCCCATGGTGGGTAACAGCGCGTCCGGTCGTTCCCTCTCTATGATACTGGCAACGAATGCTGGCGTAATCGGCTCAATGTAGGTCGCGTCCGCCATCCCGGGATCGGTCATGATCGTTGCTGGGTTCGAGTTGACGAGGACAATGCGATAGCCTTCCTCACGCAGCGCCTTGCAGGCCTGAGCGCCGGAATAGTCGAACTCGCAGGCCTGACCGATGATAATTGGGCCTGCGCCAATGATCATGACTGACCTGATGTCATCCCGTTTCGGCATCCGTCCCTCGGCACTGCAAATTGGCGAGGTTATAGACTGCCAGAAGCGGCGTGCAAGCCCCGAAGTCTTCTGGCAATCAGTCATGTGTGTGGTTTCGCTGCCGTTCCTGGTCGATCCTGAAAGTTTCCCTATCATCGGGTCTGCACCGGCTGCGCTCGAACGGCACCCCTTCTCCAGCCTTCTCGGCGGCCGCTCCGTGGCGATGGAACCTATTGTATCGCATGACCTGACATGCGGTCGGGACTTTGGTCGGCTCCGATAACGACCTGCCTGAATTTTCTTTTCGGCTGGTTTTTGGTCTGATCGGCGTTCGCGCGTTGATATTGGTTGGTGTGAGATCCGATCCATGCCGTGCGGTGCATTCGCCACGCCCAACTGGCAATGCGCCAGGGTTTCCGTCGATCCGGGCCATCTTCGCCATCCTGGCATTCTCCCCTTTCGAAACCGCACCGCTTCCTGTCAGTTTCCGCACGAAGACGAGAAGATTTTTTTGCCGCAGTCCCCACCTAGGGATATTCCTTCCCCACGAGCGATGGGTTGGACAGCCAAGGATCCGTCCGGTGGCCCACTGTACCGGAGTCGGCGTCCATTGCTGAAGAGGCGGCCACGCTTGTCAGCATCCAGCGGGCAGCCGAGGCTACACAGGCCGTCGGCCCGAGGCCTTTGCCGCCGTGCTGTTTGGCTCCCGTGCGCGTGGTGACAGCACCCCGTACAGCGACTGGGATGTGACATTTCTCACCCGAACCGGCACCAGGGTAAGTGTCCTCCCGAAAGGACTGCCGATGGACGGGCTTGACTGCGACGTGCAGACTCTGGCCGTTCCAGAGGAGTTGGCGCGGCGCAAGGCACTGTCAATCGGACCTGTGGGACGCGGAATCGCGCGTGATGGAAAGCTGCTGGCTGGAGAATGGGTCCAGCCGGATGCGGAAGGAAAACCCTACATGGAGCCGGACAGATACAGAAGATTTATCAACAACGCATTGGTCTATGTTCAGGAAGCGGCTGGCTGGGTCGCAGAAGCCTGTGAGGACGGTGAGAATGCGGATATACATTCCGAGCATTTCGTGGCGAGGTCCGCCGATGTGGCTGAACATTTGGCCAAGGCAATGCTTGGTCGGTGTGGTCTGGATGCTGACTGGACGCACGACGTCAGCCGACTTGCCATGCAGGTGGAGCGGACCGGTCACAGTGACCTTGCTTGGAGCGCTCGCTGGATGGATGGCTTCACCCGGAAGCATCATGTGGCCGCATATGAATCCACCGATGTCACCGGTTTCCATCACGCTGCCCGTCGCCTTCCCATTGTCATTCAGTAGCTTGGGCAGGAAATTGCTGACGCAGCCAATGATCCTGGTTATGCGGGTGCGGCTGCCGGCCTGACCCGGCGGGGGGCTGATGCAGCCGTTGAATCAGTCACCCGCATGCGGTTAAGCCTTCGTCTGACCAGAGATCTGGATCATGCGGAGTTTCCTTCCGCGTATGAATTGCTGGCACTACCGGTCGGACACGAGCGGCACTGCTTCGCAAGTTTGACGCTCTAGCCCGGATATCTCACCAGCCGCAACCCGAAGCTCCAGCACCGGCCCGGAAGGGGTTCCGGGGGCGGTTCGTGGGCGTTCCGGCAGCTCCGTCGGCCGACGGAACCCGACAGTGGCCGTCCGGTGGCCGTGATGACAGGAACAATGAGGGAACATCCACGGTCCGGCAGCCGCGGGCGGCGGCGCGGGACACACCTCTCCCGCTGCGGGCCGGTTCCGCCCGCCAGTCCGGGCCGTCAGGGGCCGGATCCGCTCAGGCGGGCGTGGGTTCGGGGGCGGGTTCCGGCTGCGGCGGCGGCACCTGCGGCGACGGCGCGGCCAGCAGCGTGGCGACCGCCCGTGCGAACAGGTCCTGAAGGGGAAAGACCGAGGACAGCGACAGGCGGACGCGGCGCACGCTGACCGTCACCCGGCAGGCCACCTTCAGGAGCCGCGTCCTTATGGTCCCGCACTGGGCCCTCGCCATGTCCGTGCCGGCGAGGCCGATCGCCCGGACGGTCCGGAGCAGGGCTCCGGCGAAGGCGGAGAGGTACAGCCGCAGCTGGTTGGCGCGCATGGTCGCCGTCGAGGTCCGGTCGGCGAAGAGTTCCAGCTGCTGCTCCTTTATCCGGTTCTCCATGTCTCCGCGCGCGCAGTACAGCTTCTCGTAGAGGTTCCTGGCGGTGAAGCGGTCCTTCGGCAGGCTGGTCACGACGAAGCGGGGATTGGCGCCGCCTGGTCCGGGCAGCCACTCCGCCTTTCCCACGACGCGGCGGGTCCGGCTCCAGCTGGACCGGGTCCGGTAGCGAAAGTCCCGGAAGCGCCGCGACGGCTTTCCGGAGGCGATGGCGCGCCGCCGCGACCTCTCCAGCGGTCCGGCGATCCGCTCCACCAGGCGCGAGTTCCTCGCAAGGCCAAGCACATAGTCGACCCCGTTCGCCTCGCACCAGGCCATCAGGCTCTCGCGGCAGAAGCCCGAATCGCCCCTCACGATGATGGCGGTCTCCGGCCAGCGGGAGCGGATCCGCTCCACGATCTCCGCCAGTGCCTCCACCGATCCCTCCGACGCGTCGATGTTCGCCGGACGCAGCCGCGCAAGCAGGACGTGGTCGCCGCAGGTGACGTAGAGCGGAAGGTAGCAGTAGTGGCGGTAGTAGCCGTGGAAAAAGCGGCCCTCCTGGGCGCCGTGCAGCGGGTCGTCGGTGGCGTCGACGTCGAGGACGATCTCCCCGGGCGGGACCTCGTGGGCATCCAGGAACAGGTCCACCATCAGCCGCTCGATCGCGGCGCCGTCGGCCACGATCCGTCTGTAGCGGTCCGTTTCCGCCGCCTCCGGCGTGCCCAGCTCAAGGCGGTTAAGGGTGCTGGACCCGGCCAGGGGATGGCCCCGGTCGCGCTCCCTCGGCCGGTCGGCGCCGGTGATGTCGTCGCGACCGACGGCCAGCGCCAGGACGCTGTCGTCCCGCAGGCGGTCGTGGTCGTTGACATCCTCGTAGCCGAGGGCGATCGCCATGATGCGCTGCGCCACGAGCTCCCGCAGCCCGTGCTCGATGCGGTCCTGGTCCCGGTAATCGGTCAGGCACTCCGCCAGCCGGCGGGTGACGTCCGCCACCCGGTCGGCCTCCCGCAGGAGCAGCGCGCCGCCGTCGGAGGACATGCGCCCGCCGTCGAAGGCGGCGGTCACCTCCCGCCGTCCGTGCCGGTTGAACTCGATGTCAGGGCTGTTACACTGTGTATGCATGGGGTCCGGTCTCCTCTCATATGCAGGTTATTGATGACTCCCGCATATATCATGGAATCCGGCCCCATGCAACATCATCTGGTGAGATATCCGGGCTAGCGGAGAGGCTGCGGCCCCCGACCGAAACGGTGGGCATGCAATCCCGGAAGCCTCCGGCTCCGTTCGGATGAACGGTGGGTCGGAGTGAATCGGGTCGGCGGACACCAGGTTCATCGCATGCATGAGGATCTGGCCATCATTCACCATCTGGTCCGGTTGGTTCGATGCACCCCGCTTCCCCGGGGTGAACGCAGCGGCCCATTCCCTGTTCGAGGAACATTGGTCCTTGCCATTTCCCTGCATCGTTCCGGTACCGAGCTCGCTTTGGCAGCGCGATGTAGTGAAAGATTCCTTTGATGTTCATGCATCCGTATCGGGAAGCGATCACTGCCGTCGCGTGACCGGATCGGGAGTGCCGGTTAGCCGCTGCCGCGCTGCGTGGTGACTCGCGGCTCGGCATCAAGCGCGTCCGCCACTGCACGGAAACGCGCTTCCGCAACCTCTCCAAACAGGTCAGCCGAGCGCTCGGGCAGACGCAGTTCCAGCACTTTTCTCCGTGGCATCCATTGCAGTTCACCGATTGCCTTCGCGTCAGCGGTAAGCATCGAACCGAAGCGCATGGCTCTTCCGAGAATCTCGGCCTGATGGAGGTCTGCCGCGGTCAGCAGGCCCAATAAAGGTGCGAATCGTGTGTTCTCGCGGCTGTTTCGATAGCGGTGCAGCAAAGCCAGGCCCAGAAATATCCGAGCCGAATGGGTCAGCCCTCCTAGGGACGCCCTCGATACGTAATCGAAACAGGCTTCGTGACGGTAGTCCGGGTGGGCCCGCCAGTTGACATCATGCAGCAGGCAGGCTGCCTTGATGATCCGCATACGATTCGGTGGGGCGTTAGGGAATAGCGGAGAAACGAACCTGTAAAGAACGCGTCCGAATCCGGGGAGCCGGGCGTCTTTCGCTTCCGCAAAGCGGCAGGCCTCGATCAGGGGGTCACGGCGGCGCAGTTTGTCAGGCATGCGCTCGTAGAGAAGTCCTTCCCGGATGCCGTAGCTTGACGTCGAGATCTCGCGCGGTTCCAGCATTCGCACAAGCTCCCGCAGCACCTCTCCAGCAAGTGGCACAAGCGATATCCGCGTTTCAGAGATTCCCGTGAGTGATCTTAGTTCGCAAAGCGTATGGCTGGCGATCCATTTCACCGTTCTATGGATTGAGTCGGGAGTCATTCTATATTCATGAAGCACGTGCAGCGGATAGCCGCGCCGTTCCATATCCAGTCGGGCAATGGCTCGCCAGGAGCCACCGACAAGATAGAGCCTATCCTGACGGGCTTCCATCTTCGCCGCAAGCTCCTCGATTGTGTTCTGAATATGACGTTTGCGCGCCCGCCTATCCTCAATCGCCTTCAGGCGCAGCGGACCAAGCAGAGACGTTGCGCTGGCGCAGACCCGGCCAGAAACCAGTTCCGCCAGTTCCATTGACGATCCGCCGATATCGCATACCATGCCACTCGCGTCAGGCCATCCTAGCAGCACCCCCTGTGCCGCAAGCCGTGCTTCCTCCTCACCCGGAATTATGTGCAGCTCGAGTCCAGTCCTGTTCCTTACTTCCTGACAGAAATCAGGCCCATCCCGAGCATCGCGCACAGCGGCTGTTGCAACCACGGTCAAAGGCGAGAGTCCCAGGGAGTCCGCCAGAAGCTGGAATCGACGGATTGCCGCAATAGCCCGTTCACGTCCGGTAGGATTGAGCAGCCCCGTTTCGGTAACGCCTGCACCAAGCGATGCGAGTATCTTTTCGTTGAAGAAATAGGCTGGACTACGCGCTGCCCCGTCGAAGATCACCAGACGGACGGAATTCGAGCCGACATCCACCACCCCGACGCGCGCCAGTTGCCGCATCGCTGGATCGTTAAAGAGCTGGCGGCCAAACGGCTCCCACTCCTCGCCGAGCAATTCGGCGCGGCCATCCATCGGCTGTTCCCTCCCTCGCGACCTTTGCCAGGAAACTGAAGGATCGGGCCAAATTCGTCAATCAGACAATTTGTCGATCAGGTCTCTACGCTGGGCTGAAAAGACATGCCTTTCGCTCCCGTAACCTGCCAGAACGCAGTACCCGCTGCCGGATTCGTGAATCCATCGCCAGTTCTCCATGTGACGGTATCCTGTGTGCCTGAGTCTGAAGCAGCTCTTCATGAATCCCTTAGGTAACTTCAGAAACGACTCAGGAGTTTGGATTCAGGAATATTTTCCGTTACGGAAGCTTCACGGAAAGACCGGGCCGAAGTGAATGCAATTTGCCGCGTCCGACCAGCACGGGGAGGCAGGAACGGTTGCAGATGCTCAGCCGTCCAGATGATGAACCTTCGTATGCCTTCTGGCTCCAGATTGCCGGGATATGGTACAGACCATCAGGGCAGCTGACTGAGCCGATCGGATCCAAAGGCATGGGCACGCTATGGCGTGTCGGGTCGTCTGTAGAGGAAGATGGTGGACGGCATCACAAAGCGCTTGCTTTCAACCACCAGCTGCGCACCCACCAGAATTCCGACCCTGGCTCCGTAAGGGAGCCACGCAACCATTTCGAACTACTTTCCGACTACATGCTGTCCCTTTTTGATCCGAAGTGGGGTGCGGGAATCGCGAGACCAGGCGTTGCGGCCAGCAGGGGACAGGATCTTCTGTGCCGATGCCACATACAACGCGCCACCGACATCGCCCCGGCGCAGCTCAGTCACCAGCCGCAAACCGAAATACTGGCCTGATTTCACCGCTCACCTGAATCAGACAGTCGTCGTGTTGCCATACTGGAGCATACCGATGTGGATACAGAGGGATATTCCGCAAGGACTGAACTGTGCTGACCATGTTCCGGTGACAGAACAGGAACCGTTTGGGACTCTACATGCGCTGCGGACGTTCCGGATGGGGAAACATGGATAATCGACTCGCCAGGGCTGTCGCCCTTGATTCCGTTCCTTCCCCTCTTCCGGACAACAACGGCGAAAACAATCGGTTAGGGTGGAGGGGCCGGACCTGGAACATGTTTTCGAGAGCGCCGAGCCTTTGGACCGGCAGTGCCGCCCACCGTGGGTTTCATGAAACGCCGGCAGTCCACCTTCCGCCAATGATGCGCAAAGGCGAGGGATATATCGATATACCGCGTTTGGACGTGTAGAACGGTGATATCCGCCTGTATTTCCGGCAAGACAGGTTTGCACATCCATCGGAATTATGTAAATATTAGTTACTCACTCCCGTGATCCAATTCCAAAATCACGGATAACCTCTGAAATGCTCGCCAACGGAAAAGGGGAGCAAGTGATGCGATCCATGGCCGAAATAAGACAGGAAATCCTCGATCGGGCGAGTTCGAATGCCGAGTTCCGCAGCCAGCTGATCACAGAACCGAAAGCAGCTCTCGCTGATGCCTTCGACATCACTCTACCGGACGGGTTTCATCTGAAAGTGCATGAGGATGGCGCCACGAACGCCCATCTGGTGCTGCCACCCACTACCAAGCTTACTGACGAAGAACTGACCCAGGTCGCGGGCGGCTACTACAACCGTCTCTTCGACTGAACTTCATCGGGTTTCGAACGGAGTTCCCGCGCAGTTTCCAGAGTGGTCGAGACCCTCGAATAGGTCCAGAAGACAGTTGAAAGTACCTCCTGCGCGACACGGTCCCTGACCTTCCTTGATAGCGGATCGACCGATTGTCGAACATTGGCGGTGATGTTCGACTGTAATCGTGTCCCGACGAACAGTTTCTGGCAACCAGTTCGTGGCGGCACGGCCTGTCCTTCCCGCTGATTCATTTCGCTGTCATGGTCCTGTGTGGCACCTTGAAAATTGCAGTGGTATCCAGTGCGGATTGACGGAAGGCTGGGGTTTGGTGGCGACCTTGGGGGACGTTTCCGCTATCTGCAGGCCCTGTCTTCCGCACGGGGACTTCCAGCCATATTCACCAAGCTGGCTAAAGCCAGTCTCCCGTTCCGATCCGTCAGAGACATCAGCCCTTCCTGAGACGGACGCGTGTGGGAGGTGTTCCCTGGACAGGTGGTCATATTGGCGTTCACGACGAAGTCCGCGTCAATTTCCGGGGCACCGCTGTCCAGCCAGGTCAGGAATGGGCCAACCATGGTGCGATGTCCGAGAGTAAGCCCGCATTGCGTTCAGAAAGAATCAGGCAATGCGGCCAGCAGATCGTTCGCGAATTTCCAGATGCTGGGTTGGATCACCGTTCCGGCGGGGTGCCAACGCCTCTGCCGCTCGAACGTCATATGCCTTTGCGCCGTCGTCAATGTCTGGCAGGGCGGGCGCATCGCTGAAAACGGACTTCCTTCGCGCTGCGGGACCGTCCCGTCACTCACACTAACGGTACGGGACGGCCACCGGAAATCTCCGATGGCGTGATTTCAGAATCGCCAGGATCCGGTTTGGGGGAAAGGCGCGTGCATCGCCCCGTGCCCAGGGAGAGCTTCATCGCGATCGACCAGTCTCAGGAAACAGGAATCTCGCACCGGCATAGGCCTTGACCGAAACGGTCTGGTCGTCAATCGTCAGTTTGAAATGGTTCATTCCCGAGAAAAACCGGACCATCCCGTGCGTTCCGAAGAGACTCTCGCGGCGCGGCCAGATCTCGAGAGCCCTGGCCTTGCTGGGCAGGCACCATCCTTCGGCGACGCACAGTTCGACAAAATCCCGATAGTCGCTCGGCGTGACGGTCCACCACGGATCATCCAGATGCAGCTCGAATCCGATGCGTGGGGATACCGTTCCCCCGGTCACGTCCATAGCCACCACGATCCCGCCGAAGCCCGGTGACGCCAGCGACAGTGCTCGCGCGGTAGATCCGTGGTGCCCGCTCCATCCGATGCGATCCAGATAGTCGGCGACATCGTCCGGCCGCATGTTGAGCAGAAGGCGGATCGCCCGGGGCGTCCGGACTGGCAGGACCCCGACATAGGTGAGCCGCGCATCGCCGGGCATGGCATCCAGGATCCGGGTAACCCCGCGGATCTCCGGTTGGTCCTCCGGCCAGCCGACGCCGGAACACAGCGCCGCGGTAAGAGCTTCGGGACCGGCGGACTGTGCCGAGGTTTTGTCCCCAACCTCACATGCGGGCGTCAGGAACAGACCCGGGTGAAACCGGCCTCGGTGTCCGCCCTCGATGAGATCATATTCCAGAATGACGCGCCCGAACCAGCGTGACAGGGAACTTCCGTTGCGCCGCAGGTTCCACAGCAGCCCGCCCAGACTTCGGTCGGTCGGCGATGCATGGGCGGAACGGCCACGTTCAGCCAGGTCCGCACCCAGAGGCGAATCGGGCGGCACGTCAAGAAAGAAATCACAGAGCGGTGCATTGTCTTCCAGACGCATCTCGAAACCGAATATCGACCGTCCGGCGCTGGCGGGCAGGGTAGATGCGCACCGCACGAGTCGTTCGACGGCCTCGGCGCCGATCAACGCATCGGGCATGCTCGATGCGACACAGCGAAGCGCTGATCCGAACGCGGCCGATTCGGCCATGGGTGACGATTCGTTAGACAAGGGCTGTTCCGTTCGCAGCCTTGATGAAACCGGCCAGGCACCGACATCGAGAGGCACCTGTTCGCGGGTGCCGGGGGCTAAGCTTTCCCAATGGTGTTAGCGGCCGGCTCATGCTGGGCGGGAATGGGATGAGAGTCTTGGCGGAAATCCGGGGCGCTGATGGTACGTGTCCGTAACCCATGCGGCAGCCGGGTTCAATCCGCCCCCGAAATGTTGCACTCGGTAGCCGCACCGCCACCACATGGACCCGGAAGTCGGGTCCGCCGGGGTTGGAGCAAAATCCGGTTGTTGTCCAGACGCGCCCATAGACGGATCCTTCAGCCGTTCCATTTCCTTCTCCGCGCAACGATCCGGTCGTGTGATGTCTATGGTGACCTTCGGGTGCATTCGGTTTTCGCCAGCTCAGGTGACGAGGTCAAGGGCAGGGGCTTGATTGGCGGGGACAGGGTCTGCCAGCCACCGATCCTGGGCATCCAGATCTTGCCGGAGGTCTGCAGCGCCAGAAGCGACATGGGTACGTTCTCCGCGCAGGGCGGAATGATCCGGATCCTGATCGAGCGGCGGCCTGTGGCTGGAGATTCGAGATTGCATGATACCTCGGTTAGGGGCTTCCCTCTCTGCCGGTGAGGAGTGTTCCTGCCTGAGCGCCGACTATGACAGCAGCTGGAGAGTCTATCCGTGAGCTCTCCCTGGGCGCCCTTGCACTCCACTCCGGCATAGTGCCGTTCCGGTATCATGTGATGCACAGGTCCGATGGTTAAGGCACCATCACGCCAATTTCAGGTCTTGGTGAACCGTTACGTGATGCCGCGCTGGAGTTAGCATTCGAGGCGGACCCCTTCGCGCATGTGGAGCCAATGCGGTTCGTCAGGCGAGAGAGTGGGGTTTCCGGCAGCTCCAGACCATCCGGTGGTATACCGGGTGTGAACACAGACGCCTAGCGGCCATGCACTGGCCTTCCGGTAGGGAGCAGGCCTGGCCGTGTGGCGGAGTCGGAGGATGCGGCGCTCAGTGAATGCGTCAGCTCCGGAACGTCCGAGGCTCCCGCCGAGCCGCGCCCGGAAAGTGACGGATTCTCCATGAAGAATCGATGGCAGCTGAACAGCTCCTCATCATTATCCGGTAGCTGACGGACAAAGCTGCCGTCAGGTGACATTACCCAGCTCTGTGCCTCGTCCGCCAGATTGGCCGCCATGATCTGGTCAACGATCTGTGCCTTCACGGTGGCGTTCGTCGTCTCAATCAGCGTCTCCACACGTCGGTTCAGGTTGCGGTCCATCCAGTCCGCCGATGACATGAACACCCGGGCCTTCATGCTGGGTAGGCCGTCGCCATTGCCAAAGCAGACGATACGCGAATGCTCCAGAAACCGCCCAACTATGGATTTGACACGGATGTTCTCGGAAAGGCCCCTGATCCCGGGCCTTAGCCCGCAGATGCCACGAACGATGAGGTTGATTCTCACTCCTTTGGCGCTGGCGGAGTACAGCGCGTCGATCACGTCAGGTTCAATCAGGGAATTCAGCTTTGCCCATATTTCGGCAGGTCTTCCAGCTTCGGCGTGAGCCGCTTCCTTGGCAATCAGCCTTAGCAGTGTCGGTTTGAGCGTCAGGGGGGAAATCGCGAGGTTCTCCAGCCCATCCGGTGGGGCGTACCCGCCAACATAGTTGAAGATCTTGGTTGCGTCATGCCCAAGGGCGACATCGCAGGTGAACAGCGACAGATCAGCGTAAATGCGTGCGGTTATCGGATGATAGTTGCCGGTACCGAAATGGGTGTAGGTGACAAGCTTTCCGTTCTCGCGCCGAACGACTGTGCTGATCTTTGCATGGGTCTTGTAGTTTATGAAGCCATACACCACATGGGCTCCCGCCCGCTCCAGCCGACGGCTCTGCCGGATATTCGCAAGTTCGTCAAAACGTGCCTTCAGCTCGACCAGGGCCGTCACCGACTTGCCGTCTTCGGCAGCCTCGCATAGCGCCTCCACGATCGGACTATGTGTCGAGGTTCTATAGAGCATCTGCTTGATCGCAAGAACATCCGGATCGGATGCCGCTTGGTTCAGGAACCGCACCACCATGTCAAAGGACTCGTAGGGATGGTGCAGCAGCATGTCCTTTTGCCGGATCGCGTCGAACATGTCCCCATCGTGATCCTGCACCCGCTCCGGCACCCGTGGTGCGAAAGCGGGCCAGAGCAGGTCCGGGCGGCCTTCCAGCACAAGCTCCGATAGGTCTGACATTCCGATAAGTCCCGAAAGTTCGACTACCTCCGAAGCACCGACATTCAGTTCGACCATGATCATTTCGCGTAGCGCCTTTGGTGCTTTCGCGCTCAGCTTGAGTCGAATGACCTCGCCACGCCTGCGCCGCTTCAGCGCGACCTCGAATTCCCGAACCAGGTCTTCAGCTTCGTCCTCGACCTCGATGTCACTATCGCGCAGCACCCGGAAGGCGCAGTGTCCTTTCATTGCATAGCCTGGAAACAGGTCGCTGATGGACAGAAGAAGAAGTTCTTCCAGCGGCAGGAAGCGTTTGCATCCCTTCTCGTCAGGCAGGCGGACAAAGCGGTCAATCTGGCTAGGAACCGGTAGAAGCGCGCGCAGGCGGCGACCGTCGGACTTCCGTTCCATCTGCAGCGCCAGGGAAAAACCGGCATTCGGAATGAACGGAAACGGATGGGCAGGGTCGATCGCCAAAGGCGACAGCACCGGAAAGACCTCCTTGAGAAACACGTCGGAAAGGTGGCACCTGTCATGCCGGCTCAGGCATTTCCTGGTCAGCAGTCGGATTCCGGCTTCCTCCATCTCCGCCCTAAGCATGTCCCAGACGACCTGCTGATGTTCCATCAGCGCACGTGCGTCGGCATTGATGAGTTGGAGCTGCTGAACCGGTGTCAGGCCGTCAATTCCGGGAGCGTTATGGCCACCATTCGCCAGTTCACGCAGACCGGCCACTCGAACCGTGTAGAATTCGTCGAGATTCCTGGCGGAGATGGACAGAAAGCGCAGCCGCTCCAGAAGGGGAACGCGCAGATTCTCCGCCTCTTCCAGAACACGCCAGTTAAATCCTAGCCAGCTGAGTTCCCGGTTATGGAACCGTTGCGGACCGGTAATGTCGGCAGGCGGTTCCGCTGGGTCAGGAAACGGTGCGGTAAGGAAATTTGCTTGGGTCATTCCGGATTCATGCCTGCGATCGTCAATGACTATATCACTCGTTCAGTTCCAGTCTGTCCAGTACCTGCCGCGCCACCACCCTTGTGATCCGCCTCCCTTCGGATAGCGCAGCGCGGTCGAGCGCTTCAACAATACGGCTGGCGCTGAGGAAAGACCTTTCAATTCGTCCAGTCAGGTAGAGAATTACGTTCGAATCCACGATGATCTGCCGGTCGGCGAACTGCTTGATCAGGACTGCGGATAGCAGCGCGTCGTCTGGCTGCGACAGAGAAACCATTGCGGATTCCCGCATCCGGCTCAGGAGGTCGGGAAGGATGAGCCGCCAGCACGCGGGTGGTGTGCCCGCCGTGACCAGAAGCGGTACACTCTGCGCCAATGCGAGATTATGGAGGTGAAACAGAGCCTCTTCAGTCTCGCGATCGCCTGCGGCGGAGTCGGCGTTCTCGACCGCAATCGGGCCGCTGGCCAGCCGATCGACATCATCGGTCCTGAGGTCGCCTGCCATAACGAGCCGTGCCTCCGCCTGCGCCGCCCAGACATGGGCCAGATGCGTCTTGCCCGATTTTCGGGGTCCGACGAGCACAAGTTTTCCCTGCGGCCAGTCCGACCAGTTCAGCACCGTGTCCACGGTCGTCGCGTTGGAGGATGAAATGAAATAGTCGCCGCGCCCTAAAGCAGGCCTGAAAGGCAGATCGAAGGTCAGCTGCCTGATCACGGTTCCTGGTCGTTTTCCACATCCCTGCGGCCAAGGTACAGGAGGCCCTGCAGATACTGCTCAAGCGCGAATCGCACCAGCACACCGAGAGATGCGGCAACGGGAACAGCGACGAGCAGGCCGACGAATCCAAACAGGGATCCAAACACCGAGAGCGCGAATATGAGCCAGACCGGGTGCAGCCCGACGGAACTGCCGACGAGTTTCGGCGTCAGGAAATTCCCTTCCAGGAACTGGCCGAAGAAAAATATCGCCACGACGGCGCCGATCCATTCCCATGCCCCCCAGAACTGGAAAAATGCCAGCCCGATGGCCAGAACCCCACCCACGATGGCGCCGACATAGGGAATGAAGGACAGCAGGCCCGCGATCACACCGACAATCATTCCGTACTCAAGGCCGACTAGCATCAGCGCCGTGCCATAAAACACAGCCTGGATCAGCATGACCATTCCCTGGCCACGAATGAACGCGGCAAGGGTGCGGTCGATCTGCAGAGCCAGCTCGCGGACGGTCGGGGCATGGTCCCGAGGTAGCATTCTATCGATGCTGGCGACCATGCGGTCCCAGTCAAGCAGCATATAGAATGCCACCACTGGCACGACGACTATGAGAACCAGGATGTTCAGAAGGCTTGCGGCACTTGATAGCAGGCCATCGATCAGAGCGACGCCTTTGGAACTGATCCATTCACCCAGGGTTTCCAGGGACTGGCGCAGGGTCGAGGTCTGGTCCTGTAGGGCAGGAAAACTCTCCACCAGAAACACCTGGAGATCGCGTGCGAGCTGCGGGGCGTCATTTACCAGTGCCGCGGCCTGATTTATCGCAGTGGGGACCACGACAAGCACCATCACCGTGAACACGAGAATCACCGCCAGAGTGATGACGGCCGCTGCCATCGCCCGGCTAAGGCCGGTTCTTTCAAGAAAGTCGGCGATGGGGTCGAGGCAATATGCGATCGCTCCGCCCAGGATGAAGGGTAGGACGATGTCTCCCAGATACCAGAGTGTCACCAGCAGCACGACAGTGGCAACGCTCCATATCTTGACCTGATGAACGACTGGTAGGGCCATGGCTTCTCCTCCAGATCAGACATTGCGCAACCGCTGCGGTAATGCAAGCGGGAGCTTCCCGGAAGGCCGCCGCGGACCAATTGGCCAGCGCCGTGTTGCGTCAGGGAAATCCCTGTGTTCCGCTGCGCCTGTGTTGCATCCGGTATTGCCTGACGTTAGCGAGCGTTCCGATGACCAGTGCCTTACCACATCCCCGTGGAACCCTGACGGAAAACCGCCAGCTGAAGGATCTGACCTGGCTTCGCGTGGGAGGACCTGCGGACTGGCTGTTCCATCCAGCGGACCAGGATGATCTGCAGCAGTTCCTGTCTGGCCTTGATCCGGGAATCGAGGTGTTTCCCATGGGAGTTGGATCCAACCTGATTGTGCGCGATGGCGGCATCCGCGCCGTGGTTATACGTCTAGGTCGTGGGTTCAACGGGATCGCAGTCAATGGTGACCTGGTAACCGCCGGGGCGGGTGCGCTTGACTCGCATGTTGCCCGCAAAGCCGCCGCTGCGGGACTTGATCTCACGTTCCTTCGGACCATACCTGGCACGATTGGCGGCGCGGTACGAATGAACGCAGGCTGCTATGGCTCCTATGTGGCCGACCGGTTCGTTTCCGCTCAGGCGGTGACGAGGACGGGGGAAACGGTCATCCTAACGGCAAGGGATCTCGGCTTCCGTTACCGTCAGACAGACCTGCCTCCGGGAACGGTCATCACCAGTGCCACGTTTGAGGCACCGCGTGGTGATGCTGCCCAGCTTGCGGAACTTGCGCAGGCCCAGCTTATCAGGCGTGACGCCACTCAACCCACCAAAGATCGAACCGCAGGCTCGACATTCCGAAATCCTTCCGGGCGAAGCAGTTCCGAATCGGATGATGGCCTTGATCTGAAAGCATGGCAACTCATTGACGGTGCCGGATTGCGGGGATATAGGCTCGGTGGTGCAAGAATGTCACGGAAGCATCCGAATTTTTTGACAAATTCAGGTTCCGCAACCGCTGAGGAGTTGGAAAGGCTTGGTGAATTAGTTCGAAAAAAGGTGTTTCAATTCTCAGGAATCCGGTTAGAATGGGAGGTGATAAGGGTCGGAGAACCCAATCGCGGCGGGTAATCATCAATCGTTACCGGACGGAGAGCCGGGGCGGTGGAGCAAAGGAAAAAACCGGGCATGTCGAGCAGGACAGCCCCTAGAGTTGCCGTACTGATGGGTGGGCTCTCGGACGAGCGCGAGATTTCGCTATCGTCCGGACGCGAATGCGCCAAGGCACTGCGGGGCGAAGGTTTTGAAGTGGAGGAGATCGTCGCTGACGACGATCTCTGCAGCCGTCTCGCCGAAGTTCCGGTGGATGTCGTCTTCAACGCCCTGCATGGACGCTGGGGGGAGGATGGCTGCATCCAGGGCCTTCTGGAGTGGCTTTCAATTCCCTATACCCATTCCGGCGTGCTGGCTTCGGCCCTGGCGATGGATAAGCAGCGCAGCAAGGATGCCTATCGCGCAGCAGGACTTCCCGTAGTCAGGTCCATGCTCGTCGGTCGCGACGAGGCGAGCGAGCGGCACGCGATGCCGCCACCCTATGTGATCAAGCCAAATGTTGGCGGTTCGTCGCTTGGCGTGTTCATCGTGGATGAAGACGTTGCCGTGCCTCCGGTACTTTCAGGGGACATGCCGGACGTGGTCATGGTTGAGGCATATGCGCCTGGTCGTGAGCTTACGACGACTGTTCTTGAAGACCGTGCGCTCACGGTGACGGATATCATAACCGATGGCTGGTACGACTATCAGGCCAAATACAGTCAGGGTGGATCGTTCCATGTCCTGCCTGCGGACGTGCCAAAGGACGTATTTGACGCCTGCCTTGATTTTGCGCTGCTTGCCCACGACGCGCTGGGATGTCGGACATTGAGCCGGACCGATTTCCGCTGGGACGAATCGGAGGGCATCAACGGGCTGGTCCTGCTGGAGACCAACACCCAGCCCGGAATGACCCCGACCTCGCTTACGCCCGAACAGGCGCATCACGCTGGAATCGGCATGGGCCAGCTGTGCCGCCTGTTGGTGGAGGACGCATCATGTGGCAGATGACGGCGAATTTCAGGCGTGACCCGGCTCCTTCGCGTATCGCGTACCGGATACACCGGCTTTGGCTTACGCCGTCGGTTCGGTTTGCGGTCAAGGTGCTCATGCCAGCGACCTTGGCCACGGTGCTGGCGATCTGGTACATTGACGGAGAGGCCATCAAACGGGCCCTGCTCGGTAACGTCGAGACGGTTCGCCGTTTCGTTGCGGAGCGTCCTGAATTCATGATCAGGTTTGTGTCGATCGATGGCGCAAGCGATGAACTGAGTGATCGCATCAGGAAGATACTGCCGGTCCGGTTTCCGGTCAGCACGTTCGAACTCAAACTGGACGAGATACAGTCGGCGGTCGAAAGCATTGAGGTTGTCGCGTCGGTGGAACTCCACATCCGCCCTGGCGACATCCTGCATATTGCGGTCACTGAACATATCCCGGTCGCGGTCTGGCGCCTTGATGATGCACTGATGCTGGTCAGCCCGGAAGGACGGATAACCGCCTCGCTTTCGCGCAGGGGGGAGCGGGCCGACCTGCCGCTTATCGCTGGCGAAGGTGCCGATGCCGCGGTGTCAGAGGCATTGGCCATCGTTGCGGCGGCGGAACCTCTGGTAGCAAGGCTGCGTGGGCTGGTCCGTATCGGAGAGCGCCGATGGAACGTAGTCCTAGATGGGGACCAGCGGATCATGCTGCCCGAGACCGGTGCTGTAGTGGCGTTGGAACAGGTCATCGCGCTCCATCAGGCACAGGATCTTCTTGATCGTGATGTCGCCGTCATCGATATGCGTAACCCGCGTCGTCCAACCGTACGCATGCGCCCGGAAGCTGTCGAGGAAATGCGCAGAATCAGGGCGCTGGAGGCAGGAGTCTCCGAACAATGAAGCAGCTCCACGAAACCCAGAGAACCATGCGAAACATGCGCCGGACCGCGATGCACCGGGGGGTGGTCGGCATTCTTGATGTGGGTACGTCAAAGATCGTGTGTCTGGTGCTGAGGTTTGACGGACCCGGAAAGCGTGACGAAGCCGACAATGTCGGCCCAATGGCCGGCCAGAGCGCGTTCCGGGTGGTGGGTGCGGCCTTCACGCGCTCGCGCGGAGTTCGATCCGGCGAGATCGAGGGAATGAGCGAAACGGAACGGGCAATCCGTACCGCCGTCCAGTCCGCTCAGAAGATGGCCAGAGTGCGCGTCGATCACGTGATCGCGTGCTTTTCCGGTGCGAAGCCCTGCAGTTTCGGTCTCACTGGAACGGTCGACCTATTAGGTACTGAGGTAACCGAGCATGATATAGCGCGTGTTCTCGCCGCCTGTGAGGTTCCGGAGGAGGCGCGGAATCTTGAGGTCCTGCATGCCCAGCCAGTGAACTTCGCGCTGGATTACCGCACCGGGCTGAATGATCCTCGAGGACAGGTGGGCAACCGCCTTGCCTGTGACATGCATCTTGTGGCGGTCGGTTCTGACGCGGTGCGCAACCTCATTCAATGCGTAAAGCGCTGCGATATGGAGCTCGCCGGAATCGCGTCGTCCGCATATGTATCCGGGCTCAGCAGCTTGGTTGAGGACGAGCGGGAGCTTGGCGCGGCCTGTGTGGATATGGGCGGCGGCACCACCAGCATATCGATGTTTCTCAAGAAACACATGATCTACGCGGATTCCGTGCTGATCGGTGGCGACCACATCACCCAGGACATCTCCTTCGGGCTTAAGGTCTCGACGACGATGGCCGAGCGGATCAAGACGCGCTACGGCGGTGTCGTTGCCATCGGAAACGACTATCGCGATATGATTGAGATAGGCGGCGAAACCGGTGACTGGGAGGATGACCGCAGGACGGTTAGCCGTAGCGAGCTGATCGGGATCATGCGGCCGCGCGTCGAGGAAATACTGGAAACGGTGCGGGCAAGGCTTGAAGATGCGGGGTTCTCACATCTGCCAAGCCAGCAGGTCGTGTTGACTGGAGGGGCGAGCCAGATCCCGGGCCTTCAGGATCTGGCACCTCGGATTTTGGGGAACCAGGTGCGAATCGGAATGCCGCTTCGCGTCCGGGGCCTTCCACAGGCCGCCTCAGGAGCTGAGTTCTCGTCCAGCGTGGGCCTGTGCCTATTCGCAGCTCATCCGCAGGACGAATGGTGGGATTTCGAAAGCCCGACCGAACGCGGTCCCCGGAAGCCGCTTTGGCGCACGGTAAGATGGATCCGGGAGAACTGGTAGGAGTTAAGGAATGCGAATTTCACGAAATAGCGCGGACTCATATGCAGAATCTGCTAGATTTTGTGTCGCATTCATGTCATGTTGTTCAATGGATGGGGCGGATGGCAGTCGTCCATCCAATAATGAACCGACAACGATCATAACATATTGATGGCAGAAAACAGGCGGACAGATCAATGACCTTGAACCTGAGCATGCAAGAACGGGCAGAAATCATGCCGAAGATTACAGTCTTCGGAATAGGCGGAGCCGGAGGCAACGCCGTTAACAACATGATCAGGAAAGAGCTTGAAGGCGTCGACTTTGTCGCCGCCAACACGGATGCTCAGGCGCTTCGGCAGAGTGACGCGACAGCGCGTATCCAGCTGGGCCTGACCGTTACCCAGGGCCTTGGTGCGGGTGCCAAGCCGAGCGTCGGAGCGTCGGCGGCTGAAGAAACGATTGAGGAGATCATCGATCATCTGGTCGGATCGCATCTGTGTTTCATCACTGCGGGAATGGGCGGAGGAACCGGAACCGGCGCGGCGCCAATCATTGCACAGGCGGCGAGGGAACTTGGCATACTGACCGTGGGCGTCGTCACCAAGCCTTTCCAGTTCGAAGGTGGTGGACGCATGCGTATTGCGGAGGAAGGCGTTGAGCTGCTGCAATCGATGGTGGACACGCTGATCATCATTCCCAACCAGAACCTCTTCCGGCTCGCGAATGAGAAAACGACGTTCACCGAAGCATTCGCCATGGCGGACGACGTGTTGTATCAGGGAGTCAAGGGTGTGACCGACCTGATGGTGCGGCCCGGCCTGATCAATCTCGACTTCGCCGACGTGAGGACGGTGATGGATGAGATGGGCAAGGCGATGATGGGCTCCGGTGAGGCGAGCGGGGAGGATCGGGCCAAGCAGGCGACGGAAAAGGCCATCTCCAATCCACTCCTTGACGAGATTTCGCTGCAGGGTGCAAGAGGCGTTCTGATAAATGTAACGGGAGGTCATGACCTCACGCTTTTCGAACTCGACGAGGCAGCAACCAAGATCAAGTCAATAGTGGACAAGGATGCCCTGATCATCACGGGCTCCACGCTTGACGACACGATGGAGGGCGTGATGCGGGTCAGCATCGTTGCCACCGGCATAGGTGCGGTGCCTGGCGATTCCTCATCCGGTCAGTCCAGTGCAAAGCCGCTGGAACATTTCGGGCGGTCTGAGGGCGAATCGATGATGCTGGAGCGCGAACTTCCGGAAACTGACGAGAATCCGGTTGTGCAGATGAATCCTGAACTCCCTGATGAGCCGGTTGAATTGATGCAGGAACACGCGGACCATCAGGAACCCGACCCGGCCCCTGCGCCAGCAGCCTATCGACCGGAGCCCAGGTTTCCACCGTCGAGCCAGGAGATTCGGGAGGTGCCCAGCGAGCGGCGCTCCCTGCCGGAATCCGGAACCTTAGAGTCGGAGGTGCGAAAGCCAGGAGTTCCTAGCGCTGAGACGATGGCCCGGCTGAGGGCTGCGGCTGCGAAACAGCCTGGCCTTCCGACTACCGAGACGCAGGACACTTCCACGGAGGCCCCGAAAAAGCGCTTTAGGACCAATGGGCTCATCGATCGCATGACCAAGCTTCGCGAGCCAACGGTTTCCCGTGGCCAGAGCCCGAAGGTCCAGCAGCCCACGCAGCCTGTGCAGCAATCCAGTGAGCAGGAGGCACGGAACGCTGAGCAGGACCGGATCGGAATTCCGGCATTTCTGCGGCGGCAGGCGAACTGAAGCTGGAATCGCTGAATGTGCCGCATTTGGATAGCCGCCGTATTCCGCCGCTGGAAAAAGCCATGTCCGACTGCATCGCTCCATAGGCGGGATCGCATGCATCGGCGGCATTCCGCTCAGGGAATCGGCATGTTTCAGGTCGTTGCAAAGCGTGAATTGAGCCTTCCTCCTCATTGGTCTAACACGGCTTCAAGTCACATCCCACTCCAGTCCATGGATTGTGTTCATCGTGCAAACCACCCTTAAATCTTCGGTTACCTTCATTGGAGTCGGCCTGCATAGCGGGCGGAATGTCCGCATGACCGTGAAGCCCGCACCAGCGGAATTTGGGGTCTGGTTTCGGCGCATCGATGTCGACAGAGGCAATGCGATGATTCCGGCTCGCTGGGATGCCGTGACGCTGTCCCGGCTTTGCACCAGACTTGAAAACCGCCACGGACTGTCGGTTTCTACCGTCGAGCATGTCATGGCGGCTCTTGAGGGCTGCGGCATTCGCAATGCCCTGATCGAGATTGATGGTCCGGAAGTGCCCATCCTTGACGGTAGCGCGGCTCCTTTCGTGTCAGCCTTCTTCTGCTGCGGTTTCAGAACGCTGGACGCACCTGTCCGCGCGATTCGGATCCTTGAGCCCGTGGAGGTCCGTAGTGGAGAGGCGTTGGCCCGGATCGAGCCCGCACAGGTGCTTGAGATCGATTTTAGCATAGAATTCGAGGACGCGGCGATTGGTATCCAGGCAAAGTCGCTCAGGATGGTCAACGGGACATTCATCAGTGAACTCTGCGACAGCCGTACATTCTGCCGCAAGGCGGATGTCGACTTCATGCGCAGCAATGGTCTCGCCCGTGGGGGCTCGCTTGAGAATGCGGTAGTGGTGGATGGTGACAGGGTGCTGAATCCAGGAGGCCTGCGCCATCCTGATGAAGCGGTTCGCCACAAGATGCTTGATGCGATGGGCGATTTGGCGCTTGCGGCATATCCTGTCCTGGGGCGCTACACGGGCATCCGCGCCGGCCACGCGCTGACCAACCGACTTATGCGGGAACTGTTCTCCCGGCCATGGACATTCCGCCTGGTGCTGTGCGATGCGGAAACGGTTGCAAGCCTTCCCGGGTCTGGTATAGGCTGTTCTCTTCCGGAAGGCCTTAAACGCGCGGCCTGACGGTTTCAAAAGACCATTTGTCCCAGTCACTACCTATGCTAATGTGATGCGCGGATTCTTCAGCGATAACGTGATCGGGGGAAGGCACCGGGGATGACAGGGGCATGGAAACGAGCAGGCATTCTGGCCGTGTGCGCGACCGCGATGACCCTTGCGGCAGGATGCGGACGGGATGAAGGACCCGATATCGAGGACATGACGGCCTCGGAGATTTTCAGCCGGGCGGAATCCGAGCTCGCGGCAGGGGATCCTTCGGGTGCAGCCGTGACCTTTGGTGAGGTCGAGCGGCTCTATCCATATTCGGAACTCGCCAAGCGCGCCCTGATCATGCAGGCCTACGCCTATCATCAGGACAGGGACTACGAGAATTCGCGGGCATCGGCGCAGCGCTACATTGAATTCTATCCCGCCAACGAGGACGCGGCCTATGCCCAGTATCTTCTGGCCCTGTCCTACTACGACCAGGTGGATGAGATTGGCCGCGATCAGGGCATTACCTTCGAGGCGCTGCAGGCGCTCAGGACCGTAATCGAGCGCTATCCGGACTCCGAATACGCCCGCTCATCATCCCTCAAATTCGATCTTGCCTTCAACCATCTGGCTGCGAAGGAAATGGAAATCGGTCGTTTCTACCTTGTTCGCAACCACTATGCGCCGGCGGCCAACAGGTTTCGGGTGGTTGTCGAGCAGTTCCAGACCACCACTCACACCGCTGAGGCGCTCTACCGCCTGATCGAGGTCTATCTGTCTCTCGGACTGACGGAAGAGGCGCAGACCGCAGGTGCGATTCTTGGCTATAACTTCCAGTCAACACAGTGGTATGCCGATGGCTACGAGCTTCTGACCGGACAGGGATTGCGGGCGGAGGTCGCGGGTGACAGCTGGCTGCGCAGGGTATATCGCCAGATGGTTCGGGGCGAGTGGCTTTGACCTGTCGCATGGCGGTCGGCGGCGATGCTGAATGCGCTTGAAATCCACGACCTCCCAATCATCGATCGGCTGGAGATCGCGTTTCAGCCTGGTCTCAATGTACTGACCGGAGAGACCGGGGCCGGGAAATCAATTCTGCTCGGTGCCATGGGATTTGCGCTAGGCTGGCGCGGACGGTCGGGTATGGTGCGTGACGGAGCGGCTCGGGGTGAGGTCACCGCCATATTCACTCTCATGCCTGACCATCCGGCCCGGGATGTACTGACCGGATCGGGGCTTCCTGAGGCTGATGAGCTGATTCTCCGCCGGGTAAGCGTTCGTGACGGCAGAAGTGCCGCTTACGTGAATGACCGCCGGGTTTCAGGGGACGTGTTGCGTGCGCTCTCCGAGAGTCTCGTCGAGATTCACGGCCAGCACGATGACCGTGGGCTGCTCAATCCGCGCTGTCATCGGGATATGCTTGACGCGTATGCGGGCGCCGAATCCCTTCTGAAGGAAACCCGCCGCTCCTGGCGCGCTCTGGCTGATGCGGATTCGGCACTGTTGGAAGCCGAGGCGAGACTGGAGGCGGAGAAGGCGGAGGAGGGATTTCTGCGTCATTCGGTGGAGGAGCTTGATACCCTGGATCCCAGGCCGGGAGAGGTTGAGGAACTGGACCGGCAACGGCGGCTGATGCGCGCCGCCGATCGGATCCGTGCCGATGTCGTCAAGGCGCATGAAGCGCTTGGCCGAAATGGTGCCGAAGGAATGATCACGGATGCGCTTCGCTGGCTTGAGAACGTGGCCGACCGGGCGGAGGGTGGGCTGGACGAGCCGATCGCCGCGCTTTCAAGGGCGCTCACAGAGCTCGGGGAGGCTGAGCATGGAGTGAGCGGTGCGGTCGAGGCGCTCAGCCTGGATCCCCGGGAACTTGAGCGCGTTGAAGAGCGCCTGTTCGGGATACGGTCGGTCGCACGCAAACATGGCGTCATGCCTGACGATCTGGGTGAATTCGCTGAGGAACTACGCAGCAGGCTTGCCGTGATTGACGACGGTGAGCATGAACTGAGCGCACTGACCCGGGCGCGGCAGGATGCACAGGACAGATATGACAAGGCAGCGAATGCGCTTTCGGCCCGAAGGTCCCAGGCGGCCGTGATGCTCGATGGTGAAATGGCAAGGGAACTTCGACCGCTGAAGATGGACAGCGCGATATTCCTTACCGGGATCACTCCTTCAGAGCCTGGGCCTCAGGGGCGTGACGCCGTGGCGTTCACCGTATCCGTCAATCCCGGAGCGGAGCCCGGCCCGATCCAGAAGATCGCCAGTGGCGGCGAACTCAGCAGGTTTCTGCTAGCGCTGAAAGTATGTCTGACCCGCTCCGCGACCGGAATTACCATGATTTTCGACGAGATTGACCGTGGCGTCGGTGGTGCGACAGCGGATGCCATCGGGCGAAGGCTCGCGGCTTTGGCCAGGGACGCGCAGATACTTGTCGTTACCCATTCTCCACAGATCGCTGCGCGGGGCAGGCATCATTGGCTGGTCGCGAAACGTGTGGAAGGTGAGGTGACTCTCAGCGGCGTGTCACCGATCGACGGGAAGGTGCGGGTTGACGAACTTGCGCGGATGCTCGCGGGCAATACGATCACCAATGAGGCGCGCGAAGCGGCGAAGGCGCTGCTTGCGGGCTGAGGTGGCCGGACTGGCGAGGTTTCAGGCTGAAGACATGGCATCCGGGCTCCTTTCTCCTGTGACGTTACGGAAACCCGATTCGGCAGGTATTGCCGCCTGCAGGTTCCTGATCCGGGCCTGTATATGTGTAGTTTCGCGTGACGCGGTGCGGAACTCCAGGACGCACCTGGAGCATCCGGGGCAGTTTCCCGGCGCGAAGTTGGGTCGGTTGTGGAGATTGGGATCCGAATTGGCCCAGAATGGGCGGTTCCTGATGCGGATGTCGATATGAACGCGTCTCAACGCCATCCAGCCTCGCGGCAGCTGCGAGGCATTCGGCGCAGCTGGCTGAGCGGCTGGCAGTTGGTGAGGAGCCGCGGACTTGGCCAGATAAGGTTGTGGTTCATCGCGCTTCTCGTCGGGATCGTCGCGGGATTCGCGGCGCTGCTGTTTCGGAAGGGAATCGATTGGCTGCAGGCGAGTCTTTACGGCACTGATGATGTCAGCCAGCTGCACAGCTACGCGGCGCAGCTGCCTTGGTACTGGATTCTGCTGATTCCGGTTGCTGGTGGCCTTATGGTTGGTCTGATCATGCACCAGTTTTCGGATGATGGGCGGGTACATGCGGTGTCCGATGTGATCGAGGGCGCTGCGCTTCATGAAGGACGCGTACCACTGAAACCCGGTCTTGCGTCCGTAGCCGCCTCATTCATTACGCTCGGCTTCGGCGGATCCTCGGGACGTGAGGGGCCGGTCGTGCACCTGGCGGGGCTCATCTCGTCCTGGACTTCCTCCTTCATCAGGGCCGATGGGATCACGGGACGTGATCTGATGGGATGTGCGGTCGCGGCGGCTGTGTCAGCAAGTTTCAACGCGCCCATCGCTGGAGCCATCTTTGCGCTTGAAGTGATCCTGCGCCATTTCGCATTACATGCATTCGCTCCGATCGTCATCGCATCGGTCGCAGGTGCCGTCATTACCCGGCTGGAATCCGGAAACATCACCGAATTCATGCTGCCGAACGAAGGTATGGCTGAATTTTATGCCGAACTTCCGGCGTTTCTGATCCTGGGACTGGTATCTGGGCTGGTTGCCACCGCCATGATTCGAGCGGTGTTTTTTGCGGAAAGCGTCGCTGACGATATCCAGGCGCGGATCGGGCTCTGGCGTTTTCTTCGACCGGCGATAGCCGGACTGCTCCTCGGAGCACTGGCGATTCCATTTCCGCAGATCATCGGCGTGGGCTATGAAACGACATCGCTTGCGCTTACTGGTCAACTGTTTCTGCATGAAGCCATTGTGCTGGCGGTGGTCAAGACAACTGCCGTCGCCATTACCCTGGGTGGCAGGATGGGTGGCGGTGTCTTCTCACCATCCCTGATGCTGGGTGCCTTAACGGGCCTTTCGTTCGGCCTGATCGCCACCAGCGTATTTCCGGAAGTCTCAGGATCGGAAACGCTCTATGCCCTCGCTGGCATGGGGGCGGTCACCGCCGCCGTGCTTGGTGCCCCGATATCAACCACACTCATCGTGTTCGAACTCACTGGAGACTGGCAGACCGCCATCGCGGTCATGGTATCAGTCTCGCTTTCGACGGCCCTGGCTTCCCATCTGGTCAACCGGTCATTTTTCCTTACGCAGCTGGAACGCAGGGGCATTCACCTGGCGCCCGGCCCGCAGATCTATCTTCTATCCGTCGTCCGTGTCCTACCGCTTGTGCAGCCGGTGGCGGATAGCGGACCGGCGAACGAGGACGCCTGCCGTCGGCTTGTCGAGCAGGGAATCTGTATCACGGACCTGGCTACACTGGAGACCGCGATGCCGATCTTTGAACGGGGTTCGACATCTTTCCTTCCGGTGCTGTCGAGTGGAGCTGGAGATTCACGGGAGATTCTGGGTGTGCTTCACCTTGTTGATGCGCTGAGAGCCTATAGCCGTGCGCTCGCGATGACGGCGGCGGAGGAACACGCCTGAAGTCTGCCAAAAACCCCGCGATTCCGCCCGATTCCGCGGAGATGCTGGAGGCGGCGAGGACTTTACGGCGTCACGAGCGAAGGAGGACATAACGGGCTATCCTTCGCATTCACGCCAGTCGGCTAGCGTTTTGCTCCCGCCTGAAGGAGCAGCTCGACAATATCGTCCTGGCCGCGCCGCCGGGCATGCTCGAGCGGCGTCACGCCATCCCGATCCGCGAGATGTGGATCGGCCTTTGAGGCCAGCAGCAGCCGCACGACTTCCGTATGCGCCTCACCACCATCGCCCAGGATGATCGCCTCAAGCAGGGCTGTCCAGCCAAGATAATTGACATGGTCGACGTCTATTTCAGTCCGCAGGAGAATTTTCACGGTCTCGACGTGACCGTAATGGGCCGCTGGAGTTAGCGCGGTGCCGCCATAGCGGTTCACATCCTTCACATCCGCTCCGGAACGCAGCATCATCTTCAGGATGGTGTTCCGTCCTTCCACACCCGCATAGAGAAAGGGCGTATCGCCAAGTCGGTCCTTTGCGTTCACATCCGCGCCGTTGGCAATGAGAACGCGCGCGACATCCGTGCGGTCGCTGAGCGTCGCAATCAGGAGAGGTGTTCGCCCCTGACTGTCGCGCACATCGACCTCGACGCCGGCTGCCAGCGCCGCCTGGACTTCGGTCAGATCGCCAGACGCTGCTGCCAGAAGCAGATCACGCGGGCTTTGTGCCACTGCAGGTAACGCTACCGGCAGCGCCGTCAGAAACAGGACCGGGAGCAGACGAAAAAGTCGACACAGATCACTGAAAGCTCTGTTCATGGAACCTATCCACTTCAAGGTGACCGACTGCGCCCGCGGGTTCAGGACGGGTGGTCATCATTTGCATAATGCTTTCCCATTCCATTCTGAAGCGCAATACCTGCTATAGCGGGCTCCCGGAGATGGACGGGGAAGCGAACGGCTGGCCAGTGGGAAAACCGCATCCCCTGGCATTTGAGGAAGACATTTCCTACAGGCACGCATCCCTCCTGCGTCGAGATATCGGGTAGTCCAGGCCGCCCATGCAGGGAGCCGCTACAGGTGCCTGTGGATTTCGCGTCAGATCGGCTGTGTCGCCTGATCCAGCCATGCCCGGGTGCGGTTGCCCAGCTGTCCCGATACGTTTTCGAAGACGGTTCGGTGATAGTAATTCAGCCAGGCCCTTTCGCGGTCGGTCAGAAGTTCGACATTGACGAGGCGGAGATCAATGGGAATCCAGGTAAGGGTTTCGAATTCCAGCATCGGCCTGTCGTCTCCACTCTCCAGCTTCTCGGCTTCCTTCACTGTTACAAGATTCTCGATGCGGATCCCGAACTCGCCTTCACGGTAGTAGCCAGGTTCGTTCGAAAGGATCATTCCGGGTTCCAGCGGGACGTCAGACGTTCGTGACAGCCGCTGGGGTCCTTCGTGAACGCCAAGAAAAGCCCCGACCCCGTGCCCAGTCCCATGGTCGTAATCCAGTCCCGCACGCCACAGCTCGACGCGGGCGAGCGGATCCAGGTCACGGCCGGCAAGCCCGGCTGGCCACCGCGCCGTCGAGACCGAGATCATTCCCTGCAAAACCCGCGTGAAACAGTCCTTCTGAAAGGCCGTCGACGTTCCCACTGCAAGAGTGCGTGTGACATCGGTAGTGCCATCAAGATACTGGCCCCCTGAATCCACCAGCAGAAGGTCGCCGGGTTGGATGGCCCGGTTGGTCTCTTCGGTCACCCGATAATGCACGATAGCGCCGTGCGGCCCGGACGCGCAGATCGTTTCGAATGAGATATCTTTCAGAGCGTTGGTTGCGAAACGGAATCCCTCCAGTTTCCGGACGACGTCAATTTCGGTGAGTCCACCCGTCGGCGCCTCCGAATCCAGCCAGGCGAGAAACTCGCACATGGCGGCGGCGTCACGTAGATGCGCCGTTCGAACGCCCTTGATTTCGGTCGGGTTCTTGCGGGCTTTCGGCAGGATACAGGGATCCTTTCCGTGCACGGTCTCGATTCCGTTCGCGTTCAGGATTCGGGTGATGGCGAACGGGGCTGACGGTCGGTCTACCAGAACCGGCCCTTCAAGGGATGCAAGCGCCTGCTCGAATTCATTCCAGGTCCCGATGTCGATCGACCTGTCCGGGCCGAGACCTTCAAACTTTCCGGGATCCGAGAACAGCTGCATCCTGCCGTCGTCGTGAAAGATGGCAAAGGCAAGAGTCACTGGAATACGTGGAATGTCGCCGCCGCGGATATTCAGCAGCCAGCAGATCGAGTCGGGGAGCGTGAGCACCACCGCCCGGTGGCCGGCCTTTCGCAGGCCTTCGGCTATGCGCGCGCGCTTGGTCTCATCGCCTTCGCCGGCCAGGTTCCCTGGATGTTTGTACGCCGCCGTGAAGGGGCGGTTCGGCTGGTCATGCCAAATCCGATCAATCAGGTTATCGGTTTCGCGCAGGGTGATGGATGTGCCTGCCAGGCGTTCCCTCAGGGTTTCGATTTCCTGAATCGTATGCAGCCAGTGGTCGAATCCAACGGTTCCCCCGTCGGGAAGGCGCTCGATCAGCCAGTCTCCAAGCCTGGTTTCGGACCAGTTGACGGTGCTGAAGTCATCCGCGGTCTGCATCGATGCCTGGATTCGGTAGCGCCCGTCGACGAAGATGCCCGCCGAATCCATCAGCGCCGCACAGAATCCTGCGGAACCCGTAAAGCCGGTAAGCCAGGCCAGACGCTCGTCGCGGGCAGCGACGAACTCTCCCTGATGAGCGTCCGCACGGGGAACCAGGAAGCCGTCGACTTTCGCCTCTCTCAGAGCCTTCCTTAGGGCGGCGAGGCGAGGCGGTCCCTGTTCAGGGGCAGATTTTGTGTCGAATTTCTGGAGCATGCGCGTCTATTCTCTGTGGAGGCGGACAGCGGAAGACCGGCCGCTGTTGCTCAGCGAAAGCGCCTACCTTCAGGCATTCGGGTCTGGGCGCGTCTGTCTGGATCAAAAAGTGATGCAAGCTGCTCGGTGATCGCCCCGGCGAGCTGCTCGACATCCGTAATGGTGACCGCGTGATCGTAATAACGGGTCACGTCGTGGCCTATTCCAATCGCGATCAGCTCCACTTGCCCGCGGCGCTCGACCATGGCGATGACGTCTCTCAGATGTTTTTCGAGATAGTTTGCGGCATTCACCGATAGAGTTGAATCATCCACAGGGGCACCGTCGGAAATTACCATGAGAATCCTGCGGGTTTCGGGCCTGGCGACCGCCCGGCGATGCGCCCATTCCAACGCTTCACCGTCGATATTCTCCTTGAGAAGGCCTTCCTTCATCATCAGTCCAAGATTCTCGCGTGCCCTGCGCCAAGGAGCATCGGCAGACTTGTAGATGATGTGGCGTAAGTCATTGAGGCGACCTGGCAGCTGCGGGCGCCCCTCCTTCAGCCAGATTTCCCGGGCCTGGCCACCTTTCCAGGCTCGTGTCGTGAAACCCAGTATCTCCACCTTGACCTGGCAGCGCTCAAGCGTTCGGGCCAGCACGTCCGTACAGATTGCCGCGATGGAGATGGGACGGCCCCGCATGGAGCCGGAATTGTCGAGAAGGAGGGTGACGACGGTATCACGGAACTCCATATCCCGTTCGATCTTGAACGAAAGCGGTGTGGTGGGGTTGGCAACCACGCGGGCAAGACGACCGGCATCGAGAATGCCCTCCTCCAGATCAAACTCCCAGGTGCGGTTCTGCTGAGCCTGAAGTCGACGCTGCAGCTTGTTCGCCAAACGGCTGACAGCGCCCTTTAGCGGTTCAAGCTGTTGGTCGAGATAGGCGCGCAGTCGCTCCAGTTCCTGCGGTTCGGCCATTTCCTCGGCCTTGATCTCTTCATCAAATTCGGTTCGATAGATCCTGTAGTCGGGATCGGCTTCGGAATGGAGAAAGCGTGGCGGCTCTGGCAGCTCGTTGGGGTCAATGTCCTCGGCATCCTCATCCGAATCGGAATCGCTTCCCTCATCTGACGCCTGCGCTTCGGTGGTTCCCTGTTCCTCATCCTCGAACATTCCGGACTCGCTGCCGGTATCTTCATCGCTTTCAGGATTGCCGCTTCCCTCGGAATCCGGGAGCTCTGCGGATGTGTCGTCCTCGGTGTCCTCGTCCTGGTATTCCTCTGGTTTGTCAGGATCTTCGCCGAGCTGGTCTCCATATCCCAGATCATCAATGATCTGACGCGCGAACTGGGCGAACCGCTTCTGATCCAGAAGGGCTTCCTCGAGTCCGGCAAGCACTTCTCCGCATTGGCTATCGAAAAAGTCGCGCCAGAGGGCCATCACATTGTCCGCTCCCTTGGGTAGCGGTCGACCGGTTGCCAGATGGCGGATGAGGTAACCGGCCGCAGCGGGAAGCGGTGCGTCTGCGAGGTTCGTTATGCCTGCATAGCCCTTCTGGCTCGCTTCAGCGGTGATCTTCGCATCAATGTTGCGGCCAATACCTGGCATTGTCCGCACGCCTATCGCTTCGCAGCGGGCGGTTTCCATGGCCTCGAACAGGTCGCGGGCCATCTGTCCCTGGGGCGCATAGCGGGCGGCGATGGCCTCATCATGGTATTTCAGGCGCATGGCGTAAGCGTCCGCCGTACCGCGCGCCATCATGACCTGCTGTTTTGTCATCTTGCGGCTGATCTGAGGTAGGCGCACCGCCTCTCTGGTCATTCCGGGCGCTTCAACCGTATAGCTGACCTCCAGTTCAGGTTCGTCGGCGAGCGCCTTTGTCGCTTCCGCGAGGGCCTTCCTGAACGGGTCTGCAGGGCTATCTGGTGGTTTGGCCATAGGTAGCTCTATGCGTCGGAGCGGTTTACGGGCCGATCCCTGGGCTTGCCATCATCGACCATGTTCTGGCGCGGAAGGTGCGACAAAGGCATCTGTCAGGAAATCGCTGCGGAGGCTGCGCTCTCCGGAAGTTCCTCGTCGAAGCTGCGCTGGTAGAATTCGGCTACCGTTTCCCGCTCCAGCTCATCGCATTTGTTGAGGAACGTTACTCGGAAGGCGTATCCGATACTGCGGAATATCTCGGCGTTCTGGGCCCAGTTAATGACCGTTCGCGGCGACATCACGGTTGAAAGGTTTCCTGCCATGAACGCAGTTCGGGTCAGGTCCGCGACGGAGACCATCTGGCTGATTTCCCTGCGACCGCGCTCGGTATTGTAATTCGGGTTCTTTGACAGAACAATGGCGGTTTCGGCGTCATGGGACAGATAGTTTAGCGTTGCCACCAGAGACCAGCGGTCCATCTGCGCCTGGTTGATCTGCTGAACGCCGTGATAGAGACCCGTCGTGTCGCCCAGTCCCACGGTATTCGCCGTCGCGAAGAGCCGGAAATATGGGTTTGGGGTGATCACCTCGTTCTGGTCGAGCAGTGTCAGCTTACCGTCATGTTCGAGGACGCGCTGAATCACGAACATCACATCGGCTCGCCCCGCGTCATATTCGTCAAAGACGATCGCGGTTGGATTGCGCAACGCCCAGGGAAGAATGCCTTCCTGGAATTCGGTGACCTGCCTACCGTCCCGGATCTTTATCGCGTCCTTTCCGATGAGATCGATTCGGCTGATGTGACTGTCGAGATTGACCCTTACGCAGGGCCAGTTAAGGCGGCTTGCAACCTGTTCTATATGGGTTGACTTGCCTGTTCCGTGATAGCCCTGAATGATCAGGCGCCGGTTTCGGGAAAACGCGGCAAGGATGGCCAGTGTGGTGTCGGGGTCAAACTTGTAGTTCACGTCCAGTTGTGGCACGCGTTCGGTCGGCCTCTCAAATCCCTTGACCACCATGTCACTGTCGATGCCAAATTTGTCGCGGATTGAGATCTGCTCGGTGGGTTTCATATCCGCGTAGGGGCTGCCATCCGCCATGTCTTTCCTCGTCCTGCAAAGGGAACCGGTTCTGGCGGGAGGTTTCCCGCACCGGACGCTTACATGGGGGATAGAGTGGCAAACGTCAACGCCACTTTATCGTTGCTGATGAAACGGTGTCCGGGTCAGGCTGGCCGCCGGATTGGGCCCTCGCCGGATTGGGCCCTGGGCGTTGAACGCTCCCAATAATCGGCCCTCATTTATGGTGCCGCATCGGGGGCCGCTTCGCCGTGGAATGGGCGGGTCGCGTCGTTCCGCTCGTTTGCAGCTAGAAGTTCCTGCTGTCCTTGATCTGGTCCCAGGCCCAGATAACCTGCTGAAGAAGGTCTTCATCGACCCGGTTCCCACCGTTCATGTCGGGATGAAGATCCTTTACCAGGTTTTTGTATTGACGGCGAATTTCCGATTTGGACCAATGGTCTTGTGCATCCAGGATGTCAAGTGCGCGGCGTTCCTTCGCGGGCAGACTGCGCTGCCCGGCCCCGGTCTTCCCAGGATTACGCGTGGCGTTTTCGCCGAGCACCTGATGAGGGTCGTCGATACCCAGTCTTGACCAGGCGCGCTGTTCTTCCGCAGGTCTGCGGAAAGGTCTGGTCGGACGCTCCCAGACGCGATCCCGATCGACCTGCGCTTGGAATTCCTCTTCCGACGCGCCGTTAAAGAAGTTCCACTTCAGGTTGTATTCCCTTACATGGTCCTTGCAGAACCATAGAAATTCATCGAGCTGGTCAGGGGACTTTGGCGCACGGTACCGACCAGCCTCCCTGCATCCCGGATGGTTGCAGGTCCGCGTCGAAGTCTCGAATGCGCCCGACATGCCGCGTCTTTCACGCGTGCGTCTTTTCTTGGCGGAAGAGACGCGGAGGTCGAAGCCGAAGGGATCTGGGTCGCTCATCTCTGGCCTGTCTATTCGACATGGTCGAGAGAGTTTAAGGATTTAGACGCAACTGAAAAGGGGGGCATCAGAAAAAATGAAGGTAAAGCGGGAAATGCGGTCGCGGCTTATGCAGGCATTTCAGCCGCGACTGCTTGAGATCACTGACGAAAGTGAAAGTCACCGAGGCCATGCGGGCTTTAGGGAAGGTGGCGAAAGCCACTTTCGGGTGGAGATCTCGGCGGATGCGTTCTCGTCGATGAGTCGGGTCGAGCGGCATCGTGCCGTCCATGAAGCGCTTGGCAGGGATCTCATGGGGCGTATTCATGCGCTGGCACTCAGGATTGGCGTATAGGATCCCCTGGCCTGGGCCAGGCTGTCCCCGGGTTGCGCATCCTGATGGCGCTGGCACGCGGATGCGAGCCGGTGAAATCGTGAGGCTTCGCTTGACCTGACCTTTTTGCCTCGGTAGCTAGGATTTCGGGCGGGCCTGTAGCTCAATGGTTAGAGCAGAGCGCTCATAACGCTTTGGTTGGGGGTTCGAGTCCCTCCAGGCCTACCACCTGATCGCTGATGTCAGGATGTCGTCGGACGATCCGCAGGGAAATGCCCGTTCTTCGGACGCGTCTGTCCTATTTCGGTACAAGCGTCGTCACGCCCACCGCCGCCGCACGGGCAAGATCCGGGTCGAGCGACATGGGAATGTATTCGCCGCGCCGCCAGAGCTGGCCCAGATCGTCGTAATGACGGCTGAGCGGATGGCCAGACTGGCCGGTGGAAATGATGAACACGGAACTGTCGGGATCGGCGAAATCATACACACCACGATAGCCCGCGCCATGGACGTTGAGGAACGGAGTTGGATCCCGGCCTAGCGTTCTGCCCCTTAGCAATGTGTTGTCACCTCCACCCGTGGACTGACGGATGTTCACGATCCAGCTGAGAATCGGCACCTGGCCCAGTACCTGATTGTCGTGCGCCGCCTGGTGCGCGTCGCCCCATCGAAGGCTCTCAAGTGCCGGACCATGATTCTCGCTGATCCAGAGCAGAGCGTCGCTGAGGGCCTGGCTGGCGATTTCGGCGCAGGTCTCGATCCGTGCGGACTGAATTACGTCGCACCAGGCGCTGGCACCAAAAATGTCGCGGAATACCCTTTCGATGAACACGGGCTCCAGATGCGCATATTCGTGGGCGAGGGGACCTAGTTCGTCCCGAATCAGCCGTTCCTGCAGTGCGCGCATCCAGGCGGCATAGATGAGTGGTTCAGGAAGATGCTCATTCATTTCACCGTTCCAATCGGCCAGAAGCTCCAGCGCCACCTGGCGCTGCCGCTCCGGAGTGCCCCTGGGAGCGGCCTCTCCGGAAAACCAGAGTTCTTTCGCCACCAAAGGCAGAAGCGTGCGGGCGGTGGGGCTGATCTCATCCAGCTGCGCTTCGATGAAACTCTCGCGCGTATGTACTTCGCGGTTCTGCATCAGGAACTGCCAGCGCCGCACACGCTGGGTGTCGCCGTAGTAGTGACTGACATGCAGTGGAAAGGGCCTCTCCAGCGCCTTGTTGTTGGTGTTGCCAACGATTCCGCCAGGAGGAGCCAGGAATTCCGGGTTCGCGGCCTGGCTCATCCGTCCGAGCCAGCGGTTTTCGGCAATCCAGCCGGGCGTCGGAATGCGGCCCTGGGTCTGGTGGCGCGCAGAGCGTCGTGGCATGGCGCCAATCGTCTTCATGGCAATGGTCCGGGTATCCGCCAGTATCAGATTCTGGCTTGGCGCGATATAGCTTTCGGTTGCCTCCAGCCCCGCTTCAACCGAATCGGCGCCCATCAATGCGACGCCGCTGGACATCGACGTATCGGCAGGCCAGAGCAGCGTCCAGGCGAGCGATGCCACATGGCCCGCAGGAGTGATCGTTTCAAGGTCAAAGTGGCTTTCTGGCGCGGTGTCCGTGCCTTCACTCCACAGATCGCTATGCATGACCGGCCCGTTTTCCGTCCACTGTAGGGTGATGGTCACAGGATCCGAATCCTTTACGTTGATAACCGAGACGCGCTCGGTCATGGGACGGTATCCGGAGGGTGTCAGGACTTCGTTCGGGTTTTCGGGATTGAGCCGCTCGATATAGATGTCCTGATCATCGAGATAGGAAGAGGTAAGGCCCCAGCCAAAGGTCTGGGATCGCCCGGCGAGCACAATTGGCATTCCTGGAATCGTTGCGCCGATCACACCGCCCGCCTCCAGCTGAAGACGCGCCAGATACCAGATCGTTGGTGCCGAGAAACCTAGATGCGGATCGTTGGCCAACAGCGTTCCGCCCGAGGCCGAACGAGAGGGTGCGGCTGCCCATGCGTTCGAAGCGCCAGCGAGGCTGCGCGGCCTGACGGGCGACAGTGGATCATCGTAAGGTGAAGAGGAAGCCGCGCGAATTGGAAAGTCTGGAAAAATCTGGGCGTATTCAGGGAGAGCCGCGACTCCACTTCCCGGCGCGTCGCTCAGGATGTCCGCCAGACGTTCGTTTGGAACCAGTAGGGACGTTCGTGCGCGAAGGACTTCCTGATGGAGATGTGGCGAGAGCTGAAGCCCCATCAGTTTGACGATCGCGAGAGAATCCGCAGGTCGCCATGCTTCAATCTGGTTGGCAAAGAAGAAGTTCTCCGGCGCACCGCGCCCGAGCGCTTCCGTGTTCACGAGTTGGAGCCAGGCATTGACTCCAGCGGCATAGGCGTTGAGGGCAAGGGTTGTTCTCGCGTCCTGGTGCTCGACCGCCGCATTGGCCAGTGTGTATAGGTCAAGACGCCTGAGCAGCTTGTCAAAGCCCACCGTACGTTCGCCAAACAGTTCCGACAGACGCCCCTGCGCGGTGCGCCGCAGCATGGTGATCTGCCAGAGGCGATCCTGCGCATGGGCGAATCCCAGACCAAAGAATACGTCTTCATCGGATTTTCCGAATATGTGCGGCACATTGGAATTGCTGCGCATGATTTCCACGGTTTCCGCAATTCCCGGCACCTCATGGGTGGCGGAATAATCTGGCAGGGATCTCGACGCGAACCAGTAGGCACAGACCAGAGCGAGGACCGCCGTGACGGCCAGCCCAAGAAATATTCGAAGAAGCCAGACGAACGCAGTTCCCATTGCGGTTCCAGTTGACGGTGGAATCGAAGTCGTTAGTTAGTGGCCAATTGCGGTTCTTGCAACGAGGGTGGGTATATGGCGAAGGTGGCTTTTCTTGGACTAGGGGTGATGGGTTATCCCATGGCGGGGCACCTCGCCTCAGAGGGGCATGAGGTTACCGTCTATAATCGAACCGGGAAAAAGGCCGCTTCCTGGGTAAGGCGGCATGGCGGAAGCGCCGCTGCGACTCCACGCGAAGCGGCCGCAGGCGCGGAATTCGTCATGGCCTGTGTGGGCAATGACAACGATCTTAAGGCGGTGTGCACAGGTGCTGATGGCGCGTTCGCGGGGATGTCAGTCGGCTCCGTATTCGTCGACCATACAACCGTTTCGGCGGCGGTGACACGCGAACTTTCCGCTGGTGCGATCGCTGGCGGATTTGACTATGTCGACGCGCCGGTCTCGGGTGGGCAGGCTGGTGCCGAGAACGGCCAGCTCGTTGTCATGTGCGGTGGCCCTGAGGAAGCCTTTGGCCGGGTGGCTCCGATCATCGACGCCTATTCCAAGCTTTGCAGGCGGTTGGGCGGAAGTGGAGCGGGGCAGCTTACGAAGATGGTCAACCAGATCTGCATCGCGGGGCTGGTGCAGGCGCTCTCCGAAGGCCTGCACTTCGCCGAGAAAGCCGGGCTGGATGGACGTGCGGTTGTCGAAGTGATCGGTGGCGGTGCGGCTGGCTCGTGGCAGATGGTCAATCGCTACGAAACCATGCTTGATGATGAGTTCGACCATGGATTTGCCGTCGACTGGATGCGCAAGGATCTTGGCATCTGTCTATCCGAGGCGAATGGGAACGGCGCATCCCTACCAGTAACCGCACTTGTCGATCAGTTTTACAAGGATGTGCAGAAGCTGGGTGGCGGACGGTGGGACACGTCCAGCCTGCTGAGGCGTCTACATGCGCTGGATGCGAAATAACCCGTTCCCTCTGATGGAGAATTAAGAGCCGCATGTCTTCCCGGGCCGGTGCGGTCTCTGGAGTTGCGGGCAATCACTCTCGATACTTCCAGGCGGCAAGGAGCCACACGGCGGCCAACGCGAGACTGAACGCCGCATTGAGGTTCGGCATGGTGACACCAAGCATCTGCCAGGCGATCTCGTTGCAGCGGACGAGCGGCGCTTCCATTATCCGTGCCAGCAGCTGATCCGTAGACACGCCGCTGATGTCTGCGCCTCCACAGGTGGCGGGACCTTTCCAGAAATCCCGCTCGACCCCCGAATGGTAGATGCCGATCATTCCAGTGATTGTGGTCGCCAGGGCCCCCAGCAATGCGAGTGACAGATGAAAGCGCAGAATTGCGATCGCACCGATGGCGATTGCCACGCCATGTGGCCATCGCTGCCAGATGCACATCTGGCAGGGAGGGAAGCCGAAATACTGGAATATCCATGCGCCCAATAGAAGTGCGGCGGAACCAAGTGAGGCGATCAGGATCAGGTGGGTGCGTGTCATGGATACCCTGCCAGTAGAATACCCCCCAACAGGAGCACCAGGAAGAGTGTGAACATCAGACCTAGGCGGCGTTCGATCAAGTCGCGGATCGGAACGCCGAATTTCCACAGGAGCGCTGCCACGATGAAAAACCGAAGGCCACGGGCGACGACCGAGGCGACGATGAAGACCGGTAGGTTGAGTGCCGTGGCTCCGCTGAGAATCGTTATGACCTTGTATGGAAACGGGGTGATGCCGGCGGCCAACACCGCCCATGCGCCCCACTCGTTGTATCGCTGGCGAAAGTCCTCAAAATATATGTCTTTGCCATAGAATTCCAGCACGGAGCGGCCAACCGATTCAAAGAGCCCATAACCGATGAAGTAGCCAGCCAGACCACCTGTGACAGAGGCGATGAGACAGATAGCGGCGATCAGGAATGCGCGGCTGGGCGCGGCGAGGATCATTGGAATCATTAGAACGTCTGGAGGAATCGGAAAGACGGAGCTTTCCGCAAACGCCACCAGCGCAAGAGCCAGCAGAGCATACCTCGATTGCGCAAGCGAAAGAGTCCAATCATACAGGCGCTGGATCATCTGCATATGCCACTTTTTGAGTGCTTAGGCCATGGTGCAATGGAGGCGTCAAGCGCAGAGTTTTGGGGTGGGTCGTCTCTATGATCTGGAGCCGGGCGGTAGCACCTTCGCCAAAGCCTGTCGACTGGTGACACGCACGCCCGAATTGATTTTGATGCATATGGACTCGAGAATCCGAAAGGGTTAGATGGGCGTAGGTGGCCCGAGTGGCGGAATGGTAGACGCAGGGGACTCAAAATCCCCCGCCTTCACGGGCGTGAGAGTTCGAGTCTCTCCTCGGGCACCAATCGCTGGTACACGACTTTGATGGATGTATTCCAGCCATGGGGATCCGGAATGCCGAACGGAAGGTTATGGCCCCCGTTCAGGTCGCGTCCCGTCGGAATTTTCCGCTGATACCAGCTTCCCGTCATTTCCCAGCGGAATCCAGCCCATCCTCCCGGATCAGGAACCTGCGCAGTGACGGGATCGGACAGGAGTAAAGGCCGTCGCCGCTGTCCTGCAGAACGCCCTTTCGGACCAGATGGCCAATAAAGCCAGCGGCGGACATGCCCTCCGGAAGCCACAGTCCCTCACCGTCAGAAGACCGGCTCGCCGGATTTCCGGTGACATCCGCCTTCCGAATGTCAGGATACGGTATTCCCGCTCCTTCGCCTCCACCGCTCCGGCATCGACATGGGCAAGATGCCCTTCGGACCTGAGCAGGTCGAATCCAGGCGATCCCATGCTGTTGTGCAGGTGCTGCGGCCAGCCATTCGACCGTTCGGCGATGATGGAGGGCCAGTCCAGGTTCGTTCCCGTCCGGTCAATTCTGAGACGTTCCAGCATCATCTCCACAGCCATGGAGGATTCCTCGATGGAAAGGCAGCCAATGCCAGGGATCTTTCCGTCACTGCCCAGACGGGAAAGGCTGATGCCATCAGGAACATCCGCTGAATTGCCAGGCCGGCATAGAGAGGCCCGACCGGCAACCTGGAAGTGGAAAGATGCAGTTCCTCCAGAACGTCGAGGGCGCTGGCTCTGACATTCTGGACCTCATGAACATAAGGACAGCGGGACGCGGCCACTTCTCCGGAGGCAGCTTCCTGGCAAGCGCCGCAAAGGTGATTCCCTCCGGCGTCAACGAATACCCGCACCTTCCGCCTATTCCGACGCTGCCACTGGTCTGCGGATGGCTGGTCATTCGCCATTCCAGGGCAATTTTCGGATCAATGGCGTCGGCGGTGGCCATGACCATGTTCATCTCGCTGGAAAGTCATCCGGATCCGAGAAGGACAGTGGCCGGCGTTCGTTTGCCTCGTTCCTCCCAGCGCAGTTTCAGATGGGAGAGAATCGCCGTCTTGCCGGCGCCAGACGCTCCCTGAAGGACGCTAGTCATGCCCATTAGGCGCCTCCCGACTCCCGCATGCTGCATGGCCCGTTCGCAGAGCCGTTCGACATTCCCGATCTCCCGCTTACGCCCGACAAAGAAGAGGGCGTCCTCACGGTCATCCCATTCAGTGAATTCTCTCAATCCCTCAAGATCCGGCCTATGGGATCTTCCAGCCGAAAAAGCCATTGGTCACTTTCCATCGCCGAACAAATCCCAGACCGGGAATTGCCAAATGAACATCATAAAGGTCAAACCGGGACACCTGGGTCAGTTGACATCCATGTCGCGGCGATGCTGGCTGCGATAAGGGGAACGGTACCCGGAAGCCGTGAAATCCGTGATACGCTTTCGGACAGGAACGAAGGGTGTCGCCGGTTGAGGCGGGGCCGTCTCCGAACGGTTGGCGGTCAAATTGGACTAATTTGAATAATCTTTTATTATTAGTTGGTTAAGATATATTATTGATGTATTTTGATACGACTTTAGCCTGACGAAGTCATGATTTGAGAAGAGTATTGCTGAGTTGGTTCTGGTGGAGTTTCACTTCTGGGTAACCCTTCTGATGATCGGGGACTTGACAGCTCGTTGACTGTGGCACGATGCGGTTTTGGCGGCGATATCGAACCTGGCGCAGCCTATCTTTCCGTGTGGTCACCCACCACGAAATTAGCCAGCCACAGAAGATCGAAGAAATTGTCGCCACCTGCGCCCGCTGTCACCGTTAACAGACTGAATGCGGCACTGTTAAGTCGCATTCAGGCAGAGACTGAAGTGCAGCTTCATGCATTGGCTGTAAGGTAAAGGAGGAGCCATGGAATTTGGGCTGAGCCAGGAACAGGAGATGATCGTCTCGACGGTGCGTGGGTTCGTTGAGAACGAGATTTTTCCCTACGAAGAGGAGGTCGAGCGTTCAGGGGAGGTGTCGCCTGACCTGGCTGATGCGATCAGACGCAAGACCATCGAGATGGGATTCTACGCCTGCAACTTTCCTGAGGAAGTGGGTGGTGCTGGCCTTTCCCATCTGGATTTTACCCTAGTTGAGCGTGAGCTTGGGCGAGGCTCCATGGCGCTGACCCATTTTTTCGGGAGGCCGCAAAACATCCTCATGGCCTGCAGGGGGGAACAGCGGGAACGATATCTCCTACCAGCCGTGCGCGGAGAGCGTATGGATGCGTTGGCAATGACCGAGCCAGAAGCCGGGTCGGATGTGCGCGGCATGCGATGCGCTGCCGTGCGGTCCGGAAGTGACTGGGTGCTCAACGGAACCAAACACTTCATATCCGGTGCCAATCACGCAGACTTCTTCATCGTTTTCGCGGCGACGGGTGTGGACGACACACCGAAAGGACCAAAGAAACGAATCACGGCATTTCTGGTCGATCGCGGACATCCTGGATTTGTGGTCAGGGATGGATACAGTTCGGTCAGCCATCGCGGTTACAAGAACTGCATTCTGGAATTCTCGGATTGCCGTCTATCCGAACGACAGGTTCTTGGTGATGTCGATGGCGGGTTCAGGGTCATGAGCGAATGGCTCTACGCGACCCGGATCACCGTTGCCGCGATGTCAGTGGGGCGGGCGCGGCGATGTTTTGATCTCGCTGTGGAACATGCCGCAACACGAAGCCAGTTCGGACAGAGAATCGGGAAGTTCCAGGGGGTTTCCTTTCAGATCGCTGATATGGTCACGGAAATCGATGCGGCGGATTTCCTGACCCTTGCCGCAGCATGGCGTCTCGACCAGGGACTGTCCGCCAATCGCGAGATCGCATCGGCCAAACTCTACGCAACCGAAATGCTCGCTCGCGTAACGGATCGGACGCTTCAGGTCTTCGGGGGTATGGGCCTTATGGAGGAGCTTCCCATTGAGCGATTCTGGCGCGATGCCCGTGTGGAAAGGATCTGGGACGGGACATCAGAGATACAGCGCCATATCATCAGCCGCGAGCTTCTGCGACCGCTCGGTGCCTGAACCGATGTTCCGTTCGCAGCCCGAATCCTGCCCATACCGCCATTCGAAATTGGTGTGCGCCCTGAGCTGGTGCGCGGAACATCCTGAAGCCCCGCATGTCCAGATGTTGGCGGCTCGGTGGGTTCCGGCATGGATTGTTCGATGTTTCGCGATCTAGGGCGCTTCCTGCGACCGCAGACCATTGCGGTGGTCGGTGGAGGTGCCGAGAGCCGTTACCTGTTGGAGAACTGTGCCAGGATTGGCTACGCTGGAACGACCTGGCATGTTCATCCGAGCCGTGGCGACTATGGGTCAGTCAGCGAACTCCCTGAGTCGCCGGACGCGGTGTTCGTCGGCGTCAACCGAAAGGCAACCATTGCAATCGTCAGGGAGCTGGCCGAGATGGGAGCGGGTGGCGTGGTGGCGTATGCCAGCGGCTACTCCGAAGCCGAAGCGGAGATGGGCGACGGAACCCGGTTACAGGCGCAGTTACTCGATGCCGCTGAAGACATGGTGCTGATCGGACCCAACTGTTACGGTTTTCTAAACTACCTTGATGGTGCCGCTCTCTGGCCTGACCAGCAAGGCGGCAGGCGATGCGAGAGTGGCGTTGCGATCATCACGCAGAGCTCCAACATTGCAATCAATCTCACAATGCAGCGGCGGGGGTTACCGGTCGCGTATATGGTTACGGCCGGTAACCAGGTCCAGACCGATGTGGCGGATATCGGGGCTGCGCTGATCGCGGATGATCGTGTCACCGCCCTTGGAATTCATCTCGAGGGCATGGGCGATATCCGCCGATTCGAAGCGATGATGGCATGCGCCTGGAAGCGGGGAAAGCCGGTGGTCGTATTGAAGTCCGGTCGCTCGGATGCTTCGCGGGCGGCGGCGGTGTCGCATACAGCCTCTCTTTCCGGAAGCGTCGCGGGATCGGATGCGTTTTTCAGTCGGCTTGGGATCGGGCAGGTGGCATCGTTGCCGGAGTTCCTGGAGACGCTGAAGTTCCTGCATGTCTGTGGGCCACTGGTCTCGAACAGGATAGCGATAATGTCCTGTTCCGGCGGAGAGGCTGGGCTGATGGCCGATGCGGTTCTCAGGCATGATCTCGCGTTGCCGCCGCTTGGCGAGACTCAGCGGAAGGCGCTGCGCGCTGCGCTTGGACCAAGGGTGGCTCTCGCCAACCCATTGGATTATCATACCTATATCTGGACAGATACGGAAGCGATAACAGCGACCTTCAGCGCCATGATGGGTGACGATGTGGCTATTGGTGCCGTTGTTGCCGATTTTCCCAGATCCGACCGCTGTTCGGCTGCCGACTGGGAGCCCGTGATAGCGGCAGTGGCCCGGACCCGACGCTCAACGGGCAAATCCATGGCAATCGTCGCCTCACTGCCTGAAAACATGCCGGAGTCGATGGCGGAGCGGTTGGTGGATCTGGGAATCGCCCCGATGAACGGAATGAGTGATGCGCTGGCGGGATTCGAGGCTGCCGCATGGCTGGGGCGCATGCGGGAGAAGCCGGAGCCGGTTCTGCTCCCGGACACGCCACGGAACCTATCTCTGCTGTCGGAAGCGGAAGGCAAGGAGGTTTTGGGTGGTTTCGGACTCGAGACGCCCCTGTCCGTCCGCGTCGCTACCGCGGATGCGGTCGCGCTGGCCGCGAGGCGTCTGAAGTTTCCAATGGCGCTGAAAATTGAGGGCATCGCCCATAAGACGGAAGCTGGTGCCGTCGCCCTGAATCTGCGCAGTGAGGAGGAAGTGGTATCTGCTGTGGAGCAAATGGGAGGATCGGGCTTTCTACTGGAAGAGATGGTTTCCGATGGTGTTGCCGAGCTGTTGGTTGGTGTCATGCGGGATCCAGCGCATGGCTTTGTGCTGACCCTTGCGGCGGGAGGCGTTCTGGCGGAACTCTTGCGTGACAGTGTAAGTTTCCTGTTACCTGTGACGGAGCCGGAAATTCGACAGGGACTTTCCATCCTCCGCGTTGCATCCCTGCTTAATGGATATCGCGAGGAGTCGGCCGCCAATGTGGAGGCGGTGATACGGGCGGTGCGTGCGGTCACGGATTATGTTACGGCCAATGCCGCACGAATCGACGAAGTCGAACTGAATCCGCTGATCTGCACGCCAACGCGTGCGGTGGCGGTGGATGTATTGATTAGGATTGGAGATGCTGAATGAGCGGTAAGCCAGTTCAGACACGGATTGAGGGCCATGTACTGGAAGTGATGCTGGACAGGCCGAAGGCAAATGCGATTGACTTCGCGACCAGCCGCGAGATGGGGGAGGTGTTTCGCGGATTCCGCGATGATTCAGAGCTGCGTGTAGCAATCGTTACCGGTGGTGGGGAGAAGTTTTTCTGCGCAGGCTGGGACCTGAAGGCCGCCGCTGCCGGGGAAGCCGTGGATGGTGACTATGGCGTTGGTGGCTTCGGTGGGCTGCAGGAACTGCGGGGACTCAACAAACCGGTGATTGCGGCGGTAAACGGCATCTGCTGTGGCGGTGGGTTGGAGCTGGCGCTGTGCACAGACATGATTCTGGCCGCCGAACATGCCACATTTGCGTTACCCGAAATCCGATCAGGAACGGTTGCGGACGCCGCGAGCGTAAAGCTTCCCAAACGCATTCCGTATCACATTGCGATGGAAATGCTGCTGACGGGACGCTGGCTAGACGCGCAGGAGGCTGTTCGATGGGGTCTGGTGAATCGAGTCCATCCGGCGACCGAGCTGATGCGTGAGGCGCGTGCACTTGCAAAGCTCCTGGCGGCGGGGCCACCGCTTGTCTATGCCGCGATCAAGGAGATCGTACGCGAAGCGGAGGATATGAAGTTTCAGGATGCGATGAACCTAATAACCAGAAGCCAGTTTCCGACGGTTGAGGTGCTCTACGGATCGCAGGATCAGATTGAGGGTGCCAGAGCTTTCGCTGAAGGACGGGATCCGGTCTGGAAGGGTAGGTAAAGTCATTGGATTGGGGCGCAGGGAAAAGCACGTGCATTCCGCATAGGAGCGGTGGCATCCAGCCTGCAGGCCGGACGCCGGGCTTACCTGTTGGATTGAGACCGTTCGATTTCCAGATTCGTAGTGGTTTCTGGGACAGTTATCATGTGCTCCTGCGGAACCTGGATTCGGGGGCTGCGGTTCCAGGGTAAGGCTGTGCCTTAGGCCGGGGAGTGGTGACGAAATGGGGGTGTGATGGTAGGAAGGCGTGGCAGACGGGACAGGCTGGCCGGGACCGGCGTGCCGGTTAGGGCGCGGAACTACCGTGACCTGAAAAACCCCTTCACACCACAGAGGATCTTTTCAGATGACCAGGTGAATGCCCTGCATGAGAATGCGCTGCGCGTGTTGGGCGAACTGGGGCTCAAGGTTTTGCTGCCTGAGGCGCGGGAACATTACCGGGCGGCGGGTGCGCTGGTCGACGAAACGACGGAAATGGTACGCATCGGTTCTGAAATCGTTGCCGAAGCGTTGAGGACAGCGCCGAGCGAATTCACTCTGCGAGGCGGGGTTTCCGAAGCCGATATCCGGTTTCATCCTGACGCTCTTGTGTTTCTGCCAGGCGCGGGCTGCCCGAACGCCACTGACAGACTGCGCGGTCGACGGCCTGGATCCATGCGGGATTTCAGGGAACTAAGCCGGATTGTTGCAGGTTACGACGTCATGCACGCGCAGAGTGCGGTGGTTGAGCCTCAGGACGTGCCCGCCCATCTGCGCCACTTTGCGACCATGAGACATCAGCTGCTGTCCAGTCCGAAAGTTCCTTTCGTGTTTTCCCGCGGCCGGGCACAGGTCGAGGACAGTTTCAGGATGATCCGCATCTGGAGAGGGTTGTCGGAGGAGGAATTCCGCGCTGAACCGTTCACCAAGACGATTATCAACACCAATTCGCCTCGGCAGCTCGACAGGCCGATGGCGCAGGGTATCATTGATCATGCGCGCTGGGGGCAGATGACGGTTGTCACGCCATTCTGCATGCTCGGTGCGATGGCGCCCGTGACTGTGGCTGGAGCGTTGAGCCTACAGCATGCCGAGGCATTGGCGGGGATTGTTCTGAATCAACTTGTGTCGCCTGGGGCACCCGTCATGTACGGCAACTTCGCTTCGAACGTGGACCTGAAGTCCGGTGCTCCGGCATTCGGGACGCCCGAGCATGTAAAGGCGACGATCGGGTCAGGGCAGCTTGCACGGCATATCGGTCTGACATGGCGCTCTGCAGCGGGCTGCGCCGGCAACGCGAATGACGCTCAGGCGGCTCATGAAACGGAGATTTCGTGTTGGGCGGCTGTTCTGGCGGGTGCCACCATGATCGTGCATTCGGCGGGCTGGATGGAGGGCGGGCTGACGCTGGGTTACGAAAAGCTCGTCACCGATATGGAAATGGTTCAGATAATCACTGAGCTGTGCACCTCCAGTGTCGTCGATGAGGCGGAACTTTCCTTTGAGGCGATTCGCGAAGTCCAGCCTGGTGGGCATTTCTTTGGAACTCGGCAGACGCTGGAGCGGTTTCATACGGCGTTTTACGAACCGCGATCCTGGGATTTATCCAACTTCGGAACCTGGTCCGAGAATGGTGCCATGACGACTGACGAGCGTGCCACTCAAATCTGGCAGGAGCGTCTGGCGGCGCACCAGGATCCGCCGCCCGATTCCGAGCGGCTGGAACTGCTTGACGCATTCATTGCGCGGAGGACAGCTGAAGGCGGAGCACCACCGGGTGAATGATCAGGACACATTCAGCGATTGATCATGACTTTGCGATATCGTGAGTCATCCCTAGCGGTATTCTGAACCGTATTTGAAGGGGATGCGGATCAGGTCCGGGTTCCATACATGTCGCCATGAAGCGACCGGTAATGCCCGTTATGGCATCGGTCGGCAGGAACGCGTGGTGTCTCTTCGCACGGAAGCCTGAAAATGATGTCATGATCCGAGGATCCGGAGCGGGAAGCCTTCGTTCCAGTCGGCCATTGCGCCCATCACTTGGATGGGATGGATAAGCGGTCCTTCGCCCGGGTGGGCAGGTTCATCGCCAGGTGGCTGCTAAGCCCGCAGTTTTCGGGACCTTGTTCCTGCGCAGGTGGCTGTCATCGTCCCGGAAGGTCATGTGGGCACCCAGTGCCTCCTGGTTCCGATGCCCCGGAGTGAGCGAAAGCCGGTCGCTTGGTGCGAGGCCGCGTCTGGAAGCTTCCGGGAATATGGCGAGCTGTCGCATTCGAGGTTTCCGTAAGCGATTGGGAATGCCATGATTTAAGAGGTAAGGGCACGGGAGGCCAGTGATTCCGGCTCGTCGCACCTGGAGCCTGACCGACGAATGGCGAATGGAAGAGTGAGGTGAAGCAGGGGAAAGACGGCATGAAAATCGGCGATCGTGAGAATCCGTTTCGGTCGGGTTTCGGCACTCTCCCGCCAGAGCTTGCAGGGCGCGATGATGTCAAGGAAGAGTTCGCTGTGCAGATACGGCGGCTGAATGCGCGGGAGCCATATCCTCATATCATTATGCTGACCGGGCCGCGGGGATGTGGAAAGACGGCACTGCTGGTGTGGCTGAAGGAGAATGCAGGGACCGGCATCAATCTGATTCGGCTCCCGGCGCGGGAGCTGACGGGTCCCGGTCACCTGGTGCGGGTGCTGGCGGACGGATTGTTGGGGAGTTCGACTTCGGCGGTCGAGGTGGGACTTCAGGCACCGGTTCTCGGTGGAGGGACACTTCGGTCGGAAGGAACGCCGCGGCCCGACGGAACCGTCGTAACCAGCCTTCTTCGGTCCCTGGCGGAATAGGGTCCGCTGGTTATCGCAGTCGACGAGGTCCATGAGGTTGATCCAGAAGCTGCGGGGAGGCTTTTTGATGCCTACCAGATCGTGGCGGCTGACTGGCCAATGCTGATGGTTCTGGCTGGAACGCCGGATTCAGAGATGCATCTAGGGCAGGCCAGGACCAACTTCTGCGAGCGGGTGGAAAGATTCAGGATCGGCAGCATTCCGGAAGGGGCCGGGTTTCGGGCGTTGGCCGAGCCGCTGGCCGAGTGGGGTGTCGGCTTCGACGGAGAAGTGATCCGGAAGGCTGTACGGGAAGCGCAGGGCTATCCCTATTTTCTACAGTGTTGGGGCGCCGCGCTCTGGGATGCCGAGGCCCGGCGTCAGGCGAACATTCGGTACGAGGTCATGAACCAGCGTAGGTCAGCACGAAGGAGCACAGGCCAGCCGCATGTTGGGATGGAGGCGCTCAGTGCGGCAGGGGAAGCCGCGTTGGAGCGCTGCCGTCGGCTCCATTCGGAACGGCTGGGGGAACTCGGGAAATACGGAATGACAGCACTGGCGGCGGAGCTGGTTCTTGACTGGAGGTCCGGCCTCGGCCTGCGGGCGGCCTCAGGTAAACTGATCGGCCATCTCGCAAGGCGATGGGAGATAGCGGGGGAGGTGCCGAGAGGTCTGCCGAACGGCAGGGAGATGCTTAGGCATTCGGCCGAACAGCTGTTGCTGCATACCGGCTTCGTTTGGGCGGCTGGAGCCGATGAAAAGGAGGAATGGGAGTTCGGAATCCCTTCGCTGGCTCGTCATGTCGAGCGAGTGGTGCCGCACCGGATTGCAGGGGAACTGGCCGCTGCGGGGGCGGGAGTTGCGCTACCACCCCTGCTGGCCGTCGCTGGCAGGCGGCCGCTTCCAAGGTCCGGGATAGTCAAGCATCTGGCTGACAGCGTGACGGCAGGAGATCAAGGTGCGGCGGAGGAAATGCTTCGGACGATTGAGGACGTTGGGCTTCTTGGTTGGCTAGGAGTAGAGGATCCGCTGGTGTCGACCACTTGATCATCGTGGCCCCTGGGCTGGCAGTGGCGGTGTCGGAAGGGCTTGCCGCAGCAGCATCCACGGCAATGGAACCAACCGCTACGAAAAACCAATCGTCAGGGTCGGGGAGCTGAAAGGGGCGACGTTGCGGCTAGTCCGAATGTGGCAACCGACCGGCATCGACGGCGGGTTCCGGCCATCGGAGCCGGAAAGCGGCTATTCGGCGAGGCTGGAAGGCGCAGCGTGGGTGCCTTTGATGCCGGAAGGGCGGAATGGGATCGTGAGAACAAATGGTGTCGCTGACACCAGCGTAAGGCTGGACGTCACCTGGCGATGCCTCGAGGCGAGGACATTCGGAGCGGCTGGGCTATCCGGGCGAGGCGCGTGACCCGGAACACCGTTTCCTGGAGCCGGACCAACATCTGCGCAATCGCGGCCACGCTGTGGGTGGACCGATGGCAGTGACAGACAGGTCTTCCACACTTTCACCTTCAGTGATGTTGGTGAAACAAGAGGCTGTGAACAGTATTTGGTAACGTTCTGTAAGAAAACGGAATTAACCCGGAGTAATTTGGCGGGGGGAGGTAGAGGCTCACGCAAATTCCGGCATATGTCTCCATAATCGCGTGGGGCAGCTGATATGGCCCAATCCTTTCCTGATTGCGGGAGATTGGGGAGGCTCCTTGCATGCAACCTGGACATCTGGCGTCGGCGATCTGCCGATCCCATCAAATTACCCGATTTACGGCACGGGGCTTTCTTGAGAGCGGAGCGGAGGCAGGCCAGACGCCAGGGCGACGGTCGCGCATTTCCAGCCAGAATTGGTTTCGCTTAGCGGGCTCGGTGGCTTTCTTTAGTCTGAAATCTGCAGGTGCTTCAGTCGAAGGGAATGTCGCACAGGTGAATGCCTGGGACGGAGTTTATGAGGCTCTTGAGTAAACTTACCCAAGAGCGTGGCATCTCTTCATGGTTGTCTATGAACGAACTCAGATTTCAACGCTGTTCACCCGCTTGGGCGAAAAGCCTCGGCATCTCATTATCGTGACCGGTTCGCACCAAACAGGTAAGGCGAGACCCTGGTTCAGCAAGTGCTTGATCGGCTCGACCGGCCGTCTCGCTATGTGCCGGTTAACGAACCGGACACCTCTATCCTCCCCTTCACTCCAGAATTAGAAGGCAACTTTCCCGACTTCGTAGACCAACCAACGGTTCAACTTGAGAGGCCAAGAGACGCTTGATGGCTCGTCTGGCACTGGGAGCAGGCACGGATGGCTGCTCAGCGATCAGACAAGGGCTTTGTCCTGGTGATCGACGAGATTCAGAAAATCCCGGACTGGTCAGAAACGGTCAAGGGGCTCTGGGATGCGGATCGTCAGTACGATCGCTCCCTTCATGTAATTCTGCTGGGTTGGACCCCGCTGCTGATGCAGCAGGAAATGAGCGAGAGCTTTGCTGGCAGGTATGAAACCGTCCGCCTGATTCACTGGTCTTACGCCGAGATGTCGGCGGCATTCGGTTTCGACCTTGAGCGCTACATCTATTTCGGGGGCTATCCAGGGAGTGCATCACTGACCCCGGAGCAAGGTAGATGGCGTGCGTAGATAGCTGCCGCATTAGTCGAACCCAATATCGAGCGTGACATTTTCGCCATGCAGCGCGCGGACAAACCCGCACAGCTGAAGCGGTTATTCCAGCTTAGCGCCCAATATTCCGGACAGATCCTGTCATACAATAAGCTGCTCGGCCAGCTTCAGGATGCCGGAAACACGACGATGCTGGCACGCTATATGGATCTATAGTGGAATGCGGGTCTGATGGCAGGCCTTCCAGAATATGCCACGGGAGCCCATCGCCGCAGAGCCTCGAGCCCTAAACTCAACGTAATGAACACCGCGCTCATGGCGGTGGCATCAGGTTACAAGTTTGAGGAAGAGAAGGCCGATCGGAGCTATAGGGAACGCCTCGTCGAGAGTGCGGCAGGTGCGCGTCGTTAAATACGGGCACGCCTGAGTATCGCCTGCACTACTGGCGTGAAAATGGTTGCGAAGTGGATTTCGTTCTGACCCGTGGCCCGAATTTGAATATTGTGATATCAATGATGTTCAGGATGCGCTGGACAGTGGTAAACCTCCGAACGCAGCCGATGTGACAGCCTTGGCTTTCGAACATCTGAGTGAAATTGCGGAAGACATTCCTGAGGGCAATGCGTCCAGTTGGCGGCAGTACTGGAATGTCGACGGATACAACCGTCCACAATGCCCACGGCCGGAAGACGCTTGCCGCGATTCCTTGCTGTCGGCGTTGAGGCGTCGACTATCGCCACTCAACATCGACTGTCAGCCTGAAGGCCGTTACGCTGACGACAGACGCTCAGACATACGTATTTCCTATGGCAGCCATAATGTGCCGGTTGAAATCAGGAAGAGCTGCCATCGTGATGTCTGGAGTGCGATTCGGTCTCAGCCGATTTCCCGTTACACCAGGGATCCTGGGACAGACGGTCATGGAAGTTATCTTGTGTTCTGGTTCGGTGACACAAAGGAATGCCGACCAACACCGCCGGCAACAGGGCAGCCACCGTCCGACTTGCATGAATTCAGGAAACGTCTGGAATCTTCGCTGACCGTCGAGGAAAGCTTCAGGATTCGCATTTGCGTAATTTACGTGGCAGCGCCGACGTGAGTTCATGATTGGCTCAGCATTGAAGTGCTGCCTCGGCACCGACTCATTCCAGAAGGTAGCTAAAAGCGATAGCCAGACGTGGCATCAGGAAGCATATGAGCATTGGCAATCGATGGTTCTGAAACGGATGGCGCAGGGTCTGCCGCCGCGGTCGCGTCACTGCAGCCGGGAATTTGGCTGGCCTGACAGGGCAGGAAGTTGATCCCGTCAGGGTGCGGGCAAACATGAGGAAACGGACCATCGTGGCATTGACATTGCCACCGGGTCAGATCCAGCGCGATATGCGGGTGGAATTCCGGGGAAGATGCCAGATGGCTCGGTGACGGCCCGATCAAGGAAGGTGCAATTCACGAACAGGAGTGGCCTTTGGCAGTTGAGGCTTCCCCCTTTTCATTTCCGCGTCGCTGTGCGAAATGGGGTTGCCAACGAATACTCCAAAGGAGTCTGTCCATGGAGATCCGCGAGGCGCTTACATTTGATGACGTTCTGCTTGTTCCTGCCGCATCAGGCGTGCTGCCGACAGACGTCGACACGAGTACATCCGTAACCGGAAGCATCAGGCTGAACATCCCACTTCTGAGTTCGGCCATGGATACGGTGACCGAAAGCCGGATGGCAATCGCCATGGCGCAGGCCGGTGGAATGGGGGTAATCCATCGCAACCTCGCCATTGATGCGCAGGCCAGGGAGGTTCGTCGTGTGAAGCGGTTCGAATCAGGCATCGTTTACAATCCAGTAACGTTGCGCCCCGACCAAACGCTTGCCGACGCCAAAGCTCTGGTTGAACGCTATAATTTTACCGGATTTCCGGTCGTAGGTGAGGGTAGGCGTGTGATCGGGATCCTGACCAACCGAGACATGCGTTTTGCAAATTCGGACGATACGCCCGTCCATGTGATGATGACTTCCAGAGATCTTGCGATGCTGGTTGAGCCCGCGGATCTGGAAGAGGCGAAGTCCCTGATGAAGGCGCGAAGGATAGAAAAGCTTCTGGTAACCGACAGAGATGGCAAGCTGACCGGGCTTCTGACGCTTAAGGACACCGAACTGGCGGTGTTGAATCCCCAGGCATGTAAGGATCATCTGGGGCGGTTGCGGGTGGCCGCGGCGACGACCGTAGGAGACGCAGGTCTGGCGCGGTCCGAGGCATTGGTCGATGCGGGTGTCGACATGATCGTCGTGGATACAGCTCACGGACATTCCAGGGCCGTGGCAGTGGCGGTGGAGCGGGCCAAGCTGCTTTCAAACGAAGTTCAGGTTGTCGCCGGAAATGTCGCTACCGCGGAAGCGACACGGGAACTGATTGGTGCGGGTGCGGACGCCATCAAGGTGGGGATCGGACCTGGAAGCATCTGCACAACCCGCATGGTTGCAGGCGTTGGCGTTCCGCAGTTGACTGCCGTCCTTGACTGCGCTGGCGCCGCTGGTGATACGCCGGTCATTGCTGACGGGGGAATCAAATATTCTGGCGACTTCGCCAAGGCGATTGCAGCTGGCGCATCATGCGCGATGGTTGGCAGCATGATTGCTGGAACGGACGAAAGCCCGGGTGAAGTCATTCTCTACCAGGGTCGCAGCTTCAAGAGTTACCGGGGCATGGGATCGCTTGGTGCCATGGCACGTGGTTCCGCCGACCGCTACTTCCAGAAAGACGCTGCGGGCGACAAGCTTGTTCCTGAAGGCATTGAGGGACAGGTGCCGTACAAAGGCTCCGCGTCTGTAGTAATTCACCAGCTCGTTGGAGGTCTGCGTGCGGCGATGGGATATACTGGATGTGCGACCATCGCAGAGCTGCGCGGCGGATGCCAGTTCGTGAGGATTACCGGTGCTGGCCTCAGGGAAAGCCATGCGCATGACGTTCAGATCACGCGCGAGAGTCCCAACTACCGGGCGATGTGACCAGAACCATGTCGCAATTTACCAATAGCCCGGCTTTCAGGCCGAGGTGAGACGCTCAGCCTTTATCATCCTCCGGAAAGTGCCAGTGGCAGAAATGTTTACCGTTGGCCATCGGAGTCCATGCTGGAAACGGCAACGCTTCCATAGGGGCCTATAGCATGTATTGGAAGGGCTCTCCACCGGGTGTATGCGCTGCAGGTAACGCCTTCTCCGTCGCCGGAGCGATTTCCAGGCCCTGCCTGCCCACTACCGGTGGCGGAACCCAGTGCCAAAGTTGGAAATTTACGGTCAATCCAGGACGCTGCCGCCTTTGCGAAACAGTATGATCCCGACAATCAGTGCCCAGATAGTGAATGCCGTCAGTCCGATCTGGCGAACCGTTCCAAATGTGGAGAAGAATGGGGCGAGACTGCCGACGGCTCCGAGAAGACCGCTTGCAATGACGATCTAGGCCGACCAGCGGGGGAATGGTCCTGGCCGACACAGTGTTGCCGCACCGAACAGCAGCGCGGAAATGGCAAGCAGGTCACTCCCCAGCCAGGCACCGTTGTTACGGAACTGCATGAGGGACCGAAGCGGCACTTCCAGCAGCTTTCGTTCATCCGTGGTGCCGCCTGACCAGGCATTCGCTGCGACCTGAACAAGACTGAGGCTAACGATCGTTTCAATCAGAAACACGGTGGCTCCGATCACCATCGCCGTGCCGGCAAGATGAACCCAGGAACCGTTCTCCGCCAGCAGCCTTGCCATGCCCGCACCGAAGCCGGTGGCGAAAACGATGGAGGCGAGAAATAGATACAGGGTAGTGGCTGAACCGTTCGGATTTTCAGCCATCGCCGTCATGACCATGCGAACGTTACCCGCCTCCATGGCCGGTTCCGACAGGTTGGTGGTGGTGAGTGCCGCGAGCGCCAACAGTGACAGTACACACCATAATATGCCGCAGATACCGGTCATTCGCTCCAGCGGAATCATTTTTGCCTCCTATGCCGGGACAGGTGACACGGAACCTGGACGAAATGAATTCCGTTGGGGAGAGGCGCTGGACAGTGGGAGCGCGATCGCTCCGCCGAAGATGGAACTGGCTTTGACCGTGATTTGGATTGCATTGTGGCGGTGTCGCCCACAACCTGAATCGTCCGTTTCCATGGCCCTTGAAGGTCGCCGATTCCCCCGAACCTCCCGCTTCCGTTCGGAAGCGTGGAGGCGGAGCCCGAACGAAAGAAAGAGGCGAGGCGAGGTGATGCGCTTCGGGGTGGAAGTGAGGATTTGGGGGCAAAATTATGAGGGCAGGCAGTCCCTGCGACCGGTTCTGGGGCTGGATCGTGCGGGCATGCAAAAAAATCTCATTTTAGCCAATTTTTGTATTCCCTATTTGTTCTGTTTCCATTATTGGAACATAATATGAACATCAATGGCGATTGCCGCGGAGCGGACGCCGTGAAATAAGGAGATGGATTATGGCTAAAGCGGAACTGATTTCGATGGATGGTAAACGCAAGGTCGACAGACTGAAAGCCCTGGACTCGGCTCTTTCCCAGATTGAGCGTCAGTTTGGTAAGGGATCAATCATGAAACTCGGCGGTGAAAACCCACTCGCCGAGATTGAGGTCACCTCAACCGGCTCATTGGGTCTCGACATCGCGCTAGGAGTCGGTGGGCTGCCAAAAGGGAGAATCGTGGAAATCTTCGGCCCGGAATCCTCCGGAAAAACCACGCTGGCACTTCATTGCGTGGCAGAGGAACAGAGGAGTGGCGGAGTCTGCGCGTTCGTAGATGCCGAACACGCGCTTGATCCACAATATGCCAGGAAGCTGGGAGTCGATCTTGACGAGCTTCTGATCAGCCAGCCGGACGCGGGCGAGCAGGCACTTGAAATCACCGATACGCTTGTGCGTTCGGGTGCGGTCAATGTCATTGTCGTTGATTCGGTTGCCGCACTGACACCGCGCTCTGAACTGGAAGGTGACATGGGTGATTCGGCGGTTGGCGTTCAGGCCCGCCTGATGAGCCAGGCCATGCGGAAACTCACTGGCTCCATCGCGCGCAGCAACTGCATAGTGATCTTCATCAACCAGATCAGGATGAAGATCGGTGTAATGTTCGGATCCCCCGAAACCACCACAGGTGGCAATGCGCTTAAATTCTACAGTTCGGTGCGACTTGACATCCGCCGCATCGGGGCGATCAAGGATCGTGATGAGGTGATTGGCAATCAGACGCGCGTGAAGGTCGTCAAGAACAAGGTCGCCCCGCCGTTCAAGCAGGTCGAATTTGACATCATGTATGGCGAGGGGATTTCCAAGACTGGTGAGTTGCTGGATCTTGGCGTCAAGGCTGGCGTGATCGAAAAGTCAGGCGCATGGTATTCCTATGGCGACGAACGTATCGGTCAGGGACGTGAAAATTCCAAGAATTTCCTGAAAAAAAACAGCACTTTGGCGGAGGAAGTTGAGAATAGAATCCGTGCCACGCATGGTCTGGTCCCTGAAGGGGTGGAGGTCCAGGAGGAGGCCACTGCGTCGGGTGGAAGTTGACCGGATAGCTCTGGCGAACTGTCATCGGCTGCCAGGTACTGCTCGCAATCCGTTATGCTGAAGAGAGGGGTGCGGCGATAGTCGCACCTCAGTTCGTATTGAGTGGGTTCCCTTCGGGGATCTCCTGGTCGTCCATCTCAGTCGAACGTGATGTGCTGGGTAAATTCGCTTGCAGGCCGGGTTCCCAACCTCTCCGATTCTGCTGGCCGCATTGCCTTTCCCACTGTGGACAAGGCATTGCCGTGTCGATAAATCGGGTCGGCGTCCGACCAACCTAAGAAAATCGCCAGATGACCAGCCTTAACGATATCAGAACGGCTTTTCTCGACTATTTCCGCCGCAATGGGCATGAAATTGTCGCCTCATCCCCACTCGTACCGAGAAACGATCCAACACTTATGTTTGTCAACTCTGGTATGGTGCAGTTCAAGAATCTGTTCACCGGGGTCGAGCGCCGCGGTTATTCACGGGCGGTGACTGCACAGAAATGCGTACGCGCAGGTGGGAAGCACAACGATCTCGACAATGTCGGTTATACGGCACGGCACCATACGTTTTTCGAAATGTTGGGTAATTTCTCGTTCGGAGATTACTTCAAGGACGAGGCCATACCATTCGCGTGGGAACTTCTCACCAGGGACTTCAGCATCGACAGAAACCGGTTATTGGCAACCGTTTATCATACCGATGACCAGGCGGCCGAAATCTGGAAAAAGGTAGGCGTTCCAGAGGAACGGATCATCCGCATCGCGACCCAGGACAATTTCTGGCAAATGGGTCCCACCGGACCCTGCGGACCATGTAGCGAAATCTTCTACGACCACGGAGACCATGTCTGGGGTGGCCCGCCTGGCAGCGCCGAAGAGGAAGGTGATCGGTTCGTCGAAATCTGGAATATCGTATTCATGCAGAACGAGCGCTTTGAGGACGGCTCAATGGTCGATCTCGATATGCAGTCGATCGACACGGGTATGGGTCTGGAGCGAATCGGCGCACTGCTTCAGGGCAGGCATGACAATTACGATACTGATACCATGCGTGCGTTGATCGAGGCGAGCGCGGACGCGGCTGGTTCCGATCCCTACGGGCCTCAGAACATACATCACCGAGTGATTTCCGACCATCTAAGATCGACCGCATTTCTGATCGCGGACGGCGTGACACCCTCGAATGAGGGCCGTGGCAACGTTCTGCGGCGAATTATGCGGCGTGCAATGCGCCATGCACATCTCGCCGGCGCACGGGAACCGGTGATGCATCGCCTGGTGTCGACGCTCGTGAGGGAAATGGGGGGTGCCTATCCGGAACTCGTTCGTGCGATGCCTATGGTAGAAGAGACGCTCAGGATGGAGGAGATGCGGTTTCTGAAGACGCTCGAACGGGGTCTACGGTTGCTGGAAGATGAAGTTTCAAAACTCTCAGATGGTGCCGATCTACCGGGCGAGACGGCATTCAGGCTGTATGACACTTACGGGTTTCCACTTGATCTAACCTGTGACGCCCTTCGCGAACAGGGACGCGGAGTCGATCTGGCGGGATTTGACGCTGAGATGGAGCGGCAGAGAACCGAAGCCCGAAAGGCATGGTCTGGAACGGGCGAGTGGGGTGACGATGCACTCTGGTATGGCCTCGCCGAAAAGCACGGGGTCACCGAATTCCTGGGCTATGAGCTTGAGGTTGCAGAGGGACAGATCATTGCAATCGTGGTCGATGGAATGCAGGTCGACTCGCTGGAAGAAAACGGGGCAGGGTGGATCGTGGTCAACCAAACGCCCTTCTACGGCGAGGCTGGTGGCCAGGCTAGCGATCATGGGACGATCCGAACGGTTTCAGGCGATGGAGTCCACGGCGCAGTCATGGATGTGCAGCGCTTCGCGGATGGAGGGATAGTCGCTCATGAGGTGGCGGTTAGTAGTGGTCGCCTGGCGGTTGGCGATGCAGTGTCGCTGGAGGTCGACCATATTCGACGGAATGCGATTCGCGCCAATCACTCGGCGACGCATCTGCTGCACGAGGCATTGAGACGGAACCTTGGTGAACATGTCGCGCAGCGTGGCTCCCTCAATGCGCCTGATCGCCTTAGGTTCGACTTTAGTCACCGGAAGGCGTTGAATGGCAAAGAGCTGAGAGCCGTTGAGGACGAGGTGAACGCCTATATCCGGCAGAACTCACCGGTCGTGACGCGAATCATGACGCCCGATGAGGCCCGCGCCATTGGAGCGCAGGCATTATTTGGTGAAAAATACGGAGACGAGGTGCGGGTTGTCTCCATGGGCGGATCCGCGACAGGAAAGGGGGCCGATGGCAGGACCTATTCAATTGAGCTATGCGGCGGTACCCATGTGAAGCGAACCGGAGACGTCGGGCTTTGCATCCTGCTAGGTGATAGTGCGTCCAGCGCTGGGGTGCGAAGGGTCGAAGCGCTCACGGGTCGGGCGGCGCTGGAGCATGTAAACGCGCAGGCCACGACGGTCGCGGAGCTGGCGGAATTGCTCAGGACGCGGCCTGCGGAGCTGGTTGATCGTGTTCGTTCGCTGGCAGAGGAGCGAAAAAGATTCTCGACTGAGGTCACACAGCTAAGGCGTGACCTGGCAATGGCTGGCCAGGGCACTGGCGATGACATCGGCACGGAGAGCCGGGCGGTGGGTGGGACCGCGTTTCTGGCCAAAGTGCTGAAGGGTGTAAGTGGCAAGGATCTGCCCGGCCTGGTCGATGAGCACAAGGCACGAATCGGATCCGGGGCGATCCTGCTCATCGCGGATGCAGGTGGGAAGGCTGCGGTGGCTGCTGGTGTGACGGATGACCTGACTGAACGGATCAGTGCCATTGAAATCGTCCGGGCGGCAGTGGTGGAACTCGAGGGCAGAGGCGGAGGCGGCCGCCGTGACATGGCGCAAGGCGGTGGAAGAAACATTGCAAAGGCGGATGCCGCGATCAGGGCGGCGGAATTGGTTTTGGAAGGAACGGTACCATGAGTGCACTATGGATCGCACATGTTTCGGTTACTGATGAAGAGGCTTACGCCAGGTATGTGGCTCTGGCGACAAAGGCGATTGAGCAGGGTGGTGGCAAGATCCTTGCGCGCGGCGGGCGATACATTCAGCTCGAAGGTGCCGACAGGCCGCGTAACGTGGTGATTCGCTATCCCAGCGTCGAGGCCGCCCAGGCGGTCTACAGTTCCGACCTGTACCAGCAGGCGCTGCAGCATGCGACTGGCGCGTCTGAGCGGGAAGTCGTCATTGTCGAAGAGCTTTAATTCCTGAAACGCTTCCGTTGTCATGTCCTGGCGGGTATGGGTTCGGCAGGTATTGGGATGACCTAGGCTGGGCGGCGGATCAATGTGGGTTTGCGGGGCCGGGTTCTGAGGCAGAGAAGGGGCGACGGATTCGCCGGATGCCCTGTCTTCCACATTCTGAGCCAGTTTCGGGCGGTCGGGGATTGATGGGACGGATCCCACCGACACGGTGTTCACCGCGTTGTGTCGGTAACGGGTGGGAAACCGTTCAGAATGGCCGCGTCTTGTTTCTGCCCCATCCAACGCTCAGTAACGCGGTCTGTGTGACGCGATTGATCTAAGGGTTCGGTGGCCGTGCGGAACAGACCGGCAGGTTGATCAATTCCATGACTGGTGCCCGAATCGTCTTGCCGCTTCAAGTCACTGAGTGCATTCTGCAATCCAGCCAATTGAAAGGAGAAACCAAAATGAGATCGGCACTGATGGCCCTTGCGTTGGTCGGGACAATCTACGCGGAAGCCGCGCTTTCTGAAACGCCGGACCTGAACGGGCGCGAAGTGGTGGTTGTGACGGAAAACGCATATCCGCCACTGCAGTTCGTGGATCCAAATTCCGGCGAAGCGGTTGGATGGGAATATGACGCTATGGCGGAGATCGCAGAGCGCCTGAATATCAATGTCATATATGAGAATATCAGCTGGGACGCGATGATTGCCGCAGTGAGCCAGGGGCAGTACGATATGGGAATGACTGGCATCACCATTCGCGAAGACCGAATGGAAATGGTCGATTTTTCCGCTTCCTATATGGTTTCGCAGATGATGATGATCGTCAAGGGAGACGAAACCCGCTTCGATGGTGCCGAGGGCTTTGCCGCCGATCCTGATCTGCTCGCGGGTGCGCAGCCAGGCACAACTCCGTTCTATGTCACGATCTATGACATCCTTGACGGGGACGAGGCCAATCCCCGGGTCATTCAGTTCGAGACTTTCGGAGCTGCCCTTCAGGCTCTGCGAACGGGCGATGTCGATCTGGTTCTCTCCGACGGCACCGCTGCGAATGGATATGTCGCCGCCTCGGAAGGCGGGCTGAAGATAGTGGGAGAACCTCTGGGAACGGAAGAGTTTGGGTTCATTTTCCCCAAGGGTAGCGATCTGGTCGCTCCAATGAATGCGGCAATCGCGGAAATGAAGGCGGACGGAACGCTTGATGCGCTGAACACCAAGTGGTTCCTTGAATACAAAATGGGCCAGTAACCGTAATCCGCTCTTTCAGGCGAAAGTGAGGTTCCGACTGAGATACGAATGAACACGCCTGCGCCTCAGGATGAAGAATTCCCTTGGTGGCTCGTGGCTGTGCTTGCGCTGGGGGGATACGCGCTCTGGCAGGTGCTGTCGGATGGTCTGCACCGGCAGATACTCGTCACACTTCTGAAAGGCGTGAGGATAACGGTATTCGTCACCCTGATCAGCTTCGCGCTGGCGTCGGGCGTGGGACTGCTTCTGGCACTGGGCGCTTCATCGAAATGGAGGATCATACGTCAGTTCACGCGCCTCTATGTCGAAATCGTGCGTGGCGTGCCAATTCTCGTGCTGCTGCTCTATGTCGCTTTCGTGCTCGCGCCCGCATTGGTGGAGCTGGTCAACTGGATTGGCGCAAGGATTGGCTTCGACCCCATCCGTTCACGCGACTTTCCATTGCTGTGGCGGGCGGTGCTGGCACTGGTGATTGCATATTCCGCTTTCATTTCCGAAGTGTTCCGGGCTGGTTTCGCATCCGTTCCCAAGGGGCAGATTGAGGCCGCCAATGCGCTGGGGCTTTCCCGTTGGCACCGATTCCGGTTCATCGTCTTCCCCCAGGCAATAAAGGTGGTCCTGCCGCCGCTGGGTAATGACTTCATCGCGCTGGTAAAGGACAGTTCCCTGGTATCGGTGCTTGGCGTGCTGGACGTGACACAGCTGGGCAAGGTTACCGCAGCGAGCAATTTTCGCTACTTTGAGACCTACAATATCGTGGCTCTGATCTATCTTGCGATCACCATCAGCCTTTCGCTTGCGTTGCGGCGGCTGGAGCGCGGCAGGCGCAGTCCACGCAACAGGACTTAGGAGCATCAGCCCTACCTTCACTCTGAAGAGTGGCGTCAGCTCCTGGTCCTGCCGCGAGTCTGGTGGAAATTCGAAAACGGTGCGCCCCCTCCGGGTGAACCGAAACCGCCCTACCGGCGGCTGATGCCGCCATGGGAGACCACAGCATGGAATGCGCTACTGCCAGCGGCGCAGTTTCTGCACCCGCCTTCGATGGGGGCTTCGATCCTATCAGGGGCGGCTCCGATCGAACTTCCGTAGCGAGGCGGTGGAGACCGGCTTGAAGCACCAGCGCCATCGGAAAGGGAACCGGACCGTGCTGCCCTGCACGGAGACCTTGCCCATGCCGCCCAAGGCGCCTCCGGCCTCCGACCGGTTCCGGATCTGTCACTACCGCATACTTGACTAGAGATCGGATCCATGCGAATCGGGGACCATGTATATTGGTCTCAGACAGATTTCCCCTGCCACGGTCGAGTGGCTGGGGAACGAATGCCTCCGCGGCGGCGTCACGCGTTCGGGCCTCGCCCGCGAGCTGAGCGGCCGGGAGGGTTGGCTGACCCACGACGGGAGGCCGTCGACGGTCACCGGGATGCGGGTCCTTCCCCTGCTCGCGGAGGAGCTCGGCCTGACGCTGCCGGAGGCGGCGCCGCGCTTCGCGTCGTCCAACGGGCGACCGGCCGCCGACGACCCTGGCGGCGCCCCGGTCGAGTGCGCTCTGGACGCGCTCGGCGGGGTCCGGCTGGAGCCGTTGGCGGAGGCGGACCGCCGCGCCTGGGAGTCGATGATGGAGACGCACCATCCGGAGGGCTGGCGGCGGGCTCCGGGAGGGCAGCTGCGGTACTGGATCGTGAGCGGCGCGCAGGGGCGGCTCGGCGGTCTGGGCTTCGTTCCGGCGTCCTGCCAGCTGGGGCCTCGGGACGGTGCCATCGGCTGGTCGGCGCGGGCGCGGATCGCGAACATGGGCCTCGTCCTTAACAACCACCGCTTCCTGATCAGACCTTCCGTGAGGGTCCACGGCCTCGCCTCCCTGGCGCTGCGGCTGGCGGCGGAGCGCGTGGCGGACGACTGGCAGGCCCTCTACGGGGTCCGCCCCGTCCTCGCCTACACGCTCGTGGGTCCGGACCACGCCGGGACGGGTTACAGGGCGGCGGGCTGGGAGAGATGTCCCGGCCTGACCTCCGGGCGGCGTTCGGGCATCCGTCGCAGCGTGTGGACGCTGCCGCTGCAGCCGGACTGGCGGAAGGTTCTCCAGGCGGAGCCGGAGCGCAGGCTCGGGCATACCGGACCGCTGCACCGCGGGGGCGACTGGGCGGAGCGGGAATACGCGCGGAGCAGCCATCCGGACGGCCGGGTCCGCCGCCGGATCGCCGCGATGGGGGCGGCCTGGACCAGGAAGCTCGGTGCGCCGGTGCCGGAGCTGTTTCCGGGCAGGGCGGAGCAGGAGGCGGCTTACAGGCTGCTCTCGAACGCTGGGGTGACCATGGACGACATACTCGAACCCCACCTGGAGGCGACGGTGGAGCGCTGCCGCCTGGAGCCGGTGATCCTGGCTGTCCAGGACACGACGACGCTGAACTACGGCACCCTGGCGGCGACGTCCGGGCTGGACGGGCCCGGCGGCTGTCACTACCGCATACTTGACTAGAGATCGGATCCATGCGAATCGGGGACCATGTATATTGGTCTCAGACAGATTTCCCCTGCCACGGTCGAGTGGCTGGGGAACGAATGCCTCCGCGGCGGCGTCACGCGTTCGGGCCTCGCCCGCGAGCTGAGCGGCCGGGAGGGTTGGCTGACCCACGACGGGAGGCCGTCGACGGTCACCGGGATGCGGGTCCTTCCCCTGCTCGCGGAGGAGCTCGGCCTGACGCTGCCGGAGGCGGCGCCGCGCTTCGCGTCGTCCAACGGGCGACCGGCCGCCGACGACCCTGGCGGCGCCCCGGTCGAGTGCGCTCTGGACGCGCTCGGCGGGGTCCGGCTGGAGCCGTTGGCGGAGGCGGACCGCCGCGCCTGGGAGTCGATGATGGAGACGCACCATCCGGAGGGCTGGCGGCGGGCTCCGGGAGGGCAGCTGCGGTACTGGATCGTGAGCGGCGCGCAGGGGCGGCTCGGCGGTCTGGGCTTCGTTCCGGCGTCCTGCCAGCTGGGGCCTCGGGACGGTGCCATCGGCTGGTCGGCGCGGGCGCGGATCGCGAACATGGGCCTCGTCCTTAACAACCACCGCTTCCTGATCAGACCTTCCGTGAGGGTCCACGGCCTCGCCTCCCTGGCGCTGCGGCTGGCGGCGGAGCGCGTGGCGGACGACTGGCAGGCCCTCTACGGGGTCCGCCCCGTCCTCGCCTACACGCTCGTGGGTCCGGACCACGCCGGGACGGGTTACAGGGCGGCGGGCTGGGAGAGATGTCCCGGCCTGACCTCCGGGCGGCGTTCGGGCATCCGTCGCAGCGTGTGGACGCTGCCGCTGCAGCCGGACTGGCGGAAGGTTCTCCAGGCGGAGCCGGAGCGCAGGCTCGGGCATACCGGACCGCTGCACCGCGGGGGCGACTGGGCGGAGCGGGAATACGCGCGGAGCAGCCATCCGGACGGCCGGGTCCGCCGCCGGATCGCCGCGATGGGGGCGGCCTGGACCAGGAAGCTCGGTGCGCCGGTGCCGGAGCTGTTTCCGGGCAGGGCGGAGCAGGAGGCGGCTTACAGGCTGCTCTCGAACGCTGGGGTGACCATGGACGACATACTCGAACCCCACCTGGAGGCGACGGTGGAGCGCTGCCGCCTGGAGCCGGTGATCCTGGCTGTCCAGGACACGACGACGCTGAACTACGGCACCCTGGCGGCGACGTCCGGGCTGGACGGGCTCGGCGGCGGCGGAAAGGGCACCGACGGCATCCTCGCCCACTGCGGCGTGGCACTGAACGGCAGCGGACGCCCGCTCGGGCTGTTCACGCTCGACGCGGACTTCCGGCGGCGGCCGGACAGGGACAGCACCCGCTGGATCGACGGGCTGCGGCGGGCCGGAGAGCTCGCGGAGGCCTGCCCGGACGCGAAGGTCGTGAGCGTCTGTGACCGCGAAGGCGACTTCTGGGCCCTTCTCCGCGAAGCGGACCGGACCGGCGCCGCGCTGCTGGTGCGGGCGAGCCGCTCGGCGAAGCGGCGCGTGGCGCTGCCCGACGGCGACGAAAGGTGCCTGTGGGAGCATGTCGCCGCGCTGGAGCCGGTCGGCCACCGCAGGATCACCGTTCCCGAACGCGGCGGGCCGAAGGCCCGGAAAGCGCGCGTCGCCACGCTGACGCTGCGCTGCGCGGAACTGGACATCGCGGCGCCGAGGGACGCGGGGGACAGGCGCCCGCTGCCCGTGACGGTGGTCTCCGCCATCGAGGAGAACCCGCCGAAGCGCGTCGCGAAGGGAGGGGAGGCGCTGCACTGGATGCTCCTGTCCAACGAGGGCGGCGACGGCATGCGGACGGCGGAGACCGCCCTGAGGCGCTACGAACTGCGCTGGCGCATCGAGGAATACTTCAGGGCCCTGAAGACGGGGACGAGGATAAAGGACCGCAGGCTCGACGCCGCCGACGACCTGCGCAGATGCCTCGCCTTCGACGCGATAACCGCGTTCCGGGTCTGGGACCTCCAGCTTCTGGCGCGGGAGAGCCCCGACAGCCCGGCGGACCGCCATGTCAGCCCGGAAAGCGTCGAGGCGGTGGTCATTCACGCCGCGTATGAGCGCGTCATCGGCCAGAGGGCGCCGCCGGAGCCGGACATGAGCGTGGCGCGCTACGTCACGCTCGTCGCCGGCCTCGCCGGGTTCCGCCCGACGAAGCGCCAGCCCCTGCCCGGAACCCAGAAGCTATGGCAGGGCCTGCGCATCCTCAACGTCGCGGAAACCCATGCCAGGGCCATACGGGCCCGGACGGAGCGGAGAAGGGAATGAGCCGGTCAAGTATGTGGTAGTGACAGGCCCGGCGGCGGCGGAAAGGGCACCGACGGCATCCTCGCCCACTGCGGCGTGGCACTGAACGGCAGCGGACGCCCGCTCGGGCTGTTCACGCTCGACGCGGACTTCCGGCGGCGGCCGGACAGGGACAGCACCCGCTGGATCGACGGGCTGCGGCGGGCCGGAGAGCTCGCGGAGGCCTGCCCGGACGCGAAGGTCGTGAGCGTCTGTGACCGCGAAGGCGACTTCTGGGCCCTTCTCCGCGAAGCGGACCGGACCGGCGCCGCGCTGCTGGTGCGGGCGAGCCGCTCGGCGAAGCGGCGCGTGGCGCTGCCCGACGGCGACGAAAGGTGCCTGTGGGAGCATGTCGCCGCGCTGGAGCCGGTCGGCCACCGCAGGATCACCGTTCCCGAACGCGGCGGGCCGAAGGCCCGGAAAGCGCGCGTCGCCACGCTGACGCTGCGCTGCGCGGAACTGGACATCGCGGCGCCGAGGGACGCGGGGGACAGGCGCCCGCTGCCCGTGACGGTGGTCTCCGCCATCGAGGAGAACCCGCCGAAGCGCGTCGCGAAGGGAGGGGAGGCGCTGCACTGGATGCTCCTGTCCAACGAGGGCGGCGACGGCATGCGGACGGCGGAGACCGCCCTGAGGCGCTACGAACTGCGCTGGCGCATCGAGGAATACTTCAGGGCCCTGAAGACGGGGACGAGGATAAAGGACCGCAGGCTCGACGCCGCCGACGACCTGCGCAGATGCCTCGCCTTCGACGCGATAACCGCGTTCCGGGTCTGGGACCTCCAGCTTCTGGCGCGGGAGAGCCCCGACAGCCCGGCGGACCGCCATGTCAGCCCGGAAAGCGTCGAGGCGGTGGTCATTCACGCCGCGTATGAGCGCGTCATCGGCCAGAGGGCGCCGCCGGAGCCGGACATGAGCGTGGCGCGCTACGTCACGCTCGTCGCCGGCCTCGCCGGGTTCCGCCCGACGAAGCGCCAGCCCCTGCCCGGAACCCAGAAGCTATGGCAGGGCCTGCGCATCCTCAACGTCGCGGAAACCCATGCCAGGGCCATACGGGCCCGGACGGAGCGGAGAAGGGAATGAGCCGGTCAAGTATGTGGTAGTGACAGGTTCCGGATGGGCGGGGTCGACTGCTGACAGAACCTTCCCGGTTGGTCGAGCCGATGGACCTTGACCTCGCCGCCGGATCGGGCGAAATCCAACGCAACCGGAAAATGCGCGTTTTCGAATTTCCACCAGGCTCGCGTCCGACCAGGAGCTTCATGGAGCAACTTCCCCTCTTTCCGATCAAGGAAGTCCCGGCGACTCCTGTTGATTTCGTAGGTGATGTATGTGCCTTTAATGAGTTCGGCAGAACGACGTTGGTCAGGAGGATCGACGGCATTGACTACTTCTTTAATGAATTCTGGACTTCTGGTCAGCGTCGATCACATTCGATTCACGAAATCTCCTATAGGGCGTGTTTCAAAGCGCAGCTGCCTGAGTTCTTTATTGGGCGACTGACCCGCAGGGGAGATGTCGTCTACGATCCGTTCATGGGGCGAGGGACAACCCTGGTGCAGGCGGCACTTATGGGGCGACGCGCTGCTGGTAACGATATAAATCCGTTATCGATTCTGCTCACTCGTCCGCGCCTCTTTCCGATCAAGCTGAATGACATCGTGAAAGCGCTCAAGACGGTCGACTGGAAGCGGGGTGAGATCCAACGTGAAGACCTGTTTGCATTTTATCATCCTGCAACTCTTCAGAAACTCGAAGCTTTAAAGGCATGGTTGGCAGAACGAGCGCCATTGGGAGAAAGTGACGTAGATCCAGTCGCTGATTGGATCAGGATGGTTGCAATTTCCCGTCTCTCAGGACATTCGCCAGGATTCTTCTCTGGCCGTTCAATGCCTCCAAATCAGGCGATCTCCATCAGGGCTCAGCTCAGGATCAATGAGAAATTGGGCATTTCGCCTCCGGAACGTGACGTAAGTCAGATAATCGTAAAAAAAACAAAGTCCTTGCTCAGGGATGGCAGCGTCCCGACGGCCGCGGAATATCAGCTACTGACTGGATGTGCATGGGATTCCGTTCAGATTGAGGACGACTCTGTTGACCTGGTGGTGACGTCACCCCCCTTTTTGGACATAGTGCAGTATGCAGCGGACAACTGGTTGCGTTGTTGGTTCGCCGGTATTGATCCGGAGAGGGTGGCGATCGATATGCATCGGACAGAAGAGGCTTGGACGGGTATGGTGGCGTCGGTCCTCCATGAGCAGGCCAGAATATTGCGATCAGGTGGTTATGTCGCATTCGAAGTGGGTGAGGTGAGAAACGGTAAGGTTCTTCTTGAGAAGCTTGTTTGGAGCGCCGCTGAAGGACTTCCCTTTGAGCGAATTGGAGTGATGATAAACGATCAGGATTTCACAAAGACCGCAAATTGTTGGGGTGTCGCCAATGGTTACGGAGGCACCAATACAAACCGGATTGTCATTCTTCGGAAATCTGGTCGCGCATAAATTATTGAAAATTTCATGGACTCTGAATATGTAAGGATGCCGCCTCATCGTATACTAGATTATATATCTTTGTAGATGCATTTACGTATTATGAAGAATAGGTATTGGAGAAGCGTTTCAAAATGTAGCGGAGTGAATGGAAACTTGTCTCTGCGTTCCGGATATCTGATTATGATGTTCGCCGAGTTTGTTCATCATGGAAAGGCGATTGATGAAGAAACATTCGTGTCAAGGCTGCGAATTTTCATCTTCGGAAGGGGAAGTTTCGATTTACTCGATCCAGATGGCCGCCGATGGGGAAATGGGTCGATCTCTGGGGCGGCGTCCTATTTCACTGTCCGTAGCCAGATTCGCTTTGGTTGAAACTTTGATGAGAAGGCTCCGCTGATAAAATATCAGGAATTAAGGGGTTTAAACCTTTGAGCATCGCACTTCAGGCTGGAAGTGGGGATGTGAAAAAACGGGAATTATATACGAAAGTGCCCATCAGGCGGCCTCGCACATGCTCTCGCGTTTCACGGACCGGCCAGTGCCGCCACCTCCTCTCGCGGACGCCGTTCGGCATCGGCTCAAACGCATGGCGCCCGATGCCTCACTCCCACGGGCCAGTATGTTCGCCGCGGCGTTCAGGTCGGCACTGGCTGCGCGGCCGGAGGCCACGCATATTAATTCCGACCGCGTTCCACCGCTCCGCATTCCGCGCATGTCAGTGACGTATGGGCCGGGTTCACCGTAATGACGCGGCCCGCCTTCCGGCGGACGCCGGTTCCGGGGATCTGCTCCGTGCCCCTGCGGAGCGTGTCATGCCACCGGTGTTCAGGTTCTCTATGACATCTGTCCCCGCAGCGTCCGCCAGCGTCCTGGACATGTGATGGTGCCAGTTTCCGCCAATGTTCACGTTCGGCGCCTCACTCGAAACGGTTGCGCTCGGCGCCTCACTCCTGCGGACCTTCGCGAGGCGGCGCTTCGCCCTTTCCCGTCTCCGGCTGCCCTTCCGCCGCCGCGAGACGGCACGCTGCCAGCGCCGGTCCCTCGCCTCCAGGCGGGCGTCGTCGGGAGCGCGGCGGATCGTGCCGTCACTTTCGGCCACCTGTCCGCCGTTCATGTCGACGCTGATGGCGTGACCGCCGTTCACCGGCTCCGGAGCGTTCACCCTGTAGCGGACCACGGCGTACCACTTTCTCGAAACGCGCTTCAGGACCGCGCTGACCGGCTTTCCGTCCCCATGCGGATGGCCATCCAGCCGAAACCGAGGATTCTCAGCCTTCCGCCCCGGACCTTCACGCCCGACACGACCGATATGCCGTCGAAGCGCCGCCGTCCCTAAACCTCGGGAGTGAGGCATCGGGCGCCATGCGTTCGAGCCCGATGCCGAACCGGTGTCTCCCCGGGGCCCTCACCCGGCGGAAAACACCCTGTACGCCTCATCCAGCCGCTTGAGATTTCCGCGCTGGATCGCCAGCGCCGTCCGCGTCATGTCCGGAAGCGGCGCGCGGCAGGCGGTCAGCTCCCGGCACTAGTCCAAATTGGTCAGGCCTTTCCCGTCCTGCGGTGGCATCCGATCCGCTCCTCAGGAGCGGCGTTGTAGAGCCGCCGCCGGTTCTCAGGCGGCCTCTCCAGCCAGCGCCGGCTCCGGCGCCGCTTCGGCAGGAGGCGGTAGGTGACCTGTCCATGTGCGATGGATTCCATCCGCAGTGTATGCGAACATTAAGGCAACATTAACAGGAAAAAACGCTCAGGGCGGGGTGCTGATGGCACTGTCGTATATAATTCCCATTTATTTCCGGTATCGGAAGGGCCAAATTGGCAAATGGATAGAAGCATACGTTTGAGCATGTCGTATTTACCGGCATTGGCTGGCGTTCAATGGTCTGTGCCGCGCTGAACTTGACGTCGATTTTGATCGCGGTGGAAGAGCTGTATCATTGACGTTCCACTGCATTGAGGCAGCGGGTGATGGGCAAAGGGTTGCGGCATGTTGTGCCGATCGGGGCAGCCGGGGACTTTCTGTTGCACTTTGGCTAGCGTATGTTCCGTGGTTGTATCGCGAGTTTCAACCACACATGCGGCACGACCTGTTCCGGCTTAGGAAGCCAGGGCTGCGGTGAGGTTCTCGTCGACCTTTTCCAGAAAGCCCATGGTGGTCAGCCATTTCTGGTCTGGTCCGACCAGCAGGGCAAGATCCTTGGTCATGCTACCGCCCTCGACAGTCTCGACGATGACGCGTTCCAGCGTCTCAGCGAAGTTTCGCAGTGGGTCGTTGCCATCAAGCTTGGCGCGATGCCTGAGGCCGCCTGTCCAGGCGTAAATCGACGCGATTGAATTTGTCGATGTCTCCTTTCCCGCCTGGTGCTGGCGGTAATGACGGGTGACTGTGCCATGCGCGGCTTCGGCCTCAACGATCTTTCCGTCCGGCGTCATCAGCTGGGAAGTCATCAACCCAAGCGAACCAAATCCCTGAGCCACCGTGTCGGACTGGACGTCACCGTCATAGTTCTTGCATGCCCAGACATATCCGCCAGACCACTTGAGCGAAGCGGCGACCATGTCATCGATCAGCCGGTGTTCGTAGTGGATTCCCCTGGCCTCAAACTTTTCCCTGAACTCCTCCTCGTAAACCTCCTGGAATATGTCCTTGAAACGGCCGTCATAGGCCTTGAGGATCGTGTTCTTGGTCGAGAGGTAGACAGGCCAACCGAGGTTTAGGCCATAATTCATCGAGGCGCGGGCGAAATCGTAGATTGACTGGTCGAGATTGTACATTGCCATGGTGATGCCCGCACCTGGAGCATCAAAGACTTCCCGTTCAATCACCTGGCCATCAGCGCCGTCGAACCTGATGGTCAGTCTGCCAGCTCCGGGGAAGGTGAAATCGGTAGCCCTGTACTGATCGCCGAATGCATGGCGGCCAACCACGATTGGCTGTGTCCAGCCGGGAACGAGACGCGGCACATTCCTGAAGATGATCGGTGCGCGGAAAATGACACCGCCGAGAATGTTCCGGATCGTGCCATTCGGGCTGCGCCACATCCTTTTCAGCCCGAACTCCTCCACACGGGCCTCGTCAGGAGTGATGGTCGCGCATTTCACCGCAACCCCAACCTCTTTGGTCCTTTCCGCCGCATCAACGGTAATCCGGTCGTCCGTACGGTCACGCTCCTGGATCGATAGATCATAATAGAGCAGGTCGACATCAAGGTAAGGCAGAATCAGCTTCTTCTTAATGAAATCCCAGATGATCCGGGTCATTTCATCCCCATCCATTTCGACGATGGGATTGTCCACCTTGATCTTTGTCATGTGGTTCGTTCCTTCTGGCCCTGGTTGCGACGGAAGTTACCGGCCCAATACTTCAGTCCGGTCCGGAGAGAAAGGCTGGTATGCCGTGGTATACTGATTTGTCGCACCTGTTCGCGGGCTGTTGATGGATCCTGGGCACTGGCCTGGTCCCGGTCCGCTACTGGACATGCTCACCGCCCTGTGGGCAGGCGTGGTTTCAGGTCAGTCGCAGCCTGTCCGTTCCAGCGCTGCTCCGCGTCCTGCAACCGGATCCATCTTCGGTCTTCCTGAGCCTTGGTAACCCGGTATGGATCGGTATGCCCGCCATCAGCGGAGCCATTACCTGGTTGTTTCCGTCAGTCGGCGACGGACATACTGGTTCACTTCGGCAAGCATCTCATCCATATGCGGTTCCTCGAAGAAATGTCCGGCATCCTCGATCTCCGTATGTGTGATGGTGATGCCCTTCTGCTCATGGAGCTTCTCGACCAGTCTGCGCGTGTCCTCTGGAGGAGCGACGCGATCCGCCGTGCCATTGATCATCAGGCCCGAGGACGGGCAGGGGGCGAGAAACGTGAAATCATACATATTTGCCGGTGGCGAGACGCTGACGAAACCGGAAATCTCCGGGCGTCTCATAAGAAGCTGCATTCCGATCCAGGCCCCAAAACTAAATCCGGCGACCCAGCAGTGCTTTGCGTTCTGGTTGATTACCTGCAGGTAGTCCAGAGCCGATGCCGCGTCGCTCAGTTCACCGACTCCCTGGTCGTATTCTCCCTGGCTTCGGCCAACGCCGCGAAAGTTGAACCGCAGCACAGTGAAGCCCATACGAAAAAACTCGTAATGCAGATTGTAGACGACCCGGTTGTTCATCGTGCCGCCAAACTGCGGATGTGGATGCAGTATGATTGCGATCGGCGCGTCTTTGGTTTTCTGCGGATGATATCGACCTTCAAGCCTTCCTTCCGGACCGGGGAATATGACCTCTGGCATTGATCCTCTCGTATCTGGTGTCGCGGTTCTGTCGACGATTCTTGACGTTTCATGATAATAACTTTAGAATCATTCTAAAGATCGTTTACCACAGATCACCGCGGATTGCGTGGAATTAATGGTTTAGGGACGGCACGTCAATGGAAAGGCACTGGCTGCGATTAACGGATGGGGGCATGACGTGAAACTCAGCACAAAGGGCCGGTATGCTATGGTCGCACTGGCGGATCTTGCCGAGCGGCCGGAGGGAAAGCTCGTTTCGCTTGCCGAAATCTCGAGAAGGCAGGACATCTCGCTGCCCTATCTGGAACAGCTATTCGTCAAGCTGCGCCGTGCGGGGCTCGTGGATTCGGTGCGTGGTCCTGGAGGTGGCTACCGGCTTGCCGTTCCCGCCAGTGAAATTCGGATATCAGAGGTGCTGGGGGCGGTCGATGAAACCCTCAATGCCCTGCATACGGGAGCCGGCGCGCAGGGTGGCGTCTCGGGCAGCCGGGCGCAGTCAATGACCAACCGGCTTTGGGAATGTCTTTCCGCGCATGTCTATGTCTTTCTTCACCAGACGCGGCTTTCGGATGTCTCAAACAACGAACTTGCTCCCTGTCCTGCTGTGCCGACGCTGTTTTCGGTGGTGGATGACGGATGATGGGACCGCGGGCGAGGAATCCGTTGGTCCGCATGACCTATCGGCCGCACCTCTGCCGCGGAGTTCGGGACAGAGGGATTCGGTGCTGTCAGGAACTGGCATGTCGATGGGGGAACCGTTGTGGCTAGGCGAACCTATCTCGACTGGAATGCCAGTACGCCGCTCAGGCCGGAGGCGCGGGCGGCAATGGCGGCGGCGATGGATCACCTGGGCAATCCCTCTTCAGTGCATTCCGAAGGACGGGAGGCTCGGGCGACGGTAGAGCGCGCCAGGGCTCAGGTCGCAGCCGGTCTAGGCGCGGAAGGAGCTGAGATCGTCTTTACTTCTGGCGCAACTGAAGCGGCAGCCCTGGCACTGGCGGGGAGGGGTCTACAGGGCGCGGGCATTGAACATGACGCGGTAGCCGCATGGGTGACCCCGGGTCTGGACATCGACGGCGATGGCCGCGTATCCGTTCTGGAGCCCGATCGGTCGACGCTGCAGCTCGCCAATTCCGAAACAGGGGTGGTGCAGGAACCTCCAGTAGGGCTGGCAGTCTGTGACGCGACGCAGGCCTGGGGAAAGCTCCCGATCGCGTTCAACTGGATTGGTGCGGAAATGGCGCTTGCGTCGGCGCATAAACTTGGTGGGCCCAAAGGTGTCGGTGCCCTGATCATGCGCAGGGGCTGTGATCTGGAGGCACGGATGCTGGGGGGCGGACAGGAAATGGGGCGGCGTTCAGGAACGGAAAACATCATTGGAATTGCGGGATTCGGAGCGGCGGTTGAAGCCGCGATGCGGGATATGGAGCGAGGTGTCTGGGACGAGGTTCGGAAACTTAGAAATATTCTAGAAAACGGCATTGCGGCTGGCTCGCATCAGACTATTTTTGTTGGGAAAGACGCAGTGCGGTTGCCGAACACCTCATGCTTCTCCTGTCCGGGATGGAAGGGGGAGACACAGGTTATCGCGATGGATCTGGCGGGTTTTGCGATTTCCGCCGGTTCGGCCTGTTCAAGTGGAAAGGTGCGGGAAAGCCGCGTGCTTCGTGCGATGGGATATGACGGGGAGGCGGCTCGCTCGGCGGTTCGGGTGTCGCTTGGGCCTTCTTCGACGGAAGAGGACATCGGGCGTTTCGTTGACGCCTGGACAGCGGCCCGCCGCAGGGTCGTAAGCCGTGCCGCTTGAGGAGAGACTGCTATGGCTGCTTTGGAAGACGTACAGGTCAAAGAGGGTGTCGAAGAGGAAACGGTTCAGGCCGTCAGATCCCTGGCGGGAAAATACAAGCATGGCTGGACGACTGAAATCGAGACCGATTATGCGCCAAAAGGCGTCAATGAGAACATCGTTCGGCTTATTTCGGAAAAGAACGGCGAACCGGAATGGATGACCGAGTGGCGGCTGCAGGCGTTCCGGCGCTGGACTGGAATGCGAGAACCGGAATGGGCGATGGTCAGTTATCCTGCCATCGATTACCAGGACCAGTACTACTATGCCGCGCCGAAAGCCATGCAGGATAAACCCAAGTCACTTGATGAGGTGGATCCCAAGCTATTGGAGACCTACAGCAAGCTCGGAATTCCGCTTAGGGAGCAGATGATCCTTGCCGGTGTCGAAGGTGCTGGCGCAGCGCCCCTCGAAGGTCGAAAGGTCGCCGTGGACGCGGTTTTTGACTCGGTGTCGGTCGGAACGACTTTCCAGAAGGAGCTGGCAAAGGCTGGTGTGATCTTCTGTTCGATCTCAGAGGCGATCAGGGAGCATCCGGAACTGGTGCGCAGATATCTTGGGTCGGTGGTGCCTGCGAGCGACAATTACTTCGCGACGCTCAACAGCGCGGTCTTCTCTGATGGCTCGTTTGTCTACGTACCGCCGGACACGCGCTGTCCGATGGAGCTGTCAACCTATTTCCGCATAAACGCCGAAAATACCGGTCAGTTTGAGCGCACCCTGATCATCGCCGACCGAGGTTCCTATGTGAGCTATCTTGAGGGCTGCACCGCACCTCAGAGGGACACGAATCAGCTGCATGCGGCCGTCGTCGAACTTGTTGCGCTTGAGGATGCCGAAATCAAGTATTCCACCGTGCAGAACTGGTTTCCCGGCGACGAAGAGGGCCGGGGTGGCATCTATAACTTTGTCACTAAGCGGGCAGACTGTCGCGGCGACCGGTCGAAGGTGATGTGGACCCAGGTCGAAACCGGTTCGGCCATCACATGGAAATACCCTTCCTGCGTGCTTCGCGGCGACGGCAGCCAGGGCGAATTCTATTCAATAGCCATCACCAACAACATGCAGCAGGCCGACACTGGCACAAAAATGCTCCACCTTGGCCGCAACACCAAATCACGCATTGTCTCCAAGGGAATCAGTGCTGGCCAGGCCCAGAACACGTATCGCGGCCAGGTGTCGATGCATCCGAAGGCAAAGGACTCACGTAACTATACCCAATGTGATTCGCTCCTGATCGGGGGGCAGTGCGGTGCGCATACGGTTCCCTACATCGAGGTCCGCAACAATTCATCGCGCGTTGAACATGAGGCGACGACCTCAAAGGTGGACGACGACCAGCTGTTCTACTGCCGCCAGCGCGGAATGGATGAGGAAGAGGCGGTTGCGCTTGTCGTCAATGGTTTCTGCAAGGAAGTGCTGCAGGAACTGCCCATGGAGTTTGCCATGGAAGCCCAGCAGCTCGTGGCGATATCGCTTGAAGGGAGTGTCGGATAGATGATCGAGGGAATTGCCAGTAGGTCGCCGGTTCGCTTCGCATCCAGGGCTGGTCGCGTCGTATTGGCGCTTACCACCGGAGCGTTCTGCGCCGTCTTTGCCTGTTTCGTTGCGACGGTAACCGAAGCGCTCGCACTTTGGCAGGTCGCATGCATAGGCGGCACGTCCGGTTTTCTCGGTAGCCTGCTCGCGAGCTACGTATGGATGAAAAGATGACCAGTCCCGTCGTGAAACTGGATGAAGCGCAGGCGTTCTCGAACGCACCCGAGGACAGTGACCGTTTCGGGGCGAAGATCGCACCACTTTCCGATTCGCTCGGCATGTCGGGGCTTGGCGCGATGTTCGTGACCGTTGAGCCCGGAAGGCGTGCCTTTCCGTTTCACAACCATCTAGGCAATGATGAGATGTTCGTCATCCTTGAAGGTGAAGGCACCTATCGGTTCGGCTCTGAGGAATATCCTGTCAGGGCGGGGGATGTATGCGCCGCCCCGATAGGCGGCCCGGACACGGCGCACCAGCTCATCAATACGGGAAACGGCGCTTTGCGCTATCTCGGGATTTCGACCCTGAACGATCCCGACATCGCTGAATATCCCGACAGCGGCAAGTTCGCTGCGCTTGGCATCGCGCCAGGGCCCTCGTTCCTTGAAGCCCATATCAAACATATTGGGAAGCGCGAGGATGCGCTTGGTTACTGGGACGGAGAGCGGCTGTAGCTTTTGGTGTTCCGGAAAGACAGACACGGGATCAGGCCCCATTGTCCTGACAGAGGTGAGATATGCTTGAAATCAATAATTTGCACGCCATACTTGAGGAAGGAGACAAAGCCATCCTCAAGGGTGTGAACCTCACCGTCGGCGCGGGAGAGGTCCATGCGATAATGGGGCCAAACGGATCTGGAAAGTCAACGCTTTCCTATGTTCTCTCGGGTCGTGACGGCTATGAGGTCACTGAGGGCTCAGCGCATCTGTCAGGCCATGATATCCTTGAGATGGAGCCCGAAGAGCGTGCCGCTGCCGGTCTGTTCCTGGCGTTCCAGTATCCGGTTGAGATTCCCGGCGTTGGAAACATGACCTTCCTGCGCACTGCGCTAAACGCGCAGCGCAAGGCGCGCGGTGAGCAGGAGATCAGCGCAGCCGATTTCCTGAAGCTGATCCGGGCGAGGGCACGCGAACTGAAGATCGACACCGATATGCTGAAGCGTCCCGTCAATGTAGGGTTTTCGGGTGGCGAGAAGAAGCGTAACGAAATTCTGCAGATGGCGCTTCTGGAACCGAAGATGTGCATTCTTGACGAAACGGATTCCGGACTTGACATTGATGCGATGAAACTGGTCGCCAATGGCGTTAACGCTCTTCGCGACGAGGGCAGGGGAATTCTGGTGATCACCCATTATCAGCGGCTGCTGAACCATCTCGTACCGGACATCGTTCATATCATGGTGGACGGACGTATCATCAGGGTTGGCGGTAAGGAACTGGCGTTTGAAGTCGAGGAGAACGGATATGCCGGAATTCTGGACGAGGTTGCCTGAATGGCCGCGCCGAAGAAGCAGCCGGACCTGACGGAGACGCGGCTTGCCGCCCTGGAGGTTCCGGAAGGCGCTGCCTGGATCGGGCAGGCCCGAACCGATGCACAGGCGCGGGTACGGGCCATGGGCCTACCGGCGCGGCGTGACGAATACTGGAAATATACCCGTCCGGATAGCCTGACCGACTCCACCGTCACGCCAGCCGTGTCCCTGGATTCCGACGAGGTGTCGCTGTTCGGCTCGATCGACAGGCTGAAAGTGGTGTTTGTTGATGGAGTGTTCGCTCCTGATCTTTCAGATGACCTGTCACTCGCTGGTGTGCGGGTCGAGCGCCTTGGCGAAGCGTCACGGATGGACATTCACTGGGCGAAGGATCTCTATGGAGTGCTGGAGGCAAGCGGGCAGTCCCCAATTCATCGCCCGTTGGCTGCGCTAAACACCGCCTATGCGACTGACGGTGTTCTGATACATGTCTCCGGGAAGGCCGTTAAGCCCGTGAACCTGATCTACCTGCACAGATCGGAAACCTCTGACGCGATGCTGCACCATTGCATTAGGCTGGAGGAAGGCTCTGACCTGACAATTCTCGAAAAGGGACCCGCTGCGGCAAGATTCAACAAGGTCATGGAAGTCGACATCGCGGATGGCGCCGCGTTTCACCACGTAAGGGTGCAGGGTCGCGACCATGAGCGTCGTGCCGTGACGCATGTTTTCGCAAGGCTTGGTAGGGAGAGCGTCTTCAAGTCATTCACTGCCACTGTCAATGGTGTCCTGACGCGCAACGAATGCGTTGTGGAACTTACTGGCCCGGACGCGGTGGCCCATGTCGCTGGTGCTGTGGTGGGTGACGGCGATTTCCACCACGATGACACTGTCCTGATCACTCATGATGCAGTGGGTTGTGAAAGCCGCCAGGTGTTCAAGAAGGTCCTGCGGAATGGTGCCGTGGGCGTCTTCCAGGGTAAGATACTTGTCAGGCAGGATGCCCAGAAGACGGACGGCTACCAGATAAGCCAGTCGCTTCTTCTGGATGACGATGCGCAGTTCTACGCGAAGCCTGAACTGGAAATCTATGCCGACGATGTCAAGTGCAGCCACGGATCCACAAGCGGCGCAATTGATGAAGAGGCGCTGTTCTACCTGCGTTCACGTGGTGTTTCGAGAGCCGAAGCTCAGGATCTACTTGTGCTCGCGTTCCTCGCGGAAGCCATTGACGAGATAGAGGATGGATCGGTTGCCCAGGACATCGTTGCGGGAATCGAGGCCTGGCTGGATCGACATCGAAACTGATGGGGCTGATGACGGATATCGTCGCGACTTACCGATCCCCGCGCGCCGTGATGCGACGGCATCTGGATAGGGGATCGGACGAAAGCAGGGCGCTGATGTATCTGGTCCTTTCCTGCGGACTGCTCTATTTTGCCCAGTGGCCCAGGCTTTGGCGCGAAGCGCTAGCCGATGGAAGCGTGACGCTGGATGTGCGACTTGGCGGAGCCCTGTTTGGTTGGCTGTTCGTGGCACCTCTTGTGATGTATGCCGTTGCGCTTGTCGCCCGTCTTGTCGCCAGGGTGTTCGGTGGGCGGGGGACAGGTCATTCGGCAAGGCTTGCGCTATTCTGGTCGATGGCTGCGGCCACGCCGCTCTGGCTTGTGAGTGGATTGATCAATGGGCTGCTGGGCCCCGGATTCGAGGCCACGCTTTTTGGTATTGTTGGACATATGGCCTTTTTCCTGTTCTGGGGGCTTTCAATGATAGAGGCGGAAGTCTACGGAGCACGCCCATGACGACTACATCGGCTCTGTTCCTGCATGCTCTTGAGACCCTAAGAGCGCCACGGAAACAGGCGCGCTGGGCAATGTCTTATGACCTTTCCCGATCGGAACGGTGGCAGGCGCTGGTACTGAACACTGTCATCAGTACCTTGCTGCTGTGGTTGTGGACCTATCTGAACACCGCTGACGCTTCCGTCCAGTTGGGAACCATGCAGGCGCAGATCACTGCACTGGTTCTCGGCAACCCAATACTGGCCGGAAGTCTCCAGGTTGGTTTCGCGGTGGCTTCGGTCTATGTGCTTTATTTTGGTGGGCGCGCCTTCGGTGGCAGTGGCGATCTGGACAGCACGATCTCGCTGATGGCTTGGATGGCATTCGTGCTCAATTCGGTAAGTCTGCTACAGATCGTGGTTTGGGTCGTGTTTCCGGTCCTGGCAGGACTGATCGGGCTGTTTTCCGGTGTTCTGATCTTTGTCCTGCTGACGTGCTTCTGCGCCGAACTGCATGGTTTCCGGTCGCTGTTCATGACGTTCATCGGAATCATCTTCACGATCTTCGCCATTCTCTTCGGCTTTTCGCTGTTGATGACTTTGGTGTAGGCTTCCATGCCTGGGGTATCGGTTCGATGTATGACGTGAATGAAATCCGCAGGGATTTTCCAATCCTGTCGCGAAAGGTGAACGGAAGGCCGCTGGTCTATTTCGACAACGGCGCTTCGGCCCAGAAACCTCAATCCGTGATCGACACCGTCACCCAGTGTTACTCCATGGAATATGCAAACGTTCACAGGGGGCTACACTTCCTCTCCAATCTCGCGACTGAGAAATATGAGGCGGTACGCGGAACCATCGCCCGTTTCCTCAACGCTGCGCAGGAGAGCGAGATTGTAATGAACTCGGGAACGACCGAGGGGATAAACATGGTCGCGTATGGATGGGCGATGCCGAGGATGCAGCCTGGAGACCAGATCGTTCTCAGTGTAATGGAGCACCACGCCAATATCGTTCCATGGCATTTTCTGCGGGAGCGGCAGGGAGTGGAACTTGTCTGGGTTGACATCGACGATACTGGCCATCTGGATCCGCAAAGGGTGATTGACGCGATTACACCGAAGACCAGGCTTGTTGCCATTACCCATCTTTCCAACGTTCTTGGAACGCGTGTCGACGTAAAGGCGGTCACGGAAGGTGCCCATGCTGCGGACGTTCCGGTTCTGGTCGATGGTTCGCAGGCGGCCGTGCATATGCCTGTCGACGTACAGGACATTGGCTGCGATTTCTATGCGATCACTGGGCACAAACTCTATGGGCCTTCTGGGTCCGGAGCGATCTACTGCAAGGCGGAGCGCATGGCGGAAATGCGTCCTTTCCTCGGCGGCGGGGACATGATCAGGGAGGTTCACAGGGATGGAATCTCCTGGAATGATCCGCCGATGAAATTCGAGGCAGGTACCCCGCCCATCGTGCAGTTGATTGGCCTTGGCGTGGCGCTTGACTATCTCAGCTCACTTGGAATGGAAGCGGTCGCGAGACATGAGGCGGCACTTCGGGACTATGCGGTCAATCGCCTTCGCGGCCTGAATGCCCTAAACCTTCAGGGCACCACGCCCGACAAGGCCGCGATATTCAGCTTCACGCTGGAAGGTGCGGCACATGCGCATGACATCTCGACAGTACTGGACAAGAAAGGGGTCGCTGTCCGTGCTGGCCATCACTGTGCCGGGCCTTTGATGGATCGTCTTGGCATCACCGCAACCTGCCGGGCGTCTTTCGGGCTATACAACACCACGGATGAGATTGACGTATTGATCGAGGCGCTTGAACTCGCGCAGGATCTATTTGGCTAAGCCGCGATTCCTGGCATGTCGGTGGATCAGTTCGTGGACTCCGGGTTGCGATGGCTCGATATGGGGGATAGACTGCACTGCAGCGACGCACCTGTAGCTCAGCTGGATAGAGCGCTGCCCTCCGAAGGCAGAGGCCAGAGGTTCGAATCCTCTCAGGTGCGCCAATTCCGTTAACGTCCTACTTCCGCCTGGCGGCGGGAAAACGCTGTCCACCAAGCGCTGGCTTTCGGTCCATCCCTTTCCCGGTAACCCAACCCCATCTTCCAATTGATCCGTCAGGTGCTGGTCGAGCAGATCGTGAAGAAGGTCGAAACTGTAGCCAGATCCTGCCAGTGGCACCTGCAAAATTGAAACCTATCAGCCCTTCAGCCCGATACAGATGGAGGCCTCCATTGTTGCTGAATGGCATTGATCGCACATGTGACAGGTCACGAGATCTCATCTGGTCACGCTGAACAGTTTGCCCCGCCGAGAACGCAGAACTTCGAGCAGTGCGGATGGTTGAGATAAACCTCGCATTCCGCTTCGGCCAAGGTCTCGCCCAGCTCGAATTCCGGGCTATACGGAAGAAGGGTACAGGCCAGGACCGTCGGTTTCGAGGCACCCTTGCGTCTGACCACCATTCGGGAACCCGCGCACATCACATCGTTGGGTGATACACCCAAAAGATTCCAGCATTCCGTCGTTATTTCAGGCACATCCTCATTCTCGTCCAACTCCGGAAACAGAACTGTCTCGGCCGGGTCATGCGCATCAACCTTGAATCCATTCTCCGCGAACAGTCGGGCATAGCCGAGGCGGGCCTCGGCCAGTGATTCGCCCCAGACCGTACGCCCTGCGACTGCCATTCGGATATCGGCATCCCTTAACATCCGCATGCCTTCAAGCGTCGTCTCAAATGTCCCCAAACCGCGTTCCCGGTTGTGAAACTCGGCCGACCAGTGATCCACCGAAACGCGCAGCGTCAGTCTATCGCCGAATTCGCTACTCAGGGACTTTAGTCGCTCCCATACCCGTGGACGCATCATGGGACGCATCGCATTGGTTAGAATCAGCACCTTGAAGCCACGCTGCAGACATATGCGCGCCATCTCAAACATCTGGGGATTCATGAATGGTTCCCCGCCCGTGAACCCAATCTCCCGCACTGGCCAGTCGACATCTTCGATCTGGTCAAGAAAATTCACCACGTCATCGAGCTCAATGTAGGCAAGTCGGTCATTTGTCGGTGAACTCTCGATATAGCAATGCGCGCAGGCTATGTTGCAGACGGTGCCGGTATTGAACCACAGAGTCCTTGGTTCGTGCAGGCGAACGGATGCACGCGGGGCACCAAGCGCGGTGATCTGAGGATGCTCGAATGCGCCAAGCTCCACGCTATCTTCATAATCCTTCATCAGGTGCCCCAGGCATGGTATGCGTCGCCGCCAATTGCTACCGAAATATTCCAGGCAAGAAAACCCAGGCCACTTGGGATGCGGTTGTGATGGCGCGAATGGATGGTAGATTCTCCGTGAAACCGTGCCGGAGCATCTCATTGCCGGTGACATAAAGCCGACGGAACCAGCTATGGTATCACGCGTCATTCCAGTAGAGCCATTCGACCTCGTGATCTTCGGAGGTACGGGTGACCTTTCACGGAGAAAGATACTGCCTGGTCTATATCGGCGGTTCTGGGCCGGGCAGATGCCTAGGGACGCATGTGTAATTGGTGCCTCGCGAAGGCCAATCACTGATGAAACATTCCGAGACTTCGCCCGCACAGCGATCCGCGATTTCGCCATTCAGGGAGGTGAGGACGAAGCGCAGGTGGAGCTGTTCCTGCGGCGACTGCGCTATCTTTCGATTGATGCGGCAGGAGAGGGAGGGTGGGACGAGTTGCGTTCGTCCCTGCGTGAAGATGTCGTTCGGGCATTCTATTTTTCTGTAGGGCCCAATGTCTTCATCCCATTGGCTGAACGTCTGCACCGACATGGAATTACGAACCAGAGATGTCGGATCGTCGTTGAGAAGCCATTTGGTCATGATCTTGAAAGCGCCCGGGCGCTGAACCGTACGCTCGCCCAGTTCTTTTATGAGCGGCAGATTTATCGAATCGACCATTACCTCGGAAAGGAAACTGTTCAGAACCTGATGGCAGTACGTTTCGGCAACATTCTGTTCGAGCCGCTTTGGAATGCACAATTCGTCGACCACATCCAGATCACGGTGGCCGAGACGGTTGGGGTGGAGGGGCGAGGGGCCTATTATGATAGATCCGGCGCGATGCGGGACATGATACAAAACCACCTGATGCAGCTTCTCTGCCTGATAGCAATGGAGCCACCCCACCGCTTTGAACCTGATGCTGTGCGTGACGAGAAGCTGAAGGTGATTCGCGCCCTTGATCCAGTGTCGCAGAAGGATCTTGTACGAGGGCAATACGGCGGCTCCGACGAATTCGAGAGCTATCTCCTGGACGCGGACAAAGAGGCTTCACTGACCGAATCCTTCATCGCCCTGAAGCTCCGGGTCTCTAACTGGAGATGGAAGGGAACGCCCTTCTATCTGCGTACCGGTAAACGCCTGAAAGCCCGTGCCAGCGAGATTGCAGTTGTGTTCAAGGACACGCCGCATTCCATTTTTGGCGGCGATACGGGCAGGAGTGGCAATGTGCTGGTCATTCGCCTTCAGCCGAACGAGGGTATGAACATGTGGGTGACGATCAAGGAGCCCGGACCCGGTGGTATGCGCTTGATCGAGGTGCCGCTTGACATGTCGTTCGCCAAGGCATTCGGCGATGACGCGGCCCATGTTGCCGATGCCTATGAAAGGCTCATCATGGACATGATACGAGGAAACCAGACGCTGTTCATGCGTGGTGATGAGGTTGAAGCGGCCTGGGCCTGGACCGACCCGATTATCGAAGGCTGGACCAAGCGTGGTGACAGGCCGCAAATTTATTCACCAGGTAGTGCGGGACCTGCGGAGGCGCTCATGCTGCTGGGTCGGGACGATCGCAGCTGGAGGGAGATCGCTGAATGAAATTCATCGAATACCCGAGTCGGGATAGGATGATGGAGGAGGTTGCAGGCTGTGTAGCCAATGAGCTGCTGGCTGCCTTCTCTGACGACAGCCCCGCTTCGCTTGCCGTTCCAGGTGGAAGCACTCCAGGACCGATTTTCGATGTGCTTCGTACCGTGGACCTTGACTGGGGCAGGATTACGGTGCTGCCCACGGACGAACGTTGGGTGCCTGAGACTAGCGAACATTCAAACTCCCGGCAGATTCGTGAACGGCTGCTCGTTGGCCCCGCTGCTGAGGCCAACTTCCTGTCAGTGTATTCCGGTAGCGGATCCGTGTGGGATCGAATCGATTCCCTTGACAGAGCGTTACGGACACATCTGCCGCTGTCTGTCGTGATGCTGGGCATGGGAGCCGACATGCATATCGCGTCACTGTTTCCGGGCTCAGTTGGGCTGGAACAGGCACTGGAGAGCAGTGCGCCGACCTTTCTTCCAGTCCGGCAGCAGGGTGGAGGTCCAGTCGAGCAACGGATTTCTCTGACGCTTCCAGTCCTGAACGGTGCCATGAACAGGCATCTGATCATTGTCGGGCCTGAAAAGCTTGAAGCATTCGAACGGGCAAAGATGATGCGCGACCCTATGCTGGCACCTGTCATCGCCATATTTCCAGATACGACCGTGCACTGGGCGGAATGATCCGATACCGCAGGGCGCGTCGCGTCAATCGTGACCAAATCCTCAGCAGTAGGAACCTTGGTCTCCTTGCGGTCGAGGACGGACCTGGCGATTCCTCATGGCTGTTGCATGCTCCAAGACTGCTCCAGGACTGGGACCGATCGGGTGGCGCATGCGTTCCTGTCTTGGCTGCTGACACAATAGGGATTTTTCTGGCGGGGTGATCAACAGCCAGGAAGTGCGTGCCGTGCTGCGTGCAGGGCGTGGTTTCCGACAGCGACGCGGTGGCTAACGGAGTTCCAGTGATGCCGGGCGCCTGTGCAACGTTAGAGCGGATGGAGGTGTTCTCGCCTTAGGCGTCAAGTATAGGATTTCAGATCGCCTTTCGGCTGGCGCTATGAGGATGTGATCATCAGCAGAATCGGCGGCTCAGATCTGTGGTTGGCATGGGCTACGCTGGTGCCTCAGGAAGCGGTTCATACCATCATCCTGGCACGCGTACGACGGTGTGCATATCCATGACCATGACGTGACAGTAACCTGGCTCCTGTTGCCTACATCGGTAATCCTGGCACTGCAGATCAGTACAGGTGCCCAGATCAGCGCCGATGCCGCAGTGACAGGAGGATGCCCGGGATCGGGAATGTTTCCAGCCGGATCTGGAGTGCCTGGATTCAGGACTTTCGATCTCGAGGGTCGGGCGATTGGTGGAATTCGGCCTGTCGTCAACTGGCCTGACTCTCATGCTGGAATGGGCGCTATCTGCTGGGCGGCGCGGCGTTGGAGCTGTACTGATGCAGGTCTTACGCCGTTCGTGCCCACTTTTGCTGGTACTTGCGCAGCCAGACTTATGGCTACGCCACCCGTGCTGTGATTCCCAATGATCAGCAACCGGAATGGTGTCTGCCCATCTGCTGTGGTTCGAAATGGAATCCAGCAGCAGGCTTGTGCGGATAGAGGGCGCAGGTTTAATCGAACATCCCAGCCCAATGACCTGGGGTCAGTCCGGGACCAAGTGCCCAATGCGCCCTGTTTCAGCTCATCCTTCAGGGTTGGCAGTCGATTCTTGTGAATTCATGAGGGCTCGTGAGAGCTTTGAACCGAAACCTGAGCGCTAGTGCCGGACGTGGCTGGCAACATGCCTGGATCTGCTATCGGTGCAGCTGCGTGGCCGGACCTTGGAAGAAGCCGGGCATATCCGTTCGACATTATGGGGGAGATGGGCTGTAACGGCAGATGCGGTACAGAGAGTCTCCGGGCACTCGTCCTTCGACCACCATTGCCTATCCCAATCTCTACCCCCGGCATTGCTGGCGGGATCATTGCGCTTCATGTGCATCGGACCTTTGTCAGGGTACACTTACCCCTGATGCTACGAATTTGGCGCAGTTTTGCTGACATATGCTGCCTACCGGTTCATGTGGTCTCCGAACAGATGGGCAGACAACGATCTGCGGCAGCAAATGCAAGCGGGATTGCCTGGCGGGCGGCAGGCGGGCCCAGGGATCGGGCCAGGACTTGTGCTCCAGGAGAACGTAGAGCAGGGCGGGACGTCCGTCCTCCAGCTTCGCTTCGAACAGCGCGTCGGCCTGGCGGAGGCCCAGGTTCTCGTCGACGAAAGTCTCGGGAACGCGCACCAGGGGCGCGTCGGCAATGAGGTTGGCGACGGCCGGGGGTAGGAGCTGCCGCACCAGCCTCGCGCCGCTCTCCAGCTCAGGGACCAGCGCCCTGAACATCTGGCCATGCGGCGCGCGTGGCTCGCTGGCCATTCCGTTTCTCCTCCTTGCAGCGGTGCCCGCGTGGCACCAACCGGATTGCGCCTAGCGGTCACAGCCGGGACATGTCTGCCACCGTCTGCGGCCGATTTGCGACCAGTATATGGTGTTCTGCGTCATTACCGGTCGCATGTCGGCGGGCTGTCCCAATTTCTTTCGACGATTCCCACCCGACGGGCCGGACTATCCGCACCGGACTGCGGAGGAATCTCCATGATCCCGGAAGTGGCGGGCTGCGCCGCGCGCGGCCGGGCTGGAAGTCCCGACCCTGACCGGGCGCCACCGCCCCGGCCATACCCGTTGAACGGCTCATGGGCCGGATTCCCTCCGTGCCGCGCCGTCAGAATTTCTGGCGCTTTGACTGGGCGGCATCTCATGCGAATAGCCATGTGATCCACATCCGGATAGCGCCCGCCTTCGCCACACAGGGATGCCGAGCCGTGCCTGGACGGCTGAGGGCGTCGTGATGCACCGCCATGTGACCCGCAACAGGCTCCATGTGGACCTGCGCCGGCCGCCTGGGCGATCCATGCCTTCCTTATCGAAACCTTCCCCGGGACAATTACGGTAGACAGAGCATTCTCGCATCACTGGTGTAATGGGATGAAACCGGACCAGGACGCAGCAGTGATGCCGCCCAGGATGTGGGCTTGGCCAATGGTGCAGGTTGGTTGCGTCTCTATGCTGCCTTGGCGAGATTTCGCAGCACGTAATGCAGAACGCCGCCATTCTCTACATACTCGATCTCAACCTCGGTATCGATGCGGCACCTCAAACTGATTTGTTTCTCCGAACCGTCACCGTAGACGATGATGCACTTCACTGTGGCCTGGGGTTTCAGATCCTCTTCCAATCCGGTGATGGAAATCGTTTCATCGCCTTTCAGTCCTAGTGATTCACGGGAATCTCCATCGGAGAACTCGAATGGAATCACACCCATGCCGACCAGATTGGACCGATGGATGCGCTCGAAACTCTCGGCGATCACCGCCTTGATTCCCAAAAGGGCTGTTCCCTTCGCCGCCCAGTCACGGGACGAACCAGCTCCATACTGTTCGCCAGCAATCACGACCAATGGCGTGCCGGTCTCCTGATATGCCATAGCAGCGTCATATATGGATGTCCGTTCCCCGTCCGGTCCAAGCGTGTAACCTCCCTCCACGCCGTCGAGCATTTCGTTCCTCACCCGGATGTTGGCAAAAGTGCCGCGCATCATCACTTCGTGGTTTCCTCTCCGCGAACCGTAGGAGTTGAATTCCCGTGGTGCCACCTGCCGTTCAACCAGGTATTTCCCTGCAGGCGTGGCTTCCCTGAAGCTTCCGGCCGGACTGATGTGATCGGTGGTGATCATATCTCCCAGAATCGCAAGAACACGGGCATCCCTGATATCTGAAATTTCTCCTGGCTCGGTCGTTATGTTATCGAAATACGGTGGGTTACGGACATAGGTTGAAGTGGATGGCCAAGTATAGGTCAGGCTATCGCTCGTTTCGATGGAGCGCCATTTCTCATCGCCTGTAAAGACTTCCGCATATTTCTTTTCGAAAGCCTCGCGTGTCACTGTCTCATTCACGAGTTCAGCGATTTCCTTCTGGCTGGGCCAGAGATCCCTGAGAAAGACATCCCTGCCTTCAGGGTCCTGCGTAACGGGATCTTTCGCAAGGTTGATATCCATCGTGCCTGCGAGCGCGTAGACGACAACCAGCGGCGGTGATGCGAGGTAATTCGCTCGGACATCCGGGCTGATCCGGCCCTCGAAATTCCGATTGCCGGAAAGCACTGCGGTCGCCACCAGATCGCCATCGGCGATGGCTTTGGAAATCGCGGACTGAAGCGGGCCGGAATTACCAATACAGGTGGTGCAGCCATATCCCACAAGATTGAAGCCGATGCTGTCAAGATCCTCCTGCAGGCCCGCTGCCTCCAGATATTCCGAAACCACCTGCGAGCCAGGCGCCAGTGATGTCTTCACCCAGGATTTGCGGGTGAGTCCCAGGGCTCGGGCCTTGCGCGCGACCAGTCCGGCACCGATCATCACGTAAGGATTGGAGGTGTTGGTGCAGGAAGTGATGGAGGCGATCACCACCTTTCCTGATGACAGGGTGTAGGATTCGCCTTCGACGGGCACCTCCCGGTCCAGGGGGCGTTTGAACGTTTCTTCCATTTCACCGGTGGAACGCGGCTTTCGCGCTGCTGAGAGCCACAAAATCCTGCGGACGCTTAGGGCCGGAGATGGCCGGAACGATCGTGCCCATGTCAAGTTCCAGCGTATCGGTGAAAACCGGTTCGTAATCTGGCCCGCGCCAAAGGCCGTTTTCCTTTGCGTAGGTCTCGATCCAGGGCGATCCGCGCCTCATCGCGACCTGACGTATGCAGGTAACGAAGCGTCTCCGCATCGACAGGAAAGAAACCACAGGTGGCGCCGTATTCTGGCGCCATGTTGGCGATGGTCGCCCTATCGGCTAGGGGCAGGCCATCGAGGCCAGGTCCGTAGAATTCAACGAACTTTCCGACCACTCCCCTCTCACGCAGCATCTGCACGACCTTGAGCACCAGATCCGTGGCGGTCGTTCCATCGACCATTTCGCCGGTCAGTCGAAAGCCCACAACCTCGGGAATCAGCATGGAGATCGGTTGACCGAGCATCGCGGCCTCGGCTTCAATGCCTCCGAGCGCCCCATCCCAGTACCGAGAGGCCGTTAACCATCGTTGTATGCGAATCCGGTCCCGACCAGAGTGTCAGGATAGGCCACTTCCTCGCCGTTCTGATCCTGATCGGTCCAGATGCATTGTGAAAGGTATTCGAGGTTCACCTGATGGCAGATTCCGGTTCCTGGTGGTACGACACGAAAGTTGTCGAACGCTGACTGCCCCCATTTCAGGAAGGTATATCGCTCGAGGTTCCGCTGATATTCCCTGTCGACGTTCATCTGGAAGGCGCGTGGGTTTCCCGAACTCGTCTCGATCATCACGCTGTGATCGATCACCAGATCGACCGGGTTAAGAGGGTTGATCCTTTCGGCATCCCCGCCGAGTGCCGCGAGGCCATCCCGCATGGCCGCAAGATCGACCACTGCGGGAACCCCCGTGAAGTCCTGCATCAGCACGCGGGCGGGCCGGTATGCGATCTCACGGGGATTTCTGCCGCCCTTTGCGATCCAGTCGGAAAACGCGCGGATGTCCTCGACGCTGACTGTCCGACCACCGTCCTCGAACCTTAGCATGTTCTCAAGGACCACCCGGAGTGAGGCCGGCAGGCGGGTGAAGTCACCCAAACCTGCCGCCTCTGCAGCCTTTATCGAATAGAACGCAACCCTTGATCCTCCTGCGCGGAGCGTCTTTCTGGTCCTGGAAATGTCCTGTCCGACCTGAATTGTCATGGGCGGTCTCCTGGTGGATGCCGGCAATGTTCGGAGCGGTTTGTCTGACTGCCGGCTGGGGCTGGAATCGGAATGCGATTTCAGTATACCATTGCACACCGCCTCACAACCCCGTTCCTCTGTTTCTTGGTCTGCAGTGGCCGTGTCACGAACGGAACACTATGACCTGGCATGCGGGCTCCCACCTGCTGCGGAAAGGTCGAATCGGTGCCTGTTGGGCAGTCATCCATTAGCCATCGTAGCGGCCGTCTGTCCTCACAGCCGAAAGGTCAACTCTCAAATGATTGATTGGCCAGTTACGGCAGGGCAGGACTAGGTATTGTAAATGACATGAGGAGAGGGGGAATCCGTGGGCTGGAAATGCGTAACGACGGCCTTGATGATGGTGCTGCTGCTCGTAACCGGAGCAAGGGGCGAACCGCGCCCTGTAGTGGTCGAGCTCTATACAAGCCAAGGTTGCAGTTCATGTCCGCCCGCAGACCAGTTGCTGCGGGATCTATCATCGCTGGAATACGTCATTCCCCTAGCGCTTCATGTGGATTACTGGGATTACATAGGCTGGAAAGACAGTTTCGCCAAACCGGCCCATTCGCAGCGGCAGAGGGCCTATGCTCGAGCGGTTGGTCAGCGGACCGTTCACACACCGCAGATGATTGTTAATGGGGTGGATCATCTGGTGGGTACCAAACCAATGAAACTGGCTGAACTGATCGAGAAACATCGCAATCGCCCGTCCGAAGTCAGCATGTCCGCGAAGCGGCACGGTGATGTCATACGGATTAGGGCCCGGTCGAGTGTCGGGTCCGGCGGACCAATGATCCTTCAGCTTGTGCGCTACCTTCCTGAACGGGCGGTTTCCATCGGGCGTGGTGAAAACGCCGGCCGCACGATAGCCTACTCCAATATCGTCACTGAGCTGACCCAACTTGGTATATGGAACGGTCTGGAGCCGCTGAACACCAAGGCGGTGGTTTCTGGTGATGAGCCCATCGTTGTTCTTTTGCAACGTGCTGGCCACGGACCCATTGTGGCGGCGGTAAGCCTTCGATAGCGGAATGAAATCCGGTGAGGTGCCGCTCGACCGAAATACGCCGATTGAGGCTTCGCCATGCGTGAAGAGGGGCTTGAGCCTGTCCAATTCGGGGCGTGGCTCCGTCCGTGAAGCCGAGTCGGCTTTGCTTGGGAACCGGAAGCTGGAGTTTGGTACGGGTGCGGCACCTGTTGGCAGCGGCGCGGTGGTTGATGCGCCGGAAATACGGTTTGCAGGCAAAATCTCGCCAGAGGAAGACAGGCAGACGGTCTGACTTGCCGTTCCTGCCATGCATTCCCATGGTGGATAGCCTTGCATTTGGGCGCCAAATCGGGGTCTGCTTCCAGCCATTGCGACCGGCGCGTTTCCATGTCCAGCATCCAGCGCTGTGGCGGGATGCCTTCCCATGGACGTTCTTCAGCTTGGCACGATTTTCCACCCTGCGTCCTTGGGAATGAGACCTACCAGCCAACAGGAACGCCTGCCCGCCAGCTTTCATCTGGCTGTGGAGGCCTTCGCGCTTCCGGTTGCATCCATAGAACCACGTAAAGGCCATGGTCTCTCTCGCGTTGCCACCAGCGTGGAGGAAAGCCCTGCGAAGGTGTCTCTCGATGAATCGCGGAAGCATCCGCTATGAGCCCATGGAGTTATTGCCTTTGCGGCCTTTCTTCTTCGGGTCTCATCGTTGGGTTCAGCGGTGGCCCAAATACGTTAGACAGGATATCATTGTCCCATTCCGCCATTTTCATTCTGCCATGGGTTCGGAACGCCCAACGCCTCATCGCTATCCTTGCGAGGTTCGGCGCCATCCGGTGCGTCATGGCCAGGTTCAAGGGTCTACCTCTTGCATATTGGTTCCCTCTTACGGCTTTGCGGCGTGATCGGCATGCTGTCCGCATGACTGGAAGGGATCCGACTCACCGCACCCTTTCCTCCCGCTAGGGCGATCTCCGCAGAAAGCTGTCGCAGGCTGGTGCCGCGGGTAGGTCGGAGACAGCCCGATTGTGCGCGGGGCGCTCGGATCCTCCGCTACCGCCGCGGCGAGCTTTGGCAGACCGACGGCCGGGCGGTGTGGCGCCGCTTGGAGTTCAACGGGGTGATACCCCTGCCAGAGCCGGGGCGGCGGGACGAAAGCGCATTCGGTGGTCTCCACCCTGCGATCCGGGTTTGGACATCGGATGGCAAAATGCCTGGTGGAGAGACGCCATTTAGACCGACCTGCCGCTGTTGGCGGAGATAACGGTTCCCTTTCCTCCAGTCGATCCGCGGCCCTGGTCAGACCATCGGGCACGCCATCCAGGTGATAACGGCCGTTTTACCAACCCCCGTTCCACTCTGAAGTGGGGCAATGAAATGATCATGTTCAGGGACAGGCAAGTCTTTCGGATCATCCCGAGGATCTTTCCGCTGTCGCCCCTGACAACACCGGCTGGCTTCTCAATACGTCTAAATTCGAGGCTGTTGCATTCGATGAGCGTGGCCCGCCATTACGAATCACGGCCATTGATCCACGGGTATTCGCACTACAGAAACATTGAATCGTGGAAAACAGCTCCACACGGGATCCGATTAAACGGATCCGAAATAGAGAACAGGCTCGGATAGCTGCCATGATCACGATGGATCACCTTGGACTGAACCTATGGCTGCCTCTCCAGCGTGGAGTGAGACCCCTGCAGATCCAGATCCGCAGATCCGGGCACCGTTACAGGTTTCAGTTCCTTCGGCATCCATGACGTCATGGTCAGGACCCGGGCTCCATGCCTCGGGCTGTTTCGGTTTCCAGCTTTGAGCAAGAGTGCGACCGGGAAGGACGCCATAGCCATCCACGAGGCCTCCGTGATCTCCAGCCGGTCCGCCCTGCAATGCTGGAATTCAGACTGTTTCACCCCATTCAACTCCAGACAGTGGGTGGTTGTGCAGCCCTCCGCGCATAGGCAGCAATCCCCAGAACTGACTATCGGAAAGCCGAAACCCAATGACGCTGGTTGGGAGGAGACATTTCCTGCTGCAACGGCGATGTTGGTGCCAGATATGGTCATTCGCCAAATGAACTTTTCCAGCGACGGTGAATCCAGAACCATTGTTCAGGGTGTTTGCGGACAAGCTTTTCCAGACTGGCGTTGGCGGCTCGGGTCATTTCCTCCGGGTCGCCATGCGGAATCGGATCGTCGGCAATGATGTCGAAAGAAATTCCATCGGCCAGTCTAAGGCCATAGATCGGAAGAAAGAGGGCATCGTATTTCACTGCCATTTTTGCGGGATTCAGGGCCGTTTTCGCTGGGTGGCCCAGAAATTCGATTGGCACGCCGTGTCCCATGAAGTGGTCGGCGACGAGACCCACCGCACCTCCAGATTTCAGGAACCGCACCATCTCTTTCTGGCCTTTGCCGGAATGGGACCGTTCGAATACCGGTGTTCCGATACTGCTGATGGCATCCACATAGCGATCATTGAAATATCCATTGGCCATCGGGTTGTACAGCCCACCGACCCGGTAACCCCGTTCGATCAGGGCCGCCCTTGGAGCATCGTAGTTTCCGAAATGGCCTGTGATCAGAATGGTTGGACGGTTCTCTTCCTTCGCCCTTTCCAGGGCCGCGACCCCACTGCCGGTGAATGGAATTTCGCGTGCGCGCCTGCGGAACTCCCGTCCTGACCAGATTTCGATCAGAGTGCGTCCGACATTGTCTGGCACCTTGTGAACAAGCCATTTGATCTCATGTTCCTGCAATTCAGGATAGATCAGTGCGAGATTGTCCCGTATCCGTTTTCGCCAGCCAGCCACACCGGCGATATGGCGTACCGCCTGGCCCGCGAATGGAACTCGTTTATGATAGGGCAGGGACATCGCGGTTCCGATAACTGCACGGTACGCCAGGCTCTGAAGGTAGTTTTTCGCGCCATGTGTAGGAACCGCCATGGAATCCGTCCGGGCTGGGGCCAGACTGGCACCTCAGCTGTTTGCGTTACGACCTGCAATCGATAAATCCATAACGCTGCGACCGCAAGCTCCTGTCGACGAGTGGCTGCTTGCGGCGGGTCGCGAGGTGGCGGGCGCCGCCGGCCAGCACCATAAAAACTCCCGCTGCGATCTTCGCTGCGGAAACGATCGCAACGGGTGGCACTGGAACGCATCACTACCACTATCGACGGTAGTCTGTCTTGATCGTCGGGATTTCCCCGGACTTTCCCATGCTGAATTCCGTCATGTATTCAGGGCGGTAGACTTGTCGACACTCTGTGTTTTCGGGCGTAGTTCGTGACTTCGGGCAAGTGAATTGGACCGGTTTCCACGGATTGGCGGTGGGGCAATTGCCCCACCTGCATTGAATGAGCGATCTATCCACCACAGGTCGGCAGATTCGCTCTTTCGCCAAAGCCGTGATGCGCGGTATGAAGGTGGAAAAATCTTCTCAAGGGGGAATGGATGCCCCTTCGGTGGGCGGAAAATTGTGGCCAGGCGTTGCGCTTTGGAGTGGGAGCGAGGTTCATTCCTGACTTGCTCCTGCATCAAGTCCAGAGAATCCAAAGGGAGATTCAGCAATGACGCCTGGTGTTTTCGATCTATTCAGCCGCGACTATGGTTGGGGCGTGAAACTCATTTGGGCTTCTGCGGAAATCCCCATGGAGCGTGTCCTGGAAGTCTATCAGGATACGGGTGTTGAATCAGTATTGGTGGGACGTCTTTCCAGTGAGGATGGTAAGTTTGTATTCCGGTACGATTCCGCATATACTGGTTACCCTATTTCGACTTTTCCAAGGATTGATCGGGAGTACCGATCGGAATACATTTGGCCCTTCTTTGCAATTCGCATTCCTCCACTAAAACGTGAAGAACATGCGGAAGAGAATCAAAGAGTTATCACTTCGAGAAGATCAGGTCGTGTCGCGAGTTTGGTGGAAATTCGAAAATGGTGTAATCTCCGGGTGAACCAAAACCACCCAACCGGCGGCCGGAGCCGCCAGAGGAGGAGACTACACCATGGAACAGACTACTTTCAGCACCGAACTTTCGCCAGAGGCATTTGATGGGGGCCTCGACCCGATCGAGGACCGGCTCCGGTCGAGCATCCGCGGCACGATCGAGGCGGTTTTCGAGGAGGAGCTCTCCGAGTTCCTGGGCCGGCTCCGCTACCGGCGCGGGGACGGGGAGGTGAAGGGCTACCGTCACGGCCACCGCGACCGGCGGATCACCGGAACGTTCGGGACGGAGACCGTCAGCGTGCCCCGCGCCCCGGATCCGGGACGCGGACGGCGAGGTCAGGGAATGGCGGTCGAAGGCGCTCGGGCGCTACCAGCGCATGACGAAAAAGGCCGAGGCCCTGATCACGTCCGTCTACCTTTCCGGCACGAACACGCGCCGGGTGAAGCGGGCGCTTTTCGCGCTGTTCAGGGGGGCCGTGAGCAAGGACGTGGTCAGCCGGGCCTGGCGCCGGGTCAGATCGGACTGGGACGCCTGGTGCGCCCGCAGCCTGGCCGATGAGGACATCGTCCGCCTGATCCTGGACGGCACGGTGATAAAGACCCGGATCGACGGAAAGGCGACGAAAATATCCGTGCTGGCCGCCGTCGGCATACGCCGGGACGGCCATAAGGTGCTGCTTTCCATAGGAAAGATGGGCGGAGAGAGCACCGCGGCATGGAGCGGGTTCCTGGCCGACCTCGACGCGCGCGGCCTCAGGCGGCCGGAGTTCGTCATCGTCGACGGCGCGCCGGGCCTTGAGGCCGCGCTCACCACGCTCTGGGGTGAGGATCTGCCGATCCAGCGCTGCACGGTCCACAAGCACCGCAACCTGCTGGGCCACGCCCCGAAGCGCCTGCATGACGAGATCGGCAATGACTACCGCGACATGATCTACGCGGAGACCGTGGAGGAGATCCAGCGCCGCCGCAGGGCGTTCCTGAAGAAGTGGCGGAAAAAGTGCCGGGCCGTCGCCGACAGCCTGGACGAGGCGGGCGACCGGCTGTTCACGTTCACCCGGCTCGACCCGTCGCAGTGGGAGGTCGGCGCGGACCACCAACGCCATCGAGAGGACCGACGGCGAGTTCCGGAGGCGGATAAAGACCCAGACCCTGCTACCCTGCGCGGAGACCGTGCCCATGCTGCTCTGGGCGCTCCTGGCATCGGGTCAGATCCGGTTGCGAAAGGTTGACGGCTGGCAGACGCTGTCCCTGCCGACCGGGCCCGTCGCCCTTGACCTCGCCGCCTGATCGGAGGAAACCATGTTCACCTGGAGATTGCACCGTTTTCGAATTTCCACCAAATTCGCGACACGACCGAAGATCAAGTGATTGAAATTCTAGGATCCATTGCCTGAATTTCTATCGCCAATTCTTATATGTTCAGGTTAACTTAAATCTGAATGATTTTCGACATGTGCAGCGGTCGTGTCGCGAGTTTGGTGGAAATTCGAAAACGGTGTAATCTCCGGGTGAACCAAAACCGGCGGCCGGAGCCGCCAGACGAGGAGACTA
>CBDATU010000016.1:0-157817 GCA_965199865.1 uncultured Rhodobacter sp. | reverse complement strand
ACCTGGCGCGATCTCGACGCGATCGGTGTTGGCGTGGGGCCGGGCAATTTCACCGGGATAAGAATCTCGGTTTCGGCGGCCCGGGGGCTGGCGCTGGGACTTGGTGTTCCGGCGTTCGGAGTCACAGTTCTTGAAGCCATGGCCCTTGGCCTGGAGCGGCCGGTCCTGACCTGCCTGGATGCACATCGGGGAATGGGATATTTTCAGAGGCACGGATTTGGAGATCCTGCGCCGTTCATGGCGCCGCCCGAGGATCTGGAGGGTATTTCGGAACCGAAACTCCAATGTGTCGGGAGCCTTGCGGCCAGGATGGCAGATCGTTTGGGTGCCCGGCACATTTCCGCGCGATTTGCCCCTGCGTCCGCTGTCACCATAATCGCAATCGACGCCAACGCCACGGAGGATCCGTGGAGCGACCCGCGCCGCTCTATCTGCGTGCCCCGGACGCCATGCCGCCTCGCGAGAGACCCCCGGTCATCCTGACGTGACGTTCTGGGGTCCACCTCCACGTTAAGTGGAGGCGGCGCTTCGTGAGACCGCTCCATTTTCCGAACCGGAGATTCCGGTCTGCTCTGCCGACTTCTCGGACAACATGGCTGACGCGCTGGAAGGCGCATGAATTCCCACCATCGGCAACGGATGGCGAGCGGTGTGGGTTGGGGTGGTTCCGCATAGAGGGATTGACGTGATCGAAAGGGTGCGGATCGGAATTCCAGGCCGAACATTGGCGACAATCGACTTCCATCGCCATGCGGGACGACGCCAGGCAACGAAAGTTCATGCGTCACTCCGGCAGGCATATGGCTAAGGTGACAGGATCGTACCTCTGGATTGATGCTTCGCAACGGGTTTCTCTTTACCTTATCAGCAAGAATTATCCGTTCTATGGAAAAAACCGGGTTGACCATCCCACCTGCCTAAGTCCTAAATCACCCATCTTCGAGCCATGTGCTCGCAATCCGGGTGCAGCCGGGCCGTCCGGCCACCCAAACCAAACCGGGAGAGTTTCATGACCCTGAAACATAAACTAACGGGCGCCGCGGTGGCACTCGCCATTTCCGCCGCGTCCGCTATGGCCGAGCCGGGGCTGATCATCGACCTTGGCGGCAAATTCGACAAATCCTTCAACGAAGCCGCCTATAACGGTGCGCAGCGTTGGGTCGCCGAGACCGGCGGCACCTATATTGAGACCGAGTTGCAGTCGGAAGCGCAGCGCGAACAGAACATGCGCAAGATGGCTGAACGGGGAGCAAACCCGATTGTCGTTCTGGGTTTCGCCAATGCATCCACATTGGAAAAGATCGCGCCGGACTATCCGGACACCAAATTCGCCATCGTCGACATGGTCGTTGATGCGCCAAACGTGAAGTCCATCATCTACGCCGAACATGAGGGCAGCTATCTCGTCGGACTGCTTGCGGGAATGGCTTCGCAGTCAGGAACGGTGGGATTCGTGGGAGGCATGGACATCCCCCTGATCCGTAAGTTCGCCTGCGGTTACGTGCAGGGTGTGAAAGCGGCGAATCCTGACGCGACGGTCATCCAGAACATGACCGGAACCACTCCTGCGGCATGGAACGATCCCGTGAAGGGTGGTGAACTGACCCGGACCCAGATCAGCCAGGGCGCTGACGTTGTCTATGCAGCGGCAGGCGGTACGGGTGTGGGCGTTCTGCAGGCCGCTGCTGACGCCGACATTTTATCAGTCGGAGTGGACAGCAACCAGAATTACATGCATCCGGGCAGTGTTCTGACCTCGATGATCAAACGGGTCGACAATGCGACCTACGAAACGTTCGCCAATGGCGTCGAAGGTTTTGAAGCTGGCATCAGCATAATGAACCTCGCCGCCGAAGGCGTGGGTTATGCGCTCGACGAGCACAATGAATCCCTGATCACGGACGAGATGAAGGCGGCGGTCGAAGAGGCCAGAGCCATGATCATCTCGGGAGAACTGGCTGTGCATGACTACATGTCTGACGACAGCTGCCCCGTCGAGTAATTACTCGGTCCCGCGCCACGGAAACACGGAAAACAAGGGAAGGATCTTCCATGAGTGATGCATTGAACCGTTTTTTTGCGGCGTGGGGTAACAGTGACAGCGATAGCCGGGCGGACCTGGTCCGCTCGGCCGTCAGCGATGAATTCCATTATGCCGATCCACATGCACCGGAGCCGATCACTTCGGTTGACGGTATGCTGGAATTCCTTGGACAGTTCCCGCCCGGAGCGAGTGCCGGGGTGATTGAGCCGGTTGACAGCCATCATGGCCATGCCCGCGCAAGCGTCACGTTCGATTTTGGCGGGGGAAAGTCGATGGTCGGCCAGTATTTCGCTGATCTTGACAGGAACGGAAAGATCATCCGCATCGTTGGCTTTCCGGGCAAGGGGCCCGGATGACGGCACCGGCAATCGAGCTCACCAGGATTTCCAAGGCGTTTGGACCTGTCCAGGCGAATAAAGACATCCACATCAAGGTGATGCCTGGAACAATCCATGGCATCATCGGTGAGAATGGAGCCGGCAAGTCGACCCTGATGTCGATTCTCTATGGTTTCTATCAGGCGGATTCGGGTGAGATCTTCATCAACGGAGACAGGGTCGAAATCCGCGAGCCACAGCAGGCTATCGGAGCGGGCATCGGCATGGTCTTCCAGCATTTCAAGCTGGTGCAGAATTTTACCGTTCTGGAAAACATCATCCTCGGGGCCGAAGACGGTGCCATGCTACGGCCTGCCAAGGCGAAGGCGCGTGAAGAGCTGAAACGGCTGGCGGAGGAATACGAACTCAATGTGGATCCTGACGCCCTGATCGAAGACATTGGGGTCGGAATGCAGCAGCGGGTGGAGATACTGAAGGCGCTTTACCGACAGGCGGACATTCTCATTCTCGACGAGCCGACCGGCGTGCTGACGCCAGCCGAAGCTGATCACCTTTTTCGCATTCTGGAAGGATTGCGGGATCAGGGCAAGACGATCATCTTCATCACTCACAAGCTGCGCGAAATCATGGAGATCACCGACACTGTCAGTGTCATGCGTCGTGGAGAGATGGTGGCGACCGTCCGAACCGCCGAAACCAGTCCTGAGCAGCTGGCGGAGCTGATGGTTGGACGTAAGGTGCTGCTGCGCCTTGACAAGAAGCCCGCCCAGCCCGGTGACACAGTCCTGGAGGTCGAGAACCTCCGCGTCGTCGACACCGATGGAATCCAGAGACTGGGTGGCGTTTCGCTGAAGATTCGGGCCGGAGAAATTCTCGGAATCGCCGGTGTCGCAGGAAATGGCCAATCGGAGCTTCTGCAGGTTCTGGGTGGAATCACGGCTGCGACCGGAAGCGTCAGGATCAACGGCAACGGGATTGACCTGACCGGCCGGTATTCGGACGGACAGTCACGGCGTGCGCGTGGCATCGCGCATGTTCCCGAAGACCGCCAGCACCTGGGCCTGATCATGGACTTCTTCGCATGGGAGAACATGGTGTTTGGCTATCACCATGATCCGACCTACCTGAGGAACCGGTTTCTGACGGACAATGCGGCGGTCCGCAGGGATTCCGAAGAAAAGATGAAAGAGTTTGACGTTAGGCCACCGACGCCGGGACTTCTGGCCAAGAGTTTCTCGGGTGGCAACCAGCAGAAACTCGTGCTTGCCCGGGAGATGACACGTGGCCCCGACCTGCTTCTGGTCGGACAGCCAACGCGTGGGGTGGATATCGGTGCCATAGAATTCATCCATCAGCATATTGTCGATCTGCGTGATGACGGTACCGCCATACTGCTGGTCAGTGTTGAGCTTGACGAAATCATGTCCCTTTCGGACAGAATCGCGGTGATGTTCGATGGACGCATCATGGGCGAGCGCCTTCCAGACGAGACTGACGAGCGTGAGCTTGGTCTTCTGATGGCTGGCGTGAGTGCCGAGGCGGCATGATGGACGGGATGCCGAAATGGGTCGATGTGGCGCTGATCCCTCTGATCAACCTGTTTCTGGCGCTCGTCGTTTCTGGTCTGGTGGTGCTCTACATTGGCGAAGATCCGATCCGGTCGATGTCCATCATGGTGAAAGGTGCCGTGGGCTCGACTTACGGTTGGGGCTACACGCTCTACTACGCGACGAATTTCATGTTCACCGGACTCGCTGTTGCGGTGGCATTCCAGGCAAAGCTGTTCAACATCGGTGGCGAGGGGCAGGCAGCCATCGGTGGTCTGGGCGTAGCGCTTGTCTGCCTTGCGATTCCCTGGCCGCACTGGACGCTAGCGCTGCCCTTCGCCATTCTTGGCGGTGCGGCGTTCGGAGCGGCGTGGGCGGCCATTCCCGCGTTCCTGCAGGCGACCCGTGGTAGCCATATCGTCATCACGACCATCATGTTCAACTTCATCGCCTCCGCACTGATGATCTACCTGCTGGTGAATGTCCTGAAGAAGCCGGGGTCGATGGCACCGGAGACAGCGCGATTTCCGGAAGGCGCTTTTCTGCCCAACGCCTATGACATGACCAGTGCGATCGGTCTGGGGTTTTCGCGGTCGGCACCGGTGAACGTTACCTTCTTCGTGGCGCTTCTCTGCTGCGTTCTCGTCTATGTCCTGCTCTGGCATACGCGGCTTGGCTATCAGATCCGTGCTTTCGGCCATTCCGAACCGGCGGCGGTCTATGCAGGCATTTCGCCGGTCAGGATCACGATGATTACCATGCTCATTTCCGGCGGTCTTGCGGGGCTGATGGGTATCAACGCAGTGATGGGTGAGGCGGAACGACTGGTGACTGATCCCGTTCAGGGTGCCGGCTTCGTTGGCATCGCAGTGGCGCTTATGGGACGGTCGCATCCGCTTGGGGTGCTCCTGGCCGGGCTGCTTTTCGGGATGCTCTATCAGGGAGGCGGGGAGCTTGAATTCGAGATTCCCGCCATCAGTCGTGAGATGATTCTGGTGATTCAGGCTCTGGTGATCCTGTTCACCGGGGCATTGGACAACATGATACGCATGCCACTGCAACGGCTCTTCCTGCGGTTCAGGAGGAGGGTGGTCTGATGGACCTGACGACTATCCTACAGATTCTCGATTCGGCGCTTCGGCTCGCCACGCCGCTTCTGTTCGCCTGCCTCGCGGGACTCTTTTCGGAACGCGCCGGTATTTTCGACATCGGCCTGGAGGGCAAGATTCTCGCATCGGCATTCATGGCCGCGTCGGTCTCCGCCCTGATGATGGCCTATGTCGACACCCCGTTACCGGTCTGTGTTCCGTTCACCAGTGCCTGCCTGGAGATTGCGGGTGGTATCCCGATCGCACCAATCGTGTTTGGGGTTCTTGCCGGGATGGGTGCGTCGGTCGTGCTCGCGCTCCTTCATGGCGTCGCATCAATCACCTTTCGGGGGAACCAGCTGATTTCGGGCGTTGCCATCAATTTCCTCGCTTCGGGCATCACTGTGATCATTGGTGAGAACTGGTTCGGCCTTGGAGGCCGGACGCCCCAGCTCGAAGGATCCGCACGCTTCCAGGAGATCACCCTGCCATTCGCCGAACAGGTCAGGGAAGTGCCGCTGTTTGGTCCGGTCTATCACGAGCTTCTCTCTGGCCACACGCTTCTGGTCTATGTTGGTCTTCTGGCGGTGTTTCTGACCTGGTGGACCCTGTTCCGAACGCGTTTTGGCCTGCGTCTCCGTGCGGTTGGAGAGAATCCTGAATCCGTTGATACTGCGGGCGTGTCGGTCATCCGGCTGCGCTACACGGCCGTTTTGATCTGCGGCTTGCTCTGTGGGCTATCGGGCACCTACCTTGCCACCGGACTTGCGGCTGGTTTCGTGAAGGAAATGAGCGCGGGCCGCGGTTTTATCGCCCTCGCCGCCCTGATCTTCGCGAAATGGCGTCCCGGCTATGCTTTGGTCGCCTGTCTGCTGTTCGGGCTTCTGGAGGCGATCGGCAACAGGTTCCAGAATATTGACGTCTTCGGCATTCAGATACCCGTGCAGTTCATGCAGGCGCTTCCCTATATCCTGACCGTGGTGATACTGGCTGGATTTGTCGGCAAAGCCATTCCGCCGCGCGCTGGAGGGGAACCTTATGTCAAGGAACGCTGACGAACTCGCCAATCGGATCCGTGACCGGGTGGGTGATGACCGACCAGAGATTGGCCTGATCCTTGGTTCGGGCCTCGGGCATCTGGCAGACGAAGTCGACGGATGGTCCATCGACTATTTCGATCTTCCTGGCTTTCCCCATGCGGGTGTCAGCGGACATAATCCAATGCTGGTGATCGGAGAGCTGGAAGGCACTTGCGTTGCCGTTCTGGGAGGCAGGGCGCATTACTACGAATCCGGTCGAGCGGATGCGATGCGGCTTCCGCTGGAGGTGTTGAAGGCCCTCGGAGTCACGCGGATGTTTTTGACCAACGCGGCGGGGTCAATGCGGCCGGACATCCCTCCGGGCGATCTGATGCTGCTGACCGACCACATTGATTTCTCGGGTCGCAATCCGCTGATCGGGGAGCCGTCCGACGCGCGCTTCGTTCCCCTGAAGGACGCATACGACCCAGATATGCGTGCTGATCTTCTGGCGGCGGCTGCCCAGGAGGGCATCAAGCTGGAGCAGGGCGTCTACGCCTGGTTTTCCGGCCCTTCCTTTGAGACCCCGGCGGAGATTCGTGCGGTTCATATGCTCGGCGCGGATGCGGTCGGCATGTCGACGGTTCCGGAAGTGATTCTCTGCCGGTTCCTGGGGCTTAGAGTGGCGGCGGTTTCGGTCATTACCAATATGGCGGCAGGGCTTTCCGATGAGGCGATCAGTCACGAGCACACCAAGGCCATGGCACCGATAGGTGCCACCAAACTGGAACGTATCCTGCGCCGATATCTATCCAGTCGCCAATTCTGATCCTCGGCAAATTTGGGGTGCACAGACCGAGATCTCACTGAACTCCGTACGCAAAGGGCCGTGGTGCGGAAATGTCGCAGCGGACAGCTGGGGTTGAGCTCTGGCCGGTCCCATTTCCGGCAGGGGGAGGCTACGGTTCCAGTCATCTTCACGGGTTGGCTGGCCAGCACCGGATAGTCCGCAGGAGGCTGAACGGCAGGAATTCCTAAATAAACCAAAGTCTTGCCGACAGATTTTCAGGTTGAAAAAGGGGTTGGATAGGTCGCGCACGGACTGAAGGGGTGACTTCGCTGAAAGGTTCGCTGGGGTAGGGAAGCGGGTTGTTCGAACCCCCTCTTGCGGTTCCGGATATGCGTTCCTCGCATCCAGTTCCTATTCTCGGGTCCGCTTCATTGGGTGAGTGACCCACAGGAACTAGTGGGTTAGATGAGATCTCCACCTAAATCTAGAGAACACCAATCCCTGGAGGTTCGCCACTGCAGGAGTTGCAAAATTTGTTTGACATGATGCGCTCTACCGCCCCGACGCTGGTGGCGGGCAACACCAAGCTCACGGTCGCATGGGATGAACCGGCGAGCAACGGCGCCACGATCACCGACTACGACGTACAGTCCGGCAGGGTAGCTCGGGAAACTGGACGAACTGGCTGCACACTGGCGCGGGTCGCACCACGACGATTACAGGCCTGACGAACGGTCAGTCATACGAGAGTCATACGAGGTCCAGGTGCGGGCGACGAATTCGGTCGGCACCGGGGCATGGTCGGACGCGGGCACCGGAACGCCGGCGCCGGTGCCGGACCAGCCAACCAACGTCGTTGCGACGCCGGGCAACAATCAGGTCATACTGGCGTGGGAGGTGGGCGACAACGGCGGCTCGCCGCTCACGAAACACCGCGTTAGGTACAGGATCGGGGAAGACGGGGACCCCAACAACACAACGGTCACGGCGGACACGGTCCACACGGTCACGGGCCTTGTTAACGGCACGGAGTACCAGTTCCAGATCAAGGCTTTTAGCAGCGCGGGAGCTAGCGGCTGGTCGGACTGGGTGACCGCGACGCCGTCACCGCGAAATCCGGGAAAGCCCACCAGCGTCGTTGCGACGCCGGGCAACAATCAGGTCATACTGACATGGGATGTGGAGGATCACGGCAATCCCCTAACAGGGCACGATATTGAGTACAGGATCGGGGAAGACGGGACCCCCACCAATGTCACCGGCTCAGAGGATACGGTCCACACGGTCACGGGCCTTGAAAACGGCACGGAGTACCAGTTCCGGATCAGGGCGGAGAACTCTGTGGGCGACCCTTCCGAATGGTCGGACTGGGTGGCGGCAACGCCGGCACCGCGGCGGCCGGATCCGCCAACCAACCTCGTTGCGACTCCCGAGGGCAGCAATAAGATCATTCTGACGTGGGATGTGGAGGATCACGGCTCGCCGGTCACGGCGCACGAGGTTAACGTCATGCAGGTGAACGGAAACTTCCAGCAAACCTTCACTATTGGTGAAAATCCGCATATGGATGTATACCTCACCGCCGGTAAGACGTACGATCTCCAGGTCCAGGCGGAGAACTCCGTGGGGGAGTCTGAATGGTCGGTCTTGGTGAGGTCGGTGGCCGGAGCTCAGGGCCAGAGTCTGGTGGCACAGACGTTGAAGGCCGCGCTGGCGGAACGAGCGCGGGCGATGCTGGACGAAGCCTCCACGACGATCGTCGGACGAATGGACTCGGGTGCGGCCGGTAGCGATGTGCTGACCGCCTTCGCCGGGCTCTTCGGAGCACCGGGACCCAGCGGCTGTCCTCTGGAGGAGAGTCTCGAGGAATGCATGACCAGAGGCCAGACCGGGAGCGGTGACGGCAGTCTCGCCCTCGGGCCGCTGGGCAACGATCGTCTCAGACTCTCCGCCTTTGACCGCGCACTGGGCCAGCAAGGTGGTCGGCAGACCTGGACGGGCACCCTCTCCGATCTGCGCGACCTGGCGAAACGCCGGGGCTTTGCCATCTCGCTCACCCAGCCCCTTCCAGGGATGGGTCCGCAGCTCTCGCAGGGGGGCGGTCGGCCCGCCTCATCTTCTGATGAGACACAGCAGGGGTTCTCGCAGCAGCCGGACGCTGCTGCCGAGGAGCTGCAGTTCACCCTGTGGGGCCAGGGCAGCCAGGCGGTAGACGGCAACGAAGGCACCCTGTTCTGGGGCATGGACGCCAGGATGGGCGACAGATGGATGACCGGTCTGGCGCTCGCTGAGAGCGGCGACAGCGTCACTCAGTCTCTCTCCCGCGATGGCACGCAGGTCTCGGGCTTTACCGAGAGCGAGGTCTCAGCGGTCTATCCTTATGCAAAGGTGCGATTTGACAATGGTCTCTCGCTGTGGGGTCTGACAGGCTGGGGTAAGGGTAGGGTGGACAGTACCTGGACGGGCCTCTCCCTGAACTCCGCCCTGCCGGAGGAGACAATCCATCTCGAGGGAGCTCTTTCCTTCGCCGTGGGCCTGATCGGAGCCGAGCATCTCTTCCATGAAAGCGAGGCTCTGAGCCTGTCGGCGGTGGGAGATGCCGGCTGGTCGCAGCTGGCGGTGGAGAGTGGCACCGCTGCGGGGATAGCGGCTTCGGTCCACCGCGTCCGGATCGGTCTTCAGGCGCAGTATGTGTCGCCGCAGGGAGATTGGTCATCCAACCTGCGGGTGAGCGGTCGTGTCGATGGCGGCGACGGCGAGACGGGTTCAGGCGCGGAGTTCGCGGGCGATGTCCGACGCAACTGGGGTCGCTGGCAGGCGGGGATCGAAGGCCATGGGTATACGGCCTCATCGGGTCTCGGACGTTGGGGAGGCGCGGCATCCCTGGGTCTGCAGGCGCGCGACGACGGAACCGGGCTGTCCTTCAGCCTCGCACCGGGCTGGGGCTCTGATCTGGGGGTAACACGGGAAAACAGCCTGCTGGCGGACAATGAAGGCGCTGGAACGGCCGCGGAGACAGATCCGGAGTTTCATCTCGGCGGGCGCATCGCCTGGGGAACGAAGCTGCCTGGCCTGGGTCTGCTGTCGGGTCGGCTCACTCCCCATGCGGAATTCCGGTCAGCGCAGGACGGCGCTTACCATGTCCGCACTGGTTTGGCCTTAGAAGGTCCTGTCTCCTTGGGCGTCGCCGCGGATCTCCGGAAATCCGGCTCCGAACCACCCGTCCGCGCCGTCATGCTCAGGCTCGACACCAGCTTCTGAACACTGCCACTGGAGCGAACGGACACGGAGAACCATGTAACCAAGGCGGCGGTACAACAGCCGCCGCCTTGGGAGGCGGCCACCATACCCAAAACGGGTGGCCCATTGGCTGAGAGTCGCCGACCACATTGGTGGAGACAGACGCTCAGCAGGTGTTGGCGAGGCCCAATACCGTGGGAACGGACGATTGTCAGGGAGCACGTAATCGCATGCCTTGCCGAATTCAGAACTGGCAATTGACAGCCAGAGGGAATCGGGTCAAGGTTCGTTGGAGGTTGTTCCTGGCAGGTATCAGACCTCGGAGCCTTTCGATTATGGAAACGGCTTCAGGCTCCGCTCGGCTCAGACTCCTGACCGATCGCGATGAAGTTCTCTCTCGATCATTTCCCAGGTCCTTTGGACTGATCCTGCCGGAGTACATGGAGTCTGACAGGCCGGGTCTTCAGATCGGCGATCTACGGACCTGGTGTATTGGTCCTCCTTCGGCGAAGGCGGAATCGAATCCCGGCATGGTGCCCGTCCGATTTTCGCCGATGCGGATCCTGTGGAAGGAGAGTTCGAGCGCATTATCCCCTCCTGTTCCTCCTGCGCTCAATGGCATGGGTGTTCCTTTCCATCTATCCCCTGTTCCTGTGAAACACGAAGACGCCCTTTCAGTGCAAAGCGTCAGCGCGGGGTCGCAAGGCTTGCCGGAGAAGTGACATCTTCATTGAAGGGATGGATAGTCGGTGGCAGGAGCAACAACACTGAATTCTGTGTCCTTCACCAACCTCTCCAGATTGGTCATGACACCTCTCCCATCGCCATGCCCCTGATGAATCCGAACGGATGCTACCGCTTGCGGATGTGGTGCTCGTGGAAGATGACCTCATCCAGTCCGAAACTCCTGATTTTTAGAATATGCGAGACGGGTGTGAATTCTACACCATAATGCCGTTCGTGGAGGATGCGGAAGCTTCGGCAAATGGAGGATGGAGCCCATAAGGCAAATATGGATGGGCGGCGCTTCAGGTGGTACTGGAAGCAATCCGGTACGGCCTCGCCACCGCTGGCAACAGGGGGCGCTTCCAGTCCGCTCCTCAGTCGCCCGGCCTTTCGGTTCCCGCCGGTCTGGATATTGCGTAGGTCGACACCAGTCGCTAACTTTCCAGAAGGGTGAAGGCCACTGCTCTCGACGATCAATCCAAAGTCATGGAATATGTCTGACAGACGACGCGGGGATCGGAATGCCGCAGAAATCCGTAATCTCAACGACTGGTTTCATCACCTGATGTCTGGCTTTGCGGACCTTCGATGCCTCACGGCCATGTTCGAAACACAAGGACAGCCAGTGAACCACATGGAGCAGGTGACCTCGGCCAATTCGATCCGGTGCCCCGATACGCAGGAGGGGCGCAGGATCATCGCCGATCCTCTGGGACTGAACGTTCCGATAGTCGCGGGAACGATGGAGAGATGCCACTTCGGGGAATTCCCGCAGCGCTCTGGGGAGCGCATCCGCCCGGACCACCAGGTTGCCGCGCCATGACCCGTCCCATCTATGCCACCCGCCTGAACGCCTTCAGACACCTCTCTCCCGGGTCGGATGTGACTGACTGGATCGCCGCGGCGGGCCAGGTCGAAGGGATAGGGGCAGCGGACCTCAACTTTCCTGACCATCTCGAAAGTCATGGCGCAGACCTGATCTCCAGATGCCTGCAGGATGCTGGCCTCAGATTGAATGGCCTGGCGATGCGCTACTATACCGATCCGAATTTCAGGCTGGGAGCCTTCACCCATCCCGATTCCGGCATACGCCAGGCAGCGATCGATCTGACGAGGCGCGGCATCGACGCCTGCCACCGGATGGGCGGAAAGACCATGACCCTCTGGATGGGCCAGGATGGGTTCGACTACGCCTTCCAGCTGGATTACGGTGCAGCCTGGGACCATACCATCACCGCGATCTCGGAAATCTGCGCCCATGACCGAAGCATCGACATCGCGATCGAATACAAGCCGAACGAGCCCCGTGCCTTTTCGCTGATGCCGGATATCGGAACCACATTGATGGCCTGCCGCGAAGTGGCCGCGCCCAATCTCGGAGTCACGCTGGATTTCGCCCATGCTCTATACGCCAGTGAAATGCCTGCCCATTCGGCGGTGCTGATCGGTCGGCACTCCCGCATGATTGGTCTCCATCTCAACGACGGTTACGGGAAGCGGGACGATGGTCTCATGGTGGGTTCGGTTCATGCAATCCAGACGGTGGAACTGTTGGTGGCAATGCTGCGAATGAACCAGACGGATGTCATCTATTTCGATACCTTTCCCGATATGGGGGGTCTTGATCCGATCAGGGAAGCGCGTACCAATGTTGTCCTGACCGATCGACTGATGACCGTGGCCGAGGCTTTGTTGGACAACACATCGCTTGCGAAGGCGATATCTCGGCAGGACGCCACTGCATCACACCTCATTGTGGCCGAGGCACTGTTCGGACCATGAGCCTGCTGGTCGTCGGTGCCCTGCACTGGGACGTAGTATTACAAGCGCCGCGCCTCCCCAGGCTTGACGAAACCCTGCGTGGCACGGAAGTGGACTACCGGTTCGGCGGTAAAGGAGGGAACCAGGCGGTCGCTGCAGCGTCGGCTGGTGCCAGCGTGGCGTTTGCGGGGCGGATTGGATCCGACGATGCGGGTGTTGCCATGCGCACTCGGCTGGTCGAGGCGGGAGTGGATGTCGCCCGACTCCAGGTTGGCGACGGGGCTTCAGGTATGAGCGCCGCGATCGTGACCGGAGAAGGCAGTTATGGTGCCGTGATCGTGTCCGGCGAAAACCACTCGTTCGATACCGGGCCGGTCCTAATGCCGTCCGGCTGCAAAATGGTTCTGTTGCAGAACGAAATGCCCCGAAACGTGCTTCCAGAGATGGCAACGAAAGCCAGGAATGTGGGAGCGCAGGTGGTGCTGAACGCTGCTCCAGCCACTGGAATTGGGGTCGCTGAGCTTGCGCATATCGACACCCTGATTGTGAATCGGGTCGAAGCCGCCGACCTGCTCGGCGTGAGCAGCGCCGATGTCAGCGCAGCCGTGCTGCCCAGGTTGCGCGACCTGGCACGGAATATGCGCATAATCCTGACTCTCGGCGGGGACGGCGTGGCCTTTACGGAGCCCGACGGAACGGCTGGTCTGCAGTCCGCACCCAAAGTCGATGTGCATTCCACCCACGGTGCGGGCGATGTCTTTATCGGATCCTATGCGGCTGCGGTGCTGCACGGCAGTGGTATGGTGAAAGCTGTTGCGGCCGGGCAACAGGCCGCCGCGGACCATATCTCCCGGATCCGATAGAAAGCCAGCCGGATTCCAGTTCCCGTATTCTGCGGCAGGTGCGCTCTCTGTGCCAGGGCGGTGGCAGACCAGTTGTCACGACCCGCCTATGATCGGCAGGGCAGGTCTGCAGAACCATGGTGGATGAGCCACTTCAGAGCGGATCTTTCAGCGGACCTTGGACATCATCTTTGTCATCGAGTAGTTCAAGGGCGTCAATGCCGCGGTCCCAATGGATCTGGAGCTCTGGAGCGCAGGACAGCCCGGAGCGAGGGCAACTGGAGGGCTGGGCAGGTCACTGGTACCTGCTTCCGGAGGCTTGGTCATGAACGGCTCCGTCAGTCTGTACCCTTAAATGCTTTCAGGAATAGAGAAAGACTCTCCATAGGGACCGGTGGGAGCATGCGGGGTTCAGGACGCAGATTATCATGCCCACTTCCACTCCAGGGCGCAGCCAAAGATGCGCTTCGGGGTGGAATCGGACGCGGGCTGGGGCAATGGATTTCTCATGGACGTGATCAGGGCAGAAGCTGGGCCTGCCCAATTTCAGAATGTGACTGTCCTGGTCCAACCTGCCTGAATGGAATTGGCTGGACGGCACCCCCGATTCCCGGCACCATGGCCTGCAGGAGGTGCCTGCATGAATAGATTCCAGACGGTGTTCGGTACGCCAAAACCAGTGATCGCGATGGTACATCTCGGAGCCCTCCCCGGAACACCCTTGCATGATGCGGATCTGGGCCTGGAAGGATTGGTCGAGGGTGCTGCCGCCGACCTTGAGGCACTGCAGCAGGCGGGCGTGGATGCCGTCATGTTCGGCAACGAGAACGATCGCCCCTATGAAATGATCGTGGATCCGGCCGTCACCGCTACCATGGCCTATGTCATCGGGCGGCTTCACCCGCAGATCAGACAGCCCTTCGGGGTCAATGTGCTTTGGGATCCTGACAGCACAATCGCGCTGGCCGCAGCGACCGGGGCGGCGTTCTGCCGAGAGATATTCACCGGCACCTATGCCAGCGATATGGGTCATTGGGCACCCGATGCGGGCCGTGCCTTGCGCTATCGCAAGCGGCTGGGGCGCGGCGACCTCCTGATGCTGTATAACATCAGCGCCGAATTCGCCCATAGCCTCGACGCACGCCCGCTGCCTGACCGGGCACGTTCCGCCGTATTCTCCTCAGTGCCGGATGCCGTCCTGGTCTCGGGTCAGATCACCGGGGAAGCGGCACGGATGCAGGATCTGGAAGCGGTCAAGAAGGTGCTGCCCGACACACCCGTGCTGGCCAATACCGGAGTCAGGCATGACACGGTCGCGGAGGTGATGAGGATTGCCGATGGCTGCATAGTCGGATCCTCATTGAAGATCGAAGGCAATACCTGGAATGCCGTGGATCCCGTGCGCGCGCGGGATTTCATGGACCGTGCGAAGGCTGCGCGATGATCCTGGACGACGTCAGGGCGCTCATGCGGATTCCTGGACTGTCCGGGCATGAGGGGCGCGTCGCCGCGGAAATAGCCGCAAGAATGCCGGTCCCATGCCGAACCGACAGGATGGGCAACCTGATTGCCACATTCCCGGGCGACGAACCCTCAGTGATGCTGTTTGCCCATATGGACCAGATCGGGTTCATCATACGCCGCATCGGAAACGATGGCCTGATCTACGTGCATCGAATGGGCGGTGTGCCAGAGCGCGCCCTGCCATCCCAGGCAGTGGTGTTGAGCACGCGAGACGGATCGGACATCCCAGGCATCCTGGCCAGCAAGAGTCACCATGCGACATCCCCTGAAGAGAAATACTCCGTGCTACCCGCCGCGGAGCTATTCATCGATACCGGTCATACCTCCAGGAAAGCCCTGGAGGCGGCGGGAATTGCCATCGGCACTCCCGTGACCTATGCGCCCAGGTTTCTGGAACTGGCGGATGGCTGTGTCGCAGGCACTTCCGTGGATGACCGTGCTGGTTGCGCTGTCCTGCTGGATGTAGCGCACGGTCTGGCCAGACGGACGCGAGGGCCCACGGTCCATCTCGTATTCTCGACCCAGGAGGAGTTCAATTTGCGGGGCGCAGTGACAGCGGCACAGGCGCTGGAGCCCGCTATCGCGATTCAGATAGACCTGATGCTGGCCTGCGACACGCCAGACATGACCGGTCTTGGAGAGATGGCATTGGGCGATGGACCGGGAATGAGCCTGTATAGCTTCCACGGGCGAGGCACCCTGAACGGGATACTGCCTCACCCTTCACTGGTCGGCCTGTTCGAAGACGCCGCCGAAGGGGAAGGAATCCCGCTGCAGCGATCTGCCCAGATCGGCGTGCTGACCGATCTGAGCTATGTGCAGCATGTCGGAGAAGGTGTGGCCGCAATCGATCTGGGCTTCCCCATGCGATACAGCCATTCGTCGCTGGAGGTCTGCAATATCGGTGACCTCGAGTGGCTGTCGCACCTGCTCCAGGCAGGAATCGCGCGCATCAGCCCGGATTTTCCGTTGAGGCGATGGCCATGAGTTACACACTTGGCGTTGATGTCGGCACCTACGAGACCAAGGGCGTTCTGGTGGATGCGGATGGCGCGGTCCTCGCAACGGCACACAATCCCCATAAGATGCTCGTGCCGCGGCCCGGATGGGCAGAGCACCGGCCAGAGGAGGATTGGTGGGGCGACTTCGTCACCGTCACGAAAAGCCTGATCGCGCAGTCGGGAATCAGTCCCGACCAGATCAGGGCCGTAGCCTGCTCCGCCATCGGCCCATGTATGCTGCCCGTTGACGCCGAAGGTGCGCCTCTCATGAACGGTGTTCTCTACGGGGTCGATACCCGCGCCATGACCCAGGTGAGGACTCTGACCGAACGGATCGGGGCGGATGCGATTCTCAGCCGTTGCGGCAATGAACTGACGTCGCAGTCGGTTGGCCCCAAAATCCTCTGGCTTAAGGAGAATCGGCCCGATCTATACGCCCGAACCGCCAAGGTGCTGACTTCGACCAGCTTCCTCGTGCACAGGCTGACAGGGGAATATGTCATCGACCATTACACAGCCGCCAATTTCTCGCCACTATACGATGTCGGGAAGCTAGACTGGTGCTTTGATGCCGCGCCTGGCATCGCCACTCCGGATATGCTGCCACGGCTGATGTGGACGGCCGAAATCGCGGGAGGAGTCACGGCAGAGGCTGCCGCCACAACCGGTTTGGCCGAAGGCACACCGGTCACAGTCGGCACAATTGACGCCGCGGCCGAGGCGCTCAGTGTCGGTGTAACGCAGACCTCGGACATGATGATGATGTACGGCTCGACCATCTTCATCATCGCTCTGACCGATAACCGGGTGAACGATGGGCGTCTCTGGTATGCGCCATGGCTCTTTCCAGGCCAGCATGCGTCCATGGCCGGGCTCGCGACATCTGGTACCCTGACCCATTGGTTCCGGGATCACTTTGCCCGCGACCTGCCGCATGAGGCCGCGTTCCCTTCCCTGGTTGCTGAGGCTGAGGTGATCGCCCCCGGTTCCGAGGGCCTGCTGTTCCTGCCCTATTTCTCGGGAGAGAGGACCCCAATCCATGACCCGCTCGCCAAAGGTGCCCTGTTCGGCCTGAATCTCACCCATACCCGGGCCCATGTGTTCCGCGCACTGATTGAAGGCATCGCCTATGGCACGGCCCATGTGATCGACACGTACCGGGAAGTTGGCGTCGAGCCAATGCGAATCCTCGCGGTCGGAGGCGGCACGAGGAATTCTCTGTGGCTGCAGGCAACCTCCGATACCTGCAGTCTTGATCAGATTGTCTGCGCAAAGACCTTCGGCGCGAGCTATGGCGACGCGTTTCTCGCACGCGTTGCCGTTGGGGAAGCCAGGGTTGGGGATATCGGCGAATGGAATCCCGCGGCGCGTAGAGTGACGGCCAGGAAGGTGCCCGCCTACTCGAAAGCCTATCAGCTGTTCCGCCGCCTCTATGACCAGACCAGGGACATCGCCGCGGAACTCGGCTAGATGTTCGACGCGCCCGGCAGAGGATCGATATCTTCCCTGACTATTTCACCGCGCCAGCGGCCATGCCCTTGATGATGTAACGTTCCAGGGCGATGCCAATGATGATCAGCGGTAGGATCGCGGCAAAACTCAAAGCTGCCATGGACCACCAGCTGATCCCCTGGGAGCCGGTTTGGCTTGCCACCATAACCGGAAGCGTCTTGGCGTGGCTCGAAGTCAGCAGCGCCGCAAAGAAATACTCGTTCCAGGTCAGCACGAGAGAAAGGATGAACGACGCCACAATCCCAGGTGCCGCAATCGGCAGGATGATGGTCAGAAAGGCACCCCATATCGACAGGCCATCGACCAGGGCGGCCTCCTCAAGTTCTGTTGGGATCGACCCGAACTGATCGCGCATAACCCAGATAACGATGGGAAGGACCGTGAGCGTATAGATGAGGATCAGCCCGATATGCGTGTCAAGCATGGATAGCGATTTATACAGCACCAGGAATGGCAGCGCGAGGACCACTGGCGGCAGGATCAGCTGGCTGAGGAAGAAGAACGAGATGTCGGAATTGCGCATGAAACCGAAGCGGTAACTGAACCGCGACAGCCCGTATGCCGCCATGCTGCCAAGCACGACCGCAAGGGCTGATGCCGATACCGCGATGATCGTGGAGTTCCAGAAACGCTTCAGGAACTCTTCGCGGACAGTGCTTTCGTTGCCTATGGTGTCCGGCGAAAGCCCGAGAGATCGCCATCCAAGCCATTTTGGAGTGAAATCCCACCAGGGTACCATGTTCCCCTTCATGACATCCGGGGCGATCTTGAAGCTCGTGGTTATCGTCCAGTAGATTGGAAAGATGGAGATGAAGGCCCAGAGGACCAGAATGCCATAAACGATCATACGGCCAGAGATGCGCCTGGATCGATAGGCGCGGTCCCCGTCGCTGTCATGGAATATCTGCGTGCCCATCCTAGTATCTCGGCCTCAACCAGCGCTCGACCACCTTGATGAGAATGGTCATCGCGATGACGATAACAACCAGGTACACGATGGCCAGGAGCGTACCGTAACCCACATTCGAACGGTCGCGGTATTCGCGGAAAATGAAGCTTGTCACGCTATCCGTCGCTCCTCCCGGACCGCCGGAGGTGATGTTGATAATGATGTCGGCCAGTTTCAGCTTGAATATGATGCGGATCAGGATGGCGGTGATCGACACCGGCAGCATGAGAGGGAAGGTCACTTCCCAGAACCCCCTCCATGCGCCCGCTCCGTCCACCTCCGCGGATTCGTGCAGTTCCCGGGGGATCGCCTGAAGCCCGGCAAGGATCATGATCATCATGAACGGTATGTATGTCCATGCGTCCATCAGCATGATCATCAATCGGGCGATTTCAGGTGAGGAAAAGAAGGACGGATTGTCAACGCCCAGTTCCCGCAGCAGTCGTGCGACAGGGCCAAAGCGGTTTTCCAGCATCGACTTGCCGATCATCCAGGACACCGCCACCGGCGACAGCATGAGCGGCAGGAGGAAAGCTACGCGGAAGAATTTGCGTGCCCTGATCTCAGCATTGAGCAGCAGTGCCAACCCGAAGGCGATCGCGTATTCGACTATGATCGCCAGGGTATACCAGACCATGTTGCGTAGCGCATTCCAGTAAAACGGGTCGTTCCACATCTGCCGGACATTATCGAGCCCGTTGAACTGACGTCCGTCGGGGCTTGATAGGTTCCAGTCCGAGAAGGCGATCAGCAGGCCGAACAGCAGTGGGAACACGACCATTGATATGACAAAGAGCGTGGCGGGGAGCACGAAGAGTGTACGCTTCCCATGCTCACCGCGTACGATCACCTGCGCCGAGCAAAAACAGATGCCCCAGAACACATAGGCGTACAGCGTCGGACGCCAGTCGTTAAATCCGATGTCGATCCAACCGTTCTGGTCGGCGGTCTGCAGCAGTGCCACGAGGGCCATCAGCCCTCCCGACCCCCAGACGATCAGTTTCCCGAACGTTTTGCGGCGTTCCGATACATCATCGGCTGTGACGACATGGAGAAGATCGCCCTCGGAACTCATCTACATCCGTCCCGGATCAATACATAATGGCCAGGCCGCGAGGCCGCGGACCCCGCGGCCTGGCTGTCGGCAATTACATTCCGAGGGAGGCCTTGTAGAGCCTGACCTGGGAATCGCGACCGATCTGGTCGGTGATCCTCTCCCAGGCGGCGGCGATCGCATCGCCGATTTCCTGGGCAGATCCGTACTGACCGGCATAACCCTTGGCCAGTTCGTCTTCGGCGACCGAATAATACTGGAAAATGCCTGGAATCCGGGGTTCGATAGCCGCGTTCGAATGATTATACGAGTCCGCGTTGGAACCGAGATAGTCCTCGATGAACGCTCGGTCATAGCCTGCAGCTTCCCATTCGTCGAACTGGAAATGCGAGTTCCGGTATGGCTGGAAGCCCGACGGATAGGCCGACATCCACAGCGATATGTCCTTGCCACCGAGATGCGCCGCTGCGGACCAGGCCGCTTTGCGCTTCATCTCGTCACCCGACACCCGCTTGGTGACGTACACGCCCCAGCCGAGATAGGCCATGTTCGGTGCCTCGTTATAGGTGTCCTCCCAGGCGCCGGTCTGGCTGTTGTAGACACGGTCGGAGCCCGGATTGATGCCAAAGCCCACCACATCGCCCACAACTGAGGTGTCGGAGGTACGGGCGTTCGACCCGATATCGCCCCACCACATCAGCATGGAGCCGGTACCGGCGAGGAACTGCTGGAAGCCGGTTGTGCCTGGATCGGCATTGATCTGGTCAGCCGGATATGCACCGGCCTCGATGAGATCAAGGACGTCCTGGATGGCCTGTACCCAGCCGGGGTTGTTGACGCGCGGCTTCATTGTGTCCGGATCGAACAGCCATGCGGGATCGCCGGGATGCTTGGCATAGGCGGCCGCACGGTTTTCCAGGAAGTAGAAGCCGAAGCCACCCCAACCCTTGAGTGGATCAAGATAGCCATGAGCCGGCAGGCCGGTCAGCGGGTCTTCCTTTCCAATCAGCGCCTTCGACACGGCGTTGACCTCCTGCCATGTGCGCGGCACGGATGCCCCACCGATCGCGCCTTCGCCGAAGTAGTCGGTCCGGTAGGCGAAGGTGTGGCAGTCGCCGTCGATGGTGATCCGGTATTTCCTGCCGTCCCAGGTGCCGACCGGCGGTTGCAGATAGCCAACAAGGTCATCGGCTTCGATCTGTGCTTCCACCCAGTCCGGCATTTCGTCCAGCAGACCCTTACCGGCGGTATCACCCTCAAATGGTGCACCCATCTCGACGATGTCAAAATCCACTGTTCCGGTTGCGATCGCCTGCTGCAGTCGCGGATTGTAATCCGCTTGGGCAAGATCGACCCAGTTGATCGTGGCGCCTGTATAGGCTTCCCAAGGCTTGAGGAACCCACGGAACAGGAAGTTGTGAAGATTCTGGTTGTTGAGGCCCATGAATGTCAGTTCGACACCCGCGAATTCCCCTTCGGCAACACGATCCTTCGTTGGCCCAAGGCAGAGCTCCCCGACCTTCTGCCAGTCGGCGTCCGTAGGCGAGCCTTTACCCACGCCGGGGATTTTCAGTATCTCGGCCCGCAGGCCTGACTGCGCCCAGGCAGGGCCCGCTGAAGCACCAGCGGCGACTCCACCAATCGCGGCCATGGCACCCATGCTGGCCGTACCCTTCAGCATCCTGCGCCGACTCATCTGTCCACGCATCAAGGCATTGTAGTGTTCAACTTTCATTTTCTTCCTCCTTTGCACACATCCATTACGATCCGCGGTAATGTTCCGCGCACCGACGCACCTATATCATCGGCCATTTCTCTTTAGGCTTTCGAAGTGAGAGTACTTCCCCAATACGACGACGGCCCGCCAGTTTTCAGCGTCCCTGCAATGATGCCGCTTGTCAAGACCTCTGAACGAAGGCCTTGGCACTACCCTGAAGCGCAACATTCGCCGTTGGGGCTTCCGTTTCCGTCAGCGTAGGATGCCACAACGGTGAGTGCCGCCCTCCAGTTTCCGCCTGGAGGCGGCGTAAGACGTGAAGTGGCGCTTTCTCCACAGGAGGGGGAATAGGTTAAGCTGGAAGAGGTTACACCAGCCCTGTCTTCGTTTTGTGAGGGGTCGGAGGCTGCATTTCGGAACCGTAGTAGGGCCCGCGCAGACCGATTTCCTACAGGCTCCTTCGAGTATCCCAGCATGGTTGCGGCAGAGCTGCAGAGGCCGTTATCACAAGTCAGGCCGCATCCTGCTCGTGTATGTTTGCAATATTTTACAGATGGTTACAGAGATTCCATTGCTGCACGGGAGCTCAGGCTACGCCTTGCGGTTCTGTGGCAAGACGTTTTGTGCATCGGAAAGGCTGGTGGATCCGCTGACATCAGGGCTGGTGATCTGGGCCGGAAGGCATCCTCAACCAGTGCGGAGGCAATGACGGTTCCTGTCGAAACCAAGCCACTGTCATCGGCACGTGGCGAGGCGGGTTGATGGCGGAACAGGTCCATGAAGCTATCCTGCGCGTAAGCGGGAGCATATCCAGCTGCACTTGTCCAGATGCCACATTTCGCAGAAGGCGTTGATCGGGCACGGCCCTCCTGGCATGTCGCAAGTGGACATTACATTTTCCGCAAGCTACTCGGTATCAAGGGATGGAGATATATCAAAGAGGGGGCCCCATGGCCGAGGTTTCCGTCAGGCAATTGCGCAAAAGCTATGGCGCCACGGAAGTGATTCACGGTATCGACGCGGATATTGGGGACGGCGAATTCATGGTTCTGGTCGGACCATCCGGATGCGGGAAATCGACCCTGCTGCGCATGATTGCCGGTTTGGAAGAAGTGACGTCCGGAGACGTCATGATCGGCGAACGTCGGGTGAATAATCTGTCTCCAAGCGAACGCGATATCGCCATGGTGTTCCAGTCCTACGCACTTTACCCGCATAAGACGGTCGAGGCGAATATGGGGTTTTCCCTGAAGCTCCGGAAAATGGATAGGGCCGAAGTAAAGCGCCGGGTTGCGGATGCGGCCGAGATCCTGGGGCTTACGCCCTATCTGAGCCGTTACCCACGGGCATTGTCCGGTGGCCAGAGGCAGCGGGTAGCAATGGGCCGGGCCATTGTTCGTGATCCTCAGGTGTTCCTTTTCGACGAACCTCTGTCCAATCTCGACGCCAAGTTACGTGTGCAGATGCGCACTGAAATCAGGGAACTCCATCAACGGCTGCAGACAACCACTATCTATGTTACCCACGACCAGATTGAAGCCATGACCATGGCCGACAAGATTGTCGTTCTGAATGGTGGCCATGTGGAGCAGACTGGTAGCCCACTGGAAGTCTATGATCGGCCGAAGAACAGATTCGTGGCTGGTTTCATAGGATCCCCTTCAATGAATCTGATCGAAGGAGTTGTTAGTGCGGTGGAAGGTGGCCGCGCCCATCTCGCGCTGGGCGAAATTTCGCTTGACCTGCCCGCCCGCGCTGGTCTTGGTGCTGGGCAGCGTATCAGTCTTGGTATCCGTCCGGAGCATTTGAAGCTTTCTGACTTGGGCCTGCCGGTGAAAGTCAGGGTCGTGGAGCCAACGGGGCCGGAGACCCACGTCGTGTTCCAGTTCCAGGACCAGGAGATAACCGCGGTCTTTCGCCAGAGACATGGCCTATCGCCCGGCAATAACGTTCATCTTGAGCCTGATATGGAGCAGGTGCATCTGTTTGACATGGAAAAAGGCGATCGGATCGACTGAGCCCTTGCTGTCCCCTCCATCCCCGTGAATCGCTTGGATGGACAATTCACAGGCATCCGGACAACGGAGCTTTGACGAAACGGCCACGCTGGAAGCTGCTGATTCTCTCCGTGACGATCTTTCATCGGAATCTGGCCGTCACGATCCCAAAGGAGTTCCCCGCTTCCACTCAAGGCGCAACGCCCTGCCCTTTCCGGGAGGGCGCCTTGAGTGGAAGCGGGGGGACTTTGAGGAATTCTTGTTTTTCCACGGTCATTTGGCCGTCGTTTACAAGGTCTCCATTACGGGATTAACTGGCCAACCTTTCGGCTGCATTAGCTTGCGCGCCGACCAGTCCACACACATTTTGTCATTGGAATGGGACCGGTGTTGCTCTTCGGATTGGAAGAGGGGCTTTTTCATCGGCAGGCTGGGATGTGCGTGCCGAAGACATTCCCCTGATCAATGGCGGCTGTCAGCTGCGAAGACGGTGTCCAGATCAGGCGCATCGATTGCGGCGTCGAACCACTTCCCGAGCCGCCCGAGCCCGGCGGCGGCGATCCTGTCGCTCACGGGCTGTGGCAGTGGGCCAAACCGCCTCTCCAGCAGCCGGGTCAGGGACTTTGCCTCGCCCTCGGCCAGTCCGGCTGCCTTACCTTCGACGATCCCTTCCGCCTTACCTTCAGCTCGTCCGACGAGCAGGGCCTCTTCGCGTGCGCGTTTTGTCCATGCTTCGGCAACGGTTCCCATCAGGGCCTCCCATCGTTCGGGTTTTGCGGCCTGAAGCGTCCGTTCGAACACTTCCGGCTCCATCTCGTATACGCCGGATATATACTCGATCACGGTGATTTCAAAGCTGTCCGCGTCCGCAGTGCGGCAAGCAATTGCTGCAGTTCCGCACGGGAAATGCGCGAGAAGGCGAATTTCAGGGCCGCCAGTCCGGCGCGCAGCGTCCCGTTGGCCGATAGCTGATCCGTCTCGATCCGGCCCAGATCGCCCACTTCGTATTGCATTGACCGAATGAACGGACGTAGCTCGTCCGTATCGGCAATCATGTCGAAGATGGAGAGCGGCACCGTCCAGGGTGCGCGTCCATGGTAAATCACCAGCGGGATCACGGGTGGTAGTCTGCGTAGCCGGTCGGCCCTGTTGCCCGCATAGCGGTCCCAGATGCGGACCGTGTAATCCAGCAGCTGCAGCGGCGTGCGGGGATCCGGTCTGCTTTTGTGCTCAAGCAGGCAGAACAGGTAGGCGGCACCGCCGTCTTTCAGCTTCACCTTGAACAGCCGGTCGCTCTGGCTGGCGCGCATGGCTTCACTGACGAAGGTGCCGTCGACCAGCTGCGGCGGGTCATCGGAGATCAACCTGCGGATGTCGGGCGGGAGGTATTCCCGGATCAGCGCCGTCGCCCGTTCCTGGTTCTCAAGAATGGCCCGGAACAGGGCATCGTGTCGGTTTGCGGGCGGGGAGCCACCACCCCTGCGGTCTCTCTTTCGGTCATCGGCCATGGTCCTTCGCGATAGCAGCGACGTGACCAAGGGTCCAGCGGCAGCTCCACCGTGGTGCCGGCGTTGGGGCTCCGGAAAGGGAAGAGCAGAGCCTCTTCGGGTCCGGGTGTCATTGATCTGAAGCACGGGAGGATGTCATGACAGCTGACGAACGGAAGACCCAGGCCTGCTGAGAACGCGAACCTGCCGAGTCCCCACCGCCGGCCCAGACCGATACGGTCCCGTAGATCGGCCGGGTGGCGATCGGCACCCGTTGGGAAGCGCGGCGTGTGGAAGCCCGCGGGAAGCTGGAGGCGTAACGGGCTGACCTGCCCGCGCTCCTGCGGAAGGATGGGCGTTGGGGAGACCGAAGCCTGTTATGGCGGCCATTGCCATGTTCCCAGCGGGCCGTCGTTGCTGAGAAAGGGGACGGCCCGTTGTCTTCGTGATCCCGGGCACCGCCGGACTTAACGACATCGCTTGTGGCCAGCCTTCAGGACGGTCCCTGGGACCAGGTGCAGAACGGCCCGACCCGCCTCCGTGGGGCAGCGCCCCGCATCCCCCCCACATGGCCATGCGGGGCGGGAAGCCCTTCTCAGGATGCATGCCAGGCTCCGGAAATCCAGCCGGAAATGCCCGGCTGGCCTCACCGGAATTTTCCACATTGTGCAGAACTTTCCACGACATCATCCATTGATTCTCTTTCATGAAGGAGGACATACGGGCGCAACACCCGGCCCCTTCCGGGACGTTACCTTTGCGGGTGCGAAGCGGGGATGTAATTCCCTTTGGAATCCATGCTCCGGACGTCTCTACAGACGCCTGAATGATCAGCTGTTGTCGCGCCCAGCTCGCCACCAACGCAGACTGTTGCCCAAATCCGCATTCGTAAGCAGCCATCCCTGCTTGCCGACTGCCATTGGCTGCGCCATGAAGGTGGAAGCAGCCACATAGCTGGAGTCACCGATGTCATTCAGAGTCGCTTTCCAGATGGACCCAATCGAAGCGGTCGATATCGACGCTGACAGCACCTTTCGCATTGCTCTGGAAGCCCAGGAACGAGGGCATCGGCTGTTTTTCTACACGCCAGACCAGCTTGCATATACCGGTGGTCGCGTCACCGCGCGTGGGCATGAAATGTCCCTGCGGCGGATCAGGGGAGACCATGTGAAGCTTGGACCGGAGATCGAAGTCGACCTTAGCGAATGGGACGTGGTGTGGCTGCGGCAGGATCCACCGTTCGATATGGGATACATTACCACGACCCACCTACTGGATCTTCTCAAGCCCTCGTCCCTCGTCGTGAACGATCCCTTCTGGGTGCGAAACTTTCCTGAAAAACTACTGGTGCTGCAGTTTCCGGATCTCATCCCGCCGACCACCATCGCACGCAGCCTCCGGATTCTCAGGAAATTCAAGGAGGTCCATAGCGACATCATCGTCAAACCACTCTACGGCAATGGTGGCAGCGGCGTTTTCCGGCTCGGCCCGAACGACCAGAATCTTCCATCTCTGCATGAATTCTTCGTCAGCATCAGCCGCGAACCGCTGATCGCGCAGAAATTTCTTCCCTCCGTGGAGTTCGGTGACAAGCGAATCATTCTTGTTGATGGCGAACCTGTAGGTGCGATCAACCGCCTGCCACAACCTGGAGAAGTCCGATCGAATATGCATGTCGGTGGCAAAGCCGTGAAGGCGACGCTCACCGACAGGGAGAGGGAAATCTGCACCGCCATTGGCCCAACACTGCGCGAAAAGGGTCAGGTCTTTGTGGGGATTGACGTAATCGGAGGTTACCTTACCGAAATAAACGTAACATCACCAACCGGCATCCAGGAGCTTGAGCAATTCGATGGAACCAATGCAGCGGCTCTGATATGGGAGGCGATCGAGGCAAGACTTGCCTGACGACCAAATCCAGCCTGCAGGAACAGCGCACGGTCCACCAACCCCGGTATCAGGGAAGGTGGTTGATCAGACTGGTCTTCCAGACATGATTCCAGGTGGTCCGGGTCACCGACAGGTTTTCGATGCGCCGGGAACATGCCTCACCTGCCGAGATCCCAAGCGCACGCTGGACCTGGGTAAGAATTGCGCCGAAATGGGAAACGGCAATGATGTCGGAACCGGGATGCTCCTCTGCGAGACGGTCAACGCAGCGCGATACCCTCGCTGCCGCTTCGTTCCAGGTCTCGCCACCTGGAGGACGGACATCGCCAGGAGAGTTGAGAAAATCGGCCAGAAGCTTTGGATCTGAGGCGGAGATCTCGGAATGTAGCTTTAGTTCCCATTCCCCGAAGTGAAGCTCGCGCAGGTCGCTGTCATTGGGAAGACGGAGTCGGTCACCCGCGATCGCGTCCGCGGTCCTGGATGCGCGGATCAGGTCCGAGGAAACGATCAGGGCCTGATCTGGCAGGAAAGCGGAAACCCGTTCGAGCAGGGCCGCATTGGAAAGATCTGCAGGAATGTCCGACCAGCCAACCATTGCCCTGGAATGCGTCGGTGCGTGACGCACCCACCAGAACCGGGTCATGCACATTCCTCCGGCAATGTGCCCTTCAGCACCAGCGGCAGACCAGCCGAAATCAGGACCACCAGGCCGCATCGCCCGGCAAGCCTCTGGTTCAGTCGTCCCTGTTCGTCACGAAACCGCCGGGACAGTGGGTCCTCTGGAACGATGCCCTGACCTACTTCGTTAGACACCACCACGACTGGTGCACGGCACCGCTCCAATGCGAGCATGAGACGGTCTACCCCATCCCTGATCGCGCCACCGGATAGCATCTGGTTCGAGAGCCAGATCGTCAGACAGTCAAGCAGGGCCACCTCTCCTTCGTCCAGATCATCGAGAACGTAGGCAACATCCAAAGGCTCTTCGATAGTGCGCCAGCTGGTTCCACGCCGCTTCCTGTGCTCTTCGATCCGATTCCTCATTTCACCGTCAAGTGCCTGCGCCGTCGCAATGAATGTCATTTGATGATTACTTGATTCCACCAGGCGCTCGGCGAATTCAGATTTTCCCGAGCGCGCTCCACCAAGCACAAGCGTCCGAAGTGGTAGCATTGCGTTCATCCGCTGATCCAGTCTCTGTCGACAATCGTATCATCTACGACATAATCCGGTAAGGGGTAGCATCGAACGTCATCCCGAAATTGGGCGTAGCTGCATGCCTCTGAACGGATTGAGAGGCCGTCCTCTCTGGCATAAATGCAATGCAGGCTGAACTTCCGGATTCGGAGATAGAGCTACGGCTTGCAGGGCCCGACGCGATGAACGCGATTGTCAATCGCATCGCCGGTTGATCACGGCCTATATGTGGTTCGCGAAATCCATGGCGGTGAGGTACAGGCGCTCCGGCACGCCGGCGGATAACCTGCTGCAGGAGGCATCACCGGCTTGACTTTGGTGACCGACAGGTTCGGTCTGGATCACGAAGAGCTGTTCTCGATCTATGCGATCTGGCGGATCAGGATGCCGATCAGGGTTCATGTCATGCGCAGCGGATCCATCGGCATCCCAAACGCGCCGCGTTCAGGCCAGGCTGGAGCGCAAAGCGGTGGTGACCAGCTCCGCCTGAGCCAGTGAATTGCAACGGGAGCCGCGGCAGGTTCCTGGCGCGGAGATTGAGTACTGCAGTTCCCGCCCCAAAGGTTCCTACAGTCACACAGACCGCCACCGCTTGATCCCGTATCATTGACTGACTCTACGGAGTAACGGCCCAGCTCTCGGATTTCCTCCATTCTTAATCTATTGTCTCCAAATTGGCTCAGCCCTAGAACAGGTTTGACGAGGTGAATTCCATGCTGGCTGGAAAACGTGTTCTTCTGATCATTGGCGGGGGGATCGCAGCCTTTAAGTCGCTTGAGCTAATCAGGCGGCTGCGTGAACGCGGCTGTACGGTCATTCCCGTCCTGACCAAAGCCGCCGAAGAGTTTGTGGCACCGCTTTCAGTATCGGCCCTTGCGGCAGAAAAGGTCCATCGCGACCTCTTTGATCTGACCGAAGAGGCTGAAATGGGACATATTGAACTGAGCCGCGCCGCAGATTTGATCGTCGTCGCGCCCTGCACGGCCGATCTCATGGCCAGGATGGCAGGGGGTCACGCCGACGATCTGGCCTCTACCCTGCTGATGGCGACAGACAAACCCGTTCTGATCGCTCCGGCGATGAACGTCCGGATGTGGCGGCACCCGGCTACGCAGCGCAACCTCGCCACACTTATCAAGGACAGCGTACAGGCTGTTGGACCTGATGAAGGCGAAATGGCCTGCGGCGAATACGGGCCCGGACGGATGTCGGAGCCACTGGATATCCTGGAGGCGGTAAATTCCATGCTGACGGACGGCCCGCTGAAGGGTCGGCATGTGCTGGTGACATCCGGGCCGACCTACGAATCGATTGATCCGGTACGCTACATAGCCAACCGATCTTCGGGTGCGCAGGGTGCCGCGATAGCCCATGCACTTGCGTCCATTGGCGCACGGGTGACCTTTGTAACTGGCCCTTCATCCGTTCCACCGCCATTTGGTGTCGAAGCGGTTCCGGTCGAATCGGCGCGACAGATGCTCGCGGCGGTCGAGGCGGCTCTCCCCGCCGATGCAGCGGTATTTGCCGCGGCGGTCGCCGACTGGAAAGTCGCGAATGAGTCGTCCCAGAAGATCAAGAAAGACAGCACGGGTAGGCCACCAGCGCTCACGCTCGTGGAAAATCCCGACATTCTCGCTACGGTGGCTCGGAAAACGGAAGGGCGGCCAATGCTTGTGGTGGGATTCGCTGCTGAGACCAGCGATGTGGTCACTCGAGCGGCCATCAAGCGCGAACGTAAAGGCTGTGACTGGATTCTGGCTAACAACGTTTCACCGGAGACCGGAATCCTGGGTGGTTCCGAGAATGCGGTGACGCTGATTTCGCGCGATGGCGTGGAGGAATGGCCACGCATGGGCAAGACCGAGGTGGCGGCACGGCTGGCCATCCGCATCGCTGAGGCACTGGCGTGACGGCTTCGGTCGTTCGGTTTGCCTGGCATGAGGATGCGGACCGCGCCATTCCACTGCCACAATACAGGTCCAAAGGGGCGGCCGGAGCCGATATACGCGCCAACCTTCCATCAGGATCCCGTACCAAAGGGCTGACCCTGAGTCCAATGGAGCGGCTGGTTGTGCCAACTGGGCTGAGGATTGAGATTCCTGACGGTTTCGAGATTCAGCTTCGCCCACGGTCGGGGCTGGCGCTTGATCATGGAATAACGCTGTGCAACTCGCCAGGAACGATAGACGCAGATTTCCGCGGCCCTGTAGGCGTCCTTCTGGTCAATCTCGGTGAAAGGCCATTCACGGTCAGACATGGTGACCGAATCGCCCAGATGGTTGTTGCGCCGGTGGTCAGGGTGGGATTTGTGGCTTCTGACATGCGGATCCAGACTGAACGGGGCATGGGTGGATTCGGCTCCACAGGTCTCCGCTGATGGTCTGGTTCCTGGCCATGGCGGTGGGCATATGGGTGCTGGGCCATATCGCAGGCTCACGCCGCCAGACGCGGCTGGTATTGATTGCGGTCCTGTATTCGATTGCCCTGCTGACGGTCGCCATATTGCCACAGAACCATCCGCTGTCAGCTGTCCTTGGTGGATCACCTGGCGAATGGCTGATGCTTGGAGGCATTGCGGCGCTGGCGCTCGTCTACGGCACCGGACTGCGATGGCTGAAAGAGAGGGCGCGGCCTGCACCACAGGAGCACCCTCCGCGAAATACGTTCAGGGATACGGAAGTCACACGCTACGCACGGCATATCATGCTTCGCGAGATAGGAGGGCCAGGCCAGAAGAGACTGAAAGAGGCGAAGGTGCTGGTTATCGGTGCAGGTGGACTGGGTTCACCCGCGCTGATGTATCTTGCGGCAGCGGGCACCGGAACCATTGGGGTGATCGACGAAGATGTGGTCGAGATCACAAACCTGCAGCGGCAGATCGCGCATGCTGACCAGAGAATCGGCATACCGAAAGTGTTTTCGGCAGAAAGAGCCATGAGAGAGCTGAATCCGTTTGTCGAAATCCGGCCATATCACCGTCGGTTGACGGACGACATTGCCGGCAGTCTGGTAGCTGACTATGATATCGTTCTGGATGGAACCGACAATTTTGACACGCGATACCTGACCAACCGAATCTGCGTAGCTGCGGGAAAGCCGTTGGTCTCCGCTGCACTGACGCAATGGGAAGGACAGATCAGCGTGTTCGATCCGGCCCAGGGTGCGCCATGCTATCAATGCGTTTTTCCCGAACCACCCGCATCAGGACTTGCGCCTAGCTGTGCCGAAGCGGGCGTTCTGGGGCCTTTGCCTGGAGTATTGGGTGCAATGATGGCCGTGGAGACGGTCAAATTGGCCACCCAGGCTGGCGAACCATTATTGGGACGAATGATGATTTACGATTCACTTTACGGCGAAACCCGAACGATCAGGATAACACGCAGAGAGGGCTGCGAAACCTGCAGTTCCAGCTCCACTGTAGAGTGATGCTTTACCTCACCCTCTGGTATGAGCTGCGGCATCCGGCTGTGATGCAATGCCCACAATCCTGTCGCCGCCGTTCCTCACTGGATGGATCCGGAAGCTTCCGTGACAGGTGGCGGAATCCCACGGTTGACGGTGTTGCACTTCACCGTGGTGCGGAAGATTCGGAGCGGTAACATTCACCGGAAGCGTAAGGAGATCTGCTATGCCCGGCCAACTAACAACCCATGTGCTTGATACCGCGTCGGGCCGTCCGGCAAAAGGAATGCGAATAGAACTGTTCCGCATCGACGGCGACTCACGAACGCACCTAATCTCCACCATCACCAACGAAGACGGACGCACTGACGAACGGATACTTCCTCCAGAAAGGTTCAGTACCGGCTTGTACGAACTGGAATTCCATGCTGGTGACTATCTCGACCGTCATGGCTATCCATCTGAGCAACCACGGCATCCGCGGTTCCTCGACATAATTCCGATCCGTTTCCATATGTCGGAACAGTCACATTACCACGTCCCTCTGCTCCTTTCACCATTCGGTTACTCGACCTATCGAGGCAGCTGACCCAGCAACCCAGTGGCCCTGGCGCTTTCGCGCTCTCACCATCAATCACCCTGGGCGATAATACCAGGAAGAACATGGACTTTGGTTGCCCATGGCGACTGCCTGCGAGGAGCCCTTGGACAGGTGCGGCATCGCGGGTCATTGTTCCGCCGAAAGGGACCGGTTCCCCGCCTGTGGTACTGCCCGTATGATGGGACGAGACCAAGGGCCCGATGGGTGAGGCGGATGGTTACGGTTCTTCAGCCTTCACTGGTGCTACACGAATTTGGCCGCGGAACGAACCTGCTTTTGTCTATGCCAGCAGGGAATTCGCCTCTCCCAGCGGCTGCCGTTGCATTGCACATGATCATACAGGTCGAGTGGTTGGTGGCCAAAACCCTCGGCCACAGATTCCGTACGTTGTGCCATGATATTGAGGTAGATCAGGGTTGTTGGTGGGACCACCCCAGTCATGCTCCGGCTTCAAACTCGAAACCATCATTAGGCACGCGGCCCCACCCTGACGGGACCAGGTACCCTTAGCGTGGATTCAGAGCATCAGCTGGCACCTGCCGGATGGCGCCGTTGAGCCAAAGAAAGGTGATGCCTCTTGGCTCCGGCACGGAACCCTACCATAGCCTGTCATCCGTCGAGGTTCTCTATCCGACCCGAACTGTGCCAAAGCATCAATTGCCAGACGGTGTTTCCGCCTAAGCTGGGCCACACCGGCTGTAGCTACAGATTGAGGATCTGATCAGAGCTGAAATTCTGGCACTTATGGACTCAGGCGTTCCTCGGCCTTCTGCCAAGGCCGATTTTCTTCGCGGTCTCCGAACGCCGCTTGGAATAGTTAGGAGCCACCATGGGATAATCTTCCGGAAGTCCCCACTTTCTGCGGTATTCGTCAGGTGTCATACCGTACTTGCTCGACAGATGCCGCTTCAGGGTCTTGAATCCCCGGCCGCTTTCCAGACAATAGATCACGTCGTCTGTAACGGATGACTCTATGGGAACCGCTGGCGTCAGCTGGTCACTCTCAGCTGCCGTCACGGACTCGACTGCAGGCTGAGGCTCCTCTTCAGCCTCGGGTTCCGGTGCCACCTCGATCGCTGCGACAGCCTCATTCCCAGTATCGGAATCAGCTTCCACGTCATGCTCCGCGGAACCGCCAAGCCCACTTAGTGTGTTGAAGACATCCTGAATCAGGCCCGGGAGGTCTCGAGCGGCCAGCTGGTTACTGCCGAGGTAAGCCGTAACGACCTCTGTGGTCATGACCCTGATGTCGTCCTCCCGTTCAAGTTCGATTTCCGATCTGTCTGTCATTACATTGTTCCCCGTTGTTGCATTGGGTGCCTAACAGGCACTGGATTGAAGTTACCAATTACACGCTCAGTAGATTATCACAATAGCAAATGACAATTTGTGAGAATCCCATTTGATCACTCCCGCAGGTTTGCGGAACGACTTCACCTGCATAACCGCCCAAATTGACGGATACAATGGGATAGTCTGCCTGCGCAATCTAGTCCCTGTCCGAGCCAATATACTGAATCCTGAGCATATCGCATAACGTCGGACCAGGAATGCGTCGGCATCAGACGGTTGTCGAACGATTGCAATAACGTGGTTTATGCTGTCTTCACCATACGTCAGTCAATGACTGACGGTTCCGATGCAGATGCCCTCTAACGGCTGCAATCCTACCCGAAAGCAGACAGGCGGTCAGCTTCGTGAGATATACGCCATGCTCGCGTCGCGTATCTGGTGGACAGTGGATGGCTGGCAGGTCCTGTCCCGTCCAGCCGGGCCCATGGCCGTCGGTCTCACCGTCCGATCAGGCAAGTCCCGTACGCTCCTGGGGTAGCCACCGACGAATTTCCACTGGATGCGCGACGAGAACATGAGCCCGTCACGACGCTCCCTTCGGAGCCTTGCAAGGAAACAGATCGTTATCTTCGTTCCTGCCACGGGGCAGGAGTTCACCCCACGCCCCGACCGGGATTTACCTGACAGCCGGTTACGGTGACTGGCTCCTCCAGGATGGGAGTGATGCATAGTCCGCATCCTGATCGCCTGTCCTCAGGAAATCCGAGCGGATGCTGTTGGTGATCTTCGTGGCCGATGCCTTGAGGGAATGCCGCGTCAGAAGGGTATGGTGTGCGGTGGTCTGGATTGGGTTCGCCCAACAGCTTGCTGATAATGCGGAGACTCCCGCTCAGATCTTGGGCGAGCGGGGCGATGGAATGCCGAAGGTGGTGGGTGCCGCACATTCAGAATCGCCAACCTTCCCACTGCATGAAGTCTTCGAGACCGAGGCAGGGCACCCCGAAATGCTGACAGATGTTGGGCACCTTGGCAGCATTGAGACGAGGTTTCTCCATGGTCACCACCGGCAGGCCCATCACAGCCGCCTTGGAGATGACGAACGGATCCGCGGCATTCCCGCCCTGAACCAGCTTCCTTTGCTCAATGTTCGCACGGAAATGTCGGACTGCATATATCCTTGCCACAAACGCACCTTCTTCGGGCGTCGGTGTTGTGAATATTGCCTTGTTCGCCTTGCCCAAGTCAGGAGGTTATCCTCCTGTCCCTTGATCTCACGGAACACTTCTCTGGTTAAGACAATATCGCCTGCCGCCACCAGCGTATCGAAATTTTCCCACAGGGTGACGAAGGTGGCGCGGTAGTAGTTCTTGAACAGGGTAATGAACGGACCTGTGTCAAACACATATTTCATACGCTTCTTCCCAGGAACCTCTCCTCGAGAGTGGGAAGGCTGCGTGGTGCAATGTTAAGATAATCAGCAAGCTGCATCTCGTCGATCCGATTGGCGTAATATTGGCTGAAGGCCAACCTGATATAGCCGAGGCCGAGATAGGCGATCTGATTATTGTAGTAATCTCCACCCTTACCGTTTTTCCTGCCGGCCGAAAATGAAGCGACTCCGACATCGTATTCTGCCTGATCGATGAGACGACGGTCAAGAAACATCCGGTAGATGACTTCACGGCTGACGTTGAAACGGTCTGCCAGCAGGGCCGCTGTTTCCTGGCTGGCTTCATGGGGCGCGAATTCCCGCTCAAACGCATCTGGCGGAACAAGGAAGCTGGCGGCGAATCGGTTGCACAGGATTTCGATGCTCTTCGCATCACCCTCCAGTGCGTCGATGTAATCATCCCGAAATTTGTCCACGCCACTCGTATGGAAGAGCAGGTGGGCTAGCTCTACCGTGTAGTGGAAAAAAGCTCTGGACAACCGAATTCCGCGTCTGTAGGTTCTGATCGTTATGGCACAGTCCCAGATCAGCCGCACGCTTCGCGGCGCGGAGGGACGGGCGCGGGTCGCGTCCATCCTTTCGCGTGAGCCGTTCGACAGCCGGAGCGCCTTCGGGCGCCGGATCTGCCGGGAGTTCTCGTTTTTCACCGCCACGGGCCGTCCGCAGCTCGCGGGCTGCATGAAGGCGCTGGCGGAGATCGAGCGCGACACGGGGGAGTTCGTCCTGCCGCCGCCCCGTCCGACGGCGCTGCGTGCGGGGCCGCGGCTGCTGGACGGGCCGGTTCCCGAGCCGTCCGGCGTTCCCGACCATCCGTCGCGGATCCGCGGACTGGAGGTCGTGCCGGTGTCCGGTTCCGGGCGGAGGGCGCTCTGGAACACGCTGATGGCGCGGGAGCATCCGCACGGTGTCACGACCTTCGCCGGCTGCCAGGTGCGCTATCTCATCGGCTCGGAGCACGGCTGGCTCGGCGCGGCGGGCCTGTCCGCCGCCGCCCTGCGCGTGGCGGCCCGCGACCGCTGGATCGCCTGGAGCGACGCGGGGCGCAGGGACTCCCTGCACCGCGTCGTCTGCCTGAGCCGCTTCCTGATCCGTCCGTCGGTCCGCTGCCCGCATCTGGCGAGCCATGCGCTGGGGCGGATCCTGCGCCGCCTTCCCGACGACTTCGGGGAACGGTATGGATACCGCCCCTGGCTGGTGGAAACCTACGCCGACGAGGGGTATGAGGGCATCTGCCTGCGGGCGTCCAACTTCCTGCGCCTCGGCGAGACCTCCGGGCGCGGGCGCCAGGACCGGGGAAACCGCCGGGAGAAGACGGTCAAGACGGTCTTCGCCTACGAGCTCGACCGCGGCTGGCGGCGCAGGCTCGGCGTGCCGCCGGTCGACCACGCCCCGGCGCTGGAGCCGGGCGAGGGGCTGGACGCGGCGTCGTGGGCGGAGAACGAGCTGGGAGGGGCTCCCCTGGGCGACAGGAGACTATCGGCGCGGCTGGTGAAAAGCGCCACCCTGCTGGCGGCGTATCCGGGGCGGAAGATACATGCCAGTCCGGACAGCGACCTCACGGCGGTCAGCGCGTTCTACCGCATGATCGAGAGCCCGGCGGATTCGGAGGTCACGGTGGCCAACATCCTGAAGCCGCACCGGGAGCGGAGCGTCCGGCGGATGCGTGGCCAGCGGACGGTTCTGGCCATCCAGGACGGCACGGACCTGAACTTCGCGACCCGGCCGGGCTGCGACGGGCTGCAGGTGATCGGGAGCAACCAGACCGGGGCGGGGACGCTCGGCCTGCACATGCACGCGACGCTCGCGGTGACCGGCACCGGCCTCCCGCTCGGCGTGCTCCGGCTCGGCTTCGACCCGTCGAAACCGCGTCCGCCGGAGGCGGAGGAACGGCGCCGGACGCGGCGCTGGCTCGACGGCTTCGCGGACATCGCGAAGGCGGCGCGGGAGATCGGCCGGGCGACGCGGGTGATCTCGGTGTGCGACCGGGAAGCGGACATGTTCGGGCTCTTCGACGCGCAGCGCAGGCATCCGCGGGTCGGGCTGCTCGTGCGCGCCAGGCATGACAGGGTCCTCGGCGGGCGGGGGCCGAAGCTGTTCGCGCGGATGGCCGAAGGCCCGCCGCGGGGGACCGTCGAGGTCGAGCTGGACAGCCTCACGGAGCGCCCGAAATCGAGCCGGAAAAAGGCCCGGCCGGGCCGGCGCAGGCGCACCGCGGTCTGCGAACTGCGTTTCCGGAGCGTCACCCTGCCGCCGACCGGGGCGCTGCCGGACGCGGAGCCGGTGACCGTGTCCGCCGTCCATGTCGTGGAGACCGCCCCGCCGGAGGACGGGGAGCCGGTACGGTGGCACCTGCTGACCACGCTGGACGTAAGGGACGCGGACGCGGCGGCCGAAACCGTCGGCTACTATCTCCAGCGCTGGCGGGTCGAGGACTTCTTCCGGGTGCTGAAATCGGGCTGCCGGGTCGAGCACCTGCTGTTCCGCACCGCCGACCGGCTGCAGCGGGCCATCGCCATCAACGCCGTGACCGCCTGGCGGATCATGACCATGACCCTTCTGGGACGCCAGGTTCCCGACTGCGACCCCGAGCTCATGTTCACCGACGGGGACCTGGACTTCCTGCGGGACTATGCGGCGGAGCGGGGGATGCCGCCCCCCGACCGGCTGGGCGACGCCGTCCGGCTGGTCGCGCACCTTGGCGGATACCTCGGCCGGAAACATGACCCCGAACCCGGAAACCGGATCATGTGGCATGGCCAGGCCCGGCTCAGCAGCGCGGTCCTTGGCCACCGGATCGGCTTCCGGGCCGGTCGACGGCACGCGCTGCGCGGTGAATAGCGATCCGTTGCCATGCAGATTTATCACTACACGGTAGGGCTAGCTCGTGGAACAACGTGAAAATCTGCCGTGTCTTGGTAGTCGTGTTGTTGACATATATGACCGGGAATTCATCGTCATAGAGGCAAAATCCCGAGTAATCCGTTTCCTTAAAGGCGTCCTTGAAAACGAAAACACCGACATCCCCAAGGCGACGGCGCCAGTTTTCCAACGCCCTGTCCGCACTCTCCCACCCCATCTGTGCTTCAATGCTGGCATTGAGGTAGTTCCGCACCTCATATGCCATGTCGCTGAAGCGCATATTGATCGAGAACGACAGGTCACGCGTGATCATCCGGTCTGCTGGATTGCGGCCATCGGTCAATTCGGCCAGACCGATCTGGAATCCCTTTGCCTTGCGCAGAAGTTTGTGAGCCCGCCTCGAAATCAGCTCAAAATGAGACTGTGATAAGGTCCTGAACGAGGTGCTGATTGGCTTGATTTCTGGTGGTTCCGGCCAGAACATCACCGCGACCGGTATGCCGTACTTGTCCGTCAACCTCTCAAGCTGTGGGTAGGAGGGGAAGGACTCGCCATTCTCCCAGGCCTCAATTTCCCGAAAGTCCTGCTTCGCTTCGTCCAGCGTATAGCCAGCGCGTTCCCTACCCATGTCAACAGGGCGGGCGTTATGGGCATTTGTGTTCTAGCCATTGGGTACCATGCCAGAAAATCCACGTGAATCACGTTCTCTTTTCACAATAGCCGAACGACCCCTGGCCGTGGAAGGCCTCCCACAAGCGCCGCCTCCGCTGCCCGGTCGCCGTCAGTCAGGAAGTCAGTTCCGGTGCTGTCGGTGATCCTCGAAGTCGAAGCCTTGACTGAATTCCGTGCGAGATGGGTGTAGCGGGCTGTGACTTGACCGGGCGTTTGCCGGACAGCCGGTAAGGCGACAGGACTCATCGCACGATTATGGTCGCGGTGAACGGTTTCTCCAGATGACCGCAACTATACAGGGGGGCGTGATGCCGATTCCGCAACCTGATCGCCATCCTTCAGGATGTCTGCACAATGCTGTTGGTGAACTTCGAGATTCCCGACCCGGATCAGCTTCCATTGCTCAATGTTTGCGCAGAAATGCCGTTACCGCAAACGCCGGTCATGTCACGAGTCTGGTGAAAATCCGAAAGCGGCGCAGTCTCCGGGTGAACCTAATCCACCCAGCCAACAGCGGGTGCCGCCCGGGAGCGTCTGGCGAGATTTCCAGGCTAGCTGGTCATTCGCCCATGCCGCTGGATCGCCACTTCCACGGACCAGGCCGTCACTGCCCACCCTTCCGTTTCCCGGCCATCCGTACGAGAAAATCCGAAAACTCTTCCCGAAGATCCGCACGGGAAAGTCCAAAGGCCACCGTTGCCTGCAGGAAACCCGCCTTCGACCCGCAGTCAAACCGCTTCCCCTGAAACCTGTATGCATGAACCTGGCCGCCCTGCTCGATTTCCTTCGCAATGGCATTCGTGAGCTGTATCTCACCGCCAGATGCCGGACGCCCGGCATTGAGATGATCCAGCACCCTGGGTGACAGCAGATACCGTCCGATGACAGCGAGGTTCGACGGAGTCCTGCCCGCTTCCGGCTTTTCAACCATGCCCTTGACCGAAATGATCGGTCCCATTTCCTCCCTGACGTCCAGCATGCCGTAGGCGGACGCCTTTTCTGGAGGAACCTCCATTGCCGCAACCATGCTGCCGCCGGTTTCCCGATAGGCTTCAAGCATCTGCAGCAGGCAAGGCTTGTCCGCGGCGATCACGTCGTCGGGAAGGATGACGGCAAAGGCTTCGTCAGGTGAAATAAGGTGCCGGGCGCACCAGACGGCATGGCCCAGCCCAAGTGGCCGGTGCTGACGCACATAGGCAATGGTGCCCGAGGCCATGTTCGTGCGCCTCAGCTCTCCCAGAAGCGTGTTCCTGCCCTTCCTGATCAGTTCCTGCTCAAGTTCAGGCGCGAGATCAAAATAATCCTCAAGCGCCCCCTTGCCTCGGGAGGTGACGAATATGAACTGTTCGATTCCCGCCGCCCGTGCCTCGTCGATCGCATACTGGACCAGCGGCCGATCAACCAGGGTCATGATCTCTTTCGGAATCGACTTGGTTGCCGGAAGAAACCGCGTGCCCAGTCCCGCGACCGGGAAGACGGCCTTTGTTATCTTTCTAACCATATCCATGCCTTGCCTGTTTGGGCAGAAATCAGCGCGTCCCTATCGCGCTCCACATCCGCCATGACAGTCGGAACAACGGGCTCCGGAGCCTTCCATTCACTAGGGCGAAACCCACGACATTTCCGCAATCCAGCCTCAATCATCCCCATCTGGTATCACTGAATCCCCAGTTCGGCGAACATCGCCTCGACCCGCGGCACATCCTCCGGGTTATTGACCTCCCAGAACCCCCGCCCCAGGGCATCGACCTCAACGCAGAGAACCTGACGGCCCTGTTCAAGAAACCGGAGCTGTTCCAGTCCCTCCAGCCTTTCCAGAGGTCCGGCCGGCCACTGTGGATAGACCTCCAGCACTGATGGCCGGAAAGCATAGACTCCGACATGATGGAAAATCGGTGTCATCTGATCATCCGCAAACTGGCGCGTCGTGTAGGGGATCACTTCCTTGGAAAAATACAGCGCGCGTCCATCCCGGGAGAAGACCGCGGTCGTGCCGCCGACCCGGCCCGCACTGCGGTCCTGGATAAATCCGTTCAGGGCATGCCCGTCGCAGCGCAGCACCGGTGTTGCGACATCGGCCGAGGGATGCCGTGCGAGGCGATCGATAAGGCTTTCAATGAACCATGGCGGGGTCAGAGGTGCATCGCCCTGCAGGTTCACGACGATATCATAGCCTCCGCCCAGCGCGCCCATCGCTTCCGAACAGCGCTCCGTCCCGTTTCTGCAATCCGGTGACGTCATCAGGACTTCGGCATCGAACCTCTGGACGGCATCCCGGATCAGGCTGTCATCAGTCGCGACCACGACCCGATCCACCCCCGAAACCTGCCTCGCTACCTCCCACGTTCTCTGGATAAGGGTTCGCGCCTCACCGGACGCGCCACGCAGCTTCGCCAGCGGCTTTCCTGGAAAGCGCGAGGATCTGTATCGCGCCGGAATGCAGATCAGAACGCGCATCAGCCTGGCAACAGGATCACGCCGGGCGCATGGGCGATGAAGGGCGGATTTGCATATCCCGGCTTGCCATAGTCGAAAGGCCCGTGATCATCGAACCGAACCATCCGGCCCCCTGCACCGCGCAACACCGCATCACCCGCCGCCGTATCCCACTCCATGGTTGGCCCCAGTCGTGGATAGAGGTCGGCTTCGCCCGTGGCGACAAGGCAGAATTTCAGCGACGACCCCGCACCTGTGAAATCACGGATCCTGTATTTTGAGATATAGTCATCAGTAGCCTTGTCACGGTGCGATTTCGAGGCGACGACCGTCAACGCGTCATTGTCAGGCATGGACGCCCTGATGCGCCCTGATGTCCCCACCGCGCCTTTTGCAAACGGTCCGGTTTCCTCGACCGACATGCCGTCCGCAAGCGTATGGAAGAGCCTGCCCTTCGCTGGTGCGTAGACGACTCCCCGCATCGGCACCCTGGCCTCGACATAGGCGATGTTGACAGTGAAATCCCCGCGCCGTCTGATGAATTCCCTGGTTCCATCCAGCGGATCGACGATCAGGAAAGAGTCGGCCCGCTCGGTATGTGACACAGCCTGCTCCTCACTCACGACGGTTACGCCAGGAAAGGCCGCTCGCAGACCGGCCACAATGTGCGAATCCGCCTCCCTGTCGGCCACCGTTACCGGACTTGCATCCGGCTTCATCCCTATGTCGAACTCATCGCTGCCATAGATCTCCATGATCAGATCCCCGGCTTCGATCGCCAGACGCCGCATCACCTGGCAAAGATGTCCAAAGTCCAATATCCGCTCCTTCGCGCACCAGCCCGGAATCCCAGGATATCCAGCATCCGCTTATGCTCGCTCGCCAGAGAATCGGCAATACCGGCAGTATCCGCAGGATCCACTGTCAGTCCACGACCCTCAGCGTCAGGTTGATCCGTCCGCCCTCTTTCAGCAGGGTCGACGTACCGGACTTTATCCGGTCCACCCCGTGATAGAGCAGGCGCGCCGACCCACCCATGACCACCACATCACCGGATGAGAGCCAGATGGACTCTGTGCGCCCGCCGCGTGTCCTGTTCCCGATGCGAAACAGCGCGTCGTCGCCCAGTGATACCGACACGACGGGAAAGGAGAAGTCGGTTTCGTCCCGGTCCTGATGCATCCCCATACGCGCATCGGCCCCATAGAAGTTCAGAAGGCAGCAGTCCGGCTGCCGCGACAGCCCCGTCACCGCGTCCCAGATCGATAGGACGCTGTCGGGGATGGCAGGCCAGTCCACACCTGAGGGATGCCGGTCTTCATACCGGTACCCCGTGCGGTCCGACTGCCATCCGTATTTTCCTGCGGAGGTCATCCTGACCGACATTGGTCTGCCGTAAGGCGTCTGCGGTGAGAAGAGAGGCGCGGCGGCAACCACTTCACGCAGATCCTCCAGCATCGCGGCCTGGGCCTGCCTGTCGAGAATCCCCTTGAAGACCAGCACATCACGAATGGAAAGCGTTGGTTCCACCAGTCTATCCGGCCTCCGGCCCATGGCCTGAAATTTGTCCATCCCGTTCGCTTGCAGGGTCGAATCTCCGTTCCTATATAGCGCAGGAAACATTGCAGGGACATACTTCCCGCAAACTAAGCAGGGATTGGAGAGCGGTGCCTTCCAGGGCCGTACCCCACAAACATCGCCAAATGGTAAGGAGTCTTGAAAATGGCCAAAGTCATTGGAATCGACCTGGGAACGACAAATTCCTGCGTCGCCATCATGGATGGTTCGCAGCCCCGCGTCATCGAGAACTCGGAAGGCGCGCGCACCACCCCGTCCATCGTTGGTTTCACCGACAGCGAGCGCCTGGTCGGTCAGCCAGCCAAGCGTCAGGCTGTTACCAACCCGGAAAACACGATCTTCGCCGTCAAGCGCCTGATCGGCCGCCGCGCCGATAGCGCCGAGGTGAGCAAGGACAGAAAGATCGTCCCCTATAGCATCGTTGACGGGGGCAACGGCGACGCATGGGTTGAGGCCCGGAGCGAGAACTACTCGCCGAGCCAGATCAGCGCTTTCATCCTGCAGAAAATGAAGGAAACCGCTGACGCGTATCTTGGCGACGAGGTTACCCAGGCGGTCATCACGGTGCCGGCCTATTTCAACGACGCCCAGCGGCAGGCGACCAAGGATGCAGGAAAAATCGCTGGGCTTGATGTGCTGCGCATCATCAACGAACCGACAGCAGCGGCCCTTGCCTATGGCCTTGACAAGAAAGAGTCCAGAACGATCGCCGTCTATGATCTTGGAGGCGGAACCTTTGACATCACCATTCTGGAAATCGACGACGGCCTTTTCGAAGTTAAGTCCACCAATGGTGATACATTCCTCGGTGGCGAGGACTTTGACATGCGAATCGTTGGCTACCTTGCCGATGAGTTCAAAAAGGAACACGGCGTCGATCTGTCGAAGGACAAGATGGCGCTGCAGCGCCTGAAAGAGGCCGCGGAAAAGGCAAAGATCGAGCTGTCGAGTTCCACCCAGACCGAGATCAACCAGCCGTTCATCTCAATGGACAGGAACACGGGAACGCCACTGCACCTGGTTATGAAGCTGACCCGCGCAAAGCTCGAGAGTCTCGTGGGCGACCTGATCAAAAAGTCGATCAAACCATGCAGGGACGCGCTGAAGGACGCTGGAATCTCGGCGGACCAGGTTGATGAGGTGGTTCTGGTCGGCGGCATGACAAGAATGCCGAAAGTCGCCGAGGAGGTTTCCGGGTTCTTCGGAAAGGAGCCGCACAAGGGCGTGAATCCCGACGAGGTCGTCGCCATGGGTGCCGCCATCCAGGCGGGGGTTCTTCAGGGTGACGTCAAGGATGTCGTCCTTCTCGACGTCACGCCACTGTCGCTTGGCATCGAGACATTGGGCGGAGTGTTTACCCGGCTGATCGACCGTAACACCACCATCCCGACCAAGAAATCGCAGATATTCTCGACAGCGGAGGACAACCAGAACGCGGTGACGATCCGCGTATTCCAGGGCGAGCGGGAAATGGCAGCCGATAACAAGCTGCTTGGCCAGTTCAACCTTGAGGACATTCCGTCGGCACCTCGTGGCCTGCCGCAGATTGAGGTAACATTCGACATAGATGCCAACGGCATTGTGTCGGTGAGCGCAAAGGACAAGGGAACCGGAAAGGAGCACAGGATCACGATTCAGGCTTCCGGAGGCCTTTCCGACGACGAGATCGAACAGATGATAAAGGATGCCGAGGCCAATGCTGAGGCGGACAAGGAGCGCCGGGAACTCGTTGACGCCAGAAACGAGGCTGAAAGCCTGATTCACGGTACGGAAAAGTCGATGGAGGAGCACGGCAAAAAGGTCGACCCGGCAACAATAGAGGCGATCGAACTGGCCATCGCCAACCTGAAGGAACAGATCGAGGCCGATGATGCCGAAAAGATCAGGGCGGGGATCCAGAACGTGGCGACAGCGTCCTTAAAGCTCGCGGAGGTCATCTACAAAGCTGCGCAGGAAACGGCCGAACAGTCCGAAAAGGCCAACGAGGATCCCGATGCCGATGTTGTCGATGCCGAGTTCGAAGATCTGGACGAAGGCAAACGCAACTAGGCGCAATCAGGCGAGACGTGGCCGCTCCGGAACCTGCCGGTTCGGCCACGATCCATGCGCGCCTGCGGCTTCCGTGCATGCGTTTCGTGTTCCAAAAGGACTGACACATGGCCAAGCGCGACTTCTATGATGTCCTGGGCGTCTCAAAGGGCGCTGGCGCGGATGATCTAAAACGAGCCTACCGCAGAAAAGCCAGGGATCTGCATCCCGACCGGAACAAGGACAATCCGGATGCCGAAGCCCAGTTCAAGGAAGTGAACGAAGCCTACGATATTCTGAAAGATCCTGAGAAGAAAGCGGCATATGACCAGTTCGGCCATGCCGCCTTTGATGGAAGCGTACAGCAGCGAGGCGAGTTCAGGGGATTTTCCAACGCCGACTTTCCTTCGGCATTCTCGGATATGTTCGAAAACCTGTTTGGTGGCGACCCCATGGGCCGCCGTGGTGGACGCCAGCGAGCCACCCACGGCGAGGACCTGCGCTACGACCTTCAGGTATCCCTGGAAGACGCCTATTCAGGCATCGAAAGGACGATTGAAATTGACGCCACCGTCAACTGCTCCAGCTGTGACGGCACGGGAGCGGAAAGCGGTACCGAACCGCTCACCTGTCCCACCTGCTCCGGATTGGGAAGAGTCCGTGCACAGCAGGGCATCTTTACCATGGTCGAACGCGCCTGTCCCACCTGTTCCGGAATGGGTCAGATCGTCAACAGCCCCTGCTCCGTCTGCAGGGGTGCGGGCCGTGAACGGACCAGCCGCTCTCTGTCAGTGAGCATCCCTGCCGGTATCGAAACCGGAACACGGTTCCGTCTTGCCGGAAAGGGAGAAGCCGGCCTGCGAGGAGGTCCCGCCGGGGATCTGTACATCTTCGTTCATGTGCGGGAGCATGCGCTGTTCGTGCGTGACGGGCAGGATCTGTTCTGCACCGTGCCGGTCAGCGTGGCGACGGCAGCGCTTGGCGGCGACATAGAGGTGCCGAACATCGACGGTGGCCGATCCCGCGTGCGGATTCCCGAAGGGAGCCAGTCAGGCCGACAGATGCGTCTGCGCGGTAAGGGCATGCCAGCATTGCGCAGCAGCGGAATCGGTGACATGTTCATCGAACTTACCGTAGAGACGCCCGTGAATCTGACCTCTCGCCAAAAGAGCCTGCTGCGCGAATTCGACAGCCTGAGCTCCAACAACAATCCACAGGCGTCCAGTTTTCTGTCCAAGGTGAAGAACTTCTGGGACAGCATCAAGAACTGACGGACTGAACTGGACTTTCAGTTTCGGAAGCGTCCGGATGCGCATGTCAGGCCTCACCGCTGAAACCGCTTGGGCGAAGCTCCGAACTCCGTGACGCCAATTCGGGCGCTGCCTGGAAACCACCTTCAGCTAGGCCGTCCGTGACAGTGTTTGAACTTGCGCCCAGAGCCGCAGGGGCAGGGTGTGTTGCGGCCCGGATTGCCCCAGGTCGTCCGGTCGTTCGGGTCGAAGCCCCTTCCTCCCGCATTCTGTTTGGCTGCGGGCGTCGCTGCAGCCAGCCGCTGCATCGCCTGCTGACGGGCCATCATCTGCCGTAGCATCGCCTGGCGTTCCTCATCGGTCATCGGGCGAATCTGGCTGAGCTTCTGCGTTACGTCTTCGCGCAGGGTGTTCAGGAGACTTTCGAATAGCTGGAAGCCCTCAGTCTTGAACTCGTTCAACGGGTCGCGCTGCGCATAGCCCCGAAAGCCGACAACGGAACGCAGATGCTCAAGCCGTAGGAGATGCTCGCGCCATCTGGTATCGATCGTCTGCAGGAGGATCTGCTTTTCGATCGAACGCATATTTTCCGAGCCGAACTGTACGGCCTTTGCCGCCATCAATTCATCGGCCGCTTTGGTCAGCCGCGCACGGATGTCCCCGTCGTCGACGCCATCTTCCTCGACCCAGTCCTTCACGCCGGACTCAAAACCGCACTTTTCCTCAATCGCGGCGTGAAGACCGTCCGCATCCCATTGATCGGCATATGTTTTCGGAGGAATGAAGCGGTCCACCAGATCGTCGATCACCTGGTGGCGCATGTCCTCAACAATTTCCGAAAGATCCCCAGTCTCCATTATCTCGCGGCGCTGGCCGAAAATGACCTTTCGCTGGTCATTCATCACGTTGTCGAATTTCAGCAGCTGCTTCCGGATATCGAAGTTGCGGGCTTCGACCTTGCCCTGCGCCTTTTCAAGCGACTTATTGACCCAGGGATGGACGATGGCCTCTCCTTCTTTCATGCCAAGCGTCTTCAGCATCCTGTCAAGGCGTTCTGACCCGAATATCCGCATCAGGTCATCTTCTAGGCTCAGGTAAAATGCTGACCTGCCCGGATCGCCCTGCCGACCGGAGCGGCCCCGCAGCTGGTTATCAATACGGCGGCTTTCATGGCGCTCCGTCGCAAGGACAAACAGTCCACCGGCCTCAATAACCTTTTTCTTTTCGTCGGCATGCTCACCCTCAATCCGTGCCCGCACTTCGTCCGGGGTGGCTTCGGCGTCGCTGGCCAGTGCTTCCAGCACCTTCATTTCCACATTGCCGCCCAGCTGGATGTCGGTGCCGCGACCGGCCATGTTGGTGGCGATCGTGATGGCGCCTAGCTTGCCGGCATCGGCCACAATCTGCGCTTCCTGCTCATGCTGGCGGGCGTTGAGAACATTGTGCGGCAGTTTCTCGTCCTTCAGCATCTGTGACAGATGCTCTGACTTCTCGATGCTCGTGGTTCCGACAAGTACGGGCTGACCGGCGCTGTGTGCGGTTTTGATCTCTCCTAGAATTGCATCGAACTTCTCGTGCGTGGTTCGGTAGACCGCGTCATGTTCGTCAATCCGCGCAATGGGCATATTCGTCGGCACTTCCACAACGCCGAGTCCGTAAATCTCCATGAATTCATCGGCCTCGGTCGCGGCGGTTCCTGTCATGCCCGCCAGATGCTCGTAAAGGCGGAAGTAGTTCTGGAACGTGACGCTTGCCAAAGTGACGTTTTCGGCCTGGATCCGGCATCCTTCCTTGGCCTCGATGGCCTGATGCAGCCCGTCGGAAAGCCTGCGTCCAGCCATCATCCGGCCCGTGAACTCGTCAATGAGGACGACCTCTCCGTTGCGGACGATATAGTCCTTGTCCCTTGTGAACAGTTTATGCGCACGAAGCCCCTGATTGACGTGATGCACAATGGTCGTGGCTTCAGGATCGTACAGCGAATGACCTTCCGGCAGGATTCCCGCATCGCGAAGTCTCTGTTCCAGGAATTCGTTGCCGTCCTCGGTATAGGTCACGTTCCGTGTCTTTTCGTCGAGCGTGAAATGTTCGTCCCGAACCTCCGGAATGATGCCGTCAATGGTCTGGTAGAGTTCGGAGCGGTCCTGGGCCGGACCTGAAATTATCAGCGGAGTGCGTGCCTCGTCGATCAGGATCGAGTCCACTTCGTCGACGATCGCAAAGTGATGGCTGCGCTGGAACATCTGGGAAAGTTCCGATTTCATGTTGTCGCGCAGGTAATCGAATCCCAGTTCGTTGTTGGTTGCGTAGGTGATGTCGCAGGCATAGGCCGCACGCTTCTCTTCCTCTGGCTGATGGGGATAGACCACGCCAGTGGTCATGCCCAGCGCATCATAGACCTTGCCCATCCATTCCGCGTCACGCTTCGCGAGATAGTCGTTGACTGTGACGATATGCACGCCACGCCCGGTCAGTGCGTTCAGATAGGCCGGAAGGGTTGCGACCAGCGTCTTTCCCTCGCCTGTCTTCATTTCGGAGATGTTGCCCTGATGCAGGAATATGCCGCCCATCAACTGCACGTCAAACACACGAAGACCCAGCGCCCTACGGGCAGCCTCCCGGCAATTGGCGAATACCTCCGGGAGCAGATCATCCAGGCTTTCGCCATTCGTGGTGCGCTCGGAGAACTCCTTCGTCTTCCGCTTTATCTGTTCGTCAGACAGCTTCTCGAATTCCGCCTCAAGCGCGTTGATCATATCGATGGTCGGACGCGTCGACTTGATTCTTCGGTCGTTTGTTGTGCCAAAGACCTTTTTGGCGAATGTTCCAATACCCAGCATTCTCTTTCCGCCTGGTCTGTGATCTGACGTCAACGTGCAAGGCGGGTGCTTGCCCACCCCTGCGGAGACCCATAGGAATGGCTTCGGGAAAGCGGCCGTTCACGCCTCAAAGCGATGTAGGTTGCCGCATCGACACTGTCAACGCCGGGGCGCTGCCTTCGGAAACAGGAAGGACCAAGAATATGTCAAAATATGGATCCCTGCTACTCGCGGGCGCCTTCGGCCTGGCTATGGCCATGCCCGGAACCGCCCAGGACGTCACTGCCGACACGGTGGTCGCCACCGTTGAGGGAAGGGACATCACGGTTGGTCACATGATCGCCATGTCGCTGAATCTGTCCGAGGAGCAGCGCCAGCTGCCGCCTGAAGTGATCTTTAATGGAATTCTGGAACGATTGATCCAGCAGGAAGCTGTCGGCCAGCAGCGGTCAAACCTTTCCAGATACAGCGAACTGCATCTGGAAAACGAACGTCGGTCGTTATTCGCCAGAGAGGCACTCACCGAAATTGCGGAAACGGTCTCGGTTTCGGATGATGAGATCGAAGAGGCCTATGAGGCCAACTTTGCGAATTTCAGCCCATCAACGGAATTCAATGCCTCGCATATACTGGTCGAATCCGAGGAGGCGGCGCAGGAGGTCCTGAGCGAACTGGAGAACGGCGCTGATTTCGCTGAACTCGCCAAGGAAAGATCGACCGGACCAACCGGCCCCAATGGAGGCAATCTAGGGTGGTTCGGTCTTGGACAGATGGTCCCGGAATTCGAAAATGCGGTTGTGGCGCTGGACAGAGGACAGGTCGGCGGCCCCGTGCAGACCCAGTTCGGATGGCATGTCATCGTCCTGATGGATGTCCGCGAAAGTTCGCCGCCAGCTCTGGAGGACGTGCGACAGCAGCTGCGGGAGCAAGTCTGGCAGCAGAAACTGGCCGTCGAGGTTCGAGCGATCGTCGAAGCGGCGCGGAAAGAAATCAGGGATATGTCTGGCATTGATCCCAGCATTCTGGGCGATGCCTCCCTGATTGACCGATAATTCTGGCCGAGGGACTCAGATGGGATCGAAGTCGAGGAAAATCCGGAAACTGAAGCGTCAGCTCAGGACTCTGCGCAAGCAGCTTGGCGAACGGAAATCGGCTTCGGTCTCGCCCCTGGCACCGAAGGGTGGATTCCCGGCGATTCCACCCGTAGCGGGTGTTCGCCTGGCCACATTGGCGGCAGGCATACGCTATGCTGACCGCTCTGACGTATTGCTTGCGGAACTTTCCCGGGGCACGGCCATCGCCGGAGTGTTTACGCGGTCTTCCACCCGCTCAGCGTCCGTTCTGGACTGCCAGGCGAAGCTGGGTGGCGACAGCGTGGCCGGTGCGGCCATCATAGTGAATTCCGGCAATGCGAACGCTTTCACGGGCTCAAACGGCCAGAAGGCGGTGTCGGCGATCACCTCCCTGGTCGCCGAAAACCTTGATGTGCCAGAAGCGCGTGTGTTCTCGTGCTCAACCGGCGTGATCGGTGAGCCGCTGCCATATGACCGGATCACCTCACGACTGGTGGAGCTGAAGGCAGGACTGGAAGTAGGAGGATTCGAACAGGCCGCACAGACGATCATGACGACGGATACCTTTCCAAAGGGGGCGTTTCGCGAAATCCTATCAGATGGAAAACGCGTCCGCATCGCAGGGATAGCGAAGGGCTCCGGGATGATCGCGCCGGATATGGCGACGACGCTGGCCTTTGTCTTTACGGATGCACGCATTCCGCAGAATGCACTGCAGGCCATGCTTTCGCGACATGTGGGGCAGACCTTCAACAGCATCACCGTCGACAGTGATACTTCGACATCCGATTCACTGATACTGGCCGCGACGGGTCAAAGCGGTGCCAATGTCTCAACGGATGAGAAATTTGAGCGTGCTATGCGCGACGTCATCGCGGATCTTGCGTTACAGGTGGTTCGTGATGGCGAAGGCGCGACGAAACTCATCAGGATTCACGTCACCGGTGCCCGCGACGATTGTGATGCCCGTCGGGTTGCGCTGGCCATCGGTAATTCGCCCCTGGTGAAGACGGCGATGGCGGGTGAGGATCCGAACTGGGGCCGCATCGTGATGGCTGTGGGAAAGTCCGGTGCCGAAGCTGATCGTGATCTGCTGTCCATCAGGCTCGGCGATATCCTGGTGGCGGAGAAGGGTTGGGTTTCGCGGAGCTACCGGGAGGAGGACGGCGTCGATTACATGAAGAACGATGAACTGGAAATTCATGTCGATCTAGGCGTAGGGAGCGGAACCGCCGCGGTCTGGACCTGCGATCTTACCCACGACTACATATCGATAAACGCCGCGTACCGATCGTGAAGGTCGTTCTGGTTGCCGCCGCTGCACTGATAGACCGAGATGGAAGGGTTCTGCTGGCACAGCGTCCCGAAGGGAAGGAGATGGCTGGCCTCTGGGAATTTCCCGGCGGAAAGGTCGAATCCGGTGAAACGCCGGAACAGGCCCTGATCCGCGAACTGCATGAAGAGCTTGGCATCGAAACCTGGACCAGCTGCCTTGCACCCCTGACTTTCGCCAGTCATGGTTACGATGGTTTTCACCTGCTGATGCCGCTCTTTGCCTGCCGAAAGTGGGAGGGCCTGGCCCGGTCACGCGAGGGCCAGGCGCTCAGATGGGTGCCGGTACGGAAGCTGGTTGAATTTCCCATGCCACCTGCCGACATTCCGCTGATACCGGTTCTCCGGGACTGGCTGTAGGAGGAGGCCCGTCCAGCCTGAAATCCGAATCCGGGTCCGTGCGGTCCCAGGTCACAGGCACATCGAATCCATGCTCAGCAACAGGTCGTGCCCTGCCTGATATGGCAGACCGATATCCGCTCGATACCATCAGCGGATGAGAGCGGGCTGAAGGTCGCCCTACATGACCCTTACGCGTCAATCCGACGCACCGCCCCGACCTCGACCTCGTCGCCAGTCACCCGGGACCTGATTGCGGCGAAGGCGAGTTCAAGCGATTTCAGGTTCTCAGAAGCGCCGTTCAGGGGTTCCCGGTCCTCCTCAATCGCACATATCAGTTCACCCATCGCGCCTCGGAAGCCGTCGTTGAACCATTCGCCCTCCAGTATAGGATGGGCAACACCTTCTGACGTGGTCAGCGTCACGGCCTGGTTGCCCAGGTCAGGCCCATCGCTCATCACGCTGCCTTCCGTTCCTGAGACATAGCTCGTATCGCGAGGCCCATACGGAACCGATCCGTCAAAGACAAACGAGGCCTGTCCACCGTCGAGCCGAACCACCGCCTGCGCCAGCAGCGGTGCATTTGCCGTCTGGCCAAGCGCATATGCGGAAGTGGCGAATACACTTCGCGCCCGGTCCCCGACAACCGACGTGACGAAGTCAAACCAGTGGATACCGAAATCATACAGGATCAAATCCTCAATCCGGTCGAATGGCGTTCCCTCAACCCAGCCATGGTTCCAGTGCACCAGGGTATGGGCCGAGACGAGTTCACCGATGATTCCCGCCCTCACGACCTCCCGCATATAGGCCATATGCGGTGCCCAGCGTCCGTTCTGATTTACGGCAAGTTTCACGCCGCGGTCGGCCGCTAGCCGGACAAGTCGGTCCCCCTCATCCAGGTCGAGAACGAACGGTTTCTGTGACAGAACATGTTTGCCCGCCTCAATCGCGGCCTCGATTACCGGCATCCGGTCAGCAGGATGCGGCGTGACATCCACAATGCCGACCTCAGGGTCATCCAGAACTTCCCGCCAGTCGTCGGTCGCCCGTGACAAGGGGCTGAACTCGGCTGCCCGCGCTTCCGCCTTCGACAGGGTTCGGTTACAGATCCATGTAACGTCCCATCCGGCGGTTCGATACGCATCGAGATGGCTGGCCGCGATACCACCTGCGCCGATCAGGCCGATTTTCTGGGCGGGGCCCTTCGGTATGGGCGGGCGATATGGCAGATCGGGCGCTGCCATCTGTGGCAGCTCCGCAGACTTCAGGGCATAGATGTCCGTGTCCGGGATTCCATCGGTCATGGGACAAGTTCCAGCATGCGCTTCTCGATTGCCGATCGGAACGCGGTGTCCACGATGCGCTGCGCCGTCAGGCAGAGCCCTGGATCAAGCGGCCCTCCCACCGGTTCGCCACGGGAAATGCAGCCAATCACGTATTCGATCCCGTTTCGCCGTCCTTCCGGAAAGGGGTCGGCCGGAACCGGATGCGCCTCCGGCCTGGCCCGGGTCTGGACGGTCACATGGTCGGCGTAGTCATAGGACGATATGGTGCCATCCGAGCCGACGAGGACGAAGCCGCATTTCGGCTGGGGCTGGATCGTCCAGGGATCGGTGAACGTGCCCCATCTTGTCTCCATCTTCGAGAGGCCACGCGCGTATCGGCAGACAGCGACCGCGTGCTGGTCGACCTCGATTCCCGGAGTTTCATCAATGGTGCAGGTGACTTCGAGTGGTGCTTCGCCATCCAAATACCACGTGCCAAGCGTCGCTCCGTATCCGAGGTAATCAAGCAGGCTCCCGCCACCTGAAGCCTTCCTGTACCACCAGGATGTCGGTTTCTGACGTTCTACCTCTTCTGGGCTGACTTCAACCTTGTCGGCGAGATGAAACAGTGGCCCCCGGTTTCCACCATAGGAATGCACCTCGTTCAGCTGACCGATCATGCCTTCATCGATCAGCCGCTTCGCGGTCGCATGGCTTTCAACCCAGGCCAGCGGCCAGTTGATCGCCATGAGCCTGTCGGTACCCTCCATGGCAGTGATCATCCGTCGCGCATCGCTAACCGAAGCGGCGAATGGCTTTTCGACGAAGAGATGCAGTCCATGTGGTGCGAGACGCTCGGTATAGTCGGCATGGTCGGCGGTTGCCGCGCATAGGATCGCCATGTCATACGGGCCTGCGGCCATACAGGCGTCGAAATCCGTGAACACGCGGTCGGAAGGGATGGAGAACTTCTCCACCGCATCACGCATTCTGGCAGGATCCGGGTCGAATATTGCGGAAATCTCAGCCTCACCATGCTCAGAGACCTGCCGAAGAAGATCACCCATATGCATGTGGTCAAAACTCACTCCGACAATCCGGAAGCGTTTCATGATTACCTCCTGTTAGTTCTGGTCCGTAAAGCGCACATGTAGGGCGGTAACGGCCAGGATGATCAGGCCGAATAGAATCCGCCGAGCGCCTTCAGGCATCTGGAGAAGTGTCAGCATCGTACCGAGGACTGTCAGGATGAGCGCGCCCACGACCGCGCCCGCATAGGAGCCGCGCCCTCCAAAAATCGACGTACCTCCGATCACCGCTGCGGCGACCGACGGCAGCAGAAGCGGGTTGGCAAGTGACAGCGAGGGCGCTCGGATCATCCCGACATAAAGAAGACCAGTGATGCCCGCGATAAGCGCCACCAGGGCATAGAGGGCAAGATAGACCTGCCAGGCACGAGCGCCCGACAGGCGGGACGCATGTTCGTTGGAGCCAAGAGCGAACAGAAGCCGCCCAAATCCGGTGAACCGCAGCCCAGCCAGAATCAGCACGGCGAACGGTACGAAAAGGAACAGCCCATTGGGCATTCCAAAAGTTCGCCCGATTCCAATCCATTCCAGGAAATCGGGAATATCCGTTCCCGTGGCGATGACAAATCGCTGATAGACCTGAAGGCAGCCGGTCGCGACCAGACCGGTACCAAGCGTCATGATCAACGGATGGACGCGGGCCACGCCAACACCGAATCCGTTCACAAGCCCCACCAGAAGTGCCGCGCCCAACGCGATGCCCACCCCCGCTGGCGCACCGAATAGTGGCGTCACCGTAGCGACGACAAAGGCGGAGAATGTGGCGACCACGCCTGCCGACAGGTCGATTCCCGCAGTCAGCATGGTGAGCGTCTGGCAGGCTGCCAGCATTGCCAGTGGAATCGCGAATTTCACCGTGTTTCCGAGCCAGAACGGGCTGATGATTCCCGGACGAAGCAGTTCCAGCACACCAGCCAGCACGAATAGCAGCACTACCAGCGGAATCAGTGAATGGTCGCGCAGAAAGCGCCCGACCACTGCCGTGAACGGCGGTGTTTTGGCCAGATCATTCACCGTCTTCGACCTTTCAGCGTTAACAGACCACCAATCATGACCACGATCACCATAATCGTGCCTTCCACTATCGTGGTCACATTGGGATCAACTGCCATAAGTGTCAGCATCAGGCGGATGAGGCGCAGGATCAGCACCGCGATGATCGGGCCGAGCAGACCCCCGCGGCCTCCGCCGAGGGCCACCCCTCCCAGAACCACGGCCGCGACGGAAGCCAGGAGATACGGACCTGGCACTGGTTCGCCGATGCCCGTAAGCATGGTCAGTGACAGACCTCCGAATGCCGAGAACAGCCCCGCGACAGCGTAGGCGGCGATTCTGGTACGGCCTACGGCAACACCTGAGCGAAACGCGGCAAGTTCATCCGAACCCGTCGCATAGATCGACAGCCCCAGCCTTGAATGTCTGAGGGGCAACCAGACGGCAGCGATACAGAAGGTCATGAGAACCAGGGCTTTCGGGATCCAGTCAACGACATCGGTAAGTCCGCCAACCGCCGCTGCCATAAGCCAGTCAGCCGCTCCACCCCCGGGAGCCTTTAGGATCAGGAGCGCCACCCCTTCCCATACAAACAGCATCGCCAGCGTCACCACGATGTCGGGAACCCTGGTGAGCACGACCAGCGATCCGTTTATCGTTCCCATGACAATTCCGACGAACAGGGCGACAAGCGCTGCCGTCACCGTCGAACCGCCACTGGCATGTTCCATGAGAACCGCCGCGGTCACGCTTGTGACGGCCATCATTGACGCGACCGACAGATCTATGCCGCCGACAATCACAACCACCGCCATTGCCGCGGCGGCAAACGCATAAGGAAGCGCGGCACGGGTCAGGGATTCGATTCCCGACATTCCGAACCCTGGCTGAATCAGTTTCGTGACACCGAGCAGTACGACGAGCAGCGCGACCAGCCCGATGTTCCACGAGTGCGTCCGGATGTGCCGCGTCATGTCCGCATCCCGTCAGCACCCTGGGCCGTCAGGCCATAGGCCGCCCGTAGGAGCGTTGGCTCATCGGCATCCTTCGCTGCCAAAGTGGCCACGACACGACCGTTGAAAATCACCAGAGTGCGGTCGCAGGCAAGCGGGACTTCGTCAAGTTCCGACGTGTAGTACAGAATCGCCGCGCCCCTCTCGGCCAGTTCGCGCACCAATGGATAGATCTGCCGTTTCGTTCGTACGTCGATGCCGCGGGTTGGATCAAACAGCAGCAGTGTCTCGAAGCCTGCAGCCAGCCAACGCCCGATCGTGACCTTCTGCTGGTTGCCACCGGAAAGGCGCCGAACCGCGCCCTGAGCACGGGTGTCTATCTGGAGTCGATCGATTGCAACGGCCACACGATCCCGCTCATGGCGGAGCCGAAGGGGGCCCCATCCGCCAATGGGAGTGGAGAATGGCAGAGCGATATTCTCATGTACCGATCGCTCCATCAGAAGCGCCTCCGCCCTGTCGCCGGGAACGTAGGCAAGTCCCGCAGCGATGGCATCGGCTGGATGCCGGAAACTTACAGGCGTTCCACCAACCAGGATCGTTCCCCTGTCAGGCCGCAGCAGTCCCGACAGAACCTCAAACAGTTCGTCCTGGCCCTGGCCTTCCAGCGCGACCAGTCCAAGGACCTCGCCGGGATAGAGATCGAACGAGACATCCGACAGCTTGCCGCCCTGCGCGATACCCCGAACCTCAAGTTTTGCTCCACCGGCGCATCGGTCAACCTGGCCGGCGCCTGGCGCATGGGTACCCTGCTCCACACCCTTGCCAAGCATCATCTCCACTACGCGGTCCTCAACTCCTGAACCGATGGTCAGCTCACCGACCGTCGCTCCATCACGCAGGACGCTCGCACGGTCGCAGAGTTCCGCGATTTCCGAAAACCGGTGGCTGATGAAGATCACACCGCAGCCTTCATTCGCCTGCCTGCGCACGACCTTCAGCACTCGCAGGACCAGATCGGTTGGCAGCGCCGCGGTCATTTCGTCGAGAAGCAGGACGTCCGGACCGCTGGCAAGTGCCCGGGCAAGATCAAGGATTCGGAGTGTCGCCAGCGGTAGCCTTCCGGCCATATCACTGAGACGAAGGTTCTGAAGTCCGAGCTCGTTCACCCAATACAGGAACGGTCCTTCCGGCGTTCCACCAAGCCGTAGATTGTCACGAATGTCCAGATCGGGAATCAGTGACGGTTCCTGATAGACCGGCACAAGCCCCGAACGCCGGGCCTCGGCTGGAGAGCCAACATTCGCTCGTGACCCGCGGATGGTGACATGCCCGTCGTCAGGTCGAAGCGCGCCTGTCAGTATCTTCACGAATGTCGATTTGCCCGCTCCGTTAGCACCAACCAGTGCCACGATCTCACCGGAATCGACTCTTAGCTTTGCGTCAGTCAGCGCCTTTACCGTGCCAAAGCGCTTCGAGACGCCATTGGCATCCAGCAGCGTTGCGGCCTGTGTTCGAGCTGTCATTGATTTCTGCGATTCCAGAGCCGCAATCGACCGGTGACAGGGGCAGTCCCCCGGTGAGACGTCGGGGGACTGAGGATCATGTCATTAGCCAGGACCTTCGCAGGAAATGATGTCTTCCATCGAATAGGTCGTCCAGCCAGGCACTGAGACTGACACCGGCCATTCCGGATCAAGGCTAGGATTCTGGGCCTCAGCGATCATCGCCCGGCCTTCGTCCGACGTATTCTCCCACAATACCGGTTCCACCAGAACCGTCCGTTCCTCCGGAGCGTTGCCGCCAAGAATCTGTAGGGCAAGAGTGATGCCGGCCCCTCCGACTGAACCCGGATTGGTTACAGCAGCGCCCTGCAGGCCATCAACCTCCTGAAGCATGGCAACGAAACCGGCGTTATCCGCTCCTACGATTGGCACCAGAGGCGCACCGGATTCCAGAAACGCGTCCACGATCACATTGTCGATTCCTGACGTCCAGACTCCGTCGAAAGGAATCCCTGTGGCGATGAAGTCGAATATCTGCTGTTTGCCCTGATCCTGCTGCCAGCCGGTAAAGACTTCATGGGCGACCTTGATGTCAGGAAACTCGGCCAAAGCCCGATTGAAGCCGTCATGACGGTCATTGTCAGCAGATGTTCCAGCGGCGCCTCGCATGTAGACAACATCGCCCTTTCCGCCCAACTGCTCGAACAGCCAGCGCGCACCCAGATAGGCATATTCGGACTGGTTGTTGGAGAGGATGTATGCGCCTTCCGCAGTCACGCCCTGGTCAACCGCGACCACGACGATACCTGCATCCATGGCATCCTTGATGGCGGAGTTGAGCGCATCGGGATTGGATGGGTTCAGCACGATGGCATCCACGCCCGCCTCGATCAGGTTGCGGATGTCTTCGATCTGCCCCGCGGCATCCGTGTTTCGGTGCGTCACGACCAGCTGATCGACCTCTCCCGAGACCCGTGCCTGCGCCCGCATGGCGCAGATCATCTGTTCGCGCCAGCCGTTGCCCTGTACGGTGTTCGAAACACCGATCGAATAACCTTCGGCAAATGCCGCCGGAGCAAGTCCCACAACAAGCCCGGCTGTCGCTGCAGCGGTCATTAGTCGTCTCATATCAGATTCTCCCTTCTGTTTTTGGTTGGAATTCCTGAATCGGTTTTCTCCTCACTTCACGTATGGCGACAGCACATCGCGGGCCAGCAGGAACCCGCGTTTCACTTTCTCATCGCTGCCTTCGAATAGCCGGTCCTCATGCTCGATGATGACTGGCCCGTCAAAGCCCACGCGGTAGAGATCCGAGAAAAATCCGCTCCAGTCGACATCGCCCAGGCCACAGAGCCTGGGCACCTGCCAGCCGATGCCAGCTGACATCACACCGTTGTCGTAGAGGCCGTCGCGATCGATCATCACATCCTTGGCGTGAACATGCACCATGTGGGCTCCGAATTCCCGAATGAAGCGGCTTTGGTCGATCATCTGCCAGACCAGATGCGACGGGTCGAAATTCATGCCCACATATAGCTCCCATTCGGTGAGAATGCGGCGCCAGATACGCGGTGAATAGGCGATGTTGTGGCCGCCCGGCCATTCATCCCGGCTGAAGATCATTGGGCAGTTCTCGAAAGCCAGAGTCACGTGGCAGTTACGTGCATGGGCTATCACATCGGCAAAAATGTCACGCGCCCGGGCCCAGTTCTCATCAGGGCCCAGTGTCCGGTCACCGCCCAGAAAAGTGTTGACAACCCCGACCCCCATGATTTGCGCGGCCGAGATCACCTTCTTGAGATGTTCGATCGCCTCGGCGCGGTGATCCTCATCGGGGTGAAGCGGGTTTGGATAATAGCCGAGTCCCGAGATCTCGATGCCCATTTCGGCAAGGCTTCTCACGATTTCAGAACCTGTCGCGGCGGTGAGTCCGTCGACATCTATGTGGCTGGTTCCCGCGTAGCGCCGCGCCTCACCACCATCTGCGGGCCAGCAGGCGATTTCCAGCGCTTCCAGCCCGACGGATGCGGCCCAGCTGGCGACCTCCATCAGGTCCGTTTCAGGAAAGGGGGCGGTCAGAAGGCCGAGTTTCATGTTGTCTTCCCCATAGGTTCAGGAATCGGAAACCTCGATCCAGCGTCCTTCGCGCGCGCTGGTGAGGATCGCATCACAGAACAGCATCTGGTGATGACCATCCTCGAAACCGGCATAGGTCGACTCCGGACTGCGGCCACCGGCCATTACATCTTCATAGACCTGCCGGAAGAGAGCGAAGAAAGTGTCCGCGAAGCCCTCAATATGGCCGGGTGGCAGGCTGGCCGCGGCCGTTCCCGTCCCGTTCATCAGCCCGAAGTCCCGTTGGAGCAACTGGTTTGGAGCGTCCCGGTGGCCTATCCAGAGCTCGTCCGGCGACTCCGAATTCCACGCGGCGGAGGCGGTCGCTCCGGCAATTTCCCACTTCATGGTATTCTTTCGGCCCATGCTGATCTGGCTGGTCGACATCACGCCATGCGCTCCGTTGGGGTAGCGCAGAAGGATCATTGCCGCATCGTCGGTGTCAATTCTCCTCGGCTCGGTTTCTCCGCCTGAGGCGGCGAAGGTCTCCACTGGACCCCTGGGTTTCAGTCGCTCCGGCATGAAGGTCTTCAGTTCCGCAAACACCGATGTTGCCCTGAGCCCGGTGATGAAGCCTGTCAGGTCCATCCAATGGGTTCCGATATCGCTTACCGATCGTAGCTCGCCGCCCTGGTGGCTTTCCAGACGCCAGTTCCAGTCAGTGGGCCTGGCCAGCCAGTCCTGGTGGTACAGGCCGCTTACGAATCGGATGTCACCCAGCTCACCAGTCGCCACCATGCCGTGCGCGTGCTGGTTGAGCGGATAGAATCGAATATTGTAGCAGACGGCGCAGACCTTACCGCTGGCCTGTGCAAGAGCGACCATTTCCGCCGATTGCGCAGCCGTCATGGCAAGGGGTTTTTCACAGACGACATGCTTTCCGGCTGCCAGAATCGCTTTCACCTGCGGGTAATGGGCGTGATTTGGAGATGTGACATGCACGATGTCCACCGCAGGGTCGGCAAGCAGTTCGTCGAGCGTCGCATATCCCTGGGGCACATCCATGGCCGCTGCCCGCTCCACGCCGCGTTCCGGGGAAGAGCCAAGAACGCCTTCAACCCGTACACCTAGCCGACGCAGCGCCCAGACATGAACCGTCCCTATGAAGCCTGTTCCGATAACAGCTGCGCCGATTTGGTTAAATCCAGTCATGGCGGCATTGTCCAGCCAGTCGGGCGATTTCCGTATCCGTATATGTGCATTCTAGACAACTGAATATCCTCCGTCCACCTGAAGGCAGGTTCCGGTCATGAAAGACGCGGCGGATGAGGCAAGGAACTGCACGGCACCGGCAATGTCCTCGGGAAGCCCCCAGCGGCGCATGGGAGTGCGTTCGGTGACTCCCGCCACAAACGCTGGATCAGAGCGCGCGCGGGCTGACTGTTCAGTCACGATAAATCCTGGCGCTACCGCATTGACCCTGATTCCGTCATCCGCCCAAGCGATGGCGAGTGACTTTGTCAGCTGCTCGACAGCTGCCTTGCTGGCACCATAGGCCGGGTTTTTCGGGCTGCCGAATCGGGCATACATGGAGGCGATATTGATGACGCTGCCGCTTCTGGCCCTGAGATGTCCGTGGAACGCTTCCGCGCAGCGCAGGCTGCCCGTTACATTGACATCCAGCACGCGCGAAAAGAAGGCTGGTTCCATTTCCTCCCCTCTGGCGGTGATTGCGGCGCAGTTCACCAATATGTCAAGCTGATCCATTCGTTTCGCCAGATCGCGTATGGCCCCGGCATCGGTCACGTCAAGTTGGCGATAGGCGAAGCGGTTCCGATCCGGCTCGACCGCTTGGGTCTCGATTCCCGTAATCGTAACCATCGCTCCCGAATGCCGGAAAGCCCGGGCGATGGCGGCACCTATCCCGGCACGGCTGGCGCCGACGACGAGCACACTAGCACCCGAAAAATCAAACCTGGCGGTTGCGGACACGAGTACCTCCGAGTCGCATCATCTTTCAGGGAGTGACGTTTCGCAATCGGTTTCATTTTCGGGATGGTTCTGTCGAGGTCGGCTATGGTCCAGATGTATCAATGTGGCGTTCGTATTCCCGTCACCCACATCCGCTGGAACGGGTCTGCCATCGAACACCGGGTCCGCCGCCAGTCGGACCGCACCGATCTCGCCATCGCCTTCGTGCTGCGCCATGCGCAGGCACCAGTCCTTGCTGATTTCGATCTTCATTCTGGTCTCCCCTTCGTGATGAAGGCCAGCGCATGATCGGTGGTCATCCCGAAAGAACCTGGATCCTCGTAGCCTGGATCGTTTCCCAAATCCGACATGCCGCGGGCAGTTGCATAGAGACCTTTCGCCTGCGGCAGCGAATGAAGGCCGAACCTTCCCTGGAGTTCCAGCTTCCCACCCAGTGCCACAGAGGCTGGAATCAGGATGCTGCCGATCCCGCGATGTCGCGCCGACTCGAACGGATCGACCCGATTCCGCAGGGCATTCCCGACAGATTTCGGGTAGAAGGGAAGCTGCCAACTGGCTGGAAGGACGATCCTGATGCATCGCGGTATCGACAGTCATTGCCCTGCGTCAGCCCATCGCGGATGATGCTGAAGTCGGGTTTGGCCAGTTTCCTACGCAGCACGGTCACCTTCCCGCACCAGCATCGGTGTCGATTTCGCGGTGCCATGAGAGTCTGGGCATTAGCGGCGTGCGCCAGCACGGCTTCTGGTGGACGCGGCTGCGCGGACATTGCCTCCAGCGGTCAGCAGGTCACGCCACTTTCTGCCTACCGCTGCTGCCGCGGTCGACCGGAAAGGCGGGGTTTCCGGCAGACCCTAACCCAGCGTCCGCTCAATCTCTTCGCGTTCGAAAATCTCAATGACATCGCCCACCCGAATGTCCTGGTAATTCTCGAATGCCATTCCGCATTCCTGGCCCGACTGGACCTCGGCAACTTCGTGCTTGATCCGCTTCAGGGTTTTCAGCGTGCCTTCGTGGATCACCACTCCGTCACGCAGCAGACGCACATCTGCGGAACGGCGGGCAATGCCTTCAGTGACAATGCAGCCGGCGACCTGACCAACACCCGAGATTCTGAACACCTGCTTGATCTGGGCATAGCCAATGAATTTCTCCCGCACTTCGGCGGATAGAAGCCCTGAAGCGGCTGCCTTCACGTCATCCACCAGATTGTAGATGATGGAATAATACCGGATTTTGACGCCTCTCCGATTCGCCGAATTACGGGCGGATGCGTTGGCGCGGACATTGAAGCCGACTACAAGTGCGTCCGAAGCAACGGCCAGTCCAATATCCGTCTCGGTGATGGCACCAACGCCCGAATGCAGAACCCTGACGCGGACCTCGTCATTACCGATCTTTTCCATGGCCTGAACAATCGCCTCGGCGGAACCCTGCACGTCGGCTTTCACTACGATGGGCAGTTCGGTAATGCTGTCGCCTTCCCTGGCCTTCGCCATCATCTGTTCCAGCGTAACATGCGCTCCAGACCTCGCCCGCATATCCCTGGCGAGATTGGCGCGATAGTCTACGATTTCCCGGGCCTGGGCTTCAGTTTCAACGACGTTCAGCACATCGCCCGCCTCGGGGGTTCCGTTCAGGCCAAGAACCTCAACCGGTACCGAAGGCCCAGCCCGCTTCACACGGTTGCTCTGATCGTCCATCAACGCACGGACACGGCCCGACTGCTCACCGACTACGAATATGTCACCCTGCTTAAGTGTGCCGTTCTGCACCAGCACCGTGGCGACGGGCCCACGGCCCACGTCCAGCTGCGCTTCAATCACCGCGCCAGAAGCCGGACGGTCCGGATTCGCCCTAAGTTCGAGAATCTCGGCCTGAAGCGCGATTGCCTCAAGCAGTGCGTTGAGTCCCGCGCCATTTATCGCGGAAACCTCAACATCCTGAACGTCGCCGCCCATCTTCTCGACAACGACATCATGCCGCAGAAGATCGGTACGCACCTTTTCGGGTTCGGCATCCGGCCGGTCGATCTTGTTGATCGCGACAATCATTGGAACGTCCGCCGCCTTGGCATGGTGGATGGCCTCGACTGTCTGGGGCATCACCGCATCATCCGCAGCCACCACCAGCACGACTATGTCCGTGACCTGAGCGCCCCGCGCCCGCATGGACGTGAACGCCGCATGGCCTGGCGTATCCAGAAATGTCAGTGGCTGCCCATGCACATCGACCTGGTACGCACCGATATGCTGCGTTATGCCACCCGCTTCACCCGCGACGACCTTGGTCTTGCGAATCGCATCCAGAAGCGAGGTCTTGCCGTGATCGACATGGCCCATAACGGTGATAACCGGCGGGCGGGAGCGCAGATCCTCATCGCGGTCGGCCTCTGTCTGGATCACGTCCTCGACATCGGCGGCACTGACGCGAGTGATTCGGTGGCCGAATTCCCCCACAATGAGCTCTGCCGTATCGGCATCGATCAACTGGTTCTGGGTGACCATCATGCCATTCTGCATCAATGCCTTGACCACATCGGCAACACGCTCCGCCATCCGGTTGGCCAGCTCCGAAACAACAATGGTTTCCGGCACCTGCACGTCACGGATGACCTTTTCGCGGGTGTCGCTGCCGGCCATCGATTTTTTCCGGGCACGCTCCTGCTTCCGCTTCATCGCGGCCAGAGAGCGCTGCCGGCCTCCTTCGTTACCGGCCAGCACCTGATTGAGCGTAAGCTTGCCCGACCGACGCCCTTCATCCCGTCCCCTGCCGGGCTTCGCCCGGTCGCGGGTGTCGCGTTCGGGCTTTCTGGGTGTCGGTGCGGGTTTAACTGTACCCCGTGAGCTGTCGGTGCTGGGCGGCGCAGGTTTTTTCTTCGCCTGTTCGGCAGCGGCTCGAGCGGCTTCCTCCTGCTGAAGCCGCTGCTTCTCTTCCTCGGCTTTCGCTCGGGCGCGTTCCGCCCGCTCCCGTTCTTCCCGTTCCTTCGCCTCAGCTTCCGCAAGTCGGCGCTGACGTTCCTCTTCACGGGCTTTCTCGTCGGCAGCACGGCGCCTTGCTTCCTCAGCTTCGCGCTTTTTCGCCAACGCGATCGCTTTCATTCGGCGGTCAAAGACTTCCTCCGAGATTCCGGCGGGTCTTCGCGCGGGATCTACTCCCGGTCCAGGCGTGGGCGCAGCCGGCTTTCTTTCCAGGGTTCCCGGACTGGGTTTGACCACGCGCTTGCGCTTGGTCTCTACGACGACGTTCTTCGTGCGTCCGTGGCTGAAGCTCTGCTTCACCTGCCCCGTCCGGGTGCCCCGAAGGCCAAGAGTCCTTTTGCCGTCAGATTCGCTCATGCAGTCTCTATACCCTTTCCAGGGGTGTTTCCCCCGATCCATTGGCGCAGGCCAGAAAGCCGTTGGGCCTCCCCTACAACACGCTTGGCAAGTCCGCCAGCGGCAAGCGCTCCGTGTATCACATGTTCACGCCCGAATGCCAAACCCAATTCGCTCGCCGTCAGCACCCTGATATGGCTTTCATTTCCAGCAGGTGGCCTGAGTTTTGACTTACCTCTAGCGGATCCGTCCGAAGCCTGCATCAGCACGACTGCTTCGCCCCCTGCGAGCCAGGATCGGACCTTTTCGTAGCCAGCCACCGCCTGGCCAGCCTTTCGGGCCAGTGAAACCAGTTCGACTACCCGCGCCGCAAGCAGAGCCTCGACATCATCAGCAAGCGTTTCGGGAACCCATACCTGACGTTTTGCGCCCCGCGGGAACAGCCCTTTTCGAACCGCAGTCTCAAGTGCCACCCGATCTGCTGACACCCAGACACCGCGCCCGGGCAGCCTGCCCGCAAGGTCAGGCAGGATCCGGCCGTCCGGTGCCGCAACAAATCGAATCAGGCCGGATTTCGGCCGAACTTCGCCCATGGCGATGCAACGTCGTTCGGACGCCGCACGATCTTTCCTTTTTCCGCCGCGTGCCACGCACAAACCGCGGGACCTGGAATCAGGCCCCGGCCTCCAGAGCTGCGTCACCGTCGACGAATTCGTCCTGTTCTTCCCCTGCCATCAGATCTTCCGGATCCACCCATCCCAGCTGGACCCGTGCCGTCATCACCAGGTCCTGTGACTCTTTCATCGACATGTCGAATTTCTCGAGAAGCCCGTCATCCTTGACCCGTTCGCCATCTACGGTTGTCCAGCCGCCCGCCAGTTCCCAGTCAGCGCATCGGGCGAAGTCCTCCAGGGTCCTTACGTCGTCCTCCGCCAGCGCTTCGATCATCTGCGGTGTCAGGCCGTCAAAATTCACCAGGCTGTCCTCGACACCCAGTTCCCGGGCATGTCCAAGTGCGAGGCGGTTCTGCTCATCGATGAAATCGCGTGCACGGGCCTGAAGCTCGGTTGCCGTTTCCGCGTCGATGCCTTCGATTGCCGTCAGTTCATCGAGTTCAACATAGGCGACTTCCTCAAGGTTGGTGAACCTCTCGGAGACCAGGAGTTGAGCGAAGAATTCGTCGAGATCAAGGCTCTCCATGAAGAGCTTGGTCCGCTCCTCGAATTCGACCTGGCGGCGCTCCGACTCCTCCTGTTCCGTCATTATGTCTATGTCGAGGTCGGTAAGCTGACTCGCCAGCCGCACATTCTGTCCACGGCGACCGATGGCAAGCGACAGCTGTTCGTCGGGTACCACAACCTCGATGCGTTCGGCCTCTTCATCAAGGACGACCTTGCTGACCTCGGCGGGCTGCAGCGCGTTCACCAGAAATGTCGGCGCATCCTCGTTCCACGGGATTATGTCGATTTTCTCGCCCTGCAGCTCATTGACGACAGCCTGGACGCGGCTGCCCCGCATTCCGACACAGGCGCCAACCGGATCTATCGAGCTTTCGTATGAGATCACCGCGATCTTGGCCCTACTGCCCGGGTCGCGTGCAACCGCCTTGATCTCGATGATGCCGTCATAGATCTCCGGCACTTCCATCTTGAAGAGTTCGGCCATGAATTCCGGAGCCGTCCTGGACAGGAAAATCTGAGGGCCACGAGGCTCGCGGCGGACCTCACGGATGTAACAGCGGATGCGGTCGTTGGGGCGGTAGCCTTCGCGGCCAATCTTTTCGTTTCGGCGCAGGATCGCCTCTCCCCGTCCCACATCGACGATGACGTTCCCGTATTCCTCACGCTTGACGATGCCATTTATGATCGTGCCGGCCCTATCCTTGAATTCCTCATACTGACGGTCGCGTTCGGCGTCGCGAACCCTCTGTAGAATGACCTGTTTGGCGGATTGGGTCGCAATCCTGCCCATTTCAACGGGCGGCACCTCATCGACGATCGTATCGCCCACTTTCGGGCTGTCGAGATACTGCCTTGCCTGTTCGACGGTCAGTTCGGCCTGGAAATTCTCGACCATGTCATCCTCGACGACGGTTCGAACGCGGGAAAAAGCGGCCTTGCCCGTCTTTCGGTCAATCGCCACGCGGATGTCCATTTCACTTCCGTAACGGCTCTTCGCGGCCCGTGCGAGACTTTCCTCCATCGCTTCGATCACGAGTTCCGGATCGATCATTTTCTCCCGCGCCACGGCTTCGGCGGTCTGCAGAAGCTCCAGCTGGTTCGCGGATGTGATTGCCATATCAATACTCCTCAGACCTCAGCCCGTTCCCTCATCACCGTGATCGGTCACAGTCATTCCGCTGGCCTCCTGTCGCGCCCGCTCAGCGACTCCTTTATAAGCCTGTCGCTCAGTACCAGCTTCGCGTCGACCAGCCAGTCGAGCTTCAGGCCAACCGTTCCCTCATTGATGTTGATAAGGACCTCGTTCCCTTCAGTGCCCGCCAACACGCCCCTGAACCGCCTGCGTCCGTCTATCAGCTCCTGGGTCTCGAGTTTGGCCTCATAGCCCTCGAAGGCTCCGAAATCTTTCAGCCTGGTCAGGGGCCGGTCGATTCCGGGACTTGAAACCTCAAGCGTATAGGCATCCTCAATCGGATCCTCAACGTCAAGCGCCGCGGAAACGGCATTGGATATCTCGGCGCAGTCGTCGATCTGGATTCCTCCTTCCGGCCGGTCAGCCATGATCTGCACGGTTCCAGACTTACCGCCCATGAACCGCACCCGAACGAGTTCGTAGCCCATTCCCTCGATGACCGGGCCGATTATGTCAGCCAGCCGCCGATCAAAGGACGCTTTCGCAACGAGATCAGTCACAGGTCGCCTTCAAAGCACAAAAAAACGGGCCAGCGGACCCGTCGGATTTACCGGTGGAGCCTCGGGGGTGGAAGCCGAAGCACCGCTCTTCGCTGCCCAGATAGGCGAACGGGATTCGAAACGCAAGGGCAATCTGGCGCATCAGGGCAGGTTTTTGACGTGCAGTCAATCCGTCGCGCGCAGGCCCTTTCCCGGCGGCCATCCCATGTCATGGACGGACGGAACCACCTGAAGGAAGGTGTGGGTAATTGCCCGGCGACTCATCTATGCGTTAGCGCCCGATAGAGAAACAGCCGCGTTCGCATGTTCGAAGGGCGCCCGAGAACGTATCGGGGTCGTTCTCTTCAATAGCCGGTCGATGTCCGTTTCCGTGACCTCTTCCGTGACTTCGACTGGCTGGAGGCGGAATTCTGTCGGTCGCATGGTGATGTCAGGACGATTGAGAGTGCGATGAGGGCGAACGCCCTCTCGGTTTCGGCAGCTCTGAGATAAAGGATGCAGGGCTGCCGGTTCCCGCCTGTTCGGGGTGTGGAAAGGGGATGAGGCGGATGCCCGATCTTCGCGGCAGGACTTTCACAACGGTGGTCGGGCCTGAGGAGATTGGGAGAAGGTATTTTCACCGCATGGCCTTCGGCGGCAGGGTGAAGCATCCGCCCGACTGGTGGCCCGGTCCCGAGGGCAGGTCGGTGAAGCCGGGGGTGGAGGGATGGTGATCCAGATGTCTGCAGGGGTGGGCGGCTGGCGCGTGACGGAGCCGTTTGGCGACCTGTCCGGCATCGGCTCCGCCGCCCTCGGGAGGTGCGCATGACGGTGTCGCTCGGCCAGGAGATCGTTAGGTCCGGGCAGGAGCATGTCCCGGAACTTTCGGAGGGGCCGCCGGTGGCGATCTTTTCGGTGGAGGGAGCCGGCGTCCCGTCGCTGCCTTCTGAGGGGGTGTCCGGGAAGGTGGGAGGACGGTGGGTCGAGGACGCGGGAGACGAAGGTCCTGCGCGGGGACGGGGTCGGGATGAATCCACGGACGCGCAGGGCGGGGACGGTCGACGGCAGCGTCTTGCGGAGCGGTAAGATCGACGACGCCAAGGTCGGTCGGGGCGGGCACCATTCGGCGTTCCCGATCCGGCTGTGCAGCGAGGCTTCGCGGCGGGGCATCCTCACCGGTTCGAACGGGTGGCCGTAATCTCCGACGGCACCTGGTGGGTCTGGAACCCGGTGGAGGTCGTGTCTGTCGGCATGGAGAGTATCCATGTCCTTGATTTCTTTCATGCCTGCGGGTGGCTAGGCGAAGCCCTGAATCCGCGGTACACGGAGCAGCCGGACTTCGATGCGAACTAGGGTCCATTGACAATCATCTGGCCGTCACTTCCAGGGTACCCTTCCGACCCGGAAGGAAGTCCCGGATCCGTTCCCACATGTCATCCGTCAGGACCTGCCTGCCTTCGCCCATCATACTGCCCCCGATTGTCTGAATGGCCGTTTCGGCCTGACGTTCAGATTCAAATGTCAACGGTCCCAAACTTCGGATGGATCAGAAAACGGCCCGGGGCATGTCACTATAGCACTGTTGACTCCCTGAGCGGGCCCCGGCTTCTGAAGGCCCTGTAGAATGCGGTTGCCTGGAGGAGGTATTTCATGCCTTTCCACATTTTCTGCGTCCCCGGCAGGGGCTGGCGTTTCGAGGGGATGAAGCCGACGTAGCGGCCGATGTCGATGGCGGCCTCGCGGATGGTGAAGCCGTCGAAGGGCGGGGCCCGGGCGTCCCTGAAGCCGTAATCCTCCAGTCCGATCCAGAGGGCGGTGAGCTCGTCCTCGTCCAGGAAATCAAGGGCGGGCCGGTCGGGCTCGGCCTTCGCGGCGCGCTGGATGTCGAACACGCGCCATGCGGTGACGGCGTCGAAGGCGAGGCAGCACCGGAGGTCGTCGGCCTCGTCGAGCTGGCGGTCCTCGATGCGGGTGCACTGTTTCAGGGTCCTGAAATATTCCTCGATGGTCCATCTTCTTTCGTACCGCCTGACGGTGTCGATGGCGCCCTGGAGGTCGGGCTTCGCGTCGCTGGACAGCAGCAGCCAGGACAGCCGCCGGCCGCCCTTCGGCGGCGTGGTGGTCTCGCTGGCGAGCACCGCGGTGACCGGCAGGGTCTGGCGGCTCCGTCCGGGGGCCTTCAGCTCGACGCGTGCGACGCGGATCTCCGTCTCCGCGGTCCGCGCCGGGCGGGCCCTCACGGCCTTCCGCCCACGCGACCCGGTGATCCCGCCGCGCGCCGCGACGTGGACGACGCGCGTCCCGGCGGCGGGCAGCCCGGAGACGTGCTCCATGAGGTCCACCACCTCACCGCCGGCGATGACGGAGCGGCGGGTCGAGGCGCTGGAGCGCACCAGCAGCCCGGCCGCGGCGGGGTCCTCCGCCTGGGCCTCGAACATGTCCCATATGTCGCCCTCGCGGTCGCAGACGGTGACCATCCGGGTTCCAGGGCTGGTCCTCCCGACCTCCTGCGCCAGGGCCAGGCTCTCCAGCCAGCGGCGGCTCTCGCTGCCACCGTCGGGCGTCTCCGTCTCCGCCGCCCTGTCCGGTTCCGTCTCCGCCCGCCCCGTGCCTCCGCGCCTGCGGTCGGCCTTCACGGTGACGCCCTCCCGGAAGCTGGCGTCGATGGCCAGCACCCCGAGGCCGCGGCCGGAGGCCGACACCGCCAGCGTCACGTGCGCCGGGATGCCGACGCTGCCCGATCCGCCGCCGCCGAGCTTCGCCAGACCGCCCGTGGAGCCCTTCAGGCCGGAAAAGTCCAGCATCGTGGTGTCCTGGATGGCCAGGACCTCCGTCTCCGCCCGGCAGCGCTGGAGCGTGGCCATGCGGTGGCTCTCGATGATGTCGTCCATGCTCACCCTGGGGTTGGAAAGCAGCCTGTAGGCCGCACCCTGATCCTTTTTTCCGGCGAAGACAACGGCGACCGGCTCACCGGGCCGGGTCTCCCAGGCCCTCCCCATGGCCAGGATCCGGCTGCGCACCCGTCCGTCGGGATGGCCGCACAGCCCGAACTCCAGGTCCGCCCAGTCGGCGTCCTCCGGGATCGCCGGGGCCGGGCCCAGCCAGCGCGGCGTCTCCGGCCCGCGGCACATGCGGTCGCGCCAGTCCGGATCCAGCGGCCTCATCCAGACGCCGCAGGCCTACGCTCCCTCCCGGCGGTGGCCGGGAGGATGGCCGGAGGTGGTCCCGGCGAACTCCCATCCGGCCGCCGCGTAGGCCGTGCCCGGGCGCTCCGCGCCGACATAGGTGAAGGCCATCGCCGGACGGACGCCGTGCAGCCTCTCCCAGTCATCGGGAAGCCGCCGCGCCGCCAGCCCCAGAACGTGGCTGGCCAGGTGCGGGACCTCCACGCCTGGCAGGATCAGGAACCTGGAGTTCTGCACCAGCAGCCCCAGCTTCGCCATCCGCTCCCGGCCGCTCCAGCCGATGTAGGCGTCCCGTGCCCTCTGGTGCCAGTTGGCCGCGTGAAAGCAGAGCCCGCCGACGCGCCCCAGGCGTTCGCTGCTGATCCAGTAGAAGAGGAGAGCGCCGGGATTGGACGGGTCGCCCCGGGGATGGTGGCTCTCCATCATCCCCCGCAGGGCGCGCCGCTGCTCCGCCGTCTCCGCCATCTCCAGCCCGACACCGCCGAGCTCCGCGAGCGTGCCGGAGAACCGGACGTCGGGATGCTCCGGCAGCGGCTGGCCGGGAGCCACCGGCGATCCGGCCTGCGGCAGGGTGATGCCGTAGCGCTCCGCGATCTTCGGCAGGGCCAGCCGGGCGGAAGCGAGGCACGGCGCTCCGGCGGCGTTGGTCCAGTCCTCGCGCTCGCACAGCCCCGCCGCCAGACTGCGCCGTCCGGCTCCCGCCGCCGCCGCGGACCTCAGCCACCCGACCGTTTCCTCCCCGAAATGGCGCATCCCGACCTGCATGCGAATCAGGTAGCACGGGCGACCTATGGAATCAACTAATATATAGTGACATGCCCGGGGCGGGTCAGGTGGCGGAATTGGAGGAATACGAGCAGCTTCACGGGAAGGTTGTTGATTGCCTGGGGTGCTTCCGGTCGAGGGGGTAAACGGGAACAAGGCGATCAGATGCTGCGAGCGCAACAGGCGGATCAACGGGTTCTTCGAGTGGAAAGCCACAGCAGGCGAAATGAAGGTCGCCGCATGAAAAACCGATCTGAATCGCGCCCGTGTCCGGTTTTCAGGTCAGGTCGTGGCGAACGGTCGAACTGTAGGCGTGGTGAAGGGTCAGGCAGGTAAGCAGTTGCCAGGCAAGATGGCCGGGCAGCAAAAATGAGGCTTGGTTGACTGCTATGCCCAAGTTATACTCCAAGGAGACGCCGACGAGCGCACCGCCAGCCGCACCGCCAGCTGCCGTCAACAGCAGCAGGTGCGGCGCGAGGATGCGCAGCCGGGCGATGAAGTTGGTGGCAAGATGGACGAACAGTGCAGCCGCGGCACCAGCTACCGCTGTCGCACCAATAAAGCCCAGCGTCTCGTGGCTCCGGGTGGCGAACTGAACGGAACACCAATAGCAGGCGCTACTGGCGAGAATGAGTACTAGGGCACGCCAGCCACGGTGTGGTGTGGCTTTGGAAAGATATGGACACAGCACCAGGGCAGCAAAGATGCCTCCCGTGCCATAATACGGGATGAAATCCAGGACGTCAAAGGACCATTCCAAAGCACTATAGCATAACCACCATAGGGCCACGGAAGCCAACGCGTAAACCAGCCGTCGGCCGAGTGAAATATCTGTCATGTCTCCCATGCTGCCCTATCGTAAGGCAGATGTTCCCAAATTCCGTCTCCAGCTGTGTCAGCCCATTGTACCCACCCAATTAGGGCTATCGCTTTTGGACTTTTTCTTTCCGCAATTCCGGCCGTATTTCAGCACGATTGTACCATTATTCAGAATGAAAGCCCCACTTCCAGTCCGAAGCGCAACGCCCGGCCCTTTCCGGGGCGTTTCCGCAGCGGGGGGCGGAGCCCACGCGCAGGGAACGCCCCGGAAAGGGCCGTATGGTGGCGGATTCCGTCCCCAGGCCACCCGATCCGGCGTCCAGGACGGCGAAAGTCCCGTGGATCGGAGCGTAATCCCGCCCTTCCGGCACCGCAAGGGCCTTCCGCCGGCCAGGCGCGGCCCCCGGGGCGAAGGGAGGGCGGAGCCCGACCATCGCCCCGGGGGCCGCGCCTGGTGGCCTGCCTTTTCCCCGCCGACCGACGGAACGGTCGGCTCAGGGAGGCCGGGCCCGCCGCAGCGCCTCCGCCGGTGTGAGGTAGCCGAGGGACCTGCGCGGACGCGCGTTCAGGATGTCCTGCACCTCCCGGACCTCCCTGTCCGTCACCGTACGGAAGTCCGTGCCCTTCGGCAGATACTCGCGCAGCAGCCCGTTCGTGTGTTCGTTCAGCCCCCGCTCCCAGGAGTGGTACGGGCGGGCGAGGAAAAAGGCCGCTTCCAGCGCCTTCGCCACCGCCGCGTGACCGGCGAACTCCTTGCCGTTGTCGGCGGTGATCGTGTGCACCGGAGCGTCGAGCGAACCGAGCATGTCGACCATCGCTTTCCCGACCACATCCGCTTTCCGGCGGTCAACCCTCTGGAGAAGCGTGTATTTCGAGGCCCGGTCCACAAGGGACACCACCGCGCCGCCATGCGCCTTTCCGATCACCGTGTCCGCCTCCCAGTCGCCGACGCGCTCCTTCGCCTCCACCTCCTGCGGGCGCCCGGAGATGTCCACCCGGCCGGGGATGTGACCCCGGCCCGAGTGGCGGCCGCCCTTCCAGTTCGGCTTCTTTCCACGCCGCCGGAGGTGCTTCCAGAGCCCGCCGCCGTTCCCGCGGTCGGCCCTGATGCGGTCGTAAATCCGCTGCCTGCCCGCCATCCCCGGGTCCTCCAGCCGCAGCCGGCCGGAAATCTGTTCCGGGCTCCAGCCCTCTTCCAGCCTCTCCGTGACCTTCGCCCAGCGCTCCGGCGTCAGTTTCCTCGGAACCGATGACGCCGCACGCCGTCGCTCCTCCGCCTTCCGCTGCGCCTGGGCGTGCCGGTAGCCCCGTTCCCCGCTGTTGCGACGTATCTCCCGCGATATCACCGAGCGGCAACGCCCGAGCTGCCGGGCGACCGCTCCCTGCGAAAGCCCGCTTTTCCTCAGGGCGTATATCTGGCATCTTTCGGGCTGGGTCAGGTGGTGGTAGCCCTTTGGCATGGCGGTCTCCGGTTCTCAACTCACCGGGACTGTCGCCGCTGCCTGGCCGATTCGCAACATGCTGCGCCGACCCGGGAGAAACCCGCTACTGAAAGTGTTGCACTTCAGGGTGGAACGGGGGAAGTGAAAAACATATGAGCCAACATGTTTTGCCAATGAACCTGGCCTTCGGGCGTCAGTAACGGAGCTGGAATTCCGAGTTTCCGAAGGCCATCAGACATTCGGTCTATGGCGACATCGCGCAGTGCTGGGTCACTTCTGTCTGTCTGAATCAGGAACATTCCGGAAGCCAACAACGCTCCAGTAGTAGAACTGGTTTACGATAGTGCGAATGAACCCTCACCCTGAAGCGATGACCTCACGCTCGACTGCCCTGATCGCGGCACGGACATCATCGCTGGTCGTTCGATGGTTCACGATCGCCGCACGAAGGCAGTCCTTTTCATTGATCACCGTTGTCGAGAACACCGCTTCCCCACTTAACTGCAGCTTCGCGGCGATGTCGGCGGATTTCCCACGCCGGGGCGTGAAGCAGCAGAGATTTGAGACCACCGGGTGGGCGAGGTCAAGCCAGTCGGATCGTTCGGCAAGGCATCCCATCAGCTCGGCCTGGCGGCAATTGTCGGTGATGGACGCGCCGAGAGCCTCTGTGCCCAGAGCTTCGACGGCTGCCCAGACTTTCAGCGCCCTGAAACCACGGGACAGTTCAACTCCATAATCCGTGTACCAGATGTCACCGCCCGCCAGTCCTTCGCGCTGGCCCACAAGATATTCCGGTCGCGACGAGAACGTGCGGCGATGCAGATCACCATCGGAGATGAGGCAGGCGCCACATTCATAGGGAACCCCCACCCATTTGTGAAAGTCCGTGGCTATGCTGTCAGCCCTTCCGATCCCGTTCGGCAGCGACCGCCATGGCTCATCAGCCAGAAGGGTCCAGAATCCGAAGGCAGCGTCGGCATGCAGCCAGATGTCACGCTCGGCACAGAATTCAGCGAGTTCGCCCAGAGGATCAAACGTGCCGGTGTTTACCGATCCCACCGTGCCGACGACGGCAAGCGGCTGGAAGCCTTCGCATCGATCGAGATCGACAGCATCACTAAGGCAGTCGAGATCCATCTGGCCTGCGTCGGTAAGTGCGATCCTGGACAGGGAACCCGAACCGTGGCCCATCACCTCAAGCGCCTTGGCTACACAGGAATGACCACCCTCCGCGATATAGACCCTTATGCGGGGAAGATCAGCGATGCCGCGGGACCGAACTTCTCCGAACATCCGCATGCGTGCGGCGCAGAGCGCAATGATCGTGGCCTGACTGGTTCCGCTTGTCAACAGGCCGGATGTGGTGTCGGGCAGGTCCGCAAGATCGCGGACCCAGTCAATGACCGCCTTCTCGACCTCGATGGCACCGTGATCGCGGCCACCGAGGTTGGAATTCATCGTCGCGGCGACCACCTCGGCAGCGACCGAGACGGGCTGGCCCGTACCGTGCACCCATCCCCAAAACCTGGGATGGGTGTTGCCGGTGGCGAAAGGCATGATGTCTTCAGACATCCGCCGAAAGACATCACCACCCTGACCCAATGCGACCCGTTCGGCCATATCCTGCAGCTTCGGCCGCCATGGCAGATCGCGCGCAGCCTGCAGTCGGTCTATGCAGATATCCGCGAGCTTATGGAATTCGGTACGGAAGGCATTCCAGTCCTGCGGATCAAGTCTCCTTCCCTCCCTGTTCACGAGCCAGCTTCCGTGACGACCGAAGGCACCGCTTCTCGACATGCCGTCGACAGCGCCAGGTTCCGAACATATTGGCCAGTGTGTACGGTGACCGGAGCCATCAGCCGTCTGTCCAGCCGGAATCGCTGTGGCTGCCGTCGCACCATGGCTTGTTCCCCGATAGCCCACAGCGGCAAAGCACCATCTTTTCGGACGACGCTCCCTTACCTGCGCTTCCAGCATCAAGCTTGGCACCCGCCATGCGGTAGGGTCCGTTCCGCTCAATTCGAACGGATGAGCCTTCCGGCACCAGATGTCCGCGCCCCTCGATCTGAAGGGCTCCCGAAGGACAGGTGCGCACGACCTCCTCGATCTCCTGGACGGACACGGCGTCGGGATTCACCCATGGTCTGCGGCTGGGATCAAAGGCTGCCGGTGAGAGCCGCCCGCATTCGCCAGCGTGCGAACAGAGGCGTGGATTGTAAAGCACGGTGACCTGTTTACCCCGATACGACAGCAATGTATCCTTGCCTGCAGGGTTGCCACCCCGGGATTCAAAGCCGATCTTCCGGTGCGTACCGTCACAGAACGGTTTATTGGCCGAACCGCCACAGCGGCAGAGCGCCATGACCGGTTTCGCTTCGAGTGCTTCGCCGTCTGGGCCGATGAAGCTCTCCAGTCCCTTAACCACCAGCGGCCCGTTTTCCCGTTCCTCAATCACTGCCTGTTCAGTCACTTTCCGTCCTCCTCACGGCGTTGTCGTCAGTTCATTGCCGTTACTCCGCTTCCGGTGCAGGACAATCCCGACGCCTGAAACGAAAACGCCCCGCTGTGGCAGGGCGCTTCCGGATGTTGGCAGGATATGCCTATGCGAACCACCAGCGTTCGGCAATTCGGCTGCCGTCCAGCTGCCAAAGATTGCCGATATCGGGGCCATGGGCGAGCTTTGTCGAATTCGCGTCAACGTAGTTGGCGTACATCGGAATGATGGTTGCGCCTTCGGTTGAGATGAGTTCCTGCATCTCGTGGTAAATCTGGCGACGCTTGTCCGTATCGAGTTCGGCACGGCCCGTTAACAGAAGCTCCTGGAAGCGTGCGTTCTCCCATTGAGTGTCATTCCAGGGCACGCCCGACTCATACGCGGTCGAGAACATCCAGTCCTCTGTCGCCCGACCGGACCAGTAGCAGGCGCACCAGGGCTTGACGAGCCAGACATTGGACCAGTATCCGTCCGCCGGCTCCTGGATCACGTTGATCTCGATGCCCGCCGCCTTGGCCGAAGCCTGGTACAGCAGAGAAGCGTCGATTGCGCCGACAAACGCCGCGTCTGATGCCGAGAGGTCAACCGTGAGGCTGTCAAGTCCGGCTTCCTTAAGGTAGAATTTCGCCTTGTCCGGATCGTAGCTCAACTGCTCCAGTTCCGCATGGAAGAACTGGTTTGCCGGTCCGATTGGATGGTCGTTGCCCACCGCACCGTGTCCAAGCAGAATCTTGTCGACCATTTCCTGCCGGTTGAGCCCATGTTTCAGCGCCTTGCGGATATTTACGTCGGTGAACGGCTCCATGTCCGCCCGCATCGGGAAGGTGTAGTGCTGGTTGCCTGTCACCTCGAAGATCTCGACATTCGGGTTGGCGCGCATCAAGGGCTCGGTCTTGTAATCAACCCGATTCACCGCATCCACCTGGCCGGTCATCAGCGCGTTCATCCGGGCCGATGCATCGTTGATCGCAATGGCTTCAATGGAGTCGAACCAGCCAGCACGACCGTCTTTGTAATGCCCGTCAACACGGGATACGACGGTGCGCACGCCCGGGTCGAACGACTCGACCTTATAAAGGCCGGTGCCAATGCCGTTGGCGATGGCTTCCTCAATCATGCCATCGGGGAACATCAGAATGTGGTAGTCTGACATGAGATAGGGGAAGTCAGCGTTTCCTGCGGCGAGCACGAACTGCACCTGATGGTCGGAAAGCTTCTTCATCTCGGTGATGGCCGAGACGATGGGTTTGGCCGCGGATTTGGAGTCTTCCGCCACATGCATGTTCAATGAAGCGATAACGTCATCGGCTCCGAAAGCCTTGCCGTTGTGAAAGGTCACACCCTGGCGGAGGTCAAAGGTCCAGACCTTGGCATCCGGTGAGGCTTCCCAGCTTTCGGCGAGTTCGCCGACCAGTTCCCCGGCGGCATTGACTTCGGTGAGACAGTCGAACACGCAGCCATGCCCCATAAGGATCATATAGGTGTCCGAATGGGTTCGCCCGTCCCAGCTGTCAGAGGTATTGGCACCCGCGAGGCCAAGTCGAAGAGTGCCGCCCCGACTTGGCTGGTTCTGTGCGTAAGCGCCGGTTGCGGCCAGAACACTGGCGGCGGCGCTGGTCTTGAGCAGTCCACGTCTGCTAATATTCATCATTTTGATCCTCCAAGGTTATCCCCGGCACAATCGGATTTCCGGGCAGGCCCGGCAACCGTGTCCGAAGGTGATTCGGTTACATCCTGTCAACCGCAGCGTCACCGACATTATCAACTCCGCGCCGTTTCAGCAATTCCGTCAGCCAGTCCGGATCCATTTCCGGCACGGAGCTGAGCAGAAGGTCGGTATAGGGGTGGTGTGGTGGCGTGAACATATCGTTTTTCGGTCCCTGCTCGACGACACGGCCATCCTTCATCACAACCACTTCGTCAGCGATGGCGCGCACGGTGGCCAGATCATGTGTGATGAACATGTAGCTGAGACTGTGTTCATCCTGCAGCCGTGCAAGAAGCTTCAGAATCCCTTCCGCCACCAGCTGGTCAAGAGCGCTCGTCACCTCGTCGCAGATGATGAAGCGGGGCTCTGCGGCAAGGGCGCGGGCGATTCCGATTCGCTGTTTTTGGCCACCTGAAAGTTCCGACGGAAACCGTTCAATGAACTGGTCCGGCTCCAGCTCGATCTCATTCAGGAGCTCGCGGACCCGTTCGCGTTTTCGCGTTCCTTTCAGGCCCATATAGAATTCAACGGGACGCCCGATGATCTCGCCAACCGGTTTGCGTGGGTTCAGCGCCGTATCGGCCATCTGGTAGATCATCTGCGCCTGCCGAAGCTGAATTTTTGTTCGCCTTCGGTAGTCGAGCGGCAGTGGCTCACCGCTGAAGGCGACATGGCCTTCTCGCGGTGGCAGCAGTCCCGTGATGCAGCGTGCGGCGGTGGACTTGCCGGAACCGGATTCGCCAACCACGGCGACGGTACGGCCTTCATGGATATCGAAACTGACATCGTGCAGAACGGGGTCGTCTCCATATCCGGCGGTAACGCCTTGGACCTGGATCACGGGGACGGCCCGTGGAGAAGCCTGGGGCTTCACGGGCCGTTGAAAGCTGCGCACTGCCCAGAGACTCCTGGTATAGTCCTGCTTTGGATCGGCCAGCATGGTGCGTGTGTCCGATTCCTCGACCTCGTCTCCCTTGAGCAACACCTTGATGCGATCCGCCATCTGCGCGACCACGGCAAGATCATGGGTTATGTATATCGCCGCGGTGTCGAACTGCTCGACAATGTCGCGAATGGCAGCGAGAACCTCGATCTGCGTGGTGACATCAAGCGCCGTTGTGGGCTCATCAAAGATGATCAGGTCAGGACGGCAGGACATGGCCATCGCCGTCATCGCACGCTGCAGCTGTCCGCCCGAAACCTGATGGGGGTACCGGAAACCGATCTCGTCGGGATTCGGCAGACGCAGGCGGCGATAGAGTTCAACTCCATCCACGATGCTCTCGGAGCGGCCTGACACTCCGTGCCGAACCGGCGCCTCCACATGCTGATCGATCAGTTTGTGGGCCGGGTTGAAACTGGCGGCGGCGGACTGGGCCACATAGGCGATTCGCTTGCCGAGCAGGTCGCGCTTTATCTGGGCTGAGGCGGTCGTCAGATCAATGCCGTCGAAAGTCACCGAACCGGACGTGATCCGCACCCCGTCACGTACGAAGCCCATTGCGGCAAGCCCAAGTGTCGATTTTCCCGCGCCGGATTCGCCAATCAGTCCCAGAACCTCTCCGCTGTCCAGGCTCATGCTGACGCCGTTGATGATTGGAATCCAGGTCTCGTCGGCCCGGCCTTCGATCCAGAGATCCCTGATTTCCACAAGGGCATTCCGCATTTCACCCATCCCGCTTCTGCCCGGCTGTGCCTGAATCCAGGGCGATTCCGTCACGCCACCAAACCTCGGATGCTGGCGAGATCATTCCTTCAGTCCCGAAGATTTGTTCAGCATCCAGTCAACGACGAAATTCACCGCCACCGTCAGCAATGCGATGGCTCCGGCAGCGAGGAGTGGTGCTGTCGCCACCAACGGTGCGAAGGATGCGAAGTTGATGAACTGGGACAGATCGCGCACCATCGTGCCCCAGTCAGCCAGGGGAGGCTGGATTCCAATTCCCAGAAAGCTGAGAGAGGCAATGGTCAGAAAGACGAAGCAGAACCGGAGACCGAACTCCGCCAGCAACGGTGCCGTCGCGTTCGGCAGGATTTCCTGGAAGATGAGGTATCCAAGGTTCTCTCCCCGCAGCTTTGCCGCCTCAACATAATCCATCACGACGATGTTCATCGCCACCGCACGGGCCAGACGGAATACCCGGGTTGAATCGATCACGGCGATGATGATCACCATGAAGACGGTCAGCGGGATTCCGAGTGATGGTGCCCAGACACTGGCGATCGTCATCAGCAGCAGTGCGAATATCAGCGCGGGAATAGCCATCAGCACATCAACCGCACGGCTGAGAAGCTGATCCAGCCATCCCCCGAGGGTCGCTGCCAGAAAGCCAAGGCTACCGCCCAGAAAGAAAGCAAGCAGTGTCGTAGCGAATGCGATGCCAACGGTATTCTGGGCTCCATAGATCAGGCGAGACAGAATGTCGCGACCGATCTGGTCAGTGCCCAGCGGATAGTCGGGATTCCCGCCCAGAGCTGGGTTGCCGCCCGGTACGATATTCGCGGTGGCGAACACCTCCTCCTGCCCGTAGGGGGCGATCAGCCCTGCGAATATGGCCACAATGGCGTAGATCAGGATCGTCAGGCAGCCGAAGGCCGCGGTTAAAGGCATTGATCGGAACAACCGCCGTGACGCGTGGTTTCCGACATGTCTTCCAAACAGGCGGAACAGGTATGCGGCGATGGCGAACAGGATGAAGCCCTGAACCGCCCAGCGGAAGAACATGACGCTTGCGCGCGGAGCTCCGTTCAGTTCCGCTGGTTGGACGTAAAGCCAGATCCCGGCGAGCAGCGTCAGGGCGCCGAACACATAGCCGTAGGCCACACCGAAGGACATGTCGCGGAAAAAGGGTGTGTCGTTCGTTGCCCGCTGCCCGGCGAACCGGAACGTCCAGGCGACCGCTCCGACGGCGGCGGCAAGGATCAGTATCCAGATCCACCAGGTCATTTGGGATGCCTTAGACGGGGATTCGAAAGGATCGACAGCAGGTCCGCCGTCAGGTTCAGAAGAATGTAAGCGCCGGCAAAGATGAGGCAGCAGGCCTGCACGACGGGAATGTCCCGCAGCTTCACGCTGTCGACGAAGAGCTGGCCAATTCCAGGGTAGACGAAAACCACTTCCACCACCACGACTCCGGTGATGAGATAGGCGAGATTCAGCGCGATGACATTGATGATGGGGGCGAGCGCGTTTGGCAGGGCATGGATTACGATCACCCGCATGGGCGACAGGCCCTTCAGGCGCGCCATTTCGATATAGGGCGAAGCCAGCAGGTTGATGATGGCCGCTCGGGTCATCCGCATCATATGCGCGGTTACCACAAGCGTGAGGGTCAGCGCCGGCAGCATCGTCCGGCTGAGGCGCTCACCGAATCCCATCCCCTCGAAGATGTTCGAGAGTGACGGGAACACCGGGTTCAGAACCGCCAGAAACAGTATCAGGATATAGGCCAGGAAGAATTCCGGTGATGAGATCGAACTCAGGGTGAAGATGTTCGTTGCCCGGTCAAAGGCCGAATTCCGATAGAGTGCGGCGAGAACTCCCAGTCCAACGGACACCGGCACCGAAATCGCCGCCGTCACCCCGGCCAGGAACATGGTGTTATAGAAGCGCGGCGCGATCTGTTCCGCTACGGTCTTGAGCTGGGTTCCGCCAAGGGTTGACTGGAAATTGAGCTGGGAGAAGCTGATTCCCAGATCGCCCCGCACCATCCCGGCCAGCCAGGTGAAATACCGTGCGACAAATGGCTGGTCGAGCCCGAGATCACGACGGATCGACCTGACCGCCTCTTCGGTCGCGCCCTGCCCCAGCACCGCCTGCGCGAAATCGCCGGGCAGCATGTTCACCGCTGTGAAGATTACTATTGAGACGACCAATAGCGTCAGAAACCCCAAAAGGAGCCGGTGCAGAATAATCCGAAAAACCGATTGCACGCTTAAACTTCTCCGTCGAGACGCAGAACCACGTTAGCAGGCTGGCACAGGGAGTTAAAGACCTGAAGCGAGCACCGCCTCAGGAGGCGTGGCAGGCAGCCCACTGCCTGAATTCCGTCACGTCCCTGGGCGCGTGAAATCACTGCCCCGGCATAGGTGCCGACCGTCCAGGGTCGCCAAGGCTGCCGTGACGGTACCATATGGCCAAAGGCATTGGCGCAAATTCCGACTGGAGCCGTTCCGGCTCCATTCAGCAGCCTACTGCCCCAGAGACCTGATGGCTGGATCCTGGCGGTAGCGATTCATGACCTGTACCAGTTCCACGCTGATGCCTGGCTCTGACAGGGCATGCCCGGCCCTGCCAACAATCTTAAGTTCAGAGCGCGGCCACGCCCGGTGCAGGCGATAGGCTGACAGAGGGGGGCAGATCATGTCGTAGCGGCCCTGCACGATGACACCTGGAATATGTGCGATCCTATCAATCCTGTTGATGATCTGGTCCTCTTCCTCTAGAAATCCCGCATTGCTGAAATAATGGTTTTCGAGTCGGGCGAAGGCACGGGCGAATTCCGCCGGGCTTTCGCCACCATGGCCTTCGCTGCTGATCGAGGCAAGCGTGTTTTCCCACATCGCCCAGGTCCGGGCATAGCGGGTTTCCAGCATCAGGTCGCCGGAGAAGAGCCGCTTTCCGTATGCGGCGATCAGGTCGCACCGTTCGTCTTCCGGGATCGGGCGGACGAAGCGCTCCCAGAGTTCGGGCCAGAACTGCCCGGCGCCCCCTCCGTAGAACCAGTCGAGTTCCGCCCGAGTCATCAGGAAGACGCCGCGCAGGACCAGTCGCGCCACCCGCTCGGGATGGGTCTGGGCATAGATCAGCGCCAGCGTCGCCCCCCAGCTGCCACCAAAGACAATCCAGCTCTCGATGCCAAGAGCGGTACGAATTGATTCGATGTCGTGCACCAGATGCCAGGTGGTGTTGGCCTCGACGCTGGCATGGGGCTGCGAGCGGCCGCATCCTCTCTGGTCGAATAGGATCGTACGATAGAACGCGGGATCAAAGTAGCGCCGCATGGCCGGGCTGCAGCCACCGCCTGGTCCTCCATGCAGCACGACGACGGGGATACCGTCCCGCCTGCCGCATTGCTCAACATAGACCCGGTGGCCGTCGCCCATGTCCATCATCCGCCGATCGAACGGCTCGACCGGAGAATGGAGCATATATCGAGAGCTCTTTTGTCTATCCGAAACCCTGTCCATAAGTGTCCTATATAACATCTCGGCGCGCACCGCTACGGGACGACTGGAATTCACGCCGAAGAGGATATCCGAATGACTGGCTCCGTTGACACAGAAGAGGTCGCAAAGTTCGAAAACATGGCGGAGGAATGGTGGGATCCGCATGGCAAGTTTCGACCACTGCACATGCTCAACCCCTGCAGGCTTGACTACATTACTGCACAGATTTCGGCGGAATTCGGGCGCGATCTGGTGCAGGCACGGCCATTTGAGGGGCTTCGCATTCTGGATATCGGCTGCGGTGGTGGACTGCTGTCGGAACCGATGGCGCGTCTGGGCGCCGAGGTTGTTGGCGCTGATGCGTCCGAACGCAACGTCCGTGTGGCTCAGGTCCATGCCGAACGGCAGGATCTTACCATTGACTACCGGCATGGCACGGCCGAAGAACTGTCGGAGGCTGGCGAGACGTTCGATGCGGTTCTAAACCTGGAGGTGGTCGAGCATGTGGCCGACCCACCGGCCTTTCTTTCTGAATGCGCGAATCTCCTGCGGCCTGGTGGCCTGATGATCTGTTCGACGATCAACAGGAACACGAAGAGCTTCATGCTTGCCATCGTCGGAGCCGAATATGTGATGCGCTGGCTGCCAAGGGGTACGCATGACTGGTCAAGATTCCTGACCCCGGAAGAGCTTCTCGATCTGCTTCAGAGGGCAGGGCTTGAAACGGTTGACAGAAAGGGTTTCGTGTTCAGCCCGGTATCATGGTCCTGGTCGGTCTCGGAACGGGATCTGTCGGTGAATTACGTGACCACTAGCGTTAGGCCCCGCTGACTGGCCGAATAGTGCTGCGAGCATTCGGAGGCGGTGAGGATCCGTGCCTTGGCCTCGATCGCTGCGTAACCGCTTATGCCGGGCCGAATTCGCAGTCGTCATCTCTCCCTTTCCGCGTGTCACGCACCGGGTGCCGGAATGTTTTCGGTGAGAGTGGTGAATGCGGGTGGAATGGCGCAGGAAAGTTCCAGGTCATTGATCTCGCCCTACTGGCAATGCCTGACCCAAAGTAATAAGTCCCCTGTGCAAACCAACCACGGCCCATTTCGCCGCCGATATTCCAGGGGAGACCGTTTGATGAGGATGACAACTGAGGAAGCCTTTGTGAAAGTGCTGCAGCGGCATGGGATCGAACATGCGTTCGGGATTATCGGATCGGCCTTCATGCCGATTTCCGATCTGTTCCCGAAAGCCGGGATCACGTTCTGGGACTGCGCCCACGAAGGATCCGGTGGAATGATGGCTGATGGCTATACCCGGGCCAGCGGCCGCATGTGCATGATGATTGCGCAGAATGGTCCGGGAATCACCAATTTCGTGACGGCGGTGAAGACGGCATACTGGAATCACACGCCGTTACTGCTCGTGACGCCTCAGGCCGCGAACAGGACCATCGGACAGGGTGGTTTCCAGGAGGTCGAACAGATGGCGGCCTTCAGGGATATGGTGGCATATCAGGAAGAGGTCCGTGATCCCGTTCGTGTGGCGGAAGTGCTTAACCGGGTGATCGTCAACGCCCGTCGGGCCAGCGCGCCGGCGCAGATCAACGTTCCGCGCGATGTCTGGACCCAGGTGATTGACATCGAACTTCCGGCGGTTGTCGAGTTTGAGCGCCCCTCGGGCGGAAAAGCGGCGCTCGACGAGGCGGCGAGGCTTCTGAGCAATGCTGAGTTTCCGGTGATCCTGAATGGTGCAGGGGTGGTTCTTGGGGGGGCGATACCGGCGTCGATGGCGCTTGCGGAGCGACTTGATGCGCCGGTCTGTGTGGGCTACCAGCACAATGACGCCTTTCCGGGGTCCCATCCGCTGTTTGCGGGACCCCTGGGATACAATGGCAACAGGGCCGGGATGGAACTGATCTCAAGGGCCGATGTCGTGTTGGCGCTTGGCACGCGACTCAACCCGTTCTCGACGCTTCCCGGATACGGGCTGGATTACTGGCCCGGCGATGCGAAGATCATTCAGGTTGACATAAACCCCGACCGGATCGGGCTGACCAAACCGATCGCGGTAGGCATCGTCGGTGATGCCGCAAAGGTGGCTGAGGGGTTGCTGGCGCGGCTGTCGGATGGTGCTGGGGACAGGGGCCGGTCCGAGCGCCGGGGGGTGACTGCGCAGACGAAGTCGGCCTGGGCACAGCGGCTCTCGAGCATGGATCATGAAGAGGACGATCCCGGTACGACCTGGAACGAGCGCGCACGTGCCGCGAAACCGGACTGGATGAGCCCGCGCATGGCGTGGCGGGCGATTCAGGCCGCCTTGCCACGGGACGCGATCATTTCGTCCGACATCGGCAATAACTGCGCCATCGGCAATGCCTATCCGACCTTTGAGGAGGGGAGGAAATACCTGGCTCCGGGGCTGTTTGGGCCCTGCGGCTACGGACTTCCGTCCATTATTGGTGCCAAGATCGGCTGCCCGGACGTCCCGGTCGTCGGATTTGCTGGTGATGGAGCGTTCGGGATCGCGGTGACGGAGCTGACGGCGATTGGGCGGCCAGAGTGGCCTGCGATCACTCAGGTCGTGTTCCGGAACTATCAATGGGGTGCGGAGAAACGGAACTCAACCCTATGGTATGAGGACAATTTCGTTGGAACTGAGCTTGACGAAAGCGTAAGCTATGCGGCCATCGCAAAGGCATGTGGACTTAAAGGTGTGGTCACGCGCAGCATGGGCGAGCTGACGGATGCGCTGGCGAAGGCGATAGAGGACCAGATGGCCGGAACGACAACGCTGATTGAGGCGATGATCAATCAGGAACTGGGTGAGCCGTTCCGCCGTGATGCGATGAAGACTCCTGTGGAGGTGGCGGGTATCGATCCAGAGGATATGCGGCCGCAGATGGTGGTTTAGCCGCGCTCTGTCCCGGCTGGGGCGCTGGGAATCCGGTGATGTGGCCTGGGCAGCGAATGCGGCAGTGATTTCCTGAACCTGGGAACCGGGTTCTGACCGCGTTGCAGCGGGTTGCCGGCTTTCGGCAGGTGCTCCTCGCTGAACGCGGTTCCGGGAGTCCAGCCGGCTTAGTGGAAGCGGGCGATCAGGCTGTCGGTTAGGTTCTGGAACCAGGGCTTCCGATGGTCGAGCACCATAAGTGGACATGCATTTGGGTTATGCCATTTGACCCCCCCATGGGGATAGTTGGCGCGGCATACTCGGAATCGCCCGGATAGGCGCTCCCCCCTCTTGACCCCTCATGGGGATTGTTGACTGGCTGCAGTCCGGCAGGCAGCGCGTCCGTATCAGGAAGCTCCTGACCCCTCACGGGATTGTTGACTTCAGGATCAACTCGGAGACTGCCGCACAGATCGCGCGCTCCTGACCCCTCATGGGGATTGTTGACGCACCTGCCCGAGTTCTGGAAACGCCGCCCGGTCGTCTCCTGACCCCTCATGGGGATTGTTGACTTCCTCCAGCACCGACAGGTCGGGCCCCGCATCCCCGCTCTCCTGACCCCTCATGGGGATTGTTGACGAAGTGGGCGGCGAAGCGGCAAATCCCTCAGCACGACTCCTGACCCCTCATGGGGATTGTTGACCAGAGCTTGTCTCCGCGCTCTCGGCTCAGTGTCGTCTCCTGACCCCTCATGGGGATTGTTGACCAGGAACGGTAGCCAGTGATGCCGCGTTCTGCGCGGTCCTCCTGACCCCTCATGGGGATTGTTGACGATGCCGACGAACCGATTAACCGGCCAGCGGCTCATCTCCTGACCCCTCATGGGGATTGTTGACATGTCACGTGGGCAGTTCAGGGCGCGGCACTCAATTTTCTCCTGACCCCTCATGGGAATTGTTGACTTCATGTGACCGCTCGCGCTGTTGGCTCTATCACTGTCTCCTGACCCCTCATGGGGATTGTTGACCGGTTCCGAACTGGACCTCCTGGAGGATAGGATAACCCACTCCTGACCCCTCATGGGGATTGTTGACGCCCTCTGGCAGCCTGTCCGTCACGTCAATGGCAATGGTCTCCTGACCCCTCATGGGGATTGTTGACTCGCGATCCACTGCGCGGCCTGAATATCATGCGGGCCCTCTCCTGATCCCTCATGGGGATTGTTGACTCGCGATCCACTGCGCGGCCTGAATATCATGCGGGCCCTCTCCTGATCCCTCATGGGGATTGTTGACTCGGGAGCGGCTGGAGGCTATCTGCTCGCGCTCCAGCTCCTGACCCCTCATGGGGATTGTTGACCGCCTTGGACCTAGTATCCAGCCCAAACCTGCACTGCTCCTGATCCCTCATGGGGATTGTTGACGGTTCATGTGCCGCCGGAAATGGTACGACTTCGATCTCCTGACCCCTCATGGGGATTGTTGACCCGCTTCATCCGGCGACAAACCCGTAAGCTCGGTTTTCTCCTGACCCCTCATGGGGATTGTTGACTCACCCCGTCGAAAAGCAACCTGTATCCAGCGGTGAAGCACTCCTGACCCCTCATGGGGATTGTTGACCTGGACAACCTGAGGGCCTTTCCGCGTCCACCGTTCAACTCCTGACCCCTCATGGGGATTGTTGACTCGAGATTCGGCGCTTCCGTTACCTCCTGCACACGGAGCTCCTGACCCCTCATGGGGATTGTTGACCCGACGGCATATATGGCCTGCCCTCGTCTATATGCTTTCTCCTGACCCCTCATGGGGATTGTTGACGCGCGCCCTCTCCGGCGACCAGCTGCGCGAGTCCCGGTCTCCTGACCCCTCATGGGGATTGTTGACCCGGCGCTGGACTGCCGGGTTGACCTCGATGATGATGGCCTTCTGACCCCTCATGGGGATTGTTGACCCGGCTCCGGATGGCGCGGCCGCCATCTCCGTGCGGGGGAGCTCCTGACCCCTCATGGGGATTGTTGACGTGCTGGAACCAGGCGCGAACAGACCAAGAATGGCCTTCTCCTGACCCCTCATGGGGATTGTTGACCCGAACCATCAGAGAACGAGTTTGCCGCGAGGACGTACTCCTGACCCCTCATGGGGATTGTTGACTTGTCAGGCCAAAAGACGCGCTTTGGCCAGACCATTATCATCTCCTGACCCCTCATGGGGATTGTTGACACGTCCCATTGGCCCTTATCTGTCCGACATAGTAACCTCCTGACCCCTCATGGGGATTGTTGACATTACTACGCCCAGTTTCAGGTCGATACCAACAACCTCCTGACCCCTCATGGGGATTGTTGACTGGCTCGTGTTCACCTTCGGAAACACGTCAACAACCTGCTCCTGACCCCTCATGGGGATTGTTGACGTCGATGACTTCATCGCCTCGTGGGAGGATCACCGGCTCCTGACCCCTCATGGGGATTGTTGACGTATCCGCCCCTCGCGATAGTCGCGTATAATCTGTGCTCCTGACCCCTCATGGGGATTGTTGACGGCACGGCGAGGTAGGGCCCTGGACAGAAATCGAGCTCCTGACCCCTCATGGGGATTGTTGACCTGAGCGCGCTGTTGATGTTGGCTGGCCACCATTCGAACTCCTGACCCCTCATGGGGATTGTTGACTTGAATCAGCGATGAAACCCTGCCGCCTTGCCTCGTTGATCTCCTGACCCCTCATGGGGATTGTTGACGTGCTGGAACCAGGCGCGAACAGACCAAGAATGGCCTTCTCCTGACCCCTCATGGGGATTGTTGACACGCCTTCCTCCCGCCACATGTCCACCACACGCTGGCCTCCTGACCCCTCATGGGGATTGTTTGACTCGGTTGTCGAGAACTTCGACGGCCTGGTTGCGGTCTCCTGACCCCTCCATGGGGATTGTTGACACCCACGCGCCTGCAGACGCTGAAGCGCCTGCCGGTAGGCCGGTCTCCTGACCCCTCATGGGGATTGTTGACCGGGCCAGAATGACGGTTTGGGCCTATCTTTCTGGTCTCCTGACCCCTCATGGGGATTGTTGACCAGGTCGCCGTCGGTGCGAGCGACCTGATGGTTTCGCTCCTGACCCCTCATGGGGATTGTTGACTGCATCGCGACAATCTCAATATCCCGCCATGGCTGCTCCTGACCCCTCATGGGGATTGTTGACGCGCGAGCGTTGCTTAGTCGTCTTCGTGCGATCCCCTCCTGACCCCTCATGGGGATTGTTGACCGCTATTCCGGCATGCGTGTTACCTACGAAAAAACCTCCTCCTGACCCCTCATGGGGATTGTTGACGCGTTCTGACCGGCGATGACGCCAGACGGAAGATCGGCTCCTGACCCCTCATGGGGATTGTTGACCCGAGCGCCGCCGCCAGACGGTCAAACAGGTCCACCTCCTGACCCCTCATGGGGATTGTTGACAGGCGGTGCCCCACGATCTCTGGCCTCACCTGTGCGACTCCTGACCCCTCATGGGGATTGTTGACCGTCGGCCACCGTGTCGTTCGCCGCGATCCCGCTTCGCTCCTGACCCCTCATGGGGATTGTTGACGCGGAATACAGATGGGCTATGGCCGTCGGATCGCGGCCGGACTCCTGACCCCTCATGGGGATTGTTGACCCCTATGAAATCAAGCACTTCATTCCATTGGGACCTTGTTTCTCAGCTCTCAAAGGCGCATCAAGGCTCATATTCTTCTACGCTTCCGTGCAGATCTTGCACAATACCTCCATGTAGCTTCAGAGAACCGCACTCTTCTTCTCCACGCTAATACCGTCATCGTCATGGCCCAAACGCCGCACGTCCATATTCAAACGATTCTCACAAACGAGCATCAGCACACGATCGTCTTCAGTCAATTTTGCTTTCAAACTGTTCTCCAATTCCCGATAGGTTGGCCGATCCAACAAACCGCAAAAGACCGAATTTTGCTCATGGACCAGATAGCGGCTCAGCAGCTTTCGAAACTTTTCGGTGCGACCCGTTGCGACATCATAGGATACCAAGACAAACATCAAACCTTCCTACGCCAGGGTCGGTATTCCTCTATTCCCAGCACATGACGCTCGATGGCCAGTGCTTCCCGAAGAACCAGCTCGCGGAGGCTGTGGGCGCCACCGGTCGGCATGTCGACTTTCTCGGCCCACATCTGCAAAGTCTTCCTTCTGCCGGTCGCGGACAGTCGGCAGACATTGCCATTGACTTCAAACCATGATGACCAATTGGTTCCGCGCAGCACCAATCCCAGAATCAAGGTGTCACAGATTGGTGGCTTGAACACCTCAGCGAGATCAAGCGCGAGTGAGGCCCGCGCCTCACGGGGTGAATGAAGGAATGAGAGGCAATCATCCAGATGCGTCTTTGCAATCTCGTTGCGGCACAGCGCATACATCAATCCATTGAACCAGGATAGCAGACAGTTGATCTCATTGTTTGGCGGCCGACGAACTCTCGTGCCGAAATCAAGACGCCGATCAATACATTTCCACGCATCGTAATACCATGCGCGCATTAATCCTTCATGGCCCATCAGCGCCTCAACGGTTTCGGCTCTGGCCAGAGCCTCTATCGTCGACATAATCGCCTGAATCGACTCTTCGAGACCATCTAACCCTCTGTACTTGCGGTATTTCAGGTTGGCCAGCATGTTGTCGGCCGCAGCCCGGACAAAGCGGCGCGCCATATCAATGCGTTTTGTATCATCGGCTCCGACCAGAGCCTGAAGCTGTCGAACGCGTCCGCTTCGAGGATTGCCGCTGGGCTCAAAGGAGCCTACTACATTGCCATACCAGTCAAGCACCGTTATCCGGACTCGGTTTCGCCCCAGGAGGCCAATCAATGATGTCGTCAGGCCTGCCTCACCGGTTAGGACGATCTGATGAAGCCCCTTGATGGGCACTCGCTTCCTGCCATCGCTGGTACGCACAAGCAGCGTTCCGCCATCAGCTGAAAGGCGGGCATCTTTGGAAACAAACAGCGTTTCCATCAAATCCTGCCACAGAGCCGCGCATATGAGCAGGTCTGGCAAATGGGTGCGTCAATACCCTCCGGGCAAGGCGAGTCCGCGAGTGACGCCAGATCCCTTGCGGACGAGAGCATCTCGTCGATCAGTTCGCCGTCAAGGATGACTTCGCGCGTCCGACGTTCCGAGATCACCTCAACTGCAGGAATCCAAGATTCACCAGTTCGTGCGTGAAGCATCATTGCATAGTAGACCGCCTGCCTGGAAACCGCGCCCGCTGCGCCTCCCTTTCCTTTGGCTTCCACAACAATGCGCCCATTCCAGTCGATCCGATCTGGCGCTATCCCCATCAATCCTTCCACCGAACGGTCGCGAACCCTGCTGGCAGCGTGGGCAAGCGTACCGAGCGCCATACGCTCTTCAAGATGCGCATAGTCAACCCTGTTCAGGTGTAGCCAGGCGCGGCGACGGCAGATCGAATGGTGCTGAAACGCCAGCCCATGTAGATCATTGAGATCGCATAATCGCGCGAATTCCTCCATCTGGTGTAGCTGGTCACTCATCACACCACGCCCGTCCCTTGATGCGCTGCGGTGACGTCCTCTTCATCAAGTTCATCAAGCGGAACGACGCCGGTCATACGTACCAGATTCGCGGCGTTTTCACACAGGCGGTCACCTTCCTCACCGAAAGGGTGGCGCGTCGTTCCCTCCATGGCATTGGCGAACAACTTTGCCGCGGAGCGGCGTGGAATGGCCGGGAGAACTATTCCATCAAGCGGCAAAAGAGGTTGCACAGTTGATTGATACGGCCTCGTGTCGCCGGCCTTCAGGATTGATTCGAGCGGGCGCTGGAGACTGATGAAAAAGCCCTCTTCGTCCTCAAGAATCGGAGAACCTGACAGCTCCCTGTATCGACCCACCATGCTTTCCGGAACGAGATCAATGCGTTCCCCGTAGCGCACGCGCAGGCGTGGTTCAATGTCGCGGAACCGAACCGCTTCGCGAATGAAGGCCTTCACCCACTCCTTCGGTTTGTCAAACTCGGATTTCTCGAATCTGGCGAGCTTTGCTTCCATTGCTCCTACTTTCCGGGGCTGGAAATCCCGGAGTGTGGCCCGTTCACCCGGATAAACGGACCAGACCCGCCGCAACGCGCACCAGAACAGGCAAGCGCACCAGACCGCACGGTTCGGCATCGTCCGATATGTCTGTAGATCCGATCCTGAAAAACCGGCATCCCTGGTGGAAAATTTGTGCGTGATGTCACGTAGCACGTTTCCGATGAATTCATTCACGTCAGTTTCGATCAGTGAGTCCGGTTCGGAACCGGCAGGCCTACGGTATTTCCGAAGCATAGGCGCCGGGCCGGTAACAGTTACATGGCCTGGCAGGTCGCCACGGGAAACGCGGCCAACGCGCTGGATGAACGAACAGGAATCATGGCCGGGATCCATGATCAGCAGACTGGCATTAAAGGTGACGCCGATTTCCACGCTGGATGTGGCCAGAATTACACGGGCCTTTTTCGGATCCAGGCTTCGACCGCCTGAACCACAATCATCCTGAAACGCATGATGGGCATCATCGATGGAATTGATCACAAGAATGTCTGCCGGCCCGACACCATGACGCTGGAAAATCTTCGAGAGGTCGCTTCGTCTGGCCTTGAGCCTGGCGACACTATCCAGAATGACCACAACGGATCGGCCATCGCCCAGGGTCGTGGCAATCCTCTCCCTCTCACCGTCACAGGCCGCGACGACATCACTGTAGCGGCCTGCCGTAATCCCGACATCACCGTGAATGATACGCGCGTCTGACGGTTCCTCACCGGACCGCCAGCTTTCCGCATGCTCCCCGAATGTCGAAATTTCCGTTTCGGGAATGTCGAAAGCGTTGAGAACGCCGATAATGTCTATAGGGGTTGCGCTCAGAAAGGTGATATGCGGGCGTATGGAAAGCCCGCTCGCGACACGGCAGAGGGCGGCGGCCAGACCGAACCCCCGCGCCTCGATGAGGTGGAATTCGTCAAACACGATATGATCACGGGCCAGCAGATCCGTTAGCGACATCACTGACTGTCCGCCCGACAGACGCGGCGGATTAAGCAGGAGCTGGCCTACCGATTCCGGAGTCGCGATGATGAACGTGCCCTGTTCGCGAAATCCGTCAAACCCGCGCAGGTGACGTACACGCTGTCGCCGGATTTCACCGGATGTCATACCCGACGCTTTCAGGCGTTCCGTCGCATCCGATGTCCAGACCGCCAAACGGCGCTCGATTTCATCATCGTCCCAACCGTTGTCGACCATGACCATCCGCACCGAGGCTTCCAGATTCTGTGCCAGCCGACGTGTGGGAACGATGAAAAGGACATTTTTACCAATGAGTGGCGCAAGTTCGAAAACGAATGTCTTTCCGGCTCCGGTTGGCGCTGACGCGATTCTGACAGGTGCCCTGTCCTTAAGCAGCCGAAGCTGGAAATCGGTTAGGATCACTGAGGCGCCGGCCTTGGTTTTCGCGAACGGGTTTTTCCGGCCGGGCCTGACACCGTGACGCCTGACGGACAGGTCGATGGATTTTTTGTTCATGAACGTGTTCCTGTCGCCAGTGCTGAAGCTTTCCAGTCGCCGATGATTTTCCGGGCGTTCGCGAGTGGCAGGGGCGAGGATACCTGCAGATCCCAAAGCGCCGGAATTTCCACGCGAAGGCGTTCATCCCGTGTGACGTCCGCGCCACAGACGAATCCCGTATGCAGGTTCAGCCTGACATCCGCCCACTCGGACCGCACCATGCGAACGATGCCTCCGCGATGGCGGCCCACCCGAAATACAATGTGCTCGATATCCACGCCCTCCACCTTACTTGCCAATCTGAAAGGGTCAGGGCCGAAAACCGCGCCGTGGTAAACTGTATCGATCGGAACTTCTTGGATGAAGAACCAAGTCTTGAGGTTTCCTGTCCCGGTCGCATCCTGGATTGACTTCTGATAACCGCCCTCTTGATCAAGGTTCAGACGTCGCCCCTGTGGTCGCATGAGGTTAGGGTTTTCTGCCTCAAAAACCGACGCTAGCCAGGTCATCCTTGAAAAGTCGCGTCGGTAATCCTTGCTTGGAAGCGCGACGCTCTCCGAGAGAGCGCCAAAGGCACTGGCAAGGCCATAGGCCACTGAGCGGTCAGCCATGTGAGTCGATAGGCTGGCGACACCCGAAGGGATCGCCAACGACTGGTAGTGGTGAGGCGTGAGTGTCTCCAGCCGCACCGGTGTGGTCGTCATATCCGCCGCGTGCATGGCCTCAACCTTTAATGCCGCTGAACCAGCTGTCGAAGAAGGCGGCTATTTTGTGTTGGCCCTCGACGTAGCGGGTGCGCAACTCACTGTCATTCGCCTCGACTTTGCTGATCATCTGGCCAAGCAGGTCGCGTGTATCCATCGCCGAGACCGACGCTGAATAACGAGCCGAGAACAGACTTGCGAGAAACTCCGTAGCAGCCTTCGGGTCGGAGACGGCCTGTTCCTGCTCTTCCATTGCCTTTGCCAGCACGTAGGGACTAGAGATCTCGCGCTCAAAGGGTGCTCCATATATCCCGGCAAGATGTGTGCGCACGTTGATGCCGTAGATGGAGGTCTGACCACCATAGGCGCCGGCCAGTCCGACGCAAAGCAGGAAGTGCTCTATCGCTTCCAACGGTGCGGTACATCCATTAAACGTCACCGTCTGGACAAGAAGCGTTCCAGGTTTCAGGAAGTGACGCTCAAACAGGTTGCTTGAGTTCTTATTGGTTTCAGCATCAAAAAGCGTGCCATCTTCAGCTGCGCGATTATGGAAGGTCTTGTCGACGCAATCAGCATAAGGTGCAATCGATATCGCGTCCGAATAGAGCGCTGAAGCCTTGACTGGTAGAACCTTTCCGGCCGCATCGGTGCTATCACCGAACACAATGGTGTTAAGGTCGAATACCTTGCCTGCGGTGCCGCCCTTTGGCAGTTCCGTTCGGTTTTGGGGACATGCTCCACCAGCTTCGAAGAATCGCAGCACCTGCAATCCGCGCTGGCGCTCACCAAATTTGAACTTGTTTGCTACGGCTCTGACTCGACGCACTCCTCCAGCGTCTATGTCGGTAATCTCAGTCTGCTCGTTGCGGAATGTTGCGGGTGCGATCACTTCGCGGATCATTGGGATGGTAACCGAACCCAAGTTCTTGAGCGCTGGCATTGCATATTCGCTCTTCGCACCTTGGGCTATGGTAGTAAGTGCGTCGAGGCATCCGAGAAACGGCTGGATGTCGGTCATGGCAGTCATGGCATGCTCCTTTGTGCAATACGATTACGTGGGGAAGACGGCTTCGCCGCCCTTGCGTTGTTGGTGGGCGCGCTCGAACGCGACCCGGTAAATTCCGACGGCACTGCGGCGGGATCTGCTGTCTGGGGAACGCCCTTTAAACACTTTGAGCCAAACCTCGTCGGCGAAGATCTCCGCTGCGCGCGTCAATGCCTCCCTATGTGTGGGGTCTCCTTCGCGGCGCGCTGTGAACTGCTTGGCGGTCTCGCGTTCGGCCGCGTTCTCGATTTCGGCGACGACCGCGCAAATCACTGTTTCACGATCAGTCGTTCCAGTTCGGCCGAGTTCATCAAGGGCTTCAATTGCAAGCCGCATACCGCGCGTACGATCATTTTGGCTGCTGTCCCTGTGAGGGGCCGATTGAAATCCGGTCATTGCCCGCGCAAAACGCACAATGGGAGAAGCGTCGGTGTCAGTCATGATAAGTCCTTGTGCTTGCTGTAGAAGTTCAAATCTAAGTGATGCGAGTTCATTGTCCTCAGATCGTTCAATCTGTGTAATGGCCTCGCAAAGCGCCGTCAGGCGCGTGTCCGGGTTCATTATTGCCGTGGCCAACGAGACACCAAGCCGTTTAGCCCGGCAAACGTTGTTCCAAATGCGTAATTGATTGCGGGCTTCCGTGAGATCCTCGATTCGGAACCCTTTCCGGCCGAGGCCACGCACGATTTCGTGCGGTAGGGAATCAAAATAGACGCGGTCGTTCACCTCGTGCGGCAATCCCTGGAACACATGTATTGCCCGACCCGCACGAAGGCTTGCCTCCACGATGCGCAGAACCATGTCTATCGCCTCAGAAAGACCGGCTTCCTGGGATTCGTAGCGGCCGATGAGAATACGTCTCTCGTAACTGTCGAATGCCGAAAATGTCTTATTTACTTTCTTTACGTCCAGTGTACATAGTTCATAAGTTGAGATTTCCGTGATTTCAGTATCAGGGCCAAGCGTAAGGGAGGCGAACAGGCCGCTCACGCTTGGACTGGACAGCAGAAAGGATATATTTTTCGCGTCCCGTCGATGATTGTCGCGGAAGCGCAGCGCGTGTTCGGTTCGTGCAAGCGGAGAGAGATATGTCCCCGACCGAGTCGAGCGGTGGGACTCCGGTCGCCCCTCGCGTCCCGAAAAGGCTGAGACCTTCAGCGCATATATGCCTTCGGACTTACTCTTATATAGAGAACTTTCTTCAACCGGGGTGTTGGTGAAATGGCATCGACGTGATGCGCCTTCCACGCCCGTGACAAAGCGGCCGTTGATCGCCTGTTCTAGCATATCGCGAACAGGCTCCACAAACTGCGAAGAAGCGCTTTCCGGTATGCGTGCGTTGAGACCGGCGCTGCGGGAATCTCCATTGAGCCAGCGCTCCAATAGGCCAGCCTCTCCAAAAACCGCATCGTAGAAGTCCCGGTCCTGCTGTGGCGAACAGACACCTCCAGCAAGCAGCGCAAGAACCGATTGGCGGGTGATCCCATGATCCAGGGACAGGATAGCGTCCGGAACGCTACATTCGTTCTCTTGGAAGATTGCCAGAAGTTCAGCCTCGCGGGTGCCGGAATCGGCAGTAACGCTCGCGAGCTTCCTGTCGAGCGGTTCCTTGCACCGAAGCCCCACTCCGATCATCCGGCCATTCTCGAACGCTGTGGTATGGTGGTCGTCGTTCCGGCCCGGAAGCAGCCGAACCATTGCGCCCGAAATCCGATCAACGGATGGCCAGTCAATGGATAGCCCTAGATCTTCGAATGCCTCATCGACGGCCAACCGAAGCTCCGTCCCCGCTGTCACGAGGTCTCTGCGCAGGGCTAGGATGCGCGAACCAGTCCGTTCTTCCGAAACAGCCTTGCGCAGATCCTCGACTGTCGCACGTGCATCATGCAGGTCTATGGCCCAGCGGGTGTTGACCGATATACGGGGAAATTTACCGAACCGCCTTGCCACCTCTGAAAGCGCTTGCTCACGGATTTTCTCAAATCGGTCGGCCGGAACAGCGACAATCAATCGGCCGTCCTGATTCGTTTCAAGGAGTGGGGGAACACCCGTTTCCAGCCTGCACCCGTTCGCAAAACCAATCTGCAGCGCATCAAGCACAAACGGGATGTGCGGTTGATAAATGTCTAGTATCTGCCAGCCGGCCTTGATCGCCATTGGTGCGCGAAAGCCTTCAAACGCATCAAGCTCGTCAAGTGCGACGTGTGGTCCGTTGGCGAGGAACTTTCCCTCAAGGCGGTCGGCGCAGCGTACATAGGCCGCGTCCCCGCGGTCAGTGACCGACAGGGCAACACCGCCCGGAACCATTCTGCCGGCACGCGACACTTCCGCCTGATCGATCATGGCAAGCATCCATTCCGGAGAGACACTCGCATTCCAGACGCCTAGAAATTCATCAACACGATAGAGTCGAATGAGACGCTCAATGGTGTTTACATTGAGCAGTTCCCGACCCTTGCCTATCATTTTGTCGGCATCATGAAGAAAGCCGACAGCTACCACGCGAGCGAGACGAATCTTTAGCGCCGTCTCGTCGGGCCAGCCTCCTGCCTCACGCAGATCCCCTTCCGCAAAAACCAGCGCCCCTCGCGCCACCGATGTGACATGTTCGACCAATGAGACGTTGCGAATTGAAGCATGGCGTTTACCTCTGCTGTCCGTTCCTCCTTTTCCGGAAACCCGTGCGAGGTACGGAAGCCGGTGGTCAACCCTCTTCTTCGAGCGGATCGCCTTCATGATGTCGTCGCGCAATGGGTGGGAATCGCGAGCGAGTTCATCCTCCGAGAACACACCGTTCTTTACGACGGTATTCAGGAAGCTCCTATAAATTTCATGAGACAGCATATTGTTACCTCCGGGCGCATTCACCTGACAGGAACAGGGCAGCCGAATCCTAGGCGGGTTTTCGCACCAATTCCCGCAAAGAACGCCCATCTGAGATCATCCGGATTGCCCCTAAGCGTAACGGGCATGTTGAACGCCGGAATCAGGATGCGACGGTCCCCAGACCTGCGGAGCGGCACGGGAACCGAATGCCCTTCGGTTGCCAATGTCAGAGGATCAATCGCAATCTCAAGATCGAGCGTGCGGCCTGCGCGGCGATCAAGGTTTACCTTTAATGCCCTAGAGAAATCAGTATCTTTCGTCGATCTGACAAATTCGGTCTTGCTGCGTGCCGACTTCTCTCGAGTGAGTGCGAAACGACTTGCGAATGATACGCAGAACTCGTGGGTTCCCGAAACGGGAGCATGATCTACAGAGCGTATGCGTGCGTCCTCAAGGTTAATCACGTCACCGTTGCTTGATGTCTTTCGAATTTGGGCGGGATCGAGTTTTTCGAGAGCTTCTGAAAGCCTGTCGGATGCCGACGACACAAGGACCTTCGAGAGTTTCCTCAATCCTCCTCTGCGGATCGGTCCAAGGCAGGCGAATGTCCAGCTTTCCGCTGTGTGACCGGTCACAAAATCGCCCGGTACGCCTGCGGACACAAATCCCTGGAGCAGCGCTGCATGCACGCTGTCAAGGTATCTAAAGTCGGGCCAGCGTCCCTCACACTCGATCATGATTCGTTTCATGGCGTTCTCCACACTTCACCAATTCCCAATATGCAGGTCCAACTCGATATGCAACAGTTATTAGTGTATGAATTTTTAACATAGACATTCGTTTTATATCGCCATATGCCTGAGGCATGCTAAGCCTTGAGAAAATCTACGACGCCCTCCTCTATTGGCGCGGTAACATGAACGCATCCGAATTTGCCGAAGCCGTGGGGCGCACGCGTACCCATGTCCAAACCGAGGTCATCGCTCCGTTTCTGTCGGATTCCTCAAACAAAGTTCTCGAGCATCGGGGCCGCAAGCATGGCCGGACTCTTGCTGGTCGACCGAAGCAGTCGCCAGGGGATCTCTGGTCGTTTTTCAATCTTCTTGCCGCTGAGCGCGCCTACCTTCGACGTGAACGTCCAGGATACACGAGCCTCGCAAGCATTGATATCTTTGACATTGCGCCACCCGATCCGTCAGGTGCGGCGGCATGGGTTTGTCGAGCGACCGCGCAGAAAAGTGCCTTGGTGGGAAACTATCTGTTCAAGAATCACGGTGTTCATGCTGTGAACTTCTCTCCACACACAATGATCCGAACGCCTAGGCGCATCCACTTCAGGGGACACCTTCTTGTAACGTTACCGACCGAAACGCAGGACTGGGGTTTCGTGGATCTTGTTCCTGGCAGATTTCTCGACGATGGCCAGCTGGCCCTCAACGGTCACGGGTACAGAAGCTCGGAGGCTGACCGCGAATGGAACACGAAAGTTGAACTCACCTTCCAGATAAATCCCAATCTTCCGACGGAAGCCTTTTTGGCTCTACAGCAGGAATATGATCTTCCTGCCGATGAAGATGGGAACTGCCATATAAAATTCACTACCCGCGAGGCGCTGGTCTACTCCTTTGTCCATCACGTCTATGACCGAACGATCGGCCCGAAACGCCTCCATGCGTGGATCTTCCGCTCCAGCGCTATATCAGATGTCCGGGACACCCTTTGACGCTACAATTCCTAGGATCAACTGAAATGTCGCTGTGCCAATTTGACGGGATGCAGGACATTCTACGGTAGCGCTCTGCAGGAACGCGGCGTCAATTCCAAAATTCATCGCTGGGCTTTGTGCCCATAATCGTCAATCGCAGTATTTGCTCATTGGAGAGCTTTCGGCGTCGCATGAACGCATCCGAAGGCCACACCAAAGTCCATCGCAGCCCCCAGAGTCCCTCCCAGAAAGCCCGGTTCTTGAGATTCATCAATATCCGGTTAGCCTGCCGGAATTTCAACCCTGAACGGAAACACACTACGTAGGATGACGAGAGGAAGCGAGAACCTGCAGCGGAAAACCGTCAGGACATGGCGATGGTCAATGCGGTGGCCGCGACTATGTCATCGGTAGTTGCACCGCGCGACAGATCGCAGACGGGTTTGCGGAATCCCTGCAGGAAGGGACCTATTGCCTTGGCCCCGGATAGCTCCTGCACAAGTTTATACGCGATGTTGCCAGCGTCGAGATTGGGAAAGACCAGTACATTGGCGTCGCCATCACCGAGTCCTTTCTTTGCCGCGACTGTGGCGTTCAGAGCGGCATCGGCCTGAATCGGGCCGACAAAGCCCGTGGCTTCGGCGGCTTCCCGCACCAGTTCAACCGATGCGCCGGTCCCGGATGAACCGGTCGAAAACGAGAGCATCGCCACGCTTGCCCTGCCGAGCAGCGCATCCGCCGATGCGCGAGAAGCTTTGGCGATATCAGCCAGTTCCCGAGCGTTCGGTGACGTGTTGACAGCGCAGTCCGCGAATATCATTTCCCTCCCATCCGGAAAGATCATCAGAAAGAAGCTGGATATGGTGGCAACACCTTCGGCCAGACCGATGCCGATGGAGGCGGCCTCGATCACTCGCCTTGTTGGTGCGTTGGCACCGGCAATCATTGCGTCCGCCTCTCCCGCGCTGACCATCGCAGCGGCGCGATATAGCGGGCGGGCCAGCATTCTGCGGGCGACCGCTTCCTTCAGATTCCTGGCTGTGGCCAGAGCGGCGATGTGATCTTCACTGGCCTCCCTGGTCACAGGAAGCGGTTCCGCTAGCCTTTCGGACTGCAGACGCGCCGCCGCGTCCGCGACGCGCGGATCTTCCAGTTCCGGAAAGACCACCCTTGCGGCTCTTGCCTTTGCCGTATCATATGCCCTTTCGAGAATTCCCACGTATACCCCTCCCCAAACAGTTACAGGAGACTCGGATGTCAGATAGCGTCAAGATCAATCGCGGCCTAAAAGGTATCTATTTTGAGCGATCTGCCGTGTCGCAGATCGATGGAAGGGCTGGGCGGCTGAGCTATCGTGGGTATGACATCAACGATCTGGCCGAACACGGATCGTTTGAGGAGGTGGCCTACCTTCTAATATACGGCGACCTGCCAACGGCGCAACAGCTTGAAGGGTTCAATGCCGAACTCAAGGCGGCGAGGGACCTGCCCGAGGAAATCCATGGCATCATCCGTGCGACTAAGGACGGCCATCCCATGGATGTGCTGCGCACGGCGGTCTCCGCATTGGCTGCGTTGGAGACAGGAAGTCGGGACGCGGATGAAGCTGGCTTCCTTCGCAACGGAGTGCGACTGACCGCACAGGTGCCGGTAATCATCGCGGCGCATCAGAACATACGGAATGGACGGGCTCCGGTCCCGCCGGACCCGTCGCTTGGCCATGCCGCAAACTGGTTGTGGATGCTGACCGGGAAAGCGCCTTCGGCGGATGCCGAGCGGCTGGCCGATCTCGACCTGATCCTGCATGCTGAACATGGATCGAACGCATCGTCTTTCGCGGCCCGGGTCACGGTCGGAACCGAGGCGAATCTGCATGGTGCGATCGTAACCGCATTGTCCACCCTGGCTGGACCCGCGCATGGGCGTGCGGCGGAGGACGTAATGAGAATGGTGCGGGAGATAGGCTCACCGGATCGTGCGGCGGAATATGTCAAGGCACGGCGCGCCAGCCGAGAGCCGGTTACGGGTTTTGGACATCGCGTCTATCGCACTGAGGATCCACGGGCCCGGCACATGCGCGCTGGGGTCGAACGGCTTTCCAGGGAGATGGGACAGCCGGAATGGTACGAAATCCTGCAGGCCGTGGTCAATGCGATGAAGCCCTATGCACGGCATGGGTTGAACGTGAACGTGGACTTCTACTCCGGTGTGATCTACCAGCTCCATGACATCTCGATGGATCTCTATGTGCCGATTTTTGGCATCGGGAGGATGCCAGGCTGGATCGCGCAGTGCCTGGAGCAGGTGCGTCAGAACATCCTGATCCGGCCGCTTACGCTCTACAATGGCCCCGAACCACGGGTTTGGGCACCGGTGAGTGAACGCTGATCCACCGATCAGGATCCAACTGACCGGAAATCAGACGCATTGTCTGACCTCCCTGTATCCTGTGTGCTGCCGTTGCGTGGGAGCCTGTTGAAACGACGTTTCCTTACAGCGTTTCAGCGCCGCTTCACATCCATTCCAGGGAGTGGGGTCTAACCCTCTCCTCCGCTGGATCTCAGTTCTGTCGGACGAAGCGGAAACCCCTCCGCTTCCACATCTGTCCGCATGGGGGTGTTGAATGCCGACGATGGCATTTTCCATTGCTGACATAATGAAGACCATGATTGCATGATTGCGCGGATGACTGTCACGATTTTCCAAAATCATGTAGATGATTAGGCCATCTCCCACCATGGATGAAAATTTCCGCTCATCATTCCCGGCCGTTCCATGAATGGTTGTGCCTGCAGGTATGAGGTTTTCACCAGTCACGACCCCGAAGGGAACCGCGTCAACGGATCAATTTTCCGGTTCCATCGTCATCCATACTGTAATGGCGGTACCCATGGGTCCGGAATGACCGGTGGATCATTTCCGGATCCATCATGATCAAGGCATTCATGCGCAAATCTGAGGACATCTCCGGTCCTTCGGGCGATGGTATTCAGATGCGCCGGGTTTTCCAGAACATTCTCGATGATGTCGAGAGGCAGGAACCGATGCATTTCGGCACTGAATTCCGGAGACCGGATAATGGTGGTGATCCGGTCAGCCGCCATCAGCATCCAATCCCCCTTCATGTCATGGATGGATGCCTTCGCCCGTACCAGATCAGGGACCACCTCAACACCCTGACCGGTGATCCAGCCGATATCCCAGATGTCACGATGGCGTGGACGGTTCCGTGTCGCGACGGAGACCGGAAAGGCGATGAGCTTGCTGGCAAGGATTTCCTGCCGTCCCTGGACATGGATCAGCGATCGGGAATCCCTTACCTCATCGTAATTCGGAACGATCTCCCTACAGTGTCCCGTATGACTCAGGCTTCCATCCACGTCGATTTTCACCATCTGATTGCGGGATCCCGAACCTGTCCGGATGACGATACGCCATGTCATTACGCTGAAACCCGTCAGGGAGGCGGGTTTCGGATTCCGTATATCGACATTCAGGCCATCAAGGTATTTCAGTCGTGAAAGTCCCGCTCTGAGGTCCTCCGCCAGTCCATCCATCCGGTCAGCGGTGAACCCCGGACCACCGGAGAAATCCAGGTCCTCACTCAGGCGGGGCGCTCCGTAGCAGAGCCGGAGCGCCGTTCCACCCATGAATGTCAGTCCGTCCAGCCAGTTTCTGCGGGACATGATGTTCAGGATGTCATGATGGAGAAGCTCTTTCTGGACCGTCCTTCCCATATGGGCGAGAAACGGATTACGCTTCAGGACAATCGCGAGAAGATTCTCGAATGGATCCGCCGATCTATTCATACTGTCTCATTTCCTCCATATCGACGAGATGCAGGTTACGTCCGACCCGCCGCAGGTCGCGCAGCGCCGCCCTGGCTGTGGCCATCCGTAATGGAGAGCCCATGCCGACTGTCGATTCCGCGATGTCATCCGGTGTCCGTGACGTATGGGTGAACTCGATGACACCGTTATGGGGAAGGCGGAATGTACCCTTTCGGCCCGTGGTCATGACGGTCAGGTATCCCTGCGGAACCTGGGAGATCACGCCCCAGTCGGACAGGGCGCATTCAAGGCTGACATAGCTGAATTCCCCTGGCCGGAGCGCTAGGGCAATCCGTTCCGGGCGATGAAGTACGTTATGGGACAGGGGGTTGACGAACACCCCATTGGCGACCCGTTCCAGGAATCCCTCACGGATAAGACGGCTCAGGCTGGCGTCAAGGCTCCGTGGGGAATCCCGATGGAAGATCCGTCGTAGGTCGGTGAGCGTGAACACGTCTCGCCCATGGCGGCGGTCCCAGTCGGCCAAGGTTTTTATGGCATCGGTGATCCGCATGATATCTTTCCATCGTGACGGAAAAATATGTTATATATGAAAAAAGTGTCCACCATCAATTATCACTGTTAGTGTCGACCGCAAGAGCTTCCAGCAGGCCAAAGGCACGCCGGGATGGAATTCCGGCAGTCTGTTTCCTGCGGATCTATCATGACATGGTAGGCATAGCCGATGTTGCGCTTCTGTGTGGAAGTCGGGATCGACCTTTGGGGTTGGGTTACGGACTTCAAGGATCGGGGGGCAGGCACAGGCCCGCGAGACATCCTTGGAAATTTAATCGCGTATCATTGATACCTCTGGTTGCCGTCCTTTGGTTGCCGGTTGTCTCATGCATGAGCTGCTCGAGAGTCGCTGTTCATCACCACGACCAACTACCTGTGGCATCGGTGGGCCAGAATCACGTGGTAAGGCGAAATGCTATGGCAGACGCTGGCTCTGTTGAGGCCCGTTCCCTCGCGTTGACGGTAGTCGCGTCACTCCCGATTGAAGTCTCAGCCACCTGGATTGCCGTGTGGCAGGGAGTGAAAATTTTCTTGACTTTTTCACGAAGCCAATTCATGTGGCGAGAGGGAGGCAGTCCATGGAAACGGCACGCACACTTGGTGCAGACCTCAGGAGCCTGCGCAGGAGTCGTGGCCTGACGCTGGAAGCGCTATCCGAGCGTCTCGGCCGATCCGTGGGCTGGCTCAGTCAGGTCGAGCGCGACATTTCGCGGCTGGATCGCGCGGGACTGACGGCCGTGGCCGAGGCGCTAGACGTTTCCGTATCACTATTCGCCACGCCGGATGGACCAGGAGACGAAGCGGGACGCGTTGTCCGTCGGGAGGCCCGAAGAGCCATTGGCCAGCGTGTACCTGGACTGATCGAGGAACTGCTGTCTCCTGATCTTACCGATACTTTCGAAGTGATACATTCGACGTTTCTCCCCGGTGCCGAACTGCCAGGACCGGTCACACGGGAAACCGCCGAACTTGCCATCATCGTATCGGGAAGGCTCGACATCTGGCTTGGGGACGAGATGTTTACCGTTGGAGAGGGCGACAGCTTTCGCGTGCGTGGCGAATCGCTGCGCTGGGCCAATCCATACGATGCTCCGGCCGTGGCGGTATGGGTCATCTCCCCTCCGGTCTACTGAGATGGTCTTCCCTGCGAATCCAGGCCGTGGCGCAGTCAGAGGGCTGAGGCACCTTCCGTGGAATCCTCCGGTGCGAACACCAGGACGGAGCGGTCGTTAGGTCAATAGAGGAGAGAGTTATGGCTGATACTGTGTCAACCGCCCGCGTGGTCATCATTGGCGGCGGTGCCGTGGGGGTCTCGTCACTATACCATTTGGCGAAAGCCGGATGGACAGACTGCGTTCTCCTGGAGCGGAACGAACTGACAGCAGGGTCGACCTGGCATGCGGCTGGCAACGTGCCCACCTTCTCCACGGGCTGGGCGGTGATGAACATGCAGCGCTATTCGACCGAGCTCTACCGTGGGCTTGCCGAAGAGGTCGGCTATCCCATGAACTACCACGTCACAGGGTCGATCCGGCTCGCGCATTCCCGGGACCGGATGATGGAATTCGAACGTGCCTGCGGCATGGGCCGCTATCAGGGCCTCGGTGTCGAAACCATCAGTCCTGAAGAGATCAGGACCCGCTATCCGTTCATCGAGCTCCATGATCTGAAAGGAGCTCTCTATGACCCGGATGACGGTGACATAGATCCCGCCCAATTGACCCAGGCCCTAGCGAAAGGTGCCCGCGACCTGGGTGCCGGGATCCTGCGATTTACCCCAGCGACCGGGGTGAGCCGTCAGGGCGGTGAATGGATCGTGCATACTGAGCAGGGTGATATCCGCTGCGAATATGTCGTAAACGCCGCGGGATATTACGCGCAGCGGGTAGGTGAATGGTTCAGGCTGCATGGAGGGCGTACTGTCCCGATGATGGTGATGAGCCATCAGTACCTCCTCACTGAGGACATTCCGGCGCTTGAGGATTGGTGTAGGGAAACCGGCCAAGCGAAACTGCCCCTGCTTCGTGACGTTGATACGTCCTATTACCTGCGGCAGGAAAAGTTTGGGCTGAACCTCGGGCCTTATGAGCGTAACTGTAGGGCACATTGGTGCACTCCTGACGACCCGATGCCGAATGACTTCTCATTCCAGTTGTTCCCGGATGACCTCGAACGGCTGGAGGCGTATGTCGAGGATGCCATGGCCCGGGTTCCAATCCTTGGCTCTGCCGGTATTGCCAAGGTGATCAATGGGCCCATTCCCTACGCACCGGACGGCAATCCGCTGATCGGGCCGATGCCAGGGGTGCCGAACGCCTTCGAAGCCTGCGTATTCACCTTCGGAATCGCTCAGGCTGGTGGCGCGGGAAAGATTCTTGCGGAATGGGTTACCGAAGGTCAGACCGAGTGGGATTGCTGGTCGCTCGATCCAAGGCGCTACACCGACTACACTGACCGCGAATTCTGCATTGACAAAGGCATGGAAGTCTACGGCCACGAATATGCCATGCACTTCCCGCACCATGTCTGGCCAGCTGGACGGAACCGGAAACTGTCCAGCCTGCATTCGCGGCTCCAGGAAGCCGGTGCGGTGTTTGGAACCTATAACGGCTGGGAGCGGGCGAATTACTTCGCTAGGCCGGGCGAAGACGTTTCTGAAGAGGCAACACAGACATGGGACCGGAACGGACCTTGGGAAATCCGGGTGAAAGAGGAATGCGAGATCGTGCGGGATGGTTGTGGTGTGCTGCCAATAACCGGCTTTTCGCGGCTGGCTGTGGAAGGACCGGGTGCGCGCGACTGGCTTGATGGGCTGACAGCATCCCGGTTGCCATCCGTCGGTAGGGTCGGTCTGGCATATTTTCCTGATGCGCGGGGCAGGATCCTGACCGAAATGTCCGTCATCCCGCGGTCAGATGACACAATGTGGCTCATCACGGCAGCTGCCGCACAATGGCATGACGGAGAGCTGCTGCGGCGGCAGGCACCCGAGGGAATCGAGGTGCATGACCGGACAGAGAAATACGAATGCCTACTCGTTACCGGTCCAAGGTCCCGCGAGATGCTCGCCGCGATTAGCGACGCGGACCTATCAAAAGGCTGGTTGAGTTTCCAGCAGGCGACTGTGGCTGGGAAGAGCTGTGTGCTGCTGCGCATGTCCTTTGCGGGAGAGTTGGGCTGGGAGGTGCATTGCGATTTCGATGCGGCTCCGGCTGTCTGGGATTCGCTTATGGAGCTTGGCTGCAGGCCATTCGGAATGTGGGCGCTTGATCGCCTACGGCTGGAGAAGGGCTACCGGGCCTGGAAGGGGGATCTGTCAACCGACTACTCGCTCCTCGAAGGTGGGATGGACCGTTTTGTCAGATTTGACAAGCCGCAGTGGTTCCCTGGAAAGACCGCGCTGCAGAATGAGCGGCAGCGTGGGCTGAGGAAACGGTTTGCCACGCTGGTCATCGAGGCGGGAGAACAGGATCCGCCGTACATGTCGACGGTTTGGGATGGTAACGACGTAGTGGGTGAGATCACGAGTGGCGGTTGGGGATACCGTGTCAACGCATGCATCGGGCTGGCCATGATTCGATCCGATCTTGCGGAGGAGGGAAGGCGGCTGGAAGTGGAGATATTCGGTTCCCGCTATCCTGCGACCGTGCAGGCCGACCAGCCGCTTTGGGATCCCGGCAATGAAAGGCTTAGGGCATAGTCCGCGGCAATCGATGCGCTGAGCCGTGGGGCTGTCCGCCAGTTCGGAGCCGTTGCCACGGATTGCGTGGATCGGCGGGTCGACCGTAGCGAGGCGTTGAAGGGCGGAAACGAGGTGGAAGCGGAGCCAGGAGAACTGACCGATGAAACTACCGAAATTCGCGATCCGCTGCATCGAACAGTGGAGGCTTGGATTCGTTGCCACGGTGACGCCGGACGGAAGGCCCAGCCTCTCACCCAAAGGCACGTTCATCGTGATTAATCAAGAAACGATCGCCTTTGGCGAGATTCGTTCTCCGCAGACCGTAGCCAATCTGACGGAGAATCCGGAGCTGGAGGTCAATTTCGTTGACCAGTTCATCCGGAAAGGTGTCCGCATCCGTGGCCGGGCAGGTTTCGTGCGCCGGGATTCGGCGGAGTTCGGTTCGCTGTATCCGGAATTCGAGGCGCTCTGGTCTGAATTGGCCGAGCGTATCAACCTGATCGTCAAGGTACGTGTTGACGAGGTTCGGCTGCTGACAACGCCTCCATATGACGACGGCGCGACCGAAGCGGAGATGATCGCGCTCTATAAACGGAAATTCGCGGAGATGTACCCATGAGCGTCCCTTCCCATGCCCGTGTAGTCATAATCGGTGGTGGAGTTGTTGGCTGCTCCGTGGCCTATCATCTGGCAAAGGAAGGTTGGCAGGACGTTGTCCTTCTGGAACGCCGGAGCCTGACCAGTGGCACCACATGGCACGCCGCCGGGTTGATCGCGCAGCTTCGCGCCACTGCGAACATGACGCGGCTCGCAAAATACAGCCAGGAACTCTATGGCGCTCTGGAAGAGGAGACCGGAGTCGCCACAGGCTTTACGCGGGTCGGGTCAATCACCGTAGCGCTGACTGAGGACCGACAGGAGGAGATTTTCCGTCAGGCGTCAATGGCGCGTGCCTTCGGCGTCGAAATCGAGGAAATCAATCCGGAAGAGGTAAAGGAGCGGTATCCGCACCTGAATGTCGAGGACGTCAGGGCGGGAGTCTATCTGGCAAGGGATGGTCAGGGTGACCCGGCGAATATCGCTCTGGCACTTGCGAAGGGTGCGCGACAGCGGGGCGTAGGGATATTCGAACGCACTGCTGCAACCGGGGTGACGCGAAATGGGCGGCGTATCACGGATGTGCACTGGGCCAACGGGACGGGAGAGAGCGGAACGATCTCCTGCGAGCATGTGGTAAACTGCTCCGGCATGTGGGGCCGCGAGGTTGGGCGGATGATGAACACGAATGTTCCGCTGCAGGCCTGCGAGCATTTTTATATTGTCAGCGAACCAATCGACGGACTATCGCGTTTGCCGGTGCTTCGGGTTCCGGACGAGTGCGCCTACTATAAGGAGGATGCCGGAAAAATACTGCTTGGAGCGTTCGAGCCGGTGGCGAAACCATGGGGGCTCGACGGCATTCCTGATGATTTCGAGTTTGGCCAGCTACCTGAGGATCTGGATCATTTTGAGCCGATCCTTGAACGTGCGGTGAAGCGGATGCCGATGCTGGCGAGCGCGGGCATTCATACCTTCTTCAATGGTCCTGAGAGCTTCACGCCTGACGATGCCTACCATCTTGGCCTTTGCCCGGAAATGGACAATGTCTGGGTCGCAGCAGGGTTCAACTCGGTGGGCATCCAGTCGGCGGGGGGCGCAGGTATGGCGCTGGCAAGCTGGATGGAAACGGGTGAGAGGCCTTTCGACCTGGGTGATGTGGATATAGGGCGCATGCAGCCGTTTCAGGGAAACCGGCGCTATCTCGCGGAACGGTCCCGTGAGACTTTGGGGCTGCTCTACGCCGATCACTGGCCCTATCGCCAGAAAGAAACCGCACGCGGAATACGGCGGACGCCTTTCCATGAACACCTAAAGGCAGGCGGTGCCGTGTTCGGTGAGGCTGCCGGATGGGAGCGCGCCAACTGGTTCGCCGAAGATGGACAGGATCGCGCATACCGGTACGGCTGGAAACGGCAGAACTGGTTCGACAACAGTGCACGCGAGCACATGGCTGTGCGCGAAGGCGTGGGGATCTATGACATGTCGTCCTTCGGCAAGCTGCGTGTCGAAGGTCCGGACGCGGAAGCGTTTCTGAACTTCGTCTGCGGCAATGACATGTCGGTACCCGAGGGAAGGATCGTCTATACCCAATTCCTGAATGCCCAGGGTGGCATTGAGGCGGACGTTACCGTTACCCGCCTTTCGGAGACTGCCTATCTGGTTGTAACTCCCGCTGCGACTCGGCTTGCCGATGAGATCTGGCTGCGCCGCTGGCTGGGTGACCGGCGCGTAACGATCACGGATGTGACGGCCGGTGAGGCGGTTCTGGCTGTTATGGGGCCTTCCGCCCGAACTCTGATGCAGGCGGTCAGCCCGGCGGATTTTTCCAACGATGCCCATCCATTCGGGACGATGCGGGAGATCGAGTTTGGAATGGCGATGGCAAGGGCGCACCGAATTACCTATGTCGGCGAACTGGGCTGGGAGGTCTATGTTTCCACCGATATGGCGGGCCATGCGTTTGAGACGCTGTGGGAGGCGGGTCAGGCCCTGGGTGCCAGACTCTGTGGCATGCACATGATGGATTCCTGCCGTATCGAGAAGGCGTACCGGCATTTCGGACATGACATCACCTGCGAGGATCATGTTCTGGAAGCGGGACTTGGATTCGCGGTGAAGACGGCCAAGCCCGGGTTCATCGGCCGTGACGCGGTGCTTGGGAAGAAGGAAGAGGGGCTGTCCCGACGCCTGGTTCAGTTCATCCTTACCGACCCCGAGCCGCTGCTGTTCCACAATGAACCCATCATCCGAGACGGCGAATTCGTCGGCTACCTGAGTTCAGGCAATTACGGACATGCGCTTGGGGCGGCCATCGGCATGGGATATGTACCTAGCCAGGGTGAGCGTGCCGAGGACATTCTGGCATCAGAATATGAGATTGAGGTGGCGAGTGTCCGGGTGAAGGCCAGGGCATCGCTGCGCCCCCTTTACGATCCGAAGGCGGAAAGGGTCCGGGCGTGAGGGCGCTGACTGTACATGGCCAGAATAAAGGTGGTAGGCGGTTCCGACGGTGGTAAGGCTACCGGTTCTCGGGGGTGTCGCCAATGACATCAATTGTCGGCAGGATCTGGCGCTTCAGCTGTAGCGCTCCACGAATCGACGCAGAATCGACCCTGTCGCGTGAACGGCCGCCGCATGGCAGATTTCTGTTAGGCGGTCTGCATCCTCGGGCGGAAAATATCCGTAACTCCTGTAGATCCGTATTCGTACCTCGAATTCGTCTGCATCGGCTTCCGGATGAAACTGGGTGGCATAAACGTTCCTTCCATGGCGAATCATCTGATATGGACAGGATTCGGACCAAACGAGATGGGTTGCGCCGGAGGGCAGTGCCTGAACTGCTTCCTTGTGGCCCACAAAGGCATCGAACCTGTCCGGACAATCCGCAAGCAGGGGATCGCTGCGCCCTTCATCGGTTAGCTCGCAGGCCGATACACCGACAGGTTCGGAATACCGTTCCTTGGCCACGGTTCCGCCAAGATGATGGGCGAGGATCCCGATCCCGTAGCAGCAGCCAAGAAACGGCAGATCACGACCGGTGATTTCGGGCATCATTTTCAGTATCGTCGATTCGATACGGGCTTCGTCCGGTGATTTGGCGTCGGGTGGATCGCTGACACAGCCAGGCCCACCGCCGACGATGATGCCGGCAAAGCTGTCAAGCTGCAGTTCGGCGGGAACCGCTTCGTGGTCCAGCTGGATTCGTCTGGTCTGCTGCGATGTCAGGCCACCCTTATTCAGAATGGCGGCATATTCGCTGTCCGACGCTTCGGGTTCCGGTCTGAGCTGCAGTATGAGAAATGGTCTGTCCATGTCAGGAAGAACTCCATCCGCCGATTTCTCCTGCCGCTTTCCTGAATTGGCGTCAATGCGTTCCCTGGTCCGAACTGCTGCGGATTCCGTTCAGTCCAGGGAGGGGCAAACTGTTGTCAATCGGTGATAGTACATGGCTATCGCCTTCGGAAGTCTGTCTTCCCGCAATGGTTCGTCCGTCGATGCGTTTGGCTCCCTGACAGGGAGAACGGACAAGGATTTGAGGGTTTGTACCTGATTGTTGAGCACATTATATAGGGATTTTATCCAATTTTTGTCCAGATATGGAGGTTTGGTGGCTGAGTTTACGTTCCCAGTCCATAGGATGAGGCTGGGTGCTGCGGTGAACGTTCAGAAGGTGGTCTTTGTGTGAGCTGGCCATGACAGGCGCGGTCACGTCGGTGAAGGAATTCTCGTGCTACGCTTCGGGCTCAGGCGAGCGGGCATGTTCAGCAGATGGACAGAACGTCGCTCTTGCTGCCGCTGGTGGGAATTGGGCTTCTTCATCCATTGGGAGGTCGGCCTAAGACAGGGTTTCCGGAGCATCGGACGCCGCGCCGCTGGAAACGCCTGATTCGTTGCCGATCGCACCATCACCGGCAAATGCGAAATCCGGCTCCGAATCCGCAGGGACAGGAGCGTGGCCAGCGGGATCCAGCCCGCCCTGTCCGATCAGGAACCTGCGCAGTGATGGGATCGGACAGTGGCGGTGCCCGCCCTGTCCTGAAGAACGCCTCTGTGGATCCGATGGTCAAAGAAACGGCCTGTATCCATGCCTTCGGGGCGCCACAACCCTTCGCCGTCGGGATCGTCCGTCGGTCGTATCTGCCGAAGGATTTTCGCTTTGATGGCGGGTTTTGACAGCCCTTCTTGCGGAATTCCCTCCATGATTCTGGCGACAGGCAGGATAGCGTCCTCCATTTCGGGTGATATGCGTTCGCCATATGTGCCAAGGCGGCATTCCCGCTCCTTCGCTTTCATGGTATCGGCACTGACATGGGAAAGACGGCCTTCGGTCCAGAGAAGGCCAAAGCCAAGGGCGCGCATGCCGTTGTGCAGATGCTGTGGCCAGCCGTCGGACCGTTCGGCGATGATGGTTGGCCAGTCCAGACCGCCTCCATCCCTGTCTATCATGAAACGGTCCAGCATCATCTCCACCGCCTCACTGGAGTCGTTACGGGCAAGACAGCCGATGCTGCGCACCCCTTTCCGTCACTCAGCCATGAAAGACCAAACCGATTCAGGATCTTTCTGAACTGCCAAGCCCTATGTAGAGCGGTACGACCGGAAGGCCGTAGGTGGCGAGGTGCGGGGTTTCAGTAGATGTTCAGCGTTGGCTTTGACGGACTGGATCTCGTTGGCCATCAGGACAACGGGCCGTGACCATTTTCGGGCGGAAGGAGTCTTATCAGGGCGGAAAAGCCGGTTGTTTCCGGTGTCACAGAATACCCGCGCAGTCCGCCGATTCCGGTTCCACCAACTCCGACGCTGCCGCTGGTCTCCCGGTGCTCTGTTTTCCTCCATTCCTCGTTGGCACTGGATCTGACGGCTTCGGCGACCGTAGCGATGATGCCCGCGGTGTCCTTAACATCCACCCTGACAGGGATCGGAGCCGTCTTTCCTGATTCAACCATCGCTGCTCAAGATGGGAAAGGATCGCAGTCTTGCCGGCGCCAGGTGCACCCTGAAGGACGCGAGTCGCTCCCTTCAGGCTCTTTCAGGTTTTTGCATGCTGCATGACGCGCTCGCGGAACCGTTCGACGTCCCTGATCTCCTGATTTATGTCCAACGAAGAACGGGGCGTCTTCCCTGTCACCCGTCTCGACGAACTGCCTCAGCCCATCAAGGTCTGGCTTCGGACATCCGCGCAGCGAGAAAGCCATCCGTTACTCTCCATCGCCGAACATGTCCCAAGCCGAGAAATTACCGGATGTGCACCGTAAAGGTCAAACTGGGACAGTACCGTGCAATGTCCTGTCAGGCTCCGCGTCGAGCAGGCACGTCGGGGTCCCGACCTTCAAAGCCCGGTATGGAAACCGCAGAAAGGCCGCTTCCGAGCGGCTTTTCTATCTGAACAGGATGTCATACCGTGCTTCCGGGGATCCGAGGCCCATTCCCGTCCCGTCGGTCCGGCTTCGGACGCCGGCGACAAGGTCCGCGAGCTGCAGCGGCAATACCGCGCATAAGTCATTAGACACCACAGGAAGCCGATACAGCGCCGGAAGCCGCCTAGGCACCCAACCTATAGCCGCGCCATGCTCCATGCCTATTTACGCGCCAGCGCACGGCCGAAATTTCGGCATTTGGAAAAAACGGCGGGAACCACCCGTTACGGTTGGGGTGGATTCCGATAGGGGGCAGGATCGTATCACAGAACCCTCTGAGCCTGGATGCTTCGTATACCAGTAAATGATGATCCGATGAGGAGATTGGCCTGCCATTCCGTAATGCTGACTTCAGACGTGCGGTCACGGATTTCTCCCTGCCGACAGGTTCGCAGCACGTTTTCAGCCTATGCGAGGTGGTTTGATAGGCATATTCGAAAATAATTTCCAGAAATATCCACATGGCAGAGGGCTTTGTGCACGGATGGGCTACAACCGGATGTCGATAACCTGAAGAATCGTTATGGCCACGACCGAAGTTGTCCGCGCCCGTGTTAATGGGTAGCTGAAAGACGAGGCCACCGAGATACTGACCGCCAAGGGGCTGACCGTGTCCGACTACATACGCATCGGGTTGGCCAGGGTCGTGAGCGAGCGGGTGCTGCCGTTCGAGTTGCGGGTTCCCAACAGGCTCACTGCCGAGACGCTGCCAGAAGCGAACAGGGTGAGAACCTGCATCAGGCGGAAAATACGGTCGGGGTGTTCAGGGAACTGGGCATCGGATGCGGGCACCCGTCTACTCTGGGCAGTTCAAGCGCGACCTGAAGGCCGCCAGAAAGTGGGGCAGGAACATTGAATAGCTCTAGAGTCTGATGCAGCTGCTGATCGAGGGTAGGTCACTGCCTCCGAAATGCAGAGACCACCCGCTCAAAGGGAGGTGGCGGAGCTTTCGGGACGCGCACATCGAACCGGACTGACTGCTGGTCTACAAGGTCGAAGACGAACAGGTGCGTTTCGCGTGGATGGGTCGCCAGACCGATCCTTTCGCCGATTGGCAGGAAGTCCTGGGAATTACACTCCCCACTTCCGGTTCGAAGAACGCATTGTGCAGAGATCTTTGCCCATCAATTCAGGGCGGATGAACCGCTGGGCCGTCGGCAGCTATTGAGAACAGCACTCCATTCGGCTTGAAGCCACTGCTTAGGTGGCGTCATGAACCCTTCGGCAGACCAGCATCCTTGAGGAAAGGCGTACCGTTCCGTGCGTGGCACATGATTGTTGACAGGCCTTGGATGACCTGCCAGACAGATTGCGGATGCAGGCCCCACTGGGACTGGACACTTGAGTTTACGAAGGCCGCAGCCTAGACAGCGGCAGTGGATGGCGTTTGCAGTGAAAGGGAGCGACGATGCAGGTTTATCGGGATTTGCCCGATGCGGTGGGAAAGACGCCGCTGATCCGGTTGAAGGCCGCTTCCAAAGCGACTGGATGCGAAATTTACGGCAAGGCCGAGTTCATGAACCCTGGCCAGTCGGTCAAGGATCGCGCCGCACTCTACATCATCAGGGACGCTGTCAAACGGGGTGAACTGAAGCCCGGCGGTACGATTGTCGAAGGCACGGCGGGCAATACCGGCATCGGTCTGGCACTGGTTGGAGCCGCGATGGGATTCAGATCAGTGATCGTCATTCCCGAAACACAGAGCCAGGAAAAGAAGGACATGATCCGGCTCGCGGGAGCCGAACTGGTCCAGGTTCCAGCCGTCCCTTACAGGAATCCCAACAATTACGTAAGATACTCAGGGCGCCTCGCTGCAAGACTCGCAGAATCGGAGCAGGGCGGCGCGATCTGGGCAAACCAGTTCGACAACACCGCCAACAGACAGGCGCATATCGAGACGACCGGGCCGGAGATCTGGGAGCAGCTCAAGGGCAAAGTCGACGGATTCATTTGTTCGGTCGGTACCGGAGGGACAGCGGCGGGCGTCGGCATGTCATTGCAGCCAAAGGGTGTTACCTGCGGCATCGCCGACCCCATGGGCTCAGGTATCTTCAGCCTGTACAAAGACGGGGAGGCGAAGCCTGAGGGTGGTTCGGTCACTGAGGGAATCGGACAGGGCCGGATCACGGCCAACCTTGAGGGGTTCACGCCCGATTTTCTTTGCCAGATTCCGGACGAAGAGGCACTACCGGTGCTTTATGAGCTGTTGTCTGCCGAAGGGATTTGCATGGGCGGATCCACTGGAATCAACGTTGCCGGCGCAATCAGGATGGCGCGGGAACTCGGACCAGGAAAGACCGTCGTGACAGTGCTTTGCGACTATGGTACACGCTATCAGTCAAAGCTGTTCAACCCTCTGTTCCTCCAGGAAAGAGATTTACCGGTTCCGGGCTGGCTTTCCGGAAACGACCGGATCCTTCCCACCGTTTTTGAGGAGGTTTAGACGCTTGCGGATTCCCGTAGCCTTTGCGGTGTTACTGCTGGTGGTGTTCGCCAGCATCGGAGCGCTCGCGCAGGAGTTGCAGGACGGGATTGATTACAAGGCTTGGGACTCGGTCGCGGAACGTGCTGAAACCGCGATTGAGGCGGGTCTTGCATCGGATCGGGCACTTGAGGATCTGCGAAATGAGATTGTCGACTGGCGAGAGCGTTTCCTGGGAGGTAGGGATGTCAACGCTGATCGCATTGAAACCCTCACCGCTCAGTTGGAAGCCCTTGGACCGACGCCCGCTGACGGCGAGCCTGAGGCTGACGGGGTCGCGGAGCAGAGAGCGGATCTGGCCGAACAACTGGCAGAAGCTCAGGCGCCCGCTAAGGCAGCAGAAGTGGCCTTCTCCCATGCTGGCGGGTTGATTGGGGAGATTGACACAATCATACGCGACCGTCGGGCCAACGCGTTGTTGCGAAAGAGCCGGTCTCCGCTGAAACCGGATCACTGGGGACCAGCTCTCGTCGATCTTGCGGGGTCGCTTCGTTCGATCCACTACGAGCTCAGGGAAAGTTGGAGTTCGGATGTCAGGTTTCGCCTGTTCATGGATGGGCTTCCGCGCAACCTGTTCCTGCTGGCTCTTTCGGCAATTCTGCTGTTTCGCGGAGGGGCTCTTCTGCGTGGCGCTTTGGAAGGTGTCCGAAGTCGGATTGCCGGTAGGCCACGCCGACTTGTGGAATTCGCGCTGTCGGCTGGTGAGTTCGCCCTTCCGTTGTTGGGGATCTTTCTGCTGAAATGGGCTGTTGAGGGAACCAGCCTTCTCGGCACCTGCGGAACCCTTGTCGTCAGTTTCGTGCCAAGCATTGGATTCTGGGCACTCAGTGCCTACTGGCTCGCCAGCCGGTTCTATCCTGACCACGCTGGGGAAGCGCCACTGGATCAGAGTGATGCCAGGAGAGCCGGAACGATACGGCAATCTGCGACCTTACTGGGGCTTATGATTGGACTTTCCGAACTGCTGGAAGCGTTCGCAGAATTAGAAGAATACACAGAAGAAAACACGGCCGTTCTGCTGTTCCTTGTGACTGTGGCCGCGGCGTTTGGTCTTGTGCTGATTGGGCTTGCGATCCGCTCCTACGCGATCCGTGAAGGAGAAAGGAGTTCGGACGGCCATGCCGTAAGCTGGCCAGAAGTGTTGGGACTCGCATTGGTCATTCTGGCGATTCTTGGCAGTCTCCTGGCGGCGTTTGGCTATCTCTATGCGGGCCCCTACCTGCTGGTCGCAACCGGAAAGTCGCTGGCGCTTCTAGTTCTGCTGTATCTGCTGAATGGCATCCTGCACGAACTCTACGGGCTGGCGCTGGATGTTGACGAAAACACAGCCCGTACGGCATTGGTTCCAACCCTGCTTGGGCTGGCCGTGGCACTGGCGGCCCTACCTGTGTTCTCGCTGATCTGGGGCACTCGAATTGCGGATCTGACAGAAATTTGGGCTAGGGTTCGCGAGGGATTCACCTTCGGTGACGTGCATATCGCACCCGAGACTGTCCTGGCCTTTGCAATTGTCTTCATCGCGCTGTTTCTGGCGACGCGCGTCGTGCAGGCCACACTGCGCAATAACGTCCTTCCCAAGACAAAGATTGATTCGGGTGGGCAGGTCGCCATAGTCTCGGGTGTAGGATATGTGGGTCTGTTCCTCGCTGCGTTGCTAGCAACAACAGCGGCCGGGATTAATCTCAGTTCAGTTGCCGTTGTTGTCGGCGCGCTGTTCATCGGCATCGGTTTTGGCCTGCAGAACATTGCCCTGAATTTCGTGTCAGGGATTATTCTCCTGATCGAGCGGCCCGTATCGGAAGGCGACTGGATCGAGGTTGGTGAGCATGTTGGGATCGTAAAGAAGATTTCGGTTCGATCAACGCTGATTCAGACGTTTGACCGAACGGATGTGATTGTGCCGAACGACCACTTTATTTCGGGGTCAGTGATCAATTGGACCCGCAGGGACAACGTCGGAAGAATCAAGGTTCAGGTGGGAGTGGCCTACGGCACCGACACGCGCAGGGTTGCTAGGATACTCTACGAAATCGCTTCGGAACATCCAGTGGTGACCAAGGATCCCGAGCCGGGTGTGGACTTTGTGGGCTTCGGTGCCGACAGCCTTGATTTCCGGATACGGGCGGTGCTCAGCGACGTGAACCAGTCGCTGTCGGTCATGTCGGAACTGAATCACCGCATCGCCGAGCGATTTGCCGAGGAGGGAATTGAGATTCCATTCGCGCAACGTGACATCTGGTTGAGAAATCCGGAGACTCTGGGCGGAACGAAGCCAGAACCTGAGGTTCTCGATAAGGCTGCGAATGACCGGAAAAGGAAATCGCTCCCGAAGGGCGATCCGGAAATCGATCCGGAATTAATGGATGGTGATGGAGATATCCTGTGACTGAGCCATTATTCTGGAATGATGCCTATCTGCGCGAGGCGACTGGCATGGTGATTGAGGTCACCGACGATGGAGGCGTGGTTCTGGACCGCTCGGTGTTCTATCCGCAGGGTGGCGGACAGCCAGGGGATTCCGGCGCGCTTCACTGGGATGACGTTGAGCTGGGGATTCTCAATGCGGTGCGCCGCCCGGATGGGACGATCATGCTTCAGCCCGAGCCGGGGAAACCGTTGCCGAGTGCTGGACGAACGATTACCCAACGGCTCAACTGGGACCGGCGTTACCGGCATATGTGTGTGCACACTGGATTGCATCTGCTCTCTGTCGCCATTCCGCTGCCGGTGACCGGAGGATCGATTTCCGCCGAGAAAGGAAGGCTGGATTTCGACATGCCACAGCCACCGCAGGACAGGTCGGTGCTTGAGGCACGTCTCAACGAGCTCATCGCACGCGATCTGCCAGTGACCGAGGACTGGATTACTGACGAAGAGCTGGCAGCTAGGCCTGACCTTGTGAAGACCATGTCGGTGAAACCGCCGGTGGGTGCTGGCCGGGTGCGGTTGGTCCGTATCGGTGATGGTGAGGATCAGGTGGATTTGCAGCCCTGCGGGGGCACCCATGTGAAGCGTACCGGAGAAATCGGCGCTGTGACGATTGGAAAGATAGAGAAGAAGGGCGCGCGAAACAGGCGAGTGAACATGCTCCTTACGTGACGGTCTCGGCGTAGCATCATCACTGCACCATGACGCTGGCACGACGACGCGGGAATGCACGACAGCGGGGGAACATTGGCCTTTGATCTGGAGCTTGGTGCTGGTAGGACCGGTTCACGGGCTGAAGTCGCAGCACCATCGATAGGACAGTCCGATCCGCCAATCGCTTGGCTCACCTGGCACTCGCAAGTCAGGCCCGTCCGAAAACCATATCCTCGATCACGAGGTTGAACCGGTTCAGGGCACCCTCGAAACGCCCGAACAGGTGGCTCGGATTACCACGTGACGCAAAACCTGACTGGATTTCCTCCCCAAGCGTAAAGTCCTCCATCAGGGCGGTTCGCGTTATGGCCTGGTTTTTCTCCCATCGCGCCTGCATCTCGTCCGTTTCGGGAACTGAGCGGGGCACGAGGGTCGCCATTCGTATCGAAGTTCGATCCACCGCACGTGGCTCGAACAGAAACCACATGATGTGGTCCTGCTGCACCAGGAACTGCATCGTCGGCACGACGGTATAGAGCAGGTTTGCATCCTTGCGGATCGCCCAGTTCTCCTCCGGCACCTGGCGCAGATCGGGCATGGAAAGCCGAGGCAGGACCGAACGGAGGTGCGGCCCGAACACGCGGTAGGACGAGAGGTTGTCAGTAAAGTAAGGCCCGATCGTGTCCCGGTGTGCGACACGGAAGTGGTAGGATTCAAGGCCACCCTCGATCAGGACTTTCCAGTTCGCGCCAATCTCCACGATCTCTTCGACAGCGATCCGATGATCGGCAAGGCCAAGCCAGCGGAAATCCCGCTCCAGTCCGGACAGCCAGTCATCAATGTCGAGCGTTCCGCCCGCATCGGCATTGGCGATGACCCAGATGAAGCCGTGCGCCTCTGCGACGGGCAGACGACGTAGACGGCGCTCTGTACGGGGCAGATCCGGAAAGCCCTGGGCCTCGTACGGCACGCTGCGCAGCTCGCCCTCATTGGTCCAGCTCCATGCGTGATAGGGGCAGGTGAAGATCCGCTTGCATCCGGAAGCTTCACGTTCAAGTCTTGCGCCGCGATGTCGGCACACGTTCAGGAAGGCGTGTGCTGCGCCTTCGTCGTCGCGTGTGAGCAGCACTGGTAATCCCATGATCTCTTTCGTCAAGAAAGCGCGCGGAGTCTCGAGTTCACTGGACTGCGCCGCGACGATTGGCATGCGGGTGAAAACCGCCGCGCGCTCCCGGTCGAACCTCTCTGCGCTTGCATAGCGGCGGATTGACGAATGGGCGATGGTCGCGTCCAGATACGCCGATTTCTGCTCCGCGAGGCCGATGATTTCGCGGATGAGTTCGAGTTCTTCGGTTCGCTCCATGCCACGCTCCAGCGTCTGCTTGCCAATTGGTATGAGGGCATCGCATCGCAGTGAATGCCTAAAATGAACCGCCGCATGGCGCAAGAACCGATGCCAGGCACCGCTATCCCGAAAGCGCGGCGCAAAGCTTCTCGGAGCGTGGGTTCCATGGTGCGAGCCTGGCGGCAATTGCAGCCGAGGCTTGGATGACGAAACAGGCGCTGCTGCAATATTTTCATACGAAGGAACGCCTCTATGCCGAGGTTCTGTCTGACCTGTGCGACCGCCTGTCATCCGAGATCGACTCTGTGATGGTACTGGATGCCGAATAGCGCTTGATCGCGCATTTCGATACCAAGGCCGGAAACGCACTGATCCGGCCGTAAGACGTCCGCTTTGTTGTCCGAGCACTTCTTGACAGCGCCTCGATGAAGCGCACCGGGCCGCCGAGACCCTATTTGAACAAGCTGACCTGTCTGCTTCTAGAAGCACCCCAATGGAAAGGAGATGCCGAAGCTGCTGCGTTAGATGGCCTCTGCCAGTTGATTGGCGCCATCCAGTATTTCGTTGTCGTCGCCCCGACGTTCAGCGGGATTTACGGAGATGTCGCTTTCCGGAAGGTGAACTCCATCTTCTCTGCCCACATCCATGCGGCTGCGGTGGTGTTGATCCAAGACAGTGACCAATTCTGCAAAGCCAGCAGGTCATTTGTGAGGGAAGCCTGGTGAGCGCTCTCGTTGACAGAAGTTTAGTCTCATTACCAAAGTTGCAACACAGGTTTCCAAAGAATGCGGGCCGGACAGCGAACTGCCCAGCCCGACTTATTTTTCGTCCTTAATGGACTTGTTAACGGGTGGCCCCCGGTCTCCAAGCGGCTAAGCTTCAAGTGCCACCCAAGTTGAAGATGATTGCGTGCCGTGATAAAGTCAACCCTGTTCGCGGACGATGGAGAAAAGAATGGTGACGTACCGGTTAGGACTGGACATGGGAGCCAACTCCATTGGATGGTGTGCGCTTCGGTTGGATGCGGATGGGAAGCCGTCAGGGGTTCTTGACGCGGGTGTACGTATCCTGACCCCGAACGAGGAAGCCGGGCGCGATCCGCAGTCCAAGGCATCGCTGGCAGCTGCGAGGCGAATCGCACGAGGACAGCGGCGGCGACGCAAGCGGTCCAAGCGACGCCGCGACCGCCTCATGGAAACGCTGGTCCATGCTGGACTGATGCCGACAGACAGCGATTTGCGCAAGAGTCTCGAAAGGCTTGATCCTTATTGGTTGCGCTGGAAGGCACTGGACCATCGCCTCAGACCTTGCGAAGTCGGCCGTGCGCTGTTCCATCTGAACCAGCGCAGGGGCTTTTTGTCCAATCGGATTGCTGACTCGGACAATGATGAAAAAAGTGCGATGAAGCAGGGCGTGAAGGCGCTCGAAGACCGGCTGGAGGTCGAGGATGCGCGAACGCTCGGCGAATTGCTTGCGAAGCACCACGGGCGGAATCGATTCGGCAGGCGGGAGAAGGGCGAAGCGGCTCGGTCGGTTCGGTTCCGGCCTGAGACGAAGGGCGCAAAGAAGCTCTACGATTTCTTTCCTACGCGCGCAATGGTTGAGCAGGAAATCGACAAGATATGGGAGAAACAGAAGGAATACCATCCTGACCTGTTGACAGACGATCTTCTGGGCAGGATAAAGCGCATCGTAATCGAACAACGTCCCCTCAAGAAGCCAACTGCCGGGCGCTGTTCGTTGCGGCCAGATGAAAAACGTGCCCCCAAGGCCCATCCGTTATTTCAGAGATTCCGTATTTTACAGGATGTGAGCCAACTCCGTGTGGTGCGACCAGGTCGGGCAGAACGGCCGCTTGCCTATAGCCAATTTAGGTGTATCGCAGAAACCCTATCGAATCAGTCTGCCCTAGTGGTGCCATTCGAAAGACTCCGAAGGGCGATCCAATTACCCGATGATGCCAGGTTTAACTATGAACGTACGAGCCGCAAGGGCTTCAAGACTGATGAGACCGCCCGCCTCCTTGCGAACAGAAAAGCCTTTGGAGGGGAATGGCGCAGGCTTGACTTGGAACGGCAGGTAGAAATTGTAGAGCGTCTCCTGACAGAAGTCAATGAAGAAAAGCTTAGCAGTTGGCTGCAGAAAGACTGCGGTTTGGTTAGTGCTGCCGCCGAGCATATCTGCGGAATTCGCTTACCCCAAGGCCACGGTCAATTCGGCCGCTCAATTCTGCGCGATCTAGTTGGGATGATGGAGCGGGAAAGCAGGGAGGCCCACAACCCCGATACTGGCGAATTTTATCGGCGCCCGCTCGCCTATGACGAGGCTGTGGAGAGTCTGGGTCTGCACCATTCCGACCATCGGCCAAGAGAACTTCATGCGCGGCTTCCCTATTACGGCGAGGTCTTGGCCCGTCATGTGATCCAGCGGCCCGACGCACCCGAAGGCAGTCAGGAATGCATCGGGCGGGTGCCAAATCCGACTGTACATATAGGTCTCAACCAGCTACGCAAAATCGTAAACGGGCTTATCGACGCCTATGGACCGCCGAACGAAATCTCAATTGAGCTTGCGCGCGAACTGAAATGGAACAAGGAGCGGAAAGATCTGGAGAGCAAGAGAAATCAGGAAAATAAGGAAAAGAATGACGAATTTCGGGAGACGTTAGCTAGGCTAGACCGCGCAGATACTTACGAAAACCGCTTGCGACTGCGTTTGTTCCACGAGCTTCCCGTTGATGCCCGCGTCTGCATTTACAGTCACACGCCTATCAGCATGGAAATGATTTTTAGCGACGACGCCTTGGTTGAGATTGATCATATTCTACCGCATTCGCAGACCCTAGACGACAGTTTCTCCAACAAGGTACTATGCACGCGCGAAATGAACCAGCGAAAAGGTAACCATGCGCCTGAAGATGCTTGGTCTGGTGATGAACTGCGGGAAATCTGCGAACGTGCGGAATGCCTCCTTCCGAAAAAGGCTTGGCGCTTTGCTCCGGGTGCAATGATGAGATTCGAGGCGGAAGGCGGCTTTCTTGCACGTCAGTTGACAGACACACAGCATATGTCGAGGTTGGCGAAGACTTATCTTGAATGGGTCTGCGAACAGGTCCGAGCCTCTCCAGGTCGCGTAACTGCCATGCTGCGCGCCAAATGGGGTCTCGGTAGTCTGCTGCTGCCGGACCCAAAAAGGGCTGTCGCCGGGGAGAAACGCATTGATCACCGCCATCACGCCATTGATGCTTTTGTCATCGCCTGCACGGATACTGGCCTTCTGAACCGTATTGCGCGAGCTTCCGGCAAGGCGGAGGAGCTAAACCTCGACCGCCTGTATCCCAAGGGTGAATTCCCGACGCCGTTTGAGGGGTATCGGGAGGCACTTGGCTCCCGCCTTGAATCACTGGTCGTCAGCCACCGACCAGACCATGTATTGCCGCCTGGCAGGAGCATAGACGCCCAGGTCACCTCCGGAAAACTGGTGGAAGGGACAAATTACGGCCTCGTGAACGAAATGATTGACGGAAAGCGCTTCAATCTTGTTACCAGGAAGCCAATACACTGGTTTGCGGAAAGTCCGGAAAAGAGGATCGGACAGATTCGGGATGCTGACCTTCGCGCACAGATGCAGCAGGTAGTGCAGCAGGCTAGGATGGAAAGCAGAAGACTTAAGGATGCCCTCGCTGAATTCGGGAGGAAACATGGTATTCGTCGCATTCGCGTGTTGATGACTGAGCAATCCGTGCGTACAGTCACTCATGACGCACAGCAGCTGAAGAAGCGACGCCATTGCCGGGATGGGGTTAATTTACGCGAGGTCACTCATGTGAAGGCATGTGTGCCAGGTGACAATCACTGCATCGAAATCTATGAACTGAACGGTGTTTGGAAGGGAGAGGGGATCACGGTCTTTGATGCCAATCAACCGGATTTCCGGCCAGCCTGGAGAATCAGGCATCCGGATGCGCGACTCGTTATGCGCGTGCATCGCGGAGATTTGGTCGAAGCGAACTTCGGCTTTGGATCCATGGTGTATCTGGTTTGTAGTTTGGATGCTGCTGCTAATCGGCTGAAACTTGCATTACACAATGAAGCCGGATCGCTCCAAAAACGCCACGATGATCCGGATGACCCGTTCAGATATGAGATGAAAGCTTATTCGAAACTGAAGGCAGCCAAAGCCCAGATTGTATGTATCGATCCGACTGGTCGTTGTCGGCCAGCAAAGAGAGAGCCATGATCGGCCGCATCGTCGAAATCGCTGAGAATGGCCGCCATCTCGCCAAATCGCGCGGTTTCCTGACAGTAACTGCGGATAAGGACGTGATCGGTCGACTTCCCATTGATGATGTGAGCGCTGTCATCGCGTCGGCGCATGGCATTACCTATTCTAACTCCCTGTTGGTGGCGCTGGCAGAGCGCTGCATTCCTCTTGTAGTATGTGGGGCCAACCACCTGCCGGCTGCTTTTCTTTGGACGGCAAATGGGCATTACGAACAGGCTGGTCGTATGAAGGATCAGGCGAATGCTTCCAAACCGGTGCGCAAGCGGCTTTGGGCACAAATCGTCCGAGCCAAAATACTATGTCAGGGTGCAACACTGGAAGCTGTTGGCGCGCCCCATCAGGGATTTTTTCTACTTTCGAGAAAAGTGCGATCTGGTGACCCTGATAATGTGGAGGCGCAGGCGGCACGGCGCTACTGGCCACTACTGTTCGGCGAGAACTTTAGCCGAAACCGACAGGCGCCAGGCGAGAACGCAATGCTGAATTATGCCTATACAGTGCTGCGCGCCGGCGCGGCGCGGGCGATCATGGCAGCTGGGCTCCATCCTGCGTTTGGATTGGCGCATCGCCAGCGTGGCAATACCTATGCGCTCGCAGATGACTTGATGGAGCCGTTTCGACCGGTGGCCGACCTTTTAGTATTGGATCTACGGAAAGAAGGTTTCGCCGATGTTAACAAGGAAACAAAGCCGCGTTTGGCACGGGTGCTCACTATTGATATGAGCGGGCCGCGCGGTACCAGCCCGGTCGGGGCCTGCTTACAACGTCTGGCACTTTCCGCAGCCCGCTGTTTTGCTGGCGAGGCGCGGAATCTCGAACTGCCGCGTCGAACGCTGCAGCTGGAATAGCGAAACCTTCAGCATGTGGCGTCCGGCGCTCAGTGCATATCGGATGACTTGGATATACACGATGTTTGATCTACCCGTGGGTACCGGTGCCGAGAGGAAGGCGGCAACGAAATTCCGTCAGTTCCTCCTCGACAGGGGTTTCGAAATGGCGCAGTACTCGGTGTATCTCCGCTTTGCTGAGAGCCGGGAGGCGGCCGAGACGCATATCGCAAACGTCACTGCAGCTTGGCCGGGCAGAGGGAAGCTACATATTGTCACAATCACAGACAAGCAATATGCAAATGCGCGAATATTCATCGGGACAAAACGAGAACGAAGATCTGAAAATCCAGACCAACTCTTGCTGTTTTGAGGATTTTGGGCAGAATTTTTCTGCTGCGGAAAGAGAAAAGCCCCGGAAATTCCGGGGTTTAAGGGGTGAATGATTATAGCCGCTTGGAGACCGGGGGCCAGCCGCAACCAGCCCGGCCAGCCTGTGCATGCTGGACTGATTATAGCCGCTTGGAGACCGGGGGCCAGCCGCAACACATCGGGCGGTCATCCGTGAAGAAATTCAATTATAGCCGCTTGGAGACCGGGGGCCAGCCGCAACGCACAGGTCAATGACAGCACGCACGGACTATTATAGCCGCTTGGAGACCGGGGGCCAGCCGCAACAAAACGGTGGAAATGGTCCAAGAAGCATACATTATAGCCGCTTGGAGACCGGGGGCCAGCCGCAACGATCGTAAGGTCAGATGGATTCGCGGTGAATTATAGCCGCTTGGAGACCGGGGGCCAGCCGCAACTGATCACTGAATCTAGTCTATATATCTGAAATTATAGCCGCTTGGAGACCGGGGGCCAGCCGCAACGGTCGCCACGTTGAAAGCCGCGTCCAGTCTATTATAGCCGCTTGGAGACCGGGGGCCAGCCGCAACGCTTCGGTTATCGTACCGGTTCCCGTCCCGATTATAGCCGCTTGGAGACCGGGGGCCAGCCGCAACTACATGTTCCCAGCCCGATAGATGTTCAAGATTATAGCCGCTTGGAGACCGGGGGCCAGCCGCAACGAGTTCAGCTCCCTGGTAGCAATCCAGTCCATTATAGCCGCTTGGAGACCGGGGGCCAGCCGCAACGTCGAGACCGCCGGGGCTGGAACCGGGCAGATTATAGCCGCTTGGAGACCGGGGGCCAGCCGCTACCTTTGAGATGGACAAGGTCAATTGCCAGCGTCAAGCGCCGCTAGGATGGCGTCCCCCATATCCGATGTCGAAACGGGTTCAGTACCTGCTTCACCAATCAGGTCAGCTGTTCGCAGGCCTTTGGCGAGCGCATGTTCAACGGCGGCTTCCAGTCGGTCCGCCTCCTTGCCCGCGTCAAAACTGTAGCGAAGAGCCATCGCGAAGCTGAGGATGCACGCGATCGGATTTGCCTTGCCCTGGCCCGCGATGTCCGGCGCGGAACCGTGGACGGGCTCATACATGGCTCTGGGTCGACCATTCCGCATCGGCGCGCCTAAACTGGCTGATGGCAGCATTCCAAGTGAACCGGTGAGCATTGCGGCGAGATCCGACAGAAGGTCGCCAAACAGATTATCGGTGACAATGACATCAAACTGCTTTGGCCACCGGGTCAACTGCATGGCGCCAGCGTCTGCATACATATGGGACAGTTCGATATCCTGATATTCGGCAGCATGCACCTCGGTGACGACCTCACGCCACAGAATCCCGGATTCCATAACGTTGGCCTTCTCCATGGAGCAGACCCTGTTGCCACGCCTGCGAGCGAGTTCAAACGCGGATCGCGCCACACGGGCAATCTCGCTTTCGGTATAGCGCTGGGTGTTGATCCCGACCCGCTCGTTGCCTTCCCTGTGGATGCCTCGGGGTTCGCCAAAATACACCCCAGCAGTCAACTCGCGCACGATCATGATGTCGAGCCCGGAAACCACCTCCTTCTTGAGCGAAGAGAAATCAGCCAACGCGTCGAAGCACTGTGCGGGACGCAGATTGGAGAACAGGTCCATTTCCTTGCGAAGCCGCAGCAGCCCTCGCTCGGGCTTCAGGCTGAAGTCCAGCTCATCGTACTCCGGCCCGCCTACCGCGCCAAGAAGCACGGCGTCAGACGCCAGGGCCTTCGCCATGGTGTCATCGTGCAGTGGCGTGCCGTGGACATCGTAGGCAGCGCCTCCAACAAGATCCTCGCTGATCTCGAACTTCAGTTCCGTTCGGTCATTGAACCAGTCCACAACACGGTGAACCTGAGCCATGACCTCTGGGCCAATACCATCACCGGGAAGAACAAGGAGCGAATATGTGCCCATAATGCCTAAATCCTCCGTACTTTCTTGGTGGGCTCCGCCTATCCTCTTGCCTCGATCCGGTCAAGAAACCGATCTATGGCGTTAGCTCGAATGCGTCTATCAGACGGAGCGGCCGGAGCGATGCGGCCAAACTTCGCGGATACTGCACCTTCAGTACAGTGCCAGATCATCGGCGCGACATGCGAAACTCTGGACCGGGTGGAGTCACACCCAGGGACGGCGCGCTGTCGCCTCAGATTCGAAATCATCAATTCTCGCGGCATGCTCCATCGTCAGGCCAATGTCATCAAGTCCTTCCATGAGACATCTTTTCCTGAACGGATCCACGTCGAACGAAATCACCTCTCCATCCGAGGTTGTTATCGTCTCCGTTTCAAGATCGACCGAGACTCGTGCATTCTCTCCCTTCCCCGCGTCCTTCATGAGGATGTCGACCTGTTCCTGCGGTAGCGGGATTGGCAGAATGCCGTTCTTGAAGCAGTTGTTGAAGAAAATGTCAGCGAAGCTGGGCGCAATGACGCAGCGGATGCCAAAATCCTTGAGTGCCCATGGGGCATGCTCGCGGCTTGAGCCGCAGCCGAAGTTCTCGCCCGCTACCAGAATCGAGGCGCTGCGGTAGGCCGACTGGTTCAGTACGAAATCGGCAACCTCTTCTCCTTCCCGGTCGTAACGCATCTCATCGAAGAGATTTACACCAAGACCAGACCGTTTGATCGTCTTGAGGAATTGCTTGGGGATGATCATGTCCGTGTCGACATTGACCATCGGCAGGGGTGCGGCAACGCCGGTAAGGGTGGTGAATCTGTCCATCTTGACTGCTCCAGGCTAAACTATTGGATCGGGTGCACTGGGTGCCGGTTCTACATCATTTCCCGAACGTCGGTCAGATGTCCGGTGATCGCCGCCGCCGCTGCCATGGCAGGAGAGACAAGATGCGTTCGGCCCCTATAGCCTTGGCGGCCCTCGAAATTGCGGTTTGAGGTGGAAGCGCAACGCTCACCCGGCGCGAGCTGGTCCGGATTCATCGCAAGGCACATGGAACAGCCAGCCAACCGCCATTCAAATCCGGCTTCCTGGAATATCTCCGCCAGCCCTTCCTCTTCCGCCTGCGCCCGAACAAGGCCCGAACCGGGAACGACCATCGCCCGCAGCCCGCTCTTGACTTTCCTGCCCCTAAGAATTTCCGCCGCCGCCCTTAGGTCCTCGATCCTGCCATTGGTACAGGAGCCAATGAACACCGTATCGATTCCTATCTCTGACAGGGGTGTGCCTGGGGTCAGTCCCATATATTCCAGAGAGCGTTTTGCCGCTTCGACCTTGCCTCCCTCGAATTCATGCGGATCTGGCACGGCGCCGGTAATGGGCAGAACGTCCTCGGGGCTGGTACCCCAAGTTACGACAGGCGCGATATCTTCACCTGGGATCGTCACCACCTTGTCGAAATGGGCGTCCTCGTCGGAGTGAAGCGTCTGCCAATATGCCATCGCCGCTTCCCACGCCGCGCCCTTTGGAGCATGCGGGCGACCCATGACATATTCAAAAGTCTTTTTGTCGGGAGCGATCAGGCCCGCCCGTGCGCCACCTTCAATCGCCATGTTGCAGACGGTCATTCGGCCTTCTATCGAAAGGTTGCGGATCGCCTCTCCGCAATACTCGATCACATGGCCGGTGCCACCCGCGGTGCCGGTCGCACCGATCACTGATAGCGTGATGTCCTTTGCCGTCACGCCGGGGCGAAGGCAGCCGGTTATCTCGACTTTCATGTTCCTGGATTTCTTCTGGATCAGTGTCTGCGTTGCAAGAACATGCTCGACTTCCGACGTGCCGATTCCGTGTGCCAGGGCGCCGAAAGCACCATGCGTCGCGGTATGGCTGTCACCGCAGACCACCGTCATTCCCGGCAGGGTCCAGCCCTGTTCCGGTCCCACGATGTGGACGATGCCTTGGCGCACATCATCGACTGGATAGTAATGGATGCCGAATTCAAGTGCGTTCCTGTCAAGTTCCTCCACCTGAATACGGCTTTCCTCGTTCATTCCTCCTGACAATCGATCCGCAGTGGTCGGTACGTTGTGGTCAGGCACAGCAATGGTTTTTTCGGGCGCGCGTACCTTCCGGCCAGCCATGCGTAGTCCCTCAAATGCCTGTGGGCTTGTGACCTCATGAACGAGATGGCGGTCGATATAGAGAAGACAGGTTCCATCCTCAGCCTCATGGACCAGATGGTCGTCCCATATCTTGTCGTATAGTGTTCTGGGTGGCATGCGGATTCTCCCTTGCATCCAAACACCGGAGGCAGGCAGCGAACGCTCGACAACTAAGGATGGGCTGACGCCATCCGTATCGCATCAAAGATCCGCCAGGGGCGGCGCATGTGATCGTCGGGAGCTGCGTTCCGGGTTATTCCGCCCGGATACTGCACGGCGGTTTCCAAGGCAACGGTTTTGATCCAAAGTCGACCGATTCGCTCGCGCCTTGCGCAATGCATGCCTTTGGGTTCTCGCAGCCCATGTGTTCTCTTCCAATGGCAGGCATCCAGGTTCCAATCTGGCAGATTCTGAACCGGGAACCGCCGCAGTCCGGACCTATCAACTTGAACCTGATTGGATCATTGTCCGGTTTCCTAGAAGTCGGTGATGGCGAAGATGGAGACCATCAGTATCCTGAGCCCCTCCCGGAGCATGCGCGTTCCCGGCAGCGTCTGGCGTTTCGAGGGGATGAAGGCTGCGAGGCCCGCGGCCATGATGGCGAAGGTGGCGATGTCCGGGTCTGGCGGCCCCCGCGCCCGAAAAGGAACACATACTTAACTCCCCGTCCGTGACACGCATTGATTCGCTCCACGCGGATTGGACTGAATCGGTACACGTCACGCGGACAACATTCAGGTTTGTCTGGACGATAGGCGCCGCAGCGGGCTCCTGCAGCTTGTCCCGGGCAATGTTCGGGGCGTTCGCCGGAGACGACCATCACCCCGGTCGGCAGGCAGTCGGTGAGGACGATGGAGCGCGGCGGCCCCTTCGGCTACGACGCGGGCAGGAAGGTGAACGGGTGCAGGCGGCACCTGATCGCGAAGCTGCCGGGGCGGTGCCGACGGTGTGCAGGCTGTTTGCCGACGGCGGCAACCCGGAGCTGAAGCTGCAGGAGCGGCCTTGGGGGATGGGCCTGCGGACCATGACCGGGACAGATGCGCGATTTGCTTCCAACTCCTGTTTATGTCCGATGCTCGACGATCGGACGGTCACGCGAACGGGTGGCAACCGACCTGTCGGTGAGCATGTCTGGACACGTGACGCGAATGCTTACGGTTGGACCGTGCGTCTCGGCCACGCGCCAGGTCTCGCATCGTCCGCACCGTATACTGTCGTGGCCCGAATGAATGATCTCAAAAAACCTGCCACCAGCGTATGTCGACACCGGCTCGCTGGATTAGTTTCTGGAAGAAAGCGTGGACAATGGGATGCGGATGCTGGTTGCCGGTGTCCCGGTCGATCTGAGCGTGTTCCCGGGCGTCATCCATGGGTTCACAGAGTTGGCTCCGAGTTCCTAAATTACCCAGGAATTTCAATCAGATAACTTTAAAGTCTTGGTAATGGCCTTCACCCAAAGCCCGCGCAGCAACTGAAATCCGTCATTTTAGCTGACAAAAGCACTCTATTCTTTATAGCCTACCTTAATCCGCTAGCATTCAAATCCAGAAAATCAATGGCAAACTAGGGAGAACCAAATGAATTCCTTCGCAAGGATCGTCGGAGCGGCAAGTTTCGCCATCTCCTTGGCGGCAACCGCTGGTGCTGCCAGCGCCGACGCGTTGCGCGCGCACACTACCGCACCCGGTGCGGCTCCGAACACAATGACCAAACTGTTGGCCAAATATGCCGAAGACGCAGGCATCGATGTTCAGGTCATCGAGGGTCAGAAGCTGATTAAGTCGATGCTGCTTCTGGGGCAGGGTAAAATTGAGCTGATGCCGACCATCGTTGGTCAATATGCCCGCCTGGTGACCTCGACTGGCCCATACAGGGATTTGGGCGACAAGGGTGCGGAAATCGCCGACGGCATTCGGGCGCTGATGGAATTCAACGCAGCGACCATGCAAACCTTCGCCTGGGACAGCACCGGTATCAGGACCTATCATGATCTAAGAGGAAAGAAGATCTATGTTGGCCCAGGTGGCGGTGGTGCCGGGACAGACACGGAGGAGGTCATTCGTCTTGTCACGGGTATGGAGCCTGGCGACTACGAAAGCTTCAAGGCGCCTTGGCGTGAAGGCATGGCCATGATGCGCAATGGTCAGGTGGACGCGATGGTTCGTATCGCCCCGGTTGGCGCGGCGATCATCCAGGAATTCGGGCTGTCGAAACCGATCCGCTTCGTGCAGATCACCGAGGAAGACCTGCCAAAGCTCCAGCCCTATCTTGACGTTCCAGGTCGTGCGATGTCGCAAATCCCGGCCGGCGCATACGAAGGCCAAACCAACGAAGAGGCTGTGAATTCCTTCTCATTCGTGGCTGGCATGGCTGTAAACGCCGGTATCAGCGACGACGTTGCATATACGCTGACCAAGGCCTTCTGGGACAACATCGACGAGATCAGGGCCAGTGCGTCCTTCCTCAGCACCCTTGATCCACAGAACCCGTTTACGGTTCTGAACGTCAAGCTGCATCCCGGTGCCCTGAAATACTATGAGGAAGCTGACGTCACTGTTCCAGACGCGCTTCGCTAGGTCATTGCAATCCGTGCGGCGGCTGACTGTTGGCCGTCGCACCATCCCCCGAACCCAAAGATGCGATGATGTCGGACCAGGCCGCCCAGCCCAAGGCGCCATTGTTGCGCTATGCCGAATGCCTTGCGCTGCTGATTGGTGGCGCCACGGCCGTCATCTGCATCCTCAACGCCGCCCCGGGCTTTTTCGAACTTCCGACCTTTGGGCCCATAGACTCGAAGCTCCTGAAGCCAGTAGTCTTTTTCGCATGTGTTCTGGTCTACGTTCTTTCGTTTCCTTTCGGTGCCAGACTGAGTGAGAAGTCGGGTCCTGCTGCAGGATCGATCGGCTACGCTGTTGACGTATCTGTTCTCGTCGTAACCGCTGTCGCCTGTTGGCAATACTACGTCATCACGTCCAGAATTGACGACGCGATCTACTTCTTCAATCCGCGGGACGCCTGGCTCGCGACCGCCGTCACGATCTGTGTGCTCTTCCTGTGCTGGCGTGCCTGGGGTCTGCCGCTGACCATTGTCGCAGGTGTGTCGGCCCTGTACTTCTTCACCTCGGATCATTGGCCTGGTTTTGCCCGAAGATCCGCGCCAGAGTTCGTTGAGGGTGCCGCGCTTCATCTCTGGTTCGACCTTGGCCTCGGCATGCTAGGCAGCATCGCATCGATCATGATCCTTGTCGTGTTCGTTTTCATTGTCTTTGGCCAACTGCTGGAAGGTACGGGAGCTGGCATCTCCCTTATCCGGGTTGCCTTCCACCTGACGCGTCGGCTGCGCGGCGGCCCGGCCCATGCTGCCATCGTGTCGTCGGGGCTTTTTGGCACGATGTCGGGCAATGCCCTGGCAAACGTCGTCGGTACTGGCGTCCTGACCATCCCGATGATGAAACGATCAGGTTTTCCGCCGCACTTTGCGGGCGCTGTCGAGGCGACGGCATCATCGGCGGGTCAGATTATGCCACCTGTAATGGGCGCGGCGGCGTTCGTCTTGGCTGATGTAATCGGGATGTCCTACCTTAGCGTCATCACGGCGGCACTCGTGCCGGCGATGCTCTATTATTTCTCTCTCTTCGCGGCGGTCTATTTTGAATCGGGCCGTTTGGACATCAAACCCGAGAAAATTCAGGATGAGAACCTGCATGTAACACGGCAGGACGTCATCAACATGATCATGATTTTCGGCCCTGTCGCTGTCATGGTGATCGCGCTCAACAACGGCTATTCGGCGGCAGGAGCTGGGGTTATCGCCCTGATCACGACGATTTTGCTGAGTTTCGTGAATCCGGTGATCCGTCAGGCCCCGTGGAAAATCCTCGTGGCCGTCGGGCGTGGTGGTCAGACCTTCGCGAAGATGTTCATAGCCGTTGCGATCATTGGCCTTATCGTCTCCGTTCTTGGTGCGACTGGCCTGCCGACGGACTTTGCCAATATGGTGTCCCGTGTTGGCACAAACGGACTGATGGTCAGCCTTCTGATTGCTATGCTGGCGGCCCTATTGCTCGGTATGGGTATGCCAACCCTGCCGGCCTATCTGACGATCGCTCTTGTGCTCGGCCCAACGCTTCGACAGTTTGGTCTCTCTGATCTGTCACTCCACCTCTTTGTTCTCTACTACGGTGTTGCGTCGTCAATCACGCCACCCGTGGCGATGACAGCCTTCGCCGCGGCGGGAATTGCGGGAAGTCCACCGATCAGGACCTCGCTCTATGCATACCGCGTTGGGATCGTGAAGTTTCTGGTTCCCTTCATTTTCGTCTACTATCCCGTTCTGCTGATTGTCGACGAAAGCGGATTCTCGACCATGGAGTTCGTGTTGACGCTTGCACGTGTGATCGTGGCGATCCTGACGTTGTCTTCGGCCCTGGCGGGCTTTGACTCCTCACGGTTGTCGTGGCCCGAGATTGTCATTCGGGTCATCGCCGCTCTTGGGTGTCTGGTCATCCTGCCTCAGATCCATTGGATCGCGTTTGCGGTGTGTGTTGCACTGCTGGTCGTAAACCGGCTTAGGAAAGCAGCGTAAGGCAGGCACGGCATTAGGTTGAAGTTCCCTGGTGGTCATCCGGCATGACGTTGATTATTCTGCCAATTTCAATGAATCTGGCGGTGTTTGCCGGGAACGGGGCTGCAGGTCGCTGGGCCGGGCCAGGACATCGAACGTCCCGGTTCCGCTCATGCGGGATCGCGCGCGGTTTCCGTCAATGGTGGCGAGGTCGACGAGCAGGGTGTGCGGGCTGCGAACGGGCCAGTCCCCGCGTCGAACAGCAGCGGTGCCGGATGTCGGCGCATATGCCATTCCACGTGGTAGGCGGATATGCGCGGCAGCACATGGGCGCGCATCCGGTCGGCGGTGTGGTGCAGCACCGGGCGCACCTTCAGGCGATGGTCTTCAGAATCCGGAAGGCCCGCCCGGCAGTGCCCGGCCGCCTGCAGGCCCGCACCGTATCCCCGCCATCCGTCCCGCTTTCCGGCAGGCTGGTACGCACCGAATGAAGGTCGTCCAGCGCCGCGTCGGCGGCGATGCTGGCCTCATCGCGCCGATAGTGAAAGTGATCCCAGGCATCGATCCACCTTCTGAAGTGCCTGTTCACCCTGCGCCTGCCGATGACCCTGCCCACCGATCCCATCAACGTGACATACATAATCGGTTCATTGTCCGAGTTCCCTGCAGTCGGTGACGGCGAGGACGGAGACCATCAGTATCCTGAGCGCGCCGGCACTCAGCCATTGACCCCACAGCCAGCGCTCAGCGAAAGGAAACACCGGTAACGCCAAATTCAGGTGTGTCATATAGATGGCCTCCGGACCCGCTCATCGAAGACGCACTTGGCTCAACAGGAAGCTGTAACCATCCCACGCTTCAATGGCTAAACGCATGAACCTTCTGAAAGTCCACATCCGCTATCCCATGCATCCGCAGGTTCTGGTCTACGCACACCATTACTGCGAGCCGCTGTCGAGAACTGTATTGTCCGTTCGTGCGACTAGGGATCCCTGTGGACAGGAAGCCACACCTGTATCGCTCCGTTTCACCCTACCATTGAGATTTCGCAATTACATGCTAAATCTATCATAGTAGCCTTAGGGGCTCATTGGGAACGATACACAACGAAGGAGGAAACCATCCTGTCTCAAAGTGCGGCTACGGTCAGGGAAACGACCGTAACGGATGCATGTATTGGTTCGAAACTGGCATCGCATCCGAAACATGTTCCAAGCCACGCGCTTCTGGAATGTGTCCTGTCCTCTCTGGACGATGACAAAGCCGAGGATGTGGTATCCATAGGCTTGTCCGGAAAATCGGAAATTGCGGACTATATGGTGATTGCCTCGGGCCGTTCGACACGGCAGGTCGCGTCAATCGCCGACAAGCTCACTGAACGGCTCAAGCGGGAACTCGGCCAGCCCTGCAGGATTGAGGGCAAGCGCACCGGTGACTGGATACTGATTGATGCGGGCGACGTCATCGTCCATGTCTTCAGGCCTGAAGTGCGCGAGTTCTACCAGCTTGAAAAGATGTGGATGAGCCCAGCTAGGTCTCCAATCTCCAGCGCCTGAGCGGTTCTGGAGACTGTCAATGCGTTTGCATGTATGTGCGGTGGGGCGGCTGCGCGCTGGCCCCGAACGGGATCGGATCGACGATTATCTCGTTCGCGCTGGACGAACCGGACGCATGGTGGGCCTGGGACAGTTCCGGCTTCATGAAGTTGAGGACCGTAAAGGCGCCGGAAGGCTTGCCGAGGCAGCGCTTCTGAGCCGGGCCATTCCGGATGGAGCAAAGGTGGTTGCGCTGGATGAGCGGGGAAACATGCTTACCTCGCCCGAATTCGCAGGACGGTTGGGCGACTGGCGTGATTCTGGCGTGAGGGATGTAGCATTCCTAATTGGCGGTGCGGACGGGCTGGATCCCGTTCTGCGTAACGGTGCCCATCTGCGACTAGCGTTCGGGCCAATGGTCTGGCCGCATATGCTCGTGCGTCTGATGCTGGCAGAGCAGCTCTATCGGGCCGCTTCGATTCTTGCTGGAACGCCCTATCACCGAGCTTGATCAAAATACAGCACCAGCCTGTCGGCGGCGGCAGGTTTCAGCTATTGGAACTCGAAAACACGGCACCGGTACTTCTGGGGCCAGAATGGCAAGGGAACTTTCAAGCAACTTAAAGTGGCCTCGGAACAGCGGCTGCCTTCGATGATGCCGTATCTGAGCTGACCCGTTATAGCCGAATTTCTGTGGCGGAAGTGTTGCGTTTCGGAGCGAAACGAGGGAAGCTGATGACGATGAAATGGAACATCTGCTCAGATCGCCGACCACCATAATTTGTGCTCAAGCGCCTGTACTGCGCAATTAATGCGGATGATCTGGCAATGATGCTGTAAAGGCGAAAGCACGGCCGATTGGAAGAATGCACCGACAATTGAGTTTGTGGTTGGAAAGAATCTGGTCCCAGCGATGGAGCAGAAGGCACGTCAAGTAGTTCTGGGCGCAGTAGAGCAAAGGTGGCGAGGGCCTCCGTTCAATCCGATCAAGTTAGCGGACATCATGGGCATCCCGGTGCGGCCGAACGCCGCGCTAGCCGACGCGCGAGTGTTCTGGGCTAAGGGCGGCTACGAGATCGAATACAATCCGCACAGGCCTCGAGGTCGAGTAAATTTCTCAATCGGGCACGTGATTGCACACACGTTCTTTTTGGATTGCGCAGAACGGGTGAGAAACCGGAGCCGTGAGAAATTCGACGAGCCTGACTGGCAGCTTGAAGTGCTCTGCAACATAGGTGCGGCGGAACTTACAATGCCGGTCGGATCTTTCCACTTGAAGGACGCGGTCAGGACAATCGAGGAGGTAATGCGCCTACGAAAGAAGTTCGATGTATCGGCGGAAGCCATGTTGGTCGAAATGGGCGCGGAGCCGAGTACGCCGGCAAGTCCGATCGGAAGTGTTGGACGAATGCGTTGCCATCGGGACCACGTCGAAAGGAACGGAGACGTGGGAGCCCAGAGGCCCGGAAGTGCATGTGGAAGCTGTAGCACTGCCACCCTTGCCTGGTACTAGCTATCTTCGGATCGTCGGATTCATGCGACCCGCTTCGGAAGCGTCGTACATGGGGGGTATTGAGTATCGGCAGGGTGACGCTGCGGAATTCACCGCAGAAAATGATGTGGCCAAATTACACGTTGTCAACGACAAGGCGCAGCGCTGGGGACCTCTAGGTTTTGCAAAAGCGTTGCGGTCTACGCACTCGGGCGCATACGACGACTACACATGGTGGAAGAACGAAAACCCGAAGGAAAAAAGACATTGGGTGCAGTTCATATGGTAGGCGTGAAAGGCAACAATAGATATGTCGTGAGTTTGGTTGCGCAGAGAGGTTACGGGGCACCGGATAAACGGCGGATCCAATATGGGGCGTTAGACTCGGCGCTCCACAACGCACGCGATAGGCTCAGCGAAGCCGGTGTGCGAATGGTGCAGATGCCGAGAATTGGAACTGGCTAGTGGTTGTCCATCATTGTATCTCCGGGTATAGGGACTTCAGCCTGATCCGTGCGTCTTCCGTCGTGAACCGCCAGTCCACCTTTCCACCCGAACCGTTGCGCCGCTCCTGCCAGGCCGCCACTTCCCTTATCATGGTGGGCTGGTCCGGTATCCGCCGGTCCAGGCACTGTCGGCTGAGGACGCCGATCTCGATCTCCGCCATGTTCAGCCAGCTGCCGTGCCTCGGCGTGAGGACGATGTCCAGCCGCGAGGCGATCCGGCGGGCCTCCTCCGGCGGGAAGGTCTCGTAGAGTGACCCGGTGCCGTGCGTGTTCAGGTTGCCCATCACCAGCGTGACGCGCTTTCCCGGGAAGTCCTCATCGACCAGCTTCCTGATCTGTCGGGCCCGGTCCCGTTTCGTCCTCGTGTCGGTCACCGCGACGCGTCGCCAGCCTTCGAGCGGGGCATGGAACATGAAGATGCTGGACACCCCGTTCCGGACGTATTCGAAGTCGCGGATCTCCGGGCGTCCCGGCCGGGCCGGGACCTGTCACTACCACATACTTGACCGGCTCATTCCCTTCTCCGCTCCGTCCGGGCCCGTATGGCCCTGGCATGGGTTTCCGCGACGTTGAGGATGCGCAGGCCCTGCCATAGCTTCTGGGTTCCGGGCAGGGGCTGGCGCTTCGTCGGGCGGAACCCGGCGAGGCCGGCGACGAGCGTGACGTAGCGCGCCACGCTCATGTCCGGCTCCGGCGGCGCCCTCTGGCCGATGACGCGCTCATACGCGGCGTGAATGACCACCGCCCCGCCGCTTTCCGGGCTGACATGGCGGTCCGCCGGGCTGTCGGGGCTCTCCCGCGCCAGAAGCTGGAGGTCCCAGACCCGGAACGCGGTTATCGCGTCGAAGGCGAGGCATCTGCGCAGGTCGTCGGCGGCGTCGAGCCTGCGGTCCTTTATCCTCGTCCCCGTCTTCAGGGCCCTGAAGTATTCCTCGATGCGCCAGCGCAGTTCGTAGCGCCTCAGGGCGGTCTCCGCCGTCCGCATGCCGTCGCCGCCCTCGTTGGACAGGAGCATCCAGTGCAGCGCCTCCCCTCCCTTCGCGACGCGCTTCGGCGGGTTCTCCTCGATGGCGGAGACCACCGTCACGGGCAGCGGGCGCCTGTCCCCCGCGTCCCTCGGCGCCGCGATGTCCAGTTCCGCGCAGCGCAGCGTCAGCGTGGCGACGCGCGCTTTCCGGGCCTTCGGCCCGCCGCGTTCGGGAACGGTGATCCTGCGGTGGCCGACCGGCTCCAGCGCGGCGACATGCTCCCACAGGCACCTTTCGTCGCCGTCGGGCAGCGCCACGCGCCGCTTCGCCGAGCGGCTCGCCCGCACCAGCAGCGCGGCGCCGGTCCGGTCCGCTTCGCGGAGAAGGGCCCAGAAGTCGCCTTCGCGGTCACAGACGCTCACGACCTTCGCGTCCGGGCAGGCCTCCGCGAGCTCTCCGGCCCGCCGCAGCCCGTCGATCCAGCGGGTGCTGTCCCTGTCCGGCCGCCGCCGGAAGTCCGCGTCGAGCGTGAACAGCCCGAGCGGGCGTCCGCTGCCGTTCAGTGCCACGCCGCAGTGGGCGAGGATGCCGTCGGTGCCCTTTCCGCCGCCGCCGAGCCCGTCCAGCCCGGACGTCGCCGCCAGGGTGCCGTAGTTCAGCGTCGTCGTGTCCTGGACAGCCAGGATCACCGGCTCCAGGCGGCAGCGCTCCACCGTCGCCTCCAGGTGGGGTTCGAGTATGTCGTCCATGGTCACCCCAGCGTTCGAGAGCAGCCTGTAAGCCGCCTCCTGCTCCGCCCTGCCCGGAAACAGCTCCGGCACCGGCGCACCGGGCTTCCTGGTCCAGGCCGCCCCCATCGCGGCGATCCGGCGGCGGACCCGGCCGTCCGGATGGCTGCTCCGCGCGTATTCCCGCTCCGCCCAGTCGCCCCCGCGGTGCAGCGGTCCGGTATGCCCGAGCCTGCGCTCCGGCTCCGCCTGGAGAACCTTCCGCCAGTCCGGCTGCAGCGGCAGCGTCCACACGCTGCGACGGATGCCCGAACGCCGCCCGGAGGTCAGGCCGGGACATCTCTCCCAGCCCGCCGCCCTGTAACCCGTCCCGGCGTGGTCCGGACCCACGAGCGTGTAGGCGAGGACGGGGCGGACCCCGTAGAGGGCCTGCCAGTCGTCCGCCACGCGCTCCGCCGCCAGCCGCAGCGCCAGGGAGGCGAGGCCGTGGACCCTCACGGAAGGTCTGATCAGGAAGCGGTGGTTGTTAAGGACGAGGCCCATGTTCGCGATCCGCGCCCGCGCCGACCAGCCGATGGCACCGTCCCGAGGCCCCAGCTGGCAGGACGCCGGAACGAAGCCCAGACCGCCGAGCCGCCCCTGCGCGCCGCTCACGATCCAGTACCGCAGCTGCCCTCCCGGAGCCCGCCGCCAGCCCTCCGGATGGTGCGTCTCCATCATCGACTCCCAGGCGCGGCGGTCCGCCTCCGCCAACGGCTCCAGCCGGACCCCGCCGAGCGCGTCCAGAGCGCACTCGACCGGGGCGCCGCCAGGGTCGTCGGCGGCCGGTCGCCCGTTGGACGACGCGAAGCGCGGCGCCGCCTCCGGCAGCGTCAGGCCGAGCTCCTCCGCGAGCAGGGGAAGGACCCGCATCCCGGTGACCGTCGACGGCCTCCCGTCGTGGGTCAGCCAACCCTCCCGGCCGCTCAGCTCGCGGGCGAGGCCCGAACGCGTGACGCCGCCGCGGAGGCATTCGTTCCCCAGCCACTCGACCGTGGCAGGGGAAATCTGTCTGAGACCAATATACATGGTCCCCGATTCGCATGGATCCGATCTCTAGTCAAGTATGCGGTAGTGACAGGGCCGGGACCGGCGTGACGGTTTCCCGCGTCTGCTGTTTCGAGGTCTAGTCCATGCAGACCAGGACCTCGTCATCGGCGTAATCCCTCTGGTATGTATCGAGGACCTGTTCCATCCGGGCTACGAACTCACCGCTTTTCTTTGCCGGGATGCAGTAATACTGCGTCTTCCATGGCTTGAGGCGGTTTTTTTTAGCGTCTGCCGCACCGTTTCCTCACTGATCGAGTCGACGATCTCCAGTTCCACCAGCCGGTTGGCGAGCAGCTTCATGGTCCATCTGGCGACGCCCTCCGGCGGCTCGCCGCAGCTCAGGGCGACCAGCCTGGCCTCCGCGGCGCCATCAAGGCTGCGGGCCTTGCGGTTCGCCTGCTCCTTACGCTCAAGCGCACGCTCCAGGCCGTCCAGGACGCAGCGCTTCCGGAGACGCTCGACCGTGCTGGGATTGCTGTCCGTGATCCGCGCGATCTCCCCGTCCGTGTACCGCCCTTCGCCGAACTCACCCTGGTCGGCGAGAACCAGGACGGTCGCCCGCTTCCTCCGCTCCTTCGAGGACGTGCCGTAGACAACCTCCTTCAGTTCCCGTCTTTCCGCCTCTTCGAGGATTACCCTGTAGACCCGCTTTCCCGCCATTGGTTCCGCTCCCGTACCGCCCGTTACGCCCGTCCTCCGCGGTGGCCCTTTCCACAGTGTGGCGGGCCCATTCCTTTTCGCGAAGAGTTTCCTCTACCATACCACAGATGATGGCCAGGGCGAAAGACCGGATCAGCTGGCCAGCGGTGGAAAGATCCGCCATTCAATGCAGGCAAGCCACTAGGCAGGGGGAAACTGGCAGGTAATTGAGGGGTTGATTCGGGAGTGGTTGGTGTCAGCAGGAATTCGGTGTCCGGGTGATCGACTTGCCGCCGCGATGATCTCTGGAGCGATCGATTGACTGTTAGACTAATCGTGATTAGCGGTGGGATGGCCAGCGGCAAGAGCGTCTTGGCCCAGCGGCTCAGTTCGGACTTTGACTGTCGGACGGTAAAGACGAGCGACATTATCCAGCGTTATATGTCATCTGGGGCTAAAGGGGATCACCGGTCGCTGCAGTGCAAGGGTAACGAGTTGGATCTCAATACGGATTACGGTTGGATAGCGGACGAAATCGCAAAGGAGATCCGGCCTCGATTTGATGATTCGCCGTTGGTACCTGTGGTGCTCGAAGGGATACGGAAGGTCCAGCAAATCGAGCGGATACTAAGCCAGATTGGTCATCGGTACGTCAGGCATGTGCATTTGTCAGTGGATCCGGCGACCCAAAGGCGACGTTTCGAAGAATTAATGCGAGCAAAGGACGCCGGTTTGAACTTCGAGGAAGTTATCAACGATGCGTCGGAGCGCGAAGTAGCGAAGCTGGCGGATCAAGCCGATATGGTTGTCCAAACCGAGCGGCACACAGAGGCGGATGTGTTCTGCCGCGTTAGCGCAAGACTCAACCTGCAATCGAGGTCGTCGGATCGGCTTGTGGACGTATTGGTAGATGGCCAGTACGGGAGCGAAGGGAAAGGGAACATTGCCGACTTCCTTTCGCCAGAGTACAAGATATTGATGAGAGTTGGTGGCCCTAATGCGGGCCACAAAGTATATGAGGAACCGCCATACACGCACATCTCCCTACCTTGTGGGACATGAAGGGGAACGGGTGGACAGGACCTCTTAATTGGGCCCGGCGCTGTAATCGAGCCTGCCAAACTACTGAAAGAGATCAATGAATGCGAGGTAGAGCAGGGGGGGCTGATTTTGGATGAACGGGCCGTTGTGATAACCTCGGAAGATCAGCAGCGGGAAAGAGAGTACCTTAGGCACGAGATCAGGTCGACCGCGCAGGGAGTCGGCAAGGCAACGGCGCGTCGGGTGACAAATCGGTTTCGCGATAATCGGGCGTGCACGCTTGCAAAGGACTTGGGGTCGGAGTTCAAGGTGCTCAGACCGTATTTGGGGTCCACAGCGGAACGCCTTGAAAAGGCATATGCACGTGGTGAGAAGATCCTGCTTGAGGGAACACAGGGTACGGGTCTAAGTATATTTCACGGTGACTATCCGTCGGTGACTTCTAGGGACACCACGGTGTCTGGATGTCTTTCAGAAGCAGGAATTGGGCCGCGGCGTGTGAACAGGATCGTACTGGTCTGCAGAACGTATCCAATTCGTGTCGGTGGGCAATGGGGCAACTTCTTGAAGGAGATCGAATGGGAGACGGTGGCGGAGCGGCCGGGGATCCCGTCCGAGGAACTCAAAGGGCACGAAGTGGGTTCAGTATTAGGGGGCAGCGAAGAGCAGGCGAGTTCGACTGGCAGATGCTCCGCCGTGCGTGCCACCTGAACTCTCCAACAGATGTAGCGCTTACATTCGTTGATTATCTGGACAAGGTGAAACGGGATGCCATCCGGTTCGACCAGCTGACTACGGAGACGATAAAATTCGTCGAAGATGTTGAGATCGTCGCGGGGGTGCCATGTTCTCTGATTGGCAACCGCTTTGACTACAAGTGTGTGATCGACCGGAGGCGGTGGTGATGCGACCCGAGGAACTCTGGCAACATTACCCCGTGCTTTACCACATCGCATGGGGTGGCAGTTGGCCGAGCATTCGAGAGCACGGATTACTGTCGACCAAAGCGCTGCTGTCGTCGTATGGCAAGAGTGACGATGAGATTGTGGCACTCACGCAGGAGCAGCGGGCACACTGGGTCGAAGTCGACTGTCCAGGGCGACCCCAAGCAGTACTACGCGACCAGAAGCCACTGACCGATAAAGGGCTCAGAAGGGCACTTGTTGACCGCACCGAGCCTAGGCAGTGGTACGACCTCATCAACTCGATGGTGTTCTTCTGGCCAACCAGGAAAAGACTTGAGACGATGCTCCGTGCAGCGGTCTATGAGAAAATAAGGCACGACGTGTTGCTCGTTGACGCCAAGACACTGGTACGATTGGGGGAGGGCAACGTTCGGCTTTCGCGGATGAACAGCGGTAGTACGAAACCTTTCGCGCATCCCAGGGACATGGACTTGTTTAAGAAGTTCGAAGACTACCCGTTTGAAGATAGGCGGAAAAGGTATGGAAAAAGTAATGCGATAGCCGAGGTCTGTGTGATGGATCGGGTAGACAACATTTGGGAAGCGGTCACTGACGTGAAGCATGGACTACCGGATGAGATTTTGGCGGACCTGTAGTACTGAACGGAACAGTCAAAAAGAGCCGGCTTACGTTTCCGATCCAAGGGACCGTCGCCGTTCGGGAAGGGCCGTATGGCGGCGGTTCTGGGTGGAGTGGGCCCCTATTGCCTTCGCGACGCGGTCTTCTGCGTACCGGAGTGAGGGCCTATACATCTGAAGTCAATTCATGCCCCAGCAGTGAAGCACCGAAAATGCGATTTCAATTCCGGCACGTAGCCGGTTAGAAGGCATCCGATGAAGGAAACGAGCGGGACATGGCAGTGGCGAAACCGGTGGTTCTTTGCATCCTGGACGGTTGGGGTCACCGCGATGACCCCACTGCCAACGCTCCGAAGCTGGCGAAAACGCCTTCCTTCGATCGGATCATCTCGACATGTCCACATGGGCTTCTGACAACCCATGGTCCTGATGTCGGTCTGCCGAGCGGTCAGATGGGTAATTCCGAGGTCGGGCATACCAATATTGGCGCCGGGCGCGTGGTCGCGATGGATCTCGGGCAGATCGACCTGGGCATCGAGGATGGATCGTTCTTCACCAACCCCGCCATTGCTGAATTTGCCGATCAGGTAACGGCAGCTCACGGCACCGCGCATCTGATGGGGCTCACATCCCCTGGCGGAGTGCATTCCCACCAGGATCACATGGTCGCAGCCGCAAGGCTGCTGGTCAGGCGGAACCTCCCGGTTTGGGTCCATGTGATAACGGATGGCCGGGATGTTCCGCCAAGTTCCGCCCGGGAACAGGTAAGGCGGTTTGTCGCTCAACTTCCCGAAAACGTACGCATAGCCAGTGTTTGCGGCCGCTATTTTGCCATGGACAGGGATCGCCGTTGGGACAGGATCGCCAAAGCCTTCGCAGCCATGATCCACGGAAGCGGCAGGACCGCTTCCTGCGCCGACGCGGCGATCCTCGCAGGCTATGACCGGGGAGAAACCGACGAGTTCATCGTACCGACGGTGGTCGGAAACCACAGCGGAATCCTGGACGGTGACGGCGTCTTCTTCACCAATTTCCGGGCCGACCGCGCCCGCCAGCTGCTGCAGGCAATCGGTGAACCCGGGTTTTCCGAATTCGATACCGGACGGCGGCCAGCACTCTCGGCGCTGCTTGGGATGGTCGACTATTCCGCCGACCATTCGAAATACATGACCGCGGCATATCCAAAACCTGAGATCGTCAACACGCTCGGCTCCTGGGTTGCCCAGCATGGCCTTAGGCAGTTTCGTCTGGCGGAAACCGAAAAATATCCGCATGTCACGTTCTTTCTTAACGGAGGTAGGGAAAGGTCAGAGAAAGGAGAGGACCGTCACATGGCTCCGTCACCGCATGTGGCGACCTACGACCTGAAGCCGGAAATGAGCGCGCCGGAAGTCAGCGTCAGGCTCGTCGAAGCGATCGGTTCCGGTTATGACCTGATTGTCGTGAATTTCGCCAACCCGGACATGGTAGGCCATACCGGCGACCTCGCAGCTGCCATCAGGGCATGCGAGGCCGTGGATACGGGGCTTGGCCATGCGCTTCGGAAACTGGAAACCGTGGGTGGTACGATGATCGTGACGGCCGACCACGGAAACTGCGAGACCATGGTGGATCCTGAGACCGGTGGTCCGCATACGGCACATACCACCAACCTGGTGGATGTCGTGGCTGTTGGCGCGCCGAAAGATGTAAGGGTGCGCGACGGGCGACTGGCGGACCTCGCTCCAACGGTGCTTGATCTGATGGGCCTCGAATCGCCGCCGGAGATGACGGGCAGGAGCCTGCTCGTGACCTGAGCGGGGGACCATTGGTGAGTCCGTTCACCCTGACCGCACATGCGCAGCTACGGGAAAGCCAGCGATGAGGCATTGGGGAATGCGTCGCGGGACGAGAATGACGCTTGCGCCTCCCTGGTTTGCCTGGATCTGTCCCAAACCGGTCATTTTTCCGTATCCATTCGATGTAGCCAGCTCTGCGCGAACGGGAACGATCGTCGGCGAAACCGCCTCATTGGCTGCGGGAGGAGCTGGCACGGATTGGGCTTCCCAAATTTCGCCAGGACGAAAGGGCTCTCAATAGACCTGTCGTAGCCGAGCCCTGCAGACCGACCTACCGTTGTAGGTGACCAGACGCTCAGTGCACTTCCACCACTGTCACCGGTTACAGGAATCGTTATGCTGAGGGTCGGTGAAATGGGTAGCGCAGGTATTTTCGGCCCGGAATCGTCGCCGCCACGAATCCGGTCACGCTGGTCACCGTCCAATTTATGTCCATAATGCGCTACGGTGGCCCGTATTTCGTTGCCTGACTGCCGAAACCTGATTGGTTTGGAACTCGGAGGTCAATATCTACTGGTCCTTAAGGACTTGAAAGAGATATGGCAAAGCGGCAGAAAGGCTCTTGCCAATCGGCAAGTCAGGCAACCAGAATTCTGGTCTGCCAAGGAATACTGGCTGGAGGCCTGCGGCTGCTGCACTGGAAGGTGACTGAAGCCAGAGCTGGGAAAATACGGTGAGTTGACCGAATTCCGGTCCAGGGTCTGCTCTTTGACGACGTGAGGACGCGATGGGAAAATATGTGATGGCCGCATTGGTCGGAACGCTGGCGGGAGCGGTTGTGGCGATCCAGATCGCCGGGCCACTCTTTGCGCAGGAAAACGGGAAGGGAGCGCTGGTTTACCGGCAGCTTGATCTCTTTGGCAACATATTCGAACGCATCCAGTCCGACTATGTCGAGGAAGTGGACGTGACCGATCTGATCCACGCGGCGATCAACGGAATGCTCAGGTCACTTGATCCGCATTCCAGCTATCTGTCGCCGGTGGTTGCCGATGAGATGATGGTTCAGACCCGCGGGCAGTTCGGTGGTCTCGGCATTGAGGTCACACTCGAAGAGGGATTCGTGAAGGTCGTTTCACCAATGGATGACACGCCGGCTCACGCCGCCGGAATCGAGGCGGGCGATTTCATCACCCATGTGGACGGCGAGTCCATTCTCGGGCTGTCCCTGGATGAGGCGGTCGACCTGATGCGTGGGCCGGTGGGTTCCGAAATCATCATTACCGTGGCCCGCAGGGGCGTTGACGAACCGTTCGACGTCTCAATCATCCGTGACACGATTAAGCTGACCGCGGTGCGCACGCGGATCGAGGGAGAAACGGTGGTGCTTCGGGTCACGACATTCACCGAACAGACCAGCCCCAATCTTGAGGAGGGGCTTGCCAAAGCCGTCGAGGAGATCGGAGGCATGGATAGGGTCAGCGGTTTCGTTCTCGACCTCCGCAACAATCCAGGTGGCCTCCTGACCCAGGCCGTCATGGTGTCCGATGCCTTCCTGGACGGAGGCGAGATCGTTTCGACGCGCGGACGTCTTCCGCAGGATAGTCTGCGCCACAATGCGACCAAGGGGGATCTGGCCGCTGGAAAGCCAATCGTCGTGCTGATCAATGGCGGATCGGCGTCGGCCTCCGAAATCGTTGCCGGAGCGCTTCAGGACCACCGTCGGGCGGTCATCATCGGCACGAAGTCCTTTGGCAAGGGCTCGGTGCAGACGGTCCTGCCATTGGGTAAGGGTGGGGTTAACGGTGCCATGCGGCTGACGACAGCCCGATACTACACGCCGTCCGGCCGTTCCATCCAGGCACTTGGCATCTTGCCTGACATCATCGTCGAGCAACCGCCTCGACAGCCCAATGGCGACGAATCCACAGGGGAAAATGAAATTTTCTTCCGATCCGAGGCTGACCTGCCCGGCTCGCTCGGCAACGACTCGCTTACGGAGGATGAACGCCGTCAGATCGAGGACGAGCGCCGTGCATCCGAGGCATCGGCAAGGCTCCGGATCGAGGATTACCAGCTCGCTTATGCGATCGACCTTCTACGCGGCCTGAGTGCACTCAACAGGGGAAACTGAGAACGGGGTCGCGCGGGAAATGGCCGTAAGGGATGTGCCCCAAGACAGTTCAGGGATCCGCGGGCTACCATACCGTCCCTGCGTCGGCATCGTGCTTGTCAATTCTCAGGGGCTCGTTTTTGCCGGTCAGCGAATCGACACGCAGGTACAGGCCTGGCAGATGCCTCAGGGAGGAATTGATGCGGGCGATAGCCCGTGCACGGCCGCGTTACGCGAGCTCCGGGAAGAAACCGGAATTACTGATGATCTGGTCAGGATCGAAGCGGAAACCGCAGACTGGATGCAGTACGACCTGCCTCCCGATATGGTTCCTGGACTCTGGAATGGCCGTTTCCGTGGGCAGAAACAGCGCTGGTTCCTGATGCGGTTCCTTGGAATCGACGGTCAGATATCAATCGAGACCGAACATCCGGAATTCGCCTGCTGGACCTGGCTTGCTCCGGATGAGCTGATACGGACAGTCGTCGCGTTCAAGCGCGACGTCTACACCAGGGTATTCGCCGAGTTTGAGGGCTTTCTGGTCTGATCTGGCTCGCGGCCCTGGGCCTCAGCTGTCCCTCGTAACCATGTGTGAAACATGGGTCATTACAGACCGAACGGTCCTTTCCCTTCCAGAAGTCGTGTCACGGCAGTCCTGAATTCGGTCCCATCGTCAAGCCTTGAGAGGATGGCCTGCTCATAGGCCCTGGCCTGGGGCGCAAGATCGGCAAGCATGCTTCTGCCCTTGTCCGTAAGGGCAAGCGACACCAGGCGACCGTCCCTGGGATCAGCCGCCTTGGTGATATATCCGTTTCGCTCCAGTTTCGAAGCGGCTCGGCTTACCTGGGACTTGCCCAGCATCGCGCGCCGATGGATTTCACGCACGCTGACCTTGCCGGATTGGCCCAGATGCGCGACCACCCGCCACTCGGCAACCGATAGGCCGTATTTCTGCTTGTACAACGCGGAAAATCCCTGACTGGCCCGATCGGCCAGAACCGCAAGCTGATAGGGGAGGAACTCCTCCAGATCGAAGCCGGACATCATGGCCTCCAGGGTCGCCGTTCTCACAATGAATGCAGATTGGCATCGCCGGAGCAACCCTTGGGGTTGCTTTCGTTGCAAATGCAACGATAATGGGCGCGATCATTCGGGAGGCTATCGTGGGCACGCAGCGGAACCCGCGCGAAATGGTTCGCGCCACATCACCGACATGTATGCATGACGGATACATGCCCGGCTTTGGCAATGATTTCGAGACCGAGGCGCTTCCTGGCGCATTGCCAGAGGGCATGAATTCACCGCAGAAATGCGGCTACGGACTGTATGGTGAACAGCTGTCCGGCACGGCGTTCACCGCACCAGGCCACCGCAACGAGCGAACATGGTGCTATCGAATCCGTCCTTCCGTGAAGCACTCGCACCGCTACTTAAGGATCGATGTACCCCGCTGGAAATCAGCGCCAAACATTGATCCATACGTGGCGTCACTGGGGCAGTACCGGTGGGATCCGCCACCGATGACCGGTGACAGCCTGACCTGGATCACAGGAATGCATACGATGACGACCGCAGGCGATGTCAATACCCAGATTGGCATGGCAAGCCATATCTATCTGGTGACGGCTTCGATGGAAGACGGGTATTTCTATTCCGCCGACAGCGAGCTGCTTGTTGTTCCACAGAGCGGAAGTCTGCGGTTCTGCACGGAGCTTGGCGTCATCGACCTGGAGCCCAGGGAAATCGCGGTCATCCCGCGTGGGCTGCTCTATCGGGTGGAACTGGCCGACGGACCGGCCCGCGGCTTCGTCTGTGAGAATTACGGCCAGAAGTTCGAACTCCCCGGTAGAGGACCGATTGGAGCGAACTGTCTGGCCAACCGGCGGGACTTCAAAACGCCTGTCGCGGCATTTGAGGATCGCGAGACGCCTTCGACCGTCACGGTGAAATGGTGCGGGCAGTTCCATGTCACGGAGATCGACCACTCGCCTCTGGACGTTGTGGCCTGGCACGGGAACTACGCCCCGGTGAAATACGACCTGCGAAACTATTGCCCTGTCGGCGCGGTCCTGTTCGATCACCCCGACCCGTCGATCTTCACCGTCCTGACCGCTCCCAGCGGCTCTCCTGGCACCGCAAACATAGATTTCGTGCTGTTCCGCGAACGCTGGCTGGTCATGGAGAACACGTTCCGTCCACCCTGGTACCACAAGAACATCATGTCTGAGCTGATGGGCAATATCTACGGTCAGTACGACGCCAAACCGCAGGGTTTCGTCCCTGGCGGAATGAGCCTCCACAACATGATGCTGCCACATGGGCCGGATCGCGAGGCGTTCGAGAAGGCGTCAAATGCCGAGCTGAAACCGCATAAGCTTGAAGACACCATGTCGTTCATGTTCGAGACCCGCTTTCCCCAACACCTCACGGCCTACGCGGCCAAAGAGGCGCCGCTGCAGGACGATTACATCGACTGCTGGGCGTCGATCGAGAAGAAGTTTGATGGGACACCCGGAAAGAAGTGAACGCTTGCGTTCAGCATTGGACGCGATTCCGGATTTCATTGGATCCGAAATCCCGCTATCGCTCCTATTGATCCTGACGCCTGGCGGGATGTTTCCGGCAGGCCAGCACTGGGAATGCCGAAGATGCCTCTAATCTATAGCTGGGTCGAGAGCGCGAACTCACCCGAGACTGGATTTCCTCTCAACAACCTTCCGTATGGCGTGTTTTCGGCCAACGGCGCCAGGCGTTGTGGTGTGGCCATCGGGGACCGCGTTCTGGATGTCTCGGGCCTTGAGAAGGCGGGCATTCTCCAGGCCGGCTCGCGGTCTGGCGTTTTCGAGACGCCCTCCTGGAATGCCTTCATGCAGCTTGGACAGGCGGCATGGTCCGAATTTCGTGCGGAATTGATGAAGCTGCTGGGCCAGGAGTCCACCTATCGGGCAGAGCTTGAGCCGCATCTGTTTCCCATGGCGGAAGCGGAGCTGCATATGCCGTTCAGCGTCGCCGAATACACTGATTTCTACGCTGGTAGGCATCATGCCTTCAATGTGGGAACCATGTTCCGCGGTCCCGAGAACGCGCTTCCGCCAAACTGGCTGCATATCCCGATCGGCTATAACGGTCGCGCCTCTTCCGTGGTGGTCAGCGGAACCGAAATTCGCCGCCCCTGGGGACAGGTCAAGGCACCTGATAGGGACAAGCCGGCGTTCCAGCCCAGTCGGCGCTTTGACATCGAACTGGAAATGGGCGCCATCGTTGGCCAGCGCTCGGACAGGCCCGTCTCCGTCGCGCAGGCCGATGGGATGATCTTTGGCTATGTATTGCTCAATGACTGGTCCGCCCGTGACATCCAGGCATGGGAATACCAGCCGCTAGGCCCTTTCCAGGCCAAGGCAACGGCCACAAGCATCAGCCCGTGGATCGTCACCAAGGCTGCGCTGGAGCCGTTCCGGTGTCCGACTCCTGAGCGCGAACGGGAACTGCTGCCCTATCTGCGAGAACCGGGACCGATGCTCTATGACATCGCTCTCACGGTCTCGATCCAGCCAGAACGCGCGGCCAGACCGACGATTGTAGCACGCACGAACTATCGCGAGATCTACTACTCGTTTCAGCAGCAGCTCGCGCATCACACGACCGCCGGCGCTCCAATGAATGTCGGCGACCTCCTCGGATCCGGTACGATTTCCGGCCCCTCAAAGCCGGAACGCGGCAGCCTGCTGGAGCTGAGCTGGGGCGGCAGGGAGCCGCTTACGCTGGATACCGGCGAATCCCGGTCATTCATTGAGGACGGCGATACGCTGACCATTTCAGGCATGGCCAATGGAGATGGTTACCGGATTGGCTTCGGGGAATGCGTCGGCAGGGTGGTCGCGGCACTGGAACCGGAGCGGCTTCCATATTAACCGGTTTTGACGGACGTGTAATTCGGGTTGGCGACGGCTGTTCCGGTCGCGGGCCAAGCGCTCGTCCATTACAATCGATCAGCGAACCGTCGCATACGCGGTTCGCGCCAATCGCGGGCCGGGCCCGCTCAAACTGAGGGTTCTCCATGGCAACGGAATTCGCGTCACAGGGCGATTTGACCGAAAAACAGACCAGCTTCACCGAAATTGGCGAAGGGCTTTACGCATTCACCGCCGAAGGCGACCCGAATTCAGGCGTAATCATTGGCGATGACAGCGTAATGGTCGTGGAAGCGCAGGCCACGCCGCTGCTCGCAGGCAAGGTGATCGACTGCATTCGGGAAGTGACGGACAAACCTGTCAGTCATCTGGTGCTGACGCATTATCACGCGGTGCGTGTGCTGGGAGCGAGCGCCTACAGCGCGCCACAGGTCATCATGTCCGATGTCGCCCGCGCCATGGTTGCCGAACGGGGGCAGGAGGACTGGGACAGCGAGTTCCAGCGCTTTCCCCGGCTGTTTCAGGGGCACGAAGGAATCCCCGGCCTGACCTGGCCCACCACCACATTCAGCGACTCGATGACGGTCTATCTGGGCAGTCGCAGGATCGACATCATGCATCTGGGCCGGGCGCACACGGCCGGCGATGCGGTGATCTGGGTGCCGGACCAGGAGGTGATGTTCACGGGCGATATAGTCGAATTCCGTTCCGCCTGCTATTGTGGGGACGGACATTTCGGTGATTGGGGAGACACGCTCGACAATGTCTCGATGTTCGGTCCGGCCAGCATCGCACCGGGTCGGGGAGATGCGTTGATCGGACATGCTGCAGTGGAAGCGGCAATTGACTGCACCCGTGACTTTGTCGAGAGTACATACCGCCCCGCAGCAAGGGTGGCCGCCCGGGGAGGATCGCTGAAGGATGCCTGGGACGCGGTGCGTGGGGAATGCGATTCGAAATTCGCCGACTTCGCAATCTATGAGCACTGCCTGCCTTTCAACGTGGCCCGAGCCTTTGACGAGGCCCGCGGCATTGATACGCCAAGGATCTGGACCGCCGAACGGGATCTGGCGATGTGGGAGCAGCTTCAGGGATGACCCGTTCGCTTCGGTCGATCCCGCAGGCCGTGGAATTGAGAGTCTGAAATGCCTTACGTCCATCATCCCTATCCCTTCATCCGTCCTCCGGGACTGGACTCAAGCGAAGACCGGCACAGAGTGCTGATCGTCGGTGCTGGACCAATTGGTCTGGCCATGGCTCTGGAACTCGCGAACCACGGCGTGCCCAGTACCGTACTGGACGACAACAATGTTGTTTCGGTTGGAAGCCGAGCGATCTGCTGGTCGAAACGCTCTCTGGAAATTCTGGACCGGATTGGAGTGGGTGGGCGCTGCCTTCAGAAAGGCGTGACCTGGAAGGTTGGTCGCACCTACTACCGTGATGACGAGGTGTTCAGTTTCGATCTGCTGCCGGAGGATGGGCATAAGATGCCAGCCTTCGTCAACCTGCAGCAATACTATGTTGAGGAATACCTGATCGACGCCGCTCAGGCGAACCCTTTGGTGGAGATACGATTCAGAAACCGGGTTTCGGACGTTGTACGGACCGGCGATACCGTGCGAGCCGAAATTGAGACACCGGAAGGAAACTATGAACTCGAAGCCGACTATCTGATCGCATGCGACGGAGCGAAGTCATCAGTTCGGGAACGGATGGGACTCGATTTCGATGGAGAGCTGTTCGAGGAGCGTTTCCTGATCGCCGACATCGAGTTGAGGACGGAACTGCCCTCCGAACGTCGGTTCTGGTTCGAGCCGACGTTTCACGGCGGTCAGTCAGCCCTTCTTCACAAGCAGCCCGACAGCATCTACCGGATTGATCTTCAGCTTGGCTGGGATGCCGACCCTGAACTGGAGAAAAAACCGGAAAATTTCATCCCGCGCATTGAGCGTGTCGTTGGCCATTCCGATTTCCGGGTGGACTGGGTCAGTGTCTATACCTTCCAGTGTCGACGGCTCCGGGATTTTGTCCACGGGCGGGTGATTTTTGCAGGCGACAGCGCCCATATAGTATCGCCGTTCGGCGCACGCGGCGGCAATAGCGGCCTTCAGGATGTTGACGCGCTTGGCTGGCGCTTGGCTGCGGTTCTGAAGGGCTGGTCACCTGAGGCTGTTCTCGAAGATTACAACATGGAGCGGACATTCGCTGCCGATGAAAACTTGGCCAGTTCCTCCCGCACGACGAGATTCATGACACCCGACGCCGGTATTGAGCGTCTGTTTCGTGACCAGGCACTTGCGCTTGCTGCCAAGGCGCCATTCGCCCGGAACTGGGTCAACTCGGGGCGGCTCTCGGTACCATGCGTCTATCCGAGCGATGGGGCCAGTGACGGAGCGATGCCAGCGGTGTCAAGGCCCGGATCGGTTGCGCCGGACGCTCCGCTTGAAGGTGGATGGCTCCTGAATGAGCTTGGCGGGCGTATGGTAGTGCTGGCGCTGGGATGTGAAATGCCCGGAATCGACAGCGCGGATGCGCTGGCACCTCGGGTCTCGAGCCTGCTGCGTGACCGATATCTTGGTAACGCCACTGCAGCGGTCTACCTTATCCGTCCCGACCAGGTTATTGCTGCACGCTGGCCCTATCCGAATCCGGCAGCTGTCGAAAGGACGATTTCCAGTATCTGGAGACGCGAATGACCGCCTTGATCGATACTCCGAACCTCGTTGACCATGACGGGTTCTACGCTGAGCTGCTAGGGGCGCACAAAGGCCTTGACGATGTGCAGAGCCAGGCTCTGAACGCGCAGTTGATCATGATACTGGCAAACCACATCGGTGATGGACAGGTTCTGTCAGAAGCGCTGGCGCTAGCCAGGCGCGGCGTGGGATAGCGCAGACGGATATTTCCGGAATGATCCAACCCTGAACTCGTCGGCAGGCCTTTGCTGAAAGCTCATCTGAAGAATCGTAATGCGTTCCGGCGGGATTCCGGTAGTGCGCTGAGGAAATGGACAGCATTTCCCGGGTAGATTCGCATGAATGCCCTCCCGGCGCCGGTGGACACCCGGACGGTCCGGCGCTAACGTGCCGCCATGGCGGGGAACGGGAAACGCACTCGGGAACGCGGGGAAGGGGAAGGGGCGGGAACGCTCCCGGCCACGCCGCATGATGCGCTGTTCCGGGCCCTGGTCTCCGATCCCGGCCGCGCCGCGGCGCTGCTGCGCGACCACCTGCCGGAGCGGATCGCCGGGCTCCTGGCGGAGACGCCGCCGAGGCCGGTGGACGGAACCTTCGTGGACGGGGACCTGCGGGAAAGCCGCTCCGACATGCTGTTCGAGGTGGAGCTCGCTTCGGGTGACCCGGGCCTGGTCTACGTCCTCGCCGAGCACAAGAGCCATCCGGATCCGGGCCTCCCGCTGCAGCTGGCGGGCTACATGGTGCGGATATGGACCCGCTGGGCGGGTGGACAGGCGGCCCGGCTGCGTGCCCTGCCGCCGATCATCCCGCTGGTTCTTTACCACGGGGAGCCCCGCTGGACGGTTCCGGACGGGCTGGCCGACATGATCGCGACGGAGGATCCCGAGCTGGTATTCCTGCCGGGCGGACGGTTCGTCCTTTGCCTCCTGCGGGACCTGCCGCCGGAGAGGCTGTCGCACGACGCTGCGCTCAGGGCCGGATTCCTCGCGCTCACCCACCGTGCGGTCCAACTGCTGGAGGTGGTGGCGGAGGGCCTGGCCGGGGATCCGGACTTGCGGGGTCAGGTCATCGGGTATATGTTCCGGACCTATCCAGAGAGCGACCTTGACGAGCTGCGCGGGAAGCTGCGGGCGGTGCGGGACGAAGGAATGGAGGGCGGTGTGCGCACGATCGCGGAAATGTTCCTGGAACAGGGAGAGGCGAAAGGATTCGCCGAGGGAATCGCTGAGGGAGAGGCGAAGGGAGAGACGCGCACGCTGGTCCGGCTTCTGGAGCGCCGGTTCGGCCCCCTTCCCCGGACGGCCCTGGAACGCATCGCCTCTGCGGCTCCCGGGCAGCGCGACGCCTGGGTGGACCGGATCATGGACGCCGACAGCCTCGAGACCGTGCTCGGCGCGGAAGGCTGAGCCCCGCCGGAGAGCGTTTCCCCGGTTCCCGCCGTTCGGCGCGGACGGAAGCGGCGGGGAGGTCTTTCATGGCGGTCATGGGACAGGGATGGCGAACCATCGCCACGGACACGGGGCATTCACGCAAATGCTCCGGGAGAATTCCGGTTCCCTGCAGCGTGCTGCGTCAATCCCGCCGGAGAGCACCATGATTCATCAAATGAGCCTTGCTGAAAGCGGAGGCTCCTACCCGCGGTTCGCGCCTTGCGCACTCGTCGGCGACATGGTGCCGGTGGAGGTCCCGGTCCGCATGACCCGGATGCGCTCCGGAATTCGGTTCGGGACACCGCCGCCGCGGACTTCCCATTGAACACATATATCTCCTGAACTTCATGTACCGGTCAGGACATGCTATCCGAACCGAACGCGATGCCGCGCCCTTCCTCGAACTCCCCGGCCAGCCCGTCATCTGCCTGCCGACCCGCGTGAACCCGATCCCGGAAAGCGGGCTTGGGTTGGCCCAGACCGCGGGGCGGCGGCTCTTCGAACCTTCCGTCGAACGGGTGGCGGGGAAAGTGGTGTTGGCCCCCACTTTCGACGCCTATCCCAGAGTCTGACAATGATTGGATTTTGACCTATTGAATGCCTATTCCCGGTATTATGAGTGACTTTTGACGCTGTATAAGTTCATCATTGCAATAATCCATAACGCGTTATATATACGGCACAAAAAGATATAAAGGAGTTAAAGCTCTAAAAATGACGCATAATATTGATTTCACAATCGCATCAAGCGAGACAATCATCAAAGCGCTCGGTAAGCGCCTCAATGATATCCGGCTGAGCCGAAACATTGCCCAGGTCGACCTGGCAAAGGAGGCCGGCGTGTCACGGAGCACCCTGACCCGGCTCTCTGACGGCAAACCTGTATCGCTCGATTCCTTTGTCCGGATCATGCAGGCCCTTCGTCTCACCGATCACCTCGTCGCTCTCCTCCCCGACCCCGGTATCCGTCCCGTGGACCGTATTCGACTTGGCGGCAGCGAGCGCCAGCGTGCCTCTAGAAGGAGCACCGAATCCTCGTCCTCAGCTTGGACATGGGGTGATGAGGGCGAGGATGAGGCATGACCACAACCACGGCCCGTGTCATCCTTTGGGGTCAAGACATCGGGGCCGTCACCTGGCTGCCTGATCGCGGTCTCGCCGTCTTTCAGTATACACCCGAGTTCGCCCGATCCGGCATCGAAGTCGCACCCATGGTGATGCCGCTCACGGATGCGCCCTACGCGTTTTCATCGCTTTCGCGCGAGACCTTCAGGGGCCTGCCCGGCATGCTTGCCGACAGCCTGCCCGACAGGTTCGGCAATACACTGATCAATGCCTGGCTATCGGCGCGTGGGCGCGAGCCGGGCAGTTTCACGCCGGTCGAACGCCTCTGCTACACCGGCTCACGCGGCATGGGAGCTCTCGAATTCCGCCCTAGGTTGAAAGAGGCGCCTGGCATCTCACGAAAGGTGGAAATCGACGCACTGGTGGTTCTGGCAAACCGCGTGCTCGATGATCGCATCGCGCTGGAAGGCAGGCTGACCGGTGAGGATGACAGGCACGCGATCGAGGACATTCTCCGCGTCGGCACGTCCGCCGGTGGCGCCCGGGCGAAAGCGGTGCTCGCCTGGAATCCGGATACCGGGGAATTCCGGTCGGGCCAGGCACCCGCCGGTCAGGGCTTCTCCCAATGGCTCATGAAATTCGACGGCGTGAACGGAAACAGGGATCGTGAGCTTGCCGACCCGATGGGATTTGGCCGTGTTGAATACGCCTATCATCTGATGGCCCGCGCCGCAGGTATCGTGATGGAAGAATGCCGCCTGCACGAGGAAAGCGGCCAGACCCATTTCATGACCCGGCGGTTCGATCGCACGCCGAGCGGTGGTAAGCTGCATATGCAGTCCCTCGGCGCGCTGATGCACTATGACTTCAACGTCGCTGGTGCCTACGCCTATGAACAGGCGCTGCAGGTGATCCGACGTCTTGGTCTGCCCATGGAGGATGTCGAGCAGCAGGTCCGTCGCTCCTTCTTCAACCTGCTCGCCCGCA
>CBDATU010000015.1:0-85323 GCA_965199865.1 uncultured Rhodobacter sp. | reverse complement strand
GTTCGAGCTCGTCGTCGTCGACCAGCAGGTTGGCGGTGCCTTTCCCCAGATCAACCCGTAGCCTGTCCCCCGTCCGCACCAGAGCGAGGCCTCCATCGGCAGCGGCCTCTGGCGAGGCGTTGAGGATCGATGGAGAACCCGAAGTGCCCGACTGCCTACCGTCGCCAATACAGGGCAATGCATGGACGCCCTGTTTAAGCAGATGGGCGGGTGGCCGCATGTTCACCACCTCGGCGCCGCCTGGATAGCCGATGGGTCCCGCGCCGCGCATCACCAGAATTGAGGTCTCGTCAACCCCAAGGCTTTCGTCATCGATCGTGGCGTGGAAATGTTCGGGACCGTCAAAGACAATGGCGCGGCCCTCGAATGCCATGGGGTCCTCGGGATTCTCAAGATAGCGCTGGCGGAATTCCTCGCTGATGACGCTTGTCTTCATGATTGCGCTGTCGAAAAGGTTTCCCTTGAGGTTAAGGAATCCGGCGTTTTGCAGAATGGGGCTGTCGGCCGACCTGATGACGTCGTGGTTTTCGCTGCCGATGTGGCCGCAGTTCTCCGCCACTGTCCTGCCGTTTATCGTTTGGGCATGTGGGTGGGGAAGCAGGTCGGCGCGCAGAAGCTCTCCAATCACCGCCGGGACTCCACCGGCGCGGTGATAGTCCTCCCCCAGATATTCGCCGGCTGGCTGGAGGTTGACGAGAAGCGGAACTTCATAGCCGAGCTTCTGCCAGTCGTCGTTGTCGAGCGGCACGCCGAGATGGCGTGCGATGGCATTGAGGTGGATGGGCGCGTTGGTTGAGCCGCCGATGGCGGAGTTCACCACGATGGCGTTCTCGAATGCTTCACGGGTCATGATCCGTGCCGGAGTCAGGCCCGCAAGGACCGCCTCGACGATTCGAAGGCCGGTGCGGTAAGCCATCTGGCCCCGTTCCCTGTAGGGAGCCGGAATTGCGGCGGCACCTGGAAGCTGCATGCCCAGCGCTTCGGCCAGCGAATTCATCGTCGTCGCCGTACCCATGGTGTTGCAGAAGCCGGTTGAGGGAGCTGAGGACGCGACCAGATCCAGAACTCCCTGGTCATCGATTTCGCCCGATGCGTGCAGTTCCCGCGCTTTCCAAACGATGGTGCCGGACCCGGTGCGCCTGCCGCGGAACCAGCCATTCAGCATCGGACCCACGGAATGCGCGATCGCCGGGATACCGACCGTGGCGGCGGCCATGAGCAGCGCTGGTGTGGTCTTGTCGCATCCGATGTTCAGCACGACACCATCGATGGGATAGCCAAACAGGGTCTCGACCAGACTGAGATACGCGAGATTGCGGTCCAGCATGGCGGTAGGACGTTTGCCGGTTTCCTGAATCGGATGGACAGGTATCTCAATCACGGTTCCACCCGCAGCGGCGACGCCGTCACGGACCCGTCTGGCCAGTTCCAGATGGTGTCGGTTGCAGGGTGCCAGATCGCTGCCCGTCTGGGCGATCCCAATGATCGGCTTTCCGCTCTGAAGCTCTTCCCGGGTAAGGCCGTAGTTAAGGTAACGCTCAAGATAGATTGCCGTCATTTCGACGTTATCCGGATTGTTGAACCAGAGCTGGCTTCTGAGTTTGGGTCTATCGGTCATATGTCTTGCCTGAAGCTGGCCTGACCTGCGGGAGACGGTGGTTCCTCGCATGTCGGCAGGAGGACAGTAACGGAGAGCGGCTGCATTCGCTGTGCTCTCATCCCGACCATCCGCCATCAATGATATGCGGCTGTCCGGTGATGAAGTCGCTTTCGCTGGACGCCAGATAGACCACAAGCGCGGCGATTTCCTCCGCCCTGGCGATCCGGCCCATGGGCTGGCGGGGCGATGAACTGGTTCAGCGCCTTTTCGTAGCTGCCGACCTGTTCGCCAAGTGTGCGGATGCGCTCATGCAGACTGGGGCTCTCCACCGTCCCTGGACAGATGCAGTTGCAGCGAATGCCCTGCGTGATGAATTCCGAGGCGACCGATTTCGTCAGACCGATCACGGCGGCTTTGGTGGTGCCGTAGATGAACCGGTTAGGCGCACCGATCACCGAGCCGAGAACGGAGGACATGTTAATGATCGATCCACCGCCGCGTTCGATCATGCCAGGAAGCGCCGCACGGATGGTCCGGAACATTGAGCGCACGTTGAGATCGAACGAAAAATCCCAGTCCTCGTCCGTGCAGTCGAGAATCGAGCCGTGATGTACAAAGCCTGCGCAGTTGAACAATATGTCGGGCTGGGCTCGCTCAATTCCGTTCCTGACGCTCGCATCGTCGCGGACATCGAGCCGAAAGGTCTCAATGTTCGGATGGTCCAGTTCCGCGAGCGCGCCCATATTGATATCCGTTGCGAACACCAATGCACCCTCGTCAGCCATGGCCAGTGCGGAAGCCTGACCAATTCCCTGGCCAGCCGCGGTCGCAAGCGCACACTTTCCCTCAAGCCTCCCGTGTGGCATGGGCAAAACTCCAGAATTCAGTAAATCGACCGGCGCGGCGCCGCCGCTGGCCTTTCCCGAAACCTAGGACTATTGGACGGCAACTGAAAAGGCTAGGGTCGTCGGACGGACGTGTGGATTTTTTCGGGAGAGATGCGCTGTGCGAAGAATTCTGGTGATTGGCGGCGGTGGTATGATTGGCCAGAAACTGGCAGCCCATCTGGGCACACACGGCCTGAACGGCAATCATGACATTCAGGTAACTCTGGCGGATATCAGCTTTCCCGAGGGCGGGGCGCCGGGGACTCATGTATTGGAGAATGTGGCTGTGCCGGGGACGATGGCGAGGCTTGTCGCCGGACGCCCTGACCTGATCTTCCATCTGGCCTCGGTGGTCTCTGGCGAGGCTGAACAGGACTATGCCAAGGGCTGGAACACCAACATGCTGCCCATGTGGGAACTGCTGGAGGCCCTTCGCGAGCGCCATGAAGAGAGCGGCGGCGAATATGTGCCCCGAATCGTTTTCACGTCGTCAATCGCGGTCTTTGGTGGCCCGTTTCCGGACCGGATCGGCGATGAATTCCTGGCCGCGCCGCTGACCAGCTACGGTGCGCAGAAGACCGTGTGCGAACTGATGCTTGGGGATGCCAGCCGCAAGGGCTGGGTCGACGGCATTTCGATACGGCTGCCGACGATCTGTATTCGGCCTGGAAAGCCCAACCGGGCCGCGAGCGGCTTCTTTTCAGGCATTATCCGCGAGCCGCTGAATGGACAGGAAGCCGTGCTTCCGGTTGAGGATACGGTACGGCACTGGATATCGAGCCCCCGTGCGGCTGTCGGCTTCCTCCTCCATGCCGCGGATCTGGATACATCCAGCCTAAAGGGCCGGCGCTCGCTGAACATGCCAGGATTTTCATGTACGGTCGCCGAGCAGATCGAGGCGCTGGGACGTGTGGCAGGAGCGGGCGCGATGCGGCTGATCAGGCGCGAACCGGATCCTGAGATCATGGAGATCGTTTCCACGTGGCCGCGTGATTTCGAGCCTGCGCGGGCGCTGGCGATGGGGTTCCAGGCTGAGCGGGACTTTGACCAGATCATCAGGATATACATGGAGGATGAGCAGGGCGTCGGACAATCTTCTGGACAGAACCGCGGGAATCTGCCTCAATCGCCGAATGAAGCGTAAGGAGCGGAGCGGGCACGCACCGAATTCAGCCATGCTGGACCAGTGGCAGATTGACGACTTTCAGAGGGATGGATTCCTCGTGGTTGAGAACGTGCTTGGAGAGGATGTTCTTGGGCCGGTGCGCGCCGAATATGAACGCCTTCTCGACGGTCTCTATGCGGAATGGCAGGGCAGGGGCCTGGTGGACGCGCCGATCACCGAGGACTTTTGGGGTCGACTGCTCACCGGGTACCGTGCTGGCTGCGACTGGTTCCAGCCAATGGACATTTCACTGCCAGGCGATCGGATCCAGGCGGATACTCCGATGCATTTCGGTCCGGCGGTCTTTGACATGGTGACGGCTCCGCATCTGCTGGATCTGGTTGAGGCGCTGATCGGTCCGGAGATCACCAGCAATCCGATCCAGCATGTTCGCATCAAGCCGCCTGCGGCAGTCCTTCACGGTGACGAGGTCCGGGCGCATATCACCGCAACGGATTGGCATCAGGACCGGGGTGTGGCCCATTCCGACGCGGATGCGACGGATATGGTGACGGTGTGGCTGGCAGTGACCGATGCAACGGTCGATAACGGCTGCCTTCAGGCGATTCCGCTTGAGCGGGGGCAGGGGATGCTGCCGCATTGCCCGAAAATGCAGACGGCGATCGCGGACGGTTTTGTTGATTACGGGAAGGCGGTTCCGCTTCCGGTTCGTGCGGGGGGTGTGGTTGTGTTTCATCCGCTGACCCCTCACGCGTCGTTGGTCAACCGGACCCATGGGTTCCGCTGGTCCTTCGATCTGCGCTACAACGTGACTGGTCAGCCTACGGGGAGATCACATTTTCCCGAGTTCGTCGCGCGGTCGCGCCGGTCCCCTGAGACAGAGCTGCAGGACTGGCGCGATTGGCGTGACATGTGGTTTGCGGCGCGCTCGCGGCTATCCGCCGCTCCCCATGTCGATATCCACCGCTGGAAATCGGATGCACCCCATTGCGCATAACGCTGATGATTCGAGCAACCTGGTGAACCTCCATGGATTATGTCCGACTTAGTTCTGACGACAATGTCGTCACCACAACGCGCCAGCTTCAGCCGGGGCATGAAGTGCATGGGGTAAGGGCCCGTTCCCTGATCCCTTCCGGCCACAAGATTGCGACAACGGCGATCTCCAAAGGTGAGGAGGTGCGCAAATTCGCCCAGTTCATAGGCCTTGCGCGGGAGGACATTCAGCCTGGTGACCATGTGCATACCCACAATCTTGGATTCCGGAATACTGAAGTAGAGTATGAATTCGGCACCAATCTCCGTCCGGCGGCGATTGTGGCAGAGGACGCCCGGGATCGGTTCATGGGCTATCGTCGTCCCGGTGGGCGGGTTGGAACGCGGAACTACATTGCGATCGTGACCTCGGTGAACTGCTCCGCCACCGCGGCGCGACACATCGCGGATCATTTCACGCCGGAGCGGTTGGCCCCCTATCCCAATGTAGATGGCGTGGCAGCGTTCGTACATGGCACCGGTTGTGGGATGGCGGGGTCAGGCGAGGGATTCGAGGCGCTTCAGAGAGTGATGTGGGGTTATGCGCGTCATCCAAACAACGCAGCGGTGCTGATGGTGGGCCTCGGCTGCGAGATGAATCAGATCGACTGGCTGCTGGAGGCGTATGGGCTGGAGCAGGGGCCGCTGTTTCAGGTGATGAACATCCAGGATGTGGCGGGTCTGAGACGCACCATCGAGCTTGGGATAAAGAAGGTCGAGGCGATGCTGCCTTTGGCCAACCAGGCAAGGCGTGAGCCGTGCCCGGTCTCTGAACTGACTGTGGCACTGCAGTGCGGTGGGTCCGATGCCTGGTCAGGCGTTACCGCGAATCCGGCGCTGGGTCATGCCTGCGACCTGCTGGTGGCGCAGGGCGGAACAGGTGTCTTGGCTGAAACCCCTGAGATCTACGGTGCCGAACACCTGCTGACCCGACGGTCGGTGAGCCGTGAAGTGGGCGAACGCCTCATTGGAATTGTTGAATGGTGGAAGGACTATACGGAGCGCAACCGAGGCAGCATGGACAACAATCCCAGCCCCGGGAACAGGAGGGGCGGGTTGACCACGATTCTCGAAAAGTCACTGGGGGCCGCGGCCAAGGGCGGAACCACTCCACTGACTGGAGTCTACCGATATGCCGAACCGGTAACGGGGAAGGGCTTCGCATTCATGGATTCGCCCGGATATGATCCAGCGAGTGTTACGGGGCAGATTGCAGGTGGCTGCACTGTCGTTGTGTTCACAACGGGTCGTGGCTCGGCGTTCGGCTCAAAGCCTGCGCCGACGATAAAGGTCGCCACGAATGCCGAAATGTACTCACGCATGACCGAAGACATGGATGTGAATGCGGGCGATATGCTGACCGGGGCAACATCGCTGGAGGCAAAGGGGCGGGAGATTTACCGGTTGATCCTCAGGGTCGCAGGCGGAGAGGTTTCAAAATCCGAAGCGCAGGGGCTTGGAGATCATGAATTCGTCCCGTGGCAGATCGGTGCCGTTATGTGAGTAAGCCGAGTGCCTGCCTAGCGCGCTTGCGTCGGGCGTTGTTCGCTGGGGCAATGGTCGGAATGCCGGATCACCCGGGCTGATTCCGTCTCAGGCGGCGATCAACCTGCACAGTTTTGCCGATCAGTTCTCGGCGCGAAACAGGATCCTGCCCCGCCGGGCAATGAGCGGCGTTTTTCCAGTGACCGGGTGGAAATAGCCTTCGACCCGACGGCCTTCGGTATCGGCTCCCTAGACTTCCCGGCAGCCTCCGTCCTCTTTCATGAACCGGATCTGCCAGTCCTTTCCCTCAAGTCTGGTCGTCAGGTTTTCCTCAGCAATCATGAAGCCCTGTCGGTGGACTCGCATGTGTGGAGCCCGGTAGCGCCTGAAACCATTGAGGTCAGCATGAGCAGTGCGGCAATGATCGTTGTTCGGGCCATTCAGGTCTCATTTTGGGTTCAGGTGGCCTTGAGCTTCGCGCGCTGTCGCAGGATCCTTTGGATTCGATAGGATTCGAGCGCGGCGAGAGGCACAAAATGTACCGATGCGGGTCCGAAACTGTTGTGGATGAACAGCCAGTGCAGGAGTGTCGAGATCGAAGCGACATTGACTGCACGGTGAAGCGTTTTCCATGCCTGTCCCATGAGGCGAACGGAATAGTCGTTTGATGAGAGCGCAAGTGGCGCGAAAATGAACATTGCGAGCCGCCCGATCCAGATGCCCAGCAGAAGGAATTCGCCGAGGTTCGCTCTCAGAGTTCCCATATCGATGACATACAGGACCGTGTGCAGCGCGGCGTATGCAAAGGGAATCATATACAATTATTGACGTTCATAATATATATTAAACACATATGGATAAGGTGAAACGATTCAGGATTCGGAGAATGTTCCCAAGGGTTTCCGGCCATCTGGGTGGCAATGCGGACCACCGTCAGCATCATGAAACGCTGACAGTTTGGCCGCCGCTGGCGACGAAGGTGATTTGATATGCGTGTGTCCAGATATGCGACGTAATGGGAACGTCCAGGTTTCCTCAGGGTGTCGGGACGACATGGAAGGAAAATTGTGAAATTTCAGTAACTATAGCGCCAAAGTCCGGATTTCGTTGGTTGACGGGTCCTATTCGGTCATATAGAAAGGAGACAGGGCTTTTCGGGTCCGGCGGATGACCGGGCCTCATAATTGCCAGTTCAGCTCGAATGTTCATCGCCAGAGAGGAGGCAGTGTAATGGCTCAAGAATTTCAGACAGTTGAAGAATTCCATGGCTATCTTCAGGGCAAGGCGGCCGAGGACGAGGAATTCCGTTCTCGCCTGTTAGCCGACGCCAGATCCGTTATGGAAGACGAACTGGATATTTCCATACCGGACGGTTTCAACATCGAGGTGCACGAGGAGAGCGCCACAACCGCCCACCTGGTACTTCCGCCTTCGGCGGTTCTCACGGAAGATAGCCTGAGTGTTGTTTCCGGCGGCCACGCCATGGACTGGTGCAGCCCCGTTTAAGCGGCAAGCCAGCCTAACCGAAACGGAAGCGGGGCGGACACCGGATCTGACGGGTCTCAAGTTCGCCCCCGCCTGAGCGGTAGCCTGTCCTTCGGGAGCGTTCTCGGTGGAATGGGGTGCATGTTGCCGCCAATCCTTTCGCGCGGCGGGGTGTGGAAGCGGCTTCCTCTTGGTGTGATCGATCGGCCGTTAGGTTTCGGGATCCCGTTTGATCACGAAGCTGCTGAGGCCGACTATTGTGGTTGCCCGGTGCGTGGTTCATCTTTGGCTGCGCACTACCACCGTGAAGTGCCCCTCGGCATGACGCCGCTCGCGAGCCCTGCACCTCTAGCTGTTGCCCGGAAACGGTCCGTAGCCGACCGGAGAACGGAACCTGGATCCGGACTGGCGCGACCGCATGTGCCGCGGGCCGGAGACGCCGCGCTGGCTGGGCCCGGCCCCGGCGATCCCGGAGGATGCCGACTGGGCGGAGGTGGAGTTCGGCCTGTGCGGCCATCCGGATGGACGGGTGCGCAGCCGGATCCTGGCCATGGGGAGGGCCTGGGAGACCCGGCCGGGCGAGCCGGTCGCCGTTGTCTTCGCCGGAAAAAAGGATCAGGGTGCGGCCTACAGGCTGCTTTCCAACCCCAGGGTGAGCATGGACGACATCATCGAGAGCCACCGCATGGCCACCGTGCGGCGCTGCCGGGCCGAGACGGAGGTCCTGGCCATCCAGGACACCACGATGCTGGACTTTTCCGGCCTGAAGGGCTCCACGGGCGGTCTGGCGAAGCTCGGCGGCGGCGGATCGGGCAGCGTCGGCATCCCGGCGCACGTGACGCTGGCGGTGTCGGCCTCCGGCCGCGGCCTCGGGGTGCTGGCCATCGACGCCAGCTTCCGGGAGGGCGTCACCGTGAAGGCCGACCGCAGGCGCGGAGACACGGGGCGGGCGGAGCCGGAACCGGACAGGGCGGCGGAGACGGAGACGCCCGACGGCGGCAGCGGGAGCCGGCGCTGGCTGGAGGGCCTGGCACTGGCGCAGGAGGTCGGGAGGACCAGCCCTGGAACCCGGATGGTCACCGTCTGCGACCGCGAGGGCGACATATGGGACATGTTCGAGGCCCAGGCGGAGGACCCCGCCGCGGCCGGGCTGCTGGTGCGCTCCAGCGCCTCGACCCGCCGCTCCGTCATCGCCGGTGGCCTGTCACTACCGCATACTTGACTAGAGATCGGATCCATGCGAATCGGGGACCATGTATATTGGTCTCAGACAGATTTCCCCTGCCACGGTCGAGTGGCTGGGGAACGAATGCCTCCGCGGCGGCGTCACGCGTTCGGGCCTCGCCCGCGAGCTGAGCGGCCGGGAGGGTTGGCTGACCCACGACGGGAGGCCGTCGACGGTCACCGGGATGCGGGTCCTTCCCCTGCTCGCGGAGGAGCTCGGCCTGACGCTGCCGGAGGCGGCGCCGCGCTTCGCGTCGTCCAACGGGCGACCGGCCGCCGACGACCCTGGCGGCGCCCCGGTCGAGTGCGCTCTGGACGCGCTCGGCGGGGTGCGGCTGGAGCCGTTGGCGGAGGCGGACCGCCGCGCCTGGGAGTCGATGATGGAGACGCACCATCCGGAGGGCTGGCGGCGGGCTCCGGGAGGGCAGCTGCGGTACTGGATCGTGAGCGGCGCGCAGGGGCGGCTCGGCGGTCTGGGCTTCGTTCCGGCGTCATGCCAGCTGGGGCCTCGGGACGACGCCATCGGCTGGTCGGCGCGGGCGCGGATCGCGAACATGGGTCTGGTCCTTAACAACCACCGCTTCCTGATCAGGCCGTCGGTGAGGGTCCACGGCCTCGCCTCCCTGGCGCTGCGGCTGGCGGCGGATCGCGTGGCGGACGACTGGCAGGCCCTCTACGGCGTCCGTCCGGCGCTCGTCTACACCATCGTCGGTCCGGACCACGCCGGGACGGGTTACAGGGCGGCGGGCTGGGAGAGATGTCCCGGCTTGACCTCCGGGCGGCGTTCGGGCATCCGTCGCAGCGTGTGGACGCTGCCGCTGCGGCCGGACTGGCGGGAGGTTCTCCGGGCGGAGCCGGAGCGCAGGCTCGGGCATACCGGACCGCTGCACCGCGGGGGCGACTGGGCGGAGCGGGAATACGCGCGGAGCAGCCATCCGGACGGCCGGGTCCGCCGCCGGATCGCCGCGATGGGAGCGGCCTGGACCAGGAAGCCCGGTGCGCCGGTGCCGGAGCTGTTTCCGGGCAGGGCGGAGCAGGAGGCGGCTTACAGGCTGCTCTCGAACGCTGGGGTGACCATGGACGACATACTCGAGCCCCACCTGGAGGCGACGGTGGAGCGCTGCCGCCTGGAGCCGGTGATCCTGGCTGTCCAGGACACGACGGCGCTGAACTACGGCACCCTGGCGGCGACGTCCGGGCTGGACGGGCTCGGCGGCGGCGGAAAGGGCACCGACGGCATCCTCGCCCACTGCGGCGTGGCACTGAACGGCAGCGGACGCCCGCTCGGGCTGTTCACGCTCGACGCGGACTTCCGGCGGCGGCCGGACAGGGACAGCGCCCGCTGGATCGACGGGCTGCGGCGGGCCGGAGAGCTCGCGGAGGCCTGCCCGGACGCGAAGGTCGTGAGCGTCTGTGACCGCGAAGGCGACTTCTGGGCCCTTCTCCGCGAAGCGGACCGGACCGGCGCCGCGCTGCTGGTGCGGGCGAGCCGCTCGGCGAAGCGGCGCGTGGCGCTGCCCGACGGCGACGAAAGGTGCCTGTGGGAGCATGTCGCCGCGCTGGAGCCGGTCGGCCACCGCAGGATCACCGTTCCCGAACGCGGCGGGCCGAAGGCCCGGAAAGCGCGCGTCGCCACGCTGACGCTGCGCTGCGCGGAACTGGACATCGCGGCGCCGAGGGACGCGGGGGACAGGCGCCCGCTGCCCGTGACGGTGGTCTCCGCCATCGAGGAGAACCCGCCGAAGCGCGTCGCGAAGGGAGGGGAGGCGCTGCACTGGATGCTCCTGTCCAACGAGGGCGGCGACGGCATGCGGACGGCGGAGACCGCCCTGAGGCGCTACGAGCTGCGCTGGCGCATCGAGGAATATTTCAGAGCCCTGAAGACGGGGACGAGGATAAAGGACCGCAGGCTCGACGCCGCCGACGACCTGCGCAGATGCCTCGCCTTCGACGCGATAACCGCGTTCCGGGTCTGGGACCTCCAGCTTCTGGCGCGGGAGAGCCCCGACAGCCCGGCGGACCGCCATGTCAGCCCGGAAAGCGTCGAGGCGGTGGTCATTCACGCCGCGTATGAGCGCGTCATCGGCCAGAGGGCGCCGCCGGAGCCGGACATGACCGTGGCGCGCTACGTCACGCTCGTCGCCGGCCTCGCCGGGTTCCGCCCGACGAAGCGCCAGCCCCTGCCCGGAACCCAGAAGCTATGGCAGGGCCTGCGCATCCTCAACGTCGCGGAAACCCATGCCAGGGCCATACGGGCCCGGACGGAGCGGAGAAGGGAATGAGCCGGTCAAGTATGTGGTAGTGACAGGCCGGTGGCGGGGTGGTGGACCTCATGGAGCATGTCTCCGGGCTGCCCGCCGCCGGGACGCGCACCGTCCACGTCGCGGCGCGCGGCGGGATCACCGGGTCGCGTGGGCGGAAGGCCGTGAGGGCCCGCCCGGCGCGGACCGCGGAGACGGAGATCCGCGTCGCACGCGTCGAGCTGAAGGCCCCCGGACGGAGCCGCCAGACCCTGCCGGTCACCGCGGTGCTCGCCAGCGAGACCACCACGCCGCCGAAGGGCGGCCGGCGGCTGTCATGGCTGCTGCTGTCCAGCGACCCTCCAGGGCGCCATCGACACCGTCAGGCGGTACGAGGCGAGGTGGACAATCGAGGAATATTTCAGGACCCTGAAACAGTGCACCCGCATCGAGGACCGCCAGCTCGACGAGGCCGACGACCTCCGGCGCTGCATCGCCTTCGACGCCGTCACCGCATGGCGCGTGTTCGACATCCAGCGCGCCGCGAAGGCCGAGCCCGACCGGCCCGCCCTCGATTTCCTGGACGCGGACGAGCTCACCGCCCTCTGGATCGGGATGGAGGATTACGGCTTCAGGGACGCCCGGGCACCGCCCTTCGACGGCTTCACCATCCGCGAGGCCGCCATCGACATCGGCCGCTACGTCGGCTTCATCCCCTCGAAACGCCAGCCCCTGCCGGGGACGCAGAAAATGTGGAAAGGCATGAAATACCTCCTCCAGGCGACCGCATTCTACAGGGCCTTCAGAAGCCGGGACCCGCTCAGGGAGTCAACAGTGCTATAGTGACATGCCCCGCACCTCTTCGAATGGGATCACGGGCTGCTGCCCAGCGACGCGAACCTTGATCCCAGGCCAGCAGGTCGACAACGGGGAGACGGACAGAAAAGGCAGGACGCGGAAGCTCCCATGGGTCACCGATCTCCCGCCGGCCTGCGGGACGGTTACGGCCGTCATGCGGGCCACCCGCGGCGGATGGGCCATCGGGAGCAGGACATTCCAGGCACCGGTGTGCGGGACCTATCAATGTGACACACTTAATCTGGCGATTGCCCGGTTTCCCTGCAGTCGGCGGCGGCGAAGACGGCGACCGTCAGTATCCTGAGCCACTCCCGGCGCTTCGCGGTTCCCGGCAGGCGGCGGCGCTCCTGGGCGTTGCCCCCTTCGCCCGCACGGCGGAATGCAGTCAGGGCCGAGGCGCATCCGCGGCGGGCGGCGCAGGCCCCGCGACGTGATGTATTTGGCGGCGATGACGGCCATGCCGTGGATTCCGGACATGAAGGCGATGTACGGGCGGCTCAGGGAGGTGGGCAGGGCCACCGGAGGCGGGTTGGTCGTGGTGGTCCTCACGAACGTCCTGCCGCAGGACGGATGCGGATGGTCCCTGGACGCACCGGTTTCGGCATCGGCATGACGCCAGCGGCACCCGCCTGTGGGAAAATGGGGAAAAATGTGAGGAGACCGCGGAAGATGCCCTGAAACCCCTTGAAACGAGACATGGATGCTCCGGCGGCCCGACGACGCGGAGGACCTGAGGAAGTGCCTCGCCTTCGACTCCATCACCGCCTTCAGGGTCCGGGACCTGGCGCTGCTCGCGCGCGAAAGGCCGGACGACCCCGCCAGCGACCACGTTCCGCCAGAGGAGATCAGGGTTCTTTCGGTCCTCGTCAGGCGGCACGGCTTCAGGTTGCCCGAAGACCCGCCGGGGATGCAGAACATCGGAACATTCGTGGTCCTGACCGCCACGCTTGCGGGCTTCAACCGTCCAGACGCCAGCCAATGCCTGGAACGTGAAAGCTCTGGCAGGGACGCGGCATCCTGGAGCTCGCGGTCTTCGCGCAGGCCGCTCTCCAGGACACGGAGCCATGAAACCGCCAGCGGGCGGGCAGGAGGTAAGTGAACAGTTGATAGGTCGTGCGGCCCGAGCTGGAATTCCGCTGGAACGAAGCCGATGCCGCCCAGCGTTCCATGCGTGGTGTAGCTGGCCGCCGGGAGCACGGCGCCAACCCCGGGGATGGTGGCTCTCCATCATCGATTACCAGTCCCGGCGCTCCGTCTCCGTCACCGGGTCGAAAGACACCCCGCCAAGCTCCTCCAGACCGCACGGGACCGCCATGTCCGGGTAGCCCGCCGCCGGTCGGGCATGGCTGAACGCTGGAATTCGTGGGTTGACGGGGCCTATGCGGATATGTAATTGAGAGACAGGCATTTTCCGGGCCCGGAAAATGCCTGGGTATTTTAAGTGCCATATCAGCTCGAATGTTCAATGCCAGAGAGGAGGCAGACTCATGGCTCAAGAATTTCAGTCAGTTGAAGAATTCCATGGCTATCTTCAGAGCAAGGCGGTGGAGGACGAAGAATTCCGTTCTCGCCTGCTGACCGATGCCAGATCCGTGATGGAAGACGAACTGGACATGTCCATACCGGACGGTTTCAACATTGAGGTGCACGAGGAGAGCGCCACAACCGCTCACCTGGTACTTCCACCTTCGGCGGCTCTCACGGAAGAGAACCTGCGTTCTGTTGCCGGTGGGGGCAACATGGACTGGTGCAGCCCCGTTTAAGCGGCTAGCCCTACCGTGTAGTGATAAATCTGCATGGCAACGGATCGCTATTCACCGCGCAGCGCGTGCCGTCGACCGGCCCGGAAGCCGATCCGGTGGCCAAGGACCGCGCTGCTGAGCCGGGCCTGGCCATGCCACATGATCTGGTTTCCGGGTTCGGGGTCATGTTTCCGGCCGAGGTATCCGCCAAGGTGCGCGACCAGCCGGACGGCGTCGCCCAGCCGGTCGGGGGGCGGCATCCCCCGCTCCGCCGCATAGTCCCGCAGGAAGTCCAGGTCCCCGTCGGTGAACATGAGCTCGGGGTCGCAGTCGGGAACCTGTCGTCCCAGAAGGGTCATGGTCATGATGCGCCAGGCGATCACGGCGTTGATGGCGATGGCCCGCTGCAGCCGGTCGGCGGTGCGGAACAGCAGGTGCTCGACGCGGCAGCCCGATTTCAGCACCCGGAAGAAGTCATCGACCCGCCAGCGCTGGAGATGGTAGCCGACGGTTTCGGCCGCCGCGTCCGAGTCCCTTACGTCCAGCGTGGTCAGCAGGTGCCACCGTACCGGCTCCTCATCCTCCGGCGGGGCGGTCTCCACGACATGGACGGCGGACACGGTCACCGGCTCCGCGTCCGGCAGCGCCCCGGTCGGCGGCAGGGTGACGCTCCGGAAACGCAGTTCGCAGACCGCGGTGCGCCCGCCCCGGCCCGGCCGGGCCTTTTTCCGGCTCGATTTCGGGCGCTCCGTGAGGCTGTCCAGTTCGACCTCGACGGTCCCCCGCGGCGGGCCTTCGGCCATCCGCGCGAACAGCTTCGGCCCCCGCCCGCCGAGGACCCTGTCATGCCTGGCGCGCACGAGCAGCCCGACCCGCGGATGCCTGCGCTGCGCGTCGAAGAGCTCGAACATGTCAGCTTCCCGGTCGCACACCGAGATCACCCGCGTCGCCCGGCCGATCTCCCGCGCCGCCCTCGAGATGTCCGCGAAGCCGTCGAGCCAGCGCCGCGTCCGGCGCCGTTCCTCCGCCTCCGGCGGACGCGGTTTCGACGGGTCGAAGCCGAGCCGGAGCACGCCGAGCGGGAGGCCGGTGCCGGTCACCGCCAGCGTCGCGTGCATGTGCAGGCCGAGCGTCCCCGCCCCGGTCTGGTTGCTCCCGATCACCTGCAGCCCGTCGCAGCCCGGCCGGGTCGCGAAGTTCAGGTCCGTGCCGTCCTGGATGGCCAGAACCGTCCGCTGGCCACGCATCCGCCGGACGCTCCGCTCCCGGTGCGGCTTCAGGATGTTGGTCACCGTGACCTCCGAATCCGCCGGGCTCTCGATCATGCGGTAGAACGCGCTGACCGCCGTGAGGTCGCTGTCCGGACTGGCATGTATCTTCCGCCCCGGATACGCCGCCAGCAGGGTGGCGCTTTTCACCAGCCGCGCCGATAGTCTCCTGTCGCCCAGGGGAGCCCCTCCCAGCTCGTTCTCCGCCCACGACGCCGCGTCCAGCCCCTCGCCCGGCTCCAGCGCCGGGGCGTGGTCGACCGGCGGCACGCCGAGCTTGCGCCGCCAGCCGCGGTCGAGCTCGTAGGCGAAGACCGTCTTGACCGTCTTCTCCCGGCGGTTTCCCCGGTCCTGGCGCCCGCGCCCGGAGGTCTCGCCGAGGCGCAGGAAGTTGGACGCCCGCAGGCAGGTGCCCTCATACCCCTCGTCGGCGTAGGTTTCCACCAGCCAGGGGCGGTATCCATACCGTTCCCCGAAGTCGTCGGGAAGGCGGCGCAGGATCCGCCCCAGCGCATGGCTCGCCAGATGCGGGCAGCGGACCGACGGACGGATCAGGAAGCGGCTCAGGCAGACGACGCGGTGCAGGGAGTCCCTGCGCCCCGCGTCGCTCCAGGCGATCCAGCGGTCGCGGGCCGCCACGCGCAGGGCGGCGGCGGACAGGCCCGCCGCGCCGAGCCAGCCGTGCTCCGAGCCGATGAGATAGCGCAGCTGGCAGCCGGCGAAGGTCGTGACGCCGTGCGGATGCTCCCGCGCCATCAGCGTGTTCCAGAGCGCCCTCCGCCCGGAACCGGACACCGGCACGATCTCCAGTCCGCGGATCCGCGACGGATGGCCGGGAACGCCGGACGGCTCTGGAACCGGCCCGTCCAGCAGCCGCGGCCCCGCACGCAGCGCCGTCGGACGGGGCGGCGGCAGGACGAACTCCCCCGTGTCGCGCTCGATCTCCGCCAGCGCCTTCATGCAGCCCGCGAGCTGCGGACGGCCCGTGGCGGTGAAAAACGAGAACTCCCGGCAGATCCGGCGCCCGAAGGCGCTCCGGCTGTCGAACGGCTCATGCGAAAGGATGGACGCGACCCGCGCCCGTCCCTCCGCGCCGCGAAGCGTGCGGCTGATCTGGGACTGTGCCATAACGATCAGAACCTACAGCCACGGAATTCGGTTGTCCAGAGCTTTTTTCCACTACACGGTAGGGCTAGCCAGCCTAAACGAAGCGGAGGCGGGGGCGGAAACCTGTCTGATGGTTCTCAATTCCGCCCGCGCCTGAGCGGTAACCTATCCTTCGGGAGCTTTCTCGGCGGAATGGTGCGGATGTTGCCGCCAACCCTGTTGAGCGGCGAGGGGTGGAGGCGGCTTCGGTCTATAGCGGAGCAGCTTCCTCTTGGTGTGATCGATCAGCCGTTCGGTTTCGAGATCGCACTTGACCACGAATTGGCCGAAGCCGATTTCTGTGTATGCCCGGTGCGCGGTTCACCTTTGGCTGCCCACTTCATTAGCAATGGCGAAGCGGCACCACACGGTTCTGCCGCGGCATCTCTTGGTGCCTGCCTGGCCCGAGATGAAGACGATCCCACCTCGTTTCTTTCACGCAGGGACGGGGGTATTATCCTTGAATATGACGTGCCTGACGTAATCCCGGAGGAACCGGCGGTGCCAGGCATTTTCTTTGTACCCCGTAGCAACTCTGCCGCCGCCGCACGCAGGCTCCACGACGACCCGGTGGAGACTATCACCACACTCTGGGACGCGGCCGCCTGGCGTGACGATGCGGCGGAGCTACTCCAGGTCCAGCGTCTGTATGAGGCACTTCCTGGCGAAAGCTACGTCGTTCAGGCGGGCGTGCTGCCTGGACGGCACCAGCGTGCCATCCGTCTGGTCGTACATCGTGTAGACACCGCCGAGCTCCCCGGACTGCTGAAACGGCTGCGCTGGTCCGGCTCTCCCGATGCGGTTATGTCAGTAATTTCGAATACGGAAGCTCTCACCCGACCCGGCAGTGTGTTAAGCCTTGATGTTACCGCGGACGGAATTTCGCCGCGCCTGGGGCTGGAACTGTTTCGTTCCGTGGAGACGGCCCGCATCGACAGCGCAGGCTGGCAACCAATGATCGACCGGTTGGTGGACAGGGGTTGGTGCGTGCCTGTGAAGGCTGAGGGCCTGCGCGCGTGGCCCCGTCTCGAACGGCTGATCGGCCCCGGTGGCATCTATCGGCTTCACTCGACCATCAACCATTTCAAGGTCGTCGTCGAGAATGGTTGCCTCACCGCCAAAGCTTACGCAGCGGTGTACTCCGCTCCTTTGCGGATGGACAATGGTGCCGGTAATGGCGGGAAATGAATCCTTGCCAGCACTGGACGGTGTGAGAGTTCTCGACCTGACGCAGTTCGAAGCCGGTCCCGCATGTACGCAGGCATTGGCCTGGTTGGGTGCCGATGTCGTGAAAGTCGAGATGCCTGGACGCGGTGATCGGGCGCGCGGAGTGGGCCGGTCCCGCAACGAGGCATATGCGCCGTTGTTCTGCGCATGGAACGCCAACAAACGCAGCGTGGCGATTGATCTTCGCAACGAGATGGGCCGCGAACTGTTCCTGCGCCTCGTGCCGAGGTTCAACATACTCGTGGAGAACTTTGGGCCTATGGTGATGGAGCGACTGGGTATAGACTACGAATCGCTGCATGCGATCAACCCGGGACTGATCTACGCGCGCATCAAGGGTTTTGGCATTAGCGGTCCGTATTCTGGCTTCCCGGTTCAGCAGCCGATCGCACAGGCGGCGGGCGGCGCGTTCGCGCTAAATGGCGAACGTCACGGGCCGCCCATGAAACCGGGATCGCTAGGTGACGCCTGCGCAGGCGTCTATGCGGCGGTTGCCGTACTGGCGGCCTGGGTTCAGAAGCTGCGTACCGGACAGGGCCAGCAGATTGATCTGTCGATGCAGGAGGCGATGTCATTCTTCGTGCGGGGGCGTGGTGCCATCGATTCGCGATGGGGCACCCGGCCAGCCCGGCGCATGGGCAACTTCGGAGACGTACCACCAGGCAATCTCTATCCCTGCAAGCCGTTCGGCTCCAACGACTACATCTATCTCATGCCAATGACGGAGGGTCACTGGGCAACACTTTGCGTGGCTATTGACCGTCCCGAACTGCGCCTCGACCCACGCTTTTTTGCCCCACGCTATCGTATCGAGAACGCCCGGGCGCTGCGTGAGGAGATCACCGCCTGGACAAGAGAGCGGACCAAGTCTGAAGCCATGGAAACCCTGGCTGCCGCAGGTGTCCCCTGCGGAGCGTGCCTGGACACGGCAGAGCTCCTGGAAGACCGACACCTGAACGAGCGTGGTTTCATTGAGGAACTGGATCTGCCAGTTCACGGCAAGATCAGGGTCCCGGGTTTCGCGCCGCGCCTGTCCCGGTCCCGGGTGCCGGTAAAGCGCCCGCCTCGACTGGGCGAGCATACCATTGAACTGCTTCGTGCCGAGCTTGCCCTGGACGATGCCGACCTTGATGAACTGCGAGACGCCGGGGCAATCGACGGCTCTCCACTGTCTGACTGACTGGCCTGTGATCCACCCATCGCTCCGTTGCCTTGTTTCCGAGGCTTTGGAAGTGGTATCGTTGAACGGGGAACCCCCAAGGAAGAGCTGCCGACAACAATGTGATCGCATCGCTTCCGGGGGGGCGTTTTGGGCGACATTGGATCACATTCGGCGGCTGGAGGTGCAAGATGCCGGCATTGGACGGAATGAAGGTTCTCGACATGACCCAATTCGAGGCTGGCCCGTCCTGCACTCAGGTCCTGGCTTCGTTTGGTGCGGATGTCGTCAAGGTTGAGCCGCCTGGACGAGGCGATGGTGCTCGCACCTTCGGCCGTGGCGGCGGAAGTGGCTACTCGGCCTTCTTCTGCGCCTGGAATGCGAACAAGCGCAGCCTGGCGGTGGACCTTAGAGGGTCGCAGGGGCGGGAACTGCTACTCGGCCTGGTGTCGACATTCGACGTTTTCGTGGAGAACTATAGCCCTGGCGTGGTTGAACGTTTCGACCTGGGTTACGATACTCTCTGTGCCATCAATTCCGGCCTGATCTATGTTCGAATCAAGGGCTTCGGTACCAGCGGCCCATATGCTGGCTTTCACAGCGTTGATCCTACGGCGCAGGCGGTCGCCGGGGCGTTCTCCGTCAACGGCGAGGCTTCCGGGCCACCCCTGATGCCTGGTCCGACGATGGCCGATTCCGGCACTGGCCTCCAGGCGGCTATGGCGGTGCTGGCGGCCTGGGTACATCGGCAGCGGACGGGAGAGGGGCAGTTGATCGAGCTTTCGATGCAGGAGGCAGCGACCTACTACCTGCGATCCCACTTCTTCGGCCGTCCGGGTCGGGGAAAGCTGGCATCGCCTCGTACCGGCAACACACATGGTCTTCCTCCGACCGGTCTGTACCCATGCAAACCGTTTGGTTCGAATGACTACATTTACCTTCAGTCTCTCACCGAGGCCCACTGGGCTGCTCTTTGCGACGTCATGGATCGTGCCGACATGCGAACCGATCCGCGCTTCCTTGGCCCGCATCTGCGCTTGCGGAACGCCGCCCCACTACGCGAAGCGGTCGCTGCCTGGACCGGCGAGCGTACCAAGTGTGAGGCGATGGAGACAATCGCCGGTGTCGGCGTACCCTGTTCCGCGTGTCTGGACATGGTCGATCTGCACCGGGACCGGCATCTGACAGCCCGTGGCTTCATACACAAGCTGAATCTGCCAGTGCATGGTGAGGTGCCAATGCTGGGCTTTGCTCCCGGGTCTTCGGAATCCTGCGCACCGATGAAACGCCCGCCTCGCCTCGGCGAGCATACGGACGAAGTGCTCAACGCGGAACTGGGTCTGAGTGATGCGGAACTTGAGGCGCTGCACGATGCGGGTGCCATTCAGGACGCTTCCCGTGGTGGATGACGAGACGGGTGCGCTTCATCTGTGGCCCTCCTGGCCATCTTTGGGCGCTTGGCTTGGTCGTGAAATATGTATGGATTATCTGCGTTTTTCGGTTGCTACATACGGCTCGAAGCTGACAGTAACCATATCCAGATACCGAATGGACGCCAGGATGTGGATCGTCGGTGGGCCTCCAGCCCATTGATGTCTGCCTGACAGACGTTCACGGCCAGATCCAGGGGCAGTGTCTCAGCCTGAAATGTTCCTTTCTGTACCATTGATCGGGAAGACCTACCCAAACCGTATAGCTTCCCAGCGCACGCGGTCATTACTGCAGCAATAGGGTGTCCGCTGGAGACGCGAGAGCGGCGAAGGCGCTGAAAGCCGACTTCCGTTCCACCCGTCCGTGTTGCCCGTATGAGCGTGAGCCGAACAGCCGGGAGAACCGTCCGGATTTTTCCGCCATCCCGACGATGACGGAACCCATGCATGGATCGGACGAAAGCCGTTGTGTCATGTATATGGGTCCCAAACGGCAACCCACCGGTTAACCGCCTGCCATATCAATCCCTTGTCCTGTGGATTTCGGTGCGTTACACGCAGAAAAAAGCGGCGTGTAACCGGCGTTTCAGGTGGAGCTTACCGATGAAATCCAGGCCACCCGAAAGACTGCCGGTTTTGATCCGGAACGTTTACGCCGACCTGGTCGACAGGGCCTGGACCGGTGGTGTCAGCGAAATGATGGTGGTGGGAGGAACGCCTTAAAGACGCACGATAAAGGGACGGGACTATTGGTACTTGCAATCTCCCACACGGAACGGGCAACGGTCTTCGGCGCGTATTTCGGATCGGATGCTCCCGACCTGGAGCGCCGCGCGGAGGTCATCACCGATCCGGACCGGCTCTGGCACCTGGTGAGGCGTGCGTGTGTCGTGGCTGACCGGGTAGTCCGGCGGAAAGGGAAACAATGACGAAGCGGGATGGGAGGAAGGCTTCGCCCTGGCGGCGGACGGACGGCGAACACCCGCACCGGAAGAGCCGCGGGCAGGCGGATGTGAAGGCGGTGCAGGATGTGAAGGCGGTGCAGGATGGGGATGCGCGGCTCTTGTTGGCCTACCACGCGATCCGTGACTGCCACTTGGAGCCGGGCCCGGCACATGTCACTATATATTAGTTGACTCCATAGGTCGCCCGTGCTACCTGATTCGCATGCAGGTCGGGATGCGCCATTTCGGGGAGGAAACGGTCGGGTGGCTGAGGTCCGCGGCGGCGGCGGGAGCCGGACGGCGCAGTCTGGCGGCGGGGCTGTGCGAGCGCGAGGACTGGACCAACGCCGCCGGAGCGCCGTGCCTCGCTTCCGCCCGGCTGGCCCTGCCGAAGATCGCGGAGCGCTACGGCATCACCCTGCCGCAGGCCGGATCGCCGGTGGCTCCCGGCAGACCGCTGCCGGAGCATCCCGACGTCCGGTTCTCCGGCACGCTCGCGGAGCTCGGCGGTGTCGGGCTGGAGATGGCGGAGACGGCGGAGGAGCGGCGCGCCCTGCGGGGGATGATGGAGAGCCACCATCCCCGGGGCGACCCGTCCAATCCCGGCGCTCTCCTCTTCTACTGGATCAGCAGCGAACGCCTGGGGCGCGTCGGCGGGCTCTGCTTTCACGCGGCCAACTGGCACCAGAGGGCACGGGACGCCTACATCGGCTGGAGCGGCCGGGAGCGGATGGCGAAGCTGGGGCTGCTGGTGCAGAACTCCAGGTTCCTGATCCTGCCGGGCGTGGAGGTCCCGCACCTGGCCAGCCACGTTCTGGGGCTGGCGGCAAGGCGGCTTCCCGATGACTGGGAGAGGCTGCACGGCGTCCGTCCGGCGATGGCCTTCACCTATGTCGGCGCGGAGCGCCCCGGCACGGCCTACGCGGCGGCCGGATGGGAGTTCGCCGGGACCACCTCCGGCCATCCTCCCGGCCACCGCCGGGAGGGAGCGGAGGCCTGCGGCGTCTGGATGAGGCCGCTGGATCCGGACTGGCGAGACCGCATGTGCCGCGGGCCGGAGACGCCGCGCTGGCTGGGCCCGGCCCCGGCGATCCCGGAGGACGCCGACTGGGCGGATCTGGAGTTCGGGCTGTGCGGCCATCCCGACGGACGGGTGCGCAGCCGGATCCTGGCCATGGGGAGGGCCTGGGAGACCCGGCCCGGTGAGCCGGTCGCCGTTGTCTTCGCCGGAAAAAAGGATCAGGGTGCGGCCTACAGGCTGCTTTCCAACCCCAGGGTGAGCATGGACGACATCATCGAGAGCCACCGCATGGCCACGCTCCAGCGCTGCCGGGCCGAGACGGAGGTCCTGGCCATCCAGGACACCACGATGCTGGACTTTTCCGGCCTGAAGGGCTCCACGGGCGGTCTGGCGAAGCTCGGCGGCGGCGGATCGGGCAGCGTCGGCATCCCGGCGCACGTGACGCTGGCGGTGTCGGCCTCCGGCCGCGGCCTCTGGGTGCTGGCCATCGACGCCAGCTTCCGGGAGGGCGTCACCGTGAAGGCCGACCGCAGGCGCGGAGGCACGGGGCGGGCGGAGCCGGAACCGGACAGGGCGGCGGAGACGGAGACGCCCGACGGTGGCAGCGAGAGCCGCCGCTGGCTGGAGGGCCTGGCCCTGGCGCAGGAGGTCGGGAGGACCAGCCCTGGAACGCGCGTGATCACCGTCTGCGACCGCGAGGGCGACATATGGGACATGTTCGAGGCCCAGGCGGAAGACCCCGCCGCGGCCGGGCTGCTGGTGCGCTCCAGCGCCTCGACCCGCCGCTCCGTCATCGCCGGCGGTGAGGTGGTGGACCTCATGGAGCACGTCTCCGGGCTGCCCGCCGTCGGGACGCGCACCGTCCACGTCGCCGCCCGCGGCGGGATCACCGGGTCGCGTGGGCGAAAGGCCGTGAGGGCCCGCCCGGCGCGGACCGCGGAGACGGAGATCCGCGTCGCACGCGTCGAGCTGAAGGCCCCCGGACGGAGCCGCCAGACCCTGCCGGTCACCGCGGTGCTCGCCAGCGAGACCACCACGCCGCCGAAGGGCGGCCGGCGGCTGTCATGGCTGCTGCTGTCCAGCGACGCGAAGCCCGACCTCCAGGGCGCCATCGACACCGTCAGGCGGTACGAGGCGAGGTGGACAATCGAGGAATATTTCAAGACGCTGAAACAGTGCACCCGCATCGAGGACCGCCAGCTCGACGAGGCCGACGACCTCCGGTGCTGCCTCGCCTTCGACGCCGTCACCGCATGGCGCGTGTTCGACATCCAGCGCGCCGCGAAGGCCGAGCCCGACCGGCCCGCCCTCGATTTCCTGGACGAGGACGAGCTCACCGCCCTCTGGATCGGGATGGAGGATTACGGCTTCAGGGACGCCCGGGCACCGCCCTTCGACGGCTTCACCATCCGCGAGGCCGCCATCGACATCGGCCGCCACCTCGGCTTCATCCCCTCGAAACGCCAGCCCCTGCCGGGGACGCAGAAAATGTGGAAAGGCATGAAATACCTCCTCCAGGCAACCGCATTCTACAGGGCCTTCAGAAGCCGGGGCCCGCTCAGGGAGTCAACAGTGCTATAGTGACATGCCCGGCACCCGGGAAATGGCGCCCGGGGAAATGCTTCGACTGGGATCGGTGGGAAAGCGAGCGATCGGAGCTTGAGCACAGCGGGGCACGCCCCTGGCATGGCCATGCCTGGCGCTGCGTACGGTTGTTCGCCGATGCGATGTGGGCCGGGATAGCCGCCGCGGCGGACAGGGACCTCTCCGTGGCCGCTGCCGAGGAGCCGCGGGTGCGGCTTGCTCTAAGCGCGATCCGCGACGGCCACCTGGAGCCGGACGAGGCACCCGGGAAATGGCACCCCGGGGAGCGCTTTGACCGGGATCGGTGGGAAAGCGAGCGGCCGGAGCTCGAATCTGCCGGAACTGACGGCTGGCTCTGGTCACCCTGGGGCTGGGAGCGCGTGCGGGCGTTCGCCGACGTGATGCAGGAGGGTCTGGCCCAGGCGGAAAGGGAGATCGGCGAGCTGAGGGCGCGGGCGGAGAGGGCCGAGGCCAGGCTGGCCGAGGCAAAACGTCGACTGGGGGAGTCCTGACCGGCGGGCAGCTGAGCCTTTGGCGAAACTGACACCGGTCCGCGGATAAGTCTGCGGGATGATGTTTAGCCCTCATGCGCTTATGGCCGATGCGGTCGTGGCGCGGAATCGAGATCAGGCGCCTTTTGCCCGGCGGGGCAGAAAGAGCGGCTTTCTGCGGTTTCCATACCGAGCAATGAAGGCCCGGGTCCCCGACGTGTCTGCTCGATGCGGAGCCTGACAGGACACTGCAGCTGGCCTACAGGTGGGAAATGAAAGCCATCCGCACCGAAGTCAACCATGCGACGGTCTGCCTGTCTTCGAGCCGTCCAGGCGGCACGGCCGAAGGCTCCTGACCCATAAAACCGCTCCGGTGGCAATAGCATCTGGCCCGACCGCGATGCCACTGATCATGCGGATGGATTTCCCCTCGATTTCGGATCCATATAAAACTCCGTTGCCATTCGATGATTGAAAAAAGCTACCCATATTTTTTGATTTTGCGTGTAACTCCATGAAACACGCTTCACATCGGAAACGGTTCAATGCTGGATAACCGCATTCTCCGACCAATTTCATTGATTCCCGACGCATTCGGTCTCAAAAAAAGTCCAGCTATGCGCACCCGTTCAGGGACAGTCGGGAGAATCTGGATCGACAGGATCGAATTCATCCGCCTCCAGCGTATCGTTCCTCAGAATCCATGTGATCCGGAACCCATCCGTGTTTTCCACCCCGCTTCGAGGAATTTGATCGGCGGGCCGTCGATTTCCGTCAGTCCACCGGTTGGGTTCGGTACGAATCCGCTGAACCGACCCTTTCGGGTTTCCCCAAGCTTTCCAGTCGGGACAACGTTTCCGAGTTCGTTAACGTAACCCGTTCCATTCCGAATCGTCACGTCAGTCGCCGCCGGGTTCGATTTCGTCGAAAACCAGGATTTCCAACCAGGTTCCACCTCAGGCGGAACAGAAAGAACAGTTCAGACTGGTACACCACCCATCCAGGGCTGCCGTTACATGACACCAGTGGCGACCATGTTCAGGCTGCATTGGTTTCGCCAGCCATTGATTCGGTCAGTCGGCGATACTCACCGAATGAGATGAGCTTGCCCTGCCGTTCGTCCCAGAGCGCGAGATTCAGCGACCTGAACCCCTCCCAAAACGTGATTCGGTGGGCGGACCACAACTCTGGATTCTCGTCATGGCAGCGTTGTAGGCGGTAGTTGGGTATGCGGGGACTCAGATGGTGCACATGGTGTAGGCCGAAGCTGGCGGTTAGCCACTGCAACGGTTTCGGGAGATCTAGCCAGGACGAGCCCTGCAACCCGGCTTCAAAGAAGTTCCATTCGCCCGCCCGGCGCCAGTAGGCGTCCTCGAACTGATGCTGCGTGTGGTTCATCCAGCCAGCAATCGCGCATCCGTAAAGCATGATCATTCCCTGGATGATCAGGACCTGCAGGAGATATTCGACACCGGCAGCCAGCCAGATGACCGCCAGTATTGCCGCCAGGGCGGCATTGGTTAGCCATACCGAGCGCCGTTCCCGCGTCCAGGAACGCGGCATGCCAAAGGTAAAGCGGTGCACGATCACGAACTTTACGGCAATAAGGATACCGATCACGATGAAAGGGTTACGAATCAGGCGGTACGCCAGCCGATCGCGCCATCCCTGGGCGCTGTATTCGGCCACCGTGAGGGTAAGGATGTCACCACCCCTGTGAGCGTCCAGTTTTCCAGAGTCGGCGTGGTGAAATGCGTGAGTCGTCCTCCAGTAGTGGTAGGGATTGAGGACCAGCACCGCGAGCGCGTTGCCGACGGCGTCACAGACCCGTCGCGACTTGAAGTAGGAGCCGTGGCCACAGTCGTGCTGGATGACGATCAGCCGCACCATCAGACCTGACGCAGGCAAGGCCAGGATTGCGGTCGCCCAATAGCCGATTTCCACGCTCTGCAGCAGTATGACCCATGCGACGCCGTATAGAACCAGGGTGAGAGCCAGTTGCAGCGTACTGCAGAGATTGTCCGCCCCCTCGTAGGGTGCCAGAATCGCTCTCCAGTGTTTTCGCGATATCGCTGTGTTGATCAACTGGTCGAGTGTGCCGGAAACTGCATCAGCGGATTTGGGAGCCATTGTGTTTCTCCTGCTTCTCCTGCGGCGAACCTGGTCTTGACCCCGCCTCCATTTCGGAGTGCGATTTCGGGCCCCATCTGGAATCCGGGCGGTGGGAACTTTCCTCCCTCTTCCCCGATTCCGCGCCGGTAGGGCGACAGAATATGGGATTGAAGCATAGAACGGCTGCCCGGACAGCGCAAGATCCTTCCGTGGGACATTGGGTGCCGGAAGAGGCCGTCCCGACTAATACAGCTAACACACTGTCCGCCCTCGCACCGACCTACCATGACGGCCAGATCAGTCGGCTCGCGTTGAAGGGTATTCCCTGCACGGTGGGGAAGGACGGCTATCATTGCGGGATGATGGAAGCGGAAAGCTGCTGGGAGAACGATCTGGAAGATTCGCTCCCGTCCAGACAGGCACCGCCGCGTGGGACGTCACCACTGGGGCGCTGACCGCGGCGAAATTCCCTGATTGAAGTCCGGCAGCCCGGAATCCAGGCAATCCCTGTCCATGGGCTGCTGGAAGGATCCGCGCTCGCAGCAGTCGAGTGCCGTGAAGGCGGAATCGCGTCTATCCGGTTACCGGCGCAGTTGCGTGGGCAGACGGGGACCCGTGTCTCCTTCCAGTTGGGACCCGCTCGGACGTTATGCACGACGGCTCGTGGTGAGTCCTGGCGATGCCGCTGGTTGGCGCCGGACGGCCGGAATGTCGCTCTGGTGCCGGAATACGGATCGCCTGTCATGACCGCCTTGACCGAGGTTTCGAACGAAGCGATGGTGCTGTCCGAACAGGGTCTTCGGGCCACGGGTGCTTCGGGTAGCGGCCCCTCATTTCCCTTCGCACATCATGGTATGCTCCTGTCCAGAAGCCAGGCAGGTCCGTGGTTACCGCCAATGGCCGCCCTGCCGGAGAAAGAAGGGTCAGTCGCAATGGGGTTCGATCCGGCCCTACCGATGGATGACGGGTTACGCCGAACATTTCCTGCAGTCGAACCGATATCGCCGGAGTTCCGTCCGCGTAATCGATGGGTGCTGTCCTTCCCAGCGGAGTCTCGAAGAATTCCGGGGCCAGCCGGTCAACCAGGCCCTGCCCGTGCCGTCCAAGCCGCGCTCGCAATGCGGCGGTCAGGTTGAGCCGCCTGAGTTCCGCAGCGTTTCGAATTCCCTTAACCCAGGGAAGGAGCCATTCCTCAAGCGAAATCATCAGGCCCTGATCGGAGCAGTCAGGCAAATCGATTCCCCGTGCCCTCAGGAGTTCCGCTCTTGCCTGCAGCCTCCGTGAATCGGCGGACCAGGGCAAACCGAGATCCCGTATTCCGTCAAGCATCGCTTCCGCCAGTGCTTCGGCTGGCGCGCTGTCCCATCGACGGTCGTCAAGAACCAACGCTTCGAACCGCTCCTGACGCCGCGTCACCACCTGGCGGTCGCGTCTCGACCACTCGCAGACATGTACCCAATGGATGCGTTTCCCATGCACGGCGCGAAGTTCGGCTTCAGAGATTGCAACCGCCTGTCTGATCCGGGCTTCGCGTCCCGCTCCATCAATGTCCGTTGCCACGATCAGGCGGCTGTTCGCGAGAGGGTCCACCCCGTCTGCGGTGGCACCTGTTCCTCCAGACAGAATCCAGCGAGCGGCGTCGCCTTTGCGGCGCAGTCCGATACGGTCGGGATAGGCCAGCGCAGCCTGCTGTGGCAGTGAAAAGGATTTACCGGCATTTCTGAAATTGCGCCGGAGTTTCCTGGCCTCGGTGGCAATTCGTTCAAGGCTCTGGCGTGCAGTAGAGTGACGGGCGGGATCTGCCAAGGCGTCCATGCGAAGCCTTACGTCCAATCCCGCATCGCGAAGCGGGTCGCGATCGTTCAGCAGGGCAGCCAGACGTGCTGCGGCGGGTCCTGCGACGGACATCATATGCGCCAGCCTTGGATGCAGGGGCATTGGGGCGATGGACCGTCCGTGACCCGTGATGCGTCCTGAACCGTCCAGGGCTCCCAAGCGTTGCAGCAACGTCTGGGCTGATGCCCACGCGCCGTCCGGTGGCTGGGTGAGGAATGCGAATCCTTCAGGCGTGGTCGCTCCCCAGAGAGCCAGTTCCAATACAAGCCCGGAGAGATCCGCGGCGGCAACCTCTGGTGGCGGGAAGGCTTTCAGGCCACCTTCCTCACCCTTTGTCCATAGGCGATGGCAGATGCCAGGGCTCACACGGCCCGCCCGGCCAGTCCGCTGGTCCGCTTCCGCACGCGTGACCCGTTCGGTGACCAGACGCGACATTCCGCGGCCTGGATCATGGCGGGCTCTCCTCGCGAGACCGCAGTCGATGACGATGCGGATATCCTCGATGGTCAGCGCGGTCTCCGCGATGGCGGTCGCCATCACAACCTTGCGGCCATGTGTGGGCGGTGCGATGGCGGCCCGCTGTCTGGCGAAGGGCAGGGCGCCATATAGCGGGCGCAGTGACACGTCTTCCGGAAGGCCGTCGAGCAGGGTGCCGAGCTGGCGGATCTCACGTTCGCCTGGAAGGAAAACCAGAATGCCGCCATTCGTTTCATTCAATGCGTTACGTATCGACACCGCCGCTTTCCGCAGCAGAGCGTCCTTTCCCACTGGTCGGGGCAACCATCGGACATCCACAGGAAATCCACGTCCTTTGGAGACGATCAGAGGTGCGCCGCCCAACAGTCTGCTCACTGGCCGGGTATCGAGTGTCGCGGACATGACGAGCAGCAGAAGATCTTCCCGCAATGCGCCGCGCGCCTCCCAGGCGAGGGCCAGTCCGAGATCCGCGTTGAGTGAACGTTCATGGAATTCGTCGAAGATCAGGGCGCCGACGCCTTCAAGCGCCGGGTCCGACTGGATCATTCGCGTAAGGATGCCATCCGTGACCACTTCGATGCGGGTGTTGCCAGACACCTTTGTCTCGCCGCGCATTCTGTAGCCAACGGTCTGGCCTACAGCTTCGCGGAGCGAGTCCGCCATGCGTTCCGCCGCGGCGCGTGCGGCAAGCCGACGGGGCTCCAGCATCACGATACGGTCGGAGGTGAGTTTCGCCCGAAGGATGGCGAGTGGTACCCGGGTGGTCTTTCCCGCACCTGGAGGCGCCTGCAGGACTGCGCAGCCGTTTCGGCGCAACGCAGCGATCAGTTCCGGCAGGGATTCGTCGATGGGCAGCGGATGGTTCACCCTTCCATTATTAGAGAATCGCTGGATCGATTCCATAGGCAACACCCTTGGAGCCGACGTAACCCTGTCGATTGCCAATTCCGCGAATGTTTCTGAAACTGCTCCATTACCGTCTGCCTGCGGCAGGGCGATATTCGCTCAAAGGGCGAAGTCAGCTGGCGCGCACCTCTGAAGTGCTGGCGCCGTACCTTTGGATTGGCCACCGGTTTCCAAATGGAAATCCGGCTGGATGGGGTCATGCGCGGAATTGTCCACCAGGAATCGATCCGGGACGATGCAGCCCTCCATTCTCCACATGAGTGAGAACGGATGTTTTTGGAGGAGCCTTCGCTGGAGGTCCGGGCTGGACATTTACGTGCATGACGGGGCATCAATCTGGGGTTGGTTAAGCGGCATTGATACCGATGGAGCGGGACGGAAACATGGAGGATGCGCAAATCTCGAGTCTCGCCCAGCGGATAACATCCGGAGAACGACGCGCTTTGGCCCAGGCCATCACGCTTGTGGAGAGCAGCCGCACCGACCATCGGGAACTGGCGCTTTCGTTACTGGAGAAACTGACTCCCCATAAGCGTGACACCATGCGCATCGGGCTTTCGGGGGCACCTGGTGTTGGAAAATCGACCTTCATTGAAGCTTTCGGGACGATGCTGACGGAATCGGGACTTCACGTAGCGGTATTGGCGGTCGACCCAAGCTCTGTACGCTCCGGTGGTTCGATTCTCGGAGATAAGACCCGGATGGAGCGGCTGAGCCGCGACCCAAAAGCGTTCATTCGCCCATCGCCTAGCCATGCCCGGCTCGGTGGGGTGGCCCGCCGCACTTACGAGGCCATGGCGCTTTGCGAGGCGGCAGGCTTCGACATCGTGTTGATCGAGACGGTGGGTGTTGGTCAGTCGGAAACGGTTGTTGCCGAGATGTCGGATCTGTTTGTCCTGCTCATCGCACCTGCGGGTGGCGACGAACTCCAGGGGATAAAGCGGGGCATCATGGAGATTTCCGACCTGATTCTTGTAAACAAGGCGGATGGAGATCTTAGGCCCTCCGCTCTTGGTACATGCGCGGATTATGCCCAGGCGCTGCGTTATCTACGCCCACGTCAACGGGATCCTGAGGGGTTTCCGAAGGCGATGACGGTTTCGGCGCTGAATGGGGACGGGTTGGCGGAAGCTTGGGCGGAAATCCAGACGCTCGACGGATGGAGGCGAAGACACGGACATCGGCAGCGTCTCCGTGCCGTACAGGCGCGGCATTGGTTTGAGAACGAGATTCGGAGGGGGCTGGTGGAGCGGGTCACCGCTGACCGGAGGGTCCAGGATAGCATGGTAGAACTGGGAGAGCAGGTCGCCGAAGGAAAGCTGTTTCCGGCAAATGCCGCTGCCAGACTGCTGCGCCGGATTCCCAGATCGTAAGGCAATCGGTCTGTCTGGTTCGAAGCGCCGGTTCGACTCCGAGGCACGACACTCGCTGTAATGGATTCCAGCTGCTCTGGTGCAGGCGATTGCGAATTGGCTCGGCGGCGATGGTTCGGGTGCAGCTCATCGGCTGTTCCTCAGTAGATCGGGCATAGCGGTAACGAAGCTGACTACTGGCACGACCGGATTCAGCGGAAGGCCAGGTAGTGTCGCCTGGCAGTCTGGTCGATTCCGAGGAAGGTTGGCACCGGAGCCGTGGGCGAGGGTGAAAGCGAAGCTGGAGAAGAGGTGGGACTCGGAGCGGATAAAGGAGCGTTTTCAGCTGGAGGACATCCGCCGTCCGGTCGGCACCGAGGGTTCGTATTGATCAGGTAACAGGTTCTGTTGATCTGCCGGCGCCTGTCATTACCTGGGTGGAATGGCGGAACACTGGACATTGACCTATGGATCGGGTGCTGGAATTGCACGAGGCATCTGAAACGAACAACCGGTCCGATCTCTTCACCGAATTCGAGCGCAGCCATGGGGATGAGTACAAACCGTGTTCCGGTTTCTGGCTGTTCCGGAGAGGTGACGCATCCATGTTTCGCCATATGCGCACGAGATGGTGATGCTCGACCTTCTGGTGGAGGGTGTGACCCAACGCTTCCTGGCGTGCGTCGAATCCTATTTCGTAATCAGGGTCATCGATCATGCCATTTGGAATCGGTAGGACCAGCTTGACATATTGATCAAAGATCGGGTGCGGCAGAGCTTTGAGCCTAAAATATGAGAAGGCGGTTCGGCTGGCTGGTCTGTGATGCGCAAGAGAATGTGGAGGCCACCATCGTCGCGTTGCGGAAATTGGCTGCCATTGGTTCTCCTGGAGTTTCGTTGGCGTCAAAGCCGCCTGGTTCCGGATTCAGAAACGACCGTGTGGCCAGACGATCGGAATGCCGGGGTCCCCTCCGCTGTACGGAGCCTGCTGCTGTACAGTTGCCCATTTTCTCCCTCTTCCCACAGCCTGGATCTGGCATTCGATCATTGCCAGTAGCCAGAAGCACTCCCGACAGACGGGCGTGCGACTGGCATGGGGGAAAAGGCAAGGGCCACCACATACTGCGATTCCGGGAAAGTCATTGGTGTCTGGCACGGAATCCTTGACTATGCGTCGGGATTTCCTCGCCAGAAGCTCAATGCCGCTGAATTTCCGGGGCTATGGGGCGAAGACCGCCGAGGTCCGTATTTCGTCCAGATTGTGGGGCTGCCGTAAGTGTCTTCGATGGTTTACTCGCCGTAGGGCACCCAAACCGACTTGGTTTCCGTTGCGGCGGAGAGAAACTCCCGCCCCTCACCATCCATTCCCATCCAGTCGCGGGAAAGTCCGTTGTTCACCCATGTCCGCTTGAGGTTGCCCGCCGATTCCTTTTCGACCATGGCCGAGAGATCCGTCGAGGAAAAGCTCCACACCGCATCGACGCCCGCATGTCCTGCAAGTTGTGGGGCAAGCTCGGAATGGCTTCCTGTCAGAATGTTGACGGCACCGCCTGGAACATCCGATGTGTCAAGGATCTGGTAGAAATCGGTTGCCGCCAATGGATACGGCTCGGACGCGACGAGCACGCAGCGGTTGCCCATGGCCATGGCAGGAGCCATGACGCTAACGGTGCCTAGAAGGGGCAGTTCGTCCGGGCAGAATGCACCAATGATTCCAACGGGCTCACTCATCGATAGTGTGATGCCTCTGAGCGGTACCCCCTTTGCGGCGCCATCGTATTTGTCGGACCACGCGGCATAAGTGAACAGCCGCGAGATGGAGGCTTCCACCTCGGCCCGTGAGGCATCTTCTGAAACACCGGTCAGGTTGTGGATCCGCCTTGTGAACTCTTCGGATCGCGCTGAGAGATTCTCCGCCACGAAATAAAGGATCTGCGCTCGGGAATGGCCTGTCATCCCTGACCAACCCGCCGCGTTTTCCGCTGCCTCGACAGCATTTCGGACGTCCTTGCGGTTGCCGACCCCGACATGGCCCAGGAGTCTGCCTCGGGGAGAATGCACGGCGCGTGAGTATCCGCCGTCGGGTCGCACCTGCCTGCCTCCGATATAGAGTTTGGCTGTACGATCCAGTCCACTGGATAGGGCCGGACCGCTGCCTTTACGGGGATGGATTCGCTTCAGTGGCTTCTTCCGTTGACTTGGCTTTGTATAAGCGGGTAGGCCTTCCCAACCACCTTCGCGCCCGAAACCACTCTCACGCACTCCGCCAAACCCGGCGGCCGCATCGAAGAGATTGGTGGCGTTGACCCAAACGACACCAGCGGTAAGTCTGGGAGCAATATCGAGCGCGAGATTGACATTTTCCGACCAGACGCTTGCCGCAAGGCCGTAACGGGTGTTGTTTGCGAGCTGTCTGGCTTCTTCAGGGGTGCGGAAGGTAGTGGAGACGAGGACCGGGCCAAATATCTCCTCCTGCATCAGCGGGTCCGACTGGCTGAGCCCGGTGATGAGCGTTGGCGGGAAGAAACAGCCGCTCTCCGGAAGGGGTGTCGTGGGCTGGTAAACTTCACCGATGCTGTCTGCCACCATGTCGGAGACGCGTCGCAGCTGCACTGGATCCACCATGGCGCCGATGTCGATGCATTTGTCCATCGGATTGCCCACACGCAGGCTGGCCATGCGGCGTTTCAGTTTTCCCAGAAACAGGTCGGCGATGCCCTCCTGCAGCAACAGACGCGAACCGGCGCAACAGACCTGACCCTGATTGAACCAGATGGCATCCACGAGCCCCTCGATGGCGCTGTCGATATCTGCGTCGTCAAACACGATATAGGGAGATTTTCCACCCAGTTCGAGTGTCAGTGCCTTGCCGCTGCCTGCCGTCGCTTCGCGAATGCGTCGACCGATCTCGGTTGAACCAGTGAAGGCAACCTTATCGATGCCGGGATGCCGAACAATCATTTCGCCGACCGTGCCGTCGCCGGTGACGATGTTGACAACACCTTTGGGGAGCCCTGCTTCGCGGCAAAGATCGGAGAAAAGCAGGGCGGTAAGGGATGTATATTCGGCGGGTTTCAGCACCACGGTATTTCCCATGGCGATGGCGGGCGCGATCTTCCAGGCAAGCATCAGCAGCGGAAAATTCCACGGAATGATCTGGCCGCAGACGCCGAGCGGTTCCCGATCTGGAAGCTCTCTGGCCTGCAGCTGCGCCATGCCCGCGTGAAAATAAAAATGACGAGCGACCAGTGGAATATCGATGTCGCGGCTCTCGCGGATTGGCTTGCCGTTGTCGAGTGTTTCCAGAACCGCAAGGAGACGCGATTGTTTCTGGACCTGCCGCGCCAGCGCGTATAGGTGCCTCGCGCGTTCATGTCCTGACAGTCGTGCCCATCTCGGCTGTGCGGCCCGCGCGGCTGCAACCGCCCTGTCCACGTCCCCCGCTGTCGCTCGAGTCAGCGTCGCCAGCCTATTGCCAGTGGCGGGGTTCCAGGAATCGAAGCCTTCGCCGGGCGCGGTCATGTCTCCGTTGATGAAATGCCCGAACTGACGGTTCCTGCCAGCCAGCCATATCTCCGCTTCCGCCGGGCTCTCGGGGGCGGGGCCGTAATCCATCCGTTCAAGAATTTGCGGGATGTTCATGGTGTTGTCCTGTCTGCGGCGGAAACTGGCTTTGGCGGCACAGGGATCGCTACGCGGCGGGATGGCGCCAAGCTGCGGAATACCGACCCGTAACGTGGTGCTCAAGCTGGCGCTCGATATCTCCGAGCAGAGATGAGGCTCCAAAGCGGAATAGTTCCGGCGAAAGCCAGCTGTCACCCAGTTCGTCCTTAATCAGCGACAGATAGATCAATGCGTCCTTCGCCTTTGAAATGCCGCCGGCTGGCTTGAATCCGATGCGATGCCCAGTGCGGTCATGATAGTCCCGCAGCGCTCGGATCATCACGAGGGAGACCGGCAGGGTGGCGTTTACCGATTCCTTCCCGGTCGAGGTCTTGATGAAATCGGCCCCGCCCATCATCGCGACAAGACTGGCACGGGCCACGTTTCGTAGGCTTCCGAGTTCCCCGGTTGCCAGGATCGTCTTCAGGTGCGCTTCGCCACAGGCATCGCGAAACGCGCGTATCTCGTCATGGAGTGCCCGCCAGTTCTGTGTCAGTACGTGGCGACGGGAGATGACGATATCGATTTCCCGCGCACCAGTGGCTACGCTTTCGCTGATTTCCCTGATACGGGTTGAAAGCGGTGAGAGGCCGGCGGGAAAGCCAGCGGAGACCGCCGCAACCGGAACTCCGGATCCCTGTAGCGCTTCCACGGCGGCACTCACCATTTCGTGATAGACGCATACTGCGCCAACACTGATGGGTGCCATGCCTAATGCATTGAGAATGTCGGCGCGTACTGGCTGGACGGCCTTGGCGCATAGTCTCCTGACCCGGCCCGGTGTATCATCGCCTGATAGGGTCGTGAGGTCGATGCAGGTAATCGCCCTCAGCAGCCACGCCGCCTGGAAATCCTTTTTCACCGTTCGTCGGTTTGGCAGTGATCCGGCCCGACGTTCAATCGCCGATGTGTTGGCCTGAACCGACAGAACCCAGTCGAGGTCGAGTTCCAGTCCGGGATTGCGCGTCTCAATGGTCCTGGGGAGCTGTGCTGCACCCGATTGGGTCAGTTCCATCACATCTGTGAGTTTTGTGTCCATGGATATTCCCGGACCTGCGACCGTGATGGCTCGGATTCGCATGATGGCTGGAACTTTGCAAGTCAGGCCAGGCTGCCAGGTCAATGCCGCCTGACATGGTCACCACTCCCATATGGGGAAATCGCCATAAATATCGATCCTGAGGACGGGGATTGCCGTTATGGCCGTCTCCGACTCCTCCAGGCGGCGAGCATTTCCGCGAACCTTTCGTCTCCGATGCCATTGGCAAGAGCCTGCCTCATTAGGGCGGCAAGGCTGAACGGTGCCAGACTGCCGGCTGCGGGCGGATCAGAGTCGAGGTTGGTCGGGTAGGCGTAGCCCTCGGCAGTTGCGGCGATCGCCGCTTCCACCTCGTCGGTGGAAAGTGCGCCTTTGGCAGCCAGCTCAGATAGGGGGGTTAGCAGAGCCTGGCACATGCTGGCGCGGTCGACCGCTTCGGTTGAGCGGCCGAAGGCCGAACCGATCTGAAGCAGGTTGGCCATCCGGTAGATGTGTTGGGAACGGTTGTTCCCGGCTCCGTGCATCAGTGCGGGATTGAAGAAGACCGCGTCGCCCTTCTCGAGTGGGAGCTGCACGTGGTGCGTCGCGAAGTATTCCTGGAATTCGGGCCTGCTGAACGCCACGTAACCGGCTTCGTATAGCTGTGAATAGGGGAGGTACATCGTCGGCCCGCTCTCGACTGGCATGTCGCAATGCGCCACCGCACCCTGGAGGGTCAGCAATGGGGACAGCAGATGCGCATGCCTAGGCCAACATGCGGCATCTTCGCGTGTCATGAAGCCGAGATGGTAGTCCCGATGCGGGGTCTGGGCCGCACCACCCGGATTCACACGATTGATCTGGGCCGTAAACTGATAGTTGGGACCCAGCCAGCTATAGGCTGCGAGCGCAAGGCAGATGTTGCCGTAATAGCGGGCATAGCCTTCGGGATCCGCTAGGCAGTGCTTCTGAAGCGCATTCCAGACCCGGTCATTGGCACCGGGATCCGCGAAGTGATCACCACCACCGCCACCAGTTCTGCGCTCCTCACATATGATTCGTTCAAACAGTCTCGTTGCACGATCAACGGACGCAGTGTCAGCGAAGGCGCGCCTGATAACGAAGATTCCCGGGCCGGATAGCAATGCCTGCGCCCATTCCGACATTAGCGAAGCCCGACCCGTATCATCCAGGTCGCGGATGCCGTCTCCGCAGTATAACAGGACATTGCGTTCAATGGCGTAGGAGAAGGGATAGCTGTCAGGGTCGGCGTTCTCTGATATGCAGGCGGTGAATTCGGCTAGATTCCCTGCATCAGCGTCGAACCAGGTCTTTCCGGTCGGAAGCGTGTGACTGGAATCCTTCATTGCGCGCCTCCTTTCTGCCGCAAACCTTAGGTCATTGATCCGCCGCAGCACAATGGATGGAGAGGAATTTCCTTCGTCCGTACAGGCCCGGTATCGATATGTCCCAGTTTGAAATGTTCTTTTCTGTTCCGCAAAGGATGTCTATGCCGTGATACGATTCCACATGTGCGTTAGGATGCCGCCCCACTTCGGACAGGAAGTGGGGCAAGGAAAGAGGGATGCAGCGAGGGGCGGCGTCTACCATGAGGCCGACTTCGCCCACGGGCTGGGAATTCCGGTGGTGTTCATCCGCCGCAGGAGCAGGAAGCTGAAACCTCATTTCGATACCCGGCAGTACAACCGCATCTTCTGGAATGATCCGGAACAGCTTCGAAAGGACATGATGAACCGGATCTGCGCGACAGTCGGTGAAGGTTCGGGAAGGACGGTTTCCTGATCTCCCTTTCGTCGGTGGCGGCATCCATCCGGTCGGATCGACACCAGAAGGCCACATCGGAAGGATTCTTCGTAGAACCACGTTTGCAGAGAGCGGAATGCGAGCATTTATTTCCGCTTGATTTTCCCGATTGCACTGTAAGCTGTCGACCTTCCGATGCCGGGATGTTCCGCGGCCTGCGGGACGGATTTTCCAGCTTCGACGGGATCCTTCAGGGCCGGGACCGTTTTTTTCCCATTCTGGTCTTCCGGGATATTTTCCGTGCTTTCCGGCGTTTGCCAAACCCTCTTTCGTGTGCTCGGAGACCAGCCTGCGCTCGAAATGCGCGATCGCCCCGAAGATGTGGAAGACGGGCCCGCCGACAGCCGAGGTGGTGTCGACCCGCTCGTCCAGGCTGATCAGGCCAATCTCCCGCGCTTTCAGGTCATCGACGATCTTCAGCGGTTCCGCGAGTGAGCGGCCGAGGCGGATGACGGCCAGGAGCGCGGCGGCTCCAAAGGCAAGCCGCGTTTCCCTCCTTGCCGCTTCGGTTAAGGATGTTGCCGATAGCGTCGCAGTGGAAGTGGATCCTGGTGACGGAAGACCTGACGTCATGCCCAGCCGAGACGGACATCAGTTACCGGTCGGGACCAGTGCCGGAAATCATGAATATGGAGAATTTTCAGGACCACTTTGTTCATAAAGGAGCACTTCAGCAGTGTCCGGATAAGACATTCTACTGCCCGATTCCAAGTTTCCGGACTTTCCTGATCAATCGGACGAAAGATCCGGAATTAAGGGAAAAGGCGGAAAGACTGGCAATTGCGGAACGGAAAACCATATCCGAAGATTCCGACTGGTCGCCTCCCGAGCCGAATCCTTATGATGATGGTTCGTTCGGATATTCATGACTGGAAGCGATCGATGATGCGCTGGTCGAGGATCTGGTAAGGTCCGCGAAAGAGTGGAAAGTGCCGTACTTCAGGATGGAACGGGGGCTGAGACGGAGGAGAACGGAAATGAACATTTCAACCTGAGACACTACCCCATTTTGAGACCCTGATTTGGAGAGTGACGTCAGCATATTGAACCATGATGTGGCAATTCGGTTACAATTTCGTGTCAGGCCTGCTGGTGCTGGGGGCACCTGGTTGCGTCCGAAGCGCATGGAGTGAAGGATGCGAACAAACGAGGCAGCGACACTTGAAGCCTTGGGTGGGCCGAAATAGGTTCTTGCCAGCCGACGGACTCGCTCCCGGCGGTAGAAATCAAGAGGCAGGCGAAATGACCGATGCGTTTGAGCGGTACCAGCACTACATGAACAATCTCGTTCCCATGGTCGTCGAGCAGACGAGCAGGGGAGAGCGGGCTTACGATATCTTTTCGCGCCTGCTGAAGGAGCGGATCATCTTCGTGAACGGCCCGATTCACGACATCACGGCGAGCCTTGTTGTCGCGCAACTTCTGTTTCTGGAATCCGAGAATCCAAAGAAGGAAATCGCGATGTATATCAACAGCCCGGGCGGTGTGGTGACGTCGGGTCTCTCCATCTACGATACGATGCAGTACGTTCGTCCGAAAGTGTCGACACTGATCGTCGGTCAGGCGGCATCAATGGGTTCCCTTCTGGCCTGCGCCGGCGAAAAGGGACTGCGCTACGCGCTTCCGAATTCAAGAATTATGGTTCACCAGCCTTCAGGTGGCTTTCAGGGTCAGGCGACTGACATCGCGATCCACGCTGAAGAGACGCTGAAACTGAAACAGCGACTCAATGAGATCTATGCGAAACACTCTGGTCAAACGGTCCAGAATGTTGAAAAGGCCCTTGAGCGCGACAAGTTCATGTCGCCGGAAGAGGCGCTCGAATGGGGTCACATCGACGAAATCGTCGAAAGTAGGGCCAGGGATGACAATGAGGAATGACGGGTACATTGTTCGAATCGCGGGAGGCGATTTCGCCGTTGTGCCAGAATTGTCGCTGCCATACGTAAGGACTATGGGGGGCAGACTGGCGAGGGCCGCGGCCTGAGCTGAACGTTAGGTTCCAAGAGGACTGAAAATGGCAAGATCTTCCAGAGATGAAGACAAGGATCTTCTTCACTGCTCGTTCTGTGGCAAGAGCCAGCACGAGGTTCGCAAACTTATCGCCGGGCCGAATGTCTATATCTGCGACGAATGTGTCGAACTGTGCACGGATATCATTAGTGAGGAAACCAAGACCGTTGGCCTTAGGGCGGCGGACGGTGTGCCGACACCGAGGGAAATCTGCGAGGTGCTCGATGACTATGTGATCGGTCAGGAGCATGCCAAGCGTGTGCTTTCGGTGGCGGTCCACAACCATTACAAGCGCCTCAGCAATGCCGGAAAGACAGGTGACATTGAGCTTGCGAAGTCCAACATACTGCTGATCGGCCCAACAGGTTGCGGCAAGACCCTGCTTGCGCAGACGCTGGCTCGGATTCTGGACGTGCCGTTCACGATGGCCGACGCAACCACCCTGACTGAGGCGGGATATGTGGGAGAGGATGTCGAAAACATCATCCTGAAACTGCTTCAGGCGAGTGAATACAATGTGGAGCGCGCCCAGCGCGGTATCGTTTACATTGATGAAGTCGACAAGATCACCCGAAAGTCCGAGAATCCGTCGATTACCCGTGACGTAAGTGGGGAGGGCGTGCAGCAGGCGCTTCTGAAGATCATGGAGGGAACGATCGCTTCGGTTCCGCCCCAGGGTGGACGTAAGCATCCGCAGCAGGAATTCCTTCAGGTGGATACGACCAATATCCTGTTCATCTGCGGTGGCGCGTTCGCCGGTCTGGAAAAGATAATTACGCAACGCGGTCGGGGTTCGGCAATTGGCTTCGGTGCGGACGTGAAGGACGATGAGCAGCGCGCCATAGGCGAGATGTTCGCTGAACTGGAGCCGGAGGATCTTCTGAAATACGGTCTGATACCGGAATTCGTGGGGCGTTTGCCCGTGGTCGCGACGCTTAAGGATCTTGACGAGGGTGCGCTGGTGACGATCCTGACCCAGCCAAAGAATGCTTTGGTGAAGCAGTACCAGCGGATGTTCGAGCTGGAAGACACCCAGCTTACCTTCACCGAAGGTGCGCAGAAGGCGATCGCGAAGCGGGCCATTGTCCGCAAGACCGGCGCTCGTGGCCTCCGTTCGATCATGGAGGACATTCTCCTGGACACGATGTTCGACCTGCCGGGAATGCATTCGGTGGATGAGGTGGTGGTGAACGAAGAGGCCGTGAACTCGGATGCGGCCCCCCTGATGATCTATTCCGACCGCCACCAGGAAGAGGCAAATAGCGCCTAGTTGCCGTTGAATCGATTGGTCGCGCCAAATCCTGCGGTTGTGTGGGAGCCAGGAGAAGCCGATTCACATGATCGATTCGGCGGTCTCAAGGCTCCTGCATCTGACGGACCTTGTCGCCGGTGTCCGAAGCCGAGCTGACAGGACGGGAATGGGCCCCGGATCCCCGGAAGCACGGTATGACATCCTGTTCAGATTGGAAAAGCCGCCCGAAAGCGGCCTTTCTGCGGTTTCCGTACCGGGCTTTGAAGGCCCGCGTCCCCGACGCGCCTGCTCGACGCGGAGCCTGACAGGACACGGCAGCTGACCTGCAAAATCTACGTAGCGAAAGAATCGCACAGAACAGACCATGCGTCCTGAAAAAACCTCTAAGGAAAAAACACCCACAACCGCCAGCGCCTTTCCCCCTCAGTTGCGACCTGCAGTCATCCGGCTCATCGAATCTGACATTTGGCAGGGCTTGCATAATCGTCGGATACGATCCAACGATACTGGATGAGCTGTCAGCGAGATGGATGGGCCGTCGCCGCCTGGTGACCTGCATCTGGGCAGGGTCAGGCATCGTCTTTCGAATGTCCTGACCTGTCGGATCCGCGACTTCCTGCAGGTTCGAGAGGTTTGGCTCATCATCTGGATCCGTCACACGGCATTGGTAATTCACCCTCTTGCCGCGATACCATATGTCGATACATTCTGATTTCATCGACGCGTTTGGATGACGTGTCGACGAAATCGACATATTCAGCAAACAAGCTGACAGAAACAGGATGTGTGAACATGGTCTTCGATCCCGTTCGTCCCTTCAATGACCTTCCTGACCTGCCACCCGCTTCGGAAATCGAGACAAAGGCCATTTTCCGCCGCTGCATTGACGCACGCACGGCATTGGAGGAGCTCCGGGTCTCCGGGAAGCTCATCCCGAACCAGGCAATGCTGATCAATTCAATCCCTCTGCTCGAAGCCCAGGCGAGTTCCGAGATCGAAAACATCGTCACGACGACGGATCGGCTGTTTCGTGATGCCAACGATGCAACGGGTCGAGCAGACCCTGCTACCAAAGAGGTCCTGCGTTACCGTGCCGCCCTCTACCGAGGTTTCGAGATGCTGAAGCGGCGACCGGTGTCTACCATCATGGCGGTGGAAGTCTGCCGAATGGTCAAGGGTGTGGATCTGGACATTCGCAGGACGCCGGGGACCGCGTTGATCAATGATGCAACCGGTGAGATCATCTACACACCACCGGAGAGTGAGGATGTTCTCAGGGCTAAACTGGCCAATTGGGAACGTTACATTCATGAGGTTGAAGAGGTTGACCCACTGATCCGCCTTGCGGTCATGCATTATCAGTTTGAGGCGATCCATCCGTTTGTTGACGGAAACGGTCGAACCGGGCGCGTGCTGAACCTCCTTTATCTTGTTGACAAGGGCCTGCTCGATATTCCCGTCCTCTATCTCAGTCGACACATCATTCAGAACAGGGCGCAATACTATAGGTGCCTGCTTGAAGTGACCACCAGACAGAATTGGGAAGCCTGGATATTATTTGTTCTTGAGGCTGTCAGGGTGACAGCCGAATGGACTACGGCCAAGATAAACGCGATACGGGAGCTTCTCGACGAGACGGCTGCCGCAATTCGGCAGAGGACACCGAGAATCTACTCCCGTGAACTGGCGGAACTGATCTTTGTGCATCCCTATTGCCGGATCGACGATGTCGTCCAGGCAAATATTGTCAAGCGCCAGACTGCAGCCGTCTACCTGAAAACTCTTGTAGCCCAGGGTATTCTTGAAGTGATTAGGGTAGGGCGCGAGAACCTCTATATCAACCCTCCGCTCCTGGCGCTTCTGTCTGAGCGTGCGTGACGGCTCTGCCGGGGGTAACCCAGTCCTCTGCGGTGGCTGCGGATGGATATTCGCCGCTCCCTTCATTCCCGGCGTCTCTGATGTTCCGATCCTTTGGGACAGGGTAACTGGCAGGAGCTCTGCATGAAATGGCTTTCAGGTTGGCCGAAACGGGAAATTCCGTGAGGTGAATGGATCCGGACTATTCCTGCCTTTGCACAGGAGAAATCGAAGCGCTTCCACCGACCCATCGGGGAGTTTTCCCTGGGTTTTCCACAGCGGCGGAGATGCGGTCGCCACGTCCACATTTCGCTTCTTTGTGCATCAATTCAGATATCCAGGGATTGACGGACCTGTTCCAGCATCAGCTCGCCGTGAAGCGTGTCGGTGGAGGCAATCTCTCGAGGCGGGAAATGTGTTCGGGTCGATCCCGGGCATCGCTTCTCCTCAGCCCGCAGCTCCGTCACTTCCCTGCCGAATCATGTCGCATGCCAGGTCGTATGCAGCACGCATCGCCCCGACCTCGGCCATCCCCTTTCCGGCGATGTCAAACGCGGTACCATGCGCCGGCGTGGCGACCGGAAAAGGCAGTCCACCCTGGACGGAAACTCCACGGTCAAAGCCAAGCAGCTTCAGGGCGATCTGGCCCTGGTCGTGGTACATGGTCACGACCGCGTCGACCTCCCTGGTCAGCGCCTTGCGGAAAACGGTATCGGAAGGCCAGGGCCCGTCCACCGACATCTGCGACTGCGCCAGCTTCCTGACCGCAGGTTCGATTACCTCGATCTCTTCGTGGCCGAAATTGCCGCCGTCACCTGCATGTGGGTTCAGCGCCGCCACGGAAATCCGCGGCCTGCTTACCCCCGACTTCCTGAGTGTCCTGTCGATAAGATGAACCGCCTCGTGGATCCGTTCCTCCGAGATGGTATCCGCGACGGCTCGAAGGGGAATGTGGCTCGTGACCCTGCTCGTCCAGAACCCGTCAAGCACATTCAGCTCGGAAGTATATCCGGTAACGCCCAGTTTCGAGGCCATGTATTTCAGTTCGTCATCATGTCTGAGTCCGGCCATATGCATTGCGGCCTTATTGAAGGGGCCGAATATGAATCCGTCGACGATCCCCTGCCTGGCCAGTTCCATGGCCCTGTCCAGTGCCATCAATGAGGATCTGCCTCCCGCTTCGCTGACCGCCGCGAGCTTAACTTCTTCCGGCTCGATCGTGGAAAGCTCGTCGAAGGCGAATTGGTCGGCTTCAGTCCAGTCATCCGCGAACGGATCAACGGCGTTCAGCCCGAATTCCAGCCCGGCAACCTCCTGACCGCTGATGAAGACGTGCCGGTCGCCCACGAGAAGTATGTCAGCTATATCCGTAACACCGTCCGAGTTCAGCAGACGAGCCACCAGTTCCGGGCCAATTCCGCCAGGCTCACCGGGGATGATCGCAATCCTGGCTCCAGTCATCTCCTTACTCCTCGCCCTTCCTGATCGTCTGCAGGTGGTTTATGTTCCGTATCGTGCTTTCAAGGTGACGTCGTAAACAGGTCGCGGTCAGCGCCGCGTTCCTGTCGGCCAGCGCCTCGCTTATCGTCCGGTGTTCCGCCAGCGTGTTGTCGCGCCTCTCCGTCTGTCTTGAAGACAGGAAGCGAGCCCGCCACAGTCTCGCATTATACTGTCGATGGGTATCCGCCAGCGGTTCGTTGCGGGCGGCTTTGACTATTTTCCTGTGAAACTGCATATCCAGATCGAAGAACTCCAGCGGAGGGGCATCAAGCGGCATGTGCTGCATGCTGTCGTTCAGCTGAAGTATTTCGTCGATCTCCTCGTCCAGTGCCATCCTGCATGCGGTTTCGCCTGCGAGGGCCTCAAGGGCTCCAAGAACCGCGATGTTCCTGCCGATCTCTTCCAGCGAAGGATCGGCAACCCTAGGTCGGCGGGTGCGGCCGTATTCGATGAGGCCTTCCAGTTCCAATGTCCTCAGGGCCTGCTTGAGCGGCGTCCTGCTGATACCGAGCTCCTCCGCCAGATCCCTTTCCGGAACTGGCGTGCCGGGCGGCAGTTTCTCCAGCAGGATCAGTTCGCGCAGCCTGTCAGCCGCATCCTCGGCGAGGCTGCGGCGTCGCGGGAGCTGGACCATCTCCTCGCCGAGGCTGTCCCGAACGGATTTGACGCGTTTCATTTCAGCTAACCGAATTCCAGTTGATTCAACGGATGGACCCTAGCCCGTTTTCGATCAGAGTATAGTCCGGGGTAAGCCGACTTCAGATGAGACCAGGCAGACGAAGCGAACACCCTATCTTCCTTCCTTACCCGAAAGCCACACTGGTGCTTCACGTGATTGAACTGATCCGAAACCAGGGTCGAGGCGATCGAACCGGCAGCATCTGCATTGAGGCTGTCAGGACCCGAGGTGCTTTCCCTGCCTGCGAACGGTGCTTCAATGGCGTCTGCAGTCCCAACCATCCTGTATGGTCCGTAACTCACCTGCGCTGCGGCACCTGCACAAACCTCCCCTAAAAGCTGTGTGTCCTGCAATCTGATCGGATTTCCGACCTGTCCGGCTTCTGCTTGCCTTGAGCGGATGCGCGCCAGGGCCTCTCGCTCTCCCCTGTTCAGGACAGACTGCCCAAAGTGTTTGGCAGAAATGCGGATCAGGTCAGCGCTATGGTCAATCATCAGGCCGAGAGTCCTGTGCATCCGATCGAAGTCGACCACACCATCGTCACTGGATGGCTTGGGGAGACCCGCCCGATGCCGCTTCTGCCATTCATTCGACTATCTCGAAGTTGTGTAGATGGTCGTCAGTGATCCTTATGCCTAGCCCGGGGAGGTTGTCGTCAAGCTGAAGGTTTCCATTGATCGCATCCGGGTCGCCATCGAATATGTAGTAGAACAGTTCGTTGCCAACCTCGACATCGAAGACCGGAAAGTATTCGCTGATCGGGCAGTTCGCATTCGACATCGTGAGATGATAGTTGTGCATCTGTCCGGCATGCGGGATGACCGGCACTTGGTACGCCTCGGCCACGGCATTGATCTTGGCAGCCGCCGTGATACCGCCCACCCGGTTGGTGTCGTACTGAAGCACGCTCACCGCACCGGCCTTGAGCAGCTGCGCACAGCCAAGCAATGAGAACTCGTGCTCGCCGCCAGATATCGGAATCGGTCCGCGGTTCAGTTCCGCGTAGCCGTCGATGTCATCCGCAATCACCGGCTCTTCGAGCCAGCGTGGCTCAAATCTCTCCAGCTTGGGCAGCATGCGCCGGGTATAGTCCAGGTTCCAGCCCATATAGGCTTCGAGCATGAGATCCCGGTCGTAGCCGATGACCTCGCGCACCGCCTCCACCCGCTTGAGATTTTCCCTTATCCCGAGCATTCCGTCCTTGGGTCCGTAGCCGAACCTCGACTTGAATGCTGAGTAACCGCTGGCGACGGCCTGTTCGGCTTCAAGCTGCATATCCCTGATCGGACCCGCGTACAGCTTTGAATAGTAGACGGGTATGCTTTCCTTGGTGCGGCCTCCCAACAGTTTGAAGACCGGCTTGCCGACCAGCTTCCCCATCAGGTCCCAGATGCCGATGTCGATCGCGCTGATTGCCGTCATGCCGATACCCTTACGCCCCCATGCGTGGGTCATGCGGTACATTTTCTCCCACAGATATGCGTAGTCGAACGGATCCTCGCCGATTACGAGGGGCGCGTACCAGTCATCGATCGCCTTCTTGACAACGGTTGGCGCCAGAGCTGCGTTTCCTATGCCCACGGTACCGTCACTGGCCTCGACCTCGCAGGTTAGCCACTGATGGAAACGGAAGGAGGACATCGCGTCCCCCTTTTCGTAGAGCAGGTCTGATGCGTTGGTACAGAAATTGCCCTGCGGCGTAACGGTAGGGCCAGTCCAGTTCCAGACCCGGCACCTGATAGACCTAATCCTTGTCATGTCAATCCTCCTCCGAAGGACGGTGCGGACCTCTCGATGAAATCAGTTTCCATACCGGCTTCCCGAATAGGGCCAGCGCGGTCAGGACGAAGAAAAAGAGGGTTAGGGGGCGGGTGGGGAGAAGCCACCACTTTTCGTCGAGCATGACCATGGACTGACCAAGCCGCTGTTCAAGCATGCCACCCAGGATCAGGCCGATGGCAAGCGGTACGACCGAAAAGCCGTAACGTCGCATGAAGAACCCGATGATCCCCGCCGCAAGGGCAATCCAGACATCCAGCATGGACTGGTCCAGCGCATATGCACCCACGATCGAAAAGATGAGGACGCTTGGCCACAGGACCTGAACCGGAACCAGCGTCACGCGTGCGAATAGTCTTGCGCCGTAAAGCCCCACCCCCAGGAATAGTAAGTTTACCAGCATCATCGACCAGAAGATGGAGAAGGCGAAGTTGGCCTGCTCGGTGAACATGGTCGGTCCCGGCCTTAACCCATGCACCATCAGGCCAGCGAGGATGACTGCCGCCGTGGGCGAACCCGGAATCCCGAGCGCGAGGGTGGGAACCATCGCTCCGCCAGTTGCGGAGTTATTGGCGGCTTCCGATCCGGCGATGCCCTCGATCGCACCCTTTCCGAACTCTTCCGGCGTCCTGGACCACCTCCTTGCCTCGTTATAGCCGATCATCGACGCCACCGTTGCGCCCTCGGCAGGCAATATGCCGATGAAAGTACCGATGCCGGTGGAGCGGAGAATCGTTTTCCAGACCCGACGGTAATCTTCGGCTGTCGGCAGGGCGATGGCCTTGAGCCTGACCCGTTCGCGCACGACATCAAGGTTTGAAGCCTGGATGAAGATTTCGGAAATCCCGAATACTCCAATCATTACCGGGACGAACCCGATTCCCTCACTCAGTTCCGACCATCCGAAGGTGAACCGTTCGACGCTGGTCATCAGATCAATGCCAACCGTCGCGAGCATGATGCCGAAGGCGCCGGAAATCAGATTCTTGATTGGAGAGCCACCTCCGACCGTCGCCAGCATCGAGAGGCCGAAGATCGTCAAGGCGAGATATTCCGGGGGTGCGAAATTATATGCGGCCCGCGCCAGCAGCGGTGCCGCGAGCATCAGGACCAGGACGCTTCCGACGCCGCCGATGGTCGATGATACGACCGCCAGGCCAAGTGCGCGGCCCGCTTCACCCTTCTGGGCCAGCGGATATCCGTCCAGGCAGGTGGTGGCGCTCGCCGAAGTGCCAGGGGTATTGATCAGGATCGCGGTGATCGCTCCGGCAAAGGTTGCCGAACAGTAGATGGCTGTGAGGACAGCAATCGCCGCCACGGGATCCATCGTGATGGTGAAAGGCAGCAGCAGCGCGGCGCCGGTGGTTGCGTTCAACCCAGGCAGCGCTCCAATGACCACTCCGCCCAGTGTGGCCGCCAGCAACGCAAAAAGGAGAGACGGATCGAACAGGGCAACCAGGCCCGCAATGAAAGGATCCATTGTTAACCGTACCAGAGATTGGTTAGCAGGCCTCGGGGAAACCGGATGCGGAAGGCCAGGTCAAATAGCAGGAAAACTACCGCTGGAACCGCCATTCCGACCAGCAGAAGGTAGCGCACCCTTCGTTCCCCCCACCAGGCGGCAAGGAGGGCGGCACAGATTCCCAGCGCAAGGAAGAAGTCCAGCTGGGCGATCAGGGCAAACAGCGGAATGAGGGCGATGGTACCCCAGCTTCTCTTTCCAACCTGACCTGTAGGTTTTACCGGCTCGTAAATCACCATGAGGAGGGTGAGGAACAGGATTAGTCCGGCGATGAGCTGTGGAAAGTCAGAGGGTTGGATGCCGCGCTTCAGTATTGGCGGCATCCTGTCGAATCCGACTGTCAGCCAGATTGCAACACCGCAGAAGGCGGCGATGAGCGCCGGCACCAGCCAGCGCTCGATCGTCCGCCTAGTTGAAGGTTGTCCGTCGATCACGATTCTCCCAGCAGGAAGTGCGTGGCAGTCAATTTCGACGCAGGGTCAGTGACTATTCGATGAAGCCGAGCTCCTTCAGCGCGGTCTGCATGTCGACGACCATGGTTCCAATCTGGCCACCCCAGACGTCGGAACCGGCCACAGAGGTCGAATCCAGCCCGACGGTGGTCAGGAAGCCCTGGTAGACTGAATGGTTCATCGAATTCAGCAGGGCTTCCTCGATTCGCGCGGCGACCTCATCCGTGACATCCTTGTGGACCACAAAGCCACGCACCGTGGAGAAGCTGACGGGAATGCCCATTTCCTTGGCGGTCGGCACATCGGCCAGGGCGGACATCCGCTGGTCGGCGAGAACGACGATTGGGCAGATGTCGCCCGCTTCGATCTGGCTGCCGGCCTCTGCCAGGTTCAGCACCGCGGCATCGACCGCACCCGCGACCAGCTGCGTCGCCAGTTCACCACCGCCGTCAAATGGCAGTATTTTCGGTGTCATCATTCCGCCCTTGACGGTGAACATGAAGGCCGAGACGTCGTCTATGTTGCCGACATGGGTCGTTCCGTAGGTGATTGGGGCTTCCTTCTGTTTCGCTACGAAGTCTTCGGCACTTTCGTAGGAGCCGCAGCGAACCATGAGGATCTGGGGATCGTCCGTTCCGCGGGCGATCGGGCGGATGTCGTCGAGCGTCATTTCGGTCTTGCCCTTTGCCAGTTCGGCAGCATGTCCGATGGTGAAGGCAAGGATCGAGTATCCGTCAGCTGGAACCGTGAGATAGTAGTCCATCGCAGCGGTGCCGCCGCCGCCGCGCTTGTTGACGACGACCATGTCCTGTCCGAGTTCCCGACGCGCGCGAAGCATCATCATACGGGTCGTCACGTCCGTTCCGCCGCCGTTGCCGGCATGGGTTACGACCTCGATCGTCTTGCTTGGATATTCGTCTGCAACAGCTGGCATGGCCGCAGCCAGGATGGCGGCAGCTGCTGTGGTGAGCATCTTGAGTTTCATGTAATCCTCCTAAGTCCGCAAAGTTTGATCACCGTGACCAGGAACCCTGACTATGGTTTCGTAGGCGTTCTGTCAATGGCATTCGGCATTCCAAATTCCAATCACTTCGCTTCGGTCGAAATCCTGGCGCTTGGGTCGACCTGCCGGTTGGCGTGCAGGAATGGCTTTGCCTGCTGGACGTTTCGAGGACACCGCATTCGGGATATGCGGGATTCGGTTTCGCAGGCGTGGAAATTCTGGAGGGTGCCAACGTGTCATCAGACTTCGTGAATTCACCCGTCATTCGTTTACATGCTATGCCTGTCGGTACCTGCGGCGTCCTTACAGAGCGGGCGGACATCGATGCCGTGCAGGCATGAGCGACCAGACGTCATTACGGAGAGGTGGATAGGAGTTGGTTTTCGGATACCTTTCGCCGGCGTTGGTGCTTGCTGCGCATATGCCCCAACTCTGCTGGACGGAGAGGATCTGACCGGGCTCCTGTTTCCCGGTCCCGGCATGATCCACGACCGTCTGCGGGAGTTCAGCGGGAAGGGCGCCATCTCCGGTAGAGCCTGCGGTGTATCCAGACCGGTTGCGCCAATGTCTCCGTATAGGGGGGTTGGTTGTTGTCCTCAACGCTTTCCCCGGACCCTGCGCAGGCAGGACTCCTGACGGTTCATCCCAGAGCGCAGTGCCCTCCAGGTTTCGGGTGGCAGGAAGTCATGGGACCGAACGTGCGATTTCCCGGGCCTGCCGGGTCAGTTCGGTGACCGCGCTGAAGTTTCTTTCGGCGACCAGACTGGTCTCGACCATCCACGATCCCCCGCAGGCCGCGACGTTGTTCAGTGAGAGATAGTTGGCCAGGTTTGCCGGGCCGATCCCGCCGATCGGGATGAATCTGACATCCCTATAGGGTCCGGAAAGGGCCTTGAGCATCGCCCGTCCACCACTGGCCTCAGCGGGAAAGAACTTCAGCAGTTGAAGCCCGAAGGACATCGCCAGCTCGATCTGCGAAGGATTGTTCACACCAGGTATGATCGGAAGCCCGTGTCTGAGCGCGGCCTCCACCACGTTCGGATTGAGTCCGGGTGTGACCATGAACGTCGCGCCAGCGTCTGCGGCCTGGGCTACCTGTTCCGCTGTCAGGACCGTTCCGGCGCCAAGCAGCATGTTCGGCCGTTCCTTTCCGATATGCGCGATCGCTTCTGTGGCTGCATCCGTCCGGAAGGTGACTTCGGCGATGGGGAGGCCGCCGGCATCAAGGGCGTCGCACAGGGGGAGCGCATCCCCAACGTCCTCGATAACGACTACGGGAACGATTCGCAGCGCCGCCATCCGTCGGTCGAGTCCGTCCGCCTTTAGCTCTACCATCGAAGGAATCCTTTCACGGGTGTGGATGGGATACAGAACGTTCGTGTCCAGGAAGACAGCGAACGGATTGGCGATATGGTTCACACCCTTTCATAATCCTGACCAAGCATGGACAGCTGTTTCATCGCCGCTTCCTGTTCTATCGCCCTTTCCTGCCTGTACTTCATCAGGGCAGGAAAGGGGACCCTTAGGTGTTTCCCGTCCCTCTCGAAGGAAATTTCATCCGCTACAACAACTTTGTAAGGTGAGGCCGGGAGGCATTGAGCATGTCCACCGCCTGCCATGTCGTGGGCGTAGCACTTACCGGCACCGGCGTGATCATGTTGTCGGCACTTATGTGTCCCAGAAGTTCGATGATCAATTCGCCGATTGCGGGGGCAATCCTAACGGTCTCACCATCCTGGCCAGAAATCCTGAGATCGTCCTCGAGTTCCATAGCGACAGCAAGTGCGGTCGCTGCATGAGCGGCGCTGTCGATTTCTGAGCCCTTGAGCCACATCAGACGTGGTGGTGGTCATATCCACTCTCCCATCTGTCCTGAATCCAGGGAATGATCGCGGTGTTCACAAGTGATATAAGTGTAACGGACACGATGAGGCTTACACCACCGTAAGCCGCTTAGGATGTGTTCGCCGCATCTTTGATAAATGAGGTCCCCTCGGTAGCATCTTTTGATTCTCTCCTGCTATCGTTGGTTCAAATGTAACTGGAGACCACCCATGTCACTGCTCGAAAAATTCGAACGATACCCGCTTACCTTCGGCAGAACCGCCATTGAGCATCTGCCCCGGCTCACTGAAGCGATGGGGGCTGATGTGGAGTTCTATGCCAAGCGCGAGGACTGCAACTCGGGATTGGCTTTTGGTGGCAACAAGCTGCGCAAGCTCGAATATATCGTACCGGACGCCATCGCGAGTGGGGCGGATACGTTGGTGTCCATCGGCGGGGTTCAGTCTAACCATACACGCATGGTTGCGGCGACGGCGGCCAAGATCGGCATGAAATGCGTCGTGATCCAGGAGAAATGGGTGCCCCACTACGATGCTGTCTATGACCGCGTGGGCAATATCATGATGACCCGCCTGATGGGGGCAGACAGCCGCATGGTCGAGGATGGGTTCGACATCGGCATCCGCAGAAGCTGGGAGGATGCCATCCAGTCGGTGAAGGATGCGGGAGGTAAGCCTTACGCTATTCCAGCGGGAGCTTCGGTGCACAGATACGGCGCGCTTGGCTATATCGGCTTTGCCGAAGAGGTGGCGCAGCAGGAGGAAGAGCTTGGTGTCGAGTTCGACTACATTGTGGTCTGCGTTGTAACTGGATCGACCCAAGGCGGAATGATCGTGGGGTTTGCGGCGCAGGACCGGGCGGATCGGGTGATCGGTATCGATGCCTCCGGTACGGTTGACCAGACCCGTGCGCAGGTCCGCGGAATTGTGGACAATGCCGCCGAACTGGTGAGGTTGGGACGCAGGGTCCGCGACGATGAAATCCACATCAACCCGGATTACGCCTATCCCTCATACGGTGTCCCGTCTGATGAAACCAACGATGCGATCCGCCTTGCCGCAAGGACTGAGGCGATGATGACGGACCCGGTCTATGAGGGCAAATCCATGCAGGGGATGATTGATTTGGCCAGGAAGGGCTTTTTTCCCAAAGGTTCAAAGGTTCTTTACGCCCATCTCGGCGGTGCGCCCGCGCTGAACGGCTATAGCTACTACTACAGGGACGGCTGATCCCTTCCACTTTTGCCAAGCTTCTAAACCAAGGCCAAAGGTAGTGTCCCTTATGTCTGATGCCCACCTGAAGTCCATTGGCAGGCTGTTTCAGCTGGCATCGCAGGTATTATACGAATCTCTTGTTAGAAGGTCGGTCCCTGACGAAAACGGGACTGTTTGGTTGCGGAACTGCTCCCGGAAACGACAATGGGCGCTTTGGCGCTCTTGTTTCGTTGGTCGGAGTGGCGAGATTCGAACTCACGACCCCTGCCTCCCGAAGACAGTGCTCTACCAGGCTGAGCTACACTCCGACAACTAGTTGCTCTATAGAACCTCATCGAAGGGTTCGCAAGGAGGCTGTTAACGCTGGGTGCGGTTCTTGGATGGCACACATATAGGCCGCCAAGCTGCTAAAATGCATCACTTCATGAGGACCGCTCTCGGAAAGGATTGGGCATTTGACGGAAAAACTGGAGTGAGAGGCCGGATTTCCGCACTAGGCGGAACGGAGTGGCCTTCTGCGGGGAAAGGGGTGAAGTGCCTCAGCACCTGAGATGAGGAGCATTCCGACGATCAAGTTACCACACAACCGGCCGACGTCCAGCGGGATTCGGATGCGGCGAAAGAAGCGCTGAAGTCAGTCATGGGCAAGGCGGCCGCGGCGTTTTTGTAAGTCTGCGGGAAGGAAAGCGCTGCCGACGTTCTCTCCCGGGCGCTTTTACAGGATCCGTGCGAGGCGGAAACGGAGTATCGGGACCAAATGCCTGGGATGGCTCAACCGGTGATGCAGGAGGGGCGATTGAGCGGCTGGACGATTTCGGCCCGTCGTTGGAAGCGGTGTTGGGTAGGGTACTGACCTGCGGGCACCTGCAAATTAGATTGGAATGACCTTCGGACGGAATTGGCGCCGGGACCGGAAGAGGTCCGCTCGCCGTGCCTCAATCCTCACTTGCCAGTCTGGTCTCGATCTTGGATGCGGCGTGAAGCGTCCTGTGGACGGGGCACTTGTCCGCGATCCCGAGCAATCGGGATCGCTGTTCATCCGTAAGGTCACCCTGAAGATGAATCACGCGTGTGAAACGATCGATGCGCACCTGAGACGTCTCGCACGCCTCGCAATCCGATGCATGGACATGGTCGTGCTCGACGTCCACGAATACGGACTGCAGTTTCCATCCCTTGCGCCTCGCGTATAGGCGAATGGTCATGGAAGTGCATGCGCCGAGGCCGGCGGCCAGAAACCCGTAGGGCGATGGTCCCTCGTTCGTTCCGCCGAACCCCACCGGTTCGTCTGCGACCATCCGGTGGTTGTCCGATGTCACGATTGCTTGCCTGAAGCCGGTCGGGTCGACTTCCGATACCCTGACTCTGCCTTCGACCAACCCCACCGAATCCGAGGCCGTCGAGTGTGGAAGATAGTTTCTTGACCAGGCCGCGATGACGTTGGCCGCATACTCGGCGTCCGACTTCCGCGTGATCAGGTGGTTCGCGTCATTCAGCGAAACGAAGGACTTCGGGTGCTTCGCCTTGGTGAATATGTCCGCCGCATTCTCGATTCCGACCGTCGTGTCGAAGGGAGCGTGCATCACCAACAGGGCCTTGCGCAATTCCGAGATCGCACTTGCCATTCGGGCCCCGTCTATGTCCTCGACGAACTGCTGCTTGATGACGAACTTCCGCCCACCGAGCGAAACCTCCGCCTCTCCCTTGGACCTGATCTCGTCAAGCCTGTCCGAAAAGTGATGGGAGACGTGGCTTGGATGGGCGGGGGCCCCGATGGTGACGACCGCTCGCGCCGACTCGATTCGGCTCGCTGCCACCAGCACGGCAGCGCCACCGAGAGAATGTCCGATCAGCATGGATGGTGGCATACCCATGGACTTCAGGTGCTCGGCGGCTTGAACCAAATCTTCCACGTTGCAGGAGAAGTTGGTGTTGGAGAACTCTCCTTCGGAGTTTCCGAGACCGGTGAAGTCGAACCGCAGGACGGCGATTCCGATGCGCGCGAGCGCGGCCGCAATCATGCGGGCCGCTGCAATGTCCTTCGAGCAGGTGAAGCAGTGAGCGAACAATGCGACGGCACGGGGTTCTGTATCGGGCCGGTCCATCCGTGCGGCGAGTTTGAGGCCGACATGTCCCTCGAAGTCGATGCGTTCCGTTTTCATGGCTCATCTCCTGTCCGGATGCTTCAGCCCAATTCGCGTCTGCGGTGTGTCAGCGGAACTCGCACCCGTGTCAAGCGATCCGGGGTGCGATTCCCATATGGCTAATCCTTTTGCATCATTTGACCCGATCGCGAATCACGCGGCAGGGACGAGGCGGACGTTCGGATTGCGCGAACTCGCAAGAGCCCGGCCGTCCTGCCTCGTTGCGGTGCCGGTGGGCGCACCTGGTGGATTGTCGGCGTTCACCGGAGGCCATTCCTGCCGCCAGATGTCGCCGACATGGCGCCAGGCGGCATCGAAGCGGCCGGACTCCCGCTGTGCCCGGAGGGACAGGACGGCGTGCCCTCCATTCCGACCCCAACGTTGCCCCGAGTGCTTCATTCGCTGTGTCACCAGCATCCTGTTCGCCGCTTCCATCGGACCCGATCCGACGTGGAAGCCGACGGCCGTCGCTTCCCGGTAGTGCATTCGTCGCCTGTTCCTGCGGAAGAACCCCAACTCCCGCCAGATGCCATCGTCGGCCGGGCGCTTTGGGTGCAGGAATCGGATCGCGTCGATCACCTTGCCGATGCCATTGGGGTCATTGCGCAGAACCCCGCGATACCTTTCGAGCCACTCATCCCGCTTCCGGCCGGATCCGAAGGCACAATCCGCCACCGCCGCGAGGCGCTGGCAGGCATGCCGGAAGTCAATCATTTCGAAATCCGGGGTCAGGCTGCCCAGCCAGCCCCAGTTGTCGAGCGCACCATCGGCGATTGCCACCACCTTCAGGTCCGGTCTCCGCTCGAGCAGGTGGAACGGCTCCTATCCCACCATCCGCTTCAGGCACCGCTTGCCCGACTGCGTAAGCCGTCCCACATACCGGCTTTCCAGCGCCTTCCCATCGGGACCGATCGGCGATACCGTGGCGCAGGAAGCCTCCCGGAACCCGGACGCGCGCCCTCCCGTCCCGTCGGTCTCGACCTGCATCCGCATCATGACGCCATCCAGCGACACCACCACAGCATGCGCCTCGCCCGGTATGTCCGGCTCCGCCGCCCGGATCGCCGCCATCATCTCGTCCCGTATCCTTTCGAGACGTTCGTTGATCTGCTTCATCAGCCGGTTCACCGTCGTCGGCGACAGCCCCTCGCGGCAGGTGTGGCACCATGCCTCACAATCTCCCGGGATGCCAGGTGGCCACCGAGGAACGACGTCAACTTCGCCACCACCTGCGTCAGTCCGCCGGTGGCAATCGCCAACACCCCTTCCACCGGAACGATCGCGGTGCCCTTCCGCGGCCGATCGCGCGAACGCGGGAACGACACGGTGCCGAACATCGTCCGCACCTTGCCCACGGTCGGAGCCACTCGGTGATGCACAACCCCATTCACTTCCAACGAAGGGCCGAAATCTTCCAGTTGCTCAATAGCCTCCTGCATCACCGGTTGAGCCATCCCATGCATTTGGTCCCGGTACTCCGTTTCCGCCTCGCACGGATCCTGCAAAGGCGCCCGGGAGAGAACGTCGGCAGCGCCTTCCTTCCCGCAGACTTACAAAGACGCCGCGGCCGCCTTGCCCATGACTGACTTCAGCGCTTCTTTCGCCGCATCTGAATCCCAGCTGGACGTCGGCTGGTTGTGTGGTAACCTGATCATCCGAGTGCTCCTTATCTCAGGTGCTGGGGCACTCCACCCCTTTCCCCGCAGAAGGCCAGTCCGTTCCGCCTCGTGCGGAAATCCGGCCTTTCACTCCAGACTTTCCGTCAAACGCCCGTTCCTTTCCGAGAGTGGTCCTCATGAAGTGATGCATTGCAGCAGCTTGGCGGCCTATATGTGCCATCCAAGAACCGCACCCTTAACGCTCGAAGGAATTCCGGATTCGCGGTCGATGCCAACGCCGTGGCCGCTATCGTTGACATATGCCAGGATTCAGCGCCCCTGCACGGCGTCTGGTGCCGTTTCCGGGCTCGCCCGACTAACCGGAGATTTTCGGCGTAGACTCTTGCGGTAAGGGGTGTGGACTCGCTAGAGTGGCACCTAAGGAGAGGTGGCCGAGTGGTCGAAGGCGCACGCCTGGAACGCGTGTAGGCGGGAAACCGTCTCCAGGGTTCGAATCCCTGTCTCTCCGCCACTTGCCCCAGCGAAAGCGTTCTCCCGCTCCGGCTGCGGCCGGATTTTTCCGTTGTTTTCGAGGGTTATGCGGGTGGGGCTGAGCACAAGCCCCAGTGCTGTGAGGCCCGTGAGCGTTCTCTTGGGGCCGATATTCTCTGGACCTCATGACTGCGCGAGTTTAGTGAATTTATTGTAAGCACTTGCAATATCGTGACTTTTCCGAGTCAGCGGCTGAGCACTTCGATGCCAGTCGCTTATGTGAAGAAGGAACCGAAATCGAACCATTTGACGCCTTTGGTTGGTGCTAATGGGGCGCGCCGTCGGCCACGCATTGGATGCTTCCCAGTCCGCGTAGGTGCGTCCATCTGGGAGCTTCCAGAGTATTCGCCCGTTGGCGCTCGCTCCGATCACGGCTGCAGCAGCGGCCGAAGCGGATGTGAAGCTGTAGGCACTCGTGAAGATGAGGAATTCACCTTCCGGTTGGAGAACGCCCTTCTCGGCAAGCGTGTTTCGTAGCGAGACCGTGCCTCGTGGAATCGTTCGCGTCGTCCGGATCCTTGCCTTCGATCCTGCGGTCACCACGAAGTCCCCAGAGGGGCCGATCTCCATCTCTGCAGCGAAGCCCTCACCGCGAAAATAGAAACGAGGACTCTCGTGAATTTCCGCGGTCGCGAGCTCATGCTCGGTCGCCTGCTCGAGCGCACGACCTCGGATCTCCCGAAAGAGATCCCAGCCAAGGGCGCCAACGAGTGTCCTTGTCTGGTCAACGAACTCGTCCATGGCGGCCCGGTCCGGTAACGGCAGCTTTCCCGCGTCGTCGGAGGGCGTGCGGGAGTTGGGCAGGGTCCAGCGGGGATTGCTAACAACGCCCCGGATCGGGCAGCCTTCGACATAGCGCGCATGGCTCTTGGCCAGGTTCTCGTCCTTACTGATCAGCACGACCGTGTCGGTCCAGAAGCTTTTGGCATCGCGACCGGCCTCATTCGAGTTGTGATACGACAATCGAGCGCCGACGCCTTCGGACTCGCCGATATATGCAAGCTGCCGGTCCTGCGCGTCTTCATCGGCACCGATGAGGAGGTAGACACCTGGCCGTTCGATCTCGGGAAAAGCCTCCCGCACCCGACGTAGCTGATTGCGTCGAAAGGCAATGGCTAGGTCTACCGAGTGATGATAAGTCTGCATCGCAACAGGTTATGGATTTTCTCTCAGGGCGTGCCTCTGGCCAGCCAGGAACCCGATTCGGTGGCCCAGCGCGGCACTGCTCAGGCGGGTCTGGCCGTGCCACATGATCTGGTTTCCGGGGTCCGGGTCATGCCTGCGGTTGCGATAGCCTCCGAGATGGGCCACGAGCCGCACGGCATCGCCAAGCTGGTCCGGTGCCGTCAGGCCGTGCTCGTGCGCATAGTCGCGCAGAAAATCGAGCTCATGATCGGTGAACATCAGTTCGGGCTCGCAGGCGGGAACCTGTCGTCCAAGCAGGGTCATGACTATGATCCGCCAGGCGATCACGGCGTTGATGGCAATCGCCCGCTGCAGCCGGTCGGCGGTGCGGAACAGCAGGAACTCGACCCGGCAGCCTGACTTCAGGACCCGGAAGAAGTCTTCCACCCGCCAGCGCTGGAGATAGTAGCCGACAATCTCCGCCGCCTCCTTCGCGGTTTTGACCTCGAGCGTCGTCAGCAGGTACCACTGGACCGGGGGCCCGTCCTCCGGCGGCGCCGTTTCCACGATATGGACCGCGGTGACCTGGACCGGTTCGGCGCCCTCCATGGCCGCTGTCGCCGGCAGTGTCACCCTGCGGAACCGCAGCTCGCAGTTCGCCAGACGCCGGCGACGGGCGGGACGCGCCTTCCTGCGGCTGGACTTCAGCCGCTCCGTCAACCCTTCGATCTCCACGTCGATCCGGCCATCGGGTGCGCCGCCGCTCATGGTCGCGAACAGTTTCGGCTGACGCGGCCCGAGCACCCGATCATGCTTCGCCCGTACCAGCAGGTGCACCCGTGGATGACGGCGCCGGGCATCGAACAGCTCGAAAAAGTCCGCCTCCCGATCGCACACGGAGATCACCCGCGTCCTGCCACCAACCTCGCGCACGGCATCGACCACATCCTCGAAACCGTCAATCCATCGTTGGGTCCCGCGCTGCGCCTCGGCCGCTTCCGGCCGCTTCTTCAGCGCGTCAAATCCCAATCTGAGAACGCCAAGCGGAAGCCCCGTGTCCGTCACCGCCAAGGTCGCATGCAGATGCAGGCCGAGGCTCTTCGCACCGGTCTGGTTCCTGCCGATCAGCTGCAGCCCGTCGGTGCCCGGACGCCGCGCGAAGTTCAGGTCCGTGCCATCCTGGATCGCCAGCACCGTGTGCTGACCGCGCAGGCGCCGAATGCTGCGCTCACGATGCGGGGCAAGGATGTTCGCGACCGTGACCTCCGATTCCGCCGGCATCTCGATGAGACGGTAGAAGGCGCTGATCGCCGTGCTGTCACTGGCACTGCTGGCGTTGATCCTGCCGCCCGGATAGGCCGCCAGCAGACCCGCGCTCTTCACCAGACGCGCCGATAGCCGCCTGTCTCCCAATGGCGCTCCTCCAAACTCGTTTGCGGCCCAGTCCGCCGCGTTCAGCCCGTCCCCCGGCTCCAGAACCGGCGCATGGGTGACCTCGGGAACCCCGAGCCTCTTCCGCCAGCCCCGGGAAAGCCCATACATGAATACCGTCCTGACCGTCTTCGCCCGCCGCCTGGCGCGATCCTGACGGCCACGGCCCGCGGTCCGGCCGACGCACAGGAAGTTGGCCGCCCGCAGGCAGATGCCATCCTGCCCCGCATCGGTGAAGGACTCAACGACATAGGGGCGGAAACCGTAGCGCCCCTCGAAGTCCCGCGGCAGGCGACGCAGGATGCGGCCGAGCAGATGGCTGGCCAGGTGCGGGCAGCGCACCGAGGGCCGGATCAGGAAACGGCTCAGACAGACAACGCGGTCAAGATGGTCCCGGCGCTGGACGTCGCTCCAGCCCATCCAGCGGTCGCGCGCCGCTACCCGCAACGCGGCGGCGGAAAACCCGGCCGCACCAAGCCAGCCATGCGCCGAGCCCACCAGATAGCGCAGCTGGCAGCCGGCGAAGACCGCCATCCCGTGCGGATGCTCGCGCGCGATCAGGGTGTTCCACAGAGTGCGTTCCGCGGCCGTCGATACCAACGTGATCCCGAGCCCGGAAATCTTCGACAGATCTGGAGGAACCCCGGTCGGCTCCGGCACACCCGTCACGAATTGACGGGGCCTGTTGTCCACCGCCTTCACCTGCGGAGGCGGCAGGACAATGTCCGGCGAGCTGTCGGCAAGGCCCGCCAGGGCTTTCATGCATCCCGCAACCTGCAGACGACCCAACCTGTCGACAAACCCGAACTCCAGGCAGATCCTGCGGCCGAGAGCCCTGCGGCTGTCAAACCGTTCCTGCGACAGGATCGCGCCAATCCGCGAGCGCGCCGCCGCGCCGCGCAAGGTGCGGCTGATCTGGGACTGTGCCATAATGGTGCCGGCATACAGCAACAGATTCCTGTCGTTCAGTCCTTTTTGTCATTACACGGTAGGGCTTGGATCGTCGACATCGAGATTTGCGCCACCCGAATGCCGTTCGGATCGCCGTCGAGAAGAAAAATGTTGATCGAACGGGGGAATGTTAAAGGGGGTCTCGACCCTCTCTCTGACAGTTGGTGTTTCGACCTATTTCGCCGTGCGCTGGCTGTCGCCACGCCTGATGACCTTCATGCAAAGCCACCCGGATGTGCAGCTTCGTATCCAGCCGATGATCGAGTTTTCTGAAGCTGAGATGCAGGGCGTGGATTTGGCGATCAGGTGGGGCAACGGGAACTGGAAGGACGGCACCGTGACTCCATTCATGCCGATGCCGTCCTTTCCGGTTGGCAACGCCGATGTTGCGGGGCGGGTGGAACGGCTGGGGATCAGGGAGGCGGTCACAGAACTAACACTGCTGCGCGATCGGGAAGACAGCAACGCCTGGTCTGAATGGTTTGAGCTTGCCAACCTGCCGCCGCAAGCGCGTCGAGACGTGTTGATCGTGCCGGATCCCAATGTGCGGGTTCAGGCTGTGATCAATGGCCAGGGCGTCGCTTTGATGGATGATCTGGTGGGCGATGAGTTGGCGGGAGGCAAGCTGATCGGCTGTCGGATATCGCGCTGCCGGATTACGGCTATTTCATCGTCAGACCAGATAGGGCTAAAGCGTCGGAACCGGCGACGGTGTTCTCGGATTGGCTTCAAGATGCAGTTTCAGCTCGCAACCAGTCCAGGAATGACTCGGCCCCTTGAGACACCTGCCGATCCGTGAAAACGACAAAGTAACCCGCGTTTTCAACTCTGACATCGGACAATCTGACAAGCGTTCCATCGCCAAACTCAGGCGCGACAAGATCATCCCAAAGGGCGATCCCCTGGCCATCCACCACCGCCTGAACGCGGCTGTTTGAGTCTGGGATGGTTAAGCTGGACCGGCTGGGCGCGTAAGGTAGCCCCGCGGCTTTGTGCCAGGCCCGCCAACCCGCATCGCCGGAGCTGTCACCCAAGAGCGGAAGCTGCCTGACCGCCTCGGCCAGTCCAAGCCGCCTAACCTGCTCTGCGACTGCGCGGTTTGCGGTTGGAACGGCAGGCAGGGACAGAAGAAGTTCGCTTTTATGACCCTCCCAGCCGCCAATTCCCCAGAGGACGGCCATGTCCACCCTGACGCTCTTCAGCATGTCCATAGAACTGATGGGTTCGATCCGCAGGCTGATACCGGGATTGGCCTCGAAGAAGCGGGTGAGCCTTGGCGACAGCCAGCGTGAAGAGAAGTAGGTCAGTGCGCCAACGGTCACGGCACCTGAGGCTGTGCCACGCAGGTCTTCGATTTCGCGGTCGATCTGGCTCAGGGCCGTTTGGGACACATGCCACAACCTGCTCCCTTCCTCCGTCAGTTCCAGTTTTGCGGGCGCGCGCTCGAACACGCGAAAGCCGAGCTCCGCTTCAAGCTTGTTGATTTGGTAACTGATCGACCCTTTCGACTGATGCACCTCGTCCGCCGCCTTGGTCATCGACAGATTGCGGGCAACGGCATCAAAGGTCTTGAGGGCGTCATAGGAACGAAAGCGCATGACTATCGTCTAATTTTTTCGAACGACTTGTGCAATTCATTAGATTTGCGCCAAGGCCACATGACCGAATATCCCAAACTTAATGCGTGGCATCCATCTGTCCTTGTAGAAGATCACCCGCAGGCGTCTAACAACTCTGAACGGTGAATAACATGACAACCGATCTCTCGCACTATCGTTTCGTCGCCAAGGCTTTGCTGAACAAGGGCGCGCGTCCGCGCGAGCTTGCCCGCACCATGCCGGCCCATCCGCTAAGCTACATGGAACTGCCCTATGATCCCGAATACACGCTCTACAACTCGCGCCTGACGCCGGAGAAACTCGACACGGCCACGGACGACGACATGTATTGGGCCGTACGCACCAATGTCATTTTTCGGCACACCGGCGAGTTGCCAATCGAGATCAGCGGGCCGGATGCGGAAACCCTGCTGAACAAGGTGTCAACCCGGAGTGTCAGTAAGGTGAAACCGGGCCGCTGCTCCTATCAATTCGCATGCTACCACGATGGCGGCATGATCACCGACGGGGTGCTGCTGCGGCTGTCGCAAGACAGGTTCTGGATGGCGCAGGCCGACGGTGACTTGTTCAGCTGGTACAAGGCCCGTGACGAGGGGCTGGACGTGAAAATCCACGACCCCAACGTCTGGGTCAGCCAGATTCAGGGTCCGCGGTCACTGGAATTGCTGGCCGCGGTACTGGACGGTCCGATGCCCGATCCTTTCCGCTACTTCGATTGCGCCGAGGTCTGCATCGCGGGCCAGACCTGCTGGATCAGCCGCTCGGGCTTTACCAACGAGTTGGGTTGGGAAGTCTACATGTTGCCCGACACCGACATCCCGGCCATCGGCGACCGGATCATGGAAGTCGGCGCGGCGTTCGGCATCCTGCTGACCGGAACGCCGGTGTTCCGGGCTCGGCGGATCGAGGCCGGGTTGCTCAACGCTGGGTCGGATTTCGGAGCCGAGACGACGCCGTTTGAGGCAGGGCTTGGCGGTTTTGTCGAATTTGACGACCGGGACTTTGTTGGCCGCAAGGCGCTGGAGGTGGCCTGCAAATCCTGCCGCACCTGGGGCATGCGGGTAACCGGCGGCGTGGCTCAGCTTGGACGCGTAATGACCATTGATGGCAGGCCCGTCGGCCGTGTCTGTTCCTCGGGCTATTCGCCGTATCAGGGCTGTGGTGTTTGCATCGTGCGCATGGACGACCCCGCACAGGGTCCGGGCACAAAGGTAGACGTGCTCTGCGCTGATGGGTCCACTCAAAGCGGTGAGCTCTGCACCCTGCCAATGTACGACGACGACCGCCTGATCCCGCGCGGCAAATTGGTGGATATCCCGACCAAACCGATCGCGGCGGAATGACCATGTATGACATTAACCTCACCACCTCGCACTTCCCGGCGCAGAATGATGCGGAAATTCGCGACATCACGGTCGGCGGGTTGCTGCGAGAGGTGGCAGCCACCCATCCGGATGCCGTAGCGATGGTGAATGTTGCAGACAGTGGTGACTGTGGCCAGTCATGGACCTATGGCGAGCTGCTGGTGCAGGCCGAGCGCCTCGCCAAGGCCCTCGCCACCCGTTTTGAGCAGGGTGAAAGGGTCGTCGTCTGGGCACCCAATATCCCCCAGTGGATCTTCATGGAATATGCCTGCGGTCTGGCGGGGCTGGTTCTGGTCACGGCCAACCCGTCCTTTCAGGCCTCCGAGCTCAAATATGTGCTGGAGCAATCCGGTGCTGTTGGCCTGTTCATGGTTGACGGGTTCCGAGGAAATCCGATGGCGGCAATTGCGCGCGAGGCGACAAGCAGCAACACCCACCTGCGCGAGGTCGTCAATCTGGAAGACGAAGATGCGCTCTACGCCCATGGGGAGCGGCCCGCCGTGCTGCCGGACGTCCAGCCGGATGATGCCGCGCAGATCCAGTACACATCGGGAACAACTGGTTTCCCGAAAGGCGCGGTGCTCAGCCACAAGAACCTTGTGAACAACGTGCGGCTTTTCTGCGCCCGCAAACAAGTTGGACCGCAGTCTGTCTGGGCCAACTTCATGCCGCTCTTTCATACCGCGGGCTGTGCGACGGGGGCCTTGGGATGCCTCCAGGCCGCATGCAAGATGCTGCTGATTAAGCGGTTCGACGCGGATGTCTTTGCGCGATTGATCGAGGAACAGGGCGTCACGACCTGTTTTGCCGTTCCCACCATGCTGTTCAATCTGCTGGAATCGCTGGATAGGACCCCACGCGATATGTCCTCGCTTGAGGTCATCACGACGGGAGGCGCGCCGGTGCCACCCGATCTGGTCCGCCGGGTGCGGGACCGTCTGGGCTGTCACCTGCTCAGCGCTTTCGGGCAGACGGAGCACAGCCCGATGATCTGCCTGAACCCGGTCGAGGCCACGCTTGAACAGATCGTGGAGACGGCTGGCCAGCCGCTGCCACAGACCGAAGTTTCGATCCGTTCGCCTGAAGACAATCGGGTGCTTCCAATAGGCGACGTCGGCGAGATTTGCGCGCGGTCCTACGCCGTGATGATCGGCTATAACGACAACCCTGAGGCCACTGCCGCCGTCGTCGATAGCGACGGTTGGTTGCATACCGGAGACCTTGGCACGCTGGACGCCCAGGGGTTTGTGCGGGTGACTGGCCGTGTGAAGGACATGATCATTCGCGGCGGCGAAAACCATTTCCCGGCCGAGATCGAAGCGGTGTTGGTGACCCACAGGCACATGGCGCAAGTGGCCGTGGTCGGCCTGCCGGACGAGAAATGGGGGGAAGTGATTGCAGCATTCATCCTGTCCGACCAACCGCTGGACGTGGCCGATTTACGCACCCACTGCCGGGCGAATCTGTCCGCACAGAAAACGCCATCGGTCTGGGTGCATGTGCCGGACTTCCCTTTGACGGGCTCGGGCAAGGTGCAGAAGTTCGCCATTCGTGAGAAGTTCCTCGCAGGTAACTACGGAGAGGTCTTGCAATGAGCGTGCGAATTGAAAAGGACGGCCCCGTCTGGACCGTCATCCATTCCCGCCCTGAAGCCCGCAATGCCATGGACCCCGAAAGCGCCCAGGCACTCTTTGAGGCGTTCCAGTCGTTTGACGCGGACGATGCCGCCAGCGTTGCCGTGTTCTGGGGCGAAGGCGGTGCCTTTTGCGCCGGGTGGGATTTGAAGCATGCGGCGTCTCTTGCCGGGGCCGAAGCGCTCGATCCGTTCGACTTCCCACACGAAGGTGAACCACAGATGGCGGCCATGGGACCCAGCCGGTTGGAGTTGTCCAAACCGGTGATCGCCGCCGTGTCGGGGCCTGCCGTGGCGGGTGGTATGGAACTGGCGCTTTGGTGCGATATCCGGGTGATGGAAGAAACCGCCTTCATGGGGGTCTACTGCCGCCGCTGGGGCATTCCACTGATCGACGGCGGCACGGTGCGCTTGCCGCGGCTGGTGGGTGAAGGCCGCGCGATGGACCTGATCCTGACCGGCCGCCGCGTGGATGCAGACGAGGCCCTGCGGATTGGACTGTGCGAATACGTCGTGCCCGACGGTGACGCACGCGCCAAGGCCGAAGCCCTGGCCCATGACATCGCCCGTTTCCCCCAAAGCTGCATGCGCGCAGATCGGCGGTCCGTGCGGGCCCAGCACGGGCGTTCGATGCGCGAGGCGCTACGGCAGGAATGGTGTGGCAGCAAGACCGAGGTCACCAAAGGTGTAGTAGGCGCAGCCCGCTTCGCCAGCGGCAAGGGCCGTGGGGGCGATTTCAGCGATGTATGAGCTGAGCCTCACGACATCCCATGCCCCGGCCCAGTCCGACATGGAGACGCGCGAGATCACCGTCGGCGCATTGCTGCGCGAGGTGGCTGCGGCGCGCCCGAGTGCCGAGGCCTTGGTCGAAATTCAGCAGGACGGATCAGAGGGGCGGAGCTGGACCTATGCGGGACTGCTGGCCGACGCCGAGCGGCTGGCCATGGCGCTCTCCACCCGGTTTGCGCCCGGCGAACGGGTGGTAGTTTGGTCGCCCAACAGCCCAGAATGGGTCCTGATGGAATATGCTTGCGCGTTGTCCGGGCTGGTTCTGGTGACTGCAAACCCGGCCTTTCAGGCACGCGAACTGGCCTATGTGCTGGAACAATCCGGCGCGGTCGCCTTGTTCCTCGTCGAGGAATTCCGCGGCAACCCGATGCGCCGGATTGGGGCTGAGGTCGCGGCGAGCATCCCATCGGTGCGCGAAGTCACGGACATGGAAAGCGCCGCACTTTACGCGGAAGGGGCCCGCCCGCCTGCTTTACCCGATGTCGCCTCGGGCGACGCCGCAATGATCCAGTATACATCCGGGACGACTGGCTTTCCCAAGGGCGCGATTCTGAGCCATCGCGGGCTGGTCAACAATGCGCGCTTCTACGCTTCCCGCTGCGGCGCGACCAAGGCGACGACCTGGGTCAACATCATGCCGATGTTTCACACTTCAGGCTGCGGCATGGTCACCCTTGGTTGCCTGCAGGCGGGGTGCCGCATGGTGCTGATCAGCCTGTTTGATCCGGATGTTGTGCTTGACCAGTTGGAAGCGAACGGCGCGGACATCATCCTTGGCGTGCCGACCATGGTGGTGGCCTTGCTCGATGCACAAGAGGCGCGTCCGCGAGACCTGTCGGCCCTGAAGCTTGTCAGCTGCGGCGGCTCAATGGTGGCGCCGGAGCTAGTGCGCCGGGTGCAGAACCTGATGGGGGCCGGGTTTTCGACGCTCTATGGCCAGACCGAGCATTGTCCGGTTATCACACAACACCATTTGTCAGAAAGTATCGACGACATCTGCAACACGGCTGGCCAGCCGGTGGCTCAGACCGAGGTCTCGATCCGCAGCGTCGATGACAATTGCGCCGTCGCCATTGGCGAGGTCGGGGAAATCTGTGCCCGCGGCCCCTGCGTCATGCTGGAATACAACGACAACCCCAAGGCCATGTCCGAGACTGTCGACGCAGATCGCTGGCTGCATACGGGCGATCTGGGCCGGATGGATACGCGCGGCTTCGTCACCGCCACTGGCCGTGTCAAAGAGATGATCATCCGCGGCGGCGAGAACCACTTCCCGGCCGAGATCGAGAACTGCCTGTTGGAACACGCGAGCGTGGCCGAGGTCGCTGTGGTCGGTCTACCGGACCCGAAGTGGGGCGAGGTCATCGGCGCGTTCATCCGCAGCACAGGACCACTCGACAAGGGTGCACTGCATGCCCATTGCCGCGCAAATATGTCGCCGCAGAAAACCCCGAATGTCTGGGTGCAGGTCGAAGGCTTTCCCCTGACCGGCTCGGGCAAAATCCAGAAATTCGTTCTCCGCGATCGTTTCGTCGCCGGGGTATATGCTGAACTCTGATTTACAGGAACCGCCATGCAGGATGCATCCAAACACTATATCAACGGCCAATGGGTCGCCTCGATCGACGGGCGCGAAATGGCGGTTGAGAACCCGTCGACCGAAGAGAAGATTGCAACGATCACTTTGGGTGGCGCCACTGATGCCGACGCGTCCGTCGCCGCGGCCAAGGCAGCCTTCCCGTCCTGGGCGGCAACAGACCCCTCGGAACGGATCGCCGCATTGGAGCGGTTGATGGAGGTCTACAAGTCGCGGGCCGAAGACATGGCGCAAGCTATCAGCTTTGAGATGGGTGCACCTATCGCATTGGCAAAGACGGCGCAGGTCGGTGCCGGGGCTGGGCATCTCAAGAACGCCATTCGGGCGGCCAAAGCTTTTGCTTTTGAACGTCCCTTGGGCGACCACGCACCCGGCGACATGATCCTTCATGAACCGGTCGGTGTCTGCGCTCTGATCACCCCATGGAACTGGCCGATGAACCAAGTGATGCTCAAGGTCGCCCCGGCGCTGGCCGCGGGCTGCACGATGGTGGTGAAACCCTCTGAACTCTCGCCACTCAGTGCCATTCTGCTGACCGAGATGATCGATGCAGCGGGCTTCCCGTCCGGTGTGTTCAATCTGGTGAACGGTGATGGTGCCGGTGTTGGCGCGCATCTCACCGCGCACCCGGACGTGGACATGGTCAGCTTCACCGGGTCAACCCGAGCTGGTGTCGCGATTAGCAAGGCCGCGGCAGATACCGTGAAACGCGTCAGCCTCGAACTGTGGGGCAAGGGGGCCAACATCATCTTTGCCGATGCAGATGAAAAGGCCGTCACACGCGGCGTGCGGCACTGCTTCAATAACTCGGGCCAGTCCTGCAACGCGCCGACACGGATGCTGGTGGAACGCTCGATCTACGACCAGGCCGTTGAAACCGCCCGAGAGGTTGCCGAGAAAACAGAGGTCGGACCGGCGGAGATCGAAGGCCGCCAGATCGGCCCGGTCGTGTCTGAAACTCAATTCAACAAGATCCAATACCTGATCAAGCGCGGCATCGACGAACGCGCCAAGTTGATCGCGGGTGGACTTGGCCGCCCCGACGGGCTGAACCGCGGTCACTTCGTTCGCCCCACTGTCTTCGCCGATGTCACGCCGGACATGACGATCTGGAAGGAAGAAATCTTTGGGCCAGTCCTGTGTATCTTGGCGTTCGACACCGAAGAAGAGGCCATCGCCTTGGCCAATGACACGCCTTATGGTCTGACTAATTATGTTCAGACCTCTGACAAGTCCCGTGCCCGGCGAGTGGCGCGGCGGCTGCGATCCGGTATGGTCGAGATGAACGGCAAGTTCGGCGGTGCGGGCTCGCCTTTTGGCGGCATGAAGCAGTCGGGCAATGGTCGTGAAGGCGGTGTCTGGGGTCTTGAGGAGTTCCTTGAGGTCAAGGCCGTCAGCGATTGGGAGTGAGCATGGCAAAGGTCCTTTACGAGAAAGACGGCCGGATCTGGCGGATCACCCTGAACCGACCTGAGGTGATGAATGCCATCGACGATGATCTGCCGCACGAATTGGCGGCCGCGGTTGCAGAGGCCGACCATGACCGAGACATCCACGTGATGGTCCTGTCCGGCGCAGGAAAGGCCTTTTGCGCGGGTTATGATCTGGCGCACTACGCCGAAGGCAATGGTCCCAACAAGGTGGTGCAGGACATGCCCTGGGACCCAATGCAAGATTTCCAGTTCATGTGGGCCAACACGCAGGCCTTCATGTCGCTCTTCCGGGCGATGAAACCGGTGATCTGCAAGGTGCACGGCTTTGCCGTCGCGGGCGGTTCGGACATCGCGCTGTGTGCCGATCTCACGATCATGGGGGACACCGCGCAAATCGGCTACATGCCCACCCGCGTTTGGGGCTGTCCGACAACTGCAATGTGGGTGCATCGGCTCGGGCCTGAAAAGGCCAAGCGCATGATGTTTACAGGTGACAAGATCAGCGGGGTTGAGGCCGCCGAGATGGGGCTGGTGCTGAAATCCGTGTCTGACGATCAGCTCGATGTCGAAGTCGAGGCGCTGGCCGCCCGGATGGCATCCGTGCCAATCAACCAACTGGCCATGCAGAAGATGGTGATCAATTCCGCTGTCGAGGAAAGGATCAACCAGACACAGCGTCTTGCCACCGTGTTTGACGGCATCACCCGCCATTCACCTGAGGGCGTGAACTTCAAAGCCCGCGTGGAGCAAGTCGGCTGGAAACAGGCAGTGCAGGAACGGGACACCGGGACTTTCGACTGGACTCGCAAGACACCCATTTAATGAAAACAACGGGTTAAGGGGTAGAGAAGGTTGGACGCCGGTCCCGTTCCCTCCGCCACCTGCACATCGCAAACCCGAGACGAAGTCCCTGATGGGCCTTTTTTCGTTTACAAAGAGGTTTAGGTGTGGGGACCGTCCTTCAGAGAATGATCGTCAGGCTGAAATCTATCAGTGAACGTCCAGTGTCTCTTTCACCCAATACCGAGGTGGATTCAAAAGACCCCGCTTCCAGTCCGAAGTGCAACGTCTGGCATTTTCCGGGACATTCCCTCCGCCCGGGCTCCGCCCCCCGCTGCGGAAACGCCCCGGAAAGGGCCGGTGTTGCACCTGTATGTCCTTCTTCATGAAAAGAATCAAAGGATGGATGCTGTGGAACGTTTTCCACAATGTGGAAAACTCCGGTGAGGCAGCCGGGCGTTTCCGGCTGGATTTTCGGAGCCTGGCGCTGCATTCTTCCGTAGGCATTCCCCGCCCCGCATGGCCATGCGGGGCGGGGATGCGGGGCGCAGCCCCGCGGAGGCGGGTCGGGCCGTTCTGCACCTGGTCCAGGGACCGTTCCGAAGCCTGGCCGCCCGTCTCCACCGCTGTCCTCCGCGTCCTGGATGGATGCTGGGCAGGACCCGAATCAACCGCAGGTAGAGGAGCGGAGGACATGACTGGAAGAGTAGTGGCGGGAATCGACGTTAGCAGGGACCGGCTGGACGTTCACGCGAAGGGCGATGACAGGGGCTTCGCGAACGAAGGGAGCGGCTTCAGGGCGCTGCACGGCTGGCTCCACAGGCGCGGCGTTCGGCATCGCACTCGAACCGGTGGCGTTCGATGCCTCACCCCACGTGGTCATCGAGGCCACCGGGCGGTATCACCGCGGCCTGCACCAGTCCCCGGTCGCGAAGGGCCTTACCGTCCACGTCGTCAACCCTTTCCGGGCGCGGCGCCTCCCCGAATCCCTCGGCCACGTGGCGAAGTCGGACAGGATCGACGCACGGGTCCTGGCTGCCTTCGGCGAGGCCGTGGATCCGCCCGCGTCGGAGCCGAAACCGGAGGCGGTCGGGAGCTTGCGGACCTGCTCATCGTCCGCGAACGGTTCGTCGACATGCGCACGGCCGTGGCGGCGCAGCTCCGGGAGGTCACCGGGGCGGCGGCGGTCCGGGAACTGAAGAGGGAGATGGCCACCCTCGAAAAGCGGATCGGCAGGCTGGACGCGGAGATCAGGGCGGCGATCGCCGCGGATCCCGTGCTGGCCCGGCGCCGGGAGATCCTCACGAGCGTCCCCGGGATCGGGCCGGTGACGGCGGCCGCGCCGTTCTGCTGGATGCCCGGGCCCGGGACCCTCAGGGGCGGCCAGGCGGCCTCGCTCATCGGCGTCGCTCCCTTCGCCCGCGACAGCGGCACGCTGTCAGGTGCCCGCCACATCCGGGGAGGGCGACGACGGCCCAGGGATGTCCCGTCCATGGCGGCGCTGACGGCGGCTGCCTGGAACCCGGCGATGGGTGAGTTCTACCAGCGGCTCACGGACGCCGGCAAGGCCCATAAGGTCGCGCTGGTCGCGGTGATGCGGAAGCTGGTGATTCCCGCCAACGCGCTGCTGCGCGACGGGCGTGGCTGGTCCGGGGCGCCGCCTGCGGCGACGCCATGACGGCGCGGTCTGTGGAAAGAATGTGGAGAACCTGTGCGAAACCTCTGCGGAGTGCCGAAAAAATGGCCTGAAAACCCTTGAAACGGGACATGGATGCTTCAGACTGGAGGTGGGGAAATTAAATCTACCTGATCGCTTCAGGCTTCATGTTCGCCTTGGCAATCGGTGCCAATACGCGACCGATAGCGAACCGGTCGTAATCAAAGGATCGCGCCCTAATGTTGAGCGCGACCCTCATGGTGTCGGACTTCGTCCTTGATCTGATTCACGAAGTCCTCGATCTGGTTCTCATCAAATACCCTGTTGTCGAAAGGCACCTGACGGAGGATCTCGACGGCATTCCGATAGGCGGGCACCAAGGACGAGTTCTGTGGGCGGCCGACGATGAAATGCACCTGGACATCTTCTGTTGTGCCGATTTTCGCCGCTGAGAGGTGCCCAAGCCAGCGGCGCGCCTTATCCTTGATATTGCCCGCGTCGGACAGGTCGAACGACAGAGGCTCAAAGACCTGCCAGCGCCCGTTCTTCCACGCATGGCGGAACTCTACAGCGTCGGTGTCACCTTGGATGCGCTTGGGTTCCAGTTCAATGGTTACGCCGTGCTCCTTGAGTTTCGCCTCGAAGGGACGCCATACGTGGTCATCACTCCTCCGGCGCTCCGATGCATGGTCGTACCGTGAGACAAATCGTAGATAGAGCTGGTCGAATGTCTTCTGTGGATCAGCCGTCAGGCCGGCACCGACCGGCGACCACTGCAATGAGCTGTCATCGAGCGGCAACGCGATCCGTGCGTAATCGCCCGCGGTCCTGCCGTCCTTGAAGAGACCCTCATCCTTAAAGCTCCGCTGGACGCTTCCCATCCCGCGCTCGATAGCGTCGATCGCGCCCTTGTAAGCCTCGCGGTCCAGATCCGGGAAAACGCTCTTGATGCGACTGAAGGTCTTGCGGGATTTCGAAAGTATGAGCGGGCGACCAGGGACCACCAGGACCAATCCCACATTCACGAACTCGCCCGTCAGGACATCCTGAATGTACCGTAGAACGACGTAGCTGTATGGCTCGTTCGCGGTCATGCCAGCATCCTCCAGGGTTCCCCGATGCATGCATCGATGTTGTCCTTTGCCTCGGCGATCAACTTCAGCGCAGCATCTATGTCGGCGCGGGCGGCAGCCCACACCGGCGGGAAAGCCCCTATTTACTCCTGCAGACGCGCATCCGACAAGGCGGTCCAGCGAGACTTGATTTCGCTGAAGTCGAACGGCGCGCCTTTCAACTCATGGACGAAAATATGCCTATCAGGGGTTTCGAATTCCCTCATGCCGTCCAAGACCCAGGGAGCTTGCCGCAACAGAATGAGCCGATGCGCAAAGGCCAGTTCGTGGTTGATGACCTGCAGGTCGGTGCCCCTGACAAGGCAGTTCGGGTTCTCTGCCCGTCAATCCGGTTTCTGAATGATGGTGTCGAACAGCGAGATTCCAGCCGCCACTGGCGTCATGGCGTCAGACAGGCGAGCCCGCTGGTCCATGCGAAAAATTCCGGGAAAAGATGCCGGAGGACCGGAAAAGATGCCCTGAAACCCTTGAAACGGGACATGGATGCTCACGGGTGTCGCACGGCCGGCTTTCCCGCGGCGTCTCCCTGAGCGCGGTCTCCCGATCACGGTCCAGCTTTCCCTCCCGCTCCGGATGCGCGGAAACCTCCACCGGGGCGGTGCCGCTCATCCGGAACTCCTGCAGCCAGCCGCGGACGGTGTCGCGGTCGGGAAAGAGGGCCTCCGCTAAGTACCACTTGGACTTTCCGTCGTCCGGAAGGATCAGGCAATTCGCCTGCCTCACCTTGAGCCCCTTCGCCATCCGCTGGCGCAGGATGCGCGGCAACTGCGCCCGCTACCCGGCCGTCAGCAGGGAATCCCTTCCGCGCATGTCATCTACCCCAGAACGGTTGTCTGCCCGACCTCCGGCAGGTCGCGTAAACCATCAGGGGGCATGTCAACAGAAAATGGACCGAATTCGCGACACGACCCTCGTGAGCTGGCTTTACATTGCGTGACGTCGTTCATTATCCTCCCCCCAATGAGGTGCGTATCGAACCATTCTGATCGAGCTGGGACTCATGAGGATTCTCTAGATGTCGACGGCATCCAACCGACTACGTTTCGCGTCCGTGATGCAGGCCAGAGACAGCAAAGTGGCGCAGCATCCAGTGCGCTCCGTTGAAATCAAAACTGCAGTTGTACCTATCCGACCTACGGCAACATAGGCGTTTGCCAGCGTTCTGACCTTTCTGAACTGAGGTTTTCGATGAACAGACGAGACTTCCTGATCACAGTGAGCGCGGCGACGTTGGTTCCACCCACTGCGTCCGCTTCAACCCCAGTGGTGCTGATAGCACAGGTGGTCAGCGCGCAGATCCTGCCCGAAGGTGAACCCGCCACCCCAATGCTGGGATTCAACGGCACCACGCCTGGACCGGTGCTGCGTGTCCGTAAGGGTGAGGTCATTGATGTCCGGTTCCTGAACCGGATCGGGGAGGGGTCGGCGGTGCATTGGCACGGTCTACGCTCCGACAACGCGATGGACGGCGTGCCGGGACTGACCCAGGACATTGTCGAAGCGGGCGCGGAATTTGCCTACCGCTTCCATGCGCCGGATGCGGGTACTTTCTGGTACCATTCACACAGCCGCTCATGGGAACAGGTTGCCAGGGGGCTCTATGGACCGCTGATCGTGGAAGAGACAGTGCCGCCCGACGTGGACCACGATCTGGTTGTCATGGTTGACGACTGGCGAATGACCAAGGATGGCACACTCGCCGGTGATTTCGAAAACATGCACGATCAGGCGCATCAGGGACGGCTGGGCAACTATGCCCGCGCGCTCATTGAACCGAACGGGCCGGTCCGCCGCGGTGACCGCGTTCGGCTGCGGCTTATCAACACCGCGACCGACAGGATATTCCCTGTCGAATTCGAAGGCATCGACGGAAGGACTGTCGCCCTGGACGGCATGCCGCTGTCCGACCCACAGGAAACATCCGGTCTCATTCTGGCTCCGGCCCAGCGTGCGGATATCATCGCCGATGTCACTTCACCCGACCAGGTTGCCTTTATCTTTCCAACGCGGGATGGCCCATACCCGCTTGGCGAGATTCCGGTGAAGGGAGAGAACGCAGACCGGAAATACTCGACAGTGCGCGCTCTGCCGCAAAACGAATTCGCACAGCCCGATTTGGATAACGCGATTTCCCTCGCCCTTACCATGGAAGGCGGGGCAATGAGCCCGCGCATGACGTCGCTTTCCGACATCTGGGCCTTCAACGGGCAGTCCGGGATGACGGACACCCCGTTTCACCGTTTCCGGCGTGGGCAGACCGCACGCATCCGTTTAGTGAATGACACGCGGTTCCCCCATGGAATTCACCTGCACGGGCATCATTTCTTCGAAGTCAGCGCAGGCGGTGGTCCGGGTGCCTTCCGGGATACAACTCTGGTGGATGCAGGCGAGACGCGCGAAATCATCTGTGTGTTCGATAACCCTGGCAAATGGCTGTTGCACTGTCATATGCTCGGGCATCAGGCGGCCGGCATGAAGACTTGGGTGGAGGTTGCATAAAACGGGATATGATCATCGCAGCTTGCTGGTTTGGTGCCTTTGTTATCGCTGGTCAGGAATTGGACAACAGGGACTTTGCCAATGACCAGTTCTACCATTTCATGATAACGGAAGGCTGAACGACACAAATCCGGCGATGTATGCTCGCCCCATCATGGCACAGTTCCACATCGGCCGATCCCTGCGCGGCGAGGCGGTACGATAGCGGATTGCGTTGATCCTGCCGCAGGAACGACCTGGCAGCTGGATGGCTCCCAGTCGCAGAATCTGCCGGAACATCTCCCCAATTCCCCATTTTTCGAAATTCATGCCCGCCATCCGTTCGATGCCGGAGCGGCGGGCATTCAGAAGGCATCCATCTGGAGGGACGCTGCTGCCCGTTGGTTGGGCTCGGGCATTCCCGCGCTTTCGAACTGATCAATGCCCGTGGCGGAGACGGCATCAGGGTGATGAGCGCCGGGAGGGCCTATGCTCCGGTCATGGCCGCGGGAGCGGGAGCGGCGGGCCGGAACGGTGAATATGACCGCCTGACCCGCGGATTGCACAGTCTGTGCAGCCGGGTGTTCAATGTGGTGACCGAGACACCCCCAGGATCTGGGCGTAAGCGTGGTGTCAAGGGATGAGGCGATCGCCATCGAGAAGAAAGGTCGCTTCAAGTGGAAGGATTGTCGGCTAGTATCTCAGTTTGACCTTCGCGATCCGCATTCTGTTCCCGGCTTCCCCGGTACGGGCGACTATGTACTGGTTTGGTCGATGGTCCAGCCCATGTCGTAAGTGCGGTGTCCGTCACGCCGGCCGCCATCGCAACCCGAGAATCTGAACGGAGTCGCAGTGAACGCTGTGTAGAGGCAGGGAGCGGATGCTGTTCCCGGCCTGTTTCGGAACGCGTTTGGCAGTGTGAACCCGCACACTCCCCCGAGACTGGACAGTCAGACCGGGACACCACCGTTCAGAGGGGCGGCTTTTACGGCTGGCTTACACGTCGCGAAACGTAGGCCCGTCAAAAACGCGCACTTCCGGACTGTTTGCACGCCACTTTCTGATCCTGACCAGTGCTGAGTGCGCGATGTTGCCCTGGGACAGCTGCGAGGAACCTCTGTCCAGGGTCAGCACATTGGGATTTCCGTGCAGGTCGATGGGCCGTCCGTCAATGTTCATGATGTCCAGCCAGGCACCGGTCGGAAGAACGATGCAGTCCTTCCTCACGCAGGAGCTCAGATTTACGGCAGTCAGGCAGGCACCCCGTGAATTGAAAAGCTCGGCAACATCACCGTCCAGCAGACCAAACCACCTGGCCGTGTCCGGGTGGATCTGGCAGACCTCGTGGCCATTGATTTTTCGTGCACGTGAACCCGTCCCCGCGTCGTTCTGCGCGTGCAGCCGATATTCCGGCTGAGGCGAAACCAGGTGCAGCTCTTCCTCATCAGCCTTCCCAAGCCATTCTACCGGAGGGACCCATCCCGGCGTCTCTCCAATGTCGTCAAGATCCATTTCCCCTATGGCTTCGCAGGACATTTCGATCTTGCCGGAACGGGTATCGAGGGGATGGCTTTCGGGAGACGCCACAAAGTCCAGAAGCAATGTATGGCTCCTATCGGCGTCAGGCAATTCAATCCAGCCGCTGGCCCTGAACGCATCGAAATCAGGTAATGAGAAGCCACGAGCGGCACCCTGCTCACGCGCCTGCGCCCATAGGTGACGAAGCCATTCTTCGGAACTGCGTCCCTCCGTGAACCGCTCCCGCACCCCAAGTCGGGTGGCCAGACCGCGGAAAATCGCGTAGTCGTCGCGCGCTTCGCCGAACTGCTCCTGAACCTGCGACATATAGACCAGCACCGGGTCGCGGCGCATCATCATGAAGTCCTCCCGTTCCAGTGGAGAGGTGCAGGGCAGGACGATGTCAGCCCGCCTCGCCGTCGCCGTCCAGGAATGCTCGTTAACGATGACGGTCTCGGGACGCTGCCAGGCCTTGGCCAGACGGTTGAGATCCTGGTGGTGATGGAACGGATTGCCTCCAGCCCACCAGATCAGCCTTGCGTCAGGATACCGGTAGGTTCCACCGTCATACCGAAAACTCTCTCCGGGTGTTTCAAGCATATCGGTAATGCGGGCGACCGGAATGAAATCGCCGACCGGGTTCCTGCCCTGAGGGAGACTCGGCCAGCTCCAGAGCCCAACCGGTCGGCCGGAATTGTTCATCGAGCCATACCCAAAGCCGAATCCGCAGCCAGGCCTGCCGATCTGGCCAACAAGGCAGGCCAGGTTCAGTCCGGCCCATATCGTTTCCTCGCCATGATCCTGCCGCTGCAGGCTCCATGTCATGGCAATCATGGAGGGATTTTCCACCAGAGCCAGGGCAAGCGCCTCGATCGCTGCCGCGGGAACATCGCAGATCACTTCCGCCCAGGCCGGTGTTTTTGGAACGCCGTCCAACTTCCCCAGCACACTGTCCATGAACCGTCCAGCACCCGTCGTACAGCGATCCAGAAAGCTGGCGTCTTCCAGGCCACGCGACAGGATGACATGGCTCAATGCAAGGATTAAGGCCCTGTCGGTCCCAGGGCGCAGTGACAGCCATTCGGCCCCATCGAGATCGGATGCGACCGGAGAGACATTGACCAGGCGGCACTCGCCTTTCCGAAGCCGGTCGAGCCAGCTGCGAACGACATGGGTTGAGGTTCCTCCCCCGCTGATCTGGGCGGTTCTTGGTGAGATGCCCCCGAAGGCCAGCAACATCCTGCAGTGCTGTTCGATCTGGTCCCAGCTTGTGAGTACACGCGAGAGGTTGCGGTTCGACATTCCTATGATATGCGGCCACAGAACCTCCGCTCCCGCATGCGAGTAGGTGTTGCGCGACCACGTGCACCCGCCGATACAGTTGAGGAACCGCTTCAGCTGCGATTGCGCATGATGGAACCGTCCAGCGCTGGCCCAGCCGTAGGAGCCACCATAGATCGCCCGGTTCCCGTGTGTGGATATTACGCGTCTGAGTTCGTCAGCCACGATATCCAGGGCTTCGTCCCAGGGCACCTGGATAAACTCCGCATCGCCGCTGCGGAGTCTGTTGCGCTGGGTCAGCCATCCGTGTCGGATCGCAGGGCGAGCCACCCGCGTTTTCGGATCGTTGGCTGCGCTCAGCCACCCTTCTCCCGCCTTCGCCGGTGAGGCGTCCTGTTCGACCGGGTCCAGACCACTGGACGTGATTCTGTAACTGCCCCAATGCGCGGATGTGTAGCGTGTCATGATCTCTCCTGTGCCGCAGCGCATTAAATCGTCAGATCAAGACGCGGTTTCCAGAAGGGGCGGAACAGCTCGATCTTGGGACAACGGTTCATGACGACCTTGAGACCAGCGCTCTGTGCAAGTCTGGCCGCCGCATCGTCATAGACCCCGATCTGCCCCCACAGCACCTTGGCACCGATGGCGATGGCCTGTTCCGCAATGCCATATAGCTCTTCCTTCGGACGGAAGACCTCGACCATATCCACCGGTCGATCGATCACGGCCAGGGAGCGATAGGCTTTGAGACCGCGGATTTCAGTCACCGCCGGATTTGGATTGACCGGGATCATCTCATAGCCGGTCTCATGCAGGACCCTCAGGACGCCATAGCTGAATTTGGTCCTGTCTGCGCTGGCCCCCACCATGGCGATGGTCGTGACCTCGCGCAGGATGGTGGCCAGATAATCCGGCGCGTAGTGATAGATATGATCGATGTCGGCTTCCGGCATATCTCAGTCCTTCGGGGTTGCGATATCCGCCTTGAGCTCGTGCGGAGCGAGCGGATCCAGAAACGGATTGCGATAAAGTCCGTCGTGGCTGTCGACGCCAACGTCGAACGTGCAGTCCGTAATCGGCCGCGCGACGCACAGGATGACGTAACCCCGTGCGATCTGCCGGTTGTTGAGCGCGACCTGACGGCGCTGGTCGACCCTGCCCGAGCGCAGCCTTGCGGCGCAGGTGATGCAGCCGCCGTATCTGCAGCCATAGGGTAAATCCACCCCCTGCTCACGCAGGCTGTCCAGCAGGGTGCGCCGAGGGTCGACCTGATAGGTCGCGCCGCCACGGTTGGCGAGGGTCACAGTCATTAGATCCATATGTCGCTCGTGCAGTCGCCACCCGTATAGCGGGTTTCGTGACAGCGACTCGGGCCGTTCGGTTCCTCGCCGAAATCCACGACGAAATCGGGGTTGATCGACATGCCGCCCGCTTCTGTGTCACAATCCACCATCAGCATGCAGCCGCCGTTGGTGCGAATGTCGGGGTAGAACTGGTTATCCCAGGTCGAGAAAAGCGAGGTGGTCACGTAGAGCCGCGTGCCGTCCAGGCTTAGCTGGATCATCTGTGGCCCGCCCGTAACGCGTACGCCATTGATCTCGGGCGCACGGCCGAGGAGACCGCCCATCCAGACCTGCCCGGTCAATACGGGACTGTGCGGATCCTCGATGTTATACTGCCGGATGTCACCGTGCAGCCAGTTGCAGAAATAAAGGAACCGGTCATCCATCGACAACAGGATGACCGATATGACTCCAGGCACCGGAATCGGCCATTCCGGATGCGGTTCGTTGTCGACGTCGATGATCTTTTCCCACTGCCAGTCACCGGCATCGTCCTTCCACCAGTGAATGATGTTGGCCGAGAGCGCCGCGCCGCAGAAACCATGTGTACTGTCCGGGTCGTGGTGAAACCGCACCTCCAGCGGGATCAGCCCGTCCTCGCCCAGATAGAACGTCTGCCTGGGCTCGCGCCTTTCGAAATCCCACAGGTGGATGCGGCGGCCGTATTTCAGATGCCCGACCTCCTCCAGATCAAACCCTGGCATGAAGGTGTTCGGCGCAGCCCATTCAGATGAGGCCATCACGTTGTGACGGGGCTGGTACCAGAAGTCATAACTGAAGGGAATGTTCCCCATAGAAGCCTCCCAGCGCCCGACGATCTCGAAATCCCTGTTCAGGTGCAGATAGCCCCCTGGCGCTTCGCCCCTGGCGTCCCCCAGCATTGAGATGATGATCTCGGACCCCAGACAATGCACCGTATGTGGCGCGCTGAGATTGGTCCTGGCCTTGATCTCGGTCCCCTCGATCACCTTGTGCAGCCGTGGCGCACGCGGATCAATGGTGTCCACGATATGGATGTTGGATGACCGCACGCCCGGCACCAGCAGATACCTCCGCGAAATTGATGCGTCGCCATGGCATGAGGAACAGGCGTTCCACCCCATATGGTGCAGTTCATCCCCGATTCCCGGCATTTCCAGCCTATGGATCACCTGACTGAAGGTCGCGCTGTCAGGATCGGCATCTATCGTACAGAGATAGTCGGGCTTCTGAATGCTCGTCCCGGTGTAGATCGCAATGGTGTAAAGCAGGCTTTCCCGCGGGGCCTTCATCGCCTCGGCGGGGCTGGCATATCCAGGGCCACAGCATTCCAGGGACATTCGACGCTCCTAGTCCGGCATTGGGGGCAGACGCCCTTCGGCTTTCAGCTGCCTGAACGCGCGCCAGGTGGCCTGGATTCCGCTTTCGACAGACACTTCCGGATATTCTGGCAGATGTGCCCTCAGCGCGGTTTCATCCAGATCGGGTGGGAATGGAAAGGGATTGCCGCTGCAGGTGATCTGATGGCCGCCACTTATCCTGCGAAGAACCTCGAGCCCCTCCTCAATCGTTTCACAACGCCCGTTCAGATCAAAGACGTGGGCTCCGTGGCCGTCCTGGCTGACAGCGGCGACAAAGGCTGCTGCGGCTTCGCCAGCATAAAGCCAGCTGTATCTCCCGGAATACGGAATGTCATAGGCCAGACCATGTGCCGCCGCCTGAATTCCAAGCGTGTTCCTGGAACTGATGCCTTGGTCCCTTGCCATCCCATATACAACATTGGGACGCAGGCAGACGGATGGAACCTGCCAATCGTTCCAGTAGACAAACGCCGTCTGCTCGTTTGCGACTTTGTACGCTCCGTAGAGCGTCTCCCTGTAGTTACTTCCAGCAGGAAAGGCATGGGCGGCCACTGATGATGCAAACACCGTACGTTTGATGCCGCTCGCCCGAACGGCTTCAAGAATGTTCACCGTGCCTTCGACATTGACCCTGGCTCCCAAAGCGGGGCTGGCGTTACAGAAGGGCACCTGCAGGCCGGCCAGGTGAATGATCGCCTGAACCTGTCTGGCGTTGACCAGCCCTGACACAGCTGTGCCGTCCGTTACGTCCAGAGCGGTCCAGTCCAGGGCGGCGGCGGCCGCTTTGCCCATGATCAGTCCCGCACGGGTCGGACTGGGTGCGATATCCGAGGCGATCACTGGTACTCCTGAGCGGCTGAGAATGGCCACGGTCCAGGCGCCTATGCAGCCGCCTGCCCCCGTGACAAGAACCGGTCCTTCGAAGGCATTGGTGGGGATCAGGAACTCGTCCGTCAGAAAATCCATCAGTCACGTCCTTTGGCTGCGGCAAGCAATGTGAGCGTCCTGCGCAATGCGTTGCTGACGTCCAGCAAAAGAGCGGGGCTTGTGACTTCAGGTCCGTCACCCGCAAGGTGAAAGAATCGGCTGGGTCCCATCAGGGAAAACCCTTCATATCCGCGTTCGAGAATCCAGCGTATTTCACCATGATCCCGATCATAGATTTCAGGTGTGAGATGTGGAAGCTCTGAAAAATCGTCATTCAGGGGAGAAACTGTCCCCTCGGAACAGAACAGCCAGCTATCCGGTTCATTCCCGCTTTCCAGCCAGAACTTCTTATCGTCAATCCAGCCTCCGGTTACAGTCGAGGAGCCAGGATGAAGCCACACACGCACCTTGTCAGGACGAGAAAGGTCGACGGAGTGATATACGTCCCCACTTCCACTTGAAACGGGAAATGGATGCTAGCTGGATATCGCGGTGGGGCTCCACCCGACCTACCGGGCGATGGCTCCCTGAGAATGCCCGCCTTTCCTCAGGGTGTGGATCTGGCATCCATCAATGTAGGTCAGGTGGCGGTAGCCCGATATCATGGCGGCCTCCAGCGCTTAACACTGGGACTGTCGCCGCCGCCTGGCCGATTCGCAACATCCTACGCTGGACCGGGAGGAAGCCGCTGCAGTTCAGAGTGGCACGGGACCATATAAAGGGCAGGGTGGATATGTATACAGGCGCCTATGAGCGGTAAATATCCTTAATCGAATGCCGTTGATCAGACGTCCGCGGCTTACAATGCCTCATGTCGCGCTACGTCGAGGAATTGGGGGTTGCCAGAATTCACCAGACCTCCAAATGCGCCCCGCCACTTCAGTAGAACGCCATCATGTTGTTCCGCAGGATGATCTGGAGCGCATAGACGCCGACCAGCGCGATCAGCGGTGCCAGATCAAGAGCGCCCGTATTCGGCAGCAGGCGGCGGATCGGCGCGTAGATTGGCTCCAGGAGTTGGTTCAGCCCGTTCCAGATCTGAAAGACGACGGGCTGCCGCAGGTTCAGGACCTGAAACCCGATCAGCCAACTCATGATTATATGTGCGATCATTAGGAACCAGACGACATTGAGGATGAGCATCAGGATCTGAAAAAGCGAAGTCATTGACGTGCCCTTGATTTCATCTTGTGTTGTTTCGGTCTGCGCTCCCACGAAGGGGCGATCCGCGTTGAACCTACAATTAAGGGGCACGGGCTGGACTGGCAAGCCTCAGCCCCTGCTTGCTGGCCATCGTACGGATGAGAACGCCTTGATCGGACCGGAAACCGAAAAAACATGTCCGCTTGCGTTATGTGCGGTCAGCTTGTCATATCGCAATGTAGTGAGAGGGCGAGGCAATGGCAGCGATCAGCACAGGAAAAAGAATATGGGGCTGGATGATGTTCGACTGGGCCAGCCAGCCATATAACACCCTTCTTCTGACATTCATATTTGGCCCGTTCTTTGCCGACATCACGGCCATCCGCCTCATGTCGGATGGCGTAGCGGAGGATGCGGCGAGAGCCACCGCCCAGGCCTATTGGGGATATGGACTGGCCGCATCGGGCGTGCTGATCGCCGTGCTGGCACCTATTCTCGGTGCTATCGCAGACAGCCAGAAACGGCGCATGCCCTGGATCTGGCTGTTTTCCGTTCTCTACGTTATCGGTGCCACGGGACTTTGGACAGCCTACCCCGACAGCTTCAGCATGCTGGGCGTGCTGGCGTTTTTCGCCATCGGTCTTGTCGGGATGGAATTCGCGACAATTTTCACCAACGCGATGCTGCCGACCCTGGGTAACCGACGGGAGATTGGCGCGATTTCAGGCAGCGGCTGGGCGCTTGGCTATGTGGGTGGTGTTCTGGCATTGGCCATGACGCTTCTTTTCCTCGCCGAGAACAGGGACGGAGTCACGTTGATCGGACTGGAACCAGTTCTTGGCCTCGATCCCGCAGTTCGGGAAGGGACCCGATCAGTCGGACCGTTCACCGCACTCTGGTATGTCGTGTTCATGATCCCGTTCTTCCTGTGGGTTCGCGAGAAGCCGGTGGGGCCACAGCAGATGTCATCAGCCAGACAGGGGCTGCGCGATCTGGGGAAAACGCTGAAGTCCTTGCCGCAACACCCATCAAGGGCGTCTTTCCTTGCTTCGTCCATGTTCTATCGCGACGCGCTGATTGGCATACACACGTTTGGGGGCATCTATGCGTTCGGCGTGCTCGGCTGGTCGCTGATCGATGTGGGTGTCTTTGGGATAGTCGGCGCGATCTCAGGCGCGCTCTTCGCCTGGGTTGGCGGTCGGGCGGATCGGAGGTTCGGGCCGAAACCGGTGATCGTGGCCTGCATTCTTGTATTGCTGGTGGCAGTGGCCTTGATCGCTACCGTTACCCGAACGTCCGTGCTCGGGCTGCCGGTAGATGCTGGATCCGCGATTCCCGACATCGCGTTCTATCTCTGCGGCTCCGCCATCGGTGCGGCCGGAGGCGCGCTGCAGGCATCGAGCCGAACCATGCTGGTGCACCAGTCGCAGTCAGAGCGGGTGACGGAGGCTTTCGGTCTATACGCACTGGCTGGCAAGGCCACCGCGTTCCTCGCTCCCGCCTCCATTGCTGTGGTGTCGGATCTGACCGGAAGCCAGCGAATGGGCATAACCCCACTGATTGCGCTTTGCCTGATCGGCCTGATCCTGCTAGTCTGGGTGCGGCCGGATGGAGACACCACATGATGACCAGAGTTTCCGCATTCCTTCTTGTCTTTGCCATATCGGTTTTTGGTCCGGATATACCGGCGTACGGGCAGACGGATTCAGCGCGCCCCGCCAGCGATATCGACATGATGGCGGTGGCCAAGACGCTGTTCGGTGCTGAACGGCAGGCCTCGGCGCAGGCAGCTGAGCCGGTTGGCAGCTACGCGAAGGGATGTCTTGCCGGTGCGGTGCAGCTGGCGGAAAGCGGGCGGACCTGGCAGGCGATGCGGCTCAGCAGGAACCGCAACTGGGGTCATCCGGAGACGATCAGGTTCATTGAGCGGCTGTCAGCTTTCGCTGCCACGCAGCCTGGCTGGAAAGGACTTTATGTCGGTGACATTTCACAGCCGCGGGGCGGGCCGATGCTGACGGGACACCGGAGCCATCAGATCGGGCTGGATGTTGACATCTGGATGCTGCCAGCAGACGATCTGACCCTTTCCGTCAGGGACCGGGAAGAAATCTCTTCCATCTCGTTGCGCCGCGATGGTGGCGCCTATGTCAACGACCGCTGGACCCGTGCCCATCACGAAATCCTGAAGGCTGCCGCAAAGGACGGTTCGGTGGCCCGGATCTTCGTTTTCCCCGGCGCAAAGGTCCAGATGTGCAATGACGAGGGTGTGGACAGGACCTGGCTTCGCAAGATCCGGCCGTGGTGGGGGCATCACTACCATTTCCATGTTCGGCTGAACTGCCCGCAGGGTGCATCCGATTGCGTGGAGCAGGCTCCACCGCCACCGGGGGACGGCTGCGAAGCCGCAGAGAGCTGGGTTCATGACATCCTGAACCCGCCGCCACCGGATCCCGACGCACCAACGCCGAGACCGCGTCCTGAAATCACCATGGCGGATCTGCCCAGACTATGCGCGCACATACTCTCGCTGCGCTGATAGGCGCGGGACTGGCATGTTTGGGGCATGGGGGTCAGACGCAGGAGGCCAGTCGGCCGATACATATCGGCACCTATGTCTGGTCGGAGGCCGCAGAGGCGTTCGGAGGGTTTTCCGGGCTTGAACTGACGTCTGACGGGACCGGATTCACTGCCATCAATGACAGGGGTTTCGTGATCAGTGGGTCTTTGATCCGTGACGGGATGCGCATTCAGGGCGTTCGAGCAGGTGACCTCATGATGCTGCGTGACACCGACGGTACCGCGCTGGACCGCTACGAACCGACAGCGAGGGGCTGGCGCTGCGTGAGGACGGACGAGTCTATGTGTCATTCGAGGGAATGCACCGAGTCTGGACGTATAGTGACCTGACTTCCCAAGGAGAAAGGTTGCCCGAACACACGGATTTCCGGAGCTTTCAGAACAACTCTTCGCTGGAGGCGCTCGCCATAGCACCTGACGGCGCACTCTATACAATGCCGGAACGGTCGGGAGGCGCGTCGCTTCCATTTCCCGTCTATCGCTACAGCAATGGTGAATGGACCCAGCCATTCTCGATTCCCAGACGGGGAGCATTCCTTCCGGTTGGGGCCGATTTCGGGCCGGATGGGCGGTTTTACCTGCTGGAAAGGCATCTGCAGGGAATATTCGGGTTTGTCAGCCGGGTTCGCAGTTTCCGCATCGATGGTGACCTCC
>CBDATU010000014.1:0-445942 GCA_965199865.1 uncultured Rhodobacter sp. | reverse complement strand
TACTTGAGCGGTATGGTGTCCCTGTATCGGGGTAATATTGGAGGAACCGAATATGGAAGCTAAAGTCTCAATGGTTGGATATGTACTCGTCGCTGAAATCGAGGGGCGCATTGACGGTGTAACCGCACGCGAATTCGAGGAGGCCGTGACCTCGGCAATCCCCGAAGGAGGAAGCCCGGTAATCTGCGACCTCTCCTCAGTTTCCTATGTGAGCAGCGCGGGACTTAGGTCAATCCTTGTTATAGCGAAACGTCTCTCAAAGGCTAATGCGTCTTTCTCCGTTAGCGGCCTCACTGGGTCGGTTGCCGAAGTGTTCCGGATATCCGGCTTCGACAAGATCATCAAGACATATCAGAGCCGTGAGGATGCCGTGGCAAACGCGTCCTGATCCAGGGAACCCGGCAAATGACTGAAACGCAACGACTTCGTATCGGCAACGAATACGGGACTCTCCCAGAGGTGATGTCGTGGATCGAAGCCTTCTGCGCGTCCCATCCCCCAGCCTCGGATTACGAGTACAAACTGCAGCTTGTAACCGAAGAGATCCTGATGAACACCATAAAGCACGGGTATGGTGAGGAACGCGAAGGGGCATCGATCTGGCTCACCCTGCACCCGCAGCCCGAAGGCGCAGTGCTCATCATCGAAGATGAGGGGCCACCGTTTGACCCACTGAAAGAGGGACCTCCTCCCGATACGGATGCCGAGCTCGTCGATAGGCCGATTGGAGGTCTTGGGGTGATGTTCGTCCGGGAAATGACCGACCACGCATCCTACAGACGTGATGGAAAATACAATCGTCTCACCCTTATTTTCGGTCCAGGACAGTTGCCCGAGGACCTGAATGGTGGCAGTGGCGCGCAGCGGAAAGGAGGAGCCCCCATTCGGCCGCGCAGCATGACGCTGCGAGTTCTTGCCATCCTGCTGTTCCTTCCCATCGCGGGCGTAATCACCGCCGGTGCGCTGAACTTCCTGAAATTCGAACGCATCCTGACCCAGGCCGCGTCTGAACGCTACGACCCGGTGCTGCGCGAGCTTGCGCGTGCGATGAACGACAGTCTCGGGGAAGGCCTGACCCTCGCCTCCACAAGGACGACCAAAAACCTGATCGACCGGTCCGTCGCCCAGTTCGACGGCGCGTTTGACCTGGTTGTTTACGACATAGATGGCACGGAACTGTTCACCACGCTCGAAAATGGCGACAGCAGGAGCGGCGCGGACTTTGCCGATCCTCCGCCACCTGACGAAATCCACCATGATTCGAGCGGTCAGGACCATTTCATCGGTCGGATATCCATTCTGCAGAACGGAACGCCGGTCGGCGTGCTTTCCCTGTCCCTCGACGCCACCATGATCAATGAGGCTATGCCTGACCTCATCCGACAGCTCCGGCGCGCGGGTGCCATTGCATTGCTTCCCGTCCTGCCGGTGCTGGCCCTGATCACCCTGGTCGCCTTCGGGCGGATCGAAGGAGGGATGAACAACCAAAAACTGGCGGTTGATCGCGCGGCGCAGCAGGGCAGTCCCGACCCCGGACTCTCTGACCCACTTGTTCAGGCCGTCTGGCGGATATCCTGGCCGTCCGCGACGCAGGACAGGCCTACGTAATGGCTGGCCTGCGCCCCACCCTCCTTCTGACGCTGCTTGCGCTGCTGATACTGCCATTTCTGCTATTCGGATATCTTTCGGTCAGGATTTTCGAATCCCGTCTTCTGCCTGAAGTTGAAACCCAGACCATTACCGCCGCTGCTGGTGTGCAGCGACGCGTCGACCATGCCGTATCGGTTTTTGGTGGTCTGCACACATTGCGCGATGTTGAGCCGGTGCTTTCCAGCGCTCGATCCTCCGCTCCTGGAGTGACCTTTCTCGCCCTGGCGGACATTGAAGGAACGATAATACACATCTCCGCAGACGATGCCGATGCGGCCCGCATCGCGCTTGCTTCCAAATCAAGCTCCAGGTTTGAAAGGCTTTCCGACCGTCTGATGCTGGACTGGCAGGAGATCATCGGGTTACCATTGTCCAGCCCGGTCACAGTTGCCAGCGAGCGGGGTGGGAATTTGCTCGTCACGTCCCTTCCCATCGGCGGTGAAAATCCCGTCGGAACCCTGCACGCAGGATTCGACATTGGAATGCTGGACGCCCTGAAGCAGGACATCTGGATTGATGCTGCTGTGGTCGTTCTTGCGAGTATTCTGCTGGCGATGGAGCTTCTGATCCTGGTATTTACCATCCACATACTGCGTCCGGCCTGGATCATCGAGTTCCTTACAAATAGGCTGGCTGTCCGGGATTTACGGTTTTCACTGCACTCACGTGGCAGCGAAGTGGTGCAGGCGCTGGTTCGGCAGATTGATAAGATCGTCAGTCGTGCCGTTTCTGAAGCCGAAACCCGGGGACCCCGCGGATTGCGGTTACCGGGGGCCAAGGGGCCGCGGCAGCTGCATATCCCTGCCGTCAGCCACGTACGTCTGCCGCTTTTCCTGTTCTTCCTGTCAGAGGCGATGCTGCGTCCGATCCTTCCCCAGTTCCTTAGCCAGTTCTCACCGCCAGACATCAATTCCGATTTCCAGGTTGGGCTGGTTATGGCCAGCTTCATGGCGACATCGCTGATAACAGTGCTCCTAGGCTCAATGCTTAGCGAACGGTTCAGCCCGCGTCGGATATTCCTTTTGGGAACGGCCTTCGCGGGCGTAGGCATGGCGGGCCATATTATTGCTGACAGTTTCACGGCAATACTGCTGGCGCGAATGCTTACCGGCTTTGGCTATGGCCTGGTCTACTCCGCAGCCCAGGTTCACATAGCGAAGCATGCCAACCCCCAACGCCGTAGTGCCGGATTCTCGGTGTTCCTTGCCGTTGTCGTGGCAGCTGAGATCTGTGGTCCGGCGATCGGGGGCATTCTGGCTGACCGAATTGGAATGTCGTTGGTTCTGTCCGGAGCGCTCATCTCGATTGCCGTTTCCGCTCTTGCCTGTTTTGCAATGATCTCAAATTTCCCACCTGACCTTACCGACCCTTCCGAAACGCCGGACGCAGCAACGCCTGACGACGGATCCGCTTTGGCGGCGCATCTGGGTGGCCTATCGGATTGGATGCGTGTTCAGATGTTCATCATGAGGAACATATTGAGCAATCCTCGCTTCTTCGTAATGATCGCCAGTTTCGCCATCCCTGCGAAAGCCCTGCTTACGGGAGGCCTCTTTCTTCTGGTACCGCTGACGGCACTCAACATTGGCGGTGCAGCGGAGAGCGCTCGGGTCCTGATGGGATATGGCATCGCGATCCTTGTACTTGCGCCCCTACTTTCGCCGCTGGCGGATCGTTGGAAGGGATTCGGCATATGGGTAGCTGTGGGTGGTATGATCGCCGGTGCCGGCTTCGCGCTTCCCCATGCGTGGAATGTGTTTGTCGGGGAAGGGTTGATGGCCCTGTTCGTAGCCACGTTGCTATTTGGACTGGGCCAGTCCCTGGCGATTCCAACTCAGATGAGCTTTCTTATGCGTTTCGCCAAACTGCAGGTCAGATACACGGGGACAGGGACGGTGCTTGGTGTGTTCCGCTTTCTGGAACGGCTTGGATCATTGGCAGGGCCATTGATCGCTGGTGGTTTACTGCTCGCCTTCCCTCCTGACATCGCCCTGATGTGGATGGGTCTGGGTGCGCTGCTGATGTCCGCCAGTGGCTTGGGCTGGTTCCTGGCATTTGGGGACCGGGACGAAGAGGAGGTGATCCGTGAGCTACTTGTCGAAACGTGAACTGCTGGCAGGATCGCTCTGCACCGCTCTGGTTGCAGGATCCAGTAAACGGATTGGTGCGGATGAACGAAAATCGATGTTCATGGTTCTCTGGCGCGGAGAAACCGAGGTGGAAGCCGGTTTTCGCGCACATTTCGCTGAAACCGGACTACCGCTTGACATTACGGTTCGATCACTCGACCGGAACACCGACCGACTCCCGGATATCCTGACGGAAATCGAGAACGCCAATCCAGATCTTGTCTATACCTGGGGAACTTCCGTGACTCTCGGGATCGCCGGACGGGATCCGAATCTGGCAGACAGTGCCGAAGACTATCCGCCTCAGATCACCGATAGACCAATCGTGTTCACTATGGTTTCCCAGCCGGTCAAGTCCAGGATCATTCCCTCATTCGGCCCGACAGGCCGCAACCTAACTGGCGTCAGCCATATCGTACCGCTTCAGACCCAGTTTCGGGCGATGCAGGCTTACATGCCGGTCGACCGAGTTGCGGTGATATACACACCCACCGAATCGAATTCGGTTCTTGCCGTCGAACAGCTGATCGCTCTGGGCCGCCGCCTGAACATCCGGATCGATGACTTTCCGGTTCCACTCAATGTGGACGGCCAGCCGGATCCTGACACCCTTCCTGACCTTGTTGAGGCCGCCGTGGCTGCGGGCCCCCAGTTTCTCTATCTCGGTCCAGACAGCTTCATAGGCCAATATTCACGTCAGGTAACGGAACTCGCGAATGCCGGACGTCTGCCGTCATTCGCCTCGACGGAAGTCATGCTTGCGTCCTCAGATGCACTCTACGGACTTGTCTCGCCATACAGACGTGTCGGTCGGTTTACGGCGTCAAAGGTGGAACGGATATTGTTTGGGGGTGAAGCGGCAGGGGACATTCCCGTCGAGGTGCTTCCGGAATTTTCCTACCAGATCCGGGCTGACGTGGCCCGCGATCTGGAGATATATCCCAGCCTGTCCCTGCTCGACTATGCGGAGATCATCGACCCATGACAGCGGTACCTTCCAAACAGGATCTATCCGCGCCCAAAGAAGATGAAGTAGACCATTCCGAGTTCCAGCGCCTCGCACGCTCGGTCCTGAATCGCTGGACACGGACTGCTGCGAAGGATGTCCTGATCAGGCTTGCCCGTACGGCCGATCTGTCCGCTCTATGCACATTGAACTCGAAGTCGATAAGGGAACAGAACCGAAATGGGCTTTTCATGCCAATGTCAGAAAGCTTCCTGGCGAAAATGGTTCGGGATGGGATAATCCTGGTTCTGGAGCGGGACGGTGAACTGCTTGGATACAGCATCGCAGTGCCAACGAACCATAGTCTACCCCCATTCATTCCAGAGAAGGATCCTGCCAGGGTTGGCCTTCTTTTCGGCACCGCGATCGATCCAGCGCTCCGCGGCCAGCACTGGCATTCCCGACTGATCCTGATCCGCCAGAAGATGTTCGCAGAAGCTGGATTTACCCTGGCGCAATCCACGGCATCACCGTTCAACACGACATCTCTACGCAACATGATCAATGCCGGTTTCCATGTGGTGGGGCTAAAGACTCTTCTTGACGGGCACCCCCGGTTTCTGCTCAGGCACGAATTCCAGCGGCCAAAAGAACCATCCGGACCCCTGCACGGTGTCGCCCTACCGGAAATTGGAGATCTGTCGGAGCACCAGAGCCTTCTCGCAAATGGATTCATCGCGACGGGATTCAGAAAGGGCAAACCCTGCGTCATGCTATATTCCCAAGGACAGGGCCAGATTTCCGCGAGGCCAGATTCATGACCCAAAGCTCCGGCATTCAGCGGTCTCGGAAGGGACAAAGCCTTCGGCGAAGCGTCACCGTGACGGCAACCACCGCCCTTTTGGCCATTTCAGCGATACTCATCGCATATGTGGAGATCCGGGGCGCTTCGCTTACGCGCCGCCACACCGACTCATCAGTTAGTGTGCAGACGGACCTCGTCAACACAATGCTCAACCTACAACACGAGCGGCTTGGCGCGTTAGCCCGGCAAATCGCGACGGACCCGGTCGTGGATTCCGCACTTCTGGCAGATTCCACCTCAGCCGACCTGGAGGAAGCGCTGATAATCTTCCGAGAGGATCGTTCGGAGCGCCCAACCCTGGTTCTGGCTTCGTCAGAAGGTCACGTCATCGAAAGTGCCAGTGACAGTTCCGTAGCCTTGGACCCTGCAGTGCTCCAGCAGGCTGCATCGTCTGTTTCGCAGACTCAGCTGCTGATCGACGAGGAAGGTTCGCCACTTCTGGCACATCGCGCTCCGGTGCGACGGGGTGACCGAATCGTTGGTGCGATATGGGCCGTATTGCCGATTGCAACAGGCATAGACGAATTTTTTCCAAAACTTGCCGGACTGGCATTCATTGATGCCAAAGGAGACTTCCGGGGCCTATTCGGTAGCGAACCTGACCTAGGCACAGTTGCCGACGGTGGTGACATGCGAATGCGCAACATCATTCTGTCGGACAATGATGGCCACCGGCTTGATGCAACCGTCCTTCCGCTCCGGTTCGGAGGTGCGGAAGCGATTGGCAGCCTGGTCATGCTGCGGGACGTCTCGAATGCACTGAAGCGCGAAGAACTGTTAACCACGCTCACCCTCACCCTGGTGTTGGCAATCATCATCCTGTCCCTTGGCGTGCTCATGCAGAAACTAAGGGTCGGATTCCGCCCCCTCGGCACAGTCGTGCAGCTGCTTGGATCCATGACTGATGGCGAGATGAAAAGGCATGCCAAAAGCCTTGGCAAGACCCCGGCACCGAATGATGGAAATCGGAAGGCAGGTCCCAGCTTCAAGTCAGGTCGGGAGATCGACACTCTACTTCAGGCGGTTGAAACCTTCCGCGAAAGCCTCAAGGCTCACAGCACATTGATTGCGGTTACAGAACAGCTTGAAAACGCAAGACGAATCCAGCAGTCACTGCTACCGGCCACGTTTGATCTACATCCAAGATGGGATATCTATGGTCGAATGCGTGCAGCAGAGGAAGTCGCCGGGGACTTCTTTGACATGTTTGTTCTGGACGACGGACGGATCGCGGTCCTGGTCGCCGATGTATCCGGCAAGGGGATGGCCCCGGCGCTGTTCGCCTCTCAGGCCAGCGCATTGCTGCGGGCCCAGTGTCAGCAGTCAAAAGAGCCAGCAACTGCAATAAAGGCCGCGAATAATGCGCTCTGTGAGCGCAATCCCGAGGACATGTTCCTGACCGCGATACTCGCGCTGATCACACCTGAGACGGGAGAGATTTCATTTGTCAACGCCGGACATTGTCTGCCGATGATCGCAAGCCGGGATGGAGAGGTACGTCTGGTGACAACTGAGCCGGACATGGTTGTTGGCGTGCTCCCGGATCTGGAATGGACATCACATAGTCTGAACCTGGATCCTGGAGAGCGGCTTCTGTTCTACAGCGACGGGTTTGACGAGGCGCAGACCATCGGGGGGGAGCTGCTTGGAACCGATGGTGCAGTGAAGATATTCAAGGATACCTGCGCCAAAGCCAAGAATCGCACGAGTCAATACATTTGCCGACTGGTGCTCAATCAGATCGACAGCTTTGCGGCGGGAGCACCTCAGGCGGATGACATCTCGCTTGTCGTGATGCATTGTCCACTCATCGGAAGGGAAGATGGTTCATAGTCTCTTCATTGATCGAAGGCGGATCTCTGGCCGACCTTTGGGCGCTCATCCGATATGGCCAGAATCCACAGGGTATCGCAGGGCCATTCCGCCAGCACTGACCACCGCACACCAACACCTTCATGCCGAAGGTTACACATCTGCCGTTGTCGATGGCCGAAAGCCTTCTGGAGAGGACTCCAGCGGCTCTATTCCCCACTTCCACTCCAGAGTGCAACGCCGAACCGTCCCGCTCCGAGCTTTCAGGTTGAAACAGCTTGATTGTGGAAGCGACTCGGGATTTACTGAATTCTCGTTGAGACTTGGACACCAGTTCTGAATTGGAGACGCCGTGCTCACTTTCGCTGAAGAAATCATGCTTCTACTCCTTGACGAAAAGACCGGGAGATTCGCCTACGTTCCAGAGCATTCCATGAACTGCTTGCTCTCTGGAGCCGTTCTGATGGATCTTGCCCTTCTGGGAAAGATCGACACCGATTTGGACGCCCTGATCGTCATTGATTCCAAACCAACGGGTAATGACCTGCTTGATCCAATACTTCTGCGGCTTGCCGACTCGGATGAACAGCACGACGCGCGTTACTGGATTGAGCGCTGCCAGAAAGAGACCCTGATCATTCGGCAGCGGGCACTGGACCGTCTGTGCGAAATCGGCATCCTGAAGCGTGTCGACAACCATTTCCTATGGGTATTCAGTTCCCGGCGCTATCCGACGATCGACGGCAAGGCGGAACGGGAAGTCAAGCTGCGCATCATGTCGGTCCTGTTCAGCAATGAGATCCCCGACCCGCGCGATATCGCAATCGTTGGTCTAGTCGATGTATGTGGGTTATTCGAGCATCTGCTTCCCCAACGCGAACACAACAGTGTACGCGAGAGAATCGCCCAGGTCCGAAATATGGATCTGATCGGGCAAGCTGTAACCACCGCAGTCAGAGAGATTGAGCTGCATCTGGCGCAGGCGATGCTGGTTGCTCCGATGTAATGCCAATGCGGTCAGGTGATCACACATTGCTTCCCCGCTCCGCCGTCGGAAATGGTTTATGCGCGTGACCTCCGGGGGCAGCGCTTCAGGCCCGTTTCACATAATCGCTAACATTCCGCACGGCACTGTAGACCTGTCTGGCGAAACGGATGGCCTTCAGGAAGGCAGGGGCCGCTTCCATCGGGTCCTGAAGTGGATTGTGAGATCTTGTCCTGACGGTAGCTCAGGACAGGTCGCATTGAGGGAAATTCGCCGGAAGGCGTTGGTGTTCGCCCTTTTCCGGCCATGAAGCCATGAAGCCATGGAGGTTACCGAATCCACCAAAGACACGGATATCCCGTAACATTGTGTTTCTTCATTTCCGAGAGCAACCAGACCGCTTTGGCACTCCACAATCCGAAATGCGGGTGTCATCCTGAAACATTGCCGCTGAATTCCATCCCTTCGGGCGTCGGCTGAAGGTAAGGTCGGCTGGGGGCTGATTCGAGATTGGAAGGGCGCGAAAAACCCGGAAGCGGCAGCGATTGGCCAGTTGACCTGAGACCTGCAAGCTGTTCCATTGCGACGGGAACCTGAAAGCCGTGGCCAGCCATCAGGGAGGAAGACGTGCCGGAAACAATCAGTCGGGAAGCCGAACTCACTTCCATTCCAGGGCTGTTGGCGCGCAATGCGCGGGGATTTGGCGCGAAGCCTGCCTATCGTGAAAAGGAGTTCGGAATATGGCAGACCTGGACATGGAGTGAGGCGGCCGAGGAGATCCGCGCCATTGCGCTGGGATTTCTGAATCTCGGAATCGAGCGAGGCGATCACATTGCATTTATCGGCCGTAACCGTCCTGCACATTACATGGCGATGGTGGCTGCACAGATGGTGCGGGCAGTACCGGTACCGCTTTACCAGGACGCGGTGGCAGACGAGATGGCCTATGTTCTGGAGCACAGCGGAGCTCGCCTGGTGGTCTGTGGTGACCAGGAACAGGTGGACAAGGTCATCGAAGTGCAGGAACAGGTCCAGCACATTGAACATGTGATCTACAATGACAGGCGTGGGATGCGAAAATACGACCATTCGCGTCTGAACGCACTGGCGGACATAATTTCGGAGGGCCGCGCCAGCCATTTCCGCTTTGACGACGAACTGGAGAGGCGGGTTTCGGAACTGGGTCCCGACGATACCTGCGTGATGCTCTACACTTCAGGGACAACCGGGAGGCCCAAGGGCGTTGTCCTGTCCAACCGGAACATAATCGAGGCGTCGAAATCCTCTTCGGAATTTGATCAGCTAAGGCAGGGTGAGCAGGTTCTGGCCTATCTGCCAATGGCTTGGGTCGGCGATTTCATTTTTTCCATTGGCCAGGCTTTCTGGAACGGCTTCTGCGTGAACTGCCCCGAACGGGCAGGCACGATGCATCAGGACCTGCATGAAATCGGACCTTCGTATTTTTTCGCGCCACCGAGATATTTCGAGGAACGCATCACTGCCATGACAATTCGCATGGAGGATGCGGGACGCGTGAAGCGATGGCTCTACCGCACGTTCATGGCACATGCCAGGGATGTGGGACCGAAACTGCTTGACGGAAAGCCGGTAGGTGCCTGGGACCGGTTCAGGTACTGGCTGGGCGACATCCTGATCTATGGGCCGATCCGCAGTCGCGAAGGCCTGTCAAACGTTCGTGTCGCCTATACTGCAGGCGAGGCGATCGGACCTGAGATCTTTGAGTTCTGGCGGTCGTTGCGGATCAATCTCAAACAGCTCTACGGACAGACCGAGGCGAGCGTGTTCATCACCCAGCAGCCTGACAGCGAGGTACGTGCGGACACCGTTGGCATTCCCACACCAGGCGTCGAAATCAGGATCAGTGAAAACGGGGAGGTGCTCTATCGGTCGCCAGGCACCTTCGTCGAATATTTCAGGAATCCGGAATCGACCGCGAATACCAGGGATCCTGATGGCTGGGTTGCCACTGGCGACGCCGGTTTCATCGAGGAGGATACCGGTCATTTACGCATCATTGATCGGGCGAAGGATGTTGCCCGAATGTCTGGTGGAGAGCTGTTTGCGCCGAAATATGTGGAAAACAAGCTCAAATTCTATCCGAACATCCTGGAAGCCGTCGTATTCGGTGCCGCACGTGACCGATGCTGCGCTTTCGTCAACATCGATCTTGCCGCCGTCGGAAGCTGGGCCGAACGCAATGGGATCGCATATGCCTCCTATCAGGAGCTCGCCGGGAACCCGCAGGTCTATGCGATGGTGCAGGGTCACATCGAGGAGGTGAACCGTGCGATTGCGCAGGATGAGATGCTTTCAGGCTGCCAGATCCACCGGTTCCTGATACTGCACAAGGAACTTGACGCTGATGACGGAGAACTTACCCGGACCAGAAAAGTACGCCGCGCCATAATCGGCGAAAAATACCGGGATCTCGTGGATGCGCTATATGACGGTTCCACCGAGATTCGCACGGAGACCGAAGTCACCTATGAAGACGGGCGCAAGGGCAGTATATCCGCAACTCTGGAAATTCGGGATGCGGAAGTCGTCGACGCGACGCAGAGCAGGGCGGCAGCGTGATTCCGTGATGGCGATGCAGGAGCGCTTTGTCCAGGCGATGGACGACAGCCACGCTTATGCAGAGGGAGACGTCACCGATGCCTGATGCCAATGAAAGCCATGTGACGGCTGATGGGCGGACCATTGGTGGGGTACTGATGGAAATGAAAGACATCACCCTGCGTTTCGGCGGCATAACCGCGATCAAGGGACTGTCTTTCAACATTCGCGAGGGGGAAATTCGCGCGATTATCGGCCCGAACGGAGCCGGCAAGTCATCAATGCTAAACGTGATTTCAGGATTCTACCATCCACAGGAAGGAGAGGTCTGGTTTCGCGGGCAACTGCGCCCCTCACTCAAGCCATATCAGGTAGCACGGCAGAGGATCGCACGGACCTTCCAGAACATAGCCCTGTTCGAAGGCATGACGGTCCTTGACAACATCATGACCGGGCGGCTGACACATATGCGTGCTGGCATGGTCGCACAGTCGCTCTGGTTCGGAAAGGCGGAACGGGAGGAGATCCAGAACCGGGAAAGGATCGAGAGAATCATCGACTTCCTGGAAATCCAGCATATACGCAAGACGCTGGTGGGACGTTTGCCTTACGGCCTCAAGAAACGGGTGGAACTCGCCCGTGCATTGGCTGCCGAACCCAGGCTGCTGCTGCTCGACGAGCCCACCGCAGGCATGAATGTCGAGGAGAAAGAGGACATGAGCCGCTTCATCCTTGACGTGAACGACGAATTCGGTACGACGATCGCTCTCATTGAACATGACATGGGCGTGGTTATGGACCTCTCCGACCGGATAATGGTGATGGATTATGGCAGGAAGATCGGAGACGGCACACCGGAACAGGTGCGCAGTAATCAGGACGTCATCGACGCATATCTGGGAGTCTCCCATGACTGAGCAGGCTCCTGCGATTACCGGACCCGAAAATCCAGATCTGAGGTGAGATGATGCCTCAACAGCTTCTATTTGCGTTTGAAGTGACCCTGAACGGCCTCATGGCGGGTGTGCTATACGCGCTTGTGGCGTTAGGCTTCGTTCTGATCTACAAAGCCTCCGGCATTTTCAACTACGCCCAGGGCGTCATGGCGCTCTTCGCCGCGCTGACGCTAGTTGGCATCATGGACGGCGAGGTGCCCTTCGGACATCTGATAAACGCCGTATTTCGAACCGACCTGCATCATTTCGGCTGGCACGTGCCCGCGCTTCCGGCCATCGTGTTCACTGTCCTGGTCATGGTGGCCTTCGCATGGGCGGTTAACCATCTGGTTCTCCGGCACTTGGTAAACCAGGAACCCATCATTCTCTTCATGGCGTCCATCGGTCTGGCCTATTTCCTTGAAGGCTTTGGGGACCTGATGTGGGGCAGTGACATCAAGAAGCTCGATGTCGGCATCCCTCAGGGTATCAACCTCTGGATCGACACGGTGACGTTCAACCGGTTTGGATACGGGTTCTTCATCGATAACCTTGACCTTGTTGCGACGCTGATTGCGGCGCTTCTGGTGACCGGTCTCGTGCTCTTCTCCCAATACACGAAGCAGGGGCGGGCGCTGCGGGCGGTTGCGGATGATCACCAGGCGGCGCTGTCGGTTGGCATTTCGCTTAAGTTCATCTGGGTGCTCGTCTGGTCGGTCGCCGGCTTTGTCGCTCTGGTCGCGGGCATCATGTGGGGTGCGAAATCGGGTGTTCAGTTCTCACTGTCCCTGATCGCCCTGAAGGCTCTGCCGGTTCTGATACTTGGTGGCTTCACGTCGATCCCCGGAGCAATCGTTGGTGGGCTGATCATTGGTGTGGGTGAAAAGCTCTTTGAGTTCGCAGTCGGACCGCTGGTTGGTGGCGCGACGGAGAACTGGTTTGCCTATGTACTCGCCCTCGTGTTCCTGGTGTTCCGGCCACAGGGCCTTTTCGGCGAGAAAATAATCGAAAGGGTGTGAACCATGGCGAGGCATTCCGTTGCCTGGATGGCCTCCGTGATAGCGGCTGGATTTCCGGTGCCATTCCCCGGAAACCCGGCAGCGGCTTCCGCTTCGGCTCTGCCATGCGCCACGCCTGGATATGTTCGCCTGCAAGCGATCTGGCATTCCGGGTGGAAGGGCGGGCGGCCGGGGAAGCCGAAACGTTTGCATCCGCATTCCTGGGGCAGGGAATCCATACCCAGGAAGCAGCGCCATCCCCCATTGCATGGCGCTCCCACTGACGGCACAGGCGGGGTGAAAGGAACCGAATAGATGCTCTATCGAGAGGCGGGAGACTTCAGGACGACCTATGTCGACGACGCACAGACGTTTCCAATCGCGTTTGACCGTTATGGCTATTACGTCGTACTTGTTGTCGCGTTCCTGATCATTCCGTTCTTCATCAATGACTACTGGGCAAACGCCGTCCTGCTTCCGTTCCTGATCTATTCCATTGCGGCGATCGGACTGAATCTCCTCACCGGCTATTGTGGGCAGGTGTCGCTCGGCACGGGAGGCTTCATGGCAGTCGGTGCCTATGCCTGCTACAAGTTCATGACCGGTTTCGACATCTGGCTGATGGGTGCGGACGGAGACTGGGTACGATACGCGCTTCCGCCAATCAACATTTTTTTCTCAGTGATCCTGGCTGGCCTCGTGACTGCCTTCGTTGGTACGCTGTTCGGCCTTCCATCACTTCGGATCAAGGGCTTCTATCTCGCTGTGGCGACACTGGCGGCGCAGTTCTTTCTCGTCTGGGTCTTCAACAAATGGGAATGGAGCTACAATTACTCGGCTTCGGGTCAGATCAACGCGCCAACACGCGGAATGTTCGGAATTGATGTCACGGGACCGGCAGCGCCGGCCTGGGCCGCATATCTGTTCTGCCTTGTATTTGTGCTGGGCGCAGCCTGGCTGGCCCGGAACCTCACGCGCGGATCCTCCGGGAGAAAATGGATGGCGATTCGCGACATGGACATAGCGGCGGAAATCATCGGTGTGAATCCTCTGGCGGCAAAGCTGTCCGCCTTCGCCGTTTCGTCCTTTCTGGTTGGAATTTCGGGAGCCCTGTTCTTCAGTGTCTATCTTGGCGCAGCCGAAGTGGGTGAGGCATTTGGTATCCAGAAGTCATTCCTTGTGCTGTTCATGATCATCATCGGAGGGCTGGGCTCCATATTCGGCAGCTTCGCGGGAGCAGCTTTTCTCGTGCTTGGGCCGGTGTTCCTGAAGAACCTGCTGGTCGGTGCGCTTGGTTGGCCCACTGATGTTGCGGCCCATATCGAGTTCATCCTGATCGGTGCCCTGATCGTGATTTTCCTTGTTGCCGAGCCACACGGTCTGGCGCAACTATGGCGTATCGCGAAGGAAAAGCTGAGACTCTGGCCCTTCCCCCACTAATTCCAGGCCCATGGGACGCTGCGGCCAAAGCCTGTCACCAAATTTATGTGGAGGGGCTTGCGCTCCCGACCCTGACGCTGCCATATTCCCCGGAGAGACGGAGGGAAGGCCATGTCCGCGCGCATCTACCAGCCCGCGAGGTCCGCGATGACCTCCGGCACCGCCGGAACCCGGCGGTGGATACTTGAATTCACCCCCGACAGCGCCTGCGGGATTGATCCCCTGATGGGATGGACCGGCTCGGCGGACACCCAGTCCCAGATCCGGCTGTCCTTCACCAGCCGGGAGGCGGCGGAGGCCTATGCCCGTTCGAAAGGAATTGAGGCGACCGTGTGCGTACCCAAGCCGCGCAGGCCGGGCATCCGGCCGCGTGGCTATGGCGAGAACTTCGCCACGGACCGCCGCGTGGTCTGGACGCATTGAGGCCTTGATTCCGGGTGGTGGCTGGCGCACAGGTGCCTGTGGGAGGCCCCTTAGCTCAACAGGATAGAGCAGCTGACTTCGAATCAGCAGGTTGAGGGTTCGAGTCCTTCAGGGGTCGCCACACATACCATCACGACATCCACTCCCTGGCGCTGCGCTTCGGAGTGGAAGACCGGACTGATTGGGTGAAAAGTGCAGGATCCAGGGAGATTTCGAGGGGCCCGAAAGACCTCGTCACAGCAGCGAAAATCCAGGGGCGATAGCCCTGTTCACCCCGCGAAGAGGCCTTGCGCTACCCGGACAGCCACCATAGGTTCAGGTTCCATGGAAATGTGGCCGTTTCTGGCGCGAAATCCGATGGCTGAGGCGGAGATTTCAGCTTCCGATGTTCCGCCCGCCTGTCGGAACAGGGTCAGTCATTGCTCTTCGGACTGGAAGCAGTGGACCGAAACAGGCAACTGATGGAGACACCCCGAATGAAAGCCACACCGGTAACAGTGGCACTGGCCAGCCTGATGACAGCCGGGATTCAATCGTGAAAGCCCTGCGAATCTCGCATACGGTTCCGGCAGTGGTGGACATCACGCCCATATGGACGCACGACCGCGTTGTGACCGCACGGTATCCGGGTGTATTCAGCCGCAAAGGAGGGCGGATCATCCACCGCATCCTTCCCAATCCGGACCGACCTGACCGACGGATTCGCGCAGCCATATGCCACTTCCGGGAATGAGGCACAACGGAAACGGATGGAGGACTGATGCTGGACTCGCAACAAGCCAATGAAACCCTGCTTGAGGTCAACAACATTGAGGTGATCTACAACCATGTGATCCTCGTGCTGCGCGGCGTTAGCCTGACCGTCCCAAAGGGTGGAATCACGGCGCTCCTGGGCGGTAACGGCGCGGGCAAAACCACAACGCTGAAGGCGATTTCCAACCTGCTGCGCTCGGAACGCGGAGAGGTCACCAAGGGAACGATCACTTACCGCGGCAGGAACATCGCTCACAGCGACCCCACCGAACTCGTAAAGAGTGGCGTGATCCAGGTGATGGAGGGCCGCCACTGTTTCGAACATCTGACCATCGAGGAGAATCTGCTGACCGGTGCATATTCGAGGCGCGATGGCCGCGGCGCGATAGCCGGAGATCTGGAGATGGTCTATGGCTACTTTCCACGGCTGTTCGAGCGGCGCAGGAGTCTGGCGGGCTACACTTCGGGCGGCGAACAGCAGATGGCAGCGATCGGTCGGGCTCTAATGTCCCGACCCGAAACGGTTCTGCTGGATGAGCCATCGATGGGACTTGCCCCGCGGATTGTCGAGGAGATTTTCGGCATTGTACGGAATCTCAATGAGAAGGAAGGTGTAAGCTTTCTTCTTGCCGAGCAGAACACGAACGTCGCGCTGCGCTTCGCGCATTATGGCTATATACTGGAGTCAGGCCGAGTGGTGATGGATGGGCCCGCTGACGAGCTGCGCGAGAATCCGGATGTGAAGGAATTCTACCTCGGCCTCTCGGAAGAGGGCCGGAAGAGCTATCGCGATGTCCGCAGTTACCGCCGCCGCAAGCGCTGGCTCAGTTGAAAGAGCCTGATTTCCGGGAGTGGGTGGCCGCTCCGGTCACGCTATTTCATTCCTGCACTCAGCTCGCTGATTCGGGCGAGCGCATCTTTACGGGTACTGCAGATGTTGGGATGAAATCCCTGGGACTCGGCGCGAAGCCGAATGTCCGCCTCGGTCTGCTAACCGGTCTCGTAACGAACCGTCCCGAGCGAGCCGCCGACGTTCAGTTCCTTACCCCGCCGGGCCCATTGAACCCAGGCAGCGGGCTCGATTTGACAGTTGCTGTAATTGATCAGAAAAAACCATCGCCGACCGGTCTGCTCGATTCGCCGTTCAAGATAGTCGATCAGGTCGTCGACATCACGGCTGTGCCGCAACCTGAGATCAGACAGATCGATGTCCATGATCCGGTCTTCCTGCATGAAGCGGACCCGCGGCTCAAAGTCGGCAAGCGTGTAGCTGGAACTATGGACGATCTTCCTGCGACGCCTGGAAGGCAGTGATTTCAGCCTCTCAATCGCGCTTTCACGATCCGAAAAAAGATTGGCGTCGAAATTCTCCGTACCGGCATCGCGTTCTATCTGGCGCCGCGTCTCCTCCGAGGCGTCACAGCGAACCGTACCCATCGAATGGGCGATGTTCAGCATCTTGCCGCGGCGCGAAAAGGCAAACCATGCCGCCGGATCAATGCGGCTCCCGGAATAATTGATCAGAAAGAACCAGAGATCCTCACCGGTGTCGCCAATCTGCTGCTCAAGCTGGTCGTACAGGGCATTGACTGCAGCCGAATTGGACAGATGCAGGTCGGACAGATCCACCTCCATGGTCTGGAGATCCTGATGAAACCGTATTCGCCCACTGTAATCGCTGATATCCAGCGCCTGTTGGCGTTCAAGGCCAGATGTTCCCATGGAGCCACCCCTTCCAAACGTTTGCGCGGAACCGTGCCACAAAGCGGTTCAAATGCATCGGCAAACAGTATACAATTGTCTACAATGTCGCTGCGTCAACTCGGCGCGATGTCGGGGGCCTGCTGATGGAGCCATATGATGACCGCCCATTTCGATGAACTGGAGACCCGCAGCGCCGACCAGCGCGCTGCCGATCTTGCCCGCATCCTTCCCGCGAGAATCGCGACTGCCAAAGCCAGCGCCCCAGCGCTCGCAGCGAGTCTTGCCGGAATAGAGCCGACCTCGATCACGGAACGAGCGGCGCTTGCAAGGCTTCCGATCATCCGGAAGTCAGAACTTATGAACGCTCAGGCCGCCTGTCCGCCATTTGGCGGCTTCACGACCAGAGCACCAGGCGGATTCGACCATCTGTTTCAATCTCCGGGCCCGATCTATGAACCCGGCAGTCTGGAGGCTGACTGGTATCGGATGGGCCGGTTTCTGGCCGCCGCTGGGATTGGCAAAGGTGATATCGTTCAAAACTGCTTTTCCTATCACATGACTCCAGCAGGGATGATGTTTGAGAGCGGTGCCCGGGTTGTTGGAGCGTCGGTTTTTCCAGCAGGTACCGGTCAGACGGAACTCCAGGTTCAGGCAGCCGCAGCCCTTGGGGTCACCGCCTATGCCGGCACTCCAGATTATCTGAAAACGATCCTCGACAAAGCACGGGATCTTGATGTCCGTCTACGGGTCACCAGGGCGGTTGTTGGAGGCGGTGCTCTCTTTCCCTCGCTCAGGAACGAATATGCCGACCAGGGAATCTCCTGCCTGCAGTGTTACGGCACAGCCGACCTCGGCAACATCGCCTATGAGAGCCCAGCCATGGAGGGCATGATTGTCGACGAGGGGGTGATTGTCGAGATCGTAACCCCTGGAACCGGCGATCCGGTTCCCGAAGGTCGGGTTGGGGAGATTGTCGTTACCACCCTGAACCCGGACTACCCTTTGATACGATTTGCCACAGGTGATCTGTCGGCGGTGCTTCCAGGCATATCGCCCTGCGGGCGCACCAACATGCGAATCCAGGGCTGGCTTGGGCGCGCCGACCAGACCACAAAGATCAAGGGAATGTTCGTGCGGCCGGAGCAGGTCGCCGCCTTTGTGGCACTATATGATGAGGTATCCCGGGCGCGCGTGGTCGTGAGCCGCGACGGTGGCCGGGACGTCATGGTCGTGCAGGTGGAATCCGATGCGAACGATCCGGCCCGGTATGAAGCCTCGGTCGCTGATGTGCTAAAACTGAGAGGACGGGTGGAACTAGTTCCGACGGGAAGCCTGCCAAATGACGGCAAGGTGATTGAGGACCAGAGGGTTTATGGCTGATCCGATGGCGTGAGGGTACCTGGTGGGCCCTCCGGCCTGACAGGTCCCATTCCAGCCCGATTGCTGGATTCACCATGCCCGCAACCACGGACGGCCACCTAGGGAGGCTATCCGCGTGGACGTGCCGAAATATCAGCCCTGACGAGCCTTGAATCTGCGCTGTGTCTTGTTGATGACGTAGACGCGGCCCTTGCGGCGCACGACACGGCAGTCCCGGTGCCGGTTCTTCAGCGAGCGAAGCGAGTTGCGAACCTTCATGACCTCTTCCCATGTGTCGCGGCGCGGCTGCGCCGATGTGATTCGTTACACCCATTCGGGCTATGGTGGGCGGTACTGGGATCGAACCAGTGACCCCTACGATGTCAACGTAGTGCTCTACCGCTGAGCTAACCGCCCCAGTATAGTCCAGACCGACACTCCGAAACCCCCGCCCGGAATTCGGAACACGGGATGCGGATCGCACGGACTTCAGGGTGTATAGGTGATAGCCAGGGCTGGTTCAAGGCACTTGGCATCGAATGAACGGCGCGATATCGACTGAGAGGGGGAGCGGATGAACAAGGTACCTTTCAAACTCCTGGAACCTGCAACCCGGACCTCGAATGTCATTTTCGCCTCTCCTCACAGTGGCCGCGACTATCCCAGGAGCTTTCTGCAACAGAGCAGGCTGGACGGACAGGCGATTCGTTCTTCCGAGGATGCCTTCGTTGACATGCTGTTCGGAGATGCACCGTCGTTCGGCGCACCGTTGCTGGCCGCGCTGGTGCCTCGCGCCTTCATTGATCTCAATCGATCAGCCGACGAACTGGACGCGGCGCTGATCGCCAACGTGAGCGGGAGCGCCAGCAACCCACGGGTAATTTCAGGGCTCGGGGTGATTCCCCGCGTGGTGACAAATGGCCGCGCCATCTATCCCGGCAGGATCACGCTGCGCCAGGCCCAGCTTCGACTCGAGAAATACTGGCGGCCATATCACGATCGCCTCCAGGCACTTCTGGATGATGTCCGGGAACAGTTTGGCGAGGCGATTCTGATCGACTGCCATTCAATGCCGCATGCAGCCGTTGAAGGTCTCGGCGGCAATGGTATGCCATATCCCGAAGTCGTGCTGGGTGACCGCTTTGGCACCACTGCCCGACAGGACTTCGTGGACCGGGTGGAAGCGGCGTTCCAGGGTGCGGGGCTACGTGTTGCGCGCAACACACCCTTCGCCGGTGCGTATACAGCACAGCATTACGGCCAGCCAAAGAGGGGCCAGCACGTAATTCAGGTTGAAATCGACCGGTCACTCTACATGAATGAGCAACAGGTCGCGCCGGGCAGGGGTTTTCAGGCGTTTCGGGCGCTCATGCGCGGGGTGACAGCTGAACTCACGCGGACAGGACAGCAGGATACACCGCTGGCTGCCGAGTAGGATTACTGAGAACCTGACCCTTTCCCAGGCAAGGGTCAGGCTGAATAGGCAGACTGTAGGGCCAATGTGGAAGGAACAGCCATGGCCCACTCACTTCCACTAGCGGAGGGCGCGCCCCTTGATGATCATGTTCCTGCCGAATCGGCCCCGGATAGCGTCGGTCGCACGTTCCGCCTGGGCACGTCGTTCGGCGCCGGGATCCAGAAGATCCCCGGAGCGGTCAGCCTCATCGGCCTGTGCAAGCTGGCTAAGACCTATTCCGAGAAGCCGGTATGGCCCTCTGCTGTCAGCGGCGAAATATAGAGCGCGTGCGGTACGGTAGATCCGGTCAGCCATCTGTGTGGGATCGGTTAGGCTCGCCCGACGGGTTAGAAGACGGTGGTCAGCCCGTTTCAGCTTTAGGGTAACAACTTTGCCAGCGATTCCCTTCGCCTTGGCACGGTCAGAGACCCGTTCGCTGAGGCGCCAAATATGGCCATCGAGAATGTCACCATCGGCCGTGTCCTCGAAGAACGTGGTTTCGCTGGAGATCGACTTTATTGGAGCGTCACGCTGAACGCGGCGGTGATCCTCGCCTCGGGCAAGATGCCAGAGCCGCTCACCCATGGAACCGAACCGATCCGCAAGTTCCTTTCTGTCCCAGCGCCTGAGATCCGCAAAGGTACGGACGCCTGCCCTTTCGAGCGACTTCTGGAAAGCCTTGCCCACCCCCCAGATCAGCCGCACCGGCCGGTCCTTCAGGAAATCCTCAGTTTCAGCCCTGCCGATAACCGCAAAGCCCCGGGGCTTGTCGAGGTCCGAAGCAACTTTGGCAAGGAACTTGTTGTGGGAAAGTCCGATTGAGCCGGTGATACCCAGCTCATCTTCCATCCGCCTTACCAGATAGGCAAGCATTGCTGCTGGCGGACGGCCATGGAGGCGTTGCGTGCCGGAGAGATCCAGAAACGCTTCATCGAGGGAAAGCGGTTCGATGGCGGGTGTGAGTTCCTCCATCATTCCGCGGACCTGCCTGCTAACTTCGGCATAGACGGAGATTCGCGGTTTGATGACCACGGCTTCAGGGCACAGCCGCAGCGCCTTGAACATGGGCATCGCCGACCGGACGCCTTTGATTCGGGCGATGTAGCAGGCTGTGGAAACGACCCCCCGCTTGCCGCCGCCAATGATGACCGGCCTATCGGCCAGATCGGGATTGTCGCGTTTCTCGACGCTGGCATAAAAGGCGTCGCAGTCAACATGGGCAATCGAAAGAGCAAGGAGTTCCGGATGCGAGACAACGCGAGGAGACAGGCATGCCGGACAGCGCCCGCCCGGCATGGAGGATTCTTCCAAGCAGTCTCTGCACAGGATAGCCATGGCAGACCATAGCAGATCAGTCCGGTTCGGGACAGTTTATGGCAATGTTGCTACCCCCTGCAATTCGCGCCTTGCCCGGCATGCTTTCGTGGTAGGCGGCATGCGCGAAGTAGACGGGCGAGTCGGCCCGATCCGGGCCTCCTACAGCGTGAATCGCCCTGGAATGGGAACAATGCGAGACCTGGTCTGGATTCGGCAGGACAGCTAACACCAAATCTCCCATGCGCGCCTGAAGGGCCAAATGAGCTGCCGGAAGTCCAGGTTCCTACGGAGCGGAATGCCGCCATAGGCTCCAGCCCGCAAGGACCGTAGCCATGTTCGACATGTGAGCCGATTATCAGGAGATGCGGAGTCCCACAGCCCATGCCTAATGGCCCTGCTTGTGGATGCGAGCAGGATCACCGAGGTACATCGACGCGGCGCGAATGGCACGGGCCATAGCGCGACAGTCTGGACGGAGCGTTATTGGAGAATATGAAGTGCCAAACTGGTCACTGAAACGCGTATGCGGCCGTTCGCCGTCAGGGAAGGCTAAAGGAAGATGTGACTGAAGGACCTTGCCCCTACTTTATCTTGCCTTCCCGGTATTCGACATGTTTGCGCGCCACAGGATCGTATTTACGCATCACCATCTTTTCGGTCATCTTGCGCGTGTTTTTCCGGGTGACATAGAAATGGCCGGTATCGGCGGTGGAGTTTAGGCGAATCTTGATCGTTGTGGGCTTAGCCATTTCTCTTGCTCCTTAGCAGGGCGGCATAGAACCAGCCCGAATTCCTTCAGATACTGCAATTGATCCAAACCAGCGCGGGTGTCAATCGAAATCATCCACGTGCAGGGTGGTCCCAGTCCACGTTCTGGAGATTCTGCCAGGATCCGATGGGCGCACGGACGGCCTGCAAGCCGGATTCTGTCCACGGCAGTAACCGCCGTTGGACGGCCATTCATCTCTGACGCCTGTCACCAGACGCCTATAGCTGCCAACCCGGACCTCTAGAGCCAAAGCCGCTCCGCGGACATGCCGCACGAGGTCCCTATTCGGCATTGCTCCCGGTGGGGCTTGCCATGCCGGGCCGGTTGCCCGGCCCGCGGTGGGCTCTTACCCCACCGTTTCACCCTTGCCCGGTCACTCGGGCGGTCTGTTCTCTGTGGCGCTTTCCCTCGGGTTACCCCGGCCGGGCGTTACCCGGCACCGTTGCTTTGTGGAGTCCGGACTTTCCTCTGACTACCGCCAGCGGCCGTCCAGCCATCCGTGCGTTGTGCAGACTAGGCTGTGGTCAGGTTCCGATCAACCGGAAAGCGTCCGGCCAAGTGTCGCATGGCCACAAGATCAAATCTCGAAAACCGTCCCTCAGCCTGTGGACGGAAACGCAGTCGAAACGCGGCAAGCAGGACTTCGGTTTCCACATCCGGATACCCGAATTTCAACGCCGCCTCTCGGAAGGCCGCTTCGCTGGGAACATCTCCAGCATCCTGTCCATGCAGCTCCGCCGCAGATTCCAGCTCATCTTCGGGCCAGACGGAGAGACGTGCCAGCGCCAGCCTTCGCCAGTCAAACCTCGGGCCAGGATCAATTTTGCGCATCGGCGCCATATCAGAATGCGCAATCACCCGTTCCGAAGCAATGGACCAACGTTCCAGAATGTCTGCAAGCAGGGTTTCCAGTGCCGCCATCTGCGGTTCGGGAAATGGCAGACCGGGAGCATTGTCCAGTTCGATGCCAATGGATCTTGAATTGATGTCCCCTGCACCGCCCCAGCTTCCGGCACCGGCATGCCAAGCCCGAAGATCCTCATCGACCATATGATATACTTCGCCATCGCTCGCGATCAGGTAGTGAGCGGAAACCTCGAATTCCGGAGAGCAGAGCCGCTCAAGCGCAGCCTCAGCGCTTTCCATTGCGGTGCCATGCAGCACTACCATATCGGGGCAGGCCCCATCACGACGGCACCCGAAATTGGGAGAAGGGAACTCGATCACTCGTTTGCAGCCACGCTGTCCCGGAAGGGCGTCGGATCCCAACCGCATGCAAAGCCATCGCCGTCAGGATCAAGATTTTGCCAGTTCCGCTGAGGACCACCATTGGCCAGAAACGCTTCCTGAGCGAAATCTTCATGGGCGTAGCTGGCGCAGTTCGTCTGGTGCCTTTTCTCCGAGAAGATCCCAATGCGGTCCCAGACCTGCTCTCCAACGGCATTGCTGGTCGACAGAGCGAATTCCACGATATTCGGCGGAAGCCCGTCGCTACGCACCGGCAAATCAATGTACCTGATCTCCAGATAGGCTTCACGCTGCGCCTTAAGCCGAGCGGCATCGCTTTCAATGGTCTGCCGGTTCGATACGGCATCGAAGTCCTGCTCATCCGAGATTCGGCCCGTATCGGCATCGTCAGTCAAAGGTGTCGTCGCTACAGCCGTGTCCTTTGCTGGTTCGGTCACCTCGTCGGCTTCTTCGATCCCAGGACCTTCCATGCCTTCGTTCCCATTCTCCGCTGAAATATTCGCATCCTCCACAGGTGCGGGAGCGTCAGCTCCAGCGGGTTCCAGCTCAGGAACCGGCACACATGCTGCCAGCGCCAGAGCACTCAAGGCCAGCGCAGACCGGCACATATTCAGAATGGCTGCCACGGTCATCGCCACCAGTGATCCGGTTTGGAAGCAAAGCCTATTGCCCTTTCAAGCGCATAGGCGTGATTCAGCAGATCTCCCTCTTCCCAGGGCCTGCCAATCAACTGAAGCCCCAATGGCAGCCCCTGGCTGTCCAGTCCCGCTGGGACAGAGATTCCGGGAAGGCCGGCAAGATTCACCGTCACCGTGAAGATGTCATTGAGGTACATCCGAACGGGATCGGAATCGATCAGCTCACCCAGTCCAAACGCGGCCGAAGGCGTCGTCGGCGTCATTATCGCATCGATTCCATCTGCGAATACCGATTCGAAGTCGCGCTTGATCAGCGCCCGCACCTTTCGGGCCCGGTTATAGTAGGCGTCATAGAATCCCTCGCTCAGCACATAGGTTCCAATCATCACCCGCCGCTGCACCTCCGGTCCGAATCCTTCGGCCCGGGTCATCTCGTACATCTCCGTCACGCCTCCGTCCTCATCCAGCCTCGCCCGGTGACCGTACCGAACTCCATCATAGCGCGCGAGGTTTGAGGAAGCCTCCGCAGGGGCTATCACATAATAGGCAGGCAACGCGTATCTGGTGTGTGGAAGCGAAATGTCGATAATCTGGGCACCAGCGTCGCGCAGCATTTCCGCACCGTCCGCCCAGAGCCTCTCAATGTCTTCGGGCATGCCCTCCACACGATATTCCCTTGGAAGCCCGATCTTCCTTCCCCTGACATCTCCGGTCAGCGCCGCCTCAAAATCGGGCACGGCCAGATCGGCCGAAGTCGAGTCTTTCGGATCATGTCCCGCCATAACGCCAAGCATGATCGCGGCATCCCGAACGGTCTTCGTCATTGGTCCCGCCTGATCCAGCGATGAAGCGAAAGCGATGATGCCCCAACGCGAGCAACGTCCGTAGGTAGGCTTGAGCCCCGTGATTCCGGTGAATGCGGCAGGCTGCCTTATGGACCCGCCGGTATCGGTTCCAGTCGCGGCAAGGCATAGATCCGCAGCCACCGCGGCCGCCGAACCGCCGGAGGAACCTCCGGGCACAAGTGGTGCGTCGTCATCGCAACGCCTCCAGGGACTTACGGCATTGCCATAGGCCGAGGTCTCGTTGCTGGACCCCATGGCGAACTCATCCATGTTGAGTTTGCCGAGCATGACGGAGCCTGCATCGAAGAGGTTCCGTGTGACCGTTGATTCATATTCTGGCCGAAATCCCGAAAGAATGCGGCTTGCCGCCTGGCTTGACACACCTTTGGTGCAGAATAGATCCTTGATTCCAAGTGGAATGCCACACATTGACGGTGCCTCGCCCTGCGTGATCCGTGCATCGGCGGCTTTCGCCTGCTCAATCGCGATTTCCGGAGTTCGGCGCACGAACGCGTTCAGCGCATCCGCGGCTTCCATCTCGGCCAGGCAGGCCTCCACCAGCTCGACCGAGGTGATCTCTCCCGCCTGCAGCTTCGTTCGTGCTTCGGCGATGGTCAGCGCTGAAAGTTTCCCGGTCATTCGACAACTTTCGGCACGGCAAAGAAACCCTCGCGGGCGTCGGGTGCGTTCGACAGAATCCGGTCCTGCATGTTTCCGTCGGTGACCGTATCGATCCGGCGTTTGAGTCGCATCGGAGTCACTGACACCATAGGCTCCACACCATCCACATTCACTTCGTTGAGCTGTTCGATGAAGCCCAGTATATTGTTGAATTCCCGCGCCAGATCCGGAAGCGTACTGTTCTCGACCCTGATGCGGGCCAGTTTCGCCACATTGGCGGCCTTCTGCAGATCAATCGACATTCCCGGTCTCCCGCGGCGGATGGCATGCGAATACCGCCGGGCTGGAAGGGTTTCAAGGCAGTGAAACCAACGGTGTGACAATGCACCCCCCTATAGGCGCGCTCAGCTGAAGAGTCACAATGGACGTAACATTGCGCTGCAGAACCCGCGAAAGGATCTGGCGCCAGCCGTGCGATCCGGAAGGTTGAGGGTATCCAGATGCGATCCCGGTGGCCTGGAAGCGGAGGAATACCGGACGCGTCAGCCCCAACAACGCCGTGACGCACCGAACCCGCCCAGTCCATGCGAAGTCCGGGCGGAACTGCCGGGGGCGGTCAGCGGAAATACCCTGGAACTCCTTACGGCTGGACATGGATGCCTGACCAGCCGAGGTTGCCCGCATACGTCCCACCGGGAAGCGGCAAACAACCCATATGGCGATTCAGTTTCTACAGGAGTGGGAAATAAACCATTTGCACTTCTCTGAGCGGGAGAAGGAGAAACGCCTTTGGCCAACGCCACCACCATTGACCTCTGGAGACCAGACCCTTCGATCGAGAGACAGTTGAATTGGCTATTCACAGGTGCGGGCGACTTCGTCGATCGTACATCCCGAAGTTTTGGCAGAAATGCTGCATTGGACATCGCTTCAGGACTCACTTTCCACTCGAGGCTCATTAGGGCCGGGCTGCATCATGAGGCATCTCTCGTGCGTGACGCGGCGGCATTGGGCCTGGTCTGGCTCGAGGGGACCGAAGCAACGCTTCCACTTCGGCAAGCTTTCGAGAGAGAGACGGTTCCCGAGCTCAAACAGGATCTAGAGGATCTCATCCAGTCATTGGGAATCTGAGACCGGTGACCGTGATCCTTCGGAAACTGAACCAGAAAAGATTCTGGGATGGACAACCATGGCTACCTCCGGACGACCTGCAGGCCGACGCGATGAAGTGCCTGACAACTAAGTGCAACAGGCTTTCCGTCTTCGCTCTGGTCGATCATGATTCCCGGTTGGATCGGGTTGTGGCAGCTTTGGCATTGACTCGGGACAGTCCGGCAGGCGTTGACGTAACCGTATTTCCGGAAGTGGCATTGGAACGGTGTGGGATCCAAGGTGACAAAACCCTGCCCAAACGCCGGATGCGGAAGCCAATGATGGGCATTTTGACCTCTTCGGCCTCACGCTTGCCAAAGTCGCGGAATTTGCATCGGCAATTCGACACGGGAGCCAGACTACTCGCTATCAGCAGCGAAATGTCATCGCATCGATTGAAGCATCTCTAACGGACAATCCCATTGCCGCAGAATGTATCAATCCAACATCAACCCCGTCCCTGATTTGGCACGGTATGGGTTTCTCCCGATATCCGACACGCCGCAGAACCGTGGACGGGACAGGAACCTTGCGGGTGCAAACGGTCGTCAGCCACGGCAATTCCCGGACGCACTTCATGAGAGCCTCTATCCACACAAATCCGCGTGTTGCCCAGCGGTTGGCTTGGCTTTTCCTAATTTCTTCTACATCTGCATAAACGCAGCTTCCACGCTGATTCGGCAACCCATGAAAGAGCGCCCGGATGGGGTTGACCTGGTGACGATGCCACTCAGAATTGGACCGCGTGCGGCATGTTGGGATGGAGGAACAGGACGCATGGCTGAACTGAATCGAACGGGTCTTTACGACCTTCACATCGAACTCGGCGCAAAAACCGTGCCATTCGCAGGCTACGAGATGCCTGTACAGTACGGGCTGGGTGTAATGAAGGAACACCTGCACTGCCGGACGGCTGCGGGGCTGTTTGACGTAAGCCATATGGGACAGGTGCTGCTGCGTCCGAAATCCGGTATTCTGGCGGATGCGGCGGGAGCATTGGAATCACTGGTCCCCGTCAGCGTTCTCGGACTCGCGGAAAGACGGCAGCGATACGCTCTATTCACCAATGATGAAGGTGGCATAATCGATGATCTGATGATCGCAAACCGCGGCGACCACCTGCTTCTGGTCGTCAATGCTGCATGCAGGGAGGGCGACATCGCGCATCTGCGGGCGCATCTGGTGGAAACGTGCGAAATCGAGGAGGTGACCGACCGGGCATTGCTGGCGCTTCAGGGCCCGAACGCGGAAACCGCGATGCTGAGTGTCGTGCCAGAGGTCGTCGACATGCGATTTATGGATATAGCCGTACTCAGTTCGGATTATGGCACACTCTGGATATCGCGCTCAGGGTATACTGGAGAGGACGGCTTCGAGATATCCGTGCCCGAAGAACAGGCCGAGGCATTCGCCCGGGCGCTTTTGGCGCACGGAAGTGTCGAACCCATCGGCCTCGGCGCCCGGGATTCACTGAGACTCGAAGCCGGCCTCTGCCTCTATGGCAACGACATTGACGCCTCCACAAGTCCAGTCGAGGCCGCTCTGGAATGGGCGGTGCAGAAAGCGCGCCGCACTGGCGGCGAACGCGAAGGCGGATTTCCTGGTGCGAAACGAATCCTGGCTGACCTCACGAACGGCACCAAGCGCCGGCGAATCGGACTGCTGCCAGAAGGTCGGGCTCCAATGCGGGCCGGCACCCTGATATACGCCGAGGCCGAAGGAGGAGAGCCAATCGGAAAGGTGACGTCAGGCGCGTTCGGACCCAGCATTGAGCGACCGATGTCCATGGGATATGTTTCAACGGAACGCAGCCAGACCGGCACGACTGTTTTCGGAGAGGTCCGCGGCAGGCGCCTGCCGGGGAAAATCGCGGACATGCCGTTCAGGCCAACGGGTTTCAAACGCTGATCAATACTGGAGGAAGACATGAAATTCACCGAAGAACACGAATGGCTTCGCGCAGAAGGCGATATCGTGATCGTCGGAATCACCGAACATGCCAGTGAGCAGCTCGGCGATGTGGTCTTTGTGGAACTGCCCGAGCCGGGCACCAAGGTGACAAAGGGAGACGAAGTGGCAGTGATCGAGTCCGTCAAGGCCGCCTCAGACATTCTCGCTCCCCTTGATGGCGAAATCGTTGAGGTAAACGAAGCGATTGCGGACGAACCGGAAAAGGTGAATGAGGATCCCATGGGCGACGCCTGGTTCTTCAAGATGACCGTGACCGATCCCTCGACCCTGGACGATCTCATGGATGAATCCGAATACGAGGAGTTTGTGGGTTAGTCACCAGCTACCGGATTGATGCCGACAGAGGAACCTCGATCCGGTGAACCCTTATCTACACCTCCCGTTCGGGAGGCCCTCTGTCCTATCCCGCGCACCGAACGGAGCGAGACATGCCGTTTACCCCTACGACCTACCTGCCCTACGATTTCGCCAACCGTCGCCATATCGGTCCCTCACCGTCAGAGATGGACAGGATGCTAGCCACCGTCAACGCGGAATCGCTGGACGAGCTTATCGACCAGACCGTGCCACAGTCGATCCGCCAGGAACAACCGCTCGACTTCGGCGAACCCAGGTCGGAACGTCAGCTGATCCATCACATGCGGCAGGTCGCAAAGAAAAACTGGGTATTCTCGACAATGATTGGCCAAGGTTATCACGGCACGGTCACACCTCCCGCGATTCAGAGGAACATCCTGGAGAATCCGGCGTGGTACACGGCCTACACACCCTATCAACCAGAGATCAGTCAAGGTCGACTGGAAGCGCTTCTGAACTTTCAGACCATGGTCTGCGACCTGACGGGTCTCGAAATCGCCAATGCCTCCCTTCTTGACGAAGCAACCGCTGCCGCGGAAGCGATGGCGATGGCGCGGCGCGTCTCAAGATCAAAGGCCACGAAGTTCTTCATTGACGTGAACTGCCACCCCCAGAACATCGCGGTGATGCGCACCCGGGCGGCACCGCTGGGCATTGAGGTCGAGGTCGGCGACCCAGAGGACATGCAGGCAGATGGGCTGTTTGGCGCGATTTTCCAGTATCCGGGCACCTACGGGGATGTGCGCGATTTCACCACCCAGATCACTGCGCTGCACAAGATCAAGGCGCTCGGAATCATGATTGCGGATCCTCTGGCGCTCACGCTTCTGAAGGAACCTGGCGCAATGGGCGCCGACATCGCTGTCGGCTCCACCCAGCGATTCGGGGTTCCGATGGGATATGGGGGCCCGCACGCCGCCTATATGGCCTGCCGGGATGCACATAAACGAGCCATGCCAGGACGGCTTGTCGGAGTGAGCATCGACGCACGGGGCAACAAGGCCTACCGTCTGTCACTGCAGGCGCGGGAACAGCACATCCGGCGGGAGAAGGCCACGTCGAATGTCTGCACGGCGCAGGCGCTTCTCGCGGTGATGGCTGGCTTTTACGCCGTGTTCCATGGACCCGAAGGGCTGAAAGCCATAGCCCAACGGATTCACAACAAGGCGGTACGCGCAGCAAGAGGACTGGAAGAGAAGGGTTTCAGTATTGAACCCAAAGCGTTCTTCGACACGATAACCGTCAAGGTGGGCGCGCTTCAGGGCACCATCATCGACGCCGCCGCACGTCAGCGGATCAACCTGCGTCGGATTGGAGACGACCGAATTGGCATCACTTTGGATGAGGCCACGCGGCCAGCGACCATTGAGCGGCTCTGGCGAGCCTTCGGGATCCACGACCGCAAGGCAGGCGCCACGGAGGAATACCGCGTTCCTGAACATCTACACCGCAGGACCCCCTATCTCGAACACCCGGTGTTCCACATGAACCGAGCCGAAACGGAGATGATGCGCTACATGCGGCGTCTGGCTGATCGTGACCTGGCACTCGACCGGGCGATGATTCCACTCGGTTCCTGCACGATGAAGCTCAACGCCGCTGTCGAGATGGCCGCGATCAGCTGGCCAGAATTCTGCAACATTCATCCGTTCGCTCCGGCCGACCAGGTCGAGGGTTACAGGGAATTGCTTGACGATCTTTCGGCCAAACTTTGCGGAATCACGGGATATGACGCGATGTCCTTGCAGCCGAATTCCGGCGCTCAGGGGGAATATGCCGGACTACTGACCATCGCTGCCTACCACCGCGCCAACGGTGAGGGGCATCGCCGCATCTGCCTCATTACGGTGAGTGCCCACGGCACCAATCCCGCTAGCGCCCAGATGGCGGGTATGGAAGTTGTGGTCGTGAAGTCCGCGGATAACGGGGACATCGATATCGAGGATTTTCGCGCCAAAGCCGCAGCCGCCGGTGGCAATCTGGCCGCATGTATGATCACCTACCCCTCTACCCATGGTGTGTTCGAGGAAACTGTGCGCGAGGTGTGCGCAGTCACCCACGAATTTGGTGGGCAGGTCTACCTTGATGGCGCGAATCTGAACGCGCTGGTTGGCCTGGTCAAACCCGGTGAACTGGGTGGCGATGTAAGTCACCTGAATCTCCACAAGACCTTCTGCATTCCGCATGGCGGCGGTGGTCCTGGAATGGGCCCAATCGGCGTCAAGGCGCATCTTGCGCCGTTCCTACCAGGACATCCCGCAACCGGAGGTAACGAAGGTCCGGTCAGCGCAGCGCCGTATGGCTCGGCATCCATTCTTCCGATCAGCTGGGCTTATGTGCTTCTCATGGGTGGTGAAGGTCTGACGCAGGCAACGAAGGTTGCGATCCTTAACGCGAATTACATCGCCAAGCGGCTTGAAGGCGCATATGACATTCTGTTCACCGGCAAGAATGGGCGTGTTGCGCATGAATGCATTCTGGACATGCGCCCATTTGCCGAGAGTGCGGGCATCACCGTTGATGACATCGCGAAGCGCTTGGTGGACAACGGCTTCCACGCTCCAACCATGAGCTGGCCTGTGGCGGGCACCTTGATGGTTGAGCCTTCGGAATCGGAAACCAAAGCCGAGTTGGACAGGTTCTGCAATGCGATGCTTGAGATCCGGGCGGAGATCGGTGCAATCGAAAGAGGTGAGATTGACGCCGGAAACAACCCGCTGAAACGTGCGCCACACACGGTCGAGGATCTGGTAGGAGAATGGAACCGACCGTATAGCAGGGAGCAGGGCTGTTATCCGGCTGGGGCGTTTCGGGTGGACAAATACTGGCCGCCAGTAAACAGGGTGGACAATACCTATGGCGACAGGCATCTGGTCTGCACCTGTCCGCCACCTGAGGAATATCTGGAAGCGGCGGAATAGGACTGGAATGCCAGTCCTGCCCGCCTATTGATGACGAGCGCGAACCGATCGTAGGCGTCCGGAGGTCAGATTGCCGGAGTTAGTGAATTCGCCCACTGATCCAGATCTGGCATCTGTCCTGACACAGCTAGACATTGGCATTCTGCAAAGATCAAGTCAGGACCAGGTGGCATTAATCGGTCGAGGAAAGGAATTCACATCCAGGCAAACAGGTGCCGCGTCCTGGTGTTGCGGAAGTTCGAATACCTTCGGGCTTCATGGCGACAGCCGATGCGCCCCACGGCTGCATTCCATTCAATGACCATGATCCACGAAACCACTCCTGAATGGGCGAAACACCACAGGAGAGTGAACGTTACTGCAGCGGAAGCCTGACGCGTGCGCCCGCCAGCTTTGCTTCCCAATACGGCCAGGCCACCATGCTCCTGAATGACGCAGCGCGATCCTTGATCTGCGCTTCACCCCTGACTTCGAGCAGACCACACGCCCTTACGCATTTCGCAACACGCATCTTACAAAGGGAGGCCTGCAGAACGCCACGGCCATCTTGTCGGCAGTCAGCCACGAGTAAATGAACTGGCGATCTACATACGTATGAGTGCATTCGGCGGATCCACGCTGCCAGGAATCCTTAAGCGAGTCATCCCCAGCAAGAATCCGTTGATCCAAAGATGTAAATCTTCACTTGACTGAATCTGAAAATGCCCTCACATGATCATTTGAAATGGGGCCGTAGCTCAGTTGGGAGAGCGCGTCGTTCGCAATGACGAGGTCGTCGGTTCGATCCCGATCGGCTCCACCACTGAACCGATCGATTCACCGGGACTTCAGCATCACCGCTATCAGTTCATTCTGGAGGCATGGGAGTGTACCCGGCATCGCCGGTCTGGTTTCGCCAGGTTCGCCTCTCGCCAATTCGGACCATCATTGCTCAAGCTGTGGTGGCCTCTGCAGCAAAGCCATCACCTCAGCCATTTCCGGACCTCGCTCACGCCCCGTGACGGCCTTTCGGAGCGGCATGAACAGACGCCGCCCCTTTCGGCCCGTACTCTCCCTGACCGCTGTGGTCCAGGAACCCCAGGTGCCGTTGTCAAACGGGAATTCCGGCAGCATCGCAAACGCCTCGGCCACGAAACCGCGATCAGCGTCGTCCACCAACGGTTCAGCCCCGTCACGAAGCAGCGCCCACCATTCCCCCATTCCCTGGCGCGTGCCAATGTTTTCCCGAACAGCCACCCAGAACCGCTCAGCGATGTGTCCTGGCACGCCCAGCGCCGCAACATCCTGCGCCACAGCATCGAACGAAAGCCCACCCAGATACCGGGCAGTCAGCCGACCAGGATCTTCCGTGTCGAACTTTGTCGGGGCAGCGCCAAATCCCGTGATGTCAAATCCCTCCGTCAGCTCCTGGATCGATCCGCGAAGCACAACCGGATCGGATGATCCAAGCCGTGCCATCTGCGAAAGCAGGGCCATGGGCTCAATGCCCTGGTCACGCAGATCACGCAGAGCGAGAGTGCTAAGCCGTTTGGACAGCGGTTCTCCCTGTGGACCGGTCAGAAGGGAATGATGCGCAAAGGATGGCGGATCCCCGGCAAGCGCCTTGATGAGCTGGATCTGCGTTGCGGTGTTAGTCACATGGTCGGAGCCGCGCACCACATGCGTTACGCCCATTTCAATGTCGTCAACGGCAGACGCGAGCGTATAGAGCACCTGTCCGTCCCGGCGGATCAATACCGGGTCCGAGACGCTGGCAGCATCTATGGATGTCTGACCAAGGATTCCGTCTTTCCACTCAACCCGCTGGTGATCAAGCAGGAAGCGCCAGACTCCCTGCCCTCTTTCGGCGCGCAGCATATCCCTCGCTTCATCAGAAAGACTGAGCGCCGCACGGTCATAGACAGGTGGTTTGCCCATATTCAGCAGCTTCCGGCGCTTCAGGTCCAGCTCGGTCGGCGTTTCGAATGCTTCGTAGAATCGCTTCTGTTTCCGCAACCTGTCCGCCGCGACCTCATAGCGCTCCAGTCGATCTGACTGGCGCTCGAGCCGGTCCCAGTTCAAGCCCAGCCATTCCAGATCCTCCTGGATCGCATCAGCGAATTCGGGCCTTGACCGCTCAGGATCCGTATCGTCAAGCCGAAGGATAAAGGTACCACCATACTTGCGTGCGATGAGGAAGTTGAACAACGCGGTTCGCAGGTTCCCGACATGTAGATATCCCGTAGGTGAAGGCGCAAAGCGGGTAATGGTCATTTGCATGATCCCTGTTTCCTCATCCGCTCCATTTCACGGAGGCCATTCGATGTCCACTACGGTCAGGAACCGCGCTGGCAGCAACGTCAGACGCATGAGAGCGAGCACTCAATCAGCTTGGTGCAACCGGCCACCTGGCATCGAGGTCACGCAGTCCCGCTGCGATCAACTCGCGCAACACGTTCTCGTCGACGTCGGAAAGTCTGTTGACGTATAGACATGAACGCCCGGTCCTATGCTTTCCAAGACGTTCCATGATGCCGCCGAAATCCGCGTAGCCGGGCATGATGTAGATGGAAAGACTGGCCTTGCGCGGGCTGAACCCGGTTGCCAGGAAATCACCCTCCCGGCCTGACTTGTAGACATAGTGATAGGATCCGTACCCAACAATACTGGATCCCCACATGACTGGCCTGAAGCCAGTGACCTCCTGAAAGATCCCATTCAGTCGTAATCCGTCAAGTCTTCGCCGCTCAGGTTCGACGGCATTGAGAAACGCCATCACATCGCCATCGGTAGCCCTGGTCTTGTTTTCGGACATTTCCGCTCCCATGTCGCCGCCAATCTATCACGGCAACCCGGCAAATGCGCAAGGGTTCCGGTATGGATTTTGAATCTGAATGCTTCCGTGACTTCGGAGCGGATCAGGAGGGTGGACGGAAATATGAGGGTGAAGTCAATGACTGGCTCAAATGCCAAACTGTGGGGTCGGCCACCCGTTCCACACGCTTTCACTTCGATGTCTGCCGCGTTATTCCGACCCTATGGATCACCCGAGCGCCAATTGGATTGCCCCAGGTCTTGATGCGTTCGAAGCGATGGCGTTTGAGGCGCTCGCCTCGATTCCCGAGCCCTTCCGCTCTGCAGCTGGAGCAATCGTGCTACGAATCGAGGATCTTGCACCCGACGAGATCCTTGATGAAATGCAGCTGGAGCCCTTCGAGCTCACGGGTCTCTACGACGGAATCCCTCTGACCGAGAAATCAAGCCAGGACCAGCCCACCAGCCCGGACACGGTCTGGCTATTTCGCCGCCCAATTCTTGATGAATGGGCAGAGCGAGGCAATGAACCCCTTGGGCGCCTCATCACCCATGTACTCGTGCACGAACTGGCGCACCACTTTGGCTGGTCTGACGAAGATATTTCAGCCATCGACGCGTGGTGGACCTGATTCCGACAATTGAAAGCGAGACCGATCATCGATCTCAATCAACCACCAAAGGAATTCCCGTACAGGGCGTGCCCCGGCCGAATGCATACGTTTCCCGTGTCTGAACAGATCAAAATGTGATGTCGGATGACAGACCAGACTCAGCCCTGGCATGACCTGCGCGGTGTGACCTTTGCCATATGTGCACCGTTACACCTGCTGCAGGAATCCGAAATGTGCTGCCCATTACGAAGGCTATCGCTCCTGAGTCCAGGAGCGACCGAACACCGCCGCGAGCGTGTACTACCCCCGACATCGCGGATCCCCAGCGGACGTTGAGGCTACCGCCAATAAATTTTTTGCCATTCCTCCGTCCAATTTTTATGCCTGCCTTACAGGAAATATAAGAAGATACCACCATCCACGCATCCAGGCGCGACCGAATCAACGCATCCTTCACCGCAGCGCCTGCCCATCGGAAGGCGGATTGTCGGTCTTTCGTGAATTCCGCTGCGGGTCGCACCGCCGATCCAGAGGGTTGTCACTCTCGATGGCAATCCCCGGCCCAGAATCTTCCTGCCCTATCTGACCGTTTTTTACGGAGAAGTTCCCCGGAAAGTTGGAAGAGTGGAAACGAAAATCCAGAAGCGATGGCCCTGCCAGGCGTCTTCCCGCCTTGACACTTACGCATGGGGTGCAAGATTCCGCCCATGTCCGAACCCCACCTATCCATGACGGCCCGAACCGCCATCGGCCTCGTATCTGTTGTCGCCCTCACATCCATTGGCATCGAGTTCACTATCCAGATGAACCAGTCTGGCGCAGCGGCGGCACTGTGGTCACTGGCACGGTATTTCACCTACCTGACCAATGCGCTGGTGGTCGTGGTTCTGGGAAGCGCGGCGCTGCGCGGGAGCTGGCCGGGCACTTCCCTTCCCGCCGCGGTGACAGTGTGGATTGCTGTCACCGGCATTGTCTACCATGTCCTGCTTGCACCGACAAATGACCCGCAGGGCATCAAGGCTCTGTCAGACTTTGGGCTTCACACCGCCGTTCCGATAGGCAGTCTCCTGGTTTGGATTTTCTATGCCCCCAAACGTGGCCTTACCTTTTGGGAACCTCTGGTCTGGACCATCTGGCCGCTCACCTACGCCACCTATGCCCTGCTGCGTGGGCTTCTGGACGGCGAATTTCCCTATTTCTTCCTTGACCCCGTGAACTCCAGCATTACAGCGGTCATCGCCTACATCATCGGCCTCGGCCTGTCCTTCACCCTCTCCGGCAGTCTTCTGGTCATGCTGGCGCGGTTCCTTGGGAAAAACGCGGTATCAAACTTATGAGAAACGACATTCTGACCATAACGCTGAACCCAACGGTCGATTACGCCACGTCCGCGCCGCAGGTAGTCCCCGAACTGAAACTGCGATGCTCCGATCCGAACGTCGACCCCGGTGGCGGCGGGATTAACGTCGCCCGGGCGATTCGGCAGCTTGGAGGGCTAGCCACTGCCCTCGTCGCCATCGGCGGAGCTACCGGTGCGCATCTTCTTCAGCTGCTGGCGCTTGAAGGCGTACCTACAGTGGCCTTCCAGGGCCCCGGCGAGACAAGACAGAGCTTTTCGGTGATTGATGAGGAAACGGAAGAGCAGTTCCGGTTCGTCGTGCCCGGACCAAGCTGGAAGGACGTGGACGTAACGCGCGGGCTGGTGTCGATCGACCAAGCCATCGGCAATGGAACGCTTGTGGTGCTGTCGGGCAGCCAGCCGCCAGGTGTTGCCAAGGAATTCCCTTCAATCCTCGCCGAACATGTCTCAGGGCGTGGTGCGCGACTGTTCGTGGACACTTCAGGACCAGCCTTGATGAATCTGGTGCAGGCGCCACATGAGGCGATCAATGTCCTTCGAATGGACGGCGCCGAGGCCGAGGAACTGGCCGGTCACTCCCTGCCCGACCTCTCCGATACGGCGACTTTCGCACGTAAGCTGGTTGGGAACGGTGTCGCAACCAACGTTATCGTTGCCCGCGGCGCTGACGGGTCGGTACTTTCAAACGCCGAAGGAAGCTGGCACTGCGTTGGCCCAAAGGTCGAGGTCGTTAGCAAGGTCGGTGCCGGTGACAGCTTCGTCGGCGCTTTCGCGCTGTCAGCAGCGCGCGGCAAACCGCTGACGGACTGCCTTGCCCATGGCGTCGCCGCTGCAAGCGCAGCGGTAACCACCGAAGCGACCAGACCTTGCGACCGTGAATACGTCGAACGGTTAGTCGGTGGCTGTCAGATTACGGAACTCTGAATCCCAGCATCCAAAGATCCCACTTCCATTCTGAAGCGCAACCGCTTCGGCGATGCGATTACGGGTCCGCTGCATGGAATATTACGGTGCGGCACACCTGGATTCATGCCCTTTGTCCCGCATCTCCGGGTGATCCTGGTAGAGGACTGCTCGCACGCCGCGAAACCATTCCGAAGCTGGACGGTTCAATCACCGGAATTGGCCAAGTGGTGGCGAGACAAGCCAGTACATCGAAATCGGCATCCGCTGAGACCGCGACTTTGCCCACAGCTCCCGCTCCGCAACCCAAACGGTTATTCGCTTCGCTTGCCATTGACCTGCGGAAGGCCGGACTGGAAGTCGCACGCATCATGGACGGTCTGCTGGTCGAACTCACCCTCACGCCTGGCAGTAACCTGCGACTCACACCTGAAATCGAAGGTAGCTCAGGACCGCAGGGTATCCGCAGGATGTCGTCGATACGGTGAAGGCCAATGCCCGTGATCTCAGGCTGGACGAAAGCGCCCTGGGATTCGAGGAAGCATCAATCGGGCCGGGAATGCGCACAAGATGGAGACAACAGCAGTCGTCAGTGAGGGGACTGAATCCGGAGGTCGCATTCGGATGACGGACGCCGCCGGAAGCGGAAACAGTGTCAGCTGCCGTCACGCCAGCGGTTGACGATGGGATAACGGCGATCAAGCCATAGGCTGCGCATCGTAAGGCGCGCACCAGGCGCAGCCTGGAACCGTTTGTACTCACTGATATAGATCAGGTTCTCGACCATCTTCACCACGTCCCGATCATAGCCCAGTGCGACGACCTCAGCGACAGACGCCTCTCTGTCCACGAGTTCGGTCAGGATCACGTCCAGCACTTCGTAAGGAGGCAGACTGTCCTCGTCCTTCTGGTCCCAACGCAGTTCCGCCGAGGGGGGCTTCTCGATCACCCGCGGCGGAATCACCTGCCCAGAAGGCCCCTTCATCCAGTGCCTGTGATTTGCGTTGCGCCATCGGCAGGTCTCGAACACCCGGGTCTTGTAGAGATCCTTGATCGGATTGTAGCCACCAGCCATATCACCATAGATCGTGGCATATCCCACAGCCACTTCGGACTTGTTGCCCGTTGTCAGAAGCATCTCCCCAAACTTGTTCGACAGCGCCATCAGCAGCAGGCCGCGCAGCCGCGACTGTATGTTTTCCTCCGTCAGATCCGGCCGGGTACCCTCGAACAGTTCGGACAGCGTTCGGGAAACCGCCGCACGGGGACCGGATATCGGCACCGTATCCAGACGGCAGCCAAGCGCTCCGGCTACCGCCGTCGCGTCCTCCAGCGAATGCGCTGAAGTGTATTCGGACGGCAGCATGACACAGCGGACATTTTCAGGACCGAGCGCATCCGTCGCGATTGCCGCAACCAGCGCGCTGTCCACCCCACCCGAAAGCCCCAGAAGCGCCTTGGTGAAGCCACTTTTGCCCACGTAATCGCGTACGCATTCGACCATGACCCGGTAGTCCTGCTCCCAGGCATCCGGCTGGTGCGCGAGTTCACCAGGTACGACCCGCCAGCCCGCATCACCGCGAACCAGATCCACATGAACGACCGCCTCTTCGAATAACGGCATCTGAAGCGCCAGCTCACCGCCTGGATTGAGTGCAAAGGTGCCGCCATCAAACATCTGGTCGTCCTGGCCACCAACCATGTTGAGGTAAATGAGTGGAAGGCCCGTCTCGATCACCCGGGCCACCATGTGGTTGAGCCGTGTTTCGAACTTGTCGCGGAAATATGGCGATCCATTCGGGACCAGAAGAATTTCCGCTCCCGTCTCCGCAAGCGTCTCGCAGACATCCAGCCGCCACGCATCTTCGCAGATGGGCGAGCCTACACGGACACCTCCCACCGAATAGGGGCCACCTGGCGGAGCGGATTCGAATACCCGCTTCTCGTCAAAAACCGCCGTATTGGGCAAATGATGTTTGAGAACCCGCCTGACCACTCTGCCGCCCCTACAGATGTAATAGGCGTTGAACAGTCGACCGCCCTCTGAATAGGGACCTCCAACGGCAAGCGTGGGCCCGTCCGTACAGCGTTCGGCCAACGCCTCGATCTCCGCCATCGCCGCATCGCGGAACGCTGGTCTCATAACCAGATCCTGGGCATTGTATCCCGTTATGAACATCTCGGTCAGCGCGACCATGTCCGCTCCAGCCGCACGACCCTCCTTCCAGGCGGCATGGGCTTTGTCCGCGTTGGATCCCAGGGCTCCAACGGTTGGGTTCAGCTGGGCAAGTGTCAGTCGGAAGCGGTCAGGCATGGCATTCCCCGCATAATGCCAGCGTCTTATCAGAAGACCGAATGAGGAACAGCAGAATATCCCCAAAACAAGTTGTCAGCAGTGCTGCGCTCACCTACGATTTGCCGACGCTGAAAAGAGACGGCCCGTATGGCCGAGGACATAAGGGGATGATCGTGCGGAATTCAAAAACAGCGCTGTCGATACTCGGTGCCCTGACTATCGCAGGGGCAGCCTGGGCCCAGTCAGACGGAGGCACATTGCTGAAGCAGTATGACGACGGCGGCCAGTACGAAGGCGAATTCAAGGACGGAAAGCAGCACGGCACCGGCACATACCGCCTGCCAAATGGATATGAATATACCGGCAACTGGGTGGACGGCGAAATCCGAGGTCAGGGTGTTGCCCGCTTCCCCAACGGTTCCGTCTATGAAGGCGAGTTCGCAAAGGGAAAGCCGGAAGGCATGGGCACGATCACCTTCGCCGACGGCTCTGTCTATGAGGGCAGCTGGGTGGACGGCAGGATCGAGGGAACAGGAAGCGTGACCTATGCCGATGGAACCGTTTACGAAGGTGGGTTCCGAAACGCTTTGCGTCATGGACAGGGCCGCATGGAACGCAGTGACGGCTATGTCTACGAAGGTCAGTGGGAAGACGGTGTTCGGCAAGGCAGCGGGCGAATCACATATGTGGACGGTGCTGTTTATGTCGGGGAATTGGTGCGTGACCAGCGCGACGGAATGGGCAGACTGACCCTACCTGACGGTCTCGAATACGATGGAGAATGGGCGGCCGGACAGATTAACGGCAAGGGTGTGCTAACCCAGCCAAACGGTGACATCTACGAGGGTGACTTCGTCAACGGCGAGCGTCACGGAACCGGAAAGGAAGTCTACGCCAACGGTGACATCTACGAAGGTGAGTTCCAGAATGACCGTCGCCAGGGCGTCGGCTCCTTCACCGACTCCAAAGGCCTGGCCTATGCCGGAGAATGGAATGCAGGGAATTTTCATGGCCAGGGAAAGCTGACCTATCCCGACGGCTCGATATACGAAGGCACGTTCCTCGACCATAGCCCCAAAGGCCTGGGGCAGCTTACCTATTCGGATGGTGCTGTATACCAGGGCGACTTCCTAAGCGGCAGGCCCGAGGGGCAGGGCAGGATCTCCTACCCTAACGGATCCGTCTACGAAGGTGGATGGACCAACGGACAGTTTGCAGGCATGGGCACACTGACCGACGCTAACGGATATTCCTATACCGGCGAATGGAAGGACGGCCGTCGAAACGGCACCGGAACTGCGACCTTTGCGGACGGAACGGTCTACGAGGGTGGGTTCATCGAGAACAGGCGGGAGGGAGTGGCTAAGCTATCCTATCCGGACGGTTCCGTCTACGAGGGCGAATTCCGAAACGGTATGCCCGGCGGACAGGGCAGCATCAGGTATTCCGACGGCTCATCCTATGAAGGTGGATGGGCTGAAGGCCAATTCGAAGGTACTGGAACGCTTATCCATGTCGACGGCCGAACCTATTCCGGTGAGTGGATGGGTGGCGAGCGTTCCGGACATGGAAGCGCGAGCTATGCCGACGGTTCATTCTACGAAGGGGAGTTTCTTGCCAACAGGCGTCACGGTCAGGGCACGTTAACAAGGCCAGATGGAATCACCTACTCAGGCTCCTGGGCAGACGGAGAACTCCATGGCCCGGGCCGCATGACCTTTGCCAATGGCGACATATACGAAGGTACGTTCATCATGGGAAAGCCCGATGGTGAAGGCAAAATAACATATGCGAGCGGAGATGGCGCTCCTGAAGCCGCAACCGGCAGCGGGACCGGACTGAACGACGGAGAGGCGATAGCGCCGGAATCCAACTGAATGAGACACAGCGAAATTCCGGGGTTCCATTCCTCGTCCCGATCCTTATTGTAGCCCGCATGATGACCTGGGGACATATTTCGGGCTCGGCCGTAAGCTGCGTGGAAGCTCCCCCTGTTCTGCTGCTCCTTAGCTGCCTCTGAGCGTTTGCCGTTCGGCACGATCGCTCAGAGGCCGCACCCCACCCTGCCAATGAATGCCAAGGAACAGCGGAAGAGACATCAAATGACCGAACAGGACAAAGACCGCGTGTTGATATTCGACACGACGCTGCGAGACGGCGAGCAGAGCCCCGGCGCGACCATGAGCCATGCCGAAAAGCTGGAGATCGCCGGACTTCTCGATGAGATGGGCGTGGACATTATCGAAGCCGGATTCCCCATTGCCTCGGAAGGCGATTTCTCCGCCGTCAGCGAAATCGCACAACGCACCGAGCGTGCGGTGGTCTGCGGGCTGGCGCGTGCGAATTTTGCGGATATCGACCGCTGCTGGGATGCGGTCAGGCATGCCAGGCGCCCGAGGATCCATACCTTTATCGGAACGTCACCGCTACACCGGGAAATTCCGAGATTGACCATGGACGAGATGGCAAACCGCATACACGACACCGTGACCTATGCGCGTAACCTCTGCGATAACGTGCAGTGGTCGCCCATGGACGCGACCAGGACCGAGTGGGATTACCTCTGCCGTGTCGTTCGGATTGCGATCGAGGCCGGCGCAACCACGATCAACATTCCTGACACCGTCGGATATACTGCACCGGTCGAATCAGCTGATCTGATCCGCAGGTTGATCGAAACGGTTCCTGGCGCTGGCGAAGTGGTGTTCGCAACGCACTGCCACAATGATCTGGGCATGGCGACGGCAAATTCCCTGGCGGCTGTCTCTGGTGGCGCAAGGCAGATCGAGTGTACGGTCAATGGCCTAGGCGAACGCGCCGGCAATACTGCACTGGAGGAAGTCGTAATGGCCCTGAAGGTGCGGAGCGACATCATTCCGTATCATACGGGAATCGACACGACAAAGATCATGAATGTCTCTCGACGGGTGGCGGCCGCCTCGGGCTTTAGCATCCAGTTCAACAAAGCCATTGTCGGCAGGAACGCCTTCGCGCACGAATCGGGCATACATCAGGACGGCGTGCTCAAGAACGCGGAAACATTCGAGATCATGCGCCCGGAAGACATCGGTCTTTCGGCGACGAGCATCGTGATGGGCAAGCATTCAGGCCGTGCGGCGCTGCGTTCCAAACTGGAAGAGTTAGGCTATAGTCTGGCGGGCAACCAGCTCAATGATGTATTCGTACGCTTCAAGGCACTCGCCGACAGAAAGAAGGAAGTGTTCGACGACGACCTGATCGCCCTGATGCGCGATTCCACCGCCTCGGACAAAAGCGATCGACTCCAGATCAAGTTCCTGCGCGTGATCTGCGGAACGGAAGCTCCGCAATCGGCCGATCTGACGATGAGCGTCGACGGCGTGGACCATCAGGCAACAGAGACAGGTGACGGCCCAGTGGACGCAGTCTTCAGGGCTGTCAGAAAGATCTTCCCACATGAAATCGACCTTCAGCTCTACCAGGTCCATGCGGTGACACAGGGATCGGATGCGCAGGCGACTGTCAGTGTCCAGATCACGGAGGAAGGCAGGATCGCAACCGGTGAGGCCGCTGATACCGATACGGTGGTTGCGAGCGCCAAAGCCTATGTCACCGCGCTTAACCGCCTGCTGATTCGCCGCGAAAAGACGGTACCAGGCGCGGATAGAAAGACGGTTCGGCAGACGGATAGCGTGGTCTGAATCAAAGAGCGGCCCAGGCAGTCCGGACGGTGCGGTCTACCACGAAGGCGGCGGGAAACCGGATTCCAGGCGGCCCCGCCTGGTAGACCCTGTCCGACACATGCCAGTTGATCGGCGCACCCGGTCAGCTGGTTTCTGATCTCCCCCTGCCATCCGGGAGCGCGATTTCGGCTCTCTCCATTCGGCGTCCTTCCTGACTCTGGAATGGCCCAGGCGTCGCGCTTCCGGATGGCAGGGGAAGGTGCCCAAATCCGTTCGCCCATAGCTTCACATCCCTTACTCTTGGCAATGATGGAATTTATGTGTTTAAAGTCGCCTGGGCCGGTATTGAGGATCTCCGGAGCACCGAAGGAAGGTCATCGCCATATGTCAATCTTGTCCCGTCTTTTTGCACCGGAAATGGCGATCGACCTGGGAACCGCGAACACGCTTGTCTACGTGAAGGGTCAGGGCATCATTCTGAATGAGCCCTCAGTGGTGGCCTATCATGTCAGGCAGGGGCAAAGGCAGGTATTGTCCATAGGCTCGGAAGCCAAACTGATGCAGGGACGGACGCCGGAAAACATCGAGGCGATCCGGCCGATGCGCGAAGGTGTCATTGCGGACTTCAATGTCGCGGAAGAAATGATCAAGTTTTTCATCCGCAAGGTGCATAGGCGCTCGCTGCTCTCGAGACCAAAGGTCATTGTCTGCGTGCCTTACGGCGCGACTCCAGTGGAAAAGCGTGCCATCCGGCAGTCTGTGCTGAGCGCTGGAGCCGTGCGTGCGGGGTTGATTGCAGAGCCAGTTGCTGCGGCACTTGGTGCCGACATGCCTATTGCAGAGCCAACCGGCAATATGATTGTCGACATTGGCGGTGGTACCAGTGAAGTCGCGGTGCTGAGCATGGGAGACATCGTCTACGCCCAGTCAGTGCGCTTTGGTGGCGACCAAATGGATCAGGCCATCATCAATTACCTGCGCCGCCAGCAAAATCTGCTGGTGGGGGAAATGACTGCTGAGCGGCTCAAGACCTCGATTGGCACCGCCCGTATGCCTGAAGACGGACGCGGTACCGCCCTACGCGTCAGGGGTCGGGACATGCTTCACGGCGTGCCAAAGGAGATCGAGGTCAGTCAGGCACAGATAGCCGACGCTCTCGCCGAATCCGTTCAGCAGATCTGTGATGCCGTGATGGTCGCGCTTGAGGCAACGCCGCCGGATCTGGCGGCCGACATCATCGAACGGGGCGTCATGCTTACCGGTGGTGGCGCTCTGCTCAACGACCTTGACATATCGCTCAGGGAACGGACCGGTCTTGCAGTCACCGCCGCCAACGACTGCCTTAACAGTGTGGCACTTGGTACCGGTCTGGCACTGGAATATGAAAAACAGTTCCGGCATGTGATAGACTACGAAAGCTGACGGTGATGAAGGGCGAATCCCGGACGCAGCGGCCCGGATAGAAGCAGGTCCCGGGCCAGTCTGGAGGCATGGGTGGCCGGGGAAAGAGACAACAGGCACTATTTCCGCACCATCCGGCACATCCTGATCGGATTGCTGGTGGTGTTTCTGTTCGCGGTCTTCCTGTTCTGGCGTGTCGAGAATCCACGTGCGGAGCGCCAGCGCGCACTGATCGTGGACCAAATCGTGCCAGCGATTGACTGGATTCTGGTACCCGTGACACATGCGGCCGAACTGCTGGAGAGCATGAGATCCTATTCCAGGATCCACACCCAGAATCTCGAACTCCGTCGAGAGCTAAGGGAAATGAAGGCATGGAGGGAGGCGGCGCTCCAACTCGAACAGGAAAACGCCAAGCTGCGCGCGCACAACAACGTGAAACCCGAACCGGACCTGACCTACATTACCGGACTCGTTCTCGCTGATAGCGGCTCACCTTTCAGGCGATCCGTTCTTCTGAATATCGGGATGCACGACGGCATCGTCGATGGCTGGGCGGCTACCGATGGGCTGGCATTGGTTGGGAGAATCAGCGGCGTCGGCAACAGGACTTCCCGTGTCATTCTTCTGACGGACAGCAACAGCCGCATCCCAGTGCTGATCCAGCCCTCGGGCCAGCGTGCGATACTGACCGGAGACGACTCGAACCAGCCTCTGCTGCAGTTCATAGACAATGTCGAGCTTGTGCGACCGGGCGACCGGATAGTCAGTTCGGGAGACGGTGGCATATTCCCAAAGGACATCCTTATCGGTCAGGTCGTCGATGGACCAGACCGCAGGATGCGTGCGTTACTGACCGCCGATTTCAGGCGGCTGGACTTCGTGCGTGTGCTACGCGCGCTGCCGAGGGAGGAACTGACCGAACCCGGCGAACTGGTGCAGCCACGCCGCCAACAACCCTATCTTAGATTCAATACACTGATCGATGGCTGAGCACACGCTGGTCCGGAACCGTTTTTTCCTTGGTCTGGCCTATGCCAGCCTGATGTGCCTGCTGCTGATCATAAATCTACTTCCCTTCGAGGTCTGGCCCCGGAAATTTCCCGGCCCCGATCTCATGGTCGCCATCACCTTCGCCTGGCTCCTGCGCCGTCCCGGGCACATCCCAGCGCCTTTGGTCGCTGCGGTCTTTTTTGTCGCAGACATCCTTCTAATGCGCCCCCTAGGTCTCTGGGCAGCGCTGATGGTCGTGGCGGCTGAATTTCTGAAAACAAGGCTGGCGAACGTCCGGGAACGCGCATTTGTGGCGGAATGGGCGCTGATTTCGGGGACCCTGCTTGCGGCCACACTGGCAAACGCAGCTATCCTGCTGGTTGTGTCTTTCGAGCAGGAACAGGTGCAGCTGGACAAATCCATTATCCAGGCATTCTCCACCATTCTGGCGTATCCTCTGGTTACGGCGATTGCGCGATATGTCTTCGGCGTCACTACGTTGGGGGCAAATGACATCTATGTGCGGAAAGAAAAGGCATGACTCTGCTAGCTGGTCAGACGGATGAGAGTTCCCGGACCATCACCCGCCGAAGTCTGGTCCTTGGCGCCCTGCAACTGGGAGTGGTGGGATTTCTGGCGCTTAGAATCAGGTATATGCAGGTCGAACAGGAGGAGAAATACCGCCTGTTGGCTGACAGGAACCGTATCAATGTCCGCCTGGTTCAACCGGCGCGCGGACTGGTGTTTGACCGCAATGGTGTTCCTCTGGTCAGGAATGACCAGAATTACGGCATCGTTCTGGTTCGGGCGGATGTGGACGATCTGGAAACCGTTCTGTCGAGAATCTCCCGAATCGTAGGAATGTCGCCCGAGGATGTCGAACGGACGCGCAACGAAATCCTGAAGTCCAACCCCTTTGTGCCCATCACCATCGCGGATCGCCTGACCTGGGAAACATTTGCCGAAGTCGCAGCCAACAGCCCCGCCCTACCCGGGGTGAGGCCGGACGTAACACTGAGCAGATCGTACCCTCTGGATTTGGACTTTGCACATGTGCTGGGATATGTAGGCCCGGTCAGCGACTATGACCTGACCAAGGGCTATCTTTCCGCCGATACTGATCCTCTATTGCAGATTCCCAGATTCCAGGTGGGCAAGACTGGCGTCGAGGCCAAGATGGAGCATCTTCTGCGCGGCCATGCCGGCCTTCAGCAGGAGGAAGTTAACGCGGCGGGCCGGGTCATGCGGCAATTGGGAAAACAGGAAAGCCAGCCTGGTGCGGAACTGCAACTGACCGTCGACAGCAAACTGCAGAACTACGTGCAGACGCGACTGGGGGAGGAAAGTGCCAGCGCCGTCGTCATGGACATAGACGGCGGTGACATCCTGGCATTGGGCTCCGCCCCGTCGTTTGATCCAAACAAGTTCGTACGGGGCATCTCGGTCCCTGACTGGAACGCGCTGATCACCAACGAATTCCGGCCGCTTGCGAACAAGGCTGCGCAGGGAGTCTATCCTCCAGGATCAACCTTCAAGATGATTACGGCGCTGGCTGCGCTGCACGAAGGAGTGATCGGGCCTGATATGGAGGTCTGGTGCCCCGGTTACGCGGAAGTCAGCGGGCGAAGGTTTCATTGCTGGCATCGATACGGCCATGGCCACGTCGATCTTCATTCGTCGCTCGTGGAGAGCTGCGACGTGTATTACTACGACATCGGTGCACGCGTTGGCATAGAAAAAATTGCCCTGATGGGGCGGCGGCTGGGTTTTGGGCAACGTTTTGACCTTCCACTGTCGGCGGTACAGCGGGGGCTGATGCCCGACAGAAACTGGAAGCTCCGAAACCGAGGAGCTGGCTGGGTAGTGGGCGATACGCTGAATTCAAGTATTGGTCAGGGATTCGTGCTAAGCTCACCACTCCAGCTCGCCGTGATGACCGCCCGCATCGCTTCTGGAAAGGCTGTCGAACCACGCCTGATCAAGTCAATTGACGGGGTTGAGGAACCGGTACCCGAATGGGATGAGCTTGGCATCAGTGCTGAACATCTGCAGCTGGTGTGCAATGGTATGGTCGATGTGGTTAACAAACGAAAGGGCACCGCCTATGGGAGCCGTGTTCTGGACAAGGAACGGCGCCTCGCGGGTAAAACCGGCACCAGCCAGATCCGTAGCATCACACTGGATGAACGAGCACGCGGCATCATCCCCAACGAGGAGCTTCCCTGGAACCAGCGGGATCATGCGCTCTTCGTCTGCTACGCACCGCATGATTCGCCAAAGGTCGCCTGCTCAGTGGTGGTCGAGCATGGAGGAGGCGGATCCTTTGCCGCCGCCCCAATCGCCCGCGATATCGTGCTTCAGGCTCTTTATGGAGGTACACCGCCACTATCGGCCTATCCTGAAAACCAACGCGGAACCATTGAGACCCGGCAGAGGCAGCTTAAGCTGCGCGATCCTGAGATTCTGACCCAAAGGCGATCACGGGCATGAGTTTTCCCGAAGCCACCGCCAGCAATGTGCCGTCCGGCGCCAGAAAGATACTCTACATGAATCCCGCGCTGCTGCTGCTGCTGGTCGCGGTGGCGGGATTCGGATTCCTGATGCTCTATTCGGTCGCGGGCGGGTCACTCACGCCATGGGCCGCCCCCCAGATGAAACGATTCGCCCTCGGTGTCGCCGTAATGTTCGTGGTAGCCATGGTTCCAATCTGGTTCTGGCGAAACGTTGCCGGTCTTGCCTATGCGGCATCGATCGTGCTGCTCGTGCTGGTTGAGTTCCTGGGTACGGTCGGCATGGGCGCCCAGCGCTGGATTGATCTTGGCTTCATGCGACTGCAGCCCTCCGAGATCACCAAGCTGACCATGGTGATGCTACTTGCGACCTATTACGACTGGCTCGACATCCGAAAGACCTCGCGGCCATTCTGGGTGGCGGTACCGGTGTTTCTGATCCTGCTTCCAACCTTTCTTGTCCTGCGCCAGCCAGATCTCGGCACGTCGATGCTGCTCGTTGCAGGTGGAACGATCATGATGTTTCTCGCGGGTGTACACTGGGGCTACTTCGCCGCCCTTGCAGCAGGCGGTGGTGGGCTCGCCACTCTGGCCATGCTTCTGCGCGGAACCGAATGGCAGCCCTTGAAGGATTACCAATACCTGCGTATCGACGCCTTTCTGAACCCCGAGGCTGATCCGCAGGGGGCGGGCTATCACATCATCCAGTCCATGATCGCGCTCGGGTCGGGGGGCTGGACCGGACGTGGCCTCATGCAGGGAAGCCAGAGCCGCCTCAACTTTCTGCCTGAAAAACACACGGACTTCATATTCACGACGCTTGCTGAGGAACTCGGTTTCATTGGCGCGTCCTGTCTTCTGGCGCTCTATTCCCTGATCATCTTTTACTGCATCCTCTCCGCGCTCCGAACCAAGGACCGTTTCTCCTCTCTGCTCATCCTCGGCATCGCGGCTACGTTCTTTCTGTTCTTTGCGGTCAACATATCCATGGTGACGGGAATGATGCCGGTGGTTGGAGTGCCTCTGCCGCTCATTTCCTATGGTGGCTCCGCCCTGCTGATGCTCATGATCGGTTTCGGGCTGGTGCAGTCGGCACATATCCACCGTCCGCGAATCCGGCTTTAGGAGGTATGGAATGATCAATGTTCTGTTTGCAGCGGGAGAGGATCGCTGGATGTGTTTCAGACTTCCACTGCTGAAGGCTCTGTTCGCAGGCAGGCATTGAAGCGGAGATGTCACCGGACCTGGCCCCTCACACTGCCGACTACGTGATCTACGCGCCAAACGCGAAATTTCATGATTTTCGGTCCTGCAAGCGTGCCAGGGCGGTGATGAGTCTTTGGGCGGGAGTAGAGGATATCGTGGTCAACGAAACTCTGACGCAGCCCCTGACGCGTATGGTTGATAGCGGATTGACCGAGGGCATGGTCGAATGGGTTGTCGGCCATGTACTGCGCCACCATCTCGGAATGGATGCCCATATCGTGAATCCCGATCATGTCTGGCATTTCGAGCCACCGCCACTGGCCCGCGACAGGCAGGTAGCGATCTGGGGCTTGGAGAGCTCGGTGGCGCCTGCGCCCGCGCGCTTGCCGCGCTGAACTTCCCCGTATCGGGCTGGAGCCGCCGGCTGAGGCGCATTGAAGGCGTGACATGCCGATACGGACCGGACGGTCTGGAGTCGACCCTTGCCTGTGCCGAGATTCTTGTCCTTCTGCTTCCCTGACTTCCGATACCGAGAACCTGCTCGATGCGGAAACCATGGCGATGCTTCCGGATGGCACCTTTATTCTTAATCCAGGCCGTGGGCAGCTCATTGACGACAACGCCCTGCTGGCGGCCCTTGACGCGGGCCGGATTGCACATGCCACGCTTGACGTATTCCGCGAGGAGCCGCTTCCGCAGAACCATCCGTTCTGGTTACATCCGCGTGTGACAGTGACGCCGCACCAGGCCAGCGAGACCCGTCCCGAATCGGCAAGCAGGCTGATTGCCGAGAATATCCGCCGCTTCGAAGCCGGAGAGCCCCTGCTTCACCTCGTCGACCGCACGGCGGGATACTGATCGACGCGACCCGTGGACGCCAAACAGACCACAGGAAGGCATCTGCACGACGCGCTATCGGAGACTGCCGTTACGGAATATGCACATGCGCAGACGAACGGGCGAAAGTCTCAATGATTCAGAAGTCCCATGAACCAGAAAGACCTTGAAACCGTAGACTGGAGCAGGGATTCCCGCGCCGACCGACGACGGATCGGCCAATCATCTGGAGGGAATGTGCCTGCCGGACCCTGGCATTACCCTCAACAGGTGGCAGCCGGGTCAATATTGGCAACTTGACCGGCTGTAATGTTCTCTACTTCTATCCGATGACCGGTCAACCAGGCGTGCCTTTGCCCGATGGCTGGGATGACATACCGGGCGCAAGGGGGTGCACATCTCAGACCTGCGCGTTTCGTGATCTGTCTCGGGAACTTGCCGACAGGGGCGTATCCGCTGTCTATGGGATTTCGACCCAGAGCACGGAAAACCAACAGGAAGCGGTGGATCGACTGCACCTTCCATTCGAGCTGCTGTCCGATGCGGATCTGAAGCTAACGAAAGCGCTTCGTCTGCCGACAATGGAGGTGGATGGCATGACGCTCATCAGGAGGCTTACGCTGGTTCTATACGGCACGCGGATCAGGAGGGTCTTCTTTCCGGTATTTCCGCCTGACAGGAATGCCGCGAACGTGTTGAAGTTTCTGGAAACCTCTCGGCCATAGCCAGTGAAAATCCGACTTGGTTTCGCCTATCGACAAGTGGTCAGACGACAGCGTGCTGATTTCATCGGCTCATTCAAAAAATAGTGCATTCTGGCAGGATTCCGACAACGCGCTGCGGGAAACGGTGTTTTCCCGAATTCCCTTAACCAGATCCTTGTGCATTTGGCTTGGAAATGAATTAGTAAATTCTACGCCTTGATCCACAACCCGGTCGCTGGACTCATCCAGAATCCCGGGATAGATGCCCCGACGCCACCGCGGTCGACCTGTGGAACTACATCGTCACCTGCCAGAACAGATGTGAAGAGTATCCGTGGAATAAACCAAGTCGCGGAAATTTATGCGGCCCCACCCGACATTTCCACCCGCCAACCCGTCTGCCCAGAATGCATGCCTCACTCCGTCGTGCAGCTCTGCGAAGGCTCCTGCATGTTCCTTGAAGGTGAGTCCTTCGCTCGGTGCTGCGCCAACGAATTCGCCTTCAACATGGGTGCCATTGTGGCCGCGGTCTGGCCCCTGACTGGGTTGGGGGCTCCGCTTCTTGGCCGTAACCTGTTTACTTGGGGAATTATATAATTCCCTTCCTTTTCGGCACCGCGCATGATCACCCAGATCACGGGAACGCCCTTGGCCCGGCAGGCTGCTGCGATGCGGTTGATGTTTGGGACGATGGAGCATCCATGTCTCGTTTCAAGGGGTTTCAGGGCATTTTCCGCGGTCTTTCCGGATCTTTTCCCCACTTTTCCACATTCTTTCCACAGGCGGGCGTCATGACGGTGCCGCAACCGGCGCGTCCGGGGACCATCCGCGCCCGTCGCGCAGCAGGACGTTCGTGAGGATCACGAGTTTCCGCATCACCGCGACCAGCGCGACCCGGTGAGCCTTGCCCGCCGCCGTGAGCCGTTCGTACATCTCCTTCATCGCCGGGTTCCAGCACACGGCCGTCATCGCCGCCATGTACATCACGTCACGGGGCCTGCGCCGCCCGCCGCGTATCCGCCTCGCCCCCGTCAGCGTTCCGCTGTCGCGGGCGAAGGGGGCGACACCCAGGAGCGCCGCCGCCTGCCGGCTTCCGAGGGTCCCGAGCTCCGGCATCCAGCAGATCAGGGCGGCAGCGGTCACCGGCCCGATCCCCGGGACGCTCACGAGGATGTCCCGGCGCCGGGCCAGCCCGGGATCCGCGTCGATCGCCGTCGCGATCCCGGCATCGAGCACGCCGATCTCCTCCACGATCCCGGCCAGCGCCCTCTTCAGGGCCGCGGCCGCGGCCGTCGTCCCGCCGATCTCCCGGATCCGGGCGGTCAGGGAAGTGCGCATGTCGACGAGCGCCTCGCGGGCGACCAGCAGGCGTTCGAGTTCCTGCAGCGCCTCGGGTTTCGGCTGTGCGGCCGGCAGCCCGCCGACCTCCCCGAAGGCGGCCAGCGCCCTCGCGTCGATCCGGTCGGACTTCGCCACGTGGCCGAGCGCCTCGGCGAAACGGCGCGCCCGCAGGGGATTGACGACGTGCACGATGTAGCCCCTGTCGTGTAGCGACTGGTGCAGCTGGCGGTGGAACCGCCCGGTGGCTTCGCAGACCACGTGGGGTGAGGCATCGAACGCCACCGGTTCGAGTGAGAGTGAGGCACGAACGAACGCCGCGTTCGCGGAGCCATCCGTGCAGGGCCCGGAATCCCTCCTTTCCGTTCGCGAAGCCCCCGTCATCGCCGTTCGCGTGGACGTCCAGCCGGCTCTTGCTCACGTCGATTCCCGCCACTATCCTGTCTGTCATGTCCTTCCGCTCCTATTCTTGCGGTTGATTCGGGTCCTACCCAGGCATCCATCCAGGACGCGGAAGGACGGCGGTGAAGGCGGGCGGCCAGGCTCCCGCACGGCCCTTCGGCCAAGACCATCACGGCCCGACCCGCCTTCGCGGGGCGGCTGCCCCGCATCCCTCTCCGTACGGCTGTGCGGAGAGGGAATCCCTTCTTGCATGATGCACGAGGTTCCGGACCGGCGGAAGCGCCGCGTTCCGCACAGCCGGCGCGGAGTTTTCCACAGGTGTGGAAAACTTTCCACAACATCATCCTTCAGATTCTTTCCGATTGATTCAGACATACAAGATCACCGTGTCGACTTCGGCAACGTAGAAGTTCTGCATGTCGATCACGAGAAACGCGGTCGTGGCAGCCTCGAAGCTGTCGAAGACAGACAGCCTGCCTCGCTCGGCCATGATGCGCTCGATCACGTATTCTGGAATTTTGACATCGTATGGCATCTGTCTTCATCCGCTGTGGTTGATCGTTGGTCTTGTTCTGCCCACAACAGTCCCACCTGCCGGCACAATCAACATCCCTGCGCGTCGAGAAACGGGAGCCTAACGGGCTTTCGGGGCAGGAACTCGAACGCTTGCGGGGCGCAGACTGCGGGCAGGTTCGCCTGACCACAAGCCTTGATCGCCTTCAGGTCGTCAGCCGTCCGAGCGGCGAAAGACCGCCGGCGGGTGTCGCTTCGAGACCCCGACGGATCTCGGATCCGGCAATCGACGCATCTGCCTTGGAACCGCGACCTTGCCGAAAGCACGGGCGCCGGCTTTCCCTCCCGAAGGAGCGCAAGAGACATGCCAAGGCGCCCGGCAAGAGTTCCCTGCCGGAACGCATTTCCCCAACAATTGGAACGTGCGCCTGCCATCGGGAAGTACGCTTGGAGTAAAAATGCAGCTGGCAGCTTGACCTGGTTCCAGACCGCCCTTCGGCCGTGTCTGCATTGCTCCGGGCCGTTTCCGCCGCGTGACGGCAAGAACATGCAGAAGGATGAGCGAGAACGCCGGCGCTACCTTCACGAGCCGTGCAGCTTCCATCGTGCTTGCAACAAACGGGAAAGGGGGCTGCAGCGCCAGATCAGGGAACGGTATCAAGGTTCGACTCCTGCAAGTCAAATGTCCAGTCACTGCCGGCCATGAAGTTCGCGACGTTCAGGCCGCCGCGACGGCATCGGCGGAATGTCCTTGCCATCTCCTTGTTGCCGAGCAGCGGTGCGCCGACGTTCCGTTCCAAGCGTCGATTTGGCAGCAGCGCAACTGGTCCGACCGGACCGCCGGTACACTGGCCGGCCATTGTGGTTTGCGACGAAAGCGATACAATCCTACCACGGCCAGTTCGGAAAATCGAACATGCTGCAGAAACCGGGGGACAAACAGATGCTGAATCCTTTCCCATTGCAGCTTCAAGAGCGCCGACTGCCTTTTGGGCGCAAGCCGCGCCACGCGCCGCATCATGCGGGGCTCCCAGAATGCCAGGGGAAACCCCGAGCGCGATCCGAGCCATTCGAAAAGTGCCGGAAGTTCGGGTCGTTGAAACGACACGTCGCGGCCGCGACGCTGTCGGCGTGTCTCGCCAGCTCGGGCGTCCTGCTCTCGACCGGCGAACGAGCCCATGCGATGACGGTCAAGGACGTTCAGCTGGCGCTCATGCGGCACTGCAGCGGGCTGCCGGCGGACTTTGCGGACGGCATCGCCGGGAAGATGACCCGCGAAGCCGTGACTCGGTTTCAGTCGAGGTACTTTCTCGAAGCCGACGGCGTCGTCGGCCCAGGCACGATTGCCGCGTTGGATGGGCCCGTGTCCGGCAACTGCACGGATATCCCCAACGTTTCCGACGAGGGAAGCGAAGGCCTGATCGGCAGGCCCGGCATCGTTGCCGTGGATGCCGTCGAGAGACGCAGGCAGCTTGAGGGCGCAGGGGCGCTGGACCGGATGTGCGAGGCGACTGACCTGCCTGCATCCGTAGTCGTGCTTCACGATATCAAGGCACCCGACGACTACGGGCTCGATGACAGGTATCTGGTGATTGACAAGGCGCTGCGCCTCTTGGGGGCTGGGTGCCTCAAGGGCAATTCGGAAGCCTGTCTTTCGATCCAGGCGGCGGCCAGGGAGTGGGCAACGGGATCGGGACTGAGTCATCCCAAGGGCAGGGAGGAGGACAGCGCACGATTTTGGAACGACACCTTGACCATCCACATGCGGCTGCTCGTTCCGTTGATTTCGGCGCTCGGGATAGCCGAACAGCATTCGCCTCTTCCCGCCGAAGACAGGAAGATCGTGGATCCATGGCTGAAGAAGATTTTCGATGCGTTCGAACATGGCGAACGCAACGACAGGCGTTACAATATGCCCAAGGAAGATCTGGTGGTCTACAAGTCCGGACACAATCATGCGGCCTTTTCGTCGATATCGGCCATGTCCTACGGAGCCTGGACCAACGATCCCGCCTATTTCCGGATCGGTCTGGATCAATGGCGACTGACTCTGGGCTCGATGCGGCCCGACGGCAGCCTGCCGGTAGAGACCCGACGAGGTTCGCGGGCGCTGTTCTATTCGGGACGAACGCTGACGGTGCTGGCCCAGCTAGCGGAACGCGCGGCAGTTCAGGGGATTGATCTCTACGACTTCGCTCCCTTACCCGGAAAGTCATACCACAAGGCGGTCGAATACTTTCTCGATGCCATGGAAGATCCGGAGCTGATCCTGCAGTATGCGTGGGTCAACAAGGCACCTGGCCCGAACAAGGACTACACAAAGCAGGACATGGCCCGGGGCGGCAATCGGCACAACATCTTTGCGTGGATTGCACCCTACATGAGCCGATTCCCGGAACATCCAAACGTGCGCAGGCTTGAAGCTCGACGTGCACTCGACCATTCGGAACCCCGCAACGAGCTGACCCCAGCTCTGGACGATGCCGTCAGGCACAACGGATATTCAGTGAACTGGGTGGGAGTGGATGCCAGGTGCGCATACGCGAACCCGGAGCTTGACTGACCGGATTTCGGGAGGCATTGGGCTTGCGCTGTATCCTGCTCCTGAATGGATCTCGAAAATGCGGATGAAAGTAAGGCCGTGCAGGCAAAGCACGACGAGAAGGATGGTTTGATGAAATGGAGCTGAGGGCCTGATGATTTGTTGATCTTTGCCGAATTCTACGGACGGCAACTTTACGGTAAACCATGACCTCATGACGGAATTCGGTTCAGGAATGTCGAAGCAGCAACAATCGAGAAGAAGATGGCCGGGTTCGGCCGGACGTTGGTGGAGGATTCGGCCGACACCGCTGAGCTATTCGCGAAACTGGCGATGGAGCGGCGTCTCGGGCATTTCCCACACGGCCATGGCCTTGAAAGGCTGGCGGACACGCTGGATGCCAGTGATACGGAACGTCGCTGGGGGGCATGGTGACGCCGCTGCGCGGTCTCAACTGCCATACCCGCAGGCATCATCAGGCCATGAATGTCAGGATTCCGATCACTCCCGAAGAGGTTGAGCGCGCCGGAAACCGCCTTTCCCTGCTGCTTCCGGCACTGGTGGCGGAGCTCGGGGAAGTGGCTGGCGAGCCGGGACTTGCCGAAGCAGCGACCATGGCGCTAACGGAACTTCGTGACGACTGTGAAGACATCATGGCCCGCTTTCCGGAAACTCTTCCGCCCGCCCCGGCCAGTTTCGGGGAGACCGCCAGCTCGGCCCGGGATGCGCTGCTCACCATTCGCACGGCGTTCGCGGCCGTCGCCGTGCCGCCAGATGATTGAAGAGGTCATGGAGCTGGAAAAAAGCTTGGCGGGAACTGCAGGCCAGCCGACGCCTGGAAAAAGGAGACGGCCTACCTTTGGAAACAAGCGAAACAGTGCCATAAGTTATACTTGAAACGCGATCACTTGGTCCGAACGCCAAGAGGCCAGAAAAATCAGCCGTGCCAATGAGATGAACGGGCAGTCACGGCGTAACCCGTGCGCCGGATCATCCTATCCAATGGAACTCAGATCACACCGGACGCCACAAACAGATCCTTCAGGTTAGCCTCAGGCCGGGCGCCGATATGGCTGATGATGTTGGCTGCGGCGATGTTTCCCATGCGCCCGCAGGTCTCAAGACCGTATCCCTCAGCCAGCCCCCATAGGAAAGCGCCGGCAAACAGATCGCCGGCGCCGGTGACATCCACCACTTCCGTGCGCTCCGCCGCGATGTGCCAGCGACGGTCGCCCGATGCGACATGCACGCCGTTCCCACCATCTGTGCAGACAGCGATCTCCACATCCGCCGCAGCGGCCGTCAGGGCGGAATCGAGATCGCCCTGCCCATACATCGCCAGGATTTCCGCCCGGTTGGCCAGGACCAGATCGACGTCATCCCTCAGCATCGCGCCAAACGCAGCCCTGTGGCGCTCAACACAGAACGGATCGGAAAGAGTGATTGCGACCTTTCCACCAGCACCCCTGCAGGCGGATATCGCCCTGGCGAAGGCTTCCTGGCTTTCCAGCCCGTCGAACCGATAGCCCTCAAGGAAAATCCACTCGGTATCAGCCATCATCCGTTCATCGATATCGGATGGCGCCAGGAACTCGGTGACGCCAAGATATGTATTCATTGACCGCTCACCATCTGGTGTCACCAGAACGATGCAGCGACCGGTCTCCGCCGGATGATCCCCTGGTGCGGGACTGGTCTCGAAGATCACCCCCTGCTCACGCAGGTCTCGGGCGAAGACCGCGCCAAGCTGATCGTCCCTGACCTTGCCGACAAACGCCGTCCTGCCGCCTAGCCCTGCGATGCCCGCGATTGTGTTCGCCACCGAACCGCCGGATATCTCCCGGGCGGGACCGATCCGCGCATAGAGCTCGCTGCCGCGATCCCTGTCGATCAGCTGCATGACCCCTTTTTGGACGCCGTTCGCCTCCATGAAGGCGTCATCACAATGGGCCAGAACATCGACCAGCGCGTTTCCGATGCCAACGACCTGAAACCGCTTGGTCATGCGGATTTCTCCTCGAACTGGCAGAACTCCTCGATCAGGCATGCACCGCATGCCGGTCGGCGGGCCTTGCAGGTGTAGCGGCCATGGAGGATCAGCCAGTGATGCGCAAGGTGCTGGAACTCCACAGGCACGTTGTCCTCGATCGCGCGTTCGACCGCCGCGACATCCTTACCGGGACAGATGCCAGTGCGGTTTCCAACCCGAAAGATGTGTGTGTCGACGGCCTGCGCGGGATGCTTCCACGACATGTTGAGAACCACATTCGCGGTCTTGCGCCCGACACCCGGAAGCGATTGCAGGGCGGCCCGAGAGGACGGAACCTCACCAGCATAGTCATCGACCAGTATGCGTGAAAGTTTCATCACGTTGCGGGCCTTGTTCCTGAACAGGCCAATGGTCCTGATGTGCTCCACAAGGCGTTCTTCACCCAGATCCAGCATCTTCTGTGGCGTATCGGCGATCCTGAACAGATTCCTCGTCGCCCTGTTCACGCCAGCATCCGTTGCCTGCGCGCTCAGCGTCACCGCGATCAGCAGCGTATAGACGTTTACATGCTCCAGTTCGCCCCTGGGTTCAGGCTCAGCCGCCTGAAAGCGCTCGAAGATCGCCCGGATCGTGTGATAGTCGATTTGTCTGGTCATCTCCGGCGGTATGCACAAAGCGGCCGCGCCCTACAAGGCCCGTCATTGATCGGACCCATCGCCTGTCTCGAACAATGCGCAGAAAACGGGTCGCAGCGATACGATGGGTCACATAGATTCGTTCCGGAAAAGAGGACCACATCATGACAGAATCAGGACCTGAATACGGTTACCATTATGCCGTCATCCGCCGTGCGATAGACCTGATCGACTCGCATGGAGGCGGAACGCTTCCACTCAATGACCTGGCGCATGAAATGCGCATGAGCCCCGCGCATTTCCAGCGCACCTTCAGCCGATGGGTTGGTGTCTCCCCAAAACGCTATCAGCAGTACCTAACTCTTGAGAACGCCAAGGAGATGCTCAGAAACAGATTCACCACCCTTGACACCTCGGCAGAGCTCGGGCTGTCGGGAAGCGGGCGACTGCATGACCTGTTCCTGACCTGGGAGGCCATGAGTCCCGGCGAGTACGCCAGGCGATGCGAAGGCCTCGAGATTTCCTGGGGCTGGTTCGAAAGTCCGTTCGGTCCAGCACTTGTGATGGGAACCACAAAAGGGATTTGCGGCATTGCCTTCGCGGCCGAAACGGGAAACACCGCGGCGCAGGAGGATCTGCGCACCCGCTGGCCCAATGCGGTGTTCACGGAAAACCCGGAATTCCTTGGAACTTGGGTCCGAAAAGCGTTTGGCGAGGATGACAGGCCTGGGACGTCCGTACCGCTTTACGTCATCGGAGCACCGTTTCAGATAAAGGTCTGGGAGGCTTTGCTCAGGATTCCAAGCGGTCGTGTAACGACCTATTCCGAGATCGCGAAGTCAGTTGGCTGTCCTCAGGCGGCACGGGCGGTAGGTACGGCTGTTGGCCGCAACCCGATCAGTTGGCTGATTCCGTGCCATCGCGCACTCCGCAAGTCAGGCGGACTTGGCGGCTATCACTGGGGTCTCCCGGTCAAACGCGCATTGCTGGCCTATGAGGCGGCACGAGGAGAAAGGACGGTCTGAACATTTCATGGTGACCATTCGCAGGCCACCCAGGACTTTCCATCGCCAGACAAACTGAGGCGGGATCCGATGTAAGGCATGAGATCCAGGGCGAGATCCCCGCGATAGCGTGCTCTGGGCACGCGGCCTTCCAACAATGGCATTGGTTCAGTCTCTGGACCGGAAAAACATCGATTTTATTTGACATGCATTTTTTTATCGGCAAAAAAATAGCCGATCAAGCTGGAGAAACCAATGCGCCTGCTGGTGGGGAGTGTTGAGGGAAACCAAAGCGTCTTTGCGGTCGAAAACGGGAGAGCGGTCGACCTGAGCGCCGCCATGCCCGAATTCGGTAGCGATCTGATGGGAATGATCCGCGACCCTGAGGCAATGAACAGGGTGGTGGCGAACGATACCAGAACGGTCGATGTTGCCGACATCATTCCCGCACTTCCGGTCACTGCCCCACCAACGATAGTCTGCCTGGGGCTGAACTATACCGACCACATCAGGGAAGGTGGCTACGACATTACCGATTACCCGGCGCTCTTCATGCGCGGGCGTCGGTCGGTCATGGCCGCCGGCCAGCCCATGGTGCGCCCGACCTGCTCCGAAAGGCTCGACTACGAGGCCGAACTGATGGTTATCATCGGCAGGGGCGGGCGACATATATCGGAGGCGGATGCCCTCGACCACGTTTTCGGCTACACTGTGTTCAACGACGGCTCCGTGCGCGACTATCAGCGCAGGACCCATCAATGGACTCCGGGAAAGAATTTCGACGACACCGGCGCAATCGGTCCATATGTGGTGACGCCCGACGAAGTGCCGGAAGGCGCTTCCGGACTGAAGATCGAAAGCCGCATTGGCGACGAGATCCTACAAAGCTCCAACACCGGCAACATGATCTGGTCTGTGGCCCAGGCCATAGCGACCATTTCGGAATACACGACTTTGCAGCCGGGCGATCATATCGCCATGGGCACGCCGCCCGGCGTTGGCCACGCGAAGAAACCGAACCCGCGCTGGCTGAAACCTGGTGAGGTGATAGAGGTCGAGATTGAAGGCATCGGCATCTGCGCCAGCCCGGTCGTCGACGAGGGCGACATTGCGGATCGGACGGCAGCCGAGTGATGGGCGATATGCGTGATATCCGTCGCGAAAGGGCTCAGGATGCGATCCGCGTCCCGCGCGGCGGTGCTGAAAGGACGGGCGAAGACGCTATCGACCCAAACCTGCGGGATGCACGGTCGCATGAAGACTGCGGATCCATGTTCGACGGTCGCGAGCCAATCGGGTATGCAACCGCCTTTCGAAACTCCACACTGCAGAATGCCGATCCGATTCCAGGGTTCTCCGCGAGTCCATCGACCGGTAGCTCGTCTTCCAGAATGGGCGGAGGTGGGATCAATTGGCCCGTATCATCCCTGCTGACGAAGCTGCGGCATTCCAGATTCTGCCGCGTTTTGTCTTCGAAAATTTCCGTGAAATCCTGTGAGGAACGATGGCGATCAGACAGAAGACCAGAATGACGATCACGCTAGAAGGGCGCGGCACCAGCCACTCCCGTAGTGAGATCAATGTGGACGGCAACACCGTCGTGATCGACGAACCTGTGGTTCGAGGCGGAACGAATGAAGGACCGTCACCAACCGTAACAGCCTATTCAGCACTTATTGGCTGTACGAATGTGATCGGCAACAAATGCGCCGACAGGCTCGGCGTTGATATCGGGCATCTGCGCTTCGGGATGGAGGTCGATTTCGACCGGCGCGGCGTCCTTCTGGTGGAGGAAGTCGAGGTGCCCTTCACGGCAATCCGGCTTGAGGTCACAGCCGAAGGTACATGCAGCGAGGACGAGCTCCAGCGAGTGGCTGCGGAAACCGCGAAATTCTGCCCGATCTCGAAGCTTTACGAAAATGCCGGAACGGATCTCAGCGTGACATGGCGCAAGGCCTAACGACCGGCAGTCAACTTCAGGAGGAGAGGAACATGTTGAAATCACTTACAATGAGCGCGGCGGTGAGTCTCGCGCTCGGCATCGCTGCAGTACCGGCGCTGGCTACCGAAACAATCAAGGCCGTCGTCATCGATGGCTATCCGGCGCGTGCGCTCTGGGTGCAGGAGTTTACCAACTTCTTCATCCCAGAGGTCGATAGGCGCCTGGCGGAAACGGGCAACTACAGCATCGACTGGCAGGAAGCCTATGGTGGTACCATCGTCAAGCCCAAGGGCGTGCTGGAAGGCATCAAGCTGGGGCTGGGTGACATCGGCATCGTCACCACGATCTTCCACAACTCAAAACTGCCCAGCCAGGCGATTTCCGCCGCCACGCCCTTTGTCGCCGCCGACGCCCGCGCTGTGGCCAGGGCGGTTGACGAAATTGCCAAGGAATTCCCGGCGATGCAGGCCGAGTTCGACGCGCAGAACCAGGTCTACCTGGCGACCGGCGTCGTCCTTGACACCTACCAGATCTTTTCGAAGGAACCCATCAATGCGCTGACCGACATCCAGGGCGACAAGGTCGCCGGCGCCGGCATGAACCTGCGCTACCTCGAAGGGATCGAAGGCGCGGCAGGCGTGCGCGGCGGCCTGACCGATTTCTACAACATGCTCCAGACCGGACTGGTGGATCATGCCATGCTCTGGCCCGAAGCCGCCAAGACCTTCAAGATCGCCGAAGTGGCACCCTATATGCTGAAAGTCGACCTCGGGGCGGTCAATTCCAAAACGATCACCGTCAACAAGGGCTATTGGGAAGCTCTGCCCGGCGAAGTTCAGGACGTGCTAAGAGAGGTGGCGGTGCTGTATCGCGATCACGTCGCCGGCATTGCGATGGACCGCGCCGAAGAAAGCCGGAATGCCTATGTAGAGTCCGGGGGAACCATCGTCGAGATGGATAAGGACGAACGCGCCGCCTGGGCAATGGCCATGCCGAACATTGCGCTGGAATGGGCGGCCAGTCTCGACGGACAGGGACAGCCTGGCACGGACATGCTGAACGCCTATATGGCCAAGCTTAAGGACGCTGGATTCGAGCCGGTACGCGACTGGTCCACCGATGTCGCCACGAACTGAGCGAGACTGGCGGGTTCGTTCGACGCCCGCCATCCTGAAACTGGCCGCCGACGGCATCGCTATGGCCGCGAATGCCGTCGGCACCTTTGTCGTGATCCTGCTGGTCGCGGTGGTAAATTACGACATTATCGCCCGTGGTGTTTTCAACCGCCCTTTTCTGGGGGCGGTCGAGGTCGTGCAGTTCTCTGTCGTGCTGATCGTGTTTCTGCAACTGCCCGACGTCATCCGCGTCGGTCGCCTGACCCGCTCCAGCGGGTTTCTCGAACTGCTATGTCGGCGCAGGCCGCCCTCGGGTCGCCTTCTGAGCAGAGCCATTGATCTACTGAGCGCCGCCTTCATGGTCATAGTGGCTGTTGCCATGTGGCCAGAATTTATCGAGATGTGGCACAGCAACGACTACTTCGGCGTTCCGGGTGTTTTCACCGCGCCGTGGTGGCCGGTCAAGCTGGTAATCCTGCTCAGCGCGTGCCTGTGTGCCGTGCACTTCATGATTCACGTCGCAACATCGGTCGTTGATCGCGAGCCGCATCAGGAATCCGCTTGATGAGCCCGGTCGAAATCGGCCTGGCGTCGATCATCGCGATTATTGTTCTGATCTATCTCGGGGTCTACATCCCAATCGCCCTGGGTGTGGTGAGTTTCGTCGCCATCTGGCTGATCCGCGACAACATTGATCTTTCCTTCGCGCTCATGAAGATCGCCATCGGTGACAGCGCGATGGAATACACGTTTGCCACCATCCCACTGTTCACCTTCATGGGCCTGATCGTATCCAAGGCTGGGCTGGGCGCGGATATCTATGCCGTAATGAACCAGGGCTTCCGTCGGATCACTGGCGGAATTGGCATGGCGACTGTCGGCGCAAACGCCGTATTCGCGGCCGTTACCGGCTCGTCCATCGCCTCGGCCTCCGTCTTTTCCAAGATGTCCGTTCCCGAGATGCTGAAATTTGACTACAATCCGCGCTTTGCCGTGGGTGTTGTCGCCGGCTCCTCCGTTCTGGGCATGATCATTCCTCCCTCAGCGATGCTGATCATCTATTCCTTCGTTGCCGAGCAGTCGGTGGGCGAAATGTTCCTTGCAGGCGTTGTCCCGGGGTTGATGCTGGCGGTGGCCTATGTGGCCGCGATCTGGCTCATGGCGCGATTGTGGCCAGGCTTTGTCGGCGGGCGCGAGATCGAGAGTGAGCCTCTGATGCCCTGGTCCGAGATCGCGCTGAAGACCGGACCTATCGCCATTCTGATCCTCGTTGTGCTTGGGGGCATCTATACCGGTTGGACAACCCCGGTCGAGGCTGGCGCTGCGGGATCACTGTTGGGCATCATCATCGCGGCCCTGCGCCGACGGATCACGCTAGCCAGTTTTTGGGAGACGGTCATCGAGACTGGCCACATTACCGCCGCCATCCTGTTCCTGATCACTGCCGCGTCCATGTATGCGCGGATGCTGGGCATCGCTGGCCTGCCAAACGAATTGCAGAGTCTACTGGCCGCCAACGAGTTTTCGTTTTTCTGGATCATGTTTCTGCTAGTGGTACTGATGCTCTTCCTCGGAACGATTCTTGACACGGCCTCAATCATCCTGATCGTGGTCCCGCTCTTCCTGCCACTGATCGAGAGCCAGGGCCTCAGTCTTGTCTGGTTCGGCATCGTCGCCGTGGTTGCCGCGGAAATTGGGCTTCTCACGCCACCCCTTGGGCTGAGCTGCTTCGTCATCAAGGCGACACTCGACGATGACCGGATCACGCTGAAAGATGTGTTCCTGGGGGCGCTGCCCTTCGCCTTCGTTATGCTGCTTGTCCTCATGCTCCTGATTCAGTTCCCCGCACTTAGCCTCGCCATCCTGAACTAGAGGATCCCCACATGCGAAACGTCACAAAAGACAACATCACCGATGTGTTCATGGGCTATCTGGGAGACGATGTCGACCCGCGCCTGCGCGAGGTCATGGAAAGCCTGGTCCGGCACCTGCACGCCTTCGCCAAAGAGGTGGACCTGACCCACGAGGAATGGAATGTCGGCATACGCTTTCTCGAACGCGCGGGCGAGATCTCAGATGCCGAACGTCATGAATTCGTTCTGCTGTCCGACGTCCTGGGCCTGTCGTCGCTTGTCGACATGATCAACAACCAGCCTGAGGGGACGTCGTCCTCGGTGCTGGGACCATTCCACATCGCAGGATCGCCGCCTTTGGCCGTCGGTGGAGATATGCGCCGCGACTTCGAGGGTCCGGTGCTATTGGTCGAAGGTGTCATCAAGGACGCGGACGGCGCTCCGATCTCCGGTGCCACGCTCGACATCTGGCAGACCGCGCCGAATGGACTGTATTCCAGCCAGGATCCCGAGCAGGACACCTATTCGTTCCATGGAATCCAAACGGTTGGCGAAGACGGGCGCTATGCTTTCACGACGGTCAGGCCAGTGGAATACACGGTGCCTTCGGACGGCCCGGTGGGCGACATCCTGCGAGCCTGCGGTCGGCACCCCTGGCGGCCATCGCACCTGCATTTCATCGCCGAGGCAGAAGGGTTCCTCCCACTTGTGACCGAGATCTTCCCCGAGGACGACCCGTATCTCGACCAGGACACCGTGTTCGGCGTACGGGAGGATCTGGTGATGCGCTATCAGACCATGCCCGTCGGCAGTTTTCCCGAAACCGGCTTTGAGCTGTCCGGCAGGGTTTCAGGGGAATATCTGAAAGTCTGTTTCGATCTGATGCTGGCACCTGCCCGAGGGCTAAGCCAGAGTTCCGTTGCCCAGGAGCCCGGCAAGGAAGGCACCGGTCAGCCTGTAGTGGTTCAGTAACCGCTCGCTTGCCGCTTCCGCATCGCAGGCGATGGCGGCGGCAAGGATGCCTGCATGTTCCTCGCGCACATCGCGCTGCTGATATGACTGTGCACGCCCAGCAAGGAATCTGTAACGGATATTCAGGTCGTATAGCTGCGAACAGAACTTGAGAAGAATGGGCGAGTCCGCACTGGCCAGCAGTGTCATGTGGAACGCCTTGTGCAGGTCCTCAAATCTGTCCGATCCTTCACTCTGGGCACGCTGCATGCGATGATGCGCAAGAACGGCGGCTTCTTCCCATTCCTGCGTGTGGTTGGCGATGCTCTCCCGCAGCGCCAGATCCTCAAGCACACAGCGAAGCTTCAGGATCTCAGCGAAACTGTCGGCGCTGACCTCGGCTGTCCGGAAGCCGCGCTGGTCGATGCGTTCGACAAGGTGTTCCGAGGTCAGAAGGCTCAGCGCTTCGCGGATCGGCGACGCTCCGGTATCGAGACGTTTGCGCAATCCATCTATCTTGAGTTTCTCATCCGGTTTCAGTTCGCCGGTGACGATCATGGCGCGCAGGGTGCGATATGCCTGGCGCGTTGCCGATCCGTCAGGCGCATCCATCCCCGGTTCGAACCTGTTCATATGGACCTCCTATGGGGATATTTTGTTAATTCAGTCAAATTAATCAAATGTGAAGGATTAGTTTGAGCTTCCAGCCAGACCAAGGTCCACCGACGATCGTTTCGCAGTGATCACGGCCACCACGAAAATGGCAGCCGATGACACCAGCTCGGATTACGAGGAGGAATCGATGAACATGAAGACAGACCTGTGGGCGCATTGCACCTGGGGTTTTCTCTTGAATGTGGACAGCTCGCTGAGGGTGCGGTCCAGAAAGGCGACTTTGCGATAGGTAACGGCGCTCACCAGAGTACCTGTAAACGCAGACTGTTCCTCGCGGCCGCCATTCCGAAGAACGAATTTCAGTGCATCTTCGCCTCGACGGCAACGATGGCCTCATCAACCAGCCTACCACTGGCTTCAGGTGTCATCTGGTCGACAATCACATCACGCGCGGCCGCAACAGCGACCCGTATCGCTTCTTCGCGCACTTCCTTCTCCACCTTGGCCCGCGCACTGGCAATCTGCTCTTCAGCAGCGGCGATGCGGCGGGCCACTGAAGCCTTGAGATCCTCCTTTGCCTGTGCGGCCACGATCCGTGCCTCTTCCTTTGCATGTTCGATGATGCGTTCGGCCTGCTCATGCACCTCGCGCTGCCTGCGCTCGAATCCCGCCAGAACGGTCTGGGCTTCCTCGCGCAGCGCCTTCGCCTCATCCAGTTCCGCCCGGATTCCCGCAGCGCGCTTGTCAAGAAGGCCACCGAGGAGCCCGGGTACCTTGAAATAGATAAGGATGCCCAGAAAAACGATGAAGGCGAGCAGTACAATGAAATCCGTATTGCCAAGCGACACAAATGGTCCGGACGCCGCGAGGCAGGGCGTTGTGGAAAGGAGCAGAAGCGCCAGGAATCTCATCGCTCTAAACCTCCGGCATGCGCCGAAACCGCGCCGTTTATCGCCGGTTCATCAGGCTTTGCACCCATTGCTTCCACAATGTCGGCGGTGACGGAAAGCGCAACCGACTCGACGCTTTCGAACGCGCTTGCGCGGATTTCGGCGATCAATTTTTCGGACTCCGCCGCCTTTGCCGCAATTTCGGCATCGGCTCTCTCCATCGCAACATCCAGCTCGGCCTGTATCTCCGCCTTGGCCTCAGCCACAATCCTGGCCGCCTCCGCTCGCGCGTCTGCCAAGGCACGATTATAGGCCGCTTCGGCCTCCTCCGCTCTCCGCTTCAGCTCTGCCGCCGCAGCGGTCTCACCCGTGATCACTCCCCGGCGCTCGGCCAGAACCGATGCGATCCTTGGCAGCGCAATCCGGCTGAGAATCATGAAGATAATCACCAGCGCAACCACCAACCAGAATATCTGGTTGGGAAAGGTCGAGAATTCGAGCTGCGGCATACCTGCGGCTTCAGTCGCGCCGTGGCCGTCCGTTTCAGTTGCCATGTCGTCCTCCGAATTCCTCAGTCAGACCGGAAGCGCCGAAATCGGCACACCCGGCCGGGCAGGGAGATGACAGGAGCCTAGACAGCAAACATCAGCAGCAGAGCCACGAGGAACGAGAAGATCCCAAGCGCTTCCGCAAATGCGATACCGATGAACATCGTCGCTATCTGTCCCGGCGCGGCAGACGGATTGCGCAAGGCACCGGACAGATAGTTGCCGACGACATGTCCCACGCCAACGGCGGCGCCCCCCATGCCGGTGCAGGCAAGTCCAGCGCCAGCATAGGCGAGCCCGGTAACGATTGCTTCTTCCATGGTCTTTACTCCCTAATGTGGAATTCTTCGGGTTATCAGAGGAAAACCCGCCAATGTTCAGTGGTGTGGATGCAGCGCGTCCCTAAGGTACACGCATGTGAGGATGGCGAAAACGTAGGCCTGGATGAACGATACCAGCGTTTCCAGCGCATATATCGCAACGATCGCCAGGATCGATAGCGGTGAGATCACCGCTATGGCGGCAAAGGCGGCGAACACCTTTATCACCGCATGTCCCGCCATCATGTTTCCGGCCAGACGGATGCTGTGGCTAACGGGACGAACGAAGTAACTGATGACTTCGATCACGGCCAGAACCGGTCGCAGCGGTAGAGGTGCGGCACTGATCCAGAACAGCTTTAGAAACGACACGCCATGAAGCACAAAGCCCAGAACGGTGACAGACAGAAACACCGCTGCGGCCATTATGCCTGTGACCGCGATATGCGATGTCGTGGTGAAGGACATTGGAATAAGTCCCAGGAAATTGGAGCAGACAATGAACATGAAGAGGGTCATGATATACGGGAAGTATTTCAGCCCATCCTTGCCCGCGACATCCTCGACCATCCTGTAGACAAAACCATAGGCGAGTTCAGCCACCGACTGCGACCTACTTGGCACCACCGCACGCCCGCGCGTTCCCACCACCAGCAGAAGCGTGATGACAATGATCGCAAGAAACATCCACAATGTTACATTGGTGGGCGTGTACCAATGAACCGGACCATCACCAAACAGCGGCTTCACGATGAACTGATCCATCGGGTGAAATACCAGCCCGGTTCCTTCCGCCTGCGCCTCATCTGCCAAGGTCGTCTTCCCCGTCCTCTGACTGGGTTTCCCCCGCCGTTTCCTTCCGGACCTCCTCCGCCGAGCGCAGCATGGTGCGAATCCCGGCGACAAAGCCCAGCAATGTCATCACGACAAGGAAGACGGGCATCGTGCCGAAAAGGCTATCGAGCCCATATCCCATGCCAAAGCCAATGACGATTCCCGCCACCAGCTCAATCACCATCCTCCAGGCCAGGTGAGCCTGCGAATGGTGATCCTCAAATCCAGGGCGTCTGGGTTGACGTGCAGCCCTGAACGTCTCGATCCGCTTTCCCAGGCGTTCCAGCCGCGCTTTGTCCGCCGGATCGGCCATTCCCAAGACACCCTGATCGTGCGTACGGCACCCTAAGAGCGGTCCACGGCGATGTCAAGAGCATCAGGACAGATGTAATATATTGTTTTATATAAATAATAATCAACCCCTCCCGACCTATAGGGAGTCGCCGCGAAAATGCCTCATTCAACCAAAAGGTTGACTTTTCCCTCAAGCTCCACAAGTGAATGATACCCAGGTCCAGCGTCAGTAAGGCCAACCGGTTGAAGAAAGCCAATTCACTTGATGCCATCTTCGCGGCGCTGGCCGATCCGACCCGGCGTGAAATTCTCCGCATGCTTATCGAGGACGACATGGCGGTTACGGATGTCGCCGAACCGTTCAGGATGTCACTTGCGGCTGTCAGCAAGCATCTGTCCATCCTGGCCCGGGCCGGCCTCATCACCCAGGAACGGCGGGGGCGGATAAAGTGGTGCAGGCTGGAACCAAATGCGATGCATGACGCTTCGGTGTGGATGCAGGGATTTGGTCAGTTCGAACCGGTCAATCTGGACGCATTCGAGGCATTTCTCGAAAGCGAATTCCAGGACTCCTCCTAAGTGGTCCGGATTGCTGGCCTCACTACCATCGGGTTCCAACCTGGAACGTCCGGATTTCTGTCAGACGATCAACGGCAACGCCGATATCCGGAGGCTCCCTGACTGACAGCCAGGGCGATGCATCCCGCTTAGGTGGTCTCTTCATCCTTCAGAAGCAGGACCAGCGCAGCAACGGTTAGCGCGACCCCACCCAGGACCAGTGGCGAGGGAACTCCGTGGCCCAGCGCAAGCTCCCAGCACGTCACCCAGACAGGCGTCAGGTAGGTATACGCCATTACCTTGGCCGCCGGCAGCACGCGTGCGGCGTATTGAAGCATGAGAAAACTACCAACCGTGGCAAAGATGCCAAGATACAACACCGTTACCCAGACCATCCATGACAGTGCGGCCCAGTCCATGGACATCAGGCTCCCCCAGCCCCAAACGGTGAGAATCAAACAACCGGCACCTGTGAACAGGAATGAATAGACGAATGATTCCTCACCGCGATTGACCAGCCTCAGCATCGGGGTGAAGAGAGCATGCGCTATGCAGCCAACAAAATACACCGCTTCCCCGCGCCCGATATCAAAGGCCAGCACGGCATTCAGATCAGCACGGAAAATCACCCATAATGCACCTAACCCACCAACCGCCAACGCCAGCGCCATCCGATGCGTTGTTATCTGCCTCAGAAGCAGCCAGCCAAAGCAGGCTGCCATCAACGGCAACAGAGTGAATACCGCCGCCGCCGATACTGGTGGCGCACTCTTCAGGCCCTCGAACATCAGCACGAAATAGACGCTGAACAGGGCGCCCAGCAGAAAATAGCGCCAGGGCGCTCTGAGAGCCGATCTCGGAATGCCACCGGTGAAACAGACCAGCGCTCCCATAATCACCGAAGCGAAAAGGAAGCGGATTGCGTTCAGTGCAGGCGGTGAGATTTCGTTGGCGATCATGCCGCCGAGGCTGAATGAGCCGGCAACAAGCGCCGAGAACGCCAGCATCGCGAGGTGCCCACGGGTCTGGTTGGTACGCCCTGTCATGCGCGGAACGGATCGCGGGCGACAGGCGCTGACCGCATCCCTTCCGGCTGCTCCACCATGATGGGTGGTCCTTTAGGCAAGGGATTCCGGATCGCCGACCACTGGGCCTTCCTGTCGCTGGGCACCGTGTCAGGCCAGCAACCGGACATGGAGGCACAGGATGTCGTCAAACCCCATTTCTCCACCCTGCCGGAGCCAATGATCAGGCGACGGGTGGAACCAGAATCCATCAAGCGCAGCTGGGCGATATCCAACATGGACTGTCTCATCCGCGTTCCTGCAACGTATTGTCATGACCGACAGGGCAGGAATGGCATTCTCCCGCCTGTGGATCAATGCGGCATGCGATGCTGGCACGGCGAGCGGGCGAAGGTATGGCATCCTCATCCGGTTTCCGCATTCCGAATCCTTGACGCACGACTTGACATGCTCCGTCAGTGAGCATAGAGGCCATCCACATCCCGGAAGCGTCGGTCTTCCGGTCCCGGGTGAGTCTCGGGATCGCCCCCCATCAGCGCGTTGCGCCCATGGGGGCGTATGTTGTTAAGGAGGTGCCGTGAACGGCACTTTTCGAAGATGTCAGGCAAGCCGACGCATGCCTGCGGACAGGATCAGGAAGGTAGGTCAAGAATGTTCGAGAACCTCTCTGAACGCCTCTCCACCGTATTTGACCGACTCACGAGGCAGGGTGCACTATCGGAGAACGACGTCATTACGGCCCTTCGCGAAGTGCGCACCGCGCTTCTGGAAGCGGATGTCGCACTTTCCGTTACCCGCAGCTTCGTGAGGGCCGTGCAGAAGAAGGCCACCGGACAGGCGGTCACAAGGTCAGTGACTCCTGGTCAGCAGGTCATCAAGATCGTCCACGATGAGCTGATCAATGTGCTGGCAGGCGATGACGCCGAAGCCGGACGCCTCAGGATCGACAGCCCTCCCGCGCCGATTCTGATGGTCGGACTACAGGGATCCGGAAAGACAACCACTACCGCCAAGCTCGCGAAACGCCTTAAGGATGTGGATGGCAAACGCGTGCTGGTCGCCTCACTTGACACCAACCGCCCCGCCGCGATGGAGCAGCTGGAGATTCTGGGCAGGCAGGCAGGCGTGGATACGCTTCCCATCGTGGCAGGACAGACTGCGCAGAACATCGCTCGCCGGGCCAGACAGCAGGCGACGCTTGGCGGCTATGATGTATATATGCTGGATACCGCAGGTCGACTGCATATCGATCAGGAACTGATCCAGCAGGCCGCCGAGATCCGCGACATCGCCAGCCCCCGCGAGACGCTTCTGGTGGTGGATGGCCTGACCGGCCAGGATGCCGTCAATGTCGCCGAGAATTTCGACCGTGACATCGGTGTAAGCGGTATCGTGCTGACCCGGATGGATGGTGACGGCCGCGGCGGAGCCGCGCTCTCCATGCGTGCGGTGACGGGTAAGCCCATTAAGTTCGCAGGCGTTGGCGAAAAGCTCGACGCTCTGGAGGAATTCCATCCTGAGCGGGTCGCGGGACGGATCCTTGGCATGGGCGATATCGTTGCGCTGGTGGAAAAGGCCCAGGCCACTTTCGAGAGGGAGAAGGCCGAACGCATGGTCAGGCGCTTCCAGAAAGGCCGGTTCAACATGAACGACCTCAGGATGCAGCTTGAACAGACCCTCAGCATGGGTGGAATGGACAGTATCATCAGCATGATGCCCGGTATGGGAAAGCTGCGGAACGTGGCTTCCCAGGCCGGTTTCGACGACACCATGGTTCGCCGTCAGATCGCGCTCATTCAGTCGATGACAAAGCTTGAACGTGCCAATCCACAGATCCTGCAGGCCAGCCGCAAGAGACGCATCGCCGCTGGCTCCGGGATGGAAGTCAGCGAACTCAACCGGCTTCTGAAAATGCACCGCGAAATGAGCAGAGCGATGAAGCGCTTGGGCAAAGGCGGGATACCGCAGGCGATGCAGGGACTGCTCGGCGGTGGCGGCAACCCGGCCGCCATGCGGGCCGCACAGTCAATGGGTGGCGGCGCCCTGATGAAGAACCTGTCCGGAATTGCCAAACCTGGACTGTTCAGTCCCCCGGATCAGGACGGAAAGCGCTGAACCCGATGCTGAATTCCATAATGAGACTGACGGCCCGATGTTCCGATTCCAAAGCGTTGGGGGCCAGGAGCGGCGGGCCCGGTGGTTTCGGCCCCGGACCGTTCCCACGGTCTTCTGAAATCACCTCGCTCCTACCAGTTGCCGAGAAGCTGCGATGACCGATGCCACAGCCCGCTCAGCGGAACTGCTGAACGCCCATCGAACCAGCATCGACAGGCTGGATGCGATTCTCATCTATACACTTGCTGAACGGTTCAAACACACACAGATGGTGGGACGGCTGAAGGCGGAACACAAACTTCCACCTAACGATCCCGAGCGGGAAGCACAGCAGATCGAACGGCTGCAGAGGCTAGCGCGCGAAGCGGATCTCGATCCTGAGTTCGCCCGAAAGATTCTCGCGTTCATCATCGAGGAAGTCATCCGCCACCACAAACAGTTCACTGCATAGGCTCTGGCCCTGCACCCGGAGCGCATCCAAAGGAGAACCAATCCATGGCAATGAAAATCCGACTGGCACGTCGCGGCAGTAAGAAACGCCCGCACTATTCGATAGTGGCGGCAGATTCGCGGATGCCCCGTGACGGCCGTTTCATCGAAAAACTGGGAACCTATAGCCCATTGCTGCCGAAGGAACGCGAAGACCGTGTTCGGGTGAACATGGAACGAATTCAGTACTGGCTCGACATGGGCGCACAGCCGACGGATCGGGTAAGTCGGATGCTTGAGGCCGCGGGAGTCCTGGAGAAAAGGAAGCGCAGCAATCCGAAAAAGGGGCAACCTCACAAAAAAGCGCTGGAGCGGGCAGAGGAACGGGCCGCTCAGGCGGCAAATGCGGCTGAAGCTACGGATGGCGCGTCCGGCAATGACCGGGATACGGCTGCATAGTCCGGCAGTTTGAACCGGAATTCGGGCAATGTCCGGGAATCGCGTATGCGTTGGCGTCATCGTCGGCGCATACGGCATCCGAGGGGAGGTTCGACTCAAGAGCTTCTGCGACGATCCGTTAGCAATTGCCCGGTACGGTCCGCTATGGTGCGACAGCACCGCCAGAAGCCATTCCATTGCGATCACCCGACCGATCAAGGGAGGATTCGCTGCGTGGCTTACGGGCGTTGATTCCCGTGAGCAGGCGGATGGTCTTCGTGGGACGCTACTTTATGCCGACCGCACGGTGCTGCCCGACCCTGAGGAAGACGAATTCTACCAGTCCGACCTGATCGGACTTGAAGTCTTCGATGAGGGAGGGACGACTCTGGGCACTGTACATGCAGTCCTGAATTTCGGGGCCGGAGATATTCTTGAAGTCAGAGGAGCTGATTCAGACGATGCGGCTCTTCTGCCCTTCACGGCAGCGACCGTGCCAACGGTCGATCTTGCGGCCGGCCGAATCATTGTGGACCCAACTGACGGACTTCTGCCGGAGCGGAATAGTCGCGAATGACAGGGAGCGCGTAGAGGGTAGGCGTCCAGCCACCATGTGACCGTCGAGGCAGCGCCTGCGTCTGGCTCTGCCGCGTACCACGTTGCAGGCCAGATGGCCCTGGGTTGTAGGAACGGTGCCGGAACGCGGAAGCCTCCGGCAGAACGCAAACAGAGGAAATTCCAGGGATGCCAGCAGGATCCTGCAAATCCCACGGACGGCGCTCAATTAGCGCATCAGCAAGGCCGCGCGAACTGAAGGCGGGCGCGCAGGACCTGACGGATTGCTGGACCGCAAGAGTCATTACGCTGTTTCCGCAGGTCTTTCCCGGCGTTCTGGCCGCCTCGCTCACTGGAAAGGCGCTGGAGGCGGGTCTCTGGAGGCTGGAGACCATCGACCTTCGGCAGTTTGGAACCGGACGGCACCTCAATGTCGATGACACGCCTGCAGGCGGCGGAGCCGGCATGGTGCTTCGGGCGGATGTCGTGGGTGCGGCGATTGAGCATGCCCGGCTTGACATCCCGCGCAGTCCCGAGGAATGGCCAACCGCCGTTCTCTCACCCCGTGGTGCCCCCTTCACCCAGGAAACTGCCGTCCGGTTCAGTGGGGCTCGCGGCATGACACTGATCTGCGGGCGATTCGAGGGCATAGATCAGCGCGTTATGGATCATTACGGAATTGAGGAGATTTCTCTGGGAGATTTCGTCCTGACAGGTGGAGAGATCGCAGCACAGGCCTTGATTGACGCGACGGTACGCCTTATACCCCGCGTGCTCGGGAATCAGGCATCCGTCGAGAACGAGAGCTTTACGCACGGATTGCTTGAACACCCGCAGTACACACGCCCAGTCGTCTGGGCCGGCCAAAGGATACCGGAGATTCTTCTCTCCGGCCATCATGGTCGGGTTGCGACCTGGCGGAAGGCGATGGCCGAAAGGCTGACAAAACAACGACGGCCTGACCTCTGGCGGGCTTACTGTGAGACAGGCGGTAAGGACCCGGAAGAAGACCAAGAGCTCTGAGGCGGCATCAACCTCTCCGGTGAAACCGGAGACAGAACAGGAGACAGGTCCATGGACCTGATTGAACAACTGGAAGCGGAGCAGACTGCTCAGCTCGCCAAGGACATTCCGGATTTCAAGGCCGGTGACACGGTTCGTGTCGGTTATAGGGTGACGGAGGGAAGCCGTACGCGGGTGCAGAATTATGAAGGGGTCTGCATCTCGCGCAAGAACGGCCATGGGATTTCCGGATCATTCACCGTGCGCAAGATCTCTTTCGGAGAAGGTGTGGAACGCGTGTTTCCGCTACACTCGACCAACATCGAATCGATCACTGTCGTACGTCGGGGCCGGGTGCGTCGTGCCAAGCTCTATTACCTGCGATCACGTCGCGGCAAATCCGCACGGATCGCCGAAAACACTTCCTACAGACCAAAAAAAGGCGCTGATGCGTGAAGGAGGAAGGCCGGTGAAAAAAGACATTCATCCCGAATATCACGTCATCGACGTCAAGATGACAAACGGCGACATCGTGCAGATGCGCTCCACCTATGGCAAGAAGGGCGACACGCTCACGCTGGACATCGACCCTTCGGTACACCCGGCCTGGACAGGCGGTGGTGCCCAGCTGATGGACACAGGTGGTCGCGTGTCCAGGTTCAAGAAGAAGTATGAGGGCCTTGGCTTCTGAAGCCAGTATATATATGTGCGGCAAAACGGAGGCGCTGACTCATTCGGCGCCTCTGGCATGTCAGCATGCCGGGCGAGCGCTGCTTCCAGGGTCTCAGTGGCCGAACGAAACCCACCATCGACCCCGGTTCCGGCAGCTTCCAGGCCGACTAGGGTCACTGGGTACGGACAGATCCGCAGGCTCACTACATAACCCAGTGCCTCGACGCGTCAGGATTGAAGATTACGACAGATTCCTGAAGGAGCGCCGGCTTCTGATGGCTAGGAAGATGCGTCACCATTTTGATTCTCTGTAGACTGTCGGTTGTCCCTGGCCAAACCGGCGCCTGTTGATTGCGATGCAAGTGATCTGGAGTTGAGCGGTTCACCGAAAGCAGGTGCGTGCTCCTCCTGACCAGCCGATGGCGGCGTCCCGCGACATCTGGCTCGGGTGGGCTTTCCGTGAGCATCCATGGACTTCCATTCCCCGGGCCACTTGTATGTCTTTCTTCATGAAAAGAATCAAAGGATGGATGCTGTGGAAAACTCCGGTGTGGCAGCCAGATGTTCCGGCTCCGAAGCGCAACACCCGGCGATGATCCTGGCACTGATTCGGGTGCCGGTGAATAGTGTCGAAAGATCAATAAGATGCTGTTCAGTATATCGGGTTTAGACCGGGAATCCAAGCGTAAGAGGAGCGCTTCATGAACACACTGATATTGACGCTTGCCCTGATCTTTCTTCCGGGGATTATCTGGGCACGCCTCGACGCACGCTACGCACGGGAGGCGAAGCCTTCCCAATTGGAACTCGTGGTCAGTGTCTTCGTTTTCGGCCTGGTCGCCTATCTGGTAACCTATCTCATATACCTCATTCCATGGTTGTCAGCGGTCGCGACATTCGACCTGACGGCAGCGACATTCGACGACGAAGCGACCCCGCAGTCCCTGCAGCGCTCAGTGGTGGACGATATCCTTGTCGCTACTGCGGTGTCGGTCGTGCTCGCGCCCATATGGCTGAAGATCCAGCGTCATGGATTAGTGATACGGTTCCTACAGTGGATCGGTGCCACGAAGCGTTACGGCGACGAAGATGTATGGGACTTTCTGCTAAGCTCGGACGATCCGACTTCGGTGTACGTAAACGTGCGCGACGAGCAGACCGGCCAGACGTTCTCGGGCTACGTCGAGGTGTTCTCGCAGGCGCCAGGGCTGCGCGAGCTGGTTCTGAGCCAGGTCCAGGGTTTCGATACACTGACCGGTGAGCGAACGGTCGAGGTGACGCGCCTATATCTCGCGCGCGAACCGAAAAGCATGACGCCGGAATTTCCAGTCACCGATGCTATGATAAAACCTGGCAGTCCGAAATGAGGGAAACACCTACGATGAAAACCGGTTCGAAACCTCCACAGTCGAATGGCAGCATTCGCCCGATAACGGAAAGCATCGAGAGAGGCGGCGGGATCAACAGGAACCCAAGCTCGATGCTATTGTCGCGCCCTCCTCCTCCGCAGCCGTACAAACCCAAACCCGTCCCCTCGGGAAACGCCGGGAAGGGGCCCACGGTGCGGTCGTAAGCGGTAAGCCTTCTTACGGAACACGGCTGCCCGGGCATGGAGAAGCAGCGTTGAGCAATGGGCGCGAGGATCATGCAGATGCGGCTTACCCGGAGAAATGTCGGATCTGAGAGCGCAATGAATCCGCTGCCTATCCGGTTTTCTCGGAGTGGAAAGAGCCTTGATGTGTAGTGACCTGCAGTCATAATCGCCCGGCTTGCAGTCATCGGGCTGAACCCACTTTATCCGCGAACAGGGATTTCGCCGCGCTCACCACGTCGGCGTCACACCGGGAGGCATTCAGGATGGCCCGCCACCTATGTCCCCATCTTCGGTCAGGGTGGGTCCATCATCAATCCGCAAGAGATCATCCTTTCTGGGCGGTTTCGCGGAACCAGCCAGCCAGGCTGTGACCTCATCTTCCTCAATCCCGTAGATTGGTGCGTGGAACGGCGACATGGCTTCAAGCCGCTCCATGACAAAGGACTCGATCTCGTCACGAACGGAGCCTTTCTTATCGACAGGAAGAGCGTCAAGCGCGGCTTCCATTTCCTCGCCGTCGCGGACAATCCGGGCGATGGCTGACTTGATCTCCCTGCTAAATCCAAGCTCGACCTGACTCGGCAGCCGCTGTCCCGACACCATTCGCGCAAAATGTGGGGCCGTGCATTCATAGCTGTGCGCGATGGCGTCGGACAGAATCTCCGAATCTCCGATCTCGTAGAAGGCTAGCAGTCCGAGGATATATGCCCTTCTGTCCAGCTCCACGAATGATAGGGGAGGCATGCCGCGTTCGAGCAGGGCTGCGTTTGCAAGGATGCGCCCCATGCGCTTGTTACCATCAATGTAGGGCTGGATATACGCGCTGCCGACAAGCAGGAAGAAACTGGCCTCGAACGGATCTTCGATCCGGCCCGCTTTTTCGAGCATCTCGTCCTGCGCTCGGGCCAATTCATTCCGGTCGCTGCTGGGCCAGTATGATGTCGACGTCACGCCAACCCATTCCTTCCGGATGCGTCCAAGATGCACAGGCTCGATCAATCCGTCCATCATGACTGAATGGAGACGATGGGCGTCGCTTGCGTCGGGCAGTCCCTGGCCAACGCGCCTGATCATCATTTCAATCGCCGCCTTGTGATTCAGCAGCATCCTGGTCTCAAAGGCGCTCTTTCCTTCTGCCGCCTGGCCGTATTTCAGAAGCACTTCGGCGCTGAGGTGGTCGTAGGTGTTGCCCTCGAGATTCGATGACGCCCAACTCAGGTCAATCATGAAGCGCTCGGCGATCATCTGACTGTAGCTTGAGGCATCAAGGACCGACCGGTGCGCGCCAGCGGCCATTTCCATCCGGCTGTGCGCAGCTGGATGCAACCATCGCGTCCTGTTCGGAACATAGGCTGAAATCCGCGCCCGATCGAATGGGACCGGTGTCCTCAGATGCGGAGGTATCGCAAACCGCCGCGCCTCTTCACTTAACACGAAACGCGACCCCTTCGTATGACCGGTCTTCAGAACCACGCCGTTCTTCATGAGCGACTTCATCGCCCTTGATACGGTCGACTGGCTTAAGTCCGTGGCCATGTCCTTCATCAGCGCCGCCTGCGTCGCAGGTTCTTTCGCACGCAGAAGCTGGCCCATGACAAGCTTCTCGTTCCTGCTTAGGGTCTGAATATACAGTACTGGATGCATTCATCCGGCTTTCATGCATTTTTCATGCATTACCATGGCGTTATCCAGCAGATATCGCAAGGCCGGACGTAACCTCCTGCTATCACTTCATGATTCTGGCTTCGCGACGAATTTCGTGCAAGACATTCATTCACACGACACAAAACGAAGCCGAACAGGTCGAAAGGCTGAAGGTTCTTGAGCCAAGGGTACGGGAATTCTAGGAGAACACGAAGAACGTCTGCAAGGCAGTCGCGAAACCGGGTTCCAGCCACGGCGTGGGAATCAGAGAACACGAAAGCAATACCCCGGGCGCATGCAGGCAGAGGCGGACCCGGGGTTTACCGATGAAATGTTGGGGCGCGGGGACAGATAAGTCAAGACACTGCGGAAACAAATGAGACCTTGTATGTAAATTTTTGTGACGCAGATTCGGTCGCGGAGGATTACGCCTGTGGCGAGATTCGCTACGAAAGCTGGAGACGGCGCTATCCCCTGAACGGTTCAGAACCTATTCCAACGCAAGGGACGGTCACCCCGAGGGCACCATGCTCCCTTATACCGGGAACACCACCATTTGCGCCTCCCTCAACGGGTCGCTGCAGGATCCTCAAGAGGTAACACTGTGCAACGCGATGGACGTGTGTCTTGCGGCGAATTTCGGCCCGGTATGGCATGATGGGTCGATACCGAATTTGACGACAGGATGCGCCAAAGATGGCTCAGATGAATTCGAGGCTGGGCCAGCAGAGGGATCCGATCAACCGTTCGCATGTGGTCGCCGCCCTTCCATTCGGCTTCTGGCTCTCGCCACTCAAAGTGGACGGCCATCGAATCGGTTCCCGCTCTCCTGCAGATAACGCAAAATCCTTTGCCGCACTTCGATTCAAACAGCGCTTTAAATCGCTGCGGCGCTCACGAGGAAGAAGGCTCACAAGGCACCGAGCGACCTCAGTCTTTTCACTACTGGATCATGCATAAGAGCCTGTCTTCCAGCGGACGGTCCCCAAGGACCATGGGGGTGTCCCCGAAGCCATCGACTTTCTCCCGCAACGAGAACAGGAATGAATCAAGGCCCACTCCCGCGTGAACGAACTGCTGGCACCATGGGCTCAACTGGCTGGGAAAAGATCTGCTGGCGATCAACATTCCGCATCAGGATCTGGCCGGATGCCAGAAGCGCCCAAAGCGGAACGGGAACGGCCGTCGTGCAGGGCAGCACAGTCTGGATCCTGCCCTGTTGTCGAATTTCCGTTCAGGCGTTCGGTGACGTTGGTCTCCGCACCGATTGATCGGGGCGGCCGCGTCAGCCAGTCACCGAAACAATGGACGGGGCGTTTTCGCACTCGGAAAAATCAACCGCTTCCCAATGCTTCCGCCACAACCTATAGCAGGTGGCTGAAACAGACGGTGGAAAACCTGGAGCAGGCAGTGGCGCGATTCATCGTTGTCGGAAATGAAAAGGGCGGAGCCGGAAAGTCGACGGTAGCGATGCATCTTGCGGTCGCTCTGGCCCGAATCGGTCACCGTATCGGAGCAATCGATCTTGATGTACGGCAGAAGACGTTGACCCGATATCTGGAAAACCGCCAGAATTACATGACAAAGCACGGAATCGACCTCCCGATTCCGTGTTTCCGCGATCTTCCAGATGTGGATGAACACGATCTAGAAGCCGGGGAAGATCCCGACGACCGAAGACTGGCGATGGCCGTGGACGCCCTCGAGAAGGATTCGGAATTCATCCTGATCGATTGTCCGGGTTCGCACACGCGGCTCAGCTACGGTGCCCACGCACTCGCTGACACGCTGATTACCCCGATGAACGACAGCTTCGTCGACTTCGACCTTCTCGCCCGAATCGATGGCGAATCAAACAAGGTCCTCGGACCATCCGTTTATTCCGAGATGGTCTGGACGGCCCGCCAACTGCGGGCCAAGGCAGGTCATCCGCCGGCCGATTGGGTCGTGGTGCGCAACCGGTTAGGTGTGCAGCAGATGATCAACCGAAGGAAAGTGAACGATGCGTTGGTCGAACTATCCAAGCGTATAGGATTCCGTCTGGCACCAGGCTTTTCGGAACGGGTAACCTTTCGGGAACTGTTTCCGCGGGGGCTGACACTGCTGGATCTGCAGGATGTCGGATCTCGACGTTTCAGCATCTCAATGGTCGCAGCGCGGCAGGAGCTCCGTGACCTGATCAATTCCCTGAACCTGAAGGACGTCAATGTCAGTTTCTAGGGAGGCAATGACAGCGACGCCCCCCCTTCTCAGAGAAGCCCCCGTTCTTCCAGAACGCTGCGTGCGACCCGAAAGCACTCGAGCGCCTGGGGCACGCCGCAGTAGATGCCAACCACATGGATGGCTGCGCGGATCTCTTCCTTGGTCACGCCATTGTTCAACGCACCGTGGCAATGAACCTCCCATTCGCGCATCTTTCCAAGTGCGCCGATCATCGCAAGATTCATCATGCTTCGTGTCTTTGCATCGACAGCTTCATCACCCCAGCCAAATCCCCAGCACCAGGCGGTCATCGCCTCCTGGAACGGGCGTGTGAAGTCGTCAGCGGCCGCGAGATTTTTCTCTACATATTCATCGCCGAGTGTCGCCTTGCGCCGTTCAAGCCCAATTTCGAACAATTCTTCCATTATGTTTCCCTGATCCTGATAGCCACGTTCTTGGTCTGGACGTAATTCATCAATGCCTCGCGCCCTTTCTCGCGACCGTAGCCAGATTTGCCATAGCCACCAAACGGGGTCTCCACCCCGCCCGCAAACCATTCATTGACAAAGACCTGCCCGGCCCGGAGCGCCCGCACCGCACGAGCCGCCCGATCCAGCTCGCGGGTGAACACCCCCGCCACGAGTCCGTATCCCGTTCCGTTGGCGATGCTGATGGCTTCCGCCTCTTCATCAAACCTAAGCATGCTGACAACGGGCCCGAAAATCTCCTCCTGGGCAACGCGCATCCCAGGCTCAACACCGCTCAGCACCGTGGGCTCCATGAAATATCCGGGAAGATTCGGCCTTCGACCGCCAGTGACAACCACAACGCCTTCCCGTTCGGCTTCAGCCACCATGTCAACGGCTCGGTCACGCTGCTTTGCGGAAATCATCGGACCCATATTCGGCCCGAATTCCGGCAGTTCGAAGCCAGGGCCGACCGACAGGGATTTCGCCACCCCTGCCATTCGCTCGACCAGCTCATCATACACGCTTACATGCGCCACAACGCGGCTCAAGGCCGAACAGATCTGGCCAGCATTCACGAAGATGCCACGTCTGACGTCGGTCTCGAATTCTTCAAGATCAGCGTCGTTATATACGATCGCCGCAGACTTTCCGCCGAGTTCAAGCACACAGGGCACAACCGTCCGCGCGGCGGCAGTGGCAATCGCCTGCCCGGTCGCAACCGATCCGGTGAACACGATCTGGTTTACGTCAGGATGCGATGCCAGCGCCGCGCCCGCGTCCGGCCCCAATCCCGTGAAGACATGCAGGGCGCCTCTCGGCAGCCCGACCGCCTCAGCAGCGCGAGCGAAACAGTTCGAAGCACAGGGTGTCAGTTCGGACGTCTTGACAACACAGGCGTTTCCGGTCGCCAACCCGGCGGCGATGGAACGCGCGGCGACCTCCAGCGGGAAATTCCAGGGAATGATCTGGGCCGAAACGCCATAGGGTTCCAGGACAGTATAATCCAGATAGCCGGCGCCAAGCGGAATCGACCGACCTTCGACAAGTGCGGCCTGGTTGCCGTAATACTCGAAATAGCGACAGGCACCGGCAACCTCGTTCTTCGCTTCCCAGAGCGGCTTGCCCTGCTCATGCGTCAATATGTCAGCGATCCAGTCAGTATGCTCGGCGATCCAACGTCCCATCTTCTGAACAAGCCGTCCCCGCTCGATCGGACGCATGCGGGTCAACGCACCGCCCTGATGACAGGCCCGCGCTGAAGCGACAGCCCTAGCCACATCTGCCGCATCCGCACAGGCATGCTCGTAAATCGGCCCACCTGTCGACGGATTCTCCACAACCAGACGACCGGCTCCACCGTCTACCCATTCTCCGTCAATCCAGTTCCGCCAATAACGCCTCATGATCTGCCTTCCGTACGAAGCCTATGCGCGTGGAGATGATCGTAATGCGGCTTCATCCGACGATAGACCTGCCTGACGCGATCAGGTGCATCGCCAATTTCTACATAATTCCGTTTCTGCCGGGCCAGCCCTGAGGAACGCGCGAGATTGCCGTGGAACGAGCCGCCATCCCACCAGCTATACACCGATGGATCTCCCCCAGTCTCCCAATTCAGCGCCGCCTCAATGAACGGAATGCCCACCGCATCGCAGAATGCCTTCGTCATCTCGACCGGACTGTCCAGCAGGTCGTCACTGTCAATCACCGGTGGAGGAACACCATGCAGGGCATGCAGCAGGTCGAAGAGCGCCCGCTGTTCCGGAAATCCGACCTCTCCCTCATTGAAATTCGGCCACTTGGCCTGAATGGATGGAATGGTCTTGGCCGGATCGCGGATAAGAAAGGCATGCGAGAAGTGAGAGAGAAACTCAGGCGTCCACATATGGCTGACATAATGTGGAAAGTCCTTGATGAAGACAGGTCCTCTCTCCGCACGGCGGCGCAGGTCATCCCATACGCTTTCCAGCGTTAGCCCCGGCGTTGTCCTGTCTCCTGGCTTCCAGCGGTGCCAGAGCGGTTCCTCACCCTGATACCATGCCTCTCCAAAGGGCTCATGCAGACATTCAAGATCGCCGCGCTGACGCATCGCCCACTCAAAGGCAGTCGACGTTGACCGGGGAACCGCCCAAAGCGCGATGATCCTATGCATGGAGGCCATCAAGCAGCTGTCCGTGCCGCCCCTCAGGCGCGAGGCCCAATGTCCTGAACACCCGCCAGTAGAGCGCGGTGTCATGCCCCACGACCGGTTTGCCCAGTTCAGCCTCAAGCTCCGCCACCAGATGCAGCGGCCGTTGCGGCGCTCCGCCAGGACCGCTTCGAAAATTGCACATGCCGTTGATCAGGTAAGCGTCAGCCTCTGGTGCCCGTTCGGCCACATGCAGAAAGGATTTCAGCGCCAGATCGCCCTCGAACACCCAACGATTCCCGTTGATCTCCTCCTGTGACGCAAACCAGCCCTGATCCCTGAAATTCGCGGCATAAACCACATCGAACCCCGCTTCACGCAGAAAGCCAACGGTTCCCTTCCACCATTCGGGCCAGTGATACGCCGCGTTCAGCGCGACCTTTTCAGCGCCAAGATGCCGGAGCGCCTCGACCATCGCGTATCCGGCCATGTGAAAGGCCACGCCATACCGGTCGGACAGCCTTTCGCAGTGGTCGCGTATGCCCTTGACACCCAACCCGCTGGCGTGAACCCAGTTCGAACCCACCTGAGCGGCCACATCAGCGCCATTCAGGGACATGCACTGGACGAATTCCTCCAACCTTCCGAAATTCTCCCGCCGCTGGTCCAGACCGTGCCGATAGTCTGGCGCATGCATCATCCAGCCATGTACACCGACCGTGGGCGGCGCGATGCGAAGGAAATCCGACGGCGCGGCATCGAAGTCGCGGGGAGGACAGGTGAAGCCCACCTGATACGGAAAGAGTTTGTGCTCGGGGCGCCATTCCTGCGGCATCAGCATCCGGCCTGCACTCCCCTGATTCGACCTCGCCTCGACCGAACGCCCACGACCGCTGCCGTGTCAGCCGGTTCCGCCCTGCAGGCCAGACCTCGATGTCGCCTGCCGTCGCCCCATAGGCAAACTGTCTGATGAAACTCAGCCATTCACCGCCTCGCGCATCCAGGACTGAAGCGCCAGGATCGAATGCTCTGAATTGACGCCACCGCACGGATCCACAACCAGCGGTCCCGGAACGTAGCCACGCGAGGAAAGCCCGCGCTGCACCGATTCGACTAAATGAATGTCCTCCTCCACCGTCGTTTCACGATCCTGAACCGCAAGTTCTCTCACTGCCGTCAGGTCATCGTCTCTGCGTGCATACCAGCCGCGCCATACCGTCACCCGATCCACGCTTTCGGGCCTCCAGTGATAGGTATTCAGGACATTGCCCGGATAGACCTGGAACGAAAACATCGGCCAGAGAAACCAGCTCGAATACTCGCCTGCATGGGGAATCGAGGCGTCGATGCGATATGTCATCTGATCCAGATTCTGGCACTCGGTCCTATGGCGCAGGCAATGGCCCTGAGGCTGTATGTCGTAGGTTTCCGGCTTCACGACCCCTGTCGAAAAGGTCTGATGGTTCAGGGAACAGTGGTAGCATTCAGAATAGTTCTCCACCGACACCTTCCAGTTGCATCGTTCCGGGACCTTCACCCATTCTATCGGTTCGAGTTCCGCATAATGCGGCACGAATGCCTCCAGTTCCTGCCGAACTCCTGGATACAGGGAATCCATCGGTTGTGCCTGCATGTCGAGATTGACGAAGACAAAACCGAGAAACAGTTCGGTTCGCACCTCGGATAGGCAGATTTCCGAGCGGTTGAATCCAGGGACGGATCCGATGTTCGGGCCGGAGCGAAGCTGTCCGGTCAGCTCATAGGTCCAGGCATGGTAGGGGCAGACGATCACACGGGTCCTGCCCTCACCCTCAACGAGCTGGTGCGCCCGGTGTTGGCAGACATTGTAGAACGTCCGTATGACACCGTCCCGCCCCATGACGCAAAACAGGTTCTCGCCAGCAATCTCGAAGGTGAAATAATCGCCTGGCTCACGTAGCCGGGAGGAATGTCCGGCAAACTGCCATGTCCGTGCGAACAGGCCCCATATCTCCTGCGCATAGATGTCCGGATCAGTGTAGTAACGCGCCTCCAGCGAGCGTATCACCTCGTCCTTCAACTCGAATCCTCCGCGTAGATGCCCAGATCATGCCGCCGTGCATGAAAGCTCTCGACCCGCTGAACGACATATGGTCGCGCAGCGGCGACCACGAAACTCAGCAGGGTTTCCAGAACGACGATTGTCGAAACCGACGACGGAAAGAACTGTGGCGTATCGATAGCCACGACGAACCTGTGATCCGACCCTCGAATCACCGGAGAAGCAGGTGAGTCGCTGATCCCAACCACTTGCATACCCTGTTTCCGCGCAACCTCGACGGCGGCGATGACCTCGCTCCGGTAAGGGCGGCAGGTGATCGCAATCAGTACATCCCGACCATCGGCTCCTGCCAGATCGTCCACAGTGGTGGATCCCACCCGGGGTATCGCATGGAAACTCTCCATCCCGGTGGAAGCCAGATATGTGAAGTTCCGCGCGTTGGCTGAATTCACCCCTACACCGAGCGTGAACACCTGCCTTGAGGACCGAATCGTCTCGGCCGCCGCCCTGAACCGCTCAACCGGTATTCCCGCGAATGTCTCCTCGATGTTCCGCAAAGCGCTTCCAACCATATCCGCATAAAGCGTTCCCAGCTCACCCTTGATCGCCTGAGCCTGAAGCCAGCGTGCCCGGCCGTGGAACGAAACCAGGCCTTCCCGGATCGCCGCCCGAAACGGCTCCCGAAAATCCTCGTAGCCATCGAAACCGATCGCCTGTGCCATGCGCACGAACGTACTCGGCTTCACCTGCGCGAATTCGGCAATCTCGCGCACTGTCGAAACGCCCACAGCCTGCGGATTCTCAAGCACGTATCGCGCCGCCTTCCGCGCTTCCGGTGTCAGTGCATCCCACTCGCCACTTATCCGCTCCAGTACGGAATTTGAAACATCTGTGTCATTCATGGTTGACCACGGTACAGATGTTCAATAACGGTGTCCATGGAAATTCCGCCTGAAGGATGCAGGCCATGCCAGACCTTCCCACCCATGCCCGAGTGGTCATCATCGGCGGCGGCATTATGGGCTGCGGCGTGGCCTACCACCTGTCCAGGGAAGGCTGGAGCGATGTGGTACTGCTCGAAAAGGCGGAACTCACCAGCGGCTCCACCTGGCATGCCGCCGGACAGATCACCCACTCAACGTCCAGTTTCCCGCTCGGAAAATGCGTCGACTACAATATCGGCCTCTATTCCGGTGCACTGGAAGCCGAGACCGGCCATTCGGTCACCTGGCACGGCTGCGGAAGTTTCCGGATCGCATATTCCGAGGATGAGATGGACTGGCTCCGGCACACGCTGTCAGTGGGTCGGGCCCTGAATTTCCGCATCGAGCTTGTTGGACCTGACCGGGTCAGGGAGCTGCATCCGTTCTACAATCTCGATGGTGTGCTCGGCGCATTGCATACGCCCGATGACGGCCATGTCGACCCTTCCGGTGTCACGCAGGCGCTTGCGGCTGGAGCCCGTGCGGCCGGTGTGACGATCAGGCGCCGCTGTCGGACCACTGGAATCACCCGAACCGGGACAGGCGAATGGACGGTGGAGACCGAAGCAGGCCCGATCACCTGTGAGCATGTGGTCAATGCGGGCGGAACATATGCGCGTCAGATGGGCGAATGGACAGACCTGCAGCTGCCAATGACATCCATGACCCATCATTATTTCGTCACTGAACCGGTGCCGGAATTCCGGGATCTTGACCGTGAGCTTCCTGTCATCCGCGATGACAGGCTGGTCTCGGGATATATTCGGATGGAGCAGGACAAAGGTCTGATCGGCATATACGAAAAGACCAGTCCCAACACGGTCTGGGAAGACCATTGCCCCTGGGAGGCAGAGCACGAACTGTTTGCTCCTGACTACGACCGCATCGCACCGTGGCTGGAGAATGCGCTCGACCGGATGCCGGCATTAGCCCAGGTCGGCATTTCCCGCGAGGTCCACGGGGCGATCAGCCATCCTCCCGACGGCAACCCACTCGTGGGGCCCGCACCGGGCGCCCGGAATTACTGGTGCGCATGCGGCACGCAGATCGGAATCGGCTGGGGGCCCGGCCTGACGCGTGAACTGGCGCGCTGGATGGTTCATGGCTCCGCCGACATTTCCATGCGCGAATTCGACCCACGCCGTTTTGGCGCCTATGCGGACAGAAAATGGCAGGTCACGAAGGCCAGGGAGGATTATTGCCTCCGCCATGAGATCCCGTTCCCACATCTCAACCGCCTGGCCGGACGGCCGGTCAGGACATCATCCCTTTACGAGACACTGACTGCCAGGGGAGCGGTTCATGAGGAGGTCTTCGGGTGGGAACGGCCCCGCTGGTTCGCGCGTAAGGGTGTAGAAGCCAGGGACATCTATGGATTTCGGCGCAGCGCTCTCGACGGCATCATCGCCGCTGAGGTTCAGGCCGTCCGCAACGCCGCCGGGATCATGGACATTTCCTCCTTCGCCAAGATCGAGGTGAGCGGACCTGATGCCCATACGTTCCTGGACGGTCTCGTACCAAACCGCATTCCAGCAGCGGACGGTCGGGTCATCCTCGCCCATTTCCTGAATCGCCGCGGACGCATTGAGGCTGAGGCCATGATCGTCCGCCTGGCTGAAAACCGTTACTACATCACCTGCGCAGCCTTCTTCGAGCAGCGCGTCATGGACCATCTTGTCCAGCACACGGGCCAGGCCTCCGTCAGGATCCGCTGCCAGTCGCGGCAATGGGAGGCTCTGGCCCTGCAGGGCCCGCTGTCCCGCGACATTCTCGGCCAGTGCACGGACGCCCGCCTCGACAACGACAGCTTTCCATGGCTTTCCGCCCGATCGATCAATGTTGCCGACCGGCCCGCGCTTGCCATCCGCGTATCATATTCCGGCGAACTTGGCTGGGAGATCCACGCCCCCAAAGAGCACATCGCGCCGATCTACGACGCGCTATGGACATCAGGAGCGGCTCACGGCCTATGCGACTATGGGTCATTCGCCATGAATGTCATGCGCATGGAAAAGATGTACAAGGGCGCGGGAGAGCTCACGAACGAGGTCACCCTACCCGAAGCTAACATGATGCGGTTCGCCAGGCTCGACAAGGAGTTTCTGGGCAAACGGGAGACCCAGGCAAGCCTTGCCTCGGAGCTTCCCTGGCTCTGCGCCTATCTCAGGATCGAACCGGACGGCATCGCCGACGGACATGGAGGTGAGGCGGTTCTGATGAACGGAGACGTGATCGGCTCCACCAGTTCCGTAGCGTTTGGCCCGACTGTGGGTGAGATCCTCGCCTTTGCCTATGTCAATCCATTCGCCGCAGTCCCCGGAACAGAGCTTGAGGTCATCATCCAGGGCCAGCCGCGTCCCGCGTGCGTCCTCGCCGAACCGGCTTACGATCCGCAAAGCCTGCGTCCGCGGGCCGATTCATGAAGAGCAGTCACCGCATGAGCATCGCCCGCACATCCAGTCTCAAATATCTGCGTCAGGGGCGCAGGGAACCGGCGCTGTGGGTAGCGTCCTACATTCCCGCGATGCGGAAGCGGAACTCCATAGGAGAGCAGACATGATTCCCGAAACCATGAACGCAGTCATTCTTACGGGCCATGGCGGACTTGACCGGCTCGAATTCCGTGAGGACTGGCCAACCCCCCGTCCCGGTCCTGGCGAGGTCCTGATCAGGGTTGGGGCCTGCGGCCTGAACAACACCGACATCAATACCCGCTCCGGCTGGTATTCCAAGGAAGTGACCGAGGCCACAACCGGGGGTGCCTATGATGGCATCGGAGATGACGGGACCTGGGGCGGAGGAGGCATCACCTTTCCCCGCATCCAGGGAGCGGATGTCTGCGGGACCGTGGCTGAACTCGGCGAAGGCGTCGATGCCGACCTGCTTGGAAAGCGCGTCATCACCGACAACTGGCTGCGCGACTGGTCCAGCCCGATGGACCGCGACAGGACCGGATATTTCGGAAGTGAATCCGATGGCGGATACGCGCAGTATACCCGTATCGATGCCCGCAATGTCGGCGCGGTCGATTCGGATCTCAGCGACGCCGAACTCGCTACATTCTCCTGCAGCTACACGACCGCCGAAGGCATGCTTTCCCGCGCTCGGGTGAGGGAAGGCGACCGCGTTCTCATCACGGGCGCATCAGGTGGCGTGGGTTCGGCACTGATACAGCTCGCCAATCGCCGCGGCGCAACCACGATCGCATTGGCATCCGCCAGCAAACATCCCGAAGTCGCGAAACTGCGTCCGGATCTTCTTCTGGAGCGCAGCCCCGAAAATCTTGCCGAAGCGCTCAGGGATGCCACCGGCAGCGAAACGGTCGATGTTGTCGCTGACATCGTAGGCGGGCCGGACTTCACCACTCTCATCGACCGCCTTGCGCGTGGCGGACGCTATACCTGTTCCGGTGCCATCGCCGGCCCAATCGTCGAACTTGACCTGCGCACCTTCTATCTGAACGACCTCACCTTCACCGGCTCCACCGTGGTAGAGCCACAGATCTTCACCGATCTCGTCGGATACATCGAACGTGGAGAAGTCAGACCGATCCTGGTAGCCACCTACCCGCTCCGCGACTTTCACGAGGCCCAGCAGGCATTCATTGACAAGAAGCATACCGGCAACATTGTGGTGATCCCGTGATCGCATATGCGGTTAACTCCGCAGGCGGCCTCCCGCCATCCGGCGCAACGCCACCTGCCCTTCTGGAAGCACCTGACCCGGCCGGTGGAACGCTGCCATGAAAATCACGAAGATCTCAATCTACAGGACATGCCTTCCCTACGCCGGTGGCACCTATGGCTGGGGCCGCGGCAACAGGATCAAGACGGCGGTCGCTTCTGTAGTCGTGATCGACACGGATGCGGGTCTGCAGGGCTGCGGTGAATTCACCCCCTGTGGCGAAAACTACATGGTCGCGCATTCCGAGGGGGTGGAGGCAACAGCGCGCCTGCTCGCTCCCGCGCTTCTTGGTGAAGACCCGCGCCAGACCGCGCGCATCGAACGAATCATGGACGCCGTGGTTCAGGGACATGGCTATGCCAAAGCCCCCATCGACGCCGCGTGCTGGGATCTCCTCGGAAAGAGCCTGGGCGTTCCAGTCTGGCTTCTGCTCGGAGGCATGCTAACCGACGGTGTACCGATGTATCGCGTCGCACCACATGGCAGCCACGAAGAGACTGCCAATGAACTGGAGCGTCACCGTGCCGCTGGTTATCGTCAGTTCCAGATCAAGGTAGGCACTGACTGGGCCGGGGACATTGAGCGCATCCGCGCTACGCTCCCTTCGCTCAAGGCGAACGAACGAGCCTTTGCCGATGCCAATCAGGGCTGGCATGTTGACGAGGCGATACGGGTCGCGAGGGCCACCCGGGATCTCGACTATGTTCTGGAACAGCCCTGCATGACCTATGCTGAATGCCAGCAGGTCCGCCGCCGTACCGACCTGCCGATGAAGCTGGATGAGTGCATCACCGGTATTCATGCCGCGCAGCGGGTCGTGGGCGACCACGGTGCGGAGATCTGCTGCCTGAAGATCTCCAATCTCGGCGGTCTGTCCAAGGCCCGCCGTGTCCGCGACTACCTGATTGATAACCGCATTCCGGTCGTTGCGGAGGACAGTTGGGGCGGAGAGATCGCGACCGCCACCGTTGCGCATTTCGCCACCTCCACTCCCGAGGAATTCCTTGTTAACTCGACCGATCTCCACAATTACAACACGCGTTCCACGGGCACGCCCGGCCTGTCACTACCGCATACTTGACTAGAGATCGGATCCATGCGAATCGGGGACCATGTATATTGGTCTCAGACAGATTTCCCCTGCCACGGTCGAGTGGCTGGGGAACGAATGCCTCCGCGGCGGCGTCACGCGTTCGGGCCTCGCCCGCGAGCTGAGCGGCCGGGAGGGTTGGCTGACCCACGACGGGAGGCCGTCGACGGTCACCGGGATGCGGGTCCTTCCCCTGCTCGCGGAGGAGCTCGGCCTGACGCTGCCGGAGGCGGCGCCGCGCTTCGCGTCGTCCAACGGGCGACCGGCCGCCGACGACCCTGGCGGCGCCCCGGTCGAGTGCGCTCTGGACGCGCTCGGCGGGGTGCGGCTGGAGCCGTTGGCGGAGGCGGACCGCCGCGCCTGGGAGTCGATGATGGAGACGCACCATCCGGAGGGCTGGCGGCGGGCTCCGGGAGGGCAGCTGCGGTACTGGATCGTGAGCGGCGCGCAGGGGCGGCTCGGCGGTCTGGGCTTCGTTCCGGCGTCATGCCAGCTGGGGCCTCGGGACGACGCCATCGGCTGGTCGGCGCGGGCGCGGATCGCGAACATGGGTCTGGTCCTTAACAACCACCGCTTCCTGATCAGGCCGTCGGTGAGGGTCCACGGCCTCGCCTCCCTGGCGCTGCGGCTGGCGGCGGATCGCGTGGCGGACGACTGGCAGGCCCTCTACGGCGTCCGTCCGGCGCTCGTCTACACCATCGTCGGTCCGGACCACGCCGGGACGGGTTACAGGGCGGCGGGCTGGGAGAGATGTCCCGGCTTGACCTCCGGGCGGCGTTCGGGCATCCGTCGCAGCGTGTGGACGCTGCCGCTGCGGCCGGACTGGCGGGAGGTTCTCCGGGCGGAGCCGGAGCGCAGGCTCTGGCATACCGGACCGCTGCACCGCGGGGGCGACTGGGCGGAGCGGGAATACGCGCGGAGCAGCCATCCGGACGGCCGGGTCCGCCGCCGGATCGCCGCGATGGGAGCGGCCTGGACCAGGAAGCTCGGTGCGCCGGTGCCGGAGCTGTTTCCGGGCAGGGCGGAGCAGGAGGCGGCTTACAGGCTGCTCTCGAACGCTGGGGTGACCATGGACGACATACTCGAGCCCCACCTGGAGGCGACGGTGGAGCGCTGCCGCCTGGAGCCGGTGATCCTGGCTGTCCAGGACACGACGGCGCTGAACTACGGCACCCTGGCGGCGACGTCCGGGCTGGACGGGCTCGGCGGCGGCGGAAAGGGCACCGACGGCATCCTCGCCCACTGCGGCGTGGCACTGAACGGCAGCGGACGCCCGCTCGGGCTGTTCACGCTCGACGCGGACTTCCGGCGGCGGCCGGACAGGGACAGCGCCCGCTGGATCGACGGGCTGCGGCGGGCCGGAGAGCTCGCGGAGGCCTGCCCGGACGCGAAGGTCGTGAGCGTCTGTGACCGCGAAGGCGACTTCTGGGCCCTTCTCCGCGAAGCGGACCGGACCGGCGCCGCGCTGCTGGTGCGGGCGAGCCGCTCGGCGAAGCGGCGCGTGGCGCTGCCCGACGGCGACGAAAGGTGCCTGTGGGAGCATGTCGCCGCGCTGGAGCCGGTCGGCCACCGCAGGATCACCGTTCCCGAACGCGGCGGGCCGAAGGCCCGGAAAGCGCGCGTCGCCACGCTGACGCTGCGCTGCGCGGAACTGGACATCGCGGCGCCGAGGGACGCGGGGGACAGGCGCCCGCTGCCCGTGACGGTGGTCTCCGCCATCGAGGAGAACCCGCCGAAGCGCGTCGCGAAGGGAGGGGAGGCGCTGCACTGGATGCTCCTGTCCAACGAGGGCGGCGACGGCATGCGGACGGCGGAGACCGCCCTGAGGCGCTACGAGCTGCGCTGGCGCATCGAGGAATATTTCAGAGCCCTGAAGACGGGGACGAGGATAAAGGACCGCAGGCTCGACGCCGCCGACGACCTGCGCAGATGCCTCGCCTTCGACGCGATAACCGCGTTCCGGGTCTGGGACCTCCAGCTTCTGGCGCGGGAGAGCCCCGACAGCCCGGCGGACCGCCATGTCAGCCCGGAAAGCGTCGAGGCGGTGGTCATTCACGCCGCGTATGAGCGCGTCATCGGCCAGAGGGCGCCGCCGGAGCCGGACATGACCGTGGCGCGCTACGTCACGCTCGTCGCCGGCCTCGCCGGGTTCCGCCCGACGAAGCGCCAGCCCCTGCCCGGAACCCAGAAGCTATGGCAGGGCCTGCGCATCCTCAACGTCGCGGAAACCCATGCCAGGGCCATACGGGCCCGGACGGAGCGGAGAAGGGAATGAGCCGGTCAAGTATGTGGTAGTGACAGACGCCCGGCCCGCGGACCGAGGCTGGCAGGATGTTTGCGCCCGACATGCCTGGACTCGGCGTAAGCCCGGATTTCGAGAGCCTTGGCAGGCCGGTGGCAATCCATGGCTGAACCTGTGTTCGATCAGGCCCCACGGCAAGATGGAGAATCTGGAATCCGTACCGACCCGTTCCGAAATCCGGCTGCGTTCAGGATGTCACGATGAAAGTCACCCGCATCACGGTATTCCAGAAGAACCTGCGGCTTGAGCATCCATACCGGCTATCGGGCGGACGGCTTGAATTCGCAGTGCTTGATGCCACGTTCGTCCGGATCGACACTGATACAGGTCATGTCGGCTGGGGCGAAGGCACGCCCTGGGGTCATACCTATGTCCCCGCACATGGTCCTGGCATCCGCGCCGGAATCGAAACGATGGCACCTTTCGTGCTGGGTCTTGATCCCCGACGGGTGCTTGACGTTGAGCGGGCGATGGACTTCGCGCTTCCAGGCCACCTCTATGCCAAATCCCCAATTGACATGGCCTGCTGGGACATCGCTGGCCAGGCGGCTGGCATGCCCATTGCCGACCTGATGGGGGGAGGCAACCGCATGCCGGTACCGATCGCCAGCTCAGTAGGCACCACGACAGTCAAGGAAACACGGGAGGTCTTGAACCGATATCGAGCCCGCGGTTACGTCGCCCATTCGGTCAAGATCGGAGGCGCCGCCGCCTACGACATCGAACGTATCCGCGATGTCGAAGCGCATCGGCCACCGAACGAACGCATCCTGTTCGACGTCAATCGCGCCTGGTCCCGTCAGCAGGCCCTGCGGGTGATGAAGGCCACCGAGGATCTGGGCGTCATGTTCGAGCAGCCATGCGAGACCCTCGACGACATTGCCGCCATCCGTCCATTGCACGCCGCTCCCGTGAGTATAGACGAATGCCTAGTCACGCTTCAGGATGCCGCTCGCGCAGCCCGGGACGGTCTGGCCGAGGTGTTCGGCATTAAGCTCAACCGGGTCGGTGGCCTGACCAAAGCGGCAAGACTGCGCGACTGCGCGCTCGCCCACGGAATCGACATGTTCATCATGGCGACTGGCGGTTCCGTCCTTGCAGATACGGAAGCTCTTCATCTCGCCGCCACGGTTCCCGCTCACAGTCTCCTCGGCGTCTGGTCCTGTCAGGACATGCTTGTTGAAGATGTCGCCTGCGGGCGTGGTCCGCGCAATATGGACGGTCATCTGCGACTCTCCGAGACTCCCGGCCTCGGTGTACAGCCCGACGTTTCCACCCTTGGAGCCCCAGTTGCCATCTATGGTTGAGCGACCACGCCAATCGATGGATGACATGTCCGGATCTGGCAGCCAGTCCGATCACTGGCCATCAGATCGATCACTGGCCACCCCATCCATGAATATGGAACATGATGGATACGCCTCATGAGAATCAAACGCATTCGCCTCTGGCAGGTGCCACTTACCAGCCTGCAGACATATTACATGGCCGATGGAAAGACTGCCGATACGGTAGAATCCGTGGTCATTGCCCTGGATACGGATAACGGTCAAACCGGCTGGGGCGAGGCCTGTCCGCTTCCCCGTTACCTTCCAGCCTATTCGGGTGGCATTGCCCCTGCCCTCGCAGAGATGGCGCCATTGATCATTGGAGCCGACCCGGTTGGTCCCGAAGCCCTGATGTTCGAGCTTGACGCCCATCTTCGGGGTCATCCCTATGCCAAGTCATCCATCGACATCGCCCTGTGGGATCTTACCGCCCAGTCCGCCGGCCTTCCCCTTCATTCCTTACTTGGTGGGCGGCGTCAGGCAACACTGCCGCTCTATCATTCCATTACCTGCATCGCCCCTGACGAGATGGCCAAGATCGCCCGCGAAACCCTAGCCACCGGCATTACCCAGTTCCAGGTCAAGCTGGGGGTGGACGGAGATTGGGAAACGGATGTCGAGCGGCTGGTAAAGGTACGTGAGGCGGTTGGCCAAGGCCCTCTCGTCTATGGGGACTGGAACTGTGGCGCCACCCAACTACAGGCAACCCGCGTGGCAAGGGCCGTCCAGAATCTGGATGTGATGCTTGAGCAGCCATGCTCGACTCTTGCCGCCTGCGCTTCGGTCCACGACTCGACCGGACTTCCAATGAAAATCGATGAGCTGGCCCATGACGTGTCGACGCTACTTGAAGCTCACCGCCTTGGCATCCTTGATGCGGTCGCGCTCAAGCTCTCCAAGTTCGGCGGTCTATCCAGGCTCCGAGTCGCCCGCGACCTGTGCCTGCATCTCGGAACCAGCATGTGCATTGAATGCACCTGGGGCTCCGACATCGTCACCGCCGCCGCACTTCACCTCGCCGCAGCGACCGATCCGCAGCACCTGCTCAACACCTGTGATCTTTCGGGTTACGTCACCCCCCGGCTCGCCCCGGATGCGCCAACCCGGCTGAACGGCCGAATTGCTCCGCCGACCGGCTCGGGCCTTGGAGTCACACCCGATCTGGATCTTCTCGGTGACCCAGATGTTATCCTTGACTGAACTTCCGCGTTCCGGCGCTGGAGACCAGTCGGAGGGCTCGAAATTGGGCCCCTGATCCCGCGCTGGAGGAGGTCCGGGAACCCAGAGCAGAACGGAAAGGAGCATCACACCATCCTCGCTGGCGTTTCCACGACTCTCAGGCCCTGCGGCCCGCCCATCGCAGTTACCAAGTCCCGCAAGCCTTGATGTCAGTCACTACATTCAGGACGGTGTCCGCCTCATAACCACAGGCCAAACGCTCGAATCCAGACTGCAGCTGGAAGATAGGCGCTGGCCTGTATGGACGGACCAACGGTGATGGCCTCACATAAGCCTGTAACCGGACATCCGGTGCATCTCTTCTCAACCGGTCACTGGTCTTGCCCTGCCAACTCGCGTCCATTTCCGAGAAGCGGAAATCGAGTAGGGTCGACGATGCTATGCCGCAATCCCAGATCTACCCAATTACTCCGACATCGCCTGTTAAATCGACTTTCCAAACCTGGATTGGCTTTATCCGGCATAAAGAATTTGTTGACATATATGACAACACAGTATGGACTGCGTGGTTCGGGCGTCCCTGACACCATCGACCCATTGGAGCCTGATGAGCTACCGTGGAGAGCGCCGTTTGGGGAAATGGACGTTCCTCGATGGCCTGATCGGGTGTTTCCGAACCAGGAGCACAATTCGCTGTATGCGGAGCTCAAACCAAATGAACAGGTCCTTGCACTGTTCACTGAATATGCTCTGGAGACGAAGTTTCTCAGACTGCTGCTTCAGGAAACTACGCTGGACACAGGATACCCACGTGTGGGAGCACAAAACAAGGGAGGTTGGAGCATTTGGGTGGGCATCTCGAATGATGCGTCCATATGCTGAAGCGGCGATGCGGCAGGCAGGATGAAACGCGAGAACAGCTATGGTCGATACCTAACGCAGACGGTTTCTGTGCGCGAGAAGACGACACTTGATGAACCAAAAATGTATTGGGCGGGAGCTACGAAGATGTCATATCAAATGAAACTTGATCCGAAGTCGCGCAAAGCGGCTCGCCTTATTTCGCAGCTACAGAAGAAAATTCAGAAAGCGTTTGTTTCTACTGGCAAAACGCAACAGGAGATCGCGACAATCCTTGGCGTTGATCGATCAGTGATCAATAGAAGGCTGACTGGGAGTGCCAATCTTACAGTTCGTTCAATCGCCGAGCTTGCGTATGCGTTCGATAAGGACATCAAAATCGAGTTTGTTGATCGCCCCAGCATGAAGCGGCCCAGTGACTCCGAGTCTGCTGATAAGGCTGAGAAAATGCAGCATCAGGAAAACAATTGCACGAGAGGAACAGCTGATTCAAGATCGCCATTCAGCTCTGAAAGAACCGCTTTATGACTGAACAACCTTGTTGACCACCTCTGCAGCTGGCGGAGGTACAGGTGGACTGGCTTTAGATCACATGGCGGTGCATGAAGCACCCACGCCCGCCTGATCAGCGGGAGAAAAGCGTTCACGATTCACGGGAAACCGCAAAGGGGCTGTAGGATGGCTCCGATGCCATTCCCCGGGCAAGCTCAGGGAAATGCCGGATAACCAATTGACCCGCTTCGCAGTGCCCGTAGGGTCTGAAGGCCAAGATCGACCTTAGCCCCATGCCGCGAGACGCTCGCGGCACAGTGTCAGCATCCGATCTGCCCTGGCGATGAGTTCAGCGTCAAGTTCAGGGATATCAGGGAGGACGATCCGATCCAGCCCGGCGGCGAGGCCTGTTATCACCTCTTCCATGGCTGTCTCAGCAGCACGCGCCTTAATCCCTGCGGTCGCGGCCATACGTCGGAAATCAGCGGGGCGAAGCCTGTCATCCTTTCCGCAAAGCTTGAGAGCCATGCGATCATGTTCCAGCCCGGGAAAGACACGGGTCGTCACCGCATCATAGAGCGGTGCCATGCGCACACTCACAAAGGAATCCGTATCCGGCGTGGCAATCTTCAGCAGGGCAAGGTTCTTTAGATGCATGTCGCCATCGGCAATGAGCCAGGCAAACAGCGCACGCTTCAGAACGACCAGCAGATCAGCCTCCGGGGCGGTTGAACTCAGACGCACGACGCGTGCGACCCGCTTGATGGTGCCGTCATATTTGGCTTCAGGAGACAGATCGAGAACTGAGCAGATATCTTCAAGAGCGATTTGGCGAACATCAGCGCCGCCGCTGCGAATGTCGAAGCGTTCCACAATCAGCGCCGGCGGCATACCATCCGGCATGTTCATCAACGCGATGGCCAGGGTTTCAAGCCCGGCAGCCCGCCCCAGGATCATCGACAGATACTCAATGATCGGCAGTGCCTGAAAGCCGCCGGTCCCGGCAGGTTTCAGGATATGGGTGAAGGATTCGGTCCTGCTGGGAGAAAGGCGCCCTGTCGGATCAAGAAACATCGGCACCTTGACCTGCGCACCCGAAAGGCGCGGTGTCTGTGCATCCGCAAACAGGTGCGCAAGGCAGTCTTCGAAGATCCGCTCCACATCACCACGCGTCGGCCCCTCATAGAGACCGGTGAACACGCCCTCGGCGCAGAATTCATCGATGCGGGTAGAAAGATGATCTTCCGGCAGAGCTGCGGTCTCAACGGAATCAGAGCTGATGGTGATGTTCGACATATACCGCTTTCCGAAACGTAGCAGCGCACGTTCATCACCATTCCCGAGCACGCGCTTCAGCCAACCTTCGGGCAGGAGCGAAAGAATGAAGGGTGGCAGCTTGCCGGGCGTACGATGCTGTACCAAAGGCAGACCGAAGCTCTCTTCCGCCAGCCAGCGCCATTCAAAGCCGTCGTGTCGAAGCTCTCCGATCAGCCGACCATGCCAGGCAACCGTAAGGTGTAGCGCGGCTTCATTGCATACTTCAGTCAGGGAAGGGGGCTTCATTAGGTAGCGTTCGGCCTGCTCAGCCTCGCGATACCATTGATTTTCGCGTGCGAGCGCCTAGAGCGCATCGTCGGCGCCTTTGGCATCACCATATTCCTCGATCAGACGGGCGGCGAGCAGGGCACGCATGTCTCCGTCGATCGAGGCGGCATGCCCGCTGCGCAGGCGAAAGGCTTCGAGGAAACGGTGCCGAAGCGAAGAAACGGCAATCCGGAACTCCCCGAGCCCATCCGCGATCAAGGCCGAAGCTGTCGAGGGATGTGCGGGCGCAACGTTCTGGAAGATTTCCAGCGTTCTGATTCGGGTGCGCTGTGAGCGCGAGCCACTGATGAACAGCCGACCGTCCCGAGTCGGTGCAAGCAGGACGGCGCTGGCGGCAGACAGATAGGCCCTCGGATAGAGATAGTGGGCGATACGTATGGCGTGACGCAGTACCGTGCCATCGACATCTTCGTCGGCATCGACATAGATGCCGCGCATGAGTTGCACGATCCGACCTGTTCTGGCCAGATAGTGGGCACGTGTCCTGTCCAGATTTTCGCCCACGAGATAGAGCACTTGCTGACTTTCACGCCTTTCATCCACGCAAAAGTTAGCTTACTTCATTCCGTTGGTCAATATTTTCCAACTTTTCCGCATTTCATGTGCGTGATAGTTCGAATTTGGACGACCATTAACCGACCCCGCCATTACCAGAAGCATCGCTCGCTAGGTCACATCAATCACATGGCCCATCCAGCGGACAGAGCTTCAGCCTGTTCGAGCACCGTCTTGGTCGCCTTCTCCTGCCTGTCAGGAGGATATCCGTGCTTTCGCAGAATGCGTTTGACGAGCCGCCGGAGATTGGCGCGGACATTCTCGCGAAGTGTCCAGTCGATCGTGACATTACCCCGCACGGTCTCGACGAGTTCACGGGCTATCTTACGCAAGGCTTCGTCGCCGAGTACCTGAACAGCGCTATCGTTTACCTCCAGCGCGTCATAGAAGGCGAGTTCGTCGTCCGTAAGTCCGAGTATCTCGCCACGAGCGCTGGCCTCCCGCAGTTCGCGAGCGATCTGAATCAGTTCCTCAATCACCTGAGCGGCTTCCACCGCGCGATTGCGATAGCGTCGCAACGTCCGCTCCAGCATCTCGGTGAATGACCGCGTCTGAACCACGTTTCGAGGCCGTCGGGTGGAAAGTTCCTCTTTCAGCAGATTCTGCAGAAACTCCACCGCAAGGTTTCGTTGAGGCATTCCCTGCACTTCCGCGAGGAATTCGTCGGACAGGATTGAAATGTCGTGCTTTTCCAGACCTGCAGCCTCGAAGATGTCCACGACTCCATCCGATCCCATCGCTCGGGATACGATCTGCCGAACCGCCTGGTCCAACCCTTCACCATTGTGCTGGTCACGTTTCCCGTGCTTGGCGAGCACAGATCGAACGGCCTGGAAAAAAGCTACATCGTCACGGATACGAAACGTTTCCTCGTGGGGCACCGCGAGCGCAAATGCCTGGGACAGTTCCCGAACCGCCTTAAGGCAGCGGTCCCTACCGTTCTCCTGTGCCAGGATGTGTTCCTGAGCTGTCGGTAACAGCGCTACACGCTGCGTCGAAGTACCATCGTACCACCTCTCGAAATCGAACCCATTAAACAGATCTAGGCAGATCTCATACTTCTCATGCATCACCGCAACCGCTTCCGACTGATCGAGCGCAGCCTTCCCGGTTCCGCCGCTCTCGGTATAGGCCGCAAGCGCCCGCTTGAGTTCATGCGCAAATCCAATGTAGTCGACTATCAGTCCACCGGGCTTGTCCCGGAAGACACGATTCACACGCGCAATTGCCTGCATGAGTCCGTGGCCCCGCATTGGCTTGTCCACATACATGGTATGCAGACTGGGTGCGTCGAAGCCAGTCAGCCACATGTCACGTACTATGACCATCCGAAACGAATCTCCTGCATCACGGAACCGTTTCGCAAGAAGTTCGCGCCGTGGTCTGTTCCGAATGTGTTTTTGCCATTCGGGAGGATCGGAAGCGGATCCGGTCATAACAACCTTGAGCTGACCTTTACCGTCGTCCCCGTCTTCCCAATCCGGTCGCAGACGAATGAGCGCATTGTATAGATCGGCGCAGATGCGTCTGCTCATACAGACAACCATCGCCTTGCCATTCATTGCTGCGGTACGGCTCTCAAAGTGCTTGATGATGTCATCGGCTACGAGAGCAACGCGTTTGTCAGTCCCCACGATCGCTTCGAGCTGTGCCCATTTCGTCTTCAGTTTTTCCCTGCTTTCGGTCTCCTCGCCTTCGGTCACTTCCTCAAACTCGGTGTCGATGAGAGGCATTTCATCCTGGTCCAGCACGAGGCTTGCCAATCGGCTTTCGAAATAGATTGGCACCGTAGCGCCATCCTCGACCGCACGCTGAATGTCATAAATGCTTATAAAATCGCCAAAGACGGCGCGTGTGTTGGCATCCTGGATCTCGACTGGAGTTCCGGTGAAACCGACAAAGGACGCGTTGGGCAGGGCGTCCCGCATATGGCGAGCGAATCCGTCTATGAAGTCGTACTGACTGCGATGCGCCTCGTCGGCAATGACCACGATGTTGCGTCGTTCGGACAGCAGAGGATGACGGTCGCCCCAATCTCCTGGGAAGAATTTCTGGATTGTGGTGAACACTACCCCGCCCGACCCGATGGCAAGCTTCGAGCGCAGATCCGCCCGGCTACTGGCCTGCACAGGCGGCTGCCTGAGCAGATCCTGACATCGCGCGAATGTCCCGAAGAGCTGGTCATCCAGGTCATTCCGGTCAGTCAGGACGACAACTGTCGGATTCTCCAGCGCTGGCTCACGGATGATCCGCCCTGCATAGAAAGCCATGGTCAGACTCTTACCGGAACCCTGCGTGTGCCAGACGACCCCGATACGCCGGTCACCAGGGTCACCACCAGAGCGATTACTCGTCCCGTCATTGCCAGACTGGCCACGGTGGCCAGAAACCCGCTGCAGCTCCGCCGCACGCAACGTCTCTGCGGTCGCCGTCTGAACGGCATGAAACTGGTGATATCCCGCCATCTTCTTCGCGAGCACGCCGCCGTCATCTTCGAACACGATGAAGTCGCGTACCAGTTGGAGAAACCGATCCGGTGAAAATGCTCCTTCGAGCATCGTCTGTAACTGCGGCAAGTCCGGGCTGGCCAACCTGTCGCCAGTGACAGTTCTCCAAGGTTTGAACCACTCCCTGCCCGCGGTCAGCGTACCGACCCGGGCGTCCACGCCGTCAGACACGACGAGCACCTCATTGAACGAAAACAGCAAAGGCAGTTCAGCCCTGTAGGTCTGGAGCTGGTGCCAGGCAGTCCAGACTGTCGCATCCTCGTCTGCCGGGTTCTTGAGCTCGATCAGGCCCAAAGGTAGTCCGTTTACGAAGAGCACGATGTCGGGGCGGCGTTCGCGCCCGTTCTCGACCACGGTGACCTGGTTTGCGGCGAGCCAGTCATTGCCGACCGGGTTGTCGAAATCCGCAACGCGCACCTGAGCGCCCCGGACATCGCCAATCTCCGTCCGGTATTCCACCGTCACACCTTCAACCAGCATGCGATGGACGGCCCGATTGCACGCTCCCAGGGTCGCGCCTTCCGGCCTGGTGAGCCTGCGGAGTGCGTCCTCCAGGGCCTCAGCCGGAAGGTCTGGATTCAGGCGCTCCAATGCACCAAGCAGTCGCCCCTCCAGAACAACCGCGCCATAGTCGGCCCGTTCGGAGTTCGGCATATCAGGAGCGAGGTCGGGTCCGTAAGCGATGCTCCAGCCAAGTTCCGCAAGCCATTCGAGCGCGGCGCTTTCAACATCGGATTCTGTCAGGCGGGTCAAGTCACTCTCCGACCGCTGCGATTGCACAACGGAGTGATCCTGAAACGCATACAATCATCCGTCAATGGCGGGCGAGGCGCTTTCGGCTACCGAAGCGATAACGTCCAGCTTTTCGCCGATTTCCGGATCGATTTCCCCTTCTGGCACATAGTCGGCCAGTTCGTAGAAGTTCTTTTTGCTCATGAGATTGGGTATGCCCATTTTCCCGAAATAGACCCGGAACAACGGTGTCAGGAACTCGTCGCTCACCTTGAACCCAGCATCCCAAGGTGATCCCTTGCCCAGTGCGGCAAGTGCCTGACTGATCTCGGCAATCGCCTCCCGCATGGCTGTCAGTCGCCTGCTGACCTCTGTCGGCGTGAAGAGAGGCATAGGCTCCGATTTCCTGGCCGTGGCATGCGCATAGGCTTCGAGAGTTTGCTGAGTGCACAGATAGTTCTCAATCTCCCTCCGGCTCCAGACGAGTTGCTGAAGAAGGGGGTTCCCGGAAGGGGGCTTCTCCAGGGAATCGAACAGCGCAACTCCCTTGAGTTCGGGCAGCGCTTCCCTAATGGCATGAAAGTGACGCGCTGTAGTAGGTGGATTGTTTCCAACGTAATGCACAAAGGGCCGCTCCAGTGCCCGAACGGCACGGTCCTTGCCAAGGCGTTTGGCGAAAGCGCGCAATATCGCCAGATCCGTGGAGCCTTCGAGATAAAACACCCATCCGGTCTGTTCGGCCTGATAATACTGATCGAAGCCGATCTCGGCCAGGGCCTTGCGCACCTGGCTCTTTCCATCCCCGATGCGGTGTGGCCTGCCAACAAACGCAATGACCAGGTCCCTGCCAGCGGCTTCATTCAGGAGCACTTCGGAATGGCTTGTCGCTATGATCTGGTTGCCGCTGTCCGCAGCGACCTCGGAAACAAGTTCATAGATCTGCCTCTGGCGCAGGATTTCGAGATGGGCGTCCGGTTCATCCAACAGAATGACTGCTCCGGGATTGGCGTACATGTAGGCGAGAATCAGCAGGGTCTGCTGCAGTCCCCGCCCGCTTGAGGAGAGATCGAGAGTCGTGCCTCGTTCCCGGTACCCCATGGAGATCTCTCCCCGCTCCGCGACATAGAGGGGTCTGTCAAGCCTTGCTCCAAAGAGCGCATCAATACGCTCGACCAGCGATTCCCATCCGTCCGGATCCCGCTCCACGATCTGAAAGCACAGGTTGCGGAGCACTTCAGCGGTGCGACCTTCGCCGACCCTTACATTCACGGCTCCCTGATCGAGTCGCGTCTCATTGGTGACCAGGCCAGACATTGGAGGAAGAAAGGCTATGCGCACGGATCCAGCTATCTGCGGCACCGGCATCCGATCAGGTTGCCTGCCTTCACCAAGCCTGAGAGGGCGGCAGTAGAACGACTCTTCGTTGGCGTAGTCGAACTCCAGACCGCAGGTCCAGACCATGTCCTCATCAACCCCCTCGACGACAACATCAATCCGTACGCTGTTGGTCCGCTGCTTTCCGTCGACCCGTTGGACATCCCTCACATGCAGGTCACGCCAGAGGTACACGGCGCTTGGATGGGGAATTGCGACCAGATCCCTGCGGTTCACCGTTACGCCCGGACGCTTTTCCGGTGCGCTCTTGCCCGCACGCTTCTCGTTCCACCGCTTGACGCCAATGTCCCACAGGGCCAGAGCCTGCATGGCCGAGGTCTTCCCTGAATTGTTGGAGCCAACGAACACGACAGGGTTACCCAGCTCGATCTCAACCTCACCCAGGCGCTTGAAGTTCCGGACAGCGAGTTTGGTGAGCATTCCGTATCTCCTCGACGGCTAACGTCTGAACGGTTACCGGATTCGATCCAGCCAGACACACTGTCGGTGGTTCCCCAGTAGGAAGCCAGCGTCTGTCGGCCAACATGTCCGGCAAAACGGTTCAGAGCTGACGGGAACACGCGTCATGCGACCGCCTCAACTATTCGCCCGGCATCACGGACGCGGATTTCGCCGGAGACAAGTTTTGGAAGGAGGAGATCGCGGATCTGGCTCAATGTTTGAGATTCCAGCTTGGCACACTCGGCCCTCTCGCGGAATGAAAACACCAGCTCAGCAAATGACTTCAGTATCCTGTCCCCTGGAAATACAATGGGTGTTTCCAAAACATCACTAGGTTTGACAGCAGGATATGCGCCTCCATGCCCATCAGCCAAGTTAGCAAGACGGCTAATGTTTTCTGTTCTGGTAGCAGAAAGATAGACAAAGTCGCGGTATTCTATCTTTTGGGGTGAAAGGACAGAAAAGCCAGTACTAACGGTCAACCCGTCCTTGGAAATATATGCAAACGACCCGTTACCTGGACGTGTTGTTCCGACGATTGTATCCCCCTCTCTGGCTATTCTCCTAGCACGGCTTGGTGCGACGTTCCAGTCAAGAAATTGGATCGCTTTGATCTTGCCCCATTTCACGCTGGAGAGATCCAAGTACTCTATTTCTGGCGGATGGTGCTGCGCAGTCCAGCTACTACAATTTGTAGCTGCCAACCGTGCCAGCGTGTGGAACTCCCACCCCTCCGGTTTGCCTTCATTATCAAGGGCATCAGGGAACAATTCCCAAATCTCCGATGACAAGTACGCCTCCCTACGTTCCATCTTGGCGCGCACCGGACCGAAGTCAACGAACCAGTCCCTGAAGATCGCGTGGGCCATCCCCTCCAGCATCTCATTCATGCGCCGATTCAACTCGATCTTATCGTCCAGCGTTCCCAAAATATGTGCAATGGCCCTTTGCTCAGAAAGAGGTGGAGTTAACATCTTGATTCGGTTCAAATTGCCCTGAGTTAGCTTGGGCATTGTTGAGCCGGTGAGATAACCGCTAAAATCCATTTGCGACAGCGCATACAACAAGTAGCACGTATTTGCTCTGTTGTTCCCTTGGATGATATGTGCGTGGTTGTTAACCCAAAATTTCCCCCTAGCAAGAAAGGCAACAGCCGTCTTCCGCGTTCGAAGATTTTCTCCATCCTCCGCGATTAGGAGGTATTCTCCATCGAAAATATAGCGATCAATATAGTCAACAACTCCAGATGCGCCGTAGTAAGGATGGGGTCCGGTTTGCCTATCCGCTTTCTTTACTGGGACGCGCATTGAATCAAAATTGATCGTTATTTGTTCCAGCGTGGTTTCACACCATTCATCTCCCCTTCTTGTGCCATCTGACATTTCTTGTGAATAAACTCTTACCAACACGAGATAATCCCGCTCAATCTCCCGGTGGAAGCGCTCTGGCAGGTGCGCCCAGTCACGAGCCTCGACCAGGAACGGGAGCGCCGATACCCGCACCGCTTCCTCGAAATCTTCCAGCTGGTCAAACGGAACCTCGTCCAGGCCCGGTCCGCGCAGCACAAGATCAAGGTCGCTGCCGTCATGACTGCGGCCATTCACCCGACTTCCATAGGCCCAGACCTCAACTCCGGGAAGATGCTCTTCGAACAGCCGCTCCAGCATGGCGCGGTGCCTGGGTCCGAGATGCAGCCGATCAGTCATCCGCCGCCTCCTCGATCATGTCGGCCAGCACCTTCGCATCGACGATGAATGACGGCAGCAGCCTGGGCGTCGCCTCCGAAAAGCCCTCGCCAAAATCGTGCGCCATATCGTTGCGGTTGTCTCGATAGCCAAGCCAGCGCTCCACCACATCCGTTTCAATCAGCCCGTGCCTGGCAGCATGCCGGAACAGATCCCGGAACGTCAGGCAATCCGCCTGCCGATTGCTGGCGAAATACTCGGCAATACGCTTGCGAAGCAGTTTGCCGCTCTGCTCCAGGACCAGTTCGAACTCCTTGACACAAGCCGTACGGTAAATTTCGTAAAGGAAGTCGTCCGCCCCTTCATGCAAACCAATCCTTTCCAAGGAACGCTCCAGCGCACCGATACGTTGCTGAAGGTATGTGGTATCAGCCCTCACGCCCAGCGGTCCTTGCTTCTGAACTCATTGTCGTTGCTGTTCATGTACGCACGAGAAACCGATTTGTCGATCACTTTTTCTATAAAAGTGATACACAAATCTCTTTGTGTGTATCCGGTAAGTCTCAAAATGCACCCTCTTCCTCAACGATGCTGAGCAATGCGGGGAATGCCAGAATTGCGGCCCGACGCCCACGCCCAGCGACGATGGTTTCCAGGATACCGCCTTCGCGCAGAGCGATCAGTATCCGCCTCGCCGCTGGCGGCGACCGGATAGCCGGTTGCGTGATAAAGTCAGTGCTTCTAAAGATCGGCCGTTCGAAGATCCAGTCCAGGGCATGGATGGCATATCGGGAACGGGTCAGGTCAATGATGTTTTCCTTCAAACTGTTATAGAGTTTGATAATTTGCTGTGCCATTACAAGGCTGTCTTCGGCCTGGAGCCGCACGGCCTCAAGGAAGAACTGGCACCAGCCTGTCCAGTCATTGTCCCGGAAAACAGCAAGCAGGCCGTCGTAGTAGGCTTCTCGACGAGCTTCGAACCAGGCGCTGATAGGGAATATCGGCGCACGGATAAGGCCAGTTTGCCACAGAAAGAGCGGCACGAGCATGCGACCAAGGCGTCCGTTGCCGTCCAGAAATGGGTGCAACGCTTCGAATTCCGCATGCAGGATGGCGAGTTGCACCAATCTGTCAGGGGTTTCGCCATGAATGTAGCGCTCCCAGGCATCCATAGCCGCATGAAGTTCGTTCGCATCTATGGGTACGAAACGGGCTTCCTTGACAGTACAGCCGGGAGGGCCAATCCAATTGGGAATGCGTCGGTATTCTCCGGGCGATTTCCCTTGGCCCCGCACTCCGTCCAGCAACACCTTATGTGCTCCCCGGATCACCCGTTGCGACAAGGGCAATTTCTCCAGCATCTGCTCCGCATGACGCATGGCCGCAAGATGATTTAGCAGCTCCTGTATGTCATCGCGGCGTTCTCGTGAGTCAGGCTGATGTCCAGCCTCGAACCGCAATACCTCGCCCATGGTAGCCTGAATTCCCTCAATGCGCGATGAGAGCACGGATTCCCGGATAGTCAGCGGCGCAAGCAGGACCCTCGGAGTCGGAATTGCTTCAAATACGCTATCATAGCGTGCCAATGCCGCCGCCGCTGGGCCGATCAACGGAATCAGCTTTTCCCAATGAATCCGACCATCCGGCGGAAAGGCACAGCTCTGATAGTGAACAGGTGGCATCAGCCCTTCCAGAAACCGAGATGCTTGATGTTCGCTTCAATGGCCCTGTCCAGCCTTGCGCCTTCGGCCTGCTGTTCTCTCAATCGCAGGACAAGTTCCCGCATCCTGTCCTCGAACGGCTCTTCGTCCTCCTCCTGTGGCGGGGCACCCACATAGCGGCCAGGCGTGAGCACATGACCATGCCTTCGCACCTCTTCCAGAGAGGCGCTCTTACAGAAGCCGGGAACATCTTCGTAACCGTCGGACTCCTGCCCCCTGCGCCAGGCATGATAGGCATCGGCGATGCGTTTAATGTCCTCATCTTTCAGCACACGATGCGTGCGGTCTACCAAGCGGCCAATCGCACGGACATCAACGAACAGGATTTCGTTCCTTCGCTTGCGGTCGCGCGCCAAAAACCATAGGCAAGCAGGAATCTGGGTTGAGTAAAAAAGCTGCCCAGGCAGAGCCACCATACAGTCGACCAATCCGGCTTCGATCAGGTTCTTCCTTATCTCTCCCTCACCCGACTGGACCGACGACATGGAACCATTGGCAAGCACGAAGCCAGCTGTGCCGCGTGGAGCCAGATGATGGACCATGTGCTGCACCCAGGCGAAGTTCGCATTGCCCTTCGGTGGCACGCCATACTTCCAGCGCCTGTCTTCGGCCAGTCGCTCCCCACCCCAGTCGGAAACGTTGAAAGGCGGGTTGGCCAGTATGAAATCGGCCCTGAGGTCAGGGTGGCAGTCGTTGTGGAAAGTGTCGCCATGCCCGATCCGGCCCTCAATGCCGCGAATGGCAAGGTTCATCCTCGCCAACCTCCAGGTCGTGTAGTTGGATTCCTGACCCCAGATCGAAATATCGCATCGCGCCCTGCCGCCATTGCCGTTACCTGTCGCATGGGCACGGATGAATTCGACGGACTGTACGAACATTCCAGACGACCCGCAGCAGGGGTCATAGACCCTGCCCCGGTATGGCTCGATCATCTCCACAAGCAACTGGACAACGCAGCGCGGGGTGTAGAACTCACCACCCTTCTTGCCCTCCTTACTTGCGAACTGAGACAGAAAATACTCGTAGACGCGCCCGAGTACGTCCTGAGAACGGGCCTCCCTGTCCCCAACCCGGATGTTGCTGACCATATCGACCAACTGCCCGAGGCGCACTTTGTCAAGCGCCGGGCGGGCGTAGTCCTTCGGCAGGACATCCTTTAGCACAGGATTGTCGCGTTCAATCGCGGCCATCGCGCCATCGACCACCTGACCAATTTCAGGTTGCCGGGCCTGTGCCTTTAGACGGTTCCAGCGGGATTCAGACGGCACCCAGAAGATGTTCTCGGCGAGATACTCATCCCGATCCTCAGCGGCGTCCGCGCCCCATTCGGCGAGGACCTCGGCATGGCGCTCCTCAAAGGCATCGGAGATGTATTTGAGGAAAACCAGCCCAAGGACAACATGCTTGTATTCAGCGGCATCCATCGAACCGCGTAGAGCATCAGCCATTGCCCATAGCTCAGCCTCATATCCGGTCGTCGTGCCACCGTTCGGCTTTGCTGTCGCGTCACCTCGCTGTTTTCCGGCCTTTCCTCGCGCCATGCACTGCTCTTCTGATCTGATTCAACTCCGCTTTGCCGCCCATCAGAACTTAGCCGGAGAACGCTGCTTCAAGCCTGTTCCGTCACCGCATTGCCTGCGCGTTTCTGTAACGCACTCCCGAACAGCTTACAATCAACAGCCCGTGCCAGTGCGGCCGAGACCGGCTTTTGATCTGTCGAGATGCGGGTGTAGCGACGACCGCATTCACGTCCTGCCTCCAGAGCCATTAGTTTGTCTACTCGGGCCGCGAAACGTTGAACGTGCTCCCGATAGCGGCCGACTCGTCCAGTCCACAGCGCAACCTTCCACAGAACTCGCCGAGAAAGATGCTTCGCTGGCAATCGGTACGTAAGTCGCCGCTCACTAGCGGCTGACGCACTGACCCTATGTTCGGAAGGCACGCTCGTGTCACGCAATTGTTAAGTGCCGTTCTGCCTTGGGAATGCATCACATTGGCACTAAGTTAGGATAACAACGAACTGATCCGCCCCCTTCGCAATCGAGAGGAGACGAGACAATGCCATCTTTCCCAGCTAACCGCCGCACCTTCCTCACAGTGAGCACCGTGGGCCTGGCCGCGGCAGCAACCGGGCTCATCGCGCCAGCACGGGCCCGGAGCCTCGCCCCGACAAGGTCGATGCGTGGTGGGGCCAACAACTATCACCCCGGCGCACCCATCGTGGACAGGATCGGAGGCGGTGGTTTCTGGATGACGGGTACCGTCCGCCGCGCTGGTGATGGCGCGCCACTCGAAGGGCAGCGCATCCAGATCTGGGCGCATACAACCGAAGGGCATGAGCGGGAGGCGAAAAGCCACGGTGCCACTTTGACCGATGCCAATGGGGTGTTCCGCCTGGAGATGCCGCAGATCGTTCCCGCATTCGGTCAGGCGCATGGCCACCTCGCTTATGATAGCGGCACGTTCAAAACCGTCTTCCTGCGCCCACTCATGGACAGTCCCAGAGACACCAGCCTGGAGGCGCATTTCGTACTGGAGCCCGCCTGACGGGTAGGTCCCAGCCATGCGTCGCAGTGCGATGATCTGGGCTGGCCTCACTGCGGCTCTCATCACGCCCGTCATCGCAGCGGCCTTCAGCCCATATCTCCAATGGCGACAGCCGGTCTACATTGTCGCGGGATTTGCAGGGATTGTCGGGCTGGCTCTAATGGTGCTTCAACCGCTGCTGGCGGCACAGTTACTTCCTGGCCTCTCACCACTTCAGGCGCGCCGCGCCCATAGATGGATTGGTGGGAGTCTCATTGCCGCTGTTGCGGTACATGTTGCAGGCCTCTGGATCACGAGCCCACCCGATGTGATCGATGCGCTCACATTCACTTCCCCCACCCCGTTTTCGTTCTGGGGTGTCATGGCGATGTGGGTGCTCTTTGCCACAGGGGCGCTCGCAGCCTTGCGTAGGCGATTGCAGCTCAGGGTCCCGATCTGGCAGAGATGGCACATGGGGCTGGCAATCATGGCCGTGTCAGGCACAATTGTACACGCGCTACTCATTGAAGGCACCATGGAGACGATTTCGAAAATAGCGCTTTGTGCCCTAGCGCTCATAGTGACGGCAAAGGCGGTGATCAACCTCCGACTCTGGAAACCTCGCACCCGAAATTGACCTTCTCCAGCCGCGTTGTGACCTTCCTTTCCGCACGCTATCCGGCGCTTCACCAAATCCATCAGCTCAAAGGCAATGAAGCCGGGTCCGGCACCTCGATTGGACCGGGCGTGACTGTTACCCGCCCTGAGAAACAGGTCATCCTTCCCCTCATCCATCATCATCCAGATCCTGCTCGATAGGACGAAATGATGATCAGGACCACTGTTGCATTGCATGAAGGAACGCCGCCATGTTTCGGCGAAATGTGAACAATGGTCCAGTCAAGAACCAATCAAGAACGAAGCCGTCAAAATGTGGTAGGGTGATCGTTTATTTTTCCAAAATATAGTCTGTGAGATAGCTATTCTAGCGACATTGGACCTGAAGCGGCGATCAGGATCAAAAATGGATCAAGAAACCTGCTTCTTCAATTCGAACCTCAACACATTGATTCCTAAACACAAATTAGAAATCACCGTCGAGACAGCTTGAAAGTCAAGCGCTGTGACTGACCAACGGTGAAGACCAAAGCGTCTTCAAACGGTTGCTGCCTGAAAGTCTCGGAAGTTTCGCTGACCTGCTTCCCGCTCTGGAGGTCGTTGAAGCATTGGCGGCCAACGATGCCAGCCTTTTGCCTACGAGGGTGCGCATCTCTGAACCGGAGATGAAGCCTGACAGCCAAACGGTAGTGTTCCAGGACTGGTGGAACGAGACGGAATCGACATCGGGCATCGCACAGGCCATCCAGCCATGGCGAAGGCAGAGCATGACCTGAGTGACTGTCTCCAGAATTTCCATGCACGTTCGCCGAGATAGTGCCTATCACGTCAGTGCATCTCGTCGCCGCAGAAGCGGCCGACACACACCGCACTAGATGCCGAGGGTGGCGCCTCGATGTGCGCCCGTTGAGACTAAGCGCAATCAGCATGGCAAGCAGGCGATTACCATGGTTGTCGGCAAAGAACGCATTTTGACGCGCGGGAAGTGCGGACGACGGAGACTCTCAGGGGTATCGCATGAATGGTAGGCGTGGTTGCGCGGACAGCGGCTTTCTGGTTCAAGGTCGCAAAACAGAACGAACCAGAGAGCAGTACCATAAAAAAAACAACGTCGTTCCAGTCTGTTATGGCAGACCTCGAGGATCCCCGGCAGCAGTCGAAGGTCGTGTATCCGCTTCATGAGATCCTTTTACTGTGTCCCGTCGGGGTGATATCCGGGTGCGAAAGTCTCACCGACATCGCCGAATACGGCAGGCGGAAGCTGGAATTCCTGCGCCGGCTGTCCGATTTCGCCAATGGCACCCCGTCCCACGACACCCTGTCGACGGTGTTCCGGGCGCTCGATCCGGAGGCGTTCGGCGAGGCCTTCGCGCAGTGGGCGGCGGAGGCCGTCGGAGACCTCGGCGGCCGCACCGTCGCGGTGGATGGAAAGACCATGCGGGGCTCGAAGGCCGGCGGAGTGACGCCCGTGCACATGATCTCCGCCTGGTGCGACAGCCAGCGCCTGGTCCTGGGGCAGCGGCCCGGCGCGAGCAAAGGCAACGGGATAAGGGACATCCCGGAGCTGCTGGAGCTGCTCCAGCTGAAGGGAGCGATCGTCACGATCGACGCCATGGGGTGCCAGCGCGCCATCGCGGAGAAAATCCGCGACCGGGGGGCGGACTACACGCTTGCGCCGAGGCGAACCAGGGCACCCTTCACGGGGACGTGATGGTGTGGTCCGGGGAGCGGGAGCACGAAAATGGCGGGCGTTACCGGACGGTTGACGGGGACAGGGGCCGGACGGGACGCGTGAGTATAGCCAGTGCGCGGACATCGGCTGGCTGCGCGAGCGCCATCCGGGCTGGGATGGTCTGGCCAGCATCGGGCGGGTGGTTTCCACCCGCGAGACCGGTGGAAAGACCACGGTGGAGACACGGTTTTTCATCCCGTCCCCGCCTCTCGACGCCGGGCGGTTCGCGTATGCGGTGCGCTCGCACTGGGGAATGGGAACCGGCTGCACTGGGTGCCGGCCGTGACCTTCCGGGACGATGACAGCCGGGTAAGGAAGGACGGGGCACCGAACAGCTTCGCGGTCATGAAGCACATGGCGATGAACCTGCCCACCGGGCGAAGAAGCGCGAATCCATACGGGTGATGAGGAAAATCGCGGGCTGGGACGACGGTTTCCTGCTCCAGATTCTCGGGGCATGAAATTCATGCGATACCCCTACGGAGACTCTGAAATGCCCTGTTACAATCTCGCCCCTCACTGTAGAGTCGGAGCAGTGCGGTAGGTCTATGGTGATTGGTGGTGTGCCTTGGGAAGGGTGCGCGACGGGCTTCAGGCGGGTAGCGTGCAACAATAGATCGAGGACGGCCGTGAGCCCTTGATCGGCCTTCGGCAGAAATCCCGTGGCCTTCACTTTCGTTACGAAGACCCCATCCTGGTCGTAACGTCCTTATCAGCGAAGAATAAATCAAGGCGGAGACATGTGACTCTCGGAGGAACGTCGCAGGGCTGTTGAGCAGGTCATTCGGGACCGATTTGTCGACAAGGTGCGGCATGTCGAGATGGAACCGTCAGTTGATGAATACGGCGAGGATATCCTGCTTATCCACGTATATTTTGACAGGAACACCACGGTCCGTGACTTTTCAGGCAGATTCTTTGGCCTCACGGGCCTCGTCAGGAATGAAATGGGTGAAGAACTCGACGGAGTGTTTCCCGTAATTCGCCCGATGGAAGCGCATGCCTGACATCACATTGGCAAAGGGGCTGATTGCTTCGGCGAAAACCCTTCGCCCCACCAACGGTCGTAGAAAACCACGCCAAGCAGATCTGCGGCGTGCGGTGAGCGCAGCCTACTACGCTGTCATTCACGCACTGGCGAAAACCTGCGCGGATGCTTTGTTCGGAAAGACAAATGGCCAAGCGGCCCAACAAGGCTTGGGTCGAAGTCTACCGTGGTCTTGGGCATGGTGCAGCCAGGAACGCTTGCAGCGCGGCGGTCAATGTCACATTACCGCAAGAAATCAGAGACTTTTCGAATACGTTCAAATAGTCGCAATGGGCTCACCATGCCACTGACCATGACCTGATTATCAGGCCGAGCAAAGTCGAGGCGCTGCTGGACCGGCACCGACAGACTTGCACTTTCTTCACTATGGAAGCATGATGGCATGGACCGGACGGTTGTCCCACTCATGGCTTGGCCGGCATGGCTGTCGCTCCGGCGGCAGCGTCGAAGCTTAGGAGATTCTTGTGTTACGTTCACAGTTCGTCATGATGGCCATATCTGCCAATGGTCGTGGAACCAGCTTTGACCCAGTGCGGATCCAAAAGCTGCTTTTCCTGATTGACAAGGAAGCCGCGGCCCATGTCGATAGTCCTCACTTCGAGTTTCAGCCAAATCTTTGTGGACCGTTTGACAAGGCGGTATTCGAAGAGCTTGATGCACTGAGCGGTGACGGGAAGGTTCTCGTTCGACGCACTGGCTCCAGTTATGCCCATGCACTGACGCAGTCAGGGCATGAAGACGGAATGGAAGCACTGACTGAAGTATCAATGGAAGCACGCCAGTACATAGAGGACGCTGCTTGATGAGTTCTGTCCGTTCGCATCGAACAACTTCTGTCCGAGATCTATCGCCATTGTCCCGACATGGCGGTCAACAGCATCGTCCCGGTGGAGTTGACAGCACACTATCCGAACGTGTTGAGACATTCCCGCGTTCCGTCATTTCTTTCCAGCCTAACAAGAATCCTTGGTCTTGCAGATGTGCCGGATCGGCATGTATTCGGGAGGAGAGGCGAATGGGATGCGAAGGCGATCCATTCCGACTGCTGTGCCGTAGGGGACGACTTCCGCGTGGCCATGGCAAATCTAGGTTTTCTGCCAAGAGAATTCGGATAACAATGGCTCGTAAGGATCAGGATCATGATTCCAGTTCGAAAACAGTTGCAGTCGATGGCACGGACCCATCGCAGTGTACTTACACAACCCGCTGAATTGACGCATCCCGGCCAACATGCGAATCTGATGACAGTGGATACCTGTGATGTCAACTAATTCTAATTGACATGCGCAGGAAGCGGGTGGTGCTATCGGGAGAAGGAGGAAAAGATGGTGAAGAGACGAACCTACGGGGATCCCGAGAAAATGGTCCTTCAGGCATTTGCGTATGTAGAATCTGCCTTATGTTTGCAAAATCGTATACATGACCCTGATTACCGCGCCACTCCCGCTTTACTGAAAAAGGAGCGGTTGATAGTAATATTTCATTGCCTGGGATTTTCACTTGAACTGGGCTTCAAAGCCCTAATTGCATTGTCAAGTTCGCAGAAGGAATACCCCGCAAGTCATGATCTAAGAACCTTGTGGAGAAAATTATGTGGAGAAGATCGTGACAAACTGGGCCCCTTACTTGCACCTGACGGCAACTCTGACCTAATTTTAGAAACACTAAACGACATAAATAAACATTTATTTAGTGCTAAACTTAGGTATCGAGAGTCAACACAGGATTTGCTGCAGTTTCCTGAAGAAATTCCGGACGACTATATTTTGGAGATAATCCACCATTGTGCGTCAATTCTGCAATATTCTCGTTATCGTACTTGGAAGTATTGTCCTGCGAAATCTATCGAAATCACGCAAAGGAGCCCAAAGCTTGTGGAATTGGCGCGTCGATAGACTCGGGGCTGGTAGGTAATGTCTGCAAGAATCCTGCCTTTCCTTACAATCCACGCTTGACTTCGGTCAATCCCAACCTGAGGAAGCCATATGCCGCGTGAAATATGGCTACGTCGGGGTAGTCCAATATGAAAATACGGAGAACATTCGGCGATGGGTGGGTTGACGGGCACAGCGATCCCGGCCCTTGATTTCCAAGACCCTCTGTCGCACGGCCTTCGTACGCGCCCCGGAGTTGTCGCCCAGAAAGTTTTTATCCAGCAACAAAAACGGCTCATGCACGACTTGCCCGCTGTTTGGCGACGATCTGAATGGTGGGCTGAAGTTTCCGGTCCGTTGATCATGTCGATGCCGGACAGGCTGCACAATCCTGTATTCGAAAAGTGCCGGACGGCGCAGTTGCCTGTCGCAGGCTGTTCCATTCTGTGCCGGTTCGGTCCCATCTGCCTTGTGCGAGACAGTGCCCAATTTCCAGGACATTAACTTCAAGGGAGGGTTCGCGAATCTCGACGGGGTCGGTCTGCAACTGGTGGAGACGGTGGAGGAAACCAGGTCTCTGGCGTTGCTGAACACCGATGAATTCAGCAGGTCAACATTTATGGCTCAGGTCCATGGCAACTGACACAGTGGCGCTATCATGCTGGTTGGCCCAACGGGCAATGGCAAGGTCCAGCGTGTCCGGCGGTAGGGAGACGAAGACGTTGTGGAAGGTTTTGACCGTCGGCGCGGCGTAGCACCGCCTGGAAGGGCTCCAGAAAGCACCCACCGCCCTGAGCTGCTCCTCGGAAAGCAGGGAGGCGAACCGGGCGAATGCGGTTACGCCGCGATGGCCAGCGAGGCAGGTGGCGACGACAAGCGCCAGTAGAGGCGCAGGCCCGTATCGCCTGCCCCTGGCATGGCGGCACTCAGGAACCTCTTCGAGAAACCGGAACAGGCTGCGTAGACCAGCAGCCTCCATCGCCTCGCCGGGCCGTGAGGCGTTCCAGTGCGCTGGAGTCTCGTCGCGGGCCAACGCCTCGCGCCCACCAACTCCCAGTTCGTAAACGAAGATTCCCTTGGGTTGACTATGATGCAGCCACCGGCCACACTGCTAGGAGCACGGGCAAAGCCGCGTGTGTGATCCAGCGAACGCCAGTTCGAGGCCCGGTAGCAGTTGCCGGTGAATCATGCCGGATCGACGAATGTCTCGGCCAGCAGGACCGGATAGCCGTGCACCACCTCCATATCCGAGGACAGCCGCCTCAGGCTCAGCCCCAGAACCCGCGATGCCAGGTTCGGCATCCGCATCAGCATGACGAAACGGGCGTTGTTGGCTATCAGATGCAGACGCGCGAACTGCCGTTCCGCCGACCATCCGATCCAGCGGTCACGTGCCGACGGCCTGAGCCCCCGGACTGCCAGCCGATCAGCACCAGCCAGCTACCCTCATGCACGGCGACATGACGCAGCGCCTTGCCGAACAGGCCGCGAAACGACACGTAGTGGTGCTCCTTCACCAGCCCGTCCTAGCGCCGGTGCTCCTGGACGCCCCAGGTCGGGCGTACCATCACCCGGCGCAGATCAATGGGCGCTTCCGATTCTGGCCACGTCGACTTGATCAGAGATACTACGTCCAGAACGAAATGGTCAGCACCAATGTCTCCTCAGATCGTGAATTGCGCTGCTCAATTACCCGTGCCGTTCTGGAGTGCAGCAGCTGCCGGTGAGTGGCAGCCTTGGACATGCATTCGCATTAATTCCAGTATGGAATCTGGCGTTTGGCACAGTCTGTCTGGAACCAGTCCTTGCGCACATGATAGCCAGACGGATACGGGAACCAAACCACCCTTCGTGCGGAACCGATGATCGTCTCGCCCGGGAAGCGCGAAAACGTATGTGGAAGCTACATGAAAGCGCTTCGCAGTCTGATCCCAATGGAAAGGCCAGCCAATGCAGAGAATCAATGCTCAGGATGAATGGGTCGCCCGCGCGCACGAGGTTCTGCCCGGTGGCGGATTCGGAAACTTCGATCCCGGAATCGTGATTCGCGACGGCCTAGGTTCCTGTGTCCGGGACGAAACCGGCAAGGAATATGTCGACTACCTGATCGGTTCGGGGCCGATGCTCCTTGGGCACAGCCACCCGGAGGTACTGGAAGCGGTTCTGGAGCAGCTCCCCAAGGGACAGACCTTTTTCACCAACAATGCTGCAGGCATTGAACTGGCTGAGGAAATCGTACGAGCCGCTCCCTGCGTCGAACAGGTTCGCTTCGTCACGTCCGGAAGCGAAGCGGACATGTACGCGATGCGTCTGGCACGCGCGGTCACGGGCCGGAACAGGATCCTGAAGTTCGAAGGCGGATATCACGGAATGTCCGCCGAGGCGCAGATGTCACTCGCGCCCACACGGCTCGTCAACTTTCCCGCCGCCGTGCCCGACAGCGCCGGCATCCCGGAATCCCTGCGCGCCGAAATGCTGGTCGCTCCGTTCAACGACATCGCGTCGGTAAGGTCGCTGGTTTCTGAATACGGCGACGAAATCGCCGCGGTCATCGTCGAACCGCTGCAGCGAATCATTCCGCCAGATCCCGGTTTCCTTGAAGCGCTGCGAGAGCAATGCACGAAAGCGGGAATCCTGCTGGTCTTCGACGAAATCGTCACCGGCTTCCGCCTTGCCTATGGAGGCGCACAGGAATTCTACGGCGTGATTCCCGATATATGTACGCTCGGCAAAGTCATAGGCGGCGGGCTTCCGCTCGCGGCTATCGGCGCGTCGAAGGAAATCATGAAGCAGTTCGATAAATCCGCTGTCGGAGAATCCGGATGGCTGATGCAGCTTGGCACTCTTTCCGGAAATCCGCTTGCCTCGGTCGCCGGGCTAAAGACGCTCGAGATCCTGCGTCGGGATGGGCAGTATGAAAAGCTCCGCGGGATTGGCGAGACTGTCCAGGACATGATGGCCGCACATTTGAACGCCGCAGGAATTCCCCATCGGATCATCGGCGACGCGACATTGTTCGATGTGGTTTTCGTCAACAGGCCGGTACGGAATTACCGAGATGTTCTGACAGCGGACGGTAAACGAACTTCCGCGTTCAACACCGCTCTGCGGGAAAACGGCATTCTCAAGTCACCGGGCAAACTATATCCGTGCCTGGCCCTGAATGATGCTGACCTGCAACTGACCGAAGAAGCCATCGCCGCCGCTGTCGATGCCATCACCTGACATTTCGCCCCCGACGGAGAGCGAGGCGCTGGCCGTCTAGAAGTTCAGCGAAATGTCATGGTGAGCCGCATTGCACCCAGCGATGAACACTGCCTGATCACGGCTGAGCCTCTCCTGCTGGCGGGATCCGATTGTCTCGGAAATCGCCGCCAGATAGGCCTGAACGCCTTCCCTCAGATCACCTTCAGCTGCGCGACGCCAGTCTATCTGCGTTCTGTATTCATCAACCGCCCGCATCCATTCTTCCATGGCCTTCTCACGGTCCTCCCTGCCTTCCCGCAGCGACCGTTTGGCCTTGGACAGGGCGGAACGCACATCACTCGCACCAGAGATCGCTCCGAAGGACTTCGCTGTCTCGTCCACCGCATTTTCAGCCACCTCCCGCTCGCCATTGGCAATCAGGTCTTCCAGCGCTGAAAGCCCGCTCTCCATTCCGAAGAACGCTTCGTTGGAATCGATTACCGCCAGAAACTCCGCCGCCGGTTCATAAGCCGCATCCGAGGCACGCCGGTAGGAGCTGCGCGCCTTGTCCTCAGCAGAGACCAGGGAACTGAAGTTGGCATAGACATCGTTCCAGTCATCAGGAATGTCGGCCGCTATCTCATCCCTTTCGCGTAACAGCTCATCCGCCCGCTCCTCCAGCGACGCTCGTCTGTCCGCATTGGCCTCATCGGTAAGGTAGCCAGCCTGTCTCCTGCGCTCGTCAGCCTCCTTTTCGAGTTTACGGATACGCCTCTCCAGATCCCGCACAAGGCTCAGCTGCGGCCGATAGGTCGATGTGGCTTCCTCAACAGCGGCATGCGCCACGAATACCCCGTCAAGTCCCACAAGCGCGGTTTCGGCGCTGCCAAACGCGTCGCTCAAATTGCTGGCCAGCCTGTCCGGCAGAGCGGTAAGATCCAATGCCCGCGCCTCCGCGAGAGCCGCGCTCACCTGATCCCGATCGGTCTCAAGCCTTCCATACACATAGTCCTCAAGGCAGAGCTGCAGCTTCGGGTTCCGTGGCGGCGGTGCCGTTTCGCCAAGAAGCGATGCCCGATTTGGCAGGTAATTCACCAGCTGTGGATAGTAACCAACAATTCCCAGCGCCACGAGCTGAAGGCAGATGAACGCGATGACACCCTTGTAGATCTGGACGGTCTTTACCACGGCTGGCGCAACCCCGCGCAGGTAGAACAGCGCAAAACCGAATGGTGGGGTAAGGAACGATGTCTGGATGTTCAGGCCGATCATCACGCCCAGCCAGACAGCGGTAATGTTGGCCTGAGGGTCCGCGAGGAGAATCGGCGCCACGATCGGCACCACCACCACGGCGATCTCGATGAAGTCAAGGAAGAACCCGAGGATGAAAATCACGGCCATGACAATGATGAACTGACTCCAGAATCCACCTGGCAGAGAATTCAGGAACTCCTTCACCAGTTCCTCGCCGCCAAAGGCCCGGAATGCAGCCGTAAGCATGGCCGCGCCAAGTAGGATAATGAACACCAGCGAGGTGGTCTTTGCGGTTTCCACCATCACCTCGCGCAGGGTGTCTTCGACGCGAAGCACGCGAATTCCAGACCAAATCAGGCCTGCGAGCACCAGTCCGGTTCCGATTCCACCTAACCATATGCCAGTGGTATCGCTTCCGAGCACGATGACGGACTTGATGTTCATGTTGTAGTTGCCCAGAGCGAAGGCGATCACCGCCAGGCCTGCTAGCGCTAGAATTGCTGGGTAGAAGGTTGTTCGCCCTGACTGGACAAGCCGGTAGCCAGCCATGATCAGCGCACCTGCGGCACCTATGGCACCCGCCTGGTTCACTGTGGCGATGCCGGAGATGATCGAACCAAGCACCAGGAAAATCAGCGTCAGCGGCGGGACGACCGAAAGAAAGACATTACCCCAGAAGCGGGCGTCCCGTGCTCCGTCATAAGTCACGGCTGGAGCGAATTTTGGCCGAATAAGTGCCAAAACCAGAATGAACAGCATATAGAGCAAAACCAGAACTATACCAGGGACGAAGGCCCCGAGGAACATCTCGCCAGCGCTGGTCGACGTCACATCGAATACCGATGGCATGCTCAATTCGCCTGTCGCCTCCTTGTGCAGCGCCTTACGGGCCGTGGAAGCCTGATCCGCCGCGCCTGCCAGCTGGTCGGCAAGAATGATCAGAACGATGGATGGTGGGATGATCTGTCCCAGCGTGCCCGAAGCGGCGATCGTGCCCGTGGCGAGCGACGGTGAATATTTGTTTCGCAGCATTGCGGGAAGCGAAATCAGGCCCATGGCAACCACCGTGGCCCCTACGATGCCCGTGGTGGCGGCGAGCAGCGCGCCAACAAACACAACTGAAATGCCAAGACCACCAGGGACTGGTCCAAACAGCCGGGCCATGGTGACCAGCAGGTCTTCGGCTATTCTCGACCGCTGCAGCATGATTCCCATAAAGATGAACAGCGGAATCGCAATCAGCGTATCCCGTTCCACTTCCCAATAGACGCCCCGAAGGTTTGTAACGCCAGCCGTCAGCCACTGCGACGGTCCGCCAGAGTGGAAGAAAGCATCGACATTGCCACCGGCGAAAATGTATCCGGAAGCAGCGGCAAGGACGATTGAAATGATTGCGGCACCCGGAAGTGCGAAGGCGACGGGAAAACCCGATCCTAGCGCCGCGGCCATGGTGATGATCAGGATAGCGAGAAAGAAGAGTTCCATGGCGTCGCCTCAGTGCCCTGCCCCGGGATCCCGTTCCACATGCCCCGGCTCCTGCCGTGCATCGGCAACGGCCTCGAAAAGGCCGCTAACGAACTGGATCAGCATGGTGATCGCGAATATTCCAAGGAACGCCGCCATCTGATATTTTATGTACATTCCTGCCGTGCCAGTCTGGCTGACCTCGAAATTCGCAACTGGTGAGTTCAGAATCGCCTGCTTGCTGCCCATCCCGACCAGAATCACCGCCCAACAGGTGGTCATGCCCAGCAGGACGGCTCCTACGGCATTGACCCGACCTTTCCTTCGCGTATCGAGCCCCGCATAGAGCACATCAACTCGCACATGGCCTTCATGCAGAAGTGTATAGGCTGACGAGAACAGGAACAGCGCGGCGTACCAGTAACGCACCAGATCACCCATCAACGCCTGTTCGTAGGAGAACACGAAACGTGAGAACACGATCAGGAGTTCGGCAATCACGATCAGAAGCGCGAGCCAGATAAATCCAAGCGACCGGGAAAACAGCGCGACGACGAAGCCAAGAACCGCGAGCGGGAAGTGAATGGCGGGCCCAATGAAGCGCGCCCGAATCAGCTGACTCGCGATCTCGCCAGGAAAAACGACCTCCAGCAGTCCCTCTACCCGGATGAATGCGATTGCCGCGTCAGCGATACCGGTGAACAGGACGGTGAAGTAACAGCCCCGGATCAGATATGCGTTAAAGTCACTGATCCTGCGCGCATCATAACGGAGTGCCCTGTAAGGGGTGCGCAGGACGAACAGAGCCGACGCCACGAGGAAAACCACGTATACCAGCACAAGCGCCCACGCCCGAAGATCGTCCCCGAACAGCTCGCCCAGCGACGGAAATCCAAGACCCACGATGAGAATGTTATTTATGAAGAACCCTGCCAGCAATGCCAGCATGATCCAGCCAAACATCCGCACTAGTGGCGCAGGGCGCCCGAATGAGGATAGTTCCGCCAGGTCCGATGTTGGGCTCATGGCAATCCCCCGGCGAACGGGGACCCCCCCGCACTTCGCCTCCTGACGGCGCAAGGCACCGGAAACCAGACCGGAAGCCAGCCTGTCTGCCAGCTTCCGGATTCTTAGTCGTTAAGCAGTCTCGGCCTATGTTATGCCAAGGATGCGGTTGCGCTGGTTTGAGAACTCAATCTCAGCCGCTGCACGCCAGGCACCGATCTCGGTCAAGGCACCCTGGAAAGCGTCGTTGATTTCCGCAGCCAAGGGCGAGTGGTCACGGGTTTCTTCGAACACTTCCGCAGCGGCGTCGCCGAAGGCGTCCCAAACATCGTCGTTGAACTGGCGCACACCGACACCATGATCATTGACCAGGCGAGCGAGATATTCGCCGTTAAGGGCACCTGCTTCCTCTGGCTGCGCTGCATGTTCCTCGTAGCAGCAGGTAGTGATGACGTCCTGCTCATATTTTGAGAGACCACCCCACCACGACGCGTTCATTCCGAAGGCAAGGCCTCCGCCTGGCTCATGCATGCCAGCGGTATAATAGAACTTGGCCGCTTCGTAGAACTTCATGAAATAGTCATTATAGGGACCGACCCATTCGGTCGCCTCGACGGCGCCTGATACGAGGTTTTCGTAGATCTGCCCGCCAGGAAGCGAAACCGTCGACACGCCAAGCTTCGACATCACGGTGCCACCAAGGCCCGGAATACGCATTTTCAGGCCCTGCAGATCATCAGGGCTGTTGATTTCCTTGTTGAACCATCCTCCGGCCTGTGCACCGGTTGCGCCACAGGCTACGGCCTTCAGGCCGAATTCGCCCGACAGTTGGTCCCACAGTGCCTGACCGCCCTTGAACTTGATCCAGGAGTTCCATTCCGGCGTGGTCATTCCGAAGGGCACGGATGTGAAATAGGCGAAGCCGGGATGTTTGCCGATCCAGTAGTAATCGGCTGCAATGTAGGCTTGGCTGTTGCCGCTGGCCACTTCGTCAAAAACGTCGAAAGCGCCCACGCGTTCACCGGCTGCGAAATACTCGGTCTGAATGGCACCATTCGACACGTCGACAATTCGCTGGGCCAGACGCTGCGCCGAAAGCCCCAAGCCAGGGAAGTCGCGCGGCCATGTCGACACGATAGTCAGTGTTGTTGCGTTCTGGGCATTGACCATGGGTGCAGCGAGCGCTGCGCCAGCTGTGCCCAGCGCCGCGGATTTCAGAAAGTTACGGCGTTCCATGTCGGTTTTTCCTCCCATTGAGTGGATCGTCAGCAATCTTCCCGGAGGCGCTACCGCTCGGCTAACAGGATGCGTGCCACACCTCCACTGCGCGAAAACTAGAGAACTTGCAGGGGAATGCAACCGCTTTTACGCGAATCTGGATGAGCTTGACCCAGAGCCGAAGAAGCTCCCATATGTGGTGTTTCCTGACGGAAAGAACACCAGACAGGGAGGGATGCAAGGTAATGCATCGCCTGAATCGGCTGCCGAAGCCGCAAGGGAGCGGGAAGCCAAAGGTATCAATTGCCTGCGGTTCCTTGTCGCCGGGCCGTAGATCCTACGTTCGCCTAGAGACCGCCGTGTCCACATCCAGTGAAGTGCTGCGGGTGGAACCTGAACTGCCCATTGTCGTGGAGCCAGTTGGCGCATGCCGTCACGTCATGCGCCACTCGATGCCCGAGGCAAACATCTCCGCAGCGAAATGCAACGATTGCAATATCTTATGCTCCCACTCTTACACTCGCACCCTTGACAATGACATGGATCAAGCTGCAATGAGTGCGACATCGAAGTCAGGTGCCAAGGCGAGCGTTCTTCTTTCATCAATCCCTGCAGCCTGCCAGGAAGTGTATGGGAAGCGTCGATAGGTCCACCGGAACGGACAGACGCATTGACCAGGATCCGGCACCCATTCCAATGCGGCTGCCGCATCGAATTCCTCCAAGCGCCCTGTCGTTTCTTCCAGCATACGATGAATTGCGCCTTCTCCTTTCAAAGAATAACCTGTCCAGAGAGCAGCAGGGGAGTCGACATGACTGAAACCCAAGCGGAAATAAGGCTTCCTACTCAGGAGCTACGCCGCGACCTTCCGTTCTTTACCCGAACTCTAGGGATGCGTCTCGACATGATCTATCCCTCCGACGACCCAAGGGTTGCCGTGTTCTCCGGGCATGGTTTGCGCATCAGGGTCGAAACCGGAGCCCCCGAAAGTCCTGGAACGATCCGGATCCGCACGGATGACCCGGAAGGATTCGCTGGCGGCGAACGTGAGCTCACAGCCCCGAACGGAACCCGTGTGGAGATTGACGAACTCAATCCACCTTTGGTGCTGCCTCAGACGATACATTCCTTCGTTGTAAGGCGTTTGGCGGATCAGGCACCCTGGATCGTTGGACGCGCAGGAATGGAGTACAGAGACCTGATTCCAGACCGGCTTGGCGGGTCGATCATCGCCAGTCACATCCGAATTCCGGATGGCGGGCCAGTGCCGGACATGGTGCATTACCACACGGTCGGATTTCAGCTCATCTTCTGCATCGCCGGCTGGGTGGACGTCCTCTACGAAGATCAGGGACCGCCTATCCGGCTTCGCGCGGGCAACTGCTTTATCCAGCCTCCGGAAATCCGGCATCGGGTGCTCTGCGCGTCAGAAAGCGTTGAGGTGATCGAGATCGGAGTGCCAGCGGAGCACGTCACCACCATTGACCACCAGATGGAACTCCCAACCCCACACTATCGGCCTGACCGTGAATGGAGTGGCCAGAAATTCGTGCATCATGAAGCCGACAGAGCGACATGGGCTCCCCATCGCCTGCCGGGATATGTCAGCCGCGATACGACCATCTCCGACAACACGGGAGGCTACGCGGGTGTGCATGTCGTGAGACGAGGGACCGGCGAGCCGGAATGGCGATGTCACGATGCCGACATCCTTTTCACCTATGTGATGAATGGCGGAATGACGCTTGAGGGTGACGGTCGCGAACCCTACAGGCTGGAAACTGGCGATGCCTTCGTCATCCCACCTCACATGCGCACATGTTACTCTTACCCGACAGATGATATCGAGCTTCTTGAGGTCACGCTACCGGGCCGGTTCGAGACAACGGCGAAGGACATTCATACCAGCCCGCCACGGCCGGAAGTACGTTTAGGCAGGGTACGCTCTTCGGAACGAAATGGAGTTTCCGGTAATGCAGAACACATACGGCAAATCGTGCTCAGCATTCCAAAGGGGAAGGTCGTCACATACGGCGATATTGCGTACGAGGTGTTCGGCACCAAAGTGAAAGCGCTGCCTGTAGCAGCTGCAATTTCAGCGGCTACAAAAAAGGCCGAAGCGAATCGTGAAGACAATTTTCCTTGGTGGCGTGTTGTTAACAGAGATCTGAAACCTCCGGCAATAAAACCTGAGGCGAGAAGACATCTGGAAGGGGAGGGTGTCGAATTCGCATACGGCTCCGTAAAGAAGCGCTTCCACTATAACATTCCGCCCGTAGATAATCGCTGAACTAAGAGCTGTGACTGTAGCTACTCAGGTACCTACATTGTTGGCATAGACACCAAATCCTGACACCGGCTTCGATGCATGTGTGCATGTGCTGGGTTGGTGACCATGGTCGTGTCGCGAATATGGTGGAGATTCGAAAACGGTTCTTTCTCCGGGTGTCGCCCGATCAGGTGGCGAGGTCAGGGGTGATGGGCTCGACCGGCCGGGACAGGGCCTGCCGGCCGTCGACCTTCCGCATCCGGATCCGCCCGGAGGCCAAGAGCGCCCGTTGAAGCATGGGCACCGTCCCCGCGCAGGGCAGCACGATCCGGGTCCTTATCCTCCGCCGGAACTCTCCGTTCAGACGCTCGATGGCACCGGTCGTCCGCGCCGATCTCCACTGCAACGGATCGAGCCGGGTGAAGGTGAACAGCCAATCACCCTCCTCCAGGCTGTCGGCGACGGCGCAGCATCTGTCCTTCCACTTACTCAGGAACGTGCGGCGCTTCCCGGTCCATTATGTCTGAATCAATCGGAAAGTATCTTAAGGATGATGTTGTGGAAAGTTTTCCACAGCTCCACCCTGAGAACCGGAGCAAAGAGCACTTCTTCGGCTACCAACCTCATCTCCCATTCGTCGCGAGTGCGTTTCAGGAACTCGGCTTCAACGATCGGCTTGAGCTCGAATTAATTGTCCGTCCGCTCGTAATGACCTGTGAAACGGGGATCTTCTGCAAGATCCGTGCGTTCCATGGCACGCGACAAAGCCAGCCAAAATTTCTCGCTGGACGACATATGAAGTGTGATCGCATCACCTGACGCCGTCAGAAGGCAGAAGTTCTGCGCCTGTGGGTGGTGGGTATTCGTCACTTTGCCACGCTCCGTCAGCGCGCTGCCATCGGGGCCGATCCGGCGCGCTTCGTGACCACCCTGCCCCGGTGCCGAACACACGGCCATCACGCAAACGGTCTCGGCCTTCGCCTCCCACTCGGTGCCGTTCAGCAGATACAGGCAATGCGGCGGAGTTTTCTCGAAGACGTTCATTCGCTCGTCTAGCCCGGATATCTCACCAGCCGCAACCCGAAGCTCCAGCACCGGCCCGGAATGGGTTCCGGGGGCGGTTCGTGGGCGTTCCGGCAGCTCCGTCGGCCGACGGAACCCGACAGCGGCCGTCCGGTAGCCTTGACGGCAGGAACAATGAGGGAACATCCACGGTCCGGCAGCCGCGGGCGGCGGCGCCGGACACACCTCTCCCGCTGCGGGCCGGTTCCGCCCGCCAGTCCGGGCCGTCAGGGGCCGGATCCGCTCAGGCGGGCGTGGGTTCGGGGGCGGGATCCGGCTGCGGCGGCGGCACCTGCGGCGACGGCGCGGCCAGCAGCGCGGCGACCGCCCGTGCGAACAGGTCCTGAAGGGAAAAGACCGAGGACAGCGACAGGCGGACGCGGCGCACGCTGACCGTCACCCGGCAGGCCACCTTCAGAAGCCGCGTCCTTATGGTCCCGCACTGGGCCCTCGCCATGTCCGTGCCGGCGAGGCCGATCGCCCGGACGGTCCGGAGCAGGGCTCCGGCGAAGGCGGAGAGGTACAGCCGCAGCTGGTTGGCACGCATGGTCGCCGTCGAGGTCCGGTCGGCAAAGAGTTCCAGCTGCTGCTCCTTTATCCGGTTCTCCATGTCGCCCCTCGCGCAGTACAGCTTCTCGTAGAGGTTCCTGGCGGTGAACCGGTCCTTCGGCAGGCTGGTCACGACGAAGCGGGGATTGGCGCCGCCCGGGCCGGGCAGCCACTCGGCCTTTCCCACGACGCGGCGGGTCCGGCTCCAGCTGGACCGGGTCCGGTAGCGAAAGTCCCGGAAGCGCCGCGACGGCTTTCCCGAGGCGATGGCGCGCCGCCGCGACCTCTCCAGCGGTCCGGCGATCCGCTCCACCAGGCGCGAGTTCCTCGCCAGTCCGAGGACATAGTCGACCCCGTTCGCCTCGCACCAGGCCATCAGGCTCTCGCGGCAGAAGCCCGAATCGCCCCTCACGATGATGGCGGTCTCCGGCCAGCGGGAGCGGATCCGCTCCACGATCTCCGCCAGTGCCTCCACCGATCCCTCCGACGCGTCGATGTTCGCCGGACGCAGCCGCGCAGGCAGGACGTGGTCGCCGCAGGTGACGTAGAGCGGAAGGTAGCAGTAGTGGCGGTAGTAGCCGTGGAAAAAGCGGCCCTCCTGGGCGCCGTGCAGCGGGTCGTCGGTGGCGTCGACGTCGAGGACGATCTCCCCGGGCGGGGCCTCGTGGGCATCCAGGAACAGGTCCACCATCAGCCGCTCGATCGCGGCGCCGTCGGCCACGATCCGTCTGTAGCGGTCCGTTTCCGCCGCCTCCGGCGTGCCCAGCTCCAGCCGGTTGAGGGTGCTGGACCCGGCCAGGGGATGGCCCCGGTCGCGCTCCCTCGGCCGGTCGGCGCCGGTGATGTCGTCGCGCCCGACGGCCAGCGCCAGGACGCTGTCGTCCCGCAGGCGGTCGTGGTCGTTGACGTCCTCGTAGCCGAGGGCGATCGCCATGACGCGCTGCGCCACGAGCTCCCGCAGCCCGTGCTCGATGCGGTTCGGGTCCCGGTAATCGGTCAGGCACTCCGCCAGCCGGCGGGTGACGTCCGCCACCCGGTCGGCCTCCCGCAGGAGAAGCGCGCCGCCGTCGGAGGACATGCGCCAGCCGTCGAAGGCGGCGGTCACCTCCCGCCGTCCGTGCCGGTTGAACTCGATGTCGGGGCTGTTACACTGTGTCGGCATGGGGTCCGGTCTCCTCTCATATGCAAGGTTTTGATGACTCCCGCATATATCATGGAATCCGGCCCCATGCAACATCATCTGGTGAGATATCCGGGCTAGAACGTCCAAGTCCTGCCTGGCCCCATTTATCGCGGCCCTGCCCTCGACCATCACAAGAATGACCTCACGGTCGCCGGTTACCTCGATGACTTTACCGCCAACCTTCAACCGATTGAGCGAGAAACCCACGTAGCGCCAACCGGCGCTCTCCGGCGTGATCTAGTGGATCTTGCCGCACGTTCCGAAGGGTCTTCTGAGTAGCTCGGGCATGTCTGGCCTCCCTAGCCGATGGTCAGGCCGGAGCGACCGCGGATTTGGGTGATATGCTCAAAGCCGAGCCTGAATTGCTCGAAGGGTGACGCCTTGGCCGGGTCCTGCTCGTTGCGGGCGCGGACCCTGCCTCCACGACAATCCAGCCGCTGTAGTCCATCGCCCGCAACCTGTCGGTCACGGCCTGGAAGCCAATGCAGCCTTCTGGATCGCCGGGGACCGAGTAGACGCCTGCCGCGACGCCATCGAGGAAGCTTTTGTCCTCGGCGTTGACCCAATCTAGCACCGGCTGACGCACATCTTTGAAATGGACATGGCGCACGCGGTGCTCCCATTTGTCGAGCACGGCGACAGGGTCCGCGCCCTGGACCATCGCGCCCATGTGGTGATGGTCGGAGAGCACCGTGCCCTGATCGGCGGACCATTCGGCCAGTTCCGACAGCTTCGCGCCATAGGCCATCACTTCGTCGCTGCTCAGCCTAGGGCGCTGGCTGACGGGCTGACTGATATTGCCCTGAATGGTGTTTGATCATTCGGCTTAGACGATGCAGGGCGCGTCAAGCAATGCAAATTGCTCCACCTGCTGACAGATCGCCTCTTTCTCATCCTCAAGGGTGTTGACCATCAGGTTGCCCGAACACCATCCGCCGCAAAGCGCTACGACATAGCGGTCTAGATAGGCACGCAGCCCTTCTGTATCGGCGGGCATCCGGCGATCTCTCTCGGCGCCCGCAGAACCGATGCGGGCTGCGTCTTCCATAGTGCCTTCGGTGGTGAAGCCCTTCGTGAGCTCCAGAAAATCGTCGTTCTGCCAAGCAATCAGGGAGATGCTGATTTTGACACTCATCAGTCCGCCCTTTGCCTTTTCTTGTTCTCAGCGTAACCGGCGTAAGCGGCGTTTACCTCGGCACGGTCAGACACTTCAGGGACACCGACCTCCCACCACGTGCCACCAGGCTTGGTGGATGGATGGGGGTCAGTGTCGATGACCACGACATAAGGCCCTTTGATGCCGTTACGCTGGCAAGCGCGTCCTCGATCTCTGCGATGCTGGACGCCTTGACGGAGGTGGCGCCCATGGCTTTGGCGTGTTTGGCAAAGTCGATAGCTGAATTTTCGCCGCCAGTCGCATGGTCCAGCAGATTGTTAAACTCCTCCCGCCGGGGCCCATTTGCAGCCGGTTGATGCAGTTAAAACCGCGGTTGTTTGTCACAACGACCGTAAAGCTGATGCCCATCATCGCTACAATCGCATCGAGGAAACCGGCAGCCTCGTGCGCCTCTCGAAGCCTCCCTCGCCGGATTGGAGCTCCTCAGTTCCGCGGAAGGGGCGGCAAGCCCAGTCTTGGCAGAGTTTCTGGCGGGGGGGGGGTGGCGGCCATCAGTCGTCAAAGTGAAAGCACGGAGTGCATGCACACCGCAAACTTGAAAATGTCTCTCAAATGAGATACATAAATCCGAGCGATAGGAGGACAACCCATGCCTGCCCAAACATCCATGCTTCATGTTCGTGTCGACAATCAGCTCAAGGCGCAAGCCTCGGACGCGCTCGCCGGTGTCGGTCTGACGCTTTCCGATGCGGTGCGCATCCTTCTGACCCGTGTGGCAGTGGAAGGCGGACTGCCAGCAGGGCTGACCGCCGACCCTGATGCCTACGATGCCTGGTTCCGTTCCAAGGTGCAGGAAGCGCTGCACGATCCGCGCCTCGCAACGCCGCATTCCCAAGTGATGCAACAAGCCGAGGCGCTGATTGACGAGAAGCGCCGTGCCCGATCTTGAATGGAAGGCGACGGCAATCGCCGACCTGTTGGCGATTATCGACTACATCTCCGACGACAATCTGGACGCCGCCCAGATTCTTAAAGATGAGATCGAACGCAAGACTTCCGCGCTGCCAGACCATCCCCAAATGTACCGCGTGGGCCGGGTCGAAGGCACACGTGAGATGGTCGTTCGTCCGAATTACATCGTTGTCTATGCCGAAAGTCCGGATGTGGTGACCATTCTTCGCATTCTTCATGCAGCGCAGCAGTGGCCATGATCTGCTTGATGCCCAAGCGCTTTTAATTCTTGCTCTCTCTGCGCTCAAGATGTGCAGGGGGGGCCTTTTGTCCTTTGGAATTCAGACCCTGACCCAAAGGACAGACGCCATGGCCGTACCCAGCCCAACACCCGTTCACACAGTTTCCAATGCAGATCTCGCCTCGGCCCTGAAGCAGATCGGAGCGGAAATCGACCACCATCCCTTGCACAGTTCGGTACTGGCCCGGATCATGCGTGATAGGTTTGGCGGGAGCGATGCCAGCGGCGCGTGGGATTGGCGGATGGCCTATGACATGATGCAGGCCACGGCGGTTCGGCAGCTTATGCATAGATATGGTGCCGACGAAGAGATTGAGATGTCTGTTGCAAGACTGCTCGCCACGCGGCTCCTGACGCAGCAATGGCATTTCCTTAACCCGGATATCTCACCAGATGCTGTTGCATGGGTCTGGCCTCATCTCATTTACATTTTGTTGATGAATATAGCATATATATTACGGAATCCTGACCTATGCAACAGCATCTGGTGAGATATCCGGCCTAGAAATGGGTCTTGCTGCCATCGACGCACTGCGCTGCCGGTCAATGTTGCGACAGGTCCATAAATCCGCACCGTACGCCTGCACATGGAAATTTCCTGACATGAACGCCCTGGAAGCCACATACGCAGAGGTCTTTGATGGCTTTTTCAACCCTAAACATTCCTAATTGAGGCACTCTTCCACGCGGAACCCTGCAGGAATGGCGTCGCGCCCTTCCAGTACGAGGTCTGCCATAATCTCAGCCACCTTCGGTGCCATGCCGAAGCCGATCTTGAACCCACCATTGGCGATGAATTCGCCCCGTTTCCCCGGCCATGCGCCCAGAATTGGAGCGCGACTTGTCGCTCGCGGCCTTACTCCCGACCATCGCGCCAGGATCGGTGCGCTGCCCAGACTCGGACAGACGTCGATCGCACGTTTAAGAAGCGTATCGACCCGGCAATCGGTGGAAACCGGTGAGTCAAATTCCCGCTCGTTTGTCGAGCCAACAGCCACCGTGCCGTCGGCATGTGGGACTATATGCAGTCCGTCGGAATACAGTTGTGGTACCTCTCGCGCATCCCACCCCAATGAGACCGCCTGCCCCTTCACCCCATCTCCCACCAGGCGCCCGAATTTCTCAGACAGCTCCCGTAGCCCTTCATAACCGGTAGCCCAAACCACCTGCCCTTTGGCCGATGCCTGGCCCAATACGATTTCGCCTCCAAGCTCCCTGATTGCGCGGGCCAGACCATCGCACGCCAATCTTGGCTGCAGCCGGGCCGACAACGTGTCGTGTATCACATAGTCGGTCCCACCGACCGAGCACCAGTCACCGACATCACTCGCTGGCAGAACCTTCCAGACCGCCTCACCACGCCAGTTTTTCCGAACGCTTTCCTGCCGGATGCGGGCAAGTTCCAAAGCACGCCCATCTGCAATTGCCTGCAACCGGCCAATACGGCCGTATCCTGACGAAAACCCGGAAACCTGCTCGACATCCTGCCAAAACGGCCCCGCCATCAACAGACTCTCGAACTGAAACTCTTTCTTGATGTTCCAGTTATCTGGCACATGCGGTGCAAGAGCACCCAGCGGACCTCCGCTTGCCCCTGCCGCCAAAGCCCGTTTCTCGACCACACGCACCCGTGCACCACGCCTGGCGCAGACATAAGCCACTGATAGACCGAAGATGCCGCCCCCCATAACGGTCACATCAATCATTGCCAACCTGCAGCCCCATATCCTATGTCGCGCATCATGCCCGACAGACTATGCCAGCGCTTGACGGAGAGCCAGAACGCGGAACTTCTTTGGACCGACGATGATGTTCCAGTCTCTGCCCGTTTCAACGATCCATATTTCTCACTGGAAGGCGGTCTTGAGGAAGCGCGGCATGTATTTCTTGCCGGCAATGACCTGCCAAACCGCTTCAGGGAGGGTTTCCGGATTGCCGAACTTGGATTCGGGACCGGCCTCAACATGCTCGCCGCCTACATGTCCTGGCGCGGGACCGGATTACCTGGCGCTTTGGCATATACCGGTTTCGAAGCGTTTCCCATGACGCACGATGACATGAAGCGTGCCCTCGCCGCCTTTCCAGAGGTGCATGTGATCGCAGGTCCAGTGCTTGAAGCATGGAAGTCCTGCAAGACGCGCTTTTCGACACCAGGACTGGAGGTGGAGATCATCCTCGGAGATGCACGACAGACGCTTCCTCGCTGGCGGAACCAGGCTGACGCCTGGTTTCTTGACGGTTTCGCGCCTGTGCGGAACCCCGAACTGTGGAAACCGGAGCTTCTGGCTGAAGTTGCCCGGCATACCCGGCCGAACGGCACTGTAGCCACCTATTCCGCCGCTGGAAGCGTGCGGCGGGCACTTGAAGCAGCTGGATTCGGGATCGCACGAACCCAGGGCTTCGGTGGCAAGCGACATATGACCAGGGGGACGATTCTGCGATGACCCGGCAGCGACCCGGCCTGGGAATTGTCCTAATGGCTGTTTCAATGCTGATCTTCGCGGCTCAGGACGGATTTAGCCGCCATCTTGCTGATGAATACAACGTGATAATGGTGGTGATGATCCGCTACTGGTTCTTCATCGCCTTCGTCTGGGCGCTTGCTGTCCGTGCGCCTGGCGGACTGCGCGGAACGGCGGTAACCACACAGCCGGTTCTGCAGATCGGGCGTGGACTGTTATTGGCAGCGGAGATCTGCGTAATGGTCGCCGCATTCACCGTGCTCGGGCTGGTAGAAAGCCATGCGGTATTTGCCAGCTATCCCCTGATTGTGGCCGCATTGTCCAGCCCGATTCTCGGGGAGCGGGTGGGCGTTCGGCGCTGGATAGCGATCGCCTGCGGTTTCCTTGGTGTGCTGATCATCCTGCAGCCAGGCTTCGGGGTCTTTTCGGCCTATGCTCTGGTTGCGTTCTGCTCTGCCGTGATGTTCGCGCTCTACTCTTTACTTACGCGCTACGCCTCCCGTCGGGACAGTGCCATGACAAGCTTTTTCTGGACCGGCACTTCAGGAGCTGTGGCAATGACGGTAGCGGGCGTCTGGTTCTGGGAACCGATGTCGGCGACGGACTGGGGCTTCATGGCAATGCTTTGCGTTACCGGAGTTGCCGGGCACTGGACCCTGATTCGCTGCTACGACATGGCCGAAGCGAGCGCAGTTCAGCCATTCGCCTACCTTCACCTCGTATTCGCTTCTGCCGTTGGGGTGATGGTGTTTTCCGAAGATCTGGAAGTGAACGTGATTCTCGGAGCCGGACTCATCGTAGCGGCCGGGCTGTTCACGCTGTGGCGGGAGAATCGGGTAAAACGAACGGATAGGCTGCCCTGATGTGGTCGAACCGCCCCTGCTACAGACCGCAGTCACCGGAATCAGTCGGAACCTTCAGACCGTGGCTGATCGCGAAGCAGGGCGACATTGTCGCCAAATGTCGATATATTTCCCAGAACTGGATGCCAGATTTGGTGGCCTGGTGGTGAAGCACAATTCCTGAATCAAGACGATAAATCCACTAGGAGAAGATACGCTCGCAGGTGGATCTGTGCGCCCGAGACACCGCGTTGTCTGAAATTCCCAAGCGTCCAGCGTATTGAACGCTCATTCCGTCCATCACGCTGCTAATGGAAGAGCCTAGTAGTTCGTCCTTAGTTAGACATGTGCCTCGGTAGACCGGCTCCACCAGCCGATCGATATGGTCTCGCAAAGTCTTGGTGCGCGGGGCTTGTGACAGGGAGACGTTCAGGCAGGCTTGCAAGCACCAGAAGCAGGTAGCCCAACACTCAATCACGTCTGCAGGCAGTTGGTCATGGTCACATTCGAGCCTGAGGCTGCGTATCGCGGGGCGGGAACCGCAGAACACTTTATGCAGAAGATAACCGACAATACGCGGCCAAGGCCAAATGTTGGGATCGCCTTCAACGGAGAGAACCTGTAGGGCCGTTCTGCCTCGCAGATTCTCCTCTCTCTCGTCAGTACCCTTATAAGCGGCAGCACAGATAATCATTAGCAAAGCTCGGAGCCGTAGGAAGTCGCGGGGAGAAAGCGCATCTTTTTCCCGCTTGACGTCAAGCCGTTTGGTGAATTTCTTGGCCACGTCGACAAGCTGATCCCTCGTTGCTTGGCGCTGGCGATTACTGCGCAGGCTTGCATCCTCGTCTGGTTTCTGTGGAGTCTTGATTTCGAACTTTTCTCCTGTGGTCATTGCCGCTTCAGCATTTTCGGTCTCGTCTCCGAGATCGAAGGAAGCCCTGATGGCATCCTCGTCTGCTTCTTCAGCGGCGGCCCTCAGGGTATTTAACCCAATGATCCGGTTGAGAAAACCACGCACGATTGATACATCACTGCCGCCAAGGCCATTATGCAGCGCCTGTCCCTCCCGATGCGGGCGGCGGGCGGCTATGAAGTCTTCGTAGCTAAGACGACGGTGCTTCTGATTCCGGTCTTCCGTTTCCTTTGGAGCCTTTGGAATTGAAACGCCTTCGCCAGACATTTCTTTATCATCATCCTCGATCCTTTCAAGCAAGTCCTGGATTTTAAGCAAGTTCAAAGTGGCTTCTGTCTCGCAGTCGAGTTGGGCAAGCGCATTCTCCACTTTGCGTGAGCGTCTTTCGCGGATCTCGATTTTCAGGTCATCAACATGGGTAATGATCCCCAATGCGAAGTCCTGTTTCCCGCTCAGCCTTGTGAATGCCGGCGAGATGCTGGTTTCCTTGATGCTGAACCGCAGCTTCCCAGGGGTTTGACTTCCAAGTCTGACTGGAGCGACATCCAGCGGCATGCCGGAGACTGCGAGCAGCTCGATGTCGTAGCCTTCTGGTTCGACCATGTGCTGTGCTGGGTACCAACTCAGAGTATCACCGTGAATGGCAAACGAACCAGGATGCTTCTGGGAGAGTGAATCAAGCGCTATTTCGTCCTCGCAGTTCAGCGGAGGAAGACTCCGGGCTTCGATGAGCATGTCATTGCCTAGCTGCCCGCTCAATCGCAGCGCCTTTACGGCTCTGCCAGGCGGTAGTCGACGATAGAGATTCACCTCACTGTTCGAACCGGGCATTCCAGCTGTTCCTAGAGCTGCGGTCGTACAATTGGCACTCCCAATCAGGAGGTGATCGGCCATCTCGGTTTGCGCAATCAAGACTTTGGCGTGAAGGAAGCGCTCAACCTCGAAGTTGTTCCGACAGTATATCTTGAGTCCCTTGATGTTCTCAGCGGCATCGGACGGAAACATTCTTCTGTCAGGATCGATTAGCACGGCAGTCTCTTTCGGAGCGAGCTTGTCGACGAGCGCCGAAAGAGCCCCGAGCCGTTCATCCCAATAGGGGCTGAGCACGATCAGGCGCTTCACCTGTTCTTCAACCAAGTTGACAAATTGGGCCGCTATGCCAGCATTTGAATCTGGAATCAGCAGTGCGGCTTGTGTATGATCCGCAAGCTGGACTGGCCTGTCCGCAGGGACCGCGTACTGGAGCCAAGTCGCCCGTTCAAGCATCCAGTCCCTTTGCTCCAAGAGCATCGGTTCCAAGGGATTTACGAGTCGGGAGAGGTATTGGTATGCTCGCGCAATCAGGCGTTCCGATCCATCACCTTCTGTTCCGGAGGTTAGCATCGTGATGACCTCAAGGTTCCCGGCCAAGCCAGCCGCCGTTAGGTTCGCAGAGCCGATAATCAACCGTCCGCCTTTACGTCCTATCTGCAAAAACAGTTTTGGGTGAAAAGTGCCGGAAACTGGCGCCCCAGTGATAGTGTATTGCCTACCCGCTTGCCGCGGGAGCGCCAACACGTCTTCAACTGCTTGAGTCAGCATCCGTCTGTCAGCGATGACCATGTTGTTTCGGCACCCTGCACCCCGAATGCGCGGTAACACGATGTTCTCGTAGGCATCGAAGTCGATACCGAAAGTGGTGGCGATGCTGCTATGGTAACCCTTGTCGGCGAAGCGTTCGTACAGCCTCATACGCCGGTGGCCTCCCGTCCTGCGGCCGTGAGGCCATCGCTTCCAATCAGCCCCACATCCTTCAGAAATGTAATTGCAGGGCCCAAGCGGGGATTGGTGAAGATCGGGCCGTCTTTTTCGCGCAGACGCAATTTTCCGTCTTCAGTCTCGATCAGAAAGGTATAGTCTCCTTGGTAGCGAAGCTTGCGCAAGGCGACCCAAAGGTGCCGACGGATTACACGCTCTTCAATTACACGTTCGATAGTCCGCTGGATTGGCTCATCACCATACTGAGTGAGAAATTGAATTTCGCTTAGGAGTGATCGAGAGATTTCGGGATTGAAATCGCCGAGCAACTCTCTGAGATCGGGCCCATTCGCCTGGGTTCGGTGGTGTAGAGTTGCGAGCAACTGAACTGCATTGGCCGCTGTCTGCGGTGTACAGTGTGCATCAACTCGACCGGAACGGATTAAATCGTCTGTCAGGGAAACTTCCGAGTTAGGGTCGTTGGAATCAAACGCGTTCGTGGTCGGCTCCAACGTGGAAAGCATGGCCAACCAGCTTTCTGGCGCAGGCTCAAGTTCAGTGATAATTTCATTTGCGCATCGGCCGATCAGATGGGCGGTCCCAATGCCGCTGGGGCACTCGTCCAAGGTGTCGAGAGCAAACTTCAACAACGCCTCGTGCGCGATGTGGCACAGATCATTCGCGTGATAGACCCACCAACGCAAGCGCTGTTTTTCAAGCGACAGATTATTGAAGATAAGGGAGTTCCCATTCGAGTCATATCCTGAATAGAGCACCCAGCGAACTTCATTGGCCCGGGGCTCGCGGCTGAGAAAGTTCGTAATCTCCAATAGGAGCTGGATGCTTCGTTTTCGTGAAAGCGCTGCTGACGGAGCGTCGGCACTCGGCAGAAGGATAGTCCTATAGTAACCTTGCTCGGCACTTTCGATGTCGATCCGCGACGGGAGAAGGGGCGCGAGTTGGTTGAGTTCATCTCTGGTAACCGATCCTCGCTCGACCAGTTCGAAATAAAGATCAGCCAACCGCCCAACGGACTCTTCGAAGGCTTGAGCGAGCCCCTCGCCAGACTGCCTGCTCGGAAGTGGGACTTCGTGCGCGTCGGAGCGGTCGAAGACGCCAATTTCGAAGAGTTGGCCGCGGTAAGCCGCACCGAATGCACCCCAAGCCTGCTTCAGGTAGTAGATTTCACTTCCGGGCTCTGTTGCCTCTCTGAAGTCGACCGGTCCACTGGACTCTTATTCTAGGGCTTTGGTGGCCCAATCCGTGCCGGCAACGCCGACTTCACCCCCGTGGTAGCTTGCAACGAGCGCGTAAAGCGCCTCGGCACGCCTGACATAGCGTTTCCAATTACTTGGATCCGTGTCGCTGACCTGTTTCGCGTAGCGCTGCGCCAACCAGGCGTAAAAGCCATAGTACCGCATTCTCAGTGTCACATTCGAAATGCCGGGCAACAGTATCTGATAGAGCTTGACACTGCTGTGTTGCATGCCGAGCGGATCGAGTCCGTTCTTCTTCCTGTACTCGGTCCATTCGGGGCAGGCGACGATGTCATCCGCCGCGTCCTGTTCATTCAATGGGTCCGTTCCTTCCGCTACAGCCATCACACTTCGAACGATTGCACTGAAACATCTCCGTACATCGGCGGAAATCGTATCCGATTGAAATCAAAGCGGCTCCGTCCCTCGGCTAAGAATACCAAGGTAATCGCTATATACGAACATCCGGCCGCGCTGTCTTCCGGTGATTTCCCGCACAATCCCAAGATCCTTGAGATGCTGGATCGACTTAGCGATGGTTGGGGGTGAGATGCCCAGTCTCTGCGCCGCGGCGGGAATGCCTGTGACCGGCTTTCGCTGAAGCAGCTGATGGACCCGAAGCGCAGATGCCGCAGGGCGACCGAGGCCATCGATCCGATATTGGTCGCTTTCGAACAGGGCAAGAATCTCTCGTGCCGTCTCAGATGCTTGCAGGGATGTCTCCGCAATTCCCTCAAGGAAGAACTCCAGCCAGGTCTCCCAGTCGCCCTGTTCCCTGACCTGCTGAAGCAGGTCGTAGTACTGGCGACGGTGCGTTTTGAAATGGAGACTGAGATAGAGGAGCGGTTCCTTCAGGATGCCCTGCGCACAGAGCAAGAAGGTGATCAGGAGCCTCCCAAGGCGACCGTTACCATCAAGAAACGGGTGAATCGTCTCGAACTGGACATGGACCAGTCCGGCCTTGATGAGGGTTGGCATCTCCTGGGTATCCGCACGAATGAATGCCTCGAGGTCCGACATGAGATCAAGGACACGGTGAGGGGGCGGCGGGACGAAGAGCGCATTGCCTGGACGCGTCCCGCCAATCCAGTTCTGCGAACGTCGGAACTCACCAGGCTGCTTCGTGCTTCCGCGGCCATTGTCCAGAAGAATTGCGTGGATTTCGCGGATCAAACGTAGGGAGAGCGGGAAGCCCTGATGGATCCTATCCAAACCATGGTTCATGGCCGCGACGTAATTTGAAACTTCCTGAACGTCGTCAAGCGGGATGCCTGGCGCTTCCTCGCTTTCGAACAGCAGCAGGTCGGAGAGAGAGGACTGGGTGCCTTCGATCTGTGATGACAGTATGGCCTCTTTGCGCACATACATGTAGAGGAAGAGAGATGTGTCCGGCAGGATCGATGTCACGCCGTCAAGCCGCCCGATTGCGCTATTTGCGTTTTCAAGCAGGCGATGGAGCCCGTCCATCCTGATTGGTGGAAGCGGTGGAAGCCGAGGCGGCACGAATGCCTCTGAGCGTTCACCCACCGTCGATATGACTACGCGCTGCCCCAAGCGTGAAAGAGCCGGTCTTCGCATCTTAGAAAAGGACCCTTTCCTTGGCGAGGTGGTTGGAAAAGGATATCGCGCATTCCTTTCCTTGGCACAATTCTTACGAAAGGCTCCTTTACTTGTCCAGCGCCAATCTCCGCTTTCCGTAACTGACCCGACCCGGGCCAGCCCAGAGGAACTTCCCCGTCGTCAGGCACATGGCGATGAACCTGCTAAACAAGGCGAAGGATCGGGGATCCATCCGCATGATGCGCAGAAAGGCCAACTGTAACGACCGCTTCCCGCTCCAGATCCTGAGGGCATGACATTCATGCGATACCCCTACGCATTTCAGAAACTTTCCTTGACGATGACGCATACCTGAACCAGGTTTCATCGCATGAGCGAAGCGCCGGACAGCCACGAACTGGCCCGGCAGCTATCCGTGCCGAAGAACGCGTGAACACCATGCAGGAGTAATACACAGGGGCTCTCGAGCACTTCCGCTCCGATAGCGCTACCGTTTTCGCCGACCTCCGGCTGGACATGGCCAGGCGCGAAACCCGGCAGCTGGTCTACGCCATTGGCAGCGTGGGCCTTGGCGTCACCATCATTGTCCCTGCCATCGCCGTCAGATGGCGGTTCACCACGGAGGTCGCGCTCATCAGGCTCAGATCCCTATATCCAGATATTCAAAACGGGTGAACCATTAGTTCCTTGCCGCTCCGACGGCTGCGGCCAGTGAAACACATCCCGTCGGAAAGAGCAGGAATGGGATTCATACGAACCACAAGCGCAAGGAGGCCACTGCGAATTTCAAGTGAGCTAAGGGCATTGACATGAATAAATCATATGATAAGTTATTATTAATCATATGGAGCAAATCATGCTTGAACCCATCCAGACCACACCCCAACAGTCAATCGTTCAACCGATTGACCGACGTGACAGGATTGCCGTGATCATCAAAGGTGTCGTACGTGCCGCAGACGCCTGGAGTCTGGCGAATGCCGAAGCCGCAATGCTGTTCGACGTTCCAAATGCAACCTGGGGCCGTATGAAAGCCGGCACCTACAGGGGCATACTGGATCAGGACAAGGTGACCCGCGCAAGCCTGCTGATCGGGATCTTCAAGGGTCTGAGACTGCTGTTCAGCGGACCTCTCACCTATGGCTGGCCAAAGACCGCCAACACGGGACCTGGCTTCAACGGAAAGACCCCCGTCCAGATCATGTGCGAAGGCGGGATTCCAGCAATGATGAAGATACGCCAGCATATCGATGCACTCAGGGGTGGCATGTGATCAGAGCCCGCGACCTAACAATCGTCAATTTCACCGACCCGACGACGGTCAGGCTGATTTCAACCGCCTATCTCGACGAACCCGCAATGGCACCTCTGGCGAGTGATGAAGACGGCCTGGCGATTCTGGAAGAAATCGAGGGCCTGACGTCAGCACGGCAATCCATCATCCTCCCGATCCCGGGCAGCCTTCACCCCGCCGAACTCCTTTCGGAAGCCTCAGGCTACGGCTGGACCATGGTAAACGCGGCGTTCTGCTACACCCATGAGACAGGGAACAGATTCAATGGATCAGAGCGGGGCGCGTGGTATGCGTCTTATGGTGAGCATGCGGTCGAAACCGCTCAGGCGGAAGCGATATGGCATCTCACGCGGGAACTCGAGGCAACAGGCGTCTTTGAGAACACCACTTCCTACAGGGAGCTATTTGCTGGATTCACGTCCCAATTCCATCAACTCGACCCAGGAACGGAAGATGATGTCATGAACCCGGATCCCGCAATTGCCTATCCGTCCGGACAGTTCCTGGCCCGCGATGTTCTTGGCTCCTGCGGCAATGGAATCCTCTATCCCTCGTTGCGCCTGCCCTCGGGACAATGCCTCGTCGCTCTTCGCCCGCATCTCGTACAGAATATCCGGCAGGGCGCGACCTGGGATTTCGTCTGGGACGGGAAGCCCCAACCGACAATCACGAAACGCTTGCCGCGCAAACAGCGAAGGAAGTGAACGGACCCTTATCTCAGAAACTCGGGTGGTTTCTGAGATAAGCACATCCGTTATCTCAGATTCCCGGTCATTGGCAGCCCCGACAGGATTCGAACCTGTGACCTACCGCTTAGGAGGCGGTCGCTCTATCCAGCTGAGCTACGGGGCCAGCACGGCTTGGGTCATACTCCGAATGGAGGGGCAAGTCATCCAGAAATTTGGTAGTGTCTCAGTCTGAAATGTTCTCTTCCGTTCCATCGGAGTGAGCGGACGGGATAGCCCTGCCGTCCGTTGCTCACGGACCTTCGGTCCTGGCTCCGTAGATCCTCGGCCGGGTCGGTTCAGGCACCCTTGCGTCAATCAGTCCCACAATCCAGCCCAAGTCGTACAGCATATCCGCCAGACCGGTCTGCATCGCGGGAGTCACCTTCAGCACCGAGTGAATGCGCGCGAAGCTGTAGTGAATGGCGAACAGGGAGCACATATGAATATGGTTCTCTTTTTTTCGAGAACGCGTTGGTCAGCCCGGTAAACCGACGCATCGACATCCGCATCGTAAGGCTTTGGCGTTCGGCATGGCTGGTCGAGATTTACTCCTCGTCCGGATTTCCCTCGATCCGCCGTTTCCTGAATTCCGTGCAATCCGCCGGGCTGCAGCGTTTCCCGGAGTTTCGCCGCCATCATCACCGTAGAGCTTTATCAGCATAGTGTAGTCGATATCGATGCCGAACGCGTCCTCGACCGCCTCAGGATGGCAAAGATCATTTCAGACTGAGACACTACCCTTCTCCGGCTTGTCCGGCCTGAACCGCATCCCCGCAATCTCACCGAAAGCCGCACGGATATGCGGTATCGTCTCAATGACGGTCTGGATCATGGAGTCGGAAAAACCCGTATCCGGCATTTCCGGAAATGAATTGTAGATCCTTCGACTTATGTTGCCGTATCTGGTCATTCCAGCCCTAGCCGTATCGGCAAGGACCGGATCCCGTTTCGCATTCTCAAGTTCATCCCGGATTGCAGGAAGCAGGATCAGGAACCTTTCAAGGGCGATACGAATGTCGTCCTGGGTAATTTCCGGGTCGTCATACATGCCCTGATGGTGTTTTCGGGTATATCCGTTCAGGCTTCGAATCATATCCACAAGACTGGACCATGAACCCTCCCGATCCCGTTTCCCGAATTTATCAGCCAGCGCATGAAGGTCATGCCCCCAGAGATGCTTTCCCGTCCGACGGTTGATGACCATCTTGACAAACAGTTCCGATGCATTGGCGGATTCAATGACAAGGGTTTTACCGAATGATTTCGGATCACCATCCATATCCTCAACCGTTTCAGCCGCCTCCCGTCCGATGATTCTGATGATTCTCCAGATGTCCTCCAGTTTTTCCGCCAGTTTTTCAGGATTCATATATGGTCTTTTCTCAAGTTTTCCGATTTCCGGCATGTCTCCCGCCAGAACCCGGCCCTCACGGGCTAGGCTGACTGCAAGATATCCGGCTGAATTGCGTTTCCGTCTGAGTGTTTCGAATGGCAGGGCAAGAACGTTGATCCTTCCGGGCAGCGACCGGAAAACGTCCGGACATCCAATATACCGGAATTTCCCGTTCCGATCTTCACCATCGGTGATTACCGCGATGTCCCAGTCACTGTCGGGCCGGTGATCGCCGCGGGCGCGGGAGCCGAACAGCATTACCGCCATCGCTCCCCCGGTCTGCGCAAGCATCCGTTCGGCGGCGGATTTCAGGTCAATCTCACTGATTGTGGAATTTTCCATGACAGAATGTTAACAATATTTCCCTCAATTCGCAATGATTGCATTCACGGGTCATGCCATTTGGCAAAATGTTCAGGATCCTTCATGGATTTCCCACGCATCTTTCCATGATGGCTGTCGCATGTTTGGTAGCGTGAAACCTTCCGAAAGCCGTGCGGATATTCGGTAACGGTTAAAGCCATGAATGGATCTGACGGTAGGCTGAAGCGATGTCAGCTGAAGGTTCCAGCGATTTTCCGGTCAGATGATACCTTCAGGCATTGCATGGAAGGACCGCTCTGAAACTCAGGCTGACCCCCCCTGAAGACCGAAGGTCCGGCCAGGTCAGCCTGTCGGAAGACACGATCGAAACGACTCGGCTGGAGCCGGAATCCTGTGATTCCAGGACAGCCGTAACTCCGGAACCAGCAACCTCAAAGTCGGATTCCATATCCTGGAACGGAAAGGAACAATTCAGACTGAGACACTACCAGCCAGTTCACGATGACCCGACCTGCGGAACACGAGCGAACGCATCCGCCAACTCACGCGGTCTCGCCAAGACGTGGAACGCTCGCGCTGCGTGGCGCATCGGCCAGCAGCGTCGAAGCAATGGGCAAAGGCAGTGCGGGAACCGACATCCCACCTACAATCGTTCGCCGCGCCTCGGTGCCCCGTTGCCGAAAATGAGGATCGGCCAACGCCTGATCAAGTGACTGTACGAGTGTGCAGCAACAGTCGACGCCGCCGAAGCGGTCACTCCAATACACACCAGTCTGGCTCGCGATGATCTCCGTAACGCGCACAAGGGTCGCATCAGGCGCGACCCGGTCATCACGAAGCTCCGGCTCAAGGCCAATCACTTCGCAGAAATTCTCCCAAAACCGCTGCTCGATCGGAGCGGCGGCGACTATCCTGCCATCACTTGTGGGATAGAGCCTGTACCGGGGACCACCGCCACTGAGCAGACTGTCCGCATTGCCAGGAGCGGTACCCGTAACCCGCCGCTGCGCCAGCGCCCACCACGCCAGCGGAAACATGTTGTCGGTCATCGAAATGTCGAGATGGTGGCCTGTTCCCGTTCTGCGCCGCATCTCCAACGCCATCAGGATGTTCATCACCGCAGGATAGGCGCCGCCCGCAATGTCAGCGATCAGCGCCGGTGGGACGACAGGACTCGCATCCGGACCGCTTGACAGCGACATAAGGCCCGTTTCGGCAATGTAGTTCAGGTCATGGCCAGCCACCCCAGCTTTGGGACCTGTCTGACCGTATCCGGTGATCGAGCAATATATGAGACTGGGAAACCGCATCGAGAGCTGGTCGTATCCAAGTCCAAACCGGTCCATTACACCGGGCCTGAACTGCTCGATCAAGACATCGGCACGTTCCAGGAAAGGCTCAAGCCTCGCACGATCGGTCTCCGACCTGAGATCTAGCGCAATGCTGCCCTTGCCACGGTTCAGCAGGGCAAACAACGCGCTCTCACCACCGATCCTTGGCGGAAACGAACGCAGTTCGTCTCCCCTACCGACTCGCTCGACCTTGATCACTTCCGCTCCCGCTTCAATCAGAAGCAGCGAAGCCAGCGGCCCCGGCAGCAGCGTCGAGAAATCCAGCACCGTAAGCCCGTCGAGCGGTCCCATCGCAAACTCTCCAGACGGAAGTTGGTGACCGCCTGTAACATGGCTGCACCAGAATCCAATAGGTACGAAGCGAACGAACCCGGAAGGGCAGGAATCCCTGCCCTCCCTGCTGTCCGGAAAGCGTGGCCCGAAAGAACCAAACGAGGCAACGGTCCATGGAACAGACAGCCCGAATCTGAAATCCGCGCAGTCGAAGTCTTGGACAACACCACAGTCAGGCGGTAGTATCTGGACAGGCAACAACAGTGGAGCGAGCGTTCGATGCACAAAGTCAGGAGCGCCAGGTCGAACCGCACCTTAACCCTTCGCGATGTATCCGAAGCAGCCGGGGTCAGCGAAATGACAGTCAGCCGGGTGTTGCGGAACAGTGGCGATGTCAGCGATTCCACCCGCACCCGGGTTCTGGAGGCCGCGAAATCACTTGGATACGTGCCAAACAGAATCGCCGGCGCACTGGCTTCACAGCGGGTGAACCTCGTGGCAACGATCGTTCCCTCTCTGGGAAATCTTGTATTCCCCGAGGTGCTCAGCGGCATCGCGGAAGTGCTTGACACCACACCCCTGCAGCCAGTGTTCGGGGTGACGAACTACGAGCCTGAGCGTGAGGAAACCGTTCTCTACGAAATGCTGAGCTGGCGGCCCTCAGGCGTGATCATCGCGGGACTGGAACATACCGAAGCAAGCCGCACATTGCTGCGCAGCGCCGAAATACCGATCATTGAGATCATGGATGCGGATGGAGAGCCGATCGATTCGATGGTAGGGATCTCCCACCGCCGCGCCGGTCGGCAGATGGCAAAGGCCATCATTGAAGCCGACTATCAGCGAATTGGGTTTCTGGGCACCAAGATGCCGCTTGATCACCGTGCGAGGAAACGGTTCGAGGGCTTCACCGAGGCGATGGCGAAGGCAGGACTGGAAGTCGTGGATCAGGAATTCTATGAGGGAGGCAGCTCGCTGCTGAAGGGTCGTGAGATGACGGAAGCCATCCTGAAGCGCGCGCCCGATCTGGATTTCCTTTACTATTCAAACGACATGATCGGCGCAGGCGGCCTATTGTACTGTCTTGACAACGGCATAGACGTACCTGGGCAAATCGGACTGGCGGGATTCAACGGGCTGGATATCCTGGATGGGCTACCACGAAGACTGGCCACCATGGATGCCTGCCGCGCCGAGATTGGACGTGAGGCGGCAAGACTCGTCTGCCAAAGCCTGGGCGAGGAAACGAGCGGTGGCCAGCGCATCGTTCTGAAGCCGAAGCTGCAGCTTGGCGAAACGCTGAAGCGACGGCCTCCTGCCTGGATTGATCGAACTTGATGTGCTGCCGCTCGTTCAGCTCAATCAACCAATTGCACATTCATTCCAGCATTCATTCCAGCACGGCCAGGCAAAGGCTGCGCGGTAAATCGTTCTTGCACCGTTTCGAAATCGCTCCACAAACCATGTAGCCTCACATCGCATTGACCCCGGCTCGCGAACGGGAACCATGCGTCAGAGACCGAAAGTCCAATGCCTCAGGTCGAACGGCAGCCCAATGCGGGAACTCGATCGCTTCAGACCGTTCTCCGAAAATTTGCTGCGAATTCTGGCGAAAGGTGACTTCACACTGTCATTCCAGGTTCTAGGGGAAGATCAGCTTTCCACCTCCCTCTCGGATGCCAAGGTCGCCACATCAGGGGAGGAACGTCAGAAGGAGCCGTGAAGCGATCATGCGTCAAAGTCTGCTGAATGGCTTCCTCCGGGACCATGCTGTCGTTCCAGCAGTCACTCAAATCCATCGATTCCGGCCCGAACCGCACCATCGTTACTGTCGGGTAACACAATCCTGGTGGGCCATTGGACTTCGTCGCGGCCCTACCGAAAACGGACTCGCACCTGCCCGACAGCACCTGCATCCTCCATCCGATGGCATAGTCACGCCGTGCCGCTGGAACGACTCGCCTCTGGCCTATTGGTCCGCTGCTGTCCCGACGATACAATCCGCCAGGACATCGGCACCAAAACGCACCGGATCGGTGACGGGTAAACCGGATTCATCCCTGGCATCGGCAATTGCCCGTCTGGCATCGGCCTCATTCAGATCACGGGTGTTCAGGGCAATACCCACGACCCTCGCCCTGGTAAGTACGCCGTTCGCCGAAGCCGTCATCTCGTTTAGCTCAATGACATCGCGCAGTGGCGGAATCCGTATGCCACCAAAAGTGTCCAGATATTCCATACCGGCGCGATGGCACAGGATCATGGCATTGCAGCAGCTGCCACGCATCAGCGGCAGTGTGGCGGTGCTACCCGGATGCAGGAGAGACCCCTGACCCTCGATTATCTCCACGTCATGGTCGGCAGCCTCCATTACCATCCGTTCGACCGCACCGCTGGCATGGTCTACCCGGAACGCATCCAGCGGGATTCCGGTTCCCATGATTGTCACCCCTATCTGACCGGTGGCGAGAAACGCCGTGTCGACACCCCGGTCGCGCAGAACCCGGTAGATTTCCAGACCGGCGGTCATCTTGCCAACCGCCATGTCAGTGCCAACCATTAACACGCGCGTGTTCTTGAGACCGGCCGCTCTGGCGGTTGCAATCGGAGGAATGTCACCAACCGGCGTACGAACGTCCCAGATCCACTGGCCACTCCTGAGATCATGGCCGAACACCGGATTCAGCGGATCATGAAGCCCGTTTACAAGCGGCATGCCAGCATCGACAGCCGATTGCAGAACCGCCATCCATTCCGGCGGCACCCGGCCGCCCGAGGGAGCGGTGCCCAGAACGAACACTTCGGCGCCAAGCGCCAATGCCTCCTCCAGCGTCGCGACAATCGGAATGTCGCTTTCCATCCTGCAGAGTTCGCTGATGGTTTTCCCAACCGCCTTGCTGTCGATGACCGCAGCCACAGGGTTGCGGCCGTAGCGGATGATTCCCTCCGTCATCTTGGCATTCAGCATGCCCATCGTGGCCTCGGCATAAAGTGCCAGCGAGCGTGTCGGATCAAGCATCTTTCAACTGACCTCCATGGCCGGGAATGTCTGCAGGCAGCGTGACGCCGTTCAGGAATGGTGCGCCGGTCGCGGGATCTGGGTTCAGGTTCAGGTGGCTGTCCAGATCGATATAGTCAAACAGAGCTGCCAGCGAAGCACCGGCAGCAATGGAAACCGAGCTTTCACCCATACAGCCGATCATCGTTTTCAGGCTGAAGGCGCGGGCGGTCGCGACAATGCGTAGCGCCTCCGTGATGCCTCCACATTTCATGAGCTTGAGGTTCACGCCATCGACCCGGTCAGCAAAGCCGGGAATGTCCTGGCTCATGCGACAGCTCTCATCGACGAAGATCGGCAGGACGCGGCCACTATACAGGTCGACCAACTGATCCTCGGCACCACGCACCAGCGGCTGCTCTATGTATTCAACGCCCCGCTCGGCCAGCCAGCCCATCATATGGCGGGCATCGGCAAGGGACCAACCGCCATTGGCATCCACGCGCAGGACGGTGCCGACGCCTTCGACGGCCTCAAGGACAGCGGCGAACATTGCCTTGTCCGCATCGATACCATCGGGCGAACCAAGCTTGATCTTCAGCGCCTTCGCGCCCTGCTCCAATAGCAGCGGCACGCGGTCCCGAACAACCTCGGGTGGATTGATGCCAACGGTAAGCGACGAGACCACAGCTTGGCGCGATAGGCCAAGTAGCCGGTAAAGCGGCATTCTGGCCCGTTTCGCCGTGAGATCCCAAAGCGCCATATCAAGCGCCGCCAATACGCAGGGCGCAACCTCGGAGGAACTGGCACGATCCCATATGTCATGGATCGAACCCCGCAGCCCGCCGGCGCAGAAATCGCGAAGCATTGCCGCACCGACCTCAGCCGTGTCGGCTCCCTCACTAGCGCTAGGCGCCATTTCTCCCCAGCCGGTATGCCCACCATCCCTCACGCTGACGAAAAGACTGTCGCCGCCAGTGATCTCGCCGCGGCTGATCCGCAGCGGAAAGCGTTTCCTCAGATGGACGATGCGGAAATCGACATTCATGTCCGTAACCCGTTCAGAAAACTGGTCAGGTTTGCGCCCAATGCATCCGAGACATATCCGCCCTCCTGGACCAGCACCAATGGTCTGCCCGTGGCAGCAATGGCTTCACCGATCCGGGCGAACCCCCTGGTGGTGATCGCAAACCCTTCGAAAGGATCGTCGACATGGTTATCAAGACCAAGCGCGACAACGATCACGTCAGCATCGAACGCCTCAATCCGCTCTAAAGCCTTTCCGAGCGCCCGGAGATATGTGTCGTCATCGCAACCCCGTTGCAGCGGCAGGTTCAGGTTCGCGCCAAGCCCCGCACCCTCGCCCCGTTCCTGGGCATGGCCCCAGAAGAACGGATAGAACCGCGTCGGATCGGCATGGAGAGACACGGTGAGCACGTCACCGCGACTGTAGAAGATGCCCTGAGTGCCGTTGCCATGATGCACATCGATGTCGAGGACCGCCGGGCGCATGCCGCTCGACAGCAGTCGTTCGGCGGCAATGGCGGAATTGTTCAGGAAACAGAATCCCCCGGCAAGATCAGCGAAGGCATGGTGCCCTGGCGGGCGGCTGAGCGCATAGACCACACGATCCTGGCCCGCGACGGCATCAGCGGCAGCGATGGCCGTCTGCGCCGACCAATAGGCCGCTTCCCAGGTCTCGGCGGAAATCGGGCAAGCGGTATCGGCCTGATGGTATCCGGCCTGACCGACGGCAGAAAGAGGGTAACTGTCTGAACGGTTCGCCGGATGGATATTGGGAATGACCTCGTCAGAGGCACCCTCAATTCTGCACCAACGGCTGTGGATCCTGCGCAGGAAGACGAGGTATTCCGATGTGTGGATCGCGGCAATGGGGCCAGGACCAGCATCATTGGGCGTATCAAAGTTGCAGCCTGCATCCTCAGCGGCAGCATGCAGTATACCGACACGCGCCGGAACCTCGGGATTGGGCAGAAGCGCGCCGTTGGCCATGAAATGCCTGGGATCATGCAATACCTGCCGTTCATCCAGAAATGCTCTCATTGCGCTTCTCCGTTGAGCCTTTCAAGGTCTGGTCCGTCCAGCAGGAACGTCTGGTGTTGCGTGGCCTGCCTGAATCCCAAAGAGACATAGACCGCACGCGCCGCAGCATTATCCGCATAGACAGTAAGTTTCAGGAATGTGGCACCCCAGCGTTCGGCTCCAAACGCCACCACATTGCTCAGGAGCCGCCGCCCCAGGCCTTTGCCACGCATCTCTTCGGCAACCCAGAGATCCGATACATACACGCCCAATGTCCCTTTGGTGGTTGAAAACACCGGTGAAACCAGTGCCGCACCAACAGGAACGCCCGCTTCAGTCGCCAATAACCCGTGGCAGCCTGGATTCGGACCATGACAGGCAGCGGTCAGACTGTCCGCATCCGCCCTGTGATGGTCGCCCAGTTCTTTGGATAGTTCCTCAAGCGCAAGGCTCAACAGCTTCATGTCCTCAGAACCGGCCAGTTTTATCTGGGGAATCGCCATCGGGTCAGAAGGCCGTCCTGCCAGCGCCCTTGAGGTCGAGCATCCCTCGGACCTCGTCCGGTGTAGCGGCACGACGACCCAGCCCCTCGGCCAGCTCGCGCACCATCCTCACCTTCTGGGCATTTGAGGTTGCCAGCACACCGCGCTCGACAAATAGTGAATCCTCCAGCCCCACGCGCACATGTCCGCCCATGCCAGCGGCCATTGCCGCCATTGGCATCTGCGCACGACCGGCTGCCAGAACCGAGAACTGATAGTCCCCGCCGAAATACCTGTCGGCCAGCCGCTTCATGTGAGTCAGGTTTTCCGGCTCCGGTGCCATTCCGCCGAGTACGCCAAAGACGAACTGGATGAAGATGGGCGGCCTGACCATGTCCCGATCGACGAAATGCTTCAGCATCACCAGATGGCCGGTGTCGTAGCATTCGAATTCGAACCGCGCACCGCGCTTCTCACCCATCTCCGTCAGCACATGGGCAATGTCACGTGGCGTGTTCTTGAAGACCAGATCATCAGTGCCCTCAAGAAACGGCTTTTCCCAATCAAACCGCCAGTCTCGATAGCGGGCCGCCATGGGATAAAGCGCGAAATTCATCGTGCCCATGTTGAGCGAGCACATCTCAGGCTCAGCCCGTTTCGGCCCTTCCAGCCGCTGATCCAGTGACATGATCGCGCTGCCACCCGTGGAGAGGTTCACTACCGCATCGCTGCGAGCTGCGATATCAGGAAGAAACCCCATGAAATGCTCGGCTTTGGCCGAGGGCCGACCATCCGCAGGGTTTCGGGCATGGAGGTGCAGGATTGCCGCGCCCGCTGCAGCGGCGTCCACGGCCTGGTCAGCGATGTCCCGAGCGGTGAATGGAAGATAGGGCGACATGGTCGGTGTGTGGATTGAACCGGTAATGGCACAGGTGATGATGATCCTGGACATCATTCCAGACCGTTTGCATCTACGAACTGATCAAGAGACAGCGTCAGTTTTTCCATGATCTCGTCCACCTGTCCTTCAGTGATGATCATCGGTGGCGCGACGAGGAAATGGTCACCGGAGTAGCCGCCGCGTGATCGGCGGGAGTAGATGATCAATCCGTTGTCATGGGCAATGTCTACCAGTTGACTGTCGGCCTTCAGCTCTTTCGGTAGCGGCGTCATCGTCTCGCGATCACCAACCAGTTCAAAAGCCTGCAGAAGGCCCATGCCGCGCACATCTCCGACAATGGCATATCGCTGCATCAATGAATCCAGTCGGGCCCTGAGCCGTGCGCCCTGCGTCAGCGAATTCCGCATCATGCCCTGACGCTCGATCTCATTCAGTACGGCCACGCCCGCAGCACAGGCCAGCGGATTGCCCGCATAGGTAAAACCATGGATGAACCCGCCATCGTCCAGAACCGTCTCGACGATCCTTTCATGCGCGATCACCGCGCCGAGCGGCATGTATCCTGCGCCAAATCCCTTCGACAGAACCGCGATATCCGGTGCCACGCCCCAGTTGTCCGCAGCAAGGAATGTTCCAGTGCGCCCGCCACCCGACATCACCTCATCATGGATGAGAACCACACCGTAGCGATGACAGATCTCGCGGATGCGCTGCGGATAGCCGACCGGAGGCATGAGACAGCCCGTGGACGCCCCTCCCACAGGTTCGACAATGAAGGCCAGAACGGTTTCCGGTCCTTCGGCCAGAATGCGCTCCTCTAGCATATCGGCGTAATGCTGGCCCGTCGCCGGATCCTCGGCATCCAACCCGTCCAGATAGGCTCTCGGCGCAGATACTTTAGGCATCTCCCGCATCATCGGCGCGAAGGGAGCCGTCATCGGTGCATAGCCCGTCAGTGCCAGTGCCCCGAGGGTACTGCCGTGATAGGCCGGGTATCTGGAAATGACCTTCCACCGCTGAGCCTCACCCTTTGCCAGTTTGTACTGACGGGCAAGCTTGATCGCGCTTTCAACCGCCTCAGAGCCGCCGGAGGCGAAAAACACGCGCTCAAGCCCATTCGGCGCCAATGCGGCGACCTTTGCCGCGAGCCTCTCCGCCGGCTCGGTCTCGAAATGCAGCCGATATCCGAATGTCGAAATTTCCATCTGGCGGCGCATCGCCTCCAGCACCACCGGGTTGGAATGGCCGATATTGCAGACCATCGCGCCTGACGATCCATCAAGATAGCGCCTGTCGCCCTCATCCCAGATATAGACGCCTTCAGATCGCTTCAGCCGGGGTCGCCGTTGCCGGGACTGATAGAACAGATGGCTTTCAGGCGGTTCCATCTCACGCTACCCAGAACACCTTTTCGAGGTCGTCGAAATCGCTGGCTGGCCCCTCAAACTTATTGCGGCCAAGCTCCAGAACATAGACATAGTCGGCGATCTTCAGTGCGTGCCTGATTTCCTGGTCGACAAGAAGAATCGTCAGGTTCTCCTGCCTGAGGTCGATCAGCATCTCATAGACCTCTTCGGCAAGCATCTTCGACAGCCCCGCGGTGGGTTCATCCACCAGGAGCATTTTGGGCTCCGACATCAGGGTACGCCCGATCTCGACCATGCGCTGCTGGCCGCCGGAAAGCTCCCCCGTAACCTGACGGCGCTTGTCGCGGAGTGCGGGAAAGCGCTCGTAATTCGCCTCCACCTTCTGACGCACCTGCCTGCGGTTGCCGCGGAAGGTCCAGCCGCCGAGCTCCAGGTTCTCCTCGACCGTCATATCCTTGAAAACACCCGGCTGCTGGGGAATATAGGCCAGACCCTTGAGGATCTTCTCATGGGTCGGCACCTTCAGGATCGACTCGCCTGACAGAAGGATATCGCCCTGGTTCGGGGTCAGAAAGCCGAAAGCCGCCTTCAGCGCGGTCGACTTGCCCACTCCGTTGGCACCAAGGATCGTGGTGATCTGACCCTTTCGGGCCCTGATGTCCAGATCCGAAAGAATGTTCAGATCTCGGTAATAACCCACCGAGAGGTTCCGCATTTCAAGGACGGATTCGACGTCGCTCATGCCGTGTCCCGCTCTTCGCTGCCGAGATAGGCCTCGATCACGGCGGGATCGTTCTTGACCTCTTCCGGCGGGCCGTCGGCGATGAGATCGCCGAAGTTCAGCACCAGAAGCCGCTGTGAAAGCGAGAAAATGGAATCCATCTGGTGGCTGATGATGATGATCGCCTTACCCTCGCCATTGACACGGTGGATATAGGAATGGATCACTTCCATGAGCCGCGGGTGAACGCCAGCAAACGGCTCATCGAAGATTATGACATCCGGGTCAAGCATGAGGAGCCGACCCAGTTCCAGGAGCTTTTGCTGACCACCCGACAGCGCCTGGCCGAATTCGTTCCTCAGATGATCGATGGTCAGAAACTCCAGCACCGACATCGCCTTGTCCTGCAACTCGGCCCGGTTTGTGACATTGCCCATGGCCAGTGCCGGGACGTACAGGTTTTCCAGAACGGTCATTCGCCTGAATGAGCGCGTGACCTGAAACGTCCGTCCAAGCCCGGCTAGGGCGATCTCATAGGGCTGCAGCTGATCGATGCGCTGTTCGCCCAGATAGACCGTTCCCGAACTCGGCTTGGTCACGCCGTCAAGGACATTGGTCAACGTTGTCTTCCCGGCTCCGTTCGGGCCGATGAGGCCAATCATCTCCGGACCGTTGACCTCGAAACTGACCCCCTTCAGCACATGATTGCCACCAAAGCGCTTATGCAGATTGGTAACCTTAAGATGGATCATGTGTCAGCCTGCCCAGTGCCAGTCTTCCGCCTGGCGACCGTCTCCTCGGCCACGCCCTCGCGCCGGAAATGGGTTATCAGCGGCGCGATCAGCCCGTTACGGAAGAACCTCAGGGTCACCATCAGGAGGATGCCAAAGAACACCAGCCGCCAGATCGTCATGTCAACCTCGATTCCGCCGATCACGAAGCTGTTGCGCAGAAGCTCCAGAGCCACCTGAAGGATGATCGCACCGACCGCCGCCGCGACGAAATTTTCGATACCGCCGATCACCGCCATGGCGACAACCAGACTCATCTGCAGCAGAAACAGCATGTTGGGTGTGATGATCTGCACGTAATGACCCTGCACGGCGCCGGCGGCAGCCGCCATTGCGCAGGTAACGGTAAAGACCAGTACCTTATAGCGCGTCGTGTTCACACCCAGCGCAGCGGCGGCGTCCTGATCCTCTCGCAGCGCCCGCACAAAGAGGCCGAATTTCGACCGCGCCAGCCAGGTAAGAATCAGCAGGCACAGGAGCAGCAGTCCCAGCATCGTATAGTACGGTGGAATCTTGTCGGTGGGTTCGAAGTAGGTGCCGAATAATGTGATTCCATCGGGATATAGCGGGGGCAGTTCCAGTCCGGCCTGACCTCGGGTTATGTCGATTTCGGCCGAAATCGTTGCCTTGAGGATCTCCGAAAAACCAAGCGTGAACAGCGCCAGATAGGCGGCGCGCAGACGCAGGACGAGCATACCGACCAGGAACCCGGCGAGTGCTCCCAGGATCGTGCCCAGCAAGATGCCCAGTGGTACCGGCATGGACGTGACATCGACACTGCCGTCCCAGGCATCCAGTGCCTGACGCAGGCAATCCTGCGTCAGGGTGGTCGATGTCACGCCTATCGGGTTCACCACCACCAGCCATTGCCCAAAGAACCCGGTCTCCCAGCAGAGTTCGGTAGGCTGGGGTGAAATGTAGATGTAGTGGCAGAACAGCCCCGTCGTATACGCCCCGATGGCCATGAAGCCCATATGCCCAAACGAGAACTGCCCCGCATAGCCCGTAAGCATGGACCAGCTTGCGGCCAGGATGGCGTAGAAGAAGCCGGTTATCAGGATATGCATGATATAGTCGTAATCCGCCCGCCCGTAGATCAGCGGAAAGAAGACCAGCAGGGCCAGACAGAGTGCCCCGATCAGATTTGGTATCTGTCTGCGCATCATCACCCCTCAGAACTGCCCATGGGCACCACTGGCAAAGCGACGGCCGAACATGCCTGTGGGCCTGAGAAGGAGCGTCAGGGTCAGCACGATCATACCATAGGCGGGAATATAGCTTGCCGCCTTCTGCGGATCGGGGACGCAGCCAGTGCCTGCGGCTTCGACAAGCCCCACCATGATTCCACCGACAAAGGCACCAGGAAGCGAACCAAGCCCTCCCAGAACAACGATGACGAAACTTCGCATTGCCGGGATTGCCCCGACCTGAGGCAGCCAGGAAAACGCCTGTACCAACAGCCCTCCCGCCAGCGCCGCAATCATGCCGCCAAGCGCAAAAGCCAGCATGTTCATCCTATCCGGGTTGATGCCCGCGATGGCCGCCGCCTCGCGGTCCTGGCTGACCGCGCGCAGCGCCTTGCCGGTCCAGGTTCGGTGCAGAAGATACATCAGCGCAAGGAGCACCAGGATGCAGGTGACCGCAGCCGTCAGACGCGGGCTGGAGATCGAAACCTGCTCGAACAGCGTCAGGCTGCCCCTACTCGTCTTGATCCAGACCGGATCCGCGTCCGCCGGGAAGCTCCAGCGCGGGAAGCTCAGGAAACGCTGCGCCTTTACCGGATTCGCACCAGCCACGGCCTGCACGAAATACTGCATGGTGAAAGCCAGGCCGAATGTTACGAGGATGCCGTACTCAACCGGCCGGTCAATCTGACCATGATACATCGGCGTGAGCATCAACCGTTCGAAGACGGCGCCAATGGCAAAGGCAATGCCGCAGGCGCCCAGCAAGGCAAGAAGTGGATTTATGCCGGGCAGCCAGACCGCGGTGATGAAATAGACCAGCATGCCGCCGACCATGTAGAATTCGCCATGGGCAAAGCTGACGACGCCGAGAATGGAGAATATCAGCGACAGGCCCAGCGCCATAAAGCCATAGATAATGCCGATGATAAGCCCGTTTACCACCTGGCTGGCGACAAAGCCTCCCGAGGTCACGCAGATGTTCTCCGGATCGGCAAAACTGAACGTGACCGCCACCAGCAGAACGGTCAGCAATCCCAGCCCGACGATCAGGAAATTCGAGGATTTCGGTGTTTTCGCCCACAGCGCGGCAATGCCGACCGGGCCCAGCGAAGCGCCCGCCATAGCGCCAAGGAAATTGGCGTTAGACGTATCGAGATCGCACATCAGATAGCGCCACCTGATCAGGATCGATCCAGCGACACCCCAGACGATCATCCAGGCGACCACGCCCCAGAACAGCGTCGGGAACTGCAAGTGATTCCCCCCATTGAGCCCGGCTTCCTGAATCCGGGTCACCGCTGAATGACTTCGGGCGCTCCGATGAACGCCCGAAGCGGTGAGGATTACTGATTCACGTAAACGGCATCGCCTGTCTTATAGGCGTCAGGCCAGACAATGGTGGCTTCGCCCGAGTTCTCGCCCTCCTCCTGATACTGGATGACGGTCAGCGCCACATCAGGCCACTGGTGCCAGTACTCGTCGCCAAGACCGTCTTCGGACGGATCTTTCTGCGAGCCGTAGGGGAAGTAGATCGTGCCCAATGTGCCATTGTGCTCAATGCCTTCCAGTGCCGCAACGATAGCATCGGCATCGGTCGACCCGGCCTCTCCGATCGCCTGCGCGATGATCGCGATCGAGTCATAGGCTTCCATCGCATAGCTTTCGACAGCATCCTTGCCGGTGGCGCTCCTTGTACTTTGCGGCAAAGGCCTTGCCTTCTTCAGTGAAGAGATTTTCCGGTACGCCGATCCGCTGCACGAAGGCAAAATTGCCGTCCGGAACGTTTTCCCAATACGCCTTGGACTCAAGTGAAACCTGACCGGCATGGAACGGGATATCGAGCGAACCGATGCCTGCATCCGCAGCCTGCTGCTGGAAGTTGTAACCGGCTTCCCCAGTGGCCAGCACGATGATCATGTCTGGAGCTTCCGCCTTCATGCGCTGCACGATGCCGGCGTAATCCTGGGTACCGATATCGACGGAGAATGTGACGACCTCCTTGCCTCCGGATTCGAGACCGCGTCTGGTCTCTTCGGCCGCTGGAATACCGTAATCGGTGTTCTCAGTCAGAATCGCGACCTTCTCCACATCCGGTATCTCGAGCCCGTGCTTCCAGATCGTCGACGAGGCCCATGACGACAGTGGTGCAATACGGAAGATATACTTCTGCTTGTCACCCGTGATGGTGTCGTTCCAGGTCTCGGCAAAGACGGTGGGCACTTTCAGCCGGTCCGCCACATCCTTCGAGGCCACCCCCGACCGAGCTATGGTAACCGCCGCCAACAGCCACGACGCCATCCTGGGTGATGAACTTCTCCATCAGCGCTGTGCCCTTTTCAGGCAGGCCTTCGGTGTCACCGATCACCACTTCGATGTCACAGCCCAGCACGCCGCCAGCCGCATTGATGTCTTCCTCGGCGATCAGCATCGCATCGCGCATGGCTTCACCACCGACCACCGTGCCTGGCGCCGACAGGGGTGCCATGCCACCGATCCTGATCGGGCAGTCCTGAGCCAGAGCCGCACCAGTCGACAGCACCATGGCGCCGACAGAGGTCAGCAATGCGAATCGTGTCTTACTTATGTTCATGATCTTCTCCCAAATCGGTCAACAGGACGCTGCCCTGCCGTATCGAGTTTCCTAACCCCAGTTCTGGATAGGCCTAAGCTTCCGTGTTTGTCACTGGTGGTGCAAGAGGTATTTGTCCCCCGTTCCAATCCGAAACGCAACACCCGCTGCGGCGCCATTCCGGCTGCAGTAACACAGGATGCCACCAATCGGCCAGATGTAGGATTGACCGAGTGCCATTCGCGACTCCCCTATCCTGGAAAGGATGGCCCATTAGACAGCGCGGCGGTTTTCAGGGGGATATCAGTCCTGGGACCCCTTCGAGGAGCGGACGACCGTACCACAGAACCGTGTTCAGCCCGGATCCCAGCAAGGCGTTCCTCCTTCAGCCAATCCCTGCACAGGGGGATATCGCCCAGATGTAAGGGAATCCCGTGCTTTCCGGCTCACGCGAGAATACGGAACAGACGGCGGATCTCTGAGTCTTTCTCCCGCCCCAGATAATCAGGTTGGTGACTCGCGAGAATCTCCTGCGCCTTGACTCTTGCGCGGCACCAGGCGTCCTGCGCACCGGATTCCTCCCATTCCACAGGTGGCCGCCGATCCGCGAGTTCCGGATAGAAGTAGTCACGTTCCATGGCCGCCATCGTGTCCGGCGCACCAAGAAAATGTCCGTCGCCCAGAACCGCATCCCGTATTGCGCCAAAATTAAGCGTGTCAGGAGTCACTTCGATACCGCGTAGAACCCGATAGATGTGGCTGATCATCTCATCATCAAGCACAAATCCCTCAAACGACGCTCCGAGCAGGGCTGACGACATGCCACTGCTCTCATAGACCATGTTGCCACCGGCAAGCCCTGCGGCCAGCGCCGTTATTCCCTTCTCTGAACCCCACTGCGCGTCCGGTGCCTTTGCGTCGGTCATGGACGCAGCGACTCCCGATGGAAGGCCAAGCGAGTTTGACAGCTGTGCGGAAGCGGCATTCAGCAGCGCCGATTCGCCACCACCGCCTGAAAAGGCACCGGTGCGCAGATCGATCACGAATGGCCAGTTGGAAAAAATCATTGGATGTCCCGGCCTGATGGTCTGGACCATAACCAGAGAAGCAAGCGTTTCGGCGAGCGATTGTGTCAGAAAGTTCGCCAATGGCGCAGGTCCGGTTGCTCCCGACTGGGAGGCGGTAATGCAGGAAACCGGTATGTTCCTCGCGACGCATTCAAACGTGACGTCCACCGCATCCTCACCGAAGCGGAGGGGTGAGATGACTGGCGAGATGTGAGCGGCCAGAAAGGGCCTGTTCACGAAGGTCCCGTGTCCGCCAGCTGCGATATCAAGCATCTCGACGATGGGAGAGACATGGTCGGCATGGGAGAATGACGTCGCCACCGGTTTTGTGGTGTTGAGCAGGAGCGCATGAACGGTATTGACATCAAGGTCATATGGATCGGCCACATCGGTCGCCACGCAGCAGCGCGTAAACCAGCTGACATTGACCAGAACATCCTGAAGCCGGGTGAAATCGTGCAGATCCCGCAGGGTTGCGGCGCGGTAGGCTCCGGTCTCAATGTCCAGCACCTGAACCGCAGCGCCTCCAGTGCCGAAATGAACGGCATCGCCACCGACCTCGATCGTGCGTGCAGGGTCGCGTCCATGAAGCGCGAAACGACCCGGCGCCGTGTCAATTGAGCGCAGCACAAGCTCTTTAGGGAACAACACGCGGTCACCGCTCGGCCTGGCACCCTGGGCGATCAGCAGGTCAGCAAGACGTCCCGGCACTTCGCTCATACCCAGCTCTGAAAGAAGCTGGATCGCGGCGGCGATTATTGCCTCACACTGCGAGTCGGTGAGCGGTCGGTATTGACCGCCCTGAACTCCTGGAGGACATGGATTTACTATTGGTGCCGCAGCACGAAGACGGGACCGGACCACACGTCCAAGCCGTCTTGAATGCGGGCGCCTGTTTGTGTTGTTCAAGGCACGTCCTGTCACATTCTCCACAACGGGTTGCAATCCCGCCTAGCCGGAAGCGTAACCTGTCCCGAACTGAACTCAAGGAGGAAGGGTTCCCGATGAAGTCAACAGCCCGTGCGGTGATAATTGGCGGAGGAATTGCCGGATGTTCGACCCTCTATCACCTTACCCGCGAAGGATGGACCGATGTGGTGCTGGTGGAGCGTGACGAACTGACCAGCGGAACCACCTGGCACTCGGCGGCTCAGGTGACGAATTTCGGAATGAACCAGACGATGATCGGACTAAAGAGTCATTCGATCGCCCTCTACAAGGACCTGCGCGACGATCCCGAATATCCGGTGGGTTACTGTTACGGTGACGGCGGGATCCGTCTGGCAGGTACGCAGGCCCAGATGGATGGTTACCGGCACTTTGCGTCTTTGGCACGTGGGATGGGCGTGGAATTCGAAGTGATCGATACCGAAGAATGCGTAAGGAGACACCCGCTTATCACCCCTGACGGGCTTTTCGGGGGGCTCTGGGATCCACATGACGGACATGTCGACCCGGCGCAGCTCTGCGCCGCGCTCGTTCGTCGGGCACGGCGCGCAGGAGCGAAAGTTTATCGCAACACGCCTGTCACCGGCCTGCGCCATCTCAAGGACGGTAGCTGGACCGTCGACACTCTACAGGGCAGCATTGACTGCGAGGTGGTTGTGAACGCAGGTGGTTACCGCTGCAATGAAGTCGGCGCGATTATGGGCGTGCATCACCCGATCGTGTCAATGGAACACCAGTATTTCGTGACAGAACCGATTCAGCAGGTCGTTGATGCAGGCCATCGGATGCCGCTCCTGCGCTGCCCGGTCAGCGACTATTATTGCCGACAGGAACGGCAGGGACTGCTGGTCGGATTCTATGAACAGGGCTGCAGGACCTGGGGAATGGATGGCATAGATCCGAACTTTTCCAAAGCGCTCTGTCCAGACGATCTCGATCGCGTGTATGACGTGCTTGAAGGAGCGGTCGCACGAATGCCGGTTCTGGCCGAGACGGGCATCCATACCATCGTCAACGGTCCGATCACGTACTCCCTTGACGGAGCCCCCCTGGTCGGCCCGATTCCGGGCAGACGCAACGCCTACTGTATCATCGGTCTGCGCGCGGGGCTGGGAGAAGGCGGCGGACATGGCTGGCTTCTGGCCCAGCAGATCGTTCACGGCGAAGCCATATACGACACCTGGTGTCTCGACCCCCGCCGCTTCACCGGCTATGGCAACGCGGAACTGACGGCGCATAAAGCCATTGAGGAATACCGGAACGAGTTCCGGTTCCATTTCCCGCATGAACATCGACCTGCCGGTCGGCCGATCAGGACAACGCCCCTGACGCCGGTGCTCGCTGCGGAAGGAGCGAAATTCGCGGTGGTCAATGGCTGGGAACGAGCGGATTATTTCAGCCCTTCGCGTGACTTCGAGGAAACCCTGGGCTTCCGCTTCAACGAAACCTTCGACGTGATCGCGGATGAAGTGGCTACGGTACAGACCCGCGTAGGACTGACCGAGGTCAGCGGATTCAACCGCATGGAGCTTTCCGGCCCAAAGGCGCGGGAATTTCTGGAATTCATGATCTGCGGTCGGGTCAGGCGCAGGCCGGGGACCGTAGGTCTGGGCTACATGCTTAACCACGACGGAATGCTGAAGAGCGAAGTCACGGTCGCCAACCTTCCAGACGGCCGAATCTGGCTTGGATCCGCGGCGGCGGCAGAATGGCATGACCGCGACTGGCTGCTTTCCCACGCGCCGGAAGGGGTTTCGCTTGGCTCCCTTACGAACGAATGGACTGCTCTGGTTCTCGCCGGACCGAAATCCCGTGAGGTCATTCAGGCAGTGAGTCGTGAGGACTGGTCAGTGGAGGCATTCCCCTGGCTGTCCGTTCGCGAGGCATTCATCGGAATCGCGCCGGCAGTGGTAATGTCGATCAGCTATTCCGGCGAACTGGCATATGAAATCCATGTCCATAACAGCCAGCTGCATGCGGCATGGCTGGCATTGCGGGAAGCTGGCGAGCCGCATGACATGAAGCCATTCGGTGCTCGGGCCGTGGAGTCGATGCGGCTTGAAAAGGGATATCTGCACTGGAAGGCGGATATCCTGACGGAATTCGATCCGTTCGAGACCGGTCTTGGCCGCTTTGTGAATATGGAAAAGGAGTTTCTCGGCAAACCAGCGCTCCTGCGCCGAAAGGTCGATGGTCCGAGGAAATCCCTGGTTTCTCTGGCGCTCGACACCCACGATGCTCCCGCTCAAAGCGGTGCGTCTGTCATGATGGGCGATCAGGTTGTGGGCTCGGTCACATCCGGCGGCTGGAGCTACCGCACCGGACTTAACCTTGCATTCGCCTTTGTCAGACCCGAACTGGCAGCGGAGGGAACGGCGGTGGCGGTCGATGTGATCGGTGAACCGGTTCCGGCGACAGTGATTGGCAAATGCCCTTACGATCCACGGGCAGTGCGGCAAAGAGGCTGATCGGAATCAGCGCCGGATAACGAAAAGTCCTTCCACCCACAAACCGCCAGACCATGCCGACTGAAGGACGGCGACTCTTGGCGGCATCCGGGAGTTTTCCCGTTCCCAGGCAGGATCCCGTTGAGGGAAATGAAGATTGCCAGTGGGCTCGCGGATCTGCGTATGAATGCGGCTGCGCATCACATGGCGGTATGTGACTCCCCAAAACCAATCGATCGAATCGATATGCAACGATACGGGGTCTGCCGACACCCAGTCCTTCGCGATTCCTCGCTGGCATTGGATCCCACGGTTTCGACGAGTGCGGCGCAGATTTCCGCTGTGTCCACATCGTCGCCGATACATGACCGCCGTTCGGCAGGACAGGCAATGAAGCCCGACACAGAATAGGAGCCAATCTACCGGTACGGGCTGCGGTTAGTTCATATGCGGGCATAGCCAATTGGACGAATGACACCGTGGCTATGCGAATAGCGCCGGGCGGACCACCCGATCCGCTGCACTACCATCAATGTGACCGCACAACAGACTTCCAGCGCATGCGCAAGTGCATTGCCATCATACGTATCAATGAAATCAGGACGCAGGTTCAGGACGGCCCGAGGATGAAACAGGCCCCTGTGTTACGCAGCATCTCGAACGGGGTCACAAATTTTACACCGGTTCCGATACAGGCATCGGGAATCTTGATGCGGCGCCTGGAAGCCGACGCTACCTCATATGTGACTATCATGTGCCAACCAGCCAATGCCTGTGCGACCAGGAAATAGTCAGCAACCTGCATGAAGGTGTGTACGGCTTGGGCGCTGTAGCCTCGGCCTGATATCCGTGTGTTGACCTAGTTCAGTGCCCGAACCGAGGATTGGTCGGGCGGCAGAAAGAAACTGGGGCCTCTATCCGCAGCCCAATTGGAGAGCTCATCATCACCGGCGCGCAACTCATCTCCCACCTTTTTTCGATACTGAACACAAGGCCGTCGGCATGCGCGGAGATCAACCAATCCCAAAATGCAGGACTGAAATCGAATCCATAATGAAGCCTCTTCGCCCGAATGAACGCGTCCGCGACGAGAGGATACGCCATCAGACAGTGAGTCCCAATCGCCGAACCCATTCGTCGAAGGTGTGAATCTTTCTGATTCCAAGCATCTGAAACGCTTCCGTGAACGAAGTCCTCCCTTCCAGTGTGCTTGCCGCGAGCGCATGTGCGAACCGATCACCAACTCTGACGGTTTCGGTCGAATAAAAGTTGCCACCACCGCCTCTGGGGGCCGCGTTGAGCCTCTCCAGTTCTGCGCGGTAGGCCTCGCGGAACCGATCCCGTGTCAGCTCCCCCGCATCGTAGATGCGGCGAAGAATCACCAGCGTGCTGACCTTGAAGCGACGCGCCAAACGGGCAAGTGCATCCGAAAGTCTCTCTTCCGGGCGATAGTCCTCCTGCAGAACCGCAAGCGGAACCAGAAACTCGGCGGCGACGCGATTGCACCAGGCTTCAACTTCGTGGGCTGGCAAAGCATCCGTTGTGGTATCGGAGAGAGCACTCTGTCCAAGCCACAAATGGGCCAATTCGTGGGCCAAGGTAAACATCTGGGCAGCCTTTGAATCGGCGCCATTGATGAAAATAAGCGGCGCAAGATCATCGGCGAGGGTAAATCCCCGAAATTCCCTCGGATCAAGCCTCCGGTGTGTATTGCTGCGCACAATCCCGGACACCATTACCAGAACGCCAAGCGTATCTGTTGCCTGGATGATGCATCGCAGAGCTTCGGTCCAGGTCGGCAGGGCACGGCGTTCCTCAAGATCAAGGTCGAGTGTCTCCCGAATAGTCGCCGCAACCACCTCAACATCGGCCTCGATGTTTGCCGAGCCGACGAAAGCGAGGGTTTCCTCACCTTCCATGCGTGCGAACTCCCGGTACCAGTCCTGGCGTTGCTGGCAGAGATAGATGGTATCCAACAGGTCTGGGCTCGGGCGCCGCAAGGCTACGCTCCCAACAGTGCGGAAATCCCGCATTGGAATCGGTTCATCCATGGGTTTGGGAAGGAAAAAATATCCAAGCGGCGCATGAACGGCACTGGCTAACCTTTCGAGCTGCTTCAATGTCGGCTGCGCTGTGCCAGCCTCCCATTCGGCATATTTGGGAAACCGGCGGACCAGAGTTTTGGCATCCAGTCCGGCTCGCTCGCGTATCCAGTGAAAATTCTCAAGCCTGACGTCAACCCGCATTACCAGCGCCCCCCTGCACGAAAGCACCGACACATGCACCCAATGTGGGAGTGGAGATCCCAACTCTCGTTAAACGTCACGAACACATGAATCAGCCGCCATCCGCTGCCGCTTCCGGCGCTTCACAATCGCACAGCATTGCGACAGCCACCATACAGCATCCTTCTTCTCCCAGCAGGATAGTCAGACTGTTCTGGCGGCTCGGGGCCAAAAACCTGACCCGAAGCCCTTGAAACGAGACATGAATGTTTCTGGCTCGACATCATTCGCAGCAACATTCCGGGTCCTCGCGCCCCAGATTGCGCATATCAGACCCAGACATATCGACAAGCAGCTCGGTCTAGGAGGTCCGCAACGCAAAGCCAGCATTCCCGCCGCCAATGGGTTGATCTTCCATCTACCGATTCGATTTGCTCAGCTAACTCTATTCAGGTTGGCAAAGGTCTGGCCGGTCTCGGCCATTTCCCGCAGAAGTGGCGGAGCCTGCCAGAAGAAGTCGTCTTCTAGCGCAAGGTGCTCGATTCGCTCAACCAGTTCCGACGCCCCAATGGTGTCAGCATAGTGCATCGGGCCTCCCCGGTGCCTGGGGAAGCCATAGCCAAAGAGAAAGACCGCGTCGATGTCAATCGGGCGCAACGCGATTCTCTCCGCGAACACCCGCGTGGCTTCCGACACCATAGCCAACATATAGCGATCTACGATTTCTCCGTCAGTGAAGTCCCGTGGTGTTACTCCAGCCTTCAGGCGTTCCTGAGAAATAATGGCTTCGACTTCCGGGTTTGGGCCTGTCCCACCGTCATAGAGGTAGTATCCACGTCCAGCCTTTCGGCCAAACCACCCGGCTTCACAGATGCGATCGGAAATCTCCACATAGCGTTCCCGCCGGTCGCGGGTGGGTGCCCTTCTCCGTCGGGTGGCCCAACCGATGTCAAGGCCCGCAAGATCCTGGACAGCAAAGGGTCCCATTGGAAAACCAAAGCCAGCTATCGCGCGGTCGACCTCATGCGGTGTGGCGCCATCCATAACCAGATAGTCGGCAACCTTGCGGCAATGTGACAGAATACGGTTGCCGATGAAGCCGTCACAGACGCCCGCCCTCACGGCAACCTTTCGCAATCGCCTGGCAAATTCGAATCCTGTCCTGACCACATCAGGTGCCGTCCTGTCGGCTACCACGACCTCCAGGAGGCGCATCACATGGGCGGGCGAGAAGAAATGCAGACCAATGACATCCTGAGGACGGGAAGTCGCCGAGGCAATTTCGTTGATGTCAAGATAGGAGGTATTGGTCGCCAGCACCGCGCCTGGCCTGCAGATGCCATCCAGCCTTGCGAACGTCTCCCGCTTGACGTCCATGTCCTCGAAGACCGCCTCAATCACCAGGTCGGCTTCACCGAGCTCACCGGGATCGGTTGTTGTTCGCAGCATATCCGCCAGGATCAAGTCACGCCTGGCCTCGTCAAGTTTGCCGCGCCTGACCGCGCCCGAAAGATAGCGCTCTACACTCGAGCGAACGCGCGCGGCCATCCCATCGTCGCGTTCCACTACAGTTACCGGGAACCCGGCCAGGAGAGCCGCCGTTGCAATGCCGGACCCCATCGTTCCGCCACCAACCACACCGACGGCACCCACTTTCCGCGGCGTCCCGTCCTGCTCGGGAATCTTCGACACAGCGCGTTCGGAAAAGAATGCATGGATTAGTCCGGCGCGCTGCGGACTGGCAATACATTCTGTGAACAGGGCGCGCTCCTTCGCCAACCCCTCAGCCAAAGGTCTGGTGCTCGCGGCCACCGCCTCGACCACCTTGTGTGGCGAAAACAGGTGACTTTGCTCTTTGGCCAGACGCTGCGCGACATCGTCAATGGACTTCCGGTCAGGCACGGACTGAAGCGATCCGGTCCTACGTGTCACAAGCTTTCCTTCGAGCACATCGTTTGCGCTCGCGATGGCAACTCTCCGGGGGTCGCCAGTGGCAATCCGGTCAACAAGCTGCAGAGACAGCGCCTCTTCGGCGTCGATGCGCCGACCGGATGTCGCCAGATCCAGTGTCGCTGGTACGCCGATCAGCCTAGGCCCGCGCTGCGTGCCTCCAGCACCGGGAATTACACCCAGAGTTACTTCAGGAAACCCGGTCTGCAGGTCCGGAAGCGCCACACGGGCATGTGCCGATAGGGCCACCTCCAAGCCACCGCCCAATGTTGGGCCGTGCATCACGGCGACCACGGGTTTACGGCAATTCTCCAACACCAGACACACATCGGGAAGCGGAGGATCACGCAGAGGCTTTCCGAATTCCCGGATATCGGCTCCGGCGATGAACGCCCTTCCCACTCCATAGATCGCAATGACCCTAACACTGCCATCCGCTTCAAGCGCTTTCATCGCCTCGACCACACCATTCCTCAGATCGTGGGAAGCCGCGTTGACAGGCGGGTTGTCCAGTTCGATCAGACCAACGCCGTCCTCGATTTCATGGCTTACGGTTTCGGATGCCTTTACACACATGTAGCCTGAACTCCTTCGATTGTCTGGTCATCTCCCGCGACCCGAGATAATGCGCCCCGGAATATTCCTGCCATTTTGTTCCATATCCCAACATCATAAGCGCACATGACCACCCCAAAGATCATGAAAGACGTCATATGCAGACAAAGGCAAGTTCGGATAGCGGCGATGCCAAACCCGGTCCCCCTTAACCCTCTGCTGGACCACATTGACAGATTGGCAGCCATCGGACCATATGGTGCGGCTGCAATCGGAGGTCAGCACAGGTCGGGAAGTCGTGTCACGCACACAGGCGATCGCCTGAATCCGACCTCTTCCATTTGATCTGGAGATTCAATCATGGCCCATGCATTCATCTGCGACTATGTCCGCACTCCCATTGGTCGGTTTGGTGGCACATTGTCCATGGTTCGCACGGATGATCTTGGTGCGGTTCCGATCAGCGCACTGATGAGACGCAATGCAGAAGTTGACTGGGAAGCCGTCGATGACGTTATCTATGGCTGCGCAAACCAGGCCGGCGAGGACAACCGAAATGTGGCGCGCATGTGCGGACTTCTCGCGGGGCTGCCGGATTCGGTTCCAGGGTCCACCGTAAACCGGTTATGCGGTTCTGGTATGAACGCGGTGGTGGATGCCGCTCGATCGATCGAAGCCGGCGACGCGGACCTTGTCATTGCTGGCGGCGTTGAAAGCATGAGCCGTGCACCTTTCGTGATTCCCAAGGCCGAGTCCGCGTTTTCCCGTAGGGCCGAGATCTTCGATACGACGATCGGATGGCGATTTGTAAACCCAGTGCTTAAGTCGCGGCATGGCATCGATTCGATGCCGGAAACGGCCGAAAACGTGGCCAGTGACTGGAGAGTCAGCCGCGAGGATCAGGACATGTTTGCGTTGCGGTCCCAGCAAAAGGCAGCGGCAGCCCAGAAGAATGGACGGCTTGCCAGGGAAATCACGGCGGTCAGTGTCCCGCAGCGAAAGGGCGAACCTGTGTCAGTGGACCGTGATGAACATCCCCGGCCCACCTCTCTGGACAAGCTTGCGGCACTTAAGACTCCGTTTCGGGAGAACGGATGCGTAACCGCAGGAAATGCTTCCGGCGTTAACGATGGGGCGGCCGCATTGATCGTCGCGTCGCAAAGAGCCGCGCAGCGTTATGGACTGACGCCCATTGCGCGAGTCATGGGCGGTGCAGCTGCAGGCGTGGCGCCACGAGTAATGGGCATTGGGCCAGTGCCGGCAGTCCGTAGGCTCTGCGGTCGGCAGACTCTGGTTCCTGCGGATTTCAGCGTTGTCGAACTGAACGAAGCCTTCGCGGCCCAGGCTCTCGCTGTGCTGCGTGAGCTGGAGCTCGATGCGGAAGCACCACATGTCAATCCCAATGGTGGCGCGATTGCGCTAGGTCACCCACTCGGCATGTCGGGCACCCGAATCACTGGATCAGCTGCACTGGATCTTGCGTCGGGATCTGGCCGATATGCGCTTGCGACCATGTGTGTCGGCGTTGGCCAGGGCCTCGCCATCGCCCTGGAAAGAGTTTGAACGCTGCGGAATGTTATCGATAGCAATGCCACATATACGAACATGTATCTCACCAGCCTGATACTTCACCAGGTCGGTCATGCCTGTCCGCGTCCCGCTTCCCGCGCAGGATCTCTGGAGCACCCGCCCGCAGGGGCATGAACTGAACTCATGCCATCATTCAAACATTCGACGGACCAACTTCGCGTCCAGCACTGTGATGCAAGCGGAAAAAGACCGGTTCAGCCTAGCGCAGCAGCAGATAATCCCATTCTGCCATCTTTCCCGATTGCATCCGGGTTCTCCGTTCTATAAACTGGCTTTTGACCATATTCCGTCGGAATCTAGATTATATACAGGAACATGCGATCTCATACGGAGGGAACGGCGTGCTATACAGGGTTCGAATTGAAAACTTCTATTCTGTAGGACCTCCACAGGAGATAGATCTGCGCGTCCGGAAGTCGGTAGAGGACAGGCTAGGTCGACTCTCTCCAATCTACTCCGGGTCGGAAATCCGAGCACCCAATGTTACCGTGCTGTTTGGGCCGAACGCCGCTGGCAAGTCGACCATACTAAAAGCCATTATGTTCGGGGTCGAATTTGTTACGGAAAGCTTCAGGCACGGACCCAATCAGGGATTCCGTTACCTTAAGTTCCAGAATGTGGAGCGGCTTACCCAACCGACTCGCCTGTCCTATTCCTTTTCGGGGCCAGCCAACTTTCTCGACCTTTCCGGCGAAGGGCCCCAATGCCCCTACACATATGAGATTTCCCTGTCACCGCGATCCGATGAACCAGACTTCGTCATGCTCGAAAGGCTCAGCCATCAGCCCAGAGGGTCCGGCAAACCACTCACGATAATTGAGCGCCGAGACGACGGTTCCTTACGGCACTCCAGGAACTTCATGAACGGTGCCCAGAAGAGGGCGTTAAAAGCAGCACTGCGCCCAAACGCTAGCGCAATCAGCACCCTGGCAGGGCTCAATCACGAATTGGCGAAGTCCTTTATCGAAAGGCTAAATGTATCCACCAACTTGTCTTTGTCCAAAAAAGTCGACCTCGATGAAAACTTGGTAACCCGATGGTACGCCAATAATCGTTCCGCCTTTGATCGGCTTCAGACTGTCAGCAGAACCATAGACCTTGGAATTGAGGGAATCACAATGGATGATTTGACGCCAGAACCCCACATGCAATTCCGCCAATCAGGCCTTGATATAGGAATACCCTTTCATTTCGAAAGTCACGGCACCCAACAGTTCATCAAGATGTTTCCATGGATTCACACAGCATTGGAGAGTGGAGGCATGGCTATCATGGACGACATCGATGCATCCATCCATCCGTCGATGCTATCCGAGATATTTAGCTGGTTCGGGAATCGGGAAACCAACCCGCATGGTGCACAACTCTGGGCGAGTTGCCACGCGGCCAGTCTCCTGCTCGAGTTGACTAAAGAGGAAGTCGGGCTTTGTAAAAAGGACCAGCAGGGGTGCACAAATGTATGGAGGCTGGCTGACATCGAAGGTGTACGTCGCGATGAGAACTTCTTCGGAAAGTATTTGAGCGGCGAATATGGTGCCATCCCAAATATCGGGTGACAGTCATGCCCCAGATGACGATTCCCCGTCGCAAGCTCATCCTTGTCCTCTGTGAAGGCAAGAGTGAACGTGGCTATGCAGCTCTCCTGCAAAGGCTGGCGGATGCGAAAAAAGTGGCTGTCCACATTGATTCATCTGTCATTAAATCCGGGGATCCTTCAGTTCTGGTGGATAGGGCGATTGCCGAAATCGAGTTAAGGAAACGCCGAAACGGCTCAATCCCTGAGAAACGGTTCCTGATGCTTGACACTGATCTCCTCGGCGATGAGTGGAAGCGTCAAAGGATTAATCAACGTGCGAAAAAGGAGGGAATAAAGCTCGTCCGGCAGCAGTTGTGTTTCGAGGCGTTCCTCCTGCGACATTTCGAAGGTCACGAGGATGACGATCCTGCAACCAGCGCAGAGGCCCTGAAAAGACTGCAGAAGGTCTGGCCCAACTACCACAAGGGTGCTTCCGCTGCGGATTTGGCAAAGATGATCGGGCTTGAGGGCGTTCAAAGGGCGGCGAAGTGCCGATTGAATAAGGACATCATCGGCCTGCTTGACGCGATAGGCCTGGTTCCTTAGTCAAGCCCGTTCCTGCCAAGGAGCCAAAGACCTGATGAGCGTCTTTCGCTCTTACCACTGCTCCTGTGCCCAAGCCATGGAATCACCTTAGGAATTTCCGATATCAGATCACCCGCAACCGATGCGCTGGATCATCCACTACGGCACTGGCCAAGCTACATGCATGAAGACCATCTCACGCCAGTTCTGAAATTGACCACTTGCCAATGACTTCTCCTTCTGCCCTCGAAGTGCTCGCCGCGCCCTGATGAACCACGAAAGGTAGCTGTCGCTGTATCCGATGCGCCAAAAAAGCCACTCTCCAGTCCGGGGTGGCATCCAATGGTGGCAGCTGCCGGTCCACCACTACGAGCGCGATGTCTGTCTGCCACCCCGAACCCGTGGCCAGCCCATCCGGAAATGGCGCGCTTCAGTTTTCCCGCGTTCCTATCCTGCGCCGAATGCCGTCGGGCCGAACCGTGCTTGCATACCGCCCGGTCAACCGGTGCCAACGGCAACTGCATTGAAACTTGAGCCGGGGAGTTCGTCATCGCAGGGAATGCCCTACCCAAGCCCGGATACCACCGACGGAAGCACTCCCGTTCATATACGAACATCACCAATGCCTGCCTGCCACTGCCTCGGCCAGTTCACACTCAGAAGGTAGATCATGAGCGTTTCGTGAACTGCCTGACGAGATGCGTTGCCGACCGTGCGGCGCTCGACCCCGTTGAGAATGGGTGGAATTCCGGCATCGGGCAGGCTCTATACAAGCGGATTTAAGGTGGATTCCCAAAGCGGAATCCCTCAGTTACTCCACTTGCGCCGAATGCCTGTCGATGGCATTCTTCGCTATGGCTCAATTGATTTCCACCCATCCCCAGGCAGCTCCAAGGCTCGTTGCGGTCGCCGCAGGCCGTGAACCCGCCGATCTGGTGATCCGCGGCGGTGTCTGGGTGAACGTCCACAGCCGTGAGTTGCTCAAAGGCCACGACCTCGCAGTCGCCGAGGGCCGGTTCGCCTATTGCGGCCCGAACGCATCGCACTGCATCGGACCAGACACCCAGGTAATTGAAGCGGATGGCATGTTCATGGTTCCCGGCCTCTGCGACGGGCATATGCATATCGAATCCGGCATGCTGACACCCGCGGAATTCGCCCGCGCCGTGATTCCCCACGGAACCACAACAATGTTCACCGACCCACACGAGATCGCCAACGTGCTGGGGCTGCGCGGCGTTCGGCTGATGCATGACGAAGCGATGCTGCAGCCGATCAACATCCTTACCCAGATGCCAAGCTGCGCTCCCAGCGCTCCTGGGCTTGAAACCACCGGCTTCGAGATCAGGCCAGAGGATGTGGCTGAGGCAATGGCATGGCCAGGCATTGTGGGGCTGGGCGAAATGATGAACTTCCCTGGCGTGATCGCCGGTGACGCAAGGATGCTGGCGGAGATCGCGGTTACCCAAAACGCCGGAAAAACGGTCGGCGGACACTACGCATCACCGGATCTTGGCCCTGCATTCCACGCTTACGCCGCAGGCGGCCCTGCGGACGATCATGAAGGCACGCGAGAGGCAGATGCCGTGGCTCGCCTTCGCCTGGGAATGCGGGCGATGCTGAGGCTTGGATCGGCCTGGTATGACGTCAAGAGCCAGATCACCGCCGTGACCGAGCGGGGCCTGGATTCCCGCGGTGTGATCCTTTGTACGGATGACTGCCATTCGGGCACATTGGTCAATGACGGCCACATGAACCGTGTCGTCCGTCACGCCATCGAATGCAGCTGTGACCCGCTGGTGGCCCTGCAGATGGCGACGATAAACACTGCTACACACTTTGGGCTGGAGCGAGAACTGGGCTCCATTGCGCCAGGTCGCCGCGCCGATGTAATCCTGACCTCAAGTCTTGACACCCTGCCCATGCACCGCGTCATCGCCCGTGGACGAACCGTTGCGCTGGAAGGTCAGATTCAGGTGGACTGCCCCCATCTTGACTGGCCAGTGGACACCCGCAGCACAGTACATCTAGGCAGGTCGCTCAATGCCGGGGACTTCATCATCCAGGCCCCGGCTGGGGCAGGCACAGTCACGGCAAAGGTCATTGGTGTCGTGGAGAACCAGGCTCCCACAAAGGCGCTGACCGCCGAACTTCAGGTGCGTGATGGCGCGGCGGAGGGCGACGCAGCCAAAGACATTTGCCAGATCGCGCTGGTTGAACGCCACCGCGCCACAGGTGGAATCACAAATGCCTTCGTTTCCGGATTCGGCTACTCGGGCCGCATGGCCATGGCCTCGACCGTCGCGCATGACAGCCATCACATGATCATTGTTGGCACCTCACGCGATGACATGGCCCGCGCCGCAAACCGGCTGGGTGAGGTCGGTGGTGGCATAACGGTCTGGCGTGACGGCCAGGAACTGGCCTTGGTAGAACTGCCCATCGCCGGACTTATGTCGGACGACAGTGCCTCCACGGTGGCGGCAAAGGCCCAGAACATGACCGAGGCGATGCAGGCATGCGGTTGCAGGCTCAACAATGCCTATATGCAGCATTCGTTGCTGGCATTGGTTGTGATCCCCGAACTCCGCATTTCTGACATGGGTCTGGTTGACGTGACGAAATTCGAAGTCACAGACCTGTTCGTGTCGGCGCAATGAACCTCGCGGCACCCGCCCTGGCAGTGTTGACTCCTGAAATGCCGCAACCGGAGCGGTTCTCGGACGCAGAACGGGCGGTGGACCGACTGACTGAGATATACGAAACAGGCACCTCGTTTCTGCGTGAAAGATTCAGGGAAACCGCCAGCGGAGATGTTCCGCGCACCCGCTTTCGCGCCTTCTATCCAGAAGTCCGCCTCATCACGACCAGCTTTGCCCAGATCGACAGCCGGCTTAGCTTTGGCCACGTCACACAGCCGGGAACTTACGCCACGACGGTGACGCGTCCCGACCTTTTCCGAAACTACCTGATCCAGCAGATCGGTCTGCTGATCGAGAATCACCACGTACCAATCTCAATCGGCACCTCCGAAACCCCGATACCGCTGCACTTCGCGATGGGCTCCGGTAGCCGCATATCCGTCCCGCAGGAAGGAGCGATGAATTTCTCGCTGCGTGACGTCTTCGACGCACCCGACCTTTCCACCACGAATGATGACATCGTGAACGGCTGTGGCTTCCCCCACCGTGATGGTGCCGCACCGCTGGCGCCGTTCACCGCGCAGCGGGTTGACTATTCGCTGGCCCGGCTGGCCCATTACACAGCAACCGATCCAGAGCATTTCCAGAACTTCGTTCTGTTCACGAACTATCAGTTCTACGTTGAGGTATTTGAGGACTTCGCCCGTGAGGCGCTCGCCGACGCCAACAGTGGCTATACGAGCTTTGTCGGCCCTGGAAATGCCAAAATCAGCGACGCTGATGAACCCTATCGAGCACCCGAAAAAATGCCGCAGATGCCCGCCTACCATCTGAAACGATCGCAAGGCGCCGGGATCACACTGGTAAACATTGGGGTCGGCCCTTCAAACGCCAAGACCGCAACTGACCATATCGCGGTCCTTCGCCCACATGCCTGGTTGATGGTAGGCCACTGCGCCGGACTGCGGAATTCGCAACGGCTTGGCGATTTCGTTCTGGCCCACGCATACCTCCGCGAGGATCACGTTCTGGACGACGACCTTCCCATCTGGGTATCAATCCCACCTCTGGCTGAAATCCAGATCGCGCTTGAGAAAGGTGTTGCGGAGGTCACCGAACTGGAAGGGTTCGAGCTGAAGCGCATCATGCGCACTGGAACAGTGGCGACCATCGACAACCGCAACTGGGAACTTCGCGATCAGTCGGGACCCGTGCACCGTCTTTCACAGTCACGAGCGATCGCGCTCGACATGGAATCCGCCACGGTTGCCGCCAACGGCTTCCGTTTCCGGGTACCTTACGGAACCCTGCTCTGCGTTAGCGACAAACCGCTGCATGGTGAGCTGAAGCTGCCAGGCATGGCCAGCGATTTCTACCGAACACAGGTCGCAAACCATCTCAGGATCGGAATCCTGGCGATGGAACACCTGCGTGAGACGCCGTTGGAGCGCATCCATTCCCGAAAGCTGCGCAGCTTCGAGGAAACGGGGTTCCTCTAGGTTCAGCGGAGGCTTGGCGACGCTTCAGCCCAGATGAAGGGTGCTACAGAGGTCACAGGGCTTTCGTCCCGGGGAACGTGCCAGAGGCAGCACTGTAGGGATCGCGTAAAGGACCAACTCACAACAACTCACAACTCAACGCGGCCAACCAGTTGCCTCCTCACGACGAAGCGGAGGAAGGCGACATGAACAACCTGCCGCAGGGGCATTCATGCGAGATGCCTCAGAATATTAGGCGGCATATCCACTCGTAACATGAATTTGGCGGTTGTCGGCAACCCGGGAGGTTCCTGCGGCAAGTTTCAGGAAATGGCAGGGCTTTCCAGAAAAAATTTCGCTTTCACAATTGCATAATGCCCCCAGTTTCACTTAGGTCGACCAATGAACCGCGGGATCGCGGGAAATGAGGAGATCATACATGGCCAAACCAATGACCAAATCCCAACTCGTGGCTGCACTGGCCGAGGAAATGGGTGCTGACAGGAAAACCGCAAACAGCGCGCTTGACGCCATCATCAGCATCATCACCCGAGAAGTGTCCGGGGGTGGAGCAGTTGCTCTTCCGGGTGTTGGCAAAGTCTACTGCCGCGAACGTCCCGGACGCATGGTCCGCAACCCGTCTACAGGTGAACAGATCTGGAAAGACGCTGACAGGGCCGTCAAGGTTACCATCGCAAAGGCACTGAAGGACAGCGTGAACGGCTGAATCTTCAGGCTTCTGGAGCCAGACTTGAGCCACCGTTTGGTGGCTCATTCCTGTTGAGGCGGCTATGGACATCCGCGCCATCGCGATGGGAGTGGCTTTTGCCATAATCTGGGCATCGGCTTTCACAACGGGCCGGATCATCGTGGCGGACGCCCCGCCGCTGACCGCTCTGGCCATCCGGTTTCTCATCTCCGGCGTGCTTGCCATAGCCATTGCGATCCGCCTTGGGCAGTCCTGGAAACTGACCCCAGCGCAATGGATCGCAACCTTCGTATTTGGGTTATGCCAGAACGCGCTCTGTCTAGGCCTGAATTTCGTCGCGATGCAGACGGTCGAGGCCAGCCTCGCGGCCATAATCGCATCGACCATGCCACTTCTTGTCGCATTGGGCGGCTGGTTTGCATTCGGAGAACGGGTGACCGCGCTTGGTGCGGCCGGTCTCGTATTCGGTGTTGCGGGCGTCACCATTGTCATGGGATCGCGGCTCACCGCTGGGGCCGACACCTTTGGCGTAATCCTCTGCGCGATCGGAGTTTTCTCGCTCGCAATCGCAACAATGTCGGTTCGCGGCGCATCCTCAGGCGGCAATGTCATGATGATCATCGGCCTGCAGTTTCTGGTCGGTGCCACCTCGCTCGGGCTGATCGCCATTCCAACCGAAACCTGGACTGTCAACTGGACCTGGCCCCTGGGGTTGGCATTCACCTATACAACACTCGTTCCCGGACTTGCCGGCAACTGGGTCTGGTTCCTGCTCGTCAACCGCATCGGTGCCACACGCGCCGCCACGTTTCACTTTCTGACCCCGCCATTCGGGGTTGCCGTAGCCGCGCTGCTTCTCGGAGAGCGTATGGGCTGGTACGATGTGCTTGGAGTGGCTGTCATCGCATTCGGCATTCTGGCCGTGCAGCTCTCCAGGCGGGTGACCCAATGACGCAGATTTGATTGAGCGACACGATACTGTGCATGAACTCGCGCAACGATTAGGTCAGTTATCCATTCGATGGAATTCGCCTTTGCATATGGTGCCGGGCTATTGACGCTGATCAATCCCTGCGTGCTCCCGGTCCTGCCAATCGTCCTGGCCACTTCCCTGCAGGCGGGCAGCCATGGCCCCATTGCGCTCGCTGCCGGGATGAGCGTTTCATTCGTGGCTCTCGGACTTGGCGTGACAGCGCTGGGCCACTCCGTTGGCCTAACACCGGAAACCATATCTGACGCTGGCGCTGTGGTGATGATTCTCTTCGGTCTGATTCTGGCTACACCTCGGCTTTCCACCGGTTTTGCCACCGCCACGGCTGGCATCTCAGACCAGGCAAATGCTGGCATGGATATGCTGGACAGGTCCGGATCCTCAGGCCAGTTTCTTGGCGGCGTCCTTCTGGGCGCGGTCTGGAGTCCATGTATTGGACCCACACTGGGCGGTGCCATATCGCTTGCAAGTCAAGGTGAGCGAATCGTCCACGCAGGTCTGATCATGGTTTCCTTTGCGCTGGGTGTCTCCACTATCATGGTCGCACTCGGATATGGAGCCCGCTCAGCCATTCAGCAGCGGCAGGCGTGGCTGCGCTCCATCGCTGGACGTGCCCGCCCTATCCTCGGTCTGACCTTCATCGCCGTCGGCGCAGCAATCCTGCTCCGCGCACATCACATGCTGGAATTCCATGCCATACGCATATTGCCCACATGGCTTATCGAACTCTCTGTCTCGCTCTGAGGAAAGGATGCTGACATGAACCGCCGTAATTTTCTTCTGACTTCCGCAGCAGCCATGGCTGTCGCTCCAGCGATTGCTGGAACCGCCGACTACGTTCCCGGCCTCGTTGACCAGGAACTCGCCGCAGGCAAGACGCTGTTTCTGGACTTCAAGGCCTCCTGGTGTTCCACCTGCGCCGCACAGGAACGGGTGATCAACGCGCTGCGATCCGCCAACCCGGATTACGACCGTCACATTCTCTTCGTCGACATCGACTGGGACCTGTATCGCACGGATCCCCTGACTCGGTCGCTCGCCATTCCGCGCCGCTCGACACTGGTGGTTCTGAAAGGTGACCAGGAACTTGGTCGCATAGTGGCAGGAACATCGGAATCGGTGATTCGGGAACTCATGGATGTCGCGTTATCCGCCGCAATTTCCTAGAGGCGCATCCGCCCCGCAATTTGCGTTTGCCCGGACCAGCCGCGATCAACCTATCCTGCCACCCCCGGTCTCGCCGACCTGCCCTCGATGAAGAAGCAGGTGATCCAGCATCACGCATGCCATCATGGCCTCTCCCACGGGAACGGCCCGAATGCCAACGCAGGGATCATGCCGCCCTTTGGTCACAATGGACGTCACCTCTCCCGCTTTGGTGATCGTGCTGCGTGGCGTGAGAATTGAGGATGTCGGCTTTACCGCGAACCGAACCACGATATCCTGCCCTGTCGAGATTCCACCAAGAATACCACCTGCGTGGTTTGACGAAAACACCGGACCTCCCGGACCCATTGAAATCTCGTCCGCGTTCTCCGCGCCGGTGAGGTCCGACGCCGCCATGCCTGCGCCAATTTCAACACCTTTTACGGCGTTGATTGACATCATGGAAGCCGAGAGATCCGCATCGAGCTTTGTGTAAATCGGTCCACCCAGACCCGCCGGAAATCCACCCCCCACGATCTCAATGACCGCGCCCGTCGAATTTCCCGCCTTGCGAAGCCCGTCCAGATAATCGGCCCATTTTTCAGCCGCTGCCGCATCCGGCGTCCAGAACGGATTGCGCTCGATCTGGTCCCAGTCGAAACACTTCCGGTCGATTCCGTGCGGCCCCATCCGCACCATGTAACCCCTGATCCAGGCTTCAGGCACAAGCGAACGGATTACCTCACGTGCCACACCGCCCGCAGCAACACGCGCTGCGGTCTCACGCGCAGAGGATCGGCCTCCGCCGCGGAAATCACGGATACCGTATTTCTGCCAGTAGGTGATGTCAGCATGTCCCGGCCGAAACTTTTCCGCTATTTCCGAGTAATCCCTGGAACGCTGGTCCACATTGCGAATCAACAGCTGGATTGGGGTTCCGGTAGTCATGTCCTCGAATACCCCAGAAAGGATTTCAACCCTGTCCGGCTCCCGGCGCTGAGTCGTATACCTGCTCTGGCCAGGTCGCCTCCGATCCAGCCAGCGCTGAATCATTTCCGGCTTAAGAGGAACGCAGGGCGGGCATCCATCCACTGTCGCGCCAAGCGCCAACCCATGGCTCTCGCCCCAGGTCGTCACCCGGAAGAGATGTCCGAATGTATTGAAGCTCATCACCCCGCCTCCGCATCCGTGGTCTAACCGTCCCATCCTGATTCGCAAACAGGGATTTCCAAGAACTCGGGCTTGTCGGCCGTCGAGGAAACCGATAAAGGCGGAATTGCCTCGGGGTGCTCCGGCTCGGAGCTGAGATGCGCAATGCGCGAACCCGTCGAACCTGATCCGGTTAATGCCGGCGGAGGAAAGGTTGGACAGCCTCCAGACCTGGCCCTTCCGTCGTAATGGAGGAACTGACATGAGTCGCCTGCTCATCGCTGCGGGAATTCTGGTTGTCGCCAGCATCGCCCATGCCAAGGACAGACCCGTTCTGACCGTCATGACATATGATAGCTTCGTTGCAGATTGGGGCCCTGGCCCCGTGGTCGAAGCGAATTTCGAAACAACCTGCGGCTGCGACCTGAAATTCGTTGGCGCCGGCGATGGAGCGGCGCTGCTCGCACGGCTCATGCTTGAAGGCCCCCATACTGATGCAGACATCGTGCTCGGCCTCGACACCAACCTCACCGCAGCCGCGGCCGAGACTGGACTGTTCGCGCCGCACGGTCGTCAGGATGACGCCTTTGATCTGCCGGTCTCCTGGGAAGATCCGGTATTCCTGCCATATGACTGGGGCTATTTCGCTTTCATATACGATAGGAAAGACATGCCCGAAGCACCCGTCAGCTTTGTCGAACTCGCGGAAAGCGATCTCAGGATCATCATTCAGGATCCACGCAGTTCCACCCCGGGCCTCGGACTGCTGCTGTGGGTGGAGACCGCTTATGGGGACAGGTCCCGCGAGATATGGGAGGGTCTGTCCGACAACATTCTAACCGTTACCAAGGGCTGGTCCGAAGCATGGGGCATGTTTCTCGGCGGTGAGACCGATATGGTGCTCAGTTACACCACATCACCGGCCTACCAATTGATCGTTGAGAATGATGACAGCACGGACGCGGCAGCCTTTGACGAGGGCCACTACATGCAGGTCGAGGTCGCCGGAAAACTCGCGTCGACAGACCAGCCCGAACTCGCCGACCGGTTTCTTGAATTCATGCTGTCAGATGGCTTTCAATCTGTCATCCCGACAACGAACTGGATGTATCCGGCACGCCTGCCTGCAGAAGGACTGCCAATGGGTTTCGAAACCCTGATCACACCAGAACCAGCGTTACTGCTGTCTCCCGAAGAAGCAGTTACCCTGCGTGACCCAGCGCTTGAAAAGTGGCTCGCCGCGCTCAGCCGGTGAACCGCTGGCCTGGCGCTGCCGCCGCAGCGCTGGTCCTGTTCGTTACCTTCGGCACGCTCGGGGCGGTAGCCCTGCGTGCCGAAGGGACGCTTCGCCTGGGCCCTGCCGATCTAACCGCCATCCGGTTCACTCTGGTTCAGGCACTGCTCTCCGCGGCCATCAGCGCCGGACTTTCCATACCACTCGCCCGCGCTCTCATACGACGCGAATTTCGTGGACGGTCAGCACTCATTACCCTGCTGGGCGCACCATTCATTCTGCCGGTCATTGTCGCGGTCCTCGGTCTGCTGGCCGTGTTCGGGCGAGGTGGGATACTCAGCACCGCGCTGGGTTGGGCCGGGCTGGACCCCATCCACATCTATGGGCTGCATGGCGTCGTCCTCGCCAACACTTTTTTCAATCTTCCTCTTGCGACACGACTGCTGATGCAGGGCTGGCAGGACATCCCGGTGGAACGATTCCGGCTCGCGTCTTCGCTCGGCTTTACTCCGAAAGACGTATTCCGCACGCTGGAATTGCCAATGCTTCGTGCGCTTCTTCCCGGCGCGTTTCTTGTCATCTTCCTGATCTGTATCACCAACTTCGCAGTTGCCCTGACACTAGGAGGCGGACCCCGCGCAACAACCGTTGAACTCGCGATCTATCAGGCATTCCGCTTTGACTTTGACCTCTCCAAAGCTGCGCTGCTGGCCGTGATTCAGTTCGCTCTCGGCGGCACCGCGGCGGTCCTGGCCTTCCGGGTCACGATCCCATCCGGATTCGGGACAGGCCTCGATCGGAAAGGAACAGCCGTCGGAGCGGATACCAGCATTTTGAAGGCACAGGACATCACGATTATCCTGCTGGCAGCGGCGTTCCTGATCTCCCCATTGGTGATGATCATTATGCAAGGACTTCCTGGCCTGCTGGAATTACCGCTTCCGGTTCTGGTGGCCACGCTGCGATCCCTTGCAGTCGCGCTGGCATCCACTGCCATTACATTGTCTCTCGCTTTGCCACTTGCGGCACTGGCGAGCTCCCTGCCAGCGAGACAGGGCCGTGCGCTTGAAGCCCTCGCATATCTATCAATCGCTGCCTCTCCGCTGGTCGTCGGCACTGGTCTGTTCATTCTGATCTTTCCGGTCGCCGATCCCGTTTCACTGGCACTGCCGGTAACGGCACTCGTCAACGCCGTTATGGCCCTGCCATTCGCCTTACGTACGCTGGCGCCCGCCTATAGCCAGGTCGAACGGGACTACGGCCATCTTGCCAACAGTCTGAAAATATTCGGGTGGGCACGGATGCGCCTACTGGTCCTACCACGCCTGCGCCGTCCAATCGGATTCGCCGCTGGCCTGTCGGCAGCCCTGTCCATGGGGGATCTGGGAGTGATCGCACTGTTCGCCAATCCAGAGCGCGCCACCCTGCCCCTACAGCTATATCGACTGATGGCGAATTACCGGATGCAGGATGCGGCTGCGGCCGCACTGCTGCTGTTGATCTGCAGCCTTGCGCTGTTCTGGATATTTGACAGGGGAGGGCGGATGCATGCTGACGCTTGACAGCCTGCGCCTTGATCAGGGTACCTTCCGTCTGGCTGCCCATCTCAGGATCAATCCAGGTGCGCGTATCGCTGTCATTGGCCCCTCCGGCGCGGGCAAGTCCACATTGCTTGCAGCCATTGCGGGATTTCACCCACCTGCTGTCGGCCGCATCATCTGGGACGGGACCGATATCACCAACCTTCCATCGGCTGATCGTCCGCTGTCGATCATTTTTCAGGACCAGAACCTGTTTCCCCATCTCACCGCCGCCCAGAATGTTGGGCTCGGTCTCAAACCATCGCTCCGCCTTTCGACCCAGGAACGGGACCAAGTCGCCTCCAGCCTGGCGCGAGTTGGACTGGCCGGACTGGGCGACCGCAGGCCAGCAGCGCTGTCGGGTGGTCAGCAAAGCAGGGTGGTGCTGGCCCGGGCCCTGCTTCGCGCCCGTCCCCTGATGCTACTCGATGAGCCCTTCGCCGCACTTGGTCCAGGGCTGAAGATGGAAATGCTGGATCTTGTCAGGGCACTCGCTGAAGACACCCGCGCAACCGTTCTCATGGTCACCCATGCCCCAGAAGACGCCCTACGCCTGGGTGGAGAGACCGTTCTGGTCGCAGACGGCAAAGTCAATCCACCGCAGAACACCGTGGAACTGCTAGCCGACCCTCCACACGCCCTCAGAACCTATCTGACGAAAGATCCGCCCGTCTGAATGGATTGCGGGTCGGGCACAACGAACCGCTCGAACCGGACAATGGCCCCAGAGAGTTTATCGCCGGTGCCGTTGCGGAAACCATTCAATCGGCCGCTGATTGCCTGACGCCCCGCTTGACCGGTGCCCATAGCTTCTTGTTGGTCAGGTACATCAGCACTGAAAGAATCGCCAGAAACAGAACTCCCACAAACCCGGCCTGCTTGCGCACCGCCAGTTTCGGCTCAGCCGTCCACATCAGGAAGGCCGACACGTCCTCGGCCAGATGATGCAGCGAACTGTCATGGCCGTCCTGGTATTCAACGAAACCGTCCTCAAGCGGCGGAGGCATCGAAATCCAGCCTCCGGGAAAGGCCGTGTTCTCGTATAGAATGGTACCTGCCTCTTCCTTTTCCTCACCGGTATAGCCCGTAAGGACCGAAGCGATGTATTCAGCCCCTCCCATGCCCTTGAAGAACTGGTTGAGACCCAGCCCATAAGGCCCATGGAATCCGGCGCGGGCCTTCGCCATCACGCTCAGGTCGGGGGCTCCGGCGCTGTCATTCGCAGGGAAATTGTCGGTGGGAAGCGCGGGACGGTAATCATCCAGCTCGGCGTCAAAAATCTCAAAGTTCTGCTCAGCATAGGCGCGAACCTGTTCGGCCGGAAGGCCAGGACCACTGGAATCGCCCAGAGTGCGCAGGGGTACATATTGCAGCCCATGGCAGGCAGCGCAGGTTTCGGTATAGACCTGAAGTCCGCGCTGCAGCTGGAACTGATCATAGGTGCCGAAGGGTCCTTCGAACGGAAAGGCAACGTCATGTATGCTGCCTGCGTCTCCTGCCGCCAGCACTATGCTGGTGGAAGCAGCCAGAACCGCAGTGCTGGCGACCGAAAGCCTGCAAATCATCTTCAGTCCCCTTTTACTCAGCCGGAGTCGCATCTGACCCGCCACTATGCGCCCTGAAGTCGTCCTCAATCGTGTCCGGCCTCGGCAATGGCTTCTCAATGACGCCGAGCAGCGGAAGGATGACCAGGAAGTAGGCAAACCAGTAGGCGGACCCAATCAGGGCGATGGTCGAATATGGCGGCTCCGCTGGCTGGGAGCCGCACCACATCAATACCAGGAAGTCGATCACCAGAAGCCAGAACCACCACTTGAACATCGGGCGGTAGCGACCCGAGCGAACACCTGATGTATCAAGCCAGGGCACCAGCGCCATCACCACGATCGCTCCGAACATGGCCAGGACCCCGAAGAACTTGGCGTCAATGATGCCTCCAGTGATCCAGTTCGCGAACATAACCACCCAGACATCACCGGTAAAGGCGCGCAGGATGGCGTAGAATGGCAGGAAGTACCATTCGGGGACGATATGCGCTGGGGTCACAAGCGGATTCGCTTCGATATAGTTGTCCGGGTGACCTAGGTAGTTGGGCATGAAACCGACAATCGCGAAGAAAACCGCGAGTACCAGGACCAGCGCGAAGAGATCCTTGATGACAAAATACGGCCAGAACGGCAGCGTGTCTTTCTCAGCCTCTTCCCTGGAGCCCCGGCGGACCTCAACTCCGGACGGATTGTTGTTGCCTGTGGTATGGAAGGCCCAGATATGGACAACCACTAGCCCCGCGATCGCGAAAGGCAGGAGATAGTGCAGGCTGAAGAAGCGGTTCAGTGTGGCGTTGTCCACAGCGGGACCGCCCAGGAGCCAGGTCTGGATCGCCTCGCCGACGAAGGGGACCGCACCAAACAGGCCGGTAATCACCGTGGCACCCCAGAAAGACATCTGACCCCAAGGCAGCACATATCCCATGAATGCGGTGCCCATCAGGAGCAGGTAGATGAGCATCCCGATGATCCAGGTCAGTTCGCGCGGCTCCTTGTAGGAGCCATAGTATAGACCACGGAACATGTGGATGTAGACGGCGAGGAAGAACAGGGAAGCACCGTTCATGTGCAGGTAACGGATCATGTGTCCGCCGTTTACGTTGCGCATGATATGCTCGACACTGGCGAATGCCATATCAACATGCGGCGTGTAATGCATTGCGAGCACAATTCCCGTGACGATCTGCAGCGCCAGGCAGAAGGACAGCACGATTCCCCAGATCCACCACCAGTTCAGGTTTCTCGGTGTTGGAATCATCAGCACGTCGTAAATCAGGCTGATCACGGGCAGGCGGCGCTCAAGCCACTTCGAACCCCGAGTGCTTGGCTCATAGCTGTCGTGCGGAATTCCAGACATTCGCGGCTCCCTTAGCCGAGTACGATTGTGGTTTCGCCATCGAAGCGCGCCATCGGAACAGGCAGGTTCTCAGGTGCCGGACCTCTGCGGATACGCCCGGACGTGTCGTAATGGGATCCATGACAGGGACAGAACCATCCGCCAAAATCTCCGGCTCCATCACCCAGAGGAACACAGCCGAGATGGGTACATACACCCATCATCACCAGCCACTCGCCCGCCTCATCCAACGTGCGGTTCTCATCGGCGGCATCGGCTCGTTCGGCGTTGGCGTTGCGCGCTTCCCGGTCGGGCAGTTCCTCCAGTGGCGTGGCGCGTGCGGCCTCTATTTCATCGGCTGTGCGGCGGCGGATGAAGACCGGCTTGCCGCGCCATTTGACAGTCAGCTGCGTGCCTTCCACGACATCGCCGACATCTACGCGAATCGAACTGAGTGCCTGCACATCGGCCGAAGGATTCATCTGATCAACCAATGGCCAAACGGCAGCGCCCGCGGCGACCGTGCCCGCTCCAGCGGTCGCGTAGTACAGAAAGTCGCGGCGGGTTCCTTCGTGATTTTCAGCGTGGGCCACGAGTGTCCCTCCATTCCACTGCCAACAATCGGCCATACCTTCCCTAGCGCCAGGTTCCAACGCCATTCGCTGGCACCTGTTTAAAAGCCTGCGGATTGCGCGTCCAGCGGACAATCTTTCACATTTGAGGCGCATTGTCGCGGCGAACCCGTGAATTCAGTCATGCTCTCCCCAAAAACAGGCATTACCTGAGCACAGTGCGAGGCATTCCGCAGACCCGCTGGCATCCTGCGGTGTCCGCCCGTCCGCAGAACCGGCCACAAACCCACACCACCCAAACCCTTCAGGGCCGGTATACCGGAATAGGGCGCTCCCGCCGTTGGTTTTCAATGCTGTCTTCGGTTATGGCCATAGCGTGGATATCATGAGTCAATCAGCTGCACAGATCGAAGAGCTCCAGGCGGGCACACCTCCGGAAGGAGTGCGGTAGGGTCAAATCCAACGATATCCCTGACTCATCAACTTCGACGATCTCGTTCCGGCAATCCGTTACAGATCCGAATTCGGAGCAGTCTTTCTGGGAATCACGATATGAGTGCAAGTATCCATCAATATATGACGAGAATCAAGGAATTGCGTGGATGCGCAGTTGAGGACGGAGTTCGACTCAATCCAGCTTCATTGATGAATTTCGTTCGATTCGCACGTTTCCACCGAATGACCGCGAGGGTGATTTGGTTGTCTTCGACAATGGCAATCTACGCGCTGAATGGAATGACAGTAATGGTACAAAGATAGGTTTACAATTTCTCGGAGGGGGAATGATACAGTATGTTATATTCAAGAGGGAGAACAGTCTCCGAAATTTCGCGAGCATATGGAAAGGATTCATTTCCGGGCATCAACCGCCTGATAAAAGCGTTTAGCTTGGGTTCCCTGTTGGCGAAATGACCATGGCCAATGTGCCGGACGGCGATCACATTGTCGGTTACGTCAGACCACGCCGGGTGAAAAGTGATGGCAGAATCAGTGGTGCCGAGTATTGTCTGCGCACCACTGAGGCGGGACTTTCAGTGAATTGGCCTGCGATACGCGGTTCAGAACGGCGTACGCAATTGAATGAAGTCGGTCGACCATCACGTCTGCAGCTCAGCCCGAATGGCCTCCTCGCGGAGATGAATGTGGGGAAGGTTAAACATCGACTGGCCGGGGAGATTGGCACTGCAAACATTATACATGGCCCCCTTGAAGTGGATAAAGGGATTGAAGCCGATCCATCGCATGCGCAGATCACCGATTTACCTCCGGGCGATTCTGATTTTGCGATGTTCATTGGCGATCCTGCTGCCGAATGCATACTGAGGACATATTCGGGAAGGAACCGAAAAAACTGATCCTAAATCGAGTTCATCGATCCTCGCAGGCTGAACGCCACGGAAAGGTCATCCTGCAATTTCAACCATCCTGGCGGCAATCCAAATTGCTACCGGCTTGATGAAGGCCTGATAGGAGCTGTGACAGGATGGACGTATCGGGCTGCCTGAGCATGGGTATTGCCTGCAGCCGCTTCCCAACCATGAGGAAAGCCTTTGCGATTGAAGATAGTAGGGCTTCTGCAGACCCTGATCGCTGTCGACTGGCACCAGACCGTCAAGAGAGTTCTTTCGATGCATCGGTGAGCTTGTAGCCAAGGTATATGGTGGTCTACGTCATCATGCTTGTCGTTCATGGAGACGGCGCAGTCAGCTTCCGGTCTGACACAGGACCACTGCAGTCGGAAACGCGAAAGAATCACGACAGCGGAAATGTCATCGACACGCGGAAGCCTGGGCCATCCGTATCGATGGCAAGACCGCCTCCAGACCGCACCGCGACAGCTTCGGCGATCGACAGCCCCAAACCACTGCCAACACCCGGACGGACCTGCCCGAATCGGGCAAGAGCCCTGTCCAGGTCCACCGCCTCGATACCCCTGCCATCATCACGCACCGACAGCTGGGCCGATTCTCCAGATACGGTAAGCAGCACCTCGACACGCCGGAGTCCAGACCCGCCGTGGCGCAGCGCATTGTCAATGAGATTCGCCGCAGCCTGGCACACCATCACCTCATCCGCTGCAACCATAACTGGTCCTTCGGCAATCCGGTCCTCCAGACGCACACCATGTTCTGCGGCCAGGGCGGAGTGCGAACCGACAACTTCCCGCGTCGCCGATGCGAGGTCGAATGACGCTACTGGTGTGACTGATTTCGCATGCTCGAAAGCAAGCAGCTTTTCAGCGAGACCGCTCAGATGCCTGACCGCCTCGACGAGTTCCCCAGCCCGGGCCTGCGCGGCCGCGCCCGAAGGCGCCGAGTACACCGCTTCGGCCATGGCAAGTACGCCAGCAATGGGGTTCCTGAGTTGATGAGCGGCATTCGAAACGAAAGCGTTCTGCGCATCCATCGCAGCCGCGACCTGACCGAACAGTCTATTCAGTGTCGCAACGAGGCCGCGCGCTTCAGAAGGAACGGAGCGACGGATTGGGCCCAGATCATCCGATGAGCGGCGTGATATCGCCTCCTCCAGATCCAGCAGCGGCCTCAGACCAAGATTGACCCCGAACCAGACGACAAACGCGACGGTACCGATCAGTGCGGCGATGACCACAAAGGTCCGGCTGGTCAATCGACGCACAAAGCCCTCGCGCAGAGCCACGTCCTGCCAAACGGAAATGGTGAACGTGCCGGTTAGCCCTCCAATCGACGTAACATCCTTCAGCCGCGCCATCCTAACATCGCGGCCGTAGTATTTCGCGGTGTAGATTTCAGGTCCTTCTGCCTGCCTGCTCCGCCCAGGCGGCACTGGAGGCGTAGCGTAACCAATCACGAATGCACCGTCAGGAGCGTGAACATGGTAAAACACCTTTCCTCCCGAGGTATCGGCCAGTAGCGCGCTGGTTGAGGCCGACAGAACCTCGCCGTCTGAACGGGCGACATCTCCCGCCACTGCGAGTGCAGTGGTCAGAAGGGAACGGTCGAAGAGGTCCTCCGCTGTCGTCCTGGCGTTCCGGACCTGCCAATAACCGATGGCGGCCGCGATAATGAGGAGTGGCACGAGAATGATTGCCGTCAGCCTGATCCGCAGCGGCAGCGCTTTCATGCTTTGCCCGTCGCAAGCGCGTAGCCGATGCCGCGTTGAACCCGAATCGACAAAAGGTGTGGGCGCAGACGCTTTCGCAGCCGCGAAAGATGCGCCTCGATCACACTTTCCTCGACATCCGCACCAGTACCATAGGTATGTTCGATGAGATCCTGCCTGGATACAACGCGCCCCTGGGCGCGCATCAGCGCTTCGAGCAGCGCGACTTCCCTGCGTGGAAGGCGTAGTTCCTCACCGTTGGCGACGGCCTGGCGTGCGGTGATATCCAGCGACAGGGCTCCAAACTCCAGCAATGGACGCAGCGGCACTGCACGCCGCCGGGACAGGGCTCGCACGCGAGCCTCAAGCTCGTCCATGGCAAACGGCTTCACCAGATAATCGTCTGCTCCAGCGTCCAGCCCGCGAACCCGAGCCGTGATGCCCGATAGCGCCGTCAGCAGAATCACCGGCCGCGTGTCACCCCGTGAACGCAGGTTCCTCAATACGGCCAGCCCGTCCAGCCCTGGCAGATTTATGTCCAGAATCACGATGTCGCCGCAATCGGTCCTGAGAAACGTGTCAGCGTCGCCACCATGACCAATTACGTCAACGGCGTGTCCCGCGTCCTCCAGACGATAGGCGATTCCTCTCGCCAGGCTTTCGTTGTCTTCGACAACGGTGATCCGCACGAATTTCATCCCATGCAAGCTTCACGCAAGGTTCGCAGGTCATTGACACAGGATCAAGCGGGGTGCCGTCCCCAAATGAATCGCAAACCAGCCGACCTGAGTTCGGCAAACATGGGAGAAAATGAAAATGTCCAAGTTCAAAACCGCGCTCGGTGCGGTGGCAATGGCGGCCGCTGCCGCCATCCCCGCGAATGCCGAGGGAATTGACCTAACGGGCAAGACCGTGGAATTCGTCATTCCGTTCTCGGAATCGGGCGGTTCGGCCAAGTGGGCCAACTTCTACGCACCGCTTCTAAGCGAAGCGCTACCGGGCAATCCGACAGTCGCAGTGAAATTCATGCCGGGCGCCGGCTCCACGAAAGGCGCGAACTGGTTTCAGGAGCAGACCTGGGAAGACACCCAGGGCACCCTGATTTTCGGCTCATCGGGCTCGACACAGTTTCCATATCTTCTGAACGACCCCCGCGTGAAATACGAATATGGCGACTGGAACGTGGTACTCGCCTCAGGCACTGGCGGTGTCGCATTCCTGCCGCCGGACATCGCGGCAAGGCTTGAGGGCCTCGACGCAAGCGCACTTGCGGACGAGGAATTCATCTGGGGAAGCCAGGGTGCCACACGGCTCGACCTTGTACCGCTGCTTGCATGGGAAATGCTCGGTATGTCGGTCGAACCGGTCTTTGGAATCAAGGGCCGCGGAGACGGACGCCTGATGTTCGAACGCGGCGAGGCCAACATCGACTACCAGACCTCAGCCGCCTATCTGAAATCTGTCGTGCCGCTTGTCGAGGAAGGAAAGGCGGTGCCATGGATGACATGGGGTGCATTAGGGGAAGACGGGAGCATTGTCCGCGATCCGACATTCCCGGATATTCCCACCTTCAAGGAGGTGTGCGAGGCAACTCCGGCCTGTTCGACTGAGGGCGACACCTGGAGCGCCTGGAAGGCATTCATGATTGCCGTATTCCCTGCGCAGAAAATGGTGTTTCTGCCAAAAGGCGCACCGCAATCGGCGATCGATGCCTATACAGATGCCTTTAACGCCGTGCTCGCACGGGATGATTTCGGCGAAATCTCCAGGGCTCGCCTCGGAATCTATCCACAGATGACGGGAGAAATGGCCACCGCAACGCTGAAGCTTGGGACAGAGGTCAATGATGAAGCCAAAGCATTCGTGCGAAACTGGCTCAAGGACCGTTACGGCGTCGAACTGAAGTGAGCGACGCACCACCCTTCCACTTCCGCAACGAAGCGGAGGGGTGGATTCCCGCAGGAATGCCCGGGCTTCAGGACTTCCGGGCATTCCAGGATACTGGAACGAAGCATACGATCATGAACCCTCAGAGATACGGAGAATGATGTGGAGATCCTGGCAACAGCCATGCCGGCGCTTGGCGACGCGTTCGCTCTGATCCTCCAGCCTCGGCAGATCATGTTTCTGGTTCTGGGTGTTCTGCTTGGGCTCTCGGTAGGGGTATTTCCTGGGCTTGGCGGAATCGCTGGCCTGTCTCTGGTCCTGCCCTTCATGTTTGGAATGGATCCGGTATCGGGGCTGGCCTTAATGGTGGGACTCGTCGCGGTGATCCCTACATCAGACACTTTTGCCAGCGTGCTGATGGGCATACCGGGTTCAAGCGCCAGTCAGGCAACCGTACTGGATGGCTTCCCCCTTGCAAAAAAGGGGGAGGCGGCGCGGGCGCTGTCCGCGGCTTTCGCCTCGTCTCTCTTCGGGGGGCTCTTTGGCGCACTCATTCTGACTTTCTTCATTCTTGTGGCACGTCCGCTGGTGCTCGCCTTCGGCCTTCCTGAAATGCTGATGATCACCATCCTCGGACTGTCGATGGTTGCGATCCTGGCTGGCCGCCTGCCGCTCAAGGGCGTCGCCGCGGCGGGGCTCGGTCTCATGGTCGGCACAATCGGCGAAGCCGGCGCCGGTGGCAGCCTTCGGATGGTGCCAGAGAGCTGGTCATATTTTCCCAGCGGTTCCATCAGGTTCGAGGCCTACCAGTATTTTGCTGACGGGCTGAAGCTCGTGATCGTTGGGCTGGGCATTTTCGCGGTACCGGAGATTATCTCGCTCCTTCGCAACGACAGACCGATTTCGTCCTCCGGAACGCTCGGAGCTGGCTGGATGTCCGGCGTGCGCGACTGGTGGAACAACATCTTCCTATCCCTTCGCTGTTCGACACTAGGAGTAATCGTGGGAGTGATCCCGGGTCTAGGAGGTTCAGTTGTCGACTGGATCGCTTATGGCCATACAGTTCAGTCGTCCAAAGACCGTTCGGGCTTCGGCTCAGGCGATGTGCGCGGCGTTATCGGACCGGAAAGTTCAAATAACGCAAAGGAAGGTGGTGGCCTCGTACCGACGCTGATCTTCGGAATTCCGGGTTCGGGCTCTATGGCGGTCTTTCTGGGGGGGCTCGCGCTTCTGGGATATGATGCCGGTCCACAGTTAATCACGAACAATCTGGACATAACCTACACGGTGGTCTGGTCACTCGCACTCGCCAACGTAGTCGGTGCCGGGCTGTGCATCGCGCTTTCTGGCGGTATCGCGCGGCTCACGACAATTCGTTTTACCCTGCTGGCACCGTTCCTGTTCATGATGATCTCGTTCGCGGCCTTTCAGTCCCGCCAGACATTATGGGATCTGGCGGCCCTGTTTGCCGTTGGCCTTCTCGGAATCTTCCTTCGCCGCTTCGACTGGTCCCGGCCAGCATTCCTGATCGGTTTCGTGCTTTCGAACCAGGCGGAGAACTTCTCGAACATGGCAAACCAAGTTGCGGGCGCCAAGTTCCGCCGGGGATTCGAGCAGGGAATTGAATTCGTGGCCTCCCCGATTGTCATCGTAATATTCGTTCTGACGGTGGTTTCGGTGATCATTGGCGTGCGGCAGGCAAAGCAGATCCTGCCCGAAGGCGAGGTCGAAACCGGAGCGAAACGCGCTCCACTGATCTTCCTGGCTCTCGTGTCCGCCTATCTTTTCGTAGCCTGGCTCAACGCAATGCGGATCGATTTGATCAGTGACAAGATTTTCCCGCTGACGGTGTCCACGGTAGCGCTGGTTTGTTGCCTGATTCTGCTGGTCCGGATGGCGCGCGCCCCTGAGAAGCACGCCATCTTCGCTGACCGGGAAGCCGGTACCGACGGCATGGCACCGCATTCGCTTCCAGGCACTTTGGCCTGGTTTGCAGGCCTTCTGGTTCTCGCTTCACTCACCGGTTTCATAATCGCTCTGGCGGTGTTCCTGATCGCGTTCTTTCGCTACCGTGCCGGGCTTGGCTGGCTTCGGACCGTGTTTCTTTCGGCGACCGGAATCGCGTTCATCTGCTTTATGGCCGGTATTCTCTACCGTGACTTCCCGCCCGGACTGCTTCAGGAATTCGTGCGCCTTCCCTGGCCGTTCGGCTGATGTCGCCCAAATTCCGGGTCGGAAAGCCGAGTCCGCCATTCTGCCACAACGGACTTACGGGTTCAGTGGCGTGGGAAGGTTCAACGAATACCCGGTTTCACCGGGTCGATGACAAAGCGCCAGGGAGTCTGCACCTGGGCCGCTACGGAGCGATCACCGGTCGCTGAACGGGGATCCGCGCGAACCTACACATGCAGGGGGCAATGAGTCGTGACACAGACAGCCATTCCGTTTCACTTCTTTCGCGGTGGGACATCGCGCGGGCCATACTTTCTGAACTCCGATCTTCCGGAAGATGAGGCGGTCCTGTCATCGGTGCTGATCGCCGCCATTGGAGCGGGTAACCCGCGCAACATCGATGGCCTTGGCGGAGGCAGTGCGGTGACAACCAAGGTTGCGATACTATCCCGTTCGGAGGATCCGAAAGCGGATGTGGACTACCTGTTCGCTCAGGTATCGGTTGAGGAGCGACTGGTGGATTACGGACCAACCTGCGGCAACATTCTTGTAGGAGTAGGGCCCGCCGCAATCGAAATGGGGCTCGTTCAAGCTACGGAAGGCGAAACCCGGATTCGGGTGCGTGCGGTCAACACCGGAGCCCTAATCGAACAGGTTGTGCAGACGCCTGACCGCCAAGTGCGCTACGACGGTAATGTGGCGATTGACGGGGTACCAGGAACGGCAGCACCGGTCGTGCTGAAATTCATGGATGTGGTCGGATCACGTACCGGAGCGATGTTCCCGACCGGCAACACCACCGATGAAATCGGCGGCGTACGCGTATCCTGCGTTGATGTGGCGATGCCGATGATGATCGCACGGGCCCAGGACTTCGGAATCGTTGGAAATGAGAGCCAGGAGGAGCTGGATGCCATGCAGGATCTGTTCGTCAGGATGGAAGCGATCCGGCTTGAGGCAGGCAGGCGAATGGGCCTTGGAGATGTAGCCAGACAGGTAACGCCAAAAGTCGGGCTGGTTTCGAAACCGGCGACAGACGGAAATTTTCGCGCACGGTATTTCTTGCCCTGGGCAACACATCCCACGTTAGCGGTGACCGGTGCACAATGCCTTGCCGCCTGTGCGCTGGCACCGGGGACAGTGATGGAAGGCGTTGCGGATCGGGTGAAAACCAGTCCGGCGACCATCGCAATTGAGCACCCAATGGGCTCAATCGAAGTGACGGTGGAGTTCTCTCACGATGACAGTGAATTCCGGTTCAGATCAGCTGGAGTTGTGCGCACGTCCCGGCTGATTGCCCGCGGCGAGGTCCTCGTTCCTGCATCTGTCTGGAGCGGCACACGGGGCAAAAGGCCGACCGATCTGCCAATATAGGCATCGGTCGGGGAGCTGTGACACCAAATCCGACCTAGCGAAGACGAAACGACGCGCCACCAGACAGGAACCGCCCGCACACCTCCGGCACAGCCGGAATTCTTCTTGTTCCCCACCCAGACAGTGAATGTTCAGGTTGGAGTTTCAGCCAATGAGTGAACGCTTCCCAGGCAGTTCTTTCGGTCCCCGGCAGCATCGCCGATCAAGCGCCAGACGAGACAGGGAGATTCAGATGACCCAGTTAAATCCGTCTGCTGCGCGGAAGGCTTGCTGGATACCGACGACTCTGTCCAGAATCTCCCTTGGGATCTGGCCCCCTCCGTGCTAGGTGATCCTACCAAAGACGCAGGAGTGAAGAGCCACAACGGTTACGGCGCAAGGTTCTGCCACGACCAGCGGAGAGGCCGATGAACCGCCGTCTGCTTCCGATCGGGATCCAGGACTTCCGCACCATCCGGGAGACGGACAGCTACTACGTCGACAAGACCCCCCTCGTCCGGCGGCTGGTGGAGGAGGGGCGGCACTACTTCCTATCCCGGCCGCGCCGGTTCGGCAAGAGCCTCCTGCTGGACACATTGCGGTCGCTGTTCGCGGGACATGAGGAGCTGTTCCGGGGCTTGGACATCCACGGCCACTGGGACTGGTCGGTCTGCCATCCGGTCCTGCGTCTCAGCTTTGGCGGGAAATACGACGATCCGGGAGAGATTGAAGGAGACATCATCGAACAGCTGGAGAGCATGGAGCGCCGACACGGTCTGGATTCCGCACCGACGGCCAGCTCCGCCCCCCGGCGACTTCGGAACATCCTGGACCGCCTTCACCACGCCACCGGGCGGCAGGTGGTCGTCCTCGTGGACGAGTATGACAAGCCGATCCTGGACGTTCTCGACAGCCCGGAACTCGCCGTCGCTAACCGGGACTACCTGCGCGGCTTCTACGGCATCATCAAGGACTGCGCCGAGCATGTCCGCTTCACCTTCGTCACCGGCGTGAGCCTGTTCTCCGGCCTCAACAACCTGGAGGACATCAGCCTCGACCCGCGCTTCGCCACCGTCTGCGGCTACACCGACGGCGACATCGACGAGGTCTTCGGGCCGGAGCTCGGGGGGCTGGACCGGGAGGGCATCCGGACCTGGTACGACGGCTACCACTGGCGGGGCGGCGAGAGGGTCTACAACCCCTACGATGTGCTGCTCCTGCTTCGGCACCGTGAGTTCCGTCCCTACTGGTTCGAGACCGGCTCCCCGGCCTTCCTGTTCCGGACGCTGGTGGAGAGGTCCGTCAGCCCGATGGAGCTGGAGAACCGGGTGGCGGACACGCCGCTGGTCTCGAGGTTCGACGTCGGCGACATCGGGACCGAGGCGCTGCTGTTCCAGACCGGCTACCTGACCATCGTCGAGGAGCTGAGGGAGGGGGTCAGGACATTCTACCGGCTGGACTATCCCAACCAGGAGGTGCGGCTGAGCCTGAACGACGGGATGCTCGCCTATCTGGGCAGGAAGGGAAGGGAGCCGCTTGACGACGGCCGGGAGCTCGTGTCGCTGCTGGCGGCAAACGACTTCGGGGGGTTCGCCGCCCGGCTGCGCTCCTATCTCGCGGAGATTCCCTACCAGTGGCACGCGAGGGGCGACCTGGCGCGATACGAGGCGTGGTATGCGGGCCTGCTGCACATGTGCCTGCGCGCCATCGGGGTGGACCTTAGGGCCGAGGAGGCGTCGGGCCGCGGGCGGGCGGACATGGTGGCGCTGACGGGCGGGCAGGTCTTCGTGCTGGAGTTCAAGGTTGTCGAGAGGGACGACGGGGCCGAGGCGGCGCTTGACTTGGCCCTGGCGCAGATGCGGGAGCGTGGCTATGCGGACAGATACCGCCACCGGGGGGAGCCCGTCCACCTGGTCGGCGTCGCCTGCGGGCGCGAGGCAAGAAACCTCCTGGAGATCAGGGCCGAGCCGGCATGACAGAAGGTCATACAAACAGTTCCATTGGCTGGAGGATCCGGATACGGTCCCTGCCCCTGAACCGCACTACGAGGGTCCACAAGCCCTGATCCGAACCGAGGTCTCCGGAATGTCCCTCCAGTTCATCCATTACCCAGAAAATCCTCATTTTCGGCAATAGTTCCGTACAGTCCATTCATGCGAGCGGACTGGACGCCATCGACTCTTATTCGATATGAGTCCGCAGAATATGAGATCTGGGAGCGAAAGACATGAATGAAGTGCTGGTCGTGGGAGCCGCACGGACACCCATGGGTGGATTCCAGGGAGTCCTCGCCGACGTAACCGCACCGCAACTGGGAGGCGTTGCCATTCGCGCGGCAATGGAGTCGGCGAATCTGCCGGCAAGCGGTGTGGATGAACTTATCATGGGATGCGTGTTGCCAGCAGGGCAAGGTCAGGCACCGGCGCGGCAGGCCGGATTCGCTGCAGGGCTCGGACAGGGCGTACCGGCCACCACCCTGAACAAGATGTGCGGCTCCGGGATGAAAGCTGCGATGGTCGCCGCCGACCAGATTGCCCTTGGACGTAACGATATCGTCGTTGCCGGTGGCATGGAAAGCATGACGCAGGCACCTTACCTCCTGCCTGATATGCGCAAGGGCGCAAGGATTGGGCATGGAAAGGCTGAGGACCACATGTTTCTGGATGGGCTGGAAGACGCATATGACAAAGGTCGCCTCATGGGAACATTCGCTGAGGACTGCGCAGAGAAATTCCAGTTGACCCGCGAGGCCCAGGACGCGTACGCGATCTCTTCGCTAGAGCGTGCCATCGCAGCAGGCAACAGCGGAGCGTTCGCAGGCGAAATGACCCCGATGACGGTATCGACCAACCGGGGTGGGACAACCGTGAAATGCGGCGTGGGCGAGGGCGGCACGGTGGTAGATCGCGACGAACAGCCATTCAAGGCTCGGCCCGAAAGGATTCCACATCTAAAGCCGGCCTTTCGCACCGACGGAACGGTGACTGCCGCCAATTCCTCGTCGATTTCTGACGGTGCCGCGGCTCTGGTTCTTGCGTCAGCCAGGGTTGTCGAGGCGCATGGGCTAAGCGCAAGGGCTCGAATCGTTGGACATGCGAGCCATGCCCAGGAGCCGGGCTGGTTCACTACCGCTCCGATTTTCGCCGCGCAAATGCTTCTGGACCGAATTGGCTGGCCGAAGGAACGGGTGGATTTATGGGAGGTGAACGAGGCTTTTGCGGTCGTTCCGATCGTGTTCATGAAAGAGATGGGCCTTGATCAGGAAACGGTAAACGTAAACGGCGGAGCCTGTGCTCTGGGCCACCCAATTGGCGCATCAGGCGCAAGAATTGTGGTAACCCTGCTTAATGCCCTGGAGCGACGCCGCCTGAACCGCGGGATTGCGGCAATCTGCATCGGAGGAGGCGAGGCTACCGCCATCGCATTGGAGCGGATCTGATGCCAATGCCTCCACGATATCACCCATCGTCATACTTCTGTTTCTATGTCCTTCTTCATTAAAAGAATCAAAGGACCAGGCGAAGATGCTGATCAGTGCGCCAGTTAGCACCATTGTTTTCGGCTTCGATTCCGCTTGGACGGATAAAAGACCCGGAGCCATCTGCGCCATCAAGTTCGACGCTGGCGGGAGGGCCAGCTTCGAAAAGCCCCGGCCAGCAAGATTTGGAGATGCCCGGAAATTCATTGGACAGGAGCGAGTCAATTACGGCATGAGCCTTATCGCGATCGACCAGCCGACGATAGTCAGGAACGTGAAAGGTATGCGGCCCGTCGAAAAACTTGCCGCACGTCTCGTCAGCTATGTTGGCGGTGGTGTGCAACCGGCCTATCGGGGAGGGAACAAGGCCAGCATGTTTGGTGACGGCGCGCCCATATGGAAATTCATTGAGGACCTGGCAGCTGAGCAAAGTCCCCGGAACGCGAGGAAGGCGACCGAGGGTCACTTTCTGATCGAGGTCTTTCCGGCGCTGGCGCTGACAGCGCTGGAACCGGATTTCGGCAAAAGGAAGGGCGCACCCAAATACAGTCCCGACAAAGGGAAAAAATTTCGTCTGCAAGACTGGAAAAAAGTATTGCGGGTTATCGGCAGGATGGCGGACACCATGGAGATTGCCGGCCTGGCTTCCTGGGCGAATTGCATGTCCCGACTCCCCCACCCCAAAAAGGGCAACCAGGACAAGCTGGATGCCGTGCTTTGTGTGCTGATCGGACTTATCTGGCGAAGCGGTCCTGATGAGGATTCCATCATGATCGGCGATCTTGAATCCGGCTACATGGTGACACCCGTTTCACAAGAGACAAGGCGGCGGCTGGAAGCCTCCGCCCCAGGCTGAAGTGTAAAGCCTGCTGTAGCGGGCTTCTGACTGCGGTAGACGGGGATGTTGCGAATCGCATAGGCAGCGGCACTCCGCGTAAGAAGAGAAGAGCGCCATACCATCGCCTAAGCGGTCCTGACCCGTGACGAACAGTGTCAGATAAACTCGAAGGGAAATTCTGTGTTGTGAAGGTTCGCCAAAGGGAAGGAATCCAAAGGATGTACATGGCGGAAAGCTCTGCACAGCCGTGCAGCAACCATCGCCGAACGGTCCCTGGTCGCGCCTGCCCCGGTGACCCCATGACGCCCAATGATATTCAGTTAGGACCAGAACGGTTTTCAGCTTTGTGGTGTGCAGCACAACCTGTTGATTCCGCGCATGTGAGGTTGTCTTGCGTGTCGGAGCAGCGTGTTTTGGCTTGTTGGGTCATCGGCGAATACAGTTGCGGTGACGCCGGCAATCCCCACCTGCGGATAGACGGATCCACAATGGGATGTCGCAACGGGAGACAGGCTCGAATTAACGGGCGGAAGCCAGCACCAACCAGCGCCGAACGAGAGAGGCTAGCACCGGTCAGTCTGCATCCGCATGGATCCTGACACCCTTTCGCCCCGCCAGATCGGTGAAATACTGCCATGCCACGCGACCCGACCGCGCGCCCCGCGTGGCCTGCCACTCAATAGCTTCGGCCCGAAGCCTGTCCATATCGATCTCGACGCCCCAGGCAGCGCAATAGCCTCGGATCATTTCGAGATATTCATCCTGACTGCACGGATGAAACCCAAGCCAAAGGCCAAACCGGTCGGAAAGCGATACTTTCTCCTCCGTAGCCTCACTCGGGCTAATTGCGGTCGACCGCTCGTTTTCGATCATGTCTCTCGGCATCAGGTGCCGCCGGTTGGAAGTGGCGTAGAACACCACGTTGTCCGGCCGACCTTCGATCCCTCCGTCGAGAACAGCCTTCAGGGATTTGTAGTGCTGATCGTCATGGCTAAAGCTCAGATCGTCACAGAACAGCAGGAACCTCGCCTCCGATGCCCGTAGAATGTTCAGCAGTCGCCCGATCGACGCCAGGTCCTCGCGCTGAACCTCAATGATCTTCAGGACCAGCCCCTGACCAAGGGCTTCCGCATGCACCGCCTTCACAAGACTTGACTTTCCCATGCCGCGGGCACCCCAGAGAAGCGCATTGTTTGCGGGTAGCCCGCGGGCGAACCGAAGGGTATTCGCCAGCAGTATGTCCCGAACCCGGTCGATGCCGACCAATAGCGAAAGGTCAACCCTGTTCACCCGTTCCACCGGATCAAGACAGTCTGCCTCGGGGTGCCAGACAAACGCATCCGCCGCTTCAAAATCAGCTTTCCCGGCCGGAGGCGGACTCATTCTTTCCAGTGCCTCGGCAATGCGCCGCAAAGCACCTGCGCTCACGATGTCCTCGCTCCGGAATCCTCATCCAGATCTTCTTCGTCGTCGTCTTCGAACCAGATGCCTTCAGCCCGCATCTGGGCCTCGCGGCGGCGCTCGATTCTCCTGACAATCTGGATCGAGACCTCGTAGAGGCCGTAGACAACGACAAACAGGATCACCTGAGTGAAAACGTCCGGCGGCGTTACCAGTCCTGCAACCACCAGAATCGCAACGACCGCGTATTTTCGCACGGTGGCCAGACCGGCGGAACTGACGAGCCCGGCCTTCCCAAGAAGTGAAAGAAGGACGGGCAGCTGAAAGCATAGCCCGAATGCCAGAATGAACGTAATGGTCAGGGAAAGGTATTCGGCTACCGAGCCCTGGAAAGTTATTCCGGCATCGCCGACATTCTCAACGCCATCATCCGCAAGTTCGCCACTTCCGCCGATCTGCTGAAAATTCAGGAAAAAGTCGAAGGCGAGCGGAATCACGATGAAGAACGCGAAAGCGGCACCTGCGAAAAACATGAACGGCGATGCAAGCAGGAACGGCAGGAACGCGCTTTTTTCGGATCTGTACAGACCAGGCGCGACGAACCGCCAGAGCTGGTAGCTGATGACAGGAAAGGCAAGCGCGAATCCGCCCATCAGCGAAATCCGTATTGCAACGAAAAAGCCCTCCTGCAGCTTGATGAGAATAAGTCCGCAATCCTGGTCACGCTCCATAAGTGCCGCACAGATCGGAGTGGTCAGGAAGTTAAAGATCGGACTCCAGACATAAAAACAGACAAAGACGCACAGAACGAAAGCGATCGCCGAACGAATCAGCCTGGTACGCAGTTCCGCAAGATGCTCGATAAGCGGTGCGCTGGTGTCTTCAATATGGTCGTCGTCCGTCCGACTCATGGATCACACCCTGCTCTTTTCGGCTGATTCCGTGGTGGTCGGCCCTACAGCGGAGTCCGGTTCCTTCGTCTGGACTGGCGCAGCCTTGTGCGTTGTCCCGTTTCCACCTACCGTACCCGACTTCTCGGCCGCGTTTCCTTCGGTGAATCCTTCCGTCAGGTCCCCGCCTTTTCCGGTCTCCTTCTCCGCCTCGCGGTCAAGCCGTGCCTTTGCGGCCTTCGCCGTCCTTTCGCGGATCAGTTTGGCCTGCTGAGCCCGCTCTTCAGTCAGTTTTGCGGTTTCGGGTCCTTTGCCAGACCCCGAATTCTGGCGCTGTGACGCCATTGGATCCCAACGTTCGAAACTGTCAGCGGCACTCTTCAGCTTATCGAGTCCCATCGTCTTCGGCGATGTCAGACCCTTGAGTTCCTTTGAAATGTCAGAAGTGCCTGAAGCCTTGGCTGCATCCGACATCGCTGTCTGAAACTCTCGCGCCATACGTTTGACCTTAGCCATTATGCGACCAAGGGTCTGAAACATGACGGGCAGATCTTTCGGTCCAACGACGATCAGGGCGACAACGCCCACGACAAGAAGTTCCATCCAACCCATGTCAGGTGGACCTCCTCAGAACAGTTACGACTGGTCTTTCTCTTTCTCGGGGGTCACGTCGCGCGCAACTGCGGCCTCTGCGTCCTCAAGCTCCTGTTCGCCCTGCTTGATGCCCTTCCTGAAACTGGTGATGCCTTTGCCAACCTCACCCATCAGAGAGGAAATCTTGCCACGGCCAAAAAGCACAAGAATGACAACCGCGATCAGGAGCCAGCCAACTGGCGGTACGTTGGTAAAGATATAGGGTGTTTGCATCTCGGCTCTCCACGGAAGCTCAATGAGCCTCTGACAAATTGCGTTCACTACCCGGTTATCTAGGCAGGTTCGGAGCACCTTAAAAGGTGGTTTCGGATCGTGATCGCAAATTCGCCGCCAAATTTGGTTGAATTTTTGCCATTATTCTGTCAGTTGTCAGAATAATGGCAGTTAATGATCATCATATCCCAACAAAGCGCTCAAACCGGCTGGTGGAACTGATCCAGATTCTGCGCGATGGCCGCTTTCACCGCGCCGAAGACATCGCCCGAAGAACCGGTGTGTCACTGCGCACGGTCTACCGGGACATGCACACGCTCGCCGCATCAGGAATTCCTGTGGAAGGCATGCGCGGCCTTGGCTACCAGATTACGGTGCCTGTGACCCTTCCGCCGCTCAACCTCACTATGGCGGAACTGGAAGTTCTGCATCTTGGGCTTTCAGTCGTGGGAGAGGCGGATGACGACGAACTCCGCGAGGCGGCCCGCAGCCTCTCCGCAAAGATTGACGCAGTCCTTCCTGAAAGCCGAACCGCACCCCCGAAAAGCTGGGGCTTTGCCACCTACCCCTTCTCCGACACAGCCGCAGGTTTCCGGCACATGCCATCGATCCGGGCCGCGGTTCGGGCCCGCCAGAAACTCGCGGTCACCCATCGCACCAGCGACGGTGTCGAAACACACCGAACAATCCGTCCTCTCGCGCTCGAATACTGGGGCCGGGTCTGGACCGCCACCTGCTGGTGCGAACTCGCAAACGACTTTGTGGAATTCCGCATCGACCAGATCCAGTCCCTCATTGTACTGCCCGCCCTTTTTGTCGATGAGACGGGAAAAACGTTGGATGACTACCGCGCCAGGACCGAATTACCGTAGTTACCCGGTACCCTCGTCTCAGCGAAACGAAACGGCCGATCCTGCCCTTACCGGAGCGGACTGCCCACATCGAAGCATGTGCCAGTCGCGCAGAGCGGGTAGTGTCTCAATTCGACCTGCCCGACATGGAGAGCTCCAAAGAGCCGACTGCCGATCAACACCAGTAGCTGAACCGCCAGATGAAGCGGCTAGAGCCCCGATCAACGGACCCGTCAGGGAGACCGTCCCAACATGATTCCTCCGCCTCGGACAGCATCGGGTTCGGCGGCGGTACCAGATGGGCACCTGATATGCAGTACTCACGGCCACACATTTCGATTCTGTCCGGAAAATAGATGCCGACCCCATTGTCGAGGGCCACCTTCCGCCCGGAAAGTATCTGGCTCCAGAGCGCCTTGTCAGTCTCCACCTGGTCGGTCGAAGGTTTTTTTAGATCATGGAAACTGTCGTCTTCACACCCCTCACTTCCCTCTCACACCGTATGTCAATTCTACCGATACCGGCGAAGTAGCAAATCAACCGACGGCGGTGGCCTTGTGCCAGTCTGACTTTCGCCGCCCATATTTCCACCCCGGTTTCTATCCAGGCATTTTTCGAAAACGCGTTCGCCAGCCGTGAGATGTACAGTACCGCCAGGAAGGTCAGACCGAGTCACCGCCCCCGGGTCGATTTCTGTGGAAAATGATGGATTTCTGTGGAGAACGGTCGCCGCCCAACATCCCTCCCCTGTGAATAATTTCATTTCAGGAATCAGCACTAATCCCATATGATGTCTGTTTGAGGTCGAATCATACAAGATAGTCGCGAGGTGTCGATGACCCCATGTTGACAATGGTAAATCAATACTCGGTTCTTCACCGGGTTTTCCAGATTTTGACAGGTCGGCGGAATTGGCGTCTTTCGGTATCAAATTGGAGAATCAGGCCAGATGAACGAAATCACGCGCATACATCCTGACCGGGCGGCGGAAGAGTCCCCCACGCTGCCCAACAACGTTGAAGCTGAGCAGCTCCTTCTGGGCGCGATCCTGACCAACAACGACACCTATGACCGCGTTAGCGGAATCATCCAGCCCGAACATTTCTACGAACCTGTACACGCCCGGATCTTTGAGGTGGCGGCCCAGCGAATTGAGCTGAACTCACTGGCTTCCCCGGTGACACTCAAGGCTTTCCTTGAGGATGACGAAGGCCTCAGGGAGCTCGGTGGCCCCGTCTACCTGTCCAAACTCGCCGCCGTGGCGATCTCCAGCCTCGCCGCACGTGACTATGCGCAGATGATCTACGACCTCGCGATTCGCCGCGAGCTGATCAGGCTCGGAACGGAAATCTCCGACAAGGCGGCCAGTGTCGATATAGCCAGCACTCCCACGGATCAGATCACCGAAGCCGAGCAGGCGCTCTATAGCCTGGGGGAAAAGGGGCGGATCGATACCGACTTCCAGACCTTCACCAAATCCCTGACGGACGCCGTCAAAATCGCGAATACGGCATTCGGTCGTGACGGCGGTCTCGCCGGCCTGGGCACGGAGTTCACGGATCTGGACAGGAAACTGGGCGGCCTGCACCGTTCCGACCTACTGATCATCGCCGGACGCCCTTCGATGGGGAAGACCGCGCTTGCAACCAACGTGGCCTTCAACATCGCCAGGAAATTCAGGAGCGGAACCCGTACTGACGGTTCCCAGGGCGCTGTCGACGGCGGAGTCGTCGGTTTCTTCAGCCTTGAAATGAGCGCCGAGCAGCTCGCGGCGCGGATTCTGTCCCAGGTGTCGGAGGTCCCCAGCGAGCAGGTCCGTCGGGGCGACCTTACCGAAGAGCAGCTCCGCAAATTCTGCGAGGCGGCGAAAACCCTGGAATCCTGCCCCCTTTTCATCGATGACACCCCGGCGCTTCCCATCAGCCAGCTTCTGGCCCGTGCGAGGCGGCTGAAGCGCACCCATGGGCTTGACGCCCTCTTCGTGGACTACCTCCAGCTTGTACGTCCAACCTCGGCCAGGGACAGTCGGGTCAACGAGGTCGCGGAAATCACCCAGGGCCTGAAGGCAATGGCCAAGGAACTCGACATTCCCGTCGTCGCGCTCTCCCAGCTCTCGCGGCAGGTCGAACAGCGGGAAGACAAACGCCCAAAACTGGCCGACCTGCGTGAATCAGGCTCCATTGAACAGGATGCCGATGTCGTGATGTTCGTGTACCGGGAGGAATACTACCTGGAACGCGAAAAGCCCGGTGACCACGACATCGAGGCCACAGCTGAATGGGCGAGACTGATGGAGAAGGCCTTTGGCCGTGCGGAAGTCATCATCGGCAAGCAGCGTCACGGCCCGATTGGCACGGTCGATCTCAGCTTCGAGGGCAGGTTCACGCGTTTTGGAAATCTGGCCCAATCCTGGCAGCAGGACGAAGTCCTCGAATACTGACCCATATAGGTGGCGGTTCGGGAGATCCTCACTCCGAATCCCGGCCGCTCATATCCGATACGGAAGTCGGGATACTGGCGGCGAAGAGCTCAGGGCATTGTCGTATCGGTTCTGCGGCTCGACCGGCTTTCGGCGATTCAGGCGATCGCAGACGGTGAATTCATTCTCTGTCCGAGCCGTTCTCCGGAGCTTGGGAAAGCAATGTGGAGAATCCTCGCCATGTCCCTCGCATACCTGCTGGCGCAAGAGATGCCGATCGCCCCTCCCGCCCCATACCGGTCCCGGTCCGGCCGTAGGCAGGACCGCCGCTTTCCACTTGCGCTGCCAGAACCATCCCGCCAAAACGACACCCCATGAACACCGGTATTCTCACCATTGATGTTGATGCGACCATGCGGAACCGAAAGGCGCCTGACCGTCCGACTGCCGCATGGGACGAAACCGCAGCCACCTTCAGGGCAATAGGCTACGGCTTCCGCAGCGTGCAGGTGGCGCACTCATTTCCGAGTGTGGGCGCACGCTCGTTTTTCACCAGCGATGCGCATGGCGCTACGATACGGAAATTCGTTGGAGATACCTCCCAGATCTTCCGCTATTCTGGCCATATGCGTGACCAGACGACCATGGCCGAAGACCTTAGGATCTTCCCGCTCCCAAACGCCGCCGAGCAGCTGAACCGACTTCTCGAAGCGCAGCCAGGTGCAGCTATCGGCATCCAGCCTGATTCCGGCACGAACCGCCTAGGCAGGAAGCCGGGGGATTGGTCCTTTGTTCGGCGAATGGCCCTGCAAGGGAACCCGCGACTTCCAGTCAGCTGTCCGGAAAGTGCGGAAGAACCTGACTGTGCGACTAAAAGAAGACCACTGAGCCATTTCCGAGAGAAGGTGGGAAGCGACGGTACCCCGCTTTCCCTGGTCGCAACCGGTGGATTCCCGCTCGGTCGCAGCCTCCAGTTCGACCTCATCCGCCCCGGAACGGGACTGCATGGAGCCTGCCATACAGGGATGCACACCAAGTTGCCACGCTTCAGGTTCCGGTTATCCGGATTCGCCCTGTCAAGGCCGAAGAGGCAGCTGGGTATGAGAGTTCATGAATCGCCACAGTTGCCGCGGGACATGCGGACGAAATCCTGCGCTCGCCGTCAGACCACGCGGCACCGCCCACCAGGAAATCCCCCTTCCCTCTCATCGGATGGGTATACATGAACATGATCTCTATCTACATAAGCCATCTCGATTTCGCGCCCGAGACGCCAAATCCAGTATGCGGGAGCCCGTTGGTTGGCAGCCTCGCCAGTTCAGCGGACACAATCGGACATGAAATTCTTACTTTGCCTGGATCCAGACATTCCCACAACCATAGGGGGGGAGCATGAAGACACTCGCTGGTCCGCTCGCCGCTGTCGGCCGGTCCACGCTCGCAATGCTCTCTGCGATTGGCCGGGTCGCGATTTTCTGCGCCCTGACCCTCAGTCACGCCATTCGACCACCGTTCTACTTCCGTGAGTTCTTCTCGGCGCTGCTAACCATTGGCTACTTCAGTCTTCCCGTTGTCGGCCTGACCACATTATTCACGGGCGGAGCCCTGGCACTGCAGATCTATTCGGGTGGATCACGCTTCAATGCCGAGGCCGTCGTTCCCCAGATTGTTGCCATCGGCATTGTGCGCGAACTTGGCCCCGTACTGACCGGCCTCATGGTCGCAGGACGCGTTTCCGCTTCCATCGCGGCGGAACTCGGCACCATGAAAGTCACCGAACAGATCGACGCTCTGGTGACGCTTTCCATGAACCCGATCAAATATCTTGCGGTTCCCCGTGTTCTTGCCGCGACTGTGGCCCTGCCATTGCTTGCGGCAGTCGGGGACGTGATCGGTATCATGGGCGGTTATCTTGTTGGAGTTACGAGGCTTGACTTCAGCACACCCGTCTATCTACGCACCACCTGGGAGTTTCTGGAAGCGGCCGACATATATTCCGGTCTGGTCAAGGCGGGTGTATTCGGCTTCATCGTCGCGTTGATGGGCTGCTATCATGGCATGAATTCCGATCGTGGCGCCCGCGGCGTCGGCCGTGCCACGACAAACGCGGTTGTCTCTTCGTCGATTCTGATTCTTGCGTCAAATTACCTGCTTACGGAGCTGTTCTTCTAATGCGCACCTGCGATCTTTCCATCCTCCCGCTTCCGTGGCACAGGATCGGACCACCATCGGGTCTCGTGGACTGGCATCGGAGGCGCCGGGCCCTAGCCTGGATGGGGATGCGTCGATGATCGAACTCCGAGACGTCCACAAAGCGTTCGGCGGCAACCGCGTGCTGTGTGGAGTCAACCTGACCGTAACCCAGGGCGAAAGCATGGTCATTATCGGCGGTTCGGGCACAGGCAAATCAGTCACGCTGAAATGCATTCTCGGCCTGGTTCGGCCTGATGCAGGAACGATTATGGTTGACGGGAAGGACATGCGCGAGTCTGACAGGGATGCGTTTCTCTCCAGTTTTGGAATGCTATTCCAGAATGCGGCACTGTTTGATTCGCTCAGCGTCTGGCGGAATGTTGCCTTTCGCCTTCTGCGCAGCAAACCAGGGCACTCGAACCGGGAAGCGCGGGAAATCGCCATCACAAAGCTGCGCCGCGTCGGATTGGGTCCGGAGACCGCTGACCTCTACCCTTCCGAACTGTCGGGAGGAATGCGTAAACGGGTTGGGCTGGCTCGGGCGATCGCGACCGAGCCCAGGACAATCTTCTTCGACGAGCCAACTACCGGACTTGATCCGATCATGGCGGGCGTCATCAATGACCTGATTCGGGAAATCGTAAAGGAGATGGGAGCTACTGCGATTACCATAACCCATGACATGGGGTCGGTGCGCGCCATCGCTGACAGGGTTGCGATGCTTCATGACGGTGTGATTCAATGGACTGGCCATGTGGGGGAGATGGATACCGCACCTGACCCTCATCTGCGGCAGTTCATTGAAGGAAGCGCAATAGGTCCAATCAAGGCCCTGCGTTAGCGGATCAGGGATTCATCGCCATGATCCCGGCAAACGACTTCAGGCTTCCGACCCAGACCAACGGCACCATCTGGAATTCACTTTGGTGAGCCGGTCCAGGGCTATCCGCTGGAATGCACCGAACACCTATCTGGGTGCCCAGTGCCGACACTCCATCTGAGCGAACCGATTCAGAGGAAACAAGGATCCCCTTGATTATGGGAGCGTCAATGGGCATGCCCCTCACATGTCCAGGGATTCCACTTTTGCCTGCACGGCCTGCGGTACTCAGCATGGCAAATGGTCAGGACGCTGCGACTCCTGCGGAGAATGGAACACGATTGTAGAGGAGAGAGGGCTAAACTCTGGTCCGGGAAAGAAGGGGAAGAGAAGCTTACGAAGCAACTCTATCCGACTGAACGATCTCGCTGCCGCGGCCCCCCCACCCCGTCGCAACAGCCTCGGAATCGCCGAACTTGACCGAGTGCTCGGAGGCGGGCTCGTTCCCGCAAGTGCCATTCTGGTAGGCGGTGATCCTGGAATCGGAAAATCTACGCTGCTCCTGCAGGCAGCTTCAAACTTCGCACGCAGGAACAGGAAGTCACTCTACATCTCCGGGGAGGAAGCTCCGGCACAGGTGTGCCTTCGCGCCGAGCGCCTTGGGCTGTCCGATGCACCGGTCAAGCTGGGGGCCGAAACCAACCTCCGGGACATTCTCACGACTCTGGAAGCGGAGGCTCCGGATCTCGTCGTCATCGATTCGATCCAAACCATGTGGCTTGACAGCATCAAGAGCGCCCCGGGATCAGTCAGTCAGGTCCGTGCCACCTCACACGAACTGACGGCATTCGCCAAAAGAAAGGGCTGCGCCGTCATTCTTGTTGGCCATGTTACCAAGGAAGGGCAGATCGCCGGCCCCCGCGTCGTTGAGCATATGGTCGACACAGTGCTCTATTTCGAGGGCGAGCGCAGCCATCAGTTCCGTATACTCCGTGCGGTCAAGAACCGCTTCGGTCCGGCGGACGAGATTGGCGTCTTCGAGATGACCGGCAGCGGACTGGCCGAGGTTCCGAACCCATCCGCGATGTTTCTGGGCGAACGTGATACGCCGGTGCCAGGTTCGGTGGTTTTCGCCGGTATCGAAGGCACACGCCCGGTCCTCGTCGAGTTCCAGGCACTCGTTGCGCCCTCACCCCATCCACAGCCACGCCGTGCAGTCGTTGGCTGGGACAGCAGCAGGCTTGCCATGATCCTCGCCGTTCTGGAAGCCCGCTGCAGCGTTCCGTTCACCGGTCTTGATGTCTATCTCAATGTCGCAGGTGGCATGAAGGTCACGGAACCTGCCGCCGACCTGGCGGTGGCCACCGCACTGCTTTCCGCACGCGAGGACGCGGCGCTTGACCGAAATACCGTAGTGTTTGGCGAAATCAGCCTCTCGGGAGCACTGCGGACCGTAACTCAAACAGAAAACAGGTTGAAAGAGGCCAGAAAACTTGGTTTCACCACGGCGATCATTCCTACGCGGAGCAGGACTGGAAGCGAACCGAAGATGATGGTCAGACCGATGGTGGATCTGGTCCAGGTCGTTGGTGAGACATTCAGCGCGGGATAGGGAGCGGAGTACTAACATGGGAGGCTTTACGGTTGTAGACGGAGTGGTTGCCGCAGTTGTGCTGGTTTCGGCACTGCTCGCCTATTCCCGGGGTTTCATACGCGAATCGATGGCCATCCTTGGCTGGGTCGCCGCCGCCGTTGTCGCATTTCTCTTCGCTCCCATGGCTGAGCCATTGGTCCGGGAAATTCCGATGGTGGGTGATTACCTGCGCGACAGCTGCGAACTTTCCACGCTCTTCGCGTTTGCGGTCGTATTCGCGATCGCGCTTGCCATCCTGTCGGTATTCACACCTCTCCTGTCATCGGCCGTGCAGCGTTCCAGCCTCAACGGGATTGACCAGGGAGCCGGATTCCTGTTCGGCGTAGCGCGCGGTTTCCTGCTCGTCGCGGTTCTGCTCGTTGTCTATGACCTTATCGGTTTCGACGATGCGCTCCCTGCAGTCGACGACAGCGTCACCACAAAGATATTTGACGACAGCAGGCATCTGCTCAGCAGTCGCATCACTCAAGAGGCCCCGGGCTGGATCCACGACTACTATGAACAGCTGCTTGGCGCCTGCAGTGCCTGACAGGTCAAGATGCGACAGGTTGGACATCAATCGGAACCCGAAAGCCGTGCATACGCAATCCAACGCCAGCCGGCCCGGAAGCCGCTTTGCGCAGTGCCCTGCTTCGTCAGACAATCCGCCCGTATGACTCACGGGTAAGCGCCAGCATCTCTGGTCCTCTACGACCAAACCACAGTAATCTGAGAATTCTGTATCGATTCACACAATCTGGTGTATATGGAATTGAGTGGCGGTAAATATTGATTCGGAGATCAGCTGAAATGCCCGAAACTTCTCCAGACCCTTCGCCTGCCACCCGCTTCCCCACATATCCGGTCGATGACGACAGGCTTCGGGAGGAGTGCGGGGTCTTCGGCGTCATTGGGGTTGCAGAGGCAGCCAACTTTGTCGCTCTCGGACTACATGCCCTCCAGCATCGTGGACAGGAAGCCTGCGGCATCGTCAGCCATGACCCGGATTCGGGCTTCAGCTCTGCGCGCCGATTCGGCTATGTGCGTGACAGCTTCACAAGAGCTTCCCTAATGGAATCCCTACCAGGACCGCTGGCCATCGGCCATGTCCGATATTCCACGGCTGGTACCAAGGGCAGTACAGCGATTCGTGATGTCCAGCCGTTCTTCGGGGAATTCTCCATGGGAGGTGCTGCGATCGCGCATAACGGCAATATCACAAACGCAGTCGCGCTTAGGCGCGATCTAATCGAACGCGGTTCGATCTTCCAGTCATCCACCGACAGCGAGTGCATCATTCACCTGATGGCGCGATCGGCCCAGCGCACCATACCCAAACGAATCATGGACGCGCTGCGACAGGTGGAGGGTGCATTTTCCATCGTTGCGATGACGCGCACAAAGCTCATCGGCTTGCGGGATCCACATGGGGTCCGCCCGCTAATGCTCGGCAGGATCGGCGATGGTTGGGCGCTGTCCTCGGAGACATGTGCATTCGACATCATCGGAGCGGAGTTCGTGCGCGAAATCGAGCCAGGTGAAATGGTGGTGATTTCCGGGGCAGGCATCGAGAGCTTCAGGCCATTCGAGCACTGTAGGCCACGATTCTGCCTTTTCGAGTATGTCTATTTCAGCAGGCCTGATTCCATTCTCGGCGGCCAGTCGGTCTATACGACCCGACACAGGATCGGCGAGGAACTTGCCCGGGAGGCGTATGTCGATGCCGATCTCGTCTGTCCGGTCCCCGACAGTGGCACACCTGCAGCCATCGGCTATAGCCAGGCGTCGCGCATTCCTTATGCGATGGGCATCATCCGCAACCAATATATGGGCCGTACGTTTATTGAACCCACCGACCAGATCCGCAACATGGGGGTACGTCTGAAACTCAACGTCAACCGGGCGCTGGTAAAGGGCAAGCGGGTGATTCTCGTCGATGATTCCGTTGTTCGGGGCACCACCAGTCGAAAGATCAAGGACATGGTCATCGACGCCGGCGCAAAGGAGATTCATTTCCGCATCGCCTCCCCCCCCACTGCGTGGCCATGTTTTTACGGCGTCGACACCCCGCAGAAGGAGAAGCTTCTGGCCGCGACCATGAATGAGGAGGAGATGCGTGAGCATCTTGGAATCGACAGCCTTAGGTTCATTTCGCTTGATGGCCTATATCGAGCCGTCGGCGAATCAATGGGTCGTGATCCAGGGAAACCCAAATATTGCGATGCGTGTTTTTCAGGCGACTACCCGATCCGGACTCCTGCAATGATCGAGGACGAAGCGGGAATTGCGGCCGCATAGCTTCACCTGCCGCACTCGGCCTGCCTAACCGCGCTTCCAAACGACTATGGCGCGAGCGGCTCCCAAGAACCGTTCCCAGTTGCCACAAACCTCGGAAGAATGTGATTTCGCGACAGAGACCGAGTCGTGGATGCGCCGCACTTTGCCCTGACGCGACGCATATCCGGAATCCGTAACGGGGGATCAGCCGCGGCGCTGCCCCAGCACCGCCCAGCCACCGGTTACCACAAGAGCCGCCAGAATCGCCTTCACGGCATCACCGACAAGAAACGGCGACATCCAGTGAAGCCAAAGTACGTCCAGGGTCTTGCCCAGGGCCAAGGCCGGCCAAAGCAGCCCGGGAATGTAGAGCAGAGCGGAGACGACCAGAGCTACGGCAGAGGTGGACACCACTCCCGCTGTCAGCCCACGATCCGCTGCATATCCCGCAAGGAACGCCATGATCACGAAGCCGAGCAGAAATCCACCTGTCGGTCCCATCATGTAAGCCAGACCGGCATTGCCATTGGCGAAGACCGGAAGACCTACCGCACCTTCGGCAAGATAGGCCAGCAACGTGATGGCTCCAAGCCGCGCGCCATAGACAAGACCTACGACCAGGATCGCAAGGGTCTGCAACGTCATCGGCACCGGGAACATCGGAACCGCGATCTGCGCCGAAATGGCGACCAGAACCGTTCCGCCCAGCACCAGCAGCATCTGTGTAAGCCATGACATCGCGGGAAATAGAGCACGGGACAGGGTCATCTGACTCTCCTGTGTTTCGGATTTCGATGCTGCGCGACATTCCAAAGATTCGCATCACTGTCAAGATTGGCTTGCCTCCACTGGCACCCAATGAAAAATGTCACACCATGTCAGGCGTAAGAGCAGCCCTTGTCACTGGTGCTTCGCGTGGCCTTGGCGCGGCCATCGCCGAGGCTTTGGCAGTAAGCCATCACACCGTCGTGGTGGCCCGCACCGTAGGTGGGCTGGAGGAGCTCGACGACCGCATCCAGGCGGCGGGAGGCAGCGCAACGCTTGCACCCATGGATATCACCCAGTCCGACGCCATGGCGCATCTCTGCCGCTCGATCCATGATCGCTGGGATAGGCTTGATCTGTGGATTCACACGGCAATCCATGCTCCGCCACTGTCTCCAGTGGACCATATTGACGCCAATGACTGGCGGATAGCGATTGCGACCAACGCGACCGCCACCGCGACGCTGATTCCGATGGTCGCACCACTGCTTAGGAGCGACGGGTCGCAGGCGGTATTCTTTGATGATCCGCATTCATCCGAAAAGTTTTTCGGAGCCTATGCAGCGAGCAAGGCTGCGCAGATCGCGCTTGCGCACGCCTGGTCCGCTGAAACAGCCCGCATTGGTCCAAGAGTTCATGTGCTCACACCCAACCCGATGCCGACGGCGACCCGAGCCCGCTTTTTTCCCGGCGAGGACCGTTCAGCGCTCGCCGAGCCTCGAGATGAAGCGATTCGGCTGCTTGAATGCGTATTCGGGCACCCCCCTAACCTGTAACCGGTCTCCGCCCGTACTCCCACTACCGAAGGAGTTTCGGTCAGTCGACTGCGCGGAATGCCGCTGGAACCGCTTGGCCATCACCCCGCCCGATCCGCCCTAGTCCTCCTCGGCGAGATCATCGGAAGAGAAAACCCTCCACAGAATAAACAGAACGGTCCAACATCTCCGGCCGAAAGCCGTGGCTATGCAGCGGGCCAAAACGTTGGGCACTGCACAGCTGTACAGAACTTCCATCACATGCATCGTTGAATCTCTTCTTCCGAATCGGACACACAGGATCGGCGCGGACGGCCAACACAGCAAAACGAACGGACAGGAAGTTCCGGCGACGAATACAGACCTGGACTGCGCTGCCTTGTGCGGAGACCGTGCCCATGCTGCTATGTTCAGCTGGCGTCGGGCCAGATCCAGATGCGCAAGATCGACGGCTGGCAGGCCCTGTCCTGATCGGCGAACCTCTTGACCCTTGACCTCGCCGCCTGATCGGGCGAGACTCGAATGACCCGAAGACCGCACCGTTGTCGAATTTCCATCAGATATATGACACGACCAGTAAACGGACTTCCAGAGGGCATTGATGATGCGATTCACCGACCTGCAAATCTCGAACTTTCGCGGTATACGGGAAATAGAGATCGCCTTTGAACCTGATTTGACCGTAGTTGTCGGCCCAAACGGTGCGGGAAAAACCTCGATTCTGGACGCCTTGGCCATAGCATTGATTGAGCTATGGAAAAACAATAATCCGCTGCCGAAAGGCAGCGAAATGAACTTCCCTTTCCCCTTGGAGTCTGGGCAATTCGTTCACGAAGACGCAGATAGTGCGAGATTTTGTGTGAAATACGAATTCGGAGACCGTCGGTCGGATGAGCCCTCAGTAGGAACCATTGATGTCGAGATCGACGGTTATGCCTGGCCTATTGTCCCGAGTGACCATGACGGAACACTCCCCAAGCCGGGACAGGGCTATTCTACCGTCGGCAACTTCATCCAAGTAAGCTCGAACGAAGCACTCCCCCGACTACCTAGGTTCATCTATTACCGTCAGGCAGGAAGGTTCGCCATTGGGGAACAGAGGCGCTCCGCAAGCTCACGCGCTAATGTCTTTGATCCAAACGCGGTCCAGGACAGATCGCTTCAGACTGATTTGTGGGCAATCAGCGACCTTGAGACATGGTGGGACCAGCGCGATGCGCAAGAGGCACGTCGGGTGCGAGATGGCGAGCGCGATTACAGGGATCCACAACTTGAAGCAATCCGACGATTGATCGAGAAAATCGATGGCACTGTACACATTTACTTTGACTCTACAGCATCACCTCCTGGATTACATTTCGTCAAGCTTGACGGTAAACGGGTCCATGTCAGTAACCTTTCCGGCGGGGAAATGTCCTACATCATCCTGCTCGCAGACCTGGCACGACGGCTTCAGGTATTCGACCCGGACAGACCACTAAACGAGATTCCCGCCATAGTGCTGATTGACGAGGTCGAACTCAATCTGCATCCGGGCTGGCAAAACGAAGTCGTGCCGACGCTCGCAGATGTCTTCCGTGGGTGCCAGTTCATCGTGACCACCCATTCTCCTCAGGTACTGTCCGGCGTCAAGGCCGGGAATGTTCGCATTATCGAGGAGGATGTGCCTGGCTGGTCCAGTAAAGTGACCATGCCCCGAAGCACACGAGGGCGGACTAGCAACTATCTACTCGAAGGAGTGCTCGGTGCACGAGAGCGCCTTCCACTGGTTCGCACTTTGATCGACACATTCAATGCCGCAATCGATCGAAACGATTTAGTGGGCGCGAAGGATGCATTCAATAAGATCGAACAGGAAATCAGCGACGATGTGCCGACCCTGCTTGTTCTGCGTAAACGGCTGAAGAGGCTGCAAGGCGACGCATGAGGGGCAGCCACCAGAAAAGAACTCCTTCGGAACTAACGAACTGGCTGGCTCTCGAAAGTGCAAGTTGGAAACCAACCTATTCTAACCTTCGGGGAGAAATAAAAGGCAGCGTTGTCAATGCATTACGGGAAGCTCAGCGCGACCTGTGCGTCTATTGCGGGTGCCGATTGCACCTCGACAGTCCAGAAATGTTCCATATCGAGCATTTCCGCCCGAAATCCAAATACCCGCATCTCTCGGTGGATTTCACAAATCTTTTCCTAAGCTGTGGCCCCAAAGGCCAGACGGGGAAATCCTTGAAGACCTGTGGAAACGCCAAGGAAGACAAGTTTGATGAGATCAACTGCATTGAGCCCGAATATCCCGCATGCACCCATCGTTTTCGTTTCCTTCTGACGGGCAAAGTCTCCCCTAAATTCGATAAAGATGCTGCGGCTGGAAAGATGATCGAGTTGCTAAACCTGAACGATTCCGAACTGATTCGGGACAGGGAAGAAATCCTTGGCCATATCGACGACGGAACCCTTGATCTTTCCGACTTCATTGATCCCACAAACGGGGAAGCGCAAGGCTATGCTCATGTTGTTTGCGAACACCTTGGTACAAATATTCCGTAGCGGTGCCACAATTGTACTGCAGGAACTGCCGCAGTGAAACGATCCTGCAACCAACCATACCACCGAACGATTGCGAAGGAACTGTTTCCTCTCGATGATCGCCTGAAGTTCAATAATTTGGCTGGTAGAAATTACGGTCGATATCCAGATTCCGAAGATATTGCGCTTCGGGCTGAAAGCGGGACGGGATTACGTGAGCGAACGGCACTTCGACCCGGTAACGCAGGAACCCCAATCCAAACCAAGGTCAGTAGAATGTCTGCGGATCAATATCGATTGACAGGCGAATGCCTGAAGGGATCCTCACCTGCCCCACCCATTTCGCAAGCGCAGGCTGAAGCGGAACCGTCTTGGGAGCCCTGACCAGTAACCGCACGCGATGGCGTCCACGGATACGGGCAACAGGAGCGGGAGCCGGACCAAAGACCTCGGCGCCGATCTCACGGAGCGGCGCGTCCTTCGCAGCAAGGGAACGGCCGATTCCGAAAGCGGCTTTCTCATCGAGGCTGTTAAGTATGATTCCCGCGAAACGTCCATACGGCGGAACGCCCGCCTCCCGCCTTCCGGCAGCCTCCGTGCGCCAGAAGCTCTCCTCATCTCCCGAAAGAATTGCCTGAATGACCGCATGCTCCGGCTGCCAGGTCTGCAGCAGCGCCTCGCCCCTGCGATCCTGCCTGCCGGCGCGGCCCGCAACCTGCCGCATCAGCTGAAAGGTGCGCTCCGCCGCCCGCAGGTCAGACCCATGCAGTCCAAGATCCGCGTCAATGACACCGACCAATGTCAGCAGCGGAAAATTGTGACCCTTGGCCACGAGCTGGGTTCCGACAATGATGTCAACCTTGCCGGCGGCAATTGCCTCTACCTGCGTCCTGAGCGCCTGAGCCGATCCAAACAGATCAGAGCTAAGCACTGCGATGCGGGCTTCAGGAAACAGTTCCAGGGCCTCTTCAGAAAGCCGTTCTACCCCAGGCCCGACCGGAACCAGCCGGTTCTCGGTCTCACAGGACGGACATATGGAAGGTATTGACACTGTTTCACCGCAACGATGGCAGACAAGGCGGTTGCGGAACCGGTGCTCGACCATTCGCGCATCACAATGACTGCAGCCGATCTGATGGCCGCAGGCACGGCAGACCGTCACGGGGGCATAGCCGCGGCGATTGAGAAACAGAAGCGCCTGCTCACCCGCATCCAACCGTGCCCTGACCGCATCCCGAAGAGTGGGCGAAACCCAGTGACTCGGCGCAAGCTTCTCGACCCGCATGTCAACGGCGTATATCTCCGGTAGCTCCGCCTTTCCAAAACGGCTGCTTAGCTCAAGCTTGCGGTATTTGCCCGATTCGGCATTGGCCCAGCTTTCCAGACAGGGCGTGGCCGACGCCAGAATCACCTGTGCCGAGCAGATGGAAGCGCGCAGTACCGCCATGTCACGGGCGTTGTACAATACCCCGTCCTCCTGCTTGTAGGAAGTGTCGTGCTCCTCATCGACAACGATCAGGCCAAGATCACGGAATGGCAGGAACAGTGCCGACCGCGCACCGACCACAAGCTGGGCTCCGCCCTCACCCACCATACGCCAGGCACGACGGCGTTCGGTCATGGTAACGCTTGAATGCCACTCCGCAGGCATGACGCCAAACCGGCGCTCCACGCGTTTGAGAAACTCGGCTGTCAGTGCGATTTCAGGAAGAAGGACCAGCGCCTGGCGTTCGAGTGTAAGGCACTCAGCGACGGCTTCGAGATAGACTTCCGTCTTTCCGGAGCCGGTGACGCCCTTAAGTAAGGTCGTGCCATATCCGCCATCGCGAATGCATCTCCGAAGATCGTTGGCCGCAAGTGCCTGATCAGGGGCGAGATCAACGCCAGCGCGGAGTGGATCAAGGTGGGGATATGGCAGATCACGCGGGCTGCCTTCCTCCTTGACCACGCCCAGCCTGACCAGACCCTTGATGACGGAAGAGGATACCCCAGCCGCCCGTGCAAGTTCGCCGAGCGTTAATGCGAGTCCCCCAAATTCGTCCAGCGCTGCCAACACACGCTTTCGCGCATCCGTAACGCGGTCGGGCCATCCCTCCCCACGGCGATAAACCCGTCGCATCGACGGTGGACCGGAAAGGTCTGGAGACCGGCATGCCATGCGCAGCATGGCATGCATGGGTGTCAGCGTGTAACCTGCCGCACGGGTAAGGAATTCCCGCATCTCGGCACGCATCGGCGCGACCGCAAGCACACGGGCGACCGGTCGGATTCTGGCCTGTTCAATGTCACCTGCACCGGCTCCCCAGACGACCCCGACGACCAGACGGGGACCAAGCGGCACCTCAACGAAATCTCCAGTGACGCAGCCACCTTTTGGAGCGGCGTAGTCGAGTTCGCGCTCAAGCGGCTGCGTCGTCTGAACCGCGACCAGTTCTCCCGCGCCAAATGATGCGGGTGAGGTCATGGAATCGGATTCCTGCCGAATTCGCCCTGGATTTCGTACCGGAGCTTTCTGCCCGCTGCATAGGCTCCCATGCTCCCTGAACCGACAGCCATCTCCAGCCCAACCATGGGACGGCGGAACAACTGACCATTCATGCCACTATGCCTGAAGCAGCTGCAGCCTCACAGGCACTGGATTGCAGAGCACCGCAACTGCCACCCTGTTCAAGCTGCCAAATCGGATTCATTCGTGGTCATCGCTCCCGGAAAAGCCCCGATCAGGCAGATACCTGACTGGATGCCGATTAGCCATGGCAGGTTAGGCCTGAACCATTCCTCACGGTGGGATCCGATCCCGAATCGGTGATGTGACTGCATCTCTGGTCACTCTTCCTGATATGGGGGGCCAGCGGATTTCCGGTCCCCCCAGACGAACGATGGCTCCACCCCCTCGGATCAGTCGGTTTACGCATCCGGCTCACCAATGCGGTTTCCTTTGCAAGTCCCCCGGATTGCAGTGTATTGGAAAGGTGATCCATGGTTGATTTACGGGAATTGCGCAGATGAAGTTCTTTGTCGATACCGCTGATGTGGATGCCATCCGGGAACTCAATGAATTGGGTATCGCCGACGGGGTCACCACCAATCCATCCCTGATAATGAAGTCCGGCCGCGACATCAGGGAGGTGACCAAGGAAATCTGCGACATCATCGAAGGCCCTGTCAGCGCGGAAACCGTCGCAACAGACGCGGATGGAATGGTCAGGGAAGGGCGTGAACTTGCTGGAATCGCGGACAACATCGCCATCAAGGTTCCTCTTACCTGGGAAGGGCTCAAAGCCTGCAGGACTCTTGCTAACGAAGGTCGAATGGTGAACGTCACGCTCTGTTTCTCAGCCAATCAGGCGCTTCTTGCGGCAAAGGCCGGTGCGACCTTCATCTCTCCATTCATTGGCCGACTTGATGACATCAACCTCGACGGAATGCAGCTGATCGCCAATATCCGCAGAATATATGACAATTTCGAGTTCGGGACGAGCATTCTCGCCGCATCCATCCGTTCAGCGAATCACATGAGCCAGGCAGCACTCATCGGCGCGGACGTGGCGACCGCGCCGCCAGATGTCATCAGGAAGATGGCGGATCACCCACTTACGGATAGGGGGCTGGATGCATTCCTGGCTGATTGGGAAAAAACGGGGCAGAAGATTGTCTAAGGCAGAGCGAATGGCAACGGGAGCATGGCAGGCATGAAACAGGCAGGCGCGAAACAGGTAGGCACTGCGGTCAGTGATGACCTGAAGGAACGGATTCTGTCGAATCCCGAACTGATTCTGGAAGACAGGGACCTGATGCGCGCGCTCATTTCAGCTAGCGACCGCATGGCCGGAGACAACATTATCGACCTGCGCGGCATAGCTATGGAGCGGCTTGAGGCACAGCTGGAACGTCTCGAGGAATCTCACAGCAACGTCATCGCAGCGGCATATGAGAACCTGGTCGGCATGAACCAGATCCACCGGGCGATACTGAAACTTCTGGAACCGGTGACCCTAAGGGGATTCCTGACCGGCCTGCGTGAAGAGCTGCCGGAAATCCTACAGGTAGAGTCCCTGCAACTGCTCATTGAGCAGGATCCATATGCAGCCAATCCGGGCTTCGGACGCCTTGGAAGCCTGCTGAAGCAGGTCAAACCTGGTTTCATCAATGAATATCTGACCCGAGGTCGCGACATTCCCATTCGCCAGATAACGCTTCGCCAGACCCTTGAGGGTGGCATCTGCATTTTTCATGCCACCAACCACGAGATCAGGTCGGAAGCCTGTCTGGCACTCGATCTTGGTAGAAACAGACCACCCGCAATGCTCGCGTTCGGTTCGGAACATGTCGACCAGTTCGATTCGGCACAGGGCACCGATCTTCTGGTCTTTTTTGCCGGAGCGTTCGAGCGGTCTCTGCGCCGCCTGCTGCCGTGAGCAACAGTACCGCTGCCCAAAACCGGATCTCCATCTCCCCTGCGCTTAGCGACGTGGTGGAAGCGTGGCTGGCCTGGCTCGGGGGAGTTGACGGGTTGGCCCTGAACACCCTGGACGCCTATCGCCGGGACGTTGCGGGTTATCTCGCCTTCATGTCAGGGCATTTCGGTGGTGCGGCAGGTATCGCACAGATCAAGGGAGTGGGAATCTCCGAAATGCGCTCCTGGATGGCATCCGAACGCAATCGAGGTGTCTCTGCGCGCTCACTGGCTCGGATGCTGTCGGCCGTGAAGAACTTCACCGCGTGGCTTGCCCAGAGGGAAGGTTTCGATGCAACCGCCGTTCTTTCAACCCGTAGTCCGCGCTTTGAGAAAAAGCTTCCGCGCCCGCTCTCTGAAGAAGCTGCCCGGGAAGTCATGGATACGGTCGAGCTACAGTCTCAGGAAGGCTGGATTGCAGCACGGGACATGGCGGTCGTAACACTGCTCTATGGCTGTGGACTTCGCATCTCAGAAGCGCTTGACCTGACGGGCACCGATTATCCACTGGGAGAATCCCTGCGCATTGTCGGCAAAGGCGGAAAGGAGCGGATAGTGCCAGTACTGCCAGTGGGGCGGCAGGCGGTGAACCTTTACGCGCAACTCTGCCCCTATCCCATAGAGCCCGGCACGCCGCTGTTTCGCGGCGCACGCGGCGGACGGCTGAGTCCACGTCCCGTCCAGAAGGCGGTGCAGGCAGCGCGGATACAGCTAGGCCTTCCAGCCACAGCAACGCCGCACGCGATGCGGCACAGCTTCGCGACACATCTACTGGCCGCAGGGGCCGACCTTCGTGCGATACAGGAACTGCTGGGCCACAGCACTCTTTCAACGACGCAGGCCTATACCGCGGTCAGCACCGAACGGTTGATGGAGGTCTATGACGCCGCTCACCCACGGGCGAGATAGCGACGGGACTCCTCGCCCTGCGCGGCGGTCGGTCCCGTTGTTCATGGTCGATTCCCGCTCTGATCGGGTGCCAATCGATAGTCACGGACACCAATCCACGTTGATGACCGGTAACGAATCAATCAACCACCCCTACAACCTCCAGGTGGGACCGATGCACTGGGCGGCAAGTCGCCCGCGTCGTCACAGCCGATCACACACCTAGTCGCCCGGATAGCCGTTTCCCTGTGCAGGAATGTTAGCATCATGGTAACTGAAACCGAGAATCTCACCGCATTCCCTTATGGTGCCCGAACATGAGGCAGGCATTTCAAGGCAAACGGATATCTGGAGTGGCGATGGTATCGCTTCAACCGACCCGCCACGCCGCAATCAATTGCGCCGAAGCCCATAATCGTTCATGACAGCTTCATGACTGATCGCTTCAAGGCACTTTCCGTTCATTTCCTTACCGCCACCGGTGCCGTGTTCGCGATGCTGGCCATGCTGGCGGCGGTGGATGAAAAATGGGGACTCATGTTCGTCTGGCTGGTCGTGGCCTTCGCCGTTGATGGCCTGGACGGACCTCTGGCGAGGAAATACAGCGTTAAGTCCAATGCGCCGCAATATGACGGCGTGTTGATGGACCTGATCATCGACTATCTTACCTATGTCTTCATCCCGGCTTACGCATTGTTCAAATCGGGTCTTCTGCCTGGCTGGACAGGCTGGATTGCGATCATCCTGATCACATTCGCATCCGTCATCTACTTCGCTGACACCCGCATGAAGACCAGGGACAATTCCTTTGCCGGTTTTCCAGGCTGCTGGAACATGGTGGTGATTGTGCTGTTTGCACTGAAACCTGAATTCTGGATCATCCTGCTGATCGTGGCGGTGCTGGCGATTGCGATGTTTACGCCGCTAAAGTTCATTCACCCAATCCGCACAAAGCGTTGGCGCGCCGTCTCGCTACCGGTGGCTTTGGCCTGGACGTCCTTCGCGGCCTGGGCGGCCTGGGTGGATTTCCACCCGCAGAGCTGGGCACATTGGGGCCTTGTCGTGACATCGCTCTATCTGGTGTTCGCGGGAGTGGTGCAGCAGGCGATTCCCGAACCTGACGGTGGTTAGAGGCGATTTCCCTGACTCTGGAACCATTAGATGGAATTTGATGCGAAAATCGCTCCTCCAGATGGGCCGGAACACCAGGATCGCGACTGAAGGATGCAGGCTATCCGTAACGGACGCTGCGGTGTGGCGGCTGAAGTCATTTCCTTGCACCACCATGTCATACCTGTATACGGAGCCAGAATCGGAAACGACCGCGATCACTGCCGGTCTTACGCCAGGGAGACAGACGAATGCTACGACCAGCCGACCGGCCATTTTCCATTGAACCGGACCCAAGCCTGTCTCTGTCCAGGGTGATAGCCGGTGCGATAGCCGTCACCTTCACCATAATCGCTTCTCTCCTTTCGGGGTCCCCGTCGCTAGCGCATGACAGCACCGACGACATCACCCGAACCGCGATTGTATCCGCATTCGCCCCTGAAATCGAGATTCTGAAGCAGCAGACGGAGAACGCCACGGCTCATAGGATCAACGGCATCGAATTCGTAACGGGAACCCTGGAAAGACAGCCAGTGGTGCTGTTTCTCAGTGGCATCAGTGTCGTTAACTCGGCGATGACCGTTCAGCTGGCGCTGGAACGGTTCACCGTGGAGCGAATCATATTCTCGGGAATCGCCGGAGGGCTTGATCCGAGCCTGAATATCGGGGACGTGGTGATCGCGGAGCGTTGGGGTCAGTATCTGGAAACGGTCATTGCCCGTGAAACAGCCGACGGCCATGCACTTCCCGGATTTTTTGAATATCCCTTTGCCGGTTACGGAAATGCGGTTCCCAGATCCGTGACGGTTGCGCGAGATGGTGCTGAAGTGCCGGAAACCCGGTTCTGGTTTCCGGCGGATTCGGATCTTCTGGTACTGGCGCAGTCCTCAATGGCTGGCGTTACACTCAGGGACTGCACAGGGGCTGGGGTCTGCCTGGAAAACGGGCCGAGGATCCTGGTGGGAGGTGCAGGCGTCTCCGGAAGTGCGTTCGTCGACAACGCGGATTTCCGTGAATATGTCTTTTCGACATTCAAGGCGCGGCTGGTGGATATGGAGAGCGCGGCGGTAGCCCATGTCGCATGGGCGAATCATGTCCCGTTCATCGCGGTTCGCAGTCTCTCGGACCTTGCGGGCGGAAGTGAACAGGAAAACCAGTTCCCGGTATTTCTGGAACTTGCTGCTGACAATTCCGCTGAAGTCGTGAGGGCTCTTCTTCGCGCATTGCCGGAATGAACATGATTGCGCCTGAGCCCATAGTCCAGCCTCCGCACACCCGATCCAACGGGATGGTCCAGGTTAGGTCCCTTTGCATCCCCCCTGCGTTCTCATACCAGCAGCGACGCGGCTCCTTCGAGTTTTAGCAGGGCCACCTTGGTCTCAACTCCGCCAATCGCGGAAAAGCCGCCCAGACCGGTCGCGGAAAGCACTCTGTGGCAGGGGATGAGAATGGGAATCGGGTTGCGGCCACATGCCTGGCCAATGGATTGCGCTGGAACGCCCAGTTCGCGGGCAATCATCCCGTAGGTGCGGGTCCTACCAAACGGGATCTCAAGGATGGCGTCCCAGACCGATTGCTGGAATTCGGAACCGGTCGGTGCCAGAGGCAGGTTAAAGTTCTTTCGGGCACCGCTGAAATATTCGCCGATCTGCACAACCGCTTCCTTGAGTACGCCCTCAGCCCGCGTCTGTCCCCAGCATCCCCAATCAACATGGGTAACGGCACCATCCCCGGCTCTCACTGTGATCGGCCCAAGAGGGCTATCGAAAGCAACTGAGGACGGATGACGGATCATGCGACCACCCTGGTGGACAGATCAGCTCTCAAGGGTCTCATGGTCCTGCTCCATTTCGCGCCCACCTCCATCACGAACCTAACCCGGATATCTCACCAGATGATGTTGCATGGGGTCGGATTCCATGATATATGCGGGAGTCATCAATAACCTGCATATGAGAGGAGACCGGACCCCATGCATACACAGTGTAACAGCCCTGACATCGAGTTCAACCGGCACGGACGGCGGGAGGTGACCGCCGCATTCGACGGCGGGCGCATGTCCTCCGACGGCGGCGCGCTGCTCCTGCGGGAGGCCGACCGGGTGGCGGACGTCACCCGCCGGCTGGCGGAGTGCCTGACCGATTACCGGGACCAGGACCGCATCGAGCACGGGCTGCGGGAGCTCGTGGCGCAGCGCGTCATGGCGATCGCCCTCGGCTACGAGGACGTCAACGACCACGACCGCCTGCGGGACGACAGCGTCCTGGCGCTGGCCGTCGGGCGCGACGACATCACCGGCGCCGACCGGCCGAGGGAGCGCGACCGGGGCCATCCCCTGGCCGGGTCCAGCACCCTCAACCGCCTTGAGCTGGGCACGCCGGAGGCGGCGGAAACGGACCGCTACAGACGGATCGTGGCCGACGGCGCCGCGATCGAGCGGCTGATGGTGGACCTGTTCCTGGATGCCCACGAGGTCCCGCCCGGGGAGATCGTCCTCGACGTCGACGCCACCGACGACCCGCTGCACGGCGCCCAGGAGGGCCGCTTTTTCCACGGCTACTACCGCCACTACTGCTACCTTCCGCTCTACGTCACCTGCGGCGACCACGTCCTGCCTGCGCGGCTGCGTCCGGCGAACATCGACGCGTCGGAGGGATCGGTGGAAGCGCTGGCGGAGATCGTGGAGCGGATCCGCTCCCGCTGGCCGGAGACGGCGATCATCGTGAGGGGCGATTCCGGCTTCTGCCGCGAGAGCCTGATGGCCTGGTGCGAGGCGAACGGCGTGGACTATGTGCTTGGACTGGCGAGGAACTCGCGCCTGGTGGAGCGGATCGCCGGACCGCTGGAGAGGTCGCGGCGGCGCGCCATCGCCTCCAGAAAGCCGTCGCGGCGCTTCCGGGACTTTCGCTACCGGACCCGGTCCAGCTGGAGCCGGACCCGCCGCGTCGTGGGCAAGGCCGAGTGGCTGCCCGGACCGGGCGGCGCCAATCCCCGCTTCGTCGTGACCAGCCTGCCGAAGGACCGGTTCACCGCGAGGAACCTCTACGAGAAGCTGTACTGCGCGAGGGGCGACATGGAGAACCGGATAAAGGAGCAGCAGCTGGAACTCTTCGCCGACCGGACCTCGACGGCGACCATGCGCGCCAACCAGCTGCGGCTGTACCTCTCCGCCTTCGCCGGAGCCCTGCTCCGGACCGTCCGGGCGATCGGCCTCGCCGGCACGGACATGGCGAGGGCCCAGTGCGGGACCATAAGGACGCGGCTCCTGAAGGTGGCCTGCCGGGTGACGGTCAGCGTGCGCCGCGTCCGCCTGTCGCTGTCCTCGGTCTTTCCCCTTCAGGAGCTGTTCGCACGGGCGGTCGCCGCGCTGCTGGCCGCGCCGTCGCCGCAGGTGCCGCCGCCGCAGCCGGAACCCGCCCCCGAACCCACGCCCGCCTGAGCGGATCCGGCCCCTGACGGCCCGGACTGGCGGGCGGAACCGGCCCGCAGCGGGAGAGGTGTGTCCGGCGCCGCCGCCCGCGGCTGCCGGACCGTGGATGTTCCCTCATTGTTCTCGTCATCACGGCCACCGGACGGCCACTGTCGGGTTCCGTCGGCCGACGGAGCTGCCGGAACGCCCACGAACCGCCCCCGGAACCCCTTCCGGGCCGGTGCTGGAGCTTCGGGTTGCGGCTGGTGAGATATCCGGGCTAAGGGGGACACTCACCCGACATGTACCGGAGATCCCCGCAATAGGTGAAATCGAGAGCGAATTCCGTCACACAAAGATAGTGACTCCTGGAAAGACCATCGGTCGTGTCGCGAATTTGGTGGAAATTCGAAAACGGTGCAATCTCCGGGTGAACATGGTTTCCTCCGATCAGGCGGCGAGGTCAAGAGGGACGGGCCCGGTCGGCAGGGACAGCGTCTGCCAGCCGTCAACCTTTCGCAACCGGATCTGGCCGGAGGCCAGGAGCGCCCAGAGCAGCATGGGCACGGTCTCCGCGCAGGGTAGCAGCGTCTGGGTCTTTATCCGCCTCCGGAACTCGCCGTTGAGCCTCTCGATGGCGTTGGTGGTCCGCGCCGATCTCCACTGCGACGGGTCGAGCCGGGTGAACGTGAACAGCCGGTCGCCCGCCTCGTCCAGGCTGTCGGCGACGGCCCGGCACTTTTTCCGCCACTTCTTCAGGAACGCCCTGCGGCGGCGCTGGATCCTGTATGTCTGAACCAATCAGAAAGAATCCTGAGGATGATGTTGTGGAAAGTTTTCCACACCTGTGGAAAACTCCGCGCCGGCTGTGCGGAACGCGGCGCTTCCACCGGTCCGGAACCTCGTGCATCATCCATGAAGGGATTCCCTCTCCGCACGGCGGTACGGAGAGGGATGCGGGGCAACCGCCCCGCGAAGGCGGGTCGGGCCGTGAGGATCTGGGCCGAAGGGCCGTGGAGGAGCCTGGCCGCCCGCCTTCACCGCCGTCCTTCCGCGTCCTGGATGGATGCCTGGGCAGGACCCGAATCAACCGCAAGAATAGGAGCGGAAGGACATGACAGACAGGATAGTGGCGGGAATCGACGTGAGCAAGAGCCGGCTGGACGTCCACGCGAACGGCGATGACGGGGGCTTCGCGAACGGAAAGGAGGGATTCCGGGCCCTGCACGGATGGCTCCGCGAACGCGGTGTTCGTTCGTGCCTCACTCTCACTCGAACCGGTGGCGTTCGATGCCTCACCCCACGTGGTCTGCGAGCTGTCACTATCGCATACTTGACTAGAGATCGGATCCATGCGAATCGGGGACCATGTATATCGGTCTCAGACAGATTTCCCCTGCCACGGTCGAGTGGCTCGGGAACGAATGCCTCCGCGGCGGCGTCACGCGTTCGGGCCTCGCCCGCGAGCTGAGCGGTCGGGAGGGTTGGCTGACCCACGACGGGAGGCCGTCGACGGTCACCGGGATGCGGGTCCTTCCCCTGCTCGCGGAGGAGCTCGGCCTGACGCTGCCGGAGGCGGCGCCGCGCTTCGCGTCGTCCAACGGGCGACCGGCCGCCGACGACCCTGGCGGCGCCCCGGTCGAGTGCGCTCTGGACGCGCTCGGCGGGGTCCGGCTGGAGCCGTTGGCGGAGGCGGACCGCCGCGCCTGGGAGTCGATGATGGAGACGCACCATCCGGAGGGCTGGCGGCGGGCTCCGGGAGGGCAGCTGCGGTACTGGATCGTGAGCGGCGCGCAGGGGCGGCTCGGCGGTCTGGGCTTCGTTCCGGCGTCCTGCCAGCTGGGGCCTCGGGACGACGCCATCGGCTGGTCGGCGCGGGCGCGGATCGCGAACATGGGCCTCGTCCTTAACAACCACCGCTTCCTGATCAGACCTTCCGTGAGGGTCCACGGCCTCGCCTCCCTGGCGCTGCGGCTGGCGGCGGATCGCGTGGCGGACGACTGGCAGGCCCTCTACGGGGTCCGCCCCGTCCTCGCCTACACGCTCGTGGGTCCGGACCACGCCGGGACGGGTTACAGGGCGGCGGGCTGGGAGAGATGTCCCGGCCTGACCTCCGGGCGGCGTTCGGGCATCCGTCGCAGCGTGTGGACGCTGCCGCTGCAGCCGGACTGGCGGAAGGTTCTCCAGGCGGAGCCGGAGCGCAGGCTCGGGCATACCGGACCGCTGCACCGCGGGGGCGACTGGGCGGAGCGGGAATACGCGCGGAGCAGCCATCCGGACGGCCGGGTCCGCCGCCGGATCGCCGCGATGGGGGCGGCCTGGACCAGGAAGCTCGGTGCGCCGGTGCCGGAGCTGTTTCCGGGCAGGGCGGAGCAGGAGGCGGCTTACAGGCTGCTCTCGAACGCTGGGGTGACCATGGACGACATACTCGAGCCCCACCTGGAGGCGACGGTGGAGCGCTGCCGCCTGGAGCCGGTGATCCTGGCTGTCCAGGACACGACGGCGCTGAACTACGGCACCCTGGCGGCGACGTCCGGGCTGGACGGGCCCGGCGGCGGCGGAAAGGGCACCGACGGCATCCTCGCCCACTGCGGCGTGGCACTGAACGGCAGCGGACGCCCGCTCGGGCTGTTCACGCTCGACGCGGACTTCCGGCAGCGGCCGGACAGGGACAGCGCCCGCTGGATCGACGGGCTGCGGCGGGCCGGAGAGCTCGCGGAGGCCTGCCCGGACGCGAAGGTCGTGAGCGTCTGTGACCGCGAAGGCGACTTCCGGGCCCTTCTCCGCGAAGCGGACCGGACCGGCGCCGCGCTGCTGGTGCGGGCGAGCCGCTCGGCGAAGCGGCGCGTGGCGCTGCCCGACGGCGACGAAAGGTGCCTGTGGGAGCATGTCGCCGCGCTGGAGCCGGTCGGCCACCGCAGGATCACCGTTCCCGAACGCGGCGGGCCGAAGGCCCGGAAAGCGCGCGTCGCCACGCTGACGCTGCGCTGCGCGGAACTGGACATCGCGGCGCCGAGGGACGCGGGGGACAGGCGCCCGCTGCCCGTGACGGTGGTCTCCGCCATCGAGGAGAACCCGCCGAAGCGCGTCGCGAAGGGAGGGGAGGCGCTGCACTGGATGCTCCTGTCCAACGAGGGCGGCGACGGCATGCGGACGGCGGAGACCGCCCTGAGGCGCTACGAACTGCGCTGGCGCATCGAGGAATACTTCAGGGCCCTGAAGACGGGGACGAGGATAAAGGATCGCAGGCTCGACGCCGCCGACGACCTGCGCAGATGCCTCGCCTTCGACGCGATAACCGCGTTCCGGGTCTGGGACCTCCAGCTTCTGGCGCGGGAGAGCCCCGACAGCCCGGCGGACCGCCATGTCAGCCCGGAAAGCGGCGGGGCGGCGGTCATTCACGCCGCGTATGAGCGCGTCATCGGCCAGAGGGCGCCGCCGGAGCCGGACATGACCGTGGCGCGCTACGTCACGCTCGTCGCCGGCCTCGCCGGGTTCCGCCCGACGAAGCGCCAGCCCCTGCCCGGAACCCGGAAGCTATGGCAGGGCCTGCGCATCCTCAACGTCGCGGAAACCCATGCCAGGGCCATACGGGCCCGGACGGAGCGGAGAAGGGAATGAGCCGGTTAAGTATGTGGTAGTGACAGGTCTGCGAGGCCACCGGGCGGTTCCACCGCCAGCTGCACCAGTCGCTACACGACAGGGGCTACATCGTGCACGTCGTCAATCCCCTGCGGGCGCGCCGTTTCGCCGAGGCGCTCGGCCAGGTCGCGAAGTCCGACCGGATCGACGCCAGGGCGCTGGCCGCCTTCGGGGAGGTCGGCGGGCTGCCGGCCGCACAGCCGAAACCCGAGGCGCTGCAGGAACTCGAACGCCTGCTGGTCGCCCGCGAGGCGCTCGTCGACACGCGCACTTCCCTGACCGCCCGGATCCGGGAGATCGGCGGAACGACGGCCGCGGCCGCGGCCCTGAAGAGGGCGCTGGCCGGGATCGTGGAGGAGATCGGCGTGCCCGATGCCGGGATCGCGGCGGCGATCGACGCGGATCCCGGGCTGGCCCGGCGCCGGGACATCCTCGTGAGCGTCCCGGGGATCGGGCCGGTGACCGCTGCCGCCCTGATCTGCTGGATGCCGGAGCTCGGGACCCTCGGAAGCCGGCAGGCGGCGGCGCTCCTGGGCGTCGCCCCCTTCGCCAGGGATAGCGGAACGCTGTCAGGGGCGAGGCGCATCCGCGGCGGGCGACGCAGGCCCCGCGACGTGCTCTACATGGCGGCGATGACGGCCATACGCTGGAACCCGGCGATGAGGGAGCTGTACGAACGGCTCACGGCGGCGGGCAAGGCCCACAAGGTGGCGCTAGTCGCGGTGATGCGCAGAATGGTGATCCTCACGAACGTCCTGCTGCGCGACGGGCGCGGATGGTCCCCGGACGCGCCGGTTGCGGCACCGTCATGACGCCCGCCTGTGGAAAGAATGTGGAAAAGTGGGGAAAAGATCCGGAAAGACCGCGGAAAATGCCCTGAAACCCCTTGAAACGAGACATGGATGCTCCTCCACGGTCTCCGCGTAGATCATGTCGCGGTAGTCATTGCCGATCTCGTCATGCAGGCGCTTCGGGGCGTGGCCCAGCAGGTTGCGGTGCTTGTGGACGGTGCAGCGCTGGATGGCCAGGTCCTCGCCCCAGAGCGTGGTGAGCGCGGCCTCGAGGCCCGGCGCGCCGTCGACGATGACGAACTCCGGCCGCCTGAGGCCGCGCGCGTCGAGGTCGGCCAGGAACCCGCTCCATGCCGCGGTACTCTCTCCGCCCATCTTTCCTATGGAAAGCAGCACCTTATGGCCGTCCCGGCGCACGCCGACGGCGGCCAGCACGGATATTTTCGTCGCCTTTCCGTCGATCCGGGTCTTTATCACCGTGCCGTCCAGGATCAGGCGGACGATGTCCTCATCGGCCAGGCTGCGCTGGCACCAGGCGTCCCAGTCCGATCTGACCCGGCGCCAGGCCCGGCTGACCACGTCCTTGCTCACGGCCCCCCTGAACAGCGCGAAAAGCGCCCGCTTCACCCGGCGCGTGTTCGTGCCGGAAAGGTAGACGGACGTGATCAGGGCCTCGGCCTTTTTCGTCATGCGCTGGTAGCGCCCGAGCGCCTTCGACCGCCATTCCCTGACCTCGCCGTCCGCGTCCCGGATCCGGGCGCGGGGCACGCTGACGGTCTCCGTCCCGAACGTTCCGGTGATCCGCCGGTCGCGGTGGCCGTGACGGTAGCCTTTCACCTTCCCGTCCCCGCGCCTGTAGCGGAGCCGGCCCAGGAACTCGGAGAGCTCCTCCTCGAAAACCGCCTCGATCGTGCCGCGGATGCTCGACCGGAGCCGGTCCTCGATCGGGTCGAGGCCCCCGTCGAATGTCTCTGGCGAAAGTTCGGTGCTGGATATAGTCTGTTGCATGGTGTGGTCTCCTACTCTGGCGGCTCCGGCCGCCGGTTGGGTGGTTAGTGTTCACCCGGAGATTACACCATTTTCGAATTTCCACCAAACTCGCGACACGACCGAGACCATCCACTTTCGTCATGATGCGGGGGCATCATTGACTCACTCCTCCTCAGCGTGGCGCGGAGCGTCCTGGTTCAGGCAGATCCGGATCGAACTGCACGACCAGCGGTGCCGTCATGCGTGACAGTGATCGGCGCTGACGACCCGCACCGTCAAAGTTCCCTGGACTCAGCCACGCCCGGAGCGCTTGCGACACGTCTGGCCAGTCACGATCAATGATCGAGAACCATTTCGTGTCCCGGTTCCGCCCCTTAACGACAAGTGCCTGCCTGAACATGCCTTCGTAACTGAAGCCAAGTCGATGGGCGGCACGCCGTGAACGCACGTTCAGCGCATCGCATTTCCACTCGTACCTACGGTATCCCAGACTGAAGGCATGGACTGCCATCAGATACATGGCTTCAGTGAAATCCGTGGACCGCTGAAAGTCCGGTGCCACCTGAATGCACCCAACCTCGATTGATCCGGCTTCGGGCCTGATGTTCATGAAGCTGCAGAATCCGAAGGGGAGATCATTGTCCGCACCGAACATTGTATAAAACATCGGATCCAACCCATCCTTCACGCTGTCGATCCAATCCCGCAGTTCGTTCACGCTCTCAAAAGGACCGAATGGCATGTAATGCCAGTCATGCACATGGTTCCGACAGTCAAGGCTCTCGAATAGCGCTGGTGCGTCAGCTCTCTCCATACGCCGTAGAACGACCCTTTGGCCCGAAAGTTCCATGCCGGAGGGTCTTTGCGCGGAGGTCCAACCCCTAACCTCTTCTCCAAGTTCGTACATCATCCCCAACGCCCTAAAGCAGGTTGATTCGGGCCATCAGTACCAAAGGTGGCGAACGTGAGGAACAGTCTGCGGAAACGGGAAGTCTGGATGGGCTCATCCGCACCCTGCATCGAGGAGGTGATGGGGTAGGTGAGGTGGATAACGAATGGCAGCAGGATGTTTCCGAAGAGTAGGGAAAGGCTGATAATGCCTGCCTCGGCATCGAGAATGGCGGCATGGCTGATCCGTTCGATATAGGCCCAGACCTATCCCAGCGCTTCATTGCAGCGGGCGCAGACTCCAGGCTGCGTATGCGTTCCGACATCAGGCAGGATTTTCCAGCAGCGCAGGCATTTCGTGCCTTCGGAGACCCTGAAAACGACGCCGACACCCTCAACTTCGGGTAGCCGGAACGCTTCCTGCGGGATGGGATCTGATTTCAGCTCGATGTCAGAGGTAATGCACACATCATCGAAATCGACCGACTTCACCGCCTGCATGATTTCAGGATTTTCGACATGCACCACTGGTGCCGCCTCCAGCGAGGATCCTATGACCTTCTGCTGCCGCTGGATTTCCAGAGCACCAGTGACAACGGAACGCACTCTGCGAACCGCCGCCCATTTCCGGGCCAGTGCCCCGTTAAACCAGTCCGCCGGGGTGTCGGGTATGTCGACAAGGTGAACGGAGGAAGCCTCTCCGGGATGGCGTTCAAGCCATACCTCCTCCATCGAAAATACCAGAACCGGTGCGAACCACGCCGTCAACCGATGGAACAGGATATCCAACACTGTGCGTGCCGACCTGGTCCGTAGTGAAGGTCCATCGCAGTAAAGCGCGTCCTTTCGGATATCGAAGTAGAAGCTGGAGAGGTCGATCGTCGCGAACTCGAACAGGGCACGGAAGACTCCCTGAAAGTCGTAAGCGGCATAACCCTTACGCACATGGTGGTCGAGTTCAGCCAGCCTGTGCAGCACCCAGCGCTCCAGTTCAGGCATTTCCGCGGCCTCGACTCGCTGGTCTTCGCTGAACCAATGCAGATTGCCCAGTATATACCGCATGGTATTGCGCAGACGACGGTAGCTATCGGCCACTCCCTTCAGGATCTCGGGGCCGATGCGCTGGTCGCCGGTATAGTCTGTCTGGGCCACCCAAAGGCGCAGGATATCCGCACCGTACTGCCTGATCACCTGATCTGGCCCGATGGTGTTGCCCAGCGACTTGGACATCTTGTTGCCATTTTCGTCGAGAGTAAACCCGTGGGTCAGCACACCCCTGTACGGTGCATGGCCCAAGGTTCCGCAGGCCTGCAACATTGACGAATGAAACCAGCCACGATGCTGGTCGGTACCTTCCAGATACAGGTCCGCGATGCCGTCCGGTGTTCCATCCGCCCGATCCCGTATGGCAAAGGCATGGGTTGAGCCGGAATCGAACCAGACGTCCAGAATATCGAACACCTGATCGTAACCGTCAGGAGCAAAGTCATCCCCAAGGAAGCGTTCCTTGGCACCGGGTTTGTACCAGGCGTCGGCTCCCTCCTGTTCGAAAGCATCAAGGATCCGGAGGTTGACGGAAGTGTCGCGCAGCAGAAAGTCAGGATCGTCCGGCCGAGCGCCTTTCTTCGTGAAACAGCACAGCGGTACACCCCAGGCACGCTGGCGCGAAAGCACCCAGTCAGGCCTTGACGCAATCATTGCGTGCAGTCTGTTACGACCCGTCTTGGGAGTCCATTGCACCAGCCTGTCGATCGACTCCAGAGCGCGTTTCCGAATGGTTGTTCCGAGATCATCCCTGCCATCGCCGACAGGTCGATCAATGGCGGCGAACCATTGCGGCGTGTTCCGATAGATCAGTGGTGCCTTGGACCTCCAGGAATGGGGATAGCTGTGCCTGATCCTTCCACGCGCAAGCAATCGACCCGCGGTCACCAGAGCTTCGATCACTTTCGCGTTCGCATCGCCTTCTTTCCCGTTCGGCCTGAGTATGCGAGCACCGCCGAACAGCGGAAGGTCAGCGCGGAAGCTCCCATCCTCCTCAACATTGTAAGTGATCACTTCGGAGAGCATACCGGCATCGCGGTAAAGCTCGAATTCCTCCATCCCATGCGATGGAGCGCAATGTACGAACCCGGTACCCTCCTCATCATTAACGAATGGGGCGTGACGGAAGTCGCGCGGCTCGTCCCACTCACCGTCCGCTCCCTCAACCCCCGCCAGCGGATGCTGGAGCTTCACCTTCGCCAGTTCGGTGACAGGGGCATCACCAAGCCGACGGAACATCGAGTCATCAAGCCGCGCTTTTCCGAAGACTCCGGAAGCCAGCCGATCCGCTAGAACATATCTATGGCCGATCCGGGCCCAGCACTCTTCCGGTCGGCCTGTCACCTCGTAAACGCCATAGGAGACATCTTTGTTGAACACCACTCCCCGGTTCGAAGGGATGGTCCATGGAGTCGTGGTCCAGATCACCACCTTTGCGCCGGAAATAAGCGGATGGCTGGAGGAGACGACCGGAAACAGAGTCCAGATCGCGAAGCTTTCCTTATCGTGATACTCCACCTCGGCTTCGGCAAGCGCCGTTTTCTCGACTGGTGACCATAAAACGGGTTTGGCGCCCTGGTACAGTGTGCCATTCATCAGAAACTTCAGGAATTCCTCAGCGATCACGCGTTCGGCGTGGAAGTCCATCGTCAGGTAAGGGTCATCCCACTTTCCTGTGATGCCCATTCGCCTGAACTCCCGACGCTGGATATCGATCCAGTTTTCGGCGAACCTACGGCATTCCCGGCGAAAGCTGACAACATCGACCTCATCCTTGTCCTTTCCCTTGGCGCGGTACCCCTCCTCGATCTTCCATTCGATCGGTAGACCATGACAGTCCCAGCCGGGGACGTAGCGGCTGTCCCTACCCATCATCTGCTGGGAACGGACCACCATGTCCTTTAGTATCTTGTTCAGCGCATGCCCGATATGGAGATGGCCATTGGCGTAGGGCGGACCATCGTGAAGGATGAAGGGCTCACGGCCTTCCCCGTCAGCCCGCAACCGATCATAGACTCCGATCCTGTCCCAGTGTTCGAGCCAGGAGGGCTCGCGCTTGGGCAGTCCGGCGCGCATCGGAAATTTGGTAACCGGCAGGTTCAGCGTCTCTCTGTAGTCAGGCGTATCGGCGCACATGCCTCTGGTCCTCGTGTCCGAACTGTCTTGAATTCATCAGGGTCGGCGCCAGTTTCAGCGCCTCGTCCCGGCAACTCAGCGTTTTAGAGCGCCGGGTCCGCGATTCGGGGTATGTCTGCTGTCGCAAGGGTCATGGGAACGCTTATAGGAAGCTCACTGAACGAGGTCTATAGTCACTTGGCCACGTTTGGTGGTTTCTCAATCAACCTTTACGCGGGCCTGAAATTCCTCTCGCATTCGGTAAACCGTTCATGTTATGCGTCACCGCAGCAGCATGGGCCAGACCGGCCCGCGACAGGTGGCTTCTTGGGAGACGAATGAATGTCCAGCACCGTGATTGAGGAAGATCTAGTCGTCAATGGCAACTTGACATCGGAAAACGCGGATATCAGCGTGAAAGGCCGCGTGGTCGGCGACATCACCGCGCAGTCAGTGAGAGTTGACCAGAATGGCGAGGTCAATGGCACGGTTAAGGCACAGGCGATCAGCATTCTAGGTCGACAGAGTGGAAGTGTGGTCTGCCAGAATCTTTCACTGGGTCCGCAATCGGAGGTAATGTCAAAGGTCGCAGCGGAAACCCTTACGACCGAAAAGGGCGCAAAGCTTGTAGGCGATATCGAGGTAGGAAAGCGCTGAAGACCGTCGAACCGGTATTTCTGCCATCGCCTCTCCGCCAGCATCCCTGACTGACAGTTCTCCAAAGCGGCGGCACCGAACCAACGGCCCTGGCATCGCATTGATGGCAGTGGGGATGTTTCTGTTGGCCGCAGTGGACACCCAGGCCAAGTTTCTGACGGACAGCCTGCACCCGATTCAGATCGTCTGGTTCAGACAGTTTGGGCTGTTGCTGGGAGTTCTCCCTCTCCTGTTCTGGCATGGTAGGTCGATACTGCGGACGTCACGCCCGGTGCTGCAGGTGGCACGTGGCGTCTGTGCGGTGGGCTCCTCGACCCTGTTCATTTTCGCGATCGCCCATGTTCCCCTTGCCGATGCGGTTGCGGTCACATTCGTGGCACCGTTTCTCGTCACGATAATGGCCGCACTAGCGCTGCGGGAGCCGGTCGGAATCCGTCGCTGGTCAGCGGTTGCCATCGGATTTCTTGGAACCCTGATCGTGATCCGCCCAGGAATGGGAGTCGTCCATCCCGCCGCGGCTCTGGTGATCCTGGCAGCGGTACTATTCGCTGTTCGCCAGATCATTGGCAGAACGGTGAGCGGAACGGATCGAACCGTTACGACCGTGGCCTACACCGCGCTCGTAAGCACATCGCTGGTAACGCTTCCTCTACCCTTCGTCTGGAAATGGCCCGCATCTGGCACCGAACTCCTCATTCTATGCTGCATCGCATTGATGGGGGCCGCAGCGGAGTTCTGCGTGATCAAGTCACTTGAACTGGCCGAAGCGGTAGCCGTGGCACCTCTGCATTACACCCTACTGGTCTGGGGCGCCATCTGGGGCTATCTGGTGTTTGCCGACCTGCCTGATGCCTGGACCTGGACAGGAGCCGTGATCATCCTCGCGACCGGGTTCTATACACTGCATCGAGAGCGTGTGACCGCACCAGGGGAATAGCCAGCGCCATCCCCGCCCGAGCTCAGTGTCCACACAGCCCTAATCCGCGTGATCCAGCCTATCCTGCGTGCTGGTCTCGAAGTCCCCGGCATCGTGCCGTTCATGCAGTTGCATCTCCGGGTTGCCGAATGTCCGGTTCACCATTCGCCCGCGCCGGACTGCAGGCCTGGAGTCAATCTCGCTCGCCCAGCGCTGGACATGCCCGTAACTCTCGACATCAAGAAATTCACCCGCCGAATATAGCCGTCCCAACGCCAGCTGCCCGTACCACGCCCAGATGGCGATATCGGCAATGGTGTAGTCGGCACCGGTCATGAACCGGTTTCCCGACAGATGCCTGTCCAGCACGTCGAGCTGGCGCTTGGTCTCCATCGCATAGCGATCGATCGGATATTCCCATTTTTCCGGAGCGTAGGAATAGAAATGCCCGAACCCGCCGCCGAGATAGGGAGCTGACCCCATCTGCCAGAAGAGCCACGACAGCAGTTCAGGTCGTCCAGTCGGATCAGAGGTCATAAATCTACCGAATTTCTCTGCAAGATGCAGCAGAATCGCACCGCTTTCAAACACGCGAATCGGTACCGATCCCGACCGATCCACGAGCGCCGGGATCTTTGAGTTGGGATTGATTTCGACGAATCCGCTACCAAACTGGTCACCGTCACCAATCCTGATCAGCCAGGCGTCGTATTCCGCTTCCTCAATACCAAGTGCCAGGAGTTCCTCGAACAGTACAGTCACCTTGACGCCGTTCGGCGTCGCCAGCGAATAGAGCTGGTGTGGATGTTTACCGACGGGCAGCTCCCGCTCATGGGTTGATCCTGCCACAGGCCGGTTGGTGCCGGAAAATCTGCCGCCGTTTTCCCTGTCCCACGTCCAGACTTTGGGAGGTTCGTATGATTCGCCCATTTCGTGCGCCTTTCGTCTTTACAGATCGTTTAGGTGGGTCAGATGGCCAGAAAGGGAACTGCGAAGTTCCGTACTTTAGGCCAGCATCTGCGTGTCGCCACAGACCGAGATCGCCTGCCCTGAAATCGTCCTGCCCCGTTTGCTTGCCAAAAAAAGGATCTGGTCGGCGATCTGCTGCGGGGTAACGTATTCGCGGATCGATGTATAGCTGAACGCCTGGCTCTCCACTTCACCGAAGGACTGGCCCAGCCGCTGGGCCTTGGTTTCCAACACCCGTCTCTGCCGGTCGCCAGCCACCAGGCCTGGCATGATTGCATTGACCCTAATCCAGGCTGGACCGAGTTCGATGCTCAGGGATTTGGTCAAGCCGATCACTCCCCATTTCGCTGCCGCATAGGGTGTGCGTAGCCTGAACCCAACCCGTCCGGCAAGCGAGGACATGTTTATGATCGACGGGTTGTCGCTTCGGCGCAGCAGAGGCACTGCCGCACGTACGGCATTGAACTGGCCCGTAAGGCAAACCGAAATGCACTGGTCCCAATCATCTGGCGCTATATCCTCCACCGGTCCGGTGGGCCCGGCGATACCGGCGTTGTTGACCAACGTGTCGAGACCCCCCATTTCTTCCGCCACACGGGCGACGAAGTCCTCCGTTGCCTTCCTGTCGGCGACATCACAGACATATGCCAGTATTGTCGGGTCGGATTCCTCCAGTGCCGATACTGCGGCATGGTCCACATCGCAGACCGCCACTCTCGCACCCTCGGCCATGAAGGCGCGGGCGGTCTCCAGACCGATTCCCGCTGCCGCGCCGGTGACGATTACGCGATTATCCGTCAGTTCGAGATTCATTCCTGCAGCAAATATTCTGGAAAGACCAAAGTCAATCTGGCAATCTCCGGCCAAAGGAGATCCGCAATGCCATCGCCCTGCATCATCACCGCCGCCCTCACTGGAGCGATCCACACGCCATCGATGTCCGATGCCCTTCCCGTGACCCCTGAGCAGATCGTTCGTGAGGCCGTCGACGCCGCACGGGCAGGTGCAGCTGTGGTGCATCTCCATGCACGCGATCCTGAGAACGGTAGCCCCGATCAATCTGCAGAGGCTTTCGCACCGATTCTGCCTGCCATCAGGGAACAGGTCGATGTCGTGATCAACATCACAACAGGTGGTGCACCGACAATGAAGGTTCAGGAACGGGTCCGTCCGGCGGCCACGTGGAAACCGGAGCTTGCGTCCCTGAACATGGGTTCGATGAATTTCGGGCTCTTCGGCATGCTCGGCCGGTTCAGTCGTTTCCGTCACAACTGGGAACGGGACTATCTTGCCAACAAAGGCATCATCTTCCGCAACACATTCGAGGATATTGAGTTCATCCTAACCACCATGCGTGGCGCAGGCACCAGATTCGAGTTCGAATGTTACGATACGGCGCATCTCTACAACCTTGCGCATTTCGCCGACAGCGGGCTGGTCGAGCCGCCGTTCTTTGTGCAGACGGTTTTCGGCCTTATGGGAGTAATCGGTGCGCATCCCGATGATGTTGCACATATGAAACGGACTGCGGACCGTCTTTTTGGCACGGACTATCTATGGTCAGTGCTTGGTGCCGGACGGAATCAGATGGGCCTTGCCGCGATCTCCGCCGCGCAGGGAGGGCATGTCAGGGTCGGGCTGGAGGATTCGCTCTGGCTGGGGCCTGGACAGCTGGCGGAATCGAGTGCGCAGCAGGTTGAGAAGGCGAAAGGCATCATCGAATCTCTGGGGCGGAGTGCCGCCACCCCTGATCAGGCGCGGGAACTGCTGGGGCTGAAGGGCGCGGACAAGGTCGGCTTCTGACGCATGGCCGCATAATCTGCATCCCACACATATCCGGATACTAAACTGTCAGGCTGAGCGATCAATCATTGGGATCATGCTCGAATTCATAGACGGCCAAGCCTGTTGATTGTAATCCAGCTTGCACGCTGTCACCGTTTCCGGGTCTACCTGGCCGTTCCTGGCAGGCTGTTTCAGACCACGGTGTTCCCAAGAATCATTGGCCCTTCCCAAAACAAGGAGAACCTGGTCACCCTGCGCAGAGCCACATTCTCTTCCTGCATGTCGACCAGAGTTCTGTTGCCGAGTGTCGCACTCCCAATGTGTTCAAGGGCACCGTACCCCAACGCGGCTCATCGCTGTTTCCATCGACACCTGCTTGAACTTACATGGAATCACGATGAGCAGGAAGACATCGGAACCCGTGGAGGAACCAACTGGGACGGGTTCTTCTTAACCGGCTGGTGTGCAGGGCACTGCAGCTGCAAGTCAATTGAAGCCCACCGCCTTGAAGCCGAGGAAAGCACATCCCCGGCTCATTAGCGCTCGCCGTACTGTAGTGACCGCTCCATATGAGCGTCGGGTCAGTTCATAATTCGCAGCGAAATGCCGATCTTGCGAATGTTGTCAAAATTGGCATCGGTGGACTGTGCTAAGGTAAACGAGACGCCGATGGCTGCATTATCCTGTATGAGGTGGCGCAGGCCAACGGAGGCTGACGTTTCCTGCTCGTTGACGATGTCAACGAATCCCAGGCTGGCCTCAATTTCAAACCTTTCGACGAATCCATGGCGCAGACCGAAGCGCAGTCCGTAGCCGGTATCAGTGAGCAGCCCGGGGATCTTGGCCACTGTAGCGCCCCTTGGCGGCGGTCCCCTTAAATTTCTAAAGAAACCTCCGAGTTCACTCACCCTCAAACATTTGCCCGGCTCCAGTCCTTCGACGCAGGGCAGGTCGTGATCGACTTCTGTATATTTGACCATGAGTTCACCGAAGACATCAGTACTGTCGCTTACCGCCAACCGGTATCCTGCTCCCAGCGAAAGGAAAAACTGGCGAGTATCAAGGTCAATCTCGCCGAAATCGAAGGACAATGGCGGCCCATTCGGGTTCGACATCACACCTGCAATCTCGTTCCGAAAACTCTTGTCTTCAACGGAAATGCCACCCTTGAGATAGAGTGAGTCGGTAACTTCAAAGGCAGCCTCCACTCCGAAAAGGCTTCCGTCGGCATCACCGATCGCCCCCCGCGCCGTGTTGTCGGTACGCGAGAGATCACCCTGCAGTTCGACATAATTGTAGCTAAAATCCGCCCATGCTGGCAGCGCCAAAATGACCAGCGTTGCCGTCACAGCAGCAAATCCCTTACTTTTCGGAACCATTGCAGTCCAGACCTTTCCGTGTGCCAAGATGTCGAATCCCTATGTCAGTCTAACCCGCGGAGCAAGCTGCAATCATAAGGTCGGTTCTGCGATACATGGATTTCCACAACCAGAAACGAATAAATGATACTCCTGCCCCACTCCGAAATGCAATGCTTTCGGCAATGGTAGTCAGGCTGAGCTGGCTCTGGGAACTGCGTATCAGCAAAGCGGTAGCCACAATCTCACACGGACATATTCGAGCCGCCAGCAATGGTGGAGACCAGGGAGTTCGTGGACGACCGGGAGGCGGACGCGGTCAGCGGAAAGTGGCCTCAATGAGACGCCAATCCTGCCGGTTGAAAAAACCACAGGCTGATCTTGAGTTCATACTTTTTCGAACGCAACCCATTGATATAATGGACATCACTCCCGAAAGAGGGCACTACTTTCCGGTGGTCCGCACTCTGTCTTTTGGTTCGGGGGCCGTCAGGGATTCGTCCGTGTCACCTTTCGTGTGTAGATGAACGGGGCCCGGTTCCAGTTCAGCCCCAGGGTCCGGTAGATCTGCCGGGCGTCTGCCGAGGCCGCACTGGGAAGGCCGAATTTCCTCGGGCCCGTCGTTTCGTACAGGATGCTGATCTGCAGGCCGTTCAGCGCCCGCCGGATGCGGTCGGGGCTCATCCGGTGACCCTGAACCGCCAGCCGCTGGCGCAGATGCTGGAGGCAGCAGAAAGCCATGTAGCAGATGGCGATGTGCGCCCGAACCCGGCGCTCCTTCCAGTGCAGGATCGGCCGGATGGCGAGGTCATGCCTGTTGATCCGGAAGCACGCCTCGATTTCCGACAGCCTGCGGTACTGGATGACCAGGTCGCGCGGGTCGGTCTCCCCACAGCCCCAGGCCACGATCCCCCGAAGCCCGTCCCAGCGGGCCGCCTCGGCCACCTTTTCCTCGTTCAGGCGGACCTGTCCGTCGGGGAAATCCAGGAACCGGGCGGTGCCACGATTGCCGTGCGAGGCCGGCTTCCGGCTTCTGTCCAGGCTGGCGCGCAGCTTCGCGATCCGGCGTTCCCGGTCGTGGACGTCCTTGCGGGCCCGTCGTTACGAGTGGGTGACCACCAACCTGCACTCGCCGTCCTCGATGCACAGGTAGCGGCCGATCGACCGCGAGCACTCGTCCCGGCCCCATGCGCTGTAGCCGTCCGGATCAAGGATCTTTCGCTTCTGCGCCGCCGGGCGGGACTTCAGGCGGGCGCCAAGAATGTAAGGCGTCCCACGCTGCCGAAGCGCCGCCTCGTTCTCCCTGCCGATCATCGCGGCGTCGGCCACCACCGTGAAACGCGCCCCGGCATGACGCCGCTCCAGAGCCTCCAGCGCCGTCACGAGGGTGTTTCCCTCGTAGCTGTTGCCCGGGAACAGCTCGTATCCGACCGGAAGCCCCTCCGGCGTCACCAGAAGGGCGAACAGAACCTGGATCCGGTGTGGCTTGCCGTCCTTGCTGAAACCCTTGAGCCGCAGATCGTCGTCCCTCTCACTCTCGAAATACAGGGTCGTCGTGTCGTGGAAGATCGCGGTCAGGGGCTCCGGGAGCAGCGTCTTCGCGGCATCCAGGGACCGCTGGCGGATCGCCTCGATCCGGGCGTCGTCGATCAGGTCCATGCAGCGATAGACATAGTTCAGGTTCAGGGACAGTTCCCCGTGGCTGTCAAGCTCGCGGACCGTGGCGCGCTTCGAGAGTGGCTGGGCGATCCGGGCGAGCGCCAGTTCCTTGATGATGCGGTTGGCGCTCATGCGGCGGGCGCCGAACAGATGGTCCCAGCCGAAGTGGGCGTAAACCACCCCGAAGGCCTCGCGGACCCCGACGGTGACCCGGCTCTCCTCGCGGCAGTCGGCCAGGTCGACCCCCAGAGGCTCGGGATCCCGTGCCGCCCGCCTGGAACTCCCGATCAGGTCCGCGAACCGTTTCGGGGAGAACAGGGCCTGCTGGCCGCTGTCCTTCTGCCTGATTTCCTCAATGATGAGGCGTGCGAGGCCTTCAGGCCGCTCGAGCTGGGCTTCGCTGGTCGCCGTGCCGACATGCCGCAGGACGCGCTGCCGAACCCTGTCGCCATTTCGTACGGACCTGACGATCTGGACCTTCGTGCGGCCGCCCGCAAGTTTTTTCCTTCGTGCGAACATGGCTGGAGCATATTACGTGCCGGGCGCGCATGTCAAACGAAAACGACGACTGGGGCACTACATTGCGATTTTCGCCGACCGGACCGAAATGAACCCTGTATAGCTGGGTTTCCAGAGTCGGGAGACACCAAAAAAGTAGGAACTCAAGAAAAAACCACAGGCTGATGACCCTGCTGACATGGTCTTGAGAGCAGAAAGATGGAAGCAGTCGGAGAGGAATGGTCGATCCCCACAGTTGGCCCCGGCTTCGGCCCGCTCAATCAGAACGGATGGCGGCAGGCGATCACCGACCGCGCACTGGTGCCGTAGGCACTTGGCGCGAAGTTCAGCCCCGCTCGACCTTACCGCTCATTTGAGCGCGGCCCGAAGGAACTCGTGAACAAGCTGGTGGCCAGATACTTTCCCAAGGGAACGGAATGCCGCGAAACCACGGACGAACAGGTCCGCACAGGACACTCGCTAAGCTACCGAACGATGGCCGAGGCCATCCATTAAGCATCTTGACAGACACTTATGCGGTGGCAGGAAAAGACAGACTCCATTCGGCAGCCGAAAACACTCTTCGCCGGGCCAGCATCCTCATTTGCCACACGCTCGCATGGGAATTTACCCAAAAAATGACTTAGCTCCACTGGCAGGAACAGGAAGGGTACAGTTCGCGCAATCGGTTACCGCAAATGTGTTGACCTGCCTCCTTTACCTGGTTCAGGCAAATCATGGCCGCTTGGCTATTCATCCCCCCTTGATTCTCTGCAGCAGATAGATTTCGTTTTCCTCCGCCACTTTCTGCGTCAGTCCCTGGGCGTAGATCTTTCCGTCAATGCTGACCGAAACGCCAGCATCTACAGGTTCTTCAAGGGCAGGATAGGCCGCTACCAGCGCGTCAAGCATCTGGCCAATGGTTGTGGCACGGACCTCGACCACTTCCTTTCCCTCAGCCAAAGACCGAAGGCCGGACCAGAGATGGACCCTGATGAGCGGTCTGTAGGTCATGGACCACCTCGCACAGCCTGAATGAACCCACGCAGGGCCCGAAGCGAGCCCTGAACCGGGGACAGGTCGCCTTCCGCCGAGGCCGGAATGAACGACCGAAACGGATCGAACCAGTCCGGGACCATCGCCCTATGGCGCAGCTCTCACCCCGACGCCTGGTCCTCAAGCGCCTCCAGAATCCGGGCCGGACGCATCGGCAGGTCACGCATCCGAACACCAGCGGCATTCGAAACGGCGTTCGCGATCGCTGCCAGAGGCGGACAGATCGAGGTCTCGCCAACGCCCCGCACACCGTAGGGATGCCCCGGATTCGGAACCTCAACGATAACGGTGTCGATCATTGGCAGATCCGACGCCACAGGAATGCGGTAATCCAGAAAACCCGCATTCTGAAGTCGACCGTCATCGCCGTAGATATATTCCTCATTCAGCGCCCAACCGATCCCCTGCGCCGCGCCGCCCTGGTACTGGCCCTCGACATATGATGGGTGGATCGCCTTGCCCGCATCCTGCACCACCGTGTAGCGGGTGACCTGTGTCGCACCAGTCTCACGGTCGACTTCGGCATCAACGATATGGGTGGCAAAACTTACGCCAGCGCCTTCTGGCGTAACCTCATAATGTCCGACAATCGGTCCACCAGTGCGCCCCATTCGGGAGGCGATCTTCGCGATCGGCATCGGATCGAACTCACCCGCATTGGGCCCTGAAGGTACCGCACAACCATCACGCCATTCCACCGCTTCGGGATCAATGCCCCACTTCGCCGCCGCACGGGCACAGAGCTTTCGGATCGTATCCCGGGCCGCCTGGATGGTGGCAAGGCCACTGGCATAGGTCACGCGGCTTCCGTGACTGACATCATTATATCCCAGCGATGCCGTGTCAGCGACGGTGACGCGTATGCTTTCATAAGGAACTTCAAGTTCCTCGGCCGCCATGATTGCCATGGACGCACGTGAGCCACCGATATCAGGGGTGCCAACCGTAAGCTGCACCGTACCGTCTTCCGACAGCGCCAGCGTTACGGATGTCTCGCCCGCATGGTTGAACCAGAAACCACAGGAAATCCCTCGCCCCGCCCCTTCCTTCAGTGGCGCGGAGTAATGTGGATGGTCCCGCGCCGCCTCAAGCGTCTCGACCAGACCAATCCGATCCCATGTCGGACCGAAACTCGCTTTCGTACCCGCCCTTGAAGCATTCCTGAGGCGCACCTCAATTGGATCAAGGCCAAGCTGGTTGCAAAGTCCGTCAATCACGCTTTCCACAGCGAAGGCAGCCATCGGTGATCCCGGCGCACGATAGGCTGCCTGTTTCGGACGGTTGCAGATCACGTCGTAACCGACCTGATGAACATGCCTGAGGTTGTATGGCGCAAAGGCGCACATGGCGGTCAGTTCCATCGGAGCGCCCGGAAAGGCCCCTCCCTGAAGACGGAACACCCCCTGCCCCGCAGTGATGGTTCCATCCTTTTTCATGCCGATCTTGATGTCCATCGACGTCGAAGAAGTCGGGCCGGTAGCGCGGAAGACTTCCGAACGCGACATGACGATCTTGACCGGACGGTTGGTCTTCCGCGAAAGCGCCAGCGCCACAGGTTCGATGAATACGGTCGTCTTTCCACCGAACCCACCACCAATCTCCGAAGCGGAGACCCGCAGATTCGACTGTTCAAGGCCAAGCAGGGCCGCGCAGGTCTTCTGCACGATCCAATGGCCCTGGGTGCAGCACCAGAGATCGCCCTTTCCGTCGGAGCCGAGGGTGGCAAGGCAGGCATGGGGCTCAATATATCCCTGATGGGTGGCTTCCGTCGTGAAATGGTTCTCTATGATCAGATCCGCTTCAGCGAACCCTTCCTCGACGTTGCCATGTCCCGACTCGTGGTAGCGCACCACATTTGGATGCAGCCCTTCGGGCACCGAACCGTCCGCTGCACCTTCCCGAATCACCGGGGCGTCACTGGACATCGCCGCATCAACATCCGTCACATGCGGCAGAATCTCATACTCGACCTCCACCAGCCTGGAAGCATCCCGCGCGGCGAGGGCTGAGGTTGCGGCGATGGCGGCAACCGCATGTCCGTCATAGAGCGCCTTTTCGCCCGCCATGACATTTTCAAGAACGTTCAGATTCTCACCCGTAAGTCCCTCGGCGAAATCCGCTCGGGTGACGACCGCCTTCACCTCCTTCATCGCCTCGGCTTTCGAGGTGTCGATCCTGACTATTCGCGCATGGGCGTGCGGGCTGCGCACGATGGCGCCAAACAGCATTCCCGGAGCATTGGCATCGGCGCCGTATTTCGCGCGCCCGGTAACCTTGTCGAGCCCATCCGGGCGGTCTGGCCGGGTTCCAACGACCCTGAAGCCTGTGGTTTTGGTATCGTCCAATGCCATTACGATGCCTCCCTCATCTCCGCGGCCGCATCCATCACGGCCTGAATGATCTTGTCATAACCGGTGCAGCGGCACAGGTTTCCAGCAAGCCAGTAGCGCACTTCGGTCTCGGTCGGTTCCGGGTTGCGTTCCAGCAGGTTCTTGGCCGCAACCAGAATTCCAGGAGTGCAGATACCGCACTGAAGAGCGGCATGTTCGATGAACTTCCTCTGCAGCGGGTGGAGTCGCTCACTATCCGCGATTCCCTCGACGGTGCCGATTTCCGCACCCTGCGCTTCCGCACCGAGCATCAGGCAGGAACAGACGACCCGTCCGTCAAACGTAACCGAACATGCCCCACAATCACCGGTGCCGCAGCCCTCCTTGGCCCCGGTCAGACCCAACCGATCGCGCAGAACGTCCAGAAGCGTCTCGCGCGGGTCACAGAGGAATTCCACCTCATCGCCATTGATGGTCGCAGTCACATGTATCTGGCTCATACTGCATCTCCCGAACGGTCGTAGGCGATCCTGGCGGCGCGCTTCGAGAGCACGCCAGCTACCTGAATGCGAAATCTGACCGTGCCCCGTTTGTCGTCAATCGGCCTGCATGCCGCTTCGCTGGCTTTGGCCAGCGCATCAAGCGCCGCTTCGTCGAGCGTAGAACCCACCAGAGCATCACCGGCCTCTTCCACAAGCAGGACGGTCGGGGCAACGGCACCCAGGCTGACCCTGGCCGAGACGATTCTGTCTCCGTCGCGAACCAGGCTGACACCACAGCCCACAACGGCGATGTCCATCTCGGTCCGAGGGATAAAACGCAGATAGGCGTCACCACCACCTTTCGGGCGTGGTGGCAGGATCACGGCCGTGATCAGCTCACCTTTCTGGAGCGACGTTCTACCGGGTCCTGCCGGGATTTCCTCAACAGGAACCTCCCGCATACCATCGGGGCCAACCACCTCTACCTTCGCGGATGCGGCGATCATCGCGGGAACCGAATCAGCCGCCGGCGACGCGTTGCAGAGATTACCCACCAAAGTTGCCCTGCCCTGAATCTGGGTCGAGCCGATGAGATCCATCGCCTCAACCACACCGGGCCAGTCGTCAGACAGTTCAGGATGCTCGGACATCGCGGCACCGGACACGGCCGCGCCAATGCGCCAGCCCCCGTCACCCAGCCGCGTGATCGACCTTGCACCCTCTATGCGCTTGATATCGATCAGGTCGTCGGGTGTCACCAAATCCGACCGCAGCTGTACCAGAACATCGGTACCGCCAGCGAGAAACCGTGTAGTACCCGTCGCCAGCGCAGCAATGGCCGAAGCGTCATTGAAACTCTCAGGCGTGTGATAGCGCATCGTTCCTCCTAAAGATCCATGGAACCTTGAGATCCAGTACGGCAGCGCACCTTACCCGTGCGTCGCAAATTTCCGGCCATGGCACAACCCCGAATTGGCCATCGCGCGTGGTTGGTAACCCCGAATTGAGTCAGGCGTCAATGAAGAGTTATGAATCGATGGCAAATGTCCGGATTCCCCACCGGGTGGTGTGCTCAGGCCGACCAAACACCATACCCCGAACCGGAATCCGACCCGTGTCTCATGGGTGCAGGACATTGGAAACCGACCGGCGGTGGTTTCGACCCTGCACCACACTCCCAGGGGGCGAAACCCTGGTTATAGGAGCAGCAGCCGATCAGTCACTGGCCTTTTGCGCTCCATATCCATCGTCAGGCGTCCAGGTCTCTGCGGTACCGTGATCGCAATGGCCTTCCCTGTAACAGCTGCCTCTTCGATCTCCTGTAACGTGATCATGTCCGCGAGACCTTCCTCACCGTCGGGTTCAGGGGGAGTTCCTGCGGCAATACAGTCCGAAAAATAGGCCATCTGCCCGCCAAATTGGTCGACTTGCGGAAACTCGAACGCCTCCGTCACGCCATCCTTACGCACACGCATCCGGATGGGTGTCTCGAATCGGAAGGCTGGGTCCAGCTCGATATCACCGCTCGATCCGACAACCCGGTAGGCGTCACGGGCCGCGGCCCCGAAACTCGCTACGAACTGGGCAATGCCGCCCGATGGGAACTGAAGCGTTGCGGCGAGCGATGCCTCGACCTCATCAAATCGCGAATCGTCCCTGGGCTGATGGCGCGAGGCAAGCGCCCTGACCGGCTCTTCTCCAAAGATATGCCGGGCGGCGTTCAGGCAATAGACACCCAGATCCTGCAGGGGCCCACCCCAATGACGTGCCTTCAACCGATGGTTGCCAGAGGCCATCTGGAAGCTGAATACGGACTGGAAGATCAGCGGCGTGCCTATCGCTCCCGACCGAATGCGGTCAAGCAGTGCAAGCGTGCCGGGCTCATTGTGAAGCCGATACGCGGTCATCAGGAAAACCCCGGAACCACGGGCCGCCGCGATCATCGCCTGCGCTTCCTCTACACTGTTGGCCAAGGGCTTTTCGACCAGGATGTGCTTTCCGGCCTGCGCGGCACGGATCGAGAAATCCGCATGCATGGAATTGGGCAGCGCGATGTAGACCGCGTCAATCAGGTCCCCAGCGAGCATCCCGTCATAGTCGTCGTAGTGGAAGACATGCGGGATATCGTGAAAATCCGCGAGTTTCCGCGCTTTCTTCAGATCACCCGACACGATTGCCGCAACGATGGAATTGCCCGAGACATGCGCACCGGGAAGGAAAGCCTCCTGGCTGATCCTCCCCGCGCCAACGACGGCATACCTGATCATTATGGACTTCCCTCGATCAGTCGACATCCCTCCAGGCCCCCGCCGCGTTCGAAGCCCTGATCGTCTCGACCAGGGTCAGGATGCGCAGCCCGGCACGGAAGTTGAAAGGTTCTGGCATCTCGCCCGCGATGGCTTTCAGAAAGCCCGCCATCTCGATGGCCTTGAGGTCATTGAACCCGATCTGGTGCCCCGGCGCAACGCAGAAAAGGCCGTAAGGCGGATGGTCCGGCCCGGCCTCAATGCGGCGGAATCCCTGGCGACCCCGGGCATCCGAGGTGGAAAAGAAATGCAGTTCGTTGAACCGTTCCTGGCTGAAGGCCAGCGCACCCCTGGATCCGTAGACCTCGAATTCGTGCTGCATCTTGCGGCCCGTCGCCACCCAGTTGCCTTCGATGGAGCCCGATGCCCCATTCTCAAATCGCAGAAACGCGCGTCCGATATCATCCACCTCGATTCTACTGAGCCCTCCCTGTTCATCCCGCCGTTCAGCAATCACCGTCACGCAGTCGCCCATCACGCGTGTAATGGGGCCAAGCAGGAATTCCGCCGTTGCCAAAGCGTGGCTACCTATATCGGCAAGAGCCCCACCACCCGCCGGATCGTGGCGAAAGGTCCAGGCACCTTCAGCATCGGCCATGTAGTCCTCGCAATGGATGCCGCGATAGCCGCGAATCTCACCTAATTCGCCCGCGGCGATCATCTGGCGCGCGACGCAAAGCATCGGGTTACACAGGTAGTTGAACCCCACCTGCGTCCTTACATCCGCGGCTTCAGCGGCCTCTGTCATCTCCAGCGCATCGGCCACCAGAGGAGCAAGTGGCTTTTCGCAATGTACATGTTTGCCTGCCGCAATGGCGGCAAGTGCCATTTCCTTATGCAGCGCGTTTGGCGCAGCAATGTGGAGAACATCGATATCCGGATCCTCCACGATCTCGCGCCAATTCGCGGTCGATTGGGCAAATCCGAGTCTCAGGGCCGCATTGGCCGCAGCCTCGGGAGTGATGTCGGCAAGCGTCCTGAGGACCACCCGGTAGGGCAGGTCAAAGATCCTTTCCGCAATGGTTAGGCCAAACGCATGGGACATGCCCATGAAGCCGGATCCAATCAGGCCGATCCTGAGCTCAGGCCTGGAAGCCATGAAGGGCATCTCGATTGACAACCAGCGAAGGGTCTATTTTTCCGGCGAAAAAATCCAGAATGTTCTGGGCCGAGCCGTTTGCCATGCGCCGTGACGCACCCTCGGTAAGCCCAGCGATATGGGGGCTCAGGATCACTTGATCGAAAGCTCCCAACGGGTGACCATCGGGCAACGGTTCCTCTTCGAACACATCAAGCCCCGCCGCCCCAACCCTACCGGACCGAAGCGCGTCGATCAGGGCCGCCTCGTCGATGATCCCGCCACGGGCCGTGTTCACAACCACAACGCCATCCTTCATCGCGGCGAATTCCGCTGCACCGATCAGCGGATGATCCACCTTGGGCATGCTCACCGAGATCACATCGGCCCAGCCAAGCACCTCGCCCAGATCAGCCGCCTCGGCAACCGGACCGTCGGGCCAGCCCTGAACGGAAAGATAGGGATCATAGGCCCGAACCGTCATTCCGAAGCCGGCCATCATCCCGGCAATGCGACGTCCGATCCGTCCATAACCCAAGACCAGCAGATTGCGCCCGCATAGGTCCTGGCTTTCAAGGTTTTCCCTCCAGCCCCAACGCCCATTGCGCACCGACGCATCGGCACGAAATACGCGCTTGGTTGCGGCAAGGATCATCATCGCGGCATGCTCGGCCACCGAGGTCGAGTTGACGTCTCCGCAGACAGTCAATGCAATTCCGCGGCAGTTCAGCGCTTCGATATCGACTGCGTCATAGCCGACGCCGTGACGTGAGACGATCCGGAGCCGCTCTCCCTTCGCCACCGTAGCCGCACTCATCGGCTGCGTGCGGATCAAGACCGCATCGGCTTCATGAATGAATGGCGCATAACTTTCTTCCGAGATCCCTTCGACATAGCGCACCGTATGACCGTCAGCACCGTCAAGCAAAGCCCGACCCGACGGGTGAAGCCTGCCTGCGGCCAGGATGTGAGCCATCAGTAGCTACCCAACTCGCCGGATGTCACGGTCGCGCCCGTCAGTTCCCGGATGCGTGCGATGGATGCCGCCCCAGCGGCCGCCAGAAGACGCGCATCGCTCGACAGGGTTACCAGATCATATCCCCAACCGATGGCTTTCGCCGCATATTCCGGTGTCCCGCAATGCAGGCAGGCCTTGATGCCGCTTCCTTTGCAGACCTCTGCAATGTGCTGGATCAACTCCACTAGGTCGGGTTCCTCGCGGTCGAGACCTGGCGGCAAACGCCCATCCTGAGTGCCTAGCGTCAGGTCAGCAGGGCCTACATAGATGCCGTCAAGACCCGGAGTGGCAGCAATGGCATCAAGATTGGCTACTCCCTCCTTTGTCTCGATCATCGCGAGTGCCAGCACCTGCTCATTCATCCGCGTCCCGTAGCCCGGCATCGCGAAGCCCGCACGCGTCGGGCCAAAACTGCGCTGACCCAGCGGCGGGTATCGCATATAGGAGACAAATTCCTCCGCCTGCTGCCGAGTGTTGATCATCGGGCAGATGATACCCATGGCCCCGGCATCCAGCGCTTTCATGATTGCCGCCGGATCGAGCCATGGCACACGGGCCATCAGCGTCACGCCGCTTGCGCGCATTGCCTGAAACATGGGCAGAAGGTCGGAGAAATCGAGCGCACCGTGCTGCCAGTCAACCGTCAGACTGTCAAAGTCCTGCGCCGCCATGATCTCCGCGGTGAAGGGATTGCCGATGGCGCACCAGCCATTGATCACTGGCCTGCCGTCAGCCCAGATCGCCCTGAGTCCGTTCCTTGTCATCAATTCCTCCTAATAATCCACATGCGCGGGTTTCGTATCCGGGTAATCCTCAATGCATTCGGTGCCACCTTCGTCCCCAGGACCTCAGAAACCGGTTCCGCCAAAGGGCGCTTCCGAGGCCGCGGGTGCGAAGCCATCAGTTCCAGCCGGGTCCGGTTTCAGCACAGCTATGGTCCTGCGTACCTGGTTGGGTGAGGCGATAACCGCATCAGTGAGGCTCCAGACTTTCAGACCAGGCTGCACTGCATCAAGCGCCATATGGACGTCATCTTCGGATCCGCTCGGAGCGCTGCCAACAGGCTTCTCAATGACTGGGCTCAGAACCGCTGCCGTATCTGCGTTCCTGGCAGCACACCACGTCCCGCCGATGAAATGTCCGAGATCCGTGTACATGCCCTATCCGATTTCGCACGTCCTGACGGTTCGCCCCTCGGCGACTGACCTGATGCAGGCTTCTGCCAGAACCAGTGCCCTACGTCCATCCTCGAAGTCGGCATCGGGTGGTGCCTTTCCTTCCGCCGCATCGATGAAATTATCGATTTCAGCGGCGAAGGCTTCCTGATACCGCTCGATAAAGAAGTTCTTCAGCGGAGCCGAGACATTGGTGGCCTCTGCTCCATGTCTTGTCACGGCAATTTCACGGTGGTTTTCCGAAATCACCATACCCCTGGAGCCAAAGAGCTCGACCCGCTGGTCATAGCCATAGAGCGCCTCACGTGAATTCGTGATGACCGCCTGTCTGCCGTTGTCGGTCGTCAGGGTCACGACCACAGTGTCATAGTCACCGCAGCGTTCCATCAGGGCAGGATCGACCAGTCGGGAGCCATGGGCGGTCACCCCCGTCACCTCATCGCCCAGCATGTAACGCGCCAGATCAAGGTCGTGAATCGTCATGTCCCTGAAAATTCCACCCGAGACTTCAATATATGCATCTGGTGCCATGCCCGGATCGCGAGATGTGATGATGACCTGGTGCAACTCCCCGATTTCTCCATCCAGCATTGCCTGACGGGCTGCACGATGGCTCGGGTCGAAACGGCGGCAGAAGCCGATCATGACCGGAACTGTCGTTCCCCTGATGCTTGCCGCACATTCATTCACACGCTTGAGCGATAGATCGATTGGCTTTTCGCAAAGGACCGGCTTGCCTGCGGCGACCCCCCTCTCAATGAAATCGACATGCGTGGCCGTCGATGAAGCGACCAGGACCGCATCAACATCGTCTGCCGAAAAAATGTCTTCCGCGCTCGCGAAACTGGTAACCCCAAGTCTATTGGCGATGGCCTCCGCCGCGGGTGCGTGGACATCAAAAACCCCAGCAAGCTCCGATCGCGGATGGGCCGCAACATTCGCCGCATGCATGGCACCGATGCGGCCACAGCCAAGAACAGCGATTCTCAACATCTGCTTCTCCCAAACAGCGCCTGCACCATTGATTGCAAGGCGCTTGTGGTGTCAATGGTTGTTTCGTAGCCTGCGCCGGGTTCCGTTATCCAGGGGAGGATGCACAATGTCTGACGAAACGATTCGCCTGACCATGGCCCAGGCCACCGTGCGTTATCTATGCAACCAGTACACTGAGATCGATGGCGACCATGTGCGTCTGTTTGCGGGGGTCTTCGGAATTTTCGGTCATGGCAACGTGACCTGCCTTTCCGAAGCGCTGGTTGGGGTGCAGGACCAGCTCCCCACATGGCGTGGTCAGAATGAGCAATCCATGACACTGGCGGCAATCGGCTATGCCAAGGCAAAGCTACGTCGGCAAATCATGATCGCGACATCCTCCGTCGGCCCGGGAGCAACCAATATGGTTACCGCCGCCGGTGTGGCCCATGCCAATCGCCTGCCGGTTCTTCTGCTTGCAGGCGACACTTTCACAAACCGGTTGCCTGACCCCGTGCTGCAGCAGGTGGAGCATTTCGGCAGCCCTTCGACAACGGTCAACGATGCGTTTCGCGCCGTCTCCCGCTACTGGGACCGGATCGTGCATCCAGCGCAGATCCTGCAGTCCCTGCCTGCAGCCATATCCATCATGCTGGACCCGGCCGACTGCGGCCCGGCTTTCATCGGTCTGCCACAGGACATCCAGGAGCTTGCCTACGACTATCCCGAGAGCTTCTTTGCGCAGAAGACCTGGATCATCCCGCGCCCGCGCCCTTCACATCACGAGATCTCAGCGGCGGCGGAACTGCTGAAGACCGCCCGAAAGCCGCTCATCATCTCTGGCGGTGGCGTACGCTATTCCGGAGCGAACGAGGCGTTGGCGGAATTTGCCGTGAGGCGCGGCATTCCCATGGCCGAAACAATTGCAGGCAAAGGTGGGGTGGTGCATGATCACCCGGCCTATGTCGGTGCCATGGGCATCGAAGGTACTGACGCCTCGAAGGATCTTGCGGAAACGGCGGATATTGTCATTGCCGTAGGAACCAGGATGCAGGATTTCACCACTGGCTCCTGGACGACTTTCGCGCGGGACACCAGGTTCATCAACATCAACGCGGCGCGCTTCGATGCCTCCAAGCATTTCTCTCTACCCGTGGTCGGTGACGCGCTGGAATGCATCGGCGAACTCGACGGCGCCCTGGGAGACTGGACCTGTGATCCGGCGCGGATGAAACGCGCGCAGGCCCTCTACGCGGACTGGAACCGGGCACTTGACGAGGGACAGGCACCTACGAACGCAGCGGTACCAAGCTATGCGCAGGTGATTGGTGTCGTGAATGAGATGGCCCGTCCGGAGGACACGATGGTCACTGCCGCTGGCGGTCTTCCCGGTGAGACGGCAAAGAACTGGCGGGTAAAGTCCCCCAATAACTATGATCTGGAATTTGGCTATTCCTGCATGGGTTACGAGATCGCGGGCGGCTGGGGACACGCCATGGCCAAGGCGGGTAACGGAGTTCCGATCATCCTGGTGGGAGATGGTTCCTACATGATGATGAACTCGGACATCTATTCGACCGTTCTGGCCGGTCACAAGATGATCGTTGTGGTCTGTGACAACGGCGGATTTGGCGTCATCAACCGGCTGCAGACGGGAATGGGCGTGCCCGGATTTAACAATCTGCTCAAGGACGCCCGCGTGCGGGATCCCGAGAATCTTCCCCATGTCGATTTCGCCGCCCATGCCCGTGCCATGGGCGCGGAGGCCCGCCACTGCGACAGCCTTTCGGATCTCAGGGCGGCGATGGAATGGGCGCAGGGTACTGACCGAACAACCGTCCTGACCATCGCATCGGACGCATATGTCTGGACCGACGGCGGTGCCGACTGGTATGTGGGCGTGCCTGAGGTCTCGGACAGGGCGAGCGTACGCGAGGCCAGGGCAGGGCAGGAAGCGTTCCGGCGCAGGCAGCGTCAGGGAGTGTGAACCATGCTGAAAGCGAAGCTTGGCATCGCCCCGATCGCGTGGTGGAACGACGACCTTGCTGAACTATCGGATGATGTGGACCTGGAAGAATGCCTTCGTCAGGCGTCTGAGGCAGGGCTGACCGGCATGGAAACCGGACGACGCTTCCCGATGAACATGGAGAAACTGGGCCCAATTCTCGACAGATATGGCATTTCGATCTGCGGTGGCTGGTTTTCCGGCATGCTGCTTACAGGTGATATCGAGGAGGAAAAGGATCGTATCGCCGAACAGCTTGCCTTCTTCGTCGCGGCCAGGGCCCCATGTATCGTCTATGGCGAGGTCGCACGCTCGGTTCAGGGAGACCGGCGCATACCGCTTTCGCACAAACCAAGGCTGACCGAGGCCGAGATCGAGGTCTATGGCCGCAAGGTTTCCGACTTCGCCGACTGGTGCGCACGCCAGGATATGCCAATCAGTTACCATCACCACATGGCGGCGGTGATCGAAACCGAGGCGGAACTGGACCTCTTCATGAAGCATTCCTCGGTTCCGCTTCTATTCGACACAGGCCACATGGCCTTTGCCAAGGGCGATAACCTGCGGGTCATCGATAACCACCACTCCCGCATCTCGCATGTTCATACCAAGGATGTGCGGATGGAGGTGATTGACGCTCTTGATCGGACGAAGGCAAGCTTCCTTGACGCGGTAGTCAAAGGTGCCTTCACGGTTCCAGGCGACGGTTCGCTTGATTTCGAGGAAATCGTCAGGTCACTTTCGGCCAAGGGTTACGAGGGATGGTTCGTGATCGAGGCGGAACAGGACCCAAAAGCCAATCCACCGAAAGAGATGGCGATCAGGGGCCGTGCGGAGCTCAAGCGAGTCATGGATGCGGCTGGCTACCTGGTCCAGAACTGAGAAGCACCTAACGTCGGCATATGTTAGACTGTGATCGGCGAACCACGGGGCTTCGGCCCTACCGTGACGTGCCCTTTCCCGCGGGATGTCGGCGGGGACCACTACCATCAAGCGCGATGCTGAATGCTTTTCGGGACCAATGGGTCGTCTACGTGAACCGGGATGGACATTGACATGATGGCATTGAGGGCCCCAACATACGCTCCGAAGCACAACGCCCTGGATGGTCACGGCCTTTTCCCAACGTATTACGCAGCGGGACAGTCTGCATCCCGGATGCGGGGAAGACTGTGGCTGAGGCCGAAGAACAGAAGCTTCAAAGCCGCGTCAAATCGCGCCAGCGCACTGGCGGTCACGACCACCGTCCTTACGGCCCGCCGCGAGATCTTGACCTCCTGACCGCTTTTATATGCAGGTGTCAGGTAGATACGGCGTAAGGTGAGAAGCGCCATTCCAAGTGACCACAGACAGAAGCGGCGAATTCCGGTCTCATGCGCTGGGATAAGCAGAATATATTTCAGGGCTTTGGCGAGATGCTGTCGGGCGATCGCAATGAGTTGCGTGAGTCCAGCGACAAATTCCGGATCAGCCTGGCCCGGCCTAAGCAGACGGAGGTCGAAGCCAGCCACCAGAAAGACGCTCCGCGGGAGCCAGCATACGCCCCGATTCCGGTCCTCCCATACGTCCTTCAGGATATTGGTCATCTGGAGGCCCTGTCCAAAGGAGGGGGCCAACGCAAAAAGCTCCTGGCGCCGTGAGTTAATCTCATCGGAATAGTCGCAGAAGAGTTCCGTCAGCAATTCTCCCACAACACCCGCAACATGGTAGCAATAGCGGTCGAGATGATCAAGGTCACTCAATCCTTCAAGGTTGGCACCGGCCTGGAATTCCGCCATCCCGCCTGCCATGATTTTCACGCAACGATGAAGCGCCTGCCGTTGCACGGCGGAAAAGCTGCCTGTAATCTGGATGATGCGTGGAACATTGGCGATCAGGTCGCGTTCGGCCTCGGTCGCCGAACGGGTCAGCAGAGGGCTGAGGTCCAGCGCAAATGTCCTGGCGTCCTCGCTGCCTTCGACCACACCGGTCCAGCGTTCGGAGAATTCGGACTTCTGTCTCGCGAACAGCGCAGCTTCGTCCTCAATGGTGTCCGCAATGCGGCAGAGCAGATAGGCATTGCCCACCGATGCCCTGAGCGGGTCAGGCAACTGGGGAATGGTCAGCGCAAAAGTCCGGGACACGCCCTGCAGGATCTGCGTCTGATAAGCGAGGTCCCGCTGAAGAACGGATTTATCAATTGCAGTCCTCAGTTTCGACATGCCAGTATAGCCATGATCGCAATCCGGTTCCACCGTGAAGGCCTGCCCCTGTTAATTGAACCAGATCGGGCGGGCCAATGCAAGCATCCGTTCGCCACAAGGGGTAGCGACCGGCAGCCTTACTGTGCTTCGGGCACCTTGGGAATTCCATGATTCGTCACGACCCACCGCTTCCCGAAATTGGACAGGTGTGAATCTCGTGTGGCGGGTATCCGGCAGTATCCCGGTTCGACTTCCGCATTCTGTATTTCGTCCCAGATCTCCTTCGGGACTATGATCACAGGCCGTGAGCTACGGAATTCCGTCCGGCAAGCCAGACTGGGGCACTACCACCGTCCTAACCTGATTTGCTTCGTCTGTGTCGGTTGTACATCCGGCACGAGGGAGAACGGAGACCTGTGACGCAGACGATACCAGAATCAGGCAAGACATCATCGACCGGGCGGTGACCGCCAAAGCATTCGGGAGCAGGTTGGTCACCGAACCGAAGGCCGCCCTAACCGGTGGGTTCAGCATCGAATTGCATGTTCGTCTGGACAGCATGACAGCCGCCTGTCTGGTGCTGTCGCCAAATCCGCGGCCCTCCAAGGCGCAGGCAGTAGAGTTTCAGGCGGGTTCCCCATCCACCCGAAGTGACCCTATTGACCGCGCGTATCCGACCCACCCATCAGGCGGCTCAGACAGATTGGCGCCGTCGCTGCTGGAGCCTTCAACCCCGCTGTGGCGGCCGTTCAGCAATCGGATTCAGGGGATCTCCCTGTCGGCAAGGCGAAACCGAGACTCTAACCGGTTCTCGGGGGTTCGCGCATCTGCTGCAGACGTTCCCGCACCCGTAGGTGTTTCATCCCTATCCTGGGTCTGGACGTTGCCTGATGCATGGTCCATATGGAGCACAGGTATTGAGGAGGCGCCGATGGGCATTCTCAGAACGGTTCTGCGGCCATTCATCTGGTGGGATAGCCAGACCCTGAACACCCAGATATACACTTGGCTGCATGGAGTCAGAGTAGGGCAGGACGACCAGGGCAACATTTACTACCGGTCCCGTAACGGCAAGCGCCGTTGGGTGGTCTATAACGGCGAGGCGGAGGCGAGTCGGATCGGGCCTGACTGGCATGGCTGGCTACATCATACTTACAGCGAGCCGCCGACTGAAGCACCCCTGCGGAAAAAGGCCTGGGAAAAACCCCATCAGGAAAACCTGACCGGCACGGCGATGGCCTATGCACCTCCCGGTTCGATCCGCAAAGGTGAACCAGTGCCACAAAATGACTACGAAGCCTGGGAACCCGAATAGAGCATGGCAAACCAGACGACAGAAGTGCTTGTAGGAACCGCGGTTCTGGCCATTGCGGCGGGTTTCTTCATACATGCCATGCAGACCATCGGCAACGGAGCCACGGCGAACAGCAGCAGCTACACCGCCTCGTTCACCACCGCCGAAGGCATCTCAGTCGGCACCGATGTACGGATGAGCGGCGTCAAGGTGGGCATAGTGACCGCACTTGAACTCAACCCGGAGACGTTCCGCGCAGACGCGACCCTGACCGTAGACGATGGGTTCCCGCTGCCCGAAGATACCTCCGTACTGATTTCTTCCGAGGGTCTGCTGGGTGGATCATTCGTCGAACTGCTTCCGGGCGGGTCGCCCATTAACCTTGAACCAGGATCAGAGCTTGAGGACACGCAGAGTTCATTGAGCCTGGTGCAGCTTCTTCTGCAGTTCGTCGGAAGTGGGCGTAGTGGCGAATGATCCGGGGGGTGATGCTGTCACTGGCATTGCTGGCACCCTGCTGCCCGGTTTGGGCACAGCAGCCGGAAAGCGGGGTGGACGATAGCGCTTCCACAGAGGTCGGTTCAGACGCCGATGACCTGGTTGGGACGGATGACCTCGGTGAGGTCGAGGAGGTGGCGCAGCCTGATGCGGCGATAGCCGAAGGGGCATTGCTTCGCGGGCTTGACCGAGTCTCGGGCGCACTGACCGACCTCGAGATTTTCAACGGCGGTGCCGGTAGGCTGGGTCCGCTGGAAGTGGCCCTCGGAGAATGCCGTTATCCGGTCGGCAACCCATCTGGAGACGCCTATGCATATCTGACTATCCGCAGCGAAACCGGCGGCACTCCCCTGTTCAGGGGATGGATGATAGCCTCGAGCCCCGCCCTCAATGCCATGGATCACCGTCGCTACGATGTCTGGGTGTTGCGCTGTATAACTTCATGAGGATCCGACTCCACGGGCAGCGACAGAAAACATGCATGATGCCGCAATGCTTTGCGCAGGCGCAGCTGATAGGCGTCACATGAAATGCCGACGCAGCCAAGGGATGCCAGATGCGGCGTAACGAACTGGGTGTCGAAGAGCCGAAATCCGGTACGTCGCAGGTGATCGACGAGATACGCAAGCGCGATCTTTGAGCCATCAGTGATGTGCGAAAACATGCTCTCTCCAAAGAACGCGCCCCCTAACGCGACGCCGTAAACCCCACCCTCCAGCCGGTCGTCTTTCCAGACCTCGAGTGAATGGGCGAGTCCAAGACTATGCAACTGTCGGTACAGGGAGAAAATCGTATCGTTGATCCAGGTCTCCTCCCGGTCGGCGCAGGCTTGGACCACAGCTTTGAAATCCCTGTTCACCTCAATTCGGTAATCCAGTCGCCGCAACCGCCGCCTGAGTGATCTGGACATGTGAAATCCGGGCAGAGGAATGATTCCACGTTCCTGAGGATATACCCAGAATATCCGTGGATCGTCACGGGCTTCAGCCATTGGAAAGAGACCGGAGGCGTAGGCCTGCAGCAGGCGTCCTGCGGTTAGATCCCCGGTCTGAAGCGTCACCGTAATGGATTGCATCTGGCGTTTGAGGAAACGTGAACTGACCAAAGCGCATCATATCCACAGTTTCGCTTCGATTCCGGGCATAATCCGGAAGCTGAACATATCGGCAGGATCAAGCGGGTGGTCGCGGATCTCATTCCACCTCCAACGCGTTCAGGAACCATCCGCCCTGAACGCCAGCCATTCTTCCAGCCAATGAATGGTGTAGTCTCCGCTGAGGATGTCCCTGTCCCGCAGAAGATCCTGAAAAAGTGGGACAGTGGTATCAATTCCATCGATGATCAGTTCTCCCAGAGCACGCGACAGCCTGGAAAGCGCCTCCTGCCGATTACGGCCGTGCACAATCAGTTTGCCAATCAGTGAATCATAGTAAGGCGGAATGGAATAACCGTCATAGAGTGCCGAATCCATCCTGACGCCAAAGCCGCCCGGAGCATGATACTGGGTAACCCGACCCGGCGAGGGCGTAAAGTCCGGCAGTCTCTCAGCGTTCAGGCGCACCTCGATTGCATGGCCGTTGATCTGCAGATCGTTCTGTGTGAACGACATTGGCAATCCGCCCGCGACACGTATCTGTTCACGCACCAGATCAACCCCGAAAATCGCCTCCGTAACCGGATGCTCAACCTGAAGACGGGTGTTCATCTCTATGAAATGGAATTCGCCGTTCTCGTACAGGAACTCCACCGTGCCTGCCCCTGCATAGCCGATCCGGGCTACCGCAGCGGCACAGATCTCTCCAATGCGAGCCCGCGTCCTCTCATCGATTACTGGCCCGGGCGCTTCCTCGAAAATCTTCTGGTGGCGCCGTTGCAGCGAACAGTCCCGTTCGCCCAGATGCACTGCATTGCCCAATCCATCCCCGAAGATCTGGATCTCGATGTGGCGGGGATTGTTAAGATATTTCTCGAGATAGACCTCGTCATTACCGAATGCCGCCCTTGCCTCCGCCTGAGCGGTTCTGAAGGCGACTTCAAGGTCGTCCCGGTCGCGCGCAAGTTTCATGCCGCGCCCTCCGCCCCCCGCCGTGGCCTTGACAATGACGGGGTAACCGATGTCGTCAGCGATATCCCGTGCCGCATCCGCATCGGGAACGCCACCATCCGAGCCAGGCACACAGGGTACACCAAGTTCTGCCATTGTCTCCTTCGCAGTGATCTTGTCACCCATGATACGAATGTGTTCCGCATTCGGGCCGATGAAGATGAGTTCATGCTCCTCGACGACCTGCACGAATTTCGTGTTCTCCGATAGAAAGCCATATCCCGGATGGATCGCCTGAGCGCCTGTGATGTCGCAGGCCGAGATGATCGCGGGAACCGAAAGGTAGCTTTCCGCCGCAGCTGGGGGGCCAATGCAGATGGCTTCATCAGCCATACGGACATGCATTGCATCACTATCAGCTGTAGAATGTACCGCCACCGACCTGATTCCCATATCCCGGCAGGCGCGGATGATGCGTAGCGCGATCTCGCCGCGATTGGCGACCAGTATCTTATCGATCATTTTCGTTTACTCGACAATCATCAGCGGCGCGCCATATTCCACAGGTGAGGCGTCTTCGACGAAGATGCGTTTTACGACGCCTGACGCTGGCGCATGGATCTGGTTCATCGTCTTCATCGCCTCGATGATCAGGAGCGTCTGGCCTTCGGTCACGCTATCACCAAGGTTGACGAAAGGATCCGCCCCCGGTTCAGACGCGAGATAGACGGTGCCGACCATCGGCGAGATCACGGCTCCGGGAAGTCCCGCCGGGTCACCGACAACGGCATCGGGTGGAGCCCGTTCAACCGGAGAAGCTGGTGGTGTGGCGATCACGGGCGCAGCGGACGTAACCGGGATGGATGCGTCCGGGACCGCCGGCAAGTTTCGGGTCAGGCGCACCACCAGCCTGTCAGTGCCTTTCCGGCGCCGCTCGACTTCCAGTTCGTCCAGATCGTTCTCGCGCAGAATGTCGGCTAGCGCCCGTACGAAAACGATGTCCCTGTCCGGAGCTGCCGGACTGTCATTTCTGTCTTTGGTCATTCCCACTCCGATTTCAGTGTCCGTTTCCAGCGCGGGCACCATATCTGTAGCATATATGCCTACACATCCAGCGTTGAAAGCGCGAGTTCCCTTCGCACCTGGATTTCGTGGCTTGCGGTGTAGAGCGCTGGCGGCTTAAGCTTGAAAGTGCCTCAACAGCCTAGGGAGAGTAAAAGCGGGAATGCAGACAGTCTTCACTCGCAGAAACCTCATTGAGAAAGGCCGCCTGCGCGATCTGATGCAGCGATCCGACATGCGGGGAACGATGCAGCTTGCATCGCATCTTGGTGCAATCGTGGCAAGCGGAACGCTGCTCTGGCAGCTCTGGGGCACATGGTGGGCCGTACCCGTATTCATGCTACATGGCGTTCTGATCAATTTTCTCTACGCGGGTCAGCATGAACTCAGTCATGGCACGGTCTTCAGGACGAGATGGCCAAACATGGCTTTCGGGAGGCTGATCGGATTCATCATGATCTTCCCACGCGACTTCGACTGGATTCAGCATTCAGCCCACCATCAGTGGACCCAGAACTGGGAAAAGGATGGTGAACTGGTTCGGGAACCCTACAATCTGAGAAGCTACCTGCTCTGGCTCAGTGGCGTATCCTACTGGATTACCCGAATACAGCGCATCCTAAGGTTCGCCCAGGGAGTCGTGCTGGAGCCCTATGTCCGTCCGGATCAACATTCCCTGGTGATCGCGGAGGGACGTTTGCATCTGGCCGGCTATCTTGCGCTCGCCATGCTGTCTGTCGTGTTCCAGAGCTGGGCACTGGTGATTCTCTGGCTGGCTCCGATGATCGTCATGAAACCGGTCCATCAGCTGCAGAACACGATCGAGCATCTTGGCCTCAGTCACGAGCCGGACATTTTCCGCAACACGCGAACAACACGTGCCAATGCGCTTATGCGCTGGCTTTGCTGGCAGATGCCCTATCACACCGCACATCACGCATTTCCTTCAGTGCCGTTCTGGCGCCTGAAGGAACTTGACCAGGTGCTGAAATCCAACGGTGCGGAACCCTATGCAATGGGATGGATTGAATTCCAGATCGAAGTGATCAGGAAACTTATGGCGAAGGATGAAAGCCAGTACCCCTATGACGAGGTCTGGGTTGTCTCAACACCAAGAGGAACACGCAGGCTGGAAGCCGCGTGAATCGCCTTCGTGTCTTCCAGTCGCTATGGGCGATGCAGCCTCATGACCAGACAGGAGACAGGCTTCCACTCGACAGGGTGTGCGGAATGGTGGCCGATGCCGGCTATCACGGTCTCGCAATTGACCTTGGCTCGGCTGACATCGAAACAGCCTACGCGGTTCATCCGCATATCGTTCGCGAGGGTCTGACGCCCTTGATCGTCGCATTTCCGAAGTCGGTGGCTGAACTGCGCGGGACACTTCGGATGGCGAAGGACTTCGGCGCTCCCTTTGTCAATGTCATCGGACAGGTTTTCCCGCTTACGGTAGAAGGTGCGATTCCCGTGATCCGACGCTGGATCGAGATGTCGCTCGAAGAGGAGATGCCAATCCAGTTCGAAACCCATCGGAACAGCATCACCAACGATCTATTTTTCACGCTATCACTTCTTGACGCGGTGCCTGAGATGCGGCTCGCGGGTGATTTTTCCCACTACATCGTCGACCGCGAATTCAGGCTCCCACTTCAGCCCTGGGAGCATGCGCTGATCAATCGCTGCATCCTGCGATGCGATTCGTTTCAGGGCCGAGTGGCAAGTCGTCAGCAGGTGCAGCTGCAGATCGGTTTTCCACAGCATGCCGGTTGGGTGGAACTGTTTTGCGACATGTGGCGCTCCGGTTTCGCGGACTGGCAGTCTCGCAACCCGGAGGGTGATCTCGTTTTTCTGTGCGAGCTTGGCCCGCCGGAATATGCGATGACGGGGTCGGATGGCCGCGAGATGTCGAACCGCTGGACGGAGGCCCTGGAACTGAAGGCCAGGGTCGAGGCAATCTGGGAAGAGTGTCTTTAGTCACGAACCGACCGACACCTGCTCCGAATTCCGCTCTATCACCGGTGTATTGATTCAACCGCATTGAACTGATGGATTCCGCCCTTTGATCACTCCGGTCGTCGGGGAGAGAGGCGGGTTGGGCTTCTGCAGTGGCGTTCGAGGACTTCAGTGGTAATGAAGGCCGTGAACGGGATCACGTGGCGGGCGAAGCGAAGGTTCAGGATCTGACCACTGGCCCCGGTGCAGCCGGTCATCTGCAAGACGGATGGCACCGATGCGACCCGCACAGGTGGTGCAACCTTCCACGGCGGTCCACTGCCGAACCCCCACGAATGGGCGATGACCGGAATCCTCCACCAGATGATGGGCGCCGCCCTCACCACGATTCCCGCCATCAGGGCACCTACCGCATTCGCGACCGTCACGAAGACCGGCCCTGCTGACCATACGTCGGGCCCAATCGTATCCAGCCTGGTGCCCGGTTTGCCCCGCATCAAGGGACACTCCCAACCCATTCGCCGCGATAGCCCAGGGACCCCGCCTGCCTAATCCATCCTATGGCCATCACCTGCGGCGAGACCCATGATGTGTGTGGCGGGCAGGCCAAGAGGGAGCAACGCCACCGCCGGAACGCCTTCCATCCTTGGGCGCAGGGTCTGATGGTTCCCCTTTGATCCGACCTCGGAAATCGCCACCCCATCAACGGATTGGAATGTTTTGCGCCGGAGGCATTGCACATCGGTGTGAAACTTGGGATAGATTGTACTGTAAATCCAGTATCGAATTAGCTGCCATAAGTGAATGGGAGCCCAGCTGCTGAAGACCCCATCTCTCCCTATGCTGGCCAGGAGAGGCACGATGATCGACTATGTCTCCGCACACCGCCATGCATTACCCTTGATGCTGCTCGCGACATTCGCAACCTGCCTGCCTGCCACTGCTGAAGTCGACGTCTCCGGTCGCGTGTCTGTGGAAATCCGGTCACATCCCGAACCCGCCGCGCATCCTGGCCAGCGCTCTCATGCCAGTGGGATTGCCGCCGAAGCGACGGTCTATATTGAGGATGACGAAGGAAGAAGCTTCACGCTGACACCCTTTTTCCGCTTTGATGCCGGAGATTCCGACCGTAGCCACGCTGATCTCCGTGAAGCATATTACCTCCTTTACGGCGATATCGGTGATAGCGAATGGGAATTGCGCCTCGGTATCGATCGGGTGTTCTGGGGAGTCGTGGAATCGCGTCCACTGGTTGACATCGTTAACCAGACCGATCTTGTCGAACATCCGAATGAAAAGACCAAACTGGGTCAGCCCATGGCCTATCTCACCCTGTCAGGGGGATGGGGCACGCTTGAGCTGCTTGGACTCACCTGGCACCGCCCGCGCACCTTCCCGGGGCCTCGTGGCCGTCTGCGGGGCCAATTTGTCGTGAACCCCGATCTGATTTCCTACGAGTCCACCGCTGAAGAGTGGAATGTGGATCTCGCCACCCGATACAGCAACAGTTTCGGGCCTTTCGACATCGGGCTCAGCCTGTTCGACGGCACCAGCCGCGACCCCCTGCTTCTGCCAGTTCCAGCCGACAGTGTGCCCACTTCTCTTGCGCCACATTACGAACAGATTCGCCAGTTCGGGCTGGATGCCCAGCTCACGACCGGCCCGTGGCTGTTCAAGCTGGAGGCCATTCGCCGCACCGGAGCGGAGACTCTCAAATTCGAAGGGGAGGGGCTCAAACGTGAAGAGGAAGACTATAATGCGCTTGTGGTAGGCGGCGAATATACGATCAGTGGCGTGATGGACTCCTACGCCGATCTGACCATGTTTGTTGAATGGCTCCATGACGGACGGGACAGATGGACGCCCCATCCATACGAGAATGACATTTTCGCCGCCGCCCGTCTCGCGCTAAACGATGAGCACGACACGGAGTTCGTCTTAAGCAGCCTGTCCTCAGTCGACACCTCCACCCGGGTTCTGGGTGCGGAATTCAGGCGCCGCCTCTCCGATAGCTGGTCCCTGCATGCGGAGGCTTCCGCCTATCTCGAAGTCGACGAGAAAGATATTCCAGTAAATCCCGTGCGTCGCGACAGCTTCATCGCGGTGAATCTGGACTATAGTTTCTGAGCCGACAAGCCAGCCGAGGTGTCGCTTGCCTGCGAAGCGGCATTTGTGCTACTCTATGTGAAGAGCGCTTCCCAGCAAGGCTTCGAGGAAGGACATAACCAGGCATCCTGCCCGCGCTTCGCAGCCGATGCTCTATCCATTCCTCTGCCAATGGCTGCCAACAGGAGAACAACGATGCGCCGTGCCTCTCTCCCCCTTCCGAAGCTCATGTTTCTCTGGGCCGGTCTTACCTTACTGGCCTGTATGGGCGAGCCAATGGTCGCACATGCAGCAGATGGCGACGCGGAAGCAGGCCTCAGGATCGCGACCGAGGCGCGCGAGCGCCAGAGGGGCTTCGGCAATTTCACCGCGAACCTGGCAATGATCCTGCGCACCAAAGGCGGACAGGAAAGCCGACGCGAACTGCGTCTTAAGGTCATTGAGGTCAGGGGGGACGGCGATCGCAGCTTGTTCGTGTTCGACCGTCCGCGTGACGTCAAGGGAACCGCTTTCCTGGTTCATGCCCACGGGAAGAAACCGGATGAGCAGTGGCTCTATCTTCCGGCCCTGAAGCGGGTTAAGCGCGTTAGCTCCTCGAACCAGTCCGGCTCGTTCCTGGGCAGCGAATTCTCATATGAGGACATGGGCTCTTCAGAGGTGGAGAAATACACCTATCGCCTGCTGCGCAACGAAGCATGCGGCAGGCTCGAATGCCACGTCCTGGAGCGTGTCCCGGTCAGCAGGAATACGGGCTACACCCGCCAGCTTGTCTGGCTCGACCGGAAAGAATTACGTGTCCTCAAGATACAGTATTTCGACCGTAGAAATGCGCATCTCAAGACATCGATCTCAGAGGATTTCAAGAAACATCTCAATCGTTACTGGTATGCCAATAAGGTGACCATGACAAACCATCTGACGGGCAAGAGTACCGTGATGCTCTGGTCGGACTACGAATTCCGAACCAATCTCGACCTCAATGACTTCACCAAGACAGCATTGAGGCGGACGCGATAAGGGCGAAAGGCAACCAGTCTCTGTTTCAGCTTCGCTCAGCATGGAGAGAAAGCTGGACTGGGGGTGAATGCGGTCTTCAGTATGGGAACTCGTGAGCAACTGGTCGAATCCGAACGGAAGTCCAACCACAGCCGGATGATCTAGAGTACATAGCGACTGATATCCATTGATCGCGCCAGTTCCCCCAGATTCGCCTCCACGAACGCCCCGTCCACAACCACCTGATCCCCTGCCCGCTCCGGCGCCGCGAACGACAGTTCCTCAAACACGCGCTCCATGACGGTATACAGCCGCCTTGCCCCGATGTTCTCCACACTCTGGTTGACTTCTGCCGCAATATTCGCAAGTGCCGCGATACCGTTTTCCGTAAAGGTCAGCTTGACACCCTCGGTTTCCATCAACGCGGAATACTGCAATGTCAGCGCGTTGTCCGTTTCCGTAAGGATCCGCACGAAATCCTGTTCCGTCAGCGCCCTCAGCTCAACCCGAATTGGAAGACGCCCCTTAAGTTCCGGAAGCAGATCTGAGGGCTTTGCGATATGAAAAGCCCCTGAGGCAATGAACAGAACATGGTCCGTCTTGACCGATCCATGCTTCGTCGAAACCGTTGTCCCCTCAATGAGCGGTAGGAGATCCCGCTGCACGCCTTCCCGGCTAACTTCCCCACCCCGCTGATCCTGGCGGGCACAGACTTTGTCAATCTCGTCAAGGAACACGATCCCGTTCTGCTCCGCCGCCTCCAGAGCCTCCCGGGTTACCAGTTCGTCATCCAGCAGCTTGTCCGCCTCTTCGCCAACCAGAACGTCATAGCTCTCGGCCACCGTCATCGTCCGCGTTACGGTTCGCATACCAAATGCCTTGCCGAACATCTCGCCCAGGTTCAGCATTCCAACACTCGCACCCGGCTGGCCCGGGATCTCCATCATCGGCATCGGATTGGAATTATCCGTTACATCAAGCTCGATTTCCTGGTCGTCGAGTTCGCCGTTTATCAGCCTTTCCCGGAATTTCTCTCGCGTTCCCGGGCGCGCACTCTCCCCGGCGATCACTTCGATCACGCGGTCCTCAGCAGCGACCTGAGCGGCGGCCTGCACTTCCTCGCGCATCCGGTCGCGGGTCATCGCTATCGAAACGTCGACCAGATCGCGCATGATCTGCTCCACATCGCGCCCGACATAACCTACCTCGGTGAACTTGGTGGCCTCGACCTTCAGAAACGGCGCTTTGGCGAGCCGTGCGAGCCTGCGGCTGATCTCGGTCTTTCCAACGCCGGTAGGACCAATCATCAGGATGTTTTTCGGAAAGACCTCCTCGCGAAGTTCATCAGGCAGCTGCTTGCGTCGCCAGCGGTTGCGCAGCGCTACTGCGACCGCGCGCTTGGCGTCCTTCTGGCCAATGATGAACCGGTCCAGTTCACCAACGATCTCTCGGGGTGTCAGTGTGGTCAACCGCTGATCCTTTCCAACGTCAGGTTGCCGTTCGTATAGACGCAGATATCGGCCGCGATCGTCATCGCCCGGCGTGCGATCTCCTCTGCGCCGTAGTCGCTATCCATTAGTGCCCGCGCCGCCGCAAGGGCATAGTTTCCGCCGGAACCGATGGCTGTCACGTCATGCTCGGGCTCCAGCACATCGCCTGCTCCGGTGACAACATAGAGTCTGGTGCCGTCACTGACGATAAGCATCGCCTCCAGTTTCTGCAGAAATTTATCGGTTCGCCAATCCTTCGCCAGCTCAACCGCCGCACGCTGAAGCTGTCCCGGCGTCGCCTCAAGCTTGGCCTCGAGCCGCTCCAAGAGTGTGAACGCGTCCGCTGTTGAGCCAGCGAACCCAACCAGCACGTCGAGACCTCCGGGTGAAAGCCGACGCACCTTTCGTGCGGTTCCCTTAATCACGGTCTGGCCCAGGCTGACCTGCCCGTCACCGGCGATCACGACCTCGCCACCTTTCTTGACGCCAATAACCGTTGTACCGTGCCAGCCCGGGAATGCGTCATTCGCCATTCAGCCCTCCTTCACAATCGTGCCTATATGGACACCAACATGCCGAGGGGCAACCCGTCACGGTGTTGTGCGTTGGGCCGATTCGCTGAGAATGTTCCGCATCCCGAGCCATCAAATCAGAAGAATGTCCTGAATGGACCTTCAGGAGCCGGAGTTCCATCTGTAAACAGCTGTCGGCGCCAGAACCCAGGGCCGAACGCAACTACCGGACCGTCCTACGGAAAACTGGTCCAGCGCATATGGGAGGGTCGCTCTCGGCATGCGCCCTGCATCCTCCAGAATTCTGTATCGAATTCGGAAATCAGAGGTTGTCGGTCGAGCCGGACTGATGGAATATGCCCGTCAAGCCGTGGTCACCGATCAACTCGGGAAGAGCGGCTACCTCCAGACGGTTGGGGACGCCAACGACATCAAGGCAATCAGGAAATGGAATGGAACAGCCGTATTTTCCATTTGAGGACAGCCAGATGAACGGATGCTACCTTCCACACCCGAACGCCGCCCGCCTGATTGCTGCCCATATGTCGGCAGTTCCAGCCATCCAACATATGTGGATCGGTTTGCACCGAGCGAAAGATGGACCGACATGAGTTCCTATGAATATTATGAATTCCGAACCCTTGATCGCACGTTGTCGCGCAAGGAGATGCAGGATCTCGAGCAACATTCCTCGAGAGCCGAGATCACGCCGAGAAGTTTCTCGGTAACCTACAATTACAGCAGTTTCCGCGGCGACCCGACTGCCATTCTGGCAAAACACTTCGACTGCTACCTATATGTCTCGAGCTGGTGTTATCGCGAACTCGGCATTCGCGTGCCGGCAGCAACATTCCGGCCTGAACTGGTCGAGCCTTACCTCGCCGAAGATGCCGTCACCTGCGAGCGGCACGGTGACCATTTCATCATCCACCTAGCATATCGCCCCCAGGAAGAGAGTGAATGGGCATTTGGCGAAGGATATATGGATACGCTGCTCCCCGTCAGATCCGCACTGCTTCACGGTGACATTCGCCCGCTTTATCTCGGCTGGCTCGCCGGAGTTGCATCCTGGTCGGTCGATGGCGATTTCACTGAACCGCCGATACCGCCAGGACTGGTTGGCTGGCAATCGACCTATATTTCTGACCTCCGTGAATTCCTGTTCATCCCAAAGCGCCTGTTGGATGCGGGAGCAGAGCGGAGCGCGGCGATGCCCGATCACAGAGAGATCAGGAAGCGTGTTCAATCATATGTGGAGGATCTGGACGCCGGTCAAAGAGACCATCTCCTGACAGAATTGATCCTGGAACAACAGCCAGCAAGGAGAGCCGCACTCTTTGCCGATGCAGTCGGCCAGCTTTCCGAAGTGACTCCTGCCCATCCCCCAAGAACCGCCGAGGACCTGCGGAAGCATTTGGAATCGCGTTAAAATCTGGAGGCAACCGCTCCGTCCCTGCGCCTAGCCGCACATTGGCCAGCTCGAATGGCAGGCGCACACGGAACCCGCCTCCCGGCTACCAACCAGTCAGGCCGTGACAACCACCGTCGGGAACCGGTCTCACCGTGTGCCGAACATGACCTTCCGGGAAGGTGACAGCCGCTTGCGCAGGGACCAGGCCCGGAGGAACCTTGTATGTCTGAATCAATCGGAAAGAATCTGAAGGATGATGTTGTGGAAAGTTTTCCACACCTGTGGAAAACTCCGCGCCGGCTGTGCGGAACCTGGCGTGGTCGCGGCTGGCATATCCGGGACGTTCGTGCATCATCCGCAAGGGGATTCCCCTCCGCGTGGCAACGCGGAGGGGAGTGCGGGGCGCTGCCCCGCGAAGGCGGGTCGGGCCGTGAGGAACCTGGTCCGGGGGACCGTGCGGGAGCCTGGCCGCCCGCCTTCACCGCCGTCCTTCCGCGTCCTGGATGGATGCCTGGGTAGGACCCGAATCAACCGCAAGAGTAGGAGCGGAAGGACATGACAGACAGGATAGTGGCGGGAATCGACGTGAGCAAGAGCCGGCTGGACGTCCACGCGAACGGCGATGACGGGGGCTTCGCGAACGGAAAGGAGGGATTCCGGGCTCTGCACGGATGGCTCCGCGAACGCGGCGTGACTCACGTGGTGGTCGAGGCCACCGGGCGGTTCCACCGCCAGCTGCACCAGTCGCTACACGACAGGGGCTACATCGTGCACGTCGTCAATCCCCTGCGGGCGCGCCGTTTCGCCGAGGCGCTCGGCCAGGTCGCGAAGTCCGACCGGATCGACGCCAGGGCGCTGGCCGCCTTCGGGGAGGTCGGCGGGCTGCCGGCCGCACAGCCGAAACCCGAGGCGCTGCAGGAACTCGAACGCCTGCTGGTCGCCCGCGAGGCGCTCGTCGACACGCGCACTTCCCTGACCGCCCGGATCCGGGAGATCGGCGGGACGACGGCCGCGGCCGCGGCCCTGAAGAGGGCGCTGGCCGGGATCGTGGAGGAGATCGGCGTGCTCGATGCCGGGATCGCGACGGCGATCGACGCGGATCCCGGGCTGGCCCGGCGCCGGGACATCCTCGTGAGCGTCCCGGGGATCGGGCCGGTGACCGCTGCCGCCCTGATCTGCTGGATGCCGGAGCTCGGGACCCTCGGAAGCCGGCAGGCGGCGGCGCTCCTGGGTGTCGCCCCCTTCGCCAGGGATAGCGGAACGCTGTCAGGGGCGAGGCGCATCCGCGGCGGGCGACGCAGGCCCCGCGACGTGCTCTACATGGCGGCGATGACGGCCATACGCTGGAACCCGGCGATGAGGGAGCTGTACGAACGGCTCACGGCGGCGGGCAAGGCCCACAAGGTGGCGCTAGTCGCGGTGATGCGCAGAATGGTGACCCTCACGAACGTCCTGCTGCGCGACTGGCGCGGATGGTCCCCGGACGCGCCGGTTGCGGCACCGTCATGACGCCCGCCTGTGGAAAGAATGTGGAAAAGTGGGGAAAAGATCCGGAAAGACCGCGGAAAATGCCCTGAAACCCCTTGAAACGAGACATGGATGCTCCCGCCAGTCCGGCTGCAGCGGCAGCGTCCACACGCTGCGACGGATGCCCGAACGCCGCCCGGAGGTCAGGCCGGGACATCTCTCCCAGCCCGCCGCCCTGTAACCCGTCCCGGCGTGGTCCGGACCGACGATGGTGTAGACGAGCGCCGGACGGACGCCGTACCGCCCCTCCCAGTCGTCCGCCACGCGCTCCGCCGCCAGCCGCAGCGCCAGGGAGGCGAGGCCGTGGACCCTCACGGAAGGTCTGATCAGGAAGCGGTGGTTGTTAAGGACGAGGCCCATGTTCGCGATCCGCGCCCGCGCCGACCAGCCGATGGCGTCGTCCCGAGGCCCCAGCTGGCAGGACGCCGGAACGAAGCCCAGACCGCCGAGCCGCCCCTGCGCGCCGCTCACGATCCAGTACCGCAGCTGCCCTCCCGGAGCCCGCCGCCAGCCCTCCGGATGGTGCGTCTCCATCATCGACTCCCAGGCGCGGCGGTCCGCCTCCGCCAACGGCTCCAGCCGCACCCCGCCGAGCGCGTCCAGAGCGCACTCGACCGGGGCGCCGCCAGGGTCGTCGGCGGCCGGTCGCCGGTTGGACGACGCGAAGCGCGGTGCCGCCTCCGGCAGCGTCAGGCCGAGCTCCTCCGCGAGCAGGGCAGGGACCCGCATCCCGGTGACCGTCGACGGCCTTCCGTCGTGGGTCAGCCAACCCTCCCGACCGCTCAGCTCGCGGGCGAGGCCCGAACGCGTGACGCCGCCGCGGAGGCATTCGTTCCCCAGCCACTCGACCGTGGCAGGGGAAATCTGTCTGAGACCGATATACATGGTCCCCGATTCGCATGGATCCGATCTCTAGTCAAGTATGCGGTAGTGACAGGTCCCGGGCCCTCTGGTGCCAGTTGGCCGCGTGGAAACAGAGCCCGCCGACGCGCCCCAGGCGTTCGCTGCTGATCCAGTAGAAGAGCAGCGCGCCGGGATTGGACGGGTCGCCCCGGGGATGGTGGCTCTCCATCATCCCCCGCAGGGCGCGCCGCTGCTCCGCCGTCTCCGCCATCTCCAGCCCGACACCGCCGAGCTCCGCGAGCGTGCCGGAGAACCGGACGTCGGGATGCTCCGGCAGCGGTCTGCCGGGAGCCACCGGCGATCCGGCCTGCGGCAGGGTGATGCCGTAGCGCTCCGCGATCTTCGGCAGGGCCAGCCGGGCGGAGGCGATGCACGGAGCTCCGGCGGCGTTGGTCCAGTCCTCGCGCTCGCACAGGCCTGCCGCCAGACTGTGCCGTCCGGCTCCCGCCGCCGCCGCGGACCTCAGCCACTCGACCGTTTCCTCCCCGAAATGGCGCATCCCGACCTGCATGCGAATCAGGTAGCACGGACGACCTGTAGAATTAACTAATATATAGTGACATCCCCCGGCCGCGGGAATCTTGCCCGGCAGCATGGCGCGGACGCGGAGCTCACCGTACGGGACATGGGCGCTTCGTTCATGGTGCAGAAGGCGGGAAAGCGATCGGTAACACTGAACCTTAAGGCCAGGGAAGGGGTCACGCTGCTGAAACGGCTTGTGCGCGACGCGGATGTGCTTGTGGAGTGATCTGGCTCCGATCGCTCAGGGATGAATCAGCGCCTCGCTCCATTCATTCAGGAACCGTCGGCGTTTGAGCGGGTCCACGAATACAAGCAGACCTGGGTCGAGCCGGATTGGACGAAGATGGGGGCCAGCCGCCAGGGCGGCTTCATCAATCGGTGGCAGCCCCGCCTCTTCGAGGATCAGATGGCGACCTTCAGCGGAAACCAGAAAGTCAAGAAACATGGCGCCGAGTTCCGGATACTGCGCGTTTCTGGGTATGAAGCCGGTGCGCAGAAGCGTCAGCGTGAAGTCCTCCAGCTCGATCACGACGCCTTCTCCACCCTTTGGCAGGCGCGGTGTGGCGTAACTACCGAGGACATTGTACGCAAGCGCAAGGTCACCGTTCTGCACGTTATCGATCATCGCTCCGGACGAACCATAGAGACGGGGTGAAAGCGCTCCCATGACTTCCGCTAGTCTCCAGAACGTGTCGGACTGGCGGGCATCCTGGGTGGCGAACAGGTAGCCTGCCCCGGAGAGTTTCGGGTCATAGGTTCCAATGCGTCCGCGAAATCTATCCGCATTGTCGCGCAGCACCCGGATGAGATCCTGTCTGTTACGGGGTAAGGGCAGCTCGCCAAAGGCGGTTCGCGATGCGATCATCACAACCGGCTCCTGCGCGAAAGCGAACAGTTGGCCATTCCAGGAAGCCCAGGGCGGCAGTGACTGGGTTTCCGGAGAACTGTGTGGCGCGGCGAATCCGTCATTGGCGAGCTTCATCTGCAGATCCATCGCCGACGAAATCACCAGGTCGAAAGCAAGACCTTCGTCGTGAACCGCCTTAAAGACCTCCTGGCTGCTGGCGACGGTATATCGAACGGAGATTTCAGGGTGAATCTCCTGAAACCCCTTGATGAGCGGCGAAAAAACCACCGTGTCGGTGGTCGACAGGATGTGAAGGGTGTCGGCACCTCCCGAAAATACGTGTTCCTCCTCGATTTCGAATCCGTTCGAAGCGCCCGCCAGCGCACAGGTTAGCGCAAGGGCAGCGACAGTCGGGCGCATGCGCCTCCTCCTTTTCTGTCGGCAATGTCAAATGTACCACCATGCGCCGCTGCGACTTCCCGAACGATGGTCAGGCCAAGGCCCGAGCCCACGACATCGTCCACATTCGAGCCGCGCACGAAGCGTTTTCCCAGTTCTGCGGCGGACGCGCCGCAGAGCCCACGACCCGTGTCGGCAACCGTAAGCGTGGCGGTGCCGCCACTTTCGGTTAGCTCGACCCTGATATGGCCATCGGCTGGTGAATACTTAATGGAATTGTCCATGAGGTTGCGGAGCGCACTCTCAATCATGAGGCGGTCGCAGGACAGGCGCACCCGCTTGCCGGGCAATGAAAGCTCAACTTCGATATCCTTGATTTCGGCCGCCGGGCCGAACGCATTCAGGACCTCCTGGAGCAATGCCCCGAGGTCCAGTGCCGCGTCTTCGCGCTGGTCAGTCCGGTAGATGACGGCCGCGTGATCAAGGAGCTGGGATGCGGATCTGGCGCTATCCTCAACGGCGCGGATCATCTGGAGCAGTGTTTCACGCGTGTCCGCATCCCTGGCCTGGCGTAGCGCTATCTCGGCCTGGGCGCGGACGGTCGCCAGCGGCGTACGGATGTGATGCGCGGCTTCGGCAATGAAGGTTTCGGTTCGGGAAAGTGCCACGCGCAGGCGTGAGATGAAGTCATTGAGCGAGGCCACGAAAGGCGCGAGTTCGGACGGCGTGGCGTCCGTAACCGGACGAAGGTCCTGCGGACCGCGTCGGCCAACGGATCTGGCAAGGCGGCGCAATGGGCGCAGAACTGAACTCGCGGTAAGCAGTGAGAGGAGGGTTGCGACAACGAAAAATCCGAGGCCGAATGCTGCTGAGCGATTCGCCATGGAGGCGACGATCGCGGCTTGACCCTGACGGGTCTGCGCGACCATGACAATGACCCGAACGGGTGAGCGCTCCACCAGGACAGAACGTTCGACAGCGGCTATGCGAACCTGTGTGTCCCGGAAAGGGCTGGAATAATAGACGGGATTGAGGAGGTTCGCCCCCTGCGGCGGGTCGGGCAGGTCGGCATAGCCGGTGATGGTCTCTCCGTTGGTGACGATGCGATAGAACACGCGGTCCTGGCTGATCGATCCGAGCATGGAGAATGCGGAATAGGGAATGTCGATTTCCACCCCTTCGTCCGCGGCGCGCAGCTGGTCGGCAATTTCCAGCGTTGCGGCACCCAGGATGCTGTCGTGAGAGGATTCCACGGCATCCCGGGCGACGCTACGGACCATCAGGTAAAGAAGGATGGCCAGGAGGGCGGCGACGGCCAGAAGCTGCAGCACCAGTCGGCGACGGATGGACGGATGGGAGCGGGTGGTCACTGTGCGGTCAGACGGTATCCGAAGCCGCGGACGGTTTCGATCCGTGCGCTGCTTCCGGCGAGCTTCTTGCGCAGGCGACCCACATATACCTCGATTGCATTGTCGGTGACGACTTCCGCAAAGCTGAACAACCTATCGCATAGCTGGGCCTTGGAATGGATGCGTCCGGGTGCGGAGATGAGGATTTCGAGCAGGCGCATCTCCCGGTTTCGGAGTTTGCGCACATCTCCATCGACGGAGACTGTGGCGGAAAGCGGGTCAAAGCTGAGATCCGCAAACTGGACCAGGGTCTGCGCGACACCTCCCCGGCGGCGCAGAACCGCTCGACAGCGCGCTTCGAGCTCCGCGAAGTCAAAAGGTTTTGTGATGTAGTCGTCGGCTCCGGTGTCGAGAAGCGCGACACGGTCGCTTACGGCGGAACGGGCGGTCATGACGATTACCGGGGTGTCACGTCGGGCACGGCGGTGATCGGCCAGAAATCCACGTCCGTCTCCGTCTGGAAGCATGATGTCGAGAAGGATGAGATCGTAGCCTGCCACGGCAAGATGATCCTCGGCCTCGGCGATTGACCGGGCCCAGTCGATGGCGTGGCCATCGAGAGCCAGCCTTTTCTGCACCGACCGACCGAGATCACCATTGTCTTCAACCAGAAGGAACCGCATCACCGCCGCTCCTTTCACCTGTGACAGGTTCCTGTCAGGTTTTTCGCGAATCATGTACAGTTTCAAGGGCGGAGCGGTCACATTCGCTCCTGCTCACCTACTGATATGCAAATTTTGGGAGGAACAACATGACCGTTTCAATTCGCGCGCTGGGTCTCAGCGCGTTCCTGATCGGTGCAGCTGGCGTGGCTTCGGCCACCGAGTGCATCGCACCTGCCAATCCTGGCGGTGGATGGGACTTCACCTGCCGCCAGATCGGCAAGATACTGCATGAGATCGGCGCTGTGGACAGCCCGGTACAGGTGACAAATATGGCAGGCGGTGGCGGTGGGCTGGCATATAGCCATGTCGTGAACGAGCGCAATGAGGACGCTGATCTCATCGTTGCCGCATCTTCAGCCACTGCGACGCGGCTTGCGCAAAACGCCTATGCGGGCATGACCGCCGATCAGGTGCGTTTTGTGGGCGCGATCGGCATTGATCCTGGCGTTATCGCTGTCGCCGCGGACAGCCCGTTCATGTCACTGAAGGACCTCGTTGATGCAGCTGTTGCGGATCCTGGTTCGGTCGCCTTCGCTGGTGGTTCAGCCGCGGGCGGATTTGACCATCTCAAGCCGTTGATGATCCTTCGTGAAGGCGGACTGACAGACATAACCAAGGTCAAGTACATTGGTGTCGACGGTGGTGCGGACGCCATCACCCAGACGATTGGCGGCTTCACCCAGGCGATGTCAGGCGACATCTCGGAAATCGTCGGCTTCCTCAAATCCGGCGAGGTCCGTGCCCTTGCCGTCCTTACCGAGGACCGTGTGCCGGGCTTCGAGGACATACCGACGGCCAGGGAGCAGGGATACGATGTCGTTGCCGGAAACTGGCGCGGTCTCTATGTTCCGAAGGGCATAAGCGACGAGCGTTTCCAGGAATGGGCGGACAAGCTGCGTCAGGTAGCCGAGAGCGACCAGTGGATGGAAGCAATGACGGCGAATGGCCTCGCGCCGTTCACCATGGTCGGCAATGACTTCCAGGGTTACATTGATTCCCTGATCGTGGACATCAACCAGATGTCGAGGGACATTGGGGTGATCCAATAATGACATCTGACCGGATCTTTGGTCTGGTCACGGTGATAGTGGCGCTTGGGTATGCCCTGAGCGCCACTCAGATTCAGATGAGCTTTCTGTCCGATCCGGTGGGGCCACGGACCTTTCCCTATATGATTGGTGGCGTGATGGCATTGTGTGGTCTGGTCGTGCTGGTGCGTCCCGATCCCGACCCGGACTGGCCAGAGCTCCGCAAGTTCGGTGCGCTTGGCCTTACGGTGGCTGCCTTGGTGGCCTACGCCTATATGCTCAAGCCCCTTGGATTCCTGATTCCCACAGCGCTTGTGGCGGGATTCCTGAGCTATCAGATATCGCCGCGTCCGGTTCTGGCGACAGTGACGGGCGTGGGACTTTCGGTTGGGCTGTTCCTTCTGTTCAAATTCGCGCTGGGGCTTGGGCTGTTTGCCGTTCCCAAAGCCTGGCTGGGATAGGCCATGGATGTGTTCGCGAATCTCGCGCTTGGCTTCGGCATTGCGCTGTCGCCATTCACGCTGATGCTGGCCGTGATCGGCTGTGTCCTTGGCACGATCATCGGTGCGCTTCCGGGGCTTGGACCATCGAATGGCGTGGCAATCCTGATCCCCATTACGTTCACGTTGGGACTGGATGCGACGAGTGCACTGGTTCTGATGACAGCCGTCTATTACGGCGCGATGTATGGAGGGAGGATCTCCTCGATCCTTCTGAACATTCCTGGCGACGAGCCGGCGCTGATGACGACGCTTGACGGGTATCCGATGGCGAAGAAGGGCCGTGCGGGGGACGCGCTGGTGCTGTCCGGTGTGGCATCCTTTGTTGGGGCTCTACTGGCGACGATCGGGTTGATGTTCCTTGCGCCACTGCTTTCCCGCATAGCGTATCAGTTTGGTCCTGCGGAATATTTCGCGCTGTATCTGCTCGCCTTCTGTACACTGGGCGGTCTTGCGTCCAGCAATCAGGCGAAGGCGGCGATCGCCTCCTGCATCGGGCTGGGGATCGCGATGATCGGGCTTGACAACACTTCAGGCATGCCTCGGCTTACCTTTGGTAACCTGCACCTGATGGATGGGGTGGATTTCCTTGTCGCCATAGTCGGGCTGTTCGCGGTGGCCGAGGTGTTCTTTTTCATCGAGAGCCACGGCAGGAACACATCCATTGGCGTGAAGCTGGAGCGGGTCACGATTCCGGTTCGGGACATCGTCTCCAGCGGCTGGACGATGCTCCGGGCATCGGTCGTCGGGTTCATCGCCGGGGTGCTGCCCGGGGCGGGGGCGTCCCTTGGTTCCTTTCTGGCGTATATGAGCGAGAAATCCATCGCTGGAGAGAAGGGTGGCTTTGGCACGGGTGCGCCAAGGGGCGTGGCGGCACCGGAGGCGGGAAACAACGCGGCGGCGGGCGGGGCGCTGGTTCCGATGCTGACCCTGGGGGTTCCCGGTTCGGGTACGACGGCGGTGCTGCTGGCGCTGCTGATGACGCTGAACATAACGCCTGGGCCCACGCTGTTCACTGACCGCCCAGAGGTGGTCTGGGGGCTGATCGCGTCCCTTCTGATCGCGAACTTCGTGCTGTTAATGCTGAATGTTCCGATGGTGCGGATGTTCGTGCGCGTGCTGCAGGTTCCGCCCTGGGTTCTGCTGCCCGGGGTGATGATGGTTTCCTTCGTGGGAATATTCTCGCTGTCCGGCAGCTATTTCGACCTGCTGCTCATGGTGGGGTTCGGGGTGCTTGGCTATTTGCTGCGCAAGCTGGATGTGCCGACGGTACCGATCATACTTGGCATTCTTCTGGGCAACCACATGGAGGACAGCTTGCGCCGTGCGATGGTCCTGTCTGATGGGGACCTGATGTTCCTGTTTTCGTCGCCCATAGCCGTGGTGCTCTGGATCGCGGCCATTGCTGGCTTCGTTGCGCCGATGTTTCTGCGGCCATTGCTGCGCAGGCCGCAGGCCGTCGAGGACTGATGGTTCGGGTTCTGATTCCATCAGGTGCGCTGGGACTTGGCTATGACAGGGTGGCACTGGATCGTGGAATTGCGGCCGAACCGGACATAATCGCGATTGACGGGGGATCCACCGACAGCGGGCCGTCCTATCTCGGACGGGGAGTTAGCAAATATTCACGCGCATCGACGAAGGCTGAATGGGCGGGGCTTATGGAAGCGCGTGCCACGGCTGGTGTGCCTCTGGTGATCGGTACGGCTGGCACATGCGGGGCTGACAGTGCCGTTGACTGGCTCGTCGAGATTACCGAGGAGATCCTGACCGAAACGGGCTTCAGGGCGAGGGTCGCGGTACTGAAGTCTAGTCAGAGCGCAACGACCGTCCACGATGCGCTTATGGCCGGTCGGGTGACTCCGCTTCATCCTGCGCCAGACATTGACGGGGAAGTTCTTCGTGCCTGCGGGAACATTGTCGCGCTTGCCGGTGCCGAACAGGTCAACGCGGCGCTGGAAACCGGCGCGGACATTGTCGTCGCCGGGCGAACAACCGACACGGCCATTATCGCCGCGCTGCCGCTGGCACGGGGCTGCCATCCGGGCGGGGCCTGGCATGGGGCGAAGATAGGTGAATGTGGAGCGCTTTGTGCGACCAACCCGCAGTCGGGCGTGATTCTTATGGAGTTTGACGAGGCTGGATTTACCGTCTCGCCGTTGGCGGATGGCGCGTGTGCCACCCCGCATACGGTCTCGGCGCACATGCTCTACGAGAATGCCGATCCATTCATTCTCCACGAACCTGGAGGACACCTTGACGTCACCGATGCGCGCTATCAGGCGCTGGATGGAGAGCGGGTGCGGGTGACGGGATCGAAATGGGTGCCGTCCAGACGATATACGGTAAAACTGGAAGCTGCGCGGCGGGTTGGCTATCAGTGCGTTCTGCTGACGCTGCTGCGTGACCGGCGGTATGTCGACAATGCTGAGGCCTGGTGTTCCGAGATCCAGGCCAGGTGCCGGTCCCAGGTCGGCGAACGCCTCGGTCTTGGAGCAACCGAATTTGACATTGAACTTCGGATCATCGGCAGGAACGCGACGCTTGGCCCTCTGGAGAATCGGGTTAACGACTCCGTGGAGCTAGGGGTGCTTGGTATTGTCACCGCCGGGTCTCCGGAGGTCGTCGACGAAATCGGCAAGATGCTCAATCCCTATCTCTTGCACCATCCCCTGACCATTGGCGAGGAGCAGCCAACCTTTGCGTTTCCCTTTTCGCCTGCCGAGATCGAGCGTGGCGAGGTGTTCGAGTTCTGTCTAAATCATGTCATGGAACTGCGGGATCCGATGGAAGCGTTCCGTCTGGAGGTCCGGGATATTGGCTGAACTTGGTCAGATTGTCGAGAAGGTGCGAAGCAAGAATGCGGGGCCGTTCTGGCTTACGGTCGACATATTCTGCGGTACCGCTGAGGCGTTCGAGAGGGTAAGCCAAGGGGTTTCCACGGAACGCGTGGCGGATCTGTTCGATACCGATCCATGCGAGATGAAGCGGTTCGACATTCCGTCGCTGAACGTAGTCAAGTTCTCGCTGCCGCGTCCAGCGGTCCAGGGTACTTGCTTTGACAGGGACATGCACGGGGCGTCCTATGCTTCGCTCGTTGCCGAAATGACCCTGGAGTGAGCGGGTTCCGTGTGATCCTTTGGATCGGATATCTGGACGAATTGCATGAGTGTCATGCTCGGGGAATCCGGAGCGGACGGGCGTCGTTCCAGTCCGCCTTTGTGCATATCACGCGTCTGGATCCGCGGTCCTTCGACCGGGGTGCACCGGTTTATCGCCATGCGTCACCTTACCGCGAGGTTCCTCCGGTCCGGTTTACGCGCTTGTGGTCACCATTGTCGAACCGCTCTTCGGTTCGTGCTGTTCCGGAGCCCCGGATCAGACGTCCACCGTTTGCGCAACCGCACCTTGCATTCATGAAATTACCCTGCCGTTCAGCCCTTGTTTTCGGCAACACGTCATGATTGAAGTTGCAAGCCAAGAATCGTAAGACAGGTCAGTTCAAAGGAGGAACCCATGAAATTCAGGAATACGCTGCTATCAGCCGCGACGGTTGTGACGTTCGGTTCGGTTGCGTCCGCAATGGAATGCGACACGATCACGCTTGGCGCTGCCATCTCGCTGACCGGAAAATACGCCACTAACGGCGTGCACGCCCAGAATGGCTATGATTTCGCCATCGAGAAGATCCGTGAGAATGGCGGAATCATGGTTGGCGACAAATGCCACAATTTCGAAGTCATTTACTATGATGACGAATCCAAGGGTGACCGCGGCGCAACGCTGGCGGAACGCCTGATCAACCAGGATGGCGTCCAGTATATGCTTGGGCCGTACAGCTCAGGTCTGACCAAGGCGATTGCGCCAGTGACCGAGAAATACCAGATTCCGATGGTTGAGGCTGAGGGAGCGTCCCGTTCGCTGTTCAACAAGGGCTACCGGTACCTGTTCGCGGTGCTCTCGACCTCTGAGCAGTATCTGGCTTCCGCCATCACGCTCGCCGCCGAAAAGGCTCAGGAAAGCGGTAAGGACCCTTCCGAGGTCACCGTCGCAATCGCGGTCGAGAACGATCCGTTCTCGCTTGATATCCGTGCGGGAGTTATGGAGGACGCGGCAAAATTCGACATGCAGATCGTTGTGGACGAAAAGCTTCCACGCGACCTATCTGATATGACCGCAATCCTTACCAAGGTGAAGCTCGTCAAGCCCGATGTTCTGATTGTCTCCGGTCACTCCAAGGGTGCCGCAACGGCCGTACGTCAGATCGGAGAGCAGAAGATCAGTGCACCGATGATCGCAGTAACACACTGCGAGGCCGCGGACGTTACCGGCAATTTCGGCGAATTCGCGGAGAACATCCTCTGCTCGACCCAATGGGCCGAAACCCTGACTTACGAAGATCCGATCTTCGGTTCGGCTGCGAATTACGACGCTGAATTCAAGGCGGCCTATCCAGAATACGCCGACAAACAGGTTCCTTACCAGACCGCCCAGGCTTCCGCTGCCGTCTATGTGTTCAAGGACGCATTCGAGCGTGCCGGTTCACTTGACAAGGAGGCGGTTCGCGACGCCATCGCCGAGACGGACCTTGCGACCTTCTACGGTCAGATCAGGTTCTCGGAGGCAGGCAACAACATCGCGAAACCGATGGTGCTGCGTCAGATCCAGAACGGCCAGTACAATGTGGTCGCGCCGTCGGCATTCGCCAGCCACGAACTGGTCTGGCCACGTCCGTAGGAGCAGCCTTGGCCTGACTTAGAGCCGGGTGCGTCAGCCGCCGCACCCGGTGCCTTCCATCAGAACACTGGATGGGCTGGAACATTCCGGTCGGCGCACGATGGAGGCTTGCTCACATGGATCAGATTCTCTTCAATATCGGGCTTTTGCTCGAATACCCGATCGTTAACCTGAAGATCATCATTGATGGCGTGATGATCGGGGCCCTGTTCGCGCTGGCCGCTTACGGGCTCGCGCTCGTCTGGGGCGTAATGAACGTAAAGAATCTCGCTCAGGGCGATTTCGTGATCGCAGGCGGCTACACGTCGTGGTTTCTGGTCAAGACGGGCTGGCTTCAGAGCCTTGGCATGTCCGACAATGCCGTAGCGCTTATCGGCGTACCCGTGGCGCTAGTGGTGATGGCGGCTATAGGATGGGTCTGCTACAAGCTGATCATCACCAGGGTGATCGAGCGCGACCTGTTCACTTCGCTTCTCGCAACGTTCGGACTTGCCATCATGATGGCCCAGATCATGAACCTCCTGTTTGGCTCCGACACGCAGTCGCTGAAACTCGAATACGAGACGCTCTACTTCGCCGACGGGCTGATCGATGTGCCGGTCGCCAAGCTGATCGGTGTCTGCATGGCAGAGGGTCTGGCACTTGCGGTAATCCTGTTCATGAAGAACAGCCGCATGGGACAGGCGATCCGTGCCACCGCGCAGGACAGCCGCGCCGCTCGAGTCCTGGGGATAGACACGGAAAAGGTCTACGCCTTCACGTTTTCGCTGAACGCAGCGATCTGTGGCGCGGCCGGGGCGATCATCGTAATGGTCTGGGTCATCCAGCCGTTCTATGGAATCACCTACTCGATTCGGGCATTTGTCATCGTCACCGCCGCCGGGCTGGGCAATCTGCCGGGCGTGATCGCCGCTGGCCTCGGCATAGGTGCGGCGGAGCAGTATGGCAGCCATGTGTTTGGCATTGGCTATCAGCAGGCCATCGCCGTTCTTCTGCTCCTTCTCGTTCTTGTCTGGAAACTGATGCGGCAGCGACGGCTGCGGCAGGTCCTGAAATAGGGGCGATGCCATGACCATGCGCAAACTTGGCCTCTATGGCGCGCTTCTGGCCCTAACGTTGCTGGCGCCGTTCCTGTTCCCGGCATTCAAGACGCAATTGGCCACCCTCTGGCTAATGATAATCGTCGCGCTCAGCTGGGACATGACGGGAGGCCAGATGGGCTACAACAGCCTTGGCAATATCTTCTTCTATGGAACAGGCATGTATGTTGCCGCGGTGATCACCATCGGCATTGTCTACAATGTCGGTGAATACACCGCGGCGTCGGGAGGTGGAGTCTATACCTGGACCTGGGGTCAGTATTTTGCCGGCCTTGTGATCGGAACACTTGGAGCGGGTGTCTTCTGCGCTGCCTGCGCAGTGGTGGTCGGCTGGATTACCTTTGGCCTGCGTGGTCCGTATTTCGCAATCGGTACGCTGGGTGTTGCGATTGCGGCTGGCGAACTTGTCTCAAACTGGGATTGGGTTGGCGGCGGACAGGGGATCTCTATGCCGAACTATCCCGGTAACTTCGAACAGTTCAAACTTCTGATCTATTACCTCTTCGCCGCGCTCGGCATTGTGCTGTTCATTTTTGTATCCTGGCTCTACTCGACCCGCTTCGGAGCCGCAATGAACGCGATCCGTGATGACGAGGAAAAAGCCGAGGCCATGGGTATACACACCCTGCGCTACAAGCTGATCGCCTGGGCGATGGCAGCGGTGTTCGTGGGTGCGGCCGGCGCAATCTCCGCGTTTCAGCTTATCCACTTCGAGCCGCTGGAGACTGCCTACCAGACCATCAATCTCGGCATCTTCATGGTTGTCTGCGTGCTTCTCGGCGGTAAGGGGACCCTCTGGGGACCGGTCATCGGCGCTGTCATGTTCCAAGTGTTCAAGGAAACCACATGGAACTACTTCCTTGGCTGGCAGTGGGTCGCCCTTGGGGCGCTGATTGTCGTCGTTGTAGTGTATTTCCAGGACGGCCTTTTGGGCTATCTTCGCCAGAGACGTCCCGACTGGTTCGGTATCAGGATAGATGCCGGAGAGGCTTCGTAATGGGCGCGATCATAGAGATTTCAGGCGTCTCGAAATCCTTTGGCGGGGTTAAGGCGAACACTGACATCTCACTGTCGGTGAAAAAGGGCGGCATAACCGGACTGATCGGTCCGAACGGATCCGGTAAGACGACGCTGTTCAATTCCATTGTCGGCTACCACCCGATCGACTCGGGTTCGATCAGGTTCGAAGGGCAGGAGATCAGCAGGATGCTGGTACCGGAAATCGCCCGTCTCGGACTACTCCGCACGTTCCAGCAGACCCGAATCTACGGCGCGATGAACTGTGTTGAGAACATGCTGATTTCGCTGCCGCACCGAAAGCTCTCGGTCTGGGATGCGTTCAGGAAGAATTCGGCCGAAGATCAGGAGCGGGCTGAAGGGCTGCTTGAATTCGTAGGACTATACCAGAAGCGGCTGCTGCAGGCCGGTTCGCTGAGCTTTGGCCAGCAGAAACTCCTGGAATTCGCCATGGCACTGATGAACGAACCGACGGTACTATTGCTCGACGAACCCACGGCTGGAATCAATCCCACCCTTATCAATGGCTTGATCGACCGCCTCAGACTTGCGAACACCGAGTTCGGCATCACTCTTTTCATTATCGAGCATAACATGCGCGTGATCATGAATATGGCAGACACGATCTATTGCCTTGCTCACGGTCAGATGCTGGCCAGCGGCAGGCCGGAGGAAATCCAGGACGATCAGCGCGTCATTGACGCGTATTTGGGTGCACATTGATGACAGACGACCGACAGTCCCGCGCCAGCGGCTATCACGGTGGTTCCGTTGACACGGTGATTTCGGTGGATGCGGTGACCAGTCAGGCAGCGCGGCTTGCCCGGAAGATTGAGCTCCAGGAGATTTTGGCGCTTGCCGGTAACGATCCTTACATATTGATCGAGGGTCTATGTGCCGGTTACGGCCAGATGGAAATCCTGCATGGGATAGATCTTGCGGTGGCGCGCAGGCAGTCGCTGTGCCTCATTGGCCCTAACGGTGCTGGAAAGTCGACCATCCTGCATGCGATCTTCGGATTTAACTCTATATTCTCCGGTACGATAAAGGCAGGAGATGGGCCTGAAAAACGCGACATCACGAGGCTCAGTGCCACTTCCAAACTCAGGGAAGCTGGTATTGCATACATCCTTCAGGATAAGTCGGTGTTTCCTGGCATGACTGTGGAGGAGAACCTCTGGATGGGAGGGTTTCTGAAGAACAGCCCGAAGGAGGCCAAGGAAGCGGCTGAATGGGTGTTCGAAAAGTATCCCCGTCTCGCCGACCGCCGTAAGCATCAGGCCAAGGTTCTTTCTGGCGGCGAGCGTCGCCTTCTTGAGATTTCCCGCGCTCTGGTGATGGATCCGGAGATTTTGCTGGTCGACGAGCCGTCGATCGGCCTGGAGCCTCGCTTCATCGACATGGTCTTCGACATACTGTACGATCTGCAGCACAATGATGGTAAGACCATAATCATGGTGGAGCAGAACGCCCGAAAAGGGCTGGAGTTTGCTGATCTGGGCTATGTCCTGGTATCTGGCGAGCTGGCGATTGTCGGCAAAGGCGACGAATTGCTGCAGAATCCAGAGGTCGGCCGGCTCTTTCTTGGTGGCTAGAACATCATTCAATTCTTGGTGGCTGTGCGTGCAATGGCGACGTCCAGCCAATGCAGTGGCTGGACATGTTTTAGCCACCTTTCCTGTTGTCGTGGCGGATAGAAATCAAGCCGGCCGCTCCACTCCAATTCGCCATGCAGGCAGAGCTATTGCCGCTCCACCATCGCATCGTCCTCTGGCCGAAAGCGCTCCGGTATCCGTTCCGGGGCCCTTTCTCTGGACACAGACTCTCATCATGTGGATATCTGATCCGAGGAATCACTTCATTTAGAGGTGTCTATCACGTTGAAGCCATATCGGGGCACATTCTGCTGTGGTAATTCCGGAGCCACGAGGCTCTCCGTCGCCCGTCGTCTTACCGGTGGGCTCGCAAACTCGCCAAGGGTTGTGGACCTGTGACGAAGGCGCGGACGCTGTCTGGCAGACCGGGTCCGTTCCGGTAAGGGAGTCGCGGGCTCCCATGAAGGGCGGATGCGGTGGCGGGATCCTGCGCAGAGCGGAGCGAGTTCCGGATTGGCGAACACCCAGGGGCGGATGGTCATGGCCACCCTCCTGCGGGACCTCCCAAGGCGATCAGTGGGATTACGCCTAACTCGCAGGCGAACGCCTACATGTTCAGAGGATCGGTGATGGAACGGACCGCTCGGATCGCTTCGGAACTTACTGAATGGGCCACGTGTGTGCTTCGGTCGAACTGACGATTGCCGGCAGGAGAGAGGAGTTGCCGGTGAATCCAGAAGTTCGCTGGGCAGGGAATGACGACAGCAGACCAATTGCGCAGGTAGCCGTAAGAGGGAAACGCAAGATCTCGATTCAGTCGCCCGCTCTGGCAATCTATCCCTTGTGGGACTGATCCGAAATTTCTCCGGTACGTCCCGCATGGAAGAGTTCAGGCATCTTTCATTCCGGCTCCTCTCCCGCGAAAAGATCCAGAAACGCGTTGGCCAGATTAGGATCCTCTTCGACGTTTTCCCGGAAATTCTACCAGGCGTGCGTGTCGTCCAGTGCCTCGCCGAGAGTCTGTTCACCATCAAAGTCGCGCTCGACCACGAGGTCGCGCAGGTTCAGGCAGAACAGGACGTAGCGATGACCCTCTGGACAGAAATAGGCGGGGTGAGTTGTATCGGCCCCTTCAGGAGTGGAGATTGCCCGAAGCGGCTTTTTCTGCACCAGCTTCCGCAGCATAGGACCAACAGCGAATCCGACATAAGCCTCTTCATCGTTCGGGTTCGATGGTTTCTGCGCCTGAAATGTCTTAAGCCAATCGGCGAAGACCTCAGGAAGAATGGAGCGGTCGGTCGAGTAAGTCGTACCGGTCTCTGCCGCCGTTCGGTCAATCTGAGCCTCGAATGCCGAAAGGAACCATCGAAACCGCTGCACGGACCGTCGCACCGGCATGTCTGATATTCTCGATGCAAGTGCTTCTGCCATATCATCAGACCCCCGTTCCCCGTTCAGTGATTCCGCAGGGGTGGCAAGTAGCCAGATGAAGTGGGAGAACAGCCTCAGGTCAATCGTCTCCAGCTCCGCTTCGGTTGGCGCGAACGCAATTCTTCCGTAGGTAACGGAGAGTCGCTGCGGGGTTTCCAAAGCGGGAAAGTCCTTCGCCGTCCCTTAATGCGGCAAGACGGGCGGAAATCATCGTCTCGATCGGTATATGATGGAACCCGACCTCCATCGGCTAGGTTGTCTCCCCGGCGAAGGCCAGTACCTGCGCGCATTTTACTGCGTCCCGTATGTCGTGGGTCGTTCCGCTCAGGAAAGCCGAAGCGCAAATTATTTCGTCAAGATCGACCGGTGGGCTGCGAAGTCTGGAGCCTGTGTTTTCGAGCGCCCCTAGGGTCGATGATAGAGGTCCGCGCACCGATCCCGGCAGGGCAGCGCCGACCATCTCTTCGATTGCATCCGCTATCTTGGACACTCCGCCCAATGCGTCACGCAGCGGCGTCTGGAGCGCTTGGGGTAGGGAATGCGTCCGGCTCATGCGACCGCTACGCCTTCAGCCGGGCTCCGGCATCGAAGCGGTGTGCTTTCCATAAAGGCAATGGTGGATTCCAGATCTTTCACCACAGCCTGCGACCCCAGCCCCATAGCGTTCTGTGCCGCCGTGGCCTGGCCAAGCCGGACGCAGTCCTCAATCTGTTTACCCAGATGCAGACCGGTCGCGAATCCGGCATTGAAGCAGTCGCCACAACCGCAGGTGCAGATCACTTCAATGTCGAAGGCAGGGATGTCTATCCCGACACCGTCGCCATCTCGGTACATCGCCCCGTCTGAGCCCAATGTCAGAATCACGGCACCCGTTCCCTGGTCCAGAAGGAAAGCGGCGATGTCCTCGAAATCCGTCAGGCCGGAGAGTGCCATGGCCTCCTCCTCGGACGGCATGAAATAATCCGTGTTGGCGAGCAGCGGCTTGATGAGTGGCAGGTCGTCAGGTGTCGAGGCAAAGACATCAAGCGTCGTGACACAGCCGCGCTTTCTGGCTTCGGCCATGATCTCCGCGTTACGGCCTTTGTCCATCGCGTCCATTAACCCAACACCACCAATATGTAGTATTTCAGTGTCCAGGACCCGGTCGACTTCGCCGTCAACGATGAAAAAGCCTGCCGTTGCGCCGCGTTTGTGAAGGGCGGGGCGCGCTCCGTCAGGGCGCGTCGTCACGAGGCTCGACGATGTGGCGTGACTGTCACAGCGCTGCATGAGTCCGATGTCCACATCGAAATCCCCGAGCCTGCGGAGAACCCAGTCTCCCATTAGATCGCATCCAACGCCGCCGACCGCCTGTACCCTGAGCCCGTGTTTCGCTGCGACGATCGCAGCGGAACCCGCTGCTCCAGAGACAGCGAGGGCGAAGTCATCGACAAAATAGGTATCGCCACCTGGAGGAATCTCCGTCACGGGACGACACAGTGCGTCGAATGTGTAAAATCCCATCGATGTGTAGTCGAAACCCATGGACAACCCTTCAGCACAGCGTTTGGCGGTGCCGAGTTTTATGCGGTAGACTATTCGGGTTCGAACGCGACACGCTTCCTGGCAGCCAGTCTGGTACGATTGCCGCGGCCTACGATTGCCGAAGACAGCCTGTTTCCCATATTGATGGCTAGATAGACGATGTCCCCGGCGGGTTCAATGCCACGGACGGTTCCGGGTGCCCATGCATCGCCTGAACTGGCTCGACCATGTGGTTCTCTGGCTGAATGCCAAGAGTGATTGGCCCACTGTATTTCACAGAGGTTCACATAAGGAATCGTGATGGTCGGCCCGCTCCGCGGAGGTTCGCAGATGCCCTACATGCAGGATCCGTTCCGGGTGTGAATGGCTGTCCATCCCCAGGGAAGCCCGTCCCATCCCGACGCCCGGCTGCTCCGCTGAAACCGCCGCCGGAGCCACCGAAACGACTGCGAATCGCCCCCGGAACCCCTTTCATGCGGGCGCCAGAGCGTCTGGTGAGATATTCGAGTTAGGTCTTGTTCCATTGACGCTACGCCGTTCTCCCCTGCCGCTGCACCGGCCATCATTGTTTCCCGATCCTGCGCTCTTCGTTTCAGGACAGCGCTCTCGGATTTCGCCATGCCTGACCAGTTCCCGAGCTTCTGCGTGAAGAGGGGTTTGGTCAGGGAAGTGGCTCGCTTGGATCTTCCGCCGCGGAGCGCCCAGCGCAGGTGGTCTTGTGTCTCTGGTTGGTTGGGTGGGGATTTACTGAATGATTTCAATTCCATTTGTTCAATTCCTGTGGCGCCTCAGTAAGGATTGGGGTTGGCCAGGTATGCTGGTCCTTGTTCGGGATTCGCCGCACAGGAATGAACATTTTGCTTGACAGATATGAGAAATTAAGATATATCGTCGCCATCGCCTGATTGAGAAAGGATTGGCACATGGCCTCAAACGTTTCCCTGACCGGATTGGCGAAGGATCTCGCCGCACGTGCCGATTCGGGCCGACCAGTGCGAATCGGTCTCATTGGCGCTGGCGAGATGGGAACCGATATTGTGACCCGGGCGGGAATGATGGACGGCGTCGAGGTGGCTGCCATCTCCGTGCTGGATCCCGCCACTGCCCACCGTGCCGTGGAAATCGCACATGGGGATAGGCACCACAGCGTTGATGTCGCCAGCGCGAACGCGCTGGACGCGGCTATTGAGCAAGGAAAGACCGCAGTCGCGAACCGTGCTGAAGCTCTTATCGAATCAGGTTTGATCGATGTGATTGTGGATGCCACTGGAGTCCCGGCCGTAGGTGCCGAGATCGGTTTGGAGGCTATGGAGCATGGCAAGCATCTGGTCATGATGAACGTTGAGGCCGACGTGACAATCGGTGCCTATCTCCGAAGTGAAGCGGATCGGCTGGGTGTGGTCTACTCGCTTGGCGCGGGTGACGAGCCCTCCGCCTGTATGGAGTTGATTGAGTTCGCCTCGGCGATGGGCCACAGGATCGTCTGTGCTGGGAAAGGCAAGAACAATCCGCTGAATTTCGATGCAACGCCTGACCGCTATAGTGCCGAGGCAGAAGCGCGGAACATGAACCCACGCTTACTGGCGGAGTTCGTGGACGGCTCCAAGACCATGGTGGAAATGTGTGCGATCGCAAACGCAACCGGGTTGGTTCCGGACCGCGATGGAATGCATGGCCCCGCAGCGGGACCTGGGGAGCTTGCGACCACCCTGGTTCCAAAGCGGGATGGCGGCGTGCTCTCGGATATCGGCCGAGTTGACTTTTCGGTTGGTAAAGGTCTGGCTCCTGGCGTTTTCGTTGTGGTCGAGGCTGAGCATCCTCGGGTCTGGGAACGCATGAGGGATCTCAAGATGGGTGATGGTCCATATTTTTCCTTTATCCGGCCCTATCATCTGACCTCGCTCGAAGTGCCGCTGACCTGCGCCCGTGCTGTGCTCTACGGAAAGGCCGATATGGTTCCCTTGGATCGTCCGGTGGCTGAGGTTTGCGCCGTGGCAAAGCGTGATCTGGTACCAGGCGAGACGCTGGATCAAATCGGCGAATATACGTATCGTGCCTGGTCCATGGAGGTATCACGGGCGCGTGCGGCCCGAGCGCATCCCGCAGGGCTGCTGACTGGCAGTTCGGTGATCCAGCAGATCCGTCGAGGCGAGCTGATCACTTCAGACAACGTGGCGCTACCGCGTGACTCCCGCATAGTCGAACTGCGTCGTCGGCAGGACGAGCTTCTGTACGGAAACGGGACCGCCAGTGTCTGATGTCAACGTTCCCTACGCAATTTGTACCTAGGGTCCGAAGCGTCTGAAACAAGCGCTGCGCACGATGTGATTGATACGAAGGTTCGAGGAAGGAGCCGAAAACCGTTATATGCGCGGTCTGATTCACGGCACGATGCATCTGTCCATTGGACAGGAAGCTTCGGCTGTGGGTTCCTGCATATCCCTTGACCCATGAAGACCATATCGCCCCTATTCACGGGGACGCGGGCACTGTCTGGCCAAGAGCGCGGAAATTGGCAGGATGTTCGCCGAGTTTTTCGGCAAGGAGGCTGGCTGATGCCGCGGTTGTGGCGGATCGATGCGTATGGCTGATTTCGAGAAGGGCAATCTCGGTGCCAATGGGATTGTTGGTGGCAGGTTTCCGATCGCGGCTGGTTCCGCGCTATTGGAAAGACTTCATGCCCCTGTTCCATCCTGAAGCGCAACACCAGGCCGTTTCCGGGACGTTCCCTCCGCCCGGGCTTCGCCCCTCCTACGGAAACGGCCTGGTGTTGCGCTTCGGAGCAAAAGCGGGGTCGGAAAGAAAACCAGCTCGACCAGCCGGGCGCGTCCAACCCGGTTTATCCTGCCGATTTCGGTTCTGTCGCTGCGCATGGGCTCCCCGTTGGCGGAGGGGCTGGAGTTCAACCACACACAGACTGCGGAGCACTATCCGGAGCTGCTGGCCCAGGATCCCGACTTGGTCAGGCCTTACGCGTGAGCGTCGCTACATTGGCTGCTGTACACGGGATTTCGTAAACAGAGGGTGCCGAGAGCCTGGGAGTTGCGGAATAATCTGATTCGATTGGAACGCGCTGACGTCAGTACCTTCAGCTGAAATACTGGAGCAGGCCCATGGCGGTCACCAGCAGACCTAGTCCGATGCCGAGGCGCACCATAATTCTGTTCCCGATCCGTTCGACCTCGGTGCGAACCCTCTCGACTTCGGTGCGAACCCTCTCGACCTCGGTGCGAACCCTCTCGACCTCGGTACGGGTCTCTTCCGCCTTTGCGTCGATCTTTCCATCAAGCTTGGTGATCAGATCGCCAAGCCTGTTCGTCTCTTCGGTGATGCGCTTGTCGAGCCTAGTCTCCACCTGGGTAATGCGCCCGTCGAGCCTATTTGTCTCTTCGGTGATGCGCCTGTCGAGCCTGTTCTCCACCTGGGTGATGCGCTGGGTAAGCTTGTTCTCGACCTCGGTGATGTGCTGGGTAAGCTTGTTCTCGACCTCGGTGATGTGCTGGGTAAGCTTGTTCTCGACCTCGGCGACGTGCTGGGTAAGCTTGTTCTCCACCTCGGCGACGTGCTGGGTAAGCTTGTTCTCCACCCCGGTGATGTGCTGGGTAAGCTCGTTCTTTGTCCGCTCAAGATCCGAAGTCGTGGTTGCAGTGGCCACAACAACGCCGTTGACCGTCTCTAGGACCGCCTCGGCGACCGCATGATCCATTCCGGAGTCGGTGAGCCTTTTCCGCGCTGGAAGGAAGTCAAGAGGCTCCTGCTCATTCATCACCACGATCCTTTCATGGATGAATATAGTCCGCCCCCGCCCCGAAACACAAGCGCTGATAGTCCGAAGCCCACGGTTCGCAGCCATCCTGCGTCCGTATCTGGCGCGATCACAGCAATTCTCCTATCAATGCCCTTTCTGCGCTCTCTGTCGGCGCGCTGAAGGAGATACGAAGCCGTTTCCGCCACAGCCATTACCGCACCAAGGCGTATCACGCTCCCGTTTAGGCCATCCGAGGTCTCGGAACCAGTCCCACTGACATTGTAATCGATCTGTTCGCCAGACGTTCCTTTTGGCTTTCAAGCCTGTTCCCCTCTTCACCTGACGGCTCATTCTACAGCTAAGATCATCCAATCTGGCAATGTGACCATCCTCTGTATATTGTATCCAGCAACCGAACCGAAGGGACCGGTAGGGCACGATGGGTGCTCATTTGATTGACTCACTGCGCGGGGTCAAAGCTGGGAATCAGTCGGAGAGCAGGTGGATGCCCTGCCTAATGTCAACGTCCACGGATGCGGGGGTCAAGTGCGTCGCGCAGACCGTCGCCGATGTAATTTACGCTCAGGACCGTGACCGAAATTGCCAGCCCCGGCCAGATCACCCGTTCAGGATAGAGCGTCATCCGGTCAACGCTGTCGAACAGCAACCGACCCCAGGTCGGGAAGTCTGGCGGAAAGCCGAAGCCGAGGAAACTGAGCGCCGACTCCGTGATGATCGCATTGGCAATGCCAAGTGTCGCTGACACCATGATGGGCGACAGCACGTTCGGCAGAATATGTCGCAGGACAATGCGATGCGACGGTGTGCCAATCGAGCGTGCGGCAACCACGAATTCACGCTCCTTTAGCGCGAGGACGTCACCGCGAACGATACGTGCCGTCTGCATCCAGCTCGTGATGCCGACCAGAGCGACCACTAGGATGAATACGCCACCTTCAGTACCCAGTGCCGCACTGAGCGGTTCTCGAAACAGCAGCACCGCCACGAGCAGTAGCGGAAGGAGTGGTAACGCAAGAAATAGGTCCGTAAAGCGCATCAATGGGCTGTCCAGGCGCTTGAAATATCCTGCCAGGACGCCAATCAGCGTACCCAGCAGCAGCGACAGCGCCATTGCGGCCAGTCCGACTGATATTGACACCTGTCCTCCCGCCATCATCCGAGCAAGATAGTCACGTGCGATGTTGTCGGTGCCGAGAGGATGTTGCCAGCTCACCTTGGCATTCGTGTCCCAAAGTACGGTGTATATCGGCCTTGTGTCGCGTAGCTTGATCATTTCCACGACTGGCGGCACGAACTGGGCGTCCTTTGTCCAGAACAGGGGTCCTACGAATACCGATAGCACGATCCCTGCAAATACCACTGCGCCAAGAAAAGCGCCCCGGTGCTTCTTGAACTGGTCCCAGACATCCAGCCATTGGCTGCGAGGTGCCGTGCGGTGGTCAGCAGGGTTGGGACCTGGAGCGGAATTTACGCGTTCAGTCATAGCGGATCCTCGGATCCAGGATACCATAAAGGATGTCAGCGATCAGGTTGAACATCACGATCAGCACCGCGAAGATGAAGGTCAGGGTCTGGACGGTCGGGATGTCGTTTGCCTCTATCGCTCCGATCAGCATCTGACCGATTCCGTTCACCTTGAACACCTGTTCGGTAATGATCGCACCACCGAAAATCTGTGGAATGCCAAGCGCGATGACCGTGACCACGGGAATCATGGAATTGCGAAGGACATGGACCAGAACGACCGACTGCTCCGCCAAACCCTTGGCACGCGCCGTTCGCACATAGTCCAGATTCAGGTTGTCGAGCATCGAGGCGCGCATGAACCGGCTGATCTGGCTGGTGATCTGCAGTGCCAATACCATCACAGGCATCACCATTTGGCGAAGTTGGTAGACAAAGCTGTCCCAGTCCATGACTTCGTGGGTCGTATCATAAATCGAAGGAAACCAGTTGAGCTGGACGGAAAAAATTACGATGACCAGAACACCCGAAAAGAACGGTGGAACGGAGAAACCGACCATGGTGACAAAAGTGCCCGCATTGTCGAACCAGCTGTATTGGCGATAGGCCGAGTAAACGCCGACCGGGATTGCGATCACGATAGCGACCACATACGCCGTACCGACTACCCAAAGCGTCTGCGGGATACGCTGCAGAACGATGTCCATGACCGGCGAGCGAAACTGCCAGCTGAGGATGCGGGGGTCGCAGGCACCCAGATCACCTGAACCGCATGGCACGTAGAAGTCGCTGTCGGGCAGCACGCCGGCCAGGCCGCTTGAGGTAGTTAGCCAGTCGATGAAGACCTGGGGCTCCACCCAGATGAACTGGACCAACCACTTCCAGAACCGGATATGGAACGGTTCGCCGAGCCCTAGAGCTTCGCGCATGAGCTGGCGAACCTCTGGTGGAATCGTCAGTGGCATGCTGGCCACCGGGTCGCCAGGTGCGAGTTCCAGCAACAGGAAGATCGCTAGGGCAATAAACAGCAGCGTTGGGACTGAAATCAATAGACGTCTTATGGTATAGATCAGCATGATTGCCCCGGTTCAGTCCGTTTCGTCAGGTCTTTGTCGCCGCTTCCGGTGTTGACTGCCGGGATCTCTCCCATGAGCCAGGGGGGTGGGTTGCCGTTCTCGCCGCCTTTGGGGTCACAGGACAGATATGGATTCGGGATCGATGAATCCTGTCGGTAAATGACCCTTGACCCGCTGTCCCGCCGACCCATCGCCATCGGGGCGCTCCCAGGAGCCGAGGCCGCTTTGGCAATGCTGAATTCAGTCTCATGAAAGATCGCAACGCTGTTCGAGCGCTGGATCCGGCCAAATTCCTGTCTGTCTGATGTTGCATGTGGAACGGTCATTTTCCACGCGAATGGATTGCGGAAAGTGAGGCTGATGAACGGACATCGGTCGGGGCTGCGAGAATTGCGGATATTCAGGCCGAACGAATTACAATCCGTGTTGGGTCCGCCTGTTTCGGCCCTCTGGAAGGACTCCGTGAGGCCATTACCCAGCCGACGAACGCGTCTGGATCCAGCTACGGAAACCGTAAGGACGAATCCCAGCGGATTGCATGTAACAACGTGCCCAAAATGGGCCCCTTGAGCATGCGTCCGTTTGTTCGTATCCCCAGCAGCCCACTGGCTCGCCGACCTCCTCCGGTTGCTTCCCTCGGCAACGGGAATTCCGCCGGAGCGACAGACGGAAACATCACCGACCACCGCCGGACCGCAGCCTAGCGGGTGCACCTTCGACCGCCGTTTCGGAGTTGAGCGGGGCGGCAGGGGCCGCCCCGCGTTTAAGCGGATCACTTGATCCTGTACCAGTCTGCCACGTTCCAGAGTTCACTGTCCCAGACGTTCAGGACGATGCCGCCAAGGCTGTTGGAGTGGGCTGACAGCCGTCCGCGGTGAACCAGGGGGATCATCATGCCATTCTCGATCGCCATGTCGTTCAGCGCTCGGGCGATTCTCGCGCGCTCGCCGAGGTCTGCGGTCTTGGTCAGTTCGGCATGAAGCGCGTCGTATTCCTCCATGCAGAAGCGGCTGATGTTCTCACCCTGCCACTGCGTATCCGGGCGTGGCGCCTTGTCACAGAGGCCATTGCCCAGATAGGATTGGGGATCGGTGCCGTTGAACGTGTTCGCATACATCTGTATGTCCGCGTAGAACTTCTGGAAGGTGTCCGGAGAGCCAGGATCACCACCGAAGAATACGGAAGCGTTGATGTTGCGGAGTTCGGATTCGACGCCGATTTCACTCCACCACTGCTTGATCAGCGCCTGGAAGTCCTGCCTGACCGCATTGGTCGAGGTCTGGTAGAGGACTTTCAGTGGTACGCCGTCCTTTTCGCGGACGCCGTCTCCGTCGGTGTCAACGATCCCAGCTTCGTCGAGAAGCGCGTTCGCCCCGGAAATGTCCTGGGTCGAGCAGTCGAAAGTTTCGGAACTGTAAGCCTCAGGTGCCGGCACCCAGTTGCAGGTCACCTTTCCGGCCTGCCCATAGCCGACCTCGACCAGAAGCGGACGATCGATCGCCATTGATAGGGCTCTGTAGACGGCTGGGTCGCCCAGGAAGGGGTGCGGTTTCATGACTGAGCGTTCATCCGCGCCGAGGCTGGGGTCGGGATTTGAATTGTTCAGCATGAGACGTTCAACCAGCGGACCAAAGCCTGCGATCGGAGTCCCTTTGCCACCTGTCTCCATCTGCGCGATGACATCCGGGGCGAGTTGCAGGTTCCACGCATAGTCGAACTCGCCCGTTTCCATGACGGCGCGTCCCGCGGCCGTCGCGTCGCCGCCGCCCTTGAACGTCACAGCGGCGAAAGCCGGTTTTCCCTCAACACGAAAATTGTCGTTGGCTTCCATGGTGATTACGTCGTTTGGACGGAACTCAACCACCTTGAATGGACCGGTGCCAATGGGCCCGAAGTTCTGTTCGGTGCATTCCGGTGCCTTTGCACCCAGGCAGTTCTCGAACTGGGCCTTCTGGATTATCGGACTTTCACCGCCGACAAAGGGACCATACGGATTGGGAGTGGGATCGCTGAATGTCACAACGACGGTATGGTCATCCGGCGTTTCCACCGAGGATACGCCTTCGAACTTGGTGAGCTGCGCGCAGCCGCCCTCGGGGTGGGTGCAGTATTCATAGGTAAACTTCACGTCGGCGGCGGTGAACGGAGTGCCATCGGACCACAGGATGCCCGCCGCGATCTTCCAGGTGATCTGTGTCAGGTCTTCACTGACACCGCCGTTCTCGGTGGTCGGTATACTTTCGACCAGCCAGGGCGTTAGATTGCCTTTCTCGTCATATCGGGCCAGCGGCTCGACAATCATCGACGCGCTTTCGACGTCTTTGGTGCCACCCGAAAGATACGGGTTCAGGATTGACGGTGCTTGCCAGTAAATAATCTTGACCTCGCCGTCACTGCCACGTTCGGCCATGGCCATCGGGGCAAGCGCAAGTGTCGCGGCGGCCCCAAACAATGCTTGTTTCAGTTTCATGGAATGTCTCCTCGTTGATTGTGCTCTGGCCTCGGTCGCGCCGCATTCTGTCCGACGGCGTTATCTTGGTTATACAGGTGGCATGCGACATATCGCCCTGGTTCGATCTCCCGGAACACGGGATCTTCGCGCCTGCAGCGATCCATGACCTGCGGGCATCGGGTGCAGAAATTGCAGCCCGTCGGTGGGTTCGATGGTGAGGGCACTTCGCCCTTAAGGATGATGCGCCTGACTGAACTGGCGTCCGGTTCCGGTTCCGGCACCGCACTCAGTAGCGCCTGCGTGTAAGGATGCGCTGGAGTGCTGTAGAGTTCGTCACGCTTCGCGATCTCGACGACCTTTCCAAGATACATGACCGCCACCCTGTCGGCGATATGGCGGATCATCGAGAGATCGTGGCTGATGAACAGATAGGTCAGTCCAAGCCTTTCCTGTAAGTCTTCCAGCAGATTCACCACCTGTGCCTGGATCGATACATCCAGCGCAGCGATCGGTTCGTCGCAGACCACGAATTTCGGGCTGAGCGCAAGCGCCCTGGCGATGCCGATTCTCTGGCGCTGTCCCCCTGAAAACTCATGCGGATAGCGGACGGCGAAGCCGGGGTTCAACCCCACCGCGTCCATCAGCTCGTAGATCCTGTCCCTACGTTCCGCCCCTGTCATGTTCGTGTGCTCGTCGAGGGGCTCGCCGATAATTCCTGCCACGGTCATACGCGGATTGAGGCACGCCTGTGGATCCTGAAACACCATCTGCATCATTGGCCGCTGCCTGCGCAGCCTGGACTGTTCCATATTCGAGATGTCGATTCCGCCTATACGGACGGTGCCGCCGGTTAGGTCATGAAGCCTTAGCACCGCACGCCCGCATGTGGACTTTCCGCAGCCAGATTCGCCGACGAGCCCAAGCGTCTCACCCTCGAAGATGTCAAAGCTGACTCCGTCAACCGCCTTTACGTCGCCGACATGACGGCGCAGCACGCCGGCAAGGATCGGGAAATGCATTCTGAGATCGCGCACTTCGACCAGAGGGTTCCTCGTCGCCACATCAGACATTGCGCTGCTCATTGCTGTTTGCGTCCCAGAAACATGCCACATCATGGTTTGGGCCAACAGGCAGGCGTATCGGATTTTCGTGATCGCAGCGTTCCATGCGCCTGGGACACCGTAGTCGAAACGGACATGCGGTAGGCGCTGCGCCGAGAACGGGTGGCTGCCCTTCTATCACCCGCAGCCTATGATCACGCGGACCGCGCACCTTCGGTATCGTTTCCAGCAGCGCTCGGGTGTAAGGATGCTGCGGATTTCCGAACAGCTCCCGGATCGGTGCATGCTCGACGATCTGACCACCGTACATGACGATTACACGGTCGGCAATTCCCGCTATGACCCCAAGGTCATGGGTAATCCATATGATCGCCATACCGAGTTTTTTTCGCAGGTCCCTGACCAATTCGAGAATCTGGGCCTGGATCGTCACATCAAGCGCGGTGGTGGGTTCGTCTGCGACCAGCACTTTCGGGTCGCAGGCCAGCGCAATGGCGATCATCACACGTTGGCGCATACCGCCCGAAAACTGATGGGGATAGTCGTCAAGCCGCCGCTCGGCATCGGGAATTCCCACCAGGGCCAACAGTTCCCGTGCCCGGTCGCGGGCCTGCTTCCGTGAGAGCCGCATATGCCTGCGTAAGGGTTCCATGAGCTGGAACCCAACGGTGAACACCGGATTTAGCGACGTCATCGGATCCTGGAACATAAAACCGATTCTTGCGCCCCGAATCGAACGCAGGGTCCTGTCATCAGCCTTTAGAAGATCCTGCTGCTCGAACAGGACCTGACCGTCACGGATTTCGGCGGGTGGAGAAGGCAGAAGGCCGAGGAGAGACATCATTGTCACTGACTTGCCTGAACCGGACTCCCCGACAACGCCAAGAAGCTCACCCGCACGAAGGTCGAAACTAACTGAATTGACCGCATGCACCTCGCCCTGCCGGGTTCGGAACACGGTCCTGAGATTCCTGACGTCAATTACGGGCAGAACCCCGTCGGGCATGCGCAATCCCCATGACAATCGCCTGCGAGCGCGCCGTGGATGCATTGCCCGGCCCGATCCCTGCTGACGTTACCACATGACAACTGTCCCGCAAGCATCAATCCTCAGTGTGACGGAAAAATTCGCAGGGAGGTCACCAGACTGTTAGCCGGCCGGAAGTGGATAGGTTTGCCCGTGGATTTGGGTGGACGGAATCGTAACCTTGCGCTGGAACGGCAATTGCTCCAGTCTTGATCCCGAAAGCACAGGGAGGACATCCATGCCCATCAAGAATCGTTTTGCCGAACTCCTGCCCGAGATTTCCACCTGGCGCAGGGACATCCACCGACATCCTGAACTCCTGTTTGAAACCCACAGAACGTCGGCTCTCGTGACCGAGAAGCTTCGCGAATTTGGCTGTGATGAGGTGGTTGGTGGAATCGGTCGGACAGGTGTGGTGGGTGTCATCCGGGGCAGGTCGAACGATTCCGGGCGCACCATAGGACTGCGCGCTGATATGGACGCGCTACCCATCCAGGAAGAGACTGGCCTTGAATATGCCAGCGAAACTCCGGGTGTAATGCATGCCTGTGGCCATGACGGGCATACCGCAATGCTACTTGGTGCCTCGAAATATCTCTGCGAGACACGGAATTTCGATGGAACGGCGGTTGTGATCTTTCAGCCTGCCGAGGAAGGAGGGGGCGGAGGCCGGGAGATGTGTGACGACGGTCTGATGACCCGGTTCCGCATCGATGAGGTCTATGGCATGCACAATTGGCCCGGTGGTTTGACCGGCAGCTTTTCCATCCGCCCTGGGGCGTTCTTCGCCGCAACCGACATATTCTGGATCGAATTCGAGGGAAGGGGTGGACATGCGGCGAAACCTCAGGAGACCATCGATCCGATCGTGATGGCGTGCCAGGGGGTTCTGGCGCTTCAGACGGTTGCCAGCCGCAACGCCGATCCGGTTGATCGGCTGGTGGTATCGGTGACGTCGTTCGAGTCCTCGACAAAGGCTTTCAACGTGATTCCGCAGAAGGTGAAGCTGAAGGGAACAGTTCGCACCCTGAGCAATGGAATGCGGGATTTGGCCGAGACCCGGATCAGGGCCATCTGTGAAGGCATCGCAGCTACATTTGGCGGGACTGTCAGGATCAGATATGACCGAAACTATCCGGTGATGACAAATGCGGAGACTGAGACCGGCTATGCTGCTGAGGCGGCACGTCTGGTTTCAGGTGACTGCGAGCATGCTCCCTATGTAATGGGCGGTGAGGATTTCGCGTTCATGCTTGAGGAGCGCCCAGGTGCCTATATTCTTGTTGGAAATGGTGACAGCGCACCGGTTCACCATCCGGAGTACAACTTCAATGACGAAGCGATCCCCGCAGGGTGCTCATGGTATGCGCAGCTAGTGGAGTCCCGCCTGCCGGCGGCCTGAGTTGGCGTAGGCACTCGGTGCCGGCACGATGTCCCCCGTATCCGGGAGCAGCACGTCTGATGACTTTGGCGAGGTCAGGACGTAGAGGTCCGTGCCGCCAGCATGCGCATTCGCGCCCGATGCGGTCATGCATATGCCACAGGCCAGGTCGAAGGCTGGCATTCGGCCGGTCTTGGCTCAGCCCATCCGGTATCCGCACCGGATATGTGCTCCTGTGGTACAGGCGGGCCCGCTCTGCGCTTCGTGATGGGCCGGCAGACGCATTGACCTATGGATAACCGGATCGGGGCAGTTCAGGCCAGAGAAGATCGCCATGGATCCGCGTATGCCAGTCCGGCCGCCGGCGATAACCTTGATGCAGGGCAGGAAATGCCGCATGGGTGGGTCAGGGGCACCAGTAGGAGACCGCTGCCTATCTGGTAACGAAAATCACGTTTTTTCAATCACGTATATTTTCGAATTCAGGCCAATCCTGGGGAGATGTGGACCGTATTCCTCTGCCAGCCGCCGCGCCCTGCCAGTCTCTGTGTAGCTCAGGAGCTTGTCCAGGTATTCCGGTTCCGCCAATGCGTGGTCATTGTAGCTGAACGCGAACAGCCCGCCGACTTCCAGGGCGTCCATGATCTGGTCGAAAACGGAAACCGGTGCCCCTCCGCAGCCGATGACGCCAATGGCCGCAATCGCCGAATAACCCCCGGGAACCGGGGCCCCTGGCTTGATCTGCTTCAGTTGACGGTAAACACGTTTCTTTCCGGCACCAGCAAGCATCTCCGCAGAGGGATCGATCCCGTCGATCACCGAGAATCCCGCCCGGTTCAGCGCAACACCGGAAATCCCGGTTCCGCAGCCGAAGTCAAGGATTGGTATCGTCAGGTTGGACATCTGGGCGGCCAGCAGCCGCGCCGCCCGCTCCGGTGTCGCGTAACCCTCCTCCTTCACGTCCGAATCATATTGGGAGGACCAGCGGTCATAGAAGCTGCGGGTCTCCTCCGGGTTGCCGAGTTGATAGACCTGATCGAAGAATTTTTCTGTCATCCAGCTTTTGCTTTGCACTCTCCGCAGTCTGCGGCGGAGAAGAAAGCACTCTCCCTGTAACCAGTTGCGTTTCAGTGACAGATCGTGGCTGCAACCGCAAGAAGCCAGCCGCTTTGGAGCGCATCAAGGGATGCGATAGGCTCTTCCGGGATTTTCACTCCCGCCACCGTTTCCAGGCGGTTCGGCGGAATGGAATCCCATGATCCGCATCGACCTCCATCGGAATCCGGGTTCGGAGGATGATGGTTGGCTATCCGCCCGTATGGCTCATGTGACGGCTGACCTGTCCGGCCACTCGCTGCCTCGAATAGTCGAAGTCATGACCCCTGGGTTTGCGGCTGATGGCGCCACGAATGGCGTCGATGAGGGGAGCGTCACTGCCTGGGTGGTTACGGAGAGGCGCACGCAGGTCAGCCTTGTCCTCCTGGCCAAGGCACATATAGAGTTCGCCCGTGCAGGTGAGCCGCACCCGGTTGCAGGATTCGCAGAAATTGTGGGTGAGTGGCGTGATGAAACCGATCTGCTGGCCAGTTTCCTCAAGCCGGACATAGCGGGCCGGCCCGCCAGTGCGATGGGCCAGATCAGTGACAGTGTAGTGTTCGGAAAGCCTGAAGCGGATGTCCGATACCGGCCAGTACTGGCCGATGCGGCTTTCGTTACCAAGGTCTCCCATGGGCATGACCTCTATCCATGTGAGATCCATATCCTCCGCCGCGCACCATTCCGTCAGTGAAAAAAGCTCATCCTCATTAAAGCCTTTGAGCGCCACGGCGTTGATCTTGACCCGCAGCCCGGCACGGCGTGCCGCCTCGATGCCAGCCAGTACCTGCTGCAGGCGGCCCCATCGGGTAACGCGGGCAAATCTGTCCGCGTCCAGGGTATCCAGCGAGACGTTGATGCGACGCACGCCGACGGAGTGAAGCTCAGTGGCGAATCGATGGAGCTGCGAACCGTTGGTGGTTAGCGTTAGCTCTTTCAGTGCACCGCTTTCTAGATGGCGCGACATCGACTGGAAGAAGGCGAGGATGCCTTTGCGCACGAGAGGTTCGCCTCCGGTGACGCGCAGCTTCTCGACGCCGAGACCAATGAAGGCAGTACACAGCCTGTCCAGTTCCTCCAGTGTGAGAAGCTCCTTCTTCGGCAGAAACGTCATGTTTTCCGACATGCAGTAGACACAGCGGAAGTCACAGCGGTCGGTGACCGATACGCGCAGATAGGTGATGGCGCGGGCGAATGGATCGACAAGCTTCGGAGTCATTCTGATAAGTTAGGAGTCATTTAGGTTCTTCGCAAGCGGTTGGTGGCGTTGAAGGTCCACACCAATGGCCCTATTGTGGCCATATGGAACGTTTGGTTCTGAATTCTCTGCTGCTGGCGGCTGTGCTGGCTCTGGCCGGATGCGGTAATTCAGGCGATGGAGCCAATGCAGATTCTGATCTGCCTGGTGGACCGGGCGTCGAAGCGGTTGACATCGGGGTGGAAGCACCAACCGAACTGGCCGTCCCGTCTGGTCGCGGTACGGATCCGCCCGATACGCTTGACGCAACGCTGGGAAGCGGTGGCGAGTTTCTCGGGATGACCATCGCATCGCTTGGTGATCCAAACAATTCCGGCCTCTGGGTCAGGAGCCCTCTTGTCAGCGAACGGACCCAGGGCCACGTTCATTATTCGGTTAGCAGCCGCACTGTACGTGTGGAGCTGATCCCAAGCGGTGGCGCCACTGGCAGCGGCAGCCAGGTCTCCCTTGCGGTGATGCGGCTTCTCGATGCGCCACTCGAAGGGCTGTTGGAACTGGCCGTATACCGAAGCTGAGCATGGAAAGCCGACAGGTTCTGAAGCTCGGGGGCAACTGGGAAGAGATTCGCGGAAGCTTTCGCTGGCAGGTACCCAGACGCTACAGCATTGCGGAACGCTGCTGCGACAGTTGGGCGGAGAGCGAACCTGATCGGGTGGCCATCATCCATATCGGCACGGACGGATCGCGTGGGATCTGGACCTACGGGCAGTTGCAGCGTGCATCCAATGGCCTGGCGGGGTCGCTGTGGGCCTGCGGGATAGAGCCGGGAGACCGCGTGGCGGTGCTGCTCTCGCAGTCTCCTGAGGTTTTGATTACCCACCTGGCGGCCTACAAGACCGGTGCCGTCGTTCTGCCACTGTTCAGCCAATTCGGGCCGGAAGCGCTCTCCTATCGGCTGTCGGATAGCGGTGCCCGGGCAATCGTGACCGATGGCGAACGGCTTCCCGTGATTGCCGAACTGAGGCATGATCTGCCCGAACTGCGCGAGATCTACTGTGTCGACGCCGCTGCCGCACCGATTCGTGACTTCTGGGCGGAGATCGAAACTCCTTCTTCATTCACTTCGATAGAGACATCCGCAGGTGATCCGGCCGTGCTGATCTACACTTCCGGCACGACAGGAAATCCAAAGGGGGTTCTGCATGCCCATCGCTTCCTGATTGGCCATCTTCCGGCGATGGAAGCCTATCACCAGGGATTTGGCGCGACGGGTGACCTGGGCTGGACGCCAGCTGACTGGGCCTGGATTGGTGGATTGATGGATATGGCAATTCCATGCCTCCATTATGGCGTGCCGCTGATAAGCCATAGGATGCGGAAATTTGATCCCGAATCTGCCTACCATCTGATCCAGCGGGAAAGGGTGACGCGGCTGTTCCTGCCACCGACCGCGCTGAAACTGATGCGACAGCTATCCCCTCCCGGAGCGCATCCGGTGCGTTCGGTGTTTTCCGGGGGGGAAGCGCTTGGGGCGGATCTTCTGGCCTGGGGCAACGATGTCCTTCATGTGCCAATCAATGAGGGGTATGGCCAAACGGAGTGTAATCTGGTGCTGGGCTCCTGCGCCGGGTTGATGGAAGTGAAACCGGGCTCTATGGGGCAGGCGATTCCGGGTCATGAAGTGGCGGTAATCGATGCCGATGGGCATAGGGTGCCAGAGGGCGCGATCGGCGAGATCGCGGTGCGCAGACCGGATCCAGTCATGTTTCTGGAATATTGGAATAATCCGGAACAGACTGCCGGTAAGTTCACTGGCGACTGGATGCGGACCGGCGATCTGGGACGATGCGATGGGGACGGCTATTTCTGGTTCATCAGCCGCGATGACGACGTGATAACCTCCGCTGGCTACCGGATCGGACCCGTCGAGATAGAGACCTGCCTTGCCGAACATCCGGATGTCGTGATGTCGGCCGTCGTCGGCGTGCCTGATCCGGTGCGGACGGAGGTTGTGAAGGCATTCGTTGTGCTCCGCGATGATGCCGAATGGGAGGGCCTGGAGCAGGCATTGATCATGCGGGTGCGCGACCGGATAGGAAGCTATCTGGCTCCGCGATCAGTGGAACGGGTCGATTCCCTACCGATGACCGCCAGCGGGAAGGTACGGCGCCGCGACCTACGCCGGAGAGTCTGATCAGCTGCACCATGGCTGGTGATCCGCACGGCCCTGGCACTACCGTCTTTCCCGGGAAACGTCGTGTCTGTATATCGGAACTGTTTGTGAAAATGTCGGCATCATGACCGAAAATCAGGACCTTTCCAGCGCGGTTCCCCGTCTTTGTGGCCACGTTCAGCCTGGCTCGTCGCTCGATTCCTGCTGCGCTTCGGCTGCCTCCATCCAGCATTTCACCCTTCGGACGCAGTTCGCGAGGTCGTCCCGTATTTCATAGACCCAGAACCGCATCACGTCGTAACCAAGTTCGAAGAGACGTTGGTTGCGCAACTGGTCCCGTCTGCACAGTTCGCCCGTCCAGTTTCTGTGGTAGCGCTCACCGTCAACCTCAATGACCAGCCGCTGCCGACCGGCTGAAACCAGAAAATCGACAGTATATTTCTCAATGGGGTGTTGCGGAACGGGTCTGAGACCGGCTTCAAACAGTGCGGTGTACAGATGCCGTTCCCAGTCAGAGACAGCTTCGGGGCGGTCGACTGCGGGATAGGCTGGGCCGAGTCTGACCTCGGCCGTCTGAATCTTCCGGTTCGTGTCACGGTCGAGCTCGGTGGAGTAGCTGGCAAACCTTGAGAGATATCCGATGTCCGATTCGATGCAGGCGTCCCTATCACCAACGACGATCAACTGTGACCGTGCCCGGGTGATCGCGACGTTGAACAGATTGGGATTGTTCCTCAGAAAGGTCTTCGCACCATCGTGACAGTTCGCCGAAAGCACAGGTGAGAACAGCATCACGTCACGTTCGTCACCCTGGAAGCTATGGACGGTGTCCGCCAGAAAGTCGGCTTTGTTTAACGATGCGCTCAGTATGGCGTCTTCTCCTATGGCCTTCACCAGTGCTCTGGCCTGGATGCTGAATGGGGTCACGAAGCCGATCGTTCCCTGATAGCCCTTATGGAGGATCAGGTCGCGAAGAACCTCCACGGATCGTTCGACCTCCCGCAGATTGAATGCGCTGCCCTGCCGTGGACGTTGCGTCTGGCCCTTGACATTGATCCAGCGGATTCCGGGCTCTCCAGTGGCTGGCGGTTTTAGCTGGTCATATCGGGTAGCGATGCGCAGCCGTCCGTCATAGAATTCCCGATTGGAAAATCCGACAATGTCAGCATGGGATCTATGGTGGTCAACGAGGCTGATGACTGCTTCTGGTGCCGCCTGCACGGATGCGAGGTCAAACAGGGACTGGTAGGAGTAAGCCCATTCCGGACAGTCGGACAGCAGGTTGAATCGTTCCAGAAGCGCCTGGTCCTGCCCATGCCGCAGGCCGCTGATATGGGAGAGCTGCTTGGAATCTCCGATCACCACTGCCGACTTTGCACGGAACAGCAGCGGTAGCGCGGACGCGATGTCGCATTGGCTCGCTTCATCAAACACCACGATGTCGAAAATACCAGGCTCGAATGGGATGCGTCCGCGTGCCGAGAGGTTTGTGATCGCCCAGCAGGGCATGAAATGCCCGAATTCCGCCAGTATGTTGCGAAACCTCTTTCGCATGGAGGAAGCCAGCGGTCCGTCCTGTTTCGTTTCGACCAGCATCTGGAACAGTGACTTGTATCTGCCGAGGAGAACGCGGTCTTTGGCCTGGAGTCGAGAAGGCTGCGTCTTCAGCCACTGGGTCCATAGAAGGGTGGAATTTTTTGCGACACGGCCGAGCAGGTTCGCCCTGCGGCGCGCCAGTTCCTCAAGTGAATTGGCATCCTGAAGACGTTGGAGGGCCTTTCGGTATTCCAAAGCGCGATCCGTGTCCTCAAGAAGCCCGCGAATGGTTCCGCAATAGGCGCGTATCCTATCCAGAGCGCTTTCCTGCAAGATCGGCGGTTTTGGAAACCCTGTCACTGGATGGATGGTCGCCAGGTCAGACAGGTTTCGCTGAAGCCGCCGCAATCGCGATCGGACGACGGTTGGCCAGAAGACCCGAATGGGCAATGACGCTGATCGTTGGTCCGCCCGCTGAATCCGCCCCTCCACCTCTCTGAGCGTCTTCCGCACCGCTTTGGTGTCCAGCCTTTCCGGGTGGGCGAACATATCTGGGGACAGTGACAGTCGAGCGTCCTCCGCGCTCTGCTCAAGCCGGTCCACCTCATTGCGGAGCTTGACCAGCCCCTGTTCGTCCGAGTTGATTTTTTCGAGTTCCCTTGAGAGGTGCCCGTGCCTGGCGAGAAGGTCGTTGAAGTCCTCGATGTCCGATTGCGTGCAGGTCGCTGACATGAGTTCAATGAGGCTTTCCGTCAGCTGAAGGTAATGGCGCTGCGAGCCGAGGCGCAGGAGCGTCCTGCGTGGGCCAAGCGCGTTCACCCGTGCCTCGACGATTTCCACAGCCCGATTGTTCTTCGAGGCAAAGAGAATTCGTTTTCCGCGCCAGGCTGCGTTGATGAGAATGTTGGAAACAGCCTGCGACTTACCGGTTCCGGGAGGTCCGCTTATGATCGAAAGAGGCTGGGTCAGGGCCGACCGGACGGCCTGCTGCTGCTCGGTGTTCATTGGCAGAACCTCAAGCAACGGATCTGTTGCGGTGATTGGTGGTGCGTTATCCGGTGCACCTGATTTTCCGGTAAGCCATTGATGAAGCGGAGTATGTCGATACTTTTCGGTTGGCATGCCCGCCAGACGGCTGAGTTCGTATTCGAGTCCTGCGGTGTAAGGCGATCCTTTCGAGACGATCAGAACGGCCCTGTTGTGAATTCCTGGTGCGCTGACACTGGCAATCGGAGAGACCGTCCCTGACAGAGCCGTGGGAGCGATGTTTTCCCGCCAGGGCCATTCGGGCCGGAACTTCTGGAGGCGCACGCCCAGTTCGGCGGGAGACGGCGCTTCACCGAAGGTTCCCATGCCGATTTCCTGTTCGACCTGAATGATCTCGTTGACAAGCCTCACCCCTGTCGCACCTGTAAGTCTCTGCATTGGCTCACGGTTGAGCATGGGAAGGGAGAGGTCGAGAACCGGTCCATGACGTGAGCGTTCAACCGGAAACAGAATCAGTGGCTGGAGGAGCAGGCCCTGGGATCTGGCAGGGCGGTACAGCGCTGTAGGATAGCCGAGAAACAGTCTGTATCGACCCCTGTCATCCGGTTTGCGGCCAAGCATCTGGATTGCGTCGACATTGTCCATCACTGCTTCGGTGGATCCAGGCAGAGCGTCCAGTTCGGCGTAGTCCAGGTCGCCGAACCTGGAGGTCAGCCAGGCCGAAACCTCAATGAAGTCGAACTGAAGACATGCAAGATAGTAGCGGCACAGACGTTCCAGAATGCTTCGCTCCTGCTGCTGGCCTCCTGAATTCTGCGCCCGACCGTCCTTCCGAGACCATTCGGTTGCACTGGATTCATGATTCGAAGGTGCCGGTTCGTTCGCAACTGAGACGGGCTGCTCTTCCAGGGACGTCATTTGGCAGTGTCCCATGTGTCATCTGACGGAAGTTGCTGCGGCTCCGGGCGGCTTCCGCCAATGGAGGTTTCCGTTCGACACCTAACCGAAGACAGCCAGCCGAATGCATTTGGGTAGTCTTTGCGCAGGCCCGTTCGTACCATGCCTGCGGGTTCCGGTCCCGCCCTCGACAGGCCGGTTCCGGTTTCAGCCTGCGGGAGCCGAAAATTCAGGATTTCTGAGCCACGATCTGAGGGGAATCCATCTGGGTCTGACCTTTGAGCCATGGAAGCCGTCTACCGGATCGTTCAATGCTCCGCCACTGATAAAGGTATGCCTCATCTACGTAATGCCTGGCTGTCTGCGATTCCGTTTTTCACCATGGCCACAGCGGTGAGGCCCAGTGAGTTCGGCATGAAGACGGGTTTCTGATTGGCTCAGCGCGGGCGCGTTCAGATCGTCTCCCACAACCGGCTTCAGGATGACGGGAGGTATTTGCCGGCTTCACGGCGGGCGAAGGGTTTGAGCCGCTCTCCGTAGGCGTCAAGAAACGCTCGGGCGCGCATGGGGTCTCGCTTCGAGCAGTCACGGACCCACCATGCGACCGCCTTCTGGATGAACCATTCGGGATCATCCACATATATGGCCGCCCATCCGAGGACACGGTCGCGGATGGCGATTTCGTCAGGGCTGGGAGCCTTCATTCTAGCCCAGGGTAGCGTGATGACCAAGGCCGCCCTACGAACCCAGAACCGTGGACTCTCTGTCCAGGTTTCCACTTCGTTCAGTCGGGTTGGGTTGGCCAGTAGCCGCTTCTGTCCGGCAATGCAGGCATGGTCAGCCACAGCCCAGGCATCGAATTCAGGCACCCATGACGCGATCAGTTTCCAGGCGGCCTCATCCTGCTGAATGCGGGTCTGTGTTAACAGTTTGGCTGCCGCGACGCGAGTTTCGTGGATATCGATCTTCCATAGGGCGTCCGCGAGCGCCAATCGACGGTCAAGCGGTAGTTCCCGGCGCCATTCTCGCGTTAATTCATCTATGTCAGGATTTGCCACACCCAGATATGTTCTTGAAACCTTGTGATAGGCCGCCATTTCGGCGTCCTTTCCCGGCTGGGCGCGAGCGCGGAGTGCACTGAGTGCGGCGGAGGGCGTCATGAGTCCGCTATTATGCCGGTTGACGCGCCGTCGATGAAGTCCCGCCTTCGGTGGTCGATGCAGGAAAACCGCCTGGCCATGGTTCACTCCACGGTGACTGATTTGGCGAGATTGCGTGGTTGATCCACATCGGTTCCCTTGGCAACGGCAGCGTGGTAGGCCAGAAGCTGCGCGGGCACAGCGTAGAGGATCGGTGCGAATTGCGGCTGCACTTCGGGCATGATCAGCGTTTTCCAGACATCGCCGCCGAAGCCATCGGCCCCCTTTGCATCGGTAATGAGAAGCACTTTGCCACCTCGCGCCATGACCTCCTGCATATTGCTTATGGTCTTTTCGAACAGTGCGTCTCCAGGTGCCAGGACGACGATCGGAACTGTCCTGTCGATCAGGGCGATTGGGCCATGCTTGAGTTCGCCGGAAGCATAGCCTTCGGCATGAATGTAGCTGATTTCCTTCAGTTTGAGCGCTGCTTCGAGCGCAAGAGGGTACATGGCACCGCGCCCCATGAACAGCACATCCCTGGCATCGGCCATCTGGCGGGCGATCCGGGCGATCTCGGCGCCACGGTCGAGCGCAAGGCTGAGACGTCCCGGTAATGTGCGAAGAGCTCCGATTTGCGACAGAAACGTCTCCGAATCCAGTTGGCCGCGAGTCGCCGCCGCCTTCAGGACGAGCGCGGCCAGCACCGCCAGTTTACATGTGAAGGCCTTGGTCGAGGCAACGCCAATTTCGGTGCCGGCCATGATCGGCAGGTCCAGATGCGCTTCGCGCGCAATCGTGCTGGTCGCTACATTGGTTAGCGAAACCGTGAAGGATTTCGATCTGGAATGCCGAAGCGCCGCAAGCGTGTCGGCGGTCTCACCCGACTGGCTCAGGAACAGGGATAGGGTCTGTTCCGGAATCGGCGGTTCACGATAGCGGAACTCACTGGCGAAGTCGATGTCCACAGGCAGGCCAGCGATACGTTCAAACCAGTATTTTGCTATGAATCCGGCAAGATATGCTGTGCCGCAGGCGACTATACTGATCCGGTCAAATCCCGTGAAGTCGATTATGTCCGGCAGGCGGATGTCTGTGCTGCCTTTGGGGATGTAGTGATTGAGCGCGTTCGCTACAACGGTAGGCTGTTCCGCGATTTCCTTGGCCATGTAATGCCTGTGCGCACCCTTGCTGATCTGCGTCCGGTCGACGCGAATGGTCTCCATGGGGCGGTTGACGGGAATACCTTCGCGGCCAATGATTTCTACGGTAGTGCGGGTGAGGATGGCCCGATCACCCTCTTCCAGATAGGTAATTCGGTCGGTGAGTGGGGCGAGAGCAAGAGCGTCCGATCCCACGAACATCTCTTCGCGCCCGTGCCCGATCGCCAGCGGCGATCCCTTGCGGGTGGCGATCAGGAGATTGTCCTCTCCATCAAACAGGAAGCAGAGCGCGAACGCGCCTTCGAGCCGTGCGATGGCCCGTTCCGCCGCTTCGCCTGGGCTCATGCCCTGACTGAGAAACCACTGCGCCAGAACGACGACCGTTTCAGTGTCGGTTTCGGTCAGGAATTTCACGCCTTCGCGTTCAAGCTCAGTGCGAAGGACACGGTAATTCTCAATGATGCCGTTATGCACGACGGCAACCGAACCCGCCTGGTGCGGATGGGCATTGCCAAGGCTGGCTGCGCCGTGAGTAGCCCATCTTGTGTGGCCGATGCCAGATTTTCCCGTCAGCGGGTCATGAACGAGCAGGTCACTGAGATTGGCGAGTTTTCCGACGGCGCGGCGCCTTGCAAGCCGGCGATTGGCATCTACCGTAGCGATGCCTGCGCTGTCATAGCCTCGATATTCAAGCCGCTTAAGCGCATCGACCATGATCGGCGCGGCTTCGTGCTGGCCCAGGACTCCGATGATTCCACACATATTACGATGGCCTCTGACGTTTCTCCTTTGACCATCGGTACAGTTCCCGCAGATTCCTCGCTGCGTCTGGCCTGGTATCCTGACTTGTCCGTGCGATCGCCAGCGCACCGTCCGGCACGTCCTTGGTGATTACGGAACCGCTTCCAGTCATTGCATCATCGCCGACGCGGACGGGGGCGACAAGCATCGTATCGGAGCCGATGAAAGCGCGGGCGCCGATCTCGGTTCGATGTTTCTCGACACCGTTGTAGTTGCAGGTCACGGTCCCTGCGCCGATATTCGCCTCTGGGCCAACACTGGCATCCCCGATATAGGCCAGATGGTTCGCCTTGGCACCATCGCCGAGGGTGGCGTTCTTGATTTCGACGAAATTTCCAACTTTTGTTCCGCTTTGCAGCCTCGTGCCGGGACGCAGTCTGGCAAAGGGACCCACGGCGGCGCCGCGACCGACATGGGCACCTTCGAGATGGCTGAAGGCACGGATTGTGGCCTGAGGTTCAACGGTGACGCCGGGACCGAATATGACATTGGGTTCGACGACGCAGTCCTGACCCAGAATTGTGTCATGGGAGAGAAAGACTGTCTGTGGCGCGATCATGGTCACACCGCTGTCCATCGCCTTTGCGCGGGCCCGGTCCTGAAAGACCGCCTCGGCACTGGCAAGTTCCGTTCTCGTGTTGATGCCGAGCGTCTCCCGTTCATCACAGATCACCGCGGTTGCGGTAAGGCCGCGCTCGTGTCCCTGCGCGACGATGTCAGGCAGATAGTATTCGCCGCTGGCGTTGTCGTTCGAGAGAGCCCTGCACAGATGGAACATCCGTTGTGCGTCGGCCATGACGATGCCGCTGTTGCAGAGTGTGATGGCGCGCTCCGCGTCCGTGGCATCCTTGAACTCGACGATCCGCTCCAGCCTGTCGCCATTCATGACAACCCGGCCATAGCGTCCTGGCGTCGCCGCTTCGAAGCCCAGGATGACGATGTCATTACCTGAAGCTCTGGACTCTTTCATCCGCCTGAGCGTCGCCTCGCTGAGGAGCGGGGTATCTCCGTAAAGCACCACCGCATCGCCATCAAATCCCTGAAGGACCCTTTCGGCCTGCAGCACGGCGTGTCCGGTACCGAGCTGTTCCGCCTGGACGACAATGTCTGGATCAAGGCCTGCGGCCTCTGCCGCTTCCGCGACCGCATCCGATCCGATGCCGGTCACAAGGACTGTCCGCTCTGGTGAGAGGCATTGTCCTGATCTGACCGCATGTACGAACAGCGGAGCGCCGCCGAGCGGATGAAGAACCTTGGGCAGGCCGGAATTCATCCGGGTTCCCTGCCCGGCGGCCAAAACGATCAATGCGGTTGACATGGGCTGCTCTCTGCAATTTTTCCCGGGCCCTTCCGGTGATCCCCGCATGGCGCAGGGGCAGGGCCCGATACCTGTCGCCAATCTATATCGACTGGTGGCCGAATGCTACAGGGAGCTTATGCGATTTCCGGCATTGTCGAGCCAACGGGTTGTGCGGGTATCGGGTTCGAATTCGGTCCCGCGTGCCGGGTGTATGCTGATTGGGGCCTGCCCAGTCGTTTGTTCCGCACCGGTATTTTGGGAAACCATGGCTTCCGGTCGATCACCGGAAGCGGTTTCGGTGCCCTGGCATTATGGCAACGGTTTGTAGGCAATCGCGTCAATCTCGATCCTGGCGTCGACCATGATCTGCGACCGGACGGTCGAACGAGCTGGACCACCATTCGGAAAGTAAGTCGCGTAAACCCGGTTGAAGGTCCAGAAATCACGTGGATCATCCAGCCAAACTCCGACTTTTACCACATCTTCGAGCGTGCAATCGGCTAGTGAAAGGGCTGCGATCAGGTTTTCCATCGTCCGACATGTCTGGCTTTCAATGCCTCCTGATTCGATCTCCCCGTTCTCCTTCATCGCCACCTGCCCCGATATGAACACGAAGTCGCCTGCCCGAACGGCTGGCGCAAAGGGAAGGGGCTGGCCGCCCGCGCCGGTTCGGTCGGCACCTATACGAATGGGTCCTTTGCTCATGTCGGGATATCCTTTTCTGGTGGAGCACTGGGATTGATGAAAGCGGACTGGCAGCGCCGTAGCTGATTGTAGGCAATGTCGTGTCACGGATCACGACTTCAGCTGCCCTTGCCACGTCTTTGTGCCGCGTGTCGGCGGCCACGAAGATTCCGCTGAGGAAATTTCCTGCGCCGGTGGCATCCCTGGCTTCGACCAATGTGCCTGGGATGGTGGCCCGACTGGTGGTTTTGGAAGCGCCTCCATTCCGCCCAGGCGTCCGGGCGAGTGTTCCCATTCCGGGGTCGCAGCGGGGGATGAGGCTTTTGGGCTCCGCCACCCTGTCATTGAGCGGGCAGCTTCAGGACCGGGAAGCGGGATGTCACAGCGCCGCACCCAATTATCAGTAAATGCCCTCGCTTTCCCGGGAGGCCAGAGCGCCTTTCGCTGGCTGGTGTTGATGGCGACCGTCATGTCGTGACTGGCCACCCTGTCGCAGGCCAGGAAGACCGTTTCGCGAAAACTGGAGGAAATGCCAAATTTGGTTCCGGGGAGCGGAAGGCATGCGCCAGAGCGATCGCCTCTTCAGGAATGTTGCCTGCGGTCATGGGGCATGCAGCGGGTCGCCTAAGTCGGTCGTGAAAGCGGCGCTCCCGCATATCATGGGGGATAACGTGAACCCCAGTCCCGTCACTGAAGCGGCCGTCCGTCCGGGAATCCAGCTCCAGCAGCGGCCTGCCAGGGTGCGGGAGATCGTTCATGGCCGTCACCGCACCTTGCCGCGTGCCGTGACGGGCGCGGGTCCCAGAACCGTATTGCCGCGCAAAAGCTGCACTTCGTCCACCATGTTACTTACGACGCAGGCGTGGTTCGGCACAATTCGCAGCCGCTTCCCCACCTTGAGGTCGATCCGTTCGGCGTGCAGGACGCCGTGTTCCTCGGAAAGTCCCGCGACGGCGATGTCCGGCCTGCCAAGCACATGGCCATGGCCATCCAGCCCCAGAAGGTCGGAGGTCAGCACCTTGGAGCCAGCATCGATGACGGCCCTGGCCTCAGTTGGGACCGAGACCACCGTAACCAGAACGGTCAGCGCACAGTCCGCCCAGGTGCAGGTGCCCCGAGCCTGAAGCGATCTGTCGTTATAGACATAGGTACCGATGCGATACTCCTGGGCCACTGGCACATCCTGCGCCTGCCACATGCCTGGCGAGCCACCGTTCGAGACGACTGGAACCTCCAGTCCAGCTGCCTCGATTCGCTGTTTGGCTGTTGCCAGCCAGTCCTGAACGGCAGCTTCTCTTCCGACCGGCGGATAAGTCATCAGGCCGCCGAACACCAAACCTTGCCGCGCTTCGATTTCCTGCGCAAGTGCCAGCGCTGCGTCGGGGGTGACGACCCCACAGCGGCGTGCACCGGTGTCGCATTCGACCAACACGTGGAGTGGAGCTGCAGCATTGGTGAATGTATCGGACAGGCCAGCGACGGTCTCGGGGTTGTCGGCGACCACACTTACGCGAACGCGGTCTGCCAGAGTCCGAAGCCGCCCCAGTTTTGCGGCGCCGAGAACATTATAGGTTATCAGGACATTGTCGATCCCACCCTCCGAAACCATTGCTTCGGCTTCGCTGACCTTCTGGCAGGTAATTCCGATCGCTCCGGCGGCGAGTTGGCGCTTGGCCAGCATTGGCAGCTTGTGGGTCTTGACATGAGGTCGCACAGTCAGGCCATAGTGATCGCAATGTGCCTGGAAACGGTCGATGTTCCGGTCGGCGATGTCGAGATCAACGAGAACGGCGGGTGTATCGATCTGGTCGCATGTCAAGCTGGCACTCCGCAGTGAGGGTCGGGAACGATAGGCCAGATCGGTCGGATCAACCGCTGGTAGGATGTGCTTCTGGGATCGCTGGGATAGGGACCATCGACAGCCGCGTAGAGGATCTCGGTTGCGATGGGTGCAAAGGCGCTGCGAAAGTGGTTTGTCGACTTCACCACAAGTATTTTCTTGCGGGTGATTTCGACTCCGAGATTGGTGAAGAGATCCGGCGAAAAGGCCTGGCTGCGCGTCGAGTTCAGCACGATGTCGATGCCGCCGAGGCGAATCACGGAACTGTCACCAAGCGGTACGATCGAAGTCCCGAAGCTCTGCCCGGCGTTGCGCCTGTTTCTCAGAACCGTGACGCGGGCGTCGATCGGGTCGCCGGCGGCTGACGATGTCTTGCCGCCGAAACGCAGATCCAGTTCGACGCCCTCACCTGCCGCATGGCACAGGCGTACGGCCATTGGATCCCAGATGGTGCCGAAGGCAGTGTCCTGGAGACCCTGCGTCATCGCCTCCCGCAGAAGGATGGTCGAATCCCCGGGAACGCCTCCACCAGGGTTGTCCCAGATATCGGCCACCACGACAGGCCCCCTGGAGGCCGCGGCGGCGCGCCTGAGCGCCTCGGTCGGGGGCAGCAGGTCGGGCTTCGTATGGCCGCGAAACGAGAACAGCTCCATACCAAGCTCCCGAGCGATCCTTTCCCCCGAGATGCGGTCATCATCGGTGATCACGACCATTTTGGCGCCAAGATCGGGCGAGTCCCCTGCCATGAAGCCGTGGATGGCGGAAACCGACAGGACAGCACCCGACCGTTCCAGGTCGATCAGGCGGTCCACGAAGCCGCGCATTGGTTCCTGACTTGTGGGCAGAACGTCAATCATTCTGACATCGAATACGGAAATCGCGGGCGAAATTTCTCCACGCAGGGTGCGCAGGACCAGATCGACGCAGGCTTCGCCGGTTTCGACGAAATCCGTATGCGGGAACTCCTTGAATACGGTGATGATGTCGGCGTTGTCGACGCGCCTGCGGCTCAGGTGGCTGTGCGGGTCGAAGGTAACGCCTATGACGGTGTCTGGGCCTACGATACCTCGAATTTCCCTGATCAGTTCTCCTTCGCAATCGCTGCAGCCACGTGCGATCATCGCGCCATGCAGGCCGAGAACGACAGCATCAAGCGGTAGCGCGGCCTGCACCTGGTGGAGGATTTCATCCCGCAGACGCGTCCAGGTGGCGGAGTTCAGAAGACCGCCGGGCTCGGCCCAGGTCGCCGTGCCTTCGATCAATGTGAAGCCTTCATCCCGGGCGTGCCGACGCAGGATCGGGAAGACGGCGCTGCACAGGGTGGGCGTCTCGGGATGCTGGCCTGGCCGGGCATAGAAGCTCTGCTCGAAATCCGAGAAATCCGTACTCAGCGGAGAAAACGTGTTCGTTTCCGTGGCGAGCGATCCGCAGAAGATCCGCATCAAGGAATCCAGTTCATTTGTGGAACCGGAGGCCAGTTACGGCCTCCGGCAGGATATTCGGGCCCATCAGGGTCCGACAGGAAGGGATGGGTCAGTTGAGATACGACGCCGCGTTGGCATCAGCAACGACCTTGCGGAACAGATCGAGGAGCTCGGTCGCCCGGGCATCGAGATTCCCGGCCACATGCGCTTCGAAAGCTGGCTGCGTGGCAGCTGCCATCGCCTCGCGCTGCTCGCCACTCAGAGCGGTCACCTCGATCGAATCCCTTAGGCCTGCAAGGCCGCGATCAGAGGCTTCGATGATGCGCGAAAGTCCCCGGCTTGCAACGACGCAGTTCTCGGCGGCTGTGCGAACCGTGGCCTGTTCAGTGTCCGACAGGCTTTCGAAGAATTCCCGGTTCATCATGAAGGTGTAGGGCGAAAACAGGTGATTGGTCAGCGTCAGGTAGTCCTGCACCTCGGCGAAGTTCGCGAACGAGATGATCGGAACCGGGTTCATCTGGCCATCGATCACGCCTGTCTGCAGAGCCGAATAGACCTCTCCCCAGGCCAGCGGATAAGCTTCGGCCCCAAGTGCCTGTACAATGGTCTGGTGCGACGGCAGGGTCATTGTGCGGATACGAACGCCATCGAAGTCCTGCAGACTCGTGATGGGGCGCTGCGAGTTGGTGACGGCGAAAAATACCCCGGTATCCGGGAAGCCCAGCACCACGACATCGCCCAGCACCGCCTCGATATCGGCGGCCAGCGCTTCGCCAAACTCGCCGTCAAAGACCTCATATGTGGCTGCATTCCCGGTGAAGGCGAAGGGCAGGTTCAGAACGTCGACCCGGGGATAGTAGCTGGCTAGCGCGCCGGTTGAGGTCAACGTGGCCTGAAGGATTCCGTCACGCACCTGCTGGACATGCTCGGCGGCAGTCCCGAGCTGGTTGGAACCGAAGACTTCGACCGTTACGCTACCGTTAGTGCCGGCCGCCACAAGGTTCGAGAACACGGCCGTACAGGCATGGGCCGGGTTTTCGAAGGGATCCGTCAGGTTGTCATGCCCGAAGCGGATGACGCCGCCATCGGCGAAGGCATGGCTGGCGATCATGGTCGTGGAAAGCGCCATGGCTGTCAGGATACGTTTCATTTTCTTACTCCCTTTGGTTCGAGGTGGGTTAGTTGGCAAAGCCAAGTTGTCTGGGCAGCCACAGCGCGGCTTCCGCCCAGAATGCGAAGATGAACAGGATGGCGATCTCGGCGAGAAGGAAGGGGATCAGCTTGACTGATATCCGCTCGATCCTCTCGCCGGTCACTGAGGACAGCACGAAGAGACAGGCCCCCACGGGCGGTGTCATCAGCGAGATATTGAGCGCGAGCACAAAGATGATCCCGGCGTGGACCGGCTCAAGACCCACCTGTTGGGTCAGGGGAACCAGGACCGGCGCCAGGATGATCAGGATTGCGGTGATATCCATGACCATGCCGATGATCAGGAGAAGACCGATAATGATGGCGATGACGGCGTAGCGGTTTTCGGACAGACTGAGAACGGTTTCGGCTAGCGCTTGAGGGATGCGTTCGAAGCTCATCCACCAGCCGAGGATGCCGGCGAAGGCAATGATCACGAATATCACGCCGGTGATCCGGGCCGTGCGCACGAGCATGGCGATGAGGCCCTTCAATGTGAGCGTGCGGTAAACGACCGCCCCGATGAACAGCGCATAGGCAACGGCGACCGAAGCCGCCTCCGTTGGTGTCACGATACCACCGAGAATGCCGCCAAGGATGATCACTGGCATGGCAAGAGCGGTGAGCGAGGACAGGAAGGTGTTCCAGACTTCGCGGAGGCTGGCACCCCGGACGGCCTTGGGTAGGTTTTGCCGTTTGCCACCGATCACGATCATGAGCATGCAGGCCGCACAAATGGCCAGTCCTGGCAGTACGCCAGCCGCGAAGAGTCCGGCAATCGACACGCCCATGAGCGAGCCATAGACCACCATTAGGCCCGAGGGAGGAATGGTTGGCCCGATGATTGAACCTGCCGCCGTTACGGCGCAGGCATAGTCGCGCCTGTAACCTTCCGCCACCATGGCAGGTACCAGCGTACGTCCGAAAGCTGCCGCATCGGCCGTCGCTGAACCCGTCAGACCGGCGAAGAAGACCGAGGCCAGCATGTTCGTGTGCGCAAGCCCTCCGCGGAACCGCCCCACGAGCACCTGGGCCAGCTTGACGAGTCGGCTCGTGATGCCGGTGTCGTTCATGATCTCGCCTGCGAGGATGAAGAACGGCATGGCAAGGAAGGGAAAAATATTGAGGCTGTTGAAGATTTTGCTTGGAGCGATCGCAAGGAAGTTGCTGCCCCCGATGTCGATCAGCCCTATGACTCCGGCCAGACCGATGGCGAAACCGATGGGCATGCCGAAAAGAAGGAAGATGACGAACGCGATAGCGACGATCATCTCGGATTCTCCTCGGGATGGTCGTTGAACGGGGGAGTATCGAGATGTGCGCCGAGATCCCTGAGCAGCACCAGGACGAGCTGAATTGAGCAAAGCGCGGCGAATGCCGGAATGGCAGCGTAGAAGGGTGCCAGACTGACCCCGAAGATCATCGCCTGGCGCAATGCGCCGCTCTGCGCGAATGGGATCCCGAACCAGGCGACATAGAGGAACAGGGCCAGGGACAGTAAATCCATCGCGACGAGGATGAAACGCCGCAGCGGGAGAGGAAGCGCCATCACCAGTGCATTCAGGCCGATATGATCACGCCGCGCTATTCCCGAGGAAACCGCGAGCATGGCGGCCCAGATCATCAGGTAACGCGCCAGCGTTTCAGGCCAGGGCAGCTGCCAGCGGAAGAAGTAGCGGTCCATCACGCCGAGCCAGACATCAAGAACCAGGGCGAGCATAAGGGCAGCGACGACCGCCTCCACCACACCGTTTATGCGTGCGCTCCAGCTTGCCGTCCACGTTTTCACAGGCCCTACTCCTAGGAAACCGTATGTAATTCTGTTTCACGATACGCCTGAATGGGGGGCTTTGCAACGGTTTTCTGTTACCAAGTTACATAAAATTTCGTAATTGGTCCGATGGCACCGAATGACTTGCCGCTTCTGGGGCAAGAATGTAACCTGATTTCATGAAAGGCGCTCCATCCCATTCCCACGAAGTTCGTCGAAACGATGATGTCGATTGGCGTCCGAAAAAGGGTCGCTCCGGGATATTTGACGTGATTTCCGCGCTGAACAGCCATGACGGCAGGCTAGCCGCTCAGGAGCAGAAGGTTGCGAGTTACGTCAAGGCTCATCTGGATGAGATCAGCCTGATGACGATCGGCGATCTGGCGACGCGATGTGACGTGAGCAAACCGACCGTCATCCGGTTCTGTCGCAGTCTCGGCTGTGAGGGTTTTCCAGACTTCAAGATGCGCCTCGCGCAGAACCTTGCAGTCAGCGCCCAGTACATGCAGGCAAACGGCGTGCCGCAGGCTCCCGAGAGCGACAGGGCCATCGATCACGTCATTGATGCGCTGATTTCGGGTGTGACGACCCTACGCCACCAGATTGCGGTTGAGACGTTCGATGCCGCGAGGGACGCGCTTCTGACCACACGGCAGATCCTATTCGCTGGGATCGGCGGCGGGTCTTCGATGGTTGCGCAGGAGGCAGCGAACAGGTTTTTCCGTCTCGGGATTCCGCCGGTGAGCGTAAGCGACAGCTATATTCTGCAGATGCGTGCGGCGACCCTGCGGCAGGGCGACATGCTGTTTGCCATTTCCGCGAGCGGCGAAGCCGACGCCATCGTTGGCGCAACTGAAATCGCGAGTGGTTACGGGGCGACGACCGTGTGCATCACGAAGCCGGAAACGAGACTGGCCGAGGCGGCGGAAATCCCCATTCTCGTGGATCTTCCCGAGGATCCCGACATCTTCAAGCCTACAGCCTCCAGATACGCCCATCTGGTGGTAATCGACGCGCTAGCCACAGCCGTTGCCCAGGTTCAGGCTGGGGTCACCAAGGAAAACCTGAGACGAATCCGAGCCTCTCTCACCGCCTATCACGGACGCACTGGCCCGCAGCCGCTGGGTGACTGAACTGGAAGGAGCGGAGAAGTGGCAGACAGATAGGGGCCGTGCCCTGGAATGGAACCACCCGGAAGCTGTAAAGCTGGTTCGGTGACCGTCGGCAGAACGGCCTGACGGACGCCGGATGTCCATTTGCGGGCTGATGCTGCCAGAGCGGGGAAAGATGGGGCCTCCCCGAAAGTCCAGCCTGCGGCCGGTGTCGAGTGCGGTCGAGCATCTCCTGTCGACGGGCTGCCAGTGGCATACGTTACCATCTGAATTCCCATCATTCCGCACGGGCCGGAACCGTGTCCACCCATGGCGGCATGGCGGTATCCCAGAGTGTCTCCCGAGCAGTCTGCGGTATCTCGCCCGGTAGCGCTCGGGGCGCTCGCCGAAGTCGGCCATAGCCTCGGCCGGCAGCCAGTCGGCGTCCACGGTAATGTGCTGTTTGCGCCCCTTATGCCGACTACGCGATTTGGCCGCGCCGCCTGCGCAACCATCTGATTACTGAATTCATCCTTTCACTTCCTTTCGGAATGATTGCAGCCCGTCGAGATAATCCGGCAGGGCGTCTGGGGCTGGAACCTTCCGGTGGGGACACCCACCGGCCCGATGTCATCCACGGCCGTTTCCTTCATCTTCATGTCCGCGTGCAGGAGGATCATGGCGCCGCTCACGGATTTCGTGCCCAGCCAGAGTGCGATGATCGTGCTGCCCACAACCCGGGACAGCAGTTCCGTTGCCGCGCCGTGGCGCAGGACCTGGGGGCTGACGCGCCTGACCCGTGGGCCGCTTACGGGTTTCGGTCCATCATCAATGGGGCTGAGCCGTGCGATATCCCGCTGGAAGGCGGGGTCGATGGTCCCGGTCTCGTAGATGTCCTTTGTCACGGCCCGTCTGGCCCTGTAGAGAACGTGGAGACACCACGCTTACAAGGGGATTACACAGAGCAGGACCTGAACATCGCTCAAACAGGCGTTCTGGAAGCCGGAATCGCCTCGTGTGCGGACGCTCGCGGCTTGCTTCGGACCATGGGCCGAGATCGTGCGCGATGTGTTTCGAGGTAGGCGTCCAGCCAATTTCCGGCTCAGGAATTCGGTTTCGCTCCGGCGATACTGGTTCACCGTCTTCCCGATCGACTTTGCGGCATATGTTCGGTTCGAGTTTCAGTTAATGCGAGCGGATAGCGGTTCTGAAGCGACAGCAGGCGCAGAGGGGCCTGTTTCCTTAAGACTGGTCAGCGGGTGGAACCGTTGGGCCACCATTGCCAGAACATAGGGCGATGTCTGTCGTGCACCGTGCTCCGGACTATTGATGTTTAGCCGTTGGATTTCGTGACAAAAGCCCATCCCTTGTTCGCGACACGATCCGCGGCTGGCGGCGGGGGGCCGAAAGAACCGCACCGCCCTGATGAAACTCTTAATGCATCCGGATCGGAAGACCGCGTTGAGGGAACGCACACCGAGGGACACCAGCAGGGTCCAGATCAAAATCCTGCGCGCTCATGAAGTCGGGTACATTGTGCCGAAACTTTCCCCGGGTCCGCCACTGATCCACCAACGACCGCTTTGAATGGTTGCGGTGGGTTGCGGAACCTGCCAAAAGGCGCGCCATGCGAACAGTGATTTTTGATCTTGACGGCACGCTTGCGGATACGAGCGGTGACCTGATCGCTGCCGCGAACGCATGTTTTCGTGCGCTCGGGCACCGGGAAGTTCTTGATCCCGTAGGTGACCAGACAGTCGCCTTTCATGGCGGCCGGGCACTGCTGCGGCTGGGTTTTCAGCGGCTGGAACTGGACGACAGTCAGGTAGGTGCTCAGTATCCGCTTCTTCTTGAACACTATCGTAGGAACATCAACGTCTTCACGCGTCTGTATCCTGGTGCGGTGGCGGCGATCGAGCGCCTTCGGGACGCAGGATACAGAACCGGGATTTGCACCAACAAGCCTGAAGGGTTGGCCGAGACGCTGATGCGGCGCCTTGGGGTGCGGAACCTGTTTGGCTCTCTGGTCGGCGCAGATACGCTACCGGTGCGCAAGCCGGATCCGGCACCCTATGTCGAGGCGGTCCAACGTGCCGGAGGAGCGGTCGAGTCGTCGCTTTTGGTCGGTGACACCCTGATGGACCGCAATACTGCCTGTGCGGCAGGCGTTCCCTGCATATTGGTGACGTTTGGCGCGGAAGGCCAGGATGTCATGGCTCTGCAGCCCGAGGCGCAGCTCAGCCATTACGACGAACTCGCCGGACTGGTACTGCGGCTGATTGGCTGAACTGCCCCGATTGCGGTACGTATGGATCAATGACAGTCTGCCGAACCGGATCATTGGGTGTTCGCAGGGCTCCGCCCTGTAGGTTGGAGCGATCCCTGACTGCGGAATTCCCATAGCCAGGAATGGACATGACTGCCGTCCATGCCATTGACGATCGCTCCCGATAGGCCCAATCTGCGTTCATGAGCGAAATCTTCACTGGAAGTTTCACGCAGCAGGAGCCGATACCGGAATCGGGCATCTCCGCGGCGCTGGACGTCATGCGCCACGGTCGGCTGCACCGGTACAATCTGGCCGCTGGCGAGACTGGAGAAGTCGCGTTTCTGGAACGGGAATTCGCGGACTTCGTCGGTGCGGACTACTGCCTTGCCGTTACATCGGGTGGCTACGCGCTAGGGACGGCGCTGCGCGCCGTCGGAGTCGCTCCTGGAGATATGGTATTGTCGAACGCATTCACGCTAGCGCCCGTTCCAGGCGCAATCGCGGGCGTGGGTGCGGAGCCGGTCTTTGTCGAAACGGCGGAAGACCTGACCATAGATCTGGATGATCTGTCCGAAAAGGCGGTTTCAGGCGGCGCTTCCGTTCTGCTGCTCAGCCATATGCGCGGGCATATCTGTGACATGGACCGCCTGATGGCAATCTGCAACGATGCGGGCATCACCGTGGTTGAGGATTGTGCGCACACGATGGGCGCGAGATGGCGCGGGATTCCGTCGGGTCGGCACGGTGCGATCGGCTGCTATTCCACCCAGACCTACAAGCACCTGAATTCTGGAGAGGGTGGTTTTCTGGTGACCGACGATGCGGCTCTCGCGGCGCGGGTGGTCATGCTGTCAGGATCTTACATGTTTTATGGCCGTCACCAGGCGGTGCCTCCTTCCGAGGCGTTCGACGCGTTTCGCTATTCCACGCCAAACATGTCGGGACGCATGGACAATCTACGGGCCGCTATCCTGAGGCCGCAGCTGAAATGCCTTGCGCAGCAATGCGACCGCTGGAACGCGCGTTACCGCTCCATCGAGGAGGGGCTGCGGGGCGCGTCTGGCCTGCGGTTGATCGAACGCCCGGTGGATGAGGCATTTGTTGGATCTTCGATTCAGTTTCGACTGCCCGACTGGAGCCCCAGCGCTATGGAAGAGGTTGTCGCCCGCTGCAAAGGGCGAGGAGTCGAGCTGAAATGGTTCGGTGCAGAAGAACCTGTCGGTTTCACGTCGCGCTATGACAGTTGGCGCTATGTTCCGGAGCAGAGTCTGCCGCGGACGGACAGCCTGCTCGCTGGACTTCTGGACATGCGCATTCCGCTGACGTTCTCACTTGATGACTGCAGGTTGATCGCCCGCATCATACGCTCTGAGGTGTCCGCGGTGTGGGAGGCCATGATTAGATCCGTTGACCGGAGTGCCGGTGCAATCGCTCCCGCATCGTTGGCCGGACAGACAGGTCGTGCCAGTTTCCGGGAGCGGAAGCGTCAATCCGCGTAATCGCAAAATCACATGCCTGAGCGTCGGCACCCTAGAATGATACAGGGCTGACGGGTGCCGAAACCTGCAGGGACGATTGGCCATCGCTGCGTCTCTGCTCAGGCAAATGAGGCCACGAACGGAACCGTCATGATTCCACTGGCCCCAGCAATGTGTTGCGAGCGGTGTCAATCGGAATTCCCCAAGTCGGGCTTGCCCGGGGGAATTCCGATTGACGCAGAGCGAACGGGCAAAGTAATTGTTTGAACAGGTGCGCATTTGATGCCGGAGGATGATTTCCATGTTCGTTGCGTCCATGAACTTCGATCTCGGTGAGGACGTCAGCGCGCTCCGCGAAACCGTGCATCGATGGGCCCAGGAACGTGTAAAGCCTTTGGCGGCGCAGATCGACCGAACGAATGTGTTCCCTGCGGAACTATGGCGCGAGATGGGTCAACTGGGAATTCTGGGAATCACGGTGGAAGAGGAATTTGGCGGTGCCGACATGGGATATCTCGCCCATACCGTGGCAGTGGAGGAGGTCGCGCGCGCCTCTGCTTCCGTCTCGCTGAGCTATGGGGCGCATTCCAACCTCTGCGTCAACCAGATCAGGCTGAACGGCACGCCGGAACAGAAGGCACGGCTTCTACCAAAGCTTGTGTCAGGTGAGCATGTTGGCGCGCTCGCCATGTCGGAAGCGGGAGCTGGCTCTGATGTGGTCTCCATGAGGCTCCGGGCGGACAGGCGCAACGACCATTACCGACTGAATGGCTCCAAATTCTGGATCACCAACGGGCCTGAAGCCGACACCCTCGTGGTCTACGCAAAGACCGATCCCGAAGCCGGTTCCAGGGGCATTACCGCTTTCATCATAGAGCGGTCCATGACCGGTTTTTCGACCAGTCCGCATCTGGACAAGCTCGGAATGCGAGGGTCAAACACGGCGGAACTGGTCTTCGAGGATGTCGAGGTGCCCTACGAGAACGTGCTGGGACAGGAAGGAGGCGGAGCCGCAGTGCTGATGTCGGGTCTTGATTACGAACGGGTTGTGCTGGCTGGCATCGGCACCGGGATCATGGCGGCCTGCATGGACGAGATCATGCCCTATCTCGCCGAACGGAAACAGTTCGGCCGACCCATTGGAAGCTTTCAGTTAATGCAGGGCAAGGTCGCGGATATGTATGCTGCCATGAACTCGGCGAGGGCATATGTCTATGAGGTGGCAAAGGCCTGTGATCGGGGCGAGGTGACACGCCAGGACGCCGCTGCATGTGTGCTATATTCATCTGAGGAGGCCATGAAACAGGCACATCAGGCGGTTCAGGCCATGGGCGGAGCGGGATTTCTGAACGACGCTCCGGTCGCGAGATTCTTCCGGGATGCAAAGCTGATGGAAATCGGTGCCGGAACCAGCGAGATCCGAAGGATGCTGATCGGTCGGGAGCTTTTGGAGTCAATGGCATGACATCCGCCCTGCAGTTCGAGTCTGCCAGAATTCCACCTTACGGCGGCGGCTTTGGCGCAGACCCCCAGAAGAGGCTGGCTTCAGCCCGGGTACTGGCACTTACTTTGTTGCACGACAGTTGCTTCGGAACCACGGGCGTGAAACCCGTCGGGATTCCGGATGAAACTTAACTCGAACTTCAACGCTGGGTCGGAGGAAGCGGCAACCAATCGCGCTGCGCATCTAGCGGCGTTGAAAGAGGTGACCGACGCGGCGGAACTGGCAGCTGCTGGAGGAGGCGAACGCGCCCGGAGCCGCCACCTGAGCCGTGGCAAGATGCTTCCCCGTGATCGGGTGGCAGGCCTTGTCGACCCAGGCGCGCCGTTTCTGGAGATTGGAGCAACGGCGGCGCATGGGCTTTATGACCGTGCCGCGCCCTGTGCCGGCGTTATCGCCGGCGTCGGCCGTGTCTCGGGGCAGGACGTGATGATCATCTGCAACGATGCCACGGTGAAAGGCGGCACCTATTACCCTATGTCGGTCAAGAAGCACCTTCGTGCTCAGGAGATCGCCGAAGAATGTAACCTGCCATGTATCTATCTCGTGGATTCAGGCGGTGCCAACCTACCGAACCAGGACGAGGTCTTTCCCGACCGCGATCATTTCGGTCGCATATTTTACAATCAGGCGCGGATGAGCGCAAAAGGCATCTCCCAGATCGCGGTGGTAATGGGGTCCTGTACGGCGGGTGGTGCCTATGTGCCCGCCATGTCGGACGTGACCATCATCGTGAAGGATCAGGGCACAATTTTTCTGGCCGGGCCGCCTCTGGTAAAGGCGGCGACGGGGGAGATCGTCACAGCGGAGGAACTTGGCGGTGGTGATGTTCACACCCGCCTTTCAGGCGTTGCGGACTACCTGGCCGACAACGACGCCCATGCATTGGCGCTTGCCCGCCGCGCCGTCGGATCGCTGAACCGCAGTTCCGCGCCGTCAATCCGATGGGAGGTGCCTGAGGTCCCGGCATTTGATCCTGATGAGATCCTGGATCTGGTTCCGGCGGATTTACGGACGCCGTATGACATTCGGGAAGTGATCGCACGCATTGTTGACGGCTCGCGCCTGGATGAATTCAAGGCCCGGTTCGGTGGAACGCTGGTCTGCGGCTTTGCCCATGTCATGGGATGTCCGGTGGGAATTGTCGCGAATAATGGAATACTGTTTTCCGACTCCGCACAGAAAGGCGCACATTTCATTGAACTCTGCAGCCAGCGCCACATTCCATTGGTGTTCCTGCAGAACATCACCGGGTTCATGGTCGGAAAGAAATATGAGCAGGAGGGAATCGCGAGGCACGGGGCGAAAATGGTGACTGCCGTCGCAACAACCGCTGTGCCAAAGATCACCATGCTGGTAGGTGGTTCATTTGGTGCCGGAAACTACGGAATGGCTGGGCGCGCCTATCAGCCCAGGTTTCTGTGGACTTGGCCAATCTCACGGATCTCCGTGATGGGCGGAGAACAGGCGGCCAATGTCCTGGCAACAGTGAAGCGAGAGTCCATCGAGCGCACTGGCGGTGTCTGGTCAGAGGACGAGGAGGAGGAATTCAGGCGTCCGACACTGGAGATGTTCGAGCGGCAGTCGCACCCGCTCTACGCATCCGCACGCCTATGGGATGACGGAACAATTGATCCGCGCAAATCGCGAGAGGTCCTGGCGCTCAGTCTGCGGGCAGCCCTCAATGCGCCAATCGGGGAGACGAAATTCGGTGTATTCAGGATGTGAGGCCCTGTCGGCGTCAATGCGGCGCAGTTGTCGCTGGCTTGAGACATTTACCGGTGGTGGTGCCGACGGCCTGCATCGCAGGCCAGACTGGACGGCTTCTCGACGGTCAAAAGGACTGGGTCTGGGATGATTCGCCGACTTCTGATCGCCAACAGAGGTGAAATCGCCTGCCGGATCATTGAAACGGCCCGCCGTATGGGTATCGGGACGGTCGCAGTGAGCTCCGATGCCGACATGCGGGCAAGACATGTGGTGATGGCCGACACGGCCGTTCATATCGGGCCTTCGCCGCCATCCGATAGCTATCTCAATGGCGATGCGATCATCGAGGCAGCGGTACGCACGGGATGCGAGGCGATTCATCCTGGATACGGATTTCTCAGCGAGAATCCGGAGTTTGCGGAGGCGGTCGAGGCGGCCGGGCTTATCTTTGTCGGGCCTTCGGCGGCGGCGATCCGCGCGATGGGACTGAAGGATACGGCAAAGGCACTGATGGAGCGGGCGTGTGTGCCTGTGATTTCAGGCCATCACGGCGAGAATCAGGACGACCGGCATCTTTTCCGCATCGCCGGTGATCTGGGCTACCCGGTGCTGATCAAGGCGGTCGCGGGTGGTGGTGGCAAGGGGATGCGCAGGGTCGATCATCCCGATGACTTTGCGGACGCCCTGGCATCGGCCCGTGCCGAAGCGAAGGGCGCATTCGGTAACGATGCGGTGCTGATCGAAAAATTCCTGAAGAGAGCTCGCCACATAGAGGTGCAGATTTTCGGCGACGGCGAGCAGGCGGTGCATCTCTACGAACGGGACTGCTCAATTCAACGTCGGCACCAGAAGGTGATCGAGGAAGCGCCTGCGCCCGGAATGACAGTGGAAATGCGCACCGCCATATGCGCGGCGGCGGTGCGTGCCGCGGAGGCGATCGGCTATAAAGGTGCGGGAACCGTGGAATTCATCGCCGATAGCTATCCCGACCTGCATCCCGATCGGTTCTATTTCATGGAGATGAATACGCGACTGCAGGTTGAACATCCGGTTACTGAAGCGATCACAGGTATCGACCTGGTCGAATGGCAGATTCTTGTCGCAGGTGGATCTCCCCTGCCGAGGTCACAGAAGGATATCCGATGCCGTGGCCATGCGGTCGAAGCGCGACTTTATGCCGAGGATGTGCCGAAAGGATTCCTGCCCGCCACAGGGACATTGGAACATCTCGTGTTCCCGCCGGATGTCAGGGTCGATAGCGGGGTGCGCGCTGGAGACACAATCAGTCACCACTATGATCCAATGATCGCCAAGCTGGTCACCTATGGCGACTCCCGCGCTGAGGCGCTGTTACGGATGGACCGGGCGATCACGATGACAGAAGTGGCGGGTCTGGTCACCAATCAGGGGTTTCTTCTAGATGTCGTGCGCAGGCTGGGTTACGGGGCCGGTGAGGTGGACACTGGCTTCATCGACCACGAAGCTGGGGTACTTGGCAAGCTACGGGAGCCGGATTCGTGCGACCGGGCACTCGCGGCGGTGGTCGCCCTAGGACTTGACCGTCTGGACGACCCGCTGGCGGGATTCTCTCTCTGGGCGCCGTTTGGGTATGTGGTGAAGCTTATGTGGAATGGTGAGGAGTGCGTGGCGCGAGTTACGCCGCAGACTGCGGAGCGGTTCACCGTGACCATTGGTCGGACCACGAATGTCATTGCATGGAGGGATGGTGCCTGGTGGATCAATGATGTGAAGTCACATGCCCGGTGCGTGCGGCGCAGCGGTGGCGTCAGCGTGTTCCTGAATGGTGGCTATCATTTTGAATTGCCCGATCCTCTTTCCGTGGCATGTGATGCGGCTGTGCCTGGCGACGTGATCGAGGCCCCGATGCCAGGGCATGTGAAAGCGGTGTTTGCCAGGGCTGGGGATCATGTCGCCAAGGGGGACCGTCTTGCATTGCTGGAAGCGATGAAAATGGAGCATACGCTGGTTGCGGCCCGTGACGGAATGGTGGCGGAGGTCCTTGCCGTTCCCGGGACTCAGGTGGGCGCGGGCGCTGCACTCATTCTGATGAAGGAGGTTGGAAAATGATCCGACTGCATCATTGCCCCCAGACCCGATCCATGCGCACATTGTGGCTCCTAAATGAGATTGGCGTCGAATTTGAGCTGGAAGAACGTCCGTTTGACCGGTCCCTTAGATCGCCGGAATATCTTGCGATCAATCCGATCGGACGTGTTCCGGCACTGGAAATCGATGGACGGGTTCTCTGGGAGTCCGGGGCCATCACTGAATATCTGTGTGAACGCTTCCCGGCTTCGGGACTCGGACGTGCGCCCGGCGACGTGGAACGCGCCGATTGGCTGATCTGGGTTCATTTCGCGGAAACCCTCACGCAGCACGGTGCCGCGCTGACGCAGCAGCATGTGGTCCTCTACGAGGATTCCATGCGCTCGCCCACGCTTATGAATCTTGAGGCCAGGCGGCTGAAGAAGTGTTATGCCGCTATCGAGGAACGGCTTACGGGTCGGGAGCATCTTCTGGATGGTGGATTTTCGGCGGCGGACATCTCAGTTGGCCAGACGCTCTACATGACGCGGCATTTCGCAAGGCTGGAGCCGTTTGAACAGGTCGCGGCCTGGTATGGACGGATCACCTCACGTCGGGCGTTTCAGGCGTCATTACCGCGCCCGGGAGCGCGCCTTCTCTATCAACGCGACTTCTACGAGCCCTGGGACAGTTGAGGATACCGATTGCATCGGATTCCGGAACGGCAGGGAGAGCGAGCATTGGCAGAGTTCGTCGAGATATTTGAGGTCGGTCCGCGCGACGGACTGCAGAACGAACGTCACATGATTCCGGCGGACAGGAAGATTGCGTTGGTCGACTGTCTCAGCCGCGCAGGGTTTCGACGCATTGAAGTGGCTTCGTTCGTATCTCCGAAATGGGTGCCCCAGATGGCCGATGGAGCCGAGGTCCTGGATGGGATAGACCGGGCCGTCGGCGTGTCATATGCCGCGCTTGTTCCCAATATGAAGGGTTTTGAACGTGCGGCTGCGGCGAAGGCAGATGAGGTTGCGGTGTTCGGGTCGGCTTCGGAAGGGTTTTCGCGTGCGAACACCAACAGAAGTGTGGCGGAAAACACCGCGGCTCTACGGCCGGTCGTCCGTGCAGCGCAGGCACAGGGAATACCGGTGCGGGGTTATGTTTCCTGTGTGGTTGAATGTCCATATGATGGCCCGACCGCGCCCGGCCGGGTGGCGGAAGCGGCGGCGTCGCTCATGGAAATGGGCTGCTACGAGATCTCGCTGGGAGATACAATCGGCCGGGGAACGCCCCGGGCGGTTGACGCGATGCTTGACGCGGTTCTGAAACGGGTGCCGGCGGAGTGTCTCGCCGGACATTTTCACGATACGGGAGGGCGGGCGTTGGCGAATGTGGAAGCTGCGCTTCGGAAAGGCATTCGGACATTCGATTCGGCGGCTGGAGGCTTGGGAGGCTGTCCCTACGCTCCCGGTGCGGCGGGGAATGTGGCGACAGAAGCTGTTGCCGGACGACTGCTGGATCTCGGATTTGAAACCGGTCTTGACCTCAAATGCCTGGAGGAAGGCGCGGCGATGGCGCATGAACTGCGGAGTGAGCATGTTTGAGACCCTGACTGTCGAAACCGATTTGCGCGGAGTGGCGACTTTGACCCTGAACCGGCCAGGGAAGCACAATGCGCTGAACGCGGTCATGATCGTGGAACTCACGCGGGCGGCCAGGATTCTGGGTGAGGACGGAGCCGTACGAGCGGTGATTCTGACCGGGGAGGGTCGGTCGTTCTGTGCGGGTGGGGATCTCGGCTGGATGAAAGAACAGATGGAGGGCGACGGAAATTCTCGCGCTTCGGAAGCGCGTAGGCTTGCGGGCATGCTGGGTACGCTCAATACGCTGCCGAAACCTCTCATCGGAAGGATCCAGGGATCGGCGTTCGGCGGTGGTGTGGGCATGGCCTGCATCTGTGATGTGGCGATTGGTGTCGACGGCTCGAGATTTGGACTGACGGAGACACGTCTAGGGCTGATTCCGGCGACAGTGGGGCCTTACGTGCTCGCCCGAATGGGGGAGGCGATGGCGCGCCGGGTGTTTATGTCAGGTCGGGTGTTCGGGGCTGAAGAGGCTGTGACGTTAGGATTGCTGGCGAAGTCGGTTGGAGCAGATGACCTGGATTTGGCGGTTGAAGAGGAGGTGTTACCTTATCTGAGCGCTGCACCAGGCGCCGTGGCGGAAGCCAAGGCTCTGGCAAGGCGGTTAGGGCCAGTTATTGACGCAGGAATTGTCGACGATACGGTCGCGGCCCTGGTGGGACAATGGGAGGGTCAGGAAGCCCAGGAAGGCATCAGGGCGTTCTTTGAGAAGAGGAAGCCGGTCTGGGCGGTTCATCCGGGAAGCTGCGCATCATAGGAACAGGAGGCTGGATCTCCGTGCAAAGTTCCTCTGGCACAGGGGTTTTCCGCTGCGCATGGTGATGTCTGGCTTACTGGCGCTTGCTGGAAGCTTTGACTGCCGGAATCAATTGCCCCACACTTCAATCCGATCAAGCGGCCGTGGAGCGTGATGCACCGCACATAACTCAAAGCCGGTTCCATCCGGACTTATGCCTGTTCACCTAGCCCGGATATCTCACCAGATGATGTTGCATGGGGCCGAATTCCATGATATATGCGGGAGTCATCAAAACCTTGCATATGAGAGGAGACCGGACCCCATGCCGACACAGTGTAACAGCCCTGACATCGAGTTCAACCGGCACGGACGGCGGGAGGTGACCGCCGCCTTCGACGGCGGGCGCATGTCCTCGGACGGCGGCGCCCTGCTCCTGCGGGAAGCCGACCGGGTGGCGGACGTCACCCGCCGGCTGGCGGAGTGCCTGACCGATTACCGGGACCAGGACCGCATCGAGCACGGGCTGAGGGAGCTCGTGGCGCAGCGCGTCATGGCGATCGCCCTCGGATACGAGGACATCAACGACCACGACCGCCTGCGGGACGACAGCGTCCTGGCGCTGGCCGTCGGACGTGACGACATCACCGGCGCCGGCCGGAAGCGGGAGCGCGACCGGGGCCATCCCCTGGCCGGGTCCAGCACCCTCAACCGCCTTGAGCTGGGCACGCCGGAGGCGGCGGAAACGGACCGCTACAGACGGATCGTGGCCGACGGCGCCGCGATCGAGCGGCTGATGGTGGACCTGTTCCTGGATGCCCACGAGGTCCCGCCCGGGGAGATCGTCCTCGACGTCGACGCTACCGACGACCCGCTGCACGGCGGCCAGGAGGGACGCTTTTTCCACGGCTACTACGGCCACTACTGCTACCTCCCGCTGTATGTCACCTGCGGTGACCACATCCTCCTTGCGCGGCTGCGTCAGTCGAACGTCGACGCGTCGGAGGGATCGGTGGAGGCGCTTGCGGAGATCGTGGAGCGGATCCTCTCCCGCTGGCCGGAGACCGCCATCATCGTGAGGGGCGATTCCGGCTTCTGCCGCGAGAGCCTGATGGCCTGGTGCGAGGCGAACGGGGTCGACTACGTCCTCGGACTGGCGAGGAACTCGCGCCTGGTGGAGCGGATCGCCGGACCGCTGGAGAGGTCGCGGCGGCGCGCCATCGCCTCGGGAAAGCCGTCGCGGCGCTTCCGGGACTTTCGCTACCGGACCCGGTCCAGCTGGAGCCGGACCCGCCGCGTCGTGGGAAAGGCGGAGTGGCTGCCCGGCCCGGGCGGCGCCAATCCCCGTTTCATCGTGACCAGCCTGCCGAAGGACCGCTTCACCGCCAGGAACCTCTACGAGAAGCTGTACTGCGCGAGGGGCGACATGGAGAACCGGATAAAGGAGCAGCAGCTGGAACTCTTCGCCGACCGGACCTCGACGGCGACAATGCGTGCCAACCAGCTGCGGCTGTACCTCTCCGCCTTCGCCGGAGCCCTGCTCCGGACCGTCCGGGCGATCGGCCTCGCCGGCACGGACATGGCGAGGGCCCAGTGCGGGACCATAAGGACGCGGCTCCTGAAGGTCGCCTGCCGGGTGACGGTCAGCGTGCGCCGCGTCCGCCTGTCGCTGTCCTCCGTCTTTCCCCTTCAGGACCTGTTCGCACGGGCGGTCGCCGCGCTGCTGGCCGCGCCGTCGCCGCAGGTGCCGCCGCCGCAGCCGGATCCGGCCCCCGAACCCACGCCCGCCTGAGCGGATCCGGCCCCTGACGGCCCGGACTGGCGGGCGGAACCGGCCCGCAGCGGGAGAGGTGTGTCCGGCACCACCGCCCGCGGCTGCCGGGCCGTGGATGTTCCCTCATTGTTCCCGCCACCGCGGCCACCGGACGGCCGCTGTCGGGTTCCGTCGGCCGACGGAGCTGCCGGTCCGCCCACGAACCGCCCCCGGAACCCCTTCCAGGCCGGTGCCGGAGCGTCCGGTTGCGGCTGGTGAGATATCCGGGCTAGGCGGTTCGCACCTCTTTCAGGCAGACTCATCTCCGGTAGCCAAAAGGATCGTGAAAACCATCACGGATTGCCTCAGCGTCATCACCCATGACCGCAATCGGTCAATTGGGCAACGGAATGTATATTGACATCAATGCGGTGTAACCGCAGAAACGACATTCCAAAGGCGACAGCTCTGACAGGCCGTGACTTCGGTTGACATGCGCGGACTGAAGTGCAGCGGTAGCTTTGGGCGCTGGCCGAACCACAGCCTGAGACAGGGGACGGCATGGAGGTGATGGGAACATGGATATGAACGAGGCTGGCAGACATGTTCGCTATGCAGCGGACGAAAAGCCTCCGGTGCCTCTGGCATTCGGTCTCGGCCTGCAACTGGTCTGTCTTACGATCGCCGGGATCGTCCTTACTCCGGCCATCGTGATTCGCGCCGCCGGAGGAAGCGATCCATACCTGTCCTGGGCGGCATTTGCGGCGGTTGCCGTTTGTGGCATCACTACGATTGTCCAGGCGGTTCGCTTTGGTCGCTTCGGTGCCGGTTACGTGCTTCTCATGGGAACATCCGGGGCGTTCATCGCCGTCAGCATAGCGGCGATCGCGGAAGGAGGTCCGGCACTGCTTGCCACGCTTGTTATCGTTTCATCACTGTTCCAGTTTGTGCTTGCGGCGCATCTTTCCTGGGTGCGTCGTATATTCACGCCTACGGTTGCTGGCACGGTCATCATGCTCATTGCGGTGACGGTCATGCCGATCGTATTCGACATGCTGACGCAGGTTCCAGAGGATGCGCACCTGCTGGCTTCGCCGTTGTCTGCCGCTGCTACGATAACGGTGATCGTGTGCATTGCGCTTGCCGCAACCGGTGTCTGGCGCCTGTGGGCTCCAGTAATTGGAGTCATCGTCGGCTCACTGGTTGCCGGTGCCTTCGGCATATACGAAATGGAACGCGTGGCTGAGGCGGCCTGGATCGGGTTCCCGCAAGGGGGATGGCCGGGCCTCGACTTAGGATTCGGATCAGCCTTCTGGGCCCTGCTGCCAGGCTTTGTCATTGTGACATTTGTGGGCGCAATTGAGACGATCGGCGACTCGATGGCGATCCAGCACGTTTCCTGGCGAAGACGCCTAGCTGTGGATTACCGTGCGGTCGAGGGAGCGGTTGCTGCCGATGGGCTTGGCAATCTGCTTTCCGGCCTGTTCGGCACGGTGCCGAACACAACCTATTCCACCAGCATTTCCGTCACTGAACTAACCGGTGTGGCATCACGGCGCGTCGGCGTTGCCGTCGGTCTGATCTTTCTCATCATGGCTCTGCTGCCGAAAGTGCTGGCGATATTCCTGGCGATTCCCGGTCCGGTCGTAGCCGCTTACGTGACTTTGCTGCTGTCGACCCTATTCGTCGTCGGTATGAGAATGGTTGTGCAGGATGGTCTGGATTACCGTAAGGGGGTGGTGGTAGGCGTTTCCTTCTGGATTGGTGTCGGTTTTCAGAACGGAGCGATATTTCCCGAATTCTTTGCGGAATTCGCTGGCGGCCTCTTCCAGAACGGCATGACGGCCGGCGGTACTACAGCGATCCTTCTGACCGTATTCCTGGAGGCGACCAAGCCCCGACGAAGGCGTATGGAAGCCGACTTTGACAGTTCGGCGCTTGGTCCGGTGAGCGAGTTCCTGAGGGCATTTGCCAGGAGTAGCGGTTGGACCCCTGTCATGATGGATCGGCTCGACGCCGTCGGTGAAGAGACTCTCCTGACGCTTCTTGAGAAACGGAAGGACGGGCAGGAGGAGCAGCCGCGTCGGCTTCGCGTCTCCGTCTCGCGCGAGGACGGTGGGGCGGTTCTGGAGTTTGTCGTTGCTTTTGGCGATAAGATAAACCTGGAGGACCGCATCTCCCGACTCGGTGAGCACACCACCGGCACTTCGCTTGGTCATGAGGCTTCGCTGCGACTGCTGCGGCATTTCGCATCATCTGTCCATCACCAGCAGTATCACAACACGGACGTGGTGACCGTGCAGGTGAAAGCGCCAGAGTAACGTTGACACGAAAGTCTTTCGAGTTGAGCCGTGATGCGGGACTTCCAGGTATCGCCCGTGTCTGGAATTTGAGGCGGGACTGATCGGTGGCCTGGTGGTCCTGTGGGAACGAAGCCAGTCAATGGCGGTTCGATGCCAGAGCTGCCGCGTGTGCCATTTTGGCGGAGAAGTGCCGGCAGTGATTGAAGAGCAGTCGCGTGACCTGAAATCAGTTGGCGGATATGTCCTCGACAGGACTCAATGTCTGGAGTCTGAGCGGGCCGAACTAGCCGGGTCTGGACTGAAAACAACGGTGTCGCCGACGGTTCCGGAGGGCACACATTCCTTTTGACGGGTCGGCCTGACTGATGCGATATCCGATTAACGGGGCGCGGACTGGATTCCCCATTGTCCTTTCGTGTGGCAATCCATAGGAGATTCAACCCATGAGGATCCTATTTCTCGGGGATGTGGTGGGTCGATCCGGCCGCCGGGCCATCTGCGAACGTCTCAGGGGACTGCGCGAATCCTGGGCTCTCGATTTTGTCGTGCTTAACGCGGAAAATGCGACCGATGGTGCCGGACTGTCGCCGAACCACGCAAAGTTGCTTCTGGATGCTGGGGCCGACTGCCTTACCCTGGGTGACCATGCCTTCGACCAGCGTGATATGCTGCGGTTCATAGAGCAGGAGCCGCGTGTGGTACGGCCGCTCAATTTCGCGAAGGCTGCGCCAGGGCAGGGCGCGCGAGTCTTCGAGGCACCGCGTGGCAGGAAGGTCCTAGTGGTTCAGGCCCTGGGCCAGGTCTTTATGAAGCGGCCCTTCAGCGATCCATTCTCGGCGGTCGAGGCTGTCCTGAGTAGATTTCCTTTGGGCGGTCAGGTCGCGGCGTCCCTGGTGGACATGCATTGCGAGGCGACATCGGAGAAAGCCGCAATGGGAATCTGGTGCGATGGCAGAGCGACAGCTGTCGTAGGGACGCATACTCATATCCCGACTGCTGACGCGAGGATACTTCCAAAGGGTACGGCGTATCTGACGGATGCTGGCATGTGTGGTGACTATGACTCCGTGATCGGGATGGAGAAGGAGGAACCTATGCGCCGTTTCATTAGCGGAATGCCCAGCGGTCGGCTCAAGCCAGCCAGGGGAGAGGCGACGCTGAGCGGACTGTTCCTGGAGACAGATGGTGGAACCGGCCGGGCCGGGAAGGTAAAGGCGGTGCGGGTAGGTGGGCTGCTTCCTTCGGTTGAACCCTGATTCCAGATGCCTGAGGTTCTTGCTACGGCAGGCGGGACGGGTGGAGCCGGAATGCGAGAGCGCGTGTTCCTGATCGCTGTTCTGGCGTTTCTTGGGGCCGGATGGGGTCTTACCCAGCCACTCGCAAAGGTCGCTGTCAGTGAAGGATACAGGCATTTCGGGCTGATCTTCTGGCAGCTTGTGATCTCCGGGTCGATACTTGGAGTTCTGACATTCGCCCGTGGCAGGACGCTTCCCCTGGGCAGGGCGCAGATCAGAATGTACCTCGTCATCGCCCTGATAGGCACAGTGCTTCCGAATAGCGCGTCCTACCAGGCAGCTGTCTACCTGCCTGCAGGCATCCTGTCGGTTCTGCTGGCACTCGTCCCGATTTTCGCCTTTCCGATCGCGCTGTTGATGGCAACCGACCGGTTCTCCTGGCTGAGGTTGGGAGGGCTGTTCTGCGGCCTGTTCGGGGTTGCCCTTCTGATCTGGCCACAGGCGAGCCTGCCGGAACGCGCCATGATCGCCTTCATTCCGCTGGCGCTTGTAGCGCCAGCATTCTACGGCCTCGAAGGCAATGTGGTCGCGAAATGGGGAACGGCAGGGCTGGACCCCATCCAGCTTCTGTTTGGTGCCTCGGTGGTCGGAGCCCTGATTTCCGCGCCACTGGCAATGGGCACTGGTCACCTGATCGACCCGAGACCTCCATGGGGCGCGCCCGACCTTGCCCTGGCGCTCAGTTCGGTCATTCATGCTGCAGTCTACTCCGCATATGTCTGGCTTGTAGGCCGTGCGGGTGCCGTGTTCGCCGCACAGGTCAGTTATCTCGTCACCGGATTTGGTGTCGTTTGGTCCATGCTGTTGCTCGGGGAACGCAATTCAGGATGGGTCTGGGCGGCGATGGCACTGATGTTCGTCGGACTCTTCCTGGTCCGTCCACATGGAAGAGCACTTGAGAAAGGACCGGAAGGCGGTCAAGATACAATGGGATACAACGGGGACCGATAAGCGGGGAGTGATGAGTGACATTGCTTTGACCCAGAACGGCGAAGCATTGCTGGCGCTGGCGGTTGTTGCAGTGATGTTCGTCCTGTTCTTGCGTGAGCGCTATCCAGCGGAAGTCGTGGCGATCGCTGGTGTTGCGGCAATGCTGGGCGCGGGGATTCTGTCCTATGATGACGCGCTAGTGGTGTTTTCCAATCCGGCGCCCTGGACCATCGCAGCGATGTTCATCGTCATGGGTGCCCTGGTAAGGACTGGCTCACTGGAAGTGTTCACTCAATATGCGGAACGCCGTGCGGAGACCAGACCTGCCCTGACCCTTGCCGGCCTCATGGGGTTCGTTGTCGTCTCGTCGGCCATCGTTTCGAATACACCTGTGGTTGTTGTGATGATTCCGATAATCGTCCAGTTTGCGCGGAAACTGGGCGTTCATGCATCGAAACTGCTGATTCCCTTGAGTTATGCAGCGATTCTCGGCGGTACTCTGACGCTGATTGGCACGTCCACCAATCTTTTGGTCGATGGGGTGGCGAGGGCTCGGGGCCTTGAACCCTTCTCGATCTTTGAGGTCACGCCGCTGGGCCTGATCCTGGTGGCATGGGGAGCGCTCTATCTGCGGCTGCTAGGTCCCCGCCTGCTGCCTGAACGCGAGAGTTTGGCAAGTTTACTGGGCGACCGAAAGAGCATGAAGTTCTTCACTGAAGTGGTGATCCCACAGGATTCCAGCCTGATAGGTAACCGTGTTCTGGATGTGCAGATGTTCAGGCGGAGTGGCGTGCGCCTGATCGATGTGATTCGGGGAGATGCCTCGCTACGGCGCAATCTGCAGGATGTCGTATTGCAGGCCGGTGACCTTGTGGTGCTGCGAACGCGGATGACCGAGCTGTTCAACCTACAGCGCGACAGGTCGTTACGGCCCGTTGACCAGGTGTTTTCCGTAGAGACCGAGACCGTGGAAGTGCTGATCACGCCGGGATGCAGAATGGTCGGGCGATCGCTTGGTGACCTGCGGCTGCGCCGCCGCTACGGCGTCTATCCTTTGGCTGTGCATCGGCGGAACCGGAATATCGGGCGTCAGCTTGATGAACTGGTGGTTCGCATCGGCGATACGCTTCTACTGGAAGGATCGGCGGAAGACATCGCGCGGTTGGCGCAGGACATGGAGCTGGGTGGTGTCTCCAGGCCGTCGGCTCGCGCGTTCCGGAGGGGCCATGCGCCATTCGCGGTTGGGGCTCTGCTAATGATCGTGGCGCTTGCGGCATTTGGAGTGGCACCGATTCTGCTGCTTGCCGTCATTGCGGTGGCGGGCGTTCTGCTGGTTCGCTGCATCGATGCGGAAGAGGCCTTCTCGTTCATAGACGGGAGGCTTCTGGCGCTGATTTTCGCGATGCTCGCCATTGGTGCGGCGCTTGACGCTTCAGGCGCCGTACGGCTGATCGTCGATGCATTGGCTCCGTTGCTTGGGGGGCTGCCGCCGTTTCTGATCGTCTGGGCGGTCTATCTTCTGACCTCAGTTCTGACGGAACTGGTTTCGAACAACGCCGTTGCGGTTGTCGTAACTCCAGTTGCGATCGGTCTGGCGCAGGAGCTTGGCGTTGATCCCAGACCGCTGGTGGTGGCGGTGATGGTCGCGGCGTCGGCCAGTTTCGCGACTCCGATCGGATATCAGACAAACATGCTGGTCTATGGGCCAGGGGGCTATAGGTTCACGGATTTCATGCGGGTTGGCATACCGCTCAATCTCAGCGTTGGGTTGTTGGCATCAGCCGCAATCCCCTTCCTCTGGCCGCTGTGAAAGAAGTGCGAAGTGCTGGTGTTCAGGTCTTTGATGACGAGATCTCCGGGAAGCCGGAACACCGGCCTTTGGTAGCCGCCGCCCAGAACCCCGGAACGGGGTTATTGCCATTCCGTAGATGTGCAACGCGACCTGGCGGATTTCCGAACCGAATCCTGGCGGGCCCGGCACTGATTTTCACGAAGTTCCGGGCATCCTGTCCGTGGTTCATGCAGGTCGGATGGGTTCTCCGGGGTGGAGGGGCGTCTCGACATAACCCTGATTCTCCCTTTGAATGGAGACCGACGCTGATGGAGCGGAGGCACATGTCTCCTGACCGGCATTGAGCATGGCGTTCACCTGTCCGGATCGATGCATTGGGATGCTTCCCGATTATCGGGCCTGGCGTCGTCAGCGCTGCAATCGGACTTGAAGCATGCCACCCGGATGCCATAAACGCTGGCTATACCCCGGATAGGACGATCAGGAGAACGCAATGGCCGGACATTCCAAATGGGCCAATATCCAGCATCGCAAGGGACGCCAGGACGCTGCCCGGTCCAAACTGTTTTCCAGGCTATCAAAGGAAATCACCGTCGCGGCGAAGATTGGCGATCCCGACCCGGAAAAAAATCCCCGCCTGCGGCTGGCGGTCAAGGAAGCGAAATCCAATTCGGTTCCAAAAGATGTGATTGACCGTGCGATTTCCAGATCACAGGCAGGCGAGGGGGACGATTACGAGGAAATTCGTTACGAAGGTTATGGTCCTGGCGGCGTTGCCCTGATCGTCGAAGCGATGACCGACAATCGCAACCGAACCGCCAGCACCGTGCGTTCGACATTTGGCAAGCATGGAGGAAGCCTGGGCGAGACCGGTTCGGTCGGCTTCATGTTTGAGCGCAAGGGAGAGATCACCTATGCGGCCGATGCAGGCGACGAGGATGCCGTCATGGAAGCTGCCATCGACGCTGGAGCGGAAGATGTCGCGAGTTCGGATGACGGACATGTCATTTACTGCGCCGATACTGATCTGAACGACGTTTCGGTTGTGATGGAAGCCGCGCTGGGAGAGGCGGAAACGACCAGGCTGATCTGGAAACCCACCATAACAACCGAACTGGACCTTGAGGGTGCCCAGAAGCTGATGCGCCTGATCGAGACGTTGGAGGACGATGATGACATTCAGCGAATAACGTCCAACCTCGAAGTGTCAGACATGGTTTTGAACCAGCTCGGAGCCGCGTGAAAAGAATCCCGTCCGATGTCGGCCAAAGTCTCTGGAACGGTTGTTGGTTCGACAGCGATACCGTGCACCGGTCCTGGCTGTCCGGGATGCCATCCGGGCGTTCCCTCAAGCGCCTGGCCACTACCAGAAGATCCTCGGCTAATCAATCGGTTCATCGCGACTGTTTGTGGCATTGGCTAGACTGCCGTTGCATTTTCCGAAGCGATTTCGCGCCTGGGATGCCAGTTCGGTGCCGTGGATCCATTCGGTGGGAACTGCGCAATACGCGCCCCATTGCTGGATCTGGGGAAGCCGTCGCGGCATCGTGCAGTGATTGACCTGATCAGCGGCGGCAGTTAGATCCAACCGATCAGGGTCGAAGGTATCTTTCCAGGGGAGTGGACATGGCGGCAGAAGAACGCGAATCCATGCAATATGACGTGGTGATTGTCGGCGCAGGTCCGGCGGGCCTGAGCGCGGCGATCCGTCTGAAACAGCTCGATCCGGAACTTCAGGTCGTGGTTCTTGAAAAGGGCAGCGAGGTCGGTGCTCACATTCTGTCGGGTGCGGTGCTGGATCCGGACGGTCTCACACGGCTCTTCCCCGACTGGAAGGAACGGGGGGCACCAGTCAACGTGCCCGTCCGGAAGGACAGCTTCTACATTCTCGGCGAAGCCGGACAGATCCGCCTGCCGAACTGGATCATGCCACCCTTGATGAACAACCATGGGAACTACATCGTCTCCATGGGCAATGTCTGCCGCTGGATGGCGGAACAGGCGGAAGCGCTGGGTGTCGAGATCTTTCCGGGAATGGCCTGTTCGGAGCTTGTCTTCGGTGGCGAAGGAGAGGTGAAAGGCGTGGTCGCGGGTGAGTTTGGCAGGAACCCGGATGGAACGTCTGGAGCGGGTTACGAGCCGGGAATGGAGCTGCACGGAAAATTCGTTCTGCTCGGAGAAGGTGCGCGTGGATCGCTGTCCAAACAGGTGATCGCCCGATATGGGCTGGACGCCGACAGCGACGTCCCCAAATTCGGCCTAGGAATGAAAGAGATCTGGGAAGTCGAGCCCGGGAAGCATCGTGAGGGGGAGGTCTTCCACTCTATGGGCTGGCCGCTTGGCTGGAGGAACTCAGGCGGCAGCTTCGTGTACCACATCGACCACAACCAGGTCTATGTGGGCTATATCGTCGACCTGAATTACGGAAATCCGTATCTCTACCCCTATATGGAATTCCAGCGCTTCAAGCATCATCCGAAAATCGCTGAGCTCCTGGCAGGCGGTCGGCGTGTGGCATATGGCGCCCGGGTCGTGACCAAGGGAGGGTATCAGTCGATTCCCAGGGCGGCGTTCCCCGGAGGATGCCTGCTCGGCTGCTCGGCCGGGTTGGTCAATCTGCCAAGAATCAAGGGAAACCACAATGCCATGCATTCCGGAATCGAAGCTGCGGAAGCCGTCCATGCGGCGATCGGCGAAGGTCGGTCGGGTGATACACTGACGGCGTATGACCATGCGTTGAGAAGTGGGCCCGTGGGAAAGGACCTGCGGCGAGTCCGCAATGTCGCGCCCTTCAGTGCCAGACTGGGGCCACTGGGAGGGCTGGGCCTCGGTGGACTTGACATGTGGTTGCAGACACTATTCGGAGTCTCGCCGTTTGGAACCCTGAAGCATGGAAAGGATGATGCGGAATCTACGGAGCCAGCGTCGAAGCATAGGCCCATCGACTATCCGAAACCGGACGGCAAACTAAGCTTCGACCGGCTGACCAATGTTAGTTTCTCGATGACAAGCCACGAGGAAACCCAGCCCGCGCATCTGCGGCTTGCGGACGACAGCATACCGATTACGATCAATCTGCCGCAATACCGTGAACCGGCGCAGCGCTATTGCCCGGCTGGAGTATATGAGGTGGTGGAGGACGAGGACAACACGCCTCGCTTCGTGATCAATTTTCAGAACTGTGTCCACTGCAAGACCTGTGACATCAAGGATCCCAGCCGGAACATTACCTGGACGGTTCCACAGGGGAGTGACGGGCCGAATTATCCCAACATGTAGCGCACCGCCCAGAAACTGGTTCTGTGCAGGTGATTCCACCTGATTTCACCACGCCGCATTGCCTGAAGCCCGGATGCGGTCTAGGATGCTTTGCAACCGGAATGACGGGGCACATCCATGCAGATGCGATCCATCCTATACATACTTGCTTTCGCCTCGCTCAGTGTCGGCATTGTGGTTCCCTCGTCTGTACAGGGTCAGACTGGACCCAGCCTGGTCTTTAGGGGCGACTGCGACTATCCCGATGCTGGAGGATCTGTTCAGAATACAGGCGAATCGGCCTCATCACAGGTCGCTGCCGGAACATATCTGGCAGCCCACTACGCCTGCCTCTTCGCTGATTATCAGACGTCGGCTGAACGGTATGCGCTGGCACTGGCGGAAGATCCCCTGAACCCGGTTCTGATGGAGCGTGTCGCTATGGCCTATCTGGGGCTCGGCCAGATAGATCGCGCTGTCGCAGCCGTAGGTGGACTGGCGGCGCAAACCGGGGTGAGCGCGGTTGCCGACCTGGTGCTGCTCGCCGAAGCCCTGAAGCTTGGAGATTTCGCCTGGGTACTCGAGAATTTGGAAAGTAAGCAGTCGGAGACGCTTATCGACGGTCTTCTGGTCGCCTGGGCCAGGCTGGGGCTGGGCCGGATGTCCGAGGCGCTGGAGAGCTTCGATGAGACGGTAGGCAGGCAGGGAATGGAGGTGTTCGGCCTCACACATAAAGCGTTGGCCCAGGCACTGGTTGGCGACTATGAAGGCACCGTAGCCATATTGTCGGAACTGGATCGCCACGGCGAGCTGGACCGTCGTGGTGTCATCACTCTTGTTCAGGCACTTAGCCAGCTGGAGCGCAACTCAGAGGCGCTCGACCTGATCGAACGGAGGCGTGGCGCCGCTCCGGATCCGGAACTGACCGAGCTGATTGCGGAACTGGCGAACGGAAAGGCCATCGCGTTCGATGCTGTCCGGAATTCCGTGGATGGAGCGGCTGAGGTCTTTCTACTCGTAGCGAACCTATTGGACGGAAGTGTTCCGACCCACCAGGTCCTTAGGTACAGTCGAATCGCCGAATACCTGAATCCGGACAGTGTCGAGGCCATGCTGCTGAGCGCGGAATTTCTGTTAGTGCTCAACCGTTTTGAACTCGCCACCGAAAGCTATAACCGGGTACCACGTGATCACCATTCTTTCACTGTCGCGGAAATCGGGCGCGCGGGGGCACTCCGCGAGTCCGGTAGGACCGAAGCCGCTGTGGAGGTTCTGGAACAGCTGGTGGAGGTGCAGCCGGAAGCGCCGCATGTTCGTATCGCTCTTGGCGACACTCTGCGAGGACTGGAGCGCTTTGATCCCGCAAGTGAAGCATATGACGCCGCCATCGCGCTTTACGAGAATGCAGGGCAGGATGCGCATTGGCGTCTTTATTTCGTGCGTGGCATAACGCATGAACGCGAGCAGCGCTGGGAGTTGGCCGAAGCCGATTTCCGCAAGGCACTGGAATTGGAGGCCGGTCATCCGGATGTGCTTAACTACCTTGGCTATAGCCTGGTCGACATGGGCATCAAACTGGATGAAGCGCTTGCGATGATTGAGGAAGCCGTCGCGGCGAGACCGAAATCCTATTATATCATCGATAGTCTTGGCTGGGCGCAATACCGGATGGGGCGGTACGAAGAGGCAGTGAAGAGCCTCGAACGTGCGGTCGAGCTGGGGTCGGTCGACCCAATCGTCAATGATCACCTCGGCGATGCATATTGGAGTGTCGGCCGCAGATTCGAGGCGGACTTCCAATGGAGGCGGGCACTATCGTTCGATCCCGAGGAAGAGGTTGCCCAGCGCATCCGCCGCAAGCTCGAAGTGGGACTGGATGTGGTGCTCGAAGAGGAAGGCGCACCTCCGCTCGGGCTCGTGGCTCAGGATGACTGAGGTATTCGCTAACGCGAAAGTCAATCTAACTCTTCACGTAACTGGCCAACAGGCCAACGGATACCATCAACTCGATTCACTCGTGGCGTTCGCCGGTATTGGTGACCGGCTATGGTTTCACGATGCTCATGAGCTGTCGGTTGAGATCACAGGACCGTTTGCCGCTGGTGTTCCGGCGGATGAGCGTAATCTGGCCTGGCGTGCGGCTAGGGCTGCTGGCGCAAAATGCCGTATCGTGCTGGAAAAAAACCTTCCCCACGGTGCGGGATTGGGCGGAGGCTCCGCCGACGCCGCTGCGGTGCTCAGACAGTTCGGCTGTCAGGACGCCGCCTCATCGATCGGTGCGGACGTGTCCGTCTGTCTATGGGGCGGACCACAGAGAGTGCGAGGTATCGGTGATGTACTGGATCGGTTGCCGACGGTTCCTGCCTGCCACCTGGTTCTGGTCAATCCGGGTCATTCTCTTCCGACAGGACAGGTGTTTGAGGCGCTTCGCAGGAAGGGGCGTCCGAGTATGGGAGTTGTTCCTGACTGGCCTGACAGGGCCGCATTCGAAACCTGGCTTGGCGAACAGCGCAACGATCTGGAAGAGGTTGCCATAGGACTTGTTCCGCAGGTAGGCGATGTCCTGTCAGCGCTGTCCAGCGCGACTGTCGCACGCATGACCGGCTCGGGAACGTCCTGTTATGGGCTCTTTTCCGATCAGGATTCCGCAAAACGGGCGGCGATGGAAATTTCGAGAACCCATCCCCGCTGGTGGGTACGCGATACGGTTACAATAGGCGCTGAGCTCAGCTGACCCGCGCCACCACATGGTCGGCGAGGTCATAGAATATGCTGCGAAATTCATGTGGCGGCAGATCCGAGACCGCGTCCTTTGCCAGGGATGCCCAGTTGAGGGCATCCAGCCGCGCTTCTTCCATGGCGCCATGTCTCGCCAGCAGAGACAGGGCATGTTCGAGGTCACCGTCGTCCTGATTGCCCTTCTCGATGACTCTGGACCAGAAGGCATGCTCCTCTTCGTCCGCTTTCGCGACGGCCTTGATCACTGGCAGGGTCAGCTTACGTTCGCGGAAGTCGTCGCCGACATTCTTGCCTATGGCCGTCGCATCGCCGCCGTAATCAAGCAGATCATCAGCCATCTGGTATGCGATACCCAGGGCGTCGCCGTAGTTGAACAATGCCTGGATATGCGCTTCGTCCGCGTCCGATATCACGCCTCCCGCCTTGGTTGCCGCTGAGAACAGCGCAGCCGTCTTGCCTCGGATGATCCTGAGATAGAGGTCTTCATCGGTTCGAAGATCATGCGAAGCCGTCAGCTGCAGGACCTCACCCTCGGCGATCAGGGCTGCGGCGTTGGCGAGGACATCAAGTACGCGAAGGCGACCTGTTTCCACCATGAGCTGGAAAGCGCGGGAAAACAGGAAATCACCGACCAGGATACTGGACTTGTTGTCCCAGAGCAGGTTTGCCGTGGGCTTGCCGCGCCGCCGGGAGCTTTCGTCGACCACATCGTCATGCAGAAGCGTCGCCGTGTGGATGAATTCCACCGTTGCCGCGAGATTCACATGACTCTGCCCACAGTAGCCAAACATACGCGCCGCAGCCAATGTGAGCAAAGGCCTGATTCGCTTGCCTCCGGCCTCGACGAGATGCGCGGTCACCTGGGGGATTCGGGGTGCGTGTTCGGAGGACATCCGGGTGCGGATAAGTCCGTTCACTGCTTCCAGATCATTCGCCAGCGCCAGCGCCAGCCGCTCGTCCGGGTTTACCTGTAACCGATCCAGTGCCATCACCGTCCCGCCAGGACTCTCGACAATGTTGTGGTCCCTGCTCTATACCGGAACCATGAAAGAGCTACTGCGCAGCAATGATCCAACGGTGATCGCCTATGCCTCGGCCCTGCTTAAGGGTGAAGACATACAGTCATTTCAGGTTGACGTCCATATGAGTGTCCTTGAAGGGTCCATAGGCATTTTGCCGCGCCGATTGCTGGTGGCGGGAAAGGATCACTTCCGGTCTGAGGCGATCCTGCGTGACAACGGTATTGATGTGGGATAGCGACCGGGTTCTGTCCCGGGACGCGTTCCTCGGTGGGCGGCTGCGCATCTGGCAGCCAAATCGGGGATATCGTGCAGGCATTGATCCGGTGCTTCTGGCCGCAGCGACAGATGCCAGTCCGGGCCAGAGGGTGCTTGATCTGGGCTGCGGCGTTGGAGTGGCTTCCCTAAGTCTGGCGGCACGGGTTCCAGGGCTCGAGATCACTGGCCTGGAACTGCAGTCTGGCTACGCGGCTCTCGCTCGGCGCAATGCGGTTGAGAACGGCCTGAACATCAAGGTGGTCGAAGGCGACATTCGATTGATGCCACCTGAACTGTGCGAACATGGTTTCGATCATGTGATCGCCAACCCTCCCTATTTTGACCGCGATCGGGGAACACGCTCCGTCAGTCCTGACCGGGAGACAGCGTTGGGCCAATCGATACCACTTGCAGCCTGGATCGAGGCCGGTGTCCGGAGACTTGCGCCAAAAGGGGTGCTGCATGTGATCCAGCGAGCTGACCGGTTCCCGGAACTTCTGGGGGCCTGTGACGGCCTACTGGGAGACATTTCCGTGCTTCCGTTTCTACCGCGACAGGAAAGGTCGGCGCGGCTGGTGATTCTTCGTGCGCGAAAGGGGGCCCGGGGGAGCTTTAGGTTACTAGCTCCGATCGTGCTTCATCGTGGCGATGGACATGGTTCTGACGGTGGTGCCTATTCCGGCGCGATTGAATCGGTCCTCCGCAGCGGGACGCAGCTTGCGGTGGACTGGAGATGATCACCCCGGAAGGTTCACTTCCTGGAATTTGGAGTGGCGGGTTGCATCTTAATGGATGCCTGATGGAATCCTCGCTTCGGGAAATCGGTCATGGCGGTTATGTCCGCGGGTTTCGTACCATCGCCCGTCCTTAGTCCTTAGGCCCTTGCCTTGCCCGCAAAGCTTCTTTCATCATCAATCTGGCATTTATATGCCGATTCGCTCAACATTCCGATGACATGTGACGGTTTTTGTGGTGAACTGGTGATATTCAGGGAACAAGGAGGACAAGATGGCATTGAGTTCGCACCTGGAGGAACTTCAGAAGAAGCATGAGAGTCTTAAAGTCGAAGTGGAAGACGCACAGCGCCATCCAGGCTTTGACCAGTTGCATCTGACCGAACTCAAAAAACAGAAACTGCGAATCAAGGAAGAAATTCACCGCTTGAAGAGGGCCTGAAACAAGGCATGTGGGCTGGCCGTCGTCTTTGGCGGCACCCCCACTGTGTCCGCGAATCAGGGGTTCCGTTCCTTCTCGCAGTGATCTCAAGTGATACCGCACGGGACGCTTTCCCTGCGGCATATGTTCAGGTAGCGACCACGCTACGATAAACGGCTGGTTTCCCGAATGCGTGAAATGCCCGCCCCACCACTGGTGCAGTGAGGCGGCGTGCACTATGCCGACGGATTGGACCTTTCGGGCCCGCGACTGGGGTTATCCGAAAAACTGTGCACCATTGGCTGATATCGTTGATCCGTTGATGAAGCTGGCTTCATCCGATGCGAGAAACACCACACAGCGCGCGATTTCTTCCGGTTCGCCCAGACGGCCTGCGGGAATCTGTGCGATTATCGATTCCCGAATCTTTTCCGGCACAGCCATCACCATCTCAGTGGCGATGTAGCCTGGGCAGATCGCGTTCGCGGTGATGCCATTGCGGGCACCTTCCTGCGCCAGCGACCTAACGATACCGATATCGCCGGCTTTGGTTGCAGCGTAGTTCACCTGTGCGAACTGGCCCTTCTGGCCGTTGACCGAACTGATCACGATGACTCGTCCGAACTTTCTTTCGCGCATGCCAGGCCAGACCGGATGGACGGTGTTGAATACCCCTGTGAGATTGGTGTCGATGACCTGCTGCCACTGGTCGGGGGTCATTCTGTGAAATGGCGCGTCACGCGTGATGCCGGCATTGGCGACCACCACATCGATGGAGCCAAGATCGGCCTCCACCCGGGCGATTCCCGCCTTTGATTCCTCGTAGTCGGCAACGTTCCATTTATAGGCCCTGATCCCTGTCTCCGCAGTAAAGGCGGCGGCTTTCGCGTCATTGCCGGCATAGGTCGCCGCCACACTGTAGCCGTCCGCCTTCAGGGCTTTTGAAATTGCTTCGCCGATGCCGCGGCTGCCGCCGGTTACCAGGGCTACACGTCCCATTGTTCGTTTTCCTCCGGGTTTGGTCCAGTAAATGACCGCGGATTCGTTTCCGCCGCGGAAAAGAGAGCGGATGTGGCGGTGTCGAGGATTGCCGAGCCCGCCAGATTCCGCACGCCTCGACGTTTCTCAGGGGCGCTCGACGCACATCGCAACACCCATACCCCCGCCGATGCAGAGTGTGGCGAGGCCTCGCCTGGCGTCCCGCCGCCGCATCTCGAACAGAAGCGTGTTCAGGACGCGCGCACCCGACGCACCGACCGGGTGGCCGATGGCGATGGCTCCGCCATTGACGTTAACGATGTCGGTGTTCCATCCCATGTCCCTGTTGACTGCGCAGGCCTGAGCGGCAAATGCCTCATTGGCTTCGACAAGATCAAGGTCGTCGACCTTCCAGCCCGCCCTTTCCAGGGCTTTCCGGGAAGCCGGAATCGGCCCGGTGCCCATGATTGAGGGGTCGACGCCGACCGTTGCGTAGCTGACGATCCGGGCCATTGGCTCAATACCGCGCTTTTCGGCTTCATCGGCGCTCATCAGCACGACGGCGGCGGCGCCATCGTTGATTCCCGATGCGTTGCCTGCCGTGACCGTGCCTTCCCTGTCGAAGGCAGGTCTCAGCTTACGCATGTTGTCGACTGTTGCGCCGTGGCGGATGTATTCGTCCGAATCAACCACGATTTCGCCTTTACGGGTCTTGACCGTGTGCGGGGCGATCTCGTCAGAGAATCTGCCGTTCTTCTGCGCCGCTTCCGCCTTGTTCTGGCTTGCAACCGCGAAAGCATCCTGCTCATCCCGCGAAAGCTGCCACTGCCTGGCAATGTTTTCGGCGGTGTTGCCCATGTGGTACCCGTAGAATGCGTCGGTCAGGGCGTCCTTGATCATCGTGTCGGCGAAATCCGCGCCACCCATTTTGACGCCTGCCCGCAGATGTGCGCAATGCGGTGCCATTGACATGCTTTCCTGGCCACCGGCGACAACGATATCCGCGTCGCCAAGCTGTATGTGCTGGGCACCGAGGGCGACGGCGCGCAGGCCGGAGCCACAGAGCTGGTTGATGCCCCAGGCGGGGCTTTCGACCGGAACACCGGCGTTGACCGAAGCCTGTCGCGCCGGATTCTGGCCCTGTCCGGCGGCAAGGATCTGACCGAGTATGACTTCGGAGATGTCCTGAGGCTGCAGGCCGGCGCGCTCAACCACCGCCTTGATTGCGGTTGAGCCGAGGTCGTGCGCTGGTGTGTTGGCAAAAGATCCGTTGAAACTTCCGACGGCGGTTCGGGCCGCCGATGCAATTACGACATTGGTCATGATATTCCTCTATCCGTATTCCTTTGTACCTGTGAGGTCGGCCATACATTGGCGAAGCGGCCGAAATTGGCAGGCACCACCTCCATCCGGAAGCCATAACTTATATGCTGCGCTGCAGCAATTCAAAGTGACACTCTGTCTCAGGCACCTGTTGTCTGGCTGTGGTTCCACTGTATCCGTATGGGCAGAGGGTTCGATTCAGCCACACTTCAACTCCGTAGCGCAACGTCGGGCTCTTTATCTCCGCTTGGGTGGCAACCTCGTTCCGGGATAGGCCGGGCGTTGCGCTTAGGAGCTGAAGTGGGATCCTGTGTTCGCGCTGTCGGTGAAGTCCATCCGTGGTCGTTCAGAATTGAATTCACGGTCATCGGCTTCTCCTTCGCGGACTGAAATATTCGATTAACGCCGATCGACCAACGATTTCGATGATCCGTACGCATAGTCTGATTCCTTCGGAATCGGTCAGCAGCAGTTCCTCGTAGGGGAAGAAATGGACCGGCTGTCGGTCGCCATGGTTGATCGCGATGTTCGATGCGTAAAGATACATGCGGTCATGGGTATCGCGTTTGGGACTGAGTCCGCCCTCCAGTCCTGGAAGACAGCCAGTCGCTTCCGGAAAGATGATGCTTCCGCCTTCCGGAAGAGTCTCCAGCTCGACAGCAAGCGCACGGTCGCTCGGTGTCCAGTCCCGTTCCAGATATGCGGCATGTCCAGGTCTGGATGCGAACACGGTCATAGGCAGCTGCGTGGTGTGCAGGTCGACCGCAGCCTCCCCCGCATCGTCGGTGACCGCCCGCTTCCAAGTGCTGTTCGGAAACAGGACAAGGAGATCGGTGCCGGGTAGGGGCTGCCCTCTGGACCAGGCAGAGATAACGACCCTGGCGGGACTCGGCTCCTGCAGCGCAGCGGGAATTACCAGCAGAACCTGCGAATTGTCGACAACCCGGTACTCAGGGAGTTTCCCGCAAAGGTTCCATGTTTCGCGTTGGATGATGGGGACGCCGTTGCCACGACGCTCCATGAAGTAGCGCCGTTCTTCACCTCCACGGACTCCCCTGACAGGCATCCGGGTGAATACGGAAGCCAAGGCCTCGTTGCGGGTCGACTGTCGTACGGCCATGCTTTCCACAGTCAGATTGCCTGGCAGGGATCCGGGGGACTGAATCTCCAGACGGTCATCAAACATCGACAGGCGAATCCCGCTTCCCTTCATGGTATAGTCCCGATGGGCAACCGCATTGACCATAGCCTCGAACAGGGCCTTTTCGCTGTATTGAGGCATATCCAGGCGCGCCGGATCCTATTGTGCGGCGGTCTGCATGTTTCTGACTGCGAAGGTGATGGCGTCGGCGACCTGTTCGTTCAGTGGACCGGTAATCAACTGGGTATCGATCTGATCGGACGCATCGTCTCTACCGCGGAATCTGGTTGCGATGATGCAGGCATTGGGCAGCCATTGTTCCGGATCTGGAGTGCACAGCAGCACACCGGCGACGGTGGCGCGAATCTTCCCGGATCCGTCGTGTTCCAGAAGCGCCAGTTTCCCGAGTGCCGCCTCGGGTTTGGCGGCCCCTTCCGCACTTAACAGGGGCCTCCACAGCGCTTCAGCCAATGTTCTGAATCCGGTCTCTGGCACCGGCTGCCTGTCGAACCACGGAATACGGGCCTGTGAGCGCCGCTGTGTCAGACGCAACCGCTCTTCGTCACCCATCAGCCGCATTGACCCACCGACACGGAGGTAGTTCCCACCAGGGCTTTCATGAACGGAATCGCTTTCTGGCACCTCGGCCAGCAGCACCAGCTTACCGTCAGGCAGTTCCCTGTGATGCGTACGGATACGAACCGGTGGTTTGATCGTATCGGTGCTCACTTCGACCAGAAGGGCATCCAGGTTCGCGATTTGGATGCGCGACATGCCGATAATGGTGCCGTCATCAGTGACGCCGGTTAGCATCACACCTCCGGCAGCGTTGGCAAAGGCCGCGATTCCGTTTGCCCACTCATCGCGGGTCGGCCGTTTCGGGTGATTTCCGGCGAATTCAACCTGCCTGAATTCCCAACCGCCATCCTCGCCGCCTCTCAGCCAGCCTTCAACGTCCTCAACGCGGTAGCTCAGGTCTCCATACTTCCCGCGGTCCCAGTAGATTGTCACGTGTATCCCGGATTGCGGCAGCCTGGCAGGAGCGCGAGATTTGAAAGTATACAAATGTCTTTAGAAAGAAAGGCCGCAGCGAATTGCCCGACTGTTCACTGCTCAGCTTCCCCAATCGGTGGTAGAGCGACCCTGACATCGGTGCGAGCGAAGTCCGATCCTTTGAACAGCAGGGGTTCGCCTGTCATATCGGCGAGCGCATAAGCGAAGCAGTCGCCGTAGTTCAGTGCCGCTGGATGGTTGCCTTTTCCAAAGCGGCGCCAGGCTCGGCGTGCAGAGGCGGCATGCTCTGCGGTAACGGCGACGGCTTCGATAGATGCCTTCTCCAGTATCGCGTCGAGTGCCTGACCTGCCTCCGCGCCTCCGCGCCCCTCGACGACCATCGCCGCTTCGACCAATGCGACAGCCGAGATGCGACGCGGCCATGCCGCCGCGATTGCATTTTCGTAGCGTGCCGCGTCTGCCTCTTCGAACAGTATGGCTAGGATAGCCGAGGTGTCGATGATCACTTGGGCAAACCCTGCTCGTCATAGAGTAGGTCTCCGTGCTCGACTGCAGAGGGTCCTGGCCTCAGAATCTTTGCACAGCGCTGCCCAATAGCGTGAAGTTCCCTGGCTAGGGTATCCGGACATTGCAACTGCCGTTCTCGTTCCAGGCGCTCACGCAGCGCGGCAGTGATTGCGCCGGTCATGGTATCGCCCGTCAGTTCGGCTACCTCGCGCGCTAGCCTGCAGGTCTCGTCATTCTTGATATTCAGTCCCATTACGCTCTCGGTAGAAAGTTGTAGCTGACTATACCCTAAAAGTCGCCAAAGCCGAAGGCAATGCACAATTTGTCCGTGCCGCTATCCCGGAGTGCGGTTACGGATACGGCGGGCATGACATCTGGTTGCGAGCCTGTTGGTTAATGAGCCGCTGGGGCTTCCAACGGCGCTGCGGGCAACCGATGTAATTGCGAGATTCGTCATGGCATTCCTTTGTCCATGCCCCTTACCCATTGCGAGATCGCCCATCGACCGCAGAATTAACCGGAAGATTTTAGGCGCTGCCTTCATCTAGGAGTCGCACCCAGCATTGTGCGGCACGGCAATTCAGGTAATTCACCTTTTTGGCAAATCCGCTGGCCGCGATTCCATTGCGTTCGCTGGAAAGCTGAGCGCCATAAAGGCTTGGTCTGGATTGCCACGGCCTGTTCGCTTACGAATCCTATCGACTCTGAATCGGAATCTGGAAACACTGAAACGGTTCCGCACATTCTCCCGGATTTGGGATTCGATATGCGGATTCGGCTGGCAAATCCTGGGAATGTGGACAAATGACGGATCGTTGTGAATGGTGCGGAACGGATCCGCACTATGTCGCCTACCACGACATCGAATGGGGGGTGCCGGAAAGGGACAGTCGGGCGCTTTGGGAGAAACTCATTCTAGACGGTTTCCAGGCCGGGCTTTCCTGGATCACGATTCTTCGAAAGCGCGAGAATTTCCGCAAGGCGTTCAGGGGCTTCGATCCAGACGTGATCTCAGGTTGGGGCGAGACAGAAGTTACGCAGCTGCTCGGCGATGCCGGAATCGTTCGTCATCGCGGCAAGATCGAGGCGACCATCGGCAATGCGAAGGCTTGGCGGAAAATCGAGGCGGATTGCGGATTCGCCCCCTTTGTCTGGGGATTTGTCGGGGGAGCGCCACTGCAGAACAGCTACACCTCAATGTCAGAGCTTCCAGCTGCGACGCCGGAATCGCAGGCTCTGTCAAAGGCTTTGAAGGCTGAGGGCTTTCGCTTCTGTGGGCCGACGATCGTTTACGCCTGGATGCAGGCCTGTGGCCTGGTCAACGATCATTTGGTGGGTTGCCATCGGCACAGTGAGATCGAAGCGTTGGCTGAGGATTGGTGTCCTCCACAGAGTCGCTGAAGTCAGGCGATGGTATCGACGTCAAACATCTGTCATTCAGCTTCAATGAGTGCAGCGATGATCGCTCGGGCGCTGCCGCTCGACCAGTCCGCGCCACCCCGAAGCCGTGCGATTTCCGTTCCGTCCATGTCTAGAAGCACACTGACCGGAAGGCCGAATACTCCCATCTGGCGAGCGAGTGCCTGACTGGTGTCGCGGTAGTGAGGAAGATCCGTGACGCCAACGCTGTCGAAGAACCGCCGGATCGCCACCGGACTGTCACGGCCGGTTGCCACAGTGACGACCTGGAAACGCTCACCGCCGAACTCCCGCTGAAGGGCGTCGAGCGAAGGCATTTCCTCGCGGCAGGGCGCGCACCAGGTCGCCCAGAAGTTCAGCAGCACATACTGCCCCCTGAATTCGTTGAGGGTCAGATCCTGTCCGGCCTCACCCAGAAACGGGACATCGGAAACCGGTACTGGTTCGGCGGGAAAGACCAGTTTCCTCATCTCGCCCTGACGCAGCGCCTCCAGCCTGGCGATGTCCGCCACGCCGATATTTGCGCTAAAAATAAGCGCGGTGTAGAGAACGGTGCGGCAGATCCATTCCATCAAGACGTCTCCCCGGGGGTTTCCAATGCCAAATGATAGCCCGAATTCAATGTGGGGTGGCCGGTTCGCCGCAGGCCCGGATGCCATCATGGAGGCGATTAACGCCTCAATCGGGTTCGACCGGCGACTTGCCAGCTATGATATCCGTGGCTCCCGCGCCCATGCCGCGATGCTCGCCGCCCAGGGCATAATCACTGATAGCGACGCGCAGGCAATCGAGGAAGGGCTGCTCACGGTCTTGTCAGAAATCGAATCGGGACGGTTCACTTTCTCCACAGCCCTGGAAGACATTCATATGAATGTGGAGGCGCGGCTGAACGAGGTGATCGGTGATCCGGCGGGGCGGTTGCACACCGCGCGCTCGCGCAACGACCAGGTGGCAACCGACTTCAGGATGTGGGTACGCGACCAGCTGGACGCGCTTAACGGAGCGATGACCGCACTTTCTCGCGCTTTGCTGTCCCAGGCCGAAATGGGAGCGGAATGGGTGATGCCTGGCTTCACCCATCTACAGGTGGCACAGCCGGTGACCTGGGGTCATCACATGCTGGCCTATGTCGAGATGTTCGCTCGTGACATGGGTCGGTTCTCGGATGCGCGGGCCCGGATGAATGAATGTCCGCTTGGCGCTGCCGCCCTGGCAGGAACGTCCTTTTCCATTGATAGGGAGATGACGGCCCAGGCGTTGGGATTTGACCGACCCTGCGCAAACTCCATCGACGCGGTTAGTGACAGGGATTTCGCGCTGGAATTCCTGTCGTCGGCATCGATCTGCGCCGTGCATCTGTCACGCCTTGCCGAGGAACTGGTGATCTGGTCCACAGCACAGTTCCGATTCGTGGAGATGTCGGATCGTTTCTCGACGGGCTCTTCAATCATGCCGCAGAAGAGAAACCCTGACGCGGCCGAACTGATCCGTGCGAAGGCCGGGCGTGTGCTGGGGGCGACGGTCTCTTTATTCACGGTGATGAAGGGACTTCCTCTAACCTATTCCAAGGACATGCAGGAAGACAAGGAACAGGTATTCGACGCAGCCGATTCACTGATGCTCGCTGTTGCTGCCATGGAGGGTATAGTGCGCGACATGAGCGTGAACGCCGCTGAACTGGAGGCTACGGCAGCGGCTGGATTTTCCACGGCGACGGATCTCGCCGACTGGTTGGTTCGTGAGCGGGGCCTGCCGTTTCGTGAGGCACATCACGTCACTGGTGCTCTGGTAGCCCTGGCGGAATCGAAAAAATGTAGCCTGGATGAGCTGCCGATGGAAGATATGGCGTCAGTGTGCGCAGACATGGACGACGGTGTTTTCGACGTGCTGGAGCCACGCAGATCCGTGGCCAGCCGGACCAGCCTGGGTGGAACGGCGCCGGTGCGGGTGCGGGCTGAGATTGCGCGCTGGAAGGAGGTGCTGGGATGAGATTATTGGTTACATGTGCCTTGCTCGCTGGAGTCCTTGCCGCATGTGGTGCTGACGGCCCACCAGTCCCTAAGTGGATTGACAGCACCTTGGCGACAGGTAACCACAATGATGCGGAAACCCTGATCCGGCAATAGGTGCCACAGACCCTACGGGCAGGCCGCTCTTTTCCGAACATCTTACGCTGAGTTCTTGCAAAGGTGTAATTTGGCGTTTGCCTGAAATGACCCCCGATCGTTCGAAAGTATGTTCGCCGACAATGCAGTCGCTTCGATTCTGAGCCGCTGAGGCACCAGCCGTATGGCGCATCGCGAAGAATTCAATGAACAGGATAGCGCAGGCGCAGCTTTGCCCCCGACAGTGATCAAAAGGCTTCCCTGCTGCCTTGAATGCCGGTGATCCGGCCCAGGATATCCAGACCCTGCAGGTTCCAGAAATGCAGGATGTCGATGAAGATCCAGTTTTCGGTCAGCTTCTCACCCTCCCGGCGGTACATATCGATCACGCGCATGTCCGCATCCCGTCCGGTGGCTGGCATGCCCATGAATCCGCCCTTATGGTTGAGTGTCAGGTTTGGCCAGCCGAAAAACCCACCGAAATGGCCTTCGGCAATGCTTGCGATATGCCCGTGGAACCGCCGCGTTCCAAATGCCTCGCGGAATGGGCCCGAATGCTGTCTGGCATAGCGCGGTATCGTGTAGGTTGCGCCTATTCCTGCAGGCCCCCACCAGATCATGTCTTCATTCCAGGTGCGGCGGAGCTCATCGACCAGAGGTTCAGTGCGCCCACCGCTCCAGCTGGCGATGTCGCGGGTCATCGCGTCAATTGCGGCCTGAGTGGCCTCTCCCTCTTCAGGAGGCTGCGCTTCGAAGAGCAGTCCGCTATGTGTCATTGGGCCTGGCTGGACCAGATGCGCGCCGGTCTGCGGAGGGAATGGGTCCATACCCGCCTGCAACATCAGATGCGGGATGTCGAAGAACATTGCGGTTTCGGCTATGCTGTCCCCGTCGATCCTGTGAAAGGCCGCATATCGCAGCATCGCGATCTTTCCCGTGGGACGGATGCCGAGCCAGGGCCGGTCCAGGAGTCCCATCAGGTGACCCATGGTTCCGACCCAGATGGTCCTACCGCCGTCGATCTGATTGTGGCCGGCAAAGAACAGATCCAACCGCCTCTGCATGGAGGTGAGCGAGCCCTTGAGTGGTGTCCAGAACAGCTCGGCCACTGATTCCGGCCCAGAGAGCTCGTTGAACGGATGAAATCCCCGCCAGACCAGATCGCGGGTGCAATAGCTGGTCAGGATCTCCGAACAGCCGTTCGGATCCGCCCGGTCCAGCGCCTCGTAGTAGCTGCGAACGACCGCCTTGGCATCCTGCAGATCATTCATGTGCGCGGAACCTCCCGAACGCGCTCAAGGATGTCGAGGCCCTGCATCGCAAAGAAGTGCAGAAGGTCGATGAAGATCCAGTTTTCGGCCAGTCTGTCTCCCTCGCGCCGATAGAGGTCGACGATTCTCATGTCACTGGGCCGGTCGCTGGCGGGCATTCCCATGAATCCGCCGGTAGCACGCATGGTCATGCTCGGCCAACCAAAGAAGCCGCCAAAACGGCCTTCGGCCAGCCGCGTGAAATGACCATTATGTGAGATGAATTCAAGTCCCGCCTCGAATGGATCCGTATGACCGCGATGATAGCCCTTGAAGAACGCGCTGGCGCCGATTCCACCGGGACCGAACCAGCACATGTCAGGAACCCACCATCGTTCGAGGTGCTCAATTGGTGACGCTACGTCGAGTGCCACCAGTTCGTCGATCATTCCGATTATCAGCTCAATGGTTTTCCGGCCCTCCGCCGGGTCCTGTGGGTCATATAGCAGCCCGTCATGGGTGCGTGGCCCTGGCGTGAGGATCGACGCCCCGGTCCTGTCACTATCCCTCTGGTGACTCTGGAGGCTCCGCCCATTCCCTCATCGCCCTGTACATCTCCGTTGCCAGCAGCAGGTATTTCATGCCTTTCCACATTTTCTCCGTTCCTGGCAGGGGCTGGCGTTTCGAGGGGATGAAGCCGACGTAGCGGCCGATGTCGATGGCGGCCTCGCGGATGGTGAGGCCGTCGAAGGGCGGGGCACGGACATTCCTGAACCGATACCGGCCCATCGCTATGTACAGGGCGGTGAGTTCGTCCGCGTCCAGGAAATCGAGGGCGGGCCGGTCGGGCGAGGCCTTCGCGGCGCGCTGGATGTCGAACACGCGCCATGCGGTGACGGCGTCGAAGGCGAGGCAGCACCGCAGGTCGTCGGCCTCGTCGAGGCGGCGGTCCTCGATGCGGGTGCACTGTTTCAGGGTCTTGAAATATTCCTCGATGGTCCATCTTCTTTCGTACCGCCTGACGGTGTCGATGGCGCCCTGGAGGTCGGGCTTCGCGTCGCTGGACAGCAGCAGCCAGGACAGCCGCCGGCCGCCCTTCGGCGGCGTGGTGGTCTCGCTGGCGAGCACCGCGGTGACCGGCAGGGTCTGGCGGCTCCGTCCGGGGGCCTTCAGCTCGACGCGTGCGACGCGGATCTCCGTCTCCGCGGTCCGCGCCGGGCGGGCCCTCACGGCCTTTCGCCCACGCGACCCGGTGATCCCGCCGCGGGCGGCGACGTGGACGGTGCGCGTCCCGGCGGCGGGCAGCCCGGAGACGTGCTCCATGAGGTCCACCACCCCGCCACCGGCGATGACGGAGCGGCGGGTCGAGGCGCTGGAGCGCACCAGCAGCCCGGCCGCGGCGGGGTCTTCCGCCTGGGCCTCGAACATGTCCCATATGTCGCCCTCGCGGTCGCAGACGGTGATCACGCGCGTTCCAGGGCTGGTCCTCCCGACCTCCTGCGCCAGTGCCAGGCCCTCCAGCCAGCGGCGGCTCTCGCTGCCACCGTCGGGCGTCTCCGTCTCCGCCCGCCCCGTGTCTCCGCGCCTGCGGTCGGCCTTCACGGTGACGCCCTCCCGGAAGCTGGCGTCGATGGCCAGCACCCCGAGGCCGCGGCCGGAGGCCGACACCGCCAGCGTCACGTGCGCCGGGATGCCGACGCTGCCCGATCCGCCGCCGCCGAGCTTCGCCAGACCGCCCGTGGAGCCCTTCAGGCCGGAGAAATCCAGCATCGTGGTGTCCTGGATGGCCAGGACCTCCGTCTCGGCCCGGCAGCGCCGCACGGTGGCCATGCGGTGGCTCTCGATGATGTCGTCCATGCTCACCCTGGGGTTGGAAAGCAGCCTGTATGCCGCCTTCTGGTCCTTCCTGTCGGGAAACACAACGGAAACCGGCTCGCCGGGCCGGGTCTCCCAGGCCCTGGCCATGGCCAGGATCCGGTCGCGCACCCTGCTGTCGGCGTGGCCGCACAGGCCGAACTCCAGATCCGCCCAGTCGGCATCCTCCGGGATCGCCGGGGCCGGGCCCAGCCAGCGCGGCGTCTCCGGCCCGCGGCACATGCGGTCGCGCCAGTCCGGATCCAGCGGCCTCATCCAGACGCCGCAGGCGTCCGCTCCCTCCCGGTGGCCGGGCGGACGGCCGGAGGTGGACCCGGCGAACTCCCATCCGGCCGCCGCGTAGGCCGTGCCCGGGCGTTCCGCGCCGACATAGGTGAAGGCCATCGCCGGACGGACGCCGTGCAGCCTCTCCCAGTCGTCGGGAAGCCGCCGCGCCGCCAGACCCAGAACGTGGCTCGCCAGGTGCGGGACCTCCACGCCCGGCAGGATGAGGAACCTGGAGTTCTGCACCAGCAGCCCCAGCTTCGCCATCCGCTCCCGGCCGCTCCAGCCGATGTAGGCGTCCCGGGCCCTCTGGTGCCAGTTCGCCGCGTGCAGACAGAGCCCGCCGACGCGCCCCAGGCGTTCGCTGCTGATCCAGTAGAAGAGCAGCGCGCCGGGATTGGACGGGTCGCCCCGGGGATGGTGGCTCTCCATCATCGCCCGCAGGGCACGCCGCTGCTCCGCCGTCTCCGCCATCTCCAGCCCGACCCCGCCGAGCTCCGCGAGCGTGCCGGAGAACCGGACGTCGGGATGGTCCGGCAGCGGCCCGCGACGACCGGGCGGAGGCCGCCCCGCCGACGGGAGGGCGATGCCGTAGCGCTCCGCGATCCCCGGCAGGGCCAGCCGGGCGGAGGCGAGGCACGGCGCTCCTGCGGCGTTGGTCCAGCCCTCGCGCTCGCACAGGCCTCCGGCCATGGCGGAACGGCTGGCTCCCGTCGCCGCCATCGACCTCAGCCACTCGACCGTTCCCTCCCCGAAATGGCGCATCCCGACCTGCATGCGAATCGGGTATCATCACCACCCCGCCGAGTCAACCACGGACAAGTGACATGCCCCGGTCTGCGGGGGAACAGGCTGCAGACCGGCCTGATGCATCAGCGCGATGAGATCCGTGAAACAGGCGGTCTCGGCGATCTGCCCGCCCTCAATGCGATGAAAATCCACATAGCGTAGAAATGCGATCCGGCGACTTGGCGGCAGGCCAAGAAAATCACCGTCCCAGAGGCCCATCAGATGGCCCATCTGCACCACCCAGAGTCCGGATCCCGTGGTCCAGTCTTCGCCGGCGAAAAAAATGTCCGGTCGCCGCTGCAGTGGACCCATGGCGCGTTTGAGTGGCGTCAGGAAAATCTCGGCGACTGCATCCGCGCCCGTCCGTTCATGGAACGGGTGCATGCCGCGCCAGAGAATGTCTGGAGCGGTGTGGCGGGCAAACGCCGCCGCTGTCTCGTCCGGTCCAGCGGCATCGACCGCTTCGTAGTGATCGATTACCAGGCGTTTCGCTGCCTGTAGACGGGAATCAGCCATGAGATGTCCTCATTATCTGCATCATTAGATCGAATTCGTTGAATAGCTGCCATTCACGGCTGATTTTGCCGTTGTTAACGCGCCATTGCGTGATGCCCCAGATCTGGCAGCTTCCGCCCGTGGGTTTCCGATAGAGTATGCCGCCTGAATGGGTTCCTTCGGCGCTCCAGCGCGTGCTGATCAGCCAGCCTTCGATCTGGTTGCCCATCCAGTATACTTCATCGACCTGCAGCGTCAGGTCAGGAAAGGTCGTGCGCAGTTCGTTCACATAGGCGATATACGCTTCGGTTCCGACAAATCTGCGGTCGGTTGTTCCTTCAAATCTGAAGTCGGCATCATAATGTGCGGCGACCCCCAACTGATCCCCGTTCCAGATGTTGTCATGGAGTTCGCGTGCGAAGGCGTCGGGGTCGAACCCTTCGACTGGCTCGGCCTTTGACAGCGGCCGAACCGGTGAAGCGGCGTGGCGCAGCCCATCCCACACTTCCCGGCTTCGCGGCCATCCTGGTGGTGGTTCCGATGCCAGCTTTGCGGCTTCATCCCAGAGATCGAGCCCTAGCTGCCTGAGCATCGCGGACGTGTTGTAGAGTACATGCTCAAGAAAGATATCGTTCTCGAGCGCTACGCAGTTGGCAATCGCGAGGACGTCTATGTGGGTTCCAGTCGCTGGCCCGTAACGGCTTGGCGCGCTATTGGTGCCGGTGATGCGTGTCAGGTGGGAGGTGTGAAAGCCCACCCTGTCGTTACCGGCCCAGATCACTTCCTCCGCGTCAAGGATGATGTCGGGAAAGGCACCTGTGGTGTGATGCGTGTCGGCGATGATCTTGGCGCTGCCCAGTTGCAGTCCGTAATCGTCATAGACCATCGAATCCGGCGCATAGCACGCGCCTATGTAGTCCACGTCACGCGGTGCGCCGCAATGATCCGCACTTTCCCAGATTCGGTGGGTGATTCTGACTATGTAGTCGATGATGTTGCGGTAGTCATCGAAACCGCGGAGGCTCTGAGTGGGGCCGGGATCTTCCGGTATGCGGACCTTACGTCCGTCAGTGTAGCGCGCAAGTGAGATGTCATGGCTGGTGGGCATGTGCCGTCTGTCAAGCGGCGCAGCTGGATGATGGTGACGTGGCATGTGGCTCACCCCTTGATGGCTCCGGCGGTAAGGCCGCTGACGATCTGACGCTGGAAGAAGAGGACAAGGAAAAACAGCGGCACGATGGCTGTGACCACTGCTGCGACCGCGAACATAACCTGACCCTGCTGGCGGACGGTTCCTAGGAAGCTGTCGATCTTGGGCACCATAGTCTGGTTCTCCTGGCTGAGCAGCATGGAGGTGACGGCAAAGTCATTATATGCAAGGAGGAAGCTGAACAGGCCTGTGGTGATGACCCCTGGCCACATGACCGGAATGATCACATGCCGGAATGCCTGCAGCCGGGTACATCCGTCGACCATCGCGCTTTCGTCCATGTCCTTGGGGATGTTCAGGAAGAACGAATGTAGCATCCAAAGGGTGAAGGGCTGGTTGATCGCAACGAGCACGATGATCGCGGTCGGCAGGTGGCCCCAGACTTTCCACTGGAAGAACGGAAGCAGATAGCCTGATACCAGCGTGATATGGGGCATTGCCCTGAAGACAAGCGCTGCCATCAGGAGCCAGAATGCGTAACGGAAACCTGAACGGGCCAATGCATAGCCTCCGAGCGTGCCGAAGGTCAGCGAAATGATGACTGTGAAGGTGACCACGATCAGGGTGTTGAGCGCATTGCGCCAGAAACTCTCGAGGATCCAGGCACCGAAATAGCCATCCCCGGTAAAGGCGCCGCCGGTCTCGGCGATGGTTCGCACGCCATAGATCGCATAGCGCCAGTCGGCTTTGGAGAAGAAGTCGCCCTGAACCTTGAAGGAGCCCCATACTGTCCAGATGAAGGGTCCAGCGGCGATCATCAGCCAGAACACCACGAAAGCGGAGGCGAAAAAGGCGAGGCCGAACGGACGACGCTGGGCTGCGGAGGCCATGGTTCAGTGAACCTTTCTGTTGAAGTCGCGCCAGGTACGGACCAGAACTGGCGCGAGCAGGATCACGACGCCGAGGATGGTCAGCATTGACGTTGCTGCGGCGCTGCCGAACAGTATCACGTCTCCACTGCGCAGATCATTGAAGATGATCCAGGACAGTGACGTCGCTTTGGCCGAAGCCGAAAATCCCACGATCGGTTCGAAGACCCGGAAATTGTCCATAAGCTGCATCAGCGTGATGAAGACGACGAGCGGCATCATGTAGGGCACAACGACATGACGCACCCTCTGCCAGAGTGAGGCCCCGTCGATCTGTGCGGCTTCCAGCGTTTCGGTCGGGACGGTCTGCAGGCCGGCGTAAAACACGATGAAGCTGAACGGTGCCGAATGCCAGATTCCGTAGACGATAAGCATGATCCAGGTCAGTGAGTGGGACGCCTTCAGAGATAGTTGGTCGTTGTCGAATATCCGCTGAAGTGTCGCACCGATAATGCCATCGGCGTCGACCATCCAGAACAGGATGAGGGAACCGATCAGCGGCGTCACGATCATTGGCAGGAGTGAAACGAAGATCGTTGGTCCCTTCACGAGTCGGGGCAACGCATTCACGCCGAGAGCGATGGCTAGCCCCAGGACTATGACAAAGGGCGTCACGACCGCCGTATAGGTGAGTGTGAAGGCCAGCGCCTTGTAAAACGGCAGGTTCATCAGCCGCGAGCCGAAGTCCATGAGATCCGAGGAAACTGTCCAGGCGTCTCCTACTTCGGTGAAAGCCAGATGGCTGCGATTCACATAGGTGCCAAGGCCGTTGAAACGGCCCAGCGGGCGCTCTTCACGCAGCGCCGAGGTCGCTTCCTGATCTACGACTACCGACGTTTCGCACTTGAAAGGAGTGCAGTTCTCCACCTCTATCATCACCTGATCGTGCTCGACGAACAGAGACTGCACCGCGACTGAAACGATAGGCAGCGCGATGAACAGCAGCATCGCGGCGAGCGAAGGCAGGATGAACCAGAAAAAGGTCTTGTGCTTCACGCTTGCGGCCTGTCCATAGGGTTCCGCAGGTCCGGAGTCGTGCGGGCCAGAGTAAATGATGGCGGGGCCGGATCCGGCCCCGCTGGTCTGAAGCTACTGCAGGAAGCCCGATTCCTTGGCCGACGTGACGTAGGCAGCCTCAATGTCGGCGAGCGTCTGTTCGGCGGTTTCGTTGCCCTGCAGGAAGTCCGGCAGTTCGGCGGAAAACGCGCCATGCAGGAGTCCCATGAATGGCAGCATTGGATAGGGTTCCGCACCTGCCGCCGCGGTGGCGGAGATGCCCTCGGCCGCAGGACCTGGTTGGTAGGAATCCATCAACCAAACCGCTCTGTCATTGTTGTCTCCCTCCATGACCATCTCATCGGAAACACCGTGCACCATGGCGATGAAACTTGCTTCCGCATCTTCGTCAGAAATGTTCGCGGCGATGGTGAAGCCATCCCACCACAGGCTTGATGCCGGAGAGCTGCCGCCCCCGACGGTCATTGCACCGACAGGAACCGTGTTCTCGATGACCTCGCTTGTCGAGCCTTCATCGTCGAGCAGCTGGCCCATGGACGATCCCCACATCTGTGCCAGTGCGAGATTGCCTGCTTCCCAGATAGGTGCGACCGTGGCGGTATTGTAGGTCAGGAAATCCGGATTGGAGAATTCCGTCAGTGACTTGAGCATGTTGAGCGTCGCAACGCCGGTCTCGTTATTGACATTCGGTTCTGCCGTTCCCGGCTTGAAGAACTCGCCTCCATGACCAAGATACATGTTCACGAATTCCTCTCCGAGATTCCAGTCGGATTTGGTCAGCATCGCAAAGGGATGCTCAAGGATTCCGGCGTCCTTGATCGCTTTCGCGGCAGCAAGAACCTCTTCGTAGGTTGACGGGATTTCGTGGCCGACCTGCTCCAGAATGTCCTTGCGGATCACCAGATGCTGGGCGTTGGCCATGAACGCGACCGCCATGACCTTTCCGTCGATGGTGATCAGCTGACTCTTCTTCAGGCTTTGACCGTGTTTGGCAACCAGATCGTCGAGAGGACGGATTAGCCCGTCGTTCAGGAGCGGCACGATTGAGGAGTTGGCAACGATTACCGCTGTGTATTCCGCTGGATCCGCTGTCAGCGCCGCCACCTGGATATCGCGATGCTCGGCAGTATGGTTCTTCGCGAAGGTTACGTTTTCGCTGGCACATTCTTCGGCCTTGTTCACCACCGCATGCAGCGCTGGGAAGTCGTTGGCCAGCACGTTGATGTTGCCGCCTGCGATGCCGCAGTCGGCATGTGCCGCACTGCCAGCCCAGATTGCGAGAGCGGTGCCGACCGCCAGTCTCTTCATGATATCCATCGATTCTATTCCTTCCTGTGATCGTTCAGGTTTCATTTGCCACGCCGTGCCAGGCGGTTTGCATGGCAGGATGCCGTCCGTTGCGCCCGCCCCTCCATCAGGCCTGGCCATCCCAGATGACGCTGAGGCCCGTACAGGTGTGGCGGCGGCCGGAGCAATCCTGCATACGCTTGCAAACACTAATGGTACGCAGCGATGGTTTGCAAGGTCGCTTTGCGTTGAAGCTATCGTGCCTTAGTGGCTATCGAAATACTCTATGAGACTTCCCGGCAATTCCCGCTAGCGGCGGTGTCGGCTGGATTGGGCTGATTCGGGGCTCGGAAGCGTTTTGGTGGGATTTCGCCCAGCAGCGTCAGGACAGCGGTTTCCGCCATCGGTGAGCGTTGGTCATCCGATGTCCCGGATTCGAATGCAATCGGCGTCACGGCATTGCGGCCCCTCCTCCTCGGCGGTCGCGAGGTCGGGCCAAATGCCCTTCACGGCCGACAGTCGAAACCATCGTCGGATGCGGCGCATGGGCACCTTCGCGGTCTCCTGTCAATACTTCGGCACTATGGTGCTGGTCCGCCAGTTCTCGGATTTTGCTGATTGTCCGGTCCAATTCCATGATTCGTGTCAGTCGAAGCGTCGATCCGATGCCGCGCCCCCCTGATTTATGGCTGGGTATATTGGTAAATATTTGAATTTATTAGAATTATCCAAATTCCTGACAGCAGTGCGGACTCACATTGATTGGATGCAACGCGCCACGGCCACCCTGATCGGCGCGATGGCACCGATGTCGTAGCCCGGCAAACAACGCCTCAGCCTTTCGGGGTGGAGAACAGGGCACTTGCCCGGTTCGCCGCCGGCATCACCTGGCCGACATGCCTGCAAGTCCAGAAATTCCGGCACCATCGTCCCGCGAAGAAACCGGCCCCGGATTGTCAGCGGCGATCGGGATCACCCACATGCCGACAGGTAGTCGGCGGCTTCGCCAGCGGCGGCTTCGCCACTGGCGAGAGCTCCATTCATGGACGGCATTCGCATATAGTCCCCGGCAAGAAACAGGTTGGAGACGCCAATGTCCTTGTGATCACGTATGCGCGCCATTGCCCGCAACATGCCGGGTGGCCCGGTGCAGACGGCTTCCCGCCAACGATACACGCGGGTAAACAGTCCCTCGTCATCGGCCGGAAGACGGGCCCCCGGTGGTGCCTTGCCACGCGCATCTGCAAGAAGTCGGCTCTTGATCTCGTCGTCATCCAGCGGAAAGAGTTCCTCGGCCCGGTCACGGCCAACGAGCAGGTCGAGCAGACTCTTGCCCGGTGGCGCACAGTGGGGCAGGGTGATTGACCGGTCCACCAGAAGTGGTGTCTCGTCTTCGGGATATAGGACCGCCTGCCAGCCAGGAGGGAGAGGCGGCCGGTCGAGCCCGATCACGACACGGCACCCACGCGAATATCTTACCGTGGACAGTGCCTGCCGAACCGGCTCCGGTAACTGGGGAATAATATCGAGAGCTATTGTGCCTGTCGTAGCGCAGATGACCGCATCCGCCTCGATAACGCCGTCATCAACCACCACGCCTGTGACAGCCCCGTCCTCGATATTTACGCGCCTGACCGGTGTCGACAGGCGAATTTCAGCGTCACAACTGGCGGCCAGCGCATGGGTCAGCTCTCCGGCTCCCCGTTCCGGAACGGTTAGATTGGGCCCCTGCATGATGATCTGGGCAAAATAGGTCATGGCATAGGCGGAGCCCATCTGCTCGAGATCGCACATCGTCATCTGAAGGAAGCCGCCAAGAGCAACCATGAGGTCGTCGTTCGCACCCAGTTTCTCCAGGTGATCGACGATGCTGTCGTCATTGTCGATCTCATGGACGCGCGAATCGCCTGCAAAGGTGAGTTGCTGGGGATGGGTGCGGACCATCCGGACAAGTCTGGCGAGGGTCAGCATTGACCGTGGAGACAGAAGTCCCAGGGCAAAGAGAGACGGCAGGTTCATCAGTGATGAAAGGGGCGATACGGGCGGTCTCAGTCGGATGAACCGGCCTTTCCTGTACCAGACCAGGTTGGCCCGCCAGGGGATAAGCTTCAGTCCCAGTTCGCCGCACAGGCGATGCGCGACGTCATGCGACGGAGTCAGGAAATCCGCACCCTCGTCAATGCAGAAACCCTCCACCCTGTCGCCTCCCAGGCGTCCGCCCAACCGGTCGGCCGCCTCAAGAATGACGGGTCTGATGCCGCGTTTCCCGAGAGTATAGGCTGCGGCGAGCCCGGAGGTTCCGCCGCCCACGATCACGACATTTCTTGCGGCCATTCCGTTCCTCCAGTCAGGTGGCAAACGCGGATGTTCCACCACGTTTCCGGAACACGCGCATGCCCGTTCAGCTTCGCGAATCGCTGCGGTCAGTCGCGATCAGCAGATTTGGAAGCAGCAGGAAATCGGCGGCCAGGGCAAAGACCACCGTAATCGAAACCAGTACGCCCAGCACCCAGGTAAGCTCGAAGCCGGAGGCAAGGAATACCAGAAAGCCTGCCGCAAGGATCACTGTGGTCGTCCATAGTGCATGGCCTACGGTGCGGAACGCATATCTCACAGCATCGGGTGAGCCGAGGCCATTGCGACGGCCTCTCAGATACTTGGTCAGGAAGTGTATGGTGTCGTCCACGACAATACCGAACACGATGGCGAGCACCACGGATGAGACGACACCGATCTGCCCGACCAGATGACCCCATAGGCCGAACGTCATGAGGGCGGGAATGAAGTTCGGCAGGAGACTTACGAGCCCGATACGAACATTTCTGAACACTCCAACCAGAATCAGCGACACGAGAAGCAGGGCGATCGCCGTACCATACAGCATGCTGTAGATGTTGCGTTGCGTCAGATGGGCGACGATAAGGTTGACCCCCGTCGCGCCCTGCGTGAACTCCGGGATGTTGGCGCGCAGCCATTCCCGGGCCCGGTCGTCTACAGCGCGCAATTCGCCGGATGTGGCGTCCCCAATCGTAACCGTCATGCGTGTCGCCGACTTGCTCACATCAATGCGGTCATTCAAATCCCGGCCCATCGGCAGCGAGAACTCGTAAAGCAGCAGATACTGCGCCGCCAGATCCTGCGCTTCAGGCAACCTGTAGAATGACGGGTCATCACCGTTCATGTTCTTGTTGAGGCGCTTCATGACATCCGAAAATGCCTGAACATGTGTTGTTTCAGGCTGCATCCGGAACCACTCGGCGAAAGCATCGACCTTACGCAGATACTCCGGATCGGTGATTCCCCTCTCCTGCCCGGAAGGGAGCGAGTATTCGAGCTTGTCGAGGCCGGTCAGGTTTTCCGCGATGAAATCGGAATCGATCCGCACCTGATAACTCCTGTCAAAGAAATGCGTCAGATTATCGCCCAGTTCGATGCGCGGAATGCCCGCCACCAATGCGGCAATCACCAGCAGGGAGGAAATCGTAACCAGACGCTTCCTGACGATGACCAGATCAGCCAGACGCTCGAAGAAAATCAGCTCCTGCAACTGACCGACCCGGATACGCAGTGGCAGAATCAGGAGCAGGGCTGGCAATAGGGTCATGGCATAAATGAACGTGCAGACGATGCCCATTGCCACGGCGTTACCCAGGTCATGAAACGGTGGGGAATCCGACGAGTTCAGACTTAGGAACCCGATAATGGTCGTCAACGAGGTCAGGAACACGGGCCAGACGTTCAGCCGGAGTGACTCGGCGACGGCAGCGTTCCTGTCTTTGCCCTCCTTCATCGCAAGCAGGGCATTGGATGCGATATGGATCGAGGTGGCGACTCCGATGACGATGACGACCACCGGCGTACCGGAACTCACCGGGGACAGCGTCATGCCAATCCAGCCGACCAGCCCCATTGTGGACAGGACCGTGAATACCAGAACGGTGATTACGACCACCGCACCCAGCAGCGAACGAAGGAACAGAGCCGCAAGGACCGCGACCACCAGGAACACGATCGGCACCAGCGTGCTGAAATCGTCCTCGGTGGCCTCACCCATGGCCTGATTCACAATGACATAGCCGGTGACGTAGTAGCCGAGCTCTGGATGAGCCTCCCGTTGCTGATCCAGAACGGAATGGAGAAAATCGGTAGCCTCCTTGATCTCCTCCTGGGAATCCTCCGGCAGGGCGAAATGAACGATTAGGCCAGAGGTCCGCCCGTCGGCGGAAACCAGACTTCCAACAATCTCCCTTTCCGCAAGAGCGATATCCCGGATACCCGCCAGATCCTCGTCGCTCTGATTGTCCACATATTCGACGAGCGGCGAGACGATCAATTCCTCCCCGTCCGCCCGGCTGTAGAGGTGATTGGTCAACGAGTCGACACGGAAAGTATGAGGTGTTTGCCACAACGCGTCGGTCAGGTCAATGATGGCACCGAGAGTCTCGCGGGAGAACACCGATCCCCCCTCTTTCGGTGACACCGCAATCAGTGCCGTGTTGGACTCCGAGTAGGTCTGCTCCAGCCGGTCGAGCGCAATGAGCCGCGGATCGTCCTCGTTGAACAGGATTCGGTAGTTGTTTTCGACCTTGATAAAGCCGCCACCTGCCGCCATCATGATCATGAGCAGGGTTGCGAACGCCAGGACGAGCCAGCGATTACGCAGGACGAACTGGATATAGCGGTCAAGCATAGATGCCGACGCTGTCATTTCCACACCCCGGAAAGGGGTGGCCCGGCCAGACGCCCCAAAACTGACGCGGGTCCGTTCACCATGGCTGAGACAACTTATGTTTCACATGGTCAGGCATGTTGTAGATCAGTTTCCCTGAACTTTCGTAGGCGGAGGCCTCGATGAATTGCCCGAACACCGCAAATCTGGACTGTCTCTGAAACCTCAGCGTCCGCTCGACGCGTTGCTGCAGAAGATGCATGAACAGCGGATTTATCATCATGAGCCCTTGCTTCGGAAATTGCATCTGGTCGGCAAGATCGCTCCCGATGAGCGATCGCGAAACCAGGAAAACCATCTGCTTCAGTTTCCGCGCTTCCTTGGGATCGGATATCCCCGCGGTTGCAGGAGCGGAATTAAGCCACGCATGCGCCATTGTCGTGGAGTCCTCGTCGCAGGGCGGCTCGCATAGCTTGCCGATTTGCCGGATTGTGAGCGCTTCCTCCGTTGTCGAATAGAGAATCGTCTCAGGAATCCCCATGACATGGCCAGCCAGACGCCAGATGTCCATGACGCTTCTTTTTTCGTCTTCCGTATAGAAAGCGCCCATCCGTGCGGAATACTCCATGAGGCCCGCCGAAAAGAGGGAGATGGCAAAACCGAGATTCGCAGCCGATACCGGAGTCCCCCACGCCTCCTGATCCCATTCCTGATACTCTGATATCAGCTTTCTGATCCGGGCGTGCACAAAGCGCACACGCGCGCACAGCTTCCAACCGTCACCATATCTCTGCAACCCGTTGGGAAGGAAAATCTCCAGCAGCTGCCTGATGTTCTGCTTTTGCCGTCTTTGTGTGGGTTCATGCATCACCCGGCCGGTGATGACGAAGGATTTTCTGATCAGCGTCGTGAATCCTTCGACCAGTACACCGCAGAGAAATGCGATGATCGTGTCGCCTGAATTATGGTGGAAGGCTCGCATCCCCGGGATAAAGTCCTGATGGTCGACCCAGGGAGGTTCTTCCAGACTGTTGAAAAACTCCCGCATCGACTCGGGTGCTTTCGCCAGCTCCTCATCGTTCATCTCGATTCCGGCGCTGATGTAGCGATGCAGTGCCGGGGGAGGCAGGTCGGAAAGCTCCATCATCAGGGAATCGAGTGCCGCATCGCCAATGGTTGTGTGCCTGATATAATTGTCGGCGACGGCCTGATTGATAGGCCGGGTCTTCCTGTAGCCAGATCTATACACCGTCGGCACTTTCAGCCCGACAGCCGGGTCGGACGTTGCGTTGGCGTTTTGGTTATCCATACCTAATGCTTCTAGTCAGAATCCAGATACCAAGGGTGGGCACATTTCGTCGAGGGGCCTGCTTCCCGCGAAACACGTGGACAAATACCTACTTATCTTCTGCCTGTTCACTCCCTCGAAACACTCCGTCGCTTGCGGCCTTTCCACATTTCTACATGACGGGTAGAACTCAGTGAAAGTAAGGCTTTCCACAAGCATAACCCATCCAAGTTTAGTGTTCAATCCCAAGATCGCGATTGGCCAGGGGTTTTGCGTGAGGGTCATGCGCCAGGAAACCGAAGTGGGAAGCTGTCGTTCCAGTCCACCTCTTTGTGCATCACATGGATGGATCCACGGCCCTTCACCCGGGTGGGCAGGATTTTCGCCATGCGCCTGCTGACCGGGAGCATCCATGTCTCGTTTCAAGGGGTTTCAGGGCATTTTCCGCGGTCTTTCCGGATCTTTTCCCCACTTTTCCACATTCTTTCCACAGGCGGGCGTCATGACGGTGCCGCAACCGGCGCGTCCGGGGACCATCCGCGCCCGTCGCGCAGCAGGACGTTCGTGAGGATCACCATTCTGCGCATCACCGCGACTAGCGCCACCTTGTGGGCCTTGCCCGCCGCCGTGAGCCGTTCGTACAGCTCCCTCATCGCCGGGTTCCAGCGTATGGCCGTCATCGCCGCCATGTAGAGCACGTCGCGGGGCCTGCGTCGCCCGCCGCGGATGCGCCTCGCCCCTGACAGCGTTCCGCTATCCCTGGCGAAGGGGGCGACACCCAGGAGCGCCGCCGCCTGCCGGCTTCCGAGGGTCCCGAGCTCCGGCATCCAGCAGATCAGGGCGGCAGCGGTCACCGGCCCGATCCCCGGGACGCTCACGAGGATGTCCCGGCGCCGGGCCAGCCCGGGATCCGCGTCGATCGCCGTCGCGATCCCGGCATCGAGCACGCCGATCTCCTCCACGATCCCGGCCAGCGCCCTCTTCAGGGCCGCGGCCGCGGCCGTCGTCCCGCCGATCTCCCGGATCCGGGCGGTCAGGGAAGTGCGCGTGTCGACGAGCGCCTCGCGGGCGACCAGCAGGCGTTCGAGTTCCTGCAGCGCCTCGGGTTTCGGCTGTGCGGCCGGCAGCCCGCCGACCTCCCCGAAGGCGGCCAGCGCCCTGGCGTCGATCCGGTCGGACTTCGCGACCTGGCCGAGCGCCTCGGCGAAACGGCGCGCCCGCAGGGGATTGACGACGTGCACGATGTAGCCCCTGTCGTGTAGCGACTGGTGCAGCTGGCGGTGGAACCGCCCGGTGGCCTCGACCACCACGTGAGTCACGCCGCGTTCGCGGAGCCATCCGTGCAGAGCCCGGAATCCCTCCTTTCCGTTCGCGAAGCCCCCGTCATCGCCGTTCGCGTGGACGTCCAGCCGGCTCTTGCTCACGTCGATTCCCGCCACTATCCTGTCTGTCATGTCCTTCCGCTCCTACTCTTGCGGTTGATTCGGGTCCTACCCAGGCATCCATCCAGGACGCGGAAGGACGGCGGTGAAGGCGGGCGGCCAGGCTCCCGCACGGTCCCCCGGACCAGGTTCCTCACGGCCCGACCCGCCTTCGCGGGGCAGCGCCCCGCACTCCCCTCCGCGTTGCCACGCGGAGGGGAATCCCCTTGCGGATGATGCACGAACGTCCCGGATATGCCAGCCGCGACCACGCCAGGTTCCGCACAGCCGGCGCGGAGTTTTCCACAGGTGTGGAAAACTTTCCACAACATCATCCTTCAGATTCTTTCCGATTGATTCAGACATACAAGGTTCTCCGGGCGGAGCCGGAGCGCAGGCTCGGGCATACCGGACCGCTGCATTGCGGGGGCGACTGGGCGGAGCGGGAATACGCGCGGAGCAGCCATCCGGACGGCCGGGTCCGCCGCCGGATCGCCGCGATGGGAGCGGCCTGGACCAGGAAGCTCGGTGCGCCGGTGCCGGAGCTGTTTCCGGGCAGGGCGGAGCAGGAGGCGGCTTACAGGCTGCTCTCGAACGCTGGGGTGACCATGGACGACATACTCGAACCCCACCTGGAGGCGACGGTGGAGCGCTGCCGCCTGGAGCCGGTGATCCTGGCTGTCCAGGACACGACGGCGCTGAACTACGGCACCCTGGCGGCGACGTCCGGGCTGGACGGGCTCGGCGGCGGCGGAAAGGGCACCGACGGCATCCTCGCCCACTGCGGCGTGGCACTGAACGGCAGCGGACGCCCGCTCGGGCTGTTCACGCTCGACGCGGACTTCCGGCGGCGGCCGGACAGGGACAGCGCCCGCTGGATCGACGGGCTGCGGCGGGCCGGAGAGCTCGCGGAGGCCTGTCCGGACGCGAAGGTCGTGAGCGTCTGTGACCGCGAAGGCGACTTCTGGGCCCTTCTCCGCGAAGCGGACCGGACCGGCGCCGCGCTGCTGGTGCGGGCGAGCCGCTCGGCGAAGCGGCGCGTGGCGCTGCCCGACGGCGACGAAAGGTGCCTGTGGGAGCATGTCGCCGCGCTGGAGCCGGTCGGCCACCGCAGGATCACCGTTCCCGAACGCGGCGGGCCGAAGGCCCGGAAAGCGCGCGTCGCCACGCTGACGCTGCGCTGCGCGGAACTGGACATCGCGGCGCCGAGGGACGCGGGGGACAGGCGCCCGCTGCCCGTGACGGTGGTCTCCGCCATCGAGGAGAACCCGCCGAAGCGCGTCGCGAAGGGAGGGGAGGCGCTGCACTGGATGCTCCTGTCCAACGAGGGCGGCGACGGCATGCGGACGGCGGAGACCGCCCTGAGGCGCTACGAGCTGCGCTGGCGCATCGAGGAATACTTCAGGGCCCTGAAGACGGGGACGAGGATAAAGGACCGCAGGCTCGACGCCGCCGACGACCTGCGCAGATGCCTCGCTTTCGACGCGATAACCGCGTTCCGGGTCTGGGACCTCCAGCTTCTGGCGCGGGAGAGCCCCGACAGCCCGGCGGACCGCCATGTCAGCCCGGAAAGCGTCGAGGCGGTGGTCATTCACGCCGCGTATGAGCGCGTCATCGGCCAGAGGGCGCCGCCGGAGCCGGACATGAGCGTGGCGCGCTACGTCACGCTCGTCGCCGGCCTCGCCGGGTTCCGCCCGACGAAGCGCCAGCCCCTGCCCGGAACCCAGAAGCTATGGCAGGGCCTGCGCATCCTCAACGTCGCGGAAACCCATGCCAGGGCCATACGGGCCCGGACGGAGCGGAGAAGGGAATGAGCCGGTCAAGTATGTGGTAGTGACAGGGCCGGGACGCCTACATCGGCTGGAGCGGCCGGGAGCGGATGGCGAAGCTGGGGCTGCTGGTGCAGAACTCCAGGTTCCTGATCCTGCCGGGCGTGGAGGTCCCGCACCTGGCGAGCCACGTTCTGGGGCTGGCGGCAAGGCGGCTTCCCGATGACTGGGAGAGGCTGCACGGCGTCCGTCCGGCGATGGCCTTCACCTATGTCGGCGCGGAGCGCGCCGGCACGGCCTACGCCGCCGCCGGATGGGAGCTGGCGAGAACCACCTCCGGCCATCCGCCCGGCCACCGCCGGGAGGGAGCGGAGGCCTGCGGCGTCTGGATGAGGCCGCTGGATCCGGACTGGCGCGACCGCATGTGCCGCGGGCCGGAGACGCCGCGCTGGCTGGGCCCGGCCCCGGCGATCCCGGAGGACGCCGACTGGGCGGACCTGGAGTTCGGCCTGTGCGGCCATCCCGACGGACGGGTGCGCAGCCGGATCCTGGCCATGGGGAGGGCCTGGGAGACCCGGCCCGGTGAGCCGGTCGCCGTTGTCTTCACCGGAAAAAAGGATCATGGTGCGGCCTACAGGCTGCTTTCCAACCCCAGGGTGAGCATGGACGACATCATCGAGAGCCACCGCATGGCCACGGTCCAGCGCTGCCGGGCCGAGACGGAGGTCCTGGCCATCCAGGACACCACGATGCTGGACTTTTCCGGCCTGAAGGGCTCCACGGGCGGTCTGGCGAAGCTCGGCGGCGGCGGATCGGGCAGCGTCGGCATCCCGGCGCAGGTGACGCTGGCGGTGTCGGCCTCCGGCCGCGGCCTCGGGGTGCTGGCCATCGACGCCAGCTTCCGCGAGGGCGTCACCGTGAAGGCCGACCGCAGGCGCGGCGCCTCACCCGATCCCGCGGGTGGGGTGGCGGAGGCGGAGACGCCCGACGGTGGCAGCGGGAGCCGCCGCTGGCTGGAGGGCCTGGCCCTGGCGCAGGAGGTCGGGAGGACCAGCCCTGGAACGCGGATGGTCACCGTCTGCGACCGCGAGGGCGACATATGGGACATGTTCGAGGCCCAGGCGGAGGACCCCGCCGCGGCCGGGCTGCTGGTGCGCTCCAGCGCCCCGCCCCGCCGCTCCGTCATCGCCGGCGGTGAGGTGGTGGACCTCATGGAGCACGTCTCCGGGCTGCCCGCCGTCGGGACGCGCACCGTCCACGTCGCCGCCCGCGGCGGGATCACCGGGTCGCGTGGGCGAAAGGCCGTGAGGGCCCGCCCGGCGCGGACCGCGGAGACGGAGATCCGCGTCGCACGCGTCGAGCTGAAGGCCCCCGGACGGAGCCGCCAGACCCTGCCGGTCACCGCGGTGCTCGCCAGCGAGACCACCACGCCGCCGAAGGGCGGCCGGCGGCTGTCATGGCTGCTGCTGTCCAGCGACGCGAAGCCCGACCTCCAGGGCGCCATCGACACCGTCAGGCGGTACGAAACAGGATGGACCATCGAGGAATATTTCAGGACGCTGAAACAGTGCACCCGCATCGAGGACCGCCAGCTCGACGAGGCCGACGACCTCCGGCGCTGCCTCGCCTTCGACGCCGTCACCGCATGGCGCGTGTTCGACATCCAGCGCGCCGCGAGGCCGCCATCGACATCGGCCGCTACGTCGGCTTCATCCCCTCGAAACGCCAGCCCCTGCCGGGGACGCAGAAAATGTGGAAAGGCATGAAATACCTCCTCCAGGCGACCGCGTTCTACAGGGCCTTCAGAAGCCGGGGCCCGCTCAGGGAGTCAACAGTGCTATAGTGACATGGCCGGGGCTCTATCCTGATCATCTCAGCACCGTGATGGGCCAGCCTGGTGGCAGCAGTACGGACCAGCCAGGACGCTGGTCAGGTCGAGAATCCCAATTCCAGCCAGCGGCCCTGCTCCCATTGTCCCGCCTTTTGCCGCCGAACCGCAACAATTCCCTTTCCGTGGCGTCAGGCCCGCGCTATCAGGCCGCGTCCGGGAAAGGAGATACTACCATGGCTTATAAGGTCGCGGTCGTCGGCGCCACGGGTAATGTGGGCCGTGAAATGCTGAACATCCTGGCTGAGCGCCAGTTTCCTGTCGCGAAGATAGCCGCGCTTGCCTCGCGCGGATCCCTCGGCACTGAGGTTAGTTTTGGCGACAAAACCTTAAAGACGGGGGATCTCGACACGTTTGATTTCTCTGGCTGGGACATGGCGCTCTTCGCGATCGGTGCGGACGCAACCAGGAAATACGCGCCACGCGCTGCCCGGGCCGGTTGCGTGGCGATCGACAACAGCTCACTCTACCGCCAGGATCCTGCCGTGCCGCTGATCGTTCCTGAGGTCAATCCTGGTGCCATTCACGCCTGCACCGGCAAAGGCATCATCGCAAATCCCAACTGCTCCACTGCGCAGATGGTTGTGGCGCTCAAGCCACTGCACGACAGGGCTACGATCCGGCGCGTCGTGGTGTCCACCTACCAATCGGTTTCAGGTGCCGGCAAGGAAGGCATGGATGAACTCTGGGACCAGACAAAGGGGCTTTATGTTCCAGGTCAGGAACGGGAACCCCGGAAATTTCAGAAACAGATCGCCTTCAACGTGATTCCTCATATTGACGTCTTCATGGAGGACGGCTCGACAAAGGAGGAATGGAAGATGGTCGCGGAGACGAAGAAGATCCTGGATCCCTCGATCAGGCTGACCGCTACCTGCGTCCGCGTACCGGTCTTCGTCGGCCATTCCGAGGCGCTGAACATTGAGTTTGAGGACTTCCTCGACGAGGACGAGGCGCGGGACATCCTGCGCGAGGCGCCGGGCTTGCTGGTTGTCGACAAGCGGGAGGAAGGCGGCTATGTCACACCTGTTGAATGTGTTGGCGATTACGCGACATATGTATCGCGCATCCGGCAGGATTCGACGGTCGAGAACGGCCTTAACCTATGGTGCGTCAGCGACAACCTACGCAAGGGCGCGGCGCTGAACGCCGTGCAGATCGCTGAACTGCTTGGTCGGGAAGTGCTTCGGAAAGGATAGCGTCCGGGATTGGGCAGACACCCAGTCACCTGATCGCAGCAGGTCGGCTTCGTACCGGTCAGACGGCCAGGCCCATCCGGGCCCGGGAACTCACGCTCCAGTCAGGTGCCGCCCTCCACAAGTGCCTTGAGTCTGGCCAGACCGGCCTCGTAGTCCGCCCCCACCCAGCGATCCAGCATCAGTCCCATCCATCGGGCGATCGGGTTCATTCCCGTATCCGTCACAAGTCCCCAGGTCAGTTCCGTCGCCTCTCCTTCCGGCCTGAGGTCAAAACTGGCATCTGCCGTCCCCATCGGCCCAAAATCAAGCGCTGTCTCCACCCGGGAATTCTCCTCGGAAGCGGTGATTTCCTGCGTTCCGCTTCCTACATGCGGATGCTCGCTTTCCCAGGCCAGCCTGTTTCCCACACCGGATTCCGGCCCGCTATAGACCAGCCTGACGTCAGGATCCCGCTCCAGCCAGGGAGACCAGGCTTCCGTGGCCTGCATGGAATTCACATGCGGAAAGACGGCCTCGGGAGTGGCGTTGATGATGACGGAACGTTTGACCGTCACTTCACGCGGCAGAACAAAGGCAATGGCGACGAGAATCGCCGCCACAACGATGATAAAGGTAATGATTCTGCGAAGAATTCGCATCCTGCCACGTCCGTAATCCGTCGGTCACGGCAATTGATACATCCTTGAAAGCCGATGCGCAACTTCCATGCGGAATTCGGAACGACTTGGAAAAAGGGTACAGCCGCAAGCCGCTACCGAAACGGTAGGCCTGCAGATCAGATGGCTGAGAATGCGTCCGTCTGGGTATCGTACTGTTCAAGCCTCCCCGCTGCTATGTCGATCCAGAGGCCGTGGAGCGTTAGTTCGTCCCTTTCGACAGCGAGTTTCACGAATGGAAATGTCATCAGGTTTTCGAGCGAAACCTTGACCGCCTCATGTTCCAGAGCGCGGACACATTTTGCTTCGTCCTGAATATCCTTCACCCGGTCATATGCTGGGCGAAGCAGATCTACCCAGCGGCCCACCAGACTGGATCTTTCCTCCAGTTCCGGCGCGTTTCCACGGCACATGTCATGGCACCCTCGCACCCCGCCACAGCTGGAGTGGCCAACGACCAGGATATGGGCGACGCGCAGGGCGGTCACAGCATATTCGACGGCCGCTGAGGTTCCCTGATGGGCGCCATTGGGATCGTAAGGAGGCACAAAATTGGCGATGTTGCGGTGAATGAAAAGTTCACCCTGATCCGCGCCGAAGATCGCCGTTACATGTACGCGGCTGTCGCAGCACGAAACAACCATGGCCCGGGGATGCTGACCTTCCTCCGCGAGATGCCTATACCATGCCTGATTGCTTTTATAATCCGTTGCCTTCCAGCCCCGGTATCGCTTGACAAGGTAGGAAGGCAGAGGCCGTGCATATACCATTTTTGGTCCTTCACCAGCTCAGATCCAGACTTAGAGTTGGATCCATAAGTTGAGTGGCCCCGCAGGATATGGTAATCCGGATTAGTTTTCCACCCAAATCCGGAGAGAGCCATGCCCTGGAACGAGACCACCCAGAAACTTTATAGGCGGTCGGACGACCACCGTCAAAGCAATCTGACCGACGCCGAATGGAGCATCATCGAGCCGATGCTGCCGAAGCAGGGAAAGATGGGGCGTCCTCGCGAGGTCGACATGCGGTCGGTGTTCGACGGGGTCCAGTACATCCTGGCCACCGGGTGCCAGTGGCGTGCGTTACCCCCTGAATATCCACCGTTTTCCACGGTCCAGAACCATTTCTACGGGTGGCGGCGCAGCGGTCTCCTGGAGCGCGTCCTGCACCGCCTGCGGGACCTCGCGCGGCAGTGTGCGGGACGCTCGCCGGAGCCGACCATCGCCTCGATCGACAGCCAGTCGGTAAAAACGACGGAGAGCGGCGGTCCCTCCGGCTACGACGCCGGAAAGAAGGTGAAAGGGCGGAAGCGCCACCAGATCGTGGACGCCGGCGGCACGCCGATCGTCATGGCGGTGCACACCGCCGACATCCAGGACCGGGACGGTGCCCCGGACCTGATCGCGAAGCTGCTGGAGACGGCACCGACCGTGTGTAAGCTGTTCGCCGACGGCGGCTACGCGGGACCGAAACTGCGGAAACGGCTTAAGGGGATGGGGTTGCGGAACGTGATCGAGATCATCGAAAAGCCGAAGGATGTCAAAGGGTTCACGGTTCTCTACCGCCGCTGGGTCGTGGAGCGGACCTTCGCCTGGATGGGCCGGTGCCGCCGTCTTTCGAAGGACTACGAGCGCCTCTGCGAGAACTCTCTGGCCTCCGGGGTGAGGCATCACGCGCCACTGGTTCGAGCGTGATGCCGAACGCTGGCCGCCTGCCGGTTCCTGCTCAGGCGGGTGGCGAGGGGGCCAACCCCATGAAAAACAATAGTTTAATCATATCAGTGACTTATGATTCAAACTCTTAGACGAATTCGTTGGCAGTTCAAGTCCACCCTTCGCCACCACCAATGGCGTCCCGGCTCCGTTTACTCGCATACTGACCAGCCCGTTCTGGAATCATGAAACTCCAGCCCTGCTCCATGAGCCCGAACAGGGAAATTTCCCGTTTCCATGGGCAGGTGTCCTGATCTAGTTTCGTTCCAGCATTCTCCAATCCAGGAAACCGCCCGTGTCCCTGACATTCGCCAACGCCGAAGCTCCATCGATACCAATCCACATCATTCCAGCTGGCGGAACCGCGGCCTGGTCTGAAGGACAGCCGGCCCAGATGCGGGCGTGGCTTGAGACGGTCGGATTCACCGGCAGTCTGGGAAGCGTTGCGATGATTCCCGCCAATGACGGAAGGGCCGCCGCGGCACTGGTCGGAATCGGGACCAAAGCGCAGCGCGCCCGCGTCAGGTTCGTGCTCGCGAAGGCCCAGCCAAAGCTGCCGGACGGCGTCTACCACATCGTGGGCGACCTCCATGGCCTTGATCCTGATGAACAGGCGCTAGGCTGGCTTTTGTCGCGCTATCGATTTGGACGTTACCGGAACGCCAAAGCGCCAGGTGCCGCACTCAGGTCACCACAAGGCGTCGATAGGGTTCGCATTGAAGCCATTGCGGCGGGCGACGCCCTGACACGCGACCTGATCAACACACCCGCAAACGACATGGGTCCTGAAGAACTGGAACTGGCGGCTAGAAATCTGGTCCAGAAGTTCGGGGCCGACCTTGACTCGATCACGGGCGATGAGCTGCTGAAGCGGAACTTCCCGATGATCCATGCGGTCGGACGGGCGGCATCGAGCGCTCCGCGGCTTCTTGACCTGCGCTGGGGGCGATCCGGACCTGCACTGACATTGGTTGGCAAGGGAGTCTGCTTCGATACCGGTGGACTGAACGTCAAGCCAGCGAGAAGCATGGGTTTGATGAAAAAGGACATGGGCGGGGCGGCTACGGTTCTTGGGCTTGCCCAGATGATCATGGCGCTGAATCTGAAGCTGAGGCTGAGAGTGCTCGTGCCAGCGGTCGAGAATGCCATCAGTGGTCAGTCAATGCGTCCTGGCGACGTGCTGACCAGCCGCAGGGGCCTGACCGTGGAGATCAACAACACGGATGCGGAGGGGCGTCTGGTGCTGGCGGACGCACTGGCTCTGGCGGATGAGGACCCCCCGGAACTCATGATCTCAATGGCAACGCTGACCGGTGCCGCACGCGTTGCGGTCGGCCCGGACATTGCGCCGTTCTTCGCCACGGAGCCAGCCGTGGCGGACGCGATCCGTGCTGGCGGGGCAGCTGCCGCGGATCCGGTTTGGGAACTGCCGTTTCACGAACCCTATGAAACCATGATCGAACCGGCAGTCGCCGATCTCGACAACGCCCCTTCAGGTGGATTTGCGGGTTCAATTACCGCGGCGCTATTCCTAAGGCGGTTCGTTTCCGGGACGAAACACTACGCACATTTTGACATCTTTGGCTGGCAGAAGAAGGCGGCGCCAGGACGGCCAGCGGGTGGGGTCGGCCAGGGCGCTCGGGCTGTACTCGCTGCCCTGCCTACACTTCTGGATCTGTAAATGGACCCACGCACCACGCCAGGGAATGGCCGTGTCGCGGCATCGCATCTGCGGGGCCGCGTCGGGGCGAAGCGATATGTCGATGGTGTCGGCAGACGAGTCGCGGTGCCGTTGGCCGATCTGGCGGAAGCGCCCGAAGGGCCGAGGCTTCGCCAAGTCCAGATGGGTGAATCCATAACCGTATATGAGAACCTGGATGGCTGGGCATTCATACAGGCGAACAAGGACGGTTATGTCGGGTATATAAGGGAACATTCGGTGGCGGAGCGACCGGAACCCACACACTGGCTTGCCGCACCAGCCACGCATTGCTACAGCGCCCCTGACATCAGGTCGCCGGATGTTTCCTGGCTGGGCTTCGGCAGCCTGCTAACGGTAGTCTCCCATCAGCCAGGTTTTTTCGAGACCGACCAGGGCCAGTTTGTTCCGAAACAGCATCTCTGGCCGGTCGGGAAAAGATTTTCCGACCCCGTGAACGCGGCACAGCTACACTTCGGAATCCCCTATCTGTGGGGCGGCAATTCCATGCGCGGAATTGACTGCTCAGGGCTGGTTCAGGCGTCGCTGGTCGCGGCGGGACTCCGCTGCCCTGGCGACAGCGACATGCAGGAAAGTGAACTGGGCTGCGAGCTTCCATCCGATGCGGCGCTTGAACGAGGTGACCTTCTGTTCTGGAGAGGTCATGTGGCAATCGCGGTGGATGGTGAAACGCTGCTTCATGCGAACGCACATCACATGGCGGTTGCCTATGAACCGGCGTCGACGGCGATTCGGCGGATCGAGGCGCAGGGAGGTGGGCCAGTCACTTCACACAGACGCCTTCACTTTACCTGAATCACTCGCTAACCGCTTCTGTCCGTCACTGGACGGCCCGAATCAGCTTTCGCTCCAGCACACGCAGGACGGACGCAAGGTCGTGCCCCCGTCTGAGGATCCGGCCGTCCATACCTATGACAGAATAAAGCCCCTGGCGATTTCGGAGCCGGGGGCGTTTCTCGATCCGATAGAGCGGCAATTCGGCCGTGCGGCGAAAGACCGCGAAAACAGCGACCTCGCCCAAGCTTGAAATGCCGTAGTCGCGCCACTCACCAGCGGCAACCATACGACCGTATAACGCGAGGATCACCCCAAGTTCACCCCTGTCAAAGCTGACCCGTTCGGAGTTGCCCGCCAGACGTCTGAATGGAATCGGACCATGAATCGTCATGAGTTCAGACTGGACTCCACTCGGCACGAAATCAAGCATGATAGCTTGAGAACCGGATGAAGTCCTTTGCGGTTTGCGCGGGGCTCATTCATGATACAGACCGCCTGGCCAAGGAACTGAAAGTCAGCAGCTACCAGGTGGAGTTCGTCCATCAGCCCCATCCCGGGAAGTCACCTGATGGACCAATGTCGAGCAGACGTTTAAGTGGTTCGACAGTGGAACCAGATGAATACTTCCCAAAAGGATGGTGACCCTTGCCATAAGGCACCTCATCTGGTGTTGAATCACGGCCAGCTGAACTGGAGCCAAAGGTACCGAATGAAAGAAGCACGGCTGGGCTCCGCGGCATTCCAGATTGCGGATACATGAACCCGCCTCCAACAATTCTGCGGATGCCACCCCGGAAAGTCGGTCAAATGGCTGTCGAGTAGATTGCAGGGCATCTCGCATGGCAGGAACTGATGGCAATTCGCCAGCTACATGACGCCGGAGTCGGTGTCTGGGTATCGGTTCGCGAACCCTAACCTTCATGAGCGGTGGCCCTGATCATGGCTGCGGCCTTCTCGGCGATCATGAATGTTGCGGCATTGGTATTGGCCGACGTGATCCTGGGCATCACAGAGGCATCAACGACCCTCAGACCCGTTACGCCTCGTACGGAAAGGTCCGGGTTGACCACGGCCCGGTCGTCGCTGCCCATGCGGCAGGTACCGACCGGATGGTATACTGTGCTGGCATATTGGCGGATGCGTGCCAGAATTTCTTCGTCCGTCTGCGCGTCACTGCCTGGAACGATCTCACGATTCCAGCGTTCCCTGAAGGGGTCCTGACGGTAAATCTCCCGAACCATCTTAAGGCCGTTGATCATAACCCTTTGATCTTTTTCGGCACTTAAGTAATTTGTCGTGATGGTCGGATCAGCGAACGGGTCCGAGGAACCAATCTCTATATGGCCGCGACTTTCCGGGTGGCACTGCCAGAACGATGTCGTGAAGCCGGAATATCGATGCAGCGGCGCTCCCGGCCTGTCGACAGAGAGCGGCATGACAAACAGCTGTAAGTCGGGGCGGTCACCATCTGCTTCGCGAGTGCGAACCGCACCACCCACCTGCCCGGCCCCAACCGTTAGCGGGCCGCTGGCTCGGAACAGCCAGTCCAGACCCATGCGCACCAGATCCACCGGATTGCGCACCTGATCATTCAGGGACTCGCGCCTGCGGTTCAACTCCACAATAGTACGCATCTGCAGGTGGTCCTGCAGATTCCGGCCAACGTCAGGCGCATCCACGCGAACCCTTATGCCATATGCACGCAATAGCTCCGGCGGGCCGACCCCGCTGAGCTGCAGCAATTGCGGGCTTTGTACCGATCCAGCCGCGAGGATAACCTCACGCGTAGCGTAAACATCGTGCCTCTGGCCATTCCGGGCAAAGCTCAATCCCACGACCCGATCGGTTTCGAACAGCAGTTCGGTTGCCTGTGCCTGCGTCCGAATTTCCAGATTGGGACGGTCTAACGCCGGATTCAGCCACGCAGTTGCCGCGCTTTCCCGCCATCGTCCACGTAAGGTTAGCTGGTAGCGTCCGAGACCATATGTGTCCCCCGCATTGAAGTCTGGATTGTCGGGCAGTCCGATTGCCCGTGCAGCCTCAAGCCAGGCTTCACAGGCAGGGTTTTCGTTGCGTAGGTCAGATACATGAAGCGGCCCATGTGCCCCGCGGTACTGCGATGGCGGACCTTCATAGGTCTCAATGCTGCGAAAGAACGGAAGCACGTCGCGGTAACCCCATCCGTCCGCCCCCAGTGACCGCCAGTCGTCAAAATCCTGCTGCTGACCCCTGATGAAGATCAGACCGTTGATCGTGCTGGAACCACCAACAACCCGACCCCGCGGAATGTCCATTCGACGCCCCGCGATCCCTTCATCCGTCACACCTCTGTAAAGGTGGGTGACTCTTCCGTCATAGATTGACCTGAAATACCCAACTGGGAGCCTCGTCCAAAACCCGCCATTGCGCACACCAGCTTCCAGTACCAGAACGCGGATGTCGGCATCCTCACTCAATCGCGATGCAAGGACCGATCCCGCCGTGCCGGATCCAACGATTATATAGTCGTAGGCCTCAACCATGAATGCCCCGGCGTTAACAGTCTCGCACAGACCCCAATAGTCAGAGGCTTGGGGCATGACTCTAGCATGCGCATACAGGGAATCGAGGTATTTGCGCACCGAATTTGGTACATTCTGAATCCCCGTTTCCACTCCAGAACGCTACGTCCAGTCCTTTCGATCCATCCAGCCAGATTTCGGGATGATGGAAAGTCATACAGGCGGTGTTGACCGCTGGTCGCATCTACCGTCCAAACTTCCCCGGCGGCGGAATCGGACCTGCGACATCCGCCAGGATCATGGTCTTGACTGGTGGGCCAGGTCTGACGGTGATTGGTGCGAACCCCGGCATATTGCATGGCATGGCAGCAGACAGCGGAGCGTGGAATTGCGCCGAAAGCCGGGAACTGGCATGGGCACGCTGACCGAGCCTCCGGTTCTGATGGGGATCTGCCGGATTGACGTGAACCATCGCGACCTGCATTGATGGAAACATCGACCTGCGCACTGTCGAGGTCTTGACGCGAATCTGGATGCCCTGCTGACCATTCAGTTCAGGGCGCCATCATGACGTCATCGACTATAGGCCGTACCCCGAACCACATCTCAAATCCGGGTGGAGCCTGGTGGAGCATCATTCCAAGTCCACCTACAGTCGCGAGCTCACGTTCCCTGGCTGCCGAAATGAATGGGGTGATCAAGGGTCTGCTGACAATATCTGCGACGGCCGCATCTTCATCAGCCTGGTCCAGCGAAAACGGAAGGGGAGGATTGCCCACCATGCCCAGACTTGTGGCATTGACCAGAGTGGCCGCACCTGGCATTCTGGATTCCGCAGTTTCCCAGTCAATGACTGTCACTCGACTTCCAAACAGATCCGCCAGGGCTCCAGCCCGGTCCCGTGAGCGATTGGCAAGCCGAATTTCGGGAAGCCCGGCTTCCAGCAGTGAATGAATGACAGCGCGAGAGGCTCCGCCTGCACCAAACACCAGTGCTGGTGCTGAAGGGTTGAACCTGCTTCCTGCCGTCCTTCGCAGATTTTCCAGGAACCCGACACCGTCGTAATTGTCTGCGATGATCCGGCCATCCCTGAAAACCAGCGTATTCGCCGCCCCGATCACACTCGCGCGATCACTGGCGTCGTCAGCAAGGGCAAGTGCCGTTTCCTTGTGTGGCATCGATTCGCTACCGCCGCGCCATCTTTCGGCCAGACGCCGCCTCAGTGTGTCTTCCAAGCCCTCGGGTCCAACCGAAATCGAATCATAACTCCCTGAAATACCGTATTTTTCTATCCAGAACCGATAGAGTCTAGGTGCCTTGGATTCTTTCAGGGGGTATCCATAAAATCCCGCTTTCAGCACTGTCATTTCCGAAGCCTCTGATAGGATTTGGACCCAGAAGCAACCTGGTCCTCATTGATTGCGACCTGCCGGTTCCGATCCGCGCTGACAAGCCAGTCAACCGCAACCATCTTCCTGCCATCCACAATTATCGGGTTAAGGTCGACCTCATCCAGGTGACCGGATCTGGACGCCACAAATTCGGAAAACCCGGCAAAGGCTCTCGCCAGCATCAACCTGTCGACCGGTTCGAAGCCACGCGTCCCGTCCAATAATCTCTGTGCGGGAAGCGCGTCGATCATGGCCGTGGCCTGCTCAACGCTAACAGGTGCGATTGCGAAGCGCTCGCCACCGACATGTTCCACAAATACTCCGCCATAGCCAAGCATGACGACCGGACCAAAGGATGGGTCATGGCTGTAACCAAATGCGAGTTCAAGCCCTGCGGGCATCATGGGCTGTATTTCCACTCCCTCGATCTCCGCCTCCGGATTGGCCGCTCTGGCGTTGTCCATCAATCTGGTAAATGCGTGACGGGCAGCGTCCCGCCCCTGTACGTTGAGTACCACACCGCCTATATCGGACCTGTGCGGGATATCGGATGAGGCGATTTTAAATGCAAAGTTCTGGTTCCCATGGGCCAGATCTGAAGCTTCCCGTTCACTCACCGCCAATGCGCTGCGCACCAGCGGGACGCCACATCCGTCGAGCGCCACGGCTGCCATGCCCGTCGCGAGCACACGCGGCTTCACCGGCGGTTGCTGGTACAGTGGAAGGGCCGGGGCTCCTGACAGTAGACCGATGGCCTCCGTACTCCTGGCAATCGAGACTGCGGCGCGCACGGCATCGACCCCGGTTTCAAATGTGGCAATGTCTCTGCCACGCAATGCGGCAAGGGTATCTGGTGCCGCCGCGACCCACGTTACCAGGAGTGGCGCTCTCGACCCGTTTCGGCACCGCACCAGCCCTTCGGCAATGCGTTCGCCAAATCCATCCATCATCTGGAGCCAGACGATTATGCAGTCCAGATCCGGATCGTCCTGAAGCGCCGCAACGGCATTGCTCAGGATCTCTGGATTGGCTATGAACTGCGCCGTCACGTCGACCGGATTGTTGATGCTGGCGAATTTCGGCACCAGCGGCTTCAGCGTTTTACGTGTGGTCTGCGATAGATCAGGCAGCGGCGATCCCAGAGCTTCCGCCAGATCCGCCATCTGTACGCCCGCGCCGCCAGACATCGTGACAACACCAAATCGGCGTCCCTTAACCCGGCCAGCCTTCAGCAGGACCTCGATGGCGTTAAGCATCTCGCGTTCATCAGCAACACTGACAATCCCCAGATGCGAAGCGATCCCCTCGAACACCCGGGCCGGAGTGGCCAGGGCACCGGTATGCGCGGCTGCGGCTTTTGCCCCCTGGACGCTGTTTCCGACCTTGACAAGAACCAGTGGTTTCCCGGCCGCTGCCGCATGACGGGCGAGTTCCACCATCTTGCGCCCGTTGCCGAGATTCTCGACATAGGCCGCCACAACGTCGATGCGGTTTTCGTCGACGGCCGCGCCCAACACATCCCAGACATCAAGCGCTGCTTCGTTCCCGGTGTTGACGAACCATCCGAGCCCTATGCCCTTCTGACGGGCGAGACCGGCAACTGCGGTTCCAAAAGCACCCGACTGGCTCACGAACGCGACCGGACCGGGCCGGACCTCACCGGCAGCATATTGGCTGAACGTGGCGGCGGTCTTGTCAAACGCGTTCAGGAACCCCAGACAGTTTGGCCCAAGAAGCAGCATCCCATGCTGCTGAGCGATCTCCGCCAATCGTCTTTCAAGTGCCGCTCCCTCCGGCCCGACCTCCGAAAATCCTGAGGACAGCACCGCACAGGCGCGGGTTCCCAATGAAGCCAGTTCCTCAACAGCGGCCACACAGGACTTCGGGTTAAGTGCGACAATGCCAAGATCCGGGGCATTCGGGAGCGCACCGATGTCAGGATGACAGGCCAGGCCTTCAATATGTTGCCGTGATGGGTTAACCGGCCAGATTGACCCGGGGAAGCCGTGCTTTCCCAGATTCGCCAGGATACGGCCGCTCAGCTTGGTGACATTGCCTGAAGCACCGATGATCGCCACGGATTTCGGCGCTAGCAGCCGACTCAATCGGCTGGAAGACGAGCCCGGCTGAATTTCGTCTGGTTTCATTTCGCGTGGCCATTTCGGTTGAGTGGACGTCGATCGGTATATAACTCTAGACTTTTCGGTCAATGCCCTTGTAGACTTGGATAGCGGGATGCTTCGGACTCGTCGGCCTCACCCCCTGACCGGGAGCGCCCCGACAGTATATGAGTATGAGGCTTCAATGACCAACGAACTGCCAGTCCTGTATCGGGAATCCCAAAAGGTGGCCTTCATCACCCTTAACGCTCCCGGCCGACGGAATTCATTGACGCCTGAAGCGGTGGATCTCCTTGCGGCGGCCTGGGAAAGGTTTGAGTCGGGCTCTGCGCTGGTTGCGATTCTAGCAGGCTCCGGCCATTGTTTCTGTGCCGGGCTTGATCTTGAAACCCTGCCCGATCCAGCGCCCTCGGTTCCCGGAATCGGGGCACTCGTCACCAAACCCGTAATCGCGGCGATATCGGGCCCAGCCATTGGCCTAGGCCTCACACTCACGATGCAGGCCGACCTTGCCGTTGCGGATGAAACGGCGTTTTTTCAGTATCCGGAAGGCAGGATCGGCTTCACCGGCGGATTGATTTCTGGATTGGCGGTCCGTGTGCCTCCAAAGATTGCGAATGAAATCATATTGCTCGGCAGAAAGGTGAGTGCTGAGAGAGCCGCAGCGACAGGGCTGATCAACGAAGTTGTTGCGGCTGAATCCCTGATCTGCCGAGCGGAAGAGATGGCAGGAACAATCGCGAAATCCGCACCTCTGGTCATTCAGGCATTGAAAGAGGAACTCGACGCGACCAATCCAGCAACACCTGCTGAAACATCCGGGCGTTTTCGCGCACGGATGGCGCGTATCCTGAAAAGCGCGGATCGCCTCGAAGGTCTTGCGGCATTTAGGGACAGGCGGAGCCCGGAATTCTCCGGAAAATGAACCGGCCGGTCCTGCATTCGTTTCCGGAAGCGCGGCTTTACCATCTGCGCTTCCGCCAGACCCGGCACTGTTCCGGGTTCCCGGCTCGAATGAGCCAGCGAGGGTTCCGCAATTCCTGAACCTTGCGAACCGGCTCGTATCCCCCAGCATTCGAATTGAACGTCTAGACAAATAGATGTACCAGTTATACGCTCAGGTCCAGGTCGAGGTGACTTCCAGCCTCATGGCCAGCGACCTGGTAGACAGACTCGACGACCTGCCAGTCGTCCGCATCCGGTTGAACAGAGAGGACCAACTATGAAAAATTCAAGGTTTGCAGTAACCCTACTTGCCGCTGCGGCTATATCGTTTTCGTGCGGAGCTGCCGCCGCGATGGACAAGATTCGCACCAATAACATGCCATACTACACTGGCTTCCCGATTTTCGTGGCGGACAGGTTGGGGTTGTACGAAAAGCAGGGAATCGACACCGAGCCCAAATACTTCCCATCTGGTGCGCCCATTATTCAGGCAGCCGCTGCCAAGCAATGGGATATCACTTTCCTGGGTGCCCCGCCAGCCACACTCGCCGGACCAACGCTTGGTCTCGTCACGATTGGCTTTGTGACGGAAGAGGCTGGTATCCATCAACTCATTGGACGTCCGGATGACGTAGCGGCGGCCAAGGCAGAGGCCTCGTTCCTCAAGGGAAAACAGATCTTTGTCACCACGGTCTCAACGGGCCACTACATGGTCGAGGGCTGCCTGGGTTCCATGGGTCTGTCCATTGACGAAGTGACCATTCTTCCGAGTGAGCAGACCGCAACCCTGTCAGCATTTACCGCTGGAGAAGGCGATTTCGCGCAGGCCTGGCCACCGCAGAACGATGCCATGCTCGCACAGGGCAACGAAGTGCTTTGCGATGGGATTCAGGCCGATCTGTCGATTCCGAGTGTCTGGATTGCCGCTCCTCACATCATCGAGGAAAATCCTGATGCCGTCATCCGTTGGCTGCGCGCGACATCTGAGGCGGTTGACTGGATCAAGGAAGACAAGGCGCGGGCCATGGAAATGTACCAGGAATTCGAACAGTTCCGCGGTTTTGACCTTGATCCGGCCGTTCTGGCCAAGGAAGTCGACACTATGTTCAATGATCTCGTTCAGGCACCGGAAATGATCGAGAAGATGACAGCCTCTGGCGGCGAAGCCTCCTACCTTGCAAAGGGCTATGAAGGCGTTGCCGGTTTCTTCAACCGGGTCGGTCGGATGGATTCCATTCCGGATTACGAGCCGCTGATCGATCCGTCATTCCTGCAGAAGGCGATTTCCGAGTAAGTCGCACAAAGACGGTGGCCGAATACCCGGCCACCGTCCCAATTCACAACCCGTCGAATTCGGAGTTCCTGGCGTGACGCAGAATGCTCCACATCCGCCCGCAGTGATCACCGGTGGCGCAACCGGAATTGGCTTCGCAATCGCTCAGGCATTCGCGCGCAAATCCCATCCTGTCGCCATCGTTGATCTGTCGCTTGAGGCCGCCTCTGGCGCAGCCGGTCGACTGGTTGAGGAAACTGGCGCCAAAGCGATTGGCGTCGCCGCCGATGTAGCCGACCGCACCGCCTGTGCTTCTGCGCATGAGGCGATCGTGTCAGCTCTCGGTCCGGTTGGTGTCCTTGTCAACAATGCCGGGATCATGCCGCCGCGAAAGGGTTGGATCGAAGAGATCCCGCACGAGGATTTCCAGAACATGATGGACATTCACCTCGGCGGAGCCGTGAATTGGTGTCGGCTCGTCATGCCTGGCATGCGTGCCGCGAAATTCGGGCGGATCATTAACATGTCATCCGGAAATGGAGTGCAGCCTGTGCCACATCGGTTTGCCTATGTCACGGCGAAGAAAGCCCTTCGCGGATTGACCGAGGCACTGGCCCTCGACTGCGCGCGTGCGGGCATTACCGTTAACGCGATCGCGCCCGGCTACATCCTGACCGATACCCTGCGGCAGCGTGCCGAACAGGGAATGATTGGCTATGAAGCGATTGCCGAGCACACACCGGTGGGACGCTGGGGGAAGCCCGAAGAAATTGCGCATATGGCAGCGTTTCTCGCGGAGCCGGAATCCGGATACATCACAGGTACCACGATGTGCGTCGATGGCGGGCTCACAATACGGGGTGATGCCGGCGAGGATCTCAACAGCTCCCCGTTCGATCCATACCCGAAAAACCAGTGACCGAGATGGCATAAGCTAAGGATCAGCACGCATGCCCACTCCGGTATTGCCTGTCTGTAGCGGCGGGAGCGTTCAGCCGCATCCTGCGTCAGCTGTTCATCATTCCGCCATCGATGTTGATGGTTTGCCCGGTGACGTATCCGGATGCATCGCCGCATAGAAACCCGATCACGCTGGCAACCTCGTCGGGCCTGCCGAATCTTCGCAGCGGGATGTCCCTGATCCGCGCGACCCTCTTTTTCCGGTCTTCTTCAGACATATCGAATGCCATGGGTGTCTCAATGAGACCGGGGGCGACGGAATTGACCAGTACATCGGGACCAAGCCGTCGCGCAAGAGATCTGGTCATCCCGACAAGGCCACCCTTTGCGGCTGAATATGCCGTATGAGCGAACGCACCGCGCCGGAATGCCAGAGAGCTTGCGAACACGATCCGGCAAACCCGGTCAGGGTCAAATCGGGATAGGCACGCGATGGACATGTCGTAGGCATTTGTAAGATTGGCGGCCATGATCGGGTCGTAGACCTCGATCCGGTCTTCTGGAACCAGGCGATCTGCCGCAAAGATTCCGGCCAGATGAACCAGCGCATGGATCGGGCCGTCAACTGCCGACAGGGCATCCGTGCAGGCCTGCGGAGTCGCAAGATCCGAAACACATGTCACGACCCTGTCGCCGCCCGCAAGATCGCCCTGCAGTTTCGCAAGCAGTTCCCGCTTCACATCAATCAGGAGCAGGCGGGCGTTGGCCTTGAGGAACATCCTGGCACATTCAGTGCCAATCCCCCCGGCGCCTCCAGTCATGACAACGGTCTTTCCGTCCAGCCCTTCGATCATTTAAGCCATACGCCCCCTCTGGAGAGTTCGGTATTCACGCAATCCAGGAAAGTCCCATTCGAACAGGTTGAGCACTAAAGTGCTTCCACCTGGTTCTCCGCCACAAAGTCACTCTCAGCTGCGTCAGCGATCCGAGCCTCGGCAAATCCAAGGTCGCGATCTGTCAGGGATTCGATCGCCTGGACCAGCGCACTGCCGCCAATGGAATAGTTTTCCATCAACCAGCCCTGGTTGGCACCCTGAAGATAGCGATCACCGATGGAAACCCTGACCAGCCTGCTGCCGAGACCATGTTCAGCCATCAGCTCCGCCACACAGGATCCAAGCCCTCCAATGGAAATGTGGTTCTCCATCGTAATGACACCCTTCTTCGCATCTCCAATCGCTTCCAGGACCTGCGGGTCACTAAAGGGCTTGAGAGTGCTCACATGGAGATGCGTTATGTCCAGGCCCGCATTTTGAAGGAAGCCCGTGACTCTCAGTGCCTCTTCGGTGCAGATACCGGTGGTCAGGAGCGCAATGTCTTCACCTTTGGACAGGACCCGTGCGCGATTCAGTGTCAGTGCATCCTCTGCGGGAAAGAGCCGCGGAACCTCACCCCGCAGCATGCGGAAGTAGATCGGTCCTTCAACGTTGCGCGACAGAGCGTACAGTCCTTCGATGTCGGTGGCATCACCGACTTCGACGATTGTCATGTTCGGTAGCGAACGCATCACCGCAATGTCGTTGGTTGCCTGGTGGCTCGGACCGCCAGGCGTGGTGACCCCGGGGAGAAATCCGAACATTCGGACCGGCATATCACCATAGGCGATCGACATCTCAACCTGGTCAAGAGCACGCCGGTACATGAACACCGCAAATGTGTGGACAAGCGGGACGAAGCCTTCGCGCGCCATGCCAGCGGCGAAACTCATCATGTTTTGCTCTGCGAGGCCGGTTGAAATGAACCGGTCCGGATAGGCATCCCGAAATCCATCGGCTTCGCAGGCGACAGTCAGGTCGCCTGACAGCAGAACCGTCTCAGGCTGCAGGCGACCCCAATCGATGAGGCTGCGGCGGTGAACCAGGGTTTCGCGTTTCATTGGCCCGCCTCCATCATCTGCATGGCGTCCGCGGCTTCCCTGTACAGTGCGCGCTCCTCTTCCGACCTGAAGCGGACGTAGTGCAGATTGGGGTATCGCTGTTCCAGAAGTGGGATTCCCCTATAGGGCAAAGTGTAGGCCAGGATCACCAGAGGCTTGCCGTTACGCGGCATTGCGCAAGCCTGGTTCATTGCCTTGATGTCATGGCCATCAACCCTGACCGCGTTCCAGCCGAAAGCGACGAATTTGTCGTCCAAGGGTTCCAACGGAACCACATCGTCCGTCAGACCATCGCATTGCTGGCGATTGACATCGACAAAGACGATGACGTTATCCAGGTTGAGAACCCCCATCGACATGACAGCTTCCCATGTCTGGCCTTCCTGGAGCTCACCGTCGCCAAGGAAGACGAAAACGCGCCCCGTGTCGCCCTGTCTGCGCCTGGCCCAGGCGACACCTGCTGCCTGGGAAATCGCCTGCCCGAATGACCCACCGTTGACCTCGACGCCCGGTGACCGTTCCCCTCCGATCATCTCTATCCGGCTTCCATCGGTGTTGAACTGATCCAGGGCACTGTCATCCAGGCGTCCCACCTCAATCAGGGCACAGTAGAGAACGAGGGCATAATGGGTGGGCGAAAGAAAGAAGCGATCCGTATCTGGTGCACGGCCACCGTTGTAGACCATTCCGGGAACCCGGTCGCTCCTCTCCTCCAGCCAACCCCTGTAGGGCGGTGGCACGCCGGGACCCTGAGAGGGGCCAAGGTTCATCTGGTGGCCGTAGAGTAGCCCGAAGATTTCGGCTGACGAGCAGGCCTGGCTCAGATATCCACCGTGAACAACCGTGTGGGTCAGGGCGAGCCGCCGGATGCCATCTGCGATGCCCTGGGACTCATTGAGCCAGTTCGACCCCTGTTTCGGGCTATCCTCAGGATTTCCAAACATGAGTCGGTCTCCCCAATTCTCTCCTGTTCGACAAATGGCTATGCCTAGTCCTGAACCGTCCAGCGCTGGAAGTAGCGGTTCAGACGGTTCAGCGACACGTCCAGCAACGCGCCAATGATTCCGATCACAATCATCGCGGCGATCGAAAGGTCCGCGTTCAGCGTCCGCTGTCCCTGCAGGATCAGGTATCCCAACCCGGTGCTGGAACCATCGCCAGCGACAAGTTCCGCGGCGATCAGTGCCATCCAACCGTTTGCAACGCCAATGCGAAGCCCTGTGAAAACCAGCGGAATGGAACTGGGCAGGGCCACCTCGGCAAGAACCCGGAGCGGACTCGCGCCGAACACCCGTGCCGCATCAATCAGTCGGCGATCCGTCATCCGGATGGCAAGCTGTGAGTTGATGACAATGGGCGGCATCGCGGCCAGAAGGATCACGAATGCCTGGGCACCAACGTTGAGACCGAACCAGAGGATCGCGAACGGTGCCCATGCGATTGGAGGGATCGGGCGGATCGCTTCAAAGATCGGCGTGACCAGCTTGTTGATGGGCTTGAAGTAACCCATCGCGAAACCAAGCGGAATCCCAATGATCACGGCCAGTGCAAAACCGGTGGCGAAGCGCCGCAGACTGCCGAGAATGTGCACTTCAAGCGTACCATCCCCCATTGAGACGGTGGCCATTTTCATCAAGCGCTCGAAGACATCCACAGGCGGCGGCAGAAAAGTGGGATTGACGTTCAGGATCCATGTGATGGCCCACCATCCCAGTAGCCACGCCGCAAATACCAGGCCCAGGCGGGAGGCGATGTGCAGGGAACGCAGCATCTAGCGTTCCTCGCTTTCGCGCCATGGCGTGATCCGACGTTCGAACCACTGGAAGGCGAAATTCATCAACAGGCCGACAACTGCGATCGAGATAATGCCGGCCGCCATCACCGGCGCCTCGAAATTTCGGTATCCGGCAAGAATGAGAAAACCCAGCCCGGCCGAAGCCGCCACAAGTTCCGCCGCGACAACAGTCGCCCAGGCATTTCCAAGTGCAATCCGCATTCCGGCGACGATCGTTGGAAGACCGGACGGAATTGCCACTTCAAAGAGAAGCGTTCTCCTCGGTGCGCCCATCGTTCTGGCAGCATCAAGGAGTTCGCGTGGCGTTTCGCGAACCGCTGTGAAGGAGTTGAATACGCAGGGAACGATTGACGCGATTATGATGACGAAAACCTTGCCCGACATCCCGATCCCGAACCAGAGTATGGCAAGAGGAATCCATGCAGGCGTTGGTATGGGACGAAGCACCGCCACTATCGGACCAACCGCCCGATTCACCGGCTCGTACCAGGCCATCGCGATACCCAGAGGAATGCCGATGGATAAACCAATCAGGTAGCCGACCATCACGATCAACAGGCTGGACGCCGCGTGGTAAAACAGATTCCCACCCAGATATCCGAGCGTTAACCGTTCGACGCCCTGAACCACCTGTAACGGCGAGGGAAGAATGAACTGGTTTTTCAGTATATGGACTGAAAAGACATGCCAGAATGCGATCACCGCAACAACCGATATGACCGAATAGATCAGGGTCTCGATGCGCTCGCGGTTTATCCTTGAAATACCGCGGGTCATGTGTTGACCTCTATCTCTGCGCGCACATCCTCCCAGACCTGGTGTCGGAGGGCCTGGAATTTGGGTTCGAGCAGGACCTCGTCAATATGTCGCGTGCGCCAATGCTCTCCGCCGATTTCCTTGCCGACATCAATCAGGGTCTTCAGCTTACCAGGCCGCTTTGTCATCACGATGACCTTGTCCGCCATGTAAACTGCCTCTTCGACACTATGCGTGATGAAGAGTACGGTAGGTTTGTGCTGTGACCAGATGCGTACCAGTTCTTCCTGCATCAGGGTCCGGTTCATTGCGTCAAGCGCCGCAAAGGGTTCGTCCATCAGCAGGACGCGGGGGCGCATCACCAATGCACGGGCAATCGCAACGCGCTGCTGCATTCCTCCAGAAAGCTGCCGGGGATAGTGATCCTCAAAACCATTCAGTCCCGTAACGTCTATGTAGTAGTTGATCAACTTCTCCCGTTCGGTCTTTGTGATCCCATTGATCCGCAGGCCGAATTCTATATTCTGTCGCACCGGCTTCCAGGGAAACAGCGAGAAGTTCTGAAACACCATTGCCTTGTCCGGGCTGGGTCCGGTGATGTTCTGCCCGTTCAGAAGCGCTTTCCCCGAGGTCGGTGCCTGAAGTCCGCTGGTGATCTGCAGCAGCGTCGATTTTCCACAGCCCGAGGGCCCAACGATGGTAATGAATTCATTGCCCTTTACGTCGAATGAAAAATCTTCCAGCGCAACAACGGAACCGGTGCGGGCCTCGTAGACCATTTCCAGGCTCTGGAAGGACAGGGCGTTGCCAGTTTCAGTTTCTGTCGTCATTGGTTCCCCCTTCTTTCCACCGGATCCGCTCAGTCGGTCTTTTCGATCCGGCAAACGGCGTCGCCGACAGGCACATCGTCGCCTTCCTCCGCCAGATGTTCCAGCATCACCCCATTACAGGGCGCCTCATATTCATTGGTGACCTTTTCGGTTTCCACCTCATAAAGTGTGTCACCTTCCCTGAACGCTTCACCGGGTTGAACGCACCAGGCGACAAGCGTGCCCTCTTCCATGTTCATGCCGATCCGGGGCATCTTCAGCGCAACTTTCATGACCTATACCTCCACTTCGGCTGGTTTGCCGAGAACCTGTCGAACCGTTTCCGAAATGCTTGTTTCATTGGGTAGGAGCGCCTTCTCAAGCGGCGGGGAGTAGGGCAGGGCCATATCTGGCACAGTCACACGACGAATGGGTGCCCTGAGCGAACTGAACGCCCGGTCGGCACAGATGGCGGCTATGTGGGAGGCTGCGGAGCACATATCACGTGCCTCGTCGACCACGACCAGCCGGCCGGTTCTTTCGACAGAGGCGAGTATGGCTGCGCTGTCCAGAGGAACCACGGTGCGCGGGTCAATCAGGTCAACGCCGATCCCTTCTTTCGCCAGCTTCTTTGCCGCTCGCAGGGCGGGGCGAACCATGGCCCCGATCGCGACTACCGTCACATCATCCCCCGCATGAACCGTTGAGGCCTTTCCAAGCTCGATGAGATGATCTCCATCCGGGACTTCGCCGGATTCACCGCCGCGTCCAGCGGCCTGGAGAAACATCACCGGATTGGGATCGTGGATGGATGCCCGGAGCAGTCCCATTGCATCCGCAGGAGTCGCTGGAAGGGCGACCTTGAGTCCCCCAAGGTTCATGAACAGGGGGTGCATGGCATCGGAATGCTGTGCAGCCGCTGATCGTCCACCTCCGAACACGCCCATATAGACAATCGGGAGCGCGATCTGTCCGGCCGTCATGTATCGAAGCTTGCAGGCCTGGTTGGCGATGCTGTCAAAGCCCGTATACATGAAGTTCCCGAACATCATGTGGCATACCACCTTGTATCCTGCAGCCGCCGCTCCGACGGCCATACCGGTCATCACGGTCTCCGAGATCGGCATGTTACGGACGCGCGTTCCGAACCTGTCCTTCAGGCCACGTGTGTCACCAAAGAGGCTGATTTCGACATCCTCGCCGAAGAGGATGATCCTGCTGTCCTTTGCCATCTCGCTATGGAGCGTTTCGTTGATGGCCTGGATCATTCGTTTCTTTGCCATGATTGATGCTCCCTCACGCGAACATGTAGTTTGTGCCCTGATCGGCAGGGTCGGGATAGGGCGAGGCTTCCGCAAAATTCACGGCGTCCGCGACTTCCTCCATAATCTCCCGCTCAACCTGGTCGAGGTCCGCCTGGGTTGCCTGTCCGGCATCCAGCAGCCGCCTCGCAAAGGCCGGGATAGGATCACGCGCCATCCACTTTTCGACCTCTTCATCGGATCTGTATTTTGCACCAAGGAAGGAGGATTCGGCCTCGACATGTCCCCTTTGGCGATAGGTGCGCGCTTCAATCAGGGTGGGCCCGTCTCCGTCTCTGGCACGTTTGATGGCTCGGGCGGCGCATTGCCAGACTGCGATCAGATCGTTGCCGTTCACGGCTTCATGCGCGGCACCATAAGGTTGGGCGCGGTCCTCAATGTTGCCCGACGTTACCGTTGAAGACGGCGAAAACTCGGAAAAGCCATTGTTTTCACACACAAAGATCACCGGTAGTTTCCAAAGCATGGCAATGTTCAGGGCTTCGCACAGCACGCCCTGATTGGCGGCGCCGTCACCGAAGAACGCGACCCCAACGGCAGCTTTGCCATCCAGCTGCGCTGCCCAGGCCGCCCCTGTCGTGATCGAAATCCCGGCACCGACAATGCCGTTCGCGCCGATAATTCCCCTAGAGAAGTCCGCAACATGCATGGACCCGCCATGGCCTTTGCACATGCCGGCTGTCCGGCCATAGATCTCGGCCATCAACAACCTGCTGTCACCACCCTTTGCGAGGTAATGCCCATGGCCGCGATGTGTCGAGGCAATCCAGTCGTCGTCTCGAAGCTGGGAACAGACGCCTACGCCAACAGCCTCCTGGCCGATATAGAGATGGACGGCACCCGGAATGTTTCCCTCCTTCGCGTCCTTGCCAATCTGCTCTTCCACACGGCGAATGCGTAGCATGTCGCGGTAGATCCCCAACATCCGCTCATCAGAGAAGTTCGTTTCCAGCTGGTTCATTTCCTCTTTCCATTTTGCGGGACCCGGAGCGGCGGGTGTTTCAGAATATGTCCCTGAACCGCTCCGGTCCTGTCATTTCCGGCGAGTTCACTAACCCGCCACGGATCATGATGGCATCATTACACGGCTCCATACGCCAGACGCCGTGATTCACGTCAACCTCACATGAATATTCCGTCCCGATGGCGGCGGAAACCGACAGGGCCGCCACCTGCCCGTTCGCGGTCTCCATGAAATTCGCCCACAAAGGAACGCTTTCGGGCAACGCCCCTGCCAGATCGGGAACGTCTGTCAACCCGCCCGATCCGGAAACGTCCGGATGGACAGCATCCAGGCCAGGACTGGTCATTGACGGAGATTCCCCGATGCCATGGATACCCGCTTCTCCAACCAGGGAAATGCGGGGGGCATTCGCCGGATCTTCCCGATCCGGCTTCGGGACGTTGGTAGTGAGCGGATCTTCGGCGGAGAATGGTGAAAGGTCATTGATGGATGCCTGGCACGATCTGGCCTGGCCCAACATCCAACCCTGGTGGCTGTCGACAATGATACCTGCGCCCTGCGGACAATACTCTGCGGCGCGTTCCACGATCTCATGGCTACCCCGTTCAGCAGGTCCGACCTTCTGATTCGGGAGGCCCTGGCCGAGCGCGGCATGCTGCGGGCTCAATCGCTCGGGATCTTCGCCATTGATCGATGTCTCATTGGACTGGGCAGAGAAATTTCCGGGCTCCGGAAACCGCGCGAAACCCTTCCGGTCGAAATGAAACGCGAAGCTCCACGACGCTGTGCGGGTTCCTGCGGGAAAGTGCTCGAAGACCGCCAATCGACCGACCTGCAAAGAAAACATCGAGGATGTTCCGCGCAAGGCCCCGCTCACTTCGCACGGACCGACGCATGTCTGACCGTTCCGATGTGGGACGACTTCATCTTCAATCACATACGCGTTGTGAACACTTACCCAGTGCGGGAAGCTGGCCCCCACCTCGCCCCCTCCTGAACACCCGTCAGCGGCCTTGATCTGGAGCGCAACGGCAGGTCGCGGAGGCATCGTCCCGAGCGCCATTCTGGCTGAGACACGCCCTATGGCCCGAAATGGACCAATGCCAATGTCGGCGACGGTTATGGAATGGCGAAAATCCAAAACTACCAGGCTACATAAGCGGAATGTTCCGATGAATGGAAGTTCACAGCCGTGGGACCAACGGAATAAGCGCCAACGCCGGAATTCTTTATTCCGCCGAACGGCATGTTATTGTCGGGGACCGTGCCGTGATTGACGTGGATCATTCCGTTCTGGCTTTCCGCCAGGAAGCGCTGCACCAGATCATTCCGGTTGGAAAAGAGTGCCGATGTCAGGCCAAATTCCGTTCCGTTCAGGATGTCCATCGCATGATCGAACATGTCATACTCAATCACCGAAAGGACCGGGCCGAAGATCTCTTCCTGACCTGCAATCGAGTTGTGCGCGACATCGCCGAGTATTGTCGGTCGATAATAGTACCCATCTTCGGGCCGGTTTGGGGCGGCACCTCCAGCCAGGGCCCGGGCGCCTTCGGAAATCGCCTTCTCGGTTGTCGTGCAAACGTCATGCCAATGGGGCAGATTGCATAAAGGGCCGATGTCACTGTCCGCATCCAGCCCGGGGCCCATCTTCATCGCAGTGGCTTTGGCTGAAAGAATGTCCCTGGTCTCGACCGCCAGTTCCCTATGCACGATAACCCGGCTGATTGCGGTGCATCTCTGGCCTGAAGTCATGAAGGCCGCGCCCAGGATCTGATCGATAGCACCCTCAAGATCGTCGGTATCGTTCAGGATGGCGCCATTCTTACCGCCGAGCTCGAGCTGCACCGGTATCAGATTCTGCGCCGCCGCGGCGTAGACCAGTCTGCCAGTCGGGACCGAGCCTGTGAAACTCACCCCATGCACATCGCCACCCGCAACGACTTCGCTGGCCATTCGGCCAGAAACCATGGCCACCTGGATAAGGTGTTCCGGGAAGAATTCCTTCGCAATTTCGGCCAGGAGGAAGTTGGGACCCGGCGTGAACCGCGAAGGCTTCATCACCACCGCATTGCCAAATGCCAATGCAGGACAGATTTTCCGCATCGGTGTGGAGATAGGGAAATTCCAGGGGCTTATGCAGAAAATGACGCCTCGTGGACGGCGCAGGATCTGGTTCGAATACCCCGCCCGTCCAGTTGCGGTCGCCATCGCGCCCATCCGAGCGGCTTCGCCGACCGAAAACCGCCCTTCGGCACAGCTTTTCAGCGTTTCGCCTCTGGATTCCCGGAGCAGCTTGCCCTGCTCAAGCGTTCCTAGCGTGGCAAGCTCGTCAGCACGCGCCTCCACGGCATCGATAAACGAATTGAGACGCTGTGACCGTTCAAGCCCCGGCACTTTCGCCCATGCGGCCTGCGCCGCGTTCGCCTGGTCGATGGCACGACCAAGTTCGTCGGCACCCATGATCCCATACCGCCCGATCTTCTCAGATGGGCTGGCGGGGTTGGTGGTCTCATAGGCATCACCGCCCGAGCCGAATTCATACCGGTAGGACATGGTTATGCCTTCTCCTTCATGATGCCACTTCGGCGAAGTCATGCGCGGCAGACAGGTCCGCAGCGCCTGAGATCCGCTGAACATGGCCCTGGCCAGTAGGTGCAGCCATTCTGGCCATATGCATACGAGGCTTCGCCGCAACCTTTCCCGGCTCAGCCAAATGGTGTTTGGATTGCATCGCAGGCCATGAGTGCTTATAAAGGTATGGACTACCGTACCTATAGTGACAGGGGGTGTCAATATGAAGCTTCAGTCGATGAAACGGCAGGCGGTTCCGCTGCATGCCGAGGTGGCTGCGGTATTACGACACCAGATTCTGTCTGGCGAACTGCAGGCCGGGGCGCGACTGCCAGCACTCAGGGAATTGACTGAGGAACTGGGCGTGGCGCGGATGACCATCGTTCAGGCGATGAATTCCCTTGAGGAGGAGGGACTGATCAAACGGCATTCCGGCCGTGGGACTTTCGTGCGTTCAGTCGAGCTTCCAGACCGGCACAGGCTGCACATGGAGGCGGCGCTGACGCAAATATATTCCATGGTCGCCCAACTTGAAGTTTCGGTTAAGGAGGGTGCGGCGACGATCGAAAAGTCCGGCGATGGACGCTATTTCCGCTGTATGAGGAGGATACATACCAGACGGGGCAAGCCGTTTTGCCAGGTGGACATACGATTGGACGATGGGGTCTATGAACGCGCGCCCGACAGGTTCTCCAGGGAAATCGTTGTTTCAGTTCTCAGGGATCTGGATGTCACGATTGCGAAGGCCCGGCAGTACGTCACCATCTCATACGCGGATTTTTCGCTGGCAAAGTCGCTTGGAATCAAGGTGAACTCGGCGGTTTTCCGTGTTCGGCGTGAGTTCCTCGATGAAAATGACCTGCTCATCTATTCAGCCATACTGTTCTATCCCGGCGACCGTCTGGAATTCGAGATGGAGTTCACCACCAACTGACCCGTTCTTGAGCATGCCGCATTACGTCCTGGCATTCACCAGAATCCATATAAAGATATATACATATAGTTCATCGATCGGCAACGTCCTGACGGGGAATCGGGGAAGGCACCATGAATGGGATGGGAACGCAACCGGTTTATGGTCTGGCCAAAAGGCCTGGGAAGCCGATAGCCCATGTCTTTCCGTTCACCGCTGGCGACGACGCGGGAGATGTGGTGCATCATGATGCCGAAGCACTTTCCAGACAGCCTAGCGGATCGGTGAATGCCACAATCGACTCTGGGGCACGCCTATTTCCAGGATGCCATGCGGCTTTCATGACCGCACGGTAGCCGGTAAAACGGTCACTTCCTGGTTTGGGCTGCGGCTGGGCGTAACCGGTCATCGCGGCTCTCAGGGTCGGATTGCCACGCCGGGTCCGCGGCCGCTGCACCATGTTTCGATTCCCTTGCCGCTACCGGGGCATAATCCGGCACAGACCGCGCAGTAGCGTTCAGAGAGAACATCGACATACCGGACCCCGGTCCGACCAGGATATCCATCACCGAGATGCGGTTGATGCCCCGCCACCGTATCGAGAAGCCGGGCCAGGTGCACATGGAACCGCAAGGCTTCGGTCATGTGCAGGTCAGCATCACCGACGTCCTCCGGTTCTTTGCGGACCCCATCGGGGATCACGTCGCATGCCCAGTCGGTCATCAGCCCGCCATGATCATGCGGCCGAGCGTGACGCGACTGAGGATACCGCCGATACGGTGCGGAACCATCTGGATGCACCCTCCTTCGGCCAGATCTGGAGGGGACACCGCAAAACGCAAACCGAGGTTTCATGCTCCCGGGTGAACATATAGTATTCATCATAGTTTGGACCGGAATTCAAATGGCAGCCTCCGATTGCATGGGACGCGACGGGTTCACCTCAAGGCCGTGCAGGTTCGCGGGGCACGACCGGACCTACATGCGGGACAAGGTGCGGCTTCTGGCACAGCGCGGTCAAAGACCTTGAATGTCTGAATCAGGAATTGGGGAATCAACGGATGGATGTGGCAGCAGAAAGTAAAGGCAGGCATGGGAGCCCAGGCATGAACATAATTCTCATCCTGGTTGATAGCCTGACACGGGACTGCCTGCGTGCCTACAATTCTGAAAGCCCCTGCGACACTCCAAACATTGACCGCCTGGCGTCAAGGTCCCTTGTCTTTGACAACCATTTTGTAGGTAGCCTGCCATGCATGCCCGCCCGCCGCGAGCTCATCGCCGGTCGCAAAGAGTTTCTGTGGCGCCCCTGGGGATCACTTGAGGCATATGACCCGCGCCTGCCATCAGAGGTGAGGAAAGGTGGCTATCACACGCATATCGTGACGGATCATTACCACTATTGGGAAGAGGAGGCGAACGGCTACATTCAAAGCTACGACACGATCGAGATGATCCGCGGCTAAGAGGTGGACCATTGGCAAACGCAGGATCCCAAAGAGGACAGGCCTGCCTGGGTAAGGAAGGTCGAGGAGTTTCGTGCCCCTGAACATATCGGACAGTATTACGCCAACGTCAGGGATTTCGCTGGAGAAGAGGATTATTTCTCGGCCAAGACATTCGGTAGCGCCTGCAACTGGCTGGACAGACATGCGGGAAAAGGGAAATTCTTCCTGCATGTAGAGACTTTCGACGTGCACGAGCCCTTCGATGTACCTGAGCCCTACGAAAGCATGTATGCCGAAGGGGCCAGCAAAAATGAATTTAACATTTGGCCGCCATATCAAGTCTATGCTGATCTTGAAGCTTTCATGGACCAGACCTCGCCCGAAGAACTGGCATTTCTGAAATCACAGTTCATGGGCAAGGTTACCATGATGGATAGGTGGTTGGGCATCCTCCTGGACAGGCTCGATGACATGAACCTGTGGGAAGACACCATGGTGATCTTCACCACCGATCACGGCCATGACATGGGAGAGCGAAGGGCGTTCGGCAAGCAGCACCCGCATTTCGACAGCCATGCCAACATACCGCTGATGGTCTGGCATCCTTCGAGACCTGGAAACGGAAAACGCGTTATGGGGCTGACACAGACGGTCGACCTATTCGCGACGATCATTGATGCGGCGGGCGTTGAGGTGACGGCCGCCAACCGTCACAGCCGTTCTCTGCTGCCAATGATCACGTCTAACGCGCCTTCACCGCGCGATGCCGTGCTCTATGGCACCTTTGGGCAGGGGGTCTGCGCGACTGACGGAGAATGGACCATCCTGAAGGCTCCAGAGCCGGACAGGCCGCTCCACCTCTATTCAACCGCAGTTTACCGCCCGCTCATTGTCGACAATCCGGTAGACGGCCGACTGGCCAAGCCACCCAATAAACCTATCGACCAAGGGTATTTCGATCCAAGCGTTGACCTCCCGATGTGGAAGATCCCGATCAGGATAGATCCACGCACGGACCAGAACTTCCTGTTCAATCGCGCCGAAGATTCCGGCCAGAATGAAAACCTCTGGGACAGGGCGCCGGAAATGCGGGCTCAAATGCTGCGCCTCATCCGAACGCTGATGGATGAGGAGGGTTTTCCGCCCGAACAGCTTGAACGCCTCGGCCTGGACGAGCGGATCCCGGCCTAGACATTCCAGACAACGCGGAAACCCGTGTGTGTGGCTGGACTGCCAGGCGAATTTCCAGCTCGCGCAGCAATGCGATAGTGCCAGCAATGGGAGGGATGGTACATAAATGATCCGCCTTTCGCCAGCCTGTAGCCTCTCATTCCTGCCCGTCGCTTCCGGGCGGCCTTTGGCTGCGACCGGATCACCAATGGCTCCGTCGTCCACTCCCATACATTTCCAGCGAGAGTGTAGATCCCGTAGCCGTTTGGCTCGAAGGACCTGGCGGGCGCAGTGGTTTCATATCCGTCAAGAACCAGGCTCTGGTGGGGAAACACCCCCTGCCAGATGTCACATGGAAAGTAGCCTTCATCGTCCAGGTCTCGATCACCCCAGGGATAACGGTGTCTCCGAGACCACCTCTAGCAGCATGCTCCCATTCCAGTTCGGTCGGCAACCTGCTACCAGCCCAATGGGCAAATGCGCGTGCATCATTCCAGGACACATGTACAACCGGGTGATCCGGGTGCAATGAGGAGGCTTCCGGACCCGTACCATTGATATCACGCCAGGTGGCTCCATCGACGCGCCGCCACCACTCGATATTGGCGACACACTGGGTATGACCGGCATCATCTGCAACCTGTGCCCAGAATGAGAATGACCGTCCAGAATGCGCAGTTTCGGTTACATGGCCTATGGCCTTGATGAATTCGGCGAACTGTGCGTTTGCCACCGTGGTCTCGCCCATCAGGAATGGCTTTATACACCTACTCCTGAGAGGGTTTTCGGCGTCGTCCGGGAAAATTGGCCGACCAGTTCCGATACGGTCTGTCCCACCCGGAATCCTTGCGGCGGGTTACCGACCAACATTTGAGCCGATGGTGGATCGGGGGTCTCAATTCTCATCAACGGGACTGCCTTGGGTGAGCGTTCCGGGATAGAAGAACAGGGAATTATGGGGAAACGGGTGGTAAATGCCGATCTCGAAGTGCTGACCGTCCTGCGCGTCGGGATCGTTTACCTGCAATCTCATGATCTCGTCGCGGATTCCGGACGCTACCGTTACGTGGTAGTTGTCGGCGCGGGTGCTGAACGGCGGCGGACTGTTGGCGAACGCCAGGTCAGCTTCCATCACCAAAAAAGCCAGGCCAAGAAGCGCGGACGCGGCGCATTGCCTAAAACCAGTCTCCGGCTCCGGAACGCAGCGGCATTCCCGCCTAGCCAGTGCCCGGGGAATCCCTCCGCCTTCCAAGGCTGCATGTGCACTACAGTCAGAGTGCGGTCCGGGTAGCGCCTCCATGAGGCCAGCGCTCTCATGACGCCCGCCAATCCAAGGGCGCACCGGCGACTGAATACCTCAAGAGTCCGGGCATCAGCCTCCTGCCGCCGGGAAAATCCCGTGAATCCAAGGCCCCGAATTCCGGTCATGGCACCACCCTCCACGTAAACATGCCCCCAACCCGATCATTGACGTTGAGCCTGAACATGACTCGTCCCGGAGGCAGACCGGTCCCCATGCTTGCCTGCGTTGTCCGGGGCTGGACAAAGGGAATCCACCAAACGGGAGGATTCCTTCACGAAATGCGAAACCGTCCGAGGTCCGTCTCGGCCAGATCGCCCGCAGGCGGAATCCGCTGGCCACATGTAAGCGTCGCAGATGCCCTGCACGAAGTTCCGCTTTGGAGAGAAAACGCAACCACAGCTGGCGTCCGTCCCACCTCTACACGAACACAGCCGATCACCAGCCATCCGGCAGAATTCACCGGAATCAAGCGGATCGGTCTATCGACGGGCGGCGGCAAGCATCGAGAGCCGGATCAGCGTTCGCTCCACAACGGCCATCTGTGGCGCAGTCTGGTTCGCCGAGCGGAGCTGAAGATCAGTGTCGGTGAGCATTCCAAGAGCCCGCTCCAGTTTACCAAGTCCCCAGCCACGCGCCTGCTGCAACATCCGACCGCGGCGCGGACCATATACCGGCGGACGCAGCTTCGCGATTCCCGTTCCAGGTCCGCCTGGATCGCAGGATGCTGTATGAAGGGCGCGGAAATGCCGAGTCGCGCCGATGCAGAGGGTAACAGGCGTAACACCCTGACCCGCCAGCATCTGTATCAACGGGCCAATATCCGCCGTGCGCGCCTCAGCAACCACGTTCAGCAGGTCGTCAACGGCCGCCTCCACCGTGGCTGGCGCACAGGCTTCCACATCCGCCGACGTTGTCGCTGAACTGTCCCCAAGTTTGTATAGAGCGAGTTTCTCAATGGTCTGCCGCAGGTCGCCAGCGTCAATCCTGTAAGCAAGAGCTGCCAGGGCAGCCATGGCCTTGCCATCAATACTGCCCAGACCAGCCCTCCGCAATTCGGCTTCGATCTCGCTCTGGCTGGGAGGGTCGTTGTATATCCCAACCGCAAAGGCGGTCCTGTGTTCTTCGAATGCCTTTCTCAAGGTCGAACGGGCAGGCAGAGCACCAGCGGTCACGATGATCTGGGCATCCCCTGGTTTCCAGACGCCAAGCGCTGCCCTGATGGTTTTGGCCAGACCGTCCCCCGCACCTTCGACCAGAACAGCTCGCGGTCCTGGAAAGAACCCCTGCGCCTTGACCATGTCGCCCAGAAGTGCGGATTCCTTGCGCAGGCTTGCGGCAGGGACGCGTTCGAGCCGCATTTCCTCCTCGCCCTTCGGACCAATTATGCCGGAAATGAGTTCCTGACGTTTCAGGGCCACACGCATGGCATCCTGACCATAGAGCAGGGTGCCAGTGGCTGACGGATCTGGCCTGGCGAAATGCCTTGCCGCGTCTCGCCCGGAAAGCTTCAACCCTCCCAGTCCCTGTAACCGGCAAGAGCGCGAACAGCAACCTGGTCCGCAAGAATGACCATTAGACGTTTGCTGGCATCACGGGCCGCCGCCCGAGCGCTGGCCAGGGGAAGTTTCGCCGAATAACCGGTGCGCCCCTCAACCGTTCCTGAATGCACCACGTTACCTGTAGCGGCATCGATTACCTCGTATTGGGCCGTACCGGATACATTGAAACGGGTAATCTTCTGCTCCGGCGTACGGCCAACACCTTCGGTGTTGGTTTCTATTCTGTAGTTGAGCAGGTAGCGCGCACTGTGTGGACGGCCAAGCCGTTCCTCAAGCCGCATCGCGAAGACATAATCGTCTAGGGAACCGGGCTCCTGAACGAGAATCGAACCCGCGAGTCCATAACCTGCCCCCCCGGGAGCGTATGCCGGTGTGTAGTTGCAGGCGGCGAAAACGAACAGACATAGCCCCAGGACCACGCAGCGTGCGGCTGACGAAACCGAGATCGACCGAAACGGCCCGGAACGAGGCACCGCATCTGTGCGTCCGGGGGATGATCTAAAGAACGACATTGACGATACGGTTCGGTACGACCACAAGTTTCTTCGGGCTGCCTCCGTTGAGCGCTCTAACCACGGCCGGATCGGCTAGGGCAAGTCTCTCGATCTCATCCCTCAGGAGATCTTTGGCAACCGTGATTTCCGAACGCCGTTTACCGTTAACCTGGATCGGCAGCGTGACCGTACTATCGGCCAGCATGGCAGGATCTGCCTCAGGCCACGGTGCGCTGGCAAGGAGACCCTGACCACCCAGCATCTCCCATATCTCCTCAGAAAGGTGGGGGGTGAACGGTGACATGAGGTGGGCGAGCGTTTTGATGGCCTCAATTCGGGTCGCGGTACCCGGTTTCGCCTTCATGATGGCTCCATTGAATGCATAAAGCTTCGCAATCGCGGTGTTGAAGCCGAAGCTCTCAATGCCCATGGTGACGTCATGAATGGTCCTGTGCATCGCACGGGCAAGCTCCAGATCGACGTCGGTTGGAGCTTCGGCATTATCCCTGACTTCGGCAGCCATGCGGTGGATGCGGGTCAGATGCCTGTGAGCGGCCTCCGCCCCAGCGGCGGTCCACTCCACATCGCGTTCCGGCGGACTGTCGGAGAGGACAAACCAGCGGGCGGTATCGGCACCGTAGGATTCGATGATGTTCACCGGATCCACGACATTCCTTTTTGATTTTGACATCTTGACCGCAGGAAGAACGCTAACCCTATGACCCGCCCATTCCCTGCTGTCTTCGGCCAAAGCATGTGTGTCTCCCAGCTTTTCGTAATAGTTTCCATCCGAACGCTGCTCGACTTCCTCCGGGAATAAATACTGCCTGCGGGAGCTGTATGTTTCATCCCCTTCCGCAGTCGGCTCCTGCCCAGGCGCATGCGAACCGCCTCTGGTGACGACTTCCAGGTCCCTATAATACGCCTGATGCGTCACCATGCCCTGGGTAAAGAGCGCGTCAAACGGCTCGACGGTCGACTCTGGCAGGTGGCCGCAGATATGCATCGCACGGGCGAAAAAGCGGGAATAGAGCAGGTGCAGGATCGCGTGCTCGACGCCCCCGATATACTGATCCACGTTCATCCAGTATCCGACATCATCCTTATCGGTCGGAGTGTCCGCACCTGGAGCGGTAAAACGCACGAAATACCAGGCGGAATCCACAAAGGTATCCATCGTGTCGGTCTCTCGCCGCGCAGACCGTCCGCAGGTCGGGCAGGTGCAGCTTCGCCAGGTTGGATGCCGGTCAAGCGGATTGCCTGGCGCATCGAAAGTGACGTCATCGGGAAGCCTGACTGGCAGATTCTCCTTTCGCTCGGGCACGACGCCACACCTGTCGCAGTGCAGCACCGGAATCGGGCAACCCCAGTAACGCTGTCGGGACAGACCCCAGTCGCGCAGCCGGTATTTCACGACCCCTTTGCCAAGTCCCTTGCCTTCGCAGATCGATATTGCTGCTTCAATCGCCTCATCCCCGGTCGCATCCTCCGACCAGCCGAAGGCCCTGGTCCACTTCACCCGCTCGGATTTGGGCGGAACGAAAGCCTCGGATTCAACCGGCGTTCCATGCTCCAGCGCGACGAAGGTGTCGATGACATCGAGTCCATAGGCCCGGGCAAAATCAAGGTCGCGCTGGTCGTGCGCCGGACAACCGAAAATCGCACCGGTGCCGTAATCCATCAGAATGAAATTTGCGATATAGACCGGAAGCTCCCATTGCGTGTCAAACGGGTGGTGACATCGCAGACCAGTGTCGAAACCCTTCTTCCCAGCCTTCTCCAGTTCCTCCTCGGAGGTGCCCACACTGCGGCATTCGGCGTTGAATTCGGCGACTTTCGGATCCTGCCGTTCCAGCGTTCTCGCCAGTGGGTGATCGGGAGAAACAGCAACGAAAGTCGCGCCCATCAGAGTATCAGGTCGCGTGGTGTAGACCTCGATCCCATCGTGGCCGTCAGGGCCATCAACTAGACTGAAGGGGAGTTGAAGGCCACGGGACTTCCCAATCCAGTTGCGCTGCATCAGCTTGACCTTTTCGGGCCACGCATCCAGCCCGTCGAGGGAATTGAGCAGATCCTCGGAGAAGTCACTGATCCTGAAGAACCACTGCGTCAGCTCGCGCCGCTCCACCGGAGCGCCTGATCTCCAGCCCCTGCCGTCAATCACCTGCTCGTTTGCCAGGACAGTCATGTCAACTGGATCCCAGTTAACTGTGGCTGCCTTGCGGTAGACCAGGCCCCGCTCAAGGAAATCGATGAACAGCGACTGCTGCTGACCGTAGTATTCGGGGTCGCAGGTGGCGAACTCGCGTGTCCAGTCGATGGACAGACCCAGCGGTCTCATCTGCGCACGCATGTCGTTAATGTTTCCGTAGGTCCATTCCCTTGGATGTCCGCCCCGTTCCATCGCCGCGTTTTCGGCAGGCATGCCAAAGGCATCCCAACCCATTGGGTGCAGCACGCTGAAACCGCAGGACGCCTTGTAACGGGCGATGACATCGCCCATCGTATAGTTGCGGACATGCCCCATATGGATGCGCCCCGAGGGATACGGGAACATTTCCAATACATAGTATTTGGGCTTGGCTGGATCGCGGCGGGCAAGGAAGGCACCAGCGCTTTCCCATCTTTCCTGCCATTTCCGTTCGATGTCCTTTGCGGAATAGCGGGACATTCGGTCGCCTTCCTCAATAATTCCTGAACAATTCGAAATCTGGTCCGGCGCTGACGCAATCAGGCAGGTGGCACAATCTATAGCCGCCCGTCCTGGAGTCGCAGATAGCGAGCGCGTGTCAAGATCGCGTCCTCGACAGCAAGAACGGTTTCGCGTGCGACAGGGCCGCTGCGAGTGTGAAGCGAAACAGTGAGCGAACGGGCGTCAAGGGCTGGATCACGCACGTGGATAGTGGCACGATAGGCGCGCCCGCCACCCGGAGGCGTACCATAACCAGTAAGAATGAGGCCGGAGAATGGATCCGTTGCCTCCACGGGAAGGAAGTTGAGAACGTCCAGAGAAGCGTTCCAAAGGTATCTATTCACCTCAATGGTGGTGTTTGGATCGTCCCGACCTTCAAACAGGTCCCAGATGGTTTCCCGTTCCTCGGTTTCTTCAGCGGACGCTCTCGCAGGTTGGGACTCGGTCTGTTCGCCGGTCTGGCTGTTTTTGTCGCGTTTGCCAAAGAGACCCTTTCGGCCTTCCCTGTCGCCACATGCGGAAAGGGCGAGCAATACGGCGAGGACCATGCCTGCCCTGATTGTTCCAGTGAGTCTCATCCTGTTTTCCTGCCAGCGGTTCAAGCCAATTCCAGCCGTTAGTATCTGAGGTCGCTTCCAGCGGCAAGAGGCTTCGAACCCAGAACCACAGTTCCGGTCGGCGGAAAACCTCGTTGCTGTCCAGTACACAAAGATGTGGCGGAAGAACCTGCACCTTGCCTGTCGTAGCGAACTAATGACGTCGACCGAAGTGGCCCGTGCCCCTTCCTAGCCAGAACGGCCAGCAGGAACAGGCCGCGCTGCAACGGAGACGATGGAGTCTCGAATCTTCCACCCATCTCCGATCCGCGGATCACCGCAGGAACACAGACCTAACGGACAAGGGGTTCCAGTGGATCATAGAGGATGGACGGACGAACCTCCCAGGCAACCAGCGGCAGGCTGTCGGGCTTGTAGCGAATGTCAAGTAGCTCTTCCCGGCTGAAGAAACGGCGCGCTGTGACAATCCCTTCAGGATCGGTCCAGCGCTGTGGAATCGATGCAGTGGCAAAGCATCGGAAATATATGTCGATCTGGTGAAACCGGCGCTCGGGGTCATGGAACTCGTTGACCAGCGCGGGAGCTCCGACAGTGATGGTCAGACCGGTTTCTTCCCTAACCTCGCGGACAAGATTGTCCGGCAGGGACTGATGCGCGTTGACACCACCGCCAGGTGCGCACCAGAGGTCGGACTGCCCATCAGGATAGGCATTGACCAGCAACAGCCGCTGGTCCCTCAGGATCAGCGCACGAACGGCGATGCGAGGCGATCGTAACATGATGAAGCCTGAACTGCCGCGAATCCACACTGGCGGCAAGACAGGAAGTGGAGTGGGACTGAACGGGATCAGACGTTGCGCAGAATCCGGTTCACATGGCCCATCTTGCGACCCGAGCGGACCTCGGCCTTGCCATACATGTGAATCGCAACGTCTTTCTCAATCAATAACTCCGGGAGACGATCAACATCATCCCCGATCAGGTTCTCCATGATGATGTCACTATGGCGCCTCCCATCCCCCAGGGGCCAGCCAGCAATGGCGCGAATATGCTGTTCGAACTGGTCAATGAAGCAGCCGTTCTGCGTCCAGTGCCCTGAATTATGCACACGCGGAGCGATCTCATTGACGACCAGACCCCTCGGAGTGACGAACAGTTCCACGCCGAGGACACCGACGTAGTCCAGCTCGTTAAGGATCCGACCCGCGAGCAGAACTGCCTCGGCACGTTCAGTTGAACCTAGACGGGCCGGAACGGTGGTGGTGCGAAGGATACCATCGCGATGTATGTTCGCACCGGGATCGAAACAGGCGATCTGGCCATTCAGACCACGTGCGGCGATGACGCTGATCTCCTGGCTGAACTCGACGAATCCCTCAAGAATCGCCGGTGCACCGTGAAGACTTGCCAGCGCGGCGGCAGGACTGTCTGAAGGGCCCAGGTGAACTTGACCCTTCCCATCATATCCGAATCGGCGGGTCTTCAGCACTGCGGGCAGTCCAGTCACCAGGATCGCCTCATCCAGGTCGTCGATCGCATTGACCGAAGCGAAAGGAGCTGTGGCAAGGCCGAGATCCCGCAGGAACTCCTTTTCGCTCAAACGATCCTGACTGGTCTCCAGTGCTCGCCGATTCGGACGAACCGGACGTCGCGCTCCCAACAGATCAAGTGTCTCGGAGGGAACGTTTTCGAACTCAAGGGTAATCACGTCGACGCTCTCGGCGAACGCGGCCAGAGCTGTCAAGTTGCCGTAATCAGCCATTGTAGTCCAGCGCGCGACATGGCTGGCCGGAGGCTCAGATCCAGGCTCGAACACATGGCACCGAAACCCCAGCCGCGCGGCAGCGACTGAGAGCATTCGTCCGAGCTGACCACCACCAAGAATGCCGATGACTCCACCCGGCTCGAGCGGTTCAGTCATCAACCGGTTCCTCTGGAACCGATGCGGTGAGTCGGGTGCGCCATGCATCCAGACGCTCCGCGACACGTGGATCCAGCAGGGCAAGTATCTGGGCAGCTAGAAGCGCTGCATTCAAGGCATTGCCAATTCCCACGGTCGCAACAGGGCATCCCCGTGGCATCTGCACAATGGAATGCAGGCTGTCCACGCCTCCCAGCGCCTCGGTTCGAACCGGCACCCCGATTACCGGAAGGCGGGTCTTGGAAGCCATCATTCCGGGCAGATGTGCCGCTCCGCCCGCGCCAGCAATGATCACCTTAAGACCGCGGCTGACAGCCGCATTCCCATAATTCCAGAGTCGTTCAGGGGTGCGGTGCGCCGAAACGATCCGGGTTTCATAAGCGATGCCCAGTTCATCGAGAAGCTCAGCCGCCGCCCGCATGGTGGGCCAGTCGGACTGACTGCCCATAATTATTCCAACCTGTATGTCCACGTCATTCACGCCTGTCCCACAAGGCACATCCTACAGCGCGATCCACTTCCTACGCAATGATGTCGGGTGTAAGCATGTTCTTGACCTACCGGATTCGGTCCCTGGCGTGGGCCCGCGCTTCCTCAGGCGCCGCAGACGAAGCAGGTCGGAATCCCCAGCATCCCGCAGTTTGATGATTGTCCTTTCGAGATCGTGGTGACCCCGTTTCAGCGCGTCCAGTTCAATCTGGATCACTTTTTCCTCAGACGGCATCCATCGGCCGGGTGCAGCCCGGCATCAGCGTAAACCTGTTGCCGCGGAGCGACATAGATGTGTCGTGCGGACGCGATTCGCAGGGGCCATCGGAGCGGGTTGGGGCTACAGGTTAACGCCTATGGGATCTTGGCCCAGGACTTTCCAAACTTCGTTTATGTTCTTTGCCATTACGTTCGCCCGCTCCAGAATGAGTCGAAATGCGCCCGTTGGCTCCAAGGGGATGGACTCTTTCCGTTCACGTTCAGCCAGCGGCAGGGCGGAAATGCTCCACTCCATCGAACCACTCAAGGGCTTCGTCTCCCTTGATTATGGCTACCCACAACCTAAATGAAACAACATTCTGCAGGATGCGGTTGCGGGCTTAGGGCGACAACCACATATTCTTACCGCTGGCTGCCCAAAGGGGGCTGGCACGACCGCCGCTTAGGAAAGGACGCGTCAATGACTAAACTAGGTTTGGGATCGCACCCATATTTACTGGGTTTTGATCGGCTTGAAAGATTGATGGAGCGGACGGCCAGGTCCGACAGTAATGGTTACCCTCCTTTCAATATAGAACAGAAAGGCTCGAACGCCTATCGAATCACACTTGCTGTGGCTGGTTTTGGCGAAGATGACCTGAGCGTCACCGTTGAGGACAGGCAGCTTGTCGTTCGCGGGAAACAGGCCGACGAGGACAAGCAACGGGTGTTTCTCCACCGCGGCATTGCCGCACGGCAGTTCCAGCGCAGTTTTGCGCTGGCCGAAGGAGTTGAGGTGTCCGAAGCCTGGCTGGAAAACGGCATTCTGCACATCGACCTCGCAAGAATAGAGCCAAAGAAAGATGTGCAGACAATTAGGATCAGCCGGTCTACGGCAGGAGAAACGCCATGAATCAGTCATATGATTTTGGACCTGAAGCCGAAGGCCGGATCGTCTATGTCCGGCCCGTGGCCACAAAGGATCTTCCAGAGGAGGTTCGGGAACAGGTAGGCGGAACCAAAACAGTCTTTGCTGTGCATAACTCTGAAGGCGAGCGGCTTGCGCTGGTGCGTGACCGCCATCTTGCTTTCGCGCTTGCCCGGCAGAACGATCTGGCGCCAGTGAGCGTGCACTAGGACATTTGGAAGTGTCCCAATTTGATTTGTGATGTGCATTCGGTACCCCCCCGGTCTGGGAAATGTTCAGCGGCGGAAAGTGACCGATGGCCATTTCGCAACGCGAACCCCAAAGCCAGATCTCGAAGAATTGAGGGAGCTCACTGAGACGGATGGCCTTGAGAATGACAGGTAGGCGGCATCAGCGGAAAATCCCGTCGGGACGCGGATGGAACGGACCTAAAAGTCACGATGGCCCGTTCGGCACTCCGGATCCAGGTGAATCGCCATCGCCGTCCAGTTAAGGCCCGTGTCCAATTCCCAACGGAGCTGCCCGGAAGTCTGGAGCACAGCCTTCTTTCCCCTTCATACGCTGGCCATGTCTGAATGGATTTACCTCGGTCAGGGTTTGCTGATTGATGCGCTGGCATCTGGCATCGAAAGAGCTTGGACGAAATACGGAACATTACAGTCAAACTGAGACATTATCGACATTTAGGGGCGGCCAGGTAGATCCTTCGTATTCCGCTCTCACACCTGGAGAAGTCTCGGCGGGGTTCTTTGCCCAATCGACTACGCGAACCTCATTGGACCGAAGAGCCGCCGGGCGCGTCCTGAGTCTCTGTCGATTCGCCACGGCCAGATGCTGCGGGAGCCCATTGATCCAGATCTGCAGCCCTCCATCCGCAGTCGGGGAATTCCAGCGTTGCAGCCTATCGAATTAATAATGGCCGGAGCGTGCCGAGTGGAACCGGACCAATGCTGATCTGTCCACGTCTAAGCGTGAGCGTTGCGTCAAGGGTTTCGGACTCTCCAGAGAGCGCAGCCAGAAGGCCGAGGCCCGTTTCCAGAACGCTGAAGTCACTTCCGGCAATCCAGCCGGCAGCGACGGCAGCCAGCAGCAGCTCCCGCCAGTTTTTCGCCTCAATGGTTATGTTTCCGCTTGCAAGACCCGCGGCGTCCACAGTTAAGTCACCCGCAGCCCTGAATTCGAGCTTGCCCCAAACAGCCTGCAACAGGTTCAGCCGGAGGGCGGTAAGGGCCGGAGGGCGTGCCTCCATGGTATGGCGGTTCCAGGCGGAGTCGAAATCCAGCTCCGTGTCGAGTTTCACAAAGACAGGATCCTCTGGAGCCGCAGCTGCACTCACGAGGTGGATTCCCTTCGCCTCAATTCCGAGTTTGACAGCATGTTGAGCATATTGCTCAGCTTCCAAGGCATGGAAGGCAAACCTGCCTTCCGCTGCCTCAGCGGTCCAGCCAGTTGAGGATTCCAGCCTAATGTTCTCAAACACCGCGGTCGCACGATCCAGTTCCAAATCCAGGCCAGGCTTGAATACCAGACTGGCCCGGGCCTGACTCGTACGGACGGTGACGCGTCCCTCCGAGGTGGAGAAGATCTGTTCGTCGGGCCACACCGCAATAACGTGGTTTGGACGGTAGCTGAGCCGCAGGATTTGGAAGAGCGGCGTGGACCAGGCAATGCCCCTAGCAGGGTCCGCGAGTTCAAGCCCTTCAATGGTTGTGTCGAAACGGTTTGGAAATCCCTGGGTGCGGATGGAGGCATAGTTTGCGACCCAGCCTGCGGCAGGGCGGCTGTCAAGCCAGCCGCGCAGGCCGATCTCGACAGCCCGCGATCCGAACCACCAATACCCGGACCAAAGCGCCGCGGCTGCAACGACTGCGATCAGCAACAGGCGCATTCAGCCTCCTTTGATCCTTTCCGAAAACTGGTATCTATAGGCAATTGCGGAAAAGGACCAGAACCATGGAAGACGGCCATCTGTGGGTATTCGGATATGGTTCCCTGATCTGGAATCCAGGCTTCCCTTACGAAGAAAGAGTCCTTGCGACGCTACCAGGTTATACACGCCGGTTCTGCATGCGCTCAATCCACCATCGCGGGACAAGGGACCTGCCAGGACTGGTTCTGGCACTCGACCCCGATGACATGTCGCAATGCACCGGCCTGGCATTTGCGGTGCCAGCTGTCGCTCGGGCCGAGACCCTTGAGGGCCTACGTGAACGCGAACTGATTTCGTCCGCCTATCTGGAACGGCTTCTGGTCGTCAGGCTAGCGGACGGCAGACAGGTCGAAGCGGTCGTCTACGTAGTGGATACCAATCACACGCAGTATTGTGGCAGCCTCCCGCTTGAGCAGCAGGCCGAAATCATCATGCGGGCGTCAGGTGGACGCGGCCCAAACATGGAATATCTCTTCAACACCGCAGCGCGTCTGGCCGAGTTGGGCATAGAGGATAGCGAACTGGTCTGGCTGGCGGATCGCGTTCGGATGTTGACAAAGTAGCGAGATAACACAAAAGAAGCGTTGGCGGGAGCACGCCTAATGGGCCGAAACCTGCCTGAACACAGAGCAACAGATCAGGACGGAAGTCCATATGGACAAACCAAGGCGCGAGGCCGAGCCCCTCTTCACCCAGCCGGTCCGCCAGTTTCTGCTGATGAGCACCGTGCTTCTACTAGCGGGATTCGGGTGTTACATCGCCTACCCTCGCGTGGCACCTGTGTTTCTGGCGAATCCATGGCTGAATGGCTTTATCTTCCTCGTCTTCATCATTGGCATTCTCGCCTGCTTCTGGCAGGTGCTGATGATCGCGGTTTCAGTAAGCTGGATCGTGCGGGTTGCGAGAGGGCATCCCGACGCGACAACCACCAGACCACCCCGGCTCCTTGCCCCACTAGCCCAACTGCTGAAGTCGCGCGGGCAGAAAATCCAGATCAGCTCAACATCGGCACGGTCAATTCTGGATTCAGTCGCCACACGGATCGACGAGCTGCGGGACTTAACGCGATACATCGTCAATCTGTTGGTTTTTCTGGGCCTCTTGGGCACGTTCTTTGGTCTCGCCACCACCGTCCCGGCAGTGGTGGATACAATTCGATCGCTTGCGCCGCAGGAGGACGAAGCAGGCATTGCCATATTCAACCGGCTAATGACCGGGCTGGAAACACAGCTCGGCGGCATGGGCGTCGCGTTCGCTTCATCGCTTCTTGGACTGGCTGGTTCTTTGGTGGTCGGACTGCTGGAGCTGTTCGCAGGACATGGACAGCACCGGTTTTATAGAGAGCTTGAGGAATGGCTTTCGACCATCACGCGGCTAGGGATTTCCTTCGGGGACGGCGAAGCCACTACTGAACAGGACACATCGGTTGCCGCGCTGAGTCAGGTTTCCGAACAGATGAAGTCCCTGCATGCGATTTTCATTCAGGTTGTAGAGGATCGTGCCACCATTGACGGAATGCTGACCGACCTGGCCGGATCCATAGACCGGTTAGCACAGCATCTGCAGGATGATCAAAGCGTCAGCACGTTGAAGCGAATTGCTGACAGCCAGGCCGAACTCGTTCAACTCCTCACGGACCGGGATGAAACGGTCAATGGACTCGATGCCGAGAGCAGAATGCGGATTCGTTCGATTGACGTGCAGCTTCTGCGCATCCTGGAGGAAATGGCCTCTGGGCGGCAGGAAGCCACGTCTGACCTGCGGATGGAGATCGCGGCCCTCACCAAAGCTGTACGCCAGCTCGCCGACCGTTAGCGAAAGATTGCGCAATGGCCCTTACCCGCAGATCCACCCAGCGCCTGACGGGGAACATCTGGCCTGGCTTTGTGGATGCCATGACCGGCCTGCTGCTTGTGTTAATGTTCGTTCTGACGATTTTCATGTTTGTACAATTCGTGCTGCGGGAGACGATCAGTGGGCAGGCAAGCGAACTGGATCAGCTCACCAGTGAGATCACACAGCTTGCGAAAGCACTTGGAGCGGAGCAACAGCGGGCGTTTCGTCTGCAGGGAGAAGTCGGCTCCCTAAACAGGAATCTGGAGGATTCGCGATCCAACGAATCCGCGCAGCAGGAGCTCATCGCCTCACTTCGGTTACAGGTTTCACAGCAGCAAACGGCACTTGACGGCCAAAGCGCACGAATTGCGAGCTTCGAGGAACAGGTTGCGTCACTCCTGGCACAGAGAAACGAGGCGCGCACGGCGCAGGTCGCGTTGGGAACCGACCTGGCGGCACTCCGCAATCAGAACGCCGAACTGGTTTCGCAGGGCGAGGCGCTGAGGCTGGCACTCGCGCAGGCACGCAGCGAGATTGACGAGCAAGCCGAGGCAGCCCGTCTGGCTGCGGCGCGGCGCGAAGCGCTCGAGGCGCTGGTGGCGGATCTGCGTAGCCAGGCACAGGAAGACGAAACTTCTTTAGCGCAGGTACTTGCGCAGCTGGAGGATGCCGCCAGAGAAAATGAAACGCTGAGCGAAAATCTGACGCTGGTCCAAGCCGCGCTTTCGCAGGAGAGCGTCACCAGCGCCGCCGCATTGGCGAGTATCACGGAACTTGAAACGGAACTGAGCGCGGCACAGGCACTTGCTCTTGCGGAAGGTGCGGCGCTGGAAGAACTTCAGGTGCAGTTCGCAGAACTCGAAACATTTCTTGATGAGGAAACCAAAGCGCGACTCGCCGAGGCCGCAGCAGCGCAGGCGCTCCGCGAAAGGCTCGAGAACACCGAGCAGAGGCTCTCCGACGAGGAAGCGGCGAGGCTCGCGCAGGAGGCCGCGGCCCAGGCCCTCAGGGAACAGCTCCAGGGAACTCAGCAGAGACTCACCCAGGAAGAGCAGGCAAGGCTCGCCGAGGCCGCAGCAGCACAGGCGCTCCGCGAAAGGCTCGAGAACACCGAGGAAAGGCTCTCCGACGAGGAAGCGGCGAGGCTCGCGCAGGAGGCCGCGGCCCAGGCCCTCAGGGAACAGCTCCAGGGAACTCAGCAGAGACTCACCCAGGAAGAGCAGGCAAGGCTCGCCGAGGCCGCAGCAGCGCAGGCGCTCCGCGAAAGGCTCGAGAACACCGAGCAGAGGCTCTCCGACGAGGAAGCGGCGAGGCTCGCGCAGGAGGCCGCGGCCCAGGCCCTCAGGGAACAGCTCCAGGGAACTCAGCAGAGACTCACCCAGGAAGAGCAGGCAAGGCTCGCCGAGGTCGCAGCAGCACAAGCGCTCCGCGAAAGGCTCGAGAACACCGAGCAGAGGCTCTCCGACGAGGAAGCGGCGAGGCTCGCGCAGGAGGCCGCGGCCCAGGCCCTCAGGGAACAGCTCCAGGGAACTCAGCAGAGACTCACCCAGGAAGAGCAGGCAAGGCTCGCCGAGGCCGCAGCAGCGCAGGCGCTCCGCGAAAGGCTCGAGAACACCGAGCAGAGGCTCTCCGACGAGGAAGCGGCGAGGCTCGCGCAGGAGGCCGCGGCCCAGGCCCTCAGGGAACAGCTCCAGGGAACTCAGCAGAGGCTCACCCAGGAAGAGCAGGCAAGGCTCGCCGAGGCCGCAGCAGCGCAGGCACTCCGCGAAAGGCTCGAGAACACCGAGCAGAGGCTCTCCGACGAGGAAGCGGCGAGGCTCGCGCAGGAGGCCGCGGCCCAGGCCCTCAGGGAACAGCTCCAGGGAACTCAGCAGAGACTCACCCAGGAAGAGCAGGCAAGGCTCGCCGAGGCCGCAGCAGCTCAGGCGCTCCGCGAAAGGCTCGAGAACACCGAGGAAAGGCTCTCCGACGAGGAGACGGCAAGACTGAAGGAGGAAGCCGCGGCCCAGGCCCTCAGGGAACAGCTCCAGGGAACTCAGCAGAGACTCACCCAGGAAGAGCAGGCAAGGCTCGCCGAGGCCGCAGCAGCGCAGGCGCTCCGCGAAAGGCTCGAGAACACCGAGGAAAGGCTCTCCGACGAGGAGACGGCAAGACTGAAGGAGGAAGCCGCGGCCCAGGCCCTCAGGGAACAGCTCCAGGGAACTCAGCAGAGACTCACCCAGGAAGAGCAGGCAAGGCTCGCCGAGGCCGCAGCAGCGCAGGCGCTCCGCGAAAGGCTCGAGAACACCGAGCAGAGGCTCTCCGACGAGGAAGCGGCAAGGCTCGCGCAGGAGGCCGCGGCCCAGGCCCTCAGGGAACAGCTCCAGGGAACTCAGCAGAGGCTCACCCAGGAAGAGCAGGCAAGGCTCGCCGAGGCCGCAGCAGCGCAGGCGCTCCGCGAAAGGCTCGAGAACACCGAGCAGAGGCTCTCCGACGAGGAAGCGGCGAGGCTCGCGCAGGAGGCCGCGGCCCAGGCCCTCAGGGAACAGCTCCAGGGAACTCAGCAGAGGCTCACCCAGGAAGAGCAGGCAAGGCTCGCCGAGGCCGCAGCTGCACAGGCGCTCCGCGAAAGGCTCGAGAACACCGAGCAGAGGCTCTCCGACGAGGAAGCGGCGAGGCTCGCGCAGGAGGCCGCAGCCCAGGCCCTCAGGGAACAGCTCCAGGGAACTCAGCATAGACTCACCCAGGAAGAGCAGGCAAGGCTCGCCGAGGCCGCAGCAGCGCAGGCGCTCCGCGAAAGGCTCGAGAACACCGAGCAGAGGCTCTCCGACGAGGAGACGGCAAGACTGAAGGAGGAAGCCGCTGCACTCGCCCTCCGCGAGCAGCTGCGGGGAACCGAGCAGAGACTCACCCGGGAGGAGCAGGCAAGGCTCGCCGAGGCCGCAGCTGCACAGGCGCTCCGCGAGCGGCTTAAGAACACCGAGGAAAGGCTCTCCGACGAGGAAGCGGCAAGACTGAAGGAGGAAGCCGCTGCACTCGCCATTCGCGAACGGCTCGAGAGCATGCAGACAAGACTGAACGAAGAGGAGGCCGCAAAGCTCGCCGAAGCTGCTGCTGCTCAGGCGCTCCGGAACAGACTGGCCGACTCGGACGCCGAACTGTCGGCGCTGACGCTCGCACTGGAGGAGAAAAGGAGGGAGGCGGAGGAGGCGCTAACCCTGCTTGCCGCGGCGCGGGCGGCGGAAGTGGAGCTGGAAAACCGGCTGATGGAATCGCAGGGAGAGGCGGAACGGCGGGCCGCCCTGCTGGCGACAGCCAATCGACGGCTTGAGGAAACAGAGACCCAATCGGCCGACAGCCAGCGAAAGGCCGAGGCCCTCCGACTGCAGGCGGAGAGCCTGAAGGATGAGATCCTGCGGCTGCAGGGGATTCTCAACATCTCCGAGGAGCAGGACATGGAATCCAGGGCGCAGATTGAATCTCTCGGCCAGAGACTGAACGCCGCCCTTGCCAAGGTGGCGTCTGAACAGAGGCTTCGTGCGGAAATGGAAGAGGCCGAGCGCATAAGGCTGGAGGAAGAGGCGCGGCAGCTGCAGGCATATCGGTCCGAGTTCTTCGGCGAACTGCGCAAGGTGCTGGAGGATCGGGAGGGTGTGAGGATCGAAGGCGACCGGTTCGTGTTCTCATCCGAAGTGCTCTTCGAATCCGCTGAGGCGGACCTGGCACCCGAAGGGATGGCACAGATCGGGCAGGTGGTGGAAACGCTCCGTGAAGTGGCGACCGGCATTCCCCCCGGGATCGACTGGGTCATCCGTGTGGACGGGCATACGGACGACGTTCCCTTCATCAGCGATGATCGGCCCTACACCAACAACTGGGAGCTCAGCCAGGCGCGGGCGCTGTCAGTGGTCCGGTACATGACCGAAGAGCTGGGCTTTCCACCCAATAGACTGGCGGCCGCGGGGTTCGGTCAGTACCACCCGATTAACCCAGGAACCACGCCAGAGGCCCGGGCGCAGAATCGCCGGATCGAACTGAAGCTCACCGAGAAATAGAAAACCGCAACCTGCCGTCAGATCGCGAACGCAGGATCCAGTCAGAATTCTTTGCAACCAATGGCCCGATTTCCAGATCGCCAGCGGGCATCGCAATCCTACGCTGCGGAGCCGGGCAGCCGCGTCGGCTATTGGCTATTCGGCGGTTAGAAGCGGTGGTTTTCTAGCCGAAATCCTCGGCACCTGCGCCTCTTCAATTCGAAGGTCGATCTTGCCGTCCTTCACACCTACCTTCACGAGGCCTCCCTTGGCGAGCCTGCCAAAGAGCAGTTCTTCCGCCAGCGGCTTCTTGATCTGTTCCTGAATCACGCGGCCAAGCGGACGAGCCCCCATCTTGTCATCATAGCCCTTCCTGGCCAGCAGTTCAGCGGCCTGGCGCGTTAGTTCAATGGTGACATTTCGATCCATGAGCTGGGCCTCTAGCTGAACCACGAATTTCTCAACCACCCGCAGGATCGTCTCTCTATCCAGCGGAGCAAAGCTGATGACCGCATCCAGCCGGTTGCGGAATTCCGGGGTGAATATCCGCTCAATGGCAGCGGTATCCTCTCCCTCGCGGCGTTCACGGCCAAATCCAATGGCCTCCCGAGCCTGCTCGGCGGCGCCGGCATTCGTGGTCAGGATCAGGATCACGTTTCGGAAATCCACCTGTCGCCCGTTGTGATCCGTAAGCTTTCCGTGATCCATCACCTGCAGCAGGATGTTGTAGACGTCCTGATGCGCCTTTTCGATCTCATCGAGCAGAAGGACGGAGTGTGGATGCTGGTCCACACCATCCGTAAGCATACCACCCTGGTCGAAACCGACATAGCCAGGGGGCGCACCAATCAGACGGCTGACCGCATGCCTTTCCATATATTCGGACATGTCGAAGCGCAGAAGATTCACACCAAGCGTATCGGCGAGCTGCTTTGCCACTTCCGTCTTCCCGACACCCGTAGGCCCCGCGAAGAGATAGTTTCCGATCGGTTTTTCGGGTTCACGCAGCCCCGCGCGGGCCAGCTTGATCGACGAGGACAGCGCTTCGATCGCAGGATCCTGACCGAAGACCACACGCTTGAGATTCAGCTCCAGCTCCCTGAGTGTCTCGGCGTCGTCTTTCGAGACGGTCTTTGGTGGAATGCGGGCAATCTTGGCAACAACCGCCTCGATCTCCCTGGCGCTGATGGTCTTGCGACGCCTTGATTCCGTCAGAAGGTGCTGGGCCGCACCAGCCTCGTCTATCACATCTATGGCCTTGTCAGGCAGCTTGCGGTCATGAATGTAGCGCACCGACAGTTCCACGGCGGAACGGATCGCGTCCGTGGTGTACCGGATGTCGTGGTGTTTCTCGAAATAGGGTTTGAGACCCTTTAGGATCTTTACCGAATCGTCAACGGTCGGCTCATTCACGTCAATCTTCTGAAATCTGCGGCTTAGCGCCCGGTCCTTCTCGAAATGCTGCCGGAATTCCTTGTATGTTGTGGATCCCATGCATCGGAGCCTGCCTCCCTGCAAAGCGGGCTTCAGGAGATTCGAAGCGTCCATGGCTCCTCCGGAGGTCGCGCCTGCGCCAATGACGGTGTGAATCTCGTCAATGAAGAGAATTGCATTCTCATGATTCTCAAGCTCGCTAACGACGGCCTTCAGCCTTTCCTCAAAATCACCTCTATACCGTGTCCCTGCCAGCAGCGCTCCCATATCCAGGGAGTAGATCGTTGCGGCGCTGAGTATCTCCGGCGTCTCCCGAACGGTGATCCTGTACGCCAGGCCTTCGGCGATGGCGGTCTTTCCGACTCCTGGATCGCCGACCAGTAAAGGATTGTTCTTGCGGCGGCGGCACAGCACCTGAATGCAACGCTCGACCTCAAGATCACGACCAATCAGGGGGTCAACATCCCCTCGCACCGCCTTGGCGTTCAGGTCAATACAGTATTTCGCCAAGGCTCCTTCGGCCTGTGCGTGGGTGCTATCCTCGACATCCCCGGCACCCGCAACCGGACGCGTTTCGCTGTGATTCGCATTCTTGGCGATGCCATGAGCGATGTAATTCACCGCATCGTAACGGGTCATGTCCCGCTCCTGCAGGAAAAACGCGGCGTTGGATTCACGTTCGGCGAAAATCGCGACCAGAACGTTTGCGCCTGTCACCTCCGTTCGACCAGAACTCTGCACATGAATGGCCGCCCGCTGGATGACACGCTGGAAGGCAGCGGTGGGCATCGCATCAGTGCCCTCGGCATCGGTTACCAGCGTTGCCAGCTCTTCCCTGATGAAACGCTCCAACGCTCCACGGAGCTCGGTTAGATCAACGCCGCAGGCTTTCATGACTTCAGCGGCACCGGGCTCGTCAATCAGGGCCAGCAGCAGGTGTTCAAGTGTCGCCAGTTCATGCCGACGCCTGTTGGCCATCGTCAGTGCGGAGTTTATCGCCCGCTCAAGCGTTCCCGAAAAAGACGGCACGTCTAGCGCTCCCTGCTCAGGCCCAAACGGGTCAGGAACCCGTTGCCAGCCAGTTCCAATGGGTACAAAATCGGGTGTTTCGCTTCATGCTTCAAGGATTTTCTTGCTTCGGATGATCACATTTTGGCATATCGTGGCAATTTACGTGGCTGGTTACACCGCGCCATCGCCTATCAATAGCTGTCCTTGCGACGCCTGATTTCGGCGAAAACGGCGGCATCGGGACTATCAGACATTCCCATCAGCGCCTTCACTTCGGGCAGACCCGCCCGGAGAAAGGGATTCGTCGCCAATTCCTCGGCAAGCGTTGACGGCACAGTTGGCTCCCCTTTGGCTCGGGCCTCATCAATGGCGGCTACACGCGCAATTAGATCAGGATTGTTCGGTTCCACGGTCAGAGCGAACCTCGCATTGGCTGCGGTGTATTCGTGGCCCGAGCAGATAAGCGTTTCAGCTGGAAGCCTCGCCAGCTTTGAAAGACTCGTCCACATCCGCTCGGCGGTACCTTCGAACAGTCTTCCGCAGCCCATGGCCATGAGGCTGTCCGCCGTGAAAGCGGCATGTGCATCCGGAATGTGAAAAGCGATATGGCCGACTGTATGTCCAGAGACGTCAAGCACCCGCACCTCATTCCCCGAAAATTCAAAACTGTCTCCCTCTGCGACGGCCAGATCCAATCGGGGCAGGCGTTTCGCATCCGTCTCGGCACCAACGACCCGCGCATCGAATTCCTCCCGAAGAGGATCAACGGCATCGATATGGTCACTGTGGTGATGAGTGATCAGGATTAGCGACAGAGACCAGCCGCGGTCAGCCAGCGCCCGTCTGATGGGTGTCACTTCCGGAGCATCGACCAGCGCGGTCTCGCCGGTTTGGGGAGAGTGGACGAGAAATGCGTAATTGTCGGTAAGGCATGGGACCGTTACGATTTCCAGAGGCATGGAGTTTCCTTCCGTTATCGGTATGGTGCTAGGGAACTGTTGCCGATCCGGAGCCCGGTCGCAATGCATCTCGATGTCCTTGACCTGAGAAACTTTTACTATCGCACCGGTCTGGGCCGTGCCGCAAAACAGGCGATCTGCGCCCAGATGGGCCGGTTCTGGCCCAGTGCCAACGGAGAAACGGTGGTGGGATTCGGTTTCGCGGTCCCGCTACTGTATCCCTATCTCGACAATGCCACCCGCATCATCTGCCTGATGCCAGCGCCGCAGGGTGTTATGCCCTGGCCACCAGAGCGGCGGAACACGAGTGTTCTCTGCGAAGAAACGCTTTGGCCGCTCCCAAGCGGGCAGGCGAACCGGTTAGTACTGCTGCATGGCCTGGAGACCAGCGAGAACCCCACACGCCTGCTGGACGAATGCAGCCGTGTGCTGGCGCCTGGTGGAAGGGCATTGTTCATCGTGCCGAATCGGGCGGGGCTCTGGGCACGGCGGGACGGAACACCATTCGGCTATGGCCGCCCCTACAGCCTCGGTCAGCTCGAGGCACAGCTCCGGCGGCATGCCTTCATACCCGAGCGCCGCATGGGTGCCCTTTTCCAGCCGCCCTCGAATCGTCCGTTCTGGTTAAGGACCGGGCCGTTCTGGGAGCGTGCCGGGCAACGCATCACACGGGGAATTGCGGGTGGCGTGCTGCTGGTGGAAGCCAGAAAGGAGGTCTATGCCAGCCAGCGTGGGCTACGGGAAGCCGTGAAGCGGCCAATGCGGATTCTGGAAGGCATGGCAATACCTGAGGCAAAGCCGGTGTGATGAGGTGTCTACAGGACCATCAGCGCCCTGGAACACATTTCCGGCTCAGGGCGCATCCAGCGGCACGCCGCCCCCAATACAGCCAACATATCCTGCGCAATAAGTCGCACTTCGATCAACGCGCTGAACATATGGTTTAATTTTGGTTCGGCATTGAGGACTAGCAGGTTGAAGAGCGTTTCAGCCTCTGTTAGACCTGCGCCGATCCTAAGGGCGTGCCGCACCTGGACGCCATTCATGTTGCCCTGGCCATACTTCCCACGGTCAAGGAAGGGGCTTCGCAAATCGGAAGGATGGACGTGTCCGAGACGGCTTCGATCTCAACTGGCATCGCACTGCGCTACGCAACCGCGGTATTTGAACTGGCTAAGGAAGACGGTTCACTCGACGTGGTGGAACGGGACATGGATGCGCTGGAATCCGCATTGGCGGATAGTGGAGATTTCCGCGATCTCATCTCGTCACCTGTCTACACCCGCGAGGAACAGAGGAACGCGATCATCGCGATCGCGGAAAGAATGAGGCTTTCGGACAGCATATCAAATCTGCTCGGCCTGATGGCTTCGAGACGCAGGCTGTTTCTGCTGCCCCATCTATTCAGGGCGCTGCGGGCATTGATCTCGGAAGAAAAAGGTGAAGTGACAGCGGAAGTGGCCACTGCGAGCGCCCTGACTGAAAGACAGAGGGAACGGCTGGCCGAGACCCTGAAGGCTTCAGTCGGCAAGGAAGTGAAAATGATCATGACGGTCGATGAAAGCCTCATCGGCGGTCTTGTGGTCAAGGTGGGTTCGAAAATGATCGACACTTCGGTCGCCTCGCGCCTGGCAAAACTGCAAAATGCAATGAAAGAGGTCGGATAGATGGGGATCCAAGCAGCGGAAATCTCTGCGATCCTGAAGGAACAGATCAGGAATTTCGGTCGTGAGGCTGAAGTCGACGAAGTCGGTCGCGTGCTGAGCGTCGGTGACGGCATCGCCCGCGTCTACGGTCTGGACAATGTACAGGCTGGCGAAATGGTCGAATTCCCGGGTGGCATTATGGGAATGGCACTCAACCTGGAAGCCGACAATGTTGGCGTGGTGATCTTCGGGACGGATCGGGACATCAAGGAAGGCGATACCGTCAAACGGACGAGTTCCATCGTGGATGTGCCCGCGGGCGATGCCCTGCTGGGAAGAGTCGTGGACGCTCTCGGCAACCCGATTGATGGCAAAGGCGCGATCAAGGCTTCCGAACGCCGGGTGGCGGATGTCAAAGCCCCGGGCATCATTCCCAGGAAGTCGGTCCATGAGCCGATGGCGACCGGCCTCAAATCCGTGGATGCGATGATTCCGATCGGGCGCGGTCAGCGTGAACTGATCATCGGAGACCGCCAGACCGGCAAGACCGCCCTGGCGCTGGACACGATCCTGAACCAAAAATCCTACAACGAGGCCGCAGGCGATGACGAGAGCAGGAAGCTCTACTGCGTCTACGTCGCTGTGGGACAGAAGCGCTCGACAGTTGCGCAGCTGGTCAGGAAACTGGAGGAATCCGGAGCGATGGGCTACTCGATCATCGTGGCCGCCACGGCATCGGACCCGGCGCCGATGCAGTTCCTCGCACCTTACGCCGCTACCGCGATGGCGGAGTATTTCCGTGACAATGGCCGCCATGCGCTGATCATCTACGACGACCTGTCAAAGCAGGCCGTCAGTTACCGTCAGATGTCGCTTCTACTGCGCCGTCCACCGGGTCGCGAAGCATATCCAGGCGACGTGTTCTACCTCCACTCACGGCTCCTGGAACGGTCGGCAAAACTTAACGAGGACAACGGCGCCGGATCACTCACCGCCCTGCCGATCATTGAGACCCAGGGAGGGGACGTGTCGGCGTTCATCCCGACCAACGTGATCTCGATCACGGACGGACAGATCTTCCTGGAGACCGAGCTGTTCTACCAGGGCATCCGACCAGCGGTGAACACAGGCCTATCGGTTTCCCGGGTGGGATCATCGGCCCAGACGGCGGCGATGAAGTCGGTTGCGGGTTCGGTGAAGCTGGAACTAGCGCAATATCGCGAAATGGCGGCATTCGCCCAGTTTGGTTCAGATCTTGACGCGGCGACCCAACGGCTGCTGAATCGTGGCGCACGCCTGACCGAACTGATGAAACAGCCGCAGTATTCGCCTTTGACCAACGCGGAAATCGTCTGCATCATCTTCTCAGGGATCAAGGGTTATCTCGACGGGATCGGCGTTCGTGACGTTGGTCGGTTCGAGCGGGGCCTGCTGAACCACCTGCGCAGCAAACATCAGGATCTTCTGGAAGACATCACCAACAATGACCGCAAGGTCGCGGGCGAACTGGAAAACAGGGTCAGGGCGGCCATTGATGGCTTCTCCGAAGGCTTCACCTAAGATCACCTGCGGAACTGGACTGGATCGATGCCAAGCCTCAAGGACCTGAGAAACAGGATCGATAGCGTCAAGTCGACGCGGAAGATCACCAAGGCGATGCAGATGGTCGCCGCGGCAAAGCTTCGTCGTGCGCAGGAGGAGGCCGAGAACGCACGGCCCTATACTGAGCGCTTCAACGCGGTGATGGCTGGGCTGTCGGCCAGCGCGATGGCCAGTGGTCAGGGGCCAAGACTGCTCGCCGGAACCGGCCGGGACCAGACACATCTCCTGGTTGTCATGACCGCCGAGCGCGGTCTCTGCGGCGGTTTCAACTCGTCCATCGTGCGTCTGGCCAAAGCAAGGGCGCAGGAACTGATATCCTCCGACAGGACTGTCAAGATCATCACCGTCGGAAAGAAAGGTCGCGAACAGCTGAAACGCGAGTTCGGAGACCGAATCGTGGATCATGTGGATCTCAGCGGCGTAAAGCGCGTTGGTTACGCGAACGCGCAGGACATCGCGAGAAACATCCTGGCTCGATTCGACGCTGACGAGTTTGACGTGGCGACGATCTTCTTCAACACGTTCAGGTCGGTGATCGCCCAGGAACCCACCGCCGTGCAGGTCATCCCCGCCCAGTTCGATTCCGTCGAAGGCGACGCGGCACCCTTCTATGACCATGAGCCCGACGAAGAGGCGATCCTGAACACGCTACTGCCGCGCGGTGTGGCGACCCGGATATTCTCCGGCCTGCTCGAAAACGGCGCCAGCGAACAGGGTGCGCGGATGAGCGCCATGGACAGCGCAACCCGCAACGCCGGCGAGATGATCGACAAACTGACCATTGAGTTCAACCGCTCGCGCCAGGCGGTCATCACCAACGAACTGATCGAAATCATTTCGGGCGCCGAGGCGCTCTAAGGAACCGGAGACCAGATTGATGGCAAACGCGAAAGGCAAAGTGACCCAAGTCATTGGTGCCGTTGTCGACGTGCAGTTCGACGATCACCTTCCAGAAATCCTGAACGCGCTGGAGACGGACAACCATGGTAACCGCCTTGTGCTGGAGGTCGCCCAGCATCTGGGTGAAAACACCGTTCGGACCGTGGCAATGGACTCCTCGGAAGGTCTTGTTCGCGGCCAGGAAGTGATCGACACAGAAGGTCCGATCACCGTACCCGTCGGCAATGCAACGCTTGGCAGAATTATCAATGTCGTCGGCCAGCCCGTGGACGAAGGTGGCCCCATCAACGCGGACGAGCATCGCCCGATTCACCAGCCGGCCCCCGAATTCGCCGAACAGTCGACGGAATCTGAAATCCTGGTGACTGGCATAAAGGTAGTGGATCTGCTGGCACCATACGCGAAGGGCGGCAAGATTGGCCTCTTCGGTGGCGCAGGTGTCGGCAAGACCGTGCTCATTATGGAACTGATCAACAACATCGCCAAGGTGCATTCCGGCTTCTCGGTCTTCGCTGGCGTTGGCGAACGAACTCGTGAGGGTAACGATCTCTACCACGAAATGATCGACTCCAACGTCATCAAGCCGGACAATCTTCCGGATAGCCAGGTGGCGCTGGTCTATGGCCAGATGAATGAACCTCCAGGCGCTCGTGCCCGTGTGGGGCTGACCGGCCTTACCCTCGCGGAACAGTTCCGCGACCAGTCCGGCACTGACGTCCTGTTCTTCGTCGACAACATCTTCCGCTTCACCCAGGCCGGCTCGGAGGTTTCCGCGCTACTAGGCCGAATTCCTTCGGCGGTTGGCTACCAGCCGACGCTTGCGACTGACATGGGCGCGCTTCAGGAGCGCATCACCTCTACCAAGCAGGGCTCGATCACCTCGGTGCAGGCCATCTACGTTCCCGCCGATGATTTGACGGATCCAGCGCCCGCGACCTCATTCGCGCATCTTGACGCAACAACCGTGCTGTCGCGGGCGATTTCGGAACTCGGCATCTATCCTGCGGTCGATCCGCTCGACTCCACGTCACGGCTCATGGATCCTGCCGTCGTGGGCGAGCGTCACTACAAGGTCGCCTCCGATGTGCAGGAGGTTCTCCAGCGTTATAAGTCGCTTCAGGACATCATCGCCATTCTCGGCATGGACGAACTCTCCGAAGACGACAAGCTTGTTGTGGCTCGCGCCCGCAAGATCCAGCGGTTCCTTAGCCAGCCCTTCGATGTCGCGCAGGTGTTCACCGGATCACCGGGTGTACAGGTTCCTCTGGAGAAGACCATCGACAGCTTTGAGCGCGTCGTGGCAGGCGAGTTCGACCATCTCCCGGAGGCGGCGTTCTATATGGTAGGTGACATTGACGAAGTGGTCGCGAAAGCCGAACGCATGGCGGCGGAAGCCGCATAGCAGGTAACGGGCATGGTGAAGGAAATGCAGTTCGACCTTGTAAGCCCTGAACGCAGGCTTGCGTCATTCGAAGCTAGCGAGGTTCTGGTTCCAGGCAGCGAAGGCGACATGACGGCGATGCCTGATCACATGCCGCTCATCACGACGCTTCGGCCAGGAATCATTCGGGCCAAGGGTGACGGCGGAGAACAGGAGTTCGTGGTCTCGGGGGGATTCGCTGAAATCACGGCGACTTCCCTGTCAGTTCTTGCCGAGCAGGCACTGCCTCGTAGCGAGGTGACGGCAGGATTTCTGGAGGCTCTTGGAAAGGCTTCCGATGGTGATGATCCAGACGCCGCCGCAAAATACGTGGCGGATGTGGCGGCACTGCGATCCGAACTGGGGCTCTGAACATGCAGGATACGGGACATATCCGAATTCTGCCAAAAGGTCCATAACATACGGATTTTTTGCCATAAATCATGAATCTGACTTGCAGAAGCCAACTGGATACGATGGGCTGACGATGGATTCGCCCCAGTATCGGGCGTATTCGGCCAACCAACTCTCGGCGCTCCAGCATTTCCAGCGTCAGGCCTGACACAGAGTATCGCGACAGCATCCCAGTGCTGTTGGCGGAGGTGGGCAGGTTGCTCATCAGGTGGCCAGAACAATTGCCAGCCGCCATATAGCGCACCCCTGTGAGTCTCTCGTCGTTAAGGCCGACATCCACTATCCGGCAGACAGGAATCCGCTGATGGACGCCCTGCGCCGCACAATCCCTGAGCGACGCGGACCTGCGGAAGGTCTGGCATCCAAAGCTGTCCTTTCCCGATGCCGCGGACGGGTTCGGAAAGGTCGTCGGCCATGCCCGCCAGCGATCCGAACTGATCGCACGACACCCGCTCAAGGGGAAAGCGCATTCCGTTCCCAACTTCTACACAGGCTGGATATCGAAGCCCCGACCCGGTCTGACATGCAGCACCCACCATCGGGAATCCGACTGCAACTGCAGAGGACACAGCGAATCGATCCAGCCGCAACCGTCCTGGAGTGCCAAATGGGGCTAACCATGCCATTGGGCTACCACCAAGCCTACCCATCAAGAACGCCGCCGGATCCGCTCGCCAGTGCAATGCGGCCATTCGAGGAGGAATTTCGCGCGGCAGCTGGAGCGCAGCGCCCGACCTTGAAAGAGCGATGGTCACGCCAGTCAAAGGGCGGACGAACCGAAGACGGGAAGGCCCTCCAGCTTCTGGAAGAACCCGGATCTGTCTGTCCGGACAGCCATGTTCAATCGACCTGCGCACCGCATTCCATCCAGTTGGGCGGCTATGGCGCGTCCTGCAGCACCGCGCCATCCACAACCGTTCCATCAGGATTTCCACCGGTTCCGAGGCGGTCCCCGGACTGCCCGTGAAACCCTCCCCGGAAAGCGGGAAAGGATCGAGAATGCTGTCTCCGGGACAGGTTCTGGATCCTGACCCAAAACCACTTCTGGCCAATTTGGAAGCGGGAGTTTAGCGCCTAGGATCCCAAATTGTATGGCATTTTGATTCTACCGCCTGCTAGCGGAAAACTGCTTGACTTTGGGATCCCGGATTAGATAGCTGATGATTCAGATCGAATTGTCAGGAGCATGAAATCAGCGCGGACAATGCGTCCGGACAAGGACTTGCACCTGGTGCCCAAAGGCAACTGATGTCTACATGGAACAGGCGGTCCGAAAGAGGCTACATCCCGCGAACGAAAGTCGGCAGGATGTGCACCCAACGAAAACAGAGGGAGAATGGAATGTTCAGAATGTGTAAACTGTCGGCACTCGCCGCAACGACCACGCTTTGTGCTTCAGCTGCACTGGCCCAGGTCAACCTAACGTCGAATACAGCCGGGGCCGGCACCACGGCCGGCCTCACTGCTACAGCTCTGGTTGAATATGCGGCGGATCGTGGCATCGCGAATATTCAGTTGAAAGATGGTCAGACCGGAACCAACTACATCCAGGCCCTTGCTGAAGGGAAGATCGACATTGCCAATGGTCCCTTCATTCTACCATTCATGCTAACCAGGGCCGCTGGTCCATATGCCAGCCTGGGAAAGGAGAAAGGTGCCGAAATCGGACCTAACGTTCAGCTGCTCTATCCGTACACATTCAGTATTTTCACAATGTACGCATACGATGCCAAAGGAATTGCGGGCTGGGACGACCTGAAGGGCCGAAAAGTCCTGAATGGTCCGCCCCGCGGCGCTGCCACCACAAACTCGCGAGCCCTAATCCAGCTCTTTGGCGGATCAAAGTTTGATGAAGACTACGAATCCGTCACGGTTAGCTGGAACCAGGTCGCTTCGGCAATCATTGACGGAACCGCTGATGCGGCTGTGATCCCGGCCATGTTTCCCGGGCCCAGGATCACACGCGCAGGTGCTGCGGGAGCGATGACCATATATTCGCTTCCAAAGGACGTTTTCGAAACCGAAGCAGGTCAGAAACTTCTGAACAAGCCAGGCTCAACGGCGTTTACCATGCCAGTTGCGGATCTTGAGGCAAGCCTTGGCGATGGCTGGACGGTCGTTTCAGAGGATGACACGTTCCGCGCAATGTCGGTGGTTGGCGGCGACTTCGTTAACAGAAGCATGGATGCAGAGATAGCCTATCAACTGACCAAGGCGCATATCGAAAACCTCGATGGCCACAAAGCCCTGGCACCATTCATGGGCTCGCTGAACTTCGGTATTCTGGATACCAAGGTTTCTGGCCTGTGCGGACCAAACCCGGTTAAATTCCATGTCGGTGCCGTACGCGCCTGGGAAGAAGCGGGATACACGGTTCCGGACTGCGCTAAGCCTTAAGCGCCCAGGTCAATTTCAGTGTCGGGCGGCCATGGATGCCGCCCGCAATATTTTCTACCCTTTCGTGCAGAATTCACCAGACCGAGTCGATATGGCCAATCAGGAACAATCTCTGGGGCAACCGTCGGCAAAATCCAGCTCATCCGTGGACCGGCTGGTTTACTGGTTGGGTCTATTGTTGGTGCTTGCCGGCCTCCTGAATGTCACGCCCGCCATTCCAGGCTGGGATGAATTGTGGAGATCCGTAACCGGCGTTGATTTTTTTAAGGTCAGAAGATTTCCGACCGAATGGCTTTATCCCATAATTTTCCTATGGATGATGCTAATCGTCGCGCTGAAACACTCCATGTGGCGCAGTTGGTCAGACAGGCCTCCCATCCGTAGGCGATTTGGCCTGTTTCTGGACATTGCCCTGGTGATCGCTGCCGCGACGATTTCGGCCAGCTATCTGATCGAGCTTGAAGCTGTCTGTCTTTACGATGTGTTTACCGGCGATCGGGAACGCCTGGTGGCAGAGGCCCTGAAGGCCGATGTCGAATATGCGGAACTCCTTGGATTGCCGATCCCTGAAACCGCCGATGATCCAACCTGCCTGAACACCACGCGAGAATTGTTGCCGCCAATCCTGTTCGGAGCAACCATAGTGTTTCTGGCCTACAACATCAAGGTTTGGGGATTTCCATTGGTATTGGTTTCGATCCTGATCGCAACCTACACGTTTGTCACCACAATGAACTGGTACTTCTTCGGCGCTGATGGGCAGAACAAGTACCTCATCACGATTCTGAGCAGTGAGGAGCCTCGAAGCCTCACGTCAGGCCGCGAATTCGTACGCGACGCTCTCGTTAACAACACTGCGGGGTTCCTGGGTCGTTTCCTCAACGTGCTGTTGCTGCTGGTCTTTCCCTACATCATCCTTGGTGCGCTGTTTGGCAGATGCGCAGGAGGGCAGGCGTTGATCAAGCTTGCCTTTTCGCTAACGCGAAATCTGCGCGGAGGGCCAGCTCATGCGGCGGTCGTGTCATCAGCCATGTTCGGCACGATTACGGGAGGGCCCGTCGTGAATGTGCTGTCGACGGGTGTTCTTACGATCCCAATGATGCTCAAGCGTGGGTTCTCGAAAGTATTTGCAGGCGGTGTCGAGGCTGCAGCATCTTCCGGTGGATCGATCATGCCACCAATCATGGGTGTAGCGGCCTTCATCATGGCATCGCTGACCGGTGTTCCATATCGGGAGATAATCATCGCGGCCGCAATCCCTGCGCTTTTCTACTTCTTCTGCCTGTTTCTGTCGGTCATTTTCCAGGCACGCAAACAGAACATTCAGGCGATCGGCGAGCTGCCCGATGACATGCGTCTGAACCGTGAGGATCGCCTTCATCTCGTCCAGATTTTCGCTCCGGTTCTGCTGGTTCTCGTTCTACTTCTTACGCCCAAGGATTCAGTGGGCTGTAGCTGGGTGTCGATCCTGCTCGGCGCCGTTGTGGAGACGAATGGCGAGGCCTGCAAAGTCATATCAATGCCCTGGATCATCGAGCTTTTCCAGAATGCCGCCGGAGACGCCAGCGCGGCCGGTTGGTGGGCAGTGTTCCTGCTGCTGGTACTGATGTTTCTCGACAGGGAATTTCGCGCTCACCCTGGAAAGGTCTTCGACGGACTTGCACAGGCCGGCATCACGCTTTCTACGCTTTACCTGATGTTTCTTGCGGTGACCGTGATCGATGTCTGCCTGAACTTTACCGGGTTCGCCAAATTTGTGGCAGTGGATGTTCTGGGCTTCCTCAAGTCATTCGAGATTTCGAGCGGATCAATCGAATTTCAGCTCTTCGCACTGATGCTGACGATGCTTCTGGCCGTGCTGCTTGGAATGGGTATGCCCGCGGTTCCGGCCTATATCAATGTCGCCCTATTGATGGGTCCGATGCTGGTGGGAATTGGTATCGCAACCTTTACATCGCACATGTTCATCTTCTACTTTGCGGTTGCCTCAGCCATAACACCGCCGGTGGCGCTGGCGGCCTTCGCCGCTTCAACGATCACCCATGCCGACCCGATGAGAACCGGTTTCTCAGCTGTCAAGTCAGGAATAGTGATGTTCACCATTCCCTTTGTGTTCGCCGTATACCCGGAGCTTCTCCTGATCGACAAAGCCGTTCTGGACCCTGGAACCGGTGGCTTCCTGGCCGGATATGACGGTACGATTGACGGCGGCTGGCTGCTGTTCCTGATCATGCGTCTGGCGGTGGCGCTTTACCTGGTTTCAAGTGCCCTGGCGGCTTTCGATCACAGGGCCCTGGCTGGAATCGAGGTTGCTGCCCGTCTGGTCATCGCCGTTTGCATCATGTCTCGCCCTGCCGAAGCCTATCTTCCAGCCCTGGCCATCGGATTCGTGGTCATCGCGTTACACTTTTTTCGCAGCCGGACGGCGATGCAGCCTCAATAGACTCATTAAGTGGGTGATTGGATGACCTCACGTCCCAGCTACATTCTCTTCATCACGGACCAGCAGCGGTTCGATCATCTGGGCTGCAATGGCCACCCGGTTCTGCAGACGCCGAATATCGACCAGATGGCGGCCGAGGGAGTGAACCATAATCGGTTCTATGTCGCCTCACCTGTCTGCATGCCGAACCGTGCCAGCCTGATGACGTGTCGCATGCCTTCCAGCCACGGAGTAAGATCCCTCGGTGTTCCGTTGGCGCATGACCATGTCACTTTTGTTGAACTTCTGCGGGCAGCAGGATACGACACCGCCCTCATTGGAAAGAGCCATCTTCAGAATGTGACCGATTGGGCCGTTCAGATCGAACCGCCTGTAGATCGCGAGGGCTTTCAGGCTCCGCCTGAGGACCTGGCCCAGGCGGTGCGATCGGATCTGGACAATGACGCCTATCAGTATGAGCGTCAGAAATTCTGGATGCAGGAGAACCCAAAGGTCCCAACACCTTTCTATGGATTCGATCACTATGACTCGGTCGTACGGCACGGCACGATGAACGGCGGCGATTATGAGCGATGGCTAGCTCGTCAGGCACCAGAAGTGATGCCCCTTAGGGGGCGCGACGTTCAGTTTCCGCATGATTACATCTGCCCACAGGCCATCCGTACGAAGGTCCCGGAAGAATACTACTCCACAAATTACATTGCCGAGCGGGCCAGCGAATGGCTGAGGGCGCGAGAAGGCAACCCGAAACCATTTTTCCTGATGGTTTCTTTCCCGGACCCGCACCACCCGTTCAACCCACCTGGCAAGTATTGGGATATGTATCAGCCCGAAGACATGCCGGTTCCATCGGCCTATTCCGCAGATGATTGGGATCCACCGGAATATGTCAGGATCGCGGAGCGTGATCGCGCACGCGACAGGTCACTTGGTCAAAGGACCGGACACACCCTCGCCGTGTCGGAAAGGGAGGCGCTGGAAGCTCGGGCCCTCACCTGCGGTATGATCACCATGATTGACGATGCGGTTGGCAAGGTCCGGGCAGCTGCAAAGGACGCGGATCCTGCTAACAGCACCGTCCAGATCTTTACTTCAGATCACGGCGATCATCTGGGCGAACATCGACTTCTGTTCAAGGGAGCGGAGCAATACGACAGCCTCACCCATGTACCCTTTATCTGGGCGGACCCAAAGGGCCTCAAGGGCGAGCGTTCAGATGAGCTTGCGCAGACGCTCGATATCGGCACGACGATTCTGGAACATGCGAAGGTTGAGGCATCAATCGGCATGCAGGGCAAAATCATGTCAGTCGCAGGTGGTGAAGGACGCCAGGCAGCCCATATCCAGTACGAAACACAGCGTACGCAGGAAGCGTTCGGTCCCCGACCCCGCGTACATACGATCATCCATGACCGTTGGCGTCTTTCCATGTATCTCGGTAAGTGCCAGAATGAGCTCTTTGACCTTAAGGAGGACCCCGGCGAGATGACAAACCTCTGGAACAGCGGGCCGCATGCAGAGGTCAAGGCCTGCCTGATCGAACGGCTCGCCGAGCTGGAAATCGCGGTTGCCGACCGTGTTCCTCTTCCAACTTCCGAGGCCTAACGGCAAGCCAGCCCGGATCTGAGGATTACCAGCGCTTCCTTTGACATATTGAGGCGACAGACGAAATCAGCACTCGAATTGTACGGGTAACCGGGAATAGGCGCAGATTGTATTATTCATCGCAACGGTGGGTGTACCCAGGGAAAGCCTCTTCACCCGTTTGATCATCGCAAGGAGCAGGCATTCGATTTCCAGAATCGCCAGATGCATGCCCACGCACATGTGAATTCCGACACCGAAACCCAGATGTCTGCGTGCATTGCGACGTTCAACATCAAAGCGGTCCGCGTTGGGAAATACCGCTTCGTCGCGATTGGCCGAGGCATAGAGCATCATCACACGCGCGCCTTCGGGTAGGGTGGTTCCACAGACCTCAACATCCCTTTTTGTGTGCCGACTGAACGAACGAATTGGCGTCCCGATCCGAACTGCCTCATAGGCGGCATTGGTTACCAAAGAGGGGTTTGCTTCCAGCCTGTCCCAGATGGATCGGTCAGATCCCATATGGTAAATCAGGTGGCCAATCGCAGAAATGGTCGTGTCCAGGCTGGGATTGATGTAATCCCTGATCGCGAAGGGTACGAGTTCCGGATCAATCTCACCCTGCTCCGCCAGTTCGACTATCCTGTGTGTCCAACTGCCTTGTTTCAGCCGATCTGGCGTCGCATCGCGAAGGATGAAGGCGCGCATTTCCTCGATTGTCGTGCGAGCCGCCTTGCCACGTTCGTTCTGAATTCCCTGCATGTCGAACGCGGCGCTGGCCCATTTCAGCATGTTGTCACGACCGAAATCCGGTAGACCAACGAGGTCGCGCACCACTGTCAATGGAAGCGGCTGCGCAAGGTCGGTAATCGCGTCGCATCTTCCCCTTGCAATGCAGGTTTCGACAATGGAGTCTGCCGCGCTCTGGATATGGGGACGCAGTCCGGCAACGTTTTCCTGTCGCAACGGTGGTTGAATGGCCTGGCGAATGTCGGTGTGGCGCGGTGGATCAGAAGCAACGGCGTTTCCACGCTGGAAGGCGCAGCCAAATTCGTCGGCTGCAGCACCGAGGCCGGAAACAAAGGTGTCGTGGTCGCGCAGACCGTTTCGGACCACCTCGTACTGGGTGAATGCGTAATTTCCCAACGCCTCCATCCAGACCACAGGCCCCTTTGCCCGAAGACGCGCATAGTGCGGCCATGGATCGCGAATGACAACATCATCGTAGAGGTTTACCGGATCGCTCGGACAGGTCATCCAGGAGACGTCAATCGGATGGTTGGTGTCTACACAATTCCGTCACGCTCAATCGACCGAGCTGCCTGAATTTTCAGGACTGATTCGCTCCAGTTCTTTCGCGCTCTGGATATAGTAGTGCCGCGTCGGGCAGTTGATCTGCCCAACAGCGTGCTCACGCAGGAGGACAGCCTTGAGCTTCAGGGCTCTGTCACGATCCTGGTCCGCGAAGATCAGCCGGTCGATCAGTTGCAACGCCCATTGATAATCGCCGTCGCCCCTCGCCCGTTCCACTTCTGCCAGAACCGCGTCGGCACCGCCGACCAGTTTAATGAGGCGTTCAGCCTCATCACCTGGCGACAATGGACTCAGCGATGTCGGGTTCCCATCGAACCACCCCATCGTGCCGACGAAATAGGCACGCACGGCGAAATCCACCCGACCATAATATTCACGTAGATAGGGCTTCTCAGCCAGGTCCGGCGGCAGTTTTACGCTCTGCGCCAGTTGATCCATGGTCAGGCCCGCATCCATGCCGTTACGGGTTTCATCAATGACGTGGCGAATGGCATCGCGGTAATCCGTTAGAACCGCCTTGATGTGCGCTGCGCCAAATAGCGCTTTGGTATGCCCTGGAGCCAGCACCTCTGGTTCAAACGCCATCAGTTGATCGAGCGTATCCGCCCAAGTGTCGAAATCGCGGTATTCCGTTCCACGAATTGCATAGAGATTGGGAAAGGATCGGTAATAGTTGTCACCGCTGATCAGGAGCTTCCTGGCGGGATACCAGACCACCATGTGGTCGGGGGTTTCGCCCGGAGCCATTACCAGCTCCAGATCCACGCCACATAGTGAGACTTTCTCGCCGTCGTCTCCAATGCGTCGGGTTGGTTCGAGAATACCCGCGCCCATGCCTTTCAGCGGGCGGTCGCCTGGCCCAACACCGATACCGATGATTTCATCCGGGTAGGACAGCCCGATACCGAACTGACGCCTGGTGCGCGCCTGCTGTGCCTTTGTTGCCCGAGGATGCGCTCCCGCCTCAATCAGGGAATCCCCGGAGGGCCTGTCACTCGCAAGAATGTCAGGATTGCCACCGTCGGCGAACACACTTGCACCGGAAACGTGATCTCGATGTGAATGGGTCAGAATGATCGCCTTGACGGGCAGCTTGGTGATCTTGCGGAACTCGGCCAGAACGTTTTCGGCAGCCGCTGTTGTTTCAGTGGTGTCCACGATGACGATGCCATCGTCGCCCACGATCATGTAGACATTGGAAGCCGCGAATCCGAACGCCTGATAGACGTTATCGGCAAGCTGGACGACTTCCTTTCTGAAGTATTCGGGATGGGCCTTCAGTTCAGGGTGCATTGTCTGCAATTCCTCCGTTGTGCCGACATGACAGTCCGGTCCTGCGGCGAAAGGTCTGGAATGGTGGTAACGACCTGGGATCCCTGGCGCATGAACCCAACGGAAATTTGACTCCAGTCTGCGCGTTCTGCTGTCCTGGGTCTTCCGGTCCTGATGGATAGCGATCCATTAGAGCGCGTTTCGAATTCCTTGCCGTTCCACCTGAACATTATGGTGTTTGTGTGGTGCTGTAGCGGGGCAAAGGTCACGATGCTGAACTGTTTGCGGCATGCGCGCCAAGTCCGATCCTGGTCGCAGACATTGCGGTCAGACCGAAACGGGAAATGTCATGATATCCTCCTTGTGCGGGGTTGAACACGAAGCTTTAGGGATCCCAAATCTCCGATATATTCGCAGTGACAGGCCGAATCTGACCAATTGAAGCTCATGATTTGCATAATCGGGATCCAATTTCAATGAAAAACTGGCGGATTCGGCTCAATGTCGGCAGTTTCTCCTGATCCTGTAAGCCATCGCACCGAGACTCGCCGCAAGAATCCTGCAGGACATCATTCCTGGCGAATGCGCAGGGCTGTCCGAGTTTCAGCTTTGCAAGATCGACAAGGTTTCATGACGGTAGATTCGATTTGTGTTACTTGGCTTGGGGATCATTCTCCGGAGCAAGGTTTACGGGTCGAGAAAACTGGTCACTGGCAGACATTTGTCATGACGATGCCGTCGAATATCGATTTCCCAGAGAGTCCCTAGAGGACACTGGCGACAGATGGAGGTTGACACGAGATCGGGATTTTCGGCTCGGGGTCGCCGACACCAGGTTGGGAACTCTGCAGATGGCACGCAAAACATGTCATTCATCATGTGCAACCGGCAACGAATGACCATTTGGGCGGCACCCGCCATCCGACAATCTAGGCACCTGACATCAATACACCTGCGATGCGTAGTGTGACCATTTGCAACAATATCGCCAATCTCCGGTCTTCGTACCATCACAGGTCAGCA
>CBDATU010000013.1:0-88709 GCA_965199865.1 uncultured Rhodobacter sp. | reverse complement strand
CGAATGGGGACTGAACCAACTGGAGGGTCTGACGGTTGGCATCGTTGGATTCGGAAGGATTGGACGCACCGTTGCTTCGCGATGCCGTGCTTTCGGCGCTGAGGTTGTGTTCTTCGATCCTGCCGAGAGGGACGATGATCCGACCGTGCGGTGCAAGGATATGGATGCGCTTCTCACGGCATCGGATATCGTCACCCTGCACGTACCGCTTACGCAAGAACGCGAGGGCTGATCGGGCCTCGAGAGCTGGGACGCATGAAGCCCAATGGCATATTGATCAATGCGGCGCGTGGAGGCGTTGTCGACGAGGCCGCGCTTGTCGATGCACTGGAGGCTCGCAGGATTGGCGGGGCCGCGGTCGACACCTTTTCCATCGAGCCACCGGAGCCTGACAATCCCCTGCTCAGACTGAGCACCAGAGCTGCCTCCCGCCTGATTCTCACTCCGCACATCGCGGGGGTGACCCGGCAGTCCTGGTCTCGTCTGTTCGCCAAGGCATGGAACAACGTTCGACAGGTGCTGATCAGCGGAGAACCACCACAATATGTAGTGAACGGGCAGAACGCATTGTTCAGTGGCTGCCTCAGGTAAGGCCGTCCCTGATTGAGATGCGCATCCAAACGCCAACCCTCTGCTACCCAATTGCCCGGTACCGATCATGGATCGGAATCCGGAAACGGTCAGTCACGGCATTCGCGACTGTTCCCGTTCCCGGTGGAGGGTTTCGTCGAGGCAGGCACGAACCGCCCTAGCGAATGGAGAATACCGTTATGCAACCAGCTGTGTATCATTTGATGGTGCAAAGCGCTCAATCGCGACCCGATAGGACGAAACGTGGTGCGTGGGCCAGCAGGAACAGGGGCTGGACGCCGCATTCCGACCACCCTCGAACGGTTCTGTGCCTTCGCATGGTGGTGGCGGGCGTTGTCCGGACTGACATGGATCACCCGGCTGCCATGGCGGGCGTCCTCAAGACCATCCTGCAACCGCAGTGGCGTCCTAGCCCGGATATCTCACCAGCCGCAACCGAACGCTCCGGCACCGGCCCGGAAGGGGTTCCGGGGCTGTCACTACCACATACTTGACCGGCTCATTCCCTTCTCCGCTCCGTCCGGGCCCGTATGGCCCTGGCATGGGTTTCCGCGACGTTGAGGATGCGCAGGCCCTGCCATAGCTTCTGGGTTCCGGGCAGGGGCTGGCGCTTCGTCGGGCGGAACCCGGCGAGGCCGGCGACGAGCGTGACGTAGCGCGCCACGCTCATGTCCGGCTCCGGCGGCGCCCTCTGGCCGATGACGCGCTCATACGCGGCGTGAATGACCACCGCCCCGCCGCTTTCCGGGCTGACATGGCGGTCCGCCGGGCTGTCGGGGCTCTCCCGCGCCAGAAGCTGGAGGTCCCAGACCCGGAACGCGGTTATCGCGTCGAAGGCGAGGCATCTGCGCAGGTCGTCGGCGGCGTCGAGCCTGCGGTCCTTTATCCTCGTCCCCGTCTTCAGGGCCCTGAAGTATTCCTCGATGCGCCAGCGCAGTTCGTAGCGCCTCAGGGCGGTCTCCGCCGTCCGCATGCCGTCGCCGCCCTCGTTGGACAGGAGCATCCAGTGCAGCGCCTCCCCTCCCTTCGCGACGCGCTTCGGCGGGTTCTCCTCGATGGCGGAGACCACCGTCACGGGCAGCGGGCGCCTGTCCCCCGCGTCCCTCGGCGCCGCGATGTCCAGTTCCGCGCAGCGCAGCGTCAGCGTGGCGACGCGCGCTTTCCGGGCCTTCGGCCCGCCGCGTTCGGGAACGGTGATCCTGCGGTGGCCGACCGGCTCCAGCGCGGCGACATGCTCCCACAGGCACCTTTCGTCGCCGTCGGGCAGCGCCACGCGCCGCTTCGCCGAGCGGCTCGCCCGCACCAGCAGCGCGGCGCCGGTCCGGTCCGCTTCGCGGAGAAGGGCCCAGAAGTCGCCTTCGCGGTCACAGACGCTCACGACCTTCGCGTCCGGGCAGGCCTCCGCGAGCTCTCCGGCCCGCCGCAGCCCGTCGATCCAGCGGGTGCTGTCCCTGTCCGGCCGCCGCCGGAAGTCCGCGTCGAGCGTGAACAGCCCGAGCGGGCGTCCGCTGCCGTTCAGTGCCACGCCGCAGTGGGCGAGGATGCCGTCGGTGCCCTTTCCGCCGCCGCCGAGCCCGTCCAGCCCGGACGTCGCCGCCAGGGTGCCGTAGTTCAGCGTCGTCGTGTCCTGGACAGCCAGGATCACCGGCTCCAGGCGGCAGCGCTCCACCGTCGCCTCCAGGTGGGGTTCGAGTATGTCGTCCATGGTCACCCCAGCGTTCGAGAGCAGCCTGTAAGCCGCCTCCTGCTCCGCCCTGCCCGGAAACAGCTCCGGCACCGGCGCACCGAGCTTCCTGGTCCAGGCCGCCCCCATCGCGGCGATCCGGCGGCGGACCCGGCCGTCCGGATGGCTGCTCCGCGCGTATTCCCGCTCCGCCCAGTCGCCCCCGCGGTGCAGCGGTCCGGTATGCCCGAGCCTGCGCTCCGGCTCCGCCTGGAGAACCTTCCGCCAGTCCGGCTGCAGCGGCAGCGTCCACACGCTGCGACGGATGCCCGAACGCCGCCCGGAGGTCAGGCCGGGACATCTCTCCCAGCCCGCCGCCCTGTAACCCGTCCCGGCGTGGTCCGGACCCACGAGCGTGTAGGCGAGGACGGGGCGGACCCCGTAGAGGGCCTGCCAGTCGTCCGCCACGCGCTCCGCCGCCAGCCGCAGCGCCAGGGAGGCGAGGCCGTGGACCCTCACGGAAGGTCTGATCAGGAAGCGGTGGTTGTTAAGGACGAGGCCCATGTTCGCGATCCGCGCCCGCGCCGACCAGCCGATGGCACCGTCCCGAGGCCCCAGCTGGCAGGACGCCGGAACGAAGCCCAGACCGCCGAGCCGCCCCTGCGCGCCGCTCACGATCCAGTACCGCAGCTGCCCTCCCGGAGCCCGCCGCCAGCCCTCCGGATGGTGCGTCTCCATCATCGACTCCCAGGCGCGGCGGTCCGCCTCCGCCAACGGCTCCAGCCGGACCCCGCCGAGCGCGTCCAGAGCGCACTCGACCGGGGCGCCGCCAGGGTCGTCGGCGGCCGGTCGCCCGTTGGACGACGCGAAGCGCGGCGCCGCCTCCGGCAGCGTCAGGCCGAGCTCCTCCGCGAGCAGGGGAAGGACCCGCATCCCGGTGACCGTCGACGGCCTCCCGTCGTGGGTCAGCCAACCCTCCCGGCCGCTCAGCTCGCGGGCGAGGCCCGAACGCGTGACGCCGCCGCGGAGGCATTCGTTCCCCAGCCACTCGACCGTGGCAGGGGAAATCTGTCTGAGACCAATATACATGGTCCCCGATTCGCATGGATCCGATCTCTAGTCAAGTATGCGGTAGTGACAGGCCCCCATCGCGGCGATCCGGCGGCGGACCCGGCCGTCCGGATGGCTGCTCCGCGCGTATTCCCGCTCCGCCCAGTCGCCCCCGCGGTGCAGCGGTCCGGTATGCCCGAGCCTGCGCTCCGGCTCCGCCTGGAGAACCTTCCGCCAGTCCGGCTGCAGCGGCAGCGTCCACACGCTGCGACGGATGCCCGAACGCCGCCCGGAGGTCAGGCCGGGACATCTCTCCCAGCCCGCCGCCCTGTAACCCGTCCCGGCGTGGTCCGGACCCACGAGCGTGTAGGCGAGGACGGGGCGGACCCCGTAGAGGGCCTGCCAGTCGTCCGCCACGCGCTCCGCCGCCAGCCGCAGCGCCAGGGAGGCGAGGCCGTGGACCCTCACGGAAGGTCTGATCAGGAAGCGGTGGTTGTTAAGGACGAGGCCCATGTTCGCGATCCGCGCCCGCGCCGACCAGCCGATGGCACCGTCCCGAGGCCCCAGCTGGCAGGACGCCGGAACGAAGCCCAGACCGCCGAGCCGCCCCTGCGCGCCGCTCACGATCCAGTACCGCAGCTGCCCTCCCGGAGCCCGCCGCCAGCCCTCCGGATGGTGCGTCTCCATCATCGACTCCCAGGCGCGGCGGTCCGCCTCCGCCAACGGCTCCAGCCGGACCCCGCCGAGCGCGTCCAGAGCGCACTCGACCGGGGCGCCGCCAGGGTCGTCGGCGGCCGGTCGCCCGTTGGACGACGCGAAGCGCGGCGCCGCCTCCGGCAGCGTCAGGCCGAGCTCCTCCGCGAGCAGGGGAAGGACCCGCATCCCGGTGACCGTCGACGGCCTCCCGTCGTGGGTCAGCCAACCCTCCCGGCCGCTCAGCTCGCGGGCGAGGCCCGAACGCGTGACGCCGCCGCGGAGGCATTCGTTCCCCAGCCACTCGACCGTGGCAGGGGAAATCTGTCTGAGACCAATATACATGGTCCCCGATTCGCATGGATCCGATCTCTAGTCAAGTATGCGGTAGTGACAGGTCCCGGGGGCGGTTTGTGGGCGGACCGGCAGCTCCGTCGGCCGACGGAACCCGACAGCGGCCGTCCGGTGGCCGCGGTGGCGGGAACAATGAGGGAACATCCACGGCCCGGCAGCCGCGGGCGGTGGTGCCGGACACACCTCTCCCGCTGCGGGCCGGTTCCGCCCGCCAGTCCGGGCCGTCAGGGGCCGGATCCGCTCAGGCGGGCGTGGGTTCGGGGGCCGGATCCGGCTGCGGCGGCGGCACCTGCGGCGACGGCGCGGCCAGCAGCGCGGCGACCGCCCGTGCGAACAGGTCCTGAAGGGGAAAGACGGAGGACAGCGACAGGCGGACGCGGCGCACGCTGACCGTCACCCGGCAGGCGACCTTCAGGAGCCGCGTCCTTATGGTCCCGCACTGGGCCCTCGCCATGTCCGTGCCGGCGAGGCCGATCGCCCGGACGGTCCGGAGCAGGGCTCCGGCGAAGGCGGAGAGGTACAGCCGCAGCTGGTTGGCACGCATTGTCGCCGTCGAGGTCCGGTCGGCGAAGAGTTCCAGCTGCTGCTCCTTTATCCGGTTCTCCATGTCGCCCCTCGCGCAGTACAGCTTCTCGTAGAGGTTCCTGGCGGTGAAGCGGTCCTTCGGCAGGCTGGTCACGACGAAGCGGGGATTGGCGCCGCCCGGTCCGGGCAGCCACTCCGCCTTTCCCACGACGCGGCGGGTCCGGCTCCAGCTGGACCGGGTCCGGTAGCGAAAGTCCCGGAAGCGCCGCGACGGCTTTCCCGAGGCGATGGCGCGCCGCCGCGACCTCTCCAGCGGTCCGGCGATCCGCTCCACCAGGCGCGAGTTCCTCGCCAGTCCGAGCACATAGTCCACGCCATTCGCCTCGCACCAGGCCATCAGGCTCTCGCGGCAGAAGCCGGAATCGCCCCTCACGATGATGGCGGTCTCCGGCCAGCGGGAGCGGATCCGCTCCACGATCTCCGCAAGCGCCTCCACCGATCCCTCCGACGCGTCGATGTTCGCCGGACGCAGCCGCGCAAGCAGGACATGGTCGCCGCAGGTGACGTAGAGCGGAAGGTAGCAGTAGTGGCGGTAGTAGCCGTGGAAAAAGCGGCCCTCCTGGGCGCCGTGCAGCGGGTCGTCGGTGGCGTCAACGTCGAGGACGATCTCCCCGGGCGGGACCTCGTGGGCATCCAGGAACAGGTCCACCATCAGCCGCTCGATCGCGGCGCCGTCGGCCACGATCCGTCTGTAGCGGTCCGTTTCCGCCGCCTCCGGCGTGCCCAGCTCCAGCCGGTTGAGGGTGCTGGACCCGGCCAGGGGATGGCCCCGGTCGCGCTCCCTCGGCCGGTCGGCGCCGGTGATGTCGTCGCGCCCGACGGCCAGCGCCAGGACGCTGTCGTCCCGCAGGCGGTCGTGGTCGTTGACGTCCTCGTAGCCGAGGGCGATCGCCATGACGCGCTGCGCCACGAGCTCCCGCAGCCCGTGCTCGATGCGGTCCTGGTCCCGGTAATCGGTCAGGCACTCCGCCAGCCGGCGGGTGACGTCCGCCACCCGGTCGGCCTCCCGCAGGAGAAGCGCGCCGCCGTCGGAGGACATGCGTCCGCCGTCGAAGGCGGCGGTCACCTCCCGCCGTCCGTGCCGGTTGAACTCGATGTCAGGGCTGTTACACTGTGTATGCATGGGGTCCGGTCTCCTCTCATATGCAAGTTCTTGATGACTCCCGCATATATCATGGAATCCGGCCCCATGCAACATCATCTGGTGAGATATCCGGGCTAGCGTCGATTCTCCCGCCTCCCGCCAGTATCAGCTTCAGTTTCTTCAGAGCAGGCGCCACGTGAAGGATCGGCCACTGGGTGTCGCCTTCGACTTGTCTGAGCGAACGCGCCAGCGATACATTGGCTGGCTCCGGCACCCAGAATGGACAGCGTCGGCAAAGCCGATCCAGGAAATGGACCGCGGATGCCGTCAGGACAGTTTCCAGCTAGCAACCATGACCGGAATCGGACAACTGGAAAGCGCGAGCATATCAGGCACCTACGTTCGATCACTGGCCACAGCAACTGGTGTTGATTCAGGGAAAACCGCTCACTCCCAAAGCTGACATTCCGCGCTCACCACTTCAAACCGCCATAGTCGCCTGCGGCATCACCTCGGCCTAGGAGCAGATATTGGCGAATGCAGGATCTGTGCAATCATTCCCCCAACGGTGCCTTCCAGGAGGGCCAATTCCAGTTCACAGGGCAACAGCTCAGGCCAGCGTATACCACCACTCCTTACTCAAACCTTTTCCAACTGGCCGGCAAGCCATTGGAAGGACGCGGGCGCCCAGTCAATCTGATGTTCGAAAGCACAGTGCCCCGCACCAGGATAAATCCGCGCCGTCCGGGTGCCGACAGGACCGCTCTCAAGCATGTAATGGATATTTCCAACCGGTGCGAGATGATCCTCTGAGCCGTTTATCATCAGCACAGGCATCGTGATCCGTTCGATCAAACCAAGTGAGGACAGAGCCCATCCGTCGAACAGGCTGTTTTCCTTCTCCACAGACCAGCGTGGAAACGACGGCGGGCCGCCTGGAGGTCCGAAACGAAACTCCGACCGCCGGTTACGTGCCTTTACGAATGCCTCCATTTCATCCGCCGTCATCCGGTATCCGAACGGATGGCCGGCCACCGCAACCACTGCCCTGACCCTGTCGGGCGCCGACCCAGCTAGCTGCATCACCGAATACCCACCCCGGCTGATCCCGAATGCGCCGATTTGGCCAGCCTCCACCTCCGGACGGTCCATCAGAGCATCGACGGCCGCGACCCACGCCTTTACTGAAGCGGGCTCCCAGGGAAACGGGTTCTCGCCCGTTCCGGGCGCATCCATGACAAGGGAAGCCAGACCTGCGTCCAGGGCACGCTCGCTGGCCCAGCCACGGTCCTCTTTGAACACATCCGCACCACACATGATCAGGACAGCTGGCACCGGGCCATCAGCCTTCGGCGAGCGGAAATGCGCTCGAAACGACCTTCCCTCGCACATGATGTCCAGGATCTCCACCGGCGGATCAAGATGCGCGCAGGCCTTGCGGTAAGCCCGAGCGCATTCGGCGCTGACCTCCGCCTTCACCTGCGAGATCTCACCAGGAAACCGCCCGATGGCAAAATATGTCTTGGCGAGCAGATGACGCTGTCGCGCCCCCTCAAAATCGCCCGCTGCCTCCAGTCGGTCTCCTTCAGCCTCGTGCTTCATCGCGGCCTCACGCCAGACCGGCACCCAGAGATCCTCGGTTGTGCCTTTCAGACTGGCCACGATTCCACAGAACTCGTCCAGATCGTCAATCATCGATAGCCAGCGACGGTAGAAGCCGCCTCGGGCGACGATGAATGGATCCTCTCCAGGCCTGCGTTCAAGCCGCTCCGAAACGCCATTCATACCTGCCTCCAGCTTTGCGATGCGTATCGCGAAATCCACTGCATCGGATTGTTTGCGGGATCATAATGCAGGAGCAAGCTAAGCGGAACTTCAAATCACCCCACTTCCGCTTCGAAGCTCAACGCTTGGGAGTGGAGCAATCTGAGATCAGAAGGTGGAACTAGACCGGAATCCATACGTTTTGGCATTCATGGGTAAGCTGCATAACCCCCGTGATACAGACTGTGCGAAATGGGCATGACAGAAGGACATGACCATAGGTTGAACCGCGACCGGCATCCGTTCAATCGAACGGTGACGGCGACCTGAACAGATCCTCCCCGGCCGACCGGTCTTGGCAGGTGACCTCGTGCCCCCTAAAGAGGTCCTGGGCCAGGTCATTGCAGATTTTCTCGATGCTTTCCCAGCGGGACAGTTCAGGAGCCAAGCTACGGAAACGTTCCGGGTTTGCCTCCTCGAGATCATAGTTCGACATTCGGTGCCACTGGTTCAAACCGAATATGTCGAACGCCGGAGGAGAAAGCTGGCCCAGAAGCTGCTGGAGCGCCGACTCTCCGCTGTCCTGAGGGTAAAGCCTGTCGAAGGAGGCCATGGCACGAACGCCACCTTCCCCGCCCTGTCTGGCTTTCATGCGGCAACCGAGCGCGGCAAAGTCCAGGTAGTCCCGCATGGCGTTCCGCCTGAGGATCAGGACGGCCTTGACGCGGAGGATTTCTGGCTCCGTCGGAATGGTGATGGACTGGCCATTCCATTCCACCGTTTCGGTATCGAGTGGCTCACTGCGGATAAGCTGGCGGACGCCGGTCTCGATTCCGTCCAGTGAGCCAGGGATGAGCACCGGTTTCCCTGCCGTTCGGCATCGGGCTCGAACGCATGGCGCCCGATGCCTCACTCCAACCCGCAACCGATTCTAGCTTGGACGAGAATCCCTTCGAACCGCTCCCGGAGGTCCGTCAGAATACGGTCGGCGTCCTAGGATCTTCTGTGCCCAGCATGCAGCGTGGCAGCTGTTCCGCCGACGAGAACCGCGTCAGGTAGTATCCGCTGTAGACGGCGGCTGACGTGAGCAGCGTTCCCAGTCAGGCAGGGGCGCGTTCATGCCGGACATAGTTCAGCCAGAAACGATGGCGCTGGGCCAATGGGTCGCGGGTGGTGTAGGCAAGGCATATCCGCTCGATGTCGTCGAGCAGAGAAGGATCGGCGCGGGCGGCATCCCGCAGATCAATCCAGTCCCGCATGAAGCCGCGGGAGATGATGTCGTCTATGGCGGGCGGAATGAAGCCGCAGCCGTCAATAAGATGGCGATGCCGCATTTTCTACTGCCTTATGGCGGTGTCCGGGCTGTCGCTGTGCCTGCGTTTCCCCCGGTCGTTCAAACGCCATCCACCTGGATTGATAGCCACTGAAATAACACATGAACGCAATGGCAATAGGGCATCGTGAACAGAAAATCAAGAGGCAAGCAGACGGACATTAGGGCTATCTCTTTTGGAATTTTACCATTTCTTTCCATACGTGTTTCTGACAATCTTACAGGAAACACAGGAAGATACCACCCCTTCTGGCGCCAAAACACGGCCATATCGATACCTCCCTCACAGCGGCGCATCCCGCCGAAAAGGCAGATCACCTAATGTTCGAGAAGTCCGTCGCGGGTCGTACTGCCGGTCCAGGGGTTCAACGCTCCCGAACACATTCTTCCAGTCCCATATCCCCACCCTATCCGATTGAATTTACGGAATATTTCTCTGAAGACCGAAAACGGGGGAAGAAAAGTCCAAAAGCGATAGCCCTAGACGGACATCAGATGGCACTGCAGGCATAGGGCTATCGAGAGTGGATTCACTCCGATGCCCTGCGGATCAGAACCGCAAACTGCCATCAGGTGCGATCAGGCGTGCAGTCAATCAACATTCGCCAATCCAGTCTGCATGATGTCATGGCCAAGGCTCCCGCCTGCGCTTCCCTGGACACGAACAGGACAGCACCAGTGACACTTTATCTGCATTGCTGGAATTTTTCATCCCCTCGTTTCTCTCCAGAGCGCTTCGGAGCAGACGTGGGCTTCCAGGCTATAGCCACTCTGACGACCTGCAGCATCTGACAGAGGCACAGTATCGGAGTCGGTTAACGCCTGGCGGAACCGCCAGATGATCATAACGACACCAGCGATCGTCCTGAACAGACCACGGTACACTCAGCTGAGATGCAGCCACGCATGTTTCAGCCTGGCAAACGGCAGATCACCGCCAGCACCCAAGCCGAGGCGTGCGCATGGCTTAAATCCGACGGCAGGGACTTTCAGTTCCGCATGAACACAACCCTGCGCCAGACGATACCTGAAGCAAATGATCTCAACCTCCCCCGTCTGGATGACTCCTTCGGTCCTGATCCAGCCTGTCTGGGCTATGACCTCGGCATTCGTACTTCCCTGGTGCCTCTGACCTTCAGCTCACATGCATTGCCCACAGAAAACGGATCCGAGTTGCCTCGACCGACATCAGGCGATCAGAACGAAGGGAGCAGATTTACGGCCAGAAGACGCACCCCAAGCAGAAGCATTACCCAAAGCAGATACTTCCGGAACTGATCCGCATTCAGCCGTGCACGAATCCGGGCCCCAACCCAGAACCCCGCCAGCCCAAATGCCACGGCAGCGAGAGACAGGGGAAGGGTCACCTGATTCACCAGCGTCGCCGAAGTAAGACCCGTAAGGAGCCCCGCACCACCGCAGAAAAACAGGAATCCAGCGACTGCTATGAATGCGTCCCGCGGCAGGTCCAGCGCCACCGTGTAAATCATGACCGGCACCTTGACCGCGGAAACCCCGCCAAACAGTCCGGAAGTCACTCCCACCAACAGCTGCCATACAGGCCCCTCGGTCACCGGAAATCGTATCCTTGACATCGCGGACAGCGAAAACGCGACCAGGGCAAACCCGACAAACACATTGATCCAGCGGCTGGGAACATCATCCAGGAACTGGCTGACAAGAAAGATCGTGACGGCAAGGCTGCCGCCGGCAAGAAGAAAGCGCCGAACGATCCGGGGCCATCCGCGAATCGACAGGAACTGCTGGGCATTCGTTATCACGATCGGAAGCGCCAGCAGCGCAACACCAAGCGCCGGCTCAATGAAGAACGGAAAGATCGCCATGGCGACGGCCGGGAACCCGATGCCAAACGCGCCTTTCACCGTTCCCGCGACAAGAAACGTGACCAGTATCGCCGCGACTATCTCAGGAGCCGGAAACGCGTTGATCATTTCCTCTCACTGCCCTCGCGATAAACCTCGTAGACCGCCGCGGTATCAAAGGTCTCCGGCAATTGTGCCTTTGCCCTGTCATAGAGTTCAACGCAGACGTCAAACAGAGGTGTCGATACGCCGATCCTTTCGATATCCTCTCCGATGATCGACAGATCCTTTTCGAACATTTTCAGACTGGCTGTCGGTGGGTCATAGTCGCCGCGCATCATTAACGGCATCCTGAGATCGGACATCTTTGACTGACCAGCTCCGGTTGACAGCATGTCGTACACGACATCCTCATCCAGCCCCAGCGCCATCGCGTAATGCAGCGTTTCCGCTGCGGCAGTATTGTGGAGCGCCACCGCATGGTTCGCGACGAACTTGAGCCTGGTGCCCGCACCGAACGGGCCGGCTTCGATGATCTTGCGTGTAAAGAGTTCCATAACCGGCCGGACGCGGGTGATGGCCTCAGATGGCCCTGAGGCCATCATAACGATATCCTTCGCCATGGCCTGCGCACCCGTCCCGCTGACGGTGCAGTCCAGCAGGGTGATCCCAGCTCCTTCGAGCGCCTGCCGGGCACTTTCCTTGTCAGCAAGCCGAAACGTGCCGGTCTCCAGAACAATCTGCCCTGGATTCAGGACCTCCTGAAGAATTTCCGTGACATTGTGCAATGCCGTCGGCGATGCAAGCGACAGAATGACTGGGTTGCACTTGGCCAGCCATTCTCCAGCTGCCTCATGCGCCGTCCCGCCAAGCGCCGCCAAACGCTCCCTTGCCGCCGGCAGGGGATCGGCGCCACTAACCATTCTGCCCGCTGCGGTCAGATGGGTGGCATAGGCGGTTCCCATGATTCCGAGACCGACAATCCCTACTGCCATGTGAATCACCTAGAGCCCAAGAAGCCGAATCGCGGTTTCTCCAGCAACCGCCGATTTTTCCGACTCACTCAGGTCCGAAGTCGCGATGTGCTCAACCGGATCGTAGTCAGCCATATCAAAGGGATAGTCAGAACCCATCATGATGTGGTCCGCCCCGAATGCCTTCACCAGATATTCAAGCTGGTGGTTGGTGAAGACTACGCTGTCGAAATACATTTTTCGTAGATAGTCACCGGGAGGCTTTGGCAATCCGGCGTTACAGTCGCTGCGCGCTCCCCATGCGTGGTCGATCCGGCCGGAATAGGACGGCAGATAGCCGCCGCCATGGACTCCCAGGATTTTCAGATCGGGCAACCGTTCCAGCACCCCGTTGAATATCAGGTAATGTAGGGCAAGCGCCGTTTCGAACGGGTTTCCAATGACGTTTGAGAAATAGTAGTCGCTCAGCCGGTTCCCATGCGTGAATCCATTGGGGTGGATCATCACCAATGCGCCAAGATCCTCGGCTCTGCGCCAGAACGGTTCAAACCTCACGTCACCGACCTCGGCGCCGTCGACATTTGTCAGGATCATCACACCCTTGAGGCCAAGCTCCCCGACCGCCCGCTCAAGTTCGATAGCCGCAGCGTCGGGATCCTGAAGCGGTACTGTGCCTAGTCCGGCAAAGCGGTCGGGCCTCAGTCCAACCCATTCGGCAATTCCGTCATTCACAAGCTGGCTACCCCTGACAGCCTGCCTAACCGGCGACTGGTAATAGCATTGCGGCGGCGGTGGCGCGACGACCTGAACATCGATGCCCTGCATGTCCAGAACCGCCACCCTGTCGGCGCTGTCGCTCATCGCGACTGGCAGCCGGTCCGCGTCCTGTCGCATGTTGACCGCTCGGGTTTCCTCATTTGAATGCTGAACCATTGCGATTCGCATGGGATCGACATGAGGTGCCATATATTCGGTCGCTGCCGCGATATGCACGTGGGCGTGGACATCGACTGTCCTGCACTCAAGGCGGATCCTTCCCTCAGGATTAGGGCGTGCGCTCGTGGGACCGTAACGGTTGACGGCATCGCCAAGCGCTGGTGTATCGATAATGCTGTGTGTCATCGGCTGGTATCCGGCTTCATCAGGCTGCTCCCGGCGGCAACGGCCAACCGGAACGGGCTTCACGCTCTTCGAGACAGGGACGGGCCACCTCTGATGACCCGCCCCCTTGGCTTGCGCGGCTTACATATTCTCGGCGGCCCATGCGTTGATCTCGGCCGCGACCTCATCACGATCGAAGTCATTCGCTGCGCCGATGTATGTATCGTTCAGGAATTCCGATACATCGACGATCTTCTCGATTCCGCCAGCGTCAAGCATCTGCGGCTGGATGTTGGTCCAGACATCGGTCTGCGTATCGCCGCACCGTTCCGTTACCGAAACGTTCATGCCGATTGACATGTCCAGGAATAGCTGGCCCGCTTCCTCAATCTCCCATTCCTCCGGAACATCGCGCTTGAGGATCGCCGCAACTGCGTCACGGTTCACGGTCACGGCATGCATGCCCTTGCACCATGCGCGCAGGAAGCCTTCAACGGCCGCGCGCTTGGGCTCGATCGCGCTTACATTCATCGCGAAGGTGTTGGCCGGGCTCGCCAGCAGCTCTTCCGGCGTAATCATGCGCACGCTGATTCCATTGGCCTGCAGCGCGATCCAGTCTGGTGCTGCGCCCGAAATCGCGGAAACATTACCGTCACGCATCGCGGCGGCGAGCGTTGGCCCGCTCTCACCAAGCACCACCGTTGTGACCTCGTCAATCGTGTGGCCGGCGGTGTTCAGAGCCGCCTGCAGGAACGCGCGGTCGCGATCCGACACAAGGCCGACTGTCGTGCCCACGAGGTCGGCAACCGACTGGGCGTCACTGGCTGCCGGCACCGCGATTCCTTCAGGTGCATTCTGCATGACTTCAAACACGGTATTGATTTCCGCTCCTGCGTTGAGCGCGTTGACCGTCTCGAATGGATCAAGCATTGCGAGATCCGCCTGCCCATTCTGGATGAACGCGACATATGGAATCGAGGTGTCGGACGGAAGAAGGTTCACTGTCACACCTTCCTCTTCAAAATATCCAAGCGCCTCACCCACGACCAACGGAAAGAAATTTGTCGACCGCGGCAGCGGGTTGATCATGTTGACGGTCGCATTCTGCGCATGGCTGACGGCAGCCGCCGCCACAGTCAGGGCAGTGGCTACCGTTACGGTTTTCAGGATTGTCATGGTGTCTACCTCCCAAGATTTAGGTTTGCGGTCACTTGTTGTCGGCCCGCACCTTCCAGGCACGTGCCCTTGCGCGCGAGGCTGCCGCCCTGCGCGCTTCCCGACGCCAGAAAACCACCCGGTCATCGAGGAATTCCATTGAATAGAACAGGATGAGCCCAATCGCCGTCATGCTCAGCAGAGTCGCGATCGAGGCACCCATATTGAGCTGGAACGAGAACCGGCTCATCAGGACGCCAACACCCTCCGTCGCCTGGGCGAACTCCGCCACCACGGCCCCGATCAGGGCCGTCGTCAGCCCGATCTTGAATCCAGCGAACAGAAGCGGAAGCGCGGAAGGGATGCGGAGCTTGAGGAACACCTGCGCATGGCTGGCGCCGAGCTGGCGGAACAGTTCCTCGCGGCCAGTGTCCGGGCGGGTAAGGCCCGTTAGGGTGTTCACATAGATCGGGAAGAAGCAGATCACCGCTGCAAGTGCGATCTTCGATCCCATACCGTAACCGAACCAAGCAATGATCACCGGGGTCAGCGCGATCCCCGGAGTGACGTTCAGCACGATCGCATAGGGCGAAACATAGCGGCGGAATGGCTCCCAAAGAGCCGACCCAACCGCCAGCGCCACAGCAATGCCAGCTCCGATCAGGAAACCCGCAACCGCCTCCACAAGCGTTATCATGAAGTGTCGGTAGATCGAGCCCTTGACAACATAGAGCTCGAAGATCGACGCGAGGATCGCCGACGGCTTCGGGATGAGGATTGAGGACACAATGCCGACCAGGACAAGAAGCTCCCAGAGGCCAACGAGGAACAGAAACAGCGCCAGATGAGGGAAGATGCGACTGGCGCATGCGAGCAGGACGGTCATTGGCTGAGCACTCCCCCTGACAGCCAGCGAGCCCGGCGGCGCGCTCCGACACGCGCCATATCAGCTGGGCGGTTCCAGTAAGCGATGCGGTGGTCCAGAAGCTCCATGCCCCGGAAGATCACAAACCCGACAATCGTGAGCGTGAATATGCAGGCGAAGGCCGAAGCCATGTTGAGATTGCGCGTATAGGTCAGGATCAACGCTCCGATCCCCTTGTCGCGCTGAATGAACTCGGCCACCAGAACTCCCGAAAGCGCCGCCGTGAGCGCGAGGCGTTCGCCCGCCATGATGACAGGAACCGCATCAGGCATGACCAGCTTGCGAAGGATCTGCATCTTCGAGGCCCCAAGCGACCTGAACAGTTCCAGCCTGTCTTCGTCGACATTGACCACTCCGGCCAGCGTATTGATGAAGGGCGCAAAGAAGCAAACCAGCATGATGATCGCGGTCTTCGATCCGGCACCGAATCCGAGCGCTGCGATCAGCAGTGGAGCGAGTGCGATGCGGGGCGTTGCCTCAAGCACGATCACATAGGGCTGCAGGAACCTGCGTACGGTAGGGTTGAATCCGACCAGCGCACCGAGCGTGACACCTAGCGCCGAACCGGCGATGAATCCCATCAGAACCAGGGAAAGGCTGGAATACAGATGCCACCAGACATTGCCCTGAGTGATGTAGATACGCCCGAAGGACGCCAGAATGTCGCTCGGACGGGGATAGAACAGCGGGTCAAGGTAGCCAGCGCGGGATCCGGTTTCCCATGCCGCCAGAAGCCCCAGAAAGATGGCCGCGTGGGCAAGTATCCGAACCAGCGTTCGATTCCGGCTGCCGTTTCCAGTGGTCATCACAGCGCCCCCAGGGTGACGCGGACCTCTTCCACGAGGCGATTGAATTCGGGTGTGGTCTGCAGCGCCAGCTCTCGCGGCCGGGCGAATCCGACCTCGACAACCTTCGCGATCCTGCCCGGGCGGGGCGTCATTACATACACCTCGTCCGCCAGAAAGATCGCTTCGGCGATGTTATGCGTCACGAACACGGTCGTCGCCCGGATATCCGCGACTATTCTCAGAAGTTCGAGATTCAGCCGTTCCCGGGTGAATTCGTCGAGCGCTCCGAACGGTTCATCCAGCAGGAGTATGTCCGCCCCGGTCTGAAGCAGGCGCGCAAGCGCAACCCTTTGCTGCATACCGCCCGAAAGCTGTGCCGGAAACGAGAACGCGAAATCCTCCAGCCCCACCAGACTCAGCAGGTCAAGGGCGCGCTTTCGGTCTGCGTCCGCCACGGTACCCTGGAGTTCAGTCGGCAGGAGAACATTCTCGACCGCGGTACGCCAGTCCAGGAGCGTCGCACGCTGGAACATCATGCCCACATCCTGGCGCGGTGCCGAAACTATCTGGCCATGGACATGCAGGACACCCGCGGTGGCGTCGATGAGACCGGCGATCAGCCTAAGCAGGGTGGACTTGCCGCAGCCGGACGGACCTACCAGTGAAATGAAAGATCCCTTCCGAACTGAAAAGTCCGCGCATTCGATGGCAACCACAGCGCCATCAGCAAAGGCTTTGCTAACTCCACGCCCGGAAATGACGGTGTTTGGATCCTGCCCCGCGCTCATGACTCCCCTCTCACGATTCGGGCTGAAGTGCGGTATGATCTGATTCTATTGATCTGTGATATATCAGAATGCAAGTGAATTCTGAACCCAGCAATATCATGCAATGATGGGACGGCTCGCGAGACCACGCATGATCTGCGTCCGGGACTTTCTGAGATGTCGCGTCGAAGCCCGTATCGCCGCCGCCGCGTTACGCGACTGCAGGGCATCGATGATGGCATTGTGATCCGACAGAGCGTCAGACATGCCACCAGTCACGTCGCGCAGAGAGGTCAGCGAAACAACGCATAGCCGGTCATAGTTTTCCATGAGCCTTGCCATTGTTTCCGAGAGCCGACGATTGTCCGTGAGCTCGCAGAGCCGCAAATGGAAATTTCGGTTGTATTCCGAGAAGTTATCGATGTTTTCCGTATCGGCTTCGCGCAACGCGTCCAGCGAGTGCAACGCCTGCTCGCTGGACTTCACGGCGTGACGCAGTGCACCTGTCTCGAGTATCTCACGCAGATCCAGCATGTCCTCCGCGTCGGAGACCGAGATCTGTGTGACCCGGTGCCCCTTACGCGGTACAATCTCCACCAGGCCCTCGAATTCGAGCTTTTGGAGCGCGTCCCGAATCGGCGACTTTGACACGCCGAACCGCTGGGCGAGTTCGAATTCCCTCACCTCCTCGCCCGGCCTGATGTTGCAGGCAAGGATGTCCCGCCGCAGGGCGTGGAAGATTTTGTGGCGCATCAGGTTGTCGGCCATCTGAGTTCCTCATATTCCAGAACATTGATGTCCTGTCCGAACAGACATGTCAACCAAAGTGGATTTAGGTAGTAGGGATATCGCATGAATGCCGGGTTCGGTTGCGGAATCCACGGGTGTCTGGTGCGAGACTCTCGAAACTGCACGGTCCAGAGAGCGGTATCATGCAGAAAACGACATCATTTCAGACGACTGTATCAAGCCTCGAAGCCCCCCGGCTGCAGCCGGGAGTCCTCTGCCCACTGCATGAAGTCCTTCTACCGTGTCTCTGTGGGGTGGATTCGGGGTGTGAAAGTGTCGTTGAAATCGCCGAATGTGGGAAACTGAAGCTCGAATTCCTGCGCCGGCTGTCCGATCTGACCCATGGCACTCCGTCGTAAGACACCCTGTCGGGGGCACCGCTTACCTTTGATCCCTTGCCTTTCGGCGAGGCTTTCTTGCGGTGGGCCGCGGTTCTCTGCGAAGGCATCGGCGACCGTACCGTCGCGGTGGACGGAAAGACCGCGCGGTACCCGCAGGCGGGAGGAACGACGCACATGCGTTAATCCAGGCCTGGAGCGACGAACTGCACCTGGTCTTCGGATAACGGGCCAGCGCCCATTATGAGAATGAGATAGAGGACCTGCCTGAAGGGGGCGACCATCGTGGGATGCCAGTGCGCAGTAGCGCGGAAAATCCGTGACCGGAAGGTGGACCACCTGCCCTCCCTGAAGGGAGGCCAGGGTGCCCTTCACGACGACCTTCTGACGTTGTTCAAGAACGCGATCATGAAAATGTCGCCTGTTAGCTGATGGTTGACGGAAATAAAGGTCGGATCGAGATACTTGGGTACAGCCGGTGCGCGAACATCGGCTGGCTGCGCGGGCACCATTCGGGATGGGAGGACCTACCCGACACCGGGCGGGTGGTGTCCACCTGTGAGGTCGGCGTGGAGGCCATGGTGGAGACACGGTATTTCCTCTCGTCCCTGCCTCCCGGTGCCGAGCGGTTCGCACGTGCCGTGCGCTCGCTCAGGAGCGACTACACTGGATGCCGGCCATGACCTTCCGGGAAGGTGACAGCCGCATAGGGAATGACCAGACCCCGAATGCCTTGAGCTTCGCGATTAGAAGGCACATGGCGATGAACCTGCCCACCCAAGCGATGGACCGCCGAGCTATCCGCGAGATGCGAAAAGTGGCGGACTGGAATTACGGCTTCGTTTACCGGGTCCTCCGGGGCGTGACATTCATATGATACCCCTACTTAAGGCGGTGTCCCAGTTTGACTTTTGCGGAGCGCATCCGCTAATGCCCGATCTGGAACATGTCCCGCGATGGAGAGTGACCGATGGCTTTCTCGCTGCGCGGATCTCCTGAGCCGGACCTTGACGGGCTGAGGCAGTTCGTCGAGATCGGTGACAGGGAGGACGCCCCTTTTTTTGTCGGCCGCGAGCGGCAGATCGGGGACGTCGAGCGGCTCTGTGAGCGCGTCATGGAGCATGCGAAAGCCGGAAAGGGCCTGAAGGGCGCGACCCGCGTCCTTCAGGGTGCGCCCGGCGCCGGCAAGACGGCAATCCTTTCCCGTCTTGAGCAGCTTTGGGATAAGCGGGGAAAGACGGCTCCGATCGCTGTCAGGGTGGATGTGGAGGACCTTGAGGATACGGCAGGAATCGTCACCAGAATAGCCGAAGCGGCCAGCCCAGGCATCAGCGGAGAATGGCGGACCACGAGATACAGAGATTCCAGTGGCGGCGTCGGAACCGGCGGGACTAGGATCGGCGGACAGCGCAGACGTTCAACAATGCCGGAAAGGATCGATTTTCACGCCCTGAAAGGAATTCTACCACCCGAAGAGTGGTCGCGTCCCGTCGTGCTGATGGCCGACGAAATCCAGTCCGTCAAAGCTGGCGCCGAGCATGTGCTGAAGTCCCTGCATCTGGCCACCTATGGCCTGCCGATCGTGCCTCTCTATGCCGGGCTTGGCAATTCAGCGGATGTTCTGGATGGACTGGATCTGTCCCGTCTGGATGTTGACAATGGGATGCACGGCATCGGCTGCCTGTCACGGGGTGAAGCCATACAGGCGGTGGAGATGATGCTGGCGCGTTTCGGTATTGACCGGACCGGAACGGATGTGGACTGGCCCTCCGTCATCGCCGAACGGTCGGACGGCTGGCCGCAGCATCTGCACAACGGCATGAGATCCCTTGGATTCGACCTGCTCAGGACCGAAGGGCGTCTTGCCCATGTCGATGCCGGGGCGGTGGAGGCGAAGGAGCGGGAATACCGTATCCTGACATACAGAAGGCGGATGTCACCGGAAATCCGGCGAGCCGGCCTTCTGACCGCAGGGATCCTGCAGGGGATTCCGGCGGAGGGAATGGCCGATTCGGCGATCATCGCCGGAATTCTCCATCGGAAACGTCCGGCGGACGATCCTGACGGTGTGGGACTGTGGCTGCCAAGGAACATGGATGCGGACGACTTTTTCAGTCACCTGATCCGAAAGGGCGTTCTTCAGGACGGCGGCGATGGTCTTTACTCCTGTCCGATCCCGTCACTGCGCAGGTTTCTGATGCGGGAAGGCGGACTGGATTCCGCTGGCCATAGGGTGGAGGGCCATGAATCCTGACCTGTGGATCTGTTGGAAAATGACAGGCGGGCGGTATCAGGATGAAATTCCGGTAGGGCGCGGGGGGAACAGGCCAAACGCCATGAAGATAATCCGTCTTGATTTCCAGATTCTCACGAGGCGCCGTCTCCATCTGGATCCAGTTAAGGTCTGGCTCACTGCCCCGTTCGGTCCCACCGGGCCCCGCTAGGTCCTGTTTCCATTCCCTAACGGAACTCTGGCCCAAAGGAGCCAGAGGACAGCCATCTCTCCAGTGCATGTGTTGGGCCAAGCCTGAACGGTTTTCACCGCCGATCGGAGTCTGGCCTGATCCGTACGCTGACACGTTGATCGGAATCCTGGCAAAAGCCTGGGACGAAATACGGAACGTGAATGTCAATGAGACACTATCCGCCTTAAGGTAACTATCGAGTCTTCCGGGTCCAGCAGATCCGGCAGATGATCGAACGACAGCGATCACTACCCGGCATGCAGTCAGCTTCAGGCTGGGTCGTTAACAACAGCGCCCTTTGTTCGGCCTGCAGGTTGAACCTGGATTGGAAGGATGACTCGGCGTCCCTGCCTGCAAAGTTGCAAGCCAGCGCCGCAAATATAGGAGGAAGCGCGATGATTGGAATCATAGGGCTTGGAAAAATGGGCCGGGCGATCGCGGAACGCCTGATCGACGAAGGAGAGGAACCGATCGTCTGGAACCGCACTCGTGAGAAACTGAACGGTCTTTCGGATGTTCAAATTGCTGAAAGCCCTGCCGAGGTCATATCGAGGACCGATCTTGTCCTATCCGCGCTGGCTGACGACGCCGCCATCGATGCGGTTTATTCTGGTGAGAACGGATTGCTGGCAGTTCCCCTTGGCGGGCAAGTGATTGTCGAAATGTGCACGACATCACCGGAACGGTCACAGTCACTGGAAAGAACCGTTCTGGCACAGGGTGGCCGGTATCTCGAATGTCCGGTTGGCGGAACGATCGCTCCGGCGCGAAGGGGACAGCTTCTTGGCCTCGTCGGCGGTGACCACGAGACGTTCGAGGTGGCGCACCCCATCCTGACAAAGATAACCCGGCGACTTGAATATCTTGGCCCCGTCGGAACGGGGGCCGCGATGAAACTGGCAATCAACCTGCCACTCATGGTATACTGGAATGCGCTGGGAGAGGCGCTTGGTCTCGCGCTTGCCCAGGGCATAGACGTCACGCTGGCGCTTGACATCCTGTCAGACAGCTCTGGCGCGATCGGTGCAGCGAAGACCCGCATTCCGCCGATTCAGAGGATGTTGACCGACGGAGACTCAGGCTCCGCCAACTTTACCCTTGCCACCGGCATGAAGGACATGCACCTCATGGAGGCACTGGCCGTGTCTAACGGATTCAGGCACGAGGTGATCTCAGCCGCTCTGTCTCGCGTCAAAGCCGCCGCGAAAGCCGGATATCAGGATCTGGACTGTTCGCTGGTTGCCGCATTTGGCCACAGGGACGTGCCTCGAATTGATGACTGACCGCGTCGGATGCGCATGTTCGCATGGGCCCGGACCCGTTGGACACTGCGTGACCCAATGAACATCCTTCCTTCATCCTCTTCGGGTTATGATGCGCGGCAGGGCAGGAGGCGCGAGGACCGCTATCGGAGACGGCTGTGAACAGTGGAGGCTTCATATATTGCCTCCCGAACATCAGGGACATGGATGATGAGCGGCGGGGCAGAACACCTCCTACGCCGCCATGAGATAAAGCACCTTACATCGGACCCCTGTTCCGTTTCCGCTGACCCATGACGCAGTAAACCGACAAACAGTGGCTGCGAGACAGAAGCTGCGGCCTCTGGGCTGACGGGGAATAACCCTGCCGTCGGGCCATCACCATCTGACCAGCGGTGAACATGACTGGAGCCATGCGTTGCAGAGCGGCAGCCACCCGGATACCTGTTACATGTAACAGTCTGGCAATGGAGCTTTGGCGTCATGCCGGGAACTGAGGTGGCGACTGACATGGCCCCCGCCATTGGGAAGCAGGCTGAGAAGCGAAGAAACAACGCAGAGCGGCTATGTCAGCTACCTGCAGAACGATGCAGGAATCCGCATTTCCGATGAATCCTCACGGGGCAGGTACAGCGACATTCGCAAATGATCCGGACGCCATTGTGTTCTGGCAGACACTTGCCGACATGTCAGCGACGTAACGAAAGCCGAATTGTTGCGCTTCTTGAGCCTTGGGCCTTGGGAGACGGTTACGCGTTCGTTTCGCAATAGTGGCCTGCGCCGAACCACCGAACTTAGTCCGTAGGGTCGCAGACAAATTCCAATGGTTCATTAAGGGTTACAAGCTGCCTCCCGAAGTCCGAGCGGAGGCTGTCAGGCCCGACGCTGCCGCCTGTCCCTGAGCCGATCATGTGCGTCCACTGTGCCGTCATGGAAGGTGCCAAACCATCTGTCCCATGGCATCTCAAGGTTGCCATAGTTCACCTCGAAATACCTGTGATGCATCTGGTGATGGAAAGTCCCAAGCGCGAGCTGCTTCTGATCCTTCACCAGCATGCTTTCGAAACCTGTATGGGATGTCGCTGCTGTCAGCGCCTGATGCTGCATGTGAAACAGGATATGCACCGGACCTGTCGGGACAATGAAATGGATGAGAATGGAGCTGAAGAAGAGCACATGCTCCACCGGGTGCATTGACAGTCCCGACCACGGACCAACATTGACGTTTCGATGATGTAGGGCATGGGCCAGACGGTAGAGCGGCCCCCAGTGCAGCGCCCGATGGATCCAGTAGAAATGCAGCGAGATCCAGACCGGTGTCAGCAGGAACAGGGCCACGAACCAGACCGGGTTATGCGACCATTCAAGCGCTGGCGCCCAGCCGTTTCCCATGGCCCAGAACAGCAGCACCTCATATGCGGTCCAGGTCCCTACCCCGCTGGTCAGGGTCCAGAACATGTTGTCGCGCACCTGCCCGCCAAAGGTGAACTGACGCCCTTTGTGCATCAGATCCCGCCGATCGAATTTCAGTTGGTCTCCCTGCAGTCTGGCCCGGTAGAAGAACCAGTGCAGCCCACCCGCGACAATGGTCATCAGCGCCAGATTGCGCAGCCAGAGAGCGCCGATCCAGTCCCATGACAGCGTTTTGGTCACTTCCAGGGGCGGCTGCAGCCACAGCCAGCAGATCAGCGCCACGACGGTCAGGATCGAGTTCTCTGCAAGCCGGAACCATCGTGCGGCGACCCAGCCCAGCATCCGCCTCGGATCAGGCGGCCAGCTGAAGAACGGCGACACCTGAATTGGCACCTCTGGCACATGGTGCCACCCGGAAAGTTTCCGCTCAGTGCTTTGCGTTTCGTCCTGCATTGGCCTTGAGTGTTGCCAAGAACCTATATCGACCGCTGAATAGGCAGTGAACTCCCCATACCTGTCGCTCACCCTTCAACCGCAGACAGGCTCCAAACGTAACCTGTTGACAACCGGCCAGCAAGCTTCAACGACGCACGGAAGTGAGGCAGTTTGGAGTTCTCCAACTTTGTTCGAATCCGATGAAACATGAACAGTGAATTGAAAAGTGGGGGAATTTCTGCGTCCAACTGCTTTCGTCCAGCCATTCACATGAACCTTGGCGTTCAGGGATCAACATTTATTGGCCTAGGAACCGTAGCACCACACTCCCAAGGCCGACGCATTTGCCGGCAAACAAAGTGGATGAGTCGTCAACCCTACCCGAATTCGTTGTAGCCTAATCCCCTGACATGCGGTTCCCGATGTAGCAGCAGCCGAAGTCCGGTGAGCCGGTTCCTGTCCCAATCCAGGGCATCCGCCACAGCATCGTCCCAGATGCGCCGCACCTCACATTCCCGGTCGCGGTATTGGGGCACATGCATTTCGGACGTGTCCTCCCAGCAGCGGACCAGCCTATCAGTGATGGCCTCATCGGAAAGGTCCGGCAGGCGGATGGTCTTCAGACCCGCCGGCCTGTACTGGGGAAACGCCAGCTTCCTTCCGGCATTACGCAATAGCTGCAGCCGCCCCGCAGTCGAGTTGAGGAAGACGGCGGCGGCTTTCGCCTTCTCCAGCTCCACACCCGGCACTGGCAACCAGCCCACGCCGACACACCGCTCCTCTTGCGCCAACGCCGTTAGCCGACCTGTCCCGGTGTCCTGTCCACTTGTCAACAGTAGGTGAGAGGCCTGATTCACGATCCGTCGGGCGGCGGCCGGGTGCTGCGGTCGATCGGCACCGCGAACCTCGACCCACTCATGCCGGGGAACGGATCTCGTGGGTGCCCAATGCTAATCCGGAACGCCGCGAATGGATAGCTGGGCATCGGCGCCCTTTGAGTAAAGCACCGGAAATACGCCAGGTCCATCAACGTCGGCCTGGAGCGTGCGTCCGGGTGTAAGGAGCAGGCGAACCGCAGCCTTGATGGCGCCGCCAGATGGACCATGAAGCCGCCCGCTGACCGGCTGGTGGAGCCGGAGATCGTCGACCCGGTCAGTGAGGGGACGGTGCGGCAGGCGCTGGAAAAAACCGCCTCAGACCGTGCGGGACGCGGTATTGCCGCATCCCGGCAGGGAAAAGCGGTCAGTTCGAAGCCCGGATGGAACAGGTCCCCGCCACATACCAGAGGGAATGCGCCGATGACGGGGTCCTGGTCTGCATGGACGAGACCTCGAAACGGCAGACGGGGGAAACCGTCACGCCGATCCCGGCCCGGTCGGGACGCCCGGAGATCCACGACTTCGAACACCTCCGGAACGGAGTGTCCGGCATCTTCATGTTCCATGCCCCGCTCGAAGGCTGGCGGCGCGTCGCGGTGACCGACACGAGGACGAAACGGGACTGGGCCCGACGGATCGGGAGGCTGGTCGACGGGGACCTGCCGGGAAAGCGCGTCACGCTGGTGATGGACAGCCTGAACAGGCACGGCACCGGGTCGCTCCACGGGACCTTCCCGCCGGAGGAGGCCCGCCGGATCGCCTCGCGGCTGGACATCGTCCTCATGCCGAGGCACGGCAGCCGGACGGACATGGCGGAGACCGGGACCGGCGTCCCCGTCCGACAGTGCCTGGACCGGCGGATACCGGACCAGCCCACCATGATAGGGGAAGTGGCGGCCTGGCAGGAGCGGCGCAACGGGTCGGGTGGAAAGGTGGACTGGCGGTTCACGACGGAAGACGCACGGATCAGGCTGAAGTCCCAATATCCGGAGATACAATGATGGTAGACCACTAGTCTCACGGAAGGCCAAAGCACCCATCACCATCCAAAGGCTGGTCCGATCTATCTTCCATGACTTATGTGATGAAGATCCCGAATGCGTAGCACCTGTTCGTGCTGGACGTGTCAATCTCGGTACAGACGCCGAAGAGCGCGTCGCGCTGCACGTTTAGAAGCGAATTCCCGTCCGCCTTGTAGACTATCCATAACCGATCCCGTTCACGCTCCTCAAATTCAAATGGACCGTCCCCCCAGAACTTGGCTGAATTCCAGCGGGCTTTCTTGTGGCCGGCAGCGAACCACGTGCACGTTGCGCCAGGAAATCAGTGGTCTTCCTGACAGACCGCCGCTGCTCCGCTGATTGATGACATCATATGTGCAGCCGGATTCACGCTACCGACGGCGTTGCGCTTGCAAGAGGAAGCAGGGCTTGCCTTATCTTTCTGGCGGACTTCGCTTTTCTATCGGGTTCATACCTGATCCTAGCTGCGGCCTGAACTGGTGCCAGCCCACCCTGTTCGATCAGGAATCTCCTGAGCGATGGGATCGGGTAGGAATACCGGCCGGTGCCGCAATCCTGCAGTACGCCCCTGCGCACGAGGTAATCAAGAAAACCAACCCCGCTCATGCCTTCAGGTAGCCACAGACCCTCGCCTTCAGGATCACCTGCCGGGCACGCCTTCCGAAGGAGTCGCGCACGAATGGTCTTCCTAACCATTCCCTCTGCCGGAATCGCGGCCATGATCTTGGCCACCAGCAGGCTGGCATCCTGCATCTTCGGACGAAATCCGTCTGTGATAGGCCTGGATGCGGTATTCCCGCCCCCGTACCTTCACCGCGTCGTTGTCGACAGAAGCCAGAGGACCATTGGCATCGATCAGTACCGCGGCAAGGGCACGCATGCCGCTGTGCAAATGCATCGGCCAGCCTTCCGATCTCCTGGCGACCAAAGCCGACCAGTCCTCCGTTGCCTCAGACCGGTCCACCCTGAAGTGGTTCAGCATCATCTCCACTGCTTCCGCCGCTTGATCGAGATCTAGGCACCCGATGCCATGCACCGCATTGTCGATGTCCAGACGCGACAGGCCGATATCGTCCAGAACGTCCTTTGAATTGCCGAACCCGGCGTAGAGCGGTACGATCGGCAGGTTCAGCGTGGCCTTGTGCAGGGCCTGGCGCTTGGCCCGGCATCCTGGATCTCGTCAACCATCGGGCAGACGGGCCGGCCCCAGCCGGAAGGCAGCAACCTTTCCCCTCAGGGTGTGCAGATCGATTCTGGCTGGTGCAGAGGAGTGTCGGATCCGTCCGTCAACTCCCGTCCCGCCGATCCCAACGCTGCCGCTAACAACCCGTATCTCGTGATCAGCCATTCACCGCTGTTGCCGGACCTGACGGCTTCGGCGATGTTGATGGCGATCCTTGCCGGACCGGCGAGATCCGCTGCATCCACCCCTACTGCGACCGGAGCCGTCCGCCTCTTTCGTTTCCAGCGCCGCTTCAGTTCGGAGAGAATCGCTGTCTTGCCAGCACCCGGCGCGCCCTGGAGGACGCGCGTGGCACCCTCAACGACCCATTCCCTTCTCTTCGCCAGTGACAGCGTCTCGGCACAGAACCGCTCGGCCACGGTGATCCGCTCTTCGCGTCCAACGAAAAACGGTGTCCAGCGGCGGTCACCCATCTCGACGAACTTTGCCAAGCCCTCAAGGTCCGGCCCGTCAGTTCCATGCGAAAACCAATTCACCAGCTTCCCTTTCCCGCTATGCTGACCATTTAACAAAATGCGTTGCCGGACAAATGCCTCAGGCGTGCGTGAGTGGGTCAGTTTGAAATCCGATTTCCACAGGGGCCTCATGGATCTGGTTTCAGGGCCGCTTCATTTTCCAAACGCACAATATCCTCTACATCCCAAGGCCACTCTGTCACGTCCGCTAACACTGGGATCTTCGACCCCTTTGGAAATTCCCTGCGGCTCCTGCATATTCCGGCCCGGTCGCCTGTTTTCGGACATATTGACAGCAATGCAGAACAACCACCGTGACAGAAGTCCAAAGACGATTGCACCATATCGTGAGACAGCATCTAGACAGAAATTTCGCACGGAGATAGGATCAGAAACCGAAAGAGGTGCCACTTTTCCGTTGGGACAATAACGGAATTCGACACGGGAGAACGATATGCCAAAGGAGCCGCAGGACAGAGGAGGGCTTCACGCCTACTTCGCAGAAAAGCCGGAAGAGGCGCACCGGAATTTTTTCGAACCCGCCTCGGACTTGAGCCGACGGGGCTTCTTTACTGGTGCGGGGCTGACGGCAGGCGGCCTGCTCGGCATGACGATCCCTTTCTATGCCAACATGCCATACGGCCTGGTGCCAGCCGCCTTTGCCGCTGAAGACATACTGGTCGGCAAGGATGGCCTGACACTCCTGAACGACCGGCCGATCAATGCCGAGACGCCTGCGCATCTGCTCGACGATGCGATTACACCCACCGCTCGGCACTTCATCCGCAATAACGGCCTGCCACCTGAGAATGTCGATGCCGCCAGATGGACCCTCACTCTCGACGGGTTGGTGGAAAACCCGGCGACGCTCACGATCAACGACCTGCAGACGCAGTTCGAGGTGGTGACCATGGCGCTTACCATTGAATGCGGCGGCAACGGCCGGGCCTTTTTCGATCCACCAGCGACGGGGAATCAGTGGACAGTGGGCGCCGTCGGCTGCTCGGAGTGGACTGGTGTCAGACTCGCTGATGTACTTAAAAAATTCGGCGTCAAGCCAAGTGTGGTCTACACCGCGCATTACGGCTCAGACGCCCATCTTTCCGGCAAACCGGGCAAGGTGCCGATCTCGCGCGGCCTACCAATCGCGAAGGCGATGACCGACAATGTGCTCATCGCATTCGCGATGAACGGTGGGCCACTACACAGACAGAACGGTGCTCCACTCCGCCTGGTGGTGCCGGGCTGGCCTGGCTCCTGTTCGCAGAAATGGCTGACACGTATCGACCTCCGCGACCAGGTGCATGACGGGCCGAAGATGACAGGGAAGTCCTACCGTGTGCCCCGTTATCAGGTCGCCCCCGGCGACAGCGTGCCAGAGGAAGATTTCGAGATCATCGAGCGCATGCCCGTGAAGTCGCTGGTGACAGCGCCGGAAAACGGCATCGCCGCAGCCCGGGAGGTTGAGGTGCGCGGCCATGCCTGGTCGGGCGATCGTACGGTTTCGGCAGTCGATCTCTCCATCGATTTTGGTAAGACCTGGATGGCAGCCACACTCGATGGACCAGTCAACGCCGGTGCCTGGCAAAACTGGCGCCAAACAGTCACTTTCCCGGAGGCCGGATATTACGAGGTCTGGGCACGGGCGACAGACAGCGCCGGCGAGATGCAGCCCTTCGCCATCGACTGGAATCCGAAAGGCTATCTCAACAACACCATGCACCGGGTGGCACTGCGCATCGCCTGACGGAAAATGCGCACATACATCTCGATACGAACCGCATTCGTGGCGGTGTTATTGCTGTGTGCCTGTGCCGCACCGCCCCCAGCGAGCGCGACAAATCTCGAAGCACACCTCGCCGCGGGCGACCCCGACCGGGGCAGGAAGGTCTTTCGAAAATGCTCCGCCTGCCATACATCCGTGAAGGATGGGCGCGACAGGATCGGGCCCAATCTCTGGGGCATTGTCGGCGCACCGGTCGCGGCCATGGAGGGTTTCCGCTATTCAAAGGCGATGGTGGAGCTTGGTGGTAGGTGGACGGCTGAGCGCCTCGACGCCTATCTCGAAAGGCCACGTGCGCTGGTGAAGGGCACCTCCATGAGCTTTGTCGGCCTGCGCCGCGAGCGTGACCGCGTCGATGTCATCGCCTTCCTGAACGAAATGAGCGACAACCCGCTCGATTTCGGGCCGACACAGGAAGCTTCAGCGAATTCTCTACTACCAGAGCCGGAAAATCTTGGCCTTATGGTGACAGCATCCGGCGCGTCCGAGACCTTCGACGCCTGCACGCCCTGCCACTCGGAACGGATCGTTGTGCAACAGGGCCTTAATCGCGAACAATGGGACGAGCTTCTTGACTTAATGGTCAGCGAACAGGGGATGGATTCGATAGAGGACGACACAAAGACGGTCATTCTCGACTATCTGGCGGAGCATTATGGCCCAGACCGCCCCAATTTCCCACGCAACTAGCCCCCTCCGTTCACGGCAGCAGCTATCGTTCGCGTTGGCAGTCACATACGAAGCCGCCCCTATTGCCGCCCTCGCATACGTCTTCGCGTTTCCTGGCCGTGTGACCCCGCCTTCGCACGCACAAGCCCCGTCCCACGCGTCAGCACATTCGCCGCTGCGTTCAGACTGAGCTGACCGCATGACCGTGGCCCACATACTGACGCCATGACTGCATGACTGGGCCGTTCCGAACTTTGCACATGTCTGATATGCAAATGCGGCACTGACCCACGGTGATGCAGCCTGCCTACCTTCCGGCATCGGAAGATCGCTCCGGTCCATCTTCGGAGGTCAGCGTGGCGATAGACCCGAACCCTGGCATCCGTCGTTCGCACCGGCTCTTTGGTGACATCCTGTGCTCGGCATCCGGAATTTCGCTGCTGATGGCGTTGCACCGCGAAGTGGACCTGGGTTTCCCATTCGTAGAGATGGCAGGGCACCTCCAGAGCTGGTCTTGCCCGTTGGCATCAAGCACTGCCACCAGCGTCATGAACCACACATCGGCCTATCCACTCCCTCAATGATGGCAAGGGTGCAGGACCTTCGGTGCCAGGTGAAACGATCCGGAGACATCAGACCTGCTTCCGCGACTGGTCATCCTCCCGGACGGAAAGCGGCCATCCTCAGGCGATTCTTCAGCTGAACAAAGTCGAATCAAGGCAACTCATGCACGGTAAGCGGCCCTGCGTTCATCATCCGTCAGGACATATGGAGCTGCGACGGGCTTGCCATCCACGAAAAATGGCGAGCCACCGGGCGCGAGTCCAATCAAACTGGCAAAATGCCTCAGAGCGGCGCGGCGTCTAACACGGGAAAGACCAAAGTCCGCAGGTGGGTGAGCGCCCTGAGGGGCTTCCTCGGCGGAAAAACTGCCAATTAGAGGACCTATTGTCCCTCCAGCTTCGGGCAGCGCTGCAAGCGGAACTCCCACGAAACGGAACTTCGGCGTGGGAATCGTGTTGCCAAGCGGAGTGCGGCAGCAGCCCGCATACCACCGCAGAAGCCCGTCGTCGGACAATCGAAGCGACCGCAATAGATCGCTGCCCTCGGTGAACGCCAATCTCCCAGGAAGCGTCTGATAGATCGCCGTGCCCCCGTTTCTGTCAAGAATCTCGGACACTTCCAGAAACCTTGCGAATGCCTGACAGTCACTGCAGTGGCAGAGAACATGACTTCCGTTTCCAGCCGACGCGCCAAGCAGGCTACCCTTCACCTCGCCGCATCGGCAGGAGAATCCTATGCCAGCAGAATCCATCCGATCCTCTCTCTAAAGACCCTTTGCGCGGTAGCTGGTGGCAACACGCCCAATTGCCACCAAATAGCTCGCAGTGCGCAGGTCTGTCACATCGTCACGCTCGTTCCAGACCTGCGAGCAGGCCTGATAGGCAATGCGCATCGTGTCGTCGAGACCCGAACGCACGAGTTCCAGCTCGTCCGCCCCGCGCAGGTATCGTTCCTTGAAATCCGGGGTCATTGACCAGGCATCACCAAGTCGCTCGTCGAGCCGCTGCAGCTCGTCCACGATCAACTGGTGCCGCGCCTCTTCCTGGCGCCGACCCATGCGACCGAAACGGATGTGCGAAAGATTCTTGACCCACTCGAAATAGCTAACTGTCACGCCGCCCGCATTTGCGTACATGTCGGGAATGATCACCGTTCCTTTCTTGCGAAGGATCTCATCCGCATTGGCCGTAACCGGCCCGTTCGCCGCCTCGATGATCAGCGGCGCCTTGATGTCCTGAGCATTACCGATGTGGATTACACCTTCCAGTGCTGCCGGAATCAGGATGTCGCATTCATTTTCAAGCACCCTTGTGCCATCCTCGACATACGTACCATCCGCAAATCCGCGGACGCCGCCGTGACTCCCGATCCAGCTACGCACTGCCTCGACATCAAGCCCGTTTTCGTCAACAAGCGCGCCGTCGCGCTCGATGATGCCAACGATTCTCGCCCCATCCTCTTCGGTGAGGAATTTCGCGGCGTGGTAGCCCACATTGCCGAGGCCCTGCACGATCACACTCTTGCCATCCAGTGTACCGCTCAGCACAGTCTTCGCCACATCCTGTGAATTTCGGAAGAACTCACGCAAGGCAAATTGCACACCGCGTCCGGTCGCCTCGACCCGACCGGAAATACCTCCAGCATGCGGTGGTTTGCCGGTTACGCAGGCACGCGCGTTAATGTCGGTTGTGTTCATCCGGCTGTACTGATCCGCGATCCATGCCATTTCGCGTTCTCCCGTTCCCATATCAGGCGCAGGAACGTTCTGCGAAGGATTGATCAGATCACGCTTCGCCAGTTCGTACGCGAAGCGACGCGTTATCATTTCCAGTTCGTATTCCTCATATTGCCTGGGATCAATGCGAAGCCCCCCCTTTGATCCTCCGAAAGGCGCTTCGACCAAAGCGCATTTGTAGGTCATAAGTGCCGCGAGCGCCTCAACCTCATCCTGATTGACGCCCATAGCGTAGCGGATTCCCCCCTTTACGGGCTCCATGTGGTCAGAATGAACTGAACGGTATCCGACAAATGTCTGAATCTGGCCTCGGAGGCGCACTCCAAACCGAACCGTATAGGTTGAATTGCAGACGCGAATCTTCTCTTCCAGTCCGGGCGGCAGATCCATGAGTGCCACCGCTCTGTTGAACATCAGGTCCACGGATTCACGGAAAGTCGGCTCTTTCGTAGCAATCTGGTTCATTGAGTCCTCGCTAGTCGCTAATTTCATTGGCCACCTGATGCTGATGCAGGCGGTTTTGACGCAATACCTTATTTCAACAGCATGAACCGGCGACTGTCCACTTTCAATCCTCCGAGTCCTGCGCATTCTGGCGGACCTGCCAGTCCATCCCGCTTGGCCGTCCAGGACGGCACAATGCCCTGTTGACCCAGCGAGCTCTTTCCGTCCTGCCAGCTGTGCCAGTGCGTCCGAAATTCGTCAGGGCTCGACCAGGTTAATACGACGTGACAGAGTCGACATTCAGCGCACCTCCAGCAGTCGGCTTCCTCACCGTGCTTGCCTTGGCGGAATTCTCCGAACAACTTTGGCCAACCGTCGCGACTGGTTGGAAAGGGTGCGGTACATCCGGAACTGATCATCCATAGCCCCCTACCCTGCTCAAATACCCTCCAGCCGACGAACCATGTTCCAATATGCGTTGGTCACATGCTTGCAAGCCTGCCCGCCCCCGATGCGAATCCAGGCGTTCACGCGGTCAGAATTCCGACCGGCACCATGGTGAAGAGGCGCGTATCTGAAACTGCGAAACATCCTGACACAATACCCGATTTTGGGGTCGCCTCACGCTCGTCCTCGTAACATCGCCTGAGATCTGCGGTTACAGCACAATTCTGCGGCACAGGGCTTCGCAGTTCCATGTATGGAATGACCGTACCCTCCATTCGCTCAGGATGGTGAGTGACGTGAAACCGACGGAATCCTTCCTGCCCCGTCAAAGCCTCCCGCGATCCAGATTCGGCATACCCGGCACCGGAACCTCCTCCATATGGACACGCAAAGAATCAAATCGGAGCATCTGCCTGTCGAGCGTACATGAGTGGAGCGCCCGACCTGCACATCCACGGCAACCGCCATCTGGCACATGGACAATGCGGCAAACCCTCACGATGCGAACGGATTCACCACGGCCTCACTGAAGCGGGAGAAAATACATTCCAATGCGATCCTCTCTCGCTGGTCTTGCGCAACCATTATCTGAACAATCACTCTGTTCAACGCCCGGAACTGCGGTGGGACCGACCTCAAGTCGGAGCCTACGCAATCCCCCGACCGAATTCGCCGAGTAAGCGGATCCGATCTTCACTCCAGCACCTGAGTTGAGACGGATTTCTGCCCTAAATCAACCAAATTGCCGATCCTGAAACAGACATGGATAGCCCCCTCGGCCATGACGGCGATGGGCTGTCGGTTTCCATCGCAAGACGGATCCCCGTGCATGAATGGCACTGATATGGCACCCCTATCCCAGGAGGCCGACCTGAAACGCCAGTTTACCCTGCTCTCCACCAACGCCCAGAATTGTGCTGTGACGGCAGTTCAGTTCTTCAGGTCTCTGATCCCGCTTCAGTCAGAAATGAGCGAAAGCCACGTGAGCGCGGCTCACCCGACCGTTCCGGTCAGACCCTTTGGACGCATTGTTGTGGTCTCCGGGATCCATACAGACCCGCGGCTGAACCAGTCCGATGGAGGTACTGCATCATGCAGGGAGTCGTCCGAAACTCAACACAACAGCTTGCGCTCTTTCCACGCGAAGCATACACTTATGATGGACCAAAGTGGTATGCCCCATGCGACAGGCACTTATCTGCGGACTCCTGACGATCTGGCTATGCAGCTGCGAAACCTTTCCGCAGCTCGATGCAATGATCACCGAAGAGCTGGAAAACGCCGACTATCCCAAACTGCTTCCGTCCTCGCAGCTCAAAGCGATGGATAGCGGCGATCGGCTGACAGAATTGAACCAGGATGATCTGGTGGCGCGAGCCGAACGCCTCCAGAAGCGCGGAGAGGCTCTCAGAAACCAGGCCACTTCTGGCAACTGAACTCGCCTGCGGCCAGATGACGTCGCCTGGCCATGGAATTTGTGTGGTTGAGGCCGAAGCGCATAACCGCTAACTGAGCCGAAGCTTCAATTCGCCAATGGAGAGCCACATGTCCACTCCCCTTCGTCTGGGTATTGCCGGGCTTGGCACCGTCGGCGCTGGCGTGGTCAGGATCATCCAGAACCAGGCAGACCTGCTAGCCTCCCGCGCCGGACGGCCTGTTGACATCACTGCAGTCTGCGCACGGGACCGAAAAAAGGATCGTGGGGTGCCGCTGGATGAGTACGAATGGGAAGACGACCCTGTCTCACTAGCAGGTCGAGATGACATAGATGTGTTTGTCGAGCTCATCGGAGGTGACAGCGGTCCAGCAAAGGCTGCGGTTGAGGCTGCCATCTCGAACGGTACGGACATCGTCACCGCAAATAAGGCGATGCTCGCCCATCATGGCCAGATCCTTGCGGAAGCCGTGGAATCGGCTGGTGCCGCCCTGAGGTTCGAGGCGGCGGTGGCAGGCGGCATCCCGGTTGTGAAGGCATTGACCGAAGGACTGGCTGGTAACAGGATCCTGCGCGTAATGGGCGTAATGAACGGTACCTGCAACTACATCCTGACACGGATGCAAAGCGCTGGCCTCACCTATGAGGAAGCATTCTCGGAGGCGGATGGCCTGGGATATCTGGAAGCGGATCCGAACCTCGACGTTGGCGGCATTGATGCAGGACACAAATTGGCTCTCCTATCCGCAATCGCCTTTGGCACTCAGGTCGATTTCGACCATGTAGAACTGCAGGGTATCGCACGTGTCACCATCGAGGACATTCTCCAAAGCGCCGATATGGGCTTCCGCATCAAACTTCTTGGCGTGGCGCAGATAACGGAGCGGGGGCTGGAACAGCGAATGTCCCCCTGCCTCGTTCCCGCTGACAGCCCACTCGGTCAGCTTGAGGGTGGAACCAACATGGTGGTGCTTGAGGGCGACAGTGTCGGCCAGATCGTGCTGCGCGGCCCAGGAGCCGGCGCAGGGCCGACGGCAAGCGCGGTGATGTCTGACGTAATCGACCTCGCCCGCGGGATACGCGTTCCAACCTTTGGGCAGTCGGCACACTCGCTCAGAACAGTGCCCACCGCGAAATCCGCGGTACCTGCGCCATATTACATCAGGATGCAGCTTCAGGACAGACCCGGAGCGCTGGCCAAGGTTGCGGCAGTGCTAGGCGACGCCTCCGTCTCGATTGACCGGATGCGGCAATACCGCCATGACGCCCCGACCGCACCGGTTCTGATTGTTACCCACAAAACCACCCAAGAGGCTCTGGACGCAGCTCTGTCGGGCATGGAAGCGACTGGCGTTGTCGAAGGTTCGCCTATGGCAATTCGGATCGAAGAAGTCTGAACAATGGCCGTTCCAGGTTTTACCACCGGTGTGCGGCCTCGCCAACATAACAGTTGAGCGGAGATCGTTCTCGCCGCCGAATGACATCCAGTGTATCGGCCATATTGAATTTCCGCCTTCCAGCTTAATTGCCGCTGGAAATCCTGGACTGCCCGCTCATATCCGCCTTTCCGGCACCGCGCCACTCCCTCCAGGCCGTCCAATGGTATTCGTTACGGGTATTTTCCGCTCGCGACCGCCTGAATGCATACCCACCGCATATATGGCATTTTGCCATTTAGAGACACTATATTGACATCAATTCGGGAAATCGACACGCCGTTCTGACGTTCTGACCGCTTAACCGAATGCCATTGCCAGGCTGTCAGTTCCAGCTTCTGGGCCCTTCACACCGGGCTCTGGGGTTCGGAACGCCGTTTCCGGTCTCCGCCATGCCCGTCACCAGCTCGCCCAGAGATGCGGTGGTAACGGTTGGATGGGCAACTCCAGAAGATCGATCCTGCAACGGTCACGAAAAAGGGGGCTCTTTCAGGAAGCATGTCGCTGTCCTGTCGCAACATGCGATGGCCGACCGGATTTCTCGGCTAGAATGAGGAAACCGTCGATCCGGCGCCTTCGGCCATATGTCCGGCGGTCATTCCCGCGGACCGCCTTTCGGTTCACCCGCAACTGGATTTCCGCACCGCCCGCGGCTTTCCGGTTTCCGAGCCAGCCCAGCTGGTGCCGCCGCTTCCAAACCGCCATTGTCTCTACACCAGACCGGAACCGACCAGCCGATGGGGCTCAGCCTTCCGCACTGAGCACCGTCTCGAGGCTGTCGGCGTCCATGATCCGGTCCACCCAGGCGTCGCGCTGCCCGGGAGCCGCCGAGGCGATGCGCTCCAGGGCCGTCCGGGGAAGGGGGCCGAACCGGCGCTCCATAAGCCGGACCAGCGTGCGCGTCTCTCCCTTCGCCTCTCCCTCGGCCTTTCCCCTCTGGATTCCCTCGGCGAATCCTTTCGCCTCTCCCTGTTCCAGGAACATTTCCGCGATCGTGCGCACACCGCCCTCCATTCCTTCGTCCCGCACCGCCCGCAGCTTCCCGCGCAGCTCGTCAAGGTCGCTCTCGGGATAGGTCCGGAACATATACCCGATGACCTGGCCCCGCAAGTCCGGATCCCCGGCCAGGCCCTCCGCCACCACCTCCAGCAGTTGGACCGCGCGGTGGGTGAGCGCGAGGAATCCGGCCCTGAGCGCGGCGTCGTGCGACAGCCTCTCCGGCGGCAGGTCCCGCAGGAGGCAAAGGACGAACCGTCCGCCCGGCAGGAATACCAGGTCGGGATCCTCCGTCGCGATCATGCCGGCCAGCCCGTCCGGAACCGTCCAGCGGGGCTCCCCGTGGTAGAGAACCAGCGGGATGATCGGCGGCAGGGCACGCAGCCGGGCCGCCTGTCCACCCGCCCAGCGGGTCCATATCCGCACCATGTAGCCCGCCAGCTGCAGCGGGAGGCCCGGATCCGGATGGCTCTTGTGCTCGGCGAGGACGTAGACCAGGCCCGGGTCACCCGAGGCGAGCTCCACCTCGAACAGCATGTCGGAGCGGCTTTCCCGCAAGTCCCCGTCCACGAAGGTTCCGTCCACCGGCCTCGGCGGCGTCTCCGCCAGGAGCCCGGCGATCCGCTCCGGCAGATGGTCGCGCAGCAGCGCCGCGGCGCGGCCGGGATCGGAGACCAGGGCCCGGAAAAGCGCATCATGCGGCGTGGCCGGGAGCGTTCCCGCCCCTTCCCCTTCCCCGCGTTCCCGAGTGCGTTTCCCTTTCCCCGCCATGGCGGCACGTTAGCGCCGGACCGTCCGGGTGTCCACCGGCGCCGGAGCCGTCCGGTGCACGGCACTTGGTGGGGCCGGGCCGGGAAGGCTGTGCATGTGGCGGCATGACCAATGCCACCGGTCTCACCGGCCGGAACCCCTGTGGTCGCCCGCGCAATGGCATTCCTTCGGCCGACACTTGGCGACCCACATCGACCGTTATGGCCACAGGGCGGGCATCCATGCAGAGCCGGTCGATGGTTCCAGATCGGCCACTCACCGTCGGTGTCCGTTTCCGCATACATTGGTGGATGGCACCTGACCGGTATGTCAGGCTGGAGCGCCTCCAGACGTTGGAGGCCCACACGCCGACTGTGCCACCTGAATCCGAAGAGTGTGGCTGGTGGCCCATCTGCTCTGCATCTGCGGATATGGAGAGCCGGACCAGAATCGCCAATGCAATGCCGATTGAAAAGGGATCGAATGACACGCCTGAACGAATTTCAGTTGTATCCATCCGAGCCAGGCGACGTCCATCCTGCTATCCGAGCACTCGCGGCAAACGTGGGTAGCTGCATGTAGAGGCGTTACTCGACAATCCCCAGCATTATTGCATTTCGCGGCATGCGCAGCCAATTCCTCCCGCACGGTGAATTCCCCAATGCGCCTGAATTCACCACTGCATGAGTCCCGTCCTCGCAGAATGATCGCATCTGGCCCCAAGTACTACCCCGTCTACTGTCAGCCAATCCTCGCCGCCATACATCAATCAGTGCGGTGGACATCGGGTCGTGTTCGAAGGGCTGGCTCCAGGTATCCAAACTTCAGGAATCGCCAGGCGTGCACCGATTTAACCAATCAGATATGGTGTGGGCGACATCTCCGAACTACACCACCCTGCAATCCACCCAAGCGCCTACCTGATCGCAGTCAGCCATTGGACATTCAAATTTCCATGAGCAGCCTGGATCAGGGGATATACGTCCAGTCGGTCAGGCACCCGACTCCCAATCCAACGAGGTAGCCTGTCGACATCCCAAAGGCGGTTTCAATCCACTTTCCCTACTACCTTGGCCGGGTCTGTGCACCGTTCAGCAATCCAGTCGATACCTGCAAACCCAGAGGTGGATTGGCATGCGATACCCGATAAGGCACGAGAGGTTGACAGGCGGGGCCAGTAGAGACATCGACCCGCCGGACAGGGATGACGCAGCCAGCGTGTTCCCTCCCAGAGGATGGCTCCAGACCACTTCAGCGCAAGAACAGGAGAATCCATCCCATCGGCCCTGTTGCCGACACCCACTAGTTGACTGGCGCCGTAAGCTGGCTTCAGAAATCGATAGCCTTACTTCCCGCATACATACGGTCAGACCCGGCACATCCCAATATGCCTTCTGAAGCGACCCTCTATCAATCCGTGTCCGACAGTAATTGGCCGCATGGAGATCAGAGCCGAAAAGCTGCATTGCGAACCGGTTTGGCACGTCACCAGGTCCGGGAGCGTTCGGCTCGCGAATCCCCGTTGGATGCAGGCTGACCCCAATTCCCGCAGGCGACATCACTCACCGCTTCATGGATCCCAAACCCGACACCATAGCAGAAAAAGCGACCATTGCATTCGTGCCAACACCCCTTCCGCAAACTGAGGAACTGCCATCCCGGATGTCTCAGCCGCAGCGATTGCGAGATGCCACCGCCAAATGGCTGTATCGTCACACCCAATCCCCCTTGCGCGGACAGCGCCCGACGTTATCTGGGAATGGGAATGACGCGAGCCCAAAGGAAACCAGAGACATGCCAACTCAGATGCCGGACGTCATATTCCATGATCGCATGCTGTCACTTGGTCTTGCCCGAGTTACTGAGGCGGCCGCCATGGCGTCAGCCCGGCTGGTCGGCCGAGGCGACGAAAGGGCTGCCGACGATGCTGCCGTGAACGCCATGCGCGAACAGCTCAACCTGCTGGACATCCAGGGAGCTGTGGTCATCGGCGAAGGAGAACGTGACGAGGCCCCAATGCTCTATATCGGTGAGAAGGTTGGCACCGGCACCGGTCCGGAGGTCGATATCGCACTGGATCCGCTTGAGGGAACGACCCTAACAGCCAAGGACATGCCGAACGCCCTAACGGTCATCGCCATGGCACCGCGCGGCACGCTCCTTCATGCTCCGGACGTCTATATGGACAAGCTTGCAGTCGGACCAGGTTTTCCAGCGAATGTCGTCAGTCTTGAAATGTCCCCCTCCGAGCGGGTTAACGCGCTGGCGAAAGCCCGTGGCTGCGCTCCAGTGGACATTACGGTCTGCATCCTGGAGCGCCCCCGCCACGAGGGCCTGATCGCCGAACTGCGAACAACCGGAGCAGCGATCCGACTGATCACCGATGGCGACGTCGCCGGCGTCATTCACTGTGCGGAATCACATGTGACGGGCATCGACATGTATATGGGAATCGGTGGAGCTCCTGAAGGTGTGCTGGCCGCTTCCGCCCTGAAATGCATGGGCGGTCAGATGTGGGGAAGACTGGTGTTTCGCAATTCAGATGAGCGCAGACGCGCTGCCAAAGCTGGAATCACCGATCTGGACCGAATATACTCCCGCGACGACATGGTCACCCAAAACGTGATATTCTCGGCCACGGGAGTGACCGACGGTTCCGTTGTCAGCGGTATGAAGCGCCAGCCGGGCTTTCTGGAAACCGAAACACTGCTCATGCGCTCCAAGACCGGTTCAGTTCGCCGAATGCGCTACCGTAACCCAACCGGTTGAACAAATGGGCACGCCTCTCAATTTCCGCAGAATGCACGTGACCTGTCACGGTCCGAATCCCTCCCTTCTCGCATCTGGCGGGATCATGGATTCAATCCAATCAGATTGTCACCTTGACACTCTCGGCAGGCTCGGGCGGGAGGCCGGGACTGCGTGTCAATACCCCTCAAACTTAATTTTCGAGATCCGCCTCCATCCGCTTTACGGCACGCCACCGGTCAGCTGCGCAGATGAACACGCAACCACATCGCGCAATGAATGCGGCAACGATGGAGTGAGGAACCAAAGTTGCCCCTTCGACCGCACTGACAGCATTGTCAGCACCAGGGAAACTGGGGGCAAAGCCCCACCAGTAGCCAGAGAATGTACCGCTCCGCTCGACGTGGCACAAATGGGCGGACTGGTGCTCAGGGCGGATCCAACCAGTTCTTGCGCAGGTCTCGGCTCGAGCCGGGTCAGTTTCCTGCACAACCGCACTCCACCCGAAACCGTGAGCGGGCTCCGCGGATGACAGTTTTTCTCGGAGTAGAATCCTCTCTCAGCGGACGGCGCTGGGTCGGACCTGATCTTGAGTTGCAGAGGCAGAGCGCCGCAATGGAGCAGGCAACCGGACTACCCCATGCCGTCTGCTCGATTCTGGCGCGGCGGGGTGTGGGTGCGCAGGAGGCGGAACATCACCTTCTGCCCCGGCTACGCGACCTCCTGCCAGATCCAATGTCCCTCCGCGACATGGGTACGGCGGCCAAGAGACTCGTTGCGGCTGTCAACCGGCGTGAACGTATTGCGGTTTTTGCCGATTATGACGTCGATGGCGGTGCGTCGGCAGCTTTGCTGATATCATGGCTCCGCGAACTGGACCGTTCAGCCAGCCTTTATGTCCCGCATCGTATGGATGAAGGCTATGGTCCGAACGTGCCCGCAATGCAGACGCTTGCGAAGACCCACGACCTCATCATCTGCGTCGACTGCGGCACCTTGGCTCACGAGCCAATCGCCGCAGCAGCAGGTACGGATGTCATGGTTCTTGACCATCATCTGGGTGGCGAAACCACACCACCTGCCGTTGCGGTGGTAAACCCGAACCGTCAGGACGAAACGGGAGAACTGGCAAATCTCTGTGCGGCAGGCGTGGTGTTCCTGCTTCTCGTCGAAGCAAATCGCCGCCTGCGTGCCGAAGGAATTCAGGGCCCGGATCTGATCGAGTTCCTTGACCTTGTCGCACTTGCAACCGTAGCGGACGTCGTGCCGCTTATCGGTGTTAACAGGGCATTTGTCAGGCAGGGTCTCAAGGTTATGGCCGCCCGTCGACGTCCTGGCCTTGTGGCGCTAGCCGATGTCGCCGGAATGGATTCCGCGCCGAGACCCTATCACCTGGGCTATCTGATCGGTCCCCGCATCAATGCGGGAGGCCGCATCGGCAAGGCCGATCTTGGCGCACGAATACTTTCAACCAAAGATCCGTATGAAGCCGACGCACTCGCCGAACGGCTGGACCTTCTCAACACCGAACGCCGCGGCATCCAGGACCGGGTACTTGCGGTGGCGATGGAGCAGGCAACCCGGCGCGGGCTTGATGGCCCGCTGGTCTGGGCGGCCGGAGAAGGCTGGCATCCAGGAGTCGCCGGCATCGTCGCCTCTCATCTACAGGAAAAGTCGAATCGGCCAGCAATCGTCATCGGCCTGGAAGGAGATTCCGGCAAAGGTTCTGGACGTTCGGTTCATGGCATCGACCTGGGCGCTGCGGTGCATAGAGCGTTGCATGAAGGCCTGCTTCTGAAGGGCGGTGGACACCGGATGGCCGCGGGTCTAACCGTCGAGCGCAGCAAACTCGAGGAAGCGATGCAGCGAATCGGGGCGCTGCTGGAACGACAGGGGGCAGCAAATATTGGTCCCCGGGACCTGATCCTGGAAAGTGCATTGATGCCAGGAGGCGCTTCCGTGGAACTGATAGAGAGGATCGAGGATGCAGGTCCGTTCGGCGCAGGAGCGCCAGCACCCCGATTCGCGTTTCCTTCCGTCCGAATCGCCTATACGCGTCGGATTGGTGACAGGCATATGAAGCTCAAGGCGACCGACGAGGCTGGAACCGCAGTCGAAGTGATAGCGTTCGGCGCCTATGAAGGTGTGATTGGCCCCGCTCTGGAAGCGCATGGCGGAGCGCCGTTTCATCTGGCTGGCCGTCTGGAAATAAACTTCTGGAAGGGACGCCAGACTCCACAGCTGCGGCTGGAAGACGTGGCATCCGCCGGTTGAAATTTCATGCCCGGCAGAGCACATAGGGCTTGCAATTCCATGCACCATGCGTAATCAGGTGCGCACGCTTTTCTGATGGCCCGTTCGTCTATCGGTTAGGACGCCAGGTTTTCAACCTGGAAAGAGGGGTTCGATTCCCCTACGGGCTGCCATCCCATGCTGAAAATTTTGTCTTTTTGATCGTTTCGACTTTCATGCTCCATGCGCTCCAGTATGGGTAACGCAGGGCTGGTGTCGGAACCCGGATGCTGGTGCGACCCACCAGTCGTTTACGTTCCGTTTGCGGCGGGCGACCCTCCGCATGAAAACACTGCTCGGGTCGTGAGCGAAGTTTCATGAAATGGCCAGCTCACAACGCAATTCAGTGGTGCGGGATCGACATCAGAACTACGTCTTCCCTGATCCCAAATGCGGGTACGAGCCAGTGCGGCGATTCGACCCGTCCCGCATCCCGCATGCCTGCAGGCGAACTGTCGCATCGGCCTGCGACAGCGCCCTGCGGAGCTCGTCCTGGTGGGAGAAAAGGATGTGGCGAATCGAGTCCTGTCCAGTCAGGCGGCAAACATGCCGGACCCGCGCACAAAGGTCAGAAGAAGTTTGTGTGCAAAAGCAGGCCCGGGTCCGACTCGGCCTCGTGGCACCAGTCGGTCTTAGGGTAGTAGTACAGCGTCTTGAAATCGCCAACGGGTCCCTGAATCCATGGGTGATGTCACGCCCGCCACCCTCCATCAACACAACCCTGTTCGTCGGATCGACAGACAGGCGATTGGCCACCACGCAACCGGCCGATCCGGCACCGACCATGATGACGGCATTGGCTTCACTCATCGCCCTTTGTCAGGTTGTGCGGGCGCGACATAGGGCAGGCGGGCTCGTGCCTTGGTGTCCGCGGCCCCTGCATTGCGGACATAGCGGCGATCATCATCCAAGCGTACCATGTTCACATAGCTGGGCTCACCCTCCGTGATCCGGTGAATGATCAGGCGGCGTTCCTGGCTCGCGCGGATGTCCTTGTAGAGGCTGTCCGAGTCCCAGCCGTCGAAAAGGATCGCGGTCAGTTCCGCCTCGATCTCGGCGTGTTCGGGTTGGCCAGAAAGATTGTTAACCTCCTTTGGGTCGGCCTCGACATCGTAGAGCAGCGTGTCCTGCCCTTCGAGCCACATGAGTTTCCACCTGCCCTTCCTCACCATCCGGCTGGGGCCGGTGGAGCCATCGGCGGCAAACTCAGCGACCGCCACGTCTGACATTGAAGAAGTGTCGCCATTCAGGGCGGGAACCAGCGAAGCGCCGTCACAAGGCGCGGCATAACCGGTGAATTCCTCACCAGCTGCGAGGTTCAGCATGGTCGGCATCAGGTCAATCAGCGACATGTTTTCACGCACTCGGGCCGGTTTGAAACGATCAGGTGCGGTCACGATGAGTGGGACCCGCGACGCCCATTCAAAGAAATGCTGTTTGAACCACATGCCGCGTTCGCCCATCATCTCACCATGGTCCGATGTGAAGATGACAACGGTGTTCTCGGCCTGCGCGGTTGTTCTGAGAACCTCCATGATCTCGCCAACCTTGTCGTCGATATAGGAGATCATCCCATAATAACCGTGCCGTGCCATGCGGCGGTGATCATCCGTCACCGTGAACTCATGCCGCCCCTGGCAAAAGTGCAGGTTGCGGCTGAGGTGATCCATCTCGTTCAGTTCCAGTGGCGGCACCGCCGGGCTTTCGATATCATCATGATCGTAGCGGTCCCAGTATTCCTGCCCGATGACAAAGGGCGAATGCGGGCTGGTGAAGGAAATGGTCAGCTGGAATGGACGGTCATCTGCTTTCCGTGCCAGATCGAACAGCGCCTGCATCCCGTGGAATGCGACCTCGTCGTCATAATCCATTTGAAGTGTGCGCACGGCAGGCCCGCTTTCGATGATCGGGGCCATGGTCAGATTCGTGGGCCGGTATTCGCGGCCTTTCGACCAATCCACCGTCCAGGCGAAATTCGCGGGGTAAATCTCGGTCGTGTGGCGCTTTTCATAGCCGTGCATCTGATCGGGGCCGACGAAATGCATCTTGCCCGACAGTTCCGAGCGATAGCCCATTGCGCGCAGGTAATGGCAGAGGGTCGGCAGATCAGCGTGAAACTCGCTCGCATTGTCGTACATGCCGATGGAAAAGGGCAGCCGCCCGGTATGCATCGACGCCCGCGAGGGCCCGCACATGGGAAGGTTGCAATAACAGTTTTCAAAGACTACGCCCTGATCCGCTAGAGCGCGGATGTGGGGATCTTTCACGGTCAGGTTGCCATAGGCCGACAGGGCATTCGCGGTCATTTGGTCGGCTTGAATTAGTAGGAAGTTTGGCTGCGTCAACTTGAGTTCCCCAAAAACTGCGGCCCGGCCGGCATAGGCCGGCCGGCACCTTGGTCTCAAAGGCTTACATCTAGCGGACGACCAGTCCCAACTTGTCGGCTATGACCCGAAAACTATTGAACTGCTGTTCAACGAAGGCTCGGGTATCTTCCATGGACATTACACTTGGTGTGGAGCCAAGATTCTGCACTGACTCGTTCCAGGAGGCGTCCTCTTTCAGGTCTTGCAGAACGCCGGTCCACTTTTTGACCGCCTCGTCATCCATTTCCGCGGGGCCCCAGAGTCCAGACCAGCCGATAACCGCATTCAAATTGGGATGGCCAAGCTCTTCGGCGGTGGGCGTGTCCGGGATTTTGTCAACGCGCGAGGTTGTCGTGACCAATAGCGGGCGCAGCTGACCGCTCTCGATGGCACCAATCAATCCGGACAGATTGTGGAAGATGAAATCGGTATTTCCCGACACCACCGATGCCGTGGCGTTGCCACCACCTTTGAAAGGCACGTGGATATGATTGTCGGCAGGAACGCCGAGGTCATCCAATACAATTAGCGCAGCCATGTGCAATAGCGTGCCAACGCCGGCCGAGGCATAGCTGAGCTTTTCGTCGCCCCTTAAAGCCTCCGCCAGATCATCAAAGGTCTGGTATGGCGAATCCGCTTTGACCGCGATGGCAAACGGGTTGAACTCAACGATGCCCAGCATTGTCCAATCATCCCAGGTGTAAGGGATGGTCTCGTTCATCGCCGGAACAGTGGCCTGAGAGCCGACGCGCGACATCAAGAGCTGGTGACCGTCTTTCGGTCCCCTATGCACCATCGTAGAGCCAGTGACACCGGCGGCGCCGGTCTGGTTTACGACCAGGATCTCGCCGCCAACATATTCCGGCCCTTCGGTTGCGATTATGCGAGCAGCAAGGTCTGCCGCGCCGCCTGGGCCGTAGGGCACGACAATCTTGATCGGCTTCATGGGATAGTCCGCCATCGCGGGACCAGCTACCATGGCCGTTGCGATTCCCAGCGCTGCCGCTGATTTACGTAAGAAATTCATACAGTTACCTCCTATTGACTCCAAAGTCTCTTGGATTCTTTGTTGCGTTTTCCCGGCTTGTGCGTCATTGGACTTATACAAATGATTAATCGGATGCAATGACGGTGAACTTGGTCAAGCCAATCGATCGGAAGCTTTATGGCCGTCAGATGGTTCTTGAGGCCGGTCTGAGGTTACAGAGCATCTCGCGTGCGGCATTTGCCGAAGCCAGGGGTTTGAATGTCGCCAACATGTCCCGCGTCACCCGCGCTTTGATCAAGGCCGGGCCGACAGTTGAGACGGAGAGTTATGGCCCTGGCGATCGCTCCGGGCGTCGGTTTGTCGGGCTGAAGCCCCGCGGGAAGGGGGAAATGTGATCTGCATTGCGATCAACGCCTGTCGCCAGACCGTAACCTTGGCCGACCTCTCCAATTCGAAAATCGACGACGAATGGGTCTCGCCAGAAGCACCTGGGACGAATGGTGAAGCATTTCGGCGGCCATGCCTGAAGAAGGCCGCTGAAATGGTGGAAACGCATGTTGCGATCCTTCGGTACCTGTTCGGTGTGCCCATTGCTGTCGCCGGTGAAGTGAATGCGCGGCAGGGCTTGGTCCAGACGACCCCAATTGTCGGTTGGAGCGCCCCGATTGATGCGGCCCGCCTCGTGGACGAGCTCCTTGGTGCCCTGCCTGTTCTTTCAACGCCCCCAACGGCGCCAATGGTAATGAATGTCGCAGATGTCGGTATCGGACTGGGTCAGGACACCAAAACCCTTGCCACGCTGAATTACGGCCTTGACCATGGGGTCGGTGAACGGCGAAGGTCTGAGAGTTTGTTCCATTAGCTGAGTGACCTCGTAGGATGCGGTGTTCGAGATTGATTTCAAACCCAAACCCGGAGAGAGCCCTGCCTTGGAACGGGACCACCCTGAAGCTGAATGGGTGGTCGGATGACCATCGCCAAAGCGATCTGACGGACGCCAATAGGACCATCATCGAGTCGATGCTACCAAAGCGGGAAAGGATGGGACGGCCGTGCGAGGTTAGCCTTCGATCAATGTTCGATGCGATCCGGCACATCCTGTCCACCGGCTGCCAGTGGTGCGAGTTGCCCTCTGGATATCCACCATTCCGCGCGGTCCAGCACCATTTCCATCAGTGGCGGCGCCGCAAGATTCTGGAGCACGCCCCGCATCGCCTTCGGGCCCCTGCGCGGCAGCGTTCGGGGCGTTCGTCGGTGCCGCTCATCGCCTCGGTCGACAGCCAGTCGGTCAGGACAGAGAAGGGCGGGGACCCCCGCGGCTACGGTGCCAGAAAGAGGGTGAAGGGGCGGAAACGGCATTTGGCCGTGGACGCCGATGACACGCCAATCGTCATGACGGTGCACCCGGCCGACGTCCTGGACCGGAACGGCGCGCCGGATGTCATCACGCGGCTGCCGCAGACAGCTCCAGCCATGTGCAGGCTGTTCGCCGACGACGGCTTTGCAGGGCCGAAACTGAGCAGGCAGCCTGGAGGGAAGGGTCTGGGGAACGCGACCGGGATTATCGAAAAACCGAAGGATGTCAGTGGGTTCACGGTCCCTTACCTCCGTTGGATCGTGAAGTGGAGCTTCGCCTGGATGGGACGGCGCCGCCGCCTATCGAAGGACTACTGGCTCCTCAGCGGGAACTCGCTGTCTTCCAGGGTGCGGCATCGCGCGTCACTGGTTCGGGCATGATGTCGAACGTTGGCCACCTGCCGGTTTCTCCTCAGTCTGGTGGCGGGGGAGTCAATCTCAGAGAAATAAATAGAAACTATGTCAATGACTTATAATTCAAACTCTAACACAGGCGGCGCGCTGGAATTTGGGTGGACCATTACCCAGAGCAAATTGCCTGGAGGTGGCGGTCTGCCGTTGTCGCATGTCTGCGGGGCGCGTGCGGCACTTCGGCAAATCCATGGCTTCAAAATGATTGTAAACACGTCGGATTCCCTGATCGGCCTAATTCTGGAGGGCCTGGTAGAGAACTCCAAGCGCGATGCCACATTGCAGGGCTGGATCCGGCAAACCGGAGATCTTGCAGCGAGGCAACTCGCCCTGTTTATCGGGTTTTGCCAGCCGAATCGGTTGCTCCCGGTCGAGCCAGACGATCCTGTCGAGAGCTTCCGCACCGCTCTAGCGGATGCGCTTGCGGGCCTCACCTCACAAACAGTGCTCCTGTGCTCTGATATGACACCTTCGTGGGCCAGCCTCTGGATGGCCCTAAGGGGAAATCTGGCGGTGGTGATCCAAAATCCGGATGTTCTCATAAGCGGGGAAGCGGTATGAAACAATCGCGGAAGAAAGACCTGGCAAGCGGTGTGCTATTTTTCGCGCTCGGCCTATTCGCAGTGTTTGTCGCCATCCCTTTCGGCGTTCATGTTCCCTCAACGGTCGAGCTTCGTGCATTGTCGCCGGATTTCTGGCCGCTCCTGATATCCGGCGCTGTCATCCTGTCAGCCCTATTCCTGATCTTTGAAGCGTATTTCATGCCGACCCAACCGGCTGATGAGGAGGACGTGGTGGATTCCACGGAGTTTCAGCTTGACCCAGTCCCGGCCACGCTTCGCACCTGTCTGCTAATCATTGGTCTCTTTGGTTTTTATTTTAGTTTGACAACGCTTGGAATAGTGGCCGCCTCGATCATTCTCCTGACAGCGATGATGCTCTTTTACGGCGAACGCCGTTTGGTACTGATCGGCGTGTTGGGCATCGGCACGCCGGTACTTTTGTATCTGTTCTTCCGACATGTTGCGAGCGTACCGATTCCACTTGGCATGTTTGAATTCCTGAGCTGAGGTAAAGATGGAAACAGTACTTCAGGCCTTTTCGGTTTTCCTTAGCATCGAGAACATCCTGGTGATCGGCATTGGGGTCGCCATTGGCACAGTTATCGGTGCAATCCCGGGGATGACCACGCCGATGGGCGTGGCACTGGCTTTGCCCTTTACCTTCACGATGCAGCCCGTGACCGGCATTCTCCTGCTATTGGGTGTCTATAAGGGCGGGCTTTACGGGGGGTCGCTGACCGCGATTCTGATCAAGACGCCCGGAACACCGGCGGCATCCTGCACCGTACTGGATGGTTATCCGCTCAGCCAAAAGGGACAGGCGCGAAAAGCATTGGACATAGCTCTCTATGCGTCCTGCACCGCAGACCTCATTTCCAACCTGTCGCTGATCCTGTTTGCGGGCGTGCTTGCGTCTTTTGCGCTGCGGTTTGGGCCGCCGGAATTTTTTACGCTAATCGTGTTCTCCCTTACGATCATCGCCGGCGTGTCCGGACCCAGCCTGGCGAAAGGTATCCTCTCGGCCTGCCTGGGTCTGATCCTGTCCACTATCGGGTTCGATCTCGTCTACGGCACCGAGAGGTTCATTTTTGGCAATTACAACCTGATGGCGGGATTGAATTTCATTCCGGTTCTAATCGGGCTCTTTGCCCTGCCAGAGATCATAAAGCGCGCCGCATTCCGCGCCCGTCCCGGCAACCTGCGTGATCAGGATCTGGGAACGGGCGCAAGCTTTCAGGAATATAAGGGCGTGTTCCGGACGATTTTCCGGGGTAGCATTTTTGGCGTTATTCTGGGCGCAATTCCTGGCATTGGAGGCGCACCTGCCGCCTTTCTTTCCTATTCGGAAGCCCGGCGGAAATCGAGTGATCCTGACGGGTTCGGTAAAGGTGCAATCGAAGGTGTCGCCGCAGCCGAGGCAGGCAACAACGGTGTTGCAGGTGCTACGATGATTCCGCTGCTTGCTCTGGGCATCCCCGGAGATGTCATTACCGCCGTCATTTTGGGCGCCTTCATGATCCATGGGCTACGCCCGGGCCCAATCCTCTTCGAACAAAACCTTCCGATGATCTATGCGCTGTTTATGGGCATCCTCCTCAGTTCGGCCTATCTCTTTGTCGTCGGAAAAGTCGCTATTCGTTTCTTCAGCCGGCTGGCCACGATTCCCAATCGCATCCTATATCCGATCGTCTTTGTGCTCTGCGTCTATGGGGCCTATGCGGTCAACAACAACCTGTTCGACATTTTGGTCATGCTCTGTATGGGGCTTGTCGGATACGCAATGATGCGATTGGACATACCCGTCGCACCGTTTCTGATCGCCTATGTTCTTGGGCCACTTCTGGAGGACAATTTCCGCCAGGCGCTGCTTCTGGCGGATGGAGATTACTCGATCTTTGTTCGCAACGCGATCACCGTCACTTTCTGGATTCTGACCTGCCTGTCGATCTTCGTGCTGATCCGAAGCCGTATTCGGGCGGCGCGGACGGGTAAGTCGTCCGTTCTGACCACTGGGGGATAGGTGAAATGTTCGAAAACCCGGCACCATTGGGGACCAGGCTTTTCTCGTTTGCGGTGATTTCCGACACGCATGTCAACCCAGATGAGGATGTTTGCAATTCGCCGTTCCCGGTGAATATGCGAGCAAACAGGCGATTCCGTCATGTGATTGCAGACATCAATCAGCGCGAGGTTGATTTTGTAGTCCATCTCGGGGATTTGGTTCACCCCGTTCCCGATGTCGGGTCGCTCTATGTGAAGGCCGCCGAAGCGTACCGGTCAATTGTCTCCAATCTCAAGGTGCCAATTCACGTCATTCCCGGAAATCATGATATCGGCGACTCGCCAGCCAGCTGCGGACCAACCACACGAACGACGAAATCGACAATTGCTGCCTGGACCAGGGAGTTCGGCTCCCAGTATCAGAGCGTTTCATACAAGGGCGTCAAGTTCGTACTGTTGAACGCCCAGCTCATCAATTCCGGCCTGCAGGATGAAGCGCTGCAACGCGGCTTCGTAGAAGAGGAACTTGACAGCGCCGGAAGCGACCGGCGAATACTGCTGCTGCACCATCCGGCATATCTCTGTCATCCGGAAGAGGCTGCGCATTACGACAATATCGACCCGCCGGGCCGTGAATGGCTGTTGGGTCTTCTTTCCAAACACAATGTCGAGGCGATGTTTAGCGGGCATGCACATAACTTCTGGTACGATCGACACGGGACCACTGATTTCTATCTCGCTCCATCCACCAGCTTCGTGCGGCAGGACTATGCCGAGATGGCGCGTGCGACACCGGGCAACGACACGGAGTTCGGTCGCAATGACGCGGCAAAGCTCGGATATATGGTCGTAAATGTATATGAGGCGGGGCATTCGATGCAATTCATCCGCACCTATGGTGCGGAACTGGGCCTCGATGAAGCGCCTGCACCTGCCTCGATGCTAGCGCCTACGCCACGGGAAAACGCCGCGCCCACGATCGGCTTTGACCTCAGACAAAACTGGGCTGAAATATCCGAAGTCGCCCCGAGCGGTGGGCTGGATGAGTTCGACCGCAAGCAGGTTCGGAACGATTATCATCTGCTGGCGCTGATAGAAATGGGGGTGCGCGATGTACGGATACCGCTCATGGACCTGCGCGACCCTATCCGGCGCCAACGATTGACGAGCCTCTGTCATTTGGGCCTGCGACCGACGCTCTTCAGCTTCGGCACACCATCTGAACGCGATCTTGCGTTGATGGAAGAAACAGCTGACCGCATAATCGATTGGGAACTGGCCTTTAATCGGCACGAGTTCGACGCAATGAAATCTCTTGTGTCAGAGGCGCATAAACGCACCGGCCTGCCCATCTATCTGTCCCGAATGCGATCGAAATCCGACCTCTCCAGCGGCTCGACATATTTCCACGTTATCAACCACGGATTTTCGCCAGACGATGCCGAGATGTTGGCGCGGATGGCAGGTTTGAAGGATATCGGTGTAACGGGAGCGGTCTTCCGACTGGGCAACCGGGATCCTGTCGAAGAGACACTGGCACGGATTTCCAGCGTCGCTTCGTCGTGCGGCCTGTTGGCCTCAGTGCACATGCGCGTCGCTGGCGACAACCCGGCACTGGCGCATACCAATCACGGCGAGACGTGCGCGCGTGTGTCGGACGCGATCGATGCGGTGCGAAGTGTAGAGAACCTGCGCGTGTTCTGCGATACGCTAGCCGATAACGACCGCGGCTATTTCGTGCGCGAGGGAGCCATCAACCGAACCGGCAACCCAAATGAGTTGCTGGAGGTCGTCAGGGCCGGCCATGCGACTGCCGGGCGGTAGGGTTCTTTCGGTGCGCAACGCGCAGGATGATCCGTGACCGATTTGTCGGAACTTGTCCTCCTTTTCTGCCTGTTCTGTCTTGCCGGGTTTGTGAAAGGATTGGTCGGTATCGGCATCCCACCAATTCTACTTGCCGCCCTGACCTTCGTCTACGATCCGCGGTACACCGTTTCCCTGATCATGATCCCAATCGTCGCCAGCAATGCACGCCAGGCCGTGCGTGGCGGAGATGTCGCTGCGATCCTAAGGAAGCACCTTTGGTTTCTTCCCATATCTTCTCTGACGATCGCCGCTTCGGCGTTCTTCGCGAGTGACATCCCAACCTCTACGCTGCTCATTCTCATCGGATTTGCAATGGCGCTTTTCGCCTTGACCTCGCTGGTCGATCGGATTCCGCCGATTTCATCTCGGTGGATACGCCCTGTGCAGGTCCTGTCCGCGCTGGCCAGCGGATTACTCGGCGGCATAAGTGGCATCTGGGGTCCGCCAATGCTGGTCTATCTCTGTTCCCTGAAATTACCTGCCACCGAATTCATTCAGACAATCGGAGTGTTCTTCTTCATCCTGTCCCTATCCATGGGAATTGGGCTGATCTTTTCCGGCGATCTGACAATTGAGGTCGCTGTGCAATCACTCTTTCTCACCATTCCAGTGTTTCTTGGAATGCGCCCGGGAGAGCGTCTTCGGGAAAGCCTTGGTGACGCACGTTTTCAACGTTGGTTCTTGTTCGCCTTTCTGATCCTAGGGCTGAATCTGATCCGGAAAGGTGTGGTTTCCTGAGCCAATTCTGTTCAAAACCACATTCTGTTGCGAAGGTAGCCGTGCTTACCCCTCCTTCCAGCAACACCCGGCCCATTAGGACCACTTCACCAACACACCCAAACTCCGAGATGAATTTCAAGAGCCTTCGCGTGCCATCATCCATACCAGGGACGACATGGCTCGGGCTGAGATCGGCGCAACACCGCAGAACGTTTCCGACATGGGCGGTGTCCCCGACGCTTTCGCTAACACCCTCCTGAGCGTCCACACCATACTGCGAGAGTCAATACGCCCCGCGCCGATGCCATTCGGTCACCGGATCACTTTGGCAGCGGTTGTGGATCTTTCGCGCGGATGCCATGCACACATTGGACTGCCTTACATCAGCCTGTCAGACATTCATGAAGTCAGACAGGCCTTTAGCACAGGAAGACCGGAACGCGAATCCGTCAAGCATTATCCTCAGTCCTGTCTCGGCACTCCATCAACTGTGACGCGTGCAGGCCGCATCCCAACGAATGGGAGTTCTGCGATCAGCGCGATTCAGGCCACCCGCAATGATGGTTGGAAAGTGGCAGGAGTGAATTTCCGTCGCAGGTCCAAAGAATTTTCTGGACACTTCACCTGGCATCGCTATATCTCTGGCTGGTGTTCCGGCGTAGCTCAGCGGTAGAGCAGTTGACTGTTAATCAATTGGTCGTAGGTTCGATCCCTACCGCCGGAGCCAACCAGCCAGTGCAGACAGGCAACCACGACGGGCATGAAAGATGTCGCCCGCCTTTTTCAGACCACCACTTCTACAGACACCACGCGGATGGCTCCCGTCGGTTGTGCATGACCCGTTTCGTCTGCGCATCCCCGACTGACATTGGAACCTGTCCAGTTCGCAGCGGTTCTGAGGGAACATTGTGACCCCGCCAAGGAGGACTGACGCATCGAATCGCGCGCGTAATGGTTGTTGGCGGGTCAGGCATGCTTTCGGGACTTTGCCACAGCCTTGCGCGTTCAGGACATTCCGTCTTTGTGCTCTGCCGGAGCTCCTCCAGGATCAGGCGCAGCTTCCCGCACAGGTCAAATGCGGCGGCTGAACCGATTTACACGGACTATCGCGACCATCCGGCACTCGAAGCGCGCCTGAACGGGCAATGCGCCATGGATGGTGAGATTGACTGCATCATCGGCTGGGTTCACGAAGAGCAGAGCAGGGACACTCCGTATATCCTGGCAGGATTCGCACGACACAGGTATCTGGCCGTTCTGGGAAGTTGCACAAATGTTCCGGGGCACCAATCCGATGTCGAATCCCGTATGAACGCATCAACCCGAATCTTCGCATCTCCTATGCCATTCTCGGCTTTGTCAAACGCTGGCCAGCCAAGGCTCGATGGCTGACCAATCAGGATATCTCCGAAGGCGTCGAAAAGGCGTAATTCTCTGATGAGAAGGTAACCGTGATCGGCCAACTGGAGCCCTGGTCGGATCGGCCGTGATCACCGGCCTGATGGCAACATCGCTGAGACTGCGCATGATCAGTCTCTCCGTCCTCCACACATGGTTCTGCGAACGAAGCGCCCAACATGTGCAAAGGCTTATGACGGGCATTCAGAAAGCGTTGCACGGGATTCAGGACGCTTTACCACCGAAGCCGACAGCAAGGACGAGTACATCGGCCTGCCCATCAATAGTATGCCAGAGACATCACTCTCCGGGCTGGGTTCCATCCGCCGACCTAAATCACCGCCGCTCTGAACTGGACATTCAGAAGTCGATTCCGATCAGGAACGACCGCCGAGCGGACATTGGTTCCCGAAAGAACCGCGCCCCACGAACCACCGTCACAGACCCCGGTTCCTTGGCAACAGTATGAACTCCCAGGGACTGTTGAATTCCCCCACAGGAACCTCGATGACGGTCGGCCCTGCATGACGCATGCCTTCCCTCAACCGAAGACGCAGCTCGTCCGGAGTTTCCGCCCGCAGGCCCTGAGCTCCGAACGCCTCCGCGTATTTCACGAAATCAGGATTTGAGAGATCGCTGGCGATATACCGTCCCTGGTAAAGGTCACGCTGCAATCCCCGGACATTACCATAATGACCATCCGCAAAAATCACGGTCGTGAGCGGAATTCCATGCAGAACACCCGTAGCTATCTCGTTCAGCGTAAAGAGGGCACCTCCGTCACCGCAGAAGTTCACTACCGGCACGTCACTTCGGGCATAGGCAGCACCAAGGGCAGTGGCGTAACCATAACCCAGTGTCGCCTGGTATCCTGGCGTGATTAGCGTGCGCGGCTGGTAGACAGGATATCCGAACCGGCCAACGTAACCCATCTGAGTGATTTCATCGACGAGAATGCCGTCACGCGGCAGCTCCGCCCGAAACGCGGCAAGCCATTGAAGCTGGGCGTCGAGCCTGTCCTCGACCTTTCTGCCAACACGGACCTTCTCGGACAATACCGTCTCACGCCATTCCGGATTCGGTACCTCCCCACCCTCTAGCTCCGACAGCAGCAAAGGTAGAACATCTGTCAAATCTGCCTGGATTCCGACCGTTGGCTCAACAATGCGACCCAGTTCCCTGGCATCAAGAGTAACATGAACGATCTTCAGGTCATCATCGACGCCCCAGCCCTGAAGCTGCGACTGAAGTCGCGTGCCAAGTCCGATCACCAGATCCACCTTGGGCCAGAGTGTATGGGCCACAGGCATCGTGATAAGCATCGGATTCTCGGCCGAAACCACTCCATGACCATTGCGAAATGCCACGACCGGCGCTCCTGCGGCTTCCGACAGGCGTGTAACTTCCGCAGGGACGTCCAGCGCACCGCTCCCTACGACGATTAGGGGCGCCCTCGCCGCCCTAATGAGTTTAGCTACCTCTGAAACCGCATCGGAATCCACCTGCCGCTCCGGTTCGCGATTCGCAGCGGCAACCGCCTGAATTCCCGTATCCGCATTCCACAGATCCATCGGAACGGATAATCCGACAGGACCAGGCGCTCCCGAGACGAGTGCCCGCCATGCCGAACCGACGGTACAGGCCGCCGTTTCCCCGTCGCTCACCTGAAACGTGGCCTTCGTCAGTCTCTCCATTATCCCCGGTAGGTCCGGGATTTCGTGCAGGACACCAAATCCCCTGCCCTGCGCGGCTGATGGAATGTCGCCCACCAACGCCATGATTCGGGCGTTCACGGACAGCGCAGTCGATAGCCCCGCTGAGGAGTTCAGAAATCCCGACCCGGCCACGACCACATAAGCCTGCGATTTACCGGTTGCCAGAGCGGCTCCGGTAGCCATATATGCCGCGCCCTGCTCGTGGCGCGTCTGAACCGCCCGGAGCCTGTCCTGGCGATCAAATACCCTGTCAAGAAACGGATCAAGCTGCAGACCGGGAAGACAGAAAATGCTGTCGATACCGTTCGCGACCAGTGATTCTACTGCGAGTTCCGCAACCGAAAGCGCCATTTTCCTCTCCTTTCACTCCACTCTGAAGCGCAGCATCTGCCGTTATGGGTGATCCCGATTCCAGCGGAACAGGATGCCTCCAATCGGTTAGGCAGCAACGAAATTCCCAGACGCAAATGCGAGACCGTCATCCGATCGGGAAATCACCACCTGACCCGTGACCAACGTTGCCAGATTTACATGCTTTGGAAAAGGCTGTCTCCGTTCCACGTCGAAGCGCAGCGCCGTTATGTTGCGCCGATGGGCCGAATCATCTGCCAGATGAGCGCAGCAGGTATGGGAGACTATTTGCGACCTTACCCGTGAAGCGGGTCAGTGCTTCCGGTTTAGGTACCTCCAGCCCCGCTCTGGCGGCCCTTGCATGATCACGCATACGACTTTCCCAAGCATGTCGGGGATGAAAAGTATCTGGTTCTGGAATGGCCGTCCCGTTTCCGACCTCACGCCTTCCAGCGGGTCACCGTTCATTTCGCCAATTACCCCTTCTCCGCCCCGCAACTCGACATGGTTGGTAAACCGCCAGTGTTACCTCAATGATTCACGAGAACGAAGTCACCTCAATCCTTTTGCGCTGCTTTCCATCAGCTTGACCACCCCCCTCCCGTCACCTACCCTTCCTCTGGCAACCGTACAGGCGGCACCCGCTGAGCCGGTCTCCGCTGAATGGAACACTCCTGGAACCGGACTCGACTGGTCATCGTGGCCCGGTGATCAGTTATGGCTTCACGCCTCTCGTGACGTTTGCAGCGACCCGACACCAGTCGGGTTGCGGACATTGACCGGGAGGCGGGCATGAAGTCATTTTCACCTGGGGTTGCCGAGAAGCTCCGTCACTACGTCTACCGGCTCATCGACCCGAGGAACGGGCACACGTTCTACGTCGGCAAAGGCCAAGGTGACCGCCTATTCGCCCATGTCAACGACCAGCTAAAGCTCGGAAAGGAAGAGACCGCCAGAACCGCCAAGCTGGAAACCATTCGGGACATAAGGCGCGCCGGGCTGGAGGTAACCCATGTTGTGCATCGCCACGGGATGAAGGAAGAGGAAGCAGTAGAGGTTGAGGCGGCTCTGATTGACGCGATCCCGGGTCTGACGAACAAGGCAAGCGGTCAAGGTGCCAAGCGCGGACCAATGAACGCCTTGGAGTTGGAGCGTAGGTATGCCCCGAAGGAGCTAGCTCCATTGCCGGGACATAAGTTATTGTATTTAAAGACAAGCGAGAAACAAGTTAAAAAAGCAGGTGGCCTTTACGAGGCGACTCGCAGCCACTGGAAGATATCGCTCGATAAGGCGAGGCAGGCCGATTATGTGATCGCGGTGATCAAACAGATTTGCAAGGGGGTGTTCAAGGTCGAGGAGTGGCGACGGTCACCTATAGATAGTGGTAAGATAGAGTTCTCGGGCCACGAAGTGACCGACGACTTTACCCGTGAGTATGTCGGTCGCCGCATACCATCCGAGTACCGCAAGCGAGGAATGGCTAGTTCTGCGCTGTACGGATGGAACCACAAAACCCGGTCCCTGTAGGGCTTCAGCCTCCCGACCTCGCCGCAGCCGATCGTGACATTCGTCTCATGATGCGCTTCCGGGTGTCTACCACCACCCATCCTTGTATCGACCATCGCTCGACCCATCCATCGCTCATGGCCTCCCCCAGCCATTGCGTGAGTTTCACTTGGAGGATCCTGGTGGATGGGGCGCAATCGTTCCCACGTGCCTCCCTGAAGTGGTGGGCCAGACGCCACGCCGTCTCCTTTGTGACGCTCAGGCCTTGATGCAGTTTCATACCTGAGACGTCCCGAGGCTCGCGTTGACCAGAAGGATGGCGAGCACAAATACCTGGAGACCGAGGTCCGCGCCCTGCGTAAGCCTGCCAGTCCTGATCGAGAAGTCCCTGCGGCAGTCAAGACGACGGTAGGGCTGCGACTTCCGCACCGGAGGACCCTGAACGTCGAGGGGGCCGCACTTTGGACAGTGCGTGCCATTCAGCCAGCGGGTCTCCACAACCCATTGTACAGTCACACAACGCTCGCAAAGCGCTTGAGCAACCCGGGGAGAGTGCAACTTCACGGTAGCGCATGCCAGGCGCTCTCTGTCCCATTGGGGATCTCCCGAATTCGGTAGAACATTACCCGGGTATCGCTCCGGACATGACGACTCCTTCATTCCGCATTCGCGGCTTGTCAAACCCACCCCGTCCTGCAAATCTCAACGGGTTCTGTTGATCGTAATTTCGATTTGTGACCGCAGCGCAGGCTCCTAACCAAATGTCTCCTGAATCATCGTCCGTTCATCCAAACCATGGCCTCGAAGGTTTGCCGCAGTGACCGATACCCACAGACTGTCACTTGAACTCAGCCATATGCACTGCGCATCATGCGTCAATGGTGTTGAGCAGGCACTCGCCACCGTGCCAGGAATTTCCCATGCGACAGCCAACCTGGCTACCGGATCAGTGCAGTTCGAATACCACGGCGACACAGCTCCCCACGCAGCCTCCATAGCCTTGGAAAAACTGGGATACCCACCCAAAATCACTCAGACAACCATCCGCATCAGGGACATGCACTGCGCCTCCTGCATTCATCGCATCGAGCGTTCCCTGATCGGATTGCCGGGTATTCTTGAGGCAACAGTCAACCTCGCCAAGGGGACAGCCCATGTGCGTTACTTCTGCGGTGCAACCACACCGGCAGCTCTGGCGCGGACGGTCACGGAACTCGGATATCCTGCGAGTGTCGGCCATTCCGCCTCCGAAGCCGGTAACCGCGGCACCCGGGACAGCCTTGGTCTCGGCCGAACCGCACTGCTTGCCGCCTTACTGACCCTGCCGGTTTTCGCCCTTGAGATGGGCGGGCACCTTATCCCCAGCCTACACGGATTTGTTTCTGAAACCATCGGCCTGCAGCAGAGCCGTTACCTGCAGTTCGCACTTACCACATTCGTGCTGTTTGGCCCTGGCCTTCGTTTCTTCACCCGAGGCTTTCCAGCGCTGTTCCGAGCCGCGCCCGATATGGATTCTCTCGTCGCTCTCGGAACCTCGGCCGCCTATTGCTATTCGGTGGTTGCAACCTTTGCGCCCCAGAATCTGCCTCCGGGCACCGACAATGTCTATTTCGAGTCGGCGGCCGTCATCGTTACCCTGATCCTGTTCGGTCGCTGGCTGGAAGCACAGGCCAGAGGGCGAACCGGCAAGGCGATCCAAAGCCTGATCGGCCTTCAGCCGAGGACGGCTCGCGTCGAGCGCAATGGAGCAATCGCGGAGCGTCCCATTGACGAGATCATGAAGGGCGACCTGACCGTGATCAGGCCAGGGGAGCGGGTCCCGGCCGATGGCAAGGTGATTTCAGGCAGATCGTTTGTCGACGAAAGCATGATTACCGGAGAGCCGTCACCTGCTGAAAAATCCGCTGGCCATCTGGTCATCGGCGGTACGGTGAACGGTGCCGGCACGCTGAGAGTTGAGGCAACAGAGGTCGGTAGGGACTCTGTACTGGCGCAGATCATTGCCTCGGTGGAACAGGCTCAGGCCGCGAAACTTCCGGTCCAGGCGCTTGTCGACCGCATCACTGCCTGGTTCGTACCCGCCGTTATCGCGGTCGCGGTGCTGACGGTTGCGGCCTGGCTAGCATTCGGCCCTGATCCTGCGCTCGGACCCGCGCTGGTCGCGGGTGTATCCGTTCTGATCATCGCCTGTCCCTGTGCGATGGGCATCGCCACACCGGCTTCAATCATGGTTGGGACTGGACGCGCCGCAGAACTGGGCGTGCTCTTTCGCCAGGGTGACGCGCTACAGACCCTCCACGATGCCGAAGTCATTGTAATGGACAAAACGGGCACCCTGACCGAAGGGCGGCCAAATCTGGTGGATCTGACACCAGTCGATAACTTCGAGCACACGGGAACCCTACGTCTGGCTGCAGCGGTCGAAAGAGAGTCGGAACATCCGGTTGCAAAGGCAATCGTGCGGGCGGCCGAACTCGAAGGGCTGAGCCTTCCAGCCGCTTCACGGTTCGAACCCCAACCAGGTCTTGGCGTTATCGCTACGGTTGAGGATCACAGAATATCGATCGGCACGGAACGGTTCCTTGAACAGGAGGGTATCGACACGACCGCACTGCGCGCTGTGGGAGAGACCTATGGCCAGAACGGCCATACAGTGACGTTCCTTGCCATCGACGGTGAGGCAGCCGCAGTGTTTGCGGTCAACGACCCGATCAAGGATTCGACGCCCGCGGCAACCGCCGGATTGAGAGCGCTCGACATGGAACTCACCATGGTCACCGGAGACAGTGCAGCTGCGGCAAATGCCGTCGCGGCACAGGTCGGCATCGAACAAATCGTCGCTGGTGTGTTGCCGGACGGAAAGGTCCTGGCACTGCAGGCACTGCGCGAAGGCGGTAGGCGGGTTGCGTTCGTCGGAGATGGCATCAACGACGCTCCGGCACTCGCCACAGCGGATGTCGGAATTGCCATCGGCTCTGGAACTGACATTGCCATAGAATCAGCTGACATTGTGTTGATGTCCGGTAACCTGCTCGGCGTCCTGACCGCCATAGAGATCAGCCGACGCACGATGCGCAACATTCGCCAGAACCTGTTCTGGGCGTTTGGCTACAACACGCTCCTGATCCCGGTAGCCGCAGGGCTTTTCCATCCCGTATTCGGCCTAACCCTCTCGCCAATGCTCGCGGCGGCCGCGATGTCACTATCGAGTATCTTTGTTCTGTCAAACGCGTTGCGCCTGCGATGGATCCCACGCCTGCCGACAAGACCTGGATGAGCGCCGAGGCGATGCGCAGGAACACGATCAGAATCACGGCCCGGTTTCCGAAATGAAACATCGAAATCGTTCGAGACCACCAGTGCCGAGATAGGATCGTTTATCGCAATCCGGGGCCTTCCGCACTCAAACGTAATGTCCAGATTATTGTGCGGAGAATATTCACACCGATGTCAGCGGATGGTCAGGTGCCGAACCGAATGGACATGTTTGGGGAAGACAGTCCGGTTCAGGAAGCGTTCGCAATTGGTTCATTCAGAGAGTGAGAACAGGACGGCCCACACCTGAAGGGATGCTATAGACCTAACTCCCGCCTGCACAACAGATGGTAGCGTCTCAGTTTGTAATGTTCTCTTTTGTTCTGCCCTGGGAACCGCACGAGAAGTGGGTCAATCCGATACGTCCCGTCCGTTCCCGTTCGCTAACGCTCACGGACCTTCTGTTCTGGCTCCGTAGATCCTCGGCTGGCAGTTGATTTCAGGCACGAATCCTACAAGGCGAATTTCATGACGTATACAGTGCACCCCACCACATCAGCAGGCCTGTAGTCGCCATTCGAACCTTTGCGCATGTTCCGTTTCACTTTGGAATGAAAGGATGGCCGCCACATCATGTATGATCATGATATGCGATAGGATATCGTGATCTTGCCATAGATGGAGGAAGTGAATGCCGACGAAAAAGCAGATGGCTGAACTGCTTGATTTCATTCATGATACTCCATCCCCTCCACCACCGGTCTTTGTAGGACGGAAGGATGTCATTCATGCCATCGAAGGCAGGATGCCGAATATCCTGAAAACATGCGGAAGGCCGAAATCGACACGGCTCCTTCAGGGAGCCCCTGGAGCCGGGAAATCATCGATTCTTGCCGAGCTGGACCGACGGAGCGTCGAGCATCAGACATATAACGTCCTTGTTCTTTCCAGTGAAAACCTGAACGATATGGAAGGGGTGATGGAATCCCTGTCCATTGCCGCCGGCCTGTCCTCCGGCAGATGGCGAAAGGGAATTCTAGAGTCCCTGACGCGGTGTGGAGCTACAGCAATTCAGTCAGTGACCGGAATTACCGGACTCAGGGAGATTTCCGGTTCCCTGATGGAAAGGATCGGTGAATCGCCGAAAAATATGTTCGCGCTTTCACGGAAATTTCCAGGGAGTGACTGGAAAATACCCCTCATTCTGGCCATTGACGAGGCGCAGCGGTTCGTCTGGCCGCAGAATTCGGAACAGGCTTTTTTCCTGCAATCCCTTCATGATAACGACCCGCGCCTGCCGATTCTTCCGGTTTTCGCCGGTCTTGGCGATCTCAGGGACGTGATTCAGAAAGCCGGTCTGTCAAGACTGGAATACGTCTATGGGATCGAGTGTCTGACGGAAGAAGATAGGAATGACTATCTACAGAAATTTCGTATCAAATTCGGTCTGGTTACGGGAGATGGCGAGAATGCCGTAAACCAGAACCTTCAGAAACTACTTGATGATACCGAAGGCTGGCCGAGGCACATGCATCATTCGTTCCAGGCTCTGGGTGATTCCGCAAGGCTGGTGGATGGTGATCTCTCACGGGTGAACTGGAAACATGTCCATGATGATGCATTGAAACGGCGCAGAAGATATTTTGACAGTCAGTTCAGTCCGGAAATGAGATCAAGTGCGTTTCTGACCGGCACCATCATGCGGAATCTTGGGGAAAACATGAGGCTGGTTATGGTTAATTCACTCATCGAACATTTCGTCAGGAGTGAATCCGGCTGGAGACTTCCGAAGGGGATGGATGTCGATGAATTCCGTCGGCATCTGGTTCATCAAGGGGCATTACAGGAACGTCTGGACCACATGTTTCACTGTCCGATCCCCAGCCTCAGGACCTATCTGGCTGGAAATGCGGATGGAATTGAGCCGGTAATCGGAACCGGAACCTCATGAAGGCAATTTGCATCATCCATTCAGATTCTGGACAGCAGATATCCTCAAACCAATCAATCGCTGCCGGTTACGTCAGCTGACTGCTTCGATTATGAACGCTATGGCCGCGACAGGATCGTATGTCGCAATCCGGGACTTTCCGCGCTCAAGCGTAATGTCGGATAATTGTGCAGATAAGGATTCGTACGGATGTCAGCGGATGGTCAGGTGCCGAACCGAATGGGGGTGTTGATGGAAATCAACCTGATCCAGAATGTGCGCGCAAGTGCTTCATTCAATGAATGACAATTTGGCGACTCAGCCCGACGGGCTGCAAAATTTGTCTCTCACCTGCAAAACGGGTTGCGAAGTCCCCAACGCAGGTATACTTTGTAGCGAAATAGCACCCATCGAACTGTCGCCCAATGGGAAAATACGAGGTTCGATTATCTTGACCCCAGGGACGCTTCGTGCGTCCCTGTATCTTTGTGTGAAGATCGCCCCATGAACGGCGACGAACCGATCCGGGCCCCTCGGCACCGGGTCCGAATATTCGTCGATTTCAGGAACTACACGCTTTCGATGCGGGATGTCGATGGAGCATTTCGCACGGACTGGCCAAAACTCGGACCAAGTTTGGCGTGCCGCTGCGACAGTGGTCAATGTTACAGCCACGAGTGAATATCAGGGCCTGAATTTCTACGGCTCCTATGATCCAGCCAGCAAAAAAGATCGTCGACTTCATCGGTGGGCAACGCGGGTGGTCGACACCTTTCCCGGTGTGAACGTGTCAATTGTTCCGCGGCAGAAGAAACGTTCTCCACCGGCATGCCCAACCTGCCATTCACCGGTAGCCGAATGCCCTGCCTGCAGCAAAGACATGCGAGGGACCGAGGAAAAGGGCGTCGATGTCCGCATGGCAACCGAGATGATCAGCCTTGCGTGGGTCGATAACTATGACATCGCGGTAGTGGTCTCTTCGGATCGGGATTTCGTACCGGTAGTCGAATTCCTCAAGACCAAAGGGATCAAGGTGATCCACGGAGCATTCCACCCGAAAGGGGCAGAACTTTCCGCACAGTGCTGGAGTAGCATCGATATTCCCCGCTTGCGCGACAACTTCCGGTTTGTGAAGAAGAAAAGTTTCCCGCTTTAAGTAAGAAGGATTCTAGGGAATTCCTCTGTCCCCCCGCTTCCTCCTGCGAAGCACAGCCTCACATGGAATTCGGCAGGAACAGGACCAGCGAAGGAACCAGAACCAGCAGCGCAAGGCGCAGGATGTCGACGACCCAGAACGGTGTGACGCCCCTGAAGATCGTTGCCGTTGAAACGTTGCCCACAACACCTTTGAGCACGAACACGTTCAGACCGACCGGTGGCGTGATCAGACTGATTTCAGTGACCACGACGACAACGATCCCGAACCAGACCGGATCAAATCCGAGTCCAATTACCAGCGGAAAGAAAATCGGAACGGTCAGCAGCAGCATCGAAAGGCTCTCAAACACGCAGCCAAGCGCGACATAGATCAGCAGAATCATCGCCATCACCGCCATCGGTGCAAGCCCGGCCCCGGTGACCAAGTCCTGGAGTGCCTCGGGAAGTCCGGCGAGATTGACGAAATTCGAAAACACCCAGGCACCTATCAGTACGGCGAAGAGCGCCGCCGTGGTCTGTGCCGCCTCCACAAGCACCTGCAAGGTGCCGCGCAGACTGAGTGATCCCCGCGACAGCGCAATCAGGAACGCTCCCGCCGCACCCATTCCCGCCGCCTCCGTGGGCGAGAACGTCAGGTTCAGCGGCCAGAAGTCAAATACGCCATACAGACCCCCGATAACGAGGAAGAACAGCAGCAGCACCGCCCACACGCCACCGAGCGCCTTTATCCGCGCTCCCCATTCCGTCCGCTCGCCGGCCGGTCCTGCCTCGGGGTCACGAATGATCGTCCACTTCACGGCGAGCAGATAGAACACCACGCCCAGAAGCCCAGGCACGATTCCCGCAACAAACAGCTTGCCGATCGAGGTCTCGGTCAGAAGCCCGTAGATCACCAGGATGACCGAGGGAGGAATCAGAATGCCCAATGTACCACCGGCCGCGATCGACGCCGTCGAGAGCCTGTCGCTGTAGCCGTATTTGCGCATCTGTGGCATCGCCACCTTTGACATCGTGGCAGCGGTCGCTAGGGAACTGCCGCAGATCGCAGAGAAGCCCGCGCAGGCACAGATCGTCGCCATGGCCAGCCCACCACGCAGGTGGCCAAGAAAAGCGAAGCTTGCCTGATAGAGCTCCCGGCTAAGGCCACCCCTGGAGACAAAGAGCCCCATGAGGATAAATAGCGGCACCACCGACAGCCCGTAATTCTGTGCCGTATCTATGACCAGTCGGCCAACCATCGAGATCGAGGCGCGGAATCCCCTGATCTCGGCATAGCCGACAAAACCTACGACCCCCATCGCGATGGCGATCGGCATGCGCAGGAACACAAGGACGAGAACGGCTGCGAAGCCCAGAATGGAAACTAGCATCAGCCCGGCAGCCTAGACGGAGCGAATATGCGCGTCAGCCCACGAGCAACGAAGACGGCAGCGGTGAGAAGCGAAAAGACGGCAATGAACCAGCCAATGAGAAACTGCGGAAACCCAAGATACTCGGTCACATCGCCAAAATCCCTCGCGCGCTCCGCAAGTTCCCAAACGCGCTTTGCGGGCCAGATCAGAATGACACCACAGAGCAGATCGACCACGATATCACGCATCCGCGCCATCCGGCGGGAAAAGAATGGGTCCATCAGGTCGACGACGATATGCTGACCTTTCCAGGACACCATTGGCAGCGCCGAGAAGACGATGATCGCCATGAACAGCCGTGTGAGTTCGGTGGCGCTCTCGATCGGGTCGCTGACCACCGACCTCAGAATAACGTCCGCGAACGTCATGGCCATCAGCAGGAACAGTGTCGATGCCGCCAGCCAGACTGGTAGCATCAAGGCCCAGCCCCAGATGCCGGGCTGCTGCGGCGGAATCACGTCCCCACCAGTGGGCTCACCATACGCTTCAGACATCCCCGCAACCCGCCGTTCATCGAGGGAAGGCCGAACCATTCACGTTGATCCGGCCAACCAGATCACACCGCAGCTCTAGTTCGCAGCCATCTGTTCCGCGATGAATGCCTGCGCCGCCGCTGCATCGATACCAAGCGCCGAAACCTCGGCAAACACGCTCTCGATGATCGGACCCGTCAGTTCGTTCCACATGGCTGCGTCCTCGGCGCTCGCCTCAGTCAACGAGTTGTCAGCGTTGTCCTCCAGAGCCTGCCGTCCGACCTTGTCGATCGAATCCCACATCTGTCCCGCAAGGCGGGAAGCCGCTTCGCCAAAGACGTCGTTCAATGCCGCCTGGTCGGCTTCGCTGAGGCTGTCAAAGGTGTCGCTGTTCATGATCAGTGCGAATGAGCCGCGGTAGAAACCCCCTGGAACGCGGTAGGTGTGCTTCGCCACTTCAAACAGCTTGAAGCTCGCCTTGCCTTCCATGGGCATCATCACCCCGTCCGCCGCGTTCGACGCCAGCGTCTCGTAAACCTTTGGAGCGGGCACACGGATACCAGTAGCACCCAGCGCAGTGCCAACATCGCCCGACACCCCGCCGCCAAGACGAAGCTTCATTCCGGAGATCTGGTCAAGGCTTTCCACCTTGGTATCCGAATGCAGCACGCCTGGACCATGGGTCATGAGGCCAATCAGCTTCACGCCCTTATGCTCGTCAGCGGTAGCAAGATACTGTTCATGCGCCCGCCAATAGGCGACGGAAGCAGCTTCGGCATTGCCTTCATAACCTGGAATCTCGATCATCTTGGTGGCAACGAACCGCCCAGGCGTGTAGCCGTGGAAAATCCAGGCAATGTCAGCCGCTCCGTCAAGGATGAGGTCGTACTGCGCTGGCGGAGCCGCGAGTCCGTATTTGATTTCCGCACTCACGCGTCCTTCGGTCGCTTCCTCGATCTTACTGATCATGGCCGGCCAGTAGATCGCGTTCATGCCATGCGTAGGCGGAGCCCAAGATGAAATCGTCAGAGTTACGTCAGCTGCCTGAGACGAAACCGCCGAAGCGGCAACGACTGAAGCGGCCGCGCATGCCTTCAGGAAATGTTTCATGATTCCCTCCTTTACCCAGTGATACGCAACAACTGACCAATTTTTTGGCAAATGTCACCTAGGTTTTTTTCAGCGTCAGTGATGATGCCTCAATCCCCAGCCAATCGGTATCGTTCATTCCCTGCATCAGCGCCCGAAACGGTTCAGCGATGAAGCTGTCCCGATTTCGATCCCTGACCTTCGAGCAGCAGCGCACGAACATCGGCGGCAACCACCTTGCCCATCGCGTTGCGTGGCAGTTCATCAACAAAGATCACGTCCTTCGGGTGTTTGTAGCGCGCAAGCCGCCCCTGCAACGGCTTCAGGACCGCTTCGGCGTCCAGTCCGTCAGGAGCCACAACCACCGCAACGGGAACCTCACCCCATTTCGGATCGATCCGCCCCACGACGGCCACCTCCGCAACGCCTGAAACCTCACGGAGAATACGTTCAATCTCAGCAGGATAGATGTTCTCCCCACCGGAAATCACCACATGCTTGATCCGGTCAGTGAACCAGTAGCATCCGGCTCCATCGCGTCGTGCAACGTCACCTGTCCGGAACCAGCCATTCCGCAGCATCTCCGCCGTCAGTTCTGGGTCGCGCCAATATTCCCGCAGGACGTTATCTCCTTTCACCCAGATCTCACCAGGCTCTGCCTCCAACACATCCTTGCCGTTCTGAACCAGCCTTATCTGGCAGAGCGATCCCTCCCGACCAATACTTCCAGTCGTCGCCATCGCATCGTCGACACGCTGGTAGATCGCCAATGGGCAGGTTTCGGTTGCGCCATAAATCTGCAGAACCGGGACACCCCGCGCCTGAACGGTCTCGATCAACGGAACCGGCACATCGGTGGATCCAATCGAAATGGCCCGCAGACCGGTCAGGTTCGCCGATTTCCAACCGGAGCTTTCGGTTACCGCCAGCAGAACTGTGGGCACGGTGATCGCATGGGTCACTTCCTGAAGTGCCACACAGGTGGCGTCGGGATCGAACCGCTCGTGGAGCAGCACGGTGGCGCCAATGGAGAATGCGGGCGTCGGCAGGATGTTCAGCCCACCGACATGGAACAGTGGCAGAACGTTCAGAACCCGGTCAGCAGGCGTCATCCGATGCGCCTCGACACTCATGGCCGCGTTGCAGGCCAGTGCCTTCTGCGTCAGCACCACTCCTTTTGGACGGCCGGTGGAACCGGATGTGAACACAAGCAGCACGGGATCGCCATCACATGCCGCCGTGCTGGCTGCGGAAGTCGACGCGGAGGCATATGGCTCATCGAACGCCACGACCCGCGCAACTGGCAGCGCCCTGGCCCGTTGCTGCATATTGCGGTCATGAATCACCAGTCCTGGCTCGCAGCCAGCGACGATTTCCGCGATCTCGGAATCGGAAAGTCGCCAGTTGACAGGCACCAGTACGGCGCCAATTCGGGCGCAGGCGAAAAGAAGGACAAAGACTTCGGGGTGATTCAGTCCAAACCAGGCGACGCGGTCGCCAAGCCCCACCCCAGCTGCAGCTAGTGCACTGGCACGTTCACGCACTTCCGCCGCCATATCCGAATAGGTCAGCGTCTCGCCGCAATATTCGAGTGCGGCCTTACCTGGGGTTCGGGCGGCGGCGTCGAAGATCCAGCGATCAATCGTCATCCGTTTCGCCATGTTCGTAAAGGGCACCCTTTCCAAGCTTGTCCAGGCACAGTTCGGCGGTCCAGGGCAGCATCAGGGACCCGCAGCGGCTGTCACGGTAGAGCCGCTCGAGAGCGAGCGATCGCAGCATTGACTGGCCACCACAGGTACGGATGGCCAGCTGTGCGAGCTCGTTTGCGTTTTCCATAACCGTATGCTGCGCCACCCAGGCGCGCATCAGCGAGTCCTTTCCCGGATCGGGCCGGGCTTCGGAGATCGCCTGGAACCAGATGGCCTTGGTCTGCTCCAGCATCAGCCTCATGTTCGCTACAGCAATCTGCTTCGTTGGATACATCCGGCGCTTTACCGGCGGTGTACCCGGCACTTCGCCGCGAAGATAGGCGACCGTAAAGTCATAGCAGGCCTGCGCGATGCCCATATAGGTCGGCGTGAGTGTCATGAACATATGGGGCCAGCGGCTGGCGGCGGCGGCATAGACGCCCTGCGGCATCAGCTGTTCCGACTCGGACACGAACACATTCCTGAAGACCAGGGTTCGCGACACCGTTCCACGCATCCCCAATGGATCCCATGGCCCTTCGACATGCACACCTTCGGCATCCGCGGGAACGGCGAGATACATCGTGTTGCGCCGCAGCTGCGGACTGTCTGGCGCCTGCAGGGCGGTGCATAGCGCGCCATAATAGTCAGCGTGTCCGGCTAGGGAGGCAAATATCTTGGTGCCGTTGATTCGCCATCCGCCATCCACCTTAAGGGCTGTTGTACCGAAAGCCTTGAATCCCGCCGCTGCAGCGCCACCCTCCGAAAACGGCTGCGCGTAAACGGCACCTTCATCGAGGATACGGCGGTAATGCATTCGCCGCATATCGTGATGCAGCTCCCGTGTTGCAGGATCCATCTCCAGCCGATCAAGCAGGTCGCCCGTCCAGAGACAGCTTGAGACATGCATGTTGAAGGTCAGCGCCGTCGCACCGCAATATCGCCCTATCTCAGCGGCAGTCAGCATGTAGGTCTTTAGGTCGGCGCCCAATCCACCCTCGGCTTCGGGAATGCAGATTCCCAGCAGCCCCGCATCCGCGAGATCCCGATAATTCTCGGTCGGAAAGACCGCATCCCTGTCATACTCGGCGGCCCGGGGAGCGAACCGCTCCGCCGCAAGTGTCTGCGCCCGTGCGACCAGTTCAGCCTGGCTTCCAGTCAGACGCCAGGCCGCGGGGTCGAAAATGGGAGCGTCAGTCATGACCCGATCCTCCTCAAAAACCCGCCTACGATCCGGTTCACTTCCATGGGAGCCTCCTGATTGATCATGTGGCCAGCCCGTTCGATCAGATGGAACTCCGCGCGCGGCAATCTCGAAGCCGTGCGTTCCATCGTCCGCGCTGGCGCGTTTCCGTCATGTCCGCCCGCGATGAGGCAGCAGGGCTGCGTCACTCGCCCCAGATTGTCCCGTTGATTGAATGTCACCAGGCACTCCAGAATCCCACGCCAGGTCCGCTCGGATACCGCCGCCATGTGCTTCTCAACACTGGAAATCGTTTCCTTTGACGCCGATGGCCCGACGACATGTGGCGCAGACTCCCGCGCCAGTTCCGCCATCCCGAGGCCCGCATCCAGAGGGGCCAGCCGCGCTTTCAGAAAGGCTTCCCTGAACGAACTGTCCCGCCCGCCGAAACTCGGTGTCGTTGCGATCAGGACAAGCGAGTTCACCTGCTCCGGCCGGTTGAGCGCGTGATCCAGCGCTACCATTCCGCCAATTGAATGCCCTACCAGACTCACCGGCCCCAGACCCAGGGCCTCGATGAAGTCCCCCAGCGATTCGGACAGGGACTCGAAGGTCGGTGGCCAGGTCCCGACATCGCTCGCTCCGTATCCCGGCATGTTCCAGGCAATCACCCGCATGCCCGCCAGTCCGGCAGGATCGCCCTGCAGGCCACTCAATCCACGAACTGTTGCCGCACCCGCCGCATCGTCAAGCTGGGACCGGAAGCTCTCCACCCCTCCACCGATTCCGTGCAGACAGAGAATCGGTGGACCTTCACCAGCCAGGTCGTATTCGATTCCAGCAGCAATCATGCCAACCTTCCACCCTCAACCACCAGAGTTCCGTCCAGCGAGATGTCGCAGCCCATCATCGGCAGATCAAAATGCCCGCGGGTAAACCTGCCCGCGAATTCATTGGCACCTGTGGAGTAGAGGAAGTTCCCAGCCAGAGCACGCAGCTCCGTGCAGTTCGTATCGCGCCGATCATACATCGCCAGCGCTTCGTAACGTGCGGCGGGATTGTACCCCCAGCCCACATGGCTGGTGGCATATGCCTCCCCGTCACCGAATCCGGCAAAATATTCGCGCATAAGCGCTGCATCAGCGCCTTTGCCATTGACCGAGGTCACGTAGTCGTCCCTGATCACCAGTTCCACCTCGGACTCGAAATACCGCTTGAATGTCAGGTTGATGTCGCCGGGCTGATAGACCAGCCTCCCACTGACGCTGTCCGCCGCCGGGAAGCTGACCACAATACCGCCGGGCCAGTGCGCCAGCGTACCGGGTCGATCGGTCCAGCCCCAGACTCCTACGGTAGCGGCACCGACCATCGTCACGTTCAGATCGGTTCCTGCTTCCGAGCGCACGGCCATGGTTTGCGCTGCCCTGCAGCGGGCGACGGCCTCCCTACCATGTGACTTGGAATCCTGTACTGGAACCAGTCGCGCCAATGCCTCGGGGTGTTCGTTCGAAACCGTCATGATGCGGGCGCCGCCGCCGAGGATCTTCGCTGTCTCAGGGGCATGCATCAACCCTTCGAGTGTCAGATCCACCACAACGTCCGCCGCTGCCAGGGCCGCCACCGCTCCAGCCTGGCCATTCAGCGCCTGGCTTGCGCCAGAGGAACGCACGATCGGTCCAGCGGGATGCTTCGGCGTTGGCACCGTGATTCTGTAATGCGGCAGCCCCAGCCGACCGAGCGCCAGTTCAGCCAACTGGAGGTTCACCGGCCGCGACTGGGTTTCGGCCAGCACCACAATACTCTCATCAGGCCGCATCGCGCAAAGCTGAAAAACCTGCGCGAAGGCATCGACCCAGCCGCTCTCTACCCTGTCCACAAGCATGGCACACCCTCCCCACCCGATTGATTGCATGAAAATTCATTTGATGCAAATTCATATTTATTCGATTATGCTTCGGGAATGGCACGATTCACTGACGAATACCTCCTCTACCTACTCGCGCAGGCCAGTGGCAGAGCCAGCGCAGCCTTCCACCAGGAACTGGCTGCCGAATGCGTTGCCGTCTCAACATGGCGCATCCTCGCAACGCTATATCCCGACGCACCGGCCAGCATAGGGGAACTTGCCGAAAGCTGTCTGGCCAAACAGCCCACCATGACCCGTCAGGTCGACAGGCTGGCGAAGGCCGGGCTGATCACGCGTCAGCTGAGCGAAGACGACCGACGCAGGGTCGAGGTGCGACTGACCCCAGTTGGCCGGAAGCTGGCGGATCGTCTAACAGAGATGGCCCGCGTGCACGAGGCCAGGATCCTGCAGGGATACACAGCCTCTGAGATCTCTCAGCTAAAGGCTGCGCTTACAGGGCTTTTGACCAAGTGATTCCAATCCAATAGGATTCCACCTGAGGAGGCCCGTGTAGGTATGGAAATTGACATCGACATTGCCGGATTCGATCTTCTCGACGTTCCCCGAGACTATATCTCCGATCCATACCGGTATTTCACCGAACTCCGCCAACACTCTCCAATCCATCGCAATCCGGACGGAACCTATATCCTGACCCGATACGACGACTGTGTCACCACCTACAGGGACCCCACTATCTGGTCATCTGACAAAAGAGCCGACTTCGCTCCAAAATTCGGAACCGCGGCCCCGCTCTACGAACATCATACGACATCCGTGGTCTTCATCGATCCGCCAGACCACACCCGCATCCGCAGACTGTTTCAGGCGGCGTTCACCCGCAAGGCGCTTGCCGCCTTCGAACCGCGCATCAATGCTCTTGTCGACGGCTATCTCGACCGGTTCGAGGAACTGGGCGAGATGGAAGTCGTCGAGGATATGTCCTTCAAACTTCCAATCGAGGTCGTCTGCGACATGCTGGGTGTTCCTGCCGATGACCGGCTGCTGATCCGTGACTGGGCTGTAGCGATACTGACCGCACTTGAGCCAAGCATAAGCAGGGACCAGTACGACACTGGGAATCGGGCAGTGGTCGAATTCAAGGACTACCTTCGCGACCTGATTGTCTGGCGGCGCTCCCATCCCGATGAGGCGGCGCCGACAGAGGTGCTGACCCTGCTTGCCGATGCGGAAGCGGATGGAGAGAAGCTGACGGAAACCGAACTTCTACACCAGTGCATCTTCATGCTCAACGCCGGCCATGAAACCTCCACCAACATGCTGTCCCACGGAATTCACGAGATGCTACGCCATCCTGATCAGATCCGCCGCCTGAACGGCAGCCCTGACCTGATCGAGCCGATGGTGGAGGAAGTCCTGCGTTACCAGGCACCGATACAGATCAACAATCGACGATCGATCCGTGACACCTGCATCGGCGGAGTCCACTTGCCCTGCGGAACCACAGTTCATCTGATTGTCGCATCCGCGAACCGCGATCCAGCCCAGTTCCCGGAGCCGGATCGTTTCGACATTTCAAGGCGTCCAAACCGGCATCTCAGTTTCGGGCTGGGCGTTCACATCTGCGCGGGCAATTCGCTGGCGCGGCTAGAGGCCGCCATCGCGTTCCGAAAACTCTTCGCCCGCTTCCCTGACATCCAGCTCGCCGCCCCGGCTGAAATCGCACCCAGGCTCCGCTTCCGCGAAGTAAGGCGTCTGCAGGTCACGACTCACTGAGAGATACCACCCATGACCCGACCCAGGCCCGCAAGAATGCAGCATTTCGCGATCGAGGTCAGTGATACCGACCGTTCCATTGAGTGGTACCAACGGGTTCTTGGCTTCAGGATCACCGAACGGCATGCTGCACATGAAGTGGCGGAGATCCCGGTCGAACTGACCTTCATGCGGCTCGCAAACATTCATCACGAGATCGTCCTAGTCCATAATCCCGCCAAGACCTACCGCAGGAAACCCCTTCCCGAGAATGACCTCGACGGCCCGCCAAATTTCCATCATGCCGCACTTGAATGCGATAGCCGCGAGCACTGGCTGGAACTGCTGGAACGGATTCGTGAGGAAGGAGCGGAAATCGTGCGCGGGCCGGTTCTGCATTCATTCGTTCAGCCACGGGGGGATGGCAGCTGGGGCGAGAACGAGGCGGTCTACATTCTCGATCCCGACGGACATCGAATCGAGCTTTTCTGCGACCTTGCCACCATTGACCCTGATGGCACCCATGTCAGCGCCTGGGGTGACCGGATGGAGGGCACTCGAACGGAAGAGCTATGAGAGTCGATGTCGCCATAATCGGGGCCGGACCCGTCGGCCTGCTTCTTGCCAATCTTCTGGGACGTTGCGGTCATTCCGCCACGGTTCTGGAACGACAGTCGGACCCTTTTCCGATGCCCCGGGCGATACATTTCGACGGCGAGGCGATGCGGTGCTTCCAGGTCGCCGGGCTGGCGCGTTCTCTCCTGCCCCATACGCATGTCGGCAAAGGCATGCTGTTCAGGGATCGCGATGGCAATGTGATCGTTGACTGGTCGCGCGACCAGAGGCCGGGACCGATGGGCTGGTACGAGAGCTACCGGTTCCATCAGCCGGGTCTGGAATTCGAGCTGCGTAAGGGGCTTGAGAGGTTTGATGACGTCCGATTGATGTGGAACGCCGAAGTAACCGGCATTTTTCAGGATGGCGGTGGCGTAACCCTGAGACTGATCAATGGTACAAGCGTCACCGCCCGCTTTGCGGTCGCATGCGACGGAACACAGTCATCTGTACGGAGCGCACTGGGCATCGGGCTTGAGGATCTCGGATTCCAGGAGCGCTGGCTCGTCTGCGATCTACTGCTAACACGGCCCCGTGACGATCTGGGGGATCACTCGGTCCAGTATTGCGATCCCGACGCGCCGGCGACCTATGTTCGAGGAGCGGGGGACTGGCGTCGTTGGGAATTCCGGCTCAGAGCCGACGATCCGGATGTCTGGCCAGAAACAGAGGTGTGGGACAGGCTGTCGCGGTGGATTGCGCCGACAGACGCAACTCTGGAGCGTTCGGCTGTCTATACTTTCCGGTCACGTATCGCACATGCGTGGCGTGCAGGGCGTGTCCTGCTGGCGGGAGACGCCGCCCATCAGATGCCGCCGTTCATGGGTCAAGGGATGTGCGCGGGGATTCGGGATGTGGGGAACCTCTGGTGGAAGCTCAGCGCCGTGCTCCTTGGTGCCGGTGATGACCTGCTCGACACATACCAGAGCGAACGGGAAGCCAACGCACGTGCCTTTATCGAGAAGTCCGTCGCGCTGGGCAGGCTCATCAACCAGACCGCGGCCGGAATGGTTCCGTCGGGCCGCATGGACTCAATCTGGCCCGATCTTGGACCGGGGCTGGGTCTGCGTGATGGTATCGGAGGCACGCTTGCACCTCAGGTCCGGACCACGGATGGACTGCTGGCGGATGATGCGGCCTGCCATGGGTTCTACGTGCTTGCCGCCGAGGCGGTGTCGGGCTCCCGCCTTCCTACCTTTGTGGGTGCGGATTTCTGGCTCAGGGAACGGAACCTGGCTGGTATCGTGATGCGTCCGGATGGCTATGCACTCGGTGGATTTCGGAACCAACGGGAACTAACGGAACTGGAGGTGACTGCGATGGGATGCGGAACGGGCCTCCAATGCTAATATCCGGGCTGACCGATGATCACGTCACCTTGCAACCTGTCAGCATTCTCAGGGTTCAGTTCGAGGAGCGCCGCCGTTTACGTCGCGGAATCGGGGTCGGGGTCCGGGTTTCAGAAATTTCCGCCGTGCGACCCGTTTCGAGTGCGGGTTCAGCCCGATCGGAGAACTGGACAAGGCGAGAGCTACGCACGGAGTTTGAGATGGCCCGGGGGAATTGAGTCGCGAGTCCCGGATTGACTTCCACCGATTTCAGTGGACGCACTTCTTTGAAACCAGGGCAGGGAAACACACGATGTCTCAGTCAACCATCTTTCGGGCTCGAAAGATCATCACAATGAATCCCGGAAACCCGGTAGCCACACATGTGGCCATCCGTGACGGAAGAATCCTCGGGGCGGGTGCACTATCCGATCTGGAATCCTGGGGCGGATTTACGGTTGACGACAGTCTCACGGACAAAGTCCTGATGCCCGGCTTCGTCGAGGGCCATGCTCACGCCATGGAAGGCACGCTCTGGCGCCATGTCTATTGCGGGTTTTTCGACCGAACCGATCCGAGCGGACGCAGATGGAAGGGTCTGGGAACGCTCAATGCCGTACTGGATCGGCTAAAGCAGGCCGAGGCACTGCTCGATACATCGGACATTCCGCTCTCCGGATTTCAGTTCGACCCAATTTACATGCGCGAATGCACATTCACTCGCCACGAACTTGACCAGGTTTCGGCGACCCGGCCCATCGGTGTTCTGCATGCTTCGGGCCATATCATGTACGTCAACACCAAAGCCCTGGAGCTTGCCGGGCTGCTGCGTCAGGGCGTCAACCATCCTGGCATCGAACTTGGTAGAGATGGACTGCCGATCGGTGTTCTGAAGGGGCCGGAAGTCTACATGCCAGTCGGCATCCATGTGGGCTTTGGCCGCTCAGTCACGGATACCGACGAGGAAGGTCTGAGGGAATTCGCAAGGCTTTGTGTTCGCTCGGGCACGACCACCGTCACCGACCTTGCCGCCCAACTCGATGACAGGACCGTCCGGATGATGCTGCGCGTGACGGCCCAGTCCGATTTTCCTGTCCGCGTCGTCCCGTTCAAGCTCTCGATGGGTCACTCGCCCGAGGATCTCATCGCCCGAACATTGGAACTCCGGGAACTGGCCACGGACATGCTGCGTCTTGGCCATATCAAGATTATCGCCGATGGTTCGATCCAGGGCTTCTCAGCCAGATTGCGCTGGCCCGGCTATTTCAACGGATCTCAGAACGGGCTCTGGTACATCGCGCCAGAACAGATGGCTGAAATCTACCGTCGTGCGCTGGAAGCCGGTATCCTGGTCCATACCCATACCAACGGTGACGAAGCGACCCAGCTTGCCCTCGACATGCTCGGCCCTGCACTCATGCAGCACCCGAGGCGGGACCATCGATTTACACTACAGCATTGCCAGCTTGCGAACGCCGCACAGTTCCGCCGGATGGGAGCGCTTGGCGTCTGCGTCAACCTCTTTGCGAACCATCATTTCTACTGGGGCGATGAACATCGCCGCCTTACCGTGGGGCCGGAGCGTGCCGAACGAATGAACGCCTGCCGCACCGCGCTTGACAGCCGCGTCCCGATGGCGATCCATTCAGACGCACCAGTAACTCCGCTTGGACCGCTATTCACCGCCTGGTGCGCAGTCAACCGGATTACCGCCAGTGGACGCGTGCAGGGCGAGCATGAACGGATCACTGTCGCCGAGGCGCTTCACGCCATTACCAGAGGTGCAGCCCATACGTTGCATCTTGACGACGAGGTTGGATCGATTGAAGTGGGAAAGCGTGCGGATTTCGCGGTGCTTGAGGAGGATCCAACAGCGATTGATCCAATGGAGCTGAAGGACATCACCGTCTGGGGAACCGTTCAGGGCGGGCGCGTCTTCGCCGCGAGTGGCCAATGACGATTCCAGCGCACATCCAGGCCATGCAATGCTGGCTCCTCCCAGGCGCCGGAATTCCGCGGCGAGGCGGCGCATGATTCCAGTCACTACCATTGGTGGCTATCTCGGAGCGGGAAAGACCACCCTAATCAACCACCTTCTCCGCCATGCGGACGGGCGGAGACTTGCGGTTCTCGTCAACGAATTCGGTGCGCTTCCCATTGATGAGGATCTGGTGGAAACATCTGGAGACGATGTCATCTCCATCACTGGCGGCTGCATATGCTGTGCATTTGGCGATAGCCTAACCGCCGCTCTCATGAAGCTTTCGCACCTTTCCCCACCTCCAGATCAGTTGCTGATCGAGACGTCCGGCGTTGCGATTCCGGGTTCCGTTGCCGCCACCGTAGAGCTGCTGCAAGGCCTGCGCAAGGAAGCCATAGTCGTGCTGGCCGATGCCGAGACGATCCGCTCCCAGGCTAGAGACACCTATATCGGTGACACGGTCCTTCGTCAGCTCGCGGATGCCAATTTGGTGCTTCTCACCAAGGCTGACCTCGTGGCCAAACAGCATCTTAAGGAAATCGCCGACTGGCTGGAGACATTCGTTCCGAATGCTCAAACGATCCCTGTCATGCGAGGCTGTATCCCGCCACCCGTGATCCTCGGCACTCCCGGAAATGTCGCTGCTCCAGCCCATTCACCCCATTCCGACCAGTTATTTGAAAGCATCGCACTCGCACCGGAACCGGTTAAGGATCCTCGGGCTCTCGCCCACCTCATCGCTACCGGAGGCTTTGGCGTGATTCGAGCCAAGGGCCATATCATGAGTACTACTGGTGAGCGGTTCCTGATTCAGACTGTCGGCACCCGCTCAGAGACGACGCAGCCTCCCAGAAGTGGCGCTGATGGTTTGATCTGCATCGGCGTCAAGGGTCAGTGGAAACCTGACGAACTGCGCATCGCCTTCACCGCCGAGGCGTCCTCCTGATCCCATCTGCCTGGTCCCGGATGTTCAGGCGAACCGCAACGGCAGGGGGGCTTCAGTATTGATCCTATGCCGCTCCTCCACTGACAGCGCCGAATCCATGTTGACAGGCCAAATCGCGAATGCCGATACTCTGAATGAATTCCGGTCCATCCGAACACATGTCCGATCCAGTCTCTACCATACGCAACCTCGGTCCCTCCTCTGAAGCGGCATTCATGCGGGCTGGCATTACTTCGGCGCAGGAACTCCACGCTCTTGGGGCGGACGATGCCTACCGCCGACTGATCGAGTCGGGCGCAAAGCCCCACTTCATCGGATATCTGGCCCTTGTCATGGGACTACAGGGCCGTCCGTGGAACGACTGCAAAGGCAGGGAAAGGATCCAGCTCCGTTTCCGCTTCGACACCCTGAAATCCGCAACCGCCGCAAACTCGGACTCAAGGATCGAAGCCTCCCTGAATGAAATCGGAGTCGTTCCCAGACGCATCTGAACGAGGGCACAGTTCACGACTTCCACCTCCCCTGGCAAAACGATCAGCGTGTCAGGACAGTGGGTCACTGGCAGGCGACTGTCATGAATCCATTGGCAGACAGGCTGACGCGCAAACGAAACTTCGGGCTTCGAACCGTCATTTCAGGGCAATGGTCAGGATCCCGCGCCGTTCCAGCAGGACAACGGGTCGGAGGTTGCTGGTGTTGCGTGATAGATGCCGCGCGCGATCGCCCGCGAAAGGCAAAGCGCAGCGGCGTGACAGACATGCGGAAAATCCTGTCCATCGATTTCGGCGGAGCCGGTTGCCGCCGAGAACACGAGATCGCCGTCTCCGGGCATGTGCGCGGGCACTATCGCCCTGCCAATCCCGTCATGCGCCGCGACCGCCATGCGCTTGGCCTCCGCCTTGGTGAGCCGTGCCGACGTGGCGACCACGGCGATGGTAGTGCTGGCCCGCCCGTCGGGATCGGCATGTCTGGCACCCGGAATCTCCACGCCAAGCCCTCCACGCGGATCGGGGCCAAGCCCCCCAAATTCCCCAACAAGCTCGAACGGAGCCGCCCAGAAATGCCGTTCGCCAGGTGTGGTCACCGAGCCCATCGGATTCGCGGCCACGAGCGCGCCGACCACAATGCCATTTGGAAGGACCAGTGACGCCGAGCCGAGCCCGCCCTTGAGCGTCGCCGTCAGCGCACCGGTTCCCGCGCCGACGCTACCTATTCCGAATGTCTCGCCCGTACGGTCCAGAGCCGCCCGACCCAGGGCCACGTAAGGATTGGACTCCCAGTTCTTTTCACCACCGTTGAGAAGGTCGAACAGGATCGCGGCGGGTACCAGGGGCACGCGGGCCTCGCCGACCTGATATCCCCGACCCACCTCATGCAGTCCCGCCATCACGCCGGATGCGGCGTCCAGACCGAAGGCTGAACCACCTGAAAGCACTAGGGCGTCCACCGCCTGCACGAGCCTGTCAGGTTCCAGAAGATCGGTTTCCCGCGTCCCCGGCGCTCCCCCCATCACCGCGCAGGAAGCCACGAACGGCTCATCCGCGGTCACGACGGTGACACCCGATTTCAACCGCCCGTCCTCCGCGTTGCCGACCCGCAGACCGGGTACATCGGTGATCAGGTTCAGCGGACCAGGACGCATGGCCAGAAAACCGTTCGCATTTCGGATGTGGCAACCACTGTGATCTGCTTCATCCAGCCATCGCTCCTCAGCAAATTTGATATCAATTGCCGTGCCTCCCGCGCGGATATCTCACGACGATTCTGCGCATTGGACGCCATAACCTGACATATGTGCTGAATTCGAAATCCTGTACAACCACGAGGAACTCACTCCATAACCGATGGAGCGACACGCATCAATTCATCACCCGACTTCCCCTAGGGCTATCGCTTTTGAACCTCCACTTTCCGGGCCTCTTCGCTGAGCCTGGCGGCGGCCCGAACCAGTTCCAGCAGGACGTCATGGTCCCATCCCGCCATCTTCATCCGGCCCCGCATCGACACCCCCTTGCGCTCCTCCGCGGACCGCACCAGGTTCAGCGCCATCCGCCGCATCATGGCCAGGTTCTGCGGCCCGCTGCCGGTCCGGTTCCTCTGGCCGTCCTCGTTCATGGCGACATCCAGGACCCAGTGAAGGCTGTTCTCGATCCGCCAGTGGGCGCGAACCGCCGTCAGCAGCCGCTCCGGCGAAAGTGTCCCGCTCATGATGAAGTACCGGGTTCCGGCCGCCGTTCCGTCCCCGGTCTCCCTGGTCGCGTCGACCGCCCCGAACGCCGCCAGGCCGGGCCAGTCATGGGTCTCCCGCAGCCAGTCCACGTCGTGGCACACCCGTGCCCGCCGGGTCTCGATGCGGCCATGCCCCTTTTCCACCAGCTCTTCGGAAACGTCAATGTTTCCAGACATCTGCGGATCCTCCATGTATTTCTCCACATCCCCGTGCAGGCTCCCCTGGTTGCCCTCGGCGCCAGGACATAATCGCCGCCACGGGCCGTGACCTGTTCCGCCGTCGCCCTCTGGGTATGCATCGCGTCGGCGGTCACCGTCCTGCCCCTGAGGTCGAGAAGGTCCAGGAGCGCGGGCATCGCCGTGATCTCGTTTGACCTGCCGGAGACCCGCACCTGGCCCAGCACGACCCCCACCCCGGTCGCGAAGGCCTGGACTGGTAAAGCGAATGGATGCAGGGAATCCGTGTGACGGTCATTGAGATTCCAACTGCCCATCGAAGTCTTCATGATAGCGATGGGCAGGAAGCGGATGTGTCTACCGACTTTCAACATATTCCCAAGCGGGGAATGGTTCTGACCAACCAGTTAATCGATCGCCTACGTGAAGAGTTCGGGAATATCGTAAACGCATTGCTCGAGGTCAATGTCCTGCTTGCGCCATTGAGTGTTCAGCATGAGATGCCCACCCCGCAACATGCCGACTTCACATCAATACGAGATATGGATGGGTAACCTGCCGGTTTCCCTGAACACTTGTCCTGGAATTGTGGTGCACTCCAATTCCCTTCCCGGGCGTCATCGTTACTGTCGAATCTGTCAGAACAGAAATTCGCTAACCAATCAGTCGAACCACTTCAGATCATCCGGCACCTAAGAGCCGTCCATCAGCACAGACTTCAGATGCGTGCGATAGGAAGGTACTGCCTCAGTCTGATGTTCCGAACATGGGGGACTGCGCAGGTTCACGCAGCTGCCGAACGGGTTCCTGAAAGAAGTCCGGAACGGCATCCACTCCACGCAGTTCACCACGGCTCCGTTCAGATTCACGGGCTGCGATGGCGGTCATCGTAATGGGCACCCTGCGTAATATGAACTGGACGAAAATCCTGACCGATTTGCGGGTGTCCAAACTGAGAAACTACTGATCCATAAGGCTTTCGCCTTTGAATTCACCGTTTCTTCTTCCACGAGCTTCTGCCTCCTCACAGGGAATTTAGGAGGATACCTCCCCTCCATGCACCCGAACTCAGCATGTCGATACATCCTTCGCCACGGCACATCCCCGGCAGAAGGAGGACCGTCGGAGTTTCATGCAGCCCGCGGCGGGCCGCCCCTGCCAGTCTAGGGAGCCGATGCTCCCGAAGACGTTCTTCCAGTCCGGCATTATCCTGCCCTATCCTACTGTATTAACGGATAATTTCCTAGAAGACCGGGAGAGGGGAAGGAAAGGTTCCAGACACGATAGCCCAAACCGATCCACTGTTCGGCTTGACTTTACAACTTGTATTCAGCAATTCTTGGTCTGGGACATGTTCGGTGATGGAAAGTGATCGATGGCCTTTTCACAGCGCGGATCTCCTGCGCAGGATCTTGATGGGCTCAGGGAATTCGTCGAGACGGAGGACCGAGAGGACGCCCCGTTCTTCGTTGGCCGTCAATACGAGATTCAGGACATTGAACGTACCTGTGAACGTTCCATACAGCACGCACAGACCGAAACCGGCCTGAAAAGTCCGACCCGTGTCCTGCAGGGTGCCCCTGGTGCCGGAAAATCCGCCATTCTTTCCCATCTGCATCAGCAATGGAAAGATGGGAAAACGAAGCCCATGGTCCTTAAGGCTGACGTTGAGGATCTTCATGATGTGGAGGGACTCATCACCGAGATCGCCGAAACCGTCAGGTCCGACATTAGCGAGGAATGGAGAACCATCCGGAATCGGGAAACCAGTGACAGCATCGGGGCTGCCGGAACCAAACTCGGTGGGCAGCGCGGACATTCCATAATGCCGGAGAAAGCCACTTTCCGGGCGCTAAAAAAAGATCCTTCCACCCAAAAGCTGGAAACGACCGGTCTCTCTTATGGTGGACGAAATACAGAGGGTAAAGCCGGACGCCGAACACATCCTGAAATCCCTGCATCTCGCCACCTATGACTTACCGATCGTTCCCGTCTATGCCGGGCTTGGGAATTCAACGGCAATCCTTGACCGGATCGGCCTGTCACGGCTGAACGTCGGCAATGGTGTATACGATATCGGTTGCCTGTCACGGGATGAATCCATGCAGGCGGTGGAGATGATGCTGAAGCGTTTCACCGTTGACCGGACGGGAGCGAACGTGGACTGGCCGTCCGTCATTGCCGAACAGTCGGACGGCTGGCCGCAGCACCTGCACAACGGCATGAGATCGCTTGGATTCGAGCTGCTCAGGACCGAAGGCCGGCTCTCCCTTGTCAATGCCGAAGCGGCGAAGGCGAAGGATCGGGAATACCGCATCCTGACATACAGAAGGCGGATGTCCCCGGAAATCCGGAGAGCCGGTCTTTTGACGGCAAAGATCCTGAAGGGGATTCCGGAACGGGGACTGTCAGGAATGGATATCACGGACAGAATCGATAATCTGAAACGTCTGCCGAATGATACCGACGGCAGGGGGCTACGACTGCCGAAAAACATGGACGCGGACGATTTTTTCGACCACCTGATTGGAAAGTGCGTTCTTCAGGACAGCGGCGATGGCCTTTACTCCTGTCCGATCCCCTCACTGCGCAGGTTTCTGATACGGGAAGGCGGGCTGGATTCGGATGGCCATAACGCGGAAGGCCGTGAATCCCAACCTGTGGATCCGTAGGAAAATGACAGGCAGGCCGTATCGGTAGGAAATTCTTTGCGACGCGTATGGAACGGACTGAAAGCCAGGACGATCCGTTCGGCATTCCAGATTCTTATGAATCGCCTTCTCCGTTCAGTTTCAGTTAAGGTCAGGTTCACTGCCCCGGCCAATCCCATCGAGCTTCGCCAGGCCCTGTATCCATTCCCTGAAGGAACTCTGGTCCAGAAGATCTGGAACACAGCCATCTTTCCCTTTCATGCGTCGGACCATGTCTGAGTGGCCTTGGCCTCCGATCGGACCTGCCAACGCCGGACTGTGCGTACGGACAATCCCGGTAACCCGGCCACCCTATTCCTGCGGCAACTGGCGGACCTGCCGCCGCAAATGAAGCTCTTCAAACTTCCAGAAACACTTCCACCCGTTTCATCATGCCTCCTTCTTTCGAAAGCCAGATGATACCGGACATATAGCATGTTAGCGACAGCCATAAGAATCGACTCTTGCAACGAAGGCATAATGCGCGTACTCTAGCGGGTTAAAAGATGAATTGGCATTTGGTGCCCGCTACGAATGCGGCGCACGATCTGGGTTCTTTTAGGGGGAAAGCACTATGGATCAACTAAACGCGATCATCAACTCAGTAAATGCATTCGCATGGGGGCCACCCATGCTCGGCATGCTCGGGGTAACCGGAGTGCTGCTGACGCTTGGCCTGGTGTTCATGCCGTGGCGCAAGGTCGGATAAGGCTTCCGGCTGCTGTTCGATAAGGACGGTGCCACCGGCGAAGGCGAGGTCAAACCCTTCAACGCGCTCATGACGGCGCTGTCGGCCACCGTCGGCACCGGGAACATCGCCGGAGTCGCGACCGCCATCGCCCTCGGCGGCCCGGGGGCGATTTTCTACATGTGGCTCATCGCATTGTTTGGCATGGCCACAAAATACGCCGAGGCGGTGTGTGCGGTTACCTACCGCGAGAAGGACGACACCGGAAAATTCGTTGGCGGACCAATGTATTACCTGCGCAACGGAGTCGGCGAATTCGCACCCGAACTCGGCAAATGGCTCTGGCTCCTATTCGCGATCTTCGGCGCTGTTGCAGCGTTCGGCATCGGTAATGCAGTGCAGGTCAACTCAATGGCAGCGGCATTGGTGGACAGCTTCGGCGTTCCAACCTGGCTGACAGGCGTTGTGGTAGCAGCGCTGGTAGGCATTGTGGTTATCGGTGGCATCCGGCGCATCGGTGATGTGGCCGGCAAACTGGTGCCGACGATGATCGTACTCTATCTCGGCGCGGCGTTGCTCATCATCATCATCAACATCTCCGAAGTGCCGGCGGCCATCGGCCTCATCTTCACCCACGCATTCACGCCAGCCGCGGCCACGGGTGGATTTGCCGGTGCGGCAGTCGCCGCAGCCATTCGCTTTGGTGTCGCACGTGGGGTGTTTTCCAACGAATCCGGGCTCGGCTCTGCTGCCATCGCTCACGCTGCGGCACAGACCAACAGCCCGGTTCGCCAGGGCATCATCGCCATGCTCGGAACCTTCATCGACACCCTTGTGGTGTGCACGATGACGGCGCTGGTGATCCTCACCTCCGGAGCGTGGATGATGACCGGTGCCGACGGTAGCGGGCTGACCGGTGCGGTACTCACTTCCACCGGCTTCCAGGCCTCGATCGCAGGAGGGCAGTATATCGTAACCATCGCACTCGCGGTATTCGCCTTCACCACCATTCTTGGATGGTCGTATTACGGAGAGCGATGCTGGCAATATCTGTTCAGCGAAAGGAGCCTGATGGTATACCGCGCCTTATGGGTGTTGGCGGCTCTGTCATTCGCGAACGTGAAGGTGGACCTGGTGTGGAACCTTTCGGACACGCTGAACGGGCTCATGGCAGTGCCAAACCTTATCGGACTGCTACTGCTGGCACCGATGGTGTTCCGGGTTACCCGCGAGTATTTTGACAGAGAGGGTAAACCCATCTGACTGGTGCCCGTCCCAACCGCCCAACACAATCCTCCGCCATATGCGACGGAATGTTAGTCAGCGGTACTCGGACTGGAGAAACCTAGCACTACCGGCCTCCCGGCCGGTAGTGCGGATTGTGGTTGGCATCTCCAGGCCTGCCTGCCAGTGAAGCGGCCTCTTTCGGTCAGGGCCACACCGCCGTCCTGCCCCAAATCAAAGGTGCCGCCCCTCCATCCTCCCTGACCCTGTCGACAGTATTCATCAGGGATGTGGCGGTTTCAGATTGCTGAATGACGGGATAGTCGCTACAGCCCAACCGGTTCACAGCAACCAGTGAAAAATTCCGCTATTGCCGGTTCTGCACCTGAGGGTGGTCCAAGGAAATTTCCCTTCCGCTGGAGGCATTCCGGACTCAATGTCCGAAATAGGCCGCCGCCAGCGCTTCATCGTCCGAGAGTTCGTCATGCGTGCCCTGCGCGGTGATGCGGCCACTCTCAAGGACGTAGATCCTGTCCGACAGCGACAGGGCGAAATTGGCGTTCTGCTCAGCCATCAGGACCGTCACGCCAAACTCGCCGCGCAACCGCCTTAGCACCTCCGCGATCTCGCTGCATATCCGGGGCGCGAGCCCAATCGTCGGCTCGTCAACCAGAAGCAGCGTCGGAGACGTCATCAGGGCTCTCCCAAGCGAAACCATCTGCCGCTCCCCGCCTGACTGGGTCGAGGTTTCCTGTCCCTCCCGCTCCTCCAGCCGCGGAAACAGCGCATGGACCATGTTCAGGTTCTTTACGATATCCTCCCGTGCGGTATAGGCACCGACCAGGAGATTGTCCCGCACGGACATATAGGGAAAGAGATTGAAGCGCTCAGGCGCATAGCCAACGCCACGACGGACAATGGAGGGAGAACCAGTGCCAATGAGCGACGTGCCTTCCAGCCGGATGTCTCCCTGCGTCCTGGTCAACCCCATAATGCTGTCAAAGAGCGTCGATTTGCCAGCTCCATTGGCGCCAATGACCGCAATGATGTCGCCCTGCTCCACATCCATGGACACATCGAACAACGCCTGGGCCCGGCCGTAAAATGCGGAAAGTCGACTTATTTCCAGATATGCCATTCAGGACGCCCCCAGATAGGACGCCCGCACCTGCGGGCTCTCGATGACTTCCTGATACGATCCCTCCGCCACCATCGCCCCGCGATCAATCGCGATGGCACGGTCGATGAGCGGCTCCAGAGCCTTAAGGTCATGGCTGACGATCAGAAACGTCATGCCTTTGGCACGAAGATCCTGAACGAGCTCACCAATCACCGAAATCTCGGCTGCGGTAAGTCCAGCAAAGACCTCATCGAGCAGCATGAGCCTCGGCCTGGTCGCCAGCGTTCGCGCCATTTCCAGCTTTCGCAGATTGCCCATGGACAACTCGGCGGGTGTCCGATCAAGATCCTCCTCGACGAACCCGACCGAAAGCGCCAGTTCCCTCTCTCGGTCACTGTCCCCGCCACGCGTGATCATTTCCCAGATGCTGTCAGGCATAAGCCCCACGCGAATGTTCTCCGCCACCGTAAGATCCGCAAACGGCCGTGGCACCTGATAGGTGCGGCTGACACCCCGGCGAATCCTTGCCGGCGTCGAAAGTCCCGATATCTCCACTCCGTCAAGACTGATGGTGCCGGAAGTCTGGCGGTGTTCACCCATGATCTGACTGAATACAGTGGTCTTGCCCGCACCATTGGGCCCGATCAGGCCCACCGATTCCCCGGGCTCGATCCTGAAGCTGAGATCGTCGGTGGCCAGAAGACCGCCAAATCTTTTCACCAACCCGCTCACCGCCAGCGAAGCGCTCATCCATTCCCCCTTGCCCTGGCAAAGCCTGCCTCGAACAGCGCGACGATGCCCTTCGGCCGGTACATGTACATCAGAAGCGCTATTCCACCATAGACGAAATAGCGCTCCGCCCCAGGCAGGAAGGGGCGCAGGAATTCCAGCAGGAAGGTCAGGAAGAACGCCCCCAGAAGCGGGCCGACAATGGTGCCCGCACCACCGATGAGCGCGGCAACGATGATCGTGAACAGAAAGTTGATGTCAAACAGTGCCCGCGGCGCGATCGAGCCAAGATAGTGGATGTAGAATGCGCCTCCAAGACCCGCAACGAATGCCGAGGTGATAAAGGCGAACGTCTTCAGGCGCGTGACCGAAAGGCCCGACCCCCTTACGCTCTCCTCGTTCATCCCGATCGCCGATAGCGCGGTGCCTAGACGTGTGCGCATCAGGAGCCACATGGAAATCGCGGTGACGAGCATCAGCGCCGTGGACAGATAGAAACCGTTGACCGCGCCGCGGGTCAGCGTCGGCAGACCGGACATGCCGCGCGTGCCTCCGGTCAGATCCGGTCTGATGACCTGGACAAGCTGGTACATCAGTTCCATGAATGCCAGCGTTACCAGAGCGAAATAACTGCCCTTGATGCGCAGGGCAGGCAACAGGACGATCAGGCCGCCGATCATTGTGGCGACCACCGCCAGCGGGATCGAGATCTCAACCGGAACGTCAAAGCGCTTGGTCAGGATAGCGGTGGTATAGGCACCGATTCCGATCAGGAACGGATGGCCAAAACTGACATACCCCGTGCGGCCCGACAGCACGTCCCATGAGATCGCGAAAATCGCCAGATAGTTGGCGAAGATTATCGTACGGAGGGTGCCTTTGCTCACCAGGTATGGCAGCAGTAGCATTCCGATAATCAGAGCGGCCCAAAGGGCAAGATGATGCCAGCGTAAATTCACCTAGAGTTCCTCTCGCCCGAACAGCCCGCGTGGGCGGAGAACCAGCACCCCAATGATCAGAAGCATCGTGAACACGCCCCGCAGTTCCGGCGCGATCAGGGCCGATACCGTGATCTCCATGAAGCCAACGATATGGGCGACCACGAGCGTACCGATGATGGAACCGATCCCACCGACGATGACCACAGCGACGGAGATGATGAGCGGCGCAACCCACATTCCCGGATAGAGCTGCGTATAGCTTGCGAAAAAAACGCCTCCAATCGCTCCGAGCGCACCTGAAATCATCCAGGTGATGGCGTTGATCCGATCCGGGTCGATGCCGGAGATCGCCGCCCCCTTTGCATCCATCGAAACCGCCTGCATGGCACGGCCGGTATGTGTAAAGCGGACAAAGCAGTAAAGGCCCAATAGAATGATCCAGCTGGCGACGGTGGCCAGCAGATTGGAATAGGGCACGGCGGCACCCGCGATTCGCTCCACTCCGGGTACGATGGGCAGAAGTATCTTGGAACTGTCGCCAAAGACCAGAACGACACCCGCCTGCAGGACGACCGCAAGGATGAGGGTGGAGATCTCCACCGCAACATGCTCGCCCTTGAGAGGCCTAACGATCAGCAGGAACTTCGCCAGCCCCATGACACAGCCGACACTTGCGGCGAGCGTCAGGCCAGCAATCACCGGAAGGCCAAGCGTCTGGGAAAAATGAAAATACGTGTAACC
>CBDATU010000012.1:0-13162 GCA_965199865.1 uncultured Rhodobacter sp. | reverse complement strand
AGCTCCGCGACCCTAATTTCACACCGCCGCTGGCCAAGGCGGCCCCGCTCGGCATTCAGCACGTATTGGCGATGTTTGTGTCGAACGTAACGCCGGCGATTATCGTTTGCGGCGCGGCGGGCTTCGGCTTCGGGTCCAACTCACCGGATTTCCCACAGATGATCTACATGATCCAGATGTCGATGTTCTTCGCGGGTATCGCAACGCTGCTCCAGACCATCGGATTGGGACCGGTAGGTGCTCGCCTGCCCGTCGTGCAGGGCACATCCTTCGCATTCATCCCGATCATGATTCCGCTCGTGGCGGGCAAGGGCATCGATGCCATCGCCGTATTGATGGGGGGTATCGTCGTCGGTGGTCTGTTCCACGCCTTCCTGGGCCTGTTCATTGGCCGTCTGCGCGTCGCTCTGCCACCTCTGGTTACAGGCCTTGTCGTCACGATGATCGGTCTCGCGCTGGTGAAGGTGGGCATTCAGTATGCTGCTGGCGGTGTGCCCGCGATCGGCAAGCCGGAATATGGCTCGCTGATCAACTTGTCGATGGCGGGCATCGTGGTGATCGTAAGCCTCGGCCTGAAATTCTTCGCACGGGGCATGCTGTCGGTCTCGGCCGTACTTGTGGGTCTGCTGGTGGGCTATGCCTTTGCCTTCGTGATTGGCGAGGTGAACCTCGGCAACGTTGGCAATGCGGCGCCATTCGCCCTACCCAATCCACTGCATTTCGGGATGGAATTCACTGCGGCGGCGATCATTGGATTCTGCCTGATGTCCTTTGTCTCCGCTGTGGAAACGGTGGGCGACGTTTCGGGCATTACCAAGGGTGGTGCCGGGCGTGAGGCGACCGACCGGGAAATCCAGGGCGCGACCTTTGCCGACGGATTGGGCACCGCGGTCTCAGGCTTCTTCGGCGCGCTGCCAAATACCTCATTCTCGCAGAATGTCGGGCTCATTGCGATGACCGGTGTGATGTCACGCGGTGTCGTCACCATCGGGGCGCTGTTCCTGATCATCTGCGGCCTCGTGCCCAAAATCGGTGCGGTCATCTCCTCGGTCCCGATAGAGGTTCTGGGTGGCGGTGTGATCGTGATGTTCGGCATGGTCGTGGCGGCCGGTGTCTCCATGCTGTCTGACGTGAACTGGAACCGTCGTAACATGGTGATCTTCGCCATTTCGCTGTCACTCGGCCTTGGTCTGCAGCTTGAGCCAGGCGCGCTCCAGCACCTGCCCGATACGATCAGGATCCTGGCGACATCCGGCATCCTGCCGGCGGCGCTGATCGCAATCATTCTGAACCTCGTCCTGCCAGAAGAACTGGCCACAGAGGCGACCGAGGAGGTCACTGGTGGTCTGGCAGGGCATGGCGATTGATCCTCGCTGAAGGATGGTGATTCGTAAGCCACGGACCGGCTAGACGATAGAAGGGGCGTTTTCTGAACGCCCTTTCTTTCCCTACGTGCGCCAATCGCCTCCTCACATCTAAGTGCTTGTCTGACCACCTGACTTTCACGCTGGAAATGCCGGCTGTCCGGTGCAATAGGAGTGCAGGTTGGCGATCCGGCTGGCTCCTCCACCAGTTCCGGTCGCGTTCCCAGGAATGGTGTTGCCGTAAGGTTCGGGACAATGCACCACTGTCTGCTACATCCGCGCCAGGTCTGAAAAATTCCTGTTGCCTGCTCGCGCCGGTTGCGCCCTTTGCTGACGGTCATTTTCACCCCCCGGGACGCTTCCGCGCTTCCTGCGCCCCTGAATGTTTGAATCGAGGGGAAAGAACCCGAAGGCTGGGTGGGGGCTGGTTCTCCACAGCTGTGCGGAATCCCGCATTCCCGCGGGTGATCCAATCAGCTTTCGGCTGGATTCAGGATCGGATCGCCCCCTCTCGGATCCTGCACAGTGATGAGTTCCGGGATTGCGGGAATGCCAGGAAGCTCTCGGAGACATCGGCTGGAATGCCCCCTGGCCCCCATGCGTTGACAGGGGTGCTGACGCGATACCACCGCCCGGTTGCCACGCAATGCTCCGTCGGGATGGCCACTTTTCATCAACGCGTGAATCTGGCAGCATTCGCAAAGGGTCAGGTGGAGGTGGCTCGATGGCATGGCGATTCTCCATTCGCGACGCAGCTGCCCTCCCCGGCTGGCTGCATCCTGAACCGGCGCGGCCAGCCCCTCGTAACTGGAGGTGCTCCGCTTCGGCGTGGAACGGAGGCTGAACATGTCTGGCGTCAGGCGATATGCGGCAGGCCACGACGATCACGGAACCAGGGAAAACGCCTTTGCCTTGGGCGCCGCGCGTCTTTCGGTCGCGCCGATGATGGACTGGACCGACCGGCACTGTAGGTACCTGCATCGGATGATGTCGCGGCACACGCTACTCTATACGGAAATGATAACGAGCGCCGCACTGGTTCGTGGCAAGGCGTGGCATCTCCTGACTTTCGATCCCGCTGAGCATCCGGTCGCCGTACAGCTGGGCGGTTCCGATCCCGGGGAACTGGCGGAAGCCGCCGCAATGGCAGCTGATTCGGGCTATGACGAAATCAATCTCAATGTCGGCTGTCCGTCCGATCGGGTGCAGTCCGGCCGCTTCGGTGCCGTGCTGATGAAAGAGCCAGCCCTGGTGGCGGACTGCGTTGCGGCGATGAGCGCGGCGCAGCCAAGGGAGGTCACGGTCAAATGCAGGATAGGCGTCGATGAACAGGTGCCCGGGGAAACGCTGCCGGCATTCATTGAGTCAATGCGCGTTGTGGGCGTGCGGCGCATTGCCATCCATGCGCGCAAGGCCTGGCTCAAAGGTCTGAGTCCGAAGGAAAACCGGGACCTTCCCCCTTTGAAACATCCGCTCGTCTACGGGATGAAGCAGGCATTTCCGGATATGTTTCTGTCAATCAATGGAGGAATCGGATCGCTCGAAGAGGTCAGGGTGCATCTGGCCAGGGGAATGGATGGGGTAATGGTGGGTCGTGCGGCCTATAATTCGCCCTGCGACCTCCTCCTGCGCGCTGACAGTGAGATCTTCGGAGATCCATCAGGCAGAACGGTCTGGGATGTGGTGGAACTCATGCGGCCCTATATCGCTGCGCATCTGGAGGAGGGTGGCCGTCTGCATGGCGTAACGAAACACATGCTCGGAATGTTCACCGGCTGCCGAGGTGTGCGGGCCTGGCGGCGAACGCTGTCAGAGCTGGGAAACCGCAAGGGGGCGGGGCTGGAGGTGATGGACATGGCGCTGGCGCATCTGACGGGTGAGGAAACGCTTCTTGCTAGCTGAAGGGTTCCGAACACGGGGATGGATGCGGTTTCCGTTCGATAGGGAACTGCTGGAATGGGTTTCCAGCGCCTTACCGGTCGCGCGTAATGCTGTCATGGCGCCCGAAAACGCCAGATGGCATGTCTGTGAGGACACCTGGTTCGTTGGCGTGAACGCCCTTCCAAACGATTCGAATGGTGCGCTCGCCGGAAACGGACCGCTACGGGGAAAGGCGGTCGAGACCGTCGCCGCGTCTGGATTTCCCACTGACAGTTGGGACCGCGCGCAGATCTCGATCATATATCCGGGCTATCCGCGTCCTCGGGAGGGAGAGACTGAAGCCGCCTTTGCCTATCGCCGCGACCGTGATGCCGCACATGTCGACGGCCTGATGCGAATAGGGTGCGAGCGGCGGAGGATGCTGCGCGAGCCGCATGCATTCATCCTGGGAATTCCGCTGACCGAGGCAGGGCCTGACGCGGGCCCGTTGGTGGTCTGGGAGGGGAGCCACGAGATCATGCGGCAGGCGCTGGGGGAGGTCCTCTGTCCGAACCCAGTCGAAGCATGGACGGAGGTGGATATGACCGAAGCCTATCACGCCGCCCGGCGTGAGGTTTTCCGAAACTGTCCACGGGTACCCGTGCATGCACGACCAGGAGAAGCGTATCTGGTTCACCGACTTGCGCTGCATGGCGTTGCGCCCTGGAAGCCGGGCGCGGTCGCGTCAGATGATGGCAGGATGATCGCCTATTTCAGGCCGCCGCTCGCAGGAGCCGTGAGTGATTGGATCCACCTTGCCTGACAGCGTTCCTGGCCTGCCGCGAAAGCGGGAACTGATGTTCGTCTGCCCAGCAGCCATTCACGGAATGTAACGCTGCGGTATCCGTCTTCAGGTGGATGCGTCGTGCCATCAGATGCTTTGCCCGCTACGACCGAACCCGGTCAGCCGCAATGTGGCCAACGGTGTTCTCGATCAGCTCACCCGTTTGAGCCGGGACGCGCGTCCACCGCGGCGGCGTGCCAGCCCGCCAGCGCGTCCAGGCAGTTCCGCCATGATCCGATGCCGTTCATCGGCTGGCATCGACGACCATCGGCTGATTTCATCAATTGAACGATGGCAGCCAGCGCAGAGCCGGGACTCGGGATGCACGACGCAGATGCGTACGCAGGGCGAATCGATTTCGTTCCTTGTCCAGAGGATATCGTCTTTCACTGGTTCGCCCTCAGATGCCGTATCCTGTCAAGCATTCCCTGAAGAATATAGCCAGCGGCAACATGGTCGATGACCTCTGCGCGACGCTTTCGGGATGTATCCGCCTCAAGAAGCGCCCGTTCGGCGGCAACCGTGCTGAGTCGCTCATCCCAGAATACAATCGGAAGGTCGGTCAACCGCACAAGATTGCGGGCGAACGCACGGGTTGACTGGCAGCGCCTGCCTTCGGTGCCATCCATATTTAGAGGCAGGCCAAGAACGAATCCAGCCAGGGCACGGTGGTCGGCGATCTTCAGCAGATCTGCCGCGTCGTCCCTGAATTTCCGTCTCCGGATGGTTTTCAGCGGTGTGGCGATCGACTGTCCCGCATCGGATACCGCAACGCCTATGGTTGCAGTCCCCAGATCCAGTCCCGCGATGGCCCGCGCTGGCTGCAGAGCCGCCAGAAACTCCGCAACGCTGTCGCAGATCATTCCACCACTCCCAGGCCAGCTGCCGCGGTACGGATCATTGCCATGGCTTCAGGGTCTTCAGCGAATTCCTCCTGCGCCCTTGACCAGAATTCCGAAACGCGCTCCGTCTGTCCGAGAACCCCAAGGGACCGGATCAGTCGGACCCATTCGGCGGGAGAGGCGTGTTCTCCACTTTCAATCCTCTCAGCCAGGCCATCAACCATACCACGTATCATGTCCTGCCTGTCCTCGGGACTCATCCCGTCAGCGGCCCTGATGTCTTCGGTGGTTGGACCGCGAAGCGGAGGTGTTTCAGAGGTCGGCGTGGAATAGCGGATTCCCGCAGCCTGTGCCAATTCCTCGATCTGCGCCATGATTGGTGCGGTCCAGGGGGCATCTGGAGGACCCGTTTCCAGAAGTGTCCGCCAGATGCCGAACGCAAGATCAGGGCGGCCTGACTGGGCAAGCATGAGACCTTGATAGTAGCGCGCCGGACCGTGATTCCCATCAAGTCGAAGCGCCATCGTCAGCGCCGTCTCCGCTTCCGGAGAGACGAACCCGTCCGCAGCCAGCACCATCTGTTCCGCAAGGGTCGCATGATCATCGGCAACCGCATCGCCACCTTTGAGCGCAATCACGCGTGACTGGGCGGAATGGGCAGCGGCATGGTTTCCGAGCAGTGCCTCGTATCTTGCCAGAAGCGATAGCCCCTCAAGGTCGTCAGGGCGCATTGCGACGGTTGCTCTGAGTCTCTCCATCAGATTCAGCAGAGTCGGGTCGACATCCTCAGTTGCGGCCGGGGTGCGGCCGATCCGGGCTTCAGCCTCAGCCTGGCCCATTCGTGACCTGTGGATCTCTTCCGCAAGCTGGATGCGGTCGGCAAGCGGCAGGTCGGGGTAACCCGGCGCTCCGATGGCCAGATAGATTCCAGTCGACCCACCAAGCAGAACCACGCATATCATCAGGGTGAGGGCGAAGGAGGCGTAGCGTGGTGGGACCGCCGATCTGGACGCCTGTGCTGTCCGGTCCGCTTCAAGTAGCCGACGCGACACCTCAATACGTACGCGCCCAGCCTCTTCCCTGGTCAGAATTCCACGCAGAACGTCGCGGTCGAGTTCTGACAGCTGGTCACGGTAGATACGCATGTCCTGATCCGACTCGGCATCACCGTTATTGCGCAGACGCACCAGAGCCAGTGCCAGGAACCCGTTCACTACGAGCGCCAGCGCTCCTGCAACCAGCCAGAATTCCATACCGTCCTCTTCCTCGATCCGCTCCGTCTACAGGTTCCGGTTTCGCTGTAAAGCCCTCAGGCCATCGCGATTTCCCTTATGCGCCGCTTTAGCGCAACACCGCCAACCCCTTGCGGTTTGCCTGGGTCAAGCCCGCACTGCGCCCTATGCCAGGTCACGGCCGATGAGGTTCGCTGTGGAGTTGCTGGGAGAATCACTGGTTCCAATTCAGGGACATGCCGATCATTCAGGGAATGCCGGTCCCCTTCGATGGGGGTGCCCTCTCAGGGGTCCACCGCGAGCACGCGACTATCTCTACCAACTGCCGCATGCTTCACTGCCCGCTCTGTGCAGGCATCGCGTCGTCTGTTACCGTCCTGGTCCCGAAAGCGTGGAAATTCCGAATGCGGTCTGAAACGCATCACAGGCTGCCGGATTCCTCAGGACCGGCGGGCAGATTCTGGCCTCGGAATGAACACTGGCATGGTGATGGATTGAGGGTGTCGGACATGTGCCGAAGCAATGTCGACCGGCCGTCAGCAAATTAGGGCGTTCAATCTTTCGAAAATCAACGCCGCGGCAATGGACGGTCCGTATTGGAGATAGGTCCATCAGTGGACTGGTCCCCTGTCCCGAAATCCGATTGGGCATGTGGAGGGTCAATTCGCATCCAGCGAATTGATCAGACAGGTCAGAAACTTTCCTGCAATGGGGTTTGAGGAGTTTCTACGCATGATTGCTCCGAGCGGGCGATGAAAACGGATATTGTCAAATTCCACGAATTTAAGCCGGTCTTCGAGATAGGGTGCAGTCGTGCCCTTCGGCATCGTTGTGATCAGATCGGTTGCTGCGACGATTTCCAGTGCGGAACGGATCGAATCCGTTTCGCAGACAATATGCATGTGATTGATGCCCGACGCGATCATGGCGGCTTCCGTCTGCTGACGTAGAAGACTGCCGCGTGAATGCGCGAGCCAGGCCTGATCAATCAGATCGGACGCGAACACGCGTTCTTTCCGCGCCAGAGCATGCCCTGTGCGGCACATGATACCGACACGGTCATCGATCAAGGGCGTGAACTCAATCCGCTCAATCGGATCGGTAAGGCTTTTCGGCCCAAACATGACATCAACCTGGCCGCGTTCCAGCATGGATCGAAGCTCGTGGATCAGCCCGGTCCTTACTTCAATCGTGCAGCCTGGATTGTCATGAATGAATGTTGATAGGGGAGCGGACAGAAACCTTCCCGCTACGATCGGTGGTGTGCCAAGACGCAGATGTCCTACCACACCCGCCGCCGCCATCGACGCAACGCTGGTGGCCTGACGCTGCGCCGCCCGGATGGCCAACCCATTGCCTGCAAGCTTATGGCCGAGATCGTTGGGAACGGATCGGCGCCCGTCTCTTCTGAACAGGGGCACCCCTATCCGCTCTTCGAGCGTTCTCATGTTTCGGCTGAGCGCAGGCTGGGACAACGATAGCTTGTCTGCCGCGGCCTGAAAGGACCCTTCCTCGATAATGACCGAAAGCTGGGCCAGATGCCTGGGATCTATTTTCATAGCAATTCTTTATGTATCAGGGGCATCTTTCTATTATGAAGAATAGGTTTTCCCTGCTAGACCGTATTGCAGCTTCAGGGAGGAAACGATGTTCAAGATTCTGAAATCCGCATCAGTTGTATTGGCTATGGCTCTGCCATCCATCGGATTCGCGGACATTTACAAGGGTGAAACCGCAGGTGCAGGGGGACCGGTCCATGCGATGTTCGTGGCCTTTGTGAACCAGGCCGGCAAGGCAGGAGTCGAGATCCAGGTGAATGCCGGACAGACTTTGACCAAATCGATGCTGAAGGGCGCAAAGGGAGAGATTGCGTTCTTTTCCTCCGTTCCGTCGCTGGTGCCATTGATGGCCGGTCAGAAGGCAATGTATCAGAACGTTGACGGGGCAGGGGAGCTTTCGAAGAACCTGCGTGCGATCGTTGGCTTCAAGGCAGGCGCCTATCATCCGGTTACACTTTCGGGATCCGGGATCGAGACCTGGCAGGACCTCAAGGGCAGGACCATTTTTACCGGTCCCCCCGCTGGTTCCGCCTCCGCCACGTCCGAAGCCCTGATCCGGATCATCACCGGCTACGAGGCCGGCGCGGATTATGAAGCGGTACGGCTAAGTTGGGGTGAGGGCTATGCCGCTCTGGCCGACGGGAAAATCGACATGATGGTGCGCCCGGCGGAAGTGGGATCGGCCAATATCGAGCGTTTTGGGCTGAACGGCGAGTTCCGCATTCTGTCGATCCCGGATGAAGCCGTCGGCTCTGAAGCGATGCAGGCGCTCTTTGGTCGGCCCGGCCGAGGTATGCTGCAATTCGATGGTGGCATCTACCAGGGTCAGCTGACCGAAGGCGAAATCACCGCGCTTGGCTTCACCCAGTTCGTCGGGGTCAATGCTGATATATCCGAAGAGGACGTCTATGCCGCGACAAAATCCTTTTGGGAAAACCTTGACGATATTCACGCGACGGCATTCTTCCTGAAAGAAGTGACGCCTGAGACCGCCTTCACTTCTGTCAACGTGCCGCTGCATCCCGGTGCCATGCGCTATTACGACGAGGCGGGTTTCGCGGTTCCGGACGAACTGCGTCCCTGACCCAACCGAAACGACAGGCCGGGCAGGACCTCCTTGCCCGGCCGCAATTGATCTCCCGCCAGGCCAATCCGATGACCGCCCAGGCAGATCCGCTCAGCGGCGTGAGCCGGGTGTTTCGTCTGCCTGCCGCTTTGGCCACAGCGGCACTTGGCGCAGTCGCCCTCTATAGTTCGGGCATTGATCTCATCGATCCCAAGCTGCACCGTGCCGGTGGATTTGCACTGGCGCTGATCGTGGCCGTAGTCACGGCGCGTCGAAAGCGGGAGGCGAACCGGCGCCCCAGTCTGGTTGCCGGGGTCGTGCACCTCGCTGTCGACCTGTCGATGATCGTCGCCGGACTTTGGGCGATCTGGTGGTTCCATTTTGTCCAGACCCGGATGGAGGAGGCGCTTTACGATGTTTCCACCTCTGATGCATTGCCGGCCATGGCGGGACTGGTGGTCTTCCTGGAACTCTGTCGCCGCCTGTGGGGTTGGGGACTCTTCGCCGTCGGTGCCTTCGGAGTCGGTTACCTGCTCTGGGGGCAGGACCTGCCCGGCCTGCTAGCCCATACGGGGTTCTCGCTGAAGGAGGTGGCGGAGGCGCTCTGGTACAACACCAACAAGGGCGTCTTTGGCTCAATCACGAATATTGTCCTGTCCACCGTTTTCATCTTCATCATCTTTGGTGTGCTGCTGGAAGGCACCGGTGCGGGTGACACGCTGCTGAAATTCGCCTTCCTTGTGACGCGCCGAACCCGGGGAGGTCCAGCCCACGCGGCGATTCTCGCGTCTTCGATGTTCGGGACCATGTCAGGCTCCACCGTGGCCAATATCGTGGGCACCGGCACCTTTACGATCCCCATGATCAGGAAGCGCGGGTTTTCAGATACCTTTGCCGCCGGGATCGAGGCGACCGCGTCTTCCGGGGGCCAGATCATGCCACCGATCATGGGGGCCGCTGCGCTGGTAATGGCCGATCTGACCGGCGTGGGCTATCTCAATATCATCATTGCGGCATTGTTCCCGGCGCTGTTCTACTACTTCAGCCTGTTCGCCGCGGTGACTGTCGAGGCGCGCCGGCAGGGGATTGAAGTCCAGCCGCTGGACATTGACGACAGGATCAGCCGCACCGATCTCATCAATTCAGTGCTGTTCATCGGCCCGATCCTGACGGTCATCGGTTCCCTCGTCATGGGAACCTCGACCTCTGCGGCCGGGTTCAACGCAGTCGTCGTTCTGCTTGTCCTGTCCGTCGTCAACCCAGATGTCCGCCGCGACCCCCTGCGGATATGGCGCTCCTTCCTCAAGGGCGCGCAGTCCGGCGCATCGCTCCTGATTGCCATCGCGGCTATCGGCATTCTCGTGGGTTCGCTCGATTCCACCGGTCTTGGACTGAAGCTCGCCAGCCTGATCGCTGAAATTCGCGGTGAAAGCCTGTTCTCGGCGCTTCTTGTCGCCATGGTGGGCGCATTGATCCTGGGCATGGGCATGCCGACACTGCCCGCCTATCTGATCATCATCCTGGTGATGGGCCCCGCCATCCAGGCGCTTGGCGTTTCGATGCTGACGGCGCATATGTTCGTGTTTTATTATGGCGTCGCCTCCTCGCTGACCCCTCCGGTGGCGATCGCCGCCTATGCCGCCGCACCCATTGCCGGAGCTAACCCGCTGATGACGGCTTTCATGGCGTTCCGCCTTGGAATGGCCAAGTTCATCATTCCCTTCATCTTTGCCTTCCATCCGGAGATCCTGATCATCGAGGAATTCAGCCTGGTTCCATTCCTCTGGATCGTGGCGCGGACATGTTTCTGCATCTGGCTTTTTTCATCGGCTTTCTCGGGCTTCGACCGGCGGAAACTGACGCTCCTTGAGGTCGTATTGCGCTTTGGTGCAGCATTCGCGGTTCTCGCCGCCAGCCCAGCCGTTCAACTGCCCGCCATCGCGATTGGCATCGGGCTCATATTCTTCGATATCCGCTACGGAGCTGCCAGGAGGGAAACCACGCCATGACCAAGCGCCCGAACTTTCTATTCGTCATCACGGATCAGCACCGGGCGGATCACCTGGGATGTTACGGCAATCAGGTTGTTCGGACGCCAAACATAGATGGCATTGCCTCTAGGGGAACCTGCTGGGACAGGTTTTACGTTGCCAATCCGATCTGTATGCCGAACCGGGCCTCGATCATGACCGGACGTATGCCGTCACTGCATGGTGCCCGGCACAATGGAGTATCGCTCTCCAGGGACCATACGACGTTCGTCGAACTGCTGCGGGACGCCGGCTACAGCACCGGTCTGATCGGAAAGTCGCATTTACAGGGATTTACGGGACTGCCGGCCTCGAACAGATTCGTGGTGCGGGAGGATCTGATCACGCCCAGCGAGGGGCTGCGGGATGCCTTCAAGAACGGTCGCCACGGTCCGGAATACGAACTGGAGGTCAAGAGCAGATGGGACACACGGCTGGCGGATCGGATCAACGGCGATTTCTACGGCTTCGATCACGTTGAGGTCGCAGCCGATCATGCGGACAGAGCCTGTGGGGACTATCTGATCTGGGCACGGGGGCAGCGCGCGGATTTCGATGACCTTGTGGGCCCGGACAATGCTCTTGCAGACAGCCGCATCGATGCGCCGCAGGCCTGGCGGACCGCGGTGCCGGAGGAACTCTATTCCACCGCCTGGATCGCTGACAGGTCCGAAGCCTGGCTTACCGAACGGGCAGAGCGGGATCAGCCGTTCTTTCTGCAGATGTCCTTCCCGGACCCACATCATCCTTTCACACCACCGGGGAAGTACTGGGACATGTACGACCCGGCCGGAATGAAACTGCCAGCGTCCTTCGGAAAGGGTGATCTTCCTCCGATCAGGGCGATGCGAGACGCGCTGGCCAATGGCACCGACGCGCGCGACAGCCAGAACCCCTTCGCCGTTACCGAGGACGAGGCCCGCGCCATAATTGCCCTGACATACGGTATGATCACCATGATCGACGACGCGGTCGGGCGCGTTTTGAAGCGGCTGGAGGCCCTTGGCCTGGCGGAAGACACGGTCGTCATCTTCACCTCCGACCACGGCGACTATATGGGCGATCATGGGCTGATGCTGAAGCTTCTGCTCCACTACCAGGGGCTTATCCGTGTGCCGTTCATCTGGCACGACCCGGCTCTACCTGAGCGGGGTCGGCGCGACTCCGGGCTGGCATCATCGATCGACATCTCCAGGACGATCCTGGCGCGGGCAGGTATCCAGCCCTTCAACGGGATGCAGGGGCGGGATCTGATGACGGAGCCGCCGCCTGAAGCGGTAATCGTCGAAGAGGACAGCCAGAGGACAATGATCGGGTTTGACCGCCCGCAACGGATCCGCACCATCGTTACCGACCGCTATCGGATGTCGCTCAGGGAAGGCGAAAGCTGGGGCGAACTATACGATCTCGCGACCGACCCGGATGAGACCTGCAACCTGTTTGATGACCCGAAGGCGACCGCGGCACGGGCCGCCCTGTCTGAAACCATGCTGCGCCGACTTATTGAACTGCAGGATCGGGCGCCCCTGCCTGCATGCCGCGCATAATCGCGGACGAGTGGCGCGGTTCAGTCACGCATCCGGCCCGTCAGGATGTCGCCGCCAGTGATTCAGACCTTTCAGCGCAGAGGCTCCTGTCGCGGCTTAGATGATGTCGCAATTTTCGTGGCGAATGCCGCTCAACGTCTTGGAATTCGCCGCTGAGAGGCCCATTAAGGTCGACATGACCAACGCTGATACCGCTCAGGGATCTTCCCAGTGAAGCGCTACTCCGCATTTTCGCTCTTCCGTGAAGCGCTGCGAAGCCACACTGGCTGGGAACGTGCATGGGCTTCGCCGGAGCCTCGCGCCAGTTATGACATGGTGATTGTCGGGGCGGGTGGACACGGGCTGGCCTCCGCCTACTATCTGGGGAAGAACTTCGGGATAACGAATGTCGCGATACTGGAAAAGGGTTGGCTCGGTGGCGGAAACACCGGAAGGAACACGACGATCATTCGGTCGAACTACCTTCAGGACGCATCCGCAGCGATTTACGACAAATCCCTTACCCTGTATGAAACGCTCAGTCAGGAACTGAACTTCAACATCATGTTCAGCCCCCGCGGCGTAATGATGCTGGCCCAGACCCAGCACGAGGTTCGAGGTTACCGGCGCACCGCCCAGGCCAACACCCTGCAGGGCGTGGAGACGGAGTTCATCGGACCCGACCGGGTGAAGCGGCTCTGTCCGATCATCAGCCTCTCCGGTCCGAGATATCCGGTTCTCGGCGCGCTCTGGCAGCCTCGTGGTGGTACGGCTCGGCACGATGCGATTGCCTGGGGATATGCCAGGGCATGTTCTGCAATGGGAATGCATGTCATCCA
>CBDATU010000011.1:985000-1107823 GCA_965199865.1 uncultured Rhodobacter sp. | reverse complement strand
CCTTCGCGGTCACAGACGCTCACGACCTTCGCGTCCGGGCAGGCCTCCGCGAGCTCTCCGGCCCGCCGCAGCCCGTCGATCCAGCGGGCGCTGTCCCTGTCCGGCCGCCGCCGGAAGTCCGCGTCGAGCGTGAACAGCCCGAGCGGGCGTCCGCTGCCGTTCAGTGCCACGCCGCAGTGGGCGAGGATGCCGTCGGTGCCCTTCCGCCGCCGCCGAGCCGTCCAGCCGGACGTCGCCGCCAGGGTGCCGTAGTTCAGCGTCGTCGTGTCCTGGACAGCCAGGATCACCGGCTCCAGGCGGCAGCGCTCCACCGTCGCCTCCAGGTGGGGTTCGAGTATGTCGTCCATGGTCACCCCAGCGTTCGAGAGCAGCCCTGTAAGCCGCCTCCTGCTCCGCCCTGCCCGGAAACAGCTCCGGCACCGGCGCACCGGGCTTCCTGGTCCAGGCCGCCCCCATCGCGGCGATCCGGCGGCGGACCCGGCCGTCCGGATGGCTGCTCCGCGCGTATTCCCGCTCCGCCCAGTCGCCCCCGCGGTGCAGCGGTCCGGTATGCCCGAGCCTGCGCTCCGGCTCCGCCTGGAGAACCTTCCGCCAGTCCGGCTGCAGCGGCAGCGTCCACACGCTGCGACGGATGCCCGAACGCCGCCCGGAGGTCAGGCCGGGACATCTCTCCCAGCCCGCCGCCCTGTAACCCGTCCCGGCGTGGTCCGGACCCACGAGCGTGTAGGCGAGGACGGGGCGGACCCCGTAGAGGGCCTGCCAGTCGTCCGCCACGCGCTCCGCCGCCAGCCGCAGCGCCAGGGAGGCGAGGCCGTGGACCCTCACGGAAGGTCTGATCAGGAAGCGGTGGTTGTTAAGGACGAGGCCCATGTTCGCGATCCGCGCCCGCGCCGACCAGCCGATGGCACCGTCCCGAGGCCCCAGCTGGCAGGACGCCGGAACGAAGCCCAGACCGCCGAGCCGCCCCTGCGCGCCGCTCACGATCCAGTACCGCAGCTGCCCTCCCGGAGCCCGCCGCCAGCCCTCCGGATGGTGCGTCTCCATCATCGACTCCCAGGCGCGGCGGTCCGCCTCCGCCAACGGCTCCAGCCGGACCCCGCCGAGCGCGTCCAGAGCGCACTCGACCGGGGCGCCGCCAGGGTCGTCGGCGGCCGGTCGCCCGTTGGACGACGCGAAGCGCGGCGCCGCCTCCGGCAGCGTCAGGCCGAGCTCCTCCGCGAGCAGGGGAAGGACCCGCATCCCGGTGACCGTCGACGGCCTCCCGTCGTGGGTCAGCCACCCTCCCCGGCCGCTCAGCTCGCGGGCGAGGCCCGAACGCGTGACGCCGCCGCGGAGGCATTCGTTCCCGAGCCACTCGACCGTGGCAGGGGAAATCTGTCTGAGACCAATATACATGGTCCCCGATTCGCATGGATCCGATCTCTAGTCAAGTATGCGGTAGTGACAGGCTCCGGGGCGGGTGAATGGCGCCCGTGCACATGATCTCCGCCTGGTCCCGGGGCGAACAGGGCACCCTTCACGGGGACGTGATGGTGTGGTCGGGGAGCGGGAGCACGAAAATGCCGGGCGTTACCGGACGGTTGACGGGGACAGGGGCCGGACGGGACGCGTGAGTACGGCCAGTGCGCGGACATCGGCTGGCCGCGCGGGCGCCATCCGGGTCGGGAGGGCCTCTTATGAGCTCCCGACTGTCAAGCCCCTGTTCAGCTGACCGCCAGCGCCCGTTTCCGGTGCCGGGCCTGATCCCGGGCCCGGCCGTCCCTTTCGTCCTTTCACATTGGTGCCTCTCCCCCGCTTCGTGGGCGGCGGTCCGGGGGGCGGGACCCATCTGAAGCAACGGTGCCGCGGCCATGCGGCTAACCGGGCCCTAGCACGGTCACACGCCCTGCCCGGGTTCCCCGGTGACCCCGTCGGGCCGCCCGGGTATCGGGTGTCGGTTGTCCTCCTCCTGTCCCTGCGACAGCACGGCACCTCCGGCACCAGTCCGGTGGTGGCGTACCGCACCGGCGCCATCAGCAGCCTGCGTACCAGCGCCACGATCCCCCGCCTGCCCGCACGGCCGTCGCGCGGGCGACGGCATACTCCCGGAACCACTTCAACAGTGCGCTGTCCGGCTGGTGGTACAGCCAGCGCCAGGCCATCCGCACCAGGTGTCTGCGCAGCATCGGGCTGTCCGCCCTGCCGTTCCCTTGGTCGTGACCGCCGCCGCCGCTCGCCCAGGGAACCGGGGCCAGGCCCGCCAAGCCCGCGAGCTCCCGGCGGTTGCGCAGGACCCGGCAGAACACCCCGGAGCCCAGCGGCAGGGCGTCGTTCGAGCCGATCCTGCGCAGCCTGACCAGCACTGCCGCGTGGTGGGCGCGCTCCGGAACCGCTCTGGCGGTTCCGGAGCGCGCGCCCGTCCCACCGCCGTCCTCCGCTTCCACTGTTCCTGCGGCCTTCGCCGACAGGGCGGCAGGCGCCCGCCGCAAGGCCCCGGCGCCGCCGCCTTCTCCCTCTCGACCGTCTTCAGCCCGGCGCGGACCGGATCGAGCCGGGCGCGGAACCCCGCACCGGCCGGATCGCCGATCGACACGCCGTGCTGGCACGGGAAGCCCGCCGACCGCGTTCGCGAGCCGCCCGCGCTCCTTCACAGGCCGCTCCCGCCCGACGGTCGGGATCCGGACCGGAGACATCGCGTCCCGGTCCCCGCCGTCCCACGCCTTCAGCGCACGGACCATCCTGCGGGCGTCGATCCGGTCGGTCCTCGCCTTCCTTTTCCGCTGGACGACCTCAAGGCCCGCGGGGTGGCGGACGACCACCTCCAGATCCTCGCCCTCGAGGCGAAGGACAGGCCGGAACCCCCCGGCGCCGGGCTCATAAACCAGCAGGACGCGGCTACCGCCGCCGCAGGACGCCCGCCGCCTCGCCTGCCCGAGCCTCCCCGGCAGTCCGTCGACGTCCCGCGGCGCAGGCCCGGTAAGGCCGGTCCTGGACGGGTCCGTCCGGATCCCCGACCGCGAGGATCCAGCTGCTGTCGACCGCTTCCAGCGCCGTGTGGACCGTGGTAACGCTCTTCATGGAAGGTGTATCGTTCATCCGTCTCTTCTTTCAATACCTTTCGGCAGGGGGTGTGCCGTAGCCGCCTCCCGCCACTCCATGTTGAAACCCGGTATCCCGCGAACCGGACCGTCCGCAACCCGAACCAGGCACGCTCATGGCATCTGGCCAGCATCGGGCGGGTGGTCTGCACCCGCGGGACCGGTGGAAAGACCAAGGTGGAGACACGGCATTTCATCCCGTCCCCGCCTCTCGACGCCGGGCGGTTCGCGCATGCGGTGCGCCCGCACCGGGTCATCGGGAACCGGCCGCACCGGGTGCCGGCCATGACCTTCCGGGACGATGACGGCCGGGTAAGGAAGGACGGGGCGCCGAACGGCTTCGCGGTCATAAGGCACATGGCGATGAACCTGCCCACCCGGGCGAAAAGGCGCGGATCCATACGGGTGATGAGGAAAATCGCGGGCTGGGGCTCCGGATTCCCGGGGCATGAAACTCATGCGATACCCCTACCAGCCATGCCGGCTTCTCTGGCCAGGTGCCAAAGCATGCTGTATAGCTGCACGGAATGAGGGAGTGCCGTGATGCCTCAGGCCGTCTCCATCGACACCAAGAGGGCTGTCGACGATCTCATCGCCGCCGGTCTCGAACCCCGTGCGTCGCGGGCGATCGTCACAATCGTCAACGAATCCGTCAGCACCAGCGTGGCAGCTACTGCTGACCTGCGCGGGATGCGCCATGGGAACGAAGGCCAGATCCGGGAGACGCGACTTGAACTCAGGAGGCAGTTCGCGGGTCCGAGTGCCGAGATCGAGGAAGGTTTCCGGGCGCAGGCCCGGGCGCTCGACCGACTCAAGACGGAGATCATCCAGTGCGTTAACCGCAGCGTCACGCTCATGGGCGGAATCGTGATCCTCTACAACATACTGCTGGCACCGCTTGTCCAATCCGCGCTTGGGCTGGAGTGAGCCGGGAACTGGCACCGTCCGTGGCGGGGACATCGCAATTCGGGCCGTGGCCCGTGGAAGTCTCCGGAATTCCGATCCTGTGCATCACCAGTCGCCAAGAACCGACTGCCACAGGGCCATTGCCGCGACCGCAGCAGTGTCGGCGCGCAGGATGCGAGGGCCAAGGCTGACCCGGGTAACAGACGGCAATGCGATAAGCTTCCGACGCTCGACTTCGCTGAATCCACCCTCCGGGCCAATGAGTATCGCCCATTTCCCCGCACCGCAGTCTTCCAGGCGTTCGGAGGAACCGCATAGCGCTTCGTCGCAGAACAGTAGACGGCGGTCCGTCGGCCAATCCGCGAGCACATCGTCAATCGACCGGAGCTGGCCAACATCAGGCACGAAGGTGCCGCCGCACTGCTCGACCGCCTCAATGACGCGCCGCTGAAGCCGATTTCGACGAATGCGTTCGGAATTGGTAAAACATGTCCGAACCGGCAGAATCCGCACGGCCCCCATTTCAGCCGCCTTCTCGACGATGAAATCCGTCCTCGCCGACTTGATCGGGGCGAACAGGAGCCAGAGGTCGGGTGGTAACCGCAGTGGACCGGTCTGCCTTTCAATCGCCAGCACTCCACATTGCCGACCCGTTCTGGTGGCCAATGCACGAAACTCACCGTCACGGCCATTGAACACCGTAAGTGCGGATCCCTGGCCAAACCGCATGACATCAAACAGGTAATGGACATGTTCGCGTGTCAGCGAACGGGATTGCCCCGCCGCAAGCGGGTATTCTACAAAGAGCCTGACCTTGGAAGCCGCCATGATCAGATAGGTAGTTGGACGATGGGCAAAACGCCAGAGCCGGATGGAAAGGTCAGCGATGCCCTGCATGGCAATTGGGTGGACCATCGGGCTCCAGCCTGGTCGCGGCCGTATCTGCGGCTTTCCCGTGCCGACCGGCCAATTGGCACCTGGCTGCTGCTGCTTCCCTGCTGGTGGGGTGCGCTGTTGGCCAGCCTGCATCAGGGGCGGTTTGGCTGGGCCGAGATTTGGGTGGTTTTGGGCTGCGGAATCGGTGCCGTCCTCATGCGTGGCGCCGGGTGTACCTGGAACGACATAACGGATCGCGAATTCGATGGTCGGGTGGCACGAACCGCATCGCGGCCAATTCCGTCAGGGCAGGTGTCCGTAAGGGCCGCGTTGCTGTGGATCACCGCCCAGGCGCTTGTCGCGTTCGCGGTCCTGATGACGTTTGGTGGCCCCGCCATCTCGCTTGGCGTTGGCTCGCTTGCACTCGTGGCCGTATATCCTTTTGCCAAACGGTTCACGTGGTGGCCGCAGGTGTTCCTTGGGCTGGCTTTCAACTGGGGTGCCCTACTTGCATGGGCCGCAGTCACTGGTGGGCTGGGCTGGCCACCCATACTCCTCTATGTGGCGGGAATCGCATGGACGCTATTCTACGACACGATCTATGCGCACCAGGACAGGGAAGACGACGCGTTGGTAGGCATTAAGTCCACCGCAAGACTCTTTGGTCGACGGACGCACCGATTCCTGATAGTCTTTCAGCTGTTCGCCATGGGGTTTATGGCCATCGCCGTCTTTGCGGCGATGGCACCCACATCAAATGCCCTTGCAACCGCAGTCGCACTTTGCGGGCCTCTGGCATTTGGTTGGCATTTGGCGTGGCAGACGGGGAGGCTTGATATTGATGACCCCGCCATGTGTCTGCGGCTGTTTCGATCAAACCGCGATTCCGGTTTGATCGTGGTGCTGATTCTTGCGGTCGCTCTTCTCGTGTGATCGCGGGATCGGACATCGCCGCACAGGAGCGAGGTAAGTCCAGGTGACGTGGTTCGATATGCGTTCGCTTCACTACAGCGCTGCCGCCATAGTCTGCATGGCGCTGATTTCCCTCGCAGCTGCGGCGATTTGGGTGGGGCAGATCGAGAGACTTACCAGAACCGGAGTCCAGGAAGCGCTACTGTCTGGTGGCATGGGTTGGGCTGAAGTTCGGGTCGATGGGCTGAGGGTCATTCTTTCAGGCATCGCGCCGGACAAGCCCGCAAGGCTCCGGGCACGTGGAGTCGCGGATAGGGCGGCCGATTCCGCATTGGTGATCGACGAAATGGGACTGGAATTGGAAAAGGGTATCAGGCCGCCCCAGTTTCCCGTCGAATTCCTGCGCAATGATGGAATAATCTCGATGATTGGTGTTGTACCCGCAACATTCGATCGCATGGCAATGGCCGCGAAAATTTCCAATCTCACCGATGGTGGTGAAGTGAAGGATCTGCTCGATAGTGCCGATTATCCAGCTCCACCAGGTTGGAAGCAGGCGGTCGAATATGGGATCGAAGTGCTCGGGCAGCTGCCCTGGTCCAGTATCTCTGTTCGCGCCGACAGGGTGGAAGTCAGGGCGATTTCCGATAGCCCACGGGATAGGGGGAAACTTGAGGCCAGACTGAGACGAAGGGCTCCGGAGGGAGTCGCGCTGGTGTTGGATATCTCCGCGCCGCGGCCTGTGATCGCTCCCTTCATTCTGCGCTTTCGGGTCGACGGGAACGTGAGTAGGCTTGATGCCTGTTCCGCCCATACGGAGAGCGGAAGCGAGCGCATAGTTTCCGCCGCCGTCCAGGCCGGACTGAAGGGCAGGGCCACCTGCCGGGTTGGCCTTGGCGCACCAGGCCCTCAATGGGCGGATGCGGCCGTAGCCGGAATCAGGGCGATAGAGCGGCTTGGGGCCGGATCCGTGACCTTTTCGGACACAGAGATATCCCTGGTGGCACCGGCGGAGATCGAGCGGGCTCAATTTGACCGCGTGGTCAGGGAGCTGGACGCGACGCTGCCTGACATGTTCTCGATAACGGCGATGACATCCGATTCGGTGTTAGTCATGGACACCAGCGAGGAGAGTGCCAGCGCGCTGTCGGAGTTCGTCGCGACCTTCAGCCCTGAAGGCGTGCTGCATCTAAAGGGCAGAATGACGAACGAGAGCCTTCTGGGTATGGTTGAGGGTTATGCGCGTGCGCTCTTCGCCAATGCTGATGTAAGGTCCATGCTGCGACTCGACACAGGTTTGCCGAACGGTTGGGCAGAGAGGGTTTTCGCCGGCCTTGAGGCGCTTTCCCAGCTGGTGGACGGCCACCTCCAGGTGCAGCCTGAACTCCTCAGTATCAGCGGCCGCACCCATGATCCTAACGCCAGCGACGAAATCTCCCGCAGCCTGTCAGCGGCACTTGGCGCTGCGGAAGCTTTCGTCATCGATGTCAGTTATGTTGCGTTGGAAGAGCCTGCGTCAGGCCTTCCAACGCCCCAGGAATGCGTACGGAGAATCAACGCCATCCTTGAGGGTCAGCAGATCGGCTTCGAGCCTGGCTCCGCCGATATCGGCCAACACAGCTTTGAGGTCATTGATCGAATTGGCGAAGCCATGGACGGCTGTTCGGAGTTCGAGATGGAGATTGGCGGCCATACCGACAGCCAGGGTAGCGAAGCCATGAACCTGCGGCTTAGCCAGGAGCGGGCCGAAGCGGTGCTGTCCGCACTTCAGTCGCGGCAGGTTCTGTCCGGAAACCTGCGGCCCGTCGGATACGGCGAGACTCGCCCGATAGCCGACAACGATACGGAAGCGGGACGTGAGGCGAACAGACGGATTGAATTTACGCTAGCGACCGATGCGGTTGAGGAGGCCGGGGAAGACAATGGACAGAACTGAGTTTATATTAGCCACCTCGATTGTTCTTTTCCTGGCCATTGCATTTGGCTGGTTCGCGCACTGGCTTGTTCACAGGTTCATCCGGGTCAACGGGCCGGAGATGGATCAGATTGACTGGATGGCCAAAGCATTGCATGAAGCCGAGGAGACACGCGACCAGGCGGTTGAGCATCTGAACAGACGCGAAGCTGAACTGGTCAGTAAGTTGAATGAGGCGAAGGCGGAAGCACGCGCCGCAATGGACTCACTTCGCGAGATACGGCGTGAGGCTGACGAACTGCGTGCCTATATTGAGCGAACGAATCAAGGCCAATAACCTGATTACAACTGACCGAGTCACGCTCCGCTGTGAACCACTGGCGCGATGGGACGGGATTTTCGATGCGCGCGTCCTGGCTGTTCGCCAGCGCCATCATCTTCCGCTCTGGGCAGACACATGGATAGCAGCGAAGCAGGTTACGGCTTTGCAGCCATGGAGGGCCAGCAATTCACGTTTTGTGTGCCGTTAACCAGGAACGCCAGGTCAGGCATCCACACAACGTGATGAATGACGCCAGCGCTCAAGCGCCCGTTCGTCGGTGTCTTTCGCTTCAACCCATGCTTCGCTTCCTGCCATCACCTCTTTCTTCCAGAACGGTGCCCTTGATTTGAGGTAATCCATCAGGAATTCAGCCGCTGCGAAGGCGTCAGTCCGGTGAGCGGCGGCCGTCGCGACCATCATGATTCGCTCGCCCGGCACAAGCCGACCGTAGCGATGGATCACAAGGCTGGCCTTCAGCTTCCAGCGGTTAACCGCTTCAGCCTCGATCCTGGCAATGGCCGTCTCGGTCATGTTGGGATAATGCTCGATCTCCATGTATCTGAGTCCGCCATCGTCATCGCGCACAATTCCCGTGAAGCTCACATGAGCGCCGATATCGGTACGACCTTCGGCGAAACGAGCCAGTTCCGTGCCGAGGTCAAATGGTTCTGACTGAACGCGGACCACCATTTCACCCTCCTGTCATTGGCGGGAAAAATGCCACTTCCCTCACGCCATCAAGTGGAGCCGAGAACTCCGCAAGCTCCTGGTCAAGCGCGACACGCAGAGCCGATATGTCGGCGAATGCCGCCGCGTAGCGGGGTTCGCGGGTTCGCAGTTCGGCGATCAGGCCTTCCACTGTGGCGGCATGGGTGTCGACCGATTCCCTTGGTAGTCCAATGCGTTCCCGTACCCAGGCGAAGTAGAGCACCTCCACTTTCACGTCATTCCCCTTCCTTGCCCAAGTATGGCCACGCCTTGCGGAAATAGTCCAGCCCGGTGATCAGCGTCAGTGCCGCCGCGACCCACAGCAGCACCGTGCCACACCACCAGGACCAATGTGCTGCCAGTGCATACAGTGACCCTGTTTCGGCCGCGGCATCTCCTGTCAGGTCAACCCCGCGAACGGTGGCGCTGTGCTCGAATACACCTGTGGCAAACAGTGCCGTCAAGGCGATCATCTGGGTAAAGGTCTTGTATTTTGCCAGTATCGTTACCGATAGCTTCCCAGCCTGATCACAGAGGAACTCCCGCAGGCCGGATACGGAGATCTCACGGAAGATGATCACCGTCGCCGGCAGAAGGATCCAGGGATCCATCCCGGAAAACCCGGTGATGACCAGCAATGCGATGACCACCATCGATTTGTCGGCGATCGGGTCAAGCATGGTGCCAAACCTGGATTCCTGTTTCCAGAGGCGAGCTAGATAGCCATCAAAGTAGTCAGTGACCGCTGCGGCCACGAATAGCAGCATGGCAAACCAGTCGGCCCAGGGTCGGGCGAAATACAGGAACATCACTACCACGCCTGGGGCGGCGAGCAGCCTTAGCATCGTCAATACGTTTGGAACCGTCCACTGCATGGATTCGACTCTATAACGTCAGTGAGGATCGGAAAAGACACCGAATATATCACGCGGCGGATGGTGGGGACTGAATTCGGCTGCGGCTGAGCTGATCTCAGCCGCCATTCTGTCCGGGCATCTCCGTTCGGAACCCTGTGCATTGGATTGCGCTAACGCTACAGTCAGGCAGGTACCCTGTCCGCGTCATCGGAAAAATGCGTATATGGTCTCGGCCAGGCTGCTTGAGATGCCATCAACCGCCTTGAGGTCCGCCAGATCCGCGCGGGAGACGGCCTTTGCGCTGCCAAAATGCTGCAGAAGTGCGCGCTTGCGTGCGCTGCCAACCCCCGGAACTTCATCCAATGGTGTGGTGCCAACGCCGCGGGAACGGCGTTTCCGGTGCGCGCCGATGGCAAAGCGATGGGCTTCGTCGCGAAGGCGCTGAATGAAATAGAGCACGGGATCGTTGTGGCGAAGTGCCATGGGTCGCATGCCCACCCGGTGAAACTCCTCCCTACCGGCATTACGGTTGACACCTTTGGCGACACCAACCATGGGAATGTCCGAAACGCCGAGTTCGGCCATCACCTCATGCGCCGCGCTCACCTGCCCCACTCCACCATCAATCAGCAGAAGATCCGGCCAGGCTCCGCTTTCCAGATCGGGGTCTTCCTTCAGAAGACGCTGGAAACGGCGCGTAAGCACCTCTTTCATCATCCCGAAATCATCCCCGGGTGACAGCGTCCGGTTCCTGATGTTGAACTTGCGGTAATTCGACTTGACGAAACCTTCGGGCCCCGCGACGATCATGCCGCCGACGGCATTCGAACCCTGGATGTGGCTGTTGTCATAGACCTCGATTCTTCGAGGCGGGCCGTCAAGATCGAATAGGTCCGCAATCCCGCTCAGCAGCTTTGCCTGGGTTGCGGTTTCGGCCATCCTCCGGGCCAGGCTTTCGCGTGCGTTTCGCAGGGCTCCCGCCACAAGTTCGTGCTTTTCACCACGCTGGGGCACGACGATCCGGACCCGTCGGTCGACCTTCCCGCTCAGCGCTTCCTCCATCAGATCCGAGTCCTCGATTTCATCTGACAGGATCAGCAGGCGGGGCGGGAGCTTGTTGGTGTAGAACTGGCCGATGAATGCCTGCAGCACCTCAGCGGCACTTTCCGTTCCACCGAGGCGCGGAAAGTAATCCCGATTGCCCCAGTTCTGGTGAGCCCGGATGAAGAAGACCTGAACACATGCCGCGCCGCCCTCCAAATGAAGAGCGATCACATCCGCTTCGGATACACCACGCGGATTGATCCCCTGTGTGCCCTGAACCTGTGTCAGCGCACGGATACGGTCCCGGATTGCCGCGGCGCGTTCGAATTCGAACCGATCGCTCGCCCTGCGCATTTCCTCGGCCAGCTGTGCCTGTATGCCGGTTTTCTTCCCCTGCAGGAACCGTTCGGCGTCCTCCACCAGTGCGGAATAGTCCGCCTCGTCTATCCTGCCGACGCAGGGCGCGCTGCAGCGCTTGATCTGATGGAGTAGGCAGGGGCGGGTGCGGCTCTCGAATGTCGCGTCCGAACAATTGCGCAGGAGGAATATCTTCTGCAGCTGGTTTAGTGTTCTGTTTACCGCACCGACATTGGCAAAGGGGCCATAATAGCTTCCCCTGTCCTTCTTCGCACCGCGATGCTTCCTGATCTGGGGAAATCCGTGATCCTTTGTGACCAGGATGTTTGGAAACGATTTGTCATCGCGCAGAAGCACATTGTAGCGCGGTTTGAGCTGCTTGATGAGGTTCTGTTCGAGAAGCAGGGCTTCGGTCTCGGTGCGCGTCGTCAGAAACATCATCGAAGCGGTTTCGCGAATCATCCGCTCGATCCGCGGGGAATGTCCGCTCGGCCGCGCATAAGCGGACACACGTGCATGAAGGTTTCGGGCCTTGCCGACATAGAGCACCCGGTTCTGGGCATCAAGCATTCGGTAAACGCCCGGTGAGCTGTCCAGGGTCTTCACATATTCCTGGATCAGCCTGAATCCATCAGAATGGCGCTCACTTTGGTCCCGGTGGGTCAAGTGTCAGCCCTCGTTTCCCTGTTGGGCTGCACCCATATGTACCAAAAGGCAAGGACAAAATGTTTCACGAATTCTGTATATGGACTTGGTCACAGGACTTTGGTTCTTTGGATTTCATCTGCTTCAGCGATCTGCCTGACCTGCTGGTGGATCAATGAAATACCGATTTTGCGGAGAAACTGCCGGTCATCTGTGGTCATCTTACCTCGCTGCCGAAACCTGAAGCGAGGTCACCCCAGTTTCGCTACCGGTGTAACACCGGATGACATGCCATTCGCCTAAGTCATACCATCAGCTGGTCTGGAGTGCAGAACGTCTGGTGTGGCCCATCCGATATGTTGACCACCGTCTACACAGAGAAGCTGACCGGTGACGGCGGGAGCGTGCAAAAGGTAACTCAGCGCACCGACGATGTCCTCTAGATTGGCACCACGACCGAGAATCGTTGCGGCGCGTTGCCGGGTGAAATGATCGACTGACTGGCGGTGGCCCCGCAGCGTTGGCCCCGGGCCGATGGCGTTGACGCGGACGCGGGGGGCAAGCGCCTGGGCTGCGGTCTGTGTGAGGGTCCAAAGACCTGACTTGGCAATCGTGTAGGTCATGAATTCAGGCGTCAGCTTCCGGACCCGCTGATCAATCATGTTGACCGTTAGGGCTTCCGCCTGAAGCTCTCCCCTTTCGTCTGTTGATGGTTCCGGCACCTGTGCGGCAAGCGCCTGAATCAGGACGAAGGGAGCGCGCAGGTTCGATTCGATATGCCTGTCCCAGCTTTGGCGGGTAGCGGTTTCTATGTTGTCATATTCGAAGATTGAGGCGTTGTTGACCAGCACCGTGATCGGGCCACCAAGCGCTTCTGCGGCCGCTGGAATCAGGGCCTGGGTGGCCGACTCGTCAAGCAGGTCGGCCCGAAGTGGAACCGCCTGTTGGCCCAGATCGCGGATCTCGGATACGACTTGGTCGGCGGGCGTGCGGTGATGGTGGACCGCAACGTCGAATCCCTCCCGTGCCAGCGCAAGTGCCATCGCATGGCCAAGCCTCGCTCCTGCGCCGGTCACCAGGGCGTTCCGTATCCTCATGTGGTCCTCATTCGGGTCACCGTTCCGGACTCATACCAGCACGGCTATCACATAGGCCAGATACAGCGTGACCAGGACAGCTCCCGCAATCCGGGAAATCCTGTATCCGGCAAGCACGAATGGCGCAAGAAACAGCGAGGAAGCGAGCATGACCCATAGATTGAATCGCAGGAACGAAGGGTCGACAGGGAGTGTTCCAAGAAGCGATGAGACTCCCATGATTGCCAGAAGATTGAAGACGTTCGATCCAATCACATTGCCCAGGGCGACATCGGCGTGGCGGCGAATGGCGGCAATGACAGTGGTGGTGAGCTCCGGAAGCGACGTGCCTACCGCCACAAGTGTCAGCCCGATCGCAGCCTCGCTAATGCCAAGGGTGCTCGCGATGTTTACCGCCCCCACAACGAGCAGATGAGCACCGAGTGGAAGCCCTACGAGGGCGAGAGCCATCAATGACGTGAGTCTCATACCGGACATGGACGGGTCAGCGCCCTTGATGTCGTCCGGTTCGCCGGACGTCTGGAACTGATGGCTCCGTGCCTGGCGTATCTGGTCGTAGGTTACCGCGGAAAGGAAACCAAGAAGCAGGAGGCCATGCATCCAGGTTAGGGGGGCAAGAAAGCACAGTGCAATGAAGAAGACGGTCGCTGCCATCATGAACAGATATGATCGGCCCGTGCCCGCAATTCTGGTGTCGATGCCAGAGATCAGCGCTGGTAGGCCGAGAACCAGAAATACGTTGGAAATGTTTGATCCCACCACATTACCCAAAGCGATGCCTGGCGCGCCATCAAGGACTGCGCCAACGGAAATGAACAGTTCTGGTGCCGAAGTCCCGAAGCTGACAATGGTGAGACTGACAATCAGTGCAGGGATACGCAGGCGAATGGCGATGTTCACTGCTCCGCGGACCAGTGCGTCACCGGCCACGAGCAGGATGGCCAGGCCAGAAGCGGCAAGAATGAAGTCCAACGGTCAGCCCTTGCCGCAGTTACACGGCTCCTTGCCGAACATGTACCGTCTGCATCTGGGGCATCTGCGCCAATCTAGCCCGCTCCTCCCCGGCAGCCGCAGTCGTCCGAACATGGCGAGCACCGCCATGACCGCCAGGAAAATCATTATGATCTTGACAATCACAGGCCAAACCGCCCGTATTGCAGGCGTTCGTCCATAACGCCGAGAGCGTCTTCGAACAGGCGTGCGCCGAGACGCTGGAACAGGCCGCGCTTGGGCCCATATTGGAGAAAGCGGACCTTTTCCCCGAAGATTTCCTTCATCTTCGGCACCACATGGCCGACCCCGTCTGCCAGACCTTTATCCACCGATCCGGTGCCAACCCAGACATCGCCGCTGAACAGGCCGTCATCATCGTTAAGCCGGGAACCACGTGCCGTCCTGACATGTTCAATGAACGCGTCGTGGATCTGGGCCTGCCAGCCCTGAAGCTTCCTAACATCCTCCTGCCGCTCGGGCCGGAAGGGGTCAAGCATCGATTTGGACTTTCCCGCGGTATGCACGCGGCGCTCGACCCCTATCCTTCCGATGAGGTCCTGCAGCCCGAACCCTGCATATATCACACCGATTGATCCAATGACCGAGTTGGTGTCGACCCAGATTTCGTCGGCCGCACAGGCGAGCCAGTAGCCGCCGGAGGCAGCCACGTCCTCCACAAACGCATAGACCCTGACCTTTTTTTCTTTGGCAAGCCGTCGGATGCGTGCGGCGATGAGGCTGGACTGAGCTGCGCTTCCGCCGGGGGAGTTTATGACGAGGGCTACCGCGGATGGCCTGCCCTTGCGGAATGCCCGCTCGATCATTGGAGCGAGGCCGGAATCGCAGAGGGTGCCGCCACGCTGGCTAGCGGTAATGATACCTGAAAGCCGTATCACGGCGACCGAGGGCCGTTTTCTTAAAAATGGGGGAACAGGGAATCTCATGCGGTGGATGTAGGGGCTTGGGGGCCTGCGAACAAGGCGCAAACGCAGCCCAAACGGATGCTGTCAGTCTTTGAACCGTCCATAGGTGCTGAAAATCCACCGGATCAGACAAAACGGGTGCGGGACAGCGGAGAAGGGCGATAGGTTCAGTCTACGGGGCTTCGCCCGACCGGCCCATGAAAACCCAGACCCTGCACCGGGCCTTCAGGCAGGCGCGCGACAAGCTCGGGATCGATCCCCGCCATACCTTCCACAGCCTGTGTCACCCGGCCGCCACCCATCTTCCCGAGCGCGGCGCGGACATCGAGGTGATCTGCGACGCGCTCGGGCATCGAAGCGCCGACACGACCCGTGACTATGCCCGCGCCACGGGCAAGATGTTCGAGACCCTCGACCACCCCCTGTCGGGCTTCCCGGTCCCGCGAAGCTGACGCGGCGTGGCGCGCGAGGGCGCCAGCGTGGCGGAAATCTTCCGCCGCGTCGGCCCCGCTTACCGCGAGCGCATGGCCGGCCGCCTCGACACCGGCCGGCTCAAGGTCAGGGACCGCGCGGCTGGCCGATCGCGGGAAGAGATACGCCAAGGATCAAAGCCTTATCGGCACGGTGCTCGGCGGACCTTACGCAGGTAGCATATCGAAAGGATTCACCGCTGGAATATCCAGCGGCCGGAAATGGCGCAGGTTGCGGGTAAGAACCGTCAAGTGGCGGCTGCCCGCTGTTGCCGCGATGGCAAGATTCGGCGAATCCTGGCGAATGTCCTGCCGCGCGCGCCTTGTCCATCAGCGCCAGGCGAGACGGGCCGCATCGATGTCGAAAGCGATCACCCTGCTTCCGTAGAGATGCAGAACGAGATCGAGCCAATCGCCGAGACGGGCGGCTCTCGCCATGGCGCCCATCCGCCGCAGCTTGGCAATCCCGTCGCTGACTTCGGCCACACTGACAGTGGACAGGAACAGCGCGTCCGAGTTCGCATCCATCCACTCGACCAACGCTGACGGATGGCCTCCGCGACCGGGTGCTCTGATCGAGAGAATGTTGGTGTCGACCAGATACGCGACAGACCCTAAAGGACTACCTCACGCAGCGGCATCGTATCCCGCGGCGGCAGATCGCTGTCTTCCAGCGCTGAGGCCGCCAGCAGGTGTCCGAAGGACGGTACTTTGCGCAAGCGGTTCCACTCATCGACGCCGAGAATGACAGCCCGGTGCTGCCCGCGGCGGGTGATGACAGCCGTTTCTCCGTGCGCCGCTCCTTCCACCAAGGCTGAGAGCGACGCCTTGGCCTCGCGCAATTGCACCGTTCGCATGATGGGCTCCCTGGAACTAATGTAGTCACTTTAGCCCATGACACCCGATCCTGCAATCGGTGATCCAGGGTCGTGCCCCTTGGCGGTATCGCCGTTTCGCGTGCTTCCGGTGTCGACGCTGGAGGCGTTGAAGCTCAGCGGATTGGCCTGGATGGCTTGCGTCGCGCCGCAGTAAGCCATGCCGCCATGCCGCCCCGTCCCGCCTGCTTGCGCTTCGCATGCCGGGAGGTCCGTTTGGCGATCACGTCAAAACCCTTGCCCCGCTCATCGCACGCAACCGCTACACGCGGGCAACCTTGTCACGCGCCTTGCCGTCATCTTCCGTCAACCTGGCCTCGATCAGCGTATCGGTTTCAGTGGGGTCGCCGTGCGCGTCTTCCTTTCGTTCCACATGTCCCCACATGAACTGCGAAAGACCTGTGCCGCTGTCTTGTCCTCATCCCAACAGACTTCCGGGAACCTGTCGCGTAAACGGTACCGCACTCTGATGCGGTGTCCCGAATCCTTCGTCATGACGACAGAGTGACCATTGGGCTGTCGGTGCTGGAATCCGTTGCGCCTACGCCGACGTCAGTCTCCGAACACGTCTTGGTGGAGCTCTCCGTACACGTCGGCGGTGTTGCGCAGTGCGAGCACAAGGTGCTGCATGGCGAACTCCTCCCGGATATTGCCAAGTTTTGGCAGTCTCGTGGCACTGCGGATCTTCTGCAACAGCTTCTGCGAGATGTCCTTGATGTTCTTGGGACCCTCCTGATCGTCCAGCATCGATGTCCGCTCGTTCAGCACTTCTTCGACTACGTTTTCGTCGCAGCCCGAAGTTTCCAGGAACGTCCGCAAGACGGCTGGATCATAGAGGTAATCCTCGAGCTCACGGCGTCGCAACACCCGGATGCCTTGCTGGATCTTTTCTTCCCGCGCCTCTTCGGTCATGTCGTCGCGGTCGATCACCATTTGTACATTGATGCCGTGCGCGATGTTTTCCAGGATGGTGACCAGGTGCTCGGAATGGATAATCTCACTCGCGCCGCCCCGTGAGATGAAAAGCGTCTCGGGCGACTCATCCGCGAACAGTCTGTTGTAGCACCTTGCATCGAAACCGTTGACGTGCCTGTCCCTGCTGCCTTCGCAGATGACCACGCGCTGCGGGGCCACCAGGGAAGACAGGTCGTCCAGAGCCATCTTGTAGGTGTTCTGCCAGAACACCCGATTGGGGACACTGGGCGTGATGCGGACGGGTGCGTCGAAATCGTGACCTGAAAAATCGAGAAACGTGACTTCTCCGGGCCGTTCCTGATGTATCCGGTACGCCTCCCTGACGATCCCGATCGAGTGTGTAGCGATCCAGAGCTGCGTTGGGTTCGGCAGCAGTCGGAGGATAGATGCGATCAGCGGTCCCTGGAGGTCCGTTGCCACATGAAGCTCCGGCTCGTCGACGCAGAACACCGCGTCAGCCGCCACGTCGCGCTTCACGAACACGTCCAGGAGGATGTCGAACGCTGCCTTCTCTCCACCGGAGAGGTTCTTGTAATGGAAATCGGACACCCCGCCTTTGGAGAACCGAAATGACCCCGCCGGGATGCCGCCGAAGTCCTGCAGGACGAGCTCCGGGTCCGTGAACAGACCCCGCATCGCTTCTTGCAGGTCACCGAGGAACGCTTTCCGATACTCGCCGAAGGTGAGGTCCTCCCCAGCGTCCCGCTGCGCATCCTGCATCACCTTCCAAACCATACGCTCATAGTTCTGTGACACGGAAGCGTCGACATCGATGATCCAGGCGATGCGGGGACCAGCCTCCTCCGATCGAGGGGACTGCAGTTGTTCAATCCGGAAGTCTGACTCGTTTCGGTACGCCGATCGGACCTGGAACGCGGACTTCAGGTCGATCGACCCGTCTCCCGAACCATGGAACTCGATCGTCACCCTTCGCGCGACCTCACGGGTGAACTGGGAACGGGCATCATCCTTGTCGTAGTACTGCTCCCTACTACCGGAGAGGCTTCGTCCGGCAACAGCCGCGCTTGCCTTGAGCAGGAACGAGTCGAAGACCGACGACTTGCCGGTGCCGTTCGGACCGACGAGTACAACAAGCCTCGCTGTCGCGGGAATGTCGGTTATCGTGAGGTTCGTAAACCGCTTGTAGTTCTTGAGACGTACAGACTCGATGCGCATTCGGTCTCCTCGGCCGGGTCCGTTCTACCCAATCCCTTGTCGATAACAGGAACCACTCCGTTCCTGCGGATGTCCCCGTGACCGCAGTGCGGGCAACTCGACGGGTCCGGCGGCTCTCCGGCATCGGCTTCGGAGGGTTCGGCGGGAAGCGTCCGCTTCATTTCCTGCCTTTTGCCGCTGACGGACGAGGCGATGAGGTTCCTTATCGAGATCATAGAGAACATAAAGAGAACATTAATCGCGGACGCAAGCCCTTCGGATGGATTTGTTTTGGAAAATTTCTCTTTTTTCGCAATGTGTTGCCGGAATCCTGCGAGATCGCACTGCAAATTTCTAGAGAGCCAATTGGAACTGTCAGCGTACATGCCCCGATCTGAATGCCTAGCCCCGGCCGATATAGGGCATCTTTGTTGCCATCACCGTCATGAACTGGACATTTGCCTCCAGAGGCAGCTCGGCTATACGCAGAACGGCCTCAGCCACATGGCGTACATCCATTGTCTCCGGCTCCGACTGCCCGGCGGCCCGGGCACGCTCGCACTGCTCCTCCACCATCGGTGTCCGGGCATTGCCGATGTCGATCTGACCGCAGGCAATGTTGAACGGACGTCCATCAAGGCTCAGTGAGCGCGTCATGCCGGTGATCGCGTGTTTGGTGGACGTGTAGCAGACCGACCCGTCTCGTGGGACATGCGCACTGATGGATCCATTGTTGACGATTCGCCCGCCCTGCGGTTCCTGCGACCGCATGGCTGAGAACGCCTGCCTTGCGCACAGAAACATTCCGTTCAGGTTGACGTTCACCACATCCAGCCAGGTTTCCACCGGCACTTCGTCGATGGGGGCGGCCACGCCAAAAATACCCGCGTTGTTAAACAGAACGTCAAGTCTGCCCGCAATGCGCAGGAACCGCGCAAAGGCGCTCTCCACAGCGCTCGGGTCGGTCACGTCTGCGGGAAGGACGATTGCATTGTCCCGCCCCTCGGCGAGTTCCACCAGCCTTTCGGCGCGCCTTGCAAGCAGTCCCACTGTCCAGCCATTCTTCAGAAACAGTTCGGCTGTCGCATGGCCAATGCCGCTTGATGCTCCGGTAATGATGATTGCCCCGCTCATCGCTCCATCTCCTAAGCCGATAGTTTCAGTGTCGTTGGCTCAGCCTTCAGGTCATCGACCGTCAGCGCCTGGCTTGGTCTTGCAAGAGCATAGCGCGTTATCCAGATCAGCCGCTCCTGCGCTCTTGTGATGGCTACATAGGCCAGCCGTTTCCACAGGGGCAGTCCTGACTCGACCAGTTCCGACCGTGCGGCGGCCCAGATGTCCGGCGCGAATACCTGGACCGTCGGCCATTGCGACCCCTGCGCCTTGTGTATTGTTACCGCCGCACCGTGCAGAAACGTGGCACCCATGCTGGCCGCTAGGGGAATGTATGGTTCCTCCTGATTGGGTTGCTCGATCTTCACGATAGACGCAACGCCGGTCCGGGGGTCTTCCGCCCCCAGCACATGCAGGCGCGAAAATCCCGGCCTCTTTCCGGTGCCAAGATAGATCACCTGAGCTCCCTTGATCAATCCGCGCGCTTCCAGCTCAATCCTTCTGGGCCGAAGCCTATGTGGCAGCTCGATTCCATCACAGATCAGGGGTTCGCCCGGGAGAAGCCTGTCAGGTGGGGCGCCGTGAGCGCTCCTGAAGGCGTGAATCAGGCGCACCCGGGTCGAGTTTCGCCATACCAGAACCGGTGAACGTGCCATCAGATCGGCATTGGCGCGTGGACTGACGGCCACCCGGCTGTCTTCCTGTGCAACCTCCGCGATCCGGCTCTCGAATTCCTCGAATTCGAGGCTGTCATCGCCCAGGGCATGGGCAAGATCGAGAATGGGGTTTCCCGCGGCCTGCCGATGTACGCGCGACAGTTCCATCCGCCGGGACCGGTCGAGTTGATCAAACACCATGCCGCTGGAATCCCCGACCGGTGCCAGCTGTGCAGGGTCGCCAAACAGGACCAGCGTCGGGAAGATTTTCCGAAGATCCTCCAGCTGACGGTCGTCCAGCATCGAGGCCTCGTCGACGAAGCCCATATCCAGCCGGTCATCGCGCCGCGTCCATCCGGTTATGAAGTCGGATCCGCGCAGGCCCGCAGTGGCCAGGGCTCCCGGTATCGAACCATGCACCCTGTAGAAATCCTGTGCCCTGTTAAGCGCCGCATCGGCCAGACCGGCGATCTGGGGTCGGGTGCCACCGGAAGCCAGCCACTCCGCAATCTTCGCATATTCCGGATCATAGACCGGCGAATAGAGGATCCGGTGGATCGTTGTCGCTGGAACGCCGTTTCCCCGAAGAACGCTGGCTGCCTTGTTGGTCGGAGCGAGTATCGACAACGTGCGTTTTCTTTTCCAGCTGCTGCTTTCGTAGTCGCCAGTGATAAGCTGGACACCCGCGTCATCCAGGGCATTGTAAAGGCGTGACAGCAGCATGGTCTTGCCCGACCCTGCACGCCCCAGAACCGCCATGACCTGAGACCTGCGCTTTCGCTTTGGCTTGAGCGTGCGGCCTTCGATGTCCACACCAGCCTTCCGCAATATCTCGACAACACGGTCGTAGGCTTCCGTTTGGTCTTCTGAGAACTGGATGTCGGTCGAGGCCATGGCCCGACCCTATGCTGCCTGAAAAGGATTTGAAACCGTGGTCACGGTCACGCGGACTCCTGGCGTCAGAACGCTCTGGGCACGAGGAAGTAATCAGGCCTGCCTCAGTCGGCTCCGGCCTCAAGCGCATCCTCCAGGGTGCGAAGTCCAGTCCTTGGAGATTGCACCAGAACCGCCATATTGCCGGGCAGATGTTCATTGCGGCGCATCTTGATATGCGCGGCGGGTATCTCCGCCCAGGGAAACACCTCGGACATGCAGGGATCCAGCCGACGCTCCACCATCAACCTGTTCGCCGCCGCCGCCTGTCTGAGATGTGCGAAATGGCTGCCTTGAACGCGCTTCTGGTGCATCCAGAGATAGCGTGCGTCCAGCGTCAGGTTGTAGCCGCTCGTGCCTGCGCAGATCACCACCATGCCGCCTTTCTTCACGACAAAGGTGGATACCGGAAAGGTCGCCTCCCCTGGATGCTCGAACACCATGTCGACATTGACGCCTTTACCGGTGATGCCCCAGATGGCCTTGCCGAATTTGCGCACCTCACTGAACCAGCGCCTGTATTCCTCCGTGTTTACCTCTGGCAGTTGGCCCCAGCAGTTGAATTCACGCCGGTTGATCACGCCCTTTGCGCCCAGTTCCATCACGAAGTCGCGTTTGCCCTCGTCGGAGATCACCCCAATCGCGTTACCTCCTGCGGTATTGATGAGCTGGATGGCGTAGGAGCCCAGACCACCGGATGCGCCCCAGACGAGCACGTTCTGACCCGGTTTAAGCTCATGGGGATGATGACCGAACAGCATTCTGTATGCGGTGGCAAGCGTGAGTGTATAGCATGCGCTCTCTTCCCAGGTCAGGTGCCTGGGACGCTCCATGAGCTGTTGGGCCTGCACGCATGTGAACTGTGCGAAGGAACCATCCGGTGTCTCGTAGCCCCAGATCCTCTGGCTGGGAGATAGCATTGGGTCTCCGCCATTGCATTCCTCGTCGTCCCCGTCATCCTGGTTGCAGTGGATCACGACCTCGTCGCCCACTTTCCAGTTCCGCACCTTGCGGCCGACCGCCCATACGATGCCGGAGGCATCCGAGCCGGCAATGTGGTATTCGGCCCCATGCACGTCAAATGGGCTGATCGGGACGCCCAGGCCCGCCCAGACACCGTTGTAGTTAACTCCAGCCGCCATCACGAGAACCAGCACTTCGTGGCTGTCGGGCTTCGGCACTTCGACGACCTCGAGCTTCATTGCTTGGTCAGGCTCGCCGTGCCGCTCGCGGCGAATTGCCCAGGCGTGCATTTTTTCCGGAACATGGCCCATGGGCGGCATTTCGCCGACCGCATAGAGTTCCTTTTCCGCCGCATCATATGCTGCAGGTAAAGAATTCCGATCCGATGACATGGCGTTCTCTCCTCGGTTCACCTGGGCTGCCGCACCGCAGAATGGGAGCGGGACTTTTGAGCCCGATTAAGTGCGTCGGAGTAACATTGCAACCAATCAGACGTAGATTTTGTAATTTTATGTCATTCCCGCTCCCGAGACGATGGAAGTTTCGCTGCGCTGCCGCATCCGTCTTTGGTTCCGATGCCCATTTCTTTGGATTGCTGCGAATCGGGCGGACAGCGGGGTCGCGGGATCCTCCGTAGGATTACGGCATCGGTCAGAGCATCCCGGATGTCTACGAATTAGCGGAACGAAGATTTGCCGGTGTCGGAACATTCCGGCGAATGATTGGCCGCAGACCTGTCTCGCATAGCTCTACCGCCGGATGGCTACCAGGGTTCCAATGATGGGTCTGAGCCCGGGCTTCGCCATGACTCAGGAACGATCGAGAGGGAGCCTGGGGGACAAAGGCATTATTTTTCAACGCGCTGATCAGTCTGAAACTGTGGCTGGTCTTGGGGTGGCCACGCCGGTTACCGGTCTGTGGTGTCGGCAGGTGGCAGCAAGACGTTGACCGAAATCCCGGTGATGAACGCACGCTGTCCAGGCCCCGGCGCGGGACATTCAGGCGCCTCCGGGCTCCAGTAGCGTGAACGGGAATCATCTGCTGTCTGACCCTGTCGGATCCTCGCCCCTACGCGCCTTCCATTGTCGAAAGGATATCGGAGTGCTTTCCGAACCCAGTGTCAGCGTTCCGTGTCGCTCAACTGTCCCTGGCGTCAAATGGGTGATGTCTTGGGCAGTTTCCAGAGCATCTGGACAGGATTCAGTCGCCCGGCATCTTACTTGGAAGAAAGATTTCCTCGGATTTGCGAAATGGAATTCTGCATCGCAGCATATTGACAGCGCCATAAAGTTCCATTTATCACCTTCTACACGAAATTAAATTACTGAACCGACGCGCCGAGGCGACCAATGACCGAAAAACTCCGTGACCGTCCGTGGCTCTTTCGCACTTATGCTGGCCATTCCACTGCCAGGGATTCAAACGAACTGTTCCGCGCCAATCTATCGAATGGCCAGACCGGCCTGTCGGTCGCTTTCGACCTGCCGACCCAGACCGGATATGACAGTGATCACGAACTTGCACGGGGCGAAGTCGGCAAGGTGGGCGTTCCGATCTCGCATCTCGGCGACATGCGCACCCTTTTCGATCGAATTCCCCTTGAACATGCGAACACTTCGATGACGATAAATGCCACTGCCCCGTGGCTTCTTGCCCTATATATAGCGGTCGCAGAGGAACAGGGTGCGGACATCCGTGCGCTTCAGGGCACTGTCCAGAACGACATCATCAAGGAATACCTTTCGCGGGGAACCTATGTCTGCCCGCCGGGGCCAAGTCTTCGAATGGTCACTGATGTCGTGGCCTATACCTGCGAACATCTTCCCCGCTGGAACCCGATGAATGTCTGCAGCTATCACCTGCAGGAAGCGGGCGCGACACCCGAACAGGAACTCGCTTTCGCGCTGGCAACCGCGACAGCTGTGCTCGACGATCTCAAGGGGAAAGTCGCGTCTGAGCGGTTTCCCGACATGGTTGGCCGCATCTCCTTCTTTGTTAACGCAGGCATCCGTTTCGTGACGGAGATGTGCAAGATGCGCGCATTCGTTGAGCTTTGGGATGAACTGGCCAGTGACCGATATGGGATAGATGACCCAAGGCTGCGGAGATTCCGGTATGGCGTTCAGGTCAACTCACTAGGCCTCACCGAGCAGCAGCCGGAGAACAATGTCTCCCGGATTCTCCTTGAGATGCTTGCGGTCACGCTTTCAAGAAACGCACGTGCCCGTGCGATTCAGCTTCCAGCCTGGAACGAGGCACTTGGCCTGCCCAGGCCCTGGGATCAGCAATGGTCGCTCCGTATGCAGCAGATCCTCGCATATGAGACGGATCTTCTCGAATATGGTGACCTGTTTGATGGCAATCCAGCCGTGGCGGGTAAGGTCGAGACTCTCAAGGACGGCGCCCGCCATGAGCTCGCGCAGATTGACGCAATGGGTGGGGCGATTGAGGCGATCAGTTACATGAAACGCCAGCTCGTGGAATCGAACTCCGCCCGTATCACGAAGATTGAGGCGGGAGAAACAACAGTGGTCGGAGTTAACCGATTCACTGGAGGTGAACCGTCGCCGCTTCCCAGTGGTCCGGAGGCGATAATCGTAACCGATCCGAAGGCGGAATCGGACCAGATCGCGCGACTCCGTGAATGGCGGGCGTCCCGCGACGCCTCCGCCGTGAGGCAGGCGATGGATGCATTGCGAAACGCCGCCGCAAATGGTGCGAACCTCATGCTGCCGAGCATCGCCGCCGCTAGGGCCGGTGTGACCACTGGCGAATGGGGTGATGTCGTCCGCGCAGCCTTTGGGCAGTATCGTGCGCCAACCGGAGTTTCGGAGAGTCCATCCAACCGCACTGAAAACCTCGACGAAATTCGCGCTGCCGTTGACGCAGCCTCCCGCCGCCTTGGTCGCCGCCTGAGACTGCTGGTTGGAAAACCCGGCCTCGACGGCCATTCAAATGGCGCCGAGCAGATCGCCGCCCGTGCCCGCGACTGTGGAATCGAGATCAGCTACGAGGGCATCCGCCTGACTCCGGGCGAGATAGTCTCCGCCTGTCAGGCCGAACCGCCTCACGTTCTGGGGCTCTCCATCCTCTCAGGAAGTCATATTCACCTGATGGAAGAGCTGATGGAGCGCCTGAACACGGCGGATCTGGCGCATATTCCCGTGATCGTCGGGGGAATCGTACCGGCCGAGGACACCCGTCGCCTCCTTGCCCTTGGCGTCACCAGGGTTTACACGCCGAAGGATTTCGATCTCACCCGAATCATGTTTGACATTGTGGAACTGGCCGAGCCGCAGCCTGTGGCCGCTGAGTAACGGGTGACGTGACCGGACCGCGGGCTGCTGCGCAGGTAGGGCCCCTGGAAGGTGGGCGCCGTCGCCGGTATCGGATACAGTGCCTGCACTGACAGGAATGGCGGATCAGCCAATCCCGTGCCGCGACAAGTCGGCGAGCGGTCAATCTGGCACGGGTGTAGGTCCTGGATGCCTGCATTCCGGGTGAAAGTGATTGCCGTTACGTAGGGAGGCATGCCGAATGACAATCCATATTGGCGCCAGCAAGGGTGACATTGCCGAGACGGTGCTTATGCCGGGAGATCCGTACAGGGCGAAATGGGCTGCGGAGACATTTCTGGAAGCTCCGGAAAAGATAAATGAAGTCAGGGGAATGCTTGGATTTACAGGTACATGGAACGGACATCGCGTAACCGTCCATGGTTCTGGAATGGGCATGCCCAGCCTAAGCATCTACGTCAATGAACTGATGCGTGACTATGGTGCAAGAACCCTGATTCGCATCGGTTCCACAGGTGCGATGCAGCCCCATATCCGTCTTCGGGACATTGTCCTGGCGATGACCGCATCATCCGTATCGACTCCGTCGTCCACGATCTTCAGGGGGCTGAATTTCGCTCCATGCGCCGACTGGAGCCTGCTACGGGCAGCCGCGATTTCGGCGGAGAAGCGTGGAGTCCCCACCCATATCGGTGGGATATATTCCTCCGACACGTTTTATGACGAGCGGGATGACATCCTCGACCAGATGGTGCGCCATGGAATCCTTGCGGTCGAAATGGAAACGGCGGAACTCTATACTCTTGCTTCCCGGCACGGTGGTCGGGCGTTGACGGTGCTCACGGTTTCGGACCATCTGCAGAGTCGTGAGGAACTGCATTACGAAGACCGGGAGAAATCCTTTGGTGACATGGTGCTGATCGCCCTTGAGGCGGCCTTCTCCTGAAATCCGTGTCCACGCGAATATTGACTGGGGGATGGAGGACACCAATCATTCAGGCTTCCTTTGGCGGGTGCGAACACCTCGACAAGCAGAGGATGACAGGTCGCCTGGTCACTGGAATGGGTGGCTGAGCAGTCGCCGCCCGGACAGGCACTCAATGCGCCCAGCAGGTCGATTTCGGCGAAGAACTCTATGAAGTCACCGGCGCGCGCTGGGCTGGCTTTCATGAAATACTGGCCGGTATCACGGGTGAAACCGGTACACATGAACACGTTCATGACATCGTGGACGTGCAGCTCGGCTTCCTGAACCGTAAGTCCCGTTTCATCCGCAAGGGCGCGGGTAAGATTCGAGTGGCAGCAATGATGATACTCGCCGCCAGATAGCAGTAGGTTGGTATACGGGTCGCAGCGGGTGCCGATCACATCGTGCACTCCACCGCCGAACATATCAAAACCGTACCAGTCAAGGGTGTCGTGAACGATCGTCGCCATTGGTCGCAGATAGGGGAAGCAGGACCAGAGCCGGTCACCAGTATCGAGATGCGTGCCATGGAGCGCACGGGTCTTTCCCGAGTAGAAGCGTTCAGCCAGGTTCTGCGCTGACCACAGATTGAGGTCACCGACCTGAGGACCCTCTATGCACGTGATGCGGAAGAACTGGCCCGCTGCCACTCGGAAAGCAGCGCTGTCGCGGGGCGCGATCACCCGTTCTCCGACCAGTTCGGCTCCGATGCGGGCTGTGCGGTACGTGTCCGTGTCTGGCGGTGGAAGGACATCGTTCTGGTAGACGATGACGGGTTTGACGGCGCGGCGAAAATCAGCATCCTTGGGACAGTTCGGCATGCAATGTTCCTGATATGATCATTGGCAGATACGCAAAGTCTGAATTCAATGCCTACATGATGAAGGATCTATGTTCAAATTCACATTATGCAGAGATATCTGAATGGTGAATCTGTAGGTCAATCCGGCAAACGTCTTTGTGGCTTGCGGGGTTTGGTAGCCTCCCCGTGCAGCGGTGATCCACCCGTTGGACTCTTCGCCGCCGCGTTCAGGTCAGCACCGCTCGCTCGGCGGCAACATACGGACCTTGAGCCGGATTACGACTTCCAGCAGGACGTTTCAGGCTTCCGTGTCGGCGTTAGGGAAATCGACTAGGGAGCCCTGTTGTCCTTGGAGGACATAGGAGTTGGCTTTCGGGCTGCTCGGGCATGCCTGCCTGTCCGCGCCAGTAACGCGGGCCCTATCAGGGCGTGGGTTTGTTTGCGGCATTAATGGCTTTGAGCGGATGTGGGACCGTAGTAAGGGCGGGTGCCATCTATATGGAGTTTCGGGCTACAGCAGTCGCGCTTACCGAGAAACGCTTCCCGAACGAGATCGTCTCGGTAGTCCGGAATCTGCACTGCGGTTCTGGCTTTTGGTAATTCCTGCCATCTAGGAAGCAGTTCAGGTGCCTCCGTTGCATTGTGAAGATGTCGCATGTGTCACTGACCTCGGAACGGAACCCCCAAGCGCTGGCACAGCCTCAGGGACGTGATCAAAGTCACAGACCCGTCCATACACAGGTCGCCTGAGCATTTGGAGCAGCGGGGTGCTTCAGGCCGGGGAGAATGGGTGCGCGCCGGAATTCTAGGCTGAATTACTGGAGCAGGGATGGCGCGGCCACGGGCAGTCCCATCCAGATTCCGAGTCGCACCGTGACGTTGTTGGCGACCTTCCTGATCTCGGTGCTGGTTTCCACCGCCTTTGCATTGATCTTTACGTCTAGATTCATGATCAGGTATTCCAGCCCGTTCGTCTCTTCAGCAATGCGCTAGTCGAGCCTGTTCTCCGTCAGCCTGAGGTCAGAAGCCGTGGCCACAGTGGCCAACGCGACTTCATTGACCGTCTCGGCGACCGCAGGGTCCATTCCGGCGTCGGTGAGTCCATTTCGCGCATGAAGAAAATCAGGAGATTCCTGCCTGTTCATCGCCCTGATCCTTTCACGGATAGGGAAAGATCATCCGGCCCCGGATATGCAGGCATGTCGCGATCGGCCGGTGGCGGTAACCACCCATCCGCGGCCGTATCTGCCATGTCCGCCCTCTGGCCTGGAATCACGGTCCCTGCCAGAGTGCTTAGGCAGGTTCCGCACGATTGTCAGCAGCCCGAACCCGCCGCCGAAATGTCATGCGATCCCGTCTCCCGCTCTCCTGATCCCGGCGTGGACCCCCTGAACCATTCGCGGAAGCCAGAAGTCGTGCCTGAGTTTCCAGCTCCTTCTCCATCCGACCACGGCTCGCGAACTCAATCATTGGACCATAGCGGCGGTTTTGACCGTCTCTGCGACCGGTAAGGCCCATCTGGCCCCAGTGAGCCTCTCCCCTGCGAGCGGGAACGGTAATGGCTGACTGTTTCGAACGGACGACGTCGGACCTCTATTGCGACGAACTGCGGCAGATTTCGGGTCTGATGATCGTCTTCCTGAAGGTATTTCAGGAGCGATTCCACTAGGGCTGCGATTTGGACGCAGCGTTGCGGTCATGCGTCACAGCAAATGCGGCAGATGGGGATTGATGGTCAGGGCTCCGCTGCGGGTCTTTGGGGACCCGGCGTTCTCGGGCAAGTGGCTGACGGGTAGGGCACAGACCCCGAACCTATCCTTCATTAACGGCACGTCGATGATGGTCCCGGGAGCTCGTCATTCGGGTGCGGTGACCTACCTGTCAGGATCATCTCCAGCATCCTTCGCTGGTGCCCACCGGCCGGCCGATCGGGAAACAGCCTGTCATGAATGGTGAGAGCCTCCTGCACCGTGGCGACGCCGCATTCGTTCAGCAATCGTCGGATATCTCTTGCATCCGTCCCTCGGGCGGCCTGGAGCTTCATGGCCAGCATGTATTCGGGCGACCCCGCCAGGACAACGAGCGACGGAGACGAAAATAGTGGACGCGGGTCTGGATCTCCTGCCCGTGGACGGTACATGGCTGCCTGATGGTTCAGCCAGGTGGACGGCCAGCCACGCCGAACGGCAATCTTCCTGACCGCTTCGATGACAGGTCCATGCCCCTGCGCCATCGATTCATCAATATTGCCTGTGACGGTCTGGCGGCCATAGAGCATGATCATGGCGGCACCGCCGACCATATGGATATGGGCGCGCTGTCGACCCCGGCCCAACTCCTTCGACAGTTCGTCCAGGGCAGAAAGTATTTCCGCTCGTCGAAATTCGGTCATGACAGGCCTACCAGGGTTCCGGCTCGCCGCCGCGGGCGTCGAGGTCCATCGGGTCCGGAAGGGCGCCGTGACGAAGGAATGCCCCTGGCGCACGGACCACGCAACGGCTGCCAACGGCCTTGATCACGACCCAGGGGGTCGTGAACCGTTCAGGTTCGTCGCACCAGACGGGAACCTCCAGGCCGTGGAGACCGGCCAGATGCTCGGCAATGCCGGCCAGCAGCGCATCCCACCGCGTACCGGTCAGGGACGGGGGACTCTCCAGAATCTCTCCCCGTCGGCACGGTTCGACGGCCATGAGAAATCTTGGAATCTCATGGATGATCCTGCGATAGATTCCATCGGCGTCGGTCGGGTTGCGACGGATGAAGTCCGCATAGGATTCCAGCGAAAACGAAAAGACCACCTGCCTGTGCGCCATAATGAAAACATAACGTGAACAACCGGTCGCGTCAAACGCCACGACCGCAGCGACTGCCCCATAATCAGCAAATGGGTCTCCAGAAACGGCGGTTTACACTGTCCGACACCCCTTGGTCTCGACGGAAAGTATTGTCGGAAGATGCCGTGCAATTTCGGACCAGGTCTCGCCCTCATCGACGCTGGCGAAGATCGACCCCGAATTGGTGCCGAAATAAACCCCCGTAGGGTCGGCGGAATCAACAGCCATCGCCTGGCGGAGAACCGTAAAGAAACAGTCCCGTTCCGGAAGGCCGGTTCGTTTGGCGGTCCAGCTTTCGCCACCGTCGCTGGATTTCCATATCGCAGCGGATGCATCCGGGGGAAAGCGGCCTTCGGAATCTCCGTTCAGGGGAACAACCCAGACGGTCTCCGGATCCCGTGGGTGAACGGCGATGGGAAATCCAAAGGTCGAAGGAAGGCCCTCGGTAATGTCCTTCCAGCTTCGCCCTCCGTTCGGGCTGCTATAAACGCCGTAATGGTTCTGCTGATAGAGCAGGTCACCAGTGTCGGTGGAAGCGCGCATCATGTTATGGACACAAAGACCTGTTTCGCCGTCGCCCGGAGCTACAGGGTGGTCGCGATGCTGGCATGCATCAGCGTTGGCCAGTCTGTTTCGACGGTCCCAGCTCCTGCCGCCATCCTCGGTGGCGAATACTCCAGCCGCTGAGATGCCGACCCACATCCTTTCGGCATCCATGGGGTCCGACACGATCGTATGCAGTACCAGGCCCGCTGCGCCTGGATCCCAGCCCTCGCGAGATGGGTGGTTGGCTAGAGCCTCCACCCGTTCCCACTCCCTGCCGCCATCAGCGCTGCAGTAGAGGGCTGCCGGTTTCGCACCGGCCCAGAGCCTGCCATGGGAAAATCCGAGCGACCAGATGGCATTGGCCTCTCCCGTGAAAGGAGCGTCGACCGGTTCCCAGTTGAACATCTCGGCCACATCCGGATCTCTTGCCGCCCACTCATCAATCTCGCCGTTGGAGAGTTTCGAAAGCGTCCAGGTCCTGCCATCGTCGTCTGACCGCCAGACACCAGCGCCATACCAGTCGCCGCCGCCCGCGGCCCAGATGACACCAGTTGCGGGATCTCCAATGACATGGTTGATTGGCCAACCGTTGCAGAACGGCCCCTCCAGCGACCAGCCTGTCCTGTCAGGGTCTGAAGAAAGCAGTAACGCTCCTTTGGTGGTTCCAATCATGATTGTCGTTCCGTCTGACATTTCCGTTCCCCTCGAATTTGCCAAATTGGGAATAGCACCGAATCCTGGTCTGGCAAAGTGCCTGATCGGGTGTTCTGCGGGCAGCGTCAGTCCGCTTCAGGTCCAGGGGAGTCAGTGAATTCAGCATCCGCCCGTATCGCGGGAGCTGGAGACGCGTCCCATACTGACCACTGACACCGGTTACAGTCACTTCCCGTCCCCGTCTATACGTATCACGCCGGGAGGCGTTCCTGCATGGCATCAGGAACTGTGTCGACACTTTCAGTCATGTCGGGAAGCCACATCATGGCCTTCAGCGTCGCTCAACACTCGACATATGGCCCTCCGCTGCAGCCGAAGTGCCCATTTGGGTATCACCGAATCCCGGAGAGTCCCTGTCGGGGAAGCAGGGACCTCGGTGTCATGACGCAGCCTTTCAGTCATGTGACGGCTGGCCTACCTCGGGCCGTCCAGGCGACACGGCTGAAGGCCCTGACCCGTAAAACGGCTCCGGCTGAGATGCCGCCGCTCCATTCCTGGCGTCAGACCTGACCAGCCAGCCTTCGCCTGAAATCCCTTCCGCATTCAGGGCATTTCGTGAAACTTTTGAGGTCCAGTCCTCCGATCAGGTCTCCAGTGGCCCCGGCAATACCAGCCGCGGCACCAGGCTCGCCCGCTATGCCGATTTCCAGACCGCCCAGAGCTACTCCGGCAACCATACCCAAAGCCTCTCAAGCGATATTGGGACAGAAGATTTTCCTGCATTCCGGGCATTTGATGATCGCCACGCCGACGGCGAAAAACCTGCCGGGCGGGGGCCGCCGCAATTGAAGCAGCTGCATCTGCCCGGCTTCGATCCGTCACAAGCTGTCCGTCATGGATCCTGAGCCTCTATGGCCGGCATTGGGGCTGTGGAATGAAACCTAGGCGTGGGGCACCGCTGGATCTGGCCATCTTTGTTGGGGCGATGCTTCGGGAGTTTCGCGACCGAATATTCGTTCAGCCCGCGAACGAAAGACCCAGCGTAATGCCGGTAACGACTGCGAACAGCCAGATTTTCAGATTGGCCATGTCGGCTCTCAGCCTGTCGATGGCGCTTTCGTATTTCGCCAGATGCAAGTTCATGCGTTCGTCCTACACGGCCTATCGCCGGGCCAGTTCGTGGTTGTTCGGCTATTCGCTCATGCCACGAAATCGGCTCATGCATGAGTCACCATCAACTGGGCAGTCGGCAGGCGGAACTTCGCAGCCGTGTTGAGCCGCGTGCAAAACTACCCACTTTCGTGGGAATCGGGGTAGAATCCGGTAGGGGCAGGATCGTATCACAAGGTTCTTAACCCGGACTGGCTTTCCAGTCTGTCGCACTGCTCAAACGGCCTGCCATGATGCGAGTGGAATCAGATTTGTCGCTCAAGTAACATCTTCTTGAGATGGGAGATCGCCTTTGCTGGATTGAGGCCCTTGGGGCAGGTCTTTGCGCAGTTCATGATTGTGTGGCATCGATAGAGCCTGAATGGATCTTCCAGGTCGTCAAGACGCTCACCCGTTGCCTCGTCACGACTGTCAATGATCCAGCGGTAAGCGTGTAGCAAGGCCGCCGGACCTAGATATCTGTCCCCGTTCCACCAGTAACTCGGACAGCTGGTTGAGCAACTCGCGCACATCACGCATTCATAGAGTCCATCCAGCTTCTTTCGGTCTTCGATTGACTGCCGCCATTCCTTCTGCGGCCGGTTCGTGGTGGTTTCGAGCCAGGGCATGACACTCGCGTGCTGTGCGTAAAAGTGGTTCAGATCCGGCACGAGATCCTTGACCACATGCATATGTGGCAGAGGGTAGATCCGCACGACCCCCGAAATCTCATCCATTCCATGAATGCAGGCAAGGGTGTTGATCCCATCGATGTTCATTGCGCAGGATCCACAGATGCCTTCGCGGCACGACCGCCTAAAGGTCAGTGTCGGGTCGATCTCGTTCTTGATCTTGATCAGCGCATCCAGGACCATCGGTCCGCAGCTGTCCATGTCCACATGATATGTGTCGATGCGGGGATTCAGTCCATCGTCAGGATTCCACCGATAGATCCGAAACGCACGGACATTCGTGGCACCTTCGGGTTTTGGCCAGTCCTTTCCTTGGTGGATTTTCGAATTCTTGGGAAGCGTGAACTGCACCATTTTGATATCCTGTCGATTCTGGTTCCGGCCTGCCTTCAGAAAGTGGTTGCCGCCGTAACGTTGACCTCGGTCGTGGTGGGACTTCCCTCAAGCAGGTGCTCGACGCACTCCGCCATGAATTCCTCTTCCGTCTGAGGGCTGAAAATCCGGTTTGTCAGGGTGATCGAAGCACCCGTATGCGACCCTCCGGAACCTATTCCCATTTCAAATGCTCCTCCGAATCCATCGGCAAGTCCAGCCTGTTCTGCGCAGAGACGTTCAGCGCGCTCCGGTGTCATTGGCACCGGAGCGCAGGCTGAAACCAGAACAAATGCGGAAAAGATCGGAAAGCGCATCAGTAGACCCGTGCTTTCGGCGCGATTCTACCTGGATCTATTCCCCCTTCGCCAGGAGGCGTCAGCGGATCAGGATGCACCGGGCGATAGCTGAGGCGGACCCCATCCCGGCCTTCGATCCACGCCAGTGTGTGGCAACGCCAGTTCGCGTCGTCCCTGTCAGGATAGTCCTCATGGGCATGGGCACCGCGGCTTTCCCTGCGCGCCTCCGCGCTGACGACAGTCGTAAGCGCGTTGGGCATGAGGTTGGTGAGCTCAAGCGTCTCCATCAGATCGGAATTCCATACAAGGCTGCGATCCGTGACCGAAAGATCGGCCATCTTTCCTGCGACGGCCTTCATCTTTCGGCAGCCTTCCTCAAGTGTCCGGTTGGTGCGAAACACCGCCGCGTCCGACTGCATGGTCTTCTGCATTTCCAGCCTGAGCTCGGCCGTAGGGACTGCGCCTGAAGCGTTGCGAAGGTCATCGAAGCGATCAAATGCCCTGTCAACCGATGTCATGTTGAGGTCGGGATTCGATTCGTTGGGGTTAACCACCTGTCCAGCGCGGATGGCGGCGGCACGGCCAAAAACCACCAGATCGATCAGGGAATTGGATCCTAGACGGTTGGCGCCATGCACCGACGCACAGCCCGCCTCCCCCACGGCCATCAACCCCGGCGCGACGGCGTCGGGATCCTGGTCGGTGGGATTCAGTGCCTCACCCCAGTAGTTCGTCGGAATTCCACCCATATTGTAATGTACGGTTGGCAGGACGGGAATTGGCTCGCTGGTGACTTCGACGCCGGCAAAGATGCGGGCGGATTCGGATATGCCAGGGAGGCGTTCGGCCAGCGTTTCAGGCGGCAGGTGATTGAGATGCAGGTGAATATGGTCACCTTCCGGACCGACACCGCGACCTTCGCGGATCTCCATTGTCATGCAGAGGCTGACCACATCGCGGCTGGCCAGATCCTTGTAGGTGGGAGCGTATCGCTCCATGAAGCGTTCGCCTTCGGAATTGGTAAGATAGCCACCTTCGCCGCGGGCGCCTTCGGTGATCAGGCAACCGGAGCCATAGATCCCTGTAGGATGAAACTGGACAAACTCCATGTCCTGCAGCGGCAGCCCGGCTCGGGCCACCATTCCACCACCATCACCTGTGCAGGTGTGAGCGCTCGTTGCCGAGAAATAGGTCCGGCCGTAACCGCCGGTGGCCAGCACCGTCATCTTGGCACTGAACACATGCATCGTTCCGTCATCAAGGCTCCAGCAGACGACGCCCTGGCAGACGCCATCCTCTGACATGATCAGATCCATGGCGAAATACTCAATGAAGAACTCGGCGTTGTTCTTCAGTGACTGGCCGTAAAGTGTGTGCAGAATCGCATGGCCGGTGCGGTCAGCCGCTGCGCAGGTCCGCTGCACGGGAGGGCCTTCGCCGAACTCGGTCGTGTGACCCCCGAACGGACGCTGATATATCCGACCCTCTTCGGTCCGTGAGAACGGCACGCCGTAATGTTCGAGTTCGTAAACGGCCTTTGGCGCCTCGCGGGCGAGGTATTCCATCGCGTCGGTATCGCCCAGCCAGTCCGAGCCCTTGACGGTGTCATACATGTGCCATTGCCAGTGGTCAGGCCCCATGTTGCCCAGTGATGCAGCGATACCGCCCTGTGCGGCGACGGTGTGGGACCGCGTCGGAAAGACCTTCGTTATGCAGGCGGTTCGTAGGCCCTGCTCAGCCATCCCGAGAGTGGCGCGCAGGCCGGAACCACCGGCACCTACGACCACAACGTCATATTCATGGATCTCGAAATCATACGCCGCCATAAGCCGCTCCTCAGAGTGCGATCCTCGCCAGCGCAAACAGTCCGCAGGCCATCAGGAACCAGGACAGCGCGATCACGGCGATCACCGCGATCTTTCTGGCCAGCCCCTGCATATAGTCCTCGATCGTCATCTGCGCGCCGCGGCGGAAATGATCCAGCCCGACCACCAGGGTGACAGCGGTCACGATTGCTGCCAGGGGATGGGAGAAGATGGCGTGCGCCCGCTCGTAGCCACTGCCCAGCGCGCTTCCGAAGATGAATACGAAAGCGGGCGTAAGAATGGCCAGCCCCACCGCGCTAACCGTCATCTGCCAATGGTGCAGGGTTCCGGTTCCGGATGCACCTCGACCGATGGCGCGCTTGCGGTCGGTTAGGTAACGCATATTCGCTCCTTCAGACCAGAATCAGGGTTAGGACCGTGAGTACGACGGAACCAATGACGCAGATCCAGCCCAGGAACTCCGCCGTTGGCACGTCGAGCGCCCAGCCTGCGTCGAAACAGAGGTGCCGGAGCCCTGCGAGAAAGTGATACCAGACCGCGAGAAGTGACAGCGTGAACACGATGTCGCCGAACCACGATTTGGCGATCCGGTTGACGAAACTGAAATACTCGGGCCCGGACGCGACGGCGACCAGCCACCAGATCGCAAGCGCAACACCCACGATCAGCGCGTTGCCGGTAATGCGTGTCAGAATAGAACTGATCGACGTCATCTGCGGACGGTAAATCTGCAGATGCGGAGAAAGGGGCCTCTTTGCAGGTCCGTTCCTATCCGCCATGATCAGGACCCTCCGTCAGGTTCACGCCAGGGCTCTCCTGGTTCTCCATCCACCGGATGCCAGACAGCGTATGGAGTTAGATAGCGCTTTCACCGATGGCAGAAAAGAGGGAAATTGGCCCGTGCCGATGTTCGGATTGCCGGTGATGGGCTTCCGTTCGTCACTGTCAGGGGCGGAACCCGGATCGGTGGGAAGTCTCGGGATCTGTTGGACAGTGGTGACCCGTCGGTCGGTCAGAATCCGGCTGGGCGGAGCGGAGCCCGAGTTTCGCGCAACGATCAACGCGCAGGCCTCATTCCGATGTGGTCGAATTGCTGGTCAATCGAGTTCGCCGCAATGGCTGTAATTGCGATTTCGATCGCTTTGCGGTGCATGTGTCTCCCCAACAGGGGCGGCGAACAGCGATTCTGCTGCGGAAAGGGTGGACTGAAAGCCTTCCTGCCAGACTGATCTTCGCGAATCTGGCCCACCCGCTGCACTTTGCCGTGGTTCCCGCTGGCCCTTGTCCTACTGCCTGAACGCGTCACCGAAATGTCCGATCCGGTGGCTGGTACCCGACGATGCGGGGCTGAGCTTTCCGGAGGTTGGCAGGATACGTCGAAGCCCTTTGCCTGGAGACATGGATTCCGCATCGGCACCGCGCTTCAGGATGGTGCTGAGGTCAGGATAGAGTAACCTTAACCAAAGTTGGGGAGAGTCTTGACAAGACCGGCAGTCGCATGTTGGCTTCCAGTCTGGTAGCAGGTGCCGACCCTACGCCGCAACGGGTGGCCCCTTGCTGATTTGCCTCGGAAGACAGAACGCGGCGGTGGATACCGGCATGGGCAACACATCGTTTCTGCTGAACGGGGAACTGGTCGAACTGGGGGGCGTTCAGCCTACATGCACTCTGCTTGACTGGCTTCGGGAGTCCCGCCGCCTCGCTGGCACAAAGGAAGGCTGCAACGAAGGTGACTGTGGTGCCTGCACGGTGATGGTGACGGATGGCAACGGAACCCAGGCCATGAACGCATGCATCCTGTTCCTGCCTCAGCTTCATGGAAAGGCGATCAGGACCGTTGAGGGAATCGCCGGACCAGAGGGACAGCTGCATCCCGTGCAGCAGGCGATGATCGAATGCCACGGATCGCAGTGCGGCTTCTGCACACCGGGATTCATCGTCTCCATGGCAGTGGCGCATCTGAACGGCCAAAGCGATTTCGACGACCGGTTTGCGGGCAACCTGTGTCGCTGTACCGGCTACGCGCCGATCGTTCGGGCGGCACAGGAGGCAGCGGGTCATCCCGTGCCCGAATGGATGGATGAGGATCTGGAGCTGCTCAGCGATGCGGGTCGGCCGGAAGGGGATTTCCACTGCCCGGAAACCTCAGATGAGCTTGCGGCCTGGTACGTGAACAACCAGGACGCGGTGCTGGTTGCCGGGGCTACGGATATAGGGCTCTGGGTGACGAAAGATCTTCAGCATCTGGACCGGGTGGCGTTTCTTGGGCGGATCGGGGAACTGAAATCCATCAGCACTCACGAGGATGGTCTGCGCGTCGGGGCCATGGCCAGCATTGAGGATTTCGGCACGGCCATCACACCACTCCATCCCGATCTTGCCGAACTCATTCGCCGGTTCGGATCGGTCCAGATCCGCAGCGCCGCCACCGTGGGTGGCAACATCGCAAACGGATCTCCCATCGGTGACATCCCGCCGGCCCTCATCGCGCTGGGTTCCACCCTGCATCTGCGCCGGGGCGAGGAACGCCCGGTCATTGCCGCTCGAGGATTTCTTCCTCGAATACGGTCGACAGGACCGGCAACCGGGTGAATTCATCGAAGCCGTCACGGTGCCGCACCAGCCCGACCGGCTGAAATGTTACAAGCTCTCCAAAAGGTTTGATCAGGACATCTCGACCATCTGCGGATGCTTCAGCATTGCGGTCAGTGACGGTATGGTAACTGCGGCCTGTATCGCTTTCGGCGGCATGGCGGGAATCCCGAAACGCGCCACGCACATGGAGTGTGCGCTGGTCGGCCAACCCTGGAGCGAAGACACGGTTCGCGCCGCCCGTGATGCGGTATCGGAGGATTTCACTCCTATCGACGACATGCGCGGCTCCGCCAGCTATCGGCTGCATGCCGCCGGCAATCTGCTGCTGCGCTACTTTCTCGAGTCCAGGGGTGTTGTCACACGGGTTCGGGAGGTTACCGCATGAGCGTCGCCCGCGCCCTGCCACACGACTCCGCGCGTCTGCATGTCACTGGTGCGGCCCGCTACGTCGATGACATTCCGGTGCCTCCCGATACATTGTCGCTTGCCTTCGGACTGAGTGGAACCGCCCGCGGACGGATCCGGACGCTTGATCTCGAACAGGTTCGCTCTGCGCCGGGTGTGGTCACGGTCCTGACCGCTGGTGACCTGCCATTCGCCAACGATGTCTCTCCATCGGCGCATGACGAGCCGCTGCTCGCGACCGACGAGGTCCACTATGTCGGACAGCCGGTGTTTCTTGTTGCGGCTGAGAGTCATCATGCCGCCCGCCGCGCGGCCCGGCAGGGAAGAATTGAATATGAGGAACTGTCGGCCCTTCTTACCATGGACGAGGCGCTCACGGCTGGCAGCAGGTTTGAGGACGGCCCGCTGGTGTGGCGGGATGGCGACGCCGCGGCGGCGATAGATGCCGCCGAGCATGTCGTGAAAGGCACGCTTGAGCTCGGCGGGCAGGAGCATTTCTACCTGGAAGGCCAGGCTGCGCTGGCGCTGCCGCAGGAAGGCGGCGACATGGTGATTCACTGCTCCAGCCAGCATCCTACGGAAATCCAGCACAAGGTTGCCGAGGCGCTTGGTGTCCCGATGCATGCCGTTCGGGTGGAAGTGCGCCGGATGGGTGGAGGATTCGGCGGAAAGGAAAGTCAGGGAAACGCGCTGGCATGCGCCTGTGCGGTCGCGGCCCGGCTGACCGGCAGGCCCTGCAGGATGCGTTATGATCGCGACGATGACATGATGATCACCGGCAAGCGTCACGAATTCCGCATTGTCTACCGTGCGGGATATGGCGGTGACGGCCGGGATCAGGGGAGTGGAGTTCACCCATTACAGCAGATGTGGATGGTCGCAGGATCTATCGTTGCCGGTTGCCGACCGAGCGATGCTCCAGGCCGACAACGCCTATCATCTCCCCGCCACGCGTGTCGAAAGCCATCGTCTGCGAACCAACACGCAGTCAGCAACCGCTTTCCGCGGTTTTGGTGGACCCCAGGGCACGATGGGAATCGAGCGGGTGATGGACCACATCGCCCATGACCTGGGGCGCGATCCGCTGGAGATACGAAAGCTCAACTACTATCCCGAACAGGGCAGGCTCAAAACGCCCCGGACAACCCATTACCGGATGCCGGTTGAGGATTTCGTGCTGCATGAAATCACCGAGGAGCTGGAAGCCACTTCCCGATACCGCGAACGTCGCAGGGCGGTGTCGGAGTGGAATGCCGCCAGTTCGGTTCTCAAGCGGGGCCTGGCGCTGACGCCGGTCAAGTTCGGGATTTCGTTCACGTTGACCCATCTCAACCAGGCGGGGGCGCTGGTGCATGTCTATCAGGACGGCTCGATACACATGAATCACGGTGGCACCGAAATGGGCCAGGGCCTGTTCCAGAAGGTGGCGCAGGTGGCTGCCGACAGATTCGGTGTTCCACTGGACGCCGTCAGGATCACGCCCACGGACACGGGCAAGGTGCCGAACACGTCGGCCACCGCGGCTTCGTCCGGATCCGACCTGAACGGGATGGCGGTGATGCGTGCCTGCGACACCATCCGTGACCGCATGGCGGGGTTCCTGGCGATGGAGCACCAGGTTTCGGCTACCGAAGTCCGTTTTGAGGGTGGACGGGTCCATGTCGGTGGAGCCACCTACAGTTTTGCCGAAGCCGCGCAAAGATGCCATCAAGGGCGCATAGGCCTGTCAGCGACCGGCTTCTACAGGACGCCCAAGGTCGAGTGGGACCGGCAAAGGGGTCAGGGGCGGCCATTCTACTACTTTGCGTATGGCGCAGCGGTGACGGAGGTGGTGCTTGATACGCTGACCGGTGAAAACCGCGTCCTCAGGGCGGACATCCTGCATGACGTGGGCACATCTCTCAATCCGGCAATCGACATTGGCCAGGTGGAAGGCGGCTTCGTGCAGGGGGTGGGATGGCTCACCATGGAAGAACTCGTCTGGGACGAATGTGGGCGGCTGCGCACACACGCACCCTCCACCTACAAGATTCCCGCCTGCCCTGACCGTCCGGACGAGCTGAATGTAACGTTATGGAAACGCGGCAGGAACCGCGAGGACTCGATCCATCGCTCCAAAGCGGTGGGCGAACCGCCGCTTCTGCTGGGAATTTCGGCTTTTCTGGCGTTGAGCGATGCGGTTGCGGCCTGCGGTACATGCTATCCGGCACTTGACGCACCAGCGACACCGGAGCGGCTGCTGGCGGCGGTCCGGAGGATGCGGGGAGCGGAAACGTGATTGATCTCAAGGCGCTTGGAGAGACGATCGGAGACCACGGCCGCGTTGCCAGGATCCTCATCGCCGACAGCAATGGCTCGACACCTCGGGAGAAGGGTGTGTCGATGCTTGTCTGGAAGGGAGGTGCTCTTGGCAGCATAGGTGGTGGGAGACTTGAATTCCATGCGGTGGCCCATGCCGTGGACGTACTGACGAACGGTTCCGTATCCGACATACGCCGCCAGTCTCTCGGGCCTGCACTGGGCCAGTGCTGTGGCGGTTCAGTGACCCTGGTGACGGAGATTTGGGACCAGGCCCTCTACCGGAAGGCGACCGCCGCAGAGTCGTCGGCGAAGGGAGGAATGTTCGTGCGCCGGATTGAGGGATCGAAAGAGGTGCCTGGCCGCGTAGCCAGATGGGTCGACGCACTATCCGGTGACGCGTCGAGATCAGCGATCATGCTCTACGATGGCTGGCTGATCGAGTCGACCCGGAATTACCGTATGCCGGTCTTCGTATACGGCGCTGGGCATGTAGGCGCGGCACTGGCACGGATTCTGGCACCTCTACCGCATGTCGAGGTTACGGTTGCCGACATGCGTGCGCAGTTTACCGATGGGCTTCCGGATAACGTGCTGCGGTTTTCTGGCAGACGGCCTCAGGAAGTGATGGCCAGTGCACCCGGGTACGGCGCTCATCTGATCGTGACTCATGAGCACGAGCTGGACCTGGAACTCTGCAATCTCGTGCTCCGTCGACCCTTCACATATGCCGGCCTCATCGGCTCGGAGACAAAATGGACCCGTTTCCGAAAGCGGCTACGGGCTCTCGGTCATCGGGAATCGGACATTGTCCGGATCGATAGCCCGATCGGGGACCCCGGGCTCGGCAAGCATCCACAGGCGATCGCCATCGGTGCCGCCGCGAGGGTCCTGAAAGGATGGCGGATGCCATTGCAATTTGAGTCCGCGGCATGACGGATGCACTTCTGGCAGTCGAGGGTCTGACGAAATCCTATCCTGGGGTTGTGGCGAATGATCGGGTCTCGCTTTCGGTCGCTCCCGGTGAGGTCCATGCACTGCTAGGCGAAAACGGCGCGGGCAAGTCCACGCTCGTGAAGATGATCTATGGTCTAGTGCGGCCGGATGGCGGACAGATGATGTTTGCCGGTGCACCATACACCCCCACGACTCCGCATGCGGCGCGGGCGGCGGGAATCGCAATGGTATTCCAGCACTTCTCGCTTTTTGATGCGCTGAACGTCGCTGAGAACATTGCTCTCGGCATGGAGGATCCACCGCCGCTGCGCCGACTTGCCAGACGGATCAGGGAGGTCAGCGAAGCGTTTGGCCTTCCGCTCAGCCCTGGTCGGAAGGTGGGTGAGCTCAGCGCCGGGGAACGCCAGCGGGTGGAGATCATCCGGTGCCTCCTGCAGGATCCAAAGCTTCTGATCATGGATGAGCCAACCTCGGTTCTGACGCCGCAGGAAGTCGAGATCCTGTTCGCGACCCTGCAAAGGCTGCAGGCGGAAGGCACTGCGATCCTCTATATCAGCCACAAACTGGAGGAGATCGGAAAGCTCTGTGACCGGGCCACGGTATTGCGGGGAGGTAAGGTCGCGGGCGTCTGCAGTCCACGTTCGGAATCCGCACGGTCAATGGCGGAGATTATGGTGGGGTCGACTTTACAGACGCCGTCGCGAAGATCAGGAAAGCCGGGTGAGATCGTGCTCAGCGTCACTTCGCTGTCAGCGGCGTCAGCGGGGCAGTTCGGTGCCGGTCTGAGGGACGTGAATCTGGAGGTTCGGGCGGGGGAGATTCTTGGAATTGGCGGCGTGGCCGGGAACGGACAGGACGAACTTCTGTCCGCGCTCTCCGGCGAAGTGCGGACAGCGCAGGGTGCTGTGAAACTCCTTGGAAAGAGCGTTGGACATCTTGGCACCAACGCCCGGCGGCGGCTTGGCCTGCTTGCGGCTCCCGAGGAACGACTGGGCCATGCCGCCGTTCCGGATATGTCGCTCACCGAGAACGCTCTACTGACTGGCGCGGCTCGGGAGGAACTTGTCGACAGAGGGTTCCTGCGCTGGACCCGGGCGCAGGCATTCGCTGAACGGATCATCTCAAAATTTGACGTACGCACGCCAGGACCGACCTACGCCGCAAGATCGCTATCGGGAGGAAACCTCCAGAAGTTCGTGATCGGTAGGGAGATTCTGCAGCGTCCAACCTGTCTGGTGGTCAACCAGCCGACCTGGGGCGTGGATGCCGCCGCTGCCGCAGCGATCCGGCAGGCGCTTCTTGATCTGGTTGCTGGAGGTGCCGCGGTGATCGCCATCAGCCAGGATCTCGATGAACTCGTGGAGATCTCGGATCGCTTTGCCGCGCTTAATGGCGGACGCCTATCCGCGGCCCATCCAGTGGTGGACCTGACGATGGAAGAAATCGGACTGATGATGGGGGGAGCCGATGACCTGGTGGTGGAAAATGCCCTGGCGTGAGACCTCTCCCTCTCATGTCAGCCGACGGACTGGGAGCTTTCGCCTCCTGCAGTCGCCCGCGGAAGCCATGGTGAATTCGGGGAGACCGGAATGATCCGGCTGGAACGACGTCCGCAGCCAAGCCGAATCTGGACCCTGGCCACGCCTTTGGCGGCGGTTCTTCTGACAATGGTGGCTGGCGGAATTCTGTTCGCTTTTCTTGGCAAGGATCCGTTCGTCTCGATTCGCACGATCTTCTGGGATCCGCTGCTTGGTGAGTTCGCCTGGTACTACCGCGGCCAGCTGCTCATAAAGGCCGGGCCGCTGATCCTGATCGCGATCGGGATTTCGCTCGGGTTTCGCGCCGGCATATGGAATATCGGTGCCGAGGGACAGTATATCCTCGGCGCGATCTGCGGTGCGGGAGTTGGGCTGGCCTTCTATCCCGCAGAGTTCTGGTTCATTTTCCCATTGATGGTCATCGCGGGTGCCCTTGGCGGGTTTGTCTGGGCAATGATTCCGGCGCTGCTCAGGACCTGGTTCAATACAAATGAAATCCTGGTCTCGCTCCTGCTGGTCTATGTGGCCGAACAGATACTGGCTTCCGTGTCAATTGGTCTGCTGCGTAATCCGGAAGGAGCGGGTTTCCCCGGCAGCAGGAACCTCAGGCAGTATGAGGCGGCCTCAAATGCGGAACTCATCTCCGGCACGGGAATGCACTGGGGAGTGGTCGCGGCGTTTCTGGCGGTAATTCTGGCCTATATTCTCCTGAGCCGGCATATGCTGGGCTATCACATCCGACTTGCAGGCGAGAGCCCGCGTGCGGCGCGGTTCGCTGGTGTCCGCCCAAAGCTGCTGGTCGTGTTCTGCCTCGGCACAGGCGGCACGCTTGCTGGTCTTGCGGGACTGTTCGAGGTCAGCGGACCCGCGGGTCAGATCAGCATCGATTTCAATTCAGGTTACGGATTCACTGCCATCATCGTGGCGTTTCTGGGGCGGCTGCATCCCATTGGCATCCTGCTGGCAGGTTTGCTTCTGGCGCTTACCTTCATTGGTGGTGAAGCGGCACAGGCAGAGCTTGGACTGCCCGCTTCAGCCATTCAGGCGTTTCAGGGGATGCTGCTGTTCTTTCTTCTGGCTGTGGATGTTCTGGCCAGCTACCGAATCCGGTTTGGCGCGACGGAGGCGGCGTAATGGACCTTTCAGTCATCAACCCTGCAGTGCTGGCTGCCTCGCTGATGGTCGCGGCAACGCCGATCCTGCTGGCCGCCATTGGTGAACTGGTGGCTGAAAGGTCGGGTGTCCTTAACCTTGGTGTCGAGGGAATGATGATCATCGGTGCGGTTTCCGGCTACGCGGTCGCGGTCAACACCGGATCCCCCTTCCTGGGGTTTGCTGGCGCGGTCGCCGGGGGCGCTGCGGTGGCGATGATCTTTGGTCTGCTTACGCAGGTTCTGCTTTCGAATCAGGTGGCGACCGGGCTGGCGCTGACCCTTTTCTGCCTTGGCCTGTCGGCGTTGATCGGTGAGAGCTATCTGATGGCACGCCCGCCTCCTGTTGGCGAACTCCAGCTCGGCCCTCTGGCGGAGATTCCCGTGCTTGGGGTAATGCTCTTCCAGCACGATGCCATCGTCTATCTATCGCTTGCGCTGGTGGCTGGTGTCTGGGCCTTCCTGCGTTACAGCCGTTGGGGCCTTATCCTGCGCGCTGTTGGCGAGAGTCATGATGCGGCGCATGCGCTGGGTTACAAAGTGATTCGCGTCCGCCTGGCGGCCATAGCGTTTGGCGGCGCATGCGCGGGTCTAGGAGGCGCCTATCTGAGCCTTATCCGTGTGCCGCAATGGACCGAGGGCATGACGGCGGGAGCCGGCTGGATCGCGCTCGTCATCGTGGTGTTCTCCTCGTGGAAGCCGGCCTGGATTCTCGTCGGCGCCTATCTATTCGGAGGTGTCACTGTGCTTCAGCTCAATCTGCAGGCAGCAGGCGCAAAGGTTCCAGTAGAGTACTTGTCCATGTCGCCATATCTGATAACGATTCTCGTACTGGTCATTATGTCCACGCGCCGCGGCCGGTCAGCGCTGAACGCGCCGGCGGATCTTGGGCGTTCATTCCACGCCCCGACCTAGGGGTAGCAACCGAACTGCGGGCCAAGGCCCGTTCAGCAGAAAGGGGAACCTGCATGAAACCAACCAAACTCTTTATCGGCGCCGTGTTTTCGCTTGGACTTGCCGCAGCTGCGGTCGCACAGGAAAAAACCAAAGTCGGATTCATATATGTCGGTCCGATCGGTGATCTCGGCTGGACCTACGAACATCACCAGGGCCTTCTCGCGGTCGAAGAGGCGTTCGGTGACAAGGTCGAGACGGTTTACCAGGAAAGCGTGCCGGAAGGAGCCGATGCCGAACGTGCGCTGACGCAGATGGCGCTGGGTGGTGCGGATATCATATTCACGACGTCGTTTGGATATATGGATCCGACGATCAATGTCGCGGCGAAGTTTCCGGACACAAAGTTCGAACACGCAACCGGCTACAAGCGCGCCGACAATGTCTCGACCTACTCGGCAAGGTTCTATGAGGGTCGGGCCGTAATTGGCCACATTGCCGGAAAGATGACCAAAACCAACAAGATCGGTTACATCGCATCATTCCCGATTCCGGAGGTGATCCGCGGAATCAACGCCGCCTTCATTCATGCCAGGAAAGCCAATCCTGATGTTGAATTCTCCATTGTCTGGGTCAACACCTGGTTCGATCCGGCAAAGGAAGGCGATGCGGCACAGGCGTTGATCGATCAGGGCGTCGACATCATCATGCAGCACACCGACTCGACCGCACCGCAGGCGGTCGCGAAGGATGCGGGCGTTCATTCCTTCGGACAGGCATCCGACATGGCTGCCTATGCTCCGGAACCACGCATCAGCTCGATCATCGACAACTGGGCACCTTACTATGTCGCCCGTGTTGGCGCGGTAATGGACGGAACCTGGGAATCGATGGATACCTGGGATGGAATTGGCCCCGGAATGGTTGAAATCGGCGAAATGTCCGAAGTCATTCCAGCAGAAGTGCGCGCTGAGGCCCAGGCGATGGCGGATTCCATTGCTGCGGGGGACTATCATCCCTTCACCGGACCTATTAACCGGCAGGACGGTTCCGCCTGGCTGGGCGAAGGCGAGGTGGCGGACGATGGCACGCTTCTGGGGATGAATTTCTATGTCGAAGGCCTGACAGGCGAAGTGCCGAACTGACATCTGGTTGACGGGCCCGTCAAGGCGGGCCCCTTCCACCTCTGGCGATCGGATCAGGCGAAATTGGCCAGCCATCGGTTGGGGGCAAACCGAGATACGATCACTTTCGCGCTCTCGATTTCCGTGGTGGCGTCAGCCCATGATGGATTTCCTGATCACTGGAGAGACATATGAAGCGGGAGGGCAAGCTACCGTTGGGTATGGGCGACACGGTTTCCGGTGCTGGAACTGGACGGACCTTCTCACGCCAGCGCACCATCCATGCGCCCGACATCGGGCTTCCACCAGAGCTCAGGCCTAACACCCGTCTCAGGATGGATGGCCAGGACTTCCTGTCGAAACTTCCTGCGGACGCCATTCCCGTCGCCTTCTTCGATCCGCAGTACCGTGGCATCCTCGACAGGATGGCATATGGAAACGAGGGCAGATCTCGGGAGCGTCGCCGAAGCGCCCTTCAGCAGATGCCCGAACCGGTCATAAGGCAGTTTATTTCCGGCATGGATCGTGTGTTGATTCCGTCCGGGCATCTCTTTCTCTGGGTGGACAAGTTTCATCTCTGTGAAGGCGTGAGCGGCTGGTTCAGTGACACGGGTCTGGAACTGGTGGATATGCTGACCTGGGACAAAGGTACGTTCGGGATGGGTTACCGGACCCGTCGCCGTGCGGAATACTGTGTTGTTCTTCAGAAGCGTCCCAAGAAAGCGAAGGGCGTATGGAAGGTTCACAACATACCGGATGTCGTCAGGGAATCGGTCTCGCAGAAGGAGCATCCGCATTCCAAGCCTGTCGAACTGCAGGGGGCGCTCCTTTGTGCGGTCAGCAATGAGGGCGACTATGTGATCGATCCCGCCGCAGGCTCGTTCTCGGTCATGACCGCGGCGAGAAATCACGGTCGCGTCTTTCTCGGCTGCGACCTGAACGGATAGCGCGTTGCCCGGATCAGACATGCGAACAAGGGCAACCCATGGGGTCGCCTTCAGAATGGATACACAGGGCGACATCCAGATGACGCTCACCTCGGAGCGATATCATCCGTCAGCGCGGATCGCTTCGTTGCCTGGGTCGTAGGGGCTGTCCTCGACCACTTCAGCATCCCAAAGCTGGCCGAACATCCTGACCTTCAGTTTCTGGCCTGCCGTCGCCCGACCGGGCAGGACATATCCCATCCCGATCTGTCTGCCGAAATGCACCGAATACCCGCCAGATGTCAGCCGTCCGACCCTGGTATCGCCATCATAGAGCGCCTCGCGACCCCAGGGGTCGGCATCGTCTGGTCCGTCAATCAGGACCGTCACGCATCTGACGCGGATACCGGTATCGAGCATGGCCTGTCTGCCATGGAATTCCTTGTCCGGATCCACAAACCGGTCGAGCCCACCCTCCAGTGGCGTGGCGTCCCTGCCAAGCTCGGTTCCGAAGGCACGATAGGACTTTTCCAGCCTGAGCCAGTTCTGTGCCCTTGCTCCGACGGGTTTCATCCCATGTTTTCCGCCCGCTGCCATGAGCTGGTCCCATAGGTAGTTCTGCATCTCGACTGGATGATGAAGTTCCCAGCCCAGTTCACCCGTATAGGCCACCCGGACGGCCATTACCGGGCACATTCCCAGTTCAATGCGGCGCATTGAGAGCCAGGGGAAGCGCGCGTTCCCAAGGACTGTATCCGGATCCGCATCCTTGATGAGTTCCCTCAGAACCTCCCGTGACTTTGGTCCTGCGATGGCGAATACGCCCCATTGGGTGGTGACCTCATGTATGTCGACCCACGCACCCCCATCGGTCACGAACTCTTCTGCCGCCTTACGAAGGAAATCCGCGTCATAGGCGGTCCAGGCTCCGGCTGAAACCAGATAGTATTCATTGTCGGCCATCCGCACGATGGTGTATTCCGTTCGCACCGTTCCGGCACAGGTAAGCGCATAGGTCAGGTTGATCCGGCCGATGCGGGGCAGTCGGTTGCAGGTGAACCTGTCCAGGAATGCGGTGGCGCCGGGCCCGCGCACAAGGTGCTTCGTGAATGCCGTCGCATCGATAAGTCCAGCGCCGCTGCGGACCGCTCTGGCCTCATCATGTGCGTATTGCCACCAACCACCGCGCCGGAACGATCTGGAATCGTGGTCAAACGTTATCGGTGCATCCTTTGGGCCGAAATAATTTGGCCTTTCCCAGCCATTTACCTGCCCAAACTGCGCCCCTAGCGCCTTTTGACGGTCATAGGCGGGAGCAGTGCGAAGGGGTCTGCAGGCTTCGCGCTCTTCGTCAGGATGGTGCAGGATGTATACGTGTGAATAGCACTCCTCGTTCTTTCGAGCCGCATATTCCGTGGTCATCCAAGAGCCGTAACGACCTGGGTCAAGCGAAGCCATGTCGATCTCCGCCTCGCCGTCCACCATGACCTGAGCAAGGTAATGCCCGGTTCCTCCCGCAGCGGTGATCCCAAAGGAAAAGCCTTCAGCCAGCCAGAGATTACGTAGGCCAGGTGCCGGGCCGACAAGTGGATTGCCGTCAGGAGTATAGCAGATTGGCCCGTTATAGTCATCCTTCAGCCCGGCGGTCTCCGTAGAAGGGATCCGATGGATCATGGACATGTACTCTTCCTCGATGCGGTCAAGGTCGAGGGGAAAGAGATCCGCCCGGAATGTCGCGGGCACGTCGTGGAGAAACCGCGCCGGGGCGTTTCTCTCATATGGTCCCAGGATCCACCCGCCACGCTCCTCGCGGACGTACCATCGGGCATCGGCATCGCGCAGTACCGGATGTTCGGGGTTGCTTTTCCGCCAGTCCGTCAACGCGTTATCCGGCTCGGTGACGATATACTGGTGCTCTACCGGAATCGCCGGTATCCTGATTCCCAGAAGCCGTGCGGTTCGCTGCGCATGGTTGCCTGTCGCGGTGACGACATGTTCGGCCGTCACCGTCACGCGTTCGTCGGTGGCTACCAGATTGCCGCCCTTCTCAGCCATTCTGGTACAGGTGACGCGCCACTCGCTTCCGGTCCATTCGTAGCCGTCAACCTGCCATTTTCGCTCAATGTCCACTCCGCGCTGTCTCGCCCCGCGGGCCATTGCCTGGGTCAGGTCGGCCGGGTTGATGTAACCATCCGTAGGATGATAGATCGCGCCCCTCAGATCTTCGGTTCTTACCAGAGGCCAGCGCTCCCTGATCTGGTCAGCCGTTAGCCAAATATATGGGATTCCGACGGTTTCGGCGGTTGAAGCATAGAGCTGGAATTCGTCCATCCGGTCACGGCTCTGCGCCATGCGCAGGTTTCCGACCACGTGGAATCCCACATCCAGCCCGGTCTCCTCTTCAAGGGTCTTATAGAATCTCACCGAATGGTCGTGTATATGACCGGTCGCATAACTCATGTTGAAAAGTGGAAGCAACCCCGCCGCGTGCCATGTTGAACCTGACGTAAGTTCGTCCCGTTCCAGCAGCATGATGTCTTTCCAGCCCGCCTTGGCCAGATGATAGGCGATGCTGGTCCCTACGGCTCCACCCCCGACAATGAGGGCCCTGGCATGGTTCTTCATGGGATGTCTCCTGAATGGCCTGAAACGCTATTATGCATGAAACGCTATTATGCACGATTTCCGTAAATGTGGGAAATTCAGCTGACGCCCTGCACGGAATGACGGCCTGGTCTTAAACGGCTCAGGGCCTTGAACCATCTTCCGGCGGACCTGCAGGCGACCGGGTCCAGACCGCCATGCGCATGCGGATCAGAGCATGGACGGCACGACGAGATCCGGCGGTCGATGCCCGTCGGCGAAGGTCTTGATGTTGATGATGACCTTCTCGCCCATCTCACAGCGTCCCTCAACGGTGGCGGAACCCATATGTGGAAGCAGGACCACGTTCTTCAGTTGGCGCAGTCGGGGGTTGATGTCCGTCCCGCGCTCGTAGACATCGAGCCCCGCCCCTGCGATCTGTCCCGCGCGCAGCATTCTGGTTAACGCGTTTTCGTCGATTACCTCTCCGCGCGACGTGTTCACGATCACCGCCGAAGGTTTCATCAGCTTCAGCCGCCGCACGTTCATGAGATGAAATGTGGATGGCGTGTGCGGGCAGTTAACGCTGATCACATCCATCCGGCTGACCATCTGGTCAAGACTCTCCCAGTAGGTCGCCTCAAGTTCGTCCTCGATCTCTGGCCGCAGCCGTTTGCGGTTGTGATAGTGTATCTGCAGCCCGAATGCCCGTGCGCGGCGCGCCACAGCCTGCCCGATTCGGCCCATACCGAGAATTCCCAATCGTCGGCCTCCGACCCTTCCGCCCAGAAGCGCGGTCGGAGCCCAGCCTTCCCACGCGCCTGACTGCATGATCGACAGGCCCTCGGGAATGCGCCTCGTCACTGCCAGAATCAGTGCCATCGTCATGTCGGCGGTGTCCTCAGTCAGGACGCCAGGCGTATTTGACACCAGGATGCCTCGCTGCCGTGCGGTCTGAACGTCGATATTGTCGACTCCCGCACCGAAATTCGCGATCAGTTTCAGCTTCTGCCCTGCCTGCGCCAGCAGGCTGGCGTCAATCATGTCGGTGATCGTGGGCACGACAACGTCAGCACGCTGCATGGCGTCGGCTAGGGCCTCGCGGGTCATCGGCGTGTCTTCAGATCTGAGCGACACGTCGAACAGTTCCATCATTCGTGTTTCGACCACTTCGGGCAACCGTCGCGTTACGATAACGTTGAGACGTTCGGTTGGCATGGCGCGCTTCCTTGGGCTTCCAATGACAAATGGTTAATGGCAGAGTTACAAGAACCGGCGATGGGCACAACAGCTACTCCGGTGGACTCTTATGTCTTTTGCACCTGCCGTGCATTAGTATATATTGGAAACGCGCAGATCGACAGAGCGGGAAGTTCATGTTACGTTTTTGCGCCAGGGCTTTCTCGGCGGCGCTTGCCGTCTCGGTTGCGTTCAGCGCAGCCGCCGCCGATCGAGGTCCCGTCACAAACCTTCCGCTTCCGCGATTCGTTTCGCTGAAGGCTGGTGAGGGGAACGCGCGGCGCGGCCCGTCATTTTCCCATCGGATAGACTGGGTGTTCAAGCATCGGCACATGCCTTTGCGTGTGATAGGGGAATACCAGCACTGGCGTAGGGTCCAGGACCGGGATGGCGCCAGCGGGTGGATGCATTATTCGCTGCTGTCTGGCGTGCGCACGGTGATCGTGGAAGAGGACAGCATTTCGCTGCTGACGAAGGCCGATCCGGATTCCTCGGTGACGGCAATTCTTGAGAGGGATGTGATCGCACGGCTTGAGAAATGCGTTGGTGACTGGTGCCGGATTTCGGTCGATACCTACCAGGGATGGGTGCCACGCCAGGTCCTATGGGGAGTGTCCGAGGATGAGGCAGGCGAGTGAAGGGGGGCTGTCCGCTTCGTGTCGGCAGTCTTTGCTGGGCTGAAAGACGGTCAGTTCCTGTGTCGCAGTGGTCGATTGCCGTAAGACAGTCGCAGATGGCCCTGACCCAAAATTCCTGTCGTTCAGTCACGCCACTTCTGCGATTCGCAGGGCGTTCCCAAGGGGTGGTGAAACGCTATCCTCTTGCCGTCTTGAGATCTCCGCGCCTCCGGCCTTTCGCCCCAGCTGTGCCGTCCATTTGCCTCGGGTTAACTCTACGGTGGGGCCAGCCACGGATGCGGTCGCTTTGATTGGTACGGGAAGTTCGGCAGGCCCTCAATGGAATCTTCGACGGCAGGCGTGCTGTAGCCTTTTGTGGGGATATCAGGCCGCGCCAGCTTCGGTCCGATTTTCCGAATCGGGCCGTTCGGAATGGATGAGATGCCTGGCGTCGTCGCGGATTTCGGGTATCGCGCCGTCGACCACGCCTACCGCATGCCAGCGCTGATCCTGCGTGCAGGTTTTCCGGCGCTCAGCCATTTGTTGGCCTTTTCCACGGCGAAGCGACCATTGCGGACGCTTGGCCCCCTGGCTTGCATGGCTTTCAGGATAATGACGGCAACCTTTTCCAGTCGGAAAGCCCCCCTTGGCTGGGGAGAGGCATCCAGCGCTTCTGCAGGGACTGATGCGTCACATCAAGTCAGTTTGCCACGTCCGCAAGGCTGACCAGATCAGGGCGAATCTCTCTAAGCACAGACCCTGCAGGAAGATGTTTCCGGATGGCGCGCGCGGCGCCGAGAATGGCATCTTCCGCGTGATCGCTGGTATCTTCAAGCGCGATCCCGATCATGCCCGGCACTCCGGTGCCGACGACGGCATCCTCATATCCGGCCCCGAAGTCGGTGTCCATCAGCCTGAATGCATCGTGCTCACCTTCAGGAAGGGCGAAATGCAGTTCGAATTCGATTTCCGCCACCTCTTTCATCCTCCTGCGTAACGTTATCCGTATTTTCGGGCCTCGTACAACCTGGCGCCGTGCTCTCCAGCCGCCGTGCGAAACGACCGGGATTCCGCGGCGTTGACCGGACACCCATCTGACAGAACTCACCGCACCGGTAATCCGAATCACTGTTGGGGCACCGGATAAGGCTCCAAGCTATGCCTAGGACCGGTCCTGAAAGTGACAGTCCACCCATCATTCCAGGTTCGCGCAGCGCCTCCCCGATATCTTTAGACCTGTGCAGTCTACGGAACATTGCAACGTCATGTCGCGAGTTTGGTGGAAATTCGGAAACGGCGCATTCTCCAGGTGCTCTGGGTTTCGTCCGCTCAGGCGGCGAGATCTGGGGTGATGGGCCCGGCCAGCCGGGAAAGGGTCTGCCAGCCGTCGACCTTTCGCATCCGGATCCGTCCGGAGGCCAGGAGCGCCCACCGAAGCATGGGCACGCCTGCGGGCGGCACGGTCCGGGCTGATCCGCCGCCGGAACTCCCCGTTCGCCCTCTCGATGGCATTGGTCGTCCGCGCAGATCTCCACTGCGACGGATCGAGCCAGGTGAAGGTGAACAGCCGCTCGCCCGCCTCCTCCAGGCTGTCGGCGACGGTCCGGCATCTGTCCCGCCACCTGCTCAGGAACGCGCAGCTGCGCTTTCTGGGTCTTGCTTATGGGCTGCCGCCCCTTCGATCCACCAGATCGGCGTCTCAATCGCCTCCAATTGGCAAAAATAGGACGGATGTGGCGCACGGCCTTGTCGTGCCAATGCTCCAACAGCTTGCGCGTCACAATGGTCACGCCGGGATAGCTATCCTCGCGCCATTGATCCACGCGGGCGCGAAACGTGTTGACCATGTCCAGCAACTCGGTTCGCTTGGTGTTGAAGCGCGTGCCGCTGCCATGGGCGATTGATAATCAACGACATCGCTCAACCAACCTAAATGCCGCGTTCGGGCAATCTCATACCCTTTTGCGCAAGCCGCTTTTCTTATTGGCTCTTTAGAAAATTTGTAGTGCGATCCGGCGGGAATCCGGCAGCACGTTGCGGAAAGAGCCTTCAATAGTTGATGGAAGAAGGATGGCTGCGCGCAGATTGCTTGCCACAATCGGTTAGATCAGGCATTGGTCTCTTGGTCGTGTTCAACGTACGATCCCGCGCTGCGTACAACCCTGACAACATGATGAACCGCCCATGACGGCCTCTAAACATCTGATCGCACTCATGAAGAGCCATATCGCCCGCGATGACGACCAGTTCCTGTCGATCGCGATGCAGGTGGCTGCCCATGAGGCGCGTAAAGGCCGCGGACAGTTTGCCCAGCAGTTGCGCGCGCTCGTCGATCAGGCCCGGGACAGCAAGGTAGAACGGGCGCGCCGTCCCGTTCCTATTGCCCAGCCTAAAGGCGACCTCGCCGCTTTGGTCTCCGTTACGTTTTCAGAGACGCGGCTCACGAACATGGCCATGACCGATGAGCTGGATCAACGCCTCAAGCGGGTGCTAATCGAACATCGCCAGCAGCATAAGCTCGCCGAACGGGGATTGCAGCCGCGCAGAAAGCTTCTTCTCGTTGGGCCGCCCGGCTCCGGCAAGACCATGACAGCCGGCGCGCTCGCCGGTGAACTTCATCTACCGCTCTTCACCGTCCTGTTTGACACGCTGATGACGCGGTTCATGGGCGAAACCGCTTCAAAGCTGCGCATTATCTTCGATGCCATGAGCGAAACGCGCGGAGTTTACTTTTTCGACGAGTTTGACACCATCGGCTCGCGGCGATCGGAGCGCAATGATGTCGGCGAAATCCGTCGCGTACTGAATTCCTTTCTCCAGTTTTTGGAGAAGGATGACAGCGATAGTCTCATTATCGTGGCCACGAACCATGTTGAACTACTCGACCCCGCCCTATTCCGGCGATTTGACGACGTAATACAGTACGAACTCCCCGGCGAGGACGTGTCGCTGAAAATATTGCAATCACGCCTTGTCGGCTTTGACACGGAAAAAGTCGACTGGCCACGCGCGGTGGAGCTTTCGAGAGGCCTGAGCCAGGCGGAGATATCGCGGGCAGCTGACGAAGCCGCCAAGCGAGCCATTCTGGCCGATCGCCCGACTGTCACGAACGACGATTTGTCGATCTCCCTCCAGGAGCGGCGTTCGGCAGCACATAGGTAAGGGTGCCGAACGGGGAGCAGCGCAATCTTAAGGACGTCTATTTGTCCGCCAACGGCCGGCGCGAGCAGTTCACTTGGCCACGGGGAGGAGGCGGTGAAGTCGTGCTCCCGCAGCGCAATCGCCTGGAGGAGGCTCTAGCTGCCGCGGTCGCCGCAGCGGCCGAACAAGCCGCCGAACGCAATCTTGAGATCGCGGGTGGTCAGGCAGGCTTCTATCTTGAATTCGAAGGCTCTTTAGAAAAGTTGTAGTGAGATTTGGCTGGATTCCGGCAACACGTTGCGGAAAAGGAAATTTCTCCAAAAAAAATCCATCCGAAGGACTTGCCTTCACGATCATTGTTCGTCATTTGTTCTCCATGACTTCGATAAGGAACCTCATCGCCTCGTCCGTCAGCGCCGAAAGGCGGGACATGAAGCGGACGCTTCTCGCCGAACCCTCCGAAGCCGACGCCGGAGAGCCGCCGGACCCGTCGAAATGCCCGCACCGCGGTCACGGCGGCATCCACAGGAACGGATCGGTCCGCGGGAAGCGGGGATTCAGGTGCGGGGGGCTGCGGGCGCACCTTCTCGGCCGGGACGGGAACGGTCCGCCATTACTCCCATAAGGACGATCCGACCCGGGCGCCCTGCATGAAGCTGATGTTCCAGGGCCTGTCGCTGCCGGTCATCGTGGAAAGGATGGACATCAGCCTGCCGACGGCGTTCGCCTGGCGTCACAGGGTCCCCACCGCCATGAGCCTCATGCCCGGGACGAGGCTCTCCGGCGTCGTCGAGGCCGATGGGAGGTGTTTCAGGCTGTCCTTCAAGGGCCAGCGCGGGGACCTTCCCCGGCTCGCCCGCAGGCGTGGAAAGAAGTCGAAAAAGCGCGGGATATCAAAGGAAAAGGTCCGCCTCCTCACCGCCACCGACAGACAGCGGGGCACCTGCCTGCGCCCCGCCTGCCTCGGACGCATGTCGGTGGACGACCTCCGCCGGCTGGCGGCGACCCCGTCGACCGGAGGGCTCCGTCCTGGTCACGGACGGTCACCAGGCCTACGCCGCGCTGGCGGCGGAGCGCGGGATGTCGCACACAGAGCTTGAGGGCGGCAGGGGGGAGGGCTCCCTTCACATCCAGACCGTGAACGACCTGACCGGCCACCTGAAGGGGTGGATCCGCCGCTTCAGTGGAGTGCGATGGAATACCTGGACCACTATCTTCTCCTCTTCCAGCGCCGCGGGGCCGACCCGTACCCGGTGATGACCGCGCAAGGGTGCTGGGCCAGCGCCCGCGGCCTGCGGCGGAGGCCGATGGCGCTCACCTGAAGGCTCGAACGAAACACCACGCGGCGGCCCATCCGGGCCGCCCGGAGTGCTGCCCGAAAGTCGTTCTCCAGCTTTCAGAATCGCAGGATTCACGCCTGCGGACACCCCGAACCGCCTCCGGAACGGAGTCGGCGGCATGCGGGCCGCCGAAAGCCGCGCCGCTGAGCCCTCCGACCACTACGAATTTTCTAAAGAGCCTTCTTCTTTACCGCCTCTACGGTAGTTCGTCTTTCCGATGTAGAGCCATCGATACGGTATCTCACCTCTTTCCCTGGCAGCCTGTGTCAGATCAGCCAGCCCCTTAAATTCATCCGTTTGCAATTTGGTCACTAACCAACCAAGTTCTTACGAACCACTTCGACTTTTCCCGAGCCGCTGGCTGGGTGCGGTTCGATCCACAAAGCAAAATCGCTGCCCACATTGAAACCCACGCCGTAGTCCCAGCGGATTTCTTTCCGTTCAGCTGTCTTATGGTGGTCGTCTAGATCGACACTGCCCGTGACACTTCCGTTCCCTCTGACATTGACCTGGCCCCGATATTCAGCCTTGACAGCTTGTTTTCCTGGTTTGCCATCGAGGTCGGCAGCTTGGGCAGCATTCAAGAACGCTGTCATTTCTTCGCTGCCGTTGCATTTGACCTTGTGATTGCCTCCGCAACAACATCCGCGGAACGGCCAGCAAACCCATTCAGGTCGCCCCAGTTTGCTACTGCTTCATCATCTGACCCCGGATCCAGCGAAGAAATGTCCTGAGCCAGCTTGCCACGTTCAAAGAAGTAAACACGATAATCCTTGCTTAGCGCACTTACCGCAATCTGCTCTGTCGTCCGATTGGAATTCAGTTCAAAAAGCTCGCGTATGTCCGCTTCCGTTCCATAGCATTCTTGAATGTGGCGTAGCGCCCAAATGAGGTCGAGAACCACGGTGGAATGAGTGGAAATCAATACCTTGTAGCCACGCCTCAATAGCTCCAAAACTAGAAGCAGAAAGGTAGACACTGCCCTCGGATGTAAGCCCATCTCGGGCTCCTCAATGACAGCCCACTCGATAGTGTCGCGCTTCGAATCCTTACCGGCAGGGCAAAGCCAATACAGACCCAGCAGAAGTGGCACGAACTCTCTCTGCCCCGCCGACCATGCGAGAAACGGAAGCCCTTCTGACAAGCCGTCTATCTCCAGCGACAGTGTTTTAGTAAAGTCTTTCGGCTCTACCGTTAACCGAGCACCACCAAACAGGTTCTCCGCTATTGGTGCCTTCAGCGTCTCGTTCAACCGCCCGGTCGCCGGGAATAGTTGTGCGGTCGAGCCGAATTCGTTCTGGAGCAGGATATGGGCCTGATGCGCGAAGTAACGCAGCACATAGGGGTCACCAAAATTAAAGCTCCCGAAGTTCTGGGAAATCCCTGAAGGCAGACTGACAACTCTTTGTGCGGGAATATAAAACAGGCTTTCGATTTGGGTTGACTTTGGTTTCTTAAACTTGGTCAATGCCTGAAGCTCATACCGTTGACCATCCCAGGTGACTGTTGGTTCATCATCCAGCATGCCCGCCATTCCGCGCCCGTAGAAACCATTGAGCACGGCTGCAGGATCACCATTGAAGACCACGTTCTGCTGCTCAAAGACGCCGAGTACATGGTTTCGGTCTAGCGCAAGCTTAAGCGTCTGCAGGAAAACGCTCTTACCACTTGCCTGCGGTCCAACCAGAACCGTCAGGTCGCCCAAATCCACTTTTGCGTCAGTTATGGGTCCAACGTTTTCAAGGCGTATCGTCGTGCGTTGTTTTCTTTTCCTGATCGGCATCCTCAGACCTCCAACGGCAATCCATTGAGGGACCCAATCCCGCGGTCACCCACAATCTTCACCGCAACCCGTTTGTTGTCGCCAGCCTCGAACGGCAGCGACATCTTGCCGTGGAACCGCTCAAGGGGGTCCTCTTCCAACACCGCCCGGATCGTCTTCTTCAACCGGTTCCAGCAACCATTCGCATCGGCCATGGGAAAGAACACCTGATGCGGCATCAGGGACCACCGATCGTAGTCGTGATCGAGCGACCACGTGGCGACCTGCTTTTGCCACCGCCCCCGATCTCGCCCGTCTCGGGGTTGAAGTGGTCGAAGCCATGTATCTCAATTTCCCACATCCGGTCACCGCGCTTGCGCATATCGACCTCGGGTTGACCCATCAGCCGGAACGAAACATTGTTCGCCCGCTTCTTCTTAAGGTTCTCGGTCAGAAGGTCCGTGTTCATCCGCACCTTGAGGGAGGTCATGCCCGGCACTTTCATTTCGTCGATGTCCTTCGCCGCTTCCGGATCAAAGGTGAAGGCGCAGAACAGCAGGAACTTCGGCTTGGGCATTAACTTGTAAGCTTCGTTCATCGCCTCTTCAACCTGGCGCTGCTCAATGGTCGCGTGCTCCGGGCCGAAGCTGACCGCCACACGCTCGTCCGTATCGGCGACCGATCCGCTGGCATGCAGGAATTTGGTGCCGGGGATCACCTCAAGCTCGGCAAAGCGTATCATGTTGCCGCCCTTGCCGCGCACGCCGGTTTTCAAAAGCTCGTCACAGCAGAGCGATTGGCGCGAGGTCTCGAACTCTTTCAGGGCGTTGATATCGTGCTCGACACGGGCCGACCTGGTGCCCAACAGGATCCAGTTCACATCAGTGCCGAACTTGTCATGGATGGCGACCAGCGCCACAATCGGCAGGCCACGGTCGCTCCTTTCGTAGCTGTGGTAGGCTCTCAGCGAGACGCCAATCTCCTTAGCCATATCGGTTTGCGAGAGACCAATCTCTTTGCGCGTGACTGCGAGCCTGGTCCCGACCCCAGCAATCAAATCAGACGTCTCTCGCGCCATGGACAGAATCCGATCGATGTTTGTGTCATGGTTGGCAAATATGCACAAAATGACACTTTACGCTTCTTTCGCCATCTGACGTGTCAGATGGTGTAAAACAACCGATTCCCTTCAACTACGTGCGAAGGAGGCTCCTTTGGAGCAAGAACGTCCGCTTTCCCCGAAACAACTTGGCGAGATCGTTGGACTCAGCCCTGCGCAAATTCGCGCACTCATGAACGATGGATGGTTGGAATTCGTGGAGATTTCCTGGTAGACTAGGATGCTGACCATGAGCGGTTGGGAGCGGTTCCAGCGCAACGCGGCTAGGATCAAGCGCCCGGACAGCGAGCAACCGAGCTTGCCCTTGGGCGAACCGCGGCACTCAAGCCTATAACATGGCAGGAAACCCCATGGCCATGCCCTGCGCGACGTTCACGCAGACCGAACTGACACGATACCTCAAGGCATATAGGGAGCTTACATATCGATCGTGCGGCCCGAGATAAGCCGGGACGGAAAGGTCGTGATCTACAGCACCGAGATGCAGACCCGACGAAGTCAACAATCCGTGGGATCGACTGTGAAACGCTGCAAGCGGTTTCCCGACGCGACGGCCTATTTTGACTGGCGCGGGAAACGGCGTCGGCGGCTTCGGAAGGGTGGGTTTTCGGCGGAGCTGGGGAGTGATTACGGGTCCGAATAGTTTGTCTGGCGATAAGAAGACGCGGTGAATGGCTACAAATTGAACGCGGAGCTGGACATGATACGCCAGGACTACGCCGCCTCGATGGCATCCCAGTTGGAGAGCTTCAGGACCGATTTGACAGCCATTGCGAGCGACGTGCGGCGTACCATCGAGAGCGATACGCGCCATTTCCTGAACGAGAACAGGAGGTTGTTCGAGACGCGGATCGAACAGATCAGGTGCTGGCTGACGATCTCTCCTTACGTGATCTCGGGGCTGATCGTGACGGGGATCGCCTTGATGAAGGCCGCGAGCTGGTTCTGGGCGGTGCTGATGACACGCTCGGAGATGGTGGAGCTGGGCCTGACGCGGATCGACCAGGGGGAACAGACCTGGCTGACACTGGATCCCGACAGGACCGAGTTGAAGACCTGCACGCTGGCTGGGACGCCGGTGATCTGCATCAAGATCAAGGAGAGATCAATGCGACGCCCCTGACAGCCTTGGAGCGCGACTTGCTCGCCTGCGTCGAGCGGTTGGTGACAGCCTGCGAAACCTCAGCCGCAGAATTGAGCGGTTTGGAAGCACGCTCGACGAAGAGGCTGCAAGCCCGGTTGGATGGTGTCGCGGCCTGCGCGACGTTGCTCATACGCTCGCAGATCGCGTCAATGCAGGCGTTGTGTGGCTTGCTGAGCGAAGAGGCCACCTACAACGCGCTGGACGCGAAGTTGAACGAAAGCTTGAGCTTAGCGAGGGACGCCGAAGAGAGGCTGAGACAGAGCTAGAAGGGCTGGATCGGGAGATGGATCGGGGGCTGACGTATTGAGTGTGAGCACCATACCCAATACCTTGGATTGGCATTCTGAGCAAAGTAGCCATGCCAAAATATTGCAAAATTCAAAATTTTGCCATACTATGGCATTACAAACAGCTTCGATATGCAAAATCAAAGGTTGGCAGATGTCCGTTTCGCGCGCAAAACAGCGGCAAGCCGGAAGCAAGATCAATCAGGCCAGACAAGTGGCTCAGGTCTTCGCCAAGCCACTCGGAGGCTGGATTGCGACCTTCCAGGAAGCCATCGGCATGAACGCACCTAATCTGGCCGAGAGGTTGGGCGTGTCCCGCAACAGCGTCTACAGCTCCATCCAGAACGAACAAGCTGGGACAATCTCCCTGAACCAGCTCGACAAGATGGCCGAGGCCATGGGTGGTAAACTCGTCTACGCGATCATCCCACGCGAAGGGCCGGTCGAAGAAATCGTCATGGGCCAGGCCCGCAGGAAAGCCAAGCGTATCATCCGGCGCACCCGCGCGCATTTGGCCTTGGAAGAGCAGACAGAAGGCCTGCGCAGCCAGAAAGAGATGATCGAGGAGTTGGCGGAACAAATTGCCCGAGAAATGCCGAGGGATTTCTGGAAGTAACCCTGGAGCTGCACGAACCCACTGGCGCGACGCCTCTGACGCTTGACGAATTGCTTGGCCTCAGCCAAGCACATCACCACGCGCGGCGAGTTGAACGAGCTGGAGGGAGAGAACATCATCGAGGGGCTGACCTGGCTGGACCGGCGGCCGAAGTCCTTCGACGTCCTGTGCGACGATGCCGCGGGAGAGGTTCACAAACGCCTGTTCGGCCAGGTCTGGGACTGGGCGGGCGTCTATCGCCTGACCGAGAAGAACATTGATGTCCCGGTCTGGCACATCTCGACCGAAATGCGCACCTGCTTCGACGACGCCCGATACTGGCGCGAAAACGGCACCTACGACCCGCTGGAAGCCACCGCACGCTTTCACCACAAGCTGGTCTGGGTCCATCCCTTTGCGAACGGCAACGGACGCTGGGCACGGATCATGGCGGATCAGGACCTGGCCACGATTGACCCTGACGTTTCCTCGACTGGTCAGGCGGCGGGACGCTCACCGCCGACAGCGACCACCGCGGCCGCTACATCGCGGCGCTGCGGGCGGCGGATAGGTTTGAGTTTGGGCCATTGATTGAATTTATCAATGAGATCGCCGCCTAGATGCGACAACTCAATGTTCTAAAATCCGGGGTTCAGCCATGCCGAACACTGCCCTCTCCAATTTCTATTTCCCGCGCACATGACTGAAGCCACGCGGCTATGAGGTCAACCGTCATTGCCTGCCTCTCCGGCTTTCGCAATGCGCACTCCCAGACAGTCGCAACACGCCATCCGCTTTCCAGAAGCGCGATTCGAACAGCGCAATCCCGGGCCATGTTCGCATCGAACTTCGCCTGCCAAACATCCGTTCTGGTCGACGGGATGGTCGTGTACCGACAGCCTTGATGGCGATGCCAGAAGCAGCCATGAACAAAGATGACCGCGTTATGCTTCGGAAGCACAAGGTCTGGCCGACCATGCACGTTCTTTGAATGCAGTCGGAAGCGAAAACGGCGTGCGTGCAAAGCCCGACGGAGCACCATTTCGGGCTTCGTGTTCTTTCCCCTAATCCCGGCCATCATCCGCGAACGGGTCTGTTTGTTTACGATATCGGCCATATGCGCCCTGGTTTTCGTTTTAGAACCTAGTATACACCGACTGAAGGAAATTCGTCAGGAGCCTGATTTGCCAGCCACTTTCGGCATTGTCGATCTGTTCGCCGGTCCCGGCGGGCTTGGCGAGGGATTTGCATCCCTCGTTGAGGGCGGAGAAACGCCGTTTCGGATCGGCATTTCTGTTGAGAAAGAAGTATCGGCCCATCGAACCCTGACGCTGCGCGCGTTCTTGCGCGATTATCAAATGCGTCACAACGCCTTGCCCGAACAGTTCATCAAGTTCCACGCAGGTCTCGTCCCAGAGCCGGATTGGTCGGCGATCGACAAACATGCGTGGGACCTGGCCGTCAACGAAGCACGCGCGCTTGAACTGGGCACAGAGGCCGCCGCGGACGCAATCGACAGTTCAATAATGAAGTTGCGAGGCAGCTACGACGACACGATTCTTATCGGCGGCCCGCCCTGTCAGGCCTATTCGCTGGTTGGGCGTGCGCGGACCAAGGGCAAGGTCGGCTATGTGCCCGAGAAGGATGAACGGCACTATCTCTTTCGTGAGTACATCCGCGTATTTGACAAGCTTCGGCCCGCCGCGTTCGTGATGGAAAACGTCAAGGGCATGCTGTCCTCGACTGTCGAAAGCCGTCTTGTTTTCGAGATGCTGATGGAAGACCTATCCTCACTCGGTGTGGGGCGAGGACATCAATACGAGATTCGGGCTATCCAGCTAGAAGATGGAAAGGCGTGCCTCAGAGAGGCGACGAAACCGTCTGACTTCATTGTTCGCGCCGAGGATTTTGGAGTTCCCCAGCGACGGCACAGGGTAATAATCGTCGGAATCCGAACCGACCTTGCAAGAAAGGCTTCAGGCACTGAGATCACCGATCCAATGAAGCCGCGAACTGTCAGCGACGCCATTGGGACGATGCCGGCGCTACGCAGCGGCATCAGTCGCGGCCGCGACAATGAGTCAGCGTGGAGAAGGGAAGTCGTCGAAGCGGCGAAACAGCTGGTCAGCATCTACAAGGGGTCGGAAGCTGGTCCACTCCGGAGGGCATTCTCTTCCGTTGCCAAGAGAATGATGGAGGAAGCCCCGAGCCATCGGGCCGCATCATGTCTGCCTGAGGGCTATGGCACCTCGAATGACGAACTTCTGCGCTGGCTGGAACGACCGGAACTTCGCGCGGTTGCCCAGCATGAGACCCGTGAACACATGGCATCGGACCTTGGGCGCTACCTGTTTGCTTCCGTGTTCGGAGCCGTGCATGACTACAGCCCGAAGGCGGCCGATTTTCCGCCATCACTTAGCCCGAACCATCGAAACTGGCATAGCGGCGCCTTTAATGATCGATTTCGGGTGCAATTGAGCGGCGCTGCCTCGACCACGGTGACGAGCCACATCTCCAAGGATGGGCACTACTTCATCCATCCCGATCCGATTCAGTGTCGAAGCCTGACAGTGCGTGAGGCCGCCCGGCTGCAGACCTTTCCTGACGACTATCTGTTTCTAGGCAATCGGACGCAGCAATACGTCCAGGTCGGAAACGCCGTCCCGCCGTACCTTGCCAAGCAGATCGCAAAGCTTGTCCTACAGAACGTTCAGGGTAGCGCGGGAGAGATCGGTCAATGAACAAGGAGTAATCCTTCTGCGCGCGGCGAGCAGTTTTTACCGGAACATCGGGGTAGTGTAGTTTCAATATATTCAAGATTCTGGATCGATAGTTGTCGGGCATCAGCTCGCCCAGAATGACCTCCTTGATGGCGTTTCGGGGGAAAGGGTTCATAACTGGCGTTTTGTCTTCAGTTTTTGCTTGAACAAGAAGCCGCCTTTCACGTTTTCTGACAAACCTTCCGAATTCGCTCCATCCTGTTTCCGGCAAGCTGCTCAAGTTCCGATGCGTTGTAATCGACCAAACCGTTTACGATGGCCCAAACAAACGCGTCAACTCTCGGCGGTTCTTTGACATAGTCAACGTCAACAAAAAAATCCTGTACCCTCTGATTTGAGGAGTATGGTTTAGTCGAAAGCTATGCAAAATCCTCTCAGCCCATTCCCATAGTGAGACCACATCAAGAGGTCATCCGGCTGGGTGCCGAAGCAAGCTATTCGTGATTTGTCTAACCAGTTGCGAAATGGAGGCCGATCTCCGACGCAAGAAGAGAAGTAATCGGCAAGATACTCATCTCCGTCTTCCATCCCCACTGCACCCCAAGCCCTTTTTTCGGCTATGAACCGGTCCGCCTCTTCATTCGGATCGGGAAGACCATCATGAATCCTCGCCCAGAACTCGAACGGATCATTGTACGCAGAAAATTGCTGACAGTAGATCACGCCGTTTTCCGGTTCTGAATTGCGTACTCGGTTGGACCGCTGAACTTGTACAGCTTCCGGGGCATTTCAGATTGCATCCGCGCCTACGTCGTTTGAAAAACCTTCATCCTGAAGCTTTCTGAGCGCACTCATCGCAATGGCACATTGCTTGTCGGATGGCATCTTGTTCGGGATGGCGGCGCAGGTTTCCAAGACACCGTTCTCGCGCGGCGACAGAAGGCTACGCTCACGTCCCCAGTTTCGCGCCTCTGCCCAGAAAGCCGATCCGAGTCTGTGAACTTCAAGTTCCGCTTCAACGCTGTTTTCAACGGCTTTATCAGCGCGCGCGTCTTTTGCCCGTTCCTCTACGAGCTCCGGGTCAATCAGGATACCGTCGAAGCCTTCAGGGTACTGCAACTCACGGTCGGAAAGCCATTTCCAGCACGCTTGCTTCTTTGCCCATTCACTGAAGTTGCGCACACCTTCGGGTGGATGAGTAATTACGTCCTGGGCTTCCGCACCAGCGATCAGAAGGGCATCCTTCAGCTCCGGTGGAACCCTTTGATATCGCCAGATCGCGTCCAGATCGATTGCCATTTTTCGTTCTTCGGTGTCGTGCACGACCTTGGCGATCGCGTAGGTGACGATATTGGCACGATATCCCCCTTCATACCATTCCGCGCCCGAAACCAGATTCTCGGTAGCCCGGAACACAATCGCCTTTGCGATCATTCGCTTGAACCATAGCTCATCAAATGCGATGCCGTCAGAGCCCCAACGCTTGCCAATGTACTTGGCGAACTCCGCGAAGTTCTTCTGAGCGCCAAGGCTTACGACATGAGGCAGGCAAAACCAAGTGTTCTCGAATTTGGCGAGATCGGTTTTGGTTAGGAACTGAGAGCGCGGAAACTCGGCATCAAACTTCTTTCGCTCCGCAACGGTCCTGCGCCCGCGTTCGTCGGCATACTGGCCTCGTGCGCGCTCGTAGAACCATTTGGTGTCTCGATATCCGTCTTCCCCGCGAGCCAATACCTTGCGCGATAATTCTTCGGTCCGGATATGGAAGGGATGGTTCGAGAAGAAGTCGGCTGCATTGACCCTGTTCTGGCTGTTTGCGTATTCTGAGATTCGTGGCACCACGACTTCCGATTGATCACGCGGTACGATTGTCAGCTTCATCTGTACGTGAACCTGTTCCAGCTGTTCCGCAGATATTTTTCGAGCCGCATGCAGAGATGCCGTCGTTTGCCCACCGTTCACAATCTGAAGATTGTCCGCGCGAACGAAGCGAAGGCCATTGTCAGTCTGTTCCACATCAATGGAATCTGCCGTGGCGCTGAGGCCATTGTTGTAGGAAAAGAACATGTGCGGCTCATCGCGGATGGTATCACGGATACCCCTGTTCACCTTGCCTCGAGCCTGAAGGAAACTTCTGACATTCGCTTCAAGCAGGCGAGGCCCCCACTTGTCATAAATCGCCGCCAATTGTCGGCCCGGAATGACTGCGAGATAGCTTTCGAGAGAGGTATCACTGCCCGATGCCTCAAGAAGCGGGATGCCACCACCGAAGTCCCGCTCGAAATCGATAACCAGATTGGCACTCGCCTGACCCTGTTCCACATACTGTTTGAGGCGCTTAAGGTCCCATACACTAAGGGTCACTGGCTTTCCATCGAGGTCAGTAACCTTGGCCGCATCAGCTTGAGTTCTCGAGTCAGCGTTCGAAACTATGATCAGCTTGATCTTTTCGACGTCCTTCCAGGTCGTGGCAATCAGATCGGCTACTCCAAATCCCGAACTTGTTTCCTCGAGCTGTTCCCTGAAATCGCGCTTCAGGCTCGCCTTGAGAAAGCGGTGCAAGGTATTCAACAAGACCTGAAGCCTGTCCTTGTAAATCAAGCGAATTTCGTCAGTGATAGAAAAATCACACAGGATGAGACTCAGTACGCCGTCGCCGTCTCTCGGGTCGCCACCATACCCATCGATACGGGCGGGATTGCCGGATATGGTTCCCTCGTAGAAGGCGCGGTTTGCGCCGTCCAATTCACCAGCTTCGGTGAGCAGTTCCCCAACTTTCTCGAAAAACGCCTCCACGGTGACGAGGCCGAGAACATCTGCATCCCCCTGGATATCCGCGAGAAGCTGGTGATGAAATTCTTCAAGGTCACTCATGTTCCAGCCCCTTCCGGACCACTTCGATCAGATCGCCTTCCAGCTTGAAGGGCTCGCATGCATCGAGAGAGATCGAATACCGAGCGTGCTCCACGCCTGGCAAAAGCGGCGACGAAATCCGAGGGAAGCCTTCGATTACTTCGTAGTTGGTCGCCACACCCAGAAGCCAACACCTGTCATCGTAGTCATTCTCAGGATCATATCCCGTCGAATACAGTGCCTCTTCCCATGCTTCGAACGCACCGCCCTCCTCTTCAAAGAGTTCAGCGGTTATGCGCACATGGTCATGCAAGCTCTGGCCTTCCGGCAAGACAGCAGACACCACATTGACCACATGCAGGAACAGACGACTCCTCTCAACATCTGCCAACTGGTCTTCGGAAGAGATCGCCACGAATGGCTTCGCCGCAACCCGGCGCGACTTCACTTCTATACATGTCCCGATGAGCTCAAAGTCCTTTGCCGATCCCGTTGGTCCGGTCCAAGCTTCGATTGCGGTCTCGGGCCCGAACACGGACAGCAGGTCGCGCAGAAGGGCCAATTCGCCAATGAGACCTCGTTGTTCTTCAACTGACAAGCCACCTGACCTCCCTCCGCGCAGAAGATGATACCAACGTCGGGTGCGTTGCAGGGCCCTGGAAAGCGCATCTTCACGATCTTCACCCGCCTCTCCGGCCTTGACAACGTCTCTGCACAAGGTCTCAAATATCTCGACTTGGCTTCGTTCCTTGAGGCCGAGTACGAAAGCCGATCCGCCGGATACCGGCCTGAAGGAAGCCACTAGGTTCTTCAGCTTTGGCAAACGCGGGATGGGTTGTGGCAAAGATGGCAGCCTAAGCATCAGCCCGGGTATTCCAGTCTCGAGAACAACCCAGAAGAAATCATACCGGCCTTCCACGTCAACGCGCTTGGCGTCGTCGGGGCCAAGCTTTTCCCAGGGATCACGAGGCTTCAAGGGCGGCCTCCTGATCGTCATCTTCGTCTTCTTCACCGAACAGTTCCTGGTAACGGACTGTGTTCACTACGTATTCTACTCGTTCTGCCGGGCGTGCAGAAACTGGAAGGCTAATCCCCCACGCCACCACTGGCGTGCTTGGTATCAAGTCCACATCCTCAGCATCTTCCTTTCCATCAGGCGCCTTGGCCTTTACTAAATGCAGGATGAACAGGCCGCAATCTCTCGCACGCCGGTATATTGAGTCGGGATAGTTCACTCGCTCGCCGTCGGACCTACCCTTTTCCTCACGGTAGCGCGCCTCTGCGTCTGCGGCCACGTCCGGATCGACGCCAGCTTTTTCGATACCCCGCGAGGCCACCCGCATACGCTTGCCGCTGAACGACATGAATTCATGCTTCAAATCATGCAGGTCCACATAGCGGGTTGCGGGCACGACAGGCTTGCCGAGCTTCACGTCCGTCTCGCCCTTGGCGAGGCTTGGAATGAGCACGTCCCAAGTTCGTAGTTCGTCAGATTTCCTGGCGCGGATGTAACTGCGTACAGGCCCCGTATCGGTGGTCACGCTCTGTTCCGCATTCCGCCAGCCAGCAAGGAACTCATCAATGAACTCGAACGGCACATCGCTCACCATGGTGCCCCAAGGCGTCGGCTTATCCTGAAATCCGTTACCACTCAGTTTCGAAACGAGTGATTTCGCAATTTCGAGGTTGGCCGACAGATCATCCGGTCTGATGCTAACCTTCGATGTTTCCACGAACTTGTTCGATAGCCCGACAAGTGTCGTGACCTTCTTGCCTGACCCCATCTTATTGCGAGCGGTCACGAGCAGGGAAGCGGGATGGCTCCGCACCGCGAGACCAAACATCCGAGGCGTTGCCTTTGCTTTCTCCATGGTCCGGAGTTCATCGTGCAGTTCCTCAGCCGCGTTCGCGATGAAAACGTACCAATCGATGGCTTCGGCGGGCATCCAGATGCGGCAAAGGTCTTCGTATCCGCCACGGTATCCGAACCACCGCCCCATCTGCATAAGCGTGTCATACATCATGGTGTTTCTCAGGAACCATGTGACCGCCAGACCCTCGAGCGTGAGTCCGCGTGACAATGAGAAGCCGCCTACCGCGACAACGGTCTGCCCGCGCTCACCGGAATTCGAGTAATCTAGGTCATTTGCCCGGCTGTTCACCTCGACGACTTTCGCCGATGCGATCGCGTCCAACAGCTCAGACTGGATGGCCGCCCAGTCGGGTTCAAACTCAGAGTATTCCTGCTGCCACACTGCATGGAGTGCGGATATTTCCGGATCGTTCAACGCAGCAGCACCTCTGCTTCCATTGATCCGTGCGGCGTTCTGAATGCGCTCCAGCGCCTCATGGAGTCGATTACGCAAGCGGCCTTGAACAGCGGTGAAACGGCTCGCGTTTACCAACATCGAGCAATGTGCCGCCTTCTGGCCGCGAATGTTCCGGATCGTCCTGGCCAACAGGAAAGTTCGCAAGGCCTGCGTCAGCGAAGGCGGCAGCGCGTCAAGCTCGAGCTCAATTTTGTGCTTTATTGGCAGTATGTCTTCGTTGTCAGTGATGTACCTCAACCAAGTCGGCTCGCCTTCATCCGGCAAACCATCGACGAATATCTTTGATGGACCGAAGTAGTTGCTAGGTGCGTCAAGCCCGATGATGAAGTCTCTTGGGAAGAGGTCTTCGTTGTACATCTCATCGTCTTGGTCAGGATCGATGAAGATGTTGGCAAACGGTGTGGCCGTGTATCCAACGTAGCAGCTCCGATGGAACATGTTCAGCAGGTCCCGAATCTGGCCATTGATTGTTGTCACGAGTTTCTTGCCGTACTTCGTATTGATCGATGCATTGTCAGCTTCGTCGTCGATCAGGAGCATAGGCTGATCGATCATCTCCTGATCACCCCGAGCGCTGTTGTCCTTGAGCCAATCAAGCAGATTGGCAAGCGTTCGGTGATTCTTCTTGATTACAAGGACGACAGGAACCTTGTAGGAGTCGATCTCGCTCGTGTTTGTCGAAGCAGTGGCCTTATTGAAATCCCGCAGGGTGTTGGTAAGGCTGACAGGTGTGTTGTTCGGGTCGAAATCGCCGACGCCAATAATGTGCTTTGCACCGCCTTTTTTCGTTTTCTGAGACTTCCCCGTGTCCCGACCGATGAAGCCCTCGTCGATCCGCGCTTGGGTCTGGTTGCGAAGGTTATTGTGAATCCCTGCAATCACGATGATCAGCCTGTATCCTGCATCGGCAGCCTTGCAGATCAGGCCTGCATAGTTTGCGGTTTTCCCGCTTTGGACGTGACCCACTACCATGCCGCGCCGATCCCATGGCACATGCTTGTCAGGGTTGCCGAGCCGACTGAGAATCTTGTCGGTCACTTTGTCCGTCGAAATCACAACGTCCTTGGGCAAGCCGTTCCGCCGGAGCAGTTTCTGATAACGGTTCCAATAATACGGCTCGATGGACGGCTTGGCGTCGTCCAGCCATGGTTCGAAGTCCTCGCTGTCGACAATAGCCCCAAGACCAGCCTTGATGCCTTGTTTGAACTCAATCTCGCGCGCAATCTGCTCGATCTCTGGTTCGCTCAGGCCGTGATCCACGGTAGTAGCAATGCCGCGGATCATTGCTCGCAATTCGTCTTCGGTCTTCCTAGGCTGATGGAACAAGCCCATCTCGACCATGTCTTTCACGGTATCAAATGCTACGTTCATTGAGTTTGGGTCCTCAGAAATCGTTCAAGAATTGGCGCTGCTGCATCCCATTTTGTTCTCAGAAATGGGTTGCTCTGTAATGTTTCCGGCAAGGAATCTGCAGACACACCGCTTTCCATCAGAGTAGCAGAAAGTGAGAAGATCAGCTCTTCGAGGTCGGTTTCAGATGTTTCGTCAGCCGCCACGGATTCCGCATTCCCCACAAGTTCCGCATGCAATGTCTCAATTGGCAAACCTGAACCTAAAATGCGCAGACAGCGTTCGAAACCTTCGCGCAAATCTTCAGGCAATTGACCGGCGTAGGCTCGAAATACTGGATGCTCCAAATTTGGTCGAAAAACTATCTGGCCATCTTTCTGGACTCGGCTCCAGATCGGAAAACGTGTCTGGTCTACCAGCTTGTGACCGCGGCTGCGATAGGTGCGTTTTGAAGTTCCGACAAACCTTTCGACCACCTTCTTTAGTCGTTCTCGTACCACAGGTGGAAGTTGCGCCGATGCCTTCTTGACGTCGATCTTCCATTCCGAATCCATCGTGTTCGGGATATCTACCGCAATTCGGCAGAGCTTGGTCAGTTCCGTTTGCCGAGCGAGACCTAACCAGCCGCCCGCAATGATAAGGCGGTTCTCTCGATAAACGTAAAGTCCTTGTGATTTCAGGTGACCTTCAGGCCCTCCAATCTCTTCCCACGCTTCCTTCGTTATCATCTTGTGATGCGGAAGCGTTCGACAATGAATCTTGATTGTCCCCCGCTTCAGGACGATTTCATCAAGTGGGTCCCACTGCCCCGACTCATAGCTCGCACCCAAGGGATCAATTGGTTTCAAAGAACGGCCGTTGATCGACAAGTTCAGACGCGGCTTCACCCGTTTGAGAAATCTGTGGAACACAAGCCTGAGGTGGCGCTCAGCACGGGACAGCTCAGCATTCATGTGCTCGGCCCGTTTGGAACGGTCATGCTTGTATCCACCACTCAATCGGTCAAGGTTTTCCCAAGTGACCACTGTTCCGGTGTCTGGTAGTAGATCGTTCCCAGTCACTTTCTCCAAATTATCTATGAGTTCGAGGCTCCAATCGTTACGTTTTGCGACGCGGTCGAGGTCCCAGCGGGCGCATGACGTCTTGCCGTTTTGACGAGTCAGTACTGTCAAACACCTGCATTGCGAGAAGCTCGCACTTTTCAATCCGAGACCAAAACGACCAAGATCTTCTGCTGCCCTTTCATCAGTTGGGTTTTTCGATCCTAGCCGCATTGCATTGATCAGCTCCAGCTCGGTCATGCCGTTTCCGTCATCGGCTAAAGCAATCCAAGGTTCGTCCGCAACTGTGTCCGCAATCAGCTCAACGCTGCTCGCTCCAGCTGTAATTGCGTTGTCAACTATGTCGGCTAAAGCAGTTTCTAGGCTGTAGCCGAAGTCTCGGTGCCCTTCGATGAGTGATGCCGCGAAGGGCGTTGCGTCAACTTCTCGAATGGCAGATTGCTTCATGATTTGCTCCACCTTTCAATCAGAAACTGTTCGAAGGAGGCTGTTTCGGGCGCTTGTGTGCTGGCGTCGCGTTTTGCGGTAACTAAGGCTTGGATCAGGCCGAACAGGCCGAAAATCGCGATGCCGGGAAGCATCCAGAGCCTGGTGGTCAATGACCCGAATTCGTCAAAGAGCACGGGGGAGAGGATCGGCCAGACAATGAGCGGAAGGGCTGCAAGGGCTGCCACTCTGAACGGTTTCAGCTTGCGTTCCGTTTCGGCCGATAGGCGCTCGTGCGTTTCGACCAGGTCTCGTTCCCAAGCGAGGTATTCGTCTTCTATCTGGCCAGCAAAGTAGTGACCGCAACGGCAATAGTCGCGGGTGATGTATTCTATTTGACGGCAACCCACGCAGCGTATCGAATTGATGCGTTCAGCGCTCGGGCGCAGGTTCCGAATTTGGCTCGCGCGGCCCAAGCTTTCTTCTTTGCCACTGAGGCCTTCAAGCAGGCGTTCCACGTCCCGACCCAGCCGCAGTTTGCGCGGGCGGAGATTTGTCACGTCGTCAGGGAGTCTTTCTTCCAACATCAACTTACCAATCTCAAAACACTGTCAATTCTTGGTGTGTCCCGTTCCCCGGTATCTGCGGCCAAGGCATCGGTGTTCAGGAATTCGTCGAAGAGGAATTCGATGGCATCCCACCTCTTTTCGGGGGTCACAGTCAGCCCGCGATCAATGATCCGGCGCTCGACAGCGATGCCGATCTTGCGATAAGCGGTCGCGATCTTTTCATGCCTGCGGTTCTTGCCGTCTTCCGTATCGCCTTCGAGCATCCAGAGCGGATCGACGTCGAATTCCTCGTAGACTTTCAACAGCAGTGAAGCCGTCAAATCCCGCTGGCTGCGTTCATAGTACTGGTATGCACTCCGACTAGTGCCGAGGCGCTGAGCCATCTCCTCTTGGGAGAGACTTGCCATGTTTCGCACAGCCGCAAGGCGGTATCCCAAGCCGGGAACTGTCATACTCAACCTTCTTTATGGTTGCATTGATTACAATGATGATCATATGAATCACATATGACCATAAATCGTGGCAATGCACTCGATTCACGTAAAATCAGCGTATGTTTGTTTCATTCTGAATGCAAAATGAAACCTCCTGCCTCGATTTGTGAGCGCGAACATAGAGGAGGTGAAGCATGACAAAGCTTCTGGAAACCCCAAGGGAACTGGCCGAACAGGTAGGCATTCCAGTGTCCAACGTCCGCTACCTGATCCGCGAGGATATGCTGGATCATATCTATACGGCCCCTAGCCGCCGCAATCCGAAAATCCCGCAGGGCGCATGGGAGCGTTATGTTGAGAAATTCACTGTGAAGGCAGAGCCGAAAGCTATCGGCGCAGCCAAGTGTAGGGAAATCCCATGGCCATGCCCCGCGCGACGCTGACGCAAACCGAGCTGACACGATACCTTAAAGCATACAGGGACGTGGGCATACCGGTCGTGCGGTTCGAGATCAGCCGGGACGGAAAGGTCGTGATCTACAGCACCGAGAAGCAGACCGAGGAGGTCAACAACCCGTGGGATCGCCCGTGAAACGTCGAAAGCAGTTTCCCGGCGCGACGGCCTATTTCGACCGGCACGGGAAGCGGCGGCGGCGGTTTCGGAAGGGTGGGTTTTCAGCGGAACTGGGGAGCGAATACGGGTCGGAAGACTTTGTCAGGCGCTATGAGGATGCCGTGAATGGCCACAAGACGCGCGGACTGATCGGTGCGGACCGGACCAAGCCCTACAGTGTCAGCCAGCTTGTCGCGCTCTGGTATCGCTAGCCGGAGTTCCTTGACCTCGCGCCGAGCATACAGAAGGTCTGTCGCGGGATCGTCGAGAAGTTTCAGGAGGAGCATAGCGACAAGCCGGTGAGATTGATGCAGCGCCGGCATGTGCAGATGATCCTGGCGGAGAAGGCCGAGACCCCACGGCGGCGAACAACCTGCGCAAGCGGCTGATCCAGTTGTTGGATTTCGCGATCTCGTTGGATTGGCGTGGCGACAACCCGGCGCGGGCGACCAAGCCGTTCCGCGTGGGCGGTGACGGCTTCCACACTTGGGACGAGGACGAGCTGGTTCAGTTTTTCAAGACCCACAAGCCCGGCACGCTGGCGCACACGGCGGTGACGCTGATGCTCTACGCCGGCGCGGTGCAGGTCGATGCGGTGAAGCTGGGGCCGAAGAACATACGCAATGGCAAAATCTGGTACCAGCGGCAGAAGACGCAACGCTATGGCAGGGTGCTGGTTTCCGTTCCGATCCACCCGGACCTGGCCGAGGTGCTGGACGAGCTACCCAAGGACAGCCCGTTCCTGGCCACCCAGAATGGCACAATGCGTTCAGCAGGTGGCCTGGGCAATCTCATGGAGCGTTGGGCCGAGGACGCCAAACCGCCCCAATGCTCCACACACGGTTTGCGTAATGCCTGTGCGTGCCGTCTGGCTGAATCTGCAGCCACCACGCACGAGATCGGCGCGGTCACCGGCCACAAAACTCTGGCCCTCGTGCAGCGCTACACCGAGGCCGCAGGTCGCGAAAGCATGGCCGATTCCACCATCGAGAAACTCATCGCCCGCCCCAATGGCGTGCGCAATCTGGCAAACCTTCCAGATAGGTTCATCAAAACCAACACCACCCCAAGTGGGGAAAGGATAATTTATGGGAAGTGGTGAGCCGTGCAGGATTCGAACCTGCGACCCACTGATTAAAAGTCAGTTGCTCTACCAACTGAGCTAACGGCCCATCTCCCACGTCGACCCACCTGAGGGATCCTCCTGGCTTCCCGCCATAAGTTGGTTGATCCAGTGGATCAACCCGTCGCCGATGGCCCTTTGCCAACAGCCTGCAGCCTTGCAGACTGACCAGAAGACCCACCACCCTAGCACGACAACCTCAGGCAAACCATGCTCATCCAACCTAAACAGCCCCGGTGGCGACTTCAACCTGTTATTGGGTAGTGTCCCAATTTGAAGTGATCTTTTTTGTTCCGCTCCGTTTCAGGATATGAAGTCCGACTTCGAGATCCCTGGTTCCTGAGTTGCGGCGGTTCTGAAATCACCGGATTCCGGATCAGCCAGATCGTTTCGTTCGTGTTTTTGGCAGGTCGATCAAGGCCGGGAAAGACCAATCGACCATCGAGCGCGGAAGGAAAGGAATGCAGAACGAAAGTGCGATCCAAGACCGACGCCCAGCGTTCAGAATTCGGACGCCGGATGACGAGTGCTCGCTGGAAAGGCTTAACCAGGCCGATCTGCTGTTGCTCCGACCTTTTCGTCATGTGACGACTGGTTCACTGCCCTGCACTCCTTCCAGGACCGTTCCCACGCGTCTACCGCGATACGGCACCGCTCCAGTCCCGCCCGCGCCTCTGTGAGCAAGGACACCATCTGACGGAAGCCTTCCGGCTGTCGCGGCTTTGGAGGAGGGCAGTGACGTTCGACCTCGGTCACGGGCACGTGACTACGATCGGTTCAGCGACCACCGCCGGCGGAACGCCCTGCTGCGGGTGGAGTTCGCCGACCGACACGCATCCGATAACGAGAAAACCCGCCATAAGGGCGGGTATGGAGTAAAGTCTCATGGTGACCCCCTGTCCATCAATCCATGAGGCTTCTACGGACAGGGGGCCGTGTTTTCAGCGGAGGTTGGAACGGCGACCGTATGGATTTGTCCAACGCTGCGTCCAGATCGCAGGTATCGCCATCGTCAGCGTCGGCTATCAACTGCTGCTTTGGACCGTATTTCGTTTCCGGTTTTGGTCTCTGGGCTTCTTTAGCCTGGCGTGTGGTATCGATCAGGCATTCCATCCATATCAGAGACGAAGGTCGTGTCGCGAGTTTGGTGGAAATTCGAAAACGGTGCAATCTCCGGGTGAACCATAACCACCCAACCGGCGGCCGGAGCCGCCAGAGTAGGAGACCACACCACCCCACTTCCAGTCCGAAGCGCAACGCCCGGCCCTTTCCGGGGCGTTTCCGCAGCGGGGGGCGGAGCCCACGCGCAGGGAACGCCCCGGAAAGGGCCGTATGGTGGCGGATTCCGTCCCCAGGCCACCCGATCCGGCGTCCAGGACGGCGAAAGTCCCGTGGATCGGAGCGTAATCCCGCCCTTCCGGCACCGCAAGGGCCTTCCGCCGGCCAGGCGCGGCCCCCGGGGCGAAGGGAGGGCGGAGCCCGACCATCGCCCCGGGGGCCGCGCCTGGTGGCCTGCCTTTTCCCCGCCGACCGACGGAACGGTCGGCTCAGGGAGGCCGGGCCCGCCGCAGCGCCTCCGCCGGTGTGAGGTAGCCGAGGGACCTGCGCGGACGCGCGTTCAGGATGTCCTGCACCTCCCGGACCTCCCTGTCCGTCACCGTACGGAAGTCCGTGCCCTTCGGCAGATACTCGCGCAGCAGCCCGTTCGTGTGTTCGTTCAGCCCCCGCTCCCAGGAGTGGTACGGGCGGGCGAAGAAAAAGGCCGCTTCCAGCGCCTTCGCCACCGCCGCGTGACCGGCGAACTCCTTGCCGTTGTCGGCGGTGATCGTGTGCACCGGAGCGTCGAGCGAACCGAGCATGTCGACCATCGCTTTCCCGACCACATCCGCTTTCCGGCGGTCAACCCTCTGGAGAAGCGTGTATTTCGAGGCCCGGTCCACAAGGGACACCACCGCGCCGCCATGCGCCTTTCCGATCACCGTGTCCGCCTCCCAGTCGCCGACGCGCTCCTTCGCCTCCACCTCCTGCGGGCGCTCGGAGATGTCCACCCGGCCGGGGATGTGACCCCGGCCCGAGTGGCGGCCGCCCTTCCAGTTCGGCTTCCTTCCACGCCGCCGGAGGTGCTTCCAGAGCCCGCCGCCGTTCCCGCGGCCGCCCCTGATGCGGTCGTAAATCCGCTGCCTGCCCGCCATCCCCGGGTCCTCCAGCCGCAGCCGGCCGGAAATCTGTTCCGGGCTCCAGCCCTCTTCCAGCCTCTCCGTGACCTTCGCCCAGCGCTCCGGCGTCAGTTTCCTCGGAACCGATGACGCCGCACGCCGTCGCTCCTCCGCCTTCCGCTGCGCCTGGGCGTGCCGGTAGCCCCGTTCCCCGCTGTTGCGACGTATCTCCCGCGATATCACCGAGCGGCAACGCCCGAGCTGCCGGGCGACCGCTCCCTGCGAAAGCCCGCTTTTCCTCAGGGCGTATATCTGGCATCTTTCGGGCTGGGTCAGGTGGTGGTAGCCCTTTGGCATGGCGGTCTCCGGTTCTCAACTCACCGGGACTGTCGCCGCTACCTGGCCGATTCGCAACATCCTGCGCCGACCCGGGAGAAACCCGCTACTGAAAGTGTTGCACTTCAGGGTGGAACGGGGGCCATGAAACAGACTATATCCAGCACCGAACTTTCGCCAGAGACATTCGACGGGGGCCTCGACCCGATCGAGGACCGGCTCCGGTCGAGCATCCGCGGCACGATCGAGGCGGTTTTCGAGGAGGAGCTCTCCGAGTTCCTCGGCCGGCTCCGCTACCGGCGCGGGGACGGGGAGGTGAAGGGCTACCGTCACGGCCACCGCGACCGGCGGATCACCGGAACGTTCGGGACGGAGACCGTCAGCGTGCCCCGCGCATGTCACTATATATTAGTTGATTCCATAGGTCGCCCGTGCTACCTGATTCGCATGCAGGTCGGGATGCGCCATTTCGGGGAGGAAACGGTCGGGTGGCTGAGGTCCGCGGCGGCGGCGGGAGCCGGACGGCGCAGTCTGGCGGCGGGGCTGTGCGAGCGCGAGGACTGGACCAACGCCGCCGGAGCGCCGTGCCTCGCTTCCGCCCGGCTGGCCCTGCCGAAGATCGCGGAGCGCTACGGCATCACCCTGCCGCAGGCCGGATCGCCGGTGGCTCCCGGCCAGCCGCTGCCGGAGCATCCCGACGTCCGGTTCTCCGGCACGCTCGCGGAGCTCGGCGGTGTCGGGCTGGAGATGGCGGAGACGGCGGAGGAGCGGCGCGCCCTGCGGGGGATGATGGAGAGCCACCATCCCCGGGGCGACCCGTCCAATCCCGGCGCTCTCCTCTTCTACTGGATCAGCAGCGAACGCCTGGGGCGCGTCGGCGGGCTCTGCTTTCACGCGGCCAACTGGCACCAGAGGGCACGGGACGCCTACATCGGCTGGAGCGGCCGGGAGCGGATGGCGAAGCTGGGGCTGCTGGTGCAGAACTCCAGGTTCCTGATCCTGCCAGGCGTGGAGGTCCCGCACCTGGCCAGCCACGTTCTGGGGCTGGCGGCGCGGCGGCTTCCCGATGACTGGGAGAGGCTGCACGGCGTCCGTCCGGCGATGGCCTTCACCTATGTCGGCGCGGAGCGCCCCGGCACGGCCTACGCGGCGGCCGGATGGGAGTTCGCCGGGACCACCTCCGGCCATCCTCCCGGCCACCGCCGGGAGGGAGCGGAGGCCTGCGGCGTCTGGATGAGGCCGCTGGATCCGGACTGGCGCGACCGCATGTGCCGCGGGCCGGAGACGCCGCGCTGGCTGGGCCCGGCCCCGGCGATCCCGGAGGACGCCGACTGGGCGGACCTGGAGTTCGGGCTGTGCGGCCATCCCGACGGACGGGTGCGCAGCCGGATCCTGGCCATGGGGAGGGCCTGGGAGACCCGGCCCGGTGAGCCGGTCGCCGTTGTCTTCGCCGGAAAAAAGGATCAGGGTGCGGCCTACAGGCTGCTTTCCAACCCCAGGGTGAGCATGGACGACATCATCGAGAGCCACCGCATGGCCACGCTCCAGCGCTGCCGGGCCGAGACGGAGGTCCTGGCCATCCAGGACACCACGATGCTGGACTTTTCCGGCCTGAAGGGCTCCACGGGCGGTCTGGCGAAGCTCGGCGGCGGCGGATCGGGCAGCGTCGGCATCCCGGCGCACGTGACGCTGGCGGTGTCGGCCTCCGGCCGCGGCCTCGGGGTGCTGGCCATCGACGCCAGCTTCCGGGAGGGCGTCACCGTGAAGGCCGACCGCAGGCGCGGAGGCACGGGGCGGGCGGAGCCGGAACCGGACAGGGCGGCGGAGACGGAGACGCCCGACGGTGGCAGCGAGAGCCGCCGCTGGCTGGAGGGCCTGGCCCTGGCGCAGGAGGTCGGGAGGACCAGCCCTGGAACGCGCGTGATCACCGTCTGCGACCGCGAGGGCGACATATGGGACATGTTCGAGGCCCAGGCGGAAGACCCCGCCGCGGCCGGGCTGCTGGTGCGCTCCAGCGCCTCGACCCGCCGCTCCGTCATCGCCGGCGGTGAGGTGGTGGACCTCATGGAGCACGTCTCCGGGCTGCCCGCCGTCGGGACGCGCACCGTCCACGTCGCCGCCCGCGGCGGGATCACCGGGTCGCGTGGGCGAAAGGCCGTGAGGGCCCGCCCGGCGCGGACCGCGGAGACGGAGATCCGCGTCGCACGCGTCGAGCTGAAGGCCCCCGGACGGAGCCGCCAGACCCTGCCGGTCACCGCGGTGCTCGCCAGCGAGACCACCACGCCGCCGAAGGGCGGCCGGCGGCTGTCATGGCTGCTGCTGTCCAGCGACGCGAAGCCCGACCTCCAGGGCGCCATCGACACCGTCAGGCGGTACGAGGCGAGGTGGACAATCGAGGAATATTTCAAGACGCTGAAACAGTGCACCCGCATCGAGGACCGCCAGCTCGACGAGGCCGACGACCTCCGGTGCTGCCTCGCCTTCGACGCCGTCACCGCATGGCGCGTGTTCGACATCCAGCGCGCCGCGAAGGCCGAGCCCGACCGGCCCGCCCTCGATTTCCTGGACGAGGACGAGCTCACCGCCCTCTGGATCGGGATGGAGGATTACGGCTTCAGGGACGCCCGGGCCCCGCCCTTCGACGGCTTCACCATCCGCGAGGCCGCCATCGACATCGGCCGCTACGTCGGCTTCATCCCCTCGAAACGCCAGCCCCTGCCGGGGACGCAGAAAATGTGGAAAGGCATGAAATACCTCCTCCAGGCAACCGCATTCTACAGGGCCTTCAGAAGCCGGGGCCCGCTCAGGGAGTCAACAGTGCTATAGTGACATGCCCCGCGCCCGGATCCGGGACGCGGACGGCGGGGTCAGGGAATGGCGGTCGAAGGCGCTCGGGCGCTACCAGCGCATGACGAAAAAGGCCGAGGCCCTGATCACGTCCGTCTACCTTTCCGGCACGAACACGCGCCGGGTGAAGCGGGCGCTTTTCGCGCTGTTCAGGGGGGCCGTGAGCAAGGACGTGGTCAGCCGGGCCTGGCGCCGGGTCAGATCGGACTGGGACGCCTGGTGCGCCCGCAGCCTGGCCGATGAGGACATCGTCCGCCTGATCCTGGACGGCACGGTGATAAAGACCAGGATCGACGGAAAGGCGACGAAAATATCCGTGCTGGCCGCCGTCGGCGTGCGCCGGGACGGCCATAAGGTGCTGCTTTCCATAGGAAAGATGGGCGGAGAGAGCACCGCGGCATGGAGCGGGTTCCTGGCCGACCTCGACGCGCGCGGCCTCAGGCGGCCGGAGTTCGTCATCGTCGACGGCGCGCCGGGCCTCGAGGCCGCGCTCACCACGCTCTGGGGTGAGGATCTGCCGATCCAGCGCTGCACCGTCCACAAGCACCGCAACCTGCTGGGCCACGCCCCGAAGCGCCTGCATGACGAGATCGGCAATGACTACCGCGACATGATCTACGCGGAGACCGTGGAGGAGATCCAGCGCCGCCGCAGGGCGTTCCTGAAGAAGTGGAGGAAAAAGTGCCGGGCCGTCGCCGACAGCCTGGACGAGGCGGGCGACCGCCTGTTCACGTTCACCCGGCTCGACCCGTCGCAGTGGAGATCGGCGCGGACGACCAACGCCATCGAGAGGCTCAACGGCGAGTTCCGGAGGCGGATAAAGACCCAGACGCTGCTACCCTGCGCGGAGACCGTGCCCATGCTGCTCTGGGCGCTCCTGGCATCGGGTCAGATCCGGTTGCGAAAGGTTGACGGCTGGCAGACGCTGTCCCTGCCGACCGGGCCCGTCGCCCTTGACCTCGCCGCCTGATCGGAGGAAACCATGTTCACCCGGAGATTGCACCGTTTTCGAATTTCCACCAAATTCGCGACACGACCGAGACGAATAAACAGAGATATTCCCGAACGTACAATTGTAATAGTGGACAGTTTCACTAACAATAAGCAGGTTTCCGTTTTGATGGAGCGATATCATGCGCATGGCCAAGGCAGTCAAAACCCTGGCGGATTGGGACCGACGGAACGGTCGGGACGTGTTCACACTTACCGACCTGCGCCGGATTTTCCATGAGGACAGCCCGCGTGCGCTTGAGGCGAGCCTGCGTCGCCTGGTGCGCGAGGGACTTCTGGAGCGGGTGGCGAACGGCGTCTATGTCAATCCCCTGTCCCGGAACGTTCTGGACCGGACCGAACGGATCGCATGTGCCCTACGTCGGGGAGAGTTCAACTATGTCAGCCTTGAATGCGCCCTTTCCAGCTACGGTGTGATTTCCCAAGTGCCCCAGGGATGCCTCACGGTGATGACCACGGGGCGTAAGGGTGTTGTCGAGCTGCCGCATAACGGGGTGATCGAGTTTACCCATACGGCAAGGTCTCCCGGTGACATCGCCCTGTCCACGCTTTCAACGCCCGGCCCCTTACGGATGGCTACGCCATGGACCGCCCTGCGCGACCTGCGGCGGGTGGGGCGCAACCTGCATCTGGTTGATCTTGAGGAGCTGCGGGAACTTGAAGAAGAGACGCTATGAGAACATCCGGCAATCCCTTTGAAGATATGCTTGTCACGGCTCTGGAGCGCAATTCGTCGCTCATGCATATGAGGGAGACAGTTCAGAAAGAGCTGTTGCATTACGATATTCTGAACATCCTGTCGCGGAATGGCTGGCTTGACGGGTTGACGTTCATGGGGGAGACAGCGCTCCGACTCTGTTACCGGGCACCACGCCTGAGCGAGGATCTGGATTTCTCCGGCGGTCCGGATTTCACGGCCACCCTGATGGAGGGACTGGCAGTGGACCTGAAAGAGGGACTTTCCCGCATTGACTATCTCAGTGGTCTGAACATGGAGGTCAGGGATCCAAAACCTGTCAATGCATCGGATCTTTCGGCGTCCAGCGTCAAGACATGGCGAATCAGCATTGAAACCCGTCCAGGACACCGCAGACAGCGAATAAAGATCGATATTGACAGAAGTTTAAGCCATACAGCACGTCCGGAAGAGATCAATCCAAACTATGATGTGGTCAGGGAATCCCGATCGGTGATCCAGGTCCAGAGCAGGCAGGAGATCCTGGCCAGCAAGCTCGTGGCATTCCCTGTTTCCGTCGCCACGCGAAACCGTCCCCGTTACCGCGACATCTGGGATATTCACTGGCTCGGGGGCCAGGGTATCGGGGCAGTCCCGGATCTGGTGCGGGCCAAGGCGTCCATTCATGACCTGAAACAGGATTGGATCCCGATGGCGGCGGACAGGGTTGACGCCATTATCCGGTCTCCACAGTTCATTGCCGAGATGCACCGATTCCTGCCATTGGACATCACCAGACAGGTGTTGGACAACCCCGTGCATATGGAAGCACTTGCCAACAGGACAGCATCCCTTTTGAGAGATGCGGATGCGTGCCTCGATCATGGCTTTTGATGTCCAAGCCGTTCGCCGGGAGTTCCGGCAGCTGGAACGGACGGTGGTGAGTTGCCGGCCCGCATCCCGAGCCGCGAGGACATCCATGCAGGATGGCATTTTCGGATGTCCGGGATCCCTCAGACGGAGACACTACCTGTCATTGTCGTCAGACTCCTGGTCGCGTTGACGATGGGGCCAATATGTGGATTGAGACGCCTGAGCACCGACCGGCTGTCCCGAAGCCCTTGAGCGGGTCGTATCGGTAAGGAATTTCTGGATTCGCCTGACCTGCCAGCATATATGCCGGATCATGCAAAAGCGGGATCAGGGCTCCGGCCTGCCATTCATGAAAATGCACGGGCTGGGAAATGACTTTATGGTCATTGACGGACGCACGCGCCCGGTTGCGGTTTCGGAGGAGTTCGCACGCGCCCTGGGGGACAGAAGGCGGGGAGTCGGCTTTGACCAGCTGGTCCTCATCGAGGCCGATTCCGAAGCTGACGCACGGCTCAGCTTCTGGAATGCCGATGGTTCGGGTTCCGCCGCTTGCGGCAATGCAACGCGCTGCGTCGCCCGTCATCTACTGGACGAATCATCCAGTGCGGCGCTTGTGCTGCGGACTGAACGTGGCCTTCTTGCCTGCGAGGATGCGGGGAGCGGATGGACCCGTGTGAATATGGGGCAGCCCCTGTTTGACTGGAAGGACATTCCGCTGGCGGAGGACATGGACACACTGCACCTTGCGCTGGAGGGTGATCCGGTCGCGACCGGCATGGGCAATCCACATTGCACGTTTTTTGTGGAGAATGCCGATGCCGTTGATCTGCAAGCCCGAGGGGCGGAAGTTGAATGCCATCCCCTGTTCCCGGAGCGGACCAACGTCCAATTCTGCCACCTGGATGGCCCTGACCGTATCCGCGTGCGCGTCTGGGAGCGTGGAGTGGGCGTGACCCCCGCGTCTGGCTCGTCTTCCTGTGCCGCAGTGGTCGCCGCCGCGCGGCGCGGCCTGTCAGGTCGGCGGGTGACGGTCAGGCTGGACGGTGGTAACCTGGACATTGACTGGAAGGAAAACGGGGTCTGGATGGCTGGCCCGACCACACATGTCTTCGATGCGACACTTGAGCCAGAAGCGTTGAGCCCGGGGCGATGGACCTGATGGCACCGCGTTTTTCAACCTTGGGCTGTCGGCTCAACGCCTATGAGACGGAAGCGATGCGGGCGCTTGCCGCACGACATGGCGTCGAGGACGCGGTGGTTGTGAATACCTGCGCCGTAACTGCCGAGGCGGTCAGAAAGGCGCGTCAGGAGATACGGCGACTGCGGCGCGGTGAGCCCGGCACCAGGGTGATTGTCACCGGATGCGCGGCGCAGGTCGACCCGAAGGGTTTCGCCGGGATGGAGGAAGTCGACCTGGTGATCGGTAACGCGGAGAAGATGAAGCCGGAAACCTGGGAAAGGATCGCATCGGACGAACTGGACAGCACGGATCCGGTTCATGTTGGTGACATCATGGGCGTCACCAGGGCACAGGACCGCGCCATTGATGGAGTTGGCAGCAGAAGCCGTGCCTATGTTCAGATCCAGAATGGCTGCGACCATCGCTGCACATTCTGCATCATTCCATTCGGCCGCGGGAATTCAAGGTCGGTTCCGGCGGGGACTGTGGTGGAGCAGGTTCGAAGGATGGCTGACCGCGGTTACCGGGAAGTGGTGCTGACCGGAGTCGACCTCACCTCCTGGGGTAACGATCTTCCCGGCGACCTGCGGCTCGGTGACCTGGCGATGCGGATTTTGGACTCGGTTCCGGAACTGCCGCGTCTGAGGTTAAGCTCCATCGACTCCGTGGAGGTGGACGGGAGCCTGAAGCGGGCACTCGCTGACCAGCCGCGATTGATGCCACATCTGCATCTGAGCCTTCAGGCGGGCGACGACCTCATCCTGAAACGCATGAAGCGGCGGCATCGGCGTGCCGATGCGATCCGGTTCTGCGAGGAAATGAGACGGCTCCGCCCGGGAATGACATTCGGCGCCGACATCATTGCGGGGTTTCCAACCGAAACCGAGACGATGTTTGAGAATTCCCTGCGGCTGGTCAGTGAATGCGATCTGACATGGCTGCACGTATTTCCCTATTCGCCACGCCCAGGCACGCCGGCGGCACGAATGCCGCAGGTTGATGGACGGGCGATCAAGGACCGGTCAGCCCGGCTCAGGGCGGTTGGACAGGATGCCGCCAATCGATATCTGGAGGCGCAGATTGGCCGAGCCCATAGGGTGCTGATGGAGAGTCCGACAATCGGTCGAACTGAACATTTCGCCCAGGTGGAGCTGGCGGTGCCGAAGCGAAAGGGCATGATCCTCGAGGCGCGGATCACAGGAATGCATGCGAATCGGCTTACCGCTTGACGCTGCTGTCAGCTCCGTAAACAGCAGGACCGTTCGGGCAATTCGGTCAACCATCCATAACCACCGCAGCGGCGACGGAGATCTGTCAGCGCAGGTGAGATCGAGCGATTTCGTTGGTCTCAGGCCTGTGGTGGCACATTATGCTGGTTCAGTATGTGCGATGTCACGGGTTGGTGCCCCATCGCCATCAACTCAATGCATGGACAGCCATCAAGGCTTCCGGCCGACCAGGCCGCATATATCGGGCTCGGGAGCGGGTCTGGATCGGAAAGCGAAAGCCCCACAGTGGATTCCGTTATCGGTCTATCGGAGCGAGGGATATACATTCGCTGCTCCAGGGCTTGCCACCACGCAGAATGGCCAGTGGCCATCGGGACGTTCCTGCCAGTTGAGCATGTGGAAGGACCGCTCAATGGTTGCCTGCGGTTTCCCTCGCCTCGTCCAGATTCATCGATGTCGACAGCATCCGCGGGTCAAGCCGAAGCTCCACCACTGCCAGCTGGCCCGATGCACGCGCCCGTTCGAATGCCGCTGGGAACTCGGCACCGTCCTCTACGGTCTCTCCATGGCCCCCATAGGCTCTCGCCAGCGCCGCGAAGTCCGGATTGGCCAGGTCTGTCCCGGACACCCGTTCCGGAAAGGTCCTTTCCTGATGCATGCGTATCGTGCCGTAACGCCCGTTGGTGCAGACCACAACAATTGGGGCCGCGCCATATTGCATCGCAGTCGACATTTCGTTCAGCGTCATCTGGAAACAGCCATCTCCCGCAAAGCAGACCACTGGCCGGTCAGGGTGTTCAAGGGCTGCCGCCACTGCCGCGGGAAAGCCCGTACCCATGGATCCTGATGTCGGTGACAGCTGCGTACCGTGCCCCTTGTAAACGAAGTATCGATGTACGAAGGCAGCGTAATTCCCCGCGCCATTGGTGATGATCGCATCATCCGGAAGCGTGTCGCTCAGCCAGCGCACGACGCGCTCGAGCTTCACCAATCCCGGCGTTTCCCTAGGTCGGTTCCAGGACTCATAGGCTTTACGGGCGCGCTCGGTCCATGCGGTCCAGTCCCCGATTCTGGGGGACTGCAGGAGTTGGGCAACCATTTCCGGCGCTCGAGCCACCAGACTAAGCTCGGTTCGATAGACCGAACCGGGCAGGTCCGGGTCGGGATGGACATGCAGAATCGTCTTTTCGGGACTGGCGGGATCGATCAGCTCGTATCCACCGGTGGCGATGTCCCCCAGTCGGGCGCCGAGCACCAGCAGGCAATCCGCGTCCCGCAGCCGCTGCGCCAGTGCCGGGTTCATCCCCACACCTAGATCGCCGACATAGTTCGGCGAGCGGTTGTCCATCAGATCCTGCCGACGGAATGGAGTGGCGACCGGAAGGCTCTGCTTTTCCGCAAAGCGCCGCAGCATGGCGCAGCTTTCCCGACTCCACCCCGGTCCACCGGCGATCACCAGCGGCCGTTCGGCCTTGGTCAGTTCGTCCAGCAGGCGAGCGGTGTCCGCCTCGCCCGGTCCAGACAGTGGAATCGCGGTAGGAAGGAGCACAGCGGTATCCCTGCATTCGGACAGCATGTCTTCCGGTAGGGCCAGAACGACCGGCCCGGGACGGCCTGATGTCGCAACGTGGAAAGCCCGGTTGACATATTCCGGAATGCGCTCCGTCTGGTCGATTTCCGCGGCCCATTTTGCGACGGGTCCGAAGAACGCACGATAATCGATTTCCTGAAACGCTTCCCGGTCACGGTGCCCTCGGGCGATCTGGCCGACGAACAGGACCAGAGGCGTTGAATCCTGCCGGGCTACATGCACGCCCGAAGATGCATTTGTCGCTCCCGGTCCTCGTGTAACGAATGCGACCCCTGGTCGACCGGTCATCTTGCCGGTTGCTTCGGCCATCATCGCCGCACCGCCTTCGTGTCGGCAAACGACATTCTGGATGCTGCTGTCAAATAGCGCGTCAAGCACTGCCAGAAAGCTCTCGCCAGGAACCGAAAACACGCGGCTAACACCCTGCGCCTGCAACTGGTCAACAAGAATCCGCCCACCGTGCCGCATACCGGCCACCTCCCGCTTCTCACCCGGCCAGACTCTCATCGGTATGGCGGGACGGCAAGGCCTTGCACCGGATCAGCAAGCGTATACATGGCGAAAGGCCATGGATGCAGGATAGCCACAATGCATAGACTTCTTGGAATCAGCGGCTCGCTTAGGCGGGACGCCACAAACCGAATGCTGGTGAGGGAAGCCGCACGGATGTACGGCGAATCGGATTACATTGAAGCTGACCTGCGCCTGCCCCTCTACGACGGAGACATCGAGCGAGAGCGCGGCATCCCGGACATGTCACTTGTCCGTGGTTGACTCGGCAGGGTGGTGATGATACCCGATTCGCATGCAGGTCGGGATGCGTCATTTCAGGGAGGGAACGGTCGAGTGGCTGAGGTCGATGGCGGCGACGGGAGCCAGCCGTTCCGCCATGGCCGGAGGCCTGTGCGAACGCGAGGGCTGGACCAACGCCGCAGGAGCGCCGTGCCTCGCCTCCGCCCGGCTGGCCCTGCCGGGGATCGCGGAGCGCTACGGCATCGCCCTGCCGGCGGCGGGCCGGCCTCCACCCGGTCGTCGCGGGCCGCTGCCGGACCATCCCGACATCCACTTCTCCGGCACGCTCACGGAGCTCGGCGGTGTCGGGCTGGAGATGGCGGAGACGGCGGAGCAGCGGCGTGCCCTGCGGGCGATGATGGAGAGCCACCATCCCCAGGGCGAGCCGTCCAATCCCGGCGCGCTGCTCTTCTACTGGATCAGCAGCGAACGCCTGGGGCGCGTCGGCGGGCTCTGCTTTCACGCGGCCAACTGGCACCAGAGGGCACGGGACGCCTACATCGGCTGGAGCGGCCGGGAGCGGATGGCGAACCTGCGGCTTCTGGTGCAGAACTCGCGGTTCCTCATCCTGCCGGGTGTGGAGGTCCCGCACCTGGCGAGCCACGTTCTGGGTCTGGCGGCAAGGCGGCTTCCCGATGACTGGGAGAGGCTGCACGGCGTCCGTCCGGCGATGGCCTTCACCTATGTCGGCGCGGAACGCCCGGGCACGGCCTACGCGGCCGCCGGATGGGAGTTCGCCGGGTCCACCTCCGGCCGTCCGCCCGGCCACCGGGAGGGAGCGGAGGCCTGCGGCGTCTGGATGAGGCCGCTGGATCCGGACTGGCGCGACCGCATGTGCCGCGGGCCTCGGACGCCGCGCTGGCTGGGCCCGGCCCCGGCGGTCCCTGAGAACGCCGACTGGGCGGATCTGGAGTTCGGCCTGTGCGGCCACGCCGACAGCAGGGTGCGCGACCGGATCCTGGCCATGGCCAGGGCCTGGGAGACCCGGCCCGGCGAGCCGGTTTCCGTCGTGTTTCCCGACAGGAAGGACCAGAAGGCGGCCTACAGGCTGCTTTCCAACCCCAGGGTGAGCATGGACGACATCATCGAGAGCCACCGCATGGCCACCTTGTGGCGCTGCCGCGCCGAAAGGGAGGTCCTGGCCATCCAGGACACCACGATGCTGGACTTTTCCGGCCTGAAGGGCTCCACGGGCGGCCTGGCGAGGCTCGGCGGCGGCGGATCGGGCAGCGTCGGCATCCCGGCGCACGTGACGCTGGCGGTGTCGGCCTCCGGCCGCGGCCTCGGGGTGCTGGCCATCGACGCCGGCTTCCGGGAGGGCGTCACCGTGAAGGCCGACCGCAGGCGCGGAGACACGGGGCGGGCGGAGACGGAACCGGACAGGGCGGCGGAGACGGAGACACCCGACGGTGGCAGCGAGAGCCGCCGCTGGCTGGAGGGCCTCGCACTGGCGCAGGAGGTCGGGAGGACCAGCCCTGGAACGCGCGTGATCACCGTCTGCGACCGCGAGGGCGACATATGGGACATGTTCGAGGCCCAGGCGGAGGACCCCGCCGCGGCCGGGCTGCTGGTGCGCTCCAGCGCCTCGACCCGCCGCTCCGTCATCGCCGGCGGCGGGGTGGTCGACCTCATGGAGCATGTCTCCGGGCTGCCCGCCGCCGGGACGCGCACCGTCCACGTCGCGGCGCGCGGCGGGATCACCGGGTCGCGTGGGCGGAAGGCCGTGAGGGCCCGCCCGGCGCGGACCGCGGAGACGGAGATCCGCGTCGCACGCGTCGAGCTGAAGGCCCCGGGAAAGAGCCGCCAGACCCTGCCGGTCACCGCGGTGCTCGCCAGCGAGACCACCACGCCGCCGAAGGGCGGCCGGCGGCTGTCATGGCTGCTGCTGTCCAGCGACGCGAAGCCCGACCTCCAGGGCGCCATCGACACCGTCAGGCGGTACGAAAGAAGATGGACCATCGAGGAATATTTCAGGACGCTGAAACAGTGCACCCGCATCGAGGACCGCCGCCTCGACGAGGCCGACGACCTGCGCAGGTGTCTCGCCTTCGACGCCGTCACCGCATGGCGCGTGTTCGACATCCAGCGCGCCGCGAAGGCCGAGCCCGACCGGCCCGCCCTCGATTTCCTGGACGCGGACGAGCTCACCGCCCTGTACATAGCGATGGGCCGGTACCGGTTCAGGAATGTCCGTGCCCCGCCCTTCGACGGCCTCACCATCCGCGAGGCCGCCATCGACATCGGCCGTTACGTCGGCTTCATCCCCTCGAAACGCCAGCCCCTGCCGGGAACGGAGAAAATGTGGAAGGGCATGAAATACCTGCTGCTGGCAACGGAGATGTACAGGGCGATGAGGGAATGGGCGGAGCCTCCAGAGTCACCAGAGGGATAGTGACAGATCCCGGACGAGGTACAGCGACTCGCGGATCAGATCGCCACGGTGGATGCGGTGCTCATCTCCGGGCCGGAATACAACAAGTCCATTTCCGGTGTCCTGAAGAACGCATTGGATTGGGTAAGTCGGGTCGAAGGCAATCCATGGCGGGACAGGCCGGTGGCGGTGATGTCAGCCGCAGCGGGGCGTGGTGGCGGGGAAGTGGCGCAATACGCCATGCGTCAGGCACTGCAGGTCTTCCGTCCGCGCCTGGTCAATGGTCCCTCGGTAATGGTCGCCGCGGCCTATGATGAATTCGATGGGAGCGGGCGTCTGACCTCAAAAAACTACATTGAGTCACTGGCACAGTTGATGGACGCGCTGCGTGCCGAGGTCGAACTCATCAGCGGACGCTGAACTCTCAGACTCCAGCCCAGGCTAGCTGCGCACCAACCGCTCATACGACTCCGCGATGTCGCGTGTGAGCGCGCCGACTTCAAAGGCAAAATCGCCAATCTGGCCAACCGGAGTCACTTCGGCTGCGGTTCCCGTGAGCCAGCATTGCTGGAAGCCTTCCAGTTCCCCAGGTTCAATGTGGCGCTCATATACCTTGATCTGGCGCTCCTTCAGCATGCCGATCACGGTCTGGCGGGTCAGGCCGTTCAGGAAGCAGTCCGGCTTCGGTGTGTGCACCTCTCCGTCCTGGACGAAAAAGATGTTGGCGCCCGTGGCCTCAGCTACATAACCACGGTGGTCCAGCATCATCGCATCCGAACAGCCATTCGCCTCAGCGGTGTGTTTGGACATCGTACAGATCATGTACAGTCCAGCGGCTTTGGCAAAACATGGCGCCGTTTCAGGCGAAGGCCGTTTCCATCTGGAAACGTCAAGCCGGGCACCTTTCATCTTCGCGTCGCCGTAATACGCGCCCCATTCCCATGCGGCTATCGCCATGCGAACCGGGTTCCTTGCGGAAGCAACGCCCATGTCCTCTCCGGCGCCCCGCCACGCGACCGCACGGACATAGGCGTCGGACAGACCGCTTTTTGCCAGCAGTTCGTATTTTGCCGCCTCGATTTCGTCGACCGTATAGGGGATCGGCATGTCTATGGCATTGCCTGAATAGATCAGGCGCTCGGAATGCCTGCGGCTCAGGAATATGCTGCCGTTATAGGCACGCTCCCCCTCAAACACCGAACTGGCGTAGTGCATCGCATGGGTGAGTAAATGTACATTCGCGCTGCGCCAGGGCACAAACTGCCCATCAAGCCAAATCCAGCCATCACGATCATCATATCCTGCACTCATGGAGCCGTTCCCTGATAGCGGGGCTTTCGCCCCGTTGTTCGATTGTTGCGCAGATTGGGGCCGGTACGGTCACAAAGTTGCACTGAATCCGCGAATCGCTATCCAATAGGTCTTGGAATGTCAACAAGGCTGACTTAATATTAGGCCTATCATGTGAACCTGGAACGGTGCGATGGCAGAAAGCGGATCTGTAAGCCATGGCGGTGAGAAATTTCTGCATCTCACCGACGAACAGCTGCGAAAGGGCATTGAGGCGATGTTCTTCGCCTATCGGGGGTTTACGTCCGATCCGGATCGTATACTGTCGGATCAAGGTTACGGAAGGGCGCATCACAGAGCACTTCATTTCATAAACCGCAGTCCGGGGATCACCGTGAACAGTCTTCTGCATACGCTTGGTGTCACGAAGCAGTCCCTGAACAGAGTGTTGCGCGCCATGATCGCGGATGGGCTGGTTGAGCGCCGCGTAGGCCGACGCGACAGGCGGGAACGCAACCTCTACCTTACTGAACGGGGTATGGAGCTTGAGGCGGAGCTTTCCGTCGTGCAGCATGCGCGGATGCGGTCAGCCTACAGGCTGGCGGGACCTGAAGCCGTGGCCGGGTTCAGGACGGTGCTGGAGGCGCTGATGGACCCCGAAATGCGTATCTGTTTCAATGCGAGGAAGGTGACGGGCTGATGAGCAGGGTGCCCGAACCACATCTCCTGGTCGTTGACGATGACGAGCGCATCAGGGGGCTTCTTCAGAAATACCTGATTCGAAACGGATTCCTGGCGACCACGGCACGGGATTCGGCTCATGCGCGGCGGCTGCTCTCCGGGCTTGAGTTCGACCTGATCGTTCTGGATGTGATGATGCCGGTCGAGAGTGGCGTCAGTCTGACCAGGAGTCTGCGCGATGGGGATGTGACCACGCCGATCCTGCTCCTGACGGCGAAGGCGGAGACCGATGACCGGATCAGGGGCCTCGAAGCCGGTGCGGATGATTACCTTGCGAAACCGTTCGAACCCAAAGAGCTGCTTCTGCGCATCAATGCGATCCTGCGCCGGGCACCAGTCACAGAGATCAAGGAACAAAGGCCTAAATTCCTGACACTCGGGGCAATCCGCTATGACATGGAACGCGGCGAGATGTGGCGTGGCAATGATCCTGTCAGACTGACGACCACCGAATCCCAGCTGATGAGGCTTTTCAGCGCCGCGCCTGGCGAACCGTTGAGCCGGGCCAGGCTAGTAGAGGACCTGGGTCGTGACCGCGGACAGGCGCAGGAGAGGGCAGTGGATGTCCAGATCACTCGGCTGAGACGGAAAATCGAACAGAATCCCAGACAGCCGCGCTACCTTCAGACCATTCGCGGTGCCGGATATATGCTCGCTCCTGACTGATCCCGCCATAGGCTCTGGTTGGTGACGGTTGGCTGAATGTGGCGGTGAAGACCATCCGATCCATTCGGTTCCGCTGGGACGTCAGGAATCGGAAGACGGGCACTTGTTCCCGGTTCGAAATTCCGGTTTCCTTAAGCCATGACAACTGTTCTCTTTACCCATCCCTCAAGTCTGAATCATATCACGCCGCCCGGTCACCCCGAGCGCGTGGCACGCTATCAGGCCATCATGACCGCACTGGCGGCGGATCAGTTCACGCGGCTCGACCGCCGCGAAGCCCCAGTCTGCCAGCATTCGGATCTCCTGCGCTGCCATCCCGAAGACTACGTGAACGGCATTGAAGCGGCGGTCCCCGCCAGCGGCAGCCGGTCCCTTGATCCGGATACCCATATATCGCCGGGGTCGCTGGAGGCGGCGCAGCGTGCTGTTGGCGGGTGCTGTGCGGCGGTTGACACTGTCCTGGAAGGCGGGGCGAAAAACGCGTTTGTCGCGATGCGCCCGCCTGGTCATCACGCCGAGACCGCCCGGGCCATGGGGTTCTGCCTGTTCGGAAACATCGCGGTGGCGGCAAAGCGTGCGCTGGACGCCCATGGGCTCGACCGGACTGCCGTGGTTGATTTCGACGTTCATCACGGCAACGGAACCCAGGATCTGCTATGGAATGAAGAGCGGGCGCTGTTCTGCTCAAGCCACCAGATGCCGCTTTATCCAGGCACTGGCGCCGCGAGTGAGCGCGGGGCACATGGCAACGTTCTGAACGTTCCGCTGAAGCCGATGACCGGTGGAGTCGAAATGCGGCAGGTGTATGGCGACCTGATTTTGCCGAGGGTGAAGGAATTCAGGCCGGATCTGATTCTGGTCTCGGCCGGATTTGACGCTCATCAGGATGATCCGCTGGCCAGCCTGAACTGGTCGGTTGAGGATTTCGCCTGGGTGACGCGCCGACTCTGCGAATTGGCCGGAGAGGTCTGTGATGGGCGCCTCGTATCCACCCTGGAAGGGGGTTACGATCTTGATGCGCTTGCGGACAGTGTGGCCGCACATGTGAAAGAGCTGATGGTGGTGTCCGAGTGACATCCCTTCCGCTGAGGCGGATGGCCATCTCCGGTACTGCAATGCGCCACTCAATGACCTGTCGACTCCTGGTCGGATTTCTCCATTGCCGCTTTCCGAAGCCTCTCATCCGCTCTCATGACACGGCTCCGGGACGCACGGGATCAGCGTCTGCATGACGGGATGGCGGCATGGCTGTCATGCGATCAGGTGTTTCGTTGGGGCTGTCCAGTGAAGACCGGTGCTGGCCGCCTTGGCCGGGTCCGGCAGGTTGATGACCTGCTTTCCCGTGCTGGTAGGAGCGATTCATGTGGTAAATCTGGACGGGGTTCCGCGTGACCGCACACAGCCGCTGGCCAGGCTCCCGATTGCGGCTGACAGGGTGGCCAGGAATACTCACGGTTGACCCGATTGCCTCCAACTCAATGGCGTGACCCAATGGCCAGGGCGGAGCCAGACCACGACTATAGGTACCATGGAGCCACGGCCCTGTTCTCCTCTCTCTCAATATTGGGTTGAACGGTCATCAGCCACGCCTTGGCACAATACCGCCATCAGAAGTTCCAGACCTTTTCCCAACCGTATCGAGAGTCGTATCCCCCGGGATACGGCCATCCAGGCCTTCCTCGACAGCCATGCCACCTACGAAGGCCGAAAGATACGCGACCGACTCGGACAGCATCTCCAGTGCAAGCTTCATTTCGTCCCCACATCCGGATCCTGGCTGAATGCTGTCGAGGGCGTCTTTGCCGGATTCCCGCGACTCCAAATCAGGCGCGGCGTCTTTCGCTAAACGGAGGGTCTTCAGAACCCAATCGAACGCCCCTTGAACAGACGTGGCAGCGAAGAAGTACGGCCGTTCCTGTGGACAGCGGATCCGCGTGAATTCATCGCTGCAGGAAACCACGGGTTCCGGATGCTGGAATCAATGCACTGGCATTCGCTCACGAATGTGGCTAAACTGTTACAAAATACACAATGTACACAAATATACATTGTGCTCATGTATGCATCGAAAAATCCTTTGGAGGTGGTATGAGCGACAGGCCTGTCAACGAAATGAGCTTCGAGGAGGCGATGCGCGAGCTCGAAGCTGTTGTCCGACAGCTGGAAGCGGGCGATGTAGAGCTTGAGGCTTCCATTCAGCTATACGAACGCGGAGCCGCCCTGAAGAAGCGATGTGAGGAAAAGCTGAAAGAGGCGGAGGAAAAGGTCGCAACGATTACGCTCAATGAACAGGGTGAACTCACAGGTGCACGTCCGACGGACGACCCATGAGTTTTCAGGCTGCACTGCAGGAAGCGTCCACCGTAGTCCAGGCCCGTTTGGTGGAGGTGATTGCGTCGCAGGCCCCGACGCCGCTACTCGAGCCAATGCTCCATGCCGTCGGTGGCGGTAAGGGGCTGCGCGGCTTTCTGGTAATGCAAAGCGCCAAGCTGCACGGTGTGGATGGGGAAGGTTCGCTGCAGGCGGCTGCGGCCGTCGAATTGATCCATGCCTATTCGTTGGTTCATGATGATCTGCCCTGCATGGACAATGATGAGCAGCGGCGAGGGCAGCCTACCATTCACGTAAAGTGGGATGAAGCGATGGCCGTCCTGGCGGGTGATGCGCTCCAGACCCTGGCATTTGGGCTCCTTGCGGACGAGGGAGTTGGCAAACCGGCTACGCAACTGGAATTGATCGCATCGCTTTCCAGAAGCGCAGGTGCAAGGGGAATGGTCCGGGGACAGGCGCTCGACGTCGCGGCGGAAATGGCGGAACAGCCTCTTTCGCTGGATGAAATCGTTGAGCTGCAGGAGGCGAAGACCGGCGCGCTGTTTGAATGGTCCTGCACTGCAGGAGCCATTCTCGCAGGTGCGGATCCGGAGCCGATGCGTCGATATGCACACCCGCTAGGCCTCGCTTTCCAGATCGCGGACGACATCCTTGATGCGGAGGGTGACAGTGCGCTGGCGGGTAAACGTTTACGAAAGGACAGCGCTGCCGGAAAGGCGACATTTGTTTCGCTTTTGGGACTTGACGGAGCCAAGGCTCATGCGCGAGAATTGGTTGCGCAGGCAGAGGCTGCGCTGGATCCCTTTGGCACGAATGCGGGGATGCTGCGGCAGGCGGTGCGATTTGCTGTCCTGCGCCAGATGTGAACCAGTGGCCGGGAGGTAGTGTGATGCCAGACAGCCCCCGAACTCCAACGCTGGATCGGATAGGCCTTCCTGCGGATGTGAAGGCCCTGTCGGACCGGGAACTCTTTCAGCTGGCGGATGAACTGCGCGCGGAGACCATCAGCGCGGTCAGCGAGACCGGGGGACATCTAGGAGCGGGGCTCGGCGTGGTGGAGCTGACAGTGGCGCTGCACGCGGTGTTCGATACCCCGCGGGACCGACTGATCTGGGATGTCAGCCACCAATGCTATCCGCATAAGATCCTTACGGGGAGACGTGACCGGATACGGACGCTTCGGCAGAAAGGGGGCCTGTCCGGCTTTACCAAACGCAGCGAGAGTCCGTACGATCCCTTCGGTGCCGCACATTCCTCAACTTCGATCTCAGCCGCTCTGGGCTTCACTGTGGCCCGAGACCTGGGTGGTTCGCCTCAGCCGGAACTGGGCGATGCGATTGCCGTGATCGGAGATGGAGCGATGAGCGCTGGAATGGCGTTCGAAGCGATGAACAACGCCGGCCATCTGGGCAGAAGGCTCATAGTCATACTCAACGACAACGAGATGTCGATCGCCCCGCCAGTAGGCGCGTTATCGTCCTACCTGTCCCGGCTTTATTCGGGGGCGCCGTTTCAGGAGCTGAAAGCCGCCGCCAAAGGTGCCGTGAGCCTGCTGCCAGAACCATTCCGGGAAAGCGCCAGGCGGGCGACGGGGGCGATCAAGGGCGTGGCCATTGGCGGTACGCTGTTCGAGGAACTTGGTTTCTCATATGTTGGCCCGATTGATGGTCATGACCTTGGCCAGCTGCTGCCTGTCCTGCGCACGGTACGCGATCGCGCGACCGGACCAACACTTGTCCATGTGATCACCAGCAAGGGAAAGGGATTCGCGCCCGCCGAAACCGCCCGCGACAGGGGCCACGGTGTAGGAAAATTCGATCCGGCCACGGGCAAGGCGAAAAAGGCGGCGTCAAACGCGCCCACCTACACAAACGTCTTCGGCAGCACGCTAATTGACGAGGCGGCACGCGATGAGAGAATCGTGGCTGTGACGGCGGCTATGCCGGATGGTACCGGACTCAAACAATTCGCCGAACGCTTTCCAAGTCGCTGTTTTGATGTTGGTATTGCCGAGCAGCACGGAGTGACCTTCTCCGCCGGTCTGGCCGCCGGTGGCATGAGGCCCTTCTGCGCGATCTATTCGACATTCCTTCAGCGGGGCTATGACCAGGTGGTGCATGACGTTGCCCTGCAGAGGCTGCCAGTTCGCTTCGCCATTGATCGGGCCGGGTTGGTGGGTGCCGATGGCGCGACGCATGCGGGTGCCTATGACATAACGTATCTTTCCACCCTGCCAGGTTTCGTGGTGATGGCGGCAGCGGATGAGGCCGAACTTCGTCACATGATCGTGACCGCGGTGGAGCACGACGATGGTCCCATCGCCTTCCGGTTTCCGAGGGGCGAAGCGGTTGGCGTCGAGCTTCCGGAGCGCGGCGAAAGGCTTGCGATTGGCAAGGGACGCCTGATTCGGCAAGGGGCCGATGTCGCGATCCTGTCATTCGGTGCGCGGCTTAAGGAGGTTGAAGAGGCCGCGGAAGCGTTGTCTGGGCGCGGCGTTAACCCAACCATCGCGGATGCGCGTTTCGCAAAGCCGCTTGACCGGGAACTGATTCTGCAGTTGGCCGCCGAGCACACTGCGCTGATCACGATAGAGGAAGGCGCTTTGGGTGGATTCGGCAGCCATGTCGCTCATCTTCTGGCCGAGGAAGGCGTGTTCGATGCTGGTCTGAAATTCCGATCAATGGTGCTCCCGGACATATTCATTGATCAGGCCGGCCCCCGGGAGATGTATGATGTGGCAAAAATGAACTCCGAGCACATTGAGGCAAAGGTTCTGAATATACTGGGTATCGACAGTCCGAAGGGCAAACGGGCCTGATGACCGAATCCGCCTAGATCTGTCACTACCGCATACTTGACTATAGATCGGATCCATGCGAATCGGGGACCATGTATATTGGTCTCAGACAGATTTCCCCTGCCACGGTCGAGTGGCTGGGGAACGAATGCCTCCGCGGCGGCGTCACGCGTTCGGGCCTCGCCCGCGAGCTGAGCGGCCGGGAGGGTTGGCTGACCCACGACGGGAGGCCGTCGACGGTCACCGGGATGCGGGTCCTTCCCCTGCTCGCGGAGGAGCTCGGCCTGACGCTGCCGGAGGCGGCGCCGCGCTTCGCGTCGTCCAACGGGCGACCGGCCGCCGACGACCCTGGCGGCGCCCCGGTCGAGTGCGCTCTGGACGCGCTCGGCGGGGTCCGGCTGGAGCCGTTGGCGGAGGCGGACCGCCGCGCCTGGGAGTCGATGATGGAGACGCACCATCCGGAGGGCTGGCGGCGGGCTCCGGGAGGGCAGCTGCGGTACTGGATCGTGAGCGGCGCGCAGGGGCGGCTCGGCGGTCTGGGCTTCGTTCCGGCGTCCTGCCAGCTGGGGCCTCGGGACGGTGCCATCGGCTGGTCGGCGCGGGCGCGGATCGCGAACATGGGCCTCGTCCTTAACAACCACCGCTTCCTGATCAGACCTTCCGTGAGGGTCCACGGCCTCGCCTCCCTGGCGCTGCGGCTGGCGGCGGAGCGCGTGGCGGACGACTGGCAGGCCCTCTACGGGGTCCGCCCCGTCCTCGCCTACACGCTCGTGGGTCCGGACCACGCCGGGACGGGTTACAGGGCGGCGGGCTGGGAGAGATGTCCCGGCCTGACCTCCGGGCGGCGTTCGGGCATCCGTCGCAGCGTGTGGACGCTGCCGCTGCAGCCGGACTGGCGGAAGGTTCTCCAGGCGGAGCCGGAGCGCAGGCTCGGGCATACCGGACCGCTGCACCGCGGGGGCGACTGGGCGGAGCGGGAATACGCGCGGAGCAGCCATCCGGACGGCCGGGTCCGCCGCCGGATCGCCGCGATGGGGGCGGCCTGGACCAGGAAGCTCGGTGCGCCGGTGCCGGAGCTGTTTCCGGGCAGGGCGGAGCAGGAGGCGGCTTACAGGCTGCTCTCGAACGCTGGGGTGACCATGGACGACATACTCGAACCCCACCTGGAGGCGACGGTGGAGCGCTGCCGCCTGGAGCCGGTGATCCTGGCTGTCCAGGACACGACGACGCTGAACTACGGCACCCTGGCGGCGACGTCCGGGCTGGACGGGCTCGGCGGCGGCGGAAAGGGCACCGACGGCATCCTCGCCCACTGCGGCGTGGCACTGAACGGCAGCGGACGCCCGCTCGGGCTGTTCACGCTCGACGCGGACTTCCGGCGGCGGCCGGACAGGGACAGCACCCGCTGGATCGACGGGCTGCGGCGGGCCGGAGAGCTCGCGGAGGCCTGCCCGGACGCGAAGGTCGTGAGCGTCTGTGACCGCGAAGGCGACTTCTGGGCCCTTCTCCGCGAAGCGGACCGGACCGGCGCCGCGCTGCTGGTGCGGGCGAGCCGCTCGGCGAAGCGGCGCGTGGCGCTGCCCGACGGCGACGAAAGGTGCCTGTGGGAGCATGTCGCCGCGCTGGAGCCGGTCGGCCACCGCAGGATCACCGTTCCCGAACGCGGCGGGCCGAAGGCCCGGAAAGCGCGCGTCGCCACGCTGACGCTGCGCTGCGCGGAACTGGACATCGCGGCGCCGAGGGACGCGGGGGACAGGCGCCCGCTGCCCGTGACGGTGGTCTCCGCCATCGAGGAGAACCCGCCGAAGCGCGTCGCGAAGGGAGGGGAGGCGCTGCACTGGATGCTCCTGTCCAACGAGGGCGGCGACGGCATGCGGACGGCGGAGACCGCCCTGAGGCGCTACGAACTGCGCTGGCGCATCGAGGAATACTTCAGGGCCCTGAAGACGGGGACGAGGATAAAGGACCGCAGGCTCGACGCCGCCGACGACCTGCGCAGATGCCTCGCCTTCGACGCGATAACCGCGTTCCGGGTCTGGGACCTCCAGCTTCTGGCGCGGGAGAGCCCCGACAGCCCGGCGGACCGCCATGTCAGCCCGGAAAGCGTCGAGGCGGTGGTCATTCACGCCGCGTATGAGCGCGTCATCGGCCAGAGGGCGCCGCCGGAGCCGGACATGAGCGTGGCGCGCTACGTCACGCTCGTCGCCGGCCTCGCCGGGTTCCGCCCGACGAAGCGCCAGCCCCTGCCCGGAACCCAGAAGCTATGGCAGGGCCTGCGCATCCTCAACGTCGCGGAAACCCATGCCAGGGCCATACGGGCCCGGACGGAGCGGAGAAGGGAATGAGCCGGTCAAGTATGTGGTAGTGACAGCGCCTAGATCCCTCCGCGCCGTGGATGCGGTTCCGCCTCGGGCAATCGGGCAGGTTCATTTTCCAACAGGGCTCTCAGTCCCGACCGATAGTCTGGATAGAGTAGCCTTACTCCGAGTTCCCGCTTCATCCTGTCGTTACGAACCCGCTTGGATTCAGCATAGAAGCTGCGCGCCAATGGCGTCAGGTTCGCTTCGTCGAACTGGACTGCGGGTGGGGCGGCCCGTCCGAGCAGTTCCGCTGCATAACCGATCACGTCCTCTGGAGGGGCAGGTGCGTCGTCACAGACGTTGTAGATGGCACCGGGGCTTGGCTTGTTGATGGATGCTGCCAGAACCTGGGCGATGTCGTGGACATGAATACGGCTGAACACCTGGCCTGGCTTCAGCACGCGCTTTGCGGTTCCGCGGAGGACCTTCGCGAAGGGTCCGCGGCCTGGGCCATAGATGCCTGCAAGACGAAAGATATGCAGTGGCAGACCGGCCTCGATCGCAAGCGTCTGCCAGCGCCGTTCGGCATCCACCCTGCGCCAACCCCGCTCCGTCGCTGGTGCCGGAGGGGTTGTCTCGTCGACCCAACCGCCATCGCGGTCACCATATACGGCTGTGGTTGAGAGATAGCCCACCCATTTCAGGCGTGGCGCAGCGGCCGTGATTTCGTCTCTGGCTCTGCAAAGTACAGGGTCTCCACGCTCGTTTGGAGCGACAGAGACCAATAGATGCGTGGCTTTCTCAAGCGTTGGGCGAATGTCCTCGCCAGGCCAGACGACCGCATCAATTCCGCATGGGCCTAGAGTGGCGGCGTTCTCGGATCTGCGCGTGGTTCCGGTGATCCGCCAACCCTGCGGCAGCAGGATGCGTGCAAGGGCCTGCGCTGAATAGCCGTGCCCGAACGAGAACAGGATGTTGCTCATGCCTTTGGGATTTGGTCTGGATTCCTGCAGAATCAAGTCGGCCGCACAAAATTCGGGCAGTGATTCTCGTCCAACCGCGCCATGAGGAATGCACGGTAAGCACTGCCTGGACGCGGCAGCTGAGCAGCACTGTCCGCAGCATCGCAGAGGTTCTGGCCGCGCATGTCTGGTAGCGGCGGCGCCGATGGGGCCAGTCGGACTCGAAGTGGCAGGAGAACTCGTGGGGCTGGGCCTTTCGGATCCCATAGATGCCGTAACCCCCGCTCCATCCCGCAGCGCATCACCTTGCCGTAACGGGCTTCCGGCCGCGGTGGGCAGGAAAGGAATTCCCATTGCGTGTGGAAACGGCCTCCGCCGGACCTGTCACTATATATTAGTTGATTCCACAGGTGGTCCGTGCTACCTGATTCGCATGCAGGTCGGGATGCGCCATTTCAGGGAGGGAACGGTCGGGTGGCTGAGGTCCGCGGCGGCGGCGGGAGCCGGACGGCGCAGTCTGGCGGCAGGCCTGTGCGAGCGCGAGGACTGGACCAACGCCGCCGGAGCTCCGTGCCTCGCCTCCGCCCGGCTGGCCCTGCCGAAGATCGCGGAGCGCTACGGCATCACCCTGCCGCAGGCCGGATCGCCGGTGGCTCCCGGCCAGCCGCTGCCGGAGCATCCCGACGTCCGGTTCTCCGGCACGCTCGCGGAGCTCGGCGGTGTCGGCCTGGAGATGGCGGAGACGGCGGAGCAGCGGCGCGCCCTGCGGGGGATGATGGAGAGCCACCATCCCCGGGGCGACCCGTCCAATCCCGGCGCGCTGCTCTTCTACTGGATCAGCAGCGAACGCCTGGGGCGCGTCGGCGGGCTCTGTTTCCACGCGGCCAACTGGCACCAGAGGGCACGGGACGCCTACATCGGCTGGAGCGGCCGGGAGCGGATGGCGAAGCTGGGGCTGCTGGTCCAGAACTCCAGGTTCCTGATCCTGCCGGGCGTGGAGGTCCCGCACCTGGCCAGCCACGTTCTGGGGCTGGCGGCAAGGCGCCTCCCCGATGACTGGGAGAGGCTGCACGGCGTCCGTCCGGCGATGGCCTTCACCTATGTCGGCGCGGAGCGCGCCGGCACGGCCTACGCCGCCGCCGGATGGGAGCTGGCGGGAACCACCTCCGGCCATCCGCCCGGCCACCGCCGGGAGGGAGCGGAGGCCTGCGGCGTCTGGATGAGGCCGCTGGATCCGGACTGGCGCGACCGCATGTGCCGCGGGCCGGAGACGCCGCGCTGGCTGGGCCCTGCCCCGGCGATCCCGGAGGACGCCGACTGGGCGGATCTGGAGTTCGGGCTGTGCGGCCATCCGGATGGACGGGTGCGCAGCCGGATCCTGGCCATGGGGAGGGCCTGGGAGACCCGGCCGGGCGAGCCGGTCGCCGTTGTCTTCGCCGGAAAAAAGGATCAGGGTGCGGCCTACAGGCTGCTTTCCAACCCCAGGGTGAGCATGGACGACATCATCGAGAGCCACCGCATGGCCACGGTCCAGCGCTGCCGGGCGGAGACGGAGGTCCTGGCCATCCAGGACACCACGATGCTGGATTTCTCCGGCCTGAAGGGCTCCACGGGCGGCCTGGCGAAGCTCGGCGGCGGCGGATCGGGCAGCGTCGGCATCCCGGCGCACGTGACGCTGGCGGTGTCGGCCTCCGGCCGCGGCCTCGGGATGCTGGCCATCGACGCCAGCTTCCGGGAGGGCGTCACCGTGAAGGCCGACCGCAGGCGCGGAGGCACGGGGCGGGCGGAACCGGACAGGGCGGTGGAGACGGAGACGCCCGACGGTGGCAGCGGGAGCCGCCGCTGGCTGGAGGGCCTGGCCCTGGCGCAGGAGGTCGGGAGGACCAGCCCTGGAACGCGCGTGATCACCGTCTGCGACCGCGAGGGCGACATATGGGACATGTTCGAGGCCCAGGCGGAGGACCCCGCCGCGGCCGGGCTGCTGGTGCGTTCCAGCGCCTCGACCCGCCGCTCCGTCATCGCCGGTGGCGGGGTGGTGGACCTCATGGAGCACGTCTCCGGGCTGCCCGCCGCCGGGACGCGCACCGTCCATGTCGCCGCCCGCGGCGGGATCACCGGGTCGCGTGGGCGGAAGGCCGTGAGGGCCCGCCCGGCGCGGACCGCGGAGACGGAGATCCGCGTCGCACGCGTCGAGCTGAAGGCCCCCGGACGGAGCCGCCAGACCCTGCCGGTCACCGCGGTGCTCGCCAGCGAGGCCACCACGCCGCCGAAGGGCGGCCGGCGGCTGTCATGGCTGCTGCTGTCCAGCGACGCGAAGCCCGACCTCCAGGGCGCCATCGACACCGTCAGGCGGTACGAAAGAAGATGGACCATCGAGGAATATTTCAAGACGCTGAAACAGTGCACCCGCATCGAGGACCGCCAGCTCGACGAGGCCGACGACCTGCGGTGCTGCCTCGCCTTCGACGCCGTCACCGCATGGCGCGTGTTCGACATCCAGCGCGCCGCGAAGGCCGAGCCCGACCGGCCCGCCCTCGACTTCCTGGACGAGGACGAACTCACCGCCCTCTGGATCGGGATGGAGGATTACGGCTTCAGGGACGCCCGGGCACCGCCCTTCGACGGCTTCACCATCCGCGAGGCCGCCATCGACATCGGCCGCTACGTCGGCTTCATCCCCTCGAAACGCCAGCCCCTGCCGGGGACGCAGAAAATATGGAAAGGCATGAAATACCTCCTCCAGGCGACCGCATTCTACAGGGCCTTCAGAAGCCGGGGCCCGCCCAAGGAGTCAACAGTGCTATAGTGACATCCGCCGGACCTGCCAACCCCCGTGCCCGACCTCCTGCGGAAGAGGTCAGGCATTGCGATTCCAGGTGGGAAGTGGGGTCGGCCGCAGCGGAATATCCCAAATTTCAGGACGCCCGAATTGACATTGACAAATCCATTGACTCGGAATCCGTCGTTGTAATACATTCCACGTAACCGCTTGGTTACTTGAGGCCGGTATGAACGGCAGTTTCGAAGAGTTCGACTATGTCATCGCTGGGGCTGGATCATCTGGATGCGTCCTGGCGAGCCGCCTTACCGAGGATCCCGATGTATCGGTCGCGGTTCTTGAGGCTGGCGGAGCGGACCGAAGCTTCCTTTTCCATTGGCCCGCAGGTTTTGCCAAGATGACCAAGGGGATCGCGAGCTGGGGTTGGTCGACGGTGCCGCAGCGGCATATGGCCAATCGCGAGCTTTGGTATACCCAGGCGAAAGTTGTGGGCGGCGGCAGTACGATTAACGCTCAGGTCTATACACGCGGCAATGCGAAAGATTACGACGCGTGGGCGGACGAAGGATGCGGAGGGTGGAGCTATCGTGAGATTCTCCCCTATTTCAAACGGGCTGAGGGTAATGAACGGTTCCATGACGACTATCATGGAACGGAAGGACCGCTGGGCGTGTCGGCACCGCGGGGTGCTTTGCCGATCTGCGATGCGTTCATCCGTGCGGCACAGCAATACGGTATTCCCTACAACCCGGATTTCAATGGCAGGCAGCAGGCAGGCTCGGGTTACTACCAGCTTACCCAGCGCGACGTCCGCCGGTCTTCGGCAGCTACCGCATTCCTGAAGCCAGCGCTCTTTCGCCCAAACCTGAAGCTTCGCACTGGCCTGCAGGTTCGGCGCATTATTGTCGAAAGCGGCAGGGCGGTCGGTGTCGAGGTCGAGGATGGCGGGCGGGCGAAGATCATCCGGGCCCGGCGCGAAATCCTCGTGACGTCCGGCGCCATCGGCAGCCCCAGGCTGCTGCTTCTGTCCGGGATCGGGCCGGCTGATCATCTGACGTCGGTCGGGGTGGAGGTCGTGCACGACCTGCCCGGCGTGGGACGGAACCTACATGACCACCTGGATCTCTGTTCACTGGCGGAATGCAGCGGCCGGCACAGTTATGACGGCACGGACAGGTTCCCACGTTCGGCCATCGCCGCGTTTCAGTATTACCTGTTCAGGACGGGTCCGGTGACGTCATCGCTCTTTGAGACCGGTGCGTTCTGGTATGCGGACGACGCTTCCCCATTGCCCGACACGCAGTTCCATTTCGGCCAGGGTTCGGGCATCGAGAAAGGCATCGTCACCATCGACAGGGGTGGAGTGACGCTCAACTGCGCCTATATGCGTCCGCGGTCGCGCGGCACGGTCACCTTGGCCACGAGCGATCCGAAGGATGCTCCCCTGATCGACCCAAACTATTGGTCAGACCCGCATGATCGCGAGATGTCGCTCAATGGACTGGAAATCGCGCGTGAGATTCTTTCGCAACCGGCACTGAAAGCATATCTCAGCCGTGAGGCGCTTCCGGGTCCTGAAGTCAGGACGCGCGGGGAGCTTTTCGACTATGCCTGCCGCCTTGCGAAAACGCAGCACCACCCGGTCGGCACATGCCGCATGGGTCATGGCGACATGTCTGTAGTCGATCCGGAGTGCCGGGTGCGTGGGATCGAAAACCTGCGTGTCTGCGACAGTTCGATCATGCCGACGATCAACTCATCCAATACGAATGCACCAACGATCATGATCGGTGAAAAGGCTTCGGACATGATCCGCGACCTCGATCCGCTTCCTCCGGCGGTGTTCAGACATAACGAGGGGCCGCGGCGCGGCATTTCCTGAAGCGGATTAGGGGAAAGCTCATGTTCACGACATTCGGACTGCAGCATATCGGGTTCACGGTACCGGACATGGAACAGGCGGTGGAATTCTTTACCTCCATGTTCGGTGCTGAGACTATCATGGAATGTGGTTCGGTCGACGTGGACGACGACTTCATGAAGCGGCGCCTTGGGGTGCCTGCAGGCTGCAGGATTGCCGACCAGAGGGTCCTCCAGATCGGAACCGGTGGTGCGCTGGAACTGTTTCAGTACTCAGGCGCAGAGCCTTCCGCGATCAGGCATAATGGTGAAGTTGGCGCCATGCACATCGCCTTCGAGGTTGAGAATGCGTATGAGGCGGCGGATCGTCTGCGTGAAGCTGGTGTCGATATCCTGGAAGGGCCGACCTTGATCGAAGGTGGCCCGATGGACGGGCTCGTGTGGCTCTATCTTCGCGCCCCATGGGGTCAGTATCTGGAAATCCTGAGTGCGGACCGACCACTTGGCTACGAGGCAAAGGGGGGTCCGAAAATGTACTCGCCCCGGACTGGATGACGGATGGCGGGTCCTTGGTGTGTAATGTGAATCGATTGACCTAGCAGAGGAGGAAACGATGAAGAAATTTAGACATTTCGCGCTGGCAGGGGGCTTCGCCGTTGCGGCAGCCACCATGTCCCAGGCGGGCGAATTTGATGGGATCGAGCTGAAAATGCTCGCAATTGGCGATACGTCAGTGACCCGACTTGCGCCGATTGTCGGTGAATTTGAGGAACTGACCGGCGCCAAGGTGCAGATCGACATGTTCCCCTATCCGGGGCTTATCGACAAAATCGTGATTGAGGCCAGTGCCAACCGCCCAAGCTACCAGCTCATGTGGGTGGACAGCCCCTGGGTCGGTGTGTTGGGCGAATCGGGTGCGCTCGAGGACCTGACCGATCTGGTCATGCGCGACGCCGAGGAAATCAATCTCGACGACATCATTCCGATCCAGCTCCAGGAAAACACCTGGCAGGGACGTCTGATCGCTTTTCCTGCCTCGGGAATGATCTGGCACGTCAATTACCGCAAGGATCTCTTTGAGAATGCCGAAGAACAGGCGGCGTTCAAAGAGAAATACGGCTATGATCTGGCCCCGGCCAAGACTTGGGACCAGTTCATTGATATTGCCGAGTTTTTCACCCGCAAGGCTGGTGAAACCCTTGCTGGCAAGACATTGGAGAAGGATTTCTACGGTAACGCTCAGGCATATAGCCGGGTCGCTGGGGCGATCACACATGATTTCTTCCCGATCATGCGCAGCTTTGGCGGCCAGTACTGGGATGCGGAGACGGGACTTTGCGCCATCGACCGTGAGCCTGGCCTGCAGGCGGCCGAGGTCATGAAGAAACTCGTACCCTTCAATCCGCCGGATTACCTTGGCCTGATGTGGGACATCCGTACCGGTTACATGGAGCGGGGTGAGGTCGCGCAGTCCGGCTATTGGTCCGTGCGTACCGTTCGTCTGACGAACCCGGAAGAGGCTGTGCTGCCAACGGTCGGCGAAGCCGGCTATCAGGCGAGCCCGACCGGCGACGGGGGACCGATGGAAACCATGACTGGCGCGCTTAGCTTCGGCATCAATTCCAAGGCGTCCGATCGTGAGAAAGAAGCGGCATGGGAGTTCATAAAGTGGGGCACGTCCCGCGATATGATGCGCCGTTTCGCCGAGGAAGGAAACGGCGTATCGATGTTCCACAGGTCGATTCTCGCTGATCCGGAACTGCAGGAAAGATACCCGTACTACAAGGTTCTGCTTGAAACCCAGGACACGGCACAGCGTCGCATTTTCCACCCGTTCTACGCGGATGTGGAAGAGATCTTCGGTGTTGAGCTGAACAAGTACATGGCCGGCGAAACCGATAGCGCGCAGGAAGCGCTGACCAATGGGTGCACCAAGATCAATACCCGGCTCAAGGTCTTCCCGCTGGAAATGCGGCTCCGATGGATCGCGGATCCTGAGGCCGATATTTTCAACTAGGCCTGTAGCCTAGGGTCTGGTTCAACAGCCTCCCGTGGACGCCCCGCACCTCTCTTCGGGGCGTCCGCTCCCATTTCGACCACAGACCAGCAGAGCATGGCTTACATAAAGCGTCGCAATCGCAGGATATTCCTGATTTTCATGCTGCCAGCGGTGCTGGTCCTCTTTTTCACAACCATATACCCGATGCTCTATGCGGGCTATCTCAGCTTCCGCTCCTATGACCTTGCAAAGCTGTTTGTGCCCCGCATGTTCGTGGGTTGGGCGAACTATCGGGAGATCATCTCATCGAGCGAGTTTCTTCATACTCTGAAGATTACTTTCAAGCTAATGGCGATGACGCTTTCGGTGCAGCTTGTGCTCGGCGTTGGACTCGCGCTGCTGGTCACGCAGAGACTGCCAGGAATGGGCATCGCGCGAACGTTGCTGTTGATCCCGATGATGATCTCACCAGTGATCATCGGCCTCGTCTGGCTGTTTCTGTATTTCCCGGAACTTGGCTACCTGAACTACTTCCTGAGTTTCCTGGGCATCGATCCGATTCCCTGGATCACCTCGACGAAATGGGCGCTCTGGTCCATCGCGATCGCCGACATATGGCAGTGGACGCCTTTCGTGATGATGGGAACGGCTGCCGCCCTCACCAATCTCAGCCCCGAGCCCTTTGAAGCGGCAAGAATCGATGGCAATTCACGCTGGGATGTCTTCACCCGTGTGACCCTTCCCCAGATCAAGCCCGTTCTGATTTCGCTCATGTTTCTGCGCGCGATCGACGCCTTCAAGATCTACGACATCATCTTTGTCCTGACCAAAGGTGGCCCTGGCGATTCAACCGAAGTCCTGTCCATGTTCATCTACCGCCAGTCCTTTACCTTCTGGCGGATGGGTGTCGGCGCGGCAGCCAGTTTTGTCTCGCTCGCCATTATCGTGATCCTGATCACTCTCTTCTTCAAATCACTGAACCGGCAACAGGAGGTCTGAGACTTGGACAGGCCTTCCACACAACAGACTTTCCTGGTCTATCTGCTGCTGGCGGTAGTCCTGATCGTCTTCCTGACACCGATTTACATCATAGCATCATCGTCGATCAAACCGACTCCGATCATGTTCTCGAAACCGCCAGCGATGATCTTCACGCCCACCTGGGATCACTACCACGCGCTTTTTACTGACCGTCCGTTCGCCAAATTCATTGGCAATTCACTGATCACCGCTCTCGGCTCCACCGCATTCAGCCTGACTTTCGGCTCGCTGGCCGCCTACGCCCTCAGCCGCATCAGGCATAAGCGCATGAACGATGTGGCTTTCTGGATCCTTTCCATGAGGATGTTTCCCCCCATCGCGGTCGTCGTACCCTACTATATCATCTTCAAGGCCGCCGGACTTCTCGATACACCGTTTGCGCTTATCATGATCTATTCGACAGCCAATATCCCGCTGACGGTCTGGTTGATGAAAGGCTTCTTCGATGAGGTTCCAATGGCCCTGGAGGAGGCCGCCATGGTCGATGGACACGGGCTTCTCTCGACGTTCTGGCACGTCACACTACCCCTCGCCGCACCAGGGCTCGCGGTTTCAGCGGTGTTCTGTTTCATTTTTTCCTGGAACGAGTTCATCTTTGCTTTGATGCTGACTGGCTCAGAGGCCCAGACGGCCACCGTTGCCGTAATGTCTTTCTGGTCTTCGGACGCCGTGCAATGGGGCCGCATCATGGCCGGTTCGTTCATCATCCTGATCCCCGGGGTCATTTTCGTGCTGACCTGCCAGCGCTGGCTGGTGCGCGGTCTGACCTTGGGTTCCGTGAAGTGAGGGAGCGCAATTGTCGTCCATCGAACTGAAACAGGTCATCAAGCGCTACGGAACAACCGAAGTTGTCCACGGCATAGACCTCAATATCGAAGAAGGCGAATTCGTCGTGCTCCTCGGCCCCTCCGGCTGCGGTAAATCGACAACGCTTCGTATGATCGCTGGACTTGAGGACATATCGGAGGGCGATCTGATTATCGGCGGCAAGCCAATGAACGATCGCCCTCCAAAGGATCGAGGCGTGGCAATGGTGTTTCAGAACTACGCGCTCTATCCGCACATGAATGTGCGCCAGAACATGGAATTCGCGCTTCGGCCCCTGAAACTTTCATCGAATGAGGTTGAGGAGCGCATCGGTCAGGCGGCTGGGATGCTTGGTCTGTCCGAGCTACTGGCACGTAAACCCTCGCAGCTGTCAGGTGGTCAGAGGCAGCGTGTGGCCATGGCGCGAGCGATGGTGCGCACACCGGACGTGTTCCTCTTCGACGAACCGCTATCGAATCTTGACGCCAAGCTGCGCACCCAGGTGCGCTGGGAAATCGGCAGGCTACACAAACGTCTGGGAACCACGATCGTCTATGTCACCCACGACCAGATCGAGGCGATGACGCTGGCCGACCGGATCGTGATTATGCGGGATGGGCATATCGAGCAGACTGGCACACCTCAGGAGGTTTTCGAGACCCCCCGCAACAGCTTTGTCGCCACCTTCATTGGCAGCCCCGCCATGAACATGATTCCGGTACGGCGTTCCGACGCCAGTCTTGTCGCCGACGGGCTGGTGATCCCCTTGCCCGACCGCTACGCCGGGAAGGTGCGGGAAGGAAGCGAGGCGATGATCGGTATTCGCCCGGCGGATATCGAGATCGTGGATCCATCCGCAGCCGGTGCGATTGATGCGACCGTTGGTGTTACCGAATATCTTGGCAAGGAACTTCTTCTCGACCTATCGGTAGGCAGCCACGAGCTGATCTGCGAGGTCAGCGCCAGCACCCCGGTGAAGAGCGACACGGCCGTCTCGATCCGCCTGAAGCCCGAATCCCTTCATCTCTTTGACGCTTCCACCGGCAATGTCATCACGTAAGGTCCCCAATGCCCCAACAGATCGTTTTTCCCGCAAGGAACTCATTCGAACTGACGAACTACCAGGACGTTCCGCTTTCCGCCGGAGAAATCCGCGGTGACACGGTCTGTTCGCTCATCAGCCAGGGAACCGAGCTGGCCTGGGCAGGTGGAGACGACTTTCCGATCCAGCCAGGCTACGGAGCCATCTTCCGGGTCACTGACATCGGCGAGGGAGTGAGCGACGTATCGGTCGGTGATCTCAGGTTCTGCATGGGGCATCACAGGGCGACGCAGCAATACGCCGCGCGCTTTACGCTTCCGGTGCCGCAGGGCCTTGATCCGCAGACCGCGGTGATCGCTCGGCTCATGGGGGTCTCGATGACCACGCTCATGACCACGCGGGCACGACCTGGAGATAGGGTGATCGTCACCGGTGCCGGTCCGGTCGGCATCTGTGCCGCACATAATTTCCGGATTGGTGGCTACGATGTTGCGGTGGTAGAACCTGATGGACTCCGGCGATCTCAGGTGGAGCGGTCCGGTATCACCAGGACCTTTGCCAGAATGCCACATGATGATCCGGATTACTCCGGTAGGGTCCGGCTTGCCGTGGACTGTTCAGGCCATGAAGCCGCCGTGCTTGATGGATGCAACATCGTTGGCCAGCTTGGAGAGGTCGTGCTGGTCGGAGTGCCCTGGAGGCGTTTCACCGAGCATTCGGCACATGAGATAATGAAAGCGGTATTTTTCAACCTTCTCACCCTGCGCAGCGGCTGGGAATGGGAAGTGCCGGTCCTGTCACGGGGCTTTCTGTGGGAGGAGTTGCTTGAAGGCTACAACAACGCGCCGCACAGCAGTTTCTCGGGCTTTCAGCGGGCCTTGAACTGGCTCGCCGAGGGGAGAGTCACGTTTTCGGAACTGATGCGGACGGTCAGTCCGGACGACCCGGCTAACCTCTATGGTTCAATCGCCTCCCGTGAAATCGAGGAGCCGTTCATCATCCTGGACTGGCGGAACAGTGGATGACGCGGATCTGAAATCATCGGCATACGGACATCACTGGATCCAGTGGGCGTTTTACTGCGCGGCGGCCGCGCAACTCTGCGTCAGCGTTCACTTCCCGTCTGCCATGCAACTTTGAAGCGCAGCTCAGGACCGCTGACAGAGTAGGAGCCCGAACGGAAGATGACGGGTCAGGCGGTGGGAGCGTTCACCTTCCCGCCCAATGAAATTCCACGCTGGAAACGGCGGCGGTCCCGTGGAGGTTGGGCGTGGGTGGACGGTTCTGGGGGATGCTGGGAGCAGGGAATGCCGGGCTCGACGGATACCACCTGCCGTTGCCCGCCTTGGTTCCCTCCCGACTTTCCTTGCCTCTGCGATACGGAATCAATTCCGACGGGGTGGATCCCCTTTCTTCCGAGGAAAATTCAGGAGGTGGCATATTTCGCTCTGGTTCTGCTGAAAGTTTGGCTCCGTCGATCCACCGGAAATCAGTTGACCGTCGATCCAATACCGGCAGGCTGCCAGGCACGGACCGGGGCAATGATCAGAAACCGCTTGTGTCGGGACCCGATACAGGCGAATCTGCCTCGAACGCTTCAGTAGCGCTGCCGATGGCGGCTTCCGGATTCTGTGGACTGGCAATCGGCAGCAGTCATGCCGAACACAGTGGAGCGGCCGGCAGAAGATGGGAATTCACACAGGAGAGAGAGACATGCCGACGTTCATTTTCGCCTATCATGGAGGGAATGTGCCTTCCGACCCTGCCGAGATCGAGCGGGTCATGGGATTGTGGAATGACTGGTACGGTGAGATGGGCGACAGGCTTATCGATGACGGCGGCCCCTGTGGCAGGTCCTGGACCGTGAGTGGGGACGGCGTCGTTGAGGGTGGTGGAGCCAATCCACTGACTGGATATACTGTTGTTGAGGTTGCGGACCAGAACGAGGCGAACGAGTTGGCGAAAGGCTGTCCACTGGTGCGGGATGGCTCCGGCTCCGTCGAGGTCTGCGAAATCCATGAAGTCTGACCCTTGGGGCCCTGCCAGGACGGCACCCGGCCGCAGATTGGACACTGTCATGGAGGAACACGATGAGCGGACCTGACCTCAAGGACGCTTACGCGCTTGATTCGCCGGAAGAAACCAGACGGTTATATGCCGAATGGGCCGAAACCTACGATGACGGTTTCGCCGTGGAAATGGATTTTCACCTGCCGCGGAAGGTCGCGGAGGCATTTGTGCGGACAGGGGGCATCGGGCCGGTGCTGGATTTTGGCTGCGGTACCGGGCTGTGTGGCGTGAGGCTGGCGGAATTGGGCATTGGGCCGGTCGATGGCGTTGATCTGTCCCCGGAGATGCTGGCTGTTGTGACGCGCAAGAACGTCTATCGGAATCTGATCGAAGGTGACATCTTTGGCGGGTTGACGCTGTCCGCTGGCGGGTATGCCGGGGTTACGAGTTCCGGCACATTTACGCACGGCCATGTCGGGCCTGACGCGATCGATGCGCTTCTCAGGTTCGCCGCGCCCAAAGCCCTGTTTTCCCTATCAATCAACGCAAAGCACTTCCATGCCCTGGATTTTGGCGGGAAGCTTGAGGACCTGTCTGACAGGATCACGGATCTGGAGCTTCCCGAGATTCCGCTTTACGGTCCGAACGCGAAGGGCGATCACAGACATGACCGGGGTTACATCGCGCTTTTCCGGAAAGCCTGAGCGGATAACGGGATTGCGGACATCCAGAGTCGTTCCAGACGAATCCACGTTACGCATGCATCCGCTTTTTTCGCGCTCTTGTCTTTACGGTGGCTTTCTCGGAGCCATCGTGGAACGAGCCGAACCAACGGTCCCAGGGCATCTCCACCGTGCCGTAATTGCACTCGAAATACCGATGGTGAAGCTGGTGGAAGAAGTCGCCCATCTTCGCGCGCTCCCGGTCCTTCACGCAAAGCTGGTCAAATCCTGAATGCGAGAACACCGGATGCGTAGCCTGCATATATCCATGGAACAGGACATGGATCGGATGGCTCGGCACGACAAAATGTATCAGGAAATTGGTGAAAAACAGGACATGCTCGACGGGATGCATCGAGATGCCCGACCAGGGACCGACATTGATGTTCCTGTGATGCAGGGCATGGGCGATCCGATACAGCCATGGGATGTGCAGGGCGCGGTGAATCCAGTAAAAGTGGAAACTTGACCAGATCACAAGGAACGGAAACATCAGCACGAACCAGACCGGATGTTCAGGGAAGAGGATCGCCGGGGCCCACCCGTTCGCCATCGCCCAGTAGACTGGCAGCTGAAATGCTGTCCATATTGTGATTCCGCTTGCGATCGTCCAGAACATATTGTCCCGAACCTGATCCCTGAAAGTAAAGGTCCCGTTATCGGTCGCCTGTTCGCGCGGGTCGAACTTGAAGGTCCTGCCCTGGCCTTTGCGCATGTAGAGCCAGTAGTGTAGCAGGCCTGCGCAGATGCAGTGCGGAACCAGGTTGGCGAGATAGACGCGAAGAACCCAATCCAGGTTCCATTCCGTCATTGCCTCCAGCGGAGGCAGGAACGCGAAGAACACGAAGACCGCAAAAGCGACCGTCAGTGTTGAAGTCGTCAGGGCCAGCCAATAGGCCTGATACCAACGCACTATGGCAAGTGGCCTCGGAGGCCATGAAAACAGAGGGTTCAGCGCGACCGGCCTGGATGGACGATAGTTCCAGCGCGCCGCCTCCGCATCATCAGCGAAGTCACTGGGCATAGCTGTTCCCCTCCTCATCCAGAATCGCCTTCAGTTCACTCAGGTGGCGGTGCGCCTGATCGTCGTAGCGCTCGATTTCGCTGGCGGTCTTTTCTGCGACCTCATCGCTGAGCACCCGCAGGGCCTGGCCCGTCTGCAGGGCCCGGATGTAGGTTTCGGCGGCACGTTCGAAGAAATACATTCGGTTGAATGCATCGGCCACACTGTCTCCAATCACCATGATGCCATGGTTACCCATGATCATCACTTTCTTCTTTGGATCGCCGAACAGCTGTGCGCAGCGCTCACCCTCTTCCTCAAACGCCAGCCCACCATAGCATTCGTCGATCACGTAGCGGTTAAAGAATATCGCCGTGTTCTGGTCGATCGGTGGCAGGCTGCTGTCCGCAAGCGAGGCAAGGACCGTCGCGTGGACTGAATGCACATGCATCGCGCATCGTGCGTGAGGGCAGCGACGGTGAATCGCACCATGCAGACCCCAGGCTGTGGCGTCCGGGGCGTTGGGTCCGGAAAGCGTATCAGGATCATTGGCATCCAGAAGAAGCATGTCGGATGCCTTTATCCTGCTGAAATGCACCTGATTGGGATTCATCAGGAATCGCGTGCCGTCCTCATTCACGGCTAGGGAAAAGTGATTGGAAACCGCTTCATGCAGGTTTAGCCGTTCTGTCCACCTGAAGGCTGCCGCGAGGTCAACGCGTTCCTGCCAGTATTCCATGTTGGGGTGAGGATGTAGCTTGGCGATTTCCACGAAACTCTCCGGAACTGTCCATGAATGAGGATTCGAATCAGGGATCACTGGTTCTTGCCTGTTTGCGACAAATGCTTCGTTCCTGTCCGACTTTCCGCGGCAAATATGCGCCGGGACCGTGTTTCCGAAACTGGCCGGACGGAGGATCCGTGATGGGAACCGGAGGCGCAGGAAGGCATGATTGACGTAATCGGCGGCTCTGGTCCCGGAGCTACGCGACAACCCCTATGCGACTTTAAGGGAACATGTGCCGTCGCCATTGAAATTGTTGGAATAGCCCAGGGGAATGGCGAAGATCCGAATTGCCTCCCGCTCCTTCAGAAGTGTCGCACGGTAATTCATCGCGCTCACATACTGGCCGGTATCGCTTCTGGCCTCCTTTACCGACCACGCAAATGTTATGCGTCGCGCGTTCTCGATATCCACCCTGCCTTCCAGCGGTTGCCCCTCATTGAATAGCAGGACGACAGGATCCCAGATCAGGGCCGTGTCCTGTTCAGTGTCATGGACGATCGTGAGTTCGCTGGGAATCCATCCGCTGTTACCTCTTTCCCGAATCTCGCACTCATATGTGAGTGTGGTTGCGGGAGCTGTCGCAGGTAATGAACAGACCACACAGGCCAATGCCAACTCAATATACCCTAACCGCATCTCGTTGCCTGAACAATTTGGTTTGGTTTTCGAAAGGGATGCAACGTGGTTCGTTCCGTGTCAATTGATACCGCATCGTCTCGCGGTTCCGTTAGCGCTCCAGCCTGGTGGACAGTCTCTGATGCGGCTCGGGCATCCATGGGCGTTTCCTGAATCTCCACCAGGAGTCGTTAACGGTTCCGCGGACGGATATGCCAGAACGCCAGCGATGGACAGACCGGCGTCGTCCGGTTAGGTCTTGCGTGGATCAGCGAGGAAACCGAGAGATGTCCAGGATTGAAATCTGCGGGCCTGGAGGGCTTCGTGAGCTGCGCTGGAGCTTCCGGACCATCGGCGGAACAAGTCGCGGGCGCGCCCGCTCTTCCGTTTCTGAAAGGTGGAAGCTCTTCCAATGATGGTGGAACCGGCGGCATCAATTGCAGTACCTTCAGGCTGGACGGCCGGGCTTACGTCCAGCAGGTTCAGGATTCCATATGCGGTGATGGATGGGGCGCTTTCCGTATCCATGGGCGAGGGAAGCCGCGGATCCGGGCCTGCCACTTTCCACTCAATGGTATATGATTCCCGGAAAATTTGGGAGTGAGTGAGATGCGGACGGTCCTTTGCTTCGGTGACAGCAACACTCACGGTAGTCCAGCGATGAGTTGGATTGGCGAATCGAAACGGTTCGAAAGGGCAGGGCGCTGGCCTAACGTCATGGCCAGAATTCTTGGGGCAGGCTGGGAGGTGATCGCCGAGGGCCAGCCGGGGCGCAATTCCGTCTTTGACGACCCCGTGGAAGGCGAGCACAGGAACGGTCTGCGGGTGCTGCCCGCATTGCTTGAAACACACCGGCCGGTCGATCTGGTGATCGTTGCGCTCGGAACCAATGATCTCAAGGCGAGATTTTCGGTGCCCGCGAGTGATATCGCCCTTGGGCTTGAGCGTCTGGTAACCGTGATCAGGACTTCGGGTGCAGGCCCGGACCTTGCGCCACCGCGGGTGCTGCTTTCGGCACCGGCACCGATTGAGGAAGTGGGATTTCTGGGGGACATGTTCGTGGGCGGTGCCGCGAAGTCGCGCGCTCTGCCACCGCTATTGGCCGAGGTGGCCAGACGGCAGGAAGTGGCGTTCATTGATCTGGGCTGCGTGGTAGAGGTGGATCCGGTCGATGGCATCCACCTGACTTCCGAGGGACAGGCAGCGGTGGGTGCCGCCATGGCGGAAGCGGTCGAAAACCTGTTCAATGTGGACAGCTAGGGAGGGAAAGCATGCTGAAAGGAATTGATCCGCGGCTGAACGCGGACGTACTCTACGCGTTGCGTGATATGGGCCATGGCGACACCGTAATCGTTGCGGATACCAATTTCCCATCAGGATCAGTCGCCCGAGATACCGTGCTGGGCGAGTTGCTCAGAATGGAGAACCTGACCGCCGCTGAAGCGGTGGAGGCGGTACTGTCAGTCCTGCCGCTTGACACATTCGTCGACGATTTCGCCGGAAGAATGGAGATCGTGGATGATCCCGGTGCCGTGCCGCCGGTACAGGCGGAAGTTCAGGCTGTGATTGACGCCGAGGAGGGTGCACATCGCCCTCTGGTCGGTATCGAACGGTTCGAGTTCTATGATCTGGCGAAGCGTTCCTACGCAGTGATCCAGACCGGCGAGCGACGGTTCTACGGATGTTTCATGTTTCGCAAGGGTGTCATTGGGCCGGAGGACTGACATGAACGGCAAGATCGTGATTCTGGGTGTTTTCGTTGCCGATACGACCTACCGCGCTGATCGCCTGCCGAAGATGGGAGAGACTGTCCTGGGCAGATCCTTTGTGCTTGGTCCCGGCGGCAAGGGATCCAACCAGGCTGTCGCCTGCGCATTGGCAGGCGGTAACGCGCATTTCATCACCAAGCTCGGGGTCGACCCGTTCGCCGACCTTGCGTTCAGGGCCTGGGAACGCGCAGGTGTGGTTCCGCAGGTCACGCAGCATGAGGATGGCTATACAGGTGCGGCCTGCATCTATGTCGGGGAAAGTAGCGGTGAGAACGCAATCATCGTCTGCCCTGGTGTCGCAAGAACGATCACGCCTGAATACATTGACGGCCGCGCAGGCCTGATCGGCAGTGCTGAAGTGTTCATGACCCAGCTTGAGCAGCCGATGGACGCTGCGGCACGGGCGCTGGAGATCGCAAGAGCGGGTGGAGCAACAACGATTCTCAACCCCGCACCGGCTGTCGATCTGGCGGATGGAATGCTCGCGCTCTGTGACTTTGTGACCCCTAATGAGACCGAGGCCGAGGGCATCATCGGGTTGCCGGTTTCGACAGTGGAAGAGGCTCGTGAGGCGGCAGAGCTGCTGCTCGCCCTCGGAGTGAGTGCAGCCATCATCACGCTGGGCGAAAAGGGCGCTCTCTATCATGACGCTACGCAGTCCGTACATGTGCCCGCAGTTGACGCTGGCCCAGTGCTGGAGACGACAGGCGCGGGCGACGCTTTCAATGGTGCGTTCGCTTCTGCATTGGCGCGTGGTGTGGATCCAGTCGAAGCCGTGCGCTTCGGATGTGCCGCGGCGGCGATTTCAGTGACGCGGCTTGGCACCGCTCCGGCAATGCCTGCGCGTGAGGAAATCGAGAAGCTGCTTTCAGCGGGGAACCGTTAGCGGCAAGGCTTTAGCTCGCCATTGTCCATTTCAGATGGCAGACCCCATCAGGGGGGCGCCATGAACCAGCCACTATACGCCCGCGAGTTCGGAGAGAATCGCGGCGGCGGCGGCTCTGGGATCGGCGGATTTCCAGATCGGGCGCCCGACCACGATGTGGTCCGCGCCTGCCGCGATTGCGCCCGCGGGAGTTGCGATCCGTTTCTGGTCGCCGGGGTCGGCGCCTGAGGGGCGCACACCTGGCGTCACGATCAGTCGCCCTCGGGATTCGGGTAGGGCGCGGACCTCTGCCGCTTCGAGTGGCGAACAGATCACGCCGTCAGCACCAGCCTCGAACGCTCGCGCGGCGCGTTCGACAACAATTCTGGATTCCGTGCCCTTGACAATCATCGATGCGTCGAGATCCGAGCGGTCGAGGGATGTTAGAACCGTCACGCCGATGATCTTCAGATCCGACTCCCCCGCACCTTCCCGTGCGGCGCTTACGATGTGGGGGTCGCCGTGCACCGTCAGAAAGTCAGCGTCAATTCGTGCGATTGCCCGTACTGCCGCCCTGATCGTGGCGGCGATGTCGAACAGTTTCAGGTCAAGGAAAACACGCTTCCCGTGGTCGTTCTTCAGCTCGCTTAGCAGATCCAGACCGCCATCGGCCAGCATTCCGAGACCGATCTTGTAGAAGGAGACGGTGTCACCGAGCTGGCAGGCCAGTTCACGCCCGCTGGAAGCTTCCGGAAGGTCAAGTGCGACAATCAGTCGTTCATCGGCAATGCTCAATTCCAGAATCCTTGCGGCCGTTCAGCTGTTTCTTGCAGGCAGGCACCTGTCCAACGCCAGCCCGTCCGGATGCACAGCCAGCTCCGTTCCCGGCGGTAACGGGTAACTGCCGTGGAAAGTGCGGCCATTTGTGCCGAACGGGTTGAACTCTTTCTGGACGATTTCCAAGTTCATTTCAAGGTCGTGGCGAGCATGCCGAAGGCGGGTGCTCTCACCACGGCGCTTGAACAAGGGAGATACCCATGAATCTGGAGAAATTTACCGAACGGTCGCGTGGTTATCTGCAGGCCGCCCAGACTTTGGCGCAACGCGAAGATAACCAGAACCTCGTACCCGAACATCTGCTGAAGACCCTCATGGACGATGGTGAGGGATTTGCCTCGAACCTGATAAGGCGGGCGGGTGGCTCGCCTGAGCGGGTGGTCGAAGCTGCGGATCTGGCCGTGTCCAGGTTGCCGAAGGTGACTGGAAACACAGGCCAGCTGTTCATGGACAGACAGTTCGTGAAAGTGCTCGACGAAGCGGAGAAGCTGGCAACCAAAGCCGGGGATGATTTCGTTCCCGCTGAACGGATCCTGACGGCGCTAGCGGTCGTGAAGTCAAGGGCGAAGGAGGCACTGGAAGCTGGAGCCGTCACTGCGATGACGCTGAATTCGGCGATCAATGACATCCGCAAGGGACGTACCGCGGATAGTGCATCAGCTGAGGAGAACTACGATGCGCTGGCAAAGTTCGCGCATGACCTGACGGCGGCCGCGGCCCAGGGAAAGATAGACCCCATCGTCGGCCGTGATGAGGAAATCCGCCGCTCGATGCAGGTCCTGAGCCGACGAACCAAAAACAACCCGGTGCTGATTGGCGATCCCGGCGTCGGAAAGACCGCGGTCGCGGAAGGCATGGCGATACGAATCGTCAATGGTGATGTTCCTGAGAGCCTGAGGAACAAGAAGCTCATGGCGATTGACATGGGCGCGCTGATCGCCGGCGCGAAATACCGTGGCGAATTCGAGGAACGGCTAAAGGCGGTCCTGAAGGAGACCCAGGCGGCGGCGGGCGAGATCATCCTGTTCATCGACGAGATGCATACGCTTGTCGGCGCGGGTAAATCCGATGGTGCGATGGATGCCGCCAATCTGATCAAACCCGCACTTGCGCGAGGCGAACTGCATTGCATTGGGGCCACGACGCTCGACGAATACCGCAGGTATGTGGAGAAGGACGCGGCGCTTGCCCGTAGGTTCCAGCCACTGCTGGTGGAAGAGCCGACCGTCGAGGACACGGTGTCCATTCTGCGCGGCATAAAGGAGAAATATGAGCTGCATCATGGCGTACGGATTTCGGATGCCGCCCTGGTGTCAGCCGCGACGCTCAGCAATCGTTACATCACCGACAGGTTTCTGCCGGACAAGGCCATTGATCTGGTCGATGAAGCGGCAAGCCGTTTGAGGATGGAAGTGGATTCCAAGCCAGAGGAGCTTGATGCGCTGGATCGCGAGATCCTTCAGAAGCAGATCGAGGCGGAAGCGCTGAAAAAGGAGGACGATGCGGCCTCCCGCGAACGGCTGGTAAAGCTTGAAAGGGAGGTTTCGGAACTTCAGCAGCGGTCATCGGAACTGACGACGCGATGGCAGACCGAGCGTGACAGGCTGGAATCGGCGCGCAGACTGAAGGAACGGCTTGACCAGGCGCGGGCGGAGCTGGAAGCCGCCAAACGTGAGGGAGATCTCGCGAGAGCTGGTGAGCTCAGTTATGGCATCATTCCGCAGATCGCGAAGCAGTTGACCGAAGTCGAGGATATTCAGGGTCACCTGATGGTCGGGGAAGCGGTTCGGCCCGATCAGATCGCACAGGTCGTTGAGCGATGGACGGGAATTCCGACCGCGAAGATGCTCGAGGGTGAGCGTGGCAAACTGCTTCATATGGAAAGGGAACTGGGCAGGCGCGTGATTGGCCAGCGAGCGGCGGTGACCGCAGTGTCGGACGCGGTCCGGCGGGCGCGGGCAGGGCTGCAGGACGAAAACCGGCCGCTCGGATCGTTTCTGTTTCTCGGACCCACGGGGGTTGGCAAGACGGAACTTACCAAGGCGCTGGCGGAGTTTCTTTTCGACGACGACAGGGCGATGGTGCGCATCGACATGTCGGAATTCATGGAACGTCACGCGGTGGCGCGGCTGATCGGGGCGCCGCCGGGATATGTCGGCTATGACGAAGGTGGTGTTCTGACGGAAGCGGTTCGGCGACGGCCCTATCAGGTCGTTCTGTTCGACGAGGTCGAAAAGGCGCATCCTGACGTGTTCAATGTGCTCCTGCAGGTTCTGGACGACGGAGTGCTGACCGACGGTCAGGGGCATAATGTGAGCTTCAGGCAGACGCTGATCGTTCTGACCTCCAACCTGGGCAGCCAGGCGCTGAGCCGACTGCCGGAAGGAGCTGACGTAAGCCAGGCGCGTCGGGATGTGATGGATGCCGTGAGGTCGCATTTTCGGCCGGAATTCCTGAACCGGCTGGACGAGACGATCGTCTTTGACCGGCTGTCGCGGGCGGATATGGATGGCATTGTGGATATCCAGCTTGAACTTCTGCGCCGCAGGCTGGCGCGCCGGAACATCGGGCTGGACGTGGACAGGGATGCCAGGAAATGGCTGGCCGGCGAGGGCTATGACCCGGTCTTTGGCGCAAGGCCCCTGAAGCGGACCATTCAGCGGGCGCTTCAGAACCATCTTGCTGAGATGCTGCTGGCAGGGGAACTGAAGGATGGCGAGACGGTGAGAGTCAGGACTGGACCGGAAGGGCTCTTCATTGGCGAAACGATGGCCTCTTCGCAGCAGCATCCACCCGAGGATGCCGTGCTGCACTGAATGGTGGATTCCTGAAACGTTCTCCGACGTGATTGTGAACGTTTGTTGAGTAGGTGAATCCAGCGGTCATGGTTATATCAGACGCAATGTTAACTTTGGAGGGTTCCATGGCCGGACGCTGGAAAAACGACCTCAACTGGTCAGATGTAACGCCTAGGCAAGCCTATCTGAACCGACGGCAGTTGATGGCCGGGGCAGGTGCTGTGACGCTGGGAGCGGTCGCAGCACCAGCTTTCGCAAAGCTTGGCGCCGCTCCGAGCCGTTACTCGACGGATGAAGAGCCGAATTCGTTTGAGGATATCACAAGCTACAACAACTTTTATGAGTTCGGAACCGGAAAGGACGATCCCTCGCGCTACGCGGAAAAACTCACGATTGATCCCTGGACCGTCAGGATTGACGGGCTGGTGGATAAGCCGGGTGACTATTCATTCGACGACATAATGGCGTCGGTGGAGCTGGAAGAGCGCATCTATCGATTCCGCTGCGTCGAGGCATGGTCGATGGTGGTTCCCTGGGTTGGCTTTGAACTGGCGGATCTGCTGGAACGCGTCGGAGTCCAGCCATCGGCCCGTTATGTCGCCTTTGAGACGCTTGTGCGGCCGGAAGAGATGGTCGGGCAGCGCTATGGCGTGCTGGAATGGCCGTACCGAGAGGGTCTGAGGCTGGATGAGGCGATGCATCCGCTGACCATTCTGGCGACAGGGCTATATGACGAGCCCATGCCCAAACAGAACGGTGCGCCGATCCGGCTTGTCGTACCCTGGAAATACGGATTCAAGTCAATCAAGTCGATCGTGAGGGTCACTCTAACCGAGGAGGAGCCGCCCACAAGCTGGAATATGGCAAATGCAAGGGAATATGGCTTCTATTCGAACGTGAATCCGGATGTAAGCCACCCTCGCTGGAGCCAGGCCAGTGAACGGAAGATCGGTGGCGGGCTGTTCGCGCGCCGGGTTCCGACAAAGATGTTCAACGGCTATCAGGAAGAGGTGGCAAGCCTTTATGACGGCATGGATCTCGCTAAGTTTTACTGACCACTGGTGCGCTGGAGCATGCCGTTTGGCCTGCTCGGTCAGAACATGTCACGTACTGGCGGAATGACCAATCGGGGGCAGGCCCCGTTTTCGGAAGAGGAGCGGCGCTGTGGCTGGCGGTATGTCGATTGTACAAAGAATAAACAATGCTTCTAGGCGACTGCCGCCAGGCCTTCTCTATATCGTAGCGCCGTTCCCGGCGGTCTGGTGGTTCTATCAGGGGCTGTCCGGTGGTCTAGGCCCGGAACCGATTAAGGCCCTGGAACATCTGTGCGGTGAGT
>CBDATU010000011.1:0-980000 GCA_965199865.1 uncultured Rhodobacter sp. | reverse complement strand
TCGACTCAGCGAAATTGAATTGCCTGTCAAGATGCAGGCTTCCCGCGGTTAGACGGAAAGACCCCGTGCACCTTTACTACAGCTTCACACTGGCATCAGGCATGTGATGTGCAGGATAGGTGGTAGGCTTTGAAGTGGGGACGCAAGTCCCTGTGGAGCCTCCCTTGAGATACCACCCTTTGCCTGCTTGATGTCTAACCGCGGTCCGTTATCCGGATCCGGGACCCTGTGTGGCGGGTAGTTTGACTGGGGCGGTCGCCTCCTAAAGAGTAACGGAGGCGTGCGAAGGTTGGCTCAGAGCGGTCGGAAATCGCTCGTTGAGTGCAATGGCAGAAGCCAGCCTGACTGCGAGACTGACAGGTCGAGCAGAGTCGAAAGACGGCCATAGTGATCCGGTGGTTCCGCGTGGAAGGGCCATCGCTCAACGGATAAAAGGTACGCCGGGGATAACAGGCTGATGGTGCCCAAGAGTCCATATCGACGGCACCGTTTGGCACCTCGATGTCGGCTCATCTCATCCTGGGGCTGGAGCAGGTCCCAAGGGTACGGCTGTTCGCCGTTTAAAGAGGTACGTGAGCTGGGTTTAGAACGTCGTGAGACAGTTCGGTCCCTATCTGCCGTGGGTGTAGGATACTTGAGAGGAGTTGCCCCTAGTACGAGAGGACCGGGGTGAACGATCCACTGGTGGACCTGTTGTGGCGCCAGCCGCACCGCAGGGTAGCTATGATCGGACAGGATAACCGCTGAAGGCATCTAAGCGGGAAGCCCCCCTCGAAACAAGGTATCCCCTGAGGGCCGTCGCAGACTACGACGTCGATAGGCCGGAGGTGTAAGCGCAGCAATGCGTTCAGCTGACCGGTACTAATTGCCCGATAGGCTTGATTTGATCCAGTGGAAGCCAGACTTCCGGGGATTGAGAGCACACACTGCTTGACTTGGACACGCATTTCAGTCGCCATGACCGAAATGCGTGTCAATGCGGAAGATCTTTCCTGGTTTGGTGATCATAGCGCGAGTGAAACACCCGATCCCATCCCGAACTCGGCCGTTAAGCACCGCAGCGCCGATGGTACTGCGTCTCAAGGCGTGGGAGAGTAGGTCATCGCCAAGCCTGGAAAGATCTTCGGTATCTCTCTATGATTCGGTCCCGGTCTGAGTGACTGGAGCCCAGAACTGGCGCGGGGTGGAGCAGTCCGGTAGCTCGTCAGGCTCATAACCTGAAGGTCGTAGGTTCAAATCCTACCCCCGCAACCAATCCAGACCCTTGCAAACATTGATGTTTTCAAGGGCTTTTGTTTGCCGGCCCCGGCTTCGCCAAATGCCCCGTAAGCATAGTGTAAGCGGATTCGTTATGAGTCCGGCGCATCCGCGAATCCGCGTAGCCGCCGGCGGTTTGTGTTCGTTCGGTCACGGGGTGACGGGGACGTGATGGCGCAGGCCTCACGGCAGCGACGGGGATCGTCGCGCGCCCGTTTCCACGCATATGGCTATCCGGGCGCCCGTCGCTTGCCTGTGCCACCCGATTGCCGCGCACCATCTGGAGGCGGGGCCGGGCCGTGACCGGAGCGGCGGTCGGCGCTCCGGAGGGAGTGCGGCCGCCGTCCCCTTTCACCTTTGCGAAGGAACGGCACTATGCAGGCGGCACTGGCACCGCACGGCGACGCGCGCACCTATCTCACCCGTTTCGTCGGCAGCGGCCTCGATGACGAGCGCTATGTCGTCGAGACCTTCCGATCGCTCGCCAACGGCGACATCGTGCCCGTCCGAGCCAGCGGGGCGAAGCCTGCGGGCCGGCCCAGGGCGCGGGGCTGCCGCGAATCTCCGACGGGCAGCTTCTGTTTCTCCAGCACATGATTTCCAAGATGCGGGATGACGAACAGGACTCACGCGTCGGCATCGTCATGAACGGCTCACCCCTGCACCCCTGTTCACGGGCGGGGCGGCATCCGGCGAAAGCGAGATTCGCCGCTGGATGCTGGAGAACGACTGGATCGAGGCGATCGTCGCCCTGCCGATAGACATCTTCTACAACACCGGTATCCAGACCTATGTCTGGCTGCTGAATAACCGCAAGTGGCCCGAGTGGCGCGGCAAGATTTAACTGATCGACGCCGGCTCCGAGCGGTTCTGGCAGTCGATGCGACGGAGTCTCGGCTCCAAGCGCCGGGAGATACCGGTGGAAGCGCGGCGCGAAATCGTCCGCATATTTGCAGACATGCTCAACGGCGAAGGGCTGGAGGATCGGGGTGACTATTCCAAATTCTTCGATACGACGGCTTTCGGCTTTCGCGAAATCCGCATTGAACGGCCCTTGCGTCTGAACTTTCAGGCGAGCCCGGCACGTCTCGCGCGGTTGGCCGAGGAAAGAGCAATCCAGATGCTCGACGAGGTCGGGCAACGGGAACTGATTGACGCGCTTTCCGACCACCTGCCGACAACGCTGTTAACGAACCGGGCCGAATTCCGGAAGACCCTGAACAAGGCGCTCAAGGACGCCGGGTTGAAGCCCGGGCGCGCCCGTGAAGAAGGCGATCCTGTCCGCCTTGTCCGAACGCGACAAGGACGCGGACATCTGCACAGACGGCAAGGGCAATCCCGAACGGATCTGCGCGACCACGAGCTTGTGCCGCTGAAAGAGGACTTGCGCGACTTCGTCGCGTGCGAATTCACGCCCCTCGTGACAGACGCATGGGTTGACGAAAGCCACACCGACGCCTGCGAAGGTGAAGTTGGCCGCGTCGGCTACGAGATCAACTTCAACCGCCACTTCTACAAATACGTCCCGCCGCGCTTGTTGGAAAAGATTGACGACGAACTGAAGCAGCTTGAGGCCGAGATCGCCGGGCTGCTGAAGGAGGTGGCGGCGTGAGAATTATGCTTCTTCGCCACTTGGCAACAGTGACGAACAGCAACGTCGATAAAATCGTTGACGAGTCGGAGATACCTGTTCGGCTCTGCAACTACGTTGATGTCTATAAGAATGACTTCATAGACGCCGATCTTGAATTTAGCGCTGGCTCAGCGACAAAGGCAGAGATAGAACGCTTTGGGCTTCGCGTTGGCGACGTGATTATCACGAAGGACTCTGAGGATCGGCTGGACATTGGTGTTCCCGCTTATGTCAGAGGGACTGCTGACGATCTTGTTTGCGGCTATCACCTCTCGCTCTTGCGTGCGAAGCCTGACGTGATGTGCGGCGATTTTTTGTTTTGGGGACTCCAGTCCGTCCAAGCCAAGGATCACTTCTCGAATTCCGCGTATGGCATTACGCGATACGGCATGGCCCTTAGTGGGATAAAGAGCTTGGCCCTCCATTGCCCCGATCTCCCCACTTAAAAGGCCATCGCGCGTCTTTCAACCGAAAGACCGACCGCAATGATAAGTTGATCGAGAAGCGCGAACGTTTCCTCAGCCTTGTGAATGAGAAGAAAACTGCGCTCAATGTAATGGCTGTCACCGGTTCGATTCTTGGCGATTCATCCGGGGGCGAGCGCGGATGGTTCGACGTACAGCCTTCCGGGTAGAAAGTACGCCGGGCGAAATTCCTGTTTCGCGAGCGTGATACGCGAAACGTAACCGGCGAGGAAGAACTACTCACTGTATCCCACATCACCGGCGTCACGTCGCGGGTCGAGAAAGACGTGAACATGTTCCTTGCCGAGAGCATGGAAGGATACAAACTCGTCTTCAAGGGAGATGTCGCCGTCAACACCATGTGGGCGTGGATGGGTGCTCTTGGTGTGAGCCCGCTGGACGGGCTGATAAGCCCGTCCTACGGCGTTTATGCGCCGACCGGGAATCATTTTACGTTCAGGCACCTCGACCTGTTGCTTCGTTCACGCCCGTTTGTCGCCGAGGCCAACCGGCGGTCGAAGGGCGTATAATCTTCGCGGTTGCGACTCTTTTTTCGATACAAACGATCCGTACCGGCATTCGCGTACTGTTGCGTGGAAAGAGGAATCCGTTCCTCGCGACAGTTTCAAGCAGGATCTGCGCTACTCCTTCGGCGCATTCTTGACCATCTGCGAGATCAAGCGCAATTCGGCGCTTAACGCGTGCGCGTGGTACTGGAAACCGGCAGTGATCCTAGTGCGCTTCTAGGCAAACAAGGTGTCGCATTCGGAGAGCCCGCCGAGGACGACGCGGAGGCTGAAGACTACGCGACCGATATCGAGGACATCGCGAACCAGCAGATCGTTTCTCTTATCAAATCCGAGTTCGCCGGGCATGCGCTGGCCGACCTTTTCGCCGAGATACTGCGCATCGAGGGATATACGACAAAGGTGTCGCCGCCCGGTCCTGACGGTGGCGTGGACATCCTCGCCGCCGGCGGAACGCTTGGGCTTGGCGAGGACCGCATATGTGTTCAGGTGAAATCCGGGGACGGTGCGGCCAACCATGACGTGGTGCTGAGGCTGATTGGCTCCGTTTCCAACACGCAGGCGCAGACCGGGCTAGTGCCTGCAAGGAAACTGTCAACACATTGATTCGTCGGAATAAACAGGGATGTTTCAGTTGTGGAGATACGCCATGTTCAGTGGATTCGCCTGACATTGGGTCCATATCCGGCAATCTTCGCGGCGTGAGGTGCCAAGGGAGAGGTCAGGAACCAACAGCTTCGACCTAGTGAAGTCGATGCTGGCAGGATCAGGCTGGATATCAGGTCGCGCGACGACATGCCGATGGTTCTGCGTGGGCTGCGGCATCCTCATGCGACCGGGGAGACGCGCGGGAAGTCGCTTGACCTGCCTGAGGCGCATTTTCAGGCGGGCACCAGCCGCAGGTCCGGTCGTCCTGGCATGGATTTGTGGAAGGTCCTTGTGCCGGGGGTTCTCAGGGAGGGTCTCAGCCGCGACTTCGACCGGCTCCACTCTCCCGCCAACGGGTTTCGTGAGGTGCGCGGGATGATGGGTCACGGCAGCCCGTTTGACGGGACCTGCCACGGGTACCAGAGGATCGTGGACAGTGTTCCGTTGCCGTCGCCGGAGCTGTTGGGTGAGGTCGGCCGTCTGGTGGTGGAGAGCGGCCATGCGGTCGCGGGAAAAGGCCTGGCGGGCGATTGCGCGGGCGCGGTGATCCGTCTGCTGTCACGACCGATGTTCATCACCCGACGGATGTGAACCTGCTGTGGGATGCGATGCGCTGTCTGGTCCGCGGGACCGCGCGCGGTCCCGCCAGGTATGGACCGTCGGGCTGGCGTCAGCGCGTCTGTCGGCACATCCTTGTGAGGTTCTGTTTCAGCGCGGTCGGATCGACCCGTCGTGGCGGGCGACGGAAATATCCGGTGAAGGACTGTCCCTTCGTGGGCGACGGGCCTGTGAAGCGGGCACGAGGGGCACTCGATGAACTTTCCCGGGTGCGCGCGCATCCGTGGGAACTGGCTGGCGCTGAACGATCTGTCGGCCATGCGCTGCGTCAGGTTGACCGGGTTGACAGGCGTCTGCCGAAGGATGGGAAGATCCCGCACGCGGAGAGGACGTTCCCGATATCCGGGGAGCGCCCGCGGTGGATTTCCAGGGGCAGGGCGCGTTGCCCGGTGGAGCCTGGCGTCCCGGTCTGCATGACTGAAGACCAGGACCAGTCTGTGCTTCACCACAGGATCATGTGGCAGGACGTTGATGTGGATGTCGTGCAGCCGATGGTCAGGGAGACCCAGGCGCTCGATCCTGACCTGCGTGTCCGTAGCCCTGATCGCAGGTTTCACGGTCCGGACAACCGTGCTGTGCCTGATGGTCTTCCCGACGTCAACGCGCTTCCCCGCAAGGGCCTTCTCGGCAGGGAGGAACGGGAGCGTGCCGCCGACAGGGACTTTGCTGCGGCGCGCAAGGCACACCCGGCGGCTGAACCGGCGATCAGCTGTCTCGAACATCATGGGCCTGACCGTATGCGCACCCACGTTGCGGACGGTTTCGAACGCACGGTGGCGCTGTCGGTCCCTGGTGCCAGCCTGCACCGTCCTAGCCGCCGGTTGCGTGACAGGGAACCGGAGAGGCTTCGCCTTCTCGAACGCTGCCGACGCAGAGCCTGAAGCGATGGCAATTCTCTCCTTTCCGGCCCACAGGCTCTGGGTATGAAGACCTGTGTCTGGAGCACCAGATGTCCGGCGAAAAAAACGGTATCAGGGAGCATTTCTGGCGTCCGGGACGCTGAAATCGACCCCTACATGGGTCAGAATGCCTGATTTTTCGTCACCAGAATCCGGCATGAAGGCGACCGGTTAGCAAATCCTGGGTGTTTTCTGGCAGACACTAGCTCACAGACCGTGTTCCGCTATGGCGCGCGGCCAGAAGCGTGCTGTGGCGGAGTTTCAGCTCGTCGAGGGTCATGGGGGTCTCTTGTTTTGCACACTGTTAGTGTGTATGGAGGGCCCTATGCCGCAAACCACTTCTGAAAAGCAGCGTACGAACATCACCCTGACGGCCGCCAATCTGGCCGCCGCGCGTGAGTTGGGTCTCAATGTTTCTGCCATAAGTGACGCTGCCGTCGCCGAGGCTGTCCGCTTGGCAAAGGCCAAGGCATGGGCTCAAGGAAACGCAGCAGCGATCGCAGAGCGCCGCGCTTGGATCGAGTCGAACGGGACGCCGTTGGCCGATCTACAGGTGTTGAAAATCGGCTGATGGCACAGTTTCATGTTTATCGAGTGCCTGGCGATCGTCTCGTGCTCGACCTGCAGACAGATTTGATCGAGACCGGTACGCGCGTGGTAGCCCCACTCCTTCCGGCAGCATCAGGGCCAAAGGCCATCGGACGACTTGAGCCAATCTTCAGGATCAAGGGCTCTACCTTCGTTCTGCACACCGCCGAGATGGCCGCGATCCCGTCAGCGCTGCTCAAGGGAGAGCCTGTGGCTGATCTTTCGGCCTCCGATTATGAAATCCGCGGCGCTCTCGATATGGTCTTCTCCGGGTTTTGATCATTCTTCGTCATCTCGCCCAGGCCGGCGGACAGCTCCTCTTCCACCTCCTGAGCCGGCTCTACGAGCGCACCTCGGTCATCGTCACCACCAACCTCGCCTTCGGCGAATGGCCTTCCGTCTTCGGCGACACCAAGATGACCACCGCCCTGCTCGACCGCCTCACCCACCATTGCGGGATCGTCGAAACCGGCAACGAGAGCTGGCGCTTCAAGAACCGGTCCTGAGCCAAAACCGGCGCCACTTCAGCCTGCGGCCCTGTTGACTACCGGGACAACCTCAGACCGGCCACTCACGGGGTCAATCTTCTACGCCGATTGACACATCCTGGACCGCAGTCTCGATCGGCTGACGGATATCCTCGGCGATGTCCATTATCTCGACAGGGGCTCTAACCACCTCCCCGGCACGCTGGCGAAGAGCCACGAGCAGGGGGTGCAGGCCATCGGACTTGCTGCTGTCACTCATGAGAACATCCAGCAGGTCGCGGTCTGGCACTCCCGAGGCGATCAGCGCCGGCACAAGTTGCAGCATCTCGGCCAACATCACATCGTCGTCAGGGCGGAAGATACCGTACAAGCAGCGGAACATCTCCATGGCAGCCCGGCCCCTCTTCAGAGCGAGCAGCGCCTCCGTCCTTAGCCTACCTGCCGACCATACGAGGCGGGATCCCCTGGTCCCAGCGGCACCGAGACGCAATTCTAACCGTTCGCAAAGGCGCAGAGCCTCCTTCGCGCGTCCGCCCTCGATATGAAGGCTCCCCAGTTTGACCAATGCCCTGGCGACCATCTCCTGAACGGCCGTCACCTCGCTGTCTCCATAGCGCTCGACGACCTTGTCGAAGGTGGCCATCGTGGCCTCAAGGTCCCCGCGCTGGCCGTGTATCGCACCCTGGTGAAACAGTGTTCTGGCGACCATCTCCTGAACGGCCGTCACCTCGCTGTCTCCATAGCGCTCGACGACCTTGCCGAAGGTGGCCATCGCCGCCTCAAGGTCCTCGCGCAGGCCGTGTATCGCACCCTGGCTGAACAGTGCGCTGGCGACTGCCTCCTGAACGGCCGTCACCTCGCTGTCACCATAGCGCTCGACGACCTTGCCGAAGGTGGCCATCGCCGCCTCGAGGTCCCCGCGCTGGTCGTGTGCCATAGCCTGGCTGAACAGTGCGCTGGCGACTGCCTCCTGAACGGTCGGCAGCTCGCTGTCACCATAGCGCTCGACGACCTTGTCGAAGGTGGCCATCGCCGCCTCATGGTCCCCGCGCTGGACATGCGCCACGCCTTGTGCAAACATCCCGCTGACGGCTTCTTCGGCGGACAGTGGTCTGCGCTCCGGCGTCACCAGAGTCTCGTATTCACCCGAGTCGGTTAAGATATTGCTAGGCTCCAGCATATCGGCGATGGCGCGCTTCATCCCTTCGGGGATTGCCGGCGAACGGGCGGCTTCCGATATCAGACTGTCGGCTAACTCCGTCAGCTCGTCCTTGCCATAGAACACCGCCATGAAATGAAGCAGGTTCCAGACGATGGCCGCTCCATCGCGTTGGCGCCGCAGCTTGTAATAGATGCTGTAGAGACGCTCTGCAGCGGAATAGAGTTTCTTCTTGCCGGTCCCCTCCGCAATAATCACCCCCCGGGTGATCAGACGGCCGAGCAGGGCCGAGGCGGCCCGGATATCCATCCGCGCCCGATCTGCGATCTCGCGCGTGGTCGAGGGCCGCCAGAGGTCGATGACCGCCACATAGACGCGGCGTTCCGTCTTCGCGGTGATGGCTTCCAGATGGCCTCGAAAATACTCGGTGTGGTCGTCGATCAATGTCACCAGTTCTTCCATCAACCGACTCAGGGAGCCATGCCGCGAGAACTCGGCGATCATGACTAGGAGACGGGGGCTGCCCCCCGTAAGGATTTCCACCGGCCTGATCTGTTCCTCGTTGAGCTGGTGGCTGCCGGCGAGTTGCCAGAGTTGCTGACACTCCAGGGTGGTCAGCGGCTTCAGAAAGACAATGTGGAATAGCTCGAAGAATGCCTGGTCCGCATTGTCGAGCGCCTCGAAGCGGCTGGTGGCGCTGCCGAGCAGCATGATCCGGGGTTCCGATTGCAGCGTCTTCCGTAGCTTCCATCCGAAGTCCTCGTCCACTTGCCCGTCGCACAGCGACTGCAGGTTCTCGACCATGAGGACAAGCTGTCGCCCCAACCGGTCGGCCGCGTCCAGCACGGCCATCCGGAGGTAGTCCGCGATATGGCTCTCGCCCCAACGCCCCGTCAGGGCAGCGTGTGTCTCGCGTAATTCGCTTACAAGATCGGGATGGGTTCCGGTCGCCTCGATCTCCCTTGCAAGGTGGAACAGCGCTTCCGACCAGAAATCGGCAAGGTCGAAGATCTCCAGGCTCTCTTCCATGAAGCGGACGGGAAACAGGCGAGAGGAGAGCGCTTCGTTGGTGCGCAACTCCGCTTCGACACGGGTCAGCAGCATGGTCTTTCCCCGGCCACGGGGCGCGACGAACAGAGCGTGCTGGCATGACGGAGAGTCGATGTTCCGGCGCAGGATATCCAGTACGGTGTCGAGTTCCCGGTGTCTGACGACGAACTGCCGTATCACCTCCTGATCGGACTGGTGGATACCCGGATTGAACTTGCGGATCGGCCGCCGCGGAGTCGGGTTCATGAGTCTGCCGTCCTACGGTGACGCCTTGATACAGGCCTGCGGCGTTGGCCCTGTCGGCCCGACCACCAGTCCCTCAACAGATTCGACTCAAAGCGGTAGCCGGCATCGGAGGTGGACAGGTAGCCGTCATGCTCCAGGATATCGAGCACCTCCGCGATCCGGGCCGGGACGTCGTCTGTCTGTGTGCAATACCGCTGTTCGAGACGGCTTCGGGCATCAGGGGTGAACACTCCCTGCATGGCCGTCTCGGCCAGGATATCCATTGCGATGCCATAGCTCTCGGAGTCGATGGTGTCCTGTAGACGTGTCTCGTAATGCATGAGGTCGTTCTGCCCGGCAGGTCCGAGCAACCTGGTGCGATAGACGTCCCCGACATCCTCCACCGTCACCCGATCCCGGCCAGTCGTTGCGGCGAACTCCTGAATTCGGGCGAAGAAAGACTGCAGGTGAAAGGGAATCCCGATCCCGAGCCGCTCGTACACGGCAGTCGCAACACCAGGGTCCACCGAGAGCCCGCAGTCAGTCGCGAGGCGCTCGAAGCAGGCTACGCTGGTTTCGCGGTTCCATGGCTGCAGGCGATACGGGTGGAGATAGTTGATCCGGTCCGAAATGCCGAGCCGGTTGACCAGCGGGGCAAGCCCTATACTACCGGACACCATTACCACTGGAGCACGGTCTCCAAGGTCACTGAGCGCACGGCGTAGCCAGCTCAGGAATATCTCTACCCGCCTGTGGCCACTCTCTTGGTCCTCGCGAAGCACTCGCTTGAGGAAGATCGGCAGCTCATCGATGACCAGAAATACCGGGCTCTCGTGGTCGGCGCAGTCCTTAATCAGTTTCGTTCCATGACGCTGCCAGTTTCCGGGGTTCAGTGCCTCTCGGATCTTCATTCTAAACCCAACTACACCGATCTCCTCGATGTTCCTGACCCTGCGACGCCATTCGCTGACTACCCGATTGGCGAGACCCTGTATCGAATGGGTAGCCTGAGCGATGTCGGCGATCACGTCTTCTTCGCAGGAGGCATCCTCGACATCGACGAAGAGGAAACTCCATCCCTGACCTTCTTCGAGCCGGCGACCGAGTTCGCGGGCTATGCTGGTCTTGCCCATGCGCCGCTGCCCGGTCAGCAATATGTGGTTGCCACCCCGAATCCGTTCTTCCAGAAGCTCGAGATCGATTTTGCGGTCGAAGAAATCGGGGCCGCTGACCCAAGCGCCGGTGGATAGCTTCATTGCCATCGCCGCTTTACTCCCGAGGCGGTTGCTTCGGTCCGAACCTAATACTCAACGAATCTGTTGTCAACAATTCGGTTGAATATAAATCTCCCGCGACCAGGAGGGATGCGTTTGACCCGCCAGCACACCCGGCCGCCCGATACTTGCGCCCAGCATCGCCGAACCCGGCGGGAGGGCTTCCGGGTCGTGTCCCTGGGCGTGGTGTAGGCGTTGAAGGTTGAGTTGGTAGTTGTGAGTAAGTGGCCCGCTGCAGCGGCCGTCAAGCTGTCCGACGAACCGGGGACACCTCACTGCTACCAAACCCTCTATGCCGCCAAAAGCTGGTCCAGGCCGCGACGCATCATTGCCCGCATCAAGGCATCCACCGAGAATGGCGCGCACGCCCGGTTCATCGTCACCAATCTCACCGGACGCGCCGCATGGCGCTACAAGAAGGTCTATTGTGTCCGCGGGCGTATGGAGAACATGATCAAGGAGCACAAGCGTTACACCCAGTCCGACCGCACTTCATGCCATCGCCGGGAAGCCAACCAGTGCCGCCTGTTCCTCCACACTGCAGCCTGCTGGCTGCTCTGGCAACATGAATCGAGACAGAGCGCATCGGAGCGCAGGCATGTCATAGGAGAAATGATACAAGGCACGGTAAATAAACGGATTATCACACTACAGCGCAATCCAGCGTAGCCGGATCATCGCGCAGATTCGTAACTCATAACCTGAAGGTCGTAGGTTCAAATTCTACCCCCGCAACCAAAATACCAAATCATCTCAAACGCTTGGAACCCGACGAAAATAACCGGGATTTGACGTTCATTTCATGTCAACGCCATGTCAACGTTTGGAGAGTCGCTCTCCAGCGCGGTCCGCATGATCGAAATCGGTAATTCACAGCACCAGCTCGTAGTGCGTGCTGCGACCGCCACCTTCGCCCTTCCGCATGAGGCCAAGCTCGAGCAGAGCCGCTATGTCGCGGTTCGCCGTGTCCTGCGAGCATTTGGCAATTGTCGCCCATTTCGAAGATTTCATCTTGCCTTCGAACCCGTCGAGCAGGCGATTGAGCACCTTGATCTGGCGTTCGTTCAGCGCCATCGCCGCGGCGCGCTCCCAGAACTGCGCCTTGGCGATGACCGTGGCCAAAACGCCATCAGCTCCGTGGATCGCACGACCGAGACACTCGAGGAACCACAGGATCCAAGGGGTGACGTCCGTGCTGCCCTTCTGGGTCCGCTCCAGCTGATCATAGTAGGCATTCCGTTCAGCCCTGATCTGCGCCGACATGCTGTAGAACCGTTGTGGGCTGTTCTCAGAGCGTGCCAGCGCCAGATCGGCGATAGCTCGGGCGATACGCCCATTCCCATCCTCGAAGGGGTGGATCGTTACGAACCACAGATGCGCCAGCGCGGCCTTGATTACCGGATCGGTGACCAGCGGTGCGTTGAACCAGGTAAGGAAAGCCTCCATCTCGATGGCGACCTTCTCAGTAGGGGGTGCCGCGAAATGCACGCGTTCCCGGCCATATGGCCCCGATGCCACCTGCATTGGGCCAGTGCTGTCGTCACGCCAATCGCCGACCCGGATCCGCGTCATCCCGCTGCGCCCCGTGGGAAACAGCGCTGCGTGCCAGCCGAACAGGCGCTCGGTGGTTAGGGGGGCCTGATAGTTCCGCGTCGCGTCCAGAATCACCTCGGCGATGCCTTCCACGTTGCGGTCTGTCGGAGGCAAGGCGCCGATGTCGATACCAAGCTGTCGCGCGAGCGATGACCGCACCTGGGGGGTGTCCAGCTGCTCGCCCTCGATCTCGCTCGTCTTGACGACATCCTGCGTCAACGTTTGCAGCACTGCTTCTTCGCGTAGGTTGAAGCCCAACGCCTCCATCCGGCCAATCAGCCGCCCCTGGTCATGACGCACCGCCGCAAGGGGAGCCGCGATGCTCGCATCCTGCCAGGTTAGCTTCGGCCAGTCCGGTCGCTCCCAGATATACATCTCAATCTCCGCATAAGGTGCGGCGATTGTGGGGCGCATTCTCCGCATGTGCAAGAATAAACGGCGCATAATGTGCGGAGGATGGTGGCGTTAATCTCCGCACCATCGCCCGAACGCGCGTCTCTACCGCCGGTTCTTCTTCAGATGGAGTTCTGGCCTGAGCCCGTTCCTCAGCATTCGGTAGCCAGTATTTTGTCCAGCGCCTCTCGCTTTCCTGATAGGGCGACCTTTATCCACGAGGCGTTTCAGGCGATACTGAAGGGTACGCCAGGCCTTTTCTTCTTCAAGCCCATCCCTGATCTCCTGGATGCCGACTCCGTCCGGGTGGGCAGCCACCAAGGCCTCAACTGCCTGCAATTTCCGTTCTGGCATCGACTTTGCCATTTGGCTCGCTCTTGCGCATAATGACCCTATGCGCAATTTAGCCATCTTTATGCGCAATCCATGTCGCGCATAGGGGTTTTGGCTGCGCTTAGGACGGGGGCGCGCCTGACAGAAAACACGATCATTTTTCCCGCTCGAAAGGAAGGAATTCTTATGCCTACCATGACAAGGCGCAGCCAGATGAGATCGGCGACACCGGTTTTCTGACTGCCCTGTCACGGGATCCGAGTTCTCTCAGCCGCGTTACGCCTCCTCTAACCGTTGATACCGGCTCCGCCCGAGCGCAAGAAGAGCCTCCAGCGCAGGCGCCAGACACCGTAAGGCGGCCTGACACTCACACAGGCCGCTGAAGCTGTCGGGGACCGCTGGCGAATTCACTTCCCTGGAACTGCAACCGCCGTCTATCCGGTTGGTCGGGCATTCTCTCATTGCAATTGTGACATGCTCCGCTATGAGCGGCTGTGTCATCCGGACAAGAGACCCGAATGGATCATTTCATTTACCGTAAAGGCACGCTGCATGCGGAGGACGTGCCAGTTCAGGCGGTGGCGGAGGCTGTCCGAACCCCGTTCTATCTCTATTCAACTGCCACGCTGGCCCGCCATTTCAGGCTGTTCGACGAGGGGCTTGATGGTCTTGACCATCTTGTATGCTACGCGGTGAAGGCCAATTCCAATCAGGCGGTGCTGAAGGTGCTGGCGAAACTGGGGGCCGGAATGGATGTCGTTTCCGGTGGCGAATACATGCGCGCCCGTTCGGCTGGAGTCCCGAGCGACCGGATTGTCTATTCGGGAGTCGGCAAAACGCGGGACGAGATGGAGCAGGTGCTCGCAGGGGGCATCCGACAGATCAATCTCGAATCCGAGCCGGAGATGGAACTGCTGTCACAGGTGGCTGCGTCGATGGGCCTGACCATTCCGGTCGCATTCAGGATCAATCCTGGTGTGGATGCGGGGACACACGACAAGATCGCCACCGGCAGGGCGGAGGACAAGTTCGGCATCCCGGCCAGTCGTGCGCTTGATGCATATCGGTCCGCCGCGCTCCTTCCGGGACTGAGGGTTGTCGGAGTGGATGTGCATATTGGAAGCCAGTTGACCGATCTCGCACCATACAGAGATGTGTTTCGGCTGGTCGCGGAGCTCACAGATCGGCTACGCTCAGAGGGACATGAAATCAGTCGCCTGGATCTCGGCGGGGGACTGGGCATTCCCTACCAGCGTTCAAACGCCATGCCTCCGCTTCCCATCGATTTCTGCAATCTGGTCAGAAGTGCTGTCGGGCATCTGGGTTGTGAGATCGAGATTGAGCCGGGGCGGTTGATCGCTGGCAATGCCGGCATCCTGGTGACCCGCCTGCTTTACTTAAAGTCGGGCGAGGATCGGAACTTCCTCATTCTAGACAGCGCGATGAACGACCTGGTGCGGCCAGCCATGTATTCCAGCTACCACGAAATCGTTCCGGTGGCGGAACCTGCACCAGACGTGGACGAGCAGCTGTTCGACGTCGTCGGGCCGGTCTGTGAATCCGGAGATACATTCGCAAAGCAAAGACCGATGCCTCCGCTAGCTCCTGGTGATCTGCTGGCCTTCCGGAGCGCCGGAGCCTATGGCGCGGTAATGGCAAGCGAATATAACACACGTCCGCTGGCACCGGAGGTGCTGGTTGATGGAGACCGGTTCGCCGTAATCCGGGCGCGACCGACAGTTGACGAAATCCTGAGTCGCGATATAATTCCTGAATGGCTTTGACGCGCTGTCCCGCGCGCGAACGGACGGCACTTGACCGATGATGGAACCGCTCCTCCTGCGACATGCCCGCTTCGGAAGGCTGCGACTGATGCTGTGGCTGACCTGGGTTGGGTTACTTGCCGAGCGCCTGACGCGTGCTTTCTGGCCATTTTGGTCGTTCCTTCTTCTGGGGGCAGCGGCCCTGATGCTGGGGCTGCACGACCTGGTTCCACTCGAAGTCGCCTGGGGCTCCGCCGTCCTGGTGGGAATTGGCGTGGTCGGAACTCTGGGCTGGGGCATTCGGACATTTCGCCTGCCAGCCAGCCGTGAGGCGAAGGAACGATTGGACGGAACGTTGCCGGGTCGCCCGATTGCCGCTCTGGGCGATACGATGGCGATCGGTTCAGGTGACCGGGCCGCGGAAGCCGTATGGAATGAGCATCTGGCGCGTATGGCGGTGGCGGTGCGGGATGTGCGAGCGGTTGGGCCTAATCTTCGGGTCTCGGATCGTGACCCATTCGCTCTTCGCTACACGGCAGTGCTGTTCTTTGTGGTCGCGGCGCTATTCGGTTCCGTGCTCAAGGTCACATCCGTCGCTGAAATCGCGCCGGGTGGAAACGGAGGCATCGCGACGGGTCCGTCCTGGGAGGGCTGGATCGAACCGCCGGTCTATACCGGAAAGCCGTCTCTCTACCTAAATGATATCAGGCAACCCGGTATCACTGTGCCGGAGTCAAGCCAGGTTACTCTCAGACTATATGGAGAGGCCGGTGCGCTCACCGTTGCCGAAACCGTTTCCGGCCGAACCGGCCAGCCTGGCAGTGCCGCTGATCCGGTGCAGAGCTTTCTGGCCAGGCAGAGCGGGACAATCGCGGTCGAAGGATCTGGCGGTTCTGAATGGAATGTCGAGATCAGGGACGACAGGGCACCCTCGATCCAGATGCTGGGTGAGCCCGCACGTGGACTGATGGGTGAGATGCGGCAGACCTTCCTGGCGAAGGACGATTACGGTGTCGTCAGCGGGCATGCATTGATTACCCTGGACCTCGCGGCGGTTGACCGCCTCCATGGACTTTCAGTCAATCCTGAACCACGGCAGGCGATAGAGCTGGACCTTCCCATAAGAATTTCCGGTGATCGGGCCGAATTCACGGAAACGCTGATTGAGAATCTAAGCCAGCATCCCTGGGCGATGCTGCCCGTGAAGATCGAGCTCTTCGCGCTGGACGCTCTTGGGCAGGAAGGCGTTGCAGTTCCCAAAAGTTCCATTCTGCCTGGGCGTCGATTCTTCGATCCATTGGCAGCCGCGATCATTGAGCAGCGGCGGGATCTGCTCTGGAACCGCAGCAATGGCAGTCGCGTGGCGCAGGTGCTGCGTGCGGTCAGTCACAGGCCCGAAGAGCTGTTTGTTCCTGACGCAGCCTATCTCAACCTGCGATATGCCCTGCGACAGCTGGAACACGGCCTGCCGGATCCATTGACTGGGGAGCGGCGGGACGAAGTTGCGGAGGCGCTGTGGAACATTGCGGTGATGATTGAGGACGGAGACCTGGTTGATGCTCGAGAGCGGTTGCGGGAGGCACGCGAGCGGTTGCGAGAGGCGATGCGCAATGGGGCTACGGATGACGAAATCGCTGCATTGATGCAGGAACTGCGGCAGGCGATCCAGGCGTATATACGCCAGCTTGCCCAACAGGACCAGGAGAGCCAGCAGCAGGCGCAGAATCAGCAGAACATGACTGGCGACCAGCTCCAGGACCTGATGGACCGGATACAGGAGCTGATGGAGCAGGGTCGAATGGACGAAGCGCAGCGGCTGCTCGATCGTCTGTTGGAACTGATGGAGAATCTGCAGGTAACCCAGGGTCAGCAACGGGGTCAGCAGACCATGGAGGGGCTTGCCGAAACCCTGCGCCGCCAACAGGAGCTGAGCGACGATACCTTTGGTGAACTGCAGGAGAATTTCGGCCAGCAGGGCGAGACGGGCCAGATGCCAGGGGGGCAAGGTAACGAAGGGGACGGGAGAGGGTTTGGACAGGGAGGAGAGCTCGGGAACGGTCGGCAGCAGGCACCTGAGGGGGGAAGCGGGCCCGGCACGAGCCGGGACGAGCTGACTGATCGGCAACGGGCTCTGATGCGGGAGCTTCTGCGTCAGAGAAACAGCCTGCCTGGCGCAGGCACGCCCGAGGGTGATGCGGCCCGCGAGGCACTCGGACGTGCGGGCGAAGCCATGGATGATGCAGGTGAGGCGTTGTCGGAGAACGATCTGTCAGGTGCCCTTGATTCGCAGGCTGAGGCGATTGAAGCGCTGCGTGATGGGATGCGCAATCTGGGCGAAGCGCTGGCGCAGCAGCAGATGGGACCACCAGGGCAGCAGGGAGACGCAGTCGGTGAAGGCATGGCTAGGCCGTCGCTGGATCCTTTGGGCCGCGAGGCTGGGACCAATGGGCAGCCGGGTACTGACGAACGGCTTCTTCAGGATGAGGATGCCTACCGCCGCGCTCATGAACTGATGGACGAGATTCGCCGCCGCTCGAGCGATCAGACCCGACCTGCGGGTGAACTGAACTATCTAAGGCGGTTGCTGGAGAGGTTCTGAAGGTAACGAACCTGCATCAGGCGGCACATACAAAATTCCATCGGTTGCGGTTGTCCGAGCGCTGTCTTCAGGAACTGAGTGCGGGAATGTCCCGCACGGCATTGATCACCGCTTCGACCAATTCCCTGATTCGTGTACGTAGTTCATTGGCGCTTTCGACATAGGCAATCAGTTGGGGTTCGAGCTGGGGCAGTAGCTGTATGATCTGTGGCGCGAACGAATAGACAAGCACTGCGCCCAGCAATGTCAGGACGACGAGACCTGAGAGCAGTGCTCCTACCCGGCTGCTTGACCTGAAGTCGTTCGTGGCACTATCCGATCCGCTTTGCGGCGCAGGATCGGACTCGCAAGGGTCAGGTCGCGGAACCGGTATTTCCGGGGTGCCGGGGATACGGTTGCTGCCCGAACCGACCAGTTCCCCTGCTGCCTCCGCTTCCGCCTTTCTCGCCCTGGTTTCCCTTTCCGCCTCTTCCCGCAGCACGCGTACGACATCGGGACTGGGACCTGTGAGCTTCGACTGCGGGTCCGCTGTTTCCCGAAATTGACCAGGTATGGCGGGAGACGAGCCCATCGTCTTGGTGCGTACAGGCGCTGCAGGCATCTGATACCAGATATGGCCGCAGTTATCACACCGCACCTCGCGCCCTGAGCTCGAAAAAATGGAAGTGTCGACCTCATACATTGCGTCGCATTTCGAGCACGTGAGCCGCATTCCGTTACCTGTCCGCCTTCGCCCGAACCGCGATCCTGTTCCAGCAATTTTCATGTACTTCTATCATTCTGGCAATGCGATTCAATCGTTCCACTCAGGCGCTTGATCAAGGTGCGGCGCATGCGTTTGTACCGGGTGCATGATGATATCCGAAAGGAGCGAAAGGTGATTGGGTTCGGGAGGATTTTCTACAGCCATGACAATGGTGAGTTTCTGTGAGCGATTGACCCGCCCCTGTCTACGGGTGCTTCACTTCCTGAACGGGCGTTCCCGGACCGAAAGACCGAATGGATTGCACCTGTAACTCCCATCATATTGATCCTGTTTTGGCGTCTGACGAAGTCGTCCCACTTGACGGCGGCGTATATGGAACGGATGGTAAAGGAATTGCATGTCTTTGGCTGCGGATCGGCATGGTGCGTCAGGACGACCCGTTTCTCGATTTTCTGTCGGCGGATGAGAGCGTGACTCCGCTAACGGTCATTGGAATTCGCGTTCAGGGGTGCACACGCAAGGCTGGGATGCTGCGGATACGTGAGCGCGGCCATCTGGTTTCTGGTGTGGGCCCGTGAGTCGGCTGTCTGATGTCCAGGGATCTGTCTGTGGTGGTACCGGAGGTTTCCACATTCCGCGTGCTGAAGGATTCATGTGATGGCCGGTTTCTCTCGCGTAGCCGCATCATTGGCCTTTAGCGCCCAGATGTATCTGGTGATGGCATTGATGGCCATTTGCTTCATTCCCCTGGCAGCCATTGACCGTAGATTCGCGTTCCAATGTGTGCATGCCTATTGCCGATGGGTTCGCTGGACAGCTCGCTGGATGGTCGGGCTGAGATCGGAGGTGCGGGGCGAACCTCCGACGGATGAAGTGCTTGTCGCCTCGAAGCACCAGTCGTTCTTCGACATCATCATGCTGGTAAGCGTGTTGCCACGTCCAAAGTTCATAATGAAGAAGGAGCTAAAATGGGTACCGTTTGTCGGTTGGTACGCTCTGCGCATCGGTTGCATACCGGTGGACCGCGGAAAACGTGCAACCGCGGTCCAGCGGATGACGGAGGATGTAGCCAGGGGACTGGCGCGTCCCGGGCAGCTGGTCATCTATCCGCAGGGTACACGAGTGGCCCCTGGCGTGCATCGGGCGTATAAGATCGGCACGGCCGTACTCTACGGACAGCTCAACCAGGACTGTGTTCCCGCCGCCACCAATGCGGGTCTGTTCTGGCCGCGTAGATCTCTCATACGTAAGCCGGGATTGGCGGTGCTCGAGTTCCTGCCGCGAATTCCAGTTGGAAAGGATAGGGACGCGTTCATGGTCGATCTGGAAAACGTGATTGAAGGGAACTCTGACCGGTTGATGGTCGAGGCAGGCTTCAGGAAATGAGGGCGTTTCAATCTCAGGAGGTTGTGCCCAGGATTGTATGTAGAGCGGGAAAATCTTCCGAAGGGATCGGAAGGATGCCGTGAAGCCCCACCGGCGAGATTTCGGAGATGCTGTTGTTCAGCCGTCCCGCGGCGCACAGCTTCGAGTGGCCACTTGCCCCATCGCGTGAATCCGGCGATGTTCGTAACCGGGGCGGGTGGTGAGGGCCGGATGGCGCGGTGGACTCCCTGCTTCACCCAGGGACTGTCGCCAGTCTCCAACTGGCACGACTCCATCGGGGACCTCGCTTTCGGGGACGCCATAATCGGTTGCATCGTCCGCAAAGCCTACCGTATCGACCAGGATATTCGGCCCATGCGAAAACAGTCGCTAGGACTACCGTGTAGTGATAAATCTGCATGGCAACGGATCGCTATTCACCGCGCAGCGCGTGCCGTCGACCGGCCCCGAAGCCGATCCGGTGGCCAAGGACCGCGCTGCTGAGCCGGGCCTGGCCATGCCACATGATCTGGTTTCCGGGTTCGGGGTCATGTTTCCGGCCGAGGTATCCGCCAAGGTGCGCGACCAGCCGGACGGCGTCGCCCAGCCGGTCGGGGGGCGGCATCCCCCGCTCCGCCGCATAGTCCCGCAGGAAGTCCAGGTCCCCGTCGGTGAACATGAGCTCGGGGTCGCAGTCGGGAACCTGTCGTCCCAGAAGGGTCATGGTCATGATCCGCCAGGCGGTCACGGCGTTGATGGCGATGGCCCGCTGCAGCCGGTCGGCGGTGCGGAACAGCAGGTGCTCGACGCGGCAGCCCGATTTCAGCACCCGGAAGAAGTCCTCGACCCGCCAGCGCTGGAGATGGTAGCCGACGGTTTCGGCCGCCGCGTCCGCGTCCCTTACGTCCAGCGTGGTCAGCAGGTGCCACCGTACCGGCTCCTCATCCTCCGGCGGGGCGGTCTCCACGACATGGACGGCGGACACGGTCACCGGCTCCGCGTCCGGCAGCGCCCCGGTCGGCGGCAGGGTGACGCTCCGGAAACGCAGTTCGCAGACTGCGGTGCGCCCGCCCCGGCCCGGCCGGGCCTTTTTCCGGCTCGATTTCGGGCGCTCCGTGAGGCTGTCCAGCTCGACCTCGATGGTCCCCCGCGACGGGCCTTCGGCCATCCGCGCGAACAGCTTCGGCCCCCGCCCGCCGAGGACCCTGTCATGCCTGGCGCGCACGAGCAGCCCGACCCGCGGATGCCTGCGCTGCGCATCGAAGAGCCCGAACATGTCCGCCTGCCGGTCGCACACAGAGATCACCCGCGTCGCCCGGCCGATCTCCCGCGCCGCCTTCGCGATGTCCGTGAAGCCGTCGAGCCAGCGCCGCGTCCGGCGCCGTTCCTCCGCCTCCGGCGGACGCGGTTTCGACGGGTCGAAGCCGAGCCGGAGCACGCCGAGCGGGAGGCCGGTGCCGGTCACCGCCAGCGTCGCGTGCATGTGCAGGCCGAGCGTCCCCGCCCCGGTCTGGTTGCTCCCGATCACCTGCAGCCCGTCGCAGCCCGGCCGGGTCGCGAAGTTCAGGTCCGTGCCGTCCTGGATGGCCAGAACCGTCCGCTGGCCACGCATCCGCCGGACGCTCCGCTCCCGGTGCGGCTTCAGGATGTTGGCCACCGTGACCTCCGAATCCGCCGGGCTCCCGATCATGCGGTAGAACGCGCTGACCGCCGTGAGGTCGCTGTCCGGACTGGCATGTATCTTCCGCCCCGGATACGCCGCCAGCAGGGTGGCGCTTTTCACCAGCCGCGCCGATAGTCTCCTGTCGCCCAAGGGAGCCCCTCCCAGCTCGTTCTCCGCCCACGACGCCGCGTCCAGCCCCTCGCCCGGCTCCAGCGCCGGGGCGTGGTCGACCGGCGGCACGCCGAGCCTGCGCCGCCAGCCGCGGTCGAGCTCGTAGGCGAAGACCGTCTTGACCGTCTTCTCCCGGCGGTTTCCCCGGTCCTGGCGCCCGCGCCCGGAGGTCTCGCCGAGGCGCAGGAAGTTGGACGCCCGCAGGCAGGTGCCCTCATACCCCTCGTCGGCGTAGGTTTCCACCAGCCAGGGGCGGTATCCATACCGTTCCCCGAAGTCGTCGGGAAGGCGGCGCAGGATCCGCCCCAGCGCATGGCTCGCCAGATGCGGGCAGCGGACCGACGGACGGATCAGGAAGCGGCTCAGGCAGACGACGCGGTGCAGGGAGTCCCTGCGCCCCGCGTCGCTCCAGGCGATCCAGCGGTCGCGGGCCGCCACGCGCAGGGCGGCGGCGGACAGGCCCGCCGCGCCGAGCCAGCCGTGCTCCGAGCCGATGAGATAGCGCAGCTGGCAGCCGGCGAAGGTCGTGACGCCGTGCGGATGCTCCCGCGCCATCAGCGTGTTCCAGAGCGCCCTCCGCCCGGAACCGGACACCGGCACGATCTCCAGTCCGCGGATCCGTGACGGATGGTCGGGAACGCCGGACGGCTCGGGAACCGGCCCGTCCAGCAGCCGCGGCCCCGCACGCAGCGCCGTCGGACGGGGCGGCGGCAGGACGAACTCCCCCGTGTCGCGCTCGATCTCCGCCAGCGCCTTCATGCAGCCCGCGAGCTGCGGACGGCCCGTGGCGGTGAAAAACGAGAACTCCCGGCAGATCCGGCGCCCGAAGGCGCTCCGGCTGTCGAACGGCTCACGCGAAAGGATGGACGCGACCCGCGCCCGTCCCTCCGCGCCGCGAAGCGTGCGGCTGATCTGGGACTGTGCCATAACGATCAGAACCTACAGCCACGGAATTCGGTTGTCCAGAGCTTTTTTCCACTACACGGTAGCGCTAGGATGGGTGACGGAGGACCCCGGACCTGATACCCAAACAAAGCCCACTGCCTAACGGTACCGCGTTACAGTATGGTCGAACACGCTGGAACATGTGGTCGTATGCCCGGAATTCACATTCTCGTTCGGTAACCCGCAAAAGGACCTGTCAGATGAACCCCCTTCATTTTCCCGGGCTTGCCGGTCTTTCCCTAAGCCTTTCCGTTACCTTTGCCGCCTTGCCCGCCGCCGCGCTAGAGCCGACCCGAGCCTGGGAGGGGCTGAAATCTCTCATCGAAGCCATCTGGGCCGATTCAGGCGGCACATTCAGGCCTGGTGACCTCCGGAAGGGTGAAGACGGCCTTTATGTGACCGGTTCGATGCTGGTTGTCAGCCTGCCTGTCACCGATGTGGCGCCAGATCTCGTTTCTCCGGATCTTCAGGCAAGCCCGCCGGAATTCCTGCTCGAGGTCACGATGCCGGAAATTCGGTTGACGCCTTCCGGGGATGGAGATGTTAGCGTTGATTTCTCCGATCATTCGCTGGTCAGTCTGACGGTGGATGGGGACAGCTTTCTGGCTCTGGACGTGACACACGACCATGACGGGCTGGACTTCCGTATTTCGGAAAACGAGGGCTGGCTACAATACCGGTATTCCGTCGACCGAAGCATGCTGGAAGGTTCGTTGCGGATACCGGGAGACACGCAGGCTGGCTCTGGGATGGTCTCCTTTGTTTCCACGCTGTCCGGGTTTGACTGGCAGGCCTTTCATCATCAAGCGCCTGCCGATGGCGCAGAGCCGATCACCGTATCGAGTCTTCTGGACACGCTGGAAATCCATCTGGATACGGAGGGAGTCGAAGGACTCCAATTGAGCTTTGACATGGAGTCCAGCGGTCTGCGGGGGGAAATGGTCATTGATGCCGCCAGCGGGAGGCGGATGGAGGGACGGCTGGACTATGGATTGATGGAGGCTTCCATCGGTGTGCGAGAGTTAAACCTGCTTAGCCGCACTACAGCCGGTCCCGGACAGTTTGCCACTTTCGATAACGGCACCATCCTGTCGCTGGACATGAAAACCGGTCCGGTTGAGGTGAAGGTTACGGAGCTGGTAGAAATCGGCGCTATGCCGGAGCTTCGTGGACGGATCGGGGGGCTGGAGATTTCGGCCTCATTTCCTGCCGTGCTGGCTTCTGGCGGCACATTGGAAGACAAAGCGGAATTCAGCTTCAGGGGGCGGGTTGACCAGCTCCATCTCAATGGCGCGATGTACGAGGTTCTCGATCTGGGGCTGATGTCTGGCCTTGAGACTCCACTCTCCCTGCGCGTTAGCCTGTCCGGGGATCTCGTACCAGCTGAGGAACTTCCTTCCAATCCGCTCACCAATCTGGCTGAAGAGGTTTTCGGCCAGAAGCTCACGGCGCAGATGGCGTTCGACGGACTGGTCGAGGGTGGTGGGATCACCCTTCATGCCCAGGGCGAAGGCGGTCAGGCTGACCTGGAAATCCAGGCGGCTTCCGATGATCTTTGGGGCAGTGTCGATGTCCGCATCGGTCAGGCGGCAAAGCTGCTCAGCATCCTGCCGGAAAGCGTGCGCCTGCCGGTCAAAGGTACGCTGGCGATGCTGTTTGAGCCGGAAGAACCAGGTGGGGGCTGTCCTGACTGTCTGGTTTCAAGGATCAGGGCGCGGGACGGAGCGGTCTGGGTGAATGGGGAGATGATCATTCCACCTTCCCAGTAATTGATGTGAAATGTCGGTCGGTCACCAGTTTCGGTCTGGATACATATGCTCCTGCTATCCCATTGCCTGGTATCGGGCGTGGGTGAGAACCCGGAATCCGCCCGTTGCTGGGTCGGGGTTGGTTGAAGGGAGATGCAGGTCGCCTCTGTAGACCAGCCGAAGCCCATATGGAGCCGACGATGCGTCGCCTGGGAGCGGTTTCCGGTCTCCGCTGGTGGTGAAGGCGGGCGCACATGGATCCCCCTGTTGTTCGGGTAGATCCCTTCGAGCCTGTCTGGTGGCAGTAGGGTGAACGCAAGTCGGATTCTACCGCTTTTGGCCGATATGGGCCAAATCTCCGCTCCCTGGTGCCCGGTGAGCCTGCCCGAGTTGATGGACCAACCATGCACTGACCGACTCCGTTGCTCTGGATGTGTCGCGCCGCCGGAACCCACCATGACATCCGGAAACATCCCAGGTGCCGGTTGCCCGTAATGCTGGACGGGACATTTGGGACCTGTCAGTCGACATTTCGCGGATGCCGGTTTGGCTTCACATACCCGAAACCAAGATAACCCAATGGATTCATTGTTGTGTCTGCGCCGGACCAATTGACACCCTACTGGCGTGGAATGATGGCGTAACCCTCGTTGGTGAACTGCGGCAGGCCGTTCGGTAGCGCTGCTCTGAGTTCGGTTTCTCGGGCTCCGGCCCGTTACACCCTCGTGCCTTGAACGCTCCGGGCCTGGGTGGCGCGGGATGATCCGGGCCGTTCGGGTGGGACCCTCAGTCGACGAAGTGTTGGAACAGGGTCAGGGCGGTCATCAGCAGGCCGAGCCCGACGCCGAGGCGCACCGTGACGCGGATCCCGATGTCTTTCATCTCTGTGCGAGCATCCTTGATCTCCCCGCGGAGCATCACCACGCTGACATCGATCTTTTCGCCAAGCTTCGTGATGCGCTTGTCGAGCCTGTTCTCCAGGTCCGTGATGCGCTGGCCCAGCCCGCTCTCCACCTCGGAGAAGCGGCTGTCGATCCTGTTCTCCGTCAGCCTGAGAGATCCGAGGCCGTGGCCACGGTGGCCACCGCGACGCCGTTGACCGTCTCCACGACCGCCTCGGCGACCGCACGGACCATTCCCTCGTCAGTAAGCTTCTTCCGTGCATGGAGGAAATCAAGGCGTTCCTGCCTGTCCATTGCCCTGATCCTTTCACGGACTTGGACAGATCACCCAGCCCGGGAAATGCAAGCGTTTTGCGATCGGCCCCAGGACTTTCCCATGCTGATTTCCGTCATGCTTTCTGCGCGGTGGATCTGTCGAAATTGCGTGTTTTCCGGTGTGGTCCGTGACCTGGAGCGGGTGGATCGGACCATTTCCCGCGGTTCTGCTGATGGGACCGGCACGCTGGGGCCGTCCTGCCGTTCCAGGACCGCTCCGCCGTAACGTGGGTTGCTGTTCGGTGGAGGCTTCAGCGTCTCATTCGGCCGAGAGGATGGCGTCAAACGCTTCGCTGCGGTGCAGTGCGAAGTGGCGTGTTGTCTCGGTGACAGGCCGGCCGCGGCTCAGGATCACGGCCAGGGCGATATAGTTGCACAATGCGTTGTTGACCGGTGCGTTTGCGGTGCGGGCGAGACAGGTATCCCGCTGAAGGTGACGTCCCGGGAGCTGTGGTTCGCGTTTTCGACGGCCCAGTGCTCCCGGTTCCAGGCGAGGAGCCGCTCCGGCGTGCCACGGTCCTCCGGGACCGAGGTGATGCCGTAGGTGGTTTCGGCGCTTTCCGCTCCGGATCTGCATATCAGGCGTTCGCGTTCGATGCGGAAGACCTGCCTGATGTGCGGATAGTTGACCATCCCCTTCATCGGTGTCAGGGTCCGGATGCGGCGCCGCTCGATGCGGCCATGCGCCTTCTCACAGGGCTCCTCAAAATAGCCGGTCGCATCGCGCTCCCAGTCGATCGACGCCAGTGTTTCGAGGGATTCCGGAGCATTGCCCTTGACCGTCATCAGGTAGTCCGCCCGATGGCTCTCGACGATCGCCCTTGCGGTATCGCGGACGGTATGCAGCGCGTCGATGGTGATCACCCTGTCGGCGACGGGCACCTGCTCCAGCAGCGCGGATCCGGCGGAACGCCCCGGAACAGCCAGCCCCAGCCCGACACCAGACCCGAAACGGCCGGAAATGGGGGTTCGTGCGGCTGGATCCCGGAAACGGCGCCAGCGTGGGAAAGTCCTAGGTTAGCGGAATTGCTGTTACAGGTAACAGAAAGGTTGCAAAAGCTACAATGGTACCATAGCATCCGAAGGCAAGTGGATTGAATACTTGGAATTTTGCCGCGAAGGGAAATCGCCCAATATGGATCTGCGGAAATTCTATCGCAAACTTGGCTTCGCTTACGCCGGACCGCTATCCGATGTGAATTCAGTTGACGACGTCATTTCCGCCGAGCTGGCAATGGATGCCGACCGGCGCGCGCCTGCGACGACTATTGGAGGCAGGTCGGAAATCGTTGCCTGGCCAGATGATCTGACTTTTTCCTTGGATGAAAGAATCGAACGGCTCGTTCAGTATAGAACAGGGCGGGAAGAACTGGATGAGTTAAATCTCGACGAATCAGTCCGGCAAACGAGAAGACGTGAGCTTCGAGATGAACTGTCCGTCGAACGCATTGACGTCAGCCGCTTCTTTCAGGCAGCGCAGTTCGGAAGAGATCAGATACGGCAAAGACTGTCCTGGTTCTGGCTGAATCACTTCACCGTAGGCGAAAAGGAAACGACGGGTGAATTGATTGGTGACTTCTGGGAAACAGGGATTTACTCCAACTTGGATGGCAGCTTCGCCGATATGTTGTACTCGGTTACCTCCCATCCGGCGATGCTTACCTATCTCGACAACATTTACAGCGTTGGAGAACGGTCGCAGAAGGCACGTGACTGTCGTTCGCGACCGGGTTGTGCAGTCGGCATCAATGACAATCTCGCGCGCGAACTGCTCGAATTGCATACTGTATCACCTGCACGTGGCTATACGGAGGCCGACATTCACGCCGCCGCCGGAGTCCTCGCAGGTTGGGGCGAGATTTGCGACAAGCCGTCCATAAGGAAGTTCGCGGCAGATTATTACCAGATCTGGGTTCCGTATCATGCAGAGCCGGGGACCAAGACCGTGCTCGGGAGGCAGATCCGGGTTGAGAAAGCTCACCGACCAGCTGGCCACCGATCCTTTCACTGCGGCCTTCATCTCGCGAAAACTGATCCATCACCTTGCGGGGGAGCCTGTCAGCGAAGAGGATGTGGAGCGTGTTCAGGACGTTTGGAAAGCAACCGATGGCTGGCTCCCGGACATTCACCGTGAGGTGCTCAGGATAGCCGCGGAAAGCCCGGGCCAGCGGTTTCACTGGCCTTCGATCTGGATGATTCAGGTGCTCCGGCTGAGTGATGCGACTCTCGTGAAGGGTTTCCGGGAAATCGATACGGAAAATCTTGACGAAGCTGAAAGGCGTCCCAGGTCAGTGCTGGAGGAATTGGGCAATCATTTCTGGTCCAAGAGGCAGCCGAACGGTTTCTCCGACCGCAAGGCTGATTGGGTATCCACCGAACATCTTGACCGCAGAATCCGGCTTGCGAACCTGGTTTTCCTGAAAGGTAGACCAGCAAGGTCGGTTGATCAGATCATTTTGGATCAGGGTCTCGGAGCGAGCACCCGTGATCTTGTATCGCGTGGCAGGAACGAACAGGAGCGGTTTGTCCTGCTGATGTGCAGCCCGGAAATCATGGAGGTGTAGCGATGCTGAGCCGTAGGGTCTTTTTGTCATCCGCCACGGCATCGGCCGTGTTTGCAGGGTATCCCGTTCCGGGATTCACCAGAGATCTGCCCGAAGGCCGGATTTGCCTGGTTATCCTTGAAGGTGGCATGGACGGGCTTGCCTGCGTTCCTCCGGTTGGCGACGGGCACTTGTCGAATTTGAGGCCCAACCTGCTTGTTGATCGCTCGCTAGAGATCAACCCTTTCTTTGCCCTGCATCCGAGTTTGAGGTCGTTTTCGCAGATGCTGGCCCAGGATGAGGCGGCGATAGTCCATGCGGCGGCGTTTCCATATACGCGCCGTTCGCATTTTGAAGGGCAGAATATCGTCGAATCCGGATTGAAGACGCCCTTTGCTTCCAAAACTGGCTGGCTCGGAAGGGCGATGGACCTGGCGGGAATTGCGGGACGTGCGTTCTCGCTTGATACGCCGCTCGTGATCCGGGGGGCAAAGGAACTGGACAGTTTTTTCCCGGCGAATCTCCTGGGGTCGACGGGCCCTGATGATCACCTGTTGTCTGTCATGGCTGCAGCGCATGGGTCGGAGATTTCTTCAGCATTGGAAGCCCTAGCGACTCAGGTCGAAGAAATGGGCAGCGCGCCCCGTGTGCGAGATCCGGCTGGACTGGCATTGGCTGCCGGTAAGGCGATGGCGCTTGAAGGTGGTCCGCGCATCGCCGTGATTCGAGTCGACGATTTTGATACACATGCCAACCAGGGGGCAGATGATGGCCAGCATGCGCGGCAGCTTCGAATTGTCGATGAAGTGTTTGCAGGTTTGAAGCGTGGGCTTGGGGCCGAATGGTCGAATTCGATCATTCTGACTGCAACTGAATTCGGACGAACTGTTGCACAAAACGGATCATCCGGCACTGATCATGGATACGGGTCTGCAGGGCTTTTGGCAGGAGGGTTGCTGAAACGTGACAGTCTGATCGCTAACTGGCCCGGGCTCTCGCCCGATGACCTGTACGAGGAAAGGGATTTGATGGCGACTATGGACTACCGAGAGGTCTGCGCCGCGTGCATTGAACGGGCGCTTGGAATTCCACATGATGTCGTCGCTGAGCGCGTATTCCTTGAGCCCGGACTTGGCCGAGTCCATGACCTTCTTTTCGCATAGCCAAAAGATGTACAGATTCTGTCTATTGGTTCTGACAGCGGCATTCGTCGGTGGTGCCGCGTTTGCCGATATCCGTTGCGTTCAGGATTTCCTGTCGGAAACAGCGTTCGACCCCGGGCCGGTCGACGGAATCTGGGGTCGGCGGACGGAAGGTGCCGCAAAGGCGTTTCTGGCCCAGGCTGAGGTAACGGTTCCGGGAGGTGTGACAAAGGCCAACGCCGCTGCGATCTGTGAACTCCTTTCCGGATCCGCCAGGGAAAGTCTTCAGGGTCTTGGCAGATATCGCAGATACGGCATCACGATCAGTGTAGACGAACTGGTTGCATTCACCGGCAAGAAAATCGTTGATTTTTCAGGTATCGATGTCGCCACGGGCGTATATTTTGATTCCTGTTATTTCAGGATCGAGCGGAAAATAAGGGAATCCGGGCAGGTCCAGGGGCTGGCGTCCGGACGGCTGTCCATTGAAGGCGGAAACATAAACTTCGGCCCCCACCACTGGCGAACTGGCGGGCTTGCAGACCAGAGCTATCTCGAAAACGAGGCCGTTCTGGTGCTTGACCGCGAGGGCCGTCTGCATGGAGAAATGCCATTCTTTCTGTTATTTGTCGATCGTGGCGAGGTAGCTTACCCGCCAGATTATGTGCAGCTGCCCAAGGACTTCGTTCCCTCTCAGGATTTTCCTCATGGAACGACCAGTTTTTTTGCCGATGCATGGGCTGACGGTCAGATAACATTGAGTGGCTGCACCTGATATAACTTCCCCACTTCCAGTCCGAAATGCAACACCGGCCCTTTCCGGGGCGTTTCCGCAGCGGGGGGCGGAGCCCGGGCGCAGGGAACTGGCCGGAACCGGCCGCGGCCCCATTGGCAGGACTCCCGTCGTCGGCGTGAAGGACCGGAAGACCAACGAGGTCGCCGCGAAGGTGGTTCCCGACACCAGGGCCGGCACGCTTCAGGGCTTCGCGGAGGAGCGCACCGGGCCCGAAACGCAGGTCTACGCCGACGACGCGGGCGCCTATGCCGGCATCGATCGGCCGCATGAGAGCGTGAGCCACCGCTCCGGAGAATACGCCAGGGACGAAGCGCGCATCAACGGCATGGAAAGTTTCCGGTCGATGTCCAGGCGCGGACACAGGGGAATCCATCACAGGATGTCCGCGAAACACCTCCAGCGCCATTCCGACGGGTTCGCGGGACGCCATGACTTCCGCGAATACGGAACGCTCGCCCGGATGGGTGCCGTATTCCGCGGGTTCGAGGGCAAACGCCTGCGGTACAGGGATCTGACAGCCGATAATGGCCTGCCGAGCGGAGCGAGAGACCAGCTCGCCATATATCCCCGCTCCCGCCGGACGGCGGATCCTCCGCGATCAGGTCAACGGCCTCCGGATTCATGGCCGGGAACGTCAGGCCGTCTCCCTGAGGGAGCGTGCGGTTTTTCCGGCCCGGCCTGCCCGCCTCTCCGTGCCGGCCCTTCCGTCCTTTCGGATTCCCTGCACCCTGCCACCGGATCCTCCGGTCTGGCATGCCATGCGACGGTGACGCACCAATGGGCGGACAACAGCGGACGGTGGAAGGAGAACCGGTGAAACGGGAAAGCGCCCGTCCAGCCGATGACCGGAAGACGGACACATCCAGGCCAGCCAGCCAGGCCACGGGCCTGGTCCTGAACGTAACTCCTGAACGTCTGGCGAAAACGATCATGCGCGGAGGCGCGAAACGGAAACCGGAAACGAAAACGCCACGATCTGGGCAATAAAGTATATATTCCCTATTATTACACGGTAGGGCTAGGTCTACCGTGTAGTGGAAAAAAGCTCTGGACAACCGAATTCCGTGGCTGTAGGTTCTGATCGTCATGGCACAGTCCCAGATCAGCCGCACGCTTCGCGGCGCGGAGGGACGGGCGCGGGTCGCGTCCATCCTTTCGCATGAGCCGTTCGACAGCCGGAGCGCCTTCGGGCGCCGGATCTGCCGGGAGTTCTCGTTTTTCACCGCCACGGGCCGTCCGCAGCTCGCGGGCTGCATGAAGGCGCTGGCGGAGATCGAGCGCGACACGGGGGAGTTCGTCCTGCCGCCGCCCCGTCCGACGGCGCTGCGTGCGGGGCCGCGGCTGCTGGACGGGCCGGTTCCAGAGCCGTCCGGCGTTCCCGGCCATCCGTCGCGGATCCGCGGACTGGAGATCGTGCCGGTGTCCGGTTCCGGGCGGAGGGCGCTCTGGAACACGCTGATGGCGCGGGAGCATCCGCACGGCGTCACGACCTTCGCCGGCTGCCAGCTGCGCTATCTCATCGGCTCGGAGCACGGCTGGCTCGGCGCGGCGGGCCTGTCCGCCGCCGCCCTGCGCGTGGCGGCCCGCGACCGCTGGATCGCCTGGAGCGACGCGGGGCGCAGGGACTCCCTGCACCGCGTCGTCTGCCTGAGCCGCTTCCTGATCCGTCCGTCGGTCCGCTGCCCGCATCTGGCGAGCCATGCGCTGGGGCGGATCCTGCGCCGCCTTCCCGACGACTTCGGGGAACGGTATGGATACCGCCCCTGGCTGGTGGAAACCTACGCCGACGAGGGGTATGAGGGCACCTGCCTGCGGGCGTCCAACTTCCTGCGCCTCGGCGAGACCTCCGGGCGCGGGCGCCAGGACCGGGGAAACCGCCGGGAGAAGACGGTCAAGACGGTCTTCGCCTACGAGCTCGACCGCGGCTGGCGGCGCAAGCTCGGCGTGCCGCCGGTCGACCACGCCCCGGCGCTGGAGCCGGGCGAGGGGCTGGACGCGGCGTCGTGGGCGGAGAACGAGCTGGGAGGGGCTCCCCTGGGCGACAGGAGACTATCGGCGCGGCTGGTGAAAAGCGCCACCCTGCTGGCGGCGTATCCGGGGCGGAAGATACATGCCAGTCCGGACAGCGACCTCACGGCGGTCAGCGCGTTCTACCGCATGATCGAGAGCCCGGCGGATTCGGAGGTCACGGTGACCAACATCCTGAAGCCGCACCGGGAGCGGAGCGTCCGGCGGATGCGTGGCCAGCGGACGGTTCTGGCCATCCAGGACGGCACGGACCTGAACTTCGCGACCCGGCCGGGCTGCGACGGGCTGCAGGTGATCGGGAGCAACCAGACCGGGGCGGGGACGCTCGGCCTGCACATGCACGCGACGCTGGCGGTGACCGGCACCGGCCTCCCGCTCGGCGTGCTCCGGCTCGGCTTCGACCCGTCGAAACCGCGTCCGCCGGAGGCGGAGGAACGGCGCCGGACGCGGCGCTGGCTCGACGGCTTCGCGGACATCTCGAGGGCGGCGCGGGAGATCGGCCGGGCGACGCGGGTGATCTCGGTGTGCGACCGGGAAGCTGACATGTTCGAGCTCTTCGACGCGCAGCGCAGGCATCCGCGGGTCGGGCTGCTCGTGCGCGCCAGGCATGACAGGGTCCTCGGCGGGCGGGGGCCGAAGCTGTTCGCGCGGATGGCCGAAGGCCCGCCGCGGGGGACCGTCGAGGTCGAACTGGACAGCCTCACGGAGCGCCCGAAATCGAGCCGGAAAAAGGCCCGGCCGGGCCGGCGCAGGCGCACCGCGGTCTGCGAACTGCGTTTCCGGAGCGTCACCCTGCCGCCGACCGGGGCGCTGCCGGACGCGGAGCCGGTGACCGTGTCCGCCGTCCATGTCGTGGAGACCGCCCCGCCGGAGGATGAGGAGCCGGTACGGTGGCACCTGCTGACCACGCTGGACGTAAGGGACTCGGACGCGGCGGCCGAAACCGTCGGCTACCATCTCCAGCGCTGGCGGGTCGAGGACTTCTTCCGGGTGCTGAAATCGGGCTGCCGCGTCGAGCACCTGCTGTCCGGGCAGGCCTCCGCACCGCCGACCGGCTGCAGCGGGCCATCGCCATCAACGCCGTGATCGCCTGGCGCATCATGACCATGACCCTTCTGGGACGACAGGTTCCCGACTGCGACCCCGAGCTCATGTTCACCGACGGGGACCTGGACTTCCTGCGGGACTATGCGGCGGAGCGGGGGATGCCGCCCCCCGACCGGCTGGGCGACGCCGTCTGGCTGGTCGCGCACCTTGGCGGATACCTCGGCCGGAAACATGACCCCGAACCCGGAAACCAGATCATGTGGCATGGCCAGGCCCGGCTCAGCAGCGCGGTCCTTGGCCACCGGATCGGCTTCCGGGCCGGTCGACGGCACGCGCTGCGCGGTGAATAGCGATCCGTTGCCATGCAGATTTATCACTACACGGTAGGGCTAGGTCAGTCCCTTCGATCCCATGGACAGGAACTTTTCGCGGCGGTCCTTGACAAGCGCCTTACGTGACATTCTGGAGAGCGGGTCCAGCATCTCCCCAATTGCGCTGCCCACCGCCTCAATCGTCGCCTTCCGATTGCGCTGGGCCCCGCCCACCGGCTCGTCAATGATGCGGTCAATGACTCCCAGCTGTTTCAGATCATTCGCGGTAAGCCGAAGCGCCTGGGCCGCCTCCTGCATCTTTTCCGAATTTTTCCAGAGAATCGAGGCGCAGCCTTCAGGGCTGATGACGGAATAGATCGAGTGCTCCAGCATCGCCACCCGGTTTGCGGTAGCGAAGGCGACGGCTCCGCCCGACCCCCCCTCACCGATGATGACGCTGACCAGAGGGACTCCGATCTGCAGGCACTTTTCGGTCGTGCGTGCGATAGCCTCGGACTGCCCGCGTTCTTCGGCACCCTTTCCGGGATATGCGCCGGGTGTATCGACCAGGGTAATCACCGGTAGCCCGAACCTGTCTGCGAGCGTCATCAGCCGTATCGCCTTGCGGTAGCCTTCAGGGCGGGCCATTCCGAAATTACGCTTGATCCGGCTCTTGGTGTCATGCCCTTTTTCGTGCCCGATCACCATCGTCGGCCGACCATCCAGTCGCGCCAGGCATCCAAATACCGCCTGGTCATCGGCGAAGTTGCGGTCGCCAGCCAAAGGAACGCATTCCGTGAACAGAGCTTCCACGTAGTCCGTGCATCGTGGCCTGGCGGGATGCCGGGCGACCTGACATTTGCGCCAGGAACTCAGATCCCTGTACAGTTCCTCCAGCATCACCGCGGCCTTGCCGTCAAGTGCGGCCGCTTCCTGTTCGACGTCCATTTCCTTATTCGCACGTGCGAGCGCGCGTAGTTCCTCCGCCTTGCCCTCGATCTCGGCGAGCGGTTTTTCGAATTCAAGGTAATTGGTCATCCGGTGGTTCCGAACCTGTGCCCGTGGCCATGCGGCAAATATGGGCGCGGCTGTTCCTGAATGCAATGCGAAGGAGGCGGGAGGTTAGCGGCAGGATCCGGGGGATCCGGGAAGCTAGACTGATGACGTTACCCCACCATCGATGCGGATGTTCTGGCCGGTGATGTATGCGGCTTGGTCAGAGGCAAGATATGCAATGAGCGAGCTGACTTCTTCGACACGACCGTAGCGACCCATCGGGATTCTTGCCCGTCGATCGTCAGATTCGGGAAGACTGTCGATGAAACCTGGCAGAACATTGTTCATCCGTACGTTCTGATGGGCGTAACGGTCGGAAAACAGCTTGGTGAAGCTCGCAAGACCCGCCCGGAACACACCTGAAGTGGGGAACAGCGGATCCGGCTCAAATGTTGCGAACGTGGAGATGTTGATAATCGACCCGCCTCCCTGTTCCGCCATGATTGGGGCCACGAGGCGGGTGGGGCGAATCACGTTCATGAGGTAGACATCCATCCCCCTGTGCCAGTCCTCGTCGCTGATCTCCAGAACGTCTCCTTTGGGTCCATGGCCCGCTGAATTGACCAGGACATCCACGCGGCCCCAGGCCGCCATCGCTTTGTCCACAAGAGCCTGGTGGCTGGTGGAATCGAGATTGCTGCCGGTATGGCCAACGCCGCCAAGCTGGGTCGCCAGAGCGTCGCCCTTTCCTGATGAGCTGAGGATTCCGATGTGGAAGCCTTCAGAATGCAGGCGCCGCGCCGCGTCCGCACCCATTCCTGAACCTCCCGCCGTAACAAGGGCAACTCTGTGATCGGCCATGATTTCGCTCCATTTCCAGTTCAGTCAATATTGCGGCCACCTACGATGAGGGCGGGAATATCTCCCGGTGCTCTTCATGGGTTGCCAGTATCGGTCAGGTGACCGGGCTCATCAGTGAACCAAACTTCCTGAGAGCCGGAGTGAATTCCAGATTTCAGCGACTGTCCGGTCGTAAGGTCAGGGAATTAACACTGTCGAACCTGTGGTCCTGCGGGCTTCCAGATCGTCATGTGCCTGCGCCGCTTCCTGCAGCGGTCGCCGCGCCGAAACGTTGATCTTCAGGCTGCCATCCGCGACCGCGGCGAACAGGTCTGCTGACGCCCGTTCAAGCCAGGAGCGCATTGTTGCGTAATGGAACAGGGTTGGGCGCTGAAGCCGTAACGATCCCCGCGAGAGATCGGCGATCCGGAATTCATCGGGCGCACCGCTGCTCTGTCCGAAGCTGACGAGCGTTCCGAATGTCTTCAGGCATTTGACCGAGCCTTTGATCGTATCATGGCCAACGCTGTCATAGACCGCTGATACGCCCTCACCACCGGTCAGATCGAGGACGCGCGACACGAAGTCCTCCTCGCGGTAGTCTATCGCTTCTACATATCCGTTCTTCTTCGCAAGTGTGCATTTGGCAGCGCCGCCCGCTGTGCCAATCGCATGCACGCCACGCGCCTTGAGCCACTGGCCGACCAGAAGCCCGACGCCTCCGGCGGCTGCATGAACCAGCACGGTTTCACCACTCGAAACAGGATAGCTGTCATTCAGAAGGTAATATGCCGTCAGTCCCTTCAGCATTGCGGCCGCTGCCTGTTCGTCGCTCACATCATCCGGTAGATGTAGCAGTAGTGATGATGGCACTATGCAATGCGTGGTATAGGTGCCGTTCAGGATAGTATATGCCACCCGGTCCCCGTGTTTGAACCCCCGCACGCCGGGACCAACCGCCGCGACGATGCCGGCACCTTCGCAGCCGAGCGTGAGATCCTTTTCCACTGGCCAGGGGTAGCTGCCGGAGCGGATGTAGATGTCGATGAAATTCACCCCGATTGCGGTCTGGCGTACCAGAACCTCGCCGTCGCCCGGGTCGGGTGGTTCGATATCGACACGCTTAAGCACTTCAGCAGTGCCGGGGCGTTCGGCGACAATCGCATATGCCATGGGGCTGCCTTTCTTTCGCATCCTTCCCGATAGCCCCTCTAATGGCAAAGGATGCCGCCGCGCAAGGACTGGAATGCTCAGCTGAGTCCGCGCACCGTGATTCCCGCAGATTCCAGCCCCTGACGAACGCCGCGGGCGAGAGCGACTGCCTCGGCATTGTCGCCGTGTACGCAGACAGTATCGATTCTGCTGGGGATGTGCTTGCCCGATTCCGTGATGATCGCCCTGGAATTCACCATATCTACGATGCGGCTGGTGGCATGCGCCGCGTCGTGAATCACCGCGCCGGGCAACGAACGATCCACAAGGGTGGCGTCATCGTTATATGCGCGATCGGCAAAGATCTCGGCGGCATAGTTGCATCCGATATCCCGGACGACATCCTCCATGACTGTCGCCGCGAGAACCATGATTGTGAAGGACGGATCGACTGACAGTGCGGCCTCGTAGCAGGCCCGAGCCAGTTCCGCGTTCTCTGAGCACATGTTTGACAGCGCTCCATGAAGTTTCAGGTGCGTAACCTCGCCACCTGCGGCCCTCGCCATCGCCTGAGCCGCGCCCATCTGGTACCGTATCCAATTGGCGACCGTCTCTCTCGGAACATGCATTCGACGTCTCCCGAAGCCCTGCAGGTCGGGAAATCCCGGATGCGCGCCGATGCCGACACCGCGTTCCAGCGCGGCCGCCATCGTATCCGCCATCACATCGGCGTCACCGGCATGAAAGCCGCAGGCTATGTTTGCGGAAGTGACGATGTCCAGCAGACTTTTGTCGCTTCCCATTGGCCAGGGGCCAAAGCTTTCGCCCATATCGGCGTTAAGGTCGATGGATATGCTCATGGCTGTCTTCCTCGTTTCCGGTGATGGCACCGTCGATAAGTTGATAGGCCAGCAGATCGGGAATGTCATGTGGCTCGCGTACAAGGGGCCGCGCTGCCTGTGGTAGCGTGGCGAGCTGGCTGCGGAAACACCTGTAGGCGGTGATGGCCTCATTGCGGTCAATGAAGCGGAACCGGATAGGATCGCCCAGGCGAGCCTGGGCAACCAATGGAATGTCGGGTGGAATCACGGTTCCAATGCGGGGATAGCCGCCAGTGGTCTGGCATTCGCCAAGCAGAACGAACGGCGTGCCGTCGCCGACGATCTGAATGTCGCCCGGCACCACGGATTCGGATAACGTGTCAAGCTGCCGTTCAGCACTGAATGGAGGCCCTTCGAACGCCATTCTTACTCCCATGCGGTTTCCGCGCGGATCGCGGGTGAACCGAGTTTCTTCCAGACGGGCGAGCGATGCGGTGTCGAACTGACCGGTCTGAACGCTGGGAACGATCCGCAGGATGCCGCCGCAGAATCGTTCTGAAGTATCAAGCGCCAGACCAGTCTGGTCACCAGCATCCTCAGCGACGGGAAGGACGGTTCCTTCCTTTATCAGCTCGCCAATACGGGCCGCGAGATGGGTGGAACGTGATTCCAGGAACACAGGGGTATCAAATCCACCTCCCACATGAAGATAGCTGTAGTTTCCACGAAGCGCATGGCCAAGGGTGAGCGCCTGGCCGTGTTTCAGCCAGTGGCTGGCGTTGCAGGCGATGGGTTTGCCGTCGATGTCGGCCCGAACTGGCGCACCGGTCAGGGCGATGCGCATGTCGGTGGTCGCTTCGAACACGCCGCCCGTTCCCGCAAGCTCAAGTGCCGCGGCCTCCACGGACTGGCCGAGTAGGGCCGCACCCTCATGGAATGCGAGCGGATCTGCCATGCCGCCTGCGGAAAGGCCATTGTCAAGCCGACCCGTGCGCCCGGAATCCTGAACCGTAATGCCGGGTCGGCATCGGATAACCTGCAGGGCCCGTGTCATTCCAGCATTTCCCGCGTAGCTCCACCGTTACCTGTTTGGTCGGTCGCGCGGATATCATCGAGTTCCTCCCCGGTGACCTCACGAAACGTCACTTCGTCCCCGGGAGATAGCGGAAAGGGCTGTTCGGATGCGGGGCGGAAGCACTCAAACGCCGTATTCCCGATATGCCTCCATCCAGTCGGAGCGGGACCGGCGAATATGATGAGCTGACGGATGGCTGCGACTAGAGCTCCGCCGGGAACCTGCCTATTGATGCGCGCCATGCGTGGGATGTTCCAGCGCTCGGGAAGTTCGCCCATGTAAGGCTGACCAGGAGCGAAGCCAATGGTTAGCACGCGCAGCCTGGCCTCGGCGATGTCCTTCCTTGCCTGCTCAACATCAAGCCCTGCGCAGCTGGCCGCCTCTGGGAACTGTGGGCCATGGCAGCCGCCGATGACAGTCGGGATGTGCCAGAGCGTTCTTCCCTGTGGAAGGGGTGCGGCCAGCCAGTCCTCCCTGGCAAGCAGGGTGGCAAGCCGGGCCTCCAGCGAGTCATGGCTAAGCCGAAGCGGGTCAAAACGCAGGAATACGGAGACAGGCGTTGTCGCGGTCTCCTCAATGCCCTCCCATCGTTCCGCCTCCACTGCAGCTCGGAATGCAAGCGCGGCCCGATTGGCGGAATCGGAAAGCCTATCAGCGAAACTCACCAGTTTCCCGGTGAGCCCGATATCGCGGATCCAGGGCAGGCTTTCAGCCCCGGTCATAGAAGCGTCGCATCAGGATTGGTGTGAGATACATCGGCACCTGGTAGCATCCGATGAAGGTAAGTAGAGGATCCGTTACCTCGGCCGGAAGCGCAACAAGAAACAGGGCGATGTTGCGATTGCCCGCAACGACCGCCGCAGCGACCGGAGCGCCAAGCGTCCTCGCCATGACCTGCATGCCAAAATTTGCCAGGAACGCCAGGGACAACCAGCCAGCCAGAATCATGGGTTCATTGCGAAGTGTTGGACCGACGGCGGCCATGAGGCCAATCACAATCACCGCAAGGGTCAGGGCCGCGAGACCGTCGAGTTCGCGAACCGTCACTTGCTGGGGGTCAGGAAAGAGCCATTGACGCACGGCGAAGGCTGCTCCGGTGGCAATGGAGATCAGGACCGTCAGACGCAGGGCCGCACGAACCACCTCGTTGGGCCCGCCAAGCGTAGGCAGTAGCCAGAACACGGGAAGCACCGTCAGCGGTAGAAACGCCGTTCCAAGGATCAGTAACCGCATTGCCGGAGCCGGGTCATGGCCCAGCATAACCGTAAACGCGGGGCTGCCGGAGATCGAAGGCGCCGCCATCGCGAGCACTAGTGCAGCTCCTGCAACACTCCCATGCAGGCCGGCAAGTGCCAGTCCGCCTGCCAGCGTGAACGGAACGGCGAGCTGTAGCGTCATAATCAGGGCGAGTCCCTGTCTTGCGTCCTGCAGATTCCCAAGGGCGGTGCGCGCGCCGATTCGCAGGGCGCTGACAAATACCAGGAATGCGACCATCGCCGGAAGCATCGGCTTCAGTGCAGCGGCGAGATCAGGCAGCGCGAAACCGGCTACAAGGCCAATGACAAGCAGGGCCCGGCCGTGATGCGCGGCGAGGCGCAGAATCCGCATTCAGGTTCTGGTCAGAACGCCATGAACGGCCCTGGAGGAAAACCCCGACAGTTCGAGCATCTTCAACCGCCCGGTCCCTTCCGCAGGTTGTCCGGCAGCCATGTGGCGATTTCAGGAAAGGCGATCAGAACGAAAACCATCAGGACCATGATCAGGAACATCGGGAACCCGGCGCGTGCGATGAATACCATTTCATGGTTGGTCATTCCCTGAAGTACGAACAGGTTGAAGCCGATCGGTGGTGTTATCTGCGCCATTTCGACCACGACAACGATGAAGATGCCGAACCAGATAAGGTCGATTCCCGCCTCGCGAACCATTGGCTCCACGACCGCCATGGTCAGTACGACCGATGATATCCCATCAAGGAACATGCCCAGGAGGATATAGAACACCAGCAGGACCATAAGCAGCTGGAACCGCGAAAGCTCCAGCTGCGCGATTAGGTCGGCGAGCCCACGCGGTAGGCCGGTGAATCCCATGGACAGCGACAGGAATGCCGCGCCGGCGAGAATCAGCGCAATCATTGCTGAGGTGCGCGTTGCACCCATTAGGGATTCGGTGAAGCTCTTCCAGTTCAGCGATCCCTGGGAGGCGGCGAGAATCAGCCCACCAATAACTCCAAAGGCCGCAGCCTCTGTCGCAGTGGCGTAGCCGAGATACATCGAGCCTATCACCACGAGGATCAGCAGGAATACCGGAATCAGGAAACGCGAATTTGCGAGGCGTTCGCTGAAACGCATCGGAGACTCGGGGCGGGGATTCCATTTCGACGATATCTGGCTGGTGATTGCCACATATGCCATGAACATCGCGGCTAGAATCAGGCCCGGCAGGATGCCTGCGAAAAACAGCTTCGATATCGATTCATTGATTGTCACACCGTAGACGATCAGCGTCAGCGAAGGCGGGATCATCAGACCAAGTGTCGCGGCGCCCGCAAGCGTGCCGATGATCATGCCTTCCGGATATTCGCGCCTTCGGAGCTCCGGAATGGACATCTTTCCAACGGTGGTCAGTGTTGCCGCGCTAGAGCCCGACACTGCGGCGAAGACCGTGCATCCGACGATGTTGGTATGCACCAATCCGCCCGGCAGACCGGCCATCCAGGGTGCGAGCCCCTTGAACATGTCCTCTGAGAGCCGCGTGCGGTAGAGGATTTCGCCCATCCATATGAACAGCGGTAGTGCGGTGAGCGTCCAGGAAGAGGACGCCGACCAAACAGTGGTCAGCATGACATCGCCGACGGGCCGGTTGGTAAACAGTTCCATGCCGACCCAGGCCACGCCAATAAGGGCAAGGCCGACCCAGACTCCGGTTCCCAACAGCAGGAAGAGGACGAAAAGAAAGAGGACAATAATCGAAAAATCTTCCATCTACCCTACTCCCCGAAGCTCTGGTCAACGAGGTCGCGCCTGATTCGGTGCTTGCCTGAAACGATCAGGTGAATCAGGTGATCGGTCAATGCGACAGCGAGAATTACGGCACCAACGAGCATGAAGGACTGCGGTATCCAGAGCGCAGTTCGGTCTTGGCCCTGACTTATGTCGTTGAGTTTCCATGAAAAATACACAAATTTCTGCGCATAGTAGACAAAATACCATGCCACGGCAGTGCCAATGGCGAAACACCAGATCTCCAGAACCCGCCGGATACCGGGCCTTACGGCGTTGAGGAGAATTGAAACGCGTATATGGCTGCCACGGTTCAGGGCGTTGGCGAATGCCAGGAAGGACGCGGCGGCCATGCAGTAACCAGCGTAATCGGGCGCTCCGGGAAAGACTTCTCCGGTCCAGCGCGCCAGCATCTGCAGGACAATCAGAGAAAGAATCGCGACCAGGCAGAGCGCGGCGAGCACGCCTGCCACGATATAGATGAAATCCAGACCAGCGCGAAGCGTCCTGAGCGGAGCGGACATGGCAGCCTCCCAAAGCGAACTACATAGGCCGCCCCGGATTATCCGGGGCGGCACACTTAATGGCACTGTGGCTCTGTCTGGATCAGCCCAGATTTGTGCCTCACTGCATTGCCCTGAACGCGTCGACGATTGCCTGACCTTCGGCGCCTGCGGCTTCAAGCCACTCGGCGGTCATGGTTACGCCGATTTCCTTCAGTTCGGCAGTCATGGTCGGATTGGCCCGTTCAACGGTCATTCCGCCGTCGCGCAGTCCCTGAAGGGTGAAGCCCGTATATTCCTTGGACCGCCAGTTTCCGGCATATTCGGCAAGACCGGCGCAGGCCTGGATCACGTTCTTGTTGGCATCGGATACGCCAGCCCAGACCTCAGAGTTCACCATCACGTAATTGCGCGGCAGCCAGGCATCGACTTCATAGAAGTAGTTGAGCGATTCCCATACCTTGCGGTCATACCCGGTCGATCCGGATGATACCATGGCATCGGCGACTCCGGTGGCGAAAGCCTGGCTGATCTCGGCGGCCTCAATGGTCACCGGCAGCATTCCGGTGAGTTCGGCGAGCCTGGACGTGGCATTGTTGTAGGAGCGGAACTTGATGCCCTTCATGTCAGCGACCGATTTCACCTCATCGCGGAAGTAGAGGCCCTGCGGAGGCCAGGGCACGGCGTAAAGCAGTGTCAGGTTCTGGCTGGCCAGTAACTCTTCAATCACAGGCTTGGCCACCTCCCAAAGCTTGTCTGCATCGTCAAACGAAGTCGCAAGGAACGGTACCGAGTCGAGACCGAAAAGAGCGTTTTCATTCTGGTGCCCGGAGAGCAGGCGTTCGCCGATCGGAACCTGGCCGGTCTGGATCGCCCGCTTGATCTGGGCGCCCGGGAACAGCGAGCCGGACGGGTGCGTAACGATCTCAATGTCGCCGCCGGTGCCGGTGGTCACGCATTTTGCGAATTCCGCGCCGGTGACCGAATGGAAATTTGATCCGGAATAGGCCATAGGCATATCCCACTTCTCGCCAGCATGTGCGGTGGCGGCCACTGCTGCGGTCGCCGCAGTGGCTAGGATTTTCGTTAGGGTGCTCATTGCTTTCCTTCCATTTGATTGGTTGCAGACCATCCTCATCCGGCCTGCCGCGCGAAACGTGCAGGAGAATAGGGGGTAAGGTCAATGTTTGGTTTTCTTCCAGAGACGATCTGTGCAAGCAGACGGCCGGTTTTCGGGCCGCCGGTCAGCCCGACATGGTGGTGACCGAAGCCTGCGAACGCGCCGTTAAGTCCAGGAACCTCCCCGATCACGGGAATCGAATCAGTGAGGGCGGGCCGGTGACCCATCCACTCCGTCTTTTCGGACCATTGAAGTCCCGGAATGGCGGAGATGAGGCTGCGTTCGAGAAGGTCGAAGGGCTCCGGCGACGCGGGGGCATCGAGTCCACCGAACTCGACAATTCCGGCGGCACGCAGCCTTCCCTCCATGGGAGTGATGACGAATTTGCCGCTGGCGATCATTGCGGGGGACCTGGGCATCACTGATGGAGACCAGAATTCAACGTGGTAGCCGCGCTCCGACTCGAGCGGAGGTCTGAGGCCAAGTTTCGCGCAGAGCGGTCCTGACCAGACTCCGGTGGTGAGTACCGCTGCGTCGCAGGGAATGGTTTCCCCTCCCGCCCTCACACCGGTCACCACGCCATCCGCTCGCACGATGTCTTCCACGCTGGCTTTCAGGATGCGTGCGCCGCCAGCCGCGGCTTCCGACGCAAGATCCTTGACATACTGACCCGGATCGGAAATTCGTCCGTGATTCCCTAACCGGACGGCGAAATCCAGGCCTGACGAATACGATTGGTCATAAGCCCTCAATCCCTCGCCACTTAGTTCCTCCCACTCGAATCCGGCATCACGGCGAAGCGACCAGCCGAAAGCGTCGCTTTCGAAATGGGTGCGGCTTTCATAGATGAACAGGTAATCCGACGGAACGATCCAGCGTTCGGCACGGGTGCCGCCAGCGAGGGCCAGATGGTCTGCGAGGCTGTCGCCGATGATCGGTAAGAGAGCGGCGGCGATTCGCCGGGCTTCCCCGGCATTCGCGTGCCGGAGGTATTTAGACAGCCAGGGAGCCAGCCTGGGCAGGTAGGCCCATTTCAGAAACAGGGGCTTGTTACGGCTCATCAGCATCCAGGGTGCCTTGCGGATCAGTCCTGGCACGGTAACGGGCACGATGGAGCAGCTCGCCAGAACCCCGCCATTGCCGTAGCTGGTTCCTTCGCCTGGGCCCGAGCGGTCGATCAGGATCACGTTGTGCCCGTCCCGGACAAGCCACAAAGCCGTGGAGGTGCCGACGATTCCGGCTCCGATGACTGCTACGGTGCTGGTCATGCGCGTCTGGCGTACCTTCGGAGTTTTTCCATGTCGGGCCGAATCCCCAGCCCCGGCCCGTCCGGGACGGTAACCGTTCCATTCTGGATAGGAAACGGCTCTTCGAGGATGTCTTCGACAAGATGGTAACGCGCATGGTAGAATTCGCAGCCAAGGGAAATCTCTGGCGTAGCCGCAAGCAGATGGATACCTGCGAGATGTGCGAGTCCCGACTCGAACATGTCACCTCCATAGGCGCACATGCCGGCGGCGGCGGCCATGCGGGCGACGGTCTGGGCGCGGATCAACCCTCCAGATTTCATGATCTTGACGGAAATGCCGTCGCAGATTTCCCCGGCAATGGCGCGGATCATGTCCTCGGGGCCGAAGACGCTTTCATCGGCGAGTAGCGGTACGTCGATGGCGGCACGTATGTCTGCCATGAGGCGGAACTGGTCCGCCCGCACCGGCTGTTCGATGAAAGCGGGCCGGAACTCGGCGACATCGCGGGTTCGGCTGACGGCTTCGAAAGGTTCAAGTCCCTGGTTGAAGTCCACACGGACCTCGAATTCCGGAAATTCCGATGTGATTCGCTCCAGCCGCCGGATATCGAACGCATGATCGGCGAACCCGGTCTTCAGCTTGACCAGGCGGACTCCGTCATCCCGAATGCGGCGCATCAGATCGATGTCAGCGTCGAAGTCCGGGTTGGCGATGCTGACGGATAGCGGCACGGAGGCGCGGGCCTTGCCACCGAGCAGTGCCCAGGCCGGGGCTCCGAGAATGTTACCCTGCAGATCGAGCAGGGCCGATTCCAGGGCTGCCTTGGCTTCAGTGCAATGTGCGACGGCGCGCCGAGCTTCGGCCATGATGGCGGCGGAGTCGCCAACGCGGCGCCCGACCACCAGCGGTCGCAGATATCGGTCAAGGGCGGCGTAGCTTGCCTCGGGGGTTCCGGTGAAGACCGACCAGGGCGCCGCCTCGCCCCATCCTTCGGCACCGCATTGAGCGCTGAGACGCAGCACGACAGTATCGATGGCGCCTTCTACCGAACCGATGCCATGGTCCCTTCGGGATACCACCGGCAGAGCCAGGCGCCACAGGTCAAAGCCGATTATGGTCTGGAATAGATCTGGGAGCGGGTGTTTCATCGGCCAGCCGTAGGAGTTTGCGATATCATTCCTATATGCAGCGGCATTTCAAGCTGCCGCTAGGCACAAATGGCACGAAATACGGATTTGACCGTCAAGCTAGCCCTACCGTGTAATGACAAAAAGGACTGGACGACAGGAATCTGTTGCTGTATGCCGGCACCATTATGGCACAGTCCCAGATCAGCCGCACCTTGCGCGACGCGGCGGCGCGCTCGCGGATTGGCGCGATCCTGTCGCAGGAACGGTTTGACAGCCGCAGGGCTCTCGGCCGCAGGATCTGCCGGGAGTTCGGGTTTGTCGACAGGTTGGGTCGTCTGCAGGTTGCGGGATGCATGAAAGCCCTGGCGGGCCTTGCCGACAGCTCGCCGGACATTGTCCTGCCGCCTCCGCAGGTGAAGGCGGTGGACAACAGGCCCCGTCAGTTCGTGACGGGTGTGCCGGAGCCGACCGGGGTTCCTCCAGATCTGTCGAAGATTTCCGGGCTCGGGATCACGTTGGTATCGACGGCCGCGGAACGCACTCTGTGGAACACCCTGATCGCGCGCGAGCATCCGCACGGGATGGCGGTCTTCGCCGGCTGCCAGCTGCGCTATCTGGTGGGCTCGGCGCATGGCTGGCTTGGTGCGGCCGGGTTTTCCGCCGCCGCGTTGCGGGTAGCGGCGCGCGACCGCTGGATGGGCTGGAGCGACGTCCAGCGCCGGGACCATCTTGACCGCGTTGTCTGTCTGAGCCGTTTCCTGATCCGGCCCTCGGTGCGCTGCCCGCACCTGGCCAGCCATCTGCTCGGCCGCATCCTGCGTCGCCTGCCGCGGGACTTCGAGGGGCGCTACGGTTTCCGCCCCTATGTCGTTGAGTCCTTCACCGATGCGGGGCAGGATGGCATCTGCCTGCGGGCGGCCAACTTCCTGTGCGTCGGCCGGACCGCGGGCCGTGGCCGTCAGGATCGCGCCAGGCGGCGGGCGAAGACGGTCAAGATGGTATTCATGTATGAGCTTGCCCGGGGCTGGCGGAAGAGGCTCGGGGTTCCCGAGGTCACCCATGCGCCGGTTCTGGAGCCGGGGGACGGGCTGAACGCGGCGGACTGGGCCGCAAACGAGTTTGGAGGAGCGCCATTGGGAGACAGGCGGCTATCGGCGCGTCTGGTGAAGAGCGCGGGTCTGCTGGCGGCTTATCCGGGCGGCAGGATCAACGCCAGCAGCGCCAGTGACAGCACGGCGATCAGCGCCTTCTACCGTCTCATCGAGATGCCGGCGGAATCAGCGGTCACGGTCGCGAACATCCTTGCCCCGCATCGTGAGCGCAGCATTCGGCGCCTGCGCGGTCAGCACACGGTGCTGGCGATCCAGGATGGCACGGACCTGAACTTCGCGCGGCGTCCGGGCACCGACGGGCTGCAGCTGATCGGCAGGAACCAGACCGGTGCGAAGAGCCTCGGCCTGCATCTGCATGCGACACTGGCGGTGACGGACACGGGGCTTCCGCTTGGCGTTCTCAGACTGGGATTTGACGCGCTGAAGAAGCGGCCGGAAGCGGCCGAGGCGCAGCGCGGGACCCAACGATGGATTGACGGTTTCGAGGATGTGGTCGATGCCGTGCGCGAGGTTGGTGGCAGGACGCGGGTGATCTCCGTGTGCGATCGGGAGGCGGACTTTTTCGAGCTGTTCGATGCCCGGCGCCGTCATCCACGGGTGCACCTGCTGGTACGGGCGAAGCATGATCGGGTGCTCGGGCCGCGTCAGCCGAAACTGTTCGCGACCATGAGCGGCGGCGCACCCGATGGCCGGATCGACGTGGAGATCGAAGGGTTGACGGAGCGGCTGAAGTCCAGCCGCAGGAAGGCGCGTCCCGCCCGTCGCAGGCGTCTGGCGAACTGCGAGCTGCGGTTCCGCAGGGTGACACTGCCGGCGACAGCGGCCATGGAGGGCGCCGAACCGGTCCAGGTCACCGCGGTCCATATCGTGGAAACGGCGCCGCCGGAGGACGGGCCCCCGGTCCAGTGGTACCTGCTGACGACGCTCGAGGTCAAAACCGCGAAGGAGGCGGCGGAGGTTGTCGGCTACTATCTCCAGCGCTGGCGGGTGGAAGACTTCTTCCGGGTCCTGAAGTCAGGCTGCCGGGTCGAGTTCCTGCTGTTCCGCACCGCCGACCGGCTGCAGCGGGCCATCGCCATCAACGCCGTGATCGCCTGGCGGATCATGGTCATGACCCTGCTTGGACGACAGGTTCCCGCCTGCGAGCCCGAACTGATGTTCACCGATCATGAGCTCGATTTTCTGCGCGACTATGCGCACGAGCACGGCCTGACGGCACCGGACCAGCTTGGCGATGCCGTGCGGCTCGTGGCCCATCTCGGAGGCTATCGCAACCGCAGGCATGACCCGGACCCCGGAAACCAGATCATGTGGCACGGCCAGACCCGCCTGAGCAGTGCCGCGCTGGGCCACCGAATCGGGTTCCTGGCTGGCCAGAGGCACGCCCTGAGAGAAAATCCATAACCTGTTGTGATGCAGACTTATCATCACTCGGTAGAGCTAGCCCCATCCACCTGCCGACGACCAGCTTGACAGGCGTCGTGATGAAGGAGTTGCACCACTTCCCTGACAATTCCTACATTCCTTGAGTGCCGTGCGGTCCAGATCAGGCGGCTCTATGATGACACCGACCCCGCCGTAATCAGGTTGTGAAAGGAGAATGGCATTGATTGTTCTTGACACTGTCCGCGCGATCGACATCCACACTCATGCTGAAGAACCCTGTGGTACCCATGCTGATGATGGCTATGACGAGCTGCAGGCGACGATGGCCAGATATTTCAGGGCCCGCTGGAGCCATCCCCCGACCATCCCGGAAACCGCGGCGCATTACCGGCAACAGGGAATCGCTGCGGTGATCTTTCCCGTCGATTCCGAGCGAGAAACCGGTTACAGGCGGTACAGGAACGAAGAGGTTGCCGAACTGGCCGCCGAGAATGCAGACGTTCTGATTCCCTTCGCTTCGATTGATCCGCACAAGGGAAAGCTCGGCGTTCGCGAGGCCAGACGCCTGATGCGGGAATTCGGAATCAAGGGGTTCAAGTTTCACCCTACAATGCAAGGATTTTTTGCCAACGACCGGATCGCCTATCCGCTTTACGAGGCGATAGAGGCGGATGGCGGGATTGCGCTCTTCCACACCGGCCAGACTGGCGTCGGATCCGGCATGCACGGCGGCAATGGCATGCGGCTTAAGTATTCCAATCCAATGTATATGGACGATGTGGCAGTTGACTTCCCGGACCTTAGAATCATTCTGGCCCATCCCAGCTTTCCCTGGCAGGAAGAGGCGCTCGCTGTCGCGCAGCACAAGCCCAACGTTTATATTGATCTGTCAGGCTGGTCGCCGAAGTATTTTCCGGACATTCTGGTCCGCTACTGCAATTCCATTCTCAGGAAGAAGGTGCTGTTCGGATCCGACTGGCCGATGATCACTCCGGAACGATGGCTTTCGGATTTTGAAAGGATCACGATCAAGGACGAGATCCGTCCCGATATCCTCAAGAATAACGCCGCAAGGCTGCTGGGGTTTATGTGATGCTGAATGCACCGCAACTGAAGCCTTTCTGTCACATTCTCGTCGAACTTGGTTCGATCATCGAAATGGGTGCGGGTCGTGCGGGGGCACGGCGCATTATCCCGATTCTGGGTGGACGGGTCCGGGGCGAGATCACGGGTCGGGTCATGGGGATCGGCGCGGATTGGCAGACTGTCCTTGCCGACGGCGTGGCTGAGCTGGATACGAGATATGCGCTTGAGACTGACGACGGGGCCGTCATTGAGGTGGTCAACTACGGCTTCCGGCACGGTCCGGCCGAGGTCATCGCACGAATTGCGGCTGGTGAAAACGTGCCGCAGGATCAATATTACATGCGAACACAGGCCCGCCTGGAATGCGGGGACGAGCGCTACAGCTGGCTGAACCGCACGCTGTTCGTTGGGACCGGAGCGCGCAACGCATCATCCGTTGAGATGGATCTCTACGAGATCATGTGATTCAGGCGTAGTCCCGGTTTCCAGGAGGTGAATTCCGCGAAGCGCTGATCGGCCAGACGACTCTGTGGCAGCGCATATGGATGTGTACGGGCCATGTGGGAGGTCTCGCGGACTCCGCGATGTTTTATTGCGCGTCAATAAATTGAATCCAAAGGGGATTATGAGTGACGGTGCTGTTTCAGGCATCTGCGGTGATGGTGAGTTGCAGAACCGCAATCGGAATTGCCCGGCAGACAGATTCATTCGCAGCAAGGGTCCCTCGGAAGTATGAAGCGCATCCTGGCTTCGAGCCACAGGTTAGGGCCCGTTGACAATCATCTGGCGGCGGTCACGGCCGCCGCCAGAAGAAACGTCGCCCGAAAGCCTGCCACCGTTCTGTCGTAACGGGTCGCGACGGCCCGGAACTCCCTGCTTCCGGCGAGGAAACTGTCGATCCGGTGGCGCCAGCCATACATTCCGCGGTCATGCTCACGCTCGGTCCTGCTGTTAGACCGCGACGGAATCACTGCGGCCGATTCGCGCCGCCCGGCCCGGAGACCAGCCAGTCGGCACCGGACGCCCGGTCCGCGACCAGCGCCCCGAAAGTCCGGCCCTCCAGGACCCTGCCGGTCAGGTCTCCTCGCGAGCTTCCGGGCCGCTGGCCCGAGGCCCCCCTTTTCGCCGGCCGCCTTCCGGTGGCCCCCATGACCGTGCCGTCGACGCGGACGTACCCAAGGTCGAACTCTCCGGACATCCTCTTGAAAACACGGCCGGAAACGCGCCCTCCACCCGGCGCCGGAACCGTCTGGAGACGCTGTTCCACTTTCCGAAGCGTTCCGGAAGGTCGCGCCACCGGGCCCCCGTCTGGGTGCGCCATGGAACCGCCCGGAAAACAGGCGGTTGTCCGCCGCCGTCACTCCCGGCGTACCCTTCCGACCCGGAAGCATGTCCCGGATCCGTTCCCACATGTCATCCGTCAGGACCTGCCTGCCTTCGCCATCATACCGCCCTCGATTGCCTGAATGGCCGTTTCGCCCTCTGTTGAGGACATCCGTAGCCGATTCGAACCCGACGTTCAGATTCAAATGTCAACGGACTCTAGGTTGAGCGGCTAGATTTCAGGGGCGACACTCTTAACCTCGCCTGATTCTAAGTTTTTGATGTAGTCAACGGTTGTCCCATTCCAGTGATACGCGTAATGCGCGCCTTGGGCGGGGATCGGGATAACGTCGGGCCAGAAGACGGCTATGCAGTGGCCCTCGCGATAGCGGATGCTGGGCCAAGTGATGCCGTTCGACCCCGCCGCACGCCGCTCGGCTCCGAAGACCTGCGAGGCGCTGTAGTCGTCCGGGTCCAGCAGGTCGGCACAGCCGGTGGCGTGGTCCATGTCGGCATCGACGGAGCCGATCAGTTCGCGGAACTGCGCGGTCCAGCCGGGGGCTTCACCCGTCGTGCGCATGAAGCGTGCGTGGTGATGGATCGTCTCGGCGATGGCCACTTCGGTGCGGTCGCCCGCATGGTATAGGCCGAAGCTGCCGTCCGAGAACCGCCCCGGCCGCAGGACAGAGCAATGGACGAAGGGCGCCATGACCCAGCTCGCGCCCGGTCCGTTTACGCGCCGCTTGATCGGCACCTTAGACAAATCACCAATGCTCTCGCGGAGGCGCGGGTTGAACTTGGCCTCGGCCGAGGCTAGCGCCTCCCAGTCAGCGGGGTCGGCGATGTCCTCGAACAGGTCGATGGGTGGGTGGATTGAGCGGATGATGCGGACAGTGCGGGGCCATGCCACGCGGCGGACAGGCGCATTCACCAGGCACCTAGTTCCGCATCCAGATAGGTCCGCATGTCGATCAGGTCGGTGATCTCGCCGCGCAACAAGATGTCCAGCGCGCTGCGCCCCCCGAAGGCTTCGCTGGGCTTGCGGATCCAAGCGTAGCCCCGAGTGGGTTCGGTGAACAGATAACGCAGCGCCTTGTGAATGCCCATCAGAATCGCCATCCGCGCGCGCAGGTCACGGTTGATCCGGCCGATATCGCCGGTCTTCCAGCGTGCCCAAGTGCGCTGCGCCATGTCGCCGAGCAGAACGCGTGCCTCGCCATCTGTCAGGCCCCAGGCGCGGAACAGGTTGACGGTGGTGCGCGCCAAAGCCGCCGCTTCCTCGTCTGTGATGACGGGAAGCTCGGGTCGCGCAATGATCGGCTGGACCGTGGCAAACTGCATGGCTTTTCCCCTTTGGCGTTAATATAGTCGATACGTGCCAAATGGCAACCTCTGTCTATCATCTGTGCGCTGGCACCGGTATCCAAGGCTGCACCTTCGGCAGCGTTGCCGTAACCTCTATTTCGCGCAGGACCCCACCAGCGATCAAGCCGTTCCGGACCCAGCACAAGGCCTGCCACCAAGCATGATAGTCGCACCGCGCGGCCTTGATCTGGTTGGCATCCGTCCTGAACGCCACCGGACAAGCGCGAACCTCGACAGCGCGCCATTTCCCTTACACGAAAGCGCGTTCAGTACCCACGACGATGCTGACCGCTCGATCGCCGTGTCGATTGCGTTTGATATCCAGGGGAACGCAGCGCGGCACGGTCCCCGGCATCCAGTCCGGCGTCAGCCCAGCCCGCGCAAGCTCTGCCATGCGGATCGCCATGCGCTTGCCGCCGAGACTGTCGGGTATCCCAGCAACGGTGGCGATGACATCGGCATCCTCGTGGGTGTATCCGCCCATCTTGTGCTGGCCGCCATCGATCTTACAGCCCAGCGCCGCACGCTGCATGAGGACGTATTCAAGACCAAAGCCAAATCCCTGGCCACGCTCGGGGTCGGGAGGCTCGGGCAGTCAAGTTGGGCATGCTCAACGCGGAACGCCCACTCCAATGCCTGCTGCACGGACATGACGCGCTTCAGCCTCCCGCTGCCGGTGCGGTTTGAACGGCTGTGCAAATTGCGATCGTGTTTCATCGGATACTTCGCTCACGCAGCCGCTCGACTGTCACCAACCCCCGGGCCAGCATGGCGTCGCGCATCGAGTTCGAGATCGCGCTAACCGGCAGGTAGCGATCGGAGTTGATCATCTCGGCGTAGAAGACAGGCAGGTCGGTGATCGGACGGCTTTCCGGTTTCGCTGGTTTCCGCGCCTTTCGCCGTCCTCTGGATTTTTCTTCTGCCTTGCGCTGGGCAGCGCGCTGCATGATCCGATCCAACGCCTTGGCTCCATCCGGCGGTTCAGGGTGCTCTTGGCGGGAGGCTTTGGCCGCCTCGAAGATTTCAGCCTCGGTCAGCCCGAGGTCCGTTTGCCAGCGCCGGACATGCTCTCGGGGTGCCCAGCCCTGCCACCAACCGGGAAGGGGGCAATCCGGGTCAAAACCCAGCGCCGCCAGCAGCGATCCAAAAAACTCTTCGTCGAGGCTCGCGCGCGCTCGCGCGCCCTCCTCCTTTAATGGTTTACTTACTGGTTCTCTTACAAGGTTACTGTCCGAATTCCGGACACGGGACCGCGTGATCTTGGGTAAGGCCTGGCTCAAAGGGCAAAATATAGCGGGTCTGCATCTGTCGCTTGGTGCCAGGATTGAGGCGCTGCACCCGGCGGATCAGCCCTGCGCGCTCCAAAAACGTCAGGTGGTCATTTAGCGTCGATCGGCTGATCTCACAGTCGTGGGCGAGCTGTTCCTGGGAGGGAAAGCACCCGAAGTTCGGGTTGAACCGATCGCACAGGTGCCAGAGCACAATCTTGGTTGTGGGCTTCAGCCCGCGTTGCTGGATGGCCCCGTTGGTGGCGGCATGGCTTTTGGCTCCACCCTCCCAGTTGGGGAGGCCACACGCGTTGTGAACTCGTGATCGGCCAAGTCGCCCAGCGCATCGTCAAGTGAACGTACCAGCGCCCAGCCAAAGCCTTGAGCTGTGGATCGGCATGCAAATTTGACCCCCGTTGAGGGGTGATCGGCGTCCAAAAGTGATCCCGCTGACAATTGTGATCAGAAGCTTCCTCAAAAGCATGAGGGAGCGATTTGGGGATGTTGGTGGTGGAGACGATTGCGAAGATCAGACGTGCGCATTTCATCCATGGCAAGTCGATCAAACAGATATGTCGGGAGCTTCGTGTTTCGCGGAACACGGTTCGTAAGGTCATCCGATCCGGGGCCACCGAATTCACCTATGATCGCACGACGCAGCCGCGCCCCAGGATCGACCCCTGGCGGGCTCTATTGGATGAGATGCTGGCCGGGAATGTCCGGCGGCCAGCTCCTGTTCCACCTGATCAGCAAGCTCCATGAACGCACGTCCATCATCGTCACCACAAACCTTGCCTTCGGCGAATGGCCCAGTGTCTTCGGTGACGCAAAGATGACCACCGCTCCGCTCGACCGCCTCACGCATCACTGCGAGATTGTCGAGACCGGCAACGAAAGCTGGCGCTTCAAAAACCGGGCGTAACGCTGAGATGCAACAACGCTGACCCGGCGCCGCTGCGTTAAATGAGGGCTGCGCAGCGCCGGGTCAGTTCAGCGCAAGGGGGGTCGATATTGGACGCCGGTAAGGGGTCAGGATTGCATGCCAATTGACAGGGGATGTTTACTGCCCCTTAGAAGCTCTGGGCGCCGCTCGGACGGAGATAAGGCACTCTAACTTTTTGTCGAACTTGATAACCCCCAATGCTGCGCATGGATTTGGGGATTCGCTTCTCAAGAGTTTTTTGGAAGCTCTTCTTTCTCAGACTAATGCTCCTGGGTTATTTCTAGAGCTGCACCTTTCTGACCTGTCCAATGCGATTGTCATGAGGGAGTGGAAACACATCGACATTCTCATTCGTCTGCCTTGAGGCCCAAGCATGCCGATTGACAACCCGTTGCGTCATGCGACCCATTCCGAGACGGGCGCGGCAGCCTCATGAAGGGGCTGGCTGATGACGTCAACGAGGGTCGGCCCGTCATGGGCGATGGCCTCTCGCAGCGCTGGCTCGAGCGCTTCAGCGGATTCGACCGTCCATGCCCTGACACCAAAAGCACGCGCTACCGCGGCATGGTCGGTGCGACCAAAGTCAACATTGTAGAATCGCTGGCCAAAACCCGCATCCTGCCCCGCCTTGATCCAGCCATAGACCGCATTGGAGAAGACAATTGACGTTACGGGAATGTCATAGCGAACCAGCGTTTCGAGTTCACCGCAGCAGAAGCCGAATGAACCGTCGCCCATGACGCTGAGCACCTTTGACCGTGGCCTTCCGACCTGTGCGCCCATAGCGGCGGCCAATGAATAGCCAAGCGCACCATGAGCCCTGTTGGTGATGAAATTCCTCCCTGGTATGCGCCAGCGGTAATGCGCGCTGAAATACGGGCATGGTGTGCCCGGGTCAGCACAGATCACCGCATCATCGTCCAGAATGCGGCTCAGCGTAGCCACGACCACCTCTGGCCGGATCGGACATTCGTCGCTCTCCGCCAGCGGCTGGAATTCCAGCTGTTTCGCCATCCATGCCGTTGATGCATGCGCCATGCCGCCCTGCTTCGGCATGTTTCGGCAGGCTACCTCGGCCACCAGCGCTTCCAGAGCCAGCCTTGCGTCGGCGCAGATCGCGATATCCGTGGGATAGTTGGCTCCTATCGCCATGGGGTCGCTGTCGATATGGATGACCGTCGTTCCTGGAAGAGGGGATCGCCAGCGTTCGGTTGTCACCGAACCGGCGCGACAGCCAATGAACAACACGACGTCAGCGGAATCCACCGCGGCCCGGGTTGCGGGCACGCCTCCGTTGGAACCAACGACACCGAGCGCCTGCGGATGTGTTTCCGCGATGCAGCCCTGGCCGGAAACCGTTGTCGCCACCGCCATATCCAGTGACTCGGCAAGCGACCGCAGCGCCCCTTCGGCACCTGACAGCACCACCCCACCGCCACAGATCGCCAGAGCCGACCGAGCGTTTTCCAGAACATCGGCCGTGTCCCGCACGGCCTGTGGATCAGCAGCGGTGCGCTCGGCGGGAAACGTCCGATGTCTTGCGTCGGCCCAGATCTCGGTTTCGTCCACCGCGCCTTTCTGTGTATCGAACGGAAATGCCAGATGAACTGCGCCAGGCCTGCCAGTTGTCATGGCCCGGAAAGCCCTGCGCAGAGCCGCAGGCAGTCGGGCGGAACTGTCGAGCGACGCATTCCATTTGGTCAGCGGTTTCATGAGTGAAACCTGATCAAGTTCGGTTAGCGGGAAACGGCCCCGCGATGTCGTGGCCACATCGGTCGTGATTGCCAGCACCGGTACGGAACTGTCATTGGCTTCGACCAGTCCTGGAAGAATATAGGTCGCACCGCCGCCTGACGGACCTTCGCAGATGCCGGGCTTTCCGGTTACCCTGGCGTAACCGTCCGCCATGTAGGCGGAGTGCCGTTCGTCCCGGGTCAGGAAGTGCGTTATTCCGTGGTCGAGCTGGGCGAGTGCGTCGTAGAACGGCAATGTTGTATCACCGCAAAGTCCGAACATGTGCTCCACGCCATAGGCTTCCAGCATCCGCACCATAGCCTCTGCGCCGGTAAGTTCATTGGGCCGATTTGCCATGGGTATTCCCTGCTGTTCTGCTAAGCTCATGTTTGCATACATGCGTCCAGGGGCGCATCCCGTCAACCGAATGCGGGGCAGGAGATCCACGTTCCAATCGGTAACCGGGCCAAATCGTTGGTGTGGACGCTCAAAGGGGGGATGAGATGATCGCGACTGGTGGTAAGGCGGTTTACGGAGCGTCGATCGGAATTTTGATGCTGGAGGCGCGCTTTCCCCGTATTCCTGGCGATATGGGCAACGCGCTGACCTGGGACTTTCCGGTGCTCTATAAGGTGGTGCGTGACGCGTCGCCAGATCAGGTCGTTCGGCACCGTGCGGAGGGGCTGCTGGAATCCTTCATCGTCGCCGCCCGCGAACTGGTCGCCAGCGGTGCTGATGGCATTACCACGAACTGTGGGTTCCTGTCCCTGTACCAGCGTGAACTGGCAGCGGCAGTGGAGGTTCCCGTAGCGGCGTCGTCGCTGATGCAGGTAAGAATGGTTAACGCCATTCTGCCTCCGGGAAAGATCGCGGGGGTGCTTACGATTTCCGCAGCCAGTCTGACTCCAGAGCATCTGGCCAATGCCGGGGTTCCAGAGGGCACTCCAGTCTGCACGACTGAAGGCGGACGCGAATTCACTCGCGCCATCCTGGACAACGAGCCACGAATGAATGTCGCGGCTGCACGGGAGGACAATATCAAGGCTGCAGGGGAACTGGCTTCGGCGCATCCGGAGGTTGGTGCGGTGGTTCTGGAATGCACCAACATGATTCCATATGCGGCCGATATCCGGGAGGCGACCGGCCTGCCGGTGTTCTCAATGGCCAGTTTTCTATACTGGTTCCAGTCCGGTCTTACGCCGAAGCGGTATCCCCTGGCGCAGGGAACGGTCTGACCATTCCGAATCACCTGACATCCAGGACCCCTTGGCACCATTTACCGCTTCCATCCCGCCGGTTGCAGGTCGGTCCCATTCGGGCGTGGCTGTCAGGTGCTAAGGAAATTGAAACGAAGCCGCCCGCATTTTCTTCCTCCCGCAGGAGCTTGAATCCATCGGCGAAAGACCGTATCTGCCTTCCGTCAACAGCAAGGAACCGCCATGGCAACCCGTACAAACCCGCTGCAGTTCATCCAACAGGTTCGCGCCGAAGTTGCGAAGGTGGTCTGGCCTACCCGCCGCGAGGTGCTACTCACCACTGCGATGGTCTTTGTCATGGCCACTTTGACAGCGATTTTCTTTTTCTTTGTGGACTGGCTTATCCGGACGGGACTGAACGTCCTTCTCGACGTAATGGGCTAACCGCAGCCGGGGCTTGCCATTTGGTTCGCCAGGGCGTATTCCCTTGCCGGATTTTCGACGGGCGCGCCTAAAGGAGCTGCGCGCCGCATTTCACGAAGTGGACGAGGCGCGTGTGGGGCGGCGGCTCCGGCCCAATGTCGACGTTGTATGGATACGAGAGGGACGCATGGCGAAACGGTGGTATTCTGCGAGCGTGCTGTCAAACTACGAGAAGCGGGTCGCGGAACAGATCCGGCAGGCCGTGTCTGACGCCGGCCTGGAGGATGAGATTGTCGAGGTTCTGGTGCCGACAGAAGACGTGATCAGGGTGCGCCGCGGCAAGAAGGTAACCGAGGAACACCGCTTTATGCCAGGCTATGTGCTGGTGCGGATGGAAATGACCGACAGGGGCTACCACCTCATCAATTCGATACACAGGGTTACAGGATTTCTTGGCCCTCAGGGCAGGCCGATGGCGATGCGGGATGAAGAGGTCAACGCCATCCTGAATCGTGTCGAGGAAGGTCTGGAGACGCCGCGCACGTTAATTCACTTTGACATTGGCGAGAGGGTGTCCGTTACGGATGGACCATTTGAGGGTTTTGACGGAATGGTCGAGGAAATTGACGATGACAACCAGCGCCTAAAGGTTACCGTTTCGATTCTCGGCCGGGCAACACCGGTTGAACTGGAATACACACAGGTCAGCAAACAGGCCTGACCGTGCGACGCGTTCCGCCCGGAGCGCGTCGAATTCGTGGGAGGTGAGGAGCCGCGGCTCCAGGCCGGACCACGGCAACCCAGGGTGAAGGGACGCGTCCCCGAACCGTTGTAGAAAGGAGAGGCCTTATGGCCAAGAAAATCGTCGGCTCAATGAAGTTGCAGGTTCCTGCGGGACAGGCCAACCCCAGTCCGCCTGTGGGCCCTGCGCTTGGTCAGCGCGGACTGAACATCATGGAGTTCTGCAAGACGTTCAACGCCAGGACGCAGGACATGGAACCCGGCGCGCCCTGCCCCACCATAATTACATATTATGCGGACAAGTCCTTTTCGCTGGAAATCAGGACGCCGCCCGCTTCGTATTTCCTGAAGAAGGCGGCGAACCTCAAATCCGCCGCGAATTTCCCCGGCCGCGAGACCGTAGGCTCGGTCACCTCGGCACAGGTGCGCGAAATCGCCGAAGCGAAGATGAAGGACTTCAACGCGAATGACATCGACGCAGCCATGCGTATCGTTCTGGGTTCGGCCCGGTCCATGGGCATTGAGGTGAAGAAGTAGGATCATGGCAAAACACGGCAAGAGAGTACGGGCCGCACGTGCGGCTCTCGCTGGTAGGGAAAACCAGACCGTTGAAGGCGCCATTGCGCTGGTCAAGGAGCATGCCACCGCGAAATTCGACGAGAGCGTCGAGATCGCTGTCTGTCTGGGTGTCGATCCGCGCCATGCGGATCAGATGGTCCGCGGTACGGTGAGGTTACCAAACGGAACTGGCAAGACGGTTCGCGTGGCGGTATTCGCCCGCGGGCCGAAGGCCGAGGAAGCCAGGGATGCGGGCGCTGATATAGTCGGAGCCGAAGACCTGATGGCGACAGTGCAGGGTGGGACGATTGAATTCGATCGATGCATAGCCACACCTGACATGATGCCAATCGTTGGTCGCCTGGGGAAGATTCTCGGGCCCCGCAATCTGATGCCGAACCCAAAGGTTGGCACGGTGACGCAGGACGTCAGGGAGGCGGTACAGGCGGCAAAGGGGGGACAGGTTCAGTTCAGGGTGGAAAGAGCCGGTGTGGTCCATGCGGGCGTTGGCAAGGTGTCGTTTGAGGCGAACATGCTGGCCGAGAACGTGCGGGCCTTCGTAGGTGCGCTCCAGAGGGCCAAACCAACCGGCGCAAAGGGCACCTATCTGAAGAGGATCGCTGTCAGTTCCACCATGGGGCCTGGTGTGCCGGTCGACGTTTCCAGCGCAACCGGAAACTGACATTCGCTGACTGGGCAATGTTGGCCCGACCATACCGTTTCGCATCGGTAACGGCTTTGCGGTAGTGAGCGCCTGCGACGAGCGTGCCGTGATTCGCAGACGGTCTGGCTTGCCAGACCGCAAAGCCGTGACAGGCGTTGCAGCCAGATTTCGGTACCGCTCACGCGGCACCATTACTGCAGGCTGCGTCGGCCTATAGCAGCCCGCAACGCCATCAGGTGCGGTCAGTGATGTGGCGGGTTACTGGCATTTCGGCAGGGGATGTCCAGACCCGGTCTGGCAACGGTGGCAGTGTGGAACGGAAGACAGCCATGCCCATGGACTGCCACCAACCTGTCCCGGGATGAGCGCTGCGACTGCCTGTCTCAGGCATGTTAAGTCTGTCTCCGCTTCCGTACAGGGATACCACATGTTCCAGAACCACTCTTTCAGAGGATCATGGGGTGTCGACTTGCGCTCGAAAGAGAGAATCCCAGGAGTGGTGCCCGCCTGCAGAACCGTCGGTGTCTTGCGGGTTTCAGTCAGGCCAGTGTCGACATCGCAGGACTCTCCATTATGTGGAATCCGGATCCTGGAAAACCGGATACACCCGAAAGCCAATCGAATGCCCCGCGCGGTGAACTTCGATCCGTTGGAGTTCGGTCACACCAGAATTCAGCTTCCGTTCCGGTTGAGACCGCCATTTCCATGATCGCGTCGTGACGGCCCGTACGGTGGACGGGGATGCTGGGGCGAACCTGCGATGGGACATCAGCGCCGGGCCCGACAGTCTCTTGTCGCTCCGAAGGAATGCAGCGTCTTCATCGAGGAATGATCGGAAATCCCCACTCCAAACGGTTCCAGGGAAGATCCCTCGTCGTTTTCCTCTCCGGCGAAAACTGAAAACTGTATCCAATGGTTCGAAGCGGTGCAGGGCGTCGATGTCCGGACTGCAGGATGGTGGCGCAAATTTTCCAAAAATGTTGACTTCAGGGGGTTGGCATTTCCAGGATGCGGGGATAGTTATCCCCTTTCGGGCGTACGCGTGTGATTCGCGTGCGCCTGATTCGTCCAAGACGGTGGGTCGGCCCTGCATCGGCAGGGCCAGTAATTCCTGCCCGAGACGGGGATGGGACAGTTCTTCTTTGAGGGCCTGCGCCTTCAGGAGGCGATTGCGACGAACCCGTTGCGGACCCGTGTGCCGGGGCGAAGGCTTCGGCAAATTCGAGCCGGAGGGGGTGCCCTCCAAGCCTGGAGTGAAACTGTGGATAGAGCACAGAAAGAGAAAGTGGTCGAGGAAATCGGCCAGATCTTCGAAAGCTCGGGCGTCGTGGTGATAGCCCACTACGCAGGTCTCACGGTTGCCGAGATGCAGGATCTGAGGGGTCGCATGCGCGAAGCCGGCGGATCCGTGCGCGTCGCCAAGAATTCGCTCGCCAAAATCGCCCTTGAAGGTACGCCAAATGAAGCGGTTGCAGAGCTTCTGACGGGAATGACCGTGCTGGCATTTTCCGACGATCCCGTGACCGCGGCGAAAGTGGCGGAAAGCTTCGCCAGGGATAACCGGAAGCTGGAAATCCTCGGCGGAGCGATGGGCGAAACGGTTCTGGATCGCGCCGGCGTCAAGGCGGTCTCCGAAATGCCATCGCGCGACGAGCTGATCGCGATGATCGTTGGCTGCATCGGGGCACCCGCCGCGAATGTCGCCGGAGCGATAGGCGCTCCTGCCTCAAACATCGCTTCGATCCTTTCCACGATTGAGGAACGGGCCGAAGCGGCCTGATCGCAACTCGCAACCGGGATGTCTGCGCCAATGGTGGTCCATGACACCGGAACATACCCAAAAGGAACTGAAAAATGGCTGATCTGAAAGCCCTTGCTGAACAGATTGTAAACCTTACACTCCTGGAAGCCCAGGAACTGAAGACCATTCTCAAGGACGAATATGGCATCGAACCCGCCGCTGGTGGTGCCGTGATGATGGCCGGTCCCGCCGCAGGTGCGGGAGACGACGGCAGTGGCGAGGAGGAGCAGACCGAATTCGACGTCATCCTGAAGTCTTTCGGCACGTCGAAAATCGGTGTCATCAAGGAGGTGCGCGCCATCACCAGCCTTGGCCTGAAAGAGGCTAAGGATCTGGTCGAGGCTGGTGGCAAGGCCGTCAAGGAGCAGGTTTCGAAGGAAGAGGCCGAGGAGATCAAGGCCAAACTGGAAGCGGCTGGAGCGGAAGTCGAACTCAAGTAGGTCCGGCGGACGTTTCGCTGGGAAAGAGCACACGGGCTGGATCCGGTCAGATCGGGTCCAGACGTTCGTGTCTTGGAAAGGGCTATCGGTTTGGTGAGCCCTTTCTAAGGTGCGAAGGCAGGTCGGGTGATGACCATGGGGGCGTTCAGTTAACGCGAACCGGGCCTCACCCGCTCAAATTCAGGCTGCCGGGTTCCGTCGGCGGCTGCGTCTGCGAATCTGAAAGGCGAAATTCCATGACATCCAGCTACCTTGGACAGAAACGTCTCCGCAGAAACTACGGCAGGATCCGCGAAGTTCTGGAAATGCCGAACCTCATAGAGGTCCAGAAAGCCTCCTACAGCCTGTTCCTGAATTCCGGCGACCAGTCCAGACCGCAGGATGGGGAAGGTATCAAGGGTGTCTTCCAGTCGGTCTTTCCAGTCACCGATTTCGGCAACACCGCCCAGCTGGAGTTTCGGGGATACGATCTGGAGGCACCGAAATACGATGTCGAGGAATGCCAGCAGCGGGGGATGACCTATTCGGCGCCGCTTAAGGTCACTCTGCGCCTGATCGTGTTCGATCTCGACACGGACACGGGGTCCAGATCCGTCAAGGACATCAAGGAACAGGATGTCTACATGGGCGACATGCCCCTGATGACCCCGAATGGAACCTTTGTGGTCAACGGCACCGAACGTGTCATCGTCTCGCAGATGCATCGCTCGCCCGGGGTGTTCTTCGACCACGATAAGGGCAAGACCCACGCATCCGGAAAGCTCCTGTTCGCTTGCCGCATCATACCTTACCGCGGTTCATGGCTTGATTTCGAGTTCGACGCCAAGGACTTCGTCTTCGCTCGCATCGACCGTCGCCGCAAGCTGCCCGTCACCACCCTGCTCTATGCGCTCGGCATGGATCAGGAAGAGATCATGGACGCCTATTACGAAACCGTTTACTTCCGGTTGCGGGAACACGAGGGATGGGTCACGCCGTTCTTTCCCGACCGGGTGAGAGGTACACGGCCCAGCCATGACCTCATCGACGCGGGGACCGGCGAAGTCATTGCGCATGAGGGTGAGAAGATCAGTCCCAAGGCCGTACGGCAACTGAAGAATGACGGCACTGTCACCGAACTGCTGGTGCCATTCGACCAGATTGTCGGCAGGTTCGTGGCGAAGGACATCATTAACGAGGAAACCGGCGCGATCTATGTCGAGGCGGGAGACGAGCTTACATGGGAGGTTGACAGATATGGCGAGGTGAGCGGTACGCTCAGGGAACTGCTCGACGCAGGGATCACGGACATACCGGTTCTCGACATCGATAACGTCACCGTCGGACCCTATATTCGCAATACGATGGCGATGGACAAGAACCTGGATCGTCACACGGCGCTGCTCGACATCTATCGCGTGATGCGGCCCGGCGAGCCACCAACAATGGAGACGGCCAGCGCCCTGTTTGACACTCTCTTCTTTGACAGTGAGCGCTATGACCTTTCGGCCGTTGGCCGGGTCAAGATGAACATGCGTCTGGCTCTCGATGCGCCGGATTCCCAGCGTACCCTGAGAAAGGAGGACCTGGTGGCCTGCGTCAAGGCGCTGGTCGACCTGCGTGATGGCAGGGGAAGTGTGGATGACATCGATCACCTGGGAAATCGCCGGGTGCGCTCGGTCGGAGAGCTGATGGAGAACCAGTACCGTATCGGGCTTCTGCGGATGGAGCGCGCGATCAGGGAACGGATGTCATCGGTCGACGTCGACACCGTCATGCCCCAGGATCTCATCAACGCGAAACCCGCCGCTGCCGCCGTACGGGAATTTTTCGGCTCATCGCAGCTGTCGCAGTTCATGGACCAGACCAACCCGCTGTCCGAGGTCACGCATAAGCGCCGCCTTTCCGCCCTTGGGCCGGGCGGGCTGACGCGCGAACGCGCCGGCTTCGAGGTGCGCGACGTGCATCCAACCCATTACGGGCGGATGTGCCCGATTGAGACGCCGGAAGGTCCGAACATCGGCCTGATCAACTCTCTCGCCACCTATGCCCGCGTCAACAAATACGGATTCATTGAAACGCCTTACCGCAGGATAAGTGACGGCAGGGTGACCGATGAGGCCCTTTACATGTCGGCGACCGAGGAAATGCGGCACACCGTGGCGCAGGCCAACGCAACGCTCACCGAGGACGGCGAATTCGTCAATGAGCTTGTGAACACACGTAAGGCCGGTGAGCATACGATGGCGCCCCGCAATACTGTCGATCTGATCGACGTGTCGCCCAAGCAGCTCGTGTCGGTCGCCGCTTCCCTGATTCCGTTCCTCGAGAACGACGACGCCAACCGGGCGCTCATGGGCTCGAACATGCAGCGACAGGCGGTTCCGCTGCTGCAGGCGGATGCGCCCTTCGTCGGCACCGGGATAGAAGGAAAGGTGGCGATCGATTCCGGCGCTGCGATCCAGGCCAGAAGGGCAGGAGTGGTTGATCAGGTGGATGCGCAGCGGATCGTCATTCACGTGACCGGGAACCTGGATCCCGGAGATCCGGGCGTGGACATCTATCGCCTGCGCAAGTTCCAGCGGTCAAACCAGGATACCTGCATTAACCAGCGTCCGCTCGTAAAGGTGGGCGACACGGTTACCAAAGGTGAGGTCATCGCTGATGGTCCTTCCACGGATCTCGGGGAACTGGCGCTGGGCAAGAACGTGGTCGTCGCCTTCATGCCTTGGAACGGCTACAACTACGAGGACTCGATACTGATCTCCGAACGCATCGTGCGCGACGACGTCTTCACCTCCATCCATATCGAGGAATTCGAGGTTTCGGCCCGCGATACCAAGCTGGGGCCGGAAGAGATAACCCGCGACATACCGAATGTCGGCGAGGAGGCCCTGCGCAACCTCGATGAAGCCGGCATCGTCTATATCGGTGCGGAAGTGGGGCCTGCGGATATCCTTGTCGGAAAAATAACGCCGAAGGGCGAAAGCCCGATGACGCCGGAGGTGAAGCTCCTTCGTGCCATCTTCGGAGAAAAGGCAAGTGATGTGCGCGACACTTCGCTGCGTCTTCCGCCCGGCAACTTCGGAACCGTCGTCGAAGTCCGCGTTTTCAATCGCCATGGGGTGGAGAAGGACGAACGTGCCCTGCAGATCGAGCGTGACGAAGTCGCGCGCCTCGCGCGGGACCGGGAGGACGAGCTGCACATCCTGGAGCGCAACATCTACTCCCGTCTCCGTGAGATGATCATCGGCAGGACAGTGACGAGGGGGCCAAAGGGCGTCGCGCCGGGCTCAGTGGTCGACAGCGACCTTCTGGACCGTCTCAGCCGCGGGCAATGGTGGCAGCTGGCGCTTGGAGACGATGACGAGGCAGCCGCAGTGGAAGCGCTTCATTCACAGTTTCAGGCGCAGAAGAAAACCCTGGAGGAGCGATTCACCGACAAGGTGGAAAAGGTCCGCCGCGGTGATGATCTGCCACCAGGCGTGATGAAGATGGTAAAGGTCTTCGTCGCGGTGAAGCGAAAGCTGCAGCCAGGTGACAAGGTAGCCGGGCGCCACGGCAACAAGGGAGTGATCTCAAAGGTTGTTCCCATGGAGGACATGCCGTTTCTCGCCGACGGAACGCCGGTTGATTTCGTTCTCAACCCGCTCGGCGTGCCTTCGCGCATGAATGTTGGGCAGATACTGGAAACCCATATGGGATGGGCCGCACGCGGTCTCGGATTAAGGGTGGATGAGGCACTGCAGGAATACCACCGTTCGGGAGACATGAGGCCCGTGCGTGATGCATTGCGCATCGCATATGGTGACGACGCATGGAGGGATGGCATCGGCGATATGGATGACGCGGCGCTTGCTGAAGTCGCATCCAGCGTCTCTGACGGGGTACCGATCGCAACACCGGTCTTCGACGGTGCCAAGGAAGCCGATGTCAACGACGCGCTGAAACGTGCGGGCTTCGACAGTTCAGGCCAGTCGGAACTCTATGATGGCCGGACCGGTGAGAAGTTCTCAAGGCCCGTAACGGTAGGGATCAAGTATCTCCTGAAACTGCATCATCTGGTCGATGACAAAATCCACGCCCGTTCCACCGGCCCGTATTCCCTCGTTACCCAGCAGCCGCTGGGCGGCAAGGCACAGTTTGGCGGACAGCGTTTTGGCGAGATGGAGGTCTGGGCGCTTGAGGCGTATGGCGCGGCCTATACATTGCAGGAGATGCTGACAGTGAAGTCTGACGATGTGGCGGGCCGGACCAAGGCATATGAATCCATCGTCAAGGGAACGGACAGTTTCGAGGCAGGGGTTCCGGAATCCTTCAACGTGCTCGTCAAGGAAGTGCGCGGCCTCGGTCTGAACATGGAACTCGTGGATGTGGAGGGAACGGAATAGTGGCATGAAACTGGCCCAATTCCAGCCAACATGCCAGCAAATCCCTGCCCGCCGCTGATGCCCGTTCCAGAAAGGTGACGAAATGAACCAGGAACTGACCTCCAACCCGTTCAACACGCCGGTCGCGCCTAAATCATTTGATGAGATACGGATCTCCCTGGCTTCGCCGGAGCGCGTCCTGAGCTGGTCCTACGGCGAGATCAGGAAGCCCGAGACAATCAACTACCGCACATTCAAGCCAGAGCGCGACGGTCTGTTCTGTGCACGTATTTTCGGGCCGATCAAGGATTATGAGTGCCTTTGCGGGAAGTACAAGCGCATGAAGTATCGCGGCGTCGTCTGCGAGAAATGCGGTGTCGAGGTAACGCTCCAGAAAGTACGGCGTGAGCGCATGGGGCATATAGAGCTGGCTGCGCCCGTCGCGCATATCTGGTTTCTGAAATCCCTGCCGAGCCGAATCGGCCTGATGCTCGACATGGCGCTCCGCGATCTTGAGGGAGTGCTGTATTTCGAGAATCATGTGGTCATTGAGCCTGGCCTGACGGATCTGAATTACGGACAGCTCCTGTCGGAGGACGAACTGATCCGTTTTCAGGACGAATTCGGCCCCGACGCGTTTACGGCCAAGATTGGCGCTGAGGCAATTCGTGAGATGCTCGCGGCAATCGACCTCGAATCGGAGGCCGTGCGGCTGCGTGAGGAGCTTGCCGAAGCCACCGGCGAACTGAAGCCGAAAAAGATCATCAAGCGGCTGAAAGTCATTGAGAGCTTCATTGAATCCGGCAACCGCCCGGAATGGATGATCCTTACGGTGATTCCAGTCATTCCTCCCGAATTGCGGCCACTTGTACCGCTTGACGGGGGCCGGTTCGCCACGTCGGATCTCAACGACCTCTACCGGCGGGTGATCAACCGCAACAACCGCCTGAAGCGTCTCCTCGAACTGCGCGCGCCGGACATCATCATCCGCAACGAAAAGCGGATGCTGCAGGAATCGGTGGACGCACTGTTTGATAACGGTCGCCGCGGCAGGGTGATCACAGGCACAAGCAAACGTGCGCTGAAGTCGCTCTCCGACATGCTCAAGGGCAAGCAGGGCCGCTTCCGGCAGAACCTGCTCGGCAAGCGCGTCGATTTCTCCGGCAGGTCCGTCATCGTGACCGGCCCGGAGCTGAAGCTCCACCAGTGCGGGCTGCCAAAGAAAATGGCTCTCGAACTGTTCAAGCCGTTCATCTATTCCCGGCTTGAGGCCAAGGGTCTTTCCTCCACCGTCAAGCAGTCAAAGCGGCTGGTGGAGAATGAGCGTTCCGAAGTCTGGGACATCCTTGACGAGGTGATCCGGGAACATCCGGTCCTGCTCAACCGGGCGCCGACCCTCCACCGCCTTGGCATTCAGGCGTTCGAGCCGATTCTGATCGAAGGTAAGGCGATCCAGCTGCATCCATTGGTGTGCGCCGCGTTCAACGCCGACTTTGATGGCGACCAGATGGCGGTGCATGTGCCGTTGTCGCTTGAGGCCCAGCTTGAGGCCCGCGTGCTCATGATGTCGACCAACAACGTCCTGAGCCCTGCCAACGGTTCGCCCATCATCGTGCCGTCGCAGGACATGATTCTTGGCCTTTACTACACGTCGCTGGAACGTGAGGGCATGAAGGGCGAAGGAATGAAATTCACCGGACCCGCCGAGGTGGAGCATGCGCTCGACGCGGGCGAGGTTCATCTGCATGCCAGTATTGAGGCGCGGATCAGGCAGATTGACGAAAATGGAAACGATGTGTTCAGGCGGTACAGAACGACTCCTGGCCGCGTCCGGCTTGGTGCGCTGCTGCCGCTGAACGCCAAGGCGCCCTTTGATCTGGTCAACCGCCTTCTGCGCAAGAAGGAGGTACAGAACGTCATCGATACCGTCTATCGCTACTGCGGCCAGAAGGAATCGGTCATATTCTGCGACCAGATCATGGGGATGGGCTTTCGCGAGGCCTTCCGTGCGGGCATCTCTTTCGGCAAGGACGACATATTGGTACCCGGCGCCAAGCCGGGGATTGTCGATGGCGTCCACGAACAGGTCAAGGATTTCGAAACGCAGTATATGGACGGACTGATCACCCAGGGCGAGAAATACAACAAGGTCGTCGATGCGTGGTCGAGATGCTCCGACCAGGTGGCTGACGCCATGATGAACGAAATCTCAGCCAGACGCAGGGATGACGATGGTGCCGAGAAGGAGCCGAACAGCGTTTACATGATGAGCCATTCCGGTGCACGGGGATCGCCCGCCCAGATGAAACAGCTCGGCGGAATGCGTGGCCTGATGGCCAAGCCGTCCGGTGAGATCATCGAAACGCCGATCATTTCCAACTTCAAGGAAGGCCTGACGGTTCTGGAGTATTTCAACTCCACCCATGGCGCGCGCAAGGGCCTTGCCGATACGGCGCTGAAAACGGCGAATTCGGGCTATCTGACCCGTCGGCTTGTGGATGTTGCCCAGGACTGCATCGTGCGCATTCACGACTGCGGCACCGAGGCCTCGATCACGGCGGCCGCGGCGGTCAATGACGGAGATGTGGTGTCTCCGCTTTCGGAGCGTATCCTGGGCCGTGTTGCGGCGGAGGATGTGGTTGCATTCGAGACCGATGAGATTCTGGTGGCGAGAAACGAACTGATCGACGAGCGGAGGGCCGATGCGATCGAGGCGGCGGGGATACCCGAGTTGCGCATCCGTTCACCGCTGACCTGCGAAGCCGAAGAGGGCGTCTGCGCCATGTGCTACGGCCGGGATCTCGCGCGCGGAACCATGGTCAATGTCGGAGAGGCCGTGGGCATAATCGCCGCCCAGTCGATTGGCGAGCCTGGAACCCAGCTTACCATGCGGACCTTCCATATCGGCGGTATCGCGCAGGGTGGTCGCCAGTCCTACCAGGAAGCGTCCCAGAGCGGCACCCTGAAATACCGTGACGCAAACGTGATCGAGAACGCCAATGGCGAGATCATCGTTATGGGCCGTAACATGTCGATCGTTATCGTCGACCAGAAAGGTGTGGAGCGGGCCAGCTACAGGCCGGGATACGGATCCAGGCTGTTTCTGCAGGACGGCGCACAGGTTGCCCGCGGCGACAGGCTCTTTGAATGGGATCCATATACGAGGCCGATCATTGCGGAAGCCGCGGGCAAGGTCCGTTTCGTCGACCTTGTTTCGGGGCTTTCGGTTCGGGAGGAAACCGACGAAGAGACGGGTGTCACGCAGCGAATTGTGAGTGACTGGCGCGCCGGCACCAAGGGTGGCGAACTCAAGCCCATGATCGAGCTCGTGGACGAAGACGGTGAGCCGATACGGAAAGCGGACGAGGCCGGTGAGCCCGTACTGGAAGTGGGGGCGGATGATCCGCTCGAACGCGAGGTTGTCACTCCGATCGCCTATACCATGGCGGTTGACGCCATCCTGTCGGTCGAGGACGGCACCAGAGTCGAGGCGGGTGATGTGATCGCGCGCATTCCGCGTGAAGGCGCCAAGACCAAGGACATCACCGGTGGTCTGCCACGAGTGGCCGAGCTGTTCGAGGCACGCCGTCCGAAGGATCATGCCATCATCGCCGAAATCGACGGTTACGTCCGCTTCGGACGCGATTACAAGAACAAGCGCAGGATAAGCATCCAGCCTGAAGATGACAGTGCTGATCCCGCGGAATACATGGTTCCAAAGGGCAAGCACATTCCCGTTGCGGAAGGCGACTTCGTTCGGAAAGGCGAATACATCCTGGATGGCAATCCCGCACCCCATGACATCCTTTCGGTCATGGGCGTCGAGGCTTTGGCCGGTTACATGATCAACGAGGTCCAGGAAGTCTACAGGCTGCAGGGCGTTAAGATCAATGACAAGCATATTGAGGTGATTGTCCGTCAGATGCTTCAGAAGTGGGAGATCCTTGACAGTGGGGACACCACGCTGCTGAAGGGCGAGCATGTCGACAGGTCGGAACTTGAGGAGACGAATGAGAAGGCGGAAGCCAGGGGTGATCGCCCCGCAACGGGTCAGCCGATACTGCTTGGCATCACCAAGGCCTCGCTGCAGACGCGATCCTTCATCTCGGCCGCGTCGTTCCAGGAAACCACAAGGGTTCTTACCGAAGCCTCGGTCCAGGGCAAGAGGGACAGGCTTCTGGGCCTGAAGGAGAATGTCATCGTTGGGCGACTGATTCCAGCTGGAACCGGTGGTGCGATCAAGGATGCCCAGCAGATTGCGCAGGAGAGGGACAACAGGGTCATCCAGGCGAGACGGGAGGCGGCGGAGGCGGCGGCCGCGCTGGCTGCACCGGACGACATCCTGGCTGGGACCGGGTTCATGTCCGATACTGACGATTTTTTCAGTGGGGGCAGCGACCTGGTCGATACGCCTGAAAGCCGTCCCTGAGGAATCCCTCCCGGCTTCCTAATGGGGAGCCGGATGCGCTGGATTGATCGGGTCGGCCCGGCTTTCGCCGCAGCTGATGTGGCGCGGGTGGATCCGGTGGGACCCAACCACTGCGGCGGAAGACGGCTGTGTCGCGGTCTCGGCGCCTTCATACGTGACGGGCGATCTGGCATTCATGTCGGTGCCGTTCCGACCTCTGGCTGGTGCTCTGGCTCTCCGGGAAAGCGAAGACCTGGACCCAGGGATTCCAGTCATTCTGCGGTTCCGTTGGCAATGGATATCACGGCTGCCCTTGCTCCCTGGCCCGCATTCCAGCGGTTCAGCTTGCCTGGAGGAACCAGAAACCCATTGTCTGCGGGAGCGGGGATTTCCCGGCGTGCCGCCAGTGATGACCATGCCTCCATGGGAAGTGGCCTACGGGAACGGCTTTCGTAAGTTCATAGATGCGAATCACTCCCAGGATGTCCTGAACATGCAGGTCAGGGGTGATTCCGGGCTGGACAGGATGGGCACGCTCGACCCGGTTCGGCCAGGATCCGGGTATGGACATCGTGACCTGAAGCGCGCGGCGGGGGAGAGACATGTTTCCAAAGGCCATCCACCATGGACCGGGACAATTCCAGCCATCCGCATCTCCTCATTGTTTGGGCTGGCAGTCCTGCCAGGAGGGGAACGCAGCCTGAAATGACAGATTCTCTATGTATATCAGATGCTTATGACGGAAGTGCTGGAATATCGGCCATGGCGTGCGGATCGCCACGGGAAATTTCGCCGATGCAGGCGCTCCCAATCGCCTCGGCTGCAGCATCCTCCCGGGGTCGGTTCTCCCTGTTCCCTTCGCTGTAGCAAAGGTTCCAGCTGCGGTCCGGACGCGGCTCGCATCAACGAAAAGAATGACTCGGGACCTGTTGACAAGCCTTTGGACGCGCCTTAATTACGGCGCGGACCTAGATGAGGGTGAGTTAGCCTAGCCCATATATGAAGTGGTCATGATCCGAGCGGCCGTCGCTCCGATCCTCTGGAATCCCACCGCGTCGTTCCCGCAGGCGAGGGGACGCATGCGGTTTTCGTGCTTTGCGGAAGCGTGAGGCACATCAACCAATGCAGGGCGCGGACGCGCCTTGATGAAATGAGTGCGCAATACGGGGAATGATGCCCAGATGCCTACGATCCAGCAGCTGATCCGCAAGCCGCGGCAGCCGAAAGTGAAACGGTCGAAGTCGCTGCACCTCGAGAGCTGCCCGCAGAAGCGGGGTGTCTGCACGCGTGTGTACACCACGACGCCGAAGAAGCCGAATTCGGCCATGCGGAAGGTTGCCAAGGTGCGGCTTACCAACGGCTTTGAGGTGATCAGCTACATACCCGGCGAAAGCCACAACCTGCAGGAACACTCGGTCGTACTCATTCGCGGCGGGCGGGTGAAGGACCTGCCGGGTGTGCGTTACCACATTCTGCGGGGCGTGCTTGATACCCAGGGCGTCAGGGACCGCAGGCAGCGCCGCTCAAAATATGGCGCCAAGCGACCGAAGTGATAGGAAACGCAGATGTCCAGACGTCACGCCGCCGAGAAGCGCGAAGTACTGCCCGACGCCAAATATGGTGACGTGGTCCTCACCAAGTTCATGAACAGCCTGATGATCGACGGCAAGAAATCCGTCGCTGAGCGCATCGTTTACCATGCGCTCGACCGGGTCGAGAGCCGTCTACGGAGATCGCCCGTCGACGTGTTTCATGAAGCGCTCGACAACATCAAGCCTTCCGTAGAGGTCCGCTCACGGCGCGTTGGTGGCGCCACCTACCAGGTTCCGGTCGAGGTTCGTCCTGAGCGCCGTCAGGCGCTGGCCATTCGATGGTTGATCACCGCAAGCAGGAAGCGTGGCGAGAACACGATGGAAGAGCGTCTCGCCGCCGAACTGGCCGATGCGGTGAACAATCGTGGCGCTGCGGTGAAACGGCGCGAAGACACCCACAAGATGGCCGAGGCGAACAAAGCCTTCAGCCATTATCGGTGGTAATCCCCAGTTTCGAGGTCTTGAGAAGCAATGGCACGCGAATACCCACTCGAGCGCTACCGGAATTTCGGGATCATGGCACATATTGACGCCGGCAAGACCACCTGTACGGAGCGCATCCTCTATTATACCGGAAAGTCTCACAAGATCGGTGAGGTTCACGATGGTGCCGCGACCATGGACTGGATGGAGCAGGAGCAGGAACGCGGAATCACCATCACCTCGGCGGCAACCACGACCTTCTGGGAGCGCACGGAAGATGGCTGTAACGCGCAGACCGAGAAGCACCGCCTGAACATAATCGACACCCCTGGCCATGTCGACTTCACCATTGAGGTCGAAAGATCGCTCGCTGTACTTGATGGTGCCGTCTGCGTGCTTGATGCCAATGCCGGCGTCGAACCGCAGACCGAAACCGTCTGGCGGCAGGCCGACCGCTATTCGGTGCCGCGCATCGTGTTCGTAAACAAGATGGATAAGATCGGCGCCGACTTTACGAACTGCGTCGACATGATCAGGGAGCGCACCGGTGCGGTTCCGGCACCAATCCAGATGCCGGTCGGGGCTGAGGACAAATTCGCGGGCATCGTCGATCTGATCACCATGAAGGAATGGATCTGGGCGGGTGACGATCTGGGTGCGACCTGGACCGTGCAGGACGTCCGAAGCGACCTGAAGGACGCTGCGGAGGAACTCCGGGCCCAGCTCGTCGAGCTCGCGGTCGAGCAGGACGACGTGGCGATGGAGGCCTATCTGGAAGGAGAGGAGCCTGATGTCGACACTTTGCGCAGGCTGATCCGAAAGGGTACGCTGTCGCTCTCATTCGTCCCGGTTCTCACCGGATCGGCCTTCAAGAACAAGGGTGTCCAGCCGCTCCTCAATGCGGTAATCGACTATCTTCCGCATCCTGTTGACGTCCCGGCCTATAAGGGTTTCGCGCCCGGCGACGTGACCGAAACGCGGAATATCGAACGCACCGCTGACGATGGCCAGCCATTCTCGGCCCTCGCCTTCAAGATCATGAACGATCCGTTCGTCGGGTCGCTTACGTTTACCCGGATATATTCAGGCGTGATGAAGAAGGGCGACGCCATCCTCAATTCGACCAAAGGAAAGCGTGAGCGGATTGGCCGGATGATGATGATGCATTCCAACAACCGTGAAGAGATCGACCAGGCATATGCCGGCGACATCATCGCATTGGCTGGCCTGAAGGAAACCACGACCGGGGACACGCTTTGTGACATGCAAAAGCCGGTCGTTCTGGAGACCATGACCTTTCCCAATCCGGTGATCGAGATCGCGATTGAGCCGAAGACCAAGAACGATCAGGAGAAGATGTCGCAGGGCCTGTCCCGTCTTGCCGCCGAAGATCCGTCATTTCGCGTGGAAACGGACCTTGAATCCGGCCAGACCATCATGAAGGGCATGGGTGAGCTTCACCTTGAGGTCCTCGTTGACCGGCTAAGGCGCGAATTCCGGGTCGAGGCGAATATCGGGGCGCCGCAGGTCGCCTACCGTGAGACGGTGTCCCGCCCGGTCGAGCACATCTACACCCATAAGAAACAGACCGGCGGTTCGGGCCAGTATGCCGAGGTCAAGCTGGAGATCACGCCAACCGAACCGGGGGAAGGCTACTCGTTCGATTCCCGCATCGTTGGCGGTGCGGTGCCAAAGGAATACGTTCCAGGCGTCGAGAAGGGCATCCAGTCGGTTATGGATTCCGGTCCTCTGGCAGGTTTCCCGGTCATAGACTTCAGGGTCGCGCTGGTCGACGGAAAGTTCCATGATGTTGATTCGTCGGTACTGGCTTTTGAGATCGCCGCGCGGATGTGCATGCGTGAAGGCCTGAAGCTCGGGGGCGCAAAGCTGCTTGAACCGGTGATGAAGGTCGAGGTGATCACTCCGGAGGAATATACCGGGGGCGTCATTGGCGATCTTACCGGCCGCCGTGGCCAGCTGACCGGGCAGGAACCGCGCGGGAATGCCGTTGTGATAGACGCGTTCGTGCCGCTCGCCAATATGTTCGGCTATATCAATAACCTGCGTTCGATGTCTTCGGGTCGGGCGGACTTCACCATGCAGTTCGACCATTATGAACCGGTGCCACAGAACATCAGTGAGGAAATCCAGGCGAAATTCGCGTAAGCGAAGCGCCTCGACGGCAAGAAGGAGGCCATTATGGCAAAGGAAAAGTTTGAGCGTACGAAGCCGCATGTCAACATCGGGACGATAGGCCATGTTGACCACGGAAAGACGACGCTGACGGCGGCGATTACAAAATATTTCGGCGAGTTCCAGGCGTATGACCGGATCGACGCGGCTCCAGAGGAGAAGGCGCGGGGGATCACGATCTCAACCGCTCATGTCGAATACGAAACGGATGCGCGCCACTACGCGCATGTGGACTGCCCCGGCCATGCGGACTACGTCAAGAACATGATCACGGGAGCGGCGCAGATGGACGGCGCCATCCTGGTGGTGAGCGCGGCGGACGGCCCGATGCCGCAGACCCGTGAGCACATCCTGCTGGCCCGCCAGGTGGGGGTTCCCGCATTGGCGGTATTCCTGAACAAGGTGGACCAGGTGGACGATGAGGAGCTTCTGGAACTCGTCGAGATGGAGGTCCGGGAGCTGCTGTCGGATTATGAGTTTCCAGGCGACGACATCCCGATCGTTGCGGGCTCGGCGCTTGCGGCGATGGACGGGACGGATTCGGAAACCGGCGAGGCCCGGGTTCGGGAACTCATGGACGCGGTGGATGCCTATATCCCAACGCCTGAACGTGCGGTTGATCAGCCGTTTCTGATGCCGATAGAGGACGTCTTCTCGATTTCGGGACGTGGCACGGTGGTGACGGGCCGGGTGGAGCGTGGGGTCCTGTCGGTTGGCGATGAGATCGAGATCGTGGGTCTTCGGGAAACCCGGAAGACGACCTGCACCGGGGTGGAGATGTTCCGGAAAATCCTGGACCGGGGCGAGGCTGGCGACAATATCGGGGCGCTGATGCGTGGCGTCGGCAAGGACGAGGTTGAGCGCGGCCAGGTTCTATGCCGACCGGGTTCGGTAACGCCGCACACGCATTTCGAGGCGGAGGCCTATGTCCTGACGAAAGAGGAGGGTGGGCGCCATACTCCGTTCTTCGACGGCTATCGCCCGCAGTTCTACTTCCGGACGACGGACGTGACCGGGTCAGTAACGCTTCCGGAAGGGATCAAGATGGTGATGCCGGGTGACAACGTGTCGTTCAGCGCCGAACTGATCGCGCCGATCGCGATGGAGGAGGGCCTGCGCTTCGCGATCCGCGAGGGTGGGCGTACCGTCGGTGCCGGCGTCGTCGCCAAAATCGTCGAGTGACGTCCCGCGCGTGGCGCGCGCAACACTTTGACAGGGGGCGGATCTGACGCCCCCTTGCCGCAATCGCGGAGGAACAGAATATGGCAATGCAGAGCCAGAACATTCGGATCCGCCTCAAGGCGTTTGATTACCGCGTTCTTGATGCGTCGACGAAAGAGATCGTCAACACCGCCAGGCGTACCGGTGCCCAGGTGCGTGGCCCGATTCCACTTCCAAACAAAATCGAGAAGTTCACGGTTCTCCGCGGCCCACATATCGACAAGAAGAGCCGCGACCAATGGGAGATACGGACCCATAAGCGCCTTCTCGACATTGTCGATCCGACTCCGCAGACCGTCGACGCGCTGATGAAGCTCGACCTCGCCGCTGGTGTCGACGTGCAGATTTCAGTCTGAGGGAGGGCAAGACAATGCTGCGCTCCGGAGTGATCGCAAGGAAAGTCGGGATGACCCGGCTGTTCATGGAGGATGGCAGGCAGGTGCCCGTCACCGTACTTCAGCTCGACGGCTGCCAGGTCGTCGCCCAGCGAACCGCCGAGCGGGACGGGTACACCGCTGTCCAGCTCGGTGCGGGGGCCGCGCGCGCCAAGCGGACCACGCAGCCCATGCGCGGCCATTTCGCCTCTGCGAAGGTGGAGCCCAAGCGCAAGGTCGCCGAGTTCCGCGTCGCCCCCGAAAACATGATCGACGTGGGAGCGGAAATCACCGCGGACCATTATTTCGAGGGTCAGTATGTCGATGTCTCCGGGACATCGATCGGCAAGGGGTTCGCCGGTGCGATGAAACGGCACAATTTCAGGGGCCTGCGGGCTAGCCATGGCGTATCGATCAGTCACCGCTCGCATGGATCCACCGGCCAGTGCCAGGAGCCTGGCCGCGTGTTCAGGGGTAAGAAGATGGCGGGGCATATGGGGGCGGCCCGTGTGACCACGCAGAATCTGCAGGTCGTCAGGACCGATGCCGAACGCGGGCTGATCATGGTCAAGGGTGCCGTTCCGGGTTCCAGGGGCGGTTGGGTAACGATCAAGGACGCGGTCAAGAAGCCCTTTCCCGCCGAGGCGGTGCTGCCTGCCGCCCTGCGTCCCTTTGTGGATGCCGAAACGGCTGGGGAAACCGCGGTCCAGACCGCCCAAGTGGACGGTACCGCCGAGCAGGGAGGCGAAAGCGATGAAAGCTGAAGCCATAAGCCTGGACGGAGAGTCGGTCGGCTCGGTGGAGCTCGAAGACGGAATCTTTGGGCTGGAGCCTCGTGCCGACATCATTCACCGGGTCGTGCGCTGGCAGCGCGCTCGTGCGCAGGCCGGAACGCACAAGGTCAAGACGCGGTCGGAAACCTCCTATTCCGGCAGGAAGATCTACCGGCAGAAGGGCACTGGTGGAGCCCGCCATGGCGACCGTAACGCGCCGGTGTTCCGTGGAGGTGGGATTTACAAGGGACCGGTTCCACGCAGCCATGCCCATGGCCTTCCAAAGAAGCTTCGCAAACTTGGCCTGCGGCATGCGCTGAGCGCCAAGGCCAGGGCTGGTGAGCTTGTCATCCTGGACGCGGCCGAAGCCGACGGAAAGACCAGGGCGCTTGCAGGGCAGGTGAGGAATCTGGGCTGGAAGCGTGCGCTGGTGATTGATGGTGCGAATGTCAATGAGGGGTTTGCCCGTGCCGCGGCGAACATACCTGGTCTGGACGTGCTGCCGTCGATGGGTGCCAATGTACTGGATATTCTCAGACGTGACACGCTTGTGCTTACGAAAGCGGGTCTGAAGGCTCTGGAGGTTCGGCTGAAATGAAAGCTAGACCGGAACATTACGATGTGATCCGCGGCCCGGTGATCACCGAAAAATCCACTCGCGCCTCTGCGGCGAGCACTGTGGTCTTCGAGGTCGCGATGGAATCGTCCAAGCCGCAGATTACGGAAGCGGTGGAAGCGCTGTTTGGTGTCAGGGTGAAGTCGGTCAATACGGTGACCACCAAGGGTAAGACCACGCGCTTCCGCGGGCGTCCGGGACGAAAGAGGGATAGCAAGAAGGCTTATGTTGCGCTTGAGGAAGGCAACATGATCGATGTGACCACCGGTATCTGACCGGTACCGCGCCTTGGCCCGGGCCCCGGGTCGATGGCATGATGGCAACTATGGCGGGATTACCGCCGACGAAGCAGACGGAAGACGGAGAAGCATGGCACTCAGGTCGTACAAACCGACAACGCCAGGCCAGCGTGGGCTGGTTCTGATCGACCGCTCGGAGCTTTGGAAGGGCCGCCCGGAAAAGGCTCTGGCCGAGGGGCTGGGAAGAAAGGGCGGGCGGAACAACGCCGGACGGATCACAATGCGCCGCCGCGGTGGCGGGGCGAAGCGCCTCTATCGAATCGTGGATTTCCGGCGCCGGAAATTTGACGTGCCGGGAACGGTTGAGCGGATTGAATACGATCCAAACCGAACGGCCTTCATCGCGCTGATCAGATATGATGATGGCGAACTGGCCTATATCCTGGCCCCGCAGCGCCTCGGTATCGGCGATCAGGTGATCTCGTCAGCCATGGCTGACATAAAGCCCGGTAACGCGATGCCGTTCTCAGGCATGCCGATCGGAACAATTGTCCACAATGTGGAGCTCAAGGCAGGCCGCGGTGGCCAGATCGCACGCGCCGCTGGCGCCTATGCCCAGTTCGTGGGCCGAGGCGGTGGCTACGCCCAGATCCGCCTCTCATCCGGTGAACTCCGCATGGTCCGCCAGGAATGCATGGCAACGGTTGGCGCGGTTTCGAATCCCGACAACTCGAACCAGAATCTTGGTAAGGCGGGCCGCAACCGGCATCTCGGTAGGCGGCCATCGGTTCGTGGCGTGGTCATGAATCCCGTTGACCACCCCCATGGTGGCGGGGAAGGCCGTTCGTCGGGTGGCCGCCATCCGGTGACCCCATGGGGAGTGCCAACCAAGGGCAAACGCACCCGAAACAGGAACAAGGCGTCGTCGAAAATGATCATACGGTCGCGCCACGCGAGAAAGAAGAGGCGCTAGGATATGGCCCGCTCTGTCTGGAAAGGCCCCTTTGTCGACAGCTATGTGCTGAAGAAGGCTGAAAGGGTCCGTGAATCGGGCCGTAACGAGGTCATCAGGATCTGGTCACGGCGCTCAACCATCCTGCCGCAGTTCGTCGGTCTGACATTTGGCGTTTACAATGGTCGCAAGCACATCCCCGTAAGCGTGACCGAAGACATGATCGGCCAGAAGTTCGGCGAATACAGCCCGACCCGCACCTTTTACGGCCATGCGGGAGACAAGAAGGCGAGGAGGAGGTAGGCCATGGGCAAATTGCCGAACAGGCGCCGGGTGGCGGAAAACGAGGCTATGGCAAAGGCGCGCATGCTGCGCGTTTCGCCCCAGAAGCTGAATCTGGTGGCGGCGATGATTCGAGGAAAGAAGGCTCAGGCGGCACTGAACGATCTCGCGTTCAGTCGCAGGCGGATCGCGGCTGACGTGAGCAAATGCCTTAGATCCGCCATTGCCAATGCCGAGAACAACCATGGGCTGGACGTGGACGCCCTGGTGGTTGCGGAAGCGTATGTTGGCAAGAACCTGACCCTGAAACGCCTGCGCCCCCGTGCCCGCGGCAGGTTCGGCCGCATCGTCAAGCCGTTTTCGGAAATCACCATCAAGGTCCGCGAGATCGAGGAGTAAGCCTTATGGGCAACAAGACCAATCCGGTTGGGATGCGCCTTCAGGTCAACCGCACCTGGGACAGCCGCTGGTACGCCAATACGAAGGATTACGGAAACCTCCTTCTGGAGGATCTTCGCATCCGCGCTTTCATCGAGAGGGAATGCAGGCAGGCGGGCGTGAGCAGGGTGATCATTGAACGTCCGCATCGGAAATGCCGCGTCACCATCCACACGGCCCGCCCCGGGGTGGTCATCGGGAAGAAGGGCGCCGACATTGAGGCGCTGCGCAGGAAGCTGGCGACCATGACTGACAGCGAACTGCATCTCAACATAGTCGAGGTCCGAAGGGCTGAACTGGACGCGAGGCTGGTTGCGGAAGGCATCGCCCAGCAGCTTGAGCGCAGGGTATCGTTTCGCCGTGCCATGAAACGGGCGGTACAGAATTCGATGCGCATGGGGGCCCTCGGCATTCGGGTCAACGTCTCCGGACGTCTCGGAGGTGCCGAGATCGCGCGGACCGAGTGGTATCGCGAAGGCCGCGTGCCGCTGCACACGCTGCGTTCGGACATTGACTATTCGACCTGCGAAGCGTCGACACCATATGGAATCATCGGCATCAAGGTCTGGATATTCCGGGGTGAGATCATGGAGCACGATCCCAGTGCCCGTGACCGCCGCCAGCAGGAACTGCAGGAGGGACCTGCACCGCGCGCCGCTGTCGGTGGCGGTCGCCGATAGGGAGGTAGGGAGATGCTGCAGCCGAAGCGAACCAGGTTTCGTAAGGTACATAAGGGACGGATCCACGGTGAGGCCAAGGGCGGCTCAATGCTGAACTTTGGTTCATACGGGCTGAAATCGATTGAACCGGAACGCGTCACGGCTCGTCAGATCGAGGCTGCGCGTCGTGCCATGACGCGGCATATGAAGCGCCAGGGCAGGGTGTGGATCCGGATATTTCCGGACACCCCGGTCACGTCCAAGCCGACCGAGGTCCGGATGGGCAAGGGCAAGGGATCGGTCGACTTCTGGGCCGCGAAGATCAAGCCGGGCAGGATCATGTTCGAGATTGACGGGGTCAGCGATTCCGTGGCAAGGGAGGCGCTTCGGCTTGCCGCGATGAAACTGCCGGTGAAATGCCGGGTGGTCCAGCGCGAGGACTGGTAGAAATCCGCTGTCTTCCGGGCGGGGTCCGGGGGACGGATTGTAGGCAGGTGCCGGAACATGCCCGGTTGGGCAATTCGGCGATGTGAAACGAGGAGAGGGGCATGGACGCCCAGGAACTGCGTTACAGGACGCCCGATCAGCTGCGCGACATGCTGGTTGAGCTCAAGAAGGAGGCGTTCAATCTCCGCTTCCAGAAGGTGTCGGGCCAGCTGGAGAATCCGGCGCGGATGCGCGACGTCCGGCGCGATACGGCACGTGTTCTGACCGTTCTTGAAGAAAAGGCGGCCGCGGCCGCGCGGGAGGCCTGATCGATGCCAAAGAGAATCCTGCAGGGTACGGTTACCAGTGACAGCAATGACCGAACCGTCACCGTGCTTGTGGAACGCACGTTCAAGCATCCGTTGCTGCAGAAGACGGTGCGCAGGTCAAAGAAATACGCGGCCCATGACGCGGGAAACCGTTTCAGGGTCGGTGACAGGATCCGCATCAGGGAATGCGCGCCTGTTTCGAAGTCAAAACGCTGGGAAGTGATCGCCGACTGACGGCGGTCGCCACGCCCATCTGAACGAAACCCTGGAGCCAATGCGGGAAATCGGGCTCCAAAGGTCGGGAGAAACGAGATGATCCAGATGCAGACCAATCTGGATGTCGCTGACAATTCCGGGGCGCGCCGGGTGCAGTGCATCAAGGTTTTGGGCGGATCCAGGCGAAAATACGCTTCCGTCGGCGACATCATCGTGGTGAGCGTCAAGGAAGCGATTCCCCGCGGCCGCGTCCGCAAAGGCGATGTCAGAAGAGCGGTTGTCGTAAGAACCGCAAAGGAAGTACGCCGCGAGGATGGGACGGCGATTCGCTTTGACCGGAATGCCGCCGTCATTCTCAACAACAATAACGAGCCGATCGGAACGCGCATATTCGGACCGGTGGTGCGCGAGCTGCGCGGAAAGAACTTCATGAAGATCATTTCGCTCGCCCCGGAGGTGCTCTGATGGCCGCCAAGCTAAGGAAGGGCGACAGGGTCGTCGTCATCGCCGGCAAGGATCTGGGCGTCCAGGGAGAGATTGTCCGCGTGAACCCGAAAGCGGGAAAGGCGGTGGTGGGCGGCGTCAATATTTCCATCCGTCACGAAGGCCAGACGCAGCGTGGCAAAGGTGGCCGCATTCCCACCGAGATGCCCATCGACCTCTCAAATCTCGCCTATATCGACGCCAATGGTAAGCCCACCCGAATTGGCTTCAGAATGGAAGGGGACAGGAAGGTGCGCTATGCCAAGACGACGGGGGATGTGATCGATGCCTGATGCCGCTGGCTATGTTCCACGTCTCAGGGTGGCTTACCGGGAACGCATGCGGGCTGCGCTGAAGGAAGAGTTCGGATACCGGAACGACATGCAGATTCCCAGGCTTGACAAGGTCGTTCTCAACATCGGCTGTGGTGCTGAGGCCGTGCGGGATTCGAAGAAGGCGGTTTCGGCACGCGACGACCTGACGGCGATCGCGGGTCAGAAGGCGGTGATCAACCGTGCCAGGAAGTCGATTGCCTCCTTCCGCGTTCGGGAAGGGATGCCGATAGGTGCGAAGGTCACCCTGCGCGGCGACCGGATGTATGATTTCCTCGACCGTCTGATCACCATCGCCCTTCCGCGCGTTCGGGATTTCCGTGGGGTCAGTACCGGTGCGTTTGACGGCCGTGGCAACTTCGCCATGGGATTGAGGGAACATATCGTATTCCCTGAGATTGATTACGACAAGGTCGACGAAGTCTGGGGCATGGACATTGTCATCTGCACCACCGCGGGCACAGACGCGGAAGCCAAGGCGTTGCTGGGGCATTTCAACATGCCGTTCAGCAACTGAGTCCGGGAGGTTTTCACATGGCAAAGAAAGCAATGGTCGAGCGCGAACTGAAGCGCCAGAGGATGGTCCGGAAATACGCTGCCAGACGGGCGGCGCTGAAGGAAATCGCCAATGACGGCGACCGTCCGATCGAGGAACGTTTCAAGGCACGGCTGAAACTGGCGAAGCTGCCGCGCAATTCCTCGCCCACACGGCTTCACAACCGCTGCCAGCTTACCGGACGTCCGCATGGATATTACCGGAAACTGAAAATCAGCCGGATCGCGCTGCGCGAGCTGGGATCAATGGGCCAGATTCCCGGCCTGGTGAAATCGAGCTGGTAAGGGGGGTATGGTATGAACGATCCTCTTGGTGACATGCTGGCCCGCATCCGCAACGCACAGATGCGGGGCAAGTCCACGGTGATGACGCCGGCGTCCAGGCTGCGTGCCTGGGTGCTTGATGTACTTGCCGATGAGGGCTACATTCGCGGCTATGAGAGCACCACCGGTGCCGATGGCCATCCGGCCATTGAGATCAGCCTGAAATATTTCGAGGGAGCTCCGGTGATCAGGGAGCTGAAGCGCATCTCCAAGCCCGGGCGCCGCGTCTATAGGGGCGTCAGGGAGCTGCCGGAGGTTCGCCAGGGTCTCGGCGTGTCGATCATCTCGACGCCACAGGGTGTCATGTCGGATGCCAGCGCGCGTGCCGCCAATGTTGGTGGCGAAGTGCTGTGCACGGTGTTCTAGGGAGAGGCTCATGTCACGGATTGGTCGTATTCCGGTAGAGTTGCCCACGGGGGTCACCGCTTCCATCTCTGGCCGGACTGTTGAGGTGAAGGGGCCGAAGGGTGCCCGCAGCTTCACTGCCACCGATGATGTGGCGATAGCGATTGAGGGCAACACCATCACCGTCACGGCGCGCGGGCAGTCCAAACGCGCGCGCCAGCAATGGGGTATGTCCCGCACGCAGATTGCGAACTGCGTCAGGGGCGTAACCCAGGGGTTCAGGAAAGAGCTTGAGATCAGCGGCGTTGGCTACCGCGCCATGCTGCAGAACGACAGGCTTGTCCTCAATCTTGGCCTGTCTCACGACGTGGCGTTCGAAGTGCCTGAGGGCGTTACCGTAACCTGCCCAAGACAGACCGAAATCGTTGTCGAAGGCATAGACCAGCAGCAGGTTGGTGAGGTCGCGGCGCAGATTCGCCAGTGGCGTAGGCCGGAGCCGTATAAGGGCAAGGGCATCAGATACAAGGGTGAATATATCTTCCGTAAGGAAGGTAAGAAGAAGTAGGGACTGCGACATGGCAGACAACAAACGGGATCTGTTTCTCAAGCGCCGCAGGCGTGTCCGGAACAGGCTTCGCAAGGTGAACGCTGGCCGTCCGCGTCTTTCCGTTCACCGTTCCAACAGGAATATCAGCGCCCAGCTGATCGACGATGCCAGAGGCGTTACGCTGGCAAGCGCGTCTTCGCTTGAGAAGGCGCTGGAACTGGAAAGTGGGAGCGGCGTTGAAGCGGCTGCGAGAGTCGGGGCGGCACTCGCCGAACGCGCCGCGAAGGCTGGGGTGAGGGATGCCTGTTTCGACCGGGGGGGCTATCTGTTTCACGGCAGGGTGAAGGCTCTGGCCGATGCCGCGCGTGAGGGTGGGCTGAATGTCTGACGGCGGTGCCGGTACATGCCGTCCCGGTGGTCAGGCGGGCGGGACCGGTCTGGACAGGACGATTCGGCGCCACGCGCCTAATGATGAAGGGAAGCCCAATGGCAGAACGTGAAAACCGCCGGGGCGGTCGCAGGGACCGGGACGAAACCCCCGAATTCTCTGATCGCCTTGTCGCGATCAACCGGGTGTCGAAGACCGTGAAGGGAGGCAAGCGTTTTGGCTTCGCCGCGCTTGTCGTGGTTGGTGACCAGAAGGGAAGGGTTGGCTATGGCAAGGGCAAGGCCAAGGAAGTGCCTGAGGCGATCCGCAAGGCCACCGAGCAGGCGAAGCGTCAGATGATTCGCGTGCCTCTGCGCGAAGGCCGGACGCTTCATCACGACATATCGGGTCGCCATGGTGCTGGAAAGGTGGTGATGCGGACCGCGCCTGCGGGAACCGGCATCATAGCAGGCGGTCCGATGCGTGCCGTGTTCGAAATGCTCGGCGTGCAGGACGTGGTCGCCAAGTCGGTGGGCTCGCAGAACCCCTACAACATGGTCCGTGCCACGATGGATGGGCTGCGGAAGGAGACAAGTCCCCGCATGGTGGCGGCGCGTCGTGGAAAGAGGGTGTCTGACATTCTGCCACAGCGGCAGGAATCGTCGGTCAGGGCGGTGGAATCCGCTGATGAGGATGCGCGCGAAGGTGCTGGGGCTTAAGGGGAAGCGTAATGGCTGGAAAAACCATAGTCGTAAGGCAGATCGGCTCGCCGATCCGTCGTCCTGCCAAGCAGCGCCAGACGCTTATCGGGCTGGGGCTTAACAGGATGCACAGGACCCGGGAGCTTGAGGACACCGCCGCCATCCGCGGGATGGTCGCGAAGATTCCCCATCTTGTTGAGATCGTCGAGGAGCGTGGCTGAATGGCCGGGCCTCCTGATCGGCGCAGGAGCCCTGACTCTGCACCGGTGATCAGTCTGGTCCGGAATGGGGCCGAACTAGAATGACCGCGGTCGCCCCGATTCGCTCGCGGGGTGGTATCCGGCAAGGAGAAGCGACATGAGACTGCATGATCTCCGGGACAATCCCGGTGCCGTAAAGAAAGCCAGGCGTGTTGGCCGTGGCCCCGGTTCGGGAAAGGGAAAGACGGCGGGACGTGGCATCAAGGGCCAGAAGTCCCGATCTGGGGTTGCGATCAACGGATATGAAGGCGGGCAGATGCCGCTCTACCAGCGCCTTCCGAAACGGGGTTTCAACAAGCCCAACCGTCGGAAATTCGCGGTGATCAATCTCGGTATCCTGCAGAAATTCATCGATGCCGGGAAAATCAGCGTCGAAGGGGCGATCACCGAGGATGTTCTTGTCGGGAGCGGTCTGGTCCGCCGTCGGCTTGACGGAGTTCGGGTGCTCGCGAAGGGCGGGTTTTCGTCCAGGGTTGACCTGCGGGTGACGGGTGCCAGCGCCGCGGCCCGGAAGGCAGTCGAGGATGCTGGGGGTTCGTTGACGGTCGCAGCCGGACCGACGGAATAAATGGTTGTGGGCAGCGCCTTGGTTGCCTAAATATATCTGGTTTTCCACGCTCCGCCCCGGAAAGCCTGAGGGCGGTGCCCGAACGGGAGAGGCCACTGAATGGCATCCGCAGCGGAGCAAATGGCCGCCAACCTGAATTGGGGGGTCTTCGGGAAGGCCACCGAACTCAGGCAGCGCATCTTATTCACCATCGGGATTCTGATCGTCTACCGTATCGGAACCTACATTCCGGTTCCGGGAATCGACGCCGGCGCTCTGCGCGATTTCATGGACCAGGCTGCGACGGGGCTTGGCGGTGTTCTCAACATGTTTACCGGTGGCGCGATTTCGCGCATGGGCATATTCGCTCTCGGAATCATGCCTTATATCTCCGCCGCGATCATCGTGCAGCTTCTCACGGCCATGGTTCCGCAGCTGGAGCAGCTCAAGAAGGAAGGCGAGCGGGGCCGCAAGAAAATCAACCAGTACACGCGTTACGGCACGGTGTTTCTGTCAACCTTTCAGGCCTATGGGCTGGCGGTGTCGCTGGAGGCGGGCAATCTGGCCACGGATCCGGGCTGGTATTTCCGGGCCGCCACGGTCATCACCCTCGTTGGTGGCACCATGTTCCTGATGTGGCTTGGCGAACAGATCACCGCCCGTGGCATTGGAAATGGCATCTCGCTGATCATCTTCGTGGGAATCATCGCGGAGGTTCCCGCCGCGCTGGCGCAGTTCTTCGCGTCCGGCCGTTCCGGTGCGCTGAGCCCTGCCGTCATCGTCGGCGTGATGGTCATGGTGGTTGTGGTGATCGGTTTCGTTGTCTTCATGGAACGGTCGCTAAGGAAGATCCACATCCAGTATCCACGCCGTCAGGCGGGAATGAAGATGTACGAGGGTGGCTCCAGCCATCTTCCGATCAAGGTCAATCCGGCGGGAGTCATCCCGGCGATCTTCGCCAGTTCGCTGCTTCTGCTTCCGGTCACGGTCTCGACGTTCAGCGAGGCTCAGTCCGGACCGATCATGTCGACGATTCTTGCCTATTTCGGTCCTGGCCAACCGCTCTATCTCGCGTTTTTCACCTTGATGATCGTATTCTTCACGTTCTTCTACACGTTCAATGTCAGCTTCAAGACCGAGGATGTGGCTGAGAATCTGAAGAATCAGAACGGATTCATCCCTGGTATCCGGCCTGGCAAGAAGACGGAAGAGTATCTTGACTATGTCGTAACCCGGATTCTGGTGCTTGGTTCGGCCTACCTCGCAGGTGTCTGCCTTCTGCCGGAAATTCTGCGCAGCCAGCTGGCGATTCCCTTCTATTTTGGCGGAACCTCGGTGCTGATCGTGGTTTCGGTGACGATGGACACCATCCAGCAGGTGCAGAGCCATCTGCTGGCCCATCAGTACGAGGGCCTGATCGAAAAGTCCCAGCTTCGCGGCAAACGCCGGCGCAAGCGGACTCCTGTCAGACGCTAGCAGCCCCTGATTCCTGTGGTCCGCCCGTTACGAACCGGCAATGGAGGAGCGTTATCCATGAACATCATAGTGCTTGGTCCACCGGGTGCCGGAAAGGGGACACAGGCGCGGATCCTGGTGGAGGAGCGCCAGATGTCCCAGCTGTCAACCGGTGATATGCTGCGGGAGGCTCGCAGAAGTGGAACCGGGATTGGCAGAAAGGTTGCTGAGGTGATGGACCGCGGCGATCTTGTGACCGACGAAATCGTCATTGAGCTCATTCGGGAGAAGCTGGAAGCCAGGGGCGGCCCGGGTGGCTATATCTTTGACGGGTTTCCCAGGACGCTTGCCCAGGCTGACGCGCTTGGGGCATTGCTTGACGAGCTTGGTTCCCGACTCGATGCGGTCATTGAGATGCAGGTCGATGACGATGCATTGGTGGCTCGCATCACCGCCCGCTCGACCTGTGGTGGATGCGGTGAGGTCTATAATGACCAGACGAAGCCGATTCCGGCGGATGGCAGATGTTCCGTCTGCGGCGGGAGTGACTTCCAGCGACGTTCCGACGACAATGAGGACAGTCTGCGGACCCGGTTGATGGCCTATTACAGGCAGACGTCACCGTTGATCGGATATTATCACGCCAAGGGTGTGCTGAGGTCGGTCAATGGTCTGGGAGAAATTGACGCTGTCGCCGGGGAGATCCGATCGGTTCTCGGCTGATTGAAGCGGATCGCCCTGTCCGCATTGCCGGGGTGATGTTCGTCAAGGATCAGGCCGAGATCAGAACGGCAATGGACAGACGGATGACTGCTCCATTGAGCCTGGCCTGCTACGGATTGGCCGGACAGTCCTACCGCCTGAACACCTTTCCACAGGCCGGGCATTTCGTGACTGATGCGAATAACAGGCCCTCAATGAGATCATCCCGGGAATGGTGCCGGCGATGGCACCTGGTGGACCGAGGGCAATCCCGGCCCCGCTCCCGATAATTCCGCCCAACATGATGCCTGCACCTGCGCCCAAACTGGCTGGAACGCGGCCTGGATTGAAGATGTCTTCGTGCTTGGGACATTCAATGTTCGCCATGGTTGCGCTTCATGTGGCCACGAAATTGCCTTTGCGCTGAAAGGACGATGGTTCCGGAGGTGATAAGCCGGCAGCGACTTTCAGAGACTGAAATGGGCATTTGCGGTCGAAAATAAGTTCTTGACACAACGAGTCGCATGGCCGACATTTTAGCCATGCTAAAAAAAATTCCAGCGCAGCGCGAGGAAGAGCGGACTTCCGACCTGGGTCAGGCGTTCCGCAGGCGGCGAACCGAACTTGGCATGACGATGCAGTCCGTCGCTGACGCTGCCGGTCTCTCGGTCGGGTTCATCAGCCAGGTGGAGCGTGGACTGGCGGTTCCATCGCTCTCTTCGCTGGTGGCGATCGCGGAAGCCCTCGACCGGCCGGTCAGCGAGTTTCTCGACCGGCCGGCGTCATCCGGAGCCACCACCCGGAACAAATCGCGCGAGTCATTCTCCGTGCCCGGCGCGCTCATGTCATATGAGCGTCTGTCCACAACCTTTCGGGGATCGCAGCTTCATGCCGTCATTGCCCATGAGCCGCCAGGACACCGGGTTGAGCCGATCTGTCATCGCGGCGAGGAGCTGTTTTTCATGCTTGAGGGTGAGATCACCATTGAGATTGAGGGTAAGCGCGAAGTGCTGCGCAAAGGAGACACAATCCATTTCGACAGCCGAAGGGTCCATTCGACCTGGAATCATTCGGATCGTCCAGCGGTCCTGCTCTGGTGCGGAACGATGAACGTTTTCGAGGATGCTCCGGCACCGTTCCACAAGGACGCTTCGGAACCGGAAACAGCCAACACATATGAGGAGGAGTGAACATGAGAACTCAAATTCTGACCACAGCACTGGTGGCGTCGATGTCCATCGGCACCATGGCTGCCGCACAGAGCGTGCTGCGTCTGGACGAGGTCGCGGTAGGCGAGCTCGATCCGGCAAAGGCTTCGGACTATGCCGACTCGATCCTGATGTTCAACGTGTATGACACGCTGGTGCTTCCGCGGCAGGGTGGACCGGGGCATGTACCGCATCTGGCGGAGAGCTGGGCTGCCGACGGCGCGAGCTATACGTTCAGCCTGCGCAGCGATGTGATGTTCCAGTCCGGCAATCCGCTGCGGGCGGCTGACGTCGTCTATTCCCTGGAACGGATGCAGGCTCTTGGCTCCGGCCTGTCATACCTGTTCGTCGGCGTGTCCGCAGAAGCGGTTGACGATCATTCAGTTCGATTCACGCTGAATGAGCCATATGCGCCATTCGTTGCTTCCCTTGTCCGGCTCCCGGTGGTGGACCAGATGCATGTCGAGGCGAATCGCGCCGAGGATGATGAATGGGGGGAAGCGTTTCTGTCCGCCAACGGCGCGGGAACCGGGGCCTATGGCGTGACATCGCACAACCCGCAGGAAGAGACGGTCATGGCCCGCAATCCGGATTATTTCCTCGGGGTTCCGGATGCCGCTCCAGACCAGGTGCGCCTGCGCTATGGGCTTGAGGCCGCGACGGTGCGCACCCTGATCGCGCAGGGAGAGCATGACATCGCCAGCCAGTGGCTTCCGCCTGAAGTGGTACGGGCGCTGGCGGAAGACGGTGCGCAGCTTCTGGGTGAAAGTGGCACGGGCGGGTTCTATGTCAAGATGAACACCACCCGCGCACCGCTGGACAATGTCGACTGCCGTCTGGCGCTCGTCAACGCTTTTGACTACGCCACCGCGATCCAGCTTCTGGCCATCACCGACACGGTCTCGGGCGGAACTCCGGCAACAGGTGCGATACCGGTAGGAATGTTCGGAGCGAACGGGCCGGAAATGGCACTCACACGGGATATGGATGCGGCGCGTCGGCATCTTGACGCCTGTCCATATGATCCGGCCGACTGGAATCTGGAAATCAGCTGGATCGCCGAGGTTCCGCTTGAGGAACGGCTGGCGCTGTTGATGCAGGCCAACTTTGCCGAGCTTGGCATTTCCTCGTCGATCGAAACGGTGCCATGGGCGCTGTTCACCGAGCGGGTCGCCAATTCGGAGAATACGCCGCATATCAGCCAGATATTCGTCAATGCGGTGACCGGCGATCCTGATACCCTGCTGTTCGGGATGTATCATTCGTCCACACCAGGCACCTGGCAGTCGCCTGAATATCTCTCGGACGCGGAGGTTGACCGACATCTGGAGGCGGGGCGTACCGGATCTTCCGACGCGGAACGGGAAGCTGCCTACAGCGCGCTGAACGAGCGTCTGATGGCGATTGCGCCGACAATCTACGGTTTTGACCGTCAGTCGGTTTTCGCGGCCTCGAATCGGGTATCCGCCCCTGCGTTGACGGATTCGGAGCATGCGTTTGGTCTTGACGGGCTGGGCTTCAGCTTCCGCCTGATGGAAATGACTGAGTAACCGGATCCAGGACTCGGGCCCCGCCCAGCGGGGCCCGACCAGGCCTGGACAGATCGGCATGCCTCCCGTCCTTCGCATCCTACTTCGGCGGCTCGGCATATCCTTTGTGGTGCTGATCGGCGTTTCGATGCTGATCTTTCTCATCGCCCGGGTGATTCCGGGAGATCCGGCGCGCATCGCGCTGGGGCCCAACGCGACCCTGGAGCAGGTGGCCGCGCTCCGCGCGGAAATGCATCTCGATGAACCGATCATCGCCCAATACGGCCATTTCATCCGCGATGTCAGCCGCGGTGACCTTGGCACCTCGCTATATACCAATCGCCCGGTTACCCGCGATATAGTCCAGTTTCTGCCGGCGACTTTGGAACTTGTGCTGGTTGCCGGGATCATGATGATTGCAGTTGGCCTGCCCCTTGGCATTCTCGCTGCCCGCTTTCGCAATCGCTGGTTGGATCATGTGGTTCGCGTTCTGGCGCTGCTGACGGTTTCGGCTCCCAGCTTTGTCTGGGCGGTGATCCTCATGCTGCTCTTTGCCTTCTATCTGCCACTGTTTCCGATCGCAGGTCGAATTTCCGACAGCTTCACGATCACGCGGGTAACCGGGTTTCTGGTCATCGACACTATTCTGGCGGGTAATCCGGCCGCGTTACTGGACGTCCTGCACCACATCGTCCTGCCTGCGGTAGCTCTGGCGCTGTCTGGAATCGGGCAGGCGGCCCGGCTGACACGGGCCAATATGGTGGAGACCTATCGCAGGCCCTATATTGAGATGGCGGAAGCCTATGGCTTTTTCCCCGTCGCGAATTGCCCGGGTTTTCGCATTCAGGCCGTCGCTCATCCCCTCTCTCACGATCATTGGCCTTGATTTCGCGGCGATGCTTGGCAACGCGTTTCTGGTTGAGGCGGTATTCGCATGGCCTGGCCTCAGCCGTTATGGAGTCGCGGTCATCCTGCGCAAGGATCTCAACGCGATCATGGGCACGGTGCTGATCATTGCGCTGGCCTTCCTGATCGTGAACATCATCGTTGATCTTCTCATCGCTTTCCTCAATCCCCGAATCCGCCACTCCACGCGGGCTGTGGCATGAGTCGCGGGCTGCGCATTCTCGCCTCCGATCCGATGGCGCTCATCGGTCTGATCCTGGTGGCGATGGTTGTATGTTCGGCCGTTCTAGCGCCGTGGATCGTGCCATTTCCCACCCATAACGGCGCGGTGGTGGATTTCATTCACGCCAATGAGGGGCCGACCGCCCGCAACTGGATGGGGACCGATCTCGTCGGTCGCGACATATTCACGAGGATTCTTTACGGTTACCAGGTCAGCCTTTTCCTTGGCGTGGTCGTTCTGGCGATCGCGCCGCCGATCGGAACGGTTGTCGGGCTGCTGGCGGGCTATCTGGGCGGATGGATCGAGGCGGTCCTGATGCGGCTGGCGGATGTGTTTCTGTCAATTCCACCACTGGTTCTGGCGATCGCGATGATGGGTGTTCTCGAGCCGACGCTTACGAATGCCATGCTGGTTGTCACCGCAATGTGGTGGCCGTGGTACGCCCGGCTGGTCTATTCGATCGCCCGATCAGAACGGGAGGAAGGCTATGTGCTTGCCGCCGAAGTGGTTGGCGCGGGCACGTTCCATATCGCCTTCCGGGAGATCCTGCCGAACTGCCTGCCTGCGATCGTCACGAAGATGACACTTGATATGGGGTTTGTGATCATCATTGCCTCATCGCTGTCCTTTCTGGGACTTGGCGTGCAGCCACCAACGGCTGACCTTGGTTCCATGGTGGCGGAGGGAGCGCGCTATCTGCCCGATAGCTGGTGGCTGACGGTGTTTCCGGGCATGGCGATTCTGGTGGTGGTCTTTGGGTTCAACCTGTTGGGCGATGGCCTGCGCCAGATTCTGGGAGTGGAGGAATGAGCGATGTGCTCGATATCCGCGACCTGGCTCTGTCCTTCAGCAGCCGCGCAGGTGTTACCGTGGCGCTGCATGGCATCTCGCTTCGAATCTCCGCTGGGGAGCGCGTGGCACTGGTGGGAGAATCCGGTTCCGGCAAGTCCGTGACGGCGCGGATCGTGCTGGGCCTGCTTCAGGAAATGGCAGCCGCCCATGTTTCAGGCCAGGTTCTCTTCTGTGGTAAGGACATCAACCGGATGCGACCCCGCCACCGCGCCCGTTATCGTGGCACCGAGATGTCGATGATTTTCCAGGATCCGACCTCGTCGCTCAATCCCACATTTCCGATCGGAATGCAGTTTGCGGAGGTTCTCAGGCGTCGCGATGGCCGTCTTTCGAGAGCGGATTGCGACACACAGGCGATCCGGGCGCTTGACGAGGTCCTGATTCCCGATCCGTTGCGGATTCTCTCCGCCTATCCGTTCCAGCTTTCCGGTGGCATGAACCAGCGTGTCATGATCGCGATGGCGCTTGCGAACCGCCCTAGGCTGCTGCTTGCCGACGAGCCGGGCACGGCGCTGGATGTTTCCATCCAGGCGCAGACGCTCGCACTCATGCATGATCTTGTGCGGGGCCATGGAACGGCGGTTCTGTTCATATCGCACAATCTGGGCGTCGTACGCGAGTTTGCCGACCGGGTCTATGTGATCTACCGCGGGCGCATCGTTGAGGAGGGGCCGACCGACGCGCTGTTCAGGCAACCGGGCCATCCCTATACCAGGGCGCTGATGGCGGCAGTGCCGCGGATCACTGGCACGGGTCTGCCGGATGTTCCGGAGGCTGGCGACGACTTTCTCGCACCGATGGTCAGGCATGGAGGCGGGCGATGAGTCTGCTGTCGATACGCGGCCTGTCGAAGACCTTCCAGGCCGGTCGAAGCCGCGTCGACGCGGTGCGTGATGTCTCGCTTGACGTAGATGAGGGTGAATGTCTCGCGGTGGTGGGTGAAAGCGGATCCGGGAAGACGACGCTGGCGAATATGGTTCTCGGCATCATTGCACCGACATCGGGGGAAATCTTTCTCGAGGGCGTGGCGCTGTCTTCCAGGCGCAGCCGGCTGCAGCGGAAGTCGATACAGCTTGTCCAGCAGAATCCGCTATCCGCCCTGAATCCGAAACGGAGCGTTGGCGCGTCGATTCGGCTTGGTCTCGACGCCTGCAGAATTGGGCCGAGGGCTGAACGATGGGCGGCGGTCGAGAACGCGCTCGCAGACGTTGGACTGTCAGGCTCCATGCGCCATCGGGCGCCTTCCGCTCTTTCGGGAGGACAGCTTCAGCGGGTTGGGATCGCGCGCGCTCTTGCCTGCAGACCTCGAATCGTCGTGCTTGATGAGCCGACATCGGCGCTGGATGTCCTTGTGCAGGCGCGGGTGCTGAGACTGCTCAACGACCTTAGGGCGAAGATGCGACTGACCTATGTGTTCATCACCCATGACCTGGCTGTTGTTCGGAACGTGGCGGATCGGGTGGCGGTTTTCAGGTCCGGGCGGCTCATTGAGCTTGGGGAGACGGAACGCGTGTTCACCCAGCCGCAGGAATCCTACACACGCCGACTGATTGGGGCGGTTCCCGTTGTCGATGCGGCCGAACAGGCATTCAGGGACCGGCTTGCGGAGGGAGCATGATCGAATTCCAGACGGCCCTTGCTTCTCCGGACCAGCCCGGCGCGACCTATGTGGCGCTGGCCAGGCTGGCGGATCGCACAATCGGCGCCAGGCTATTCACGCTCATGGAAATCGATGCCGCGCGTGGTGTTGCCAGACGGACCTATTCCAGCATGCCTGACACCTATCCCGTTCTGGGCGAAAAGCCCATTGAGCCTGGCCCCTGGCTCGATCAGGTCGGGAGACGGCACAGGACATTCGTCGCCAATTCCATTGAAGAGATCACAGCCGTGTTTTCGGATCATTCCCTGATCCAATCCATCGGCTGCGGCAGCTGCCTCAACCTGCCTGTGGTGATCGCAGGCGAGGTTGTCGGCACTCTGAACTGCCTTCATGAAGCGGGTCACTATACGCCCGAGCGTGTAGCGGGGGCCGAGTCACTCCGACTGCCCGGCGCATTGGCGTTTCTGCTGGCTAAATCCATTCGCCAAGGAGACTGACATGGAACGGGGAATCCAACGGGTAGCAACCGATGTGGGCGGGACGTTTACCGATCTGGTCGCCTTTGAGACCGGTTCTGATGGGGCGACACGGATAGTGACGGCAAAGGTCGACACGACACCGCCGGATTTTGAGACCGGTGTTCTGGGCGTGCTGGAGAAGGGTGGAATCGATCCTGCCGGAATCGATTTCATGGCCCATGGAACGACTGTCGTCATCAACACGCTGACGGAGCGTAAGGGGGTGCGGGTCGGCCTGATCACCACCGAGGGATTTCGGGACACGCTTGAGATCGCGCGCGGCAATCGCCCTGACTTCTTCAACCTGCATTACGTCAAGCCCGCTCCTTTCGTTCCGAGGCGGCTGCGCGCGGAGGTAAGGGGCCGAATCACCTATAGGGGCGAGGAGCGGATCGCCCTTGATCTCTCAGGTCTGCCCGACATCCTTGAAATGTTCCGTGCCGAGGATGTGGAGGCCGTGGCCATATCGCTGCTGCATTCCTATGCGAACACCTCCCATGAAGAGGCTGTCCTTGCGGAGGTGCATCGCCTCTGGCCGGGGATTCCTGCGGTTGCAAGCCATCAGATCACCCGGGAATGGCGTGAATACGAACGTACGAGCACAGCGGTTCTCTCCGCCTATGTGCAGCCTGTCGCTGCCCGATATCTTGACGGGCTGTACAGGGCGCTGGGTGACAGGGGGCTGAAGCAGAGCCCTTATATCATGCAGTCGAACTGTGGGGTCGACAGTCTTGCGGTGACCTCGACAGTGCCGATCACGATGGTTGAGAGCGGTCCCGCCTCGGGAATCTGGGGTGCGGCGGAGCTCGGCAAGCTGATCGATGAGCCCGATGTCATCGCCCTTGATATCGGCGGAACGACTGCGAAATGCTCTCTGATTGAAGGCGGTGAAGTCCGCATCATGACCGATTACTGGATTGAGCGGAACCGGAAATCCTCCGGCTATCCGATCATGGTTCCGGTCGTCGATCTTGTGGAAATCGGCAATGGTGGTGGTTCGATCGCCTGGGTCGACGGGTTTGGCAAGCTTCATGTCGGGCCGCAGTCGGCCGGCGCACAGCCGGGACCGGCGGCATATGGCAGGGGAGGGACGGCCGCGACCACCACGGATGCGAATCTCTGGCTTGGCCGCATCAATCGCGACTATTTCTGTGGTGGGGAGATCACGGCGGATCTGGATGCCGTCGAAGCGGCGCTCCGGGATATAGGAAACAGGCTTGGCGTTGGTGTTGACGAAGCGGCGCAGGGCATTATCCGCATCGCCAACAACAATATGGTAAACGCACTGAAACTCGTAAGCCTGAACAGGGGTCACGATACCCGTGACTTTGCGCTTCTGGCGTTTGGTGGCGGGGGCGGGATGCATGCGGTTGCCCTGGGTCAGGAGCTTCAGGTGAGGAAGGTGGTTGTCCCGGCCGCCGCCTCGGTGTTCTCCGCCTGGGGGATGATGATGTCGGATCTGCGCCGTGATGCGTTTGTCACCCAGCTTGTTGATATGGCGGAAGGCGCGGGCGGGATCATTGAGGATGTGTTTGCCGGGGCCGAAGCCAGGATGCGGGAGACTTTCGCGTCCGAGGGAGTTGATCCGGCTGCGCTTGAGTTCCTGCGCTACGGGAAGTTCCGGTATCAGAACCAGGAACACACGACCGAAGTGCCGCTCAAAGCGCCGGTTACCGACGCATCGCTTGGACGGATCGCCGACGATTTCCATACCCTGTATGAGCGCGAATATACCTACCGTCTTGACGCACCGGTTGAGATGGTGGGTATCCATCTGGTCGCCCGGGCGGAGGTTGGCAAACTGGCAATGCGGCCGGAGCCTTTGGGAGCGCCTGACGCAACTGCCGCCATCAAGGGCCAACGGGAGGTCGATTACGCGCTCGAAGGGCGGCATGTGGCTGAGATTTATGATGGCGGCGCACTCAGGCCTGGAATGGCGTTTGCCGGGCCTGCGGTGATTGAGGATGCCGGAGCGACGACCGTGATCCATCCGGGCAACCAGGTCCGTGTGGACGCCTATCGCAACATCCATATCGAACTGGGAGCGGGTTCATGACCACGAGCGATTCGATTACGTTGGAGATCATAAAGAACTCGCTGCAGGCCACAGCCGACGAGATGTTCGCGGCGATGCGGAAGACCGCCATGTCCTCAATCATCTATGAGGTTCTCGACATGGGGACCGGCATCTGCGACGCCGATGGGCGCATCGCCTCGTCGGGTGCGGGCATTCCGGCCTTCGTTGGCGTGCTTGACAAGTCTGTCCGGTTCATTCTCGGCAAACACGGCGATATCCGGCCTGGCGACATCTTCATCACCAATGACCCCTGGCATGGCGGTGTGACACATCTGAACGATCTGGTTCTGGCCATGCCGGTGTTCTCGAATGGGCGTCTGATCGCATGGACGGCGAATATTGCGCATAACTCGGATGTCGGCGGCATGGCTCCCGGTTCCCTTTCGGGAGAGGCGACCGAGGTGTTCCAGGAGGGGCTTCGACTTCCGGCAGTGAAGCTTGTCGGTGAGGGCGAGACCGACCAGTCGGTGATGGACATCATCACGTGCAATTCCCGCATGCCTGATTTTCTTCTGGGAGATGTCTGGGCGGCGGTGGCTTCCGTCCGCATAGGCGCGCGCCGACTTGAAGGGCTGGCGGAGAAATACGGCGCGGAAACCTTTGTCCGGGCCATGGACGCATTCATGGATTTCGGGGAAGCCTCCGCCAGATCAGAGCTTGCGGCGCTTCCCAGGGGGGTGTTTTCGCTCAGCGAGCCACAGGATGACGGTCGCGTGTTCAATGTCGAGATCACGATATCGGACGAGCGGTTCGTCGTCGACCTGCGCGACAATCCCGATCAGGATGTGGGGCCAACGAATACCAGCCGCGATGGTACCGTGGTCTGCGCCCAGATAGTGTTCAAGTCGCTGACCGATCCGGAGACACCTGCCAATGAGGGCTCTTTCCGTCCGCTTGAGGTACTCACCCGCGAAGGTTCGATTTTCCATGCGAAGGAACCCAGTGCCATCGGGTTCTATTTCGAGACGGAAGTGCGGGTCTATGACCTGATCTGGCGCTGTCTTGCGCCGCATATTCCCAACAGGCTCCCCGCCGGCCATTTCAGTTCGATCTGCGGAACCTTCATCGGCGGCATTCATCCGGATACGGGTCGCCAGTATACGATTATCGAGCCGCAGCTGGGCGGTTGGGGCGCATGGGACGGACATGACGGAAATGCCTGCATTTTCTCGGGCTTCCATGGAGAGACATATAACACCCCTGCCGAGATATCGGAGGCGCGCAATGGGCTGTTCGTCGACCGGATGAGCCTCAACACCGAGGCGGGTGGTGAGGGCAGGTATTCCGGAGGCAGGGGGCTGGTTCTGGAATACAGGATCCGCACCGAGAATGGCTTTCTGACCGCGGGCTACACGCGCTCCAGGGTCAGGCCCTGGGCGCTCGACGGTGCCAATGAGGGATCGGGCAACTATGTTGAGGTGTGCAAGCCTGAGGGGACGGAACGCTACAGTTTCGTTTCCGGCCTGCCGCTGACCACGGACGATGTGGTCAGGGTGGTGACGTCCTGCGGCGCCGGCTACGGCGACCCGAAACTCAGGGATCCGGAATCGGTTGGGGCCGATATGGCGAATGGCCTCATCACGATGCGGCGGGCTGCTGAAGTCCATGGATTTACGGTCAAATGATGGAGGGGTCCTGAAATGGTCCGAATAATGTATCTCAATCCCGTTGGGCATAGCGCAGGCTATGATCCCGTTTTCGCTGAGATGGCTGAACGGTACAGGCTTCCTGGCACGGAGGTGCATATCACCTCCCTTCCTGACAGTATTGGCCGCTTCAACCATATTGAGTACCGAAGCTATGAGGCGATGGTGACGGCTGGCATTCTGCGGGCAACCCGGGCGGCGGCCCAGGAAGGATTCGATGCGCTTGCCATTGGCTGCTTCTATGACACGGCTCTTCCAGAGGCGCGGGAAGTTTCCGGCCGCATGATCGTCACCGCGCCCTGCGCAGCTTCCTGCGAGATCGCCGTTAGCCTGTCCAACCGGTTCGGCGTCATCGTCGGGCGACGCAAGTGGGTTGACCAGATGCAGTCCACCGTTCACGCCCTGGGATATCGCGACAGGTTGGCTGGCTTCCATCATGTGGAGCTTGGGGTGACTGAATTCCAGGAAGACCATGCCCGCACCGAGGCGCTTCTGGTTGAAGCGGGCCGACGGTCGGTTGAGGAGGACTATGCTGAGGCCCTGGTTCTGGGCTGTACCCTGGAGATCGGATTTTTCCGAAAGTTGGAGGATCGGCTTGGCGTTCCGGTGATTGATCCATCGATTGCGGCTCTGAAGCGGGCCGAATATGCCGCGCATCTCAAGCGCGCCTGCGGTTGGGTTCCGTCCCGCAGGTGGTCATGCGAAGCACCGCCGGAGGATGAACTGCAGGGGACGGGCGCATTTGACGGTGAGGCATTTGGCGGGCGCATCGTCGTTCCGGCGAAATAGGGCTACCGCGATGTCAGTGTTCGACTCACGGCTGTCGCGTCTGCGCAGGCGCATGCGCATGGAAGGGGTGGATCTGGTCGCGCTTTCCCCCGGGGCTCATCTGTCCTGGCTGCTTGGCGTGCGGCCACATGCTGATGAACGGCCGCTTCTGGCCTGTATTAGCGAGGGGGGCGCGGGATTTCTGATGCCGGCGCTGGAGGCGGAAAGCGTTCGTGACCAGACTTCCCTGACTTTCCACGAATGGTCCGATGGCGACGGCCCCGAGGCGGCGTTCCGATCCCTGCTGGAGGAAATCGGTGCGGACAGGTCCCAGTGTTTCGCGCTCGACGAGACCATGCGCGCCGATCACGCGGCGCTGGTGCAGGACGCGCTTCCGGAGGCGAGGCGGCGTTTTTCCGAAACCACGGTGGGCGCGCTTCGAATGCGCAAGGATGCAGATGAATATGCCCTCCTCAAGGCCAATGCCCTGATTGCCGATCAGGCGATGCGGGCGGCGTGGGCGGGCATTCGGCCTGGCGTGACGGAGAAGGACGTGGCCCGGCTGGCGCAGGACAGTTTCACCGATGACGGGGCGTCGCCGCTCTTTTCGATCATTGGTGCTGGCGGTAATGGAGCGTTTCCCCATCATCTGTCTGGCGATACATCGCTCAGACAGGGTGACGCGGTGGTCATGGACATTGGAGGTGGTCGCGATGGCTATGTGAGCGACATTACCCGCATGGCGTTGGTGGGAGATGCGCCCGAAGGCTATACCGAGGTTCATGACATTGTGGAGTCGGCGGTACAGGCTGCGCTAGCGGTGGCCCGTCCGGGTGTAGTGGCCCACGCGGTGGACGATGCCGCCCGTGAGGTGATCACGGCGGCTGGATTTGGGCCTCGATTCCTGCATCGAACGGGTCATGGGCTCGGCACCGAGGTGCATGAGCCGCCATATATCTCGGCGACATCGGAAACCGTGCTGGATGAGGGCATGGTTTTTTCCATCGAGCCGGGAATCTATCTGCCTGGGCGTTTTGGAGTCCGGCTGGAGGAGATCGTTTATCTCCGCTCGGACGGGCCCGAAATTCTGTCCGAACTGCCCCGGCGCGCCATGCGCATCGATGTCTGACGGCTTCACTCTGGACATAATCCAGTCGGCGCTGGAATTCGCTGCCGAGGAGATGTTCGGGATTTTGCGGAAGACGGCGATGAGCCCGATCATCTATGAAGTGCTTGATGTCGGTACCGGGATTCTGGATGCCGATGGTGAGCTCGTCAGTTCCGGCGCAGGCATCCCTTCGTTTGTCGGCGTGCTTGATAAGTCGGTTCGGGCGATACTGGAATCTGTCGGGCGGGACATCTCCGACGGCGATATCTTCGCGGTCAACGATCCCAACCATGGAGGTGTCACCCATCTGAATGACGTTGTGATCGCTGAGCCGATTTTCCAGCGGCAACGGCTGGTGGCCTGGTGCGCCTCGATCGCCCATTGGGGAGATATTGGCGGTCGGACGCCTGGCTCAATGGCTGTTGATGCGCGTCAGATCGTGGAGGAAGGGCTGCGGCTGCCTGTGGTTCGCCTGTTTTCGAAAGGCGTTCGAAACGACGCGGTGTTCGACATCATACGTGCCAATTCGCGGCTGCCGGATTTTGTCGTCGGCGATCTCTGGGCGCAGGTATCAGCGGGACGGCGTGGAGCGGCCGTCCTGCGTGGTCTTCTGGAGCGCTATGGTACCGACGCGCTTCTGGATGCCATTGCCGATGGGCGCCGGACGGGTCTGGAGCGGGCCTGTGCGGGGCTTCGCCAGCTGCCGGTTGGGCGGTTCAGCATCGAGGAACCGCAGGACGATGGTCCTCCCTGGCGTGCCTCGATCACGATCTCAGCCGACAGGTTCAGCGTTGATCTGCGGGAAGCGCCTCCCGAGAGTGCGGGTCCCCATAACACCGGCCGAGACGGGGCGGTGATCGCCTGCCAGATGCTGTTCAAGGCGCTGACCGATCCCGCGCGCTACGCGAATGCGGGCTCCTTTGAGCCGCTTGAGGTTCTCACGGAGCCTGGGACGGTATTTCACGCTGGACCCACGGCGCCGCATGGATATTACTTTGAGACGCGCATCCGAATTTTTGACATGTTATGGCACTGCCTTGCGAAGGCGATGCCTGAACGGCTTCCGGCTGGTCACTTTGCCTCCATATTCGGTACGGTTTTTGCGGGGGTCCATCCTGATACGGGCCGTCGCTTCGCGATGGTTGAGCCGCAGATGGGAGGTTGGGGTGCAACCTCCGACCGTACGGGCCAGGATGCGATGTTTTCGACCAGTCATGGTGATACGTTCAACTGTCCGGTGGAGATCGCGGAGGCGCGCTATGGCCTTGAAGTTGTGGAAAAGCGGCTTGCCGGAATGCGTCCCGGCGTGGGAGAGAATCGGGGTGGCGATGGCGTTCTGACCCGGTACCGTCTACGGGGACCGGCGACGGTGTCGGCCGGTCTATCCCACGGAAAGGTTCCTGTATGGGGTCTGCCTGGAGGATCGGCTGGTGGACTGAATTCCCTTCAGGTGCGGAGGCAGGGGCGACAGCCTGAGGCCCACAGGTTCGTTAGTGGCCTGGATCTGACAGAAGGGGATGAAGTTCAGATCCGCACCGCCTATGGAGGGTCCAGTCCGGCTCGACGGGGCCTGTAGCGCTGACGCTATACCGGACTGGTTCTGCCTTCAGGCCCGGATGGTCTTTGGTATGGTGACCTGCGTAAACTCCACACTGAACGGGCCGAAGGGGACAAATTGTGGAGCTATGGCAGCAGCGGGATGCCGAAATCCGGTTGTTAACGTTCATATGATTGGAAACCGTGAGGCTTTGGCCAATTACGTTACCGGACAACATGACGAGGCATCGATTGGCATTCTTGCGTGGTTGGATTCATCTCAGACCGTCCGACTTCCACTTTACGTCGATGCTGGCTTGGGGAAAGTTATCGGGCGTAGCTTTCATCATTCCGTAAATGGTGACTGAAAAATGCCCGGGATACTCGACGGCAGGCCCGCTCGCGCACTCAGATCAGGACGATGCAGCGCGAGCCTTCCTGCCCCATATGCGGAGAGATAGATATCACGACCAAACGGGAAACTCACCGAGTCGATTACGGGTCCGGGGAGCATCTGACCGAACTGCAGCTGCCTGTACCAGTAAGTCGATGCGACACCTGCGGGTTCGAATATCTGGAAGATTCGGCGGAACACCTGAAGCATATCGCAGTCTGCGATTTCCCTGGCGTTCTGTCACCTGAAGAGATCAGGGGAATCCGGAAGGCTCTCGGGATGACCCAGGTTTCTTTTGCCCGCCTGACCGGGTTGGGTGAAGCCTCGCTCAATCGGTGGCAAAATGGCCTTGCCATCCAGTCCTACGCTGATGATCGCTATCTTCGCTCTCTCGCACACCCCGTGAACATATTGAGGATACGGGAATTGGCGGGGGCACCGCATTCCGAGCCCTGAATGTCTGGCGGTGTGTCAGGTGGATTCCGGGATGTGGGAATGACCGAAGGTGTGCGGAAGGGACAGGCGGCCTTTCGCCTGCGTCCGGTGTGTGACGGGTAGGCATGCGACGACCTTCCATTCCTTCAGGGGAGTTGTAGCGTGCACGATCAACGGCATTTCCTTTGTCGGCAGAATCTGGACAGTTTTCGCTCGCGCGGCGATGCCGCTGATCTGCCGCATCTTTGGGTTTCCTAGATTTTCCCGGGAAGGGGCTGACCTTTCCCATCCGGGTGCGACCCCGGACTCGGGACAGCGCATTCCAGGGGATGGTGACGCTAGTTCTGGCGCCTCCCGGACGGTCTGGCCGTGATGCCGTCCGTGTTCCGGCTGGTCCTGTCTCAGGGTTGTGGTGTCGTGGCGTGCGGCTGGGGATGCCCATTGCTCCTCCATCTCCGCGCCCACGGAAACATGGTGACCGCTGCAGGGGCGGTGCCGCATCCGGTCCGCACTGCCGATTTCGCGCTGCCGGGTCTCCGGCATGCGAAAGGGGCGGCCGAAGCCGCCCCTCCAGTGACAGTGCGTGCGCGGGGACGTTCCCCGGCTCAGAACCTGAAGCGCATCCCGGCGACGGCGGCGTCATGCGTTTCGCCATCCACCTCCATCCGGGTCCAGCCAAGGCCCGCCTGCCCGCCATTGGGAAGCCGGATGCCCGCTCCCAGGTCCAGCGACACCGCGTTCCTGGACATTGCGCCACCGGCCTCGGTCGAGAACGACATGACGCCGGCCCGGTCGCGGTGCAGCGACGAGAGCGCGCCGTGGCCGCCGCGGATGCGCGTCGCGGAGACGCCCGCTGTCGGACGCCACGCCAGCCGCCCCGCGTCCAGCCAGCGCGTCGGGAGCGCCCTCAGCGACATCCGCCATCCATCGTAGCGGCCCCTGGCCTCGGGGACCTCGGTCAGCATGACCGCGCTCTCCGCCACGTACCCCTCCGACGACATCCGGCCGGAGAACAGCGACGCGGCCCCACCGACGGTCCAGCCGCCACGGGTGAGGGACGTCCTGCCGAACGCCTCCGCATGGGCGACGCTGACGCCGTAGCTGCCGTGACGGACCCCGTCCAGCGGGCTGACGGACCATTCCTCCGCGCCGAACTCCCCGTGGACACCGCGCAGCCCGAGGGAGGACCGTCCCTCCGTCCACGTCCCGGACACGGCCAGCGCGTCGCCCCTGAGCGAGACCAGGCCAGCCCCGTCGGAGAGCCTCATGGACGGCGCCGCCGTGACGCCGAGGCGCCAGCCGTGGCCGATGCCGGTGTCGGTGCCGGAGGCCAGGCCCGAGAGACGCATGTCGCGTCCGCCGGACATCACCGGCGTCATCCCGCTCCAGTGGCGCGCGTGGCCGCGGATGCCGGCCTCACCGCCATCACCGCCGTCCTGTCCCTGGACGTCCCACCAGTCCATGGCATCGAGGATGGCGAACAGCCCCCCGAGCGCGATGCCCGCGACAAGCACGTCCCCGCCGGACGACCCGCCACCGCGGCCGGGCGACGGGGTGCCGCCGCCTTCCATCTCGGAGTTCGGGTTCGGGTCGGGCATCGGGTCCGGGTCGGGCATCGGGTCCGGGTCGGGCATCGGGTCCGGGTTCGGGTCGGGGTCGGCGCCGATGTTTTGGACACCGTCAATCAGGGTGATAACACCGTTGCTGTCCATGCTGGCGCCACTGGAGACGGTGCCGATCTGATCGCCGTTCCTGTTGTAGAGGTTCAGGGCTTCACGTATCTCATTGTCGGCACTGTCGACGAACATGCCGTCTGTGTTCACCAGCACGTCCTTGCCTTTGAAACGTGTAATGAATTCGCCATCCAGATACAGTTTCCACCATTCGTCACTGTCGAACTTCACCTTGCCTGCAGTGATCCTGCCGTAACCCGGGTCGTCTTCGCTGAAGGCATCTTCGTCGATGGCCGCGAAGACCAGCCGCGTGGCGTCGTGGACGGTGAGAGTGCCACTGCCCAGATCGAGATGGCCGTACAGGCGCAGGTGGCCGCCCTCCAGCGACATCATCGTCGCGTGCGGCGCGCGCAGGTCGGTCAGCCGCGCCGCGCCCGAGCCGATCTTGCGGATCGTCTCCAGCCCTCTGAACGGGCCGCTGGTCCTGGTGTTCAGGTCCAGGCCCCCCACGCTGCGCGTCTGGTCCTTGCAGGCACTGTCCATCCCAGCGATCTCATCGGGGTCGGACCACCAGCAGGTATTAAGGATGAGACGGTCGTCATCTCCGCCGCCGAAAACCACATGGCCCCGGATCGTGGTCTTGGCCATGCCGGCACCCTTGTTCCCCAGGATCGTCAGTCTGTCGTTGGCACCGCCATGGAAGATAATCGACTTTCCGTAATTGCCGTCGTTGTCGGTGCGGATCAGCCGGGCGCCGCGAAGCGTCAGCGTCCGGAGGGCGGCGCTGGTGTTGTCGGCGAAATGGATATGGCTTGCGCCCTCGCCGGTGGTCACGATGCGCCCGCCCGACACGGTGACGTCGATGTTGTCGGTGTCCTCGTGATCCACGTAAATGCCGTGGGAGCTCAGTCCTTCCGTCAGGATGGAACCGCCCTCCATCGTGATGGAGAGTTCACCGCTGCCCTCGTGCTGTGCGTAGACGCCGTAGGCACCCATCCCTTTCGTCTCGATGGTGGAGCCAGTCAGGCCAATGGTGAGATTGCCAGTACCAGAGTGGTATCCAGAAATACCGTGGGCGGCTATTCCGGCATTGGGCTCGTCGACCATACCCGTTCTGATCTCACCACCATTCACCCGGATGTCAGTGGATCCTGATCCGGTCTGATGCCCGTAGATGCCGTAGGCGCCTTGCCCTTCCGTCCGGATGCTGCCGGTCCTGGAGTTGCCGTTCGTGTCCAAAAGGCTGATGGAAAGGTCGCCGGAGGCTCCGATGTGGTTGCCATAGAGACCGTGGGCCCGATTCCCTTCCGTCATGATGGAGCCGTCGTCCTTCAGGCTGATCGTTAAACCGCCGCTGCCCGTGTGGTTGCCGACGATTCCCTCTGCCTCGCTCCTTTCCGTCTCGATCAAGCCGTCACCCGTCAGTTCGATCAGGACGCTGCCGACACTGTTGCCCGCGTCGTTGAAGCTGCCTCCCGAGATGCCGGAGGCCTGGTACCCCGTGGTCCGGATGCTGCCGCCGGACACATTGATGTCGACGACGGTGTCGGAAGCATCGCTGGCAGCGCTGGAGTGCCTGCCATAGATGCCGTAGGCGTTTGCCCCTTCCGTCAGGATGTCGCCACCGGCCATGTCGATGGTAAGGCTGCCGCTGCCCTCGTGAAATCCATAGATGCCGCGGGCGCCTGCCCCTTCCGTCAGGATGTCGCCGCCGGCCATGTCGATGGTAAGGCTGCCGCTGCCAATGTGGTACCCATAGATGCCGTGGGCGCCCTCCCCCTTTGTGTGAATGTCGCAGCTATTGACGGTGTCACTGTCGCAGTCTCCGGAGGTGATGGCGTCGGTCAGCATGATGTTGAGGTCTTTGCTGCTTCGCTGTTCTGCATAGATGCCGTAGGCATCTTTCCCGGCGTCAGTTTCGGTCCCGCTCCCGGTCATGATGCGGCCACCCGACATGGTGATGTCGAGAGCGCCGCCTTCGGTAGCGACCAGTGCAGAGATACCGGAGGCATAGGCGCCACTCGTCCCAATGTCGCCGCCGGACATGGTGATGGCGAGGTTGCTGTTGCCGACTTCACCGTCGCTGCCAACTTGTCTTCCCCGGATGCCGTCGGCGCGTGCCCCTGACGTGGTAATGCTGCCACTGGACATGTTGATGGAGAGGTCGCCGCTGCCTCGGTGCAATCCATAGATGCCGCGAGCGTCGTCGTTTGCAGCCGTAATACTGCTGGTGCCCGACATGTTGATGGTGAGGTTGCCGCCGCCCTCGTGCTTTCCAAAAAGGCCGTGCGGGCTGGATCCGCCGGGATCCACAGTGACCATAAGGCCGCCCTCTAAGCTGATGGTGTAGTTGTTGGCATCGCCGAACGAGTACACGATGCCGCCGCCGGCTGCACTCTGGTCGCTCCCGTCGCAGGTGATGGTGTTCTCGGCTGGCGGTGGGTTCGGATCCGTCGGCGGATCGCCGCACTCATTGGCCGCCTGGGCGGGGCTGGCGAGCAAGCAAACGCCCAGCAGGAGGCCGACAGGGGCGGCACCGAGACCGTGACGGGGGCAGGCGAGTGCGAAACCGCTAGGGAACAGGATGCAGGCGCCGGAAAGAGAGCGTCCCTCAAATGATGGAGGAGAGTAACGGGATTCAGGTGGGGAGACTAACCGGCCTCCGCCTTCACGACACGCCCCAATGAAGCGATCCGGCGATCCGGCGATCCGGCGATCCGGCGATCCGGCGATCCGGCGATCCGGCGATTATACCATGTAAAACCCTTTCAAGCCGGGCCGTCAAGTCCGAAAAACTGAAAAATGAAACTCCGGTCATTTCAATCGTCTCCCTTGTTATGGCTGCGGCCTCACGCCGCGGGACCACTGGATCAGGTCTTCCTGCGGGCGGAGTTATCAGGACTCCACCGAGAGAGGCAACAATTTTTTTGGGAATTCTTGGGGCGCGGTAGGGTTTCGCATGGATGGCGGGCAGGTTGCGCGGACGGTGGCTGTCCGGTCCAGGGATTCAGAGCGGTATGAACCGGAGAGCAGTTCCATGAAGTCACCACATCGTTTCAGTTTGTCATGTCAGGCATCGAAGACCCCTGCCAGCAGTCGAAGGTGCTCCATATGCCGGATGAAGCCCCTGTCCCCTGTCTCTGTGGGTTGGTATCGGGGTGCGAAAGTGTCACCCGCATCGCTGGATACGGGAACTGGAAACTAGACTTTCTGCACCAGCCGTCCAATCTGACCCACAGCACTCCGTCGGACGGCATTCTGTCGGTGATGCTGCGGATGCTTGATCCGGTGCTTCTCTTGAGAAAATTAATCTTATACCTTTGATTTATAAATGTTTTCTTTCAGAGAATTCGCGACGGCACCGACTGGCATGTGGCCGAAATTCTTGGAGGTCATCAAAGCGGGAAAGCCTCCCTTTACTTCCGTTAATCGGCTTCCGGTGAGCCAATGGCATTCGGTTAAGGAAATTTTCCGCTTACGGGCAGCAGTCAACACATCTTTCTGTGCGGACATTTTGCATGTCCACCGTTATGGATCAATGTGTTGATCTTCATTCTGGAGATTGATGCGCCTTGTTGGAGTTCAGACCGCTTACCCGAATGCCGTTGCCAGGCGGGCTGGGAGTGGAAGCTTGTATGTCCACCAGAAGATATGAATCCGAGGGATGGATATGTGGAGAACCCGGCTCTCGGTCGGCGGTGGACTGCGGCGAAGCTACTGGAATCCGGGACCGTACGTGCATCCTGTGAAGGGTTCCCCTCCACCCAACGGCGCGGAGAGAAGAGCGGGACGCTGCCCCGCGAAGGCGAAAGCCGTGATCAGGCATTCACAGGTGACAACCCTCCTTGATTGAACTCCATGTGGCGGATCGGTCTGGAAGTCTCAAACCGTCTTTGTGACCCCAGGATCAAACCCGCAGGGCGCGGTCTGCCGGTTGGTGACCGCGCCTATCAGGGACATTGGTCGGGAATGAAGGATGCCTGCCTGCCGTAGGAAGACCCGGCTGAAGAGGGACTGCTGTTTGCCTAGATTGAACCGACGCCATCGCCGATTCAGCGGGTCAAATCGTCGCAATGCGAAGTCGCGTGTGAAATGTTGTGTTTCGGCGCTGCCCCGACGCTCCTGACAACATACAAATTGGGTGAAGAGCTCTGGTGCAACTTACTGCATGTAGTATTTCGCCTCGCTGTTATGTGTCTTTGGTTGCAGGTCCAGACGCTTGAATCTAGGCGAATTGGCCGGAATTCGTATCCGGGTGGCGTTGACGCCCGCCTGCCTGTCCTCTAAGTAGGGTGTTTCCGCATGAAGCGCGGCCTACCCAACATCCGTATGGCAACTGGGCGGATTGCGGGAAATGCCAACGAGTCATTATGAGGTGATTCCTCGGACTCTGGTTGTGAAAAAAGGTTCTGTAGCTACGGAACCGCAACTCGAAAGGATCTTCCCAAGTGGCCCGAATTGCTGGGGTGAATATCCCCACCTCAAAGCGTGTACCGATCGCGCTGACCTATATCCATGGCATAGGCCATGCAACCGCCCGTAGGATTTGCGAAGCGGTTGGCGTGGATCAGGCTCGACGTGTCAATGACCTGTCAGACGCCGATGTGCTCAGGATCCGGGAATTCATCGACGCGAACCTGAATGTCGAGGGCGATCTGCGCCGCGAAGTGCAGATGAACATCAAGCGCCTCATGGATCTCGGCTGCTACCGTGGCCTTCGGCACCGCCGGAACCTGCCGGTTCGGGGCCAGCGCACCCACACCAACGCACGCACCCGCAAAGGCCCGGCAAAGCCAATCGCCGGCAAGAGGAAGTAAGGGAGGGCGCAGGTCTTGGCTCGTGACAGAACCCGTATAAAGCGCAGGGAACGCAAGAACATCGCCGCTGGCGTGGCGCATGTAAACAGTTCCTTCAACAATACCAAGATCCTGATCTCGGATGTACAGGGCAATGCGATCGCCTGGAGTTCCGCCGGAACCATGGGCTTCAAGGGCTCGCGAAAGTCGACACCCTATGCAGCGCAGATGGCGGCGGAAGATGCAGGTCGAAAGGCGCAGGAGCATGGCGTGAAAACCCTCGAGGTCGAGGTTCAGGGACCAGGATCAGGTCGGGAAAGCGCATTGCGCGCCCTCGCCGCCGTTGGTTTCAACATCACTTCAATCCGCGACGTCACGCCAATCGCTCATAACGGCTGCCGTCCGCCTAAACGCCGCAGGGTCTGACCCAATTCGCCCACAGGCCGTCTTCCGGTGGCCTGTACGCGATTCTGGTTTCTTCGGGCGTCCTCTGCCAATTGGACCTGAGGCAACGGACAGTATTGGAGGCATATCATGATTCACAAGAACTGGCAGGAGCTGATCAAGCCCAATCAGCTGGCAGTGGTGCACGGCAACGACCCTTTGCGGCAGGCCACCTTCGTTGCGGAGCCGCTTGAGCGAGGATTTGGTCTCACGTTGGGTAACGCGCTTCGACGCGTGCTGCTGTCCTCACTGCAGGGCGCCGCAATCACTTCCGTTCATATTGACAAAGTGCTGCATGAGTTCTCGTCCGTTGCGGGAGTGCGGGAGGATGTTACCGACATCGTGCTGAATCTGAAGGGCATAGCGATCCAGATGAAGGTAAAGGGGCCGAAACGACTGTATATTCAGGCGACGGGACCCGGGGTCGTGACAGCCGGCGATATTACCGACAGCGCAGGCATTGAAATTCTCAACAAGGACCATGTCATCTGCCATCTGGACGAAGGCGCAAGCTTGTATATGGAACTGACCGTCAATACCGGCAAAGGTTATGTGGCGGCCGATAGGAACCGGCCTGAAGACGCGCCTGTCGGTCTCGTTCCGGTTGATGCCATCTATTCTCCGGTCAGGAAGGTCAGTTATGAGGTTCAGCCCACCCGTGAGGGGCAGGTGCTGGATTATGACAAGCTGACGCTGAAGCTTGAAACCGACGGTTCATTGACTCCCGACGACGCCCTGGCCTTTGCCGCACGGATCATCCAGGATCAGCTCACGATCTTCGTCAATTTCGATGAACCTGAACAGATCCGCCGTCAGGACGAGGATGACGGTCTGGCGATCAACCCTCAGTATCTGAGGAAGGTGGAGGAGCTGGAACTCAGCGTGCGTTCTGCCAACTGTCTGAAGAACGACAATATTGTCTATATCGGAGATCTGGTCCAGAAGACCGAGGCTGAAATGCTGCGAACGCCTAATTTCGGGAGAAAGTCCCTGAATGAGATCAAGGAAGTGCTTTCGAGCATGGGGCTGCATCTCGGTATGGATGTTGAGGAATGGCCACCTGAAAATATTGAGGATCTAGCCAAGAGGTTCGAAGACCAGTTCTGACAGGGTGATCCAGCTTCCAGACCAGCCATTGGCATGGCCCTGCCGCGGCCAGAGGCTGGATTTGGATGGCAGCCGGGATGGGCCCGATCCTACGGAAGGCCGGCGGAACGCGTCGTTGACGGAACGTAGCAAAGCAGAGGATCGAGAAAATGCGCCATGCACGCGGATATCGCCACCTAAACCGAACCCATGAGCACCGGAAGGCGCTCTTTGCCAATATGGCCGGCTCGTTGATCGAGCACGAGCAGATTCGAACGACGTTGCCAAAGGCAAAGGAACTGCGACGGGTGATCGAGAAGCTGGTAACGCTTGGTAAGCGCGGTGATCTTCATGCCCGTCGCCAGGCCTCCAGCCGACTGAAGCAGGATCGCTACGTTACCAAGTTATTTGACGTTCTTGGGCCGCGTTATCAGGATCGGAACGGTGGTTACGTTCGTGTCCTTAAGGCGGGCTTCCGCTATGGCGATATGGCCCCGATGGCCATCATAGAATTCGTCGACCGTGATCTGGATGCGAAGGGCGCAGCCGACAAGGCTCGTGAGGCCGAAGAGGAAGTGGCGTTACCGGAATAGGGATTTCCTGCCAGACCGGTTCCGGCGCTGGATTATGGGGCATTTCCCGCTGTCGTTCGTATGGGGCTCCATCGTGGAGACCAGGCAATCGCGTTTGGGCTGGAACCGTCGGCGCACTCCATCTTAACGGGATGTCGTCCGACTACCAGCTCGACGTTTCGAGCGTCATGATCTCTTCGGGATCGAATGAATCCGTGTGATAGGGGCGACGGTTCCACTCAATCTCCGGCTGACGCCGATCCAGTCACTGCCTGAGAGAATACGGACAGGGAATTCGCCCGGGGGATTGCCCTGCTATTGGCGCCGGATTCACTCTTTCGTCCTGGATGACTGGGAAATATCGTTGGACCATGTCCGATCTATTTGGAACTCCGCCAGCGCATTCAGGCAATGGTAGCGCCCCTCATCCTCTGGCTGACAGATTGCGCCCCAGGAGGCTCAACGAGGTAATCGGTCAGGACCATCTTCTTGGCGCGGATGGTTCGCTCGGGGTGATGCTGGCATCCGGTGCGCTGACGTCACTGGTGTTCTGGGGCCCGCCAGGTGTCGGCAAAACCACCATCGCCCGCCTGCTTGCCGACGAAACCGAAATGCGGTTCGTCCAGATCAGCGCAATATTCACCGGCGTCGCGGATCTAAAGAAGATTTTTGAGGCGGCTCGGCATCGCCGTGCTAACGGGCATGGCACATTGCTGTTCGTTGATGAGATCCACCGCTTCAACAGGGCTCAGCAGGACGGTTTCCTGCCACATATGGAGGATGGTACCATCCTTCTGGTCGGTGCCACGACCGAAAATCCGAGTTTTGAGCTCAATGCCGCGCTGCTGTCACGGGCGCAGGTTCTGGTGCTTAACCGCCTGGGGGCCGCGGATCTGGAGTGCCTGGTTCAGCGTGCGGAGCGGCTGACTGGCACTGAACTTCCGCTGACCGAGGATGCTCGGGACAGCCTGCTGGAACTGGCGGATGGTGACGGCCGGGCGCTGCTCAATCTGGTAGAACAGATTGCCGTCTGGGACGTCAGCGAAAGGCTTGGCCGCGAAGCCCTGGCTCGAAGGCTCCAACGTCGGGCGGCGCAGTATGACAGGTCCGGCGATACTCACTACAACCTGATCTCGGCATTGCATAAATCCGTTCGAGGCTCCGACCCCGACGCAGCGCTATATTGGCTGGCCCGAATGCTGGAGGGTGGTGAGGAACCGCGATATCTCGCCCGTCGGGTCACCCGCATGGCGATAGAGGACATCGGACTGGCCGACCCACAGGCGCAGCGCGTATGTCTTGACGCCTGGGAAACCTATGAGCGTCTCGGTAGCCCCGAGGGAGAGATGGCATTGGGACAGGCGGTGCTCTACCTTGCCCTGGCGCCTAAGTCGAATGCGGGATATGTCGGTATGAAGAACGCTATGGTGGAGGCGAAGGCGACGGGTAGCCTGAGGCCGCCAATGCATATCCTTAACGCGCCGACCAGGTTGATGAAGGATTTGGGTTACGGCAAAGGCTATGCATACGACCATGACAGTGAAGAGGCATTCAGCGGCCAGAGCTATTTCCCTGATGGGATGGAACGTGGCGCCTATTATCAACCGGTCGAGAGGGGCTTCGAGCGGGAACTGAGGAAACGCCTCGATTATTTCACCAGGCTCCGCGCCAGACGGCAGGGTGAGTGAGGATCGGTCAATGTGGCCTACACTTCTGCAGGTGGCGCTTGGAGGTGCGTTGGGTGCAACGGGACGTTACCTGACCGGTGTTGCCGTTGCCCGCGTCATCGGTCATGGCTTCCCGTGGGGAACGCTGACGGTCAATGTTGTGGGTTCGTTCCTGATGGGTATCCTGATGGTGGCGTTGGCTCAGTCGGGTGGGACGAAATTCGCTCCTTTCCTGGTAACGGGAGTGCTGGGTGGCTTCACGACCTTCTCCGCGTTTTCACTCGACACAGTGGCGCTCTATGAACGGGGGCAGGTCGGTGCGGCTGCCGCATATGTCCTGGCTTCGATTGTGCTGTCGCTTGCCGGAATCGGGATGGGACTGCTTGTCTCGAGGGCGTTTCTCACATGAGCGGTGTCCAGACGGTTACCCTGGGTTGCGGCGAGGCCGAGCAGCGGCTTGATCGATGGTTTCGGCGTCGGTTCCCCCATGTTCCGCAAGGGCAGATCGAGAAGCTGTGCCGAAAGGGCGAAATCAGGGTTGATGGAGGCCGCGTGAGGGCGGCGACCCGCATCGGTCCAGGCCAGGTGATACGGATACCGCCGCTGCCAGATGCGCCAGAACGGTTCGGTGAACGGAGCGCGTCCGTCGCTGCGCGGCTGTCCGATGCTGACATGCGCATGATCCGTGGCACCCTGATCTACCGTGACGATGACCTGCTGGCCATCAATAAACCACCCGGACTTCCCACCCAGGGCGGTACCGGACAGGTTCGCCACGTGGACGGAATGGGCGAGGCGCTGCGTTTCGGATACGGGGAGAAACCCCGCTTGGTGCATCGTCTCGACAGGGATACGTCCGGAGTGCTGGTGTTGGCCCGCACCCAGCGGGCGGCGGGCGCCCTGGCCAAGGCCTTTCGGGCCCGGGAGACGCGAAAGATATACTGGTCGGCCGTGGCGGGCGTTCCCGATCCGAAAATGGGTAGGATACATTACGGTCTGCTGAAGGCGCCCGGGCACGGAAAGGCGGGGCAGGCGGAAAGGATGCTCTGCATCCCGCCCTCGCAGATGGACTCGACGCCAGGTGCAAGGGGAGCCGTGACAAACTATGCCGTGCTTGCATGGCTTTCCCGACGGACGGCCTGGGTGGCGTTGGAGCCGGTTACCGGTCGAACACATCAGCTCCGCGCTCATATGGCTGAACTCGGCCATCCCATCATCGGTGATGGAAAATACGGTGGCTCGGCTCAAAAGATGGAGGACGGTGGCTGGGGGCCGTATCTTGGTGGTGGCTTCAGTCGGAAACTGCATCTACATGCCCGGGCGCTGAACATAGCCCATCCCGTGACGGGCGACATGCTGACCCTGGTTGCGCCGCTTCCGGGCCATATGGTCCGAACCTGGGCCATGCTGGACTGGTGCGTGGAAGATGTGCCCGATGATCCATTCGGTGCCGTATGACCGGTTGGAAAGCCAAACGGTTCTGGGAATCCGCGGACGCGGTGGCTTGCGGGGACGGTTTCACGATCCATCTTGATGGCCGTGTTGTACGGACGCCGGCCAGGGCATTCCTGACACTTCCAACCGCCGCGATGGCTGAAGCCATCGCGGGTGAATGGAACGCGCAGGGAGATGAAATCGACCAGAACCGGATGCCTGTTACCAGGTTCGCCTACACGGCTATCGACAATGTGGCGAACCGGGCTCCTGAGATTGCGCGACTGCTCGCGGCCTACGCGGATACCGATCTAACCTGCTACCGCGCCACTGCCCCAGAAGGCCTGGTGTCCCGTCAGCGTTCCACATGGGATCCGCTTCTTGATTGGGTGCTGGCAAGGTTTGGGGTTCGGTTGATGCCGGTTGAAGGCGTAATTCACCATCCGCAGCCCTTGCAGACACTGGAACGTCTGCGTGTGCCTCTCGATTCCATGACGCCGTTCGAGCTGACTGCCATGCACCAGCTCGTAAGCCTTTCAGGGTCGCTGGTAATCGGACTTGCGGTCAGTGATGGCCATGGCTCGCCAGAAACGCTGTGGAAATGGTCAAGGATTGACGAGGACTGGCAGCTTGAGCGGTGGGGTCAGGACAGCGAAGCGACCCTCTCTGCGTCCCACAGCCGTTCGGCGTTCCTCGAAGCCGCCAGATGTCTTGAGCTGGCTCGTGGCTAAGGAAAGCAGGCGGTCGCGAATGGCACCCATGGGCTGTCCCGTAATCGGTGGGATCAGTGGATGCGGATTTGACCTGTCGCCAGCAAGTCTTCGTCATCATGTGCCCGCCTGAAATCAGGGAGGATGCATATAATACGCATCCCAGTCCGATTTCGCGAATCACTGGTTGGATATTCCGCTGCCTCCACGTGCGGTGATCCAGCCCGAAGGGCTGGAATGGCTGTCGATACACGTTGCCGCTGTCGGGAATATGGAGTGCGGAATGGTGTGCTGGCTGCCATCGGACTGGGATCCGGTCAGCAACGGGGCTGGCCTGCTCAACACTTCATCCTGCGGCCATTCGCCTCAGCGGCTCAACTGATTGTCCCTGTATGACCATTCTACGCAGGTCTGGATTCGTATGATTTCTGTGGCTGACGTTGACGTCATGACGTGGTTTGTGCATGAGGGATGCGCTCCTGACGCTGAGAGGCGGTATCTGAGCCATCAAGTTCATGGGCGATCATGAAGCATGGCAAGTTCACGAATTGCCGCTGGGCTCGCATCTCCCCTTGACTTGACCGGGAGGATACAGGGATACTACGGCATCAGAGGGGTTGGGCTGTTACAGGATCGCAGGCCACCCGTTGTGGAGCTTCCGGCGGGAGTGAGTCCTGTCGGGGCATCTGGGAAGCAATAGAAGGAAGATGGGAAAATGCGTAATTCTCTAATTCTGGGGACGCTAGCCGCGGCTGGTCTCGCGGCGGGTGCTGCCAGCGCCGCCACGTTGGATGATGTAAAGGCCCGTGGTTCGCTGAACTGTGGTTCAAATACAGGTCTTGTTGGGTTCGCAGCACCTGATGCGAACGGCAACTGGGATGGTTTTGACGTTGGGCTGTGCCGAGCCGTCGCAGCGGCAGTCCTCGGAGACCCGATGGCTGTGGAGTTTGTTCCGACCACCGGCAAGACCCGCTTTACCGCACTCGCCTCTGGCGAGATTGACGTGCTGGTCAGGAACACCACCTGGACTTTCTCACGCGATGTGGACCTGAAGTTCACCTTTCTTGGCGTGAATTACTATGACGGTCAGGGATTCATGGTTCCAAAGGAACTGGGCGTTGGATCGGCCAAGGACCTTGATGGCGCAACCGTCTGCATCCAGACGGGAACGACGACCGAACTGAACCTGGCTGATTTCTTCCGCGTCAACAATATCAGCTATGAGCCGGTTCCGATCGAAACCAATGCCGAAGCCCAGCAGCAGTATCTGGCCGGTGCCTGCGACGTTTACACCACGGACGCGTCAGGTCTCGCTGCCACCCGCGCTTCGTTTGAATCGCCGGACAGCCATGTAATCCTGCCCGAGATCATCTCCAAGGAGCCACTTGGCCCGCTGGTCAGGCATGGTGACGATGCCTGGGGTGACATCGTACGCTGGACGCTGAATGCGCTGATCACCGCTGAAGAGCTTGGTGTGAGCTCCGCCAATGTTGGTGATATGGCCGCTGCAGCTGGCAACAATCCTGAGATCAACCGGCTTCTTGGCACCGAGGGCAACCTGGGCGAGATGCTTGGCCTTGATGCGGACTGGGCTGTCAACGTGCTCTCGGCGGTAGGAAACTACGGCGAACTGTTCGAGAGGCACATTGGCGAAAACACCCCGATCGGGCTTGCGCGTGGTCTTAATGCGCAATGGACCGATGGTGGCCTTCTGTACTCGCCGCCATTCCGGTAAGACTCTGGCAGGCTGGAGGTGCGGATTTACCGCGCCTCCAGCCTCACTGATCGTGTAGTTCCATAAAATTGAGAGCGTGAGGCAATACCGTTCGGTACAGCCAGGTCGGGCGGGCAGGGAATCCATATGACGACGTTCATCGACCCTCCAAAGGAACCGGCGTTTCGTCTGAGTATGCTGATTTACGATACGAGGTATCGTTCCCTAACAATACAATGTGTTGCTTTAATTGGATTCATGCTCCTTGCCGGTTGGCTTGTGAATAACACGCTTGTCAACCTGCAGACACTTGGCAAACCAGTTGATTTCGGCTTTTTCGGCGATCCTGCCAGTTACGACATAAACCAGCGCCTGCTAGACTATACGAGCCGCGATTCCCATCTGCGTGCGTCATTCCTGGGGCTGCTCAACACATTGTTGGTCGCGGCGCTGGGTTGCGTCACCGCGACGGTGGTTGGTGTCCTGGTTGGCGTGTTGCGCCTCAGCCGAAACTGGCTGGTGGCTCGGATCATGACCGTCTATGTCGAGATGTTCCGCAACGTGCCGGTCCTGCTCTGGATCCTACTTGCCCTTGCCATTCTGATAGAAAGCCTTCCCAAACCGTCCGACTTTCGGGGTGAGAATCCGACGGCGACGATGACGCTGTTCGACTCTGTCGCGGTTACCAATCGGGGAACCTATATTCCGGAGCCATTGTTTGCCAACAGTCTCGGAGATGTGCATCTATTCGGTGAAAGCAGCCTGCGGTTTGACGTATCGCTTGACCTGCTTCTGATCATTGCCGTCTTTGCGGCGAGTGTGTTTGCGATTCGCTGGAATCTGAAGCGTGCAAGGCTGGTTCAGGAACGAACGGGTGACCGTCCTGCAACCTGGTATGCCACCATTGCCCTGCTCTTCATTCCGACTGGTCTGGTGCTGGGGGGGCTGGGGTTTCATCTGGGCTATCCGGAACTGAAAGGCTTCAACTTTCAGGGCGGCACGCATCTGAGGAATTCCCTGGTTGCTCTATGGCTTTCCCTATCACTCTACACCGCCGCGTTCATCGCGGAGATCGTACGTGGTGGCATACTTGCGATCTCCAAGGGCCAGACGGAGGCGGCGAGTGCGCTTGGCCTGCGACCGAATCGGGTCATGTCGCTTGTGATCCTTCCACAGGCGCTTCGGGTCATCATTCCGCCACTGATTTCCCAGTTCCTTAACCTGACAAAGAACAGTTCCCTGGCTATCGCGGTGGGGTATATGGATCTGACCGGCACGCTTGGCGGGATCACCCTGAACCAAACGGGTCGGGAACTGGAATGTGTGCTTCTCCTGATGCTCGTATATCTATGCATCAGCCTGTGTATTTCGGCGGTGATGAACTGGTACAACAAACAGGTAAAACTGGTGGAGCGGTAAGATGACAGATACGTCCTTTGTCCGCCGTGACATGCTGCCGGAGCAGTCACCACCGCCAACTTCGGTAGGGATCCTGGGATGGCTGCGGGACAACCTGTTCTCGAACTGGCAGAACACGATTCTCACCTTCGTTTCCCTTGCTTTCATCTATTACATTCTTTCGGGAATCGTTCCTTGGATATTCCAGTCGGTATGGGTGGCGGACTCCCTGAACGAATGCCGAGAGATCATGAAAGCCGCCTGGGGCAGTACCCATGGACACGCCTGCTGGAGTGTCATTAGGGAGAGGTGGCTTCAGCTTCTGTTTGGCTTCTATCCGTCAGAACTTTACTGGCGGCCAATACTGGCATTCGTACTGCTTCTGATGGCGCTGGCGCCAGTGCTGTTTCCGGAAGTGCCTAGACGGCTGTTTTACGTGACCGCTTTGTATCCATTCCTGCTCCCCTGGCTCATGTGGGGTGGTAGCGTCTGGGTTTTTGTCATGGTTGCAGCCGGTTTTGTCGTGGGCTGGATTGCATATCGCGCATTGGAGGTGACTTTTGGAGCTCTTGGAGCATTCATTTCCGCCGTTCTGATATCGATCTTCTGGTGGCTTTACCTGACCGGTCCACTCTCAGGGTGGCTGCAGACGGATGTTCTTCCCTTGGCTCTGGAATCGGTCGAGAGCCGGGTTTTCGGTGGATTCATGCTGTCCATTCTGATTGGGGTCGTCGCGATTGGCTGTTCGCTGCCTGTGGGAATCTGCCTCGCGCTTGGTCGCCAGTCGGACCTTTTGGTCGTCAAGGGGCTCTGCGTGGGATTCATCGAATTCATTCGCGGCGTGCCACTGATCACATTGCTGTTTGTGGCTTCGACGCTTCTCAACATATTCATGCCGCCAGGCACTGACTTCGACATCATCCTTCGCGTGATGATAATGGTGACCCTTTTTGCAGCGGCCTATATGGCGGAAGTGATCAGAGGCGGTCTGGCGGCGCTGCCCAGGGGCCAGTACGAAGGTGCGGACTCGCTTGGCCTTGATTACTGGCAGAGCCAGCGACTGGTCATTATGCCGCAGGCGCTGAAAATTTCGATTCCTGGGATCGTTTCGACATTCATTGGGATCTTCAAGGATACAACGCTGGTTTCGATCATCGCCCTTCTGGATCCGGTTGGTCTGACAAATTCGATCCGCGCCGATACGGCCTGGAACGGAATCTACTGGGAGCTATTCGCCTTCATCGCGCTCCTGTTCTTTATCTTCTGTTTCGGGATGTCCCGCTACTCCATGTACCTCGAGCGGCGTCTCCGTACGGATCATCACTAGGGGGCAACGGAAATATGGCTGAACATGCCCAGCTGAAACTGGTAGACGGCAAGGTCGACGGTAGCCAAATGAAGGTCAGCGACGAGGTCGCGATCGAGATCACGGACATGAACAAGTGGTTCGGCATGTTCCATGTCCTGCGTGACATCAACCTGACGGTCAACAGGGGCGAGAGAATCGTGATCTGCGGCCCTTCAGGTTCGGGTAAATCGACACTGATCCGCTGCATAAATCGGCTGGAAGAGCACCAGAAGGGACGGATCATTGTCGATGGCACCGAGATTACGAGCGACCTCAAGAACATTGACAGGATTCGGTCGGAAGTCGGGATGTGCTTTCAGCATTTCAATCTGTTTCCGCATCTGACCATTCTGGACAATTGTACGCTTGCCCCGATCTGGGTTCGCAAGACACCCCGCAAAGAGGCGGTTGAAACGGCGATGCATTTCCTTGAACGGGTCAAGATTCCAGAACAGGCCAACAAATTTCCCGGGCAGCTGTCAGGTGGCCAGCAGCAGCGTGCGGCGATTGCCCGTTCGCTCTGCATGCGGCCCAGGATCATGCTATTCGACGAGCCGACCTCGGCACTTGATCCAGAGATGATCAAGGAAGTGCTGGATACGATGATCGAACTCGCACAGGAAGGCATGACGATGCTCTGCGTCACCCATGAGATGGGATTTGCCCGCCAGGTGGCGAACCGGGTGATTTTCATGGATCAGGGCCAGATCGTTGAGCAGAACGAGCCCAGGGAGTTTTTCGACAATCCGCAGTCGGATCGAACCAAGCTGTTTCTCAGCCAGATTCTCGGACACTGACACTTTTGCTGCCAGGCTAGCTCAATCTGCCGCGAAATCCGGATTGTCCGACTGCGTCACGCACCAAGCTCTCTGGGAATCACGAAGTCGATTACCGTCCCTGAACCCCAGTCGACATCCATCCATCGGGTTGCGTCGAAACCGACTATGGCAGTAGCGGCGGTTGGGTAGTCGCGATACCGTGGATGCGACGGCACGTCCCTTACGAGCATGTTTGCGAGCATCGCGGTTCCAGGATTGTGACCCAGCATCATGACCGTGGATTCATCGCCAGATGATCTGAGCGTGTCGAGCATGGTCTGCGCGTCGGCATGATATAGTCCACTGAGCCAGTAGACGTCCGCGCCGCAGTCCAGTTCCCGTTCGATCAGTTTCCAGGTCTCACGCGTTCGGGCGGAATCCGAGGAAAGAACCCGCATGGGAATGTGCTTCTTTCCGCGCAGCCATGCGCCGATTATCCGCGCCGACCGTCGCCCGCGATCGTTCAGCGGCCGCTCATGATCGCCGAGATCAGTATGGTTCCAGCTTGATTTCGCGTGCCGGACCAGAATCAGACGCCGTGCCATGGGTGAAATGCCCTCATATGAAAAGCTGACTGTTCTTCAAGCCTGCCATATTCCGCCGAAACCGGGCAAGCCCGCCTCGCCGCACAGCCTCGTGACATGCAGTCCATACCTTTCGCCGTGTCAAGGAATCCGTGGCAGGCCGTGACATTGTATCCGGTTCCGGCGTCCAGCGCACTGACCGGGCAGGCGGAAAGGCAGGGACGCGTCGAGCAGGAATTGCAGGGGCAGGTGCCCGTATCAGGTAGTTCCGTGCGCTCCCGGAGCGCAACTGCGCCGCGATAGCTGACCATCAGTCCGGAACGGTCATGCACGAGCATTCCTGATGGCGACTGCCATGCCCTTCCGGTCTGGATCGCCCATTTGATGAACGGCAGATAGGGCGGTCCACCGAATGGAAACAGAGCCTGACCTCCTATCTCTTCCGCAAGCGCCCCAATCACGCGGGCAGACCAGCGGTCAAGTGAATTGGGTTCGCCGTCGCGATATTCCGCAGTGGCGGTGAACATCGGCCAGAATCCCGGTTCCGCCGGACCCAGCAGGAGCAGGGTGCGGCACCCCTCGGGGACGCCGTCCCCGGGTTCGGGAACAAGGCCTCCGAAAATGTCCAGTTGCCGTGCGAGTGCTCTGCTACGGATCTGATCGTATTCCATTCAGGCTGTGTCCGCCTCCGGTTCCGGCTGTATCCGGCATTCTCCCTGGATCTGCCGTTTCGTCCCATATGCCGCGATATTCACCCCTTGATCAGCGTTCCGGCCCCATGCTCGGTAAAGAGTTCGAGCAGACAGGCGTTCGGCACCCGGCCATCAAGAATCACCACGGCTCGCACTCCGCCTGCCATGGCATCAAGCGCGGTTTCCGTCTTGGGGATCATTCCCCCGGAGATCACCTGGTTACGGATCAGCTCATGGACCTGCGCCTGGGTAATCTCAGGAATTAGACTGCCGTCGGCTCCCTTCACGCCTTCGACATCGGTGAGAAGAAGCAGCCGATCCGCCTTCAGTGCAGCCGCCACCGCTCCGGCGGCGGTGTCACCGTTGACGTTGAACGTCTCACCCGCACGCCCGGCACCAATCGGTGCGATGACCGGAATCATGCCGACATCTCCCAGCCTGCGCAGGATGTCCGGATTCATCTGAGATGGCCTGCCGACGAATCCCAGATCAGGGCCGGCATGGTCGCAGACCATCAGATTGGCGTCCTTACCTGACAGACCTACCGCCCGCCCGCCCTCGGCGTTGATCGCCTGAACGATTCGCTTGCCGACGCGACCGGACAGCACCATTTCGACGACTTCAACGGTGGCAGCGTCGGTCACTCTTTTGCCGTTAACGAACTCGGATTTGATATTGAGCCGTGCAAGCTGCTCGTTGATCATCGGGCCGCCGCCATGCACGACCACTGGCTTGATGCCTACCTGCTCCATCAGCACGATGTCACGGGCGAAACTCTGCATCGCTTCGTCATCGCCCATTGCGTTGCCACCGAACTTGATGACCACAGTGGCCCCGTCATAGCGCTGAAGATAGGGGAGCGCCTTGTTCAGCGTTCGTGCGGTCGCGGACCAGTCCTTGTTCATTGCATGTCTTTCCGGCGTGGTCTCGTTCAGCCGGTGTTATCGGCTGCATGTAAGTTATTCAATTCCGGCGATCACCGCACGCAGGGTTTCGATTCCGTCGCCTTTCTCCGCGGATGTGAGCGCGATGCCCGGAAACGATGCTGGATGTCGGGCAAGGTCAGCGCGGACGCCGTTCAGGATGCTTTCAAGCGCGTCGCGTTTGACCTTGTCCACTTTGGTCAGGACAGCTTGGAATGTCACGGCGGACCTGTCCAGAAGCTGCATTATCTCCTCATCCGGGTTCTTCACGCCATGCCGTGCGTCGAGCAGTACGAAGGCGCGCCGCAGATTGGGTCTCCCCGCCAGAAACTCTCTCTGCAGCTGCTGCCAGCTCCTGACGGATTTTAGCGGTGCGCGGGCAAAGCCATAACCGGGCAGGTCAACCAGAGTGATCCGTCCGCCCAGGGCAAAGAAATTGATCTGCTGGGTGCGGCCAGGTGTATTCGACGTACGTGCCAGGGATCGTTGGCCCGTGAGTGCGTTGATGAGAGAGGACTTTCCCACATTCGACCTTCCCGCAAAACAGACCTCGATACGATCGGTGGGCGGGAGGCCCTGCCAGGTGGCGGCACCTGTTATGAATTCCGCATTCCTCGAAAACAGCCGACGTCCCGCCTCCAGCTGTTCCGGATCTCTGACGTTGGCAATCGGAAAATCCATCCGCATCAGACAGGCTCGAGTCCGTCACCTTTGCGAAGTCCGCCCGTCCTTGTCACCTGTGCGTAGACACCCATGTTCTGGTGCGCCCATCCGGCCTGTAGCGCACCGAGGATGTCAGTGTCACGGATTCCGGTACGGGTGTTTGCCGCGGTTGCCATGCAGCGGATTGTGGGCTCGATGACCTCCAGTTCCGCATCTCCCGCCCGCAGCCTGTGGCCAATCCAGGCCATCTCTTCCCATGGCTCCAGCCCCTCAAGCACGATATTCCCGCGCCAGCGAAGATGGGAGATCCTACGGCCGATTTTCCGGGATACCTGATTATGGCTCGCAAGATTGATCAATGAGATCGAAGGATAGTCCGTGTCCGTCATGCCCCTCCCGGGCACGCGGACCAAACGCCTGGGAAGGGCCCGGTCGTTCGGGCTGATGGGAAGAACCCATTGAATGAAGGCGGATGCGTCGTGTTCGTCGTCAGGGTTGACGGTTAGGTCATCCAGTCTCGGGTGGCTGAAAGTCACCCTGTTTCGTGCGATGTCGGATCTGGTAGTGACAGCCTGCAGAAGCGGCGCTTTGCAGGCTCTTGAGAAATTTGTACAGGCTATCCATTCAGGATCCGCGTCGTTGAATCTGGCGGCTTCGTGCAGAACCGCCCAGCGACGGTCCCAGGCAATGCATTCTCCTTTCCTCAGTTGGATGCCATTCAGCTCTTCGCGCCCGTGGCCCTTGACCGGGTGGCGCCAGATCTGGGCGACGAATGCGCTCATTTTTCCTCGGCCCCGGGCTTTCGCCTGAAGCTGGCAATGATATTGCCGAACACATCCGGCCGGTAACCCTGGCTTCGCATGATCAGGTACTGCTGTGCGAATGTGATCATGTTGTTCGCGATCCAGTAGATGATCAGCCCGCTGGCGAAGGTGCCGAGCATGAACATGAACACCCAGGGCATCCAGGCGAAGATCATTGCCTGTGTGGGGTCGGTTGGTGCCGGATTCAGCTTCTGCTGCAGCCACATCGAGATTCCGAGCAGGATCGGCAGAACCCCCAGTGAGAAGATGAAGAAAATGGAGCCGGGATCCGGGGTTGCGTAGGGCAGGAGGCCGAAGAGGTTCAGAATCGACGAGGGATCGGGTGCCGAGAGATCCCTGATCCAGCCAAACCATGGAGCATGTCGAAGTTCTATGGTGACGAAGATCACCTTGTACAGCGAGAAGAAGATCGGAATCTGGAGGAGGATCGGCAGGCAGCCCGAGGCGGGATTGACTTTCTCCTTCCTGTATAGGGCCATCATCTCCTGCTGCATTTTCTGGCGGTCATCCCCGACGCGCTCCTTGAGCTTGGCCATCTCAGGCTGCAGTTCTTTCATCTTCGCCATTGAGACATATGACTTGAAGGCAAGAGGAAAGAGCACCGCCTTGATGATCAGTGTCAGGCCGATGATGGCCCATCCCATGTTTCCGATCAGTTCGTTCAACCAGTGCAGGACCGCGAAGATCGGCTTGGTCAGGAAGAAAAACCAGCCCCAGTCGATCGAGTCTATGAACCTGTAGATGCCGTTCTGATGCTCATAGGCACGGATCGTGTCCCATTCCTTGGCACCTGCGAAGAGCCGTGTCGTGACTTCAGCGGTCTGACCGGCCGCCACCGATAGCGTCCGGTAACGGGCTTCGGCAGTATAGACATCCGCGTTCGCGTCGTATTTCAGGACAGAGGTGAACGGTGCGTCAGTGGGGGGGACCAGCGTGGTCATCCAGTAGTGGTCGGTAAAGCCCAGCCAGCCGTTCCGCTCGATCTCCAGCACTTCGGCATTGGCCCCCCAGCGTTCGTCGCGGTCGAAATCACGCAGGTTGCCGTAGTTGAATTCACTCATCTCCTCTCCCGACTGGCGGATCGGGCCTTCCTGGATGATGAAGAAACCGGTCAGGTCCTGTGGTTCGCCATGGCGGCGAAGCATACCGTAGGGAGCCAGCCTAATTTCGTCGCCGCTGCCGTTCCGCACGCTTTGGCTGACGGTGAAAAGAAAGTCCTCATCGACCGAAATGATGCGGGTGAACGTAATGCCTCTCGCATTGGTCCAGGTCAGCACCAGCGGGGTGTCCGAGGTGAGCACCGCGCCCGCGGCAGCGCTCCAGGGAGTGTCCGCTCCGGGAACATCCTCCCAGTCAAGGTCCCCCCCGGGTGCCCACCCGAACAGCGCTAGGTAGGCGGCCTCGGTTCCCGCTGGCTTCAGGAGCGATACCAGGCCGCTGTCCTCCGTGAGAGTCGCTCGATAGTCCCGCAGGTTGAGTTCATCGATGCGACCACCGTTCAGGGCTATCGAACCCAGAAGCCGGTCCGTCTGGATCGGCACGCGTACGGTTGCACGCGAAGCGGACGCTTCGATTTCCGGCGCATTGCGAGTCGTTCCGTCCGTGGCCTCCGCCTTGGGAGCGGTGTTCATTTCCGCCTGGGAGTCCTCGACGGGCACCTGTTCGACGGGCGGCTCCTCTGGTGGAAACAGAATGAACCAGACAAGGATGACCATGAAGCTCAGCGCCGTGGCCAAGATGAGATTCCTGTTCTTTTCGTCCATGCAGACACCGCCATTTCGCTGACTGGGATCAGGGAGGTTCAACAGCCCGGATCGCGAAAGGTCAAGGGAAAAGCCTGACTACGGGCTGCGACAGCATAGTCCGTCGGACGGTCAGATGCGTGCCGGCCCTGGTTCTGTCGGTTTCATCAAGGCGGATCCCGCTCGCTCCGAGATTTCTGCGAGCGCTCCGACCGGCGTGTCAGGCTAGCGAAATCAAAGAGATCCAGATCGAGCAGATGCGATGGGCGGGCATTCATCAGGGCGCGGAAAATCTTCTGTTTGCGGCCGGGGTTACCGGTTTCCCATAGGTCGAGCAGCGCCTTTATGCGTTTGCGCTGCAGCCCGTCCTGGCTGCCGCAGAGGTCACAGGGAATGATTGGATAGCCCATTGCCCGAGCGAAGCGCTCACAGTCGGCTTCCGCTACATGGGCGAGCGGCCGGTAGACGAACAGATCGCCTTCCTCATTGACTAGTTTGGGCGGCATCGTGGCCAGACGGGCGCCGTGAAACAGGTTCAGGAAAAAGGTTTCGAGAATGTCATCGCGATGATGGCCCAGTACGACGGCACTGCAACCCTCCTCGCGTGCGATCCTGTACAGGATTCCGCGCCGCAGTCGGGAACAGAGTGCGCAGTAGGTCTTTCCCTTTGGCACTTTGGCGGTAACTACGGAATACGTGTTCTGATACTCGATCCGGTAGGGAACCCCGGCTCGTTCGAGGAATTCCGGCAATACTGTCGCGGGGAAACCGGGTTGGCCCTGGTCAAGATTGCAGGCGAGGAGGTCCACTGGCAGAAGTCCGCGCCATTTGAGTTCGTAGAGCACGGCCAGCATGGTGTAGCTGTCCTTGCCCCCGGAAAGGCAGACCAACCAGCGTGCGCCGCGCTCAATCATGCCGTATTGCTCGATCGCATGCCTGGTTTCGCGCACGATTCGCTTACGCAGCTTTCGAAATTCCGTTGTGTCGGGAGCTGCGTGAAGGAGCGGGTGGACGTCGCTGGAGTCATCAAGCATGGTGCGCTTCTAGCGTGGTGGCGGCATCCAGGCAAGTGCGGTCGCGGCAGAATGCCACCGGGTGCCACGGACATTGATATCGCCCTTGAAGCGACTGGTGCGCCGGGAAATTCCACCGCTGACCAGCTGGATCGATCAGCCACAGGAGACTCGTATTATAAAATCGTAGTGCGCCATGGCATCTCACCGCCACCCCGAAATGCAGCGGGTGGAGAATTGGCGGCATACGTGTTGCGGAGACTCATTATGGATGTGGGGTGGAGCCATGGCTAAGTCGGTGAACGCATCCGCGACCGAAGGGCTGGTACATAGTGCCGCAAAACCTGGGACCATCTGGAAACCCCTTCGACACCTGGCTCTGGCACCATTTTGGGGTCGATGCGTATGTTCGGCACCTCTCCCCTTCATCTGGACGCATCCCTCAACCTTGATCTGCGCAGGGGGAGCCGCTCGTTAGGCTGGGCCAGGTGAGGGAGGGCGGTTTGCCTGTGCGGCTCCTTGACCGCGAGATGTTGCGGGTGCCGGAATGCGCCGCCTTGGTGATGCCACACGGCGGAGAAACGGGGTTGATGGCGTCCGAAACTGATGGGTGCCACGGGAGCTCCAGAAGCGGTTACGGCCCCATCGAAACGGGTCAAAGTTCGATTGCCATGTGTACATGCCGCCCAAGGTCTGCCTGACGTTTATGTGTAGGGATATCGTATGACTGTCATGTCCCGGGGATCCGGAGCGACAGGCTGTCGTATCTGCCCGCCTTTGCGCTCGTGACGCGGATGGATTCCCGGACCGTCCCCGGGCGAAACGGTTCATCGCCATGTTGCAGCCGCGTTCGGGGTCTGGTCATTCCGCACGCGGCTGCCTCCGTGCCGGAATGTCATGTCCAGCACCCGATGCGGCCGGTGTTCGATGTCCCAATGGCAGGGCGCGACATGAACGGATTACCCGATGGCAGGGTGTTGCGTCCCGGAGCGGAGGTGGGGCCAATAAAGGTGATGGTTCCGGTGGCTGCCATACACGCGGAGGTCTTTGGGTTACCGATGTCCAGGTGGGAATGCCGTTCCTCCGTCAGATTCATAGTGAGTCTGGTCTGAATGGCGGTGAAATCCGGCATCCGCAGCGCTGAGACGAGATCATCGAAAGCGATGCCAGAAAGCTCCGTCAGCCGCCGTGCCGTCTTCGATATGGTCTCATCACTTAAGGCGGAACCGTAAAGCGCCTGGTGGTCCCGTCTGGTGGTGCCGTCGAGAGCCGTCAGCTGCCGCATCAGCCGGCTTTCGCTGTCCGGCAGAAAGCGGACCAGTGCCCCGATGTCATGCCATTTCTCCGGGTTGACACCGCAGCGGCACAGGTATCGCTTTCGTCAGGAACTGAAGGGAATCGGAGGCCAGCGCCACCGTTGCCCTCATCCTGACTGCCGCACTGGATTTGTCGACCGCCGCTTCACTTCGCATCAGCTTCATCAGGGCGTCATGGTACCGTTCATGGACGGTATTCATACGGTCGATGTAGAATTCGGTGTCGGTCTCAGGCTCGCCCCTGTCAATGTCCGGCCAGCAGCCTGCCCTGGCGCAAGATGGCGCAGGGAACCGAAAAGGTGAGATTTGCCTTCCGCCGCATCTCCTCCCGCCCGCTCGCGAGGACGGAAACTCACCTGGTGGCAAGGTGGTCTAGCGGAAGGTCATCCAGCGGCTCTTCCGGTCCGTCGGTCAGGACGGCGATGTCCCGGTCACTCCCGTGATGGTGGTCGCCACTGGCGCGGGAGCCGAACAGGATGACGGCCTGGACCTGCGGCCAGCCGGCGACGGTCCACTGGGCCGCCCGCCTGAGCATCCGGGCGGTCAGCTCCTCGTCCGGGAGGCTGCCCGCATGCGTTTCCGGAGGATCCGGTGCCGTGCCGGTTTCCGTCCACCGCATGGGCGTTCTTCCTGTTTCCGGATGAGGGGCATCATCGGTATTCATTGATTCCAACCCAATACACCATTGGGGAGAACCCCGTGCTACTGGAGCGGCTCTCAGCGCATGTTCATCACCGGATGCGCCAGGGGCGGAAAATCCAGCCTGTGCGCCCCTCCGCATTCGGCGATTCCGACGGCAGTTTCGTGCCTGGCCGCCGTCCCGCAGAGGCATAACGGACGGACGTCATGCCGTGGATGGAAGACTTTCAGCTGCTGCCAGATGCCTTCGGGACCTGATACAACGGACTGGAATGATGCCGTTTTTTTCAAGGCACCGCTCTCTGGTTCAAGCCGTACCGGAGCCCTGGACCGGACAGCCGTCGCTTTCGCAACCGCAGCTACATTCATGCGATATCCCTAACGCTATGTGCCACCTGCTTGACTGTGGTTCCGTGGCCCAATCCTTCATGCATGGCGATGCGCCGGACAGTCTCGCCTGCATGAACCCGACTGGCGGTGTGCCTGCTGGCTGAGCCTCCAACAGGGACATGAAGGCGTTGACGGACTGAACAGCTTTACCGTCCGCATCCCCGAAACGAACGTTCTTGATGTCGAGTCTCTGACATATCTGATGAAAAAGGCCCAGGCAGGGAAAACTCTGATGCGGATAAGCATACAGGATCGCAATGCGCTGCTGGCGGTTTCGCCGTCGGCGCTGTCCGCCTACGCCCGCACCGCGGGTTGGGCCTCAAAGGAACCGTACCGAAGGAACTCGGACATGTACACCGGCGACGAACTGCCTGAGATCGTCGTTCCACGCAAAGTGGACCTTGGGGACTATGCAAGTGTGGTAGGGGCATTGATCGAGACTTTCGCGCGGATTTCCCGTCAGGACGCGCTGACCGTATACTGCTCACTGGTGACTGCAGACCGTGACGTCATCGGCATTCGAGCGACGGAGAGCGATGACGGTAGTCTCGGATTGGACGACGGCGTCAGCCTTGTTCAGGGTGCCCGTAACCTAGTGCTGGCGGCGGCGTGTTCGCTTGACGACCCGAGGCCGGTCTATGCTGCGGGCGCGAGCAGGAATGTCAGGAAACTGCCGTGATCGATGCGGCTTGGGCAGACGGACCAGGACAGCTTTGTGGTTACACTGCTGACGCCAGTCGTTCCGCCGCGTATGCCGACTCTGTTCGAGGAATCGGAGGATGGCAACGCTCCGCTGGTACGCCGGATGACGAGGCGGCTTGTCGAGGCGCTTGCCAGGATCGTCAAACCGTTCCAGACACTGGATAATGGTGTGTCGTGGGCCCGGACCCGGCCGAAGGCAACGATGCCTCCGGCCGTCCTGGGGTTCGGGCAGGCGGATGCAGCTCTGCTGAAGATAGCTGCATGTGGGTTTCGCGAGCGCGAAACAGAACCTGACAGGTATGTCCGCGGCTTCGTGCGCAGCCTGGAACGGGAACATGAAGCTGTCGGCGGAACGATCGGGCTCCATGCCGAAATCGACGGGAAACAGCAGACGGTCATAACGGTTCTTGGACAGATGGATGACGAGAAGGCGATCAGGGCTCACGGGAGCCAGGCGCAGGTTGCGCTGAGGGGTGATCTCAAGCGTGCGGGCCGGAGATGGAAATTGCTGTATTCTCGCATAGAGAGCGCATTGGGCCATGACAGACTGGGGTCGGACCACGATTGAACCGGCTCTGTGAAGGAAACGAAACATCCAGAAACCATGAGCTGGGAAGTTGCGTTCCAATCCGAAAGCCCACGCGCGCTGAATTCCGCAGGAAAAGGTCGGGCTTCCCGTCCACTTCGATTCTCCAAATGAGCCTCGCAGGACTGGAGGTATCGGAAACCGGATGGATTTGGTGTTTCTCCGCGTCAATCGGGCACCGGGTCGGAACCGGAGCCTCCCCAGGGGTGGCAGCGGGCGATTCGGCGAAGCGCAAGCCAGCCGCCTCTGATCGCTCCATGTCTGTCCAGCGCTTCGAGTGCGTAGACCGAACAGGTTGGGTAATATCGACAGTTAAATCCTACCCATGGGCTCAGGAGCAGCCGGTATGCACGGACCGGAATCGAGACGAAATATGCCGCAGGTGTCATGCATATGAAGCATAGGCCCGGACTTGGAGCGGCGAAACCGTAATCTGGTCCGGAAACGTCGATTCCAGCCGATGCGGTTTCGCCCTAAGCGAAGTGGTGGATCTTGCCTCAGATGGATGAGAGCCCGTTGCACCCAGTAACAGGCGATGTCCTCGCCGTCAGGCACGTCGGTCTCCCTGCCACCGTCGCGCCCGTAGGACCATCGCCGTGATCCTGCGGCTTCAGGTTCAGCGACGAATTTCCCCGCACCCTTCGGCCAGATGGAATCGTTGCCACGCATGACGGCGAAAATCTCGCCATCAGGATAAGCTCAGCGCCCGCCCATCATTCTCATGGGTGGATGAAGAACCAGATCCCGAGAACGGCTCTCTCGCGAATTCCGCATCAGAGTCGGACACACTCACTGTCCGTCTCTCTCCGCTGCCAGTTCGTCGATATCCCTGAACTTGATCGATTCGCCGCAGCCGCAGGAATCCACCACATTCGGATTGCGGAAGGTGAAACCCGCTTCCAGCAGTGAAACCGTGTAGTCGATTTCCGTTCCGAACAGGAACATCTGCGCCATGGGCGCAATCATCACCACCGCGCCGTCCTGTTCAACCACCTCATCGTGCGGATCCATTTCTGAAACGCTGTCCATGGTGTATTCCATACCAGCACAGCCACCCTTCCTGACGCCGATGCGAAGGCCCTTGGCGCCGTTCTCGATCATCAGTCTGGTGACCTGTTCGGCTGCCGCAGGCGTGAGCGTTATGGCCTGTTTGCCTGGAATTCCAAACATTACATGAAGCCCAGTTCCAGCCGAGCCTCATCCGACATCATTTCCATTCCCCATGGAGGATCCCAGGTGAGTTCCACGTCAACCTGTTTCACGCCCGGCAGCGGCTCGACCGCGTCAGCGACCCAGCCTGGCATCTCGCCTGCAACCGGACAGCCCGGCGCTGTCAGCGTCATGACAATGCGTATCTCGTTTTCCGGGTTGATGTCGACCGTGTAGACTAGGCCAAGGTCGTATATGTTCACCGGAATCTCAGGATCGTAGACGGATCTGCAGGCCTCCACCACGCTATCGTATAGCGGGTGATCGGTGGTTGATGGCCTGATCAGTGGCGTGCCTTCCAGTCTCTCAAGCGTGTCGATTTCCATGGCATCCTCAATCAATCCTGACAGAAGATATAAGGATTGGATCGCCCAGCGTCCAGTGCGGTACGGCCCGTTGTCGTGGAATCCTACCCTCATGGCCAGCTGGCCGGGGAGGAATGGCACTGGACAGCCATCCACGAATCTGTGACTGCCGACATATGGAGGCACGCTTTAGGTTCGATCTTCTGGCCACTGACGGCAGGGCCCGGGCTGGGGTGGTGTCCACTTCCAGAGGCGCTATCCGTACACCTGCCTTCATACCGGTGGGAACGGCAGGAACCGTCAAAGCGATGATGCCGGAGTCGGTGCGGGCCGCGGGAGCGGAGATCGTACTTGCCAATACCTATCACCTGATGCTTCGACCTGGAGCGGAGCGGGTCGCCAGGCTGGGCGGGCTGCATCGGTTCATGAACTGGTCGGGGCCAATCCTGACTGACAGCGGAGGCTTTCAGGTCATGAGCCTGTCCGGCCTGCGCAGGCTTACGGAACGGGGGGTGACGTTTCGCAGCCATATCGACGGATCCCTCCATGAGCTTACGCCAGAGAGGTCGATCGAAATCCAGCGGCTGCTTGGGTCGGACATCGTGATGGCATTTGACGAATGTCCAGCCCTTCCAGCCGAACGTGGCCGGATCGAAGAGAGTATGCAGCTGTCCATGCGCTGGGCCGCCCGGTCCCGGGAGGCGTTCGGTGACCGGCAGGGACATGCGATATTCGGCATTCAGCAGGGAGGGCTGGAAATCGATCTCCGAATGGAGAGCGCTCAGGCGCTGCGCGCGGTCGGCTTCGACGGATACGCCGTCGGCGGGCTTGCCGTGGGTGAGGGGCAGAAAGCGATGTTCGGTGTCCTGGACCATGTTCCGGACATGCTTCCAGCGGAATCGCCGCGCTACCTCATGGGGGTGGGAAAACCGGATGACATCGTAGGTGCCGTGAAGCGGGGAATCGACATGATGGACTGCGTGCTTCCGTCCAGATCCGGGCGAACCGGACAGGCGTTCTGCCGCCACGGAACAGTAAACATCAAGAACGCGCGACACGCCGATGATCCACGTCCCCTTGACGAGGAATGTGGCTGCCCGGCCTGCCGACACTACTCGCGCGCATATCTGCATCATGTGTTCCGTTCAGGTGAGATGATCAGTTCGATGCTGCTGACATGGCACAACATTCACTACTTCCAGTCGATCATGGAAGGCATGCGTCTTGCCATTTCCCAGGGGCGGTTCAACGCCTGGGAAGCCGCGTTTCAATCCGAGCGGGCGCGGGGAGACATTGAGCCCCTGTGAGACGGTGCCTTGGTAAACCGGCCCAATGACCGCAGAATGGTCCAGATGTGGTAAGGCATCCTGGAGGCCAATCTGTGGATCGTTATCCTGACCAGGGTTGAAAAAAACGGTCAGGTGCCCCAAATATCGGAGCCAGAAACATAGATGGGCGAGCGCACGCACCGCCGGTGCAGGGGCCTGACCTTCCAGACATCAGGAATAGAGCATGCAAAAGCATTTGAGTCCTTCCTATCCGGTCTTACCACTGCGGGATATCGTGGTTTTTCCACATATGGTCGTTCCACTCTTTGTCGGCCGCGAAAAGTCGGTTCGGGCACTCGACGAGGTCATGGGCGACGACCGGCAGATCCTGCTCGCGAGTCAGATAGACCCCGGTGCCGATGATCCATCCCCCGACGGAATCTATCAGATCGGCGTGCTGGCCAATGTGCTCCACCTTCTGAAACTGCCGGATGGAACGGTGAAAGTGCTGGTCGAGGGCCTTCAGCGCGTCAGGATCATCGACTACCTGAACAATGACGGATTCTTCGAGGCGCATGCAGAGGTTCTGCAGGAGGAGGAGGGCGACCCCTCCGTGCTTGTGGCGCTGGTGAAATCAGTCAGTGAAGGCTTCGAGCGTTACGCCAGGATCAGGAAGAACATCCCGGAAGAGGCGTTTGGAGCTGTCGCCGAGACACGAGAGCCGCCAAAGCTCGCCGACCTGGTTGCGGGGCATCTGGGTGTTTCCGTCGAACAGAAGCAGGATCTGCTCGAAACGCTCTCCATTTCAGAGAGGCTGGAAAAGATCTATGGCCTCATGCGCGGTGAGATGAATGTCCTCAAGGTCGAGAAGAAGATCAAGACACGCGTAAAATCGCAGATGGAGCGCACACAGCGCGAATACTATCTCAATGAGCAGATGAAAGCCATCCAGAAGGAATTGGCGGATGGTGAGGAGGGTGAGGGTGAGCTTGCTGAGCTTGAGCAGAAAGTCAGGGAGCTAAAACTCTCCGATGAAGCGCGCGAGAAGGCCGTTGCTGAGCTCAGGAAGCTCAAACACATGCCTCCGATGAGCTCCGAGGCAACCGTGGTTCGAAACTATCTAGACTGGATCCTCTCGATACCCTGGGGCGTGAAATCGCGCGTGAAGAAAAACCTGGATCGGGCACAGAAGGTTCTGGACGACGACCATTATGGCCTCGAAAAGGTGAAGGAGCGGATTGTCGAGTTTCTCGCGGTCCAGAAACGTTCCGCGAAACTCAAGGGACCGATTCTCTGCCTTGTCGGCCCTCCAGGTGTGGGAAAGACCTCACTCGGCCATTCGGTCGCACGTGCGACAGGACGGGAGTTCATTCGCATTTCGCTGGGCGGCATTCGTGATGAGGCGGAGATTCGTGGTCATCGCCGGACCTATATTGGTTCAATGCCAGGCAAGATCATCCAGGCCATGAAGAAGGCGAAAACCGCGAATCCGCTGATCCTGCTCGACGAGATTGACAAGATGGGACGGGATTTCCGCGGCGATCCGGCATCGGCGATGCTTGAGGTGCTTGATCCCGAGCAGAACTCGACATTTGTCGATCATTACCTGGAGGTGGAATACGACCTGAGCGATGTTCTGTTCCTTACCACGGCCAATAGCTATTTCATGCCCGAGCCACTGCTCGACCGGATGGAAATCATACCACTCGCCGGCTATACCGAGGACGAGAAAACCGAAATTGCGAAACAGCACCTGATTCCGAAACAGATCAGGAATCACGCTCTGAAAGCGCGTGAGTTCACCCTGACGGATGAGGGTCTTCGGCAGATCATCCGAACCTATACCCGTGAGGCAGGGGTTCGGAATCTCGAACGTGAAATCGCCAAGCTGGCACGAAAGTCGGTTACCCGGATCGTCAAGAAGAAAGCCAAGTCGGTTGAAATCACGCCTGAATGTCTTGAAGAATTTCTGGGTGTCAAGAAGTTCCGCTATGGGCTTGCCGAAAAGGACAATCAGATCGGGGTCGCCACCGGGCTTGCATGGACTTCCGTAGGCGGTGACCTTCTTTCCATTGAGGCGCTCCGCCTGCCAGGAAAGGGCCGAATGAAAGCTACCGGAAAGCTCGGCGACGTGATGAAGGAGTCGATCGAAGCGGCATCGTCCTATGTTCGTGCCATCTCGCCCTCGATCGGCGTGAAGCCGACCAAGTTCGATCGGATGGACATCCATGTCCATGTGCCTGAAGGCGCCACTCCGAAGGATGGGCCGTCGGCGGGAATTGCCATGGTCACCGCAATCGTATCGGTGCTGACCCAGATTCCCGTGCAGAGGGACATTGCGATGACAGGAGAGGTTACACTGCGCGGGCATGTCCTTCCGATCGGTGGGCTGAAGGAGAAGCTTCTTGCAGCGCTTCGTGGAGGGATTGGCACCGTCCTGATTCCGAAGGAAAACGGGAAAGATCTGGCGGAGATTCCCGATAACGTGAAGGAAGGGTTGACCATCATTCAGGTCGATTCCGTTCGTCAGGTCCTTGACGCGGCGCTTGTTCGTCAGCCCGAAGCGGTCGAATGGAACGAGGAGGCCGAAGAAAAAGCTGCGGTAGCCGCCCGCGCCGCGATAAAGGTGGATGACGGTCTCTCGAGCCCGACGACCCACTGAATCCTTTCCCTGGTACCGGTGCGACCGATTCGATGCGACGCGGTCGGATGGTACTGCCGCTCGCTGGATCGACCGCGGAAAGTCAGTTGGTTCCGGCCGTTTCGCAGTCTGCGGCGGGGTGGTTCCGAAAGCCCGACGGGAGGCATTCTGCCTGGAGGCTGGCTGGCGCTATCGCACTGCGCTTCCCAATCCAGTTTCTGGGGACCGGATGATTCGCAGGTTGGAACAGGAGATTCGGGTGTCAGGCAGGAAAGGAAGCGGTAGTGGCGCGTGCGCGGCCCCTTGTGAAATCGGTGAAAGGCGGTAATGTTCCCTGCATGGGTGATTAGCTCAGCGGTAGAGCGCTTCGTTCACATCGAAGATGTCGGCGGTTCAAATCCGTCATCACCCACCACCGATCCGTTTTCCGGGAGCCAGGACCGATAACCGCTCTCTATGGACTGGAGCGGGTTTTATACCGACAGTCGGCGCTCGTTCGTAGTGTCTGCCTGAATGCCCATTTCGGGCCGATTCCCTACGCCACCCGTACCGCTCGGAAGTGCCAACTCCCCGTTCATCGGAAGCAGTGCCGGATGTGCTGAGAATACGGCTGGAGGTTGAGAGCCTTACGGTGCACCCTATGGAAGGTCTTCCCGAATGGATGGGAATTCGGGGCCTGTGCCCCGAAAGACCAGTTATGGGTGGATCTGCCGACGGATCCGCGCCGACCGTTATGCCTGGGACTGGCAGCAGAGTGAAGCGAAAGGACCGAACACATGGCGCGTGGTAGCTCGATAACCTCCGAAAAGCTGGAAGAGCTTGGCGTCAGGCGACTTGCGCAGCTTCTGGCAGAAGGCTGTGCCAGCGACCCCGTCCTGGCAAAGCGGATACGTCTCGCTTTGGCCGCCAGTAAGGGGAGCGGAAACCTGAATGCCAGCATAGGCAAGCGAATCGCGTCCATCGCACGGGCACGCACCGCCGTCAGCCTTAAGCGAACCAGGGCCTTTGTGCGTGAACTGGATGATCTGCGGGATTCCATCGTGAATGCCCTGGGAACGAACGACCCTGCAGATGCCGTGGAAACGATGTGGTCCTTCATTCCGTTGATTGATGGCGTGTTAACGCGGATGGAGGAAGGACATCTTGCCGTAGAAAAGGTGTTCGTTGATGCCATAAAGGATCTGGATCGACTCTATCTGCGGGTCGAAGACCGCGACGGTGCTGAAATCGCGGAGCGGATATTCGAAGCCCTGTGCGGTGATTCCGGATATCTGTTCAACGACATCAAGCTCCTGGCCAGGGCACTCGGAAGCGATGGACGCTCCCATCTACGGTCCCTGCTGTTGAGCGCTGAGGAGAAAGGAGTCCAAAGCTGGAGAACTGATACGGCACTGAGAGAGCTGGCTGACGCGGAAGGCGATGTTGATGCCTACATACTGGCTGTGACCGGTTCGAATATGCGTAGCGATGCCGCGGCTACCAGAATCGCGAAACGCCTTCTGGCAGCGGATCGTGCGGAAGAGGCGATTTCCTGGCTTGACCGAATCGTGAAACCGGGTCCGGATTTCGCCGGTGAGGCTGTAGAAATGCGGATCAGTGCGCTGGTTCGGCTGGGCCGGAAAGAAGAGGCACAGGCCGTAAGACTGGACCGGTTCAGGCAGGTGCTGGACGCCGAGCTTCTGAGAGACTACCTGAAGCAGTTACCGGACTTCGAGGATTTCGAAGCGGAGCGCGCCGCAATCGCTCATGTGGAAACCTTTCCGAGAGTCATCCGGGCGCTGAGGTTTCTGGTCAACTGGCCAGAACTGGAGGCTGCAGCCCGGTTGGTTGCCAGGCGAGGGAAAGAAATCGATGCGGCGTTCGAAAGCGGTCTGGGTAGTGCCGGGATCGACAGGGGAGGCCGCCTGTCCTATCGTGAGGCCTATGACCTGCTGAACGAAGCTGGCGACGCGCTTTCTGACCGGTATCCCGACGCAGCGGTTCGACTCTACCGGCGAGTGGTGGATTCGGTTATGCAGCGGGGTCAGACGAAGTTCTATGGCCTGGCCGCCAACAGCCTGGGCAGTTGCGCCGCTCTTTCCGATCGAACATCACCGGACTCCGGGGCTGAAGGTCATGGCGCCTATATAAAGCACCTGCGTCGGCGATATGGGCGCAGGCCGAGTTTCTGGGAACATGTCAAATAGGCCTTCTCTGTCACGGCTCTGGTGCGGGGACCGGGACCGCGTTCTTCCCTGCAGGCTGCACCGAATGTCTGGACGAGCGGCAAAGCCAGATGCGAGGCTTTCGCTGGGTCAGTGACTGGGCTGTCTGCATTGATCCGCATGGAAAGCGCAATGTTCCCGCCCCCTTAGGCGATGACCTGCGCTCGGCTCGATCATGGAATCGTGAAGCGCAGAGTGCACTTGCGTCTGCCTTGGCCTACGCGCTATAGATCGAATTGGCGGGTGATTAGCTCAGTTGGTAGAGCGCTTCGTTTACACCGAAGATGTCGGCGGTTCGAGTCCGTCATCACCCACCAAAGGATGTCACGCAATTCATCGCATATGACAGGAATTTCACTGTCCATTTCGCTTGACGGCGACAAAGGCTTGGCCTATGTCTCCGTCTCACGCGGTTGTAGCTCAGTTGGTTAGAGTACCGGCCTGTCACGCCGGGGGTCGCGGGTTCGAGTCCCGTCAACCGCGCCATTCTCCAAATCCTGTCCGCCCTGCAGCGCATCTGACGGCTGATGCGGCTACGGCGAAGTCACGGAGATGGATGCATCCCCTTCGTCCAGGGCAGCGAATCACGTCAGCGCGGCAAGCACCCGCGCCCAGCTGCGGATGCCCTTGTGAAAGCTCTCAAGGTCGTATTTCTCGTTGGGACTGTGAATCCTGTCATCATCGCGTCCGAAGCCGATCAGTAACGAGTCCATGCCGAGCATCTGCTGGAAGCAGCCGGCGATCGGGATGGAGCCGCCGCATCCAACAAAAGCTGCCTCATTCGGCCATTCGTCGGATAGCGCCCTGCGCGCCAGTTCAAACGCAGGATCTTCCGTTGCCATGACGCAGGCGGGCCCGGCACCGTGGCCGATGAATTCAACGCCGCAGTCAGGTGGAACCATGCTGCGCACCATTTCCCGGAAGCTCTCGCGCAGCGTCAGTGGGTTCTGCCCGGCAACCAGCCGGAAGCTGATCTTGGCGGTGGCTTTCGAGGGCAGCACGGTTTTGGAACCTTCGCCAGAATACCCGCATGTGATGCCATTGACATCGCAGGTGGGGCGCGACCAAATCATCTCTAGTCCTGATCTGCCCGCTTCGCCCGCCGGCCTGGACAGACCAACTTCCCGGAGAAACGCCACCTCATCGAATCCCAGCGTTTCCCATTGATCGATCATGCCGTCATCCAGCTCAGGCACATCGTCATAGAATCCAGGTACTGTGATCCGGCCCCGTTCATCATGGAGGTGGGCGACAATTCGTGTCAGAACCCGTGCGGGGTTCATCGCGATTCCACCATACATTCCCGAATGCAGATCCCTGTCGGGCCCGGTGATGATGACTTCCTCGCCAAGCAGCCCGCGCAGCGACGTGGTGATCGCAGGTGTTGCCGGGTTGAACATTCCAGTGTCGCAGATCAGGGCGAGGTCAGCCCGGAGCTCATCGGAATTTGCCGTCAGGAACGGTTCAAGCGAAGGCGAGCCGCTTTCCTCCTCGCCTTCGAACAGAAACGTGATCCGGCAGGGCAGGGAACCATGAACCGATTTCCACGCACGACAGGCTTCGACGAAGGTCATCAACTGGCCTTTGTCATCGGAAGAGCCACGGCCTGTAATCACGCGTCCCCGAGGAGTGTCCTCGACCGTCGGATCGAATGGATCGCGGTTCCAGAGCTCGATGGGGTCAACGGGCTGAACGTCGTAGTGGCCGTAGAACAGTAGATGCGGTTCGGCACCTTCTGAATGTCCAACGACCATTGGATGTCCGTCCGTCGAACGCACCGATGCGGTGACGCCAAGCGACAGAAGGTCAGCCGCCAGCCAGTCAGCCGCTTGGATGACATGGTTGCTGTAGGCTGGATCCGTCGAGATCGAAGGGATTCGAAGGAAGGACATCAAACGGTCCAGCGCTGCGGGCATTTCACTGTCTATCCTGGACAGAACGGCGGGGAGGCTCATGGGACTGCCTGTATGCTGCCTGTTTGCGTGGACCGTATCAGGAAAACCACCTATGTCCAGAGGCGGGCGGAACTGGTGACGGCGGTAAGTTGTGTTACCGCGTCAATATGCGATTTGAACATCGGTGCGGTACTGCTAGGGTGCCAGCATCTGTCGGTTCGAGGGAATTCGTCGTGGATTATGCCAAGTGGCTAGATAGAGCGATTCAGTGCCTGCATGACGAAGGTCGGTATCGCACCTTCATCGAGGTCGAGCGTAAGCGCGGCTCCTTTCCCAACGCGGCCTGGCACGATCCAGAAGGCGCCGAGCGGCCTGTGACCGTCTGGTGCAGCAATGACTATCTGGGCATGGGCCAGCATCCGGTGGTTCTTGAGGCGATGCACGAGGCGATTGACGCTGCAGGCGCTGGCTCCGGTGGCACACGCAACATCTCAGGCACGACAGTTTACCACAGGAGGCTGGAGCTAGAGATCGCCGACCTGCATCGTAAGGAATCCGCGTTGCTATTCACAAGTGCATATATCGCCAACGAAGCGACGCTGTCGACGCTGGCGAGGCTCTTTCCGGGTCTTGTGATCTATTCCGATGAACTCAACCATGCCTCCATGATTGAGGGAATCCGACGCGGTGGCGCCAAACGCATATTCCGCCACAACGATGTCGGATCCCTGCGTGCGATGCTGGAGGCTGACGGTCCGGAGGTGCCAAAGCTGATTGCGTTCGAGTCGGTCTATTCGATGGATGGCGACTTCGGCCCGATCGGAGCGATCTGTGATCTGGCGGACGAGTTCGGGGCGCTGACCTATCTGGATGAGGTTCACGCGGTGGGCATGTATGGTCCGCGCGGTGGTGGCGTCGCAGAACGCGACCGGCTCATGCATCGTATTGACGTCATGAACGGCACCTTGGGAAAGGCGTTCGGAGTGATGGGCGGGTATATTGCCGCAAGCGGGAAGATGTGTGATGCCATCAGGTCCTACGCACCCGGTTTCATCTTTACCACTTCGCTGCCGCCTGCCGTGGCGGCTGGGGCGGCCGCGTCCATTCGGCACCTTAAATCCGATCAGGGTCTGCGCGAACGGCATCAGACCCAGGCCCGAATACTGAAACTCCGACTCAAGGGCATGGGCCTTCCGATCATCGACCATGGGTCGCATATCGTGCCAGTGATTGTGGGAGATCCGGTTCATACCAAACACCTGTCGGATATGCTTCTCAGCCAGTACGGGATTTATGTGCAGCCGATAAACTTCCCGACCGTGCCTAGAGGAACGGAGCGGCTGCGGTTCACGCCTTCGCCTGGTCACGGGCCTCGGGAGATGGACTGGCTGGTCACCGCTCTGGACGAACTCTGGTCGCACTGTGCCCTGAACCGCCAGGCCCTGACCGGCTAGCGATCCGGTAAATGCCTGCTCGGACTGCGCGACTGCAGGTCGCGCATCATGTCGCGGGCAGCTTTTTCCTTGACACAACCTGCAGAGTTTGCGAAATTCAACCTGATGACGCCCGAGGGCCGTTTTCCTGGTGTATTTTCACAGCGGCCATGTTAGGATTGAGGCGGGTGGAAGGTGAATTTCGAATCTCTAATTCTTGGGGGGCAAGGAAAGACAGGCAGTCAAGAGATTGATCTCGCTAGGACGGCATAGGATGAACCGACATCGCGCTGGGCAACCTGGTGATTCAGCGCAATCGAGTGCTTCCCTACAGCAGCAGCTGAAGGGTTTTGATGACTTTGACCTGAGTCTTGGCGACATCATGCGCGCTGAACGCGCGACGATGGGGAAGTCGCTTCTTGACGTTCAGTTCACATTGAAAATAAGGGCCTCGTACATTGTCGCGATCGAGAACTGCGATCCGTCGGCATTCGATGTGCCCGCGTATCTCCCTGGTTACGTGCGTTCCTATGCCCGCTTTCTTGGCCTTGATCCCGATTGGGTTCTGGCGAGATTCTGCGAGGAGGGAAACTACAGCATAGAGAGCCGCCTCGGGCCAACAGCGTCGGGTGCGGCTTCGCATAGAGCGGAACCGACCAGGCCAACGCTTCAGAAACGGGAGCCGTTCAGACGACCCATCACGCCATTTACCCCGAAGCCGGAGGGCTTTCTGTCAAGGATCGATCCTCCAGCCCTGCTGTCGTCCTTAGTACTTGGTGGGCTCATTCTTGCCATTGGTTACGGTGGCTGGGCGGTCCTGGAGGAATTGCAGCGCGTACAGATTGTCCAGACCGATCAGACGGCAGACATGTCCGCGCCAGTCGAGCCACTCGGTATGGTCGGTTCCTCGACCTCTTCCGGGACGGACACCATCGTGGCCGCAAGGCCGCGGCAGGAGGAACTGGATCGCCTCTACAGACGTCCTCAGGTGCTCCAGGTGCCAGTCGTCAGCCCAAGGGATCCTCCAATCGCCACCCTGAATCCTGAGCAGGTCGCCACTGTGGCTGAGGTCAGGGATGACCTGGTGGTTCCGCTGGACACCCCCCCGTCCGTTGAGAATGGTGGTGAAGTGCCACAGGAATCACCGGTCCAGGTCGTCGAGGAAGAGATTGAGGAACAGGTTAGGGAGGTCGTTCTGCTGGCCGTGCGTCCATCCTGGGTGCGGGTCAGGACGGCAGACGATTCAGTGTTGCTGGAGAAGATTCTGGATGGTGGCGAGCGCTATGTGGTGCCGAGGACCGAACAGCCGCCGATTCTGCGGACCGGAAACGCTGGCTCAGTGTATTTTCTCGTGAACGGCGAGGCCTATGGTCCGCTCGGGGAAGGCCCCACGGTCGTCGACGACATAGTAATGGGATCCGAGGAGGTTGTGGCGGGCTTTGCCGTTGCGGATCCTGAAGCGGACAGTAAGCTTGCGGAACTGGTCGCAATGGCCGTGGCACCGCAGACAGAGCAGGAAGCCTCTCAGTAAGCTGGCCACCATTCCGTTGTTCCCGGTCTGATCCGCTTTTCTTTCAACAGTTAGAGAGGTGATGGTGCCCATGTCGCTAAACAGCATCCGCCCCTGGCGAAACATCGAACGTCGCCGGTCACGCAGAATCCAGGTGGGCAGTGTTCCGGTCGGCGACGGAGCGCCCATCTCGGTGCAGACCATGACGAATACTGACACGAAGGACGTGGCGGCGACCGTGGCCCAGGTGCAGGCCTGCGCCGAAGCCGGTGCCGACATCGTGCGCGTCTCGACGCCAGATGAAGCGTCGACGAAGGCTCTGCGGGAAATCGTGCGCGAAAGCCCCGTTCCCATCGTCGCGGATATCCACTTCCATTACCGTCGCGCCATAGAGGCGGCGGAGGCCGGCGCATCATGCCTGCGTGTCAATCCCGGAAACATTGGCGGCCCTGAGCGCGTACGTGAGGTGATCGCCGCCGCCCGTGACCGCGGCTGCTCGATTCGCGTTGGAGTCAACGCGGGTAGCCTGGAAAAGCGCCTGCTCGAAAAATATGCCGAACCATGTCCCGAAGCCATGATCGAAAGCTGCATGGATCACATCCGGCTCCTTGAGGACAACGACTTTCAGGAATTCAAGATCAGCCTCAAGGCGTCCGATGTCTTTCTGGCTGCAGCCGCCTATCAGGGCATAGCCGAGGCCACTGATGCGCCGATTCACCTGGGAATCACGGAAGCGGGAAGCCTTAATGCGGGTACGGTCAAGTCCGCCATTGGTCTGGGCAATCTGCTCTGGATGGGAATCGGTGATACGCTGCGGGTGTCTCTGTCGGCCGATCCGGTAGAGGAGGTGCGTGTCGGCTTCGAAATCCTGAAGTCGCTCGGACTGCGGCACCGGGGGGTCAACATCATTTCCTGTCCTTCCTGTGCCCGGCAGGGATTTGACGTGATCAGAACCGTTCAGATCCTTGAGGACCGGCTGGCGCATGTCAGGACACCGATTTCGCTATCGATCATCGGCTGTGTGGTCAACGGACCGGGAGAGGCTCTGATGACGGATGTGGGATTCACCGGTGGTGGAGCCGGGCATGGAATGGTCTATCTGGCTGGGCAGCAAAGCCATAAGCTGTCGAACGAAGAGATGATCAATCATATCGTTGCACAGGTCGAGGACAGGGCGGCGCGGATAGATGCTGAGGGGCAGCAGGCGGAGTGACGCGCTCCTGACACCGAGATGCGGCTGAAGGATGTCCAACCGACGGGGTGAGGCTTTCGGACCTGCCTGGAGGATGCCCCCTATTCCATGCGAATTTCGGCTACAATGCCGCGCATCTGGTCGAGTGGGACATAGCCCCGCACCATCTGATCTCCAAAAACGAAACTCGGTGTTCCTTCGATCCGAAGTCGCTGGGCCAGCGCGTGGTTTTCATTGATGGCGAGCTGGACCGATTCGCTGTCCATCGCTTCCATGACTGCCTCGGTATCATGGCCAAGCCGTCTGGACAGTTCGGAAAGACTCAGTTCATTCACGTCGGCCCGCATTGTCATCATGGCATCATGGATTTCGGCATAGGCGTCGTCGCCCTCAACCTGCTTGACGGCAAGCGCGAAACTGCTGGCCAGAACCGACTGCTCCCCCAGGATCGGGAATTCCTTGATGATATAGCGGATATTGCCGTCGGAAGCGATCAGCTCACTGACTTCCGGATGGGCACGCCTGCAGAAGCCGCAACGGTAGTCAAGGAATTCAACGATTGTGATGTCGCCATCGGGATTTCCACCAACCCAGCTATGGCCATCATTGAATATCTGGTCGGCGTTAGCGCGGACCAGCTGAACGTCGACATTGGCCTGTTCGCTGGAATTGCGCTCCTCAAGAACGGCAATGGCGTCGAGCAGCACTTCGGGGTGTTCCAGCAGATATGCGCGGATCTCGGCGCGAAAGGTTTCCCGCTCCTCGGTGTTCATCGCACCAATGTCAAAGGCAAGCGTGGGTGTGCCCAAAAGGGCCGCTGCGGCTAGGGCCGTCACAAGTCGTCTCAGCATATCAATCCTCCTGCTATCCAGCCGATTGGGCAGCGCTTAGCACGTCCTGTGCCCGAATCCAGCCAGGAGAGCCCTCTGGAAGCAGTTCCAGCGCCCGCGCTGCATGGACGCCGGCATTTCTCAGGTCACCGACAATGGCATAGCGCTCTGCCGTGGCGACGGAAGCCATTCCTCTCTGGCCGTTACGCGCATAGGCGACTGCAAGGTCGCGCATCAGGCGGGGATCCTGGCTGTCGCGTGAATATGCCTGTTCCAGCATCCGCAAAGCCCGGGCATGGCTATCGCGCGTATCCAACGCCAGTAACGCGCGCCCGTGACCGGCAAGGATCAGGGCGTTATCCGGCCTAAGCTCCGCGGCGCGGTCATAGGCCCGCACAGCAGCTGCCGTTTCTCCCGATTCGAGCAGGATCTGGCCGCGAAGTTCCTGAACATAGGGATCGTTGGGCAGTCTCTCCGCCAGCGTCTGGATCTCGGCCAGCGCCCGGCTGCGGTCAGGAAGCCGATGATAGGCGATCGCACGCCGCATCACCGCAATGTCGGAATCGTCGTCCCCGGCCACTATGCGCAGAGTATGGTTTGGTGGCTGAATGAAGGCGCCAAGCTTTGCCTTTGCGCGGGCGAACCAGCGGTTGGCTTCGGTAGGTGGCTGGGTATTGCCTCTATAGGCGGCGGCATAGCCCTTTACGGCGCGGATTCGGTCCCGGGTCAGCGGATGGCTTCGGACATAGGGATCCTGGCGGGCGGCCGAAAGCACTTCCTGCCCCCAGAAGCGCTGAAGCAGGGCTGCCATGGAGTTCGGATCCACACCCGCCTGCGACAGATAGCGCAACGCCGCCTGGTCCGCCGACGCCTCTTCGGCGCGCGTGTGGCTAAAGAAGACCCGCTGGGCACTGCTGACGGATCCTGCTGCGACTCCCGCAGCGGCTTCCGCATTACCCGTGGCGGCACCGATGGCAAGAGCCATGAGTATGCCTATCTTCGAGGCGCCGACGGCGGTACGGAGGTTGGAGAGCCGACGCGGAATGTGGCCATAGGCAATATGCGCGAGTTCGTGAGCGATGACCGCCTGTAGTTCACTCGCACTTTCCATCTTGAGGATCAGGCCCGAATGGATGAACACATGGCCTGCATCGAACACGAATGCGTTGAGCGAACTGTCCCGCACGACAAGCAGGTTGATCTGCTCCTGGCCCAGGCCAGCCGCGCGAATCAGCGGCAGGGACAGCTGTTTCAGCGCATTCTCGATGTCCGGATCACGCAGGATGGTAATGGCGCGGGCCGGCGCGGCCACGACGAGTGTCACGAATGCGACCACCATCAGCGAACGCAGCAGCCTTGTCCATCCGTTAGCCATTGACTTTCGCCTTCCCGAATGCAGTTCAAGCGCTGACTGGCATATACGGAAGATGGTATGCGGAACTCAAGGCGAAGTGAGGTCGATCCTTTCATTGTGATGGATGTAATGGAAGCGGCCCGACAGGCGGAGGCAGCCGGACGGCACATAATCCACATGGAAGTGGGTCAGCCTGGAACCCCCGCACCCGCCGGTGCGCGGGTCGCGGCCGCTCGCGAAATGGAAATGCAGGCCCTCGGCTATACGGTGGCGCTGGGCCTGCCGGAACTGCGGGCACGCATCGCAAGACTCTACCTTGACCGCCATGGCGTCGACCTTGACCCTGGTAGGGTCATTGTGACGTCTGGTTCGTCAGGGGCGTTTCTTCTCGCATTCACGGCGCTGTTCGACAGCGGCGATCGGGTATGTGTCGGTGCGCCGGGATATCCTTCCTATCGGCAGATTCTCCGGGCGCTTGGGCTTGCGCCGGTTTCAGTGGAAACGGCAGCGGAAAACCGCTTTCAGCCAACGCCGGAAGATCTGGTGGAAGGGGTGTTGGGAATCCTGGTCGCGTCGCCAGCGAATCCAACCGGAACCATGCTGGATCGAAGCGCCATGTCCGCTCTGTTGGCAGCGGCGGCGGAGCGAGGGGCGGCGGTCATTTCCGACGAGATCTATCACGGCATCGAGTATGAGCGGACGGCCGTCAGTGCGCTGGAGATCAGCGACGACGCCTACGTGATCAATTCGTTCTCGAAATACTTCAGCATGACGGGCTGGCGGGTGGGGTGGATGGTGGTTCCCGAATCCCATGTCCGGGCGGTTGAGCGACTGGCCCAGAACATGTTCATCTGTGCACCGCATGTAAGCCAGATCGCGGCGCTGGCGGCTATGGAATGTGAGGACGAGCTTCAGGCGAACATTTCCGTTTACGCGGAGAATCGGCGGTTGATGATCGAGGGACTTTCCGCCGCAGGTTTTCCCATAACCGCCCCTCCGGATGGCGCGTTCTATGTCTATGCGGACGTCACCGACCTGACGGGAGACAGCCGGGCGTTCGCTACCGAAATACTTGACCGGGCTGGCGTCGCCGTCACCCCGGGACTGGACTTTGACGAGGGAAGGGGTTCGGGGACGATTCGGTTCTCCTATGCACGCTCGACGGAGGACATTCGGGAAGGGATCGGACGGCTCCGGGATTTCATGGATAGGCGCTGAATGAAAGTTGAGGGAATCCGTGACGGGCTGCCGGAATGGTCGACTGCCAATGCGGTGGAGGTAGCGCCATTGCTGGGGTGGGAAGAGTCGTCCCGGACGCTGTGGCCCTCACCTGAATGTGATCGCCGGAGGGGCGCGAACCTGCCGCTCCAGCGCTGGCGGCGGTTTTGACGGGCAGCCCTGGCGCAACTATAAGCGGCCTGTACGCAAAGGGCGGCTGATGCTCCGATTCATTCTCTCCTTCTTTGGCGCGATCTTCGCACTGGTCATGAATGGTGCCATCCTTGTCGCATTTCTTTGCGGAGCGGTACTGTGGATCTATGGCCGTGATCTGCCCAGCACGCAGCAGCTGGAACGATATGCGCCGCCAACCATAAGCCGAATCTACTCGGGGGAAGGACGGCTTGTGGACGAGTTCGCGCGGGAACGTCGTCTCTTCACGCCACCAGACGAGTTTCCCGATCTGGTGAAATACGCGTTCATAAGTGCGGAAGATCGGAATTTCTACTCGCATAAGGGTTATGACTTACGGGGTATGGCCGCCGCCGCCGTCGAGGCAATGCTTGGCGGTCGGCTGCGCGGCGCTTCGACCATCACGCAGCAGGTCATGAAGATCTTCCTGCTTTCCTCTGACCGAACCGTGGAGCGAAAGATCAAGGAAATCATTCTTGCGGCACGGGTTGAGAAGGCATTGAGCAAGGAAGAGATTCTCGCGCTTTACCTTAACCAGATCGATCTTGGTGCACGCAGCTTCGGTGCGACGGCGGCCGCGCAGACCTATTTCAACAAGACGCTGGCGGAGCTGAGCCCTCAGGAGGCCGCGTTTCTGGCGATCCATCCAAAGGCGCCTTACAGCTATCATCCGGTGAAAAACCGTGAGGCGGCCATTGAACGGCGAAACTTCGTGCTGAAGGAAATGCGGGAGAACGGGTATCTGACCGCGGTCGAGCAGGAAGAAGCCAGTGCCGCGCCGCTTCTGACAGTCCAGAATGGCGATTATGAAAGCTTCAGGGCCAGTCTGCCGCCACGTGGCTATTTCACCGACGAGATTCGCCGGCAGCTCAGCCGAAACTTCGGCGAAGAGGAGTTCTTCAACGGTGGTCTGTCGATACGTTCCACGATGGATCCCGAACTGCAGGGCGAGGCGGAGGCTGCCCTGCGTCAGGCGCTGGAGAAATATGACCGCGCCGTCGGTGTCTGGCGTGGAACCGGAATGAGGCTTGAAGAAGAGGATCTGGAGGATGAAGCGACCTGGCGCGAAGAACTGGCCAGGGCGGATGTGCCGCGTGACATGGAAGGCTGGTTCCCGGCGGTTGTACTGGGTCTGGACGGGAAAGCGGCGCGCATTGGCGTCGAGGGAGTGGCAGAGGATGGGGAAGGTCACTGGATTCTTGCCGAAGACGTGACATGGACCCGCAAACGGCTTGCCAATGGCGCTCTGGCGCGTAAGGCGGAAGCGGCGGGTGACCTTGTTGAGGTCGGAGATGTCGTTCATGTCCGGCTGATCGCCCACGATGACGGTTCGTCCATGCGCTGGTCCCTGCGGCAGGTTCCCGAAGTCCAGGGCGCATTCATGGCAATGGATGTGAACACTGGCCGTGTATTGGCCATGCAGGGCGGCTTCTCCTACCAGAAATCCGCCTTCAATCGCGCCACGCAGGCGACGCGGCAGCCCGGATCATCCTTCAAACCCTTTGTCTATGCAGCGGCCCTGGACAGTGGGTTCTCCCCCGCGACCATCGTGATCGATGCGCCAATCAGTATCGATACCGGCACCGAAATCTGGCGGCCGACGAATGCATCGGACAGGTTCTATGGCCCGACTCCCCTGCGGACGGGCATTGAGCGGTCGCGGAACCTGATGACCGTGCGGCTCGCCCGGGAAGTCGGGATGGAGACCGTGGCATCCTATGCCGAGCGGTTTGGGGTTTACGACCAGCTGAAGCCCTATCTTGCCAACGCGCTTGGCAGTCAGGAGAGCACGCTATTCCGGATCGTGGCGGCCTATGCGATGTTCGCCAATGGCGGCGAGCGGGTGGAGCCGACACTGGTCGACCGGGTGCAGAACCGCTGGGGTGAAACCGTTTACCGGCATGATCGGCGCGTCTGCGAAGACTGCGGACGGGAGGCGCTTGATCCAGGAACGGCGCCACGGATCACGTCTAACAGGGAGCGTGTGATGGATGCCATCACCGCCTATCAGCTCACGTCAATGATGCAGGGAGTGGTTACGCGGGGAACCGCGTCCGGCCGGATTGATCTTGAAGTCCCGGTTGCGGGCAAGACTGGCACGACCAATGAAGCCAGGGATGTCTGGTTCGTCGGTTTTACCAGCAATATCGTTGGAGGGTGCTATATCGGATACGACCGGCCGCGGCCGATGGGTAGGAGTGCGAGCGGGGGAGGAATGTGCGCACCGGTATTCAACCAGTTCATGCGGAAGGCGACGGAGAAATACGGTGGTGGTGCGTTTGAGGTGCCGCCCGGAGGGACATTCATCAAGATCGACCGATATTCCGGCGCCCGGCTGCAGGAGGATGAGGAGGGGCCACATGTTGTTGCGGAATATTTCCGTGGTGATGATGAGGCGCTGTTTGGAGTGACGTTTGACGGTGGTTTTGCGATGGGGTCGAATCTGCCCATTTTCGCGCCCGGTGAGGACAGTGCGGCTGAAGGTTCCGAATCGGCGACGGATGATGGGAACGCGGATTTCGGATCATTGAGTTCGGGAGGACTCTATTAGCCAGACGTCCACCATGAGCCGTTCATCTGGATGGAAGGATGTTTCCGGTCACTCCACGGGGGCCTGATGCATTCCGTGGAACCGGGCCGGTGTGGGGGATGTTCTGGCGGCGGCGCACGCAACGCTTGCCGTTGGGTGGCGGATCCGGTATCACGCCGGGTCTGATCAGCCTTCCAGCTTTGGGTTTCCGGATTATGCGCGCTGAGACGCAGAACACTGTCGATGCCATAGGCAAGTCGCTGGCACTGCTGCGCCAGCGGATGGACTTCGATACCGCGGGGTTCCGGCTTGAGGAATTCAACGCCCTTGTCGAGGATCCGGCGCTGTGGAGTAACCCGGACAAGGCGCGGAAACTGATGCGTGAGCGGCAGATGCTGGTTGATGCCCTGGAAACCTGTAACAGAATCGGACGGGATCTGGCCGAGAATGTTGAACTGATCGAGCTTGGCGAGATGGAGGGGGATGACGAGGTCGTCGGCGAAGCGGAGGACGCGCTGAGGAAGCTCGAGGTGCATGCTGCCAGGAAGGAGATTGAGGCGCTCCTGAACGGCGAGGCGGACGGGAACGATACCTTTCTCGAAATAAACGCTGGTGCGGGAGGAACGGAAAGCTGCGACTGGGCTGAAATGCTTGCACGTATGTATCTTCGCTGGGCTGACAGGAAAGGTTACTCGGTCGAGCTGCGTTCCGTCAGCCCGGGAGATGAAGCAGGTTTCAGATCGGCGGCATACAGGATTTCCGGGCCGAACGCCTATGGTTGGCTCAAGACGGAATCGGGAGTCCACCGCCTTGTGCGGATATCGCCCTACGATTCCGCATCGCGACGGCATACCTCCTTCTGTTCCGTCTGGATCTATCCGGTGGTTGACGACGGCATTGAGATCGAGGTGAATCCGTCAGATCTCCGAATTGACACTTTCAGATCCTCCGGGGCGGGCGGGCAGCATGTCAATACCACGGATTCCGCGGTGCGGATCACCCATCTGCCAACGGGAATTGTTGTCACCTCGTCCGAGAAGTCCCAGCACCAGAACCGGGACATTGCCATGAAGGCTCTGAAGTCCCGGCTCTATCAGCGTGAGCTTGACAGGCGGAACGCGGCGATATCGGAAGCGCATGAAGCCAAGGGAGACGCTGGCTGGGGCAATCAGATACGCTCATATGTGCTGCAGCCCTACCAGATGGTGAAGGATCTGCGCACCGGATACGAAACATCGAACACCCAGGCTGTACTTGACGGCGATCTCGAAGCCTTCATGGCGGCGGCCCTGGCGCTGGATGTCAGCGGCAAGAGTCGGGCTGACGCGAACACGGGCGACTGACCGCGCTTGGGAGCGTCCTGGTCGTCGGGGTTTTTCGACAGGAGACGGTATGACTCGTTTGACGGAGCTTTCGGCTCGGGAACTGTCCGGAATGCTGGCCGAAGGTGATGTATCGGCAGTGGAACTGATGCGGGCGACCCTGGACCGGATCGCGGAGGTGAACGGGAAGCTGAACGCGGTCGTTAGCCTTCGTGATGAGGAGTCGCTGATGAAGGAGGCTGACGCGGCTGACGGAAAGCCGCGGTCCGGATGGCTGCATGGCATTCCCATGGCGGTAAAGGATCTCGTGCTGACGCGGGGTATCCGGACCACCATGGGCTCGCCTGTCTTTGCCGATTTCGTCCCGGAGAGTGACGACCTGCTGGCGGCGAGGCTGAGAGCGGACGGCGCGATTCTGGTCGGCAAGACCAACACACCGGAATTCGGGCTGGGGTCCAACACGTTCAATCCGGTGCATGGCACGACCCTGAATGCCTACGATACCAGCCGTAGCTGTGGAGGGTCCTCCGGCGGGGCGGCAGTGGCGCTGGCTGCAGGAATGATGAGCCTGGCTGATGGTTCCGATATGATGGGCTCACTACGCAACCCGGCGGCATGGAACAACGTATACGGAATGCGTCCGAGCTTCGGACTGGTGCCGGACGAGCCACAGGGAGATCTGTTTCTGCATCCGTTGGCGACATTGGGGCCGATGGCGCGCGACCCGCTGGATCTCGCCCGTTTACTGCAGACGCTTGCCGGTCCCGATCCGCGGCAGCCCTGGGGACGGGATTTCGACGCTGCGATGATACAGGCGGTGCCAGACATCCGCGGGCGGAAAATTGGCTGGCTGGGAGACTGGGGCGGTGCCTATGCCTATGAAAACGGCATTTCGGAAATCTGCGAGACCGCGCTGGAGACATTCGAGGAACTTGGAGCCGTGGTTGAACCGTTGCCCCCGCCGCATCCACGCGAAGCGATCTGGGAGAGCTGGACTACGTTGCGGTCCTGGGCGGTGGCCGCGAGACTGGAATCGGTCTGGAATGATCCGGAATGCCGCGGGCGTCTGAAAGAGGAGGCCCTATGGGAGATAGAGCGGGGCATGGCATTCTCCGCGACCGAAGTGCACCGCGCTTCAGTCGCTGCCTCGATCTGGTTCCGGCGCTGCGCTGAGCTGTTTTCCTCCTATGATGCGCTTGTGTTGCCTTCCGCACAGGTCTGGCCCTTTCCGGCGGACTGGAGCTGGCCAAAGGAGGTCGCCGGACATCTGATGGACACCTATCACCGCTGGATGGAGGTAACGGTTCCGGTCAGCCTGATCGGGCTTCCGGCGGTCGCGCTGCCTGCCGGGTTTGGCGGGCATGGGCTGCCGATGGGCATCCAGGTTTTCGGCCCACGCGGAGGAGATGTGGAGATTCTACGGTTGGCACAGGCCTATCATGTGGCAACAGACTGGCCTGGAACGCGTCCAGCCAGGCATTGACACCGGCAGGTTGAATTGGGGAAGTATTTAAAGAGGTGACCGCCATGCCGCCTGTTTTCCATCCCTTCCCCAGCGGCATCGAATGAGTGTCATGCCCTGAGGATAGGGCGCGGACTGCCGCATTCCGACCCTTTAGTCCGCTTGGGCCGGTCTTCTCTTCGGGCAATCCGGGCGCTGCGCTTCGGGCATGTGGATGGAGGAGGAATGTCCATGACGATCAGGGAGAATGCGCCGCCATCAAAACTGCCCCGGATCGAAAGGATCACGATTCGGGATCTGGCGGTTTCCTTATGCACCGGTTGGCATGATTTCAGGCGCGCGCCCGTCCATGGTTTCTTTTTCAGTGCTGTCTACGTGGCGGCGGGCCTGCTCCTTATTCACTTCGGCGCAGGTACGATCGCCTGGACGCTGACAGTCTCCCTGGGCTTTCCGCTTGTGGCGCCCTTTGCGGCGGTGGGGCTTTACGAGATCTCCCGGCGGCTGGAAAACGGCGAAAGGCTGAACTGGGCCGGAATTCTCGGCGTAGTGGTGCGGGAGAAGGATCGCCAGCTGCCATGGGCAGGTGCGATCATCGTCATATATTTCCTGTTCTGGACCTTTCTGGCGCATATGATCTTCGCGCTTTTCATGGGACCGGGTACGATGACCAACCCCACCACTTCGCTGGACATCTACCTGACACCGACCGGGCTGGCGATGATCGTAACGGAGTTTGCCGTAGGAGGCGTGTTCGCGTTCGTCCTGTTTTCACTGACCGTTGTGAGCCTGCCGCTGCTGTTGGACAGGGAAGTGGATTTCGTAACCGCGATGCTGCTCAGTATGGCAGTGGTGCGGAGGAATCCGTTGGTGATGGCTGTCTGGGCACTTTCGGTTGCGGTTCTCCTGTTCGTCGGGATGCTGCCGTTCTTTCTGGGACTTCTGGTGGTTCTTCCCGTTCTCGGACATGCGACATGGCATCTTTACAGGCGGGCACTCTGCGACCAGGACTGAAGTCGAATTGGCAGGATACGACCGTCGTGCCCATATCGGCGGGTCGGTGTTCGCTCCAGGGGTGCCGCGCTTCGGACTGGGGATGGGATTGTGGCCGCCACCCAGACTACATTCAGGGCAGACCGGAATCGGCCTTACTGCCTGGCCTCATTACGTGGCCAGGCAACCGTCACGACCCGGACAGGCACAGACCCGCTGGACCTCTCGCCCGCGGTTCACTCCAGATTCGGTAAGGTGCAGCCCGCAGACGGGTCCCAGGTTATCGGCCTACCGCCGTGGCCTTTGCTGCCTGTTGCCGCCCGGCGGCTGACATGGCCTGCTTTGGCGCGGGCGGAGTGGCAGGGGCGGATGTGTTCCCGGCATCATCGCCGCCGAGGGGATCGTCCCTCCGGATTACCGAGCCTTCGAAATGCGCGCCGGATTCTATCGCCAGAGTCTTGTGGACGATGTCACCCTCAACACGTGCGGTTGAGGTCAGTCGCACCTTCAGCCCCCTCACGCGGCCCTGGATTCTCCCGGTTATGACGACGTCGTCGCCAACCACTTCGCCTGCAACCGTGGCCTTTTCCCCGACGGTTAGCAGATGCGCGTGGATGTCACCCTTGACCGTGCCTTCGATCTGGATGTCTCCGGTGGTCTTGAGGTTGCCGGTAACCACCAGGTCGGCGGACAGAACGGAAGCCGATGGTTTCGGTTTGGTCGGCGAACTGGCTGTCTTTGGTGCCGCTGGTGCGGCGGGACTGGCCGCCTTTATTCTTTTGTCGGGAGAGTCGTCAGCTTTGCTGCTGAGTTCGTTGATCCTGCTCTTAGAAAACATTTCTGGATGCCCTGATGTAGATCATTGGGTTGATGGCCTTACCGTCGACTCGGATTTCATAGTGAAGATGAGTGCCGGTTGAACGGCCTGAACTCCCCATATCACCGATTCTGTCGCCGTGCGAGACCCTTTGGCCTTTCTTCACCCGAACTTTTGCCAGATGAGCGTAGCGCGTTTCAATGCCAAATTCGTGCTGAATCTGAACCAATCGCCCATAATCGCCCCGCCAGCCAGCGAATGTCACGACACCGTCCGCGGTCGCGTGAATCGGTTTGCCGTATTTCGCCGCAAGATCCAGCCCGTAGTGGAAGCGGCCCCATCGTGGGCCAAAACCGCTGGTATAGTGAAAATTTCCCTTGACAGGCATTGCCAGTGGAATCTTTTCCATCGCAAGGCGGTACAGGCTTAGACTGTTCAGCCGCTCCAGTATGCCTATGGCGCGAAGCGTGTCGGGGGTGGCATGAGGATCGTAACTGGAAAGTCTAAGTGGTGTCAGTGGGCCACCCCTGCCGGAATAGCCGCGGCGTACCGTGTTGAGAACCTTTTCGGACGACAGGCCCACGGAACTGAATATCCTGTCAAGCGGCTCCACCGAGATGCTGACGGCCTCTTCCAGCTGGCTGAAGATTCGGTCGGTCTTTCTTTCTAGATTGAGTAGGTCGTGCCTGGCGATGTCAGCGGTGCGTCTCGCTTCGGCAGCTTCCCTGTTAAGGGCGTCACGGTCATCCGCCGCGCGGTGAAGCGCCGATGTCAGGAATTCCAGCGATTCCATGGACAGGGAGGGAATGCTGCCGGAGACGTCGGTGTTGCTGGTCGATGCGGACATCGACCCGCCCGCTTCGTGCATGGCATCCCGTTCATTGATCGCGCGGCGTAGTGTGGCCTGGATGACCTCGAAGCCCGCTTCCAGTTCCCGGCGGCGGCTTTCAGATTCCAGCAGCGCTGAATGAAACGTCGAAATCCGTTCCTGGGCGGCACTGAACCGCTCGTGGTCCTGGGGCATGGCTGTGGAAAGTGGACTCCGTTCCGGATAGGGCCTCTCCCCAGCGGCCTGATCGCTCGCCTTTCCCGAACCAATCGTGTCCGTGAGCAGGACAGCGGTGGCGATTACCGTCCAGCCCACCAGTAACACACAGCCCGCCCATCCGACTGCCTGCTGCACCGGCGACAGGCGGATGAATCTCGTATCTGAGTCCGAGCGCAGGAACACCCTGAGTTCCGGGAAAGCTCTTTTCAGCCCGGAATTCACCCAATGTACCGGCTTCAACATTACGCAGCGCGTCTCCCGTGCCCCGTCACCTGAGGCGTATGCCGCTCCCGCAGCCATCCCTCACATATGGGCGAATAATCAGGGTTGACCACGGATGCAAGAGGATTCACTCAGAGTTTGTTCCATAAGTTGAGTGGTCCCGCAGGATGTGGTGATCCAGATTGACCCTGCACCCAGATCCGGAGAGCGCCATGCCCTGGAACGGGACCACCCGGCAGCCGTAAACCTGATCCGACGGCCAAAGGCGGAACGATCTGGAGGACGCTGAAAGAAGCGTCGTCGGGCTGATGGCGTCCAGACAGGGCAGGATGGGATGGCCGCACGGGATCGGCCTGTGGTCGGAGTTCGACGTGGTTCGGTACATTCCGTGCACCGGGAGCCGGTGGCATGCGCCACCCTTTGGGCATCCAGGGCCGGAACCATTCCCAGGCGTGGCGGGGCGGTGGTCCCCTGAGCGCGCTCCACATCGCTCTCGAAACCTTGCGCGGGGACGATCGCCTGAGCCGACCATCGCCCACTTTACAGCCAGTCGGTGAGGACGCGTCGCTTCCGGGGTGAGGCATCGTGGGTCACGGGTTCGCAAGTGGTGTCGAATACTGGCGGTCTGCCGGTTTTCCGTAAGGTGTGGACGGGGAAGCCGGCTCCATGAACACGGACTCTGATGACGGAAGCTGGAGCGGAACTGCGTCGATTCGCGGCGGTGTCCGCCTGTCACCTGATTGTGGCGACGGACTTTCCCGGGAATCAGGTGAAATCAGTGGGGGATCTACGAAGTTCTGACATTGGCCGCTGACTTCGCCGTCCACGCATTGGGCAACCGACTGAGCCCCTTTGATTCGGGACGGATCCATCGATTCCATGGTTCTTCTTCACGTTGATTTGTGGTTTTAATGATGCGGGCTTGAGTGACAATCGGTGACGGCGAATGCCGCTGGAACCGGAGGCCAAGGGGCGAAAGCATGTCGGACACGGATCCCGGGCCGCGCGTAGAACGTCGCCGGAGACCTCGTGTGCTTCTGCTGGCGTTCGTCCAGTCCATGCTGGACATCGTTGTTTTCGCGGGTGTGGCACTACTCGTACTGTCGCTTTCCAATGCCCAAATCCCTGTGCCGGCCCGCATGGCCGATTGGGTTGAGTCGTGGCTCAACGCCGATCTGGAGTCTGGACGAGTCGAACTGGGACGGACCAGTCTTGTTCTTGATCCGGGTCAGGCGCCGCAGGTGCTGATGGAGGACGTAAGTCTGTATGGTGGCGATGAGGCGGAAATCATACGTCTGAACGCGGTGCGGATGCGGCTGGCACCGCGCCAGCTGCTGCAGGGAATCGCTTTGCCGAAAGAGATTCGGATCTCTGGCGCGCAGGTCACCGCCCGCCGCGGTGACAATGGCGAGTTTGCCCTGTCTCTGGGAACGGATCTCGGTACCAATGGCTCTCTGGTTGGCGTGCTTGGCGATCTGGACCAGGTGCTGGATCTTGGACCACTCGCACAGGTTTCCAGCCTCGTCGCCGACAATCTGACCATCACGGTTGAAGACGGCCGGATGGATCGACGTTGGCGGATCGACGATGGCAGGCTCATGATGCAGCGAGCCCAGGATGGCCTGGAACTGGAAGTAATGGCGGATCTGTTCAACGGTACCGGGAAGTCGACCTCCACGGTGATTCGACTGCGCAGCGACCCTGGCTCGCCCTACGCGCGGCTGACGGCGAGCGTGGAGAATGCGGCAATGGCGGATATCGCGTTACAGTCGCCAATGCTTGCTTTTCTGAGTGCGGTGGACGCGCCGGTCTCGGGTATGGTGACGGCCAATCTTGGCGGGCAGGGCGAGGTAGCCGATGTATCGGGAAGCCTTGTCGTCGGCCAGGGGGTTTTGCGGACCGGCGTCGATTCCCCTCCTGTCAGGTTTGGAGGGGGTCGACTCGAAGCTGACTACGACCCTGACACGCAGACGCTAAGGTTTAGCAGGCTCGAGGTTGATAGCGACTTCGTGACCGCGGTCGCCGGGGGAACCGCCATTCTGCAGGAATTCGAGGGCCGGACACCTGGTGCTCTTGTCGGGCAGTTCGCCCTGTCCGAGATTTCGCTGCACCCGGAAAATCTGTATGCCGAGCCGCTGAGGTTCAACGCTGGCACAGTGGATTTCAGGGCTCGGCTCGCACCGTTCCGGATCGACATCGGCCAGATGACACTTCAGGATACCGATTGGCGAATGACCGGTAAGGGGCGGGTCATCGCGGAGGATGCCGGTTGGGATGTCGCAGTCGATCTCAGTCTTGACACCCTGCCTCTGGACCGGCTGTGGGCACTATGGCCCGTATCGGCCGCTCCTGAAATCCGTGACTGGTTCGGCGGCAATCTGACCGCGGGTGAGATATCCGATCTGAATGGCGCCATCCGGATTTCGGCGGGCCAGCCTCCGACGGTGGCGATGAGCTGCCATTTCAGCGATGTTGCCATGGGGCCATCTGGTCCCATACCAGCGATCAGTGGTGTCGGCGGCTATTTGAGCCTCCATGATGGATCTTTCATGGCGGTCATCGAGAAAGGCGCGGTCATCCCACCGATGGGAGGAGGCATCGCCATTGCCGGCTCAACGCTTGCCGCTGGTGATGTCCTTTCGCAGGACCGCCAGGCCAAGATCGCGATCCTTACCGAGAGCACGATCAGGTCGGTTCTGTCGCTGCTTGATCTTCCGCCTCTTGAGCTTCTGGCGAGCACCGACCTGGAGGCGGACCTGGCCGAGGGGCATGCCCGGCTGCGCACTGAGCTCACATTTGATCCCGCTGGCGGAACCGCGTCAATCGGCCCATCCTTCAGGATCACCGGCCAGTTGCTGGATGTTGTGACGGACACGCTCGTGAAGGACCGGCGGCTGGAGGCCCAGGTGCTGGAAGTGCGGGCGGATGCCGATGGTATCGAGATTGGCGGAGAGGGTCATCTGGGTCTGGTGCCGGTGAAGGCCACCTGGTCACAGGGATTCGGCCCCGGGAACAGGGGAAAGAGCCGGGTTGAGGGTACGGCGGAGCTGAGCCAGAGATTTCTGGATGAGTTCGGCATTGAGCTGCCGCCGGCTTCGGTGAATGGAGCCGGTGTTGCACGAATCGTCGTCGACATGGTTGGAGATGGATCGCCGGCTTTCGATCTGGAGTCGGATCTCACGGGAGTCGAATTGCGGCTCAGGGCGCTGGGCTGGTCGAAATCCCCTGACCGGCCGGGAACCCTGAAAGCCACGGGCCGGTTGGGAGAACGGGCGGCGCTGGATCATCTGGGCATAGAGGCGCCCGGGCTGTTGGCACAAGGTGAGGTCGAATTCGCGCCGGGTCTGAAACTCGCGCGGGCCAGGTTCGATCGGGTCGCCGTGGGTGGCTGGCTTGACGGCCCGGTAACGCTGATAGGAAGGGATTCTGGACTGCCACCTGCGGTGGCGGTGAATGGCGGCACGATCGATCTACGTTCAGCGAAGCTGGATATGCGTGGAGATGGCAGGAGCGGTCCCATGACACTTGCGCTGGATCGACTGGTTGTATCGGATACCATCTCGCTGTTGGATCTGAAGGGTGAATTCGCCACCAACCGTGGGCTTGAGGGCAGTTTCACCGCGTCGATCAACGGACGTGCACCGGTCAGGGGTGTGGTTTCCCCCACACAGTCTGGCGCGGCCATCCGGATAGTCAGCGACCAGGCTGGGGCGGTTCTCGAGGAACTGGGCCTGTTTCGGAACGCGCGCGGTGGAAAGGTGGAGATATCGCTGGTTCCAACGGGCGAACGAGGGGTCTATGACGGACGGATGCAGGTTTCGAGTGTCCAGATCATCGACGCGCCGACAGTGACCGAACTGCTGAGTGCGATGAGCGTAGTCGGGCTTCTGGACCAGCTGAGTTCGGGTGGAATCACGATGTCGAGAATCAACGCCGATTTCCAGCTCAGCCCAGGATACCTGGTACTTCATCCTTCCAGCGCTGTCGGGCCATCACTCGGTGTCTCCCTTGAGGGGGTTTACGACATGAAGAACCGTAACCTCGATCTGCAGGGTGTGATTTCACCGGTCTATTTCCTGAATGCGATTGGACAGCTGTTCACGCGTGGCGGTGAGGGTCTGTTCGGCTTCAACTTCCAGATGACCGGTGACACACGGAATCCGCGTGTAAGCGTCAATCCCCTTTCGATCCTGACACCCGGCATGTTCCGGGAGATCTTTCGCGCGCCGCCGCCGTCACTGCCCCAATGAAACTATCGGATTTCGACTTTGACCTGCCAGAGGATCTGGTTGCGGTACGTCCCGTGCGGCCGCGGTCTTCCTCGCGCCTGCTCGTGGCTGGAGCGGATTTCACCCATGACGCGCATATGGCTGATCTCCCTGGATTTCTGAGGCGAGGAGACCTGCTCGTGCTCAACGACACCCGGGTGATTCCGGCCCGTCTGATGGGACAGAGGCGGCGCGATGGTTCCCAGGGTATGGTGGAGGCCAGAATTGAAGTCACCCTTCTGCATCCCAAATCGGGACCGAACTGGAACGCGCTGGTCAGGCCTCTCAGAAAACTGAGAACGGGTGAGGAGATCCGGTTCTCCGAGGGTTTTCAGGCGACGTTTCTGGGTAGTTCCGATGGTGTGGCGGAGCTGGCCTTCAATGTTGAGGGCGCAGCCTTCGACCGCGCTCTTGATGCCTGCGGTGCCATGCCGCTGCCGCCTTACATTACGGCAAGGCGTCCGGCGGATGACGCTGATAGGGACGATTACCAGTCGGTCTGGGCCAGCCGTCCGGGCTCTGTCGCGGCGCCGACCGCAAGCCTGCATTTCGATGAGGACCTGCTTCGGAAGCTGGAGGCCCGAGGCGTCAGGACCAGTCGGGTCACCCTGCATGTGGGGGCGGGTACGTTTCTGCCGGTAAGGGCCGATGACATCAGTCGACATGAAATGCATGCGGAATGGGGGGAAGTGCGGGAGCGGGCGGCGCGCGAGATCAACGAGGTCCGAAATTCCGGTGGTCGGATAATTCCTGTCGGAACCACGGCACTGCGGCTGATTGAATCGGCGGCCATCGCCCCCGGGCGGATCGCATCCTGGCGTGGGGAGACCGATCTGTTCATCCAGCCTGGATTCAGCTTCCGCCTGACCGATGGACTGTTGACGAACTTCCATCTGCCGAAATCCACGCTGGTCATCCTGGCTGCGGCACTTATGGGACGTCGGCGGCTTCTGGAGATCTATTCCCACGCGATCTCGCGGCGCTATCGTTTCTTTTCCTATGGAGATGCGTCTCTCCTGTATCCGGGGGAATAGAAACGACAGGACCGAGTCGCCCATAAGCATGCCGCCCCGTTCCCTCGCCTTCACATGTTGACCAGATCTTCGGGGGACTGCCATGTTTCAGGTTCTTGCGACGTCCTGGGCACTGCTTCTGGGCATGGCCCTTCTGATGATGGGCAACGGCCTTCAGGCTACGCTGATGGGGGTGCGCGGCTCACTTGAGGGATTCACGACCTTTGAGCTGTCAATCGTGACGTCGGCGTATTTCGCTGGCATCCTGATCGGCTCCAGATCAACGCCGTGGATGATTCGCCGCGTTGGGCATGTGCGTGTCTTCGCTGCGCTGGCTTCGCTCATCTCCGCAGCATTGATTCTGTTCCCGACATTCTCGGATCCCTGGTTCTGGACAGCTTTGCGTGTTGTGATCGGCCTTGGTTTTTCGGGTGTCTATGTCACCGCTGAAAGCTGGCTCAACAACGCTGCAGGGAACGATAACCGTGGCCGGACGCTTTCAGCCTACATGATTGTCCAGATGTTCGGAATCGTCTCCGGACAGGCGATACTCGCTATGGGTGATCCCACTGGCTTCATCGTCTTCATCATTCCGTCGGTACTTGTATCGGTGTCCTTTGCTCCAATTCTCCTGTCGATCTCACCCACTCCGACCTTCGAGACCACAAAGCCCATGAGCCTTGGTTTGCTGTTCCGAAGTTCGCCGCTGACCTTTGTCGGCATGGCGCTGCTTGGTGGGGTTTTCGCGGCGCTTTTCGGTATGGGGTCCGTCTATGCGACCAGTGCGGGGCTGAATGTCGGCCAGGTCTCAACTTTTGTCGGAACGGTATTCGTGGGCTCGATGCTGCTCCAGTATCCCATCGGCTGGCTTTCGGATCGCCTGGACCGGCGGAAGCTGATTTTGCTGGCTGCCGCTTTGGGTAGTGCGACGTCCTGCGCCGCGTTTCTGATCGGCGACAACTTCACGTTTCTTCTCGTTGCGGCTTTCGTATTGGGTGGAACCGTCAATCCGCTCTATTCCCTTCTGATTGCCTATCTTAACGACTATCTGGCCACTGAGAACATGGCCGCAGCGAGCGGAGGTCTGATTTTCGTCAACGGTCTCGGTGCGATCGGTGGTCCCGTCGTCACTGGCTGGCTGATGGAGTGGGCGGGACCACAGGGCTATTGGCTGTTCATTGCGGTCTTGCTGCTGGCTCTGGTCGTATATGCCGCTTACCGGATGACGCAGCGGGCCACCATTCCCGTGGATGAAACCGGAGTCTATGTCAGCGTGCTTCCGACGGCGTCGCCAGTTGCTGTCGAGGCGGCTCAGGAATGGGCGATCGAGCAGGCGGAGGATGTGGATAGCCTTTGAGAGACGGCATGGAATCAAGGGCTTGCGCAATTCAGAAAAACATGGGACACTGATTTCCGCTTGGGGGGGCGACATCGTTGAGGAGTGAGCGGATGACAGGCCCTGATGGCATTCTCAGATTTTGGCTTGACGACATAGGCGAGAAAAGGTGGTACAAAGGCGATGCGGAGCTTGACGCCGATATCCGGAATCGGTTCGAGAAGAGCTGGGACCGGGCCATGGCGGGAGACTTTCTGGGCTGGTTGGTCTGCGCGAAGGGAACGCTAGCATATATCGTTCTGACGGACCAGTTTTCTCGAAACATGTTCCGAAACACGGCGAAAGCGTTTGCGAGCGACCGACTGGCGCGGTGTGCGGCGAAATCGGCGATCTGTAAGGGATGGGACAGGCGCGTCGAAGGCATGGAACGCCAGTTCTTCTACCTGCCGCTGATGCACAGCGAATGCCTGTCGGATCAGGATCGATGCATTCGGCTCATGAAGGAGCGCTTGCAGGATGGTGGTGCTGACCATCTTGTGCATGCGCGTGCGCATCGTGAGATAATCCGACGGTTTGGACGGTTTCCGACCCGGAATGCGGCGCTGGCGCGGCCATCGAGTTCGCTGGAGATGGCATATCTGAACAGCGGCGGCTATGGGAGAGTGCTTGAGATGATGAGTGCCGCATGAAGTGAGCCGGATCGGTGCGGTGCGTGGAAGGTGACCCGAACCCCGGACGACATTTAGGTCACGGGATGTCGGCGGGCCTGCTCCTGCGCCTGCGGGGATTGTTCGTGGACCCTGTCGAAGTGATAGTCTAGCTGTGAGCTGGTCTGCGTATGGAGTGAGGGGAAGCCAATGGCTGCCAAACCCTATGACATGATTGTTATCGGCGCTGGTCCGGGAGGCTATGTCGCCGCAATTCGCGGGGCGCAGCTTGGTCTGCGGGTGGTGGTTGTGGAGCGCGAGCATATGGGAGGCATATGCCTTAACTGGGGCTGCATTCCAACGAAAGCGATGCTCAGGTCCTCGGAAGTGTTTCACCTGCTAAAGCGCGCAGGGGAATTTGGCCTGACGGCTGAAGGGATCGGCTACGACCTGGATGCGGTGGTCAAACGTTCCCGGAAAGTGGCGAAACAGCTGAATGGCGGCGTTGGCCATCTGATGAGGAAGAACGGTGTCGCAGTTGTGATGGGAGAGGCGACATTTACCGCCAGAGACAGGGTCAGCGTGAGAACCGAGAAGGGAGTGGAGGAGCTTGCAGCGAAAGCGGTTGTGGTGGCGACGGGCGCTCGTGCGCGGGAACTGCCCGGTCTGGAAGCGGACGGTGATCTTGTCTGGACCTATAGGCACGCTCTTGTACCACCGAGGATGCCGAAGAAGTTGCTGGTCATTGGTTCCGGGGCCATCGGCATTGAGTTTGCGAGTTTCTACAACACTTTGGGAGCCTCGACGACGGTGGTTGAGATGATGGATCGAATCCTGCCGGCCGAGGATGCCGAAATAAGCGCCTTCGCCAGTAAGACCTTCACCGCCCAGGGTATGACGATCATGGACAGTACCATTGTCAAACGGATTGATCGGGGCGATGGCAGGGTGGTGGCGCATATCGAATCGGAAGGGGCGTTGGAGAAGCGGGAATTCGACACGGTGATTCTGGCTGCGGGTATAGTTGGCAACGTGGAGGGGCTTGGACTAGAGGCGCTTGGCGTCAGGATTGACCGGACACATGTGGTTACGGACTCCCATTGCCGGACCGGTGTCGAAGGTCTTTATGCGATCGGCGATGTCGCAGGTGCGCCATGGCTTGCGCATAAGGCGTCGCATGAGGGCGTCATGGTGGCGGAACTGATCGCGGGCCGGACCGATGTGCATCCGGTGAGACCCGAATCCATCGCTGGCTGTACATACTGCCATCCGCAGATCGCTTCAGTGGGATACAGCGAGGCGAAGGCAAAGGAGCTTGGCCATAACGTGAGGGTTGGGCGGTTCCCGTTCATTGGAAACGGGAAGGCGATCGCGCTGGGCGAGCCGGAGGGAATGATCAAGACAGTGTTTGATGCAGGAACGGGCGAACTTCTGGGGGCGCACATGATCGGTGCGGAAGTCACGGAACTCATCCAGGGCTATGTGGTTGGCCGCGAACTTGAGACGACGGAGGAAGACCTGATGAACACGGTCTTTCCGCATCCGACTCTCAGCGAGATGATGCACGAAAGCGTTCTGGAAGCCTATGGCAGGGCGGTGCACATCTGACAGTCTGGCTTTAGGCCGGAAGCAAACGGGTGCACTGACCTGCCTGCATTGGCTGAGGAGCATCCATGTCTCCGGACAGGGGGCAGCGCATTTTCGGTCTCCCCATATGCGTTTCCGGGCGTTCCACGAACGGTGCTATGGGCTGTCATATGCAGGAAGTCGGGTTTGTCCTTCATCACCGGACGCTGAAGGTAACCGCTGGAGGGAATGGAACATTCCTTGAGCGGATCTCGCGAAGGTCGCCGCAGCGGTACCGTCGCGGGCGGCAACTTCCTACGCTCCCAGGCCGGTTGGTTCCGGGCTGAAGCGGGTGCCATTCATTGGTGGTCCGGCAGACACCTGGTGACTGTCGAGGAATTCAGGTGGAAGGCTTCCACATAATGTGATGCTCTGGGTGAATTCTCTCACCGTTGATGGGCGGACGCCTTCAGGACATATCCATGTGGAAGTACAGTCATCCTGAAACTGCTTTGGGGCACCGTGTGCTCAAGTCCAGGCAGTGGCGGTCAACTGCGCTGAAGGGCCATGCCATCCGGTTTCCTGGTCTGAAACGTAGGTTCGGAGATCCGTAACGGATGACCACCCGAACCAACTGGACTCTTGTGTGGCTTCTCTGGGCCGCTGGGCTGGCTGCGGCCGCGCAATATGGCAAGCTTAGCGTGACGTTCGACCGTCTGCCTGGGTTCTATCCCGAGGCAGGTGCGGCGCTGGGATTTGCGGTGTCCATAGTGGGATTCATAGGAATCCTGCTGGGTGTCGTCGCGGGTGTGATCGTCGCTCGGGTTGGCTATCGCCGAACCCTTCTGGCGGCACTGGTCTGCGGGGCTGTGATTTCGGCGTTCCAGGCCACTTTTCCACCCATGCCCCTGTTCCTGGCAAGCCGGATTTTGGAAGGCGCGGTTCATCTCGCGGTTGTTGTTGCTGCGCCTACATTGATTGCCCAGAACAGCACCGTGCAGGATAGCGGCCGTACGCTGACGCTCTGGGGAACCTTCTTTGGCGTCTCGTTCACCATACTGGCCTGGGCTGGCCTTCCGCTTGCCGATTCGCTCGGTCTTGAGGCGCTCATGCTGGCGCATTCCGTCTATATGGCGGCTGTCGCGGCCGCGCTCTGGGCCTATCTTCCACCCATGGAACCGGATTCGCGCACGCCGAGGCTGAAGGAACTGGTTCTGGCGCATCGTCGGATATACACGTCGCCCCGGATCGGCGCACCTGCATTTGGCTGGCTGTCCTATACAATCTGCTACATCGGCGTTCTGACCGTGCTTCCACCATTCCTGCCGGAAGCCTTGCGGGCCGTCATTCTGGGTGCGATGCCACTGGTTTCGATCCTGTCGTCGTTGACGCTCGGTGTTCTGCTGCTGCGCTTCATCGAGGCGGTTTCGGTCGTGGTCATTGGCTTCGCCGTTTGCGCAGCGGCTGCGTTGATGCTGGCGGTCCTACCTGGGTCCCCAGCCTTCGCACTTGCCCTCGGTGCCGGGTTCGGGTTGGTGCAGGGGGCGACATTCGCCGCCGTTCCACAGCTCAACGAGCGCGTGGTGGATCGGGCTCTCGCCAACGGAGGTCTGGCGCAGACCGGCAATCTTGGCAACACGGTCGGAACGCCGGTCATGCTGGCAACGGTTGCGATGTTCGGTTACGGTGGGCTGATGATGGCGCTCTTCCTGGTGTTCTGCGCGGGCGCGGCCATCCATCTGGCTATGGGTGCGGCGCGCAGAATTTAGCTGTGGATGTTCGGTGTAAGTTCTGAATCCGTGGATGACGGCACGAATGCCTCAGTCTATTCTGTTCCATGCCCGATAGGTGAAGGGAACCTTCATGGTGGAGATGAAGAAGATCGAGGTGCGCGGTGCGCGCGAGCACAACCTCAGGTCCATTGATGTGGACATCCCTCGGGATGAACTGGTTGTCATCACTGGCCTGTCGGGATCCGGCAAGTCTTCGCTGGCATTCGATACGGTTTATGCGGAAGGGCAGCGGCGCTACGTTGAATCGCTTTCCGCCTATGCACGCCAGTTTCTCGACATGATGGAAAAGCCGGATGTTGACCAGATCTCCGGACTGAGTCCCGCGATTTCGATCGAACAGAAGACAACATCGAAAAATCCACGCTCCACCGTAGGTACCGTTACGGAGATCTATGATTACATGCGGCTGCTATTCGCTCGGGTTGGTACACCTTACTCACCTGCGACTGGCCTGCCCATCGAGGCGCAGCAGGTGCAGGATATGGTCGAGGCGGTAATGGCTCTGGAAGATGGCACGCGGGGTTACCTGCTTGCTCCCATAGTGCGGGATCGGAAGGGCGAATACCGCAAGGAGTTTCTGGAGCTGAGAAAGCAGGGATTCGTGCGCGTGAAGGTGGATGGCAGCTTCCATGATCTTGATGATCCGCCAAAGCTTGACAGGAAGTACCGTCATGACATTGACGCCGTTGTTGACCGAATCGTCGTGCGCGAGGGCCTTGAGACCAGGCTTGCGGATTCCTTCCGCACCGCGCTTGATCTCGCTGACGGGATTGCCATTTTCGAAACGGCTCCGACGGAAGGAGATCCAGAGCGGATAACCTTCAGCGAAAATTTCGCATGTCCGGTCTCCGGCTTCACCATCCCCGAAATCGAGCCGAGACTCTTCAGCTTCAACGCGCCCTTCGGGGCCTGCCCGAAATGCGGTGGGCTGGGAGTGGAGCTTTTCTTTGACGAGCGGCTTGTGGTGCCGGACCATGGCATCGCGCTGGCCAATGGAGCGCTGGCTCCGTGGCGCAAGGGAAAATCCCCCTATCTTCTGCAGACCATTGACGCCATCGCTCTCCACTATGGGTTCGACAAGACCCTGAAGTGGAAAGACCTTCCGGGCCATGTGCGGAAGGTGTTCCTGTATGGTTCCGGCGACGAGGAAATCAGGTTCCGGTATGACGATGGCGGACGTGTCTACGAGGTCAGCCGTGCGTTCGAGGGGGTCATTCCCAACATGGAGCGGCGCTACCGCGAGACGGATTCGAACTGGATTCGGGAAGAGTTCGAACGTTACCAGAACAATCGACCCTGTGGAGCCTGCAATGGCTTTCGGCTGAAAGACGAGGCGCTTGCGGTAAAGATCGGGGGGATACATGTGGGCGAGGTCGTTCGGATGTCGATCAGGGAGGCGTTTGCCTGGATCGAAACCGTGCCGTCAGTCCTGACCGACCAGAGAAAGGAAATCGCGCGGGCGGTCCTCAAGGAGATCCGTGAGCGGCTTGGGTTTCTCAACAATGTTGGACTGGAATATCTCACGCTTTCCCGCAGCGCCGGAACGCTTTCTGGCGGTGAGAGCCAGCGGATACGGCTTGCCAGCCAGATTGGCAGCGGCCTCACCGGTGTGCTCTACGTGCTGGACGAGCCGTCGATCGGACTGCACCAGCGAGACAATGGACGCCTTCTCGACACGTTAAAGAATTTGCGTGACCAGGGTAATACGGTGATTGTTGTTGAGCATGACGAGGAAGCGATCAGGACAGCCGATCATGTCATTGACATCGGGCCCGGTGCGGGCGTGCATGGCGGGCGTATCGTGGCACAGGGAGCACCTGAGGAGATCGCTGCCGCTGCCGCTTCGATAACCGGTCAATACCTCACCGGTTTCCGCACGGTCCCCATCCCGACTTTCCGCCGCAGAGGGAATGGCAAGACCATCACTGTCGCTGGAGCAACCGGCAACAATCTCAAGTCGATGAACGCAAGGTTTCCACTGGGAAGTTTCATCTGCGTTACCGGTGTCTCCGGGGGTGGCAAGTCGACCTTAACCGTTGAGACATTGTTCAAGACCGCATCAATGCGTCTCAATGGGGCACGGCAGACGCCAGCGCCCTGCGAGACTATCAGGGGGCTGGAACATCTCGACAAGGTGATCGACATAGACCAGCGTCCGATCGGCAGGACACCACGCTCCAATCCGGCCACCTATACCGGTGCGTTCACCCCGATCCGTGACTGGTTTTCCGGTTTGCCCGAGGCCAGGGCCCGAGGATACAAACCGGGAAGGTTCAGCTTCAATGTCAAGGGTGGCCGCTGCGAGGCCTGTCAGGGCGATGGCGTCATCAAGATTGAGATGCACTTTCTGCCAGACGTGTATGTGACCTGCGAGACCTGTAAGGGCGCTCGATATAACCGCGAGACCCTGGAGGTGAAGTTCAAGGGTAAATCCATTGCTGACGTGCTTGACATGACGGTCGAGGAGGCGCGGGGGTTTTTCCGGGCTGTGCCGATGATTCGGGACAAAATGGATGCACTGCACCGGGTGGGCCTCGACTACATCAAGGTCGGCCAGCAGGCGACGACGCTGTCGGGAGGCGAGGCACAGAGGGTTAAGCTGTCGAAGGAGCTTTCGAAGCGCTCGACGGGCCGGACGCTGTACATACTTGATGAACCCACCACCGGCCTTCACTTCGAGGACGTGCGCAAACTGCTGGAAGTACTTCATGAGCTTGTCGATCAGGGCAATACGGTGATCGTCATCGAGCATAACCTGGATGTGGTGAAGACCGCTGACTGGATCATTGACATTGGGCCTGAGGGAGGTGACGCTGGTGGCGAGATAGTCTGCGAAGGTACGCCGGAGGACGTTGCCGAGCATCCCTTGAGCCATACCGGGCGGTATCTGAAACAGGTGCTTGCATCCACGGGAAGGCGCGTGGCGGCTGAATGAGAGGATATTGGTTCCTGTCCATTGGCTGGCGCAAGAGGAGCCGGCGATGTCAGTTCGATCATCCTACCGGACCTGATCTGCCAGTTTTTGTCCACTCGGTTCCCTGGATTGAGGCAGTGGAGGATTGACATGCCGACGCTCTTGATGCGGAGGGAGAACCCGAGCGGATAGGTGAGGCTGAACACGGCTTCGATGTGCCTTTGGGCATTGGTGGAATGGATATCACTCCTGACGAAACCGTTGTGTATCAGGCAATGCCATATGCGCATGCGCGGTCGAAGGTACTGATCATCGACTGATGCCACAGGAGATGGCGCTCATAGACGAAGATGCATGCGGATAGGCCCCGTCCCTGACCGAAATGCCTGAATGGGTGGCTGGTGTTCGCGGTCTCGCCGCGCATCCTGAATTTCCTGCCATCGGTGGCGCGACTCGGGCGAAGTCCAGCTCGCTCTCGGTAACGTGTGATGGGATCCGCGCCCTCCCGCGCAGTCCGGTGCCGCAGCCAAACCCCCATGATCCCAGCCAGTAAGCCCGGATGCGATGTGGCCTGCTGGATTCGGGTCTGCTGCAGGAGCTTCCCGGAACATTTGAGTCATGCGATTGCGTGTGGAACGCCTGACTTTGCGGTCTGAAGCAAAATCCGCTAAAGAGTCACCGAGGAGACACCGTATCGACGATATCAGGAGTCCGCGTTCATGGAATGTCACCGCATTTCAGAATCCTTCTTCGGCAACAGGCTTTCGAACACCAGTGATTCTCCAGGACTCCCTGCTTCAATGAGGTAACCGTTATCCTCAACACAGCGCACAAAACGACGATCGGTCGTCGACGCGAAACAGTTGCGCTTTCGTGTTTCGCAGCGGTTCTTCGCCATCTGCCGCGATGGCCGGATCATTGGTCCCCTTCAGCACGCCTCCGCCTGGCACATGAATCGTTTCGGCCGTGCCGGTCCCAATGCCTTGCCCCACTTCGCAATTCCAAAGTTGCCGTAGAGAATGCCCGCGTCTCGAGGCGCCGTCGCAGCGTCGCGCCGAACGCCTACTGTCCGTGTTTGCGAGTGGCGTAAGCGAGTTCGATGTTCCTGATCGCGTTGGCCATGTGCTGCCGCAATGCCCTGGATGCCGCGACGCCGTTGCGCGCCAGGAGTGCTTCGACAATATCCTGGTGCTTACGTATCTGAATGGCCCGATTGGCCATTTGCCTGGCGGAGACAAACCTCGCACGCCAGAGCCGCGCATTGAATGTTCTGTGCGTTTCCGCCAATGCCGGATTGTGCGCCGCTGCGACAATTGCATTGTGAAACTGCATGTCTATGCCAAAGAGGCGATAGCGATCCTCGCTTTCGGCCAGATCCACCATCAGATCCTGTAAATCCGCGATCTTCTTCAGCTCTTCATCTGTGGCTTTCTGACAGGCCAGTTCTCCTGCCAGTCCTTCCAGGGCACCCTGCACATCCAGCCAGTCCGACAGCTGCGATAGTGGCGGGTCTGCCACGTATGGATGTCAGGTTTCGGAGTAAGTCGCCAGCCCTTCTATTTCCAACTGCCGAATGGCTTCCCTTACGGGTGTCCGGCTGATGCCCAGTTTCTTCGATATGTCACGCTCATTCAGAGCCAGCCCTGGTGGCAGCTTTTCGAGCAGGATGAGTTCATGCAGTCTTTCGACCGCCTCCTCCCCAAGGCTCGGGCGTTTGGCGAGGCTTTCGCTATCGCCAAGAATGTCTTTCAGCGAAGCGCCCTGCGCCGCCGAAACCGTGGTGGAAGCCTGACCATCGTTGCTCGAGATCGCACCTCCTGCCTGCCGGTTTCTAGTCCACCTGTCTCAACCGCTCCGGTAGAAGATCAAGCGGCATATTCTGGTAGGATACGGGACGAAGCCAGCGGGCAATGGCTAATGTACCCACAGATGTGGCACGCATGTCGGTTGATGCCGGGTATGGCCCGCCATGCATCATCGAGCTGCACACTTCGACACCGGTCGGGAATCCGTTGGCAAGGATACGCCCGGCTTTCTCTTCAAGAACCGGAAGAAGCATTGCGGCCTGGGACATATCATCCTCGTCAATGTGCAGCGTCGCTGTCAATTGACCCTCCAGCGCTTCGGCAAGTTCCATCATCTGGGCAACGTTGTCCGCCAATACGATGATCCCCACCGCGCCAAACACCTCGTGTTGAAGAACGGGGTCTGACATCCATTCGCGGGCGGAAATCCTGAACAGCGCTGGCAGGGCGTGCCGGTCCTTCATGGCAGTTCCGCAGGTTCCGATCTCTTCCATCAGAGCCGCAAACTGAGCCACACCGCTTTGGTAGGCTTCATGAATGCCGTCGGTAAGCATCTTCTGTTCACCGACCTCTCGTAGCGATGCCACACAGGCCCGTTCCATCGCTTCGGCACCCGCGCCCTTCACCATCACGGCAACGCCCGGATTGGTACAGAACTGTCCGGCCCCCATGGTCAGCGATCCGGCCCACCCGGTTCCGATCTCGTTCGCTCGATTGGAAAGCGCTGCCGGCAGGCAGAACATCGGATTCACCGACCCCAGCTCGCCATAGAACGGGATCGGGTTCGGGCGCGCATGGCAGAGATCGTAAACGGCGCGGCCACCGGCCAGCGAACCCGTAAAGCCAACGGCCGTGATCTCGGGATGCTGAACCAAAGCCGACCCGACCTCGCGCCCAGCACCCTGCAACATCTGAAAGGTCGCCGTCGGCATGCCGCAGACCTCCATAGCCCTGGCAATGGCCTGCGCCACCAGTTCGGCCGTCCCGGCATGGGCTCCGTGCCCTTGACGATCACCGGGCATCCGGCGGCAAGAGCGCTGGCCGTATCTCCGCCCGCCGTCGAGAACGCAAGGGGGAAGTTCGATGCGCCAAAGACGACAACAGGTCCGATGGCTTTGTGGGTCAGACGTAGGTCGGGGCGTGGCAGTGGTGCGCGATCCGGCAGGGCCACATCGTGACGCTGATCGAGATGGCCGTTATCCCGGATCAGATCAGCGAACAGTTTCAGTTGTCCTGTTGTACGGCCACGCTCTCCGACCAGGCGGGCTTCCGGCAGGCCGGTTTCCGCCATACCGGTTTTGGTGATCTCGTCGCCCAACACGTCGATCTCTTCGGCGATTCGGGTCAGGAAATCCGCGCGTTTCTTCCCCGTCTTCGAAGAATAGGCCCGGAAATCGCGCCGTGCTGCCTTACAGGCCTGATCGACCTGCGCGGACGTGGCCAAAGCGAAGGCCTGCCCGCCCAAATCCTCGCTAGTGGTTGTCCTGTCCGATCCCATCCAGGAACCGTCAATCAGGTTTTTCCCTTTGATCATGTCATTTTCCCCAATTCAGAACGAGCGGATCCAATGGCCGGATCAAGTCGAGCAGAAGTTTCGTTGTATCAGCATGCATCGGGCGGATCGGATGGCGGCTGTAATCCGATGTGATGATCCCGCCGGCGTGCATCGCGGCCTTGGCCGAGCGCCATCCGCACTGCCGGTTCTCATGATTGATTGCCATTGCCACCCGACCATAAGCGGCGATGGCCCTATCGCGCTCGCCCGCCAGAAAATGACCGATGACAGGCCTTATCTGGTCCGGAATCGTCGCGCTGGTCATGGAACCAGTGGCCCCCGCATCAAGGTCCGCCAGAAGCGTGATGCCCTCTTCACCGTCGAAGGGCGCCTTTATCGCGTCGCCACCTTCGGCGATCAAGGCCCGCAGTTTGTCTGCCGCACGGGGGCACTCGATCTTGAAATGCGTCAGCATCTCTATGTCCCGCGCCATCCTGACCAGCAGGGGCACCGGAAGGTCGACGCCCGATAGCGGCGCGTCCTGCAGCATGATGGGAATGCCCACCTCTCCCACAGCCGCGAACTGTTCGAAGGTGTCCTCGGGCGAGCCCTTCAGGAGCGCGCCGTGATAGGGTGCCATCAGCATCACGATGTCCGCACCGCAATCTTTCGCCAGCCGGGCACGCTCGACCGCAATCCGCGTCGCGAAATGACTGATCGTGACGATGACCCTGGTGCGCCCGGCAACATGCTCCAGGCAGAGCCTGGTCAGCTGTTCCCGTTCGTCGTCCGATAACAGGAATTGCTCTGAGAAGTTTGCGAGAATGCAAAGACCATCGACTTCGCAGTCGATCGTGAAGTCCAATACCCGCTTCATGCTGTCGTAGTCTACGCTGCCATCCCCAAGGAATGGCGTTGGGACGACAGGCCATATTCCAGAATACATCAGCGTTACTCCGTGATCTCGAAATGATGCAGGTGCCTGTCGCTGATCGTGATGCCCAGCCCGGGCAGATCATCGTCAAGCTGGAGGAAGCCGTCCACCGCGTCCGGGTCACCTTCGAAGATGTAGTAGAACAGCTCGTTGCCGACCTCGACATCGAAGACCGGAAAATACTCCGAGATCATGCAGTTCGTATTGGCCATCGTCAGATGATAATTATGCATCTGGCCTGCATGCGGGATCACCGGAAGCTGGCACGCCTCGGCGATGGCATTGATCTTCTGGGCCGCCGTGATGCCGCCGACGCGGTTGGTGTCGTATTGCAGCACGCTCGCAGCTTTTTTCAGGATCAAATCCTTGCAGCCGATGACGCTGAACTCGTGCTCGCCGCCCGAGATTGGAACTATATTCATCGCGTTGAGCTCGGCATAACCTTCCATGTCATCCGCGATGACGGGCTCTTCCAGCCAGCGCGGCTCAAATTTCACCAGTTTCGGCAACATGCGCCTAGTGTAATCGAGATTCCAGCCCGTGTAGCATTCCAGCATGAGGTCAGCATCATATCCGATGACCTCGCGCACCGCCTCGACACGCATGAGGTTCTCACGCATGCCCGCCATGCCATCCCTGGGACCCCAGCCAAACCGCATCTTGTAGGCGTTGTGGCCGGCCGTCCTGGCCGCTTCGGCCTCTTTCTGCATCACCTCGATCGGACCGGAGTAGAGTTTCGAGCAATAGACAGGGATCCTTTCCTTGGTGCGCTCGCCCAGGAGCTTGAAGACCGGTTTGCCCGCGAGCTTGCCCATCAGGTCCCATATTGCAATGAACCTGGCTGGCCCGGGTCCGTACGAGCCAGCGCACCCAATGCAGATTGCGGGATCTTTCATGTCGACATCAGATACAGACGTGAAGCCGATTGATCGGGCGCTACTGTTCGAGTCCATCTTCGTCATGGTCTTTTCCGCCGTAACCTACACGTTCGACAAGGTTTCCGCGATCCTCGCCCAAGGCATCCAGCCCACGGTCTTTCCGCGTGCGGTTCTGCTGATCATGTTCGTGCTCGCGGCGCTGCAGGCCTACAGGGCCACCCGCCTGTCACCGCAACAGGTAGCAGAACCGAAGCCAGTCAAGGCCGTGCCGCCCATCGTGTTTCTGACAGCGGGGTTTCTCATCGCGTTTGCCGCAGTGATGCCGATCATCGGAACCTTCCCGGCCATTGTCATCTTCCTGCCGCGCTCGCTCTGCTCTGGGGCGAACGCCACCGGCCATCACCCTGCTGGGACGGGAGGCGCCGGATCTGCCCGCCGGGGTGGCTACATGAACCGCAGGCATGAAGGGCCTCCCGGACGCCAGACCTTCTGGAAGGGATATGCCTTACTCATGGCGATCGCGACGGGATGCGGTTTCATGGCCAGACGGGGCAGAAGTCCGCCAAACCCGGGCGGATGAAGGTCCGGCTGACCCAATGTGTAAAGGGCAGGCCGCGGTCGATGCGTGACCGAGGCCACGCGCCACTTCGCGCCGCACTGGAAGGAGGCGTTTGACGTGCTCTTCTCAACTCGCCGAACGCCGACGCTCCCACGAGGATCCGCGCGGAGACCCGTGCATAAGGCGGCGAACCCGCTCCCGGCAGACCGCCCGTAACACGAATGGAACCGACGGAACAGTCAGGTCAAATCCATTACAGAGACCAGCGTGGATAGTCCTGCGGCATCTGAAGGCTTCGCATTTCGTGCGATGTAATTCGCGTTTCGTGAGGGATTCCTCGAAGCGTTGCGGGCGGCAATTGCATTCATGCCGTAATGGGGATAGAGCTTTCATGTCCGCTGAGGAATTTACCCCGAACGCGGATGTGTTTCGACAACCCAAAACCACCCTGGAGGGAGAAATGAGACGCAGAAACATACTCACGGTTCTGACGGCGGCACTCGCGCTGGGACCCTTGATGGGAACACCAGCCCTGGCCGAAAATCCCGTCCTCAAGATCGGCTTTGTCGGCGTGACGAGCGGGCCGGCAGCCGCATGGGGCATATCGAACCAACGTTCGATGGAGACCCGCGCGGCATGGATTAACGAGACCGGTGGATACACGATCGGAGATGTCACCTATGACATCGAAATTGTTTCCTTCGATGACCAGAAGGATCCAAAGCGAGCGATCGCCGGGATGGAGAAAATGGCTCAGGAAGGGATCCACTACGTGGTCGGACCGAACGTCGATGACGGTGCGGCTGCCGTTCGCCCTGTGGCCGAGGCAAATGGAATCATCTATTTCCCCTACGCCTTTCCAAGGGCCCTGTACACGGCTCCAGCTTCCAATGCCGTTCTTGGAATGGTCGCCAACTACCAGTCCGGTCCAGCCATCTACAAATACCTGATGGAGGAAAGAGGCGTTAAGACAGTTGCCTTCATTGCGGCCAATGAGTCCGATCCGCTCAGCCAGCGCGACAGCGGTCGCGAAGCGGCGGAAGCGCTCGGGCTTGAAGTGGTCTCCGCCAACGTAACCTACCAGGTGGACACCACGGACTTCACTCCAGTCCTTACTCCCGTAATTCGCACGAATCCCGATCTGCTGATACTGTCCGGCGTGTCTCCAGCCGGTGCGCCGCAGTTGATCCGGTCTGCGCGTGAACTGGGATACCAGGGGCTGATATCGACGGAGACCGCCCAGGATGCCCAGGTATTGCGCGAGAGCGCAGGCGATCTCGCGAACGGCTTCATATCCGTAGGTGGCGCGTCCACTCCGGAAATCGCGTCCGACATGATGAAGGAGTTCGTTGCGAGATACACCGAGATGTTCGGAGAGTACAACGACGAGTCCAATACCAAGGTCTACGCTCTCGAATACATCCTGGCAACGCTGGCGGCGAATCCGGCGGCCATTGATGATGTCGAAGTCTTCAAGCAGGCCATGGACATGTTCGAGGCGCCCAACCCCTACATGAAGGGCGACGCCACGATGCGTTATGTGGGTATGTCATCATTCGGGCAGCGCCGGCAGCTTGCGGTGCCTCTTGTCGTGAACGTCTATCAGGACGGAGAGTTCGAAACGCTCTTTGTGGCTGAAGTCGACTAAGGTTAAGGACTGACCTTAGGCACGGAGAAACGCGCACCGGACCTGAACACCTGGGTCCGGTGCGGCCGCAGTGTAGGATGCTCCCATGGAACAGGTTATCGCAAACGGCGTCTATCTTGGCTCACAATATGCAATGATCGCTCTCGGGCTGACCCTGATCTTTGCCCTCATGAACGTACTGAATTTTGCCCATGGTCAGATGTACGTCATTGGAGGATTTGTGACCTATACGTTCTATGGCCAGTTCGGAATGCCGTTTCTGTTCGCTCTCCTGATGTCCTGTGTAACGCTCGCGGTTCTCGGTGCCTTGATCGAAAAATTCCTGTTTGGTCCGGTGATCAAGAGATCAGCCCGGGAGGAGAGTACCATGCTGCTTGCGGCTGGCATCGCCTTTCTTCTCGATGCGGTCATTCTGCTGGTGTTCGGGGAAAAGCAGCGCGGTGTTCCAAAGATCGTCGATGGAGTCCTGAACTGGGACTTTCGGATCATAATGCCATATGATCGGATCCTGATCTGCTTTCTTGCCATCATTTCCATCGTGGCGTTCATCAGCTTCATGCAGTTCACAAAGACCGGACGAGCCCTCAGGGCCCTGGCACAGGACCGGGTCGCAGCCGAGTTGATGGGTGTCAATGTCACCCGATACTCCATGATCGGATTTGCTCTTGGCGCCATGCTGGCGGGCCTGGTGGGCGGTCTGCTTGTCACCATTACCGGTGTCAATCTCGGTATGGGTGGCCCCACGTCAATCAAGGCGTTCATGATGGTCATGATCGGTGGAGCCGGTGTAATCTCGGGCGCGATACTCGGTGGATTCATTCTCGGCATGCTTGAGGCTGTCGGGCTTGCCGTGCTTTCCCAATATGGGGACATCACCTATCTTGTAATTTTCGTCGCCCTGATGACCTTTCTTGCCATTCGCCCACAGGGACTAATGGGCAAGCCCTGGGGATAGCAGCATGAGCCGCAAAGACACGCGCCCTCTGCGGGCCCTCGCCTTCTGTGCAGTGTTCCTCATCGCGGTATTCTGGCTGATCCCCTTCCTTATCGCGGTCACCGGGTATTGGAACTTCTATTTCACGTTGACCTCCGTGGCGCTGCTGTCCGTCGCAAGTGCCGGTGTCTGGCTCACATTCTATATCGGCCGGATCAACATTGGTCAGGGCGCCTTTGCCCTGATTGGCGCCTATGTATCGGCCATCCTGGTCACTAGGGCAGATGTTTCGTTCTGGATATCCCTGCCTCTTGCAGGTCTCTTCGCTAGCCTGGTGGCAATCGTGATCGGCCTTCCCATACTGCGACTGCGCGGAGTATATTTTGCGATGATCACTTTGGTACTGACCGAAGTGGTCCGGCTGACGGCACTGGCACTGCCGATCACCAACGGCGCAAAGGGAATTGTGTCCATCCCATTGCCAGGAGAGCTATCGGTTATTGGCATCACCATCATTCCCGACTTTTCAACCATCGAGAATCCCAAGCTCGCATTTTACTATGCCGCCTGTTTGCTGATGGTCGTCTGCTATGCGTCACTATACCGGATAGTGAATTCGCGCCTGGGACATCTTTGCCGGTCTATGCAGCAGAACGAGGAACTTGCCGCCTCCGTCGGAGTCAATGTCGCTAACCTGCGGCTGATCGTCTTCGCGATATCCTCCTTCTTCGGCGGTCTGGGAGGTGCCATGTTCGGCGCGATCGCGCAGTCGGTCTATCCATCGAGCTTTGTCGTCAAGGACTCCATAGATTTCATGCTGAACTGTTTCCTGGGTGGGCTAGGATATGTGTTCGGCCCGATGCTCGGTACGCTGACGCTGTATTTCGGCTGGGATCTCCTGTTCGAGCTCGGAAAGTACCAGCTGCTGGTGTTCTCTGGCATACTGATCCTGCTGATCCTGGTTCTCCCGAATGGTCTTCTCAGCATACGTCTTGGCTCAATCCGGAAGATCTGGAAATGACCCCTCTTCTTCAGATCCGTGAACTGACCCGAAAATTCGGCGGGCTGACGGCAACGAATGCGGTTTCCTTCGATGTATATGAAAATGAAATCCTGTCCGTGATTGGGCCGAATGGTGCCGGAAAATCCACATTATTCAAATTGATCACGTCGTTTCTGTCTACGACCTCCGGTGAAGTGCTGTTCCGCGGTGAGCGGATATCCGACCTGAAACCCCACGTCGTGGCTCGGAAGGGAGTCGTGCGAACCTTCCAGGAAACCACGATTTTCAAGGAAATGACGGTGAGGGAGAGTGTGATACTGGCACAGCATCTCCGGTCATCGGCATCGCTTGCCGGATATTTTCTCGGCACCCGTGCAGCGCGTCTCGACGAGAGCGACTTTGGCCGAAGGGCGGATGAAATCCTTGCCTTCCTGGGGATGTCGGACATTGCCGGTGAGCGGGCGGGCGGTCTTCCGCAGGGCCATCTGCGGGCGCTCGGCATCGCGATCGGGCTTTCCACTGATCCGGTCATTCTGCTGCTAGACGAGCCCTTTGCGGGGATGAACCTTGACGAGACGAAGAACATGGTTTCGCTCGTGAAATCCGTCAGGGATCGAGGCGTGACGGTATTGCTCGTGGAGCATGATATGGCTGCAGTCATGTCAATCTCCGACCGGATCGTTGTATTGAATTTCGGCGAAAAGATCGCTGAAGGCACGCCCTCGCAGATACAGGAGAATGAAAAGGTCATCGAAGCCTATCTGGGCAGTTCCGATGATGAAATTGGGGTTTAGGACATGCCGTCGAAGATACTGCAGTTTCAGGATGTCAAACTCTATTACGACCGCGTCTATGCCTTAAGGGGTGTGACGATTGATCTGACTGAGGGTGAGACCGTTGCTCTCATCGGTGCCAACGGCGCGGGAAAATCATCCATTCTGCGGGCGATAACCGGGCTTTCCAGAATTGAAAGCGGCTCAATCAGTTTCAGGGGTGAGCGCATCGATGGTCTCGACACTGCCAGCATCGTAGGTCTGGGCATATCAATGGTGCCCGAGGGGCGCCGGGTGTTTCCTTACATGTCGGTCAAGGACAACCTGATGATGGGCGCGTTCACCCGCAGTGGCAAGGCAGACATCAGGCGGTCACTGGAGAGCGTACTTGAACGATTTCCCCGCCTCAAGGAACGGTTAGGCCAGTCAGCCGGAACGCTTTCGGGCGGAGAGCAGCAGATGCTTGTAATTGGTCGGGCGCTTATGGCACGTCCGAAACTCCTGCTTCTTGATGAGCCATCGCTCGGCATAGCTCCAAAACTCGTTCAGGACATCGCGCGATCAATCATACGAATCAATCGTGACGACGGCGTTTCCGTTCTACTGGTCGAGCAGAATTCCCGCATGGCACTGAGCATTTCCCATCGGGCCTACGCCATCACGACAGGAAACGTCGTCATATCCGGAGAGTCGCGAAGTCTGCTGAATGATAGCCGCATAAAGGCGGCATATCTTGGAGGATCGGTGTAGGCGAATCATGGATCTGCTCGTCGTTAACCCCAACAGCACCGCCTCGATGACCGAGGCCATAGATCGTGCCGCGAAGCGTGCCGCGAGGCCAGGCACCCGGATCTTAACGGTTGGTTCAGAATCAGGACCTCCAAGCATTCAGGGCTACTATGACGGGGCGCTCTGCCTTGCCGGTATGCTGGAGCAGATCGAACGCCACAGACATGTGGACGGAATCGTGATTTCATGTTTCGATGATACCGGGCTGGATGCCGTGAGGTGCATGGTGGATGCGCCGGTTCTGGGTATCGGCCAGTCCGCCTGTTACGCAGCGAGAATGCTCAGCAACAGATTTACCGTAATTACAACCCTTTCGCGCTCCGTACCAGTGCTGGAAAGCAACCTGCTCAGATACGGCATCACCTCCCGCTGCGCCAGGGTGCGGGCGACTGACATTCCGGTACTGGAACTCGAGAACATGTCTTCGGCGGCAATGGCAACCATGCGCCGGGTCATTGAGGCCGGAATCCAGGAAGACCAGTCAGACGCGATCGTCCTTGGCTGCGCAGGCATGACTGATCTGACGCTGCAACTGTCGGATGAGTTCGGACTGCCGGTCATTGATGGACTGAGCTGTGCCGTGGCAATGGCCGAAGCGCTCGTCACTGCCGGACTTCACACGTCAAAGGTTGGAGCATATGGACCTGGGTAGCGGGTAGGCGCATGGGATCCGAAGCTGAGAAAGTCGGGACTCTTCGAAACATTTCTGGACAATGGCTGACATTGTCCGTCCTCGCGATGTGAAATGCCGCTCTGACAAGGAAAGAGACCGGAATGACAGACAGATACAACATCGTGATACTGGGGGCCTCCTATGGTTACTTACTGGCAGTGAAACTGGCTATGGCCAGACATTCCGTTCGGCTGGTGTGCCTGCCTGATGAAGCTGATCTGATCAATTCGGAGGGGGCAGTGGTAAAGATGCCCATCAGGGGCAGGGAAGGTCTGGTCGAGATCTGCTCTCGAGATCTCGAAGGAACCGTTTCCGCGGGGAGCCCTGGAGATACTGATCCTGAGGAATTCGATCTCGCTGTATTGGCGATGCAGGAACCCCAATATCGACACGGTGACATCCGACATCTTCTCAACCGCATCACCGCGTCCGCACGACCCTGCATGTCGATCATGAACATGCCACCCCTGCCTTATCTGAAGCGCATTCCGGGAGTGGATGTCGATGCCTGCCGCAGCAGTTATTCAGATGCGACGGTCTGGGATGGCTTCGACCCGCATCTCATGACGCTGTGCAGCCCTGATCCGCAGGCTTTTCGCCCGCCGGACCAGCCGGTAAACGTACTTCAGGTGCGCCTCCCGACGAATTTCAAGGCTGCCAGGTTCGAATCCGACGAACACACGTCGATGCTCCATCGACTGGAGGCTGACATACAGGCATCGCGACTAAGGCTTGGAGATGAATCTGTCGAGATCCCCGTCAAGCTCAGGGTGCATGAATCCATATTCGTACCTATGGCCAAATGGTGCATGCTGCTTGCCGGAAACTACCAGTGTATTGGGTCAGAAGACATACGCCCGATCCGGGAAGCCGTGCATGGCGACCTCGAAGGGTCCCGGGAACTCTATGAATGGGTTGCGCAGCTATGCATATCGCTTGGCGCTGATGGGGCGGATATGGTCCCATTCGAAAAATACGCCAGGGCAGCGGAGTTTCTCGTCACCCCATCTTCCGCAGCCCGGGCCGTCGCGGCTGGCGCTACCGACATAGAACGGGTTGACCGGCTTGTTCAGGCGATTGCGGCAGGGCGAGGTCTCCAGCTACCGGCGATTGACAGGACCGTTGCGCTCGTGGATGCATGGCTGTCTCGCAACAGAAGTCGGTCTGGGCAGGGATAATGGTGCCTCATCGGATCTGAACTCATGGGGCGGATTCTGACGCGTTAAGGTGGCGATCCTGGCTCGATCCATTTGTTTGGGAAGGGAGGAACAGCCTTACGCTTGCGCTCACTGCGTATGTCTGCAGGATTTCCAGCGGATCTGAGCTGCACTCTATCCCCAGCCGCGTGAAACATGCCCGGGACCTACCCGTTGCACCCTCCCTTCGGAGCCTGCCCTATCGGTCGAGGCCCGGCAGCTTTGCGTTACCTGTTGCGCTTGCGGCATCGGCAGGCCATCCCGCATGATGATGACGGGAGACGCTGTTATGGTGGGACAGATCGCGGCAGGAATCGAGTTCTGCCTCCCGGTCAGTTCCAGTCTTTCAGGGCACCCATATTCTTTGCACTGCGGGTCAAAGGCGCAGAAGCGCTGCGGCGTTTTCGCTGAAGATCCTTGCCCTCAATGCGTCGTCCACGTACGAACCGCGCAGCCAGTCGACCCCCGCCATGTTGTCGGCATAGGGCCAGTCGACGGCGAATAGAACGCGGTCCGGTGACAGCGCATCAAGGCAGCAGCGCAGCGCGGCATCCGAAAAAAAGCCGCTCGTGGTAACCCAGAAATTCCGCCTGAACACCTCACTGAACCTGACCGGGACATTCCCTGGCCTGGAAAGGGACTCGTCAATCCTGGGCAGAAGGAATGGAATCGCCTCACCAAGATGCCCCAGAATGATCCTTAGGTCCGGATGCCGGTCGAACACTCCGCTGAGCACCAGCCTGACCGCCTGGGTGCCCGCCTCAACGCCAAATCCCCAGGCTGCGCGGGTGAGCATCGGATGGCTTCGATCGTAGGGCGCGTAGTAGCGTTCGGTGACAGTGGCGTCGGGCATCGCCGGATGCAGATAGATTGGAACGCCGAGTTTCTCGGCACGGGCGAATACCGGCCAGAAGTCTTCCCCATCGATGAACTGACCGCGGCTCAGCCCATGAATCATCGCGCCCCTGAGACCAAGCTCCTCCACGGATCGCTGAAGCTCATCCGCCGCCGCGTCAGGTAGCATGGATGGCACCATGGCGAATCCCGAGAACCGCTCGGGAACTTCGGCAATGATCCTCGCCAAAGCGTCATTGACCTGCCGACAGGCGGCCACGGCTATGTCATCGGACAGCCGCTGGCTTCCGGGGGACTGGTGCGACAGCACCTGAAGGTCAATTTCCGCCGCATCCATTTCCTCAACCCGAAGCTCGGCGTAATCATACAGGCGCTTCGAAATCTCCGGGGGATGGCGCGCGGCCGCGCCGAAATGATCCGACAGCGCCGGGTGCATGAAATGCTCTTCGACCGCAATGATCCTTCCTGAATGTCCGCCGCTCTCCACGTCACGCTCCTGTTCCGTCATTGCGACTGTCCGGATGGTCATTCCCCATCCCGAGATTTTGGTGCCGCCACGCTGCCACGCTCGATTAGGGATACCGGCAGAACTGTCGTCATCGGTACCTGACATTCGGGCTCCGTCATCATCGCAAGCAGATGCTCTGCGGCGATACGTCCTACATCGAACTGCAGGATCCTTATTGTGGTCAGGCCCGGGGGAATGAGGTCGAGAGACGGAATGTCGTTGAAGCCCGTAATCGACAGATCCTCTGGGCAGTGAAGACCGCGCCGCGTGACCGCCCCTACTGCCCCGATCGCCAGCCGGTCATTGGCGCAGAGGATGGCGGTAAGACCTTCGCGGCCGTCAAGCAGGGCTTCCGCGCATCTGTGGCCTTCGTCTTCGTCATAGCGCTGCGCGGCGACAATGGTCCCGTCCGGAATCTCCAGTTCGAGATCCCGCATTGTCGCCTCGAACGCTTCTCGCCGCGTGGTGCCGGTGGAAAGTCCCGGCGGGCCCGCAATATGGGCTATCTTCCTGTGTCCGGCATCCCGGAGCAGACGAACCATCCTGCGCACTCCTCCCGCGTCATCATTCACAACGGAAGGCAGCGACGATTCTTCCACCTGTCTGTTCGCGGTCACCACTGGTACTTCGTCAGCTACCTCGCAGAGAAGCGGATCAGTGCAGCGCGCCGCCGCGTCGATGATCCCGTCGACGCCATGCTCAAGAAGAACATCGAACAGACGCGCCTCGCGCTCCGGATCATTGTCCGTGTTTACCAATATGGAAGTGTAACCGCTCGGCTCCAGGACGCTTTCGACACCACGGACGATTGGAGGAAATAGCGTATTCGTGATGTCGGGAATCATGATTCCGACCGACATGGTCCGACGCGTACGCAATCCGGACGCCAGCCGATTCGGGCGATAACCCATGGTTTCGGCCACCTCCCGGATCCGCGTCACAACCTCGGGCGACATGGCAACCCGCCTTTCCGGGGAAAGCGCACGAGAGACCGTCGAAACGTGAACTCCGGTTTCACGCGCAATATCCTTAAGCGTCACATTTTTTTTCATTTCACCGTCCCGTCGAGCCTTCAGCCTACACTCACCGAATGCTGTGCGCAATCGTTTGCACAAAATTGTTGACTTACTGCGAATCAGTCGATAGAGCGAATGCAATCGTTTGCGCAATGCGCTGATATGCGTTGGGCCAGGCATCGCTGCGCTATGCGGGAATGGAGACGATACGCGGACATGACTAATGTCGTTGACATGGCGGACTTCACTAGGCCAGTCATCCGGCGTCAGGCACTGTCTGCCTCTAACGTTGGAACGCTCGCCACAGCTGTCGATTTTGGTGAAGCCGGACACTGGGTCTTCGATGAGCCCTCCGCCCTTGGGGGAACGGATCGTGGTCCGACGCCTCTGACTGGCGTGCTTGCTGCGCTCTGCGGCTGCGAATCGGCGACGATCAGCCGAACGGCGCGCGAAATGGAATTCCTTTATGACGGAATTGACTTCGATGCCGCCTTCACTATCGACACACGCGGCCGATCCGGAGTGTGGGGAGTGGTCCCTCATTTTCAGTCGGTCAAGGTTGAGGCCATGGTGCGCACGAGTGAGACCGAAGCCCGCCTGAAGGCGGTTGTCGAAGAGACCGAGGCGCGATGCCCGGTTTTCAATCTGATCAGGGACGCCAACCTGCGCATCCAGATGGTCTGGATCCGCGTGGCAGTTACATAGGCTGGAGAACCAAAAATGCCGAAACCATCGATTGGCTGGGTTGGAATGGGGCGCATGGGATATCCCATGGCCGAACGTCTCATCAACGCAGGCTACGACGTCAGGGTCTGGAACCGAACACGTTCGAAGGCCGAGCCCCTGGTGGAAAGGGGCGCCAGGCTTGTCGACCGCCCCGCCGACCTCGTGGACTCCGATGTCCTGGCGACGATGGTGTCAACCGGAAAGGATGTGGAAGCTGTCTGTTTCGGCGATGGGGGCGTCCTCAGCGGCACTGGAGCGCCTGGAGTCTTCCTGGATTTCTCGTCCATTGGTGTCGAACACTCAGCAGAACTACGCGGTAGGCTCGCCGAGCGGGGCGCGGAATTCGTTTGCGCACCGGTCAGCGGCAACGGCAAATGCGTCAGGGCCGGAAAGCTGAGTGCGGTGGTTTCCGGCCCGAGCGGCGCGTTCGACCGCGTCAGGGACGTGATCGCCACAGTCGCCGCGAGCGGAGTCTCATATGTCGGAGAGGGAGAACTCGCGCGTTTCTGCAAGATCGCCCACAATGTCTTTCTCGGGGTCGTCATTCAGAATCTGGCCGAGATCACTATCCTTGCGCAGAAGGCAGGCGTTCCGCGACGTGCGTTTCTCGACTTCATGAACAATTCGGTCATGGGTTCGACCTTCACCCGCTACAAAACCAACGCCCTGGTCAACCTTGACTGGACAACGACCTTCACGCCGGAACTCCTGCGCAAGGATCTCGATCTGGGTCTGGCTTCAGGGCGAGACCTGAACGTGCCGATGCCGGTCACCGCGACGACACGCGAGGCGCTTCAGGCGCATTTCGGGGCGGCCACGCTGCAGGACGATCCTGACGCCTATCTGCAGAAGGATTTCGCCGCGCTCCTGGAAACCGTCGCCCGAGCGTCTGGAATCGCCCTTGAGAGCGAGAACAGCCCCTACCCAACCGGGCTGGAAACACCCATGGCCGCCGAATGAACCGGTCAGGAAACCAGGATCCGAGGGAAACGGGCAGCAATCTCCATTCAACCCAATCCGGCCCAGACCGGCCGACCCCTTAGCCGATAGGAAGGAAACAGACATGAAACACATTGGAACTCTGCTCGCTGCGACAGCGGCAGCGACCCTGGCCGCGACGGCGGGATTCGCGGAGATAAAGATCGGCGCATCCCTCCCCCTGACAGGGGCGTTCTCGATCGCGGGAGCCAAGCACGAACAGGGCTACGGTTTCTGCGTCAAGATGATCAACGAACGCGGCGGCATTCTCGGCCAGCAGGTCGAGCTGATCATGTCCGACAACCGCTCGGACCCCGCAACTGCGATCAATCAGTATGAACGTTTCATCAACGTTGACAAGGTGGATGCGGTTTTCGGAACGTTTTCCTCGCGCCTGACATTTCCGGTCGCGAACATTCTCGCCAAGAACGGTTTCGTCCATCCGATTCCGGCTGGCGGAGCGCTGCGCATCTACACGCAGGGCCACAGGAACCTGTTCTACTTCCAGCCGAATGCGGCAGAATATGTCGGCTCATCGCTCCAGGGTATCATCACCGATCTCGTCGCCGAGGGCGATCGTCCGACCACCGCCGCCGTCGTCGCGGCCGATGACTTCTTCGCCAATGCCGTCGAAGCGGGTTTCCTCGGCCACAAGGTCATGGATCCCGCAGATGGATCGGAAGTGGCCGATCTGGCGCCAGGCTATCTGGCCGACGCCGGAATCGAAGTCGTCTATTCGGAAAAATGGCCGGAAGAGGGATTCAATGACTGGCTCAACCTCGCCAACTCGATCAAGCGCTCCGGAGCTGAGCTGATAATCGCGCTCACTGCGTCGGCGGAAGAGGCCGTCCAGATCACCCGTGCGCTTAAGACGGTGCGGGCCGAACCAAAGATGGTCTACTATAGCCAGGGAACCCAGGTGGAATTCTACGAAGGCACCCAGGAAGCCTCCGACGCAATCCTCATGCACACGTCATGGCATCCAGACGCGCCCTATGTCGGTACGCTGGCCGGTGAGGAATTCTCAAATGCCGATTTCGTAGCGGCATTCACTGAGGAATTCGGCTTCGCGCCCGACGAGGATGCGGCGATTCCCTTCGCTGTCTGCCAGGGCATCGAGCAGGCCATCATCGGCGCTGGATCCGCCGACAACGACGCCATGGGCGCCTGGCTTTCCGCCCGCACGACTAATGATCCGGTTCGAACGATCCTCGGTCGATTCTCCTGGGACGAGGTCGGCCTTCCGGTTAACAAGCCGTTCCTGGTGGCGCAGTGGAACGGGGGCGAGCTGCAGTTCGTCTATCCGACGGACGAATTTCCGGAAGTCTCGGATCTCGTCCATCCGAAGAACGGATTCTGATCACCCTTCAGGCCGGGCGCGGCCCGCGCCCGGCCATCTTCTCTCCGGCCAACAGGAAGCAGGCCATGCTTGAGGTCAAGGAACTCAGCAAGCATTTCGGCGGAATCCGCGCAGTCGATGGATGCTCCTTCACCGCCGAACGCGGACGGATCACCGCGCTGATCGGACCCAACGGAGCGGGAAAGACCACCGCGTTCAATTGCATCAGCCGGACGATGACCCCTACAGCAGGTGAAATCTGGCTCGACGGCGAGCGCATCGATATGCTGCGGCCCCATCAGATCACGGCACGCGGCCTGTCCCGAACATTCCAGATTTCGCGCAACCTCAGCGACATGACCGTTCTGGAGAACGTCATCTGCCAGTCAAGGATAAGCGGGTGGCGCGACCTGTTCCGACCGGCAATGAGTCCAGAGGAAATCGACAAAGCCATGGGAATCCTTGAATTCCTTGGCATCACTCGGATCGCTCACGAAGATGGCGCGAATCTCAGTTTCGGCCAGAAAAAACTCATGGATCTGGCTGCGCTGCTAATGAGCAATCCCAAGATCATTCTGCTTGACGAACCGGCGGGTGGCGTAAACCCGACGCTGCTTGAGGAAATCATCGGCCACATCCGCAAGCTCAACGAACAGGGACTCACGGTTCTGATCGTCGAGCATAATATGGAACTGATCATGCGCCTTTCACATTGCGTCGTCGTCATGGCCCAGGGCGTGGTGATCGCGGAAGGAACGCCCGAGGAGGTGCGTGAGAACCCGGATGTTCTGGACGCGTATCTCGGCGGCGCACTGGAGGAAGCGGCATGAGCGGCCTCCTTGAAGTCACCAATGTGGTCGCGGGATATGGCGATGGCCCATCCATCCTTAACGGAGCATCGCTTTCGGTTCGTCCCGGCAAGGTCCACTGCATCATCGGGCCAAACGGCGCGGGAAAATCCACGCTTCTGAAAGCCATCGTGGGCATGCTCAGGATCAGGAAGGGCGACGTCAGGTTCCGTGGCGAAAGCCTGAAGGGGCTTCGGCCTGACCAGGTGCTCAGAAAGGGAATCTGCTTCGTGCCCCAGGAACGGGCGCTGTTTCCGAAAATGACCGTCCGCGAAAACCTCAGAATGGGTGGCTTCTCCCTGCCGGACAAGTCGGATCTGGAACGGCGTATCGATGACATTGAGGAGCGGTTTCCAATACTGCGGGAACGGCGCGATCAGCCAGCCGGCACGATGTCGGGTGGCCAGCAGCAGACCCTGGCGATGGCACGCACGATGATCCTCAAGCCAGAGATTGTCATGCTCGACGAACCATCGCTTGGACTGGCGCCAAAGATTGTTCAGGAAGTCTTCGGCATCATGAAGGTTATGGCTGATGAAGGGATCACCATACTCCTTGTCGAGCAGAACGCGTTGTTCGGGCTGAAAAACTCCGACTGGGGAATCGTCCTGGATCTTGGAAGGACGCTCTTCGAAGGACCTGGTGGGGAAATCCTCGCAGACCCGCGGATACAGGAACTCTACCTTGGTGGTAAGCGGGCGGCATGATGGCGGAACTGATTCAGATACTCGTGCTGGGTCTCGCCCTAGGCGGCGTCTATGCCCTGATGGGAGCAGGCCTGAGCCTGGTGTTCGGCGTGATGCGGATCGTCAATCTGGCGCATCCTTCCCTGATCATGGCCGGTGCCTACGTCGCTTACTGGGCGTTCCGGCTGCTTGGTGCCGACCCGCTCGCCGCGCTGCCGGTCGCCGCGGCCATCCTCGCGGCAACAGGCGTGCTGCTCTATCGGCTCGTGTTCGAACGCGAGGCGCGTTCCGCGAAATATTCGGAGATGACGGTGCTTCTTACCTTCGCGCTCGCCATGGTGGTTGAAGGTGGACTGGGAGGGGCGTTCACCAACACGCAGCGTGTCACCTCTCCTGACTACGCCACCGACGCGTTCTTCATCGGCTCGGTGTTCATCCCCAAAGGCCAGCTCTACGCAGGTCTGGTGTCGCTTGCTCTGATCGGTGGCCTCGCGCTGTTTCTCAAATATTCCAGCTTCGGTTATGCAATTCGCGCAACCACGCAGAACCGGGAGGCAGCGGAACTCCTCGGCGTCAATGTCAATTTCGTTGGCCTCGTCAGCTTCGCGATCGGGGTTGGGCTGGCCGGCGCGGCAGGATCGCTGGTATCCTTCGTGTTCTCCTTCTTCCCGGCAAAGCACTGGGAGTGGATTGCGATCCTGATGTCCCTTGTTGTGCTGGGCGGCATGGGATCAATCCTGGGAACCGTCCTGGCCGCGTTCATCCTATCGACGGTCGCAGCCTATGTGGGATTCTTCTTTGGTGCCACGTGGTCGACGCTGACGTTTTTCGTCTCGCTCTTCGTCGTCCTTCTAGTGCGGCCCCAGGGCATTTTCGGCGAGAAACCGGAGCTTGCTTGATGCCCGTCCATGACACATCCGACATCCTCAGGCAGCGGCAGGCCTACAACGAATCTCTGGCCGCAGCGGCCGACACCACGCGTGCGACATGGTTCCCTCCGGCTGTCCTGGCAGTGTTTCTCGCTCTTCCCGCGCTGCAGTTCGTCGGCAACTACAACTACGTTCTACACCTCGTTCTCTACACCGCATCCTATGTCGTCATGGCTTCGGGATGGAACATTCTCGGGGGTTTCGCAGGCTATATCTCCCTCGGACACAACGTGTTTTTCGCGGTCGGCGGCTACTTTGCCGGAATGGTGTTCGCCCGATACGGCATATCGACGATCGCTCTGGCACCGTTCGCCGGCCTTGTCGCTGGCGCGCTTGGCTATCTCATCGGCCTGATCACTCTGCGGGTAAGGGGTCCGTCCTTCATCATCTCATCGCTGGCGCTGGTGATGATTTTCCGGATTTTCTTCGAGAACTGGGACTTCGTGGGCGGGGCGGCTGGTGTATCGCTGAAAGCGAACGACCTTCCGGTACAATGGGCGAAACTGCCCTACTATTACGCGTTCATCGTGATGGCGGCTTTCGCTGTCTGGGCCTCCTACCGCATACGGCATTCGAAGTTCGGGCTAGGCCTGCGGGCGATCTCCAAGGACGAAATCAAGAGCGAGAGCGCCGGCATCGACACCCGGTTCTACAAAGTCCTGGCATTTGCGATCTCGGCGTTCTTCGTCGGCATGGCTGGTGCCGTTTGGGGCGAGTATCTGACCTACATCCGGCCCAACATCTTCCTGGTCATCCTGATCTCGGTGAATATGGTGCTCATGTGCATACTCGGCGGCAAGGGCACGATCGCCGGGCCGGTGATCGGCGCCATCCTGATCGTGGCCTTCAACGAATTTTTCGTGGCGACGCTTGGCGCTTCGGAGATCAACATACTCGCGACTGGTCTTATCATGATGCTTGCGCTGATGTTCTTTCCGCTCGGGATTGTTGGAACGCTCGCGCAGCACCGGAGACTGCCGCGCGTCCTGAACTGGGACTGAGGCAATGGCGGATTTCGCTCTCTACAACGCCCCGCAATCCACCTGCAGCCAGCGCGTGAGATACGCGCTTCATGCCAAGGGACAGGGATTTGAGGAGCATAGGCTCGACCTGTTTTCGGGAGATCAGCTCCGGCCTGAATATCTGGCGATCAACCCCAACGGCGTCGTGCCGACCCTGATCCACGGAGGCGCTGCGGTAATCGACAGCACGGTCATCCTTGAGTATCTGGAGGACATTCTGCCGGAAACTGAACCGATGCGCCCGGGAGACCCGCAGCAGATCGCCCGGATGCGGGCGATGATGCGGTTCATAGACGAGGTTCCGACTCCGGCAATTCGGGTTCCGTCCTACAATCTGGCGTTTCTTCCGCATTTCCAGGCCATGTCCGAGGTCGAGTTCCAGGCGCTGTGCGACAGCAAGCCCCTGCGACGGGAATTCCTTCAGCGCATGGGCCGCACCGGCTTCCCGGAGGCGGACATGGAGGAAGCGTTGGGACGCCTGCGCCGCGGTGTCGAACGCATGGGGCTTTGGCTGGAGGACAGCGGCGGTCCCTGGCTAATGGGAATGGAAATCAGCCTGGCCGATGTCGCGATCATGCCGGTCATCGTGAGGATGGACGACATCAATCTTGGCCACTTCTGGGACGGCATTCCGGTCATCGGCGCCTGGTTTGACCGGATCCGCGCCATGCCATCGTTTAGGCCAACCTATTATCACGGGGCGCTCCTGACCGAAAAATATCCCCATCTGGCAGATCTCAAAGCCTTGGGGGTGACCCGGCCCGGACGGGATTCCGGAAGTCTGGAGGCCCAGTGATGACCGGAAACGGCAGGAGTATTGATGCACGAGTGGCGGCCGCTACCGCGCACTGGTCGCACAGAATGGTCACGAATGGGGTTCCGCTGGCGGATTTCCAGGACGTGACCTCGTCAATCACCACCTGGGACGAATGGTGTCCGGCCTGGGTCGCCAGGGGAGACTTCCATGCGGCGCTAGGAGAGAGCGCTGAGCGGGAAGGGCGCAGGCTCAGTGCCGGTGAGCATTTCGCTACGGCAGCGGTCTGCTACCATTTCGCCAAATTCCTGTTCGTGCATGATGTGGAACGGATGGCTGCCGCGCACCGTCTTGCGGTCCAGGCATATGAACGTGCGCTGCCTGACCTCGATCCTCCAGGAGAGAAGGTTTCGATCCGGTATGGATCGACCACACTGACGGGCGTTCTGAGAAAACCAAGGGGGAGCGCATATCCGCCAGTCGCCGTGATGTGCATGGGACTCGATTCCGCAAAAGAGGAAATGCGCACCAACGAGGCAGTGTTCCTGGCGCGCGGCATCGCAACCCTTGCTTTCGATGGTCCGGGACAGGGAGAGGCGGAACAGGAACTGCCAATCCTGCCTGAATACGAAATGCCTGTTGGTGCTGTGATCGACTGGCTTGAAACCAGGCACGATGTCGACGCGTCACGCATCGGCCTCTGGGGCGTCAGTCTCGGTGGCTATTACGCGCCTCGGGCGGCAGCGTTCGAGCCGCGTGTCCGGGCCTGTATTTCGCTGACCGGACCTTACGACTTCGCCGAGGCTTTCGCACGTGCGCCCGGCCTTACCCGCGCGGCATTCATTGCGAGATGCCACGCAGAGAACGAAGGCGAGGCGATGGCGGTGGCCGAACGGATGCGGCTGCAGGATATCGCCCACCGGATCGAATGCCCGATCTACGTTGTCGGTGGCAGGCTTGATCGGGTGATACCGCCGGACCATGCGGAGCGGCTCGTCAGGTCGGTTTCCGGCCCCGTCACGCTGAACATGGTTGAGGATGGCTCCCATGTCGTGAACAACCGTCCCTACAGTTACCGTCCCCAGTCCGCTGACTGGCTTGCGGCTCAGCTGCGAGAACACCGCGCTGAAAGAGCCGATCCAGATGGCTTCCCCTGTGCGAACGGATGAGTCGTCAGCCAGTGCACGGCTACGTCGACGCCAGCTTTCCGCGCAGACAGATACATTTACATGGAGAACGGAATGAACCAGGTCCTGAGACCGAATGTCCTGAAACCCACCGATCTTGATCCTAACTGGAACTGGGAAGGCCGACTGCCTGCCTGGGGCCATACCTCCGTCGACTTCGAGCGGCGCGTGGACCATGATCGCCTGCGCCGTTACCGGTTGAGTCGAACACGCGAGGCACTCAAGGCATCGGAATGCGGCACGCTCCTGCTCTTTGACGTCAACAACATCCGCTATGTGTCCGCGACCAAGATCGGGGAGTGGGAGCGGGACAAGATGTGCCGGTTCTGCCTGCTGACCGGTGACGACTCGCCGTATGTATGGGATTTCGGCTCGGCAGCGGTGCATCACCGGAAATATTCGGACTGGCTGGAACCCGATCACTGCCGTGCGGGCGTCGTTGGAATGAGAGGCACGATTCCACCCTCCTTTGGCCTGATGAAGCACTATGCCGAAGAGATCGCCAGCCTGATCCGCGATGCCGGTCTGATTGATATGCCAGTAGGCGTGGACTACGCCGAAACGGCGATGTTCCATGCATTGCAGGAAGCCGGCTTGCGGGTGGTCGACGGCCAGCAGATCATGCTGTCAGCCCGGGAAATCAAGAACTGGGACGAAATCCAGTTGCTGACGCAGGCAGCCAGCATGGTCGATGGCGTCTACCACATGATATACGAAGAGCTGAAGCCGGGCGTGCGGGAGAATGACATCGTCGCTCTTGCGAACAAGCTCCTCTACGAGATGGGTTCGGACGATGTCGAAGCGATCAACGCGATCTCGGGCGAACGCTGCAACCCGCATCCACACAATTTCACGGATCGCCTGTTCCGTCCCGGTGACCAGGCGTTCTTCGACATTCTCCAGTCCTACCAGGGTTATCGGACCTGCTACTACCGCACATTCAACATTGGCCGGGCAACCCCGTCACAACATGATGCCTATGTTAGATGCCGCGAATGGCTTGATGCGGCGATAGAGGCGATCAGGCCGGGGGTGACAACCGACCATGTCGCCGGATTGTGGCCTGCCGCGCAGGAATACGGATTTCCAGACGAGCTTTCCGCCTTTGGCCTGCAGTTCGGCCATGGCCTGGGTCTGGCGCTTCACGAGCGGCCGATTATCAGCCGGGCGGTCAGCCTTGACAATCCGATGGAGATCCAGACCGGAATGGTGTTCGCGCTTGAGACCTACTGTCCGGCGAGCGACGGGTTCTCGGCAGCCAGGATCGAGGAGGAGGTTGTCGTGACGGATAGAGGCTGTGAGGTGATCAGCCTGTTCCCGGCGGAAGAGCTGCCGATCTCAAACCGTTACTGACCTAACGCGCCGCCTGTAGCGGCCTGCGATGCGACGCAGCAGGGAACGAGGAAACATGAGCCAGGTCCAGATGAAATCGAATGTCGAGGCCTATCTTCGAATGTATCGTCAGATGGTGCGTATCCGTACTTTCGAGGACAATGCCAACCAGCTCTATCTCTCGGCAAGGATGCCTGGCCTCACGCACATGTATTCGGGTGAGGAGGCGGTTGCTGTGGGAATCTGCGAAGCCCTGCGCATCACTGACAGAATCACCTCGACCCATCGCGGGCATGGGCATTGCGTGGCCAAGGGAGCGGCCTTCAGGGAGATGTTCTGCGAACTCCTTGGCAAGGAAGCGGGATACTGCCGTGGCAAGGGTGGTTCAATGCATATCGCGGACCAGTCAAACGGCAATCTCGGTGCCAACGCCATTGTCGGCGGCTCCATGGGAATTGCGACCGGCTCGGCGCTGTCAGCGAAAATGCAGGGCAGGGACGATGTGACGGTCTGCTTCTTTGGCGACGGGGCAACGGCGCAGGGCCTGATGTATGAGGTCATGAACATGGCCGCGCTCTGGAGGCTTCCGGTGATCTACGCATGCGAAAACAACGGCTATTCGGAATACACGAAAACCTCCGAAATCGCAGCGGGCGAGATCCTGGCCCGTGCCCAGGCATTTGGCATTGAGGCGCACCGGGTTGACGGACAGGATGTACTCGCGGTTAATTCCCTGGCGCAGCGGCTTGTGGAACGATGCCGGACTGGCGAAGGACCGTTTTTTGTCGAATTGGTGACCTACCGCTATCACGGCCACCATGTCGGCGACATCAACCGGGACTATTATCGATCCAGGGAGGAAGAGCTGCACTGGAGAGAAAACCGCGATCCGATCAGGATATTACGCGAAAGGCTGGTCGAGGAGGGTATCGCGACCGAAGGGGAGCTCGACACGATTCAGGAAGACATACGCAGCGATGCCAGGGCCGCCGTGGAATACGCGCTGTCAGCTCCCTATCCTGCGGGATCGGAAGTGGACATGCATGTCTTCACTGATGTGGTGCATGCCGCGGCATGAGGAGCGGGATAATGCGCGAGATCACGCTCTCCCAGGCGGTGAATGAAGCTCTTGTCGAGGAAATGCGCCGCGATAGCGCCGTATTCGTCATCGGAGAGGATGTTGCCGAGGCTGGAACGCCCTTCAAGGTGCTCTCGGGGCTTGTGGAGGAATTTGGCACGGAGCGCGTCATCGATACCCCGATCGCCGAACCGGGTTTCATGGGCATCGCTGTTGGGGCGGCCATAACCGGCATGCGTCCGGTGGTCGACCTGATGTTCGGTGATTTTCTTTATCTGGTCATGGACCAGCTCTGTAACCAGGCGGCAAAGACCCATTACATGTCAGGAGGCAAACTGAACGTACCGCTTGTCCTGAGGACGAATCTCGGCGCCACGCGCCGCTCGGCGGCGCAGCATTCCCAGTCGCTTCACGCGCTGGTCGCCCACATTCCGGGACTCAAGGTCGCGCTGCCGTCTTCCGCCTACGAGGCGAAAGGTCTTCTGAAATCCGCAATCCGCGACGACAATCCCGTCGTGATCTTCGAGGACAAGCTGATGTATCAGGACAGGGCACCTGTCCCCGAGGAGGAGTTCCTCATTCCCCTCGGGAAAGCGGAAGTCCTGCGGGAAGGAACGGACATCACCCTTGTCGGCACATCCTCCATGGTTCAGACATGCCAGAAGGCCGCGGATATTCTGGCAGCCGAACATGGTGCGTCCGCCGAAGTGATCGATCCTCGCACCATCGTTCCGCTCGATGACGCCACGCTTCTGGAATCGGCAAGGAAGACCAGCAGGGTCATCATCGTGGATGAAGGCCACCAGAGTTTCGGTGTCACAGCGGAGATCGCCAGCCGCATTTACGAACAGGCGTTCTATCATCTGGACGCGCCGGTCCTGCGTATGGGAGCCATGGACGTGCCGGTGCCTTTTTCGCCCGCGCTTGAGGATCTGACCGTGCCCACTCCCGAAAATGTGGTCCGCAACGCATGCAGACTGCTCACCGGAGAGATGATCCATGCCGCATGAAGTCATCATGCCCGCGCTCGGAATGGCGCAGGACAGCGGCCTGATCGTCGCGTGGCACAAATCACCTGGCGATTCGGTCGATGAGGGCGATGTGCTCTTCGAAGTCGAGACGGACAAGGCGACGATGGAAGTCGAGGCTCAGGGTTCCGGTTTCCTGACGGATGTAAGTGCGCAGGCTGGCGAAAGCGTTCCCGTGGGCCAGACCATCGCGCTGATTTCCGAAACTTCCAGGGACAGCGGTATCGACTCCGTTGCGCAGAAGGCAACGGCACGCGACATGAGCGAGCCGAATAAGGATGTATCTCCGATCCCCGAACCGCCGCGGCCGGGGAAGGTCCCATCCAGGGCGGTGGCAGTGGGTGCGGGAGCAGGTGGCCGCATACTTGCGTCTCCCAAAGCCAGACGGCTCGCGCTTGAGCTTGGCCTGGACCTTCGGCAGATGCTGAATTCGGGGCTGAGCCAGCCGTTTCACGCGAGAGACGTGCTGGAGCATTCAGGAAGAAGCCAGGGGTCTGTGGCACATCCCAACATAACGGCGATGGTGTCAGGCGGGGACTTCATGGAGATTCTCGACAGACTTTCACCGGAAGGTGACGGCATCACGGCAGGTGAATTCGCCGCTGTCCTCGCCTCTGGCGCAGCCCGAGTGGCCGGATTCGGCGATAGAATCGCGATCAGCCTCGAACGTCTTGGAGAAAGCCCCTTGATGCTCCTCGACCCCGACATTCCCTGGAGCAAACCAGCTGACCAACAGGTGCCGCAGGCTCCGGTCATCGTTCTGCGCGATCTTACCGGCACAAGGCTGACAGCTGTACATCAGTGTGCTACCGTGACGCCCACCCTGACCCTGTCGTCAGGGGGCGGCTCGTTCTCCGTTCGCCTGGACTATGTGCAAGGGGCCTTGGATGACGAGTCAGCGCTGGCACTGATTTCGGGTTTCGCGGAACGGCTCGACTCTCCCCTGCGGCAGCTTCTCTGAAGAGGGTCCATCATGCCAGACACTGCTCAATCGTGGAATTCCGGGACTGATCTTCATATAGGTGGCGAAAGGAAGTCGGGGGTCGACAGCAGGTGTGTTGACGTTCCTGACCCTGCGACCGCACAGGTCACCGCATCGGTCGATGGCACGATGGTGGCCAGAATGCGCAGTCCCGGCGATGCCTGTACTGCGGCGAAGCAAAATTATGCCCGGAAGTCCTCAGCCGAAGGGTTTGCATTGAAGCGGGCCGCGAAAGCGGCTGGCCTGAAAGTTGGCGACGGCGTGGATCCGACTGGCGATGTCGGATCGCTGGAAAATGCGGAGACCCGTGACAGGATAGCAACGTTCGTCATCGACACCGGCTCCAGGGGAGCCAGAATCGAGATTGCAGGTGACAGTCCTGTGGGAACGGGACTCCATTTCCCACCTACTGTTCCATCCAGTGAGCCTGATACCGCCGGCTGCGTGCAGGAAGGGATATTCGGATCTGTTGCGACGATTGGGACCATCATTGATCAAGACGGGGCCATTACCCGAGCCGATGAGACTGAATGTGAACTGGTCGCCCATATGTGGGCCGAGGACATGAAGTGCGGTTTGCGGGTCTGCGAGCGGCTGAACTACGGAATGGTCGGACCGAACCGAGGCCTGGATCTGGATTCGGCCGCACCGTTCGAAGGGTCGAGGGCGGTCGGGCCCAGGCAGTGAAGGTTGGCAGGACGGCATGCCTGAATTCATGGAAACCCGGTATCTTTTGGCGAATTGGCAGGGGGCTTCATGTCGGATGTGACCGCCAGCCCCTCGGTGCGGGCTCTCGCCGCGAGAAAGGGTATTGATCTGGAAAAACTTGCCCGGACGCTTGGGCGGAACACAATCCTTCGTGGGGACATCGAAGGCAGCCGGGAGCCTGGGCCGGGGTTGAGTGCGTGGGATGTCGATCATGCGGCTTTCGGTCCCGTCATCAAGGAGCCGCTGAGCCGTTTCGCTCGGCTTGCCGCCGAGAATCTGTCCTTTGCGGCGCAGATGATTCCTTCCGTGACCCATCATGACAGTGCCGAGATCTCGAGGCTTGAAGCGTTCCGTCGGGGAATCGGACCCGAGGCCGAAGAACGGGGGATCCGGGTCACCGCGCTAGCCCTGCAGATCAGGGCATTGGCGCGGGCGCTGCGCGAATTTCCGAAATTCAACGCGTCCCTGGGACCGGATGGCACCGTCCTGTTCAGGAAGAGCTACGTAAACATCGGAGTTGCCGTCGACACGCCGCATGGGCTCCTTGTGCCGGTCATTCGGGATGCGGATCGAAAGGGCGTATTCATGCTTGCTACGGAACTTTCGGACTTGGCGGGGCGTGCCAGGAACAGGAAGATACGGCCCGACGAGCTGGGTGGCGGTTCAATGACCGTGTCATCGCTCGGCGGTATCGGTGGCGAATCCTTCACGCCGATAATCAATCCTCCAGAACTCGCGATTCTCGGCATTTCGAGAGCTGTGACCAGACCACGCTGGAACGGCGAAACGTTTGAACCGGCGTTTATGTTGCCACTTGACCTGACCTACGACCATCGTGTGATAAACGGAGCGGAAGCTGCGCGATTCCTGCGTTACCTGTGTGCCCTCCTTGAGGAACCGGCACGAATCATGGTCTGAAGTTCCATGTCCGACCCCGTCGAACTTCCGATCAGTCTGAGGGTCAATGGCAGGCTGGAATCCGTTCAGGCGAATCCTGCCGTGCCTCTGCTCCATATACTGCGTGAATTGCTTGGCCTTCGTGCCGTGCGATTTGGATGCGGCGAAGCGACCTGCGGTGCCTGTACGGTAATCGTTAACGGCCGCGCCGTCATGTCATGCGATCTTTCCGTTGGGGAGGCTGCGGATGCGGATGTGGAAACGGCGGAAGCTTTCGATACGGATCCACCCCATCCGTTGGTTGCGGCAATGCTTGAACTTCAGGCTGGCCAATGTGGCTACTGTCTCTCGGGTATCCTGATGCGGGCAAAGGCTCTATTTGAACACGAGCCCACAGCGACACGCAGCAGGATAGCAAAGGAACTGGACGATCATCTGTGCCGCTGCGGGGCGCATGGACGAATACTCGATGCGCTTGAGACCGCGTTCCGGCGTGGCGAAGGGAGGGCGCATTGAGTGAAAGGGTGCCAGCGCCGCTGAGAGCGGGCCCGCTTGTCAGCGACTGGTTTCGTGTGGACTCGAACGGGATGCTCACCGCGATGACCGGTCGGGTCGAGCTTGGTCAGGGTAACCAGACCGCATTGCTGCAGATGGTTGCCGACGAACTGGGAGTTGGCCCATGTGACATTGCGATCGAGGCTGCCCGCACCGACCGAACTGTCAACGAGGGGTTCACTGCGGGCAGCGTTTCGGTTTCTGAAGGCGGAATGGCCCTCCGCTGGGCAGCTTCCGCTCTGCGCCACCTTCTGCTTGACCTAGCCGCGGCGAAGCTTGGTGCCATCGGCGACGCGCTGGATATCGAGAGCCAGGCGATCATGTGGGATGGGAATCCAACGGATCTGCGGATCTCCCAGCTTGCTCAGGAACTGGATCTAGGCGTTCCGGTGAAGGATCTTGCGGCACCTAGACCTCCGAAGGAACGGTGGCGTGGCTTCAGGGACATTGGAAGGATCGATCTTCGCGACCGTATCATTGGCGCACCGTTTGTCCATGACATGGACAGGCCTGGCATGCTCTTTGGCAGTCCCCTGCATCCTCCCAGCGATTCAGCGCGGCTCGTGTCGTTGGATATGGAAGCGCTGCGCGTGCGCCCCGGCGTGGTGGATGTAATCCGCGACGGTTCATTCGTCGGGATTCTGGCGACCAGTCCATACGATGCGGCTCGCGCCGCAAAGGTCGCGCAGGCGGCCGCTGAGTGGGTTGGAAACGGCAAGGTCATCCAACAATGCGATGGCGACGATCTCAGCGTCAGAGGAAGAGGCGGAAGCCGTGTTCGAGGCTGGGACGGAGGATCGCAGCGGAGGACAGCGTTTTGAGATGGCCGTGTCCCGTCCCTATCTGTGCCATGCGTCGATCGCCCCCTCAGCGGCAGTCGCTGTCTGGGGAGGGGGAGGCCGTGACTGTCTGGACGCACAGCCAGGGGGTATTCCAGCTCCGAAAGGCAATCGGAATGGCTTTGCGGATGGACGAAAGCAGGATCACGGTAATCCATCGATCCGGTGCCGGATGCTATGGGCACAATGGCGCCGACGATGCCGCCTTCGATGCGGTTCTGATGGCGCGGGCGGTTCCCGGTCGGCATGTGAAGGTTGTCTGGTCGCGCCAGGACGAGTTTCGGGTGGCACCACTTGGGCCTGGCATGGCAACGACGGTGTCCGCCGTCGTATCGTCCGGTGGCAGTCGAATTGTTTCGATGGATGTCATCGTGAACTCCGCGCCGCATGCGAACCGTCCCAGCGTGAACGGTTCACCGAATCTCCGGGCCGCTGGCTATCTGTCCGATCCGACTCCGCCCGCTCCGTCGACGGATCTTCCGCTGGTGCGTGGAGGCGGTGCGGATCGGAACGCGGTGCCCTGTTACGCCATTCCAGATGTTCGGGTGGTCAAGCGGATCGTGCGCAGCCTTCCCTACCGCACATCATCGCTTCGCTCTCTTGGAGCCTTCACCAACATCTTTGCTATTGAGACGCTCATTGACGATATTGCTGCCGCCCAGGATGCGGATCCGATCGAGTTCCGTCTTCGGCACTTGGAGGATCCGAGGTCACGGGCGGTGATCGAACGGCTAGCGGAGCTTACCGCTATGGAACGGCTACAGCCTCTGCCTGAAGGATGCGGATGGGGGCTTGGTTTCGCCCGCTATAAGAACACGTCCGGTTACTGCGCCGTGATGGCATGCGTGAACTGTGCCGACGAAGTTCACGTGACGGACATTCGCTGCGTTGCGGATATTGGTGAGGTCATCAGCCCTGACGGTGCGCGCAACCAGATCGAGGGTGGAATTGTGCAGTCAGTCAGCTGGACGACGATGGAGGCTGCCGAATTTGAGGGAACGACTGTCCTAGCGAGCGGCTGGATCGACTATCCGATCCTGCGCTTCACCGAGGTGCCGCGTGTCACGGTCGAACTCATTGAACGGCCAGAGGCCGCTCCACTGGGGTGTGGCGAGATTGCCCAGGCCCCGACGGCGGCGGCCATTGGCAACGCGGTTCGAAGCGCGCTTGGCGTGCGGGTGCGCAATCTCCCAATAACGCGGTCAGCCATCATTGAAGCAGCGTCACATTAGAGCCCATACGGTAAGTCGAGTGGTCTCGTGGGGTGCGGTCGCGCAGCTTCATGCCGGATTCACGCTGTTTTTGGTGAGCCTCTGGTTGTGGAATGACCTGAACATCGGATTTCGGGTACGGTTTGCAAAGTAGAAAAGTGGATTGAGTCCTCAGCCGTCCTCTTCGGGTTCGGGTGGTGCAGCCAGTATGTGGACCTACAATGTCCTGATACGCTCCATCCCGGCATGCCGGTCAGGTGCCATCCAACCATATGCGCAACAATGAACAGCGATGCTGAACGGACACTCCGGCCCATGGCTCTGGTTTCCGCGCCGGAACCCACGGATCTAGCGGCCGGTTCCGCGTGGATACCCGTCCGAAGGCCATAATTGTCAGTATGGCCTGCCAGCTGCCGATCAGCCGACGGAATGCCATAGCTCGAGGCTGCTGCAGGGTTCTCAACTGGTGACGCCGGTGGTATCGGCCTTGCCACCACATGCCCCTTCCTACCCGGTTCAGTCCTAGCAGGTGTTGCTAGGGTTGTAGCTTTTCGATCCTCGCCTTCCCATCTTCAGATTTTCGGGAAATTTCCAGTGAATACAATCGGATGGGTCGGGAGAATGCCGAAACGGGAGCATGTCCTCGGGAGCGTCGAATCTCTGGGCCGACAGTGTGGCCCGCCGCAGGTATCATGAATTACCGACAGTCCGCCTTCTGACGGTGATGCACTGCATTGAAAATGAATCGATATGCCGCGTTCGGGTGTCTGGAGGTCGGTATCTTCCTGCATTTCCCGTATGGCTGACAGAAGCACGTAGAAGAGGAAATTTTGAATTTCAAATGCGAGAGCTCTAGGGGGTGCCGGTGGACGTCCGTGCGGTTCGCTGCTACCGCGCCGCCATGGCGGAGAAGGGGAAACACACGAGGGAACGGGCGGGAACTGTCTCCTCCACGGAGCACGACGCGCTGTTCCGGACCCAGGTCTCCGACCCCGGCCGCGCCGCGGCCCTCCTGCGCGACCACCTGCCGGAGCGGATCGTCGGGCTCCTGGTGGAGACGCCGCTGAGGCTGGTGGACGGGAGCTTGCGGGAAAGCCGCTCCGACAGGCTCTTCGAGGTGGAACTCGCCTCGGGTGACCCGGGCCTGGTCCATGTCCTCGCCGAGCACGGGAACCGTCCGGATTCGGGCCTCCCGCTGCAGCTGGCGGGCTACATGGTGCGGATCTGGACCCGCTACGCCCGGGGCCAGACGGAGCGGCTGCGCGCCCTGCCACCGATCATCCCCCTGGTGCTCTACCACGGGGAGCCCCGCTGGACGGTTTCGGACGGGCTGGCCGGCATGATCGCTTCGGAGGATCCCGACCTGGTCCTGCTGCCGGGCGAGCGGTTCGTCCTGGGCCTCCTGCGGGAACTGCCGTCGGAGCGACTGTCGGGCGACGCCGCGCCTAGGGCTACCGAGTCATCATAAGTCTGCATGACAACAGGGCTATTGATTTTCCCTCAGGGCATGCCTCTGGCCGGCCAGGAACCCGATCCGGTGGCCCAGTGCGGCACTGCCCGTCCGGGTCTGGCCGTGCCACATGATCCGGTTTCCGGGGTCGGGGTCATGCCGACGGCTGCGGTAGCCGCCGAGATGGGCCACCAGCCGCACGGCGTCGCCAAGCCCCTCGGGCGCCGTCAGGCCGTGTTCGCACGCATGGTCGCGCAGGAAATCGAGTTCATGATCGGTGAACATCAGTTCGGGTTCGCAGGCAGGAACCTGTCGTCCGAGCAGGGTCATGACCATGATCCGCCAGGCGATCACGGCGTTGATGGCGATCGCGCGCTGCAGCCGGTCGGCGGTGCGGAACAGCAGGAACCCGACCCGGCAGCCCGACTTCAGGACGCGCAGGAAATCCTCCACCCGCCAGCGCTGGAGATGGTAGCCGACGATCTCCGCCGCCGCCTTCGCGGTTCCGACCTCGAGTGTCGTCAGCAGGTACCCCTAGAGCGGAGGCCCGTCCTCCGGCGGCGCCGTCTCCACGATATGGACGGCGGTTACCTGGACCGGTTCGGCACCCTCCATGCCCGCCGTTGGCGGCAGCGTCACCTGGCGGAACCGCAGCTCGCAGTTCGCCAGACGCCTGCGACGGGCGGGGCGCGCCTTCCCGCCGCTGGACTTCGGCCGCGCCACCATCCCTTCGACCTCCACGTCGATCCGGCCATCGGGTGCGCCGCCGCTCATGGTCGCGAACAGCTTCGGCCGGCGCGGCCCGAGCACCCGGTCATGCTTCGCCCGTACCAGCAGGTGCACCCGCGGATGGCGGTGCCGGGCATCGAACAGCTCGAAAAAGTCCGCCTCCCGATCGCACACGGAGATCACCCACGTCCTGCCGCCAACCTCGCGCACGGCACGGGCGACATCCTCGAAACCGTCAATCCACCGCTGGGTCCCGCGACAGGTTCCGGCCGCTTCAGGCCGCCGCTTCAGCGCGTCGAATCCCAGCCGGGAACTCTAGGCGGAAGCCCCGTGTCCGTCACCGCCAGGGTCGCATGCGGATGCAGGCCGTGGCTCCCCGCTCCGGTCCGGGTCCTGCCGATCAGCTGCAGTCCGTCCGTCCCCGGCCGCGTGGTGAAGTTCAGGTCCGTGCCATCCTGGATCGCCAGCACCGTGCGCTGGCCGCGGATGCGCTGGATGCTGCGCTCGCGATGCGTGGCAAGGATGTTCGCGACCGTGACCGCTGATTCCGCAGGCATCTCGATGAGACGGTAGAAGGCGCTGATCGCCGTGCTGTCACTGGCGCTGCTGGCGTTGATCCTGCCGCCCGGATAAGCCGCCAGCAGACCCGCGCTCTTCACCAGACGCGCCGATAGCCGCCTGTCTCCCAATGGCGCTCCTCCAAACTCGTTTGCGGCCCAGTCCGCCGCGTTCAGCCCGTCCCCCGGCTCCAGAACCGGCGCATGGGTGACCTCGGGAACCCCGAGCCTCTTCCGCCAGCCCCGGGCAAGCTCATACATGAATACCATCTTGACCGTCTTCGCCCGCCGCCTGGCGCGATCCTGACGGCCACGGCCCGCGGTCCGGCCGACGCACAGGAAGTTGGCCGCCCGCAGGCAGATGCCATCCTGCCCCGCATCGGTGAAGGACTCAACGACATAGGGGCGGAAACCGTAGCGCGTCTCGAAGTCCCGCGGCAGGCGACGCAGGATGCGGCCGAGCAGATGGCTGGCCAGGTGCGGGCAGCGCACCGAGGGCCGGATCAGGAAACGGCTCAGGCAGACGACGCGGTGAGGATGGTCCCGGCGCTGGACGTCGCTCCAGCCCATCCAGCGGTCGCGCGCCGCCACCCGCAGCGCGGCGGCGCAGAACCCGGCCGCGCCCAGCCAGCCATGCGCCGAGCCCACCAGATAGCGGAGCTGGCAGCCGGCGAGGACCGCCATCCCGTGCGGATGCCCGCACGCGATCAGGGTGTTCCACAGGGTACGCTCCGCGGCCGTCGATACCAGACTGACCGTGAGGCCGGAAACCTTCGACGGATGTGCCGGAACCCCGACCGGCTCCGGAACGTCCGCCCCGAACTGACGGGGCCTGCCGTCAACCGCCTTCACCTGCGGCGGCGGCAGGACGATGTCACGCGAGCCTTCGGCAAGGTTCGCGAGGGCCTTCATGCACCCGTAGACCTGCGGGTGGCCCAGGGCATGTCACTATCCCTCTGGTGACTCGGGAGGACCCGCCCGTTCCCTCATCGCCCTGTACATCTCCGTTGCATGCAGCAGGTATTTCATGCCCTTCCACATTTTCCGGGTTCCCGGCAGGGGCTGGCGTCTCGAGGGGATGAAGCCGACGTAGCGACCGATGTCGATGGCGGCCTCGCGGATGGTGAAGCCGTCGAAGGGCGGAGCGCGGACGTTCCTGAACCGATACCGGCCCATCGCTATGTACAGGGCGGCGAGCTCGTCCTCGTCCAGCAGATCGAGGGCGGGCCCGTCGGGTTCGGCCTTCGCGGCGCGCTGGATGCCGGACACGCGCCATGCGATGACGGCGTCGAAGGCGAGGCAGCACCGGAGGTCGTCGGCCCCGTCGAGCTGGCGGTCCTCGATCCGCGTCGCCTGTTTCAGGGTCCTGAAATACTCCTCGATGGTCCATCCTGTTTCGTACCGCCTGACGGTGTCGATGGCGCCCTGGAGATCGGGCTCCGCGTCGCTGGAGAGCGGCAGCCAGGACAGCCGCCGCCCGCCCTTCGGCGGCGTGGTGGTCCCGCTGGCGAGCACCGCGGTGACCGGCAGGGTCCGGTGGCTCTTTCCCGGGGCCTCGGCTCGACGCAGGCGACGCGGATCTCCGTCTCCGCGGTCCGCGCCGGGCGGGCCCTCACGGCTTTCCGTCCCCGCGACCCGGTGATCCCGCCGCGCGCCGCGACATGGACGGTGCGCGTCCCGGCGGCGGGCAGCCCGGAGACGTGCTCCATCAGGTCCACGGCCTGTCCGCCGGCGATGACGGAGCGGCGGGGCGGGGCGCTGGAGCGCACCAGCAGCCCGGCCGCGGCGGGGTCTTCCGCCTGGGCCCCGAACATGTCCCATATGTCACCCTCGCGGTCGCGGACGGTGACCATCCGCGTTCCAGGGCTGGTCCTCCCGACCTCCTGCGCCAGGGCCAGGCCCTCCAGCCAGCGGCGGCTCTCGCTTCCGCCGTCGGGCGTCTCCGTCTCCGCCGCCCTGTCCGGTTCCGGCTCCGCCCGCCCCGTGTCTCCGCGCCTGCGGTCGGCCTTCACGGTGACGCCCTCCCGGAAGCCGGCGTCGATGGCCAGCACCCCGAGCCCGCGGCCGGAGGCCGACACCGCCAGCGTCACGTGCGCCGGGATGCCGGTGCTGCCCGATCCGCCGCCGCCGAGCCTCGCCAGGCCGCCCGTGGAGCCCTTCAGGCCGGACAGATCCAGCATCGTGGTGTCCTGGATGGCCAGGACCTCCCTTTCGGCGCGGCAGCGCTGGACCGTGGCCATGCGGTGGCTCTCGATGATGTCGTCCATGCTCACCCTGGGGTTGGAAAGCAGCCTGTGGCCGCCTTCTGATCCTTCCTGTCGGGAAACACAACGGAGACCGGCTCGCCGGGCCGGGCCTCCCAGGTCCTGGCCATGGCCAGGATCCGGTCGCGCACGCTGCTGTCCGCGTGGCCGACCGGCCCGAACTCCAGGTCCGCCCGGTCGGCGTTCTCCGGGATCGCCGGGGCCGGGCCCAGCCAGCGCGGTGCCTGCGGCCCGCGGCACATGCGGTCGCGCCAGTCCGGATCCAGCGGCCTCATCCAGACGCCGCAGGCCTCCGCTCCCTCCCGGTGGCCGGGCGGACGGCCGGAGGTGGTCCCGGCCAGCTCCCATCCGGCCGCCGCGTAGGCCGCGCCGACATAGGTGAAGGCCATCGCCGGACGGACGCCGTGCAGCCTCTCCCAGTCATCGGGGAGGCGCCGCGCCGCCAGCCCCAGCGCGTGGCTGGCCAGGTGCGGGACCTCCACGCCCGGCATGATCAGGAACCTGGAGTTCTGCACCAGCAGCCCCAGCTTCGCCATCCGCTCCCGGCCGCTCCAGCCGATGTAGGCGTCCCGGGCCCTCTGGTGCCAGTTGGCCGCGTGCAGGCAGAGCCCGCCGACGCGCCCCAGGCTTTCGCTCCGGATCCAGTAGAAGAGAAGCGCGCCGGAATTGGACGCACCGCCCCGGGGATGTCACTATAGCACTGTTAACTCCCTGGGCGGGCCCCGGCTTCTGAAGGCCCTGTAGAACGCGGTCGCCTGGAGGAGGTATTTCATGCCTTTCCACATTTTCTGCGTCCCCGGCAGGGGCTGGCGTTTCGAGGGGATGAAGCCGACGTAGCGGCCGATGTCGATGGCGGCCTCGCGGATGGTGAAGCCGTCGAAGGGCGGTGCCCGGGCGTCCCTGAAGCCGTAATCCTCCAGTCCGACCCAGAGGGCGGTGAGCTCGTCCTCGTCCAGGAAATCAAGGGCGGGCCGGTCGGGCTCGGCCTTCGCGGCGCGCTGGATGTCGAACACGCGCCATGCGGTGACGGCGTCGAAGGCGAGGCAGCACCGGAGGTCGTCGGCCTCGTCGAGCTGGCGGTCCTCGATGCGGGTGCACTGTTTCAGCGTCCTGAAATATTCCTCGATGGTCCATCTTCTTTCGTACCGCCTGACGGTGTCGATGGCGCCCTGGAGGTCGGGCTTCGCGTCGCTGGACAGCAGCAGCCATGACAGCCGCCGGCCGCCCTTCGGCGGCGTGGTGGTCTCGCTGGCGAGCACGGCGGTGACCGGCAGGGTCTGGCGGCTCTTTCCCGGGGCCTTCAGCTCGACGCGTGCGACGCGGATCTCCGTCTCCGCGGTCCGCGCCCTGTCACTACCACATACTTGACCGGCTCATTCCCTTCTCCGCTCCGTCCGGGCCCGTATGGCCCTGGCATGGGTTTCCGCGACGTTGAGGATGCGCAGGCCCTGCCATAGCTTCCGGGTTCCGGGCAGGGGCTGGCGCTTCGTCGGGCGGAACCCGGCGAGGCCGGCGACGAGCGTGACGTAGCGCGCCACGCTCATGTCCGGCTCCGGCGGCGCCCTCTGGCCGATGACGCGCTCATACGCGGCGTGAATGACCACCGCCCCGCCGCTTTCCGGGCTGACATGGCGGTCCGCCGGGCTGTCGGGGCTCTCCCGCGCCAGAAGCTGGAGGTCCCAGACCCGGAACGCGGTTATCGCGTCGAAGGCGAGGCATCTGCGCAGGTCGTCGGCGGCGTCGAGCCTGCGGTCCTTTATCCTCGTCCCCGTCTTCAGGGCTCTGAAGTATTCCTCGATGCGCCAGCGCAGCTCGTAGCGCCTCAGGGCGGTCTCCGCCGTCCGCATGCCGTCGCCGCCCTCGTTGGACAGGAGCATCCAGTGCAGCGCCTCCCCTCCCTTCGCGACGCGCTTCGGCGGGTTCTCCTCGATGGCGGAGACCACCGTCACGGGCAGCGGGCGCCTGTCCCTCGCGTCCCTCGGCGCCGCGATGTCCAGTTCCGCGCAGCGCAGCGTCAGCGTGGCGACGCGCGCTTTCCGGGCCTTCGGCCCGCCGCGTTCGGGAACGGTGATCCTGCGGTGGCCGACCGGCTCCAGCGCGGCGACATGCTCCCACAGGCACCTTTCGTCGCCGTCGGGCAGCGCCACGCGCCGCTTCGCCGCGCGGCTCGCCCGCACCAGCAGCGCGGCGCCGGTCCCGTCCGCTTCGCGGAGAAGGGCCCAGAAGTCGCCTTCGCGGTCACAGACGCTCACGACCTTCGCGTCCGGGCAGGCCTCCGCGAGCTCTCCGGCCCGCCGCAGCCCGTCGATCCAGCGGGCGCTGTCCCTGTCCGGCCGCCGCCGGAAGTCCGCGTCGAGCGTGAACAGCCCGAGCGGGCGTCCGCTGCCGTTCAGTGCCACGCCGCAGTGGGCGAGGATGCCGTCGGTGCCCTTTCCGCCGCCGCCGAGCCCGTCCAGCCCGGACGTCGCCGCCAGGGTGCCGTAGTTCAGCGCCGTCGTGTCCTGGACAGCCAGGATCACCGGCTCCAGGCGGCAGCTCTACACCGTCGCCTCCAGGTGGGGTTCGAGTATGTCGTCCATGGTCACCCCAGCGTTCGAGAGCAGCCTGTAAGCCGCCTCCTGCTCCGCCCTGCCCGGAAACAGCTCCGGCACCGGCGCACCGAGCTTCCTGGTCCAGGCCGCCCCCATCGCGGCGATCCGGCGGCGGACCCGGCCGTCCGGATGGCTGCTCCGCGCGTATTCCCGCTCCGCCCAGTCGCCCCCGCGGTGCAGCGGTCCGGTATGCCCGAGCCTGCGCTCCGGCTCCGCCCGGAGAACCTCCCGCCAGTCCGGCCGCAGCGGCAGCGTCCACACGCTGCGACGGATGCCCGAACGCCGCCCGGAGGTCAAGCCGGGACATCTCTCCCAGCCCGCCGCCCTGTAACCCGTCCCGGCGTGGTCCGGCCCCACGAGCGTGTAGGCGAGGACGGGGCGGACCCCGTAGAGGGCCTGCCAGTCGTCCGCCACGCGATCCGCCGCCAGCCGCAGCGCCAGGGAGGCGAGGCCGTGGACCCTCACGGAAGGTCTGATCAGGAAGCGCTGGTTGTTAAGGACCAGACCCATGTTCGCGATCCGCGCCCGCGCCGACCAGCCGATGGCACCGTCCCGAGGCCCCAGCTGGCAGGACGCCGGAACGAAGCCCAGACCGCCGAGCCGCCCCTGCGCGCCGCTCACGATCCAGTACCGCAGCTGCCCTCCCGGAGCCCGCCGCCAGCCCTCCGGATGGTGCGTCTCCATCATCGACTCCCAGCCGCGGCGGTCCGCCTCCGCCAACGGCTCCAGCCGCACCCCGCCGAGCGCGTCCAGAGCGCACTCGACCGGGGCGCCGCCAGGGTCGTCGGCGGCCGGTCGCCCGTTGGACGACGCGAAGCGCGGCGCCGCCTCCGGCAGCGTCAGGCCGAGCTCCTCCGCGAGCAGGGGAAGGACCCGCATCCCGGTGACCGTCGAAGGCCTTCCGTCGTGGGTCAGCCAACCTTCCCGGCCGCTCAGCTCGCGGGCGAGGCCCGAACGCGTGACGCCGCCGCGGAGGCATTCGTTCCCGAGCCACTCGACCGTGGCAGGGGAAATCTGTCTGAGACCGATATACATGGTCCCCGATTCGCATGGATCCGATCTCTAGTCAAGTATGCGGTAGTGACAGGTCCGCGCCGGGCGGGCCCTCACGGCCTTTCGCCCACGCGACCCGGTGATCCCGCCGCGGGCGGCGACGTGGACGGTGCGCGTCCCGACGGCGGGCAGCCCGGAGACGTGCTCCATGAGGTCCACCACCCCGCCACCGGCGATGACGGAGCGGCGGGTCGAGGCGCTGGAGCGCACCAGCAGCCCGGCCGCGGCGGGGTCCTCCGCCTGGGCCTCGAACATGTCCCATATGTCGCCCTCGCGGTCGCAGACGGTGACCATCCGGGTTCCAGGGCTGGTCCTCCCGACCTCCTGCGCCAGGGCCAGGCCCTCCAGCCAGCGGCGGCTCTCGCTGCCACCGTCGGGCGTCTCCGTCTCCGCCCGCCCCGTGTCTCCGCGCCTGCGGTCGGCCTTCACGGTGACGCCCTCCCGGAAGCTGGCGTCGATGGCCAGCACCCCGAGGCCGCGGCCGGAGGCCGACACCGCCAGCGTCACGTGCGCCGGGATGCCGACGCTGCCCGATCCGCCGCCGCCGAGCTTCGCCAGACCGCCCGTGGAGCCCTTCAGGCCGGAAAAGTCCAGCATCGTGGTGTCCTGGATGGCCAGAACCTCCGTCTCGGCGCGGCAGCGCTGGAGCGTGGCCATGCGGTGGCTCTCGATGATGTCGTCCATGCTCACCCTGGGGTTGGAAAGCAGCCTGTAGGCCGCACCCTGATCCTTTTTTCCGGCGAAGACAACGGCGACCGGCTCACCGGGCCGGGTCTCCCAGGCCCTCCCCATGGCCAGGATCCGGCTGCGCACCCGTCCGTCGGGGTGGCCGACCGGCCCGAACTCCAGCTCCGCCCAGTCGGCGTCCTCCGGGATCGCCGGGGCCGGGCCCAGCCAGCGCGGCGTCTCCGGCCCGCGGCACATGCGGTCTCGCCAGTCCGGATCCAGCGGCCTCATCCAGACGCCGCAGGCCTCCGCTCCCTCCCGGCGGTGGCCGGGAGGATGGCCGGAGGTGGTTCCCGCCAGCTCCCATCCGGCCGCCGCGTAGGCCGTGCCCGGGCGCTCCGCGCCGACATAGGTGAAGGCCATCGCCGGACGGACGCCGTGCAGTCTCTCCCAGTCATCGGGGAGCCGCCTTGCCGCCAGCCCCAGAACGTGGCTCGCCAGGTGCGGGACCTCCACGCCCGGCAGGATCAGGAACCTGGAGTTCTGCACCAGCAGCCCCAGCTTCGCCATCCGCTCCCGGCCGCTCCAGCCGATGTAGGCGTCCCGTGCCCTCTGGTGCCAGTTGGCCGCGTGCAGACAGAGCCCGCCGACGCGCCCCAGGCGTTCGCTGCCGATCCAGTAGAAGAGCAGCGCGCCGGGATTGGACGGGTCGCCCCGGGGATGGTGGCTCTCCATCATCGCCCGCAGGGCGCGCCGCTGCTCCGCCGTCTCCGCCATCTCCAGCCCGACACCGCCGAGCTCCGCGAGCGTGCCGGAGAAGCGGACATCGGGATGCTCCGGCAGCGGCTGGCCGGGAGCCACCGGCGATCCGGCCTGCGGCAGGGTGATGCCGTAGCGCTCCGCGATCTTCGGCAGGGCCAGCCGGGCGGAGGCGAGGCACGGCGCTCCGGCGGCGTTGGTCCAGTCCTCGCGCTCGCACAGGCCTGCCGCCAGACTGTGCCGTCCGGCTCCCGCCGCCGCCGCGGACCTCAGCCACCCGACCGTTCCCTCCCCGAAATGGCGCATCCCGACCTGCATGCGAATCAGGTAGCACGGACGACTTATGGAATCAACTAATATATAGTGACAGGCCCCGGGGATGGTGGCTCTCCATCATCCCCCGCAGGGCGCGCCGCTGCTCCGCCGTCTCCGCCATCTCCAGCCCGACCCCGCCGAGCTCCGCGAGCGTGCCGGAGAAGTGGATGTCGGGATGGTCCGGCAGCGGCCCGCGACGACCGGGCGGAGGCCGGCCCGCCGACGGCAGGGCGATGCCGTAGCGTTCCGAGATCCCCGGCAGGGCCAGCCGGGCGGAGACCAGGCACGGCGCGCCGGCGGCGTTGGTCCAGCCCTCGCGTTCGACCGGGCCCCCGGCCATGGCGGAGCGGCTGGCTCCCGCCGCCGCCGTCGACCTCAGCCACTCGACCGTTCCCTCCCCGAATGACGCATCCCGACCTGCATGCGAATCAGGTATCATCATCACCCTGCCGTGTCAACCAAGGACCAGTGACATGCCCCGGGCGTCGAAAAACCCGAACTCCCGGCAGATCCTGCAGCCAGGAGCCGCCGGCTGTCGAAATGCTCCTGCGACAGGATCGCGGCAATCCGCGAGCGTGCCGCCTCGCCGCGCAGGGTGCGGCTGATCTGGGACTGTGCCATGATGGCACCGGCATACGGCACCGGATTCGCGTTGTTCAGACCTTTTTGTCATGACATGGTAGGCCTAGGGCTACCGTGTAGTGATAAATCTGCATGGCAACGGATCGCTATTCACCGCGCAGCGCGTGCCGTCGACCGGCCCGGAAGCCGATCCGGTGGCCAAGGACCGCGCTGCTGAGCCGGGCCTGGCCATGCCACATGATCTGGTTTCCGGGTTCGGGGTCATGTTTCCGGCCGAGGTATCCGCCAAGGTGCGCGACCAGCCGGACGGCGTCGCCCAGCCGGTCGGGGGGCGGCATCCCCCGCTCCGCCGCATAGTCCCGCAGGAAGTCCAGGTCCCCGTCGGTGAACATGAGCTCGGGGTCGCAGTCGGGAACCTGTCGTCCCAGAAGGGTCATGGTCATGATGCGCCAGGCGATCACGGCGTTGATGGCGATGGCCCGCTGCAGCCGGTCGGCGGTGCGGAACAGCAGGTGCTCGACGCGGCAGCCCGATTTCAGCACCCGGAAGAAGTCCTCGACCCGCCAGCGCTGGAGATGGTAGCCGACGGTTTCGGCCGCCGCGTCCGCGTCCCTTACGTCCAGCGTGGTCAGCAGGTGCCACCGTACCGGCTCCTCATCCTCCGGCGGGGCGGTCTCCACGACATGGACGGCGGACACGGTCACCGGCTCCGCGTCCGGCAGCGCCCCGGTCGGCGGCAGGGTGACGCTCCGGAAACGCAGTTCGCAGACCGCGGTGCGCCCGCCCCGGCCCGGCCGGGCCTTTTTCCGGCTCGATTTCGGGCGCTACGTGAGGCTGTCCAGCTCGACCTCGATGGTCCCCCGCGACGGGCCTTCGGCCATCCGCGCGAACAGCTTCGGCCCCCGCCCGCCGAGGACCCTGTCATGCCTGGCGCGCACGAGCAGCCCGACCCGCGGATGCCTGCGCTGCGCATCGAAGAGCCCGAACATGTCCGCCTGCCGGTCGCACACAGAGATCACCCGCGTCGCCCGGCCGATCTCCCGCGCCGCCTTCGCGATGTCCGTGAAGCCGTCGAGCCAGCGCCGCGTCCGGCGCCGTTCCTCCGCCTCCGGCGGACGCGGTTTCGACGGGTCGAAGCCGAGCCGGAGCACGCCGAGCGGGAGGCCGGTGCCGGTCACCGCCAGCGTCGCGTGCATGTGCAGGCCGAGCGTCCCCGCCCCGGTCTGGTTGCTCCCGATCACCTGCAGCCCGTCGCAGCCCGGCCGGGTCGCGAAGTTCAGGTCCGTGCCGTCCTGGATGGCCAGAACCGTCCGCTGGCCACGCATCCGCCGGACGCTCCGCTCCCGGTGCGGCTTCAGGATGTTGGCCACCGTGACCTCCGAATCCGCCGGGCTCTCGATCATGCGGTAGAACGCGCTGACCGCCGTGAGGTCGCTGTCCGGACTGGCATGTATCTTCCGCCCCGGATACGCCGCCAGCAGGGTGGCGCTTTTCACCAGCCGCGCCGATAGTCTCCTGTCGCCCAGGGGAGCCCCTCCCAGCTCGTTCTCCGCCCACGACGCCGCGTCCAGCCCCTCGCCCGGCTCCAGCGCCGGGGCGTGGTCGACCGGCGGCACGCCGAGCCTGCGCCGCCAGCCGCGGTCGAGCTCGTAGGCGAAGACCGTCTTGACCGTCTTCTCCCGGCGGTTTCCCCGGTCCTGGCGCCCGCGCCCGGAGGTCTCGCCGAGGCGCAGGAAGTTGGACGCCCGCAGGCAGATGCCCTCATACCCCTCGTCGGCGTAGGTTTCCACCAGCCAGGGGCGGTATCCATACCGTTCCCCGAAGTCGTCGGGAAGGCGGCGCAGGATCCGCCCCAGCGCATGGCTCGCCAGATGCGGGCAGCGGACCGACGGACGGATCAGGAAGCGGCTCAGGCAGACGACGCGGTGCAGGGAGTCCCTGCGCCCCGCGTCGCTCCAGGCGATCCAGCGGTCGCGGGCCGCCACGCGCAGGGCGGCGGCGGACAGGCCCGCCGCGCCGAGCCAGCCGTGCTCCGAGCCGATGAGATAGCGCACCTGGCAGCCGGCGAAGGTCGTGACACCGTGCGGATGCTCCCGCGCCATCAGCGTGTTCCAGAGCGCCCTCCGCCCGGAACCGGACACCGGCACGATCTCCAGTCCGCGGATCCGCGACGGATGGCCGGGAACGCCGGACGGCTCGGGAACCGGCCCGTCCAGCAGCCGCGGCCCCGCACGCAGCGCCGTCGGACGGGGCGGCGGCAGGACGAACTCCCCCGTGTCGCGCTCGATCTCCGCCAGCGCCTTCATGCAGCCCGCGAGCTGCGGACGGCCCGTGGCGGTGAAAAACGAGAACTCCCGGCAGATCCGGCGCCCGAAGGCGCTCCGGCTGTCGAACGGCTCACGCGAAAGGATGGACGCGACCCGCGCCCGTCCCTCCGCGCCGCGAAGCGTGCGGCTGATCTGGGACTGTGCCATGACGATCAGAACCTACAGACGCGGAAATCGGTTGTCCAGAGCTTTTTTCCACTACACGGTAGGCCTAGGGCCGGAATGCTTGCGCTCACGCGCCGCACGGCCCGGTTCCTGGAGATGGCTGCGGAGGGCCTGGCAGGTGATCCGGTCCTGCGGGGCAGATCATCGGGTATATTCTCCAGACCTATCCCGAGAGCGACTCTGACGAGCTGCGCGGGAAGCTGCGGGCGGTGCAGGACGGCGTGCGCTCGATCGCGGAAATACTCCTGGAAAGGGGAGAGGCGAAGGGAAGGGCGCAGACGCTCGTCAGGCTTCTGGAGCGCCGGTTCGACCCCCTTCCCCGGAGGGCACTGGAGCGCATCGCGGCGGCGGCTCCCGGGGCAACTCGACGCCTGGCTGGACCGGATCCTGGACACCGACAGCCTCGGGACGGAGGGCTGAGCCCGGCCGGAGCGCCGGGGTATCGCCGGATCCCCGCGTTCGGACACTCCGTCCGCTACGGTTCTTCAAATGAGCTTCGGAAATCAGTCTTGGTGAGCTCCCGAGTGGTGCGGATTCGTGAACTATGCAACCAACTTAATCGGCCTTCGGCCAATGCTCTTGATGACACCCGAAATGAACACCCACCGTTGTCGTATGGCGATTCTATCCGATTCCGTTTATTGAACTTCGAAAACGGTTGCATCTTCTCGAAGACTTGGTTCGCCCAGCATTGGTTGGTACCTCGTTTACGTCGGAGGATCCAGATTTTCCGAACTTCGCGGGTAAATTTCTGGGTTTGATGTAAACGCTGATGCCAAGATTATACCGGATCTTCTCCGTACACACATCACATTACCGGAGCTTCCGACTCATGTTGACCATGTCCGAGTCCTGAGCTTACATGAATCCAACGGATTGACCGCTGGTTTCCCGGTGATGGTGGGTCGTATGGAGGAACTGGTCCCACATGTGGATGAATCATAACCTCGAAAGAGAAAGGGAAGATGATCGAGGAACAGAGGCGGCTGCTTTATGTTGCGTTGATCCGTTCGCGCGAAACGGTGACTTTGTCGAGCGTAACGAATCTGCCACGAAACTTAGCGTACGGACTTCAAGCGCGAATGAACACCCAACGACATAACGTTAGGACGATCACTTCACGTTTCATCAACGGGTTCGGTCCTACCAGACCCAATCCGATCAACGGCGGAAGATTGTTCTAGGCGAGGGCAAACAGGTGATCGGACACAGGAAGATAATGATCATCGCCGGGCCCAACGGGGCGGGAAAGACCACCTTCGCGACGGAGTTCCTGCCAAACGAGGCAGACTGCCCGGATTTCGTGAATGCAGATTCGATTGCCGCAGGATTGAGTCCATTCCGGCCGTCTTCGGTGGCATTCAGAGCCGGCCGCCTGATGATAGAGACCATTCACGGATATGTGGCCAGGGGCGAGAGCTTCGCCTTCGAGACCACCCTGAGCGGGCTCAGCTATGTTCGCTGGATTTCTCTCTGGCAGAAGCGTGGCTATCGTGTGAAACTGTTCTTCCTGCGGCTTCCGACGGCGGAGACTGCGGTCGCACGCGTGCGGCAGCGGGTGTCGGAGGGCGGGCACGATGTGCCGGAGGCGGTTGTCTGTCGACGGTTCTGTGCGGGATGGCACAACTTTGAACGCGTCTATCGGGATCTGGTCGATGAATGGGTTCTCTACGACAATTCCGGAACTCGGCCGGTTCAGATTGGGAAAGGAGAGGTTCGATGACATCACTGAAGCCAGATGACCGGAAACCGGAGGCACCTGCCCGCGACCAGGACTTTGTCGGTGCTGAAGTAGCGATGCACAGGGCCGCTCAACGCGCCCGCCGCCGGGCAGCTGAAACGGGCGGCAAAATCGCGATATTCGAGAACGGCGGGGTGGTTTGGGTGGAGCCGGACGACGAGGTGTTTTCATAGCGCTGCCAGCGGAACGATGGTACGATGAAAGCGCAGGGGAAGCTACGATGGTTGACATCAACATAAAGGTTCCGGCGCTCGAAATGTTGCTGAAGTATGCCGCCAGCGGTATCGGTGCGGTGGCGGGGCCAGCGCTTGCTCCGTGGAAGGCGCGGCAGGATGCGGCAGTCCGGCAAACCAAGGCTCAATCTGAAGCCGATAGCTCGAAGCTCATCGCTGAGGCCATTGCCGAAGCGAGCGATACTCTATCGAATTCAGACATTGTTGTCCAAGGTACTGTGGCACTTGGTCAGGAAGGCATTGAGCAGCGGCTCAAGTTTCAGGAAAGGAAGCGGCAGGCAAACATTATCTCCACCGTTTAGGATGCTGCCACCGAGCTTGTCGACAGGGAGGTGCCCGACCACGAACCCGACCCCGACTGGTCGGCACGGTTCTTCAACTGCGTTCAGGATGTCTCTTCAGAGGACATGAGAAAGCTCTGGGTCAAGGTGCTGTCGGGGGAAACCGAACAACCGGGAAGGACATCTCTGAGAACGCTGGATGTTCTCAGAAATATGACCAAGAAAGACGCTCAATTGTTTCGAAATATATGCGATTTCGCCATTGGAAATTTTATATTTTACTCCCTCAAACACAAATCAGATAAATTCTTTTTAAATTACGGATGGACTATACATGCTGAAAGCATTGGGCTTATGAGGGCAGATATATTCTTGGAAAGAAAGATAGAATTTGATCAGAATGGAAACTATCACGATGTGTATCAAGATGTTGTGTTGAGAGTTTCAGGCGGAAATGCTGGGGGTGGGCTGGGCGTTCCTGCAATGATGCTAACGGACTCTGGAAGAGAAATCTACAAAGTTATGGAGCATTCTGTTCGCATGGATTACCTTCGATCCTTTTCGAGATTCTTGTATGAAAATAACTGTAGATTGTCCTATAGCCAAATTGAAGAGACACTTCCCAATGGAGAACTCAGGTTCAGAGGCCCCTTCATTCCCATTGAGCCGGAACCGGAGCAGCCCGGTGCTACCGCGTCAAGAACTTCAAACGTTCCGGCCTGATGGAAGTCTTGCTTCCGCTTGAGCAAGTGTCTATAGACTCGGCGCTTTGGATGAACATGCGGCATGGGCATTTCTCGACGCTGCATCAAGGATGGCTGGCCTTGGTCCTGCAGTTCGAGTGCGCAATCTCCCAATCACGCGGCCAGCCGTCATTATGGCAGCGTCACATTGATGCCTGTTCCGTAGGTCGAGTGGTCTTTGGGGTTCGGTAACACAGCCTTTGTTCGATTCACGCAGGTTTTAGTGGGAATCTGACCTGCGAATTGACTCGGAGATCCGGTTTCAAGCACGGTTCGTGAGGTGGGGAAGCGGACTATTCGGCGGCGCGCAACGGAGTGAGCTGGCGGAGAGTGTCGCCAGCAGACCTGTCCATGTCCGGCTTCATACGCTGCGGATCGATGGCAGTTTCAGCCTCCCAGACGAATTCCGGCATCTCCATCCGGCGCAGGGTCCGCTTCAATGCCCAGTCCCGGGCGATCCGGCTGCTGCGCGGCAGGGAAAGCCAGGCCAGAAGCCGGGCAAACGCAAGGGCATAGACAGTGGTCCAGACGCGAATCGCCAACATTGACGGGGTGACGACCAATGTCAGAACCGTCGCCGTGCCCAGGCCAAACACCACCGCGGTGGCCAGTTGCTTCCACCACAGCGCGGTGGGTGCGTTGACCGAATAACCACCGTTGATGAAATCCAGCGAAATACCGAGCATCATCGGCATGAGGCCCGCCATCGTCGTGATCGTTGTCATCAACACCGGTCGTATGCGTGCCTCCGCAGTTCGTACGATCGCTTCGATGCGGGGCATGTAGCGGGCATATTCCTGATATGTGTCGATCAGGACAATGTTGTTGTTGACGACAATGCCGGCCAGGGCCACGATTCCGGTACCGGTCATGATGATCGAGAACGGCTGCTGCATCACTAGCATCCCCAGCAGCACGCCGGTTGTCGACAGGACCACCGCTAGAAGAACCAGAACCGAGTTATAGAAGCTGTTGAACTGCGCCAGAAGAATGATGAACATAAGCCCCAGGGCACCAGCGAATGCGCTCATGAGAAACGTCTGGCTTTCCGACTGCTCTTCCTGATCACCCGCCCATTCAGCCTCGACTCCCGGCGGCAAAGGATCCGTTTCGAGCCATTCGGCCAGGGTGGCGACGCGTTCCGCGGCATTGGCGGGAACCAGTCTCAATGTCTGATCAGCGAGTCCGGAGGCGATTTCCTCTGGATCGAGATCGCTTCTGTAGACAGGTTCCCCACCATCGGAATCACCGTTAGATGGGAGAGCGAAGCCCCTGGCCTCCCCGGTCTCGACATGGACGATCTTCTGCAGGTTCGGCGTGACATTGGCCCTGAGGTCGAAATACCGCTCCTGATCGACACGGTCGATCTGACCCAGCTTCCGGACCGGTTTCCGGGTGATGAAATTCGAAAGTGGTACCTGCCCGTCGCTCGTGCGGACCTTCAGGCTGTCAAGTGTGGCGAGCACCCGGTAATCCTCAGGAAGGCGGACACGGATTTCAATTTCCTCGTCGGAAGAGTCAACCCGCATCGTGTCCAGGAATATTCCGCGGGTCACGAGCTGTACCATGCCTCCCACCGCGGCGACATCGGCACCAAAGCGACCCGCCTTTGCGACATCAACATCAATCTGCCAGTCAATGCCTGGCAGGGGCAGTGTGTCGTCGATATCAATAAGCCCCTCGGTCTCCTCGAACTTCGCCCGCGCTATTTCCATCGCGGCAAATAACGCGTTAAAGCTCTCGCCCTTCAGCCGGAGATAGACCGGCTTGCCGGATGCCGGTCCGCGGGCGAGGTTCAGGATTTCCGTCTTGATGCCAGGGATTTCCGCCAGCTTTTCCTCAAGTTCGTCCATAATCCGGTTGCCGTCGTATTCATCGGCAACCGTCTCGGTTTCAATAAATCCAAACAGCGGGGTTCCCGCAACGTGCGGACGGTCTTCCCAGCGCATGAGCTCGATCTGCACCTGGCCAATGGCGTCGGCGGGCGAACTGGTTCCTTCGGCCCCCCCCGTGCCACCTGAGCCGGCAGAGGCGAATGCGCTCTCGATGCCCGGTGTGGAGAGAATGACTTTCTCCACTTCCTGGATCAGGGCGTCCTTTTCCGCAAGCGACAGGTTTCCGCGGGCGCGGACATAGACAATCGCCTGCTCCGGTGGGGTTTCAACGAAGAATTCGACGCCAAGATTGTTCTGGCCATAATATGTGAAGATCGAGACGACAAAACCGAAGGCGGCGGCAATGACGATGATCGGCATGACCGGGTTACCCACTACGAGCTTGATGAATCTGCCGAAGAGCATGCTGCGACGGCCTGTCCGAATGGAGTCTTCGCGTCGTGCGATCTTCGTTGAACCAACGGTGACTGCGGTCAGAACCGCACCGGCCAGGAATATGGCGACGCCAGGTAGATAGGCCACGATACCGAAGGAATCCGATCCCGGGGCTCCAGTCATGAAACCTGGATTCAGAAGCTGCATCGCTCCAATGAATGCAACATAGACGGATACAGGCACCAAAGCCGCACGCAGGATCCACCAGGGTAACACCCGTCGCAGCGCCAGGGAGGCGCCGTCAATCCGTTGGTTGATGCGGCCCGCGACGCCGCCCATGACCGGAAGGTAGATCAGGGCGACGACCAGAGAGGCGGAGAGTACGAATATCAGCGTCACTGGGAGCATTTTCATGAACTGGCCCGGAACACCCGGCCAGAACAGCATTGGCAGAAATGCGCAGAGCGTCGTGGCGGTTGAACTCACGACGGGCCAGAACATGCGTTTGGCCGCTTCCACATATGCATGCATCGGACCCGAACCCTCGCCGATGCGCTTGTCTGCGTATTCCACAACGACGATGGCACCGTCGACCAGCATTCCAACCGCAAGGATAAGACCGAACATGACGATGTTCGAGATCGCGACATCCTGAATTGCAAGGAAGGCGAAGCAGAGCAGGAACGATGTTGGAATTGCAAAGCCCACCAGCAGAGCGGCGCGCGTGCCAAGCGCTGCCAGCACGACGATCATGACGAGCGCTATTGCGGTCAGAACGGAACTCTCCAGCTGTCTGACCATGGAGGCGACGGTAAAGCTCTGATCATTGGATATGCCAATCCTGACAGCCTGCCGCAGTTCGGAAGGCCAGGTCTGGCGCTCGGCCTCCACCTCCTCGCGGACAAGCTTCGCTGTCTCGATGAGGTTGAACCCCTTGCGCTTGACCACCTGAAGGGCCACCGTGTTTGTACCGTTGTAGCGGGCAGTGCCCAGACGGTCCTCGAAGGTCAGGCGGATTTCCGCCAGTTCACCCAGTTTCACGACACTGTCGCCACTGACCTTTATGGGAAGTTCGTAGACATCCGTGTAATCACCATAGCTGGCTGGGATCTTTATGCCGAACGTGCCCTGGTCGGTCTCGACCTCACCTGCCGCGATCAGCTGGTTGTTATTGGTGACGACATTGATCAGTTCGCCGGCTGTGACGTTGTAGGATTCGAGCCGAAGGGGATCGATCACCACTTCGAGCATCTCATCGCGGTGGCCACGAAGGGCGATTTCCAGAATCGGCTCCAGGCTCTCGAGCCTGTCCTGCATTTCCTTGGCAAGGCGCAGAAGCGTCCGTTCGGGAACGGTGCCAGCGAGATTTACGATCATGATGGGAAATTCAGAGAAAATGATTTCGTTGATCGAATACTGTTCCGCACCCTGTGGAAAGCTGGCTTCGGCGTTGTTCATGCGATTTCGGATGTCGGCGACGGTCTGGGATTTGTCCCAGTTGAAATCGAATTCCAGCGCCACGCCTGCATAGCCTTCGGCAGCAGTGGCCGTCATTCTCGAGAGCCCGTCAAGATCGGAAAGTTCCGTCTCCATGGGCTTGACCAGCAGTCTTTCGCTGTCCACCGCAGATATCCCCGGGAATGGAACGGAAATGAATATGACAGGTATCTCGATTCCGGGCTCACCCTCCTTCGGAAGAAGGCCGTAGGCAAATCCACCGGCGATCAAGGATATCGAAATCAGGACAAGGACCATACGTGCCCGGCTCGCGGCCCAGTCGACAATGGTTGTCATTGGCCGATTTCCCGATAGGTTGGATTCACTGGCACGCCGTTGGTCACGTATTCCTGGCCGATGACAATGATATTCGCTTTCTCCCCGAGTCCGCTAACGAACACACCGTCCAGAGAATCACGCTGTACGGTAACCGGGAGGAATCCGACGATTCGCTGGTCAGTTACGATACGCACCCCAAGCGCACCGCTGTCGTCGAGTGTCAGTGCCGATTGTGGAATGAGATGTGCTGTCTGAGTACCTGCCTCAATGGAGATCTCCGCCGTCTGTCCGTCCCGAATGGTAAGCTCTGGATTGGGCGCGGTGGCTTCCACCCTGAAGGTGCGTGTGCTTTGATCGGCTGACCGCGAAAGAAACGTCACCTGACCGACGACCTCGCGGCCGGTCGCCAATCGGGCCAAGGCGCGGGCGCCAGGCCTGATCTTGTCCACGTCGGTCTCGACCACGTAACCCACCAGCTTGATGGGGTCGAGCTGAATCACGGTTGCGCAGAGGCCGCCTGGCTGGAGTAGTGAACCGAGTTCGGCGGTGTCGGATTCCAGCAGACCTGCGAAGGGCGCACGGATCTCAAGCCGCTCGATGTCCTTCTTGGCGGCGGCAAAGCTGGTTTCTGCGGTCTGCATCCCGGCCTTGGCGCCTTCAAGCTGTGACTGCGCGGCCTGGACGCCCGCCCGTGCGGCTTCGACAGCTGATTCGGCAGCCACCACGCGGACCTCCGATGCAAAGCCGTCCTCCGCGAGTTTGGAGGCCGCGTTCAGGTTCAGGGTCGCCTCAGCCAGGCGTGCCCTGGCTTCCGTCACCCTCGCTTCAGCCTCAGGCAGTCGCGATCTGGCTTCGGCGAGCGCCGCTTCCGCTCCGGCGAGCGAGACCAATCGGGTTCCCGGGTCAATGCTGCAGAGAATTTCGCCTTCCTCAACGGAAGCACCCTTGCGAAGCGGTTCCGAAATCACCGCACCTCCGGTTTCGGCGCGCACATCGACCTGCCGGGTCGCTTCGGTGCGCCCGCGCACTAGTACCGCCAGGGAAATGGCGCGCTCCGACGAGGTCATGGCAACCACAGACACCCGTTCCGTAACGTCATCATCCGGCGGCGTTGCCTCCGTTGCTTCGTGCAGGGCGTCGCCTTCTGCAAACTCCGTAACCGCCTCTCTTTCAAAAACCAGCAGATACAGCACGGCCGAAACCAGAAGAGCGGTTAGAATCGGAAGGATACGCATGGTCGGTCCCGGCTTCCGTTTCGGACTTGGTGTATGCCGACCATTGCAGGATAGTTCCCCTGGCAGAGAATCCAAGTCAACTGTCCGGCATCACGCTAGCCCGGCCACACCAAGCTAGCTGGCTGGGCCGGGCCCTGCAAGACATTGTTCATGCTGCAGAACCTAACAGCAGCAGATTCACTTGGCAAATGGAATCCCCTCAGTGTATTAGGGTGTGACGAGACCAAGGAGTTGAGGCGTTGACTGCGACTGACAGCTTTATTGAGGAAGTGACCGAAGAGGTTCGGCGTGACAGACTGTTCGGGTACTTCCGCCGCTATGGTTGGATTGCTGCCATCCTGGTGGTGCTCCTGGTCGGTGGAGCGGCCTGGAACGAATATTCCAGGGCGGCGGAACGCGCGGCGGCTGAGGCGCGCGGTGACGCCATACTTGATGCGCTGCGTACCGACGACAGCGACACCCGCGCAGAAGCGCTGGAGGCGATCGGGGCGTCGGGACCACACGCTCCCGTTGTCGCGATGCTTCTGTCAGGCGAGGCGCTGGAATCGGGTGATTCCGCGGCTGCCATCGAAGCGTTGAATGGCGTTGCCAAAGACGATACCCAGCCAGAAATCTATCGGGACCTGGCGACGCTGAAGCTGGCGATTCTATCAGCGTCGCAGATCGGGCCCTCTGATCGGATCACGATGCTTGAGCCATTGACCTATGCTGGTGCTCCCTTCAGGGTTCTTGCCGATGAGCAGATTGCGCTCGCCGAAATTGAAAGCGGTGAACGCGGGGCTGCGCTGGAGAGGCTGCGGGCGTTGGTTGAGGACAGCGAAGCGGGAGTTGGGTTGCGTCGGCGCGCCAGGATGTTGATTGTGGCGTTGGGTGGCGATGCGGACCCCGCCTGATCCTGAAAGAATTGGCGGGGTCTGTCGCGTAGACGCACCCCTGATCTGGCCGGTGTGGAAGGAATGCGTGCGGTGAGGATGACCAGAAATCTGCTGACGCTCTGCAGCTTGGCCGTCCTGGCGGCATGCGGTGGTGACGACGAATTCCTGAGGGGAGAGCGAGTCGAGATTCGCCAAGAAAGCTCTGGGTCGGCCAGTTCCACTGGTGGAGCGGTCCAAACTGTTGCGGCCGTTGCGTTCGTTGCGCCGCCTACAGCCCGGAATGCGGAGTGGACGCATCTCTCCGGAGGTCCTACGCACCTGCCGGTCCACCCTGCGTTTTCTTCTTCCCCACAGCCCGTCTGGGAGGTCAGCATCGGCGAGGGAAATGGCCGCAGGCATCGGATGACCGCAGACCCGGTTGTTGCCGAAGGACGCGCCTTTGCGCTTGACAGCCAGGCGCGGCTGACAGCTGTGGCGACCAGCGGAAGGCCTCTTTGGGGCCGTGACCTTACCCCGACGACGGAGCGTAACCGCGACGCATCCGGAGGAGGGATTGCCGCAGCTGACGGAAAAGTCTTCGCCACAACCGGTTTTGGCGAGGTCGTGGCGCTGGATGCGGCGACAGGAACCGAGATCTGGCGTCAGGATGTTGAAGCGCCTGCGACGGGGAGTCCGACGGTCTCTGGTGGGCTGGTCTATCTGGTGACTCGAGCGAGTCTGGCCTGGGCGATAGATGCCAGGAACGGCCGTGTGATGTGGCGGCTTCCCGGAACGCCTGTTCCATCCGGAACGGTTGGCGGGGCGAGCCCTGCGGTAACGAGCCGAATCGCGGTCATTCCCTTTGGTGACGGCGAACTGGTTGCCGTGCTTCGGCAGGGTGGGGCGCCGCTCTGGAGTTCGGTAGTATCAGGGCGTCGCCCAGGTCGGGCCTACGCGAATTCCAACGACATCACTTCAGACCCGGTCGTTGCTGACGGTATCGTCTATACAGGCAACCAGTCCGGGCAGTCCGTGGCGCTACGGCTGAACACCGGAGAGCGGCTCTGGACCGTGCGTGACGGCGCTCAGGGGCCTGTAGCTGTCTCGGGCGGGTCGGTGTTCCTGATTTCGGACCTCAACGAGCTGATTCGTCTGGACGCAGCGACTGGTGAACGTATCTGGAGCAGGGAACTGAAATTCTTCAGGAAAGAGAAACCACGGAAGCTTAAGGCGATCCATGTGTATTACGGGCCTGTATTGGCGGGTGGTGGACTTTGGGTGGCCTCCAATGACGGCACGGTTGTCTCGTACAATCCTGAGACCGGCGCTCGCCGCAGCTCGTTCGAGATTCCAGGTGGTGCGGCGAGTTCCATGGCTTTCGCGGATGGAACGATGTATATCGTTTCCGGCCGCGGCAAGCTCCATGCCTATCGATGACGGAGAAGGGGCGCAAAGGGCGCGCCATGTTCTGAACGGGGCGTGGCCATGTCCTTCACAGTTGCCATTGTTGGGCGTACCAACGTAGGAAAGTCGACGCTATTCAACCGCCTTGTCGGAAAGAGGCTGGCGTTGGTGGATGACCGCCCGGGCGTTACACGTGATCTTCGGGAGGGTGAGGCACGCCTTGGGGACCTGCGATTTACCGTTCTTGATACCGCCGGACTGGAAGATGCCACCGATGACTCGCTGGAAGGGCGGATGCGCAGGCTGACCGAACGTGCGGTTGGCATGGCGGATATCTGCCTGTTTCTGATCGATGCACGCGCAGGAATACTCTCTGGTGACCGGGAACTCGCGGATTTGCTGCGGCGTCGGTCGGTGAGAGTGGTTCTGGCAGCGAACAAGGCGGAGAGTTCGGCCGCTGATGCCGGATTTCTGGAGGCATTCGGACTTGGGCTCGGCGAGCCGGTCAGGATTTCGGCCGAGCATGGCATCGGGCTTGAAGGGCTCTATTCCCGACTGGCGCCGATTGCGGAAGCGGTCGCCGGGGAACTGGCCACTTGGGAGGCGCAGGGCGACGCTGTCGTGGCTTCGGATGATTCGGGTCGGCCGCTGCGGATTGCGGTGGTGGGAAGGCCGAATGCCGGAAAGTCCACTCTGATCAACCGTATAGTCGGTGAGGACCGTTTGCTGGCCGGGCCGGAGGCTGGAATCACACGCGATTCAATCAGCCTTGAGACGGTCTGGAAAGGCATGCCTGCCAGAATATTCGACACTGCGGGAATGCGTAGGAAAGCGAAGGTTCAGGACAGGATCGAAAAGCTGTCGGTCTCCGATGGGCTGCGGGCGGTGAGGTTTGCGGAGGTGGTGATCTTGCTGCTTGATGCTGCCATTCCCTTCGAGCAGCAGGATCTGCGCATCGCGGACCTTGCGGAAAGGGAGGGCAGGGCTGTGGTGGTGGCGCTGAATAAGTGGGATGTCAAGGACCGCAGGCAGGCCAGTCTTCCAGAGCTCGTGGAGCGGCTGGAACGTCTGCTGCCGCAGCTTCGCGGTGCGCCAGTGGTGGCAGTTTCGGCGAAGACGGGCCAGGGGCTGACCCAGCTGCATTCAGCCGTCCTCAGGGCGCATGATGTCTGGAACCGACGTGCGCCGACCGCGAAGCTGAACCAGTGGCTTGCCGACATGGTGGAGGCGCATCCGCCTCCAGCACCGGGCGGGCGCCGCATAAAGCTTCGATACATAACCCAGGCAAGAACCAGACCGCCAGGATTCGTTGTAATGTGCAGCCATCCTGACAGGCTTCCAGCCAGTTACATCCGGTATCTTGTCAACGGGCTGCGTGATGACTTCGACATGCCTGGCACGCCTATCCGGCTTCATCTGCGCAGTCAGGCGGATCGAAATCCTTACAGGGACAAGAGGAAACCCAAGCCGTCCCGGCTTCGTAAGCATCTTGAGCGGAGGCCGCGCAGCCGATAGCGGGCCGTCCCGACCGGCGAGACCAATGACCTCTGCCCAATGGCTCAACAAGCGCCCTGCCATGAGCGAACTCCACCACATTTGGGTGCCAGGCATCGGTCCCGTGGAGCCGGTTCGTCCCTAGCCCGGACATCTCGCCAGCCACTATACCTACGCTCCGGTACCGGTCTGTGTCAGCGGGTGGAACCGGCCCGCAACGGGAGAGATGTGTCCCGCACCGCCGACCGGCTGCAGCAGGCGATTGCCATCAACGCCGTGGTCGCCTGGCGGATCACGGTCATGACCCTGCTCGGACGACAGGTTCCCGACTGCCAGCCCGAGCTGATGTTCACCGATCATGACTCGATTTCCTGCGCAACCATGCGCACGAACACGGCCTGACGGTGCCGGAACGGCTTGGCGATGCCGTGCGGCCGGTCGCCCATCTCGGCGGCTATCGCAACCGCAGGCTTGATCCGGACCCCGGAAACCGGATCATGTGGCACGGCCAGACCCGGACGGGCAACGCCGCGCTGGGCCACCGGATCGGGTTCCTGGCCGGCCAGCGGCATGCTTTGGGAGAAAATCGATAGCATGTTGTTATGCAGACCTATCATGATTCGGTAGGGATAGCTTGCGGGCCTACGGCGGTGCGTTACGATCGAACATGGTCACTGACGAAAGTACTTGTTCTCTGCAATGCCTTGATCATCCGCGCGATAGTCAAAGTAGATTCTCGGTTCTTTTCCCTATGAAATCAACACGCTAACACCACATCATCACTCCCGGAGCACTATAAGAAGGGCAGGACGCGTTGGTCATGCGCTGTGCAAGGATTGTGCTAGGTGTAGGCGCGGCGCTCACAACGTGTTGTGCTGGCAGGTGTTTTTCCAGCTGTGCTAGCCCTGTGCCAGGGTATTTTGCGCTAGCACAGCAGCGCTTCGACAAGGGTTTAAGCCGCAGATATTGCTGGATTGAAACCAAACTGTGCTAGATTTGAGCATTGACAGGCGGACTGTGTTTTGTGCGCTGAGGGGGCGCAGCCAGATTGCACTACGCTATCTGATAAAGCAGGCGTTGCAATAGATTGCACTTTCATTGCCGAGCAGACTTTTTGCCTGCGCAAGCTGATCTGCCGATTTGTATGTTATCAGGAGTTCGAAACCATACCTCGATAACTCCTTCATCTTGGCAACCTCGATCTCATAGGAGTAGCCCGAGGCTGCTAGCGCCCGGTTCTCCTCTTCGTCAAAATCTGGCAGAGACGGGAAATTACAAATCCCGCGGAACTCCGCGTTCAGAATTTTGGGCGCGAGTTCATCCCAATTCGTGAAGGGATCCAACGCGAAAACCCCGCAGTAACAGCTGTCAGGAGCTAACCCATTCGATGAGCTGAGTGCATTTGACGTCTCACTGTTCACATTGCAAAGTGGAAACGAAAGAGCCTCCATCGCAAGCTCAGGCGAGAACTGCGCCATGGCTGGCACAAACACTGATGCGCTCTCCGCGGTCTGCGCGTGATGTCTCAGATCTGTCAGAACACGAACTTTCTGCATGTTGTCGGATTTACCCAAATTTTCCCATCAAAGCAATCTTCCTAGAGGCACATCTCATGGTCCGTATGCGATCTGTTGATGAAACCAGAAAGCCAGAGACCTTGAGCGACACCGACACATACATCGTGCTCCTTGCCACCCTGGATTCCAAAGGAGAAGAGGCAGCCTTCCTGAAAAAGCGCCTAGAGGAGTTCGGACGTTCTGTATGGGTCATCGATGTCGGAACGTCTGGTGAGCCAGCGTTTGATGCCGATACGTCCAGATCGGAAGTCAAAGCGCGTTCCACAGATGATGCAGTAGACCTTGGACCCTCCGGGGCTCTCTTCGCAATGGCTCAGGGTGCTGGGGTAATTCTCGATGAGATGTTTGCCGCTGGTTCCATCGCCGCTGTTGTCGGGATTGGTGGCGGCAAGGGTGCTGGTGTGTTTCACCGTGCCACAAGGAACCTGCCTTACGGCTTTCCCAAAGTTCTGATCTCAAGTGGGCGCCCTGCTCTTTTGGCTGAGATTGCAACGACAAGCGATACGATCCTGCTGCCCTCGCTCGTCGATCTGTTCGGAATAAATCAGTTTTCCCGCGCAGTTCTGGAAAACGCCGCAAGGGCGCTTGCGGGACTTGTGTGGCAAGAGCCGGTTGTGGAAACCGCCAGAACCGTTGCGGTTACTGCATTTGGTGTAACGACTCCTGCCGTAGCCGAGGTCAAAAACATCCTGGAGGGCGCAGGCTACACAGTCATCGTCTTCCCGGCCAACGGGGCGGGCGGGCGCACGATGGAGACCCTAATCTCTAAGGGTGTCTTTGATGGCGTTATTGATCTGACAACCACGGAGATCGCCGACCTGTTGCTTGGCGGAACCGCGAGCGCCGGTGCGGAAAGACTGTCGGCGGCTGGAGCGCAGGGCATACCCCACCTTATCGCACCCGGCGCAATCGATATGGTGAATTTTGGCCCGCCCGAGACTGTGCCTAGCCAATACAGCGACAGGACGACCTACCAGCATACACCGATGACAACGCTTGTGCGCACCACGCCTGCGGACACGGCAGAGATCGGTCGACAAACCGCTCTGAAGCTCAATGCCGCCATCGGCCCCGTCGCGGTCTTCTGGCCGGGTGGTGGCGTGTCTGATTATGATCAGGAGGGCCACAGCTTCCACGATCCTGAAGCGAACCTGGCCTGGCGGGATGGGATGAGAGCAAACCTACGACCTTCTATGGAAATGATCGAAACAGAACATCACATCAACGATCCGGAGTTTGCCGCGCTTTGCGCCAATTGGATGATGAAACAGTTGGAGGAAAGCCCGTGAAAAACTTCTCGCGCCGTGAGATCCTTGCCAGGCTTGCGGAGGAAACCGAAGCCAATCGTCCAATCCTCGGGGCGGGGACAAGTTGCGGTTTGATCGCCAAATGCGCTGCCTTGGGTGGTGCCGACCTGCTCATTGTTTATAGCACAGGACGGTCGAGGCTTATGGGGCTGCCGACCAGCAGGATTGGCGACTCGAACGCAAATACCATCGAGATGGCCACTGAAATTCGGAACGTTGTGTCGGATACGCCCGTTATTGGCGGGGTCGAAGCCTGGGATCCGACGCGTTTGGATCTGGACCAGCTTTTGGACGACTTTCAGTCGGCAGGGTTTTCCGGTGTCATCAATTATCCGACCATCTCCACGATGGGGGAAACCTGGCGCAAGCGCCGGGGCAAGGTCGGGCTTGGCTGGAATCGTGAGGTCGAGCTGATCGAGCGCGCTGTCGCTCGTGATGTTTTCACAATGGCCTATGTCGCGACGGTCCAGGATGCGCTTGATGTAGCGGAACGCGGCGTTGACTGCGTCGTGCCGCATGTCGGTGCCACAGGAGGCGGTCTGGTTGGACACGAGACTGGAACCAGGTTCGACGAAGAAATCCGCAAGATCTCGGAGATGATCGATGCGGTCTCGGTAAAAGGCCATTCGCCCATATTCCTGTGTCATGGCGGCAAGATCGCCAAACCTGAGGACACGCGCCGGGTTTATGAAGAAACAGGCTGCGTCGGCTTTGTCGGTGCCTCGTCCATCGAACGCATTCCCATTGAACGTGCGGTCAAGTCTATTGCCGAAGAGTTCAAATCCGTTCCATTTTGCAATGGTGAGTCAAAATGAACGCCGAAAGAACTGTCGATTTCCTTGTTATCGGAAGCGGTTCGGCAGGAGTGAGCGCGGCCATCTATGCCGCGTCGCAGGGCAAGTCCGTTATGTTGTGCGAGAAGGCCAGGAAAATCGGCGGCACAACCGCGCTGTCCAACGCGATGATTTGGGTGCCTTGTTCAGATCACGCGAAGGCCGCCAACATCGATGACACGCTAGACCGTGCCCGCACCTACCTAAAGGGCGAGTTGGGCAACTATTTTGATGATGCGAAGATAAATGCCTATCTGGAACGGGGCCCCGAAGCCGTGCGGGCGATCGAGGAAAACTCCGAAATCAAGTTCGTACTGGCCAGTGCACCCGACTATCACTCATCTCGTGAAGGCGGTGCGGACAAAGGGCGCGCGTTAAGCCCGGTACCATATGACGGGCGCAAGCTTGGACAGGACTTTGATTTGATCGACGACCCGATCCGCGTTGTTTTGGGTGGCATGATGATCACATCAAGCGAGATCAAGCACTTCTTGAACCCATTCAGGTCGACGACTGCCATGGCACACGTCCTGCGGCGGGTTGGTCGCTTTGCCAGAGATCGCCTGAGCTATTCGCGCGGAACCGAACTGAGCGGTGGAAATGCCTTTCTCGCGGCAGCCTTGATCAGCCTGCGTAAACTCGGTGTGGACTTGCAGACCGATTGCGCAATGCGAGAGTTGATTGTTGAAGATGGGCGTGCGGTTGGCGCGAGGTTCCTCCAGAATGGACTTGAAACCAATGTGATGGCACGTGATGGCATCATCCTTGCAACAGGCGGGTTTGCTGCGAGCGCAGACTTGCGGGCGGAGATTTGCGAGAAACATCGTCATGATGTCACGCTTTGTGCAAAAGAAGCAGAGGGTGACGGAATCAATGCTGCCCGCACGGTGGGCGGGGCGTTAGATACAAACATTGCGAGCCCGGGTTTCTGGACACCTGTATCGCGTCTGAAAAACGAAGATGGTTCTATAGCAATCGTACCCTACGGCTGGCTTGACCGTGGCCGTCCCGGCGTGATTGCCGTCGGCCCCAACGGAAACCGTTTCGTAAACGAGTCGAACTCCTATCACGACGTGTGCATCGGTCTGTTTGAAAACGGTTACCCGGATGATGAGCGTTTCTTCTTTGTCTGCGAAGAAGCGTTTGTGAAGAAGCGCGGCATGGGCGACATTCTCCCCTGGCCCTGGACGCCGAGTCTGGGAAGCTACATTCGTCGAGGGTACATTCAGCGCGGTCAGACGCTCAAAGACCTGGCGCGAGAGATCGACATCGACCCTGAGGCGCTCGCTGCCACCGTGGCGCAACACAATGAGAATGTGAAAGCTGGTACGGATCCGGATTTCGGTCGCGGAGAGTCTGCGTTCAACAGAACGCTTGGTGACGCAACACTTGGGCTGAAGAACCCCAATCTTGGACCAATTGAGAACGGGCCATTTATTGCCCTTCGGATTGTTCCGGGGACGCTGGGAACGGCAGCGGGTCTGAAAACGGATGCCAGGGCGCGTGTTTTGCGGGAAGATGACAGCGCAATAGAGGGGCTTTATGCCTGCGGAAACGACGCCACATCGATGATGGCGGGCATCTATCCGGGCGCTGGTATCACGATCGGCCCTGCAATCGTATCCGCTTATCTCGCTATCGAGGATGCCATTGAAAACCGAACCAAAACCGCCGCGTGTACCACTTGAGGCTATCAAGTGAGAATGTTGTACTTCTTGATCTGATTGTAGAGCGTCTTGCGCGTTACCCCGAGATGCTCTGCGGTTTTTGTTCGATTGAGATTATTCAGGAGGAGCGCCTGGATGATCCTGTCGCGTTGGGAAATGCTCGTGTTCTCCGTGGAGGTTTGACCGCCTCCCAGATACGAGATCAATTCAGCTTCGCTGCACGTGCCTTTCCGATCTGTCATCAACCAAGCCACTGTCCTTTCGAGCTCCGCAAGGTTTCCGGGCCAGTTGTGCCTGATGAGCGTTGGAACGATGGCGGATGGCAACTCGCTCGCGTCGGTACCTATCTCGGTTGCGAAGCTCTTCACCAGAAGGGGGATATCTTCGATTCGGTCGCGTAAAGGTGGCACATGAATGACTTGATTCTTGCTGTCATTGACCAACGCGCGTGGTTGGGAGTGTATTTCTTCGCCAAGAACCAGAATGAACACGGCGGAACACCACAATGTTCGCGCGTCATTCTCTGTTCGGTATTCACCGCTCGCTATGATCCTCTCGAGCTTCTGACTATCGTTCGGGGAAAGGCTGTCGAATCCGTAGATGGTTATGACATCCGCTTCTCCCGCAAGTTCCAGAATGCCGACTTTCCGCCGGAGCCGCGCATCTCCTTCTACGCCCAGCAGATCGCCGACGCCCTCTCTCGACGTGGAAAGGTCAAGGACCCAGTGCTTGCCTTTCTCTTTCTTCAACAGTCTTTGCGCCACCATATCGGCTATGGTACGCCGACCAGTCGCCGTTTCGCCGCAAAATAGAAAGAGCCGTGCACCTTCGTGAATGGTGCTTTCAACTTGGTTGAGCATCTGGTCCATGGCGTCGGATCGGCAGATGATTCCGTATCGATTACTGTATCTGTCGAGGCGACGCTCCAGGCGCTCAACTCGGTTCTGCAAAACCTCGATTTGACGGAAAGAGGCGACGCTGTTGAGCAGGGACTTCTCCAACGGCGCTCTGTCCATCGCAGACCCTCCGATAAACCCGTCAATGCCAGCTTTGCGGCACAGCCTATCGAGTTCCGCGCCGCCGGAAACCGGTCCGCCGCCCAGATAAACGGTGAGCGATCTTTGTGGACGGCGAACGCTGTCGACAATTCCTTTCGCAGCCAACGCCAGTTGTTGCAGCGTTTCGTCTTTCACCCCGTCATCCTGAACGCTTGGGTTCAGACCAAAATTGATGCAAAGCGACGTGATTCCCGCCTCGACCATCCTGGTGGCTTCGCCACGACTTCGAACGTATCCGATCGTGTCAAACCCTTCTGCCTTTGCCGCTGTCAGAAAGTCGACTTCTCTTTGAAAGCCGAGTCCGTGCTTCTCCAAAGCAGCGGCGCGGGCCCCAAAGTGGAAGACCGCTGGGAAATTGGTCAGCCCAACAATCTTTAGAGAACGCAAGCGAGGCAAGAGTGCGTCGATTTCCAGCCGTGGATCAAAGAGCGGCAATCCGGCGTAGACAGGCAACTCTACACGTGGCGCCAACTCTCGCGCTGCAAACTGTAAAGTGAAATCTACAGGATCGAAGATCGGCAGCAAAGATGCCGGAGATGGAATTCCCATGGAGCGGAGTTTGCCGGCCCCGAGCGCAAGTATGAAATCGGCGCCGGCGTTTTCGGCGGCACGAGCTGCCATGCCCGAGCCGACAGCAGCACCAACGCGAAATCTCTCACCGTCTAGTCTCATATTCCCCGCTGGCCGGATAACTGCGTTTTGGTCGGTTTTGTTACCCAAATTTACTCACTAGGCCCAATAATTGAAACGCGGCAGTTCGTCCAGAGCATAAGGTGAGATCAGAAATCAGTGCCCTTCGGCACACTCACTAGGGAGGAAGATGTGAAACTAGCACACAAGCTTACTTTGACGTCGGCGGTTGCAGCGCTCATGTGCACGGCAGCCTACGCCGAAGAATTCGATTGGCGGAAGTTCGAAGGTACCGAAATTACATGGGCCTACGACATCCACCCATATGCAGACGCGGTCGTTGCGTATCTGGACGAGTTCGAGGAATTGACTGGCATCAAGGTCAACGCAGAGCTTTATCCGGACGATACTTATTGGGGCAAACTGAACATCCAGCTTTCAACAGGCTCGCCTGACTGGGATGTTGTTGGCACCGGTATTCAGCCTGCCTGGGACGTGACGCCTGCCGGACAACTTGTGCCGCTGCGTAGTCTTATCGAAGACCCAAGCATGACAAATCCGGATTATGACTACGGTGATTTCTTCCCGGCTCTGACTCGGGCATGGACCTGGGACGTCGAAGAGGAAAAGATCATCGATACGCCGGATGGCGAAGTCTGGGGCATCCCCCATGCATTTGAAAACATGCAGCTTATGTATCGCACGGACATCCTTGAACGTCTGGGTGTTGAGCCTCCTAGCACGCTTCCCGAGCTGACGGCTGCATGCGAAAAGATCACTGCTGCGGATCCCAGCATCACGCCAATGGCGGTCCGGGGCGTTCGCTTCTGGTCGTCAATCCACACCGCACCGATTTCGATTGCACAGTCCTATGGCGTTAGCGACTTCGTGGGTTCTGGTGACGACATTGACACGCCATTGGACGGACCAGAGTCAATCCGGTTCCACAAAGACTATGTGGCAATGATCCAAGCGTGCGCGCCAGACAGCTGGGCCAACGACAACTGGTATCAGGTTGTCGACGGTCTTTCGACTGGTACGACGGCCATGGCGGTTGACGCCAACATGTTCGGCTTTTGGAACAACATCGAGGGTGCCTCGGATGCCTCGGGCAAAATTGCCTTCGCTCCCCCGCTGACCGCTCCCGACAACGATGAGTTCGCGTCGAACATCTGGATCTGGTCGCTTGCCATCAATGCTGCGTCCGAAAAACAGGGTGCCGCTTGGTACTTCATGCAGTGGGCGACCTCCAAAGAGATGAATGTGCGTGGCGCGACAGACGGGAAGCTTGTGAACCCGCCGCGGGCATCTGCTTGGGCATCGCAGGAATGGATCGACTACGCAAACCAGCCTGAGTTCAACAACTTCTACGAAACGTTCAACACCGTTCAGGAGAAAACGTCTCTCCTGTTCACACCGCGCTACGGGTTCGGCACAGCGATGAATGCTTGGGCAGTCGCCATGCAGGACATGGTCGGTGGTGCAGATGTGGAAGAACGTCTGGCTGAGCTCGCTGAAGAAATTCGGGACGAAATCAACTAAATTCTCCCTGTCGACTACGGTAGATACCTCTTGCCGACGGCGATATTGCCGTCGGCATCATTAAGGTTGAATAGCTGGAGGCAGATGAGTTGGCAGATAAGGGCCGAAAATCAGGCAGCACCTTTATCCTTATTTCCTTGTTGCCTGCCGTTCTCATTCTTGCCGGATTTATTCTCCTGTTTTTCTGGGGCTTCTACCAGTCTCTGACCGACATGCGTTTCGGTCGCGCACGGGTCGATTTCGAGGGTTTTGGAAACTACGAGCGGCTTTTTAGTCGCGGACGTTTTTGGGACTCTGTCTCTGCGACCGCGATTTATGCGTTTTCCGCTGTCACGTGCCAAGCCATACTGGGGCTGGCAATCGCCAAACTCTTCAACACGAAGGCCCTGCTTGCCAAGTGGCTACGTCCGGCAATCCTCCTGCCTTTGGTCCTGCCGCCTTTGTCGGTTGCCTTGATGTGGACCACCATGATGAACCCGGAAACCGGCGTTTTGAACTATTTCCTTAGTTTCGTCGGCATCGACAATTTTTCCTGGACCTCAAAAGCCGAGACAGCGATGTTCGCCGTCGTCTTCATCGACGTGTGGACCTTCACGCCCTTCTTCGCGCTGATCATTTTTGCGGGCCTTCGGGGGATCGCACGCGACATCATCGAAGGTGCCAGAATGAATGGCGCAAAGGCCTGGGGCATATTCTGGCGGATCGAATTGCCCATGGTACTGCCCTACATCCTGCTGGCGGCGTTGTTCAGGCTGATCGACTCCCTCAACCAGTTCGACATCATCTTCGGAACCACCCAGGGTGGGCCGGGCAATGCAACAGATGTGCTTTCAGTATCTGCCTACTTTACTGCCTTCCAGAACCTGTACTTCGGGCGCGGTGCGGCTATCATGATCGTCAACTGGGTGATGGTGCTGATCAGCGCCCTGGTGGTGGTTAAGCTGTGGAGATACACCAGAGAGAGAATTAGCTGATGCGGCCCCATATCATATCGTCCTCAATTCTAAACGCCCTCGTCTTGATCGTTGTGCTGGTTCTGGCGTTCCCGATCATTTGGATTGTCATGAATTCCTTCAAGGAAGCCGCGGACATCAATGCCTATCCACCAGTGTTCCTCTTTGAGCCGACTCTCGAAAACTACAAGGTCCTGTTCGACATCGCAGATGCAGAGGCCACCAACTACGGCACGCTCAAGGTTGAGTTCTTCAAGCCGGTAAAAAATAGCGTAATCATTTCCTTCGGGGCCGTACTTCTGTCACTGGTTGCGGGTGTTCCCGCGGGATATGCGCTGGCCCGCTTCAATTTTCGGGGCAAAGAAGATCTGGCGTTCTTCATCCTTGGTTTCCGCTTTGCGCCTGTGCTTCTGGTCATCATTCCGATGTTCCAGTTCTTTCAGGCCGTTGGTCTGTACGACAGCTACCTGGGCATGATCTGGGTTTACCAGCTTGTGACCTTGCCGATGATCATCTGGCTCGCTCGGTCCTATGTGGAGGATATCCCACTTGAAATCGAAGAAGCCGCTGCGATTTGCGGTGCCAAAAGGCCGGAAATAATGCTCAAGATCGTCCTGCCATTGCTGCGACCAGGACTGGTCGGTGCGTCACTGCTTGTCTTTCTTTTGGCCTGGCACAATTTCGCGCTTGGTCTGATCCTGACGGCCCAGAAGACGCCGGTCACGGTCGCCCTGCTGAAGCTCCTGAATCCGGGTGTCAGCTTCTACCCGGTGGTGTCCGCCGGTCTGGTCGTATCGATGATCGTGCCTGTCATCATGATTGTTCTCGGCCAGCGCCATCTGGAACGCGGGCTAACCTTCGGAGCCTTGAAGTGATGCGACCTCTTGTTTTCGTCGGCACAACCAATCTCGACATCGTCTTCTTTTCCGAAAACCTGCCAACGGTTGGCCAGAGCTTGATGGGTACCATTGAGGAGTTCGGAGGGGGAAAGGGCGCGAACCAGGCGGTTGCCGCTGCGCGACTAGGCGGTGAACCGCAGTTCGCAACGATGTTTGGAGAAGACGACGCGGCCGATGTTCTGACGAAAGGCCTGGCGGATTTCGGCGTCAAAACGGACAAAATCCAACGCAAGTCTGGAACCGCATCGGGAAAATCGCTGATCTTCGTCAGTTCGCAAGGCAGCAACATGATTGGCATTGATGCAGGCGCCAATGAGGAGTTCAGCCCAGAGGATGTCCGGGCGGCTCTGGCGGACGTGCCGCAAGACGCTGTCGTCGTCGTTGAGATGGGCTTGCCTGTCGAGGCCTGCCGTGCCGCCATGCAAGCCAAGGGTGACCGATTTCTCATCTTCAATCCCGCACCGGTGCGCGCTCAGCTGTCAGATGAAGACTGCCGGTCGATTAACATTGTCACGCCGAATGAAACAGAGGCGCAGGAGTTGACTGGTCTCCCTGTGACGACCGTAGATGAGGCATTTGCCGCCGCCAAAGTCCTTCGTGACAAGGGTGTTGCTGCGGTCGCCATCACTCTTGGAAGCAATGGTGCCGTGTACTTGGATGCAAACCACCGAATTCACCAAAAAGCCTTTCGGGTTGAGGCCGTCGATACGACAGCGGCCGGTGATGCGTTCAACGGAGCGTTGGCCACTGCAATTGCCAAGGGATCAGAAATAGGCGACGCGCTGAGCTTTGCTGTTGCCACCGCAAGCCTGAGTGTAACGCGCAAAGGGGCGCAGCAATCCATGCCAACAGAACAAGAGGTCAGGCAGTTCCTGACCCAACAAGAGGGACAAGCGAGGTGAGTATCTTTGATCTTACGGGCAAAACAGCGCTTGTCACCGGTGCATCAGGTGGCATCGGTTTGGCGCTCGTCAAAGGATTTGTCGAAAACGGCGCAAATGTGGTGGCTGCTGATCTCAATCCGTCGGTCGTAGAAACCGAGATGGCAGGAAACAAAAATGTAATGCCCGTTGGTCTTGATGTTTCCGATGACGATGGAATCAAAACTGTTCTGTCGAACGCTCGCGCAGAGTTTGGCCCCGTTGATGTGCTGGTGAACAATGCAGGGGTCAAATCTGCAGAACGGTTGATGGATGGCGACAGGGTAAAAATTCAGCGGACGCTTGCGATCAATACTGATGCAGTTCTTGCGCTGACGCGCCTCGTATTTGAGGACAGTCTGAAAAACAGAGGCGGTCGGGTCGTTAACATTGGCTCGTCGATTTCTTCTCGCGGCGCGGTCTTCAACTATCAGGCCGGAGGCGCTGACTACTGCTTTTCCAAAGCGATTGTGCATGATCTGACGCAACTCATTGCTTATGAAGCCGCACCGGCTGGTGTGACGGTAAATGCGGTTGCACCGGGTATCGTACACACCCCCATGCACGGGAGGCCCGCAGAAGAAACCGAGGCCCTTCACAGTGGCCGCATTCCGCTAGGGCGCATTGCCATGCCAGAAGATATTGTGGGCGCGGCGGTTTTCCTGGCTTCAGAGGCAGCCTCCTACATCACCGGCCAAGTGCTGCACGTGAATGGCGGCATGGTTATGAGCGATTGAGTCCTAAATGACTGACTGGCCCAAAATATCGGCAATCATCAGTGACCTGGACGGTGTGACCTATCGTGGCGACGACCCGATTGAAAGCGCGATCCAGGTGTTTCAAAGGTGGCATGACGAAGGGCTTCCTTATGCCTTTGTCACGAACAATTCCACAAAGTCAGCTGAGGAATTTGCCGAGAAACTGAATGATATGGGTATTCCCGCATCTCCGGAGAGAATCGTAACGACCTCTTCGGTCGCGGCCGACCGACTTACCACACTCATCAAGCCTGGGTCGCGCGTTATGGTTATCGGCGCAACTGCATTGGTGCGGGCGGTGGAAGAACGTGGCTTCGAAGTTGCGAACGAGGATGTAAGTGCCGTCGTCGCGGGTTTGGATCGCGCCTTCACATTCGAGAAACTGACCAAAGCGCAAACCGCTTTGATGCAAGGTGCGCATTTCATCGGCACCAATCCCGACCATATGCTGCCGTATGGTAGCGGCTTCGAGCCCGGTGCAGGCTCCATTTTGAAGGCCATCGAAACGGCCTCCGGCGTGGTGCCGATGATTATCGGCAAACCGCAGCCCGATCTTGTATATATGGCTCTTTCCATTCTCGGCACCGATCGGAAATCCACCTACATGCTGGGCGACCAGATCACGACTGACATCATGGCTGGCCACAAAGCCGAACTGCCGACCATTTTGGTGCGAACAGGCGTATCCGAGAAGGGCCCTTTCCCCATTAAACCAACTTTCGACATTGAAACGCTCGCCTCTATCCCCTCTGCGGCGACGAGATAAATGAGAGGCGCAATATGGCAGACGTTGGCACATCAAAGCTGGTCAAGACCTATGGTGCGTTCACAGCGCTGCACGGTATTGATCTTGAAATCAATGATGGTGAATTCATTGTGTTCGTTGGCCCTTCCGGGTCGGGGAAATCGACGCTACTGCGCTGCATCGCGGGCCTGGAACCCATTGCAAGCGGTTCGGTACGCATCGCCGGACAGGACGTCACCGATGTCGATCCGGCAGACCGCGACCTGTCCATGGTGTTCCAGAACTACGCGCTGTTTCCCCACATGACTTGCCGGGGAAACCTGGAATTCCCGCTGAAATCCGAGGGACTCGCAAAACCAAAAATCGATGAGCGGGTGGAGAACGCTGGCAGGTTGCTTCACATCGAACAGCTTCTGGATCGCAAGCCATCAGAGCTCTCGGGAGGTCAACGCCAGCGCGTTGCAATTGGACGTGCGATCGTCAAAGAACCCAAGGTCTTTCTGTTTGATGAACCCTTGTCGAACCTTGACGCAGAGTTGCGCATTAAGATGCGTGTTGAAATCACCAAGCTGCACCGCCAACTCAAGAACACAATCATCTACGTAACTCATGACCAGGTTGAAGCCATGACCATGGCGGATCGCATCGTCGTGTTGCGTGAAGGTCGCATCGAACAGGTCGGAACGCCGCACGAGCTGTATTTCCATCCCGCTAACCAATTCGTCGCGACTTTTATCGGCGCGCCTCAGATGAATCTTGTCCCTTGCCGTTCCTTCGGTAAGGCCGAAGATCAAAGGATTTCAATCAGGGTTGGAGACGGGGAGCCCACAACGCTCCCAATCGACGGCAACGGAATTGGCGAAGACCTGAAACTAGGATTCCGTCCCGAACATGTCCTGTTCCAGAAACCGAGTGAATCGTCTATTCGGTTTGAGCTGAGATCAGACGTCGTGGAACATCTGGGCGCGGTTACAAACGTGTATGGTCAAATCGCGTTCGAGAGCGGCGATGACGTCGACGTAACAATCTCAAGCCACTCCCATGCCACGCCTCAAGAAGGAACGATGATTTCGGTCTGGGTTGCCGCGGAAAACTGCCACTTGTTTCGGCCTGATGGGACGTCATTAATGCGTAGGGTCGTCGCGCCAGCCTGGAAGTGATAGGTGCTTTACGAGCGTGGCGGGCGAGGTCCAGCCGGGCTTTGGCCGTGTCGACGAACTCAAACGTGTTCTAGCAATCTGTACAGGTATCCGGCGTGGCCTCGGCCGGTGCCCGGCAGATTTACCGGACCCTGGGGATGACCTGGAACCGGACCCCGTTCATCCACACGCCAGAGGGAGGCGCCAACCGGACGGATCGGTAGTGGCCCGCCCGGTGAATGGTGCCTGAATCACCGAAATTTAGTGCCCTTCTTCAGGGGCCGTATCAATTATATCAGTGGGTTGCGTGTGAAAATGTCTGAACTCAAGAGATGGGCGCTCGGGAATCACTGGCTCATCCGCAGAATCGTGGTGCATTCCGGCTGGAATCCGAGCCGTATCCCATAGAGCAACGCCACCTTCAATCCAGGCAGGCCTTTTAGGGGCGGCTGGAAAGGACCTAATGGTCTACCATCATTGAATCGCCGGATATAGGGACTTCAGCCTGATCCGTGCGTCTTCCGTAGTGAACCGCCAGTCCACCTTTCCACCCGACCCGTTGCGCCGCTCCTGCCAGGCCGCCACTTCCCCTATCATGGTGGGCTGGTCCGGTATCCGCCGGTCCAGGCACTGTCGGACGGGAATGCCGATCCCGATCTCCGCCATGTCCGTCCAGCTGCCGTGCTTCGGCGTGAGGACGATGTCCAGCCGCGAGGCGATCCGGCGGGCCTCCTCCGGCGGGAAGGTCTCGTAGAGTGACCCGGTGCCGTGCGTGTTCAGGTTGTCCATCACCAGCGTGACGCGCTTTCCCGGGAAGTCCTCGTCGACCAGCTTCCTGATCTGTCGGGCCCAGTCCCGTTTCGTCCTCGTGTCGGTCACCGCGACGCGTCGCCAGCCTTCGAGCGGGGCATGGAACATGAAGATGCTGGACACCCCGTTCCGGAGGTGTTCGAAGTCGTGGATCTCCGGGCGTCCCGGCCGGGCCGGGACCGGCGTGACGGTTTCCCGCGTCTGCTGTTTCGAGGTCTCGTCCATGCAGACCAGGACCTCGTCATCGGCGTAATCCCTCTGGTATGTATCGAGGACCTGTTCCATCCGGGCTACGAACTCACCACTTTTCTTTGCCGGGATGCAGTAATACTGCGTCTTCCACGGTTTGAGGCGGTTTTTTTAGCGTCTGCCGCACCGTTTCCTCACTGATCGAGTCGACGATCTCCAGCTCCACCAGCCGGGCGGCGAGCAGCTTCATGGTCCATCTGGCGACGCCCTCCGGCGGCTCGCCGCAGCTCAGGGCGACCAGCCTGGCCTCCGCGGCGCCATCGAGGCTGCGGGCCTTGCGGTTCGCCTGCTCCTTACGCTCAAGCGCGCGCTCCAGGCCGTCCAGGACGCAGCGCTTCCGGAGACGCTCGACCGTGCTGGGATTGCTGTCCGTGATCTCCGCGATCTCCTCATCCGTGTACCGCCCTTCGCCAAACTCACCCTGGTCGGCGAGAACCAGGATGTGCGCCCGCTTCCTCCGCTCCTTCGAGGACGTGCCGTAGACAACCTCCTTCAGTTCCCGCCTTTCCGCCTCTTCGAGGATTACCCTGTAGACCCGCTTTCCCGCCATTGGTTCCGCTCCTGTGCTGCCCGTTACGCCCGTCCTCCGCGGTGGCCCTTTCCACAGTGTGGCGGGTCCATTCCCTTTCGCGAAGAGTTTCCTCTACCATACCACAGATGATGGCCAGGGCGAAAGACCGGATCGGCCGGCCAGCGGTGGAAAGATCCGCCATTCAATGCAGGCAAGCCACTAGGCTGTTGTGCCGGTTCACTGCGGCAGACGGTCATTGGTCAAGATGTGAAAGGCTGATGGTCAGCGTAACTGCACACAACGCACTCGTTCAGGTCGGGTGTCAGGCGCTGGGCCTACGCTCTCTGGAAGCGCCCGTACGACGGCGTGTGCCAGGATAGTGGTCAGGAATAATATGGCTCGATTCTGTCAGCCGACATCGCGTAACCGATCACAGCGAGTTCAGTGCCCGCCGCGATGGTTCCGAACATACCGGTAACATATACCGGATCGAAGAACCCGTCATATTCATAAGGCACTTCGGTGGTGACAAGAACGAGCTGGTTCGCGGGCGGAGGCGGAACATGGATGCAGGCACCGACAAATGGTGCCAGGATGAAGGTGGTTACGCCAGTTGCTTCGAAATCCAGGGGAATGATGTATCCAGGCAGACGGACGGTCATGCCATCATAAGCGTCCGTGACAGCGTGCGCTTCGGGTTGTTCAAATCCCGTGGACAGCTGTCCATGCTCAATCACTCCCATACTGCGCAGGGACTTCAGGAGAACGCCACCGTCTCCATCGGGAATGAGATCCTCCCACGAGAGTTCGGTGACATCGTCATCGGCCCAGCCCATGATTGGCAGCACTGAAAGGGCGCCACACGTCATCGCCTTCACCATAGAGCGGCGGTCAACGTGCATCTGTGTTTCCTTTCCTTTGGCGTTCCATAATATGCTTGGCATTGGCTACGTTCAAGTTTGTTTCCGTGTGATGGCGAAGGCTTGGCGGGAATTTGGGCGGCAGGTCTCACCTGGCGCAGTGGGGGTGATGCATCGCTCCATTGCCGGGGTCACATTCGCGGCCCAAGGAGTCGGGGCCGCCGTCAAATCCGGACCTGCATGCCATCGGTCAGGGACATCCTATACGCCCGCAGCGCGGGTGCGAGGCTGACCACCGCTCCAGCGCCAGCTACGAGTGCGAGAACAACCCATTCGCGTTCGGTTGGTGCACCTATTCTAAGATACAGACCGAACGCAGCGTCAATATATGGCCTCGCCACCCACATTCCAGCATAGAGCATTCCTGCGCCGAGAAGAACGGCCGCAGATGTCATCAGCGTGGCTTCAGTCAGCAGAAGCGCCAGAATTGTCCAGGGCCGCGCGCCGACCGACCGAAGGATGGCCATTTCGCGTCGGCGTTCGCTGAGGCCAGCGAATATCATCGTAGCCATGCCAAGGAGTGCCGTGACCACCACCATTGCGGAAACTCCGATGAGCGCCGATTCCGCGACCCCAACGATGTCCCACAGTTCCTGAAGCGCCACACCGGGAAGGATCGCCAGGAGGGGTTCTTCGCTATATTCATTGATCCAACGCTGAAGCGAGAATATCTTGAGCTTCGACTTAACGCCGACAAGAGCTGCGGTAATGGTGTGCGGCTGGAGGTCCATCGAACGGATTTCTTCGGCGGGTGTTGATTTTCCGGGGATTCTTCCGCCGCCCTGCCAGTCGACATGGATCGCCTCGATCGCTTCAAGGCTCACGAACACGGTTCGGTCAATGGGAGTTCCCGTCTTGGCGAGAATTCCTGAAATGCTGAACGGCAGGTCATCGTGTTCGGTGAAGGAAGCAAGCCCGTGAGCGATAATGATTTCCTGACCTGGGGTATACTCCAGCTCGGCCGCGACGTCCGCGCCCACCACCGCGTGGAAGAGATCCTCGATACGCGTTCCGTCCGTAACTTCCAGATGTCGGCCACCTCGGTACCGGTACCGGTCAAAGAACTCGTCGGTCGTCCCCATCACCCGGTAACCGCGGTGACTGTCTCCAAGGGACATCGGTACGATCCAGTCGACTTCCGGGCGCTTCGAGATGTCCTGGTAACTTTCCCAGGTCACGTTGTTGGTGGCGTTTCCCACTCGAAACACTGAATAGAGCAGGAGCTGGACTCCACCGGACCGTGCGCCGACAATCAGGTCGGTTCCGGAAATCGTGTCGGCAAAGCTGGCCTTGGCACCGGTGCGGATCTTTTCGACACCGAGAAAAAGTGCGACTGACAGCGCTATGGCAAAGACGGTCAGTCCGACGGTCAATCGTCGGCTGACCAGCGATTGCCAGGCCAGGCGCCCCACAATCATGTTCCGCGCTCCTGAACTCCGGCGATGGAGGACAGGTCGAGCGAACGGTCAAACCGCCGCGAAAGACGGGAGTCGTGGCTGACCATCAGAAGGGTTGTTCCTGCCGCGGTGGTCTGCTTCATCAGCAGATCAAGAAACGCACGCTGGCTTTCCTCGTCAAGTGCTGAGGTGGGTTCGTCCGCCACGATGAGTGCTGGTGTTCCGATCAGGGCCCGTCCGGCAGCGACCCGCTGCTGCTGGCCGATACTGAGTTCAGCGGCGCGGGCCCCCAGAACGAGGTCTCTTGGTAGTCCGAGAGCATCGGTCAGGCGCAGCGCCTCTTCGCGGGGGCTGTCCAGTCGTCTTCGCCGCTCCGGAGCGAAAGCCAGGGGCAATAGTATGTTTTCCAGGGGGGAGGCGTAGGGCAAGAGGTTGAACATCTGGAAAATCAAGCCGATTCGGTTGGCGCGGAACCGGTCGCGGCTGGGCCCCGAAAGAGTTGGCAGCGCGGTTCCGTCCACTTCGACCATTCCCCGATCGGGCACGGCGATGCCGCAGACGAGATTCAGGAGGGTGGATTTCCCCGCGCCGCTCTTTCCCAGAATGAGCAGTTTCTCTCCCCGCTTCACTGTGAGTTCGGACACGCTCAATGAGAAGCCGGTTCGACCAGGCCATGTGAAGCCGATGTTGTGCAGGTGGACCGCGGTGTCAGGCATCTGGGCCTTCACGGTCAGTTCCGCATGGCATCCGACAGATCAATTGTGGCATTCTCCCGTGTTCCGTTAGTAAGCGCCGCTCCCTGGGCGGTGACGATCTGCACGGTCAGTGATTCGGCGTTTTGAAACAGCTCGAAGTATGACAGGTCGATGCGTGTTGCGGAATCGATGTCAGAACAGGTCAGAAGGTATTCAGCGCGGAACTCGGAATGGGTCGCCCCACCGTCATGTCCGTGCTCTTCGTGGCCCTCTTCGTCGTCGTGTCCGTGCTCTTCGTGGCCCTCTTCGTCGTCATGTCCGTGCTCTTCGTGGCCCTCTTCGTCGTCGTGTCCGTGCTCTTCGTGGCCCTCTTCGTCGTCATGCCCGTGCTCTTCGTGGCCCTCTTCGTCGTCATGTCCGTGTTCCTCGTGGCCTTCCTCGTCGTCATGTCCGTGCTCTTCGTGGCCCTCTTCGTCGTCATGTCCGTGTTCCTCGTGGCCTTCGTCGTCGTCGTGTCCGTGCCCTTCGTGGCCCTCTTCGTCGTCGTGCTCGTGTTCCTCGTGGCCTTCGTCGTCGTCGTGCTCGTGTTCCTCGTGACCCTCTTCATCGTCATGTCCGCCATCAATCAGCATCTCTGCGTGGTGTTCGGCGGTTTCGCATCCGGCCATTTCTGGAAAAGTAAACAATATCAACGGATTGGACATCATCTCAAGGGCAGCTTCTACCGCCGCAAGATCGGAGTCGGATTCCGCGACATGCTCGAACCCAACAATGTCGAAGCCAGGGGCCTCCAGTTCCATTGCGATCTGGTCTCCTTCAATGGCGATGTTCAATATCCCGTGCCCGTGCTCGTGGGCATCGCCTGAACGCTGTTCCTGGGCCGTGGCCTGGACGGCTAGCGCCGCCGCTGCGGCACCGACAAGATAGTTCGCGACATTCATGACTTGACTCCCGATCCGGTTTCGTCGCGGCCTGCCAGCAAGCCGCAACGTAATAGTATATCCTTTCAATAGATCCGCAAGGGCGTGGAGGCGATATTTCGGCATTCCGAACCCTGAACACGACCTGGACTTCGCCTGACCTTCGCATCGCGGATCATCCGCTTGACGGCGGCCTCGGGAATCCTCTGCAGGGCCGACGGATTACGAAGTTTGATTGAGAATGCCCTTTTTCATGTAGCCTATGCGTTTACGGAAACGCCGGTCGACCTATCATGGTGGAGTCGTTGTCATTCGTCCTGGCTTTCCGCTCAATGTGATTCCCACGGCCAATTTCGCCCTCACCAGACTTCCGCCGTTGGAACACGCACTATATCCGAAATCCCTTTCACGCCGAAACCGCCAAGCGTGCATTACGCAGATGTCCTGCCCCTGGATTCTGCCCTTATGAACGGTATTCGTACCTATCCTCTCCCTGCGCGCTTCAGGCGGTAGATTCCCTCGGGAAGATCGAGGGCAGCGGAGAGATCATTGAGCTGGGAAATCGAGAGCGTGACCCTTGCCACCTGGTTGCTCCGAAGGTCAAGCTGTTCGATTGTAACGCATTCCTCGAACGCGTTAACGGTCACGTCTTCCTGAAGATGGACACTACCTTCGTCGATAAGGGTCACGATTGTGGCGTCGAATTCATGCTCAATGGTAAACATGGGTGATGACCTTAGGATTTGGTTGGCTCGGAATTCGAACTATAGGATCTTCCTGCAGGAATGCTATCGCCACGTGACTTTCCGCCAGCTTTGCCAATCCTTGCCAGGCGCAACCGAAGATTCCCTTCAGCTTACGGGTTCATTCCGGACATGATTCATCCGTTCCAAACTTCTGATGCGATCAATGCACGCAGCCTGCCGTGATAGCCGATCCCGCGGCTAAGGTCGTGTTTTCTAACCGGTTCTTCATCGATTTCAGGCGGTTATGGGCAGGTCGGCATGGGCCGATTCACGTCGCTACAGTTGGCCACCGATATTCCCGGCTAACCTGATCTGGTCCACAGCCTGCGCTGGCATCTTCCCTGGATATCCTCATACCTGCCGCAGTGCGGAGGAGGTATATGCGGCCCGGGAACCATACCGGTTTCACATGGGAGGTTGGGAGACTTTTTCAAAGACCGGTATGATTCGGGAGGGAAATGGTAGCCTGGGCTGCTACGGGAGACTCGACCCTTGGATAAGCTGAACTGGTAGTGACCGCGACTGACAGGAACCCCATTTTCCAGTGCTTGAGGGAGTGTGGCCGTGGAGGCTGCACAGAGGGAACACTTGGCACCCCTGAATAGTTCGGGTTCCGTATGATCTGGATGGTTCGGTTTGATCGCCCGTCCAAATGGCAGTGGGTCGCTCAGCCAAATCGCTGTGCCAGAACTGCCGGGCAGGGTCGGAATGCAGTGTTAACGGCGCCGGTCACGGCGGGAATTCGGTGGCTGGAAAGCCACAGCGACATGCGCCTCACAGTAAGGCTTACCCGGTTTCGCGTTCAGTCCACAGAACCAGAAATCGTTGGTCGCCGGGTCTCCTATCGGCCATTTGCAGGTTCGCTCCGTCAATTCCAGCAGTCCAATTTTCCGGGCTTTCAACTCCACTTCTCGGACATTGGCGAGCGCCTCTGCACTGACTTCATTCGCCGAAGGCTGCGGTGGAAGTGGCTGGTCAGCGGGGACAATTGTCTTGCGCAGAGGAACGGCGCTTCCATTCGTGGAGGCTTCGCTGGTTTCATCCTTGGCTGGTTCCTGTGTTTCGGGTGCCTTCGCGCTTTCGACCGGTGTCTCCGGCGTATCATTCGATGTATCCGAGCGATTCGACAGACCAAGCCGATGTGTTTTCCCGATGACGGCGTTGCGCGTTACGCCGCCAAGCTCTTTCGCGATCTGACTTGCGGTCAGGCCTTCGTTCAGGAGTCTCCTTAGGATCTCCACGCGCTCATTTGTCCAGGGCATCCGTTGCTCCTTAGTCACAGCAATCTCATTTCTCCAAACGTGGCTTTGCGCAGCTCCGCTCAAACTGCTTTGGATTGTCGTCAAGCCCTCATGTCTGACGGCTCCTGCGCGGACGCGGACATGGCAGCCCGGCGCATCTGCGCAAACCATGCCTCACGCCACGTCGGATCCGCGCCCTTCGCACGGTTATCCTGAATTAATGGCACCTCGTCAGAGATTCAAGACACCGGGTCGGCAGGCGCTGGATATCCGGTCGAGCGGTAACGGAAGGTGAGTACCTTCTAACCCTGTGGATTGGGGCTTCACATATCTTTCAGGATCAGCTATGTCCCGCTCTCATGATCATGATCGCACATATTTCGCTGCTGCGCCGACGCCGATTCTCTCGCGTTTGCCTGTGATTCCCTGCGCGGGTTCGCGTGATCAATCCCCACCATTGACCTGAAACTGCCGAAACGGCGTACCCCTCATTATTTCAAGGAAGGATCCGAGCCATGATCCCGTCAGTTCTGCCAACCTACAAACGCGCTCCCATCGCTTTCGTTAAGGGCGAGGGAACCTGGCTGACAGCGGATGATGGCATTCGCTACCTAGATCTTGGCGCTGGCATCGCGGTGAATGCGCTTGGCCATGCCCACCCTACGCTGGTGCAGGCGCTGACTGATCAGGCGAGGGACCTTTGGCACGTCTCGAATCTTTATGATATACCGAACCAGCAGGCACTGGCCGATGCATTGGTCGAGCATACATTTGCCGATACCGTGTTTTTCACCAATTCGGGCACGGAAGCCTGCGAGCTAGCGGTCAAGATGGTGCGTAAGCACTTCCATGACAGGGGCCAGCCAGACCGCACTGACATAGTCACGTTTACTGGCGCGTTCCACGGCAGGTCATCCGCCGGGATCGCGGCGGCCGCGTCGGAGAAGATGACCGAAGGATTTGGGCCTCTCCTTCCTGGTTTCATAAATCTGCCCTGGGGCGATCAGGATGCGCTTCGGGAAGCGGCTGGTGACCATGTGGCGGCGATTCTGGTTGAACCAGTTCAGGGTGAAGGCGGAATCGTGCCCTTGCCTGACCAGTGCCTAAGTGGCCTCCGTGATCTGTGCAACGAGCGGGGAATCCTGCTGATCCTTGATGAGGTTCAATGTGGTATGGGGCGCACCGGTCGGTTGTTTGCCCATGAATGGGCGGGTGTAGAGCCCGATATCATGATGGTAGCCAAGGGCATCGGCGGTGGATTTCCACTTGGTGCGGTGCTGGCGACGGAGGCGGCGGCCAGCGGTATGACGGCCGGAACGCATGGCTCCACTTATGGTGGCAATCCCCTTGCCTGTGCCGTGGGGCTTGCGGTGATGAATATTGTTTCCAACCCGGAATTTCTGGCGGAAGTGAACAGGAAAGCTGGCCTGCTCCGGCAGCGGCTTGAAGGTCTGGTCGCGGCGCATCGGGATGTCTTTGACCACGTTCGCGGTTCGGGCCTGATGCTGGGCCTTGTTTGCAGCGCGGCCAACACGGATGTGGTCAGCGCTGGCTATGGGGCCCGGGTGCTGACCGTGCCGGCGGCTGGCAACACCGTTCGTATCATGCCGCCACTGACCATATCGGATGACGAGATCGGCCTGGCGATCGATCGTCTCGATCAGGCGGCAAACGAGGTATCGGCAAATGCTGCGACGTGACTACAGATTTGAGCCAGTGACCCGCGCCGATTTCCCGATGCTGCGCCACTGGCTTGCCGAACCTCATGTCGTGGCGGTTTGGGGCGATCCGGACGAGGAGATTGCCATGATGGAGTATGAGATGGATGGAGGCGACTGCAGAATGCATGTCGTACATCTGGACATGCCCATTGGATATATCCAGGACTGGGACGCCTGGTGCGAGGCCCATTTCCAGAGCCTTCCAGAGGGAACCCGTGCCATTGACACGTTTCTGGGTGAGCCCCGCCTCCTGGGCAAGGGGCATGCCAAAGCCTATGTGAGGCAATATGCCCGCACCCTGATCGATGGAGGTGCGCCGATGGTGGCTACTGACCCACGGCTCACCAACCCTCGCGGAATAGCCATGTACCTCGCTGCTGGATTCCAGAAAGGATCCAGGCGACCCTGTGAGACGGGTGAAGAGGTTCAGATACTTACCTATCCCGCGACAGCCTGAAAGTTCCCTATGTGTTGCCTGCGGGCATCCTGCCGTCAGGCACCTGATTCCGGGACAATGACACGCCATGAAACATTTTCTTGACATCGACAGAATTGATCCGGCTGACCTGCGAAAAATCATCGACTCCGCCCGGGCGATGAAAGCTGCCCGTGCCGGTCGTCCCAAGGCCATGCCGGACGATCACATTCCTCTGCTGGGGCATATGGTTGCACTGATATTTGAAAAGCCATCGACGCGCACACGGGTCAGCTTCGATGTTGGCGTGCGTCAGCTCGGTGGTCAGACAATGGTACTGTCAGGCAGGGAAATGCAGCTTGGCCATGGCGAATCCATCGCGGACACCGCCAGGGTTCTCAGTCGATATGTCGATCTCATCATGATTCGGACCTTTGAGGAGGCGACACTTCTCGAACTGGCTGACTTCGCCACTGTCCCTGTGATCAATGGGCTGACGAACCGAACCCATCCCTGCCAGGTCATGGCAGACGTCATGACGTTCGAGGAACTGCGCGGCCCCATCGCTGGACGTAAGGTGGTCTGGTCAGGTGACGGAAACAACGTGTTCGCTTCCTTCGCGCATGCCGCCGGCAGGTTCGGTTTCGACCTGACGTTTTCGGGGCCGGAATCCCTGGACCCGGAGGCAGGGCTAGACGCCATGTACGAAAGGATCCGTGATCCCCATGAAGCGGTTGCGGGTGCTGACGCGGTTATCACCGACACATGGGTTTCCATGCATGATCCGCAGTCGGCGCGTGAGCGTCGGCATAACCAGCTGCGTGGCTATCAGGTGAACGCCGAGCTCATGTCAGCTGCCAGATCGGACGCGTTGTTTATGCACTGCCTGCCGGCGCACCGGGGAGAAGAGGTGACAAGTGAGGTGATGGACGGCCCTCAGTCAGCAGTGTTCGATGAGGCTGAAAACCGGCTGCATGTGCAGAAGGCGATAATCCGATGGTGTCTTGGCGTATAGTCCAGAGCTGGTCGAACGGTTCCCGGGATGCGTTTCCATATCGATATGCAATACCAGTCTGAGGTGAGATTCAGGCGTGAAAGCCGCGACCTGTGGTTTCGTCTGCCGCTTCACCACCATCCGGCCCTGGTTATGCAAACCGCTTGAATCTCCATGTGCTGACATTACGCTGCTGCGAACCCTTAAGGAGGAGAGTGGAATGGCGGATGCAAGGATCGGGCTGGTGGGGCTTGGTGTGATGGGGGCCAATCTGGCGCTGAACATCGCCGAGAAGGGATTCCCTGTTGCCGTTCACAATCGTACCGCCGCTCGAATTGACGAGTTGATTTCAGGGGCGGGAAGCCTGTCCGATCGGCTTGTTGCGGCACGGACTCCAGAAGCATTGGCCGCCCTGCTGCCTCGTCCGCGTGCCATCATCATCATGGTCAAGGCTGGAGAAACGGTCGATGCGATGATCGACGTACTGAAGCCGCATCTCGACGCCGACGATATCCTGATTGATGCGGGCAACGCTGATTTCAACGATACGCGCAGACGCGAGGCTGCGCTGCTCAGGGAGGGATTCCGGTTCGTCGGTATGGGCGTATCGGGTGGCGAGGAGGGCGCGCGGCATGGACCCTCCATCATGGTCGGTGGTGCTGAGGGGGCTTACGCCGCCATTTCGGAAATCGTTGAAGCCATCGCTGCCCGATATCAGGGGCTGTCCTGCGCAGCCCATCTTGGTCCCGACGGAGCGGGGCATTTCGTGAAGACGGTGCATAATGGCATCGAATACGCGGACATGCAGATGATCGCCGAAGTCTACGGATTGCTGAGCGAGGGCGAGGGTCGCAGCCCGGAGGCGATCCTGGCGCTGTTCAGCGAATGGAACGGCGGACCACTCAAGTCCTTTCTGATTGAGATCACCGCCCGGATTCTTGCCGTTCGCGACCCCGACACTGGCCAGCCTATGGTTGATGTCATCGTTGACAGGGCTGGCCAGAAAGGGACTGGACGGTGGACATTGATCGAGGCGCTGAAGCTTGGCCAGTCCGCTTCCACGATTGAGGCTGCGGTTGGTGCGCGCTCCTGGTCTGCGGCGAAGGAGCTTCGAGAGATAGGTGAGGAGCGGCTGGTGGGACCTCGTGCCGGCGAAATTGGTCCGGCATTGCTGGATGCTGATCTGGAGCGGGCGCTGCTATCGGCGCGAGTCATTGGCTATGCACAGGGATTTACTCTGCTCTCTGCGGCAACAGAGGAATTCGGCTGGGGGCTTGATCTGTCGAGGATAGCCGAGATCTGGCGCGCTGGCTGTATCATCCGTTCGGCGCTATTGGACGACATAGCCAACGCGTTCCGCGACCCGCCGCCGGGTCACAATCTGATCCTGGCACCTGCATTTGCGGGATTCCTTAATGACGACATAGGTGCACTGCGCCGGGTTGTTGCACGGTCGGTCCTCGCTGGCCTGCCCGTTCCTGCGCTTTCAGCCGCGATTGGATACTATGACACGATGCGTCGCGCCCGTGGTACCGCTGCATTAATTCAGGCACAGCGCGATTTTTTCGGTGCCCATGGGTTTGAGCGCATTGATCGCGATGGTGATGGCTACCACGGGCCGTGGGCAGCCATTGAGAGCGGGCATTGACGGATGCCTGGTAAGGACGGAATTGGGTCGAACCTGCTGTTCCGCGCTGGAAGCGCATTACTGAAAATTCTGTACCGGCACCGCACCTGCCAGTCAGGACGGAACGTTGGTGCAGCAGTTCAATGACCAACCGAATTGCCGATCCTCCCTGTGCCAGAGGAGCGCCCGGTGTTGCTGCCCATTTGAGACCGAACACCTGTCGAGCCGTGGATACCGGGATGGATGTCCTGAATGGGTGGATCCTTGAGCGCGGTGCGATGGATGCGCTTCCCGACATGAGGCAAGCCATCGGCCCGGCCCGCAGGCGGTAATCTGAATCGAGGAAGCTGTGCGCAAGCTTCAGGCAGGAATGGTCAAACTGAACCCTTGGCGAAATTCATCCCGTGGGACTGAAGCCTCCGCTTCGGAATTGTAGTCGGGGTTACAGGGGTATTGCATCCCCTTTCGGGATTTCCAGCGCCACCTCGCAGGGTTAAGCTTTTCACGCTCCCTGCTCAGGATCCAGGAACCAGCTGAACAGGTGCCGTCAGGCCTCGTAACCCATATTTGAGGCGCGGCACTGGATTGGATTTGTGGGGTCGTTCGATTCTCCCCATGAATCTGCAATATACGTCAATGAGGAGAACGCTAATGGCGGAAGTACGATCGGCGCATTCCGGGCCGGATCTCGAAGGTCTGAAAGCCTTTAGCGATGGTACGGACCGGTTTCCCAGATCTTCGGATTTGCGAGGCATTGACCCGAAGAACCTGGTCGATCACCGGCAATCGCGGCGCTGGGTGGCCGACCAGGTGAGTAGGGAGCTGCTGCGGGACTGCTTCCACGAATGTAGCATCAGGGACGAGGAGCTGATCTCAATCAGCAGGGGCTATCTCAGCCTGAGCGAACGAGGCTATAGCGTCTGTGCACGGCTTTGGGAGCCACATGATCATCGACCGGAGCTCATTGACGCGTGGTTGACGGATTCTGAACGGGAGATGGTTTCCTTGATCCGTGAATGCATGCACCAGCTCGAATGGGGCAACCGTTAGCCCGGATATCTCACCAGCCGCAACCGGACGCTCCGGCACCGGCCTGGAAGGGGTTCCGGGGGCGGTTCGTGGGCGGACCGGCAGCTCCGTCGGCCGACGGAACCCGACAGCGGCCGTCCGGTGGCCGCGGTGGCGGGAACAATGAGGGAACATCCACGGCCCGGCAGCCGCGGGCGGTGGTGCCGGACACACCTCTCCCGCTGCGGGCCGGTTCCGCCCGCCAGTCCGGGCCGTCAGGGGCCGGATCCGCTCAGGCGGGCGTGGGTTCGGGGGCCGGATCCGGCTGCGGCGGCGGCACCTGCGGCGACGGCGCGGCCAGCAGCGCGGCGACCGCCCGTGCGAACAGGTCCTGAAGGGGAAAGACGGAGGACAGCGACAGGCGGACGCGGCGCACGCTGACCGTCACCCGGCAGGCGACCTTCAGGAGCCGCGTCCTTATGGTCCCGCACTGGGCCCTCGCCATGTCCGTGCCGGCGAGGCCGATCGCCCGGACGGTCCGGAGCAGGGCTCCGGCGAAGGCGGAGAGGTACAGCCGCAGCTGGTTGGCACGCATTGTCGCCGTCGAGGTCCGGTCGGCGAAGAGTTCCAGCTGCTGCTCCTTTATCCGGTTCTCCATGTCGCCCCTCGCGCAGTACAGCTTCTCGTAGAGGTTCCTGGCGGTGAAGCGGTCCTTCGGCAGGCTGGTCACGATGAAACGGGGATTGGCGCCGCCCGGGCCGGGCAGCCACTCCGCCTTTCCCACGACGCGGCGGGTCCGGCTCCAGCTGGACCGGGTCCGGTAGCGAAAGTCCCGGAAGCGCCGCGACGGCTTTCCCGAGGCGATGGCGCGCCGCCGCGACCTCTCCAGCGGTCCGGCGATCCGCTCCACCAGGCGCGAGTTCCTCGCCAGTCCGAGGACGTAGTCGACCCCGTTCGCCTCGCACCAGGCCATCAGGCTCTCGCGGCAGAAGCCGGAATCGCCCCTCACGATGATGGCGGTCTCCGGCCAGCGGGAGCGGATCCGCTCCACGATCTCCGCAAGCGCCTCCACCGATCCCTCCGACGCGTCGACGTTCGACTGACGCAGCCGCGCAAGGAGGATGTGGTCACCGCAGGTGACATACAGCGGGAGGTAGCAGTAGTGGCCGTAGTAGCCGTGGAAAAAGCGTCCCTCCTGGCCGCCGTGCAGCGGGTCGTCGGTAGCGTCGACGTCGAGGACGATCTCCCCGGGCGGGACCTCGTGGGCATCCAGGAACAGGTCCACCATCAGCCGCTCGATCGCGGCGCCGTCGGCCACGATCCGTCTGTAGCGGTCCGTTTCCGCCGCCTCCGGCGTGCCCAGCTCAAGGCGGTTGAGGGTGCTGGACCCGGCCAGGGGATGGCCCCGGTCGCGCTCCCGCTTCCGGCCGGCGCCGGTGATGTCGTCACGTCCGACGGCCAGCGCCAGGACGCTGTCGTCCCGCAGGCGGTCGTGGTCGTTGATGTCCTCGTATCCGAGGGCGATCGCCATGACGCGCTGCGCCACGAGCTCCCTCAGCCCGTGCTCGATGCGGTCCTGGTCCCGGTAATCGGTCAGGCACTCCGCCAGCCGGCGGGTGACGTCCGCCACCCGGTCGGCTTCCCGCAGGAGCAGGGCGCCGCCGTCCGAGGACATGCGCCCGCCGTCGAAGGCGGCGGTCACCTCCCGCCGTCCGTGCCGGTTGAACTCGATGTCAGGGCTGTTACACTGTGTCGGCATGGGGTCCGGTCTCCTCTCATATGCAAGGTTTTGATGACTCCCGCATATATCATGGAATTCGGCCCCATGCAACATCATCTGGTGAGATATCCGGGTTAGGGACTGGAAGTGGTCTGGACAGCTGTTGCATCGGCTGCGTGCCAAAGGTAATGGTCGCAAATATGTCTGGCAGATCCGACGGTCCCACGTTCCGCATAGGGAGGGAAGTGCGTGTCTTTGCTTGAGCTGAGCGGAACCGTGAAGGGCTTTGGTGCCATACATGCGCTGCAGGACATTGATCTGGCTGTTTCTGAAGGAGATGCTGTCGGTCTGATCGGTAACAGCCGTGAGTGAGAGGTAGGCATGACACTGCATGCTCGCGACCTTGTGGAGGTGGCCGATCCAGCTGAACGAGAGCTGTCCCATATCCCGTTCCCACGCCAGCATTTTCTCTTCGGTAACACATTGGATCTGCTCAGGGAGTCTTTTGACTTCAACCGCCGCTGCCTGAAGACTCTGGGCGGTGTCTACCGCCTCAAAACCATGGGTAAATGGCGAGTTTCCCTGACCGATGCGGATGCGGTGGAGTATGTTCTGACGGATCCGGATCGGCTGTTCTCGAACGCTCTTGGATGGACGACGGTCGCCGAAGTGTTTCCCAATGGCCTGATGGTTCGGGACTTTGATGATCACCGTGCGCACCGCCGGATCATGCAGTCGGCGTTCCGTAAGTCCGCATTGGACAGCTATCTTTCAATGATGGCTCCGGTGCTTGATGAGCTGGTCGCATCATGGCCCGTCGGCAGATCGTTTGGATTCTATCCTGCGATAAAGGACCTGACGCTACGGATCGGGGCCTACTCATTCATGGGGCTGCCCGTTGAGGTGAGCGAGGCAGCGGAACTCAACAGGGCGCTTACGGATGAGATTTTGGCTGTGCTCACCCCGGTTCGAAAGCCTTTGCCCTTCACCGCCCTGCGCCGCGGGTTGAAGGCACGGTCGCGGCTCGTCGAACGGTTCAGGGAATTGATTGAAGAGCGCAGGAACGGCAATGGACAGGACTTTTTTTCCCAGATGTGCCGGTCCCGTGACGACGACGGCAATGGATGGACCGACGACGAGGTTATCGATCATTTCAATTTTCTGATGATGGCTGCCCATGACACGACCGCCAGCAGTCTGACCACTATGGTGTGGGCGCTTTCCGAATACCCCGATTGGCAGGATAGAATCGCCGAGGAGGTCCAGGGTCTCGGCGATGGGCCTTTCGTTCCCGAAATGCTCCATGCCATGCCGCTAACGGCACGCGTGTTCAAGGAGGCGCTGAGAATGATGCCGCCTGTGCAGGTCATTGCCCGCAGGGCGCTGCGTAAGTTCGAATGGAATGGAACGACGATACCGGCCGGTGCGCTGGTGTCGGTTCAGGTTGCCCTGGTCATGCGGTCAGACCGTTACTTCACAGAGCCGGATGAGTTCGATCCTGATCGCTTCAGCGAGAATCGCGCCGAAGACCGATCGCATCGCTTCGCCTGGATGCCCTTTGGCGGTGGTGCGCATAAGTGCATTGGCATGCATTTCGCGGAAATGCAGGTCAAGGCATTCATTCATGCACTGGTTCGCCGGTTCCGCGTTGCGGTTTCCGATGGCAATCCGACGGTCTGGCAGCACCTGCCAATTCCGAGGCCAAAGGGCAACCTGCCCATTGTGCTGGAACCAAGACGGTAGAGCGGGGAACGTCCCTGAACTGAAGTTCCCTGACCGCCGTGCGTCGGAGTGGAAATGGGGCGGTTACGCTTTTGTATGGGCAGGTTCAGCGGCCTGCCTGAATGTACAGTAGATTTGCGGGTGGATCGGCCTCATGGGAAACGTTGCCATCCAGGCCGGATGGCGGTGGCCCGCCGGTTTGGGCTGAAGCTTTTTGAAGCGTTCGGGCGCCTCTCTCTGCCATCGACATATCTTCACCACATGCGGCGCATGCCATTCCTCTTCAGGATCATTCTTGACTATCTTCAGGTGGTCGTGCGACGCATCGGGTATGGCGCGGTCAGTCATCAGTCAGGTGGAAATTCGAGAGTTCGGTTTTGAGGTCGAGAACCTCGGGCTCATCGGCGAAGGCGAGGCCCATCAGCGCAGTGGTGGAACACCAGGCGGTGCAGTCGAATATGCTCCCGGCCAGACGACAACAATGTCCCGATATGCCGTCGTGATCGAATGCCATGACGGATGCAGGGGCGAATACGTCACGCATTACGTAGGCACCAAATGCGCTTTGGCCCAGAGCCTGATGCTCGCCCCTCTACTGATTGGGCGGGATGCCGAAGCGCGGGAGGGCCTCTATGACGACATGAAACGCGAGCTCCGACAATACGACCATATGGGACACGGTCCGATTGATATCGCGCTCTGGGATTTGGCCGGGAAGAAATACGGTGTTTCGGTATCAAGGATGCTTGGCGGATATCGCCAGCACCTGCCCGCTTACGCTTCGACATACCATGGCGACCGTAATGGCGGACTGGACAGCAAGGAGGCATTCGCCGAATTTGCGCTCCAATGCGGTGAAGTGGGTTATCGGGCTTACAAGATCCATGGATGGCACGAAGGAAACGCACGCGAGGAGGCTGAATGCCTGCTGCATGTTCGCCGCATGGTCGGAGACTCAATGGACATAATGGTCGATTATGCCTGCGAGCTGCGGACACTGGCGGATGCGATCCATGTCGGTCATGCCTGCGACGATGCTCGGTGCTTCTGGTATGAGGATCCATTTCGGGATTCGGGGACCTCCGCCCATGCACACCGGATTCTGAGAGAAAAGATAAGAACGCCTCTCCTGCAGACCGAACATATCCGCGGTGTTGAGCCAAAGGCGGATTTTGTCCTGGCGGGCGGTACGGACTTTCTTCGCTGCGATCCTGAATACGACATGGGAATCACCGGTGCCATGAAGATCGCGCATCTGGCGGAGGCGCTTGGGATCGACTGCGAACTGCACGCTCCAGGCCCAGCACATCGGGCCGTCATGTCCGCGATGCGCAACACGAATTTCTACGAAGTCGCGCTTGTCGGGCCAGACTGCCTGAATTCGATTCCTCCGGTATATTCATGCGGCTACAGTGACCAGCTGGACTGTATCGGAACGGACGGAACGGTTCCGGTACCTTCTGGTCATGGCCTGGGCGTCATCTATGACTGGAACTATATCAGGAAAAACACCATGCACGTGGCGAAATTCGAATAGGCGAAAATTTTGCAGGTATTGAGGATCGTGTGGGATTTTCCTACGCTTCCTGACATTATTTTAGGCATGGGAGGGAATTATGGCAAAGCGGGATTACAGCTTGCTTGGATCCAACGGGCAGCATGCCATCAGGATTGGCCTGGCCGCAGCCGACTGGTATCACACACATGTATCAAGAGCGGACATGAAGGCGTTAATGAAGCGCCGTGATGGCCCAGCCATCCGGGATTCCATCATCTACTACGGATCCATGATCTTGCTGGCAGGCGTCGGAATTGCCCTATGGCCCTCCTGGTGGTCACTCCCATTCTGGATCGCATACAGCGTGCTGTACTCATCCGGTGCCGACAGCCGCTGGCATGAGGCCGGTCACGGAACGGCATTCAGGACCGGTTGGCTGAACAATGTCGTTTACCAGATTGGCTGTTTCATGCTGCTCAGAAACCCAACGCTGTGGCGATGGTCGCATGCGCGTCACCATACCGATACGATCATCGTCGGACGTGATCCTGAAATCGTTACCATGCGTCCGCCGGTAATTTTCAAGGTGTTTCTGCTCTTTGTTGGTCTGCATCAGTATGAGGGCCTGATTGCGATGTTTCGCCATGCGGTATGGGGGCTCAACAACGAGGAAAAGGATTACGTACCAGAAACGGATTGGGCCAAGGCGACAGCGGTAGCGAGAATCTGGATATTGGTGTTCGCGGTGACGCTTGCCGTAGCGGTCTTGATGGGCTCGCTTATTCCGTTCATGGTGGTGGGCATCGGACCTGCCATACTCGGATCCTGGCACTTCGTTCTCACGGGGCTTCTGCAGCACACCGGAATGGCCGACAACGTGATCGACCATCGGCTGAATACCCGTACGGTCTATCTGAATCCGATCAGCCGGTTCATTTACTGGAACATGAACTACCACGTTGAGCACCATATGTTTCCAATGGTTCCCTACCATGCGTTGCCGAAGCTGCATGAGATGATCAAGCATGACCTTCCCGAAGCCAACACGGGTTTCGTTGAAGGTATGGGTGAGGTGATATCCGCGCTGCGCAGGCAGCTGACCGATCCGGAATACCGGATTGAGAAGAAACTGCCCAGGACCGCAAGACCTTACCGCATGGATCTGCACGACATCGCACTCGACATCCCTGCCTCTGGATGAAGCTGCGATGAGCGGGGGCCAATCATGACATTGAGGAAGACCCCATTGCGTGACAGCGGTGTTGAGATCACCGAACTTGCGTTTGGAGCAACCGGTCTGGGCGACATGCCGGACACTTATGGATACTCGGTGGGTGAATCCTGTGCACTTGCAACCATTCGCGCGGTCTTCGAGGGTCCTGCCAATGTTATTGACACATCCCGAAATTATGGCTTCGGGAGGTCGGAGGAACGCATCGGAAAGGTTATCCGTGAAATGGGCGGACTCCCCGATGGGTTTGTCATCTCGACAAAGCTCGACCGGCACATGGAGACCCTTCGCTTTGACGCCGACCGTGCACGAAGGTCGCTGGAGGAGAGTCTGGTTGCACTTTCGGTAGACAGCGTCCAACTGCTGCATCTCCACGATCCTGAACACGCTCGGAACCTGGGAGAGATCACCGGGCCGGGCGGAGCCATAAGCGAACTCTTCAGGATGAAAGAGGAGGGACTGACGCAGGCGGTGGGTCTCGCCATGGGCCGTGTCGACATGATGCTTCCAATTCTGAAGGACTGGCCATTTGATGCCTTGATCAGCCACAATCGCTACACGCTCCTGAACCGCAACGCGGATGCATTGTTCGACTATGCCCGGAGCAATGGCATTGCGGTCATCAATGCCGCGCCATTCGCCAGTGGCGTGCTGGCCAAGGGCACGGCAGGGTCCCGATTGATTGCCTACCAGCAGGCCAGCGACGAGCAGCTTGAGGCTGTGCGGCTGGTTGAGGCCATCTGCGCTGAGCATGGCGTTCCGCTTGCTGCAGCCGCACTTCAGTTTTCTATGCGTGACCCGCGAATTGCGTCGACTTTGCTTGGCGTTACCCGGCCGGAACGCATATGCGAGGCTATTCGCCTTGCCGAAACGCCTGTTCCCGATTCTGCATGGAAGGCATTGACATCACTGCCTTATTCGACGGAGGATCCTGAGCGGAACCGAGAATACTTGCCTGGCTGAGCCTGGCTCCTGACACCTGTGTTTTCCATACACACGGCTCTGAGGCTTCCAGGTAGGCATGATGCAGATCCGGATGGATGTGGCAACCTGAAAGCTGCACCAGCGGACATGATCGCCCTGTGTTAAGTGAGCTAAATTCAATTGAGCCAACGCTAAGGGGATCGAACTGAATGATTGGGCCGATGATTTCTGGTACCGAATCCTACACATACCGACGGCCAATCAAAGTCAGCCTGAGGACATCCCGGATTCATCCAGTAGAGTGCGGTGCTCGCCGGAATTGTCTGCCGGGTAACCGAAAACCGGTGCTGAACATAATGTGCGATCTGGTGGATTCTGGAGTTTCCCAATCTGCTGGCGATCCGTAATCTCCATCTCGTACAGCGTCTGCCATCTCCGTTTCATCCAGGCCTTACTGGAAAAGTGAATGCGGATGTGCAGACATCGTAATGATCCGATGAGGGACGCTCGATGAAGGAACTCGCATTTTCCCTTGATCTGAAAGATCATCATGACAGCATTCGTGAATTCTGTGAGTGGCACAGAAAGGTTTGGCCAGAGGTCACGCAGGGGATGGCGTCCTGCGGCGTCATCGCCCAGAACATCTACCTGATCGGGAACCGTCTGTTCATGGTGCTTAAGGTCGAAGATGGTTTCGACTACCGTTCAGATTACGCCCGATATCTGGAAGAGGTCCCGCGGGCAAAGGAATGGGACCGCTTCATGCGTGGCTTCCAGCAGCCCGTACCATGGGCCAGGGAGGGCGATTGGTGGGCGCAGATGGAGCCGGTATTCGACCTTGACGCGATTCTGGCGGAAACCGGCGGTGACCCGAGACTCCAGCGAAAAGCCGGACCAATCCTCGATTCCCACCACCACTTCTGGAAGATTGACCGGGGCGATTATTTCTGGATGTCACCGGATCAGGAAATTCTGTATCGTGACTACCTGCCTGATGATCTGGCCCCGCTCCTGAGGCAGGCCGGAGTAACCAGAACAGTCCTTGTGCAGGCAGCGGATACGGAAGCCGAGACGGACTTTCTGCTCGAAATCGCTGATCGCTGCGAATTTGTGGCTGGTGTCTGCGGCTGGCTGGATCTGGACAGTGATGGATTTCCCGCTCGGCTGGATCACTATCGAGGGAATCCGCGCTTTCTGTCCTTCCGGCCGATGCTCCAGGATCTTGAGGAAGATGACTGGATTCTGAGGCCACGCGTTCTCAGGAATCTTGCCTATGTCGCCAGTGTAGGCATGCGGTTTGAATTCCTGACGAAGCCTCCACAGCTTCCGCATGCAGTCGAGGCAATTAGGAGGACGCCGGGCCTTAGGGCGGTGATCAACCACCTATCGAAGCCATTGATCGCTGAGGGAGTGTTCGAGCCCTGGGCCAGCCAGATCGCGGAGCTCCGTGGCTTTCCAGACATATACTGTAAGGTTTCTGGAATGGTGACCGAAGCGGATCACCAATACTGGACTCCAGCGGATCTGCATCCCTATATCTCTCACGTGCTTGACGTGTTTGGACAGGATCGGGTGATGTTTGGATCGGACTGGCCTGTCGCTCTGCTTGCGGCGTCAGGTTACGGCGATGTGGTAAATGCATTGCGCACAGTGGTCGGGCCGCTTCTGGACCTAGACGGACACCGCAAGCTATTCCACGACAATGGTGTAGCCTTCTATGGGCTCTGATCACTCCCTGGGAATCAGGCCAATCTGGTCGACACTATTGAAAGAAAGGAGGAGTTTCGGCGTGCAGCGGTGCTTATCGGGAACGGGACCGATGTCGAGTGAGGGGCCTATCAGGCGTTGAAAGAAACCGTTCCGATCGGAAACGGGGGATTCTGTGATTTCCTTACGAAGGGGAGAAGGTGGGCCGATGATCCGGATGGCGTGATCGCGCCCCGTATGTAACCGGTTGGTTCGCGCTTTCGGATGCCGGTGCGGAACCACCCCAGCAACGTGGGGTCGACCGGATGCGGTCGACCCCTGAGCTTTGTTTTTCCGGTATTCCTGCGAGCTACTCTCGGTTCCCGAGGAACTGCAGCAGGAACATGAAAAGGTTGATGAAGTCCAGATACAGGTTAAGCGCGCCCATGATGGCGGATTTGCCAAGCCACTCGCTGTCCATCGCGCGGGCATGCTGGATGTAGTCGGTTTTGATTCGCTGCGTGTCATAGGCAGTGAGCCCCGCAAAGATCAGAACGCCAAGAACCGACACTGCGAAGTGAAGGGCGGGAGAGCCGATGAAGATATTCACGATCGATGCGACGATCAGACCAATTACGCCCATAATCAGGAACGAACCCCAGGCGCTGATGTCCTTCTTTGTCGTATAGCCCCAGAGCGAGAGGCCCGCGAACGCGATTGATGTCACCAAAAAGGTCTGCGCGATCGAGATATCAGTGAAGGCCTTGAATATCCAGGAGATCGACAGTCCCATGGCTGCCGCAAACACATAGAAGAACAGCTGGGCGCCAGCCGCGGAAAGGCGGTTTACCGCCGCACCGAACGCAAAGACCATGATCAGCGGCAGGAACATGGCAACCCAGCCCAGCAGGTTGGGCGAGAGCGTAACCGGATCCCTGAATATCGAAAGAAGTGCGTCGTTCGATCCCACCGCCCAGGCGACGCCGGCAGTGAGAAGCAGGCCTACGGACATCGTGCCGTAGACTTTGTTCATATGGGCCCGAAGGCCCTCGTCGATCTCGATCTCGGCAGTGCGGACACCAACCGCCGCACGTGCCGTTTGATAGTCAGCCATTTTTGCCTCCATATATGCCGTTGAACGAAGCGAACCGTTATTGTCTCGTATATCGGGCATTGGTGGCAGAATTTCAAGGCCGGATTCGTCGGAGATTGTGGCGAATGGAGCCCTTGGGATCGCGGTTCAGCCAGGCGCTGAACGGCTGTCACTCCGCTGTGCCGCGACCTATGTTACAGCGGCGGGCTGAGCAGATGAGGTGGATCCGCATTGCCTGGGCATCCGGGAAGGTGATCTCTGGCCATTACCTTGACGACTACGGGCCGCGTCGTTACCCCGGATCAAGACCGTCTGGGATGGCAGCCGATGGCCGAAGTCAACGAGTCGGAGCGGGATGCTCTGATTGAAACCGCCCTTGAAATGGCGGATGCGGCAGGAGCTGTGATCCTGCCGCATTTCCGTGCGCGAGACCTGCTTGCCGATAACAAGGATACCGGCGGCTTCGATCCTGTCACGGCTGCGGACCGAGAGGCGGAGCTGGCGATGCGAAAGGTTCTCGCCTCCCGCAGGCCCGAGGACGGAATTCTGGGCGAGGAGCACGGAACGGTTGAGGGAAGTAGCGGGCTAACCTGGGTGATTGACCCAATCGATGGAACCCGGGGATTCATCTCGGGTACCCCGACTTGGGGGGTTCTCATCGCGGTCGGTGACAAAGGAGGACCGTTCTTCGGCCTGATAGACCAGCCTTACATTCGGGAACGCTTCATAGGTGGATTGGGCATGGCCCATATGGTCGGCCCGCAGGGCCGGACACCGCTTCGGTGTCGTAACGCCCGTGAACTGGGCATGGCCACGATATTCACCACATTCCCGGAGATAGGGACCGACACGGAGGCGGATGCATTCCACAGACTGGCGTCATGCTGCAACCTAACCCGCTATGGCATGGACTGCTATGCCTACGCCCTTCTTGCGGCCGGTCAGATTGACCTGGTCGTCGAGGCGGGGCTTCAGCCTTATGACATTCAGGCGCCTTTGGCTGTGGTGGAGGCGGCTGGAGGTGTTGTGACGGACTGGCAGGGCAGACAGGCGCATATGGGCGGACGGGTACTGGCTGCCGCCAATGCGGAAATCCACGCCGCAGCCATGGAAGCGCTGAATGCCTGATCTGAGCGTGTTGGGGGGGGGGTCGGAAATGAATCGAATCCCAGGGCTTGCTTCCCCGCGGCCACTTCGAATTCCTGCCAGGTCAGTCGCCCCGATTTGATGGAGCGGAAATGGGTGAGATCCTGATCAGGAACGCGGATGCCGTCGTGACCATGGACGAGTCACGGCGCGAACTTGCGGGAGCGGATATCCTGATACGCGATGGCATCATCGCGGAACTCGGCATTGGGCTTGCATCGGATGGCGAGACTGTGCTCGCTGATGGCTGCGTTGTCACGCCAGGTCTCGTCAATACCCACCATCACCTTTTCCAGACGCTGACGCGCGCAGTGCCTGGAGCGCAGGATAGTTCGCTGTTCGGTTGGCTGCAGACCCTCTATCCGATCTGGGCCAGGTTCGGGCCGGAGGAGATGAAGGTATCCGCCACCATTGGCCTGGCCGAACTGGCGCTGTCGGGCTGCACATTGACCTCCGATCATCTCTACCTGTTTCCCAACGGTTCGCGGGTTGATGACACGATAGAGGCGGCGTCGGAAATCGGACTGCGCTTCCATCCCACACGGGGCGCGATGTCCATTGGCGAAAGCGATGGCGGCCTTCCTCCCGATCGGCTTGTTGAGCGCGAGGCGGATATTCTCGCAGACTGCGAGCGGGTCATTGACGCTTTCCACGACCCGAATCCCGGCGCGATGGTAAGGGTGGGGGTCGCGCCCTGCTCGCCATTTTCGGTGACCCGGGAACTTATGCGGGATGCGGCGGTACTTGCCCGGGGCATGAAGACGATGCTGCATACCCATCTGGCCGAAAACTCCGAAGACATCCAGTATTCCGCGGAGAAATTCGGATGCCGACCGGGGCAGTATGTCGAGGATTTGGGTTGGACGGGAGACGATGTCTGGCATGCTCATTGCGTTAAGCTGGATCGCCAGGAGATCAGGCTTTTCGCGAATTCCGGAACTGGCGTTGCACATTGCCCCTGTTCCAACTGTCGGCTTGGGTCAGGAATTGCACCGATCCGAAATATGCGCGATGTCGGCGTCAGTGTGGGGCTGGGCGTCGATGGGTCGGCCAGCAATGACGCCGCCAACCTGATTGTGGAAGCCCGTCAGGCGATGCTGCTGCAGCGGGTGTCGTTGGGCGCTGGTGCCATGAGCGCAAGGGAGGCGCTGGAGACCGCCACGCGTGGAGGGGCTGATGTGTTGGGACGGCCTGATTGCGGGCGGATAGTTCCAGGCTGTCGCGCTGATCTGGCGATCTGGGATATTTCATGCGTGCAGAGTGCCGGAAGCTGGGATCCGGTCGCACTTCTCCTGGCCGGACCTGTCTCTGTGCGGGACCTGTTCGTCGACGGACGGCAGATCGTGCGCGATGGCCAGATCGTGACGGTTGATCTGCGTAAGGCGGTGGAGCGGCAGAAGGTTTTGGCGAAGGCGCTTGTGGAGTGACGGCTGGTTGGTGATCAACGGCAAAACTGGACCGCGGGACGGGTTGGCCTGAAGTAGGTCTCTCTGGCCGAATCGTTGGCTGGGCAATGTGTCCGCTTCGGAACGAGAGTCGCACTATAGCGGTTGACCTGCGATCCAAACTCTGGAGATCGCACGGTCATCGCCCATCATGATGGTCGGAAAGAGCGCCTCCCAGATTGTTTCCGCCCGCGCCGCACGCTGCCTGATTGCGGGTGTGGACGCGAGATCAAGCGCGATGAGATCGGCTTCGAGACCTGGCGTGAGGTTGCCGACCAGATCGTCAATCCCGAGAATCCGTGCCGATCCCACCGTAGCAAGCCAATATAGTTGCGCCGGATGCATGGCGCTGCCATTCAGCTGCCCGACTTCATAGGCTGCTGCCATTGTGCGTAGCATCGAAAATGAGGATCCGCCACCCGTGTCGGTAGCGAGACCGACGCGATGTCCCGATGCCACGAGACCTGCCATGTCAAACAGCCCGGAGCCGATGAACGTGTTCGAGGTCGGGCAGTGAACAAGCCCGGCATCAACCTCACGTAATCGGTCCCGTTCACGCGACGTAAGATGGATCGCATGGCCGTAGACCGCTCTTGGGCCAAGAAGGCCGTGCGCCTCGTAGGTATCGAGGTAGTCGCGGGCCTTCGGAAAAAGTTTGCGGACCCATTCGATTTCGTCCGCCTGTTCAGATAGATGGGTCTGCATCAGGCAATCGGGATGTTCGGCCCACAGGGCACCAAGCGCCTCAAGCTGTTCCGGTGTCGAGGTTGGCGAGAATCTGGGGGTTATGGCGTAGCCCAGCCGTTCGGTTCCATCCCACCTTTCCAGAAGCGCCCTGCTGTCATCATAGGCCGACTGTGCGGTGTCCAACAGGGTGTCGGGGGCGTTGCGGTTCATGCAGGTCTTACCTCCCGAGGCGCGAACGCCGCGGGACAGTGCCGCAGAGAAGAACGCATCCACGCTTTCGGGATGGATCGTGCAGTAGGAACAGACGGTCGTGGTGCCATTCGCCAGAGTCAGATCAAAATACCGCTCCGCGATCCTGGTGGCGTGGTCTGCGTCACAAAACCTCGCTTCTGCTGGAAACGTGTAGGTGTTCAGCCAGTCCAGCAGTCGTTTCCCCCAACTCGCGATGATTTCGGTCTGGGGATAGTGAGCGTGGGCGTCGACGAATCCGGCTGTGACAAGCGCGTCGCCAAGGTCGGTTATGGCGGCGTTCGGGTGGTTACGGAGCAGCCGGTCCGCGGGTCCGGTGGCGGCGATCCTGCCATCCTCGACCAGAACGCCCCCTCGGCGCTCATAAACCGCCGCTTCTTCGATTTCCGTGTGAAACGGGTCGGCGCAAAACCCGAGAGTCTGTCCAAGGATCAGGGTCGGTCCGGTCATCTTTCATTCTTCGCCGCGATGGGGTGCCACGCAAAATCGGGTCAAGGCCCAATTTGCGCCGGGGTCTGGTTTCTGATGAAAGAGCATCACGATTCATCGCGGAATTCCAGAGGAGACGGGCATGGCCGATGACAGCCTGATCGACGAGGATCGTTACGAACTGGACAGAGTGACGGTTCAGGCGGTTCAGGAAGCGGCTGAGGCGAGAGATCCGGCGCGGCTGGCCAGTCTCCTGGAGCCAATGCATGCCGCTGACATCGCGGATCTTCTGGAACAGGTTGACCCGGAGGCGCGGCGAAGGATCATCAATGTCTTCGGTGCCCAGTTCGATGGGGAAGTCCTTTCGGAAATTGACGATTCCGTTCGTGCGGAGGTGATAGAGGCGCTTGATCCCGCGATCCTGACCAAGGCTGTTCGAGAGCTGGAAAGCGACGATATCGTTGACATTCTCGAGACTCTCGACACGCCGCTGCAGGCAGTGCTTCTTGATGCCCTTAAGGGCTCTCGCCGGGTGGCGGTCGAACAGGCGCTGACTTACCCGGAGTTTTCCGCTGGCCGACTGATGCAAAGGGAACTGGTGACGGGGCCCGAGCACTGGACAGTCGGCGAAGCCATTGATTATCTGCGTGCCCGCTCGGATCTGCCCGAGGATTTCTACCACATGATTCTGGTGGATCCGAAGTTAAGGCCCACTGGATATGTTGCGCTGGGCAAGATTCTGGGACATCCCCGCGATGAAAGCCTCACGGAGATCGCGGCTGAGAGTTTCCACGTCATCAAGGCGATGGAGGATGAAGGTGAGGTTGCCTATGCGTTCAACCAGTACCATCTGATCTCCGCCCCGGTCGTCGATGAAAATGGTCGGCTTGTGGGGATCATCACCATCGACGACGCCATGGGAGTCCTGGATGAGGAAGCCAATGAAGACATCCTGCGTCTTGCTGGGGTGAGTGACGAGTCAAGTCTGGCGGATCGGCTGCCGGCGACCATTCGCCGTCGGTTCCCGTGGCTTGCCGTGAACCTAATGACAGCAGTCCTCGCCTCGGCCGTGATCGCGATCTATGAGGACGCGATCGCAAGGGTCGTGGCGTTGGCGGTGTTGATGCCCATCATCGCCTCAATGGGAGGCAACGCTGGAACCCAGTCCCTGACGGTTGCGGTGCGTGCGATCGCGACGAAGGACCTGACAGGTTCAAACGTCTGGCGGGTTATCCGGCGCGAAGTGTTGGTGGGAGCGGTGAACGGGCTGCTCTTTGCGGCAGTGATGGGTGGGGTGGGCCTGATCTGGTTCGGGTCTCCGACGCTTGCTGCCGTGGCCGCGGCGGCAATGGTGATCAATCTCGCTGTGGCAGGCCTGGCGGGTACCGTCATTCCGGTGATTCTGGAACGGATCCGGATCGATCCGGCGTTGGCATCTGGCGCCTTTGTGACAACGGTCACGGATGTGGTTGGGTTCTTCGCATTTCTGGGGATCGGGGCGGCGGTGCTGCTATGAACCTGACAAAGGCCGAAGCGCGACGGGTGGCGTTTGGGTGCCGCCGTGCAGCGCACGGGACTGGACTGGACAGGTCCGCACAGGAGAAGCTGGGCAAGGCGCTTGCACCATGGCGTGGCCGGACCCTTGCCGGATATGTTCCGATTCGGACGGAGATCGATCCGCTGCCTGTGATGGCCCAATGGGGCGCAACCGTCTGTGTGCCAGTGATCCGCGATGCTGGCCTTCCTTTGGAATTCCATCGATGGACTCCGGAATGCGACATGGTGGACGGACCGTTCGGCGCGGCGGTTCCGGCTTCGCCCGAGCGGGTTGATCCACAGATACTGATCGTTCCGCTAGTGGCGTTTGACAGCCGGGGCTACAGGCTTGGTTATGGAGGGGGTTTCTATGACCGGACTCTTGAACGGCTGCGTAACCTCCGTCCGACATTGGCGGTCGGGTTCGCATATGCCGCGCAGGAACTGGAGAGGCTGCCGATGGAGCTTACTGACCAGCCATTGGATGCGGTGGTAACGGAAGTCGGGGAGCGCTGGTTTGAACATTCGGGCTGGGATTCACCTGACCGCGCCATTTTCGCCTCACCGGGTGGCGGGAAGTGACGGCCAGCCACCGGGTCCGACGGATCACCCGTAGAACGCCCTGTAACCTGGGTCAGGTTGTCGGCGCCGCGTTTGATGAAGCCTCGGGGATCATGAACTGCGAAAGACGGATGCTTGACCAGCACCGTCCACGGCAGCGACGGATCGTGGCGCGACCCATGCGCCTCGGTTTCTGGCGCTCCTTCACCGTGCAAGCCTCCACCCTGGGGCGGTGCCTGGCCTGGAATCCTGTTGTCGATCTCATTCATTGTATCTTGCGCACCGTGTGCCCTCATTTCAATCAACTACTCGAACAGGGATGTGCCAATCTCCCGAGTCTCCGGTCCCAGGCGGTGAAGAGTGACGGCGAGATCCACAAGTTGTTTTGATGTGGCTGCGGCGACGGTTTGGATGTGTCCGAGCTCTGTCCGCGAGGCTCGGATGAGACCTTCGGCTATGCGACCGACGAGTCCGGTCTGGTGGGGCAATGGCGTTCCAAGACATATCACCAAGAACGTAGCGTTCAGGCGAGGCGCGGTGCCAAACCGATCGGTGATTGCGATCAGTAGCGAGACTGTGGTCGGATCCGGGGTCAACTCGTCCATCAGACGAAATGATTCGAACCCGGCCCTCCAGATGTTCGCTTCTTCCACTGACAGCAGACGTGTCAGAAGCACTCCTGCTTCGACGCGTTCTTGCGATCAAGCGGTTCCTCGGCAAGGCACGAAGCAGGGAAAGTCTGATCAACCGTATCGATCGGTTCAGCTGCGACGGGAGTGAGCTTAGGTCAAATCAGGTGGTGCGGGCGGGTTATGGCTTCGCCCTGCGTTTTCGAAAGTGGCAAATTCCTCTTATGACCAATAGTCGCCTTCATTCCTGAGAGGTCTCGGCGCTGTACCCGCACCTGCTGTGTCACTGATCATTGGTCCAGATGTGTATCGCCGAGAACCCCCGTCAGAAACGCCAATGACCACCTCGCGAACTGCTCAGGGAAGCTTGCAAAGCAAAGTGCGATCAGGCTCTGGAGGGATGCTATGCCCAGGCATTCGAATTTGGCTGCCCTGTTATCCAGGAATTGCCGGTGAATTTCAGGTCGGCGAGGGGCGGTTCACAGGCCTTTGATCTCCACTTTTGTCAGGTGTCCGACCTGAAAACTCCCCGCGCCCATGCGGCTTCGCTGAAACGGTGAATGATGTCCGTGGCCCTGAACTCCGTTTCGGCGGCTGGAAAGACTTCACCACACATCTCGCGGCTGCGCCGGTCGATGTAGCGATTGAAAAACACGGGGGCTAACCGCGCCATTCCGTTCTTCCAGCCGGGCGATGCGCTCTTCGTGCTGGTAAGTGTTTCCGGCAAGCACGGTGAGGATGTGCGCCAGCCCGTCAATGCGTGTTCCAAGATGGTCGAATCCCTCCTGCATCTCGGCGCGGATGGCCTTCATGTCGGCGCGCATTTCCCGGAGCAGCTGCAGGGTGAGGTTTTCTGGGTCATTGGCCATAGGTCGACTGTAAGTGCTGGAGTGGCTCCGGTAAAGTTAGCATCTGCCAATAAGCCCCGCCTCTGCTTCCGGTCATTCGCGACCGCGGGACACTGCGTGACCGATGGCTGCGTCCAGGCAGTTCACATGAGGGCATGGTGGAACGGGGGAGATGTTTGAGCCCATCCCTCGCTTCAGACTCAAGCGACTCCGCTAGACTGAACTTCATCCGAAAAAATCACGGAATTGCCCTGTGTTTTATGAGGTTTCGGCGCTTTCAGCCTGCACCTTTGCCGTAAACGGATCGCTCCGGTCTGACATCGGAAGCCCAGACGCCCGTTGCCGTGGTTCGGTGGGGTGATCACCGTTGCGTCCTGACTGCCAGGAATGACCGGTTCATTGACTGTCAGGGTCGCGGGATCCGCGAGCGGGGTGCAAAAGCTGTGGACGGGAAGCCCGTCCGCCGTGGTCCCGCGATCGGCCCTGTTTCCGGCACTGGCCGAGACCTTAGCCGGTTCCACTGGCGTGGTCCGCCGCGCCCGGGCGCCCTCCCGGCCGTCATCCCCGAACGGAATTGGCGCGAGGTGTCGGCGCATGTGCCGTTCGACATGCGGCGCCAGCATGCACGGGAACACATGTGCCCGCACATGATCTTCACAGTGGACATGAACCGGCTAGATTCGCAGGTCGGACCTGGCCATGCGAAACGCCCGCTCCACGGTGGCGGGGGACCTGCAGGCCGCGACCACACGCTCACCGCCCATGGCCGCCGCCGGTAGGCTGGTGCGGATCACATGGATGCCGTCGGGTATCGCTTCCTCGCGAACGCCGCACCCGCCTGTCTCCACCTGGCACGAGGTAATCAGTGAACTCCCCCGGTGTAGCACTTCAGCGTGGAAGTTGGAGGTGATCAATCGAACGGCGAGGGCAAGGCATGGTCCTAAGCAGGTGACTGGAATGGCGAGCGCCAGCCTTTCTTTTGATCCCGTGGGGTGCGGGCCGTCTGTTCTAGATCCAGATCTGACCTGGATCGGGAAGCGGAATGGCGTCCAGCAATTCGCGGGTATAGGCCGCCGTAGGGTGTTCAAACAGATCCTCTGTCGGGGCCTGCTCAACGATTTCGCCATGTCGGAGTACGATCACCCGGGTGCAGAGGCGCCGGACCACCGAGAGATCATGGCTGATGAAGACCAGAGTCAGGCCAAGCTCCGCCACCAGTCTTTCTAGCAGCGAGAGCACCTGGGCCTGGGATGACACGTCAAGCCCCGAAACGATTTCATCAGCGAGTATGAAATCCGGTCTCAGAGATATCGCCCGGGCGATGCCAACACGCTGGCGCTGGCCTCCTGAAAGTTCGTGCGGATAACGCGTTGCCAGATTCGGCGGCAGTCCGACCAGACTGAGAGCATTCAGCGCGGCGGCCTTTGGGTCGGCGATTCCGTGGAGTCTCAAGGGTGCCGCAACGAGTCCCTGCACCCGATGCCGGGGATTGAGTGAGGACATCGGATCCTGGAAAATCATCTGGATGCGACGGCGCATTGGCCTGAATTCCGTTTCTGACAGATGCGTGATGTCATGTCCGTCGAAGCGGATGGTGCCTCCCTCCGGTTCAAGAAGCCGCACCATTGCACGGCCCAGCGTGGTCTTTCCGGAACCGGAGCCGCCGACAATGCCCAGAATCTCGCCTCGGGGAACCAAAAAGGTCAGTCCCTTCAGGATCTCGTTCCTCGGCGCGGATCTCAGGAACGGCTTTCTGGACAGATCGGGAAACGATAGCCGCAGGCCCGTTATCTCAAACAGGTCAGGCACCGCGCCACTCTCTGTCCGCCGCCTCGGTCTCCGCCCTTGCTGCGGCGATGACCTCTTCCGGTACCGGCAGGAGACTGGCTTCGGGATCCGTATGTCTTGGCGTGGCGGCATGAAGCGCGCGCGAATAGGGATGGGCTGGTGCGTCGAAGAAACTCCCGGCATCCGTTTCCTCAACCACCATCCCGTTGTAGAGCAGTGAAAGCGACTGGCATACTTTCGAGACAACACCCAGATCGTGCGTGATGAACAGGAGCGCGGTTCCGTGATGTTTCCTCATCCGGTTGATGAGCTTGAGGATCTGCTTCTGTACAGTCACGTCAAGCGCTGTCGTCGGTTCGTCGGCTACAATCAGCTTGGGTTCGGCGGCGAAGGCGGCGGCGATCAGGATTCTTTGGCGCATGCCTCCGGATAGCTCGTGAGGATAGCATCTGAGGACGCGTTCCGGATCAGGGATATGAACCTCGTCGAGCAGTTCGGCGGCACGGGCACGCGCCCGGGTTCGGCTCCAGCCGAGAATTGCGGTTAGCCGGTCGGTTATCTGGGGCGCGATGCGACGCGACGGATTCAGGGCGGTCATCGGATCCTGCGGAATCAACGCACAGTGACGGCCGATCCGCCGACGGTGTTCGGTAGGGGAAAGCTGCAGAAGGTCAATGCCATCAAGCTCAATTCGGCCGCACATGATCTCGGCGGACCTCGGAAGGATGCCCAGCACGGCCTTGCCGATCATCGTCTTTCCCGCTCCGGATTCCCCGATGAGACCGTGAGCCTCGCCGGACCTGACGGTAAGCGACACATCGCGCAGAAGCCGCTTCGGAGATCCCGCCAGACCAACGGAAAGGTTGGAGATGGACAGAAAGCTCATCGCAGCACCGGATCGAATCGGTCTTTCAGCCCTTCCCCGAGCTGCGAGAAGGACAGGACCGTCAGAAACAGGGCTGCCAGGGGAAAGACCATGACCCACCAGGCATGATGGATTGAGGCTCTCCCTTCGGAGATCATTCCACCCCAGGTCGGGTCATCGGTGGAGATTGACAGATTCACGAAGGAGAGAATCGCTTCGACGATCACGGCGATGCCCATCTCAAGAGTGAGGAGGGCGCAGATGACTGGCAGGACGTTCGGCAGGATTTCCACAAGCATCGTCGACAGTCGGGTCCGCCCCGCGACCTGCGCGGAAGCGGGGTAGTCCATTGCCGCCTGGGACATGGTCTCGGACCGGACAACGCGTGCGAAACGCGTCCAGTCAATGAGGACGATCGCGATGATGATGGAGACAAGCCCGGGTCCGAGCACCGCGATAAGGAGAATCGAGAACAGGATCGGCGGAAACGCCATCCAGATGTCGATCAGCCTTGAGACCAACACATCGACCCAGCCGCGGAGGTAACCCGCAAGCAGGCCCAGTGCCGATCCGATCAGGCCCGTAAGGCAGCCCGCGACCACAGCTACCACTAGTGCGATCCGAGCACCGTACAACATGCGGGACAGTACATCGCGCCCCAGGCTATCCGTGCCGAGATAGTGGCCGGGCTCCGCTCCGGCCGCCCAGAACGGCGGCATGCGGCCAAGAAATAGATCCTGTTCCAGCGGATCATGCGGGCTGATGAGTGGTGCCAGGACGGCGGAAACGACAAGAATCAACAGCCAGGTGCTGGAGAGCCAGAGGCGCAGGCCAGCGCGCCGCCTGATGCGGTCGTGACCGTCAGGCACGGCGCAGCCTTGGGTTCAGGAGCGCATAGGTCAGGTCGACGGCTAGATTTACGGCGGTGAAGAGCACGGCGAAAACAATCACGATGCCCTGGATCAGCGGAAGATCGCGGTTGATCACTGCGTCGATCGCCATGTTGCCCAGGCCCTCATAGCTGAACAGCCGTTCGATGATGACGGTGCCGCCGATCAGGAATGTGAACTGAACGCCGATCAGGGTCAGTGTCGGCAGAACGGCGTTTGGGAGCGCCTCTTGGGTAATCACACGGGTCTCACCAAATCCTTTGGTGCGTGCCAGCGTGACATAGTCCAGATGCATGGTTTCCTTGAGCGACTGCTTGAGCAGCTGGCCAATAATCGTTGCAAGGGGAATGGCTAGCGCCAGGGCTGGCATCAGCATGTGGCTGACAATGTCGATCCAAAGGTCGAAACGCAGGCGGAACATGCTTTCAAACAGATAGAATTCGGTAACGAATGGAAGGTCCAGCGAAGGCGTTATCCGGCCCGAGATGCTGAATATCGGCCATGTGACACCAAACAGAAGGATCAGGACCAATGCCCAGAGGAAATCAGGCACGGACAGCCCAATCCCGTTTGCAATGTCAATGCCAGCCTCAATTCTGGTTCCGCGCCAGCGCGTTCCCGAGAATGCTGCAGCTCCGCCAAGTAGGATCGCAATCGCAAGCGCCATGACCGACAGCTCAAGCGTTGCGGGCAGTCGCCCGAGCACAAGGTCAAGCACTGGCTGGCGAGCGGTGATCGACGTTCCGAAGTCGCCCTGGAGCACACCGCCCGCCCAGATAAGGAACTGCTGCGGAATGGACTTGTCGAGTCCGTAATGTTCGGTCAGGCGGGCGATGTCCGCCTCGGTTGCACCGGGTGGCAGCATCATGACGATTGGATCGCCGGGCACGATACGGATGACTGTGAACACGATCACGGCGACGCCAATGAGGGTGACGGCAGTGCTCACTAGCCTGAACAGCACCGATCTCAGCATCTGCATGTCGCTTCGCCTTCAGGTCCGCGGCGGTTCGTGAGCGACGTAGAACAGAGTCGCCTCGTTGTCAGCCACCGTGGAACAGTCAGAATGTCATAGTGGAGGTCGTACGCGAACTCCTTCGTCAATGCCACCCGAATGAGGAACCATAGGCCGCGCGGATCAGCCACTGCCGGTTCTCCGCGCGGTCGCGCCTGTTTCAGGCCCGTTTCATCAGATGCGGCAGGAGCGCGCCGGAAGCATGGGGTGTTACCACCACGCTCTTGGCCGAAAGGATCGGCTGGACATACTGCAGAAGCGGAATCACCAGCGCGTTGTCGGCAATGTATCGGTCAACCGCCCTGTAGCCGTCGATCCGCTTGGCCTCGTCCGCCTCGCCCCACAGCGGCGCGATCATTCCGATCAGGTCCTCTCCATCCCAGACCGAGTGCGGACTGGGGCCGAACATCGCGAAGCCTGTCGATGTTGAAGGATCGCCAACCGAATTCCCCCAGTTGTAGAATGCTGCCGGAGCGAGTGTGTCGGCCGCCCGCAGTTCGTAATGCTTGGCGATTTCGTAGACCTCGATTTCCGCTTCGATCCCGACCCGGCGCCAAAGACCCACAATTGCCTGGATCATCTCGTAGTCCTTCGGCTTGAAGCCTTTGGTCGTCTGAATCTTGAAGCTGACCGGGTTGTCCGGGCCATATCCCGATGCGGCAAGCAGTTCTTTTGCACGTTCGGGATCATATTCCACAGTTATCGAGGGGTCGTAGGCCTCGTATTCCGGTGTCTGCAGCGTATCGATCTTCACTCCGTAGCCGGAAAGCAGCCGATCAATGATCGTCTGCTTGTCGATAGCCAGGGCGCAGGCCATGCGCACGTTCGGATCGGTCATGACCTCAATGTCGTTGAGGAAGATCATGCCGATGTCTGATATCGGCGTTACCGTCCCGTTCAGCCTGTCCCGCAGCCGGTCGTATTCCTCATAGGGCACCTCCAGCGTGACATGTGCGCTGCCCGATTCCACCTCGGCCACTCGGGCGGTGGCGTCGGTAACGAATTTGATCGTCACCGTGTCGAATTCGGGTCGGCCTCCCCAGTAACTGTCATTCGCCCTGAGACGAACGAAGGCATTACGCTCGAACTTCTCGACCATATAAGGACCGGTTCCGATTGGCGCCGCCTCGAATCCCTCCGGACCGACTCTTTCATAATAGTCCTTCGGAAGAACGTAGCCGGTCAGGAAATACATCCATTTGAAGATGGTTGGGTCGAACTGCTTGACGTCCGCAGTGACCGTGTCGCCGTCCACGACGAAGTTTCCGAGCGTCGACCAGATGAAGTTGATCGGGTTACCAGTGTCCGGATTGGCCGCGCGTTCGAGGCTCCAGGCCACGTCCTCGGCGGTGAAGGGGCTGCCGTCATGCCAGCTGACACCCTGCCGGATCTTCATTGAAATTTTCGAGCGGTCATCGTTCCAACCCCACTCGGTCACAAGTCCTGGCGCTGGCTTCAGGTCGGGCTGTTGCAGGATGAACTGATCAAAGACCGACTGGTATATCCCCTGGATGGTCGGGTTTACGGCAGAGGGGCCCGTTGTCGGATCCCAGCTCGGCAGTGGCACGTTGTAGGCGATGACGAGATCGTCGATCTCCTGTGCATTGACAGGCAGACCAAGCGCGCCGGCAGCGGTTGTGGCTGCTGACAGCTTCATTAGGTTTCGGCGTGTGAGAGTCATTGAGTGTTCCTCCTTAGTGGATTCCAGTTTCTCCTTCCGGCGAGCTTTCTTGCAAGCAGAAACCCTGGTCCGGCTCCGGTGCCGGCGCCAGGCCATACCGCCGCCCCTGTCAGGTAAAGGTTTCTGATCGGCGTTGAGCCGTCCGCATGGCCCCGCGTCGGCCTGAACAGGAAATTCTGCGCAAGGTGGTGGCTACCGCAGATCTGGTCGCCACCGATCAGGTTCGGGTTGTTCTCCTCCAGCTCGGCCGGGGAGACAATGCGCCGTGCAAGGATCTTTGCCCGTGTTCCTGGGGCGTATCGTTCAAGAATGTCCAGAGCCCGGTCCGCGAAGGGCTCAGCCGCATCCGTCCAGGAGCGGGTACCGATCTCGTCCCTGGCGTCTCCCTGGATGCCGCCCGGTGCCATTCGGATCTGCAGCCAGAGCACATGTCTGCCTTCCGGCGCGCGGGACGGATCGAATGCCGTGGGCTGACCTACCACAAGGACGGGTTCGTCAGGCAGAAGCCCGGCGACAGCCTGCTGATACGTTCGGGCCATCTGGTCGAGCGATGGCGCGAGGTGGACATAGGCGAAGGTTTTGAGCTCCTCGCTGCGCCATTCCGGAAGATCGGAAAGCGCGAGATGAACCATCATGGTACCGGGCGCGTGCCGGAACCTGGCCATTCTGGCATCGAATCCCCTCTCAAGTCCTCGGGTCAGTTGGACAAGAGCCGAGGGTGCGACACCCGCAATCACAGCCTTCCGGGCACGGATCTCACGTCCATTGGCAAGTTCCACGCCCGTCGCGGTGCCAGAATCGTGCAGAATGCGTGTTACCGGGGCATCGCATTCCACCTGGCCACCGCGCTTGCGGACCGCCGCGGTCAGGGCAGCGGCGGCATTGCCCGCTCCACCCTTTCCCAGCACCATTCCGAATGCCTGTCCGGCCATGCCCTCGAGATAGGGAAACAGGGCGCCGCCCGCCATGTCGGGAGCGAAATCGAGATGCATGCCCCAGGCTGCCAGCATGGCCCGAACCTGAGGGGCTTCGAACGTCTCGTTCAGATAGTTGCGGGGAGAGGCGAGCAGGAAACGAACCATCCGCATCGCGTCGGCGCGGCCACCTGCCAGGAGTAGCCTGAGCAGGAAATACGAAAAAGAACCTGTCGTTCCACGGCTGCCGAGCAGCCGGAACAGGTGCTCCGCCCTGTTGCCGAACTCTTCAGCCATTGTCCGCCATGTCGCGCTGTCCCGTTCGGAGAATGCGGCGATCCAGTCGGCGGTCTGGGTCAGGTCGGTCGAGACACCGCACCAGCGGCCGTCCGGGAAGGCCGATGCGAACGGTCTGTTCACCGGGACGAATTCCAGCCCGTGTTCGGTGAGCTCCGGCCCATATGTCCTGAAAAACGCGCTGCCCGCGAATAGGGACAGGTTCATGGCAGCCCAGTCATGTCGGAATCCCGGCAACGTATATTCGCCGGTTCGGATCGCACCACCTGGTGAAGAGGCGCGTTCGAACACGCCAACCTGCCAGCCTCGGGCCGAAAGGTGCAGTGCCGCCGCCAGCGCGTTGTGGCCTGCACCGACAATGACGGCATCAAGGGTTTCCGGCAAGTTCGTCTCCAGTCGCTTCAGGAACATTTGCGTCTGCGTGCATCTATGTCTAGCATAATCCACTGGAGGGCAAGGATGTGCCCGCGATCCCAGGAGATACCAATGAATTCAGCTGCAGCACTGACAAATCTTGCCGCGATGCTGGCATCCGGCGATATTGAGGTGGTGGACTGCTCTGGTCCGCTAGGACCCGACACACCGCTTCTCAAACTACCGCCGGAACTGGCCAGGGACACGCCGAAGATAGAGATCCACAAGATAAGCGAATACGATCAGGACGGCCCGTTCTGGGCTTGGAACTGGCTGAAGCTCGGGGAGCATTCGGGCACGCATTTCGACGCGCCGCATCATTGGGTCACTGGCCGTGATTTCGCCGATGGATACACCGACACGCTGGATGTGCGACGGCTGATCGCACCGGTGAACGTGCTTGATTTCTCAGCTGAATGTGCCGAGAACCCGGATTTTCTTCTAACCGTGGACCATGTGGATGCCTGGGAGGCCGAGCATGGCGGGATTGGCGCTGGCGAATGGGTTGTTCTTCGCTCGGACTGGGATCGGTTCTCAGACAGTGAGGAGAGATTCCTCAACGCTGATGACACCGGGCCGCACACGCCGGGGCCGACCGCTGAGGCGATCAGCCATCTGATCGATAAGGGTATTGTCGGCTGGGGCAGCCAGTGCATCGGCACGGATGCGGGTCAGGCAGCGGGTATGGATCCGCCGTTTCCGGCCCATAACCTACTGCACAGGCACAATCGGTTCGGTCTGGCGTCGCTGGCCAATCTTGACAGGCTTCCCCCGAAGGGCGCGATTCTGATCGCGGCACCGCTGAAGATCGTCAATGGCACCGGTTCTCCAATCCGTGCGCTTGCCTTGGTCCCACGGAACTGAAACCTATGCAGTTCGATCATGCTGTCATCGGGTCGGGCATCAACGGGCTGGTCGCCGCCAGCCTGCTGGCGCTCAAAGGGCGGCGGGTGCTGGTCCTTGAGCGCGAAGCCGGACTTGGTGGCTGCATGCGCAGCGAAGAAGCCACGCTGCCGGAATTCACGCATGATGTGATGGCCGCAACCTTCGTCCTGTTCATGACGTCACCGGCGGGAGCCAGACTGGGACCCCATCTGGAACGCCATGGGCTGCAATACTGCCATTCCGACACGCCAACAGCCGTGGTTCGGCCGGATGGCAGTGCGCTCACGCTTACGATGGACCAGTTAACCAATGTCGCGGTCTTCAACGCACTCGCTGAAGGTGACGGTGACCGATACGCTCGAGCCGTGAACCAGATAGGCGCCGATGCGCCCTTTCTGTTCGCGCTGCTTGGAGACCGTCTCTGGTCCTGGCGGACGGCAAGACTGCTGTTCGGGCAGGTGCGCAGGCTGGGGCTTAGGGGGCTGGCCGCATGGATCGGCACCGCTCTTGCGCCAGCCCGGGGCTGGCTGGAGGCGGACTTCAGGAGCCCGTTGGTGCAGGCGCTGTTCGCGCCCTGGGTTCTGCATGTCGGCCTAACGCCCGAAAGCGCCTATTCGGCCCAGATGGGAAAGGTGATTGCCTTTGCCCTGGAGGCTGCCGGAGCGCCGGTCGTCAGGGGAGGCGCCTCCGTCGCCGCGAACGCTTTCGCGGCCTTGATCAGGGAACATGGGGGCGTTTTGAGGGCCGGTGCTGATGCGCAGCGCATCCTGGTTCGTGACGGAAAGGTGACCGGCATAAGGCTGGCAGATGGTGAGGAGATCGCCTGTGGTTCCGTTCTGGCATCGGTAACCCCGTCGCAGCTCTATAACAGGCTGCTTGAAGGCGTCGAACTGCCGGACGATCGCGCGGCCGAACGCCAGTATCGCCACGGACGAGGGAATTTCCAACTTCATTATGCGTTGGACAGGCACCCGGAATGGCTCGCGCAGGGTCTGGACGACACGGCGCTCATTCACCTGACCGATGGAATCGACGCTGTATCCAAGTCCGCTAATGAGGCCGAACGGGGCATGCTGCCTGAAACCCCGACCATATGCGTCGGGCAGCCACATCGGCTCGATCCGTCACGCTGTCCCGAAGGCAAGGCGATCCTCTGGCTTCAGGTTCCCGACGCGCCGCGGGTGATCAAGGGCGATGCTGCGGGAACGATCGGAGGCCGCGAATGGGACGAAGCGACGCGTGAGGCATTCGCCGATCGGGTGGAGGAGATTCTGACCCGTCACATCAGGGGGTTCGGGAAAACCGTGATGATGCGCCGGGCCTATTCCCCACGTGACCTGGAGGCGATGAATGTCAATCTCGTTGGTGGGGATCCCTATGGTGGGCATTGCGGTATCGATCAGTTCTTCATCTGGCGACCATTCGCGCATTCGCGCAACGGCGAGAGTGCGATCCGCGGACTGATCCATATCGGAGCATCGACCCATCCGGGTCCGGGCCTTGGGGGAGGTTCAGGCTTCAACGCGGCGAAAAGGCTTGGGTTATGAGTGACCTAACACAGACGGCTCCGACTGCCCGGCTGAATGAAATCGACTTGGGAAGCTTCCCGTTTTGCCTGATGTCCCGAATCCTTGGACGTTTCAGTGCCTCGCTGTGCGACGGGATGCCCAAGCCTGGAAAGAGGATTCCTGAACCCAGCGCGCTGGCGTTGCGCTCGGTCATTGAGGGCATTTGGATTCGTGACGGGGCGGTCCGCAGGGTGACCGAACAGGCAATGCTTCGTCGTCGATTTGACGGGCTTTGGAAAGGTTCCGCGCGAAGCCGGTGGACTTCGCGTCTACCAGATCGAAACGGGCCATGCAGGCCGTCGAGGATCCGATGCCTCATATGGCCGTAACGGCGGTCCGGAGGATTGACGGACCGGGAGGGGTGAGGTGCAGGACTCTGTGATCAGATTGCGGGAAAATCTGGCTGACATTCGTCATCACGGCCTCTGAAGGCTGAAGGTGGGGAAGACCTGCGGAGAGGGAAGACACGGAAGGCGGGAAGATGGCTGAGCGATCATTCAAGGCCGAGGTTGAACATCTGAAGCTCGGCGCGGGCGAGACCTTTACCGGCGAAGGCATCCTGGCAATCACCAAGGCGCTTCTGGAATCCGGCGTTGGCTATGTCGGTGGCTACCAGGGTGCGCCGATCTCTCACCTGATGGACGTTCTGTCCGATGCCGAGGAGCTCATGGCTGAACTTGGCGTTCGCTTCGAGGCCAATGCCAGTGAGGCTGCAGCTGCCGCAATGCTTGCTGCCTCGGTGCACTATCCGATCCGTGGGGCGGTGACCTTCAAGGGACCTGTCGGCGTCAACGTTGCGTCCGACGCTTTGGCAAACCTGGCCTCGTCAGGGGTCACAGGCGGGGCATTGGTTATCGTGGGCGAGGACTACGGTGAAGGCTCCTCGATCATGCAGGAGCGCACCCATGCTTTTGCGATGAAGTCGCAGTTCTGGCTGCTCGACCCTCGCCCGAACCTACCATCGATCGTCAGGGCGGTTTCGGATGGGTTTGAACTCTCCGAGGCCTCGAACACGCCCGTGATGCTGATGGTGCGGATCCGCTCCTGCCATGTGACCGGTTCGTTCGAGTGCCGGGACAACCGACCTCCGGAACTCCCGGTGCGGGACGCGCTGTCGAATCCGAGATCCGATTTCAGGCGCGTCGTGCTTCCGCCGATGTCCTACGCGCATGAACAGGACAAAGTGAAAAACCGCTGGCCAAACGCGGAAAGATTCATCCGTGAACGGAGCCTGAACGAGATCTTCGGTCCGGCGGAGTCACCGCTCGGTATCGTTGTTCAGGGAGGGATGTATAATGGAACCGTCAGGGCACTGCAGCGGCTCGGACTTGCCGACATATACGGCAGGACCGACATTCCACTATATGTTCTGAATGTCACCTATCCACTGGTTTCGGAAGAGTTCCTGGAGTTCTGTGCGGGAAAGGAGCATGTGCTTGTGGTCGAGGAAGGCCAGCCGGAGTTCATAGAAACGCAACTTGGCTCGTTCCTCTATCGCAGTGGTTCATCGGTGCGGCTGCACGGCAAGGATTTCTTCCCGATGGCAGGGGAATACACGGGCGCCGTGATGCTGGATGCGGTGGGGCGTTTCATTCGCATGGCGGGGTCGGACATGCTGCCTGCATCGGTGCGCTCGCCCAACGAGGAAAAGCCCGAAATCCCGGATCTGTCCAGGACCGTTCCTGTCAGACCGCCTGGATTCTGCACCGGCTGCCCGGAACGGCCCATCTTCGCCGCGATGAAGCTCGTGGAGAACGAACTGGGCAAACACCAGGTCGCCGCCGACATCGGCTGCCATCTTTTCGCATCGCTTCCACCTTTCGAGATTGGTGGGGCGACAATGGGTTACGGGCTTGGGCCCGCCGCGAACGGTGCCTTTGACGGCGGTGGTGAGCGACGTCCCGTGGCGATAATCGGCGATGGCGGATTCTGGCATAACGGTCTGTCGTCTTCCTTCACGAATATGGCGTTCAACAGATCCGACGGCGTGGCCCTAATCGTTGACAATTTCTACTCCGCCGCCACCGGTGGTCAGGACATAATGTCTTCGCGCGCCTCGAATTCCACCAGGTCGACGGGAAACCCGATCTCCAAGGCGCTTCGCGGGGTGGGGATAGACTGGATTCGCGAAGTAGACCGCACCTACGATGTCGGCCGAATGCGGGATACGATCCGGGAGGCGCTTACGACGCCTGAGGCAGGACCAAAGGTGATCGTGGCGTCGTCCGAATGCATGCTGAACAGGCAGCGTCGGGAAAGGCCGCTGCGCGCCAGAGCCGTCAAGGAAGGTCGCCGGGTCGAAGCGCCGCGCTTCGGGGTCGATGAGGATATCTGCACAGGCGATCATGCCTGCATGCGGCTCTCCGGTTGTCCTTCGCTGTCGCTGAAGAGGCTCGACGATCCCTTGCGCGACGATCCGGTCGCCCATATCGATCAAAGCTGCGTGGGCTGCGGCAACTGTGGCGAAGTGGCTGACGCTGCCGTTCTGTGTCCAAGCTTCTACCGGGCGGACGTGGTGCACAATCCGGGCAGATTTGAGAAATGGTGGGCTGAGAAGCGTGCAGGGCTCATCAGGTGGCTGGCCCAACGGCGCGCTGCGCGTAGGCTGGCGTTCGGAGCCGCCAGGTGAGTGAACAGGGATCCCTCTCCCGCAGCCAGTCCGACCCGCCTGTCGGTGGGCTCATAAAGCTGGCGATCCTTGCCGTCGGAGGGCAGGGCGGTGGTGTCCTGACTAACTGGATCGAATCCGTTGCCAGAGCGAATGGCTATGCGGTGCAGGCAACCAGCGTCGCAGGTGTCGCGCAGCGCACCGGTGCCACGGTCTACTATGTCGAAATGGCTCCTGCGGAAGACGGTTCGCCGGTATTTTCGCTTATGCCCGCTGCTGGAGATGTGGATATCGTGATCGCCGCCGAAATGATGGAAGCAGGGCGGGCGATCATGCGCGGTTTCGTCACGCCAGACCGAACGGTGCTGATTTCTTCGAGCCACCGTGCCTTGGCCGTTTCGGAAAAGACCGTGCCGGGTGACGGCATCGCGTCAGCCGAAGAGGTCAGGGCGGCGGGAGAGATGGCCGCACGGCGTTTCATATGCGCGGATTTCGATGCTCTGGCTGTGCAGAGTGGCTCGGTGATTTCGGCCACGCTGTTTGGCGGGCTTGCCGGAGCGGGTGTATTGCCGTTTCCGCGGGATGCGTTCGAGGCCTCGATTCGTGCCGGTGGAAAGGGCGTCGAAGCCAGTCTTCGCGCGTTTGCCGCGGGTTATGACCGGGTTAGTACAGATCTGGAGCCGACCGCGGGACCAGATCCTCTGAATATGCCGGACATACGTGGCCCTGGGCGGATGCTACGCAGGTGGGAAACACTGAGCGCCCGCACGGCGCTCCTTCCGGGAGATGCTCCAGGGATGGCTGCTGCAGGGTTGCGCAAGGTCGTCGAGTTCCAGGACCTGACCTATGGCGCGGAATATCTTGATCGGCTGGACCGCATAGCGGCACAGGATAGCGGTGACGGAACGCTTACGCTGGAGGCGGCGAAACATCTTGCCAATGCCATGGCGTATGATGATGTGATTCGAACCGCCGACGCGAAGACCCGTTTCGGACGGGCTGAGCGGATCGCTGCCGAGATGGGGGCGGGTGACGCTGAGGTGGTGCATGTGACGGAGTTTCTGCATCCGCGTGCGGCGGAGATCGTCTCAATGCTGCCGGCGAGGATGGGCGCTCGCTGGGAGGCCAATCCGAGGCGGATGGCATGGATTGACCGCTGGTTCTGCCGCGGCCGTAGGCTGCGTACGGACCGGCTTGCCTCTTTTCTGGTCCTTTACTTTTTGGCGGGCCTGAAGGGATGGCGGCGGCGGACTCTTCGCCATGCCCGGGAGATGGCGCATATTGATGCCTGGATCGGGCGGGCGATGGATGCGGTTGATGGAAATTACGATCTGGCTGTGGAGATCCTGCGCTGCCAGCGTCTTGTGAAGGGATACTCGGATACACACACGCGAAGCCATTTGAAGTTTGGGCGTGTGATGGAAGGGGTCGCTCTGGTCGCGGATCGTGGCGATGCTGCGGAATGGGTCCGTCGCCTGCGTGAGGCGGCTCTGCAGGACGAGCGGGGCGAGGCGCTTGACGGTGCGCTTGAGACCATCCGCAGCTTCGTCTGAATCGCGGCGCTTTTGCCGCTGACCTGTCCAATGGGGCCACCTGTCTGGAGACCTGTGGGCATGTGGGTGGATCCTGGCTGCGCCTGAGAGGCGAACAACTGAAGCATGTCTTCGGGATAACATGTGAGGTGCATGATTGAGCCAACCTCGCACGCTCGTCGCTGAATGGAATCACTGCAAAAGGTCCCATTTCTACTTCGAAGCGCAAATTCCTGCGCTGGCCCGGGAGGAAGCCGCTGAGAAAGGTGTTGCGCTTCAGAGTGGAGCGAGGCAACGGATTTTCCGTTTTTTGGTTAATCGTGCCGTCTGGAATTCCAGACCGGATCCATTTTTTCCCGCCCCGCCCGTCCAGTCACTGCTGGCCCGCGGCGGAGGTATAGAGCGAAGCAATGTCAGCCTACGAAGTGAAGGAATCGGACGGCCACGAGCCGGAAACCGTGCCACGGGAATCATCATGTCCGGTGCCGCGGGAACGGTTTGTTTCGATCCCGCCGTCACTTGGAACCACATCGCCCGTGCCTGCCAGGAGGGCTGGACCACCGGCCAGCTAACCGCAGCGGTGCGCGCCCGGGAGGGACTGGGCGACACTTTCCGGGCCGTCTTGAGCATTGAGGCGACACGGCCGAAGGCCATCATGCAGCCGAGATGGACGTCAGGCAACCTCATCCGTGTGACGTGACGCCATCTCTGCGGGCACTGCGGTCGGTTTGCAGGCCAACCTTGATGGCTGTCCAACAGACGGCTAAAGTTGTCGTAACGGAATTCATGGCTGGTGATGCTCCCGCATATTCTTCCTGCATGAAGCGAGGGGAGTTTGAGGGCGCCGCAGGCCCTCACTCAAGGCTCAGGAGTTGGACGAATGGCTGAAATTCCCTTTGACACAATGGCGGCTGTCCGGCGTCTGCGTGAAACGGGTCTGGACGAAAAGCAGGCCGAAGCGATCACGGTCACCATTCGCGATGGGGTTACCGGTGGTGTCGCAACCAAGGTGGACATCGCGAAACTTGAAGCTGACATTGCGAAACTGGAAACCGAGCTCAAAACGGAGCTCAGGTGGATCAGGCTGATTGGCGGGGGAATTCTGGCGGTTCTTGTGCTGCCGTGGCTTTATGAGATGATCTCGGCCACCATGCCGGGTTGACGACATGAGAAGAGCTTTGAAAGCGGCGCAGGAACGGCTTTCTACCGAAATCGACGGCATCAGGCAGGACATTGTGGAGCTGAAAGCGCCGGTGTCATCGCAGCCTCCCGCCGAATAGCGAACTTTCCACTCAGGCGGGAAAAAAGGCAGTGGCGGGTCACTACAGCTTTTCCGCCATCTTCCGCACGATGCCTTCCAGCCTTTCCAGCGCAGCCCGTTTATCCCACTCGTTTCTGACCACCATATCGCAAAAAGGGACATTAAGGCACTCGCCGACATGCGGGCGATCCGTAATGGCCGCTTCCAGGCATGTGGCCGCGCCGTCCCGATTCAAAAATTCCTAGGATGCCCGTATGGCGCCATCAGGTGGGTTTTCCGCCTTTCCCCCATTAAAAGCCTAGCAGCACCATACGGGCATCCTAGAGCCTCTCACCACTTCGCTACCGTTCCAGCTCGTGCCACGTCGGCTCTGCAGGTAGCCGCTACCACTCTCGCCATTTTCATTATTTCTTCTTCCTGCACCACTGCTCCAGTCGGCACTCCGCCTGCAGAGCCGACGTGGCACGAGCTGTCCGGCGGGCCTGTGTTAAGAGTACACAGGTTAGAATAGTGTTACGCACCTGAAAACGGCTCGCAATGCGCTGTTATTAAAAGCCCCACTTCCAGTCCGAAGCGCAACGCCCGGCCCTTTCCGGGGCGTTGCGCTTCGGACTGGAAGTGGGGCGATATGGACAATCGATGTACGCAATCGCTTTCGACCTCGAGACTGCGGAACTGAAAAACTGGCGACCATGCGCGCGCGAACTGGCCAGGCTATGCCACACGCCCGGAACGGCCGTCAGGCGGCGGGCGCCCGACCTAGCGGGAACTGCTGATGCCGCATCTTGACGAGTAGCCGTCTTCAATATAGAAATAGTGGCATGAGCGAAGCGTACGAGCTAGCCGGGGATCATGGATGGTGGTTGCGAACAACGGCTATCAGCGGGAGGATCTGACGCGTTATCCGTTGGTGGTGACGCTTGCGGGCGTTCTTCTGGCGGGGCTTCTGGGAGCGCTTGGCTGGCTGGTGGCTAGCGTTTCGGATCTGAAGGCGGGACAGGACCGGCTTTCCTATGAGATCGGCGGCATCAGGCAGGACATTGCGGACCTGCAGGCGGGACAGGAACGGCTTTTCGTCGAGATTGCGGACCTGAAAGCGCTGGTGTCATCGCAACCTCCCACCGAATAGACTGACCTCTTCCCTACATGTAGCAACCTGCAATCATCGGGCTGAAACGATTATGATTGCAGGTCTCTACAGATACCCTGGGAAATGTGCGAGACGGTGTTGCTCCAGACGGGCGAGTGGTGTAGACGCGCCGGGCTATGTCGCTAGTTATTGCCTGAATTTCATCACGCGACGGTAGTCGTCAAAGCATAAGCCAGGCTCCTCGGTTGGTCGGCAAATACGGCAAGGGAGAAACGGTTATGGCGGGAAGATTGCTGGTTCTCGGATACCTTCTTATCTTGGTGATTTCCGTCGGCATTTCAGGATACCTTTCTTAATGAGGGCCTCAAACGCACCGCCGGGGAGGTTACGTGGGCTCTGGTTCTGTTCCTGATGGCGACCATCTTCATCATGGATGCAGCCATCAGTCACTATAGACAGAACAAAAAGAGTTGGGGGCTACCTCTCGCGATCTGGACCGTGGCCGCGTTTTTCTCAATCGCCTCAAACTTCAATTTTCTCTACACGAATTTCATGCGTGCTGACGTGGTACTGGCCACGACCACGGAGCAGCTCGCGGTGTTCCGCGACAACCTGGTGGATACGCGTGTGAAATTAACCGGTCTCGATTCCATGCGGACCGCGGAGAGCCTGCGCGCCGAACTTGTGGCGGAACTCGAAAACCTAAATGACCAGATCAATGACCCGCTGTGACCCTGCTGTGGCGACGAGTGCCGCACTCACATGGCTGAGATTGATCGCATACTGGCCAGCCGGAACCGAGAGGTTACAACACTTGCCGTGCCTGCGGCAGGCTCGGCGATGGATGTGGTGAATGAATGGTTCGGCCGCTATCGCTCCGCAGTGCAAGAGGCCCTGTCGATATCGGAGAGCCCAACGAGCTTACCGGAAGTTTCAGCGCTCGTGAGGCGCATAGATGAAGCGCTTCTCGAATACAGTTCGGCAAACCGTGTAATCGCCACCAAGGGCGGACTCGACGCGCTTGCGGAAATGTCGGAAATTTCCCTGGAGGTCGAGCGCGAAGCCAATGCGCTCATGTCCAGGGAGACGGATGTTGCCCACGCAGATATCGATCCAACGCTGGGGCGGCTCGGCGAGATAGTGTACGCGTTCCAGAACGGCTTTGGAGAAATGCCGAATCCCGTGGCGACCTTTGGCTCCCTGGTTCTGGCGTCAGTTGTCGATATCCTTCCACTTCTTCTGGCTTTTGCGCTCTTCGGGCCGGGTCGGCTCGACGCGGCCAAAAAGCTGAAGGGCCGCGTACGTGGAAAAGGGGGGCGCACCGTCATAACGAGCGGAAGTGAATGACTGCGGAAGGAACGGCGCAATCATGACATACGCTGAAGGTAGCCTGAATGCCAAAGAGGTTCTTGAACAGACCGAGGGCAACTACATTTTTTCCGTTGGATTCCCGGGGAGCGGCAAAACCACCTTCCAGTGGATGATGATGCGTTATCTGATGGAGGAAGGCCCGTTTAAGCCGGAGATCGTAGAGCCGCAGCGGAGTGATAGATCCAATGACTGGAGTGGGCGCAGGCTGATCCATGACTGGAAGGACCAGTGGAGGTCTGGACGCCTTCCCGAAAGCACATCCGAAGATGCGCGCGAAATCCGTGAGGTAAGGGTTTCCGTCAGCACTACATCCGGCAAGAGCCTGAAGGTCGATTTCAGCTTTCTGGAGATGTCCGGCGTGCTTCTGAGCCGCGTACTGCCAGCGCGATCGGGGCCGCCGAAACTGGCCCCCCTGCTCGATGCCTATCTGAAGAACACGGACCTGAATCTGGCGGTCGTGTTTCTGCTTAACCCCGATGAGGAGAGAAATGACCACCTTTTCTCCACCTTCCTGGCGTACCTGAGGAACAAATTTCCGGATCGACTTGAAAAAATGTCACTCGCTGTGGTTCTGGCAAAGCCCTATGAGGCGCTGGAGCGGCTGAACAGGGAAAAATCGGGAAGGCAATACGAGGAACTCGATGAAGACGCATTATATGCCTGTATGAACAGGTTCTGTGGCGAAACCCACCAGATCTGGGATCAGTGGCCGGATCAGAGGCGGATATTTCTGGGTCCGTTATATCTGGGGGACATTAAGGACAAGGAAGGTGAGCCGAGCCTTCCCGAGCCGGACTTTGGAGATACTGAGGAAATCTTTTTCTGGCTCTTTGAGCAGTTCAACGGGAAACGGCCAGGCCCGACGCTTTGGCAGAAGGTCATGGGGAACCTGGACTGGAAATGAGCGTTCCTGTGGACAGCGTACGGGGACATGCTGTCTTTGGCACCTCAAGCGGGCTTGTGGTTCGGGGCGATGGCATCCTTGCGGGTGCGGACAGGGAAGTCTCAATTTTCGAATTCGAAACGGGGAGAGCCCGTGACGGTCCATTCCACGGGTCGACGCTAGGTGTCCCGGGCAGACCCAGGCCGGCCGTTTTCTTCCGTCGGGTCGGAAACGGCATGGGCGATACCGCGAACCTCCTTGGGATGGTGTCGCCCTGCATTGATGCGCATGGCCGGCGGGGCTTCATGGGAGCCGGCCTGGCTCTGGCGCTGGACCGCCGCGGGCGCTGCCCGGGCTTTTGCGACTGGGGAGCCTGCATTGATCAGGTAACGCGGCTTTTTGAGATTGTGGAGAGCCGGATCGACCAGGAAACGGGGCGGCTGCAATCCGTTCCTGAACTGGCAGCCAGCAGGGCGACATCATCCCCCGACGGCGCTCAGGCGCTTGGCTGGGAGGCCGGGTCAGGGCCGCCGCTCTATCTGGACGGTTCCGGCTGCGGTGATGACATGGCCACCATTCTGCAGGGGTTGCAGGCTTTGGCATTTGTGCATGGCGCACAATACCCGACACAGGTGGTGTTCCGCTTCCCGGTCGGGAATTCTCTCCCGATGGACGACGAATTCGTGCGTGCGGCCGTCGGTCGGTTTCGGGACGCCCGGAGCATGCCGCCCGGAGCGGGTGGCGGCTCCCCGGTCGGGAATTCTCTTCCGATGGGTGGCGAACCTGCGCGTGCGGCCGCTGGCATTCCGTCTGGGCCGTGCGGTGGTCCTGAAGCGACCTGGGAGGAAATCGGCAGGTTACGGGAGGAAATCGGCAGGTTACGGGAGGGACTACGGGATCTGGAGGATCGGTTTTCTCGCGGCGGCGCATCCCGCCATGGCGCCCGCCTTCATCTTGAGACGTCTGCGAGAAGAGACGGTGAAGGTGTGACAGCCCTTTGGAAGGTGCTGTTCTGGGGCGTATGCGCCCTCTTGGTCCTGATCCTGACCGCAGCCTTTTTCCGTATGATTCCGGGGCTTTAGCCGTACCCGCCAACCGTCTGGCATACTTTGTCCCATCTGGCAGGCAGCCCTCGTTCGCGTTGGTGGGTGATGGCATGCGGATGCATGCAATGCATTATTGAACGACTGCCTTGCTAGACCGAAACCGGTCTGGTAGCGTCACAGATGTAGCACTTCGAGATTGAGGAACAGATGATGGCGCTTTCCGTTGAGCAGCAGCAATTGGTCGAACAACGGCTTGCGAACGAAGGAAAATCAGTCTTCCTAGTATATATTATTCTTCTGTTTGTTGGCGTATTGGGGATTCATAGTTTCTACCTGGGAAAAACGACAAGCGCGATTATAATGCTACTTTGCACTGTCCTTGGGTTGCTGACGCTGCCCATCGTTGTCGGTGCCGTGTTTCTGGTAGCAGTTGGTGTCTGGTGCGTTGTCGACCTCTTCCTGGTTCCCGGATTAGTGACGGAAAATCGGACTGCGTTGAGGAAGCGTCTTTCTGACGAACTGGCGGCATCCAGCGACGACCCGGCCTGATTGCTGGGCTCATCTGCGGAATCGCATCGAACTCCAACCACCAAATCCTCAAAGCATACGGTGTCCGGGGAAAGCGGAAGTAAATTCATTGCCTGCGTGATTGCGACGCTGCAGGTCTCCAGCCTTTCCCGATGAATAGACCCAGAACAGATCGGGCGTGTCGGTTTCCTGTTGCGGCTCCGCCGTCGCCGCCTTATGTCCCCATTCGCCAACTTCCCATCAACTCGGCTATGCCGGGTTACCCGCTGAATAAGCTACGGGGCGGAATCCGTGCCCGGTAAATATGCGGGAATTTCCCTCGTTGATGGAAAGTTGGCGATGGCCCGGCACCCGCCGGAAACGTCACATCAACGGAGGGAAGTATGCCCAGAAGCGGCAGCGTTTATGGGAATGGTCGCCGGATACCTGCTGGCGCTGCTGGCGACATCCGACACGCGGGATGACAGCCCGTCCATATACGTGATCAACTGGTCCAACGCCCCGCACGAGATGCGGAAGGAACCGCCCGACCTGCTCTCCATTATGTGTGAGGGCGGAAATATCAAAGTCTAGGTCAGGGTGGAAGGATCGTTCATCACGGGCCACGACGTGGAGTGGTTCTTTGGCGTAATCCAGATAGTCAATGTGCATTATCGGACGGACTCCGATCCCCCCGTCGAGACGGTGGGGACCGTTCCGCCCACGCATGACGGTGCCCTAATCTTCGACGCCGACATGCCGCCCATGCTCCGTGACATGCACGGAGCAGATAGATTTTTCGTCCGCATTATCGATTTCAGCCTCCGGCACGAAGCAAGATTTGACCTGGCGGGAACAGATAAGATCGTGGCCGCCGTCTTCGCTGCATGCGGCTGGAGTGTTGAGCTTGGATTGGGCGAAGGGGACGTGTTCGGTACCGATGCGACTGGCGAGACGGCAGACGCACATGTGGCGACCGTCGACGAACTCATCAACGACCTGGATCTCGGTGTTAGCCGGAAGTGATGGAGACATCACCGCAAGGATGACATACACTCAATGGTACGGCACTTACTTCGACGTATGGTTCGGTTATTGCACGATCGGGTCTGGTGACGTCATGACGGTCGAATTGTAGATTTACAGTCCTGGACGACCGCCCGTTCCTGCAGGAAGGTCACGACCACCATCACCACCAGGGCACGGGGTCCGGTGCCGACCGTGCCCGCGGCACCTCCGTCACCCACGGGCCGATCTGGTGCCGCCCTTGCCTCCGCCACCGCCAACGGTTCTGGCCGGGCCGGGTTGATTCACGGATGTACCGGCTTCCACTATGACACCGGACCGGAAGTATCTGTCCTGCGGCGTGCGGTGAGCGCGACGGAAATGCCGTTCGCGATAAAGCGGGTTCAGTCCGATGACTGCGGGGCGGTCGCGGTCAGTCCGGTTCGTCCCCACGCGGTCCCGGCTGGCTCCGCCGATGGACGCAATTAATCCGGGCTGAAAATCACGATGACTGCAGGCTGGAGCGATTATGATTGCAGGTCGCTACAGGTACCCTGATCAGATCGAAAGCTGCTGCAGGGCGGTCGGTGAAGGAAGGGTGCGGTCGAAATCTCTTGATGAATTGCAAGGCGACGTTCAAATCCACCGTTTCGGCCATCACTAAATCGCTTGGCTTGCAGGCGAATGCCCTGTCATCATCGCCATCCCGCGTGAACGAATGGGCTTCGTGCGGCGGCTGAGTTCTGAGTTCAGGGTTATGACGTTGTGACACTGATGACTTCATTCGTCCTTGGTCTGGCAATCTGGCACCAGATCGGTTTTTCCGGCCTTCATCAGCCCCCTTCGGGAGTGTCAGCGGCCCCCGGCGGATCTTGGCGATGCTGCGGTTTGGGTCCGTCGCATGTGTCAGGCGGCGCTGCGGGACGAGCGGGGCGAGGCGCTTGACGGTGCGCTTGAGACCATCCGCAGCTTCGTCTGAAGCGCAGTGATCTTGCCACTGACCTGCTCAATGGGGCCACCTATCTGGATACCTTTAGGCATTTGGGCGAATTCTGGCTCCGCCTAAGAGGCGAACAGCTGAGGCACGGGTTGCGGCATGTCTTCGGGTTGACATGTGAGGGGTTTGATTGGGTGAGCGAGCATGGGTTAGGATTTTGGCGGTGGGGCCAACTCCGTGCGCTCATTGCTAAATGGGATCACTGTAAAGTGTCTCCACTTCCGCCCCGAAGCGCAACATCCTGCGCTGGTCTGGGAAGAACTCGCTAAGGAAGGTGTTGTACTTCCGGGTAACATGGGGGCTGGACAGAAAGATTGCCCGCTGCCCCAATCTAGGCCGCGGTCCCCCATAGCTGGCCTGAAGGGCAGACTGATTGATCCAGTCGCTGTGATGTATTGGTATGCTGCAGATTTCGATAGAGGTGGTTTCGTCCGCTACCAAATGGGGTGCGCCACCGCTCCCAAGCCAGTCGTCAAGCAATTTGCTCGCGAAAACGTCGGCGCAGGCGACAGGGACATCAACGCTTTCGGGCGCGACATCCCCATCTGCGATTCCGATCCGTCCCTCGGCAAGGCGTGGTCCGATATCGAACCGAAACGCCATGATCCCGGAGGGTTCGACCGGCAGCGTGAGTTGGGGGAGTTCACGGTAGTGATGGTGCGGGCCATCAGGATCGGCTGCTCGATCTGGTTTCTCATTTTCGATCTACATGTGATAAGGAGAGTTTGAGAAGAGCGGGGAACTCGTCGATGCAGGAATCGACAGTGACAGTCGGAGGCCAGACGATAATGCCCCGACCCGTCCGAGTCGCGCTTGACCTCGCGACAGGGGATCGAGTGCACTACGCATCCTTGAAAGGGAGGTGCGTATCCTGAAGGTTCGCTCGGTGAAGGAGTTGCGGGGCCCGTTGGTCCGGCCGGGAGGCGCTCTCGCTCGAGGCGATGGAAGAAGCCACTGCGAATAGTGCGTTCGAAAGCGCGAGCCCTGACAGATGATCGTGCTTGATACCAGCGTGCTGTTCGCTTCCTCGTGCAGGATAACGCAGAGCAGGTGCGCCTTGCATCCGAGTTCCTTGACCAATTGACCGCGGCAGATCCGGAAATTGTCGGTCGCGAAGTGCTGGTTGAGCTTATCTGGGTCTTGGCACGACTTGATTTCGGTGGCTCGCCGCATCGCAATCCGGACGGTAAGGAAGTTAATTGCCCTTACCTGCATCTCTACCGGGAAGGGTTTCACGACAAATGGGCCTTTCCGGTTCCGACTGGCAGCTTCTCAGATATCGGCGACCCGTGGCGCACGCTCGAAGACTTCATGCGGTTCTGCAATATCACCGCGCCACCCGATATCAGACAAGGGTTATTCACATGATCGAGGGTTTACAGGCATTGCTCAATCAGTACACAGTCTGACTCAAGGACAGGACGAGCCTTCGCGAGGTCGGAGATTTTGTTGAGATCACCACACCTTATCTTGATTGGCATAACAGCTACCTTCAGATTTACGCCAAAAGTTCCGAAGGTAGTTAAATTTTGACGGATGATGGATATATTCTTGACGATCTGGCCCTGTCCGGCTGCAAAGTCGACAGCCCAAAGCGGCAAACCATGCTTAATGTGACGTTGAGTGGTTTTGGGGTAAAATCAGATGGAAAGTCTCTTGAGATAAAAGCGTCGACAGACAACCTCCCTCTAAGGAAGCACAACCTCGTGCAGGCGATGTTGGCAGTAAACGATCTTTTCTATTTGACCTCACATACCGTCGTGAGCCTATTTCATGAGGAGTTAGTCAATTGGCTTGATCTCTCCGAGATCCGCTATACACCGGGTGTCAAATTTACGGGAAAAGCGGCTACGATCATCGCTTTGAAGTTGTCATACCAAAGTCGAAAGCCCAGCCTGAACGTGTTCTGCGCACGATCAATCGACCAAATCGCGACAACACACAGGTGATGGCGTTTTCCTGGATTGACATCAGGGAAGTGCATTCTCCCGAGGCTCGCGCCTACACCATTCTGAACGACACGGAACAGAGAGTTTCCGAGAGTGTCCTGGATGCAATGCGTAGTTATGAGCTGCATCCAGTTCCTTGGTCGACCCGTGACAAAGCGCGAGACGAATTGGCTGCATGAGCGCATTGAGCGGAGCCTTCAATGCGCTTAAAGATACAGTGCCGGATTCTCGAGGTTAGCGTCATCTCACTCCGCCTTGCCCATGCTTGGTGCACTCCCAGTGCATTCCCACTCGCACCACATAAGACCGGGCAGTGTGCCGGTGCGATGGTGCACCAATAGTCCCTTCAGGTCGGTCAGCCCAGCCGAAAGCGGTTTCTCAACGTCAGGAGCACTAGGAACAGCAGGATCGGTCCAAGGCCGGCCTGGATCACCCCTACAGCGCGCACCAGAAAGACTTTCCAACCCGTCCCGTTGCCCACGACTGCCTCCTGTGCGTAATGCAGATATCCGCCTTCCGAAGCGAGACCGAGAAAGGCATGGGCGTTCGCGAAGCTGACAAGCAGGCACTCCAGGTACAGCTCACAGCCGACCGGATTGGCAAGGGTCAAGGTAAGCCACATTAATGTGATGTGTCCGATCCACGAGGACATCGCCTGACCAACGCTCCAGCCATAGTCCGAGGACTTGTCGAATAGCCAGTTCGCGAGCGACAGAAGACTCCAGCCATCCCTTTGACGCTGCGCCCGCATCTTCATCCTGAAGAAGTCATGCCGCTCATGCAGCCTTTCACGCTGGCTCATGATTAGCGCCAGCCTATCCCAGGCCCGAACTGCATCGGCGGCGTCACGCTCGACAGCATCCTGCTCGTCGCGGCGGCGGTGGCGACGGCTGTAAGACCGCTGGGCCTCATTCCAGTTTGCGTTTCCGAAATCCAGATCCTCGTGAAGCTCCGTCTCGAAGAATTTCGGGGGCCTGCTGAAACTGGCCCCGCGGAAAGATGTCGAACCCCTGAATTTGGCATCATTGAAAGAGACATTATTTTGGAACTCGGCATCGCCAAATTCAGCCCTTTCTGCGAATTCCACTTTTTCGAAACCAGCAGCAACGCCGAAGTTTGCCCTGGTGAAATCGGCGTTCCTTCTGAACTTTGACTCCTCGAAATTCACCAAGCCATGGCCTTGCTTCGTGTGCAGGGCGCAATACGGGGTGAATTCCGTTGATCCGAAACTTGCGTGGCCGTGAAACTTGGCTTGGTCAATGTTGGCACCTTCCAGAAACTGGGCACCATCGAAAATCGTCACTCCGAGAAATTCAGTTCCGTGAAAACTGACCGGTCCTTTGAAAATGGTGAAGCTGAAGCTGGCTCCTATCAGCACCCGTCCTTCGAACGATACGCCGTTCGGGAAGAGATTCCCCGAGGAGTCCATTTCCGAGAAGTCCATGAATGAATCTATCTCTGCAGAGGGGTTCCTCGGCAATTGTGGATGACCACCGTGTGTAGCGGCGAGTTCGTCGAAAACTCGCATATCTGCAACTGGCGAGGGGTCCTTGAGACCCACACGCTCACGGAAGTCGGCTGGGTCTTCGACTGTCAACAATTGCCTCAAACACGAGCCGTATTTGATTTTGATGTAGCGGTTCCAGTTGAGCTGCCTTTCATACTCGTTGTCGCCGAACTTCAACAATTCCTGCCAGAACTTTGTATGCTCATTCGCCATTGAGTTTCTCATTCATAGAGTTTGTTCCAAAGGCTGCGTGGTCCCGCAGGATGTGACATTCCAGATAGACCATGAACCCAAATCCGGAGAAAGCTATACCCTGGACAAAGATCGCCTAGAAGGTGTCCAACCGATAGGAAATCCATCGGTAGAGCGCTCCGGAACAGATCTCCGTCACCGCCCATGTCACTCCTGCTGTGGAATCCGGATCGGAAAGCCGGGGAAATGCCGAAGCCCTGAGGAAATCAACAGCCGCCAGGAAACTCAGACCGGGAAATTCCCTGTCTGATCCGCAGCCCAAGGTTGATCTCTCGGAGCGATGGGGTTATTGACCATCGCAGAACGTGGAGGCGCAGCCCGCGCCCTGAAGGAGATCCCAGTGGAATCGATCGCTTCCGACTATCTCCCGATCCTCGTATTCCTCGCTCTCGCCATAGGCCTGGGCCTCGTTCTGATGCTCGCGGCCCTGGTCATCGCGGTGCGTAATCCGGATCCCGAAAAGGTGTCCGCTTACGAATGCGGCTTCAACGCATTCGATGACGCGCGGATGAAATTCGATGTGCGGTTCTACCTCGTGGCCATTCTCTTCATCATCTTTGACCTTGAGGTCGCGTTCCTCTTTCCATGGGCAGTGGCGTTCAGGGAGGTCGGAATCGTCGGATTCTGGTCCATGATGGTGTTTCTGGCGGTTCTCACCATCGGATTCGCCTATGAGTGGAAGAAGGGGGCTCTGGAATGGGAGTGATGACCGGTCCAAACACGGCGGGGGGCGATCAGGAAGCCGCGGTCTCGGCGGTAAACCGGGAACTGCAGGATAAGGGATTTCTGCTGACTTCGGTCGAGGACGTGATCAACTGGGCCCGAACCGGCAGCCTGCACTGGATGACCTTCGGTCTTGCCTGCTGTGCGGTCGAGATGATGCACACCGCAATGCCGCGCTACGACATGGAGCGGTTCGGAACCGCGCCGCGTGCGTCTCCCCGACAGTCGGACCTGATGATCGTGGCGGGTACGCTAACCAACAAGATGGCACCAGCGCTGCGAAAGGTCTACGATCAGATGCCCGAACCACGCTATGTGGTCTCGATGGGATCCTGCGCCAATGGCGGCGGATACTACCATTACAGCTATTCCGTGGTACGTGGGTGCGACCGAATCATACCCGTCGACGTATATGTGCCAGGATGCCCGCCAACGGCGGAAGCGCTGCTCTATGGACTTCTGCAACTCCAGCGCAAGATCCGGCGCACCGGAACCATCGTACGTTGAGTGACAGGAAACGGAAACGGCGAGGTTGGATGTCTGACGATCTCAAAGATTTGGGGGCCCATATCGAGCGCATGCGACCCGACTGCGTGCTGGGATGGGGCGTGGCTTTCGGTGAGCTGAGCGTGGAGATCGCGCCGACATCGGTTCTGACCTTCGCCGAATTCCTGAAATCTGACGTGACATGCAGGTGCACCACCCTTGTCGATGTCACGGCGGTCGACTACCCAACCCGTGAAACACGGTTCGATGTGGTCTACCACTTCCTCAGCATGCACCGGAATCACCGCATTCGGGCGAAATGTGGCGTCCGGGAGAACAGCATGATCGCCTCGATCACTGATGCGTTTCCCGCCGCCAACTGGTTCGAACGCGAGGTCTACGACATGTTCGGCATAATGTTCACCGGACATCCGGATCTGCGCCGGATCCTCACCGACTACGGCTTCAGCGGGCATCCACTCAGAAAGGACTTTCCTACGACCGGCTACACCGAACTGCGCTACGACGAGAGTCTGAAACGGGTGGTATATGAACCAGTGAACCTTACGCAGGAATACCGCCAGTTTGACTTCATGTCGCCATGGGAAGGCGCCGAATACATCCTGCCCGATGAAGGCAAGGCAGGAGCCGGAGGCTGATGGGGTGAACAGGTTGGGCCATTCGTCGCATCTCGCCGCATCGGAGTCCGGAAAGTCCGCCTGGGGGAGGCACTCCGTGAGTCTGGGCCGTCCTGCTGAATGCGTCTGGACCGCAGAACCTTACATGCGGCACTCAACCTGCGGGAATGTGGGATGATGGACGGAAATTTCGACGACACCCTGACCGGTGAACAGAGAATCCGGAATTTCAACATCAATTTCGGACCTCAGCATCCGGCGGCGCATGGTGTGCTGCGGTTGGTACTCGAACTTGACGGCGAGATCGTCGAACGCTGCGACCCGCATATAGGTCTGCTGCACCGTGGAACCGAAAAACTGATGGAATCGCGGACCTATCTGCAGAACCTGCCGTATTTCGACCGTCTCGACTATGTGGCGCCAATGAACCAGGAACACGCCTGGTGCCTGGCGATCGAAAAGCTGACCGGGACGGAAATCCCGCGCCGCGCCTCCCTGATCCGGGTGCTCTATTCGGAAATCGGGCGCATCCTGAACCACCTCCTCAACGTCACCACCCAGGCCATGGATGTAGGTGCTCTCACGCCGCCGCTCTGGGGCTTCGAGGAACGTGAGAAGCTGATGGTCTTCTATGAGCGCGCCTGCGGTGCCCGGCTGCATGCGGCATATTTCCGCCCCGGTGGCGTGCATCAGGATCTGCCTCCGGAACTGATCGACGATATCGACCGGTGGGCCGATGAATTTCCCAGGGTCATCAGGGATATCGATGGGTTGCTTACCGAGAACCGGATATTCAAGCAGCGCAACGCCGATATCGGCATAGTCAGCGAGCAGGATGTGTTTGACTGGGGATTCTCGGGGGTAATGGTGCGTGGAAGCGGACTGGCCTGGGATCTTCGAAGGGCACAGCCCTATGAATGCTATGATGAATTCGAGTTCGGCATTCCGATGGGGAGAAACGGCGACTGCTTCGACAGATATCTGGTTCGGATGCAGGAAATGCGTGAATCGCTGAAGATCATCAAACAGGCCTGCGAAAAGCTGAGGGCCGAAAAAGGGGATGTGCTGGTCCGCGGAAAGCTGACCCCACCACCGCGCGACGAGATGAAGACCTCGATGGAAGCGCTCATCCATCATTTCAAGCTCTATACCGAGGGATTCCATGTTCCCGAAGGTGAGGTCTATGCCGCCGTCGAGGCCCCCAAGGGTGAGTTCGGCGTCTATCTGGTGGCGGACGGTACCAATCGGCCCTACCGCGCCAAGATCCGTGCGCCGGGATTTCTGCACTTGCAGGCGATGGATCATGTCGCTGGCGGGCACCAGCTCGCCGACGTGGCCGCGATCATCGGCACGATGGACGTGGTGTTTGGGGAGATCGATCGGTGAGACCGTCCTTCAGCTCTTCATGCCTCCGGCCCAGGATTGCCACATTGCCCTTACGGTGTACGGGTCATGCCCGCCCTGTGGCCACGGATGGGCTCTGGGCCAGGGATATCCGTCAGGAAAGGGATGACTGCTGATGCTGCGGCGCCTCCATCACGATCAACCGGAGAACTTCGCGTTCACGCCCGCAAACCAGGCTTGGGCCGAGGCCCAGGTCACAAAATATCCTGAGGGACGGCAGGCAAGCGCGGTCATTCCTTTGCTCTGGAGAGCCCAGGAGCAGGAGGGCTGGCTATCGCAGGCGGCGATTGAGCATGTGGCGGACATGCTCGGAATGGCCCGGATTCGGGCTCTGGAAGTCGCGACGTTCTATTTCATGTTCCAGCTGCGACCGGTGGGCAGCGCCGCGCATGTCCAGATCTGTGGCACCACGTCATGCATGATCTGCGGTGCCGGGGATCTGCTCCAGGTCTGCCGTGACCGGATTGCGGACCGCCCCCATACACTGTCGGAGGATGGCAGGTTCTCCTGGGAGGAGGTTGAGTGCCTCGGCGCCTGCGCGAACGCTCCGATGGCGCAGATCGGTAAGGATTATTACGAGGATCTTACCGCCGAGCGCCTTGGTGGAATCATCGATGCGATCGCCGCCGGAGAGGTGCCGGTGCCGGGGCCGCAGAACGGGCGGTTCGCTTCGGAACCCAGAGAGGGGCTGACGAGTCTGAACGGCTACGAAGGCGCAGGCCAGGCGGCATGCAACGCGAGCGTGCAGCTTGCGGCGGATGCCGGGGATACGCTAAAGCGAATCTCTGGCGCTGAACTGCCGCTGGTAACGCCCTGGCTTGGCAGGGACGGGAACGTCTGAGGGGTATGGCGGTGCCGACGGAGCCGAATGGGGATGAGCTGGCGCTGGCAAGGCGGGGGCGGCTGGTCGCGCTGGTCGTTGCGGTGACCATGCTGATGTGGATGGGTGCGCAGTGGGTGGGCGGGGAACTGGGCCTGCAGGCGAGGTATGTCTTTCTGTTCGACCTCGCGGCGCTCGGCGCATTCATCTGGGCGCTGTTCGTGACCTATCGGATCTGGCGGATACGCCGGGGCAGCCAGGAGTAGGCCATGCTGAGCGACAGTGACCGTATATTCACCAATCTTTATGGCATGCATGAACGTACGCTTTCCGGCGCGATCATGCGCGGGCACTGGGACGGCACCGCAGGACTCATCGCCAGGGGCCGGGACTCGATCGTCGATACGATGAAGGCGTCGGGCCTGAGAGGGAGGGGAGGTGCGGGATTCCCAACCGGGCTGAAGTGGTCGTTCATGCCAAAGGAATCCGACGGGCGTCCAGCATATCTTGTGGTCAATGCCGACGAATCGGAGCCGGGAACCTGCAAGGACAGGGAGATCATGCGCCACGATCCGCACACGCTGATCGAAGGCTGCCTTCTGGCGTCGTTCGCGATGGGCGCACATACCTGTTACATCTATATCCGCGGTGAATACGTCCGTGAGCGGGAGGCCCTGCAGGCTGCCATCGACGAAGCCTATGACGCTGGGCTTCTCGGTCGGAACGCTGCCGGATCTGGCTGGGATTTCGACCTCTTCCTGCATCACGGCGCAGGTGCCTACATCTGCGGTGAGGAAACCGCTCTACTGGAAAGCCTGGAAGGAAAGAAAGGCATGCCGCGGATGAAGCCGCCGTTTCCGGCCGGTGCCGGGCTGTACGGCTGTCCGACCACGGTAAACAACGTGGAATCAATTGCGGTCGTACCCACAATCCTCAGGCGCGGGGCGGACTGGTTCGCATCTTTCGGAAGGCCGAATAACAGCGGCACGAAGATTTACGCGGTCAGCGGCCATGTGAACAATCCCTGTGTGGTCGAGGACGCCATGTCGATTCCATTCGAGGAGTTGATCGAAAGGCATTGCGGCGGCATTCGGGGTGGATGGGACAACCTTAAGGCGGTGATACCTGGCGGCGCCTCCGTTCCCTGCGTTCTGGGCGAGGACATGCGCGGGGCGATCATGGATTTCGACTCCCTGCGTGAGGTCGGATCATCTTTGGGGACCGCCGCAGTGATCGTGATGGATCGCTCGACTGACGTCATCGAGGCGATCTGGCGACTGTCGAAATTCTATAAACATGAAAGCTGCGGCCAATGCACGCCCTGCCGGGAGGGAACCGGCTGGATGATGCGGGTGATGGCCCGGCTCGTCAGCGGTGAAGCCGGTCTGGAGGAGATCGACATGCTTCTTGACGTTACCAAACAGGTCGAGGGGCATACGATCTGCGCCTTGGGTGATGCGGCCGCCTGGCCGGTGCAGGGGTTGATCCGTAATTTCCGCGATGAGATCGAGGAGCGCATCCGCAGGCGGGGAACTGGCGGTCTGGCAGCCGTCGCCGCGGAGTAGGAAGGATCTCGGACAGCTGGCGCAGGAATTCGAGCTTTCGTTTCCAGCATTTGGCGATGTCGACAATAATTTCGCCCCCGAAAACAGGTCGTGTCGCGAATTTCTACCAAATTTACGATACACACCACAGATCTTTGCATCGTATTGTTTTTGGCCTTAAACCAGACCGCCATCGATTTCGCAACCGCACCCAGTATTCATGCGATACCCCAATCTTTTCGAATTTTCACCAAGTGCGATGCGATCTAGTCCTCGACTTGTCAGATCAACGGATACGGGAAGTGGTCCCCCTTGCCGAAGTGTTCTTTGAATAAACAATTCTGCTTACAGAGATATCTTCTATCCGCTTCTAGTGCTCCATTGACAAAGTGATAGAGTTGCGCACCGTTATCAGAGATTCCGGATGGCTGAACGACTAAGCTCAGAAATTGTAACACCATTAGCCCTGCGGCATTCATCGCAAAGCCAAATACATTCTCGTTCCGATGAATGAAGTGATCGTCCGGCAACGCTTCAATGTACTGCGGGTCGTCAAGTAGGCCTCGACGTTCCAGTTCGACATCCGCCGGGTCGAATTGATCGAGACATTCGAGGCATGGGCGTCCGTGGACCGCGGTATGCGCACGCCAATCGGCGCTGCGCAAGTTTCCTGATTGAGTAACACCCACGCGGATTCCACCATCGATGACAGGAATCAAATGTGCGTAGGCAACCATATTCAGGACTTGTCGCGGCCAAGGGCGGTCAACGCAGCTAAACAGGATATCGCAGTCGAGTGCTGCCTTCAACCCATCTCTTTGCGTAACAGAATACCGGAAGGGGCGAATATTTACGTTATCTGCGGTAGCGTGGGATCGCAGAAGATCGGCTGAGGTTTCGGCCTTTGGGCGGCCAATATCTACAGCGGTCGCATGAACAAGCCGATCAAGGTTATGCACCTCGACCTCATCAAAATCGATCAGCGTTACGGTCTCGACTCCCATGCGGACCAAAGCTTCGGAAATTAGCGCACCGATGCTTCCAACTCCAACGACACCGCAGTGTAGTCTTCCGAGTAGGGCTTGTCTTTCCTCACCCCACGCCGAACGGGTCCGCTTCAGCGCTTCTTTGAGGGGTGGCTTCGGAGCAAGATCATCCTTGAACGTGACGCAGAATCGGTTGCCAACAGATCGAACAGATCCACACCATTGTGGTACGAATTCGCTTCGATCAATACGTTGCCAAAAACGTGCACTCAGCGCGCCGTCCGTTCCCATCGTCAATCCTACCAAGGGCATGCCAGTAGCAGCAAGAACGCGCGGTGCGAGACGACGTTCGGCCTTGACATCCTCTGGACTCATTTCTTGCCAGCCTGGTGTGAAATGGCTATGCAAGAATGCGATACCAGCATTATGTTCCCTTGCTAAGTAGATAACACGTTCCATGTAATTGGGTAGAAAACTGACTCCGCGATGTAATTTTCTCTCACCTTCGTGCGGCATCACTAGTTCTGTCAATAGTGCTGTGTATCGGTTCTGACCCTCACTCGGCCTCCAGAGCGCGAAGCATAGGTCTTCCTGTTCGCAATTTTGCCTTATGTGCTGAAGCAGATGGTTTCCAAGCGTTCCGGCGAGATCGGAAGTAAGCGCTACACTGAGACCAACGATGCTCATTGTGTTACCCACAGTGAACGAATGAATGACATGTAACGCACGGCACTACGAGGACCATCGGTCCAATGCGAGCAGGGTCGGCTCCAATACTGCCAATCTTCCCTGAAATGCTTGCTATGACTTGTGCTGATATGGATGCCGCCAAGCGGATGCTCCCCTCCGTCTTTATTTGGATGCAGCCGCCTATTGATATGCGGCCCACTTGGAGGTGTCAGCGGGAAATTCTCCGGTACGACGAACCCCATCTTTAGTTCCAATCCGGTGAATTTGCCTACTTCGACGGTATATGAGAGCATGACGTGATGGTCGGATAGTTCGGTCACGTCATATCCTTCTGCCTTCAGTTCAGCTACGAACCGAGGTGCACCGATCAGGTTGGCTGCTGCGATTGGAAGTTGACCATCAGAAACTGTTGTTGGGCCAGTAAAATTGCTGATGAACTTTGACCCTTCGTGCAGCAGAATCTGTTCGGCTCCCCTGTACTCAAAGGAGATCTGTTCTTGGCGGCTGTCTCCGAGTTCGATGAGATAGTGAGTGCTCGAGTCGAGTCCGCCGAGCGACAGGATTTCGTTGGCTGTCATGGTTGTGTTCGGCGGTTCGAAGGTTTCGCCGTCGATGGAAATGGTGAAAAACTTGGACATCATAGGCCTCCAATGCCAGTCTCAGAAAGTCGATAGATCGCATATCCGCCGATCCGCTTAAAGGCGTATCATGGGTTTTGAACGGTTGCAAGGCATTTTTTGGAATTATATATTATCCGGCCCGCTGACCCCTTGAAGACGCTAGGGCAAAATTCCATATTATTACGTAAGGATAGGAATTTAGGCCACGGAAGCGAATCCAAAGCACCGGGAAAATCCTTCCGCAGGGGCATTGTGATGAAGTCGTCCAGCTTAGACTACCGGACACGGGCCATAGCCACCCATCTCCGCCTCACCAGCCTAGGTCGGTTTCCAGCATGAAGCTGCATAGCGATCTGAGATCACGCAGAGTGGCGCGTGGCAACTGGCCCACCGCATCCGGAAGGCCTACAGCCCTGACGAGATAGAATGGTTCACGGGTTAGCTGGAGTGTACGAGGCGCTATTCGGCGGTCTAGAGAAGAACAGGCACGCCAACAGAAGGCTGGGTGCGGGCCCTGTCACTACCGCATACTTGACTAGAGATCGGATCCGTGCGAATCGGGGACCATGTATATCGGTCTCAGACAGATTTCCCCTGCCACGGTCGAGTGGCTCGGGAACGAATGCCTCCGCGGCGGCGTCACGCGTTCGGGCCTCGCCCGCGAGCTGAGCGGTCGGGAGGGTTGGCTGACCCACGACGGGAGGCCGTCGACGGTCACCGGGATGCGGGTCCTTCCCCTGCTCGCGGAGGAGCTCGGCCTGACGCTGCCGGAGGCGGCGCCGCGCTTCGCGTCGTCCAACGGGCGACCGGCCGCCGACGACCCTGGCGGCGCCCCGGTCGAGTGCGCTCTGGACGCGCTCGGCGGGGTGCGGCTGGAGCCGTTGGCGGAGGCGGACCGCCGCGCCTGGGAGTCGATGATGGAGACGCACCATCCGGAGGGCTGGCGGCGGGCTCCGGGAGGGCAGCTGCGGTACTGGATCGTGAGCGGCGCGCAGGGGCGGCTCGGCGGTCTGGGCTTCGTTCCGGCGTCCTGCCAGCTGGGGCCTCGGGACGACGCCATCGGCTGGTCGGCGCGGGCGCGGATCGCGAACATGGGTCTGGTCCTTAACAACCACCGCTTCCTGATCAGACCTTCCGTGAGGGTCCACGGCCTCGCCTCCCTGGCGCTGCGGCTGGCGGCGGAGCGCGTGGCGGACGACTGGGAGGGGCGGTACGGCGTCCGTCCGGCGCTCGTCTACACCATCGTCGGTCCGGACCACGCCGGGACGGGTTACAGGGCGGCGGGCTGGGAGAGATGTCCCGGCTTGACCTCCGGGCGGCGTTCGGGCATCCGTCGCAGCGTGTGGACGCTGCCGCTGCGGCCGGACTGGCGGGAGGTTCTCCAGGCGGAGCCGGAGCGCAGGCTCGGGCATACCGGACCGCTGCACCGCGGGGGCGACTGGGCGGAGCGGGAATACGCGCGGAGCAGCCATCCGGACGGCCGGGTCCGCCGCCGGATCGCCGCGATGGGGGCGGCCTGGACCAGGAAGCTCGGTGCGCCGGTGCCGGAGCTGTTTCCGGGCAGGGCGGAGCAGGAGGCGGCTTACAGGCTGCTCTCGAACGCTGGGGTGACCATGGACGACATACTCGAGCCCCACCTGGAGGCGACGGTGGAGCGCTGCCGCCTGGAGCCGGTGATCCTGGCTGTCCAGGACACGACGACGCTGAACTACGGCACCCTGGCGGCGACGTCCGGGCTGGACGGGCTCGGCGGCGGCGGAAAGGGCACCGACGGCATCCTCGCCCACTGCGGCGTGGCACTGAACGGCAGCGGACGCCCGCTCGGGCTGTTCACGCTCGACGCGGACTTCCGGCAGCGGCCGGACAGGGACAGCGCCCGCTGGATCGACGGGCTGCGGCGGGCCGGAGAGCTCGCGGAGGCCTGCCCGGACGCGAAGGTCGTGAGCGTCTGTGACCGCGAAGGCGACTTCTGGGCCCTTCTCCGCGAAGCGGACCGGACCGGAGCCGCGCTGCTGGTGCGGGCGAGCCGCTCGGCGAAGCGGCGCGTGGCGCTGCCCGACGGCGACGAAAGGTGCCTGTGGGAGCATGTCGCCGCGCTGGAGCCGGTCGGCCACCGCAGGATCACCGTTCCCGAACGCGGCGGGCCGAAGGCCCGGAAAGCGCGCGTCGCCACGCTGACGCTGCGCTGCGCGGAACTGGACATCGCGGCGCCGAGGGACGCGGGGGACAGGCGCCCGCTGCCCGTGACGGTGGTCTCCGCCATCGAGGAGAACCCGCCGAAGCGCGTCGCGAAGGGAGGGGAGGCGCTGCACTGGATGCTCCTGTCCAACGAGGGCGGCGACGGCATGCGGACGGCGGAGACCGCCCTGAGGCGCTACGAACTGCGCTGGCGCATCGAGGAATACTTCAGGGCCCTGAAGACGGGGACGAGGATAAAGGACCGCAGGCTCGACGCCGCCGACGACCTGCGCAGATGCCTCGCCTTCGACGCGATAACCGCGTTCCGGGTCTGGGACCTCCAGCTTCTGGCGCGGGAGAACCCCGACAGCCCGGCGGACCGCCATGTCAGCCCGGAAAGCGTCGAGGCGGTGGTCATTCACGCCGCGTATGAGCGCGTCATCGGCCAGAGGGCGCCGCCGGAGCCGGACATGAGCGTGGCGCGCTACGTCACGCTCGTCGCCGGCCTCGCCGGGTTCCGCCCGACGAAGCGCCAGCCCCTGCCCGGAACCCAGAAGCTATGGCAGGGCCTGCGCATCCTCAACGTCGCGGAAACCCATGCCAGGGCCATACGGGCCCGGACGGAGCGGAGAAGGGAATGAGCCGGTCAAGTATGTGGTAGTGACAGGTGCGGGCCGAGGTCCTATCGGAAAGACCCCGGTCGTTACGGAACCGGACGCGAGGTATACACCGACGAATGTGTAGCCTACGCAGGGATCGGCAGGCCGGATGAGTGGCGTTGCTTTCGTGATGGTGGCGGACGGCTGCGCTACAGAGAACTGATCGCCAACTACGGTTTGCCAGGCGGAGCGAGGGCCAACTGCATCAAGGGTGTAAACCACAGCAGTGCCTTCTGGCTGGACTGGTGCCCCGCTGCAGCGACGCACAGAATCTCTTTAATGTGGAGCGCTGGCACCCTAACTACGGCCGGAAACCGACTCCCTCGCGCATCACCAATTTCGCTCTTCCGGAATCCTAGGCGCCCACCGGGCGGGTTTCCGGAAAGATCAGATCCGGAAGGATGTCATCAATGACAGCCCTGCACCTATCAGGAAACACGGATGGGAGAGTCCGACAGCTGGAACCGGCTCATGGAAGCCACAGGAAGGAACAGTGATGTACGGACCGGAAGAACCACCGAAGCGTATAAGTCTCGCCTGGTCGGAGTATCAGCCCGGCAGGGTGAAACTGCAGGTGCCAGTTGAGTCTCCTGACAGCGCGACGCCTGACGATCTGGCAAAGGCTGCCATGGGGCCGGTAAGGATCGACTTGAAGTACCACCCGGAAGGGAGCGGTTTCAAGGGTCAGGGGGCGAACTGCGTAGGCTCTTTAGAAAATTTGTGGTGAGATCTGGCAGGACTCCGGCAACACGTTGCGGAAAAAAGGAATTTGTCCAAAAAAATCCATCCAAAGGACTTGCGTCCGCTATATGTTCCCCTTGATCTCGACAAGGAACCTCATCGCCTCGTCCGTCAGAGCCGAAAGGCGGGAAATGAAGCGGACGCTTCTCGCCGAACCCTCCGTAGCCGATGCCGGAGAGCCGCCGGACCCGTCGAAATGCCCGCACTGCGGTCACGGGGACATCCGCAGGAACGGATCGGTCCGCGGAAAGTGGAGATCGGATGTCGCGACTGCGGGCGCACCTTCTCCGCCAGGACGGGGACGGTCCGCCACTACTCGCATAGGGACGGTCCGACCCGGGCGCCGTCCATAAAGCTGATGTTCCAGGGCCTGTCGCTGCCGGTCATCGTGAAGAGGATGGACATCAGCCTGCCGACGGCTTTCGCCTGGCGTCACAGGGTCCCCACCGCCATGAGCCGCATGCCCGGGCCGAGGCTCTCCGGCACCGTCGAGGTGGATGGGAGGTGTTTCAGGCTTTCGTCTAGCCCGGATATCTCAACAGATGATGTTGCATGGGGCCGGATTCCATGATATATGCGGGAGTCATCAATAACCTGCATATGAGAGGAGACCGGACCCCATGCATACACAGTGTAACAGCCCTGACATCGAGTTCAACCGGCACGGACGGCGGGAGGTGACCGCCGCCTTCGACGGCGGGCGCATGTCCTCCGACGGCGGCGCGCTGCTCCTGCGGGAGGCCGACCGGGTGGCGGACGTCACCCGCCGGCTGGCGGAGTGCCTGACCGATTACCGGGACCAGGACCGCATCGAGCACGGGCTGCGGGAGCTCGTGGCGCAGCGCATCATGGCGATCGCCCTCGGCTACGAGGATGTCAACGACCACGACCGCCTGCGGGACGACAGCGTCCTGGCGCTGGCCGTCGGTCGCGACGACATCACCGGCGCCGACCGGCCGAGGGAGCGCGACCGGGGCCATCCCCTGGCCGGGTCCAGCACCCTTAACCGCCTTGAGCTGGGCACGCCGGAGGCGGCGGAAACGGACCGCTACAGACGGATCGTGGCCGACGGCGCCGCGATCGAGCGGCTGATGGTGGACCTGTTCCTGGATGCCCACGAGGTCCCGCCCGGGGAGATCGTCCTCGACGTCGACGCCACCGACGACCCGCTGCACGGCGCCCAGGAGGGCCGCTTTTTCCACGGCTACTACCGCCACTACTGCTACCTTCCGCTCTACGTCACCTGCGGCGACCACGTCCTGCTTGCGCGGCTGCGTCCGGCGAACATCGACGCGTCGGAGGGATCGGTGGAGGCACTGGCGGAGATCGTGGAGCGGATCCGCTCCCGCTGGCCGGAGACCGCCATCATCGTGAGGGGCGATTCGGGCTTCTGCCGCGAGAGCCTGATGGCCTGGTGCGAGGCGAACGGGGTCGACTATGTGCTTGGCCTTGCGAGGAACTCGCGCCTGGTGGAGCGGATCGCCGGACCGCTGGAGAGGTCGCGGCGGCGCGCCATCGCCTCCGGAAAGCCGTCGCGGCGCTTCCGGGACTTTCGCTACCGGACCCGGTCCAGCTGGAGCCGGACCCGCCGCGTCGTGGGAAAGGCGGAGTGGCTGCCCGGACCAGGCGGCGCCAATCCCCGCTTCGTCGTGACCAGCCTGCCGAAGGACCGCTTCACCGCCAGGAACCTCTACGAGAAGCTGTACTGCGCGCGCGGAGACATGGAGAACCGGATAAAGGAGCAGCAGCTGGAACTCTTCGCCGACCGGACCTCGACGGCGACCATGCGCGCCAACCAGCTGCGGCTGTACCTCTCCGCCTTCGCCGGAGCCCTGCTCCGGACCGTCCGGGCGATCGGCCTCGCCGGCACGGACATGGCGAGGGCCCAGTGCGGGACCATAAGGACGCGGCTCCTGAAGGTGGCCTGCCGGGTGACGGTCAGCGTGCGCCGCGTCCGCCTGTCGCTGTCCTCGGTCTTTCCCCTTCAGGACCTGTTCGCACGGGCGGTCGCCACGCTGCTGGCCGCGCCGTCGCCGCAGGTGCCGCCGCCGCAGCCGGAACCCGCCCCCGAACCCACGCCCGCCTGAGCGGATCCGGCCCCTGACGGCCCGGACTGGCGGGCGGAACCGGCCCGCAGCGGGAGAGGTGTGTCCCGCGCCGCCGCCCGCGGCTGCCGGACCGTGGATGTTCCCTCATTGTTCCTGTCATCACGGCCACCGGACGGCCACTGTCGGGTTCCGTCGGCCGACGGAGCTGCCGGAACGCCCACGAACCGCCCCCGGAACCCCTTCCGGGCCGGTGCTGGAGCTTCGGGTTGCGGCTGGTGAGATATCCGGGCTAGGGGGCGGCGCGGGGACTTCCCCCGGCCCGCCCGCAGGCGTGGCCGGAAGTCGGGAAAGCGCGGGACGCCGCACACGGAGCTTAAGGGCGGCAGGGGGGAGGGCTCCCTTCACATCCAGACGGTGAACAGCCTGACCGGCCACCTGAATGACCGGCCACCTGAAGGGATGGATCCGCCACTTCAGCGGCGTGGCGACGAAATGGCTGGACCACTATCCTCTCCTCTTCCAGCGCCGCGGGGCCGATCCGTACCCAGTGATGACCGCGCAGGGGCGCCGGGCCAGCGCCCGCAGCCTGCGGCGGAGGCCGATGGCGCTCATCTGAAGGTTCGACTGAAACACCACGCGGCGGCCCCATCCGGGCAGCCCGGAGTGCTGCCCGAAAGTCGTTCTCCAGCTTTCAGAATCGCAGGATCCGCGCCTGCGGACACGCCGATCCGCCTCTGGGACGGAGTCGGCGGCATGCGGGCCGCCGAAAACCGCGCCGCTGAGCCCTCCGCCCACTACGAATTATCAAAAGAGCCATTGCATACAATTCCGCTTCTTTGGGCACGGGGAATTCGGGGATGTCAGCCGAAAAGTGAAGGTCCAGCATCCACCTCGCCAAGGACGCCGAGTTTGAATAAGCGAACCCGCGCCGCATCAGCAGACACATGAAACGCCGACTGAACTTCGGCGATCAGTGCCTGCCCGTGCGGCCCTTCGTACCCTACGGTTCCGAACAGGCCATGCGTTTCTTGGTACGCTCGGACAAGTTGGCGGACGTAGGAGACGGGCATGAGCAGTGCACCGCAAACATATCCTGCCTGCCACTCCATCCAGTCAGTTTGGGCGGCATCGATAATTGTGTCTCTCTTGCAGATCTGTATGTACCTACTTTTTTCTAAATCAAGCAGATCCCGGGATTGAAGTTTGCGCTCCCAGAGATTCGCGTGGAAGTGAACGTGGCCGTACTCATGGGTGAGGGTCGTTCTCAACCGGTTTTCGCGCCGCTGGTCCTCCGACAGCTTTCGTGAAATTCCGACTGTCGGCCTCTGACCGGGCCGGAATTCGGTGATGCCTTCGACATCGGATCCAAACCTAGACAGGTCCGCGTAGAGATCGAGATCATCGCTGTCGCGCTCGATGAGCCGTGTTTAGGTCGTCCGTGGAAACTGGGAATCTGACCTCGCCATGTATGTCCTTCAGGAAGGCCGAAATAATTCCTTCGCACTCCCGGTCCAGTTCTTCAGGCTCGTAGTAAGGTCGTTTTGTAAACCGGCCGGTTCGATCCAAGACATATTTGACCATACTATTTCTTTCTGCCCAAAATGGGCCCCCCGCGGAATGCGCGCATCGCTTGCGCGACTTCGGTCTCGGAGAGTTGCTGTCTGCGCACGTCGTCGGGAAAGCGACCAGCCAGATAGTAGAGCCAGTCACGGTCGATATCCAATACGACAGCAAACTGTTGCACCATGTGGTCCGAAGTAGGATTCCGCCGATCATGCTCTATATCGTTGAGATATTGCGGTGAAATGGTCTGTCCATCCTCTCGCCGGATTTGTGACGCCACATCTCTCAGGCTCCAGGCTCTTGCCTTGCGGGCTCGGCTGATGGCGCGGCCGAAGGTCTTGTCCATACTGTCCATTTTACCTCCTATTGCTTGACGCGGATACGCGGATCAGCTTAAGGAAAGTGGATATCGAAGGTCAAGGATAGCATGGCTTAACAACCCAGAATTAAGGTCGATCCGCCTGAGCGCTGGAATTCTCTTAAATTTCGACAAGTTAAGGTGGTTCCCCGGATTGTCCTTTTTCCCTACGGTTGCCACCAGCGGGAGAGTTGTGATCTAGGGCGGTGCCTTTCGATGTGACATGCCTAATTGGTTCGTTATCCGGTTTCCCTGAATGCGGAGGCGAACAGGGGGAACAGCAGGCGCGGCCGATCTCGGTTCGCCGCCTCGGCTCCGGCAGGGAGATTACGCCGACGGACTTCGGTCAGCACAGCGCCGCTATGCAGACGGTCTGATGGACCCGCCGCGGGGGTCGCGCAGGCCGAACAGCCCGAAGACCATTTGGGGGGTCTCTGACCTTCCCGCTGTGCCGGCGTGCGACAGCATCTTCTGTATATAGTCCTGGTGGAAGGGTGTGGCGAATCGGGTCCTTTGCAGCCACGCGGATAGCATGTCAGACTTGGTACATGAACGTTGGGGGATACTTGTATATAGAGTGCGGGTTAGGACGGGAAAGCACGGAGCATGGAGCCATGATCCAGGCGGTTGCGCAGATCGGACTTGCGCATTCCGGTTTGGACATGCATCAATCCTCGACATATATCTGGAAGTCGGGAGAATATGGTTTGAACCAGCGGCTTTGCATTTTTGAACGCTTCGGTGCCGGTCATGGAAACGCATGCCGCAGAGCGAATCGTGACGTGGGATGGAGGGCCCTGCCATGACGGTGTTGCGGGTGTTGTGCCTCGCGCTGGCTGTCGCTGGCGTTTCCTCGTGCGGAATGTTTCGGGGTGGCAAGGAAACTGTCGAAATCAGCGGCGATGATGGCGATCCAGCGTCCGAGGAGGTCCGCCGCGTTCGCGTCCAGGCCTCGCTTGACAGGGGACAGGACAGACGGGACTTCGCCGTGACCGTGTCCCCATTCGCGGCCATTGCCGAACAGGCGCTGGAATCCGGGCGCTACAAGGCGACGGTTTACTGCCTCAAGGCATATGGTGGTTCCGACATCGCATGGACCATCGGGCCGGACCAGCCTGTGGAGGAACTGTCGGTGCAGGGTGACTCGGTAACACTGCAGGGACGGTGCACCCAGCGCTGACCGTTCTCGATACGCGTCTGAACGGGGCGACTCACGAACCTGAGGTCAGAATGTGATTAATGTAACTGGCAAAGAGATGCGGGGCATTCTGGTCGGTCGAAACGGGACGGGAACATGCGGATTGGCCGTGTTCTGAAATCCGGAATTGTCGCTCTTTGCGTAGCGACGGGAGCATCCGCTGCGGTGGAACTGCCGCCACTTGAGGATGACCCGCGGATCCAGCACGAGTTCCTGTCAGCGGCTGTGGGCGATGCGATCCGAAAGAACTGTCCTTCGATATCACCCCGGATGCTTCGGGTAATCTTCCGCCTGAGTAGGCTGAAAAACTACGCGCTGTCGCGTGGATATACCAGTGAGGACTTCAACCGGATCAGCGGGAGCCCCGAAGCCAAGGCGCGGCTGATCGTCCTGCGCGACGCCTATCTGGAAAAACATGGAGTGACCGAAGGCGACATCGACAGCTATTGCCGCCTTGGCCAAGAGGAAATCGAGAAAAACACGCTTACGGGCTGGCTTTTGCGCATAAACTAGAGGAAAAGCGTCCAATACCGGAGCGCCCGTGACCAGCAGGACCGACCATGAGCGATTTGCGGACCATTATTGTCGACGGCCAGGAAGTTGAGGTTGACGGTGCGATGACCCTGATCCAGGCCTGTGAGCAGGCCGGAATCGAGGTGCCGCGCTTCTGCTATCACGAACGGTTATCCATAGCGGGCAACTGCAGGATGTGCCTTGTCGAGGTCGTCGGAGGTCCACCAAAGCCAGCCGCCAGCTGTGCGATGCAGGTGCGTGACCTGCGACCGGGACCGGAAGGCCAGCCACCACAGGTCAGGACCAGATCGCCGATGGTCAGAAAGGCGCGCGAAGGCGTGATGGAGTTCCTGTTGATCAACCATCCGCTTGACTGTCCGATCTGTGACCAGGGAGGTGAGTGCGATCTGCAGGATCAGGCCATGGCCTATGGCGTCGACTTCAGCCGGTTTCGCGAGCCGAAGCGCGCCGTCGACGACCTGAATTTGGGACCTCTGGTGGAAACCCATATGACGCGCTGCATCTCCTGCACCCGCTGTGTGCGGTTTACGACCGAAGTCGCGGGGATTGCCCAGATGGGTCAGACTGGCCGCGGCGAGGATGCCGAGATCACTTCCTATCTGGGCGGTACACTCAGTTCCAACCTTCAGGGAAACATCATTGATCTTTGTCCCGTGGGCGCACTGACCAGCAAGCCCTACGCATTCACCGCCCGGCCCTGGGAACTCACCAAGACCGAATCGATCGACGTGATGGATGCGCTCGGCTCAAACATCCGCGTGGACTGCAAGGGACGTGTGGTGATGCGGTTCCTGCCGCGCAACAATGATGGTGTGAACGAGGAATGGATTTCCGACAAGACCCGCTTCGTCTGGGATGGCCTGCGCCGTCAGCGGCTGGACCGGCCCTATCTGCGCGAGAGCGGCAGGCTCAGGCCGGTGACATGGAGCGAGGCGCTGGCCAGAGCCGCGGAGGCCATGAAAGCGGGCAAGGTCGCCGGGCTGGTTGGTGACCTGGTTCCCGTCGAGGCCGCCTTCGCGCTGAAACAGCTGGTCGAGCGTGATGGCGGTAATGTCGAATGCCGTACTGATGGGGCGAAGCTACCGGCGGGGAATCGGTCCGCCTATGTCGGAACCGCATCCATCGAGGACATCGACACGGCGCGTTCCATCCTGCTGATCGGGACGAATCCCCGCGATGAGGCGCCAGTGCTCAATGCCAGAATTCGCAGGGCATGGCTCTCGGGCGCCAAGGTGTCGGTGATCGGCGAGCAGGTCGATCTGACCTATGATTACACATATCTGGGCATCGGAAGTGAGTCGCTGGTCAGGCTGGTGGACGAGGCTGGAACCGGCGGAGATGCCACACCGGGAATGGTCATTGTCGGTCAGGGAGCGCTGAAGGGAGATGATGGCGCGGCGGTGCTCAGTCAGGTCATGAAGATCGCCGAGGCAATGTCGGCAGGGCTGCTCGTGCTGCATACGGCAGCAGCCCGGGTCGGCGCACTGGATGCGGGTTGCGTCACGGAAGGTGGTATCGCCGCAGCCCTGGACGGGGCGGAGACGGTCTACAGTCTGGGGGCGGACGAGGTTGAAATTCCCGCAGGCCCAGTCGTCATCTATCAGGGCAGTCATGGCGATCGGGGTGCCCATCGTGCGGATGTCATCCTACCCGCCGCAGCCTACACGGAGGAGCATGGACTGTTCGTCAACACCGAGGGTCGGCCGCAACTGGCGCTGCGCGCCAGCCATCCACCTGGTGAAGCGAAGGAAAACTGGGCGATCCTGCGTGCGCTCAGTGCCGTCCTGGGTGAGGCACTGCCCTATGACACGCTCGCGCAGCTGCGCCAGAGACTCATTGACGAGGCACCCGTTCTGGCGGCGGTCGACCAGGTGCCCGAAAACGAATGGAAACCGGTGCCGGTTGGCCAGCCGGAAAGCGCCGAATTCCGCAACGCGATTAAGGATTTCTACCTGACCAATCCGATTGCCCGCGCGTCGGAGCTTATGGCTGAGCTGTCCGCCAATGCCCGTGCCGATATCGCTGTCGCGGCGGAGTAGACGTGCATGGCCCGCTCCGGCCACGGATCCGCCAGCCGCCGGAAGCGGAAAGAGGATCAGGGACGGTCAGGCGTTCGTGAATTCGGTGTGGCGCAGCGCCTGCAGGCCAGCTAGAACGGCCATGAAGGAACGGGAGACCGGAAATGGCAGGGGCCGGGAGCGACATGGTTAGGATGGATGCTGACCCGTGGCATGGTATTCCGCCTGTATTCGCGGCTGTCCGTGGCGGACGGCCTGCCCAGGAGAGGCGGGCCCGTAAGGGCAGGGGGTGCTGATGAAAACCCGGCTGCACGGATTGCAGGTAGGAATGCGGTTTATACCGACCTTTCGGCGCCTGCGCGGAGTCGGGATGCGGGTGTTGCGGATCGAGCCGCGGCGCAGGGATTCAGGAACGCTGACCGTTTGAGGAACCATGGCTGATTTCTTCTCCTCAGGTCTTGGCATCGCGATAATCATCACCGCGCAATGCATTCTGATGATCAGCTTCGTGATGATCTCGCTGCTGTTTCTGGTCTATGGTGACCGAAAGATCTGGGCCGCCGTGCAGATGCGCCGCGGCCCAAATGTCGTAGGGGCTTACGGTCTGCTGCAGTCGGTGGCTGACGCTCTGAAATACGTCGTGAAGGAAGTGGTGTTTCCTGCCGGGGCGGATCGGGCGGTGTTCATGCTGGCACCGCTGATTTCCTTCGTCCTCGCGCTGATCGCCTGGGCTGTCATTCCGTTCAGCGACACATGGGTGCTGGCCAACATAAACGTCGCTGTCCTGTACGTCTTCGCGATCTCCTCCCTTGAGGTCTACGGAGTGATCATGGGAGGCTGGGCGTCGAACTCGAAATACCCGTTTCTGGGGTCGCTCAGATCGGCGGCGCAGATGATCAGCTACGAGGTTTCGATAGGTTTCATCATCATCGGTGTCATCATCTCTACGGGTTCGCTCAACTTCGGTGACATTGTGCGGGCACAGGATGGCGCCTACGGGCTGTTCAGCTGGTACTGGCTGCCGCACCTGCCGATGGTAGTGCTGTTCTTCGTCAGCGCTCTGGCCGAGACGAACCGCCCGCCATTCGATCTGCCCGAAGCGGAATCGGAACTCGTGGCAGGGTATCAGGTTGAATACTCGTCGACCCCGTTTCTACTGTTCATGGCCGGTGAATACATAACCATCTTCCTGATGTGCGCATTGACGAGTCTCCTGTTCTTCGGTGGCTGGCTGTCGCCAATCCCCGGACTGGCGGACAGCCCGCTGTGGATGGTGGCGAAGATGGCGTTCTTCTTTTTCCTGTTCGCGATGGTGAAGGCCATCGTGCCGCGCTATCGTTATGACCAGCTCATGCGGCTGGGCTGGAAGGTGTTCCTGCCAGCGTCGATCGCCTGGGTCGTGATCGTGGCGTTTTTCGCGCAGTTTGGTGCTTTCGGTGGTGCCTATGCGCGCTGGGCAGTGGGGGGCTGAGCCATGCTGAGGACTTGCTGGTCGGAAACTGCGACATCGTCGGCGTTCCTCGGGTGCGGAGAACGGGGCGGTTCCGACGGGGAACGGAATGGTGGCGGGCGTTTCTTTCCAGTCTGCCATAAAGGAGCACCGACATGACCCAGATTGACTGGATTCGTGCGGGAAAGTATTTCGTGCTCTGGGACTTTCTCAAGGGCTTCTCCCTGGGAATGAAATATTTCCTCTCGCCTAAGGCCACGGTGAATTACCCGCATGAGAAGGGCCCGCTAAGTCCCCGGTTCCGCGGTGAACACGCGCTTCGGCGTTATCCGAATGGTGAGGAACGCTGCATCGCCTGCAAGCTATGCGAGGCGATCTGCCCGGCCCAGGCCATTACCATTGATGCGGAGCCGCGCGAGGATGGCAGCCGACGCACAACGCGCTACGATATCGACATGACCAAATGCATCTACTGCGGCTTCTGTCAGGAAGCCTGCCCGGTCGATGCCATCGTCGAGGGCCCGAATTTCGAATTCGCCGCCGAGACCCGCGAAGAGCTGTTCTATAACAAGGAAAAGCTGCTGGAAAACGGCGAACGCTGGGAAGCTGAAATCGCCCGCAATCTGGAACTGGACGCGCCTTACCGATGACTGATGCGGCGAAGAACCCGTTCGAGGATCTGCTCAGGCTGGGCAATGACTGGGCCAGGGCGATGGCCCCGATGATGGAACCGGTTACGCCCGAGGCCATTGAGAGACTGTGGCCGACCATGCCCAGGGAAGCCATGGAGATGTTTTTCGGAAAGACGCTGAATCCTGATGGGCTCTGCGCAAAGACCAGGCTGCTGCTGACGCTGATGGGGCTGACCGTCATCGGTGCCCATGCCGAATCCCAGATTCGAATGACCGCGCGCCATGCTCGCGCTGCTGGGGCGACGGATCATGAGATCGCAGAGACCGTCGCCCTGGCCGGGCTGTTTGGTGGCGCGCCGGCATCGGCCAGGGCGATGCAGCTGGTATCCGAAACACATGAAGAGCAGGGGGAGGAATAGCCGATGGGATTTGCCGGATTCGCCTTCTACGTGTTTGCGGTGACGGCTGTTGCCGCTGGTCTTCTGACGGTAACCGGCCGCAATCCGGTCCATTCCGTACTTTGGCTGATCCTCGCGTTCATCAGTGCGGCGGGCCTGTTCGTACTGCTGGGGGCGGAGTTTGTGGCCATGCTTCTGGTTATCGTCTATGTCGGTGCCGTGGCGGTGCTGTTCCTGTTCGTGGTCATGATGCTTGATGTCGATTTCGCGGAACTAAAGGCGGAGATGACGAAATATCTTCCGCTCGCGCTTCTGGTCGGTGTCGTGCTGCTGATGGAGCTGGGACTGGTTATTGGGACGTGGAATTACTCCGAACAGGCAGAAGCGCTTCGGGCGGCCGTGACACCGGCCGCATCTGAAACACATAACACGGCCGCGCTCGGGAGACTGATCTACGATGACTATATCCTGCTGTTCCAGCTGGCCGGCCTTATCCTTCTGGTTGCGATGATCGGAGCGATCGTGCTGACCCTGCGACATAGGAGCCATATCAAGCGGCAGGACATTCTGGCGCAGATCTACCGTGATCCAGCCACCGCAATGCATGTCAGGAATGTCGAGCCGGGGCAGGGGCTTTGACCGCACCGGAATCTGGCAGGCAAGAGGGGATTATGGAGAGCTCAATGGCCAGATGCGGGACAGCGGCGCGGATCCCGCGAGGAGTGGCGAACGGTTCCTGTCGGCCTGCGGTCAGGGTTCCGCTAGCGTTGGAGGCCCGTGCGATTCAATACCGCCAAATGCTTCGCCTGCCTTCGCACGCGCTCTTCGGAGAGAGCCCATGATCGGTCTGGAACATTATCTCGTAGTTGCCGCGGCGCTGTTCGTCATCGGGATCTTCGGCATATTCCTGAACCGCAAGAACGTCATCATCCTGCTGATGTCGATCGAGCTGATACTGCTCGCGGTAAACATCAACCTGGTTGCGTTCTCCAGTTTCCTCGGTGACCTCGTAGGTCAGATATTCACTCTGTTCGTGCTGACCGTGGCCGCCGCGGAAGCCGCCATTGGTCTGGCGATCCTGGTCTGCTTCTTCCGTAACCGGGGCACGATCGACGTCGAGGACGTCAACGTGATGAAGGGGTAAGCGTTCATGGAAGCGACCATTGTCCTTGCTCCCCTTGCTGGCGCGATTTTCTGCGGTTTTGGCTGGAGACTGATCGGAGAGGCCGCCGCGCAGTGGACCGCAACGGGACTGCTGTTCCTTTCCTGCCTGCTGAGCTGGATCGTGTTCCTTGGTTTCGATGGCGAGACCCAGCGGATCGTCATCATGCGTTTCGTCGAATCGGGCAGCCTTTCCACCGACTGGGCGATCCGGCTCGACCGGCTGACCGCGATCATGCTGGTCGTGGTGACGACGGTTTCGGCACTCGTCCACCTCTATAGCTTCGGCTACATGGCGGATGACGGGAATTTCCGCGAAGAGGAGAGTTACCGACCGAGGTTTTTTGCCTATCTGTCGTTTTTCACCTTCGCCATGCTGGCATTGGTGACTTCCGACAACCTGGTGCAGATGTTCTTCGGCTGGGAAGGGGTGGGGGTAGCCTCCTATCTTCTGATTGGTTTCTATTTCCGCAAACCAAGCGCAAACGCCGCGGCGATCAAGGCATTCGTGGTCAATCGGGTGGGAGATTTCGGGTTCGCGCTGGGCATCTTCGCGCTCTTCCTGCTGACCGACTCGATATCGATGGACGTCATCTTCGAGAAGGCGCCTGAACTGGCCGAGACCCGGATTGCGTTCCTATGGACTGACTGGAATGCCGCAAATCTGGTTGCCTTCCTTCTGTTCGTTGGTGCCATGGGCAAGTCCGCGCAGCTGTTCCTGCATACCTGGCTACCGGACGCGATGGAGGGCCCGACTCCAGTATCGGCATTGATTCATGCGGCGACGATGGTAACGGCTGGCGTGTTCCTGGTCTGCCGCATGTCGCCGCTGATGGAATTCGCGCCCGAGGCGAAAGCCTTTGTGGTCTATATCGGAGCGCTCACCGCGTTTTTCGCCGCCACAGTGGGCCTGGTTCAGAACGACATCAAGCGTGTCATCGCCTATTCGACCTGCTCGCAGCTCGGCTACATGTTCGTGGCTGCGGGAGTTGGCGTCTATTCAGCGGCGATGTTCCATCTGTTCACCCACGCCTTCTTCAAGGCGATGCTGTTTCTTGGCGCGGGGTCGGTCATCCATGCGATGCATCATGAGCAGGACATGAGGAATTATGGCGGGCTGAGAGGACGGATCCCATATACGTACTGGGCAATGATGGTCGGCACTTTGGCGATTACCGGTGTGGGCATTCCGCTCACTCAAATTGGCTTCGCTGGCTTCCTTTCGAAGGATGCGGTCATCGAGAGCGCGTGGGGGGCGCATACGGCAGCTGGCGGTTTCGCCTTCTGGCTGCTGGTCGTGTCGGCCATGTTCACCAGCTTCTACTCGTGGAGACTGGTCTTCATGACCTTCTTTGGCGAGCCGCGTGGCGACCGGCACATCCATGACCATGCCCATGAGAGTCCGTGGACCATGCTGGTTCCGCTTGGGGCGCTTGCGTTTGGCGCAACCTTCGCCGGCATGGTCTGGTTTGGCCAGTTCTTTGGCGACCACGAAACTGTCAACCGGTTCTACGGCGTTCCCGTGCATCACGCTGAAGCGGATCATGACGAACATACGGAGGAGTCGGATGGGCACGCCAGAACGGTCGCCACTGGCTGGACCCCGGGACAGGGTGCCGTATTCGCGCATCCGGACAATCATGTGATGGATGAGGCGCATCATGCACCGGTTTGGGTGAAGGTCGCTCCATTCCTCGCCATGCTGCTCGGTTTTGCCGTTGCCTGGCAGTTCTACATCCGCAGGCCGGACCTGCCTGGCAGGCTGGCCGAGAACCAGCGGCCGCTCTATCTGTTCCTGCTTAACAAGTGGTATTTTGACGAGATGTTTGACGCCGTGTTCGTCCGTCCGGCGCGCTATATCGCCGGAATCCTGTGGCGGCGCGGTGACGGTAGCGTCATTGACGGTACCATCAACGGACTTGCAATGGGTGTCGTGCCGTTTCTTACCTCGCTCACCGCCCGGGCGCAGTCCGGTTACATTTTCACCTACGCGTTCGCCATGGTGGCCGGGATTGTGATCCTCGTCACCTGGATGACGCTCGCTGGCGGGACGAACTGATGGAGAACATCCTATCCATCGTGACCTTTCTGCCTATGGTCGCCGCGGGAATTCTGGCGCTGTTCCTACGTGGGGACGACGATGCGGCGCAGCGGAACGCGAAATGGCTGGCGCTGACCGCGACCTCGGTCACGTTCATCATCTCGCTGTTTCTGGTCGCTCAGTTCGAGCCCAGTGATACGGGCTTCCAGTTCTTGGAAGAGCGTGAATGGCTGCTGGGCCTGAAATACAGGATGGGAATCGACGGAATCTCGCTTCTGTTCGTGATGCTGACGACCTTCCTGATGCCGATAACGATCATTTCCTGCTGGGGTGTGACCCATCGCGTGAAGGACTACATGATTGCCTTCCTGACGCTGGAGACGCTGATGCTCGGCGTCTTCACATCGCTTGATCTGGTGCTGTTCTACCTGTTTTTTGAGGGCGGACTGATCCCGATGTTCCTGATCATTGGCATCTGGGGGGGGAAGGACCGTATCTACGCCGCTTTCAAGTTCTTTCTCTATACGTTCCTCGGCTCGGTGCTGATGCTGGTTGCGATGATCGCGATGTATCACGACGCCGGGACGACGGACATCCGGGCTCTGCTGGCTCATGGATTCTCCTCAGATGGCCTGGAGGTGTTTGGAATCCATGTCGCAGGTGGTCTTCAGACTCTTCTCTGGTTGGCATTTTTCGCGAGCTTTGCCGTCAAGATGCCGATGTGGCCAGTGCATACCTGGCTACCCGATGCCCATGTGCAGGCACCCACCGCCGGTTCGGTGGTGCTGGCGGCGATCCTGCTGAAAATGGGCGGCTATGGGTTCCTTCGGTTCTCGTTCCCGATGTTTCCGATCGCTTCAGATCTTCTGGCACCGCTGGTTCTGTGGCTGAGCGCCATCGCCATCGTTTACACGTCGCTGGTCGCGCTTGCGCAGGAGGACATGAAGAAGCTGATCGCCTATTCCTCGGTTGCCCATATGGGTTATGTCACGGCGGGCATCTTCGCGGCGAACCAGCAGGGAATCGATGGAGCGATCTTTCAGATGCTCAGCCACGGCTTCATTTCCGGAGCACTGTTCCTTTGTGTGGGAGTTATCTATGACCGGATGCATACCCGGGACATCGACGCATATGGAGGGCTGGTCAGCCGGATGCCTGCCTATGCGCTGGTCTTCATGCTGTTCACGCTGGCAAATGTCGGCCTTCCCGGCACATCGGGATTCATTGGCGAGTTCCTGACGCTGATGGGCATCTTCCAGGCCAATACCTGGGTTGCCGCCGTTGCGGCGACGGGAGTGATTCTGAGCGCGGCCTACGCTCTGTGGCTCTACCGCCGCGTGATGATGGGTGATCTGATCCGGGAGGCGCTCAAATCGATCACCGATCTGAGCTGGCGGGAGCGCCTGATATTTGCGCCACTGGTGGCGATGACATTACTGCTTGGCGTCTATCCAAGCCTCGTGACCGATATCACTGGCCCGTCGGTGGAGGCGCTTGTTACCGGCCATCGCACCGCCCTGGCTGAATGGTCAGGCGCCCTGGTCAGGGTCGCCGAAAGCACGGGCCACTGAAATGACTTACTCCGACATCCTGATCCTTCTGCCTGAGATCATCCTCGCGGCCGCAACCATGGTGGCGCTCATGTTTGGCGTTTACGCTGGCCAGGACAGGACCGCTCCAATGATGGTCTGGGGAACCTCGGCCGTGCTCGTCGCGCTGGCCATCTGGATCGGCCTGCGTGGACAGGGTGTGAACGTGGCTTTCGGCGGCATGTTTGTCGATGACGCGTTCGCACGCTTCGCAAAGGTCGTGATTCTGGTCTCGGCGGCTACGGTTCTGATCATGGGCGAGAGCTACATGGCAAAACGTGGCCTGCTGAGCTTCGAATTCCCGCTGCTGATCGCATTCGCCGTCTGCGGAATGATGGTGATGGTTTCGGCGGGCGATCTCATCACGCTCTATATGGGGCTGGAGCTCCAGTCCCTATCACTTTATGTGGTGGCCAGCCTGCGCCGTGACAGCGTGAGATCGACGGAGGCGGGGCTGAAGTATTTCGTGCTTGGCGCGCTCGGCTCCGGGCTGCTTCTTTATGGTGCCTCGTTGAGCTACGGCTTTGCCGGAACGACGATGTTCGAAGGCATTGTCGAGGCGGCCTCGGACGGTATCCCTCTGGGTCTGCTGCTCGGTCTTGCGTTTATCCTGAGTGGGCTTGCGTTCAAGGTCTCCGCCGTGCCGTTCCATATGTGGACGCCAGACGTTTACGAAGGCTCGCCGACGCCTGTCACGGCGTTTTTCTCCACTGCGCCCAAGATGGCTGCCATGGGGCTGTTCGCCCGTGTCGTTCATGACGCTTTTGGCGGGGTGGTTGCCGACTGGAGCCAGATTGTCGCATTCCTGTCAGTGGCATCGATGTTTCTCGGTGCCGTCGCCGCGATTGGCCAGCGGGACATCAAGCGCCTGATGGCTTATTCGTCCATCGCTCATATGGGATTTGCGCTGATGGGCCTTGCGAGCGGTACGGCTTTTGGCGTTCAGGCGATGCTGGTGTATATGGCGATCTATGTTACCATGAATGTCGGAACCTTCGCGTTCATCCTGTCCATGGAGCGCGATGGGCGGGCGGTGACCGATATCAGTGCGCTGAACCTCTATTCCAGGCAGGAGCCGCTCAAGGCGCTTGCCATTATGGTCCTCATGTTCAGCCTTGCCGGCGTGCCGCCTCTGGTTGGGTTTTTCGGCAAGTTCTACGTGCTTCGGGCGGCGGTCGACGCCCATATGGCGTGGCTTGCCGTCGCCGGTGTCATCGCCAGCGTCATCGGAGCGTTCTACTATCTGCGGATCATATACTACATGTATTTCGGTGATGATGTGGAAGCGCTTGACGGTGCCATGTCTCCGGCACAATGGGCGCTGCTGATGGTATCGGCGGCGATCATGGTTGCGGGTGTGATCAACCTGTTTGGCATTGAAGGCCCGGCAGCGGCGGCGGCGGCGGCTCTTGTCAACTGAGCATGAATGGGACAATTGGCCATCCGGTTACGATCGGGTGATTCTGGCCGAAACCGACAGCACCAATGCGGAAGCTGCGCGGCGGGCGTCCGGTACGGTATCGTCGACCTGGATTCTTGCTCTGCACCAGACCGCAGCGCGTGGTCGCCGCGGTCGCCGCTGGGTGTTTCATGAGGGTAATTTCGGGGCCACTCTGCTGATGCGCCCCATGGAGCCGCCCGAGCAGGCCGCACTGCGTGGTTTCGTAGCTGGCCTGGCGCTGTTCGACGCGCTTGTGGCGGTTACCGGCCGGTCTGACGGTCTGGCGCTGAAGTGGCCAAACGATGTATTGCTGAACGGTGGCAAGCTGGCGGGAATACTTCTGGAAAGTCTTGGCCAGGGAGGTTCCATACGGCATCTGGCGATTGGAATTGGCGTGAATCTGGTTAGTGCCCCGGCAGGAACCGCAGTCGAAGCGGACGCCCTTAGACCGGTTTCCCTTGTCGGTGATACGGGCCATCTGGTGAGTCCGGATGCGCTTCTGGCGGCGCTCGCTCCCGCCTTCGCTGGCTGGGAGGGGGAGTTCGCAAGATATGGCTTCGCTCCAGTTCGCGAAACCTGGCTTACGCGTGCTGCGCGGCTTGGCCAGACGGTTACCGCGCGTACGCCGTCCGAGGAGATTGTTGGTGAGTTCGAGACGATTGACGCTTCGGGTGCGCTTGTCCTTCGGACATCCGGGTTCCGCCATGCCATTGCCGCCGCGGACGTTTTTTTCTAGGGGGACCGGAAATGCTCCTCTGCATTGACTGTGGCAACACGAACACTGTCTTCGCCGTCTGGGACGGAACGGAGTTCCGCGCCACGTTCCGCACCATGACCCAGCATCAGCGCACTGCGGATGAATATTATGTCTGGTTCTCGACGCTTCTTGCCCAGACGGGCGTGCCGATGGAGATCGACGAGGTGATCATCTCGTCGACGGCGCCGCGGGTCGTGTTCAACCTGCGGCTGCTCTGCGCCAATTACTTTGGCACGCGACCCATTGTCGTCGGCAAGCCGGACTGCCGTCTTCCCGTGGCACCGCGTGTCGACGAAGGAACCATAGTCGGGCCTGACCGGCTGGTGAATGCGGCAGGGGCGTTCGACAGGCACGGTGGTGACATAATTGTCGTTGATTTCGGAACCGCTACGAACTTCGATGTCGTCGCCAGTGACGGTGCCTATGTAGGCGGTGTCATCGCTCCCGGAGTGAATCTCAGCCTCGAAGCGCTTCACGCTGCCGCCGCGGCGCTTCCACATGTGGATGTAACCAAACCTCAGAAGGTGATTGGCACCAACACGGTCGCATGCATGCAGGCGGGGGTGTTCTGGGGATATGTCGGGCTGATCCAGGAGATCACGGCGCGCATCAAGGACGAGTACAGAACCGGAATGCGGGTCATTGGCACCGGGGGCCTCGCGCCCCTGTTTGCTCAGGGTGACGTGCTATTCGACCTGATCGAGGAGGATCTGACGATGCACGGACTGACCGTGATCCACCGCCATAACAGGGAGAACGGATAGGTATGGCGGAAAACAGGCTGATCTATCTGCCGCTTGGAGGCGCGGGAGAAGTGGGGATGAATTCCTATGTCTACGGATACGGACCCAAAGGCAGGGAACGCCTCATTGTGGTCGATCTGGGCGTAACGTTTCCTGACATGGACACGACCCCTGGAGTTGACCTGATCCTCCCGGATGTGGAGTGGTTGGCGGAGCGCCGGGACCGGATCGACGCGATATTCATCACTCATGCACATGAAGATCATATCGGTGCCCTGGGGCATCTCTGGGAGCGGCTTCGGGTGCCAATCTATGCCCGTGCCTTTACGGCCCATATCGGACGGATGAAGCTGGAAGAGTGCGGAATCGATCCCGAAATGATCGAGACGGTATCGGCCTGGCCGGAGACGGTAGGGGCGGGAGTGTTCAGTGTGGGTATGCTACCGGTATCGCATTCGATACCGGAGAGTTCGGCATTGGTGATTGATACGCCGGCCGGGCGAATCCTCCACACGGGCGACTTCAAGCTTGATGGCACGCCGATGGTGGGAGAGCCATTTGACCATGCGCTCTGGGCCGAGGTGGCGGCACCTGGCATCCGGGCGCTGGTCTGCGATTCGACCAATGTCTTTTCTCCGAACCCGGGAAGGTCGGAAGCGAGCCTTGCTGAGGAGATCGAGGGTCTTCTCGCATCGGCTACCGGGATGGTGGCGGCCACGACCTTTGCATCCAACATCGCGCGTCTCAAGACACTTGCTGTAGCTGGCCGGAAGGCGGGGCGATCCGTTGTGCTGCTTGGCCGCGCAATGCGGCGGATGGTCGACGCGGGGACCGTGACCGGGGTTCTGAGGGGATTCCCGAAAGTTGTGAGGCCGGAAGACGCCAGGAACATTCCGCGAGACAACCTTCTGCTCCTTGCGACCGGCAGCCAGGGGGAGCGTCGTGCCGCCACGGCCCAGCTCAGCCGTGGCAAGTTCCAGGGCTTTGAGCTTAAGGAGGGTGACACGTTTCTGTTTTCGTCCAAAACTATTCCAGGAAACGAGCGCAACGTGCTGCGCATCGTGAACGGTCTGAGTGAAAGAGGCGTGGACGTGATCGACGATGCGACTGACCGCTACCATGTTTCGGGTCATGCGAACAGACCGGACCTGGAGGAGATGCACGCGCTCATGGATCCTGCGATGGTGATTCCCATGCATGGCGAGCATAGGATGCTGAGCGCGCATGCCAGGCTGGTGCGGGAGGGAGGCCGCGACTCCATCGTGGCGACCAATGGGAGCGTTGTGGATATTTCCGGAAACTCTCCGAAAGTGATTGAGCGGATGGAGGTTGGGCGGGTCTATCTTGACGGCACGGTTCTTGTGGATGCGAAGTCCTTTGTGGTGCGGGACCGCATCCGAATGGCGTTGAATGGCCATGTGCATGTGGAGGTCCAGATCGACAGTGACGGCGGACAGGTCGAGACATGGAGCGAGGTGAGGGGGTTGGCTGGATCGGGCCGCTCGGGCGCGCCGCTCGCGGAAGTGCTGGACCGCAGGCTGATGCGGACTCTCGGTCGCGAGAAGCGGAAGGTGCTGACGGATGACCAGGCGGTGGAGGTTCTGGTTCGATCGGTCGTGCGGAAGACCGCGATGGCGGAGATCGGCAAGAGGCCTGAGGTAACGGTGGTGATTGGTCGGGTTGACTGACGGGGAGCTGACTTCGCGAAGTCGGCGTGGTATCACAGCGTCGCTGTGGTTTCGGGAAGGACTGGCGCTGGGCAGTCGGGACGCGAAGACGGATTGCCCAGGACGTCAGCACACCGGTTCACAAGGTGCGATCAGCTGCCTCCAGAATATTCGGAGTTGGTGACATGTTCCATCCAGGTTACATTGGAGCCGTCAAGTGCTTCCTGGATGGCGATGTGGGTCATGCCGGTATCTGGTGCCGCACCGTGCCAGTGGCGTTCATCGGGAGCGAACCAGACCACGTCGCCGGGCCGGATTTCATGGATTCGCTCACCTTCCTTCTGAACGAGGCCTTTGCCTGCGGTCACGATAAGAACCTGGCCAAGCGGATGCGTGTGCCATGCGGTTCGCGCGCCCGGTTCGAATGTTACGGTCAGAGCGCGAACCCGGGCGGGATCAGGTGCCATGATCACCGGGTCGATGCGAACCCGGCCGGAAAAGGTCTCTTCCGGCCCGACCCGGGACGGACGTGATCCAGCCTGCAGTATCTCCATAAGCCTACTCCTTTCTGTTGGTGCGTCGACGGCGCCTGCCACCTTCGGCGCTGCCACCGGTGTTGAAACTCCTGTCAGGCAAGTCAACCACCCTGCGCAGTTCGGTGTACGGCGCGGTGGCATGGGGAAGCGCGTTGGCGGCGACGAAATGCTCCTGGAATCTTGGCTCCACAGCGGTCTCGACCTTGTGTATCCGCCGCACGGTATTCTCGATCTCGGAGCGTGCGGTGCGGTTGCAGAGCGCGATGCGTGCGCCAGTGCCTGCCGCGTTGCCTGCGGAAGTGACCCTGTCAAGCGGGCAGTCCGGAATCATGCCAAGCACCATCGCATGTTTTGGCGAAATATGTGCGCCGAAGGCACCGGCCAGTACCACCCGATCGACTGTATCGGTCCGCAGTTCATCCATCAGGAGGCGTGCACCGGCATAAAGAGCGGACTTCGCGAGTTGGATGGCGCGAATGTCCGCCTGGGTGACGGTGATGCGCGGATCTTCCTCTGAGGATCCCTCGTGCAGGAGGTAGGAATGTGTGCGTCCATCCGGTATGGCCCGTGCGGTGCCGGTCTGCCCGGACGATCCAATGAGTCCGGAGGCATCGACAAGGCCCGCCATGCGCATCTCGGCGACCGCCTCGATGATGCCTGACCCGCATATGCCGGTAACTCCGGTTGTAGCCACCGCTTCCTCGAATCCGTCGTCAGTGGACCAGAGGTTGCATCCGATGACCCTGAAGCGGGGTTCCTTTGTGACCGGATCGATCTGGACGCGTTCAATGGCTCCGGGTGCCGCTCGCTGGCCGCAGGTGATCTGTGCGCCCTCGAAAGCCGGGCCAGTGGGCGAGGAGCAGGCGAGTACGCCGTTTGTGTCGCCAAGCAGTATCTCCGCGTTGGTACCGACATCGACGATGAGAACCAGATCATCGGACTTCCCGGGCTCTTCCGATAGCGCGACCGCAGCGGCGTCGGCACCTACATGGCCTGCGACGCAGGGCAGAATGTATATTCGGGCTGATGGATTCAGGGCGGATAGTTCCAGCTCACCAGCGCCAATGGACAGCGATTCCGAAGTGGCGAGCGCGAATGGGGCCTGGCCCAGCTCAACGGGATCGATGCCCAGAAGGAGATGGTGCATGACGGGATTGCAGACGAACACCGCTTCCACAATCTGGCTGGGGTCGACGCCTCCATTCGCTGCCGTTTCCTCCGCAAGCCGGCTGATGGCTTCACGCACCGTTGATGTCATTTCAGCGCTGCCACCGGGATTCATCATGGCGTAGCTGACCCGGCTCATGAGGTCCTCTCCAAAACGGATTTGCGGATTCATGGTTCCCGCACTTGCGATGACTTCACCGCTGCGCAGATCGCACAGATGGGCCGCGATTGTCGTGGATCCCAGATCTATGGCCAGACCGTAAAGGGATCCCTCCCAGAAGCCGGGCCAGATGTCGAGAATCCGTTCATGCGGGTCCGCGTGGCCGCGATGAAGCGCCACGGTAACCGCCCATTCGCCTTTGCGCAGCAGGGCCTGGAGTCTGCTGAGCACCGGCAGATCGACCTGAAGGGCGCTGGTATCGATATCCCACTGTTTCGCAAGCGCATCCTTGAGCCGTTCCAGATCGCCTGACGGCTCGTGCATGTCGGGTTCCTGCACTTCGACATAATATTGCCTTGTCGCCGGATCCATCGTGATGTCGCGAATGGTGGCGGCTTTGCGGATCACCTGTTTGTGCACCTGACTTTCCGGCGGGACGTCAATGACGACATCGGACCGGATCGCCGCCTGGCATCCGAGACGCCGTTCCCGACTCAGGCCCCTTACACGATCATAACGGTTCTCGACCGCATTTCGGGCGTCTAGCGCATCCCCGGCGACCGTTACTGCGTGTTTCGGGAATTCTCCGTAGCTGGGTATGAACTGGCACCGGCCACAGATTCCGCGACCGCCGCACACGCTGTCGAGGTCGACACCGAGCCGCCGTGCGGCGGCGAGGACGGAGGTTCCGGCGGGAACGCGGCCGCGCTTTCCGGATGGGGTGAAAATGACTAGTGGGTCCATGGGGTCTCTAGAGCCTGAACGGATGCGACTGACAATAGCGGTGCGGTTCGGATGGGAAAGTCCCCGTCCGCCGAATCGCTGCCTGGTTACGTCATTTTATTGGACCCCACTTTCACTCTGGAGCGCGACGCGCGGCCTTCCCCGAACGTTCGCCTGTCTGCAGTGCCTGGATCCGGCGGTGTTCGCCGTAGATCAGATGGTGATGGCAAGGTGGTGTTGTATGTCTGAATCATTCAGAAAGAATCTTCAGGATGATGTTGCGGAAAGTTCTGCACACCTGTGGAAAACTCCGTGCTGGCTGTGGAATACTGGCGCTTCCGGCCGGTGGGGACGGTGGCTGCGGCTGGAAGTCCGGGGCCGTTCGTGCATCATCCGTGAAGGGATTCCCCTCCGCGTGGCAACGCGGAAGGGAGTACGGGGCGCCGACCCGCGAAGGCGGGTCGGGCCGCGAGGGTCTGGGCCGAAGGGCCGTCAGGGAGCCTGGCCGCCCGCCTTCACTGCCGTCCTCCGCGTCCTGGATGGGGATGCCAGGGATAGGACCCGAATCAACCACAAGAAGAGGAGCGGAGGACATGGTGCGCCAGGCGAACTGGCGAAGGTGCCGAGGTGAAAGTCCCTGAGGGAAAGGATTGGTCGAACCATCCCTACCGCGAGCCGTGCGCCTGCACCCGTGAGGGTGTGGGTGAAGCGTCCGTAGCGGAAGGCGCGGGCCGGGCCATGAGTCCGGAAATACCGCATGTTCGCGGATGCCGGGCTTTCATGTCGGCCGAAGACGATATCCGCCGGAACGCCATACCGCCGGGAACCGGTGGAATCCCGCGGGGTCCGGGAACCATGGCACGCGCCGAAGACCGGCGCTGGGATCCTGGAGGTCTCCATGCTGTCCCGGAACCGCTTTCGGGACCGCGAAAGGAAAGGGGTGATCCGATACAGGAGATGAGCGGCATGGACAGGTCAGATCCAGCCATGGTGGTGAGCAGGCTGGCGAACAGGGGGCAAAGGCCCCGGCGGAGCCGGTGGAGCGAAGGGCTGGACCCAGGGGGAACCCGGAAAGCCAGGCAGGGACCGTGCGCAGAAACGGGCAGCCCTGTCACAGGCGACGGACGCGGATGGTCCCCGGACGCGCCGGTTCCGGCACCGGCATGACGCCCGCGGCCTCGCCTGTGGAAAGAATGGGCGGAAGATTCGGAAAGGCCGCGGAAAATGCCCTGAAACCCCTTGAAACAGGACATGGATGCTCCCTGCTTAAAACCGGGACTGTCGCCGTCATCATCTCCGTGGTCCCGCGGATCAGGTGCCGATGGGGCATTTGGTGGACAGGTCTCAACCTCAGGGAGACCACCTTCCCAGCCGACACTGTACGGACGAGACCGCGGTGCCTGCCGTTACCAAATTTGGTCAGGTCGATGCGATTGAAGGTGGGTTAACGGGTGAGCAACAATGTGTCGCCCGAAATCTCAAGTCTATCAAACCGTTGGAGATAGGCCATGCCAAGGAGGGAGTCCTTCATCTCGCCTTCATTGATCCATACGGCCACATTATGGTCGACGATTGGGCCGAGAGTGAGGGTGTCAAGCTGCGTGCGAGCGGTTCGGGTCTGACCATTTGCGGTGTAGGCTACTCCGATATACTGCAGGTCGTCCGGGTTGATTCCGATGCGTTTCGCGTCCTGGCGTGAGAGCACAATGTTCGTTGCGCCGGTATCGATGACGAACTGAACCGGAATGTCGTCGGCTTCAAGCGTCAGATAGTAATGGCCATCGAACGCGCGGGGAATCTCGATCTGGCCAGCTGCCGTAACCGTTGCCTGGCGTGAGATGAAGTCGTGGCGGATGTCCTGCCACAGTCCAAATCCGGCGATGGCTCCTATGAAGATGATTCCCCAGAGCATCGCATGCCTGAGCATTCGGCCGAGGCTGGCTCGGTTTCCGATGATAAAATACGCTGCGAGGGCTCCACCCAGAATGACAAGGTAGATCAGCTGCCCGGTGTCGTCACTGTCCATGTCTACCTCCTAAGCCCCAGATCAAGTAATGGTTTCCAACGGAATTGGAAGGGGGTGGCTCATCCCATGGCTGAATTTAGCCCGATTCGATATTCGATGCCTTCGCTCAATTTCCGACCCCTATGCTGCCGGCCCTGTTCGGATCCGTGCTTTCGGCCGTTTCCAGCTTCTCCTGTGCGTTAAGCCAAAGCGCTTCCGCGCGCTCGATACCGTCGAGAACCTCAACGTATTTCTTCTGCCACGCATCGAGGTCCTTCGCCGCTTCAGGCTCGTACAGTGCCGGGTCCGCCAGTTTCTCGTCGAGCCGGTGGCGCATTTCAGAAAGTTTCTCGATGCGGGCCTCGCATTTCAACAGTTCCGTTCGCAGCATCTGAAGGCGGTTCCGGGAAACCTGCGCCGGTTTGTCTGGTTTTTCGGGAGTTTCCTTCCTTTCACCTGAAAGAAGTTCCCTTCGATAGCTGTCCAGATCACCTTCATAGGGAGTCACGGTCCGATTCCTGACCAGCCACAATCGGTCCGCGACCGTACCCAGCAGGTGTAGGTCGTGACTGATGATGATGACTGCGCCGGGATAGGACGCCAGCGCGTCCATCAGGGCTTCTCGACTTTCGATATCGAGGTGGTTGGTGGGCTCATCAAGGATAAGCAGGTGAGGCGCGTCAAGCGTCGCCAGCAGAAGCGAGAGACGGGATTTCTGTCCTCCTGAAAGGCGTGAGACACGCGTATCGGCCTGATCGGCCATTAGGCCAAATCCAGCAAGCCTGGACCTGAGTAGGGACGGAGTGCCATCAGGCCGTCTGCGAATCAGATGTTCAAGCGGAGTCTCGTCCAGATTGAGTTCGTCGATCTGGTGTTGGGCGAAATACCCGACACGAAGTTTCCTTGTGCGGGTGACCTGGCCGCTGATCGGCTTGAGCCTGTCAGACAGAAGTCTGGACAGCGTGGATTTCCCTTCTCCATTTCTGCCCAGCAATGCGATTCGGTCATCCTGATCGATGCGAAGATTGAGGCGCTGGAGGACTGGAGCGCCACCATACCCTGTGCTGACGCCCTCCATCGCAATGAGTGGGGGGGATAGTTTCTCGGGTCCGGGAATTTCGAAGACCCATTTGGAGGCCTCCTCGGGCAGTGCGGCAAATTCCATCCTTGCTATCATCCTGAGGCGGGACTGCGCTTGCCGGGCCTTATCCGCCTTGTAGCGGAACCTGTCGACATAGGACTGAAGATGGGCGCGGCGCGCTTCCTGCTTCCTGGCAATGGCCGCGGAATGTGCGGAACGTTCCGTGCGCTGGCGGACGAACTGGTCGTAGTTTCCTCTGTAGAAGGTGAGCTTCTGCCGGTCGAGATGTAGGATCGAGTCAACCGCATGGTTTAGAAGGCTACGATCATGGCTGATGATCATGACCGTGTGGGGATAGGTGGAGAGGTAGCTGTCCAGCCAGAGAGCACCTTCGAGGTCCAGGTAGTTCGTTGGCTCATCAAGAAGCAGCAGGTCGGGCCTTGAGAACAGTGCGGAAGCAAGAGCCACCCGCATGCGCCAGCCCCCGGAATAGGTTGAACAGGGCAGATCGTGTTCACTGTGGGAAAATCCCAAACCTCCCAGAATCGCGCTTGCCCGCGCTTCCGCTGACCAGGCATCAATATCAGCGAGCCGCATCTGGATCTCCGCGATCCGGGCAGGGTCGTCCGTCCGTTCGGCTAGCAGTCCGGCACGTTCTGTGTCAGCGGCGAGTACGGTGTCGAGAATCGAGGTTTCCCCACCAGGCGCTTCCTGATCCACTCCGCCGATGCGTGCGTTCCGACGCAGGTCGATGCTGCCGGATTCGAGAGTCAGGTCGCCCCGGATCAGCCGAAACAGCGTGGTCTTGCCGGTGCCGTTCTGCCCGACTAGGCCGACCTTGTGGTGATCAGGTATATACGCGCTTGCACCCGAGAACAGGGGATTGCCGTTTATGGCGAAGTGAATTTCGTCAATTCGGAGCATCAGGGCGGTTTGACGCATTGCGGCGATACGGTCAATCGCGGCTTTTCAAGTTGTAAGCTGCATGCTAGTGCGCCTGCGGAATCCGTAGTGGGCACAGGGCCCGCTCAAAAATGACGGGGAAGACACCGCATGGCCGTGCAGCGCACATTTTCGATCATCAAGCCAGACGCGACTGAACGCAATCTGACTGGTGGGATCAACTCAAAGATAGAGGCGTCCGGACTGCGAATCATCGCGCAGAAACGGCTCCACCTGACGAAAGCGCAGGCAGGTGTATTCTACGGGGTTCATAAGGATAGGCCATTCTATGACGAACTCTGCTCATTTATGGCATCGGGTCCGATTGTGGCACAGGTTCTCGAAGGTGAGGACGCCATCGCGAAATACCGTGAGGTGATGGGTGCGACCGATCCGGCAGAAGCCGCAGAGGGCACGATTCGTGCGGAGTTCGCGCAGTCGAAGGGCGAGAATTCGGTTCATGGCTCCGACGCCCTGGAAACTGCGGAGCAGGAGATCGCCTATTTTTTCTCCGGGCTTGAGCTCGTTGGCTGAGGTCGGAAAGATTCCAGAGCCAGCGCTTGAAGTCGCGGCGAAATAGTCCTCCGGAGCGAAGTTGGCGTTGGGCGGGCGGTGTCGGTCTGCCTGAGGTGCTTCTCCGCATTCCACCGCCTTGGTGCTCGCCGCTGTTACGCCGCGGCTCAAGGGATGGCGTCATGCCACTGTCCGCTAGCCGTAGCTCAGTGTTCCGCTTCGGATGGCTTCTTCATAGGCACGCAGATCCGGTGACGTTCGGCATGGAGCAGGAGGTTGTGGCTCGACGGTTTGGCGGCCTGCAGTTCATCGTGGTACTGTCGCCGCATGGCCATTGAACGTGCAGAATCCAGTGTAACGGCCGCGCCACTCCGTATCTTTGCAACCATACCGGATTCGCCGACTACCGCCTCCGCTCGTGCGGCGCTCACGATCTGGACCATGTCCGGGCCTCAGGCGGGTTCAGTCAGCGCACTCACCGTTCTGAACTGCGCAGCCCGTCTGGGCGCCACGTCGGAGCCGTTGTCATAAAGCCTTAAATGTAAGAGGCGGCGGCAGTTCCGTGGTTTGTTGAGCAGGGGCCAGACACGACAGTGGTAGGTTCGCCTGTCATGCGATACCGTCTCCAGTGTCTTTCGTCAGGCGCAGTAAGGGTTTGATACATCCCACGATGCTGAGGCAGATACGGTCCTGCGCCAAGCCGGTCACGCGTATCGTCCCACATCTTTTTCCATGCGCGCCAGTCTGTGACGACCGTCTCCGGTGCAGATCTGGACCGGACGGCGATTTCGGGGAACTGGCTGCGGCCAGTTGGCTGGCCCGTCACATTATAGCGAAGGTCAAACGACCAGCGATATCCATCGGAAACATTGGGGCGTGAGCAATGCGGCGTCAAAGGGTGGAAGATGACGGCGCCGCCTGCCCTGACTGGGGTAGGCAGGATATTCGTGCGGGGAACGTGCTCATCCACAATCGCCACCTGTTTGCGGCAGCAATGTGGCAGAAGCTCTGCCTCAGGTCCGGTCGCCGCCACCTGCAGGCAGCCGTTTTCAGGCGTTGCGTCCGTGATGGCGACCCATACGGTAACAAAGTCGGTCCCATCCGCCTCTTCCAAAGTCACTCTCTTGTCCTGATGCCAGTCAGTGGCGATCACATGGGCACGCAGTTCGTCCCCTCGCGCCGCTTTCTGTGGCGGCTTGATCCGCACATGCTGGATCGGATTCGCGGTGATTTCAGGCCCGATCAGATCCTCGACCAGATCGAGAATGTGCGGATGTCTCACCAGATCGAAAACCGCTGGTCCGATATGCATGGGCGAATCCGAGCGCAGCTCGCCATGGGGCAGGCTAATGTTGAGTGGCTGGTGCACATCCAGTCCGTTGGCATAGCCCTGATCGAGCTTTTCCCAAAATCCAAGTCCTGTCGGCGCGGACGTGACATGTCCGGCGCGGTGCCATCCTTCATAAAGTTCATCAACACGCGCCGCATATTCCGAGCGGATGGCTGCGAGTGTCCCGCAATCGACCAGATCCTCGACTACGAGGTACCCGTATGTATCAAAATGATGCTGTTGCTTCGCGCTGAGCATCGCCTATCCCTCTGCTGGATTTATCGTCCGATATGAACATGATAGCTGTCCGATCAAGGATGCCTTCCACTCGGATGGTACCAAACTGTGCTCCGATCTGCCAGTCGATTTGGATTCGAAGGCGCGTGATAACGCGGCGGACCCATCTAACCTCGCATTCTGAACGGATCGACCAGACTCGCTTGTCCTGCAGCTTTTAAGGGAGGTTTTCGACTGCCCAGTCACTCGCAAGAGACATGTTGGTCCCTCACTTCAAGATACAAGTGAGGATACTTAACTTGACGCGGCGGATAGAATTAGGGGATCCGTCTGTCAGACAGCTTCTGCGGGGTCTGTGCGTAGGATGTGACCACGGTGGACCATACAGACCCAGGAACCTGCGCTTCTCTGCCTGCCTTCCTCCCGGCCGCGGCTGGAGATAGCGGACTGGCCTTCCCGGGACTGATTTGTGTGTTCGACAAGAATCCCTGTCTATTCGCCTGGCGCTTGGGGGCTACCCCTTTGCTGGGTCAGGTATATTCAACAGGTGGCCGGGCATGAATGCGGGCTGTAAGCGGTTTGCTGGATCGGAATTATCCTGTTGCGCGAAACAGTTCAACTATATGTAGTAATCACTGCTACTGATCCGGGAAGGAGAAAACGACATGAATCCCGGAAAGCTGATAGGCAGTGTTGATCTGCTTGCGGATGCGATGCAGAAGGTCTTCAGTGGAGCGGTTGAGCGCGCGGATGAGCCACCCCATATTCAGGTAAAGGCGCTGCGAACCGACATGGGTGAAATTCGGACCTATATGCACAGCATGGAAGAACGGCCTAAAAGCCAAATTTCGTTGATTCTCAAAGAGCGAAGCTTATGAACGTCTATGTCGTCTATCTTAACGAGCCCGATGAGGACGTTTGGGCCAACATCAGTAAAGCATGGCCCAACAGGCATTTTCCTAACGGAACATATGGCGTTCGTAGCGCCTGAAGGCATAACCACGACTTTTGACGTAGCGAATACTGTGGGTATAGGGGGAATGCGCGAGGTAGTGGGACTTATCTTCGAATTGGTGGCCCACAGTGGTTTCAATTGCGGTGATCTTTGGGAATGGCTTCGGAAGGCGCAGCCGCGAGCGAGAATGTTCATCATCTTTCCGGTGCTCAAGCGCATTCCGGATCTGGCGGGAACGGTAACGGAACCAATATTCCTGGACGGGTTACTGTTCTGGAAGCTGAGCTGAAGCTCTTGGCCACCAAAGACGTTTCATGAAACCCTCGATGGGTCGCGTGGCCGATCCTGAAACCAGACACGCTCGAGAACATTCTCCTGGCAGAGATTTCGCGTCCAACGGGCAACGCCATGCTCTCCGCGGAATTGGCGGTTCCAGCACCGCAGATTATTGAGGCGCCGGTGGAGATGGCGTCAGTGCATCCGCCCGCCGACAGGTACGTCCATATCTGGAATCAGAAGGACGACTTCCCCTTCCTCGTCGGGAACGCCCAGCACCAGCACTTCCGACATGAACCTGCCGATCTGGCGAGGTGGAAAATTCACCACTCCCATCACGCGCCGCCCCACAAGGGCCTCAGGCGTATAGTGTCTGGTGATTTGGGCGGAACTTTTCCTTTCGCCGATCTCCGGGCCGAAATTGATCCACAGCTTGATGGCTGGTTTCCTGGCTTCAGGATATGGTTCGGCCCGCTGCACAACGCCAACGCGTATGTCTACCCGAAGGAATTCCTCGAAAGTCAGGTCAGGCATTGCCAAGCTCCCTGGATCTTTCCGTCGCAGCCGCAACCGTATGTCGCAGGAGCGCCGGAAGACCTGTATCCTCATCCATCAGAACGGCCAATGCCGCGGCAGTGGTTCCGCCGGGGCTGGTGACCGCCCGGCGCATTTGTGCGGGAGTATCGGTTGCGCTGTCGATGAGCGCACCAGATCCCGCAACGGTTGCTCTGGCAAGCGCCATCGCAAGATCCGCGGGCAACCCTTCCGAAGTTCCGGCAGCGGCAAGGGCTTCAATGAGGTGAAACACATATGCAGGGCCCGACCCCGATACGGCCGTCACCGCGTCCATCTGGCTTTCGCTTTCGAGTCGCACCACCTGCCCAACGGAAGAAAGCAGCATTTCGGCCGTATCAAGCCCGTGGGAGTCAACCCGTGAATTGCCGAAGATTGCGGTAATCCCACGTCCGATGGCCGCTGGAGTGTTTGGCATCGCCCGGATCACGGGCGTTTCCGGTCCCAGCGTGGTCTCGAATGCGGCGATCGGTGTGCCTGCCGCAACTGAAATGACAAGTGAACGACCATTGCCGATCGGCATCAATGCAGGCAGCGCTTCTGCCATGGTCTGTGGTTTGACTGCGACCAGCGCGACCGCCGGGTTGCCTGGAAGGCCGATGTTGAGATGAACTCCCGATTCCCTTAGCCAGTCGGAAGGCTGGGGTTCCAGAACCCAGACCGCGTCGGGCAGTAATCCTGCGTCCAGACAGCCTGCCAGCATGGCCGAGCCCATCCGGCCGCAGCCAAGCAGAACCAGTCCACGGTCATTAATGTCATTGAACATGGCAGCGCTTCCGCCTTTCCCTGACCAATCTCAGGCCCGACCATAAGCCTCGGCAATTGCCACTCCCAATGCCTCCTTCGGCGTCTGGCCACCCCAGGCAACAAGCTGAAAGGCAGGATAGAAGCGTTCGGAAGCTGTTACCGCGGAAACGATCAGCTGATCTATCTGCTCAGGCAAGACGATCTGGCCACCAGCCAACACCAGTCCGTAGCGAAATGCCATCAATCGCTGTTCCCGCCAGTAAGTGAACGCGCCAGTCCAGCACTTGTCATTCACCTGGTTCAGCGCGTCAAATACCTGTGGGAGTCTGTCTTTCGGTGGCTCCATCTCAAACGCGCAGATTAGTCGTAGCGTTTCGTCGTAACCTGACCAGGCAAGCGTTATGGAGTAGGTGCGCCACTGGCCGTCGACCGCCATTGCGATCTGATCATCGGCAACCCGGTCGAAATGCCATTCATGGCTTGCAGCAACACTTTCAACGATGTCGATTGGGTGCAGATCGTCGTTTAGGAACCGCTCAGACAGCGACATGCCTGTCCCCTTTTGGGTTGTTATTCACTTGGAAGCTGCCACCACAACTGGTTGTCCATTACAGGCTCGGCGAACTTCTGTCACCGTTTCCACTAAATGTCGTATACACGCTGGACTCGATCTGTAAAGCGGATTCCAGAAGGGTCTGGAAAATTTCTGTGGAAAATTCTCCGGACGCTTGTGGCGTGTGGGCAGGATCCATTCAGCCTCTCTTCCTTGGGGATGATTGCTCGAAGGCGTCCGGCGCGATTCGGCCAGCGGAGTGGTTCAGATTGGCGATCACACTGACACTGGTTCAATCGAGCCGCTCTTCCGGCGAAGTGACCGGATTCATCAGTCAGCGTCCTGCCTTGCGCTGTGTTGCCATACAAACTAATCCGAGAACGCATCAATCATCGGGGATGCCATGCCAGGCAGTCTATCAACGCTTTCCGCCCGTCTCCTCGACGCCGCCGAATCGGCTGGTGCGGACGCTGCGGACGCAATCGTGTCAGAAGGCACCTCTGTTTCAGTCGATGTGCGTGGGGACCGGCTTGAGCGGGCCGAGAGATCAGAGGGAATCGAGCTTGGGCTGCGCGTGCTTATCGGACGAAAGCAGGCCTGTGTCTCCGCCTCTGAAGCAAGTGACCACACATTGACTGCGATGGCTGAGCGTGCTGTCGCCATGGCCCGTGAAGCGCCGACCGACCCGTATGCTGGCCTTGCCGACCCCAATGATCTGGCGGAACGGTGGAATCCGGGCCTCCTTGATCTCGAGGATCCGTCGCCCGAACCTGATCCCTCCGCATTGGAACAGTCCGCACGCGGTGCTGAAGCCGCAGCCATGTCCGTCCCTGGGGTCAGCAGAATCGATGTTGCGACAGCCGGTTTTGCCCATAACCACATCCACCTCGCTGCATCCAACGGCTTTTCCGGTGGATATTCGCGCACCATGCATTCGGTATTCTGTGTTGCGATCACGGGTGAAGGTACTGACATGGAGCGCGATCATTACGCTGACATGCGGATCCATGCCTCTGATCTGGAAAGTCCTGAGGATATTGGCCGTAAGGCTGGCGAGCGGGCCACAGCCCGCCTGGGTGCTCGCAAGCCCCCGACCGGTGCTTTTCCCGTTATCTATGACGAGCGTGTTGCGGATGGCGTGATTGGCCATCTGCTACAGGCTGTCAACGGCACTTCCATCACCCGCGGATCCAGCTGGCTTCGGGACGCTCTGGGAAAGCGGATTCTTCCTGTCGGCCTTGACGTCGTGGAAGATCCTCTACGTCCACGCGTATCCGGAAGCCGTCCATTTGATGGAGAGGGGCTGGCAAGCCGAAGACGCCTGATTGTTGAGAATGGCACCCTGTCCAGCTGGACCCTCGACCTTGCCACAGCCAGGCAGCTGGGCATGAGATCCACCGCAAGTGCCGGTCGTGGAATGTCATCTCCGCCAAGTCCTTCGGTGACGAATATCGCCCTGACACAGGGTGAACGGTCCAGGGAAGAGCTGATGGCGGATGTAGGCACAGGGATACTTGTCACTTCGATGATGGGAAGTTCGATCAATCCCACTACCGGCGATTATTCACGCGGGGCGTCGGGCTTCTGGATCGAGGGAGGGGAAATCGCCTATCCGGTAAACGAATGCACGATAGCTGGCAATCTTCGCGACATGCTGAGAACCGTTGAGCCGGCCAACGACGCCCGCACGCATCTAAGCAGAGTGGTGCCCTCGCTTCTTGTGGAAGGCCTGACACTTGCCGGGAACTGACCTCTCGCTATTGATGCAGGCCGCCGGAAGCGCGGCTGACATTGCGCTAGGATACTGGAAGACCGACATACGGGTCGAGAGCAAGAAAGGTGGTTCACCGGTATCGGAAGCCGATTATGCCGTCGATGCCCATCTGCGGAAAATCCTTACCTCTGCACGTCCGGACTATGGCTGGCTGTCAGAGGAATCCGAAGACAGTCCCTCCCGCCTCTCCTGCGAAACCGTTTTTGTTGTTGATCCGATCGACGGCACACGCGCATATGTTGCCGGGAAGCCCACATGGGCGATTTCCATCGCGGTAGTGAGACATTGCAGGCCCGTAGCCGCTGTTGTTCATCTGCCCGCGCGGGGAAAATCCTACACCGCCGTGAAGGGCGGCGGAGCGCGGCTGAATGGTCTGCCTGTCGCGACGGGCAGGAGGAACAGTCCTGAAGGTGCAACGGTTCTCGGGCCGAGCTCCAGTCTCAATCCCAGGATGTGGGCTCAGAAGCCACCTCTTCTGCACCGTCACTGGCGGCCTTCCCTCGCATACCGGTTCTGTCTGGTGGCCGAGGGCAGATTTGACGCTGTCCTGACCCTGAAGGATGCGTGGGAGTGGGACATTGCCGCAGGATTGCTGATTGCGCAGGAGGCAGGTGCAAAGGTGACCGACCGGGAGGGTCGCCAGCCATTCCTGAATAGTGTTGGTGCAAAGGTCGCTGGGATGTTTGCCGCGGAGCCAACCCTGCATCAGGCGCTGATTTCACGCTACCTGAATGAAGTCGTGGACGAATAGACGAGGCGACCGTTCAGTTGGTCCGCCTGGTATGGGTGCCGCCTGTTTAAGCCAGGCAGTTACGGCCGCTTCGCATCTTTCGCCACCGGGCTGGTATAACCTGTCCCCGTGCCATCCTGACATGCATGCTCAATTCATTCCTCCCCTAGGAGCTGCCCTCGCTTCGAATGGGCGGGCGTTGCACTTCAGAGCTGCAAGGGGGTAACCTGCCTATGATACCCAATGGAGATCCCCATGGCACAGCGTCTGCATCTGGTATTCGGAGGAGAACTGGTCAATCCGGACAGAAATGTGTTCAGGAATGTCAATGACATCCATATCGTTGGACTCTTTCCCAACTATCAATCCGCTTATGATGCCTGGAAGCAGGCGGCGCAGCGAACGGTGGATGATGCTCACATTCGCTATTTCATCGCGCATCTGCATCGGTTGCGGGACGAGGAAGTCGAGGCTTCGTCCACCGAGGAGCCTGGACGCTGAGGGCGGCCGGTTTCCATGTGCCTGATCCCCGCTCTCCCGCTTCGTCCGGCGGGCCTCTTCTCCATCAAGCTGAACGAAGTGACTCCCGTTCCTCCTGGTCCGAGCGGGCGTGATTAATGCGTCCGCCCGGGTTCTGGTTCTCGTCACCAGGGAATCCCGACTGGCGTGCGCGCCTGTTGACGCCTTTGGCTGCGCTTTCGTCCCGGATGACAGCGCGGCGCATTCGGCGTCCCGGCTACCGGGCCTCGATCCCGGTAATTTGCGTCGGCAATCTCAGCCTGGGAGGTGCTGGCAAGACTCCAACCGTGATGGCGCTGCTTGAACGACTGGGAAATGCCGGAGTTGACGCGCATGTGGTATCGAGGGGCTATGGAGGAAGCGATGCCGGTCCTGTGCGGGTCGATCCAGCTCAACATGCCGCAGACGGGGTTGGTGACGAACCCCTGATGCTGGCTTCTTTCGGCACTGTCTGGATTTCACGCGAGCGCAGCCTAGGGGTCCGTGCCGCGGAACGGAAAGGTGCGCAGGCGATCCTGCTTGACGATGGACTGCAGAATCCCTCGGTCGAGAAATCCTTCAGCATGGTCGTGGTGGACGCGGATGTCGGCTTTGGAAACGGGCGGGTCGCTCCGGCTGGTCCACTCAGGGAGCCAGTCGCAGCTGGACTTTCCCGGTCGGACGTCCTGCTGTCGGTTGGGAGCGAAGCCTCCCATCGCCGGTTTCTGGAAATCTGGGGAGAAATCATCTCCGTACCAATCGTTCGTGGCGAGCTTCGCCCGTTGCGTACAGGCATTGACTGGTCGGGTCAGCGCGTTCTTGCTTTCGCCGGAATTGGGCGTCCGGAGAAGTTTTTCGCCACGCTTCGCGATCTTGGTGCTCACCTGGTTCGAACCGAGGCTCTTGATGATCATCAGCCATTGAGTGGCGGTTTTCTTAAGCGGCTTGAGAATGATGCACTCTCACTTGATGCCCAGCTCGTTACCACTGAGAAGGACGCGGTACGATTGCCAACCGCCTTCCGGCACAGCGTGTTGACGCTGCCTGTGCGGCTTGAGCTTGATGACTGGACCTTGATTGATGCGGCGTTAGTGCGAGTAGGGCTACAGAATTAGGGTTACTCATATCCATTCCTCGGAATCTCGGAAGTTGGTTGATGTCGGCAGTGACGCTCAAGCAGCGTGGGTGGTGCGTTAGAGGGCCACTGCAGGGGAAACGAAGGTGCGATTACGATTTGGAAATATTTCCGCTAGAAAAATTTCCGACGAAATTGGAATTTAATTTGCTCCCCACTTCCAGTCCGAAGTACAATACTGGCCCTTTCTGGGGCGTTTCCGCAGCGGGGGGCGGAGCCGTGCTCAGGAATCGCCCGGAAAGGGCCATTTGGTGGCCAGGCCACCCGATGCGGCGTCCAGGACGGCGAAAATCCCGTGGACCGGAGCGTAATCCCGCCCTTCCGGCACCGCAAGGGCCTTCCGTCGGCTAGGGGCGGCCACCGGGGCGATGGTTGGGCTCCGCCCTCCTTTCACCCCGGTGGCTGCGCCTGGTGACCTGCCTTTCCCCGTCAGCTGGAGGAACGGCCGGGTCAGGGAGGCCGGACAGCCAGGGCGGAAAATCCTGCTTCTCCCTGCCGTATTCGGCGATGGCTGTGAAACTTTCGCACCCCGATGTCGCCCCGCAGAGACACAGTAGAAGGATCCCATCCAGCGGATGGATGACCTTCGACTGCTGCTAGGGATCTTCGAGGTTTGACATAACGGACTGGAACGGTGTGGTTTTTTCTTGGTACCGCTCTCCGGTTCGTGTTGTACTGAGAACCCTGGACCAGAGAGACACCGTCCGCGCAACCACACCCGACATTCATGCGATGCCCCTGGCCGCGGACAGGTGCTACTTGCCTGTGCCGAATGAGCGCATTATGTCTTTTTGTCTATACGGAGGCTGGGAGATTGTGTTGAAAAACTTCAATTTGGCAGGGAGTACGTGGTCGCCAGTCGGTTGGCAGTTTTCGCTGATGTTGAGACTAATTTTGAGCGAGGTGGAATTGCACAGAGGTGGGTTTCACGCGCTTGGCCCTGTTGTGTACGATTGCGGCGCCTGCCAGCAATCCTGCTGCTCCAGAGCGACTACTCGACAACGCTGATGAATTTAGATGACATTTGGCCAAGCTCCATTCGTGAGCTGATCAGTGCCAAGATCAGATTACTTTCGGACGAAGATTTCCTTGAGTTGTGCCGCCGGGTTCACCGTAGGGCAAGAAAACGAGGGAACAACGACCGACAGGCCGATAGACTGGTTCGACGTTTGAAGTGTCGACGCCAAGGACCGACAATGACCTCTGGATACCCAGGCTTATCCCCAGCTATGCTCTTGGCCAGGTATTCAGAAAACGAAGTTCTTGACGCGTTTGTGGAGAATCGCAGGAAGAGGTGGCTTCGCCCAACCAAGCGTCAGTCCAAGTTCGAATACACTTTGAAGAACCTGTCCTTTGTTGATGATCCTGAAGGCACTTTGGTTCAGCTTCGCGAAGTTGCACTGAATGAATGCACTTCGCGTGATGGTATTTTGAATTTCGGCGACTCGCAGATCCGAGACATTGGACCGTATGTTGTCTTGGGTATAATGCGCAAAGGCATGGCACAGTTTGTCCGCGGTGGCTTGATGGAGGTTCCGGTCAAAAAAGTCATCGAGGCGGTACGTTTGCGGAAATTCATGGGCATGAAACCATTTCCCGAAATTTCGGAGCATGTAGATGTTTGGGCATTCGGGCTTAGGGAACATCCCGCTCGTCACTCTTCCGCCGAACCCGCTAAATCCGTTAAATTTGCCATTGTCGCTGATGAGCTGGTAGATACCGTTAATGAATGGATCGGTGCGCTGCCAACCCCCTTGATGCTAACGATCGAGGCCAAACAGCATCTCAATAAGATCGTGACCGAAATTCTTGAAAATGCCGAGCGGCATGGACAGCCGGGGGGCGGCCATACGCGGCAACTGGTATGTTGCTGGATTCATGGCGAAGCGAGAAGTCCAATCTCACGATGATGCATACGATTGCCACATCGCTTTCGTCAATACGGGCATCACGATCGCGGACAACATCCAGCAGATTTCCGATCGCATATTGCGTTCCGAACTTACGAATTACGTCAACAGGCACAGTGGAGGATCTGGGCAAAGTCTGGAGACCCTCGCCACGCTCTACGCAATGCAGGACGGAGTTTCGTCCCAGCCCGCTGGCTTGGGTGGCCTTGGAATGATGGAGATGGTCGAGATGGCAAACAAGCTTGGCAAGACGAATGATCCCAGTCGCCAGCCCGCTGTTACAATTATATCAGGCCGGTCCTGCATAAGACTCGCTGACAGGTTCTGCAGCTACAGAAAACAGGACCATGGCAGGCGGATTCAGTATTTTAATGAAGGGTGCCATGTTGACATCCCTCCAGATTGGGATTACGTTTTCGATATGATCCACGCATTCCCTGGGACGATCGTCGCGATGAGGTTCTCACTCGACTGCCATGCCCAGATGAGATTGGCCGATTCCAGATGACCCAGACGATTGATCTAACATCATTCACAAGGGGTGGAACGCTCCAGAACCTCTCCGGTAAAGATCGGGGGCTTGCTGCGCGGAAAGAGTTCAAGCTTGACTCCCATGATGAAACTCGCGATCCGGTGAAGGTGCGAATTCCCGGTAATGTCTATGCCATATCGACTTCCTTCTTCTGTGGAATGTTTGGAGATAGTTACAAAAAGCTTGGCGACGCTGGCCTCCGCGAGGTTTACAGCTTCGAGATGCCCGATGTTCTTCGACCACAAATTGAGCAGGGCCTTGAGCGATGTGCGTTCCAAGTCGCACCGCTGACAAGGTCCGCCGACTGAAGCCATTTGGCTTAGAACACTTGAGCGATATTTTCCTGAACTCAGATCAATTGATTGTGCATGATGGATATTGCTAACTTGTTGGAATGGCTGCGTGAAGAATTCATCGCTTTATTGGGTGTCTCCATTGCAGTGATCAATTCAATATACACATATCTATCTTCATCGCGTAATGAAAGTAGGCAGCGAGAATTGTTGCAACTTAACGCTAAATGGAGTGAGTATAAGGAGACGGCTTACGATCCCTTTGTCCGTGAACTTTCGAACCTCTATAAAATCGGCCGCAGCTGCAGGGGTTTGGAAACTTCTGGCATAGGAGAGGATGAAGCCAAGAAGTTGCTAGGTGAATTAATGCAGCAGCTGGAAGAGCTGGGCATTATGTGTGTGAAGATCGATTCACACCCTTCTACAAAGGAAAGGGATTGGGTTCGGTTCGCGGAAAATGAAGTCCAAAAAATTCACAATTTCATCGAAAAAAATGACCCACTTTCGCCAACTGCGAACGGTGAAAGCAGTCTCGATCAGAAAATTAGGGACTGCATCGATGCGATGGATGAGCGCTTGCGGGTCCAGCGCGAAAAGATGACCTTGGTGGACGGACGCTAGGATTCAGTCGAGGTACCTCAATGAAGTACGCGTTGCCCCCTGTAGGGTTAGAAACCGCACTATGTCGCACCCATTTCTGTCGGAAATCCGGGTCGTATCGCCTATCTGGTAGAGCCCCATCCCATTGCGCGCCTCTTACGGTATGAGACGGACAGCTTCGTCGCCCAGGTCATCAGTGCAGATATCTTCGAGAAAATTATGACATCAGACCGGAACCACAACATACTCAACGGGACTTAACTGTGGGTGAGCGACATGGCTCGCTTCTGCGGCATCGGCTCCGCAATGGACTATCGTCGTTTGGGTAGTGCCGAGGGTGGTCTCCCGACAGATCTTACCGTTCGGGCTGGGTGGTCCTTCTCAAGGCATGACCTCCTCTGGATGAAGGTCGGATTCAGTTTGGACCACCACATCCCGCAGGGTCATTCAGCTTATGGAACAGGCTCTCAGCTGTCCAGCTTGGAGTCGACGATTGCCGAGAATTCCTCATAGGACATCGCACCGGTGACCAGTTCTCCGCCTATGATGAAGCTAGGTGTGGAGCGAATGCCGTGTTCCTCTACATTCTCCTGATAGACCGCAACCATTGCACGGGCGAGTTCCTGATCCTGCAGGCACGCGCTGAGCTCCTCATCATTCACGCCGGCGGCACGGCCTATTCGGGCAAGGTTCTCAGCGATCCCGGCTTCTGAGTCCGCCCTGGTCCATTCAGACTGCCGGGCGAATATCATGTCCACGATGCCGAAATACCGCTCGGGACCGCCGCATCTCGCTACCAGACCCGCCCAAAGTCCGTAACGGTCGAAATAGACCTCTCGATAGATGAACCGGACCTTGCCCGTGTCAATGTAGTTCGCCTTGAATTCCCCGAAAGTCTCTTCATGGAACGTTTTGCAGTGCGGACAGGTGCTTGAGGCGTATTCGATGACCGTCAGCGAAGCGTCCTCACTTCCAAGGACCATTTCCTTTACAAGTGATCTGTCTATCTCAGCACCGCTTTCCTGCGCTTCAGCTTCGAAGGGCAGGCCTGAAGAAGTCGGGTCGGAACTCCTGGTAGACTGCCAGTAATATGTTCCACCCAGAACAAGGACGAAGAGTATGGCGGCAGGCAGGACGTAGCGTCTCATGATGATGGCCTCATTTGCGGTTCAGGTTGGATAAAACACCTTCTCCGAAACGTTCAAGAGCATGGCGCAGTTCGTCATCAGAAACTTCCGCTACCGCCTTACGCGCACGGTCACGGATGATAGGGGCCACTTCTTCCGGAGCGGTTTTCCGTTGCTGCCCTTCAGTTGGCCCGCTGCGGTAGAAGTCAGCGGGTGCGACCTGGGAAATCCTGATGCCAGAGATTGCGGAATAGCCGAAACATGCGTTTACCCGGTTACGAATTGATTCCAGTTTCATGGCCAGTATCGGTGCCTGAGGTCCAGGAGCCAGCAGGGTCAGGGTCCCACCTAGCCCATCCCTGGAATAGGAAATGTTCAGGGGGCGCGCGATTCGTGCGATATCATCACCCACGATCTCAGCCCAATGCGTAAGCAGTCGCGCAATCGGAATGCCGCGTTTCTCCCCGACCCCACGGATCTGGCCCTGCAGGAGGCCTGACACGTGTTTGAAACGCATTCGATGGCCGGGTCTGATATCGGAGTAATTCCTGACTGGCATTTCGTCCTCTCCGCGCCATTCTAGGTGCCAGTTGGTACAGCGCCAGTGAAAAGCCCGAACCGGGGGAATAAAGATTGCGTGATACGGAATTCAGCGAAACGCTCCTGGCATGGTACGACGCCCATTCTCGCGATATGCCCTGGCGAGTGGGGCCACTCGCCAGACGCTCTGGCGTCAGGTCGGATCCTTACCGGGTTTGGCTGTCGGAAGTGATGCTGCAGCAGACAACGGTATCCGTGGTCAGGGGTTATTTCCCTCGATTCATTGCCCGATGGCCTACGGTGTCCGACCTCGCCGCCGCGGCTGACGCGGAGGTGATGGGAGAGTGGGCGGGACTTGGCTATTATGCCCGTGCGCGAAACCTGCTGAAATGCGCCCGCACCGTAATGGCTGAACATGGCGGGCTGTTCCCCGATACCAGGGAGGCGCTTCAGGCATTGCCGGGAATTGGCCCATACACCGCATCCGCCATAGCAGCCATCGCGTTCGACCGGCCGGAGACGGTGGTGGACGGAAATGTCGAGCGGGTCATGGCCCTGTCACTACCGCATACTTGACTAGAGATCGGATCCATGCGAATCGGGGACCATGTATATTGGTCTCAGACAGATTTCCCCTGCCACGGTCGAGTGGCTGGGGAACGAATGCCTCCGCGGCGGCGTCACGCGTTCGGGCCTCGCCCGCGAGCTGAGCGGCCGGGAGGGTTGGCTGACCCACGACGGGAGGCCGTCGACGGTCACCGGGATGCGGGTCCTTCCCCTGCTCGCGGAGGAGCTCGGCCTGACGCTGCCGGAGGCGGCGCCGCGCTTCGCGTCGTCCAACGGGCGACCGGCCGCCGACGACCCTGGCGGCGCCCCGGTCGAGTGCGCTCTGGACGCGCTCGGCGGGGTCCGGCTGGAGCCGTTGGCGGAGGCGGACCGCCGCGCCTGGGAGTCGATGATGGAGACGCACCATCCGGAGGGCTGGCGGCGGGCTCCGGGAGGGCAGCTGCGGTACTGGATCGTGAGCGGCGCGCAGGGGCGGCTCGGCGGTCTGGGCTTCGTTCCGGCGTCCTGCCAGCTGGGGCCTCGGGACGGTGCCATCGGCTGGTCGGCGCGGGCGCGGATCGCGAACATGGGCCTCGTCCTTAACAACCACCGCTTCCTGATCAGACCTTCCGTGAGGGTCCACGGCCTCGCCTCCCTGGCGCTGCGGCTGGCGGCGGAGCGCGTGGCGGACGACTGGCAGGCCCTCTACGGGGTCCGCCCCGTCCTCGCCTACACGCTCGTGGGTCCGGACCACGCCGGGACGGGTTACAGGGCGGCGGGCTGGGAGAGATGTCCCGGCCTGACCTCCGGGCGGCGTTCGGGCATCCGTCGCAGCGTGTGGACGCTGCCGCTGCAGCCGGACTGGCGGAAGGTTCTCCAGGCGGAGCCGGAGCGCAGGCTCGGGCATACCGGACCGCTGCACCGCGGGGGCGACTGGGCGGAGCGGGAATACGCGCGGAGCAGCCATCCGGACGGCCGGGTCCGCCGCCGGATCGCCGCGATGGGGGCGGCCTGGACCAGGAAGCCCGGTGCGCCGGTGCCGGAGCTGTTTCCGGGCAGGGCGGAGCAGGAGGCGGCTTACAGGCTGCTCTCGAACGCTGGGGTGACCATGGACGACATACTCGAACCCCACCTGGAGGCGACGGTGGAGCGCTGCCGCCTGGAGCCGGTGATCCTGGCTGTCCAGGACACGACGACGCTGAACTACGGCACCCTGGCGGCGACGTCCGGGCTGGACGGGCTCGGCGGCGGCGGAAAGGGCACCGACGGCATCCTCGCCCACTGCGGCGTGGCACTGAACGGCAGCGGACGCCCGCTCGGGCTGTTCACGCTCGACGCGGACTTCCGGCGGCGGCCGGACAGGGACAGCACCCGCTGGATCGACGGGCTGCGGCGGGCCGGAGAGCTCGCGGAGGCCTGCCCGGACGCGAAGGTCGTGAGCGTCTGTGACCGCGAAGGCGACTTCTGGGCCCTTCTCCGCGAAGCGGACCGGACCGGCGCCGCGCTGCTGGTGCGGGCGAGCCGCTCGGCGAAGCGGCGCGTGGCGCTGCCCGACGGCGACGAAAGGTGCCTGTGGGAGCATGTCGCCGCGCTGGAGCCGGTCGGCCACCGCAGGATCACCGTTCCCGAACGCGGCGGGCCGAAGGCCCGGAAAGCGCGCGTCGCCACGCTGACGCTGCGCTGCGCGGAACTGGACATCGCGGCGCCGAGGGACGCGGGGGACAGGCGCCCGCTGCCCGTGACGGTGGTCTCCGCCATCGAGGAGAACCCGCCGAAGCGCGTCGCGAAGGGAGGGGAGGCGCTGCACTGGATGCTCCTGTCCAACGAGGGCGGCGACGGCATGCGGACGGCGGAGACCGCCCTGAGGCGCTACGAACTGCGCTGGCGCATCGAGGAATACTTCAGGGCCCTGAAGACGGGGACGAGGATAAAGGACCGCAGGCTCGACGCCGCCGACGACCTGCGCAGATGCCTCGCCTTCGACGCGATAACCGCGTTCCGGGTCTGGGACCTCCAGCTTCTGGCGCGGGAGAGCCCCGACAGCCCGGCGGACCGCCATGTCAGCCCGGAAAGCGTCGAGGCGGTGGTCATTCACGCCGCGTATGAGCGCGTCATCGGCCAGAGGGCGCCGCCGGAGCCGGACATGAGCGTGGCGCGCTACGTCACGCTCGTCGCCGGCCTCGCCGGGTTCCGCCCGACGAAGCGCCAGCCCCTGCCCGGAACCCAGAAGCTATGGCAGGGCCTGCGCATCCTCAACGTCGCGGAAACCCATGCCAGGGCCATACGGGCCCGGACGGAGCGGAGAAGGGAATGAGCCGGTCAAGTATGTGGTAGTGACAGGTCATGGCCCGGGTCTTTTTCGTCAATACCGCGTTGCCGAAAGCCAAGCCGGAACTGAAGCGGCTTGCCCGCCGCCTGACACCACGGCGCAGGCCCGGCGATTATGCGCAGGCGGTGATGGATCTTGGAGCCACGGTCTGCACAGCCAGATCTCCCGCCTGTGGAATCTGTCCGTGGATGCCTGGCTGTGCTGCGCGCAAAGCTGGAATGCATCTGGGGCTTCCGCGCAGGCTTCCAAAGGCGACCAAACCCACACGTCACGGCATCGCTTACATAGGCCGTCGGGTGGATGGGGCCTGGCTGCTGGAGCGCCGCCCTGACACTGGCCTTCTTGGCGGTATGCTCGGCTGGCCCTGCAGCGAATGGATCGAATCGCCGAAGCCCGCGCCGCCGGTCGTGGCCGAGTGGCATGACCCGGGTGTTGAGGTACGCCATACCTTCACACATTTTCACCTCCGTCTTTCCCTGCGTGTTGCAGAACTTCCCTCAGACGCATGTCCGAGCGTCGGCAGCTTCATTCATAGAGATGACTTTCGACCTTCCGATCTTCCAACGGTGATGCGCAAAGCATATGATTTAATCTCAGAGGCCATGCGCTGATCGGCGCAATTCGATGATTGTTCCGCTGGCCCAATTCCATCGCAACCAGGCGCGGCCCACATGTATGGCTCCCGCCATACGTACGGGGTTCCCCATTGTACGAAGTAGAGCCAGGATCAGGTGCGTCTGCCCAATGGCTCCGTGCATTCACCTCGACCACTTTGGGAATCAATCTGGTGCTGGGCTTCCTGGACGGGCCTGAATGACATGCGATGGTGCGGAGTCGGGCCAAGGTCTGCAAGTGCATCAAGATGGGCTCGTGTGCCGTATCCGGCGTTGGTCTCCCAGCCGTAAGCCGGGTTGTCGCGTGCAAGGTCGGCCATGATCATGTCTCGGCAATGCTTTGCAACGATCGAGGCGGCGGCGATCGACAGTGAGCGTCCATCACCCTTGACCAGCGCTTCGGACGGGATGTCCATCCCCTGGGGGATCAGATTTCCATCAACCAACGCGAAATCAGGTGAAGGTGACAATTGGGCGACAGCGCGTACCATCGCCAGATGTGCGGCGCGTAGGATGTTGATCTCGTCGATTTCCTCAACGGTTGCGTGGGCGATGGAAACATCGGCACAGGCATGGATTTCGGCGCTCAGTCGTGCCCTTTGATCTGCGGTGAGGCGCTTTGAATCGTTCAGGCCGGCGGGAATCCGGATGGGATCAAGCCGAACCGCAGCGGCGGTTACCGTACCGGCAAGCGGACCACGCCCGACTTCATCCACTCCGCAGACCGACCTGTAACCTCGCCCATACGCAGCCTGTTCATGAGAGAAGTTCGGAAAGTCACGGTGCATGGTCAGAGCGGATACAACGGTCAATGCCAAAGTTAAATCCGGAACGAACGTCCTGGCCGCATCCGTCCCGGAACCCTCAATTCGAATCGATTCCTGATCCGGTTACCGAACCGGCATTTCTCAGCCAGAGATCCAGCCATTATGGCGCAGGCAGCGTGCGCTATAGACATTGCGATAGCCGTGATAGGTTTGGATCAAGGTTGCGCATTGATGTGGCAGCCGGTGGAAGTTCCGCATGTTGTTGGCCAGACAGCGGTAACTGTAGAAGCGGCGTGGACCGTTGTTCCAGCGGTTCTGACGCAGGCAGAAAGACGGAACCGTCCGTCTTGCGTTCCGATGGCTGAATTCCCTGTGATGGTGCCGTTTTCCCCAATCATGCCGACCCCGGTCATGGCGGACCTGGTGACGGGGGGACGCCATGTGGTTGTCTGAAACGGTTGTATCCTCGGAGGAAAGCGCCTCTCCAAGAGCGATGAGTGCACCGATACCGAGAAGGACTGCGGCGAAGCCGGCGGCGTCACTGTGGTGACTGTCCTCAGCGGTCGCGGGCGATACGGACAGACCTGCCAGTATGATTGAGGCAATGAGGGTGGCGATTGGACGTCTGTTCATGGGTATTCCTTTCCTGTTTTCGGCGGCCGGGTTCGACCGCATGTCGTCTGCACCAGATTTCCAGACCGGAATTCGGCAAGGCAATATCGGTTCGCCGCTATTGGATGACCGAACACTGACGCCGCATTGATATTGAATAACCTCGCTCGCTGGTGCAGGATCCGGTGCTATGGGACGAGCATATTTTCTCGCAGCGCTAATCTGGGCGCTGGCTTCTGCGGCAGCGGCTGACTGTCTCGTGGAATACAAGGCCAAACGGGACGATCCGCTGCGGCTCGATTACGGTATGGTGGCGGTGTCTGGAGACGACTGCACTGCGGAAGGCGTGCGAGAGGCGGTTCGTGCGCTCCTGGAAGAGCGTGGCTGGATCCTTCTGAACGTTCTTTCCGCAAGCAGGGACGGTCACCGTCAAAATTCATGAACCAGATCGACAGGAGCCCGGACGCGGCAGCGATTCGCCGCTACGGCGTTAGAATCGCCGCTACGGGACTTGCAGCCATCGTCGCGATCCTCGCCATCGCGACTGTCCTGCTGTTTCTGAACCTTCCGGATGCGAATGCGTTCAATGACCGAGTGGAGCGGATATTTGTCGAAAACGACGATCTGGCTTCCGATTCGGAAATCAAGCTGCTGGAAATCCTGGCAGAGAGTGGAACCACCTTTTCCGCCGTTCTGGTCAGCTACCGGCAGGTGATTCTCGTTCTGCTGGCATTCTCGACGGCTCTGCTGATCGCCTCGCTCGCCTTTCTGATCACGATCTTCGGGCTGAACAGGCGAGTCGGTGAGATCGAGCGGTCTGGAATCATGGTCAGCTCGCTGATCATTAGCCGGGAAGAGCGGAAAGTATATCTCAACAATCTGGAATTCGCACTGACGGAGGCGGCGATTGAGACCTTGGCGGTGCTCGCTGAAGCGCGGATGGATGGGGACGTTCTGTCCGGAGCGGAACTCGAGGCGATGATTTCAGGTAGGGATTCGGCGGATTGCGATGAGGCGAGCGGGGCGACGCGGATCAAGCGGCTGCGGGACCTGTCACTACCACATACTTGACCGGCTCATTCCCTTCTCCGCTCCGTCCGGGCCCGTATGGCCCTGGCATGGGTTTCCGCGACGTTGAGGATGCGCAGGCCCTGCCATAGCTTCTGGGTTCCGGGCAGGGGCTGGCGCTTCGTCGGGCGGAACCCGGCGAGGCCGGCGACGAGCGTGACGTAGCGCGCCACGCTCATGTCCGGCTCCGGCGGCGCCCTCTGGCCGATGACGCGCTCATACGCGGCGTGAATGACCACCGCCTCGACGCTTTCCGGGCTGACATGGCGGTCCGCCGGGCTGTCGGGGCTCTCCCGCGCCAGAAGCTGGAGGTCCCAGACCCGGAACGCGGTTATCGCGTCGAAGGCGAGGCATCTGCGCAGGTCGTCGGCGGCGTCGAGCCTGCGGTCCTTTATCCTCGTCCCCGTCTTCAGGGCCCTGAAGTATTCCTCGATGCGCCAGCGCAGTTCGTAGCGCCTCAGGGCGGTCTCCGCCGTCCGCATGCCGTCGCCGCCCTCGTTGGACAGGAGCATCCAGTGCAGCGCCTCCCCTCCCTTCGCGACGCGCTTCGGCGGGTTCTCCTCGATGGCGGAGACCACCGTCACGGGCAGCGGGCGCCTGTCCCCCGCGTCCCTCGGCGCCGCGATGTCCAGTTCCGCGCAGCGCAGCGTCAGCGTGGCGACGCGCGCTTTCCGGGCCTTCGGCCCGCCGCGTTCGGGAACGGTGATCCTGCGGTGGCCGACCGGCTCCAGCGCGGCGACATGCTCCCACAGGCACCTTTCGTCGCCGTCGGGCAGCGCCACGCGCCGCTTCGCCGAGCGGCTCGCCCGCACCAGCAGCGCGGCGCCGGTCCGGTCCGCTTCGCGGAGAAGGGCCCAGAAGTCGCCTTCGCGGTCACAGACGCTCACGACCTTCGCGTCCGGGCAGGCCTCCGCGAGCTCTCCGGCCCGCCGCAGCCCGTCGATCCAGCGGGTGCTGTCCCTGTCCGGCCGCCGCCGGAAGTCCGCGTCGAGCGTGAACAGCCCGAGCGGGCGTCCGCTGCCGTTCAGTGCCACGCCGCAGTGGGCGAGGATGCCGTCGGTGCCCTTTCCGCCGCCGCCGAGCCCGTCCAGCCCGGACGTCGCCGCCAGGGTGCCGTAGTTCAGCGTCGTCGTGTCCTGGACAGCCAGGATCACCGGCTCCAGGCGGCAGCGCTCCACCGTCGCCTCCAGGTGGGGTTCGAGTATGTCGTCCATGGTCACCCCAGCGTTCGAGAGCAGCCTGTAAGCCGCCTCCTGCTCCGCCCTGCCCGGAAACAGCTCCGGCACCGGCGCACCGGGCTTCCTGGTCCAGGCCGCCCCCATCGCGGCGATCCGGCGGCGGACCCGGCCGTCCGGATGGCTGCTCCGCGCGTATTCCCGCTCCGCCCAGTCGCCCCCGCGGTGCAGCGGTCCGGTATGCCCGAGCCTGCGCTCCGGCTCCGCCTGGAGAACCTTCCGCCAGTCCGGCTGCAGCGGCAGCGTCCACACGCTGCGACGGATGCCCGAACGCCGCCCGGAGGTCAGGCCGGGACATCTCTCCCAGCCCGCCGCCCTGTAACCCGTCCCGGCGTGGTCCGGACCCACGAGCGTGTAGGCGAGGACGGGGCGGACCCCGTAGAGGGCCTGCCAGTCGTCCGCCACGCGCTCCGCCGCCAGCCGCAGCGCCAGGGAGGCGAGGCCGTGGACCCTCACGGAAGGTCTGATCAGGAAGCGGTGGTTGTTAAGGACGAGGCCCATGTTCGCGATCCGCGCCCGCGCCGACCAGCCGATGGCACCGTCCCGAGGCCCCAGCTGGCAGGACGCCGGAACGAAGCCCAGACCGCCGAGCCGCCCCTGCGCGCCGCTCACGATCCAGTACCGCAGCTGCCCTCCCGGAGCCCGCCGCCAGCCCTCCGGATGGTGCGTCTCCATCATCGACTCCCAGGCGCGGCGGTCCGCCTCCGCCAACGGCTCCAGCCGGACCCCGCCGAGCGCGTCCAGAGCGCACTCGACCGGGGCGCCGCCAGGGTCGTCGGCGGCCGGTCGCCCGTTGGACGACGCGAAGCGCGGCGCCGCCTCCGGCAGCGTCAGGCCGAGCTCCTCCGCGAGCAGGGGAAGGACCCGCATCCCGGTGACCGTCGACGGCCTCCCGTCGTGGGTCAGCCAACCCTCCCGGCCGCTCAGCTCGCGGGCGAGGCCCGAACGCGTGACGCCGCCGCGGAGGCATTCGTTCCCCAGCCACTCGACCGTGGCAGGGGAAATCTGTCTGAGACCAATATACATGGTCCCCGATTCGCATGGATCCGATCTCTAGTCAAGTATGCGGTAGTGACAGCTGCGGGACGCCCTGGGAAACCAGATCGTCAGCATGTTACTGATCAGGAACATTGCCCGGAAGGGATACATGCTATCCATTGATAGGGATGTGATTCGGATCATCTGAGGCTGCGCTTTTCCACCTGGATGCCTGGACAGTCATGGGTGCACAGGAAAATGGAAGCGTGGAATATCTCCGCGAATTCCCCTGTGCCGGGATCGGCTCAGACGACTTCGGTGACTGGAAGTGGCCTCCCACCGAACTGTCGGCAGAATGCCCATGCGGAGCCGCCGCTTCATGCTGGATTGGGTGGGTGGTTATCGGCGGAATGTGCGAATCACAGTCCTGGCGGCGTCGCGTAATGATGGTTCGAGCGCTGCCAGGAGCTTGATCCGATCGAACTCGGTAGAGTTGTGCCTGAGTTCGTCACGAAGCGATGCGCCGAACACCTGACGAAGTTCGGTGCCTACATTGAACTTGCAGACCCTGGAATTCAGGGCTAGGTCCCGCCGCTGGTCGTGACCTATTCCGGAACTGCCGTGCATTACAAGCGGCAAGTCGGTTACCGCTTCGATGCGGCGAAGCAGCTCAAGATCAATCCGGGCCTTCGGGGCCTGCTGCAGGTGAACGTTTCCTATGCAAATCGCCATTGCGTCGATGCCGGTACCGTCGGCGAATAGCCGCGCCTCTTCGGGATCGGTGCCCTGGGACCCTGCGCCTTCGTCATATCCTACAAATCCGATCTCGCCTTCAACCGAGATGCCTGAAGCATGCGCAAGGCGAGCGATTTTTGCGGTCTCAGAGATGTTTCTTTCAAGTGGTAGCCGTGAGCCGTCGAACATCACCGAAGAGAATCCACAGCGGATGGCCTCGGCACATTCCTCTGCCGAATGACCATGGTCAAGATGGGCGACAACGGGAACTGAAGCCGATTCCGCGAGATGGCGAAACATGGTGGCAAGAACTGGCAGCGGCGTGTGGGCCCGACAGCTCGGCCCGGCCTGTAGAATCACCGGGGCGCCCTCAGCCTCAGCGGCGGCCACATAGGCGCGGGCATCCTCCCAGCCCAGCACGACCAGTCCCGCAACGGCGTAGCCGTCCGCCATTGCCGGGTCCAGAACGTCCCTGAGGGTCGCAAGTGTCATCTGAACTTGGCTACCATGTCCTTGATTCCAGGGATCGTCTCCACTTGGTATGCATGACTTGGCTGGAAATGCTGCACCAGTGGCCGTTGGGACGCGCCTCCAAGGATGGTAAAGTAATACATCTCGTAGCCTGGCAGTGCGGCGCAGGGATGGTAGCCCCTGTCGATGCAGACCGTCGAGCCGTTGACGATGTGATAGGCATCTCCAGCCTTTCCGTCTTCGCGCTGAAGCATCTGAAGACCGGATCCGTGGTCTGGCCTGAAGCGGAAGTTATAGGTCTCGTCGTGATGCGTCTCGCTTGGCAGCCGATCCGTGTCATGCTTGTGGCTCGGAAAGCCTGACCATCCGCCAGCACCTACGGTGAACAGTTCACTTACCAGAAGCCGCCCAACCCTGTCGGCCTGTTTCTGGCCGAGTATGTGCTTTATCTTTCGGTGGGTCTTGGTTTCATCCGAGCCGTACTGGACAAGATCCAGCTCGTCGGATCGGACAGCAAACGGTTCGAGCACATCGTCGAACCGGGCTCCTGCAACGAACACTTCGCAGCTGTCCGACGCACAGACCATGTCAACCTCCGCGCCGCTTGGGACATATGCGCCTTCCGGCTCTCCGTCCCACACATCCTCGCCTCGATTTCCAAGGGCGCTGACCTGGTAACCCTCGATATCAAGGTCCACGGTGCCAGTTGCTGGAACCACGCAGGTTTCGTAGCGGGGTGTCCGGAAGGAGAATGCCTCACCCCTTTCGAGTTTGACGATGTTGAAATAGTTGAGCGGAACCGTCGGGTTCCCGGCATCCACAATGGGTTTGTTGCGGTTGTCAAACGGTGGGATATGCATGGTTCAATCCTCTGGAAGGGCCAGAGCCGGGTGAGTGGAGATGAATTGGTCGAGCTCTTCGGCTGTCGGCTGTGCCGGAGCGCAGCCGACGCGGGTAACGACGATTGCGGCAGCGGCTGAACCGCGAATGATCGCTTCGGACAGCCCACGACCATGGGCGATCGCCATGAGAAAACCGGCCATGAACGCATCGCCGGCGCCAGTGGGTTTCAATGCGTCAACTTCGAAGACACCTGTGCGGAATTCGCTGTTTCGGGTCAGGACAATCGACCCCAGATGTCCCATTTTGTAGACGACCGTCCTGCCTGCCTGCGCAAGTCCACGTGCGGCGTCAAGTCCGTCGCCATAGCTTGCCGCAAGCACTCCAAACTCGCTGTCGTTGCCGATGACTACGTCACAGCATTCCGCCATCCGCCTGTAGACAGCGGCGCTGGTCTGTGCATCTGGCCAGGAATACGGGCGGTAGTCGAGGTCAAACACGATTGGGATTCCGGCCGCATGAGCCCTGTCGACCGCTTCAAGCGTAGCCGAGCGTGATGGCTCGCTGGCCAGCACGGTTCCCGTCGTCACCAATGCGCCGAATTCGGTTATCTCGACCTGCTCGACATCTTTCAGGGTCATCTGAAAATCGGCCGCGCCGTTTCGATAGATGACAACCTGAGTGTCGTGGCTGTTGGTGTCGCAGACGGCAAGAGAGTTGCGCGCCTCACCGCTCTTCCTGGTCACGTATCGCGTCTCGACCCCGTAGCATGCAAGCTGCTTCAGGCAGAATTCTCCAACCGGGTCGTCCGATACGCATGTCAACAGCGCGGCCCTGCCGCCCTGTCGGCAGATTCCGGCTGCGATGTTTGCCGAAGAGCCACCGAGTGAGGCGGTGAACCGAACACCGTCTTCCAGACGTGTTCCAGGTGGGTCGGCATAGAAGTCCATGCCCGCACGCCCAATCACCAGGAATCTGTCAGAACTGAATGTGAGCCCGTCAGGATTTTCCGAAACGTCGTTGATCAAGACACCGCCTTCCTATCAGCCATGAAAGGAAACCTTCCAGCCGCAGGTTCTCATTCACGCGCAACCTTGACGTCAGGCGCTGCCCTGACGCAAGGGTTGGGAGATATTTCTCGGGCGGATAATGTCAAGGATGAAAGAGATAGGGGTGGGAATTGTTGGAGGTGGCTATATGGGTAAGGCCCATTCGGTAGCCATGGCCGCCGTCGGTTCGGTATTTGGCACCTCCCTTCGTCCGCGACTGGAAATGATTGCCGCGACAACATGGGAAAGCGCCGAACGCTACCGGGCTGCATTCGGTTTTGCGCGGGCGACGGAGGACTGGCGAGAGCTTGTGTCCGATCCAGGGGTCGAGGCTGTGGTGATCGCGTCGCCTCAGGACACCCACCGCGACATCGCCATCGCGGCGTTCGAACGTGGCCTGCCGGTGATGTGCGAAAAGCCGATGGGCGTGTCGCTGGAGGACGCACGCATAATGGTGGCCGCAGCAGAGGCATCGGGGTGCCCCAACATGGTCGCTTACAATTACATCCGCACGCCTGCATCGCAATATGCACGCCGCCTGGTGGATGAAGGGGCCCTGGGACGGATCACCTGGTTTCGGGGTGAGCACACCGAGGATTTCCATAACGATACTGATGTTGCCGCCTGGCGCTATCAGGGTCGCGCCAATGGCTGCATAGGCGATCTGGCTCCCCATATTTTCAATGCGGCACTGGCACTGATGGGACCGGTCAGGTCGCTGTCGGCGCGGATGGAGACAGTGCATGCGGAACGCGGAGGTCGCCAAGTCACCAATGACGATCAGGTACAGATGATGGTTCGGTTCGCGAACGGTGCGATGGGTCATCTGTTTGGCAGTCGTGTCGCGACCGGTCGCAAGATGGGTTATGCATATGAGATTTTCGGAACGGCCGGTTCAATCCGTTTTGACCAGGAGGATCAGAACGCGCTCTGGTTCTATGATGCGTCGGACCCGCCTGAGCGACGCGGATTCAGGAAGATCCTGACAGGTCCGGCCCATCCTGACTACCTGCCATTCTGTAAGGGGCCAGGGCATGGCACGGGATACCAGGACCAGATCATCATTGAGGCAAAGGACTTTCTGACTGCGATTGAGACAGGGCAGCCGGTCTGGCCCACCTTTCGCGACGGGATGGAGGTGCGACGGATTGTTGAAGCGGCATATGCCTCGCATGAGACGGGCTCCTGGGTTACTCTCGATGGCATCTGATGGGTTGAGCGAATGACAATCCGAATCGGAAACGCTCCCTGCTCCTGGGGCGTTGAATTCGCGGATGACCCCCGCAACCCATCCTGGCGTCAGGTCCTTAAGGAATGCCGACAGGCAGGCTTTAGCGGAATAGAGCTGGGTCCGGTCGGCTACATGCCCGAGAATCCGACTGAGTTGGGAGAAGCGTTGGCCGAGCAGGATCTGACACTGATTGGCGGCGTTGTCTTTCGGGCTTTTCACGATCCCGGAAAATGGGACGATGTACTGGATGGGGCCACGCGTACCTGTAAGGCGCTCGCCGCGCACGGTGCCGAGCATCTTGTCCTGATCGATGCCATCTCGCCACGTCGTTCATCCACGGCCGGTCGCCCGGATGAAGCGGAACGGATGGACCGGGCAGAATGGACCGCCTTCATTGACCGCTTTCGGATGATCGCCCGGATGGGGGCCGAGGAATACGGGCTGACCGTTGGCATTCATGCCCATGCGGCGGGTTTCATGGATTTCGAGCCGGAACTTGAGCGGCTGCTGGAGGAGATCGACGATTCGATTCTGAAGATCTGCGTTGACACTGGCCATCACAGCTATGCCGGATTCGATCCTCTCGCATTCATGCGTCGTCATATCGGCCGCATCAGCTACATTCATTTCAAGGACATCAACCCAAAGGTGAAAGCGGATGTCATCGCCAGCCGCACGGGATTCTATGACGCCTGCGCAAAGGGCATATTCTGCAGACTTGGGCTGGGCGAGGTTGATTTTCCTGCAGTGCGGCAGCTCCTGCTCGACAGCGGGTTCGAAGGCTGGTGCACGGTCGAGCAGGACTGTGATCCGCTGGGCAGCACTTCATCGCTTAACGACAGCATGCACAACGGCTCCTATCTGAAATCCATCGGATTCTGAGGAGGCCTTTATGAACAAGCTTAGATGGGGTCTGATTGGCGGAGGCGAGGGAAGCCAGATTGGTCCGGCCCATCGGCTTGGAGCGCAGGTGGATGGCAATTTTGAATTCGTTGCAGGGGCGCTTGACCACAGGCCAGACGAGGGTCGTCGTTTTGCGATCGAACTTGGTGCGGCTGAGGACCGTGCCTACGGGAACTGGCAGGATATGCTCGCTGCAGAGAGCCGCCGCGAGGACCGTGTGGATCTCGTCACCGTTGCCACGCCGAATTCGACTCATTTCGAGATCACCAGGGCTTTCCTGGAGGCCGGGTTTCACGTTCTATGCGAGAAGCCGATGACGATGACCGTTGAGGAAGGTGAGGAAATCGTCAGCCTCAGTTCGCGTTGCGGTCGGATATGCGCCGTCAATTACTGCTATTCCGCTTACCCTTTGGTGCGGGAGATGCGGGCGATGGTCCGGCGCGGGGATCTGGGGGCCATCCGGCTCGTTGTCACGAATTTCAGCCATGGCCACCATGCGGATGCCAGGGAGGCCGATAATCCAAGGGTCCGCTGGCGCTATGACCAGGCTTTGGCGGGGGTGTCGGGGCAGATGGCTGATTGCGGCATTCATGCGCTGCATCTGGCGAGCTTCATCACCGGCGATGAAGTGGAGACGTTATCGGCGGATTTCGCCTCCTGCATCGCTGGTCGGGATCTCGAGGACGAGGCGATGATCTGCTACCGCACGGAAGGCGGCGTTGTCGGCCGCCTCTGGACTTCCTCAGTCGCGATTGGGCGGCAGCATGGGCTTGACATTCAGGTGTTCGGCGAGAGGGGCGGTATTAGATGGGCTTCCGAACAGCCCAATCAGGTTATGTGGACGCCGCTCGGCGAGCGGACGCAGATCGTGGAGAAGGGCGAGGCAGGGCTCTCGGGTGAGGCGGCGGGGCTGAGTCGTGTCGCCATCGCGCATCCCGAAGGGTTTCCGCTGGCAGTCGCAAACATCTATGTGGAACTTGCGGCCGCGATTCGGGGCCGGATACGCGATGGGCTGCCAACTGCGGTGGATGGGCTTAGATCCATAGCCGCGGTACATGCGACGGTTGCTTCCGCTGGGAGAAATGGCGCGTGGGTTGATGCGCGACCACCCATGTTCCGCTAATGGCTGGAGTCCATTTTTTCGATGCGCCATCTCGAAGATTGTTCCATAATTTATTGATATAATAGAATTCTTTCTTGCATCGAGCTGGTTTCTTCACCTGAGGAGAAACCGTCAGGACACGGCGGCGCGTTTCCCAAACGACCGAGCTGCGGATTTAGCCGCAGGCCTATTTTGGGAATCGTGGTGGGTGAGGCGGAGCGCGAATATGCCGCGCCTCATCGACAGCAGGACACTCCGCAATGTCCGAGCCGCTGACAAGCCAATGAAGCCCGATCCTGAATTTCCGTTCCGTGATGGTGAAGGGTCTGCCGACTCCATTTCGACGGGATCCCGTTCTATGCTATCATTTTTCGCCGATGCTTGCAATGACGTCACTTCGTGTCTATGCTGTCACCAAGCGGAGTGGAGGCGGCAATGGGCACCATGACTGTCAGAAACCTGCCCGATGAGGTTCATCGCCGAGTGAAATTCGTCGCTGTCCAACGAGGTATCAGCACGAAAGCCGCGGCCCGCGAACTTCTCGACGAGGCGACGCGGCCTGTAGAGAGAGTAGGCGACATCATTGCCGACTTCGTGAAACGGATGAAGGTCGATTTCCCCGAGATCGAACGCAGCCAGGAACCCCTTGAAGCGGCAGATTTTGAATGATCGTTCTTGATACGATCGTGGTCTCGGAGGTGATGAAATCCGAGCCGAATCCCACGGTCATCAACTGGCTGAACGCCCAGCATGCGCAGTCGCTGTTCCTGACGACAGTGAGTGTTGCGGAACTGCGCTACGGCGTTGAGCGTCTGCCCGAAGGAAAGCGCAAATCTTCCCTGTGGGTCGTTCTCGAATTCACGATGAGGCGGTTGTTTGGGATGCGCATTCTGCCGTTCGACCAGCCCGCTGCCGAAGAAGCTGCGCGGATCGCTGCGGCGACCGAGGCGGCGGGAGAGAAGGTGGGTTTCGCGGATAGGCAGGTTGCCGCGATCGCCCGTGCAAATGGTTTTGCCGTTGCCACACGGGATGTGCGGCCGTTTGCCGCCGCGGCTGTTGATGTGGTCAATCCCTGGGACTGGCGGATTGCTTCCTAGACTGAACCTTACGGCTGATCTCCTGTTTGTCTTCATCGTAACTGCCAGAAATTATTGTCGGTTCTGTGGCAAAGCCGCGACCGTCGGCGTCCGTCACACAGCACGGCGCTGGAGAGAATCGCCACTCCCGGCGTTACCGCGATCAGCGTGCGGCGAAAGCTGGGACTGACCGATCTGCTCTCGACTTCCTTGATGGAAATGACCTCACCATCCTCTGGATTGGGACGAAGCACTATGGCATCAAGGATGCCCGCGCTGCCTGTGTCGGTCCTGCCGGGTCGCTCTTTGTTCCGCTCCTGGAGCCGGAATCCGCAGCCAGTGGCAGGCTGGTGCCGAATCCGGGTGAGGTGTGATGGATTGATAGGTTCCGGTCCTTCGCCACCGCCATCCGGTTCGCGCTGGCGCTCCGTCAGTGAGCTCCGCCAGCCAACACCTAGCGAAAGAAAATTCCGGCAATGCGGGTTCGGGATTGTCACGTTGATAGCACCTGGGCCGTAAAGTGGCGGTTGCCCAATTGCGCCGAGCGCCACCAGGCTGAAACACTGTCCCCGAATGCCAGCGCCCGGTCTTTGCGCAGTTGTCGGGGAAGCTGAGGGGCTCTTCCGGACGCCGCCCTGATCGTGCCCCGGAAGTCCGGGCGAAGCTGATCCACGGCGGGAGCAGGGCTGTCCTCAAAGGCCGGGTGACGGAATTGCGTTGCTGGCAGCGGTCCGCTCCATGCCGTGATTTGCCTTGCGGCACCAGATCGCCGGTTGGTGGGTTGATGTTCTCCCGAAAATCGCAATGCGTTCGAATTCCGGCCAGACAGACAGCGCGACCTCTGGAGTGGCCCAACCTGGTCCATTCCCTGCGACGCTGTCGCTGAACTCGCCGGAACCGCCGGACAGGAGACGGTCGAACCACCGGTGGAGGAAATTGCCTTGCGTGAACGATCAGGACAGCCGAACGGCTCGCGCGGACACGAAGAAAACCGGGCCTGCCACCACATGCGTGGCAGTAGGGAACAGCGAAAACGGCAAGGCCGGAGGTGTTGCATCAAGCTGCCATGAACAGGCTCCGTCAGATCCGATGTTCCTGGTCGGGATTGATTTCATATCAGGAATCGCCAAACTGTGATGGATGAATTGATGTCATTCCATCATTGATGAAGGGAAAACATGGCAAGGCGGCCAACCATTCAGGACATCGCGGATGAAGCCGGCGTCAGCGTAGCCACAGTGGACCGGGTGCTCAACGGTCGCCTCAGGGTTCGTGAAGATACGGCGCGAAAGGTATGCGAAGCGGCACATCGCATAGGGTACCATGCCACCAACCTTATCGAACAGCGGTTGCGCGCCGACCTGCCCGAACTGCGTATCGGTTACGTGCTGCAGAAGGAGCGCCAGGCATTCTACAGGACGCTGGCGGAGGAAGCGGAACATGCGGCGCGCTCCGAACCAGGTGCCCGCGGACGCGCCGTGATCGAGTTCGCCACCTCGCAGTCTCCATCCGAGGTGGCCGGTCTGCTGCTGAAGATGAGGGAACGGGTCGACGCCGTTGCGGCAACTGCAGTGAACCATCATCTGGTCACCGAAGCGGTCCTGGAACTGAAGGGCTGCGGAATGCCCGTCTTCGCCCTGTTCAACGATTTTGCGCAGGGAGAACGGCTCAGCTATATTGGCCTTAACAATCTGAAAGTCGGACGAATCGCGGCATGGACGCTTGCTACGGCGGCACAGAGATCCGGCAAGATCGCGATCTTTGTCGGAGGTCACCGATGGCATGGACATGAGCTGCGTGAAACCGGTTTCCGCAGCTTCTTCCGGGAGTCGAAACCGCAGTTCACAATACTGGATACGCTCGTAAATCTGGAAACCCGCCAACTGACCTATGAGGCGACACTCGATCTGCTTGCGCGTCATCCGGACGTGGCGGGACTGTATCTGGCGGGTGGTGGAATGGAGGGAGCGATCCAGGCGCTCCGTGAGGTCAGACCGCCCGGCCACGTGGCGCTTGTCGTCAATGAACTAACGCTGGAGTCGCGCAGTGCCCTGCGTGATGGATACCTGACAATGGTCATCGCCACGCCTCTGCGGCGGATCTGTTCCGACCTCACTGGGATGGTAAAGACCATTGTGCTTGGAAACGGAGGGAACGTACCCAGCCAGCACTTCCTTGAGCCCGTCATCTATGTGCCGGAATCGGTATGAGATGATGGAAACACATCATCCGCATGATGGCGATTCTTGCAGGCATGACACCTTATCGCCTGATTGATCATTGACATATCGGAGTGTGATCCGTCAGAGTCTACGCCGCTGGGTGTTGTGCCGACGGCTTCCGGCCCCAGGTCGGTCCGGAGCAGCACAGGAAGGAATGAAGTTGATGGGACTATGCTGCCTCGGGCGCTAAACCATATGTCTGCGCCCGGACTGCGCTGGGACGCCTTTCTTGCGCTCGCCGAATCGCTCGGCTGCGACGGAGTCGAGTTTCGCGATGACCTACCTGGCCCCGTATTCGGAGGGGACGATCCCGAACGGGTCAGGGGAAGTGCGCGGGAAGCCGGCCTGCGTGTTCTGGCCCTGGCCGAGGTCACGGCATTTAACAGTTGGTCAGATCGAAAGCGCGCGGAGGCAGCGGCGCTGATGCGAACCGCATCCGGCTGCGGTGCCGAGGCGGTGATCCTGATTCCCCGCTGCGACGGATTTGGGTGCGGTAATGGCGAGCGGCAGGCGAACCTGCGGGTGGCGCTGCGTGAACTCGCGCCGATGCTTGTGGAGCATCAACTGGTCGGACTGGTGGAACCGCTAGGCTTCGAGCTCTGCTCGCTGCGGCATAAATCCGAGGCGGTGGACGCCATTGAGGCGCTGGGTCTGGCGGGAAGGTTCAGGCTGATCCACGATACTTTTCATCATGCCCTGGCAGGGGGTGGGCCGGTCTTTGCTGAACATACGGGGATCGTGCATGTTTCGGGAGTGACGGATCCGAGGCTGGCCCTGCATGAAATGCTTGACGGGCACCGCATACTGGTTGATGTGCGGGACCGGCTGGGCAGTGCGGCTCAGGTGAAGGAACTCATGAGAGCCGGATATGCTGGCCCCGTTTCGATCGAGGCTTTCGCTGCGTCAGTCCATGCATTGCACGATCCGGCCAAGGAACTGGCGCGATCGTTTGAATTCATCTTCTCGAATCTGGCTGATAGGGCCGCATGAGATACGAGGTAGATGGACAGCTGCCCGGAAACGGGCTTCCGGCGAGACAGAGGAACGGTGTGCCGGACACCGGCAATCTAGGGAGAATGAAATGAAAAGGATTCTCATTGGCGCAGGTCTGATCGCCCTTATGGGCACCGGCGCCGTGGCACAGACCATCGGAGCCACAATCGCGCGCTTCGACGACAACTGGCTGACGGTCATGCGCAACGGTATGGTCGAACATGCCGCATCGCTCGACGGTGTCGAACTGCAGGTCGAGGACGCGGCGGACGACGTTGCCAAGCAGCTTGACCAGGTTACCAACTTCGTTGCGGCGGGTGTGGACGCCATCATCGTGAACATTGTCGACACCTCAGCTGGTGCGGCAATGTCTGCAGCGGCGGGCAACGTGCCGCTGGTCTACGTGAACCGGGAACCGGACAATGTGGACAGCCTTCCTCCAACCCAGGCGTTCGTGGCGTCCAACGAGATCGAATCGGGCACGCTGGCGGCATTCGAGGGCTGTAAGCTGCTGCGGGCTGCCGGATTGGCCGGCGGTGCGAGAGGCTACCTGCTGATGGGCCAGCTTTCGAACCAGGCCGCCGTCCAGCGCACGAAGGATGTCGACGACATCATTGGCATCGATATGTGCAGCTTCATCACCCTGATCGACAGGCAGACGGCGAACTGGGATCGTGAAGAGGCGCAGAACCTCATGACAAACTGGCTGTCGGCCGGGGAGGAGTTCGACATCGTCTTCGCAAACAACGATGAAATGGCCATCGGAGCGATTCAGGCAATGAAAGCCGCGGGTATCGACATGGCCGACGTCGTCGTGACCGGCGTCGACGCATCCCAGGATGCGCTGCTTGCGATGCAGGCGGGTGACCTTGACGTGACCGTGTTCCAGGACGCCGTTGGACAGGGCGCGGGTTCCGTCGACACCGCAATCTCGCTGGCCAATGGAGAGGAAGTCGACCAGAAGGTCTACATCCCCTTCCAGCTGGTCGTACCGTCAAACATCGACGGTTTCCTGGCGAAGAACTGAAACAGACGGGGGCGGCGCCAGGTGCGCCGCCACCGTAAACCACCCGAGCCATATTCCCCTTACGGCAGGGGCGAACCACTGGAGGTGCCAGAACCATGGCCGAATCGAAGCTTGGAACGGGAGGGCTGGCCTTTGACAGGAGCAAGCGGGCCTGGCCAAATGAAGTCAATATATTCATTGCCCTGATCCTGATCATCGTAATTTTCGAAGCACTTGGGCAGCTGCTCCCATATATGAAAGGCCAGAGCCTTCTGTTCGACACGAAGGATCGGTTCGATTCAATCTTCAACGAGGCGCGGCTGAAAATCATCATCCTGCAGGTCTCGATCATCGGAATCATCGCGCTCGGTGTGACGCAGGTGATCATCTCAGGTGGAATTGACCTGAGTTCCGGCTCGATCGTCGGTGCAACGGCAATGATCGCCATGAGCTTCGGGCAGACCGAACTGGTAAACGGAAACCCTAACCCGAAGGCGATCTTTGGACTTTGGGCAATGGACCTTCCCGTAATCGTCCCGCTCCTTGTAGGCCTCGGATGCGGGGTTCTGGCGGGGGGAATAAACGGGCTACTGATCGCCTATACCCGGATTCCGCCATTCATCGCCACACTAGGAATGATGGTGTCGGCGCGCGGCGTGGCAAAGTGGTGGTCACATGGAAACCCCATAAGCTTTCCGACCGAGGCGTATGCGTGGATAGGCAGCGGAATGATGCCCGTGGTCTGGTTTGTGCTGCTGGCGATTCTGTTCCACCTGATCCTGAAATTCACCGTCTACGGCAAGCACACATATGCCATCGGCTCAAATGAGGATGCGGCCCGAATGAGCGGCATCGCCGTGGCCCGCCACAAAGTGCTGGTCTATACCATTGCCGGCATGCTGGCCGCGTTCGCGGCAATAGTGCTGAGTTCCAAGAACCTCACCGCCCAGTCAGGCATGGGGCTTGTCTATGAGCTTGATGCCATCGCCATGGCGGTCATCGGCGGCGTTTCCCTATCCGGTGGACGTGGGTCGATCATTGGCACCGTGTTGGGGGCGCTGATCTTCGGCGTGATCATTTCCGGCTTCACCTATCTGCGCCTCGACGCCTTCTATCAGGAAATGGTCAAGGGCGGAATTATCGTCGCAGCCGTGGTGCTCGACCAGTGGCGCCAGCAGCGCGCCGCCATGAAATCGTGATCTGGCAGGAGGACTCGAAATGAGTGAAGACATCGTCCTGAAGACCGAAGACCTGACGAAACACTATGGCGGCGTCCATGCTCTTGAAGGTGCGGATTTCGAACTCCGAAAGGGTGAGCATGTCGCCATCATGGGGGATAATGGTGCGGGTAAGTCGACCTTTGTCCGCCAGATCACTGGCGTGGAACAACGCACTCGAGGCAGGATCTGGCTCTATGGTGAGCAGGTAAGCTTCTCAGGTCCTCTGGATGCACGTGAAGCGGGAATCGAGACAGTGTTCCAGACCCTGGCGCTTGCCGACGACCTGGATGTGCCTGACAACCTGTTCCTCGGCCGGGAACTGACGCGCTGGGATTTCCTCGGTCCGTTCCGTGCGCTGAATTACCGGGCAATGCGTGATGCGACCATAGCCGGGCTGGAAAAGACCGCCGTCAAGATTCCCAACATCCGCAATACGATCCGCAACAATGTCAGGCGGACAGCGGCAATGCGTGGCGATCGCACGGACGGCAACGTTCCATTCACGTCTGACGATTATGGACGAGCCGACTGCGGCACTTGGCGTGCAGGAAACTGAACAGGTGGAGAACATCATCAAGACCCTCAAGGAGCAGGGCGAACCGCTGATCCTTATCAGCCACAACATGCGGCAGGTGTTTGATCTGGTGGACCGAATCGTTGTGTTTCGCCGGGGTCGCATCTGCGCAAACCTCCTGAAGCAGGAGACCGATGGGCAGGATGTCGTCGCCTATATCACAGGCGCCAAGACGCAGCCTGAATATGCGGACGCAGCGTAGGTGGGTGCGCATGACCGGACTGGTGCCCTGGTCACGGGAGGCTCCCAGGGGCTTGGCCTTGCCATCGCCAGGGAGCTGATCGCGCAGGGCTGCCGCCGCATTGTCGTCACCTCGCGTAACGCGGACAAGGGCGCGGCAGCCGTTGAACAGCTCTCCGCGCTTGGAGCCGACGCCCATACGCTTCCTGTTGAGATGGGGGATATCGACCAGGTTCAGGAAATGGTTCCACAGGCGGTCGAGCGAATCGGTCCGGTGAATGCGCTCGTCAACTGTGCCGCCAACACCGATCGCGGTTCGATTCTGGACACAACACCCGATCAGTGGGATGCGATCATGGATCCGAACGCAAAAGGGCCATTTTTCGCACTACAGGCATTTGCCAGGCACTGCATTGATTCAGGTAATGGCGGATCCTGCGTCAATATCCTGAGCATCGTGATATATGGAGGCCTGCCGTTTCTGGCGCCCTACGTGGCCTCCAAGGCCGCTCTTGGCGGAGTGACAAAGAACGCTGCCGCGGCGCTGGCGAAGCATCGGATCAGGGTTAACGGCATCAATGTCGGGTGGATGGACACGCCGGGTGAGGATGCCACGCAACGGAAATGGCACGGGCGTGACCAGGGATGGCTGGAAGGCGCCGAAGCCAATGTGCCGTTTGGAATGCTGGTAAAGCCTGAGCATGTGGCGAAGCAGGCAGCGTTTCTGCTGGGATGCGAATCCGGTGTCGTGACCGGGTCGCTGATGGATTTTGACCAGCAGGTCATTGGTGCCTATCCCGATACGAACGAGAGCTGAGGGTTGGCGCCATGGGTCTTGCCGCCTCGGAAACCGGCTGGATCGATCAGACGCAGGTGATTGCGACCGCGTCAGTCGAAGTCACGGAACTCACGGCCGTTTCCGGACCTGTGGCGCGGGAGGTGCAGCGGCACCGCCTCGACTGCGATTCGAGGATGGCTGATGGGGTCGAGGCGTCTTGTGACATTGATTCCATAGCCAGGTATTCACCGACTGACAGCCAGGCCGGTAGGGTGACGAGGGCTGCGGAAATTTCGTGCTGATGGAAAAGGATCTGGATCTGATCACCATCGGCCGCTCATCGGTCGACCTGTATGGTGCACAGGTGGGTGGGCGGCTTGAGGATATGGGGTCGTTCGAAAAATACATTGGCGGATCGCCCACCAACATGGCGGCAGGCACGGCGCGGCTGGGCCTGAAATCGGCGCTCATCACCCGGGTTGGCGATGAGCATATGGGGCGCTTCATTCGCGAGGAACTAGAGCGCGAAGGGGTGGATACGACCTGCGTTATCACGGATCCCGATCGGCTGACCGCCCTGGTGCTGCTGGGTATCCGCGATTCCGACCGGTTTCCGCTCATTTTCTATCGCTCGGACTGCGCCGACATGGCGCTCTGCGAGGATGACATTGATCCGGAATTCATCGCGCGGGCACGCTGCGTGACGGTGACGGGAACGCATCTATCGCATCCGCGCACTGAAAGTGCCGTGATCAGGGCGCTGAAACTGGCGCGTGCGGCTGGGGCGTGGACCGCGCTTGACATCGACTACCGGCCGAATCTCTGGGGGCTTTCTGGGCATGGCGACGGTGAGAACCGGTATATCGAAAGCGCGCAGGTGACGGAAAAGCTTCGGTCGACGCTGCATCTGTTCGACCTGATCGTCGGTACGGAAGAGGAATTCCATATCGCTGGCGGATCCACTGACACGATCGGGGCATTGCGGTCGGTGCGCGAGGCAAGCGCGGCAACACTTATCTGCAAACGCGGGCCGATGGGAGCGGCGGCGTTCACCGGTGTGATTCCCGATTCGCTGGATGAGGGCGAGTCCGGACCGGGCTTCCCGATCGAGGTCTTCAACGTGCTTGGGGCTGGCGATGGATTCATGTCCGGGCTCCTGAAGGGCTGGCTGACCGGCCAGGAGTGGCGAACGGCGCTGACCTATGCCAATGCCTGTGGTGCCCTGGCCGTCAGTCGGCATGGCTGCACGCCCGCCTATCCAAGCTGGGAAGAGCTGCGGTTCTTTCTGCGCAGGGGTGTAAAGGTCAGGGCGCTGCGCAGGGACACCGAGCTGGAGCATGTTCACTGGGCGACAAATCGCAGAAGGGAATGGTCTTCGCTGCGAATCCTCGCTTTCGATCATCGGATGCGGTTCGAGGATATGGAAGGTGTCAGCCCCGGACGGATCGGCATGTTCAGGAACCTGTGTCTGAAAGCTGCGCTAGGGGTGGCGGCTGGCAGGGACGGCTACGGCGTTCTTGGAGAAGGTCGGTTCGGGCGTGACGCTCTCTACAGCGCGGCGGGCAGCGGAGTTTGGATTGGACGATCACCTGTGGAGCTACAGGAATGTGGCTCGGGGACGTCTGAACATGGCCTCGACAGTGGCGTTCTCCGTGAATGGCCCCTGGAACATGTGGTCAGCTACCGATGGTGTTTCAGTTCGGAGAATGGCCAGGTGGCCTGGGGGAATCCGGAACGGCAGCTTCAGCGGGTATTTGCGGCAGCCCGGCGCAGTCGCCTGGAGTTCATGCTTGGGCCGGACGGGTCCGGTGCCAAATCAGGAAGCGGTGGAATGGTGGTGGCGGCGATCCAGCGATGCTATGATGCCGGGATCCGCCCCGACTGGTGGTTACTGGCCCCGCCTGCTAAGCGGCAGGGCTGGTCTGGCATCTGCGAAACGATCCTTCGGAATGATCCCTATGTGCGGGGAATCGTGGTCCACCTTAGCGACATGCCTCAGGGCGAGCTGACCTCGGCATTGGTCGAGGCCGCTAGACATAGTCTGGTGAAAGGCTTTGCCGCATGTGACCTGATCTTCGGCAGCACCGCCCGCGCGTGGATGAAAGGCGATCTTGATGACGGGGCCGCGGTCACCGGGATGGCCGAAGTTTTTGGGAGCCTCTGCCGCATCTGGGACGGCATCCGCACATCGTGAAGGGAGAACGCCGCATGAAACGGAAATCCAGCCATAATTCCAGTCAGATCTTAGGTCGATCGGCATGAGTGCGATCCGACTGACCGCCGCACAGGCGATGGTGCGATATCTGATGAACCAGCTGAATGAGGACGGCGACAGGTTCATTGCGGGCTGCTGGGCGATCTTTGGCCATGGCAACGTGGCCGCACTTGGTGAAGCGCTTTATGGAGTGCGCGATGGGCTTCCCACATATCGTGGCCATAACGAGCAGGCGATGGCTCATTCCGCGATCGCCTATTCCAAGCAGCTCAGGCGACGGCGTGCGATGATGGTCACATCATCGATCGGCCCTGGCGCGACCAATATGGTCACGGCTGCGGCGACCGCGCATGTGAACCGTATTCCGCTTCTGCTGGTGCCGGGAGACGTCTTCGCCTCGCGTGGGCCGGATCCGGTACTGCAGCAGATCGAGGAGTTCAGTGACGGCACGGTCAGCGTGAATGACTGTTTCAGGCCGGTGAGCCGGTATTTCGATAGAATCACCCGTCCGGAGCAGTTACTCACCGCCCTGCCGCGTGCGATGGCGACGATGGTGGATCCAGCCACGGCGGGACCGGTTACCCTGGCGTTCTGTCAGGACATCCAGGCCCATGCCTACGACTATACGGAGGGATTCTTCGAGCCGCATATCTGGCGGATACGCCGCCCGCGTCCCGACGAGACCGAGCTCAGGGCTGCGGTGGATGCGATCCGGCAGGCGTCCAGGCCCGTCATCGTGGCTGGCGGCGGCGTACACTATTCCAGAGCGGAAGCGGAGCTTCAGGCCTTTGCCGAGGCGCATGGAATTCCGGTGGTTGAAACGCAGGCCGGAAAATCCTCTCTGCCCTGGGACCATCCGCTCAATCTCGGTCCTGTCGGGGTGACCGGAGCGTCCTCAGCCAATTCAGTTTGCGCCGAGGCGGATGCCGTCATCGGAATTGGAACGAGGTTTCAGGATTTCACCACCGGCTCCCGGGATCTGTTCAGGCATCCTGGCCGAAGTCTCATCTCGCTGAACGTGCAGCCCTACGACACGACCAAGCATGGAGCGATTCCAGTGGTCTGCGACGCGAAACGCGGATTGGAGGACCTGGATGCGGCGCTGGATGGTTTCAGGGCCGAGCCTCCCGATGCGGGTGTCAAGGCAGGCTGGTTCGCTTCGGTCGAGCCGCTGACGGGGAAACCGAACAGCGAAAGCAATGCCCTTGCCACGGACATGCAGGTGATCGGAGCCGTGCAGCGGCAGGCGGGATCCAACACGGTCGTAATGTGCGCTGCGGGCACCATGCCAGGCGAGCTTCACAAGCTCTGGAAGGCGGGTGGGCCGATGTCCTATCACATGGAATATGGCTATTCCTGCATGGGGTATGAGATCGCGGGGGCTCTGGGGATCAAGATGGCGGAGCCTGACCGCGACGTCATCTGTTTCACCGGTGATGGCACATATCTGATGATGAACAGCGAATTGGCCACGGCTGCGATGATGGGCCTGGACTTCACCGTCGTCGTCACGGACAATCGTGGCTTTGGCTGCATCAACCGGTTGCAGATGGGAACGGGAGGTGAGCAGTTCAACAACCTCCTTGACCACGCTGTTCACGCATTCCCGAGCCGAATCGACTTTGCTGCTCATGCCAAGGCACTTGGTGCGACCTCCATCAAGGTCGCCGACATAGCCGAACTGGAGGAGGCTCTCGCCCGGCGTGGCGGTATTGAGGGACCGTATGTGATTGTCATCGACACGGATCCCTATCCCTCGACTCCCCAGGGTGGTCATTGGTGGGAGGTTGCGGTTCCCGAAGTCAGCAATAGACCGGCCGTTCGCAAGGCGCGTGAAGCCTATGAGAGAGCGATTGCCGTAAGGAATGAACAATGAGCCGGAAGCGAAACTGGCTGGACGTTCAGAGCCCTGTCCTGCGGCCATTATGGCTGCGCATCGTGATCACGGGAATCTGTGCCATATGGGCCATCTTCGAGATTGTGAGCGGCAACCTGTTCTGGGCCATCCTGTTTGGGGCGGCAGCTGTCTATCTGGGCTACCAGCTATTTGCCGTTTTTGATCCTGATGATGGAGCGGACGGATGAACCTGCTTCACAGACCCGTCGGCGAATTCGGCAGGGTCCATGACATATCCCCCTCGAATGCGGGCTGGCGATATGTCGGGTTCGGCCTCCACCGGCTGAGACCAGGCGATTCTGTCGAGGAGGAAACCGTTGACCGCGAAGCGATTCTGGTGCTGGTTGAGGGCCGGGCAAGGGTCGGGGCTTCCGGGACGGATTTTGGCGTGCTCGGTGACCGGATGGATGTGTTCGAGAAGACGCCGCCGCATTGCGTCTATGTGCCGGGTCGATCTGGATGGTCGGTGGAGGCGGTCTCAGTCTGTACGCTGGCCGTCTGCACCGCACCGGCTACAGGAGGGCATGAGGCTCAGGTGATCGGACCGGCTGGAATCGTGCTGGAGGAGCGCGGCAGGGGCATCAATACCCGTTTCATCAACAATATCGCGATGGAGACCCGCGACGTCGCCGATTCGCTGCTGGTCACCGAGGTATTCACGCCTGCCGGGCATTGGTCGTCCTACCCTCCACACAGGCATGACGAAGACGACTATCCGAACATGACCTATCTTGAGGAGACCTATTATCACCGGCTGAACCCGGCTCAGGGCTTCGGTGTGCAGCGGGTCTGGACCGAAGACGGGTCCCTTGACGTGACGATGGCGGTATCGAACCATGACGTGGTGCTGGTGCCAAAGGGGCACCATCCCTGCGGCGCACCTTATGGTTATGAGATGTACTACCTGAACGTCATGGCCGGGCCGGTCAGGAAGTGGCGATTCAGAAACCACCCTGACCATGACTGGATATTCGAGCGCGACGCGGTGTGACGCCGCCCGTTTGGGCTGACCCGTTTGCTAGGCTTCGGCAAGGAACCGTTCCGCCTCCAACGCTGCCATGCATCCCATGCCAGCGCTTGTGACGGCCTGTCGGAATATGTGGTCGGTCAGATCACCCGCGGCAAACACTCCGGGGACCGATGTCGCGGTGCTGTCAGGGCCGGTCACGACATAGCCGCCTGAATGGGTTTCCAGCTGATCCCTGACCAGTTCGCTCGCCGGCGTGTGACCGATGGCAACGAAGAAACCGGCACAGGGCACCTCTGATGTCTGGCCCGACCGCACATGCGCGACCCGAACGCCCTCAACGCCAGGCGGCGCGTCGCTGCCCAGGATCTCGTCCACGATGTGATCCCACAGGATCTCGATTTTGGGATTGCCGAACAGTCGATGCTGCAGGATCTTGTCGGCACGCAGTTCGTCGCGACGGTGGATCAGTGTGACCTTGCTGGCGAAATTGGTCAGAAACAGCGCTTCCTCAGCCGCAGTGTTTCCACCCCCCACAACCACGACTTCCCGTCCGCGATAGAAAAAGCCGTCACAGGTCGCGCATGCGGAAACTCCGAATCCCTTGAATTTCTCCTCGCTCGGCAGTCCGAGCCACTTCGCCTGTGCACCGGTGGCGAGAATCACTGCGTCCGCAGTGTAGGTCGTTCCGCTGTCTCCCACGGCACTGAAGGGGCGGGCTGAGAGATCAATGGATGTGATATGGTCGCTGACGATTTCGGTTCCGACGGCCCGGGCGTGATCCTCCATCCGGACCATCAGGTCGGGGCCCTGGACCTCACTGTCGCCTGGCCAGTTCTCAACATCGGTCGTGATGGTAAGCTGACCGCCAGGCTGGATTCCCTGCACCAGGACAGGTTCAAGCATCGCGCGGCTTGCATAGACCGCGGCGGTGTATCCTGCAGGTCCGGAACCGACGATCAGAACCCTGCTGTGACGTGACGTTGCCATGCGCTCTCCCCACTCCTGTGATGCGGGACGCATATAGACTCCGCCTGCGGTGTCTGAAAGGGGGCGGGTGCATTGCGGCATGACGTCACCGTGATTTGATTGTGCGGCACCGGTGCTGCGGTGTCGGCATTGGTCCCTGAAGGTCGGGAAACGCGATTTCATTCAGGAGATTCGGGAAATGATATTCTATGGATCTGTAACAATATTGCGTGTTTCGCCGCCAGAATGTAAGGAATGAAAAATTCTAGCGGGTTCGGACATGCCTGGAAGCAAACCTGATGCCATTGATCGACGCATTCTTTCGGAGCTTCAGGCCGATGGACGCATGACCAATGTCGAGCTGGCAAAACGTGTCGGCATTTCAGCGCCACCCTGCCTGCGCCGGGTTCGGACCCTACAGGAAAATGGCTATATCCGTGGTTACCACGCCGACATCGATCCACGCATGCTTGGGTTTGAGGTGCGGGTGTTTGCGATGGTCGGACTTGCAAGCCAGGCCGAAGCTGTCCTCAGCGCTTTTGAGCGGCGCTGCGAGGAATGGCCGCTGGTGCGCGAATGCCATATGCTGAATGGCGATGTCGATTTCATCCTGAAATGCGTGGCCCCGGACCTTTCGACGTTTCAGACCTTCCTGACGGAAGAGCTGACGGCGGCTGAAAATGTGGCAAGTGTCAGAACGTCCCTGGTAATCCGCGGATCGAAGCAGGAACCCGGTGTGTCGTTCAGTGTGCTGGAGGCCAGGCTGGCGGAACCCTCCTGATCCCCGGTCTACCGAATGGCGGGCGGAATCGGCCTCAGAGCCGAATCGATGAGATCAGGCGGCCAAAATCGGCTTCCTGCCGGTGAACGCTGCGACGGTAGGAGAAAAAGCGCAAATCGTCGGAATAGGTGCAGTGGCGCGTCCATTCGGCGTGGGCCACGCCTGCCAGACGCAGGCGGTGCAGGCTGTAGGCGGGTAGGTCGAACTGATATCGGTCCCCCTTGCCGTTTGCGAAGAACCGGACGTTATCGGGATTGGAAAACTGGAACTCATCAAGGAATTCCGGCCCGACCTCGTAGGCGCGCTGGCTGATTGCGGGTCCAATGACGGCAACGACCCGCTCCCGTATGGCCCCAGCCGATTCCATTGCGTCGACCGTTGCTTCCAGCACTCCACCCAGCGCACCTTTCCAACCAGCATGGGCCGCACCGACCACGCCTGCCTCCCGGTCCGCGAACAGAACCGGCTGGCAGTCGGCAGTCAGCACGCAGAGCGCAATTCCGCGCTGGCGGGTCACCATCGCATCGGCTCTTGGGCGCGGATTTTCCGGCGTGGCTGAAACATGGACAGCAATGGCTGAATGCACCTGATGCACGGTGGCCAGCCTGTCCGGACCAACCCGCATCGCCTCCGCTACCCTGGTGCGGTTGGCCGCCACGGCCTCAACGTGGTCCGATGAGCCCGTGCCGCAGTTCAGTCCCTCGTAAATCCCGGTTGAGACGCCGCCACGCCGTGTGAAGAAGCCATGGCGCAATCCATCCAGCGCATCGGATGTGATGATATCGAGGGGAGGGATGGACGTGCCACACATGACGCATTTCCGCATATGCCATTGCGATTCACCGGCCGGGCATTGCCGCCATCTCCACGCATGGCTGCCCAGCCCCATAGGCCAGAGTGGCTGTAGAATCACGTTCCGTGTGTGTCAAGGATATGTCCGATCCCAGGCGTTATGGAGCCAGGCCGGGAATATGTGGCGCCCCTTTGGGGGTGAGGCCAAGCACCTTGAATATGCGTCCCATTTCCTTCGGGTGGGTCAGGCGGCGATGCGCCGCGATATGCTCTTCAAGTTCGCGGCCGTTCAGTGACCGGGCAAGTCTGTTCGCTCTGGCGGTGATGCCAAGTCGCTCAAGAAAGACGCCCTGTGGGGTGAGCGCGCTGCGCGTGACGGAGTGGGCCGCGTCCGCCAATGTCTCGAAATCCACATGGGCTGTCAGGTCGGTCAGTCCCGGCTGCGCCAGAACATCAACATACCGGTGTTTCATGACCGCCTGCAGCGTGTCACCGAGCGAGCGCCAGCCACCATAGTCGATGATAAGTGCGCCGCCGCCATGGTTAGCGACACGGGAGGCAATTGCCTCAATGATGGCCGGTGCAGCGGTGCGCAGCTCCACAAGGTCGCCGGGTCGCGTATCGGTAAGGCGGTGTTCCAGCTCAGCTAGCGGCGCGGGCTCGCTGAGGCCGAAGACAAGTTTTCCGTCATGCAGCCCTATCTGCCGTTCCCTCCAGCCGGATTTATCGCGAATGAACTGGCGGATGGGAAGGGCGTCGAAAAATTCGCTCGCAATCAGGATGAGTGGAGCGTTCGGAAGATCCGAGACGGAGTCAAGCCAGGTGATTCCCTGTGTGCCGAGCCGCTGGCGCTGTCGTTCACGCAGGGCCGCAGAAGCTTCAACCAGATGGATTCCGGCTGCGCTGGCGAAACCTGGAACCTTTCGGGTAGCGCGAAGGATGTCGGCCATGCATGTACCCCGGCCCGGGCCAAGTTCGGCAAGAACGAACGGACTCGGGCGTCCCTGGTCAACCCATATCTGCGCCAGAGCAAGACCGATGATCTCGCCGTACATCTGGCTGACTTCCGGTGCCGTGGTGAAGTCGCCAGCAGTGCCAAACGGGTTCTGGGATCCATAATAGCCATATTGGGGATGCAGTAGGCATTCAGCCATGTATTCCGAGACACTGATTGGCCCGGTGGCTGATATTCGACGGGCGAGCAGTTCCGCCAGCGCTGTCATGCGGTTCGCCGTCGCGCCAGGACTGCCATTGCGATTCCGGCAATCAGCATTGGGAAGGACAGAGCCTGACCCATGGTAAGTCCGAACTCACCCAGCCTCACGGCGTGGCCAAGCGGATTGTCCTGCGACATGAACTGCGCGTCGGCCTGCCGGAAGAACTCAACCACGAACCGCGACGCCCCGTATCCGGCGAAGAACATCCCGGTAACCGCCCAGGTCGACTGCAGCCAGCCTCGGCGGTAGGCGAGATACAGCAGCACTAAACCAAGCAGAAGTCCTTCCAGTATCGCTTCATAGAGCTGCGAGGGGTGCCGTGCGCAGAGGCCGACCACTCCGGGACAGTCCTGCGCAGCCTGCCCGGGGAAGATCACGCCCCACGGCAGTTCGGTGGGGCGACCCCAGAGTTCCGCATTCACGAAATTGGCGAGCCGTCCCAGCAGCAGTCCGGGTGGCGTGCATAGCGCGAGGATGTCCGCGATACCGCCGGGACTGGTGCCGGTATGTCGGCTGAATGCCAATAGGGCCACCGCCACGCCCAGAATCCCTCCGTGAAACGACATTCCCCCTTGCCAGATCCTGAGGATTTCGGCTGGATTGGTGAGATAGTAGGTTGGCTGGTAAAAGAGCACGTAACCCAGCCTCCCGCCGATCAGGACGCCAATGACGATCCAGATCAGAAGGTCGTCGAGCTGCTTCGGCCCAATCGGTGCCCCATCCCGCCAGAGATCGGGAAGGGATAGCGTTCGAGCCGCGAGTCGCCACCCGATCAGTATCCCGACGATATAGGCGAGTGCATACCAGCGAAGCGAAAACGCGACGCTGCCGATCTCGATCGTGAAAATCTCAGGTGAGATGTTCGGAAAGGGAATCGCAGCCAGCATGACGGCATCCTTGGTCACGGCATATTGGATGAGTCAAGCTTGGGAACATATACCTGCCACGAATCATGCCGTCTCCTGGAGCAGCTGTCCAGCCTCACGGGCCAGCACGTTCGCCACGGGCGGCGGAGTTCATGCAGGGTTTGTGGGCCGCTGCCGGAAATTGGCAAAACGGTACATTGCCACTGGAACTGCCCCACGGCTACCGGCGACCGAGGTAGCCCTCGCCGTTCTCAACGAATTCCTTCCCTGGTACCGGGCAAGGACCGCAGCCGTCAATGTCAGTTTCCGGGCGGTAGTGTCTCAACTTGAATGTTATCCCATCGTTCCTCTGCGGTGTCCTGCAGCTGACGGATGTTGCGCATCCCGCAGTGGACTGGCGGAAATTCCCGGACCGGTCCGTCGGCTGGGGGAACCGGCATATGGGCCGATCCCCGATCATTCACGGGATACGCCATCCGACGAGCGTTTCCGGGACACTGCCCGAATGTGTTCCCGCTTGCTGGAACCGGGATGGAATGATAGTTTTCACATGCAAAAAGCGCATTCAGCAGACCTCTCCAGTGACTGACGGGGAAAGATGATGCCAACGCGGGAACAGACGGCCGCTCTTGTTAAGTTCATCCGTAAGAGTTCGTCCCCGCCACCACCGGTTTTTGTCGGACGGCAGGATGTCATTGCCGATATCGAGAGCAAGGTGGCAGAATTCAACAATCACGGGGAGCCGAAGGCGACACGCATCCTTCAGGGCGCGCCGGGAGCGGGAAAATCATCCATTCTTGCCGAGCTGGAACGGCGAAGCCTCGTTTTCGGGGAATCCGTTCCCGACTTCCATAACGTTCTGGTGCTGAATTCCCAGATTATGGAAAAAATGGATAATGTCATGCATTACATGACTGTCGCGGCTGGATTATCCAGCCATAGGTGGAGCGGAAAACTCCTGAAAACCGCCGCCAGAGCCGGCGTCAGGCTTGGTGAATCCCTGTCAGGAGAGGTTTCACCGGCCTCGGTCATTGCCGGATTTGGTGATGTTGTCAGATCCTTTACCGGTGATATTGGCGGAAGGCCGGAAAACCTGTTTGAACTTAAGGCGATTTTTCAACCCGATGACTGGAAAAGACCGCTTATTGTCGCCATTGATGAAGCACAGCGGTTCGGATGGTCGGAGAATTCACCACAGAAAAGTTTTCTCCAGTCCCTGCACGACAATGATCCCGCACTTCCCATTCTGCCTGTATTCGCCGGCCTGGGGGATTTGGAAAGCGTTCTCTATGGAGCCGGTCTGACCCGTATCGAGAACATCCATGAGATCGGTTGTCTGACGGATAATGAGATGGATGATTTCTTCATCGGATTCAGGCGGAAATTCGGTCTGGTAATCCTGGATGACAGCGATCACGTGATCTCGAACATCAAAAGACTCACGCAGGACAGTCATGGTTGGCCACGGCATCTGTATCACTCGTTTCAGGCACTGGGACACGCGGTCAGACTGGTTGACGGCGATCTCTCCAGGGTGAACTGGTCCCATGTCCATGAGGACGCACTGACACGACGGCAGGCCTATTACCTTGGCCAGACATCCGAGGAAATGCAGGAAAGCGTTAACCTGACATCCGCCATCATGCTGGATGTGAAAGATGGTATGGACCTCAATGATATCAATAAACTGATCAGGGGTAATGTCAGAAACGAGGATGGGTGGATCTTACCTGAAAACATGACCGTTAAGGATTTCCGTCACCATCTTGTTCATAAAGGGGCATTTCAGCAGCGTCCGGATAGGACATTCCATTGCCCGATTCCGAGTTTCCGGACTTTCCTGATCAATCGGGCAAAGGATCCGGGATTAAGGGAAAGGGCGGAAAGACTGGTAATGGCGGAACGGAAAGCCGTATCGGACGATTCTGACCGGTCACCTCCCGAGCCGAAACCTTACGATGATGGTTCGTTCGGATATTCATGACCGGAAGCGATGTATGATACGCCGGTCGAGGATCTGTTGGCTGGTTTTAGGGATGAACGTGAGGCGTGGATCGCCGTTTTCGGCAAACGGCTGAAGGAATCGCGTAAGGCCATCGGCGAAGGCCGTGAAACGGTGCGGTGATGCGACGGATGGCGCTGCACCTGGTGAGGGCCGCGAAAGAGCGAAAGTGCCGCGCTTCAGGATGAAACGGGGGTTGAGACGGAGGAGAACGGAAAAGAACATTTCCAACTGAAACACTTCCCACTACCTTCCGGGCAATTGTTCATGGCCAATCCCAGGCAGTTGATTTTGGCTGCAGTATATGTAGGGCAATAGCCTTTGACACTTTCCTTTACTCACTAAATTCTTCTGACAGCCTGATGGAAAATACGGAGTGATTGCGTATTTCCATGCGCCCGAATGCGGCAAAGTCGATGCATTCTTCACTCCAGCGCATCCCCTTCGGAAAGTAGACCGCCGGCGTTTCATGAAGCCCGCGGCGGGTCGCACTGCTGCTCCAGGGTTCAACGCTTCTGAAGTTGCTCTTCCAGTTCGATGTCTCCTTTCCCTATCTGGCTGTATTTACGGGAGGTTTCTCGAAAAAAAAGCTGGAGCTGGGTGAAGACGGGGTTCAAGCGCGGTAGCGCTTCAGTAAACGTCTCCAGCCTTGCAATTGGTGCCTGATGCGGCCATACTTAAGGCTGGCCATAAGGAGGAATGGGATGCAGAAGCGCAGCAAGATATTCGACGACATCGGCCAGCTGATGAACAATGCGGTTGGCGTGGCGCAGGGAGCCAGGGAAGAAGCCGAAACCGCGATGAAGGGTCTGATCGAGCGCATGCTGGCGGATCGCAATCTGGTCACGCGCGAGGAGTTCAACGCCGTGCAGTCCATGGCTCGGACAGCGCGCGAGGAAAACGAGGCACTCAAGGCGCGAGTTGAGGCACTGGAGGCCGAGAGGTCGGAGAAGTAACGGACATCCGGTTCGGGCATGGATGCGGCACCGGATTGTCGTTGCCGCTTACCCAACACAGGGATAGGTTCCGCCGAGTGAAGCGGAGTCCAAAAAAATGCCAGTTACAGTCGCCACCTGGAACATCAATTCCATTCGTCTGCGTGAACCGATCGTGTGCAGGCTCCTGAAGGAGGAAGCTCCTGACATCCTATGCCTGCAGGAATGCAAGTCGCCGGTCGAACGCATACCAGTCGAAGGGTTCCGGGAACTGGGCTATGGATACATGGTCGCCAGGGGGCAGAAAGGATATAATGGCGTCGCGATTCTTTCGAGGCTGCCGGTCACCGATTTGGGGAATTTTGACTTCGCGGGCCTAGGCCATGCCCGCCATGTCGCGGTTCGGCTGGAGAACGGGGTCGTTCTGCACAATTTCTACATTCCGGCCGGTGGCGATGTGCCAGATCGTGGGCTGAACGAGAAATTTGGCCAGAAGCTTGACTACATCGCCGGGATGCGCGACTGGCTGCTTGATGAGCGGCCGGAACGGTCGATCATGGTGGGCGACTTTAACATCGCGCCGCGCGAGGACGATGTCTGGAGCCACAGGCAGCTGCTGAAAGTGGTCAGCCATACCCCGATTGAAGTGGCTTTTCTCGCCGAAATGCAGGCTGCGGGTCGCTGGGTTGACATCACGCGACAGGATATTCCTGACGGAAACCTCTACAGTTGGTGGTCCTACCGCGCTCGGAACTGGGACGCCGCGGATAGGGGCCGCAGGCTCGATCATATCTGGGCCACAGCGGACATATCCGGCACCGCGCATTCCAGCCGCATCCTTCGCGAGGTGCGGGGATGGGAAAAACCCAGCGACCATGCACCGGTGTTTGCAACTTTTGACCTTTAATCCGGTGCGCCTCAGGCACATATAGTGGCATCTACGAAAGTCTGGAGTCGACGATGCTGAAAATGGGCGGAAAGTCCGCTGCACCCGCGGCGGATCTGATCAAGGACACGACAGAGGGCACGTTCATGGCGGACGTGGTGGACGCGAGCCAGCAGGTTCCCGTCATCGTCGATTTCTGGGCCACCTGGTGCGGCCCATGCAAGACGCTTGGCCCGATGCTTGAGGATGCGGTCAAACAGGCGTGCGGAAAGGTGCGCATGGTCAAGGTTGATGTCGACCAGAACCAGCGGCTGGCGCAGACGCTGGTCAGGCAGGGCCTTCCGCTGCAGTCGATTCCCACCGTTGTCGCTTTCTGGCAGGGTCGGGTTGCGGACATGTTCCAAGGGGCGGTGCCAGCGTCCGAGATCAAGGCATTCGTCGACCGGGTTGCGGGGCTAGCTGGTGACGGTGGTCTTGCGGAGGCGCTGGAAGCCGCTGAAGCGCTGCTAACGGATGGTGCCGCGTCCGCCGCCGCGCAGGCGTTCGCGATGATTCTGGGAAAGGAACCCGAGAACGCGGCCGCCTATTCGGGTCTGGCGCGCACGCATGTGGCCATGGGTGAGTTCGACCAGGCTGAGGCGGTGCTGAACGGCGCTCCCGCTGAAATCAGCACATCGCCCGAATTCGAGGCAGCATATGCCCAGATCGAACTGGCACGGCAGGCCGCGAATACAGGGCCAGTCGGTGACCTGCGTGCAGCGGTTGCGGGCGATCCGGATAACAGCCAGGCTCGCTTCGACCTCGCCGTGGCGCTGCACTCGTCGGGAGATGTCCAGGGCGCGGTGGACGAGCTGCTGGAGCTGTTCCGTCGCGACCGCGAGTGGAACGACGGGGCGGCAAGAACCCAGCTGTTTACCATATTCGACTCACTGAAGCCGCAGGATCCGATCGTTCTCAGAGGTCGACGCCGTCTATCGTCGATGATATTTGCCTAACCTGGCGTTCGGGCTATCCTTTGGCCATGTTCGCCGAGTCCGATCTTCCAGAAATGCTTCCGGTGTTCCCGCTGCCGGGTGCGATTCTGCTGCCGCGGTCGCGCCTTCCGCTTCATATTTTCGAGCCGCGCTATCTCGCCATGCTGGACGATACGATGAAGACATCGCATCGGTTGATCGGGATGATACAGCCCAGGGGAGAAACGCGCGGAAATGGTGATCGGCTGCATCTGGTCGGTTGTGCCGGACGGCTGAGTGCGTTCTCCGAGACCGAGGATGGGCGTTACATGATAACGCTTGGCGGGATATGCCGGTTTCGACTTGTCCAGGAAGAAGACGGCTTCACGCCCTATCGCAGGTTTACCGTATCCTGGGCGGGGTATTCCCGTGATCTCGGGCCGACGGAAAAGGATGCGGGCCTCGACCGGAGGGCATTCCTGGAGCTTCTGTCCCGCTTCTTTCAGGACCGATCCCTTAAAACCGACTGGGATTCGCTTCGCGAGGCGGAAGACGAGCTGTTGATCAATTCACTCTGCATGCTCTGTCCGTTCGAGCCGGAAGACAAGCAGGCGCTTCTGGAGGCGCTGACACTGAGCGATCGACGCCGGACGCTGGAGACCCTGATCGAATACGAACTGCATGGTGGATCCGCGGAGGAGACGATACAGTGACTCAGTCCCAGCAGCAGTTTGACCGCAGAATGCTCGAGGCGCTGGTCTGTCCCCAGACCCATGCAGTGCTGAGTTACGATGCCGAGCGTCAGGAGCTGGTTTCGAAAGCGGCACATCTGGCCTATCCGATTCGGAATGGCATCCCGGTGATGCTTGTTGATGAGGCGCGGCCGCTTGACTGATCAGATCTGTCGACCTTCGAGAAGCTTCGGCAGATCGCCGGTCAGCCCGGCAGCTTCCCGCATGAGGCCACGTCGAAGGGTGGGAATCGCGTTGACTGCGCCAAGACCAAGGTCGCGCAGGCTTCGGATCAGACCGATGTCATTGGAGAACAGCCTGTTGAGCGTGTCAGTGACCGCTGCTAGCGCGGCAGTGTCGAACCGGCGCCATGTCTGGTAGCGTTCAAGCACATCCAAGGCTCCAATGTCTTCCCCGCGTCGTCGCGCCTGTACCAGAATCTCGGCCAACGCGCCGACATCCTTCAGACCGGCGTTCAGGCCCTGGCCGGCCAGGGGATGGACCCGGTGTGCGGCATCGCCGATGAGCGCAACGCGGCGCGTGACGAAGCGATTGGCAACCGACAGCGCAAGGGGATAGGAGTATCGGTCGCCTTCAAGCCGGATTTTGCCGAGAAATTCGCCTATCGCTGGGCGCAGCGTGGCCAGATATCCGTCATCTTCCATCGCCTGGATCCGGGTGGCGTTTCCATTGGACTCGGTCCAGACGATTGATGTGCGATTTCCCAGGAGCGGCAGCAGGGCCAGTGGTCCGCTTGGCATGAAAAACTGGTGTGCGGTGCCATTGTGGGGTCGCTCATGCTGGATCGCGCAGACGAGAGAGGTCTGTCCGTAGGACCAGCCGGATATTGTGATGCCTTCACGGTGGGCGACCGAACTCCCATGGCCGTCCGCTCCGATCAGGACCGTCCCCTTGACTTTGGCTCCGTTGCCAAGGGCGACCGTCACGCCAGAATCCTCCACCTCGTGCGCGGTCACGTTCTGCCCGTTGATCCGTGTTACGTCCGGCTGTTCCGCCAGTGCCTCCATCAGCGCAGGTCTCAGATGGCGGTCTTCCAGCATGAAACCGGCAGGGCCCTCATCGAGTTCGGCTTGATCAAATTCCAGCAGGAATGGTGAGGGGCCATCTCCGGCGCGTCCGTCCGTGACCACGACCTTCAGGATTGGCTGCGCATGGTGGGCGACCCGTTTCCATATTCCCAAGGCGTCAAGAAGTCGCATTGAGGCCAATGCAAGCGAATAGCCGCGCCCGTCAAATGCGGGGTTGAGACGGATGGCGGGCTGCGTGCGGTCGATGACCGTGACGCCTAAGCCCGAGCGAGCCAGTGCCAGGGCCATCGCACAGCCATTCAGGCCTCCTCCGACAATCACTGCGTCGCGCCGCTCAACCATGGCCATAATATGGACAGCGGGATCGGGATTGTTCAAGTTCCACTTTGCCACTACCATCGCGCCGTCAATTGGGAGGTGGGAATGGAGCGGGAATGGCTCTGGATGAGCGCGGGGGATCTGGGGCGTGGGATCGCGCGGGGTGAAATTGATCCGGTAGCGCTCACGGCGACATATCTGGATGCCATAGCAGAGCATTCACTGGGAGAGCGCATATTTGCGCGGCTGACTCCAGACCGGGCGCGTTCCGAGGCGAAAGCGGCGGCTGAACGTGCGGTATCGGGTCGCAGGCGCGGCCCGCTCGACGGCGTGCCGGTTTCCTGGAAGGATCTTTTCGATACGGCGGGTGTCGCCACGGAAGCGGGCTCGGTACTTCTGGCGGGCCGGGTTCCTGAACGTGACGCGTTGGTCCTTCGCAATGCCACTGCAGCCGGGATGGTATGTCTCGGCAAGACCCATTTGTCCGAGCTGGCGTTTTCCGGTCTAGGCTATAACCCGGTAACTGCGACACCGCCTTCGGTGAATGACGGAGATGCCGTTGCGGGGGGCTCGTCGTCCGGAGCGGCGGCATCCGTTGCCCATGGCCTGTCGGCCTGCGGGATTGGATCGGACACTGGTGGCTCGGTGCGGATTCCTTCGGTCTGGAATGATCTGGTGGGACTCAAGACGACCGTTGGGAAGCTGCCGCTGGACGGAGTCGTTCCACTCTGTCCAGGTTTCGATACCGTTGGGCCGCTCTGCAGGAATGTCGAGGATGCGATGCTGGTGCTGGCTGCGCTGGACGGTTCGGCACCGTTTGATCTGGCGGGTGCGAATCTGCAGGGTGTGCGGCTGATGGCGCTGCAGACGGTTGCGATGGACGATCTTAGATCTGAGCCGAAGGCTGGGTTTGAGCATGCGGTTGGACGGCTTCGCGACTTCGGTGCGACGGTTACGCCAAAGGAGGTCCCCGCCGTTGCGGAGGCGATGGGGCTCGCGTCTCTCCTGTTCACATCGGAGGCCTACGGCACCTGGAGGGACGTGATCGAGGGTGCTCCCGAAAAGATGTTTGGCGAAGTCCTTGCCCGGTTCCGAATCGGGCGGGAGCATTCAGCCGCAGAGTTCGTCGCTGGGTGGCAGTCGCTTGACCGCATTCGGGCGGAATGGCGGGAGGCGACCTCCTGTTTCGACGCGGTGATCCTGCCTTCGGCACCGAGCCTTCCGCCAAAGATCGCCCGACTTGCCGAGGACAGCAGGTATTTCATGACCGAGAATCTCCTTGCGCTGCGAAACACGAGGATTGGCAATCTCATGGGGGAGTGTGCCCTGACCCTTCCCACGGGTGTTCCCTCGACGGGACTTATGCTGATGGCGCCACCGATGGAGGAGGGACGGCTGCTGCGGATCGGAGCGGCGGCTGAAGCTGCCCTGGCCTGAGGCTGACGTGATGGAAGCGATTCCAGGCTACGCCCCCGGGAGCCAATTTGTTCCCCACTTCGCAGGCCAAGTGGGGCAAGAAATACTAGCGAGCGGATAAATCCAGGATTCCTCTCTTTGAACGAAGAGGCAGCGAGAAGGCAGCCAACGTAAAGAATGTCCTTTGTGTTGAAAATGATTGAGGCCTTTCCCAGAGGACGGACGACCGAAGAATTACTGGTTCTTGTGGGGGCGAGCTTTTCCCACGACAAGCGGATCGCGACGGTCGCGGAACTTGATCGGTTGCTTGGTGATGGATGCATTGAACGGGGGAGAGATGGTCGCTGGCGGCCCAAGCGTCTAGCGTCCGTGCCCCGTGGTAGGGCGGCGAGTGATTATTCGTGGGTACAAGGGACCACTGATGGTTCCGATGTGATTTTCGCAGCCACCGCATCGTTTGCGCAGCAGCATGCTTCGGCTGGCGATCTCTTCGAGGAAGCTGAAAGTGAGGGATCTCGGATCGATCCTCAAGCTTTGCTCAGGTATTGGCGGTCTGCACTTCGCGCGGATCCTCGGGGGGCGACGACGCAGGTTCTTGACAGGCACGGCCTGGAATGGTCTCTGATCTCCGGCCGAGGTCCGATCTACCCGGAAGAAGGAAATGCATTGAGCGTGACCATCACGCTTGATGCGCTTGCCCCTGCATTTCGGGAGGCGCTCATTCGGCGGGAGGGCAATGAGAACGCCCTCGCGCTGGGTTGGCCGATGGCGGTAGGTCGGAAATCCGACGTTCCAGTCTTTCTCCCTGTCGGTATGTTCACTGCGACCTGGAAACGTCAGGGAGAAGACCTGGTCCTGACCGTCGACGTTGACGATGTCCTGGTAAATCCCGATTGGATCCGCTTGGCGGCTCGGCGGAGTGGATGGACCCGAGAGGTGCTTGCGGAAATGTTTCAGGCAGATGACGGGCTGGGCCTGCAGGTAATGGACTTCATTGACAAAGTCCGCACCGCCTTCGCCAGTCACGTCCGGGGGCGCCTCGTCGGCGAAGATCTGGTGCCTCGGCTTGATCCGTCGGCGCGGGGGATCCACGATTCAGCCGCAATTTTCCTGCCGGTCGACTCTTCGTTCACTGCTGGGGCCGTGCGTGATCTTGATGCGATTTCGGCTTGGCCGCGCGACCGTATCGCTCGGACGGCACTGGGCGCTGTTCTTGGTCTTGAAAGCGATGAACAGGGAGATGTGACAGCCGCTGTTGATGCATTGCCGTTGAACATGGAACAATTGCACGCTGTCCGAGGGGCTTGCGAAGCGCCTTTGACGGTAGTGACTGGTCCTCCCGGAACAGGGAAAAGTCAGGCGATCGTTTCGATGGTGGCGTCCTTCCTGATTTCGGGTGGGAGCGTGCTGGTCGCGTCGAAAAATCACCAAGCCTTGGATGCGGTCGAAGACCGGCTTGGTGGGCTGGCGCCTGACCTGCCCTTTACGATCCGCACACTCAATCCAGTAAACGGAACAGACGTTGGGTTTGCGGATGTGCTGAAGCATCTGATCGACAGCGACAACGTATCAGAGGCGGTTGAGGTAGATGAGCTCGCGCTGGACGGGCTTCGTGGCTTGGCCAAGGAACGGCACCGTGCCGTCGACGCGATCAACCAGATATCCAACATTGAATGCAAGCTGACCGACATTCTCGAACGGATCGAGATTCGCGCCTCGCACAATGGGGACTTGCGGCAGGTAAGGAAAGAAAACGGGGTCCCGCAATCATGGCTCGTGCGGTTAGGCCAGTGGTTTGTGAACTTATTCAGGTCGCGGAAGTCTGGAAGTTTGCCTGAAGCGGTGCCTGAAAGCCTAGTTGGAATGAGCCTTGTGGAACTGGAGCATCATCTTCAGAACTTGCGTTCCATGCGTGATCAGATTGATGATCCCGCCGATCCTATCGCACTCGGAGAGGAAATTCAGAAAATCACCGAAGCCCTGCTTCCAAGGGTTTTGGCCTCCCGCACGTTCCTGTCAGAAATCCAGCGTAGAGACATTGCGGAAGCTTTGGACGAGTGGGAGTTCTTAGCGGGCAAAGGCAGTCCACCCGTGGATCTGTCCCGTTCCGTGATCACCCATCGGCCCTTGTGGTTGGCGTCGATTCTTGGAGCGCCGCGTCGGATTCCACTGCATGAAGGACTGTTCGACCTTGTGATCTTCGACGAAGCCAGCCAGTGCGATATTGCGACTGCGATACCTCTGTTCGCCCGTGCCAGGCGCGCTGTCGTGGTTGGTGATGATCGGCAGCTTTCCTTCATCCCTCAACTTGGGCAGGCACAGGATCGCAACCTCATGCAGGCTCAGGGACTGTCCGTGAGAAGCATGGGACGTTTCGCGCAGAGTCGACGGTCACTCTTCGACTTTGCGTCCCGCGTACCGGGCACCGAGCGCGTTTCGCTGCGCCATCAGTATCGCTCCGCCGGTTCGATCGTGGACTACATCAGCGAGACCTATTATTCCGGCCAGCTCGAGACGTGTTATGACCCGAAGCGGTTAATCGTGCCGGATGGTGTCAATCCGGGTCTGGTTTGGGAGCATGTCCCAGCGCCGGGAGTGCCACAGACCGGGAACGTCAACTCGAATGAGGTTGATGCGATCGTCAGGCATTTGAAGAGGCTCCTGCTATCGGATCGATATGAGGGCACCGTCGGGGTCATTACGCCATTCCGAGCGCAGGTCATGGCACTAGAGAACGCAATCCGTGAAGCGGTTCCAGAGACGCAGGTGATTGCATCGGATCTGAAGGTAGGAACGGTCGACGGGTTCCAGGGGCAGGAGCGGGATCTGATCCTGTTTTCGCCTTGCGTTGGTCCCCGCAGCCCACAGTCCGGACAAACGTTCTTCCAGCGCGATACACGTCGGCTCAACGTTGCGATCTCGCGCGCACGTGCCGTGGTGATGATTTTCGGTGATCTCGCCTTCGCCAGGTCTGGACGGATCAAAGCGCTGCAACGGCTGGCGGCGAAGGCGACGGAACCGTTGTCGCGAATCGGCGAGGGAGTATTCGACAGTGGTTGGGAACGCAAAGTCTATTGGGCGCTCAAGGAACGAGGGCTTGATCCCTACCCACAATTCGAAATTGCGGGTCGGCGGCTTGATTTCGCGCTTTTCGGCGAGAATGGTGTGAAACTTGATCTTGAAGTAGATGGCCGCCGTTGGCACCAAACCATTGATGGTCGGCGCAAGACATCCGATCTTTGGCGGGACCATCAAATAAAGTCCATCGGATTCCGTGTGCGCCGGTTCTGGGTCGACGAATTTGCAAGAGACATGGAGGGATGCCTTGACCAAATCGAACGGGACCTCTCGTAAATGAGCCGAAAAAACACAGTGATTGCGGCAGTCCTTGCAGGTACGGTGGCACTGGTCTCCGGTTACCTGGTCTATGAAGTGAATGATCTGGATCAGAAATATGGCCGGATAGCGGAAGATTTCGAGTTCTACAACGATCAACTCCAAACAACCCGGACGGACGTCACAGCGGCGCGCAGGGAATTGCAAACCCTATCGGACCAAAAAACTGATGTAACACGGGAAATTGCACTAGCTGAAAACAATCTCCGAAGTGCGGTTCAGCAGGAAGCCGATGCGCTCGTTCGCCTGGAGACAGCCCAATCACAATTCACATCGATTCAGGAACAGTTGGCCCAAGCAGAGCAAACGATTGAGGAAGCTGATCGGTTGAAGCGCGACAGCGGACAGGCGCAATCCCTGCAGCGATCGCTTGTCCTGCAGGTTTCAGATCTTGAAGGAGATGTTCGGGAATTCGAGGAATCTCGGCAACGGGCTTCGGTGGCTCTGGCGCGGACGGAGCAATTGCTGGATCGGGCGAACCGTCGGCGTGACGAACTTCAGGCCGATGTGGATGCGCTTGTTCGCGAAGTTGAAAGTCTGCGCGCTCAGGAAGAGAGAGTGAGTCGCCTAACCCAGGATGAAAACCGTCTGGACGGCATTCTATCTGACCTGCGTGAGGAAGAAGGGAAAGCCCAGCAACGCATCGCCACGCTGCGGGAACGGGAAGCATCTGCCCAGAGGCGCTTGCAGCTGCTTTCCGAACAACTTTCCACTGAGCAGGCCAAAGTCGAGGAACTGCTAACCCAACGCGCAGACATCGCATCGAGGAACGAGGCGGCCCGTGCGGATTTTGCTGACGTCAGCGCACGCGCCGCGGCGCTAGAAGGTCGGGCCCAGATTGCGGAGACCAGATTGAACACGGTTACAGCGCGTCTTGATGAGACCACGACCGCTTCCAGCGAAGTTCAGGAGCGGCTTTCGGCGGAAAGCGCTCAGCTTGCGGTCTTGCGCGGTCAGATCGAGGATGCCGAACGCGAAGTGGCAGACCTTGATGCCCTTCGAGCCGAACTTGGGCAGCTTGGCGCGGAGGTCGACAGGCTCCAGAGCAGGAAGTCCGCGCTGGAAACGCAGCTGCCGGAACTTGAGAACCGGGCGGCAGCCGCAAGATCCAGTCTGGTGGTGGCGCAGGCTGATCTTGAGGCGGAACAGGAGCGTACCGCTAAACTTCTTGGACGTGCCGCAAGTCTCCAGACGGAAATCGAGCGCCTGCAACCCCACCGAGACGCTCTGGCTCTCGAAACCGAGACGGCACTTGCGTCCGCAGAGAATGCAAGGGCGGACTTGCAGTTGCTTTCCGAACGGCTTTCCACTGAGCAGGCCAACGTCGAGGAACTGCTAAACCAACGCGCAGAAATCGCAACGAGGAACGAGGCGGCCCGTGCCGATCTTGCTGGCGTCAGCGCACGCGCCGCGGCGCTCGAAGGTCAGGCCCAGATTGCGGAGACCAGATTGAACACGGCAACAGCGCGTCTCGACGAGGTCACAACTGTCCTCAACGAAGTTCAGGAGCGGTTTTCGGCGGAAAGCGCTCAGCTTGCGGTCTTGCAAGGTCAGATCGATGATGCGGAACGCGAAGTGGCAGGCGTTGATGCCCTTCGAGCCGAACTTGGGCAGCTTGGCGCGGAGGTCGATAGGCTCCAGAGCAGGAAGTCCGCGCTGGAAACGCAGCTGCCGGAACTTGAGAACCGTGCGGCAGCCGCAAGATCCAGTCTGGTGGTGGCGCAGGCTGATCTTGAGGCGGAACAGGAGCGTACCGCTAAACTTCTTGGACGTGCCGCAAGTCTCCAGACGGAAATCGAGCGCCTGCAACCCCACCGAGACGCTCTGGCTCTCGAAACCGAGACGGCACTTGCGTCCGCAGAGAATGCAAGGGCGGACTTGCAGTTGCTTTCCGAACGGCTTTCCACTGAGCAGGCCAACGTCGAGGAACTGCTAAACCAACGCGCAGAAATCGCAACGAGGAACGAGGCGGCCCGTGCCGATCTTGCTGGCGTCAGCGCACGCGCCGCGGCGCTCGAAGGTCAGGCCCAGATTGCGGAGACCAGATTGAACACGGCAACAGCGCGTCTCGACGAGGTCACAACTGTCCTCAACGAAGTTCAGGAGCGGTTTTCGGCGGAAAGCGCTCAGCTTGCGGTCTTGCAAGGTCAGATCGATGATGCGGAACGCGAAGTGGCAGGCGTTGATGCCCTTCGAGCCGAACTTGGGCAGCTTGGCGCGGAGGTCGATAGGCTCCAGAGCAGGAAGTCCGCGCTGGAAACGCAGCTGCCGGAACTTGAGAACCGTGCGGCAGCCGCAAGATCCAGTCTGGTGGTGGTGCAGGCTGATCTTGAAGCGGAACAGGAGCGCACCGCCGAACTTCTTGGGCGTGCCGCAAGTCTCCAGACGGAAATCGAGCGCCTGCAACCCCACCGAGACGCTCTGGCTCTCGAAACCGAGACGGCACTTGCGTCCGCAGAGAATGCAAGGGCGGACTTGCAGGATCTTCGCGCTGAAAATGGGCGTCTCACCGGTGAGATCGGCGACCTGCGAGATCGCCAAACCACATTGAACGGTGAAATCGCAGACCGGGAGAGCGTCCTGGAACAGCTCCAAACACGTATCGAAGACGCTCAGCAGCAGGTCGAGAGCCTTGTGACTAAAAGTGATACAGACCCGAACAAGGCCGAAACGCGCACCGAGATGCCTGAGTAAAGGGACAAAAAATGCTGACCGATAATACAATTCTCGTCTTCGTGATTGCAGGTGCCTTGGCCCTTTTGTCCGTTGTTCAACTGATCTTGGCGGTGCGTTACGATCGAGTAATCATTGCCGCAGGGCCTATCGAAGAGCTTGCGGTCTATGACAGGCGTATCGCTGAAAAGCGGAGACGGATGGATGACCTTGAGGAAGAACTCGATAAACGTCGACAAGCCATGGCAGTCGCTGCTGATTTAGGGGCTGAGGTTGATGGATTGCGGCGCCAAAAGGAGGAGCTTCTTGCTGAATGGGAAAGTCTTCGCGAACGTCGTGACGAGGTGCAGGTCGTGCGCCACGAGATCGAACAGGCGATGGTCGAACGGCAGTCGCTGGAGGCTGAGATCGCTCCACTTCGTGCGGAGTTCCTTGTGGTCAAGGAACGGCTCGAAAGGGCCGAGGAGTTGGTTGGGCGAATCGATTGTTTGAAACGAGAGCACGAGGAAGTCTCTGAGAAGATTGTGGCTCTTCGAGATGAAATGCAACGGCTCGAAGAGGCAGAGACGCGAGTGCAGCGTCTGGAAATGCGCGGAAGTGATCTGGAAACCGAAAACAAGCGTTTGGAGAATCGAATTTCGACTCAGGAAAGCGAACTGGGCGAGTTGTCCGCACGCGTGTCCCAGGAGTGTGAAGCTCTAGCGGCGGCGCAAACCGATCATGGTCGGATAGCCACTGAGATCGCAGCGGGCACGATGGAGAGACGTCGCCAACTGTGAGAGCTCGAAACTCTCGGCGAAACGCGTAGCACATTGGAAGCGCGCCTTGCCCAACTGAAGGCGGATATCGCAAGGAATGAAGGTCGATCAGTCGACGGCGAAACGGATGAACGCGATCCGCTGCGCGAACTCAGGCAACCGCCACCAGTCATTTTGCAGATGATGAAATGGAAAGCTGCGGAGCCTATGAACGAAGAGGATGCCATCAAGCGTGTGGAGCGTCGTTTGAGGACCATGGGGCTGGACTACCCGACTCGAACCCTACGTGCCTTCCACACTGCAATGAAGGTGAACGAAACGACGCAGATGACTGTTTTGGCGGGGATTTCAGGGACAGGCAAGAGCCAGTTGCCACGTCAATATGCAGCGGGCATGGGGATCGGTTTTCTTCAGGTTCCAGTTCAGCCGCGTTGGGACAGCCCTCAGGACTTGATGGGCTTTTACAACTATATCGAAGGCGAATTCCGCCCGACCGACATGGCGCGGGCCCTGTGGGCACTTGATGAAATCAACAACAAAGACGATGCCGTTCAGGATCGAGTGATGATGATCCTTCTCGACGAGATGAATCTTGCGCGGGTAGAATATTACTTTTCGGACTTTCTCAGCCGTCTCGAAAGCCGACCGGGTCCCAAGGATGTCCGCGATGAAAACGGGCGCAAAGACGCGGAGATCGAACCAGAGATCCCGAATACGAAGCATCCGATCCGGATTTTCCCAGGTTACAACCTCCTTTTCGCAGGCACGATGAACGAGGATGAAAGCACTCAATCCATGTCGGACAAAGTTGTGGACCGCTCAAACATTCTAAGGTTCTCGGCTCCGAAAGAGATCAAGGGTGACTTATCCGACAGCAAGCCCGAACCAGAGGCGGCTTTGTCCCGTGAGGTTTGGAACAGATGGTTGCGTCCCAGCACAATCGTGTACCGCGAGCCGCAAGTCTCCGACGCACTGAAAAAAATGATCGATTTGATGCGCGGATTCAACCGACCGTTCGGTCACCGGTTAGGCCGTGCGATGATGGCCTACGCGGCGAATTATCCCCTGATAGAGGGCGGATACGGTCTCAGCGACGCTTTGGCAGACCAGGTCGAGATGCGCCTTCTGCCGAAACTGCGCGGGGTCGAGGTCGAAGAGATGGAGACTCAGTTCTCGGAGCTGTGCAAATTTGTCGAGAAAGACCTTGGTGACGTAGATCTAGCAGCCGCCATTAACGAATCGGTCGAACTGGCAAAGGCCACTGGTCAGTTCGTATGGGGCGGAGTCATACGCTAATGCGGTATCTTTCGCGACCATGGGCGTCTCGAGGGCGTGGTTCGGATGGGCCCTTTGGTCCGTCCGACTGCCTACTCTGCACGTTCGAGGGAAACCCTTCGCGTGAGCCCGAATACATGAAGTTGATGTCCGGCGATATCAGAGGGAAGACACACACTCTCGTGCTATTTCCCTACCCTAAACGTGACCAGGCTGAGTGCCCGTCACGCAGGGAGTTTCCGGTTCGTCCACATGGAGGTCAGGAGCCGACATCTAAGGCTGAAAAAGCGGGGGCCGAAGCGCTTCAGTACATGAATAAATTTCTTGCTCGCATTCAGTAACTGGAGGAAGCGCTTGATGATCCGGGGAAAATCTGGAGTCGGTTGCGGGGTGCCTGGAAGAAGGCTGAAGATGAAGAAGACCCGCGCATGGCCGAAATCGTGTTGCAGGCGGGCCTGATGCAGCCGATCCTGAGGGAACTGACGAAACACATTCGTTTCGTTCTTCGACGCCAAAGGGAACTGACGCGGCTTGACCGCGTTCAGGAGATGGATCGTGCGTCCATGGTTTGGCTCAGTCGGCAACCCGGAAGAAATGTCCCTGAGCGCGCAGGCGCCGCGCAGCGAATTCTGGCGACCGTTCGGCGGGAGAATTTTGACACACTGGAAAACCGGGTTCTGCACGCTTATGCGAAGCTTGCTGCGGAAGTGGCTCGGGATTGGATGCGCGAGCATCGCCATGCTAGCAAGAGTGGCCGTTATGTGCAGGTCGATGAGTTTCGCAAGTTCTGCCGGAACTTGGCAAAGACGCTTCACGATCATGATGTGTTGGTCGCACGGACCGATATCACGCCGAATTATGTTCTCATGCAAAGCAAGAGCTACAGGAAAGTTTATGAAAGTTGGCGACGTTTGCTTCTTCGCCAAGAGGCGATAGATGATCTTTGGGCGTGGCAGGCAGAGGCTTGGACCGATTTTGCGGTGCTGGCGATCACGCTCGCAATCGCTGAGTTGGAGAAGGCTGAACTTGTTGCACAATCTCCAGTCGTTTGGAGAGCCGAAGCCGTCGGGGGGCGTTGGTTCTCGCAGGATCGACCTATGGCAGTATTTTGGTTGACGGACAGGAACCGCATCGTGGAAATCCAGTCGCGTCCCGAAAGGCCCGGTGCCCTTCTCACGGCTGCGAGGGCACATGTCGCGCTCAAAATCACGGATATAGGTTCATCCCACTTACCTCGCCGTGTTGCGGTATGGACACCTCACGCCATGAAGCGGCTGGATCTTAAGAAGGACGTGGCCGAGGCGGTGTTGGTCTTGGAAGAAATTCAATCTCTCGCGGCTAGTGAAGTATTGCGCCATGGCCTGATCCTGACACCCGCACGCGGGCAGACAGGATCGGAGTCCGTATCCAAAGGAAGTATTCAGGTCAAAGGTATCGCGCTTGATCCTTCCGGAGACGGCCTCAACCATGGATTCAATGAAGTCAAAAATTTTGTTCACAGAGAAATCTATTTGGATGCGGAATGAACAAACGGAAAGCCTGTGGTTTCGACCTGAATGGATGGCGTGATTTCGCGGTCAAGAACTGGCGGTCGGTGCCGGGTAAGCAAGAGGAAATAGGGCCGATTGACATAATCGAGGGTGGCCCCCTGACCAGCGTCGTGAACGTGGGAAACGAAAATTCGCGCTGGGTTGGTGGGCCCCAAGCGGATTTGGCGCCTCACGGAATGGGGGATGGTTGGGGTGAAGTCGGGCTTAGAAGTCGCCGAGTCTTGGTGCGCGACCTTCTGGAAGGTCGGGAGGAACGCGAGGAACCCTTTGCCGCGGCGTTTATGGGGTTGGCCAGAGGTGCAAACTACAATGTCGTGTCAATCGATGATTCGTCCGAAAGTACGGAGATTGATCAGGAACGGTTGCTCAAAGCGCTTTCGGTCGGCAGGTTCCCAAACTCAATGTTGGTCTGGAGACCCGTCCTAGCCGCTCTTCATGCCTACGACAAGGGTCACGTCTTCGATGGCATGTGGGTCGCCGTCATCTGCCACTCCAATCGTGGCGTTTCCGTGCAAAAGCTTCTCATGCGGCGTGCCAGTGGCAGGAGCAATGAAGTCATTGCGCCAGAGAGAAGGCGTTCGGGAAAGACCGTTCCGGGAAACATTGGATACGAGCGTCTGGTGGAGGCGGCGCGGAATGCTGCACTCGAGGAGAAGGGCTGGTCCGGGCGTACAGCCCATCGAGCGCAGGCGCGTTCGGTTGGAAAGGCGGCATTGGGTATGACCTGCGCCCGAGAAATGGTCCGCCTGCAAAACGGAAACTGGGAAGAAATGCCTGATCTGAGCGGGGCACGATGCGTCAATCTGCCCATCCTATCCGAAGCCTTGCCGGATATCGGCAATTGCTCGGCAGTGTTGATGGAGACCCTGTCGGAAGGTGTCGTTCGCGAGGCATTGTCCGATTTCATCAGGAGGGCCGTTTCTTGCGAGGTCATCAGGTTGGAGCCGACGGCGGTAGCGGAGGGTGCCCTTGTTGCGGCTCGTCGTCTTAGGGATGGCGATCCGGTCTATTTCGACTTTCTGCCGCGCATTTCGACAATCGTCTTCGGGCCGGATGGTGCGAGCAGCTTCGATTTGATTGATGCCAAAGAAACACTGGAGGCCGGGCGGATCTACCGAAGCCCCAAACCTGCGGAACTTGCAATCCCATCGGGGCAGCCCAGCATTTCCGTCTACCTTCGCAAAGACGCTGAGCCGCACCCACGCAAAGCGACCATACATCTAGAGAAACCACTCCAGCAGCAGTCCCCGGTTTCCCTCTGGGTGGAACAGAAGCCGGCGGCGGGTAGGGCGAGGATCGTGATGGATGCACCGGGCCTGGGAAGGCAGTTCACGATCGACTGGAGTGAGGCGACAGATGACGATCGTTCATGGAACGCAATCATCGAAAGCCACGAAGCTGAGGTCTCAATACCTCGGCGTTTGGTCTTGGAGTGTAGTCTGCGCTCTTGGGAAGAAAGCCGACGCTCCGTCTCACTCTTTGAACTGCTTCAAACCGATCCCGAACGCTGCCGAGTCGATTGGGCCGCGCTTGCAGGAAAGCTATCTGCCCGCCCCTTCGGTGAGTATTGCATATCGAGTGACGGACATTTGCCGGATAAAATCGATGGGGAGAGTAAACTCCGCTTTGAACAGTTTACGAAGATCGCCTTGGATGTCACGCACAGGCGTCTGGATGTACATGCGCGGCCGGAAGTCGAGGACAACGGTGCTCTGAAGTTTCTGACCTGGCAGTTCCGCAGGTGTCCACCTGAGGTCGCGGAATGGCTCATGGACTGTATCGAAAGACGACGACTTACGGGGTTCAGTCATCCCTTCGTGCGTTATCCGAGTAGCTGGGTTCTGATCTATCAGGGATTGGGTCGCATTTTGAATAATGAACGCTCTGAACAGCGCGTGATCCGGTTGTTGATGTCATCGCGTGTCGAGGCTTGGAACTGGCGGGTCGAGTGCGCGTGCATGGCATTCCTTCTGTCTCGCTCAGATACTGCCCCTAAGCTTTTGACAAGGGAGGATGTCGACCGCTTAGCCAAACGAACCATTACGGACTTCGAGAATAGTATCGGCACGGGGTACACGAAGTTCATCTATGCACAATTTTTGATGGCGGGATTGCTGAGGTGGCGTTTGAAGGAACCGAAAGCACTCCTGTTAGGTGCGGATCCGTTGGCAGAAAATCTCCTGGATGTTCTGAAACGTGTAAAAGATGACCTCTCTTTGCGGCCCCAATCGAGTGAACATTTCACCAATAGACGGGAAAAATTCTTACCGTTTCTCGACAATCTGAAGCGTGAGTTGCGGGGCGAGGGGAGTAATCCAGATCTTCTATTGGACATCTACAATGCCATTTAGAAGAATGTCATCCCGATCTGATTGCGTAATTCCGGGGTAAGGGGAAGTTGTCCACGATCGGGTGGATGGGGACTGAACCGCTGTTCCCACCGACGGCGCTGCCGCCTGATGGCGGAGACCTTGGATTTCGGAGTGCCTCCCGAAGCCGCTTCCGGAAGCCCCCGGATGGGACAGTAGCTCCATCGACGGGAATTGAGCGCACCAATTCTGAGTTAGACTTGACCTGATCAGCATGAACGGCTATTCCACGCATAAGCGGGTCAGTAACGAGCCCGCATACCGAGGCAGAACAACGTGGCGATAAAGAGTCCCGAGCGGTTTTCAGGCCTGCCAGAATATGCATTCACCCGGCTTCGGGCGTTGCTTGATGGCTACGCACCAGGTGGCGACGTGATTCATATGTCACTTGGTGAGCCACGACACGGATTTCCTGCCTGGGTCGGAGAAGTCATCGCCGAGCATTCCGGGGAGTTTGGGCGATATCCGCCGAATGACGGCGCGCCAGAGCTTCTTGAGGCCATCGCGGACTGGATATTCCGCCGTTACTGTGTGCGACTGTCAGCGGATCGTCAGATCATGGCACTGAACGGTTCCCGTGAAGGGCTGTTCAACGCCTGTCTGGCGCTGTGCCCGGAACGCTCACGTGGCGGATCGCAGGCCGCGGTGCTGATGCCGAATCCCTTCTACCAGGTCTATGCCGCCGCCGCCCTGGCCTCGGGTGCGGAGCCCGTCTATGTGCCCGCTACTGCAGAGACCGGGTTTCTGCCGGACTACGCAGGCCTCGCGCCAGAGCTTCTGGACCGGGTCGGCGTGGCCTATCTCTGCTCGCCTTCCAATCCACAGGGAATGGTCGCGCCTCGGGACTACCTCAGGGACCTCATCTCCCTCGCCGAACGGCATGGATTCCTGCTCTTTGTGGATGAATGCTATTCAGAGCTCTATAGGGGCGAACCTCCCGTTGGCGTGCTACAGGTCGCTGCCGGGATGGGCGTTTCCGCTGAGCGGGTGGTGGCGGTCAATTCGCTTTCAAAGCGGTCCAATCTGGCAGGGCTTCGGTCGGGATTCATCGCGGGCGGGCCGGAAGCCATCGCATGCGTCAGACGGCTTCGGGCATATGGCGGCGCACCGTTGCCACTACCGCTGCAGCGGGCTGCCGTCAGGGTCTGGGAGGACGAGGACCATGTGGAGGAGAACCGCTCCCTTTACCGCGAGAAATACCTGCTTGCCGACAGGTTGTTTGGCTCAATGCCGGATTACGTGCCCTGCAACGCCGGTTTCTTTCTGTGGCTGCGTGTGGGCGACGGAGAGAAAGCGGCACTGAGACTTTGGCGGGAGACTGGGGTGAGGGTGCTTCCTGGCACCTATCTGGGTCGCGAGGTGGATGGCTTCAATCCGGGATCCGAATACATCCGGGTCGCGATGGTTGCAAAAATTGACGAACTCAGATGCGGCCTGAACAGGCTGCGCGACTGCGTCTATAACTGAGGCGGGAATCCCAATGGCGACATATCAGGCGAATGTCCGCAGAAGACTGTTGGATCGAGAAACCCAGGAACTGCTGGAGCGGCGCTTCAAGATGATGATCGGCGTGGTTCTGTTCGGTGCTGGTGCCGCAATGGCCCTGGCTCTGGGATCCTACCAGCCAAGCGATTCGAGCTGGCTGTCCGCGACCGACGCGCCCGTACGGAACCTGCTTGGCTGGTTTGGAGCCTCGTTCGCATCAATTCTATTCATGGTGGTTGGCTGGGGCGGCTGGACCTTCGCACTGCTGTTTCTTGTGTGGGGCGGGCGACTCGCGCTGCAACGGGGATCCGGGCGGTTACCTGTTCGAATCATCTTCGCACCAATCTGGATTGCAGTGACCTCCGTCTTTTTTTCGACGCAGATTCCTGGCAGCGCGTGGGCTCACAGCTTTAGTCTCGGTGGAATGTTCGGAGACATGGTGCTGGGAATGATCCTGGACGGAATCCCGTTCACTGCGGTGGAGGCGCTGAATGCGATTACCCTGATTCTGGCGTCGGGGGCACTCATTCTGGGTCTGTATGCGCTGGGCTTCTCAATGGCTGAAATCGGTGGCATGGGCAGATTCCTCGGTGGAGGGCTGCTGAGAGTCATCGCGTCGCAGATACGGCTTCCGCGGAAAAAATCACGGCGGGCCGCGCGATACGAGCCTCCCGTCTCCACCGACTTAGATTCGATGGGCGACCCTCCCTCCAGACCGAATGAGCGGAACCGCCACCATGCGGAACCTCCGCTGACCGTTGCCGAGCAGGGCGGCGAGACCGACTTCATCGATCCGGGGACGCCACCAATTGAGCAGTTCCCTGGATTGCAGGAAGCTGGAGGGACAGTTGCCCCTCATGCTCCCGAAGTTCCAGACCCGATCACCCTGGTGAAGGTCGCAAAGCGCCGCTCATACAGGCTGTCACGCCAGGCCAAAGCGGAGGCGCAGCCCCGGCTTAGGTTCAGTGACGAGAAAGTGACGCGTGAAAAGCCACCTCTGTCATTGCTGGAAGATCCGGCCGGTAGGGTGCGCCAACAGCTGAGTGAGGCGGCACTGACGGAAAACGCCCGCATGCTGGAAAGCGTCCTGGATGACTATGGTGTCAAGGGCGACATCGTCAGCGTCCGGCCCGGCCCCGTTGTCACGATGTATGAGCTGGAGCCGGCGCCAGGGCTGAGGGCGAGCAGAATCATCGGCCTGGCGGATGACATCGCCCGGTCCATGTCGGCCTTGGCCGCCCGCGTCTCGACCGTCCCGGGCTGTAGTGTGATCGGCATCGAACTGCCAAATGCCAGCCGTGAGAAAGTAATGCTGCGCGAGATCCTCGCGACCAGGGATTTCGGTGACTCCGAAAAGACACTTCCACTCGCTCTCGGGAAGGACATCGGCGGCGCTTCGGTTGTGGAGAACCTGGCAAAGATGCCGCATCTGCTGATCGCGGGAACAACGGGCTCCGGCAAGTCGGTGGCGATCAACACGATGATCATGTCGCTTCTCTATAAGCTCACGCCTGATGACTGCCGGCTGATCATGATAGATCCGAAAATGCTTGAACTGTCCGTCTATGACGGCATCCCGCATCTTCTTTCCCCCGTGGTGACCGATCCGAAGAAGGCTGTCGTAGCCCTGAAATGGATCGTGGGGGAAATGGAGGAACGCTACCGCAGGATGTCCAGACTCGGCGTCCGCAACATCGATGGCTATAACGCACGCGTCAGGGACGCGCTCGCCAAAGGCGACATGTTCAGCCGTACCGTGCAGACCGGATTTGACGACGAAACAGGTGAGCCGGTGTTCGAGACAGAGGAGTTCGAGCCCGAAAGGCTGCCCTATATCGTCGTGGTGGTTGACGAGTTCGCCGATCTGATGATGGTTGCCGGAAAGGAGATCGAAGCCTGCATACAGCGGCTGACGCAGATGGCGCGGGCGTCCGGCATCCATCTGATAATGGCGACACAGCGTCCTTCGGTCGATGTCGTCACCGGTACGATCAAGGCCAATTTCCCGACCCGTATCTCCTTCCAGGTGACTACCAAGGTCGATAGCCGCACCATTCTCGGCGAACAGGGAGCTGAACAGCTGCTCGGCATGGGGGACATGCTGTTCATGGCGGGCGGAGGGCGGATTTCGCGGATACATGGACCCTTCGTAAGCGATGAGGAGGTGGAGGAGGTCGTGAAGTTTCTCAAGGCCTCTGGCCCACCGGAATATGTCTCTGGGGTTGTTGACGGGCTGGATGCGGATCGTGAAAGTGACATCGACAAGACTCTCGGGATAGGTGGAAACACCGATGGTAAGGATGCGCTCTATGACCAGGCGGTGGCAATCGTGATAAACGACAGGAAGTGCTCCACCTCTTACATCCAGCGAAAGCTTGCCATTGGTTACAACAAGGCGGCGAGGTTGGTGGAGCAGATGGAGGAGCAGGGACTGGTTTCCGGCGCGAATCACGTGGGGAAGCGCGAAATTCTGGCACCAGAACCAAATTGACACCCGTTTGGTCGCGAGGCGAATGGCCGAAGTCTGAACAAATTTCGGCGATTTCGCCCGGATTGGCATGCAGAAGGTGGCAACAGTCCCTATAACGGATTCCATGAAACTCACCCGCCGCACCTTTGCAGCCCTTGGCTGCGCCACATTCCTGCCCATTCCGGCCTGGGCCGCGGAAATGCTGCCCCTGAACAGGATTTCGACATACCTGAACGGCCTGGTATCCGTGAAAGGCGCATTCACACAGATCAATGCCGATGGCACGATTTCCACGGGAACCCTTTACCTGAAACGGCCGGGGCGGGTCAGGTTCGAATACGATCCGCCCGAAGCTGCGCTTGTGATCGCGGGTTCAGGGCAACTGGCGATTTTTGATGGCAAGTCAAACCAGCCGCCGGAGCAGTATCCGCTGCGACGCACACCGCTTCATCTCATCCTGAAGCGGCACGTCGATCTCGGGCAGGAGGCCATGGTTGCCGGCCACAGCTTCGATGGCATCGCAACCAGTATTTCGCTGCAGGATCGCCGGCGCCCGGATGCCGGCATGATCCGCCTGGTGTTCTCTGGACCGCCGGTGGAACTGCGTAAATGGGTCATCACTGGCAGCGATGGATCGGAAACCACGGTGATTCTGGCCGACCTGCACAGGGACACGGAACTCGCGGCCTCCCTGTTCAATATTTCGCTGGAAGCCGAGAAACGGACACGGTGATCAAACGGCGCGGCAGTTCCTGAGCTGCCTTTGGTACATGTCCGACCTCTCCTGCACCTGGGCAGCAACGCCAATGAGCCAGGGCTTGCTGCGATGCGAGCCGCGCAGATATCCGGTATGCCCCTCGTGATAGGCCAGATACTGGTTGCGGGCATCACTCAACGGAACTCCGGTGCGCTTGCGGGTGTTGTTCATGTACCAGCCCATGAAATCAGTTGCGTCGCCGATGTTGTCACGTCGGGCGAATCGTTTGCCGGCTTCCGCCCTGTATTCCTTCCATGTGCCGTCAAGCGCCTGGGCATAGCCATAGGCCGATGACTGCCGTCCCATGGGAATAATCCCCAGGGCGTAGCGCATCGGCGTGCGTGCCTTGCTGTTGAAGGTGGATTCCTGATAGATCGTTGCCATCTGCACATGGATGGGAACGCCCCACCTTCTTTCGGTGCGCTTGAACGCCTTTAGATAGGATGGTCGCTGGCTTACGATACTGCATGCATCGTTCAGATTACGTGGCGTCGAAGGACCTGAGCCGCAGCTGGAGATCAGGACGAGAATCAACAATATGCCGAATAGTCTGGTCATCTTCCGTGCCCGATGCCGTTCCGCCTGTACTATCGACGCTTACAGCAGCTTTGGTCGAAATGAAAGGTAATTTCGGATGACATATGCGATCCCTGCTCTCCACTTGACCGGCCGGGTCGTGTTGGCAGGTCTGCGAAAGGTCGCGCCCAGCCTCTCTGCAACGGACATGGAAGCTGATCAGGGCTGGTGTTGCGCTGGACTGGATGGTATGTCTAGGCCGTGATCCAGTCGAATGACAGCATCCGGGAAATGCGCTCCTGCGCGCATTGCCAACGCGACGCAGGCTACGCTTGCAAATCTGCTTGATTCTCGCAATATTACGTGGACAGGCTGCCATGATTACATCAGAATGCGTCGGCAAGAGGAATTGACGGAATGATGAAGAAATGCGCCAAATATGGGTTGGGGCAGGTGGTTCGCCACAGAAAGCACCCATTCCGCGGTGTCGTGTTTGACGTTGATCCAAAATTTTCCAGCACTGAGGAATGGTACGAGTCCCTCCCGAAGGAAGGTAGGCCAAAAAAGGATCAGCCATTCTATCATCTTCTCGCGGAGAACGATCATTGTTACTATGTGGCCTATGTGTCCGAGCAGAATCTCGAGGCGGACAATTCGGGTGAACCGGTTGATCATCCTGACCTGCCTTCACTGTTTGGCGAATTCAAGGATGGGCATTATCCGCTGCAGGTTCAGCTGAATTAAGACGGTGCGGTAGGTTGGGCTTCGACCGCTGTTGCGGGCTGTCTCCAGGCTCGCCCGGTTCCCGTGAAGCGTGCCGTCCGGTTTCTTCGACACATCACTTTCTGAAGGTCGGCATGCCGTGTGGCGTAAGGTGACAGTTTCGGGAGCCGAGCTTCACTCCGTATCGCCCCACTTCCCTTCCGAAACGACCGATGATGCGGAGATGCGCCCCCCATGGCAATTCGCCGCAGGACCAGTTTCCCGATCCGTCCAGCATCTTGACCTGACGGAAGTCATGCTATCCGCGGCTGGAAAATCCTGTCCTGTGGGTGAAGCTGCATTCCGGCAACCAGGAGTGACCTGGAGATGCTTCATGACAGTGTTCAGCTTACATGACGTGCCAGAAGGACGGTAGCTGCAGCCCGACCTTTCCTGGCTCACTCATGCCGCTTCCGCCGTCATTTCGGTCAGAACCGCATGAAGTGTTGCGGAATCCCCGTTAGACCTCAGCTTTGAACAGACGGACGTATCTCGCAACGTGCGTGACACCAGGGCCAGCGCCTTCAGATGATCCACACCGGACTCGACCGGCGCGAACAGCGCAAAGACCAGATCAACCGGCAGCCGGTCCACGGAGTTGAAGTCAATCGGCCTGTCAAGACGAACGAACACGCCAATCACCTCCTCCAGCTCAATCAGCCGTGCATGCGGAAGCGCAATGCCCTTTCCGACACCAGTCGATCCGAGCGCCTCACGGTTGGTCAGTGCCTCCGTCGCTTCATGTCGATCTACGCCGTAAGCCTGTGCTGCCAGGTCCCCCACCTTCTGGAACAGCCGTTTCTTGTTCGAAACTCCACTGAAGAACCGAACCGCTCCAGGTTCAATGATCGAAGAAAGCTCCATGATCCACCTGTTCAGTCAGATGTCCGCATACCATGGGTCTCAGTCCACATTGCGCGGATCGACCCAGCCGATGTTCCCGTCGTCCCGGCGGTATACGACATTAACCCCGGAATGGCCCTCGTTACGAAAGACAAGAACAGGAGCGCCCGCGAGTTCCATCTGCATCACGGCCTCGCCAACGGACAGCGACGGTATCTTGGTTTCCATCTCGGCTACAATGATTGGCTGCAGCGATTCCGGCTCCTGTTCCTGCTCGATGCCTGAGTCCTGCCCAGGCTCTGAAGTAGCCAGGATATAGGACGAAGCGTCGGACAGTTCCACAGGAGTCGCGCGGTCCCGATGATGATCCTTCAGTCGACGCTTGTACCGGCGTAACTGCTTGTCCATCCGTTCGCCTGCCTGGTCATATGCGGCATATATGTCATGCGCGTTTCCACGCGCCTGGGCCGTGAGCCCGGTCGACAGATGCACGATGATTTCGCAGGCAAAGTCATGCCCTTCCCGCGAAAACACCACTTGGGCATCGGTCGCCCGCCTGGCGTATTTGCCGACGACGGCGAACAGGTCGTCCTCAACACGGTTCCGAAGGGCTTCGCCAACATCAAGCTGCTTGCCGCTTATCTGAAACTGCATAATGCCTCCTTGGATTCAAGCGTTCGAGTCCAGCAAATCTTCTTCGGCTGCATTCGGTCGAATGTGAACTGCCGCCCTGCCCCCGGCCCTGCGATGCAGACAGCCAGCGGAACCGAACACCACCCTGCAGGAACGGGATAGGCGACGATGGCAGGGCCTGGCACTGAAGCCATTTTGCAGCAGGAATGAAATCAACGTCAACGAAAAACTGACAGGATGCATGAAGGTTCGGGCCTGTATCGGCTTCATCCCTATGTGATCTTGAATCCAGGACCAAGAAACACGCGGCGAACGTTCTCGTCATTCAGGACTTCACTGGTAAGGCCACTCATCAGCACCCGGCCGTCATGCAGTATGTAGGCCCGGTCGACGATTTCCAGTGTTTCCCGCACATTGTGGTCCGTGATCAGAACCCCTATGCTTCTCGACCTGAGGTCAGCCACCAGGGTGCGAATCTCATCCACAGCGATCGGGTCCACGCCTGCGAAGGGTTCGTCGAGCAACAGATATTTTGGATTTGACGCGAGGCATCGGGCGATTTCCACGCGCCGCCGTTCTCCGCCCGAGAGCGACAGGGCCGAAGCGCGCCGAAGATGGCTTATGGAGAACTCCGAAAGCAGTTCCTCCAGCCGCTCGTATCGCCGGAATTTGTCCTGTATCGAGATCTCCAGGATGGCAAGGATGTTCTCCTCGACATTCAGACCGCGGAAAATCGAAATCTCCTGCGGCAGATAACCAATGCCGAGCTGGGCCCGGCGATGCGTCTGCAGATAGGTTACATCATGCCCATCGATCATCACCCGACCACCTTCGGGTTTGATCAGGCCTGCTATCGTGTAGAACGTCGTCGTCTTGCCCGAACCGTTCGGGCCAAGCAGAGCGACGACTTCCCCACGCCCCAGATCAAGACTGATGTCCCTGATGATCGGTTTCTTTTGGTAGCTTTTGCGAATCTTGGTGACATGCAGGCCAGGCTGGCCATCCATGACGTTGAGGTTGGGCATGGTGACCATCAGTTTTCGTTCAGCCGCAGGACAGTTCTGACATTCCCCTGCACCCGCCCGGTCCCGTTGACAAGATCATAGTCCAGCCTGTCAGCGCTGATGGCGGTGACTCCCTGAACTATCAGCACACTCCCTGTCATCACGAGGAGACCCTCAGACGGGGAATAGACCGCCTTTCCCGATTCGGCGGTTTCACCATCGCTTGCGAATGTCACACCCTCTGACATGCGGATTGCGGTTATCCTGTCCTCTCCAGCCGTGGCACTTGCGTTATACTCGACGCGAACCATACCGCATTTCAGGACCATTGCGCCCTGACGGATGACCACATCCCCGGAAAAGATGGCAGAGCCATCCGTCTGGTCCAGAACCAGCTCCAAGGAGGTGATTTCCACCGGTAGGTTGCTATCATGGCCACCGGCTCCAAACTTCAGTTCGGTGCTCTGCGCCAGCGCGGGCAGACTCGAAACCATCATCCAAAGAAAGAACACGAACAGTTTGGTACAGAAACTGGGAATCACGGAACACCTCATTTTCTGGGATCAAATAGCATTGTCACGCCACCCCTGAATACCAAAACAAAATCGGATGTATCTCCTCCTTTCTCCTTCATCTGAAAACTATCTGCAGCAATGCGACCGATTGGCGCGGAGAACGTCATCGGTATATCCGATGACATCTGTGCTGCGTCAAGTGCGAGCCGCACCGCCTCGGCAAGAAGGACAAAGCCACTGGAGGATTCTATCCGCACCCCTCCGGAAAAGGTTGCCAGATTCTCCGAGACATCAAGATCGAGACCGCCGGCAAGGACATTTATTCTGTCGCCGTCGGGAATGTCAATTTCGGCGCGGGCTTCATGGCCGCGAATACGTTCTGGGGTGGCGGAACCTGGTCTGGCCATGTCAGGCAAGGCGCTCTCGGCGGATAGCCTGATCGCCGCGCCATTGCTTGTGACGCCGAAATATCTGGGATTCCGGATCATTTGCAGATCTGCCAGTTCAGTGATGTCAACATCGGCGTAGCGTAACTCCTGCGCGGGATCGACCCCGCGTGCGATCAGGAACACGACCGACAGAATTCCTAGCGCCATGAGTGGAAGCAGGACTTTCAGCCATGAGACCAAGCGGGAATAGCTGTCGTGTATGGCCATTCTTCTATACGATTCCAGCCCTCAGGCAATCATGGACATGCAGGATGCCCACAGGATTTCGGCTCCCGGCCGGATCGACGACGAACAGGCAGGTGATCCGGTATTCGTTCATCAGCGCAACCGCCTCCTCCGCCAGCGCATCCGGCCCAATCGTATGCGGGCCAGCGGTCATCACCTCCTGTGCCGTCTTTTCAAGCAGTCCGGCCATGTTCCTGCGCAAGTCGCCATCGGTAACAATTCCAGCAAGCGCACCGCCCGTTTCTCCCCTTACCCCGACAACGCCGAAGCCCTGACGGGTCATCACCAGCAGCGCCTCGCTCATCGGCATGTCTTCGGCGACAAGCGGTGGGTCCCTATGCATCAGATCCTGAACCCTGGAAAGGCGCGCACCCAGCCTGCCCCCGGGGTGGAACTCGCGGAACCGCTCCGGTGTGAATCGTCGATGCTCCATCAGCGCGATGGCAAGCGCATCGCCGAGCGCAAGGGTCATGGAGGTGGAGGTCGTTGGAACAATGCCTTTGTCGCAGGCTTCTTCGGCGCTCGGTAGCACCAGACCTACGTCGCATTGCTGGAGAAGCGTGCTGTCCCGGTTGCCGGCAATCCCGATCAGCGGAATTCCAAAGCGGCGGGTATATGCGATAAGGTCGGCAAGTTCCGGGGTCTCGCCTGAATTGGATAACACCAGCGCCACATCACCCTGGGCCATCATGCCAAGATCGCCGTGGCTCGCTTCAGCTGGATGGACAAAATGGGCTGGTGTGCCTGTGCTGGCGAGTGTCGCGGCGATCTTGCGCGCGATGTGGCCGGATTTTCCCATCCCCGAAACGATGATCCGGCCGCGCGCCGCGAGAAGGAACTCTCCGGCATTGGCAAAGCTCTCATCAATGGCACTGGCCAAAAGACCAAGTGCCTGTGCCTCACGGCGAATCACGCGCCGTCCGGCGTTCAGAAAGGCGTCCCTATTCATCCGCTTCCGCCATCGCCCGGCTCAATGGGAAAATATGTCCGTATCCCGCCAGCCCGCAAGATCGAGAAGGGCCAGGGTGGGCAGAAATTCGAAACAGGACTGGGCAAGCTGCTCCCGACCTTCCCGAATCAGGCGGGTGTCCAGCCTGTCGCGCAGCCTGTGCAGGTAGAGGACATCCGAAGCGGCGTAGTCGATCTGTTCCGTGGTCAACTTTTCGGCACCCCAGTCGCTCGACTGCTCCCGCTTGGAGATTTCGACCTGTAGCAGCTCTTTGATCAGATCCTTCAGTCCGTGTCGGTCGGTATTGGTGCGGACGAGCCTTGAGACGATTTTGGTGCAGTAGACGGGCGCCGCGAGTACTCCAAAGGCGCAGAAGAGGGCAGCGATGTCGAAACGGCCGAAATGGAAGAGCTTAAGCACATCGGGATCCTTGAGCATCGCACAGAGATTGGGCGCCTGTTCCTGATCGGCCGCAATATGGACCAGATGGGCGTCGCCGTCGCCGCCAGAAAGCTGTACCAGGCATAACCGGTCCCGGTGAAAGTTGAGTCCCATGGTCTCGCAGTCCACTGCAACGACGGGCCCGAGAGCCAGACCGTCAGGCAGGTCGTTCTCGTGGAGGAAATTGGTCATATGCTGGACAGCTCCCCTGTTCTCTTTCAGCCTGCGGATAGTGGCTTATGTTCCTGCTGTAAATACAGGTGGCTTCATCACACCAGTCTGCGGGTCAGCGCTGCAACGATCGCCTGGATTGACTGATCAATGTCGATGGTGAAGCCCATCTCATCCGGCTGGAGCGGCTGTAGAGTGGCAAACTGGCTGTCCAGAAGCGTGATTGGCATGAAATGACCCGTCCGCAGATGCATGCGCGCTTCGATGACCGAGCGCTTCCCAGCCAGGTGCAGAAATCCCGTTGGCTCGCCTGCGGAGATCCGTATGCGATCGCGATAGGCGCGCTTCAGGGCCGAACAGCCGATGATGCGGCGTCCGCCTCCAGTGGCAAGCACCTCACCAACCCTGTCCAGCCAGGGTTTCCGATCATCGTCGGTCAGGGGAGTCCCGGCAGACATCTTTGCGATGTTCGACGGAGGGTGCAGGATGTCTCCATCCACGAACGTGGCCCCGATTCGGCTGGCCAGTGCCGCTCCAACGGTGGATTTGCCACAGGCCGCCACTCCCATGACGACGAACAGGCGATGTTCAGAGAGAGGCGGTGATGCCGCCGTCGACATAGAGGATATGCCCGTTGACGAAACCTGAACCATCGGAGGCCAGAAAGACGCAGGCACCCACCAGCTCCTCGATCCGGCCCCAGCGTCCCGCAGGAGTCCGTCGTTCAAGCCATCGGCAGAATTCAGGGTCTTTGACCAGGGCGGCGTTCAGGGGCGTGTCAAAATAACCTGGCGCAATTGCGTTGCAGTTCAGTCCATGCCTTGCCCAGTCGGTGGCCATGCCCTTGGTGAGATTCCCGACCGCACCCTTTGTCGCGGTATAGGGTGCGATGGAGGGGCGGGCGAGAGCTGTCTGGACGCTGGCGATATTGATGATCTTTCCAGCACCGCGTCGGATCATGTGGCGGGCGACGGCCTGACCAACGTTGAAGACGGACGCGATGTTGGTCTGCAGCAGCGCCTCGAATCTGTCGACTGGAAACCGTTCCAGTTCCGCCCGGAACTGCATTCCGGCGTTATTGACCAGGATGTTGACTGCGCCGATTTCTGTTTCGATACGGTCGACTGCGGCTCTGACCGCTTCGTGGTCGGTGACATCGAATGGAGCCTCGTGGACCGTGGCGCCTTTGCCACGCAGAAACCGGGCGGCGCCGGAAAGTCGGTCAGCGTTTCGGCCATTGAGGATTATGTCGGCGCCCGCCTCTAACAGCCCCTGGGCCAATGCGAGGCCGATTCCCTGCGACGAACCGGTAATCAGCGCCCTTCGGCCTGTCAGGTCAAAAATGGCCGCGCCTTTTGCCATCCTGGTCCGCACTTCCGCTCGACATGCACCGTCATTTCCCACACTCTGCGCCTATCACCGAAATTCAGCCAACGGAACACGGCATATGGCGAAACCGGACATCCTGCAGCTTTCTCCCTTTCCGGCCTGGGATCAGCAGGCGCTCGAAGAGGCGTTCACAATGCATCTCCATCAGGGGGCGGTGGATGCAGGCGATATTCCCGTGGAGATCGGCTCCAGAATTCGGGGCATCACGCCAAGGGGCGTTCACCGCGTGAACCGCTCGCTGATAGAAGCCTGTCCCAATCTGGAAATCGTCACTGTCTACGGCGTTGGCTATGACGGCGTGGATATTGACGCCTGCAGGGACCATGGCGTGAGCGTAACCAATACGCCGGACGTTCTGACCGGAGATGTCGCGGATCTCGGAGTGGCGATGATGCTGGCTCTGTCACGGCAAATGGTTGCGGCGGAACGCTGGGTCGCAAGCGGCGACTGGAGGGATCATGGCGTCTTTGCGCTGTCGCGCAGGGTTCACGGACGGCGGGCGGGCATTCTGGGGCTTGGAAGGATCGGCATGGCTGTGGCCCGGCGCCTCGTCGGTTTTGACATGCGGATCGCCTATACGGATCTCGCGCCCCACAGGGACGCCGCAGACTGGGAGTTCCTGTCCGATCCGGTAGAACTCGCTTCTCAGTCGGACTTTCTGTTCGTCACTCTCGCCGCCACCAAAGCCACGCGTCACATCGTCAATTCGGAAGTGCTGGCCGCACTTGGCCCTGAGGGAACGCTGATCAATATATCGCGAGCGGCAAACGTTGATGAACAGGCGCTTCTCGACGCTCTGGACGCGGGTACGGTTGGTGGCGCGGCGCTGGATGTGTTTGAGGGCGAGCCACACATTGATCCGCGTTTTCTGGAGCTCGGCAATGTGCTTCTGCAACCGCATCACGCTAGTGGTACCTTTGAGACCCGTCGTGCAATGGGGAGGTTGATGATCGACAACCTTAAGGCTCATTTCGAAGGTCGTCCGCTTCCAACACCAGTACTGGTGGCATGAAGGCGGTTGTCATTCACGGGCCAAAAGACCTGCGCATCGAGGATCGCATGGCATCCGGGCCGGGGCCGGGCGAGGTGCTTGTTGAGGTCAGCGCTGGCGGCATCTGCGGGTCTGATCTGCATTATTACCGTGATGGTGGCTTCGGGCCGGTGCGGCTGCGTGAGCCGATGGTGCTTGGCCACGAAGTCGCTGGACGAATCGCTGCCATTGGCGAACGGGTCCCTTGGTTGAGCGAGGGTCAGCAGGTGGCCGTCTCGCCTTCACGCCCCTGCCATAGCTGTCGACTATGCCGAGACGGGCGGCCAAATCAGTGCCTGAACATGCGATTCTATGGTTCAGCGATGCCGTATCCGCATATTCAGGGCGCGTTCAGGCAGTTCCTGGTGGCAGACGCCACGCAATGTGCCGATGCGAGCGGGCTGTCGCCCGGTGAGGCTGCGATGGCTGAGCCGCTGGCTGTGTGCCTGCACGCTGTGGGCAAGGCTGGATCACTTCTGGGGAAGACCGTTCTTGTCACAGGCTGCGGACCGATTGGCATCCTAACCATTCTGTGTGCCAAACGTGCGGGAGCCGAGACGGTGGTCGCAACTGATCTTGCCGGATTCGCGCTCAACATGGCGAATACTGTCGGGGCAGACCGAACCATTGATGTCGGTCCGGAGGCGGATGAGCTTGCGACATATGTCGAGGGAGAGGCGGGGTTCGACGTTGCTTTTGAATGCTCCGGCGCCGAATCGGCGCTTCGTACAGCGATTAGCTGCCTGCGCCCGGGTGGTTTGCTGGTCCAGCTCGGGCTCGGTGGCGATATGGCGATGCCGATGATGGTTCTGACCACGAAGGAACTAAGGATACAGGGCTCGTTTCGGTTCCATGACGAATTCTTCACTGCCGCTGCCCTCATGCGCAGGCGGCTGGTCGATCTGCGACCGCTGATAACCGCGACACTGCCGCTGGAACGGGCCGTGGAAGCGTTTGAGCTTGCGAGTGACCGAAGCCGGTCAATGAAAGTGCAGCTTGAGTTCACCTCGTGAAGGTGCGGCCTCTGATATCCAACATGCATGCGAGGAAGGTGTTTCTTGACCGCCACGCGCTGTCGCGGCCGACAGGCGGAAAGGTTACGGCCAGGGCGATCCGTGATCTGATCGAACGGCTTGGGTTCGTACAGGTCGACAGCATCAACACTGTTGCAAGGGCGCATGACCTGATCCTGCATTCGCGGCTTCACGGCTATCGCCCAGGCAAGCTTCGGAAGCCGCTGGAACGCGACCGCACGTTGTTCGAGCACTGGACCCACGACGCCGCGATCATCCCGACCGAGTTCTTCCCGCACTGGCGTCTGCGTTTCGCCCGCGATCACGATCGTCTGCGCGAGCGGTGGAAGAAGTGGGGTCGTGACGGGTTTGAGGAGAAACTTTCAGATGTGCTGCGACGAATATCGGATTACGGACCGGTATGTTCGTCTGATGTCAGGGATGGGGACGCGGGTTCGAAGGGCGGTTGGTGGGAATGGCACCCTTCCAAGACTGCGCTGGAGTTCCTCTGGCGAACAGGCGCTCTGATGGTGACCAGGCGCGAAGGATTCCGAAAATACTTCGATCTGACGGAACGGGTGCTGCCCGAACATCTGATATCGCAGCGCTATGAGACTGCCGAAACCGTTAACTGGGCCTGCAACGCGGCTATGGAGCGTCTTGGGATTGCCACATCTGGCGAGATTGCAGCCTTCTGGGACCTGGTATCGCCTTCGGAGGCAAGGGACTGGTGTGACCGAAATCTGGCTGAACGCAGGCTCATTGAGGTTGATGTCGAATCGAAGGACGGCAGGCTGCGTCGAAGTTTCGCCGTTCCCGAGATCCTGGATGGCAATGTCCCGAAGCCGCCGGGGCGGATCCGGCTCCTCAGCCCGTTCGATCCGTGTCTGCGTGATCGGAAACGCGCGGAGCGGTTATTTGGCTTCCGCTATCGGATTGAGGTGTTCATACCTGAATCCAGACGGGAATATGGCTATTATGTGTTCCCGATCCTGGAAGATAGCCGCGTGATCGGACGGGGCGACATAAATTACGATCGTGCGCGTCAGGTCCTTGATATGCGTGCCTTCTGGCCCGAAGCAGGCATATGGATGGGACGCGGACGTCTGGACCGGCTGCGATCGGCACTGGAGCGGATAGGGAATCTGGTTGGTGCATGCGACATCGAATACGCACCGGGATGGCTGCGATAGATCCGTCTGCAAAGAGGCATGGCCTTTCGGCTGGCCCGGCCCGAAGCGTATTCGGAGTGAGGCTTTGGTGCTCCGCTGGCCTGAAATGCTGGCAAGACTATGCCGACTTCCTCGCTATCGGGCCCGTCCGATCCTGGTAGCGTGAACAGGAAACGATGTCCGCCTGTCCCGGAATTGACGTCAACTGGCTGAAGTTTTCCTGGAATGTCCAGTTGGCATGGTTCGCCGTTTCGGGCAGGGCGTCCAAAGACTGCCTGGTGTCCCGCTGACGCAGATTGCGACCTGCACCAGGGCATCTGCAGGATCTGCGGAGTCTCGATTGGTCTCCATAAGTGATGGATGGTTTCCACTTCTGGAAACTGTCAGTCCCGCAGCTGGGCAATCCATGCGTCGATTTACCAAATGTCTGAGCGGCGAACGGTTCCGCCGGGAGGTTCAGTCAAGGCAGATAAAGACGTCGCCGTCCTTGACCTTCACCGGGTAGGTCCTGAGCGCTTCGCAGGCCGGCGATCTCTTTGGTTCCCCGGTGCGGTAGTCAAACTGGCCATTATGCTTCGGGCATTCGATTATGTGATCCATCACCAGCCCGTCAGCCAGATGCACTTTCTCGTGGGTGCAAAGCCCATCGGTACAAAAGAACTCATCGTCGGGCGAGCGATAGACCGCGAAGGTGAGGTCACCATGGTCGAACCGAATCAGGTCTTCGGGTTCGATTTCGTCAGCGGAGCATGCACGGGTCCAGTTTGCCATGATATCAGTTCCGTACTCCGGCCAAAGCATATGGCCGCTGAGTTGCGATGACCGTAGGTTGCCAGATCCAGGGGAAATGGCGGGGACTGTTCCTCGGTCGCCTATGGCAGTCGATTTCGCGGATCAGGCCGTTCGGTTTACCAGCTACCGCGATCAGATGGCCGGCACACTGTTTGCCTTTGACAACCTCTGGAACCGCCAGCTGTTTGGTAACGCCGCCTCTGGCCCGCCATCCTGCGTGTTTGTAGAGGATCGCCAGGGTATTGAAAGCGGCCATAGAACGAAACCGTTGTGCTTAGGAAGGGAAGCGGGCCTCCATGACCCGAACTTTGCGCCAGGGCAGCAGTGTCTGTCCTATCAGGATGCCCCCGGCTGCGAACCTGTCGCAGCCGGGGGCAGGGAACGTTGCCTAGTTGCAGCGCAGCTCGATATTGTTCTCGCTCGCATAAGCCATCGAGTCTGCTTCGATCAGCGGGCCGATCACGTCGAGATCCGGGGCAATATAGTCGGTGATCTGCGTCCATTCGCTCGCAGATGCGTCCCATTGCTGCACGAGGCCGAGACCGTTTCCGCCATGGTTTTCGCAGGTCACCGCGAAGGGTGGGCCGAAGTTCGGAATTCTCAGCGATTCCATTTTCTCGGCGGTCATTTCCAGCGCTTCCATGCCGTCGCGCATCATGGCTGGCGTGATATCCGCCACACCGTGGATCTCCTGTGCGGTGCGAACCGCCTCCCCGGCCAGCATCGCGGCATAGAGACCTCTGTTATAGAGAACGGTGCCAGGGCTGTTGCCGTCACCCGCGCCAAGATCCTTGTCGTAAACGTGGGTTTTCAGGTCATCATAGATTGGAAGATCCGATCCAGGCAGATGCATGTTCAGCGACTTGTAGCCGTTAGCACCGTCGCCCACTGGAAGCACGTCATTCTCGGAACCGGACCACCAGATTCCGATGAAGTTCTCCATCGGAAAGCGGATGTTGGCGGCTTCCTGAATGGCGACCTGGTTCATCACACCCCAGCCCCACAGCAATACATAGTCAGGGCTCTCGCGGCGGATCTGAAGCCACTGGGATTTCTGTTCCTGGCCAGGATGATCGACAGGCAGAAGACTCAGGGAGAAGCCGTGTTTTGTCGCGAGCTCTTCCAGGGTGCGAATCGGCTCCTTGCCGTATGCGGAGTTGTGATAGACCAGTGCGATCGACTTTCCACTGATGTCGCCGCCGTTCAGGTCAAGAATGTGATTTGTTGCGATCGACTCGCCGTTCCAGTAGTTGGATGGATAGTTGAATACCCATTCGAAGACCTTGCCGTTTGCGGCTGAAGTCCTGCCGTAGCCCATCGAATGAACCGGAATGCCATCGGCACTTGCCTTGGGGATTAGCTGGTATGTAATTCCGGTCGACAGTGGTTGATATATCAGCGATCCCTCGCCCTTTGTCGCTTCGTAGCATTCAACGCCTTTTTCGGTGTTGTAGCCAGTCTCGCATTCCACGATCCGTGTAGGAACGCCACCTATACCGCCATCGCGCTCGTTCAGCAGCGTGAAGTAATCAGCGTAACCATCAGCGAACAGGGCACCGTTGGCCCCGTAAGGTCCAGTGCGGTAGCTGAGTGACGGGAACACCAGGTCCGCCATCGCGGGTCCTGTGACCATCACGCCGACCAGGGCGGCAGTTACCAGTTTCAGTTTCATTCGGGGATCCTCCCTCGGTTGGTTTGCTTCAATGCGCCCCGTATCCGGCAGGGCGTTCGCCATAGTCCAGTCTCGTGACGCCACATCCTGCAAGCCATATAGGTGGATTTCAACCCAAATGGCTGGCTTCGAACACATTGTTTGCCAATGCCGACTGGATGAAGGCATTGGGCTTCGATTATGCACGACCATGCGTTTGTTGATCAAGTCCCCGATGCGGGACTGCGGAAATTCCCTATTGCCCAGATGCCCGGAAGTGACAGGGACCGCGCATCTCCGAGATGTTCGCCCATATGGATACCCCGGGCGGAAGCGGATTGGTTCATATGCTATCCATTGGGCTGAGGGCCAAGTCATGAGGGCCAGGAAGTCCATGCTCTCCGTTCGGGTGAAGATGCATCCACCTGTGTTCAGCAAAGTCATTGAGGTATCAAGCTGTGGCTGTCCGCCATTGGGTAACAGTTTCGGGAAACGCTGGCGAACTCATTGTCGATGCCCTCCAGCTTCTTCCCGAGCCGCTGAAACTGGCATTGAAACTAAGCGGCGGCGGTAGCCTCGATCTCGAACATGAGTGGGGGAATGGCGAACCGGGTAACGCCAACCACGGTCATTGGAGGAGCCGCGTTGAGCGGCCCGAACCGGGCGCCAAGCAGGTCGAAGTTCTTCATGGCTTCGTCCACGTCTGTGGTTAAGCCGCGTGATGTTGGCGAGACCCATGTCGGTGGCTTTCAGAACGGCCTCAAGATTGTCGTGGGAGAGCGTCATCTGGCCCCGCATATCTCCGGCGTGCTGCGGATTGCGTTCGGCATCGACCGAAGTCTGACCCGCGCAGACCAGTTGCCTGCTAACGCCTTCAAGTATTTCGGCTTGGTTGTAGCCAAAATTTAGTGACCACGGCCATGGGTTGACGGGTGTTCTCTTCATGGTTGCATTGCCTATAGGGGCAATCAGGAGTAGCGGGTGGCGACCATGGCCCCGATTGTGCCGCGCCTTGAATCTGGGGAGCCGCACTGCAGGGGTTTCCGCTTCGGAGCAAGAGGCGCAAGGCGGTTTCGCGCTGCCTGCCGCTATATCATTGTGCCCATATATGTGTCGGCACCGGTGCGAACCACCGCGCAGGTGCATGTCCTCGGGTGCGACCAGGGATCCGGCAGTCCCTGACGCCGTCGATCCGCTCAGCATGCTGTTCCTCATCGGTGCCCGGCTTTCCGTCGACAGTGCGGGCTGCATGGATGGTCAAACGGTTGCATGTGTCGCTCCTCGATCGCCTGACCGCTTCGCGCTTCCTGTAGTGTGACCCGGATGTCGAATGTACAGTGGCTCCATCAAGCGGCAAGGAAGTGGTACAGGGACGCCATAGGGCGTGTCGTTCCTGCAACCGACGCATCTCGGAATCACCCCTTTCCTTTGGATTGGTGTCGGTCTAGCTAGGTCAACTCAACAGGAGCGATATGCGATGAACGGCACCAGAATTGGGTTCATTGGTCTGGGTCTCATGGGCTCGGCCTTGGTCGGACGACTGCAGGACAGAGGATATGCGCTGACCGTGGTCGCCAATGTCACACGTACTGGAGTTGATGCGGCTGTGGTTCGGGGCGCGGTTGAGGTTGGAACGGGGCGAGAGGTCGCTGAGGCAAGCGACATCGTCATGTTGTGCATGGCAACCTCTGAACAGGTGGAGACCCGAATGCGCGGCCCGGAAGGAGTGCTTGCTGGACTGAAAGAGGGAACTGTCGTAATCGATTTCGGCACGTCGCTACCTGAATCAACCCGATCACTTGGTGCGGAAGCCGCTCTGGCAGGTGGCGCATATCTGGACGCTCCTCTGGGAGGAACACCGGCACATGCCAAGGACGGAATGATCAACATCATGGGATCTGGCGATAGAGCGGCATTTGACCGCGTAAAGCCGGTGCTTGATGATCTGGGAAAGAACGTCTTTCATCTGGGCCCACTCGGCACTGGTCATACGGTCAAGCTGATAAACAACTTCTTCGCGCAATGCGTTGCCAACTCCATGGCAGAAGCATTTGTCATGGCCGACCGTACCGGCGTGGTCCGGCAATCGCTCTATGACGTGATGTCTGCTGGACCCCTGAAATCCGGAATGATGGACTTCATCAAAGCCTACGCTGTCTCCGGTGACCCCAGCATGCTTGCATTCTCCATCAGGAATGCGCTGAAGGATGTCGGGTATTACCGGCGGATGGCGCAGGATGCCAACGCGCCGAGTGTCATGGCCGAAAGCGCTTTTGGTGCACTTACAGATGCCGCCGCGCAGGGATTCGGCGAGCGGCTGGTGCCGGAGATGGTTGACTACTTTTCCGACAGGCTTGGTGCCTGAGCCGCTGGGTCCGTGTTCCAGGCCTCTGATGGCAAAGGGAAATCGTGGCGAATGTCGCGATATGTGTCCCCCGTTGCCATCTTGGACCTCCAGGACCGTGTTTTGGTCTGGTCGCCCGCTTCTTACCCTTCCATCCACGTCCTGATGACTGGCTGGCCAGGATCCGAACCACCAGCAGGAAGAGGGGTGCAGGGCAATGGTGGGAATCGATGAAGGTAGGCGTCGGCTGGAAGTTGACGTCATCCGCAGGGACAGGAGCCCCCAACGATGGACCTGTATTCGGGCATCGCACCGCCGGCTCCACATGCTCGGTGTTCGGCATCTTCCTCATTCGGTGGTGTGCAATGCCTCACCCGATGTCCTGTGCGAAACCACAGGTTGGTCCCGCCAGGGCCTGCGCTGGCCGTCGCATGACAGGGACTTCATCCCGCGCGTCGTCGTCCCGCTCCGGGTGCAAGGACGCCGCTCTTCCGCCCCCACCTCCTACCGCTGGAGGGAGAGGCCCCATTCGACATGACGGGATCTGCTCCGCCGAGGTGGATGCGCCCCCGAATCTCACCCGACGGGCCGTCCCACCCTGACCGACCCGCGTCGACTGTCAGAGACGCGACGGGCGTTCCGGGTCGGGGATTCGATGGGCCGGTTCCATCTCTGGAGGCAAGAAGGCTGCTGGTCGGCGGCATAAGGTGATGAGCTTCCGTGATTTGCGCCAGCGACAGCCATATGGTGGCCATGCTTGAGCTCCTGAAGCAATGGAACGGTGAGCTTTCAGGCAGCCAGCAATTCTTCGAATTCACGATTCCCAGGGATGGTTCATACGAAACGGCGACACCCGATGCCATGCGGGGCAGGGTCGGTCCCGACTGTCCGTCCCATTTGAGCTTCGCTAGCGCACTCATGTCGCCTGGCTGGTGAAGGGGTTGGGGAAGATCAGGCGCTGCTCCCGGACACGCCCGCAGATTTCAGGTCAGTTGAGGTAAATCAGCGGATCAACGCTGTCGACTCCCTCGCGAACCTCGAAATGCAGATAGTCGGCTTCACTTCCAACCTCAGCAATTGTCTGGCCGCGCGAGATCGTGTCTCCCTGCTGGACGGTTAAATTGTCGATGTTGGCATAGACGGTTAGAAGGTCGTCGGCATGACGTAACACCAGAATCTTTCCCAGGTTGGTATCGACGGTGATGACCGCAACGCTGCCATCGGCAGCGGCCACAACCTGAGTGCCGCTATCGGCGGCGATGTCGATGCCATCGTTTTTTCCCTTTTCGTAGGCGCGGATGATGCCGCCGCTCACTGGCATCACCAGCCGCGCATTGTCAGAGGTCGTGCTACGTTCGCCTGCCGGGGAAGAGGACGGTTGATCCTGTGTTTCGAGCTCTGGCTCGGGTTCCTCTTCTGGCAGCGGAGTGGAGGCACTGGGTGGCACTGGAGTCGGGCTTCCCTCACCGGGGGCCGTGGTCCTGCGCCCGGAATCGGGTACAGCCTGCGAAGCGTCTGTAGAGGGAATGATGAGATACTGGCCTTCTCTTACCGTCAGCTCGGGACCAAGGCCATTCCAGTCCGCAAGTGATCGTACGGAGACCCTGTACAGCCGTGCTATGGAGTAGGCGGTTTCGCCCCGCACCACTTGATGGCGAACCGATTCGGTTCCGGTGGAGCGCTCCGCAAGAGCACCGCGGGCGCTGTTCGTATTGGCTTCAGACTCGACCCTGTCGAGCGCGTCACCTGCAAGCGTAGTGATGTCAACCTCTTCCGCCGGCAGGATCGAGCCAGTTCCGTCGGCACCCGCTTCGGGTGAAAACACCGCAACGCGCCTTGGCAAAGCGATGATCTCGCCATGGCGCAGGCCCGATTCGGGTTTGAGCCCATTGTAGCGCGCGAGCTCGTTAGCATCGATACCCAGCCGATTGGCAATGTCGGTCACCGTATCGGACTGGCGGGCAACGGCGACCTGATAGTTTGGATAGCTGATCACGCCCCGTGCGTCAGCCTTTGGACGAACTTCGAGAGCCTGGCGCGCCGCCTCGGCGGTGGCCAGTCCGGTTGCGGAATCGCGGAGATCGACATCAGCATTTTCGGAACATGCTCCGACCAGAACAAGGCTGGTGCATAGAAACACGCTGCTCAAGACGGATCTGGACGGGTGTTCCATTGCTCGCCCTCGCATTAGACCCTTTCCTGTCCCAAGGCCTCTGTCAGTCCGCTTCCAATCCTTCAACAAGAGGCACGAACCGGACTTCACGGAGCTCTTCATAATCGAAGCCCACTTCGGAGCGCGTGACCTTGATCAAATGCTGCACCGTGTCCGACCGTCCCACCGGGAGAACCATGATACCGCCAACCCGGAGCTGTGCCAAGAGCGGACCTGGCGGGTCTTCCGCTGCAGCGGTCACGATGATTCGCTCAAACGGCGCCTGCTCAGGTAGTCCATAGCTGCCGTCAGCCGTGATTGCCGTGATATTATGCAATGCCAGCCGCTCAAACACTCTACGTGCCTCCAGGACCAGAAGTCTGTGGCGATCGATGGTATAGACTCGGCGGGCGAGCTGGCTCAGGACAGCCGACTGGTAGCCAGAGCCGGTTCCTACCTCCAGCACCTTGTCACGTGGCTGCACGTCCAGCGCCAGGGTCATTAGCCCTACGATCGAAGGCTGGCTGATCGTCTGGCCACAGGCGATCGGGAGCGGCATGTCGTCATAGGCACGGTCCTCGAACACCCCCCGGATGAACTCCCTTCGGTCAACGGCTTCCATTGCCTCCAGCGTTCTATGGTCGGTTACGCCTTTGGACCGTAGCGAAAACACAAGCTGCATCTTGGCCTCTGCGTCACTCATATTCATCTCATTGGTCCAATCGTTCCCTCAGTGACGCAAGGACATCGTGGGCTGTGAGATCGCAACGCATTGGTGTGACCGATATGTAATGCGACAGGTTTGCATGCACATCCGTTCCCAGCGTGGTCATGATATGCTGCTGTCCTCCCTTGATCCACAGGAACCTGCGTCCGGAAGGCGATCTGTGCGGCTCAACGCTGAAAAAACTGTCTGAGCGATAGCCCTGAGCGACCACTCTGACGCCTTTCACGGCCGCTGCGGTCACTGGCGGAAAGTTTATGTTGTAGAATATGCCGTATCCGCCGCTGCCCCAGTCACCGGCTTCAACCAGCCGCCGCACCAGTTCGGCTCCGTGTACGCCTGCGCTTTCAAACGGATCCTCCAGTTGGGAATTATCTGGGCCGTAGAACTGACTGAGCGCGATCGACGGGATTCCCTGCAGGCTCGCTTCGATGGCGGCGCCGACCGTGCCTGAATAGAGCGCGTTTTCGGCCGCGTTGTTTCCGCGGTTAACCCCCGAGAGCACGAGATCCGGGCGATTGCCGTCGAGTGTATCGTATAGGCCCGCAAGCACACAGTCGGCTGGCGAGCCTTCAGCAGCGAAGCGTCGAGGGCCCAGCTCGGCAACCATGAAAGGGTGGGTATAGCTAATGCAGTGACCCACTCCGGACTGCTCGAACGCGGGTGCAACGGTCCAGACCTCACCTTCAGGTCCAGCGACCTCCTCGGCGATGGCCTGCAATACCTTTAGCCCCGGGGCATTGATCCCGTCATCATTGGTGATGAGAATTCGCACGACTCAACCGCATGTCCACCCTGATCTGTCCAATAGAGGCCATCACCAGGAATTGAAAGCTATGTTCGTGCAGATGTCACGGGAATGCACGGAACGTGCCTGCGTCGCGCGCCGCAGTGGTTCCCATCGCTGGAGGTGCGAGCGACGATCTCCTCATCCTGAATTCTAGACGAAGTGGCTCTGACCTGACGGCGGTGACGCTCAGGAAAATTCCGAAAGCCGAACGGATGCGCATGCTTCCTGCGATCCGGCCAGCGCCTGCCAGTCGCGTAGAGCGAGCGCGAACTAACCGCCACTACGGTGCGAAGTCGTGCCATAAGCTCTTCGACAGATAGGCCGCTTCCATGGCGAATTCCGAAGCACAAGCCGGTCCTCGCGGCTAGACACCCATGTGGAGGGCATTGCGGGCTGCGTCCTATCGGTGTTCCGGATCCCCTGATCCTTTACTTCCGGTCATGCGCGACAATTACGAATGTCGTCCCGGTCTCCGTGCACATCTCCAATAGCTCGAATCGGGTTTCGCACATCGGTTGCCTGTCAAGTGCGCCGGGAGGCCCGTCGGGCAGCAGGAGTGCCGGCGACTGGCGAGTGCCTGCGCAACCGCCACGTGCCGCCACCGCCTGCCGGAAAACTGGTGCATCTGGTGCGGCCTTTGGGACCTCAATAGCGGTCGCCCTGGAAAGATGCTCAGATCACTTGACTAAACCGATCCTGCCTATCAGAACGAAGTGGCATCACACTGGAGAGAATCATGAAAAAATTCCTGTCCGCTGCCGCCGTAGCGGTAATTTCCCTGGCAGGAACCCTAGGGACAGCATACGCCGACTACCCGGAAAAACCGGTCAGCATAATCGTTCCCTGGCCGCCCGGAGATCTGGAAGACGTGCTTTCGCGGATGATTGCGGAGGATTTCCAGGCTGAATATGACGTTCCCACGGCGGTTGTAAACAAGCCGGGAGGCGGTGGTGGGCCATTCCCGGGCGCAATCGAGGTCGCGACTGCGCCAGCCGACGGTTACACGATCGGCTCTTTTGTTATCGCTGTCCCGATCATTGGTCACGAAATCGGCATCCCCGAACTCACGCCTGCAAAGTTCGATCCGCTGGGTATTTTCCTGACCTATCCATTCGTTATCGCCGCCGGAAAGGATGCACCATTCTCGAACCTGGAAGAGCTTTCCGAGCATGCCAGGGAGAACGAGGTGGCGTTGGGCCATTTTGGAGCACCGCTCGTCCCCACCCAGGTAACCTTCGCCCTTGCGAAGAAGGCAGGCTTCGAATGGGGCTCCGAAGCAGCTTACGACATGCTCGACTGCAATACCCTGGCTTCGAATGATGCCGATGTCATAAACACCACCCTGCAGCTGGTGCTGCCATGCCTCGACAGCATCACCGTTCTTGCATCGATCACTGATGAGCGAATCAGCCTGACGCCCGACGCCCCCACAATGGGCGAAGCCCTTCCGGAACTCGGCGTTGCACTCTGGAACGGCCTGTTTGTGCATAAGGACACGCCGCAGGATGTTCGCGACAAAATCATTGCCGTCGCGGAAAAGACGATGGCATCGGATCGCGCCCAGCAGCTTGCGAGAGACACGGGAGCCCAGGTCTACTGGATGAATGCGGAGGAGTCGGCGGCGCGGATCGAAGCGGATAGCGATAAGCTCGCGGCGATCGGAAAGATCCTTTCCGAATGAGGGCTATGCCCCATCGACAGAAGATTGCAGGGGGCCTGGAACGGGCACCCTGCTGGCTCGAATGGAATGACTGAGAATAGCCAGGGACCGGTTTTGGTCGGAAGAACGGCCTTTGGAATCCTTTTCCTTCTTGCAGCTCTCTACCTGCTCAGCCAGCTGGGTAACGAGGCGAAGTTTTCTTCCGGTGGAAAGCTGTTCTCGCAGCCCGCATTCTGGCCGGGCGTGGGTGTCCTTGGCATGACCCTGTTTGGGTTGGCATTCCTTGCCACCCAGGCCCGCGGGGGCATGGCAGGCGAAGTCGATGAATTGTTGCATTGGCTGCTGCCGATCGAGTTCTTGGTCTGGTTTATGGTCTATGTCATCGCTGTACCCAGGCTTGGCTATCTTCCGTCCACGATCGTGTTTGCTGTTGGGCTGGCATACAGGGCAGGATATCGGAATGGCCGGACGCTTGGACTTGCCGCGTTGATGGGTCTTATGGTCGTGCTGGTCTTCAAGACCGCACTGGCGGTCAAGATCCCCGGAGGTGCCATCTACGAGTATCTCCCGGGCGCCCTTCGCAACTTCGCGTTGGTCAACCTGTAGCTGTCGTGGACCTGCTGTTATCAGGCATAGCCATTCTGGCCCGCTGGGACGTCGCACTGGCCCTGTTGATTGGTTCGGCTGGAGGCGTGATCATTGGGGCGATCCCCGGCGTCGGTCCCGCAGTTGCAATCGCGATCCTCCTTCCGACGACCTTTTCGCTCGACCCGGTGGTCGGTCTCACGATGCTGCTCGGAATTTATGGATCATCGATGTATGGTGGGGCCATTCCGGCAATCCTCATCAACACGCCCGGTACGGCAGTCAACGCGCTAACGACCTATGACGGTTACCCTTTGACAAGACGGGGGGAGGGGCGTCGGGCACTTTCGCTCGCCTATTCGGCCTCCTTTTTCGGAGGCATCTTCTCGATCGTCTGTCTGATTCTGCTATCGCCGCTATTGGCCTGGATCGCTCCCCAGTTTGGTAGTCGGGAGATTTTCCTGGCCGCACTTCTCGGTATCGTTCTCGTTGTGCTGACCCACCGCGGCAAGGTGTTGGCAGCTGGCATGCTGGCCTGTTTCGGCATCTGGCTGAACACGATTGGCCTGGAGCCGATCCAGTATTCCAAGCGCTATACGTTCGGACAGAGCTGGCTCGCAGGGGGAGTGGATCTGATCGTTGTCATCCTGGGACTGTTTGCGATCAGCCAGGCGTTCCTTCTGCTGGTCGAAAAAGACAGCTCACCCAAGGCTGAGGCTCCGACCAGTGGCTCTCTGCTAGGGATGCTCGAACTGTTCCGTCACAAGCGGGTCGCCTTGACCTCATCCTCCTATGGGGTCTGCCTGGGCATGATTCCGGGGGTGGGCGAATTCACCGCCCAGTTCCTTAGCTATGCGACCGCACGGCGGTTGTCTAAGCGGCCGGATAGGTTCGGAAAGGGGGCGCCCGATGGCCTGATTGCCTCCGAGGCGGCCAACAACGCCGTCCCGGCGGCGGCGATGATTCCGCTGCTGGCACTCGGAATACCTGGCGAGGCGCTTACGGCAATGATGCTGAGCGTCTTCTATGTTCATAACGTCGTACCTGGTCCCGGCCTGTTCCAGAACAACCTGGACTTCGTGATCTCGCTCTACATCGCGCTCCTGATCCTGAATGTCCTCGTCGTTCTCTTCCTGCTTGGATCCACGGGTTTCCTGCTGCAGGTGATCAGGATACCCACCCGTTTCCTGGGCCTGACAATTCTCACACTCAGTTTTGTGGGAGTATATTCGTTGAGAAACAACGTCGTGGATTGCGCCATGGCGGCAGCCTTCGGGGTTTTTGGCTACATCCTGAAGCGTCTGGACCTACCCATCGTACCGATAGTCCTGGGAATGGTGCTCGGCGGAATAATGGAAGCCAAGCTTCGTACATCCATGATGCGCGTCAAGTCGCCGCTGGATTTCATCGACCGTCCGATTTCACTGATCCTGTTTCTGATCATTCTCCTGGTGGTGGCGGCACATATTCGCGGGATCATTCGCGCAAGGAAACCGGAGGCGGAAAAATGACTGATAGGACAATACTGGTTGTCGGAACCTACGATACCAAACAGGACGAGCTTTCCTTTCTTACCGACTGCATCACCGAACAGGGGGCAGCGTGATTTCGATGGATGTCAGCGTTCTGGGCGATGCGGCCACGGTCTGTGACATTTCGAAACATGAAGTGGCCGAGGCAGGCGGTTCGACGATCCAGGAAGCAATCGACTCCGGGGATGAAAACACGGCCATGCAGATCATGGCGAGAGGAGCCAGCGAGCAGGCGGTTCGTCTGCACGGATCGGGAAGGTTTGACGGTGTCATCATCCTCGGCGGAACCATGGGCACCGACCTGGCCCTTGATGTATGCCAGGCCCTGCCGCTGGGAGTGCCGAAATATGTGGTTTCCACCGTCAGCTTCTCGCCCCTGATTCCGGCTGACCGTCTTTCCCCCGACATCCAGATGATCCTGTGGGCGGGCGGCCTGTATGGGCTGAATTCGATATGCAGGGCATCGCTCAGCCAGGCAGCTGGCGCGGTGCTGGGCGCCGCCAGGGCCGCCAGGATTCCGGAAACGTCCCGACCCGTGGTGGGGATGACTTCCCTGGGTTCTTCCTGTCTGAGCTACATGAAGATCCTGAAACCGGAGCTGGAGCAGCGCGGATTCGAGGTCGCCATATTCCATGCAACAGGCATGGGGGGAATGGCCTACGAACGAATTGCCTCGAAGGGCGGATTTGCCTGCGCCATGGACTTCGCCCTTCCGGAAATCGGCAATCTGATGGCCGGCTCAGTCGTCAATGCCGGCCCTGATCGGATGAGGTGCGCGGGGCTGGCAGGAATTCCACAGCTGGTGGCACCCGGTTGCATTGATCTGATTGATTTTGCCGGCTGGCAGGAGATTCCTCCCCGCTATCGGAATCGCCCGTTTCATGCCCATAATCGACTGATCAAGTCGTCTGGCCTCAACGAAGAGGAACGGCGTGAAACCGCAAGGGAAGTTGCATCCAGACTGTCATCGGCGACAGCTCCCGTTCGAATTCTCCTGCCACTCAGGGGTCTGGAGGAATGGGACAGGCCGGGACAGCCGGCCCACGATCCGGAAGGGTTGGCTGCCTTCATTGACGAGATGCGGAAGTCCATCCCGTCCGGACAGCTCACCGAGATTAATGCGCATATCAACGACCCGGAGTTTGCAGCTGTCGCCATCGGGGTCTTTGATGAATGGCTGGAGAGGGGTTTGATCCCGACATGACCGGGTTGGGTCGCCATGCCATTCTGTTCGAGCCAGTCAGGATCGGGCCGGTTGTTGCCAGCAATCGATTCTATGCGGTACCACACGCAACCGGACATGGTTGGTCCCAGCCCAATGGAGCCATTGGCGTGAGGGCGATGAAGGCTCGTGGAGGCTGGGGGACCGTTATCGCCCAGATGACCGAGATATCACCTTCCAGTGACCTTGCAAGTCATCAGATGGACAGGCTCTGGGACGCGTGTGATCTTCCGGTCCACGAAGCTCAGGTCCAGAGAATCAAGGAGTGCGGAGCGCTCGCGGGCATCGAACTGGCCCATGGTGGGATGCGTTCAAGAAATTTTGTGAGCGGAGTTCCGGTGTTGGGCCCGAGTGATCTGCCGATCCTGCGTCCAGAAGTGCCAATACAGGCTCGTGCGATGGACAGGTCCGACATTTGGGCCTTCCGTGACGAACACAGGAGGGCGGTTCGAAATGCCGTGCTTGCGGGATATGACATAATCTACGTCTATGCAGCACATGACCTTTCGCTGCTTAGCCATTTTCTTTCCCGCCGAACCAATCATCGAACTGACGAATATGGCGGCTCCTTCGAGAACCGGCTCAGATTGCTTCGGGAGGTGCTTGAGGACACGCTTGAGGTGGTTGGCGGCGAGCGTGCCGTAGCCCTTCGGTTCAGCGTCTCCGAGCCCGGAAAATCCGTTGGGCTGCGACATGATGGAGAGGGACGGGAGGTTGTCGAGGCGTTGGCTGAGCTTCCCGACCTGTGGGATGTCAACATTTCGGGTTGGGATCAGGACAGCGCCACGTCCCGGTTTTCGGAAGAGGGGTTCCAGCTCCCGTTCACCAGCTTCGTAAAGGAAGTGACGACGAAACCGGTTGTTGGAGTCGGACGGTTCACGTCGCCGGATCTCATGGCTTCACTGGTGAGGAATGGCACACTCGACCTGATTGGCGCGGCGCGGCCGTCCATTGCGGATCCCTATCTGCCGACGAAGATCAGGGAAGGGAGGCATGACGAGATATGTGAGTGCATCGGCTGCAACATCTGCGTTTCGATGGAAGGCTGCGGCGTTCCCATAAGGTGCACGCAGAACCCGACCATTGGCGAGGAGTGGCGCCGCGACTGGCATCCGGAAAGCGTGCGGAAAACGAAGAGGAAGGGTGCTTACCTTGTCATTGGTTCTGGCCCGGCCGGACTGGAATGCGCCCTCACCCTGCTTCGAGCAGGCTGCAGCATCACCATAGCCGAACGCGAGGACCGACTGGGGGGACGCGTGGCTCTCGAGGCCACTCTTCCTGGGCTGGCTGCGTGGAGCCGCGTGAGGGACTATCGGCTGAGCCTGCTTCGAGCCAGCCCGGACGTGGAAATCTATCTCGACAGCGATCTCTCGACCGAAAATGCCCTGGATGTGGAAGCCGATGGCATAGTGGTCGCGACTGGAGCGGTCTGGCGATCGGATGGCGTTGGCTCTTGCAACCTGTCTCCCCTTGATCTGGGGGAGGGCGTTCTGACGCCAGATGACGTCCTGAGGGCGCGGCCCGGATCGTTCCAGTCGAAACGAACCGTGGTATATGATGACGATCATTACTACATGGCGAGCGCGATAGCCGAAAGGCTGGCGCTTGAAGGCTCCCGCGTAGATTATGTAACTCCGTTGTCAACGGTGGCGGCCTGGACCGACCTTACGCTGGAGCAGGGTCGAATCCTCGACAGGTTCGGTCAGCTCGGAATAGGTATCCATGTCAATTTCAGGCTTTGCGGTGATCGACGCTTTCTAAACCTGCTTACCGGCGAACATTGTGATATTCCGGCAGACAGGTTGGTGGTCGTCGGTGCAAGATCACCTAACGATTCACTTCATCGATCCCTTTTGCGTCAGGGCAGTGATGGGGGTGTATGGAGTGTCGGCGACTGCCGCGTCCCGGCAACCATACAGGCCGCGGTATATTCCGGCCACAGGACCGCGAGGGAGATATTGGATCTGGATGGATCCAGCCTCGACTTTCGCCGTGAACTGCCACAAGTCGCATGAAGTTTGTGAGGGAATTCGGGATGTGTTTTCCCTGAACTTTAGGTCTTCGCCAGGAAAGCTGCGGGCAGGGGGAGTGCGGCGGCACCTTGTGCCGACCCAGGATTTTTCGTCACAGCTAACACGGATACGGAACAAATCTGCCGTCAGCGGCGGGTTCCGACATGGTGCTCCTCCGGAGCGTGACCTCCTGGTTCCGGGTCAACGCCGGCGCGAGTGCACCGCGCCAGTGATGGGCCGACAGTAGCGAAAGCCGCATCCACAGAATCGCCCTATCGCCTGCCTTCAGATGTCGGCAGGGCCGGAAAATACAGCGGCAGCTGGTTGCCCACCGTGACCCTGTCTTCGCATGGCTGGCGACCGGGCCTGTGCCGAGGTCTGAATCATGCCAGAATGCGAACTTACAGGAATGGCTGAACGTCTGCGGCAATCAGGCTCCGGCTCTGACGCAATATGGCGCCAGGTGCCGCGAAAGTTCACGGAGCCCGTAAAGCCTCCTGTTCGTCCCGCCGTCGGCGGATCAGGGCGCGCTTGCTGACCAGGGACGCTGCGATGACACCCGTTGTCACAAGGGCGATCAGGATGGTGGAAAGCGCGTTTATCTCTGGGGAGACCCCAAGTCGTACGGCGGAGAAGATCTTGATAGGCAGCGTTGTGGCGGAAGGGCCCGAGGTGAAGGAAGCGATCACCAGATCGTCAAGCGATAGAGTGAACGCCAGCAGCCAGCCGGAAATGACCGCGGGCGCGATGATCGGCAGGGTGACCAGGCGGAAGGCTTCGAAAGGGGTGCAGCCCAGGTCAAGGGCTGCCTCTTCCAGGGAACGGTCGAAGGTGGTCAGGCGCGATGAGACAACGACCGAAACGTAGCACATCGAAAATGTTGTATGCGACAGAACGATTGTGAGGATTCCGCGGTCAAGTCCGATCCCGATGAACAGCAGCAGCAGCGAGAGGCCGGTAATCACTTCCGGCATGACGAGAGGGGCGTAGATCACTCCGGTAAACACTGTCCGTCCCGGAAACCTTCCGGCCCGAACCAGCGCATAGGCTGCCATGGTGCCGAGCACAGTGGCTGAGGTCGAGGACAGGAATGCAACCCGCAGCGTGACCCAGGCGGCGTCAAGGAAGGCCTCGTTGCGGAGAAGCTCGCCATACCACTTGACGGAAAACCCCGCCCAGACGGTGACAAGCTTCGATGCGTTGAAGCTGTAAATGACCAGAATCACCATCGGAAGATATAGGAACGCGAGCCCCAATGTCAGTGATGTGGCGTTGAGCCACGAAAAGCGCCTCACAGCCCCGCCTCCCGCTGCTTCTGCTGGTTGCGCTGGAAGACAATGATCGGAACGATGAGAATCAGCAGAAGGACAATCGCGACAGCGCTTGCGACCGGCCAGTCACGATTGGAGAAGAATTCCTCCCAAAGCACCTTGCCGATCATCAGGGTGCCTGAGCCACCGAGAAGGGAAGGGATCACGAATTCACCGATCGTGGGAATGAAGACCAGAAAGCAGCCCGCGATGATTCCGGGGCGGGACAGCGGAACCGTGACCAGCCAGAAAGCCTGAATCCGGGAACAGCCCAGGTCCTCGGCCGCCTCAAGAAGGGATTCGTCCATACGGTCGAGCGATGCATAGATCGGCAGAACCATGAATGGGAGATAGGTATAGACTATCCCGATATAGACAGCGACATTGGTGTTAAGGATCGTCAGCGGGTCGCTGATGATGCCGAGGCCTAGAAGGAACTGGTTGAGATAGCCTTCCTGGCTGAGGATGCCCATCCATGAATAGACGCGGATGAGAAAGCTGGTCCAGAACGGCAGGATCACCAGCATCAGCAGCATGGGGCGCCAGCGTTCGTCCGCACGCGCCATGGCATAGGCGAGTGGATAGCCGACCAGCAGGGCCAGCAGCGTGGAAACGAATGCGATGCGAAGGCTGGAGAGATACGCCTTCCAGTAGAGGGCATCTGTCGTGAGAAACACGAAGTTCTCCAGATCGAGTCCGGATAGGAAGGCGCGAAACCCGGCCCAGCCATCGGCAGGATCAAACTGGGGAACATATGGTGGGCGGGCGAGAGCGACGTCCGATAGCGAGATTTTCAGGACAATGGCGAATGGTACCAGAAAGAGCGCAAGCAGCCATAGATAGGGGATCGCGACGATAAGAAACCGGCGCATCAGCGATTATTCCAGTGGTATCGTCGAAAGTTCTGCGTCATTGCTCAGCGCTCGAGTACGATGCCTGCGGAATCGGACCAGTAAAGCCAGACCTGGTCGTTCCAGGAGAATTCCTGCCGGGCAACGCGGTCTGTGTTGGCGGTCTGCGCCTTGATGATCAAGCCTCCCGCGATCTCCACATGATATGTTGAGACGTTGCCAAGATAGGCAATGTCCAGAACCTTTCCGGGCACGGCATTCGGTGAGCCGTCAGGCCTGTTGGGCGAAATCGACACCTTTTCCGGTCTGATTGCGATGAATGCTGTGGCCCCTTTCTCCAATGTCAGGGAAGTTGTGCAGCTGAGTGTTGGCTGGCCTTCGGCCCAGTCAATACTGACCATTCCCGGTCCGGGCTCGACACGGCCTTCAAGAATGTTCACGTCGCCGATGAAGTCGGCGACATATGTGGAATTGGGGGCTTCGTATATCTCGGTTGGGGTGGCGATCTGGGCAATCCTGCCATGATCCATGACGGCGACACGGGTCGCAACGGTCATCGCTTCTTCCTGGTCATGGGTAACGATGACGAAAGTCGTACCGGTCTTCTCCTGTATGTCCATCAGCTCGAACTGGGTTTCGCGTCGCAGCTTTTTGTCGAGGGCGCCGAGAGGCTCGTCGAGCAGCAGGAGTTTCGGTGCCTTTGCGAGTGCGCGGGCAAGTGCCACGCGCTGCCGCTGCCCGCCGGAAATCTGGTGTGGCCTGCGGGAGGCGAAGTCCTGCAGCTGCACGAGCGCCAGCATTTCCTCGGTGCGAGCCGTGACCCTTGCGGTGGGAATCCTGTCACGGCGCAAGCCGAAGGCGACATTGTCAAACACGGACAGATGCGGAAACAGCGCGTATGACTGAAACATCATGTTGGTCGAACGTCTGTTTGGTGGTGTGCCGGCGAGGTCGAGCCCATCAAGCAGGATGGCGCCTTCCGTCGGGTTTTCGAAGCCGGCCAGGAGCCGCATAAGCGTGGTCTTGCCGCAGCCCGAAGGGCCCAGCAACGCAAAGAATTCACCTTCAAATATGTCGAGATCGATTTCATGGATGGCCGTGAAGCTGCCGAAGCGCTTTGTAACACCCTTGAACTGGATCAGAGGTCTGGCATCCGGATCGTCCCAGGGGGCGAATTCGGCAGTTGTGTTCATCAGGGCAGGCTCTTGGTTTCCGAACCGTTCCGGGTCATTCCGCACCGGGCACCTTACGGACGACCGCCCCGTCGCTGGGAGGGGCGGTCGCAGTCACAGCCTGGTCAGGTGCCTGACTTGATCCGCGTCCACATGCGCGTGACGATCCGCTGCACATCCGTCGGATAAGGTGTGGTTGTATAGAGCGTTCCGAGCACCTCCTCGGTCGGATAGATCGCAGGGTCGTTGATCACGTCCTCGGCCAGAAACTCCTGGCTGGCGAGATTTCCGTTAGCGTAGTAGACGTAGTTCGATGCCGCCGCCATGTTCTGGGCATCCAGCATGAAGTTCAGGAACACATGCGCACCTTCCGGATTGGGTGCGTCGACAGGGATCGCCATCTGGTCAAACCACATGAGCGAGCCTTCCCTGACAGCGTTATACGCCACTTCCACGTCGTTATTCGCTTCCAGAGCGCGATCGCGCGCCTGAAGTACGTCGCCCGACCAGCCGATCGCAACGCATATATCGCCGTTGGCGAGCGCGTTGATGTAGTCGGATGAGTGAAACTTCTGGACGTAGGGCCGCACTGCCTGAAGCACGGGTTCGGCCTTGGCGATGACTTCCGGGTCGTGGCTGTCCGGATCTTCCCCGATATATTTCAGCGCGGCCGGAATAATCTCTGTCGGCGCGTCCAGGAAATGCACTCCGCATTCGGCGAGCGCTTCCATATTGGCGGCGTCGAAGACCAGCGCGAGGCTGTTGATGGGAGCGTTGTCGCCGAGAACCTCCCTGACCTTGTTTATGTTGACCCCCAACCCTGTTGTGCCCCACATGTAGTTGACTGAATATGTGTTTCCAGGATCATATGCGGCAGCGCGCTTGGCGACGACATCCCAGACATTGCCGTGATTAGGCAGCTTTGACAGATCGAGTTTCTGATAGGCTCCGACGGAGATCTGGCGCATCAGGAAGGTGCCGCTGGGAACGACGACATCATAGCCGGAGCCGCCGGCTAGAATCTTGGTCTCGAGCACTTCGTTGGAATCATAGACATCGTATATCAATTCAAGCCCGGTTTCCTCCTCGAACTTGGTCAGGAGATCTTCGTCGATATAGTCCGACCAGTTATAGACTCGGACCTCGTCAGCACTGGCGGCCGATGCGGCCAACAACGCGGCAAGAAGTGATGTGAGGGTACGATTCATGGTGTCCTCCCTGTTTCATTGGAATCGATGTTCTGACTGTTTCCACCCGGCCATCCGACTAAGGTCCAGTATGGCATCTGGTCTGATGGATATCTAGCCATATGTCCGAATCCAAGGCTATCCATGGGTTGAAACGCGAAGTCAGGGACCTCCACTAACACAGTTTCTCGCTCTGGCCAGGATCTATGGTCGGCCCGGCCCTGAATGACTTACCTGTCGCGTTGACTGTAGCGTATCCGGGCATATGCTCATATGCTGCCGATTGGTCTGACGTCGTAGTATGGGAGCGCCCCATGAACAGCATCCCCAACCATCCGCCTACCGAAGAGCTGCAGGCGCTTGATGCCGCGCATCATCTGCATCCCTTCACCGATGGTGAAGAACTGGCGCGACTTGGCGCTCGGGTGATCACCCGTGCTAACGGCGTGACCCTGACCGACAGCAACGGAAACGAACTGCTGGATGCCATGGCCGGATTGTGGTGCGTCAATATCGGCTATGGGCGCAACGAACTGGCCGAGGCCGCGAAAGCCCAGATGAGCCAGCTTCCCTATTACAACACTTTCTTCCACACCACGCATATGCCAGCGACTTCGCTCGCCGCGAGGCTGGCGGATCTGGCACCGGGCGACCTTAATCATGTTTTCTTCGCCTCATCAGGTTCAGAGGCGAATGATACCAATATCCGCCTGGTGCGGCATTACTGGGCCGCGCAGGGAAAGCCGGACAAGCAGGTGATCATCAGTAGGACGAATTCCTATCACGGTTCCTCGGTGGGGTCGGCGAGTCTGGGTGGCATGGAGCAGATGCATGTGCAGGGTGGTCTTCCGATTCCGGGGGTTGAGCATATCGGCGAACCTAACTGGTACGCTGAGGGAGGCGACCTGGATCCGGACGGGTTTGGAATCGAATGCGCGAGGGAACTGGAGCGCAGGATTGCCGAACTCGGTGAGGACAGGGTAGCGGCTTTCATCGCCGAACCTGTCCAGGGGGCTGGTGGAGTCATCATACCGCCACAGACCTATTGGCCAGAGATCCAGCGGATCTGCGACAGGCATGAGATCCTGCTGATTGCCGACGAGGTGATCTGCGGTTTCGGCCGGACCGGTGAGTGGTTTGGCTGCCAATCCATGCAGATTCGCCCGCAGATAATGACCATCGCGAAAGGTGTGACGAGCGGCTACCTGCCGCTTGGCGGCTCCATCCTGTCGAAAGAAGTGGCTGATGTGCTGAATGGTGCCGGCGAATTTTTCCATGGCTATACCTATAGCGGCCACCCTGTGGCATGCGCCGTCGCGCTGGAGAACCTTCGAATCATTGAAGAGGAAGGACTCGTTGACCATGTGCGCGACGTGGCGGCACCGTATCTTGCGGAGAAATGGGCGCGGCTGGCAGAGCACCCGCTGGTGGGCGAGGCCCGGAGCTTCGGTCTGATGGCAAGTCTTGCGCTGACGCCTGATAAGGCGAAACGGGCACCGTTCGATGCACCGACGGGAACGGTTGGGCTTCAGTGCCGCGAAGCCGCTTTCGCCTCTGGGCTGGTGATGCGGCATGTGGGCGACCGGATGGTCATCTCCCCACCACTTGTCATTACGGAGGAGGAGATTGATATCCTGGCTGAACGGGCATTGGCTGCGATCAATACGGCCTATGGTTGGGCCAGGGCGGAAGGTCTGGTCAAGGGCAGCTGAGAGCCGGTTACGTGAGCTGCTCGGGTGCGAACGCCTTCCCGACTGGTGGAGCTGATCCTCCGGAAACGTCGGTAGACCGAAAGGAACGGGACCACCCGCAGTGGCTGCCAGTGCCAACCCCTGATGCCCTCGACCTGAACACCGATAACGGTTGCCATAGGTCGAAATGGGTTTGCAGGTGCCCGTTTGACCACTCTCCGCTGACCTGAATCCCTCTTCGATTCGCTGGAATTTCCGGCAAATACCAGCTGGCGGAAACATGCGTGTAGGGTTCCGTATGGGACTGCGGATCAATGGAAGCGGTCTTCAGCCATGCTGTGTTGGCATAAGGGCACCGCGCCTACGGTTCTCCCGCATGTATGCCGACCTTCGTGGAACGGGGGCGCGTTGTGCTTGCGCTACCCGATTGGCCGGAGCCGGTCATGGTGAGGGGTCGCCCTGGCCACTTACGGAAATCCGGATGGAAGCGGCTGTGCATCCAAGCCGCTACGACGCTCGACCGGACGGGGCGTGGCATTCCGGTCGCCCGGAAACCGCCCGGTATTCCTGCTTGGTGATGGTGGGGCCGGACTTATGTGAATCAACCGGACATCCGGAAAGGTCTGGTCAGGCCTGTTCGGAAGCCGTAGCGCCGCTGCGGTGTCGGCGCTCCCGCCTCCGGCCATCGGGACCTTCATCGGTTCGAGATCAGGTGCCGCCTGCAGGTTCATCTGACCGCCGCCTGTCCGAGCGGATAAACCAGCGATACATCGGCCGACCTCCACGCCCTGATTGGACCGCATTGGGGGAATCCGCCTTCTCGTTCTCGGCAGTCCCGGTTTCCGGCCGCTCCTGATGCTGGATGACGCCTTCCCCGTCCTGCATGTCAGCCAGCTGAGGAAGCCGACCCCGCTGCGGATGGGTGCCGTCCGGACTCGGCGAGCGATGCTACGATGATCTCACCGATTTACCACCCCACGCCGCATGTCCGGTCGAACGCCAGTGACCGCATTCACCAGCCATTCCGCTTGCGCGGTCTGATTCACGGATCATGGTCGTCGATGGTATACTGGAATGTCGGCCTGGCTTCGCCAGAGGGGCAGTCATCCTGAATGATGGTTTTCCAAGGTTTCCGCGATCCGTCGACGCTATTTCTGCGGACCAATCATCATCACCATCTGGCGGCCTTCCATTTTCGGCATGTTCTCAATCTTGCCGACTTCATGGATATCTGCCGCCACGCGTTCCAGCAGGTCCCTGCCCAGTTCCTGGTGAGCCATTTCGCGACCGCGAAAGCGCAGCGTCACCTTCACTTTGTCGCCGTTGTTGAGAAACCGGAACACGTTCCGCATCTTGATTCCATAATCATGGGTATCGGTATTGGGGCGGAACTTGACCTCCTTGACCTCGAAGGTCTTCTGCTTCTTCCGAGCCTCGGACTCGCGTTTCTGCAGGTCGTATTTGTATTTCCCGAAATCCATGATCTTGCAGACCGGTGGACTTGCATTGGGAGATATCTCGACAAGATCAAGTCCGACCTGCTCGGCCATGGCAAGTCCGCGACTTGGCGGAACGAGGCCGACATTTTCCCCATCTGGTCCGATCAGGCGTATTTCGGTAGCCCTAATTCGGTCATTGACGCGGGGTCCGGTATCACGAACGGGAGGCGCGTGGTGCGGTCTACGAGCTATGGCGGTGTTCCTTTCATTGTTTCATTCGATTTTCTGGCGCGGACGCTACGGGCACGGTGCGGCTGGTTCAACCCGATTCTTGAGCGTATGGCGCACAGCCTGAAGTCATATGGCACTGTGACCTGAATGCCACATATCTGCCCATTCAGTGCCACTCCCAGTCCTGCCTGCAGCGATCCGGCAGGTCCAAAGGTTCTGAGCGCTGCCTGTTTCAACCTACGAAAGCTTTTTCGACGACATATTCCGCGGGAGTGGAATTCGAGCCTTCCCTCAGCCCGAATCCCTCAAGAATCTGTTTCATTTCCGTATTGAGACTCATCGAGCCACAGATCATCGCTCTGTCTGTTGCAGGGTCGATTCCGTTAATGCCGAGGTCGGCCAACAACGCGCCGCTTTTCAGCAGCGTCGTCACGCGGCCCGTTTTCGGGCTGTCCTCACGAGTTGTCGTTGTATAGTAGACCAGTTTTTTTGTGAACCCTTCGCCAATCAGCTCCTTCAGATCTTCGTCACTGCGGATTTTGTTGATCAGATCGGCGCCATATTTCAGTTCTGCGACCTCGCGGCATGTATGTGTCAGGATGACCTGCTCGTAGTCCTCGTAGGTCTGCGGTTCGCGAAGAAGTGACGCGAATGGGGCAATGCCAGTGCCAGTGGCAAAAAACCAGATACGCTTGCCCGGCAGAAGTGCATCATGGACCAGCGTTCCCACGGGTTTGGGCCGGAGGATGATCTGGTTTCCAGGCTGGATATGCTGCAGCTTCGAGGTCAATGGGCCGTCCTGCACCTTGATCGAATAGAATTCCAGCCCGTCATCCCAGGTCGGGGAGGCGATGGAATAGGCGCGCAGAAGCGGCTTTCGTTTATCGGTCACGGGATCCGGGTCGCCCAATAGCCCAAGCATCAGGAACTCGCCTGCGCGAAACCGCAGCGATCTGGGACGCGTGGTACGGAAGCGAAACAGCCTGTCCGTATAGTGCTGCACGTCGGTTACCGTCTGTGCGTCGGGCAGGGCAGGAACGGCTTCAGTCGGATGTAGGGCGATGTTCATGCGAATTGTTATTTCCCTCGAACGCAGCACATTGTTCACATATAGCAATTTGGTTTATGATTTGTAAGCTCAGGCACAGGTTTTCAGCCGCGATTGATAGTCGTTGGCACGCCAGTCCGCACGGCGTAGCCATTGGTGCTCCGGCTGACGGGCCGCCAGGTCATCGGAGATCTCCACTTCGTCGAAACCAACGCGTCGGGCCATGGCGTATTGGTCAGCGATAACATGGCCACGCGCACGCAGTCGACCCTGATACCCCATCAGGCGCAGCCGCCGTGCAATGGTAAAACCGCGCCCGTCAGAAAACCGCGGGAACTCAACGCGGATCATTCCAGCTTCGCGGATGTCCGCCTGGAATCTGGCCAGATCGGCATCGGGCGTTACGTCCAGAATTGTTCCGTGCCAGTCCTCGGTTCCGAATCCTGTATCCCTTACGATCACGCTCATTCCCATATCTCCCTGAACCGAATGCCACGTTCGGCATTTCCCAGACCACGCCAGTGACCGGCACGGTCATCCTTTCCGGCGCTCTCCGCATCGGTGCAGGAAAGGCAGCTCACCGAAGACTGGCCTCGGATTGCAAGCGGATGGCGAGGCAGGGCGTTGCCATCGATGTAATCCCACACGTCCCGCTGGCTCCAGAAGGCTAGGGGATTGACCCTGATGCGCCCTTCGCTCCCGCTCTCGAAAAGGTCCGGATCCCCACGTACACCGCTATGGCATCGCTTGCGGCCGGTGATCCAGGCGTCAAAGGAATGAAGCGCAGCCTGCAGGGGCTCGGTCTTTCGGAGCCTGCTGCAGGCATCCGGATCAAACAGATGCAGGATGCCGTCCGGATCGCGCAGGAATACCTGTTCGCGGTCGGGCCGGAGCGTTCGGACATCCGTGAGCCGCAGCCGCTCGCGGATCTCGCGCTGATACGCAAGGGTTTCGGGAAAGTGCCTTCCAGTGTCGAGGAACAGTACCGGCGTGGAGCGGTCCAGAACCGAGACCATGTGCAGGAGCACCACGGAGTCGACACCGAAAGAGCTTGCCAGCGCCGTGCGACCGACCGATGGGTCGAAAAGCGCATGCTCAAGCACGGAAACCGCATTGTGGTGGCGGAAGCGGCGATTGAGTTCCGCTACGCGTTCGGCGACCGGGGCGGACGGGGATTCAGGCGGCATGGGCCCGCCCCTCGCCATAGAGCGCCGTCTTGAACGGTGCGAGCCCGACCCGCCGGTAGCACTGAAGGAAAGTCTCCTCCCTACTGTCCCGCAGGTTGAGATAGGCAAACACCAGTCGTTCGATCGCGGGGACGATCTGGTCGCTGGAAAAGCCCGGTCCTGCACGCTCGCCGATCACCGCATTGGCCGAGCCATCACCGCCAACCGTGATCTGGTAGTTTTCGATGCCTGCGCGCTCAAGGCCAAGTATTCCAATGTGGCCGACATGGTGATGGCCGCAGGCATTGATGCAGCCCGATATCTTGATCTTGAGCGGGCCGATGTCGTGCTCCAGCTTCAGTTCGTCAAAACGGGTTGCGATCCACTGCGCAACAGGAATCGAGCGTGCGGTTGCCAGGGCGCAATAGTCCATGCCCGGGCAGGCGATAATGTCCGAAATCAGCCCGACATTTGCGGTTGCGAGTCCGGCGTCCCTCAGTCTTTTGTGAATCTCCGGCAGAAGCGATCTGTGGATATGTGGCAGGATCATGTTCTGCTCATGGCTGACGCGGAGCTCGCCATATCCGCATTCATCGGCGATATCCGCCAGCACACGCATCTGCGAAGCCGTGGCATCGCCAGGGGTTGCGCCATGGGCCTTGAGCGACACAGTTACGATCGCATGGTCTGGATCCCGATGCCGCGTGAGGTTTGTGTCCGTCCAGGCGCGGAAGACGGGATCGCTGAATCTGGCGGCCTCATAATGTGTCACAGGGGCGGATGTCAGGCCTGGCATTGCGAAATGGGCCTTGATGTCGGCGAGCAGCTTCTGGTCATTTCCAGAGAACTGCGGGCGCAGCTCGGTGAACCGCTGCTCGACGAGTGCACGGACCCTTTCGAGCCCGGCTTCGTGAATGGCGATCTTGATCCGCGCCTTGTATTTGTTGTCCCGGCGGCCGATCAGGTTGTAGGTAGTGACTATGGCTTCCACATAGGGCAGCAGATCCGCCTTTGGCAGGAATTCTCGGATGACCTTGCCAATCATGGGCGTACGTCCAAGACCGCCACCAATGATGACCTGAAATCCCGTTTCCCCGCTGGGTTTGCAGCGGACAAGACGAAGTCCTATGTCATGCGCCTTCGTGACTGCCCTGTCCACCGGGGCACCGGTCACCGCGATCTTGAATTTGCGTGGCAGGAACTGGAATTCGGGGTGGTCGGTGGACCACTGCCGCAGCAGTTCGGCATAGGGCCTCGGATCCTCGATCTCATCGGCTGCCGCTCCGGCGAAGTGGTCCGCGGTAACGTTTCGGATCGTGTTGCCCGATGTCTGGACAGCGTGCATGCCGACATCCGCCAACGCGTCCAGCATGTCGGGCACATCACGTAGTTTCGGCCAGTTGAACTGGATGTTCTGCCGCGTGGTGAAATGGCCATAGCCCCTGTCCCAGCGCTCTGCGATCATCGCCAGCTGCCGTAGCTGGGCTGCGCTCAGTGTTCCGTAGGGAATGGCGACCCGCAGCATATACGCATGGAGCTGCAGGTATAGGCCATTCATGAGGCGCAGCGGCTTGAACTCATCCTCGGTCAGGGAGCCGTCGATGCGGCGTTCGACCTGGGCGCGGAACTGTGCTGCGCGCTCGCGTACGAAGCCTTCGTCGAATTCTGTATATTGGTACATCAGATCAGTCCGGCCTGCTTGCCGTGTCTGTAGTTGGAGGGGCCTCTTGTTCGAAGCGCTTCCCGATAGTGCACCGGCACTGGTCCTTCCGGTGTGGGCTTTGCATCGGCGAGATAGGGGTCGACGACTTCATCCGAGCACCGTTCCGCATCAAGCAGCCGGATCTGGGCATGGGCCTCGTCCTCGATCAGTTCGGCTTCGCAGTGCTGTCGCGTCCAGAGGTCGTCGGCGGTCAGGTAGACGACGTCACCCTCAATGAGAGCGTTTGCTGTGATGATCTTGGGCGTAAAGATCCGTGGCATGGCTCCATCTCCCGTTTCCTGCTAGGCACATCCGTGCTTTCCCTGGGTCAATATAGGAAAATTTCCCACAGATTCGCCATTGCCTATTGAAAATAAGAACATATGATTTCGAGATGGTGAAATTTAGGACGTATGTTACAGATGGAGAGGGAAGCCAAGATGGCAGTTCGTCTGGATGCGATGGACCGGAAAATCCTCGCCGCGCTTCAGCGGGACGCTGGCCGGTCACTGGATGGGATTGCCGGGGAAGTGGGGTCGTCCAAGACGCCTGTGTGGAACCGCATCCGCAGGCTGCGCAAGGCGGGAGTGATTGGGCGGCAGACGGTGATTCTTGATGCCGAGGCGCTGGGATTTGAAGCGTGCTTCTTTGTTCTGGTGCGGACATCGGAGCACGAGGCGGAGTGGCAGGAGCGGTTCCTGGAGGCGGTTAAGGCGCGACCCGAAGTGATGGAGGCGCATCGGCTCGCTGGAGACATAGACTATGTTCTGAAGGTTCGCGTGGCGAATGCCCGCGCTTATGACGCATTCTATCAGGCACTCATTTCCGAGGTGAAAATCTACAACGTGACGGCGCTGCTTTCGATGGAGGAAATCAAGTCGACGACGATGCTTCCTCTCTGAAGCCCCGGCGCTGCAGGTTCCGTCCGATGCACTCGGTTCTCGCGGCAGCATAGGCCGGTCGAGCTGGTGGGCAGTATGGTGTCAGCAGGAAGAGACGGTCAGGCGTTCCAGGCCGTGGAAGTGATAGACATTGGCGTAGCGGGAGGTGGCGGCAAGCCGAAGGCGGGGAAGGCGGGAGAAGAGCGTCCTGAACGCGACCCGCAGTTCCAGCCGGGCCAGTGGGGCGCCGACGCAGAAATGGATACCAGCGCCTAGTGCCAGCTGCCTGTTGGGCCAGCGCCTGGGGTCGAAGCGCTCAGGTCGGGCAAATTCGGCCGGGTCGCGGTTTGCGGCGGCCAGCAGGCAGGCCACTTCGTCGCCCCGCTGAAACCGATGGCCGAACGCCTCGACCTCCTCATAGGCGAATCGGGTGAACATGTGCAGTGGTGGATCATACCGCATGACCTCCTCGACGGTAGCCTCGATCGAGTCTGTGGACAGCCATTCACTTTCCGGTCCCAGGCCTGCGAGCGTGCGTATGCCGTTGCCCAGCGTATGCACGGTCGCTTCATGACCTGCGTTGAGCAGCAGAATGCAGTTTGAGACAAGTTCGTCGGTGGAAAGCCTGTCACCAGCCTCTTCGCTCGCGATCAGATGGGTGATCAGGTCATCTGCGGGGCTGGCGCGGCGCTCGTCCACGTAGCTGCGCAGGAAGGCGCTGAACTCGCCTGCTGCCGAGGCCGCTGCATCCTCGATGGAGCGGTCGCGGCGTGCCTGGTACATTGCGACCATGGCGTTCGACCAGGCGAGAAGCTGTGGTGCCATTTCTTCAGGAACGCCCAGCAGGCGAGCGATGACGATGACGGGAATCGGGGAACAATATGCTGGGAGAAGGTCGAACTCGGTGTCTGGAAAGGCGTCGATCAGCTGATTGCAGAGCGCCTCGATCTCGGGTTCCATCTCATTGATGCGACGGGATGTGAAGGCGCGCAGCACACGTCCGCGCAGACGTGTATGGCGGGGCGGCTCAGCCTGAATGAGCGAATGAGACTCAACGGCATAGAAGGGTGCCGTGTGGGATGGCGGGGCGGCAGCCATTTCAGGCGGCTCTTCCCGCCCGAAGCGCCGGTCGCGCAGGAAAGCGTTGGTCGCCTCATGGGTCGTGGTCGCTGGAAGCCCATAGTCTTCCCAGAAGACAAGTGGACCGAGTTTCCGTGCCCGGTCATAGAACGGGTAAGGATTCTGGACGAATTCCGGCTCTGTGGGCCGCTGCCGGAGACGCGGCAGGCTCGCGGAGCGGTTGCGGGATTTCGTCACGCCGATACCACCGGATCCACCCGTGCCGCGGTCATGATCCGCGGGTCCGCGCCTCAAAGCGCGGCAGCATGGCTGAGAAATCCCGTCCCGCACCGTCCTCCCGTTCGACAAAGCTGCCATAGAGTTCGGTTGCGGCCATACCCATCGGCGTCTCGGCGCCAGCAGTCTCGGCCGCCTGCTGGCTGAGGCGGAGATCCTTGAGCATGAGATCGGCGGAGAATCCGGGCCTATATCCGTTGTCGGCTGGCGATTTGGGCCCGATTCCTGGAGCCGGGCAATAGGCGTTCATTGACCAGCTGTAGCCGGAAGACGTGCTGACCACGTCGAACATCGCCTGCCTGTCCAGACCCAGCCTGTCGGCCAGGACGAATGCCTCGCAGGTGGCGATCATTGTTACTCCCAGGATCATGTTGTTGCAGATCTTCGCCGCCTGGCCATTGCCCGGGCCACCGCAATGCACTGCCTTCTGACCCATGATGTCAAAGAGTGGTTTTGCCTTCCTGAAAGCCGGTTCGCTTCCTCCGGCCATGAATGTCAGCGTGCCGGCCGCTGCTCCAACGGTCCCGCCAGAGACCGGTGCGTCGACAGGAAGAAGGCCCGCCACCTCCGCCTCAGCGGCTACGGCACGGGCGCTGTCGACATCCACCGTGGAGCAGTCCACAAAGCAGGCGCCCGTCCGGGCGGCGGAAATGACTTCCGCCGCGACATTGCGCAGAATCCGGCCATCCGGGAGCATGGTGATGATGGTATCGGCACCGTTGACCGCCTCGGCGATGCTGCCGGTCGCCGTTACGCCCTCGGGTGCGGGTGCGGCGATGTCGAATCCCCTGACCTCCAGCCCTGCCGCCGCCAGGTTACTCGCCATGGGGTTGCCCATATTGCCCAGACCTATGAATGCGATGCTCATGGTGTATCCTCCAATGTCAGTTCGGCCTCGCCGAGCGGTGCCAGCATGGCGGAGACGTCGCGCAGCGTCACTGCATCCAGGCTATGTTTCCATTTCGGATTTCGGTCCTTGTCGATGATCTGTGCACGGATGCCCTCCAGGAAGTCGCCATGTTCCGACGCACGGGCGGTGAAGCGGTATTCCTGCCTCAGCGCGTTGCGAATCGTTGGAGACCTGCGGACGGATTTCAGAAGCTCCAGCGCACAGGCCATGGAGAGGGGAGAGTTGCGACTGATGGCCTTCCCGGCCGTTCTGGCGAGGTCGGAGGGCGACGCGTTTAGCCGGGCCAGAATCCCGGCTGGGGAGGTTTCCGCGAACAGCTGATCAACCTTCGCCTGCTTCTCTTTCATGGGGATATCCGGCACAGGACGGGCAGCGGATTCGATCACGGACAGGTCACCCGAGCCTTCAAGTGCCGTGATAAGCGAAGGCCAGACATCCTCCGGGATGAAGTGGTCGGCGAATCCTGCGTAGATCGCGTCTCCAGGTCCCATTCGTGCCGAGGCTATCGCGAGATATTCGCCCAACCTTCCGGGAGCGGTTGCAAGGATCAGGGAACCGCCCACATCGGGTATCAGCCCTATGCCGCATTCGGGCATGGCGATCCGGCTTGTGGTGCCGACGACGCGGTGGCTGGCGTGGCAGCCAATTCCGACGCCTCCGCCCATGACGAATCCCTGCATGAAGCTGACGATGGGCCTGGTGTATTCGGCGAGTCGGGAATTTAGCCGGTATTCGTCGCGCCAGAACCTGCGGCCATAGTCGAAGTCCCCGCTTCTGCCGGCGCTGTAGAGGTCGGCGATATCGCCGCCTGCGCAGAAGGCCCGTTCGCCCTCGGCGTCAATGATGACCAGGTCAACGCCTTCGTCGGCCTCCCAGTCGTCCAGGGCTTTGCCGATGGCGGGAATCATCTGGTAGGTCAGTGCGTTCAGCGCATTGGGGCGGCGAATGGTGATTCGGCCCGCCCGACCGGTGGTACGGATATCAATCCCGCTCATGCGGTTTCGGACAGCACGGCGCGGCTGATGATGAGCCGCATGATTTCGTTGGTACCCTCAAGGATCTGATGCACCCGCAGATCCCGGACGATTTTCTCGATGCCAAAATCCGCGAGATAGCCATAGCCGCCATGCAGCTGCAGGCAGCCATTTGCGACATCAAACGCCACATCGGTCACCATGAGCTTCGCCATGGCACAGAATTTGGTCGCATCGGACGCCCCTGTATCGAGTTTCCAGGCGGCCTGACGCAGGAATGTCCGAGCCGCCTGCAGCCCGGTTTCATATTCGGCAAGCCGGAACTGCAGTGCCTGGAACTGATTGATATGCACTCCGAACGCCCGGCGTTCGGACATATAGGCGATCGTTGCATCGAGCGCCGCCTGTGCGCCGCCCAATGCGCTGGCTGCGATGTTCAGCCTCCCGCCATCAAGACCGGCCATGGCGTATGTGAAACCCTGATCTTCCTCTCCGATCAGGTTTTCGACGGGAATCCGGCAATTGTCGAACTGCACCTGTGTCGTTGGCTGTGCCCGCCAGCCCATTTTCGACTCCAGCGCCCCGAACGAGAGGCCCGGCGTACCGTCCTCCACTACCACGGCCGAGATGCCTTTGGGACCTTCGCCGCCCGTGCGGCACATGACCAGATAGGCATCCGAATAGCCGCCGCCCGAGATGAACGATTTCACGCCGTTCAGGACGAAGCCTTCATTGGTGCGTTCGGCACGGGTACGCAGGGCGGCGGCGTCCGATCCGCTGCCCGGTTCGGTCAGGCAGTAGGAGAACACCTTTGTCATCGCGCAGAGGCTGGGAAGCCATCTGGCCCGGCAATCGTCATTGCCGAACCCGCTGATCATTCCGCCGACCATGTTATGAATGGAAAGGAAAGACCCGACCGACGGACAGGACATTGCGAGTGCTTCGAAGACCAGCGTCGAGTCCAGTCGGGTCAGTCCCGTGCCGAATTCCTCATCGACATAGAGTCCGCCGAATCCGAGCTCTGCCAGCTTTGGCCAAAGCTCTTTTGGAATTGTGCCATCGGATTCCCATTGACGGGCGAAGGGTGCGATATGTTCCTCGCCGAAAGCCCGTGCCATGTCGAAGATGGCACATTGTTCCCCTCTCAGCGCAAAATCCATCCGGGAAGCTCCATGGCTGCGGCGCGAACTGCAAAGGTGTCTATTTCAGCGGTGGCCGCTGAGCAAGTCTGGATGCTCAGAGGTCGATGCTGAACTCCTCGATCAGCGAATGAATGACGGACGCCATGGCGCGGCCTTTATCTCCGGTCTTTTTCATCTCGGCCGCGTGCACGGCGCGCTGGCGCTGGGAGCTGTTGCCCCTGATCAGGATGTCACGCGCGGCCTCGACCTCGGCTGAACATCCCAGGAATTCCGCGTCTTCAGCGACGAGATCGATCAGTTCCTCCAGAAGATCCGCGAAGGGTACGACCTCACCGCGGCCAAAGTCGATCAGACCTTCGCCCATTCCATAGCGCTGCGCTCTCCAGCGGTTCTCTCCCACGAGAAACGCTTCGTAATGCCGCCACCTCTGGTTCATCACACGAAGTCGCCAGAGCATTCTCAGGATGCACTGGTTCATGGCGGCGATGGACAGCGCATGCTCCAGCCGCGGAGAGTTATCGCAGATCCTGGTCTCAAGCGTCGGAAACCGGTCAGAGGGACGCAGGTCCCACCATATCTTGGTTGCGTCCTCTATGGCTCCGGTGGCGATGATCGTGTCCACCGAGCGTCGGAATTCGGAATAGTCGCCGATATGTGGAGGCAGGCCGGTTCTGGGCAGGTTGTCGAATATGGTCAGACGGTAGCTTGCAAGCCCCGTATCCTGTCCCTGCCAGTAGGGAGAAGAGGCGCTGAGCGCCAGTAGATGGGGCAGGAAATACGAAAACTGGCTCATCAGGTCTATGCGGAGGTCCGCATTCTCTATTCCGATATGCACATGCATGCCGGAAATCAGCAGACGGCTCGCCACGCCGGCGAGATCGTGCTGCAGAGCGGTGTAGCGCTCCCCTTCGGTATGGTGCTGATCCTTCCAGCTTGCGGTGGGATGGCAGCTGACGGCCAAAGGGCTAAGATCATATTTCCGGGCGATGCGCGCAACGGTGCTTCTCAGCCGTCTGAGGTCTTCGCGCGCTTCCGAAATGCTGGCACAGATCCCGGTGCCGACCTCGACCTGGCAGCGCAGGAATTCGGGCGACACCTGTTTTCCAAGTTCCGCAGCACAGTCATCCATCAATTTCTGCGGGACTTCGGCAAGATCCAGCGTGTCGTTGTGAATGAGGAGGTATTCCTCCTCGATTCCCATCGTGAAGCTGGGCGATGTAACCAAGACTTCGCTCCTCGCGGTATTTTATGGTCCGCCGAATCGCAGAGAGATGCCGGAATGGCAAGCGAAAGCGTGGCCTTCACTATCCGAGTTCGGATGGAAGGCCGATGACCGGTGGTGTCTGGGACCTCGACGGCGGTCCCGCATCAATTTTCCGACCATCCGACTACAGATGATCGACGGGCCCAGCAAGTTCATCAATGGTATCCCGGGAAGCCAGTTCGGACATATTGGATTCCACCGCACCACCGCTGTCAACGCAGCATGCCCATCGTCACCGCATGGCAATCTCAGCGAGGACGCTGGAACTGACAATGCCGACTCTACCTTACCAGGAAGCTGCTGTTGGCTGAATCGGTCTGATTCAGATGGAAGGGTTACTCCATTGCCTTGAAATGGAATTCGCCACCTTCCCTGAGCCCGCTTGGCCAGCGCGATGTCACTGTCTTGGTTCGTGTGTAGAACCTGATCGAATCAGGTCCGTGCTGGTTAAGGTCACCGAAGACGGATTTTTTCCAGCCACCAAAGGTATGATAGGCGAGTGGCACTGGGATCGGCACGTTGACGCCGACCATCCCGACATTCACCCGATTGGCGAAATCACGAGCTGTGTCACCGTCCCGGGTGAATATCGCCGTGCCGTTGCCATATTCATTGTCCATGGCGAAGCCGAGCGCCTCTTCGTAGTTCCGTGCGCGGACCGTTGACAACACGGGGCCGAAGATTTCCTGCCGGTAGATGTCCATATCGGTGGTGACGTGATCAAAAAGATGCGGTCCGACGAAAAAGCCGTTCTCGTAACCCTGCAACGAAAAGTCACGTCCGTCGACGACCAGCTTTGCCCCCTGCGCCACGCCGGACTCGACGAGGCCAAGAATGCGCTGTCTGGCTTCGGCGGTCACGACCGGGCCGAAATCCATATCCTCGCCAGAGGTGTATGGCCCGACCTTTAGACTCTCGACGCGTGGCACCAGTCTTTCGATCAGGCGGTCGGCCGTTCCGTCACCCACCGGTACCGCCACCGAGACGGCCATGCAGCGTTCGCCCGCCGCGCCATATCCGCTGCCTACCAACGCATCGGCCGCCTGGTTCAGATCGGCATCGGGCATGACGATCATGTGGTTCTTGGCCCCGCCGAAACACTGCACGCGTTTACCGTTGGCGCATCCGGAGGCGTAAACGTATTCGGCGATGGGGGTTGAGCCCACGAAACCGATCGACTGCACCGTGGGACTGTGCAGCAGCGTGTCTACGGCTTCCCGGTCTCCGTTGACGACTTGAAGGATACCCTTCGGCAGGCCAGCCTCAACCAGTAGGTCGGCCAGCATCAGTGGAACGGAAGGGTCGCGCTCGGACGGCTTCAGCACGAAGGCGTTTCCGCAGACGATTGCGGGGGCGAACATCCACATTGGGATCATGGCGGGAAAGTTGAAGGGCGTGATGCCGCCGCAGACGCCCAATGGCTGGCGCATTGAATACATGTCGATTCCGGGGCCGGCGCTGTCGGTGAACTCCCCTTTCATGAGATGGGGTGCACCAATGCAGAACTCGACCACTTCGAGACCGCGCTGCACATCACCGCGGGCGTCCGGGAGGGTTTTGCCGTGCTCACGGCTCAGCGCCTCGGCAAGTCGGTTCATGTCCCGGTTCAGAAGCCGCACGAATTCCATCATTACCCGTGCGCGGCGCTGTGGATTGGTGGCGGCCCATTTGGGTTGGGCCTCCGCTGCTCCGGCAATTGCGGCCCCAACTTCGTCTTTGGAGGCGAAAGGCACTCTCGCCTGCACTTCCCCCGTGGCCGGATTGAAGACATCGCCAAAACGGTCGGAACCGCCCCTAACGCGCTCACCGTTAACGTAATGGCACAGTTCTTCCATGGTAACCTCCGCAGCTCTCCAATCATCCGCCCGTTCGCGGAATTTGCCCACAGTTCTCACAATTGCCACTGAGAAGGCTTCTTCGCTATCCCGCGCAGACCTGCCCCTCAGCATCATGGGATGTAATGGGCAACGAAAGTCATTTGCAAGTGCTGGCACCGGTCGAAGATCAATTTGCCACGATCACGTCAGCGGCTACGGCAGTGAGGCAGCTTGGGGCTGCTCCGAGATCTCCAGGCTGGCTGTGACAGTTGTGAGTAGGATTGGCTGGTGCCTGGCCCGTGTCGGTGAAGAGTCGCCGAATATGACAAATTCATGAAGGTCGTCCCCGATACTGGGCGGATTTCGCCACGGCGGCAAATGTGATCCCTGTCAGGATCTCCGCCGACTATTCGGAATTCAGAAGGAGTAGGGCGTTAGCGCCGTGAGTTGCCGGAAACCAGCATGGTCCGTCGCGGGAAAGCATGTTGGCCAGGGTCGCGATCCTCCACATCACCTCTTTCCTGTGGGCCTTTCTGGCCTTTTTCAGACACTGATACACCCATTGTACTGCCAGGTTACGGAAAGCAGCGGTGGTCAGGGTCATTTTTGTGCAACTACGACAGGCGATCCTTGGCGGAAAGCTGGAGTTCGCTGTGACATGGATCAATGAAGGGGCCGCATTTTACCCTTCGTTTCAATCCGAAATGCAACATTCACTGTAGAATGATTCCCGCTGCGGTGGATCGGGATGCTACCATTCGGTCACATGGCCACGACAGTCCCGGTGTGAGACACGGAGGCCGCCATGCGGTTTGTTCAGGTTTATCTGACCCGCTGCGCGCGCTGCCTCAGCGTGCATTGTGGACATGTGATCATTCAAGTGAAAGTATGGTGTGGCATCTGAGGCGTGGCACTCCGTTGGTGTCGGAGAGAAACCTGTTTCCGAATTTTCCGGGATTGGATAAAACAGCCGCCGTGGATTCGGGACAGGTCGGAATGACCTGGCAGATGGGGATATCGGTCATGGCGCGTCGATACCTGAAACAGGGATCAATGACGTTCGTACCGAAGTTCAGGCCATCCTTGACGGGATTGAGTGGGGAGGAGAACACGCTGTCCTCGACTTTAGTTTGCAGGTTTGATGATCTGCCCGACGCAGACATCCGCAGCGCGGAGGCGCAACCTGTTTCGATCAACGGGAACTCGATTGAGCTACCGCCCGGCTTCATCGCGGTTCAGCGCTGCATTCCGGCCAATCGTTGGCGGGTTGATGCGCTTTGGTCTGCTGTTTCTCGGGAAGGAAACTGGAGCTGCCTTCAGCGACAGGGCTTCGAATCTCAACCATGTCTTCCCGACATCGGGAACCACCATCCAACATGTCGGCGGGCGACCCGCTTACAGGTTCGTCAAGGTATTGACCTGGCAATGGCCAACCCAAGAGTCCAGGAATCCAAGGTGGTTTCAAGCGGGTGGCAAAGGTGACCATGACGAATTTCCGCTCAGCAGGTATGGTTCGCCACATTGGGATGGTGGAAAGCCGGTTCAGGGAATTCTTCCTAAAAGAACGGTTCAGCCTTTCCGAATGCGAGTAGGTCAGGACATGGCGTTACCGGTTGATTCCGCGCTGTTTTCCGTGAGTGGGAGGATCGCCTGCGTCACGGGTGCCAGCCGTGGGCTTGGAAGGCTGTCGGCAGATTTTCTCGTTCGTGCGGGAGCCAGGGTGGTTGGAGTTGCCCGCGATCAGGATGGCCTTGAGGAATGGCGGCGAAGTGCGGGAGCCAACGCCGCCGTGGTCATTGCCGACCTCTCCCGCCTGGTCCGTTCGGAGTCTTTCGCGGCGGAGATCGCCGATCGGATCTGTACTCCCTTCGGGGCCCCTGAAATACTCGTCAACGCAGCGGGAATAAATGTGCGGAAGCCTGCGGAGCTGATCACGGCGACCTCCTGGAACAATACACTCGATCTGAATCTCTCAGCCCCCTTCTTTCTGGCGCAGCGACTGGTTCGTTCGATGCGGCAGTCTGGCTGGGGTCGAATCGTGAATTTCGCGTCGCTCCAGTCGCAGCGGGCCTTTACCGATGGTATTGCCTATGGGGCATCGAAAGGTGGCGTAGCACAGTTGACCCGGGCGATGGCGGAAGCGTGGTCCCGCGACGGAGTGCTGGTCAACGCTCTTGCCCCAGGGTTCTTTCATACCCGCCTGACGGCACCGGTATTTGCCGATAGGGCGAGGGCGGAGAGTCTTGCGGATGCGACCTGCATAGGGCGGAACGGTGAGGACGCCGATCTTGAAGGTCCGCTTCTTTTCCTTTGCTCGGATGCCTGTCGCTATGTGACCGGGCAGCTTCTGTTTGTGGATGGAGGATATACGGCCCGATGAAAGCCCTGGTCTATACCGGCCTTAAGGAACTGGAGCACAGGCATGCTCCTGATCCGATCGCCCGCCCGGATCACAGTATCATAAGGGTTGAATCCGTCGGCATCTGCGGATCCGACATGCATGCCTATCTTGGCCATGACGCCCGCCGCCCGCCTCCGCTGATTCTGGGACATGAGGCAGCAGGTATTGGGGTTTCCGGAGCCTTTGAGGGAGTGCGTGTAACGGTGAATCCACTGATCGGCTGCGGTTCCTGTCGGGACTGTCGCGAGGGTAGGGAAAACATCTGTTCGACCCGCGAACTGATATCCATACCGCCCCGCGAAGGGGCGTTCGCCGAATTCGTGTTGGTGCCTGACCGGAACCTGATCGAGGTTCCCGAGGGTATCCCCATGGACCATGCGGCACTTGCGGAACCCTTGGCGGTTGGGTGGCATGCGGTCAAGCTGGCGCGTCGGATGCTCATCACACCACTCAGTGAGGCCCGGAGTCTGGTCCTTGGGGGCGGAGCGATCGGCGTCGGATCCGCAGCCTCTCTTCGGGACTTCGGAGCGCGGGATATCGTGGTCGTGGAGCCGAATGCCCAGCGCAGGGCATTCATCGCCAATAAAACGGAGTTCCCGACCACTGAGGCGGGATGTGGCGAGTCCGAATGGGAACTTGTCATTGACGCCGTCGGATCGGAGGAGTCGAGAGCGGAAGCCTGCCGTCTGGTCCGCCAGGGAGGATTCATCATCCATGTCGGGCTGCATTCCGGATCGGGAGGTCTGGATGTCCGGCGCATGACTCTTCAGGAGATCGGTTTTCATGGAACCTATACCTATACGATGGAGGATTTTCGCGAGGCTGCAGACGCGTTGTTCACCGGTCGTTTGGGAACGCTCAACTGGATTGATGTCCGACCGCTGGCGGAAGGTCAGCAGGCTTTCGAGGACATGCTGTCCGGCAGTGCCTCCGCTCCAAAGATCGTCCTGAAGCCGTGAACTCTGTAGATCCGACCTGAATTTCGGGAGGTGTCGAATTCCTGCGGAATCCGAACAACCAATTCAGATCAATGATCGTTGACCTAGGAGAATGAAATGAAAGGAACACCACATTTGCTCGTTCACGAACACGCGGATAATGTTGGCGTGGTCGTGGTCGAAGGGCTTTCGGCCGGAACCAGCATGCTGTGCTGTGTGACCGCTGACGATTCAACGTTCGAACTGGAGGCCCTGGACAACGTTCCGATTGGCCACAAGATTGCTCTCAGGGATCTTGCGACTGGTGATTCCGCGGTCAAATACGGCGAGGATATCGGCCGGATTGTGACTGATGTGAAGACCGGTCAACATGTCCATGTTCACAATCTGAAGACACGACGGTGGTGAGGAAGCAGCGATGACCGCACTCTCGAAAACAACATTCATGGGATACCGTCGCGAAAATGGCCGCGTCGGGGTTCGGAATCACGTCATTGTCCTGCCGGTGGACGATATTTCCAATGCGGCGGCCAATGCCGTCGGCAACAACATCAGGGGAGCCTATGCTCTGCCGCATTCCTATGGTCGGCTGCAGTTCGGTGAGGATCTGGAACTTCATTTCAGGACCATGATCGGGACTGGAGCCAATCCGAATGTCGCGGCGGCGGTGGTCATTGGAATTGAGCCTGGATGGACGAATCGGATCGTCGACGGCATTGCCGCGACGGGAAAACCGGTTGCCGGGTTCTCGATTGAACAGAACGGTGATCTCAGAACCATCATGGACGCGTCCCGTAAAGCCAAGGAATTCGTCCAGCATGCCAGTGAATTGCGGCGTGAGCCCTGCCCGGTTTCGGATCTCTGGATTTCGACGAAATGCGGTGAGAGCGACACGACAACCGGCCTTGGATCCTGTCCGACCGTGGGTAACATGTATGATAAGATGCTTCCGGAGGGGATCCACGGCTGCTTTGGCGAAACGTCGGAAATCACCGGTGCCGAGCATATCTGTCGTCAGCGGGCTGCAACATCGGATGTCGGTGATCGCTGGTACCAAATGTGGAAAGCCTATCAGGACGAGGTAATTTTCGCCCACCAGACGGATGACCTCTCGGAGTCGCAGCCCACCCGGGGCAATATTGAGGGTGGTCTGACGACGATTGAGGAAAAGGCTCTGGGTAACCTCGAGAAAATCGGGAGGAACTCGACCTATATCGACATCCTTCGGCCGGGGGAGCCCCCGACTTCCGGGCCGGGTCTCTATTTTATGGACAGTTCCTCGGCAGCGGCGGAATGTGTGACCCTGATGGCGGCTGGTGGCTATACCGTCCATACCTTTCCGACGGGACAGGGCAATGTCGTAGGCAATCCGATTGTTCCGGTCATCAAGATAACGGCCAATCCGCGTACGGTTCGGACGATGAGTGAACATGTCGACCTCGACGTGACCGGAATTCTCACCAGGGAACTGACCATCGGCGAAGCGGGCGACTCTCTTGTCGACATGATCCTGCGAACGGCAAGCGGCCGGGTTACCGCCGCAGAGGCGCTGGGTCACGAGGAATTTGTCATGACCAAACTCTATCGGAGTGCGTAAGGGACCGGATGTGCTTCCCGTTAGGGGGGCGGCTGATTTTTTTCAGACGTTGAAAAGAGTCTCCAACCGCATTTCCTACCGCATCTTGACGGGTAGCCGTCATCAAATATAGAAGTGGCATGAGCGAAGCGCCGGACAATACGAGCTAGCCGGGGGTCATGGACATGCCGGTTACGAACAACGGCTATCAGCGGGCGGATCTGACGCGTCATCCGATGGCGGTGACGCTTGCGGGCGTTCTTCTGGCGGGATTTCTGACATTTCTTGGCTGGATTGCGGTTAGCGTTTCGGATCTGAAGGCGGGACAGGAACGCCTTTCCGCCGAAATCGACGGCATCAGGACAGGACAGGAACGTCTTTCCACCGAGATTGCGGAGCTGAAAGCGGTGATGCTGTCATCGCTGCCTTCCGACGAATAGGCTGACCTCCTGCGACCTAGGCTTTCGCCATTTCCGCGCCTTCTGGCCTGTGAGCGCCTCGGTCACCGGCTTTAGAGCGCTGCCCCTGGTTGGGTATCTGGGGAATGCCCCCCGGTAGTCCGCTGGCAATCCCTTTGTGGTGGCGGGCAGGGCGGGTGTGGTCCAGATCCAGTGAGGTCTGCCGTTCTTGCCGCAGTCCCTGAAGCGTACGGGTTTCTCCTGACGGTTGGCGGGATTCTCCGTCCCGCTTACGAAGTACCGGGTCGTACGAACTATGAAGGCGGAGTGGGGTTTGGGGAACAGACCCGGTCGCGGTCATGGTTAAGGCAGCGGATGGTGTCGATGGCGGTGGGTTCAATCGGGGCAGCGTACCACTTTGGTGGGAATGGTTCACGCTGCGGCACCCGGGTTAGCGGGAATTGCTGATGGAAAGCTATAACCTATCACTACACGGTGGGGCTAGGATGCCAGTAGCGATCCGTGATTTCAGTGGGTTGATCATCCGGACTTAAGAAACGCCGTTCTTGCACCGAGATATTGAGATGTTGGTGGAAGAAGGTGATATAGTCTCGATCGTCGGATTGATCACAATCGACTCCTTCTGCCCGCGCAACATTTAGGGTAGCACCTCCCGTCGATACGACTGGCAGGATCGTTGCTTCCGGCTGCAAGTCGCGAATTAACTCCCCCGTTCCACTCTGAAGTGCAGCACTTTCAGTAGCGGGTTCCTCCCGGGTCGGCGCAGGATGTTGCTAATCGGCCTGGTAGCGGCGACAGTCCCGGTGTGTTGAGAACCGGAGACCGCCATGCCAAAGGGCTACCACCACCTGACCCAGCCCGAAAGATGCCAGATATACGCCCTGAGGAAAAGCGGGCTTTCGCAGGGAGCGGTCGCCCGGCGGCTCGGGCGGTGTCCCTCCGTGATATCGCGGGAGATACGTCGCAACAGCGGGGAACGGGGCTACCGGCACGCCCAGGCGCGGCGGAAGGCGGAGGAGCGACGGCGTGCGGCCTCATCGGTTCCGAGGAAACTGACGCCGGATCGGGTGGCCTGGGGACGGAATCCGCCACCATACGGCCCTTTCCGGGGCGTTCCCTGCGCGCGGGCTCCGCCCCTCCCCCGCTGCGGAAACGCCCCGGAAAGGGCCGGTGTTGCACTACAGACTGGAAGTGGGGAAGTGTATTCGAATTTGACTGATCAGGCGGTGAAGTCGAGGGCTAACGGTTTCCGATTTGGGTATCGCATGACTGTCATGTCCCGAGGGTGCGGCGGAGAAGCGATCATCCCAGCCCGTCTTTCCGCTCATCACGCGGATGGATCTGCGGTCCTTTCTCCGGGTGGACTGGTTCATCGCAATGTGCCTGATGACTGGATCGACGAATTTGCGTGTGGCGAAGCTGAACCGGTGCGCAGCCTTTACCAGTCCGCTTCCGGTCGCGAAGACCGATGGGAACCCCAGCGCATGCTCGCGATCCCCAATCGTTGAATACAGCCTTTCCTGCAGAATGCATCAGGTTAATAGGACCTGGCGCAATGCCTGTGCGCCGCGACGGATCGATTCGACCCTTCGGATGGCGGTTTCGATCGGGAGTCTCTGTTTTGGGCCGTGAAAGGCCAGTGAAGCGATATAGCGATGGTGGCTGTCAGTGACCGGAACGCAGATCGCATTCATCTCTTCGATGAATTCCCCCTCGTCAAGGGCATAGCCGCGTTCAGCAGTGCGGATGGTGTCCTCGAGAAGTCGGCCGGGATCGTCGAGGGTATTCGGTGTGAATGTCTGAAGATTCAATGCGCCAATGAAGGTCCGACGTTTTGAAAGAGGTAGAGTGGCGAGAAATGACTTACCACTCGCCGTACAGTGAAAGGGAACTTCGGTTCCAACCGGCATCTGCACCCTGATCGGCCAGTTCGTCTCCACCCTATCCACATACCGCATGCCTCCGTTGCCAGGAACGACGAAATTGACGGTCTCTTCGACCTCTGCCGCGACCCGGACCAGAATCTGTCTTCTGGCGATATGCGACCATGAGGTGTGCAATACGCCGGATCCGATGCCGCGCAGCCGACTCCCGGGCAGAAGACTTCTTCCGTTAGGCTCTCTCGTCAGGAATCCCTGATCGATCAGGTCATTGCACAGTCGGTGTACGGTCTGCTTCGGGAGGCCGATCTCATGGCCGATCTCGGTCGGCGTCATCGGCTGTCCCTTCCGTGCAATCGTCTCAATGATCAACAGATTCCTGAGACTTGTGGGTATGCGAGCATCGCCTGCCATGTTCCGGTTTCCACCTTTCCTTTCCGCGACCGTTCATCAGCGTGACCCGTATGGTCGTCGATGTCCTGGTCAAGCGTGGCCGGGATCCATCCTGCCGTCAGCCCAACCTGAACCAATAGCACCAATTCGCATGGAGCGAAGCTATGCGCTTCGGCCCATTCTGGAATGGGCGGACGTCAAAGGGAAGATCCTAACGGAAATTAAGGAAATCTGGGCCATACCCTGCGGACGTCATACCAGGAACAGCAGCCGCGTAAACCATTCCGGGCCGCATCCGTTTCGATTCCATCGAACTTTTACCCAGAAAATCGTTGCCGACAGTCAATGTTTGCGGTAAAGACGCAATAAATGAGACATGAAGTCTCATTTATTGCGCGATTTGTGGTCAGATGGAATTCGATTTCGTTATCGTCGGTGCCGGCTCCGCTGGCTGCGTTCTGGCAAATCGGCTGTCGGCCGTTGCCAGCCATCGCGTTGCCCTGGTCGAGGCAGGTGGCCGCGACTGGAATCCGTGGATTCACATACCCGTTGGCTATTTCCGGACCATGGGAAATCCCGCGACGGACTGGTGCTATCGCACCTGCGCTGATCCCGGCCTGAATGGCCGGTCCATTCCCTGGCCGCGTGGAAAGGTGCTTGGTGGATCAAGTTCCATCAATGGACTTCTCTATGTGCGGGGTCAGCAACAGGACTATGACCATTGGCGGCAGCTGGGCAATCCCGGATGGTCCTGGGAAGGCGTCCAGCCCTATTTTACCCGGCTGGAGAACTGGCGGGGAAGCGTCAATGAGGATGACAGCGGCGAGCGGGGCACAGCGGGGCCGCTTCAGATCTCTCCCATGCGTCTTCGGCGGGAGATCGTTGATCTCTGGATCGAGGCCGCTGTCAATGCCGGTTATCGGCGGAATTCGGACTACAATTCGGGCGATCAGGAAGGCGTGGCCCTGTTCCAGCAGACCGCGTCACGGGGGTGGCGCTGTAGCTCAGCGGTTGCGTATCTGCGGCCCGTAAACAGGCGTCCCAATCTGACGGTCTTCACGGGAGCCAGGGTTACCTCCCTTACCTTCCGGGGCAGAAACGTCACCGGAATTCGGTTCCGTTCTCCCACAGGATCAAGGGAACTGACTGCCAGGCGCGAAGTCGTGCTGTCGGCCGGGTCCATCGGTTCACCTCAGATCATGATGCTCTCCGGCATCGGTAGCGGTGAGGAACTTCGGCACCACGGCATCGAGGTTCGCGCCGAGCTTGGGGGAGTTGGAAAAAATCTTCAGGATCATCTGCAGGCGCGACCGGTCTTCACGACTGAACTGCCGACGATCAATGTCGAGACCGACAGCCTGATGAAGCAGGCAGTGATTGGTCTGAGATATCTGCTGACGCGAACCGGGCCGGCGACCATGGCGGCAAGTCTCGGGACCGGCTTCCTGAAAACACGCCCGGAACTTGAGACCCCGGACATCCAGTTCCATATTCAACCGTTCAGCGCCGATGCTCCCGGAAAGGGCACCCATCCATTCTCAGCTTTCACGGCCTCGGTCCTGCAGCTTCGGCCAGAAAGTGCCGGCTGCATCCGTCTCCGCTCCGCTGACCCTGACGATCACCCGGATATTCATCCCAATTATCTGGCTACCGAAACCGACTGCCGGACTCTCGTAGAGGGAATTCGAATCGCACGGCGCATTGCCCGCCATGATCCCATAATGTCGCATATCACTGGCGAATTTGCCCCTGGCCCGGCAGTGGCGGACGACGACGGGACTGCGCTTCTGGAATGGGCAAGGAACTCCGCCACCACGATCTATCATCCAACCGGAACCTGTAGGATGGGGCCGCAGACCGACAAAGGAGCCGTCGTAGACGAGCGCCTGAAGGTCCATGGCGTCGGCGGGCTTCGGGTCGCCGATGCCTCGATCATGCCGCGAATCGTTTCGGGGAACACGAATGCACCGACAATAATGATTGCGGAAAAGGCATCTGACATGATCCTGGAAGACGCGCGAACATGATTGGCACCGGCCTCGACATCCTGCAGATCGTTTTCGCTGACATCATTCTCTCGGGCGACAACGCACTTGTCATTGGTATGGCCGCCGCCGGTCTGCCGCCGGAGCAGAGGCGACGGGCCATATTTTATGGCATGGCGCTCGCGGCCGGACTGCGCATCTTCTTTGCCGCGATCGCAAGCGTCCTGCTGACGATCCCTGGCATCCTTTTCTTCGGTGGCATTCTACTTGTGATCGTCTGCTGGCGATTCTACCGGGACCTGAAGGACCATACGGCGAAGACCATGCAGGATGGCGAGTCCCGGGACCAGTCGGAAAGTCCTGCGGAGAGGAAGAGTCTCTCGTCGGCCCTTGTCACGATTGCCTTTGCCGACGTCTCGATGTCCATTGACAATGTGGTCGCAGTTGCCGCCATCGCTCGGGAAAACACGGCGCTTCTGGTCTTCGGACTGGCGCTTGCGATTCTGTTCATGGCACTGTTCGCAACGATCATCATGAGGATCATGGCCCGATTTTCCTGGCTGTCCTGGGCGGGCCTCGTGTTTCTCATGTATCTGAGTGGCAGAATGCTCTATGATGGTTGGCCAGAAGTGGTCGGCCTCCTGGGAATGCTATGAGGTTCTGCCCTAAACGACCGACGGGCCATCCGGTTAGGTTCCGACCGGCCCTGACCTTGCTGTCGTCCCTTCGCCTTCAGGGATGGCGGTACAACCTACGGATGAAGGCATCAACCCAAGTGGAGGTTACCATGTTGAATAACAAAGGAATTGCCGGAAAGGCATTCGCGGCGGCGCTCGGCCTCGGCATGCTGGTTTCGGCCGCTTCGGCAGAAGTGACAATCAGAGTCCAGTCGGTGATTCCGGCAAAGGCCGACGAAGTCGTCATGCTGAAGGAGTTCGCCGCCGACGTCGAGGCACTGACCAATGGTGAGGTCAAGTTCGAGGTCCTGCCCGCCGGAGCCGTTGTCGGCGTTGCTGAAACCCTTGACGCAGTCGATTCGGGCCTGATCGAAGCCGGTTTCGCCTGGACACACTATTGGTCCGGCAAACATCCGGCTGCCATGCTGTTCGGATCGCCGGTCGCCGGGGCTGGCGTCGGAATCGATAACATCGCTTTCCTGAGCTGGTTTCAGTACGGTGGTGGCAGAGAGCTCTATGATCGCCTCTGGGACGAGATGGGCGTGAACGTGAAGGGTTTCATGCTTCAGCCGGTTGGACCGGAAGCCCTTGGATGGTTCAAGGAACCGATTGAATCAATGGAAGATTTCCGGAAATACCGGTTCCGGACGCCTCCGGGAATTCCAGGTCAGACCTACAAGGACATTGGTATCGCTTCGGTAGCAATGGGAGGTGGAGACATTCTTCCGGCGCTCGAAAAGGGTACGATTGACGCGGCCGAGTGGTGCTGTCCGAAACCGGATTCCGTCTTTGGTTTTCAGAAGGTGCTCAAGCACTATTATCTGCAGGGTCTCCACCAGGTGGTTGTCAACGCCGACATCTACATTAATCGCGATGTCTACGATGCGCTGACAGACCACCAGAAGAAGGCGATCGAAGTTGCCGCGAATGCCTCGCTGACCAAGGCCATGTCCTATCGCATCTATGAGAATGGCAAGGCGCTGAAGGATCTGACCGAGAATCACGGCGTCATCCTTCATGATACGCCTGCTGATTATTTCCCGGCTTACATGAACGCAGCCAGGGCCAGCCTGGAAGCGAACGCGGCCGACAACGAGTTCTTCGCGGAAGTCTGGCAGAGTCAGAAGGACTTTGCGGCGATCGCGGTGCCGTTCTGGGCTGGTGCTCAGGCGTCGAACGCAAGCCTCGGCAAGGCGTTCGCGGACAGCGTAAAATAGCCCTGTCTCCGGAGAGGTTACGGCTCTCGGGCTTCGTAACCGTCTCCACCGCTGGACTGGCGCAGCCGGAAGGGGTTGCGCCAGTCCGGTTCCCAGGATTTTCTGGAATGTTCATCCCAGTCACCCGCGAGGAGAGTTCCCATGGCCGGACCGTCCGATCCCGGTGATCTCGACATCACCGACGAGCTGATTGCCGAGCGACGTTCCGGAGGAGTCGGCGAGACACCGGAGGACATGCGTGGATGGATGCGGAAAGTCATTCGCATCATCGACGTGACCAATCTCTGGGTCGGAAGGACAGTCTGTCTGCTTCTTGTCCCGGTCGTCGTCGCCATGGTCTACGAGGTGGTGGCCCGAAAGCTGTTCCTGTCACCCACGCTCTGGGCCTACGAGGCAAGCAGGATGTTTGCCGGCGCCCTGTTCATGCTGGGCGCAGGCTATGCGCTGATGCGCGGTGTGCACATTCGGGCGGATTTTCTCTATCGGAACTGGTCGGAACGAACCCAGGCCACAGTCGATGCGCTGCTCCACCTGGCCTTCTACTTTCCGGCCATGCTGTTCTTTTTCTGGATTTCCTCGGAATACACCATCAAGGCCTGGATGACCTGGGAACGGTCCATGGACACGACGATGATGGCACCACTCGCGCCTGCGCGAACGGCGATGCCACTCGGTGCCTTCTTCCTGATTCTCCAGGGAATTGCGGAACTTCTCAGGTGTTTCCATGCAATGGGCCGGAGGCGTGAGCGTCGCTTTCTCGCGGCGATGCCGATCTATCTGCTGTTTCTGCTTCTGGTGTTCCTGTCGGCTTTCTATCCTTCGCTGCTGCCGGGCGGTGGCATCGGTAGCCTGTGGTCGCCGCTGGTGGGCATGACTGGACTTGCCGGTCTTGCTCCCGAATGGGTCGGAGTTCTGATGATAGCGGTCATGCTGTTCGCGATCTTCGTCGGATTCCCTATCTCCTTTACCCTCGTATTCCTTGGATTTGCCTTCGGCAGCTGGGGGTTTGGAGCGAAGCTGGTATTCTATCTGCAGACTCTCCAGTTCAACAGCGTGATGCTGGAGCAGACATTGGCTGCGGTACCGCTATTCGTGTTCATGGGCATTCTCATGGAGAAGGCCGGCCTGATGGAGCGGCTGTTCACGGCGGTCCAACTCATGCTGTCCCGGACCCGGGGCGCTCTCTATCTTGCGGTGCTGTTCGTCTCCACGATTTTCGCTGCGGCGACTGGCATTGTTGGCGCTTCGGTAACGATTCTCGGAATTATGGCGGCGCGGACCATGAACCGGTCCGGATACGACGTGAAACTCGCCGCCGGAACCATCACTGCAGGTGGAACGCTCGGAATCCTGATTCCACCTTCGATCATGCTGGTGGTTATGGGACCGGTGCTGGAGGTTCCGGTTACCGACCTGTTTGCGGCCGCCATAATTCCAGGCATCCTTCTGGCCTGCCTGTATGCTGGATATACCCTCATCAGGTGCTGGATGAATCCTGCTCTGGGGCCGGTTCTGCCGCCGGATGAACGTCCGGTGACGTCACCCTATTACTGGCTTGAGGCCGTTATCGTCATCGTATCGATACTGGTGTTCTTTGGGCTGGTGGTCATGGCCCTCGCTGGCAGCCTGACCGGGATTTTCCCGCTGTCATGGGCGGTTTTGCCGCTTGCATGGATGGCGATCATGTATCTGGGCGCGCGCTGGATACGCGATGCCAAACCTGCGGGCTTCTTCTTTTCCGATCTGTGGTACGAATTCTTCATGGGGCTTGTTCCTCCATCGGCGCTGGTTGCCTTTGCGCTCGGGTCGATTCTCTTTGGTTGGGCGACGCCGACGGAGGGAGCCGGATGCGGAGCTTTCGGAGCCCTGCTGCTCAGCCTGGCCTATCGCAAGCTGACGCTTCGATTTTTCTTCGACGCACTCGTGAAGACGCTGGAGATCACCGTCCTGATCCTCTTTCTTGTCGCGGCGTCTAATTTCTTCGGTGCCGTGTTCTCGAGGCTGGGCACTCCGACCATGCTGACCGAGGCGCTGCTTGCCTGGGAGCTTTCCGAGACTCTGGTCCTGATCATCATCATGGCACTGATCTTTCTGCTCGGCTGGCCGCTGGAATGGGTCCCGATCGTGCTGATCATCATTCCGATCCTGATTCCCGCGCTTGACAAGATCGGCGTCAATCTCACCTGGTTTGGAATTCTGGTTGCCGTCAATCTTCAGACCGCCTGGCTAAGTCCGCCAGTGGCGCTGTCGGCCTATTTCCTGAAGGGCGTTGTTCCCGAATGGGACCTGAAGGACATCTATTACGGGATGATGCAGTTCATGGGCATCCAGCTCATCGGACTGGCGATTGTGTTCATCTTCCCGCAGGTTGCACTCTGGCTGCCGACTTACATTTACGGCCCATGATGCCCTGATCGGGCTTCAGGCAATGTGCGGGGAGGTCGCGTCGTCCTTCACCGGTCCTGCCCGCTTCCGAAGTGGGGAGCATGCCCATAGCTGCCAGGGTCTCACCGGGAGCCGACCTGGAACGTCTGGCTGAAGGCATCGCCTGGGCATCATTGCCATGGAGCGCCTGTACCGAAACGAAAGGGCTTGTCGGACTTCCGCGATTCTGCTGGTCATCTGCCCGAACGGAGTCAGAGCCATGCAGGCTTGCTCACGATCGATCTCGCCATGACAGAGCTGCGGAGGGATCTGGCTATGGAAGGTGACCGATCCCTCCGGGAGCCCATGTTCTCCCCAGACCAGTCTGGAGAGAGGTGCGGCAGTGGCTGCCGGTTTGGGGACCATCGTAAATTCGGCCTCCAGGACCAGATGGCACCTGCGCGCAGCATCGACGGGTGGAATCTCCACGGTGGACACCCCATCAGGTGCCTGCGGTCCGCGGCTGATGCTGGCGAAACCTGTCCCGTATGTGGCGGACTTCCCCGGTGAACCAGCCGCTATGGGCGGTACCAATGGCGACCTCGCCATGTGCCTCAGCAGAGGTCTTCCCATTCAGCGGCCAGTCGCTTCAAAACTGGCGGCTGACTGTTCATTACTGCTTCATGTGGTCCATATGGAAGGCCAACCCGCCGGCACAGATTGCAGCGTGACCAATCGTAAAGGCATGCGAAGCGGCTACTATGCCCGATCCGTTCCAACGACACCTGTATTGCTGATGTAGTCCGGCACATCGCCTGTTTCCAGGTTGGTGACCGCAAATGTGGGACCACTGTCGGTGCCAGGCCGCATGCAGCTGACCAGACCGGTTTCCTACGGCAATCCGCTGAGTTCACTCACGGTATCCTTACTGGTTTGGGAGCAGCGCGAGCGGGATCTGCGGCGTAAGCGCAACCAGAATCCAAACCGAAATCAAGGCGACAAGGTAAGGCACCGTGTATCTTAGCAGCCTGAAATATGGTACACCCGTCACCCCGGACGCAACATAGAGGTTCAAACCGTAAGGCGGCGTGATGAAACCGATGGACGCCCCTACCAGGAAGATCACCGAGAAGTGGATCGGGTCCACACCAACGCTCGCCGCGATTGGCGCGAGGACCGGAGCGAGGATGATCGTCACGGGTAGCGACTCCAGGACCATCCCGGAGACAAACACGATAGCCATCGCCGCGAACAGAACAGGATAGTAGCCCCCCATCGATGTAAGGAAATCGGTAATCACGGCTTGGGCGCCGAGGAGTGACAGAATCTGTTGCATAACCACTGAAATCGCGATCAGGGGAGCAAGAACCCCGGTGATCTGGGCCGAGCGCATGGTGATGCCGGGGATTTCTCTCAGGGTGAAACCTTCGACCACCAGCATCTCGGCATATGACTTCTCCGTCCAATCCCGCGTCATGTCCATTTTCAGGACATGGTTTGCAACCCAGCTCAGCAGGCCAGCGATAATGCAAAATCCCACGGTAACGCCGGCGGCCTCGGTCGGGGAGAATTTGCCCGTGTAAATTCCCCACAGCACAAGGCCAATTGCGAAGAAGCCCAGCCAGGCTCCGAATGCGGTCTTGAGCATGCGGTTGAATTTCAGCTGGATCAGGTATCCCCAGCCATTGGCCCTGCAGATCAGCCAGCATGCGAACTGCATGCCGATTACCATCAAGGCGCCTGGGAGAATACCCGCAACGAAGAGGTCGGAGATTGGAAGGTTCAGCAGGAACCCATAGACGATGAAAATGATTGAAGGTGGGATGATGATTCCAACCGTGCCACCTGCTGCAGCTGTTGCGGCAGAAAAACGCTCGTCATAACCACCTTTGACCATCTCAGGATGCAGCATCGAACCGATGGTTGCGGTTGTCGCCGAGTTTGACCCAGAGATCGCGGCGAAGAGACCACAGGCCCCCAGGGATGCCATAGCGAGCCCGCCTCGCACCCAGCCAAGACAGGCATAGGCAAAATCCGAAAGCCTGCGTGCGATTCCTGACTTGTCGATGAGATCCCCTGTCAGGATGAACAGCGGCATCGCCAGGAGCGCAAAACCCTTGTTGAATACGTTCAGAAGCTCGGCACCCATGTTGTCGAGCGTAAGCCCCAGGACATAGGAACACCCGACGACCCACGACGCGATCACCAGAAAGACCGGCACGCCCAGCATGAACAGAAACATTACGCCAATGGAGATTAGTGCGATGATGGTGCCGTCGGTCATCAGTCCCCACCTCCGATGGCGGTCTGTCGGATCAGTTCATTGCCGCTCCGATAGTTTTCGAAATCCTCGTAGACATTCTCGACCACGCGTGCGGCCATCAGCAGGAATGCGAGCGGTGCGGTCACTAGAAACCACCACTGCATTACGTTATCGGTACCCAGGACGATCTGGAAGTTTGAGGCGGACAGCGCCGCTGCGCGGGCAGTTGTCACAATGACGATGACTGAGAACGTCATCCATAGCACATTGTCCAGGCACAGACAGGCCATCTGCGCTTTGCGACCCATTCGACTGCGAAATTCCGAAAATCCGAGATGTGAGCGCAGGCGCACGTTATAGGTCGCGCCGAACCAGGCCATAATCATGAACAGAAGTGGCGGGATGGTCGTGGACCAGGGTTGTTGGTTGGAGAAAATGAAACGGTCAACCACACCCCAGAAAATGATGAGTGCGATGGCAAGGTAGCTTACGACCATGAATGTACGTTCGAGGTGGCGGTCCAGGAGAGGCGCGCGTTTGTAAATCATCGCAATGATCCACCCGCCAGCTATGGCGACGATGAAACCCAACACCCAGGTTGCGTCGCTTTTCATCGCACTGCGCAATGCCCAGGCGTCCTGTGCCGCGGCAGCCGACAGAATCGCCCCAATATCCTCGAAGTACGACACGTGTTCCCCTTCCCGTCACTGCGGTGCTTCCGCTGCTTATGAAATAAAAAAGCCAGCCCCGCGAACGGAGCTGGCCCAATGCTAGATCAAATTTCCTAGCCTTTCCACCACCGGCGAGGCTCGACATTTTCTGCAAGCATGTGCGGATTTGTGCGTACCTCGTCGTAGATTTCCTGATAGGTGTCGAAGCCACCAGCCCAGCCGTTGATCCTATCGCGCCACTGCTCCCAAAGCTGCGGCTGGAATTCGGGCGAACACATTTCCTCGGCCTTGCGGACTTCCGCATCCGACAGCGCCGCAACGCGGACGTTGTTCTTGGCAAAGATCGTCTCTGGACCCTGATGCGGATGCGAGAAGCCAACGGTATTGACCAACGCGGCCTCGTTTGCGGCCTGCACATGGACCTGCGTGAGATACGAGGATTCCATAACCGCATCCTGAAGCGAGCCGTCGAGGCTGTCGAAGGTGGCAGCCGACATGGCGGTGTGCTCAGTACCGCAGAAGAAGCGCAGGTCGACGCATTGGGAAACCACCGGCGACATGTTGGCGTAGGCCACTGCGGAGGCCCAGGTTTCTGCACCGTCTATCAGGCCCTGTTTCAGGCCGTCCAGGGTCTCTTCCCATGCAACCGGAACCGGGTTCAGGTTCAACGCCTGCATGGCAATCCGACCAAGCTGAGTGCCAGTCACGCGGTTCTTGGTGCCGGCGAGCTGTTCGATCGAAGTCACGGTCTCCCTGTCTTCCCAGGCCAGACCAAGCATGATGCCGCGAAGTTCAGCGTGGGTGAACAGGAATTTCAGGCCATGCATCTTCTCGAATGGATCGCGCAGGATGCGCTGCGATGCGGGTGAATACATGAAGTGGTACTGGTCTGCGCGGGAACGAAACATATAGGCGTAGTCAAGCACATTGAGATACGGTGCACCGCCGGCGGAGTTCTGGGTTGAGGCCGCATAGATGTCGACGATGCCCTGCTGGGCTTTCTCGACGCAGGAAAGCTGACCACAGATCTGGTTGTTTCCAATGAACTCAACGCGAATTTCACCATCTGTCCGCTCTTCGAGATCGCGAACAAACTCAAGGCAACCAGCACGTTCGATCAACAGGTTATCCTGGTTGAAGCCTGCAGCGCCGAACTTCAGATTGTGCCTGGCTTCCTTGGCATAGCGACGATTATACTGCGATTCAGCGGCCTTTGCCAGGTTAGCCGCGGTCATCGCACCACCGAAGGTCCCGGCGGCCAAGAGCGTCGAACTCATGCCGTAAGTTCCTGCGATCCTGAAAAAATCGCGGCGTGAAACGCCTTTCACGCGATCAAGAATTCCCATCTGTTTCTCCCATTTGATGCAACTATTGAGCCTCCTGTCTTCAGGAAAGCCAAGGGTAACCCCTTATTTCCGTATATCCGCCTGTCAATCTGTGACCGTGGATCCTCCAGCTAAACAAAATCGGTCACCAGTGACTTACCTGCAGCTTAATGGTAAGCTATGCCTTAGAATAGCTAAATCATCTTACGGTCACTGAAAGAAATTCTTTCGATAGCGGTGGTGCCATCAATGACCATTCGACTTCTGCGTACCCTGGTTGCAATAGCCGATGTGAAGACGTTCAGTGCGGCGGCCGACGTCGTTCACGTCACCCATGCCGCCGTCAGCCAGCAGATGCGGACACTGGAAGCCGACCTTGGAATCGCGTTGTTCAATCGCACCACGCGGACGCCCAAACTGACGCCTGCTGCCCATCAGATTGTCGCGAAAGCGCGCCTGCTGATCGCGGAGTATGATAACCTGGTTCCGTCGGTTCTTGCCGATGGTGGGCTCAGCAGTGTGGTCACGCTGGGGGCGGTGCGCACAACACTGACTGGACTGACACCTCAGGCGATGGCGGTCCTGAAGTCCAAATTCCCTGAGATGGTCCTGCATATCCGGCTCGGACTCACCGGTTCACTGCTCGCGGACATCGAGAGGGGAATGGTGGATGCCGCCATCATCACAAAACCGCATCTCATGCCTGTCGGTGTGCATTTTCGTGAATTGACCCAGGAACCAATGCAGTTGATTGCGACGCTAGACGAAGCTGAAGATGATCCCTTCACGCTTCTCAGGACGAAGCCTTACATTCGGTTTGATCGGAATGCGGTTCTGGGCGCGCTGATTGACAACTGGATCGTGTCGAAAGGCATTCGCGTATCCGAGACAATGGAGCTTGATAGCCCGGAAGCGATTGCCAGCATGGTTCACGCCAATCTTGGTGTCTCGATCGTGCCCAGCCTTGCCGTTAGGCCATATGACAGTCCCGAGGTGAAGCGGCTGGAGCTTGGGGCCGACGCCCCAGCCCGGGTGCTGGGGCTTGCCTACCGAAAGGATCAGATCAAGGTGCGGGCGGTTGATGAACTGTTTGACGCCTTGATCAGCGTGATTGAGGAGGCGCGGGCGATTGTTGAACCGTGACCGCTTCGGGCAGCGGAGAACATTCAGCACTCGCATAGTTCAGAAAACTTCATCCTTGCGGTCATCACTTTCGCCCTAGCGCTTGAGCCTAGCCGGCTTCGCGCCTTCATTGACGCGCGCGACGTTTCCGGTGACTTTGGAACCTTCTCTCTCAACAGGCATTCGCCGTTGTGAACGGGGGCTACGATTAACGATCCCATCCGACCGCCTCGGATGATCCCAATAGCCTGTTCTGCCCCAGGTTCCTCATTCCGATATACCGCTTCAGTCTAAATTGCCGTGTTCCAGAAGCACGCCTCTGCCGTAGCCGACCGTTGAGCGATGCACCGAATCGTTGGGAACGAAAATTCCCTGTAATCTGTCGAAGAGATGCTGCCCCCGATTTCGCCGTCAATTCGAGTGGTCCTTCAGTAAACCGAAAAGACGCCGGGACGGTCACTGCGCCTATATCCAGCCATTTGCCCTGGCCCGCACTGTTGGCGGGCAATGAAAATTCACCGCCAGTTCCGAAGGCGGTTCCATCGATTTGTTGGTCCGGTTCTCCAGAACCCTCATAAGTATGCCGTCGTACGAAGTGTACATATGCCCTTCCAGATATACGACTTCGCCTGGCCGCAGCTTGGCAATCGCCTCTGCCGCGGAGGATTTGGAGAGAGGGATTTCGTGCGGGTCAGTCATTCTGCGGCCTCACGCATCGGCTCCCGGTCAATTATCCCGAGTAGCGGATGATCGGCGAACCAGTCGGAACTGGCACAGTACATAACCCGACCTTCGGGACGGGTGCGCGCCACAGTCCGACGCGACCCAAGATGGAACGCCTACCGTCATTGGCATGTAACCAGTGAGGCAATATTGCAGCCGATTGCCATATTCCCGCCGACAAACCCCGTCCTCCACTTGCAGACGGAGTATTCCAGCTCGGTCGCGTCGTGTGTTTGGCCGATACTCTCAGACCGTCGGATTGTTCCAGGGGATGTCGACCGCGGCACCGCCCATCTACCTTTCGGCGGTTTCCTGCAGGAGTGACCAGGATTATTGTGCAGCCACCAGAGTTTCAGGTTCACCTTCGGGCAGGATGGTCTCGCCAGGCCGAACGATGGTGAACTGAACGGGTTCGCGCGAGATTTCGACCGTGCGGCCCTTCATTCGGGCGACGGTAAACTCGCTGTCTTCCATGGCACCGGGATCCGGATAGTCTTCGCGGAAATGGGCTCCGCGGGAGTTTTCGCGGGCGATTCCCGCTTTGGTGATGACTTCAGAGACTTCACAGAGAGAGCGCAGGTTCAGCCAGTCGTGCCAGGTCAGATTGAACGCGAGAGTGCTGGCATCGACGCCAACATCCATAAGCGCCGCTGACACTTCGGCGATGCCCGAAAGACCACGCTTCATCCCCGCCCCGGTTCGCATGACGCCCACATTCTCCCACATCAGGTCCTGCAGCCTCCTGCGCAGCGGCATGACCAGATCGGGCCTGCGGTTCAGCGGGTAGGCTGCGCGCTCCAGCTCCGCTGCAAGGATCTCCTCATCCGGATCGCGCAGCGCTGGCATGCCGCGAATATCCGCACCCATCACATCTCCCGCGATGCCACCATAGACCGTCGAGTTCGCCACACCATTGCCACCAAGGCGGTTCGAGCCATGGGCGCCGCCTGCATCCTCGCCCGCGACATAGAGACCTTCCATAGCGGTGCGCGTATCGACATCCACGACAACCCCACCCATGAGATAATGCGCGGTCGGCACCACCTCGACCTTTCCTGCGGCCAGATCAAAGCCGCAGTCGGCGCAGCGCCTGACCATGCCCCTGAATTTCCGACGAACGTTTTCCGGCCCAAGATGCGACATGGAAATGAACACGCCTTCCTGGTCGGGATTGTTGTTCCTGCGCATCTCGGCATAGATGGCTCGACTGACCACATCGCGGGTGGCACGCTCGCCCCTGGCGTCATAGTCGAACATGAACCGTATACCCGCATGGTTGAGGAGCTGACCACCCGCACCGCGCAGCCCTTCTTCCAGCACCGTTCCGGTCATCCGGGTGTGATCGCCGGCCAGGAGCCCCGTGGGATGGAACTGCACCATCTCCATATCGCGCATGGCCAGCCCGGCACGCAGCGCCATGGCCAGCCCGTCCATCGACTTGTCGCCTGAGGGCGTGTGGTATCTGTACATCGTTGGCCCACCGCCCGTGGCCATCAGCACCGTCTTTGCGCGCACAAACCGGAAGCGCCCGGTGCGCATATCGATCATCAGCACCCCGGCCACCGCCGAGCCGTCTCTGGTCGGAATCAGCCCAACCGCACGATGCTCCTGCAGTTTCTCAACGCCGCTGGCGAGCACCTTTTCCATCAGGCGATTGACAATCTCGATGCCGGTCAGATCGCCCCTATGCACGGTCCGGTCCGCCGTCTGCCCGGCAAAGGCTTTCAGATGCAGCGTCCCGTCCGGATTGCGGTCGAAAAAGCAGCCGACCTCGTTTTCCAGTTCCCGAATGCGGACCACCGCCTGTTCGCAGAGCCGCCAGGCCATGTCCTGATTGGGCAGCCAATTTCCGCCGTGAATCGTGTCCATGAAATGCCGCTCGACAGAATCGCTGTCGCCGAGCGCGACGTTGTAGCCGCCCTGAACCATCCGGGTGCAACCGCATTTCCCGATCAGTCCCTTGACCGCAATTGTGACTTTGGTGCCCTCTGGCGCGCTTTGCCGTGCATGGAGCGCCGCGAACAGGCCGGCGCCACCGGTGCCCAGGATCAGGATATCCGTGTCATGCCGCTCCAGCCTGAAGTGGCCCATGTCACATCGCCTTCAGAAAGAAGAGGCAGGCGATCAGGAAAGAAACCGCAGTGGCCCCCGCTGCCAGGGTCTTCTGGGCCGGTCGCCAGGGCAGCCATTCCAGCGCCATCAGCCGGATTCCGCCGAACATGTGCACGGCGAGCAGAAACACCAGGCCGAATTCAGCCAGTTTCACCACGCCCGCCTCAGTCATGCTCAGGAACCCATCAAGGCGCAGTGGATCCGTTACCGCCATGGCCAGAACCCAGAAGTGCAATGGCAGAAACAATGCCAGACCGATCCCTGACAGCCGGTGCAGCGCGTAGGCCAGCCAAAGCGGGTGTGCCCGCGCTGTGACCTTCCTTACCGTCTTCATGCATAGGTCACGGCCCAGACGGCGCGTGCTCCCAACGCAAAAAGGCCCAGTCCGACGACCCACATGAAGGCGTCCAGCGGCCAACCTTTCAGACCACCCCATTCGAAGGCAACCACGCGAAGTCCAATAGCGCCGTGGATGGAGACCGCGACTACAAAGATGCCATAGAACAGGAACCAAAGCGCCGAACCCTGTGTTCTGCCCAGGATTTCCGACGTGCTCAACCCGCCCTGGATCGCATAGATCATCAGGACAAGATGTCCCAGAACCAGCGGGGCCATCAGCAGCGCAGTGATTCTCTGCAGCATGTAAAGACGCAGGTTCAGCATCATTACCTCCTTCCGAAGAAGGATTTGGCGGTCTCGTGTTTCAGGCCTGCTATGGCCGACATTGGATCCAGTTCGTTGGGACAATAGGCCGTGCACGACCCCATCGAATGGCAGTTATGGCACCCATCTGTGCCAGATACCGCGTCCAGAATGGCTTCGCGGCCTTCGTCCCTGGCATCGTTCAGCAGCGTCCAGGCTCGCTGCAGGGCTGCTGGGCCCAGGTATTCCGGGTTGCTCGTGACCGTATCGCAGGCTGCATAACAGACCGAACAGTTGATGCACTCTATCCCCGCATCCGCCTGAGCCCGCGCTGGGCCTGCCTGGTCCACGGGGACGATCGGGTCATCACGGGTCAATCCACCGTGGTGGACGCCTTCCGCCGCAACCCATCTGTCGAAGAACGGGTCCATATCCACCGCAAGATCCTTGATGATCGGCAGATTGCGCAGCGGTCCAACGGTGACTTCGTTTCCGTCGAGCACTTTCGAGATATGGGTCCGGCAGGTCCAGCGCGGTACGTCATTGACCATCATCGCACAGGATCCGCACATGCCGACCCGGCAGGCGAAACGATAGCTCAGTGTTGGATCGATGTTCTGCTGTATCCAGGACACGACATCGAGAACGGTCTGATTCCCATAGGCGGGCACCTCGAACACCTGCCGAACGGAATTCGCGTCGCTCCCACGTAGGATCGTCACCATATGGTGTGTTGACGTCATTCTAACCCGCTAGATCCATTCACGGCAATCTTCGCAATGCAGCATAGTCGACAGAATCACTATATGAACGCCATAAATTCTTCATTTTTTTGTAAGCGATGGCTACAGATCGCACTACCTTCACATGCTGTCATCGTTGGTTATGCCAGGGTGGTCCTCAAACCCTTTGCCGTGCGGTATTCGGGGTGTCAAAGCGTTGATCCCGGGAGAAGGGCCTATCGCTTCAAATCCGTTATCACCGCCGTACCCGGTGGTGTCGGTCCTGACATGGCCCGGAGTTCGGCGCTGGCAGCTGACAATGGGATTTCCCTGGCAACCATGGGGCTGATGTCAACATCGCCACGTCTGATCATTCCAAGCAGTGACGGATATTTCCATGCAGGCATTCCGCGAGTGCCATAGAACGCGAGCTGCTTGGTGTAGATCGCCCGCATATTGACCTGCATCTCCCCGCTACCTGAGGGCATGCCAACATGCACATGGCGACCAAGTACCGCCAGACATTCGATGGAAGCATTGGTGGTCGCTTCGATCCCGAGGGCTTCGATGGAGACCTGTGCACCACCACCGGTGATTTCGCGGATGGCTGCGGCGGCATCCGTTTCCACAGCATTTACCGTCGCATCGGCCCCATGCATTCTGGCATGCGTCAGCTTCTCCTGGACTATATCGACGACCACGACCTGGGCACCAAGCATCTTCGCCAACAGCAGGGTGGCCAGCCCGATCCCGCCGGTTCCGTGAACCGCGACCCATTCACCAGCCTTCACATTGGCGCGGTCGGTGAGCGCGTGCCATGCCGTTGTTACCCGGCACCCCAGGCCAGCAGCCAGCGCTGGCGCCATCGTGTCAGGAAGGTGAACGAGGTTGTGATCAAATGGGGCGGCTACGTATTCGGCATACGCCCCCGGCCAGCCAAATCCGGGAACGATTTGGTGCTCACAGGTGTTTGATACGCCTGTCTGACAGGCCGAACAGCTACCGCAGCCTAGAATAAACGGGGCAATGAGCCGGTCTCCAACCCTGTGCTTCGCCTGCGGGCCAGCCTCGACCACAGTGCCGCAATATTCGTGGCCCAGAATCGAGCCATTCTCAACCCGAGGATGTTTGCCGACCCAACCGTGATAGTCAGAGCGGCAGACACCGCAGGCTGCCACTTCCAGAATGACCCCATTTTCCGGACAGGTCGGATCCGAAACCGTTTCGATGGAAAGATCTTCGCTGAAATTTCTGACCACCGCAGCGCGCATCGCATTCCCCTATGCTTCAGTTTCCGGCTTTGAGGCGTGATCTGATGCGCCGGCTCATCGCCACGTCCACTTATATTGATCCAAACCACATTCACCAGACCTCTGTGCGAATATGAGGTGCATTGTCCGCGGTATGTGAGTCCAGCCGTGCGGGCGGATGACGCCGATCGGCCCGGTGGCCACGACAGCCCCGGAGATGGTCAGAGGTGATTGCCAGGCCATCCGGATTTCATCGCTCGATCAGGGATCCGGGCTGCCAGACTAGCGTGGTGATGAATGACGGCCGTTCGAACAGGGCCATCCCGTGGCAGCCGGGATGCAGCGCCTTTGGTGGAATCGTGGAAGTAACGGCGGCGACAAGAGTCGCCGGCTCCCGGGAAAATGACGCTGGAACTGCTGGCGAAGTGTGAGAAGGGCTGAAGGCGGAACGGATTTCAGCGCGGCTTCGGCAGGAGAATCCGCGAAGGCGGGCGGACATGGATCTACGTCTGGATCCGCACCGGGAGGAAGGTGGGGGTTCACTGTGGTGGCATCTCCGCCGCCAAATGAAGCGGCCGAGCTGCGGAGGCGGTTTCCACGCGGTGCCCGGGATATTCTCGGTCGAATGGACAGGGATGCTCTGGCTGCCATTTGCACCCGGATAAACTGGGACGGTCCAGATTTCTGAAGCCATGTCCTTCCATGCGTGAAGCGTTCCGAAACCGCTCTGCGGCTTGACTCAGGCAAGACAAAGGGAAAGTCTAGGGTGATTGAAACAGGTCGATACGGGAGCACAGTGGATGCTTGTACACCAGATTCTCAAGTCGAAACCCGAAAGCGGCGTCATCTACATCGAGCCAGATTCGAGTGTCAGCACTGCGGCAGAACTGTTGTCCAGAAAGCGAATTGGTGCATTGATCGTGTCCCGCGATGGAACAACGCCCCTAGGCATTCTCTCCGAACGGGACATCGTGCGCGAATTGGGACAGCGCGGCACTGCCTGCATGCGGGACAGTGTTGAGGCGCTGATGACAAAGGATCCGGTAGGATGCGCCCGTGACGATACGGCCGATAAGGTGCTGTCCGTCATGACCGAGGGGCGCTTCCGGCACATGCCGGTTTTGGAAGGTGGCGAGATGGTGGGGCTCATTACAATCGGCGATGTGGTAAAGGCGCGCCTCGCTGAACTGTCGATGGAGACAGAGGCTCTGCAGGGCATGATCATGGGTCACTGAACACCACCGTTTTGGAAAGGCCTTGCGCCAGGAGTGAACGAACTGACATAGGACGGGGCCTTCGCCGTACTTTCACGTTGTGGGGACGAGGAGGGCTGGCGGGAAACGCCATAGCTTTCATCCGCTCTGGCGATATCGCTGCGGTGCCATGAAGTTGAAGGGAGAAACCCATGCGAACCGGACTCTATGCCGGAACTTTCGATCCGCTGACACTTGGGCATCTCGATATCATTGAGAGGGCCTGCCAGCTGTTTGACCGCCTGGTGATAGGGGTTTCGATCAACCGCGACAAATCACCTCTGTTCGATCTCGACGAGCGTGTCGCGATGGTTGAGGCGGAATGCGCCGATCTGACTCCGGATACCGAGATCGTCGTGCATCCTTTCGAAAACCTCCTGGTCGACTGCGCCCGCGATACGGGTTCGAAGGTGATTGTCCGTGGTCTACGAGCGGTGGCGGATTTCGAATATGAATACCAGATGGTCGGCATGAACCGCATGATGGACGACACGACCGAAACCGTCTTTCTCATGGCTGACATAAAATACCAGTCGATCGCGTCAAAACTGGTTAAGGAGATCGCACGTCTGGGCGGCGATGTTTCCAAATTCGTGACGCCAGCGGTGCAGAACGCGCTCGCCCGCAAGTTTGGCTGACCGTTCAGGGACTCCCCGTGAGCGTCCCTGTTCAGGCAGGCTTCTGAATCTGGCTCGGCCAGACTCCACGAAACCGCAACCGCCTGGTCAGATCAGCCGACCCATTGCCACCGCAGTGTCGCTCATTCTGTTCGAGAAACCCCATTCATTGTCATACCAGCTCAGGATACGGCAAAGCGTGCCCTCCATGACCTTGGTCTGGTCCATATGGAACACCGAAGAATGCGGATCATGGTTGAAATCCACAGACACCAGCTTCTCGCTGGTGTAACCCAATATGCCGTTCAGGGATCCATCCGCGGCGACGCGGATGGCATCATTGATCTCTTCGGGCGTCGTAGGCCGTGCCGCCTCGAAAGTCAGGTCGACAACTGAAACATTTGGGGTGGGAACCCGGATCGCGACTCCGTCAAGCCTGCCTTCAAGTTCCGGCAGCACCAGCGAAACCGCCTGGGCCGCCCCGGTTGAGGTGGGAATCATCGACATTGAGGCAGCCCGGGCACGATAGAGATCCTTGTGCATCGTATCCAGCGTCGGCTGGTCGCCGGTATAGCTGTGTATCGTCGTCATGAAACCTTTCACGATACCGACGGAGTCGTTCAGAACCTTGGCGACGGGGCTGAGGCAGTTGGTGGTACAGGACGCGTTGGAGACGATTATGTCCTTGGCTGTCAGAACCTTGTCATTCACGCCGTAAACGATGGTCTTGTCAGAGTTTTTGCCCGGAGCTGAGATCAGCACTCGGGACGATCCGTTTTCAAGATGCGCCTCGCATGCTTCCCTGGACGTGAAGATACCGGTGCATTCCATAACCACATCGACATCTTCCCAGGGAAGGTCGGCGGGATTGCGCATGGCAGTCACCCGGATCGGACCCCTGCCGACATCCATCATGTTCTCCGTGGCCCGCACCTCGGTCGGAAACCGCCCGTGAACGCTGTCATAACGCAGGAGATGCGCATTGGTTTCGGCGGGCGCGAGGTCATTGACCGCCAACACCTCGATATCCGTTCGTCCCGATTCAATGATCGCGCGCAGCACGTTTCGTCCAATTCGCCCAAACCCGTTGATGGCGACCCTGACAGCCATTTGCCTTTCTCCTTACTCTGATGTGTCTGTTCTGGGACGCGCTCCGTCGGATCGCATCAGCCAAGCAGTTCGCGGACCTTTTGCGCCACGGCCCCGGCGGTTATGTCAAATTTCTCAAATAGGACCTCGCAGGGAGCCGATGCTCCGTAGCTGGACATACCGATGAAGCCCGACCGAGCCTCGCTTCCGCGTTCGCCCAGTAGCCAGCGGTCCCAGCCATGCCGTACCCCGGCCTCGATCCCGACCCTTACTGGTCCGCTGGGAAGAATGCGCTTCCGATAGGTATCGTTCTGCTCCTCGAACAGCTCCCATGACGGCATTGATACAACCCGGGTGCCGATTCCTTCCGCCTGCAGCATCTCGCGGGCGTCAAGCGCGATGGACACTTCCGAGCCGGTGGCGATCAGGATCGCCTGCCGTTTTCCTGTTGCTTCGGCAAGCACATAGGCACCCTGTGCGGTCAGGTTTCTGATCCTGTGCTCCATCCGAACGGTTGGCAGGCCCTGGCGTGTCAGCGAAAGCACTGTCGGGCGACCGGTTTGGCCAAGTGCCGATTCCCAGGCTTCCGCGGTCTCGACCGCGTCGGCAGGACGGATGACGACCATGTTTGGTGTGGCGCGAAGCATCGACAGATGCTCGACTGGCTGGTGGGTTGGGCCGTCCTCACCGAGACCGATGGAATCATGCGTCATCACATAGACCGGCGCGATGCCCATCAACGCTGAAAGCCGCATTGCGGCTCTGGCATAGTCGGCGAATACCATGAAGGTTCCACCATAGGGTTTGACACCTCCGTGCAATGCCATGCCGTTCATGACGGCGGCCATGCCGTGTTCGCGGATTCCATAGTGAATGTAGCGGCCGGTTCGCTGTTCCGGGGTATGCACCCCAAGATTCTCCGTCCTGGTGTTGTTCGAGCCCGTCAAGTCAGCTGAACCGCCGATGGTCTCGTCCATGATCCGGTTGATGACTTCCAGTGCCCGTTCGCTTGCGGAGCGGGTGGCGAGCTTTGGTGCGGTTTCGGATAGACCGGCCTTGAGGCGTCGGATCGCGGGGGCGAGCCTCCTGGATACGCCGCCTTCCTGTTCAAGGCGAAACTGGGCCTGACGTCGTCTGGAAAGCTTAGCGAACCGCTGTTCCCAGGCCAGGCGATCGGCAACGCCACGGCGACCGATCTCCTGCCACTGTGCCTTTATGTCGTCGGGAATCGTAAAGGCGTCCTGGTTCCAGCCATAGTTCTTCTTGGCTTCGGCATTCTGGCCCGCGTCGGTGAGTGCGCCATGGCCTTTGGCTGTATCCTGCGCGGCATGACCTAGGGCGATATGGGTGCGGCAGGCGATCATGGAGGGCCTGTCGCTTTCCCTGGCCGTGCCGATCGCGTTTTCGATGGCTTCAGGATCATGGCCGTTGATTTCCTGTACATGCCATCCAGACGCCCTGAAACGGGAAATCTGGTCAGTGATGTCCGCCAGGCCGACATGGCCATCAATGGTGATGTTGTTGTTATCCCAGAACACGGTCAGCCGTCCAAGGCGCTGCCGGCCGGCAAGGGTGATGGCTTCCTGGCTCACTCCCTCCATCAGGCAGCCGTCACCGGCGATGACATAGGTGCGGTGATCCACTATGGCCGACCCGTATCGGGCGCGCAGCACCTCCTCGGCCAGCGCAAAGCCAACCGAATTTGCGAGGCCCTGGCCAAGCGGGCCTGTGGTGGTCTCGATTCCAATGGCATGTCCGAATTCGGGATGTCCGGCGGTGACGGAATTCCACTGGCGGAAATTCCTGATCTGTTCGAGCGTCATGTCCGCGTAACCGGTCAGGTGCAGCAGTGAATATAGCAGCATCGAGCCATGGCCGGCGCTTAGAATGAATCTGTCGCGGTCAGGCCAGTCCGGTGCCGAGGCGTCAAACCTGAGATGCTTCTCGAACAGCACCGTGGCCACGTCCGCCATACCGATGGGCATGCCGGTATGGCCTGATTTCGCAGCGGCGACGGCATCAATGGCAAGCGATCGGATCGCGGCAGCTCTCATCCAGTGATCAGGATGTCTTTCTTTAAGATTGGATAGCTCCACGGAAGGAATCCCTTGGGCTGGTTGGGCGTCTTCCATGCGTGATAGCAGCGTCAAGGCGAAGTGCAAGCGTGGACAGGGCGCATTCCCCAAGGAGTAGGCGTCAGTGCCGCGTGTCGTCCGGAAGCTCGCCCGATCCGCCTTCGCAGGACGTCTGCTCAGGATACAGCCCTCATCCAGCATCTGGGCCTGTGTACCAATGTATGGCTGACGTTGCTTCGCGGGAATATCGGGTGCCGGGGCGTCGCTGATGGTGTTCCGATCCGGTTAGGCCGGCGTCATTCGAGGGTCCATGCGATGTTTGCCGGAAACCCATCTGCGGCAAACGCCTTCAGGGCCTTCAGGACCCGGAGGGCCTTTGTCCTGCCCGTAGGGTGAAGCGAGCCGGAAACGTGGCTGCGGGATTCATCAGGCGCTGCGGAGCGGTATATGGAGGACGCGGCTGGTCCCCTGAAGGAATCACTGGAGGCTTTCTGGCCGCCGATGCGTGGAAGTGGATGTCTGGGTGAGCGATTCCTTCGAAGGGAGGGTTGCAGCATGAAAATACTCTGGGCCGCATCTGCCTGGAGCTTGCTCCACATTTCCATATCTTGTTTTGGGGATTATATACTTGACTGAAATCCACTGAGGCTATACGCTGATGCCAGAAACCGAATCAGGGGATTGTCATGACAGGGAAAGCGCCGGGTAAATCGCATCGGGAAGGCATCAGCCTGATTGAGCTTGCCGACATGTTTCCGGACGAGAATTCGGCAACGAAATGGTTTGAAAGCCTTGTCTGGCCTGATGGACGCCGCTGCCCGCGCTGTGGCTGCGCAAATACGCATCTGGCGGCGAAGACCTCTGGCCTTCCCTATTACTGTTCCGGTTGCCAGAGAGCGTTTTCCGTCCGCATAGGAACGGTTCTGGAGCGTTCGCGGGTTCCGCTGCGCAAATGGGTTTTCGCCATCTATCTCGAAATGACCAGCCTGAAAGGCGTGTCCAGCATGAAGCTGCACCGTGATATCAGGGTGACGCAGAAGACGGCATGGTTCATGCTGCACCGCATCAGGGAGGCGTGGGCATGCCAGCGGCAGGAACTGCTGGCCGGGCCGGTGGAAGCCGATGAAGCCTATATGGGTGGCCTTGAGAAGAACAGGCACGCGAAAGACAGACTGAACGCCGGACGCGGCGCGGTCGGGAAAACCGCCGTGGTTGGCGTGAAGGACAGGGAGACCAACGAGGTATCGGCAAAGGTGGTGCCGGACACGAAGGCGAAGACGCTGCAGGGCTTCGTGGAGGAGCGCACCAAACCCGAAACGCAGGTCTATACCGACGACGCGAGAGCCTATGTCGGCATCGACAGGCCACATGAGAGCGTGAGCCATTCAACCGGCGAATACGTGCGCGACGACGTTCACACCAACGGCATGGAGTCGTTCTGGTCGATGTTCAGGCGCGGTCACAAGGGCGTCTACCACAAGATGTCGCCCAAGCATCTCCAGCGTTACGTCAACGAATTTTCGGGAAGGCACAACGTCCGTGAGCAGGACACGATTGACCAGATGGGATCGGTCGTGGCCGGAATGGTGGGCAGGCGGTTGATGTACAGAGACCTGACCGCCGATAACGGTCTTTCGTCTGGCGCTCGGTCATGAGCGCCACTCCCCCCCCCCCCCCGAATTTCGTGAACCAGACGATATGGACCGGCGACAATCTCCCGATCATGAGGGGTATGAACACGGGATCGGTTGACATGATCTATCTTGACCCACCCTTTAATTCCGATGCCAACTATGCAGCACCCATCGGAAGCAAGGCCGCCGGAGCGGCCTTCAGGGACACGTGGACGCTGAAGGACGTGGACGTGGCCTGGCTGGACCTGATCGATGCAAAGCACCCGAGGCTGAACAGGGTTATCCACGCGGCCATGACGGGGAGTGACAAGTCATACCTGATCTACATGGCGGTAAGACTGCTTGAGATGAAAAGGATCCTGAAGCCGACGGGCAGCATATACCTGCACTGCGACCCGACCATGAGCCACTACCTGAAACTGGTCATGGACGCGGTGTTCGGGAAGGGGAACTTTCGGAATGAGATTACATGGCAGAGGTATGGCTCTCACAACGATGCGTCACGATTTGGACGTGTTACTGACATTATTCTGTTTTACGCGGGTAAGGGTGCGAAGTGGAACTCCATTCGGATCCCTCTATCGGAATCGGACATCAAGACACGCTACAAAAACGAAGATGCGCGAGGAAAGTATACAACGTCTCCCCTACATGCCCGCACTCTGTCTGGCGGTGGATACAATTACACTTGGAAGGGAATCTCCGATGTCTGGAAGTTTCCGAAAAAGCGTCTGAATCAGCTGGAAAAGGAAGGACGGATTCACTGGCCGAAAAGGGGAAGCGTTCCCAGACGCAAGGTTTATCTAGAAGATAATCCCGGAAAACCTCTTTCATGCCTGTGGACGGATATCTCTCGCGCATCTGGAAGGGAACTCACAGGATATCCAACACAGAAACCGAAGGAACTAGTACAGCGCATGATCGCCGCCAGTACGGATGAAGGCGATATCGTTCTGGACCCATTCTGCGGCTGTGCGACGGCCTGCATAGCCGCGCAGGAACTGCACCGGCAATGGGTGGGGATAGACATATCGCCGAAGGCTGCGAGCCTCGTTCTGTCACGGCTGAAGGACGAGCTCGGCATTTTCGCGCATAAGACGGTCGCTCACCGAATGGACATTCCGCATCGTACCGATATCGGCCAACTGCTCAGCTACAATGATGCGAAGAACAAGCGGCTTCTGTATGGAGAGCAGGGCGGATACTGCAACGCATGCGAAACACATTTCAAGCTCCGCAACCTCACCGTTGACCATATCATCCCACGGTCAAAGGGGGGAACGGATCATATCGACAACCTTCAGCTCCTGTGTGGTCACTGCAACTCGGTCAAGGGTGACAGGGGCATGGAATACCTGAAGGCAAAACTGGCCGCATGAATGAGGGAGAAATTATGGATGCAAAGATGAAAGCACGGATCATGACCGGTAACAGGATGCGGGCGAAGCGCAAAGTCATCGTCTCCAATCCACGCTACATAGGGGCGACACCGCAGATGGTCGGGAAAGCCCTTCTCATGCAGCGGCCAAAACCGGCCCAGAAGAAACCGCCATCAGATAAATGACGCTGGTTTCAGTCAGCTATATAATCCCCTTCCGTAGCTACCTCTGTCTCCCTCTCGGCCGCGGCTTGGATGTCACTGAAACCAACCTGTGGCGGTCGCTGCCAAATACGTGCCTTTGCGGCAAACCACCTGAATTCCGGCGGCGTCCGTCATCGGTGTCAGGACAGGAATTGTGAGTCCCAAGGCAGGACCTTCATCATGCAGGCACCGGATTGCGGGAAAATCGATATGCTGAAGGCCCTTTCATGCCGAAGCTGTGATGGCGCGGAGGCCTTCCGACACCCGCATTCAGGCCCTACTCCGGAGGGCAATGATGTTCCATGCCCGGGATTGCCCCCATTGCCGGGCAAAGCCTGACTGCAGGACGGACGCGGTGTTCCGGTCGCGGTCCTGCCCGATGAAGGGAAGACAGCGTGTCCCATGAGATACACGGCTGAAGAAACCGGATCGAAAGCCAGTTCACGAAAATCAAGGAAAACCGGGTGGTTGCCACGCGTTACGGACAAGCTGGCAGCGTGTCTTAGAGCAACGGTTCCGCTCTCTGCCGCCATGATCGCCGCAAAAATGAGCACCAGCGGCCCTGGCAAAAGACCCATTCATGCCCCGTTTCCATAGGTGTTGAGAGCGCTGGCGAACAGCGAAGGTTCCACATTGCCACCAGTTGCCACGACGATAACCGTGTCGCCCTCAACCGCATCTGGATGAAAAAGCGCCGCCGCAAGTGCGGCGGCCCCACCGGGTTCGACTACGATCTTCAGGCATGCAAACGCGGAGGCCAAGGCATTGAGGCACTCCTCATCACTCACGACAATGCCAGGTCCGCAAAGCTTCCGAAGGATGGGAAACGTGACCTCTCCAGGAGATTCGGTAAGAATCGCATCGCAGATCGATCCAGACGCCGTCTCATTGGATTCGATTCTGCCTGACACCAATGACCGAGTCACATCATCAAACCCAAATGGCTCGACTGGCCGCGGCCGCAATCCAGGCGCTCTGGCCTCCAATGCAAGCGCGATGCCCCCAGTCAGCCCACCTCCTCCGCAGTTGACCAACACATCGGCCCTTGAGACGCCGAACTCCCTGGCCTGATCCGCGATCTCCAGTCCTACCGTCCCCTGTCCGGCGACCACCTGCGGTTCGTTAAAAGGATGAATCAGCGTTAGCCCCCGCTTCTTCGCGAGCGCTTCACCCACTGCATCACGGCTTTCTCCGCCCGCCCGATCATATAGCACGACCTCCGCCCCAAACGCGCGGGTGTTGTCGATTTTCATCTTTGGCGCGTCCCCTGGGCATGACGATGACGGCAGGAATCCCATGGCAGCGCGCCGAAAGGGCGACGCCCTGGGCGTGGTTTCCGCTGGAAATCGCGATAACGCCCTTTGAGCGCAATTCAGAGGGCAGTGCCGATACCGCTGACCAACCCCCACGGAACCTTGAAGCTCCCCGTATGCTGAAGGCACTCCGCCTTTACCAGCACTCGACGTCCGGCAATGCGGTCCAGGAGCCCGTGAATGCAGCATTGGGCGTGCGGCGTGCGCGCCCATGCAGCCGCTTTGCGGCAGCTTCGATCGATTCGATGTTCATGCCATTCCCGCCAGCCAGGTGTGGATGGCTTCGAGAGATTCCGGCTCATCGAGAAACGGCACATGACCCCGGTCAGGAATCTCCCGATGAATCATGTCAGGACGACGACGGCACATTTCAGCGGCTGTCGCAGCCGACAGAATATTGGAATTCTCTCCCCTCAACAGCGCCAGCGGCAGACCTTCCAGCGCGTCAAACATCGGCCAGAGATCCGTTTTCGCCGATACTGTGCCGTCTGGCGGCTCATCGAATATCCGTGCGAGGTCCGGATCGTAGTTGATGGCGATTCCGCATCCCGTATCGACGAAGTGCTTCCGGGCCTCTTCCAGCCAACGGGATTCCGGAACGTTGGCGAAGCCATTCATCAGCTGAGAACGCATCACCGCCAGTTCAGGTAGCGAAACTTCAGGTGGATTCTTTCCGATATATCCACGGATCTGGTTAAGCCCGTCATCATCGATCACCGGGCCGATATCATTGAGACAGACGCCGAGAAGTCGGCGTCCCGAAGTCGCCGCAAGCGTCATCGCGATCAGTCCACCACGGGAAGTGCCGATAACGGCTGCGGCGTCCACTTCCAGATGATCAAGAAGGGCCAGCGCGTCCTGGGTTTCGACCGCAATGGTATATGTCGACGGATCGGCCCATTCGGATTCGCCACGGCCGCGATAGTCCAGCCGGATCAGACGAACATCGGGAAGATGTAGCGCAAGATAGTCAAAATCCGTGGAATTCCGGGTGAGGCCTGACAGGCATAGCAGCGGAAGACCCATCCCCTGGTCACGAAACGCAAGTGTGAGGCCGTCATGGGTCTCGAATCTATGGATCATTCCGCACCCACAATGCACGGTACCTCCGAAAGGTTTGGCAACACATGCTGCGGCTTCCAGGGCAGTCGGTCCAAAGGCTCACCCGCACGGTTGACCCAGATTGTCCGGAACCCGAACCCTGCTGCATGGGCCGCATCCCATCCGTTCGATGAAAACAAACAGAACCTCATCAGGTTCTGTGTCGAAACGTTTGCCAACCAATTCGTAAACACTTCTATGAGGCTTGAAGACGCCAACCTCGTCGACGCTCAGGACATCGTCCAGCAGATCCGCGATTCCGGCGCTTTCGACCGCACCCTGAAGCATTCTCCGCTCGCCATTTGACAGGATGGCTGTGGCAAAGCCCCGCCCTTCTGAGCGCTGTCAGCGTATTCCAAAACTTCAGGATAGGCCGAAAGCTCGAAATACAGTGCCCAGCAGGCGCTCCCGAAGTTCCGGGTCTTCGAGACCCGAGGCTTCAAGTGCCCAGTCTAGCCCGTCCTGCGTGACGCTCCAGAAGTCGGCATGCGCGTTGGCAATGCTGCGCAGCCAGGTGTACTGCAGCTGCTTCGCCCGCCAGTCTGACGCAACATTCTGCCAGACAGACGAGAAGGCATCGCGTCCTGGCTCCGCGGCGGCTTCCCGTGCGGCCGCCGTCACATCGAAGAGCGTACCATATGCATCGAAGACGCAGGCATTTATACGCATCATGGGATTCCTTCCGTAAATGAGCTTGACAGAGGGCCAGATGAAGCCAATGAAAGCGACCTGACGCAGCGAATCGGCTGGGTTGATTTACAGGAACGCAAACATTCATGCGAGAGGAGAAGAGATGTCTGACAGGCATGGCATGGTCTGGTGGTCAGAGCTGATGACCCGAGATGTCGACGCGGCGGTCAAATACTACAGCGATGTCTGTGGCTGGACTTTCGAAACGATGGAAATGGAGGGGGAATCCGGCACCTATTACGTCGCCAAGCACAACGATCAGCCGGTGGCTGGAATAATGGACATGTCGATTTTTGCACATCTTGAGAAAGTACCGCCACACTGGTTCACCTATTTCGCGGTGGACGATGTCGACGCGACGGTGGCCGCCACCAAGGCTGAGGGAGGGTCCTTGCTACGTGAGCCGTTCGAAATTCCAGGCACCGGCCGGATTGCGATTCTGGAAGATCCGACTGGCGCGGCGATGGGCATGATGACGCCGGATTTTCCGGGCTGATTCCTCCCGGCCCCTGGCTGGATTCCGAGTGGGTCAAACATTGCTGGAAACGGCCGGATCCAGCCAATCGCGCCTGACTGGATGTCTGAACTTCCTGATCACGGGCAATGCGGTCCATGAAACCGCTCCTGTGGGCGTTTCCATTTGCGGATGCTGCAAGTGCGCCGGCTCTGGGACTGGTTGAGCGGCGTCAGGCTTGGTCCTGGTAGACCCGCCTATACCTGCATGAAATCCCACCCGCTCCGACACGTCAGGTGCTGCGGTGCAAAGCGGCTGGGGATGGTTACATCAGGGGCTCAAATACGTCCATACATCCATTCCAAACCCAAATGTCCGACCCATTTCAGGGCGTAGGAAAGAGCCGGGCGGTAGAAGTGTTCCCCTGACCATCCGACGCTACCCTGGAACCGGCCAACACCTCGCGCAGCCAATTCCAAAGGCCGCCGCCCCGGCAAAGCATGGGAACCTCGCGTCAGTGTGGAACTGAGCAGTGTGATGGGTAATCCAAATTTTGACCAAAACGATGCCGGGGAACTTTGAGCGACACCTTGGTCAGGCGAAAGATTCGATGTAGATGGAAGACCATATCGTCGTATTGGCCAAGCTTTTGGGGTCCTGGCTCAGGAAAAGGCGCTAAATCCGTGAGTATCGCAACATCCACTCCTGGCCACATCATGGCCAAAGAGATCGCTGAGTCGAAACAGGTCTTCATCTCCGCTGCCGGGCAGGACCATAAGGACGCTGTCGATGCCTTGGGACTTACGGATCGGACAGCCCTCTACACTATTGCCCGTGGCTCGTCGGACGCGGCTGCAAACATTCTCGCCTATGAATTCATGCGGGAAACCGGCCGTCCGATGACATCAATGCCACCATCGGTATTCTCGGTGGGTAAGGGTACCGACATGACAGGTTCAGCCACAATTATAGTTTCCCAGTCCGGCGCGAGCGAGGATCTGATTCGGGCTACCGAAGGCATTCGTCAAAGGAATGGAACCACCATTGCCATCACAAATGTCGTCGGATCCGGGGTTGAATCCGCCGCCAATCGAACCATTCCCATTGGCGCGGGTCCAGAACTGGCCGTTCCAGCCACAAAATCCGTCATCGGAGCCATCGCGGCAGGTCTGGCTCTGCTGTCAGCCTTCAATCCCGGCTATCGCCAAAGGCTGCTACAATCCATAGAGGCATATGCCGAGATTGGTGAACTTTCTTCTGAAGCAGGTAGGGCCCTATGCAACGGACTTGAAAGGGCCCAGCATGTATACGTAATCGGACGCGACACAGGGCTGGGTGCAGCGCAGGAGGTCGCGCTGAAGATCAAGGAATGCTGCGCAATCCATGCGGAGGCATATTCAGCATCGGAAGTGCTGCATGGACCGCTTCAGCTCGCAACCAACCCACTCACCGTGATCGTTCTGGACACAGGCGCAGATAAGACATCCGATAGCGTTGCGAAAGCGGCTGAGAAGTTTCGTGAAGCAGGATCCGACATGTATTGGATCGCTCCGGAAACCTCTGGAATGACTCCCGCTGTGGCCGCCGTTGCGCTGCTTCGACTCCTCTATCCGGTCATACTGCGCACCGCCCTGGCTTTGGGCCACGATCCAGACAGGCCAGCGACTCTGTCGAAAGTAACGGTCACGAGATGAGCGCAACCGGATTGTCTGTCCACTAGACCACCTGGACCAAGAAACCGGCGCTTCCGAATTACTGGCGAGGAAGGGAACAGGCATGCGGGTTCGGTCCCCGCAGCGAATGGATTGGTGCCCGGAATGCAGCGGGGTTCCGGAACTGCAGCGTGAGCTATGGCCCCGATAGTGTTGAACATATCCGTCCCAGGGCTGGAAGTATGACCCACCCGCAAATCAGGTCCGACCCCACAAAAGGTCCTGTGGCCCTCTCACCAGTCCGGCTCCCTGATACAGTCCGCAATCCAAGAGTTCCAGGAGCTTCCGAACCGTTTCCGGACACCCGGAATGTCGCATCCGGCTCCGCTTCCCGCCTCGCATGGCAGTCGTATGTCGATCCTGAATCGCGGACATGCCGCGAAGCCACTGGAACGGTGGCAGCGATTGACGTTGCGGGATCCCTGCATCTGACATAATCGGCCAGGATGGACGATCGCCACACATATACGGACCACGCCACCGCGCTTCTGGCACTCGGACTTCCGCTTGTCGGAAGTCATCTGGCCCAGATTGCCATCGGCGTCACCGACAACATAATGCTCGGTCGATATAGCGTCGAAGCGCTGGCGGCGGTCACGCTCGGATTTTCCCTCGCGTTCGTACTATTCATCATGGGCTCCGGGTTCGCCTTCGCGGTTCTTCCAATGGTGGCGTCGGCGGTGGCTGAGGAAAATGCCACTCAGGTCCGGCGGGCGACACGAATGGGAATGTGGATTTCGGCGCTCTATGGCCTGGCGGTCATGCCGCTTCTGATCTGGTCGGAATCCATCTTTCTCGTAATCGGGCAGGAACCACAGATCGCGGAGATGGCATCGAAATACCTTGCGATATTCTCCATTGGCATGGCTCCGTCACTCATCGTGATGGTCCTGAAGAGCTACCTCGCCGCGCTTGAGCGGACGCGGGTGGTGCTTTGGGTCACTGTGGGGGCTGCGGTGTTGAACGGCCTGCTGAACTACGCCCTGATCTTCGGCAATTTCGGTGCGCCGGAGCTTGGACTGGAAGGTGCGGCAATCACTTCGGTATCGGTGCAGATCGCAGCCTGCATTGTCATGGTCTTCTACTGCGCCAGGGCCACATCTCACTATGCGCTCTTTCAGCGCCTCTGGCGCCCTGATCCCGAGGGCTTCAGACGGGTCTTTCAGGTTGGCTGGCCGATTGGTCTCACAAATCTGGCGGAGAGCGGGCTGTTTTCAGCAACAGCCCTGATGATGGGCTGGATCAGCACCGCGTCCCTGGCGGCGCATGGAATTGCAAGTCAGCTCGCGGCCATGACATTCGTGGTACATCTCGGGCTCAGCCAGGCGGCGACGGTGCGCGCTGGACAGGCGGTTGGACGACGGGACGGCAGGTTTTTGCGTGATGGCGCCTGGGCGGCGGTGGTAATGTCGGCGACTTTCGCTCTGCTCACCATGGTGGTTTATCTGGCGGTTCCCGAGCTGTTGTTGGGACTGTTTCTCGATTCCGATGATCCCGACCGTTCCGCGATCATTTCGATCGGCGTATCGCTTCTGGTCGTGGCGGCGCTGTTTCAGGTCGTCGATGGCGAGCAGACCATCGCGCTGGGTTTGCTCCGTGGGCTGCAGGACACCAGGGTTCCCATGATCCACGCGGTGATATCCTACTGGCTGATCGGCGTTCCTTCCTGCTACGTCTTCGGTTTCTGGGTCGGCTGGAATGGTGTGGGTGTCTGGCTTGGTCTCGTAGTCGGTCTCTTTTGTGCCTCGGTGCTGATGATGCACCGTTTCTGGACACACGGCGTGTCGCGCCTTCCCATCTAATGCCGTTCAGCTCCGTGAACAGCGCGATCCCGGGTCACGCTATCGCAACGTGGCGCAGAAGTCCTGAATGCGGCCACAGGCCTCGCGCAGCACTTCGTCTGACGCCGCATAGCTGACGCGGAAGTTCGGAGAGAGGCCAAATGCCGCGCCGAAGACAGCCGCGACCCCCTGTTCCTCAAGCAATGCGGTAGCGAACGCCTCGTCACCCTCGATCAACGTGCCGTCCCTGCTGGTCCTGCCGATGCAGTCCTCTATCACGGGATAGACATAGAACGCGCCTTCCGGCTTCGGGCAATACACGCCCTTCGCTTCGTTCAGCATCCCGACCACCAGATCGCGGCGCCTCAGAAAGGCCCTGTTGTTTTCGGCAATGAATTCCTGAGGTCCCTGCAATGCCTCAACTGCCGCCCATTGGCTGATGGTACAGGGATTTGAGGTTGACTGTGACTGTATCTTTCGCATGGCTGCAATTAGCTGCGACGGCCCGCCTGCATAGCCAATGCGCCAACCGGTCATCGCATAGGCTTTCGATACCCCATTGACCGTCAATGTACGCTCGTAGAGGCGGGGCTCGACCTCGGCCGGAGTGCTGAACTCAAAGCCGTCGAAGGTGATGTGCTCATACATGTCGTCCGTCATGATCCAGACCTGCGGATGGCGCATCAGGACCTTCAACAGCCCTCTGAGCTCCTCACGGGAATAACCGGCTCCGGTCGGGTTTGACGGTGAGTTGAAGATCAGCCATTTGGTGTTCCCTGTAATCGCATTCTCCAATTGGTCAGGAGTTAGCTTATATCCGGTTCCTACATCTGTTCGGACGATGACAGGCTCGCCGCCCGCCAGATGAACCATGTCGGGATAGCTGACCCAATATGGCGCAGGGATGATCACTTCATCGCCGGGATTCAGGGTTGCCATCAACGCGTTGTATAGAATCTGCTTGCCACCGGTCCCTACGGTAATCTGTGTGGTGCTGTAGTTCAGCCCATTCTCCCGCCTGAATTTCCCGCAGATGGCCCGTTTGAGTTCCGGCATACCGTCGGGAGCGGTGTATCTCGTCTTTCCGGCGGTTATCGCCGCGATGGCAGCGTCCCTGACGTTGCGAGGGGTGCTGAAATCCGGCTCGCCTGCGCTCAGGCTGATGACGTCCAGTCCGGAAGCCCTCATTTCCGCGGCTCTGGTCGAAATGGAAATCGTGGGGGATGGCTTCACGCGGTCAAGTGTCGCGGAAAGAAACGGCATGGTCGTCTCCGTCTGGAATCCTTGCGCAATGGCTTCTAGAATGGACCGTGGCTTCTTTCAATCCGACTGTTTTTGAGCTGATGGTGCAATGTCGAGGTGCGCGATGACAGATGCTGTTCCCGATAAAGACTGGTATTCAGACGCTACCGCAACGTTTGGCGACCGAGTTGCCGCGGGGCGCGAGGCTTTGGGACTTAGCCAGTCCGAACTTGCCAGAAAACTCGGCGTCAAACTACGCACCATCCAGGCCTGGGAGGACGACAGGTTCGAGCCAAGAGCCAACAAGCTTCAGATGCTGTCAGGTGTACTCAATGTGTCACTCCTGTGGCTTCTGAAAGGTGAAGGCGAAGGGGTTTCGGCACCTGGAGATCAAGAGGTCGACAGCGACATCACCGCTCTGCTCATGGAGATTCGGCAGGTCAGGGGCACCATCATGCAATCTGCCGACAGGCTAGGCACTCTTGAGAAACGGCTGCGGAACGCCCTGAAAGGCCAGTCTTGACGGGAGAGACATCCGCAACGCGCGCAAAGCGGCTGCAAATGCGCTCAATGCGGCGTGGGATAAGAGAAATGGACTTGATTCTCGGGAGTTATGCCGCAGGCAAACTGGCATCGATGGAAGAGGACGCCCTCCTTCTTTACGAATCGCTGCTCGGCGAGAACGATCAGGAACTCTATTCGTGGGTAACCGGACAGGAACCCGCGCCTGAGCGGTATTCTGACCTTATCAAGGACATCGCCACGTATATTGGTGCGGGTCAGGTGGCAGTAAGTCTTTAGCCCTTGGCCCGACTTCCGACACACCGCCCGAATGGCTGATGCTGCAGCCAACCGAGATTTGCCGCCATTTCCCTGTGTTAGCACCAATTGCTCAGTGAGGTGGCGACTGCACCTGGTTTCAGCCCAGCGCATGGTGATATTCCTGGATCTTTGCCAGTTTGCCTGCGCGGCGGAAGGACTGGACACCCGCAAACTTGTGGATGCGTGTCAGTCAACAAGGGGATTTCGCATGTCGAGTCGCCACTACCCGTGAACATACCCATCATCAGCACGCACGCCCCTGAGGCTAAAAGCGGCTGTCGCCCAATTCACTGATCTCCAGCGCCAGCAGCTCCTTAAGGAGCCTGCGCGCCATCGTCTCCCAAAAGTTCTAGAAACCAAACGAAACTTTAACGAAAGCACCTGAACCGCGAATGACTTCGTGCCTGAAATTCCGTGCAAGCCTTTCAGGCTCCGGGTCAAGAATCCCGACCCCGTTCGAGAAATCGGAGCCGATCGCCACTGCGTTCACGGTAACCTCACGGAGCAATGAATCCGTCTTCATGCCGCAAGGCCGGGGACCGCTGCTGTATTGCCCGCCCTCTGAAAGACCAAGCGTAAGCTGCCAGCAGTCTGACTCTCTATGTAGCATGGCATTGCCGACCGCAGTTGCGGGATCGCCCACGCCCCTTTTATGTAGACCGCAGAATCTCAGCAATCACTGCCAGATGGGTGGGCTCAGATATCGTGGGCCATGGGACGAGAGGGCGCTGAAATGATGGCCCCACCCACTCGTAAACTTTGAAGCGCCGAGACGCGTACGGGAACGAGAGAAACGCCGTTTGGACAGCTTTCCGTAACAGCGCTCTGACAAGGCCGCCCAACTGCAGTCGGTAATCCGCAGCATCGACCGAACCGGAAGCGTCGAGTCCAGGGAAAGCGACTGAGGCCGTCTGACAGCGCAAGGGTCGCTCCAGCCATTGTCTGAAGGAAAATCAGGACTGCGGCAATGCGCGGCTTTGCGAATTCGAGCTATACCATTGAACCGACCATGTATCAGGAAACCCGTCGATCACCTCCATTCCCTGAAGCACTCCGATCAGGGACGTAAATGCGCAGCCAGTGGCGAACGGCAGCTAACCGTCTCCTTCGGCTTCAGGCAGCTGGGCCTGACTGATGAACACCGTCCGTAGTTCGCGGACAAGCTTGCGCCGCATCGCCCGCTCAAAGTCCTGAAACCCATATGCCTGCTCAACAAAGGCACCTGGCCCCCTGATAAGCTCGCGCCGGAAATAGCCCGCGAGATCTTCCCTGCGCCCACCGATCGTCAACGCGTTTACCGTTACATCGGATAGCTGAAAATGCTTGTAGGCAAGCCGCGGCTCGAAGCCCTCATTGTTGACGCCATCGCCTGATACGTCCAATGTCTTCCGATGGCATGCGGGTGCGTCCCTAAAGATCGACGCCGCGAATCCCAGCGCATAGCCGATCGCTGTCGGATATTCGCTATGGCTCCTGGTGGATGCCCGGATCTCAGCCGCGGCCTCGAACACATCCTCCGGTTTGACCAGGATGCGCCATGGGAGCACCAGGACCTGCTGATTGCGTCCGCTCCATTCAAAGACAGCCAAAGCCACGGTCATCCCCGGAATTGAGAGGACCGCCTCCCTCACCTCGTCCGAAGCGAGCGCATTGGCTAACCCCTGGCGCTGAAGCCGATCCTCTATTCCGTCGACTGACGATGAGACGTCCAATGCCAGAAGCAGCGCCAGCCTGCACTCGGCCCAGACTGGCGAAGCGACCAGACAGATAACCAGCGCCAGTCTTACCAATGACCAGTGTTTTCCATGCTTGCCCAAGGTTCGGCAGGTGGCAACGCATCGCCTGCCTGCAGAAGTTCAATCGAGACATTGTCCGGTGAACGCACAAACGCCATGTGCCCATCTCGTGGAGGGCGATTGATGGTCACCCCGTTTGCCTGGAGAAGTTCACACATCTCGTAGATGTTATCGACTGAATAAGCGAGATGACCAAAATGACGGCTATCTGAAGGAAGCCCATCATCTCCATCCCAGTTATAGGTCAGTTCTACGTGAGCGTTTTCCTGTCCTGGTGGCGACATGAACACGAGCGTAAACCGTCCCCCTTCGTTATCCGTTCGGCGGGTCTCCCTTAGCCCGAGAAGCTCGTAAAACGCTTTCGATTTCTCCAGATCCTTTACCCGGACCATTGTATGAAGATAGGTAATTCCCATTTGCCTGCTCCCATTGATCGAAGGGGAGTCTACCGCTTCCGGTGCGAGCCGCAACACTGTTCCTGAAGGAGCCGCACAGCACCCCAAGCGTCTTCCCGCTCACCTGCGGAGGATCTGGCGAGCATGTTCTCCATCACCGGAATGGAATCCCCTGAACCAGGCCAACCGAATGTCCTGAAGCATTCAGCACAAGTCGCGTGGCCTTGCGGGAGGTAGCGAGGTTATCTCCTCACCTCGATACTGAGACTGTCGCCACCGCCTCACCGACTCACAACATCATGTGCCGGTGCAGCCAGAATCACCCGCAGCAGCTGCAGCGGTTGCGGATGTTGAACTTCAGAGCCAAGGGGCTCGGATTAAGCGGTGTCAGAAAAAGTCGAGCCATATGCAGCGCGCAAAGCGTTCTTCTGTACCTTCCCCATCGTATTACGCGGAAGCTGGTCATCGAAGAAGATCCGCTTGGGCTGCTTGAAACGGGCCAGCCTACACGACAGCTGTTCCATGATGATCTCATGGGTAACGGCACTGTCAGGCAATCGCACCACGACCGCGATAACACTTTCGCCGAAATCCGGGTGCGGCACACCAATGACAGCGGATTCAAGAACGCCGTCAATCGAGTCAATCACCGCCTCGACCTCTTTGGGATAGACGTTATAGCCACCTGTAATCACGAGATCCTTTACCCGCCCCACAATGGTGATGTAACCATCCGAATCGACCTTTGCCAGATCACCGGTGATGAAGTAGCCGTCGGATCGGAATTCCTCAGACGTCTTCTCCGGCATCCTCCAGTATCCCCTGAAGACGTTTGGCCCTCTCACCTCGAGAATGCCGGTTTCGCCTTCCCCAACCTCGACACCAGTCTTCATGTCGACAATCCGCGTTTCGACACCGGGAAGGGGAAGACCAACAGACCCGGCCCGACGCTCGCCCTGATACGGATTGGAGGTGCTCATGGTGGTTTCCGTCATTCCGTAGCGCTCAAGAATACGGTGACCCGTTCTGGCCTCGAATGCCCGGTGCGTCTCGGGCAGAAGCGGGGCGCTACCCGAGATGAACAGACGCATGCGTTTGACCAGAACTCCGTCAAGGCGCGGGTCGCGCAGCAAACGGGTATAGAATGTCGGAACACCCATCATGGTAGTTGCCTGCGGCAGGTGTGTGATCACCGAATCGACGTCGAATTTCGGCAGGAATATCATCTGGCCACCCGCGCGCAGCAGGACGTTCGATGCCACGAACAAACCATGTACATGGAAGATCGGCAACGCATGCAGCAATGTGTCGCCGTCGGTAAATTTCCAGGCGTCTACAAGTGCGTCGACATTTGAAAGCAGGTTGCCATGGCTTAGCATCGCGCCTTTCGAAAGGCCGGTCGTTCCAGACGTATACAGAATGGCGGCCAGGTCATGCTCAGAACGCGGGACGGAAGCGAATTCGGCATGAGTGTTCTCGGCGGCTTTGGAAAATGTACCTTCCCCAACAGGCCCAAGGGTTAGGAGTTTCACATCCCGGGCCAGCGTGATCGAGCTCAGAAGCGTCTCGACTTGAGGGTCGCAGACCGCAATTCGTGGCTCGGCGTCGCCAAGAAAATAATCCAATTCGGCTGGCGTGTAAGCGGTGTTTAGCGGCAGAAACAGCGCTCCGGTGCGTAGGCAGGCGAGGTAGAGCGCGAGTGCATGCGGGGATTTTTCGGTCTGCATTGCGACGCGGTCGCCAGGTTTGACGCCAGATCGAGCCAGAACGTTCGCCATACGTCCTGATAGTTCGAACAGCTCTTTCCCGGTAAGGCTGCTGGAATCCGGAAGGATCAGAACGGGATCCTCTCTGTCGGCAAGTGGCTGGACAATTGCGTCTGCTAGCGGATTCACTCCAGAAGTCCTCTCGATGTCCAATTGGTAGTGGCGCTCGGTAAGGTCAAACCTTTCAAAACCATGATATACGGTCAGATGGAAGGCCGGTGGAAAGTGGTTCCCCGCCTTTCCGACGTATAGTTTTTCCTGACAATTTTTGACTTTCTTTATCCTCAGCAGCGATGGTGAACACGGATCGGATCTTTCATCCACGCCAATCGTGTATGTAACACCATTCATGGTCGTAGGGTTTCATGAAACTGGTCCTGTCGCGATCCAAGGGCACGCGATCCGCTATCTGCAGTTACTGTTTCGATAGCCGAACTGAGTGATGACAGAACTGCCAACAGCAAATCCAGTCGGAATTTCGAATGACATGTGGCGGACAGATCGGCTCGGCACTTCGCATGTGCACGGTCGGGTTCGACTATAGTTGAATTTCTGACAAACGGCCACGATGTTGAGGCTCGTTTCGCATTGGTCCCGAAAGCCTGCAGAATCCGGAACCCGCCCTCGACGACGAGTTCTTCCTGGCAGGCGAATACAGCCACTGTCTGTCTATCGTCCCTGAGCTTTGCTTCTCACCTCAATCGCCACGCATCGCTCCATCAGCGCATCAAACGGCTCGTTCTCTTGGAACGGCATTCCGTCGGACGAAAGGCGCTGGCATCCTATGTCAGCCATGTGCGAGGCGCACACTGACTGGCTCCGCCATCCAGTCAGGCATGACGGCCCGAGCGGCTGAAAGCTCGACCCGATCCTCTTCGGATAGCCTGGGCAAAACCGCTTCGAGACCATCTTCAACTTCTTCGGGACCGAGCCATGCGAGCGCACGAATGACCTCCCCCGCCTTGCGATACGGTGCCACCAGTTGTCAGCGCGGCGCATGGCGCAATTCGACAATATGTGCACCGAAACGAAGCCGTCGGCTGGTTCCCGAAGTGAGATAGACCGCACGAACCGGATTCTGCGTGGTCAGACCAAGGCAATTGGCGGCAGCACCACCGCACGGCACGATGGTGTCGCCCCACATCTTCGACAGCGCGGCCAGTGCCCTATCGACATGCGGTGCGCACCTCCCGAAACGGGTTTCAACCGGGGTCATGTAGCCCACTGGCAGATGCGCATGAGTTTACCGGTGCGTGCAAGGCCCGAAAGCGCCTGATCGACTGCCGCCCAGTTGCCAAGATGAAGCAGAATGGCAGCGTACAGCGGAGTCGCTTCCGGAAGAACCGAGGCATGTTCGATAATGCGCTTGGGAAGACCATGCATGGCCCAGTCTCCGCTTCAGATTTATCAGAAATCCAATACCCAGAACACCGATTTACAATTCCAGCCGGACATCAGGGCTTTGCCACACCGAATTCCTGACTGGGACCCGAACCATTTCAGTTGGATCCATCCAGTCTTTCCCTTTCCCCGCTTCCGGTCCTGAGACTCCAACCGTATCAGACGGACGGAGCCAGGCACCCCTAAACAACCGTGTTCTGTGGAACCATGAAGCCATCAAAGAACCGGGCGATGTCGACTTCGGCATCGAGTGGCACCACGAGCGACACAAACTGGTCGGGTCGCACCACGACAAGCACCCCCTCGTCCCGATCGATCCCTCGCATGTCGAAGATATCAAGACCAGTCTTCAGATCCGGGCAGAAGATCTTTTCGTAATCGGTCAGTTCAAATCTACCCTTGCGTGGCAGGAGCAGTTTCGGCATCGCCATGAGATCAAGTTCACGAACCGATTGCTGAAACACCGCCCGGACATCGAATACTGAATCTATGTCCGCCTCAGCGGGGGTGTAACGCATCAGTGGTGATCGCGGTGACTTCTGCAGAGATTCGCAGAGCGCCGTGATCCTGCCGTTTTCCGATCCGGTGTCGGTTCGGTCGGCGAAGGCGAGAAGACGCCATCGCCCATCGGCCTTCAATACGTGTCCGAGTTGCAAGGGTTTCGCATCAGCAAGCCGAATGACAGGTGCGGAATGGAAGCGTTTGCCTACCAAAAGACCCCGGGCGAGATCCTGGTTGTCCGACCCGCCGACAATGCGTGACGGACCATAGGTCGTTTCGACGCCAGCCGTGTAGCGGCCGTGTTTCTGGAAATACCGCTGGAACTGCGTGCGTTCCTCGGCCGTTTTCGGCTTCGCGCTGAACAGCCGGGCCAGGTCACGGTCGAAATCGATGAGTTCCTTTGCCTTTGCACGGCGCTCCTCGGAATAGCTGTGCAGCAATTCTGGCTGCGATTGGCCTCGGATTACGGCCGCCAGCTTCCAGCCGAGGTTGAACGCATCGGCCATTGACACGTTCATCCCCTGCCCCGCCTTGGGAGAGTGGGTGTGGCATGCGTCGCCAGCGATGAAGATTCGCGGCGTGCGGGATCGCCTCTCCGACGACGGTACTTCGTCGAACGCATCGCAGACCCGTTGCCCGATCTCGTAGGCGGAACACCAGGCGACGCTCTTCACCTCAAAGGAATACGGGGCGATGATTGCCTGTGCCTTCGCTTCCAGCATCCTGGATGTGACGTTGCGATCCGAAGCCCGCTCGCCGTCCCGGAGTTCATCAAGCTCGATATAGAGACGCACCAGGTAACCGCCCTCACGTGGGATGATCAGGACGCTTCCGTGTTCCGCCGACTGGATCACGCTCTTGAGCCTGATGTCGGGAAAGTCGGTGACGGCCAGGACATCCATCACGCCCCAGAGCTGGCGGGTGGCCTCCCCTTTCAGTTCAAGCCCCATCCAGCTTCGAATGGTGCTGCGCGCTCCATCACACCCCACCAGATACCGGGTGCGCACTACCTGTCGCTCGCCGGGGCGATCAAGACAGTCGAAGGTCACCCGAATGGGGTAATCTTCCCCTTCGCGGCATTCGACTGCGATGGCCTGACGCGCGTATTCCGGCGCAAGCCTTGAAGGGGCGGCGCGCATTACCTCAAGATAACATTCATGAACCCTTGCCTGGTTCAGGACAACATGCGGCATATCCGATAGATCGTCCTCAACATCCTGAATACGATCGGCGCGCATAAGGCCGCGCGTTTCGGGGTCAGGTCGCCAGAACGTGGTTTCGTTTACCCAGTATGCTTCCTTCAGCACCTTTTCCGAAAAACCATAGGCTTCGAACATCTCCATCGACCGGCATGCGACACCATCCGCCTGCCCGATCTCAAGTGATCCCGTATTCCTGTCGAAAATACGTGTTCTGATGCCTGGGATTGTTGCCAACTGCGCCGCAAGAGTGAGGCCCGCCGGACCGCATCCCACAATGATGACGTCAACCTCGTCGGTTTGCGACTGTTCCGCCGTTGCTTCGGCGATCCGGGGATCGCCAACCCGAAATCCGTTCAGATGATATTGCATCGCTAATGCCTTTCAACTTTTCTTTCTTCCCCCCATCCCCACTGAAACGCAACGCCCAGCATAACCATGCCTGAATCAGTGAACATGACTCAAAAGTGGTTTGTGGTGTCCGGTTCCAACCTGCCAGTCAGAAACAGGGGGTCCGGCGGATGGTCCGACGCAACGGTCCCGGAACCATACGGTGCATCGCTTTACGGAATTCCCAACCCGTGCGGTCACCTGGGCCGGGGATGCGGGGTATGCCTCGCGAGAGTGGGCCGGATTACGCTTCTCCGGTAAAAGGCAAAGGTCAGACCTGCAAATCTGCGGTATCGAAACAAACGCAGGACAGACGCTCTCACCAGCCAGATGGGCAGCATCATGCAGGCTTTACCGCATCCTGTTGGCTACCACCCATTTCGCAGCGCATGCCACGCCAACATCCTTCTCTTCTTCCGTCATGCTCATTCGAACCTATGCACTTTCGCTCCTGGCCACCTCATTCATTTGTAGCAACTCGCAAAGCTCAGCACGCGAAGTCTCTACCGACTTTCCGCTGGTATCAAGATCAAGGGCGGCCCGGGAATATTGCGCTTCGCGTGATTTCAGGATCTGGCGCAGCTGTGCCATCGCCTGAGGATTGCCAGCCATGGGGCGCAGATCCCCCTGCGCCCGAACGCGATTCATATGCTCTTCCGGTTGCGCCCTGATCCAGACGGTGTGGAAGCTGGCTAGTGCCCTTTCGAAAGCCCGTTCATCCGAAACGATCCCGCCCGCTACCGCGAGCACGACGCGGTCATGATCTGCGATGACTCCATCCAGTGCCTCAGCCTCAAGCTGGCGGTAGCCATCCTGGCCGTAGAGCGCGATAATCTCACCAACCGGCATTCCTGCACTCTGCTCAATCTTTCTGTTGAGCTCGATGAACTCCATGCCAAAGTCTCGTGCGATCAGAGTGCCTAGCGTTGACTTGCCAGCACCCCTCAGACCAATCAGGCAGATGCGACCAGCTTTCTCCTTCCACCGTCGCTCAGGATCGAGAATCTGAAGAACCCTTGTACGGATATGGACATCGGCGTGACGGTAGAGCATGGCTACGAACGCCTCGTCGGCGCATTTTGGGACTTCAGAGGTGGTCAGTGTTTCGATAGGTGTATCAAGGGCAATCGCAATCCGCTTTAGAAGTCCGATCGAGATGTTTCCCTCGCCAGATTCGAGCTGCGCGAGATAGCGCGGGGACACGCCGGAACGCTCCGACAGCTCCCGACGCGACATGCGCAGTTCATTCCGCCGGGCGCGAACACGTGCTCCGACCAGCCGAATCAGCGCATCCACCTGGATGTCCGGCGAGTCTTGCGGCAGCCTGTCAGTTTCCTCCGGTATCGCTCACCTCGCTTCAGTTCAGGGCTCCATTGCAGCTCCGGTTCGCTCTGTGGCTTGTTGTTCGATCATCGGAAGATGCCGCCTCACGAGCGCTCGGATCTCATCCGGCGGAGACTGTTTTCGGAATGTATCCGCCACGATGAAGACGCTGACGGTGCGAGACGAAAAACAAAGCTTTCCATCCTGCTCACCGTCAACCCGGAAGGTAATCGAGGTCTCACCTAACCGGACAGGCCAGACGTGGCAGACCAGCTCGTGACGCGGCGTGACAGGGTAAATGAAATCCATTTCGAGGCGCACAAACGGCGCGCCTACGTTTCGGTCAAATTCCATCTGGAACCACCCATCTCCCAGATGCTCCTCCCACCAGGCGTTGATCGCGTCGAGTGCAAACCACGGCAAACGGCCGGTATAGACGATTTTTGCCGGATCGCAGTCACCCCAGGCCACCCGGATGACATGCCTGTGGGCATCGGAAGGGCGAACCTCCATGTCAATATGTCTCCACGTGATAGCGGCCATCCGCGCGCAAGACATCCCGAAGTGAACGCCATTGCTGACCAAGGGATTCCGCGATGTTTGTGAAGGCGCGTTCGACCCCATCCTCCATCTCTTTCAGACCGCAGATATAGATATGCGTATTGGGGTCCTGCAACATCTCTGCGATCAGATCCCGCTCGACCCGCATGCGGTCCTGGACATATTCCCGATCCTGCCCAGGTATACGGCTATAGACGAGATGCTTCTGCAGGAGATTCGACGGCACTTTGTTCAGTGGCCCGAAATAGGGCAGGCTGTCCGGGGTACGTGCACCAAAAAACATGACCATGCCACCTGATTTCCTGCCAACCATCCGCTGCCGGGCCATGGTGAAGGCACGCATTGGTGCCGAGCCGGTACCGGTGCAGATCATCAGGAGCCGCGCTTCCGGATCTGATGGCAACAGGAAGGTCGCTCCAAACGGTCCCGTTATCAGAACTCTGTCTCCCTTTTCAAGATCGCATACAAAATTCGAGCAGATGCCGTGCTCTTCCCGCTTCACGGTCAGAGAGACGTTGTGATATCCAGGCCGCTCACCGTCTCGGGGGCTGGAAACGGAATAGAGCCGTGGCAGATGTGGTTTTCCATCCCGACCCTCACCCGGGGCAATGATTCCGATCGACTGCCCTTCGAGCACCGGAAACGGTTTTCCCTGAAAATCGAGAATGATGTGGCGCACGTCGGCATCAGAGCCTTCCGCCGTCAGCCTGAAATTGCCCTGCACCACGGCTTCGACCGGGTTGCCGAGGCCATATAGATTAATCGATGGCTTCGCGGCGGAGACGGGTGCAATGGCCTTGCCACCAGCGCCGCTTTGCGCTTCGGCCAGGAGCGCGGCGATCGGATCATCCGAATCTTCCCCATCTCCCTCAGCTGTGCTGACCTGACCGGTCCCGTCATGTTCAGGTAGTTCCATCCAGCTATACTGCTCTTCCAGCGAATAGGGTTCTTCCACTACGCGCCATTCATCGATCGAACCCGTAGGGCAGACCGGAATGCAGTCCATGCAGAAACTGCAGATGTCTGCATTGACCACGACATTGTCCTCGTTGTGCTCAATCGCACCCAGCGGACAGGTCATCTCGCATGTATAACAGCGAATGCAGATTTCCGGGTCGATGAGATGTTGCCTGATTGATCCGCTCACCAACCTGCCTCCCCGTGCTTCACCGGAAGTTCAGGCACCCGCATCCAGCCCGGATGAATGAGACAGACCGCCTTCCAGCCCCTGTATCCCAGACATCTCATATCCGATCTGGTGAAAGTGAGCGAATTCGCGGCCTCAGAGCCAACCCGATCTGTAGACATGTGCTCCTCCTGAACCGGTTACGGAGGACCATCTTCGATCCTCCGCCCACCCGTTTCACGCCATGTGAAGTTTGACGAATTCAAAGTCACCCGGCCTGTTGTCGATGCCAACTTTCGGCGGTGCGATCCAGCCAGCGAACTTACCAGGTTCATAACAGGGAACCATCAGCGACTGGATGTAGGCACCATCCTCCTTCGTCGGCAGCCATTTGCCAACGTTCCGTTCCCATTCCGCATCCGAAATTATGCAGCCTTCCGGATCCGCGTTGATGGCGGCAAACACGCCAATCTTGCGGTGGAAAGCCTCGTGCGGAAGGGCTAGCCTGAAGTCGATGCCGGCCTTCTCAATCACCCTGTTCCAACGGCCGATACCCCCGATCGCATCTCGGATGTAATCATCGCGCAACCGCATGTTGATCGCGGTCAGCGCGGGCACCTCCTCTGCCACGATCTCACCATCAACGACGTTACGGACGATGTATGTATCGGATTGCAGCCGGTGATCGTCATCTATCCGGATTTCCATGTACCGACCCTTGATACCTGCGTTGAAGGCATTGGCCGCATTGGTCGACACTTCCTGGCCGAATAGATCGAGCGACAGAGAATAGTGCAGGTTAAGCTTTTTCTGGATCGTCAGCAGGTCGATCACCTCCAGGTCGCGCACTTTCCCAATGTCGTCCGGGTCAGTGATTCCGGCATTGTTCATGGCTGCCACAGTTGCCTGAATCACGCGCCCCACGCCGGTTTCGCCCACAAACATGTGGTGTGCTTCCTCAGTCAGCATGAAACGGCAGGTGCGACTCAGCGGGTCGAATCCAGACTGCGCAAGGCTTTCCAGCTGCATCTTGCCGTCACGGTCAGTGAAGTAGGTGAACATGAAAAACGAGAGCCAGTCCGGTGTTTCCTCGTTGAACGCGCCCAGCATTCTTGGCGCTTCCTCTGAACCGGAGGAGCGGCGCAGCAGATCGTCCGCTTCCTCGCGCCCGTCCCTGCCAAAATACTTCTGCAGGAGGTAAACCATCGCCCAAAGGTGACGGCCCTCCTCTACATTTACCTGAAACAGATTGCGCATGTCGTATAGTGACGGCGCGGTCAGCCCGAGGAACCGCTGCTGCTCGACCGAACCGGGCTCGGTATCACCCTGGATCACGATCAGGCGCTTCAGCATGTTGCGATACTCGCCCGGCACTTCCTGCCATGCGGGTTGGCCAGCGTGCTCGCCACAGGGAATTATCCGATTCTCAACCTGCGGCGCCAACAGGACTCCCCAGCGGTATTCCGGCATCTTCACATAGTCGAACTTGGCCCAGCCTTTGGGATCCACGGACACGGCCGTGCGCAGATAGACCATTGATTCCTGGAAGTTCTGCGGGATCAGCCTGTTCCACCAATCCAGGTAGCCCGGATGCCACTTCTCAAGTGCCTTCAAAACCTTCCTGTCCGATGACAGGCCGACATTGTTCGGGATCCGGGTGTCGTAATTCACATTTATCACGTCAAGCATGTAATCTCTCCTCAGAAACGGGTTCCTGGCCGGGACGGCCACCCGGATCTCCAGTTCGGGGCACGTGTCTCAGACACGTTCCATGTTGTAATCACCGCGCATGCCGGTGCCGTAACGCTGCAGGGCTCCTTTCTCGCCAACAGCATTCGGACGGTCAAAGATCCAGTTCTGCCAGGCGGTGAGGCGCCCGAAGATTCGGGTTTCCATCGTCTCCGGCCCGGCGAAGCGAAGATTCGCCTCCATTCCAGTCAATGCATCAGGGCTGAAGGACGCACGCTCTTCCATGAAGATGCGCACCTCGTCCTCCCAGTCGATGTCATCCAGGATCATGGTCACCAGCCCCAGCTCATCCGCCTCCTCGGCTTCGAGTGACTGGTCAATCGAAGACTTCAGATCTTCGGCATGAGTCGGCTCAGCGAGAAACCGGGTCTCAAGCCGGGTCAGCCCATTACCCATCGGATAGGGGCCAAAATTGGCGTCGGTAAGCGTGATTGTCGCGATCGGGCGGTTGTCGCCTTCGAACTCGTCTTCCATCATATATGTCCGATCGACGGCGAAGAGTATCTCGGCCAGAACGCCTGCAAAACAGGAGCCATGCTCGACAAAGGCGGCGAGCGAGCGGGAGGTCACGTCGATGCGCTTGAGAGTCCGCTTCCAGTACTGGCGCACCTCATTGGCCAGCCAGTGATCGGCGTTATCGGCAAGCAGTCGTTCGTGCGCCGCGAATCTTTCGGGATCACCCTGGGTCCGGAAGATCCATAGGCCCGCTTCCATTTCGTTTAGCCGTAGGTGCAGGACCGCGTCTTCCAGCTCACGGCAGAGCTTCAGAAGGTATGCCTGGTCACCCTGAACCTGGAAAACGTCCATATCGGTAGGCGCGTCACTTTCGGGTCCCTTCAGAGTGATCACCGCCTTACGCCCAACACGATCAAGCTCGACTTCGACAAGATCGTATATGACAGCGCTCTCGGCCATCCTGCGGCTCAGAGGGCCAAGTTCGATTCCTGCGGCAACATCCACCTTCCTTGACCGGCTGGAAAACTCAAGCGCCCGGGTATTCACCGTCTCATCGAATTTCGAGTTCGGGATCACCTCGTCCACCAGTCGCCACTCCTGCGCACGCCTGCCTTTGACGCCCTCCTCTACGGAACAGAACACGTCCGCTAGATCACGGCGCACTTTGCGCTTGTCTGTGATGCGGGTCAGACCACCGGTGCCTGGCAGTACCGCAAGAAGCGGCATTTCCGGCAGACCGACGGCGGAGGTGGAATCATCGGTCAGCATGATATGGTTGCAGGCCAGCGCCAGTTCATAGCCGCCACCGGCGCAGGATCCCTTAACCGCCGCGATGTATTTCTGGCCCGAGTCGACCTCGGCGGCCTCGAATGTGTTGCGGGTCTCATTGGTGAATTTGCAGAAGTTCACCTTGTGGCTGTGAGCGGCACCCCCCAGCATCCGTATGTTGGCACCGGCGCAGAACACTTTCTCCTTCCCGGATCGCATCACCACGACCTTGACCTCCGGGTGTTCGAACCGCATCCGCTGAACGATGTCATTGAGCTCGATATCGACACCCAGGTCATAGGAGTTCAACTTCAGCTGGTATCCGTCGAACAGGCCACCATTCTCATCCACATCCATAATGAGATTCGCAATCGGGCCTTCATATTCGACACGCCAGTGGCGGTATCTGGACGGATCGGTCTGAAAGTCGATCACCTTGGTCACGGGCCCCTCCCCCCTGCGGAATCTCGGAGGAACCATATGGAAAAAAAGGGAATCCGCAAATCAATTATTGCATAATATAGCATTTTCTAGGTCACAATTTTATTCCATCGAGAATTTCCACCAAGCTTACTTAGCATAATTTGCATTATAATGCGCATGATGCTGCTTCTTCGAGAGAATCGATTCTCCGGTGCATTTCATTCAGATCTATGGTCATGAGCATACCGGCCTCTGGATCCGGGATCAGATCGCGTGCGATCCGAGCAAGGCGCAGCGCCGCATTTGCCCTGTCCATCCTGAGTTTGAGGAAACCATTCGCCAGCTGGATCAGACCCTGAACCAACCGTCGATCCGCACCTGCCTTCGGCAGGGCCATCCAGACAGGTTCGAGCAGCTCATGCGCTTCCCAGTAGAATCCGGCGTCAATGTAGCGCAATCCCGTACGAAACGCGGCGCAGTCGGCAAGCTCCGCAACCGTTGACCCCGGTCTTGCCGTATTTCTGAGTGCATCGAAGCAACCGTCTGGATGGCGCGGTGTCTGGCCTGGTATGTAGGCATGTGTAGGCCAGCTTCCTGGCTCCCGCATCAATCACCCTCCGATTGAGTCGCTTCCTTCCTGAACAGCCGGGAACAGAAGTTCGCGATCAGTTCCACGACGGCATCTCCCTGATCGAAAAAAAGTGCATGCCGGCATTCGTCGAGCACTACCGTGTCCACTGGGGCGTGGCTTCGCTTCTCTATCTCAATGATCTGCGCAAGCGTACCGTACTGGTCGTCCCGACCCTGGACCGCAAGGATTGGCACGCGGATAGTGTCGATCACGTCAGCGACATTCCAGGTCCTGAAGTCCGGATGGAGCCAGCTGTCGTTCCAGCCTCTGAAAGTATTGTCGGGGTCGCGGTGATACCTGGCCATGCGGCTCCTCAGGTCACCAGTCTCATATGCCACCTTCGCCTTTGCAATCTCGGCCAGCCCCATGCCTTCCGTGAAGAAATGCGGTGCCATCAGGACGACCCCTCGCACGCGACGATCCTGGACGCTCCCTGCATGGATCGCCGCGATGGTCGCGCCGTCGCTATGACCGACAAGCACTCCCCGTCTGAATCCGATCGCGTCAAGAACCTGGGGCAGAACTTCGCACGCCTCGCGCGTCATGTAATCAAGGGGACGTGGCAGCTCGGCGAGATCGGACCTGCCATATCCTGCGCGCGAAAAGGCAATGATTCCAAACCCGGTTGCCTCAGCCAATGATTCCGGAAAACCGCGCCAGAGTGCCACGGATCCGAGACCCTCATGGAGGAGAACCAGGGTCGGTGTGCCGGATGGCTCCAGTCCGATACAGGCATATTCGAGCGCCTTCCCCGCAGCGGTAAGTGTGCCGGATCGAGCCCAGGGGGCGATCACTCCGGGCCTCTCAACCTGAAGCGCTGGATCTTGCCAGTGGCCGTCTTCGGCAGATCATCCACGACCTCCACCCATCTGGGGTATTTCCACTTCCCGATCCTTTCCTTGACGAAGTCCTTCAGGCCATCAAGCGCATCCTCGCCATAGCCATCCTTCAGAACGACGAACGCCTTCGGTTTCTCGAGGCCTTCCTCATCTCTGTGCGCTACCACCGCGGCTTCGAGGATGGCGGGGCATTCGACCAGGGCCTGTTCGATCTCGAATGGGCTGACCCAGATGCCAGAGACCTTGAACATGTCATCGGTTCGGCCGCAGTAGATAAGGCGGCCAGTGTCGGTCATTTCGTATTTGTCGCCCGTGCGGGTCCACTCCCCCTCAAACGTTGCGCGAGATTTCTCACGCTGGTTCCAGTAATACGCCGCCGCCGAATTGCCGCGCACAAGCAGTTCACCAACCAGACCTGGCCCAACATCACCCCCATTTTCGTCCACGAGGCGTATGTCGTAACCGGGCACGGCAATTCCGGACGTGCCGTATTCTGTGTCCCCCGGACGGTTTGACAGGAAGATATGCAACATTTCGGTTGAGCCGACACCATCCATGATATCCACACCCCAGATGTGCTTCCACTTCCGCCCGATCTCGGCAGGGAGAGCTTCACCAGCGGAGATACAGGTCCGCAAGGGAGCCTCCGGGCGCGATTCCTCGGTTTCAATTTTATGAATCATTGCCGCGTATAGCGTTGGCACGCCGCAGAAAATCGTGGGCGTACAGGTCGAAAGTATCCGGGAGACCGAGTCCGGCGTGGGTCGCCCGTTAAAGAGCAGAGCCGTTGCGCCGACGGATAACGGAAACGACATGCTGTTCCCCAGGCCGTAAGCGAAGAATAGTTTGGCTGCGGAAAAGACGATATCGCTCTCCCGAATACCGAGAACCTGTGCACCATAGCTGTCGCAGGTCACGCGCAGAGCCCCGTGAACGTGGCGGACACCTTTCGGCACTCCGGTCGACCCCGAGGAGTAGAGCCAGAAGGCGACTTCGTCGCCAGGACAGTCGATCGTTCCTGCCGATCCGACCCCTTTGACGAAGTCCTGATAGGATGTCATCCGACCCTGAGCATCGGCACCGACCACGACGATGTCACGAAGATGGGTAACGTCCTGTGCCGCGGACAGGAAGCTGTCCAGAAGTTCAGCCGAAACGAATGCAATGCTGGCGCGGCTGTCTTCCAGAATCAGACGGCACATATCCGCTGGAAGGAGTGTGTTGAGCGCGACAGGCTGCACACCGGCTTTCAGAGCGCCCCAGAAGATCACTGGAAACTCGATCTGGTCGAGTACGAACATGGCCGCGCGTTCCTCCCGCCGAATGCCCGCACGCTTCAGAGCCGCGGCGACCCGCCCTGCCCCTTCGGCAAGTTCGGCATAAGTCAGGGAGCGCCCACCGTCCCAGGCCTCGACAAAAGCCGCCTTTTCACCACGGCATTCGGAAATGTGGCGGTCGACGAACCAGGCTGCTGCATTTCCACTCATGATCCAGTCTCCTTTCGTGCCAGATTCGTGTCGGGCACCCTGTGAGCCCTATCACGACTTAAGGTGCAGACGAAATCTTCGGTCACCCGATCCAGATGGAATTTCCTGCGAAGGATCGCATTGCAGTAGGTCGCGGAAGTCGTCCCGACATACACTGGTGACCGCATGAAAGAGCCGACGCAACGCTGAATCCGTGTGGCGCGGCTACGATCGCCTGTTCCTTTCTGGATGGGGAGGGACGGGCGAGGGTGATCCTGAAGTTCCGGAACTCCACATCCACGTCATCCATACGTTCGGAGTTCGAGCATCTGAGCCCCGCAATACGATGGAGTCGTTCTCTTCGAGGGCCTCGGAACACGGATAGGCCACGCAGCCATGACCGAAAACCCTGCAGGGTGGGAATGTTGCCCTTCACCCCCCCTAATCCCGTGATCCACAAAGAATCAAAGTGCCCTACCTGCCCAAATTTGGATTCCCACTTCCACTCTATTGAGCAAAAAGATTCTTATACCATTGATTCTTAATTGTTTTCTTTTAGGGGGCTCGCAGCGGTACCGACTGACCCTTAGTCGGGCTTTCCGGCTGTCGTCAAGGCAGAAAAGCCCCCCTTTACTTCCGTGAAACGGCACCTGCGTACGGGGTGGGGGCTTGTAGGTCGTCTGTCAACAACCCAGATAATGCATTCGGTTGCCTTATCGCGTATGGCGGTCGATCATGAAGCTCTCCGGTGCAAGCTGGCCCTGCGCTATAACCGGGGTCGCGCCCCATTTTTGCCTGAATCCACCTCGTTGATCTGGTTCGTTATTTCCATCATGGTTTTCCGCCCGCTCCAACTGGCGGCGTAGCCGGTGCCGAAAGCCCACACGGCCCGAACCGGACGGAGAAGGGACGCGGGCCCGCCGGAAAGCACTAGCCAGAAACCCGGTGCCGTCCTTCCTCGCGACTTGATCTGGTCCCACTGAAAAAATGAGAGAGGCGAATTCGTGCTGCCGGTCTGGAGGGACCCTTCCATCACATCATCCTATCGATCCCGATCATTCGACGGAGCACCGGTAGCACGAAGGTTCAGTCACCGATGTCCGCGAACAGCTCATTAACGGAAGTGAAGCGGGTCACCACCCCGTTCCTGGAATCCTGCAGGGCGGCTACCGTATCCGGGTTCGGAACCTTCACTTCAAAGGGAAGCGCCCTCTCCGCTACAGCCTGCACCAGCATCATGCGGATCGCATCCGAGACGGTGATCCCCATTTGCTGGAACAGTCGGGTGGCTTCCTGCTTCGTCGCCCGGTCGATCCTCGCGCGAACGACCGTATCCGTACCAGCCATATCAAACCTTCCTGTAATCACATTATGGCCACAACCAAAATGAGATGATTAAGGTCCCGTTGCAACCCCTTCCACACTTACCTATAGGGGTATCGCATGAATGGTAGGCGTGGTTGCGCGGACGGCGGCTCTCTGGTCCAGGTCGCAAAACAGAACGAACCAGAGAGCAGTACCATGAAAAAAACAACGTCGTTCCAGTCTGTTATGGCAGGCCTCGAAGATCCCCGGCAGCAGTCGAAGGTCGTGTATCCGCTTAATGAGATCCTTCTATTGTGTCCCGTCGGGGTGATTTCCGGGTGCGAAAGTTTCACCGACATCGCCGAATACGGCAGGCGGAAGCTGGAATTCCTGCGCCGGCTGTCCGATTTCGCCAATGGCACCCCGTCCCACGACACCCTGTCGACGGTGTTCCGGGCGCTCGATCCGGAGGCGTTCGGCGAGGCCTTCGCGCGGTGGGCGGCGGAGGCCGTCGGAGACCTAGGCGGCCGCACCGTCGCGGTGGATGGAAAGACCATGCGGGGCTCGAAGGCCGGCGGAGTGGCGCCCGTGCACATGATCTCCGCCTGGTGCGACAGCCAGCGCCTGGTCCTGGGGCAGCGGCCCAGCGCGAGCAAAGGCAACGGGATAAAGGACATCCCGGAGCTGCTGGAGCTGCTCCAGCTGAAGGGGGCGATCGTCACGATCGACGCCATGGGGTGCCAGCGCGCCATCGCGGAGAAAATCCGCGACCGGGGAGCGGACTACACGCTTGCGCTGAAGGCGAACCAGGGCACCCTTCACGAGGACGTGATGGTGTGGTCCGGGGAGCGGGAGCGCGAAAATGGCGGGCGTTACCGGACGGTTGACGGGGACAGGGGCCGGATGGGACGCGTGAGTACAGCCAGTGCGCGGACATCGGCTGGCTGCGCGAGCGCCATCCGGGCTGGGATGGTCTGACCAGCATCGGGCGGGTGGTTTCCACCCGCGAGACCGGTGGAAAGACCACGGTGGAGACACGGTATTTCATCTCGTCCCTGCCTCTCGACGCCAGGCGGTTCGCGTATGCGGTGCGCTCGCACTGGGGAATCGAGAACCGGCTGCACTGGGTGCTGGACATGACCTTCCGGGACGATGACAGCCGGGTAAGGAAGGACGGGGCACCGAAGAACTTCGCGGTCATGAAGCACATGGCGATGAACCTGCCCACCGGGCGAAGAAGCGAAAATCCATACGGGTGATGAGGAAACTCGCGAGCTGGGACGACGATTTCCTGCTCGAGATTCTCGGGGCATGAAATTCATGCGATACCCCTACACCTACCTAGGAGCACAATCTTCACAGGAGCACTAGAGAACTGTCTCTATTTTATAACCTATTGCTTTCAGGAGATAAAGAGAAAGATTAAACGAACCTTTCGCAATAAATGTTGCAACATGTATATGTCTATCGATTCCCCACTTCCTTCCACTCCGAACGCAACGTCCGTGCATCTTGGTGCGAGAGAGAATCTCGGGCAGAGGAAACAACCGGACATAGCGTGTCGGAGTGGAAGTGGGGGAAGAACTCAAACTGTACCAATACAGCGGGCTTGGTCCGCTAGGAATCACCTCAACAGAAAATGGAGCTGGGCGGATCAGAGTGATGGCAACTATCCTTAAGGGAATGCCGTAATCTTGAAATTATATCCCAAAGTAACATTTACCCCTTGAGCCGGGTCTGGCGCAATTTCACCGTTCGGTAACGGATGAGGCGGCAGCTATGCTCAACGCGCCCGGAAAGCGCTGTCGCAAGCTGACGTTGCCTGAGATTATAGCGGTGCTACCAGACCAGGACAAAGCCCGTGATTGGATTTCGCTGCAACGGTGGCCTGACGGGCCGTGCTGCCCTCACCGTCACACCGACAGCGTTCAGTGTGGCATCAATCTCCCCGCAATGACGCATGGATGCCAGGTATGTCCGGGCAGGCCGATGTTCAGCGTGAAATCCGGATCCGTGATGGAGGGATTCAGGCTGAGATACCGGCATTGGGCGGTTGGCATCCCCCCGTTCCGGACGAACATCAGGGAAGTGTCGTCCATGCGTATTCACCCTGAGCCGGACATCGGCCGGAAATTGGCCTAGTTCTTGTTTCACCGGCTGAGGCGGGCCCATGAGGAAGGGACGGGTGAGCGCGTCCGTTCCGGTCCTATCGAGGCAGACGGGACTTATGTCGGTGGGCTGGTAAGAAACAGGCATGGGTCCGGGAAACTGAACACCGGTCGCGGAGGGTTCGGCAGGTCAACCGTCGTCGGTGCGAAGGACCGCGAGACCAACAAGGTCGCCGCGCAGGTGGTGGATAACGCTAACAGACCCGCGCTGCACTTCTTCATCGATACTGTCGCCAAGATGGATGGGCCGGACGCAAAACGTGAAGATCTATACGGACTACAACTGTGCGTTTTCCGGCATGAAGTCTTTCTGGGTCATGTTCAAGCGTGGTCACAAGGGTATCTACCACAAGTTTTCCGGGAAGCATCTTCAACATTACTTCAATGACTGCAGGGGTTGTCATGACGTGCGAGAAGTGGATACCATCGACCAGATGGGCGACATGATCCATTCGATGCAGGGCAAGCACATCCGCTATTGGGAACTTATCGTGCCGAACGGCAGATCAAGCGCAGCTAGACTGACAAAATGGAATCGACCGGATTCGTGGTAGGATTTCGGGTAACGGAGTACGGCAGAACACCGGTGATGATGGTTGACCAGCGATCGGAAAATTACGTTGCACATGTCGGTGCGGAAGTTCATCGGACTGACGAACGTATTCCCGAAGAAGCTGGAGAACCATACGAATGGCATCGCCCTGTATTTCATGTACTGAGGTTTCTACCGTGTCCACTCCTTGCTATGGGTTACGCTGATGATAGCGGCGGGCGTGACGGACAGTCCCTGAAGTCCGGCCCACGTGAACCTTATGGAGTTTCGATGGATCGAGGATCTGACAGTGATGGACCGAAAGGATGGCACTACCAGGAGTTCCTGACGTGACCGGCGTTCCGGAAGAGCATCTGCACGACCAGCCGATCCTTGTCGGTCCCTATCGGGAGCCTGACCGTCACTGGCGCACGGTGGGTGACTCGACACATGATGAGGTGGTCCCTGGTCGACGTGCGGCAGACGCTCCCCTGCCAATGGGCGTACACGGCCCTGTCCAGGGCGATCTTGATCTGCATGGCATTGACGGCAAGGGTGGGAAAGCCATCGACCGGCTACGCCACGAGCTGCGTGAATGGCGTGCCGGTGGCTGGAAAGGGACGACGCACGCAACGCGTGAGCTTCTCGAATACTGGTCCAGGGAGCCAGGCGAAGGTCCCCTTCACAGCCTGTTCTACGCCCAGCGTGAGGCGGTCGAGACAGTCGTCTATCTGACGGAGGTGGGCAACGGTTCGCACTGGATGGTCAAGCATCTGAAGAGGCTTGCCGATGGCTGGAGCCGTGGACTCCTGCGTGTTGCGCTTCGGATGGCGACCGGAACGGGCAAGACGACTGTCATGGCGTGCCTGATCGCGTGGTACGCGGTCAACCGCCGTCGCGAGCATCGTGCCAGTGCGGGTAGCCTTGCCCGAAATGTCGATCGGGTGGTGGTGATCTGCCCTGGTCGAACGATTCGCGACCGGCTGCGCGGACTTGACCCAAGAACGAAGGCGTCGATCTATGATGAGTGGCGGCTGGTTCCGGCATCGCTTCAGCGTCGTCTAGGCGGATTCCGGGTCGATGTCATCAACTGGGAGCGGCTTCAGCCAAGGAATGGGCTCGACTATGCGGACATTGATGCCAAGGGCGGTGGCGGTCGGTTAAGTTACACGAAAGCGATGGACCTGGCGGGAGCAGGCACAGATGCCGATTCCGCTGAATCGCCTGACGAAATGTGGTCGAGGCTTCTCGGACGGGTGCGTCCGGGCCGGAAAGAACGCATCGTCGTTCTGAACGATGAGGGTCATCACTGCTGGGAGCGCAGGGACGGCGAAAGGCCTGGGATCTGGATGGAGGCGCTTCACGCGCTTGCCGGACACCGGCATTACGACGTTAGCCAGGTGGTCGACCTGTCGGCGACGCCGATCTTCATCAATCCGGGGAAGACGCGCCGGCCGGAAGGCATGAAGGAGGGGCTCTCGACGGATCAGGTAGTGCCATGGGTCATCAGCGAATTCGCCCTGATGGAGGCGATGGAATCGGGCCTGGTGAAGATTCCGCAGCCACCACGAGGAAGTGGCGCAGCGGCGGAATCTCCGCTGCGCAACCTGTTCGACGCGAACGGAAAGCGCACCCTTGACACAACCGACAGCATGAAGATGGTGCGCGATGGTATTGCCCTTCTTTACAAGGATTATGAGGACACCTTCAATACCTGGAAGTCCGCGAACGATCCACGCGTCGGGCATCCGGTCTTCATTGTGGTGGCCAACAACAAACGGAACGCACGCGCGCTCTTCGAAATACTGGGCGGCAGGCTTGGTGCCGATGGTGTGACCGAGCGGAGTGACTTCAAACTGCTCTCGAACGTGCCGCACGTGGGTGCGGATCCGTCCGAATGCCTAATGCGCACGATTCTGGTCCTGAGCAGGTCGAACAGTCCGGAGAAGGACGAAGGCGATCAGGTTAAGGGAGGTGCCCTGGGGCTGCGTGAGGTGGGTGACCGGAAGTCCGACGGGAGAACCGCGACGGAGGATGAGCTCCGTGAGGTGCTTCAGAGCGTTGCCCGTCCGGAAGGCAGGGGTGCCGAGGTTCGGTGCGTGGTCAGCGTTGGAATGCTGACCGAGGGCTGGGACTGCCAGCGGGTGACACATATTCTGGGCTACCGGGCGTTTGGTAGCCAGCTGCTGTGCGAGCAGACGATGGGACGGGCGCTCCGTCGTCGCGATTACGACAACCTGGAGAATGTGCGGCGTCGCGACGACGGAAGGGTCGAACGCAGGTTTCCCGCAGAATACGCGACAGTGTTCGGGGTTCCCTTCGTGCGTCAGAGCGCCGAGGGCGAACCGAAACAGCCGATGCCTCCGGAACCGAAGACGGAAGTCCACGCAATCGGGTCAAGGGTGGCGGATCATCGGATCTGGGTGCCTGATTTCAAGTACTATACGGCAACGCCAGCGGGATTTCAGGTAACTCTTGCATCGGATCGGGTGGTCGAGGCCTGGCCGGTAGCGGGCCAGGAGCAGGGCGACATCACGAAGGTGGATACGCAGGGCCCCATCGGACCAGGGAAGACGATCGAGGCCGAGCCGGCGATTCGGCCGGACAAGGGAGTGTGGCTTCTGGCTGCGGAACTGGTCCGTCTGCTGGGTGATCGCCTTGAGGCGGAAGGTGAGGCGGAAAGTGCCGGTCGCTGGCGTCGGGGTGTCCTGTTCTCGCACTGTCTGCGTGCGGTGCGGGAGTGGCTTCAGCACGGGAGGATCGCGTTTCTTCCAAATGATCTCGAGTCGGAGGGAATGCGAGATCTGGCAAGAGATTCCATTCTGAAGGCACTGGATCTTGATGACGGGCCGGTGCGCCGGATAGGCGTGCCTTCCGACCCGCGTTCCGAGCTTCGCTCTGCCGGTGACTGGCGGCCGTTCCTGACCAGTCTCAGGGAAGTGGTGAAAGTGGAGCGATCTGAGCTCAACGTCGCCGCCTGTCATTCGAAGCTTGAGACGGAGATTGCGCGTGCGCTGGACACATCCGGGCTCGTGGCGGCGTTCGTGCGCAACCATGGTCCCGAGCGGTTCGAGATCCCGTACAGGTACAAGGGCGGGTGGGCGAGATACGTACCTGACTTCTTCGTTCGGTGCGATCCTCTGCCCGACGGAAGGGTTCCGCATATCGTTCTTGAGGGGAAAGGCGTGCCTGACGAGCGTAGTGAGCACAAAGCCTGGTGGACCGACCGGTGGTGGCTACCTTGCGCGGATAGGGCAGGCGTGGCTCACCGTCAGGTGTGGACCCGGCGGGAGCTGAGCGCGCGTTGTGATGTCGGGGCGGCGATCCAGTCAGCGATCAGGGAGGCAGCGAACCGATGAAGCGGGATTCCTCATATGAGTATGGAGCGAAGCGCCGGAACAATCCGACGCAGGAGCTTGCGACGACGAGCCATCCCGAACGGCGGACACCGGCGCGCCACAGGCTGGATGTGAAGGAGAGGGACCGGAGCCGGATCCCGACGCTGGACTGGATCCGTGCAAGGGAGACTAGGACCGTTGCGGCACCGCTGCTGACGACGGTGGAGAAGATCGAGCCCGCGGCCTGGATCGGGAGCCTTCGGCGCCAGCCGGAGCAGGGCGACCTGTTCGGAAGTTTCGACCGGTACGTGCATCCCGAGAAGGCGAAGCATGAGTGGTACGAGCATCGCGGCAACTGGTCGAACCGGCTGGTTCATGGATGCTCGAAGCGGGTGATGGCATCGCTGCTTGAGCACGAGCACATGGCCGGTGCCGTGCAGTGCGTGTATTTCGACCCGCCTTACGGGATGGACTTCGATGCCAGCTGCATGGACGACACGGTTCAGGTGACGGCCTTCCGGGACAGCTATGAGGGAGGGATCCACACCTATCTGGACGGCATCCGCGAGGTCGCGGTGCTGGCGCGGGAACTGCTGTCCGATTCGGGCAGTTTCTTCATGCAGATCGGGGACGTGAACGTGCATCGCTGCGCGATGGTGCTCGACGAGGTGTTCGGACCCGAGAACCGCGTGAGCACGATTACCTATGCGACGACAGGCGGCGGTTCCTCGACGAAGGGCATCTCAAAATCGGCGGACTATATTCTCTGGTACGCGAAGGATCGGGATGCGCCGATGGCTTTCCATCCGCTTTACGAGGAGCAGACGGTTGAGGAGTGGTGCGATACGCAGACATTCGCAGGGGGCGGAGGCGACTTTCCTGATGGCACGTCGCGCGCCCTGAAACCGGAAGAGCGTCGCGATCCGAAGCGAAATCTTCCCAAGGATGTCGATTTGTGGGTGACGGGTCCGCTGTGCAGTCAGGGAGCGTCCAACGGGGAGCAGGGCCAGCCTTTCACTTACCGGGGCGTCCAGTATGGCCCGAAAGGGCTTAACAGTGACCATTGGCGGGTCGATCAGGCAGGACTGCGGCGTCTGGCCGACACCGGGCGACTCTGGTCCAACGTGTCCGACGGGGATACTTTGGCCAGCTGTAATCAGCTTCGCCTTAAGATCTATCGGAACGAGATGCCGGGGCGTCGGCTGACGAATCTCTGGGCGAACGCCATATCGACCTCGGACAAGCGGTATCCGGTGCAGACGGGCGATCTGGCAATCCAGCGGTGCGTCCTGATGACGACGCGTCCAGGCGATCTCGTCCTGGATCCGACCGGCGGCGGCGGCACGACGGCGCTTGTGGCGGAAACCTGGGGGCGGCGCTGGATCAGCATCGACAGCTCCCGGCATAGCCTGGCGGTGTCGCGTGAGCGCGTGCTCGTTCACGACTATCCGAACTGGCTGGTGCTGGGCTCGGACAAGGGGTTCAAGGAAGAGCGGAAACTCCGTCTTGAGGCGGGGCAGGAACAACTGGAGTCCAAACCGGCCGGGGTATCCGATCCGGCAACGGGTTTCGTAATGGAGCGGATGCGCTACGTGAGCGCGTCGACGCTGGCCTATGCGGAGCGGGAGGACAAGTCTCCCAAGCGGGAGTACACATGGTTCGTGGATCGGCTGAAGGGTCGGCAGTCGGGTCGGGTATGCAGCCGGTTCACGGTGGAGACGGAGCTTCTGGAGGTCTACCAGCGACCGGAAGAGATGGTGCGGCCGGCGCAGGCGCGTCGTGATCTGGCGTGGCAGGAGCGGGTGATCCATGCGTTGGACGGGACAGGCGTGAGGAGCGATTCCGGTCAGCACTGGGATGTGGAAGGGCTGGAGAGCCTTGTCGGGAAGGATGATGGCGGCCGGACACCGGGGATCCTGAGTCACGGAGCGGTGCTCGTGGACCGGCAGTCCGGCAGAAAGCGCGATGCGGTGGTCGCTGTCTGGCCGGAGGACGCAAAGGTCGATGTCGGTGCCATCCAGCGGAATGTCCAGGACGTGATGCGCCGTGGCCTCCAGGAGGTGCTGATCGTCGCCGGCGCGGAGTTCGGAGATGTAGGGTCGCGCTGGGCGGTGGAAGTGATGAAGGTACGTGGGGCGCAGGACCTGCATCTGAATGGCGTGAAGGCGAAGCCCGATGATTCCTCCCTGATCCTGGTCGCCGAACCTGCGGTGGAAATTCGCCACAGTAAGGACGGCGGCTTCACCTGTACGGTCCATGGCTGGAACGAGTTCAACCCGGTGACGGGGGATGCCCGCTACTGCCAGCGCCAGGACATCGCGCTGTGGATGCTCGACACGGACTACGATGGGATGCAGTTCTGCGCGCGAAGGATCCATCTGCCCGGGACATTGAGGAAGAGGGAGAACCGGAAGGTGCTTGACAGGCTGCTCGGGAAGGAAGGGTGTCCCACGGCGCTGGACGCCGCGTTCGGCTGGACAAGCCAGCCGTTCAGGGAGCCGGTTTCGGGGAAGGTTGGGGTTCGGGTGGTGACAAAGGGCGGCGGAATGATGAGCTGGAGCGGGTGGAGATCAGACAGCCCTGGTTGAAAGGCCGGATGTCCTTGCCTTGTTTCCTCTTGGTATGATTTTGAATTGACCTACCACCAAGAGTTCATGCATCCCGATCCATTCCCTGCATGGAAGCGTTGGCAAATGGGGCCCTCTCCGAGCCCGGTATTTGCTGCGGATAGCTACGGCGGACTGCAGGAGACCGCGTCATTGAGGGCCGTTTCGGCAATCGGATCGCCTCCGCGAGCGGTTCCCGTTTCTAATATTCTCATTTCACAACTCGCTGCGAGTGCCGGCTGAAGATATCTTCAGCCATTCTCTGGATCAGACGTCTACCGTAACGACCCCGTCGGGATAGTGACAGTTTCAAGCCCGATCTCTGCTTCAATCATTTTCAGGACAGGAGTATGGAGATCGACTTCGCTATCGCTTGATCGCAGGGAGAGAACAAGCGAATAGCGCGCGCTCTGTCCCCGCACATCCGCACTCGCACGATTGTTCCACCAACCGCCAACTGGTTTGATGCAAATCAGGTTGCGCGTCAGTAAGTTCACCGCAGGTCCGGTCCACTCATCGCTGTGTAGGGAACCCGCGGACATCGAGTTCGATCCGAACAGCCAGCCGTCATCGTCTGTTTGCACGCCCGGACGTTCCTTCAGGTGCTCCCATGCTTTCCTGTTTACCCGCTTAACGAAGTCTTGAAACGACTCAGAGCGACGCTTCAAGTCGAACCGCAGCCCGTGAGACTGATACCGATACGGATCGAACGACGCGGATGACCCCGGATTCGGTTCCACGAAATAGGACAGCGTGACTTTCAGGCTGATATCCCGATCACCAAGCCCCTCCAGCGCTTCGCGCGGCCAAGGAAGCGAATAGAAGTGGCATTCATTCATTCCTTTACTGCTTCGTCTGTACGGCTGGATTTCTGCTTGTGAAATGAGCGCCAGATGATTCTTCGCTGACGCGGCTGCCCGTTCGAAAGTCGGCACGCCATGACCATAACGCCTCAAGACAAGGCAAGCCGACTTCTTGTTCGAGGCGGCATTCAACTCGCGACGCATGACAGGAGTCCACTCGGCCCCATGAACCATCAAGGCTCGGATTGTCTCGGGCCAGTAATCGGGAAACCGTGCCATTAGCCGTGCCGCTAGCCGCGCTGCCTGAGCGACCGCCGCACTCGTTGCTCGAAATGCAACGAGAGGATTACGACCCGTGTTCGGCCCGGTCGATAGAAGCGCGAGTGAATCGGCGTCATAGGCGTCCGTTTTCAACGGCGAGACGACACGATTGCCCGCTTCCATAACTATGTCCGGCTTGAATGGAGACTTCCCTTGAGCCCATAGCACCGAAGTTCGCGAATAGGGACTGAGCGCGCCAGCCTTTGCGTAAGGCGAAAACCCATCAAATTCCTGCTCCTGAATGTTGATCCGATCCGTGTATCCTCCGACTGTAATGGCATTCCATGCCTGAGCCGGATCGTCTATCTCAAGGCTGTCCGCAGCCACCGTTTGCCCCACTTCGATCGGATTTGGAGCGTTTCCGGTTGAGACCACGAACAGTCTCCTAGGCGTCCTCTTGCCTGCCTCGGTCACACCTGCAGCTTCCTGATCGATAGCTGAACTCCAGGTAGTGGGCCGGATTCCGCTGCGATCTGCATTCGTTGCGGAAAGGCAGAACACCCTAGGACGCTTCGGGCGTTGGATCTCAGGCAATGCCACGCCCTGCTTCACGATAGCGCCATAGAAACGTTCTTCGGTTGGTTCGAAACCATCAGGCGGAAGAATTTTCACTGACTCGATCCGATGTGTCAGCGTCATGACCCCGTGCCCGGCGAGACGAGGCGTCAGGTCTCCAAACAGCGCGAGTCCCGCCATACCCGTGCCATGCCCATGGGGTGAATCCGCGACTCCCCATTCGGGCCTTACGGCCGCCATATCCGCCTCTGCCAGCGTCGGCTCTATGAGGATATGCGCTCTGTTTACACCAGTATCGAGAAGACACACAGCCTGGACATTGGTCGCTGGCCATTCCGTTCTTTCGGCCAGATCTTCCGTCCATTCTTGTCGTTCATTACGATCTAATTCATCGAGAAAAAATGTCGGGCTGTCACTCGCCCTGCGAAGCTCAACAATCGACAGACGCGCGAACAGCATCAACTCGATCGTTGCCCTGTCGGCCAGTACAGGGAGTACGACATGCTCAGGAAAGTACAGGCGCTGTTCTCGCTCCGCAATCCGCGCTTCAAGCCTGCCAGCCAACTGCTGAAATTCGCTTTCCAGACTACGTAAACACCAGACCTCCCACCACATTTCCTGACCAGGAGGTGGGAGCCTTGCAGGATCATCGGTCCAGAACGTTTCCAGTCGCGCCTGACGTATGGAATCGATGGTTTCAACAAAGTCCTTGCGCGGTGGTCTTCCTTTCTCCGACACTTTGCCTTCCTGGTATTCGCGCAAAATGTTCGTAAGAATCTCGCGGGCTTCGTCGGGAACGTACAGCCCGACAATTAGACCATCAGGGTCGTTGCGACGATCATCGTCTTTGAGTCGAGCTGCGCCAGGCCGGATCCCATCACTCTTTCGTTCAATGACCTGGACTTGTGACCGGGGTCTGAGTTCTAGCTCCAGAAAGGTTCCCTCCGAACGCCCCAGCCTTGGATCCTCGCGTCTTTCTGCATCGAAAGCCTGATAGGCCGCTGCCAGTTCTCCACGCAGTCTTGCGCCATGTTCCTCGCGGATGCGCGGTGTCCCTGCACCGGGATTATTCGAAATCGGAGACGAGTACGGCACCGCTTGGGCGCGCCGGGACAGGTCAATATGGGGCAGGTCGTATGGAGAGACCATCGGTTAGCGTAACACTTGCGTACTGAGGAAAGCCTGGCGCATCTCCCGTCGTTCGTTGAGCGCATCGACGATTTCCTGAGTGATCAGCCTGTCTCGTTCATCTAGTATCGCGGTCTTGACCGCCTTTTCCGTTGCCCGGGCCAACTCTGACTGGCTCAGGTCGCGTCCTGCCTCCACGATCTTCTTCCACCTCAGATTCGGGAACTTCATTGGCTGGAGATACGACTTGACGATACTCCGGATCTGCTCGTCGGTGGGCATCTGGAACTGCACCACAAGGTCAAACCGCCTCAGGAGCGCACGATCCAGGAGATCCGGATGGTTGGTTGCGGCAGCGACGAGGCTGTCGGTCGAATTCGGCTCTTCCATAAATTGCAGAAATGAGTTGAGCACCCTTCGCATCTCCGCGACATCGTTCGATGCGCCGCGATGACCGCCGACAGCGTCAAATTCGTCGAAGAGATAGGCACCGCGACGCTTTGCCGTCTCGTCGAAAACCAGACGCAGCTTCGCGGCCGTCTCTCCCATGAACCTTGTGATCAGCGCCTCCAGCCGAATTACCATCAACGGCAGCTTCAACGCTCCAGCCAGCGCTTCCACGGTCATCGTCTTGCCCGTCCCCGGTGGTCCGAGGAACAGGACCCGCCGACCTGGTGTCCTGCCATGTTCCCGGAGCCAGTCCCTGCGCACCTGCTCGCGGATAAGGCTCCTGATCTGGGCGCAGGGCCGTTCATTCAGGACAACGTCATCAAGCCCGTGAGAGGGGTTGCGCAACTCCATCAGGTCCGCAAGTTCCCCGCGAGGAGCCGCGAACGGTACTGCCACCGTCTGGCCCCGGCCAACGCTGCCACGTGCCTCCTCGACCGCCTCCCGGATTCCTTCGGCCACGCGTCGATGGCCCTGGCGCGCCTCGGCGGCCGCCACCTGAAGCGCGATCGTGAAAAACTGTTCATCATCGCCAGCAGCTCTGCAGCGCAGCATCGCGAGGATTTGTCTGGCGTTGGACATGGCGACAGCACGATTCCCAGTCTAGAATTGTATTGGTGGATACGATATTGGCTCGTATTCCTCGCGACAATACGCGAAAATGACATCGAAGAAGTTCAATTTAAGCTGAACATCTGTCGACTGAGTGCCCATCAATGGGCCATCATGCAAAACAACTTCCACAACGGTCATACGCTACCGCACAAATTAGGATCCGGAAAGAATTGACGGATATGAATGAATGGGGTCGTGTCGCGAATTTGGTGGAAATTCGAAAATGGTGCAATCTCCGGGTGAACATGGTTTCCTCCGATCAGGCGGCGAGGTCAAGAGGGACGGGCCCGGTCGGCAGGGACAGCGTCTGCCAGCCGTCAACCTTTCGCAACCGGATCCGGCCGGAGGCCAGGAGCGCCCAGAGCAGCATGGGCACCGTCTCCGCGCAGGGTAGCATCGTCCGGGTCTTTATCCGCCTCCGGAATTCGCCGTCGGTCCTCTCGATGGCGTTGGTGGTCCGCGCCGATCTCCACTGCGACGGGTCGAGCCGGGTGAACGTGAACAGCCGGTCGCCCGCCTCGTCCAGACTGTCGGCGACGGCCCGGCACCTGTTCCTCCACTTCTTCAGGAACGCCCTGCGGCGGCGCTGGATCCTGTATGTCTGAATCAATCAGAAAGAATCCTGAGGATGATGTTGTGGAAAGTTTTCCACACCTGTGGAAAACTCCGCGTCGGCTGTGCGGAACGCGGCGCTTCCACCGGTCCGGAACCTCGTGCATCATCCATGAAGGGATTCCCTCTCCGCACGGCGGTACGGAGAGGGATGCGGGGCAACCGCCCCGCGAAGGCGGGTCGGGCCGTGAGGATCCGGGCCGAAGGGCCGTGGAGGAGCCTGGCCGCCCGCCTTCACCGCCGTCCTTCCGCGTCCTGGATGGATGCCTGGGCAGGACCCGAATCAACCGCAAGAGTAGGAGCGGAAGGACATGACAGACAGGATAGTGGCGGAAATCGACGTGAGCAAGGGCCGGCTGGACGTCCACGCGAACGGCGATGACGGGGGCTTCGCGAACGGAAAGGAGGGATTCCGGGCCCTGCACGGATGGCTCCGCGAACGCGGCGTTCGTTCGTGCCTCACTCTCACTCGAACCGGTGGCGTTCGATGCCTCACCCCACGTGGTCTGCGAGGCCACCGGGCGGTTCCACCGCCAGCTGCACCAGTCGCTACACGACAGGGGCTACATCGTGCACGTCGTCAATCCCCTGCGGGCGCGCCGTTTCGCCGAGGCGCTCGGCCACGTCGCGAAGTCCGACCGGATCGACGCCAGGGCGCTGGCCGCCTTCTGGGAGGTCGGCGGGCTGCCGGCCGCGCAGCCGAAACCCGAGGCCCTGCAGGCGCTTGAGGACCTGATGGTCGCCCGCGAGTCGCTCGTCGACATGCGCACGTCCCTGATCGCCCGGATCCGGGAGGTTGGCGATCCGGACGCGGCCGCGGCCCTGAACCGGGCGCTGGCCGGGATCGTGGAGGAGATCGGCGTGCTCGATGCCGGGATCGCGACGGCGATCGACGCGGATCCCGGGCTGGCCCGGCGCCGGGACATCCTCGTGAGCGTCCCGGGGATCGGGCCGGTGACCGCCGCGGCGCTGATCTGCTGGATGCCCGAGCTCGGAACCCTCGAAAGCCGGCAGGCGGCGGCGCTCCTGGGTGTCGCCCCCTTCGCCAGGGATAGCGGAACGCTGTCAGGGGTGAGGCGCATCCGCGGCGGGCGACGCAGGCCCCGCGACGTGCTCTACATGGCGGCGATGACGGCCGTGTGCTGGAACCCGGCGATGAAGGAGATGTACGAACGGCTCACGGCGGCGGGCAAGGCCCACCGGATCGCGCTGGTCGCGGTGATGCGGAAACTCGTGATCCTCACGAACGTCCTGCCGCCCGACGGGCGCGGATGGTCCCCGGACGCGCCGGTTGCGGCACCGTCATGACGCCCTCCTGTGGAAAGAATGTGGAAAAGTGGGGAAAAGATCCGGAAAGACCGCGGAAAATGCCCTGAAACCCCTTGAAACGGGACATGGATGCTCCTCCGCGGTCTCCGCGTAGATCATGTCGCGGTAGTCATTGCCGATCTCGTCATGCAGGCGCTTCGGGGCATGGCCCAGCAGGTTGCGGTGCTTGTGGACGGTGCAGCGCTGGATGGCCAGGTCCTCGCCCCAGAGCGTGGTGAGCGCGGCCTCAAGGCCCGGCGCGCCGTCGACGATGACGAACTCCGGCCGCCTGAGGCCGCGCGCGTCGAGGTCGGCCAGGAACCCGCTCCATGCCGCGGTGCTCTCTCCGCCCATCTTTCCTATTGCAAGCAGCACCTTATGGCCGTCCCGGCGCACGCCGACGGCGGCCAGCACGGATATTTTCGTCGCCTTTCCGTCGATCCGGGTCTTTATCACCGTGCCGTCCAGGATCAGGCGGACGATGTCCTCATCGGCCAGGCTGCGGGCGCACCAGGCGTCCCAGTCCGATCTGACCCGGCGCCAGGCCCGGCTGACCACATCCTTGCTCACGGCCCCCCTGAACAGCGCGAAAAGCGCCCGCTTCACCCGGCGCGTGTTCGTGCCGGACAGGTAGACGGACGTGATCAGGGCCTCGGCCCTTTTCGTCATGCGCTGGTAGCGCCCGAGCGCCTTCGACCGCCATTCCCTGACCTCGCCGTCCGCGTCCCGGATCCGGGCGCGGGGCACGACGGCGGTCTCCGTCCCGAATGTCCCGGTGATCCGCCGGTCGCGGTGGCCGTGACGGTAGCCCTTCACCTCCCCGTCCCCGCGCCGGTAGCGGAGCCGGCCCAGGAACTCGGAGAGCTCCTCCTCGAAAACCGCCTCGATCGTGCCGCGGATGCTCGACCGGAGCCGGTCCTCGATCGGGTCGAGGCCCCCATCAAATGCCTCTGGCGAAAGTTCGGTGCTGGATATAGTCTGTTTCATGGTGTGGTCTCCTACTCTGGCGGCTCCGGCCGCCGGTTGGGTGGTTAGGGTTCACCCGGAGATTACACCATTTTCGAATTTCCACCAAACTCGCGACACGACCTATGAATGGTACGACAGTCACGCATCAGGTGCTGGTGGCGTGAGTATGTAGCTTCTGGCGTTATCATTTTCGTTCCTCCCCGTTACCGTTGGGATTTCCAAAGAGAGCGGTACCAATGTGCATCTGTCACCATATGGAACAAAACAGGAAAATTTCAAAACGTCTTACTACGGGGCGTTTTCAAAGATCGCCCGGACCGGTCATTTCCGTCCAGTTTCAATGAGAATCGTCGCCGGATCGGTATCGTCGTAGAGACGATCCAGCAATGCTGAGCGGCGCTTGAGCAGTTTCCCCGAGTTCACGCTGCCTTTGGCGGTGATCTCACCATCCGCCATCGACAGCGGTTCAGACAGAACCAGCGCTCGAGCGATCCGGGTCGAACTCGACCCGCCAATCTCCGAAAGCCTGTCGCGCAGTCCCGTCTCAATGGACGGGATGCGCAGAGCACCATCAGCTTCGACCACATCCTTTGCCGCCCGCGTTCTGGCCGAGGGTATGATGAAGATGCCAATATCGCCACGCTCGGCCCCGGTAATGACGATATCCAACACAGCCTCGCCAAGATGCGCCAGCACATCGAGTCTGAGCGTGGCGGCACGCACCCACGTGCCAGAGACCAGTTTGAAATCTTCCGAGATACGCCCGTCAAATTTCATCCCAAAGCTGGCGTTTTCCGGATCGACAAAGCGCATGGCATCGCCGGTTCTGAAAAATCCCTCTTCGTCGAACGCCTCCGCCGTCCGTTCAGGACTGTTGAGATAACCGGTAAACACATTGGGACCCCGAACCCGCACCTCGTAGCGCAGGTCTTCGACAGCGATCAGTTTGACCTCCTGTCCGGGCAATGGCACGCCAATCACTCTGGAGCGATTGATCGGTTGGTGCTGCAGCAGATGCGCGGGTGCGGTCTCCGTCAGTCCCCAGGAAGAGGTGAAGAGCGGCATGTCGCCTCTCACCTCATGCGCCATGCCCGCAAGATCAGCCCAGACATCCTGGGCAAGGCTCGCCCCTGCATAGAACAGCATGTCGAGATCCGCGAAATAGCGTCGGCGCAGATCCGGGTCCTTCTTCAGCTCATCGCGAATCATGGCAAAGCCCAATGGCACATTGAATGCCATAGTGCCTGTCTTCAGCCTGAGATTCTCGAGTGTCTTTCCGAACAGCTGCGGAGTGGGTTTGCCTCCGTCAATATAGAGTGTGCCGCCATTCGCCAGTATCATGTTGAAATTATGCGATCCTCCAAAGACGTGGTTCCACGGAAGCCAGTCAAGGATCACCGGACGCCTGGCTGTCAGAAACGGCAGGCCATAGGCGAGCTGTGCCTGATTCACGCACATCATTCTGTGCGTTGTGGGCACCCCTTTTGGAGAGGAAGTCGACCCGCTGGTCATCAGGATCTTGGCGATGGTATCAGCGCCAACCCGTGCATGGGCCGCTGTGATATCACCTCCAGAGCGGGCAAGGCTGGACAGCGTGTGCGTGTCTGAACCACCACCCCTGCTTACGATCCTATGCAGCCCGGCAAGCGAATCGCGTTCCAGCACCTCCCGGAGAGCGTCACCATCCTCTGCAAACACAGCCCCGGGCCTGACCAGCTCCGCGGCATGATCCAGATGGGTACGCGCGGCAGGAATAAGCGCATACTGCTCGGCAAGGGGCACGACCGGAACACCGGCATACTGCGCGGCCAGGGACACAAGACCGTGGTCCACGCTGTTGCCGGAAACAATGAGGATGGGCGTCGAGGCGTCAAGTCCAAGCGAAACCAGACCCCCGGCGATCGCACGCGCCTGATCGCGCATCTGTGCGAAAGTCAGTTCCCGCCAGCCATTTCCAGATCGCTCCGCAAGAAAAACCGTGTTCGGTGTCTTTTCCGCCCAATTATCGAGCCAGTCTGTCGTTCGGTTGACAACCGGACCAAGCGGATCCTTTGAACGAAGCAGAATCGCCCCATCCAGTCGATCCTCACGGATGACGTTATGCGCACGATATTTCGGGTTCATTGAGAGCCTCCCTCAAAACAGCGCTCAACTGAATTGCCTGTCAACGCAATATGTAGACTATCCATTCGACAGAACGCCATATATCTACAACACTCTGTATCAAGCATCAAGGCTGCCGACATCGTGTTCCAACTGGACTAACAGCCAGCCATCATTAGCTGAGACGCTTGGGCATGTCCGGCGCCCACGGAGGCCAGCTTCATCCAGTTCGCCCGGCATATGGGCCAGATCCGACCGCATAATGGTGAGCCAGTCGGCTTTCACGCGTGCCCAACCTGTCCACGATCGGCGAGAGCGCAGATGGGGTGATCCGGTGCAGGTGACAGGCGGTGAGTTCCTCTAGAGACCGGCCTGGAGGGTTCATCCGCGAAACCTCGGCTCCCTCTTTTCCAGAAAGGCGCGCAGACCTTCCCGGGCATCCGGTGTGGTCTGGCTGAGGGCCGCGGCAAGACTCTCCGTGAACAGCCCATCAGCTTTGGACATGTCCTCAATCCGCGCCAGCGCCTGCACCATGAAGTAATTCGAAAGAGGCGCGTTCCGCGCGATCCTGCCCGCCAGTTCGCGTGCCAGCGGCAATGCTTCGCCCTCACCGACGGAATAATGCGCAAGCCCCAGCGAAAGCCCCTCTTCGGCACCATATCTACGGCCCGTGAGCATCATTTCGGTCATTCGATCCGCACCAAGAATGCGCCCGACCCTCACCGTCGCGCCACCACCGACGAAGATGCCTCGCCGCCCTTCCGGCAACTGGAATACCGTCGAAGGCTCCGCGATCCGCACATGGGTGGCCGAAGCGATTTCGAGCCCACCCCCAATCACCGCTCCAAACATCGCACTGACCACAGGTCGTCCACCAAACTGAATCAGATCAAGGATCCGGTGCCAGTTGCGCGAGTGATAGATGCCTTCTTCAGGACTCCTTTCGACATGTTCAGCAAGGTCCAGACCCGCACAGTAATGCCCACCGGCCCCGGTTAGGATCACGACGCGTATCTTGTCCGACAGCTCGGAGAAGGCCGCTTCGAGCTCGGCGAGGAACGGGTCCGACATCGCATTGCGCTTGTCCGGGCGGTTCATGATCACCGTAGCGACCGCACCATCGACGGCGATATCCACCAAGGCCATGACGTTACCTCGGCGGCAGCCGAACCGCACCGTCGAGACGGATCATGGTTCCATTGAGATAGGCGTTCCCGACGATATCACCAACGAGACGGGCGAATTCATGCGGCTTCCCCAGCCGGTGCGGAAAGGGGATGTTCTCAACGATCCCTTCGATCGTCTTCTCTGGCAGTGCCTCCATCATCGGAGTACGGAAGAGACCTGGTGCTATGGTCATGACACGGATACCAAATCTGGCAAACTCGCGGGCCGCTGGCAGGCACATCGACGCAATGGCACCTTTTGAGGCTGCATAGGCCGACTGCCCGACCTGACCGTCTTCGCAGGCCGCAGATGCCGTATTGATGATGACACCCCGTTCACCCGTCTCAAGCGGCGGCAGATCCATCATCGCCTGCGCCGCATATGTCATGACATGGTAAGTGCCGAAGAGATTGACCTCCACCACATGCCGGAAAGTCGACGTTGACACCTTACCTTCCCTTCCGACGATACGGGCCGCCTTGCCGATCCCCGCGCAATTCACCACGATCCGTGGAGCCAGGCCAAAGCGAGCCATGGCCGAGGTTACGCCCGCAGCGACCGATTCCTCCTCGGTAACGTCGCATTGCTGCGAGTAACCATTGATCTCGGCCGCAACCTGCGACGCTCTCTCTCCGTCGCGATCGAGAATGGCTACATCCGCGCCAAGCGCGGCGAGGTGCCGGGCGGCGGCTTCGCCAAGCCCGCTGGCTCCACCGGTAACGAGAGCGACCTGACCGTCAACCTTCATGCTCTGGATCTCCTATTTCCTTGGCGCGGCACCTGCCATCAGCAGATCCACCAGACACCCTACCATGGCAGCAACATCAGCGTAATGACCGGGAAGGCAACCAGGATCGCAACACGGATGAGGTCCGAGGCGACGAAGTAAAGTACCGCCTTGTAGGTTTCGACAATGGGCGTCTCGCGATTCATGCTGTTGATGACAAAAAGGTTCATGCCAACGGGCGGGGTAATCAGTCCAACCTCAACGACGATCAATACAAGAATTCCAAACCAGATCGCCGTTTGTTCGATGTTCAGCCTTGTGAGAGCACCCTGGGACACCCTGCGCAGCCCAAGCTCCCGCGCCATTTCGCGGCTCAGTTCCTGCCCGCTCGCCAACAGGCCCTGAGCTTCCGCCAGCAGTGCCGCCGGGATCTCCTTACCGCTAGCCACCAGATCGGCCATTCGTGCGGACTGTAGATCGACCATGTTCACCAGGCCGAAATCCAGCTCCTGGACTATTGGCCAGAAGATCGGGACCGTGAGCAGAATCATTGACAGGCTGTCCATCAGGCAGCCCAGAAGCAGATAGAATACCAGGATCAGCACCAGCACGAACCAGGGGCTGAAGCCGCTGGCTCCAACCCAGGCCGCCGCCTCCTGCGGGAGATGGGTCAGGGCGAGAAACCCGTTGTAGAATGCCGCGCCGAGAACGATGAAGAAGATCATCGCCGTGGAGCGGGCCGTGACATAGAAGCTCTCAAACAGCGTTCCGCGCGTCAGCCCACCGGCAAAGAATGCGATGAGCCCTGTACCCAGGGCGCCGACTGCTGCGCCCTCAGTGGGTGTGAACCAGCCCAGATAGATGCCGCCCACAACGAGCAGAAAAACAACCAGGACTGGCCAGACATCGACAAGCGCGCGTAACCGTTCAGGATAGGACACCCTCGGCCGGATTCCGGCTGCACCTGGGTTCAGGCGCACGTAGATCCCGATTGCGATCATGTAACCGATAGCGGCGAGGATTCCGGGAATGAAGGCGGCGAGGAACAGTTTGGCGATGTTCTGCTCGGTCAGGATCGCATAGATCACCAGGACAACCGATGGTGGAATCAGGATACCAAGCGTCCCGCCAGCGGCGAGTGTCGCAGTGGAAAATCCTCCGGCATAACCGTAGCTGCGCAGCTCCGGCAGGGCCACACGGCCCATGGTTGCCGCGGTTGCCAGCGACGAACCGCAGATCGCGCCAAATCCGGCGCAGGCCCCCACTGCCGCCATGGCCACTCCGCCCTTTCGGTGACCCAGCCAGCCTTCTGCCGCCCTGAACAGCGCCTGGCTCATACCACCAAGCGTCGCGAAATGCCCCATAAGCAGGAACATCGGCACAATCGAGAGCGAATAGTTCGAGAAAGTCGTGTAGGTCTCGGACTTTAGGCGGGCGAAGGGAATGCTGGTATCGCCAGTAACGAGGACCAGCCCCACAAGTCCACTGATGAACATGGCAAGTCCGATCGGCACGCGCAGGAAGATCAGGACCAGCAGGGCCGGAAAGGACAACAGCCCGATAGTGATGTCACTCAATGGTCCGCCTCCAGTTCAGAAGGCAGAACCTGTCGACCGGTAGCGACTTCAATGAACCGCATTACGGCAACATAGATCGAGACAAGCGCGGAAACGACCGCACCCGAGAGGCTAGCGGCGTAAGCCCACCAGACTGGAAACTCGAGAAGAAACGTCGTCTGGCCCGAATTTTTCTTGCTCAGGAGACCCTGGCAGAGCTGCCAGGCGATGAGTACGAGCCCAAACGCGAATACGATCTCGATCACCATTCGGAGCAGCCGGTTGGTGCGGAGCGGCAGGGCGGAGGTGAAGACATCGACTGAGGCATGTGCGCCGACCAGCTGGCACAGTGGCAGAAATGCGAAGATCGCGAATGCCATACCAGCCTCGACCAGCTCGAAATCGCCGTTGATGGGGCCGATCCCGGTCCTCAGCAGCGCATTGGCGATCCCAGGCATCACAGATTGCAGCAGGTCGCTGTGCAGGAGCGAATTCAGTAAGCGGCCAGCGATCGATAGACAGGTCAGAACGATCAGGATTGACAGAACGATCCCACCAAGCAGGGCGAACACCCGCGCAAGCCTGTCCATGATGCCGTACATCCGGCCTCTCCCCAGTGCGGCGACCCGCGACCCGCCCCAGGCCGCGGATCCTGCAGTTACATTTTAGCATCAGCCCCCTTGCACTCACCCCCCATCAGCGACTGCGCCTGCTCTATCAATGCCTGGCCATCGATACCCCTTGACTGCATATCGGCAGCCCAGGTGTCGTAGATCGGCCGGACCAGCGTTTCCCATTCGGATGTATCGCTGACCGTGATGATGTTGTTGCCATTCTCGACCGCGATCTCGCGTGCGGGACCATCGGCGTCGGCCTGCGTGCCGCCGGCGAAGATCGAGAATTCGAGACCGGAATTGTCGTCAACAGCCTTTTTCAGGTCGTCCGGTAGGCTCTCGTATCTGTCCCTGTTCATCGCCAGAACAAATGTCAGCGTATAGAGGCCGGTACCTTCGAATTCGGTGTGATTCTCAACAAGCTCAGGCACTTTCAGGGCCGTGGTCACCTCCCAGGGAATGGTTGTCCCGTCAATGACGCCTTTCGACAGGCCTTCGGACACGGCTGGAACCGGCATGCCCACCGGCGTGGCGCCAGCGGCGGTCAGAAGGTCGTTCACCAGGCGGGAGCCACCCCTGATCTTCATGCCCTGCAGATCGGCAGGCGACTCGACCGGATCGGTCGTATGCAGCATTCCCGGACCATGGACCCATGTGCCAAGGATTTTGACGGCGGCAAACTCCCCGTCTTCCATGTGCTCTTCGAACATCTTCCAATAGGCGCAGGAGGCGGCCCGGGCATCCTCAACCATGAAGGGCAGCTCGAATACCTCAGTGGATGGAAAACGACCGGGCGTGTATCCGACCACTGTCCAGATGATGTCGGCCACGCCGTCGATGGCCTGGTCCATGAGTTCTGGTGGGGTGCCGCCCAGCTGCATTGAGGGGAAGCGGTCCACCTTTATGCGGCCTTCGGAAGCTTCCTCTACCCTGTCCGCCCAGACATCCAGCACCAGCTTCGGAACGTTTGCCTGCGTGGGAAGGAATTGATGAAGCTTCAGCGTCACTTCCTGTGCGATCGCTCCGGAAGCGAGCATTGCGACGGCAACCGCGCTTCCCAGTAAGCGCTGAACCGATATCTTTCTGGTCATGTGAGTACCTCCGTTCGACCATTGCATATGGCTGATCTGCACCTGAAACAGAGCCATTACAACCCTCTTCGAATCTCCTGCCAAATGCATCGCATGAATACTGGAAGCGGTTGGGAAAGCGATGGCTGTCTGGCCCGGGGCTGTCGGAAAAGCACGATCCTGAGAGCGGTGCCATGAAAAAATGACATTATTCCAGCCCATTGTTTCGGGTCTCGGCGACTCCCAACAGCCACCGGAAGGCCTCCATCCGCTGCATAAAATCGTTCTGTTATGTTTCTGCGGGACGGTGACCGGGTGCGAAAGTTTCGTCCACATCGCCGAGCGTGGAGAACTCATCGAAGCAGCCACCTAAGCGCCCAGGCCGGAGTAGCCGAAAGTCCATCCCGGCAAGTGTCACGAATGGCTCCGTTTCCGCTTGGGCGCGTGGGAGCCATTCGGACGGCTGTGGGAGGCCAAGGGATGGGACGGGCTTCCCAGTGCCGTGGCAATGGCCTGGCGTCATTTCCTAAAGGGCGCATGCCTTTTCCCTGCAGGGCACCCCGCATCATCCGGCTTTGGCTACGGTTTCTGGACGCTGCCCCTGTTCTGTATTTTCATCCTCTGACTGATTTCATCAACCTGTGCGGACATTACCGTTCCGGCCAGCTCCGCACCCTGAGGACTCCCTCCACCATTCGGGTCACGGTCCCGGTGACGGCCAAGTCTGCACCAGCACCAGTTCATTCGGGATGGTAGTCGCATCTCTCCCCGCACGCCTCGGCGAGCAGGTCGTCGCCCGGCCAACGGAAGTGCCGCATCATGGCAATCAGGTTGAAATGGCATAAGAGTTTCTGGCGCACACCACGCCGTCTCTTGAGATCGAAGAGGACATGCAAACGATGCCTCCAGCACCGCAGTCCCGGCACCAAATGTTCGACCGCGGGTTGTCTGCCAGGTTCGGAAACATGTCTCGAACTCGTCACGATAGCGGCGCGCCTGTTCGATGCCGAAGATCTCCATGGTGCAGGCGGTGATCCCGACGAGGTCGACATTGGCGAGCGGGGGCAATCCGATACTGAGCCATGCCGGTTGTGATAGCGCCGCTCCGTCTCATCCCAAATCTCCGCGACTGAACTGCGCTCACACCACTATCCAGACCGTCCCGAACAGCCTGCTTCAAGGCGTGATACCGGGCATGCCGTTCCTGGTCCCGGCGGATCAGATCGCGGAAATACTCGCTGCCATTGCCATATTCGCCGCTTGCGACCAGGGTTCTGATCCATTGCTCCAGTAGATCCGTCACGGTGATGCTCTTCTGGACCAGCGGTATATCTGCTTCCTTTGGTAGGCAGAATAAATCGGACTGCATACCTTACCGCAACTGAGTGGTACCGACGTCGCCTCAGCCGCCCCCCGTCGCACTGGTCTCCGATATGGCTATCGTGGCGGATGCCGAACCTGGAACGGCATGACGTCGACTGAATCAGTGGAAACCAACCCCAGGTCAATCCGCCGGGGACCGCGCCAGCCATCCGGCGGTTGCGGACATACAGGAGGCTCGGACTGTCTCAAAGGGTGCCTGGGCTACCCGGCCCGTTCAACGCAACGGACTTTCGACGCAGTTCCTCCTGAAGACCGGCACTGGCATTCCGCAGCGATGGCAAATCAACCGCCGCATCCATCTAGTTGATTCCCTCTGGTCGATTCCGAACATACAAATGAGGAGACATGGAGCCCCGAATCGGGATTGATCTGGACTGGAGAGACCCGCTGATGCCATTGACCAACGAACAGCAGGCCGAAGTCGATGCCCTTCGAAGCGTGCGGAACCAGACCTGGAGGGCAGTCTCGCCCGGAATGGAAAAACATCTCCACCGAACCCATGATGTGCTTGATCACGGCTTCATCCGGGTCATCGACTACATGGGCGACGACGCTGCCATCTGTCAGGCCGCGCGCGTGAGTTACGGTAAGGGTACGAAATCCGTGTCGAACGACGAAGGACTTATTCGATATCTCATGCGCCACTGGCACTCGACCCCGTTTGAGATGTGCGAGATCAAGCTGCATGTCAAACTGCCAGTGTTCGTCGCGCGCCAGTGGATCCGCCACCGGACAGCCAACGTGAACGAATATTCCGCCCGCTATTCGGTTCTCGACCGGGAATTCTACATCCCCGCTCCTGAAGTTCTTGCCGCGCAGTCCACCGTCAATAACCAGGGCCGCGGGCAGATGCTTTCAGATACTGAGGCCGAGCGTGTTCTCGAGATTCTCAGAACCGACAGCGCCCGCTGTTACGGCCATTACGAGGAAATGCTCAAGGCCGATGACGAAGGAGGGCTCGGCCTCGCCCGTGAACTCGCCCGAATGAACCTGACAGCCAATGTCTATACGCAGTGGTACTGGAAGGTTGACCTGCACAATCTCTTCCATTTCCTGCGGCTGCGCGCGGATGCCCATGCCCAATATGAGATCAGGGTCTATGCGGAAGCCATCGGAAAGGTGGTCGCAGACTGGGTTCCTCTCGCATATGCCGCGTTCAGGGATTACCGGATCGGCGGAATCACTCTCTCGTCAAAGGCGGCTGCCTGCGTCAGGCGGATGCTCAGGGGCGAAACCGTGACGCAGGAGGATTCAGAGATGTCAAAACGTGAATGGCGGGAGTTCCGCGAGGCTCTGCGGATCTGACTCGCTGACATCGTTCAGGGTCCAGGATCAAGGAACCCGTGACGATGCCGGATGGACGAAGGCAGGGGGCCACTTCAGCGCAGAGCGGAATTCCACCATGTCGCACAATTGCTCACGCCGTTCGTGGATGGACTGCCACCCTCGCCTGGAACGCTCGCACCACGGAATGCCTATCCAAGAATTCCCGGCCAGTTCGCTTCCCCCTTCGCGATGTTGCCGGCGATGTCACGACTCCAGAGGCGGCGCACCCGAATTGAGAAGTTAAGATACAGCCGGTCTTCATGAATGGTCCAGGCTTCTGGAACTGTCGGTGCCAGATATCCCTGTGAAGCGGCATATGCACAATATCCGCCGAAACGCGGCCCATATCTTTCTGGATCGCCTTCAAATGCCGCCAGATTCGCAGCCGAGGAAAACTGCCAGGTCGCGCCATTATGGATGATCGAATGGTCCGGTGAGCCCAGCACGGGTTCACCCTCGGTGAAATAGGCCACGGGGTCATAGCCATGGATCGCGAGTCCGTCCGCCTGAAACGTTTCAGGCTCGGAGCCGAATGCAACACGACCGGTTAGGGCAGTGGTAGGCACCGCGAGTAGAAGGCCGATGGCGGTACGTCGAGTGAGGGACATTGCGTTTCTCCTGTCTTGGTCACATTTCGCCTCAAAGATGTGGCATGAGGGCGCTGATTTCACCCCGATACACTATCCTGTGACCACAATGCACCGCCAGCTGCACGAATGACAACGCCAGGCACGACGCGTCGAATCAGGATATGCCGATCCGGCTCACGAATGAGCGGACCTCATTTGGTCTGGCCTCGCTGCCGGACTGTCCCTCCGGTCGTGGTAAGCAAGGCAGGCATGGGTTGTAGCTCACCCGCCACCTGAAGCTAGCGCCGGCAAGCCTGAGACAGATATGGGGAGTGTGAATGTTCCGCGCCCATACATCCCAATTCAGACAATCAGGGCCTAAAGACAGGCTGCGGGGATCTGCGGATACTGAAGGGAGGTGGCCCACCGCCTGTCCATGTGGCCGTTCAGAACCTCCGGACAGAGCGATGGGCTCGGATATTGGCTGTTAGATGGGCTTGAGATTGCTGGCTGAGGACCGCCCGTCGCGACCCTCCTGCAGCTCATAGCTCACCTTCTGGTTGTCGGCGAGGCCAGTAAGGCCAGACCGTTCGACAGCGGAAATGTGCACGAACACATCCTTTCCGCCCTGGTCCGGCGCAATGAACCCATAGCCTTTAGTGGTGTTGAACCATTTAACGGTTCCAGTTGGCATTCGTATCTCCTTGATCGATTCCGCCCGCGGATCTGCGGCGGTTTGGTGCAGCCAGGTCCTGAACGCTCGATTGGCTGCTCCCGCAAGGAGCGGTCTTCGAGGGAATGATCTGCCGTCACGCGTGGGATTATGGGGCAATTGACGGAATACGCAAGTGAATCTTTCGTGACAGATGTGTATTTTGAGATCACGCAACAGGGGCGGATGAATGAAACTCTATGGGCTGAAGAACTGCGACACCTGCCGCAGGGCGCGGAAATCGCTGAAAGATAGCGGCATCGAGGTGGAATTTGTAGACGTGCGGGCGGAAGGAGTGTCCAGGGCCGATCTTTGCCGGTTTCTTGCCACCTTTGGAGAGGATCTGCTGAACCGCCGCTCGACGACATGGCGGAATCTCGGTGGAAAGGAGCGATCGGGTGATCCGCTGACACTGCTGTCTGCGTACCCGACCCTGATGAAACGTCCGGTGATCGACAATGCGGGCAGACTCCATCTGGGATGGAGTAAGGATGTTCGGAACGCCATCCTCACCTGAAGTGGATGTCGCCCTGCAACTGACAACCTGCGTGGCAGAACCCGCGCACCGCTCCAAAGAACTGCTGGACGGAACATCATTCCAGGGATGCCAACACCTTCCCTGGCACCGTCCGATTCCGACATCCGTGTCCCGCGCCTTTGAGCGGGACGGTCAGCCGTAAGGTTCAGCTATGGCAGTCGGACGTCTGGCTCGAGGAAGCCGCGGTGCCCCAACGCCAACTTCCTCACTGGACCTGGTTTCCACCTTCCGGGCGGCCGGTCCCTGAATTCCTGAGAATGAGTAACCCGGCTCCGACGGTCTCGTCTCTCCATCATCACGACCTGGACCGCCAGGATAGAGAAGACGTGATATGGCCGCGTCAAGCGACAGCGGTCCCGCCCCGCGCATCGCTAGATATAGCAGCAGGAACACCCAGAACGCGCGCTGGTCAAGGATCAGCGCACCAGAGTGGATGTCGAACCATGATCCGATCGTTCCGGCATCGGCATTGTGGCCCCAGATGTCCGTGAGACTCTGTACGACGACAAAACCAATCATTCCAAGCGCGGACAACCGGGTCAGCAGTCCGGCGACAACGAGCACCGGCAGGACGAATTCCGCCCAGGTACCGGCCAGGATCACGAGCTTCTGGAACAGCGACGCCTGGGTGATGTCGTAACTTACGGCCTCGGCGCCTTTCGGGAAGATCTGGGCAAAGGCATTGAAGGTGGGGCTCAACAGACCACCAACGCCGTCACCGCCTAGTTTGGTGAGGCCCGAATTCCAGTAGTAAACAAGCAGCACCGCCGCAAAGACAAAGCGTGCCAATGTAGGAAGCAGTATCGGGGCAAGCCGCTCCGTCCAGTTGAGAGCGGCATTGTGCAGGAATATCAGACCATTCATTTATCCGTCCTCGTCAAGTCCCGTTATGGCGGCGGCCTTAAAGAGCGCGCCAAGCGCAGTGGCCAGATCGAATTCCGGCGTTTCGGTCACAGCCGCTTCCAGCGCCTCACCGAATTTTGCGCCCTCCAGTAATGCCGCAACGAATTTACCGCCACCCGGTGTCAAAGTCGACGGTTGCGGATCGAATTCCGGTCGGCTAACCAGCACATCCTCGCCACAAGCCTGCGGCTTCGGAGCATCGTTTTCCATATTGAACCGCCAGATTCCATGGATGGGCCAGTCTGACTGAACGAGCTGTATGGAGGGCGCGAACCTGACCCTCGAAGCCATCAGTCGCTCAGGCGGTATCTGGAGCATGATTGGTGCCAGAGGCACTGAATCAGCTGCGTGATAGGACTGGCGAAGTGCCAGTTCAAGTCGAGCGACATCGGGAAGATAACCGAGCTCGCGGGTCGGTTCGAACGTCGACAGAAAGACGGGCATCCGTGTTCCATAGAACATCAGCAGCGGGGAATCTGGTTGATGTTCACGCAGGTAGACTCTTGCGAGAACCCTGAAATTGGCCGCTCCCACCAGTTTGCGAATCACTGGAAACGCGGTCTCAAGCGCTTCGGTCAGGCTGGCCGTGACATTGTTCCGATAGACATCGAACCGCTTTGCCGCCCTTCTGCCATCAGGATTGACCAGACCTGGAGGGACCGCTTCCGCGGGGTTCAGAAGCGCATCGGTGAATTCAGCCTGTTCAGCCATCACGCAGGGGTGGCCTCAAGAATCGCTGTTGCCCGCCGGGCTTCCGAAGCCAGTACCGGCCAGTCCGGAACATCATTATCCCATTCGATCAGGGTCGGCTTAGGTCCGCCGCGCATGACGGTACGCTCATATAGCGCCCAGACCGGATCAATCACCTCACGGCTATGGCTGTCGATCAGCAGCGGCGCACCGCTTTCGTCGGCATCGTCCTCATGTCCCCCGAGATGAATCTCGCCCACAAGATGCAATGGGAAACCATCAATGTAGCTGTCAGCGTCGGTCTGCTGGTTGACCGCACTTACGAAGACGTTGTTGACATCAAGCAGCAGCCCACAGCCGGTCCGCTGGGTGATCTCGGTCAGGAAATCGATTTCGGCCAGGGTAGAGTCTGAAAAGGCGAGATAGGAAGAGGGATTTTCGAGCAGCATCCGCCTTCCAACCATGTTCTGCACTTCGTCAATATGGTCGCATACCCGCTCCAGCGTTGCAGAATTGTATGGCAGGGGAAGAAGATCATTCAGGAAGTGACTGTCATGCGTTGACCAGGCCAGATGTTCCGAGAAACTCGCAGGATCCAGCCAGTCGACCAGATGCTTCAGTCGGGCGAGATGTTCGGAATCCAGGGGAGCCTCCCCCCCAATCGACATGCCAACGCCATGGACGGAAATCGGGAACCGTTCGGCCAGCTTCCGCAATTGCGCGAGCGGACGTCCACCATCGCCCATGTAGTTCTCGGCATGGATCTCCAGCCAGGCCACCGTCTCGGGGCCATCGAGTATGTCCTGGTAATGCTGCGGCTTGTAGCCAACTCCGGCTGCGACGGGCAGACGGTCAAAACGGCGAGCGGCCTGATCAAGCATCCCTTATGTCCTCAGGACCACCGCATGGGAACCACTAGCGATCACATAAACATGAAACATCTGGCTGCAATGGCATGGTGGTGGCCTCCGGCGAAACCGCTGGAGGCCTGAAAGGAATCAGGAGGGAAGGTCGCGCTCAAGCGCCTCCAGTGATCCCTGGCGCGCAGTGCCGTCCGCCATCGCTGGCAATTCGATCTCGGCGCAGGTCCCAGCGTCGACCAGTGTCCATGCGTTGCCCTGGTAGTCGACAGTCGAGGTACCGGCGCAGGTCGTACCGGGTCCGGCAGCGCAGTCATTCTCTCCTGCCAGCGAGACACCGTAGCATTTCTCCTTGGATTCGTCAGCACTTACAGCGGTGGCATGGCCTGCGATGGCGGCAGCGACAGCGCTGGCAACAGCGAGGGTCTTTACAGTGGTCGACATTCGAGTCTCCTGTTTGTCCAAATGGTCAGATTGATCGCCTCAAGCGATGGAGAATCAATTATAGTCCCTTCCGTACCATCATCAAATAACAGGTCTGTGTGCAACGGTGCCACTCATGGAATCCCCTTCCCTGCGGAGCCTTCCGCAGAACCGAGGCCGCCTCAGCCATCGCATTGTCCCCTCCGGTTCCCGGTCAGTGTCGAACGGTCTCGACCTGCTTCGCGGGATCGCCGGCTCCGTCCCGCAGATCCGGTGGTGTGGCTTCGACACTGAGCTCGTTCAATATGTCGCCAAGTGCCCTTACATGCGTCCGCTTCTCTCCCAGCCGCCGCACCGAAACCGTGCCCTCCTCGGTTTCCCTCATGCCGCAGGCCAGTATCACGGGCACCTTTGCCAATGAGTGTTCACGGACCTTGTAACCGATCTTCTCATTGCGCACATCCGCTTCGGCCCGAATGCCCTGCGACTTCAGTTCAGCGGTCACCCTGGCTACATATCCATCCGCATCCGATACGATTGAGGCCACAACCACCTGCCGTGGCGCAAGCCAGAATGGAAGCCTGCCGGCATGGCTTTCAATCAGGATTCCGATAAAGCGTTCGAACGATCCCAGACATGCACGGTGCAGCATGACGGGTCGGTGCCTGTCGCCGTCGGGGCCGATATATGAGGCTCCAAGCCGCTCAGGCAGCACGAAATCCACCTGATGGGTCCCGCACTGCCAATCCCGGCCGATGGCGTCCGTGAGAACGAATTCCAGCTTGGGTCCGTAGAACGCTCCCTCGCCCGGATTGAGATCGGGCTCCAGACCCGCTTTGTGCGTAGCGTCCAGCAATGCCTGTTCCGCCCGGTCCCACACGTCATCGGCACCTGCCCTCACTTCGGGTCGGTCGGAATACTTCACCTTAAATTCAGGGAAGCCGAGCTCGGAATAAACCTCTGTCAGCCATTTGATGTAGATGGAGGTTTCACTCTCAATCTGATCCTCCGTGCAGAAAATATGCGCATCGTCCTGCGTGAAGCCACGCACACGCATGATGCCATGCAGGGCGCCCGAGGGCTCATATCGGCTGCAGGATCCGAACTCAGCCATGCGCAGAGGCAGGTCACGATAGGACTTAAGACCCTGTTTGAATATCTGCACATGACAGGGGCAGTTCATCGGCTTCAGCGCGCTGACAGCCTTTTCCCGTGCATGTTCCTCATCAACCTCGACGATGAACATATGCTCCTGGAACTTTTCCCAATGCCCGGATTCCTCCCAGAGCCTTCGGTCGACCACCTGAGGCGTGTTCACTTCCACATATCCGCCCTGGGTCTGCTTGCGACGCATGTAATCCTGCAGGGTCGTAAAGATTCTCCAGCCACTCGGATGCCAGAACACCTGCCCGGGCGCTTCCTCCTGCATGTGAAACAGATTCATCTCGCGCCCGAGCTTGCGGTGGTCACGTTTCGCGGCTTCCTCCAGCATAGTCAGGTGCGTCCTGAGGTCTTTCCTGTTTCTGAAGGCGACGCCGTAGATGCGCTGCAGCATGGGTCGTGAGCTGTCACCGCGCCAATACGCCCCCGCAACACCTGTCAGCCTGAAAGCGTCGGCGGGCACCTGGCCGGTATGCTGGAAATGTGGCCCGCGGCAGAGATCCTGCCAGTGACCATGCCAGTACATCCGGATCGGTTCACCTTCAGGGATCGCCTCGATCAGTTCGACTTTGTACGGTTCGAGATTCGCGGCGTAATATCTCTTTGCCCGCTCGCGTTCCCACAGCTCCGTCGTCACCGGATCACGGCGATTGATGATCTCCTTCATTCTGCTTTCGATCAAGCCGAGATCCTCAGGCGTGAAGGGTTCGCTCCTGTCAAAGTCGTAATACCAGCCATGTTCTATGACTGGCCCAATTGTTACCTTCACTTCAGGCCAGATGTCCTGCACCGCCCGTGCCATGATATGCGCACAGTCATGGCGAATCAGCTCAAGGGCCTGAGCATCATCCGCCAGCGTGTGCAGCGTGATCTGAGCGTCCCGCTCAATGGGCCACTGCAGATCGTAATGCAGGCTGTCCACTGTTGCGGAAATGGCCTTTCTGGCCAGTGATGGCGCGATGGACGCGGCCACTTCGGCGGGAGTTATGCCGGATTCGAACTGATGTATGCTGCCATCAGGAAAGGTTAGGGAAATCTGGGCCATCATAGCTCTCCTCGTCGGTCTGGCGCCCACGGAACGCCCGGTTGCGGGTACTCTTTCCGGCGCGCTATGTGACGGCTGCATTGAAAATTGTCAACAGGCCGAACGGCAGGGACTTTCACCCCATCCCGGAACGTGCGAATTCCCAAGCATAGTTGAAGGAGTCATCATTGCCTGATCCATCGTTTCTGGAGACGCCACAGGGGCGTCGGCTCGCCTATCACCGGACAGAAGGTGACGGGCCCTGTATCGTCTTTCTCGGCGGGTTCCTATCGGACATGGACGGAACCAAGGCCGTCCATCTCGAGAACTGGGCCAGATCGCGGCGCCGGGCGTTTCTGCGATTCGACTATTCGGGGCATGGGCGAAGTTCTGGAAAGTTCACCGATGGATGCATCGGCGACTGGACCGATGATGCCGCCTCGGCAGTATCGAAACTGGTCGATGGCGCGGCAGTGCTTGTCGGCTCGTCCATGGGCGGCTGGATCGCACTGAATCTTGCGATTCGGCTGCAGGAGAGGGAACTGATCCAAGGACTGGTCGGAATTGCGGCTGCACCGGACTTTACCGAGGATTCGATGTGGGCCGGATTCTCACAGGCACAGCGAAATGCACTCCTGGAGCGCGGTCAGGTGGCCCTTCCAAACGACTATTCGGACGATCCTTATGTCATCACCCACAGACTGATTGAGGATGGACGTGACAACCTGGTATTGCGGAAGCCGCTGCCGGTCCCGTATCCGGTGCGTCTGTTGCACGGCACGGAGGATGCGGATGTGGAGATTTCGGTCTCGATGCGGCTATTGGCTCATGCCAGCGGATCCGACATCCGTCTCACGCTGGTGAAGGGTGCGGACCACCGATTTTCGACCCCGGAATGCCTGAAGCTTATCGAGGCGAGCATCGAAGAGGTGCTTGGACTCCACGATGGATAGCCAGGGACCACCGGGTTGGGCTCTCAGGGACACTGCACATATCCAAAGAACCCCGCGGCAACCCGTGGGGAGGGTGGTACAGTCTCTCCCCAGATTCCTTGCCTGACTGCCGAACATGGAGGAAAGACATGGAACAGCGCATAAGCCTGATCACCCTCGCGGTCGCCGACATGGAGCGATCCGCGACTTTCTACGAAGCACTGGGCTGGAAGCGGGTTGCAAGCCCTGACGGAGTGATCGCGTTCGACCTGATCGGTCAGACGCTCGGACTCTATTCCAGAACCGCGCTTGCCAGGGATATGGGGATCAAGGAATCCGACATTGCGGGGTTTTCCGGCATCACATTGGCCCATAATGTGGCGTCAAAGGAAGAAGTCGCGCCAGTCTACCGAGCCGCTCTGGCGGCAGGTGGCCGGGGTATCAAGGAGCCACATGACATATTCTGGGGTGGTCATATCGCGTATTTCGCCGATCTGGACGGGCATATCTGGGAGATCGCCCATAACCCGTTCTCACCACTCGGGCCAGGCGGAGAGTTTCAGTGGAACGGAGCGGCCTGAGATGTCGTGTGAGCCACGTAACGCAGAGGAGACCGGGAGGCAGCACCTGCCCCCGTCATGTCGAATTCCGCAACCCGACATCAGTGGACCAGCGACTGTTCGCGCAATCGCGAATTTCCCGAGCGCGCCAAACCCAACTGCCGCCACGGGCAGGTGGCGCACGCAGAGCCTGCCCCAACCATTGATCGAGACATTCCTGCCAGTCGACATCCGCTCTGGCTGCGGCCGTGGAGCCTCTGCCCCGGCTTCCGTCCAACGGCTCGCTCCTCGGTGCCGGCCTGGGCAAACCACCACGCCGTATTCCTTCCATGCCGCAGCCTCCACCATTCCGCCATTCCAGGAGACCACTTATGAAACTGCCGAAGACACCATCATTTCGCCTGGACGGCCGACGCGCTCTTGTTACCGGCGGCTCTCAGGGCATCGGTCTCGGCTGCGCAGTGGCATTGGCCGAGGCCGGTGCGGAGGTGATCATCGCCGCACGCGGTAGGACTACGCTGGAGACGGCTGCGGAGGCGATGCGCGAGGCGGGACTGAGCGCGAGTAGCGCCGTTCTGGATGTGACCGATCTTGATGCCGTGCGTGCACTGTTCTCCGAGCACGGGCCATTCGGAATTGTCGTCAATTCGGCGGGCCTCGCTCGCCATTCGCCAGCGCTGGACACCAGACCTGAGGATTTCGATACCGTCACCGCCGTAAATTTTCGTGCCGCCTATTTCCTCGCTCGGGAAGCGGCGGCGCAGATGGACCAGGGCGGCTCAATCATCCAGATATCCAGCCAGATGGGACATATCGGCGGAATTGAGCGCGCTCTCTACTGCGGCACCAAACATGGGGTTGAGGGGTTCACCAAAGCCATGGCGATCGAATGGGGCGAACGTGGGATACGCGTCAACACGGTCTGTCCCACATTCATCCGCACCCCCCTGAGTGAAGCGACCCTCAGCGACCCGGAGAAACGTGACTGGATTATGTCGATGATAAAACTGGGTCGGATTGCTGAGGTCGGGGATGTGATGGGTGCGGTGGTATTTCTGGCGTCGGACGCATCGGCGATGGTTACGGGAAGCTCGATTATGGTCGACGGAGGCTGGACAGCCCACTGAGCGGTGGCATTGGAACCGAGTTGGCCGTCGACACGCATTAGGTCGGCACCCGTGCGGCACAGCACGTCATTGTGGCCCTGACATTCCTTTTGGGCATATCCGCATTCAGCAGGACGCAACCGGAGGACATCCATTGGACCGAGCAGGCAGGGAACCCTGGTGAGGGTCGGCCGACGCAGGCCGGCGCCTTACCTGACGCACCCTCCGAAGGCAGCGCCAATTTCCTGTGGGATGTCAAGGGCCCGTTTGGCGCACAGAAGCCAGTTTCCTGAACTTCAGTCACTCCTATATGTCCGCCCCGGCCAGGTGCCTTTCCCGACAGTCCCGGCGAACTTCAGCAATGCCGCTATCCGTCCGCGCCGGGCGATCCGATCCTCCCGGCACCTACTTTGTGAGTCCCGGTGCCGTTAAGCCGACGTGGAGGCCGTGTCGTCGCACCCGCTGCCTCCTTCCCCGGTCTGCGGACTGGATAGGATTTCGGGCCTGCGGGCTTCCCCTGCCCTGAATTGCCATCGATGAAGTCCAGCACAAGCGGACGGATGTTTTCACGCCAGGATCTGCCGGCAAAAATCCCGTAATGACCTGCGCCAGGCTCAAGATGGCTTGCCTTCATGTCAGGGGAGAGGCCAGTCAGCAGGTCGAGCGCCGCATGACATTGCCCAGGTGCGCTGATGTCATCATCTTCGCCTTCCACGACTTTCACCGCCACATCCGTGATCATGCCAATGTCTATGGGACTGCCGTCCACGGAAAAGGCGTTGCGGGCGATCTCGCGCGACTTGAATATGCGTTTGACCGTGGAAAGATAGAATTCCGCCGTCATGTCCATCACGGCCAGGTATTCGTCGTAGAACCGGTTGTGCCGGTCATGGTCGCCAGCCTCGCCCTTGGCGGCGCGAAGAATCTGCTCGGCAAAGGCTGTCGCGTGGCTTTCCGTATTCATTGAAATGAACCCCGCCAGCTGCAGCATTCCCGGGTAAACCAGTCTTCCCGCTCCGGCGTATTTGAACCCCACGCGCTGAATGGCGAGCTCCTCCAGTTGACCCATTGTCACCCGGCGCCCAAAATCGGTGACTTCCGTTGGGGCGGCATCAGGATCGACCGGTCCGCCGATCAGGGTCAGGGTCCGTGGCTGTGACTCCGGGCTGTATTCGGCGAGAAAGGCTGTCGCCGCCAGCGCCAGCGGAGCAGGCTGGCAGACGGCGATGACATGGGTGTCGGATCCCAGCGCACGCATGAATTCAATGAGGTAGCGGGTCTGGTCCTCGATATCAAACTTTCCTACGGAAACCGGAATGTCGCGTGCGTTGTGCCAGTCCGTCACATAGACTTCGCAGTGCGGGATCAGGCTTTTCACCGTCGAACGCAGCAATGTCGCATAGTGACCCGACATTGGGGCCACCAGAAGGAGTCGGCGTGGCTGTGGCGGACGACCCTGAACCCGAAAATGGACAAGATCTCCGAAGGGACGCTCAACAATGGTCTCGACCTTGACCAGATGGTCCCGACCATCCTCACATGTAAACGTGCGAATGCCCCAGTCTGGTTTGGTGACCATGCGGGAGAAGGAACGCTCGGTCACCTCGCCCCAGGCGGCAACAAGTGGAAAGATGGGATGCGGGAACAGTCCGGTCACCGGGTATGACCCGATCGCCAGCGCCGTTGCACCAAGCCACTGGTTCGTATTGCGAACCGTCTCCATAAGGTCGTAGGCTACCATATAGCGCATATGTATTCCCTCTGTGCTTCCGCGGATGTCAAAAAGCCGCGTTTGCCGGGAAGGCCATACGCGTTATGCTGCAGGCGCAAAATAAACGGACTTTTGGCGATGACAACCGACGAAAGCGCCTCAAGGCGGAATGTTGAGAAGCTGCAGGCGAATGTGGCTCGAATCGAAGAGCTTTCCCAGCGAATGATCGCCGCGCTTGCCAGCAAACGCCAGGTCAGCCCCGATCTGCAGGGTCCGGGTATGGATTTCTACATGAAGACCGCAGGGGCCTGGTGGACCCAGATGATGAGTGACCCGGCCAGCATTCTGGAACGTCAGGTCGGTTATTGGGGCCGGACGCTGGAGCATTTCGTCGAGACACGCAATACGCTGGTAACTGGCAGGGCGGCGGCGGAGGATGACGAACCGCAGGATCGTCGCTTTTCCAGCGAGATGTGGAAGACGCATCCATACTTTCACTTCATCCTGCAGCAGTATCGCCTGAATGCCGAAGCGATCAGATCGGCAGCTGAAGGGCTGGAAGGCCTCAGCGATTCGGAACGCAACCGGGCGGAGTTTTTCGCACGCCAGATCATTGATATGTTCGCTCCGACTAATTTTCTGGCAACCAATCCCGAGGCCCTTTCGAAAGCGGTCGAGACCGAAGGCCAGTCGCTGATCGACGGCCTGGAGAACCTTGTGCGTGACATAGAAGCGAGCAGGGACGGTCTGCTGGTAACGCTGGCGGACCGGGAAGCGTTCACCGTTGGCGGCAACATCGCGACAACCGAAGGGGGAGTTGTCTACCGTAACCGGATGTTCGAGCTGATCCGCTACGCGCCAGTGACCGACACCGTGCGACGGGTGCCGCTGGTCGTATTCCCGCCATGGATCAACAAATTCTACATCATGGATCTCCGGCCCGAGAATTCTCTGGTTCGCTGGATTGTCGAACAGGGTTTCACGCTGTTCGTGGTGAGCTGGAAAAATCCGGACAGATCCTATGCGGATGCGGGAATCGACACCTATGTTGAGGAGGGCTACCTGGCAGCCATCGAGCAGGTTAAGAAGATTACAGGCGAAAAACAGGTCAACACTATCGGCTACTGCATTGGTGGAACCGCTCTCGCGATGACACTGGCCTATCTGAACAGGAAGAGGGACCGTTCAGTCAGGTCGGCGACCTTCTTCACCACCCTGACCGATTTCTCGGACCACGGTGAGTTCACACCATTCCTGACCGACGATTTCGTGGATGCCATCGAGGCCGAATGCGACCGACACGGTATCCTCGAGAGCTTTTTCCTGGCGAGGACATTTTCGTTTCTTCGTGCCAACGATCTAATCTATGGACCTGCCGTGCGCAGCTATATGATGGGCGAGGCGCCACCAGCCTTTGACCTTCTGTACTGGAATGGCGATGGTACCAACCTTCCGGGAAGAATGGCCGTGGAATACCTTCGCTGGCTCTGCCAGGAGAACAGGTTTTCGGTTGGCGGTCTGGAAATCCTTGGCGAAAGACTTACCGTAAAGGACGTCCGGGTACCACTCTGCGCCATTGCCTGCGAAACCGACCATATCGCGGCCTGGATGGCGAGCTTCAACGGGGTCAGGCGGATGGGGTCGAAATCAAAGAACTTCATCCTCTCCGAATCAGGACACATCGCCGGCATCATAAATCCCCCAGCCAAGCGGAAATACGGTCATTTCACCAATGAAGATTTGGGGCTGATGCCCGAGGACTGGCGTGAAAGCGCCGAGCGCCATGAAGGCAGCTGGTGGCCTCGGTGGGGTGAATGGTTGACGAAACATTCCGGCAGGCGGATTCCCGCCCAGCCGCTCAATGAGTCGAAACATCCCGTGCTGGCAAAGGCTCCTGGAACCTACGTTCTTTCCGAGAACCAGTGAGGGAACCTGCGAGCCAATGAATTTTTTCTGCGGTGCGGCGAATTATCCCTTGAAATGCTGCGTTGCAGCATAAATAGTACCCACAGACACAGAAACGCTTGGATGCGCAGCGAACGGAGAATTGAAATGGCTGTAAATGCACAGGACTACACGAAGATGATGAAAGACATGCTGGGAGTGGTCCCCGTTGACATGACCGCAATGCAGGATGTCTTCAAGACCCAGGCCACCCTGGGTGAGAAGATGTCAAAGGTGGCTGTGGAAGCGGCCGAGAGTTCGGCGGAGGTGTCGGCAAAATGGACCAGGCAGACCCTTTCCAAGGTTGCTGAAGTCACAAAGGTCAAGGACGATCCTGCTGACTATACCAAGGCCATGACTGACTTTGCGTCGGCTCAGGCGGAAATCGCCACCGAGTCAATGTCCGCCTTTGCTGAGATCGCGAAAAAGGTTCAGATGGAAACGGTTGAGTTGATACTGGCTGCCGGAAAGGACGTGTCGGAAGACGCCACCGCGGCAGTCAAGAAGGCTACCGCTGGGATGACTGCAGCGGCCAAGAAGGCAACCGCAGCGGCCAAGTAGGCCAGCGGATCCTGCCTAGCGCCGGATCTCCTCCTGCCGGCGCGCCAAACTGGGGCGAGCTCAATGCTCGCCCTCTTTTATCTGGCATCCCAAGGTCGTAAGATTCCGGTTGTCGCTGGACTGGAGGAGGCCCATGGCCGACATATCGGAACCATTGCTGATCAAACGTTATGCCAGCCGCAGGCTGTACAACACTGAAGCCAGCGATTACGTCACACTTGACGACATCGCCCGATTCATCCGGGAGGGACGTGACGTACAGATCATTGACCTTAAATCCGGTGACGACCTGACAAAGCAGTACCTGCTTCAGATTATAGTTGACCACGAGAGCCAGGGTGACAGCATGCTGCCGGTCAACGTGCTAACCGATCTTGTGAGAAGCTACGCAACCGGAGTTCATTCAGTCGTTCCACAGTTCCTGGCCGCCAGTTTCGAGATGCTGCGCGATAGCCAGTCCAGGATGATGGAGAATTTCGCCAACCCAATGGCTGCGATTCCGGGATTTGAGGCGGTAAAGGCACAGCAGGAGGCATTCTTCAAGGCGATGGCCGGAGGGTGGACCGGAACCGAGGCTGCCGGAGAAACCGAATCGGCAGATCCTTCATCGAATACGGGGGAACTTGACGAAATCAGGCAACAGCTGGCTGACCTGCAAGCCAAGCTAGCGAAGATGAGCCAGTAGGAATCCGGCTTTCGAAGGCGCTTTCGCCACTGGTACCTGGCCTGCAAGCCGAACCCTGTCTAGCTAGGCAATCCTCACACCGGCGGAGCCATTCAGGACACGGCAAAACCGGGGGTGGGGACGCGAACTGCGTGAGGGGCCGACCAGTCTGGCAAAGTCGAGGGCCGGACCGGTCGCAATGGCGTGATCGGCCAGCTGGTTCGGGAAGTCACTGCCTGACAGGGGCTCCTGCCACTGCAAACGCGGAGGAAGCCGCAGCCCGGCTCCACAGCTTCGAAAATCCCGCATCTGTGTAGTCAGTTGAAGAACTGCCCGTTCATGGCTGTCCGGATCGGGAATCGACCTTGGAAGGTGGATTCGAACTTCGGCGAACTCCTTTCATTCCGCCTGCTCCGGCGCCAGTCCGATGCAGGCTTCCGCCCGAATCCTACCAGACCCGAAGCGAAGGGCTATATGGTCGATGCCGTAGCGAACGATCCAGCTTTTCCGGCCTGCCGACAGTGCGACGCTGCCGTGGCCGGCATCGAAGTCCGAAAGCTTCCCGGGTGCCAGGCCAGCCGGCGCGAGCGCGTCCAGCAGCCCCCGCCAATCGGTTCGGTCAGGATTTCGCCAGCCTAACCGGTGCGGATGAATCTCGATGCTCAGGCCCGGCGCCAGGCCTCGCGGCGTGACTTCGACACACAGACCGATGCGGGCGACCGAAGGAGGTGTAACCAACATGTCGGCGACGAGGCCCACATCGCCCGGCCAGCAGAAAAATCCGAGGCAATCTGCAACCTTCGCAGGCGCAAGTCCGTCAACGCGGTGGTGATAGCCCTCGTCGGACCCGGTCGTAAGCCGGCCAGGCTAATCGTCCCGTGACCCTCACTGCCCTGTTCGGTCCAGACAACAACCCGTTCGATCAAGCGCTGCGTGCCCCGGCTGTCCGGCCGATCGGCCAGACATCCGAGCAGGCCGGCATTGCCGAACCCGCTGTTTGCCGCTTCCAGGAAAATGCCCGAAAGACCGGCATCGCCACAGGCCAGAATCAGCTTGCCGATGTCATCGGCGCAGAGGCCCAGGGAACGGGAAGCAAGACCCAGCAGCGTCTTGCACACCGACGGAGCAAGATCGCAGCCCAGCGTGTTCGCGGTGAGCCTGGCCGCATAGTGGCCGGGATGCAACTGGACTCTCAGGCCGACATTCGGCACCGGATCCTCGTCTTCGGTCCCGTGCAGGGGAGCAGCGATGCGGATTTCCTCAACGGAAACGGGGAACCGGGTTGCCATGCAAACGATGCACGGCCAGTTGCCGCCGACGACGAGCTGCCTGGGTCCGATCGGAGGAAACGGCTCCAACAGTTCTGAAAACCTGCTTGCTCCCGCCCAGTCCGTGTCTCCGAAACCCTTGCCGAGCCGGGCTGGAATGCCAACCCGGTTGCGCGGGAACTCTCACAGACGAGACCGGGTCCCTGAATACCCCAGGCCTGGTCCTGGATGAGTTGGACGCGCTTGAACCGCTCCCGGAACCAGGACATGAGCAGTTCGATGTGCGGTGATATGGCATGGCGATAGTCCCTGCCCTTCTCGGCGTTTTCCGTCCAGCTCCAGATCACGCCGTCGAAGGTGATCGGATTGGTACTGTGCTCGAAGCGTTGGGAATGGAGAATGCAAAAGAAGACGTGCTGGGGGTTGCACACGCCCAGGGGCAACATGCCGCCTGAAGCCACGGCGTCTGCAAGACCGACCAGGCAGTCCCGCACGTCGGCAAGCGTCGGCTGGTGACTATAGCCGTAATAGAATGACGTCACCAGGTCGAACTGGCCCAATCTGCCCAAGTCGCGCAGGTCGCATTCGACAAACTCGGCACCGACGGCATTGTGTTAGCGGGCATAGTCCAGCATGGTGCCGCTGCGGTCTGCACCAACCATTCGGCCCAGCTCCAGCGCGGAATTTCGGCGATGCCATCCCGTGCCGCAGGCTCCGTCGGGCCAGGAATCGGCACCGATTCCCAAGACCAGGCCGCGAACGAGACGTATGGTGAACCGTGCCTCCTCCCGCTCTTCTGCCCACATCCTGTCGTAGGCTTCCGGATAGGTCGGATCGTCTTAGGAAAAGGGCGCGGAAGCCCCAGGCAGACCGTCATCAACCGGGACAGGGACCTTCATTCGGGAACTCCATCCCTGTTCGGGGATTCTCTGTGGTGAGGCCTGGCTACACAGTGCCGAGCGGGTCCATCAGTCAACGGCACCCGCTTTCGCCTGCAGATCCAAATACGCCTTGGCGCGCCATTTGGCGTTACGCAGCGTGATCTTGACATGGCTTAATCTCCACTCGGCATTCAGGAATATGTGCATGTTGGAAAAGAGTTTGCCACCGGGAAATGTCTTCAAACCGTCCGCCTTGGCCGGCAGACAGAGGCTTTCCGCCACTAACCAGTCCAGGGCGTCATCCATCCGGTCTTTCTCCGGAATCCATTCAACTCCAAGCGAGGAACCCAACCCGTCCGAACCGACATCCAGGCCAAGCGCCCAGCCCGAAGAATGCGGCTCCATAGCGGTCGAGATCCGGTCGACCTCCGATACGGAACCCGGCCAGCCCACGCGTTCCAGAAAGCTCACCACTGCGCCCATCGTCCTGAAAGCGATAACCAGGCGCAGACCAAGAAGGTGGCGTGCCGGGAACGTCCCTGCGTGAATGACACGCGCCTCGTCCGCGGGAAGGAGGGCAAATATCCGCTCGACCAACCGGTGCTCGCCGACATCCTCATCCATTCCCGTTGCTGAAGCGAGCGCCGCCAGCATCACGCCCGGATTGCGAAAGGCCATCCTGCCGGCATCGTCCGCTGCCGCCAGAAAAAGTCCGGGTTCATCAAGGGGCAGGTTCGGAGCGGAGTTGATCAGGTCGTATTCAAGCATCGGGAAGTCAACGACGCGGGAAAGAAACGAATCCGCCCGCTCGAGTTCTCCGAGCAGCCAACCCAGCGCCGCCGGTTCGGCCTCATCCTGACGGATTTCCAGCCCAAACGGAAAGACCGCCGTCGCCAGCGGCAATCTGGAGGCACATGTGAGAACACGCTCCAGCCCGGAGCCGGACAGAAGGGACTGCGGGATCTCCGGCTGAAGCGCCTCCAGAAACCAGCCGAGCGAGGAACTGTCCGAGGAACTGTCTGTCAATGCTGGGGAACCTCGGTTCCGGGCCTTCCCGCCGGTCTACCGTGCCTGGCGATCAGGACGATTCACCACCCGCCATAACCGTCCCAACCTCCGCTAACGCCTTTGAGGTCGTTTTCGGGGATGATCGACGAGGGCGGAATTACCAGATGCGCATGATTAGCCGTTTCCTCATGCACCGAAAAGAGAAATCGGCCGGAAGAGCGACATTGAATTCGTTTTCGACCGTTCCACGCGGGTCATCGAGCGGTTTCTGCCGGAACGCTTCCTCCGTGCCGGCCTGTTACTCGGTAGCTTCCGCATCTCTTCCGCTGTCTTCACGGTCATGTCCCCCCCTCATTCGCCGGAAGCGGCCCGGCATTGCCTGTGCCATTTCCGGTGTCCGCGCCGCGCATTTTGCAGCGAAGCCCGGCCCGAAAACCTCACCAGATGTCATTGCGTGGGGTCGGTACCCGTAATGTATGCGAAATGCGACAGCAACCTGGATATGGCCGGAGGCCGGACCCCTTGCAGACGCAGCGGAGCACGCCGGACGTTAGTTTCAAGGACTTGGATCGGCGAATGGTCACAGCCCGAATCGACGGCGACCTGGTTCTGCGGGAAGTGAACCGGTTCGATCAGACCGGGCGGTCAGGTCCCGGGAAAGACCAGGCCAGTCAATACGCCGTTCACCCGTTTCGGTTCAGGTCTTAACGACGGATGCTCGCATCTCGGACATATGCGATGGCGGGCTGACGATCTTCATGGCCCGAGCGGAACCGGCACCTAACCCGCTCACTGGATCAGATCGAAGCTGTTCGCCCTATCGACACCAGATTCCGATGATGGAGAGCCGGCCCGGACAGTGCGCTGGCCCGACGCGTCATGCATGATGGAGTCCGTTCCGGCGACGCGGCTGAAGCGCGTCTCCGTCACTGGCCCGTTGGCACAATGTCGACGGTCTGGCGGAGAATGCCGCCTATGCGGTCGAAGATCAGGATCTGGTCTGCATCCGTCACCACGGCATACCAGTCATCTCCCTGCGTAAAGGCAAGCGCACGGGTGCCAGCGGGCAGGCTGATCCGATCGGGAAGCCCAAGCCCATTGATGTCGGGAAAGCGCGTGACAAGGAAAACGATCAGCACTATGAATCCCGCTATCATCACAGCGGTCAGCACAGTCACGAGCGTTCGCAGGAATTTCAGTGATACGATGCCGTGATCGGAGTTTTCGCCCATGTCCGGTTTCCGTCTGTTGGTTACGGTCGCAGCCGACCCTCCGCCCCGTCTGGATAGGGCATTGGCCCGCGACGTGCCAGCGAAAGTGGCGCTCAGCCGGTCGCGACTTGCACGCCTGATCGTCAACGGAGCGGTTGCGCGCAATGGCGTTCCCATCATTGACCCCAACGCCAGAGTGGATGCGGGCGATGTATACGAGATCATGGTTCCGGATAGGGTGGAAAGCCATATCGCGCCAGAAAGCATTCCGCTGGATGTAATCTTCGAGGACGACGATCTGATCGTCGTCAACAAACCCGCGGGAATGGTTGTCCATCCCGCGCCAGGCACACCTTCAGGTACGCTGGTTAACGCTCTGTTAGCCCATTGTGGAAGCAGCCTTTCCGGTGTGGGAGGAACGAGGCGGCCCGGCATCGTTCACAGGATCGACAAGGATACTACCGGACTGCTTGTTGCCGCGAAATCCGACCGGGCGCATCAGGGTCTCGCGAACCAATTCGAGATTCACGCGGTCGAACGTGTTTACGCGGCGGTCTGTTATGGCTTCCCCAGCATAGCGGACCCCCGTCTACAAGGCGTCCGGGGTGCTGGTTTTGAGGAGCGTAACGTTCTCAGAATCACTACCCAGCTCGGCAGGCACAGAACGGACCGGCAGCGTCAGGCGGTGACGTTTGAGGGAGGGCGCCATGCTGTGACCCGAGTGCGGGTGGTGCGGCAGTTTGGCGCCACTCCGGCAGCCGCCCTGCTGGACTGCTGGCTGGAAACGGGACGCACCCATCAGATTCGGGTGCATCTTGCCCATGTCGGTCACGGGCTGATCGGAGATCCACTATACGGTCGGCGGCGTAGACTTCCTGTCGGTTTCGTAGGCGAATCCGCGGCCGCGCTGGTGGCGAACTTTCCCCGGCAGGCACTGCACGCCCGACTCCTTGGATTCATGCATCCGATCAGGGACGAGTTCCTAAGGTTCGAGGCACCACTTCCACTCGACATGGAAACACTCCTTGCGGCGATGCCTGAATCACCGCGACACGCGTCGGCGTGAGAATCAATCCCGACGCATGGCCATCCGATGAAGCCCGTCCGATCTGAATGTTGAGGAAAATTCTCGTGGCGATCCTTGACACGCCGCAGCGGCGGTTCTAAATGAATGTTAACGCCATAAACATAATGCTTGAGGAAAACCCATGAGCAACTATGCGAACCTGCCCGCCCCAAGCCCTGAACAGGGACTGAACCGCTATCTGCAGGAAATCCGCAGGTTTCCGATGCTGGAGCCGGAAGAGGAATACATGCTGGCAAAAGCCTGGGTGGAACGCCAGGATTCAGGCGCGGCGCATCGTTTAGTGACCTCACATCTGAGACTCGCGGCGAAGATTGCCATGGGCTATCGCGGCTACGGGCTTCCACAGGCCGAGGTGATTTCCGAGGCGAATGTTGGCTTGATGCAGGCCGTCCGACGGTTTGATCCCGAGAGGGGTTTCCGGCTTGCTACATATGCCATGTGGTGGATCCGCGCATCTATCCAGGAATATATCCTGCGGTCCTGGTCATTGGTAAAACTTGGCACGACCTCAGCGCAGAAGAAGCTGTTCTTCAATCTTCGCAAAGCCAAAGCACGCATCGGCGCGTTGGAGGACGGAGACCTGCACCCTGACAAGGTCAGAAGGATAGCATCGGATCTAGGCGTTTCCGAAGACGAGGTCATCTCGATGAACCGTCGGATTTCCGGCGGCGACGCTTCGCTCAATTCCCTGGTTGGCGGCGCTGATGGAGACAGTTCGACGGAATGGCAGGACTGGCTGGAAGATGAGGATGCCGACCAGGCCGCGGCTTTTGAAGACAAGGACGAACTCGAAGTGCGGCGCGAGCTTCTGGCCGAAGCGCTGACGGTTCTGAACGAGCGTGAGCAGGACATTCTGACCCAGCGTCGGCTGCAGGACCAGCCAGTGACGCTCGAAGCGCTTTCCGGTCAATATGGTGTCAGCCGTGAGCGGGTTCGGCAGATCGAGGTTCGGGCGTTTGAGAAGCTGCAGCAGCGTGTAACGGAACTTGCTCGACAGAAAGGCATACTCACATAGCGCTGCCGCCACGCTCTGGACCGTGGTTCATCCGGGATGAACCAGGGGCAGATGGCAGGCTAACCCGCCCTCCCCCGATTGAGCTAAGGCGTGCGTTCTGGCCTGCGCCAGCAGGCGCCGGGCAACTGTTTCAGGTGGTTCAGGCCCTATTCCCCAGCGGTCGTCGGCGTGATTCGATGTCCGGACATGCTGACCCAGAAGCCGCTGCCATCCCTTCCGCCCCCATGGGGAAGATCCAAGCTCCAGAAACCCGTCCATGATCCATGCTGGAAGGCACGGAACCGGGAATTCACAGGCATTGGCAGTCAATCCGCCAATATCGCAAACACGGGCGACGGGACGTTTGGTGAAGCGAGGAACAATGGAGGTGAGTACCGGATTCGAACCGGTGTACACGGATTTGCAGTCCGCTGCGTAACCACTCCGCCAACTCACCTTCGGCGAAGTAGAGACTTAATTCAGGGATCGCCCGAAAGCAAGCATGGATTCACTCGAATTGATCCCTGAAACCCGCAATGCTGAACTTCGCCCTTCACAAACGGGTGTAAGCCATGGGTATGGAGCGCAGGCATGAACTGAAGCCCCCCCACTTCGCTCCGAACCGCCACCCTACCCATGCGGATATGCGATGGAAGTCGTCGCCACAGCGTTGTCCGCTCTGCGGCAGTTCGCGCTTACGGACCGGGAGATCCCCTACCGTAGGATTGCGGGATAGTCAGGTGGACCATGCCCGAACTGGCGGGAATTCACGCTACCTGCTAGGGCTATCGCTTTTGAACCTCCATTTTCCGGGCCTCTTCGCTGAGGTCGGCGGCGGCGCGAACGAGTTCCAGCAGAACGTCATGGTCCCACCCCGCCATCTTCATCCTGCCCCGCATCGACACCCCCCTGCGCTCCCTGGCGGACCGCACCAGGTTCAGCGCCATCCGCCGCATCATGGCCAGGTTCTCCGGCCCGTTGCCGATCCGGTTCCTCTGCTGGTCCTCGTTCATCGCGACGTCGAGGACCCAGTGAAGGCTGTTCTCGATCCGCCAGTGGGCACGGACCGCTTCCAGCAGCCGCTCCGGCGAAAGCGTCCCGCTCATGATGAAATACCGGGTTCCGGCCGCCGTTCCGTCCCGGGTCTCCCGCGTCGCGTCGACCGCACCGAACGCCGCCAGGCCGGGCCAGTCATGGGTCTCCCGCAGCCAGTCCACGTCGTGGCACACCCGTGCCCGCCGGGTCTCGATGCGGCCATGCCCCTTTTCCACCAGCTCTTCGGAAACGTCAATGTTTCCAGACATCTGCGGATCCTCCATGTATTTCTCCACATCCCCGTGCAGGCTCCCCTGGTTGCCCTTCAGCGCCAGGACATAATCGCCGCCACGGGCCGTGACCTGTTCCGCCGTCGCCCTCTGGGTATGCATCGCGTCGGCGGTCACCGTCCTGCCCCTGAGGTCGAGAAGGTCCAGGAGCGCGGGCATCGCCGTGATCTCGTTCGACTTGCCGGAGACCCGCACCTGGCCCAGCACGACCCCCGCCCCGGTCGCGAAGGCCTGGACCAGATGGAGCGCGGAGCGCTCCGTTGCGTCGGCGAAGGACCGCCGGAGGGCCTTGCCGTCAATCGCGACCACGCCGTCGCCGAGCCGTTCGGCCCAGCCTCCCGCCAGCCGGAGCAGGGCGGCGTTGAGGCCCTTCGGATCCAGCGCGTTGAACAGGTCGGAGAACGCGTCATGGCTCGGAATGCCGTGCTCCAGCTTCATTAACCGGCGCAGGAAACTTTCCTTGCACCGCCCGAAAAGCGCCATATCCGAACACCCCTCACCCCCGCAGAGGGCGCACAGGAGAGCGATCATGAGCATTTCGTGGAGGTCGTGGCGGGTCGCGTTGCTGCGGCGGGGGTCCTCGACCCCCTCGAAAATCACCTTCAGGTCCTGCATGTTTCTGCCTCATTTGCCTGTTTTTAAGTCATATTGGCATCAATAGAATTAAATCGCAATAGATTTAATTTCAAAAGCGATAGCCCTACGCTACCTGCGTCTTGCATATTGCCGCTTCATCCGATCCGTGTCAGACTGGCCTGGAGAGCTACACCCCAAAGAGGCTGAGCCCCAATGGCTGACATTCCCGTTCAGCGCAGGACTATGGTCGACACTCAGGTTCGACCTTCAGACGTCACCAAGTTTCCGGTCATCGACGCAATGCTCTCTGTCCCGCGGGAGGAATTCGTGCCGGACGAAGCGCGCAGCACCGCCTATTGCGACGGGCCGATCTCCCTGGGTTATGGGCGTGCCATGCTGGAGCCTCGGACGCTCGCAAAGATGCTGGACGCGCTTAACATCCAACCAAACGAGCTCGTTCTTGATCTGGGCTGTGGTCTGGGCTATTCATCAGCGGTTATCGGGCACCTCGCCGAAGCGGTGATCGCGGTTGAGGAAGATGCGGAAATGGCCGCAGAGGCCGAAGCCCGGCTTGTGGTGACCAGCGCCGACAATGTGGCGGTGTTCGCCGCTCCGCTTGCCGAGGGTGGGCCACGGCACGGACCATATGATGTGGCGCTGCTGCAGGGTGGGGTCGAGACGCTGCCGGACGCCATTGTAGCACAGATCAAGGAAGGGGGGCGCGTCGCTGCCATATTCAGCCATGGAGCGTTGGGAGTCTGCCGGATCGGATGGAAAAACGGTCAGTCCATTGACTGGCGCGACGCATTCAACGCGGTGGCGCCAGTCCTGCCTGGCTTCGTCCGGGAAAGGGAGTTTCAGCTTTGAATTGCTTCGGATCAGGGCCGGTTCGCTGGTTCAGGCGAATCGGGAAGGCATCAGGTCGACCACTCGTGCACAGCCTTAGGGGATGGGCCTTTGTCGGTGCGACCGCATTGGGCGCGATTTCGGTGCAGGACGCCGGGGCTGAGACACTGGCAGACGCTCTTGTCGCTGCCTACGGCAATTCAAACCTGCTGGAGCAGCGGCGGGCGCTGCTGCGCGCAGCCGATGAGGATGTGGCTCAGACATATGTGGCCCTCCAGCCAGTTGTGGGTTTCGTTTCCCAGGCGAATACGTTTGGTCCCGATCGCCGCAGCGGCGAGCATTGGTCCGGTTCGCTGGCGCTATCTGCGGAACTCACCGTCTTTGACAATGGCGTTACCCGGATCGGGGCGGAAGCGGCTAAGGAGACAGTGCTTGGCCTGCGTGCGGCGTTGATTCAGGTGGAGCAGCAGGTCCTGCTGGAAACCGTTCAGGCCTATATGGAAGTGATTCGGGCAACACAGTTCGTTTCTCTGCGCAAAAACAATGTGGAGTTGATTACGGAGGAACTGCGTGCCGCCAGAGACAGGTTCGATGTGGGCGAGGCGACTCGCACCGATGTTTCGATCGCTGAGGCACGCCTAGCCGCTGCCCGCGGCAACCTTGCCGCGGCGGAGGGCGATCTTGCGGTAGCACGGGAGACATACAGGTCTGTCGTGGGCAGCTATCCAGGTGATCTGGAACTGCCAGCGGCACCGCCAGCGACTGCGGGCTCCGAAGACACCGCAAGGGGCGTGGCCGTCAGGACCCATCCCCGAATCAAGGAAGCGCAGCACAACGTCAAGGTGGCCGAAGCAAATACCCGACGCGCTTACGCAGCGTGGGGGGTGACTGTCAGCACAGGCCTGAATCTCTCCATAGACGAACAGTCCGACCACAGTTACAGCGCCAATCTGCGCGCCAGCGTTCCCGTTTTTCGCGGCGGCTGGAACTCTGCCCTGCGGCAGCTTGGGGCTCACCGTGAAGCTGCACGGGCGAATCTTCTTCAGTCTGTCCTGGATGTGGAATTTGGGGTCGGAACCGCATGGGCCAGACTGCAGGTCTCGATTGCGCGAACCGATGCCAGCAGACGACAGGTGACCGCCAGCCAGCTTGCATATGAAGGGGCTCGAGAAGAGGCCAGGTTCGGCTCACGGACAACGCTTGACGTGCTGAATGCCGAACAGGAACTCCTTGATGCGCGATCGAATCTCATCAGCGCTGAGGTCGAGCAGTATGTCTCGCGGTATTCGCTACTGTCAGCCATGGGCGTGCTCACAGTGGATGACCTGGAACTCGGCATAGTCACCTATGATCCTGCGAATCATTACAATCTGGCGAATTCCAGGCGTGATCCAATCCAACCCCAGAGCGAACGTGGACAAGATCTGGATCGGGTTCTCGAGGCTCTCGGCCGACAATAGGTCCAAAAAGTCCCGGGGAGTGATGCCATGAGGAGGGAGTGGCGGCTCGCGCGGATTATGTATGGCAGGTCAATTCCGGGGATAGGGCATGTCGGCCAATGTGAAAGATGAGGATCGGAAGGGCGTTCGGTCGTCATCGTTGTGCTCCGCCTACGCAGAAAACGGGGAAACGGATGGCAGTACGGTGTCCGGATCAGGCACCGAACCTTTCCTGCTAACTTCCCGGATGCGTGTATACCCGGATGAAGACCATCCCCGATCCCGGACCGTTGCTGGTTCACAGGATAGGAGAGAGAGCGAGGCGATCCGGAATTTCCAGCACGAGGCAGGAACGGAACCTGGTAACGCGGAGCCCGGGGAAGAGCCAGATGGAGAGGCGAAGACCAGGCATGTCGAGCCATCGCAGGAGAGTTGCGAACCGCATTTCCCGGTTGATCGGGAAGTCCTACGGAGTGTGGTTGCGGAACTCATTCGCGAAGAGTTCCAGGGGCCGATGGGTGAGCGCATCACGGACAGTATCCGGCGATTTGTGAATCGGGAGCTTCAGCAGGCGCTGGCCAACCGGGATCAGGAATAGATCCGCTACCGAAGGTGCTGTGACATGTGGCCACGGAAGTTCCGCATCGTCGGCCTCGATTGCCTGGGTGAATAACCCTGTCTCCAGTTCAGGCGTCCTGCTCCCGGCGGTCAGCCCTTCGGCGCGACCAGAGCTTCACCACGAATCTTCCCCGTGAGCTTAAGGAGGCCATCAATGTCCATATATGTCTCCAGATGTGCCGCTAGCCCTTCGAGTGTCCTCTCCGTCATCGCCTCATGGCAAAGCCCGCTTCCCTCTCCGCCCAGTTCAGCCAGATAGGTGTTTCGGAAGCCGTCTGATGTGAAGATCCCGTGGAGATAACAGCCCCGGATGCGTCCGTCTGGACTCGCCGCCCCTTCGGTTCTCTCTCCGATACGCAGCCAGGCCCGCTGCCGATCCGGCCCCTCTGTCCTGCCAAGGTGAATCTCATATCCACTGACCCGATCGCCCGTTGCCATGTAGACAGCTTCCGTCCTCGTGGTCCGCTTTTCCCTGGACATCTCAGTCACGACATCCAGCAGCCCGAGCCCGGGAAAACGCCCGGCCCTACCGTCAACGCCCTCGGCGTCGATGATCTCCCGGCCCAGCATCTGATAGCCGCCGCACAGACCCAAGACATGGCCACCCCGCCGCACATGGGCCATCAGGTCTATGTCCCATCCCTGGTTTCTGAAATCCGCAAGATCCCCAACCGTAGACTTCGACCCCGGAAGCAACACGAGATCCGCATTCCCGGGAAGCGCGCGTCCTGGCTCCACGATCTCGACACTGACGTCAGGTTCCACCGCCAGTGGGTCCAGGTCATCGAAATTCGCGATTCGGCCTAACCGGGGCACCGCGACCCTGAACGGACCGCCTGTGGCCGATCCAATGTCCATCACGTCCTCCGCCGGCAGCTTCCAGGCATCGGCGAACCATGGCAGCACGCCCAGCCCGATCCAGCCAGTTCGCCGCTCGATCTCGGGCACCGCTCTTTCGAATAGCGTGACATCTCCCCGAAACCTGTTGACCAGGAACGCCGATATCCGTCGACGGTCATTCCCTGAAAGCACCGAGTGGGTGCCAACCAGCTGCGCGATCACACCTCCCCGTTCGATATCAGCCACAAGTATGACTGGTATTCCCGCGGCGTCGGCGAAGCCCATATTCGCGATATCTCCCTCCCGTAGATTGGTTTCCGCGGGACTGCCCGCGCCTTCGACCAGCACCAGATCCACCGATGCGGCAAGCCTGGCGAAACTCTCCATAACCCTGGGGAGAAGGTCCGGTTTCAGCCTGGCATAGTCACGCGCCCTGACCGTTGCCAACCGACGTCCCTGGACCACGACCTGTGAGCCGGTATCGGACTCGGGCTTCAGGAGCACCGGATTCATGTCAACGGTCGGTGCCAGCCCTGCGGCGCGCGCCTGCAGGGCCTGCGCCCGGCCGATTTCACCTCCGTCAACGGTGGCCGCAGAATTATTGGACATGTTCTGGGGTTTGAACGGCGCCACCAACAGACCCCGTTTTGCCAGCGCCCGAGCCAGACCGGCAACAACCAGCGACTTGCCCACGTTCGAGCCTGTTCCCTGGATCATGATCGCCTGGGTCATGATTCGCCTTTCGCCACTTTCTTTCCTGCACTAAATGGCAGACGAAGCTGCGAAAAGGGGGTGCGGTGAACACACCGGCACATCTCATCTTTGGTCTGGCGGCCTTTGGACGCCCGGGACGAGCGAAACTCACCACCGCGGCCTTCATCGGTGCACTGGCACCCGACGCATCCCTCTACGCCATGGCTGGGATTTCGCTGTTCGTCCTGGGAATTCCCGCAGAGACCGTGTTTGGGAAGCTCTACTACTCCAGCGCCTGGCAGCAGGTCTTCGCGATCGACAACAGTTTCATATTGTGGGGTGCATTACTTGCAGTGGCGCTTTGGCAACGATGGTCCACGCTGTTCGCATTCGCTGGGGCGGGCCTGCTGCATCTGGCTCTCGATTTTCCTCTGCATAGCCATGATGCAAGAATGCACTTCTGGCCGATATCGAACTGGGTGTTCGAAAGCCCACTGAGCTACTGGGACAGCAGGGACTGGGCCCATATCGTTGGGCCAGTTGAGCTGGGCGCGTCAATAACGCTATGCGCCTTCCTGCTTGTCCGGTTCAGGTCCTGGACAATGCGTCTGGCGACGGTCATTCTCGGAACTGCGGAATTGCTCGCAAGTGGCGTCTGGCGTTTCGTTTTCTGAATTGAGAGACCGTGCTTCCGGGGACGATGCGCCGTCCCCGGTTCGTCTTCGCTAGGCCGCCTCGGCCTGCTCCTGCTGCACGGCCGCCTTGCGACGTTCGCTCTCCTCCCGGCTTAGGGCGACTGATGTGCGGACGCCATTGGCCACGAATTTCATCAGGCCCTGCACCACCGGCTCATTTGGATCGAGCCCTGCGCAGGACAGCACTTCGCGCCCATCACGCGATCTGGCCCAGCGCGCGATCTGCTCTGGTCCATTGCCGTATTTCTTGTCGTCTGCGATCGCGTCATCCAGCGCTGCCAGGACCACCGCGGCAAATAGCTTGCGCGAGCGCTGGCCCTGTTCGAAATTGAATGCCGTACCGTCAACGAAATCACTCATTTCCCATCCTTTGTTCTTGCTTTCGAAGTCATCCTATGTCGAACAATATGATCAGACTTGAGCGATTCGGGGTTTCCGATTTGGAATACCTGCTATGCAATCTGTGCATAGCAGCCCTAGATCGCGCAGATGCCTGGACATCTTGCCCGCCCTTTCCGACACCTATATACGACAACCCGACATCCGATCAAGCTAATGTAACGGATCTGATACCATGCCGAAGATCAACGGGAACGAGATTCGCCCTGGCAACGTGCTGGAGCATAATGATGGGCTCTGGACCGCCGTAAAGGTCGAGCACGTGAAGCCAGGAAAAGGGGGGGCCTTCGCACAGGTCGAACTTCGCAACCTGCGAAACGGTTCCAAACTCAATGAAAGATTCCGCAGTGCCGACAGGGTCGAGCGCGTCCGTCTTGAACAGAAGGACCAGCAGTTTCTCTATGAGACCGGCGGAATGCTGGTCTTTATGGACAGCGAATCCTTTGAGCAGGTTGAACTGCCCTCCGGGATTCTTGGCGAGCGGCACCCGTTTCTTCAGGACGGGATGATAGTGCAGATCGAATATTACGGGCAGGAAGCGCTGAACGCCAGACTGCCCCAGAAGGTAACCTGCAGAATTCAGGAAACCGAACCGGTGGTAAAGGGACAGACGGCGGCCAATTCGTTCAAGCCAGCGGTTCTGGAAAACGGTGTCAGGGTCATGGTGCCACCCTTTGTAGGGCCGGGCGAAGAGATCGTCGTCAATACCGAATCAATTGAATATTCCGAACGGGCCTAACGGTTGCGGTGGCTATCCGCCATAGCGCACCACCGCGTCACCCGCCATCATCTCACCGACAGCCCGGTCGAATCGCAGATAGGCGATTCCACAGCCGTTTGACTGGGTGTATAGGGTGCCAGCAATCTTTCCGTCCACGCGAATCTCGGTTCCCGGAGGGGTGCTGCCCTCAACCCTGACGGATACAAGTCCCTTCCGGAGCCTTGCCTTGTGTTTCATCCGGGCGGTCACCTCCTGCCCCACATAACAGCCTTTCGAGAAATCCACGCCGTTCAGCCGCTCGAAACCCGTTTCGAGAATGAATGAACCGTTGGGGATCAGTTCGATGCCCGATTCGGGTATGCAGGCGGCAACGCGCAGTGCATCCCAGTCGATTTCGGTGACGTCAATGTCAGCGACGCCGTAGTGGCGCCAGCCGAGGCTACCGTCCCGAGGGTCCAGGAAGCTGCCTGCCGGGCCGTCTCCGGTGCCGCGGTAGACCGGCATATCGCTGGGAGTGACAGTAACGTCGGCCCTTAGCCTGTACATGCTGAGCCGCTGCGCCAGACCCTGGGCAAGATCGCTCCTGACATCCAGAAGAATCGCGCTGTCGGCGGGAACCAGAAAAAAATCCGCAAGGTATTTTCCCTGCGGTGTCAGAAGCGCCGCATAAACCAGACCGTCTGCGAGCCTCTTGACGTCATTGGTGACGAGACCCTGCAGAAACCGCTCTCTGTCCGCCCCTCCGATCCGGAAGAGCCGCCTGTCATGACATCTCTGGCCGTTCATTCGCCGGTTCCTTCGCTTTCAGGATTCATATAGTGGAATCGAACGCAATCCAAAGGCGCAGTATGCGCGCACCGGTATCAGTTGTCATCCCGACGCTCAACTCAGGGACGGACCTGCCCGCGACCCTTGCCTCGCTCGGCGTCGGCCTGCGGGCCGGACTGATCCGGGAGCTTGTGGTAAGCGACGGCGGCTCTCGGGATGATACCGTCCCGCTGTCCGGGTCGGCCGGTGCGGTGCTGGTATCGGGACCGGCAGGACGGGGAGGACATCTCGCCCGGGGTGCCGCCGCGGCCGAAGGCGAGTGGCTGCTGTTCCTGCATGCCGACACCTGGCTGGATGATCGCTGGCCAGATGCGGTAAATGCACATCTGCGCCACCATCCAGACTCGGCGGGGTATTTCAGCCTGGCTTTCCGTTCCGAAGGCATGGCTCCCAGGCTTGTGGCTGGCTGGGCCAATCTTCGGTCGCATGTGTTTGGCCTTCCCTACGGGGATCAAGGCCTGCTGATTTCGCGGGCCCTCTATCAGAAGACCGATGGCTACCAGGATATCCCATTGATGGAGGATGTCGCGATGGCCCGTGCCCTTCGCGGGCGGCTCCGACCATTACCAGCCAGGGCATTGACGAGTGCCGAGCGCTATCATCAGAAGGGGTGGCTGTGGCAGGGACTCCGCAATCTCATCATACTGTTCCGCTATCTGCTGGGCACCGACCCTGAACGGCTCCTGCGCAGCTATACCAGGTAGGTGGGTGGACGCAGCCCAGCCGACGACAGCCACAGACGGGATCCCCGCTGCGCTCAGCTGCGTTTCCTGAACTGAAGCCAGTAAAGATGCGCATAGATCCCTTCGCGGCTTATGAGTTCCTCATGGGTGCCCTCGTCAACGACCCGGCCCTCATCCATAACCACGATCCTGTCAGCTGAACGGACCGTAGCAAGGCGGTGTGCGATCACCAATGTCGTTCGTCCGGCGCTAAGCCTTTCCAGCGCTTCCTGAACCAGTGCCTCGGATTGCGCGTCCAGGGCGGAGGTTGCCTCGTCGAGAAGCAGGATTGGTGTATTTCGATGAAGCGCACGCGCAATGGCGACACGTTGCCGCTGCCCGCCGGAAAGTTCCGAGCCACGCGTACCGACGCGCGTTTCGGTGCCATCCGTGAGTTTCCCGACGAATTCGGTGACATGCGCGGCATCCAGCACTTCCTCGAGCTGCGAGCTGTCGCGATCAAGGACGATGTTGTCTCGAACCGATTCATCAAAGAGATGGGCATCCTGGGTCACAACGGAGAACAGTCCGCGCAGGGCCCGGACATCCATATCCCGGATATCCGTGCCGCCCACGGTGGCACGACCTGCCTGGGGGTCAGCCAACCGGGTGAGTATTCTGAACACCGTGCTCTTGCCTGCGCCGGAAACACCGACGAGCGCCGTTGTCCTGCCCGCTTCGGCGCGAAAGGTCGTTCCGCGCAGCACTGGCTGGTCTCCATATGCAAACTCTATGTCTTCCAGCGCTATATCCGCGGCTTCCGGCAATACGGCCAGCGCTGCAGGAGAAGCGGGTGATGTGATCGTGGGCCGCTCATTGAATGCCTCGCGGAGTCGTTTGAGCGAAGTATGTGCCGTTACCCATTGACCGGAGACGTTGCCGACTCGCCTCAATGGCTCGAATACCAGCCCCATGGCGGTGAAGAACGACATGAACTCGCCGATGGACTTTTCTCCACCGATGATCTGCAGACCACCATAGATCAGGACCCCAAAGAAGCCGATTCCGGCCACGATATCCGTGATCGCCGGAATTCCCGCCCGCCCCAGTTCAGACTGCACTTCCTCCCTGACATACATGTCGAGTTCGTCGGAATAACGTCTGGAGCGGTGCGTCTCGATATTGTTCAGCTTGATCGTATCGACGCCATGAAGAATCTCGTTAAGCCGTTCCGCCAGCAGATCTGCGGCATTTCGGGCGCGCCTGGTTCGTCTGTCCACCTTGAGGTGCAGGCGTCTTACGGGCCACAGCAGGGCTGGCACAGCAGCGACAGCAATGACCGTCCAGATCCAGTCGATGGAAATCGCTACGGCAAAGAGTGCGATCAGGGCCACGACATCACGGCCTATCGTTGAGAAAAGCAGTGGCAGCTTGCCGGAGAGGATCTCGGTATCGCCTCGAACCAGTTCACTCAACTTTCCGGGCGAGCGCTTCTGGAAAAACATGCTGTCTAGGCTCAGCATGTGCTGGAGGATGTTTGCCCGAAGAGAGGCCGTCACCCTCTGGGTTACGCTGGTCATCAGCACCCGGTTTCCAAAGCCGGCGGCTGCGCGAACCAGAAAGATACAGAGCACCGCGGCGGCTACCCATCCGACAGCATTGCGGTTGCCGGAAACAAACACCTGGTCGAACATTGGCCTTACGATCCAGCTCAGAAATCCGAGCATCGCGCCCTCAACCGCCAGCAGTAGCACGGCAACGGAAAAACGCCTGATATGCTGCCGAAGGTAATTCCTCCAGAGCCAGAGCCATGATTCCAGCGACTCCCTGGAGTTCTTCCTCAGCGACCGCGGATCAGCCGGGGAAGTTCGGGAACGAATCCAGCCAGACCGCATGCTCCTCACAGTACTGGCTCCGATCCGAGCGACTGGACCTTAACCCTGCCACCCTGCCCGATGGGCGGGCACCGTCGCAGCCCGGACAGGTCTGTCCTGGCGGGTACGCTTCGCGGTCCCCAACGACCATGTCCGGAAGCGGTGGCCCGAGATTGAGCACCAGGATGCCACGGCCAGTGATTGGACATAGTCGCCGAACCTTGCCGGAGCGACGAACCCTCTGGCATCCCTATTGAACTGTTTGGGTAACCGTTCAGACACATGCGGGAATCAGGAGCAGCCGACGCGGAGCGCGCTTCTAGGTGTGGCAGGGTCGCAAAGGGACGAATTTTGCCGCTTGTCCGTCGCCAGGATCCCCTATGGCTGAAATTCCCACGCCTCCCACGGCGAATGGAGATGGTTGATCAACGAATCCACATCTGAAGGTGAACAGGCTGTGCGACCCGCACAGCAGCGCGCTGAGGATATGCGGCATGTTGTTTCCGCTGCCAGGATGTTCCCCGTTTACATGCGGCTAACGGTAATGGCAAGAGTGCAGGACTGAATCTGAACATTCTGGGGCACAGGCCTCGCACCTGATCTCGGGAGCCAGTCGCATGACACTTGCACAGGGTCGCCACTACCTTGCCATTCCAGGACCATCGGTCATTCCTGATAGGGTGCTGCAGGCAATTCACAGGCCAGCGCCCAATATCTATGTCGGCGAGCTTGTCGAACTGACCGAAAGCCTCATTGATGACCTGAAGTCCGTCGGCCGTACGGAGAATGATGTCGCCATATATATTGCAAACGGTCATGGTGCATGGGAAGCGGCGATTGCCAATACGCATTCACGCGGAGACCGCGTGCTGGTACTTGCAACCGGGCTCTTTGGTTTGGGCTGGGCACAGATAGCCCGACAGTTGGGTGTCAGATGCCGGATCATTGACTTCGGCAGATCATCGGACATTGACGTCGCGCGGGTCGAGGCGGCCTTGGCTGCGGACAGTGCCCATGAGTTCAGCTCGGTACTCATGGTACATGCCGACACTTCCACAAGCGTCAGGAACGATGTCGCGGCGGTACGTGCGGCGCTCGACCGCACCGGACATCCTGCGCTCCTGATGGTCGACTGCATAGCCTCGCTCGCCTGCGACCGCTTTGAAATGGACCTATGGGGCGTCGATGTCATGGTCGCAGGCAGCCAGAAAGGCCTGATGACACCTCCCGGTGTGGCGTTCGTGTATTTCGGCACCAGGGCGGACCGGGCTCGTGACCGGGCTGATTGCGTCAGCGCCTACTGGGACTGGCGGCCGCGCGCCAACCCGGAGGAATTCTATCAGCATTTTGGCGGCACCGCACCGACTCACCACCTATTTGGCCTGCGCGCCGCTCTTGACATGATTCTGGACGAAGGGCTTGAGAATGTCTGGGCGCGGCATGAGCGGCTCGCACAGGCAATCTGGGCAGCGTTCGATGCCTGGGCGACGGACGGTCCGCTGAGGCTTAACATTGACTGTCCCGGCAAACGTTCCCGTGCGGTGACGAGCGCCCGCATCGGCGCACCTCTTGGCCTGCATCTGCGCGAGTGGATGACTGAATGCGTCGGGGTGACGCTCGGTATCGGACTCGGTATGGCCGAACCCGATGATCCGTCGGGGCAGGGATTCTTTCGGCTGGGCCATATGGGCCATGTGAACGCGCATATGGTGCTGGGTCTGCTCGGTACCATGGAAGCCGGGCTGACAGCCCTCAGGATTCCCCATGGCAGGGAGGCACTTGCAGCCGCAGCGGGGATATGCGCCGAATGTGAAGCCAAGTGACCGTCTTGAAGGGCTACACTTAGCTCCCCACTTCCAGTCCGAAGCATCCATGTCCCGTTTCAAGGGGTTTCAGGCCATTTTTTCGGCTTCCCGCAGAGGTTTCGCACAGGTCCTCCACATTTTTCCACAGGCGTCGGGCCGCGATCCATCATGGCGCCGCCGCAGGTGGCGCCCCTGACCAGCCGCACCCGTCGCGCGGCAGTGCGTTGGCGGGAATCACCAGGCTGCGCATCACCGCGACCAGCGCGACCTCATTGGCTCTGACCTTATGGGCCCTGCCCGCGTTCATGAGGCGCTGGTGGAACCGCCCCATCGCCGGGTTCCAGCCCATGGCCGCCAGCGCCGCCATGTAGAGGACATCCCGGGCCGTCGCCCGGGTGACCTCCTGGAGCCGGGCCGTCACGGCCGTGCGCATGTCGACGGACCGTCCGCGGGCGATGGGCGGGTCCGCGGGCTCCCGATCGCCTCCGGTTCCGGCTCCCCGGGCGAGAAGCCCGGCGGCCCTGCCGAAGGCGGCCGGCGTCCCCGCGCCGGTCCTGCCGGTCCTCGTGGGATGGCCGAGGGACTCCGCGAAGCGCCGCGCCCGCACCGGGCTGACGGCACGGATGGTGAGATCCTTCGCGACGGGGGATCCGGGAAGGTGGCGGTGCAACCGCCCGGTGGCCTCGCACATGACATGGGGTGAGGCATCGAACGCCACCGGTCCGGGTGAGAGTGAGGCACGAACGAACGCCGCGCCCGTGAAGCCGGCCATGCGGCACCCCGACCCGCTCCTTCCATTCGCGAAGCCCCTGTCATCGCCTTTCGCGTGAACGGCCACCGGTCACCGGTCCCCGCTCACGGCGGTTCCCGCCACCATCCCGTCCGTCATGTCCCTGCGCTCCCCTCCCTGCGGGTGGTTCGGGTCCTGGCCGGGCATCCATCCGGGACGCGGAGGACGGTGGTGGAGACGGGCGACCGGGCTCTGGAATGGTCCACGGGACCAGGCGGCAAACGGCCCGACCCGACCCCGCGGGGCAGCGCCCCGCATCCCCTCCCAGGATGCATGCCAGGCTCCGGAAATCCAGCCGGGAGCGCCCGACCGCCTCACCGGAGTTCCACATATCGTGCGGAACTTTCCACGACATCATCCATTGATTCCTTTTCATGAAGGAGGACATACAGGTGCAGCACCGACCCTTTCCGCGGCGTTTCCGCAGCGGGGGCGGAGCCCGGACGAAGGGAACGCCGCGGAAAGGGCCGGTGCTGCACTTAGGACTGGAAGTGAGGTATCAATCATCGAATGGCGATGGAGTTTTATATGGATCCGGTATATCCAAGGGAGATCCAGCCGTATGATCATCGGTTTTCCTAAGCGGGATTTCACTTCCGGCTGAACCTGCGTTCATCCCGTCCGATCCTGAAAGATTTACGTATTTTACATCAGCGAAGGTTCCCGCAGAATATCACGGATTTCGGAAGGAATGGTCCGCCATGCCTCTTTCGCCAGTTTCCGCCATGAAGGCCCCCATTCCAGAAGCTCGTCCCACGCGATCTCAAGCTCTCCCGGTCTATCTTCCGCCAGAACCTGAAGCAGAACGCCGGCCTGCGCCATGTCCTTCGTCGATTTCATATGTCCGTCCGATCCTTTGAGACGGTCCCGGGAGACGATAAGTTTATGAACCGCGAATTTTTCTGGCCTAGGGACCCTCACGGGGATTCCCGGTCCATGCAGAACGACCGCTTCGATTTCCTGATGAATAAGAAAATCGAAAAACCTGAGAACCTGCGCATGTCCCCTCAATGCGGAAAGCTCTACCGGTCCATCGATATCCGAACCCCGTAAAGGAGCGAGGATATCGACGGAAAACCTTTCCTCGCTTCCCGATCGGATGACGTATTTCATCGTCATGTTTTTTCTGAAAGGCGACGGAACGGCCTCGAATCTCGAATCCACCGTTTTGAGAACGGACAGAAAATCGGTGTCTATCGCGTCCTCCACGGCGACGGAGATTTCAGGGAACTGTCCGATATCGACGTCACCGGGTTGTCCGATCCCACCGGACGCCCTGAAGCCCAGCATCGGCGCGTAACATTGAAAGGCGATGGATCCAACGACGACGGCGCGCAATCGAAAGACGCCGGCTTCGGCGAGAGCGGCGAGAACGTTGCCGGCCCTGCCGTCAGGAACGGGAAGTCTTGCCGCCCGTAAGGACGCGACCATTTCGACCCTGTCCTTTTTCGCGGAAGCCAGATCGACGCGGTTCTCGATCACGCGCCGTAGGTCAGGAGTATCCGGCCGAGATAACGCGCCGAAGACCGTTGCCCGTTCCGTGTGGGAGATTGCCAGTACCAATAGTCCCGTCCCTTTATCGTGCGTCTGTAAGGCGTTCCTCCCGCCGCCATCAATTCGTTGAAACCACCGGCCCAGGCCCTGTCGGCCAGGTCGGCGTAAACAGTCTGGATCGAAACCGGCAGTCTTTCGGGGGGTCTGGATTTCATCGGTAAGCTCCGCCTGAAACGCTGGTTACACGCAATTTTCATTTTTGCGTGTCACGCACCGAACTCCATAGGGCAAGGGATTGATATGGCGGGCTGTCAACCGGAGGGTTGCTGGTTAGGGCTGATATATAGCGTCGGCCAGAAAACCCCACCTTCTACGCGGACCGCGCCCGATTACGACGCCGATAGCGGTGAGGTCCAGGGGTATCGCATGAATGGTAGGCGTGGTTGCGCGGACGGCGGCTTTCTGGTCCAGGTCGCAAAACAGAACCAACCAGAGAGCAGTACCATGAAAAAAACAACGTCGTTCCAGTCTGTTATGTCAGACCTCGAGGATCCCCGGCAGCAGTCGAAGGTCGTGTATCCGCTTAATGAGATCCTTCTATTGTGTCCCGTCGGGGTGATTTCCGGGTGCGAAAGTTTCACCGACATCGCCGAATACGGCAGGCGCAGGCTGGAATTCCTGCGCCGGCTGTCCGATTTCGCCAATGGCACCCCGTCCCATGACACCCTGTCGACGGTGTTCCGGGCGCTTGATCCGGAGGCGTTCGGCGAGGCCTTCGCGCGGTGGGCGGCGGAGGCCGTCGGAGACCTCGGCGGCCGCACCGTCGCGGTGGATGGAAAGACCATGCGGGGCTCGAAGGCCGGCGGAGTGGCGCCCGTGCACATGATCTCCGCCTGGTGCGACAGCCAGCGCCTGGTCCTGGGGCAGCGGCCCAGCGCGAGCAAAGGCAACGAGATAAAGGACATCCCGGAGCTGCTGGAGCTGCTCCAGCTGGAGGGGGCGATCGTCACGATCGACGCCATGGGGTGCCAGCGCGCCATCGCGGAGAAAATCCGCGACCGGGGGGCGGACTACACGCTTGCGCTGAAGGCGAACCAGGGCACCCTTCACGAGGACGTGATGGTGTGGTTCGGGGAGCGGGAGCACGAAAATATCGAGCGTTACCGGACGGTTGACGGGGACAGGGGCCGGACGGGACGCGTGAGGACGGCCAGTGCGCTGACATCGGCTGGCTGCGCGAGCGCCATCCGGGCTAGGAGGGTCTGGCCAGCATCGGGCGGGTGGTTTCCACCCGCGAGACTGGTGGAAAGACCACGGTGGAGACACGGCATTTCATCTCGTCCCTGCCTCTCGACGCCGGGCGGTTCGCGTATGCGGTGCGCTCGCACTGGGGAATGGGAACCGGCTGCACTGGGTGCTGGACATGACCTTCCGGGACGATGACAGCCGGGTAAGGAAGGACGGGGCACCGAAGAACTTCGCGGTCATGAAGCACATGGCGATGAACCTGCCCACCCGGGCGAAGAAGCGAGAATCCATACGGGTGATGAGGAAAATCGCGAGCTGGGACGACGATTTCCTGCTCGAGATTCTCGGGGCATGAAATTCATGCGATACCCCTACGGTGAGGTCGTCCGGAATGGTTGCCCGGCCCCATCGACGACGGATCGGTAGTGTCCCGATCCTGGGATCCGGAGCGGCAGACGGTCGCTCTGGCCCGCCATAGAGCCCATCACGCTAATGGATCCGCCGTCCCTCACCTGTTAGGTAGGTTCATCGCCATGTGCCTTGTATGTCTGCCAGAAGAAGGGACTCCAAAGGATGGATGTGGTTGAGAGTTCTGACCAGCCGCCTTCACCACCCCTCTGTCCTCCTCCTCCCGATGGACGCCAGGGCAGGACCCGAACCACACGCAGGGACATAACCGAGATAGTGGCGGGAACCGCCGTGAGCAGGGACCGGCTCCTATGGCCGCTACAGCGATTCCGGAAAATCCGCGGTGTCGAAAACGCGTGAAATCCCTGCGCCTGTCCCAGAGCGTACCATGGTCCGAAGCCGCCCCTCCATCTTCCGCCACAACTGGAAGCAGGACCGCGTCATTGCGGGATGGGTCGGCTTACGCTACTATGACCCGGGAACATGCAGTGGATCGGGAGGAAGGGCCATGGCGCTCCCGAAGGTAGGGCCAGGAATCGCGAGGGCGGCCGAGGAGCGGTACCGGACGTCAGTCCGGGATGCGATGCTGGAACATCTGGGAAAGACTCCAGAGCAGGCCGCATGGTGCGAAGCAGCGCTTGACGTCCTCTGGGAATACGGTGGGGTCTCCCCCTTCAGGGTTGCTGCAAATGCTTTGCACCGAGGCAACCTAGAACTGTACGAGCATGCGCTCGCAGACGATGCCCGGCTCCATAGGCTTGCGGAAGCGACGAAGGCGGCGGAAGCAGTTGAATGACCGGGGCTGAGGCCGTGGCGGCCGACACAAACCTCATCCGCCACCCGACAACGCGGCGCTACCTCACCGCCCTTGAGGAGCTGCGCGGACGTGGCATTGCCATTCTCCCGAAGGTGGACAGTGAACTGCGGGGGCAGCTTCCGGACCAGGCCGCGGATCAAATTCGGGGACTGTGCAGGAGAAACGGGATCAGACCTGTCGAGACCATAGATGCCGCCGCACGGGCAGCGAGCGATGCGGCGGCCGAATGGTGGGAAGAGGAGCGTTTCCGCAACAGTTCCTCGTATGTGCTTCTTCCCGATCTGGGTGACCCGCATTACCGCAGTGTCTCCGCGAATTTACCCGGCTCGGCCTTCACGGACGAAAACGACAGTGACCGCACCATCTACGCCCAGGCATGGGCTCATGGGGTTGACGTTCTGGCGAGCAGGAACCGGCGGACCATTCTGGGGACGGTGCTGGAAGAGCACTTCGCTGAGCGAGGCCACCCGGCACCACCGGTCTCGGTCAGGGGTCTCTTCGAGCACACCCGCGCCATCGCCGGGAGCGAGGGCCGACCCGTTTCCGAAGTCGCTTTCGAGGCAGTGCTTGGCGCCGTCATTCCAAACGCCTGGACTCCAGGCGGATCCGATCGTGTATTGAGATCATGCATGACATTCACTGACAGCCTCGCCATCTCGGAAGGGAGGCGCGTCTCCTCGCTGTCGGAGGAAAACGAACTCGTACACCTCCTGAGCCTGACTATTGAGGAAATAGACAGGGATGTCTTCGCCCAGCGCTGCGGGGAAGCGCATGCCAGGCGTCCACTCGCCGCGGGGGAGACCGAGATGAGGTATCACGGCAGGGTGCGTTCAGCGGTGCGCGGAACCGGAATCGACCTCTGGGGATAGCCAACGGGACATGACGGATATCCGCAGGACATCATCCGGTCATTGAACGATTGACGGACACCGCCGGTCGACGGAGTCGCCCGCCCGTTTCCAGGGAAGCACCCCTGCCCTGTCGAAACCACGGCGGATAGCCTCATTGATGGGATCGGCCCCAATGACAGCCATGACATCGGATCCGGAATCTGCCCAAAACATCTGCATGCGGGCTCATTCCGATCGGCCATGGTCCGACGTCCATCCATATGCAGTTTGTTGTTAAATATAACATATATCAGGCTATCATGTCTCATGCAATGACATATAGTGAGAAATCCTGGCTAGCCTGCATGACATAAACAGGATCGTTGACCTGATCAATGGACAGGCGCCTGAACCGAAGAGATCAGAGCCGAATGCCAGACCCAGAAAGTCAAGACTGAGATCTTACCGGCCGGTAAGATAGTGCCTGCGTTGGCAGCCTACCGGGCGTAAAGACAGTCCGCATTCACACGATTTCTGACAGCCTCTCAAGTGCTTCCTTCAGAATCGAGGCCTCCTCTTCCTTCAGGGCCGCGTTCTGACGTGTGTCGTCAACCACATCTTCCGGAGCTGAAGCAAGGAATTTTGCGTTTGACAGCCGCTTCTTCAGCCCGGACAGTTCCCTTTCCAGCCTGGATAACGACTTCTCCAACCGCTCCCTTTCCGCAGCGACATCAATGATATCTGCGAGCGGGAGGCAGAATGTGCCGCCTTCAACCGCGATGGTAATCGACCCCTTCGGGCTTTCATCCGCGCTACTTAGGGAAGCCACGCGCGCAAGCCGCTTTATCAGGGCTTCGTTCTTTGCCCAGGCCGCCCGCCCGGCCTCGTCCAGATCAAGCTGAATCATTGGAACATGAAGGCCGGCCGGGACATGCATCTGCGCACGGGCGGAACGGATGGCCTCTATCAGGGCGATCACCCAGTTCATCTCACGGCTCACCACTTCATCAACAAGGTCGGCAGCGCCGTAAGTTGGCCAGTCGGCATGGATAAGCGCCTTTTCCCGCGCCGCTGTCGTCTGCCACAGCTCTTCGGTTATGAATGGCATCACCGGATGCAGAAGGATCAGGCACTGGTCCATGACCCAGCCCATAATGGCACGGGTCCGCATGGCCGTTTCTGGATCTTCACTGTTCAGAAGCGGTTTGGAAAACTCGACGTACCAGTCGCAGACCTTTCCCCAGACGAAGGCATGAATCGCGTTGGCGGCGTCGTTAAACCGGAATCCAGCGAGCGCCTGATCGACCGCTTCCCGAACCTTACCGGTCTCCCCGACAATCCATCTATCGGCAGGGTGAAGCCGCCCCAGAAACCTGTCAAGGTTCTCACGGTCCTGACTGGACAGGACATCAGGGCCAGAGACAGCGTCACCGTGATGCGGATCGGGTCGCCGGAAACCAATGTAGGCGGCGGCGTTCGGGTTTGAGACCACATTGCGGCGGAATTCCAGTGTTGACGTTTCGTAGGCGCCGTTCATTTCCGCAAAGCGAAGGGCATTCCAGAGCTTGGTACCGAAATTCCGGTAACCGGCGATTCGCTTTGTCGACAGCCGTAGATCACGTCCCATGGCAGCCATCGCAGCCAGCGTGAAACGCACCGCATCGGCACCAAAGTCATTAATCAGTTCCAGTGGATCCAGGACATTGCCCAGCGACTTCGACATTTTCTTGCCCTTTTCGTCGCGCACGAGTGCGTGAACATAGACTGTGTCAAAGGGTTTCCGTCCAGTCACCGCATACTGCATCATCATCATGCGGGCGACCCAGAAGAAGATGATGTCGAACCCGGTCACAAGGACGTTGGTTGGAAAGTATTTTCGCAGGACATCGGTCTGTTCGGGCCAACCCAAAGTACCTATGGGCCACAGGCCGGATGAAAACCAGGTATCCAGAACGTCCGGATCGCGCCAGACTGGATAAACAAGCCTGGCCAAATCCCTATCATTATTGAAGCTGGCAACGCCTGCGGCGAATGCTTCCACGGCTTCTTCCCGGTCGGAAACCTCAACGATCCGGGCTTGATTTAAGGGTGTCGGAAAAGTTCCGAGCACATTGCCAAACAGTTCAGTGACCGCCTCGAAGCTGGCGGCGCATTGGCGACACTCGTTACCCTCCCGCAGCGCCTGCCCAGATGGTTCGACAGAGCCAGGCGATCCACTGTCCCCATTCCTGCCCAGGCTTTCGCCTGAGAGGTCAAAACCATACCAGACCGGAATCTGGTGGCCCCACCATAGCTGCCGGGAAATGCACCAGGGCTCGATATTTTCCAGCCAGTGAAAATAGACCTTTCGATCCGCTTCCGGCAGGATTTCAGTCTCGCCTGATCTGACCGCCTCAATGGCCGGGTCGACAATCCTGGCGGCGTCGACGAACCATTGGTCAGTGAGCATCGGCTCGATGACAGCCTTGGACCTGTCGCCAATTGGGAGCATGATTGGCTTTGTCTCGATCATCGGGACGGCATTGCCTGCTTCGTCCGATGTCATTACTGCCAGATCTTCGTCGGTTATCTGCTGGACCACTCTCTTACGCGCCTCGTACCGATCAAGACCGCGCAAATCGTCTGGCACGAGATTCAGGGCGTCAGCCTCCGCTTCCGAGAGTGTGCGCTCGCCCCGGGCAACCGACAGCGCTACGGTGGCCGCTTCCGCATATGAAAGGCCATCATCGCGCATATGTGCCTTCATATCCATCAGCCGGTAGCAGGGGATGTCGGCGCGTTTGGCAACAGCGTAATCGTTGAAATCGTGAGCCCCGGTTATCTTGACCGCACCCGAACCGAAACTGGGATCGGGATATTCATCGGTGATGATTGGAATCAGGCGGCGATGGCTCTTGGGTCCGACGGGGATTTCACAGAGTCTGCCGACGATTGGCGCGTAGCGTTCGTCAGATGGATGAACGGCAACGGCCCCATCACCCAGCATTGTTTCTGGCCGGGTCGTGGCGATTGAGATGTAGTCGCGCTCCTCTTCGACTACGGTATTTCCGTCTTCGTCTCTTTCAACGTAAAGATATGTCTCGCCGCCTGCGAGCGGATACCTGAAATGCCACATCTGACCTGGAGTCTCGATGTTCTCGACCTCCAGATCCGAGATGGCTGTCTCAAAATGGGGATCCCAGTTCACCAGCCGCTTGCCGCGGTAGATGAGCCCCTTGTGATACATGTCGACAAATACGCGGATGACCGCGTCGTGGAAGTTCGGAGCGCCTGACTCCGCATCCGGATCGCCCGGAGCGCCTCCCATGGTGAAGGCTTCCCGATTCCAGTCGCAGGACGCTCCCAGGCGCTTGAGCTGGCCCGCAATGTTTCCCCGGGACCTGATTTTCTGCTGCCAGACCCTTTCGATGAATTTCTCCCGGCCGAGTTCCCGACGGCTGACACTGCCCTCCTCCGCCAGTTCACGCTCGACGACCATCTGGGTCGCGATGCCGGCATGGTCGGTTCCAGGCTGCCATAATGTGTCGAAGCCACGCATTCTATGCCAGCGAATCAGGATGTCCTGTAATGTGTTGTTGAACGCATGGCCCATATGCAGGCTGCCGGTCACGTTCGGTGGCGGGATCATGATACAGAACGTATCCTCCCTGGACGCGTTCGCTCCGGCCCTGAATGCACCGGCCCTTTCCCAGGCGTCATAAATTCGTGGCTCTGCCTCGGCGGCATTGAAGGTTTTGTCCTTCGGCATGGGTCATCATTCCGTGGTTCCGGTCTGCGCGGTGTCTAGCGGAGCGGGGTAGCGAGCGAAAGCTGGAATCGACCAATGTACCCAGGCGGAATTCGAGCCCGCATAGCTCCACTATGCTGAGCGAGGATAGCAGGACGAAGTGGCCCTGGCGTCTTCGCCTGTCGACTGGCTTGGGGAGCGATTGCGGTTGCCATCAGGGATTCTCGCGGTTTAAGCCGCTCTCGTACGCCTGTTCCGGTCTGGCACCGTTTCGAGCCGATCCGCATTTTCCGACCCCTCCTCCACATCCGCACGTTTCGCTCGGTATCGATCCACGCATGGGCAAACCGCCTGACGGAATGACCCAGGCGGCGAAAGGCTACAGCTGCCGCGACACCATGGGCGTATGGTGATGACGAGCTTCCGGGCCACACCGGTCCCGTGACAGGGAGCGCAGGTGCAAAAGGATCCAGGAAAGGCTTCCGCTCCAGCGCTGGCCTGCCCTTCCATCAGAGCCGTCGGCACATCCCGTTCCATGCCCCCATGAAGGCTGACAATCAATATGCCGGTTTTCTGGCTGAACCTGGCAGTCGTTGCGCAACCAAACGGAAATGGTTCCGCGTCGGTTTCCTACAGCTTCGTTACTGTCAGTTCAGAGATTTCCCAGGATCGCTTCCGTAATTCGCCTCCACTACTGGAGGAAGGCCTGGTCAAGGTGGCGGAAACAGAGGGCTCGTGAAATCACGATTTGCTCTCATTGCTTGCCATTACCTCCTTCATCGTCGATGCTGCGCTGCTGACATCAACAACGCGGCGTTAAGGGGAGTCCGTAGATGAGGCGGGAACAGGCTGAGATGATTGCGGCCAGGGCATTGGGATGGCTCGCCACCAATGGAGAGCTCATGCCTGTCTTTCTTGCTTCAACGGGCTCAATTGCCGAGGACCTGCGGGCCCAGAGCGACAATCCAGCGTTCCTGATCTCGATCCTTGACTTCCTGGCAATGGACGATGCTCGAATCATCGGTTTCTGTGATGCGGAAGACCTGCCGTATGAGGCGCCAATGCAGGCTCGCCAGGCCCTGCCGGGTGGCGCCGACATCCATTGGACATGATGGCGTCAGATCCTGAAAACCGGACCTGAAGCCCGGGTCAAAGATCGATTTCCAGCGTTCCGTCCGGCTCGGCGGCGCGGGACTGGCACAGGATCATGCTGGTTTCCCGTTCCTTTCTGGACAGTACGAAATCGCGGTGCTCGACCTCACCTTCCAGAACGGTGCATTTGCAGACGCCACAGAGACCGTCCGAGCATTTGACGTCAACATGCACGCCTGCCGATAGAACGGCATCCGTGCCGGAAGCGTTGGCATCCACATGTATTGTCCTGCCAGAACGGGCAAGCTTCAGCGTAAATGCGTGATTCTCGTAATCCGGCAGTTCAGGAACCGAGAAATATTCAAGATGCCGCGCCTCTTCCGGAAAACCGTTCGCGGTAGCTGCATCAAGAACCGCCTGCATGTAGCTATCAGGCCCGCAGGTATACACATGAGCACCATCGAGGTATCCCAGAATGCCGTCTAGATCGGCGCGCGTGCCCTCATCGGAAAAATGGCTCGTCACGCGTTCAGCCCAGGGCGCGGCGGAAATCATGTCCTGAAACCCCGCATTGGCACGCCTTGAACAGGAATAGTGCATCTCGAATTCTGCGCCAATGGTGTGAAGTCTGTGCGCCATGGCGATCATCGGCGTGACGCCGATGCCTCCGCCCATGAGATAGGTGAAAGAGGCGTCCTCATTGAGTGGAAAATGATTGATCGGACGGCTGATGAATATTCGGCGACCCTCCTCGAAGATGCGGTGCATGAGTTTCGAACCACCCTTGCCGCCGTCTTCCCGAAGCACGGCAATCTGGTATTTCGACTGGTCTGCGGGGTTGCCAGAAAGTGAATACTGCCGGAAGAACTCTGGTGCCACGACCACATCGATATGAGCGCCGGCATCGGCTATCGGCAGGGAGGAACCGTCCGGCCGACTGAACTCGTATTGCGTGATGTCAGGTGTCAGTCGCACTGTCCTTGAGACCATGACCTGAAGCACCGGGCTCTCAGCTCTGTCGGCGGTGTATAGATGTTCCGGCGGTTCACCGATAGCACGGCGACGCCTGTGTTCGTCCGCTCCGATCATCGCCCTGTAAGCGGATATTCCCGCCTCGCGATCCATTGGAAACGGCCAGGCATAGGGTGGTGGCGCAAGAGGGGCGGGATAGACGGCAAGCGTCTGATCCTCATATTTCAGTTCGAGCGTCTTTGAGAGCGGACGGGCATTCACTTCATGTGACGAGATGCGATAGGGGCCTTCGTCAGCCATTTCGAGATCCCACCACCATTTCTTGATCGGGTTGATCTCGCCGTTACCGATCATGTCGTCGAGCTTCGCCAGGGACCGTGCGGCGAAAGGCGCGTTCATCGCCGCCCAACGGAAGGGTCTTTCGGCGAACAGCCCCTCCAGGTTCCAGGGACAGGTTTTCATGCATCGGCCGCACATCGCGCCATTCTTCTGGGCTACGCGGTAAGTGGTGCATTTCTGGCTGTCGGACTTCCAGATCTCATAGCCGTTGAACATCAGTTTCGGACCGGCGGTAATCGCCCCTGAAGGACATTCGCGAGCGCATTTGTTGCAGGCTTCGCAGAACCGCTGCAGGCCAAAGTCAATAGGACGGTCATGCGCAATCGGCATGGTAGTGGTGACGACACCGGATTTGAGGCGGGGACCAAGGAAGGGGTTGAGTATGACTTCCCCTATGCGGCTTACCTCTCCCAACCCGCCAAGCAGGAGAAGCGGCGGGTGGAGCACTTCGTCGTCCATTACCGTGTGGGTTCGGGCTGAATAGCCAAGGTTGCGGATATGCTGCGCCAGAACCCCTCCGATCAGGGAGAAGCGGAGATAGGCGCGCATGGACTGAGCGCAGGCGATCCAGTCATCGCCTGAGGCGCCTTCCATCGTCTCATGGCCCTGGTCCACGATCATGCTGATCGCCTGATCGTGGTAGGGAGTGATGGGGTTTCCAGCCGCGTCGTGGCTGTAATAGGTCCAGTCGGGGCATTCGGAAAGCCCGACCGCGTCCATACCAAGGAAATAGAGTGCCGCCCTGATGTTGCTGGCGTTTCGTTCAGGGTCGCGCGTGGAGGGATGTATCTCGCTCTTCTCGCCGTCCTGCAGCAGGATGAACGCCCCCAGGCTTGGGCGGAAAGCGAAGGCGGCGGCTGACTTGCGGACATAGTTTCCGTTCCGCGCACCTTCCTGCGCCGCCTTGCCAAGATCACCGAACAGGGACCTCGCGAACATGTTTGCGCGTTTCGGTACGCGGGCCACATTGGCACGGTCAATATATGTGGTCGGCTCCTCAACCCTCTTCAGGGTCTCGAATGGATGCGGACCGTTGCGGAAATCCCGACTTCGGTAGGGATCGCGGTTACGGGCGGAAATGGCATGGCGACCAAGGCCCGTGGTCCATGTGAAACCCGGTTTCTGTTTGGGTACCAAAGGCCTGTCCGGCACCATCGTGAGCGTTGTCGTGATGGCGGCCAGACCATATCTGCGGCCAAGGAACGGATTCACCGCCCCATCTCCATCAATCCAGTTGAGACCGGAGGCTACACCGAGCTGTCCGAGATGCACATCCGATGCCGCCTCCGAATGAGCCCGCGCATCCCAGCCCATCAGGCGGATGTAGTTTGACAGGATTACCGCTGTCTCCATCGCGCGCAGGCAGGCCCGATGTGCCTGTGCATCCTGGATCCAGTCGGTGCCGGGCTCGTCATCCCTGGGGTCACGCGGCATGTCATAGAGGAACACCAGTGCATGCGTGTGATGGCGACAATCCGTTAGCGGTCGACGAAGCGACTCCTTCAGCCCCGCCATAATCACGTCGATTCCCGCCGCCAGCGTCTTCGGCTGCATGGTTCTTATCTTCTCAGCAAGGCGTCCGACATCGGGATTGACGACAGGTGTGTCCAGAAACGCCGAAGTCGGTAGTTCGCAAATCCCCACCTGGCTTGCGTCACAGTAATATCCAAATGCTTTCAGATGGTTGGCGCGTTCGTTGAGATCGGCAGGAATCTCGGCCCGTTCAAGTTTGACAAGCCCTTCGCGCGTCGCATCCAGCATGGCCTGGTATTCCTGCATCGCGTTGACAATGCTCAGCGGACTATCAGGTCGACGGAAATCCAGCCCCTTCATCGGCGCAAGCCGTTCAAGCCCATCACAGGAATCCATCCGCACCAGCCTCTCCAGCGGATATGACCCCAAATGCGGTGACCTATTCCTGTAAGAGCGTATTTTGGTCATGTGATTCTGAACCGGTTCAGTAAGGCAGATCTGTCCACATGGATCACCTGCAGAATCCGCGCCAGGATCTCGCCATCTTGTCTTCGAGGACGCGCATCCCTGGCAGTGCTGGCTTCCTGAACCGACGGCAGCCCCACCTCCCGAGGGTTGGTGCCGGTTTCCGTCGGCACAGGGAAGCGCCTGCGCAGGTCACGCATACCCAGATTCCGATCAACCAGGCCGCTGGCTGCCATCCACATCAACTCACGCACGGCTCAGGGCCGTCCATTCCACTCCAATGAAACGTGGGACATCCGATGGCTGCTTCATCCCCTCTTTGCCGGTCGCAAGCGGGACGAACCAGGTGATTCGGGCCAGATCAGGCGATTTCGGCAATTCCCTAAACCATGGCGTCTGGAGACCTGCGGCCAGTGAAAGCAGGTAGCCCAGCAGGGCACACAGATGGTAGAATGCGGCATCGAACATGGTAATCACTGTCAACCATCGCAGTTGCGCTGTCAACGCGGAGTGCCGCCGGAAAGGTTACGATGGCAAATCCAATACTCGGAATCCTTTTCGACAAGGACGGCACCCTGTTCGACTTCGAAGGGACATGGAACGTCTGGGCAGAGATGATGCTGCGCGAACTTGCCGAAAACGACGAAATGAAGGCATCGGCACTTGGCTCCCTGATTGGTTTTGATTTCCAGGAGAGGAGATTTGCACCGGACAGTGAAGCGATCGCGGGCACGCCAGAAGACATTGTCCAGCTGCTGCTGCAGGGATTGCCGGGCATGGATCCGGCTGACCTGCTCGACAGAATTAACGCAGGCGCGGCGCGGGTTCCCCTCGCGGAAGCGGTTCCGCTTGGCACTCTCATTGCCGAACTTCGAGCGCTTGGACTTGTACTGGGCGTCGCCACTAACGATTCGGAGGCGCTGGCGAGAACGCATCTCGCCAGCGTAGGGATTAGCGCGGGATTTGACTTCATCGCCGGCTATGACAGCGGCTTTGGAGCCAAGCCTGATCCAGGCATGTGCCTGGGTTTTGCAGAAGCAACCGGGCTTGCGCCCGCTGCTGTCCTGATGGTTGGCGACAGCGTCACGGATCTTCAGGCAGGCGGCTCGGCCGGCATGCGAACGGTCGGGGTTCTGACGGGGCGTGCCCTGGAAGCAGATCTTGCACCATTCGCCACAGAGGTGCTTCCCGATATCGGCCATTTACCGAGTTGGATCGCAGCGCATCGCTAAAGGCGAAACCCAGACCGTCCTGCAGCAGTTGATCCGGTATGACTTTACCGGAAAATGCGACTTAATCCGTCGCTTTCTTAGCACTGCGTGTCCATTGGCTCCTGTCAACTGGGATCAGGAGCAGGGAGACAGGCCATGGCCGAAACGGCACCGCGAAGGAAGCGATCCGGCGGGCGGGCGGGCAATCCGCGACGGAACCGTCCACAGGCGATTTCCCAGATGGCCTGGAGGATTCCCGAGAACCCCGACCAGCCCAATGAGCCGCTGAACGGGGAAGCTGTGCAGGTTGTCCACGATTGCGCCATGCGTATCCTTGAGGAAATCGGAGTCGAATTCCTCAATGAAGAGAGCCTGGAGATTTTCCGGGAGGCGGGCTGTTCCGTCAGAGAACAGAACGTGCGAATGGACCGGGAGTTCGTTATGGAAATGCTGGCGCGCGCACCGCGTGAGTTCCAGCTCATCCCGCGCAATCCAGACAGGACGCTGAGAATCGGTGGCAGGAACATTGTGTTTGGCAATGTGAGTTCGCCTCCAAACCACTGGTCGCTTGATGGTGGCAAAACTCCCGGTACCCGCGCTCAATGCGCCGACCTGCTTAGGCTGACCCAGTATTTCAACTGCATCCATTTCGCAGGCGGCTACCCGGTCGAGCCGGTGGACATCCATGCCTCGATTCGCCACCTTGATGTCGTCTTTGACAAGCTGACGCTGACCGACAAGGTAATGCATGCCTACAGCCTCGGTAGAGAGCGGGTCGAGGACGTCATGGAAATGGTGAAAATCGCCTGCGGGCTGACGGAGGAGGAGTTCCGGGCCACACCACGGATGTACACCAACATCAACTCGACCTCACCCCTGAAGCATGATCATCCAATGATTGACGGTTGTCTGCGCTGCGTGCGTCGCGGACAGGCTGTTGTGGTGTCGCCGTTCACTCTTGCGGGCGCCATGTCTCCAGTGACGATGGCGGGTGCCGTGGCGCAGTCGGTCGCTGAGGCGCTGTGCGCGATCGCATTGTTCCAGTACGTCGCTCCGGGCTGTGCCTGCGTGTTTGGAACCTTCACGTCCAATGTGGATATGAAGTCCGGAGCACCCGCATTCGGCACTCCGGAATACATGCGTGCGACGCAGATGACTGGCCAGATGGCACGTATGTACGGGGCTACCGATGCGGGCGAGCGGCGTTTGTACGGCAAATGTTCCGGATGGGCAGGCCATGTGGGAGACATCCAACTCCCTGTGGTCAGCGGTGCAATCCGGCACGAATATGGTCTACCACGCGGCTGGCTGGCTGGAGGGCGGGCTGATCGCAAGCCCCGAGAAATTTGTCATGGACTGTGAGCTTCTGCAGATGATCCAACGGTATTTCGAGCCCGGGATATGGGCTACTGGCCAGGAAGATCTTGCGCTGGAGGCGATACGGGAAGTTGGCAGTTCCGGCCATTTCTTCGGGATTCAGCATACCCAGGAGCGGTACGAGACGGCATTCTACCAGCCGTTTCTCTCGGATTGGCGGAACTACGAAGCGTGGGCGCTGGCAGGTGAGATCTGGACTGCGGAAAGGGCGAACCGGATGGTGAGGGACATCCTCGGCAGTTTTGAACCGCCACCGATGGATCCGGGAATCCTGGAAGAGCTGAGCGAATTCGTGAACAGGCGCAAGCGGGAGGGTGGTGCGCCGACCGATTTCTGAATCACGGTTGTCAGTCTGGGCGTGCATTGGGACCGAATTGCGGCCTGATATCCAGCGATCTTGCCCATACCGCCTGACCTTGCCTTAACCTCTGCATCTGGATCATGCTATCCTGCGGTCAATCCTGAAAACGCGTTCGAAAGGCATCCCATGAACTACGATCCAGATAACATTTTCGCCAGGATCCTGCACGGAGAGATTCCTTCCCTGAAGCTTTATGAAGACGATGCGACTTACGCGTTCATGGACATCATGCCGCGGACTGACGGGCATCTCCTGGTGATTCCGAAGACACCCGCTCGCAACATGCTTGATGCTTCGCCGGATCAACTTGCGGCCTGCATGAGCACTGTCCAGAAGCTTTCCCGAGCAGCGATAAAGGCGTTCAATGCGGACGGAATAACGCTTCAGCAGTTCAATGAACCAGCTGGCGGGCAGGAGGTGTTCCACCTCCATTTCCACGTTCTTCCGAGATATGAGGGCAAAAGGCCGGGGCCTCCCGGCATCATGGCGAAGACGGAAGTGCTGAAGGAGCAGGCGGAGCGGATAATCGCAGCACTTAAAGGATAGGCAGGCGGTTTGGGGTGCCGGCACGGAATGTTCCTGTCCGCCGGCCTTCCAGACCTGCGACACGGCCAGTGAGTCGCGAAATCCGCAAATGGCGGATGTTGATCCAGTCCTTGACCTATCCAATTGGTTCAGGCGTGCCGGAAGGGAATTGATGAAACGGATCACTCGTGTTCCAAACGACTGGTATTCTCTCAACGCGTTGCACTCGAAAGGTCTTTCCGATCCACTCATCATCTATAGGTGCTGGCGATGGTGCCACATCGGGAGATGACCTAGAGACGTGACCGGACGTTGGAGGATCGCTAACGACCCCCACGCCACTTCGTTACGACCTGAAACTCATGCCATCATCAATAAGGTCGAGGCTGGCCAGGACCTGGATCCTCATCTTTTCAGTAAGGTGCGCAAGCACGACTATGTGATGATAGACGATCCTGACCTGGCCGACGGGGCCGTGCGGGATTACAGGGACTTCCTGCTCAATGTCATGGGATTACACCATTTTCACTCCCTTGCGCACCCTGTGGTGCAACACTTTCTGTAGCGTAATTCAGGAAACCACACACAGAATGTTGCGAATCGGTTCGGGAAATGGCATTTTCAGATTTTAGATGATTCGTCACGGTTCGCGCCAGCCCCTCGGCATGTGCGCAACGCGGGAATGGGAAAATCGCGCTTCCCATACAGGGGAACCATCACAGACTGCGGCTTGGTCCGTCAACCAATCAAAGGGGCGTCCACAGATTATGCTCACACTTTACGACATCATGCAGACCGTCAACAAAAGGACATTCTACAGGGGTCAGCAGTACTTCAACGAAAGGAAAGTGCTGTATGCCGACATCGATGACGACGGCCATGTGACAGCTGAGGTATTGGGCAACTACGAAAGTTCCTACTTCTTGGACATATCCCTGAAACTCGGGTCGCACGGCCAGCTTGTCTCGTTGGAAGGTCGCTGCACCTGTCCAGTCGGATACAACTGCAAGCATGTTGTGGCTTCCCTTTGCTCGGTCCAGGCACAACAGAAAGGCAGGAATCTGAAGATAGCCGACCCAAGCTCGCCGCAGTTGCTGGCATGGCTGAAGCAGTCGCCGCCGCGACACGGGAAACAGGACGGATCCAGCAAAAATGCCGTAGTCCCACATAAGGCACCGAGGGACCGGTTGGTTTATGTCGTTCGCGATGGCGAGAACGGTCGGGCTGAAATCGTTCCTTTCAAGGGATTCGTCAAGAAAAACGGTGAGTTCGGGGCAAATACCCGGGAATACGACTATTATCCAACTCACGACAGCAGGCGCAAACCGGCATTCCTCACGGTCGAAGATGTTGGAATTCTTGCCAGACTGAACCTTTTCCGACAGCAGGTCGGATATGCGGGTTCGAACGACACGTTCACAAGAGACCTCACGACCGATTTCCTGCGCGAGATTGTAGAGACGGGAAATGCTCGTGGCGGTGATGTCAATGGGCCTGTCCTGTTCTGGGCTCCGCCGAGAAGCGCGTCGGTAGGATGGTCTCAGGGCGCGGAAGGCATGCAGACCGTCAAATTCCGCGATTCTGAGGATTCCTCAATCTCATTACTGCATTTTTCCGTGCCGATCTATTACGATCCCATTTCGGGAGCTATCGGCCCAGCGGAAACAGGACTCGACAAAAAGACACTCGAATGGCTCGTTTCCGCGCCTGCCGTACCGCCTGAATCCACCAGGTTCGTTGCCAAGAAAATCAGGGGCCTTAATGGGGTGGTTCCTCCTCCGAAGGTCTGGAAGATCAAGAAGCGTCGCGACCTAAAGCCAGTGCCGCATCTCACGCTGTACGGACTGTCTGTGGAAGAAGATTTCTATCGGCCTAGGCGACAACGCCAGCACAGGCAGGAAACTTGCCCGCCAACAGTTTACCCATGCGCCCGCCTGTCCCTATCCTATGGTAACCTGAAGGACACCGTGAAGCAGGGATTGGGAGGCAGCAGGTTTCGGAGCATTGAAGGCGACGAATTGTCGGTTGTGCATCGTGACAGGCGCCAGGAGCGGCAGCTCCTGATGCGGCTAGAGAACGAAGCCATACAGTTCGGAGGCGGCCGTCCAGATAATTCTGTTGTAAATTATCAGCATTTGGATTGCCTCTACGGCGCGGATATCGCCTTTCCACCCAAGTCCGGTCAACTGGCTGGAAATCATATGTCTGGCCTCATGTTCGCCAACGCAACGATTCCCGACCTCCGCGATGAAGGCTGGAAGGTGGAAATCGATCCGTCCTGGCCATACAAGGTCTATGATGGGCCTGTCACATTTTCGACTTCGCTGGAATCGTCCGAAGGCAGTATTGACGACTGGTTCAGCTTTTCACTAAAGCTCGAGGCTGATGGTCAGGAAGTGGAGTTCGTTCCCCTGATTCTGAAAGTCATCGATAGTCTACCTCTCGATGAGTTTGGTGCATTGCAAGAAGGAGAGGATGTCCACCATCTGCTTTCGGGTTCCATCTACTATCTGACGCTACCCGACGGATCTCACGCCATCATTGAAGGAGAGCGCATTGCACCGTTTGTCGAAGCCTTTCTCGAGGCACAGGGACTGTTCGGATTTCACGTCGCCGAGGGCGAGCCGGGCTGCCGCCTTGGCAACCGCACTTGAAAGGCAGCGGCGTGGTCTGGAAAGGAGGGAAGGAAATTCTCGAGTTGGGCGAACGACTTCGCGTATTGTCGAATGCTCCTGAGGCACAGCCACCCGACTCAATGCACGGAGATTTGCGACCGTACCAGAAAATTGGATATGGGTGGCTGAGAGCCTTATCGGAGTTCGGATTCGGTGGCGCGCTCTCTGACGATATGGGGCTGGGCAAAACAGTCCAGGCATTGACTCTGCTTGCACATCTGCATCTCGAACGAAACGCCGAGAGGCCGAGCCTCCTGATCGTGCCTACCAGTCTGATCGGCAACTGGCAGCGCGAGGCTGCACGATTCACACCAGATCTGAAGATCCTGGTCCTGCACGGCCCGGGTCGACGGAAACTGTTCGACAGGATACCCGACCACCACCTGGTAATCACGACCTACCCCCTCATTGTGCGCGATCATGGGTATCTGTTCGAACATGAATACGAACTTGCGATCCTTGACGAAGCGCAGAACGTGAAAAATCCCGCGGCAGCCACGTCCAAGCGCATCAGGGAGATTCGCGCCCGGAAGCGTCTTGCCTTAACTGGCACCCCAATGGAGAACAATCTCGAAGAGCTCTGGTCACTCTATGACTGGCTCATTCCTGGCCTTCTGGGCAATCGCAAGTCGTTCAGATCGACGTATAGAAACCCGATTGAGAAGAATGGGGATCTCACAAAGCAGCGCCTCCTATCCACCCGGATCAAGCCATTCCTCATGCGCCGCTCGAAGGATCAGGTCGCCAACGATCTCCCTTCGAAAACCGTCATGGACGAACTTATTCCTCTCGAAGGTGAACAGCGGGCACTCTACGAGAGTATCCGTGTCGTGATGGATGAACGCGTTCGTAAAGCCGTCCAGCTCAAGGGCATCGCCGGCTCCCGCATCACGATCATTGATGCGCTACTGAAGCTGCGTCAGGTCTGCTGTGATCCGGAACTGGTGAAGCTCGATGCAGCACGGAAGGTGCATGGGAGCGCCAAGCGCTCCCGACTCATGCGTCTTCTAGAGGAACTTCAGGCGGAAGGTCGTAAGGTATTGGTGTTCTCCCAGTTCGTCCAAATGCTTCGTCTGATCGAGTCGGATATAACCCGCCGACGATGGGATTACACCATGCTGCATGGACAGACAAAACACCGCGATCAGGTAGTCTCGCGCTTCCAGGACGGGGATGCCCAGATTTTCCTGATCAGCCTGAAGGCAGGCGGTGTCGGACTTAATCTCACCGCGGCCGATACGGTTATTCTCTATGATCCATGGTGGAACCCAGCGACGGAGCGTCAGGCGATGGACCGGGTGCATCGGATCGGACAGGACAAGCCGGTATTCGTGCATAAGATGATCGCTGACGGAACGGTCGAAACCGCCATTCAGCAGATGCAGCAGCGCAAGCAGGCACTCTCGGACGCGCTGTTCGAAGGAACCGGCGACGGGCCGCTTGCACTGACAGAGGAGGACATCAGCACGTTGTTTGCAGCTGCCGCATGAGTCTCGCATGGCAATCCTAGGCACACGGAGACCGCGGGGAACTCCATCGTAGAGCCACCCATGCACTACCTTCTTCACATGTGTCCTGAATTTCTGGAGCGGGCGATGAGATTCGAACTCACGACCCTTACCTTGGCAAGGTAATGCTCTACCCCTGAGCTACGCCCGCATCCTTGAGTGAAACGTGGGATAATGGACGATCAGACGGACTGCAAGCACAAAATTCTTCTGGTCCGCAGCGGACCTGCGTCAGCGTCTTTCCAGGAGGCTCTACGGCAGCTGCCGACCGACATGGAGGGCGGTGGTCCGCTGCCATCATCGCGTTCCTGACCCCACGCCGCTCCGGCGTCTCCACCAGTTCCAGCCGCAGGTCCCCGACCGTCTCCACGCTTCCGGGCACCCCCTCCGGCGGAGCAGGCGGACAGGATGCGCCGTGGACGCTGCCGGTCCCGCCCTGCCGCCTCGGCTCCGGCAGGGAATTCACGCCTTCGCGCTCCAGCTGGCGCAGCGCCGTCAGGCAGCCGGTCTGCCGGAGCCCGCCGCAGTGGTCGCGCGGGCCGAACGTCTCGCAGACCATCCGCGCCGGCTTGCGCCAACACCCCGCGGAGCTCGTCCTAGTGGGGGGAAGGATGTGACGAATCGGCTCCTGTCCAGTCATGCGAGCAGCATGCAAGACCCGCGCACGGACGTCAGAAAGAATTTGCTTCACAAGGGTAGGACCAGTCAGATTCGATCACTCGATCTCAACCAGCAAATCCTTCGCATCAATCTGTGTTCCCGGCGAAACATGGACGGTTCTGATGATCCCGTCGCGCTCCGCATGCAGCCCCGTCTCCATCTTCATCGCCTCAATCGTCAGCAGCAATTGGCCTCGCGTAACCTCGGCGCCGGCTGCCACCGTGACTGATGCGACAACACCGGGCATTGGTGCGCCAACATGCGACGGATTGCCGGCTTCGGCCTTTGGATGCGCCACTTTGGTCGAGGCGATCCTGCGGTCGGCAACGCGCATGACACGGGGCTGGCCATTGAGTTCGAAAAAGACCCGCACATTGCCGTTCTCCTGGGTTTCCCCAACCGCCTGCAGCCGGATCTCAAGCGTCTTTCCGGGATCAATCTCAGCGGCGATCTCTTCACCTGGCTCCATTCCGTAGAAAAACGTGCGTGTCGGAAGCGTTCGAACGGGACCGTAGGCAGCATGGCGTTCCATATATTCCGTGAAGACCTTTGGATACATGAGATATCCAATCAGATCCTCGTCATCGATCCCAACACCCAGCCTCTCCGCGATTTGCAACCGACGGGCTTCCAGATCTTCCGGAGCAAGCAGGGCGCCAGGACGCACGGTCAATGGTTCCCGCTCTTTCAGGACTCTCCTGACAATGCCCGGTGGAAAACCCCCTTTCGGCTGGCCGATCTGCCCCTGCATCATATCGATCACGCTGTCAGGAAAGCTGATTTCGGCTTCTGAATTCTCGACATCCGCCCGGGTCAGGCCCTGGCTAACCATCATTAGGGCCATGTCACCCACAACCTTTGACGTGGGCGTAACCTTGATGATGTCGCCAAACATCCGGTTTACATCAGCATAGGTCTGCGCAACTTCGTGCCAGCGCTCCTCCAGTCCCATGGAACGCGCCTGTGCCTTGAGATTGGTGAACTGACCTCCGGGCATCTCGTGCAGATAGACTTCCGAAGCGGGTGCCTGAAGACCTGATTCGAACGCCGCGAGATGACCACGCACAGCTTCCCAGTAATTCGAGATGCGCCGAATGGCGTCCATATCGAGACCGGTGTCACGGTCGGATTGGCGCAGCGCCTCGACCACGGTTCCCAAAGTGGCCTGGCTTGTATTGCCGGAGAAACTGTCCATGGCGCAGTCGACGATATCGGCACCGACCTCGCTCGCGGCTAGGATCGTAGCACAGGCAATGCCAGCGGTATCATGGGTATGCAGATGCACCGGCAGCCCGATTTCCTCCTTGAGCGTCCTGACCAGAACGCGGGCCGATGCAGGCTTGAGAAGCCCTGCCATGTCCTTCAGCCCTAGAATATGGGAGCCCGCATCTTTCAGTTCCTTCGCCATGCCGACATAATATTTCAGGTCATATTTCGACCGCTCAGGATCAAGAACGTCTCCCGTATAGCAGATCGAGCCTTCAAGAAGCTTGCCCGACTCCAGAACCGCATCCATCGCCACCCGCATGTTCTCCACCCAGTTCAGGGGATCGAATACGCGAAACACATCAATGCCCGTCTCCGCTGCCTGCGCGACAAATGCCTGGACCACGTTATCGGGATAGTTGGTATAGCCCACACAGTTCGAGCCCCGCAGCAGCATCTGCGTCATCAGGTTGGGCATTGCCGCCCGAAGGTCACGCAGGCGCTGCCACGGGCATTCCTGTAGAAACCGGTACGCCACGTCGAATGTCGCCCCTCCCCAGCATTCAACGGAGAATAGCTGCGGCAGGTCCGCGGCGTAATTGGGAGCGATTCGTATCATGTCCAGCGACCGCATGCGCGTGGCGAGCAGCGACTGATGCCCATCACGCATGGTCGTGTCGGTGACCAGCAGCTCCTTTCGGTCCGCAAGCCATTCCACAACGGCGCCAGGACCGGATTCGTCCAGAAGCCGCTTGGCGCCTGGCCGGTGCCCATCATGTATGGGCCGTGGCGGACTGGGAAGCTTCAGGCTGGCGGGCGGACGCGGACGACCTTCGACATCGGGGTGCCCGTTCACGGTAACATCGGCGATGTAGTTGAGAATCCGCGTTGCCCGGTCACGCCGCGGCGAGAACTCAAACAGTTCGGAGGTCTCGTCAATGAATCTTGTATGGTATTCGTTTGACAGAAACGTCGGGTGCCGCAGCAGGTTCTCGACGAAGTCAATGTTCGTGCTGACGCCCCGAATCCTGAACTCGCGCAGAGCGCGGTCCATCCGCGCTATCGCGGCCTTTGGCGTCGGTGCCCAGGCGGTGACCTTTTCCAGAAGCGAATCGTAATATCGAGTGATCACCGCACCGGAATAGGCGGTACCACCGTCAAGCCGGATGCCCATTCCGGTTGCCCCACGGTACGCGGTTATGCGTCCGTAGTCAGGAATGAAGCTGTTATGCGGATCCTCCGTGGTGATCCGGCACTGAATCGCATGTCCGTCCAGCTTGACGTCTTCCTGCCTGGCGAGTCCTGTGGCTTCCTCCAGACTTCTGCCTTCAGAGACAAGAATCTGCGCCTGCACGATGTCGATGCCCGTGACTTCCTCAGTGACGGTATGTTCCACCTGGATTCGGGGATTTACCTCAATGAAATGGAATTCATCCGTCTCCATATCCATCAGGAACTCGATGGTTCCGGCACATTCGTAATGCACCGCTTCGGCGATTCTCCTGCCAAGGTGGCAGAGTCGTTCCCGCTGTGCATCGGTCAGATACGGAGCTGGAGCGCGCTCGACCACTTTCTGGTTACGCCGCTGCACCGAGCAGTCACGCTCCCAAAGGTGATAGATACTGCCGTGCCTGTCGCCAAGGATCTGGACCTCGACATGGCGCGCACGCTGGATCATCCTCTCCAGATAACCCTCGGAACTGCCGAACGCCGCCTCCGCCTCGCGCCGTCCCTCCCTAATTCTGTCCTCCAGATCTTCCTGTCTGAAAATTGGGCGCATGCCGCGTCCACCGCCTCCCCACGACGCCTTCAGCATCATCGGATAGCCGATATCGCTGGCCTGGCGCGCAATCTCGTCCATGTCCTCGCCAAGAACTCCAGTCGCGGGAATCACGGGCACGCCTGCTCCGATGGCGACCTTGCGGGCTGACGCCTTGTCACCCAATGCGCGCATGGTCTCAGGTCTGGGGCCGATGAATGCGATGCCATTCGCTGCGCAGGCCTCGGAAAATGCGGGATTTTCCGACAGAAGACCGTAGCCGGGATGGATCGCGTCCGCGCCACAGGCATTCGCCACGCGGATGATCTCACTGATCGAAAGATAGGCTGCCACCGGCCCCATGCCATCGCCGATAAGATAGGCTTCATCCGCCTTGAACCGATGTAGGCTCAGCTTGTCCTCCGTGGCATAGACCGCCACGGTGAGCTTTCCCAGTTCATTGGCTGCACGCATCACGCGAATGGCGATCTCGCCACGGTTCGCGATCAGGATCTTGCGGAATTCGGGCATCGGAGCATTCCCAGGCATGAAGGCTGGCTCCGAGAATTAGGGAGTTCCGACATCAGGGTAAAGCGAATAGATTGGACCATAACCTTCGGATCCCTTCGTTTCCCTTTCCGGCATTCCATGGAGTTTCCCGCAAATGCAGTTAGATAGGCAGCGAAAGACGGAGCTGGGAGAATGTCTTCAGGTGCGTCCACCCACGAGCGGCGATGCAGCCCGCTCCGGGCTTTATGGAATGCCGACAATCCGCCTCCCGAAGGGGATGCGCTGCGGTGAAGGATGTATCGATATGCCACATTCAGACATGCAGCATGGTGGCAACCGCCATGTTTCCCATAAGGCTGGCAGAAACACGTGGAGAACGGAGTAGTTCATTTCACGGGTGATGGCCCTGGTGAATGGCTCCAGCAGAAGAGCGGTTCGCGTCCTCGCTGGAAGAATCGGCCGCGGGAGTGATCAATCGCGGGTGGGAATGCGAAGACGCTCGGAGAGACCGTCATATCCATCAAGCCCCAGCTGGCCAAGATTGGACACAAGATCCTCGCGAAGAATGTGAACCACATGTGCGGCGCCGCGTGCGCCAAATGCTGCCAGGCCATAATGAAACGCCCGCCCCAGCATCACGAAATCCGCCCCCAGCGCAAGCGCCCGGAGGATGTCGAGTCCGCTTGCGACTCCACTGTCAAAGATCAGCGGATAGTCCGGGCCGACCGCCGCCCGAATGTCCGGGAGCACCTCGATCGGCGCAGGCGCGGCGTCAAACTGCCGTCCCGCATGGTTCGAAACCCACACGGCATCCACCCCCGATTCCTTCAGTCGAATCGCATCCTCCGCAACAAGAACTCCCTTGACCATCAGCGGTCCGTCCCAGTGGTCGCGGAGCCATTTCAGGTATTCCCAGTCAGGCGATGTGCGGATCAGATGGCCGATATGCCTGGTGGATGACATGACGCCCCGATCGCCAGTATATTTCTCGATGGTTCTGAGCCGGGGAATGCCTTCCCTTAGCGTGGCAAGTGTCCAGGCGGGGCGAAGAGCCATTTGGCCAAGTATGCGAGGGGTCAGCTGTGGTGGCGTGCTCATGCCACCGCGCCGCTGGCGTTCCCTACGACTTGTGACTGGAACGTCGGCCGTAAGCGCAAGCGCACGGAATCCCGCATCCCTGAACCGCTTCAGAAAGTCCTTGCGGATTTCCAGGTCACGGGGAGAATAAAGCTGGCACCAGGCGTCTGATCCGACATGGGGGCCAACTGCCTCCGGCGTCTGCGCAGCCACGGTGGACAGCGTGAACGGAATTTCCTCTTCACGCCCAAGGCGGGCGAGAATGCGTTCGGCATCCGGCCATACGAGTCCCGACATTCCCACAGGAGCGATACCAAAAGGCAGGGGATGGTTGCGCCCAAGTAAGCGCCGCGACAAATCCACTTCCTTTTCTCCCGCCAGAATCGCTGGATTGAACAGGATTTCATCGAGTTTACGACGGCACCGGCGCAAGGCCGCCTCCGTACCGGTTCCGCTGTCAAGATAGTCCCACACAAAGCGCGGAACGCGATGCCGCGCACGTGCCGCAAGGTCCGAAATCGCGGGATGGGAACGGTGAAGGTTCATTCGAGCTTTCCTAAGGACATGGATCGGAAACGCAATGGTCCGGCGCGGAAATTCCTGAGGGCAACATCGGATCGACGATGCCAGTACCAACATTATGGGAGGTTACGGGCTTACCATGGCCACTGGCTGATCCTGGATGCAGGACGTTATGCGTCGCCATTTCGCGCCACGGCAGGACAATGCACCGCCATGCGGGAACATTAAGGCAACAGCGCCTTGATTCCAACAGAACTTCTGATAGTAACGGGCAAATGAGCAATCCTGAAGAAACCGAAGCCACCGGCCCTGCATCGGCACAGTCACTGTCATCCCGGGCGATGGCCCTGCGTGCCGTCCCCTATCTGGATGGCCTCAACCCTGCGCAGCGCGAGGCGGTAGAAGCGCTGGAAGGGCCTGTGCTCATGCTGGCGGGTGCGGGCACCGGAAAAACAAAGGCGCTGACATCCCGCATCGCGCACCTTCTGCACACCGGCACCGCACGACCAAACGACATACTCGCCGTCACCTTTACCAACAAGGCGGCACGCGAGATGAAGGACCGGGTGCAGCAGCTGCTCGGTATGACGGTCGAGGGAATGCCCTGGCTCGGGACTTTCCATTCAATCTGCGCCAAACTGCTGCGACGGCATGCCGAAATCGTGGGGCTGAAGTCAAATTTCAGCATTCTTGATGCCGATGACCAGACAAGGCTCATGAAGCAGATCATAATCGCGGAGAACATCGACCAGAAACGCTGGAATCCGCGGCTGCTCGCGCATCTCATCGATGGCTGGAAGAACCGTGCATTGACACCGGCGAAAGTGCCGGTGGCGGAGAGCGATTCGTTCAACCATCGCGGAGTTGAACTCTACGGCCTTTATCAGGAACGGCTGAAAGCGCTGAACTCGGTGGACTTCGGTGATCTGCTGCTGCACATGCTGGCGATTCTGCAGGAACATGGCGATGTGCTGGAGAAGTATCAGCGCCGGTTCCGCTATATCCTCGTGGATGAATACCAGGACACCAACATCGCACAGTATCTATGGCTGCGGCTTCTGGCGGGCGACCACAGGAACATCTGCTGCGTTGGTGACGATGACCAGTCGATCTATGGCTGGCGGGGAGCGGAAGTGGGCAACATCCTGCGCTTCGAAAGGGATTTCCCAGGCGCAAGGGTGATTAGGCTTGAACAGAATTACAGGTCGACACCACACATCCTGGCAGTCGCGTCCGGATTGATCGCCGCGAATACCGGCCGATTGGGAAAGACACTCTTTACCGAACTCGGGGAAGGCGAAAAGGTACGTCTGGCGAGTCTATGGGAGGGCGAGGACGAAGCCCGCTGGATCGGTGAGGAAATCGAGGCGATGCAGAGCGCCACAAGGGGAACGCGACCCTTCGACCTTGATGAAATCGCGATTCTCGTACGCGCCACACGCCAGATGCGTGCATTCGAGGATCGCTTCCTCACCATCGGGCTGCCATACCGCGTCATTGGTGGACCCCGCTTCTATGAGCGGATGGAGATTCGCGATGCGCTGGCCTATTTCCGCATTGCCTGCTCGCACGCCGACGACCTGGCGTTTGAGCGCATCATCAACACCCCCAAACGGGGCGTTGGCGACAAGGCGCAGCAGACCATCCAGCTTGCGGCAAGGACCAGCGGGGTGTCGCTTCTGGAAGGTGCCCGGAACGTGGCTTACGCGGGCAAACTGACCCGGAAAGCCGGAAGTGCGGTCATCGCCCTGGTCGAAAATTTCGACCGCTGGCACCAGATGGCGCTGAACCCTTCCTGCAGCCATATCGAACTGGCTCAGGAAATTCTTGAGGACTCGGGTTATGCCGAGATGTGGAACCTGGCCAAGACCCCAGATGCGCCTGGACGCGTCGAAAACCTCAAGGAACTCGTCAAGGCCATGGAGCAGTTCGAGAATCTGCAGGGCTTTCTGGAACATGTCGCTCTTGTCATGGACAACGAGTCCGAAAGTTCCGGATCAAAAGTGTCGATCATGACACTTCATGCCGCCAAGGGGCTGGAGTTTCCGGTGGTTTTCCTTCCCGGCTGGGAAGATGGACTGTTTCCGCACCAGCTCTCAATGGATGAGAATGGGCTGAAGGGCCTTGAGGAGGAACGGCGGCTCGCATATGTCGGCATTACGCGCGCCGAGGAACTCTGCACCATCAGCTTTGCCGGGAATCGGATGGTCTACGGTCAATGGCAGGCAACGCTGCCGTCCCGTTTTATTGACGAACTGCCTGAAGATCATGTCGACGTCCTGGCGCCGCCAGGGCGCTATGGCAACGGAGGCAATCGGTTTGGCTCATCCGGAACCGGGATCATTGAGGAGCGGGCGGCCAGAGCCGACGTCTACAACTCACCCGGCTGGAAGCGGCTGCAGGCACGCAAGAACAGCCGCATGGCGCCCAGGACGGGGCAGACCGGACGAATTGCCGTCGATCTTGAGGCGAATTCGGTGTTTACACTCGGCGACCGGGTGTTTCACGAAAAGTTCGGCTATGGTCATGTGACGGACATAACGGGTGAGAAGCTCGACATTGAGTTCGAGAAGGCAGGTAGCAAGAAAGTCGTCGCCCGGTTTGTCGTGCCTGCGGAACGCGCCGGTGACCTTTCAGCCTGACCTACCGTAGCACATTCCCGCTTCCACCCGAAGCGGGAATGTTGGGGAAATGCGGCGGCGCCCGGGAGGAGGAGTGGCGCCGCCGCGATTGACCCAGTCATCAGATGCCCCAGGGAGGAACGGGCGGATGACTGGGCCGGAAACCGTCATTCAGCGCCAGTAGCGGCGCGCGCAACTTTGGCGATGTCGCCGCGTGCGATGCCAAGATCGTTAAGTTCACGCTCGGTAAGCCTGGACAGCTCGGTATAGGTACGGTTGAATTCACGGCGCTTCCTGGAGCGTTGACGCGCCTGTTCCAGAGACATGCGCATGCGCCGCATGAGGCCAGCTTCAAATCCGCGGATGTCGTCGATAAATGCCATGTCGGTTACTCACCAATCTGCTGTCGTGCGGCCTACTGTGCCCACATGGCCGCTTCCGAGATGAAAATAGTCGGATGCTGCAAACGCACAATAACCAGTTCGGAATTGCCGCTATGCAGAAAATGCATATGTTCCCGCAAGAGCATGCCTGTCCCGATGGTCACAGGGAATCTGGCATTATCCCGACCCCGAACTCTAGCGCCTGTCACGGAGTGCCCGGATGATCAATGAACTCGAACGGATCCGACAGCTGCTTTCCACCGTAAGACTACCGGGTGGTGGCAATCTGGTCAGCGCCGACCTCGTTAGGGCTCTGAGCCTTGAGCGTGGTCAGGTCCGGTTCGTCATTGAGGCGGAAAGTCCCGCCGCCGCCAGGGAACTGGAAACCGCACGGGCGGAGGCGGAACGGAAAGTGGGCGAACTCCCAGGTGTTACCCAGGTGGCCGCGGTGCTGACCGCACATGGCTCCGCCGCGGAACGGAAGGAAACCAGACCACCGAATCTTCGGATCGGCCGCCATCCCGAACCTCAGGACAGACCGATGAAAATCAGCGGCGTCGACCGGATCGTTGCCGTGGCATCGGGAAAGGGTGGGGTCGGGAAGTCGACCGTCGCATCAAACCTGGCAGTCGCGCTTGCCAGACAGGGACGACGGGTGGGGCTCCTTGATGCCGATATCCATGGTCCTTCCCTGCCGAAAATGATGGGCGTCAGCCAGCGCCCTGGATCGCCCGATGGAAAGGCGATCATTCCCGTCATCGCGCATGGGGTCACAATGATGTCGATCGGTCTGATGGTGGATCCCGGACAGGCGGTGATCTGGCGCGGCCCAATGCTTATGGGAGCCCTCCAGCAGATGCTCGGACAGGTAAGATGGGGTCGGCTTGACATTCTCATCATTGACCTGCCACCCGGCACCGGCGATGTGCAGCTAACGCTATGCCAGCGCACGGCGCTTACTGGTGCATTGGTCGTGTCAACACCACAGGACGTGGCACTGCTCGACGCGAGAAAGGCGATCGATATGTTCGGCAGGCTTTCCGCATCGGTGCTTGGGCTTATCGAGAACATGTCCACATATGTCTGTCCCAATTGCGGGAATGAAGCGCACATCTTCGGCCATGGAGGGGTTCAATCCGAAGCCAGGAGACTCGGTGTGCCGTTTCTTGGAGAGCTTCCACTTGCCTTCGAGGTCCGCGTGGCCGGTGACAGTGGCGTTCCTGTCGCAGCTGGGGATGGGCCGGTCTCCGAGGCTTACCGTGCGCTGGCGGCGCGTCTGGTGGCGGACGGCATGGCCTGATCGGCGGGCCAGACACTCGCCAGGCGATCTCCCTTCTCCGACCGCAAGCCAGTGATGGATCGATATGGGAAATCATGGGCACAGTCGACCAGACGGCGGCTGGAGGCCATGTGATTCGAATCACATCCACCTGAGCTCGGAATTTCGATCAAAATATGCGATGATTCGCCATAGAATCACCAGAAATGCGGAGCATTGGCAGGGCTTCGAGCATTTTTTTGGAAAAATTTTGCCTGCCAATTTCCAGAAGCGGATAGCATATATTGTGGTTTGTTTTGATAAACCTATAATTTAGTGTGTTTTCTTTCAGCCGCAATCACGGATTGGCGATCGCGAAGCTAAATTTATGCTATCTTTCCCATCTAATCCCGTTGACAGGGATGAAATCCCATATTAGTGATACCCCATGATGAAGGCGGAAAGAGCAACGAGCAGAACATTCACCTCCCTCCGCGATGCAGGTTTCATACAGGCGACGCTTGGCATCACACAGGCTCCGCCTTCATCGACCGAAGAAATCCGGTGCGCATGCAGGCATCCCCCAAGCGGCATGCTCGGCTGGACAGCCCGGTAAATTGGGCAGGGCGGCGGGTTTGGGAGTTGGCAGCACCCAGCCCGCCGTTTCCATTAGCGGCCGTGCGATCAGTGAGGGGGACGCGGCGAAGGAGTCGACGGAACATTGGCTCAGTGGTTCGCAGGTCAGTTCCTCCAGAAGGTCGATGGCAAGGGCCGGGTCTCCGTTCCGGCTGAATTCCGGCGTGTTCTGGAAAGGGGCGACCCAGAGTGGTCTTCTGACAGGAATCCACAATTCGCCATAGTTTTCGGTGACGATCACCCCGACAACCCCGTTTCCCTACGCCGCGACTTCATGGAATGCCTCTCGATCAGCCTTTTCCATGACATCGTTTCCTGGATACGCGTTCAGGACGAAACGACCGAAACGGAAGCAAGGGTGGAACTCTACTCCACCTATTCGCATGTCGCCACAATTGATGAAACGGGGCGCATTGTCATTTCGCCCAGGCTTCGAAAGCGGTTTAGCCTCGACAAAGAGGCGCTGTTCGTGGCGACCGGCACGACTTTCCAGATCTGGCAGCCCGGAACCTATGAAGCCTACAAGCAGACCAAGCGAAAGGCCTGGCGGGAAAACCTTCCTCCAAACTTCAATCCACGCGTCTCGGTCAGCCATCTGAGCGGAGCGTAGGATGATGGCGGTGTCTGCCTCCATCCGGAACGACAGCCCCCACATACCGGTTCTGCTGCAACCGCTGATGGCGGAAATCTCACCGGTATCTGGAATCTGGCTTGACGGAACATTCGGTGCGGGCGGCTACTCCCGTGCGCTGCTCAAAGGCGGTGCACAGCGCGTTATCGCCGTCGACCGTGACCCCGTTGGCCTGGAACTGGCGGCGGAATGGGCCTGGAACTACGGTGATCGCCTGCAGCTTGTCGAGGGTGTGTTCGGCAGTCTCGATCGCTACACGGAGACCCTACTTGACGGCATCACGCTTGATCTAGGCGTCTCATCGATGCAGCTTGACGACGCGGAACGAGGCTTCTCGTTCAGCGCCGACGGCCCCCTGGACATGCGGATGGGCCGGGGGGGACCTACAGCGGCGGATCTGGTCAATCAGCTCACTGACGCGGAACTGGCTGACATTCTTCACTACTACGGCGAGGAACGTGCAGCCTGGCGCATCGCAGGCAGGATTCTTCATCGGAGGGCCCAGTCGCCAATTACCCGAACACTTGAACTGGCAGCGATTGTTCAGGGCTGCCTGCCCCGCGCCAGACCTGGCCAGTCACACCCTGCAACCCGTACCTTCCAGGCCCTGAGAATCGCGGTAAACGACGAGCTTGGGCAGATCGTGGATGGACTTGAAGCCGCGGAGCGGGCGCTGAAGCCAGGCGGCATCCTTGCTGTCGTGACCTTCCATTCCATCGAGGACCGACTGGTCAAGCGCTTCTTCCGGCAGCGAGGCGGCCTGGACGGTCAGGGCAGCCGCCATGCGCCCCAGCAGGAAGGAATCACGGCCCGTTTCCACCTGAAATCCCGCCGACCCATTGGGCCAGATGATCGCGAGCTTGCCGAAAACCGTCGGTCGCGATCCGCGAAGCTTCGGATTGGAGTGCGCACCTGTGCCGAGGCGGGCCCCTGCGACCGCACTGCACTCGGACTGCCGATTCCGCCAAAGCGAGGAGCGGGAGCTTGAGGCCGTTTCTGTACATATTCTCGGTTCTCGGTGTGATTGGCCTCGCGTTCTGGGCCTATCAGGAGAACGCCAAGACACGTGCCGAGCTCAACCGGCTTGAGAGCCTGCAGAGGGAGATCCGCAGCCTTTCGGAGGTCCGGGCCGTATTGCGAGCCGAATGGGCCTATCTCAATCGACCTGACCGGTTACAGGAACTCGCGAACCTGAATTTCGATCAGCTGCAGCTGTTTCCGCTGCTTCCCGAACAGTTCGGGCATATCGACCAGATCGCCTTCCCACCAGCGCGGCACCACGAAACCTTCGCCCCAGGCCACCTGATTGCCGAGGCCGTGCCTGTTCAGGAGGAATTTCCATGACCGATACGGCATGGCGTCCGCTGGCCGGAATACTTCGAGCCCGCCAGGAAGGTGAGACTCCAGATGCGATAGAACGTGAAAGAGTTCGCCTGCAGATGGAGGACATGAGTGACAGGGCGCGGCATCGCGCCGAAGGAAGGCTGCTGGTTCTGGTCTTTGCGTTCCTTTGTGCCTTCATGACCGTCGGCGGAGGCATGGGCCTGCTGGCCGCCACCGACCCGGAAGAGCCACGTGCGTCCATCTCCACCAGTCCGATCGTCGCGCAGCGCGCCGACATTGTTGACCGTCGAGGACGGATCCTCGCGACAAATCTGGTAACGTATTCCCTTTACGCAAAGCCGCCGCTGATGGTTGATCCGGTTCGGGCCGCACATGAGCTTGTGAAAATCTTCCCCGACCTTGATCCGGAGCGGTTGACCCACCGCTTCACCGGTTCACGCAAGTTTGTCTGGATCAAGAGGAAGATGTCCCCCGAACAGCGCCAGCAGGTACATGATATCGGAGAGCCCGGACTCCTGTTCGGCCCACGGGAGATGCGTCTCTACCCCAATGGGAGGATCGCCGCTCACGTTCTGGGCGGCTATTCATTTGGCCGCGAAGGGGTTCACGCCGCCGAGGTAATCGGGATCGCGGGGGTTGAAAGGGCTTTCGATGAATTTCTTCGCGCCCCTGCAGAGCAGGGACGACCACTACAGCTGTCCCTCGACCTGACAGTGCAGGCTGCTGTCGAGCTCGTGCTCGAAGGCGGCATGGAGATAATGAACGCAAAAGGCGCCGCGGCGATTCTGATGGATGCGAATTCCGGAGAGATCATCGCACTGGCGAGCCTGCCGGATTTCGACCCCAACCACCGGCCCGTTCCCTTGCTGAAGGGCAGTCAATCCGATAGCCCCCTGTTCAATCGGGCGGTGCAGGGGGTCTATGAACTCGGCTCGACCTTCAAGATCTTCACCGTCGGCCAGGCGATGGAACTGGGACTCGTCGACGTGGACACGATGGTGGACGCACAGGCACCGCTGGTAGTGGGAAAGTATAGAATCAATGAATGGAGCAATAAGAACTACGGTCCGCTACTGTCGGTTCGAGACGTAATCATAAAGTCATCGAATGTGGGCACGGCCAGCATAGCCGATATGATCGGCGCGGAACGTCAGCGCGAATTCTTCGCTGAGCTGGGGTTCCTGGAACCATCACCGGTCGAACTGTCCGAGGCGGCTGGGGCCAAGCCTCTAATTCCGACAGTCTGGCCGAGAATCGTAAGCATCACAACATCCTACGGACATGGAATGTCAGTCAGCCCGCTACATCTTGCCTCCGCCTACGCCAGCGTCCTCAACGGCGGTAAACGAGTGACACCTACGATTCTGAAACGCGACGAGGTGTCAGAGGGTGCCCGCATCTTAAGTTCTGAAGTGTCGGCTGAACTCAGGGAGATGGTAGGTGAGGTGGTGCGGAAAGGTACTGCGACTATGGCGAAGGGCTCGGGATACGATGTCGGTTGCAAGACGGGCACGGCTGACAAGCCGCGGCCGGGCGGCGGATACTATAAGGACAGGACCATCGCCACCGTTGCCTGCGTGTTTCCGGTCCACGATCCGAAATATGTTCTCATCGTGTCGCTTGACGAACCGGTCGAGACTTCGGGATCGAAGCCTCGACGCACAGCTGGCTGGACCGCAGCGCCTGTGGCAGCGGAAATCGTTCGCCGTGTGGCTCCAATTCTCGGCCTTCGCCCTGAGAACGAGCCACTTACTGGCGATAGCTAGCTTTCCGTGATGCCACAGAGACAGATGACAGGGCACCGAATGGCCGATCAGGTGAAATCACTTGCGGAACTCGGGCTAACGGCACAGGGTCGGCGCGAAGCGCGTGTGACGGGGCTTGCGGTCGACAGCCGTCTGGTTGAAAGGGGCGACCTGTTCGCCGCGCTTCCCGGAAGCAGGGCGCATGGCGCGGAGTTCATTCATTCCGCGCTGCACAGGGGCGCGGCAGCCATCCTGACCGACCGTGAAGGCGCACTGGCCGCCGAACGGGAATTCGCCGCCTCCGATGCGGCGCTCATTGTCGCGGAGAATCCCAGGCAGACACTCGCCTTTACCGCCGCTCTCTGGTTCGGCGGGCAACCCGAGACCATGGTGGCGGTAACCGGCACCAATGGCAAGACGTCGGTCGCCACGTTCACCCGCCAGATCTGGTCACTGCTCGGCCTGCCATCGGCCAACATCGGCACGACCGGTGTCGAGGGTGCCTGGAGCACATCCCTGGCCCATACCACGCCCGAACCCGTAACGCTTCACCGGCTGCTCTCGGATATGGCCGATAGGGGAATCGGCCATGCCGCGATGGAAGCGTCCAGTCACGGACTTGATCAGCGCCGGCTTGACGGGGTCCGCCTCACAGCAGCTGCATTCACCAATCTGAGCCAGGACCATCTCGACTATCACACCGGGTTCGATGAGTATTTCGCGGCGAAGGCGGGTCTGTTCGATCGTGTGCTTGCGGAGGACGGAACCGCCGTGATCAACATGGACGATCCGCGGGGCGGCGCAATGGCCGATATAGTTGCAGCCCGCGGCCAGAAGCTCATCACGGTCGGGCACGGGCACGGCACCAGTCTGCGCATCCGTATGCAGCGTTACAGTGCCAGAGGGCAGGTTCTGCGGTTCGACTGGAATGGACAGGCCAGACAGGTGCGGTTGGGCCTCATTGGTGGTTTCCAGGCGGAGAACGTACTTGCAGCAGCTGGGCTGGCCATCGCGAGTGGTAGTGATCCCGACGACGTCTTCCAGACACTGGAGTCCCTTAGCGGTGTGCGTGGACGACTCGAGCTGGTCGCTACACGCGACAATGGCAGTGCGGTGTTCGTGGACTATTCCCACACACCAGATGCACTCAGGACCGCATTGACGGCACTGCGTCCGCATGTCCTGGGGCGTCTGGTTGTGGTCTTTGGAGCCGGTGGCGACCGCGACCCGTATAAGCGTCCGATGATGGGTAAGGCCGCCAGGCTGCATGCTGACGTTGTGTTTGTTACCGATGACAATCCACGCAGCGAGGATCCTGCCAGGATTCGTGCCGCCATTCTTGCCGGCTGCCCGGAAGCCTCCGAGGTTCCCGATCGGGCAGAGGCGATCCTGCGCGGAGTGGATGCGCTTCAGCCGGGCGATGCCCTTCTGGTGGCCGGCAAGGGGCATGAGACGGGCCAGATCGTGGGTGACGACATCTTTCCCTTCAACGATTCCGAGCAGGCCAGCGTCGCGGTCGCGGCGCTGGATGGTCGACCGACGTGACGCCGCTGTGGAAAGCCAGGGAAGTCGCCACCGCCACTGGTGGCCGCATGACTTCCGACTGGCGGGCCAGCGGCGTGTCCATCGATACACGGACGCTGGAAGCGGGCGATCTGTTCGTTGCCCTCAAGGATGTCCGAGACGGCCATGAATTCGTTGCAGCAGCCTTTGAGCGCGGCGCGGCCGCTGCGATGGTCAGCCGCGTCCCGGAAGATGTCCCGGCGAATGCTCCGCTGGTGGTTGTCGATGACGTTCTTCCGGCGCTGGAACGCGTTGCTGTCGCGGCCCGGTCACGAAGCCGGGCGAAAGTCCTCGGCGTCACCGGGTCGGTCGGCAAGACCTCAACCAAAGAGATGCTTCGTACGGTCCTGTCCCGTCAGGGCAGGGTTCATGCCGCGGAGAAGAGCTTCAACAATCATTGGGGCGTACCACTGACGCTGGCGCGCCTGCCACCGGACGCTGACTTCGCGGTCATTGAAATCGGTATGAACCATCCCGGGGAGATTGCGCCGCTGGCGCGTCTGGCACGCCTCGACCTCGCGCTGATCACGACGGTCGCACCCGCGCATCTCGAAGCATTCGGGAGCATTGAGGGTATCGCCGATGAAAAGGCTTCGATATTCGAGGGCCTGGTGCCAGATGGCATCGCGGTGATCAACGGTGAACTTGACGTCACACCAGTGCTGAGCGCCGCCGCTGTCCGGGCTGGAGCGAAACTTCACGAGTTCGGCTTTGGTTCGGAACGGTTCTGCCAGCTTGTCGACGTTCAGGTGACGACCGCGGCGACCACCGCTCGCGCCCGAATTGGTAAGACGTCTGTAATGTTCAAGCTGTCTGTCCCAGGACGCCACTTCGCACTCAATGCCGTGGCGGTTCTTGGCGCGGTCGAGTTGCTTGGCTTGGATCTTGCTCTTGCGGCACAGGATTTTGGCATCTGGCAGCCGCCTGAAGGGCGTGGCACGCGTGAGCGGCTGCTCCTTGATCCAGTCGATGACAGCGCCTCGTTTGAACTGATTGACGACGCTTTCAATGCCAATCCGGCCTCAATGGAGGCAGCGCTTGAGGCGCTGGCTGCAGCACAGCCAACCGAAAGGGTTGGGTGTAGGGGAGGGGGGCGCCGCATCGCCATATTCGGGGATATGCTTGAACTTGGACCTGACGAAAACAGACTCCATGCAGAGCTCGCCGACTGTCCGTCGATGCGGTTTGTCAACGTCGTTCACTGCGTGGGCCCCCGCATGCGCGCCCTTTACGATCGGCTGCCCCGGGAGATGCGTGGCCGCTGGGCGGAAACGGCGACCGAACTGGTAAAACTGGCCCCAGATCTGGTCAATGTGGGCGATGTCCTGCTCGTTAAGGGATCGAAGGGAAGCAGGGTTTCGCTCATTGTTGACGCCATTCGTGGACTGGGCCATCCGCTTACCGGTAATGAAGGATAGATCTAATGCTGTATTGGTTGACTGGATATTCCGATGGAGGAGATTTCTTCAATCTCTTCAGATATATAACCTTCCGATCAGGCGGTGCGTTCTTCACCGCCCTAGTGTTCTGCTTTGTGTTCGGCGGCCCGATGATCTCGCTTCTGAGCAGGTATCAGGCCAATGGCCAGCCAATCCGCGAAGACGGCCCGGAGCATCACCTTGTGGCAAAGAAGGGCACGCCGACCATGGGTGGCCTGATGATTCTCACAGCCCTGATTCTGTCAAGTCTGCTCTGGATGCGGCTGGACAATCCATTTCTCTGGATCACGCTATTTGCAACGATTGGATTTGGACTCCTGGGCTTCGTTGATGACCTTATCAAGATCAGGGGAAATTCCTCAAATGGACTTTCTGGCCGCCAGCGATTCCTGATCGGATGCGTAATCGCTGGCGTCACTGGCTATTGGGCCAGCCTGCATCATGCGGACGCGCTTGCGAACATGCTGGCTCTGCCGGTTCTGAAGGATTCGCTGGTGAATCTCGGCATCATGTTCATTCCCTTCGCCGCACTCGTCATTGTCGGTGCGGCGAACGCGGTGAACCTGACCGATGGGCTGGATGGGCTCGCCATCATGCCTGTAATAATCGCCGCGGGCACGTTCGGTGTTATCGCCTATGCCGTCGGGAGAATCGACTTCGCCGAATATCTTGACGTTCACTATGTTCCCAATACCGGAGAGCTGCTCGTCTTCACCGCTGGTCTAATCGGCGGAGGACTTGGGTTTCTGTGGTACAATGCGCCACCAGCCGCGGTCTTCATGGGCGACACTGGTGCGCTGGCCCTGGGCGGTGCGCTGGGCGCGATCGCGGTTGCGACAAAACACGAACTGGTTCTGGCGATCGTCGGCGGCGTATTCGTGGCGGAAACCTTCTCGGTCATTTTGCAGGTGGCCTATTTCAAGCGGACTGGCAAACGCATATTCCGGATGGCACCACTGCATCACCATTTCGAGAAACTGGGCTGGCCGGAGCCACAGATCGTGATCCGGTTCTGGATCATTGCGCTGATTCTGGCGCTGATCGGACTGGCGACGCTGAAGGTTAGATGAGAACCTGCGCCATCTCTGGACCGGAAGCGAGTGGCAGACTCAGCTGGCCTGCAAATTCCTGCGAGGCTGGCACCTGCCCCGCCCGTGAATCGGAAGCCGATGACCTGCTTTGCGGCGGCACAAGGGTGGATCATTGATCCCGGTAGTCGGATATGAGGATCGGCGGGTCGTGGTCCTTGGCCTAGGACGATCCGGCCTTTCCGCAGCCCGTGCGCTGCTGGCGGGAGGTGCGCAGCCGCTGGTATGGGATGACAGTGCCGAAGCCAGATCCCGCGCTGACTCTGAAGGTTTCACGCTGCATGACCCTACACAACAGGGCGCGCTGCATGGCGTGTCGGCGCTTATCGTCTCACCTGGGATTCCACATCTCTATCCCGATCCCAATCGCACTGTCGCCGCCGCTTTGGCTGCCGGTGTGCCTGTCGACAATGACATTGGACTGTTCTTCAGCAGTCTCGCCTGCTCCTGGGATCGGTTCGACAGCATTCCGCGTGTAGTCGCCGTGACCGGGTCAAACGGCAAATCGACGACCTCCGCGCTCATTCACCATATTCTGGTCCATGCGGGGAAGCATTCCCAGCTCGCCGGTAACATTGGCCGGGGTGTGCTGGATCTTGATCCGCCGCGCGACGGGGAGATCCTGGTGCTCGAACTCTCCAGCTATCAGACCGATCTTGCCCGGGTATTGACGCCAGACATAGCGGTGTTCACGAACCTAACGCCGGACCATCTTGACCGGCATGGAGGCGTAGGAGGCTATTTTGCCGCCAAGCGCCGCCTGTTTGTCGAGGGGGCACCGGATCGAACGGTGATTGGCGTGGACGAGTCCGAGGGGCGGTTTCTGGCCAACCAGCTTTCGGTTCGCCGAGGGGACGAGCGGGTGATTCGCGTATCCACCGGCAGCAGGCTTTCCGGCCCGGGCTGGACGGTTTCCGCCCGGAAAGGGTTTCTTGCGGAGCGCCGCAAGGACAGGCAGATCGCCTCGATCGACCTGCGGGACATCAGGGGTCTTCCCGGTGCCCACAATCACCAGAACGCCTGTGCCGCCTTTGCCGCGGTTCGGGCATTGGGGCTTGGCCCAAAGCCGATTGAGCGGGCGTTCCACGCGTTCGAGGGGCTTCCGCACCGCAGCCAGGTCTTCGCGCAGGCTGGCGGCGTCACTTTCGTAAATGACAGCAAGGCGACGAACGTGGACAGCGCCGCGCAGGCGCTGCAGGCATTCGCCAACATCCGCTGGATCGCGGGAGGGCTTGGCAAGGAAAGCGGAATAACCGGTCTAAAGGTCCATCTGGATTCTGTGGTGAAAGCCTATTTCATCGGCCATTCTGCCCGAGAGTTCGCGCTTCAGGTTCACGGGACTCCGCATGAGGTCTGCGGAACGATGGAGCGTGCGGTGGCCAGAGCCATGGAAGAGGCGGAGGAAGGTGACACCGTACTTCTGGCCCCGGCCGCGGCGAGTTTCGACCAGTATCCGGATTTCGAGGCGCGCGGTGAGGCGTTCATGGCGGCGGTCAGGGAACGTCTTGGACACTGATGAACCGCCGCAAATGTGACCGGGAAACGGGTTCGAGGCTTTGGCTTCCAGCCGGAACAGCCCGAATGCAAGCGAGATCACGTCTTCGATCCCCAGCGGATTCGAGGTAATGTCCGCACCGGGAGATCTGTGACGCTCAACTGAAGCCCCCTGCCCCGGCTCGCATCCAGATCGAACCGGCGGTGATCGAGCACATCCAGTCGTCGGCTTGACACAAACGTGATCCCGTCATGGCTGCCCACAGAGTTCCGGTCAGCTGGTGGGAGGAAGTTCCGGGAACCTTCGAGGCGCCTCAACATCGGATCCTGTCAGCACCATATCGAATACCCAACCGCTATCGCGAAAACGGCCTAGGTCTCCGGCCTTCCCTCGCGGCCGCCGCGGCTTCCGCGATCCGATTGTTCCGGGTCTTTTCCGTCTTCGCGGTCTTGATCCATTCCAGCGTCCCGCGCTTCACGCTGCGGGGCCAGTTCTCCCATGCGTCAACGGATTCGCCCAATGCCACATCCAGGTCGGCGGGACGTTCCAGCCTCTCCACGTCATCGAGAAAGTTCCACATCCCGTTGGCCTGCGCCGCAGCGACCATAGCCTCGCCAGCAGGCATCATTGCACCGGTTGCACGCGCATCCGCAACCTTTGCCCTGTTAATGGCGGACCAGGCCGATTTCGGGTTCCGTGGCGCGATCAGCACACTCGTCCGATTGCCATCGACCCCTCTTGTCTGGCTGTCGACCCAACCCCAGCACAGCAGTTCCTCGATCATCTCACCATAGGCGAGATAATGCGGCGTGTGCCTCTTCCATGTGACCAGCCAGACCGACTCTTCCTGATCGTGGTGCGAGGACAGCCACGCCCGGAGATCAGAGCGGGAGCGAACCTCGACCCGCTCCGCATTTTCGGCAGCCCGCGCCATCAAACCGACCACATCCTCAACGTCATCACATTCAGGGACATTTCCAGCCCGCATGCCAGATGGTTTGAACTGGCAGGGTGCCCATCCGAGCGGAGGTGGACGGGCAACAGGCTCAATGCGCTTCCGACCAGTTTGCACCGCTTCCGAAATCGACAGTCAATGGGACATCAAGCTGGACGGCTGGATGGGCGGCGCCCTGCATCACCTCGCGTGCCGCCGCAACGGTTTCCGCTATGGCGATGTCCTCTACTTCAAATACCCAGTTCGTCGTGCACCTGCAGCAGCATCTTCGCCGGCCGGCCGGATATGGCTTCTTCCATGCGGATCATTGCCCGTCGGATCACGTCGGCGGCGGTGCCCTGAATCGGGGCATTGATCGCGGCACGCCGGGCAAATCCGGCATGAGGCCCCTTTGCATTGATTTCAGGCGTGTGGATCTTCCGACCGAAGAGAGTCTGAACATAGCCATTCTCCTTCGCGAAACGCACCGTGCCATCCATGTAATTCCTTATGCCGGGAAACCGCTCGAAATACCGGTCAATGAATCCCTGCGCCTCCGTGCGCGGAATGCGCAGGTTGCGCGCGAGACCGAAACCGGAAATACCGTAGATCACCCCGAAATTGATCGCCTTGGCCTTACGGCGGATTTCCGGAGTCATCTCGCCAAGCGGGACGTCAAACATCTCTGACGCAGTCATCGCGTGGATGTCCAGCCCGTCCGCAAAGGCCTGTTTCAGTTCAGGGATATCGGCGATATGGGCGAGGATTCTAAGTTCGATCTGGGAATAGTCCAGCGAAACCAGGCTTTTTCCAGGTGAGGCAATGAACGCCTCGCGGATGCGGCGACCCTCTTCCGTGCGCACGGGAATGTTCTGCAGGTTGGGGTCGGTGGAAGCCAGCCGGCCAGTCGAGGCTCCAGCGATCGAGTAAGATGTATGGACTCTGCCCGTATCGGGATTGATATGCTCCTGCAGGCTGTCAGTATAGGTCGATTTGAGCTTGGCGAGCTGGCGCCAGTCGAGCACGCGGGCGGGCAGTTCATGTTCGGTGGCAAGATCCTCGAGCACTACGGCAGGAGTGGAATAGGCACCGGTCTTGCCGCGCCTGCCGCCGGGAAGGCCCATCCTGTCAAATAGGATCTCGCCCAGCTGTTTCGGCGATCCAACGTTGAATGTTACTCCCGCAAGTTCGTGTATGTCCCTTTCCAGCTCTGCCATTTTCTGGCTGAACTTTTCGGACATGCGCGAAAGCGCGTCACGGTCGACGGTGATGCCCTCCATCTCCATACGCTTCAGTACCGCCACCAGGGGGCGCTCAAGCGTCTCGTAGACAGTCGTAACGCCGACGCGATGGAGATCTGGCCCGAATGTCTGCCAAAGCCGTAAGGTGATGTCAGCGTCTTCCGCGGCGTATTCGGTCGCCTTGCCGACATCGATCCGATCAAACGTAATCGCGGATTTGCCACTTCCAAGCAAAGTCTTGATCGAAATCGGCTTGTGGCCCAGATAACGGTCACTCAGCAGATCCATCCCGTGGTTATGGCTGCCTCCATGGAGTGCATAGCTCATGAGCATGGTGTCATCGATGGGTCCGACCTCAATGCCGTAGCGCGCGAGAACCTTGGCATCGTATTTCATGTTCTGGCCGATTTTCAGGACCGCGTCGTCCTCCAGAACCGGTTTGAGCATCGCGAGCACCTCATCGAGCCGCATCTGCCCCTTGGCCAGTTCATCGGATCCGAACAGATCGTCAGACTGGCTGGTTTTGTGAGTTATCGGAATATAGCATGCCAGCCCTGGTTCGACCGAAAGCGACACGCCAACAAGATCCGAACGCATTTCATCAAGGCCAGTCGTTTCAGTATCGATCGCGACATATCCACGCTGGCCTATGCGATCAATCCAGGCCTGCAGTGCCGTCGCATCCGAAACCCGCTCATACGCATCGCGATCAAACGGAACCGCCGCTGGCGAATTCTCCTGCGCCTGCGGTACCTGGTTCTCAAGGGGCGGCGTCTCCACCCCAAAGCCTCGGCCACCCGCCGGGTGATCGTGCGGAACTCCATTGAGGTCAGGAAGGCAAGAAGCGCCTCTGGTTCCGGATCCTTCACCTCTAGAGCGTCCAGGCCGAATTCCAGTCCCATATGCTGGTCAAGCGTCACCAACTCTCTCGAAAGGCGGATCTGATCCGCGTTTTCGATCAGCGTCTGTCGGCGTTTGGGTTGACGGATTTCACCGGCACGCGCGATCAGCGAATCGAGATCACCATATTCATTGATGAGCAGGGCTGCGTCTTCGGTCCGATTCCCGGTGCGCCGGGTATATTGTCGGTGCTGTCGCCTGAGAGCGACTGTACGTCGATCACGCGATCCGGACCTACTCCGAACTTCTCCTCGACCTCTTCGGCTCCGATACGGCGGTTCTTCATCGGGTCCAGCATTTCGACGCCACCGCCGACGAGCTGCATCAGATCCTTGTCTGAGCTGATGATCGTCACCCGCCCTTGCGCTTCCCGCGCCTGCCGTGCAAGCGTGGCGATGATGTCATCGGCCTCGTATCCCTCGACCTCGATGCAGGCGACGTTGAACGCGCGTGTCGCGTCGCGGGTCAATGGAAACTGCGGTACCAGATCTTCGGGCGTGGGCGGACGATGAGCCTTGTATTCCGGATAGATGTCATTGCGAAAGGACTTCCCGGAATAGTCGAACACCACGGCCGCATGCGTAGGCTCGTCAGGTCCACCGCTTTCCCTGAGGAACTTGAACAGCATATTGACGAAGCCGCTGACCGCCCCCACCGGCAGCCCATCCGATTTCCGCGTGAGTGGTGGCAGCGCATGATAGGCGCGGAAAATGAAAGCTGAACCATCAATCAGATGAAGGTGGCATCCTTTGCCAAAGCGCATTGCCGCTCTCCCTTCCGGCCCCGGATCTGGCATGTCCCTGCGGGTGATTTCCGGATCAGGACCCGGCCTGCCCGGCAAAGTCCCGATGGATGAATTTCTTGTCACAATAGCCGCACTCAACCCAACCTCTGTCTGGCGGAATTGAAAGCCAAACGCGGGGATGCCCGAGCGCACCCTCCCCGCCATCACAGGCGACCCGCATTGTCTCGACGATTTCAGTTTCAGGGGCTTCCATGATCATTTTCCGGCCGTTCCACCTATCGACTCCATGATGCGAACTGGCTCGCATGATAGAGACTCGGAAGCCATGCGCAACTGGATACGCATGTGGGTAATGTGCCAGATTGAGTTTCGCGGTCGGTATTTCGTCCCCGGCTGCGATCCAGGCATCTTCGGCCAATGCACCCGAGCATCGGTCAGGCCAAAGGCCCGGCCATATCACACGAGCCGCCATTGCAGCAGGGTGTGAATCCCAACGGAGCCGCAGTGAACGAAGCGGAGCGGCAGGGAGTGGATGCGGCATCCGGCCTCTTTCGGGAACGCATTCGCCAGCCGTGCAGGCCTGCACACTCCCATTCACATCAAGTGGTTGTGACGCTCTGCATGGGACATGCTGACATTCTCCAAGTCCGGACAGCCCAGCCACAACACCTCCCGGATGTGCATGACTTCTGAATCCTGAGCACGGCTGAACCTTTGGCACTGGAAGCCGTTCGGGCCCTTTCGGCCAAATCGATCGTGTCAGGCGAACCGGTGGCATATCCCGACAGAACCGCATCGTGCCCCATGAACCGAACACCGCCGCGTCGTTCCACTTCCGCGGCTTTGGTGAACAGGTCACTGCCAGATCCGGGCGAAGCCCCTCATCCAGGAGGTTTCATCCACTCATCACCTCCCTCACGCGTATGCGAAGCGCAGGAAGAAGGTCACACTCAAACCACGGATTTTTTCTTAGCCAGCCAGTGTTGCGCCAGCTTGGATGAGGCAACGGATAACAGCGGGGGGCATGATCCCGCCAGCTCAACACCGTCTCGGTCACCCGCGTGGAACTGCCCAGGTGCCAGCGGTGCGAATAGCCACCGACCAGCAGAACCAGAGGTATCTCCGGCAATGCCCGCATGATTCGTCCGTGCCAGGTCTCCGCGCAGACCCTTGGCGGCGGGAGGTCCGAACCTTTGGAGTCGTAGCCTGGAAAACAGAACGCCATCGGAATGATGGCGATACGGCTGCGGTCATAGAACTCATCGCGGCTTACTTCCATCCAGGAGCGCAGTCTGTCGCCGGACGGATCATCGAACGGAACACCCGACCTGTGCACGCGCATTCCCGGTGCCTGTCCGCAGATCAGTATCCGCGGATTGGGATCGAACCAGACCACTGGGCGGGGCTCATGGGCGGTCTCCGTCAGGGCGAACCGGTCGGCGCAGAGACGGCAGGACGCGACCTCGTCTCGAAGTGTTGAAATGGCCAGGGTCATGGCATACAATAAATCCGCAAAGCGCTTCCGTGTTCAAATGCTCTTTATGCCTTCCCACTTCCGCCGGCAAACGTAACGCCAAGCTCTTTCGAAAGGGAATTTTGTAGCCTCACTTCAAATGCAATTCCCCCTGTTCCCCCTGCTTGCCTGCCTGCTTGTGCAATTGAGCCGTGTCGCAAAGCTCTTGAAATTGTGTAGCCTGCAGGCTACGCAAGCGAATGTTTGTAATCAGGCAAACAGAGGTCTTCTCTATCTGGCTACGCAGATTGCGTGACCAGCGTGCGAAGCAAAGGATAGCCGGGCGTTTGCAGCGTCTGAAGTTCGGACATTTTGGTGATGTCGAGCCAGTGGGATACGGCGTGAGCGAGCTACGTATTCACGAGGGCAAGGGCTACCGCATCTATTTTCGTCAGCAAGGGGATGAGATCATCCTCCTGCTTTGCGGAGGAGACAAGAAAAGCCAACAAAGAGACATCGCACAGGCTCATCGCATCTGGAAGGAGCTCGGAAATGAACCTGGAAATCACTGATTTCGATCCTGCTGAGTATCTCGATAACGACGAAATGATCGCCGGATATCTGTCTGATGCACTGGAAACGCAAGATCCCGCATTTGTCGCTGATGCGATCGGGGTTGTTGCGCGCGCCAAAGGTATGAGGCGTGTGGCTGAGGACGCGGGTGTGAGCCGCGAGAGCCTGTATCGCGCTCTAAGTGCAAACGGGAATCCCGAGTTCGCCACCGTCCTGAAAGTATTGGCATCGCTCAACATCAAGCTGGTCGCACAGCCTGATGGCGTCAATGCACATCATACAGCTGCATAAGCAAAACTGTCTGTGGCTCTGCATCGGAGACTGGTTCGGGCCAGCCGTCGACTGGTTGGGGCTGGCTCACCATAAGCGTTAACTAATTGACTTCGTCCGTATGTAGACCAGTCAGCGACCTGAATTCCCGCCGGATTCTCCGCGTGGCGGGGAAGAGATGACATTAATCCGCCCCTATCCTCCCGACCCGCTCGGATCCGTCCCCGCCAATCGCGCCTGTGCGGCAGAATCAAGGCGCTCTGAGGTAGCAACCTAACGCTTGTGGGTTGGCTCACCCGGGGATTTCGCCACCTTCAGATTTCCACCAATCTCGCGCCTCCACCGGCGCGACATAAGGGACTGCGTCACACCAGTGACTGATTCGCATTAGTCTGACAGCCCCGCCATCCGCCCTCACGAAAGCATTCTCCCGAACCGGTGGCGTTCGATGCCTCACCCCGCGTGGTGACGGGGGCCACCGGGCGGTATCACCGCGGCCCGCACCAGTCCCCGGTCGCCAGGGGTCTCACCGTCCACGCCGTCAACCCTGTCCGGGCGCGGCGCCTCGCCGAATCTCCCGGCCACGTCGGGAGGTCGGACCGGATCGACGCCCGGGTTCCGGCCGCCTTCGGCAAGGCCGGCGGGCTGCCCGCGCCGGAGCCGGAATCCAGGGCCCTTCAGTCGCCCGGGACCTGCTAGTCGCCCGCCGCGGATCCTGTCACTACCACATACTTGACCGGCTCATTCCCTTCTCCGCTCCGTCCGGGCCCGTATGGCCCTGGCATGGGTTTCCGCGACGTTGAGGATGCGCAGGCCCTGCCATAGCTTCTGGGTTCCGGGCAGGGGCTGGCGCTTCGTCGGGCGGAACCCGGCGAGGCCGGCGACGAGCGTGACGTAGCGCGCCACGCTCATGTCCGGCTCCGGCGGCGCCCTCTGGCCGATGACGCGCTCATACGCGGCGTGAATGACCACCGCCTCGACGCTTTCCGGGCTGACATGGCGGTCCGCCGGGCTGTCGGGGCTCTCCCGCGCCAGAAGCTGGAGGTCCCAGACCCGGAACGCGGTTATCGCGTCGAAGGCGAGGCATCTGCGCAGGTCGTCGGCGGCGTCGAGCCTGCGGTCCTTTATCCTCGTCCCCGTCTTCAGGGCCCTGAAGTATTCCTCGATGCGCCAGCGCAGTTCGTAGCGCCTCAGGGCGGTCTCCGCCGTCCGCATGCCGTCGCCGCCCTCGTTGGACAGGAGCATCCAGTGCAGCGCCTCCCCTCCCTTCGCGACGCGCTTCGGCGGGTTCTCCTCGATGGCGGAGACCACCGTCACGGGCAGCGGGCGCCTGTCCCCCGCGTCCCTCGGCGCCGCGATGTCCAGTTCCGCGCAGCGCAGCGTCAGCGTGGCGACGCGCGCTTTCCGGGCCTTCGGCCCGCCGCGTTCGGGAACGGTGATCCTGCGGTGGCCGACCGGCTCCAGCGCGGCGACATGCTCCCACAGGCACCTTTCGTCGCCGTCGGGCAGCGCCACGCGCCGCTTCGCCGAGCGGCTCGCCCGCACCAGCAGCGCGGCGCCGGTCCGGTCCGCTTCGCGGAGAAGGGCCCAGAAGTCGCCTTCGCGGTCACAGACGCTCACGACCTTCGCGTCCGGGCAGGCCTCCGCGAGCTCTCCGGCCCGCCGCAGCCCGTCGATCCAGCGGGTGCTGTCCCTGTCCGGCCGCCGCCGGAAGTCCGCGTCGAGCGTGAACAGCCCGAGCGGGCGTCCGCTGCCGTTCAGTGCCACGCCGCAGTGGGCGAGGATGCCGTCGGTGCCCTTTCCGCCGCCGCCGAGCCCGTCCAGCCCGGACGTCGCCGCCAGGGTGCCGTAGTTCAGCGCCGTCGTGTCCTGGACAGCCAGGATCACCGGCTCCAGGCGGCAGCGCTCCACCGTCGCCTCCAGGTGGGGTTCGAGTATGTCGTCCATGGTCACCCCAGCGTTCGAGAGCAGCCTGTAAGCCGCCTCCTGCTCCGCCCTGCCCGGAAACAGCTCCGGCACCGGCGCACCGGGCTTCCTGGTCCAGGCCGCCCCCATCGCGGCGATCCGGCGGCGGACCCGGCCGTCCGGATGGCTGCTCCGCGCGTATTCCCGCTCCGCCCAGTCGCCCCCGCGGTGCAGCGGTCCGGTATGCCCGAGCCTGCGCTCCGGCTCCGCCTGGAGAACCTTCCGCCAGTCCGGCTGCAGCGGCAGCGTCCACACGCTGCGACGGATGCCCGAACGCCGCCCGGAGGTCAGGCCGGGACATCTCTCCCAGCCCGCCGCCCTGTAACCCGTCCCGGCGTGGTCCGGACCCACGAGCGTGTAGGCGAGGACGGGGCGGACCCCGTAGAGGGCCTGCCAGTCGTCCGCCACGCGCTCCGCCGCCAGCCGCAGCGCCAGGGAGGCGAGGCCGTGGACCCTCACGGAAGGTCTGATCAGGAAGCGGTGGTTGTTAAGGACGAGGCCCATGTTCGCGATCCGCGCCCGCGCCGACCAGCCGATGGCACCGTCCCGAGGCCCCAGCTGGCAGGACGCCGGAACGAAGCCCAGACCGCCGAGCCGCCCCTGCGCGCCGCTCACGATCCAGTACCGCAGCTGCCCTCCCGGAGCCCGCCGCCAGCCCTCCGGATGGTGCGTCTCCATCATCGACTCCCAGGCGCGGCGGTCCGCCTCCGCCAACGGCTCCAGCCGGACCCCGCCGAGCGCGTCCAGAGCGCACTCGACCGGGGCGCCGCCAGGGTCGTCGGCGGCCGGTCGCCCGTTGGACGACGCGAAGCGCGGCGCCGCCTCCGGCAGCGTCAGGCCGAGCTCCTCCGCGAGCAGGGGAAGGACCCGCATCCCGGTGACCGTCGACGGCCTCCCGTCGTGGGTCAGCCAACCCTCCCGGCCGCTCAGCTCGCGGGCGAGGCCCGAACGCGTGACGCCGCCGCGGAGGCATTCGTTCCCCAGCCACTCGACCGTGGCAGGGGAAATCTGTCTGAGACCAATATACATGGTCCCCGATTCGCATGGATCCGATCTCTAGTCAAGTATGCGGTAGTGACAGCCGCGGATCCCGTGCCGGCCTGGCACCGGGACATCCTCATCAGCATCTCCGGGGATCGGGGCCGCGCCGTTCCACCGGATGCCCGGGCCCGGGACATGTCACTATAGCACTGTTGACTCCCTGAGCATGCCTCGGCTTCTGAAGGCCCTGTAGAACGCGGTCGCCTGGAGGAGGTATTTCATGCCTTTCCACATTTTCTGCGTCCCTGGCAGGGGCTGGCGTTTCGAGGGGATGAAGCCGGCGTAGCGGCCGATGTCGATGGCGGCCTCGCGGATGGTGAAGCCGTCGAAGGGCGGTGCCCGGGCGTCCCTGAAGCCGTAATCCTCCAGTCCGACCCAGAGGGCGGTGAGTTCGTCCTCGTCCAGGAAATCGAGGGCGGGCCGGTCGGGTTCGGCCTTCGCGGCGCGCTGGATGTCGAACACGCGCCATGCGGTGACGGCGTCGAAGGCGAGGCACCTGCGCAGGTCGTCCGCTTCGTCGAGCTGGCGGTCCTCGATGCGGGTGCACTGTTTCAGGGTCTTGAAATATTCCTCGATTGTCCACCTCGCCTCGTACCGCCTGACGGTGTCGATGGCGCCCTGGAGGTCGGGCTTCGCGTCGCTGGACAGCAGCAGCCATGACAGCCGCCGGCCGCCCTTCGGCGGCGTGGTGGTCTCGCTGGCGAGCACCGCGGTGACCGGCAGGGTCTGGCGGCTCCGTCCGGGGGCCTTCAGCTCGACGCGTGCGACGCGGATCTCCGTCTCCGCGGTCCGCGCCGGGCGGGCCCTCACGGCCTTTCGCCCACGCGACCCGGTGATCCCGCCGCGGGCGGCGACGTGGACGGTGCGCGTCCCGGCGGCGGGCAGCCCGGAGACGTGCTCCATGAGGTCCACCACCTCACCGCCGGCGATGACGGAGCGGCGGGTCGAGGCGCTGGAGCGCACAAGCAGCCCGGCCGCGGCGGGGTCTTCCGCCTGGGCCTCGAACATGTCCCATATGTCGCCCTCGCGGTCGCAGACGGTGACCATCCGGGTTCCAGGGCTGGTCCTCCCGACCTCCTGCGCCAGGGCCAGGCTCTCCAGCCAGCGCCGGCTCTCGCTGCCACCGTCGGGCGTCTCCGTCTCCGCCGCCCTGTCCGGTTCCGGCTCCGCCCGCCCCGTGTCTCCGCGCCTGCGGTCGGCCTTCACGGTGACGCCCTCCCGGAAGCTGGCGTCGATGGCCAGCACCCCGAGGCCGCGGCCGGAGGCCGACACCGCCAGCGTCACGTGCGCCGGGATGCCGACGCTGCCCGATCCGCCGCCGCCGAGCTTCGCCAGACCGCCCGTGGAGCCCTTCAGGCCGGAGAAATCCAGCATCGTGGTGTCCTGGATGGCCAGGACCTCCGTCTCGGCCCGGCAGCGCCGCACGGTGGCCATGCGGTGGCTCTCGATGATGTCGTCCATGCTCACCCTGGGGTTGGAAAGCAGCCTGTAGGCCGCACCCTGATCCTTTTTTCCGGCGAAGACAACGGCGACCGGCTCACCGGGCCGGGTCTCCCAGGCCCTCCCCATGGCCAGGATCCGGCTGCGCACCCGTCCGTCGGGATGGCCGCACAGCCCGAACTCCAGGTCCGCCCAGTCGGCGTCCTCCGGGATCGCCGGGGCCGGGCCCAGCCAGCGCGGCGTCTCCGGCCCGCGGCACATGCGGTCGCGCCAGTCCGGATCCAGCGGCCTCATCCAGACGCCGCAGGCCTCCGCTCCCTCCCGGCGGTGGCCGGGCGGATGGCCGGAGGTGGTCCCGGCGAACTCCCATCCGGCCGCCGCGTAGGCCGTGCCCGGGCGCTCCGCGCCGACATAGGTGAAGGCCATCGCCGGACGGACGCCGTGCAGCCTCTCCCAGTCATCGGGAAGCCGCCTTGCCGCCAGCCCCAGAACGTGGCTGGCCAGGTACGGGACCTCCACGCCTGGCAGGATCAGGAACCTGGAGTTCTGCACCAGCAGCCCCAGCTTCGCCATCCGCTCCCGGCCGCTCCAGCCTATGTAGGCGTCCCGGGCCCTCTGGTGCCAGTTGGCCGCGTGGAAGCAGAGCCCGCCGACGCGCCCCAGGCGTTCGCTGCTGATCCAGTAGAAGAGGAGAGCGCCGGGATTGGACGGGTCGCCCCGGGGATGGTGGCTCTCCATCATCCCCCGCAGGGCGCGCCGCTGCTCCGCCGTCTCCGCCATCTCCAGCCCGACACCGCCGAGCTCCGCGAGCGTGCCGGAGAACCGGACGTCGGGATGCTCCGGCAGCGGTCTGCCGGGAGCCACCGGCGATCCGGCCTGCGGCAGGGTGATGCCGTAGCGCTCCGCGATCTTCGGCAGGGCCAGCCGGGCGGAGGCGAGGCACGGCGCTCCGGCGGCGTTGGTCCAGTCCTCGCGCTCGCACAGGCCTGCCGCCAGACTGCGCCGTCCGGCTCCCGCCGCCGCCGCGGACCTCAGCCACCCGACCGTTTCCTCCCCGAAATGGCGCATCCCGACCTGCATGCGAATCAGGTAGCACGGGCGACCTGTGGAATCAACTAATATATAGTGACAGGCCCGGGACCCTCAGGGGCGGCCAGACGGCCCCACCCATCGGCATCGCTCCCTTCGCGGGGGACGGCGGAACCCTGTTGGGCACACGGTACGTCCGTGGTGGGCGGTGCCAGCCCGGGATGTCCCCTGCATGGCCGCGGCGACGGCCATGGACCGGAACCCGGCAATGGGGCGGTTCCACCAGCGACTCACGGACGCGGACAGGGTCACCGGGGTCGCGCTGCCGCCCGACGGGCGCGGCTGGTCCGTCATGCCGCCTGTGGAAAAACTGTGGAGAAACTACCGGGAAGCTGAAGATATGACCTGAAGCCCTTTGAACGGAGACATGGATGCTCCGAAGCGCGACACCCGGCCCTTTCCACCGCCCAGACTCCGACCTCGTTTCGGAAAGGGCCGGGAGCCGAGCGCGGAAGTCAGGACCCGATCAACCGCGGCAGCGTCAACGAGATCGCCGGAATGAACGTAATCATCATCAGTGCGGCGAAGATCGCCAGATAGAATGGCCAGATCGTGCGAACCGCACTTTCGATTGGCAGCTTTCCCACGGCGCAGCCAACGAAAAGGCAGGATCCCACAGGCGGCGTGCACAGGCCGAGGCCCAGATTCACCATCAGCATCATGCCGAACTGCAGCGGATCCATGCCGAGGCTGTGGGCGACCGGTAGAAAGATCGGAGTGCAGATGAGGATCAGGGCAGCCATGTCCATGATCATCCCGAGAGCCAACAGAACGACGTTGATCATCAGCAGAATCATGATCGGATTGTCGGTAATCCCGGTCAGCAACTCCACCATCCTGTCCGGCACCCGATAGAATGTCAGCATATATGCGAATGCGCCTGCGCAGGCGATCAGGATCATCACCATGGCAGTCGTCCGGACCGATTGCCTGACGGCTATGCGGAAGTTCGTCCAGCTCAGGCTGCGATAGACCAGCAGTGTCACGAGGAATGCGTAGATCGTCCCGAATGCGCCGGATTCCGTTACAGTGAACACCCCGGACAGCACGCCTCCTACAATGATGACGGCGGTCAGCAGGCCGGGAGCGGCACCGACAAAACTCATGCCGAGCGCGGTCCAGCCGGGGAACTTTTCGGCAGGGTAGCCACGCCGGACCGCCACCAGATATGCAGCCACAGCCAGGCACAGGCACATCAATATGCCAGGAAGGATCCCGGCAAGGAACAGCTTGGAGATCGAGATGCCCCCGCCTGCTGCGATGGCGAAGATGATCATGTTGTGACTGGGTGGGATGATGATTCCAGCGATCGACGAAGTGACGGTGACGTTCACGGCGTAATCGGCGTCATATCCCTTCTCCTTCATCACTGGAACCAAGATCGACCCCAGCGCCGAAATATCGGCCACCGCCGACCCGGAGATGCCGCCAAACAGCATAGACGAAAACACGTTGACGATACCAAGCCCGCCCCGGACTGCCCCGACGGCCGCCGAAGCGAACCTGACCAGTCGCATGGCAATGCCGCCGTGGAACATCAGCTCTCCGGCGAAGATGAAAAACGGAATCGCCATCAGCGAAAAGACATTGATTCCACTGACGATCCTCTGGAACCCGATCATCAGCGGCAGTCCCTCGTACCAGAACGCCGCTATGGCCGATATGCCAAGCGCGAATGCGACCGGTACGCCGACAACGACGCAGAACGCAAACAGACCGAGAAGAAGGAGAAGCCCCATCGAGACTCCTTACTGCATGATATCCCGGCGCATGTCGCGCCCCATAGCAAACCGCAGGAAATGGCCCAACGAGAAGAGCAGGATCAGCCCACCGCCGAGGGTTAGAGGCAACGACCGCAGGCCCTCGGGCACATGAATCAGTGGGATTTCCGAATCCCATTTAAACATCGTGAGCTGCGCCCCATGCCATAGCGTCAGCAGTCCGAAACCCGCCAGAAGCAGGTCGGTCAAGGCCACGAAGACCGATCGCACACGCGGTGCCACCGAACTTCGCAGCGTGGTCACGGAAAGATGCGAGTGTTCGTGAACGCCGACAGCCGCACCTATGAAAGCGATAACCATGACCAGCAGCAGAGCGACCTGCTCAACCCAGGTCGGCGTCGCATTCAGTACATAGCGACCGAATACGAGCCAGCCAAAGATGACGGCGAGGACAACCAGGGACGCACCGGCCAGCAATCGGCATATCGCGGCGATTCCATCCAGAACGGCATCCATTCCCCTGATGAAGGCTAACGCGTGCCGGTGGACCTGCTGTCTGGCCATGCCGCTCTCTCAATGGACTGCATCCGGCGTGAATCCGGCGGCAGGCCGGACGCAGCGGCACCAGTCCCTGCAATCCTAGTCTGTCGCCTGGATCAGTTCAACCAGCGGTCGCAGATCCGGGTTATCCGACAGAAAGGCTTCGTAGACCGGGGCCATCGCTTCCTGGAAGGGTGCCTTGTCCGCGATTTCGTTGGCGACTACGCCAGCGGCCTCGACTTTCTCTCGGCTCACGGCCTCGCGCTCGGTCCAGAGTCTGCGCTGCAGTTCCGCAGATTCGACGGCCGCCTCCGTCACCTTGGCCTTAAGCTCGTCGGACAAACCGTTGTAGACATCACTGTTAATGCAGAGGCATTCGGGAATGATCAGGTGCTGGCTGAGCGAGTAATACCCGGCCACCTCGAAATGTCCGGTCGATTCATAGGATGGCCAGTTGTTCTCCGCACCATCGACCACTCCGGTCTTGAGTGCCTGGTAGACCTCAGCGAAGGCCATCGGGGAGGGGTTACCCCCAAGTTGAGAGATCATGCCTGAATAAAGGTCGTTGTTCATAACCCGCACCTTCATTCCAGACACATCCGCTGGCAAGTTGATCGGCTTTTCCGCATTGTAGAAGGAACGCGCTCCGGCGTCGTACCAGGCCAACGGCACGAGGCCCTTGGCCGCCATGCCCTCGGCGATCATCATGCCGCCCTCGCCTTCGAGAACGCGGAACATGTGCGGGACATCCTTAAAGATGAAGGGAAGCGAAACGACGTTCGCCGCCGATGCGACGGGGCCAACAGGGCCAAGGTTGAAGTTGCCGATTTCCAGTCCTCCCAGACGCACCTGTTCGATCGCGTCAGGCTGGTTGCCGAGCGTGCCGCCGTGGAACATCTGCAGGGTGATTTCGCCGTCGGTTTTCTCTGCCAGCAGTTCGGCAAACCTGTCCATCGCTATGGTATTTGGATAGCCATCGACATGAATGTTCCATCCCCGCCATTCCGCCGCCGTGGCCACGCCACTTAACAGCAACAGGGCGGTTACCGCGCAAAGCGCCTGCCTGGTGAATTTCTGGTACATGCTGTCCTCCCTTGGATCATGATGCAAACCTCTATCCTCGAAATGGATACTAGTCTTCTAGTATTGTCAATGACTATTGCGAAATCACGAGGACTTTCCCACGCTGACGCCTATAGTGGATTCCACCCGTCGATTCCGTGCGTTTTCCGGGTTTGTCGGCCTAATGGAATCCAGTGAGATTCGGTTAAGCGGATTTGACCTGAACGACGCACTGATCTCCAGAATGGAGATCAGTGCAGTGCCACACACCGGAGAAAATACCATATACGGGAAAGGGAGGATGTGTATACGGGAGTCTGTGAGCGGAAAACATCCCTGACCGAATGCCGTCGGGGCGGAAATAGCAGGTCCCGCCGGGCCGGCACATCGGGTAGCGATGGATACCAGCGGAGCACGTTTCCTCGTATGGCTGCCATTCGTCATTTCGCTTCCCGCCGGAAACACTGCGGTGAACCGATTCCCCCACCGAGTCAGGCCACCGGATCGAGGCAGAAGTTTTTTCCTCCCGCCATTACCTGAAGTTCCACGAAACTGAAACCGGCGGAAGTCAATGGGCGAGCGCAGCTTGACAACGATTCGATAATTCTAGAAATATCGAATCATGGAACCGCATCAAGAGTCAGACATGTCCATCAAGGATGCCGCGTCGACTTTCGCCGCACTCGGATCGGAGCAGCGGCTCGGAGTTCTGAACACACTTGTGCGTGCCGGGCCAGCAGGACTGAGTATCGGAGAGCTCGGCACTCGCTCCGGGGTGACAGGATCGACGCTTACCCATCACATGAAGATCCTGACCCAGGCCGGGCTTGTCACGCAAACCCGCATGGGACGCTCGACCATCTGTGCGGCAGCTGCGTATGACGAGATGAAGACGCTGTCGCGGTTTCTGCTGTCCGAATGCTGCGCTGATGCCACAGCCGGCCATGAGGCACACGAACATGACTGAACTGACCCAGCAGCTGCCCAACAGACAGGGGCTATGGAAAAGAATCGACAAAGTGCTGCTTGCGATCGTTGCGATTCCAGTGGCACTTGCCCTGGTCGACCCAAGCCAGCTATGGCCCACAGTCTTCTTTGCCGGAAACGCGATCGCCCATACCGGAGTCTTCATTGTGTTCGCCGTGCTTTCCGTTGCCTACATGAAAGCGACTGGGGCGGAGGCTTTACTCGCCAAAGCCTTCGAGGGATACGAGGCGCGGATGATACTGCTTGCCGCGCTTCTCGGTGGACTTTCCCCGTTCTGTTCCTGCGAGGTGATTCCGTTTATCGCCGCGCTTCTGGCCCTCGGCTGTCCACTGTCGGCAGTCATGGCGTTCTGGCTCAGCTCTCCGCTAATGGATCCTGCGATGTTCCTCATCACTTCCGGAACCCTGGGATGGGACTTCGCCATAGCAAAGACCATTGCCGCCATCGGCGTCGGCCTAATGGGTGGATTCGCTGTCAAGTCACTCACGCATAGCATGATTTTCGCCAACCCGCTGAAGGAGCGTCAGACAGCACGCTGCGGCTCCTGCTGCGGTCGTCCCAGCCCGTTTTCCGGTCACCCGAGCTGGGCCTTCTGGCGAGAGGCGGATCGCAGGCGCGTGTTCCGGGATACGACCGTCGATAACGCGCTGTTCCTGGGCAAATGGCTGCTGCTTGCCTATCTCATCGAAGCGATCATGCTGGAAAACATACCAGCCGAACTGATCGCGACGGTGCTTGGAGGTAGCGGGTTGGCTCCGATCTTTCTGGCAGCCCTGGTCGGAGCTCCGGCCTATCTGAACGGCTACGCCGCCGTACCGCTGGTGGACGCACTTCTCGCACAGGGAATGTCGAATGGCGCGGCCATGTCCTTCGTCATCGCCGGAGGTGTCAGCTGCATTCCCGCCGCCATTGCTGTCTGGGCTCTCGTGAAACCTCGGGTGTTCTCCGCCTATCTCGGCTTTGCCTTTGTCGGCGCAATCATCGCGGGCATCGCCTGGAACGTCATTGCGTAATTCGTGGAAAGACCTGCCGGAACCTCGTTGCCCCGACGTCGGAGTTGCCCTATCCCCTCTTTCCTAGGGGGATGCGGGAGATGTATCATGTATCGAGTTTGGAACTTCGTCACTACCTATTCGGTACTGCTTGTTGCAGGCGCGTTGCTCGCGCTGATCTGGGCCAACATCTCCCCACATAGCTATCACGACTTCGTCGAGTTTGTCCTTTTCGATGATTTCATCATCGGCCATGCCCATTATGACGAGCACGGAGAGATTCACCGCACTCTGACGTTACATTACCTTGTGAACGATGTGCTGATGGCCTTCTTCTTCGCCATCGCCGCCAAGGAAGTCTGGGAAGCCGTCATCCTCGAGAACGGAAGTCTGCGCGGACGCAAGGCGGCGACTCCCCTTTTCGCCACGGCGGGCGGCATGCTGGGGCCGATCACGGTCTATCTCGGTCTCGCGGCCATTCTGGGCTCCGACACCTACGACGCCGTGCAACGAGGCTGGGCAATCCCTACTGCGACCGACATTGCATTTTCCTATGTTGTGGGTCGCATCGTGTTCGGAGCTGGTCATCCGGCCGTACGTTTCCTCCTGCTACTGGCGATCGCCGACGACGCTGCCGGCCTACTGATCCTCGCGGTATTCTACCCAAGCGGCGATGTCCTTCCGGTGTGGCTGCTTCTGTCCTTCGGCGCGGCTCTGGGCGTGTTCCTCCTGTTCAACTGGTTGCCACGCCATCTCGACAGAGGGGACCAACTGCGCATGCGTTCGACATGGGTTCGGGAGAAGCTGTCCTTCTGGCCCTATGCATTCGCTGGAGTGCTCAGCTGGTACGGTTTTCAGCAAAGCGGACTCCACCCGGCATTGGGTCTCCTGCCCATCGTGCCTACCATTCCCCATGCCGACCGCGCTTTCGGTATCTTCAGCGAAGCCGAACAATATCTGCACGATCTTTTGAACTACATCGAGCACAAGCTGAAATACCCTGTCGAGGTCATTCTGTTTTTCTTTGGGCTTCTCAACGCCGGCGTTGAGTTCTCTGTGATCAGCGCACCGACCTGGCTGGTATTGGCGGGTCTACTGATCGGAAAGCCCATTGGCATCGCCCTGTTTGGCTGGATTGCCGCTTATCCGCTGAAACTCGGCCTGCCACAGAACATGCGGACATCGGATCTGTTCGTCATTGGCTTCGTTGCCGCCATTGGCTTCACGGTCTCACTGTTCATCGCCTCGGTCGCATTCGATGGATCTGTCGTCCTTGAAGGCATGTCCGTCCAGGCGGCAGCCAAAATGGGCGCTCTTCTAAGCTTCTTCGCCGCGATCGTCGCAATCGTTGCCGGCCGTATGCTACGGATTGAGAAGATTCATAACTGAGTGTGAACCGTTCCTTGAGGTCACGTGTCACACGGCTGCTGCCTGAGGATAGGACGGCCTAAACCTGAGGTGCGTCGGGCGGCCCTCTTTGCCAGAAGGCTTAATTGGAGTTTCTAGGGCTATCGAATTTGGTCGTCACGAAAGAGAACATGCATGAGAAAATGGAGTGCGAACTGATGGCTGTACCAGACTTCCAGTCGCTTATGCTTCCGGCTGTCAAGGCTCTCGCCAACCACCAGGAGACGACGGTGGCGGAATTGCGAGAGCGTATAGCTTCCGCCGAAGGTCTGACACCTGAAGATATCCGAGAAAGTATGCCTAGCGGCAGTCAACCCAAATTCACCAACCGAGTGAGCTGGGTCTTAGTGTATCTTGGAATTGCAGGCATTACAGAAAAGACACAACGAGGAGTGTACCGATTGACGGCGGAGGGCAAAAGGCTGCTCGCGGATCCCCCGCCCCACATCGATATGGAGTATCTCAAAAAGTACCCTGCCTATGTCGCATGGAGGTCTGGCAAGGGCGTGTCACCTTCGAATGAAGACGCTGTAACCACGCATTCGGCAGAGCCTATGGACACGCCCGAGGAAGCGCTCCAGCGTGCCAACCAGCAGTTACGTAGCGCATTGGAAGCCGACATGCTGCAACGTGTTCGGAATGCGACATCCGGGTTTCTCGAGAAGGTGGCTGTAAAACTGTTGATCACGATGGGTTACGGGGGCGGCGACGCGTCGAAGGGCTATGTCACCGGCCGGTCAGGCGATGGTGGTATCGACGGCTATATTTTCGAGGACGCACTCGGCCTGGAGCGCATCCATCTACAAACGAAGAAGTACGAAGATAAAAAGTCCGTAGGCCCAAGCGACCTGCGCGACTTCGCCGGCGCAATCGATGCGGCGGGGGCAAACAAAGGCGTGTTCGTCACAACCTCCAGCTTCACGCAGAGCGCCAAAGAGTTTGTGGAGAAGAGCCCGAAGCGGATCGCGTTGATTGACGGCGAAGAATTGGCACAACTTATGGTTCAGCATGGAGTTGGAGCACGCGAGCGGAGTCACTACAAAGTTATGCAAATTGACGATGATTATTTTGATGAAAATTTGTAAAATTGTAGTGGACGGTGCGATCCTGGGACAACGGTATAAAGGACGATAGGTCGGACTGGATCAGCTTTTGTTGAGCGGTTGAAGGCCGTCATGGAGCCAGTGTTCCACCTAACGGATAGACGAGATCCAATGGCGAGGCGTCATGGAAACAAGAACCAGCCAGTTACCTCCCCATGTGGTTACTAAAGCGGCTCATTTGGAACCATCTGGATTTCCGCGATCCAGCTGGACCTTTCTGTGCCAAATGCACACAAGGGCAGCAGCACATCTTGTCCATAACAATATCCCGTCAGCCTGCGCCACATTACGCACTCCAACGCCCCCGGAAGGCTCTCGGGCATCGGAAGCGCCACCCGGATGCCTTGCGTCTGGTCAGGGACATTTCATGCTTCAACGGATCCCGGAACCTGGGTTCAACCGGTTGGGCGCATTGCCAACCGAATACCAAACAAGCCAACCAGAACCGGATCTGGAGTGATGATGAGGCAAGTTCACATAGGAAGGCTGAAGGTCGGCAACGACCTGCCTATGATCGTCATCGCAGGCCCGTGCCAGCTGGAATCATCAGATCACGCCCAGATGATTGCCGGGCGGATGGCCGAATCCTGCGCGGCCGTCGGCGCCGGATATGTGTTCAAGGCATCCTTCGACAAGGCCAACCGAACGTCACTGTCCGGCAGGCGTGGTGTCGGAATGGATGCCGGTCTGAAAATCCTTTCGGACCTGCGAACGGCCCTAGACGTTCCGGTGCTAACTGACGTGCACCTTCCTGATCAATGTGCCGCAACCGCAGAAGCCGTGGACATCCTGCAGATTCCCGCCTTTCTGTGCCGTCAGACAGACCTGCTGGTCGCCGCTGCGCAAACCCGCGCAGTGGTGAACATAAAAAAAGGGCAGTTTCTCGCCCCTTGGGATATGGCCCATGTCGCCGCCAAGGTCGAAGACTCCGGAAACAACCGGATCCTTCTGACGGAGCGCGGAACGTGTTTCGGCTACAATACGCTTGTGGCCGACATGCCGCAGCCTGCCACAGATGGCGGCAACTGGATATCCGGTCATCATGGACGCCACACATTCGGTTCAGCAGCCAGGTGGGTTGGGCGGTGCCAGTGGAGGCCAGAGGGAGTTCGCGCCGGTCATGGCCCGGGCAGCCGTATCGCTCGGCATTGCAGGCGTGTTCATTGAGACGCATCAGACACCTGATACGGCACCTTCGGACGGACCAAACATGGTTGCGCTTGATAATATGCCAGAACTGCTTGAGTCACTTTTGGAATTCGACCGTCTCGCCAAATCCGCACCGATTCGCATCTGAGGACGCGATTTTCCGTGATCAGGTCTTGAAGCACATCCGCATGTCGCGTAGTTACGCGGAGCGTTGGGGTGTAGCCAAGTGGTAAGGCAGCGGTTTTTGGTACCGTGTACCGTAGGTTCGAATCCTACCACCCCAACCAGACGGTCCGATTTCTCCCTGTCTACCAGGATACTGGCCTTTTGGTCCGAGGTACCCTGAGGACCTGGCCGCACATAGCCACCTCATGAAATGGTCCAAAGCAGGGATTGCAGGCGGCGCATTCCCGGTCTCTGCACTCGCAATGGGCATTTCCCGTTCTTCCCAGCGTGAGCTCAGAACGTCTATCCTGTCATACCTGATCTCGATCGCCGCGGGAAGAGCACTGGAATTCTGCACTACACACCATCCTGGTGCTATCCCTTTACGGCACCCGCAGTCATCCCTGTGATGATCTGGCGGCTGGCGAACAATGTGAAGATGATCGGAGGGATGGCAAGAAGCATACCGGTCGCCATGATGACCCCCCACTCCACATTGAATTCGGACATGTTGTTCACGATCAGGATAGGAACCGTCTTCGTGTTCCGGTCGCTCAAGGCCGAAGCCAGCAGATACTCGTTCCACGCGATCCGGAACGTAAAGATCGCCGCCGCGGCAAGACCCGGTTTGATCAATGGCAGAACGATCCTGAAGAATACCTGAAATGGCCCGGCACCATCAACGCGTGCCGATTCTTCCAGAGATCTCGGCACCTGAACGATAAAGCTCTGAAGGATCCAGATCACAAACGGAAGGTTCATCGCGATATAGATCAGGATGATGCCCGAATGGGTACCCGCGAGGCAGACATCACCGCGACCGCCGAAAAAGTCGCGGTGCCATTCACCATATAGCGTGTCTCTATCGATGCAGAATTCATTGTTCCAGAGACCAAAGACCGGAACGAGCAGAACCGCGGGCGGAACCATCCGCACCATCAGGGTCGTCAATGACACCGCATCGCGCCCCATGAACCGGAAGCGAACCAGTGCATAGGCTGCCATACACCCGATAATGAGAGTCAGAGCCGTCGAGATCAGCGCGATGATCAGCGAGTTGATGAACGCACCCCCAAACTTGAGCGAACAGAAATCCAGATGCTCCGGTTCGTACCAGAGGATATCGCATAGTGCGGTTTCATAATTCTGGATCGTTGGCAGGAACAGCAAACCCGTGGTGCCGCCGATGATATCAACGTCCAGCTTGAACGAATTGATGAACATCAGACAGACCGGACCAACCGCCATGAAGATCAGCGCGACGAGCAGCGCGTAGAAGGCCGGGTTCTGACGTTCGTAACCCATGTCAGCTCTCCTCCTGAATCCGCCGTGCGAGCCTGGCTGCGTTCGCCTCCCGGAGCCGACTGAACGCAAACATCGCGAACGTCAGGATCAGCAGAAGGATCAGCAGATAATTAGACATCGCCGCCGCCGTTCCGAGCTCCCGGAATTCGGTGGCCGTCCGCGAAATCCGGAGTGCGACGATTTCTGTCGACAGACCTGGGCCTCCTTCAGTCATCACAAGGATCACCTCGAGCACCTTGAACGCATCAATCAGACGCAACAGGGCGGTCACGACTAGAACCGGCATCATAAGGGGCAGCTTGATATGCCAGATCTGCTGCCAGGCCGTAGCGCCATCAATGCGCGCGGCTTCAAGGGCTGAGCGTGGCAGCGACTGCAGCGCCGCGAGCGCCAGAATGAAAATGAACGGCGTCCATTGCCAGATATCGGCGATGATCACCGACAGCAGCGCATGCTGCCCCAGCCAGTCCACACCGTCAAAGCCCCAGGACTTCAGCCAGCGGTTAAAGGTGCCGACCGTCGGATGGTACATGTATCGCCACATCAGGCCGACGACGACCGGCGCAATCATCATCGGCAAAATGAACAGGGTCCGCCAAACCGACATGCCCCGAATGCTCCGGTCAAGGAGCAGCGCAAGGCCGACACCAATGATCAGCTCGGCCGTCACGACGGAAAACGCGAAGGTCAGAGTGACGCCCAGACTCTCTCGGAAGGCGGGATCATGGAACAGGGTGATGTAATTTTTTAGACCGACAAATTCACTTTCGCCGATGGTCTGGCTTGGGTTCCAGTCGCGGAACGAGCCATAGATCATATAGCCCAGCGGATAGAGCAGCGCGACACCCATGATGACCCCGGCCGGAGCCATGAACATATAGGGCGTCAATCGATTGAACGTCTGCGACTCCACACGCTTTGCTCCAAAAAGTTGGCGACCCGGATTCTCCGGGCCGCCAGTGGGAGAAACTACTGCCAGGTGTAGTAACCGGCCTCTTCCATAATGGCTTTGGTGCGTTCGGCCACACCATCCAGGGCTTCCTGGACATCCAGGTCTTCGGTCAGCACTTTTGATAGCGTGGTACCGAGGTCGGCGTTGATCTTGCCCCATACCGGGATAATTGGACGCCAGTCCGGGTCAGCGTATTTCAGTGCCTCACCGAATGTTGCCATGTGCGGGAACTTCGCATTCACCTCCGCATCCGCATGGGTCGAGAACCGCGAAGGGTTGCCACCGGCGAGTGCGACGAGCCTGTCACCCTTCTTGGACGTCAGCCATTGCATCAACAGGAATGCGGCTTCCTTGTTCTCGGCGTTCTTCGGAATGCCAATGCCAAAACCACCGGTCTGCGACCCGCGACGCGTGCCCATTGGGTGCAATGCCCAGCCAACCTTGCCAACAACCTGGCTTTTTGACGGGTCATTGATCTGACCTGCCACAACCGTGGTATCGAGGAACATGGCCGTGTCACCGTTAAGAAATGACCCCAGCGCTTCACCAAATCCAAAGCTTGCAGCACCTTCCGGCCCGCAATCGACGATGGTCTTCAACGCATTGGCAGCCTTCACCCCGGCTTCGTTGTTCACGATCGGGTTCCACTGGTCGTCAAAAACACGGCCACCAAGTGGAGCGAGGTGCAGAAGGAACGCGTGGCTTGCGTGGTGACCGGAAGCCGCACGCGATGACAGTCCACCCATCCCAGGCTCAAGCTCAGGAATCATGCATGTGAGTTCAAGCAGCTGGTCATAGGTTTCAGGTACTTCAAGCCCGTGCTTTTCAAAGATGTCTTTCCGGTACCCCAGGATCGATGTCTCCGACCCGTATGGAATGCCAAAGAGCGATCCGGTCTTACCTTCCAGATATCCTTTGTCACCGCCGGCGAACCCGATGTTGTAGACATAACCGTCAATCAGGTCAGCCGAGTCGTAGGACGGATCGGCCAGCTTCGGATTCATGAAATAACGAGCCAGGTTCTCAAGCTGGTCCGCGAAGACATAATCCGCCTTTGAAAACACGACATAGGCGATCAGATCGTATTCACCCTCTTCCTGGGCCAGTTCCAGCGTCTGACGCTCACGCATCTTCAGGTATGGAAGTTGGTCGACCTCGACTTCAATGCCGGTTTCCTTTGTGAATTCCGGCAGGATTTTCATCACCGCATCGTAGTGCGGGTGAGCCGGGAAGTTCACAATCAGGGTTTCCCCTGAATATTCATCATACGGCCCCGCAGATACAGCGGTCACCAGTGCCAGCGCCGACACCGTTCCGATCATGGTACACTTTAGAGCGTTCAGCATTGGTTTTCCTCCCTTTGCCAGGTTTGGGGCGCTAGAGCGCCATTTCCGTCTCGCGATCAAACAGATGAATGCCCTCAGGTCTGACCGCAAACCTGAGTGTCTCGCCCAACGCGATCGGAGTTTCCGATTTCAGCTCGACCGTGACGTTGGACTTTCCGCAGGCGCATAGCAGAACTGACTGCGCACCAATGTATTCGGAAACGATGACCCGAAGATCCAGGGACCGATCCGCGCCTGCCCCGAGTTCATAGTTCAGGTCGCTTGGTCGAATACCAAGCGTAACCCGCCGCATGCTGCTGGCGACATTGCCCGCCCGTTCGTTGGGAACGGTGATCTCGAAGCCATCGCCCCTGGCACGTAGCGCACCGTCCACCTGGATCAATTCAGCATCCAGAAAGTTCATCGGCGGTGAACCAAGGAACCCTGCCACAAATCTGTTTGCAGGGGTCTTGAACAACTCTTCGGGCTTACCCTGCTGCTGAATGAAACCACCATGCATGACCACGATGCGATCAGCAAGTGTCATCGCTTCGATCTGGTCATGGGTCACGTAAATCATGTTCTTTTTCACGCGCTGGCTCATCAGGGCGAGTTCCGCACGCATCTGGCCACGAAGTTTCGCATCAAGATTCGACAGCGGCTCATCAAACAGAAAGATCGAACTGTCCTTGGCCAAAGCCCGCGCCATCGCCACCCGCTGCCTTTGTCCACCGGAAAGCTCAGCGGGCTTACGTGCAAGGAACTGTGTCAGGCCCACGATATCCGCAACCTCCCTTACTTTCGCGTCAATCTCGGCCTTCGGACGCCTCTGTAGGCGGAGCGCAAAGGAGATGTTTCGAGCCACGTCCATGTGCGGATAAAGCGCATAGTCCTGAAAGACCATCGCGAGGTCACGGTCCTTCGGATCAAGTCGGCTGATCGGTTCGCCATCCTTGAAAATCTCACCCTCCGAGACGCTTTCCAACCCGGCGATCATACGCAGCGTCGTCGACTTACCGCATCCCGACGGCCCAACGAGGACAGTGAACTCGTTGGATTCCATATCAAGATTGATACCGTGAAGCACTTCGACCGCGCCGTAACGCTTAACCAAATTCTCCAGTCGAATACGGGGCATCGAATCCTCGCGCCTAGTTCGGTACATTTTTTGTATACAAAATTAAAAGTAAATATGCAAATTGCCCATCTGGACAATACCGGTTACGATTTCGATGGTCGAACGAGTCTACTGAGCTGATTGGAATGCCTGGCAACGCCTCACTTTCCAGAAAAAATGGAAAACTGTCTGCAGTGCAGCGCATTGAAACTGCGTTGGTTGAAGAAATCAGCGCAGGTGAACTCTCTGCGGGTGAGCGGCTGGACGAAATGGGCCTGGCGGCTCGGTTAGGCACGTCACGTACACCCGTCCGGGAAGCATTGTCCCGACTGACCGCTCAGGGCGTCCTGGTCGCAGGTGAAAGGCGCGGTGTCTTTGTCGCTGAATATTCACGCGAACAGCTCGGCCAGATCTTTGAAGCCATGCATGAAATTGAAGCCGCGTGCGCAAGGATCGCCGCACAGCGCCTCAATTTACTGACCCGTTCCGAGATCGAAAATGCACAGGCGGAATGCGTCAGGGCGGCAGAGGCTGGGGACCGCAAATGGTATATCCGCGCGAATGAAGCTTTCCACCAAGCGATCTATAGCGCAACCGGAAACCCATACATTTCTGAAATCGCGAGTGAGTTTCGCAGGCGCACTGGTCCGTTTCGGGCCAAAAAGTTCTCGACTGCAGAAGATCTCATTGCCTCAGCCAATAGCCATCAGGCTCTGGTCAGCGACATTTTCTCCGAGGACTCGCTGACCGCATCCAGAAGGATGCGCACGCATATGACAGAAAGCTTCATGCAGACGCTAAAGGCCAACTGATGCTCGACCGCTCTGGAGCATCAGGTGCGGAGATACAAACGGGTGCCTCGGAACTCAAGGTCCACCCGATCACCACAGACCGGTTGCATGGTGGTCTCGGAACCTACATCATTCGGAAAGGATCGGAGGGAAAGTAGAAGTGGCAACCGGTTTTCCGCCACTGAGTCCATACGGGCGAGCACAGGATCCTGATCAACCCCTGCCGCCGGTTCAGGAGCGCGCTTCCAGGCATCACCACAACCACGAACAACGCGGCCGCTTTCAGGCGTAGGAGCAACCCGAACCGAAGCCTGACGTTCATCCGGAAAAAATCGCCATAACCATCCTGACACATCTGCACTGGGACCATGTCCTGAACCTGAAGATATTCAGGAACGCATACCACATTGCTCCGAAGCGCGAGACCGAAATGGCCTACAATCCCCCGCCCATATGCTATCCGACTTACGAATGCGGCACCCTGGGAGCGAGTCGGCAAATGCGGGCTGCATGTCTAAAGCGGTTTCCGACGAATGCGAAATACTCCCACGGATCACGATGTACCCGACCCCAGGCCATTCGATGGGCAAAAAGTCCGTCAAGGAAGCAACGGGTGCCAGTGACATCGTGCTCTGCGGAGCCACAGTCATCGAGGAACGCGGCATTGAGCCGAACCCCACTGAACAGGTGGCGATATCGGGTTCCCACGCGATTCGTGGACTCGTACGATGCTGAAAGTCAGTTGAACGGGTCGGCGGACGCTCAGACCACATTCTCCCCTGCCATGATCCTGAGACGAACCCACGACGTGATGTCTTCCCGAACAAAGGCATGCCCGTTTGCAGGCATAGACGGATCGTTCGAGGATACCAGTCGCATTTTGGGGACATGACCCCTGGAACCGCACAGAAAAAGCACCGATGGAGAAGACGAAAGTCGGCAATCCCTATATCGTCTGCATCGCCAATCCTGAGGATATGGGAGACTGACAGACCATGACATGCTGTGTCATTCAGAGCCTGAGGGACATCGCCGGAGCCTATGACGCGATCGTATTGGATCAATGGGGCGTTCTGCACGACGGTACCGCCCCCTATCCGGGAGCGGTGGAAGCGCTGGAACGTCTGCACCAGGACGGCATATGTCTGGCGGTTCTCTCCAACTCGGGCGAGCGTGCCGCGCCGAATGAACAGCGCATTGCCGAGATAGGGTTTGCGCCTGATCTGTTCGACTGTATCATGACCAGCGGCGAGGCGCTGTGGCGCGACATTTACCAGGGTCATGTCCATCAGACGCGTTTCTTTCCGATCGAACGGGCAGTCGGCGATGCAGCGGCCTGGGTGGACGGCCTGAAAATCTCCATGACCGATGATCTGGGTGATGCACAGGCCATTCTACTCATGGGATTGCCGGACGGTAGTTCCGTAAGGAACTGGTCAGCGGTGATGGATCAGGCCAGGCAACGAAATCTAACTGCATATTGCTCCAACCCGGACTGTTCCAGTCCCCGAAGCGGTGGAGAAACTGTGGTCTCGCCAGGTGCGCTCGCCCATGCCTATCAGGAACGCGGCGGGCATACGGTGTTCTACGGCAAACCGCACAGGCCGGTTTTCGAGGCCCTGGAGGCAGCATTGTCATCCAGACGCCTGCTCATGGTTGGTGACAGCCTCCAGCATGACATCGCAGGAGCCATTGGCGTTGGATGGGATAGCGTTCTGGTCAAGGGAGGGCTTTACAGCGCCGATTTTGCTGCCGGAGAGACCGACATCGTTCTATCCCGCCTGTGCAGCGAAACATCGGTTGGTGCGCCGACATACATCATCGAGGGGCTTGCATAACGAACCTGCAGGACACGCTAACGGCTGGGATTTGGGTGTTGTCCAGCGTGTTGGGACAGGATCCGTTCCAATTCCAGCGACCGGACGGTTATGCATTGAGCAGGGGTAAAGATGTGACGGAGACCAGGAATTCGGGCACATGCCTGCCAATTTCGAGGTCGACAGTATCTCTGTGCCGGTCGACAGCAACTACGCTCGCAACGGGCCATTTGCGGTGGCGCTCTGGAAGAAAGCTTCACTCATGATCGCCTATGCATCGGCAAGTGTGCCACCCTCATATCGGCGGTTGCCAGGTGCAGAATGATGGAGTGTCGCAACCTGTCGAAGCACTGTGAGCGTCTCAGCGGGAACCCGCTGAAGTCCGGGGGGAGGCTCAACGCGCCACAGGTTCAGACATGCTACCGAACGCTGGCCACCTGTCGGCCTTTCATCAGGCGGGCGGCTGGGGAGTCAGCCCCATGAAAGAAAATAATTTCATTATATCATTATCTTACACCTGCCACCCTCAAACATGGTCAAACGCCGATCGAGAAAACACACCTGTAACTCGACGGCCGTCCTTCAGCCACGGCGGACAAAATCAGGAAAAGTCAGGCTGAATGGGCGATTTCTGGCAGGCAAGGATCATGCGGAACTCTCTTCCGGGAAACGCACCATGTCCCGCGGACTGCCACCAAAACCCATCGTGATTCCCCATATGCGCTCATAAGAGACAACTCGCCATCTGATAAACCAGACGGGCACTCACACCGCTGCTGTTCCAGGCACGGACAGGCCAGGCTGAATTGAAGCACAGCCCTTCCAGCTCACGACCTGATTTCCGCCAGGGTACCTCCACAGGACCGGGTTCCATAAGGCAAATGCTGGAATGTGAACCGACCTATCCGTTCAACGCCCGCCTCCTTGAGGCGTCCTTTACCAGCGCCACCAACCGGTAGAATCCATGGACCATCTTCGAATACGGAGTGAACAGAAAGAACGTCAGCACAGCGCCCAGATGGAGTGGTAGCAGCCATACCACCGCACCAGTCCCCGTCGCCGCATAGAGGACCAGACCCGACATGCCCACCAGAAACAGCAGCAGAACGAACGCCATCTCTCCACCCCATACTGACGGTGCGCCAAGATCCGGATCCGCCCGCGATTTCAGCCACGCAAGTGCCGCGGTTCCGGCGCAGAGCAGCAGGCCGCCGGGAACGCCGAGGAGCTTAGGGAGACTGAAAACACCGTAGGGTGCCTCCAGTCCGAATCCATAGTGCAAGACCGTGCCGCTGACAGTCGAACCAAAGCATAGCAGGAAACCCCAGAGCGTCGCCTGGTGGGCATGGCGGCGGGCATGGCTATAGCGATCCTCATCCTCGAAATTGCACCCGTCACCATGACCGCCTTCCAGGTCTCTCATCCGGCCAGCCGACCGCAGTGCCTCAATGATGTCGGCAATGGCAACCTGCCCGCCGCCAACATGAAGCCAGTAGGAACGAAGCGAGACACACACGGCCAGAAGCGGCAGCACGAAGCCTGGCGTGAATACCGCGACCATCAGTCCGTGGGACATGTAGGCATAGAAACCCTCACCGCTTTCCGGGCGAAGCCCGGCAGCAAGCGCGAACAGGGCCGCAAAGGCGACGACAAAGCCAGATGCGATGAGCACGCCCGACCTATCGAACAGCGCTCCGGCACCTCTCGGCCACGCGAAGGACTGCCAGCTGTCCTGGCGGACTTTGGCCAGCGCATTGGGCAGGTTCAGGCCAAATTCGTGTGGAGCCGTGTATTGGCAGGCATAGTAGCAGCCACGACAGTTATGGCAGAGATTGGCGAACTGGACGATGTCGCCGTCACGAAACACACGTTCAGCATGCAGCGCGGGAAAGACCGAGCAGTAGCCCTCACAGTAGCGGCAGGCATTGCAAATCTCAGCTTGGCGGCGCGCCTCCTGAATCAGGTCAGCTGACATGGGCTGCGGCCTCCCGTCCCGCAATTCGTCCAAAGACAGTACCGATAGTCATTCCGAAACCAGCGAGATAGCCCTGACCCAGAATCGAACCCGCCATGGTCTCGCCTGCGGCCCAGAGATTCTCCACCGGACGGCTACCGATGGAACATTGGGCGCGCTCATCTACCTTCAGGCCAAGATAGGTGAAAGTAACGCCGGTTCGGAGCGGGAAACCATAGTAAGGCGGCGTATCAATCGGCCGCGCCCAGTTGGTCTTTGGCGGTACAAGCCCGACCGTCGACACGCTGTCGAGTTCCGTTGGATGGAATCCGGACGTGTCGCCGCAGGCAGCGTTGAACGCCTTCACCGTGGCGCACAGCCGTTCAGGCGGCAGGCTCATGCTCGCTGCGAGTCCTTCCAGCGTGTCCGCTTCCATCGGTGGAAACACGGACGGCATGAAGAGACCAGTTGCCTTGGAGTCGATGATGGCGTAACCGACCTGCTCAGGCTGCTCCGCAACCAGCCGACCCCAGATGGCATAGCGCTTGGGCCAGACATCCTCGCCTTCGTCATAGAAACGCTCCCCGTTCCTGTTGACCACAACCGAGAATGGAACGCAGTCAAGCCTGGTGACGATACCCCCATCGAATCTTGGTGCACGGCCATCGATTGCCACGGCGTGGCACTGGGTTGGGTCTCCGACTTGCCCGACTCCCTGGCTCAGGAGATCGGCAAGCACCGCCCCTAGATTGTAAGGTGTTCCCCTGATCAGGAAGTTTCTCGCCGCTGGTCCCCATGCGCGAGCGAGCCAATCGATGTCTGCCTGAAAGCCGCCTGACGCGACGACCACAGCCTTCGGCGAAATGGACCTTGATTTGCCATCCTGGATGTAGTCGACGCGGACGATCCTGTCGTCCTCCAGTTCCAGATGCGTGACCGGTGCCTCATAGAGCACCGCGACTCCAAGCACCTCGGCAGCACGGTAATAGGCGTTCACGAGGCTCTTGCCCCCTCCGAGAAAGAAAGCGTTCGTCCGGGCAAGCGAGAGCGTCCCGGAGAGTGAAGGCTGAAACCGCACGCCATGGGCTTCCATCCATGGCAAGCACTCCTCGGAGGAACCAATCGCCAGCCGCGCCAGTGTTTCGTCAGTCCTGCCGCCGGTGACCTCAAGAAGGTCGGCGAAGTATTCCTCCTCGCCGTAAGTGTCGGCCAGGGGCCCGAGCGGCCCCCTATGCATGCAGCGGAAGTTACGCGTATGACGGGAATTGCCACCACGATAGGGCTTCGGCGCCGCTTCGAGAACCAGCACCTGCGCACCTGCCTCCGCAGCCGAAATTGCGGCGCAGAGAGCGGCGTTGCCTCCCCCGATGACCACTATTTCCGGTTCCAGATGCATCCAAATATCCTACTGTGGCAGTCGCTCTAGATGCAAAGGCCCGAACCGGCGCGAGCTTGTTGGCCCTGCCCGTCTCCGTGGTCCGCCCGTACATCACCTATCTCGACGCTGCAGACCATTGTGGCCTTCACTGCCGCCATGGCGGGCTCGTCACGGAACCTGCGCCACCCACGCGTATGTCCCCCTTCTCCTGACCGCGTTCCACAGTCGCACAGGCGAAAGGGTTGACGCCCAGGAGCGCCGCGGGAAGTTCCTACGGAAGCGGAAAGCGCCGCAAGGCCCGCCCAGAACCAAGTGGAAGAATTCCGTCGGGGCCTTCGATTACTTTATCCATAGACGATATTCGGCAGCCAGATGATCACCTGCGGGAAGAGCATGCAGACGATCAGACCGACGATCTGCGACGCCAGGAAGGGCAGCGCCGATCTGAAGATATCGGTCATCGGCATCCAGTCCGGCGCCACGCCGCGTAGGTAGAAGAGCGCATAGCCAAACGGCGGTGACAGAAAGCTCATCTGCATGTTTACCAGATAGAGAAACCCCAAACCACAGAATCAGGTCGCTCTCGCTTTCCAACCCGAAGGACTCTGCCCCAGTGCCTTGATAATCGGCACGCACAGGAGCAGGATGCCCACCCAGTCAAGGAACATCCCCAGGATGATCAGAACGAACATCATCACGATCAGGATACGCCACGGGCCCAGACCAGTGGCCGCCAGGCTGGACTGCACAATTGCTGACCACCTTCAAGAACGTAAAACCCGACGAATATAGTGGCACCAAACATGATCCAGATGACCATGGCGGATGCCTTTAATGTGGTCAGCGCCGCCTCACGAATCGTTTGCCAATCGAGTTTGCGATGAATGGCCGCCACGATGAAGGCGCCAAACGTCCCGATGCCTGCCGCTTCCACAGGCGTCGCCACGCCAGTGAAGATAACGCCCAGAACCACCACGATCAGCACGATCGGGGCCGCTATGCGACCCGCCAGCTGCAGCTTTTCGGCAGTGCTGATACGCTCTTCCACAGGAATTGGCGGGCCAACCTGCGGATTGATGAAGGACGGCATCACGACATAGAGGATGTATAAACCCGACAGCATCAGCCCCGGAATGACTGCGCCGATGAACAGTTCGCCCACCAACTGTTCGGCAACCACCGCATAGATGATCGCTAGGATCGATTGCGGGATAAGGATTCCCAAGGTTCCGCCGGCCATGATCGAGCCCATGGCGATTCTCGGGTCATAATTGCGCTTCAGCATGGCTGGCAGCGCGATGATCCCCATGGTCACAACCGCTGCACCGATTACGCCAATCATGGCCGCCAGCACCGTCGAAGCCAAAATCGTGGCCGCCGCCAGGCCGCCCAGGACCTTGTAGATCACATCGAACATGTCGTTGATGATCCCGGCCCTCTCCAGCATTGCTGCCATAAAGATGAAGAGTGGAATTGCCGACAGCTGGTAGTTCGTCATCAGAGGAAAGATGCGGCTGGGCATGATGTTCAGCGTATTCGCATCCCCCAGCAGGAACAGGAACATGCAGGCCAGACCGCCAGTGACGAAGGCCAGTTGCAGGCCAGCCATCAGTAGGGCCAGCAGACTGCCAAACATGATCGGCGTCAGCCACTCGATTCCAATCTCAAATCCCATGGGCACATTCCCTGGCCGATCTCCCTGCGGCGTTGCCTATTTTGGAGCGCTGCACCAGGGCAGTGCTCAGAACATGGCTGAAGAACCGATGATCAGCCCTGGAATGTCCTGGCCGACATTGCCGCACCCCACCGTTGCAACACCCACGGACCCGATCGCCAAATATATGGCGTAGGCTGACCCCCCCTGATCCAGGCCACGGCAGGAACTGCTGCCAACCCGCCAGTACAACAGTCGTTGACAAACCCGATCGGGTTCAGACCCATTCCAGGCATCCCCTCCCCTGCCCCGTTCCACAGCGACCTCCTGTGCCGCTGCCCGGTTCAGGATGATGCCTGTATCCACTTCTGCCAGAATCGCGGTCATGACGCCCCTTGCACGATGGCACGCATGTCCTTGGATAGCTTCGAGATACCCTGTAGCACCAAAAGCAGGCCCCCCATCACCATCACCCACTTCATGGACCATAGCGGCACTTCCCATTCGTTGAAGCTGATCTCGCCCCAGCGAATCGACGGATCGGTCCATTGAGTAAGATTGATGCCTGCCAGCATTTCGGTGGTGGATACAGTCCCCCGTGCCCAATCGCTGATAATGGAATTCCCTGTGAGCACCGCAAGCGCATCCATCGCAAAGATGTAGCTGGTGAACAGTAGCGTGCCAGCAAAGATGAAAAAGAATATCAATGTCAGCAGATCGCACCACGCCTTCCCCTTACGGGTAAGCGGTGAATAGAAGATGTCCACGCGCACATGGCTCTCGGTCAGCATCGCGTAGGCATCCGCAATCATGTACTGCATTCCGAACATCAGATACATCGCTTCGTGCGCCCAGTTCGTGGGGCTGCCGAAGACGTAGCGGGCGACCACTTCATAGTAGTAGACAAAAACCGCGATGACCGCCCAGTAGGCCGCGAATTCACCGCAGAAAAGGCTTAGCCGGTCGATCCAGTTCTCGGCGTGATCCACGTCAGCCCTGGATCCTTTCCCGGTTTCAGCTTCCTCCAGGGCTTTCTCGGCCCCAGACTTTTCTTCTGGCCCAATTCTGGCAATTGCGCGCCTCACCATGCCAAGCATCAAAACCGCGTCGATCAGCACGAAGGCCAGAATCAGATAGAACGTGTAGCCTGCCGCTCTGTCCCAGAAGGCGTGGTTACTGGTTGCCTCTACAAGCGACGCGCCTATGCAGTCCAGTGTGACCTGGGCTTCCCTCAGTCGCCCCTCTGAGGTGATGATTGTTTCCTGAGCGCGGGTCAGGCGTCGTTCTGCTGACCGCCTGGCAAAAGAACCATCTTCGGCTACCTCGAACGCCTCCTGATACTGAACAGCGTTTTCGCGCACTTCTTCCAGGCGCAGACCTTCGCGGCTAACAATGCGCTCAGCCGAGCGCACCTCCTTTCAAAGTCTTCCTCCAGACACCGGATAATCCAGCGCTTCAGGTTTGGGTAGTGTGAAATTGGGCGATTCGCAGCCCGACACAGGACTAACATAGGGCTGTCGCTATTGATATTTTACCATTTCCTCTTCTACAATTTACTGACAGCCTTATGTGCTATTCAAAGTGTTGCCACATATCCATGTGTTCGAACACGGCCGGATGGATACATCCCTCACCGCAGCGCCCCCCCCTTCGGAAGGGCAGATCATCGGCGTCCCATGAAACCGACGGTGGATCACACTACCGGTCTAGGGGATCAACACTCCCGAAGACATTTTCCAGCTCAATGCCTACCTGCCCTATCTGACCGTGTTTACAAAAATTTCCCGGAAAACCGGAAATGAGGCCCCACCTCCATTCCGAATTGCGGCACCCCTGAATTATCCAGGCATATGTGGGGTATCTATGTGTGGAAGCATCGCGAAACTGTGCCCAGCAATTCGATTCACGTCCCGCAACCATCCCTGCAAACAGGCCCCTTCACACGCCAGGATCGAACATAATCCGGACATTACCGCCTAAGGCCCATTTTCCTGACCGCCCCAACGCCCTAAATTCACTTCCGTCCGAGTTGGAGGCTGGACATGGAACTGGAGCAGGCACGCCTTGGCGTCGATATCGGCGGAACGTTCACCGACATCGTGCTGGAGACGAACGAAACCAGACACACGGCAAAGGTGCTGACAACACATTCAGCGCCAGAGGATGCGATCATCGAAGGGCTCCGAGATGTCTGCCGCCAGGCGGAGCTCGCCCTTAACCGAATCGGCCAGATCATACACGGAACGACGCTGGCAACGAACGCGCTCATTGAGCGGAAGGGTGCAAAAACGGCCCTGATCACCACCAGAGGCTTCCGTGACGTGATCGAGATGCGCACCGAGAGCCGGTTCGAGCAGTATGACCTCAATCTCCGGCTTCCGGAACCGCTTCTGCCACGAAACCGGCGGTATGTGGTCAACGAACGGGTCGATGCCACAGGAAAGGTCCTGATCCCACTTGATCGCACGGAAGTCGAAACCCTTTGCGACGAACTGCGGGAAGCTGAATATGAAAGTGTCGCGGTCGGGCTTCTCCACTCCTATGTGAACGACTCGCACGAACGGCAGATCGCCAGCGCCCTGGCGGAGCGGCTGCCGCATATCATGGTCTCGCTCTCGTCACAGGTATCGCCGCAGATGCGTGAATACGAGAGGTTCAGTACGACCATCGCCAACGCCTATGTCCACCCGTTGATGAAATCCTATCTCGACAGGCTCAGGGGTCGTCTCGCCGAGGAAGGCGCTGAATGCCCGATCCTGCTGATGCATTCAGGCGGTGGCATCATGTCGCTCGAAAGCGCCGTCAGGTTTCCGGTGCGCCTGGTGGAATCCGGCCCTGCAGGAGGTGCCGTGTTTGCCGCCGGCATTGCCACACGACACGGCATCGACAGGGCGCTGTCATTCGACATGGGAGGAACAACCGCCAAGATCTGCCTCATCAGGAACGGAGTTCCGGAGACGGCCCGGGTCTTCGAGGCTGCCCGTTCCTACCGGTTCAAAAAGGGATCCGGCATGCCCATCTCGATTCCGGTGATCGACATGGTCGAAATCGGGGCGGGCGGCGGCAGCCTCGCCCATGTCGACGCTATGAGCCGTATCCAGGTCGGGCCGGAAAGTGCCGGATCCGAGCCTGGCCCAGCATGTTACGACCGCGGAGGAAACGATCCCGCCGTAACCGACGCTGACCTGATACTTGGAAAGATTGACCCGTCGGACTTTGCCGGAGGCTCCATCCGGCTTGACCCCAATATGGCTGAGCAGGCACTTGGCAACCCCCTGGGGCGGAAGCTCGGACTGGATCCAGTGGAGGCCGCATGCGCCATTGTGGAAGTTGTTGACGAAAACATGGCCAATGCCGCAAGAATGCATGCGGTGGAGAATGGTGAGGATCTCGGTGGATACACCATGATCGCCTTCGGGGGCGCGGCACCGCTGCATGCCGCACGCCTGTGCGAAAAGCTTGGTATTTCGCGCTGCCTGGTTCCACTCGACGCAGGCGTTGGATCGGCCAGCGGTTTCCTGCGCGCACCGTTCAGTTTCGAAGCGAACCGCAGCGTGTATATGAGAATGCGTGACTTCGACACGGCTATCGCACGCTCGCTCATTGCCGAAATGGAAGCGGAAACCGCCGCATTCGTCCGGTCCTGCGGCACTGACGCCGAGCTTCAGACCGAATACAGGGTCTACATGCGCTATTCTGGCCAGGGCTGGGAAATCCCCGTAGGTCTGGCGTCCGGGCAGGCGAGAAATCCAGATGGATCTGAGATTCTTTCCCTGTTCGAAGCGGAATACGCCAGGCTTTTCGGCAGGTCAGTAGAAGGGATGGATTCCGAAATCACCGTCTGGTCGGTCAGTTCCCGCACCAGTACTTCAGTGGATCAGCAGATTACTCCGGCCGAGCACCGGTATGAGGTTCAGGCAACCGAATTTCGCCAGCTTCTTGATTCGGCGACTGGCAGACCTATGGACACCGCCGTCATCAGGCGTGCGGACCTCACAACCGGCAGGGTTATCGTCGGTCCGGCCGTTATCACCGAGACGGATACCTCAGTCACTCTTCCCCCAGGTCGGCAGCTTGTAGCGCTGTCGGACGGCTGCCTCGACATCGACATGAAGGCTCCAGACAGGAGGATGGTGCAATGAAGGGGAAGCCCGATGTCTGACACCTTTGACATAGGCAGGCAGGTGATGTGGAACCGGCTGATCTCGGTCGTCGAGGAACAGGCACAGGCACTGGTGCGAACCGCCTTTTCAACGTCGGTACGCGAGGCGGGAGATCTCTCCGCTGGTGTGTACAACGCCAAGGGCGAGATGCTGGCACAGGCGGTGACCGGCACTCCAGGCCATGTCAATGCCATGGCGGATGCGGTGGGGCATTTCATCAACCGGATAGGCCGTCAGCACATGACGGAGGGCGACGTTTACATCACCAATGATCCCTGGGAAGGAACCGGCCATCTGCACGACATCACGGTTGTCACGCCGTCATTCCACGAAGGTCTACTGATTGGCTATTTCGCCTGCACCGCACATGTCACCGATATCGGCGGCCGCGGATTCGGTGCCGACGCGAACTCGGTATACGAAGAAGGACTCCATATCCCGATCATGAGATTCGCCGACCGGGGTGAGGTCAACCGGACGCTTGTCCAGATCATCCGAGGCAACGTGCGCGAGCCCGACCAGGTCGTCGGTGACGTCCATGCGCTTGCTACATGCAATGAGGTGGGCCATCGGAGGCTGACCGAAATGTTGAGGGAATTCGGGCTGGCCAGCCTCGAAGGAGTGTCCGAATTCATATTGCGTAACTCCAGGGATGCAACACTGGAGCGGATCAGGGCGCTTTCACCGGCAACGGCTGATGGCCATATGCGTATTGACGGCTACGACCAGCCGATCGACCTTAGAGTAAGACTGACTGTGAAACGCGACCGCGTTCTGTGCGACTGGACCGGCACCAGTGGGGTTGACAGAAAGGGCATCAACGTCCCGCTTGTCTATACCAAAGCCTATTCCTGCTACGCGCTCAAATGCGCGATCGCGCCGGATATCCCCAACAATGCCGCATCCCTGGCACCCTTTGAGGTCACCGCACCTGAAGGGTCGATCGTCAACGCAACACGACCCTCACCCGTCGCCCTCAGGCATGTCATCGGCCACATGTTGCCAGACACGGTATTCGACGCTCTCGACCGGCTCCTGCCGAATACCGTCCCGGCGGAAGGCGCTGGATGCCTGTGCAACTTCCAGCTCTCGCTGCGGCCAACGGCGAATGCGCCGCCATCCGGAGAGACCCATCGAGCGGAAGTTCTGACGTTCAATTCGGGCGGCTCCGGAGCGCGCCCCGAGTATGACGGCCTGAACGCAACCGCTTTTCCCTCCGGCGTCATGACCATGCCGGTGGAGGCGACGGAACAGGTGGGTCCGGCCATCATCTGGCGAAAGGAGCTGAGACCTGACAGCGGCGGAGCGGGTCGCAGGCGGGGCGGGCTTGGCCAGATCATGGAGGTGGGTGCGCGCGAGGGGTACGAGTTCGACTTTCAGGCGATGCTTGACCGCGTGCATCATCCCGCCGAAGGACGCCGCGGGGGCCTCGCGGGGGCCCGGACGACAATCAGGAGGGACGATGGAACGCCAATGAAAGGCAAGGGAAAGCAGTTCCTGCCGCATGGACGGAAAGTGATGATGGCATTTCCGGGAGGCGGCGGATACGGCTCACCGGAACGTCGCGACCCTAGACTGGTGGCCCGCGATTTGGCGCTCGGCTACATTTCAGCCGAAACGGCCCAGACGACCTACGGTATGGACGCGTTCACTGTCAGGGAGGTGCTCAAACGGGCGAAGCGGGGGGAATCTTTCTGATGGCATCGCGTGGCTACGCCACTGCGCCGACAGGAACGTCCTATGACGTGGTCATTGTCGGCGGAGCAATGATGGGCGCATCGACGGCGTGGTTCCTGACGGAAAGCCCTGACTTCGACGGGTCGGTTCTGGTGGTCGAACGCGACGCCAGCTATGAGAAGAGCTCGACCGCGCGCACCAATTCCTGTATTCGCCAACAGTTCTCGAATGAACTGAACATCCGCATATCACAGTTCACCGCGGCTTTCATAAGGAACTTTCGCCAGCATATGGGCGGTGATGAACGGGTGCCGGATATCGCCATCCAGAACTACGGCTATCTTTACCTTGCCGATACGGACGCATTCGCAGAGATTCTCAAGGCAAACCAGGCGATTCAGACTTCCATCGGAACGAACACCCGGCTCCTGACACCTGATGAGATTCTGCGCCGATACCCATTCTACAACCTGGATGATATCGTTCTGGGCAGCATCAATACCGAGAACGAGGGATACTGGGACGGAGGCTCGGTATTTGAATGGTGGCGCAGGTCATCCCGGGCACGAGGCGTTGAATACATCGAAAACGAAGTCGTTGCGATGGACGGAAATCCAGCCGGCACAGGGATAGCGGGCGTGAGGCTTGCGACGGGAGAAACGATCCAGTGCGGCGCGGTAGTGAACGCATCCGGCCCGCGTGCGGCACGGACGGCGGCGATGGCGGGCATCGACCTGCCGGTCGAGCCGCGCAAGCGTTACTCCTGGGTGTTCACCGCAGAGAAGCCGCTTGCGCACGAGCTTCCACTGACCATCGATCCCTCAGGAGTCCATATCCGCCAGGACGGACCAACCTCGTATCTAGCCGGAAGCAGGGGTGAACCAGACCCGGCGGCTGACCCGGAAGATTTCGCGATGGATCATGGCCTCTGGGAGGACCATGTCTGGCCCATCATCGCTGACCGCATTCCCCAATTTGAGTCGATCCGCGTCATCAACCAGTGGGCGGGACATTACGCCTACAACGTTCTGGACCAGAATGCGGTCGTCGGACCGCATCCAGGGATCCGGAACTTCCTGTTCCTCAATGGTTTCTCTGGACATGGGCTGCAGCAGTCCCCCGCGATGGGACGTGGGATCACCGAATGGCTCACCTACGGCGAATACCGCACGCTTGATCTGTCCCCATTTCACTACGACCGAATTGTGAATGATCGCCCTCTGGCCGAATGGGCCGTGATCTGATGAAACCGGCACCCAGGCTGCCGAAACCATCCGAAGGAGCCATCATCCGGCCCTGACAACCTGAACAATGGGAGCATTCCACATGAAACGACTTGTCCTGACAGGTGCCGCAGGTCGGCTTGGATCCTACCTTCGCGAACCCCTGACAATGCTTTGCGATGAGCTTGTATCTTCCGACATCGTCGAGGATCTCGGGCGTCCATATCCTGGCGAACGCTATCTGCGCGCCGATCTTGCCTCGTTCGAGGAGGTTCATTCCCTGCTGGACGGTGCGGAAATGGTGGTGCATTTCGGTGCGGTTGGCGACGAGGCGCCATTCGAGAGGATCCTCGGGCCGAACATCATTGGAGCCTACAACATCTGGGAGGCTGCCTATCGGAACAGGCTGCGGCGCGTTGTCTATGCCAGTTCGATTCATGCTGTGGGAATGTATCCAAAAACGGAATTCATCGGTACGGATGTGCCGCATCGCCCGGACACCTATTACGGGCTCGCAAAGTGCTTTGCGGAGGATCTGGCCAGCCTATACTGGGACAGGCGTGGGATCGAGGCGGTATGCATGCGCATTGTCAGCTGCGCTCAGGTGAACAGCCCGCGGGCGTTGGGGACATGGCTGAGCTATGATGACCTCATTCATCTGGTCACCTGCGCGATCAACACCCCGGTCACCGGTTTCAGCGTGGTATACGGAGTATCCGACAATGATCGGGCGCCTGTGGATAACAGCCGCGCCAGTTTCCTCGGATACCGTCCGAAGGACAATGCGGAGGAGTTCGCGAAACAAGTTCTTTCGGAGGCGGACCCGATCGACCCGCTGGATCCGGGCCATATGTGTCAGGGAGGCCCGTTCGCTTCGGTTGAGCTCGGCAGCAGCGGCACCGCCACCATGAACATCGTGGATGACCGGAAGAAAACATAGCGTGACGCTCCGTAACGCCCTGTGTCGGCTTCCGCCACATCGGATACTGTCCTCCTATAGGGCACTGCGGCTGGAAGCACATCGGGAACCTCCCGGATTCCACTGGTAATTCCCCTGAATGGAGACATGGAAGTTTGGAGGCTTGGGAGACCAAATCTACCTCAGCCTTTCAGGGCCCAAACGCGTCCAGCCCCGCAGCCTCCCGGACCAACCTGTGCCCCGGTACCACACGAAGGTGGGAATTCCGGATACCGGGTACGAAGCCCACTCCTCGGAACTGCGTTGCACTTCGGACTGGCAGCGGGCGCGCGATGCTGAATGTCGGCCGGAGCATCCCTTCTCAGGCGGACACGGATTCGAGGATGCCGGGCACCAGGTCTCTCACGTAAGCGCATGTCCGTTGTCGTCCATGGATTGACGCGCCCAGGCTTCCAGCCTTTACGACATGAAATACTGGGAGTGGATGGGAAGAAGGGCAGCACCGATCGAGCGCGCCGCTCTACCGACCGTCGCCTCGCGAACCTCCGGCCTGATAATGCCTGTCAGATCAACCCCATCCAGCGCATCCCGTGTGGATCTGGCAAGTCGCTTCGTCACATCGACAGGTAGTGCCCCGTCAATTAGAACCGCCTCGACATCGACCACTGCCACGACCGCAGCGGCCGCAAGGGCGAGATTGACGGATGTGGCCGCGATCCAGGCATCGACCTCCGCGCCAAATCCAGACCAGTCATCCGAATTCTGACGCAGGGCGTCCGGCCCTTTGCCGCTGTCTGACAGGCCCCGCTGCAGCCGATAGAGCGATGCAAGGTTTAGAAGCTGGGTCACCCCACCCTTTCCGTCCGGAACCAGCAGGGAGCCAAAGGCACCAGCGTTTCCGGTACGCCCGGTAAACACCTTGCCGTCCAGGACAAGCCCGCCGCCAACAAACGCTCCAAGGAAGAAATAGGCAAAATCCGATAGCTCGTGCCCTAGTCCCAACAGATGCTCTGCAACGCATGCGGAGGTTGCGTCGTTTTCGAACACCGCCTCAAGTCCGGTAATCCCAGACACCCACTCAGCAATATCGAGCGAACGCCACTGCTCCATGATCGCCTCGGGTGCGTCAACCAGTTGCAGCCAGTTCCAGAGCTGGAATGGAGCCGCAACTCCAATCCCCGCCAGTTTGCCAGCCAGTTCTGGCCTACTCTCAACGATCTCCCGTTGCGCAGCCGACAGAAACGAGCACACACCGTCCGGTGTCGGATACAGATAGGTAACGAACCGTTCGTCAAGCCTTGCGCCGGTAAAATCCACCAGAACCAGTTCCGCGGCCCGACGTCCAATGTTCAGTCCCAGCGAATATACGCCCGCCGGATTCAGGGAGACTGGTGTCAGCGGCTTACCGACTCTCCTGTTCTGCTTGATCGCCGCATGCCGCGTCAGCAGGCCTTCCGCCTCAAGCGCGCGGACAATGTTCGAAACCGTCTGCGCCGAGAGCCCGGATCGACGGGCGATTTCCGCGCTCGCCATTGACCCATGGCGTCGGATGTACCACAAGATCAGCCGCGCGTTCTGGTCCCGCAGCCCAGACTGGTTGCTACCGCTCTCAGGTTCCCGAATCGGCCTGGAGTTCATGGACATGGTTCATATCGGCCTCGTGACATGACAGGCACGATAACCGACAGACTGGTCACTGTCCATTTGTAAATAAACTTTATTTATTTATTGACGACCACACGAATCATCACTACCTATTCCGATATTCCCGGCGCGACCCGGGAGATTCGCACATCCTATGGGAGGACTCCAATGAGAAAGCTCTTGATCGGAACTGCACTCGGGGCCATTGCCTGGGCAGGAGCCGCTTCGGCTGACGGCCACTCGACAACCGTCTGCCTCATCACCAAAACGGATACCAACCCCTTCTTCGTCAAGATGAAGGAAGGCGCCACCGCCAAGGCTGAAGAGCTGGGCATGACGCTAAAGGCTTTCGCCGGCAAGATCGACGGCGACAACGAAACCCAGGTCCAGGCTATCGAGACCTGCATCGCCGACGGTGCGAAGGGCATCCTGCTTACGCCCTCGGACACCACCGCCATTGTGCCCTCAGTCACACAGGCGCGGGAAGCGGGGCTGCTCGTGATAGCGCTAGACACTCCGCTTGACCCAATCGACGCCGCTGACGCCACCTTTGCCACCGACAATTTCCTGGCCGGCGAACTTATCGGCAAATGGGCCGCTGCGTCACTGGGCGACGAGGCTGCCAACGCGAGAATTGGCATGCTCGACCTCGCCCTCAGCCAGCCAACCGTCGGTGTGCTGCGCGATCAGGGCTTCATGCAGGGCTTCGGCATTGACATAGCCGACCCGAACAAATGGGGCGATGAGGACGACTCCCGCATCGTCGGACATGACGTGACCGCTGGCAACGAGGAAGGTGGCCGTACGGCTATGGAGAACCTGCTGGCAAAGGATCCAACGATCAATGTCGTCTACACGATCAACGAGCCCGCCGCAGCAGGCGCATATGAGGCACTGAAGGCAATCGGTCGCGAGAATGACGTGCTGATCGTCTCTGTCGACGGCGGCTGCCCCGGCGTCCAGAATATCAAGGACGGCGTGATTGGCGCAACCTCGCAGCAATACCCTCTCCTGATGGCTTCGCTTGGCGTAGAAGCGGTCAAGAACTGGGCCGACAGCGGCGCCAAGCCTGAGAACACTCCTGGCAAGGACTTCTTTGACACCGGTGTTGCGCTGGTGACTGACCAGCCTGCCGAAGGCGTCGACTCCATCGACACCGATGAGGGAACAGCCCGCTGCTGGGGTTGATCCACAACATATATTTCGAAGGGGCGGCCAGTTCGCCCCTTCGCGGTGGACGATTACCGACAAAGAGGGCTACATTCTGACTCAGCCGCAACAATACAGAACAGAGTCAGTCAACAGGGAGCCCCATGTCAAACACCTCGAACAAGGGACAGCAATTCGAATCGTCACTTGACGAGGCTACGCAGTCCGTCGTCGAGTTCGACGATCCCCGCACGGGCGTGGTCTACCGGATACAGCATGTCCTTCACGTGAATCCTTCGCTTGTGCCGCTGATCGTGCTGATCCTGTCGATTGTGATCTTCGGCCTGCTGCTTGGGTCAAAATTCTTCTCTCCCTTCGCGATGACGCTGATCCTGCAGCAGGTGCAGATCGTAGGCATCGTCGCCGCGGCCCAGTCGCTGGTGATCCTGACTGCAGGCATTGATCTCTCCGTCGGTGCAATCATGGTGCTCAGTTCGGTGGTCATGGGCCAGTTCACCTTCCGCTACGGTCTACCGGTTCCAGTAGCGGTTCTGTGTGGACTTCTTTGCGGCACGCTCTGCGGGTTCATCAACGGATGGCTCGTCGCGCGGGTCAAACTGCCACCATTCATCGTCACGCTAGGCATGTGGCAGATCGTTCTGGCGTCGAACTTCCTTTATTCCGCAAACGAAACCATCCGCAGCCAGGACATCGCCGCCGAAGCTGCGCTGCTACAGTTCTTTGGAAACAAGATCAGCATCGGCGGCGCTGTATTCACGCTGGGCGTGGTGTTCATGGTCCTTCTTGTCCTGGGTCTCTCGTATGTACTTCAGCACACGGCCTGGGGACGTCACGTATACGCAGTGGGAGATGATCCCGACGCGGCGGAACTCTCGGGGGTCGAGGTCAAAAAGGTGCTCATCTCGGTCTATATGCTAAGCGGCCTGATCTGCGCCTTTGCCGGCTGGGCGCTTATCGGAAGAATCGGATCGGTGTCTCCCACCGCCGGACAGCTCGCGAATATCGAATCCATCACCGCCGTGGTGATCGGTGGCATCTCGCTCTTTGGCGGACGTGGCTCTATTCTGGGCTCGCTCTTCGGCGCTCTGATCGTCGGTGTCTTCACTTTGGGCCTGCGCCTGCTTGGCGCCGACGTGCAGTGGACCTACTTCCTGATCGGCGTTCTCATCATTGCCGCTGTCGCCGTCGATCAGTGGATCAGAAGGGTGTCAGTCTGATGGAACCCATTCTCCACGCCAAGGGCCTCGTTAAGCGATTCGGCCGCGTCACCGCACTCGACCACTGTAACTTCGAGCTCTATCCAGGCGAAGTGCTGGGAGTCATCGGCGATAACGGCGCCGGCAAATCAACGCTGATCAAGGCGGTATCCGGTGCGCTGGTCCCGGACGAGGGCGAGGTCTATCTAGAAGGCAGGCAGGTGCATTTCACTTCGCCGCTCCATGCCCGCGAGCATGGCATAGAGACGGTCTACCAGACGCTGGCCATGTCACCTGCGCTGTCAATCGCGGACAACATGTTCATGGGGCGCGAGATTCGAAGGCCGGGCTGGCGAGGGATGCTTCTGCGGCAGCTTGACCGGCCGGCAATGGAGAAGTTCGCTCGCCAGAAGCTAACCGAGCTTGGGTTGATGACGATCCAGAACATCAAGCAGGCGGTCGAAACGCTTTCCGGTGGCCAACGCCAGGGTGTCGCCGTAGCACGCGCCGCCGCATTCGGCTCCAAGGTCATTATTCTCGACGAACCGACAGCGGCGCTTGGTGTCAAGGAAAGCCGCCGCGTTCTGGAGCTTATCCAGGATGTCCGTGCACGCGGCATTCCGATAATCCTGATCAGCCATAACATGCCGCATGTGTTCGAAGTATCTAACCGGATTCACATCCACAGGCTTGGCCGTCGGTTATGCGTTGTCGACCCTAGGGACTGTACGATGTCTGACGCCGTGGCCTATATGACAGGAGCAAAGCAGCCACCACGTATCGCCGCAGCCTGAATGGAAACAGGGAACCCATCCAGGGTTAAGTCGGAACTATCGCGCCTCGCGCCTGAATGACCAATGACGCCAGCGCGTGCCCGGTATTCATAGCCGTCACCTGTCCACCGCCTCGAACCGTCTCCGCCAGGAAACCGGCGTTGAAGCTATCGCCTGCCGCAGTTGTATCAACAATTCTGTTTACGGGAGCGAATGTCATCCCATGCGCGGACCCATTGATCGAAACTGGTCCCGCAGCGCCCCGCTTGATAGCGCCAACCCGCATTCCGAGTGAATTCAGGCGCTTCAGAACCTGGTCCTCGCTGGTCTCGCCATGGATCTTCAGTTCGTCATCGACAGAAGGAAGTGCGATATCCGTTCGGGACCACATCGCAAGATTGACCTCCCGCGCTTCCTCGGTGCTTTCCCACAGAAGCGGACGATGGTTGCTGTCATAGGCGACCAGACCGCCACTGGCACGGAACCGGTCCAGAGCTGACATTAGCCGGAGTCGCACGGCTGGCGGCAGAATCGCCAGGGTAATGCCCGACAGATAGATCAGATCGAACTCCTCAAGAACATCTAGCCCCATACGCGCTGGCTCGGAAAACAGCGTTCGTGCCGCGCTGTCGGAACGCCAATAGGTAAAGCTGCGCTCACCGGTATGATCCGTGTCGATGGCATAGAGCCCCGGCGACCTGTCCGCACGTCTCTCCAGATAGCCAGTGCCAACCCCATGCGCAGCCATATGCGTCACTATCCGTTCGGAAAACCGGTCAAGGCCCAGCGCCGTGATGTAGGAAACGGAGGCAGCGCCACCAGCAAGCAGCCTCGCCATATAGATCGCTGTGTTATAGGTGTCACCGGCCACATTCAGTTGCACCTGACCTTCACTGTCGGTAACGAGTTCGACCATCACCTCGCCTATACATGCGATTCTGTAGATGTGATGCGCTTCACCGCTCATCCAGCTTTCCCCAAAGTCCTTCCACATCCTTATCCAGATGTAAGCCATCTGCGCCTGCAGCGCCATGTCGGTCGCATCAAGGTCATGTACGGCCATAGCGGGAAACATGCGCGATCCCCGCCCGCTGCAAAGCGAACCATCGCATATGGGTCTGATGCAAACCCGGTAGGTCGCCCGTGAGTGAGGACTACATCATTCCAGAGGTTTCAATCCTGGTCTATGCGTGCTCATGAATGCAGCCTGAGCTATTTAACGGCACCAAGAGTAAGGCCAGCGATGAAGTGTTTCTGCATCAGGAAAAACATGGCGACGGGTGGGATTGCGGCCACGATCGACCCAGCGGAGACAAGATGCCAGGCAGCTACCCACTGACCGTTCAGGGAATAGAGCCCAGCCGTTATGGGCTGGGTATCGGCTCCCTGGGTCAGGACGGTTGCCCAGAAATAGTCATTCCAGATGAACGTGAAGACGAGGACGCTGAGTGCCGCGATCGCCGGCTTCATCAATGGCAGAACGATGTACCAGAATATCCTGACCTCGCTCACACCTTCGACACGCGCCGCTTCGATCAACTCCTTCGGCAGGGCTCGAATGAAGTTCCTCATGAAGAGCGTGCAGAATCCCGTCTGGAAGGCGATATGGAATAGAGCGAGCCCGGTAATCGTATTATAGAGACCCAACTGAAGGGTAAGATCCCTCACCGGGACCATGAGTATCTGGAAGGGCACGAAATTCCCGGCGACAAACATGAAGAACACGAGGAGGTTTCCCCGGAAGCCGTAGACGGCGAGCGCGAAGCCTGTCATGCAGGAAAGCGTTACAGCTCCCAGCACCGTCGGTATCGTCACCTTGAAGCTGTTCAGGATATATTTTCCAATCGGCGTGTTTTCGAAAATGGCAGTATAGTTTTCCAGAAGGTTGATGGTGGTTGGCCAACCCCAGTAATTTCCTGCCGTGATGTCGCCAAGAGAGCGGACGGAAGTCAGGGCAACCGCTAGCAGCGGGAGCAGCCAGATCAGCAATGCCAGTGGAAGCGCGCCCCTGTAGAGTGCACGGTTCGTGGGAGACCATTTCTCGACGGGGGTTGGGAACATGTTCAGAGCCCTTTCTCATCCCTGTACATCTTGTACAGGAACACGCCGATATAGACGATCATGATGAGGAACAGCACGACGGCGATCGCAGCTCCGTAACCCATGCGGAAGCCGTATTCCGAGAAAGCCTGCTCGTACATGTAGAATGCAAGCACCCGGCTTGAACCCCATGGCCCGCCATCCGTCATGATTGAAATCAGGTCAAAAGACCGAAGCGCACCGATCACGGTGACGACGATGGCGATGAATGTCGCGGGCTTGAGCTGTGGCAGGACGATATACCACAGCATCCGCCACCCCTTCGCATTGTCCAGCCTGCCAGCCTCTATCTGTTCCGGGTCGACCGCGTTAAGGCCAGTCAGATACAGGATCATGCAGTAGGCGGTCTGTGGCCACAGACCGGCGGCGATGATGCCATAGGTAACGAATCTCTCATCGGCCAGCACCGGTATGGCATCGAAACCAAGCCCCATGAGGGCGACGTTCATCAGCCCGAATCTCGGATCGTAGAACCAGCTGAAAACGAGGCCGACGACAACCTGTGAAATGACAAAGGGAAAAAAGAAAAGCGACTTGTATAGCCGAATGCCCCGGACGTTCTGATTCAGGAACAATGCGATGAAGAGACCCGCAGGGATGGCAAGCATATATAGGACAAGCCAGATGACATTGTTCTTCAGCGAGGTATAGAACGCTTCATCATCCAGCAGTTCCGCATAGTTGCCCATGCCGATATAGGTGCGCTCGCCCAACCCATCCCATTCATAGAGCGAGATCTCCATTGACTGGAAAATAGGGAAAATGACGTAAATGATGAAAACCAGCACGCCAGGTGTCAGGAATAGCCAAGGTGCTAGCGTCCGCTGGTTGATGGTTGGCATCGCCATGGAGTTCCGCAATCGCTCTATGTCCGCAATTCCCGGGGGCGCGGACGCCCGTTCCTGCCGGAACGGGCGTCCGGGAGTGAGTTCAGGTTACTGGTAGATGCGGGCGCGTGCCTTTTCCAGGCGGTCGAGAATCTGGTCCAGCCTGTCCGGTTTGACCATGAATTCCTGGAAGCCTTCCATCCCTACCTTTGCCATCTCCGCTGGAGCGTCCCTGTCAAAGAACTGGGCGATCCCGCCATCGGCGGCCGACAGCATCGCGAAGCCGGCCTGCAGGAACTTGTCATCCGCCACGGAGGATCCGGAGTTGATCGGCAGTTGACCCAGAGTCTCATTGATCTTGGTCTGAACATCGGCACGGGCGATGAAGGCGAGGAACTTCTTCGCATTCTCCTTGTTCTTCGAATTCGCCGGAATGTGAACCGTGTCGGTTGGGGCTTCCTCCGCAACCGGAATTCCCGGAGTGATTTCCGGGAACTGGAAGAAGCCGAGCTGATCGTCGGTCAGACCAGCCGCACGAAGCGGAGCGACGGCAAAGTTCCCCATCACGTACATGGCGGCATCTCCCTGCACCATCGGTGCGAGCGCTTCCTGCCAAGAAAAAGCGGCATGATCTTCGATGAAGCAGCCTGCGTCGAGAAGCTCCTTCCAGTTTTCCATGGTTGTCCTGACACGATCATCGGTCCATTCGACCTCACCCCTTGTCAGGCTCATGTGGAAATCATAGCCATTCGTTCTGAGGTTGAGGTAGTCAAAGACACCAGCGGCGGTCCAGAGATATTTCGTTCCGATCGTGATCGGGGTCACGCCATTTTCGACCAGTGTCGCGCAGGCCTGCTTAAATTCTTCCCAGTCTGTCGGAACCGCAACGCCAAGCTGTTCGAAAATGTCTTTCCGATAGTAGACACCCCACTGATAGTAGGTATAGGGGACGCCCCATTTCTTACCATCGATCGTCATGGAGGCCACGGCGGATCTGAGCGACTCGTTCAGCCCATGTTCCTCCCACACGTCATCAACCGGCTCAAACAGTCCCGCATTCACGTAGGGCAGCATACGGTTACCAGCGTACCAGTTGGCGATATCGGGCGCATCCGCGGTCAGGAAGTTCCTGATCGAAGTCTTGTAACCTTCGTGATCAAAGACGTTCCAAGTGACTTCTATGTCCGGGTTTTCTGCCTCGAAATCCTTTATCAGCGCTTCGAAAGCGGCTTTGGGGGCAGGGTCTGATGTGTCGGTATTGATCACGAGTTCGCCTGCCAGCACGGGCAGGGCTACGGCAGCGGAAGTGATACAGGTACCGACACGCAAAATTGACGACAGATTCATGGGCATTCCCCTCAGTTCAATTGTTGTGGTTTCTTTCGGGTGCTGACCTTATTCCACTTTGGTCTGATCCGCAAACGTCAATTCCATCCGGGTAGGGCTCAGCTTGACCCTGGGCACCCTTGCCATTCCGTCTCAGGTGCCGCTCGGTGGATGGTGAGTTACCGCTATCATGACCGTATGGGAGCACCGGGAAAGGAAGCCGGTCCTGGAGGGCCGAATGGCGAGCATCCGTCTGCCGAAACGGTGGTCGGACGCGCCCGTTCGGCATTCCCCAGAACCAATGACACTCGGGCCAGACCGTCGTCGGAGAGACAGGGGGTGTCATTGACGGTCCATGTCGGCCGAACGGGTGCACGGCAGCAGGGCTGGAGGACGCGGACGGACGAAACGCCTGTCACCGGATCGCGGCGGTGAAACGGAGAATGCCGAGGCTGATGTCTGCTGGACACATCCATGCGGACCCACCCGGAAAGGCTTTTCCGTCGGCGGGACGCCGTTCCTACCGCCGCGCAGGTTCCTGATGAAGCTGAACGAACTGGACCCCTCCGATGGGGTTACGGCGTTGATTCGGCATATTGGGGGAGCCCTTTACGCATTTCGGAAGCTGTCATGCCGTTCTGTCACTGTCCTTGAAGCCGTAGGGGGCCTTCGTTTCGCCCTACTCATCGCCCAGCGGTGGTGGAGGTGCCGTCCTAGGCCAGCTCTCCTCGATCACGGCGGCAGTTTCCCCCAGCCATGCACCGCGGGCCATGATCCTGTCAGCCCATACAGGGATCTCTTGATGTTCCCGATGAAGGGGTGGCCTTCATCAGACCGTGAACCTTCCGGCCAGGAAGCCCCCAGCGCGAATTGAGGCAGACGCTTGCGTCCCATCCCGGCCGCTGTAAATGCGTGGCATGACCTCATCCTGGACATGCAGGATGTCCGGATAGAGGAACCCGAATGTCCGGACATTTTCTTTCGCCCGGAGGTTGACATCGTGGTGCAGGACGGATCGCATGTTACTGGTGATGAACATACGCTGGCCGGTGACGAGAGCTTCCACGATTACGCGGGTGTCGCCTTTGCCTGGAACCTCTTCCCCATGGGCTGGCAGACTTTCTCCACGGTCTCTTCCTGCTCTGGAGTCAACCTGACCAGCCTGTAAAGGCCATCCGGCGACAGCAGCTCGTCAGCCCATCAAAGGGCGAACAGCCGCACCATGCGCTGGCTTCGCGAATCCCTGTTATCCAGCCGTTCCATATCCTCGGCGAGCCTCCGGCGTCCCATCTCCAGGCCTACGGGAAGAATCAGACCGCTCATGACCTCTCTTGCGGCCCGAGGTAGCAGGCGGACATTCCAGCCCTCCATTTCGTGCCAGGCCGCGTTGAACCGGCACTGCGTCGGAAAGGATAGGCGATTCGTGTCGAGTGTCAGATCCAGATTCCGCGCCTCAGTTCCTCCAACGGTTCCGGCGTATGGAGCGCGGCAGCCGCCTCTTTCTGATGGCGCCGTTCACTGGACCGCGGGAGGTATGGAGAACGGGCTCCCGCGCAGGTGAAAGACCCGCCTCGTGAAGGAGTTCCAGGGTCCGATCCAGACTCGCACCCGCGGCACCTTACAGGCCACCAGTAGCTGGGTTTCCCAAGCCAGTCCTCCACGCCTTCCTCTTCCGCCAGCCAGACGTTGCTAAGCCGGCGCAGCATCTTCGCAAGGGCAGAGGAGGCGAGGTTGAGAAACACCCCCAGCTCGCCGAGAACCAGAAGGCGGGTGTTGTTGGCGATCAGATGCAGGCGGGTGAACTGGCAGTTCCAGTCCCAGCCAATCCAGGTATCGCGGGCTCGACATTTGAAGGCACCGGACCGCCAGCCGGCGAGGCCGATCCACCGCCCCTGCCAGAGGAAGACATAGCGCAGGCCTCACCGTGACATCCGATGCCCGGACCCCCCAGGCGGAGTCGTCCGAAACAGTACCTCGTCTTCTCTCATGACCCTCCCGTAGCAGGTGAAGAACCGGAAAGTCAGAAAGAAGTCGAGGACATTGAAGTCCAACCCGCATATGTCAGTTGGCTTTGAGCATGGGAAAGTCCCGTTCGCGAAGAGGTCGTTCTAGACATGTGTTTCGGATCGTGACAGATTATCTCCGTTCAATGGGTTTCAGGCGACTTCAGCATGATGAAATTCTCCATATATCGCGATTTCGAAGGAAATTTATCCATATGGTGGCCGTTGTTGCGGTTAACCTGGGGTCACATTGTGCAGGGGTTCCCAGAAACCCATACAGCGCATCTCCCTGCATCCCTGCGGGGAGTTCGGAAGGTTACGTCCGTCAATTCGGATTTCAGCGAAGGGGTGCAGGAATGTCCGGTGTGGTGCTGAAAAACGTCAGCAAGTCCTTTGGCGAAACCCAGGTCATCCATGATGTGAATCTCGCTGTCGAGAACGGTGAATTCTGCGTGTTCGTGGGGCCCTCCGGCTGCGGGAAATCAACTCTTCTGCGGTTGATCGCAGGCCTGGAAGACGTGACCTCGGGCATGATTTCCATCGACGCACGGGACGTGACACGGGTTGACCCCGCCGACCGCGGAATCGCTATGGTCTTTCAGACCTATGCCCTCTATCCGCATATGACGGTCGAGGAAAACATGGGCTTTGGCCTCAGGATGAACGGGGTGCCCAAAGCGGACATTGCCGCTAAAGTCGATAGTGCGGCCGAGATTCTGAAACTGAAGGAATACCTCAAACGCAGGCCCAAGGCCCTGTCGGGAGGACAGCGCCAACGGGTCGCCATTGGCCGTGCCATTGTACGCGGACCGGGCGTGTTCCTCTTTGATGAGCCACTGTCCAACCTCGATGCCGAGCTGCGGGTGGAGATGCGCGTCGAGATCGCGCGCCTGCACGCGGAACTCGGCGCAACCATGATCTATGTAACCCATGACCAGGTTGAGGCCATGACGCTTGCCGACAAGATCGTCGTGCTGCGGGGCGGTAATGTCGAGCAGGTCGGATCGCCGATGGAGCTATACCTGAATCCGGACAACAGGTTCGTAGCGGGCTTTATCGGTTCGCCAGGCATGAACTTCCTGGAAGGGGTGGTAGAAGGTCGGGAAGTGCGGGTACCTGCCCTGGAAGGGCTTGCGATTTCGACAGATGTGAAACTCCCGGCGGATGGTTCGGCCCTAACGGTGGGTCTGCGTCCGCAGGTGCTCGGAATTGAACGAAACGAATCGAGCGGGCTTGTGATTGAACTGTCCGAGCGGCTTGGTGGCGTTACCTACGACTACCTGACAACGCCGACGAATGAGCGAGTCATCGTCGAATCACGTGGCGATGTCAGCCTCCCCTCCGGAACGCCGGTAAAGCTGTTATTCGAGCGGGAGCAGGCAATGTTTTTCGATAGCGGATCGGGGCTGCGTCTCAGGTAGAGATGGCCAGGTTCGCCAGCGGGCCCACTCCCACAGACCGCAAGCGATGTTCCGGAAAGGTCTTTGTCCGGCGAATGAATTCGCAGGACTGCATGATGTGGTGCCCACATGGCCAGAACGGGATGCATAAAGCCTCTGCGCAACGTACCGCAGGGCCAATTCAGCAAGCTAACACCCCTACATAATGTGGAATCCAAGTGTCCATATCTACATGATGTGGAATTTGCCCGAGACATTACATTGTGGGGAAGTCCTGATACCACATGGTATGCGATTCCGAAACTTCCATGTCTCTGAGCAGGAAGGATTTGGACACCTTTCCAATCTCCCAGGAATGGTGGCACGATCCATCCACAATCCGAAGAGACCGCTGACCGTTTGGGCACGGACGCGACCATGTTCAGGACATTTCAGTGCGATGCCGCCCAACGCCAACCGGATGCCGGAATCCCATTCGTATGGTGGCTTCCCCGCACAAGGAATGGCGGGATCCACCCGATAGCGTGGTGAACCGCGGACGTGCCGTATCCGATACACCCCTTCACTGAAAGGCCAGACCTGAAGTTATCGCAATAAGTCATCATGTTATGGACATCCTGGCTAACCCTAAACGAGCTCCCAGCCTCTCGTCCCGCGGCAACGCTTCTCCATTCCGCGATGCGTCGGGAATAATGATGTCGAAAGAAGGTGACAGAGTTCCTCTACGATGCACATGGTCCGTACTCTGAGGGAGATGGTTTTCCACCCCATGCGATTTGCATTGAATTCAGGCGCCCGTTACTTTGGGTCAGGCTGAAACAGCACGGATTGGAAGCCAGCACAGGAGCTGCATGGCAGCGGCTGGCTTTGGGACTCAAACAACAGACTGGAAGTTGGATGGCGACTATCTCGCGGGTGCGGTCACGATTGTTCAGAGTGCCTCTGGCCGAGGTCCTGACCGATGCGAAACACGGTGACCACACCCATTTCGAGCTGATAACCGCGAGCATTGAGCTTAACGACGGTTCCGAGGGCACGGGATATACCTATACCGGCGGAAGGGGAGGCCGTGCGATCAAGGCGATGGTCGACCACGATCTTGCACCATTTCTGTGCGGCCGGGATGCTGACGATGTGGAATCCCTGAATGAAGCGATGCAATGGCATATCCACTATGTCGGACGCGGCGGCATTGCGTCCTTCGCGATCTCGGCGGTTGATATCGCGTTATGGGATCTTCGCTGCCGAACCGCAGGACTACCGCTTTGGAAAGCGGCGGGTGGCGCGGCGGAACGGTGCCGGGCATATGCTGGCGGAATCGACCTGAACTTTCCATTGCCAAAGCTTCTTGACTCCATCCGCGGTTACCTCGGGCGCGGGTTCAACGCGGTGAAAATCAAAATCGGTCAACCTACACTCGCGGCGGATATCGAGCGCATCGGGGCCGTTCGCGACCTGATCGGCCCGAACGTCACGTTCATGGTCGACGCGAACTACTCGATGAACGTTGATCAGGCCATAGAGGCAGCGGAAGCGTTCCGGCCATTCGACATTCTGTGGTTCGAGGAACCTATCAACCCGGACGACTTCCAGGGATATGGACAAATTGCGGACGCTACCGGGGTTCCACTGGCCATGGGCGAGAACCTTCACACAATTCACGAATTCGAACACGCCTTCCGGGATGCGAAACTGGGCTTTATCCAGCCGGACGCTTCCAACTGCGGAGGCATTACGGGTTGGCTGCAGGTGGCGGAGCTTTCCCGAAAGCATGGCATTCCGATCTGTAGCCACGGAATGCAGGAACTGCATGTAAGCCTGGTCTCGGCACAGCCAGATTCCGGCTGGCTTGAGGTTCACTCATTTCCGATTGACAGCTACACGAAACGCCCGCTGATCATCAATGATCACAGGGCCGTTGCGCCTGGCGATCCTGGTATTGGCGTGACATTTGACTGGCAACGACTGGCAGAGCATGAAGTGAGGTAGCGATGAACGGCAGGACGGTCGCGGCGGCATATTATCGCGGCAACAGAACTTTCGCGGTGGAAGGAACGGCAGTGATTCCTCCAGGCCGAGGCGAGGTTTCCATTCGGGTGGCCTATTGCGGCATCTGTGGCACCGATATGCATGTCTATCACGGCAATATGGACTCACGCGTCGGGCCAAACCGAATCATAGGACACGAAATGTCAGGGACCGTGGAAGCGGTTGGTGACGGCGTTTCAGGCGTGCGGGCTGGCCAGAAGGTGGTGGTTCGCCCGCTCGATCATTGTGACGACTGCCCTGCATGCAGTGCCGGCCACAGGCACATCTGTCATCGGTTGAAATTCCTCGGCCTCGACACGGACGGCGCCATGCAGGAGTTCTGGAAGGTACCCGCGCACACGCTGCACATACTTCCCGAGACCCTTCGCATGGACCACGCGGCCCTGATCGAGCCGGTTGCAGTAGCCTGCCATGATGTCCGCCTGTCCGGTCTTGCGGATGGAGAAGATGTCGTTGTGATCGGAGGCGGCCCCATCGGAATTCTCGTAGCGTCTGTCGCCCGGAATTCGGGAGGCAAGGTCGTGGTCTCCGAAGTCAATCCGAACCGCCTTGCGATCGCCGAGCGGATGGGCTTCAGCACCGTGAACCCAGCGAAGACGGATCTGCGTGCCGAAATCAAGGACCGCACTGGCGGTAAGGGTGCCGACGTGATCTTTGAGGTTTCAGGCACCCAGGCTGGCGTTGACGACATGACCGTCATTGCCGCAGCGAGAGCACGGATCGTGATGGTGGCAATCCATTCGGTCAGGCCGCAGATAGACCTCTTTCAGTTCTTCTGGCAGGAGCTGCGCCTGATCGGCGCCCGAGTCTACGAACCCGAGGATTACGAGAAGGCTATTGAGACCGTTGCGAATGGAGGGATTGACGCTGACTCCGTCATTACCGATATAGGCCCGCTGTCTGGCATTCAGGCCGCGTTCGAGGCACTCGACAGCAGTCCTACGGCAATGAAGAGCCTCATCAGGATAGGAGCGGATGCATGAACGTGCTGAAATCCTTCAACCTCAGCGGAAAGACCGCTCTCGTCACCGGGGCAAGGCGTGGCATCGGACGCGGCATGGCCGAAGCTCTTGCGGACGCCGGGGCTGACATCATCGGTGTCAGCGCATCGCTGGAACCATCAGGAAGTGATCTGGAACGATCTGTAGCGGCAAAAGGGCGACACTTCAGCGGGTACCAATGCGATTTTTCGGACCGCACCGCATTGATCGACTTCGTCAAGGCGCTATGCGCCGACGGCGTCGCACCGGACATATTGGTCTGCAACGCTGGCACGATCAGACGCAGGCCTGCTGCCGAGCATCCAACGGAATGGTGGGACGAGGTGATCGAGGTGAATCTCTCGGCGCAGTTTATCCTGGCCCGGGAGATCGGCAAGGGGATGATTGCCCGTGGTTCGGGCAAGATCATCTTTACGGCGTCCCTGCTAACATTCCAGGGCGGAGTAAACGTGCCCGGATACGCGGCGTCGAAGGGGGGCATCGGACAGTTGGTGAAGGCACTCGCCAACGAATGGGCGGGTCATGGGATCAACGTTAACGCAATCGGACCAGGGTATATCGAGACCGACAACACGGAGGCGCTGCGAAACGACCCGGTTCGATACAGATCGATCCTCGAACGGATTCCGGCAGGGCGCTGGGGAACGCCGGAGGATTTCGCGGGGCCAGCGGTGTTTCTCGCATCATCAGCTTCGGATTATGTGAACGGTGAAATCCTGATGGTGGACGGGGGCTGGATGGGTCGGTAGGGCTGATGCACCCATCGAACAATTGCGCGGAGTGGCCGATCACTGAGCCACTGAAGCAATGCCTGCATTTGATCCATCAGATTGCCACGATCCTCCCCTCACCGACAAACCGCTCCAAACAATCCCATATCCGCATGAGAAAAAAGAGAGTTGCCCACGCGGCGTCGCCAATTTAATCATGTGACGCTTCGGGCATTCCGCCCAACACGGCCAAAGACTGGACCGTGCCAAACCACTCTAGGAGGATCACCAATATGAGCCTTGTCAAAAGACTTTCAGTCGCCACGTCAGTCGCCGCTTTGGCAGCCGGAGCGGCACTCTCGGCCTCGGCGGAGACCACATCGTTGCGCATCCAGACGCACTTCTCGCCCGAGACACTGTCGGGTCAGATGGCGGCGAAATGGGTTGAAGACGTCACCGCGATGTCCAACGGCGAGATCGAGATCGAAATGTTCTACGCGTCCGCCGTCGTGAAGTCCGCTGAGACATTCGACGCCGCGGCTACTGGCATCCTTGACTGCGACATGACAGGTGGTGCCTACCAGACCGGCAAGAATCCTGCATTCCAGTTCGCCGGCGACCTTATGGGCGGCTATTCCAACCCCTACCAGCAGATGGCCTGGCTTCTGCACGGTGGAGGGCGCGATGCGGTCAACGCGCTCTACAATGCCCACGGTATGGAATTCGTCGGCTGGTGGATCCCAGGTCCGGAGTCACTGTCATCGACCCGGCCGATCCGGGGTGTGGATGACTTCAAGGACTGGAAGTTCCGTTCCCCTCCAGGCATGGCGACCCTTGTCTTCAAGAATCTTGGCGCATCGCCAATCGTGATGGATTTCAACGAGATCTTCACCGCGCTTGAAACCGGCATCATCGATGGCGCCGATGCCGCGAACCTGACCAACAATGTCGGCCTGGGTCTTTATGACATCGCCGAGCATACGAACTTTCCCGGCTTCCATTCGATGCCCGCGGACCATCTTGCCTGCCGCAAGGACATCTGGGACGCAATGCCCGCGCATCACAAGGCCATCATGACAGTCGCCATGGACGCGCTTGCGTTGCACAATGCGACCGTGAATGAGGTCAAGAACGCCCAGACAGCGAAAGACCTGCGCGCCAAGGGCATCAATCTCTACGAATGGTCACCCGAGGAACTGGCGAAGTTCCGTCAGGCAGTGAAAGCCGGATGGACCGAATTTGCCACGACACCGGAAGCGAAGGCCCTGCTTGAAAGCCACATCAACTTCCTTACGGGCCTCGGCGCCATGTAATCGGGATACTTCGGTGTCTCAGACAAGAAGGCGGGGCCTGACGGCCCCGCCTTTCTGCTGGGATTAATCCCGCCTACCAAGGTTGGCGTGCACTCCAACCGCCCGTCTGCGGTGCCGTCATCCAATGTGGCAGTCTGAACAGCTGCGCCAGCCAAAGTGCCACTCCGCAACGCGGATTCCGAATTGGACTGGGATCCGTATGAACGGTGGCTTGAACGAACGGAATTTCCGTCTACCCCCGGCGGTCCGGCTTTGCCATGAATGCAGACCAGATCGCCTGATCCGGTTGAAGGGGCAGACCTCCTCTGCAGAGACCAGCGCCACAGCGGCACTCCAATACTGACTACGGAACGAGTTCTCCCGAAGCGCCGCCAGTTACCGCCACACTGACAGATCGAATGCCTGCGATGGTCACGGGATACCAATCTGCGGTAGTATCTGCACCTTTACGTGGCGACCCCTCCACCAACCATAGCTTCAGGAGCCACCATTGCGGTCTCGGAAGCCTACTTTCCAAAAGTTGGGTCCGGCCCATTTTGCCGTCGCCGTGGGAGCCGGTGTTCACATTCGGATCCGCTCGGGACGGACTTCGCTGCGATAGGGTGAATTCGCCGCTTGACATCCGCTAACATGTCATAACCTTTGGCGGGGCGGACAAGATGCCGACAGATGCACGGATGAAAATCGTGCGCAACATAATTTCCGGCAGCGACAAGACCGGATAGGGAGAGAGGCCTTGGAAGAGAAAACCGGCAGCCTGTGGGAGTGGCTTGTCCCCGGCGCATTGTTAATTTGCATGGGCTGGGCAATCTGGCACACGCCAGCCTATATCCTTGACTTCATTCCACCGGAGAATCCGAGCCTGCTCGACCAGATGAGCGAGCTCCACAAGCGCAAGGACGTAACCGGTAACCTAGGTGGCCTTTTCGGCGGCTATGCCGATATCCTTGACTGGCTGGCACTGGTTCTGATCCCGGTTCTGTTCGCCATTGGCATCCGGACGGTGAAAGTCGCCCATATGGAATTCCAGCACTATCGCCCGATCGACCGGGTCGCGCTGTTCATCGGGCGCATGACGATGATCATGATCATCTCAATGACCGGCGTCATGCTGTATGAGGTGTTCCTGCGCTACGCGCTTGAACGTCCGACGCTCTGGGCCAACGAACTCACGCTCTGGATCGCAGGCTTCGTATTCCTGCTCTCGGGCGTCTACGCGATGCAGCAACGCTGCCATATCCGTATCTTTCTGCTTTACGACATGGTTCCACGCTGGACCCAGCGGCTGTTTGACTCCATCTGGGCAGCACTCCTGGTGATCTTCGCCTTCTTCCTGGTGTTCGGGAGCTATCAGCAGGTCTTCGTCGTCAAGTTCTACAAGTGGGAAATGTTCGGCACCGCCTTCGATCCCCCAATTCCTGCAACGGTGCAACCTGCGGTACTGATCGTGGTCACACTGGTGACGATTCAGGCGGTCGTGAACGTGATTGCCGACTGGAACCTGGAGCCGGAAGTCCACACGGCCGCTGATGATATCGATGAAGACGAGCTTGAAGCCATCAAGCGCAGCGTGGGAGCAGACTGATGGACGTCGGAACAATCTCAATCGTCCTTGTTCTGGGACTGATCATCCTTCTCGCCATTGGAATGCCGCTGGGATTTGCAAGCGCGGTTCTCGCGCTTCTGGTCATGATCATGAAGTTCGAACCCGGGCTTCTGCTGAATCCCCTAAGCTTCGGCGAGGGCTTATTGACGGGTCGACCGGGTACGGGGCCGTTATACATCCTGACCCAGAAGATATTCGATCTCCTAACGGAATATGTCCTCATATCCGTGCCGTTATTCATTTTCATGGCCGCGCTCCTCGAACGTTCGGGCATCGCGAAGGAGATGTATAACTCGCTTGACTACTGGCTGAGTCGTGTCCGTGGCGGGATCGCGATCGTGACATCGCTGATGGCGGTGATCATGGCGGCGATGTCAGGGATCATCGGCGGCGAAGTTGTTCTTCTGGGTCTGATTGCGCTACCGCAGATGCTGCGGCTGGGCTACAATCAGAATCTTGCCATCGGAACGATTTGCGCCTCCGGCAGTCTCGGCACAATGATCCCGCCTTCGATTGTCCTCATCATCTACGGACTGATCACGGAGACATCGATCAAGTCACTGTTCACTGGAGCGTTCGTGCCAGGCTTCATGCTGGCAAGCTTCATCATTCTCTACATCGTGATCCGAACGCAGATCAATCCCTCTCACGCACCGTTGCCTACCCCAAAGCCGGAAGATCCAACCGGGATTCAGAAGCTTGGCCTATTCGGTGCCTTCCTGAGCATCCTACTCGCAGGGGTCTCAGCACTGCTTCTGCTACGCGCTGTCTTCTTCACCCTCACCGGGCAGAACCAGAACCTGGACGAAACCGTAGAGCCAATTTTCCTGGGGATGCAGCATCACATCCCCTATCTGGTCGGCTATCTTCTGGCGGGTCTCGTGCTGGCGTTTCTGGTCTTCGGTCGCGAGCGCGCGCGGATAGGCTGGCAGCATGGTAAAGGTCTTGTGCCCCCCTTCACCGTCATTGGAGTTGTGCTTGGCTCCATCTATGGCGGCATTTCGGGAATTACCGAAGCCGCGGGCATGGGAGCTTTCGCGGTGTTCATGATTGCCGTGTTCAGAGGCGAGGCTTCGGTCGGACTGCTCTGGGATAGCCTGATGCGTACGCTTCGCTCAACCGGAACGATCATCTGGGTGACGGTTGGCGCCGCCGCCCTGTCCGGTGCGTATACCCTGGCCGGCGGGCCACGTTACATCGCCGATCTGATCGTCGGAGCCGAAATGCCAACCATGCTCGTCCTGCTGACCATGATGCTGATCCTGCTGTTCATGGGTGCGTTCATGGACTGGGTTGGGATTGTGCTGCTGATCATCCCGGTGTTCCTACCCATTGTGCGCGCCATGCCAATCGAGGAAATCGGATTCATCGGCCAACTGGAGCCGCATTATGTCGCCGTCTGGTTCGGAGTTCTGTTCTGTATGAACATGCAGGTCAGTTTCCTTTCGCCGCCCTTCGGGCCAGCGGCGTTCTACCTGAAGTCAGTGGCACCACCGCATATCTCGCTAACGGACATATTCAAGGGTTTCCTTCCCTTCATTGGCGTGCAGTTGCTGGCACTGGCGGTGCTCCTGATCTGGCCTTCCATTGTTACGCTGCTGCTGTAGACCGGCAACCCAGACTTCGACAATCCGAAGCCGGCGGATGCGGCATTCAGAATATGCGACGGCCGGAAGGAACCGGGACTGAACAGGGTTGACTGGCAGCGGATTCTGGTGCACCAAATGCCAAAGGACTCGCCAGGAGCTAATGTACCATGCTGCTAGCAGAGCACCATTCAAAGGAGTTGATCGCCCAATACGGGGTTCCCATCCCCGAAGGCTATGTCGCGGGAACGGCAGAGGAGGCAAAGGAAAAGGCGCAGTGCATTGACGCTGGCCGCTATGTCGTCAAGGCTCAGATTTCCGTGGGCGGTCGCGGTCTAGCGGGCGGTATCAAGTTCGCGGCCACCCCGACTGCCGTGGCGCAGGAGGCGAGCAGGCTTCTCGGGAGCAGGCTTGTGACCGAACAGACGGGGCCTAAGGGCGAAGCGGTGGAAGCCGTCTATGTCGAAGCTGCCAAGAACATCGCCAGGGACTACTTCATTGCGATCGTCCTTGATCCGACCACTGGCGCACCTTTGCTGCTCGCATCACGGGAAGGAGGCATCGCCTTTGAGGAACGCGCAAGAATGGATGCCGACACGGTCAAATCCCATTCGTTGGTCGATTGTGGAGAGGCACTCGACGCGTTTCTTGCCGATCTGGGGGTCAACGACACAAAGGCGCGTGAGGCGATCCTTTCGGCGTACCGCGCCTTCATTGACCACGACATGCTTCTACTTGAAATCAACCCATTCGCGCGGACAGCCGATGGCGAGTGGCTGGCCGTGGACGCCAAGGTCGCCCTCGACCGGAACGCCCTGTTCCGGCATCCTGAGCATGAGGCGCTACTCGGCGCTCGTGCGTTGACGGGCACTGAGGCTGAGGCGGCCAAGAGCGAAATAAACCTGGTCAAGCTGGACGGAGACATCGGCGTGGTGGTCAACGGTGCGGGACTTGGTCTGGCCACCAATGACATGCTTGTCGATGCCGGCGGATGGCCCGCGAATTTCATGGACATTCGAACCACCGCGAAGAGCTTTGACATTGCCCGCGGGGTAGAGCTTCTGTTGCGCGACCAGAATGTCAAAGCGATTCTGCTCAATGTCCATGGCGGCGGCATGACCACCTGTGACACGGTCGCCGAAGGTGTAGCATTCGCCTATTCGCGCAACAGCCGCCAACTTCCGGTCGCCGTGCGGCTGGCTGGCCAGAATGCTGAATGGGGTCTACGGATACTGAAAGACCGCCGGGTTCCGATCGAGGTCTTCAACGACATGACCAGCGCGGTGATACATGCGGTCACTCTGGCAAAGGGTTCACGCTGATGGCCGTCTTTGTCAATGAAGAGACCCGGGTGCTGGTGCAGGGAATGACCGGCCGTGCCGGAACGTTCTACACGGACCAGATGATGCGATACGGAACCGAGGTGGTTGCCGGGGTCCGGCCTGGCAAGGGCGGCACGAGACATCTGGGACTCCCGGTTTTTCACTCCGTAGCCGAAGCTGTCGCCGACACTAGGGCCAATGCCAGCCTGATCGTCGCGCCAGCGCCTTCGGCCGCAGATGCCATGATTGAGGCGGCCGAGGCAGGACTGGGCGTTGCCGTCTGCATCACCGAACGGGTACCCCAGCACGACATGACCCGGGTGAAGTCGGCTCTGGCCAGGTCTGAAACAGTGCTGATCGGCCCGAACAGTCAGGGCATCCTGACTCCTGAAGCATGCAAGATCGGAGTCATGCCGACGAGGAACGCAAAGAGGGGAAACATCGGTATCGTTTCACGCTCGGCTTCCCTTACGTCGGAAGTGCTCGCGAGCTGCAGCGCAGCGGGTCTTGGCCAGTCCACAACCGTCGGCATCGGCGGCGACATGCTTCATGGCCTAGGCTTCGTCGAATGTCTGAAAAGATTCGGTGATGACACGGAGACCGAGGCCATAGTCCTGATCGGCGAGATGGGTGGACGCGAAGAGGAGGATGCGGCGGACTACCTGAGCCGAACGGACTACAGCAAGCCGGTCATTGCCCTGATTGTGGGTCGCCGTGCCCCGCGTGGGCGCCGCATGGGCCATGCCGGTACGCTAGCGGTATTCGGACTGGAAGGCGCTGAGGCGAAGATCGCTGCCCTTAATGCCGCAGGTGCGTATACGGCCAATCATGCAGACGATGTCGTCCCGTCCATTCGCCGCGCGCTTGGACTCTGAAGCCACCACGCTACCGACTCTCCAAGGATTGCGAACCGTCACAGCCCCCGGCAGTAAAGGGCGATCCTACCGAGAAATGGCATTCCGTTGTATCAATCCGATATTCCCAACCAGGCAGGTTCGATCCATGAGACCGCCCATTTCCTGAACAGATATCCCTGACTGGAGCGGCCTTACGGGGCTTCTTCCCTTAGTTGTATACTGCGGCTCATTGAGACGCCTTACAGGCAAAGCATGCCCGGAGGATGGCGACGCCCCCTTCGGCACTCCCATGTCACTGGTCCCACAGAGTCCGGATGAATTGAGTGATATCCTGAAAGGCAGCGCTATCGAAATTCCATACGCCCTGATCTGCCCCCTCTCCCACCCTGACCAACGGGTCACGCATGGACGCCAGATAGGCATGGGCCAAACTCTTATCCCGGTTTGTGGAACTCAAAGCGTCATGCCCATCAAGGCATTTCAGATACTGATCGACGCACCGAGCAGCATCCGACTCCCCGACAGACCTCCGACATAGCGTCTTGTATGTCTGAACCAATCAGAAAGAATCCTAAGGATGATGTTGTGGAAAGTTCCGCACACCTGTGGAAAACTCCGCGCGGCCGTGCGGAGAGGGATGCGGGGCAACCGCCCCGCGAAGGCGGGTCGGGCCGTGATGGTCAGGGCCGAAGGGCCGTGGAGGAGCCTGGCCGCCCGCCTTCACCGCCGTCCCTGCGCGTCCTGGATGGATGCCAGGTTAGGACCCGAATCAACCGCAAGAATAGGAGCGGAAGGACATGACAGACAGGATAGTGGCGAGAACCACCGTGAGTGGGGGCTTCGCGAACGCGGCGTCCGTTCGTGCCTCACTCTCACCCGGACCGGTGGCGTTCGATGCCTCACCTCATGTGGTGGGCGGGGCCACCGGGCGGCTGCACCGCCAGCCACACCGGTCGCTGCATGACAGGGGCTATACCGTGCACATCGTCAATCCCCTGCGGGCGCGCCGTTTCGCCGAGGCGCTCGGCCACGTCGCGAAGTCCGACCGGATCGACGCGAGGGTGCTGGCCGCCTTCGGGGAGGTTGGCGGGCTGCCGGCCGCACGGCCGAAACCCGAGGCCCTGCGGTCGCCCGGGACCTGATGGTCGTTCGTGAGTCGCCCGTCGACATGCGCGCGTCCCTGACCGCCCGGCTCCGGGAGCTTGGCGATCGGGACGCAGCCGGAGCCCTAAATCGGGCGCTGGCCGGGACGTGGAGGAGACCGGCGTGCTCGACGGCCGGATCGCGGCGGCGACCGACGCGGATCCCGGGCTGGCCCGGCGCCGGGACATCCTCACGGTCGTCCCAGGGATCGGGCCGGTGATCGCCGCGGCGCCGGTCTGCTGGATGCCCGGGCTCGGGACCCTCGAAAGCCGGCAGGCGGCGGCGCTCCCGGGCGTCGCCCCCTTCGCCCGCACGACGGAACGCTGACGGGGGCGGGGCGGATACGCGGCGGGCGGCGCAGGCCCCGTGACGTGACGTCCATGGCGGCGATGACGGCCGTGTGCCGGAACCCGGCGATGAGGGAGATGTACGAACGGCTCACGGCGGCGGGCAGGGCCCACCGGGTCGCGCTGGTCGCGGCGGGACTGCCGCAGCTGGTCGGCCGAACCGGCGATGCCAAATCCTATGCGGAACGCCTATTCGAGTTCGCTCCAGTCGACCGGCTCGACGACAACGACGCCCGCGACGCGCTGATTACGCCGGCTGCAAGAGAAGGGGTGACCTTCCAGCCCCATGCAGTGTCAGAGATCCTGAGGCAAACGGGCGGCTACCCCTATTTTCTTCAGGAGTGGGGCAAGCATAGTTGGGATTTCGCCGATGCTCCGCTAATCGGGTTCGATGACGTACGGCATGCGACAGTCACTACGCTGGCGGAACTTGATGCGAGTTTTTTCCATGTACGCTTCGACAGATTAACGCCAACCCAGAAGCGCTACATGCGCGCTATGGCCGAACTCGGGCCTGGACCCCATCAATCCGGAGACATCGCACAGATCCTGGATCGCAAGGTCACCACAGTCGCCCCAATACGCAGATCTCTCATGGCCAGGGGCATGATCTATAGCCCTGCCCATGGAGGCACGGCTTTCACCGTCCCGCATTTCGACGGTTTCATGAAGCGAATTATGCCGCAGTCATAAATGAATCCTCCACAGCTCAGGGAAACCGGAAAGCCTCCCGCCATTCGCGCAGGTCGAGGCACTTGCTCAGCGCAATACGCCCGCATGCCTGTTACCGGACATATCTCGAATGGATGCAACGAGGATCATGGACGCGTGGAATTCCTTCCCCAATACCCTTGCACAGGGCCAGGACATCCAAAACTACGGAGGCCGATCGTTAGCCCCTCGCCTCTTTAGCCCTTCGCCGCCTGTAGCTGAGGAACAGCGGGTAACAGACAAGTGCAAGCGCGAGAAGGATGCATGTCAGCGATATCGGCCGCTCAAGAAACGTCATCGGATCGCCCTGGCTGGAAATCAGTGATTGCCGCAGCGAACGCTCCGCCAGAGGACCAAGCACAATGGCAAGCACCGCCGGGGCGACCGGATAGTTCAGCTTCCGCATCAGATAACCGGCAATGCCGATGATGACCATGATCCAGACATCGAACATACGATCCGTGGTCGCGAACACACCAAGGGCGCAGAGCACAAAAATGATCGGCGTCAGAATCGAGAATGGCATGGCCAGAACCCGGATGAATACGGGAATCAGCGCAAGATTCAGAAGCAGCGTCGCCACATTCGCGATATAGAGGGAACCAATCAGGCCCCACACAAAGTCCGGATTCTCGGAAAACAGAAGCGGACCTGGCCGCAGGCCCCAGATGATCATGCCACCAAGCAGAATCGCCGTCGTCGGCGAACCTGGAATACCTAGGGTGAGCATCGGGAGCATCGAGCCTGTCGATGCCGCGTTGTTCGCCGCCTCTGGCGCGGCCACACCGGCAACGTTACCCTTGCCAAAGCTGTCAGGATCTTTTGAGAAGGTCTTGGCCAGACCGTAACTCATAAGCGATGCCGGAGTGGCTCCGGCGGCGGGCAGGGTGCCTACGAAGAAGCCAAGGACAGAGCCAAGCCATGTCGAGTTGATGTAGTCGCGAATTCCCCGCAGGTTATCGGTCATCCGTTCCCAGGTGACCCTGACTTTGTGCATCTGCACCTTGCCCTTGGTGCTTTCGATGGTCCAGAGCATCTCGCCGATGCCATAAATTCCGATCGCCACCACCAGGAAGCCAATCCCGCGCTGGAATTCGACCATATCAAAAAATATCAGTCTGGGCTTTCCGGAAATTATGTCAAAGCCAATAGCCGCGATCACCAAACCAATCAGGATCGAAAAGATCGTTTTCGGAATGTCGTCGCCACCGAGACCAATGAAGGTCGCGAAGGCAAGCACCATGAGCGCGAACTCTTCCTGCGGGCCGAACTTCAGAGCGAATACCGCAAGCGGCGGCGCGAAAAAGGTGAACAGGATCACCGACACGGTGCCTCCAATGAAGGAAGCGATCGCGGCGGCCATGAGCGCCCTGTCGGCCTGTCCCTGCTGGGCCATAGGCCGCCCGTCAAACACCGTTGCGACAGCCGTCGATGCCCCGGGAATACCGAGTGTGATCGAACTGATCGCACCGCCATACATCGCCCCGTAATACAGGGCGGCAAGGAAGATGATCGCTGCAGTCGGCGGCACAAGGAAAGTGATCGGCAGCAGAATGGCGACACCATTGACCGAACCGAGACCCGGCATGCAGCCAACAAACAGTCCCGCCAGGCATCCAGCCACGATCATGAAGAGATTGAGCGGTTCAAACGCGTGAAGCAGTCCGGCACCGAGGGATACGAGGATCGTCTCCATCTGCATCAACCCCTCAGTAGAACCATTCGTAACGGAAATTGTCGAGGTAGAGGAAGCCTTCCTCAAATATCGGAAGCCCCTTCGGCAGATACTTTGTCAACGCGACCTCAAATAGCAGATAGACGAAGACCGGCGCTCCAACCGTAATCGACCAGGTCATCCGCCAGGTGTGCCCACCCAGGAACCGGACGCAAACCAGCATGTATAGCATCAGGGCAAGGTATGTGCCGATCACCTGCATGAGGATCAGGAAGCCCAAAAACGCCAGTGTCGTGACAATCACCAGAAACAGTGTGTCGGAGGCGCAGTATTCCTCGGTGGATCTTGATTCTGGAGTCGCTCCCGCGAACCAGCGGGCCAGGGTCCACAGTGACACCAATGCCATGCCACCCGAGAGCCAGAACGGCCACATCCCTGCGCCGGGACCACGCCCTTCAATCCACCCGATCGACAGACCATCGACATATATGTTGAGCATCAGACCGAGCGACACCAGAAGCGTCGCGATCGCCATCAGAAGCTCAGCGATGCGAACGGTCATGTTGGCACTCCGTCTTCTCGCTCACGGATTTCCGCCGAAAGCATGGGACATTCCCTGACAGAGCCGCAGATCCAGCAGGTCGGCATGCCAGGATTACGGTCTGCCATCGGGATAGGGGCCCGGGCGCAAGAGGCGCCCGGGCTCGCTGACAGAATTACTCGCCAGTGATCTTCGCTGCACCGACCTGTTCGATCAGCTTCTTGTGAGCTTCCACGTTTGAGGAATGGAACATTGCCAAATCGTCGCCCTTCATCATGCCGTCGCAGGTCAGGCCGTCCGAGACGCAGAACTCCTGCCATTCTTCCGAATCAAACAGGGTCTGGAACAGGTTGGTGTACCACTCCACCGCTTCCGCCGACATTCCCGGAGGACCGTTCACCGAGCGCTGCATGTAATACTCGATTTCTATGCCAAGTTCCCTAGCCGTTGGAACGTCCGGAAACGCAGCCATACGTTCACCGGTGAACTGGACGAGTGGCTTGGTGTTGCCGGCGCGCCAGAACTCCAGCTGTTCGGATGGGTTGTTCACCGTCGAGTCGATCTGGTTCCCGACGAGGTTCTTGGCCACCGTGCCACCACCTGGGAACGGAATGTAAGTCACCTCGTAGTCGAAAGCGGCTTCCATCATGGCCGTCAGTATCGAGTCTTCCTGGCCGGAGCCGGTCCCACCGACCTTCCAGTCCAGGCCAGCTGCCTTAACCGCTCCGACATAGCCGTCTAGATCCGTGATGTCTTCGCGGTCAGTGTTGACCCACAGAAGAAACGTATCCATCGCCATCAGACCAATCGGAGTGAACGTCGTCACGTCAACACCCAGATCCTCCTGAATCAGGGGCGTGGTGTAGAAGCTGTTCAGGGTCATCATGACCGTGTGATCATCGCCTGCCTTGTCCTGCATGTAACGCAGGGCCTCAGCACCGGACCCACCCGGCTTGTTGATCGGAATGAACGGACGTGGCGACAGATCCTTCTGTTCGATCAAGCCTTGCAGAAGCCGCGCGATCTGGTCCGCACCGCCGCCAGTACCAGCCATGATAATGAATTCGACAGGCTTGCGCGGCTGCCACTCGGCGAGAGCCGCCGGTGCCATAAGCGCAAGCGCTGCCGCACTCGCAACCAGGGTTTTCATAAGTTTCATGAGTTTCCTCCTCAGTGTTCGACCGCCAATGCGGCCATGTCCTACCAGAGCCCGATATCTGCGGGTCTTCGCCCGCTTTGGCTCCGGCCTACGCTCCCAGCCTCAACCCTAATCCCTTGGGTGATCGTTAAACCCATCGCCTCCGTCATCGGACAGATTCGCTGTCGCGCTGTCCGCTCCACAACCCCGCAGGGCGTGATTCTGGAGGCTACCAGCCATGACCTAGAACAGTCCCTCGATCTGGCCAGCGTCGTTGATGTGGATCTGCTCCGCCGCTGGTCGGCGGGGCAGGCCCGGCATGGTCATGATCTCACCACAGATCACCACGACGAAACCAGCACCGGCACTGAGCCGCACCTCCCGCACCGGTACCGAATGGCCGGTGGGCGCACCGCGTCGCGTCGGGTCAGTGGTAAAACTGTACTGGGTCTTGGCCATACAGACCGGCAGATGGCCGTAACCCTGCTGCTCCCAGTCCTTAAGCTGGTTGCGGATCTTTTGGTCAACCAGCACCTCATCCGCACGGTAGATCCGCTTCGCGACGGTCTCGATCTTTTCAAGCAGTGGAATGTCGTCAGCGTAGAGCGGAGCGTAACGCGATGTCCCGCTTTCGCAGACATCGACAATCCTCGCCGCGAGTTCCCTGGTCCCGTCCGAACCTTTCGCCCAGTGCTGACAGAGGATCGCCTCGGTTCCCATTTCCTCGGCGTAAGACCTTACCGCCGCCACTTCGGCATCCGTGTCAGTGACGAAATGGTTGATCGCAACGACCGAAGGCACACCGAACTTCCTGATGTTCTCGATATGTCGGCCAAGGTTGGCGCATCCCTTCCGGACCGCCTCGACATTCTCGGTGCTCAGTTCGTCCCGGGACACACCGCCATTCATCTTCAGCGCTCGCACGGTGGCGACAATCACCACCGCATCCGGAGCCAATCCAGCCTTGCGGCACTTTATGTTAAGGAACTTCTCCGCGCCGAGATCAGCACCAAAACCGGCTTCGGTGACGACATAGTCGGCTAGCTTCAATGCCGACCTGGTAGCCACGACCGAATTGCAGCCATGTGCAATGTTGGCGAACGGTCCGCCATGTACGAAAGCAGGATTGTTCTCCAGCGTCTGCACCAGATTGGGCTGCAATGCGTCCTTCAGAAGCACCGTCATCGCGCCGTCAGCCTTGATGTCGCGGCAATGCACGGGCGATCGGTCACGACGGTATGCGACGATCATATCGCCAAGACGCCTCTGTAGATCGTCGAGATCACTCGCAAGGCACAGAATGGCCATGACTTCCGACGCCACGGTTATGTCAAACCCAGCCTCACGGGGAAAGCCGTTGGCCACGCCGCCGAGTGAGCAGGTAATGGAGCGCAGTGCACGGTCATTCATGTCGACCACACGCCGCCACACCACCCGGCGGGTGTCGATACCGAGTTCGTTGCCCCAGTAGATGTGGTTGTCAATCATGGCACTCAGGAGCGAATGTGCACTGGTGATCGCATGGAAGTCGCCGGTGAAGTGCAGGTTCATTTCCTCCATCGGGACAATCTGGGCGTAGCCACCTCCAGCAGCGCCACCCTTCATCCCGAAGTTCGGACCGAGCGAGGCTTCCCGAATGCAGATCATCGCGTTCTTTCCAATCGCATTCAGGCCGTCACCGAGACCAACGGTTGTGGTCGTCTTTCCCTCACCCGCCGGAGTCGGGTTGACCGCTGTCACAAGGATCAGCCTGCCATCGCTCCTTTCGGCCTGAGCCCTGGTGAACTCGGCCGATACCTTCGCTTTGTCGTGGCCAAAGGGTATCAGATGCTCGGTCGGGATGCCGAGCCTGGCGCCGATCTCCTGGATCGGCCTTTTATTGGCAGCGCGGGCAATTTCTATGTCTGACATGTTCGTACCTTTAGGCTGTTCGGTCAAGTTCCCAGGCTGTCACCGGCTTTGAGCCCGGCCGTTGCCGCCCACTCGACCGCGGATATCTTGCCACCCCCCGAGGGCCGCACGCGCCTGATGGCGATGCGCCCGCCTATCAGCTGGATGGTAACGCCGTCTTCCGACACATCCACGATCCTTGAGGAAACGCCATCGCCGGGAACGCGTGCGCAGTCGTAGATCTGGACCTCGTTTCCGTTCAGCGTCGTCCATGCACCGGGACTTGGATTGGTGCCGCGGATAAGGTCATAGACCTGCTTCACCGGTTTGTTCCAGTCTATCCTTGCATGCTTCTTTGTGCAGCGGCGCTCGTAAGTCGCCTGCGATTCGTCTGGCACGATACGGGGGGGGCTTCCGCTGCGGAACAGGTCGCAGACCGTCAGAACGGAATCGACCGCTGAAGGGTAGATGTTCCTGAAGTAAAGATCGATGACCGTGTCGTCCGATCCAATCCCGCATTCCCATTGCAGCAGGCTGTCGCCCTCGTCGAGGCCATCGGTAGGATAGAACCAGCTGTAGCCTGACTTCGTGGCACCCATGATGATTGGCCAGTTCACTGCGCTCGGTCCCCGATGGAGCGGCAGCAGTGAAGGGTGGAAGCAGATCGAACCCAGCCTGGGGGTATCACGGGCTGCTTCCGGTACAAAGACGTTTACGAATGCCATGACCATCAGGTCAGCGCTGTAGCCAGCAAGCCCGTCGAGCGTCTCCTGGTCTTCGTATCCTGTCGGCTGATGAACCGGAAGGCCTCGCTCCAGCGCGAATTCCTTGATCGGATCGACCTTACCATTCCTGTCAGGTTCGCAGTAGACCGCAACGACCTCATCCACACCGGCATCAAGAAGTTTCGCAAGAACATCCCTGCCAAAGGCCTGCTGACCCATAACGATGACACGCATCGAACCGCTCATTCCGCCGCCCTCTTTAGTTCACCGACCGCTCCGGACCCCATTACCCGGGATAGTTCCTCCCCGGCATATCCCAGCACGTCCATAAGGATCTCTTCAGTGTGCTCCCCAAGAAGCGGCGAGCGGACAACCTCAGCGGGTGAATCGCTCAGTTTGACCGGGCAGCCAACCGACACATAACGGCCGCGTTCGGGATGATCGACATCAACGATCGTGCCTGTGGCGCGCAGTCCCTCATCCTCCATCAGTTCCTTCATCGACAGGATTGGCCCAACGGGAATGTTCAGCGGATTGCAGATCTCCATGACCTCGAACTTGGTCACGGTCATGGTCCAAGCCTCAATCGCATCGAAGATCTCGCTCAGCTTATCCAAGCGTTCCGGTGGAGTCGCATATCCTTCGGCATCCTTCCATTCCGGCTTACCAATCAGGTCGCAGATGGATTTCCACACTGCCGTCTGGGTGATGAAATAGGTGTAGGCGTTGGGGTCGGTCTCCCAGCCCTTGCACCTGAGTATGCATCCCGGCTGACCACCACCTGAATCATTGCCTGCCCGCGGTGTCGCCTCGCCGAAGGGAATGTTCTCGCCATACTGCGAATATTCCCTGAGCGGACCGGCCGCGAGCCGTTGCTGGTCGCGCAGCTTGACGCGGCAGAGATTCAGCACGCCATCCTGCATTGCAGCTGACACTTTCTGGCCCCGGCCAGACCTCTCCCGATGGTACAACGCTGTGACGATTCCCAGTGCCAGATGCAGCCCGGTCCCCGAATCTCCGATCTGCGCACCGGTCACCAACGGCACCCCGTCGACAAATCCCGTAGTGGAAGCCGCGCCACCCGCGCATTGCGCAACGTTCTCATAGACCTTGCAGTCCTCGTACTGTCCGGGGCCGAAACCCTTGATCGACGCAAGGATCATGCGCGGGTTGATTTCCTGGATCCGTTCCCAGGTAAACCCCATACGGTCAAGCGCACCGGGCGCGAAATTCTCGACCATCACGTCGCATTCCTTGATCAGGCGGGTGAGCACTTCCTTGCCGGTCTCGTTCTTCGAGTTCAGCTCGATTGAACGTTTGTTGTGGTTAAGCATGGTGAAGTAAAGGCTGTCGGCCCCTGGAACGTCCACCAGTTGCTTGCGGGTCGCGTCGCCCACACCCGGCCGCTCTACCTTGATGACATCGGCGCCAAACCAGGCGAGGAGCTGGGTGCAGGTGGGCCCGGACTGCACATGGGTGAAATCCAGTATCCTGACGCCGTCGAGTGCTTTCATTTCTGCCACTTTCCTTGCTTAGGGTTTCGTGCGCCGACCCGCGCCACCAGCCCTTCTTCCTCTCATGCCTTCCTGACCACGCTCTGTGGATTGAGGTTGCCGATTCGGCCGGACTCGGTACCGGCCGCCGGATTGATTATTGCGTTGACGAGTGTTGGCGTTCCAGAGGCCAATGCCTTACGTACCGCCTGTTCCAGATCGTCGGGAGAACGCGCGACCACGCCTTCTCCACCAAACGCTTTCATCATGAGATCATAGCGCGCCTCCGAAACGAAGACGGTCGGTGCCGGGTCATCGCTGACGGTATTGACATCGGTTCCCCTGTAAATCCCTGAATTGTTAAAGACCACCACACAGACCGGCAAACCATAGCGACAGATTGTTTCCACCTCCATGCCGGAGAATCCGAACGCACTGTCACCCTCTACCGCCAGCACAGGGCAACCCGTCTCCACAGCAGCGGCAATCGAAGTGCCCATGCCGACGCCCATCACGCCCCATGTGCCGACGTCGAGTCGCTTGCGAGGCTTGTGCATGTCGATGATCGACCGGGCGAAGTCCAGTGTGTTCGCGCCTTCGTTGACCAGAATCGTGTCAGGGCTGTCCGCAACGATCTTTCGCAGGCGCCCCAGGGCACCGTGAAAATCCATAGGTACGCTGTTGTTCATCAGCTTCGGTGCCATGCGGCCAACATTCGCCGTCACCTTCGCCCTGATTGCGTCTGTCCACGCACCGGCCGGCTTCTTCCATCCGTCCATACGTTCGAGAAGCGACCCCAGCACGCTCTCTATATCGCCGACCAGCGGCGCGTCGATCGGCTGGTTACTGTCCATTTCCGTTGGGTCTATGTCCACATGGACGAACCGCTTGGCTCCCGGCGTCCCCCACTGACGCCCCTTCCCGTGGCCGAGCAGCCAGTTCAGCCGCGCACCGATCAGCATGACGCAGTCGCTTTCCTTCAGGACGAGCGAGCGTGCGGCACCGGCATATTGAGGATGGGTGTCCGGCAGCAGCCCCTTCGCCATCGACATCGCGATATACGGGATGCCGGAGGTCTCAACGAAGCGCCGGACGATCTCGTCGCATTGGGCATAGGCCGCACCCTTGCCAAGAATGATGAGCGGCCTTTCCGCATTCTTCAGAACGTCTACGGCACGGTCGACGGCTCTGGGAGCGGGCAGCTGGCCAGGCACGGGATCAACCACCTCTATGATGGATCTCGCTCCTTCCACCGCGTCGATGGCCTGTCCAAGCAGCGACGCTGGCAGGTCCAGATAGACACCGCCTGGACGGCCTGACAGGGCCGCCCTAATTGCACGGGCGACTCCGATTCCAATGTCAGCAGCATGGAGAATCCTGAAGGCAGCCTTGCAGAGAGGCTTCGCGACCGCGAGCTGATCCATCTCCTCGTAATCGCCCTGCTGCAGGTCGACTATCTCGCGCTCGGACGACCCCGATATAAGGATCATCGGCCAGCAGTTCGTCGTCGCGTGAGCAAGTGCCGTCAGCCCGTTCAGGAAACCCGGTGCCGAAACAGTGAGGCAGATCCCCGGTTTTCTGGTAAGGTATCCAGCGGCGGCGGCGGCATAGCCGGCATGCTGTTCGTGGCGGAACGAGATCACGCGCAGGCCTTCCGCCTGGGCCATGCGGCCAAGATCGGTCACGGGAATTCCCGGTACATGGTAGATGGTCTTGATACCATTGAGTTTCAGGGCATCGATCACCAGATGAAACCCGTCTGTCAGCTCCTGATCCGCGTCTATCGCCCTTGCGGTCTCGCCATCCATTCTTTCGCTCCCTTTGCCCCGACGCACCATCGGCGTCCGCAATCGGCTAGCCCGCCACTCCGCGCGTTCTCTGGTTTCCTTCAGACGCGGTCCATGTGCGGTGCACATGGTCATGCAGCCGCATCGTATGCTCCCGAACCAGCCGCATCGCAAGTTCCGCGTCGCGCGCCTCGATCGCCATGATTATACCCATATGGTCCACGACGGACCGGCTGGCCCGGTCGCCTTCATCCATGGCCCTCCGCCGCACCGCACGCATATGAAGGAAGAGCCCCTCCGCCATGGAAGCGAGAAGCTGGCATCCCGACATGTCCAAGATCATCTGGTGGAACTGTATGTTCGCTTCGGAATATTCGGACAGATCGGCATCGGCTGAGCTTTGTGAGTGGCGCGCGGCATGCTTTCTCAGCGCCTTGACACCGGCCTCGTCCGCACGTTCGGCGGCAAGCCGGGCGGCCATCGATTCCAGCGCGGCCCAGGCAACGATCATTTCCAGGATTTCATCAAGTGTCTTGCGTACCACGAAGACCCCCTTGCGGGCACGGATTTCGATGAAACCTTCCTGTTCGAGCCGGGTCAGCGCCTCACGCAGCGGCGTGCGTGATATTCCGAGCTGCTCCGCAAGGGATCTTTCGTCCAGCCGGAGGTCGGCGTCCTCATTATAGATGTTCATGTCGAGAATCGCCGCACGGAGACGGTCGTGAACGTGATCCGTCAACGTGAAGTTCAGTTCGACCGGCTGCAGCTTGATGTTTGACATTTCGTTCGCCCGGAGCGGCTATTTGATTCCCTTAATGCTGGTATGCCATAGACCAGATTGTGGGATACCGCAAAGGATTTTTCATTGGCTCGCCAGGAAGCGCAGTACATTATTGGCAGGTCTCCGCTCGTGGCTGGGTCTTGGAACGGAGCCTAGAGGCGTTGCTAGCTCTTCACCTTCACCCGGTTCGGCCCGACTTAGTGTAGGTCGGAACGGACGATCAACACCATTGACAAGGTCCGATGGTGAGTTCCATCGCCAGATACAGACCTAGGCCTACCGTGTAGTGGAAAAAAGCTCTGGACAACCGAATTCCGCGTCTGTAGGTTCTGATCGTTATGGCACAGTCCCAGATCAGCCGCACGCTTCGCGGCGCGGAGGGACGGGCGCGGGTCCTGTCACTACCGCATACTTGACTAGAGATCGGATCCATGCGAATCGGGGACCATGTATATCGGTCTCAGACAGATTTCCCCTGCCACGGTCGAGTGGCTCGGGAACGAATGCCTCCGCGGCGGCGTCACGCGTTCGGGCCTCGCCCGCGAGCTGAGCGGTCGGGAGGGTTGGCTGACCCACGACGGGAGGCCGTCGACGGTCACCGGGATGCGGGTCCTTCCCCTGCTCGCGGAGGAGCTCGGCCTGACGCTGCCGGAGGCGGCGCCGCGCTTCGCGTCGTCCAACGGGCGACCGGCCGCCGACGACCCTGGCGGCGCCCCGGTCGAGTGCGCTCTGGACGCGCTCGGCGGGGTGCGGCTGGAGCCGTTGGCGGAGGCGGACCGCCGCGCCTGGGAGTCGATGATGGAGACGCACCATCCGGAGGGCTGGCGGCGGGCTCCGGGAGGGCAGCTGCGGTACTGGATCGTGAGCGGCGCGCAGGGGCGGCTCGGCGGTCTGGGCTTCGTTCCGGCGTCCTGCCAGCTGGGGCCTCGGGACGACGCCATCGGCTGGTCGGCGCGGGCGCGGATCGCGAACATGGGTCTGGTCCTTAACAACCACCGCTTCCTGATCAGACCTTCCGTGAGGGTCCACGGCCTCGCCTCCCTGGCGCTGCGGCTGGCGGCGGAGCGCGTGGCGGACGACTGGGAGGGGCGGTACGGCGTCCGTCCGGCGCTCGTCTACACCATCGTCGGTCCGGACCACGCCGGGACGGGTTACAGGGCGGCGGGCTGGGAGAGATGTCCCGGCCTGACCTCCGGGCGGCGTTCGGGCATCCGTCGCAGCGTGTGGACGCTGCCGCTGCGGCCGGACTGGCGGGAGGTTCTCCAGGCGGAGCCGGAGCGCAGGCTCGGGCATACCGGACCGCTGCACCGCGGGGGCGACTGGGCGGAGCGGGAATACGCGCGGAGCAGCCATCCGGACGGCCGGGTCCGCCGCCGGATCGCCGCGATGGGGGCGGCCTGGACCAGGAAGCTCGGTGCGCCGGTGCCGGAGCTGTTTCCGGGCAGGGCGGAGCAGGAGGCGGCTTACAGGCTGCTCTCGAACGCTGGGGTGACCATGGACGACATACTCGAGCCCCACCTGGAGGCGACGGTGGAGCGCTGCCGCCTGGAGCCGGTGATCCTGGCTGTCCAGGACACGACGACGCTGAACTACGGCACCCTGGCGGCGACGTCCGGGCTGGACGGGCTCGGCGGCGGCGGAAAGGGCACCGACGGCATCCTCGCCCACTGCGGCGTGGCACTGAACGGCAGCGGACGCCCGCTCGGGCTGTTCACGCTCGACGCGGACTTCCGGCAGCGGCCGGACAGGGACAGCGCCCGCTGGATCGACGGGCTGCGGCGGGCCGGAGAGCTCGCGGAGGCCTGCCCGGACGCGAAGGTCGTGAGCGTCTGTGACCGCGAAGGCGACTTCTGGGCCCTTCTCCGCGAAGCGGACCGGACCGGCGCCGCGCTGCTGGTGCGGGCGAGCCGCTCGGCGAAGCGGCGCGTGGCGCTGCCCGACGGCGACGAAAGGTGCCTGTGGGAGCATGTCGCCGCGCTGGAGCCGGTCGGCCACCGCAGGATCACCGTTCCCGAACGCGGCGGGCCGAAGGCCCGGAAAGCGCGCGTCGCCACGCTGACGCTGCGCTGCGCGGAACTGGACATCGCGGCGCCGAGGGACGCGGGGGACAGGCGCCCGCTGCCCGTGACGGTGGTCTCCGCCATCGAGGAGAACCCGCCGAAGCGCGTCGCGAAGGGAGGGGAGGCGCTGCACTGGATGCTCCTGTCCAACGAGGGCGGCGACGGCATGCGGACGGCGGAGACCGCCCTGAGGCGCTACGAACTGCGCTGGCGCATCGAGGAATACTTCAGGGCCCTGAAGACGGGGACGAGGATAAAGGACCGCAGGCTCGACGCCGCCGACGACCTGCGCAGATGCCTCGCCTTCGACGCGATAACCGCGTTCCGGGTCTGGGACCTCCAGCTTCTGGCGCGGGAGAGCCCCGACAGCCCGGCGGACCGCCATGTCAGCCCGGAAAGCGTCGAGGCGGTGGTCATTCACGCCGCGTATGAGCGCGTCATCGGCCAGAGGGCGCCGCCGGAGCCGGACATGAGCGTGGCGCGCTACGTCACGCTCGTCGCCGGCCTCGCCGGGTTCCGCCCGACGAAGCGCCAGCCCCTGCCCGGAACCCAGAAGCTATGGCAGGGCCTGCGCATCCTCAACGTCGCGGAAACCCATGCCAGGGCCATACGGGCCCGGACGGAGCGGAGAAGGGAATGAGCCGGTCAAGTATGTGGTAGTGACAGGCGCGGGTCGCGTCCATCCTTTCGCATGAGCCGTTCGACAGCCGGAGCGCCTTCGGGCGCCGGATCTGCCGGGAGTTCTCGTTTTTCACCGCCACGGGCCGTCCGCAGCTCGCGGGCTGCATGAAGGCGCTGGCGGAGATCGAGCGCGACACGGGGGAGTTCGTCCTGCCGCCGCCCCGTCCGACGGCGCTGCGTGCGGGGCCGCGGCTGCTGGACGGGCCGGTTCCCGAGCCGTCCGGCGTTCCCGGCCATCCGTCGCGGATCCGCGGACTGGAGATCGTGCCGGTGTCCGGTTCCGGGCGGAGGGCGCTCTGGAACACGCTGATGGCGCGGGAGCATCCGCACGGCGTCACGACCTTCGCCGGCTGCCAGCTGCGCTATCTCATCGGCTCGGAGCACGGCTGGCTCGGCGCGGCGGGCCTGTCCGCCGCCGCCCTGCGCGTGGCGGCCCGCGACCGCTGGATCGCCTGGAGCGACGCGGGGCGCAGGGACTCCCTGCACCGCGTCGTCTGCCTGAGCCGCTTCCTGATCCGTCCGTCGGTCCGCTGCCCGCATCTGGCGAGCCATGCGCTGGGGCGGATCCTGCGCCGCCTTCCCGACGACTTCGGGGAACGGTATGGATACCGCCCCTGGCTGGTGGAAACCTACGCCGACGAGGGGTATGAGGGCACCTGCCTGCGGGCGTCCAACTTCCTGCGCCTCGGCGAGACCTCCGGGCGCGGGCGCCAGGACCGGGGAAACCGCCGGGAGAAGACGGTCAAGACGGTCTTCGCCTACGAGCTCGACCGCGGCTGGCGGCGCAGGCTCGGCGTGCCGCCGGTCGACCACGCCCCGGCGCTGGAGCCGGGCGAGGGGCTGGACGCGGCGTCGTGGGCGGAGAACGAGCTGGGAGGGGCTCCCTTGGGCGACAGGAGACTATCGGCGCGGCTGGTGAAAAGCGCCACCCTGCTGGCGGCGTATCCGGGGCGCAGGATACATGCCAGTCCGGACAGCGACCTCACGGCGGTCAGCGCGTTCTACCGCATGATCGGGAGCCCGGCGGATTCGGAGGTCACGGTGGCCAACATCCTGAAGCCGCACCGGGAGCGGAGCGTCCGGCGGATGCGTGGCCAGCGGACGGTTCTGGCGATCCAGGACGGCACGGACCTGAACTTCGCGACCCGGCCGGGCTGCGACGGGCTGCAGGTGATCGGGAGCAACCAGACCGGGGCGGGGACGCTCGGCCTGCACATGCACGCGACGCTCGCGGTGACCGGCACCGGCCTCCCGCTCGGCGTGCTCCGGCTCGGCTTCGACCCGTCGAAACCGCGTCCGCCGGAGGCGGAGGAACGGCGCCGGACGCGGCGCTGGCTCGACGGCTTCACGGACATCTCGAGGGCGGCGCGGGAGATCGGCCGGGCGACGCGGGTGATCTCGGTGTGCGACCGGCAGGCGGACATGTTCGAGCTCTTCGATGCGCAGCGCAGGCATCCGCGGGTCGGGCTGCTCGTGCGCGCCAGGCATGACAGGGTCCTCGGCGGGCGGGGGCCGAAGCTGTTCGCGCGGATGACCGAAGGCCCGCCGCGGGGGACCGTCGAGGTCGAGCTGGACAGCCTCACGGAGCGCCCGAAATCGAGCCGGAAAAAGGCCCGGCCGGGCCGGGGCGGGCGCACCGCGGTCTGCGAACTGCGTTTCCGGAGCGTCACCCTGCCGCCGACCGGGGCGCTGCCGGACGCGGAGCCGGTGACCGTGTCCGCCGTCCATGTCGTGGAGACCGCCCCGCCGGAGGACGGGGAGCCGGTACGGTGGCACCTGCTGACCACGCTGGACGTAAGGGACGCGGACGCGGCGGCCGAAACCGTCGGCTACTATCTCCAGCGCTGGCGGGTCGAGGACTTCTTCCGGGTGCTGAAATCGGGCTGCCGCGTCGAGCACCTGCTGTTCCGCACCGCCGACCGGCTGCAGCGGGCCATCGCCATCAACGCCGTGATCGCCTGGCGCATCATGACCATGACCCTTCTGGGACGCCAGGTTCCCGACTGCGACCCCGAGCTCATGTTCACCGACGGGGACCTGGACTTCCTGCGGGACTATGCGGCGGAGCGGGGGATGCCGCCCCCCGACCGGCTGGGCGACGCCGTCCGGCTGGTCGCGCACCTTGGCGGATACCTCGGCCGGAAACATGACCCCGAACCCGGAAACCAGATCATGTGGCATGGCCAGGCCCGGCTCAGCAGCGCGGTCCTCGGCCACCGGATCGGCTTCCGGGCCGGTCGACGGCACGCGCTGCGCGGTGAATAGCGATCCGTTGCCATGCAGATTTATCACTACACGGTAGACCTAGGCCGTGCTGCCCTGCGCGGTTACCGTGTCCATGTTGCTTTGGATGCTTCTGGCGATGGCCTAGATTCGGATACGGACAGTCGACAGCCGGTAGGCCCTATCCCAGCCAGTCGAGCCTATGGTCTCGCTGCCTGCCCAAGCAAAGCCAAATAACCCGAAGAATGAGCTGCTCTGGAACTTCCACAAAATCCGCGATCCCACCAAGAAGCCTCTGCGTGTGATGCGTTAGGTTGATGAGCCCTTCCGATGTGGGGTGATGAAGTCGGGGGGCCATAGGCTGTCGCTGCAAAGCATCTCACATTCAATCCAGCGCCGCTATTCCGCCGCTAGAGCCTCCGGCTTTGAGACCCGGCACGCGGAAAACTTGAACTCAGGGATTTTCCCATAGGGGTCAAGCTGCGGATTCGTAAGGACATTGGCCGCCGCCTCGACATAGGCAAAGGGCACGAACACCATGCCTTCAGCTACCGCCCTGTCCGCACGGGCCATGGTGATGATCGCGCCACGGCGTGTGGTGATCTGGACCGGCTCGCCTGGATCAACCCCTAGCCGCCGCATGGTGCGGGGATGGAACGACGCGCTTGCCTCCGGCTCAACCGCATCAAGCACCTCGGTGCGCCGCGTCATCGATCCTGTATGCCAATGCTCCAGCTGACGCCCCGTTGTCAGGATCAGTGGATACTCGTCATCCGGCACTTCCGCGGGCGGCACAATATTCGCAGGCGTGAACCTTGCGCGGCCCTCCGGTCGCGGAAAACCGTCACCGAACACAATCGGTTGTCCGGGGTCAGTCTCGGAGAGTGACGGATAGGTCACTGCATTTTCGTTCTCCAGCCGCTCCCAGCTAATGTTGGCGAGCGATGCCATCCCCTGCTTCATTTCGGCGAACACGTCCCTGGGATGGCTGTAGTTCCAGTCCAGCCCGCAACGGCGTGCAAGCTCCACCGTTATCCACCAATCCTCCCTGGTATCGCCCGGTGGCGACACCGCCGGCCTACCCATCTGCACCTGGCGGTTGGTGTTGGTAACGGTGCCAGTCTTTTCGGCCCATGCCGTTGAGGGCAGAATGACGTCGGCGTAGTTCGCCGTCTCCGTCAGGAAAATATCCTGTATTACAAGATGATCCAGCTTCGCCAACGCCTCCCGGGCATGCTCGACATCCGGGTCGGACATGGCCGGGTTCTCACCGAGAATATACATCGCCCTGATGTCACCGGAATGGATGGCATCCATGATCTCTACAACCGTCAGGCCTTTCTGGGCGTCCTGATACCGTTCATCTCCCCAGATCTCGTTGAATGCGGAGCGGACACCATCATCGGCGACGCTCTGGTAATCCGGCAGGAACATCGGAATGAGGCCGGCATCGGAAGCGCCCTGCACGTTGTTCTGGCCACGCAGCGGATGCAGCCCGGTCCCTGGACGCCCAACATGGCCGCACATCAGCGCAAGGGAGATCAGGCACCGGGAATTGTCGGTGCCGTGAACATGCTGGCTGACGCCCATGCCCCAGAAAATCATTCCAGCCTTCGCCGTCGCGAACTCCCTGGCGACCATACGCAGCGTTTCCGCCGGTATGCCACATATCTCGGCCATGCTCTCGGGCGGAAATCCCTTCAGATGCTCCTTCATCGCATCCCAGTTCTCGGTAAAAGCCTGGACGTACTGCTCGTCGTACAGGCCCTCCTCAAGAATGACATGCATGATCGCGTTCAGCATGGAAACGTCAGCCCCAGGACGGAACTGCAGCATATGCGTGGCGTGACGGGCAAGTCCCTGACCGCGTGGATCCATTACGATCAGTTTGCCGCCGCGTTTGGCGAACTGCTTGAAGTAGGTCGCGGCAACCGGGTGGTTTTCGGTTGGATTGGCACCGATGACGATTGCGGCATCGGCGTTCTCGATCTCGTTGAAGGTCGCGGTGACTGCTCCCGATCCGACATTCTCCATCAGCGCGGCGACGGACGACGCATGGCAGAGCCGGGTGCAGTGATCGACGTTGTTATGGCCAAACCCCTGGCGGATGAGCTTCTGGAAGAGGTAGGCTTCCTCGTTCGAGCATTTGGCCGAACCGAAGCCAGCGACTTCCCGCCCCCTACCCTTCAGCCCCTTCGCTGCGGCATCGAGAGCCTCTTCCCAGGTCGCTTCCCGGAAATGCGACCTCCAGTTTGCCGGATCGACGTTGAGACCCTTCACCGGAGCGTCATGACGGCGAATGAGCGGTGACGTGAGCCTATGCGAATGGTTCACATAGTCAAAACCAAAACGTCCCTTGACGCAGAGCCTGTTCTCGTTGGCCGGGCCTTCCACGCCCTCCACATATTTGATTTTCCCATCCTTAACCTTGAAGGAAAGCTGGCAGCCAACGCCGCAATACGGGCAGACTGACCGGACCTCTTCATCATAATCCCTGCTGTCACCCGCCTGTCGTTCGTCGAGAACGGTCGCCGGCATCAGCGCACCTGTCGGGCAGGCCTGAACGCATTCACCGCAGGCAACGCAGGTCGAGGCACCCATCCCGTCATTCATGTCGAATACGATCTGGGAATTACGGCCACGTCCGGCCATGCCGATGACATCGTTGACCTGGACTTCCCGACAGGCCCGAACGCAAAGGTTGCAGTGGATGCAGGCATCCAGATTCACGCGCATCGCCACATGGCTGTCATCAAGAATCGGAACGAATTCCCGCTCAATCGCAGGAAACCGGCTGCCCTCGACTCCGTTCGCTGCTGCCATGTCGTGGAAATGGCTGGAAGCGTCATGTACCGTCTCCGGCTGGTCGGCCGCCAGAAGTTCCACCACCAGTTGCCGGGACTTCGCGGCCCGCTCACTGTCGGTCGTCACCACCATTCCCTGAGCAACGGGCCTGATGCAGCTTGCAACAAGAGTCCGCTCGCCCTCGACCTCAACCATGCAGGCCCGGCAGTTTCCGTCGCTGCGATAGCCGGGTTCCGGTCGGTGGCAGAGATGTGGTATCGTCAGGCCACGACCATGTGCGGCTTCCCAGATGGTCCAGCCTTCGGGTACTGTGACTTCATCGCCATCCAGAGTAAATGTGACTGTCGCGGAAGTGTCTGCATCCAGCATCCTGCGTTCTCCTACCGAAAATCCATGACCATTGCCGCATCGCTTCCGATGCAGGTCCGGAAATCGCATGTACCAACGTCTGGCATCTCAGATCTCCTCAGCGAAATGCTTTATCGTCAGCCGGATCGGATTAGGCGCGGCCTGACCAAGCCCGCAAATCGAAGAATCTGCCATCACCTGGCAGAGATCCTCCAGAAGATCCTGATCCCAGCGATCCGCCTGCATCAGCTTCACCGCCTTTTCGCAGCCGACCCGGCAGGGCGTGCATTGCCCGCAGCTCTCGTCTTCGAAGAATCTCAGCATATTCAGCGCCGCATCGCGGGCGGAATCCCGGTCTGACAGGACCACTATGGCTGCTGACCCGATGAAACTGCCATGTTCCTGCAGCACATCAAAGTCCATAGGGATGTCCGCCAAGGACGCTGGAAGCAGGCCAGCGGAAGGTCCACCTGGCTGAAACGCCTTGAAGATATGGCCATCCTCCATGCCACCACAGGCTTCGATTATGTCCTCTATCGTCGATCCGGCGGGAAGCAGGTAGACTCCCGGATTCCTCACCCGACCACTGACCGAATAGCTGCGCAGGCCCTTTCGACCATTTCTTTCGACGGAGTTAAGGCATTCCGGCCCTTCACGGCAGACCCTAGCAACCCAATGGAGCGTTTCAACGTTGTGAACGAGCGTAGGCCTGTTGAAGACACCTACCTGGGCGACGAAGGGTGGCCTGTGCCTCGGCAGGCCCCGCTTGCCTTCGATCGACTCGATCATGGCCGATTCCTCACCACAGATATATGCGCCCGCACCCCGCCGCAGGTCGATATACCCGGGAGAGACAATTCCCGCTTTCTCTAGAAGCTGGATCTCCTTGCGCAGAATTTCCAGAACAGCGGGATATTCGTCCCGCATATAGATGAAACAGGTCTCCGCTTCCACGGCCCAGGCGGCGATGAGCATACCTTCCAGAAACAGGTGCGGCGTTCGTTCCAGGTAATAGCGATCCTTAAAGGTCCCTGGCTCCCCCTCATCACCATTGACGGCCAAATAGCGGGGCCCTGGATTGGCCCGAACGAATCCCCACTTTCGGCCTGAAGGGAACCCGGCGCCACCAAGTCCACGCAGTCCACTTTCCAGGACCTTTTCCTGTACGGCCTCCCAGTCTCCCCCTTCCCGCAGCGCCTCTAGTGTCCCGTAACCGCCGCCCGCAACGTATTCCTCGTAGCCATCGTATTCGGGAAGATGTGGATGTGTGTCATTGGAAGCGGCAGCCGCCTTCACTTTTTCGACTGTAGCGCCGTCTATGTGATTGTGCCCGATTTCAAGTGTCGGCGCCGTATCGCAACGCCCCATGCAGGGTGCACGGACAACACGGATCTCTGTCGGATCCAGCGAGTCCTTCAACGCCGCCATCAGCCGCTGCGCTCCGGCAAGCTCGCAGCTGAGGGAATCGCATACCCTAACGGTAAGTGCGGGCGGCGGTGTTTCGCCTTCCTTAACGACATCGAAATGTGCGTAGAACGTAGCAACCTCGTAGACTTCCGCCTGAGCGAGCCGCATCTCATCGGCAAGGGCCGCGAGATGCGCCGCTGAAAGGTGCCCGAATTGATCCTGGATCAGATGCAAATGCTCGATCAGCAGGTCACGCCTCCGTGGCCGGTCCCCTAGCAGGTCACGCACTTCCCGTAATGCGTGGTCCTGAACCTGACGCCCTTTCGGCCCTCTTCTTCCCTTTCCGCGACCGTCTTTCCAGACACCGCTGCGGTCATCCAGTGGAGCCATTTTGCCCTCCCTCGGTAGATCGACAGTGCCATAAACGGGGGCTATCGTAAATTCGTAATTATTTATGCCGCAATAAGTGAATCAAATCATTCAAATGTCACCGCAAGCCGTCGGAGCGCTTCAACGGCCGGCAGCCCTGGCGCACGCATGGCGGTGACAAGACAGATTTCCTTGCGCAGTTCCGGTTCAACGAGTGGCAGAACGGAGGTGTTCGGCAGTGGCCCCAGCGCCTCCACCAACACATGTGGCAGGACAGTTGCGCAGACCCCTTCTCTCGCCATCACCATCGATATCGTCAAAGTGTTTGTTTCCGAGATTACCTGCGAACGCGCGCCGACCTCTTCAAACATCCGGTCGAGGATGCGCCGGTTCTGCATACCGGGCTCAAGGAGCGACAGCGGGAGTTCTGCCGCTTCCGCCCAGCGGATCGTGCCTGTCCGTCCAGGCAACAGCGATTCGGGCGCCAGCAGAACATAACATTCGTCGTAAAGACGCTCCACCGCCACGATATCGGACGAAACGCTGTCCGCATATGTGATTCCGGCGTCGATCGTGCCATCCTCAATCCTCTGCTGGATGACCAGGGATGAGGCGGTCTCGATGCGCGCCACGATACCAGGATGAACAGAGTGCAGCCGGATTGCCAGACCCGCCGCATAGGCCGCTGCCGTTGGCACAACGCCAACGGAAAGCGGGCCGGCGACCCGGCCTTTCGCGGCAAGTAGATCCTGCTCAAGGAACCGCATGTCGTCCAGAATCCGCCGCGCGTGACGCACGATGGCCTCGCCTTCGGACGTTAGCCCCAGGTAGCGGTTGCCACGCTTGACGATGGCCACTCCCAGCCGCTCCTCAAGCTTTCTGATGCGCATGGAAAACGCTGGCTGGGAAACGCCACATTCCGCCGCGGCCTTGGCAAAATGCTTCAGCCGCGCCAGCGTGTTGAGGCAGTGCAGATCACGCAGTTCCAGCACGGATCGGTCCAGTTCATTGGGTGCCACTGCAGGCTCACACAATCATCTACATTGGTGGAAGGCAATCGCAAAGCCGGTCCAGGCGCAGGTCCGATAGGGCTATCGCAACTGAATTCCCGCCTTGAGGTCCAGTGGCACCAAGCGCTCGACCGACGCCACCAAATTCTTGGACGCGCAGTCCAGGCGGCACCTCGGCACCCACGACTTCAACCTGAACGAATCCTTGGACGACCTACGGGCGAACCGAAATAGATGCCCTGAATCCGCTCAATTGAATACATGAATGCTTCCAAAGTGAGACATCACATGCCATGGATTCGAGCGGGTAGTGGAGCAGTCTGAAATGTTCTAATTCCGTTTTGCAGGATGGCAGCTAATCGGAAATCATGGGTCGAATTCGGCGGAAGTCTATGCAATTCGGATTCCACGGAAAGACTTTACGGGCCCCGTGACCCCAACCAGCCCGCCAATCCCGTGGTGAGATGGCAAACCGGGTGTAGCTGACCGCGGGCCTCAGATCCCTGTTCCGCGTGGACCTTACGGAAAAGGTCCACCGTTCCTGTGGAGCGCAGGTCATGGCCGCAGGTATTCATGCACGCGGTCCGCCAACCGCTGACAGGCAGGCATAACATGGGAGTGATGGCATGACCGACTGGCGCTTCTACGGACACGGCAAGGAGATCCGGATCCTGCGGAAGCTCATGGATGAGGGACCGGCCTTCGACGCCATCGCGGTCCGCGGACGGCGGCAGGTGGGAAAGAGCCTGCCTGTCCGACATTTCTTCAGGAACCGTGGAAACGCGTCTCCGGTGATCATCTGCCACCTGGCGGATTCCCCAGGTCCCGATTTTTCCCTGAAAGCCGAGGTCATGAAGACCGAAACTGGCCTCCTTGACGGTTTCCGTCCGACGGGTAATGACGTCTTCGACTTTCCACATCTGGCGGGACATCTTCTTGAGAGGGGCTGCACCGTCGTCCTGAACGAGTTCCAACGCATTGACTTCAATGGAACTTTCCAGGGCTATTTGCCCTCAATGTTCCAGAAGGTCCCCGATGACATGAAGCATTCATGGGACAATCCACGGAGAGGGGCCAGGCTGGCATCCCAGGCCAGTCGTCATGGGTTCGCGGCAGCGGAAGCTGATGGACATGTTCCACAACCCCGCCGCCCTGATGTTCAACCGGATCCGGAAGGGGCTTCACCTGAGACCGTGGACTTTTCCCGAGACCGCCGAAATGGCCCGTGACCAGGGATGGGACGGTAGGCCTGACCGCCTGCTGACCCTCTGAACGGCCTATGGCGGCATGCCGGACCACTGGCAGCGGTTCTCGGAGAACGGCGCGCTGTCCGATTTCGGCCGCCGGATCGACGACCGGGACTGGGTGGACGGCTTCCTTCTGTCCGAAGAGGATTACAGGAACACCCCTAATGGAAGCTTTGACGGACAGATGGAGATCCAGCTCCGTCCGCTGGACCGGGAGGTCGTCGCATGGCTTGCGGAAAATCCCGGAGGACATCCGCTTCACAGCCCACTCAGGGCCCTGCGGAAGAGGGCGGCCGGAAGCTTCCGCGAGACATTCCCCGAAAACGAACGGACGCCGGACGGAAAGGCAGCCAAACTCTATCTTGACGAAGCCATAGGGCGGCGCCTCTCGGGCGGCATCTGGGGCTGCTGGAGAAACACGGCGCCATTGACGATCATGAATCGGAGCGCTCGCATGTCGCCGATGGCCATGCGCGGTTCCAGCTTGAGGTGTCTGAACATGCCAGAACGAGGATCGATAAGGATCCGCTGATGTCTTCAGACACTGCCTCCACCTGTATCGGGAGCGCATGGAGCGGATGGAGGGCAGCGGGCTTGAAACCCTGGCGGTGCCTGCCCTTGAACACCTGTTCGCCACGGGGGCCGATGCCATTCCTTCCGGACGGCGGGACAGCATTGCCCTTCAGCATGGGGCCTGGCGCAGGAAACCACCGTTGGAAATCGATTTTCTGGCCAAGGATGAAACGGCACCAGGAACGCTTTGGCTGGAGTCGTGCAAACGGATGGCAGCTGGCCATGATCCGGAAACTGACTGGAGAATCCTTCGAAACTATCTGTAGCCCGTCACCGCTGGATCAGGGAAAACAGACATCCTGGTGGAATGCAGAACGTCCGACACCGCTTTCTGTTCGTGTCTCCCGTCTTTGATGAAACCACGAAAGAAAGGCTTGCACGAAAAGCCGCCGATCTGATGGCTGACATACCGGAAGAGCACGGAATAACCGACTGGCTCACCATGGACATTCCCGACATGCTGGAGGGAAAAGGGCCGCAACCCCTGCAGCTGCCAGGACCGAAGCCATAGAAAGATGGCTGGTCGGGTCTCGGCAAAAGAAACGCAGGGCATCCTGGAATAATGGAACAAAGAGGGAAAATTTCACGCTGCCCCACTACCTCTTTCTTTCACACCTTGATCTTCTCAATAAGTCCCCATTTCCACTTTGAAGCGCTGCGCTCGCAGACGAAACTTACAGCCTGGCAGAGGCGATTCCCGCGCCCTCGCCCAGTGCACCGAGCTTGGCATAGGCAATGTCAGGATCGACCGCGCCAAATCCCGCAAAAGTGCCAAACCCGCAGTCGCTGCCGGCCATCACCCGCTGTCCGCCAACAATACCGGCGAACCGCTCGATCCGCTGCGCCACAAGTTCCGGATGCTCCACGAAATTCGTCGTCGAATCGATCACACCCGGCACCAGCACCTTGTCATCAGGAATCTCGTCCTTCCGGTCACGGAACACCGTCCATTCATGACCATGCCTCGGATTGGAGGTCTCAAAGAGCACATAGCGCGACTTCGTCGACATAAGCGTCGAAAACACCCGGTCCATCCCAATGTCGCAGCAGTGGGGCCCCTCATAGTTCCCCCAGCAGATATGCACCCGAACACGCTCCTGCGGCACGTTCCGCAGTGCATGGTTCAGCGCCTCGACATGCATGTCCGCCACCTTCACGAAGTCCTCGTCCGAAAGATCGGTGAACAGCATGTGCCGACTCAGCGCCAGATCCGGACAGTCCAGCTGCAGGTCGAGACCCGCATCGGCGATGGTCTCGTATTCCTCCCTCATCGCTTCGGCCAGCGCCTCCAGATAGGCGTCCCGCGACGGATAGAAATCATTCTGCAGAAACAGCGAGATCACGCCCGGCGAAGCTGCGTTCATGAAGCCCCGCTCAACCCCATGCGCCGCCATCGCCGCCTTGAGGTTGTCTATGTCCTTGCGCAGTTCCCCCTGCCCCTTTGAACGAACCGCGCCAACGCACATCGGACGGGCATATTGCGGAGTGCCACCGTCATCGGCGAGGCGCCTCAGAAAACTCGGGAACATCTTCAGGTCCGCAGGCGCATTGCGCGGACTGTCGCCCGAAAACCCGGTATAGCGGTCCTTCACATAGGTGGCATAGGATATCTTCGAAGTCTCACCGTCACTGACGATATCCACGCCCGCCTCGACCTGTCGGCGAACGGTCTCGGCAACCGCCTCAGCCATGCACGCGTCAAATGCCGCCTCATCGAACGCCTCTCCGCGTTCACGGGCGAAGATGAAATCCACCACCTCCTGCACGCGCGGCAGCGATCCAACATGTGTTGCCAGGATCTTCGTCATTGCCAAAACCCCTCCGTGTCATTGGCTAAAATGGTGAACTGAAACCAGATGCCGAGCCGCTCATAGCTTGAGCGCCAGCACGTTGGAACGTCGCTTCCCGCCAGCCCGTCAGCCCTTCCAGGTCGGGCCCGCCGGATCATCCGTTGCCGTAATCCGGTACAGACTCGCCTCGCCGGTCATGGAGGGTGCCACCGCATGCCTCTCGCATGGCACGATCAGGCAGGTGTCGCCCGGGTTCAGAACCGCCTCCCCGCTCTCCGTTCGCAGCCTCCAATGCCCGCGCACCGGCATCAGGACGCTGTGCCTCTCGCGCGTGGCCAGCTCGTTGGGCTCGGAACCCTTGACCAGCAGCTCCACCTCGAAGCCCGGACGGTCCCGCAGCACCGCATCCTCACCGATGACTTTCGCGGGCTTGCCGTGGGCAAGGCCTACAAGATCCCAATACCGGCCGACATAATCCCGGATGACACCTTCCGGCGGCACCTCCGGATAATCCCTGAGCTGGTCTTCGGTCAGCAATGGCATCGGGCTAACCCCATCAGGAAGACTCTCGCCCCTACCAGTGTCGTAGAGAACCCCGTTCTCGCCAAGTATCAGCCCATGATCCCGTGCGTCCTCAATGACCTGAGGCGCCCAGGTGACCCCTCCACCAGCGTCGTCGCCTCCGAGGATCGCCATGATCATGCCATAGTCAGTACCGATGTTCTCGAAGCCCCGAAAAATGCCAGTCGGAAGGTTTATTATGTCACCCTCTTCCAGCACCACCTCACCGGCCGTGCCCCAGCGGCCCCAGAAGAAACGCCAGCGTCCTTTCAGCACAAAGAACACCTCGGCAGTAGTGTGGCTGTGAAGGGAATTGCGGCATTTGGGCGGCTGGCCGGCGGCGCCAATGTTAAAGCCAGGCGTTTCGCGGATATGTACATGCTGGTCTGGACTTTCGCTAACGCCACCCCCGATGATGGTGAAGTTCTCCTTCCGGTCACTTCCAGGAGTATGCGCGTCGATGAATGCTGTCCTGCACGGTTTCAGGTCACCGTAACGGACAATACGATTTATCAGCCCTATAGCTGCCATTTCAGACCTTCCCTCTCTCCAGGCCCGCGCCGTGCGTGGCCCGCCCCTTCACATTCCCATAAAGCCTGCGGTCAGCCCTTCACCGGCCCGTGCACGGCAATGTCAGCCGCGAAGCTATCCAGGATCCATTTCCAGCCAGCCTCATGCTGTGCATGAACGTCACCCCCAGTAAAGTCGGCGACCTGCGACCGGCCAGTCAGCCTGCTTCCCTTATCGGTTGCCTCGAACTGGATTACCACGCACATGGCCATCGTAACCCTGCCGCCGAAATGTCCTTCAATGGCGGAGACGAGCAACGCATTGTCCTCAAGCCGAAGAATGCGCTGCAGCATATGGCCGACCTCTTTGCCTTCCTGCGTTACTATGACTTTCTCGACTCCGCCCTCACGCGTGTCGAACGCCTCATATCGCATGCCGGTGCCTGGACCCGCCTCCCAGCGCTGGCGGGTCTCCGGGCTGGTCCAATGGGCAAACAGTGACTCCACCGGCAGATCAAAATCACGAAACACGGCAATATCGGCAAAAGACACTGGCATTGATTCATCCTCCAGTCTGCAGAAGCACCTGCTTCCAGATAGCGGTTTCGTCAAACAGAGTATATTCCCGACGCAACCCCCAGGGACCGAATTCTGCATGGCTGATGCCAAACACATAGATGCTGGCGCCTGTTGGCGGGCCAAAGACGCCCCAGCCATCATGCCTACCCCAAAGGCTCCAGCGTATGGCCGCACGGGGCGGCATCATCGGATCGTCTCGGCCAATCCTATGGTGCACCGAAAACTCAGCGTCCGGAAACGAAGCCCGCAGACCCACCCAGAACCTGTCCACAGACCCGCGTCCATGGTCCGTAATGCCTCCAGGATACTCCGTCTGCACCGCACGGTCATATTCCGCGGCGACCACGGCCATATCGGCACCCATAATCCTTGCCAGGATGTCGGCATAGCGTTGGCCCCATTCATTGTCGTTGCCACTTCCTCGATACGGACCCTCACGATCTACACTTGGGGACAGCGGTTGGACGCATGCCTCCGGCCCGCCTTCGCTCTCGATAAGTCTGGCGGCATAGTCTTTCGGATTCAGGCCAAGCTGTCTCACGACGGCGCTCTGGTCGCGCACCAGCCATTCGTCATCAATTCGATTGTTGATCGCATGGCAATCGGCGATGATTCTGTACTGAAGCCTGGTTCCCGTCGCCTTGCCGTAGACGCCATCACCAAGATGGGTCGCCGTCGAGATGATCCGGTGCGAGCTCAGCATTCCCTCTTCAGGAGTGCCCGACCAGATCACATCCTCACCCAGAAGGGTACGGTCAGGAAACTCGGCTAGCGTCGCCAGCGTCGCGCCAATGACGTTCCGGTTGCCGACCACCACCGAGGCCGGGGATCTCACCACGATGTCTTCCGCATAATAGCTGTGCAGCGTGGCGATGCCACGGTCTTCCCAGATCTCCTTGGTGATCCCGATGATGTAATCCGGAAAGTCACGGAATTTCGGATCAAATCCCTTCAAGTCAGTGTCCCTCCCATTCAGCGCCACCTGGAAGCCGGGCCGAGCCGCGCACGACCAGCGGCGCATCGACCGCAATCCGGCGGGGAGTAACGGCGTCCCGACGCTCAACAAGATCCAGCAGGACCGAAACCGTTTCCTTGACCATCCGGTCAGCGCATTGGCGAACCGTGGTCAGGTCGTAGGCTGGCCAGCCGGCAGGCGGTACATCATCAAAGCCTACGACCGAGACATCCTGCGGTATACGTAGCCCCAGCTCAAAACGCACGACATCCATCACCGCGAACGCCATATGGTCATTTGCGACAAAGACCGCGTCCGGACGTCGTTCGGGATCTGTCCCGAACATCCTGCGGGCGGCGACGCGGGCGGCGTCGGTGCGGAACTCCCCCACCGCACGGGCAACGACCTCACGGCCTGCATCCCGCATACCGGCGTTGAACCCCGCCTCCCGGTCACGTTGGGTCGAGGCGCCTTCCCAGCCTGCGACATAGGCAATCCGTTCATGCCCTCCAGCCAGCAGGAATTCCGCCACCTTTCGCCCACCCGCAAAGTTGTCGGATGTAACCGCCGCTATGCCATCGTCATCCTGGCTGCGATTGAACAGCACCACAGGCACGCCCGCCGCCTGGCAGCGCGAGGCGATGTCCGACGACATGGCAACCGAAGCCATGACAATCCCGTCAACCTGGTAGTCGAGGAGTTCCTCAAGTACGTCGTCGATGTTGCCCGCGGTCTGCGACGCCATGAAGATCAGGACATGATATGCGTTCTCCTGAAGCGCGTTCGACAGCTTCTCCAGAACCTCCGGATAGAAATAGTTTTCGAGATAGGCGACGACGAGCCCGATGATCCGGCTTCTGCCCGACGCCATCGCGCGGGCCAGTACATTCGGGCGGTAGCCAAGTTCCTTCGCCGCAAGCCGCACCTTCTCAACGGTTTTCTGCGACACGGAAGCGCCTGAGGTAAAGACCCGGCTGACGGCGGACTGCGACACGCCGGCACGTTCAGCCACCTGTAGCGATGTAACCCTTTCCTGCATCAGTTCAGACCGTCCGGGATGTCGACCCGTCCCAGGTTCCGGGCCTTGCTGAACTCCCGCAGCCGAGCGAATACGTCAACACCCAGCTGAAAATATACGTCAAGAAGATCGACGAGTACCCAGTTCTCGCGGATCAGGTCATCCTCCAGCCGCCAGAAATCAAGGCTGCGCATGGTGATGCGTTGACCCGACGGCGCTATACCCATCCATCCATCGCCCGTCACGGTCTGAACCATGTTTGGCCAACCGGTAACGGCGGCATAATCACCATCGCCAAAGAAATGAAACACGATGCCATCCGAATGCTGTCCACGATCAGGCATGGCGTTGAGAAACGGGATCTGGTGCCAGTGCCGGAAGCCCGCGACCCCGCGCCCGGTGCCAATTCCCGCAGGACCGTACCAGTTCATGCGCGGGTGCCAGAACCGTTCCAGTTCCATCACCTCAGCTCCGCCTTCCGCCGGATGGCGTTTCATGTGCTCCAGCATCTCCACGACACGACCGCAGGTCGCCGCGCTCTTTCGCGCATCGTATGGTCCCGCCACAATCCCGTCCTGTGTCGCTGGTCCAGGCACCTGCCATTCGCGGCCCAGACTTGGTGCCATAGGCCACGCATCGGCCTGCATCATCACTTCGGGAATGTCCCATAACGCCTGCATCTCAGCCATCTTTCCGTCCACGAAGCGATAGAACTCGTGGAACCGCATTGCCGCCTGATGGCCGGTTGGCGGAATGTCAAGCCATGGGCCAGAGAACACGCCGGTATAGTAACCACCACAGCCCACCCAGTCCGCGCCGTGGCCGTCGGCGCCCGAGATCACGATCCAGTCCCGGCGCTCCAGGTCCGGCCAGGCGCCAAACAGCCCGCGGTAGGCAACGTCGTAGAATGCGTCCGCCCCGACGCTGTCGCCGAACGGATGGCACAGCCGAAACACCGCATCCGCCGATGAAACCGCATGGAGAGCCTGCCTTACGTCTTGCTCGCTGAAATCACGCATTGCCATGCGGAGCGGCGCGATCAGTTCGCTGTTGCGACTATGGCGATCCGTGGCCATTACCCCTGACCCGACGCATCGTCGATATGCTCCCGAAACGGCGCAGCCTCACCATAGGGAACATTGACACCGCCGTAACGCCGGACACGAACATTGCATTGCTCGGCATGTCCCACAAAGCCTTCGAGAATGCAGAGCCTGGAGCCGTATTCGCCGATCATGGCTGCCGCGCTATCGGTCAGTATTCTCTGGTAGCTGTGGGTCTTCAGGAATTTTCCGACCCAAAGTCCGCCGGTGTAGCGGCCCGCCCCTTTCGTCGGCAGGGTATGGTTGGTGCCAATCACCTTGTCGCCATTGGCCACATTCGTGCGCGGCCCCAGAAACAGCGCTCCGTAACAGCTCATCCGCTCCAGGAACCAGTCGTCACGGTCGGTCATCACCTGAACATGCTCAGATGCGATATCGTCGGCAACCTGCAGCATCTCGTCATAGGTATCGCACAGGATCACCTCGCCATAGTCCTGCCAGCTGGTTCCAGCGGTGTCGGCAGTGGGCAGGATTTCCAGAAGCCGCGCGATCTCGGCCATCGTTCCCTCCGCCAGCCTGCGCGAGTTGGTCACGAGAACCGCGGGCGAATTGTAACCGTGCTCGGCCTGGCCAAGCAGATCGGTCGCACAGAGCTCCGCATCCACCGTTTCATCGGCAATGACCATGGTCTCGGTCGGCCCAGCGAACAGGTCGATCCCGACCCGCCCGAAGAGCTGTCGCTTTGCCTCGGCGACAAACGCGTTTCCTGGACCGACAAGCATATGGACGGGCCTGATGGTTTCCGTGCCAAGAGCCATCGCTCCGATCGCCTGAATTCCGCCCAGAACGTAGATCTCATGCGCACCGCCCATATGCATCGCGGCGATCACTCCGGGATTCGGGCGGCCCTGGAATGGTGGCGTGCAGGCGATGATTCGAGGCACGCTCGCTACCGCAGCGGTAACCACCGACATATGTGCGGAGGCGACCATCGGGAACTTACCACCCGGCACATAACAGCCGACGGATTGCACCGGGATGTTTCTGTGCCCAAGGATCACGCCGGGAAGAGTCTCGACCTCAATATCGGTCATCGAGGCACGCTGGGCCTCGGCGAACTGGCGCACCTGGCGCTGCGCGAACCTGATGTCCTCCAGTTCACGCGGAGACAGTTCGGCGACAAGAGCCTCTATTTCTTCGGGGCTCAGCCGAAAAGATGCCGGTGAATAGCCATCGAACCGTTCCGAGAGCTTCCGCACCGCGGCATCGCCACATCTTTCGACCTCTATCAGTGTCTCCTCGACGATTGAGCGAGTCCTTGCGTCGTCTTCAGCCCTGTCGGCTTCGGACCTGCCGCGCTTGAGGTATTCTATGGCCATGATCCCTGCCCTCAGTGTTCAGTCATGTCTTCAGGACGGGGCGGTTCCCGCTCGCCCCGGTCATAAGCTTCCCATCCGTGCCCCTGGAACAGGTCGACACCAAGCTGCGCCGCTACATGGGCAAAGTCCACGCTCACCCAGTTATCGACGATCCTGCCATCCAAAACCTTCCAGAAATCCATATACCGGATCTCAATGCGCCTGCCGGTAGGCGCTATCCCTAGAAACTCTCCGCTGTGGGTCGCTTCCTGACGACCGAACGCCGCGGCCCATTCTCCCATGAACAGCCGGGCCTCGTCGATGCAGACCTTGTCGGAAAACGCGGCCTGGAAGGGGCGCTGCCAATTGTCCTGGAACTCCTGGAGCCCGTGTTTGGTGCCACAGCCCTGGTTGCCCATCCAACGGAAACCGTCAGCGAAGAACTCGCCGATATCTTCAATGCGGTGATCGTTCAGGCCATCGACCATGGCTTCGATCACCTTCCGGGTCTCATCCGTCTTTGACATATCGGTGTCCCGAGTTAGGGTCGCCTGTTCAGGGCGCGATCCTTTCATGCGTCAGTCCCTCGATTTCCACCGGACAGGTCCAGCCCAGACCCGCCAGCGGTCAGTTGATTTCCGGCCGGGATCATCCTTTCAGGGATACCAGAGACAGGGCCACCGGCCACCCCGCAACGCCCGACCGTCCCATTATGCGCCCTCTCTCGCCAGTGCCGCGTAGTCCTGCGACAATCCTGTCTTCCCGTTCCACCTGGCGGACCTGACCCTGGTAGACACACGCCCAGAGTCGAGGTCCAGAACTTCCTTCCAGAACCAGCGTTCGAGGTTCACTTTGCCATTCGCGCTCCGGTCTGCGTGTCAAACATGTGGCAGCTCCGGTTGGGGATCGAGATCGTCACCTGGTCACCGATCTCCGCTCTGTATTCCTTGTGCGCCTTGACGCTGGCGAGTGTGCCGCCTGCACGGACTGTCACCATCGTCGCGTCACCAAGTAATTCCATCGTGTATACCGGTGCCGTGACCTGTCCATCGGTTTCCGTCACATACGCATCCTCGGCCCGGTATCCCAGCGTCACCTCCCCATCAGGGCCCTGCAGTCCTTCGATGCGAACACAATCCGCTTCGAAGACCCCGCCTGACAGCGTTCCTGACATAAGGTTCATCGCTGGGGAGCCAATGAATCCGGCAACAAAGGTGTTAGCGGGCCTGTCGTAGATCTCGGTGGGCGTGCCAACCTGCTGCACGACACCCTGCTTCATCACGACCACGCGGTCGGCCAGCGTCATCGCCTCGATCTGGTCATGCGTCACATAGATCATCGTCACCTGCAGTTCGTGGCTCAGGTTCTTGATCTGCGCGCGGGTTGAGACCCGCAGCTTGGCGTCAAGGTTTGACAGAGGTTCATCCATGAGGAACACGTTTGGTTCCCGAACGATGGCGCGGGCAAGCGCAACCCGCTGACGCTGGCCTCCCGAAAGTTCCGCCGGCTTGCGGTGCATGAAATCACGGAGCTCCACCATATCGGCGGCACGCAGGACCCGTTCCTCATGCGTCGAAGAGTCGATTCCGCGTACCTTTAGAGGAAAACGGATGTTTTCGTAGACATTCATGTTCGGGTAGAGGGCATAACTCTGGAACACCATCGCCACATCACGGTCCTTGGGCTCCAGATCGTTAACGACTTTGCCATCGATCAGGATCTGCCCTTCGGTCACGTCTTCCAGTCCTGCGATCATGCGCATCGTTGTGGTTTTTCCACAGCCTGATGGCCCTAGAAGCACAAGAAATTCCCGGTCAGCGATCGTCAGGTCAAAATTGTCAACTCCGATAAAGGAACCCCACCGTTTGCCGACGTTACGAAGCTGGATTTCTGCCATTTTATTCCCCTGGGGCGGAATCGGTCATGCATATATGCGAGGCAATGATAACCGGACTGATGTAAGGCCCGCAAGACCGGTTTGCATACGTATGCAAAGGCGTCGGGCAAACCAGGGAATCGGCGAGGCAATCATGGGCCTCGATCCAGGATTCTGGATGTGCCCTGCCCTCACTCCTCGCCCCGCGGTATGCGAATCTGGAGGCCAGAGCGTTGAAGTTCGGCCCTGACTACCTGATGTCAGGGCGGTACCTGCGGTCGGGTTGAGCGGCATGCCCGGCATCGATAACGGAGAGATTCCACTCAATTGATATTTTCCAGCGGAATGGAAACAGGTCGGCCAATCCAGGACAGCAGTCAAAGTATTTCCTTTCCGGTGAATGCCGGGAGTGGACATCCAGGGCGGAATGACGGAAATCCAGCGACCATGAGAATTGATGCACATCACCACCTTTGGGATCTATCGACGGTTCATTACCCCTGGCTGATGGAACGCGGCGCACGCCGCTTCTTCGGCAACCCGGAACCGATTCAGCGCGACTACCTGATCCAGGAGTTCCGCACAGATGCGGAGGCTCACGGATTCAGTGGCTCTGTTCACATCCAGGTCGGTGCCGAGGATGGATTCACCGAGGCGAATTGGGTGCAGACGGTTGCGGCGGCCAACCCGGACTGGCCAATGGCTCAGGTGGTGTTCTGCGACCTGACCGCTGAAAACCTGGAGGAAGCGCTCGACGGATATCAGGGCCTTGCCACGGTTCGGGGCGTGCGCCAGATCGTAGGTCGGGCACCAGGAGAGGATGCCAGAACCGGAACCAACGCGTTGCTTGTCGATTCCCGGTTTTCAAAGGGACTCGGAATGCTGGGGGACCGTGGCCTGTCGTTCGACCTTCAGCTGATTCCCGAATTGATGGAAAGGACGGCACGGATTCTTGAACGGGCACCGGAGACCAAAGTTGCGCTTTGCCATGCAGGCTCTCCTCATGACCGGAGCCCGGAAGGACTGCGCGACTGGGCGGCGCGCCTGAGGTCACTGTCACGATTGCCACATGTGGTCTGCAAGCTCTCTGGTCTCGGAATGTTCGACAACGACTGGACGCGCGACGGTATCGCCCCCATCGTTCTGGAGGTCCTTGATCAGTTCGGGCCCGACCGCGTGATGTTCGGGTCGAACTTTCCGGTGGACAGCCTGTCCTCTGACTACGCTACGCTGGTCTCCGCCTACGAAGCACTTGTGCCAGATACCATCAAGGATGCCGTATTCGGCAAAACCGCAGCAGCGTTCTACGGATTTCCGCGCCAACCGTCTCCCGCTCCAGCAATTTGCTGACCTGAACGACGGTTCAGCCGGGCGCCCGGGCCAACCGGTTCGACGTTGCGTATAGCCCCGCACCGAATGCCGCCATTCCGGCAAGAACCACGAGCAGCAGACCATAGCCGCCAATGCTCCAGACCGCCGCACCGAAATAGGCCGAAGCCGCTACAGCGGCGAGATAAAGAAGCGAAAGGCTTCCGGATTTGGAAGCGAAACGCTCTTCGCCCAGAACGTCGCGGGCGATGACCGGCCGCAGAATGCTGACCATCCCCCACGCGCTGCCGAACAACAGCACGAATGTCGCAACCAGCGCCACATTGGAACCCGAGAAATTGAGGAGCAGAACGGATCCTCCGAGCATGGCGAAAGACATAAGCGCAAAGGCATGGTTGCTGAGGAATCGTTGGAACGTGACCATGGCAATCCGGCCGACGACCTGCATCGGGCCAATCCCGGAAGCCGCTAAAACAGCCATTCCGGGAGCGATTCCGCGCTCCGCGAGGATCGCCAGCAGATGGTATAGAGTGGCGCCATGGACGAGGGCCAGGACTGCCCAGCCGAAGCCAAGCAGCCAGAACACCGGGCTGCGAAGAAAGGCGTATCCGGCTTCGCGCCTGCTGGTGCGACGCGTCGGCGAACTCGGGTTCCGTTCCACCGCACGCGCACCGAGCCATTGCATGGGGGCAACCGCAATGATGACGGTGGCACCCATGGTGGCTGTAGCCGCACGCCAGCCCATCGCCTCGGAGAGGAAATGAACGGTAGGAAACGAGACGGTGCCCGCAAAGCCAGCGACCAGGGTGATGATGATGATGCCTCGTTTTGCGTCCGCACCCCTTGCGCGGGTTACGAGTGAGAAACATGCATCATAGAGACAACCGGCAAGCATCGTCCCGATCAGTAGCCATAGCGCATAGAACTGCCAGAGCTGCGTCACCTGACTGAGCGTTACGACGCCCGCACCGCCAACGACACTGGAAACCCCCATGAGCCGAGAGCCATGCCCCGCATCAATTATCCGGCCGGCTATGGGGGATGCGGCAGCCGATGCGAGTGTTGCGATGGTGACCGCATAGGTAAGTTCGGTCTTGGACCAGCCCAGCGCCGCTTCCCAGCGAAGAAGCGATGCAGGAAAGATGTAATAGAGACCGGCCCATACCAGCGTCTGGCTGAACGCGAGAACAAGGATCGGTCGGTCACGGGGCATAACCAATCCAAGTTATGGGAGGATGCCGACTGGGGGAACCGGTAACTTGCGCAGCTCGTGCCTCTATGAAGTGCCACGTTTTCAGGGGCAGAGCACCTGGTCTGTTGGCACGGGATTCTGCAGATTGGCCAAACAGCGAAAACCTTCGTGCGACCTAGACGGAGACCCCCATACCGTTGGAACGCCACTACCTGAGCCGGAATTTGCGTTGCCAGATTTACTTGATCCATTGTTGCGGCCATCAGAGCCGAAACGCCGTGTTTCGGACCTTCCCTCTCCCATAGGGCGGAACTCGTCGAAGGATGCTGCCGCCGCTTTCCTGCATGGATTCCGTTTGTTGATGGAGGGCCGACCTGCAGAGGTTCGCTCTGCGAATAGGCGAGTGTCCACGGGCAATGGCTGCGGGAGAAATGCATGCGCGAGCAGTGGCAGAATTGCGGTGCGCGTCGAGCTCTGCGAGGGCTCGCAAGATGCTGAACAGGTTGGCGAGCGCGCGGTTGGTGCGTGCCCGCCATCGGCACAGGCGGCCCACTGGAAGTGGAGTTATTGGCATCACCTTGCCAAAAGGAACTACCCTGACAATCAGGGCGTCCTTGAAAAAGGAACCTTACGGGAAGGCATGACAAAGCCTCAGGCAAAGGAATTCTTCGTCTTTCACCCGGACGGATCGCCGAGTATGTATGTCGGATCCTGAGAAATGTCTGCGGAGCTGTAGCAGGGCGGATGCGAAAGACCTCTGATTTCCGAATCTACCAGATAACGACCTCGATACAGCTGGGATGCGGTCGGTGGTTCCGGGGGAGTGCGAATTCCAACCACGGCGCAGACAGGAATTCCATCACCGTTCCTCCTCTGTATGTGCTCGGCGCCCTTCGTCTGGCCCCCGCATTCAGCAATATGACCCAAGGTATCAGTCAGTCGGAAACCGTCTCAGGCGTCGCGGGCATTGACATGCCTGCAACCCAAACCGGTGGCCGTCACCAAGAACAGATTAGGACAGGACATGCCGAGTTTCACCAATCTCGTTGACAGACTGCCGGCAACGGTTCCCTTTGTCGGCCCGGAAGCCCAGGAACGCTCCAGGGGACGAGGATTTCTGGCGCGGATCGGTGCCAACGAAAGCGTCTTCGGCCCCTCCCCGAAAGCCCTCGAAGCGATGAGCGATGCGGCCCGGGACTGCTGGATGTATGGAGATCCCGAAAACCATGATCTCCGTTATGCGCTGGCGAAGCGACATGGCGTTGAGATGGAAAACATCGTTGTCGGCGAGGGCATTGATGGTCTGCTCGGCTATCTGGTGAGGATGCTCGTCGAACCCGGCACCAAGGTCGTTACGTCGCTCGGGGCCTATCCGACCTTCAATTATCACGTCGCTGGTTTCGGCGGAGAGCTCGTCGCTGTGCCCTATCGCGACGACCATGAGGACCTGGAGGCCCTTCTGGCGAAGGCGGACGAAGTTGGCGCCAAGATCGTCTATGTTTCGAATCCCGACAATCCCATGGGAACCTTTCATCCGGCCTCCGCCATCAACGCGGCAATCGAACAGGTGCCACCGGATTGCCTCATGGTTCTAGACGAGGCCTATATCGACTGCGCACCGGAGCGGGGGCAGTCTATTGACATCTCGAATCGTTCAGTGATCCGGATGCGAACCTTTTCCAAGGTTCACGGAATGGCTGGCGCACGGGTCGGTTATGCGATCGGACAGGCCAGACTGATCAATGCTTTCAACAGGATCCGCAATCATTTCGGCATGTGCAGGATTTCCCAGGCTGGCGCGCTGGCCTCACTCGAAGACGACAGGCATCTGCTCGATGTCACCCGGCGGATTGCCCATGCCCGGGATCGGATCCAATCGATTGCCGAGACGAACGGATTGTACGCCATCCCGTCCGCAGCGAATTTTGTCGCAATCGACTGCGGTCGAGACGGGCCGTTCGCGAGACGGGTTCTCGAAGGCCTGATCGCCAGGGATGTCTTCGTGCGCATGCCATTCGTAGCACCGCAGGACCGCTGCATCCGGGTCTCCGCCGGGACCGATCGTGATCTGGACATTTTTGAAGAGGCACTGGCGGCCGTTCTGAAGGAGATCCGCGACTGACCCAAGGAGGTCGGGCCACGAGCGTAATCCGCCATTGATCAACTGATTCGACGGATGTTACGTCGCCGTCAACCGCAAACGGTGGCATAGAATCGCAATCGTCGTGAAGATACAACGGGAGGGCCGTTCCTTTCCACCATCGTCCAGGATAGCCCCAGGCCAGTTCAGCGCCACATGAGTATGGAACCATCCACGAATTCGGCTCCCTTGCGGCATTCCCACAACTGAGACCCCAGAGAAATCGGCGCGGCATGGGCGGATAAACCTGCCGTGAAAGGCATTGGTATGACTGTCAGAGCAGCTGCTTCCCCGAAGGATAGGTGCGTGACTTCAGCCTGCCTAGCGCAAGTCTCATTTCTTCGTTCTCAAATGCCGGAGCATAGCTGCGGATGTCGGCCCCTGTAATGCCAGCACCTGCGGCATGGGACTGCCACTCGTTCGATATCAGTTCCGCCATTGCGACGGCCCTGGCGCGTGCGTCATCCTCCTGGATGTCGAAAAAGGGGGCAGCCTCAATCGCGGCCTGAATAGATGCCTCATGGCCGCTCAGAGGACTGATGCCAGTCTCTAGGTGACAACGGCGATGGGGTTGGGGATTGATATCAAAGGCGGGGAGACAGAACCCACGTGTCTTCATCCGCATACAGAAAACCGTGGTTTTTCAGGTGATCGTCGTTATTGGAAACGAGAATTGTGAACATGATCCTGTTGTGCAGTTCTCTCAACTCAGCGGATATCAGGTCCGCACCCCCGCATTACTGCCGCATGCCATCCGCAATATCCGTATAGTAGCCGCCAGTGGCTGCCTCGATTTCGAGAAAGGTCTGGGCGGAAATATAGAGCATGCGACGGTCACCGATGCGATCAAAGCGCTCAATGATCGCTACCGGTCTGTCGGTGTCGGCCAGGATCAATCGCGCCTTTGCGGCCCGAAGGCCCGCACTGGCCGCGAGACGAAGCGTGGCGACTTCCATCCTTTCGACCTGCATAGTGTCGCGCTCGGAAGTGAACTTTGCGATGGACAGCACACCGTCATCGTCAAAGTCAGACTTTGGCCGGGCTTCACCAAGGCTGCCAGCACTGCCAACGATCCTGTTCGCGATGGCTTGCGCATTCGGGTCGTTCGCTTCGATCGCCTGCTGGTACCGCATCACCCTGCCGATCTCGTTCAGTCGTGGTGTCGGCGGTTCAGCAAACGACAGCGGACGACCTTCACCATCCAGAAAACGAAGCGCACCCTGCCGGGTCAAGTCGTTTACCGCCAGCAGGTATTCCAATTCATTCGGTAGATGGCCCAACGCCTTCTGGATTATGCCCCTCCCCCATGAGTCTGGGGCTGTGTCCGAGATCGGTCCCGGGAGGGCCGACCGTTGGCTTGATCGATGACCTGAGGAATAGACGGGGTATTCAGAGAGAGGCATGGAAGGTGCCAGCGCGAAAGCGCCAGGGCGGTTCAGCCATTCCTCCGAATATGTGAACCGGGAAGTCTGGCGACGGCCATCGGTTTCGAAGATCAGCTCGCCAACACCATACAGCCCTGCACCGATTGCTACCTTAACCCGCTTCTGCCAGGTCACAGTCCCAAACCCTTGATCCGGTCGCCTGACGGCTGACCTGTCAGGGAAACGGTTCGGGACCTCTTTCTGCGGATTCGCTGGGGCAGTTCGGCCTGGTCCCGAACCAGGCCAATATCATCCGAAGAGACGTCGAGGATTTCCCTTAGCCGATTGAGAGTGCCCAGCGCGATAAAGGCCATGGCGAGCACTCCGATGGCGATGCCGGGTTCGCCCGCTTCGAGTCGCTGCACGGTGCTTATGGACACGCCCATCTTAGCGGCAAAGTCCTTCTGGGAAATTCGGCGCTTCCTACGTGCGGTACTGATGTCCTCACCAAGGCGTATGATCGCTGTCCGAGCGTTTGGTGTTAGCTTTCTGATACTCATAACACATCTTATAATAATTTTTAACAATTTTAACAACTGAAATAATATGCGTTAAGAGAGTCAATACCTGTGTCACAGCATCCTGGTTTCGATCGGCATTTCTCTCGGCCGGACATGTTTCGCGTTGGTGTCGGTCATGCTGTCCCTCGCTTCCGCCTGAGTTTATCGGAGTTTCCGTCATCTTCGCCAGCAAGCCCGTCCATGATCCTTGGCTCCTGTTGCGTTCATCAATGAAACATGCGGAAGCGAATTTTTCAGCTGACGGGTATCCATCGGCATGCCCTGCCTATTGCACACAAATTCCCTGCGACCTTTATGCGCCGGATTTGGCATGTTGACCGAATTATTGGATTGGATCCGTCTCGTTACACGCTTTCCTCCCGCCTGCGCAAATTCCGGAAGTTGCTAAGATGCTTTGCAGTTCGGCGCGGCGCAGGCCCCACAGCTCACCATCCATGGCGGTGATAACAACCTTGGGCTGCAGCCCCGCGATGAAGGAGGAGCCACAGCAGTTCATGGAAGCTGGAGGTCCAACGGCGTCACGCTGGTTGCGGCAATGCGCAGGCTGGCTATTCCCTCTTCCGTCCGGCCGCCTGACGGACACCCATGGTGCCGGGACGCACCAGCGCCGACAGCAACATTGCGCCCGCAGCTACGGCCTGTGCCGAATTTGTGAAGATGCAGGAAGCCAAAGAAAATGCCCTAATGCCCCTTGAATGGAGATCTGGATGCTCCCGCGGTATCAAGGTAGCGCTGCGCCCCAGCTGCCGTGCGTCACTTCCTTTCGAAAGGCCGCTTGCCCTCAGCACCTGGATCTAGCAGCCCTCGCAGCAGGTCAGACGGTGACGACCTGATGGCATGGCGGTCTCCTCAATTTTCACACCAGGATTGTCGCCGCCAACCGGACGACCCGCGAAGTTCCATACCGCCACAGACGCACCACTGCGGGTGTTGCGCTTCGAGTTGAAACGAGGCACACGCGACACGATCATAAGAAACAGTCAAGAGGCAGGGATGTTTCGCATCGACAGGGACGAAAACTCGATCAAGCCACTGGAGAGACGCAGCTTCACAGAGTTGGGCTTCAAAGAAACCAAGCATCTCCAGGAATGGATCACAAAGCACCCGTCCTGTCTTGGCGAGGACCTCTTGGTCATCCAAAAGGAGTTTTCCGGCTTCCCCGACACGCGGGAGCGGTTGGATATGCTCGCCCTCGATAAGGAGGGTCGGATTGTCATCATCGAAAACAAGCTGGATGACACAGGACGGGATGTGACTTGGCAGGCACTTAAGTACGCCTCCTACTGCGCCAGCATGAAGACGGAAAACATCTGCAAGATCTACGATGAATATTTGTCCAGGACCGGCCAGCCGGGAGAAGCCAGAGAGTTGATCGCAGATTTTCTCGAGATCGACGACCTATCCGAGAAGACGCTAAACCAGGGTATCTCGCAACGTATCATACTCATCGCAGCTAATTTTAGGAAGGAGGTGACCTCGACGGTCCTATGGCTAATGAATTTTAAGCTGCAGGTGCAGTGTATTAAGATCACACCCTGGTCAATGGGTGAAGACGTGTTCCTGAACGTTGAACAGATCATTCCCGTCAAGGATGTGCAGGATTTCGTGATCGGCCTCACGGACAAAGCACAGGATGAGGTGCAGACCAACTCCAGGAAAGCGGCACAAGATGCAGTTCGTCAGGAATTTTGGAGCAATGTCATCCACGCCATGAACACAAAGACGGAGTCCCGTCTCTACAATAACATCTCAGCAGGCGTCAGAGAATATATCACTGCTGGGTCTGGAATGCGCGGGGTAGGTTTCAAGTTTGCAATGTCCAAATCATATGGTAGCGCAGAAATCTACATCGACCGTGGCGATTATGCTGAGAATAAGCGCGTGTTCGACCATTTATACGACCAGCGCGAAGAACTCGAAACGGCATTCGGAGGAGAGCTTGTTTGGGAAAGGGTCAATGATCACCGATATTCACGCATTAAGGTCGAAGACCTAGCTGAAATGTACAATCGTGAGAACTGGCCACGCATAATTGAATTCATGGCGGACGCAATGCAGAAGCTTGAAAGAGCTTTTTCAGGTCCGATTCAGAAACTGGATGCTGACCTTACAAAATTCCACCCTTCGAATCAGACTGTCCAGGGATAGCTCGTGATCGTCCTCGCGAATAAAGGACAACACTGCCAGAGAACTCGTATCGCTCAACAACGTAAGTGGCGTCCGCCAGAAAACCCATAAGGTACGAATCCCTCCCGATAAGTCCCAGATTCCTTCTGGCCGGATTCACCGAAAGGGCCTGCTGCCCCCGACTTCCGGCCCTCAGCCAGGAACAGGGCGCGCTATTCAGCCAGCCAATGCTACTGCACCGCAGGTTGTGAGCGATAGGCCGATTTGTTATCGCTCATAATTTGGGTATATTGTGAGCGATAAGGGATTCCGATATCACTCATGATACAAATACAGAAATGGAACTGGCAGCATCCTGATTGGCCCGACTGGCGTTTTGACGCCGGTCAGCTTAGCCCGTTTGAGAATAGGTTTCTGCTGCAATCCGGGCGGCTCCAGGGTGCGTGGCAACATCTGGCACCAGAGACAAAGGACCAACTCAAGATCGATCTGCTGAGTGACGAAGCCCTAAAGACCTCCGAGATTGAAGGTGAATACCTCGATCGTGCATCGGTGCAATCTTCCGTTCGCCGTCAGTTTGGCATGAGCGTTGACCGCCACGCTGGACCCGCCGAGGCAGGGATCGCAGAACTGATGGTGACGTGTTTCAAAGGGTTTGACGAAAGACTGACGCATGAAGCTTTATTCCAGTGGCACCGTCTGATCTGCGCCGGGCGCAGCGACCTGGCGATGGTCGGCGGTTACCGGAAGGATGATACGACCATGCAGGTGGTCTCCGGCCCGATCCACAAACCCAAGGTGCATTTCGAGGCGCCACCATCGGCGATGATGACCGAAGAAATGACCCGCTTTCTGGACTGGTATGCCGGGACAGATCTGCCTGCCCTCACCAAGGCCGGGCTCGCGCATCTGTATTTCGTTTGCATCCACCCTTTCGAAGATGGGAACGGTAGGATTGCGCGCGCACTCAGCGAAAAGGCGCTGGCTCAGGCGCTCGGGCAACCAAGCCTGCTTGCGCTGTCGCGGCAGATCGAGAAGCAGCGCAAAGGCTACTATCAGGCCCTGGAAACCAACAACAGGCTGCCAGAGGTCACCGGCTGGCTGATCTGGTTTGCGGAAGCTGCGCTGGCGGCGCAAGAATATTCCATCGCCCGGATAGACCATCTGATCGCCAAGACCCGGATGCTGGACCGGTTGCGCGGCCAGCTCAACGTTCGCCAGAAAAAAGCCCTGATCCGAATGTTCAAAGCCGGACCGGATGGATTTATTGGTGGCCTCAGCGCGAAGAATTACGTCTCGATCACGGGCGCTGCAGCCGCCACCGCCCGCCGAGATCTCGGTGATCTGGTCGCTAAAGGCGCACTTAGACGCACAGGTGAGCGCAGAGGCACACGGTATTGGCTCAGCCTCTGAACCTGCCACAAATGGACAAGGCCCATCTGAGGAATCTTTGGGCATTTCGGCAGGATTCCAGATCGCCTTCAACAACGCGATCAAAGTAGATGTATTCCCAATGATCCATATGTGAAGCCATGCAGCCATAGTCACGATCAGCCAGTCGCTCCCAACGACCTCCGTGGTAAGCCACCTTGCCGAACCCTAGGAAGCCGACGCCAGAGCATCCTTGTCCCGTTTCAAGGGTTTCAGGGCATTTTTCCAGCCCCACTTCCACTCCGAAACGCAACCGGCCCCTTTCGGGGCGTTCCTTCCGCCCGAGCTCCACTTCCGCTGCGGAAACGCTCCGGAAGGGGCCGGTTGCGTTTCGGAGTGGAAGTGGGGGAACATTTCAAATTGACCCACTACCGGCGGGTAGTCGAGGTTGACAAACGCAAGTATTTCGACAGCATCGACGATCGGACCCTGCGGGAGTTCCCGACCTGAAAATCAGGGATGGCGTCAGACGCATGACTGACAAGTGGCCGAAGACTGGGGTGCTGGAAGGAGGCGTTCTTCGTCGGCTGACAGTTGGCACACCGCAAGGTGGGGTTATCAGTCCACCATTATCCAACGTCTTTCTACACCATGTGCTGGACACATGATACGCCGAAGAGGTCAGGCCCCGGATGCGAGGCCGGAGCAATCTGGTCCGCTATGCCGACGACTTTATCCTTACATTCGGGAATCGCCGGGACGCCGAGCGCGTGCACGCCGTCCTGGAGAAGCGGTTCGGTCGCTTCGGGATTTCGCTCCATCCGACCAGGACCGCTTCATCGACTTCCGTCCCCTGCAGCGCAAGGGGCATGGCGACACAGCGCGGTTCGACTTTCCGGGCTTCACCCATCTCTGGGGGAAGTCGCGGCGGGGTCGGCTCGTGGTACGCCAGTTCACGGCCAGGGATCGCTTCGCGCGAGCCACCAGGACCGTCCATAACTGGTGCCGTCGCAATCGCCACCTGCCGCTCTGGCTGCAGCGGGCCTACCTGGCCCGCGCGATCACGGGGCACCGTGGTTACTTCGGCCTGACAGCAAACAGGAAGCGAATCTCGCCGTCTGTCAACGAAGTCACCCGCAGCTGGCAAAAGTGGCTGAAGCGACGAACGCGAAGCGAACGCCTGAACCGGGACGTGATGAACCGCATCCTCTCCCGATACCCGCTGCCGTCGGCCCGTCTCGTTCATTCGATTTACACATACCGGCGAAACTGACACATGGGGAACCGGATGCGTCGGTAGCGCCCGTCCAGATCTGCGAGGGGTGGGGCTTGGTAACAACCCCACCTACTCGGCCCCGACGAGAAAAAACGTCTTGGCGAGCGGCCGAGATCAAGCGATACTGCCGGTATTCGAAGTCTCTAGAATGGGAGGGATGTGATGTGCCATCCAGTTATAATGGAGTATGTGAAAGGCAGGGCGCTGGGTCGCCGCGACTTCTTCACCGGGTCAGCCGCAGCCGGAGCTGCGATTGCAGCAACTGCCGTGATGTCCGCACGGCCCGTGCTGGCACAGGCAGCTACGAAGGTTGTCGATCTTACCTATACGCTCACTCATGATTTTCCGACCTATTTCGGCGAACAGCAGTTCTTTGACGAGGACGTGTTCACCTATGCCGAGCACGCCTTCAACTTGAAACTCCTGCGTGTGAACGAGCATACGGGAACGCACATTGATGCACCGCTTCACTTCACGGATGGCGGCATGTCGATCGACGAGGTTCCCGTGGAGACGTTGGTCTGCCCGCTAGCCATCGTCGACATCCGCGAAAAGGCAGACGCCAATCCCGACGCACAGGTCACCCCGGATGACCTGAAGGCGTGGATCGCCACGAACGGACCTATCCCGCAAGGGGCTGCGTGGCCCAGATCGCGGGCTGGCAATCACGGCTGGGCACCCCTGGATTCCGAAATGCCGACGATGACGGGGTAATGCACTTCCCGGCCTTCCATGTCGAGGCTGCGACGATGCTGCTGGAAGAAGCGGAAGTGGCTGGCATTGGGGTCGATACGCTCTCGATCGACTTTGGCATGTCGGCGGATTTCATAACGCATTATACTTGGTTGCCAGCCAACAGATGGGCGGTGGAAAACATGGCGAACCTTGATCAGCTGCCCGCAACCGGGGCGACGCTGGTGGTTGGCGCGCCGAAACATCAAGGCGGAACCGGCGGACCATGCCGGTTGATGGCCTTGGTCTAGCGGATGAGTATTCGCAGAGTCTTGGGTGAGCCTGGCGCGGGTCAGGCCACCCATTGCGCGTCGCCTGCAAGACGAATTGAAGCAGGATGACAGCTACTGCACCGCTCTGGCAATGGAGCGCCGCTGAGATCGCGGCCGCAATGCGGACCGGGACCTTGACCGCGATCGAGGCGACCGAAGCCGCGATTGCGCGGATGGAGGCGGTCAATCCGGACCTGAACGCGGTCGTCGAGAGCCTTGCTGACGAGGCACGCGCACAGGCCGAAGCGCTTGACGCAAGCGATGCGCCCAAGGTACCGCTGCACGGCGTTCCCGTGACGATCAAGAGTAATACGGACCAAAAGGGACACGCCACATCAAACGGCTTGCCAGCCTTGAGGGACGCCGTTGCACAGGATGACGCGCCAATCGTCCGCAATTTCAAAATGGCCGGCGCAATTGTGATTGGGCGCACCAACACGCCGGAGTTTTCCTTCCGTATCGATACTGACAACCCGCTTCACGGCCGAACCCATAACCCTTGGGGACGTCACCTCTCTGCAGGCGGTTCGTCAGGCGGTGCCGGATCTGCCGTCATGGCAGGGATCGGTGCGTTGGCGCATGGCAACGACATCGCCGGTTCACTGCGTTTTCCGGCCTCTGCAAACGGTGCGGTGACAGTCAAGCCTGGCCTTGGCCGCGTACCCACCTGGAACCCGAGCCAGAAAGGCGAGCGGGGCCTGCTGTTCCAATCCATGGCGGTTCAGGGGGTGATCGCACGGAATGCTGCCGACCTGAACGTGTCCATGCCGCCGCTTGTTGCGCCCGACCCACGCGATCCATTCCATGTTCCCCTTCCTTGGCGCGGCGCTCCGCTGAAGAAACCCATACGTGTCGCCTTCACGCACGACGATTTCGGCTTCGGCCTTCACCCGGAAGTGGCAGTCGCGCTCGACAAGGCCGCATCCGCATTGTCGAATGCCGGGTATGCCGTGGATGAGGTGAACCCTCCACTCGTACGTGAGGCCGGAGAGGTAGGCTTCCAGGCATTGATGGGAGAGGTCAGAGCCCTGCTCGGTCCCGATATCCAGGAATTGGGCTCGGACACCCTAAACGCGATCTTTGACGAATACTTTCGCCAGTTCCCGCCCTACGAAGGCACCGAAGAGCTGGCCATGATGGGAATGCGTTCGCACTACGCCCGGCAATGGTCCCTCTTTCTGGAGGACTATCCGCTGGTGCTGACGCCTTTCCTGCTGAAGCCATTCTTTCAGGCCGGCCGCGATGCGGAGGGGCCCGAGGGCGTACGCGACACCCTCGGAAGATCGCACTGGTCCTTCGCGATGAACTTCACCGGCTTGCCTGCCGGCATCCTGCCGACCCACCTCGCGGACTTGCCGACTGGCCAGCAACCCATTGGAGTCCAGATCGCGGGTCGAAGATGGCGAGAGGATCTGATCGTTGACGCCATGCAAGCCATTGAGGCTGAATTGCCGCCGGTATGCTCGAAACTCTGGGCGCTTGCGGCCTGACGCCAAGGAACGCTTGCCTGTGCCAGGCCCTCGATTGGCCGAGAGTCAGCCGAATTGAAGTCGGCCATTCTGATCGTCGCCGCGCCAACTGTTAATTCCCGTGCAGTCGAACGCAATCCTTGCGGAAACCGAACGCCGTGTATCGCTTTCGCGATCACGCAACTCGCTCCTGCAACCTCGGGCACCCTTCATTGAATCAGGCAGCGCCTGCCGGACATGGCCAGCCGTTCAGGCTGACCACTCCCGGCGCAGCCAGGCCAACCGCATCGAGCGCAAGAACCTCAAGTCCAGCCAGAAGAGCGTCACGGCGATCTGGCGTCTGACCTCGCTGGACGCAGACCGTGCCGGTCCGGAGAAACTGATGCATCATCCAGAATTGTCCGACCACATCCCAGTGACATCCCATCCGGCGGTGCGCCTCAGCCTATCCGATCACTACCAACGCAACCTCACCGTCGGGTCTGCGGACAGGAGATGACAAGACTGGCAATCCCTGTCACCCTCCATGCACGCGACCAGGTGCATTTGGCCCATGGATCGACAAATTCCAATGAATGCCTTGCCAATTCTTTTTCCTTGCCTCCTTTCCTGCTGTATTCTACCAATTCCACAGTAGGAAAGTCTCGGACCGGCGGCTAGGGCTATCGCTTTTGAACCTCCATTTTCCGGGCCTCTTCGCTGAGGTCGGCGGCGGCGCGAACGAGTTCCAGCAGAACGTCATGGTCCCACCCCGCCATCTTCATCCTGCCCCGCATCGACACCCCCCTGCGCTCCCTGGCGGACCGCACCAGGTTCAGCGCCATCCGCCGCATCATGGCCAGGTTCTCCGGCCCGTTGCCGATCCGGTTCCTCTGCTGGTCCTCGTTCATCGCGACGTCGAGGACCCAGTGAAGGCTGTTCTCGATCCGCCAGTGGGCACGGACCGCTTCCAGCAGCCGCTCCGGCGAAAGCGTCCCGCTCATGATGAAATACCGGGTTCCGGCCGCCGTTCCGTCCCGGGTCTCCCGCGTCGCGTCGACCGCACCGAACGCCGCCAGGCCGGGCCAGTCATGGGTCTCCCGCAGCCAGTCCACGTCGTGGCACACCCGTGCCCGCCGGGTCTCGATGCGGCCATGCCCCTTTTCCACCAGCTCTTCGGAAACGTCAATGTTTCCAGACATCTGCGGATCCTCCATGTATTTCTCCACATCCCCGTGCAGGCTCCCCTGGTTGCCCTTCAGCGCCAGGACATAATCGCCGCCACGGGCCGTGACCTGTTCCGCCGTCGCCCTCTGGGTATGCATCGCGTCGGCGGTCACCGTCCTGCCCCTGAGGTCGAGAAGGTCCAGGAGCGCGGGCATCGCCGTGATCTCGTTCGACTTGCCGGAGACCCGCACCTGGCCCAGCACGACCCCCGCCCCGGTCGCGAAGGCCTGGACCAGATGGAGCGCGGAGCGCTCCGTTGCGTCGGCGAAGGACCGCCGGAGGGCCTTGCCGTCAATCGCGACCACGCCGTCGCCGAGCCGTTCGGCCCAGCCTCCCGCCAGCCGGAGCAGGGCGGCGTTGAGGCCCTTCGGATCCAGCGCGTTGAACAGGTCGGAGAACGCGTCATGGCTCGGAATGCCGTGCTCCAGCTTCATGAACCGGCGCAGGAAACTTTCCTTGCACCGCCCGAAAAGCGCCATATCCGAACACCCCTCACCCCCGCAGAGGGCGCACAGGAGAGCGATCATGAGCATTTCGTGGAGGTCGTGGCGGGTCGCGTTGCTGCGGCGGGGGTCCTCGACCCCCTCGAAAATCACCTTCAGGTCCTGCATGTTTCTGCCTCATTTGCCTGTTTTTAAGTCATATTGGCATCAATAGAATTAAATCGCAATAGATTTAATTTCAAAAGCGATAGCCCTAACCGGCGGCATGACTGTATTGACCAACGGATCGAATCTCGGAACAGTTAAGGGTTAGGGAACGAAACGAACGCGTCGGAAAGTGAAATATTGCCGGGCCGAACCAGTCACGAAACTGCCTCTTCGTAGCTGAGCCCACTCTGGATTGCCCGCCAAACGGGTGCGCATCCTGCAGGGGTTCATTTGAGTGAACAAACCTAAGGAGGAATTGGGATGTTGAGAAAGTTGGCACTGAATCTAGCCTTGGCAACGGTGGTGGCCACCGGTCCTGTGGCGGCGGATGACCTGAGCATTGCCCTGGTGCTGCCGGGATCGATCAATGACCAGTCCGCAAACCAGGCGACCTATGAGGCCGTCCTGATGGCCCAGGAAACGATTGACTTCGAGATGGCGTTTTCCGAAGGGGTCGGGCAGGCCGACCAGAGCAGTGCGTTGAGCGACTATGCCCGCCGCGGCTACGGTATCGTCATCGCCATGGGCGGCGAGTTTTCCGAAACGGCACCGCGGGTCGCGTCGAGGTTCGAGGACACGACATTCATCTGCATCTACTGTAGCCCGAACGACGCCTATACGTCGTTCTCATTCGACTACGAACAGATGGGCGTGATCTTCGGCTACCTTGGAACCATGATGTCTCCGGATGGTAAGGTCGGCTTCGTGGGCGGTCAGCAGGTCGGGATCCTGGTCGACATGGTCAGAGGCATGGAGGCCGGCGCGCGGATGGCCCGCGAGGACGGTGAGGCTCTAGTGACCTACACCAACGACTGGGATGATGTCGCCAAGGCAAAGGAGGCCACATTGGCCCAATTCGCTCAGGGAGCCGTTGCCGTCGGTTCGCTTCTGGACCGTGCGATTGCCGGAGTCTGGCAGGCGGCGACCGAAGAGGGTAAACTGGTCATGAACCCGATCTGGGAGCTTGCCGACGTCAAGCCCGAGATCGCGCTTGTCTCCATCATACTGGAAACCGGAACCGCCATTACCGAGCTTGTCGGGAAACACCAGGAAGGCACGCTGGAAAAGACTCACTACCTGTTCGGCTTTGAATCTCCACACATGAGGATGGGCAGGATTTCCGATGTCGCCGCCGACCACAGGGAAGGCGTTGCGGCACTGGTCGAGGACCTGAAGGCAGGCATGAACTGACTGGACGAGAGGGGCGGAGAGGGCTGACGAAGCCTTCCCCGCCGCCTTATTGTGCGGAAAGCGGCCGCAGGACAGGAGATTGAGCGGGGAATCCCGACCACGCATGGACCGATGCCACATGTATTGCGGGGCGGCATGAACCATCCTCCTGAATTCGGATCGCTGCCCGGAACGTTGGGAGAGGTTGACTGACGATGTACAGGCTTTCCATGCGCGACGTCACGAAGACCTTCGGGCCCTATGTGGCGAACGAAAGCGTCAATCTCGACGTCAGTCCGGCGACGATACACGCCCTGTTCGGAGAAAACGGCGCCGGCAAGTCGACGCTCATGAATGTCCTGTACGGGCTGTACAGACCCGATGCCGGCGAGATCATCATTGACGGGAAGAAAGCTGATATCCGAAATCCTCGGTCGGCACTGGATTACGGAATTGGCATGGTTCACCAGCACTTCGTCCTGGTGCCGACCATGTCGGTTGTCGAGAACATCCTGCTGGTCTTCCAGAAGACCGGCACCTTCCTGGACAGGGAGACCACCATCAAGCGGATCGAGGAGCTGAACGAAGCCTTCGATTTCCAGATCGATCCGGATCAGCCGATCTGGAAGTTGCCGATAGGGATGCAGCAACGGGTGGAAATTCTGAAACTGCTCATTCTGGACGTCGACATCCTGATTCTCGATGAACCGACAAGCGTGCTGACCCATCCAGAGGTGAGATCATTCCTCAAATTCATCAAGGCACTCAGGGATGCGGGAAAGACGATCATCCTGATTACCCACAAACTTGAGGAAATATTCGAGGCCGCTGATGAAATCAGCGTCATGCGCCAGGGACGCATGGTCGCCAGGCACCAGACCGCCGGGGTCAACGCCGACCAGCTCGCCCGCGACATGATGGGCAGGGAGCGGCAGTCCGAACCCCTCGTTCGCGTCACGCACGAACAGACGCCAGTGGTGCTCGAACTGAAGGACATTTCGACCTATAATGAAAAGGGAAGACACACGCTGCGGAATGTTTCCCTGACACTCAGGGCCGGTAGGATACTCGGACTGGCAGGCGTCGACGGAAACGGCCAGTCGGAAATCGCCGAAGTCATCACGGGGCTGCTGGCTCCTGCAGCCGGCCAGATCGTGATGAACGGCACCGAAGAGATTTCCGCAAAGAGCCCGATCAAGCGTCGCCTCGACTACCAGATTGCCTATGTGCCCGCGGACCGTGCAGGTGTCGGACTGGTGATGGATCACACGATCAGCGAAAACCTGGTGCTGAGGTCGTATTTTGCCAGCCCGTTCTCAAGGCTTGGCCTGTTGAAACATCCCGTAATCCATCAGTTTGCCAATTCGAAGATCACCGAATTCGACATCCGCCTGCGTTCGGCCAGACAGCGTGCCGCAACCCTGTCGGGTGGCAACCAGCAGAAGGTCGTCCTGGCAAGGGAGCTCGAAGCGGACCCCAGGATCATCGTCGTGGCCCAACCCACCAAGGGTCTTGACCTTGGTTCCATCGAGTTCGTTCAGAGGATGCTGATCGAGAGCCGCAACAGGGGCGCTGCCATTCTCTACATTTCGACGGAACTGGAAAGGATCCTCGAAATCGCCGACGAATTCGCAGTCATATGCCAGGGCGAAATCACGGGACATCTCAGGCCGGGTGAGGCGGATGCGGACCAGATCGGACTCCTGATGTCCGGGGCGCAGGGCAATCAATGAGGAGGCACTGTCATTTTCAGAAAATACTTTGACACTCTGCTGATCCCTGTGGCGGTCGTTCTGGCACTAATCGTCAGTGCGGGTCTCATCGTCAGTTCGGGAGCCAATCCTGCCACGGCCTATGGAGCCCTGTTTTCGGGAGCCTTCCTCGACTACTGGGGACTGGCGGACACGCTGGTAAAGGCCTGCCCGCTTCTGCTCACCGCACTGGCCTTCCTGATCCCGTTCCGGGCTGGCCTGTTCAACATCGGTGCGGAGGGCCAGATTTACGCCGGTGCGCTGATGGGCACCATCGCCGCCCTATTCCTTCCCGGCCTGCCTGCCTGGCTGCATATCCCGGTATGCCTCATCGCTGGCTGGATCGGAGGTGCTCTCTGGGCCCTGATACCAGCCCTGCTCAAGGCTCATTTCAACGTCAACGAACTCATCGTGTCGCTGATGCTGAATTACGTCGCGATCAACTTCGTTGGCTTCCTGCTTCAGGGGCCGATGGCCGTTCCCAATGCCCCCTATCCATATTCGGATGCGGTGGCACCTGAACTGGAACTGGCACCCATCATGGCCAGAACCGATGCGCATTGGGGCATTTTGCTGGCAGTGGCCGCCTGTCTTGCCATCCATGTTCTGGTAAGGCATTCGACGGCCGGATTTTCCCTGCGTACGGTCGGACGCAGCGCGGGCGCGGCCCGGTATGCTGGCATAAGTGCCAAAAAACAGATCGTCATGTCCTTCATGCTGGCCGGTGGCATGGCGGGAATTGCCGGAGTGGTCGAGGTGCTGGGCGTGAAGTTCAGGCTGTTTCACGCCTTTGCCTCGGGCGTCGGATTCGAAGGGATCATCGTCGCGTTTCTGGCACAGGGACAGGCGATCCTGGTTCCGATCGCCGGTTTCCTCTTTGCTGGCCTGCAGAGCGGGGCCGGAACCATGCAGCGCGTCGCTGGCGTTGACGTCGCCATCGTGGACGCCATCCAGGGCATCATCATCCTTTTTGTGACAATCGGACTTTCCGTTCGCTTCCGCACGAAAATTCTTGGATGGCTGGGTTCCGGCAGGCACTCGGACAGCTAGATCCGATTGGGTGAAAGGCAGGACAACGCATGCTTGAAATTCTCCTGAATCCAGACCTGTTTACGGGCTTCCTGAAAAGCAGCCTGCAGCTGTCAGTGCCGCTTCTGTTTGCCGCTCTCGCCGGCGTCCTCTGCGAGCGATGCGGAGTCTTCAACATTGCCCTGGAAGGCTCCATTCTCGTTGGCGCGTTCGGCTCGGCATTGGGATCCTACCTGATCGGTCTGGCGTTTGGCGGGCTGTTTCTGGGAGTTGCCAGCGGCATGATGCTGGGCGCACTGCTTGCCCTGATGGCAGTCAGCCTTCACACCAACCAGTTCGTCGCCGGAATTGCGCTCAACATTCTGGCGCTTGGCCTCACCGCCTTCCTGGCGCGCGAGATATTCGGGAAGGAGGCGTCGTTGCTCGAACTGGCCGGCTTCGAGCCGGTCGCACTGCCGTTTCTGAGCTCGATTCCGATCGTCGGCCCAGCGCTCTTCAATCAGAGCGTGCTGTTCTACCTAGCGTTCGTGCTGGTTCCGGTATTTCATGTTTTCCTGTTCAGGACGCGCTGGGGACTGATCATCGCGGCAGCCGGTGAGGAGCCCAGCGCGGTCGACGCCGCCGGAATTTCGGTGTTCAATGTCAGGTTCGCCGCCGTCACGGTCGCCTGTGGGGTCGCATCGCTCGGTGGTGTCTACCTGGTGCTGTCCCAGATCTACCTGTTCACCGAAAACATGAGTGCCGGGAAAGGATTCATCGCCCTTGCCGCCGTCATCCTCGGCCGCTGGTCGCCAGTTGGCGCCTTTTTCGCCTGCCTGCTCTTCGGATTCTTCGACAGCCTCCAGCTAAGGCTCCAATTCGCCAATCCGGACATTCCGAACCAGCTGTTTGCCGCCCTGCCATACCTTGTCACGATCGCCGCCATCATCGGAGCGTTGGGCAAATCGCGCATGCCGGCAATGCTCGGGCTGCCCTACGATCGGGAGCAGAGATGATCCCGGTGCCTGCCGGGGACGGAGAATGCTTCCGCGCAACGCAGCACAGGAGGTCCGCAAATGAAAGCGGTCGTCGTCAACAGACCAGGTGGACCCGAAGCGCTTGAACTGACCACGCTTCCTGACCCGGTGGCAGGACCGGGACAGGTCCTGATCGACACGAAATTTGCCGCCTGCAACTGGATGGACACACAGAAGCGCCGGGGAGTCTACCCTGACCGGGACCTTGCCTATCCCCTCATTCTGGGAAATGAGGTTAGCGGCACGGTAACGTCGGTTGGCGCGAATGTGGACGGTATCACGGTGGGTGACCGGGTCGCGGCGATCGTGCGATCTGGCGGATACGCCGAGAGGGTCGTTGCGGATGCCCCGATGGTCATCAGCGTGCCGCTGGAGATGGACTTCAGGACCGCAGCGCTGTTTCCGGTGGTCAGCCTGACTGCGTATCACCTGACCCATACGGCCCATCAGCTGAAGAGTGGCGATACCGTCCTGGTCCATGCGATAGGAGGTGCCGTCGGACTTGCCGTGACCCAGATGGCAAGGGAGATCGGCGCTCGGGTGATTGGAACCTTGACCTCGAAGCCGGACAAGGCAAGGAGCGCCTACGATTGCGGTGCGGACCTGGTCATCCTGCGCTCGGAAACGGATTTCGTCGAGGAGGTCATGCGCTTTACCGATGGGCGGGGTGCCGACCTGTGCATTGACTCGCTGGGAGGCGAGACCGGATTCCGGAGTTTCGACGCGCTACGGTATTACGGCCGCCTGATCAATATTGGAGAGACCGAAGGCTGGCCCAGGGAAAACCTGCGCGACAAGCTCTACGAGCGCTCCACCTCGTTCGCCGGATTCGAAACCATTCATGCCGGACCGGGATCCGAAATCTGGCAGGCCGGGGTGGATCATGTTGTGCCACGGATCTGCGACGGGCGCCTCAGAATACCTCTTTCCGAGGTGTTCCAGCTTTCCGAAGTGCAGGAAATGCATCGCAGGATCGAAAGCAGGACGGTGTCCGGAAAGCTGTTGCTGCAGACTTCGTGATGACGTCGGCCGTGCAGATGACCCGCTATGATTCGCGTTGGTGATCTGACGTTCATCCCCTGCAATCCAGCAACCAGGCCGTCCTGGTGGCGCTGTTTGCGCAGGTGATGAACGGCGGCCCCGAAATCAGGTGCCCTGCGGCACGGGCTCTTCGATGGCTGGAGAGCACAGGGAAGGGAAGTAGTGATGCGACCGAAAGGCAGGCCAGCGCTGGTGAAGAACCCTGTCGACTCCGGACCGCGGAAATCATATACGGTAGATGTGCCCTATGGCCGCCGATCGGCGGCATTCGGCGGGCTCCTTAGGAACAGGGCTGGTCGCCACGCAGGCAACAATCCGCACCCAATCGTGGATAGACTGCCTGCATCACCCTGAAAGAGGCACCATTGCGGCATATTGCATTCAGAGCCGGTCAACCGGACATTCCGATTGGTTGAGATGATGGGGAGGGAGACATGGCTGAGGGCATGGTGACGGATGCGGAAGGCCGCGCACCCGTCGCAGATGATCCAAAGATCTGGGATCTGACGGTAGCGGAAGTGAAAAGGCGCGTGAACAGATTCGAGCCGGGTCGGGGGTTCAGACGCGGTCAATGGCCGGATGGAAAGCGGGTCGGAGTCCTGCTTTCGTTTGATATCGACAACGAATGCCTGACCGTCTCGGAAGGAGCGAACGACGCATTCACGCAGGCAGTGAACCAGTTTGGTGGACGACGCGGGGTCGAGAGAATCCTTCGGATGCTTGAGCGTCACGAGGTGCCCGCCACATTCTTCACCCCGGTCATGTCGCTGCTGCTGAAGCCGGAACTCGTTACGGCAATCCGGAAATCGGGCAGACATGAATTCGCGACTCATGGCTGGATCCACGAGAGCCCCGCCGACCTTTCCGACGAAGAGCACTTCGAGCTCCTGACGCGGGTGACCGGCAGACTGCACGAACTGACCGGGGAGCACCCGGTCGGTTATCGTGCGCCGCTGGGCATCCTCACCGACCGGACTTTCGGAATTCTGAGCGAACTTGGCTACATCTACGACAGTTCGCTCATGTCCGACGATCTGCCCTTCGAATTGCTGGAAAACGGGAGTCCAACCGGGCTGGTCGAGTTGCCGCCGTCGCTGGACCTGGAAGATTCACTGCTGGATCCCCTGAACAGTTTCTCCGCTGGTTACCTGTCGCCCGGTGACGTCCTGCAGATCTACAGGGGAGCGTTCGATGTCGCCCATGCCGAAGGTGGGATGCTTCTGTCCGTCATGCATCCGCATGTCACTGGCAAAATGTCCTGCATCGGGACAATCGAGGGTTTCATAGAATACGCGAAATCACATGAGGGCGTCTGGTTCGGCACCCATGCCGACGCCGCGCGGCACTTCAGGTCGCAACTGGCAGGTGACGGCCTTGGCAATGGCGGTCACCCAGGATTTTCTGGGAAGCCATCTGATGGGGAGTGATCGAATGAAGATAAGTCCGACCAGGCAACTCGCCGAATATATTGTTTTGTCGCCCGAAACCCCAATGCCGGATGAAGTTGTCCACAAGGCGAAACTCTGGATGCTCGACGCGATCGGCTGCGGCCTGGGAGGAAGCAGGACCATCTCCGCACGCAGCGCCGTCGATGCACTGACAGAATGGTCTTCCGGGCCCTGCAGGGTAATCGGACGCGACGTCATGACGGACCCGGGCACCGCCGCTTTCCTCAATTCAGTTGCCATCAACGCACTGGACTACGACGACTGTGACCCATCAGGACATCCATCGTCGACGCTGATCGGTTCACTGCTGTCACTCGCGGGCGTGGCTGAGGCCACAGGTGAGGAGCTGCTGCGGGCCTATGTCACCGGCTTCGAGGTGTGTTCCCGTATCGGTCAGGCTATTTCACCATCCGAAGCGAGGTTTGCCGAAGTCTGGGGTCTGGGGACGCATCAGACCATGGGTGCGGCGGCAGTGGCAGCCAGTCTTGGCAGGTTGGACGTTACGGAAACCCTGAATGCGCTTGGCATTGCTGGCGCCAGCGCACCGGTTCCGTCCGGTCAGAAATGGGGCTGGGATGATCACCCGCTGACCTGGATCAAGGACGCAGTCGCCCTGCCCGCGCAGGTCGGCGTCAATTCCATGCTCCTGGCGAAGAAGGGATTTTCGGGCTGCAAGGACATCCTGGACGGCGATACCGGATTCTGGCGCATGGCGGCGTCCGACCGCTGCGACTTCGAGCTGATGACCAGAGGCCTGGGAACGGAACATTTTCTGCTTGGCGCGAGCGTCAAGATGTATCCCTGCTGCTGGTTCATTCACCCGACACTCGAAGCCGTGCAGCGAATCATGGGCGAGAACGCGCTGGACCGCCGCGAAATTGCGGAAGTGAAGGTTCACTCGCTAACCGACCTGGTCAGCTTCTTCAATTTCGTAACGCCAAACGAATTGGTGGATGCGCAGTTCAGCCTGCCCTATTGTGTGGCGATGGTCCTGCTGGAAAAGCCGGTCGGGCCGGACTGGGTTCTCGACCGGTCGCAGTTCACCGACGAAACGGTCACGGCCCTGGCCTCACGTGTCAGAATATTCGCGGACCCTGCCGCCGACAGCGCCTTCTTCGACGAAAACAAGCGGATTCCGTCCCGTGTCGAGATCGTCATGACAGATGGCAGACGTTTTGAGACCGAGGTTCCTGCACCGAAGGGAACTCCTGCGAGACCGGTGGCCGAGCAGGAAATCCTGGACAAGTTCCGCAGCATGGCAGAACCGGTCCTGGGCCGCGAAAACGCTTCCGAACTCGAGGAATTCGTGCTGACCATCGAGACCCGACAGGTTGGCGGGAAGCTTCAGGCACTTACCTCGACCGGATGACGCAGGCTGCACGCGGCTGCTTCTGCACCGCCTTCGATTCGTTACCCGGCTTTCGGAGACGCCGCTGACCGGAGCAGGTGCCCGGTCAGGCTGTTGTCTTCTGGTTGGGGAATGAAGCCGGACTCAGGCCCGGTCGGAATCAGCCTGGCTCCCTTTCCCGCCGAAAGCCGTTCTCACGCATCCGACGATTCCATTCACCAGGTTCTCATACAATGCCCTGCCCATGTCGATCGAGGCGTCCGAGACCGGTGCCAGAGCTCCGGAAGGTGGCACCCCCGTAGGATTGGCCGGATATTCGTCAAAAGGTGGAACATCCGCCAGCAGGGGTTCCGGATATCGGTCGCGATGCACGTGATCGGGATGGAGGTACAGCATGAGCGAGGTTTCCACCTTGCCAGCATGTTCCAGCGCCATGCCTGGGAATGTCCCGGCCTCGTAATAGGACCTGATCATATCGATGTCGCTGACCGCATCGATCCGTGGCTTGATGACCCTTGTGCCGGTGTACCCCAGTCGCTTCATCTCGCGTCCCGCGAGATCGCAACCCTCTGTGATGAACCAGTGGTTCTCGAAATGAATATCCACGATACAGACCTTCTGCGCACCGTGCCTCGCGAATTCGCGAAGGATGTCGAGCACCAGGGTCGACAGGGTGTTACCGTCCAGGCTGGTCGTTCCGGGAAAGTGGTTGCCGCCGCCGGAGTGGCATTGGGACTTGTAACCATAGGTCAGAGGTTGGGCGACGATCCCGTCCGTCAGACGGGCCGCACCCTTTGCGACAGCGAAGGCCAGCATCCAGTCAGTTCCCAGCGGGAGATGTGGGCCATGCTGCTCCACCGCGCCGATCGGCAGATAGAGGACGGTTGTCGGGTCGGCCAGGCGATCCGCATATTCAACCCAGGTCAGATCACTCATGAGTATCCTGTCAGGCATGGCTGTCCTCGCCGTTTCAGATGTCAGTTCGGAAATCCGACCTTTCTGGCCAGGACAGGGTCAGATCCCGGATCCTCGTTCCTTGAGTATGAAGCCGATGAAATTCTGAACCAGCAGGGCCGCCAGCAGGCTGGTGTTACCGCTGTGGTCATAGTCAGGCGCCACTTCGACCATGTCGAAGGCGATGATCTCACCCTTTTTCGCAATTCCCTCCAGTAAGGCGTTCATCTCGGGATAGTGAAAGCCGCCCTGCGATGGCGTGCCGGTTCCGGGCACAAGCGCCGCATCCATTCCATCTATGTCGAAGGTGACGTAGTATCTGTCGCATTGCGGTATTGAGTCGAGCGTGGCCTGAATCCCGATCTCCCGGATCTGGTTGACGCTCCTGATGACGCTACCATACGCTCTGGCATCCTGGAAGTCGCTATATGAGCTCGACCCTGACCCGCGGATACCCAGCTGGGCCATGCCGGTGACATGTTCCATCTCCGCCGCCCGCCGCATTGGACTTCCCTGCCCCCGGCTCTGTCCGTGCAGTGAGTCGACGAAGTCCAGATGGGCGTCGATCTGGATGATTCCGAACGGACCCAGATCGGCCAGACCTTCAAGCAGCGGAATCGTCACGGAATGGTCGCCGCCCAGGGCAACCGGCAATGCGCCGGCCGCTGCGACAGTCCTGACAAATTCGCGGATATTGTCATGACATTTCATGAGGTCGCCGTGCAGCATGTCCACGTCGCCGCAATCGACGATTCTCCAGTCGCTGCCAAAGTAGAACTCGTCCCGTTCGGGGTCGTAGACGTCGTTCGGTGAAATCCGCAGGAGCGAGGATCCCTCGCGAATGCCCCGAGGGCCAAACCTGGCCCCTGCGCGATACTGCGTCGCCTGATCGAACGGTATGCCGAACAGCGCCACGTCAGCGGAAAGACTGGAAAGGTCGGTTTCGATAGGCGCCTTGCCGAAGCTCTGGATGCCCACGAATGGAAGGTTCAGGCGTTCAGCCATGGCAGACCCCATTGTGACTGTTGGTGAAGAACATATTTGGCCATGCCATTTTGTCAATCCGTGATCCATCCGCAATGGGTGTCTGTTCCACAGGCTGATCGGTCCCGCAGGACTTGGCGATCCCGATCGTTCCTGAAACCCTGATCTGGAGAATACCACGCTCTGGAACCGGGTCGACCGATAGCCGGACGGCCATGCCACAGTGGCCACCAGGTTAGTGACCCGCGCTGCAGCGACGACATCGCGGATCATGAAGATGGTCTCCCGGCCGCTCCGGATATCCCTGCCTCACGCCGACTGAAGGACCCGAGCTACAGGACCCCGATCCAGATCTCCGCGAGGGGGCGTTGGCCGATTAGTGGAAGATTGCATGGGTTCACCGGGCCAGAACAGAGGATCGCCGAATGGAAGCCCCTCTTGCGCTCCGAAGCGGAAATGGGTCCAGAAAGGGGCATGAAGCACCCACGATCGAAGGCAGGTTCCTCCTGCGCGTTTCGGCCACTGACATGATCACGATCCTTTCGACCGAATGCTCCCTACGTAGACTCTGGCCTGCGATGCCCCCGCTGTCCCGATAGAACCGATGCTGGAGTGCATTCACGTCAATCGGTTTCGGTAGCAAAGGCTGGGCACGATCACTTATGGAAACAGTGTGAGATTCCCACTGTTTGGCAACCGATGGCCCTAAACGCTGAAGGATTGCGGTTCCGGGAGAGCGGTCGAGATGTGAGGGGTGCATTGCCAGTGGGAAGATGATGAGTCAATGATGGTGCGGAAACCGATTGACGAGGCCCCAGGTGGCAGGGAAACCGATCACTGAAGACGGACAATTCCAGTCAGGGAGAATCCAGAGCGCCGCATACCGTTCAGGATCGACTATAGGAATGCGGCCAAGGAGCGTGAACTGCTGGCAGAGTCCCACCGGAATCATGGTCGATGCAGGTGATCAATTGTAACATGATGGCCATGCAGGCAGAATTGTCAGCACTGGAACCGCTGTGCGGCGAAAGGTCTGGAACGGGGACCAGACTGGCCGGATGGACGGCCGCGCACAGGGCGAGGGAAGATGTCTGAACAGGTTGCCATTGTCGGAATCGCCTGTCGCTTTCCAGGAAGTGAAGACCTCGCCTCGTTCCGCAAACTGCTGCATGCGGGTCGCTGCGCCATCGGCGCCATTCCACAGGTACGCTTGGAAGATGGCCTTCAGAACCGTCGGGCAGCTACCGGAGATCTAGCGGAACAGGCCTGCCGCTGGGGCGGATTCCTCGATGGAATCGACCGGTTCGACGCGGCATTCTTCCGTATCTCGCCTGTCGAAGCGAGGCTCCTGGATCCCCAGCAGCGTCTGTTGCTGGAGACGAGCTGGTGGGCTCTGGAAGATGCCGGAATCGACCCTTCCGACCTGAAGGGCACCCGCACCGGAGTCTTTGTCGGCATCTCGACCAGTGACTACCGGGAGCTGATCGTCGACGACGATGCATCCCTCGGGCTTCATGCAGCCACCGGCACCAGCGCAAGCACTGCGGCGGGCCGGATCGCATTCACGCTAGGTCTCGAAGGTCCGACGATGGCACTCGACACGTCGTCGTCATCCTCTCTGGTTGCGGTTCATCAGGCGGTTTCGGCCGTGCAGTCGAAGGAAGCCGATCTGGCACTGGCGGGCGGGGCCAACGCGCTTCTTTCCGCCAGCCAGACGGCGGCGCTCGCCAATGCGGGCATGCTCTCGCCTGACGGTGTGTGCCGGGCCTTCGACGCCAGGGCGAACGGGTATGTCCGTGCAGAAGGCTGCGGCATGATCGTATTACGGCGCCTGGCTGAGGCCGAAGCGTCCGGCGACCGGATCCTCGGCGTGATACGGGGTTCGGCGATTAATCAGGACGGTGCCGGCGGGGGTTTGACCGTGCCTAACCGTCAGGCTCAGATACGGGTCATCGGCGAAGCACTCTCGCGTGCGCGCCTCAAGCCCTCGGAAGTCAACTACCTGGAGGCGCACGGTACCGGAACGAAACTCGGAGATCCGATCGAGGTTACGGCCGCGGCGGCGGCATACGGAAAGGACCGCGAAACGGAACGGCCGTTGCTGATCGGATCGGTGAAGACCAATATCGGCCATCTCGAGGCGGCAGCGGGAATCGCCGGTCTTATCAAGGTGGTCCTGGCGCTGCAGGACGGCGTGATCCCGGCCCATCTGAACTTCGAAAGGCCCCAACCAGATATCGACTGGGAATCAATTCCGGTTCGTGTCGCGACGACCTCGACATCCTGGCCCAGCCCGGATGACCGCCGACGGCGGGCCGGGATAAGCTCGTTCGGTTTTTCCGGCACCAATGCCCATGTCCTGATCGAGGAATACCGGAGCGATCCGGCTTCCAGGAGGCCGGTGACCCCGGACATTCCGGCCGCGCCGTCCAGTCGCGATGTCCGTGTCCTGCCCCTGTCCGGCAGGTCAGAGGCGGCGGTCAGGGCGTTGGCGGGTCGCTACCGGGACCGGCTCACCGATCGAGACGGAAACCACTCGAAGGACCATCTCGCCGATCTGGCGTGGACTGCCGGAATCGGACGACATCATTTCGCGTACCGGACTGGACTGACCTTCACCGGCACGGACGACCTACTGGTTTCCCTGGAAGAGGTGGAGAACGGATCCCGTTCCATCGGTTGCGGTTCCGCCTCCAGGGTCGGTTTCCTTTTCACCGGCCAGGGCAGCCAATGGTCCGGTATGGGACGGTACCTCTACGAGAGTGAGCCGGTGGTCCGTTCGGTGCTGGACCGCTGCGACCGGGCGGTCGGCGAATTGTCTGGAGAATCGCTGCTTGCCGTGATGTTCGGTGAGGGGGATCTGGACGACACGACCTGGACCCAACCCGCTCTATATGCGCTGGAATGTGGATTGTGCGCCTGGTGGGAAAGCGCCGGAATTCGCCCGGCAGCGGTCCTTGGACACAGCGTCGGGGAGATCGCGGCAGCGCATGCGGCGGGCATGTTCTCGCTAGAGGACGGCGCGCGCTTCGCTGCCCGGCGCGGCGCCCTGATGGGAAGCCTGGCACGGGACACGGGAACGATGATGGCCGTATTCGCCCCCTCGGCCGAGATGCACCGGTTGCTCGGCGGGGTCGAAGGGGTGGCGCTGGCGGCCGACAACGGCTCGCACTGCGTCGTGAGCGGTCCATCGTCATCAGTTGCGTCGCTGGAACGGACACTGCGGTCAGCTGGCATCAGGACGAAGAACCTGCGGACGAGCCACGCGTTCCACAGCGCCCTGATGGATCCCGCGCTCGACCGGATAGAAGCCAGTGCGGCGACGTTACAGGTCGCGATGCCGACGGTGCCGCTGGTCAGTAACGTGACCGGCCAGGTCCTGGAAAAAGCACCCGACAGCAGCTACTGGCGTCTGCAGGCGCGCGAAATGGTGCGATTCTCGGATAGTGTCGCGACCCTGGACCATCTCGGTATCGATCTGCTGATCGAGGTTGGCCCGGGACCGGTGCTCGTGCCCCTCGCCCAGGAATGCTGGACCGGTACTCATGAACCGAATGCCATCGTCAGCCTCGACGGCGAAGGAGGAATCGGAGAGGCCATATCAGCGGCCTACGAGGCGGGGCTGCCAGTCTCTTTCGACGCGCTGTTTGCGGGAGAGCGAAGAAGGCGGGCCTCGGCGCCGACCTATCCATTCCAGCGACGCCGCCATTGGCTCGCTTCGCCTCAGCAGCCTTCATCTGAGGCCGAACCGGCCCCAGAAGAGACGCCATTGCGCAGGGAACCGGATCTCCCAGCCCGGCTGAAACAGGCCGACGATCCGGAAGCCTTACTGACAGCGTTCCTTCAGGAACAGATTCAGGCCGTTCTGGGCCTCGACCAGCCCCCGCCAGGCAATGTTGGATTTTTCGATCTCGGACTGGATTCCCTACTCGCGGCGCAGCTTCGCAGCCGGATCAACCAGGCGCTAGCGGGAAGCTTCAAACTGTCCGGCACGGCGCTGTTCAGCCATCCCGATACTGCATCCATGGCTCGCTATCTGACACGCAGGCTGAATACGTGCGATGAAGCCCCTCAGATCGTCAGAGCCACAGCCGTCGACGAACCGGTGGCTATCGTCGGCATGGCCTGTAGATTCCCTGGCGGCGAAGATCTGAACGCTTTCCGGGAACTCCTCGATAGCGGATCGGACGCGGTCTCGGACCCGCCAGCCGACCGCCTCGACCTGACCGGTCGGAACATCTTCGACCGCATGCCGGTCCGCGCTGGCTTCATCAGCGGAATCGACCGCTTCGACGCCGAATTCTTCCGGATCGCGCCGGTTGAGGCCCGGCTTCTGGATCCTCAGCAGCGCCTGCTGCTGGAGACGAGCTGGCGGGCTCTCGAAGATGCCGGAATAGCGCCACATGGTCTGCGCGGCAGCCCTACAGGCGTCTATGCCGGCGTCTTTACCAGCGACTACCGGGATATGATGGTCCAGGCCGCGGCGATGAACAGCGCCTATGCGGCCACCGGAGTCAGCGCCAGCACTGCGGTCGGCCGGGTCGCGTTCGCTCTCGGCCTCGAAGGTCCGGCCATCGCCGTGGATACGGCCTGTTCCTCATCTCTGGTCGCACTGCATCAGGCCGCCTCGGCGCTCCGGCGGGGTGAAGCCGATCTTGCGCTGGCCGGCGGCGTCAATGCAATCCTGTCGATGAACCAGATGGCTGCCTTCGGCGATGCCGGCATGCTGGCGCCGGACGGACGCTGCAAGACCTTCGATGCGCAGGCGGATGGCTATGTGCGGGGAGAGGGATGCGGCATGGTCGTACTACGGCGCCTGTCGGAGGCTGAAGCCGAAGGTGACAGGATCCTTGCCGTCATTCGTGGCTCGGCCATAAACCAGGACGGTGCCAGCGCCGGGCTGACCGTCCCCAATGGGCGAGCTCAGGAACGGGTCATCCGTGCCTCCCTGGCGCAGGCCGGAATCGAACCTTCCGGGGTCGATTACCTTGAGGCGCACGGCACGGGGACGGAACTCGGCGACCCCATCGAGGTCGAGGCGGCCAGCACCGTCTACGGGGAAGGACGGGCGAACGACAGGCCCCTCCTGATCGGCTCGGTTAAGACGAATATCGGACATCTGGAAGCCGCGGCGGGAATCGCAGGTGTCATCAAGGTTGTGCTCGCCCTGCAGCAGGGCAGGATCCCGCGCCATCTTCATTTCGAGACACCGACCCCCCGGCTGGATTGGCCATCATTGCCGGTCCAGGTCGCTGCAGAGGCCACAGCATGGCCTGAACACCAGGACCGCGCACCGAGGGCCGCTGTCAGTTCGTTCGGTTTCTCCGGCACAAACGCCCATGTCATAATCGAAGGTTGGCATGACACTGGCGCTCCGCAGGTTCCGTTGCCGGAGAATGTCTCCCCTGCGCCAGGTGAACGGCAGACTCGAATTCTACCTCTGTCGGGCCGGACTCCAGCGGCGGTACGGACCCTGGCCGACCGCTACGCGGACTGGCTGTCTCGCCTGGGCGGGAAACCGTCCTTCGCGTGCCTGTCGGACTGTGCCTGGACGGCGGCGACCGGTCGGAATCATTTTCCGCACCGGGTGGCCCTCACCTTCCGCGATGGCGCCCAACTTCGTGACCGTCTGACTGCCCTGGCATCGGCGGCGGGTGCGGTTGGACATGCTTCCAGGCCACGACGGGTCGGTTTCCTGTTCACCGGTCAGGGAAGCCAATGGCCAGGAATGGGACGGCAGCTCTATGAATGCGAGCCGGTGTTCCGGTCGATCCTGGACCGCTGTGACCGGGTAATACGCGAACTCAGGGGAATTTCCCTATGTGAAGCGATGTTCGGCGATGCCGATCTCCAGGACACGGCCTGGACCCAGCCCTGCCTGTATGCACTGGCCTGCGGACTCGCCTCACTGTGGGAAAATGTCGGGGTCCGTCCGGCTGCCGTTCTGGGACATAGTGTGGGCGAGCTTGCCGCTGCCCGCACGGCCGGCCTGTTCAGGCTTGAGGACGGAGCCCGCCTCGCCGCTCTGCGGGGATCCCTGATGGGGAGCCTGGAGCGGGGCCAAGGGGCGATGGCAGCCATTTGCGCGCCTCAGGAGGATGTGCGCCGCGCCATTCAGACGACCGAGCGGGTATCACTGGCAGCGGAGAACGGGCCACATAGCGTAATCAGCGGCGATGCGGATGCTGTGGCCGAGATCTGTGAGGCGTTTCGCGTCACGGGCGTGAGGGTCGAAAGACTTCGGACGAGTCACGCCTTTCACAGTGCGCAGATGGAGCCGGTGCTGGACGAAATCGAATCCTGCGCAGCTGGACTCGCAACCGACTCACCAACGATTCCGCTGGTCAGCACCCTCACGGGCCGCGTTCTGGAGCAGAGTCCGGACGGCGCATACTGGCGCCGCCAGGCACGGGACGCGGTCAGGTTCTCTTCCGCGGTGGAAACGCTGCACGGCCTGGACGTGGACCTCCTGATCGAGGTCGGCCCCGCTTCAGTCCTGGGTCCGCTTGCCCTGGAATGCTGGCCGGACACGGACAGGCCGACAGCAATAGCCAGTCTCACTCGTGGCGGATCGTTCACTGAGGCTCTCGCGGCAGCCTATGACGCGGGCGTCCCACTTTCCTTCGAGGGCATGTTCTCCGGCGAAAGGCGTCGTCGGATCGCAATCCCTGGGCATCCCTTCCATCGCCGCCGACATTGGCTGGATCAACTCGATATGCGCCCCGGGACAGACACCGGCACGCTTCTGGGCCGGAGGACGGATCTGGCTACCGGAGGCGTTGTGTTCGAACGGGATGTATCGGCGACACATCCTTCCTGGCTAGCCGATCACCGGGTCTTCGACCAGATCGTCGTTCCGGGAGCATGGTGGGGATTCCTGATGATGTCGTCGATGTCGCAGGTCGATACCACTCGCCCGGCGGCCGTGGAGGATCTGCAGCTTCATGCGCCCCTCATTCTCGAGGATGGAGAACGACGAAACCTGCAGATCGCGCTTGGATCTCCCGATGGTGACGGCGGCCGCGGCATCAGCGTCTTCAGCCGGAAGGAAGATGGCGATTCATGGATCCGTCACGTGGAAGCCCGAGTGGTTACCGGAGAGGGGCCAGCATCACCTCGGCATCATTCGCCGGCACCGAACGAGACCGGTTCGCTGGTGTCGGGAGACCGCCTCCGCGATTCCTTCGCCCGCATCGGACTTATATATGGACCAACTTTTCACGGTATCGAAACCTACCGTCATACGGCGGACGGCGCGGTCGCGGAACTCGTCTCGACCGCAGATCCGGAAGGAAAGCCCTTCCTTCCAGCCATGCTGGATGCCGCCATCCAGGTCGCCCTAGCGACAGCGGACGATTCTGGCGACGCTCTCCATCTGCCGTTCGGATGGCAGCGGCTGTGGATTACGGAGTCTCCGCCTGATCGGCTTTGGTGTCACGTCTTCCGCCATCCGGCTAACGCGAATACGGATTCAAGTCAGGTGACCTGGTCGGCAGACATCCGGCTGATCGACGATAGCGGGGAAGTGGTGGGGGAATTCGTCGGCCTGATCATGAGGCGGGCGACCCGATCGACCCTTCTTTCGGCCAGCGGTGGGCTGGCGGATCTACTACACGAAACGGTCTGGCAGGAATGTCCGTTGCCCGCCTCCCGTCCGCTGGCCCCGATTCAGCCCGCATTGGCGGTCGCGGCCTGGCCCACCGACGGATCCCCATTTCTGGCCGACGAAAGCCTCGATGATGAACGGCTGATCGCGCTGGACGATGGTCTCCGGCAACTGGCATGCGCCTGGGCGCGGGCCACGCTAGAGGATCTGGGCTGGCAACCCGTGGCGGGCGATGTGATCGACCTGGCAGCGCTGCGGCGCAGACTTCGTGTCGTCAGCGAGCACGAGCCGCTGTTTCGCCGACTATTCGAGTTGCTCGGAGAGACCGACCTGCTTGTTCCTTCCGAAGACGGCTGGACGGCGCGATCCGATTGGCCGGAGCCGACGGATCCTGCATCGCTTGCATCTGCGCTGACTGCACGGCTACCGCATGGCTCAACCGAACTCAGCCTGCTGGCGCGTTGCGGAGCCGCGCTCGGGGATGTGATGCGGGCCCGTGCCGAACCTGACACGATCCTGGCGGAAGGAGGGATCCGGAATCCAGTTGACCTTGTGGGTGAGGCTCCACGCTGGCGGGCCGCCTTACGTCGGGCGCTACAGCCTCTGGCGGCAATGGTGGGCTCCCTGCCGGAGAATGGGCGCCTGAAAGTGCTCACGGTGGGAGCGCCCGGAATTTCGCAGCTCGTTAGGGAAATCACGTCTTCGCAGCCGGTGGAGGTCGCGACGCTCACCATAGACGAAGCCGACCGCAGCCGACCCGAAAGCTGGTTTGCGACTGACCGTCTCACTGTCTGGCCTGCGGTTGATGGGCGTCCCTCCGATCCGCCTGATCGCAGCCCCGATGTGGTGATCCTGCCGTCTGGACTGCTGCGGAATGCGCCAGATCCCGGCGTGATCCAGGAACACTGCCTGTCGATACTTGTACCATCCGGTTGCCTGCTGATTCTCGATGACTGCCTGCGCAGGGACTGGCTGGACATCTGTTTTGGGCTGCACCCCAGCTGGTTGCGGCACACAGGCAACTGGCGCGAAGCACTGGAAGCAGCCGGATTCATCAATGTGACGGTATGCTCGGCCGATGCGGCTTCCACCCAGTCAGCACCTGAAATCACGCTCGTTCTGGGTCAGGCTCCGGCTCAGCGATCCGAGACAACGGGTACCTGGCTCCTGCACGCTGCCGGAGAAGACGCGGCCGAAACCCTGATGGCGGATCTGGCGCACGATCTGGCGAAGCGCGGTCAGACGGTCGTCGTTGCGGGTGACGGATCCGCCGGTGAGACTTCCGGCACGGAACGGATCGGAATTCAGCCAGACAACCGGGATTCGTGGCGCTCTGCCGTCGACGGTCTGGACAAATTCCCTCCACTGCACGGCATCGTTGCCCTGATCGGATCTTTCCGTGACGATGCCGGGGAAAACCCCGACCAGCTGACCGGTGAGGTTAACCGGATCGCAACCCGGGTTCTGGCACTTATGCAGGGCCTTGTTGACGCCGATGCCTTCCCGCCAGCAGGGGTGAGTTTCGTAACCCGGGGTGGGCGGGCAACGGGCCGGGAGCGTCGCCATGTCATGGCACCCTCGATCCTGTGGGGTATGGTCCAGACGGCGGCCCGGGAGGTGCCACTGCTGCGGCCCCGGCTGATCGATCTGGACCCGGATACACCAGCTACGGTCACCGAGCTGGCGGCGGAAACGCTGCGTCCGGACGATGAATCCCTTGTGGCGTGGCGCGCCGGTGCCCGCTTCGTGCCACGACTGTCCCCGGCTGGTGCGCGCCCCCTGCTGCACCTGCCCCCTGACGGGTTGTGGCAGGTGGCTGCGGGAGCGCAGGGAACTCTTGACGGTCTGTGGATTGAGACGGGCCGACAGGTACCACTGGGTCCGGGCGAAATTCGGGTTCGAATCGATGCGGCCGGGCTCAATTTCCATGACGTTCTGATCGCCCTCGGCCTGGTTGATGTCGGGTCGCCTCTGGGCACCGAGTTCTGCGGCAGCGTGCTTGAGACCGGCCCGGGAGTCGAGCATCTCAAACCGGACCAACGGGTTGTCGGCTTCGCCGTGCCCGCCTTTGCCCCGGAGGCTGTCGTTCGGGCGGAACTCGTGACGACTGCTCCAGCCGGGCTTGCATCGGCCGCCCTAGCCACCCTGCCCATTGTATTCGCCACCGCCCTTCTCGCCTTTCGCGACGCCGGACTTGGCCCCGGACAGCGGGTATTGGTACATGCGGCCTCAGGCGGGGTTGGGCATGCGGCCATCGGGATTGCACGGATGCTCGGAGCGGAGGTACTGGCCACCGCCAGCGCCACCAAGCGGGCCTATGTGCGCACCCTCGGAGTCAGGCAGGTATTCGACAGCCGCAGCACCCGGTTCGCCGCCGATGTGACCGAGGCCACCGAGGGCCGCGGGGTTGATGTCGTCCTCAATAGCCTGACCGGAGAGGGATTCATCGAGGCAAGTCTTTCCTGTCTTGTCCGGGGTGGCCACTTCGTGGAGATCGCCAAACGCGGTATCTGGAGCCCGGCCCGGATGGCCGAGATGCGCCCCGACATCGGCTATTCGATACTGGCGGTGGATGAGTTGATCGAGAATGATCCGGAGCGGGTCGGCAGCGCGCTGCGGGAGGTGATGGCGGGCGTGGAGGACGGCATCCTTGCGCCACTGCCATTGGCGGTGCGGTCTGTCACGCAGACCGCTTCGGCCATGGAGATGATGCGCGCCGGCCGTCACACCGGGAAACTGGTGCTGACGATGCCGGGGCTGGTCCAGGGACGGCTGCGATCGGCAGGACCGTATCTGGTTACCGGTGGCCTGGGTGGTCTGGGGCTGCAGGTCGCGGAATGGCTGATCGCACGGGGTGTTCAGACCATCATCCTCAATGCCCGCACCGCACCCGATCCGGTCGCCGAAGCGGCGATCAGGGCCATGCGCAAGCAAGGCACGACCGTCCGCGTCGAACTGGCCGATGTGGCGGACAAAGCTGCTGTCGATGTAATGCTGGTGCGGCTGGCACGAGACCTGCCACCACTGACCGGCGTGTTCCACTGCGCCGGAGTTCTGTCCGACGGAGCACTCGAGAACCAGGATTCTGGCCGGTTCGAGCGGGTGTTGGCACCGAAGGCGTTCGGTGCCTGGAACCTGCATTGCGCGACCCGCCACCTCGATCTGGAACATTTCGTGATGTTCTCAAGCGTGGTCGGTGTCGTAGGGAATCCGGGACAGGCCAATTACGCGGCTGCCAACGCCTTCCTTGATCAGCTTGCGCAGCATCGCCGCTCGCTGGGGCTGGCTGGCCAGTCGATTGCCTGGGGGGCATGGACAGGCTCTGGAATGGCGGCTTCGCACCGGACGCGCATGGATGGCTGGAGCGGTGGCTGGATCACACCCCGCCAAGGATTGCTAGCGCTTGACCGAATCCTTGAGCAGGGGATGGGTGAGACGGTCGTCACAGCCCTGGATGGGGCCGCCCTGGAGGCCCAGACAGAGCTCCGGTCACCATTCCTCGAACGGTTTCATTCGGCAAATGCGTCACCAGCAGCACCCGCTGATGACCTGCAGGCCCGCCTTCACGACCAACCTCCCGCTGACCGGGAAGGGTTCCTGGTTTCAATTCTGCAGACGGAGATTCGGGCAGTTCTGGGCCTGCAGGACATCCCGCCGCCGACGGTGGGCTTTTTCGACCTTGGGATGGATTCGCTGACAGCGATCGAACTTCGCGAGCGGTTGAACCGGATGTTCGCCGGTGCCGGTTCGGTGTCCAGCACGGTGATCTTCGACCATCCCGACGCAATCAGCCTGGCGCGACGCCTACTGCATGACTTCGGCCTCGCCGTGACGACGCCCTCGGTAACTGTGGGGACGGAGCAGGCGGCGGCGCGTGAACGGGACCGGATCGGCAGCCTGTCCGGGGATGACCTTCTGGCCGAGATGGAAAGCCGCCTTGGAGACCGGCGATGAGCGAGTTGGACAGATACATCGATCTCTCCCGACGCCTGCTGATCGAACTCGATTCCAGGGATCGCGAGCTCGCCCGCCTGCGCGAACCGATCGCAATTATTGGCATGGCATGCCGCTTCCCGGGTGGAGAGGATCTACACGCTTTTGAGGCTCTGTTGCGGCATGGGCGCGATGCCATCGTACCCGTGCCGGGAGACCGCTGGAGCGGTTTCGGGGCGGAAGAGGTGGCTTCCGACCGAAGCATCACCGAATGGGGCGGACTTCTCGACGGGGTCGACGAGTTTGATGCCGGATTCTTCCGAATTTCACCACTCGAGGCCGAGTTCCTCGACCCGCAGCAGCGGCTGCTGCTGGAAATGGGCTGGCGGGCTCTGGAGGACGCCGGTATCAATCCCGATCGCCTTCGCGGCAGCCGGACGGGTGTGTTCGCGGGAATCAGCACGACGGACTACCGGGAACTGGTCGCTCTCAGCGCCGACGCCGCCAGTCGCTACATGTCGACCGGGACCTTCGCCAGCACCGCGGCCGGTCGGGTCGCTTTTGCCTTAGGTCTCGAAGGACCAACGATGGCGATAGACACCGCCTGCTCATCGTCCCTTGTCGCCCTGCATCAGGCGGTTACGGCACTGCAACGTGAAGAGGCCGACCTGGCACTGGCGGGAGGCGTCAACGCGATCCTGTCAGCCAGCCAGATGGCAGCCTTTGCCAATGCCGGCATGCTGGCACCGGACGGCCGCTGCAAGACTTTCGATGCCCGGGCGGATGGCTATGTCCGGGGAGAGGGGTGCGGCATGGTCGTGCTGCGGCGGCTGACCGAGGCGAAGGCCCGGGGTGACCGTATCGTTGCTGTCATCAGCGGCTCGGCCGTCAACCAGGACGGCGCCAGCGCCGGGCTGACGGTGCCTAACGGTCCGGCCCAGGAACGGGTGATTCGAGCCGCCCTTGCCCGCGCGGGAATCGATCCGGCTGAGGTGGACTACCTGGAGGCGCACGGTACGGGAACCGAGCTTGGAGACCCCATTGAGCTCCGGGCGGCCAGCGCGGTTTACGGGGAGGGGCGAGCGGACGGACGGCCTCTTCTGATCGGCTCGGTAAAGACGAATATCGGGCATCTGGAAGCTGCAGCAGGGATCGCCGGTGTCATCAAGGTCGCCCTAGCCCTGCGCAGGGAAACGATTCCGGCGCACCTGAATTTCCGAACTCCAAATCCACGTGTCGATTGGCCGTCACTGCCTGTTCGCGTCACCAAAGAGCCAACTCCGTGGCCCGGAACGAAAAATCGCCCTCGGCGCGCAGGCGTCAGTTCGTTCGGCTTCTCCGGCACCAACGCCCACCTCCTGCTTGAAGGCTGGGATGAGAACGAAGGGATGCAGGTTCCGCTGCCGAAGAGTCTGGCCGGGGCCCCGGCTGAACGGCGTGTACGGCTGCTACCCCTATCCACCCGAACAACCAGCGCGGTTCCGGCGCTTGCCCGCCGCTATCTCGCCTGGCTTGACCGTCAGGACAGACCGGTCTCAAAAGCGCGGCTGGCGGATTTCGCATGGACGGTAGGCACTGGTCGGACCCAGTTCGAGCATCGTGCAGGGCTGGCGTTCCACCATGAGGAGGATCTTCGCGAGGCGCTGGCGTCGGTGGCATCAGGAGCGCGGCCGACCGCGGCGGGTAAGGTCGAGCGCGTCGGTTTCCTGTTCACCGGCCAGGGCAGCCAGCGGCCGGGAATGGGGCGGCAGCTCTACGAAAGCGAACCTGTATTCCGTTCAGTGCTGGAGCGCTGTGACGAGACGGTTCGCACCGTGCGGGGCGCTTCGCTGATCGAGGCGATGTTCGAAGGCGGAGACCTGGACGACACGACCTGGACCCAGCCCGCACTATATGCCCTAGGCTGCGGACTGGCCTCACTGTGGGAAAGCGTCGGGGTCCGGCCCGCAGTGGTCCTTGGGCACAGCGTTGGCGAGATTGCGGCCGCATATGCAGCGGGCGTGTTTTCGCTTGAGGACGGAGCCCGCTTCGCCGCAATGCGTGGTTCCCTGATGGCGGAGCTGGCGTGCGAGCCGGGTTCCATGGCTGCTGTCTTCGCGCCGGTCGCGAAGGTGCGGGAAGCGATTGATGCGGTGCGGGGTCTGTCGCTGGCGGCCGAGAACGGAACCCACTGTGTTGTCAGCGGTCCATCCTCCGCGATGGAGGAACTGAGCGCGGCGTGCCGGTCCTCTGGCATGCGTGTTAAGCGAATACGAACCGGCCACGCGTTTCACAGCGCGCTGATGGAGCCCGCGCTGGACGCAATCGAGTCCAGTCTCGCCGGGACCGTCCTGGTTCGACCGACCATCCCTTTCGTAAGCAACGTTTCCGGTCGGGTGCTGGAAGATGTGCCGGACGGAGCCTATTGGCGCCGCCAGGCGCGTGAAACGGTTCGTTTCGCGGCTGGCGTGTCGACCCTATACGAACTGGGTGTGGATCTGCTGATCGAGATCGGACCGGATGCGGTTCTTGGGCGGCTCGCGCAGGCGAGCTGGCCGGGTGACGGCGAGCCGCCTGCGGTCGCGAGCCTCACGGCAGACACATCCGTCGGCGAGGCCGCGGCGGCAGTTTGGGAAGCCGGTCTGCCGTTCTCCTTTGACGGGCTGTTCGCAGGCGAAACGCGCCACCGAATCGCCGCTCCGGGCCACCCCTTCCAGCGCCGCCGCTACTGGCTCGACAATCGTCGTCGTCGGCCCCGTCTAGATGAACGTCCGGGGCTGGGGGTCCAGACGCGTCTGGCAAATGGCGAAGTCGTGTTCGACCGGGAAGTGACGACGTCGAACCCGCCCTGGCTGATTGATCACGAAGTGTTCGAACTGACCGTGGTCCCGGGGGCGTTGTGGGCCGTCATGGCGATCGCAGCGGCCTCGCTCGAAACCGGTGCCGGATCCACTGTAACGATAGAGGAGGCCCGGCTTCATGCGCCGCTGATTCTGTCCGACACCGAGCAGCGCACCGTTCAGACGGTATTGGGCGAACCGGATGCGGAGGGTAGACGCACGCTTGAGATCTACAGCCAGAGCGAGGACCGGGCGGACTGGCTTCGACACTTCGACGCCCGGATGGGGCGGCGGCCGGCAGCTGCGGAAACGGGTCTCTTTTCGCCATCAAGCCTTGGGATGGAGATGAGTCCAGGCGATCCGGAGCAGTATTACCGGTCGCTGGCTGTGGCTGGAATGGCATATGGCCCCGCGTTCCGCCGAATCGGGGCGCTATGGACTGGATCCGGCGAGGCGGCGGTCGAGATCGCCCTGGTTGGCGAAGAGAAGGATGGCGTTTCCGACCGGGCGTTCCTGCTGGATGGGTGCCTTCAGGCACTGCCGGCAGCGGCTGGAAAGGACGAGCTGTACCTGCCTTTCGGCTGGGACCGGTTGTGGCTGGCCGACACCTTTCCAGAGCGCGTCTGGTGTCGGGCGCGAATCACTGAAACTGGTGACGAACTGCTGAAAGCCGATCTGCAGCTTCTCGCCGCCGACGGTGCAATCCTAGGTGCCATAGACGGTTTCGCGGCGAAGCGGGCCACACGTCAGAGGCTGCTGGCAGCGGGCGGGGGGATTGGTGGCCTGCTATACGAAGTGGCATGGCGACAGTGTTCCGGTGAACCTGGCACGGCTGCGGACGAGCTGCCGACCGTGCAGGAGGCACCTTCAGCCACAACATGGGTTCTGGTTGGTAATGCAGGAGATGTTGCCGATGGAATCATGACCGCGCTTGACGCTCATGGCCACAAAGCGATCCTGGTCAGCCCGATGGATAAAGAGGTACCGGAAGGGACTGCCCGAGTGGCAGCGGATTGCCGCGAATCCTGGCGCCCGTTTTTCGAGGGGCTGGGCGGCAAACTGCGCGGAGTCATTCATCTAGCCGGAATTGATGCTGGTGCCCGGGCGATGGACCTCGACGGGCTGGCTCGTGAGATTCGCGAAGCGACCGCGAGCGCTTTGACCCTCTGCCAGGGTCTGGAAGATGCCGAACGGACCCGGACCATCGACCTGTGGTTCCTGACCCGGGGAGCGCAGACTGGCCCGGGGGGAGCCAGCGGTCATCCGGCAGGTTCGACCCTGTGGGGCTTTGCGCGAACGGTGAGGTGGGAAACGGATCGGATTCGCCCACGGCTGATCGATCTTGACCCCTCCGATGCCGGATTACCGAACGGGCTCATCGAAGAGTTGCTGCATCCCGGACACGAAACCGAGCTCGCATGGCGGAATGGAATGCGATTGGCGTCACGGCTGGCGCCGACGCCAGCGGAGCGTTATACCGAACCGGCCCGGCTAAACCCGGGGGGTACCTATCTGGTGACCGGAGGGTTGCGCGGGCTGGGCCTTGAGGTCGCGGCGTGGCTGGCTGACCGGGGCGCGGCAACGATTGTGCTCAACGGACGCACGCCCCCGGATGACGTATCCCGGAATGCCATCGAGGCGCTGCAGGCCCGTGGCGTGCGGGTGGAGGCAGAACTCGCCGATATTGCTGACGAAGCCGCACTGGCCGCGTTGCTGACGCGGATCGACGATACCCTACCGCCTTTGGTAGGGATTGTACACTGCGCCGGAGTTTTCGCCGACCGGACATTTGCGAACCTCGATTGGGAGCAGTGCGAAGCCGCTCTGCGGCCAAAGGTCCTGGGATCCTGGAACCTGCACCGGTTGACGGAAGGGCAGAATCTGGATCTCTTCTTACTGTTCTCAAGCGTGGCTGGCACGGTCGGCAATCCTGGTCAGGCGAATTACGCCGCGGCTAACGCGTTTCTGGATCAGATGGCGGGTTATCGGCGGCACTGTGGTCTTGCAGGGCAGTCGATCGCATGGGGTCCCTGGTCCGAGATAGGCGAAGCGGCCAGAAGGCGAGAGCGAATCTCCGACCGGCTGGAGGCTGTCGGACAGCGATGGATCACGCCGCGCGAAGGAAACCTGATCCTTGATCGCGTTGTCGGAGGTCTGGCCCCGGTCACCGTCGCCGCCGCGATCGACTGGGCAAAACTGCTCGGTGGCCAGGAAGTGCCGGCTCTCCTTGAGGAAGTCGTGCCCTCCGGCAACCGGGTGCCACCTCCGGCACTGCTGACACGCCTGCGCACAGCGACCGAGGGCGAGCGCGAGTCGTTGCTGGTGACCGCTCTGCAGGCCGAACTGCAGGCCGTGCTGCGGCTTCCCGAACCCCCGCCACCGAATATCGGTTTTTTTGATCTGGGCATGGATTCCCTGACTGCGGTCGAGTTGCGTAACCGCCTGAACCGCATGCTGGAAGGGGCCTATACGCTGTCGAGCACGGTCGCCTTCGATTTCCCGGATATTGGTAAGCTGGCCCGGCATCTGGCGGCAGAACTGGATCCCGGCACCGCAGTCCCGACCGCTCCGGTGCGCCGCTTTCTGTCGAAAGCGGATGATCGCATTGCCATCGTCGGGATTGGATGCCGCTTCCCGGGCGGTGAGGGGCTGGACGCGTTTCGGGCGCTACTGGAGGAAGGGCGCGGTGCGATCGGGCCGTTCCCGAAGGATCGCTGGCCGCGGGAGCTGGCGGAAGCGGCCATCGACGGAGATCCAGCTGCGTTCCGGGGCGGTTACATAGACGGAATCGACCGTTTCGATGCCGCCTTCTTCCGCATCGCGCCTGTCGAAGCACGGCACCTTGATCCCCAGCAGCGCCTCCTTCTGGAGACGGCCTGGCACGCCCTTGAGGATGCTGGAATCGATCCGGAATCCCTACGTGGCAGCCGTACCGGAGTCCTGGCTGGAGTGATGAACAACGACTACCGGGATCTGCTGGCTGCCGGGCCGGAAGCGACCAGCGCCTGGCTGGCCAGCGGCACGATGGACAGCACGGCAATCGGACGCGTGGCCTTCGCACTCGGCCTTGAAGGCCCGGCCCTTGCGGTCGACACCGCATGCTCGTCTTCACTGGTAGCAATTCACCAGGCGATCGCGGCGCTGCAAGGTGGTGAGGCTGACATCATGCTCGCTGGCGGGGTCAATGCCGTGTTGTCGCCCGTGTTCACAAGGAGTCTGGTCAATGCCGGCATGCTTGCTACCGACGGGATGTGCAAGACCTTTGATGCCAGGGCCGACGGATACGGCCGGGGTGAGGGATGCGGTGTCGTGGTGCTCAAGAGACTGACCGATGCAACGGCGGACGGCGATCGGATTCGGGCCGTGATCCTGGGTTCAGCCGTTAATCATGACGGTGCCAGCGCCGGCCTGACGGTGCCGAATGGACCTGCTCAGGAGCGGGTGATTGCGTCCGCTCTGGAACGGGCCGGGGTTCAGTCGGCTGATGTGGACTATCTTGAGGCGCATGGTACCGGGACCGATCTCGGCGATCCGATAGAAGTGCATGCGGCGGCGGCAGCGTATGGCGCGGGCCGTTCTCCCGATCGACCGCTTATGATCGGCTCCGTCAAGACCAATGTCGGCCACCTGGAAGGGGCGGCCGGTGTCGCCGGCCTTATCAAGATCGTGCTGGCGATGGAGAGCGGAACGATCCCCCGGCATCTGAACTTCGAGTCGCCCAATCCGCGGATCGACTGGGAACGGCTGCCGATCAGGGTGGTTGCCGATCCTGCGCCGTGGCCAGCAGCAGGGCGTCCTCCGCGGGCCGGGCTGAGTTCCTTCGGTTTCTCGGGAACCAATGCGCACCTCATCGTGGAAGCCTGGCCGATAGCTGAACGGGTCGCCAGCGCGGGCGGACAGCCCGCGACAGTGGAACCGGCGCGGGCCATGCGCATGCTGCCACTGTCGGGCCGGGCCGGGCCCGCAGTACGCGACCTGGCCCAGCGTCATCTCGAATGGCTCGACCGCTACGATGCACCGATGTCGGAAGATCCATCCGTCCTCGCCGATCTGGCGTGGTCAGCATCTGTTGGCCGCAGCCAGCTTGATCATCGCAAGGCGGTAATCTTTGCCGACCGATCGGAGTTGCGGCGCGGATTGGTCGAAATCTCCCGCGCCGATCCTGTTTCGCCACCCACAACGGTCACGAAGGTGGCGTTCCTGTTCACTGGTCAGGGCAGCCAGTGGCAGGGAATGGGACGGGCACTCTATCGATCCGAACCGGTGTTTCGCGCTATTCTGGACCGATGCGAGGCCGAGTTCCGCGAACTGGCAGGTGAATCCCTCCTGGAAGTCATGTTCGAGACCGGTGATCTTGACAACACCGCCTGGGCCCAACCCGCACTGTATGCGCTGGAATGCGGCCTTGCCGAGTTGTGGTCGCATATCGGCGTGCGCCCGAATGCGGTCCTCGGACATAGCGTCGGCGAGATCGCGGCGGCACGGACGGCGGGCGTGCTGAGCCTGGAAGATGGGCTTCGCCTGGCGGCGAACCGCGGCGCGACGATGAACCGGATATCCCGAGACGGTGCGATGGCAGCGGTATTCGCCACGCCCGATCAAGTCGCGGAGTGGTTGACCGGGTTCGAAGGCGCTCTGTCCATCGCAGCGGATAACGGAACCCATCAGGTAGTCAGTGGTACGCTGCCCGCACTTTCCGGACTGATGGAACAACTGGCCGGTAACGATGTGCATGTGTCGCGCCTTACCACCAGCCACGCTTTCCACAGTGAGATGATGACTCCAGCCCTTGACGACATTGAAAAGTTTGCCGGGGCTATCCCAATGGAGGCACCAACGCTTCCCTTGGTGAGCAACCTGACCGGTCGGGTCATGCGAGAAACACCGGACGGCGTTTACTGGCGCAGACATGCAAGGGAGCCAGTTGCGTTCATGGCCGGTGTGCGAACACTGGCTGGACTGGATGTCGATGCCATCCTGGAACTCGGACCGCAACCCGTGCTCGGACCACTGGCGCACCAGGTCTGGCCGGGGCATAAGCTGATCGTGGCGGCAAGCCAGCATCGGGATGTCTCAAATCCGGATGGCGGATTCCTGTCCGCTGCCGCAGATCTGTGGCGGGCCGGGATGACAGTGGACTTTAAGGGCCTGTTCGAGGGTGAGTCCCGTCAACGCCTGCCGTTGCCCCTCTACCCGTTCCAGCGTCGTCGGCATTGGGTCGATGCCGAAGCGCGGCCGACGCGAGGTGGTACCGAATCCGTATCGTCGGGGCGGCGCACCAATCTGGCGGGTGGCGAGACGGTGTTCGAGATGACGCTGACGGAGACCTCGCCCAACTGGCTGGCGGATCATCGTGTCTTTGATCACATCGTTGCGCCAGCCGCTTTCTGGAGCACCCTGGCGATCGAGATGTCTTCTCCCCCACAAAGCGCCGTTGCGTTGGAAGACCTGCAGATCCTGGCTCCGCTCGTGATTGACGACGGTCCGCGTATTGTTCAGGCGACACTGGGAATCCGTAATACCGGTCAGGGACGGACATTTCGGATTCACAGCCGCGGAGCGGAAGGAGAGGACTGGACCCTTCATGCCGAGGGTCAGTGGGCGGTTGCGGATCCGCCCGCAGAATCCGCTGGGGAATCCCAGAACCCGGAAGCGGACGACATCCCGCTGCCGAAATTCTACGAAACACTGGAGAATGCCGGTATCCGTTATGGATCGGCATTCCGTCGACTCGTGGAGCTGCGGGTGAGTGATGGCCGGGCGTTTGGCCGCCTGGCCACAGCGCCGGGGGCGTCGACAACGGAAGGCCTCGACGGGTGCTTCCAGGTTCTGGCAGCGGCCGCGGGTGTCGGCGGCGATGGCCTTTACCTACCGTTCGCATGCCAACGCATGTGGCTTGCGGGCCCGCTTCCACCCGAACTTTCCTGCCATGCCCGCCTGACCGATGCCAAGGGCTCCACCGCCCTCACCGGAGATCTCGATATCTTCGACGCGGCAGGGGAAAAAATAGGCGACATCCGCGGCCTGGCGCTGAAACGGGCGAGCGGTCAGGCACTGCTTGCCGCTGGCGTGGAGGAGCTGTTGCATGAGCCGACATGGCGTCCAGCCAGGCTCGGACTTCCCCGGCCGACGGAAGTGGCCTCCGATCCCCGCTGCAACATTTGGATCGTGGCCACCGATGGGAGCGATCTTGCCCCGACATTGGCGTCATCACTCGTTGTCGAGGGTCAGCGGGTGGTCCTTGCCGAAGAGGCACCGGCTCCGCCGGTCGATCCGGCCGGTTCCGTAGACCGGATCGCCATGCCAGCCGATAGGAACGCCTGGCAACAGCTGTTTATCGACCAGGGGAAACGGCTGCGCGGTGTCATCTGGCTTGCGACGGTGGAAGATGACGGGGCTGGACCGGCCGCTACCGTCGAGCGAACCGCTCTTCGAGCCCTGACGATGATCCAGGGCCTGGATGCTTCGGGGATCACGGCACAAGCCGGGATTTCCTTCGTTACCCGCGGAGCCCAAATTCTGGACTACGAACGCGCTGAAGGCCTGAGTGGCGCGGCGCTCTGGGGGTTTGGACGGACAGTGCAGGTCGAAGCCGGGCATCTCGGGTTGCGCCTTCTTGATCTTGATCCGGCCCGGGATGGTGTGATGTCGGATCTGACTGCCGACCTGCTGTCACCCGACCATGAAACGGAAGTCGCGTGGCGCAATGGTGACCGTAATGCCGCCCGCTTGACGAGGATCCCCAGCACGCGAAGGTCTGTCCCGCTCGATCATGGGTGGCGCCTTGCAGCGGATGCCGAGGGTGTGCTGTCAGGGCTCCGCTACGAGGAGGTACCACCCCGTGCACCGGGTCCGGGCGAGGTGCGGGTCTCGATAGAGGCTGCGGGGATCAATTTCCACGATGTACTGACCGCCATGCGCCTGGTCGACATCGATTCCCCACTCGGCGGCGACCTCTCTGGCCGCGTGATCGAAACCGGGCCGGGCGTCACTGAATTTGCTCCCGGCGACCGGGTCATGGGTGTCGCCGCAGGCTCATTCGCATCAGAGGTGACGGTGGATGCACGGCTGGTTACTGCTGTGCCCTCCGGCCTGTCTGGCCTCGCCGCCGCGGCGCTACCGTCAGTGTATCTCACCGTGGCACTGGCCTTCGAGCGAGCATCGCTCAGGCGGGGGGACCGGGTCCTGATCCATGCGTCTGCGGGTGGCGTCGGCCATGCGGCGATCGCACTGGCACGGGCCATGGGGGCGAAGCTGTTAGCTACCGCGAGTTCGGGCAAGCGGGAATATGTAAGGCAACTCGGTGTTTCGCATGTGTTTGACAGCCGCGATCCGTCGTTCGGCACATCGCTCCTTGAGGCGACCGGCGGATCGGGCGTCGACATCGTGCTGAACAGCCTGACGGGTCAGGGCTTCATCGAGGCCAGCCTCTCCTGCCTTGAGGTCGGAGGTCGCTTTGTCGAGCTATCGAAGCGTGACATCTGGACTACCGATGAAATGGCGGTGGTGCGACCGGATGTGGACTATTCCGTGCTGGCGGTGGACGAGCTCACCGGGACGGATCCTTCCCTCGTCGGAAGGACGCTGCGCTCAGTCGTCAGACGGCTGGATTCCGGTGATCTACCCCCACTGCCCTACGCCGCATGGCCGATGACAGAAGCGGTGCGGGCAATGGAAGCCATGCAGGCGGGCAAGCATCGGGGTAAGCTCGTTCTGTCCATGCCAGGCAGAAAGTTCGGCCGGGAGGGCCAGGCGTGGCTGGTGACCGGCGGATTGGGTGGAATTGGCCTGGAGGTTGCGAAATGGCTTGCCGACCGCAGGGCGGGAACGTTGATCCTGAACGGTCGACGGCCTCCAGGTCCGGCCGCGGAAAGCGTGATCAGGACATTGCGTGAGCGTGGAATGGATGTGCGGGTCGAGCTGGTGGATATAGCGGACGAAGCGGCGGTTAACGACCTGATGGCGCGGATTGATGCTGGAGGCTGGAGGTTGGCGGGCATCTTCCACTGTGCGGGAGTGCTGGCCGACGGGGCTCTTGCCGACCAGGATGCGGATCGGTTTGAGCGGGTCCTGGCGGCAAAGGTCACCGGCGCGTGGAATCTGCATCAGGCAACGCGCCGTCACGAGCTGGACCACTTCGTTCTGTTCTCAAGCGTCGCCGGGGCGCTGGGCAATGTCGGCCAGGCGAACTATTCGGCCGCCAACGCCTGGCTGGATCAGTTCGCCCGTTACCGTCGGGCGCGGGGACTGGCTGGCCAGTCGATTGCCTGGGGGCCCTGGTCCGGCGTCGGCATGGCGCAGGAACGGCGGGACCGAATCGCTGACGGAGTCGCCGCCGCTGGGCTGGACTGGCTGTCGCCGCGCCAGGGAATCGCAGCCCTTGAGCGGATCGTAGGACAGGACATCACGTCCAGCATCATCGTGGATGCGGATTGGGCAACCCTAGCGAGAGCCCGGCAGGATGCCCCTCTGTTCGAGCAGGTGATGTCTGCCGCGACCCCCAATACTACAGGGACGGCCTCGCTCATGCCCAAACTGCGGGCGGCGACGGCCACCGAGCGGCCGGGACTGCTGGCCTCGTTCCTCCAGCGCGAGATACAGGAGGTCCTGATGCTGCCGAACCCGCCTCCGATCACAACCGGTTTCCTTGATCTCGGCCTGAATTCGCTGATGGCCGTCGAAGTGCGCAACCGACTGAATCGGGCTCTCGCCGGGGCATTCGTCGCCCCGAGCACGATCCTCTTCGACTTTCCGGATGTGGAGACACTGGCATCCCATGTGCTGTCAGCCACGGGACTGGCGGAATCGGGCGGCGAAGAGAGACGGGACTCTTCGGATCTGGCAAGGATTCAACGCAGAGTCGACAGCCTTTCGGATGAGGAGTTCCTGGCGGAAACCTTAAAGAAACTGGACAGTACATCCTGAGGGTTTGATATTTCCCGAATGTGGGTAGGATCCGCCCTCCCTTTCAGGCGAATCGAGGCCGTGAACCGCAAATTGAGCTGAGGAAACACATGACGCCGGAAGCGATCAATGACGTGCGAGACATTCGCGCAGCCTGGCAACCAGGCTCGGCTTTGCGGACATTCCGGCTTCGATCACCCGCCCCCGCGGTCAATGCCAGGCTCTGGCATCGCAGTTCAGGTCGCGTTTCGTGAAACTGTGGGCGATATCCGACCTTCACCAGTCCGTTCCTGGCAACGAGGATGTGCTGGAGCGGCTTCCCGCCTACCCGGATGACTGGCTGATCCTCGCGGGGGACATCTCGGACGGTTATCGGAATCAGGATCGAAGCTTCGAGCTTCTGGCCCGGAAATTTCGTCAGATCGTCTGGGTGCCGGGCAACCACGAACTGTGGAGCCGACCGAACTCCACCGGCGAGCCACGTGGGCTGGCGCTCTACCATCGTCTGGTGGAGACCGCTCGGGGCTACGGGATCCTGACGCCGGAGGATCCCTTCCCGGTGTTTCCCCACCCAACGGGCGATGTCGTGATCGCGCCACTGTTTCTGCTCTACGATTACAGCTTTCGTCCCGACGGAATCGGAATGGAGGAAGTGGTGGGATGGGCAGCGAAAGAGGACGTGATTGCGGCGGACGAGTATTTTCTTCACCCCGACCCCTTTTCGGATCGGGCGTCGTGGTGCGCTGAACGCTGCGCAGAGGCGGAGCGTCGACTGACGGCCTGCCGGGCGGATTTGCCGAAGATTCTGGTCAATCACTATCCATTGGAGGAATCGCTGGCCGTGCTGCCGCGGGTTCCCAGATTCGCGCCCTGGTGTGGAACGCGCCGCACGCATGGCTGGCATATCCGCTTCAATGCCTGTGCGGTGATCTACGGCCATCTCCATATTCCCGGCACGACTTGGCTGGACGGGGTGCCATTCCAGGAAGTATCGCTTGGATATCCCCGGCAATGGCGACGGGAGCTCGGGGTCGGACATTATCTACGGGAAGTCGAGCTATCTCCGGGCACACCGGTGCGTTCGGCCATTCCGGGCTGAAGCCGTGCACGGTGAGGGATCTTCCGGTGAGTCCTGGTGGCGGCCTTTCGCCTCGCATTCCGGCATCGACATCGTCCATGTTGACCTTACTCAAGCTGACAGACACGACCAGGCGGCCTGCACCTGGCTCGACCGGAACGAACGGGAACGGCTGCAAAGGTTTCAGGTGGACTCCGCACGACGGCAGTTTGTCCGCTGCCGTGCGGCACTTCGCGCCGGTCTGTGCGAGAGCCTTGGGTGCCGCAACGACGCGCTGGCTTTCGGTACTGGCGAGCATGGGAAGCTCTTCGCGCGTGTCGGTGGCAGAGCCGTCGGGGCCGGGTTCAATGTGAGTCACAGCGGAGAACACGGGCTGATCGCCTATGGGGCGGACGGGGTGTGGCTTGGGATCGATCTGGAAACACGCGACAGTCGTGCCGACCTGCGATCGGTCAGCGAAATGGTGTTTGGAGCCACCGAGCGCGCCGCGCTTGCGAAGCTCTCGGGCCAGGACTGGATCCATCTGTTCTTTCGCCTGTGGACGATGAAGGAAGCGTTGATCAAGGCCCTGGGGACGGGGTTCACGCTTGATCCGGCGCGCTTTGAGGTTCCTTCGGCCATGCTGGGCGGCGGGCTCTCATCGCCATTCCGCTTTCCGCATGCGCCGGAGCGTCAATGGATGGTGGCGGATCTGGGGGAAACCCGGTTCGCTGCCGCCCTTGCATGGGAAACGAACGCCGTGGCGAAAGACCGATAGCCTGTCCATTACCGGTTCGAGTGGTGCAATCCGGGTATCGCATAATTGTATCCGTAACAGCCCAAACGGAGGAAAGGACCAGGCGTTGCGCTACGGAATTGAAGTGGGGCCGATGATGGGCGCAGCGCTCGCGTTCAGGTTGTGGGCGTAATTCTGGATTGAAGTGCAGGGCCAGCGACACAATAGAACAGATAATTGTCTCGACCATCATGCGAACCGGCAGAACGAGCGTCCTGATGCCAAGGCCGCGGCACACCTTGCGCAAACAATACCACCACCGCTGGGGCGGTGTTCGTGAAGACTGTTTCACTGGTGAGATAACAGAACCGTCGCGACATCGCGGATCAGCGGAAGGACCAGAAGCGCTACAATCGCACCACCGATCAACTTGATCCATTTCAGATCCGCCTTCACCCCAATCAGGCCAGTGTCGATCTTCTTTTCAACGTGCTCTTGACCATCGCGATGTCTGCCTTGACCGCCACAATTTCCACCTTGACCGGCTCGATTTCCGCCTTGGTCGCCAGCTCGGATGTGTCCGCAGCGGTGATGCCCTCAACATTGGCCTCGGCCAATCATTCATCAGCCCCGGCTTCCCGAAGCTTCTTATTGAATGTCAGCGTGTCCATTTGAAGTGCATGTGCCATCCTGTTTCCTTTGTTACACCGGTTTCAGTTGGCAGATCAGACCTCTCAAGCATGCCTCATCTTCGTAGTGGAATGGCGCACTCTACGCACACCGGCGACAGCAGGACCGGGCGGCTCATGGCCGCAAAAAATATCAGGAATGAGTCGCCATATCCAGCGATTCAAACCAATTGGCCTTACGAATTGTCTGCGGCGTCAAACCGATGGTGTTTGATGTCGCCGCCTGATCGGGCGAAACCATGTTCACCCGGAGATCGCACCGTTTTCGAATTTCCACCAAACTCGCGACACGACCCTCGATAACAGCAGGGATATCCGGATGAGCCGCGATTGTTGCGGCGGCTTAAGATCCGGTCAGGACCGCCGCGGATACAGCATTGGAGAAGACCGCCGGATCATTGGAATGATTTACTCGGGCGAGGCTGGTTCCGAATGCCCCACCACGACCCGCTTCCCCCGCAACAGTCACCTTCGGAACCGGCGCTCCAGCGGAAAATGGAATTGCCATCAATGGTAGCTGGCCGGTGCATGCATGCCGGGGGTCGCAGGCACCATGACCTGCGGCCGCTCACCGGACCGCGTCGAAGTCACTGCAGATAAAACCGATGCTACGCATGAAGTCGCAGGCAACCTCCCTGCATCTGGCCGGATGTTCGAGCTGCAGCATGTGCGTCGACTCAGGGATGAAATCGTAGTCAACCAGCATGAGATCGTCGAAATCGACCGTTGGAATGAAGGAATAGGCTTCGGTCGGATCCGAACCGAGGATCTTGATTGGAGGATACTGAATTCGGGGAAAGTCTTCCTTAATGATAAAAGCCGTGCCTAATTTCCATATCTGGGCTTCGTACTGCGGTGGACATCTCAGTACGTACCTGCCTCTTTCATCCGACCATCGCAGCAGGGACTCGGCAGCCAGTTCGGCTGCGCCAGCAACACTTTGTCTGAAAAAACCACCAAAATTCAGCAACTCAACAAATTCGTCCAGCGATCTGAACTCAGTCCCGCGCATCTCCAGTTTCTCCGCAAGCCGTTCCGACATCTCATCCTGCTGGATCTGATCAAGGCCGGGTTTGAGTATGGGTGGGTCGAACAGCACGAGCCCCGCAAAAGGTGCGCCCTGTCCGGCCTTAACCAGCCTGGGCAGCAGAGATATCCCGATGAACGCCGAAAGCGAATGCAACAGCCCGACCACGGGTTTCGGACCGAAATTCTCCTCAAGGGAACGAAAGACGGATAACAGGTCCTCCCCAAAGGTGGGAATGTTGTGAAACTCCTGGGCCGAAACCGGATTCCACCCGTGATTGCGCAGGTCATACAGAATGATGTCGAACCGGTCCTCGAACAGTGACCAGAACGGATAGTACATGTCAGCGGCGAATCCGTTGCCTGTAGAGAGAAGCACCCGCGGGCCGTCGGGATTCCCATACCGGCGCACATAGATACTGGTGTCGCCGGCGACCTTGACCGGACGAACCGCGATCGGCTCGGGGAGATGCCAGATTCTTTCTTTCAAGATGTTATGTCCTTTCAAAACCCCCGCAGGCCGTGCCCCGGCCCGCGGAGCGATGTGGCGGTCCCCTGGGGCAACGCCAGTCCGTAGGCCAAGCGGAGTTTCATCTGGGAGCGTACCATGCGCCATCCTTTACCGGTTCCCGACCCGTACGGTCCACCCAGTGACGATGCCGTTCGAACGGATAGGGTGGCAGCGACACCCTATGCCGAATCTCACCAGTAAAGAGCCCGGCGAAATCAATGTCCAGCCCGGCCTCATAAGCCTCGGCGACCGCGATCGGGAATTCACCCGCTCCCGTGATGCGGTTCACAGGTCCGATAACCGGCGGAACGCGGTATTCGGCGGTCGCTGGCCATCCCTCACCTTCGGCCGTCCACGGGAGCGCACTGGAACCGATGGCGATCACGATATCCACGCCCGTACGGGCCAATGCGTGCAGGCTGGCCGCGACTCTTTCTCGATCCCCAGGACGCGGTTCCCAAAAGCCATTTTCCAGACTGGTACCGGAAGAGTACGCTCCTCCGGAAATGTCGCTTATCAATGTCCGGGTTGGCGCCGTGATCCGCAGGCTGTCCAGCAGGCGGCTCAGTGCCGATGGTGCGTCGCTGGCATCCAGGTCATCTGCCCGGGTCTCAAGTATCCTGCCTCGCGCCACGGCAATCCGGAAACCATCCTCCAGTGACACCGCTCCGGCCGCGTATCCGGCCGCGACCCGCCCGTCGCCCTGCCCGTATACGGCGGCTGGACGCACTCCGACATTCCGCCACAGGGCGGACTGGATACAGTCGAGAACATATCGAGCCGGAAGCGCCAGAGATGGCTGGCCTGAATCCACCCCATCTCCCGACAGACCGCATATCAGGTCGCTGACGGACCTGCCGAGCTCGTTCACGGAGACGGTATCACAGCGATCAAGCATTTCCCGAACAATCGGTTCGGCCTCGGGCAGCGCCGGGTCGAGATTGCCCGACCAACCTTCAGAACCCGCAAACACCAGCGCCGGACGGGTGCAGGCACCCCGGTCAACGTCGCGCTCACCATCTGCAATATCGCCAAGGGCCTCCGCAAGTGATGTCAGATCGGTGAAAACGGCACCTGCCCGATAGTCATGATGGCCCCGCCCGACGCCTGCGGACCAGGCAAGGTCAGCGAGAATGTCGGCCGTGCCAGGCCTGCGAATGCGGGACATGTAACGACCTGCCAGCTCCCGCAGGGCTTCAGCTGATTTCGCGGAAATCGGCAGGATGCGGGAGGTCCAGGGCGTTGCCGTTACGGGAGTCCCATCCTCAGTCGCTGGTGCCGCAACTGGTGCTCTGCCACCAAGCGTGTTCTCCCCGGCATCGTTTCCGAGCCGATGGGATTCGACGATGACATGGGCATTGGCGCCCGTCAGACTGAACGAACTGACACCAGCACGTACGCGCCTGTCCTGGAAATGCGGCCATTGCATGGCTTCAGTCGTAACCCGGATCGGGAGGTTACTCCAGTCCAGATTCGGATTCGGCGTCTCAAGGTTGAGATGGGCGGGAATCACGCCACGATTCATCGACAGAACGACCTTTATCAGCGATGTCGCGCCAGCGGCAGCCTCCGCGTGACCGATATTGGTCTTCACCGAACCCACCAGCAGCGGACGATCCGCCGCACGATTGACGCCATAGACCGCGGCCGCCGCGTTCAGCTCCACCTGGTCACCCAGATCGGTCGCCGAACCATGGGCTTCAAGATAGTCGACATCGGCCGGTTCCATATCGGCAACTGCCAGCGCCTGCCTGATCGCAAGGCTCTGGGCGGCTGCGCTCGGTGCGGTGAAGCCCGCTCCGGAACCATTCTGGGTAACCGACGATCCCCGGATGACCGCCCATATCCGATCACCGTCCGCCTCGGCATCCGCGAGACGCTTGAGGACCAGCATTCCGCAGCCTTCGCTTCGCACATAGCCATCCGCACCAGCATCGAAGACCCTGTTCTGTCCACTGGGTGATAGCATCCCGACTTCCGCGTATCCTTTGGTGATCGTCGGCGTGAGTATTGCGTTAACACCTCCGGCCAGCGCAAGATCGGCTTCCTGGCGACGTAGGGCGGCAGCCGCGTGATGGACCGCGACCAGAGCCGATGAGCATACCGTATTCACCGGTACCGCCGCCCCTTCCAGACCGAGCAGATAGGCAATCCTGCCAACGGTCGAACTGCCGTCATTACCCAGCGCAAGGGAGAAGAACGCGAAGTCCTCGCCACTTCTCAGCAGCACCTCCCGATAGTCCGTGGTCGATATCCCGCCGTAAAGGGCGGCCCGCCGCCCCTTCATTGACCCCGGATCCAGGCCAGCGTCTTCCAGGGCCTGCCAGCTCGTCTCCAGCATCATGCGCTGCTGGGGATCGATCAGCCGCGCCTCAATCGGGGGAATCCGGAAGAAGGCGGCGTCAAAACGGTCAATGTCTTCGACGAAAGCGCCCCAACTGGCCGCAACCGCCGTGTTTTCCTCGGCAAACTCCAGTTCATCGTGATGCCATCGCTCGCCCGGAATCCTGGAAACGGTATTTCCACCCGCCTCAAGGATATCCCAGAAAGACCAGAGATCCGGTGCCCCCGGAAACCGGCACGCCATTCCGACAATGGCAACGCGTTCATCATGGTCCGAAGTCGGCCGCCGGAGCTGAACGGACGGTGCCGACGCGACACTCTGGGATACACCGAGTTCCCTCGCGATATGCCCAGCCAGGCTTCTCACGTCCGGATGCTCGAACACGACGGAACCCGGCGCGACATAGGCTCCGGCAAGCGCCAGGTTGATTCGGCTGCGCAGTTCCACCGCCATCAGCGAATCCATGCCCAGGTCGAAGAAGCCCACATCAGGCGGCGGCGGCTCCTGCAGATGCAGAACCGCCTGCAGCTCATCCTGCAGGAACCGCACGATTACGTCCCGCCGATCTTCCTCGGGAACCTGCTCCAGTCGAAGGATCAGGTCCGAGGCTGCGCCACCGGGTTGGCCGGTCTGCGACGACACCGAAGGCAACAGGGCATCGAGAATGACTGGAGCAGTCTGATGACGGGCGGCGAAACGCGACCAGTCCGTCAGTGAAACAACGGCCGATCCGATCTGGCGGCGCATGATCTGGTCCAGGGCGAGCAGGCCCTGACGCGGCGTAATCCAGCTGATGCCAGCGGCCTCCATTTCGGCCGCCATCCTGTCCTCACGCTCAGCCGCCATGCCGCCAGACGACCAGGCACCCCAAGCAATCGACTGCCCCGCAAGACCCAGGGATCGCCGGTGGCGGGCCAACTGGTCAAGAAAGGCGTTCGCCGCGGCGTAATTGAGCTGTCCGCCGCTACCCAGCACTCCAGCGAGACTCGAGAACAGCACGAATGCGGTCAGCGGCATCTCCAATGTCGCGCGATGGAGGTTCCACGCCCCCCACACCTTTGCAGCCATAACCTGCTCGATGTGTTCGCGGCTCTGGTTCAGCAGCGCCGCGTCAGCCAGCGTCCCTGCAGCGTGGACGATCCCTGCCAGCGGCGGCAGGGAACCGGCCAGACGTTCCAGTAACGAATCGACCGCCGCAGCATCCGCAACGTCCGCCAGCTCCACCCGCACATCGACACCATGCGCCTTCAGCGCCGCAATGGCTGCCTGCCGTGTTTCATCCGGCTTCCGACGGCCGTTCAGGACAATGGTCCCGACGCCCCGGTCGGCCAGCCATTCAGCAACCGCAAGCCCGAGGCTGCCAAGACCGCCCGTGATCAGCCAGGTTCCGCCGAAGTCGAACTCCTCGACTTCGGCACCCGCATCCACATGGCGTACCAGCCGCATCGACCGCCGTTCTCCGCCCCGCCAGGCCACCGCAGTCTCGCGATCAGGACTGAGCAGTTCATCAACCAGACGGTCCATTGATGCAGGCTCTTCCGGATCAAGATCGACCAGCCGCACACCGAGTTGCGGCGCCTCCAGCGCAACCGTCCGGGCCAGTCCCCAAAGGGTCGATTCAGCGAATCCGACCAGAGCCTCGCCCGCGACCACCTGCCCACCGCAGGTCGCGAACCAGATGCCTGCCGAAATCGCGGTTCCCGCATCCTCCAGGCCCTGGACAAGTGCCAGGGCACCTGACGACAGGCGGGTTGCGTCCGTCGGAATGTCCGTCTGCGATGGATCCCTGTCACCCGGATTTCCCAGATGGACCACGCCACGGATCTGGGCCCTGGCACCCACTTCGTCGAACAGGGAGCGCCACGCCTCCCGCTGGTCCAGCGCCACCTGCGCCAGGAGCACGCCAGGTTGGTCAGACGAGCCGGGAACCGCATCACCGCTCGCAATGATCGCCGTCTGGTTTCGTGACACCAGCAGCGCCGCCAACCCTTCGGCCGCACTTGTCTGTTCGGCTGCAATCACCCAGGTTCCAGGGACCTCCGCGACCGCGTCCGGACCACGCGCCAGAAGGAGCGTGTTCAGCGATCCCTCAGTCGGTTCCTGGCCGACCGGTAGCGTTGCCACTTCCCCGAAGCCCGCTGTCTTCAGAACATGCCGCCAGTCCTCGCCGCCGGTCCACGCATCCTCCTCCAGCGGTTCATAGACAGGTTCACGAACTCCCAGCCATTCCGGGCCACCGAGCAGAAAGAGAAGGCCCGATGGTGCGAGAAGGCGACGGCAGCCCACGAGCGCCTGTTCGAGACCCGGGGAAAGAGTCGTCATGTCAGTCACGACCACCACATCGAAACCATGTGGCGGAACTCCCTGCTCAGCAGCATCCCTGTGGATATCCAGCACCCTCGACGAAACCGCTCCGCTGTCGAACAGGTCCCGGGCGGCGACCAGGGCTTCCTCATCCTGGTCGGTCACCAAGTAGTCGAATCGACCCTCCGGCAGAACCTCGATAACAGAACTCACCGCGATCGACCGCCCAGCCCCGATTTCAAGGATCCGAAGGGTCCGTCCGTCCGGCAGCGCCCGGGCGGCGACGCGAACCGCTTCCGCGAGCAGCTGTCCAGCCGCCCTCTGCCCCGGACCGGAATCCGTCTCCAGCCTCCGGCCAGAGGCTTCATCGGCCGACGCTGCGGAGTTCCCCGCTGGACGTTCGAGGGATTGTGACATTTGCCCGGGTGCAGCGTCGGCCACCGCCATCTGCAGATCAGTCACGCTCCTATCAGCAGAAACCACCAGCGGTGACAGCAGGAAATCCGCCGCCAGGATTCCGGCCGGAGCCGGACTCGGCCACCAGACCGGCTCATAGAGCAGACCCTCGATTCCCTCGAAGGCGGAAAACAGCTGCATCCGGGAGGAACGCTTGGCGCTGAAGCCTGACACCTCGCCCACCCGCGTTCCGTCTTCGTCATAGAGATTGATGTCGGCAGTCAGAAACTCGGGGCCAACATCGGCCGATGGGTCCTCCCTGCCGGAATCACGCAGTCTGACATGGCAGATCAGCCGTTCGGGTAACGGCTGACGAAGCCGCAGCCATTCCCAGCGGACAGGCAGATACAGGGAACCCTTCGCCTCTGATTCCGCGGCGACGGCAAAGGACTGGAAGGCTCCGTCGAAGAGCACCGGGTGAACCGTCGTCCCTGAGGAGTCGTCTTCGGCTGGCAGGGACATGTCTGTCAGCGCTTCACCCGAACCGTGCCGAACCGCCTTGATCACCTGGAAGGAAGGGCCCAGCCTGAGCCCGGTGGCGGCGATGGCGGCATACACCTCCCTGGGCGAATCCGTCTCCATATCTCCTTCCGGAAACTCCACCACCTCCAGTTCCGGTACCGCATCACCCGTCGAGACCCGGCATTCGGCATGGAGCAGCCAGGCTACCTCGCCCCGTTGCCGGGTATGCACCCTTACGCTCCGCGTGCCGTCGTCTCTGGCCTGGCCCATGATGACCTGGACCGTTCTCGGCACGCCCTCGTCCTCCAGGATCAGGGGAGCGTGAATCTGGAGAGCGTCCACAGCCACGACTCCATCTGGAGGATCCGCCGCCGTGGCTGCCAGGACGCCGTATAGCGCACCCTGAGCCACCGGTTTGCCAAACAGCCTGTGGTCTTTCAGCCAGGAGGGATCCCCCGGCGACATCTCGGTCTCGTAAACGATGTCTCCGCTGGCCAGCTCAGTGCGCGCCCCAAGCAGCGGATGATCGCTCAATGCGTGACGGCTTCCCCGTCCCTCGATCCAGTACCGTTGCCGCTCGAAGGGATAGGTCGGCAGGGAAACTCTCCGACGCTTCTCACCAGCGAACAGTCCCTCGAGCCGCAGCGGTAGTCCCGCTTCCCAGGCGGCACCAACCGCCGCGGCAAAACCCGTCCCGGAACCGTCGCCCGATGGGCGCCTCAGGCTCGCAACGGCGGGCGGTGGCCCGCCTTTCTGATCCCAGACCGCCTGGGCCATGGGCGCCAGCACCGGATGCGGCCCCAGCTCGACCAACACGTCGACAGCCAACGCCGCAAGCCGGGTCACTCCGGCGGCGTAAGCCACCTCCTCGCGCGCATGACGCCGCCAGTATTCGCCGTCCGGCGCGTCCTCAACATCGCGTCCAGTCACGTTGCCTATCAGGGGAATCCTCGGAGGCGACATGGGAATGGTTCGGGCAAATCGCTCCAGTTCATCCAGCATTGGCTCCATGAAAGCGCTGTGGAACGCATGGCTGGTACGCAGGAGTTCGGTTCGCAGACCGGCCGCACCGCATGTCTCCAGAAACGTCGCCAGCACCGGCCGTGAACCACTCACGACCAAATGCGTACCGTTGTCGGCAGCGATCGAAAGTTCTCCGCCGGTCTCCCGGATCACTGCGGTCACCCTGTCTCGCGGCGCGAACACGGCCGCCATGGCACCTTCGCCGGGGAGATCCGCCATCCGTTCTCCCCGGAACGCCGCGAGACGAAGACCATCCGTCAGCGAGAACACTCCCGCCACATGCGCCGCCGCCAGTTCGCCGACGCTGTGTCCGAGAACCGCGGCCGGTTCCAATCCCAGGAACCGCCACTGCGCCGCCAGCGCACATTCCAGCGCATACAGGGCCGGTTGGGTCCATCGCGTATCGTCAAGAGCCGTCCCGGATGTCTCGAACATGATCTCAAGCAGCGACTCGCCGCGGAATTCGCGCAGCGCCGCATCGCACCGCTCGAGAACGCCGCGCGCCACCGGCTCGCTGGCATGGAGTTCCCGACCCATGCCATTCCACTGGCTTCCCTGGCCAGTGAACAGGAACGCGGCTTTCGAGACCGCACCTGAAGCCGGTATTCGCTCGCCACGCGACAGCGATTCCAGACCGGCAACCAGATCGGACTCGCGGTCGAATGCCAGACCGGCGCGGAATTCAAATCGGCTGCGGCCAACCGCCGATGTCCACGCCATGTCAGCCATCCCATCGGCGTCGGAGCCCGCGTCGCGGTATCGGGCAAGATAACGATCCGCAAGCGCTCCGACCGCACCCGCCGAACGGCCGGACAGGACAAGCAGGCGCTGGCGCCGTTCGGAACCCGGCACCGCAGCTCCGTCCGGAACGGGGATCTCCACCTGTCGGCCGGTAACACCGTCAGCGCCGGACTCCACCAGGTTCCGACCCTCAAGGATAATGTGGGCATTGGTTCCCGAGAAGCCGAATGAACTGACGGCGGCGCGTGGTGGGCGGATGCCATTCGCCGGCCACGCCGCCGTCTTATCGACAACCCGGAGCGGTAGGTTCGACCAGTCAACATGCGGATTCGGGACCTGGAAGTTCAGATGCCGTGGGATCGTCCCCTCCGCCATCGCCATCGCCACCTTGATGATGCCCGCCACCCCGGCGGCGGCCTCGAGATGGCCGATATTGGTCTTCACCGAACCGATCAGCAGCGGTCGGTCGCTGTCACGCCCGCGCCCATACACGGCCGATGCCGCGCCCAGCTCGATCGGATCTCCCAGTTCGGTTCCCGTGCCATGCGCCTCAAGATAATCCACCTCCACCGGTTCAAGGCCGGCCCGGACCAGCGCTTCGGAGATCACCCGTTCCTGGGCCGTGCCGTTTGGCACCGTCAATCCCGCGCTGGCTCCGTCCTGATTGACCGCAGATCCGCGAATCACCGCCCAGATCCGGTTGCCATCCCTCTCCGCGTCGGCCAGGCGCTTGAGGACCAGCATGCCACATCCCTCGCCTCGAACATATCCGTCCGCTGCCGCGTCAAAAGTCTTGCACCGGCCGTCAGGGGCCAGCGCGCCGGCATCCGTCAGGACAGCCATCATGGTCGGTGAAAGGATCAGGTTCACCCCACCGGCGAGCGCCAGCTCCGCTTCGCCACGGCGCAGCGCCGCCGCCGCCTGGTGGACGGCGACAAGCGAAGAGGAACAGGCCGTGTCGATGGCCATCGCCGGCCCTTCCAGGCCAAGGGCGAACGCGACCCGGCCAATCGCGGTGCTGGCGCTGGTTCCGGTCGCCGAATAGATCTTCACCGCATCCCGGGTGCCAGACACCAGTTCGCGGTAATCATACGCGGACATCCCGGCATACACGCCGGTTCGACTGCCGCGCAGTCCAGTCGGATCGATTCCCGCGTCTTCCAGCGCCTGCCAGCTGGTTTCGAGCAGCATCCGCTGCTGCGGGTCAAGCAGCTTCGCCTCGACTGGCGCAATGCGGAAGAACCCCGCGTCGAAAAGGTCAACTCCGTCGATGAACGCGCCCCAGCGACAGGCCGGTTCGTCGCCCGATACTAGGCCGTCCGGCATAGCGGGTGCGCCTGGCCAGCGCTCGCTGGGCACTTCGCGAATGCCGTGCCGTCCAGCGGTCAAAAGATCCCGGAACGCCTCCAGCCCCTCCCCGCCGGGGAAGCGGCATGCCATGCCAACAATCGCCACTTCGTCCTCGGCAGAAGGCGTCGGCCGCGTGGCAGGTCCGGTTCGATCCGTGAGAGGGGGGAGTACACCGATCTCTTCCGCCAGATGGCGCGCCAGACGGGCAATGTCCGGATGGTCGAAAGCAACCGTACTCGGCACCGAGACGACCCCGGCGAACGCCCGGTTCAGGCGGCCCCGGAAATCCAGGGCAGTGAGGGAATCCATACCGAGATCGAAGAATCCGGCATCAGCTGAAGGCGTTTCGGACAGGTGCAGGGCCGCCTGCAGCTGTTCCTGCAGGAAGGTGACGAGGACGCCTTCGCGCTCAGCTTCCGGTGTCTGTCGCAGATGTGCCAGGAAGTCAGGAACGGACGCCGGTCGGGTCGTTGCGGCTGATGTGGCTGGAATGAACTCGCTGAGCAGCCTTCCGGGTCGCTGGCTGCGGGTGAATCGCGTCCAGTCGATCGGCAGCACCATAACGGATGCGGTATCGCGATCCAGGATCTGATCCAGCGCCTGCCGACCCTGATGTGGCGAGATCCAGCCAATCCCGGCAGCCTGCATCTCGGCTGCAAGCCGCGCCTGACGTTGTGCCGCCATGCCACCCGATGACCATGCGCCCCAGGCGATGGACTGGCCGGACAGCCCCTGTGAGCGTCGATGACGCGCCAGCTGGTCAAGAAACGCGTTGGCCGCGGCGTAATTTGCCTGGCCCCCACTTCCGAGAACTCCAGCCGCACTCGCATACAGCACGAACGCCGACAGATCCATTCCTGCGGTCGAACGATGCAGATTCCATGCGCCCTGCAGCTTCGCCGCCATGACTTCGGCGAAACGGTCCCGGCCAAGGTTGTGCAGTGCCCCGTCGGACAGGGTTCCGGCAGCATGAACGATTCCGACAAGCGGCGGTTCGGATTTGCCGATTCGCCCCAGCATCGCCTCGACCTGCTGCGGATCCGCGATATCCGCGAGCTCCACTTTCACCTCGACGCCGTAATCCTCCAACGCGGCAACTGCCCTGCGCTTCCCGGAATCCGGCTCGCGCCGGGCGTTGAGAATAATGGTTCTGGCCCCGCGTTCGGCTAGCCAACCGGCGACCTCCAGGCCGAGACTGCCCGTTCCCCCCGTGATCAGCCAGGTTCCATCAACCCGGACAGGATCGGCCTCTGCCACTGCCTCCAGGCGGGCGAGCCGCGCCGCATAGCGTTCACCGCGCCGCCAGGCAATCTCCGTTTCGCCATCCGCTCGCAGCAGCTCGTCCATCAGGCGGACGGTCGCCTGAGCGTCCTCTGGATCGAGGTCGACAAGACGAGGCTGCAGATGCGGTGCCTCAATCGCCACCGTCCGGGCAAATCCCCACAGGACCGACCCCGCCAGTCCGACCTCCGGGACGCGGCCGTCCGGACCCTGTCCGCCACATGTCGCAAACCACAGGCCGGACTTCGGCATCGCCTCCGAATCCTCCATCCCCTGGACTAGCGCAAGCGCGGTCACCGATAGACGCAGGGCGGTGACCGTTGGGTCGCCGGTTGCGAAAGAAGCGAGATACAGCACACCCTGGAGCCTGGAGTCGCCATGCAGGTCCTCGAACAGGGAATGCCACTCCTCCCTCCGCTCCAGGTCGATCTGCAGGAAACGGAGGCCGTCTCTGGCCGACTGTCGGGTTGATGGGGCGTCGGCACTCACGACGATCACTTCATGGCAGCGTTCGATCAATGCCGCCGCGAGGTCTGCGGCTCCGGCGGCCTGCTCAGCCGCGATGACCCAGGTTCCTGGGACATCATCGGTCGTTACCCCGTCCTGTGGCGGGATGCGTGCCGCCTCGACTCCATTCGGCGCAGCGCAGGGTCGCCAGACCGTCTCGTAGAGCAGGCTCGCGACATCGTCCGGAACCAGCTCCAGCTCGGGCCCAGTCACCCGGTCGACCCGGCATTCAGCGATGTTTCCGATCGGATTGCCGTCGCCGTCCCACAGGCGGATATCCGCGGTCAGGGCTTCGGGAGCATCCGCTGACGGTCCGTCGACACTCTGCCTCAGTCGGGCATGGCAGAACAGACGCTCCGGCATCGGGATCTGCAACCATATGCGCTCCCAGCCGAGAATCCGATATCGGACATCCGCCGAATCGCCGAGCGCCGCCAAGGTCTGGAATATGCCATCCAGCATCGTTGGATGAATGGCCGTACCCATCGGCGCGGGTTCGGATGGCAGGGTCAGCTCGGCCAACGCCTCGCCCGTCCCCCGCCACAACGTTTCGATTGCGGTTTCCTCCTCAAACGGAAGTTCCGCGATCGGAGCGGGAGACAGCGAAGCCGCAATCGCCTCCGTTCTGATGGCCGAACCATATTCTGTCTGCGCATCGACCCGAACCCGTCCCTGCGCGTGCAGCACCCATTCCGAACCGCCTTCCCGGCTATGAACCGTCACTTCGCGGGAACCGTCGCCGGACGGACCGAGCGTCACCTGAACGGTTTTTGGCCTGCCCTCACTGGAAAGGGCCAACTGTGCATTGATCCGGAATTCGTCGAGGGTGATCGTTTCCCCAGCCACTGCCGCCAGTGCCAGATGCGCCAGACCCGTTGCCATCGTCCGGTCGAAGGAGCAGCGATCCGCCAGCCACGGCAACTCCCTGGCTGACAGTTGGGTTTCGTGAAGCACGCCGCCGCCAGCCAGCTCCGTGCGGGTACCGAGCAGCGGATGGCCGGTAGCCCCACGCCTCCGCCGTGGCCCCTCGATCCAGTGCCGCTGGCGCTCGAAAGGATAGGTCGGCGCAGAGACCCGCCGCCGCCGTTCGCCGGTGAACAGCCCGGCGAGATCCACCGCGATGCCAGCTTCCCAGGCCGCGGCTGCCGCCAGGGCAAACCCCTTTGCGGCTTCCCTTGCCGGCGGTCGTTCCATGCTAGCGACAACCGGTAGCGGATTGCTGGACTCTCCTGGCCATGAGGCACGGGCCAGCGGACCCAGCACCGGATGCGGGCCGATCTCGATCAGGCAGTCGATACCGAGCGCGGCCAGACGCGACACACCAGACGCGAATGCCACTTCCTCACGTGCATGGCGACACCAGTAGCCGCTGTCCGGTGCGGTCGCGAGTTCCCGTCCCGAGACATTGCTTACGAGCGGAACCACCGGTGCGGTTGCGGAAATCTCCCCGGCGATCCGCTCCAGCTCATCGAGTGCCGGCTCCATAAGGGCGCTGTGGAAAGCGTGGCTCGTGCGTAGCGGCTCGGTCTTTCGGCCAGCTGCGGCGAGTTTACCGCACAGATCGGCCACTCCCGTCGCCGGACCGCTCACCACCAGGTGGGTTCCATTGTCGGCGGCGATGGACAGTTCGTCTCCTGCCGCCCTGATCGTCTCCACCACCTGGCTGCGCGGTGCGAATACTGCCGCCATCGCACCCGAACCGGGCGTCGCGGCCATCAGCTCGCCGCGCCGGGCCGCGAAGCGTAGCCCGTCCTCCAGCGGAAATACGCCCGCCACATGGGCTGCGGCCAGCTCGCCCACACTGTGCCCGATTACTGCATCTGGCGACACGCCCAGAGACTGCCATTGCGTAGCCAGCGCACAGGCTAGCGCGTAGAGTGCGGGCTGGGTCCATCGCGTGTCGTCCAGCCCCTGCGCGGTCGACCCGAACATCACGTCGAGCAGGGACTCGCCGCGCATGTCGCGCATCACGGCCTCGCAGCGGTCCAGGACACCTCGGACCACAGGTTCGGTTTCGTAAAGGACACGACCCATCCCAGCCCACTGGCTACCCTGTCCGGTAAAGAGAAATCCGACCCTGGCACGCGTGCCGGTGCTGCCCTGCCCCGGGTCTTTGGCCAGAGCCGCCAGCCCGGTCGCCAGTTCCGCCGCGTCCGCAAACACGATCCCGGCCCGACATTCGAACCGGTTGCGGCCCGTGGAGGCGGTCCAGGCCAGATCGGCCAGGCGTTCGTTCAGGCCCTTGCCATCAGCCTCCTGCAGCCATGCGGCATAGCGGCTTGCCTGCCTCCCCAACGCGGCTGTCGTCCTGCCGGACAGGGGCAGCAACCGTTCCCGCCGCGCCTCCCCAGCCAGCGGCATCTGGTCGGGAATGGGCACCACGACCTCAGATCCGACGATGTCTCCTGCACACGTGTCGTCCTGCTCAGCACCCGTTCGTCCATCCTCAAGAACGACATGGGCGTTGGTGCCCGAGAGGCCAAACGAGCTGATGGCAGCCAGGCGCGGCCGCTTTCCGGTATCCGGCCAGGCCTGCGCATCCGCAGCGACCCGCACCGGAAGATCTGTCCAGTCGACATGCGGGTTCGGGGTGCTGAAATTGAGATGGCGCGGAATGGTTCCCGAAGCCATCGCAAGAATGGTCTTGATCAGACCCGCGACTCCAGCGGCGGCTTCCAGATGGCCGATATTCGTCTTGACCGAACCGATCATCAGCGGCCGGTCAGCCACCCGTCCCCGACCATACACCGCCGATGCGGCGCCGATTTCGATCGGGTCGCCGAGCTCGGTGCCTGTACCATGCGCCTCAAGATAGTCGACATCGGCCGGATTGATGCCGGCCTGGTCCAGGGCCGCGGCGATCACCCGTTCCTGGGCCGGCCCGTTGGGCACCGTCAATCCAGCGCTGGCACCATCCTGATTGACCGCGGTTCCCCGGATGACCGCCCATATCCTGTCCCCGTCGGCCTTAGCGTCAGCCAGCCGTTTGAGGGCCACCATGCCGCATCCCTCTCCGCGCACATAACCGTCCGCCGCTGCGTCAAAGGTCTTGCAGCGCCCGTCCGGGGCCAGCATGCCGGCGTCTGCGAAGGAAGCCGTCGCTCCGATAGCCAGAAGCGCGTTGACTCCGCCAGCCAGCGCCATGTCCGCCTCGCCACGCCGCAGGGCTGTCGTCGCCAGATGCAGCGCCACCAGCGAGGAAGAGCAGGCGGTGTCAATGGACATTGCCGGCCCTTCTAGCCCTAGGGCGAACGCGATCCGTCCAATCGCGGTGCTGTGGGTAACCCCGGTTATCGAATACAGATGCGGAACATCGACCGTCTCGGCGATCAGTTCGCGATAGTCGAAACCGCTCATGCCAGCATAGACGCCGGTTCGGCTGCCCCGGATTCCGGATGGATCGATCCCGGCGTCCTCCAGTGCCAGCCAGCTGGTTTCCAGCAGCATCCGCTGCTGCGGGTCGAGCAGCTTGGCCTCAATCGGACCAACGCGGAAGAAGGGCGCATCGAACAGATCTATTCCGTCGAGGAACGCGCCCCAGCGACAGGCCGGATTCGCCATTGACTCCGCTTCAGCCAACATCCCTGCGTCTACCGGCCAGCGTTCGGAGGGAATCTCACGAACTCCGCTCCGTCCGGTCATGAGTAGATCGCGGAAGGCGTCAAGATCTTCCCCGCCGGGAAACCGGCACGCCATCCCGACAACGGCGACCCCGTCCTCCATGTCCACCTCAGGGCGCGGCGCCGGGCGCACGGCAGGGCGGGCGGGCAACATCGACAGGACACCTATTTCGCCTGCCAAGTGCCTGGCGAGGCTGGTGGCGTTCGGATAGTCGAACGCTACGGAACCGGGAAGCGTCACAACGCCCTCCAGGGCCCGGTTCAGACGACCCCGAAGCTCCACCGCCATGAGCGAATCCATACCGAGATCAAAAAAGCCGGTATCGGCGGGAGGAAGGTCCGGCAGATGCATGACCGCCTGCAGCTCTCCCTGGATGAAGGCAACCAGCAGTCCTTCGCGCTGGCCCGTCGGCGTATCCTGCAGCCGGGCCAGTATGTCCGGGGATGGTGCAGACACTACCTTCGTGTCTGCGCGTGCGACGACAACCTCTTCGAGCATCGGCTCGGTTTCGCGGCCGAGTGCGAAACGGCGCCACTCGATCGGAATCGCGAGGGCGGAAGGGATCGACCGCTCCAGAATGCGGCCGAGCGCCTGACGGCCCTGGCGGGGCGAGATCCAACCAACACCGTTGGCCTCCATTTCGGCTGCCATGCGCTGCCGACGCTGTTCCGCCATACCCGCTGACGACCATGCGCCCCAGGCGATCGACTGCCCAACGAGTCCCTGCGACCGACGGTGACGCGCCAACTGATCGAGGAAGGCGTTCGCCGCCGCATAATTCGCCTGGCCACCGCTGCCCAAAACGCCTGCCACGCTGGAAAACAGTATGAAAGCGCGCAGCCCCATTCCAGCCGTCGAGCGATGGAGGTTCCACGCCCCGCGCACCTTCGCGTCCATTGCCTGTTCGAGACGCTCGCGGTTCAGATTGGCCAGAGCCCCGTCGCGCAGGGTTCCGGCCGCATGAATGATTCCGGCCAGTGGCGGTCCCGCCTCCGCGATCCGCTGTAGCATCGCATCGACCGCCGCCGCATTTGCGATATCCGCAATTTCGACCTGCACCTCCACACCTTGACCAGCCAGATCGGCAAGCGCGGTCCGCTGTTTTCTGTCCGGTTCCCGGCGCCCGTTCAGTACGATCGTTCCGGCACCATTCTCGGCAAGCCACCCCGCCGTTTCCATGCCAAGCTCTCCGAGTCCCCCGGTGATCAGCCAGGAGCCGGAAAAATCAATGCCACCCTCTTCCGAGTCCGGGTCGAAATGCCGTATCAGCCGTGTGCCCCACCGTGTACCGCGCCGCCAGGCCACCGCCGTCTCTCGGTCGGGGCCAAGCAGTTCCTGCAGCAGGTTGCCAGTGGCTGTCGTTTCTTCCGGATCCAGGTCGATGAGGCGGATGCCTAGCTGTGGTGCCTCCAGTCCAACCGTACGTGCAAATCCCCACAGGGCCGCGCCCTCGATTCTGATCGCCGGCTCACTATCCACCACCTGCCCACCGCGGGTGGCAAACCATACCTTTGGTGCCGCACCGGAATCCTCAAGACCCTGAACCAGAGCAAGGGCGATACCTGTCGCATCCACGGCCGCCGTCGCCGAATCCCGAGCGTCCCCGCTATCGTCTGGCGAATATCCGAGATGGACCACCCCCGCGAGCGGCGCGGTGGTCTGCAGCGTCTCAAACAGGGCACGCCATGCTTCCCGGCGCTCCGGTACCACGCGCACCCGGATGACATCTGGAGAGTATGCCGCTGTTGGTCTGGCATCGGGACTTGCGACGATCACCGTCTGGCTGCGCGACACGAGCGCCTTGGCAAGCCCTTCGGCCAGCCGCTCCCGTGCTGCGCCAATCACCCAGGTGCCTGACGGAATTCCCGGTGCCGTCGGCCCACGCGCGATGATCACCGCCCGTCGGGCCTGTCCCGTCGCTTCCGGGCTCGCGGACAGGAATGCGGTATCCCCGAAACCTGTTCCTGCCAGAGCGTCACGCCAAACGGCCTCGCTGGCCGGCTGGAGCCCTCCCCCCAGCAGGCCGAACGTCAGATCGCGTGATCCCTGGGACGTCAGATCGACCAGCAGGATCAGGTATCCCGACGGTGCCAGGAGACGTCGGCAATGGTCAAGGAACATGTCGACATCACCAACGGCATCCGGCAGATCGGCCACGACTACGATGTCATGGCCATGTGCGTCAAACCCCTGCTCCAACGGATCCCGGCCGATATCGAGCACCTTTCCTGCGGCTAGGGGTTGGCTTGAGCGGTTCCTGCGTCCAGCCAGTCCAGACTCCGTAACGTCAGCCAGTTCAAGTTCCATCCGTTCCGGCGGCAGGACATCGAGAATCTCACCGGCAGCGGTGCTGACTCCAGCGCCAAGTTCGAGAACCCGAAGGGTCCGCCCGGCAGGCAGGGAAGCGGCGGCCGTTGCGATCACTGACGCCAGCAGACGATTGGTGGCGCGGATAGTGGGCGACCCACGGTGCAGAGCCGCCACTCCACGATCGTCATTGCCGAACAGAAGCGCCCGAGGATCAGCCCGTCCACGCAGAATATCGGCCAGGGCGCTCCCGCAATGCCGCAGGAAACCGATTTCGGCTGCACCGAAAGGGAACCGCTCGATCAGGAAGGCCGCCAGGTCATGCGGCGCCATTGCCGCCTCGTCCCGGCGCGTTTCCTCCGGCGCAGTCCCGGTCGTTCCAGTCGCCAGTTCCAGAACCCGGCCGAGAAGCGCTTCCTGCGACTCCACCACTCTCAATCCGGTTCGCAGCGAAGCCGCGACCGTTCCCGCTTCCGGACGCCAGCCCAGCTCGTCCAGGGCCGCCAGCGCGAAGGAGCGAGACAGGGTTTCCAGCGACGCCGACAGTTCCGCCGCCGCGGCCGGCTCAATTCCATCCTGTCGCAGCCAGCGGTCGATGCCACCAGCCGCCGCTCCGATGGCTTCCAGCGCTGCCAGAAACGATGCATCCAGCAGGCCACCAGGTTCGGCGACAGGCTTCCAGGCGATCTCATAGAGGAGATCATCCACATCCTGGAGTGCCGCGAACAGCTGCTGCCGGGTGGCGCGCTTGGTACGGTAGCCCGACACCTCGCCCACAGCTCTCCCGCTGTCATCATAAAGATGGATATCGGCTGTCTGAAGCTCGGAACCGGACTCATGGGCCTTTCCGGCACCACCGGGCTCACGCAGCCGCACATGGCAGATCAGCCGTTCCGGTAGGGGGCCGCGCAGACGCAGGTCATCCCAACCAAAGGGAAGATAAAGTTCGTCCCCAATTCCACTCGCCGCGGCGACCGTCTGGAACACTCCATCCAACAGCACCGGATGAATCAGCGCAGCATCCAACGCCAGTCCCGGCGACAGGGACAGCTCCGAAACCGCCTCGCCTGGACTTCGCCGTCCGGTCCGGATCACATGGAAGGACGGTCCGAGATCGAGCCCGGCTTCGGCGATCGTGGCATAGACCTCGGACGGCGCTTCGGCGAACGCTTCGAACGCCTCGAAATCCGGTGGCGCAGGCGCTGGCAGGTCGGCACCCTCCCGGATCCGGCCCTCGGCATGAAGCACCCATTCAGCGTTACCTCCATCCCGGCTGAAGATCTCGAGAGTCCGAACCCCGTTGCCATCCAGCACGCCCAGCACGATCTGAACCGTCTTCGAGGCGGATGCGTCGTCAAGGATCATGGGGGAATGGATCTGGACCGCCTCTACCGTCGCGCTCCCATCAGTCGGCGCCGCCGCTGACGCCGCCAGAGAGCCGTAAAACGCTCCTGGCACGACCAACCGCCCGAACAACCGGTGATCGGCCAACCATTCCGGATCCGACGCCGACATCCCGGTCTCGAAAACGACGCCTCCACCCGCCAGTTCGGTGCGGGTCCCGAGCAGCGGATGGTCGTCGGCCCGGCGGCGATGGGAACGCCCGTCGATCCAATGCCGCTGGCGCTGGAACGGGTAGGTCGGCAGCGGAACGCGCCGCCGCCGCTCGCCAGCGAACAGCCCCTCCAGACGCAGTGGCAGGCCTGCTTCCCAAGCAGCGGAAGCGGCCACGGAAAATCCCGACTCGCTGGTTCCGACGGATGGTCTCATCAGGGTCGTCACGCATGAAGGCGGCTCACCGGGCCAGGCCGCCTGGGCGATCCGGGTCAGCACGGCATGCGGACCAACCTCGATCAGGACATCCACCCCCAGTTCCGCCAGCCGAGAGATGCCGGCCGCAAACGCCACTTCTTCCCTTGCCTGGCGACGCCAGTATCCGCCATCGGGGGCCCCTCTCAGCTCCCGTCCGGTGAGATTGCTCACGAATGCCAGTTCCGGCGGTGCGGAGGGAAGCCCGGCGGCAAATGCTTCCAGTTCACCCAGAACCGGATCCATCAGGGCAGAGTGGAATGCCTGGCTGGTTCGCAGGATCTCGGTTTTCACTCCGGAGGCGCCCAGTTCATCAGCCAGTGCCCGCACGGTCGCCGAGGGGCCGCTGACGACAAGATGGGTTCCGTTATCCGCCGCGATCGACAGTTCGCCTCCCGCCGCCGAGCTGATCGCCGTCGAAACCCGGTCGCGGGGAGCGAAAATCGCCACCATCGCCCCGGGTTCCGTTACCGACTCCATCAGCTCTCCCCGTCGCGCAGCGAATCGCAGGCCGTCTTCAAGCGACAGAATGCCTGCCGTGAATGCCGCCGCCAGTTCTCCGATGCTGTGTCCGAGAGTTGCTGTCGGCTGCAATCCCAGGAACCGCCACTGAGCGGCAAGCGCACTCTCCAGCGCATACAGGGCCGGCTGGGTCCATCGTGTGTCGTCAAGTGCCTCCGGGGGGGCGCCAAACATCACGTCGAGCAACGATTTGCCACGCAGGGCAAGCATGGTCCTGTCGCACCTGTCGAGCAGGCCGCGCACCACCGGCTCCGTCTCGTACAGTTCCCGCCCCATGCCGACCCACTGGCTTCCCTGGCCTGTAAACAGGAACGCGGAGCGTGTCCCGGTGCCGACGACCGCCTGCCGCCTTCCCCGTGACAGTTCAGCGAGGCCCTCTGCCAGGCTTTCTTCGTCATCAAACGTCACCCCGGCCCGGGCATCGAAGCGGCTGCGCCCCACCGATGCGGTCCATGCCATGTCGGACAGTCGGTCGGGGTGGAATTCCGGCCCGCCCTGACGCAGCCATGTGCTGTAACGACCGGCGAGTTCGGCAACCGCCTCCATCGACTGGCCGGACAGAGGCAGCAATCGACCTGTCCGGCCTTTCTCCACCGGTGTCGTTCCCTCAGGCAGGGGAATATCGACCTCTGGTCCGGCCGAGGCCGCTTCCGCATGAAGGTCTCCACCGGGTCCTTCGAGAATGACATGCGCGTTGGTTCCGGAGAATCCGAAGGAGCTGACGGCGGCGCAGGGCGTTCGATCGCCGGTATCGGGCCATGGTTCTTCGGCTGATGTCACGCGCACCGGTAGACTTGCCCAGTCGACATGCGGGTTCGGAACGCTGAAGTTGAGATGCGATGGAATCCGGCGTTCGCCCATTGCCAGCACCGTCTTGATCAGGCCTGCAATGCCTGCCGCCGCCTCCAGATGCCCAATGTTCGTCTTGACCGAACCGATCAGCAGGGGCCGGTCGACCGATCGACCCCGGCCATACACTGCCGAGGCCGCCTCAACCTCAATCGGATCGCCGAGTTCAGTCCCGGTGCCGTGCGCCTCGAGATAGTCGATCTGCGCGGGATTCATGCCGGCCTGTTCCAGGGCTGCCGCTATCACGCTTTCCTGCGACGGACCGTTGGGCGCCGTCAGTCCAGAACTGGCACCGTCCTGGTTGACGGCCGAGCCGCGAATGACGGCCCGGATCCGGTCTCCTGCCGCTTCGGCGTCGGAAAGACGCTTGAGCACCACCATGCCGCAGCCTTCGCCGCGGACGAATCCGTCGGCCGACGCGTCGAAGGTCTTGCAGCGACCGTCAGGGGCCAGCATGCCACCGCTCGCGAACGCAGCCGCCTGATTCGGTGACAGAATGACGTTGACGCCTCCGGCCAGAATGAGATCCGCTTCGCCGCGCTGCAATGCGGTTGCAGCCTGGTGGACCGCCACGAGCGAGGACGAGCAGGCCGTGTCCACCGTGATTGCCGGCCCTTCGAAGCCGAGGGTGAACGCGATTCTGCCCAGCGCAGTGCTCGCGCTGGTGCCAGTTGCCGAATACAGGCTGCTAGACTCCGGTGTGTCGAGGATCAGGTCCAGATAGTCGTTGGTGCACACGCCGGCATAGACTCCGCTCTTGCTGCCGTGCAGGCCGACCGGGTCGATGCCGGCATCCTCGAGCGCGCACCACGAGGTTTCGAGCAATATGCGCTGCTGGGGATCAAGCAGTCTGGCCTCTACCGGCGCGATCCGGAAGAATCCGGCATCGAACTCGTCGAGACGCTCGACAAATGCGCCCCAACGGCAGGCCGGATCAGCATCCCTGCCGAAGCGCCGGGGCATCTCGGGCGCACCGGGCCAGCGATCCGCCGGAACTTCCCGGATCGCATCCCGACCCGCCATTAGCATGTCGTGGAACGCTTCAAGGTCTTCCCCGCCGGGAAAGCGGCAGGCCATGCCGACTATCGCGATCGGCTGGCGGGACCGTTCGATCTCGCGCTTGTGCCGTCGCAGATCGACCAGCAGCCTTCTGGTCAGCTCGAGATTGCTGTCACTGTCGGTCATGGCTCTTCTCCAAGCTCTGCCGCAACCGCAGCGAAGAGTTCCTGGGCGGACAGGGTTTCAACTTCGGCCCGATCGGGATCATCTGACCTTTGCCCGGTGGCGTGCTCCGGCGAAGCGTAGCCAAGTTCGGACAGCAGATGCCTGGACAGGCTTCTGATGGTCGGAAAGTTGAATGCGATGGCACCGGAAGCGGTGTAGGCACCTGCCATGGCACGGTTCAGCCGGTTCCTGATCTCCACCGCCATCAGCGAATCCATGCCGAGGTCGGCAAACAGCGCATCCGGGGAGGGCGGCACGCCGAGTTGCAGAGCTGCCTCGACCTCGCCCTGGAGAAACTCGATCATCAGCTGTTCGCGCCGGTCCTGCGGGGCGGCATCCAGGCGGGTCGGAAGATCGTCGGCTACCCCCGGAACGGTGGAGATCGGGTGGATAGGGAGAACTTCGTCCATAAATGGATCGTCCCGGCGTCCCTGTACGAAGCGCTTCCAGTCGACCGGTGCGGCGACGCCGACGGAGGGTTCCTCGTGCAGCAGCCGGTCAAGGCAGGCGATTCCCTGCTGCGGCGGCATCCAGCCGACCCCGCCGACAGCGATGCGGTCGCTGATCCGCTCCCGCTCCGCCTCCGCCTTCCCGATGCCGAGCCATGCTCCCCAGGCGATCGCCTGCCCCGGCAGGCCCATGGCCCGACGGTGGCGGGCAAGCTGGTCGAGGAATGAATTGGCCGCCGCATGGTTTGCCTGCCCGGCATTGCCCGTAACCCCCGCGAGACTCGAAAACAGCACGAAACGGTCCAGCTTCATCCCTACCGTCAACCGGTGCAGGTTCCAGGCCCCGCGGACCTTGGCCGCCGTCACCTCCCGGAACCTCTCGTGGCTGAGGTTGGACAGGGCGCCATCCGAAAGCGTTCCGGCGGCATGGACGATGCCCGTAAGGGCCGGCAGGGTCGCGACCGTCCGTTCCAGCATCGCCTCCACGGCGGTGCCGTCCGACACGTCCGCCAGTTCCACCCGCACCTCGATCCCGCGGTTCCGCAGCTCGGTGACCGCCGCCTCCTGCGCCCCGTCCGGCTCTGAGCGCCCGTTGAGGACGACCGCCTCCGCCCCGCGATCCGCAAGCCAGTCCGCGACCGCGAGGCCGAGGCCGCCCAGCCCGCCAGTTATCAGCCAGGTTCCGGCAAGCCGGTCAGCGGCCGGTGCCGTCAGCACGAGCTTTCCAACATGTTCGCCGCGCCGCATGCGGGACATTGCCGCCCCAGCCTCAGCCATCGGCCACGCCCGGAACGGCAGCGGCGCGATCCCTGACGACCCGTGCCGTTCCATCAGACCTCTGAACGTGTTTCCGACCGCAGCCGAATCTGTCCGCAAAAGTTCGTCGAGTGCCAGAACGTGGTAGGTTACATCCGGTCGCGCCTCCGCCATCTCGGCGGTGCTCCAGATTCCCCGTTTCGAAATCTCCACGAAGCGCCCGCCAGGCGCCAGGCTGGCAAGGCTCGACTCGATGAAACCGTCTCCGGTCAGGCAGTTCAGCACAACATCGACTCCTGCTCCGGATGTTGCCTGCAGGATCCCTTCCCCGAAGCCGGGGCACCGGCTGTCGAAGACATGCGCCACCCCAAGCGAGCGGACCAGATCCCGCTTTCCCGCGCTCGCGGTGGCGAGCGTCTCGGCGCCGATCTGCCGGGCCAGCCGGACCGCCGCCTGCCCGACGCCGCCTGCCGCGGCATGCACCAGCACCCGCTCACCGCCTTTCAGGCCGGCCATCCGAAAGGCCAGTGCTGCGGTCGTGAAGGCAGTCGGCATCGTCGCCAGCTCCTCTGGAGACAGGTCAGGCGGTGCAGACGCCAGGAGCTCCGCGCTGGTGACCACTTCAGACGCGAAGGATGGCGTGGCGAATCCGACCACCCAGTCGCCCGGCTCGAACGACGCGCCGGGTCCGGCCTCGATCACCCTTCCGCACAGGTCTCCGCCGAGCGGCGCCCCGGCATCGACCAGCCGCATTGCCGCCAGAACGTCGTGGAAGTTGATACCAGCCGCCAGAACTCCGACCCGCACCTCACCCTTCCGCAGCGCAGGTGGGGAGAACGGCTGGGCGCGCAGCGATTCAAGGCTTCCGCCTCCATCCGCAACCAGCCGCCAGGAACCTTCCCGGGGAATGCGGATCCTCCCGCCCCCCTCCAGCCGCGCCAGCCGGGCCGCGTATCGGGTTCCCGCACGCCAGGCCACCGCCGTTTCCCGATCGGAACCAAGCAGCTCTCCAACCAGCCGGTTGGCCGGATCCGGTTCGCTCGGGTCGAGATCGACCAGCCTGGCTCCCAGCGAGGGCAACTCGAGCGCCACCGTCCGCACGAAACCTCCCAGCACCGATGTAGCCAGCCCGGCAGCCTGCGCACCGTCCACAACCTGCCCGCCGCAGCTCGCGAACCAGACCCCGGACGCCGGAACCCTTCCAGAGTCGTCGACCCCCTGAACCAGGGCAAGAGCCTGTGCGCTCACCCGGTCGGCGGCAGTGGCCGGATCCGACCCAGCAGGATCGGTCCCGGTAAGCAGCACAATTCCCGCGAATGGCACCTCATCCGGAATTTCCCCGATCAATGCACGCCACGCCTCCCGCCACTCCAGCTCCAGCGGAAACTGGTGGATCGGTGACGATTCCGACGGAATGTCGGGGCTGGCGACGATCACGGCCTGGTTACGCTCCACCAGGGAACGGGCGAGAGCGAGTGCGGGTTTCGCCTGTGGGCTGGCAATCACCCAGCTTCCCGCTGTCTCAGCTGTTTCCGACGGCGCCTGCGCCAGGATCACGCCCTGCAGCGCCCGCCCTGCCCGACCATGACCCGCCGTCAGCACCTCAATCCCGTCATAACCGGCCGCCGTGAGAGCCTGGCGCCAACCCTTCCCGTCAATCAGCGGCCCGACCAACCGCCACTCGTCAGCGTAGCGCCACCAGCCCTCCAGCAGGCCGAAGGTGATATCCAGCCACCCTTGCCGTGCAAGACCTTCCAGCAGAACGAGACATCCTTCCGGCGCCAGCAGGCGTTGGCAGTGGCGAAGAGACTCCCCGAGATCACGGGTGGCGTGCAGGACATTGGCACCGATGACGATGTCGAACCCATGCGCCGCGAAGCCCTGTTCCCTGGGATCACGCTCGATGTCCAGCACGTCGAAGACCGGCGAATAATCCTGGAAGCGCCTGCGTGCGGGATCAAGGAAGGCGGCCGAAACATCCGTGAAGGTATAGCTGAAGCGCCCCGTCGGCAGGGCATCGAGCACGGCTTCGGTCGTCGCTCCGGTTCCACCGCCAACCTCCAGGATCCGCAGCGTGCGCCCGGCGGGCAGGGCGTCCGCCATGGTGGCAACGGTCGAGGCCAGCATCCGGTTCGCGGCCCGCAGCATCGGCGATTCGCGATAGAGTTCCGCAGCGCCTGCACCAGCCTCCCCAAAAAGCAGGTCTACGGGATCCCGCCGTCCGCGCAGGACATCAGCCAAGGGCTCCCCGCAATGGGCGAGCAGGCGGATTTCAGGCACCGCAAACGGATGCCGACGGGCCAGCGAGGCCGCCATCGCGGCCGGATCGCGTTCGGGTTCCCGGTCGCTCGACATCGCTAGCTCCAGCACCCGTTCGAGCAGCGCTTCCTGCGGCCTGACCACCTTCAGCCGGGTGCGGAGATCCCCGGCACCGCGTCCGAAGCCCGGTCGCCAGCCGAGCGCGTCCAGCGCCTGACATGCGTAGCAGACGGAGAGGCGCTCCAGATCCCCTTCCAGCTCCGCCGGTGCATTCTGGTCGACGCCCTGCTCCAGAAGCCAGCCGTCGATGCCGCCAACCGCCGCTCCAACGGCTTCCGGTGCCGACAGAAACGACGCGTCCAGCAGACCACCGGGTTCGGAAACAGGTCTCCAGACCGTCTCATAGAGCAGGCCATCCACGCTGTCGGCCGGATCCTGGAGCTGCGAACGCGCCGCCCGCCGGGCGGTGAAACCCGACACCTCACCGACCGGTGTCCCGTCGCCATCGGCAAGTTCGATGTCGGCAACCAGGGTATCGGGATCGGGGGTCTCACGAAGCCGTGTCCGGCAGATCAGCCGCTGCGGCATCGGCCCCCAGAAACGCAACCGCTCGCAGCCGAACGGCATATAGAGAGTGTCTCCGAATTCACCGGCCGCCGCGACTGTCTGGAAGACACCATCAAGCAGGGTGGGATGCATGAAGGTTCCCGCCATGGCCGGCCCGTCGGTCAGCACCGCCTCCGCGAAGGCAGCCCCGGGGCTCCGCCGCGCTTCGGCGATCCGCCGGAAGGCTGGGCCGAACTCGGCTCCGGCCCGGGCAAGCGTGTGGTAGAGCTCCGGCACTTCGACACCTGCCGGATCGGAGCCTGCCGGTTCCGCTATCGGACGGGAATCCGTCAGGCGCGGCTCGGCCTCCATAAGAACGCGCGCCTCCGCATGGCGCACCCAGTCCCCCCCATCCGGGCCCCTGCCACCGATCGTGACGTTCCGGACGCCCTGGGCGTCGGGCGATCCCGCCATCACCTGGAGGCTCCACGGCGAGCCGTCCTCCTTCAGGATCAGCGGAGAATGTATCTGGAACGCCTCCACGCTGACCGGCCCATCCGGAGCCGCTGCGGCGGCCGCCAATACGGCGAAGAGAGCGCCCGGGACAACCGGTCGGCCGAACACGCGATGGTCAGCCAGCCAATCTGGGTCGGTCGTCGACACCTCAACCTCGTACACCGTGCTTCCGTCAAGAAGCTCGGTCCGTGTGCCGAGTAGCGGATGGTCGTAGGCCCGGCGGCGGGAGCGCCCGTCAATCCAGTGCCGCTGGCGCTGGAACGGGTAGGTCGGCAGCGAAACGCGCCGCCGTCGCTCCCCGGTGAACAGCCCCTCGAGCCGTAGCGGCAACCCGGTTTCCCAGGCCGCGGCGACCGCGCCCGCAAATCCGGCGGGTGAAACGCCCCCGACCGGCGGATCAAGACTTGCGACGGCGTGCGGTACCGGCCCATCTCCCGGCCAGCCATCCTGGACAAGCGGGCCCAGAATCGCCTTCGGACCAATTTCTATCAGGATATCGATCTCCAGCGCGGCAAGCCGCGCCGCTCCAGCCGCAAAGGCAACCTCACCGCGCGCATGATGTCGCCAGTAGCCGCCGTCAGGGGCTTCTGTCAGCTCCCTTCCGGTGACGTTGCTCAACAGGGGAATGGTCGGCGGTGACAGGTGCGGTGCGGCAAGTTCCAGTTCATCAAGGATGGGATCCATCAGGGCAGAGTGGAATGCCTGGCGGGTTCGTAGAGGCGCGGTCCTGATCCCCGCCGCGGTGAACGCCTCGCGGATGCGTTCCACTGCCGGCACCGGACCGCTGAGCACCAGATGGGTGCCATTGTCGGCGGCGACAGACAGGTCGCTACCACCATCCGCCGCCAGCGTCGTTTCCACCTGGTCCCGCGGCGCGAACACTGCCGCCATCGCTCCGCGGTCGGGAAGGGATGCCATCAGCGCACCGCGCCGTGCAGCAAAACGCAGACCCTCGACGAGCGGGACCATGCCAGCGACCTGCGCCGCCGCCAGTTCCCCAACGCTGTGGCCCAGCAGCGCCGCCGGTTTTACGCCGAGCGACTGCCACTGCGCGGCCAGTGCGCAAGCCAGTGAATACAGCGCTGGCTGGGTCCAGTATGTATCGTCGACCGCGGAGCCCGCCGAAGCGAACATCACGTCCAGCAGGGATTCGCCTCTCAGTTCGAGCATGGCCGCCTCGCACTGGTCGAGAACCCCGCGCACCACCGGCTCGGTTTCATACAGTTCCCGACCCATGCCGACCCACTGGCTTCCCTGACCGGTGAACAGGAACGCCGGCCGGGAGCGCGCACCGTTGATAATTTGCCGGTCGCCCCGGGCCAGCGCACCGAGACCGGCGACCAGTCCCTTCCTGTCGCTGAAGATCAGTCCCGCCCGGAATTCGAGATGACCGCGGCCAGTCGCCGCCGTCCAGGCCATATCCGCAAGATGATCCTCATGCGGCTCGGGCTGATCCTCCCGCAGCCAGTCGAGATACTGGCCCGCGAGTGCGCTGACCGCAGTCGCCGACCGTCCCGACAGGGGCAGCAGTCGCTCCCCGCGGCCGCGCTTCGCCGCCGCCGACGCTTCAGGCAGCGGGACAGCCACTGAAGCGCCGACGACCGCCGTCGGGTTGAGATCACCGGCATCCGGCGGTGGAGCTCCTTCCAGAATAACGTGCGCGTTGGTTCCGGAGAATCCGAAAGAGCTGAGGGCCGCCCGCGGCGGTCGGTCCCCGTCATACGGCCAGTCGGTGGCCGCGGAGACGACCTGGACGGGAAGGCTGTCCCAGTCGATATGCGGATTGGGGGTTGAGAAATTGAGATGGCGCGGGAGTCGGCGGGAGGCCATTGCCAGCATCACCTTGATCAGCCCCGCAACTCCGGCGGCGGCTTCCAGATGGCCGATATTCGTCTTCACCGACCCGATCAGGAGCGGTCGGTCCGCGGGCCGATTCCGGCCATATACCGCAGCGGCGGCCCCGACCTCGATCGGATCCCCCAGTTCGGTTCCGGTACCGTGCGCCTCGAGATAGTCGATCTCGGCCGGTGTGAGGCCAGACCGGGCAAGGGCCTCAGCGATCACCCGCTCCTGAGCCGGACCGTTTGGCACCGTCAGCCCGGCGCTGGCGCCGTCCTGGTTGACCGCCGACGCGCGGAGGACCCCCCAGATACGGTCACCAGCCGCAACCGCGTCGGCGAGACGTCGGAGTACCACCATCCCGCATCCCTCACCCCGTCCGTATCCGTTGGCCGCCGCGTCGAAGGTCCTGCACTGCCCGTCCGGCGCCAGCATGCCGGATTCGACGAACTCCGAGACCGGAACCATGGAGAGAATCGCGTTTACGCCACCTGCCAGCGCCAGGTCCGCCTCTCCGCGCTGCAGTGCCACCGCCGCCTGGTGTATCGCCACCAGAGAGGACGAGCAGGCGGTGTCGATCGCCATCGCCGGACCTTCAAGACCCAGTGTATAGGCGATCCGGCCGATCGCCGTGCTGGCGCTGGTGCCGGTTGCGGAGTGGAGCCCTACGGTCCCCGAACCGGCGACCAGAAGATCGCGGTAGTCGCTCATGCTGATGCCCGCATAGACCCCGGTCCGGCTGCCACGCAGGGAGCCAGGATCCATCCCCGCATCCTCAAGAGCATGCCAGCTGGTCTCCAGCAGCAGCCGCTGCTGGGGATCAAGCAGCTTCGCCTCGACCGGTGCGATCCGGAAGAATTCGGCATCGAACAGGTCTATCGCCTCGAGAAATCCGCCCGCCCGCTGTCCGGCCCCTTCGCGCTCCCCCGCGGTTCGGTCGGGCGGTGGCGGGCCGATGGCGCTGTCGCCGGCGCTCAGCAGGGAGCGGAAGCCGTCCAATCCGTCGCCCCCCGGAAAGCGGCACGCCATACCGACGATGGCGATTGGCCCAGCCCTCTCCAGCAGGAGCGGTGCCTCCACGGCGCGTGGTGTCTCCCCCAGTTCTTCAGCCAGATGCCGGGCCAGACTAGCTACGTTCGGATAGTCGAAGGCAATCGTCGCCGGAACGACGTAGCTTCCCAATAGAACCCGGTTCAGGCGGTTGCGCAGCTCTGTTGCCGTCAGCGAGTCCATGCCGAGCTCGAAGAATCCGGTCGAGGGCGGCGGGGCCGACGGCAGCATCAGAACCGCCTGCAGCTCGTCGGAGAGAACCCTGACGAGAAGCGCCTCACGGTCACCCGGGGCACTTTCCCGCAGCCGGATGGCGAGACCGCCCCGCCCAGCCCGGATTTCGGTTCCCGCCGTCGAGGCGGGTAGCAGAGTCCCGAGCAGGGGCGTCAGGCTCGGCTGTTGACGGACCAGCGCCAGCCAGTCCATCGACACGGCCAGCGTCATCGCCGCTTCCGCGCCCATGAGCCGGTCGAGAACCGCGAGAGCGCTGGGCAGGGCAATCCAGTCCATTCCCTGAGCCTCCATACGACCAGCGAGCCGGTCCCGGTTGCGCTCCGCCATCCCGGCCCCGGCCCACGGCCCCCAGGCGATCGACTGACCGGCTTGGCCCTGGACACTACGCCAGCTGGCGAGCTGATCGAGAAAGGCATTGGCCGCCGCGTAGTTCGCCTGCCCCGGGTTGCCCAGGACGCCGGCGACGCTTGAGAACAGTACGAAGACGCCGGGCTCGTGATCGGCGAGCGCCTGATGCAGATTCCAGGCACCAACCGCTTTCGCAAGCAATGCCCGTTCCAGACCGGCACGGTCCTGGGCACCCAGCCCGGCGTCCGTCGTCGCACCCGCGCAGTGGATGATTCCGGCAAGCGGTAGTGCAATCCGTTCCAGCATCGCATCGACCGCCTCACGCTGCGCGACATCCGCCACTTCAAGCCGTACCTCGATGCCCCGGGCCACCAGCGCGTCGATTGCTGCCTGCCGCGCCTCATCGGGCTCGCGGCGGACGTTCAGCACGATCTTCCGGACTCCCCGTTCGGCCAGCCATGCCGCGACCTCCAGTCCCAGTCCACCGAGGCCACCAGTGATCAGCCAGATTCCTTCACCAGTCGGTGCCAGGTCGGCGCGCGGCGGCATGTCTGTGGAGCTCACCAGCCGGGCGGCAAGGCGCTGCCCGTTCCGCCAGGCGATCTCGGTCTCGTCGCTCTCCGACAGCATTTCGTCAAGCAGCACCTCCAGGTCGACGGGAGCGTCGGGATCGATATCCACGAGCCGTGGAGCGAGATGGACCATTTCCAGCCCGACAGTCCGGGCAAATCCCCAGAGAACCGCCCCGGCAATCCCCTGGCTCCGTTCGGTGCCGATGATCTGGGCTCCCTTCGTGACGAAGCGGATGCCGGCGGTCGGCGCCATTCCCGCATCGTCGAGGCCCTGCACCAGCGCCAGTGCCGCAGCGCCGGTGTCGACCAGCATGCTTCCAGGATCCACCGATTGCGCCGGATCGGAATGGCAGTCCAGGCCAGTGAGGTCGACAACGCCCCGTAACGGGGCGTCAGCAGGCAGGTTCCGCACCAGCGCCGACCAGGCTTCCCGCCTGTCCGTCTCAAGGAACGCTGCCGTCACACCGGGAATGGACTCGTCCGGGCCCGGGCGAATCCGTCCAGCCAGCACAACATTCTGCTGCCTCTCCGCCAGCCGGACAGCCAGTTCCCGCGCCACCCCACCCTGGTCAGCGTTCAGTATCCAGGTTCCCTGCTCCGGCGGCGGGGGTGCCTGAAGCTGCGGTACTTCCCGCCAATCCATCCGGTAGAGGAGATCATCAAGGCCATCGGTCGAGGATTGGAGTGCCGATCGGTTGGTTTCCTGCAGGACGAGGCCGCGGATCTGTCCCAGCGGAACGCCATCTTCACCGAAGAGGTCGATATCCGCGGTCAGTCGACCATCCTGTTCGGAATCCGGGATCAGTCTTGCGTGACCGAAGACCCGCTCGGGAAGTGTACCCACCACATGCAGCCGCTTCCAGCCAACGGGCAGCCGACAGACCGTGCCAGGGACAGCCGCGACCAGCGACTGGACACAGGCTTCCAGGGCCAGGGGTCCGGTCATCAGGGTGCCGTCTGGATCGGGGGCAAGGTCGAGCTGCACCAGCGTCTCACCGTCCCCTATCCATGTGGAAGTCATCGACTCCAGAACCAAACCGCACTCGATACCCCGATCCAAAACGGTTCGGCGCAGTTCGGTCAAATCAATTCGCTCCAGCCCATCCGGCTGCGTCCTGGTCCTTTCCTCCAGTGGGGGTGCAACCGAGAGATGTCCTTCGGCGATAAGCGTCCACGCACCGGTCTGTTCCGTCCGGCCGTGGATCGTGACCCTCCGGTTTCCTCCGCCATCCGCCCTGTCCAGCACAATCTGGACGGAGCACGCCGCGGCTTCGCCGTCATCAATGCCGAGAGGAAACGGCGTCCGCACCTCAAGATCCTCGAGTACCATTCCGTCTCCGGCCACCGTAGCCAGCCCCCCCACCAAGAGCGGTGGGACGAGGGGGCGACCGAACACCCGGTAATCCGCCAGCCACGCCGGATGGGAAGCGGAGAGCCCGAGTTCGAAGGTCGTCTCGCCGCTGGCCGAATCATGCCGATCCCCGGTGACCGGATGCATGCGGGTGGCAGCTCGGCGCCGACCCGTGTCAACCCAGTGCCGCTGACGCTGGAACGGGTAGGTCGGCAGCGCGGTCCGGCGTCGCCTTTCACCTGTATACAGGTCCTTGAGACGCACGGGCAGGCCCGCTTCCCAGGCCATACCGGCAGCAGTCGCAAATCCGGGCTCCGTGCCGTCAGCCTTGGGCTCACGCAGGCTGGTGACCACGGTCGGCGGCTCGTTCACGGCTGGCCAGATCGCCCGGGCCAGCGGGCCCAATACGGCCCGGGGACCGATCTCGACCAGGACATTGATTCCGTGTGCGGCGAGGCGCGCCACGCTGGTGGCGAAGGCCACCTCGTGCCTGGCCTGACGGCGCCAGTAAAGCGGTCCCGGTGTCTCCTTCAGTTCCTCTCCGGTCACGTTGCCGATCAGTGGTCGTCCGGGCACCGCTCCGGACGGTGCGATCCTCTCCAGTTCGTCGAGCACCGGATCCATCAGGGCGCTGTGAAAGGCATGACTCGTGCGCAGCCTTTCGGTGCGCATCCCGGCAGCTAACAGCACATCGCAGACCCGTTCCACCGCTATCGCCGAACCGCTTATCACGACATGCGTTCCGTTGTCTGCCGCGATCGACAGCGGGCCATCCACTTCCCGAATGATGGTCTCCACCCGACTGCGTGATCCATGGATCGCTGCCATGGCGCCATCACCCGGCACCGCCGCCATGATCCGACCGCGATGGATCGCGAAACGCATCCCGTCCTCCAGCGAGAACACACCAGCCGTCTGCGCGGCGGCCAGTTCGCCCACGCTGTGCCCAAGCACCGCTTTCGGCCGAATTCCCAGGGCGTTCCACTGAGCGGTCAGCGCACAGCCCAGGGCATAGAGCGCTGGCTGCGTCCACGCCGTGCTGTCCAGAGCCTCGCACTCAGGCGCAAACATGATCTGAAGCAGGGACTCTCCGGTCGTCTCGCACATGACCTGTTCGCACCGGTCGAAGACCCCTCGCGCCACCGGCTCGGTCTCATAGAGCGTTCTGCCCATTCCAGCCCACTGACTTCCCTGACCTGTATACAGGAAACCCGCCTTTGCATCCGCTTCTGCTGGTGCCAGTGTCCTGCCAATCATGATATCCTTCAGGCCAACCGATAGGCCGGTCCCATCGCGGAACACGATTCCTGCCCTGACATCGAACTGGCTGCGGCTGATGGATGCCGACCATGCCAGATCCGCCAGATCATCCGCCACTGTCGCCGATTCAGCCTCATGGAGGCGGTCGAGATAATGTTCGGCCAGCGCCCGAACCGCAGCCTCCGAGCGGCCCGACAGGGGTAGCAGCCGTTCCTGCCGCCCCCTTTCGGTCGCCACCGCCCCGTCTGGCAAGGGAATCTCAATGGCGTCGGCTACTACCCCGCCGCAAGGCTGTCCGACGTTCGGTTGCCGGTAGCCTTCGAGCACGAGATGGGCGTTGGTTCCCGAGAATCCGAACGAGCTGACACCCGCCCGCGGCGGTCGATCGCCATTGACTGGCCAGTCCTCGATTCCGGTGACCACCCTGACCTTCGAGCCCGGCCAGTCGACGGCAGGATTGGCCACGGAGAAATTGACATGAGGCGGGATCCGGTCTTCGCCAAGAGCAAGCGTCGCCTTGATCAGTCCTGCAACGCCCGCCGCCGCTTCGAGATGCCCGATATTGGTTTTTACCGAGCCAATGAGCAGTGGCCTGCTCTTTGGTCTATCCCTACCGTAAGCGGCTGCGGCCGCGTGAATCTCGATTGGATCGCCAAGCCTGGTCCCCGTGCCGTGCGCTTCGAGGTAATCCACCTCCGACGGGTCGAGCCCGGCCCGCGCCAGAGCCGCTGCGATCACCCGTTCCTGGGCCGGACCATTGGGCACTGTCAGGCCAGCGCTGGCCCCGTCCTGGTTGACCGCCGTGCCACGGATGACCGCATGGATCCGGTCACCGTCCGCTTCGGCATCAGCCAGTCGGCGGAGCGCTATCATGGCGCATCCCTCACCGCGCACATAGCCGTCCGCCGCTGCGTCAAAGGTTTTACAGCGCCCATCCGCAGCCAGCATGCCTCCGTTATCGAAGGCATCCATTGCTCCGGTGGAGAGAATGACGTTGACTCCACCTGCGAGGGCCAGATCGACCTCGCCCTGCTGCAGGGCGGTCACGGCCTGGTGGATGGCAACAAGCGACGAGGAACATGCCGTGTCGATCGCAATGGCCGGGCCCTCAAGACCGAGTGCGAACGCAACCCGTCCGATCGCCGTGCTGTCGCTGGTGCCAGTGGCGATGTAGACGCTGCGGGCGCCGTCGCTCGCGGCAACAAGCTCGCGGTAATCGTTGCCGCACACTCCGGCATACACACCGGCTCGCTGCCCGCGCAGGTGATCGGGATTGATGCCCGCCTCTTCAAGCGCATGCCAGCTTGTCTCCAGGAGCATCCGGTGCTGTGGATCCAGATACTGGGCTTCGACCGGCGCGATCTGGAAAAACTCCGCGTCGAACCTGTCGATTCCAGCCAGAAACGCACCGTGCCGACAGACTTCGTCCGTATCGTCCACCGCCACTCCGTCCCGGTACAGATCCCGACCCGGCGGGAGACCCTGCGACAGGCATCGACCAGCGAGGAGGCTAGCCCAGAATTCCGCAATGTTCCCGCCGCCCGGGAACCGGCAGGCCATGCCGACGATGGCAATCGGCTGGCGCAGCCTGTCGATCTCCTGCCTGTAGCGGTTAAGCTCCAGATACAGCCGACGCAGCAGCTCCTTGGGATCGCGGGACTCATTCACCGTCGTCACGCAGTACCGCCTCCACTTCAGCCAGGAGGTCGTCGTCGAACGGCTCCCCGCCATGGTACCGGGCTCTGGTCAGCTTCCCGGTTTCTCCCAGCTCGTCGTCCGGTGGCTCTGCCAAGTCTAGCACCTGCAGAATGTGAGCGGCAAGGCTCCGGGCATTCGGATGGTCGAAGGCGATCGTGGTCGAGGCCGTAAACACGCCATCGAAAGCCCGGTTGAGCCTGTTCCGCAGCTCGATCGCCATCAGTGAGTCCATCCCGAGATCGAAGAAACCGATCTTCGACGCCGGCAGGTCCGGCAGTTGCAGAACGCTCTGTAGCTCCTGACGCAGGAACGTTTCGAGCAGATCCTGCCGCTCATCGGCCTGGGTTTCGGCGAGCCGGGTCACCAGCTGCGCGCTGTCCCCATCATCGTCCGCCGCCGCCGGGACGATCCCGTCGAGCAGCGGATCGCCAGTCCGGATCGCCGCGACACGCCGCCAGTCGACCGGGGCGACCATGCAGTGAGCCGACCCCTCCCGCAGCAGACGGTGGAGAGCGGCGCGCCCCTGGCGTGGCGTGAGCCATCCGCTTCCCGTCGCCTCCAGTCTCTCCGCCATCCGCTCCCGCTTCCGCGCCGCCATGCCCTCGGACGACCATGCCCCCCAGGCGATGGCCTGACCTGGCAGACCCAGAGACCGCCGGTGGACTGCGAGCCGGTCGAGAAACGCGTTGGCCGCCGCGTAGTTCGCCTGGCCGGCGCTGCCCATCACTCCGGCCACGCTCGAGAACAGTAAGAAAGCCTCAAGGTCGGTACCCGCCGTCGCAAGGTGCAGATTCCATGCCCCACGTACCTTCGCGGCCATGACCTCCTCCACATCGCTGCGGTCCAGACCCGCCAGGGTTCCGTCGGCCAGCGAGCCGGCGGCGTGAACGATCCCCTGCAGCGGCGGAAACGATCCGGCGATCCGGCGCAGCAACGCGTCGACCGCCGCCGGGTCGGAAATGTCCGCCAGTTCGACCTCAACACGCGCACCACGATCAGATGCCCTGGCAATCGCCTTCAGCCGGTCCGGATCCGGCGGCCGTCGCCCGTTCAGGACAATTGTTTCCGCTCCATGCTCGGCCAGCCAGTCCGCGACCTCGGGGCCGAGGCCTCCAAGGCCACCGGTGACCAGCCATGTTCCGGCGATCCGCCCGCCGACCGGGGTGGTCAGGACCAGCTTGCCGACATGCCCGCCGCGCTGCATGAGGGACATCGGTGCCGCGGCCTCGGATATCGGCCAGGCACGGTAGGGGAGCGGAGCGGCCCCGCCAGCGGCGAGACGGTCCATGATGTCGCGGAACACCGCACCGACCTCCTCCGGCCGCGACCGCAGCATCCCGTCCACCGCCAGTACATGGTAGCCCACGTCCGGGCGCGCCGCCTCCATCTCGACCGAGCTCCAGACGCCCCGCTTCGATATCTCCACGAAACATCCTCCCGGCGCGAGGCATGAGAGACTCGCCTCAATGAACCCTTCTCCTGTCAGGCTGTTAAGGACCAGGTCGACTCCAGCGCCTTCGGTCACCGCCAGAATATCGGCCCCGAACCGCGTGCTACGGCTGTCGAACACATGGGTAACGCCAAACGAGCGCACATGATCCCGCTTGCCAGCACTCGCAGTCGCAATGACCTCTGCTCCGAGCCCATGTGCCAGCTGGATCGCCGCGTGTCCGACCCCGCCTGCCGCCGCATGTACCAGAACCCGCTGTCCGGCTTTGAGACCGGCACGCTGAAAGGCCAGGGACGCGGTAACAAAGACGGTCGGCATCGCCGCCAGGGCCGCCGACGGCACTCCGACGGGCGCAGGGGCAAGAAGACTGGCGGAGGTGACGGCTTCGGACGCGAAGGCGGGAGCGGCGAAGCCAACGACACGGTCTCCCACCGCCAGATCCTCTACACCAGGCCCTGCTTCGAGAACCCGACCACATAGTTCGCCGCCGAGTGGTGATCCGGCGTCAACCAGACCGGTGGCTGCCAGGACATCATGAAAGTTGAGCCCCGCTGCCTCCACGCCCACCCGGACCTCTCCTTCCCCAGGGACCACCTGCGGCCGGGAAGCGAAACGAAGGCTGTCGAGGGTACCCCACCGATCGGCCTCGAGCTGCCAGGCACCAGCCGTCGGCAGGCGCGGGCGGGTCATCCTTTCCAGCCGCGGGACCAGCCGCTCCCCGTCGCGCCAGACTACCGCCGTCTCGCGGTCAGGGCGGAGCAGTTCCCCGACCAGCCGTCCGATGGCCTCCGGCACCTCCCGGTCGAGATCGACCGACCGGGCACCCAGATGTGGCGCTTCAAGCATGATCGTGCGGACCAGGCCCAGAAGGACCGATCCCACGAGACCGTCCACCGATCCGGTATCCGCACCGCATCCCACGAACCAGGTACCGGCCGAAGGGGTAACGCCCGCATCCTCGATTCCCTGGACCAGGGACAGCGCGTCAATGAGGTTCGCCGTTGCCGCCGCCGCGACATCGTGACCGCAGGATTCAGTGGTTGAGGCAAGGTGAACGACACCCCGTAAAGGCGGCTCGGTCGGAAGTCCGGAGAACAGCTCGCGCCAGTCCCCACGCCGCTCAGGTGCCAGGGAAACCCGATGCGGCCCTGAACTCCCCGACTCTGGCGGAACATCGTCCAGACAGACCAGAACAACCGACTGCCCACCCGCCGCCAGCGCATCGGCTAGCGGCTCGCGAAGGCCGGGATCCCTGGCCGCGATCACCCAGGTCCCTGGCGGCTTGCCCGCCGCCGCCACCTCTTCGGATATGGCGGGCGGGCAGGGCCGCCATACTGGCGTGCAGAGCAATCCATCGATGTGGTCGATGGCTGCGAACAGCTGTGCCCTCGACGCCCGCCTCGCAGTGAATCCCGAAACCAGTCCTACTGTCGCGCCATGGTCATCGGTGAGACGGATGTCGGCGACAATGGTCTCCGGCGCATCCTCCTGGAGGAGCGTTCCAACCCCGCGAAGCCGGACATGGCAGGTCATGTGTTCCGGCAACCCAGTTCCGATCTGAATGCACTCCCAACCGAACGGCAGGTAGAGAACTTCGGTCATTCCACCAGCGGCAGCGACCGTCTGAAAAACGCCGTCCAGCAGAGCCGGATGGATGCCCATTTGCGCAACCGACCGCCCGACAGGGGGCGACAGGTCTGCGACCGCCTCGCCCGCGCCCTTTCGCAGCCGGTCGAGTCGCCGGAAAACCGGGCCATATTCAACCCCCAGCGCTGCCAGCGTCTCATAATGGCCGACAACGTCGACGGTTTCGAGCGTGCCGGGAGCATCCGGGCCTTCGCCACCGATGCCGGTCAGCTGCGTCAGGCACCCTTCGGCATGAAGCGTCCAGCCGCTGTCCTCCAGAGCTCGGCTGTGGATGGAGATCGACCGCTCCCCGGCAGGTCCGGAAGAGCCCAGAACGATCTGGATCCGCTGGGCCCCGTCACCATCCGGCAGCAGCAGCGGCGCATGAATCTGGAATTCCTCCACCTGCGGGGAGGTAATCGCCACCTCACGGGCCGCTGCCAGCGCGAGAGATCCCCATAGGGCTCCCGGCGCGACCGGCTGGCCAAACACCCGATGCTCCGCCAGCCACTCCGGTTCACCGGCGGACAGATCCCGCTCGAAGATCACTTCTCCGCTGGCCAGGTCAGTCCGCCGACCCAACAGTGCCTGCTCACCGGGTCCAGGACCTCGCCGGGAGGCGTCGACCCAGTGCCGACAACGCTGGAACGGGTAAGCTGGAAGTGGAACGCGCTGTCGCGTCTCGCCGTCAAACAGGCTGGACAGTGAATCGACCGCCCCGACTTCCCAGGCCCGCCCAATCGCGGCCATCAGACCGGCCATTGAGCCTTCGGAGGCATCTGGCTGGTCGAGACTGGCGACGAAAACCGGCTCAGCGCCGTTGTCTGCAGACCACAAAGATTGTGCCAGTGAGGTCAGCACCGGGCGAGGTCCGATTTCAATCACCAAATCCGCGCCCAGACGGTCCAGGGTCTCGACGCCAGTGGCAAAGGCTACCCGTTCACGCGCCTGACGCCGCCAATAAACCCCGTCCGGGGCGTTCTCCAGCGGTGTGCCCGTGACACCGCCAACCAGCGGCACATCCGGCAGCTTGGGGGAAAGCCCGTCGGCCAGTGTGGCGATCTCGTCAAGGACCGGTTCCATCAGGACGCTGTGAAAACCGTGGCTGGTATCCAGCCGCTGCATTGTCAGGCCTGATTCACTCAGCGCAATGATATCCGCTGCCGGGCCACTGACAACCAGATGCGAACCGTTGTCCGCGGCGATCGACAGGTTGGGCAGGTCTGCCATCGCGGCCACCAGCCGCACCTTGGGGGCCATGACCGCTGCCATGGCACCTCCTGGTGGCAGACGCCCCATAAGCTCACCTCGCCGGGCCGCGAAGCGCATTCCGTCAGCCAGCGACCAGACCCCTGCGACCTGGGCGGCCGCAAGCTCACCGACACTATGTCCGAGAACCGCGGCTGGCTGTACGCCAATCCTGTTCCACAGTGCCGCCACCGCGCATTCGAGGGCATAGAGCGCTGGCTGTGCCCAGTCGGTCGATTTAAGATCGACCTCGCGATGGCCAAACATCGCATCCAGTAAGGAATCTCCGCGGACTTCACGGAATACGGCCTCGCACCGATCGAGCACATCGCGAGCGATAGGTTCACACTCGTACAGCTCCCGCCCCATGCCTGACCATTGACTGCCCTGCCCGGCAAACAGGAACGCAATCCGAGGCCGCGTGACAGCCGTGGCCACAGGCCCGGCTGCTGCGATGCTCGCCAGACCGGCATCAAGTTCCGCCGCGTCCGAGAAGGTGACACCTGCCCGGCACTCGAAATGCTGTCGGCCAGTGGCCGCCGTCCAGGCCATATCGGCCAGCTGCCGGTCGTCCGGCGGCCCGTTCGACGCAGTCTGTGCGGTGAGCCAGCCTCGATATCCATCCGCCAGATCACGCACCGCCTGTTCCGACCGGCCGGAGAGTGGCAGCATACGGTACCGACGCTGGTCTTCAGCCGCAGCCAGACCTTCAGGGGGCGTTATCGGTACCGGCAGACCGCGAAGGACTCCGTCGCTATCCTGTGGACGCCCTTCCAGAATGACATGAGCGTTGGTTCCCGAAAACCCGAAGGAACTCACGCCGGCCCGGGGCGGCCGCTCCATACCGGACGGCCAGGCGGTCGGCTCGGTGGTGATCCGCACCGGCAGCCGTTCCCAGTCCAGGCGTGGATTTGGCGTGGTGCAGTTCAGATGGCGGGGGATCGTCCCACTCTCCATCGCTACGAGCACCTTGATCAGACCAGCGATTCCGGCCGCCGCCTCCAGGTGGCCCACATTGGTCTTGACCGAACCGATCAGGAGGGGCCGTTCCGACGGGCGACCCTGCCCGTAAATGGCCGCCGCCGCCCGAACCTCGATCGGATCGCCAAGTTCGGTTCCCGTGCCGTGCGCTTCCAGATAGTCGATCCCGTCCGGTTTCACTCTGGCGCGTTCGAGAGCCGCCGCGATCACCCGTTCCTGAGCGGGGCCGTTTGGCACTGTCAGTCCCGCGCTCGCTCCGTCCTGATTGACTGCGGAGCCAAGAATCACACCCCGGATCCTATCGCCGTCGGCTTCAGCCTCGGACAGCCGCTTGAGCACCAGCATTCCGCAGCCCTCGCCGCGCACATACCCGTCCGCCGCCGCATCGAAGGTCTTGCATCGGCCGTCAGGAGCCAGCATTCCACCTTCCGCAAACGCCTCCATCACGGCCGCTGAAAGGATGATGTTGGCACCACCCGCTAGCGCCAGATCGGCCTCACCCCTCTGCAGGGCCGCGGCAGCCTGGTGCACCGCGACCAGCGAGGACGAACAGGCCGTGTCAACCGCCATCGCGGGCCCCTCAAGGCCGAAAGCAAAGGCAATCCGACCGACTGCGGTACTGTCGCTGGTCCCGGTCGTCATGTACAGACTGTTCGCGCCGGAACTCAGCGCAACCAGTTCGCGGTAATCATTGGTTGTGATTCCGGCGAACACACCGGTTCGGCTGCCCCGGAGTCGACCCGGGTCGATCCCGGCATCTTCCAGCGCATGCCAGCTCGCCTCGAGCAGCAGCCGTTGTTGCGGATCAAGCAGCGTAGCCTCGACCGGCGCGATACGGAAGAACTGGGCATCGAAGTGGTCGATCCGGTCCAGAAATGCGCCCTGCCGCCCGTCAACTGCAGGACCACCAGCAGATCCAACACGTTCCGGCACAGGCCCGATCGGTTGCATTCCCCGCTCAAGGCCGCGCCGGAAGCCGTCAAGATCCTCACCTCCGGGGAAGCGGCAGGCAATCCCGACGATCGCGATCCGATCGTCGCGCGGTAACGCGGGGACCTGTGTCGGCACAATCGGCAGCGCTTCGGCCAGATCAAGCGCTTCTATCAGGTAGTGGGCGAGACTCCGGATGTCGGGGAAGTCGAACATGACGGTGCTCGGTGCATCGAACTCACCCGCCAGAGCCCGGTTCAGCCGACCCCTGAACTCGATCGCCTGAAGGGAATCGATGCCAAGGTCGAAGAAACCAGTGGTTGGTGAAGGCGGTTCCGGAAGATGCAGCATAGCCTGCAGCTGCTCCTCAAGGAACGCTTCGAGAGCGGCCTCGCGTGTGTCAGGTGACGTTCGGCGGAGATGCTCCACCAGATCGGAAGCCGGACGCGCCGGGGTCGCTTCCCGCGGCAGCAGTTCCTCAAGAAAGGCCGGTGACGCGTCCATGCCGGCAATGGCGGCAGGCCAGTCCACCCCAGCAACGAATTCGCTCGCCGTTCCCCGCCGCAGCGTTCGGTCCAGGGCGGCCAGTCCCTGCTCGACTGTCAGCCAGCTGAATCCGGCCTGCGCGATCTGTCCAGCCACCCGTTCCCGATGTTCCTCCGCCATGCCATTGCCCGACCATGGCCCCCAGGCGATGGCCTGACCGGCAAGACCCAGCGCCTGACGGTGGCGCGCGAGCTGATCAAGAAACGCGTTCGCCGCCGCATAGTTGGCCTGGCCGTAATTGCCCAGTGTTCCGACGACGCTTGAGAACATCACGAAGAAGTCGAGCGGACGGTTCTGCGTTGCCAGGTGGAGTCGCCAGGCACCGAGCATCTTGGCACCAATTGCCTGGGCGAAGCCCGCTTCATCCTGCTGCTCGAGCAGTGCGTCCGCCAGCGCCCCGGCGCAGTGAATGATGCCCGTCAGTGGTCGGGGACCGGCATCGACACGCTTCATCAGATCCCTGACCGCATTGCCATCGGCGAGGTCAGCGATTTCGATTCTCACCTCAATGCCGCGTGCCCGCAGGGTGTTGATGGTTTCCTGAACCGCTTCGCCGGGATCGCTGCGTCCATTGAGAATGATTTCCTCCGCGCCCTGGTCGGCCAGCCAGACGGCAACCTGAATGCCGAGCGCTCCGAAACCACCGGTGACCAGGCAGGCTCCCCGAAGCCCCAGCGTCCCGGCGTCGTCCATCGGGCCGGGAGGATTCCGCACCAGGCGCGCCACGTTGCGCACCCCGTCCCGCCAGGCGACACGGGTCTCGGAATCGGGTGTGAGGAACTCTTCCACCGGAATGTCAGGCCCACCAGCCGGATCGAGATCAAGAAGGCGGGGACGTAGGCGGCTGACTTCCAGGGCAACAGTAGGAGCCAACCCCCAGAGCGGAGCACCATGCAACCCTTCGCAGGTCCCGCCGTCGACCACCTGCCCACCGCGGGTCACGAACCACAGTCCCTCGGTCGGTACCACGCCAACTTCCCTCAGCGCCTGGACTAGAGCAAGCGCGGTACTCCAGACCCGGTGGGACGCCGCTGCCATCACGGTGTCCGCGTGGTCCGACACTTCGCCGTCAAGAGCCGCCATGTGGATGACGCCGCGAAGCGGCGGATCGGCAGGCAGATCTTTCAGGAACGCCCGCCATTCCTCTCGCCGATCGGTGGCCAGCTCCACCACCTCAACTCCGGGAGCGACCGGTTCGGGGAATTGCCCTACCGCAATGACCTGCTGCCCGCACCCGGCAAGCCTTTGGGCCAGCTCGATGGCGACGCCGTTCCGATCGTACATGATGATCCATCTCCCTGGAACCTGTGCGGCAGCGGTTCCGCCTCCGGCTGCACCAGGATGCTCGCGCCAGGCGACGGTATGAAACAGGTCTTCGATTCTGGTCGACAGCAGTGACCGGCGAGTCGCACGCTTCATGGTGAATCCGGTAACTTCGCCGACATAGGATCCATCGAAGCCATAAAAACGCAGCTCTGCAGTCAGCGTCTCTCCGGTCTCGATGTTTCCGTCGACTGTCGCCCGACACAGAAGCCGCTCCGGCAGTTCCCCTGCAAGATGGAGGCGGTCCCAACCGAATGGGAGGTGGATCGACGGGCCATAGCGCTCCAGGATGGCCGCCGCCGCCGCGTGGAAGCATCCATCCAGCTGGGCAGGATGAACGACGGTTCCCTCTTCCCGCATGGCGTTCGGTAGCCGTATATCGGCGACGGCCTCGCAGTCACCAAGCCAGAAGGTCTCGACCCGGCGCAGGGACGGCCCGTAGTCAACTCCGGCTTCGGCAACTCTGGAATAGACGGTTTCCGCATCGGCAGGCGTCAGCCTGGCCACATGCTCCATGGCCTCGGGCCAGGGGGTACCCCTAGCCGTGGCAGAGGCCAGCCGACCCCTTGCATGCAGCAGCCAGGGAGAGGCGGTGTCCGGGCGCGAATAGGCCGCGTAATCACGCTTTCGCTCCCCGTCCTCGGATCCCAGAACGACCTGCAGGTCGGCCGTCCGACCCTCCTCGAGGATGAGCGGCGCATGGAGCTGCAGAGCGGACACTTCGACTGCAGGACCCATCCCGACCTCGACCGCGGCCGCGGTCGCGAGGGCACCGTGAAACGCCGCAAGAACGACCACCCGACCGTAGACCCGGTGATCGCCGATCCAGTCGGGATCCGTTGAGGAAATTTCACGTTCGAAGGTTGTCTCACCGGACGCCGAATCGCTGCGGGCGCCGAGAAAGGGATGCCCGACCACCGGTTGCAGCCGTGGCGCAGGCGCGGTCCAGTAACGCTGACGTTCGAAAGGATAGTTCGGAACCGACATCCGGCTCCGTCCCTCACCCGTGAACAGGCTGTCCAGCGCGATGTCTGCACTCTCTGTCCAGGCTCGACAGGCCGCGGCTGCGAACCCATCGCCGGTTGGACCTTCCAGACTGGCGATAAAAGCGGGGTCCGACCCGGTCTGCGAAGGCCACAGGCGTTCGGCGAGTGGTCCGAGTATCGGGCGGGGTCCGATCTCGACCACAAGATCGGCATCCAGCTCCGCCAGTGTCCGGACGCCTGCTGCAAATGCGACCCGCTCGCGGGCATGGCGGTGCCAGTACGCTCCGTCCGGCGGTTCGGTCAGGACCCGACCGGTAACGTTGCTGACCAGAGGCACTGAAGGCGCCTTCGTCGCCAGCCGATCGCCAAGTTCCGTCAGCTCTTCAAGGATCGGATCCATCAGCGCGCTGTGGAACCCGCAACTCGTCTCAAGGCGCCGAACCGCGACTCCCGACGATTTCAGCGCGCCCGCCAGGGATTCGATCGCCATCGCTGGCCCACTGACCACGAGATGCGACCCGTTGTCGGCAGCGATGGACAGATTCGGCAGGTCGGCCAATACCTTCACCACCCGATCCTCCCCGGCGAAAACCGCTGCCATGGCGCCCCCCGGAGGCAACCGTCCCATCAGCGCACCCCGCTGGGCGGCGAATCGCATTCCGTCGGCCAGCGGAACCACCCCGGCGATATGGGCCGCCGCCAGCTCCCCGACGCTATGGCCGAGAACCGCCGTCGGTTTTACGCCCAGCTCCGCCCATTGTGCCGCCAGGGCGCAGGCAAGCGCATATAGTGCAGGCTGAGTCCAGGACGTCTCGGTCAGATCGACCTCAGTCAGACCGAACATCGCGTCCAGAAGCGACTCGCCACGCAGCTCGCGGAACGCCGCTTCGCATTGATCGAACACATCCCGTGCAACTGGCTCGCTGTCGTAGAGATCCCGCCCCATGCCCGGCCATTGGCTGCCCTGGCCAGTGACCAGGAACGCTACCCGCTGTCTTTCTCTGGCGACCCGAACCGGAATACCGTCGACAACTTCAGCAAGCCCGGACCGCAGCTTCAGCCGGTCCGCAAACACGAAACCGGCCCGATGCCCGAAGTGGCGGCGTCCGGTCGCCGCCGTCCAGGAAAGGTCGGCCAGGAATTCCCGGTCAGCCAGTCGGTCAGCCTGTTCCGGCTGTTCCAGCCAGGAAAGCCAGGATTTGGCCAGCGCGCGCACCGCGTTCTCCGAGCGGGCGGATAGCGGCAGCAGTCGATGGTGCCGCGGCACCGTTTCCGGTTCGACCGCCACAGGCTCAGCCTGGTTCAATACCGCCGGGCACCCCTCCAGAATCACGTGGGCATTGGTTCCTGAAAAGCCGAACGAACTCACACCCGCCCGTGGCGGAACGCCATCGTTCATCGGCCAGGCCATTGCCTTTCCGGTCACGCGTACCGGCAGGCTATCCCACTCGATGTGAGGATTGGGAGTGTTGAAATGCAGGTGCTGCGGTATCCGGCCGTGCTCCATGGCCAGCAGGACCTTGATCAGACCAGCGGCACCCGCCGCGGCCTCCAGATGGCCGAAATTCGTCTTTACCGATCCGATCAGGAGCGGTTGGTCGGTTGCCCGATCCTGGCCATAGACAGCTGCCGCCGCCTGAACCTCGATCGGGTCGCCCAGTTCAGTCCCGGTGCCGTGCGCTTCGAGATAGTCGACCGCTGCCGGCTCGATACCCGCCTGTTCCAGCGCTTCAGAGATCACCCGTTCCTGCGCTGGCCCATTGGGCGTTGTCAGCCCCGCGCTGGCACCATCGTGGTTCACCGATGAACCCAGGATGACGGCCCGGATACGGTCGCCGTCCCGTTCGGCATCCGCCAGCCGCTTGAGGACGAGCAGGCCACAGCCTTCGCCGCGGACATAACCGTTGGCCGCGGCGTCGAAGGTCTTGCAGCTCCCATCCGGCGACAGGATCCCGCCTCCGAAGAAGGAGCGCGTTGTGATTGAGGTCAGGATCGCGTTCACGCCACCAACCAGTGCCAGCCCGGTGTCCCCCTGCCGCAGGGCCAGGGCGGCCTGATGTACGGCAACTAGCGAGGATGAGCAGGCGGTGTCCAGCGCCATGACCGGGCCCTGCAGCCCGAGGGTGAAGGCTACCCGTCCGATGGCCGTGCTGGCGCTGGTGCCGGTGGTTACGTAGAAACTGTCGGCCGCGGTACCGGCCGCCGCCAATTCACGGTAATCCGCCGTGCTGATGCCGATGAACACTCCGGTGCGGCTTTCGCGAAGGCTCTCCGGATCGATCCCCGCATCCTCCAGGGCATGCCAGCTGGTTTCCAGCAGCATCCGCTGCTGCGGATCAAGCAATTCGGCTTCGGCCGGAGCGATGCCGAAGAAAGAAGCGTCGAAGCGGTCGAGATCATGAACAAATCCACCCAGTTTCGGCAGCGTTCCAGGCCCGTCGACGCGGAACGGGCGATCCGCTGGCGCCTCAGTTACCAGATCGGCGCCAGCGTCCAGTCGATTCCAGAAAGCGTCGACGCTGTCCGCTCCGGGGAAGCGGCACGCCACGCCGATGACCGCGATCCGACTGTCGTCCGTCATTCGCCGGGTGCTGATCCGTCGAACCGCCACGCGGTCTCCCAGAGTGAGCTGCTTCAACGCATGACGGGCCAGTACAGTGGCATTCGGGTAATCGAAGACGACCGTGCTTGGTACCGCCCAGCTCCCCCGGAACGCGTGTTTCAGCCGGTTGCGAAACTCCACCGCCATTAGCGAATCCATACCCAGATCGAAAAAGCCGGTGGTTGGCGAGGGGAGGTCGGGCAATTGCAAAACGGCCCGCACCTCGCCCTGAATGAAGGCGGTCATCAACCGCTCACGCTTATCCGTCTCAACGCCCTCAAGTTGAGAGAGCAGGTCCGATGTGCCAGTTGTGGTCTGCTCTGGCACCTCGGAGCTTGGCATTACTTCTTCAAGAAACGGCGGAACCGGGCCGGGATGGGCTCTGGCAGCGGCAGGCCAGTCCATCGCCGCAGCGACGCAGGTGGCTGGATTCGTGTCGACCAGAGTGTCGAACAGCCGCGTGCCCTGCTGAGGTGTTATCCAGCCGATTCCCGCCGCATCGAGCTGGTCCCCAATGCGGCCGCGCTGTTTGGCGGCGGAGCCGATATCCGACCAGGCACCCCAGGCGATTGACTGCCCTGGAAGCCCAAGCGCGCGCCTGTGCGCAGCCAGCTGATCGAGAAAGACATTGGCTGCGCCATGACTGGACTGCCCCGGATTCCCGAGCGTACCCACCGCGCTCGAGAACATCAGGAAAAGGTCGAGCTTCCGATCGCGCGTCGCTTCGTGCAGGTGCCATGCTGGAAACACCTTGGGTCGCAGAACCCGCTCGAAACGTTCCCGGTCCAGATTTGTGAAAGCGCCATCCGCCAGCACCCCGGCGCAGTGGATGATTCCGGCGAGGGGGTGTGGGCCAGCGTCGATGCTGGCGATGATTCGGTCAAGCTCGACGGTGTCTGTCGCATCGGCCAGTTCAATCCGGACCTCAACTCCGCGCGATCGCAGTGCCTCGATTCTGGATTCCGCCGATTCGGACGGCGGACGACGGCCATTCAGCACGATCGTGCCAACCCCCCGCCCGCCAAGCCAGTCAGCGGCGAGGAGTCCGAGAGCGCCCAGACCGCCGGTAATCAGCCAGGCTCCATTCGGCTGCAATTGGCCGGTCTCCAATGCGGTCTGTTCAGATGACATGCCCCGCACCAGCCGCGCTACGAATCGCTGTCCTCCGCGCCAGGCCACTGCGGTCTCCCGGTCAGGGTGCAGCAGTTCCCTGATCAGGCGGATCTCCCGACTCGCATCGCTCTGCTCCAGATCGACGAGGCGCACCCCGAGCTGCGGCGCTTCGAGTGCGATGGTGCGGGCGAACCCCCACCACGCCGAGCCCGATAGGCCGGGTGCCACTTCGTCTGCCACGACCAGCCCGTTCAGGGTCGCGAACCATACCCCCGCCGCCGGTGCAGCGCCTGCATCATCAAGCCCCTGTGTCAGGGCCAGCGCCATGGCGAGGAGATCCAGCTTTTCGGTCGCTGTATCCGCGGTTTCCACGCCGTCGCTGGCTGGAGTCGCGAGGCAGACAACGCCGCGGAACGGAATGTCGTTCGGCAGGTCCTCGAACAGGGCCTTCCATGCTTCGCGCCGGGTCACATCAAGTGGGGCGGACCGAATGCTGGATTCCTGCGCCTCAGGCGAGGCATCGGCACCTGCAAGAATGATCGTCTGGCTATGCGCCGCCAGTGTCACAGCGAGCCGCTGCACCACCTCGGACCGCTGGGCGGCGATTACCCACAGTCCGGGCACCTCTGAGACCGATTCCGAATTGCGGGCCAGAACGACGCCCTGGGTCGCCTGATCATTGCCGTTGAATCCTGTCGGCAGGATTTCCGCCTCGCCGAAACCCGATCCAGCAAGTGCCCGTTTCCATACCGTCGCATCCACCAGTGCGCCGTCCCTGCGCCAAATGTCGGCAAAGCGCCACCATCCATCAAGCAGCCCGAAGGTCAGATCGAGCCATGCCTGCCGCCGAAGACCTTCCAAAAGCACGAGACTGCCCGATGGGGAGAGAAGGCGGCGGCAGTGGTCGAGCGACTCGGTCAGGTCACGGGTTGCGTGCAGAACCTGGGCCGCGATCACGAGATCGAAACCATGCGCCGCGAATCCCTGCTCGACTGGATCGCGCTCGATGTCGAGCACGCCGTAAGCCAGTGGATGTGCCGCGAAGCGCTTCCGCGCCGGCTCCAGGAAGGCTGCCGACACATCAGTGAACTGGTAGCTGAACCGCCCGGACGGCAGACCCTCAAGGACCATCTCCGTGGTCGCGCCCGTCCCCCCGCCCACCTCAAGGATACGCAGAATGCGTCCTTCCGGCAGCGTGTCGACAAGCGTCGCGACCGTATCCGCCAGCAGCCGGTTGGCCGCCAGTGCCGCCGGTGCCTCCCGATACAGGGCCGCAGCCCCGAACCGATCATCACCGAACAACAGTTCGAGTGGCTGCGTCTGTCCCTGGAGAACCTCCGCCAGCGCGGAACCGCACCGTTGCAGGAGACCGATCTCCGAGCGTCCAAACGGATAGTCACTGGCCAGCCGCGCCGCCATTTCGTTCGGGTCCGCCGGGTCGGCGCTTTGGGTGACGTCTTCCATTGCCAGTTCAAGCAGGCGGGCCGCGAGGCGTCCGATGCGCCTGCACTACCGGAAGGCCGGAGAGGACGGCGGCCTCGTCAGCCGTCGGTTGCCAGCCCAGTTCGAGCAGGGCCGACCTGGCGAATGACCGGGACAACCGTTCCAGATCTCCGGCAAACGCAGCCTGCCGGGCTGGTGCGACATCTTCGGCGGCAAGGTATTCGTGAATGTCCTTCATACTAGCCGCCACCGTGGAGGGCGGGACGAGGAACTCTGCAGACTGCACTTCGTTGGCCGCTTCCCGGAGGCGCCATTCCACCTGATAGATCAAATCCTCTTCATCCCGAAGAGCTGCCTGCATTGCCGTGCGTGTCGCACGTCTGGCGGTCAAACCAGTGATCCCGCCGATTTTCGACCCGTCATCCGTGCGGAGTTCCAGATCTGCGCTCAGCGTCTCTCCAGGACTGCCATGCAGGCGGGCGGAGCAGTTGATCCGGTCGGGAAGCGGTCCTCGCAGCCACAACCGGTCCCAGCCGAACGGCACATAGGGCACATCAAACTCGCCAACCGCCGCCAGGACCGCCTGGAAGCAGCCATCAAGCAGTGTAGGGTGTACCGCTGCTCCAGCTTCCAGCAGACCCGGTGGGCGAGTCACCATTGCCGTCCCCTGGCGAGGACCTGACCGGAACTCCTCAACGACCTGAAATGCCGGACCCAGCTCGATTCCGGCCATGGCCATGATCCGGTAGATCGCCGGAGCCGGATCAAGCTCATCGACTTGCAGGGACGGCGTGTCATCCACTGCGCCAGCCACGACCGTGGCCTCGGCATGGAGCCTCCAGTCCGCACTGTCGCGCCGTCTGCTGTGGATACTGACCGAGCGCCGCCCGTCATTGTCCGCCGGCCCCACCGCTGTCTGCACGGTCCAGACATCATCGTCACCACTCAGTGCCAACGGTGCGAAAAGCTGCATGCCTTCCACCGTCAGCATATCGGAAGCGGCATCGAGGACCACTGCCGCGGCGAGGGATCCCCACAATGCCCCCGGCACCACGATCTGGCCGAACACGATGTGATCCGCCAGCCAGGTCGGTTCTGTCGCCGTGACCTCCATCTCGTACGCTATGCCGCCACCTGCCAGGTCAGTCCTAGCGCCAAGCAGCGGGTGTTCCCCACGCCGTCGCCGCGTTTTGGACTCGACCCAGTGGCGACGGCGCTGGAACGGATAGGAAGGCAACCGGATCCGACGCCTCGCCTCACCCGCAAACAGACTCCCCAGCATCAGCGAGGCACCCGCTTTCCAGGCATGGCCCACTGCCGGAACAAGCCCGGGTTGGGCCGCTCCCGGATCTCCAAGGCTGGCCAGGAAGTCCACCGCGCCCGGCTCTCTGGCAGGCCACAGTTCCTCTGCCAGTGGGGCGAGTACCGGGCGAGGGCCGAGTTCGATCACGAGATCCAGGTCCAGGTCCGCCAGCGCCTTGATCCCGGCCGCGAACCTGACCGGGTCGCGGACCTGGCGGTGCCAGTATTCCCGGTCGGGTGCCGCTGTCAGCGCGAGACCGGTCACACCACTCACGAAGACGGTCGAGGGTGCGGACAGAGAGTCTAGGTCGACGAGGTCCGCGACAGCATCCAGAACCGGATCCATCAGCGCGCTGTGGAATCCATGGCTTGTGTTCAATCGTCTGGTTGAAATCCCCGCATCCGCCAGTAGGGAAGCGAGCATATCAAGCGCCGCATTCGAACCGCTCACCACAAGGTGAGTTCCGTTGTCCGCTGCCAGAGCCAGCTCCGGAAGCCCGGCCATTGCGCCCTGGATCCGGTCTTCGGAAGCAAATACCGCTTCCATGCCCCCACCCTTCGGCAGCCCACCCATCAGCGCCCCGCGGTGGGCGGCGAAGCGCAGTCCGTCCTCAAGCGACCATATGTCCGCCGCCTGCGCCGCCGCCACCTCACCAACGCTATGTCCCATAACCGCGACGGGCTGGAGTCCCAGTTCTGACCACATGGCGGTGAGGGCGCATTCCAGCGCATATAGCGCTGGCTGTGCCCATTCCGTCGCGGCCAGATCGACCGGCTCCCGACCGAACATCGGATCCAGAAGCGAGCGTCCCAGCTCGTTTCGGAATGCGGCCTCGCAACGGTCGAGAATTTCCCGCGCCACCGGTTCGGTCTCGTAGAGATCAAGGCCCATGCCCGGCCATACACTGCCCTGTCCCGAATAAAGGAAGCCGATCCGTGATCGCCTGTCGGCGCTCCCGACCGGTGCATCATTCGCCAGTCGAGCCAGTTCGGTTCGAAGATCCGACAGGTCCGAGAACACTACGGTGGCCCGGTGATCGAGATGTCGCCGACCGGTGGCCGCCGTCCACGCGGCATCGGCGAGATCCTCCTCCGCCAGAGCAAATCGCTGGCGTTCTTCGATCCAGTTCAGATAACGGCTCGCCAGCGCCCGCACCGCTGGCACTGAATGTCCGGAAAGTGGCAGCAGGCGGGTTCGGCGACCGGTGCCTGCGGGTTCCGCCATCCTGGTGGGTGAAACCTGGACCGGCGCCCCACGGATGTCCCCTGCCGGTCCGGCCGATCGGCCCTCAAGAATTAGGTGGGCATTGGTTCCTGAGAAGCCGAACGAACTGACTCCGGCCAGCGGAAGGCGGCCCTCGACTTCCGGCCAGGGCGTTTCCTCTGCGGTGATCCGTACCGGCAGCCGTTCCCAGTCGATTCGGGGGTTTGGGACCGCGAAGTTGCGATGGCGGGGAATCATCCGATGTTCCATCGCGATCAGCGTCTTGATAAGGCCTGCGGCTCCTGCAGCGGCTTCGAGATGACCCACATTCGTCTTGACTGAACCGATCAGGAGTGGCCGGTCGGCCGGTCGATCAGTGCCGTAGACCGCGGCAGCCGCCTGGATCTCTATTGGATCACCGAGTTCGGTGCCGGTACCGTGGGCCTCCAGATAGTCGACATCCTCCGACTGGATGTCGGCCCGGGCCAGAGCCTCCCTGATCACCCGCTCCTGTGCTGGCCCGTTCGGTGCCGTCAGCCCCGCGCTGGCGCCGTCCTGGTTGATAGCCGAGCCAAGCACGGCCCCGAGGATCCGATCGCCGTCCGCCTCAGCCTCCGCCAACCGCTTGAGCACCAGCACGGCACAGCCCTCGCCGCGCACATAGCCGTCCGCCGTCGCATCGAAGGTCTTGCATCGCCCATCCGGGGCGAGCATGCCTCCCCTGGCAAATGCTTCGCTCAGGACGGGAGACAGGATCGCGTTCACTCCGCTGGCCAGCGCAAGGTTTACCTCGCTCCGCTGCAGGGCCATGACAGCGTGATGGATCGCCACCAGGGCGGATGAACAGGCCGTGTCGACAGCGACCGCCGGTCCTTCCAGGCCCAATGCGAATGCCACCCGACCGGCAGCTGTGCTGGCGTAATTCCCGGTTGTCGCGTGGAGGCTGCTGGCGGCTGCGTTGGCGGCAATGATTTCCCGGTAATCGCTGGAACTGATGCCGGTATAAACCCCGGTTTCGGTGCCCTTCAGCCCTGCAGGATCGATGCCGGCATTCTCCAGGGCATGCCAGCCTGTTTCCAGCAGCAGACGCTGCTGGGGATCAAGCAGCCGCGCCTCGGTGGGGGCGATGCGAAAGAACTCGGCATCGAACTGGTCTATGTCTTCGATGAACCCGCCCCATCGGCATGCCGGGAGTTCCGGACTGTCATGATCGGGCCAGCGCTCCGTTGGCACTGCGGTGACGCCTGAGCGACCCTTGGCCAGCAAGGCGCGAAACCCTGCCAGATCCTCGCCTCCCGGAAACCGGCAGGCGATGCCAATGATGGCGACCGGTTTCCGGACCCGCGTGAGTTCAAGCCGGGTCCGTTCCAGTTCGACATAGAGTTTGCGCGAAAGCTCGGCATATGCCCGGGCTTCCCCAATCGGTTGGCCAGACCCGGTCATCCTGCCCTACGGAAGAGCAAAGCCTGACAGTCACCTTGCGAAGTTGAGTGAGGACAGGGCGGGACTGCCCGCCTGGGACGATGCCGGATGGCGGTTCGGGGCGGCAAAGACATCGGCATCCACTGTAGCAAAATGAGGACCTCCCCGCAACTGATCATCTTGTTGACCTTAGGGCTATCGCTTTTGAACCTCCATTTTCCGGGCCTCTTCGCTGAGGTCGGCGGCGGCGCGAACGAGTTCCAGCAGAACGTCATGGTCCCACCCCGCCATCTTCATCCTGCCCCGCATCGACACCCCCCTGCGCTCCCTGGCGGACCGCACCAGGTTCAGCGCCATCCGCCGCATCATGGCCAGGTTCTCCGGCCCGTTGCCGATCCGGTTCCTCTGCTGGTCCTCGTTCATCGCGACGTCGAGGACCCAGTGAAGGCTGTTCTCGATCCGCCAGTGGGCACGGACCGCTTCCAGCAGCCGCTCCGGCGAAAGCGTCCCGCTCATGATGAAATACCGGGTTCCGGCCGCCGTTCCGTCCCGGGTCTCCCGCGTCGCGTCGACCGCACCGAACGCCGCCAGGCCGGGCCAGTCATGGGTCTCCCGCAGCCAGTCCACGTCGTGGCACACCCGTGCCCGCCGGGTCTCGATGCGGCCATGCCCCTTTTCCACCAGCTCTTCGGAAACGTCAATGTTTCCAGACATCTGCGGATCCTCCATGTATTTCTCCACATCCCCGTGCAGGCTCCCCTGGTTGCCCTTCAGCGCCAGGACATAATCGCCGCCACGGGCCGTGACCTGTTCCGCCGTCGCCCTCTGGGTATGCATCGCGTCGGCGGTCACCGTCCTGCCCCTGAGGTCGAGAAGGTCCAGGAGCGCGGGCATCGCCGTGATCTCGTTCGACTTGCCGGAGACCCGCACCTGGCCCAGCACGACCCCCGCCCCGGTCGCGAAGGCCTGGACCAGATGGAGCGCGGAGCGCTCCGTTGCGTCGGCGAAGGACCGCCGGAGGGCCTTGCCGTCAATCGCGACCACGCCGTCGCCGAGCCGTTCGGCCCAGCCTCCCGCCAGCCGGAGCAGGGCGGCGTTGAGGCCCTTCGGATCCAGCGCGTTGAACAGGTCGGAGAACGCGTCATGGCTCGGAATGCCGTGCTCCAGCTTCATGAACCGGCGCAGGAAACTTTCCTTGCACCGCCCGAAAAGCGCCATATCCGAACACCCCTCACCCCCGCAGAGGGCGCACAGGAGAGCGATCATGAGCATTTCGTGGAGGTCGTGGCGGGTCGCGTTGCTGCGGCGGGGGTCCTCGACCCCCTCGAAAATCACCTTCAGGTCCTGCATGTTTCTGCCTCATTTGCCTGTTTTTAAGGCATATTGGCATCAATAGAATTAAATCGCAATAGATTTAATTTCAAAAGCGATAGCCCTATTGTTGACCTCAAGGGACATTCAGCATAATATGGTCCAGCAGGCTAGGCAACATGGCAGTGACCCAGCAATTCCCGCCAACCCGGGCGCTCGCTGCCTGACGGCCGCCCGGGTTGGCGGGAATTGCTGGAAATCTCTTAGGGGTATCGCATGAATTTCATGCCCCGAGAATCTGGAGCAGTAAATCGTCGTCCCAGCCCGCGATTTTCCTCATCACCCGTATGGATTCGCGCTTCTTCGCCCGGTGGGCAGGTTCATAGCCATGTGCTTCATGACCGCGAAGTTCTTCGGTGCCCCGTCCTTCCTTACCCGGCTGTCATCGTCCCGGAAGGTCACGGCCGACACCCGGTGCTGCCGGTTCCCGATTCCCCAGTGCGAGCGCTCCGCATACGCGAACCGCCCGGCGTCGAGAGGCAGGGACGGGATGAAATACCGTGTCTTCACCGTGGTCTTTCCATCCGCCGCGACGGTGCGGCCGCCGAGGTCTCCGCAGACCTCCGCCGCCCACCGCGCGAAGGCCTTGCCGAACGCCTCCGGATCGAGCGCCCGTAACACCGTCGACATGGTGTCGTGGGACGGGGTGCCATTGGCGAAATCGGACAGCCGGCGCAGGAATTCCAGCTTCCGCTTGCCGTATTCGGCGATGTCGGTGAAACTTTCGCACCCGGAAATCACCCCGCAGAGACACAATAGAAGGATCTCATGAAGCGGATACACGACCTTCGACTGCTGCCGGGGATCTTCGAGGTCTGACATAACAGACTGGAACGACGTTGTTTTTTTCATGGTACTGCTCTCTGGTTCGTTCCGTTTTGCGACCTTGAACCAGAAAGCCGCCGTCCGCGCAACCACGCCCACCATTCATGCGATACCCCTGGGAAATCTCTCTTGAACTCTGGTGGTTACCCGGTTAGATATCAGATCATCGACTTGTGTCGTACCCATTAGCATCAACAGGAGGCAGCGAAGATGTCATCAATCGATACCCGAGTTAAGGACCTGATCAGAGAACAGCTAACCTCAAATATGGGCGAGGCTCCCGACCAGATCGCCGATGATGCGTCGATGGACGACTTCGGAATCAATTCCGTCGCTCAACTGGCGTTTCTCAAGAAGGTTAACGAGACATTTGGAGTTAATATTCCCGTCGAAGCAGCGGACACCATCACGACAGTGGGTAAACTCCGTGAATATCTTGAGGCCAACGCAAGCTGAGTTCGCAAGGAACCAGACGCCATCCTGACCTTCTGATCAGGGGGTGCCAAATTCCACAGGCGCTGACTCGCTGATTTCAGCAGCGTCGCCCATAACGTAGTTTCTCCCGATCGAATCCTTTGTAAGACCGGGGGAAACGGTATGAATCGACCACCGTGATCCTCTCTCAACCCGGACTGTTCCCACAGATCGTGCGGGTATGGTACTGTCGCTCCGAAGCAATGGGTTAGCCCCTTTTTCGAGTCCTCCTGCATTCACGGGTCGGGGACATGACCGAAACACCCGCGTGCAACCCCGGCATGTCGGGCGTTGGCGGATGGCTCTGAAAAACGGCTGCGAGCAAGGGTGCCATTCTTTCATCCATATTGCCTGCCGGAGGAACTGCGACGAACCGGCGTCATCAGTCAACCATCCCGTCGGATGGTTGCAAAATGATCCCTTCCCGAACGTCGGCAACCACTTCAAATTCAGGAATGGTGGCAGTATCGGGAATTGCAGACGCTAATGAGCCTGGTGCCGAACATAGCAGGTGTCAGCGTCCGGGGTCTCTGGCCTCTTCCCAATAGACGAATCAAGAGACACTGAAGTCGGTTTCACGACAACCCTGATCCAAACTGACTGACACGACCACAACATCCAATGCAAATGCTGCTGCGCATTCGACCCCTGACACCCGGACGAATTTGTGTAGGTGATATCTCAACGCTGCAAAAAAGCATCGTACACCCCCTCAATCCAGAAAAAGCCCGGGCACAAGGCCCGGGCAGTCCAACAGGGAGGATGCATGCCGTCACCCGGACATGCGCGGGAACCGAATTACAGGCGGGTCTGATCCACAAACGCCACGTTGGCCCGATACGAACCGGCGGAACCCATATACACTGGTGCCATCAGGTCCCTACCACATATGTTTACGCGCCTCCTTAGGCTAACCAGTATTGCCACACTCACGCGCAACTGTCCAATCCCACGGGTCAGGATCAGCATAGGGCCAGGCATTCCAAAGGTCAAGGAAAATAGATCTAACACTATAGTATATGGTTCCCTTACCATCCTGGCGCTCCACCTTCTAAGCCACGAGCCTGTAGCCTCCCGACTCGGTGACCAGAAGACAGGCATTGGACGGATCCGGCTCGATCTTCTGGCGCAGCCTGTAGATATGAGTCTCCAGCGTGTGGGTCGTCACTCCAGCATTGTACCCCCAGACCTCGTGCAGCAGCACATCGCGAGCCACAACGGCGTCCGAAGCGCGGTAGAGAAACTTGAGGATGTTGGTTTCCTTCTCAGTAAGCCGTATCTTCTTCTCGTCTTCGGTCAGAAGCAGCTTCATGGAAGGCCTGAATGTATAAGGGCCCAGCTGGAAGATCGCGTCCTCCGACTGTTCATGCTGACGCAGCTGCGCCCGGATACGGGCAAGCAGCACCGGAAACCTGAACGGTTTGGTAACATAGTCATTCGCTCCGGCATCAAGACCCAGAATCGTGTCGCTGTCACTTTCGTGGCCCGTCAGCATCACGATCGGGCATTTCACGCCCTGCTTCCGCATGATCCGACAGAGTTCGCGTCCATCCGTATCAGGCAGGCCAACGTCGAGAATCACCAGATCATAGAGTCCCGCCTTGACCTTAATCATCGCGTCATGGCCATCGACTGCCTCGAAGACATCGAAGTCCTCGGTCATCAGCAATTGCTCACCAAGTGCCTCACGAAGGTCGTCGTCATCGTCTACTAGCAGGATTTTCTTCACGGTCGACATTGCAGATGCCTCATAACTTGCGGTTAGGACCGAATTGAGCAATTCTTCCGATTCTAACAAGATGCTCCACAAAGAAATCACGTGCTCGTGTCGATAGTTGTGCAATTGTTTCAGATCTCGGTTGCAGGTTGGGACCACCTCTTTCCAGGAAGGCCCGATGACGTTTTCCCCCTCCCCCCTTGAATCGCTTGCCCGCGCCCGTGCGGACCTGCGCATCGGCATACCCGTGGTACTGTCGGGGCCATCCGGGCTTTCGGTGGCACTGGCAGCTGAAACGCTCAGTTCGGATCGTCTGGCCGACCTGCGTTGCCTTGGTGAGCTGGTTCTGGCAATTTCCGCCCGCCGGGCCGAGACGCTGAAGGCACGGATCTACGATGGCGACCTGGCACGCATCCTACTTCCCAAAGAGGTCGATGTTACCTGGATCGCCAGCGTGGCTAATCCAGCCGATGATCTGTCAATGCCCTTCAAGGGACCGCTCAACACTCAGCGTGGCGGTGACGCGGCACTCGCCCGCTCCGGGATCAGGCTTGCCAAGTCCGCACGATTGCTCCCCGCTGTGGTGATGGCTGACGTGTCGGAGGAAGATTTTGCGGCTGCCCATCACCTAACCCTTGTCGACACCACCTTTGCCGCATCCAGGCCGGAAGGCCCCGGCCGAATGGACAAAATCATCAACGCTCGTGTTCCGCTTAAGGTTTCCGAAACCGCCCGGCTTCATGTTTTTCGCCCCGAGGATGGCATGGAAGAGCACTATGCCGTCGAAATCGGCAGACCGAACCGCGAAGCACCGGCACTCACCCGGCTTCATTCCGCCTGCTTCACCGGAGACCTGTTAGAATCCCTGAAATGTGACTGCGGCCCGCAGCTGCGTGCCGCACTGAGCCAGATGGGTGACGAAGGATCGGGAATCCTGCTCTATCTCAATCAGGAAGGACGCGGAATTGGGCTTGCCAACAAGATGCGTGCATACTCGCTTCAGGATCAGGGCTTCGACACGGTAGAAGCGAATCACCGCCTTGGTTTCGAGGATGATGAACGCGACTTCAGGATCGGCGCAGAGATCCTCAAGGGCATGGGATTTTCAAGAATCCGTTTGCTGACCAACAATCCCTCAAAGGTCATGATGATGCAGCAACATGGCATTGCAGTGACCGAGCGCGTTCCTCTCGCGGTCGGCCTCAATCCACTCAACGCCTTGTATCTCGACACAAAGGCGAAGAAATCCGGCCACATTCTATAATTGGCGCACTACCATGGTCAGTGTCACATTCAAATTTCGCTCCGCCAGAGCGATACTCCGTTGACGACGACTGGACGGCATGCGCGATGATCCTGCCATTATGATCATGCACTCAATTCCTGGGAGACTCTGAACAAAATGCCTCTTTTCGCGTGTAGTTTCCAGGGTCTCACGGCCGTGAAGGTCAGCCCATGCTGACGCTGCCTCAACATTCCGTATGCAGTCCATACGATCTTGTCCTCACGGGCAATGGACTTCGCTTTCTAGGCCGGAAATTTCCCTGTTCCATCGGCCGCGGAGGTATCCAGGCCAGGAAGCGTGAAGGCGATGGTGCGACCCCAATCGGAGTGCATCGCATCACTGGCTGTCTTTACCGCCCTGATAGGCTGGCCCGCCCCAATTTTTGGGCGCTTCCGATCCGTCTGGGCGATCTTTGGTGCGATGATCCTGAGTCGCCGAGCTACAACCAGCTCACCCGCATACCCTGCACGGCCAGCCATGAAACGCTGCATCGGGCCGACCCGCTATATGACATCATCCTCCTGACGGACTGGAACTGGCCTGACGCGGTGCCCGGCAGGGGATCGGCCATCTTCCTGCACCAATGGCGCAGACCCCACTATCCGACCGAAGGCTGCATCGCGTTCTGCAGGGAGCACCTGAGGTGGATTGCCGAGCGGGCCGCGCCTGGCACATGCCTGATCGTCTCCTGAGACTCCCGATCGGCCATTCTCGCGGAGCGTTCATGGCGGAGGCAGGACGGAATCGGAATGGCCCCTGTGCACCTGTGTGATGCACCCATCGCCGTCTCTACGCGGTAGCATGGCCAAAAATGCGGTTTCCCCAGATTCCATTTCTTCATGATGAGGGTATGGGTTTCGCGACTCGCATCCTTCCGAGCTCTTCCAGTGCAGGCATCAAAGGACGTAGACCACTGATGTCCCATCTCATCCCGTACAGTCGGGCAAGTCACATGACTGGGCAGGGAGATTGGTGCGCCATTTGCCGCGGCCTTCCAACCTTCTTCACGTTCAGACAGCCAACCGCCTCAGCACCAGCGGCTACCAACAATGTTCTGAAGGGCGGACCCCCACCTACTGGCCACCTGTACCTGAAGTATCTGCCTCATCTCGACCTGTCGGACATTTTGGATGTCCCATGTCTCTATGCGACATCAGGCACGCCGGTTTTACCCAACCATAGATTCTCGAATCGGAGAATGATCTGGAAAACTTGCCCAAGGGAAAACAGTAATGCGAATCGGATTCATCGGCCTCGGTAATGTGGGCGGCAAACTCGCGGGCAGCCTTCTTAGAAACGGTTACGACCTCACCGTACGCGACATTGATCGGAACGCGGCGCGTTCTTTCCTCGACCGAGGAGCCGATTGGGCCGATTCGCCGCGCGAAATGGCAGAGCTCTGCGATATGGTCGTCACCTGCCTTCCCTCGCCAGCCGCCTGCTCTGCGGTGATGGAAGCGGAAGACGGTATCCTCGCGGGACTGGGTGCCAGGAAAATCTGGGCTGAAATGTCCACAACCGATTCCGAAGAAGTGCGGCGCATGGCCGGACTGGTGCAGGCGAAGGGGGCACAGGCCATTGACTGTCCGGTCTCCGGTGGATGCCATCGGGCAGCTACGGGAAACATCTCCATCTTTGCTGGCTGCACCCGTGAAACCTTCGAACGCGCCCTACCCGTGCTGTCAGCGCTCGGTCGGCGCATTCTGCACACCGGCGATGTAGGCTCCGCCTCGATCCTGAAAGTACTGACTAACTATCTCGCAACCGCAAACCTTGTGTCTCTGGCTGAAGCACTCGTCACCGCAAAGGCTGCGGGAATGGATCTGAACACGACCTACGAAGCGATCCGGATTTCCAGCGGCAATTCATTTGTGCACGAAACGGAGAGCCAGGTTATCCTGAATGGCAGTCGGGACATAAACTTCACCATGGACCTTGTCCTGAAAGATGTCGGCCTGTTCGACCGGCTTGCCCGGGAAACGGGCATTCAGCTGGAACTGTCGCCGCTGCTTGTCGAGATCTTCAGCAGCGCCATAGAGGCTTATGGCCCGCGCGAGCTTTCTCCCAACATCATCCGTCGCTATGAGGAACCCGCTGGCCTAAGCATACGGGCAGCGGGCTTTCCTGCAGAGATGGTCGACGACGAGCCTGAAGAACCTGGATACGAGGTGCTGGTTCAGCGCGGGTAGGATGGCAACGGCGGTGGATCGGCCAATCAATTCGCCATGGTGAAACTCGAGAACACCACATGGTAGCGGGATCGGCACGTTTCTACCGGACAGCAGGTTTCGCATGGAGAATAGTTCAGCGACCCCATCAGTGGAGTGGATTCAGGCGGTGGCCACTGTCAGCATGTGCAAATGGCAGGTCCATTCGCCACCGAGGAGAGCCGCGAGGCCCGAGATGTTCTGGAACATCCAGGCGACCGAACCTGCGAATCCGAAAGCATGACAGAATTCCACGGTGGTGCGTCGCACGACCCACAACATAGGCGGACGGAAGCGGCTGGCTTTCGCCTCAGCCGCAGGCCGAGCCACCCAGCCGCCCTGACCGAACCAGCGCATCCTGACCGGCCTGCGAATCTGATAGCATCGCACACATTAAGGTTTTACTAATGAAGAAGTGACATACTGATGCTCCCCTTTTGGCTTTGGTGCCAAGTTCCGCTTTGCGGGATGCCACAGGAGATTTCGGTAGCGACGACATGTGAAGTACAGAAACACACTGATGAATATCAACAGCCTGAACCTGAGCGACGACGAACTGGCGTGCCTGATTGAGGTAGGCGAGGATTCGTGCGTTGAGTTCAAGGAATCCCTCGGAGGCAGCGCACCGGAGCGCATCCGCCAGGCGGTCTGCGCGTTCGCCAACGATCTTTCCGGTTCGGGACGGTCTGGAGTCGTCATCGTCGGGCTGAAGGACAATGGCGCGCCCGCAGGTCTTGCCGTTACCGACGCCATGCTTCGTGCAATGACTGACATCCGAAGCGACGGGAACATCCTGCCGCCTCCGACGCTTCTGGTGGAAAAGCGCCGCTATCAGGAAAGCGAAATCGCGGTCCTGACCGTCTTGCCATCTGATTCGCCGCCTGTGCGGTACAAAGGCGTGATCCATGTGCGCAGCGGCCCGCGCCGTGGAATAGCCACAGCTCAGGATGAGCGGATCCTGAACGAGCGGCGACGGCATGGCGACCATCCGTTCGACATCTCTCCGGTTCCAGGAACGGGAGAGACAGATCTGCATCGACGTCAATTCGTGGACGAGTATCTGCCGAAAGCGGTGGACCGGAAGTTGCTGCAGGCGAACGAAAGAAGCTTTGGCGAACGCCTGACCGCCGCCAAGATGACCGCTTCAGTCGATGACGGGCGCGCGACGATTCTCGGGCTTCTGGTGCTTGGGATCCACCCCCGCGATTTTGTTCCCGGCGCGTATGTGCAGTTTCTCCGCATTGCGGGGAATGATCTGTCCGACCCAATCATCGACGAAACGGAGATCAGTGGAACAGTTTCGGAAATTGTCTTCCGTCTCGAACTACAGCTGCGGGCGCACAACCGTCACCGGGTTGATCTCGTATCTCAGGAAATCGAGCAACGAACCGAACTCTATCCCAACGCGGCTCTGCAACAGCTCGTACGAAACGCGATCATGCACCGGGACTACGAAGCCACGAACGCACCAGTTCGCGTCACCTGGTTCAACAACAGGATTGAAATCCAGAGTCCCGGCTGGCCGTTTGGATCCGTCACCACGGAAAACTTCGGGCGGCACGGCCTCACTGACTATCGAAACCCGAATCTAGCCGAGTCGATGAAGGTACTGGGATATGTGCAGAGGTTCGGCGTTGGTATTCCGACCGCACGACGCCTGCTGCGGGAGGCAGGTCACCCGGAAATCGAATTCACGGCCGAACCAACCCATCTGCTCGCCACAGTACGTGCGGCATCCCGACAGGCAGGAGCCTCGCCATGACCGTACCCGTGCTCACTTTCTTCAACAACAAGGGTGGTGTTGGCAAAACCTCGTTGGTCTATCACCTGGCCTGGATGCTCTCCGAGATCGGCGAATGTGTACTGGCATGCGACCTCGACCCACAGGCAAATCTCACCACCTCCTTCCTAAATGAAGCTCAATTGGAGGGGTTGTGGGACCGAGACGCAAAGGACCGAACCATATACCAATGCATTGAACCCCTGACAGCGGTAGGCGATCTGAGGGAACCGCGGGTTCTGCCAATCACGGATAAGCTAGGCCTCATTCCCGGCGATCTGGCGCTATCCGGTTTCGAGGACAGTCTATCGAGCGAATGGCCAAACGCCCTGGGGGAGACGAATCTTTATCGCCCGTTCCGCATCCTCACTGCCTTTTGGCAAATCATGCAAAGCGGTGCCAGGATCACCAATGCGACGATCATTCTTGTCGATGTCGGTCCCAATCTGGGTGCATTGAACCGTTCAGCCCTGATTGCGACCGATTATGTTATCGCCCCGCTCGGTGCTGACCTGTTTTCCCTGCAGGGCCTGAAAAACCTGGGACCAACGCTGAAACGATGGGCCGACGAGTGGTCGAAACGCAAGAATAATTGGGCTGCCCCGGACTATTCCATACCCGACGGTGATATGAAACCGATTGGGTATGTCGTCCAGCAACATGGTGTGCGGCTGGGACGGCCGGTGCAGGCTTACGACAAGTGGGTCAACCGGATGCCGGAAGCTTACCACCGGTACCTACTTGGATGCGAACAGGGCCCCTTCCCTGACAGCCCGCGGAATGACAGACACTGCCTCGCTACCATGAAGCATTACCGAAGTCTGGTTCCAATGGCGCAGGAGGCTCGCAGGCCCATCTTCTCCCTCACCAATGCGGAAGGTGCCATCGGCAGTCACGCTGCGGCCGTGAACAGTGCATATGATGACTTCAGGACGCTAGCCGATGAGATCCGGCAGAAGATAGGTCTTTCGGCGTAACCCACCAAAATACGCTCATTAAGGTCTCGGCACCGCCTGAAGCGATCTACACGGCGCCGACAGGGAAAAGTCCCGCCCTTGTGATGGGCGCGGTGGCGGCCGGTGGCATGCCATGCTGTGCTGTTCACCTAAAGGGTGCACACCCCCATTTCTGACCGATGGGATTCAGGCTGAGGAAACCGGGGAGCGGAAGTGCCACCGGTAGCATGAGGCCATCAAGGACATTGGTGCGGTGGACAGCTACCTTCGATGAACACATTCCGATCCGGACGCGTTATGCGACTGCTCAGTCTCCTGCATACGGAATGGGAGAGATGATATCACCGCGCATCACCTTGGACGCGCAGCTGGTCTGCGCCTCGTCCTTAGGCGGCTCCAACCCGCGGGAAATCCGCGCCTCGGTCCCTTCACGCCTGACCAGAACCGTAATCCGATCCCGGGCTCCGAAAGCGACCAATGGTAACCAATTCAAAAGGCGTCATCCTGCGAACTGGAACAGGAGCAACACAACACCCTGCTGAGCATCGTCCCCGCCCCCACCACGCAGGGACTCTCAGGTCGTCAGTTCGGGAGCAGGATCAAGCGAATGGGTGGAAGCCGTTCCCTGTCTCACTCGATCATTGGCAGCAATCTGTCGAGCGACTGTTTCGCGTCGCCATAGAACATGCGCGTATTCTCCCTGAAGAACAGTGGATTCTCTATGCCGGAATATCCAGTGCCCTGGCCGCGCTTCGAAACAATGACCTGCCTGGCCTTCCAGACCTCCAGTACCGGCATTCCAGCGATCGGTGAATTGGGATCGTCCTGCGCCGACGGATTGACTATGTCATTGGAGCCAATGACAATTGAGACATCCGTGTCCGGAAAGTCATCGTTTATCTCATCCATCTCCAGGACGATGTCGTAGGGCACCTTTGCCTCAGCCAGAAGTACGTTCATATGCCCAGGCAAACGACCGGCAACCGGATGGATGCCGAAGCGCACATTCTTGCCCCTAGCCCTCAGCTTGCGCACGAGTTCACTGACCGACTGCTGCGCCTGAGCGACGGCCATGCCATAACCCGGCACGATGATGACACTGTCGGCGTCGTTCAGCGCTGCAGCCACACCGTCCACCTCAATGGCGATCATCTCTCCCTGGATACCCTGAGACGGGCCGGCTGTTCCACCGAAGCCGCCAAGGATGACGCTGATGAATTTTCGGTTCATCGCACGGCACATGATGTAGGACAGAATGGCACCAGAAGAACCAACCAGCGCTCCGGTAACGATCAGTAGATCATTACCAAGGGTAAACCCGATGGCTGCGGCGGCCCATCCGGAATAGCTGTTCAGCATCGAAACGACAACCGGCATATCGGCCCCGCCGATACCCATGATCAGATGCCAGCCGATGAAACCGGCGATGACAGACACCAGAACCATCGTCCAGACACCTGCGCCAAGGAAATACATCGCACCGAGCGCTATGCAGACCGCGAGCGCCACCGCATTGAGCGCATGTCCGCCGGGAAGCTTGCTCGGCTTTCCGTCAATCCTGCCCGCAAGTTTGCCAAAAGCCACGACAGAGCCGGTGAACGTGATCGCACCAATGAAAATGCCGAGGAAGATCTCGACCTTGAGTATGGCGATCTCTACGGCGTCCTTCTTCCAGAGCCTGACACCAAAACCGGTGAGTTCTACATCCTCAAGCGCGCTGCCGATCTGCTTGAGGTCATTGACGGTGGCCAGCATCACATCGGCGTTGAGGCCAATAAACACCGCTGCCAACCCAACGAAGGAATGCAGCGCGGCCACAAGCTGGGGCATCTCGGTCATCTGCACCCGCTGCGCCACGTAAGCACCGATGACCGCACCAGCCGCGATCGCGATCAGAATCAGAACCGGGTTGCCAACACCCGGGCCGAAGATCGTGGCAAGCATGGCAATGAACATGCCGACAATACCGTACCAGACCGCACGCTTGGCGCTCTCCTGGTTGGACAGGCCACCAAGCGCCAGGATGAACAGGACCGAGGCCGTGATATAGGCGGCGGAGGTTAGACCGGAGCTGATCATTGCACCGTTCCCTCAGGATTTCTGGAACATTGCGAGCATCCGGCGCGTTACCAGAAAACCCCCGACCACATTGACGGACGCAATCAGAACACCGACGAAACTCAGGATTACAACCAGCAGGTTGACCGACCCGATCTGCAGAAGTGCCCCGACGACGATAATGCCGGAAATGGCGTTGGTCACCGACATCAAAGGCGTATGCAGCGCGTGCGTGACATTCCAGATCACCTGGAATCCAACGAAGCATGCCAGCACGAACACAATGAAATGCTGCATGAAGCTCACCGGAGCGTAGGCACCGACCAGAAGCATCAGCAGCCCCCCGGCCACCAGCATGCCAACCTGGCTTCGGGTCGTCCTGCGAAATGCCTTAAGCTCCTGCTCCCTCCGCTCTTCCGGGGTCAGTTCGCGCGAAGCGGCCTTAACTGGCTGTGCGGCAATCGCCTGTATCTTTGGAGGCGGTGGCGGGAAGGTAATCTCACCCTCAAACGCCACGGTAGCACCCCGAATGACGTCGTCTTCCATATCATGGTTGATTTCGCCATTCTTCCCAGGGGTGAGATCCGACATCATGTGGCGGATGTTGGTCGCATAGAGAGACGAGGACTGCGCCGCCATCCGGCTTGGAAAATCGGTGTATCCGACTATGATCACGCCATTTTCAGTGACGATCCTTTCGTCCGGTACGGTCAGTTCGCAGTTGCCGCCCCGTTCGGCTGCCAGATCCACAATCACCGAACCAGGCTTCATCGCCTCAACCATATCGCGTGTCCAGAGGATTGGGGCATCCCGGTTTGGAATGAGCGCGGTGGTAATGACAATGTCCATTTCCGGCGCGAGTTCCCGGAACTTCTCAAGCTGTTTTTCACGAAATTCAGGACTCGACGGTGCAGCATAGCCACCCGTCGCCGCGCCATCCTGCCCCGCCTGGTCGAATTCAAGGTAGACGAATTCGGCACCCATCGACTCGATCTGCTCCGCCACTTCCGGACGGACATCAAATGCGTAGGTGATGGCCCCCAGAGAAGTGGCCGTGCCGATGGCTGCAAGGCCGGCGACACCGGCCCCCACGACAAGAACCTTCGCGGGCGGAACCTTTCCGGCAGCGGTCACCTGACCGGTAAAGAAACGACCAAAATTGCCTCCTGCCTCAATCACGGCACGGTATCCAGCAATGTTGGCCATGGACGAGAGTGCATCCATCTTCTGCGCACGCGAAATCCGTGGCACCATATCCATGGCAATCGCATTGGCGCCCTGTGATTTCACGAGCTCCAGGAGCACGTCATTCGCAGCGGGATAAAAGAACGAAACCAGAGTCTGGCCTTTAGCCATCCACCTGGCTTCCGCTTCGGTCGGCGGACGCACCTTTGCAACAACATCGGCAGCATTCCACAGAGCTGCTGCCGTTTTTACTATCTCGACGCCCACGTCCTCATAGGCTGCGTCGGAAAGTCCAGCGGCGGTCCCGGCCCCGGTCTCAATGGCGCATTCGTAGCCAAGCTTCCGAAGCTGGCGTGCACTGTCAGGTGTCATCGCCACCCGCGCCTCACCTTCGAATACTTCTTTCGGCGTTCCGATCTTCACCTGTCCCGTCCCCTTTCTGGGCATTGGTGACTGCAATTCACCGGTTCCAGAAACGCTGCTCTATAGTGATGGTAAGGCTTTCTCAAGCACGAAACGCTGCGGCCAATTGTTCAGGCTGGCCTCTGAACTCAGTTTCCAGAAGTCTTCGTTGGTGCTGAATCAACCGTTTGGCGATCCAGAGAACCGTCTCAATCGGCTCCAACGACAGCAGGACGGCATTGCGCCCATGCCGCAACGGGAAGGCAGTCTCCTGTGGAGCGGTGCCACAGGAATCCACGCACCCAGTGGAAGTGCATCAGGCACTCTTCAGAATGGGACTTGCACCATACTGAGCCCAGACACGCACGGCGTCTCCGAAAGCCTTGAACAGTTTCGTTGATACCGGATCATTCCGCGCATTGAATTCGGGATGCCATTGGACCGACAGCGTGAATCCCGGTGCACCATCTACATACAGCGCCTCTGGCGTGGAATCGTCCGCTACACCATCAATGATGATGTGGCTCCCGGAATCGAGAATGCCCTGCCCGTGCAGGGTGTTGGTCATGACCTCATGGGCACCCAGCAACCGATGAAAAACACCACCTGGGGTAAAGGTTACGCGCTGACGCAGCTCGAAGATCTCCTCCAGTCTTCCGCCAGGCGGCATGCGGTGGTTCATGCGACCGGGGATATCCCTGATTTCGGGGTGCAGCGTGCCACCAAAGGCGACGTTCACTTCCTGAAACCCCCGGCAGACTCCCAGATATGGCTGGCCACGCTCTGTCAGCGCACGGATCAGTGGAAGAGTGAGTCTGTCACGCGCCCGATCAAAGGCACCATGGGCCTCCGTTGGTTCATGGCCGTATTCCTCAGGATGTACATTTGGGCGTCCGCCGGTGAACAGAAAGCCATCGAACTGGGAAAGCAGGTCCTCAACCCCAACGAGTTCTGGATCACTCGGCACGATCACGGGCGTGCAATTGGCAACCTTTGACACTGCCTCCGACGAGTAATAGCCGCCAGCGTGAACATGGTAGGTATCCGTGATCATGTGGCTGTTGCCAATGATGCCAACAATCGGGCGAGCCATGTTCCTTTCCTTCTAACTGTCGCGTCACATGTCCAGTGTAACGCAGTTCAGGCTGCAGGTCGAGCCATTCCGAAGCATCCGGCACTTAAATCGCCCGGATCGAGCCCGCCGTTCTGATGTGAAGAATGGGGTGGGACCGTGCTCCAGACCACTTCCACCGTTTTCCATCCCGATTCGCTAGTCCGCATTTCAGCCGAACCGGTCTCTACCATAATGCTACTGTGACTGGACCCGCTGACGCCTGGCCGCTTTGCGTTGTAGGCGACGCGCATGCAGCACGGGCTCGGTATAGCCAGATGGCTGGAGACTTCCCTTGAACACCAGATCACAGGCGGCCTGAAAGGCGACACCGTCGAATCCGGGTGCCATAGGCGAATAGGCTGGATCACCTTCGTTCTGCCTATCGACCACCTCCGCCATCCTGCGCAGCGCCACCATTACCTGCACCTCTGAAACAACGCCATGACAAAGCCAGTTGGCCAGTGCCTGGCTGGAAATCCTGCAGGTCGCACGATCCTCCATCAGGTCCACTTCGTTGATGTCCGGCACCTTGGAACAGCCAATCCCCTGGTCTACCCAACGCACTACATAGCCGAGAATGCCCTGACAGTTGTTTTCAATCTCGGCGGTGATTTCAGCCTCGGAAAGGTTCTGGCCCGTGAGCAATGGTATCGAGAGCAGATCCTCAAGGGATCCACGGGGACCTTTCGCCGCAATCTCTTTCTGGCGCCTGAAGACGTTGAACCGGTGATAATGCGTTGCATGCAGTGTCGCAGCCGTTGGCGACGGCACCCAGGCACAGTTCGCACCGGATAGGGGATGGTCGATCTTCTGTTCCAGCATGTCGGCCATTCGATCCGGCATCGCCCACATTCCCTTACCGATCTGCGCGCGGCCCTGTAGCCCACAGGCCAGTCCGATATCCACGTTGCGGTCCTCATAGGATGCGATCCAGGCCGACCGCTTCATGTCACCCTTTCGAATCATCGGACCCGCTTCCATGGACGTGTGAATCTCATCCCCCGTACGGTCAAGAAACCCTGTGTTGATGAAGGCGACCCGGTGCCTCGCCGCTCGAATACATTCCTTGAGATTCAGGCTCGTTCGCCGTTCTTCATCCATGATGCCCAGTTTCACCGTATACTGCGGCAATCCAAGCGCATGCTCGACAAACGTAAACACCTCATCCGAGAACCCCACTTCGTCAGGCCCGTGCAGCTTGGGCTTCACAACATAGACCGAACCTGTTGCCGAGTTTTTCGGACCTTTCGAGGCGTTCAGGTCATGCATCGCGATCATCGTGGTGCAGATCGCGTCCATCAGTCCTTCGAATGCCTCGTTTCCATCCAGGTCAAGCACGGCGGGTGTGGTCATCAGCAGTCCGACATTGCGAACAAGCATCATCGAGCGACCTTTCACCCTCAATTCACCACCATCCGGCGCGGAATATACTTGATCCTGGTTCAGGATCCGTTCAAAGGTTCTGCCTTCCTTCGTCACCTCCTCAACCAGATCTCCCCGCATCAGCCCCAGCCAATTGGCGTATGCGAGCGTCTTGTCTTCACCATCGACCGCGGCAACACTGTCCTCACAGTCCATGATCGTGCTCACTGCCGCTTCAAGCCTGATATCTGAAATGCCTGCGCGGTCCTGCGCGCCTATCCGGCTGGACGAATCGACGACTATTTCAATGTACAGTCCGTTCACGCGCAGAAGAACATGCAATGCCGCACCGTCGTTTTTGAACCCGGCAAACTGATCCGGGTCCGCAAGCTCCGGGGTAAGCGTTCCGTCCTCTATGGAGAGCATGTCGATGTCTGCCCAGCTCCCTGCCACCAATGGCGCGACGGCGTCGAGATGTGCTCTGGACCATGCTATCACTCCCGCACCGCGCGCAGCGTCAAACTCGCCACCTTCAGGAGGTGCGTCTCCCAGCGCGTCCGTCCCGTAAAGCGCATCATAAAGGGATCCCCAACGCGAATTGGCAGCATTGATCGCATAACGCGCATTCATGATCGGTACGACAAGCTGTGGTCCGGGAAGATCGGAGAATTCGGGATCCACATTGGTGGTCCCGATGGTGAAATCCGGTCCTTCCGGAACCAGATATCCTATCTCCTCAAGAAACCCGCGATAGGCATTCTGATTCAGTTCCTGGCCTCGACGGGCTGCATGCCAGGCGGAGATTTTCTGCTGCAGTTCCGTACGCCTGTCCAGCAGCACCCGGTTTCTCGGCCCGTAGTCATGCACAAGCACCGAGAATGCCCGCCAGAAATCCTCCTGCGCAATTCCGGTGCCCGGCAATGCCCTGCTATCGAGAAAGTCCGCTAGACCTCTGTCTACCTGCAAACCATACCGCTCGACCCTTGCCACCGTCATTAGAGCTCTCCCATATACCAGGCCCGCCCCACGCACGGCCGCGGCGCTCTGCTTAGAAAGATCCTTTGCCATGCGCAACCACGCATGGGTGACTCGGCGGGCGGCATTGCGGCGCGCTGGCTTCTCCTAGCCCATTCAGCGGCCAGACTGGTGTCCAACGCTTACCTCATGAGTGGTTGGAATACTGGAACGAACCGAGCGGGAAGAACGGCAAAGCATTCCCGGTTTCGAAGAATCGGGCCAAAGCGATGAGGGAAATGCCCCACCTGGAACCTGGAGTTCCGGGGGTAGCCAATCCCGTAGCGCATGGTCACACCCGGAGGAGAGGTCCCGAGCGGCAGCGTGACGACCGGACAGTCCCAGCCCCTGGTAGGAAAGCCTGGCTGTGACCTGAACAGGACCCGACGGAGCGGAACATGGCCCCCAATAACGGCATGAAATTTGTTGCTCAAGAGAAGCGCAGGAGACTGACCTTCGTGACCCTGTCCTCGATTCCCCTGAACACGATGGCGACACATGGCCTGGTTCTGCTTAGGCACTACTGATCGGAAGAGAGAACCGGTCACACCATGCGACTGGCTGAGCTCAGTGTCCCGTTCCGCCTGATCTAAAGCTCCGAGAGCAGCGATCCATCACTTATGAATGACAAAATCCCAATGAAATCAAAGACATACAGATCCCCTCACAACAGCCAGCGACCACAAAATCCGGAGTCGCTCAAACACCGGTCATATCACACAAGGCGACCGAGGCGCTCCTTAACCATTGGACCGACTCTAACAAAATCCATCTGGCCAATATATTCCGTCTTCAGTGCGCTCATGACCCGACCCATGTCACGGATTGAGGTCGCATCAGCCGCCCGAATCGCCCTGTCCACAGCCATCGCAACCTCATCGCTGCTCAACCATTTCGGCAGATACTCCTCAATCACCCTGATCTCGGCCCGCTCGCGTTCCGCAAGGTCCAGCCGCCCCCCTTCTTCATAAGTCCGCGCGCTCTCCTGACGCTGCCTTACCATCTTACCGAGAATGCCAAGAACCTCCACATCGCCTACGCTGGCCCCCACACCACGCAGTGCGATCTCCTTGTCCTTGATCGCGGCACTGATCAGACGCAGCGTCGACAATCTTGGCCTGTCCTGAGTCTTCATCGCTTCCTTAAGTCCAGAAGCGATCCGTTGGCGCATATCCATCGGAGATCCCGTTCCAAGATTCAATCCAGGCTGCAAGCGTAGACCCCACCGATGCCAGAAGCAATAATTGCGTGCGAGTGTAACAAACTGAAAAAAAGGGATATCACATTTTTCTTACTGCTTGACCGGTTCAGACGCCGCCACTAGGTTCCCGCAGATCCGTTCAGATCGGAGTGTGATCCATGCCCCAGTCGCAGGGTGCAAACGGAATGACCGCCTGCCTGGCGCTGGCCGATGGCACCCTGTTCTTCGGTCAGGGATTTGGTGCTGCGGGCCAAACCACGGCTGAGCTCTGTTTCAACACAGCGATGTCTGGATATCAGGAAATCATGACAGATCCTTCCTATGCCGGACAGATCGTGACATTCACCTGTCCCCATATTGGCAATGTTGGCGTGAACCCTGAAGACGACGAAGCGAACTGCCCGTTCGCCAATGGCATGGTCGTCAAATGGGATCCCACAGAGCCGTCCAGCTGGCGCTCTACCGAACAGCTGATTGACTGGCTTACGAAACACGGGCGCATCTGCATCGGTGGAATCGACACACGGCGACTGACCCGCGCCATCCGTTGTCAAGGCGCTCCGCACGTCTCTCTCCAGCATAGCCCAGAAGGCCAGTTCGATATTGAAGCTCTCACCAGAGCGGCCAGGGAGTTTTCGGGACTTGAAGGGCTCGACCTGGCCAAGGACGTGACATGTGCACAGTCCTATCGCTGGAACGAGACCCGCTGGGCTTGGCCTGACGGTCATTCCAGACGCGCCGAGCCGGGACGTCGGATCGTTGCGGTCGATTATGGCGCCAAGCGCAACATCCTTCGCTGCCTCTCGTCAGCCGGATGCGACGTCACGGTGATGCCCGCAACCGCCACCGCTGAAGAGATTCTTGCGCATGACCCACAGGGCATATTTCTGTCAAACGGGCCAGGCGACCCCGCCGCGACCGGAGAATATGCGGTGCCAGAAATCCGCCGCATTCTGGACAGGACGGATCTGCCGGTCTTCGGAATCTGCCTTGGCCACCAGATGCTGGCGCTGGCGCTGGGAGCTCAGACAGTAAAAATGAACCATGGCCATCACGGCGCGAACCATCCAGTGAAGGACATTGAGACAGGCAAGGTCGAGATCACATCCATGAACCATGGATTTGCCGTCGACAGCCAGACCCTACCAAAGGGAGTGATCGAGACTCACGTGTCGCTGTTTGACGGCTCGAACTGCGGAATCCGCGTCAAGGACAGGCCGGTATTTTCTGTCCAGTACCATCCTGAAGCAAGTCCGGGCCCGCAGGACAGCTACTATCTGTTCGAGAGATTCGTCGCGGCCATGGACTGCGGCTGAACACCAGGTTCCAGGTTGCCAGGTTGGGCGGTTACGCAATGCGACTCCCCAATCAGATCCCCTGTCACGCAGGAGTAGGAACCGCAGCGTGAGCGGCACATTATCCGGCCCCACTTCCGCCCCGAAGCGCAACCCCCCGGCCCTTTCCGGGACATTCCCTCCTTCCGGGCTTCGCCCCCGCTACGGAACCGCCCTGGAAAGGGCCGGGGGGTTGCGCTTCGGGGCGGAAGTGGGGCAACAAATCTGTTGACAGCAATTTTGTTGAAACAATTTTTCGCCGCATGGGACACGCTTGCGGCCCGCTTGATGTACCTTGCTTTACAGAGACATAGGCCCAGGCAGAACGTCGGCCGTCAGGAGACCATTTGTATCAGCTCAGGTTCTGTTTTCGGTCACCTTCCGACACGATCCGGCGGATTCGGGCGGTTCAGACCCGCAGCAACCTGCCGAGGAACCTGACGAATGCCCCTGAAGCATCCCGAGCACATGTGGCCCTGCTGTCGCTCCTGCCCCGACCGGCAGCCCCGAGCGATTATGCCGATATCGGTATAATCTCAGGTCGGTTGCTTCGTGCGCCGTAGGTAATGAAGTGGCCGCTCAAATTCTCCGAAACGTGCCGTGGCCTCATCATCGGACACGGCCGGTGTGATGATAACATCGTCACCTGCCGTCCAGTTCGCCGGAGTCGCCACCTGATGGTCCGCGGTAAGTCGGATCGAATCAAGAGCGCGGAGAATCTCGTCGAAATTCCGGCCAGTCGTCATCGGATAGGTCATCGACATCTTCAGTTTCTTGTCGGGTCCTACGACAAACACCGATCGGACGGTCTGGTTGTCAGCCGGAGTACGTCCCTCAACACGAGTTTCGGTTGCGGGAAGCATGTCATAGAGCTTTGCTACCTGCATCCCAGGATCTCCGATCATCGGGTAGGTCACCTCATTGCCCGTGAGCGAAGCAATGTCGGATTTCCACTTGTGGTGGTCCTCCACAGGGTCCACCGAAATGCCAATAATCTTGGCATTCCGTTTTGCGAACTCTGGCAGCATCCCCGCCATTGTCCCCAGTTCGGTTGTGCAAACCGGTGTAAAGTCCTTGGGATGGCTGAAAAGGACCGCGTAACCATCTCTGATCCAGTCATGAAACGAGATTTCACCTTCCGTGGTGTTTGCAGTGAAGTCAGGGACGATGTCTCCGATTCGCAGGGCCATTGGAATGCCTCCTGTGCTAGCTTGCATGAAACCAGGATTAATCACGGCATTCAGCCTTTATCAACTCCTTAAAAATGGCGCAAATCCCACCGATTCCCGCAATTTCAGCGTATCCGCCAATCGGCACCACACCATTGGGGTGCTGGAAAGCGACCAAGCGGCAGGTACAGTTTCCCTCACCATGAATGACTGTCCTCCACATACTGCTTCATCGCGACATGCATCAGCCGGGTTTCAAAGGCGTTGGATATATGGGTTCTCAATGCACGTTCCGCCGCTTCCGGGTCGCCGACCTTTATGGCATTGACAATGCCAACATGCTCAGCGAGCGCAGCTTCGTCACGACCCTCCGTAGCCAGGGATGTCGTTGCCAGCAGGGCCATCGATCGATGCACTAGTTCAAGCTGCTGCACCAGATAGCGATTGTGACTGGCAAGATGTACCTGCCTGTGAAATCGGCGGTTCGCCCGGCTCATCGCCTCGGGATCCCCCAACAGAGTGCGTTCTTTGGCCACCATTTCCCTCAGAACCCTGACCTCCTCGGGAGTCGCATGCCGCGCAGCCAGCCGCGCCGCCAGCCCCTCAAGCACCGCACGAACAACATAGAGTTCCGAGAGCTGGTTATGGTCGAGTGAAGCCACGATTAATGACCGACCGTCTCGAGACAGCAGGCTCTGAGTCTCAAGCCGCTGAAGCGCCTCACGAATTGGAGTGCGCGAGACTCCAAAACGATCCGCCAGTTCGCTTTCCACCAACCGGTCGCCTGGACGATAGACGCCCGAGTCGATTGCCGCAAGAATCAACGAATATGCGTCACTCATCTGCGGCTTGCTTCCAGGCATGCCCATATTCCTATCGGCTGCGGGATCCTCTCCCTACCCTGAGTCAAGTTCCATCCGCCATCTCCTGCCATTGCCCCGCCATCCTAGCGCCAATGGCTGGCAGCAGCTCCACCATACTGAATCTCCCCAGCTGGCCGCAACCAGAGGAGTCCTGACGCCTGTAAATTTGCTGACCGACGCGGCCAAACCGGTCACGCAGGGACAATGGTTGCCGTACCAGTTCGATGCCGTTAACCAGACAGTCACTCCAACTGGCGGGCACATCCATCAAGTGCGGCCCATGACACCATATGGAAACGCTTCATGACCGATCGCGATGTCGACATCTTCATTTCTGGAGGTGGAATCGCAGGTCTCATCGCCGCGGCTGCATTCGGCAATGCGGGGTTCTCGGTCCTTCTCGCCGACCCCGCCCCAGCCACAAACCCCTCCGACGGCTCAAGGACTGACCCACGCTCGACGGCATTCCTGCTTCCGTCACGCCGCCTACTGGAAGAGGCCGGTCTCTGGTCCGCCCTCGAATGCCATGCCGAACACCTCGACGCACTGCGCGTGGTCGACACGGTTGGTTGGCCGCCAGAGATCGCGGAATCCCGTCTGTTCCTGCCTGACGAGCTAGCCATAAGGACATTCGGCTGGAATCTCCCCAACTGGATCATTCGAGTCGAAGCCACCCGATTTGCCGATAGATTACCTAACGTCGAACTCGCTCCTGGAACGGGTTTCCAGTCTATGGTAACCCGCACAGGCGAGGCATTCGTCACTCTGACCAATGGTCGTTATCTACGGACCCGTCTGGTCATTGCAGCCGACGGACGCGACAGCCCGGTGCGTGAAGCCGCCGGAATCAGCACAACCACGACCCGTTACGGCCAGAAGGCGCTGGCCTTCGAAGCAAGTCATGCAATCCCACATCAAAACGTCTCGACCGAGATTTACAGCGAGGGTGGAGCGTTCACCACCGTTCCCCTACCGGATGCGGCAGGCCAGTCAGCCAGCGCCGTCATCTGGATGAATTCCGGAGCAAAGGCGCATTCCCTTGCTGCCATGCCAGTATCGGAATTCAATGCAGAGATGACAATACGCTCCTGCAACCAGCTGGGCCCAATGGAACGCCTCGGTCCAGTCCGCATCTGGCCCATACTGACCCGGCAGGCCACTCGCATGGTCTCTGAACGCACGGCACTGGTGGCGGAGGCGGCACATGTTCTTCCGCCCATTGGCGCGCAGGGACTGAACTCGTCACTGCGCGACATTTCGACCCTCCTTGATCTCGCCAGGACAGACCCTCGAGAACTTGGTTCTCCTGCCCAGCTCGCCAGCTACGCGAAGTCCCGCGAGACCGAGATCTCCTTGCTGATTCGCGCGATTGATCTATTTAACCGGGTCTGTAAATCCTCAAATCCCGGCGTTCAGGCCCTCCGACGCGTGGGACTGATCGCCGCGCATGACATAGCGCCGCTGCGCCGCGCCATCGGGCGCTTCGGCATGGGCCAATATGGGCCTGGCTGAACCGCAATCGTCCCAGACCGACCATCGTGTTTCCGTCAGGACCGGTTAAGGAGGGACCCGTCAGTTAAGAGGTCCAGGTCGAAGTTCCTCGCTCAGGAGCACATTCGACTCGACATCCCCTATTCCCGGCAGCGCCATAATCCGACGCCGCAATACACGCTCGAAGTCCGAAAGATCACGAGCAACTACCCGTAGCCGGAAATCATATAGACCAAGCACATGCTGCACTGTCTGCACTTCAGGAATGGCTGAAACCGCAAGCTCGAATTCCTCCAGTCCCATTCGGCCCTTTGCGGCGAGTTTCACTCCGAGGAATACCGTCACACCGAATCCCAGCCGTTCGAGATCCATGTCCACCCTGTGGCCTCGTATGGCACCGGATTCTTCAAGCCAGCGAATACGGCGCCATGCGGTCGATTGACTAAGGCCAAAACGCCTTCCCAGAACGCTCGCGGGCAAGGTCGCATCCTCCGCCAAAGCACGGAGAAAGCGCCCGTCAATGGCGTCCAGCGCAATCATATTGGCAGGCGGTCCTGCTCCTTCACCGTTGTCACATGCATTAGTGCCTCGATATCGGAGATGTGTGGTAGGGTCAGGATTCGTTCGCGGTACAGTCGCCTGTAGTGCCCCATGTCGCGGGCTATCACGTTCAGCCGGACATCAACCTTTCCTAGAAAGGTCTGTATCTCGGTGACCTCCGGAACGTCCCGCGCTGCCTGGATGAACTCATCAAATGCGTTTCTTCTGGTCTTGTCGAGAGAAAAGCGCAGACTCACCTCAACCTCGTAGCCCAACACCCGCCAATCGATCAGCGCCCTGATCCCCCGAAGAATCCCGCGCTCTCGAAGCTTCTCAAGCCGCCGGGAAACGCGCGACACGGTCACCCGCACGCGATCAGCCAGATCAGGCAGACCCAGCGTAGGCTCGTCCTGCAGAGCACGCAGAATGCGTCTGTCGAGATCATCCAGCATGAATTTCTCATTATCCGAAATTTTTGCGAATGAACATTGCAAAATTTTGCAGGATTCCGACCGGTGCACTCTCGCAAAGCGCGGAGAGATCGCTACCATGCCGCCAATCAACCACCAATCAGGAGTTCAAGGCCATGCGGATTTACTATGACCGCGACTGCGATATCAATCTGATCAAGGACAGGAATGTGGCGATTCTAGGCTATGGAAGCCAGGGACACGCACATGCGCTTAACCTACGTGACAGTGGTGCCCGAAACATAGTCGTGGCTCTGCGGGAAGGTTCGCCCAGCGCAGCGAAGGCCCAAGCAGAAAGTCTTCAGGTCATGGGCATTTCGGAAGCCGCCGCCTGGTGTGACCTGATGATGTTCACCATGCCGGACGAATTGCAGGCCGAAACCTGGAAGAAGCACGTGAAGGATCACATCCGCCCCGGCTCTGCGATCGCATTCGCTCATGGTCTGAACGTGCATTTCGGCCTGATCGAGGCACCCGCATCGCTGGATGTCATAATGATGGCCCCTAAAGGCCCCGGACATACCGTGCGCGGTGAATATGTAAAGGGTGGCGGCGTGCCTGGCCTTGTGGCGGTTCACGGCGACGCGTCAGGCAAAGCGCTGGAAATCGCCCTTTCCTACAGCTCCGCTATCGGCTGCGGGCGCTCGGGAATCATTGAAACCGATTTCAAGGAAGAATGCGAGACGGACCTGTTCGGAGAGCAGGCGGTGCTCTGTGGAGGTCTCGTTGAGCTGATCCGTCTGGGCTTCGAAACGCTGGTCGAGGCGGGATACGCGCCCGAAATGGCTTACTTCGAATGCCTGCACGAGGTTAAGCTGATCGTTGACCTGATCTATGAGGGCGGCATCGCCAACATGAACTACTCGATTTCGAACACGGCGGAATACGGCGAATACGTAAGCGGACCGCGCATTCTGCCTTACGCCGAGACCAAGGCGCGAATGAAAGCGATTCTGGATGACATCCAACGGGGCCGGTTCGTGAGTGACTGGATGGCCGAATGCTCCGTAGGGCAACCCAGCTTCAAGGCCATCCGTCGTAACAATGACGCCCATCAGATCGAGGAAGTCGGTGAAAAACTGCGCGCCATGATGCCGTGGATCTCGGCAGGTAGAATGGTCGACCGATCGAAGAACTGATGGTTGGCTGTCAAGGTCCCGGGCGCGCAGTGCCGCGCACGGGACACACCGGTCCCATTACGAATTGGGTTCCGGCATCTGGCCAGTTACGTTAGATCAGCGCACCGCTGCCTCGACCTCGGCAACAATCCCCTGGACCACCTGGTGAAGGAGCCTCTCATCCTCGCATTCCGCCATCACGCGGATCAACGGCTCAGTTCCAGACTTGCGGATCAGCAACCGCCCATATCCGTTCAACCGTTCCTCACCTTCAGTAATCGCGTCCTTTACCAAGGCGTTCTCCAGCGGATCCTGGTCGCCACTATACCGCACGTTCCGAAGAAGCTGCGGAATGGGATCGAAACGTTGCGCGAGTTCGGAAGCGGGCTGGCCGGTCTCTACCATCGCCGCGAGAAACTGCAGCCCGGCGATCAGACCGTCACCAGTCGTGACATAATCGGTCATCACAATGTGACCCGATTGTTCGCCACCGAGATTCCTGCCGCCCGAGCGCATGCGCTCAATCACATGCCTGTCACCGACGGGTGTACGTTCCAGGTCGATGGCACGGCCCTTCAGATAGCGCTCCAGCCCAAGATTGGACATGACAGTCGCAACAAGCGTATTGCCTGCAAGCCGTCCGCTATCCGCCCACCGAGTCGCAAAAAGTGCCATGATCTGGTCACCGTTAGCCTCCGCACCAGTCTCATCGAGGATAATCACCCGATCCGCATCTCCGTCAAGGCAGATGCCCACATCGGCACCCACTGCCCGGACCGTCTCCGCCGCAAGTGCGGTGCTGGTTGAGCCACAACCATCGTTGATGTTCAGCCCGTTCGGGGAAACTCCCACCGGAACCACCTCGGCACCAAGTTCCCACAGTACTTCGGGAGCCGCACGGTAGGCGGCACCATTGGCACAGTCGACCACCACCTTCATTCCATGGAGTCGCACATGACCAGGTAAGGTCGTCTTGACAAATTCCTCATAACGCCCCCGGCCATCGTCAATGCGGCGAGCACCACCTATATACTCTGGCTCCGCAAGGGACATGTCTCCAGCGACCAAAGCCTCGATTCCCGCTTCATCCGAAAGCTTGAAGCCATCAGGCCCGAAGAACTTTATGCCATTGTCATGGTAGGGATTATGGCTGGCCGAAATCATGATGCCGAGATCGGCGCGCATGGACCGAGTTAACAGACCGACAGCCGGAGTTGGAACCGGCCCGAGTAGCAGCACGTTCATGCCAGTCGAAGTCAGTCCAGCGGTAAGCGCGTTTTCCAGCATGTATCCAGAGAGCCGGGTATCCTTCCCGATCACCACTCTGTGGCGGCCTGATCGTTCTCCGTGAAAATATAGCCCTGCGGCCATGCCCAACCGCAGCGCCACGTCCGCTGTCATCGGGTAAGTGTTCGCACGACCACGCACCCCATCCGTTCCGAATAACCTAGCCGCCATTCCATTCACCCATATTCATCGCGATGTGCATGTCCAGCGCCTGTCTGGTCTCAGCAACATCATGCACCCGCAGCAAATGCACTCCCTGCGCGGCACCATGCAGTGCCGCAGCCAGCGATCCTGGCAACCGATCCTTTGCCCTGGGCGCTCCGCCGACCACGCCGATCGTACGCTTGCGGGATGCGCCCAACAGTAGCGGAACCCCGAGATCATGAAAAAGCGAAAGACCGTGCAGCAGGGTCAAATTGTGTTGCAGAGTCTTTCCAAACCCGATGCCCGGATCGATGATGATCCGCTCTCGTGCTATACCTGCTGCCTCGGCAACCCGAATCCGGCTTTCCAGGAATTCGAAAACATCAAGAAGCGTGTTCTCGTAATGCGGTGCATCCTGCATGGTCAACGGGTCGCCCTGAGCATGCATCAGGCAGATAGGTACCCCTCGCTCGGCCACCAATTCCGCCATAGCCGGATCAAAGGTTAACGCGGACACATCGTTGACCAGATCCGCTCCGGCATCCAGGGCGGCCGCCGCGACAGCGGCCTTTCGGGTGTCAACGGAAATCGGAGTAGCGATCCCCTCACCGCGCGCAGCCTTGATCACCGGAACCACACGAGCGATTTCCTCAGCCATCGGCACCGTTTCCGCCCCTGGTCTGGTGCTTTCGCCACCGACATCGATAATGTCCGCATCCATCATGGTCCGCATCGCGGCTAACGCGTCCGTCACCGCCAGCCGGTCACCGCCATCCGAAAAGCTGTTCGGCGTAACGTTTATGATGCCCATAATCCTGGGACTTTCCAGGCCAATCCCGCAGATGATCGCCCGCCTGGCACAGAGGCGATTCCGGTCATCAGCCCCGAGCTCAGCTGCAGACAGATGCTGCCACCCGTCTGCCCGAGTCCAGACATTCAGGCGTTCGAACCACACATGGTCGCTGCCCGCCAAAGGCAGCGCGGTCCACAATGCCTCTCCACAGCCACCACTGGAGCCGGTTCGGGCGATTGGCTGGCAAAGGCGGTTCACCTCGGGTACACCCAAGGCAGTTCACGGGATGCGGTCCCGATATCCGCGGGCGGGGCGACGCCGACAGTCACCAGTTCAACCGCATCCAACTCGCCCACCAACCACGCCGCAAGGCCAAGCGGGTCCTCTGAAGCCGCCTTCGGTGCTTCGACAGTGCCAAGAACCATCTTCGACGGTGCCCAGACAGGAATCCGGTCGTTGCGCAACGCCCATTCCAGCTCCGTTCGCGTATCGGCAACGACGAAGCGAGAATCAAGTGCTGAAAGACCCCACGCCGCCTGCTCAATCGCAAGCAGACCAATGCGCCTGCGTATCTCTGGATTCTCTAATGGCGGCATTGCTGTCATGGCAGCGCCGACGCAGTAGACGGCGTGTGGCGAGTCCTCCGCCAGCCTGTCAATCAAGGCACTCAGCCCAGCGGAGGCAACGACGGTACCGGGTAGGAAAATCACCGTTGGGCAATAGTTTCGTTCCATCTCCACCGCCACCTGGCACTTGAGTGGCTGACCACGCGACCGTACGATCTCGACCCCTAACGCACCAGGACCCCGGTCGAGCTTTTCAATGCGCACGAACACCCGCATCGCACGGGGCTCACCCAGAATGCGACCAGCAATCCGTTCGGCCAACGTCTCCAGTAGATCGACCCGCTCCAATGTCAGTTCAGCCTCAATCGCCTCGGTGAGCCGATCATAACTCAGAACACAATCGACATCATCTCCGGCATCCGCCTGCGGTGCCACCTCGACGACGATATTGAACTCAAGGCGCTGGCGAACGCCGCGTTCAGTCTGGAAAGCGCCGATATCCACCCTGGCAACATGGCTGCGTAGACTGATCCGGTCGAGAGGATCCGCACCTGCTGTTGCGGCGGCACGCATCTCGGGATGCATGAAGGCATGGTTGAGGTCTTCACTCATCACGATCTCCTCGCGGTGCCATACGAGCCCGCTCTCGAGTTACTCAACCAAGGAATTGACGTCCTTCCCAGCCTGATGAGGACTGGAGATTCCCATTGAGGCGCCAATGCGACACTCCAGTCGGTTCCTACCTCAACGATCATGTAGTTACATCCTCTACAGGCACTACCAGAAAATCCACACGCAGCGCAATTTCCTGCAAACACCCCTCAACCTCTTGAAGGCCGTGAACCTGATCACACCCCTCTCAGAGCCCCCTGCGGCTCTGTTCACTACGAAGGTACTGGCCCGCAACGCGACAGGTAGCCCTGAGGGAGGGAACAAGGTGTTTCGCGGCTGCGTTGCAGCGGTCGGGAACAGCGTTCATCCACTTGTTCCATATCGTTTAGTCTCAATTTGTCCACTTCCAAGTCGACCCTGGAGCCGGTTCGGCCTGCAATAGAGCGAAAGTCCTCTGCTCAGATGATACAGCGCCCGTCTCCAAAGCTGCGGATCCAAATGCAGGCCTGTGGACAGTCACCGTCGCCGTCTCCGCAACGGTGGAACGTCGCATGCGGGATCCTGACCACATGTGCGGTCTGAGCGGATGTCAGGCCATCCTGCATTGCCTTGCGTCGGACGCAGTATGCGTCCGGTCGCTCGAAGGTGACTGGGGTCCGCGATGGACGATGGGCAGAGATGCGGTGGGGGCATTTCTGACAACATATTGGGCAGGCTGAAGAACCGCATCAGCGATCTCCTTTGCCGCCGACGGACCCAATCAGGCGCCCGAATGGTAACAAACGCCATATCTGTCAAAGCTTAACTGGAAATACGGAGAGATTTTGCAAAATGGTTCCTTCCTCTGCTGCTGGATGAATGTGAAACACTCTCGCCATTAATGTAGGTTAGGACGCCCGACCTGATCCTGGCCGGAATGGTGTTGATGGATCTTCGGCTGGGAAACTGGAACCACACAGACCAGGACAGGCCAATGGTCATTGATCCTGAACCACGCTGCAGCGATTTACCGATCCGTATCTCGCCGAAATCGCCGCACGGAAGATCAACGTGGAACCACCTTTCTGTCATTGAACATACGCTTTGAATGACGGTCCAGCGGTCCTGGAAAGCAATGCGTCAAGACCGGGGGCATGCCTTCGTGTCCCTTTCTCCTTTGTTCAATACAGGGAACACTCCGATACAGGCGTCCCTGCTCCCTGATGCCAGTGGGTCGCACAAAACCGCCTGCCGACACACACCAGGCGTTCGCTGCGAAACCAGTGGAACGGCAGGTGTCGGCAGGGGACAGGTCTGCCTAGGGATGGTCAGGACCGATTCACGCACAATGACCATGGGAAGGTAGGGGGACGGACCCCGGTGGGCTTCGCGTCCGGACGACCTAGCTTCGACTTTCTCGGGCGCTAGCGCCGGGATGTTCAGGGAACCCATTGAAGCGCTCCGAAGCGCCCGGGCTGACAACCACCGGCGTAGGCCGCGCCGATTCGAAGTGAAGCAGCCAGGGAAACGCGCTATGGTCCGTCCCAGGCAGCTCGCTGGGGAGATAATTCCATTTCCGGACCCGACATCGAGGGACTGCGCAGGTTCAGCACGGAAACCTCACGCCACCTGACCGACTTCTTCGTTGGCCGGGAGGAGCTGATCGAATTGGTCGAGGACAGATGCCAGGCTGTGCTCGAACGCAGCCGGGCCGGCATCAGGAACCCGGCGGAGGGGGTCACGGTCCTGTTCCAGGGTGCCCCGGGAGCCGGAAAGACCTCGCTCATGACGAAGATCCGGGAGAGACTGGCGGCGTGCGAGGCTAGCATTCTTTCCATTGAGCTTGAGGAGGGCGACCTTGGGGATCCCGACAGGGTCCCTGCCGCGGCGAAAGATGCCCTGTCGGGGATTCCGGGGGCCATTCGGAAACTGACCGAATCGCTCACTCTTTCACTTCCGGGCGCGTCCATGTCCGCATCCAAGGTCCTGGAGATGTTCGGACGTATCACAGGGGGCGTGACAGCCGTCTTCGTCGACGAGATCCAGAACGTGGATCCTGAAGGCGCCACATCGGTTCGCAACTCCCTGCGGGCACTCCATGGAGGAAAGCACCATCTACCCATCGTGCCGGTGTTCGCCGGACTGGGGGATTCGCGGAGGCGGCTGAAGGATGTCGGGCTCTCTCGCCTAGATCCGCCATTCGGGGTTTCGGTCGGACGCCTGCCCGCGGACGAGGTCAGGCGGTCGGTGGCGCTGTTCACCGAACCCTTTCGGGTGACCGATCGGCCGGAACCCTGGCAGGACGGCATCGCCCGGTGGTCCGACGGCTGGCCGATGCATGTCCAATACTCCCGGCGGGCCTGACGGGCGAGCTGGCCGGGACCGGCGGCGACCTCGACCGAGCCGACCGCCGTGCCGTGCGAGTGAAGACCACGGAGATGCGCGTGGAATACTATGCAGGGCGCGCTGGCGGGCCGCTTTCCGGATGCGGGCGTCCGCTGGGCGGCCTTATGGCGCGGATCGGTGACCGCGACTTGTCCAGGAGCGCGATCCTCGACGGCACCGGGCGGCTCCACAATCCGGACGGATTCCCGAAGGCCTCACCCCCAGGACGATGCTCAGGGCCATGGTCGCCAGGGGCTGCTGCAGACCGGGGACGGGGAATTCCATGCCTGTCCCATTCCCTCGCTCCGAAGTACCGCACCGCACGCACGGAAGGGCGGCTGCAACTGGCCATCGACCAGGATCGGGACGGTGCGCCGGATGTCATCATGCGGCTGCAGGAGACGGTGCCGACAGTGTATATGCTGTTCCCCTACGGCGACTACGTCGGGCCGAATCTACGTAAATGGCTCAAGAAAACGGATCCACGGAACAAGACCAGGATCATCAAAAAAACCGAGGGATGTCGAAGGATCGAGAGTGCCCCAGCGGAAATCCACTGGCCTCCGGGGTGGTGCATCATGCGCCACCGGTTCGGGCGTGATGACGAATGCTGGCCACCCGCAGGCCCTCCCTCAGGCAGGTAGCGGGAGAGTCAGCCCCGTGAAAGCCAGATGATTAATCATATCAACGAATTATGATCAAAGACCTTTGATCGTGGCGCAACACACACCTAGTCCCAAAGCAATCACCGATGAGCCGAAAGGTGCATCCTGCCTAACACCGCCAGCCGGTTGAACCGAATTCCATCACAGGTAGTCTAACAGTCCCCCGACCCGTATGTTCAGCGGATTGAAGCAGGTATGTCGGATCAATATCTCCAATCCCAAGCTTAACGAATGAGACTGCGAGCGAAAGAACAGATCACTGGCTGTTTTTTGCGACCGCGAAGCCCTCAGTAACTCGCAGCGACTTAGCAGGCATCCGATAGAACAGGTGTCTGCCGATCGTCGTGGTATGCTTGAAGATCCTGGACCAGGTCGGTCTAACCGAACTGCTATGAAAGTGCGTCGCGCCATCTGTGAGGCCAGCCACCTCTCCGTCCAGCATTACGCGCGCGATCTTGCCAGCCCGTTCAAATGACGCAGGCTCGTTAATGTCCTCACGTAACCCGTCACAGAAATATGTGAACTGGCACTGGAAAAGCTGGCCAGTTCCCTGTCGGACAACACCGCAGACCGAATCCGGAAAACCATCGCTTTCTACCCGGTTCAGGATCACTTCCGCCACGGCGAACTGTCCCTTGACAGCTTCGCCACGTGTTTCAAAATAGATTGCTTCAGCAAGACACTCCCAGTCTGCGCCACCCTTCGTCGTTGGCAGTGAGTAAACCCAGTCTTTGCTGAACTCCACAGGTCGAGGCGCCTTGGAGCTGTTTCCTCCGAATAAACCAGTCAGTTGCTCACTGTCTGAGATTCGGGGCTTCCCAATTCCCGTCAGAACTGCCTCGGAAGCAACCGAGCCGGCACAGCTCAACAGCCAGACGAAGCTGGCTCCACAAAGCATGGAAACCAATCGCACGATATCTCTCCAACATTCACCAAACAGATCGCCCCCCCGAGCGAACCTTCCCTTGGTATCCCATTTTTTCGGCCGCGTCGAGTCACAATGACTAGGAAAAATTCGCGATTCACCTCATGGGTTTCGATTTCCCAGGAAAGGAATCATCTACATGAGGATGTTTATGTAACTGAAAACACAAAATATAATAGTTCGTCAGCGAATCTGGAGGTTGCTGTTATTCATTCCACAACGAGCCCAAAGTGACGCATGCGGACTGCGGCGATTTCCTATCGAAGCAGGGCCCGCTCCTGAACTTAAGTATGCTCGAAATGATCCCTATCGTGGTTCGGGCCAGGTTCGTGGCCCCATTCAGGCACCTTCTCCCAGACCCGTGAAACGGGTCCCCGGTTTCGAAGCCGGGGACGTTCTGGAACGGCATTCGGTTTCACGCCGCTCCGCCGGATGGACATCCAGATGCAGCTTTCAGACGAGATGATCCGATACGGTTCTCCCCCGGTCGAGAATGGAACCTCCCAGAACTTCCGACCAAAGCTAGCCGCCAGGTGCAGGCACCGGCATTTGTGGAGGAGTACATCGATACGACGTTGGCGGAATCCGCCACCCAGCATTGGGAGCGTATCCAGATCCGCCCGGATCGCACGAAGCCGGGTTCGGAGAAGCGTTCGACAGACCCTCGCGGAAGTCGGCTGCGCGTGGAGTGGCATTTCGGAGCTGCCAGGGTGTGGAGCTTCAGCCTAGCGAGAGCACGTATGAAAACTGCGGATGGCCATTGAAGTCGGTTCGCGGAGCCATCTTCTGGCGATGACCGCGCCCATCTCTGAATATCCCACCCGCGAGCCTGGCAGCGCTACCCAAAACGGAAGGCTGGCGGACTACCAAACCAAGGACGAAGCGTGAGATGGGAGCGCAATAATCTCCGTCGCCCTTAGTTCCCTAACAACAGTAGTGATTGGGATGGATCACACAACAAAATGGAGCAACCCATTCAGAATGGAGAGGGGCGGAACGACGGAACCTGAGGCGTTGTGACCGAGATTCGGCAAAACCGGTTGCGAACGCCCAAATTGCGAATATCCATGGAGGCTGCATTCACCCGCGAGGAAACCTGGTCAATGGCACGGCAGCCCGCATTAGATACATCGCCTAAGGTCTCGGACGAAATCCGCAGGACCACATGCTATATGTGCGCATGCCGCTGCGGCATAAACGTGCATATGAAGGATGGTGAGGTCGCCTATATTGAAGGCAATCGCGACCATCCCGTCAACCGGGGCGTTCTCTGCGCGAAAGGTTCTGCGGGAATCATGCAGGTCACGGCTCCGTCGCGGCTGCGTGCGCCGCTGAAGCGGTCGGGGGCCCGCGGGTCGGGCGAATTTCAGGAGATTTCCTGGGACGAGGCCCTGCGAACCGCGGTCGAGTGGCTCGCACCGCTTCGCGCGAAGCATCCGGAGAAGCTCGCCTTCTTCACCGGGCGAGACCAGTCGCAGTCGTTCACAAGCTATTGGGCACAGGGATTTGGCACCCCGAATTATGCCGCACATGGCGGCTTCTGCTCAGTCAACATGGCCACTGCCGGCATCTATACCATGGGTGGTGCGTTTTGGGAGTTTGGCCAACCAGACTGGGATAGAACCAGGCTCCTGATGCTCTTTGGCGTCGCCGAAGATCACGACAGCAACCCGATCAAGATTGGCCTTGGTCAACTGAAGGCGCGGGGAGCGAAGGTAATTGCCGTAAACCCGATCCGCACCGGCTACAGTGCGGTCGCTGACGAATGGTTGGGCATTACACCAGGGACCGACGGGCTGCTTGTCCTCGCGCTGGTCCATGAACTGCTACGGGCGGGCAGGGTCGACCTCAAATACCTCGCCCGCTACACCAACGCCCCGGTTCTGGTGAATTCCGATCCGGCCAGCCCGGATCATGGCCTGTTTCTAAGGGATTCGGATGGGCGCGAACTAGTCATCGACCGCAGAACGGGAAGACCGGCCCCAGCAATCGCCCCGGGAGTCGAGCCAGACCTTTCCGGCGTGCTTTCACAGGGGGACATCACTCATCGGCCGGTCTTTCACCTGGTTGCCGAGCGCTATCTTGATCCAAAATTCTCACCGGAAGCCGCGGCTGGCCCTACTGGCATCAAGGCCGATCACATCCGCCGCATCGCCGCCCAGCTCGCTGAGACCGCGTTTGACGAAGAGATTGTCATCGAACGTCCTTGGACCGATCTGCGGGGGATCCACCATGAGAGAATGATCGGCCGTCCTGTCAGCATTCACGCCATGCGCGGAATTTCCGCCCATTCCAACGGCTTCCAGACCTGCCGCGCCCTGCATCTGCTGCAGATCCTGCTCGGATCGGTGGAAACACCCGGAGGCTTCCGTTTCAAGCCACCCTACCCCAAGCCATCCTACGCGCATCCAAGACCGCATTGTGGTGTTCAGCCCGGCCAGCCGCTCGATGGCCCGCATCTTGGTTTCGTTCACGGTCCAGAGGATCTCGCTCTCCGGCAGGACGGGAGCCCTGCGCGCATCGACAAGGCGTTCTCATGGGAGAACCCGATGAGCGCGCATGGACTGATGCATATGGTCATTTCGAATGCCCACGCCGGCGATCCCTACAGGATCGATACCCTGTTCATGTACATGGCGAACATGGCCTGGAATTCCACAATGAATACTCCCGGCGTCGTGAACATGCTAACCGATCGCGATGGCAACGGGGAATATGTAATTCCACGCATTATCTATTCCGACGCATATGCGTCCGAAATGGTGGCCTACGCCGACCTGATCCTTCCCGACACCACCTATCTGGAGCGTCACGACTGCATTTCTCTACTCGACCGGCCGATTAGTGAAGCGGATGCCGCATCCGACGCCATACGCTGGCCCGTCGTCGAACCCAAGCGGAACGTACGCTGTTTTCAGTCAGTGCTCTGTGAACTAGGCGTGCGTCTGGGATTGCCCGGGTTCGTGAATGAGGATGGCAGCGCGAAATACTCGGATTACGCCGATTACATCACAAAGCATGAACGTCGTCCTGGAATCGGCCCTCTGGCAGGCTGGAGACTGGACGGAAATGGCGAGAGCCAGAATGACGGCGGAACCGGGCGGGGAGATGTCAACCCCGACCAGCTGCAGCGCTATATTGATCATGGTGGTTTCTGGCACCGGGCCGTGCCGCCAGACGCCGCATTCTTCAAACCATGGAACGTCGCCTATCAGGACTGGGCGGTTGAAACAGGCCTCTATGACGCCCCTCTCCCCTATCTGTTCCAGCTCTATCTTGAGCCGATGCGGAGATTCCAGCTTGCGGCGGCCGGCCATGGGCATCGCCAACCACCGGATCGGCTACGTGAACGTATAATGACGACGCTGGATCCTCTTCCCATCTGGTATCCTCCATTTTTCGACAGCCTGGTGGAGTCGTCCGAATTTCCCATCCACGCCCTTACGCAGCGTCCAATGGCAATGTACCATTCATGGGGTTCGCAAAACGCCTGGCTGCGCCAGATCCACGGACGCAACCCCCTCTATCTCCCAACGGCGATCTGGGAAGAGCACGGATTTTCCGATGGAGACTGGGCGCGGGTAATCTCGCCAAGCGGGCAGATCACCGTTCCCGCTGCACATATGGCGGCACTGAACGAGCACACCGTCTGGACCTGGAACGCGATCGGAAAGCGCAGGGGAACCTGGGCGCTCGACACCGAAGCCCCCGAAGCGACTGATGCATTCATTCTGAATCACCTGATCGACGAGCTGCTTCCATCCAGGGGCGACGGACTTCGCTGGGCTAATTCTGATCCGGTCACCGGTCAGGCCGCCTGGTTCGACCTGCGGGTGCGAATCGAGCGTATAAGCGCCAACGAACAGGCCCAGCCGCACCCCTCGTTCCCCCCCATCGGATCACCGGTGCCCACCGCACCCCGCGATATCCGCAGAAAGACAGGCACATGACCCGCCCGAGTTTCACGCCAATTCCGATCCTGCACAGCTTAGGCACCCCGAAATGACCGACCTTCCCACCTCCACCGAGCGCCGCCTCGGCCTTGTCATCGATCTTGACACATGCGTCGGCTGCCACGCCTGCGTAATTGCCTGCAAGGGCTGGAACACCGAGAATTACGGCGTACCGCTGGCGGACCAGGACGCCTATGGCGCCAATCCCGTCGGCAGTTTCCTTAACCGGGTCCATTCCTATGAAATCCAGCCGGAAAACGGTGCTCCGGCCCAGATCGTCCACTTTCCCAGATCATGCCTTCACTGTGAGGATGCACCTTGCGTGACGGTCTGTCCAACCGGTGCCAGCTACAAGCGGTCAGAAGACGGAATAGTCCTGGTCAACGAGAACGACTGCATAGGCTGCGGTCTGTGTGCATGGGCATGTCCCTATGGAGCCCGCGAGATGGATCCGGTCGAGAAGGTGATGAAAAAGTGCACTCTGTGTGTAGACCGCATCTACAACGACAACCTGCCGGAAGAGGATCGCGTTCCGGCCTGTGTCAGGACCTGCCCGACAGGAGCGCGGCATTTCGGCGACCTATCAGACCCTTCATCCGAAGTGTCGCAGCTCGTCGCTGAGCGGGGTGGAGCCGAACTGATGCCGGAACAGGGCACAAAGCCGGTCAACCGCTACCTACCTCCACGTGGGAAAGACGAGGATCTCGATATACTTTCACCGTTCCTTGAGCCTGTCGCCGAAGAGCCCAAAGGCTTTCTGGCCTGGCTAGACACCGCGCTGGAACGGCTCTGATGCACCCGGCGAAGTCCATCATTCTGTTCACCACTCTTTCCGGTCTTGGCTTTGGGTTCCTTGCCTTTCTCTGCCTCGGCCTACCGCCCGTCTCGGGCTGGGATGCCATGATAGGATACGGCATCGGTCTGGCGCTCGCCTCCGTCGGCCTGGTGGCCTCGGCGTTCCATCTGGGTCACCCAGAACGCGCCATAAAGGCGTTCACGCAGTGGCGAAGCTCATGGCTGTCGCGCGAAGGTTGGCTTGCCTGCATCACACTTGCCGTAACCGGAGCGAATGCCGGGCTGGCTACCTTCACTGACATCCAGGCATCTCAGCTTGGCTGGCTCGGTGCCGCGCTCTGCCTCGTCACCATCATCGCCACCTCGATGATCTATGCCCAGCTCAAGGCCGTCCCGCGCTGGAACCACTGGACCACGAATGCGCTATTCCTGCTTCTCGCTCTCTGTGGTGGCGCCATTGTCTCCGGAATGATCTGGATCGCCTTCGCGCTGCTGGTCGTCACTGGTCTGGTCCAATCCTATGCCTGGAAGGTCGGAGACACGCGCCTGCGGACCAGCGGCACGACGCTCGCCACGGCAACCGGCCTCGGCCGCTTCGGCACCGTGCGTGCGTTCGAGGCCCCACATACCGGTGACAACTATCTGACCCACGAGATGATCCATGTCATCGCTCGCCGCCACTCACGCAAGCTGCGGCGCATTGCATTCCTGCTCAGCTTTGTCCTGCCCCTGGCTCTACTGCCGATCGCATTGGTCCACCACCATGTTACCTGGGCGGCAGCTGGCGCGCACATCGCTGGAGTATTCACCCTGCGTTGGCTGTTCTTCGCCGAAGCCGAGCACGTAGTAGGACTCTATTACGGCAAGCGCTGAGAGGCGACGCACTTTGCCAAGGACGGGCGCCCCCCTTTCCTGTCCTGCCGATTTGACTGGATCAATTCCGAGCGTAGCAAGGCAGCGGCGACTTCCGGAGACCGGACATTGCGAAGCAGGCACGCTGACATGCCAATTGCCTGCCGACATAATCCGATCGGACACCCGGATTGCATGCCAATTGACACTTCGCCGTCGGCATGTTGCAGGAAGTCGATGTGGCGTCAGTGATGCCAATGGCTAAGCCATGGGAGATGAGTTGAAGACAGTCGGCCTGGGCGGAGAGCAGTCCTTCGCTGCGAGGAGTACCAATAGCTGCTGCCTTGCATGCCGACGCCAAGCCGCAGTATGGCAGCGAGCCAACGCACCGGCTCGGCTGCATTGTATCTTTTCCTTCGGCTTTATGTTGCAGCTGTGCCAGCCCGCGCTCGAGTAGCCCGCCGGCCGTTAAAGGAATCTTTACCTCCTGATAGTTGAAATTCATACTTCACACTCTACTTCATATGCTATACTCTGGTCAAAATGAGGGCGAACAACATGGCAGATCGTTGCGACGACCCCCTCTTCGGGGAGGTTTCTGATCGTGTACTCCTGAGCAACGCGCCCTTGGTGCGTGTGCTCGGGCAAGTGAAATTTCCTCGGATCGCCAAGATAGCGGAAGAAAGCTACATCGCTGATTTCCAAGAGGCTATCCGTGACGAGTACCCGCATTTTCAGAGCGACACGATCCAAGGTGTGGACATCGTTATCAACGGCAAAAAAGAGGTGAAGCCGCGGCAAGTCACCACTGTTATCTGGCGGTTCTTCGATGCGCGCAGGGTACTGCGTGTGTCTTTGGGGCCCGATGCGATCACTTTGGAAACGGCGAGCTATGTGTCCCGAGACGACTTCCTGTCTCGGTTCGAGTTCATTCTTGGAAAGCTCGTTGAGACTATTCGCCCTTCGCTAGTGCAGCGTGTCGGATGTAGATACGTTGATCGCCTGCAGGACCCTGCTGACCTTGAGGCCATATCGGATTTGGTTAATCCAGAGCTGCTGAATGTTCTCCAATCAGGACTGGTCCAACACATCGACATTTCGATGACCGAGATCACGGGCGCGACCAGGGAAGGCAAGATCATCGCTCGGTATGGCCTCGCGCCTCCCGCGTTTAGCCATGACGTAGAAATGGCACCGCCTGTTGGTGTGAAAAGCTGGGTTCTCGACGTGGACTCCTACAGCACAAATTGTGAAGGGCAGAGCTTTGATACCCACATGCTGTGTACCGAACTCGACAAGGTTGCTGCGCGCGCCTATGCTTTCTTCCGGTGGAGTGTGACCGAAAAATTCTTGGAACGTTTTGGAGCCAAGTGACATGTTGATTGAACAACTTTCCGCAGGCGCGGCATCCGCCGCGATCCCTTCTGCTCCAGCAGTGAATGGGGTCGCTCGATTGGATGTGATGGCTGAAGCCGCACCCGAGGTGGCGGCACCGTTCTCGCATGGGCAAAGTTTCAAGGTGTTCGAGCGAGACATTCAAGCGTTAGCCATGCGCCAAGAATACCTTCAGGGCAGCACTGCACTGAACATTCCAGTGTCATTCTCCGTGGAGGACAACGATCCGACCGCGAACACAACACCTGCCGAATTGGTCCACGAACTCCGGCAGATCTCTGGGCTGACATGGGCTCAGATCGCGAAGGTGTTCGACGTGTCCGCACGTGCTCCATATCATTGGGCGTCTGGAAAGACTGTGTCCGCTGAAAATCATGAGCGCTTGGGGCAAGTCGTAACCGCTCTCAAGTTTATCGACAGAGGATCAGCCGAAGAGAACCGCAATCTGCTTCTGAGGAACGCGCGACCGGGGCAAACCTTTTTGGGTTTGCTGTGTGGCGGTGAGTATGAACTGGTCCGCGCACTTGCAGGTGAAGGTGTGGGCCGTCCTGCCTTCGGGTCTGCGTTGACCCAGGACGCCGAGAGGTTCAACGTGCCAAGGCACTGGGGAGATGCCATCGAAGCGTCGATCGAAATGGACGAAACAGAAATCTTGCCGCTCAGTCAACCGAAGCTGCGGCGCGCAAAAGCACGTCGAAACAAGGCATAAAGGAAGTGCTGGTTGACCGAGAAAGCATCGGAGAGCGACCAAGGTTTTCTGGCTCGCCTTGCTGATTGGCAGCAAGGCGATTTTTCTCTTGATTGTGGCGACTTCCTGTTTCGCGACGTCTCCGAACTGATAGATGAAGGCGAAGACGATGGAGGTGCAGTATTCGACTCCGAGATAGTCGGATTTGCTGTCATATCTCAGACTTGCGACGTGGTTCGGGAGCCGGAGCGCATTCCGTATGTCTCTGTTTGCCCGATGGTCGTTGTCGACGCGAAACGTATGGGGGAGATCGAACGAGGCCAAGCACCTCGTTTCAGCTTTCTGTCCGCAACGCCAAACGGAGTAGTTGTCGATTTCTCTCGCACAATGAGCGTGACCAAAGACCTCCTGGTGTCTTGGGAGCGGCAACGCGGGTGCGAAGACGAGAGCCAGCAGCTCGAATTTGCTAGAGCTCTTGAGACCTTCTTTGGTCGATTTGCTTTTCCAGATGCTTTCGTGGCCTCAGTGGCATCTTTGCGCAAAGCGATCCTTTCGAAGTACCCGAAAGGTGAATCTGACCTCGGTAAAGCCGTTCGTTCTATTCGTGAGATCCGCGCATATCCTCACGCGAGTTGGTCAGAAATGGCCTCAGTTCCTATCACCTTCATCGCGATACTTGAGGATGAAGGAAAACGTGAACTGTCGGATCGCGAAGAGATCAGGAAGCAAATCTGGCCAAAGGTCAGCGCAATTGATTGGCAAGGGCCATTCTCACTGCACGAAGACGGTCTCCACTTGGCCACGTTGAGTGATTTGACGGCGTCCGACTACCTAAATTCATACCCCCTCGACGTAAACTCGTTGTCGTTCGCGCGACGGTACATCGCGTAGATCTTCGTTTCGACGTAGGCCACGCAACGCTGCTCCCTTTTCGGAAAGCTGCCGTTCGCAGCGCTTTTTTCGAACTACTGCTTTGGGCCGGGTTGCATCCCCCCAAGCATGGGTCCTCCCGAACCCGATCCGTATACGGGGGGCGCAGCGCGGAAGATTTCTAGCGTTTGGACTTTTCACCGGGGAATCCACTTGGAAGCCACCCCTTGATGTCCGTTTTAAATTTGGAATCGTGATCAAAGGGTTAGCCCGGATATCTCACCAGATGATGTTGCATGGGGCCGAATTCCATGATATATGCGGGAGTCATCAAAACCTTGCATATGAGAGGAGACCGGACCCCATGCCGACACAGTGTAACAGCCCTGACATCGAGTTCAACCGGCACGGACGGCGGGAGGTGACCGCCGCATTCGACGGCGGGCGCATGTCCTCCGACGGCGGCGCGCTGCTCCTGCGGGAGGCCGACCGGGTGGCGGACGTCACCCGCCGGCTGGCGGAGTGCCTGACCGATTACCGGGACCAGGACCGCATCGAGCACGGGCTGCGGGAGCTCGTGGCGCAGCGCGTCATGGCGATCGCCCTCGGCTACGAGGACGTCAACGACCACGACCGCCTGCGGGACGACAGCGTCCTGGCGCTGGCCGTCGGGCGCGACGACATCACCGGCGCCGACCGGCCGAGGGAGCGCGACCGGGGCCATCCCCTGGCCGGGTCCAGCACCCTCAACCGCCTTGAGCTGGGCACGCCGGAGGCGGCGGAAACGGACCGCTACAGACGGATCGTGGCCGACGGCGCCGCGATCGAGCGGCTGATGGTGGACCTGTTCCTGGATGCCCACGAGGTCCCGCCCGGGGAGATCGTCCTCGACGTCGACGCCACCGACGACCCGCTGCACGGCGCCCAGGAGGGCCGCTTTTTCCACGGCTACTACCGCCACTACTGCTACCTTCCGCTCTACGTCACCTGCGGCGACCACGTCCTGCCTGCGCGGCTGCGTCCGGCGAACATCGACGCGTCGGAGGGATCGGTGGAAGCGCTGGCGGAGATCGTGGAGCGGATCCGCTCCCGCTGGCCGGAGACGGCGATCATCGTGAGGGGCGATTCCGGCTTCTGCCGCGAGAGCCTGATGGCCTGGTGCGAGGCGAATGGCGTGGACTATGTGCTTGGACTGGCGAGGAACTCGCGCCTGGTGGAGCGGATCGCCGGACCGCTGGAGAGGTCGCGGCGGCGCGCCATCGCCTCCAGAAAGCCGTCGCGGCGCTTCCGGGACTTTCGCTACCGGACCCGGTCCAGCTGGAGCCGGACCCGCCGCGTCGTGGGCAAGGCCGAGTGGCTGCCCGGACCGGGCGGCGCCAATCCCCGCTTCGTCGTGACCAGCCTGCCGAAGGACCGGTTCACCGCGAGGAACCTCTACGAGAAGCTGTACTGCGCGAGGGGCGACATGGAGAACCGGATAAAGGAGCAGCAGCTGGAACTCTTCGCCGACCGGACCTCGACGGCGACCATGCGCGCCAACCAGCTGCGGCTGTACCTCTCCGCCTTCGCCGGAGCCCTGCTCCGGACCGTCCGGGCGATCGGCCTCGCCGGCACGGACATGGCGAGGGCCCAGTGCGGGACCATAAGGACGCGGCTCCTGAAGGTGGCCTGCCGGGTGACGGTCAGCGTGCGCCGCGTCCGCCTGTCGCTGTCCTCGGTCTTTCCCCTTCAGGAGCTGTTCGCACGGGCGGTCGCCGCGCTGCTGGCCGCGCCGTCGCCGCAGGTGCCGCCGCCGCAGCCGGAACCCGCCCCCGAACCCACGCCCGCCTGAGCGGATCCGGCCCCTGACGGCCCGGACTGGCGGGCGGAACCGGCCCGCAGCGGGAGAGGTGTGTCCGGCGCCGCCGCCCGCGGCTGCCGGACCGTGGATGTTCCCTCATTGTTCTCGTCATCACGGCCACCGGACGGCCACTGTCGGGTTCCGTCGGCCGACGGAGCTGCCGGAACGCCCACGAACCGCCCCCGGAACCCCTTCCGGGCCGGTGCTGGAGCTTCGGGTTGCGGCTGGTGAGATATCCGGGTTAGCAGACCGCGGCAGTTGTGAGGGTGGATTCCACCTGGGATCCATTCTGGCCAAACCAAGCGCTGGCTGGAAGCCACCAAGCAACGCGCTGTGGATGCCTACTGGGAACCTATTGATTCCAATGTGAAAAACAGTTCGACAAAGCTGCCCCTCTTGACCTACCCTTAAACCATCGAAGATGTGCGCCCGGAGGATAACCCTCGCGGGCCCTTTTGTTTTCCCAACATCGCGACCGCTGACGCGCCCATGACTTCGGAGCTGGCTTCAGCATGCCTCGCCTGCACCTTGTGAGCCTCCCGCCCCATGGATCTTATCTTTGCGCTGCGCCAGATCGAGCTCTGGCCGATCGAGAAGCCGCGCCCCTATGCCAAGAACGCAAAGATCCATGGTGAGGCGCAGGTTGCGAAGATCGCCGCCAGCATGGCGAAATTCGGCTGGACCGTGCCGTGTCTGGTGGCGGACGACGGCGAGTTGATCGCCGGCCACGGACGTGTGCTGGCTGCAGGCGCGCTGGGCCTGACAGAGGCCCCTGTTATCCGGCTTGGCCATCTCGATGAAGCGGAGCGGCGCGCCTATCGCATCGCCGACAACAAACTGACCGAACTCGGCGAATGGGATGAGGCTGTCCTGCGCGACGAGATCGCTGGGATGCTGGCGGAGAATTTCGACCTCGACCTGCTCGGCTTCTCGGATGAAGATCTGGAAGCCCTGCTTCAGGATCCTGGCGGCTTAGGCGATGACGGCGCTGTCGACGGCGAGGACGATATTCCCGAACCCCCGGTGACACCGGTATCGGTGGCAGGTGACCTCTGGCAGTTGGGTTCGCATCGGTTGATATGTGGAGACAGCACCAGCGCCGATGTGGTCGGGCGCCTCCAGGGTAGCGTGAAGCCGCTCCTCATGGTGACCGACCCTCCTTCTGGCGTAGAATACGATCCCTCCTGGCGCAACCAGGCGGGGGCTGCGAAGACGAAACGTACCGGCAAGTTGCTGAACGATGACCGCGAGGACTGGTCGCTCTTCCCCGGCGATGTCGCCCTTATCTGGCACGGCGCTCTTCACGCGGCCACGGTTGCCGACAGCCTGACCATAGTCGGCTTCGCCATCCGCTCCCGGCCGCTCCAGCCGATGTAGGCGTCCCGTGCCCTCTGGTGCCAGTTGGCCGCGTGGAAACAGAGCCCGCCGACGCGCCCCAGGCGTTCGCTGCTGATCCAGTAGAAGAGCAGCGCGCCGGGATTGGACGGGTCGCCCCGGGGATGGTGGCTCTCCATCATCCCCCGCAGGGCGCGCCGCTGCTCCGCCGTCTCCGCCATCTCCAGCCCGACACCGCCGAGCTCCGCGAGCGTGCCGGAGAACCGGACGTCGGGATGCTCCGGCAGCGGCTGGCCGGGAGCCACCGGCGATCCGGCCTGCGGCAGGGTGATGCCGTAGCGCTCCGCGATCTTCGGCAGGGCCAGCCGGGCGGAGGCGATGCACGGCGCTCCGGCGGCGTTGGTCCAGTCCTCGCGCTCGCACAGGCCTGCCGCCAGACTGCGCCGTCCGGCTCCCGCCGCCGCCGCGGACCTCAGCCACCCGACCGTTCCCTCACTGAAATGGCGCATCCCGACCTGCATGCGAATCAGGTATCATCACCACCCTACTGTGTCAGCCAGAGACAAGTGACATGCACGGGGCAGGCACCCCATGACTTGCGGAGCCGCTGCACCTCGGAGAGGATGACAAAAGCGGACTAACCAGAACACCGATAATGAGGCGGCAAACACGTGGAATTGTATCTTGGCTATGATCCTGGTGGAAAATGTAAAAACGGTGTTGCAGCAATTCAGTTATGCTCAGACGCCCCCAAAGTGGTTGAAACGAAAAAGGTGCGCGATGCTGTGGAGGCCATCGCGTGGTTGACAAGATTTTCATGCAGCGCCCATGCACTTGGCATTGATACCCTTCTGGCGTGGTCGCCCAAGGGTGGTCGTGCCTGTGATGACGCACTCCGACGCAGGTATGGTGGCAACTCAATTGTCGCGCAGAACTCTCTCTACAGCGCGATGACTTTGAATGGCGCCATTGTGGCGAGACGGCTTGGTTTGCCAGTGTATGAGAGCCACCCGAAACTAATTCTTCAAACAAATCTCGGGAACTCAATCCGCCAGATATTTGAGAAAACGATGCCGTCGGACGCGACAGAACATGAGGTTGATGCCATCGTTGCGGCTTGGTGTGCAGCAATGGGTCATACTCAAAAATGGACTACAGAGCTCTATTCAGATATCGAGGACGATATCGAACTTGTCGTGCCTGATGCTCGTTATCCTTGGTTTGAGTCCATCGAAGGCTCCTGACGCTCGGCATATCTTATTGCACTCTTCCACAATCGAACAGCAGGCCCTGAGCTGTCATTCTTGGGAATTGCTTAGAAGGGCAGTACCGCGCCCAATGTGTAAAGTTCAGCAAACGCAAAATCGTGGCGATTTCATCCGTTCCACGCTGTTTCTGATCCTGCAGACGTATCTTTCAAGCCCGCCAATCCAAGATGGAATATTCTGCTTGGAAACGAAAACTTTCGTCAGATGCAGAATGCCAGCGCGACCGCGTAGCCGCATGTGATGGCCTAAAGTTCTCTCGCACCCTTTGCCGCGAGAAGTGAGGCGATCCCTTCAAGCTCGGTAGGCTTCGCAGCTCCAGCGGCTCGCAGGCCATCCAGCGCAACCTGCATCTTTTCGAAGGTCATCCACTCGGTTTCTGGGGTATCCGGAGCGGACCACTTTTCACGCAGATAGCCGTTGTACCGCGCCATCTCTTCCGCGCTCAACAGCTCTGGGCTGTAGAACACCACCAACCGCCGACCAAGCTGACGTAGCCTTGAGTCCGAAAGGCTCGCAACGATTTCCTGGCGGCGCGGCCAGCTCGCACGCTGAAACTCCTGCAGGAGCTGCTTGTCGGCGTTGGAGTAGAATTCCCCGTAAATCTGCCTCTCGACCGGCTTGGGCGGGGCGTCAGGATCTTCTTCGAAGCGGGCGACCATTGCCGCGCCCACACGCTGGCGAAATGCAGGTGCATCGGCGATGACTGCAGCACGGCGCAGATACTCCGCGCTGGGCGCTTTGTGTTCGAGGAGTACTGGTGCTCTATTTGTGGATACGCCCCTGATGCTAGGGCCCGTTGACAATCATCTGGCGGCGGTCACGGTCGCCACCAAAAGAAACGTCGCCCGAAAGCCTGCCACCGTTCTGTCGTAACGTGCCGCGACGGCCCGGAACTCCCCGCTTCTGGCAAGGAAACTGTCTATCCGGTGGCGCCAGCCATACATCACCCGGTCATGCTCACGCACCACCTTCCTGTTCGACCGCGACGGAATCACCACTGCCGATTCGCGCCGCTCCAGCTCGGAGACCGGCCAGTCGGCACCGGACACCCGGTCCGCGACCAGCACCCCGAAAGTCCGGCCTCCAGGACCCTTCAGGTCGTGGGCCTGGCCCGCAGGGATGGCGATGTCGACCAGGTAGCCGGGCGCGTCGGTCATCGCCAGGACCCTGCCGGTCAGGCCTCCCCGCGAGCGTCCGAGCCCCTGGCCCGAGGCCCCTTTTCCGCCGGCCGCCTTCCGGTGGGCCCTCATGACCTTGCCGTCGACGCGGACGTACCCTAAATCGAACTCTCCGGACATCCTCTGGAAAACACGGCCGGAAACGCCGCCCTCCACCCGGCGCCGGAACCGTCTGGAGACGCTGTTCCACTTTCCGAAGCGTTCCGGGAGGTCGCGCCACCGGGCCCCCGTCCGGGTGCGCCATGGAACCGCCTCAGGGAAAAGACGGCTGTCCGCCGCCGTCACTCCCGGGTCACCCTTCCGACCCGGAAGCATGTCCCGGATCCGTTCCCACATGTCATCCGTCAGGACCTACCTGCCTTCGCCCATCATACTGCCCCCGATTGCCTGAATGGCCGTTTCGGCCTTTGCTGGGGGCACCGTGGCCGATCCGGTCCTGACGTTCAGATTCAAATGTCAACGAACCCTAGGGCGGAAGACTGGATCGGTTATCGGTTGGCCCTGGCGCGAAGATCGGCCATTCAATATGGATGATCCACCAGGTCCAGATGCCAGGGGCACAAGGCGACATGGCATCTGCGACGTTTCGAACGCCGCCGAAAGCGCAGCATTCATGGATCTCCAACTCTTCTTCCCGATGTTGTCAGCCAAATCAGTCCACGGCGAATTCGGCCACGTCGCCAGAGATCAAAATCCGTACGTGGGCGCTTTCTGCAGCTCCTTCACCAATCCGCAACGCGAACACGCAGTCGCGATGGAACTGAAATAATTAATCCCAGTGGCAGCACCTGAACGGATGGATCAGAAATCAACCCTTATGGAATTCTCCCGCAGATGATCGACTCGATCACCAGGCCTCACTCCCGACCGTTCGCGGGCGCGCTTACACCAGGGCATCGAACACCAGTTTGAACCCAGCGAGCGTCAGACAGACGTAAACCACTGCGAAATAGACTCGCTCAGGTAGGACACCGTGCAGGCGAACACCCAGAATAGTGCCAGCAACCGCGACGGGAGCCAGATAGAGGCCCGCAGCAGCTGTCTGCCACGTAAAGAACCCGAGTTGGGAATAAAGCACGAACTTCAGCAGATTGCTGACCAGGAAGACGATGATCGTTGTCGCCTGGTATTCCCGCTTTCCCAGATTCATGGACAGCATGTAAACGGCAGCCACCGGGCCTCCGGCATGGGCAATGAAGCTCGTGAAACCCGCCCCAGCGCCAAAGAGAACCCCCCAACGATCCGGCATTGGGGCCTTTGCGGGAGGAATCCAGCCGCGATCCTCTCCAAAACGATAGGACACGAATGCCAGCGCTACCAGACCGATCAGCAAGCGAAACACATCCGGATTCGCGTGACTAACCAGCAATGCGCCCAGTAATGCACCAGGTATCCCTCCAAGGATCAGAACCCACGATATCCGTGGATTCCACTGCCGCCAGTAAGCCTTCAATGCGCTGAAATCTATCAGGACAAGCAGCGGGAGCATGATCGCCACCGCCGCGGCCGGCTCCAGGACCAGGGCCAATAACGGCGTGGCTGCGAAGGTAGCCGTCGATCCAAAGCCGCCCTTTGCGATTCCAGCGAACAGAACCGCTGGAACGGCAAGTGCGAAAAACACTATGTTCAGCTCAATCATCGTTCCCACCTGACGAATGCCGTTCTACACTTTCCGCCTGCGGCATGTGCGCCAGTTTGGCTTCCGCTACCACACCAGCCTTGCGCAAAATCCTTTATGGCACTACCCAAAACAGCTGAACAACCTGACCGAGGACCGGACATATGGCCAGACCAAAAATCGCACTCATTGGATCGGGACAGATCGGAGGCACCCTTGCCCATCTCACCGCAGTGAAAGAGCTTGGGGACATCATTCTCTTCGATATCGTTGACGGTGTCCCCCAGGGCAAGGCATTGGACATCGCCCAGAGCGGACCTCCGGAAGGCTTCGACGCAACCCTCTCAGGTACCAACGACTACTCCAGCATCGCCGGGGCTGATGTCTGTATCGTTACCGCAGGCGTTCCGCGCAAACCCGGCATGAGCCGGGACGACCTGTTGAGCATCAACCTCAAAGTTATGAAAGCCGTCGGTGAAGGCATTGGACGCAACGCCCCGAATGCCTTTGTCATCTGCATAACTAACCCGCTAGACGCTATGGTATGGGCACTGAGGGAGTTCAGCGGCCTACCGCACGAAAAGGTCTGCGGTATGGCAGGCGTGCTCGATTCCGCCCGCTTCCGTCACTTCCTCAGCGTTGAGTTCGATGTCTCCATGAGAGACGTTACCGCCTTTGTGCTTGGTGGCCATGGCGATACGATGGTGCCGCTTGCCCGCTATTCCACCATTGCCGGCATTCCCCTGCCGGATCTCGTCGAAATCGGCTGGACCAGCCAGGAGCGGCTCGACGCGATCATACAGCGCACTCGGGATGGAGGTGCCGAGATTGTAAGTCTCCTCAAGACCGGTAGCGCCTATTACGCACCCGCCACCTCGGCCATTGAGATGGCGGAAGCCTTTCTCAGGGATCAGAAACGCGTGCTTCCCTGCGCAGCCTATGTAGAGGGCGCTTATGGGTTGGACGGCCTCTATGTCGGTGTGCCAACAGTTATCGGCGGCGGCGGCATTGAGAAAGTCATCGAAATCAGGCTGGACCGTGACGAGCAGGTAATGTTCGATAACTCCGTGAACGCCGTGAAAGGTCTGGTGGCGGCCTGCAAGGGAATTGACCCCAGCCTGGACTGACCGAGCGTCCTGCCCTCGAGACGCGCCTGTTCCGCGAGAACGCCTGGATGCGGACCGGCGGCCAAGCCGGACAGACCATCTCAATGAAAGCGCCGTCCCTGACGCTTGTGCCCATGTCTGCCGATATTCGGAATCCATTTCCTCCGTCCGCTACAATTGGCCACAGCAGATGGGAACAAAGAGATCGCAAATCGAATGGAAGCCGTGCGAATCGCGCTCTGCAACCGGTTCCACATACCTGTTCCGTAATCACGCAGGACCTTTGTGTGACATCTGTTGGAGGAATTTCGCAGCCCCCGTTCCGCCCTAAGCGAATTTGAGATTTATTTCCGCCCTCAATTCATGCCAAAAGGACGAACCGCCGTATGAATCATCCCGCGGCGCGACCAAACCGCTGTGGCCAAGGACCGGGAAATCATGAACATTCACGAATACCAGGCAAAGGCGCTCCTGCACACCTATGGCGCCCCTGTCAGCGACGGCCGTGTAGTGCTGCGTTCGGAAGAGGCCAAAACAGCCGCTGGTGCCCTTGATGGTCCACTCTGGGTGGTCAAGGCACAGATCCACGCGGGCGGGCGCGGAAAGGGCAGGTTCCGGGAGCCCGAAGCCGGGAGCGAAGGCGGCGTGCGAGTCACCCGATCGGTCGAAGAAGCCGAGACGGAAGCGAAATGCATGCTAGGCCGCACGCTGGTAACACGCCAGACGGGACCTGCAGGAAAGCAGGTCAACCGCATCTATATCGAGAATGGCAGCGGCATTGAGCGTGAACTGTATCTTGCCCTGCTTGTCGACCGCAGTTCCGGACGTATCGGCTTCGTCTGCTCGACGGAAGGTGGAGTTGACATTGAGGAGGTCGCCGCCACGACACCGGACAGGATCCTCACACTCACTGTCGATCCCGCAACCGGCTATCAGGGATTCCACGGCCGCCGCATCGCTTTCATGCTAGGACTTGAGGGTAAACAGATCAGGCAATGCGTAGATCTTACGAACTCGCTCTACAGGCTGTTTATCCAAAAGGATCTGGAGATGATCGAGATCAATCCCCTGGTCGTCACCGATGAGGGGGATCTGAAATGCCTCGACGCCAAGATGGGTTTTGACAGCAACGCGGTGCATCGCCACCCGGACATCGCCGAACTGCGCGACATCTCGGAAGAGGATCCAAAGGAGCTGGAAGCGTCGAGATTCGACCTCAGCTACATCGCGCTTGATGGCGAAATCGGCTGTATGGTTAATGGGGCAGGGTTGGCCATGGCAACAATGGACATCATCAAGCTCTACGGTGCGGAGCCAGCCAACTTCCTTGATGTCGGTGGCGGGGCCACAAAGGAAAAGGTGACGGAGGCGTTCAAAATCATCACCTCCGACCCGAACGTCAAAGGCATCCTCGTCAACATCTTCGGTGGCATCATGCGCTGCGACATCATCGCCGAGGGCGTGGTGAGTGCGGTAAAGGAAGTCGGCCTCGACGTTCCGCTGGTCGTGCGCCTTGAAGGAACCAACGTTGACGAGGGCAAGCGCATCATCAATCAATCGGATCTGGATGTAATCGCCGCCGACAACCTCAGGGACGGAGCTGAAAAGATCGTCAGGGCGGTCAGGGGTGATCCGTGGATGTCTGGCCAGTCTGGTCGCCCCTAGACACCACCAGCCTACAGGAAGTCACGAAGACGACGCATTGCGACATCCGTCGCGCTGAAGACAACAGGAGACGCCCGGAATGGCAGTGCTTGTAGACGAAAACACCAGGGTCATCTGCCAGGGCTTCACGGGAAGCCAGGGAACATTCCACTCCGAGCAGGCGATCACTTACGGCACCCGCATGGTTGGTGGGGTGACGCCAGGCAAGGGTGGGCTGGAACATCTGGGGCTACCAGTCTTCAACTCGGTACATGAGGCAATGGCGGCCACAGCCGCCAATGCATCAGCAATCTACGTGCCACCTCCCTTCGCGGCCGACTCCATCCTTGAGGCCATCGACGCTGGAATGGAACTGATCGTCTGCATCACCGAAGGAATTCCGGTTCTGGATATGGTGAAGGTCAAGCGGGCGCTGGACGGTTCGGAAAGCCGTCTGATTGGCCCCAACTGCCCCGGCATCATCACCCCTGACGCCTGCAAGATTGGCATTATGCCCGGCCATATCCACAGACGGGGTTCGGTTGGGGTGATCAGCCGCTCGGGAACCCTGACCTATGAAGCCGTCAAGCAGACGACTGACGTTGGGCTGGGCCAGTCAACCTGCATTGGTATCGGCGGTGACCCGATCAAGGGAACTGAGCATATCGATGCGCTAGAACTGTTTCTCGCCGATGAAGAAACTGAATCAATTGTCGTGATTGGCGAAATCGGCGGCAGCGCCGAGGAGGACGCCGCCCAGTTCCTGAAGGATGAGGCTCGGAAGGGTCGCAGCAAACCGGTTGCTGGTTTCATTGCTGGCCGCACCGCGCCACCGGGTCGCCGCATGGGCCATGCAGGCGCAATCATCGCTGGCGGCAAGGGCGGAGCGGAGGACAAGATAGAGGCCATGCGGTCAGCTGGCATCGTAGTGGCCGAAAGCCCCGCCGGTCTGGGTGAGGCCATCATTGAGGCGATCGGATGAGGTGCCCCCTGAAGACGATGTCGGCATGTCGTCAGATTCCACCTGCCCCGGCAAAGCGGTGGGATTTCGCCCACACATTCGGGTCAGGCCTGATAACGCGGCGGTCAACCAGAATCGATGCATTCCAACAGCGGTGACGTATGATGACTGAACAGACCCCCAATGAAGCCTTTCATTCGTCCTCCTTCCTACATGGACAGAATACTGAGTATCTTGAACGACTATACGCCCGATTTACCAACAGCCCCGACGCCGTCGAGAAAGCCTGGCAGCTGTATTTCCGGCAGATGGGGGATGACACTGCCAGCGTCAGGCGCGAGGTAGGTGGCCCTTCATGGGCGCGCTCCGACTGGCCGCCACAGCCAACGGATGAATGGATAGCGGCGTTGGACGGACAATGGCTGGACGCAAGGCCGCGGGAGATTGAGAAAAAGATCAGGGCCAGGGCGCAGGATGAGGGCGTCGAGGTCAGCAATGGGCAGATCAGGCAGGCGGTTGAGGACAGCGTGCGCGCCCTGATGCTAATCCGTTCCTTTAGAATTCGCGGCCATCTCGTAGCCGATCTCGACCCGCTCGGCATGCGGGACAAGTCCTTTCATCCCGAACTGGATCCGAATTCCTACGGCTTCTCGGAAGCCGACATGGACAGAAGGATTTTCCTGGACCATGTGCTGGGTCTGGAATTCGCCTCCCTTCGCGAAATCCTTGATATCGTCAAGCGAACCTATTGCGGTACCTTTGCCCTGCAATACATGCATATTTCGGATCCCGACGAAGCTGGATGGCTGAAGGAACGCATTGAGGGCTACGGAAAGGAAATCGTGTTCACGCAGAACGGGCGGAGGGCAATTCTCAACAAACTCGTCGAGGCCGAAGGATTCGAAAAGTTTCTACACATAAAATACACTGGAACTAAGCGTTTCGGCCTTGACGGGGGCGAGGCGCTGATCCCCGCGATGGAGCAGATCATAAAACGCAGCGGCGCGCTGGGTGTTAAGGACATCGTCATTGGCATGCCGCATCGCGGGCGCCTCAGCGTGCTGGCGAACGTTATGGGCAAACCCTATAGGGCGATATTCAACGAGTTCCAGGGGGGAAGCTTCAAGCCTGATGAAGTGGATGGTTCCGGCGACGTGAAATATCACCTTGGCACGTCCTCGGATCGAGAGTTTGACGGAAACACAGTGCATCTCAGCCTGACAGCGAATCCAAGCCATCTGGAGGCGGTCAACCCCGTCGTTCTTGGCAAAGCCCGTGCCAAGCAGGACCAGCTTGACGATCATGATCGCATCGCCGTTCTGCCGATACTGCTGCACGGAGACGCGGCTTTTGCTGGCCAGGGGGTCGTGGCGGAATGCCTAGGCCTATCGGGACTGCGCGGACATAAGACCGGGGGTACGATACATCTCATCGTAAACAATCAGATCGGATTCACAACCGCACCGCATTCCTCACGTTCGAGTCCCTATCCGACTGATATCGCGCTTATGGTCGAGGCACCGATCTTCCACGTCAACGGCGACGATCCTGAAGCGGTTGTGCATGCTGCCAAAGTCGCTACGGAATTCCGGCAGAAATTTCACAAGGACGTCGTCATCGACATGTTCTGCTACCGTCGCTTCGGTCATAACGAAGGTGACGAGCCAATGTTCACGAATCCGATTATGTACAACCGGATCAAGAAACATCGAACGACGCTAAACCTTTACACTGAACGCCTCGTAAGGGACGGGCTGATTCCCGAGGGCGAGATCGAGGACATGAAGGCTGCGTTTCAGGCGCGTCTCAACGAGGAGTTCGAGAGCGGCAGGAGCTATCGACCTAACAAGGCGGACTGGCTTGACGGACAGTGGAGCCACCTTGACCGCGAAGGCAAGGAATACCAGCGCGGCAAGACCGCAATCACGAAGAAGGTCATGCGTGATATCGGCGTTGCGCTAACCAGGGTGCCGGAAGGCTATCCGCTGCATCGGACTGTCGGGAGGCTCATCGAGGCCAAGCGGCGGATGTTCGAGGCCGGGAGGGGATTTGACTGGTCCACAGCCGAGGCCCTCGCCTTCGGCTCCCTTCTGGTTGAAGGCTACCCAGTGCGGCTCTCCGGCCAGGATGCGACACGCGGCACGTTCAGTCAGCGCCATTCCGCATTCATCGACCAGGAGTCCGAGGAGCGCCATTACCCGCTGAACGAAATACGGGAGGGCCAGGCGAAATACGAGGTCATCGATTCGATGCTTTCGGAATACGCGGTGCTGGGGTTCGAATATGGATACTCGCTCGCCGAACCGAACGCCCTGACGCTCTGGGAGGCACAGTTCGGTGATTTTGCCAACGGCGCCCAGATCATGTTCGATCAGTTCATCAGTTCCGGAGAGCGTAAGTGGCTCAGGATGTCAGGGCTTGTCATGCTGCTGCCGCACGGATTCGAGGGCCAAGGGCCGGAGCACAGTTCCGCCCGTCTGGAACGGTTTCTGCAACTCTGCGCCGAAGACAACTGGATCGTGGCCAATTGCACGACACCCGCCAACTACTTCCACGCACTGCGCCGCCAGATGCACCGCAGCTTCAGAAAGCCGCTGGTACTGATGACTCCGAAATCTCTCCTGCGCCACAGGCTCTGCATCTCAGAAGCATCGGACTTCGTCAGCGGCAGCTCGTTTCACAGGGTTCTATGGGACGATGCGCAGAAGGGAAACTCCGATACCGAGTTGGTGGAGGACAAAAGGATCAGGCGGGTTGTCCTGTGCTCCGGGAAGGTTTATTTCGACCTGCTTGACAGGAGAGACGCTGAAGGGATCGACGACATCTATCTCCTGCGGATCGAACAGTTCTATCCATTCCCGGCGCGGAGCCTTGTCAAGGAACTGGGACGTTTCAGGGACGCGGAGATGATCTGGTGCCAGGAAGAACCCAAGAATCAGGGTGCCTGGTCTTTCATTGAGCCCAACATTGAATGGACACTGAAACGGATCAAGGCCAAACACACCCGCCCAGCCTACGCTGGTCGACCCGCGTCGGCCTCTCCCGCAACGGGGCTTGCCTCCGCTCACCAGGCACAGCAACAGGCGCTGGTCAACGCCGCGCTAGATTTGAATGGATGACAACGCCATGAGTATCGAAATCCGCGTCCCCCCCCTCGGAGAAAGCGTCACGGAGGCGACCGTGGCAACCTGGTTCAAGCGATCAGGAGACTCCGTGAGTGCTGATGAGATGTTATGCGAACTGGAGACAGACAAGGTTACGGTCGAGGTCCGCTCGCCCGCTTCCGGCCTTCTGGGAGAGATTGTCGCAGCGGAAGGAAGTGCAGTTGGGGTTGATGCACTGCTCGCAACCGTTACGGATACCGACATCGCTCCCGTTAGCTCAGAACCGGCAGCAGCCGGGCCCAGCCCAAGCCCGGATGAAACCGCTTCGGTCGATGTTGTGGTACCTGCCCTGGGCGAATCCGTGACTGAAGCCACGGTTTCCACCTGGTTCAAGGCAATCGGCGACACCGTTGCTCAGGACGAGATGCTGTGCGAACTGGAAACCGACAAGGTTTCCTTCGAGGTTCCCTCGCCCACGCCCGGCACGCTTACGGAGATCCTAGCTCCGGAAGGCAGTTCCGTCAGCGCCAATGGCAGGCTCGCCGTGCTCAGTTCCGGCGGCGGTTCCTCCACGGTAACTTCCAGCGTAACCGGCAGGGACATCGAGAATGCTCCTTCCGCCAGGAAACTTATGACGGAACACGGACTTACCAGGGATCAGGTGAAAGGCAGCGGGAGGGATGGCAGGATCATGAAGGAAGATGTAAACGCCACCCTTGAGGCCCCGGCCGCAGGTCCAGCGCAACCGGGGCCTCCGTCCCCGAACACTCCTCCACGCGCCCCGGTATCCGCTGAGGACGCCCCCCGTGAGGAGCGCGTGCGCATGAGCCGCCTGCGCCAGACCGTTGCCCGGCGCCTCAAGGAAGCACAGAACACCGCCGCAATGCTCACGACCTATAACGAGGTCGATATGGGCACCGTCATGGACATCCGCAGCGAATACAAGGAGCTCTTCGAAAGGAAGCACGGCGTGAAACTGGGCTTCATGTCATTTTTCACCAAAGCCTGTTGCCACGCCCTCAGAGAGGTGCCGGAGGTCAACGCGGAAATTGATGGCACGGACATCGTCTACAAGAACTTCGTCCATATGGGGGTGGCGGTGGGCACGCCAACCGGCCTTGTGGTTCCGGTCGTGCGCGACGCCGACCGCCTTAGCTTCGCCGACATAGAGAAAAGGATCGCTGAACTGGGTCTCCGCGCGAGGGATGGTAAGCTCACCATGGCGGAGCTACAGGGCGGAACGTTCACGCTTTCGAACGGTGGCATATACGGTTCGCTCATGTCCTCCCCAATTCTCAATCCGCCTCAGTCAGGCATACTTGGAATGCACAGGATTCAGCAGCGTCCGATGGTCTTGAATGGCGAGATCGTCGCACGGCCCATGATGTATCTGGCGCTCTCCTACGACCACCGAATCGTTGACGGAAAAGGAGCGGTAACCTTCCTTGTCCGTGTAAAGGAAGCACTGGAGGATCCACGACGCCTGCTGATGGATCTCTAGCCGTTCGGAAATGCGGCGCATTGGCGTGGCGTTCAGACTTCCCAACGGTATCCCGTCCAAGGAGGTAACATGTCCACTTATGACGTCATCGTAATCGGTGCAGGGCCGGGCGGCTATGTCTGCGCCATCCGCTGCGCCCAGCTTGGTCTGAAAACCGCCTGCGCCGAAGGTAGGGAGACACTTGGTGGCACATGCCTGAATGTCGGCTGCATTCCCTCCAAGGCACTCCTGCATGCGAGCCATTCCCTACAGGAGGCGAAACATAACTTTGCCAGAATGGGCGTGAAGACATCCGACCCGAAAGTCGACTGGGAAGCGATGCTGGCTTACAAGGACGGCATCATAGGCCAGAACACGAAGGGAATCGAGTTCCTGTTCAAGAAGAACAAAGTGGACTGGCTTAAAGGCTGGGCATCGATTCCCGCGCCAGGTCAGGTATCTGTCGGCGACCAGGTCCATGAGGCGAAGGCCATTGTCATTGCCACCGGCTCGGACAGTGCAACGATCCCAGGGGTTGAGATCGATGAGCGGATAGTCGTGTCCTCCACCGGAGCGCTGGAACTGCCGAAAATTCCCAAAAGACTCGCCGTGATCGGGGCGGGCGTGATCGGTCTCGAGCTTGGTTCAGCTTACAGTCGGCTTGGATCGGATGTGACGGTCATTGAGTATCTCGACCGCATAGTTCCCGGAACTGACGCCGAGACGGCCAAGGTCTTCCAGCGGACATTGAAGAGACAGGGCCTGAAATTCATCACCGGAGCGGCGGTACAGAAAGTCGAGACCACCAAAACAAAGGCCAGCACGACCTACAGACTTCGCAAATCCGATGAGGAGACCGTGCTCGAGGCCGATACGGTTCTGGTCGCAACGGGGCGCAGACCCTTCACGCAGGGGCTGGAACTGGCTTCGCTTGGGGTGAATATGTCCGATGGTGGCCAGATACGGACAGATTCCCGTTACGCTACGAATATCGGTGGGGTATATGCGATCGGGGACTGCATTGACGGACCGATGCTGGCGCATAAGGCCGAAGACGAAGGCATGGCGGTGGCCGAAAACCTGGCTGGCCAGGCAGGCCACGTGAACTATGGGGTGATTCCAAGCGTCATCTACACACATCCGGAAGTGGCGAGCGTGGGCGAAACGGAGGAGAGCCTTAAGGAGAAAGGGCGAGCATACAAGGTCGGCAAGTTCAGTTTCATGGGCAACGGCCGCGCCAAGGCCAGCTTCTCCAGCGAAGGGTTCGTGAAGCTTCTCGCAGACTCGGAGACTGACCGAATCCTGGGCTGTCACATCATTGGCCCGGCTGCCGGAGACCTGATTCACGAAGTCTGCGTTGCGATGGAATTCGGGGCTGCGGCCGAGGACCTGGCGCGCACCTGCCATGCGCATCCGACCTATTCCGAAGCTGTGCGGGAGGCCGCCCTCGCATGCGGAGACGGGCCGATACACGCTTAGGAAGCACCTCAAGGCATCGGGCCCGCATTGTTCATGAGGCACGGTCTTCATTCGATCGGGAGTTATGCCAAGTCAGCGCCGTGACAATGGCGGCTAAACACTCAGGGGATTTGGATTTCCGGTTCGGCATACCGTCCCGAATCTGGATTGCATAGCCTCTGTTCAGGCGTCGGCCCAATATACTCGCAGGGACTGGCGAAGGCTTCTTCCAGCCAACCCACGCAGTCCCTGGAATACTTCCATCAGTACCGCAGGACGGAGTTCCGGCTCGTCGCCTACGAGTAGCGCAGCCGCAATCGACTCCTGGCGCCGCGGTATCCCAGATCGGTATAGGAGACTGCAGAGCCAGCGATTGGTCGGTCCAAACTGCAGCTTGACCGCATTTTGGCCATTGCCAGCATAGTGGGCGCATGCACATGCAGATGGAGCAGGCGATGAAATTTAGAGGCTACCCGAATGCAGCCCATGACATCCGGTTTCGCGACGACCATGCTGACCGAGAGAATGATCGCCCGAAGACGCTTAGTCAGCACATATGGTGCAGGTGGCAAAGCCCAGTCTGCCAATTGCAGAGAAGCTGCGGACAGTTTCTCGGTCCGCTCATTCGAAGGATCCGGTGTTGATACCCATCCAGAAGTCGAAGCTGCCTTGGCACCCTTAGCCGTCAGTCGCCTTGGAGCTTCGTGCGCCGATATCATGGACACGCCGAATTCTTTGCCACCTCCCTGGTGGTCAACGCCATGTCGAGGGCTGTTCCCCTCGCGTAATCCCGCCGTGCGATGCCAGGTAGACCAGTATCCTGGAGCGACGCAGGGAAGTCGCTCGGGCGGGACGGTATCGACATGGATTGAGGCCGTCTGTCGGATGGTGGTTCCGGTCAATCCTCGAATCGGTACCGATGGAGTTTCCGGCCGTTCTCCTTCAGCCAAGCGCGCGGACCAGCGTATCCTGGGCATATTCGTGCGACGACTGCCCAGTACGCAGAGGAGTGGTTCATCTCGGCCAGGTGCGCCACCTCATGGGCAGCGACATAGTCGAGCACTTCACGCGGTGCCATCGCCAGGCGCCAGGAGAACATCAAGTCACCCTGGGTCGAGCAGGAACCCCAGCGCGACCTTGTATCTCGCAGCGTTATTTTCCCGTAGGGTCGGGCCAGCCTGCCACTGTATCGCTGGCATAGCTCGGCAAGCACCGAACGCGCGGAAATCTTCAGGAATGCCTTCACCCGGGCGGCAGCCATATCTGGTGGATTGGGAACGACGAGCCTGCCATCCCGAATTTCCGCACGCCTGACGGGTCCGGACTCGATCACAACCTCCTGACCATTTACCGGAATGGTCGCACCGACGCCGACAGCAATGGGCGTGACACGACGCGACAGCTGCTTTCGGATCCAGTCAGACTTTTCCTCGGCAAAGGCGAAAGCCTTACTGACGTCCGTGGTCTCTGGAACCGTTAGGGTCACGCGTCCGTCAAATTCGGAAACCCGCAGCGAAATCCTCTTGGCGCGCGATGATCGGCGCAAATGAATTTCTACGGAAGGGTCGCCCTTCAGCACCGCCTGACTCATTGTTCCGTATCCTGCGCTTCCCTTCCCGGACAGCACAACTATCCAGTGATTGTCAGGATGGGAACCCTGAGATGGTAGGGGTATCGCGTGAATGTGAGTGTGGTTGCCCAGACGGTGGCCGTCTGGTTCAAGGCTGCAATAGGCACGATCCAAGGAGCGGTGCCGTGAAACAACAAAATCATTCCAGTCAGCTTTATCAAGTCCCCCCGGCAGCGGTCGGAGGTTCTCCATCCGCTTGATGAGATCCTTCTGCCGTTCCTCTGCAGGACGGTGGCCGGGTGCGAAAGTTTCGTCGACATCGCCGAATATGGTGAACGCAGGCTGGATTTTCCACCCCGGCTGCCTGTTCTCATCCATGGTATTCCTTCGCACAACACCCTGTCGGTGGTGCCAGTGCGCAGGAAGGAAAGACCGTGCGAAGTCCACGACCAGTCACTGTACTTCTGTTAACGCCGTAGGATCGGCCCGACCCGTCATCGCCCTGTACATTTCTGTTGCCCGCAGGAGATATTTCATGCCCTTCCCCGTCTTCTCGGTTCCTGGCAGGGGCTACCGCCTGGAGGGGATGAAGCCGAGGTGGCGTCCGATGTCGATGGCAGCCCCGGCGGATGGTGAGCGCATCGAAGGGCGGAGCGCAGACGTTCCTGAACCAGTACCCGCCCATCCCGACGCAAAGGACGGTGAGCACGTCCTCCTCGATGAAGTCGAGAGCGGGCCGGCCGATTTCCGCCCTCACTCCGTCATCGGCCCTTTGTTGCGCTTCGAAGTGGAAGTGGGGTCTCGTAATAGCAATTGTCCGGTGGCCTTAACGCCCCCATCTCCCCGTTACCGGTGCGTGCCAACATTGAACATGATCGGTGCCCAACGACCACGCACTCGCCCGCCGGATCAGGCCCACCCGGTCCAGCGGCTCCGTCAACAGCGCGGACGGCAGGAGGCTTTCCCGCGTCACCGATTCTGCAGCAGGCGCTCTGCGACCCACAGTTTGATCAGCGACTGCCGGGTTACGCCCAAATGGCGGGCCTGCCTGTCCAGACTGTCCACGACCCACACAGGGAAATCCACGTTCACGCGCTGGGGCCGATGGTTCCGGCAGTGGGCCCGGGACCAGTCGATCACATCGCTGACATCCTCCCCATCATCGAACCTCCTGTCGAACTTACTTGCCTTCATAGCGGCTGATCTCCTCTATTCGAGCGCGGCGCACAGTGATGATCCGTCCCGCGGCGTCCAGTGCCTTTCCCCGATCCTGCCTATCGACAGGAAGCGCGGCTGGTCCCCGGTCCTAGCTGGTGCCTCAAGAATCCACGGGTCATCCCATAGGGCCTGTGCCCGGTCAAAGTCGATGCCATGCTTCGACAGGTTCGAGGCGCCTTTGGTAGGGTCATACTCAAAGTTCATAATGGATTATGGCATATTTTCTATCCATTTTCAAGTTGATCGATCCACGCGATTTTTCGCGCTGCCGAACGGGCAAGGCGTGTGACCGTGGATCGGCCTGGATTCGCTGCAGGCCGTAACATCGTTGCCCGGATAGGTCGCACCCCGGAACGACGCATCGCCCCAAACTGGGCTTCTCGGTCACGGGGCCGACGACCGTTGACCAACTGAATCGGATAAGAGCCTGGCCGCGCCGTCGGGCGCGCCCTGCAGTGCGCCGCTCCGCCTGCGGCATCCCCGCTGGCGCACGCGGCTGCCGCCCGCTGCAGCAGGGAGAGATACCAATGTGAAAGGATGAATGAGGACGGCCGTGGCCGGACGGATCAGGCCCGGTGCCAGGAACGGGCGACGGCGGTCGTGGAGCGGGAGCTTGACAGCCGGAGACTCACAAGAAATGATCCGAACCGCCGCCTGGCTCGGCGATGGGGTCCGACAAACGAAAGCTCAAAAGCGATAGCCCTAATGGGTCAAAAAAGCCTTGCGCCTATTGTAATAATAATATAACTATACGTCATTATATCGTTTGCCAGCGGCAGGTCCGGACTGGGAGAGCAGACCATGGACTCACGCACAATGCTAGTGCGTCTGGATAAGGCTTTGGAAACAATGCTTTATTATTTGGCTGCAAGCTTGCTGATCGGCATCGCGGGAATCGTCATGTATTCCGTTACAATGCGCTATGTGTTTAACGAGCCGCCGCTTTGGGCGGACGAAGCGCCAAGGGCACTTTCGCTTTGGATGGTATTCATTGGTGCCGCCGTCGCCACAAGACGAGGCAGAAACATCCGCGTGACACACTTCATCGACAAGATCCCTGCGCGACCAAGAATCTACTTCGAGACATTCATGCACATTCTTGTGCTGATAATGATCGCGTCGCTGATCTGGCTAAACATACCGATCCTGAAACTCCAGGTTGGCGGCAAGATGCTGGCGACTGGCTGGAGCTATGTGTGGATTTACGCCCCGGTATCCGTGGGCTCGGCATTGATGCTGCTCTACCAGACCCGCCTTATGATCCAGACGATTGCCACCTATCGTGAACAGCATATGACGAATTCCTGAGATGCTTCTGTTTGCGCTGATCGCGGTCCTGTTTTTCTTTTCGATCATGGGAATGGAAATCGCATGGGCCATCGGATTGGCCGGATTTGCCTACCTTGTTCTTTCGCAGTTCGGCGATTCTGCGACACCAATGGTACTTTTTGCACAGCAGATGACCTCCGGAGTGAACTCGTATGTCCTGCTCGCAATCCCACTGTTCATCTTTGCAGGTGAGTTAATGAACGCAACGGGTGTGACGCAACGGATTGTTGCTCTCGCCGCGTCTCTCGTTGGGCACCGCAATGGCGGCCTGGCGAATGTGGGTGTGACGACAAACTTCATTATGTCAGGCTGCTCGGGTTCCGCCCTTGCAGACGCCGCCGCAACCGGAACGGTTCTCTTGCCTGAAATGAAGAAACGCGGATTCAAACCCGCCTTTTCCAGCGCCGTCATTGCATCAGCCGCAACAGTGGGTCCGATCGTACCCCCTTCGATTTCATTCGTCCTGCTTGGGGCCATTGTCAACATCTCGGTCGGCCAGCTGTTTTTGGGCGGCATCATTCCTGGGACACTGATGTTCATTGCCATGTTCATCATTACCTGGTGGATATGCAAGAGCCGCAACTACCCTACGGAAGCGCGCGCAACAGGCGCAGAACGGAGATCTGCGTTATGGGGAGGTCTCTCGGCCCTGGTCGCCCCAATGATCATTGTTGGAGCGATCATTTTTGGCATCGCTACGCCCACGGAATCGGCGGCAGTGGCTACATTTTACATTCTGTTCCTCGGATTCGTCATCTATCGAAATCTGCACATCCGCCAGGTCATTGAATGTGCGGCAAAAGCCGCAGTGGCAACATCGATCATCATGCTGACAGTCGCTACTTCCAAAATCTTTGCCTGGCTTGCCGTGAAAGAGAACCTTGGCGTCCACCTTACGAACGGCATGCTGGCCATTTCGGAAGAGATCTGGGCGCTGCTTCTCATGATAAACGTGCTTCTGCTGATTTTGGGCATGATCATGGAAATTCTGCCGATCATGCTGGTCCTCGCCCCGTTTTTGTTTCCGTTGATGACCGGGCTTGGTGTAGACGAAGTTCACTTAGGCGTCATGATGGTGCTCAATCTGATGATTGGCATGATCACGCCACCCATCGGGCTGAACCTGTTCGTCATCTCGTCCATTGGCGGAGAGTCGATCATCAGTATTTTCAGGGAAGCCGTCCCTTATTTTGCCGTTTTGGTCATAGTACTGATGATCATTACGTTCTTTCCTGCCCTGACGCTTTATCTGCCCACTCTGGTTTTCCGCTAGCGAGCGCAGCTTGACCACTCAATACGTATCAACCAACATAGAGGAGTTAAACCATGCATAAATTTAACCGGCGCGAATTCGGACAAATTCTTGGCGGGCTTGGCATAGCTACAGCTGCGGCTGCCGGATTCGCCTCCCCGGCCCTAGCCGCGCGGACCCTGATTTACGGGAACGCGGGTAACGCTGACAGCGCTTCAAACAAATTTGCCAGAAAGTGGCTCGATCTCGTGTCGGAACGAACCGGAGGAGAACTGGTTTTTGACATCAAGGCCGGGACGATCGGTGGCGGCAAAGATGTATTGGACGGAACGGCGCTAGGAACCGTTCATCTTTACAATGGTGCCTATACCGGGTTGCGCGAATTCGATGTCTTCTACGCCCCCTATTTCGCACGCGATTCCGACCATGCCCAGAAAATCGCCAATGACCTACTGTTCGATAAAATCAGCGCCGCCGTCGAGAGTCGGTATCCGAGCCTGAAATACCTCAGTGTGGCACGCGCGGGTCCATGGAAACTCTTTACCAACAAGCGGCTGGAGACGTTTGACGACCTCAAGGGCCTCAAGATCCGGGCACCCCAGATCGAAGGCGTTATCGCCGGACTGCAGCAGGTGGGTGCCAAGCCAACGGTGATTCCGTTCAACGAACTCTATGGCTCACTTCAGCAGGGCATTGTCGACGGAATGGCGACCCTTGGCAACCTGATGATCACGCAGAAATTCTACGAGGTCGTAAAATACTGTTATCAGAACGATTGGGGGATTGGTCTGGATAAGCAGATGATCAACCTCGCCATCTGGAACGGATTGTCGGAGGAAAGCCAGAACATCCTAGTCGAGACCTTCAAGGAGTTGGAGCCGCTGGACTTCTTCCGTGCAACCGCAGATGCGGAAGCTGCAAACTTTGCTGAGTGGCGCTCGCTCAATGGCGAAGATACGACGCCGCTGCTGGATGCAACGGCGGCACAGGCAACGCTGGAACCGGCAATTCGCGCGCTGTCCGACGACATCTTCGGCGAGGGAACCTACGATCTGATCCAGTCGATCTGATTTCGAAAGGCACGCTTGACAGGCGTGCCTTTTCCGCATCGGCCAAGAGGCCTATCGACAATCATTTCACAGCGCTCACGGACGCGGAAGTAAGGATTGCCGCTCCGACGCTGAGCCCTGTTCTGCGGTAACGGGCGGCGATGGCACGGAACTCTCCCGCCCACCAGCCGGCATCGGGCATCCTGTCCGCTTTCGGCCGCCATGCGAAGCAGAAAACTTCGACGCGAAGGCGTCTGAACCGAACCGTCCGAGGATCTACGGAGCTGGGAATGCAAGTCCGGGAGCATCAGCGGACGGAAGATTTCAGATTGACCCGATACCCTGTTCCAATTGCTCCGACAGAAAAAAAGAACATTTCAAACTGAAACACTACCTAATATCGGCTGACCTTGCGCCGCAGCCGGATCACGACCTCCTCTCGGAACATCTTCTCCCCCTGGCGCCGCATCTCCTTGATCACTCCGTCGATCTTGATTTCGGCCGCCTTCAGCTGCGGAGCGGAAATGTGCAAGTTTATCTCTTGAGTTCCTACTTTTTTGGCGTCTCCCGACTCTGGAAACCCAGCCATACAGGGTTCATTTCGGTCCGGTTGGCGAAAATCGCAATGTAGTGCCCCAGACGTCGTTTTCGTTTGACATGCGTGTCCGGCACGTAATATGCTCCAGCCATGTTCGCACGAAGGAAAAAACTTGCGGGCGGCCGCACGAAGGTCCAGATCGTCAGGTCCGTACGAAATGGCGACAGGGTTCGGCAGCGCGTCCTGCGGCATGTCGGCACGGCGACCAGCGAAGCCGAGCTCGAGCGGCCTGAAGGCCTCGCACGTCTCATCATCGAGGAAATCAGGCAGAAGGACAGCGGCCAGCAGGCCCTGTTCTCCCCGAAACGGTTCGCGGACCTGATCGGGAGTTCCAGGCGGGCGGCACGGGATCCCGAGCCTCTGGGGGTCGACCTGGCCGACTGCCGCGAGGAGAGCCGGGTCACCGTCGGGGTCCGCGAGCTGTCACTACCGCATACTTGACTAGAGATCGGATCCGTGCGAATCGGGGACCATGTATATCGGTCTCAGACAGATTTCCCCTGCCACGGTCGAGTGGCTCGGGAACGAATGCCTCCGCGGCGGCGTCACGCGTTCGGGCCTCGCCCGCGAGCCGGTCGGTCGGGAAGGTTGGCTGACCCACGACGGGAGGCCGTCGACGGTCACCGGGATGCGGGTCCCTGCCCTGCTCGCGGAGGAGCTCGGCCTGACGCTGCCGGAGGCGGCGCCGCGCTTCGCGTCGTCCAACCTGCGACCGGCCGCCGACGACCCGGGCGGCGCCCCGGTCGAGTGCGCTCTGGACGCGCTCGGCGGGGTGCGGCTGGAGCCGTTGGCGGAGGCGGACCGCCGCGCCTGGGAGTCGATGATGGAGACGCACCATCCGGAGGGCTGGCGGCGGGCTCCGGGAGGGCAGCTGCGGTACTGGATCGTGAGCGGCGCGCAGGGGCGGCTCGGCGGTCTGGGCTTCGTTCCGGCGTCCTGCCAGCTGGGGCCTCGGGACGACGCCATCGGCTGGTCGGCGCGGGCGCGGATCGCGAACATGGGTCTGGTCCTTAACAAACACCGCTTCCTGATCAGACCTTCCGTGAGGGTCCACGGCCTCGCCTCCCTGGCGCTGCGGCTGGCGGCGGAGCGCGTGGCGGACGACTGGGAGGCCCTCTACGGGGTCCGCCCCGTCCTCGCCTACACGCTCGTGGGTCCGGACCACGCCGGGACGGGTTACAGGGCGGCGGGCTGGGAGAGATGTCCCGGCCTGACCTCCGGGCGGCGTTCGGGCATCCGTCGCAGCGTGTGGACGCTGCCGCTGCAGCCGGACTGGCGGAAGGTTCTCCAGGCGGAGCCGGAGCGCAGGCTCGGGCATACCGGACCGCTGCACCGCGGGGGCGACTGGGCGGAGCGGGAATACGCGCGGAGCAGCCATCCGGACGGCCGGGTCCGCCGCCGGATCGCCGCGATGGGAGCGGCCTGGACCAGGAAGCCCGGTGCGCCGGTGCCGGAGCTGTTTCCGGGCAGGGCGGAGCAGGAGGCGGCTTACAGGCTGCTCTCGAACGCTGGGGTGACCATGGACGACATACTCGAACCCCACCTGGAGGCGACGGTGGAGCGCTGCCGCCTGGAGCCGGTGATCCTGGCTGTCCAGGACACGACGACGCTGAACTACGGCACCCTGGCGGCGACGTCCGGGCTGGACGGGCCCGGCGGCGGCGGAAAGGGCACCGACGGCATCCTCGCCCACTGCGGCGTGGCACTGAACGGCAGCGGACGCCCGCTCGGGCTGTTCACGCTCGACGCGGACTTCCGGCAGCGGCCGGACAGGGACAGCGCCCGCTGGATCGACGGGCTGCGGCGGGCCGGAGAGCTCGCGGAGGCCTGCCCGGACGCGAAGGTCGTGAGCGTCTGTGACCGCGAAGGCGACTTCCGGGCCCTTCTCCGCGAAGCGGACCGGACCGGCGCCGCGCTGCTGGTGCGGGCGAGCCGCTCGGCGAAGCGGCGCGTGGCGCTGCCCGACGGCGACGAAAGGTGCCTGTGGGAGCATGTCGCCGCGCTGGAGCCGGTCGGCCACCGCAGGATCACCGTTCCCGAACGCGGCGGGCCGAAGGCCCGGAAAGCGCGCGTCGCCACGCTGACGCTGCGCTGCGCGGAACTGGACATCGCGGCGCCGAGGGACGCGAAGGACAGGCGCCCGCTGCCCGTGACGGTGGTCTCCGCCATCGAGGAGAACCCGCCGAAGCGCGTCGCGAAGGGAGGGGAGGCGCTGCACTGGATGCTCCTGTCCAACGAGGGCGGCGACGGCATGCGGACGGCGGAGACCGCCCTGAGGCGCTACGAACTGCGCTGGCGCATCGACAACTCATTGATGAACTATCCTCATAGATTCAGTCCGTGGAATCCACGACCCGGTTCCACGCTCTTTCCCGGGCCCTGGCCCGTTCCGTCGATGCCCTGCGCATCTCCCGCAGCCGTTCCAGTTCGGCCCCGTCGGCGAAGACCAGCCAGCGCTGCCGCCTGACGTCCCCGTCCCCGCCCTCGCGGCGTGCGGAGACCGTGTTCCTGGAGACCCAGCCATATACGGTCGGGACGGGCATGCCGAGCCGTTCCGCGAGCTCCACGACCGTCCATTCGTGGGGCCTGCGGTCCTCGGGCGGCGGCCGCGGCCGCGGCGGCTCCGCGGGCGGCGGCCGGCACTTTCCGAGCAGGTTGGCGACCGACCCGACGCTGAAGGTTTCCCGCCGCGGCGGGCGATGGCCCTCGGCGTTCAGGATGTCGGCGATCTCCCGCTGCGACCGGCCCTCGCCGGCGAGCTGCAGCGCCCGCCAGCACAGCTCATCATAGGAGTCGAGCTGCCCGAGCCTCCGCACGGGCGCACGGACCTCGTGCCTGCCGACATGCCCGCCATGCCAGTGAACACTGACGTCGAGCCACCCGCCGGTGCCGCGCAGCGTGACGGTGATCCGCTCCATCATGAGCGACAGGATCCTGGCGCGCGTGCCGTCATCGATGGCTCCGCCCTCCCAGAGCCGGGCGATGTCCCGCGCCGAGCCGCGGATCCGCTCCCACTCCGCCTCCGGAAGCCGTTCTGGCACGGACGCGCGGAACCGTTCGTAAGCCTCCTCCAGCCCGTTCCGCCCGGCGAGGGCCGCCTCGTAGCGCGCCTCCATGCTGCGCGCGACCAGGCGGTTCTCCGGCTCGACCGCGTTGTACTGGCGGAAGATCCTGTCGACCTCCTGACCGGCGCGCTCGATGCGCTGGCGCCACAGTTCGTGCTGCGCCCCGCGGTCCCGTTCCGCGCTGGCGGCGACCGACCTCGAGAGCTCCACCGACGCCGGCGACAGGGCCTGCAGGACCAGCTGTCCGGCCAGCGACAGCAGCGGCCGCCCCGCAAACGACTGGCACCTGTCGCCGCCGTAGTCCCTCGCCTCGCCGGGACAGGAGTAGCGCACGGCACCCTTGTCCGAATAGCGGACGGCCATCCGCCGGCCGCAGCGGCCGCAGTGCACGAGGCCGCCCAGCAGGTTGCCCCGGCTGCCGGTGCGGGCAAGGGAGGCGTTCGCCGAAAGCTGCCTCTGGTTCAGCTCATACACGTCCCAGTCGATGTAGGCCGGATGGTGGTCGCGGATCACGTACCGCCAGCCCGGGACGCCGCTGCCGTCGGGCCCTTTCCTGCCCCAGACGAAGGCCCCGGCGTAGACCGGGCTGCGCAGCATCCCGTGAAGGGTCGCGAGGTTCGGCCGGTTCCAGACCAGCCGCCCGCGCTCCGCGACGCGGCGGGAGCGGTGCGGCAGCCTCACTCCGCGCTCCGCCAGGATCCTGAGCAGGCCCGCGAGCGAGCCGCAGGCGGCGAACAGGTCGAACACCAGGCGCACGCAGGCGCGGACCTCCTCGTCGGGGTCCATCTCGACGCGCCCGCCATCGGCGTGGACGTAGCCGCGGGGCAGGGCCACGGACAGATCCCCCCTGGCCGCCTTCGCCTCCCGGCCGGCGTGCATTCTCATCCGCAGCGTGTGGATCTCCGATTCGGACACCGTCCCAGGCACCCCCAGAAGAAAGCGGTCCGCATGACGGTTGAGATCATATACTGATTCGGCGTCGGCGATCAGGGTGTCCGTCCTGCAGCACAGGTCAGGCAGCTGGCCCCAGTCGGCGAGGCTGCGCGACAGGCGCGAGACGTCCCGGCTCAGGACCATGCCGACCCGCCCGAGGCTGACCTGGCCGACCAGCTCGACGAATCCCGGGCGTCCGGCCGCGCTGCGCCCCGACCGCCCGAGGTCGCTGTCGATCACGCCGACCATGGATGGCGCCCAGCCCAGCCCGGTCGCGCGGTCCTTCAGCGAGTACTGCAGGAGCGTCGATTCGCGGTTCTCCCCGACCTGCTTCAGCGTCGACTGCCGGACGTAGACGAGGGCCCTGCGGCCCAGATGGCACGGGCGGACCTTCGGCGCCTCAGCTGGACCCGCCGCTGTCAGGCCCGTCATCGTCCCGCTCCGCCGGAACCGGAGCGGCCAGGGCCTGCGCCAGGATCCGGATGATCCGCTGCCGGTTCTCCACCGGAAGCGCCTCCCAGATCATCACCTGCCCGTCCATGCCGTCCGCGTTCACGGTTCTCATGCCACTCCACCAGTCTGAGGAGCACCTGCACGGGCAGTATGACAGGGTTTTCGGGCCCCGTCAAATCTATCAGTGCATTCATTTCACTTTTTTGAGGAATACTTCAGGGCCCTGAAGACGGGGACGAGGATAAAGGACCGCAGGCTCGACGCCGCCGACGACCTGCGCGGATGCCTCGCCTTCGACGCGATAACCGCGTTCCGGGTCTGGGACCTCCAGCTTCTGGCGCGGGAGAGCCCCGACAGCCCGGCGGACCGCCATGTCAGCCCGGAAAGCGTCGAGGCGGTGGTCATTCACGCCGCGTATGAGCGCGTCATCGGCCAGAGGGCGCCGCCGGAGCCGGACATGAGCGTGGCGCGCTACGTCACGCTCGTCGCCGGCCTCGCCGGGTTCCGCCCGACGAAGCGCCAGCCCCTGCCCGGAACCCGGAAGCTATGGCAGGGCCTGCGCATCCTCAACGTCGCGGAAACCCATGCCAGGGCCATACGGGCCCGGACGGAGCGGAGAAGGGAATGAGCCGGTCAAGTATGTGGTAGTGACAGGTCCGCGAGGCCTTCGGGGTGGTTTACGCCCACTTCGGCTGGGACCATCTGTTCGGCGCCCGCCGCATGAGCGCCAACCGCATCATCAGGGAACTGGCGCTCGCCCGGATCGCCCAGCCACTCTCGAAGCGCGCCACGGTCCGCGAGCTTGACAGCCACGGGGAACTGTCCCTGAACCTGAACTACGTCTATCGCTGCATGGACCTGATCGACGACGCCCGGATCGAGGCGATCCGCCAGCGGTCCCTGGATGCCGCGAAGACGCTGCTCCCGGAGCCCCTGACCGCGATCTTCCACGACACGACGACCCTGTATTTCGAGAGTGAGAGGGATGACGATCCGCCGCTCAAGGGTTTCAGCAAGGACGGCAGGCCACACCGGATCCAGGTTCTGTTCGCCCTTCTGGTGACGCCGGAGGGGCTTCCGGTCGGATACGAGCTGTTCCCGGGCAACAGCTACGAGGGAAACACCCTCGTGACGGCGCTGGAGGCTCTGGAGCGGCGTCATGCCGGGGCGCGTTTCACGGTGGTGGCCGACGCCGCGATGATCGGCAGGGAGAACGGGGCGGCGCTTCGGCAGCGTGGGACGCCTTACATTCTTGGCGCCCGCCTGAAGTCCCGCCCGGCGGCGCAGAAGCGAAAGATCCCTGATCCGGACGGCACGGCGCATGGGGCCGGGACGAGTGCTCGCGGTCGATCGGCCGCTACCTGTGCATCGAGGACGGCGAGTGCAGGTTGGTCGTCACCCACTCGTCACGACGGGCCCGCAGGGATGTCCACGACCGGGAACGCCGGATCGCGAAGCTGCGCGCCAGCCTGGACAGAAGCCGGAAGCCGGCCTCGCACGGCAATCGTGGTACCGCCCGGTTCCTGGATTTCCCCGACGGACAGGTCCGCCTGAACGAGGAAAAGGTGGCCGAGGCGGCCCGCTGGGACGGGCTTCGGGGGATCGTGGCCTGGGGCTGTGGGGAGACCGACCCGCGCGACCTGGTCATCCAGTACCGCAGGCTGTCGGAAATCGAGGCGTGCTTCCGGATCAACAGACATGACCTCGCCATCCGGCCGATCCTGCACTGGAAGGAGCGCCGGGTATGTCACTATATATTAGTTGATTCCATAGGTCGCCCGTGCTACCTGATTCGCATGCAGGTCGGGATGCGCCATTTCGGGGAGGAAACGGTCGGGTGGCTGAGGTCCGCGGCGGCGGCGGGAGCCGGACGGCGCAGTCTGGCGGCGGGGCTGTGCGAGCGCGAGGACTGGACCAACGCCGCCGGAGCGCCGTGCCTCGCTTCCGCCCGGCTGGCCCTGCCGAAGATCGCGGAGCGCTACGGCATCACCCTGCCGCAGGCCGGATCGCCGGTGGCTCCCGGCCAGCCGCTGCCGGAGCATCCCGACGTCCGGTTCTCCGGCACGCTCGCGGAGCTCGGCGGTGTCGGGCTGGAGATGGCGGAGACGGCGGAGCAGCGGCGCGCCCTGCGGGGGATGATGGAGAGCCACCATCCCCGGGGCGACCCGTCCAATCCCGGCGCTCTCCTCTTCTACTGGATCAGCAGCGAACGCCTGGGGCGCGTCGGCGGGCTCTGCTTCCACGCGGCCAACTGGCACCAGAGGGCCCGGGACGCCTACATAGGCTGGAGCGGCCGGGAGCGGATGGCGAAGCTGGGGCTGCTGGTGCAGAACTCCAGGTTCCTGATCCTGCCAGGCGTGGAGGTCCCGTACCTGGCCAGCCACGTTCTGGGGCTGGCGGCAAGGCGGCTTCCCGATGACTGGGAGAGGCTGCACGGCGTCCGTCCGGCGATGGCCTTCACCTATGTCGGCGCGGAGCGCCCGGGCACGGCCTACGCGGCGGCCGGATGGGAGTTCGCCGGGACCACCTCCGGCCATCCTCCCGGCCACCGCCGGGAGGGAGCGGAGGCCTGCGGCGTCTGGATGAGGCCGCTGGATCCGGACTGGCGCGACCGCATGTGCCGCGGGCCGGAGACGCCGCGCTGGCTGGGCCCGGCCCCGGCGATCCCGGAGGACGCCGACTGGGCGGACCTGGAGTTCGGGCTGTGCGGCCATCCCGACGGACGGGTGCGCAGCCGGATCCTGGCCATGGGGAGCTGTCACTACCGCATACTTGACTAGAGATCGGATCCATGCGAATCGGGGACCATGTATATTGGTCTCAGACAGATTTCCCCTGCCACGGTCGAGTGGCTGGGGAACGAATGCCTCCGCGGCGGCGTCACGCGTTCGGGCCTCGCCCGCGAGCTGAGCGGCCGGGAGGGTTGGCTGACCCACGACGGGAGGCCGTCGACGGTCACCGGGATGCGGGTCCTTCCCCTGCTCGCGGAGGAGCTCGGCCTGACGCTGCCGGAGGCGGCGCCGCGCTTCGCGTCGTCCAACGGGCGACCGGCCGCCGACGACCCTGGCGGCGCCCCGGTCGAGTGCGCTCTGGACGCGCTCGGCGGGGTCCGGCTGGAGCCGTTGGCGGAGGCGGACCGCCGCGCCTGGGAGTCGATGATGGAGACGCACCATCCGGAGGGCTGGCGGCGGGCTCCGGGAGGGCAGCTGCGGTACTGGATCGTGAGCGGCGCGCAGGGGCGGCTCGGCGGTCTGGGCTTCGTTCCGGCGTCCTGCCAGCTGGGGCCTCGGGACGGTGCCATCGGCTGGTCGGCGCGGGCGCGGATCGCGAACATGGGCCTCGTCCTTAACAACCACCGCTTCCTGATCAGACCTTCCGTGAGGGTCCACGGCCTCGCCTCCCTGGCGCTGCGGCTGGCGGCGGAGCGCGTGGCGGACGACTGGCAGGCCCTCTACGGGGTCCGCCCCGTCCTCGCCTACACGCTCGTGGGTCCGGACCACGCCGGGACGGGTTACAGGGCGGCGGGCTGGGAGAGATGTCCCGGCCTGACCTCCGGGCGGCGTTCGGGCATCCGTCGCAGCGTGTGGACGCTGCCGCTGCAGCCGGACTGGCGGAAGGTTCTCCAGGCGGAGCCGGAGCGCAGGCTCGGGCATACCGGACCGCTGCACCGCGGGGGCGACTGGGCGGAGCGGGAATACGCGCGGAGCAGCCATCCGGACGGCCGGGTCCGCCGCCGGATCGCCGCGATGGGGGCGGCCTGGACCAGGAAGCTCGGTGCGCCGGTGCCGGAGCTGTTTCCGGGCAGGGCGGAGCAGGAGGCGGCTTACAGGCTGCTCTCGAACGCTGGGGTGACCATGGACGACATACTCGAACCCCACCTGGAGGCGACGGTGGAGCGCTGCCGCCTGGAGCCGGTGATCCTGGCTGTCCAGGACACGACGACGCTGAACTACGGCACCCTGGCGGCGACGTCCGGGCTGGACGGGCTCGGCGGCGGCGGAAAGGGCACCGACGGCATCCTCGCCCACTGCGGCGTGGCACTGAACGGCAGCGGACGCCCGCTCGGGCTGTTCACGCTCGACGCGGACTTCCGGCGGCGGCCGGACAGGGACAGCACCCGCTGGATCGACGGGCTGCGGCGGGCCGGAGAGCTCGCGGAGGCCTGCCCGGACGCGAAGGTCGTGAGCGTCTGTGACCGCGAAGGCGACTTCTGGGCCCTTCTCCGCGAAGCGGACCGGACCGGCGCCGCGCTGCTGGTGCGGGCGAGCCGCTCGGCGAAGCGGCGCGTGGCGCTGCCCGACGGCGACGAAAGGTGCCTGTGGGAGCATGTCGCCGCGCTGGAGCCGGTCGGCCACCGCAGGATCACCGTTCCCGAACGCGGCGGGCCGAAGGCCCGGAAAGCGCGCGTCGCCACGCTGACGCTGCGCTGCGCGGAACTGGACATCGCGGCGCCGAGGGACGCGGGGGACAGGCGCCCGCTGCCCGTGACGGTGGTCTCCGCCATCGAGGAGAACCCGCCGAAGCGCGTCGCGAAGGGAGGGGAGGCGCTGCACTGGATGCTCCTGTCCAACGAGGGCGGCGACGGCATGCGGACGGCGGAGACCGCCCTGAGGCGCTACGAACTGCGCTGGCGCATCGAGGAATACTTCAGGGCCCTGAAGACGGGGACGAGGATAAAGGACCGCAGGCTCGACGCCGCCGACGACCTGCGCAGATGCCTCGCCTTCGACGCGATAACCGCGTTCCGGGTCTGGGACCTCCAGCTTCTGGCGCGGGAGAGCCCCGACAGCCCGGCGGACCGCCATGTCAGCCCGGAAAGCGTCGAGGCGGTGGTCATTCACGCCGCGTATGAGCGCGTCATCGGCCAGAGGGCGCCGCCGGAGCCGGACATGAGCGTGGCGCGCTACGTCACGCTCGTCGCCGGCCTCGCCGGGTTCCGCCCGACGAAGCGCCAGCCCCTGCCCGGAACCCAGAAGCTATGGCAGGGCCTGCGCATCCTCAACGTCGCGGAAACCCATGCCAGGGCCATACGGGCCCGGACGGAGCGGAGAAGGGAATGAGCCGGTCAAGTATGTGGTAGTGACAGCATGGGGAGGGCCTGGGAGACCCGGCCCGGTGAGCCGGTCGCCGTTGTCTTCGCCGGAAAAAAGGATCAGGGTGCGGCCTACAGGCTGCTTTCCAACCCCAGGGTGAGCATGGACGACATCATCGAGAGCCACCGCATGGCCACGCTCCAGCGCTGCCGGGCGGAGACGGAGGTCCTGGCCATCCAGGACACCACGATGCTGGACTTTTCCGGCCTGAAGGGCTCCACGGGCGGTCTGGCGAAGCTCGGCGGCGGCGGATCGGGCAGCGTCGGCATCCCGGCGCACGTGACGCTGGCGGTGTCGGCCTCCGGCCGCGGCCTCGGGGTGCTGGCCATCGACGCCAGCTTCCGGGAGGGCGTCACCGTGAAGGCCGACCGCAGGCGCGGAGGCACGGGGCGGGCGGAGACGGAACCGGACAGGGCGGCGGAGACGGAGACGCCCGACGGTGGCAGCGAGAGCCGCCGCTGGCTGGAGAGCCTGGCCCTGGCGCAGGAGGTCGGGAGGACCAGCCCTGGAACCCGGATGGTCACCGTCTGCGACCGCGAGGGCGACATATGGGACATGTTCGAGGCCCAGGCGGAGGACCCCGCCGCGGCCGGGCTGCTGGTGCGTTCCAGCGCCTCGACCCGCCGCTCCGTCATCGCCGGCGGTGAGGTGGTGGACCTCATGGAGCACGTCTCCGGGCTGCCCGCCGCCGGGACGCGCGTCGTCCACGTCGCGGCGCGCGGCGGGATCACCGGGTCGCGTGGGCGGAAGGCCGTGAGGGCCCGCCCGGCGCGGACCGCGGAGACGGAGATCCGCGTCGCACGCGTCGAGCTGAAGGCCCCCGGACGGAGCCGCCAGACCCTGCCGGTCACCGCGGTGCTCGCCAGCGAGACCACCACGCCGCCGAAGGGCGGCCGGCGGCTGTCCTGGCTGCTGCTGTCCAGCGACGCGAAGCCCGACCTCCAGGGCGCCATCGACACCGTCAGGCGGTACGAAAGAAGATGGACCATCGAGGAATATTTCAGGACCCTGAAACAGTGCACCCGCATCGAGGACCGCCAGCTCGACGAGGCCGACGACCTCCGGTGCTGCCTCGCCTTCGACGCCGTCACCGCATGGCGCGTGTTCGACATCCAGCGCGCCGCGAAGGCCGAGCCCTACCGGCCCGCCCTTGATTTCCTGGACGAGGACGAGCTCACCGCCCTCTGGATCGGACTGGAGGATTACGGCTTCAGGGACGCCCGGGCCCCGCCCTTCGACGGCTTCACCATCCGCGAGGCCGCCATCGACATCGGCCGCTACGTCGGCTTCATCCCCTCGAAACGCCAGCCCCTGCCGGGGACGCAGAAAATGTGGAAAGGCATGAAATACCTCCTCCAGGCAACCGCATTCTACAGGGCCTTCAGAAGCCGGGGCCCGCTCAGGGAGTCAACAGTGCTATAGTGACATGCGCCGGGTGCGGGCGCACATCGCCATCTGCTACATGGCTTTCTGCTGCCTCCAGCATCTGCGCCAGCGGCTGGCGGTTCAGGGTCACCGGATGAGCCCCGACCGCATCCGGCGGGCGCTGGACGGCCTGCAGATCAGCATCCTGTACGAAACGACGGGCCCGAGGAAATTCGGCCTTCCCAGTGCGGCCTCGGCAGACGCCCGGCAGATCTACCGGACCCTGGGGCTGAACTGGAACCGGGCCCCGTTCATCTACACACGAAAGGTGACACGGACGAATCCCTGACGGCCCCCGAACCAAAAGACAGAGTGCGGACCACCGGAAAGTAGTGCCCTCTTTCGGGAGTGATGTCCATTATATCAATGGGTTGCGTTCGAAAAAGTATGAACTCAAGAAAAAGAACATTTCAAACAGAAACACTACCTAATATCGGCTGACCTTGCGCCGCAGCCGGATCACGACCTCCTCTCGGAACATCTTCTCCCCCTGGCGCCGCATCTCCTTGATCACTCCGTCGATCTTGATTTCGGCCGCCTTCAGCTGCGGAGCGGAAATGTGCAAGTTTACCTCCTCACCCTGAACGCCCTGAAAAGACGTTTCAGACAACATCGGGGTCCGGTGAGCGAGTCGTGCGGGCTGCGTCCGGACCATGAGTCCATTAGGACGGTTGGGGATCAGTTCGTCGCGAAGGCGCCGATGCAGGTCATCCGCATCATTCGGCCCGGTCCCCCTCTCGGTGTAGGCTGCGGCGATCTCATGAGACAGGACCATCTGTTCCGCAGATGCGCGCCTGTTCGCGTCGATGTCCTCAACCCCCTTGACGAAGGCGCGGATTTCCGAGGCGAGCGTGGAGGAGAGCTTGGCTTCGACATGCTGGATCTCCGGTTCCCCGATCATTGCGTCGGGATCGATCTCGATTCCACGAAGTTCTGCTGCACACAACACGTCGATCGGACCAGATTGGGTGGCCACGGAGAAACCGATACGCTCGACAGTGTTGTCCCCCATCAGGCCTGAAACACTGACCCGTCGCATCCAGGGAGCGTCCAGATCCGGGAGCAACTCAAGAAGGTGCTCGAAGGCGGCGGCACCGTAGGAGGCGAACTCCAGGGTGGTCCTGACCTCGCGTGGGGGTCTGTCGTATAGATCCCGGTCCGCGGTGAGGTGAATGACCTGACCGTCTTCGCGACGCAGGGCGAATATCCCCGAATGCTCCGTCACGGTCAGGAGCGAGGGAACTGCGGTCGCCAGGGACGTCAGCGCGGCCTTGATGTCCTTCAGCGTGACCGGGGCACCGAAATCACCTGACCGTTCCCAAGACCGGTAAAACTCCTGCAGCTGCCTAGGCGGGACCTCCAGCGCCTCAGCGGCGGCCCTGGAGCGCTTGAGACGCTCGGTCGCCTCCACCTCTATCCTCCGCAGCTCTTGCCGGGGCACATTCGGGCTTTCAAGCGCCCGGAAGTCCGCCTCGGTTACCGGGAGCAGCGCGATCTGCTGAGGGCCGACGATGAGGCCGGCCTCCGCAAGTCGCGAGAGCAGACGTCCGTAGACCCGCTCCTCCGCGGAACCCGCATAGGCGTAGTTCGCGACAAAGATCTCCCGATATTTCTGGCCGATCCGGTCGATCCGACCGATCCGCTGCTCCACCTTCGCAGGATTCCAGGGGAGGTCAAAATTGATCAAGAGGTCCGCCGTCTGGAGGTTCAACCCCTCGGCGGCGGCGTCCGTACAGAGCAGAACGTCAATGTCGCCCCGCACGAAACTCTGGGTGATCGCGGGCCGTGTAGTCGAAACCATGGTCCCCGCTTCAGGGTCATACCGGCTTCCGCCTGCGCCGGAAAAGGTTCCCACCAGCACGCTCGGCATGCGGGACCGGAGCTCGTCCACCAGATGATCAAGGGTGTCCTTGAACCGGGTGAATACCACCGTCTGACGGATCCGGTTCCCATGCCGCCGCGCGTCCAGCTCGGACAGGAGCCGGTCAAGCTTGGACGGAATACCGACCAGTTCGTCTAGACGACCCAGAAGCCCCCTGAGAGTTCCCTGCTCCCACAAGAGGTCCGACTCCGTGCGCCCGTCCAGCAGGGCCTCTACTGCAATCTCATCGCCTTCCTCGTCCCCCTCGAATACAGCCTCCTCCAGCTCCTCGTCGGTCGGATTGAATACGGCGTGCCGATGTGCCTGGAGGGTCGCGGTCACTTTCTCCATCCGACGTTCCAGTGTCCGTCGGATCGCGTGGAGGCTGGACGCGAACCGTAGCCGCAGGAAGCTCAGGTAAAAGCCGACGGAGGCTACGCGCCGCTGGTCCTCCTGGCGGGCGGAGGCACAGACACGGGCGTCCAGGTCACGACAATACTCCTCCAGCGCGTCATAGACCCGCCTCTCCGTGGGAGAGAAGCTGATCGGGTCAAGGGGGTGAACGTGGCGTTCCGCCAGGTTGGCATTCAGTCTTCCGCTGGCCTGATAGAGGCGCAGCAGATCGCGCGTGTGGCGCAGCATCACCCGGGACAGAGGAGCGGCGGCCCGCAGGACCCGGGCGATAAGCCGGAAGTCGCCCCTGGGGAACGGGCGGCCATCCTCGACCCATCGCGCGACGGTCCTCTGATCCGCCTGTGACCGGTAGGCGTTCATGATGAATTTCCAGTATTTCGGGTCGAGCAGCCTGATCTCCAGAACGGCGCGACGAAGAAACTCCAGCGTCGCCTCGGAGATTCGCCCCCGCCCCTGGACAAACTCCTGAACCGCCTCGTAGTACTGGCGCGAGATGTCATCATCTAGCCCGAAACTGCCGACCCGCCCGGTCAGCCTCATCAGATCAAACGCCTCCTGCATCGCGAGCTGCATGGGGGTCGCGGTCGCCAGAAGAAGCGACCGGGCTTTCGGCCTGATCACGTCGGTGATCAGGGTGTAGAGCTGGTTCTGCCGATTAACGGCGCGCGCATAATGGGCCTCATCAACGATCGCGATGTCCCATCCCGAAGCGCCCCTGACCTCGCTGCGCCGGGTCCAATGCGTAAGCAGGCCCGTAGAGGCGATCACCAGATCAGGCGCGAGAAGTGGCCCCTCGGAAACCTCGTATGGGACCGTGTCCCCGTTCAGGCGCTCATGGCTCATCCGTCCTCGCGGCGCCGTCCGGGCGAAATCAAGCAGGAATTTCGATTTCATCTCGCGCTGCCACTGCCGCGTCAACGAGGCGGGGGAGGCGATCAGTATCCTGGAGGCGATGCCGGACAGGGTGAGGGACCGGATCGCAAGCCCAGCTTCGATCGTCTTCCCGAGCCCCACCTCGTCGCACATCAGGAAGCTGTGCGGCCAGGAAGTGACGAGGCGTCGGGCGACGAAGGCCTGGTGGGGCCACGGGACGACCGGGGCAGTCTCGATCCCGACGAACCGGCCTCCCGGCAAGCGGGGGCCGTCCTTGATGAGCCGCCACCGGAGATAGTCGACTGGCGCGAGAGCGCCGAACGGGTTTTCCGGCGCGACACGTGGCGGGTCAGCTTCGGTACCGTCGATCTCTATCGGTTCGATCACGTCCCTGCCCATCCGGATCAGGCGCGCTTTAACTGCATCAGGAAGCGCCATCACTCTGATCCCCTCGCTCCCGTGGCGCCACAGGTGCTCGAAATCCTCCAGGGCCTTCCCGGTCTGGCGGCCGCTCCGCTCGTCCCACCAGGAGCAGTGAAGTAGGATGTTCTCCGCGTTGATTGACAGAGCCGTCTTCGACTCGTTCAGGGATCCATCAATCCGGATCACATCCCCTCTCTCGTCAACGAACACGGCCCATTTCTCATGGACGTACCCGTCTGCGGTGGATTCGACCGAAAGCAGGTCTCCGGTCTCCTTGTGAATCCGGAAGGCTACCTTGATCTCCAGGACACCCATGGAGACCAGATAAGCGAAGAGGTCGACCCCCCGAACGGTTTCAGCACTCCAGGACCCGTCATTCTCCAGGGCGGCCGTCAGGTGCGCGACAAGGGCTTCGTCCGCCCCCGTCAGCGCCGCCCTCACATCCCTTTCATCGAGATCACAACCGACGAGGAAGCGGGCTTTCGCCCCGTTTCGGGCGAAAGCGGTAAACCCCTGGGAAGCGGCGGCGAGTGATGAGGACCGGAAATATCCGGCAACCCGGTCATACCGGACCGATCGTTCCAGGACCGGAATGTAGAACTCCCTCAAGATGTCGGTCGAAGGTTCGCCGGGCCGGATCGCCGACGTCCGATATTCATCCCGCCACTCGACTTCCCGAAAGGACACCGACGCCCCTGTCAAGCCACGCGGATCATTCACTGCCCGCCCCCGAGGCTCTCCAGCGCGAAACGAACCCAGTCGACCTCCTTCTGGAGCGGCTCATCTGCGATCTCAGCCCGATAGACCTCAAGTAGATCCATCAGCAGCTGTGCCTGATCCAGACAATGCTTCTCGAAATACGCCCGCGCCAGGACATCCTCGCCTTCGCGATAGGCGGCGATCAGGCCGTGGAGACGATCCCATGCAGTCTGGGGCTTCTCCAGACGCGCCGGGGGCCGCTCCTCCGGAGCCGCGAGCCGCACCCTGGAGCCGGACTTCACCAGCGGGGCGGCATAGGTCGCCCCTGCCTGCTGGGTCGCAAGACCGACCTTCCGGTCAGACACGGTGTAGTTCCCGTTCTTCCCTTCGACCGCGACGTTCAGGGCGTTCGCCAGGTTCCGCGCGTCATCGAAAGCGAACTCAGCCGTACCGAAGGCACCAAGAACGGTCAGCGCGACCCCGGTTTCCGTGTCCAGATCCTCGACCGAGAGGCGCCCCTCAGTAATCCGGGTGATCTGGTGCGCCGCCACGACGGCACTGGCGGCGGTCATCGCCTGAACCGGAGAGACCACTTCGTCCCCGTCATACACCGGCCAGCGCTCCGACAGGACCTGGAGCGCTCGACCGAAGCTCGCGATCATCTCGTCCACGGTGCTCAGGTTCAGCCGGTCGAACTCGGCAAGCCCGTCCCGCACCGCGCCGAGAATGCGGACCTCAACGCCCGTCCCGCCGATCCCCCGCCACGCGGCCGGTTCCGCGTCCTCGTCGAATCGTTTGCGGCAGGTGATGAAGATGGTAGAGGCAGCGGAGGCCATGTTCATCTGATGCGTCGAATAACCGGACTCGGATTCCACCGGCATGCAGGCGCTGATGACCCAACCCGACTCGATCAGGGACCGGGTCAGGGTTTCCCACGCCTCCTGCTTCTTGTGGGTGAACATGAGCGTCATGACGCCGTCATCATTCAGAACCCGACGACATTCCGTGAATATCTCAGCCATGATCCGTTCGTAGGCGGCCTTCGCGTTCGACGACGACCCGTCCCGTGAGGGGTTCGCGACCGCCTCGTCCATCTTGTTCACATGGCGCCTTGAGAACAACCCGGGGAAGACGTCACGCAACCCCCGTTTCTGCCAGACATAGTAATAGTCAGACAGTTCCCCGTATTGAACGTTATCGTAATAGGGCGGGTCAAAACAGACGAGCTCAACGGTCCCGGCTGCAACTTGGGACATGTTGCCCGCAGACCCTTTCAAGATCCTCAGTGGAAGGTTTTCACCCTGAGCACGGTGAACGGATAGAGCAAGCTCCGAGATACCTCTATAGGCATGTGTGACCTGCGATAATGCCCAACGTAGACCGCTGGCTGGTCCGGCATACGGCATCTCGCCGAATGTCCATTTCAATGAAAAATCGTGCCGCCCGAAGGTTCCAACAATCAGTCCGCGTGAGAAATGCCACCTAGTCTGTCGACTGTTGTAGTCGACAAACTTATCCACAATGAATTGAAGGTAGGTGATCACGGCATTGCCACGTTCGGTGCCAAGCGACGATCTGATTTCTGGCTGCATTGCACGGAACCGCTCCATCAGTGTGAGATGCCCCAAGAGCTGTCTCGGAGCGAAAAGGTCCTTCCAAACTTTCATCCCATAACGCAGTGGTTCACTTGTCTTTGAACCCTTTGGAATCATCTCAGTCGGGATTAGGTCGTCACGCTCCCAGCGATCCCAGTTTGCCTTGAGACGGTGTTTGGCCTCCGCTATTGCCCTTTCATCCTGCCTGGTTGGGGCCCGGAAGAACTTAACCTTTTCGGTCCTGATCTCTCCCGCGCGTCCTCCTGACGAATACCTTTGCGGTTTTCCCCGATCATCCATTTTCGGTTGGAACCGCACACCATGGACTGCGTACACGCGATCCCACCATCGGCCATGTCGGCTTTCACCACGCGCCTGTGCCTTAATCTCATTCCCATCAATTGCCTGTCGACAATGAACGCATTGACCCACACCGCGTGTGACTGTCGCGTCGTTGGGGTTCTCATCGTTCGGGCCTTTTCCTGTCCTTACCTCATAGACATCGAAGATAACAGATTTGTCCGCCTTTGGCACGATACGCACACCCCATTGATCACCCGCCGCCTTTGAGAGCCAGAGACTGTTCAATAGCGGTGCCTCGCCGCCACAGGATGGACAATGCACCATCCTGCAATAGAGGATGCCGTTCTGGTCGTGCTCAGGGCCGCCGTAGAGATCCATCAACTCTTCGTTCCCACGGACAACCCGCTCGAACTTCTGACGCTCGGTATCAGGTAGCGGCGACCGCGGGGTGACGTCGAGCATCTCCTCTTCCACCTCGGAAACGAGCCGGTCGCCCCACCGCTGGATATCTTCCAGAAGATCCGGTCCGAACCGGGCCGGGTAATCGAGGGTCGCGTGGAGAATCGTCGTTGCGACCGGGTTCAGCTCATTGGCAATCACGGTATGGCCAAGGCGCAGCGCCTCGAACGGGATGCTCCCGCCCCCGGAGGTCGCATCAAGAACCGTCAGCCCCGTTGGTCGGTATTCCGGCGAGTTCGCGTAGGCGCGACCATAGGCGTACAGGTCCTCCGGGTCCCACCGGATAGTTTCCCCGAGCGCCTGTTTCACCCGATCCAGCTTTGCGAAAGCGACCCGGTCGTTCGCGTGTGCGGGGTCAGCCGCACGGTCCTCGACGCGAAGTTGCGCGCCTTCCCCGGGAAGCGGATGCGGAAACGGCGCGGAATCCTGCTCCCAACGTGACACGACCGGATCACGGGAGAAAGCGGGATCATAGGCAATGAGGCGTTTGATGATCTCCCGGTTCTTCGCGCGCCGCTCGATCTAGGCTTCGAAGAGTTTCACTCCTCTACCGTCGAGCGGCAGGATCTCTTCCAAGGAAGTAACGCGAACATGGGCGAGAGGCTTGTCGACGAGGGTCCATTCCATGTCGTCAAGAATTGCGACTTTCTTTGCAATCCCGAGATCACGAATGAATGCATCGGGATCAGCCGATGAGTTCAGCAGCGAAGCTTGTACCGCTGCCCTCGAAACCGTTAGCGGTCTACGAGCCCACCAGACATGAAGACGATGTGTCTGTGGATTTCCGGATGCTGTTTCACGAACGGTTTGGGCTCCCACCTGATGACAGGGGAACCCGCTCTCCAAGAGTCGCAGTTCGTGCGAAATGTCTTTCATGCTCGAATGTCTCCTTCCCTATAGTCGCTATCGGAGTTTCCCGAGCATCGCTTCAACCTGATCTTCCTGCCCTTTTCCCTGACCGCAGAGCATCATGCGCAAACCGGACACGGCCCACCTGTTGGCGACCGGGCCGTAATGGGTCATCCGGGAGAACCAGTAGCCCGCCTCTTCCCGCGAGAACTTGGCGACCCGCAGCGCGAGAAGCTCCGCCCGGTCCAGATCTGTCAGGCGCTCCTGGAGCTTGAAGATGATCCCGAGCTTCGCCCCGGCTTCCTCATCCAGGACGAGCGTCCGTTGAGCCTTCATACCCTCCTCCGACAGGAAAGCGTCGACCTCGAGCGGAACGTCATGCCCGTTCCGAGCCCGGGACGCGATCGAGCGCACAGCCGGAAGGAGACGACGCAGGCCATCCCCGTGCAGGCGCCCCCGATCCTGGAGGTGACCGGTCCGGGTATCCCTTTCATCACCTTCACGAGCCCGGCGCTCCTTAATCACAAGGACCGGCGGCGGAACGTCTTTATGATATGTGATCCGCAGCGCGAAAGGTGCCGCGGAGAGGGCCCCTTCATGCAGCGTCCTGTAGAGTTCCGCGTGTCGGTGCGGTCGCCCCTTCCTGGCGGTCATTCAGCGCCCTTCCTGAGTTCCGCCACAAGGGCGCACTCCCCATCAGGATGTTCGATCTCGATCGAGGCAAAGGTGTCCCCATCAACCCGCCCAACCGTCATCAGGGTCTCGAACAGCTCATCAAGGACCTGCAGGCTCTCCGGGGTCGCCCCCGAGATCTTGAGGTCGATCGCGGCGCCCCCTGGAACCTTCAGGGCCTGGATACGCAGGTCGTCGACTGTGGACGTTGCACCGGTGGATGCGATACGGCCGAGCCGCTTCACCAGAGGCAGCAGGACCTGATGGGTATTCCCCTCTTCCTCGATCAGGAGGCTTTCCGGAGTGCTGGCAAGCCACCCCCGCCTCGCGGTTTCAGCGCGCGCGATCAGCACGTCATCAAGCCGCGGTGGTCGTATGGTCGCCTCGACCCCCTCACGAAGATCATCCGGCTTCGCCTGCTGCTCTGGCTCCCCACCATGGACAAGGTATCTGTCCTGCGCGATCACTTTCCGGATGGCATCCAGAACATCCCATTCCGTCACGGCCTCGGACCTCTCCCTCACCTTCGTAACGATGTCCGACACACGGGTTTCCGCAGCCTGTTTCACAACCTCAGCAGCCCATTCGCGGATCCTGTCTTCTGAGGGCTTCTCACCCTTGATCCAGCCGCGGGCGCGCGCTTTAGGCACCTGAATGATGGACCATCCGTCCGTAAAGACATCCGCGTTCAGCGGAACCGGGTTCTGCGCATCATGGATGTCATCGGGTCGATCACTCCTGGCCTCGGTGAACCGGAAAAGACACCAGACCCCCCGTTCCACTCCGGCGGAGATGACACGGCTGAGGACGGCAGGATTTTCCAGAACAGGCCATCGCCGCTGCTGTGCGAACGCGTCGCGAATCTGACCGACCGTAGGTGTGTCCCCTCGCAGAGCGAAGAAAAGCTGCGACAGCCCGCGCACGATTTCCCTGGTGGCGGCGCGATCGGCTTCGATCAACTCCCCATCCCGGCGCAGGATATCCTTGACCTGTTCCGCGACAGGGGCTCCCCCTTCTCCGCCAGCCACCCGGATTTCCCGGACCGCGACCCCGTCAGATCCCGGATAGACGAGACGGGTATAGCTCTTACTGACCGCCACGTTCAGGTCGTTCCTGGAACGGGCACGGCGGCCCTGGAAGTCGTCATCAAGCTGCCTGAGCGTCAGCCCGTACGCACCCGGGTTCTCAGCAAGCTTCTCAATCGCACGCACGTCACGGGCCAGCTCGATGAGAGGGCCGAGGTTCTGTTCTGCCTTCTGGTCCGCGAACATCCCGTCACTGTCCCGGTCCGTGGCTACCGTGTTCGGGATCAAGAGCGCGACATGGTTCTGTGAAATCCGGGGCTGCCCGTTCCCGACTGTATGGATGAAATCATCAATGATGATCCTGGATGCGTCGACCCGAATTATCCCGATCGAGGGCCGACGGGGCGACTCCATCATATCCTGGGGGACGGTAACGTCCTCCCGGACCTCGAAGATCCCGTTCTGGTTCGTGATCACTTTTCGGGATGCCTCCAGGATGAGACGCAGCGCGTCATCCCTTTTCACCCCCCCACGAATGTCGCTGAGGGCCCGGTTAATAGTCGGGTCCGTATTCGCGAAGAACTTCCCCCCATCCTCGCGCAGGTAATAGGCGTGCTTCTGGATCCCCTCTAGAGCGGTTTTCACGGCGGGCGCTGGAAGGTCCGGCATCAGCACCGACAAGAAAGCGTCTGCCTCGTTGATCCCGAACAGGTTACTGGACATCCCACCGGCCCGACCGACCAAACTGTTCACCAGAACAACCCGCCATGTCATTTCGTGGTACGGAACTCTAGATGGGAGCGGGTTGGTCGTGTCGCGCATCTGCGCCCGGCTCCGGTTCGACGCAAGCCTATCGGATTGGGGCCCGCCGATGTCCGTGTTCAGGACGATTTGCATATCCCCGGCCTTCAAACGGCTCCCCACGATCTCATCCGTCATCAGCCCATCAGAGAAATCGAGGTGTCCGACATGGATCATCGGGGCGTACGGGCGCTTCTTCCAAAGAAGCCGGATCGCCAGCGTCATCACGCGCAAGACGCCCCGGGTTCCCTGGAAAGTCTCTATCGAGGCCAATTTCTCGTTGAGGAAGCGCAGGAACGTGGGATGGAAAGGGTAGCTTCTTCGTAGTTCATCCACATAGTCGCTCTGCTTCGCCTCCGAGGGCAGGTCCACCGGAGATCTCGCGTACAGGGCTGCGTAGGTCTGGGCGACCATCTTCGCTGCATCCGGGTCGATACGCGCAAAGAGGCGCCTGGCAAGGACGCGGGCGAGCTCGTTCTGCGGAACGGGTCTGATATGTAGCGCATCCCGAGCAACGATGCTCTCGGTTTCTCCTATCGCGAGTGCGGCCCGCTTCTCGGCCTCCTCGGGGGCCACCTCGGATCCAGTGATCCGGGTCAGTTCGGAGCCAAGGCTTTCACTTTGTCGGGCAAAAGCGTCCGATGAGCTCGCGAGGGAAATCACGACCGCGATTCCGGATGCGGATCGGGCGAAAGTTGACAGGGACATAAGGAAGGCCGCAACCTGAGTCGCCCCTTTCCCCGGATGCGCCGCCTCGAACCGGGCGACATACTGCGCCAGCTCGTCGATCAGGATGACCACCTTGCGCCGGTCGAGAACCCGCTTGAAGAAGTCCTTCCCCGGCGCTGCGACTGACGTGACGTCTCCCTCCAGTTCGCGGTAGAGTGCTTCGCCACCTACCTGCATCGCAAGCTCACCCCATAGCGTATGGGGGACGAGGGCTGCGCCTGACGGCCTGTTCACGGAGAGAACGTCGCCCGCGACCGCCACGACATCCACTGCACCCGGCACGGGAAGTGGCAGATCCGGGAAAAGGGGATCAACCAGATCCCTGATATCAGTACCGCGCCGAGCGCAGTGGACCAGCCCGATCAGGGAGTGTGTTTTCCCACCCCCGAATCCGGTTTCAAGGCGCGTAATCGCGCTGGCGGTCGTATCCCCTGACACCCGCAGGAGCACGGTCGTCAACAGGTCACGCATCCCGCTAGTCGGATATGTCGCCTCTCCGAAGAAGACGCTGGCGTCAGTATATGGGGTTTCGGCGACCTCCTGTCCCGCGTAGCTGTCCATAACCTGGTTCAGGCTCGCGGTGAACAGTTCCGGGTTGAAGGTCCCTTTGATGATGTCGGCACGAGGCGTGCAACAGTCATAGATGGACGAATCATTCTTTGCATTGACTTCCGACTTCATTTCACACCCTCTGGCTCCTTACGCCTCTTATCGACTACGAAAATGTGGGTCTTTCGAGCAGAAATATCTGCACCAGAAGCAAAATTTCATAACAGTTACCCTGGTAATTTATCATTCAATGGAATGATCTGCTGATCATGTGGTCGCCGTACCGCCGGATCAGTATCCAGCCCCAGGCGCTTGAGCGCGTGGAAGAGCAGTACGCGACGGATCGAAATCCACGCTCTGCCGTCTTCAATGCCGTAATCCATCTTAATCGCACGGCGCTGGCTGTCGGGCAGGTCAGGATGCGGACCGATCTCGAGCACCACCTCTGTGCGCCAGGCTTCATCTGCGCCGGCCCGGAGGTGAAAGCCCCCCACTCGCCGATTTCGACGACCCGGGAGAGCAAGAAGTCCTTGAAGACCTGGTCGTTCTGACAGTACGCACGGGCATGTCAACGGAACCCATCAAAGGCCAAGGCATGCGGCTCGATCCAACGCGCATTGGGCTCAGGACGCGACATCGACTGGTAGGTCACATGCAGGGCAGCGGGCTCACGGATCGCCGCCATGACTTCGCGCAGCGTTTCTGGCGCGACACCGCGGGCTGGCGTTGGCGCGGCGCCGAAACTCGGGAAGAAGCCGATCCAGCTCTTCCGTGCGCTCACCAGCCCCTGATCGACGGCCCGCAGCCGCGCAAAGTAATCCTCGGCGTCTGGCTTGAGGTACTTTGTCTTGAAGTGCTTGCCGCGCAGATAGGTGCACAGTCTCCTGTCATAGACGAGGTTGCGCTTCGCCTGCTCGAAATAGGCGTTCAGGTCCAGCGATGCCTGCTGCGTTGAATCCCCGAACGCTTCCATCAAGTCCCCTCGGTTTATCCGCCCCTGCCAAAACATGCGAAACTCGATGAATTCATATCGACGCTTGACGCCCCAGTTCAGCTGCCTGTCTTTCTTACGAGTCACCCTGCATCCTTGTTCATATGTCGTATGAATACATGCGTCTAGTTTTTTTGATTGACTCACCAACCGGACCAACGGACCCCTTGGCCCGGACCTCCTTGATGGGATGTCCGGGCTAGTGGAGATGGATGGGACTGGCAATATGAATATAAACCGTTATTCAATCAACCGGCAGCGATCATGCTGTTAGGGCTATCACAGGGCGGCCAGCTCCACTTACCGCCACCCACCGAATGAGGTTGACCAAGCCGATATTTCGGGATGATATCGTCTGGTCCTTTTCCGGGTTTCGGTTGGCAAACCAGTAAGTGATGATGCCAGTCGCGACGAGGAAACCAGCGTGAACATCTCCTGTATGGTGCCTATCTGCTTTTCATGAACTATGGAGTCAATCTATGGAAAATTTCGACCTTGATTTTCAGCATCTCAATATCTTTCTAACCTTCATTGTCACAGTAGCCATAGTTTTTCAGACCATTTTCACTGGCAAACAGACCCGGTTTATTCGCGAACAGGCCCGATTACTGGAAGAATCGGAAAGGCGGGCGAGAGATCGTGACAAACCCATGCTATGCATTTCTTCAACCGGCTATGAGGTGAACCACACTGATGAGTCCGGTCATTCGACGAGCAGAATCTTTGAAGGTTTCACCGTAACAAATGTCGGGTTTACGGACGTCGAAGTCACGGAATTCGCATTCGAGCTCGGCAGGATGCGTAAGAGAGCTGGCATGAGCGAAATCCCAACAGCAGTAATTGGTTTTCGTCCTGTGATGGCAGATGGCAGGACTGCGTTGTCAACAATGTCGTTACCTCACCGTCTTCGTCGCGGTGAGTCGTTCAAGACCTTCTTTGATAAAGAAAAATTGGTTGAAAGATCACTTCAGGAGGGTGGCGGAACTTCGGTACATATGCGTCCATATTGTCGTGATTCTCTTGACAATAGATACATCGCGGATCATTGGTTTGCCTATCCTCATGTCCGTAGTATCATAGCTTACGCTAATCCTAGTCCCGGCCGAATCAGTGAAGAGGACTGGGCTAACCTCAAACCGGAAGAGCAGCAGTCTTACTCATCCTGGCTGTATCAGGGACTGGGCCGTTAATGGTGCTCCCGGAGATGATTTGTCCGAAGTTCCCTCGGGTTCTTCTCGTGGATTCGGGCAACCCTTGCCGTAGACGATTTCGACCGACATTTATGGACTTCTCGTCGTCGTAGCGGCTGTGCAAGGTGGATGTCGTTCGGCTCCTCTACGGCCCTTCGGCCCGGATCCTCACGGCCCGACCCGCCTTCGCGGGGCGGTTGCCCCGCATCCCTCTCCGTACCGCCGTGCGGAGAGGGCATCCCTTCATGGATGATGCACGAGGTTTCGGACCAGTGGAAGCGCCGCGTTCCGCACAGCCGGCGCGGAGTTTTCCACAGGTGTGGAAAACTTTCCACAACATCATCCTCAGGATTCTTTCTGATTGGTTCAGACATACAGGATCCAGCGCCGCCGCAGGGCGTTCCTGAAGAAGTGGAGGAAAAAGTGCCGGGCCGTCGCCGACAGCCTGGACGAGGCGGGCGACCGGCTGTTCACGTTCACCCGGCTCGACCCGTCGCAGTGGAGATCGGCGCGGACCACCAACGCCATCGAGAGGACCGACGGCGAATTCCGGAGGCGGATAAAGACCCAGACGATGCTACCCTGCGCGGAGACCGTGCCCATGCTGCTCTGGGCGCTCCTGGCATCGGGTCAGATCCGGTTGCGAAAGGTTGACGGCTGGTAGACGCTGTCCCTGCCGACCGGGCCCGTCCCTCTTGACCTCGCCGCCTGATCGGAGGAAACCATGTTCACCCGGAAATTGCACCGTTTTCGAATTTTCACCAAATTCGCGACACGACCTCCCAACAGATCACACGGTTCAGTTAATGATTATCCACTTACACCATGCCATCTCTCCAGAAACTCCTTTACACAAGGCTCGGCCGTTCTTCAGAACCATAGAGACCTAAGTTTGGCTTCATCCTCCGAATACCTTCGGAACCTTTGGATCTTTGATGTTCGACATCAGGATGGTGAGACTTAGCCCCACTCAATTCTATCGTTTCGTTGGCATTCGACATAACAGATTGTAAACAAACACCGAATTGTGAGTGTAAGGCCGCATGATTACCAGCCGAGCAAAGTAGAATTGGAACAGACCATTCCGCACCATAGGCCATGTCGGTGTTTTCTGGTGTCTACTCATTGAATAGATCAGCCGCAAACCAAATCCAGGGAACCTCGTCTAATCCACTCTCTAGAAACTTCTGCTCCTTGTGGTAGTTAATGAGGTAATTTGGGTTTAAGGCATTCCTATCCTTTTCATTAGCAACTATTCCCTGAACCACAAATCGGCACTCGAACTGGCCCGCGTAACAGCTTCTCTTTGCTAATATATCTTCCCTGAGAAAAGATGTCATAATTTTTCGTTACGGGAACTGAGCCGCATCCTCGAAGCTGTATAGAGACAGCAACCAGATGCGTCGGTTCATGCTTGGTCCGGATGTTACTGCCTTTTGGAGAGGGTGGCTGTAGTCAGACAAAGTGAGATTACCGGTCCTGAGCTGATCGAAGCGGCAAAAATAAAGATGGATAAGCAAAAACGTTGAACCAATTGGCCCGTTCTGAAGGTTTGTAGGATTAGAAGTCTGTTCTGGAGGATGCCCTGATCATAGTTCCGGTAAGAGGTTCCGCGCTCATAATGTTGACATGTAATACCTTGTCCTGATTGCCGATGTTTCGTGGGGCCCACGCGATCTTTACAATGTTTGGAGAGCCTTACCAGCCGCATGTCCGCATAGTGTGCTATCAGGATCGCCAGATTGTGATCAACATGTCTTGCCATGTCATCCACTGGGTCTTGCATTTCCACGAGCACTAAGCCCGATACATCCGGCATTAGTGCGAAGAATTCTGGCACCATCACAAATTCCTGGAGAACGTATGGCGTCGTGTTTAGGTTCTGGATTTGGAGCAAACCGGCCAAGTTCATGTATCAGCCTGCGGGATCTAGTGTCTCAACCACGTTAAATGACTGATCTTTCCTCCACAGCAGTGATGTGCCATACGGGTCCGGAACCATGTCCACCATGAACGGAAAGCTCGTTGCGTCCGCGGAACGGGTCGATAGCGGAGGACGGGCAGGCCAAGTGGGACAGGAGCGGAACCAATGGCCGCAGAACGGGTCGACAGGGTGATTTCCGAAGAGGCGGAAAGGTGAGAGCCGAAGGAGAACACCCACCGCAGCCGGGCGTCTTCGCAGGCGCTGCGTCAATGATGTCCTAGAGCGCGCACCCGGGCGTAAGGAACAGGAGAACCGCGGGAAGCGCAGCCCTGCCGGCGCTTCGGAGGCGAGACCGGTCGCCACGGGCTGCGGCGAACCGCTTGGGGGGGGGCGCCATATGGACCATGAGGCAACCCGCCGACCGTCTCTTTGAACTGGAAACCGGCGGGAGCGTCTGTCTGGAGAGGTGTGGCAGAAGCTGGAAAAACTGCCTCAGACCGTGCAGAACGCAGCATTACCGCTTTCCGGCCCGCAGGAGCGGTGAGCTGGTTGCTTGGATGGTGCAGGTTCCCTACACCTACCGGAGGGAGTACGCCGGGGACGGGGTCTTGGTTTGCATGGACGGGACCTCGAAGCAGTAGACTGAAGCATCCATGTCTCGTTTCAAGGGGTTTCAGGTAGGGGTATCGCATGAATGGCGGGTGCGACTGCGCGGACGGCGGCTATCTGATCCAGGCTGCAGAACGGCTCGAACCGGAGAGCGGTACCATGAAAAACCACGTCTTTCCAGTCCGGCATGTCATCCCCTTAGGGGTATCGCATGAATTTCATGCGATACTCCAACCCGCTACCCCCATTTTGTGTTGCTGTACTTCGGCCATCGATGCATGGTCTGCTCAGAGACAGGAACGCCTGAAGGTTCCCCGCCCGCCACGAATGGATGCGTACGAGCCAATTCGGGGCAAGCGTGACTTCGGTACATGATTCCCAAAATTCAGCGGGAACCTCTGCTACCGACAAAGAATTTCAGCGGCTTTCTCTCCAACCATCATCGAAGGTGCCGCTGTATTTGTCGATGGTATTGCCGGGAATATCGAAGCATCGACCACCCGCAGTCCATCGATGCCGCGAACTTTCAGCTGAGGGTCGACGACATCCGACGCGTGAGCGCCCATACGGCAGGTTCCGCAGAGGTGGTGAACGGTGCTGGCCGTACGCCTGATCCAGTTTTCCTTCTGGGCTCGTGACCTTATGTCTCGCCCGGGTGAAAGCTCCGGGCCGCGAAAGCCGTTGAAAGCCTTCTGGGAAAACACGTCGCGCAGCATGTCGAGCGCGTCGGCCAGAACATCCACGTCACGCGAATCACTCAGATAGTTCACCCGAATGTCAAACGGATCCGATACGCCCGCCCCCCGCAACCGGATACGTCCGCGGCTGTGCGGCCGCATGACCGACGCATTGCCCATGAAACCCGGACCTGTTCCGGGGGGAGGTTTCGCGAACGGGTTGAACCGGATCGTGTCGCTCCCAAGAGCCGGCAGGAAATGACTTTGGATGGTTGGCACGTCCGACCCGCCCGTGCGGCAGTAAGCGCCAGCCTCCAGTGGGAAGACGTTCATCGGACCGCTGCCGAAGAGCAAAGCCTGAAGGAAACGCAACGCAGCCCGGTCAGGTCGTGTCAGGCCATGAAGCGAAACATCCTCGCTGGTCCGATGGGTCACCCGGATCAATACATGGTCCTGAAGGTTTGCGCCGACATTGGGACTGTCGTGGACGGCGACAATGCCCAGGTGGGTGAGATGGTCCGCTGGCCCGATACCGGAGCGCATCAGGATGGTCGGCGATCCTACGGCACCACAGCAGAGGATGATTTCGCCATCCGTTTCGATGATCCGGGACACTCTGCCGGAGATCAGTTCAATACCATAGGCGCGGGCATGTCTGACGAGAATTCGGCTGACCTCATGTCTAGTCAGAATCGTGAGATTTTCTCTGGCTGCAACCGGGTTCAGGAATGCCGTTGCCGTCGTTACCCGATATCCGTTTCGATTCGTAAAATGGTAGTATCCAAACCCTTCCGGATCGTCGGCGTTGAAATCCTCGGCGTAAGGATATCCTGCCTCGATACCTGCCTGCACAAACGCTTCCGCCAATGGGCTGACCGGGCGGCCTCTGCGCGATACCGAAAGCGGGCCTTCAATGCCGTGGTTTGCGGGGTCTCCTGGGCCCTGAAACCTTTCGGACTTTAGGAAGAAAGGTTTGACGCTGTCCCATGACCATTCGGGCATGCCCGATTGTGCCCAAAGATTGTAATCCAACGGTAGGCCGCGAACGTAAACCATGCCATTAATGGCCGAAGACCCACCCATGACCTTTCCACGGGGCAAATCCACCTGACGCCCGCCAAGACCCCGCTCAGGCCCTGAAACGTACCGCCAGACATGACGGTTCCCCCTCAGCAGCAAACCGGTCATGATCGGAATCTTCAGTATTGGGTCGTATCGGCCATGACCACCAGCCTCGATCAGCAGCACCTCGAAGTCGGGGTTTTCGCTCAGGCGCGCGGCGAGTATGGAGCCCGCCGTCCCGGCACCCACGACGATATGTGTGTACCGATGATGTCTCACGACCTGACAAGCCCGGCGGCTTCATCAAATCCACCCTGACCTGTCAGACGGGCCCACGCAGCATAAGGGGGTGTCGCCGTCACCGCTCCTTCGATGACCAGCCTCCGCCATATATCGCAGGAGTCGACAAAATTGGGGACGCCGCCGGGAAACATCGCCAGGCTCAGCCCCTCAGCCAGCGCATCCTCCTGAACGCCCGCACGATAGGCACCTTTGATATGTTCAGCAACCCAATCCCAGCGGCGGTGGCACTGATGCGCGGCCGCCAGACCCACCTCCGCGACCCACGGTTCGATGCAGAATTTTCCTACCAGTGGCGCTAACCCCTCACGATAGCTGTCGATGGCGTCGAACCCGTCGAGATGCACTCCCCAGTGCCGGCCCACAAACCGATGCAACCCCGCGCCTGAGGCCCATGCTGCCAGGGCCAAGGCTGCCGACACATCACTGAGGAATCCACCCCCTTTGAGCAATCTGTCAATGTGATGCGTCGCGATCTCTTCTTCCGTCGCAATGAGAATGATCAGCCAGACAATCTCTTTTTCCCGTTCGGACATGGCGCGCGGACGCAGCGTCATTTCCGTATAGGTCGCATCATAGGCCTCGAGCAACGCGGGCGCCGAAACCGCAAGCAATCCATGGTGCGGCAGCAGATACCCTCGCTTCTCACGGATCACGGTAAGCGCATGTTCAACTTCAGTTACGGTTTTCGGCCGATAGTCCTTTGCCGCGGGCGACATTTCTCTCCTCCCTTTCTGCACTAGGTCATTGAGGTTGTGGTTGCCGGTTCCGCCAAAGTGATTTGAACGGCAGACCCCGGTCGCTATAGTGCTGAAGCGCCGCAGTTTGCGGTCGGCAGGAGGCAGAGCAATGCAGCTTGGCAATCGCGTTGCGGTCGTGACCGGAGCGGGTCAGGGCATCGGGAAAGAAATTTCGGCCCGTTATGCGCTGGAAGGCGCACGGGTTGCGGTGTTCGACCGCAACGAAGATGCCGCATCCTCTGCCGCTGCCGCGATCGGACAGCGCGCGCGTTCTTTCACCGTAGACGTTACCGACGAGCGTTCGGTGCATGTCGCCGTCGAACGGGTGCTGGGCGAATTCGGTCCCATTGACATTCTTGTCAACAATGCCGCGGCAAGAACGCCGCGTGGGCCGGTGACCGATCTGACACATTCCGAGTTTCAGGAAGCTTTCGACGTGAATGTGACCGGCGTTTTTTTGATGTGCCGTGCGGTTCTTCCGGGCATGATCTCCCGTAGGTCGGGGCGTATCATAAACGTAGCATCCCAACTGGGCTCCGTCGCGACACCCATGAACGCTGCCTATTGCGCAACCAAGGGCGCCATATTGCAGCTCACTCGGGCTCTGGCGTTGGATCACGCCGGTGATGGCGTTCTCGTCAACAGCCTGTCGCCGGGCGCTGTGCTGACGCCGCGCATTCTGGAAAGCTATGGCAGTGTTGAAGCGGCCGAAGCGGCCCTTGCTGGTAGGCATCCGATCGGCAGGATCGGGCGGCCCGACGACATTGCAGGCGCAGCCGTTTTTTTGGCAGGCAGGGAATCCCGGTTCATGACTGGGGCCAACCTTGTGATCGACGGCGGATACCTGGCGCAGTAGCAAGTGGTCACGCATCCGATTGAGACGTGCAGAGCCGGAAACGCGGCAGCCAGTGCGCCTTGGGCCCAAGCCATGCCTGCAAACCGCTGGCCGTCAATTCATCACGGTTCAATGCCACACAAGCCCGCCACATCAGGCAGAGATTGGTAGAGAGGACCGGCACAGGCGCAGTTCGTGCCGCAATGACCGGCAAGGTCGGCAGTCCCGTCCCCAGAATCAGCACACAGTCCACATCCTCATTCAGCATCCGCCCGTAAGCATCGCATACTGAGTTGGCATGGATCGAGTAAATCGGATGGAAAGCACTGGTTCTGCCCTCGATGCGGCTGACCACATGCGGCACAAGTCCACGCTTTTCCCAATACACCAACGATCTTCTGTGCAGCGCTTCACCGTAAGGGCTGACCACGCCAACGCGCTGAACGCCAAGTGCGGTAACCGCGTCCGAAACGGCGTCGGCAGCTGTCACAAATGGGTAGCCATGCCGACCCTCGATCGCCTCACGTTTGCGACGTTCCTCGGCAGGCTCCACCAGATACGCCGCTCCGGTACAGGCGAAGATGGCTGCCGACAACGGTATGTTCGCAAACTGACCGAGTGCTGAATTCTGTTGCTCAACATAGTCGATCAACCGTTCGGACATGCTCGATCCTGAACTTACGAGACGGGCCGTAGCCATTCCGAACCCGGGGGGGAGCAGGATTGACAGTTCGGTTTCGACGGTCGTGTTCGCCTGTGGCGTCAACACACCCAACAACCCTGCCGGACTGTATTGTGTCGCCTCGTACGGCCTTTGCCCAGTTAACGCTTCACTCATCTCGGCTTTCCTTCCCACCGCGCGACCCAACCTATCCCGGGTAAGTTCCGTACGTACTCACTCCATTGGTACGGATTGATCGCGTGTAGCCCAGATTTCCGGACCTTCGCCCGGGGTTATCCGTGTCAGATTGATATGAAGCCGATACACGTCCGGGCGATAGAACACCTCGATGCGCTGAACGACCCTTCCCTCGCTATTTCGCACGATGCGTTTAACGTTCAGCAATGCCGAGTTTTCGGGAACATGCAGATATGTGCTGATCTCCGGCGGCGCATCCAGCGCCGAAACGGCCTGATCGGCTTCTTCGATGGTATGTCCCGCCGCTTCGATCAAAGACAGGATAGGGCTTTCCGTGAGCGCCTCTTGTGTGAATGTTTTCCCAATATCTTCAGGAATGTACGTAACAATGTAAGAAAACGGCTTACCGCCTTTTAGGCGACGGCGTTCGGCCCGCTGCACCATGGTGCCGACCTCAATTCCCATCTCCGCTGCGATCATTGATGGAGCGCCGACATAGTCAAATGCCAGAAGTTCGACATCGGTGGATTCACCAATTGCCACCAGCGTGTTTACAAGTCCCGAGATATCCGCCGAAACACTGGTCGCTGAAGCCGTGTGAATGACTGTAGTCCCTCGCCCCCTTTCGCGCGTGACCAGTCCTTCATTCGCGAGCTCATCCATGGCGCGCTTGGCAGTGATACGAGACACGCCAACCGCTTCTTCCAGCGCATTCTCACTGGGCAACCGATCTCCCTTACTTAGCTGCCCGGTCTGGATGAGGTGCCTATAGCGAAGAAAAATCTGATGATAAAGCGGCACCGGGCTCTTGGGGTCGAGCCCACCGATCATCGCTCGTTCCTTTGATCCAACCATCTGGCTTTTCTCGGTCAGCCTGTTATCCTGACCTTAAACGGAACTTCACCAAGGTGAAAGGCCGAACCTTGGCGTCAACCCATTGACATAACGCTGTTTCGGCGCGGATTGGCGGATGTCTGTCCTGTCCCTCTCAAGGGAACTTCTGGCCGTGGAGTGACATCGAGAAGCTGGAACGCCCGGGCCTGTTGGCGAGTGGGTTGGGTGACGGTGGTCAGCCCGGCATCGGGGTTGCCTAGCGGCCACATGATGGTGGACAGGTCGTCGGGCAGGGGCGGGATTCCGTGCACCGGAAGCCCGTCAGGCGTGGCTTTGCGGCTGGCCTGGCACTGGCGCTGTCCGGGATCTGGGCCGGCCCGCCCGGTGTCCGGCGTCTGGCGCGGGCATCCTCGCGGTCGCCTTCCCCGAACGGCAGCGGCGCCAGGCTCAGACGCATGTGCCACTTGAGGTGGTAGGCCAGCATGCACGGGAAGACATGGGCGCGGACATGATCGGTGCCGTGGACGTGGACGGGGCGGATGCCGGGATGCGACCTGACGGTCCGGAACGCGCGCTCCACGGCTGCGAGGACCCTGTAGGCGGCCACGGCCCGGTCTGTTCCAATGCCCCCGGGACCGGGGCTGGTGCGGATGACTTGGATTCCATCGAGCCGCGCCTCTTCCCGCATGCGGGCCTGCCTGCGGCTCCAGCGGAGGCCGTCGTCGGTCACGGCGAGGGCGAGGTCACCCCACCGGCTCTGGTGCTGTCACTACCACATACTTGACCGGCTCATTCCCTTCTCCGCTCCGTCCGGGCCCGTATGGCCCTGGCATGGGTTTCCGCGACGTTGAGGATGCGCAGGCCCTGCCATAGCTTCTGGGTTCCGGGCAGGGGCTGGCGCTTCGTCGGGCGGAACCCGGCGAGGCCGGCGACGAGCGTGACGTAGCGCGCCACGCTCATGTCCGGCTCCGGCGGCGCCCTCTGGCCGATGACGCGCTCATACGCGGCGTGAATGACCACCGCCTCGACGCTTTCCGGGCTGACATGGCGGTCCGCCGGGCTGTCGGGGCTCTCCCGCGCCAGAAGCTGGAGGTCCCAGACCCGGAACGCGGTTATCGCGTCGAAGGCGAGGCATCTGCGCAGGTCGTCGGCGGCGTCGAGCCTGCGGTCCTTTATCCTCGTCCCCGTCTTCAGGGCCCTAAAGTATTCCTCGATGCGCCAGCGCAGTTCGTAGCGCCTCAGGGCGGTCTCCGCCGTCCGCATGCCGTCGCCGCCCTCGTTGGACAGGAGCATCCAGTGCAGCGCCTCCCCTCCCTTCGCGACGCGCTTCGGCGGGTTCTCCTCGATGGCGGAGACCACCGTCACGGGCAGCGGGCGCCTGTCCTTCGCGTCCCTCGGCGCCGCGATGTCCAGTTCCGCGCAGCGCAGCGTCAGCGTGGCGACGCGCGCTTTCCGGGCCTTCGGCCCGCCGCGTTCGGGAACGGTGATCCTGCGGTGGCCGACCGGCTCCAGCGCGGCGACATGCTCCCACAGGCACCTTTCGTCGCCGTCGGGCAGCGCCACGCGCCGCTTCGCCGAGCGGCTCGCCCGCACCAGCAGCGCGGCGCCGGTCCTGTCCGCTTCGCGGAGAAGGGCCCAGAAGTCGCCTTCGCGGTCACAGACGCTCACGACCTTCGCGTCCGGGCAGGCCTCCGCGAGCTCTCCGGCCCGCCGCAGCCCGTCGATCCAGCGGGCGCTGTCCCTGTCCGGCCGCCGCCGGAAGTCCGCGTCGAGCGTGAACAGCCCGAGCGGGCGTCCGCTGCCGTTCAGTGCCACGCCGCAGTGGGCGAGGATGCCGTCGGTGCCCTTTCCGCCGCCGCCGAGCCCGTCCAGCCCGGACGTCGCCGCCAGGGTGCCGTAGTTCAGCGCCGTCGTGTCCTGGACAGCCAGGATCACCGGCTCCAGGCGGCAGCGCTCCACCGTCGCCTCCAGGTGGGGCTCGAGTATGTCGTCCATGGTCACCCCAGCGTTCGAGAGCAGCCTGTAAGCCGCCTCCTGCTCCGCCCTGCCCGGAAACAGCTCCGGCACCGGCGCACCGGGCTTCCTGGTCCAGGCCGCTCCCATCGCGGCGATCCGGCGGCGGACCCGGCCGTCCGGATGGCTGCTCCGCGCGTATTCCCGCTCCGCCCAGTCGCCCCCGCGGTGCAGCGGTCCGGTATGCCCGAGCCTGCGCTCCGGCTCCGCCTGGAGAACCTTCCGCCAGTCCGGCTGCAGCGGCAGCGTCCACACGCTGCGACGGATGCCCGAACGCCGCCCGGAGGTCAGGCCGGGACATCTCTCCCAGCCCGCCGCCCTGTAACCCGTCCCGGCGTGGTCCGGACCCACGAGCGTGTAGGCGAGGACGGGGCGGACCCCGTAGAGGGCCTCCCAGTCGTCCGCCACGCGCTCCGCCGCCAGCCGCAGCGCCAGGGAGGCGAGGCCGTGGACCCTCACCGACGGCCTGATCAGGAAGCGGTGGTTGTTAAGGACCAGACCCATGTTCGCGATCCGCGCCCGCGCCGACCAGCCGATGGCGTCGTCCCGAGGCCCCAGCTGGCAGGACGCCGGAACGAAGCCCAGACCGCCGAGCCGCCCCTGCGCGCCGCTCACGATCCAGTACCGCAGCTGCCCTCCCGGAGCCCGCCGCCAGCCCTCCGGATGGTGCGTCTCCATCATCGACTCCCAGGCGCGGCGGTCCGCCTCCGCCAACGGCTCCAGCCGCACCCCGCCGAGCGCGTCCAGAGCGCACTCGACCGGGGCGCCGCCAGGGTCGTCGGCGGCCGGTCGCCCGTTGGACGACGCGAAGCGCGGCGCCGCCTCCGGCAGCGTCAGGCCGAGCTCCTCCGCGAGCAGGGGAAGGACCCGCATCCCGGTGACCGTCGACGGCCTCCCGTCGTGGGTCAGCCAACCCTCCCGGCCGCTCAGCTCGCGGGCGAGGCCCGAACGCGTGACGCCGCCGCGGAGGCATTCGTTCCCGAGCCACTCGACCGTGGCAGGGGAAATCTGTCTGAGACCGATATACATGGTCCCCGATTCGCACGGATCCGATCTCTAGTCAAGTATGCGGTAGTGACAGGCTCTGGTGGCGGTCGCGGACGCGTTCGATGCTGTAGGCCAAGGGGCATCATGTCGTCGGAACACGTTTAATTCAGTAAGTTCCATAGAAATGGTGCCAGCAGAAAAATATGTCCTGGTTTTTTGGGAACCGATATTCAGGTCACACCCACCCCCTAGGCAGAGTAATCCCACAATTTTAGCGGGTTAAGCGTCAAGCGCAAAATGAAGTACCGCTTAGACTCCACCGTCTGGAGAGTTGCCCTTAACCGCTCGCTGAGTTTGCTGGCTGGCGAGAACCATATCGGGAATGCAAATTGGCGGACCGATAGCCCGCGCCAGGCACCAACGCAGATGCATCGCCAATTCTCTGTTCATACCGCCGCCGTTTCAAGTTCCGCACAGATTTCCTCACATGTTGCGACCGGGGAAATCGTCGCAAGGGATGCCAGGGTTGTCTCATGAACCTCTGGTCTGAATGCGGCCGTCCCGTCGCTCAGCAGAACTGTCGGGAAATTCCTTACATGGGCATCGCGCAGGGTCGATGCCACGCCTCCGTTAGTCACGATCCCTCCGATGATCAGCTGCTCAACTCCGGCGCTGTTCAATACCCATTCCAACCGGGTCATGTAGAATGCGGAGTAGGCAATCTTCTCAACCATGAGGTCCGCTGGCGCTAAAGCGCCAATCAGCTGATGGCCAAAGGCACCGGGACAGAAATCGCCTTTCTTCAGGAAGGGCCGCAATTGCCTGAGATGCGGTGAAATCATGGGTTCACCCTCCTTACCCGGCACAAGCGTGAACTGCGTAGACACGATCCATCCACCCACTGACCGGATGGAATCGGCCACCTTTGACAGTCGTGGCTCCAGCGCAGCGATTTCGGCGCTGCTTTGGCCCGCCCGGCCATAGGCGCCCCCAGGGTGCAGAAAATCGTTCTGCATGTCCACAAGGACCAGAGCGATCCTGCTTCGATCCCGCTTCAGCATCATTCCTCCAGTTTTTCCAGGATGAGGTTTCCCAGATGGTCAATGCGCACAGCGAATTCCGGTTCAATCCAGATCGTACTGTCGCCCTGCTCCAGAATGGCGGGCCCCTGTATCCTGGAGCCGACCGGCAGCTGTAGGCGTCGGTAAACGGCCACCTGATGGATTTCACCGCGATAATAGACCGCCCGCCTTCCCACGCAGGCCGAATCGATCGATAGTTCCCCTTTGGGAGCAAGCACGGAGAGGTCAAACTTTGACCGCAGGCCAATGACCGCTACGCGAAGGTTGGTGATGATTGGCTCCACCCCTTCCAGCAGCCGACCATATGCCGCAAGATAACGTGCCTCAAACGCCTCCCTGATGTCGACCTCAGTCAGGCAGTCGATTTTCCCTGATGGCAGGACGACCTCGATGGTATGGCTCTGGCCGGCATAAAGCATATCCAGCGTTGCCTTTAGCTCAATGTCCGAGAAATCAGCCTGCGATTCACGCAGCCGGCATTCCCCCTGCCCTTTGAAGTCACGAATCCGATCAATCAGCGCTTCGGCCTGCAATGCGTGAAGCGGCACGTTCAGCGTGCGCACGAAGTCCATGCGCATGTCGGCAATGACACAGCCCAATGCGGAGACAATCCCGGGATATCTGGGGATCAGCGCACAGTTCAGCCCTATCTCCCGCACCAGGGCACAGCAGTGCAAAGCCCCGCCACCGCCAAACGGCATGGCCGCAAATTTTCGTGGATCGTGCCCGCGCTCGATGGATACCAGGCGGATCGCACCGGCCATCCTGGCGTTAGTGACATCAATGACCGCCTCTGCGGCGGTCATGACATCCGTGCCCAGCGGTTCTGCGATGTGAGACTTTATCGCCTGTTTCGCGGCCGCGATGTCCAGTGATTTCAGGACGGCGCCGATCGGACTTTCCGGATTGATACGTCCCAGAACCACGTTTGCATCCGTAACCGTCGGTCGCTCGTTTCCTTGGCCATAGCAGGCAGGCCCGGGAACTGAACCCGCACTTTCAGGCCCGATCTGAAGCATGCCGACATTGTCGATCCACGCGATCGAGCCGCCACCGGCCCCAATTGTCGTGATCTCGACCATTGGTGAGCGGATGACCAACCCGAAATCCACCGATGACTGCTGCGAGATGGCGGCTTCGCCTTCGGCGATGACGGACACGTCGAAGCTGGTACCACCAAGGTCACAGGTGATGACATTCTCATAGCCTGCCTCGGCGGCGATGTAGGCGGATGCATATACACCGGCCGCAGGGCCGGACAGGGCGGTTCGAACGGGCGTCACCGCCGCAGTTCCTGAACTCATCAAACCACCGTTGGACTGAACGATAAGAAGCTCACCCTGAAAGCCCCGATCCCCAAGACCTGTATCGAGAGCACTGAGATAATCACCAACCACCGGCTGAAGATATGCATTGAGTGCGGTAGTCGACGCCCGTTCAAACTCCCGGATTTCGGGGAGCAACTCGCTTGAAACTGAAATATGCCTGTTGGGCCAGATCCGCTCCAGCACCTTGCGTGCCTTCCGTTCGTTCTCGTCATTTGCAAAAGCGTTGATGAAGACCGCCGCGATCGAATGTGCGCCTTTGTCCAGAAGTGTGGCTACGGCTTCCTCAAGGTCACTTTCATCAAGCTCGGTGAGGACACGACCGTCCGCAAGGACGCGCTCCTTCACTTCCACACTCATCGACCGCTCCACTACAGGCCGGTATTCACCCCGAAGTCCCCAGGTCACGGGGCGGTCCCGACGGCGCATCTGAAGGATGTCGCGGAACCCTTCGCTGGTGATTAAGCCTGTCTTCGCTCCCTTGCGCTCGAGTAGGGCATTGGTGCCTACCGTGGTTCCATGTATGACTGCCGCTACCTGCGACAGATCGGGCTCCCCCGAACTCACGCCGGAAAAGAAACCGTCGGCTTCGCGACCGCGGGTCGACACCACCTTGTGTACGCCGATCTTCCCGGTGGACTGGTTCAGGGCGAATACGTCGGTGAACGTTCCGCCCACATCAATACCGATCAGGACGTCGCGCCGGTTCATGCGGCCCTTTGTCTCCGCAGACGTTTTGTGGCTTCAGGATTCACGGAATGGTCCTCGTTCAGAACGACCCTGTATATCTCGCGTGCGTCTTCATGGCTTACAAATCCATTGCGCGCATCCCCTGCCACTGCCTCAACATCGCGACTCTCCGGATTTCCATAGCCACCACCGCCTGGGGTCTCCAGACGCACCCTTTGGCCTGGCGCCAGATCGATTCCGGTGATTTTTGACACCATGTCAGGTTTCTGGGAGAGGCTGCCGGTTTCACCGCTTCCATCATAACGAAACTGATTGAGTGCGCCCGACCCGCCGCCCGCAACACCCTGTGGTGCATAAATGCCTCTTTCGCCGAACAGAAATCCCCGAGCTTTGGACATGACCTCAAGCTCGTAGACCGCGCCCAGCCCGCCACGATGGTGACCTGGACCTCCCGAACCGTCCCGCAGCGCCCATTGCGTGAAACGGACAGGGTATCGGCTTTCGAGAATTTCGACGGGAGGGATGGTCGCCATGGAAATCGGAGCATTGCCGTGGGACAGCCCGTCGCCGTCAATGTGACCACCGTGGCCACCACCGAAGAATGAAAACATGACCCATCTTGAGCCATCGTCTTTCTGTCCGGCGATCGACAGCGCATTTATCGTGCCATAGGCACAACCGCTCACCCGCTCCGGGGCCGCTTGGGCCAGCGCTAAGAAAATGACGTCGATGACCCGGAGGATGGTTTCGGTGTACCCACCGACCGGCGCAGGAACCGTCGCATCGAGCAGCGACCTTTCGGCTATGTCAATGCTGACAGGGTCAAGAACGCCCGCATTGCCCGCTACGTCGGGAAACACATGCTTGAGCGCGACATAGACCGCCGCCTCGGCTGTGGCACGGGAAATGTTGATTGGTCCCGAGCAGGACGGGGATGTATCGGAGAAATCGAGATTGAGACGCTCACCATCGATTTTGATCGCCACCGCGACCGTTAAGGCGCTGTCTACAATTCCGTCATTGTCCAGATAATCGCGGGCTCTGTAGACACCGTCGGGGAGACCGGAGATCAGGACGCGCATCTGTTGGGCCGCACGTTTTCTGAGTTCAGCCATCACTTCAAGCAGTAGTTCAGCACCATATTGGTCAAGCAGGTCATCCAGACGTTCATGCCCAAGCTTAAGTGCGGCAAGCTGACCATTCAGATCACCGTGAACGGAAAGCGGAAGACGCGAATTGGCGCGGAAGAGAGACAGAACGTCAGGTTGCACAACGCCGCCACGCACCAGCCGAATCGGTGGGATCAAAACGCCTTCCTGAAAGATTTCGGTCGCTGAAGGATTGTAGTTTCCCGGAACATTTCCCCCCACATCGTGCCAGTGGGCGACTGACGCCATGTAGCAGAAGAGCGCACCGTCGCTGAAGACAGGCTGGACCAATTTGACATCATTCAGGTGCGTGCCTCCCTCATAGGGGTCATTGAAGGCAAACACGTCACCGGGTTCAGGGGCACCGTGATTCTGGCACCAGGCGATAACTGATCGCACCGCAAACGACATGGCACCCACAAAAATTGGCAAACCTGACTTGCCCTGGATCAATGTGTCGCCGGTTTCAGCGTCGTAGAACCCGTGGCTGGCGTCATGCGCCTCAGCGATGATCGGATTGAATGCCGCGCTAAACAGAGTTGCGTCCATTTCATCGGCAACCTGTTCCAGGCGACCCTGAAGTACCGACAGTGTCACGGGGTCGACCATCAGAGGCATCTCCCTTCGCCATAGAGCCACGGTCTGACATCTGCGTCTGCGGCAATGAATTCCTCGATCAGGTCTCTGTCTTTCAGCGTGACATCAATGGAGGAAAGCCCCTGCAGCAGCATTTGCCGCCTGGTCTCCGGAATTGAAAAGGACAATACGGTTTTCCCGCATGACAGTTTCCGGGCAACAAGATCCACGGTGATTTCAGGCATGGAAGCACTGTCTGTCAAGCAGCTGATCCGTGTGCGCTCCAGCGTGACCGGGAGCAGCCCATTGGCAATGCAGTTATCAAAGAAGATGGTTCCAAAACTCTCGGCGATGATGACTCTGAAACCAAATTCCCTGAGCGCCCAAACAGCGTGTTCCCGGGATGACCCGCAGCCGAAATTTACACCGGAAATCAGAATACTGGCACCCTGGGCATCGGGTTTGTTCAGAACGAAATCAGGATCGGGCGTACGCCCGCCCGCGGCTGCTTCCTTATACCGCAGATTCGCGAAGAGTCCGTCGGCCAAACCGGTTTTCGCCACCCGTTTCATCTCATGCGAGGGCATGATCTGATCCGTGTTTACATTATCCTGCGCCAGCACCACCGCATGGCCGGAATGGATGCGAAATTTCCGCATCACGACGCGGTCAGTTCATGCTGCGGGTGGGTGCGGATATCAGCGATGCACCCTTGAATCGCCGACCAGGCCACTGTTTCAGGGCTGGCGATATGGGTGCGGGTACCTGGACCCTGCCGTCCTTCAAAATTCCGGTTTGTGGAGGATATGACCCGCTTTCGGTGTCCGAAGCCAATACCACCCGCGTAGAAGCACATCGCACATCCCGGTTCCTGCCACTCAAATCCCGCAGCCTTGAAAACGCGGTCCAGTCCTTCGGCTTCGGCTTCCCGCTTGACGGAATTTGACCCTGGAACACAGATTGCACGGACACCGGGCGCCACATGGTGACCGCGCAGGATGTCTGCGGCACGCCGTAGATCGGATATCCGGCTATTCGTGCAGGATCCGATGAATGCGGTGTCGATTTCAAGGTCGAACAGCGCCTGTCCCGGCGCGATACCCATATAGCGCAAAGCGCGGTCGTCGGCGGGGATGTCGTGGGGAACGTGGCCATTGACCGCTACCGTCTGATCGGGGCTCGTACCCCAGGAAACCATCGGCGCCAGATCGCTGACATCCATCGTGATCTCCTGATCGAACGTCGCATCCGGATCGGTCTTCAGCGTTTGCCAACAGGTCTGCGCTTCCTGCAGGAGTTCGGGCGGGGGAGCGTATGGGCGGCCATCAAGGTAGCGCAGGGTCTTGAAGTCCGGCGCAATCACGGCGGTGAATGCTCCAAACTCGACAGCCATGTTGCACAGCGTCAGCCTGGCCTCGACCTCCATCTCATCGACGGCGGGACCTGCAAACTCGATAACATAACCAACGGCATGGCGCGCTGAATGGCGTTCAATCAAAGCCAGCATCACATCTTTCGCGGTGGACCAGACCGGCAAGGTTCCGGTGAGGCTGATGCGCATCTGCCTGTATTTCGGGATACGCAGGGTGCGTGTCGCCAGGGCATGCTCAGCTTCGGACGAACCAATACCCCAAGCGAGAGCTCCAAGTGCTCCGAGCGAGCAGGTATGACTGTCGGGGCAAACGATTGAGACACCGGGCAGGGCAAACCCGACTTCAGGCGCCATTACGTGTACGATCCCCTGACGTGGGTCGTTCACGTCGAAAAGCTCAATGCCGGTGCGGCGCGCCTGCTCGCGCATGGCGGTGACAAACACCTTTCCGCCGGGCATGCGCGACACCGACGGCCGACCGGGTCGGTTATCCACGATATGGTCTATCGTCGCCAGAACGGTTTCGGGTGCCGCAACCGAACGTCCATCCGCTTCCAGACCTGCCAACGCAACCGAACCTGTCCGCTCGTGAAGAAGGATGCGGTCTATCAGAACAAGAGAGCCGCCGTCATCGAAGCGTTTGATTTCATGGGCCTTCAATAGTCTGTCATAGAGCGTTGCGGGAACGGCGCTCATCCGACAACCCCCTGAACGCGCCATGTCTCGATCTGACTTTCATCGAAGCCCAACTCTTCAAGGATCAAGGCAGTATGCTCGCCCGCCGCTGGTGGGTTGGCCGCTTCATCGAAACGGCTCCCATTGGCCTCTATCGGCAGTTTCGGCAATCTCAGGGTCTGGTCCTGATCCGGCAGGTACAGGTCGAGCATGCCTCCGGACTGCACGTGTGGGTCATCCTTTAGATCCTGCGGGCTGTTGATGGGTGCGGATGGAAGCCCGGCTTTGGTCAGCATGCCCATAAGGTCGGCTTTCGACATCTGCCCGAAGCGCTCCCTGATGACCGGCAGAATCTCCGACCTGCGCGCGACCCGATCCGTGTTTGACGAGAGCGAAGGGTCGGCTTTCCATTCATTGAATTCAAAGACGTCACAAAGGCTGATCCATTGGCCATCACTCACGACTCCAACGAAGACCTGCCCATCCATCGTCTCGAACACGTCGTAGATGGCCCAGGCTGAAACCCGCGACGGCATCGGATCGGGTGCCAACCCGGTTACCGCGTATTGTGCGATATGTTGCCCGACCAGAAACACGGTGGTTTCAAAAAGCGATGAAACGATGTGCGCCCCGCCGCCACCGTTCCGCTCGCGCCGTAACAGCGCCGCGAGGATGCCTAAGACGCCGAACATCCCACCTGCGATGTCGACGACCGAACTGCCCGCACGCAGGGGCCGTCCCTTTGGGCCGGTCATGTAGGCCAGCCCCCCCATCATCTGCGCCACTTCATCCAGGGCCGTTCGATCCTCATAGGGACCGCTTAGAAACCCTTTGGACGACTGATAGATGATGTCAGGACTGATTTCCGAAATCTGCTCGTAGCCCAGCCCAAGCCTTTCCATCGCACCGGGGCGGAAGTTCTCGGTCACGACATCCGCATCCGCCAGAATGCGATGGACGATCTTCTTACCTTCCTCACATTTTACATTCAGGCAAATACTCTGTTTGTTTCGGTTGAACATCGGGAAATACCCAGCGCCGGACCCTGGCAGCCGTCGGGTCTTGTCTCCGCCCAGCGGTTCAATCTTGATAACCCGAGCCCCTAGATCGCCTAGGATCATGCCCGTCGAAGGCCCCATCACCATATGGGAAAACTCAACGACCTTAACCTGTTCAAGAAAACGCATGCCTGTCTTTCTTGTAGATAAAGTCACGCGCCATGACGCTTCGGGAGCGGCGGCGTTGCGAAATTCATCATACTTATGTTATATGGTTATATCAATACCTCATCTACCAGAGAGAAAATGCAATGCCTCGCGATCTGGATGTGACTGTCAGCGAAGTCGGTTTGCGCGACGGTCTGCAGAGTATCGATTGCGTCCTTGATCTTGATGCCAAGAAGCGCTGGATTTCCGCCGAAGCCGCCGCTGGCGTGCCCGAGCTTGAAGTCGGCAGTTTCGTGAATTATCGGCTGCTGCCGCAGATGGCGGACACCGCGAAACTGGTGGAACACGCCAAGTCCATCAAGGGGCTCAGCGTTGCGGTTCTTGTACCGAATGCATTTGGTGCACAGGCGGCGATCGACGCAGGCGCCGACAAGATGTCGATCCCGGTTTCGGCCAGCGAGTCCCATTCGCTGGCGAATGTGAACAGGACCCAAGAGCAGATGATTCAGGAGGTCCGGGACATTCGCTCGATGATTGACGCGCTGCCATCCTCCGAAAGGCCATATTTTGAGGCCGGAATCGCGACTGCATTTGGCTGCACGATTGAGGGACATGTCCCACAATCCAGAATCCTGACGCTGGTGGAGGCGCTGCTGTCCGCCGGTGCGGATGAAGTGGGCCTTTCCGATACTACCGGCTTCGCAAGCCCCGCGACGGTTCGCAGTCACATTCGCGCCGTTCACGCGGCCTTTGGCCGACAATGCCTGAACGGCGTCCATCTCCACAACACGCGGGGTCTTGGGCTAGCAAACGCTCTGGCGGCGCTTGAGGAAGGCATCACCACATTAGACGCCAGCCTGTCCGGGCTGGGTGGATGTCCGTATGCACCTGGGGCGAGTGGCAACATTGTCACCGAAGACCTGGTGTTCATGCTGGACTCCATGGGGCTCAGAACCGGCATCAACATCGAGCGTCTTGTCAACATCCGCGCGCTGCTATCCGAAGTGCTTCCGAACCAACCTCTTTACGGTTTTCTGCCGGATGCAGGGCTTCCAATGGGCTGGCGGTCTGGGGTGTCGCAGATTTAGACCGCCCCGCCTTTCCCTGAGGCACAGTTCCCCAATTGCGGCGAACCGCCGTCCGATCCCGCCCCTGCGGCGGTTCACAGGGCCTGCGGACGCTCCCTAATGGATTGATGGAGACAGGAAAGGCCGGTCCGATGGCCGGAATCGGTCGCATGCGCGAACTCCCACGCGGGTAGGAGGGCCCGCTGGCCTCGCCCGACCGTCGGGAATTTCAGGTAAGGGACATCTTCATGGCGCGCAGGGCCTTCGCGCCTATCCATCCGGCCGGTGCCATAGCACAGGATACGGGTCCACGTCCCGACGGCGGAAGAACTGCAGGCAATGGCCGAGATACCTGGTCTCCACGCCGTTGAACCGCGGGATCCAGCGGCTGACATATGTCCCAGAAGCACGACATCGCAGGATCAGCATACCGGGACGTGGTACAAGCCCAAATCCCAGCGCATCGGAGAGGCTTTACCGTGGTAGTAAATGGGGAGGCTTCAGCATACGCCGCCGCACCAACAGTATGGAATGGCATTCCCATGAGAGAGACCGACGCGGACGACCATCGCCCCAGATCACCGTGAGCGCGGTTTCACCCCACGACCCCAAAATTCGTTATCCTTTCTCGTCCCAAACGCTTTGACAGTGCCTGATCACTGTGGCAGGTGGCGCTGACTTGATTGGCTGACACGAACAACTGGGGGATTGCCCACATGCCAAAAGAAGAATGGGGAACCAAGCGCGTTTGCCCCACCACCGGCAAGCGGTTCTACGATCTTGGCAAAGATCCGGTCATTAGCCCATATACGGGAAAGATCGTGGAAGTCGAAGCTGGCACAAAGTCACGCATGGCGATTTCCGCTAAATCGGAAGAAGCCGAAGATGATGCGCTGACCCTGGTGGATGACGCTGATGACGATGTCAAAGGCGCAGGCAAGGGCAATGCCCGGATTGATGATGAACTTCTGGAAGATGACGAGGAAGACAACGTTTCGCTGGACGAGATCGCCGATGTCGCAACGGACGAGGACGAAAGCTAGGTTTCGGGAAGCGCCCAAAGGCACCTCTTTCCGGCGGCTTAGCGAGCGGATGTCGCCAGCTCTCCAGGAGCATGCGCAGGAAAGCCTCAAAGGACTCGCCGCTGAATTGACTTCAGCATAAGGAATCTCGTCCTTCAGAGCTCAGTCCTGAGAAACAGGCTTTCGATATCTTCCTGATCGTGCAGAAATGGGTTGCGCTTCCGGAAGGGCGCACCCGCCCCCAAGGTTCGAACAAAGGGGCACGAAACCCAAGGGAGAGACAGGAAACCCGAAACTGGCCAGCCACTTCCATACCCGATGTTCCGACAGTTTTTCGACTGTCTGGACTGGTTTGCTATCCTGATCGGATTCGGGTGAGCCCATTCGATATCCAAGGACACCTCCTAGGCGTCAATGGGCTCGTTGTCCGCTGACGGGTTACGCTCGTCTCCACAAAAGCGAATCTGGAAATTCCTTTCTCAAATCGGGAACGGCATCACGAATCGGCTAGATGCACCGTCACCTCTGCTGCGGAAAGACAGTGCACTCCGTTGCATGAGTAATCAGCCATTCATCGAATCGGATGGCTTGTCCAAACCTCACGAATCCGCAGCGACAATCTCTCACCAATCCTGATATCCAGGCCATAGAGCCGGTTCCCACGGTACCTGGAAATCTGGCGGTCAGGGGGTCTACCAAGCTGACCTCGACCACGGAGCCGATGCGAATTGCCTGCAGTCCCGGAATTTCCTTCTTGAACTTCCCTGCACCTGCCCATACAGTTCAGCCGTGGCCTTGAGAGAGTGCCACCATTTCTGGGGCCTTAGCTCAGCTGGGAGAGCGCTTGCATGGCATGCAAGAGGTCAGGGGTTCAAATCCCCTAGGCTCCACCATTGAACAGCTTCCTCCAGGCTTCATCGGGAAACCGTCCATCTTCTGTCCAAGAGGCATCTGGATTGCGGCAGGGTGATTTCGCACCCACGTGGAGGGCTCCCCAGTATGCACTTCCGCTCGCATCACCAATGCACGGCATCGCTTAAGGCGTCCCCCTCCATTGGTCTGACACTACCCAGATCATGTGGAGCTGACCGGTCCCGTTACCGAAGCGAGCAGGTGAGGTCACAGGCGGGCGAAATCACTGCCTACTGAAGGGCAGCGTCAGCCGTAGGTGTCGCCGAGAGATCATATGAGGCGTCAACCCAGCAGGCCAAGCCCTGATAGCGCGGCAGTCGCGCACACAACGTCATCCGGACCCGCGGCGCCGGAAACCCCAATCGCACCAATCAGCACGCCATCCTCTATGGCGGGCATACCCCCATCCCAAGCGCATAGGCGCGGCCTGTTCACCATGCCCATCCCAAGCTCCGGTGACGAAGACATACGCTCGAAAAATGCCCGCGTCGATTTACCAAGCATGGCTGTATATGCCTTGTCAGCAGCGAACTCCATGACCGGTCCAGGCACATCGTCCATTCGACCGGAAGCAACAACCTGCCCTGATGGATCGACGACAACGACCGCCACCGTCCAGCCGCAGCTTCGAGCATGCGCAATTGCAAGCGTCACAAGCTGTGCGGCGGCATCGAAACTGATTATATTCCGTGTCCGCGAATGCTTCGGCATGGTCATCTCCCCTTCCCGCGCATCAGATTGACGGTCACACTGCCGTAAAGGGAGCCACACGGAAAGACCTCAGATGCTGTGGGTCGCTCCGATCACGTCGGCAGCCTCTTTCGACAACCATAGTCGCCGGAACATTGGCATTCGACGACCTGACAGACGGCGTGACGAAACCGTCACATACCGGTATTGCCTCTCGATATCCTTCAGCCTGAGATCCGGCTGACATCTGCGGAGTCGTGCGCAGCAGCGCCCATCCTTCATTTGCCGACCGGATGACAGTCGATCTCCGCACCAACAGGAGCAGATTCGAATGTCTCCCTCCGTCGCGCCGGCGGTTCAAGGGCTCGCTACGGGCCTGATCCAATGCCTGAACGCATCCTGTGTCCTAAGTCGGTCCGCCAACCTGGTTCCCTCAACCGACATGTTCACGTCCTGCGGTCCACCCCGGAATCTGGATCGATATGCACCCATGCGCACGGGTCTCCGTGCAACAGGCGAACAGGTCCACGAGACCGCAACCCGAGATCGGGGGGAGCGGAATGTCCTGGTGAGCCAAGTCAGTGAAGCCATGCGCTGCCCAACCGTCGTAGTCCCGGCTACCGCCGCAGGGCGGAGAGATGGGCATCAATCAACGAACAATACCCAGTGCGCAAGTCTGCGGATACCATTTCCGCCACCCGCCGGAACCCACCTGCGACACAGTCCCATAGACCTATATGTGGATGGTACCGGTAGGCGGAGTGAAACCCGCGGGAACACGCAGCGGTGGACTGCGGCCTGCAGGCCCGAGCTCAGGCGACACACAGAGACCTGGCCAGCCATCCACGGGACGATGGTCGAAAACGGATCCAGCCAACCTCTAAAAATTGATGAAAGCGTATCAATCCACTGTGGCGGGTATTTCCGCGATCGGATGGAACATCGGAATTCAGGAAATCCTTAGTTCGGTCTTCGGATCGAACACCACCGCCTTTTCCATGTTGAACGCAAATTCCGTCGCACTTCCCGGGACCACGTCCGCATCGGCCCTCATTCGCGCGACGCAGTCCACCCCACCAATGATGGTTGTGACAAAGGTGTCGGAACCAGCCGGCTCCGTAACCCCAACAACGCTTTCGACTCGTTCCACATGGGCGGACCGCTGGTCCGCGCCATCAATGTCCGTCAATGCCTCAGGCCGGATTCCAAGCGTGACTTCCTTGCCGTCGCGGGTCCTGAGCGCGTCCGGTGGATTGAAAAAGGGAAGGCTCACCCGTTCCCCCTGACCCTGGGTCGTCTCGACAAGGACAACCGCACCGTCAACCCGCACTTTGGCTGGAATCAGATTCATCGACGGGGAACCCATGAAGGTTGCGACAAAGATGTTCGCTGGCGTGTCGTAGATCTCCCTGGGCGTTCCCAGCTGCTGTATGTAGCCGGCATTCATCACCGCAATCCGTGTAGACAGCGTCATGGCCTCGATCTGGTCATGGGTCACATAGACAATCGTGGTGCCAAGTTTCTGATGCAGCTTCTTGATCTCGGTTCGCATATCCACGCGCAGCTTGGCGTCAAGGTTGGAGAGGGGTTCATCAAAGAGGAACACATCGGGATCACGAACCAGCGCCCGCCCCATAGCCACCCGTTGCCGCTGGCCACCGGAGAGCTGCCTGGGCTTGCGGCTCAGGAGCAGTTCGATCTGCAGCAGCTGCGCGACGTCCTGCATGGCCCGTGCGCGCTCGGCTTTGGGAACACCATGCATCTCCAGGCCAAAGGTGATGTTCTGCGCCACAGTCATGTTCGGATAGAGCGCATATGACTGGAACACCATCGCAATGTTGCGCCGGGACGGATGTACCCCGTTCACCACCTTGCCACGTATGGCGATCTCACCACTGGAGATGTCCTCCAGTCCGGCGATCATGTTCAGCAGAGTGGACTTGCCACAGCCGGACGGGCCGACAAGCACCAGGAATTCCCCCTCTTCCACCGAGATGTCAATCTGGTGGAGCACTTCCACCGAGCCATAGGATTTGGTGGCATTGCGGATGTCTAGAAATCCCATGGGTCAGCCTTTCACGGATCCGGCCATCAGACCACGCACGAAATAGCGCCCCGCGACCACATAAACGAGCAGCGTCGGGAGCGCGGCGTAGATCGCGCCGGCGAAATGGACATTGTATTCCTTCACCCCTGTCGATGACTGCACGAGGTTGTTCAGCGCCACGGTCATCGGCTGGCTGTCGAAATCCGCAAAGCTTGCCCCGAACAGGAAGTCGTTCCAGATATTGGTAAACTGCCAGATGACGCTGACGACAATGATGGGGCCTGAACTGGGCAGCAGGATACGCCAGAAAATCCGAAAGAACCCGGCCCCGTCGATCTGTGCGGCCCGAACCAGTTCCGTCGGGAAGGCGGCATAGTAATTCCGGAAATAAAGTGTCGTGAAGCCAAGGCCGTAAACCACATGAACAAGGACGAGGCCTGGGGTTGTTCCCGCAATCCCTGCAAGACCCAGGATGCGCGCCATCGGAATCAGGACGATCTGGAACGGGATGAAGCAGGCAAACAGCATGAAGCCAAAGAGAACGGTGTCGTAGCGAAACCGCCACTTCGTCAATACATAGCCGTTGAGCGCCCCCATAATGGTCGAGATCGCGACCGCAGGAACGACCATCTTGATCGAGTTCCAGAAGTATGGCTTGAGCCCGGTCGCCTGCACGCCGACCTGCGCCTCCGACCAGGCATTCCGCCACGGCTCAAGGGTCCAGACCTCCGGAAAACTCATCATGTTGCCGCCTGTTATCTCGGATAGCGGCTTGACCGAGTTCACCAGCATCACGAATAGCGGTAGCATGTAGAACAGCACGAACAGCAGAAGCGTCAGGTAGATGAGCGTCCGTGCCACGTGCCCGGTGCGAATCGCGGTATCTGTCCCCGCCGAGGCCACTATTTCCGCTCCCTCAGTTCGGAATAGAGATACGGCACCATGATCGCGGCGATGGTCATGAGCATGATGACAGCGGAGGAGGCACCGATCGCCATCTGATTGCGGGTGAATGTATAGGAATACATGAAGGTCGCCGGCAGTTCAGTCGCCCGTCCCGGTCCACCCCCCGTCAGCGCGATGACAAGGTCATAGGACTTGATCGCGAGATGGCTGAGGATCACGAACGCGCTCAGGAACGCGGGACGAAGCTGCGGAATGATTATACGCCGGTACAGGCTGAAGTTTGAGGCTCCATCGATCTGCGCCGCCTTGAGTATCTCATTGTCGATGCCGCGAAGACCTGCAAGGAACATCGCCATGACAAACCCACTCGTCTGCCAGACAGCGGCCAGAACTACGCAGTAGAGCGCGTAGTCCCGGTTCTTGATCCAGTCGAAACTGAACGACTCCCAGCCCCAGACATGCATGGTGTTCTCCAGGCCAATGCCCGGATCAAGAAGCCATTTCCACGCCGTCCCGGTCACGATGAAGCTCAGCGCCATCGGGTAAAGATAGATCGGACGAAGTACTCCCTCACCGCGGATTTTCTGGTCCAGAAAGATCGCCAGCCCCAGACCGATGACAGTGCATATGCCGATGTAGAGCGCCGCGAACACGCCCAGGTTGGTGATTGAGATTTCCCAGTGGCTGAGGCGAAAGAGCTTTTCGTAGTTTGACCAGCCAACCCAACCGAAACTCGGAAGAATCCTGCTATCCGTGAAGCTGAGATATAATGTGAACAGAATGAAGCCGTAGACGAATACCGCGATCAGCGCGATTGACGGCGACAGGACCAGCTTGGGCAGCCAGACCTGCAGGCGTGTACGAAAGTCGCGGGTAGAGTCCATCGTCTGAAAAGGTGTTGCCCCGGGAACCTGATCCCGGGGCAACAGGTCCACTTACTTTGCGACTGACACTGCGTCAACGAGCTCCTGTACAGCGGTGGCGCTGTCATACTCGCCGTTGAAATGGGCGGTCACGACGTCGTAGACCGCATTTTTCACCGACGCTGGCGCGGCATGGCCGTGAGCCATCGAGCCAAACAGGTTGCCGGAGGCCGCAGCGGCGGCCAGATCCTTCATGCCCTGCTTGCCACAGGCATCAAAATCCGCGTCCGACACGTCAGTACGGGCCGGCACCGAGCCCTTCACGACGTTGAAGGCCGACTGGAATGACGGCGAAAGAATGGCGCTTGCAAGCGCCGCCTGCTCAGGCGAAACGGTGCCACCCTGATCGAACATGGCGAACTGGTCCGCATTGAACGTTACCTGATCCGCCGTTCCAGGGAATCGGAAGCACAGGAAATCCTCACCGGGAGTCTGACCAGCGTTCAGGAACTCTCCCTTGGCCCAGTCTCCCATCATCTGGAACGCGGCCTCGCCGTTTATGACCATAGCGGTCGCGAGATTCCATGAGCGGCCCGAGAAGTTCTCGTCCACATGGCTGCGAATGAACGCCATTCGGTCGAACGCCTCCTTCATGGTGTCGGATCCCAACGCATCCTCATCGAGATCAATGAAGGCCGCCTCGTAGAACTCAGGGCCCCCGGTGGACATCACGACCCCATCAAACATGGTCGTTTCCTGCCAGGCCTCGCCTCCCTGAGCGATCGGAGTCACGCCAGCTGCGGCAAGTTTCTCGACCGCGGCGGTGAATTCCTCCCAGGTTGTGGGAACAGCGATTTCATTGGCATCGAGCAACGCCTTGTTAGCCCAGACCCAGTTGGTTGAATGCACGTTTACCGGGGCCGATATCCATTTGCCATCGTGTTTTGCGAACGCCTGCAGCGCCTCTGGCACCACATCGTCCCAACCTTCATTGGCTGCGACCTCGTTAAGGTCGGCCAGAGCGCCTTCCTTGGCCCAGTCGAGGATGTCGAATCCGAGCATCTGCACGGCCGTTGGCGCATTTCCAGCGGTAACACGCGCACGTAGAACGGTCATTGCGTTGCCGCCACCGCCGCCAGCGACCGGCATGTCCAGCCAGCCGATGCCCTGGCTTTCCAGGTCCTGTTTCAGCACATTCAGCGCCGCGGCTTCACCACCCGACGTCCACCAGTGCAGCACTTCCACATCACCCGCCGCTGCCGCGTTGGCGGACAGCGCCGTCGCCGCAAGGATCGCGGCGGTCTTCGTCTTGATAGTCATCCAGATTTTCTCCCTAGATATGGTTCTCCAGAATACTGCGATTTCACCTGTTTGGTTCTGCCCCAACTTATTCACTCCCAGTCGACGCTTGCAAGCGCTTCAGCACAGTGACGCGAATCGCTCGACCATTATGTCGAGAACCTCATCCGGATCCCGACGCCACCAGTTTCCGGCGGAGAACACCTCGACTTCGCACACGCCGTGGTAGCCCGCCAATTCGACCGCATGCCTGATGCCCTCAAGATCGGCCACACCGTCACCCATCATGCCACGGTCCAGCAGCATGTCCGTGGTATTCTCCAGCCAGTCGCACAGATGGAAACCGAGAATGCGCCCCTTCGCCGCCGCACAGGCGTCCCTGAGTCCGGTGTCCCACCACACATGATATACATCAACAGCGATGCCCACATTCGGGGCATCAATCCAGCCGCAGACCCGAAATGCGTCGCCGACGGTCATCAGAACCGTCCGGTTACCACCGAACATCGGGTTGAGCGGCTCCAGCGCCAGGCAGACATCCAGGTCAGCGGCGTAATCGGCGATCCGACCGATCCGGTCTGCGAGGATCCTCTGGCTTTCGAAGACACCTTTCGTGCCTGGCTCGGTACCACCGGTCACAATGGTGAGAACCGGCGCGCCAAGAGCCGCTGCCATGTCGACCGAAGCCTTTATTTCGTCCGTAGTTCCAGCCTCCTCACCCGTAATGTATGGGGTTCGACACAGACCGATGACCTCCATTCCGGCAGCACGCACGCGCTCGCCGATTTCAGACGCCCGAGAACCGATCTCCCGCCGCCAGAACACAATCCCCGCCAGCCCGCGCTCCGCGCAGGCATCAATGATCCGCTCGGGTGACCATCCAGCGCCATAGCCATCAAGGTTGTGGCCCAGCGTCGCCGTGTTCAGGGCAAGCCCGCCGCGAATGCTGGAGAGATCACGCAATGCCATGGAGAGCAAGCAGTATTTTCATGCGATGAACGGCGAGGTCCGGATCCTGCAGCAGGCCATTCTGGTCGGCGAGCCTGAAACATTCCACAAAGTAGGGAAGCGGCCGCATGGACTGTGCGCCTCCCAGCATCACGAAGTGATCCTGATGGCCATTGAGCCAGGCCAGGAAGACAACCCCTGTCTTGTAGTGCTGTGTAGGTGCGCGGAAAATCAGACGGGCAAGCGGTACGGTTGGATCGAGCCTATCCCGAAACCCACTTACGTCACCGGCTTCAAGCCGCTGGACCGCCACACCAACCACCGTGGCGAGCGGGTCGAATATGCCGAGCAGCGCGTGGGAGAAACCCTCGTCGTCACCTGCGATCAGTTCGGGGTAGCTGAAGTCGTCTCCCGTATACATCCGGACGCCGGCAGGCAGCTGCCGACGCATGACAATCTCCTTTTCCCTGTCGAGTAGCGATAGCTTGATGCCATCAACCTTGCTGGCATTTTCCCTGATGACCGTCAGCGCCGTTTCCAGAGCGCCTGCAAAGCCGTCCGATCCCCAGTAACCCGCAAGGGCCGGGTCGAACATTTCCCCAAGCCAGTGCAGGATCGCCGGCTGGTCGCAGGCCTCCAACACATCGCGATAGATGGAACTGTAATCGTCCGGTGAAGTGGCCACTTTGGCAAGGGCACGGCTTGCCATCACGATGACCCTGCCACCGATCTTCTGAACCGCTTCCAGCTGTTCGAAATACGCACGGCGCACATCGTCGAGATCCCGTGCATCGGATGTATCAAGCTGGTCTGTGCCGCAGCCATTAAACACCAATGCCTGCGGCAGTTCCGCTCTGGTCCTTGAGATGAGTTCCAGCGCACCCGGCCAGTCAAGCCCCATGCCGCGCTGGGCTGTGTCCATCGCCTCGGCGATTCCCAAACCCAGGTCGGCAAGATGCCTCCGGAAAGCCATCGTCGCTTCCCAGTCGAGCACCGCCGATCCGGACGGATCGCTAGCCGTAAGCGGGTCGGCGACCACATGGGCCGCCGAAAAGATGGTCCGCACCGGATTGGCCCCAATTGGCACCGGCTGAACCGGTCTGCCGGCAAGCGTGTAGTCGGTCAGCGCGCCGTTGGAATCTGGCAGGGAGATGTTCATTTTCGACCTCAAAATCGGGGAACAAGCATACCGGCGTCAGCGGATATGGCCTGACCGGTTGTATATGGAAGCCGTCCCGAGGCAAGCGACGCAATTACGGTTCCCACATCCTGGGGCTCGCCAACCTGCGGAAAGAGAGTAAGCCCTTCCTTTGCCCGCTGCCTATACCCATCGATTACGGGCGCTGTCATCGCCGTATCGATCAAGCCTGGCTGAACATCGTAGACGGAGATGTTTTCCGCACCCAGGCGCACCGCCCAGACTTTGGACACCATCGCGGCTGCCGCCTTCGAGGCGCAGTATTCCGCCCGTGGCACGGCGACCGCGACGGCGTTCGATGACGTGACATTGACGATTGCATGGAACACTGAAGGATCCCGCTCCCTGCCCAGAAGGCGCCGCGCAAACACCTGTGTCAGGAAGAACATCGCCTTTGCATTGACAGCGATGCACCGGTCCCAGCTCTCGACGCTGGCTTCAAGAGGGTCACCGCGCTGGATAACTCCGACACCGGCATTGTTCACCAGCGTTGTCAGCGGCCCAAGCATATCCTCTGCCCTTGCCAGCGCCGCCTCGTGGCTGGGAAGGTCGGCGACATCGAATGGTACCGCCACAGCCGTTGCCCCTTCGGCGCGGAGCGAATCGAGCGCTTCCGAAAGTTCGTCGGAGTCCTTCACGTCATTGATCGCGACAGCGAATCCCTCCCGCACCAGGGCACGGGCCGCGGCAAGGCCGATGCCACGGCTGGAGCCAGTCACAAGCGCAACCTGCCGTTTCACGACACCGCTCCGTTCTTCAGGATTTCCCGTGCGATGATCATGCGCTGAATCTGGTTGGTTCCCTCATATATCTGTGTGATCTTCGCATCCCGGTATAGCCGTTCCACCTCGAAGCCGCTGATATAGCCGGAGCCTCCGAACACCTGCACCGCATCAGACGTGCGCGCGACCGCCATGTCACTGGCGAAGCACTTGGCGATCGAACACTCCTTTGTCGCCGACTCACCGCGATCGAGCCTGACTGCGGCGGAATGAACCAAAAGCCGGGCGGCTTCAATATCCTTGGCCATGTCGGCCAGGAGCCACTGCACACCCTGAAAATCCGAGATCGGCCGACCGAACTGGCGGCGGGTCCGGGCGTAGTCCACCGCCGCCTCCAGACCTGCCTGGGCGATCCCGACCGCAAGCGCAGCGATCCCTACGCGCCCTTTGTCGAGCACGCTCATCATCATGTGAAACCCGCGGCCTTCCTGGCCAAGAAGGGCCTCGGCAGGCAGTTTCACGTCCGAAAAGGACAACGCGCCAACCTGGCTAGCCCGTTGCCCCATCTTGTGTTCCTTCGGTCCACGCTCGACACCGGGCGCGTGCAGGTCGACAATGAAGATGGACATTCCCCTGTGACCCGCTTCGCGATCCGTTCGGGCCAGCACAAACGCCAGATCGGCAACCGGTGCGTTGTGGATCCAGAGCTTTCCGCCATTCAGCAGCCAGCCGTCACGGTTCCGTACCGCCTCCGTGCTAATTCCGGACACGTCGGTGCCGGCCTCAGCCTCAGTGATGCAATAGGCGACCCTGGTCTGCACAGAGGTCACACGGGACAGCCATCGGTCGCGCTGTTGCTGGGTGCCGTGCCGCACAAGCAGTGTCGAAATCAGCTCCACCAGCCCACATTGGTCGGCAACCGACGAATAGCCACGTGACAGTTCCTCCATCACAAGAGCGTATGCGAGCGTATCGAGTCCCGGCCCGTCCATGGATTCGGGTACGCAGATGCCGAACAGGCCAAGTTCGGCCATTTGCGCGTAGATCTCTGCGGGGAAGCGTTCCTCGCGGTCCAGTTCCCCGGCCACCGGGCGAATGACGTCATTGGCGAAACCGCGCGCCATGTCCCGTACCTGGATATGTGTTTCGGATAGAAACATGGAATTCCGTCAGTAACTATCTGGTTACTTAAGCCTTCACAATCCAAGAGTCAATAGGACCAACGGCGAAATCCGACTTGCCCGACACTCGTATCGCATGTAAGTGACTGAATGGTTACTTATGGAGTCCGCGACATGAAGCCCACACAGAAAATGAACTTCGGCCGCGTCGATCTGGAAGTCACTGCATTTGGCTTCGGCACGGCACCCGTTGGCAACATCTTCCGAGAGATCGACGAGGCGACATCCGAGGCCATGTTCGAGACCGCCTGGAAAGCGGGCGTGCGCTACTATGATACAGCGCCCATGTATGGTCATGGGCTGAGCGAACTGCGGACAGGCCATTCCCTGCGCTGGAAGGAACGGGATGACTTCGTGCTGTCTTCCAAGGTCGGTCGCATCCTCACTCCCGCCCGCAGGCAGGATATCGATTACGCCCCATGGACCAACGCTGGCCGGTTCCAGATGCAATTTGATTATGGCTATGATGGCACCATGCGCAGTTTCGAGGATAGCCTGCAGCGGATGAACCTCGAACGGATCGACATCTGCTTCATCCATGACATCGATCGATTCACGCGGGGTGATGAACAGCCCGAAGTGTTCGCACAGGCAATGGATGGCTGCTGGAAAGCGCTGAGCGACCTGCGTGACCAGGGTGTCGTCAAGGCTATCGGGGTTGGAGTGAATGAATGGGAAGTATGCCATGCGGCACTACAGGCACGGGACTTCGACTGCTTCCTTCTGGCAGGGCGCTACACACTGCTTGAGCAGGAATCCCTGAACGAATTCCTCCCGCTCTGTGAGAAGCGTGGCGCGGCGGTTGTCGTGGGCGGGGGCTTCAATTCGGGGATCCTTGCTACCGGAGCCGTGGAAGGCGCGAAATACAATTACGCCCCGGCTCCGCCCGAAATCATGGTACGCGTCCGCAGGATAGAGGCGGTCTGCTCGGCGCATTCTGTTCCCCTCCCTGCCGCAGCGCTACAGTTCGTGGTTGCCCATCCCGCGATTCCATCATTCATTGCCGGTACACGCACCGTTGAGCAGCTCGAGCGGAACCTCGCATGGTTCGAACATCCGATTCCGGCCGGTCTGTGGTCTGACCTAAAATCTGAGGGGCTGCTGCGCGAGGACGCGCCCACGCCTTCATGACGGGACGGGAACTGCCACCGGGAGTTTATGGCTTCGACGATGTCGCCGAGAGTGACTATGTGGTGACCGGTTCCACCGATGTGACCGTGGAGATGATCGACGCCTTTGCTGAGCTCACCGGGGACCGGTTCGGGATTCACATGTCGGAAGCGGAAGCCGAACGGCATGGGTTTCCCGGTCGGGTTGCGCATGGGTTGCTCGTGCTATCGCTGGTGGATGGCCTCAAGAATCAGGCTGGGGCGCAATTCCGCGCACAGGCTTCGCTCGGGTGGGACTGGACGTTCAAGGTGCCGGTCTTTGCTGGAGACCGGATTTCCGCACGGATCACGATTCTGGAAAAGCGGGCGCTTAGGGATCAGGAAAGGGGAATACTGCGGCTCGGATTTGATGTCATCAACCAGGAGGCCACGACCGTACAGCACGGCGAAAACCTTCTGATGACATACCGATGAAATCATGGTTCTGCAGGTGGCGCCGTAGCACATAACAGCTCTTGGGAAGGACATTCCATTCCGCTAATACGACAACGCTTTCCAGCGCTGGCTCAAAACACAAGATGTTGTACTCACGAGGAGAGGTCGGTGCGAACAGCCAGCGCGAGCAAACGGGCGGTTGGCGGGTTCCCCCACCGGAACCGGAGTGTGACCGTATTACTCTACGCCGAGAGTGGCCCATGCCGCATCGCAAGGCCAACCCAAATGACCCAGAGACCGCGCCGTCTTTGAATTTCCACCGAATTCGCACAACGACCCAGACCAGCTTGCGGAGATCCTATTTGGATCAGAGAGAAATTCCGGACAGGAAGCGTTAGCTGTTGCAGGGCTGACCCTGGGTGATTTCGCATTCACCGCTGCAGCCATAGATCCGACAGTTGTTGCGGCCGTTGACTTTTCGCGCGCCGAAGGGATTAGCAGCATCTTTTCGTTTGGAGCATTTGCTGAACGATTCAATGCGCTGTCGGAAACCGCCCTAACTGGGGCAGAATACAATTTGCGTGGGTTTGTGGCCGAGCAGATCGTCGCAATTCGACTCCTGGAGCAGGGTCACCAAATCAGTTTTCCGGAAAATCCGAATGAACCGGGCCATGATCTAATTGTCGATGGGATGCCGTTTCAGGTTAAGTGTACTTCCGACCTTGGCACTATTGAGGATCGCTTCGCCAAATTTCCAGACATTCAGGTCATTGCCAATGCCGAAATGGCCAATCCAATACAGGAAAGCGCGGCTGAATGGTCCTCAAAAGTGTATTTTGTCGAAGGATACGACCTTGAGACGGCACATGAGTAGGTGATCGATTCGATCGAAGCTGGCGCAGCTTTAAACGATCTCAACGTTCCCTTGTTCGCGGTGGCGGTATCGGCGGCCAAGAACATTCACGGCTGGTGGAAGGGGAGCAGGTCGCTCTCCGACATCCCGTTCGAAATTGCAGTTGATAGCACCATCAAGGCTGGCCTGACCATTTCAGGTGGTTTTGTAGGGGGAACACTTGGGCTCCTGTTGCTCGGCCCCGCCGGGGCTGTAATTGCACCAATGGTCACGGCTCCCGGCGCTCTCCTAGCATCTGGCGTGGTGAGGCATAGGATTGAAAGCCGTCTCCATCCTGAATGGATCGACACGGTTGCGGTAGCTGTTGATAAGTTTCGCACTGCCCTACGACAGGCTTGTGAAGAAAAACTCCACATCATTCGTCACAAGATCAAGGTGCTAAATGGCTTGCAGGGGGAAGAAATCTCGTGGCTTGTGTTAAGATTTAAGGACGACGCGCTTGCCATTGCCGAAGCGATCCATAACGTGAATCAAGACGATGTGGAAACGGATCCAACCAATTCCGCTAGGCGTTTGCTTGCGTTCATGCACGACAGCGGCGTCCATCCCTGGGCAGTCAGAAACGCTCTCGACGAATTGCTTGCGACGCTGAATAACAAACCGACTGCCCGGAAGTCTCTGGAATCAATCCCTGGACGTTTCGCGAAATGGAGGTCGAGCAGGTGATGCGCGGGACGGCGGCTTTGAACCTGTCCAAAGCGCACCGCCCCCTCTTTTCGATGGTCGGATCAGCCTTTGGAGAATTCGGGATAGGCCTCCACTCCAAGCTCGGCCATGTCGAGACCCATTATCTCAGCTTCCTCTCCCACACGGACACCCATTGTCATCTTCAGAACCATCCAGGCAACGAAGGACAGAACGAATGTGAACGCGCCTATGGCGACGATTCCGAGAATCTGGGCACCGAAATTCGCGTCACCATTGTAGACAGGGACAACAAGCGTACCCCAGACTCCCGCAATTAGATGCACGGGGATAGCACCTACCACATCATCAATCCCGAATCGATCTAGAAGCGGTACGGTCAGCACCACCAACACGCCACCAGCGGCACCGATCCAGAGAGCACCAAATAATGTCGGTGCCAAAGGTTCAGCGGTGATGGAGACAAGGCCCGCCAATGCTCCGTTCAGCACCATCGTCAGGTCGACTTTCCTGTACTGGACCTGGGTCAGTATGAGTGCTGCAATCGCTCCTGAAGCCGCGGCCATGTTTGTATTTGCGAAGATGCGGCTGACATCGGAAATGTCCCCGACCGTACCCGCAGCCAGCTGCGAACCGCCGTTGAAGCCAAACCAGCCCAGCCAGAGGATGAGCGTGCCAAGTGTTGCCAGTGCAAGGTTAGAGCCCGGTATGGGATTGACCCTGCCGTTCCTGTATTTGCCCAAACGCGGACCAAGGACGATCGCTCCGGCCAGCGCCGCAAACCCACCCGCGGAATGAACCAGAGTCGAGCCTGCGAAATCACTGAACCCGGCCTCTGACAGCCAGCCACCACCCCACTGCCATGATGCTCCGGTCGGGTAGATCAAGCCGGTCAGAACCGCAACGAAAATCAGGAACGGCCAGAGCTTGATGCGTTCGGCCAGAGTGCCGGAAACAATTGAGGCGGTGGTTGCACAGAACATCAGTTGAAAGAAGAAATCTGACCCGACCGAAGCGTAATCAAGCGCCGCGGCCGCAGGCTCCAATCCCACAGGCTCAAGCGCGGTCGGCGAAATCAGGATACCCAGCCAGCCGGCAATCGACCAGGCGTCACCGGGATACATCAGGTTGAAGCCGATCAGCCAATACATGACTGATGCAATGGCAAACAGCGAGACGTTCTTGGTCAGCTGCATCGTAACGTTCTTGGAGCGAACGAATCCGGCCTCCAGCATGGCAAACCCCGCCGCCATCCAGAAGACGAGAACCCCGCCGACCAGAAAGAGCAGTGTCGTGAAAATATACGGATTAATGTCCGACCCGGACTCCTGAGCAATCCCCATCGTCGGCACGGTTGTCACCAGAGTTGCCAGGAAACAAAGAGTGCGGTTCTTCATGTGGTTTTCCCTTTTCTATCTCAATGAATGTTGCAGCCGGGCTCGCCAGCGCTGACCGGAAACGCGCTCTGCGCGTCCAGTTGGAGGATCCCGCTGTCACTGATTTGGCCGCACTAGCCGCGGTAGCAGTGCCCTTGACCAACGCATCAACCACTATGGCCTCGGGTTCGGTCATCGACCCAAATTTCACGGCGTCGCCGATGCGGAGATGATTTCAAGGCCTGCCCAACTGAAGGCGAACCCTTTAATTTCAATCAACATCATGCGTGCACGCCGTTCCCTGAACCTGTCCAGACTGATCGTTGCATCAATGAGTTTCATCGGATCTCCCCAGCTATTGCGGAACCTTGATGCACCGCAGCTGCATGGCCAGATGAATTGCGATGCTGCGCTGCAGCAACAACTGATGCCATCAGACCCCCGCGAAAATCGACGAAAATGCGAAATTCTGGCGCTTATTTGGGCGAATGATTATTTTTTGGGCATATTAACAATGGATTGGCATCAGACTTCCGCCATTCCGCCAAGGAATTCCCTGGCGCTGAGCAGAAATCCTCCTCTTCCCCACATGCCCTGATGAGCCGCCTGCGGGAATCTGACTGATGAATGTTTCCGGCGCCTCGACCTGTGGCGGAAGACAGGGACCATACCGATGAGGAACGGTCCCGACAGGAACGGGCATCGGTGCCATGAAATGTATATGGGCTCAGCGGAAAGCTGCACCCAACAGACCACTGCCGGATTACGTTACCATTGTGGTCTGGCTAAGCCCGTCTTCCGGAGGGTTCAGCCTCAGCATCTTCCCAACATGGGAACTCTGCCACCCATTGCATTTGGATCTGGCAGACCAATGGGCTGTGGATCATGTTCGCGCGCATCTCCCAATTCGCTCACCTCTTCCGCTTACTGCCACCATTTTGGCGGTGACGACGCCAATGGTCAGTCGCCCTGACTGCAGGCGATCGCCTCCGGCAGTCCGTTTGGCCGGCGTCATTCGTCTCCAAACCTGGGAGGGCGCCTTTGGCGAAACGCCGCAAGGCCTTCCACCAAATCTGCCGATCCCGCTGCCAATGCACCCGCAAGCGATTCGACCACTCGTTCGCGCTCTTCGCCCTCGGCAGCGGCAATCGTCAATTTCACAAGTTCCGTCGCCCGTGGCCCACGGGCGAGTACCGATTCAGCCAAAGCTTCCGCCTCGGCCATGCCCCGCCCCTGATCGACCACCCGATCTACCAACCCCATATCTAGGGCTTCTTCCGCAGTGAAGGTCTCGCCGAACAGTGCCATCCGCCGAACGACCTGCGCCCCAAATCGCCGAACGGCGCGCTGGGTGCCCGACCATCCCGGAATGATTCCCAGTCCCGTTTCCGGTTGGCCGATTCTGATCTGCCGCTCAGCCACCCGGAAGTCGGCGCAGGCCGCGAGTTCCAACCCGCCACCGAATGCATGGCCGTCGAGCACAGCGATGACCGGCTGCCTAAGTCGGGCAAGAGCATCGAAGGCGGAGTGGCCATCCCTTATCCAATGTCGGCCAAATGCCTCGGGGCTTTCGCCCACCCAGGCTTCGATGTCACCCCCCGCGCAGAACGCCTTGCCTTCCCCGGACAGAATGACCACCCGAATCTCGCCGTTTCCCTCAATCTCCACGCAGCGTCGTGACAGTTCCCTGACCATGCCAGAATCGAGCGCATTCAGCTTTTCCGGCCGGGCAAGAACCAGTTTTGCAATTCCACCCGAAGATGAGAGCCCAATGCGTGCGGCAGTCATAGCTCCAGTCCGATAGGCGCTTCCCGGAAGAGAGTGGCATCCATCTCGCGAATGCCATCAATCACCTGAAGCGGAGTGGCAGCCTGGTTCAGAATGTCATTCCGCAGGTCGATCCCCGGCGCGATCTCAGTGACGGTTAGCCCGTTCTCGCGCAGTTCCATCACGCAGCGTTCCGTTATGAAGGTGACTTCCTGTCCCTGAGCGAGCGCTCGGCGTCCGGAAAACGATACCTGATCGACCTTGGGCACTATCTTTGCAATTCTTCCTTGCTGATCGATGGTCAGTCGCCCGTCCTCGATTCGCAATTTGGCACCAGCATTGAACGTGCCAGAAAAGACGATCCGCCTAGCGCGTGTGGTAATGTCGACGAAGCCGCCTGCTCCGGCCGTCCGGTGCGGTGTCGAGGCCAGGCGCGAGACATTTACGGACCCATCCGCATCAATCTCGAGAAACGAAAGTAGGGAGGCGTCGAACCCGCCAGCCTGAAAGTAGCAGAACTGATGTGGAGACGCGACAAACGCCTCGGCGTTCGAAGCGCAGCCAAACTTGAAGTCCAGAAGCGGGATGCCTCCGACCGCCCCCTGCTCAATCACCCAGGTAACTGCACCATGCTGACCTTCTTCAAGGAAGATACGGGGTACATTGGCTGAAACACCGAACCCGACATTTACTGCCCATCCGCGGCGCAGTTCCTTCGCGACCCGGCGGGCGATGACCTTCTGGACGCCAAATTCCATCAGACGAAAGCTGTCAAGAGGTCTGATAAGCTCTCCCGAAATGGCAGGGTCATAGGGAGTCGCCGTGGTCTGCAGCATGTCTGGCGCCTCAACCAACGCGTCGACAATAATGCCCGGAACATGCACGCTCTTTGGAGGAATCGCACCGTTCGCAGCAATGCGGCGCACCTGCGCGATCACAAAACCACCAGAATTATGTGCGGCAAGCGCCAGTTCCATGGCTCCAAGATACGCCCCCTCGTTCTCGAAACTGAGGTTTCCACGTTGATCCGAGGTGGTCGCGCGAATGATCGCGACATCGGGCCGGATCGCTGGGAAATAGAGCCACTCATCGCCATCGAAAACCTCCCGGCGAACAATGGGCTCCGCACGGGCCGCTTCGTTCATTGCACAACCTTCAAGGTCGGGGTCGACGAAAGTCTCCATTCCAACCTTTGTCAGCACCCCTGGCCGCTGCCCGGCTCCCTCGCGAAGCATGTCGAAGACAATTCCGGACGGGACATTATAGGCTTTGACCTGATTGGCGGCGATCATCTGCCAGATCAGTGGGGGATCGGCCTTGGTCGGCCCAGAAGGATAGCTTCCACCGATGATCCTGGAAATGCAACCTGGTCTGGCGATGTGATCGACCCCTTTGGTGCCGAAAAAATCTCCAGCCGCGATCGGATGGATCATGGTCAGGTCACCCGGACTTCCCTCGGCCTCAAACCTCTCGCCAAGCGCCGCTAACACGGCATCGGGGCAGCATAGCCCACTCGACGAATTCACTGCGACCGTGGCTCCATCGGCAATTCGGGCAACAGCCTCGGCGGCGGTCATCTGCTTGGTCACGGCATCTCCACTATCAAAAGTATTTGGCATGAGTAACCGATTGGTTACGCCAATACCAGTATTAAGCGCACAGCCAGCCGTCCAAACCGCGCGACCTGCAAAGCGATTCGGACGGGCAACCGCATCTTCAATGCACTACCAGCCCATAATCCGAAGACAGCGGCATAGTCGCAGAAACCGATGATCGGATGTCATTGGAGCCGACGCACGGACTCATCAAGACAGGGTCATGTGCTGCCCTGTCCGAGGCGCGCAAGCAACTGAAAACGCCTCAATGATCATGGCAGGCAGGAAAGGGCATCGTTGGTGCGACCATCCAGAATCCGTTGCGTGGCGGGATCCGCCACCGCGGAGACGGACAGCAGCGATCAGTTACGGAACCGGAAGCGGTGCAGTTCAAGCTCTCCGTATCGCCTGGACTGCCAGAACCGTTCACTTCTCGATCTATGCCCAATAAAATCCCCTTTCGTTCACCGCCGGGTCGTGGACGGCAATGGACATGGCATGTGCGACACCGTTATCGGCATGGATGCTACCTGGCACACTGGGAATCCGGTAGTTGACCGGCACATTCTCCACCATCCAAATGCCAATCCGGTCCTCGTCTGAGCATCGATGTACTTCCATCACGCAGTCGGGGTGGCGAACAGGCAATGGACTGTGCGCCTAAGCGGTCCACCGCATGGTGGCCTAGGTGGCGTGACAGGCCAGGTGCTCGCGCCTGATCTCACGGGACATAAGTTCATCGGGGTGGGAAACCGTCCCATTCCGCTCAATACGGGACAATCATGCCAAGTGATGGTTCTCTAGACAAAATTCCGGGCGCGGCCTGTTCCGGCCTGGCCGCGCCCCTGTGCCCGGGGCCGGTCAGCCGTACTGGATCTGCCCGTTCGTGGGTCCCCAGAAGTCGTTCCAGTCGTAGGTCGGGACGTTGTCGAGGTAGTTCGCCCTGAACTCCGCCGCGTCCTGCGGCGTGACCATGATCGTCGGGCCGTAGAACTCGCGGTGCTCAGGCGGCTCCTCGGACGGCCTGAACGTGCCGATCGCCGCGTGGTAGGCAAGCGCCGCCGTGATGCCGCCGCCCCAGTGCGGGTTGGTGAAGACCGTCGCGAGAATGCGCCCCTCGCGCACCAGGTCGACCGCCTGCGGGTTGCCGTCATAGGTCACGATCGGGATGTCCATCCCCTCGGCGCGCAGCGCCTCCAGAACCCCGTAGCCGATCGTGTCGTTGGCGCAGTGCACCCCGGTGATCTCGTCGCCGTAGCGCGTGATGAACGACGACATGATCTGGTTCGCCTTCTGCGTGTCCCAGTCCGCCGGCTGCGCGTCCAGAAGCTCAACGTCCGGGTAGTCCGCCAGCGCGTTCCTCAGCCCGTTCAGCCGCTCGATCGCCGGGTTGTTCGACGCGATGCCGCCAAGATGGACCACGCCGCCCTTCCCGCCCATCGCCTCAAGCAGGATCCGCGCCGTCTGCTCCGCCGGGCCCTCGTCCGACCAGGTCATGTGGGACACGTAGCTGTCGCCGAAATCCCACGGATGCAGATCGTCGGTCTTGTTCCAGATCGTCGACACGTAGCCGCCGGCCTCCGCCACCGCCTCAACCACCGGACGAGCGTTCGGCGCGTCGTTGGTGTCGATCGCCAGCGCCAGCTCGCCACCCGTCTTCGCCAGCAGCGCCTTCACGTCGGCCAGCGACTTCTCCGACGACCCCTCGTTGATCAGGTGGGTCAGGAAGTCCTTCGGCCGGCCCAGGCTCTCCACGAAGGCCTCGCCCCCCGACACGATCTCGTTCCAGTACGGGTTCGTCCGGTTGCGGTAGCTCCACGCGACCGTCGGGTCGGCGTAGGTCGCCGCCATGGCCGGCGACGGGCCGAACATCCGCAGCGCCGCCGCGCCGGAGATGCCGTAGGCGCCGGCGAGCAGCAGGTTCCGGCGCGACACCGTCTCCGCCTCGATGAATTTCCTGATGAATGGCATTGGGCTTCTCCCTGTTTGCGCATCCCCGCGGGGATGTCTCTCCGGTTGGTCCTCTCCGTCCGGCTCCCGCGCCGGAACGCCGCGCCGCCGCCGCGACTCGGACGGTAACGCACCATCCAGTTACTTGAGCCCCAGGACACTGTCAAGCAGATCCAGGCAAGGTGTCGCATGATTGCCGGCCGCGGCTGCGAAAACGGTAGCCGTCTGATCAAGGGCTACAGAGCGGCACAAACCAGAGAGCGGTTCCATGAAAAAAAACCACGTCATTCCAGTCCGTTATGTCCGGAATTGAAGACCCCCGCCAGCAGCCGGAAGTCCTCCACCCGCTGGATGAAGTCCCGGTCCCCTGTCTCTACGGGATGGTATCGGGGTACGAAAGTTTCGTCGATTTCGCCCGGAACAGGGAGGAAAAGTCCGAATTTCCGCGTCAGCTGTCCGATTTCACCCGTGGCATTCCGTCGCAAGATACCCTTTCGGCAGTGTCGCCAACGCTTGACCCCGAACCATCGGCGAGGCTTTCATACGGTAGCTGGTGGAGCCCTGTGGGAAGCCCGATGGCCGCACCGTTGCGGTGGACGGAAAGACCGTCCGTCGCTCGAAAGCGGGCGGAACGATGCCCCCGCACCTGATCTCCGCTGGTGCGGTAACCCGCGCCCGCCCCTGCGTCGGAGGGCCGGCGCCATAAGGCAACGGGATAAGGGACATCCCCGATCTGCCCAGCCTGCCGTTCCAAAACGGGGGCGGTCGTCACGATGGACCCCATCGCGATTGCCCCGAGAACACCAGCGCAGGCATGTTCAGATTCGCCCCAACCTATCTTCGCCGTCTACCGTGAAAATCATGCAACCTTCTCCGCTCCAACGCCAGAGAACGAGGTTGAGGTTAGCTGGAGAAGTGCCAATGGCGAAGCTGCGAACAAGCAATCCGACAAAGCCCTCCGCAATGAGGGCCCTGGCAAAGTTCTGAGTGGGCACTGGCTGCCCATCCAGCATGGCCGAGCGCCAGCCAGGATCCGCGAGAGCCTTGGCGTTCAGGCCAAAGCGGATAAGTGCCTCCTCTTCGCGCATGTCGAAGACAGCTCTGAGGTCGGCGCGATACGAGACCAGCACCGTGGGTTGAAGATCGCCCAGTTGATTTGCCTCTCGCAATGCGGTCACTGGATCAAGCGCAGCTTAGAGCGTTGCCGTGCCTTTGGGATTGAACCGCCCACCATAGAGCGCGGCCCCACGTCCAGACAGCGCTTCCCGCGCATAAACCGGATTCAACGCACGATAGAGCGGGCCCTGATAGCGCCCATACCTGATCGGCATCATGCGTAGACGCCGGCATCCACCGCGTCGATATATTCCAATACCTGCTGAGCCTTACCCTCCTGCACAAGCTGCATCGCAGTACGTCCATCAAAGCCAGGCAGGGGCTCGGACCGGTACCAGGCATAAGCCATGAGATCCGAACCAAAGCGTGGTTCCACTTTGTTAAGCACCTCGACTAACTCGCGCAGTCGCCGCTGCGTTTTTCTGGACCGGATCCGTGCGCGGCGCTGGAGCGCGTCTTTGCTCAGCCCCACTGTCATCGCGACCTCCGCGGTGGAAGTCCGCAGGACCGAAGCGATCTTCCGGGGCTCGAACTGTCCGGCCTCCACATAGTGCGCAATTTGCATAAGCGGCCCCAATCAGTATCTTTGACGATATATCGCGTGAAAACAACCGGATTACAAATCCTCGTCAGACACAGCGGAGGAAGGGAAGGAAGGTTACAGGTAACGGTCGGGCGCGAGGCTCCCGACGCCCTTCACGGAAAAAGCCTCCCGGAAGCCCACTTCCTCCGCAGCGGCCTTCTGACAGCACAGCACCGGATTGCCGCGAAGCGGCCGGGTGGCTATGGCAGCGGATCGATCTTGCATTTAGTAACCATTGGGTTACTTTCATTAAGCGATTCAGGGAGACCCACATGACCATCTATTTCGAGAAGACCCACGAGCGTGCGTTTGGCACCTTTCCATTGACCGGTGACGAAGCGCGTAATGCTATCCTGGCAGCAGCTGAGATCGGATACCGCACCTTCGATACGGCCCAGATGTACCAGAACGAAGCTGAGACCGGTGAGGCGCTGAAAGCTACCGGCATTCCCCGCGACGAACTGTGCATCACCACCAAGGTGCATCCGGACAATTTTGAAGAGAGCAGATTCGTCGCCTCGGTCGAAACCAGCCTAAAGGCGCTCCAGATCGACGTGGTTGATGTGCTGCTGCTGCATTGGCCAGCCTATGATGGCAACATCGCACCTTCACTCCGCCTGCTCGAGGAATGCCTGAAGAGAGGACATGCCAGGAACATCGGTGTGTCCAACTACACGGTGTCAATGATGCGGGAAGCCGTGAAAGTCGTCGACGCCCCGATCATAACCAATCAGGTCGAGTTCCACCCGCTTCTGAACCAGGACAGGTTGATGGACGGGGCCAGCGAGGTTGGCATTCCGCTTTCCTCCTATTGCTCAGTCGCACGTGGCGAAGTCTTCAAATATCCGGAATTCGCGGAAATCGGCAGAGCCTACGGCAAGACTGCGGCGCAGGTCGTTCTCCGCTGGATTATTCAAAAAGGCGTGAGCGTAAACACCATGTCCACCAAGCCCGAAAACATCAGGGCAAACTTTGAGATCATGGATTTCACCCTGTCTCACATAGATATGGCCCGGATCGAAAAGCTGACCCACACCGGTTACAGGATCGTGAACGAAGATCTCGTGCCTTGGGCACCGAATTGGGACTGACGACAGAAAGATTCATACCGAGACGGATTCGATCTGCATGCCACGCCCCTGCCCGTCACTCCCTGAGGCACCGCGCATGGCCTTGATTTGGGCGACATCAGCGAGGAAAGGATTCCGTTCTTCACCGTGCCGCCCAGAAGCTCAGCACCATTGGCAGCGCCCTCATGGATAACTGCCCTGAAAGTTCCGTCTCCGTTACCGGTTGCCTCGGATCAGATCGCTCGCCTTTTCGGCAATCATGATCGTTGGCGCGTTGGTGTTCGAGCCCACCAGGCTGGGCATGATCGAACTGTCGCAGATACGGATGCCGTCGAGCCCACGCACACGGCACTGCGGATCCACCACCGACAGCTCGTCCGTACCCATCTTGCAGGTGCAGGTCGGATGATAGGAAGTCCGACCATACTGGCGTGCATATGCCTCGAAGTCCTCCTGCGTTTTCACGCCGCTGTCTGGGAAACGGATCTCCCTGATATACTTCTGAAGCGATGGCTGGGAGAAAATTTCCCGACTGATCCTCACACCCTCGACAGAAGTCTTCAGATCGTCCGGATGGCCCAGGAAGTTCGGGTCGATAAGCGGTGGATCGTCTGGATCCGAAGACCTTAGCCGAACGGTGCCCCGCGCCTTTGGACGAAGCGTATAGGAGTTGAGCGTTATGCCCGACGAACCCGGCGGCACGCTCGGCACGCCGGCCTCTGCGCCCGCGCCCGCCAGAAAGTGGAACTGGAGATCAGGCACCGGAGCATCCTCATCCGCGAACCAGAACGCACCACCCTCGACCACATTTGATGTGATGGGACCGGATCTGAAGGCGAGATACTCGATCCCGGCGAGCGCCGCCCAGTACCATTTGTTGTACCGGTCGAGACTATAGTGTCCCGTCAGTTCCGCTACGATATCAATGCCAAAATGGTCGTTCAGGTTCTCACCCACGCCGGGCAGATCGTGAACCACATCAATCCCGTGTTCCCTGAGATGCGCCGCAGGCCCGACACCCGAGAGCATCATCAGCTTCGGAGTTCCAATCGCGCCGGAGGTGACGATCACCTCGCTTGTGGCCCGCACCTTTCTTGGCCCCTTCCTGGAATAACTGACCCCAGCCGCCCGCGTACCTTCGAACAGAATGCGCTCGACCCTGCATCCGGTTTCCACCGTCAGATTCGGACGGCTCATCACCGGCTTGAGAAAACCCACCGCGGCCGAACATCGCCGGTAGTCTTTGGTCGTGGTCTGATAGACGCCACAGCCTGCCTGCATCACGCCGTTGAAGTCCGGGTTATATGGAATGCCAAGCTCCTGGCAGGACTGCACGAAGGCCCGTGTCATCGGTTGAGGATCGGGAATGTTTGAAACGCCCAGCCCTCCCTCAGTCCCATGCCAGTCACCCGAAAGGAAGGTATTGCCTTCGGAACGAATGAAATACTGCTGGATCTCACCGAAAGACCAGCCGTCGCAGCCTTCGTCATTGGCCCAACGGTCGTAGTCCACTGGATTGCCTCTGGTAAACACCTCAGCGTTAATCGACGAACCGCCGCCAATCACACGCGCCTGAGCGTAGGGAATTTCCCGATCATTCGCGTGAATCTGAGGAACTGTCGCGAAACCCCAGGTGTGCGGGCCGGTGGTCATTTTGGCGAAGCCAACCGGCATATGGATAAGGGGGTGGCTGTCTTTCCCCCCCGCCTCCAGCAGCAGGACCTGTAGATCCGGGTTCTCGGTCAATCGTGCGGCCAGCACGCAGCCCGCCGACCCTCCGCCCACTATCACATAGTCATAACCCGCTTCCGCCATTTCAACCGATCCAGTAGCAATGCTATCCGATCACAACTGAACGGATTTCATTTGGGTATATCGTTTAGCCTTGTGGATGCCTGTCCCGTGACACCTGCCAGATGTCCTGAATTCTCCGATAACGGGTAGTCCCGGCCCTGCCGCAAGTGCAGCGCTGATCCAGAAACGCCCCTCTGAACGCGAGTGGTTGCCATCAGCACCCTGCCTACATTGTGGCTCCCCATCGTCGCGGCACAGCCGAATTCGGTTTCGTCTGCGGATTCGATGGCCCGGCCCATTATAGTGAAGGGTCCGCCAACGGAACGGAAATCGATCCCATGAGGGGAATGGCAGGCCACGGACTCGACCATCTTCCAGCCCTGCTCAACCGGATGCGTCCAGCCCGTCGCGCCAGTCGTTCCAGCCACCATCGACCGAGGACGGCGCATCGTGCCACTGATGCATGACATCACCCGTCACCGGATCCCGGTCAGGGATCGGCAGGCTCATGATGTTCTTGCAGGCCTGGTAGTATAGCTGCTGCGTCAGGAACTTCTCCTGAATGTTGTCCCAGTCACGCCCTCCCGCATAGCCGCCGCACATCAGGATATCGTCAGAGCTACCCACCATCTCATGGCTCACCCCCGCCGGCATGACAATCACGTCTCCCACCTCGATTCTGACGCGTGTCCAGCCCCCTTCACCCACCGACAGGGAGAACTCCATCCAGCCATCTGCGCAGCCCAGGCATTCGTGGCTGGTCGAATGGAAATGGGCATATTCGTATATTCCAGGGAATTCCCAGTTATTCCCCCAGCCATGTTCACGGAAACGTTTCTTCACCGCCTCAGCCCCGCCGCCTGGAATTGCGCCGCGGTGCACGAGAAGCGGAAAGCGGCTGTTTGGAATCATGCCCTGAGGCTTCGAAGCAAAAGCTTCCGTCTGCATTGGCGTGTTCTCCCTAAATTACGATCTGTGTCTTGAGATCCTGCGTCCGCTCGGAAAAGGTATCGAATGCCAGCTGGATGTCTTCGAGCCGGTAATCGACACCTGTGAATGGCTCAGTATTGATGCGCCCATGGGTTAGAAGCGTCAGGGCATCATGCATGTCCTGCCCCATACCTGCGACCGAACCCTTGATCGAGTTCTCTTCAAGAATGGTCTCCAGGATGTCCAGGTCGAGGGTCTCACCTGCGCCGGTCAGCCCGAAGGCGGCAAGATGACCGCCCTTTCGCATCAACTCCCCTGCACTGGCATATAGCGCGGCGTTGCCAACGCTCTCGATCACGATGTCCGCACCGCGCCCCTGAGTTGCGGTCATGACAGCGTCTTCCAGCGCATCCGGTGGAACCGCGATATCCGCGCCACCTTCCTTCGCCTTGGCTCGCCTCTCAGCACTGACGTCCGAAACGATAATCGGTGCCGCCCCAATGGTGCGAAGAAGCTGGACATGCAGATTCCCGATCGGACCAGCTCCGATCACCACAACTGACTGGCCGAAGGTTACCTGCGCCTTGCGTGCGGCACGAACAACGCAGGACAAAGGTTCCGTGAGGGCCAGAACCTCAGCCGGAGTGTCCGTGGGAGCCGGTATGACGAGACGGGCAGGAACGACAATATATTCGGCAAAGGCCCCGTCCATCGTGATCCCCATCTGCTGCATCTCCGGGCAGTTCAGGATCTCGTTCCGGCGGCACCAGTAGCAACTGGTGCAGCCGATGTTCATGTCTACAACCACTGGCTGGCCCATGCTCAGGCCAGTTACCCCCTCACCCCAGTCGGCGACATGGCCGGTGAATTCGTGCCCAGGAATCATTGGCAGCTGGTCTGCCGCGTAGCGGCCATGAAAAATGTGGATATCGGTTCCGCAGATCCCTGTACGCGTGATCCGGATCTGCGCTTCATTGCGACCCGGTTCAGGACGCGGAACCGACCTGAGCTCGAAACGGCCCGGTTCCACCAACAGTGCCGCCCGCATCTCGCTCATTTGACAACACCCCTGAGTTTCGATCGGTCTATGGTTAACGCGATGGCGACAATCAACACGAGACCGAAGATCATCTGCTGCTGTGTAGCGTCAACCTCAAGATAGACCATGGCAGCCCGAATCACCATCACAATGAGCGTGCCGATGGCGGTGTTCAGCACGCCGCCGACACCGCCCGTCAGAGGTGTTCCGCCAACGAGGACAGCAACAATGGCCAGTAGAAGAAAGCCGTTGGCTAGATTTGCATCGCCACCAGACAGCTTGACCGAGAAAATGAGCCCGGCGATCGCCGCGAAAGTACCTGAGATTCCAAAAGCGATGATCTTTACCATATCGACGTTGACGCCCGAAGCCACGGCAGCGAGTTCGCCTGCGCCGACGGCTTTCAGCGATCGCCCAAAGGTGGTCCGCGTCTGCAGAAACCAGGCAATGGCCAGCAGCACCGCGGCAATTGCAAGCTCGTGCGGCACGCCAGCGGTGTTACCAAACATCCAGCTGAAGCTCGCATCGCGCAGCGTCGCGTCCATATATAGCGCACGTTGGCCAGAGAGCCATTTGGCGACGGACAGCGCCACGAACCCCATCGCCAGGGTCGAAACGAATGATGGTACATACAGACGAGTGGTGACATAACCCGAAATCATGCCGAAGAGTCCTCCAGCAAGAAGCGCAATCAGTGCGACGCCCACCCCGAACTGAGCCAGATAGACAGTGGCGATCACCGTCACCATGTTGGCAAGCTGCTGCACGGAAAGGTCGATGCCGCCGATATAGATGGCAAATGTCATGCCCAGGGCCATGATAAACAGCGGAACGATATCGGCCATCAGCAGGATCAGTCCGCCGGGATCGAAAAAGCTCGGATTGGCAATCCCGACGAGGGTCCCCAACACCAGAAGCGTAATCCAGGGAAAGTGCGGTTTCAGGCGTTCGATGTCCATTGGCTACTCAGATCATGTGGTGCACGAGGTCGTAGAGCGAAGGCTTTGAGCCTGCCGCCCCGTCGAACCGTTTCTGGAATTCACCGTCCTTCAGAACAATGATCGTATGGGATAGGCCGATCGCCTCTTCCAGCGTATCGGCGACCAGCAGGATGCCGACCTCCGCATCCGACATCTCTCGGATCATCTCGTAGACATCCTCCTTGGCACCGATGTCGAGACCGCGGGTCGGATGATCGAGCAGCATGATGTCCGAGCCACCCGATTGCCACTTTGCCAGAACGACCTTCTGCTGGTTGCCACCTGAAAGGCCACCGCAGTCCTTGTTTTCCGAGGGCGTCTTGATGCCAAGGCGTTCGATCCAGCTTCTCGCCAAAGCCTTTTCCTCACCGATCCGAAGGACTCCTCCGGATGCATAGCTGCGAAGCTGGCTGAGCGTCATGTTCTCAAAAACGTTCATGCCGTTCACGATGCCTTCCACTTTGCGCTCTCTTGGAACATAGCCGATGCCGCGCCCTACGCCTCCACGGGCACTAAAGCGGGTGATAGGCTCTCCCTTGACCGTAACGGTGCCGGAAGTCGGTGAATCGAGACCGTAGAGCGTGCGCAGGATCGCTTCACGCCCCGCCCCCTCCGTACCGACGAGACAAAGCACCTCACCAGGATGCAGTTCGAACGAAATGCCCCGATAACGGCCTGCCAGACTTACATTCTCGAAGCTGGCAAGCACCTCGCTGCCATTGTAGGGCTTCTGCTTCTGCTCACGATAATACTCCTTGTCAACGTCGCGTCCGACCATCTTGTGCTGGATTGCATCCATGTCGGCGTCGTCATGCGCAACCACATCCACCACCTCGCCGTCCTTCATCACGTAGATTCGGTCGGAAAGCTCCAGAACCTCCTCCATCCGGTGCGAAACGAAGATGAACGAGGCGCGCTTCGTCAGGTCGCGCACTATTCGGAACAGGAGATCCACCTCTTCCCTAGCCAGAACGGATGTCGGCTCGTCGAGCAGAATCACCAGGTCTCCGTCAATCCGCTCTTCCAGCGTCAGCACCTTGGCAAGCTCCACGAGCTGGCGCTGCGCAAATGAGAGGCTAGAGGTAACCATTGCGGGGTCGATGTCGAGTTCGACCTTCGCGAGCTGCCTGCGGGCGGCATCGGCCATCGCCCTCCAGTCTATGACGCCAAACGTCACGAACTGGCTCTCATAGCCGAGGAAGATGTTCTCCATCACTGTCAGGTTCGTGATCAGCGACTGTTCCTGAAACACCATCCCAATGCCATGTTCCATTGCCCGACGGGGATTCTGGAAACGCACCGTCCTGCCATCAATTGAGATATTGCCGCCATCCGGTTGGTAGGCGCCGTAAATCACCTTCATCAGCGTTGACTTACCGGCCCCATTCTCACCAACCAGACCCACGATTTCGCCGCGGTTGACCACAAAATCAACCGCCTTAAGCGCATGAATGCCGGGGAAATGCTTGTCCACATGCTTTAGTTCGTACATCGCGCCGCCCTCATTTCACGAAGCTTATCGTCCTGCGGTTCGTGGACAGCACCACCGCGATGATGACCAGAATGCCGAGAACGCCGTCCTGCACGAAGTTCGGCAGGCCGATTACGACCATACCGTTGTTGATGACATTCACTATGAGGACGCCTACGAGAGTGTTCCAGACGCCACCGATCCCACCCCAAAGCGCGGTGCCGCCGACGACAACGGCGGTGATCGAAATGAACATGAAGTCCTTACCGGTGACGGTTTCGGCGATTCCGATCCGACCAACGGCCATCAATGCGCCGAGCGCAAAAAATACGCCAGCGAGTGTGAAGCCAAGGATTCGCACCCTCGCGACATTGAGCCCGCTGGCCTGTGCCAGTTCCTCGCCGCCGCCAATGGCGTAGAAATTACGGGCGAGCGTAGTGCGCGACTGAAGGAACCAGGCGACAAGCAGCGCGCCGAGCGCCACATAGCACATGACTGGAAAATTCAGCCAGCGGACGGTGAGCAGCGAACGGAACAGCTCATCCTCGACCCGAATGCGGTCGCCACCGGTAAGGAGCAGCGCGAAGCCGGTCCCAACAAACCCCATGGCAAGCGACGCCATGAATGAAGGAATCTTCAGACGAACATGGATTAGCCCGTTTATGAATCCCATGACCGCGCCAACAAGCAGCGCCAGAGGAATGGCAAGCCAGGCCCAGCTCGCGAGCGTCCCGCCCAAAGCGATAAAGGCAAAAGCGAAAACGACGGCGCTGACGGAAACGGTTCCCTCCATCGACAGGTCGATCGAACCCATGATGATGATGAAGGTCACCCCGATCGCGACCATCAGTGCCGGCGTGGCGGCAACAGCGATTCGCGAAGCATTGCGGATGGAGAAAAAGCGCGAGTCCAGTAGATAGATGTGATCCTTGCCCTCGCGGAAATCCTCCAGCCATTCGAAGATCGGAAAGATCAGCACAAGAAACATGAGCACAAGTAGAGGGGCCCATTGAATGATGCGCTCGCGGGTCAGGAATCCGAATGCGCCCTGTCCACGTGCCGTCATGTTCGCCATACATCCCCTCCCGAACCACCGAGCATGTGGCCAAGGTCGCCAGAATACGTAAAATTCCGGGCGCGGCCTGTTCCGGCCTGGCCGCGCCCCTGTGCCCGGGGCCGGTCAGCCGTACCGGATCTGCCCGTTCGTGGGTCCCCAGAAGTCGTTCCAGTCGTAGGTCGGGACGTTGTCGAGGTAGTTCGCCCTGAACTCCGCCGCGTCCTGCGGCGTGACCATGATCGTCGGGCCGTAGAACTCGCGGTGCTCAGGCGGCTCCTCGGACGGCCTGAACGTGCCGGTCGCCGCGTGGTAGGCAAGCGCCGCCGTGATGCCGCCGCCCCAGTGCGGGTTGGTGAAGACCGTCGCGAGGATGCGCCCCTCGCGCACCAGGTCGACCGCCTGCGGGTTGCCGTCATAGGTCACGATCGGGATGTCCATCCCCTCGGCGCGCAGCGCCTCCAGAACCCCGTAGCCGATCGTGTCGTTGGCGCAGTGCACCCCGGTGATCTCGTCGCCGTAGCGCGTGATGAACGACGACATGATCTGGTTCGCCTTCTGCGTGTCCCAGTCCGCCGGCTGCGCGTCCAGAAGCTCGACGTCCGGGTAGTCCGCCAGCGCGTTCCTCAGCCCGTTCAGCCGCTCGATCGCCGGGTTGTTCGACGCGATGCCGCCAAGATGGACCACGCCGCCCTTCCCGCCCATCGCCTCGAGCAGGATCCGCGCCGTCTGCTCCGCCGGGCCCTCGTCCGACCAGGTCATGTGGGACACGTAGCTGTCGCCGAAATCCCACGGATGCAGGTCGTCGGTCTTGTTCCAGATCGTCGACACGTAGCCGCCGGCCTCCGCCACCGCCTCAACCACCGGACGCGCGTTCGGCGCGTCGTTGGTGTCGATCGCCAGCGCCAGCTCGCCACCCGTCTTCGCCAGCAGCGCCTTCACGTCGGCCAGCGACTTCTCCGACGACCCCTCGTTGATCAGGTGGGTCAGGAAGTCCTTCGGCCGGCCCAGGCTCTCCACGAAGGCCTCGCCCCCCGACACGATCTCGTTCCAGTACGGGTTCGTCCGGTTGCGGTAGCTCCACGCGACCGTCGGGTCGGCGTAGGTCGCCGCCATGGCCGGCGACGGGCCGAACATCCGCAGCGCCGCCGCGCCGGAGATGCCGTAGGCGCCGGCGAGCAGCAGGTTCCGGCGCGACACCGTCTCCGCCTCGATGAATTTCCTGATGAATGGCATTGGGCTTCTCCCTGTTTGCGCATCCCCGCGGGGATGTCTCTCCGGTTGGTCCTCTCCGTCCGGCTCCCGCGCCGGAACGCCGCGCCGCCGCCGCGACTCGGACGGTAACGCACCATCCAGTTACTTGAGCCCCAAAACACTGTCAAGCAGATCCAGGCAGCCCGAAATCGGCCCGTTCCTCCAACCCCGCTTCCCCCGGACGGTAGGGAAGCCGGCAGGCCCTGGGAGCCGACCGCCGAGCCGATCCGCGGGCCGGCTCCGGCGGACAGCGGCCCGGCGTGAAATTCCGGGACCAGGGCGATGAATTTCTGCATGCATTCCACAATACACACCAGACAGTCCGCCTCCCTTTTCGGGCACCCGGAAGCCTACCTCGGACCTCGCCGACCCGTCAAAATGCCCGCACCGCGGTCAGATTGTGCGGGTATCAAAAAGTATGTTCCAGTAATTTCCACTGCGGTCCCTCAGTCGTTCGGGCGGGTCATGGCTGGGATGCCGTCACCGCAAGACCCCGCACACCCCGCGGGCCGCCCTCTGGCGGGTCAGTGCGGACTTCGGGTCCCGAAGACCGCTTCCAGCAAGTCCAGGGGGGTCGGCGCCTTGAGCCAGCGACCGAGGGTCTCCGCGTCCGCCGCAGCGTGGCTTCCAGGCAGTCACTGTCCGGGTTGTACGATCTCACGGCGTAGGCCACAGGGCTGAACTTGCTGCCGGAAACGCCCGGAATCAGTGATGGTGGTTTCACTACATTAATGTCACCTAAGTCATTTCAGGGCACCTTTCGCGCTGGCATGCCATGGCAGACCGGATTTCCAATTCACCTGATCGTTTCCCCGAAGTTCAGCTCGACCTGGAACAAACGACGACCGACAGGCCGAACACCTGGATGCGCCTGAAGTGGCCCGCCTCTGAGAGGACGTTGCATTTCGGGCTGAACGCGACTTTTCCAGGCGACTCCCGTAAATCGAGCCTTTTGGTTTTCAAACGCCGTCAGGTCGCCTAATGGTGTAGTTCAGTCATGATGGAAAGAATCCAGGCATTTCGTCGAGGAATGGATCGCAGGCCCATGAAAACGACCAAACCGCGCAGCCGTGACGCGGAGCTCACGAAGAACCTGATTCTGGCGGCGGCAAAGTCAGAATTCGCCAGATTAGGCCTTGGAGGCGCACGCGTGGACGTGATCGCTGAAAGAGCCTGCGTCAATAAACGCATGATCTACCATTATTTCGGCAGCAAGGAGCGGTTGTTCAAAGCGGTTCTGGAAGAAGCCTATCTTGATATCCGCAACGCGGAACAGAAACTGGCGCTGGACCATCTCCCGCCGCGCGAAGCGCTGGAGACACTCGTGCGGTTCACCTGGAACTACTACCTCGACAACCCTGAATTCATTCGGCTGGTCAACAGCGAAAACCTGCATCGTGCTCGACATCTGCAGCAGTCCGATCGCCTACAGGCGGCAAGCCGACGATTCGTCGACATGGTGCGCAATCTACTGGACCGCGGTGTGGCGAAAGGAGTGTTTCGCGAGGGAATCGATCCAGTGCAGCTGAACATCACGATCGCGGCGATTGGGTACTATTACCTGACCAACCGCTATACCGGCGCGATCCTGTTTGAGCGGGATTTTATGGAACCGGAGGCGCTTGACCAACGTCTGAGATTCAACATCGACACGGTCATGCGGCTGGTGGAACACAGGCCCCCTGTTGGCGAAAGTGTCGACGACCTAGCCTGAGTTTTCCAAAAACCAGGAATCCATTTCGGAAATGTGCGGATTCGTTCGCAGCAGCGGCTCAGGTCAGGCCCGAGGCCCAACGGAATCACTGCGTTGGTACTGATTGGGAACATGCAACGGAACTCGGTAAGCACCAGAGCCCACCACCTGCCTGACCTCCGCGAGGCCGTGGCGCAATTGCCGTTCAGCCCGGTCCAGGGCGATTTCGATGTTGGAAGCGGTGAAACAATGTCGTCAGAATTCGACTCCTGCCTGCGCCTTGATGCCTGACCGGAACGGATGTTTTACAAGTTCCATCTCGGTCACAAGATCAGCGGCATCAATCAGTTCCTGGCTGGCGTTGCGGCCCGTGAGGATGACATGGGTCATTTCAGGTTTTTCCGTTCTCAGAAACTCCACAACCTCGCCGACATCGACGTATCCATATCTCATCGCTATATTGATCTCGTCCAGAAGCACCAGTCGATTGGATGCGTCGCGGATAAGTTCCCTAGCCCTGTCCCATGCAGCCTGGGCCATTTCAGTGTCACGGTCCCGATCCTGCGTCTCCCAGGTGAATCCTTCTCCCATTGTATGGAACTGGCAGACATCGCCGAAGCGCGAGGTGATCAGATCCCGTTCGCCTGTCTGCATTCCCCCTTTGATGAACTGGACCACCGCGCATTTCATTCCATGGGCGATACATCGAAACACCATGCCAAATGCAGCGGTTGACTTACCTTTGCCCTTACCGGTATGGACGATCACCAGTCCCTTCTCATCGTTCTTTGTGGCCATGATTCTGTCACGGGCCGCCTTTTTCTTCGCCATCTTCTGAGCGTGGCGGGTGGCGTTGTCAGTCATCCAAAATCCCTTCTGGCACCGAGTGCGCTTCGTCCTTTCCTGAGTTTTGCCAGCCTTTCTGCACCTTCGCGGCCAGGTTTGCAATTCCCGCTGAAATCCGCCCTGCCACAAGCCAGGTCAGATGCGCTTCAGAACCGCCCGGGTTACGGCCACCGTGCCCATGTCACCACCGAATTCCCTCGGACGAAGTTCATCTGCCTCGTAGCAATGCTGGACCGCTGTCTCAATGAGGCGTGCGGAAGTCGCATAGACCTCGACGGAAGCGGTTTCCGCGAGGTATTCAAGCATCAACGCACCGCTTAGGACCGCGGCCAACGGATTTGCCCTGTCCTGTCCCATGATGTCGGGCGCCGACCCATGGGCAGGCTGGAAGAGCGCATTGTCATCACCGATTTCAGCGCATGCTGCCATTCCCATTCCTCCAACAAGTCCGCCAGCAAGGTCGCTGAGGATATCTCCGAACATGTTTTCCATGACCAGGACATCAAGATCCCAGGGGTTGCGCACGAGACCGAGCGCCTGGGCGTCAACGTAGCTATAGCTGGTCGCGACATCCGGAAATTCCCGGGCGATCTCGTCGAAAATTCTGCGGAAAAAGGCCATTGAAGCAAAGACATTGGCCTTGTCAACACAGGTGATCAGCCCCTTTCCACCGCGTTCCTTCCGCCTTCTGGCGAGACGGAAACCGAACCGGTGAAGGCGTTCGGTCACGCTTCTGGTGATCCGCATTGTGTCTCGGACCTCATCGTCGCCGATGATCTGGCTACGGCCATGGGCGGCTGCGGAGTAGAACAGTCCCTCGGTTGATTCCCGCAGGATTACCAGATCTATATCTGCCGCTCTCGGATCCGCCAGACGCCGCGGCGCATTTGGATAGGCTTTGACCGGACGCACACCGGCATAGAGCCCAAAGCGGTCACGAATACGCAGATGCGGAGAGATTTCGGTACCATCAGCGTGGCGAACCGCAGGAAGTCCGATGGCCCCGAGAAATATCGCATCCGCCTTTCCTGCACGTTCCTCACCTCCGGGCTCGATATCGATACCGGTTTCAGCGAAATATCCCGCACCGGCGCGAATTTCATCATATCTCAGCCTAGGGGCCGAAGTTCTGGCCAGCGCCGCATCAACGACAGCTATGGCGGCCTCAGTCACTTCAACTCCGATTCCGTCGCCCTTGATCAATGCAACTCGCATGCAACCCCTACCCTCCGCCTATCCCGCTCACTGGCCATTTCGGCAGGCACACCGAATCCTGCCACCCTGAAGGCCATTGAGCTCATTTACAAAACACACATATATGGCGCTCTGGACTCAATTCGTAACACCATATGACGTAGGACCGCAGCCAAGCAAAAGAATCCCAGGATAGTCAGGAACCATTGTTGCAAAGGCCACGCCATATGCCAGACAACTGTCGCCGCACAGGGCGATCCTCAATCCGTCGACAATGAGAAGCATTTGAGCTGACCGGAAGTAACGAAACCCATTTCAGCAAAGGCGGAGAAACGCGGACACCCTCACGGACAGTTTCAGGATCATTACCCATGACCAGTACCAAACAATAAGGTAGCGGGAGTGTAAATTCCATTCGCAATGAAAATGGTGCCCAGAAGAGGACTCGAACCTCCACGTCCATAAAGGACACTAGCACCTGAAGCTAGCGCGTCTACCAATTCCGCCACCTGGGCCGGTGCAGTCGGAAACGCGTTTACGCGCTAGAATTTCCACTGTCAACAGGTCTGCGGACCGCAAATCGACTTGTCCCTTTGAAGGTGTCGGGTTAGGCATTCAGGCGAACTCACCGTGGAGGCGGTTGATGTCTCAGATTGTCACAATTTACGGCGGGTCAGGATTTGCCGGACGATACATCTCACAGCAGTTGGCAAAGGAGGGATGGAGGGTTCGGGTTGCCTGCCGGAGACCAAACGAGGCGATGTTCGTCAAGCCTTATGGCGTACCAGGTCAGGTTGAACCGATCATCTGCAACATCCGTGATGACGTAAGCACGCGAAGGACAATGCAGAACGCTGATGCGATCGTGAACTGCGTCGGGACTTTTGACGCAAGCGGCGCGAACAGTTTCGAATCGGTACATGTGGAAGGTGCCGGGCGCATCGCCCGAATTGCCGCTGACGAAGGCATATCCACGATGGTCCATATCTCAGCCATCAGCGCGAATGCAGACAGCGAAAGCGACTATGCCAGAACAAAGGCGCAGGGCGAAGCGGCGGTGCTTCGATTCCAGCCGAAAGCGATGATCCTGAGACCCTCGGTCATCTTCGGGCCGGAGGATATGTTCTTCAACCGATTTGCCGCCATGGCGCAATACGGCCCGATTCTACCCATTGTCGGTGCTGGCACCAGGTTCCAGCCAGTCTATGTCGGTGACCTTGCGCGTGCCGCAGCGGCGGGCGTAGTTGGTAATCTGTCCGGCGTCTATGAAATCGGTGGTTCTGAGGTGAAGACCTTTCGGGAACTCATGACCGATATGCTAGATGTCATCCAGCGCCGCCGTGCGGTGGTGAGCGTACCGTTCTGGGTCGCCCGAATCTTGGCCGGTGCGTTCGCAGTCGGACCAGCTCTGACAGGAGGGCTGATAAAGGCACCGATCACCCCCGATCAGGTGCGCAGCCTGAGGAACGACAACGTCGTGTCCACCAGTGCCCGATCACTTGCTGACCTTGGCATCGATGCAACGCCGATGGAAGCGGTCATTCCGGAATACCTTTGGCGCTTCCGCCCTTCAGGGCAGTATGCCGCGATCAAGGACTCGGCAAAGAACCTGAAGACGTGAAATAGCCGATCCATAGCAGAATCAGCCCGAGAAACACGCGATAGATGACGTATGGTGTGAAACTAATCCTCAGCAGCAGACGCATCATGAATCGCAATGCGGCCAAAGCGGCAAGAAAAGCGAGCAATGCAGCGACCGCGCTGTCGCGAATGAGGTCTGGATTACCAACAACTGCCACCTCTGCGCCTTTATAGACGCCGGAAGCGAGAATTGCCGGAATCGACATCAACATCGCCAGCCTGGCAGCATCCTGGCGTCCGTATCCCAGAAAACGCGCGGCCGAGATCGTGATGCCCGACCGTGAAGTGCCGGGAATCAGGGCGACGACCTGCCACAGTCCCATGATGATCGAATCGCGGATGGACCAGTGCCCAGCCGACTTGCACTCTGGTCCGCTTCGGTCAGTCCAGTAGAGTACCAGCCCGAATGTCAGCGTCGTCCAGCCAATCACCGTAGTCGATCGCATCCAGTCATCAAGCCCCATCAAGGCGATGGCAGCACCAACGACGACAACTGGAACTGTCGCAACCATAAGGCATAGCGCGAGGACAGCACCCGGCCCATCGATGCGTCCACGTGCCAGCGATGCGGTTCCCCGCAGCGCAAGCAGGACATCGACCCGAAAGTAAACAATGACAGCAGCGAGCGTTCCCACATGCACGGCAACGTCGATGACCTGGCCCTGATCCTCCAGATCAGTGAGATTCGGCAGAAGAGCCAGATGTCCTGATGATGAAACCGGCAGGAATTCCGTGATCCCCTGGAGTACGGCAACCAGAACGAGATGGAATAGAGGCATATGCGAGTTCCGTGTGATTCGCTTCACCAGACTAAACGGCATGAGTTTCGTGAGAAGCCCAATTGTTGACGGTGAAAGCGACCTTTCTAGCCATCCACAGTCAAATGAAGGTTGAGACCCGTTAGATCCTCACGTGAAATCAATACATTTGACGTTTTGTCCGTGCCCCACTGGGGTTTCTGCCCGATTCTGGAGTGGCTTCGCCACAGCTGCACAACGCAGGCACACACTCGTAGATGTGGCCCGGTACATGCCGACAGGCGCGACGCCCTGTTGCGCCGAACACGGACTGAAGCTGGACGTATCAGCGGTGCCAATGACTACGTTAGAAGGAAGCTTTCGGGTGGCATCAGCATCGTACGGCGATCAATGAGCAACCGATTCATCACGTCGATGAGCATAATCATTGCCAACTCAGTGCCTTACGGCACAACAGATGGCTATCTGTTTGCAACCGGAAGATCAGATGAGCGGTTGTTCACGCGCAACTCAATGCCAATGCCGTGGTCGAGGGCAGCGGCTCGAACAAGCGCGGGCGCATGACTGGTGGCATGACCCTTTCTCCATGATCCAGCAGGTACAGTGCAGGACTACATGAGCGTCGAAATTTTTTTCCGGTCACGGCGATGCGCCAACGGAAAGCGCTGCAATCACCGGTACGAGCTCATGCCTGGGAGACCGGAAGCCTCAATACCGTGGATTTTCTCCAGAACTGGAATGTGGGGCTAAGGCATTTCCTACAGATCTGCCCGAATGCGGTACTGCTCCATGTGGCATATCCCATACATGATTCTTCAGATGCCCGGATCGCATGAATTGATGCCCGCAAAAGGTGCACCAGCGTCAAATGTGCCGAGTCGATCCGATCGGAGCCGGAATGGACATGTCTTCAGCGTCCCTGATCAAGGGAACTGGCGACCGGGCAGTCAACCGTTTGAGCATCATCGATTCGGGAGAGGATGGCTTGACTGTGAGACAGGGCCCATGGTTGGGGTGAGTCCATGGCGAAACGCGGCAGGCAAACGAAAGCAGGGCATAAGATCAAGGCAAATCGGGCTGAGTCATTAAGACTCTTTCGACGCTGGACGGTTCGAGTGGCCCTGGGACTAATGGGTCTGACCCTGTTCATTCTTCTGGCTTACCGATTCGTAAACCCACCAGTCACACCGTACATGCTCTCAGAAAGGCTGCGCCTGGGCGGGATTGAACAAAATTGGGTCCCGATGGACAGAATCGCTCCTGCGATGGCCCGGTCGGTCGTCGCGGCAGAGGACGCCAATTTCTGCCTCCATTGGGGGTTTGACATACACGAGATTCGCGCGGCGCTTGCGGAAGGGGCCAAGCGTGGCGCCTCGACCATCAGCCAGCAGGTTGTGAAGAACATTCTGCTGTGGCACGGACACAGCAGGGTTCGGAAGATGCTGGAGGCGCTGATCACTCCGGCGGTTGAAGCCATCTGGTCCAAGCGACGGATTCTGGAGGTTTACCTGAACGTGGCTGAATTCGATGAAGGCGTGTTTGGGGTCGAAGCCGCGTCGCGAAGGTATTTTGGAGTTTCCGCATTGCAGTTGAGCACGACTCAGGCGGCATATCTTGCCACGGTTCTGCCTGCCCCCAAGAGACGCTCCGCTGTTCACCTGACGGCTTCCCAACGGCGCCGGGCAGCTTCGATCGCCGACGGGGCCGCAACAATTCGCTCCGATGGACGTGACGATTGTTTCCAGAGTTGAATTGCGCTCACTTTCACGGCATTGAGGCTAAGACCCACAACAGTGACGAATTCAGATGATACGGCTTTTTCACATTCCGCTATCGCCATTTTGCCGCAAGGTCCGCCTGGCACTCGCCGAAAAGAGGTTTGAGGTGGAACTGGTTGAAGAGCGTTACCGCGAACGGGACATTGAATTCCTGCGCCGCAACCCGGCAGGGAAGGTGCCGATTCTTAGACTTGGCAACCTGATACTGCCAGAGAGCGGCGCGATCTGCGAATATCTGGAGGAGGAATATCCCGATCCTCCCCTCATGCCTTCCGATCCACTTGCGCGGTACGAAGTGCGGCGGATGGTCAGCTGGTTTGACGACAAGTTCCATAACGAAGTTACATCTAAGCTACTGTACGAGAGAATCTATAAGAAGCTGTCGGGCGGTGGCCATCCAGATTCGGAAAACGTGAAGTCAGGAACCAAGGAGATCAAGTATCATATAGATTACCTGGGGTGGCTTCTTGACCAACGGCATTGGGTAGCGGGCGACACGATGACACTGGCTGATTTCGCCGCCGCCGCACATTTCTCCGCACTTGACTATATGTCGGATGTGGACTGGGACCGGAACGTGCTCGTCAAGGAATGGTATGCCAAGATCAAGTCACGCCCGGCCTTTCGTGGGATTCTCGCCGACCTGGTGCCAGGTTTCACTCCGCCGGCTCATTATGCGAATCTGGATTTCTGAATTCGGCGCAGGGAATGTGTCGACCTCACGCACTGGACTTTCCGCCAGGCACCCGCTGATCGGTACAGGAAAGACCGGTGTCCGCTGAACTGAAGCGACGACTAACTGCGCGAGCTCTGGAGGAAGGATTCTCGAAGATCGGAGTGGCGCGGCCGGATTCGGCAGAGGGGATTGCCAATCGGCTGAAAGCCTTTCTGGCGCTGGGACGACACGGCCAGATGCGATGGATGGCCGAGCGGACCGGTTGGCGGGGAAACCCGGCGGCACTCTGGCCAGAAGCTCGATCGGTTGTCATGCTGGCGGAAGTCTACACACCCCTTCACGATCCGCTTGAGGTCCTGCAAAGACGAGACCGGGCAGCGGTTTCAGTCTACGCGCAGAACCGCGACTACCATGATCTGGTGAAAAAGCGCCTGAAGCGCGTCGGGCGATGGCTGTTGGAGCAAAGCCCCGAAGACGAAATCAAGGTCTTTGTCGACACCGCCCCGGTTATGGAAAAGCCATTGGCACAGGCGGCAGGGCTCGGCTGGCAGGGCAAACATACCAACCTACTGGCACGGGATCTCGGGAACTGGTTTTTTCTCGGGGCAATTTTCACGACCGTTGAACTGCCTCCGGATCCTCCGGAGGCCGAACATTGCGGGTCATGCACTGCCTGTCTTGAAATTTGCCCCACGAACGCATTTCCGGCCCCATTCCAGCTGGATGCACGCCGCTGCATCTCCTATCTGACGATCGAGCATAGCGGGCCTGTGGATGAGGATCTGCGCCCGGCACTCGGCAACCGAATATTCGGCTGCGACGACTGTCTGGCGGTCTGCCCATGGAACAAGTTTGCGGTGGCCGCCCGCGAGCAGCGTTACATTGCGCGGGCCGATCTGATGGCTCCACCTTTGGCGGAATTGGCGGCGCTGGACGACACGGCCTTCCGCAGGAAGTTCTCAGGCTCTCCGATCAAGCGGATCGGCCGGAACCGGTTCGTGCGCAACGTCCTGTACGCTATCGGGAATTCCGGCATACAGACGCTGAAAAATGTCGCATGGAGCCTTGCGGACGACCCGGATGCCGCGGTGTCGGATGCGGCCCGGTGGGCCGCGGTTCGTCTGAATCCAGATCCGTAACCGGTTGCGTCGCCGCTCAACCATCTGCCACCAACCTGGCAGCAATGATGCACCGATCTGTCCGGCCCCGAGAGACCATTCCAATCAGGCAGGTGTTTCGCCTATTTGGTCAAGGGACAGGCTGTCGAAATCAAGCATGTCGCTTTCGACGTAGTCGCGTGCCGTGATTTGATCAAGGCGACGGACGACTGCAGCTTCCACCCGGAAGCGGCCGGATTGGTCGAACCGTTTGATATACCGATCCACCTGATCCGACCAGTCGGAAGTGCCGTCGTCGGGGTCGCGATCCCTGATGAACCAGACCTTCAGTTTCACATAGTCTGCGCTCCATGAAGGCCTGGCCCGAACCCGAATTTCGCGGAGCGACCGCAGGAATTTGCCTTCTGGGCTCCGACGTCCATGCTTGTCGGTTAAGCGACGTCTGAAGTCGTCTGCCATACGAACGAAATCGTCCGGAAACGCAAACCTTGAACGCTTTCGCGCGATGGCGTATGCGAAATCTCTACTCTCCCAGTCCTCAGTCCAGCCTGGGGTTCTTGTCCAGTTCGCGACCACGGCCTTTTCGACAGTCATGATGCGATCCAGATCAGCAACCAACCCGTCCCCGGCCACGACAGGAACGTAAGCGAATGACGGTCTCTTCAGACGCCGAGCCTGTTCCACGATCTCGTCGTTGTGTTTAGCCAGAAGCGCAATCTCGACAAAGGGCCGGACAAGACACGACCGGACGATATCGCAGGTCTGGGTTAGCATGACGATGCCCTCGACCTCTTCGATAACGGGCACCACTCCTTCTGCCTGCGCTTCTTCACCCCGACCCGCAGCAGCAGCGATTGAAATCGGGCTATGCGGACGGGATAGATCGGCAAGATGCATGAACTCCAGGCCAGAGTCGAGCGACACATCGCCCTGACGCCAATGCAGAAGTTCCCCGTCGACCGCCTTCGCCTGCTCATTCGGCCCGATCATTCCGCTAGCTTCTTCTTCCTACCCACCGGATAAGCGATGCGTACCTTCCCGACAGGAGCCGCCGGTCGGTCCTGCACCGAATCGAGGAGAAGAGCTGGAGGGGGCGGGCGCCGCTTTGCCCATTCCTCATCTGAAAGCGCGGTATAATGGCACCCAACTTCCACCGCCCCCGCTCCGGCTGAAAGCCGCAGCACATCCGTGTAACGGCGGCACACCAGCAAATCGAAGGGCGAAAGACCGTTAGTGGCCGTCAGGAGCCTATCGTGCGTAGCATGTCGGTTTCCTTCATCGAGATGCCGGATGGCATCCAGCACCCAACGGATTTCCAGTTCGTGCTGTGCAGATGGCGCCCTGCCATTGGCCCAGTGATGAACAGAGCGACGGGATACGTTGAAGAGTTCGCTCAGTAACTCCCAGGTCAAACCCGAACGGCGTCTGAGTTCCAGGAGGGCTTCGTCCGTTGTCTGTCTGGCCGGAATGCATGTCCTGGCTTCCGGACCCGATGACGTTCCGTCCATGGACGGAATTGCTTGAGGGCTGGCAGTCGTTCCCGGATCGAAGGACACGACGAGCAAGCCGAGAAAGTTGAACCCGGCATCCCCGCCGCCTAGTCGTTGGATAGCGCCTTCCGGGTAGCGGCGACCACCTGTCGACGTAGATTGCGACGGCATCTGAGCCGCTGCTACTGCTGTCATGGCGTTCCTCCATACAGCCTCAGGAACTCGTCGGTAACCATCAGCCGAAATACTGAATAGATGCGCTTGGCAAAATCCTCCGTCATGGTGAGCAACTCTTCCGACCTGAATGGTAATGCATCCGGCGAGAACATATCCAGATCCAGCACCCAGCTCAGCTTTTCCGTCGGCTGCAGGGCATCGGGATCGTAGGTCGCATTCGGCGGAAGGTTGCCCCACCGTCCCTGGATCACACCTTCCTCAGCCAAAAACTGCGCTTGGGTCATCGAGTGAGCCGTTGCGTTGCGAAGCGCGTCTGGCAGTCCCCCGCCAAGTTGCAGAATCCCGAGGACAGGTCCCTGCACCAGATCGCCGATCCTATCCACAGCCGTACCTTCCAGCCGATCAATGTATCGTAACCCGAGGCGCTGGGCCTCTACTGGACGAAGGTAGGTCTCCACACTTGTGAGGACCGTCCGGAGACGATTGAGGAAATCCTGGCGGCTACTGTACCTCCATGTCTCAAGCGCAACGAAGTCCACGCCAAGGGATACACGCCATACCGCTGGTTCCTGCCGATCTACCAGACGCCAGATGATCCTCTCAGAGACATTGGGATTCCTGCCGGGCCCGATATCAATGTTCGTGACTTCATTCCTATGCAGGTGCGGGTAGTCAGCGCGCAGTGCCTCCTGAAAGTCCGCAACGCTGTCTTCCTTGCGAATCGAGAGTATTGGCGGAAACCGAATTTGAGCGATGACTCGCACGAGCGGCGCTTTAGACAGCGGAACCTCCTTCGGAATCTTCTCTGCGAACGGTATTGGCTCAGCCTGCATCTGAATTCACCCGAATCTTCTTCCCTTACGTGAAATCTAGTGTGAACCACTATCTATTGTAAACTCCCTGCAGCGCAAGTTGGCCTCCGGCTGAAGGATGGGCGGAATACACCGTCCCCATTTGAGACAGTTGCCCCCTACGGTACGGACTGACCAGATTCGAACAGAAATGAAAATCGTGTCCTGAAGAGGGCGCGGGAAGTTCGAGGACTGTTGCGGGGAAGCGGCCAGCAAACGAGGAGCCGCCATTCGGGCGATTGGCCTGCTCCTCCAACTTACGGTGGGGCTACTCTGGCACCGCATCCGCGTGAAGCGGTGAGGTTCCGCGAGACCAGAGGAAACGAACGGAACGATTTGGAGACCCTTGAGGTTAGAGACATCGAGCAGGCGGTCGGCGGGCCACGTATCTGCGGGGTCTGGAAGGTGGCCTATCGGCTGCTGTCGAACCGAAAGATGGCGATGCCCCATGTCCCGAAGCCCATCACCAAGCCTCGGTGGAATGGCGCCAATGGGAGCGCCTGGTGCTGGAGGTCCAGGACACGGAAACCCTGAAATGCAGCGAGCTGTCAGCTACAACGAACATCGGCAGAGGCGGAGCTTCCGATGAGAGCCCGTCGTTCCGAAAAATGCGCGACCGCGGTCGTGCGACGGCGGGAAGGTGGACCTGTTACCCCAAGTCCCGGCACTGGAACCAGCAGGCGCAAGGTTTCAAACGTCAGGCCGTAGTAGGGCGAACCGGTGCCGGGCGCGTGGCGACGCTGGCGCTGCGGTCATGTCGGCCAAGTCACTCCGATAGATGTCGTTGGAAGCCCGCCCATGCTGGCGGTCTCCGCCATGGAAGAAAGCCCGGTGAAGGGAAAGTCCTGGATTGGGCGCTCCTGACAACCCGTTTCGAGGCCGGACCTGAGACCGCCCGCGAGATCCTAACCCTGATATGAACCCGACCCTGGAAAATCGGTTGCTTCCTGCACACGCCGCAGCCGGAACCAGGAGCGGAGACCGTCTGCTCGATGACGCTGAACGGGGGAAATCCTCACAGGGTGCACCTTTTGGTCCTGTATCTCCAGCCACAGGCCATAGCCAAGGCAGAGAGCCTAAGCACCGGGTTCCGCACAGAAATTCTGTACTTTCCACCACATGCACCTGTTGAATTCTTTCTTCTGATTCAGACATACAGGCTCTGACCCTCCGAGCTCAGGGGTCAATTCAAGAAAGGAAGGGCTTCGGAAAACGCCCCAACTCAATGGAATGGAATAATTTATTCAAGATTCGGGCCGGAACTGCCTCATTCGGGAGCCCCCATATTTCGCCGCTGCGTGGCATTCTACTGATGATGGCAGCAATTTCTCTGTTCGTCATCATGGGCAGTCTGGTTAAGGCTGCCGTTCGAATACCTGCAGGTGAGGCGGTTTTCTTCCGCTCATTCTGCGCACTTCCGGTGATCTGTGCCTGGCTTGCGGCCCGTGGGGAACTTGGAGTGGGCCTGCATGTGCGCGATTGGCGCGGCCACGCGATGCGCGCCGTTTACGGGTCAATGGCGATGGGGCTTGGGTTTCTTGGGCTGAAGCTCCTACCTCTCCCAGACGTCACGGCAATCCGTTTCGCTACGCCAATCCTCACCGTCATCTTCGCGGCACTGATTCTTGGAGAACGGATCCGACTGATAAGAGTCACGGCCGTGATTACCGGCCTTGTCGGCGTGATCATCGTGATATGGCCACGGCTAAGTCTCGACTTCGCCGACCTTGCTCTACTGGGTGCAATCATGACCTTTGGCTCGGCCATTCTCGCCGCGCTTTCCCAGGTGTTCATCAAGTCGATGGCGAACATCGAACGCACTACCGCGATTGTCTTCTGGTTTTCTGTGACGGCGTCATTTCTCTCACTGCTATCAGCCCCGTTTGGCTGGGTAATGCCGACAGGCATCGAATGGATCCTTCTGATTGGAACCGGCCTGATCGGTGGGCTTGGACAGATTCTCCTAACCGCTAGCTACCGCTTCGCGGATGCTTCGACCCTGGCACCATTTACCTATGTTTCGATGATCTGGGCTCTCGGAATCGGATATTTCGTATTCGACGAAACTCCAACCTGGCCGATGCTGGCTGGCGCAGCGCTGGTTATCGTGGCGGGTATTGGCATCGTGCTGCGCGAACGTCAGCTCGGATTGCAGAGGACAGCGGATCGAAAGGTGCGGACACAGATATGACACCCTGCCTCCGCTCCCGCACCCCAAGCGCCACCAAGGAACCGAAATAAAATTTAGCATGAGCGACTCACGTCCAATGGACCAATGGGTCAAAAGGTTTCGAGCGTGGGTTGGTGTGCATGACGCCTCTCTGGCGTGCAACTGTTGGTAGGCCTGGACAGAACATGGGGTGAGGCGCCAAACCCTACCGGTTCGAGAGAGATGCCAGATTTTATACCTGCGGAGTTAACCGTACTAAGGTCCCGAAACCCTTCCTGTCGAGAGCAAGGCGACGGTTCCGGCCACCTGAGTGAACATCCATGGACCGCCTGAACGCGTTAATGCCCACAACTATCCTAATAGTGTCTTTCCATCCGCCAATGGGAGGTCCAGACCTTTTCCGGGCATCCGTTCAGCACGCGAAGGGACAGGGTAAGGCCGGAAGCCAGGCAAACCCGGGAACAGCTGCCAGAACCAGGGCAGAACCGGTCTGAACCGTATTCGTGGGACGCAGATCCCGCATCCCCTCCGCCCACCGGACGCAGGGGACAGCATTGGTGTCGAGGGAGAGAGTCAAGGGGACTGCCAGAAGGCAAGATCAGGGATACACGCGAACCCTATACCGCCGATATCCCAGTTTTCATCAGGCAATCGGGCGCCAGATCGGAAAATACCAGAAAGACCACTTCAGCGCATCGGTGGACTCTTAACCTGGTGGAGCGGAAATGCAGAATGAACGGGCTCAGAAATCCACCACAGCGGATGTCGGAAACTCCTAGAATGTATGCATTTTACATAATTTCTCCCAATTTCCTTGTGATTCTCATCAATTTGTATACATTCATTGAAAATGGAGGTTCATCCCTGCATCCAATCGAACGGCGATCGGTTGAACTCATGGTCGTAACAGGCAGCAGGTCTACTCCTACGTGCATCTCCTGAACCGCAGAGCGGCCAGACAGATAGGTCGGCGGGGAACCATCTGAGGGACAGGAGAACGATAGGAATACGTATTCGAATGTCTTTCCTGACCCGGCCTGAAACTGACGTCGCCCCTGTCATGGTGCAGGCTGGTCGTATCGAAATTGGCGCCAGTTCATCGTCTGCATATGTTGGGACCGCATGTCTCGACATGGCCAGGTCACCGGAAAAATCTGCAGCTACTTACAGTATCGCGCCTGTGCCACTCGCAGTTGATCAAAGTGGCCGGGGCACTCTTCGGTCCGGGCGATGTCTCCGGAGGCGCGATATCTTCCCGTTCGGTGGAATTCGGCGTGGCGCAAATTGGAAGCTGGCCGAGCAGGAACCTAACGTCCACGCAATTGCCAGGCCCATATCCCAACTTCCCTGGACCTACGTGAAATGCCCAGGAAACCGACTGCCATGAACCACACCATGCGAGCGCAGATCGAACTTCGCGAACGCATTCTCGGCGGGGCATTTCCACCGGGGGCGCGCCTGACGGAAGTGCCACTTGCAGAAGATCTTGGCATCTCGCGCACACCGGTGCGTGAAGCTATGGCACGACTTGTGGAAGAGGGCCTTCTGGAGCGCGCTCAGTCAGGAGGGTTCCGGGTGCGCCGCTTCAGTTTCTCCGATGTTGTGGACTCGATTGAACTGCGCGGCGTATTAGAGGGAACGGCGGCAAGATTGGCTGCTGAACGCGGAGTGTCACGTAAGGCACTTGCCCAAATCCGCGAAGTCGCTCACGAACTCGACTTATTGTTTGCCACAGGCCCGGACGGGTTGGACCTTGAAGCCTATTCGACCGGAAATTCCAGATTCCACGCCATGCTGTGGGGATTGTCAGGCAGTGAGATCATAAGGCGAGAAACCGAACGTGTGACGGCGCTTCCGTTTGCGTCGCCCACCGCCTTTACACCCGATAGGACCAGCATTTCAAACTTCCGACGCTCGTTAATCATTGCCCAGGAGCAACATCACCTGATCATCGACGCGATCGAAAGTCGGGAAGGGACACGGGCCGAAATGCTGGCGCGTGAACATGCTCGCGGCGCCCGCCGCAACCTGGAGCACCTCAAGTCGGACAGTGATGCCATAAGTCGCCTCTCCCTGATTGCCAGCAACGCAGTGGCACTTGCCTGACAGATTGTAGACCCGCCGGCATCGACCGGCACCCAGACACCGAATGAGAGGAACGTTCAATGCCAAGTCTAAACGATTTGATGCGGAACTATGCCAATCCGGTCGAGATGCTACGCAACAGTCGGGCCGGAATGTATGTCTACCCCGTGGTCGCACCCGAGTTCACCAACTGGCGTGATGAGCAGCACGCATGGCGCCACACCGCCGCGTTGTACGGCCAAACCCATCACATGGACGAATTGATCGTTGAAGGACCGGATGCCACAGCCTTTCTCTCATATGTGGGAATAAACGGCTTCGGAAATTTCGACCTGAACCGTGCCAAGCATTTCGTTCCGGTGACACCGGCTGGGCACGTGGTCGGCGACGTGATCATCTTCCGGGAGCGTGACGACAGGTATGTCCTGGTGGGCCGTGCGCCAACGGCGAACTGGACCAGGTTCCAGGCTGCGGTCGGAAGCTGGAAGGTACGGCTGCATCATGATCCACGTTCTGACAGTCGACCAGACGGCGAACGGGTGCTACGCGGACATTACCGGTTTCAGATCCAGGGTCCTCACGCCCAGAGGGTTCTGGAAAAGATCAATGACGGGTCTTTGCCCGAAATCCCCTTCTTCAATGTCGCCCGGATCAATGTTGGTTCCAGGAGCGTCCAGGCGCTTCGTCATGGCATGGCAGGCGCCCCGGGACTGGAGATTTGGGGCCCATATGCTGACAAGCATTACATTCGTTCGACCATCATGGAGGCCGCACAGGATGTCGGCGTCGACCTGCGTCAGGTCGGCAGCCGTGCCTACTCGACAAACACTCTGGAATCGGGCTGGATTCCCTCCCCGCTGCCTGGAATCTACACGGGTGATGGCATGATGGCGGAGTATCGGGACTGGCTGGGCGCCGACAGCTATGAAGCCATGGAATCAATCGGTGGTAGTTTCGTATCCGACAATATCGCTGACTACTACGTCAATCCCTTTGAGCTAGGTTACGGATTCTACATTGGCTGGAGGAAAGATGACTTCATCGGCAAATCCGAACTGGAGAGAATGAAGGATGGCCCGAACCGCAAACGGGTCACTTTCGAGTGGAACAGGGACGATGTACTCAGGGTCATCGCCTGCGGCCTGGTCGAGGGTACACCCTTCAAATGGCTAGACTTTCCGCAACCGAACTATGCATCTTCCTCGGCTGACATGGTAATGCGGGGCAACGTGATGGTCGGAACGAGCATGTTCAACGGCTATAGCTGGAATGAACGCTGTTTCCTCAGCCTTGGGGTGGTCGACCAATCGGTCAATCTTGGCGATGTCCTAACACTGAAATGGGGCGAACCGGACGACACCCGGAAGACTTCAACCGAAAGGCACAGGCAGACCGAGATCCGCGTGCGAGTCTCACCAACACCCTATGTCAGGGAAGCTCGCGAAAGCTACGCTGAAGGTTGGCGCAGGAAGGCAGAGTGAATTCTCGTTAGCCCAACACAAACCCGGAATCCTTGCGCCAGTTTCGATTACGCCATGCTTAAGGGGAGTAGGCCAATACGGGTCGTGTCGCGAATCCGGTGGAAATGCGAAAGCGGTGTGGTCGCCAGGTACATTCGGGTCTTGCCTGACCAGGCGGCGAGGCCAGGGGCCATCGGCTCGGCCGACCGGGACCGGACCTACCGACCATCAACCCTGCGCTTCAGATCTGGCCCGACGCCAGAAGCGCCCAAAGCAGCATGGGTACGGTTTCCGCGCAGGGCAGCAAGGTTCGGGTCTTTATCCTCCTGTGGAACTCCCCGTTCAGCACTTCGATGGCTTTGCCCATCGAGATCGCGTGGACCAAAGCGAAGACCCTGCTGAAGGACTCCAACCGTTCCGCCTCTTCAGACCGCACTGAGATGTCCACATGGTCGGGGATGTGG
>CBDATU010000010.1:0-19694 GCA_965199865.1 uncultured Rhodobacter sp. | reverse complement strand
CGGCAAGGCGCTGAGACGCTCTTTCGCCGACGCAACGGAGCGCTCCGCGCTCCATCTGGTCCAGGCCTTCGCGACCGGGGCGGGGGTCGTGCTGGGCCAGGTGCGGGTCTCCGGCAAGTCGAACGAGATCACGGCGATGCCCGCGCTCCTGGACCTTCTCGACCTCAGGGGCAGGACGGTGACCGCCGACGCGATGCACACGCAGAGGGAGACGGCGGAGCGGGTCACGGCCCGTGGCGGCGATTATGTCCTGGCGCCGAGGGCAGCCAGGGGAGCCTGCACGGGGATGTGGAGAAATACATGGAGGATCCGCAGATGTCTGGAAACATTGACGTTTCCGAAGAGCTGGTGGAAAAGGGGCATGGCCGCATCGAGACCCGGCGGGCACGGGTGTGCCACGACGTGGACTGGCTGCGGGAGACCCATGACTGGCCCGGCCTGGCGGCGTTCGGGGCGGTCGACGCGACCAGGGAGACCGGGGACGGAACGGCGGCCGGAACCCGGTACTTCATCATGAGCGGGACACTTTCGCCGGAGCGGCTGCTGACGGCGGTTCGTGCCCACTGGCGGATCGAGAACAGCCTTCACTGGGTTCTGGATGTCGCCATGAACGAGGACGGCCAGAGGAACCGGACCGGCAGCGGGCCGGAGAACCTGGCCATGATGCGGCGGATGGCGCTGAACCTGGTGCGGTCCGCGGAGGAGCGCAAGGGGGTGTCGATGCGGGGCAGGATGAAGATGGCGGGGTGGGACCATGACGTTCTGCTCGAACTGGTTCGGGCCGCCGCCAGGCTCAGCGAAGAGGCCCGGAAAGTGGAGGTTCAAAAGCGATAGCCCTAACCCGAGCGGCGCAAGGCTTGACAGTCGAGAGATTTCCTGTAGCTCCCAACAGTGAGACGCCATCTTCGGCTTCTGAATTCCGTCAATTTTCGCTGGGACCAGGTTCCGCTGACAGATCCGACTGACATAACCGTGCGTCTTCGTCACATGATCGAATCCGACTTTGAGGATGGTGACCGGCTGCCTTCCGAGATCAAGCTGTCGGAGAGCCTGGGCGTGAGCCGTGCCAAACTGCGGGAAGCGTTTGGAAAGCTCTGGCAGGCCGGGTTGATCGAAAAGAAGTGGGGTGTTGGGACCATTGTTCGTAAGCCCAGGAAGGCTAAGCCAGTGGTCGTCCCGCTGCCTTACATCCGCAGTGGGCCCGCGCTGATCAGGGAAAGTGGGCAGGAGCCGTCGGTTTCGAAACTGTCGATAGAACGCGGACAGGCGGATTCGACCGTTCTGGACCTTCTCGACATTCCCAACGAGAGCGATTTCTGGCTGATAGATCGCGTGTTATGCGCAGACGGTGTCCCTGTGCAGTGTACCATTGATGCCGTCCCGGCGGTGATTGAAGGCATCGCATTCGATGCCAGTGGTTTCGACGTGCATACGAACACACTCGTGGCGATGTTCCAGGATCAGCTTAACAGTAAACTCAGGCGATCCGATGGTCGGATCACAGTAGTGCCTGCCCCGGCAGACATCGCTGTCTCTCTGCGGTTGCGCGGAGGAGATCCTGTGCTCCTGGTGGAGTACAGCACATATTCAGATCAGGGAACGATCGTCTGTTATTCGGTGACGTGGTATAACACGGCACATGTTGACGTGCGTTTCGCCGCGGAACGCTCCGACGCGCTGGACTACCACGGGAGTATTCCCAAAGTGGCGCGAAAGCCATTGCCACCCATACGGGTCAGTTCGCATCTGAGCGCGCTTAAGCGGCCCTGAATCATCGTTCCCCCCTCGGGCCCCGACTTTCAGCCTCCCTGCAGTCAATTCCGACGGCATCACCGCTTGACTCGGACGAGGTTCGAATTTAGCAGGTTGACAAGAGGTCAGACCTCTGACCTCTATTCCGTTAGCTGACGAAACCAATGGCCGTCGGTCGGGGATGGATTGCGGGAGGGCATGTGGAATGAGCGTTTTGCCATGACTCGGCATTGCCTGATCACAGGCGGTGCCGGTGCAATGGGTGCAGCGACAGCGCGTCTAGCGGCCAAAGCTGGCCATGCCGTTTCCCTGGTGTCGCTTGAGTCGGAACGGGACACGGCATTCCAGCTTGTCCAGGAAATCACGGATGGTGGCGGTGCGGCGACGTTCATTCCCGCAGATGTCTCCGCCGAGGCGGATATCATCGAAGCTTACAGGACTGCCACAGAGGTCCACGGATCGCCCACCGGCGCCTTGCACGCAGCCGGAATCTTTGTGGGGTCCATGGTCCGCGATCTGGATTTCCAGGCGATCTCCAGAATGATCGCCATCAACATCACCGGCCTGATGATCTGCTGTCGTGAGGCCGTGCGTCTCATGTCCACCAGTTCAGGAGGGCAGGGCGGGTCCATCGTCAACATCTCTTCTATGGCCGCAACGATCGGTGGACGGCCAGGGCACAGTGTCTACGCCGCCTCAAAGGGCGCCGTGGACGTTTTTTCCAAAGGGCTTGCAAAGGAAGTCGCACGGGAAGGCATCCGCGTGAACACCGTGCGGCCCGGCGCGGTCGCCAGCGCGATGACGGCGGGGCTGGTTGCCGACCCGGAGCTCAGGAAGACGGTCGAGGACTCCATACCCATGGGGCGGATCGGACAGCCCGAGGAAATCGCCGAAATCGCGCTTTGGCTCATGTCGCCGGCCGCATCACTCGTTACCGGCGCACATATCGACGCCAGTGGAGGAGGGTTCAACGTCGCTGGTTCCATCTGAGCAACGCCAGTTATGGTGCCGCTCCACCACGTCTACTGAAGAAACGCCCCATTGAGGATTTCCGACACATGCTATTGGCAAGGGAAAAACGAGAACAGGTTCCGTCGGCCTTTGACGACATCAGCTTCGATCTGTGCAGGCGGCGTAGCGACGTCATCATGATGAGCGCGGATCTTAGCCATTATGTGGACCTATACAGGGTCACCGCGGACCTGCCCGAGCAGTATGTCGAGGTCGGAATGGCAGAGCAGAACCTTGTGGGTGTAGCCGCAGGTCTTGCCAAGACTGGATTCATTCCAGTGGCGACCACGTTCGGCAGCTATGCCTCACGCCGGTGTTTCGACCAGATGTTGATCTGCATGGGGACAGGCAGGAACACCGGAATCGTCATGGGGTTTACCCCGGGTATCGCGAGCCCCGCACCGATTCACCATCAGGGCACGGAGGATCTCGGCATGACCCGCGCGATACCTCATGCGACAGTGATCGATACCATGGATGTGACCGATTTTGCACAGGCCCTGGATGTGGCCTGTGACACGCCCGGGCTGGTTTACATGCGCGGTCACCGCGGAACCACACCGCGGATGCTGGACCCTGAGAAGTTCAGGTTTGAACTGGGCGGAACCTATCCCCTGCGGGCGGGATCGGGTGTCGGCGTGATTTCCTGCGGTCATGCTTCGCAATGGGCGGTCGAGGCGTCCGATCTTCTGGTCGATCGGGGCTTTGAGCATTCGCTTCTGCATGTCCCCACGATCAAGCCCGTGAATGAGCGGGAGATCATCGATTACTGCTTTGCCCACGATCAGATCGTGACCATCGAAAATCACCAGATTTCGACCGGTCTGGGCGGGCTGGTGAGTGAGATCGTCTCGAAGGTTGGCCGTGGGCCGCGCATCACGCGCATCGGAATGCCCGACAGCTGGGCTCCTGGCGGTTCCATCACGCATATTCGCCGGCATTTTGGTCTGGACGCAGTGGCGCTGGCCAGGCGGATTGAGGGGGTCATGCAATGAAGAGCAACTCTGAACGGCGTGTCAGGACGCTGGAGCTCTGGGCCGCCAGAATGCGTCGTAATGTCGTTGATATCTGCATGCAGCGAGGTGGCTATGCAGGGCAGGGCGTAGCTCTTTCGGATGTTGGAGCCTGCATTTACTTCGACGAGATGCGTCCGGACGGCAAGGGCTGGTTCCACGACCGGTTCATCAATTCGAACGGACATGACACGATCATCAATTTCGCCGCCATGGCCGAGATGGGCATCTATACGATGGAAGAGCTGCGCACTATGGGCGCGGATGGCTCGCCCATCGATCAGAGCCCGATCGAGGGTGCCCGCGGATTCGAAATCACATCCGGGTCGCTGGGAACGGGGGTATCCCAGGCGGCGGGAATCGCGCTTGGCGAGCGGAAAAAAGGCAGTGACAGGCGGGTGATCTGCCTTCTGTCGGACGGGGAACTGCATGAAGGCAGCGTATGGGAGGCCTTCATGTTCGCCAGCCATTACAAACTGTCAAACCTCGTCGTGATCATCGACAACAACGACCTGGGTGCCACAGGCAGGACCTCGGACGTGATGGCGGTCGAGCCTGTCAGGGAGAAGATGGAAGCCTTTGGATTCCATGCCCGGCAGATAGACGGCAACAGTATCCCTGAGATTCTCGATGCGTTTGAGGAGGCGCGCGGCATCAGGGACAGGCCCTATGCGATGATCGCTGACACCAGAATCTTCGCAGGGATAAGCGTCTACCAGGATGCCATTCCATTTGCACATTTCGTTGGCGCAAACGGTCGCTGGGGCACTGGCCATCTCGAATGGGAGCCGGGCTGGGCGGAAATCCTCGCCACAATCGAAAGGCTGGAGACTGAACTGGCGGCGCTCGACTAGAGCGCCTGTTCAGTCATCCGCAGGGCAGAGGTCAAACGACAGGAAAGCATGAGCAGGCACCACCAGATCACAGAGAGGAGATCAAGATGAAACTGATGAAATGGATGAAGACGCTTGCGGTTTCCACTGCGGCGTCGGTGCTGATCGCACCGGCTGCGATCGCACAGATGGAAATCAAGGTCGGTAGCTACGAGCCGGAAAGCCACTATCTGGTGGAGTTTGTCTACAAGCCCTACCTCAAGGAAATCGAAAGGCGCACGAATGGGGAGCTGACGTTTAAATGGTTCCATGGCGGAACGCTTGTCAAGGCGCCACAAACGGTCGATGGCCTGAAATCCGGGCTGGTCGATCTGGTTGTCACAACTGGGCTTTTCACTCAGGAAAGCCTGTTTCCGGCAACGCATGTCATGACCTTGCCGTTCCAGTTTGACAGCACGGTCGAAGCGAACCACGTCTTCCAGAAAGCCTATCACAACATCCCGGAAATTCAGGCGGAATTTGAAGGTCTGGTACCGCTCGGTTTCCACGTGTCGGACTTCTTCAACCTGCATATTCATAAGGATGTCGAGCCTGTAAGGACGCTTGAAGACCTGCAGGGCCTGGAGATCGGCGCCTTCTCAAAGTCTGGAGTCACTTACAGCGAACTGCTTGGTGCCACGCCGAGGAACATCAAGCTGGAAGACCTCTATGTCTCGCTTCAGCGTAAGGCCATCGATGGCATCTGGTTCCCGACGGCACCGATGATCAAGTGGAAGATGACGGATCACACCAGCAACCATTCGCTCGTGGGTGGCCCCTTCGTGATGATTCCGATGACGATGTCTCAGCAGGCCTGGGATCGACTGACGCCCGAGCAGCAGGAAATCTTCCGGTCGATGGAAAACGAGCTCACGAACTTCACCGGTGCGATCGTTGACAACCGGCGCTCCTCTTCCGTCAGAAAGATGGAGGGCCGTGGCGACACCATCATCACCCTTCCTGCGGAGGAAAAGGCAAAATGGGTCGCGCAAACGAAGCCCGCCTATGACGCCTGGCTGCAGACCATGGCAGACAAAGGCATCGATGGTGAGACTATTCTTGCGACGGTGCAGGCATACTCGGCCGAGTTCAAAGGCATGGACTACACCTCAGCCGACTGGTGGGGCAACAGCTGGCAGGAGTGACAGCCACCGGCGGTTGAGTGGCTACCAGCCACTCCGCAAGGGCTGGGCGGGTCGCGGAATCCGTCATCCGGGCAATGGCCTGCCAGGGTGACCGGGAGCCGCGATCCGCTCCCTTCAAAGGCCTCCCTTCGACGCGTGGCGTGCTGCTGGATGTGGAACCGGATGACCGGACTATATTGACCAGACGAACGCGGATTCTTTCCAGGAAGGATGATTTGATGGCGGTTCCAGACCACGGCGCGGGCAATCCATCAGAAATCGACGATCGCAGACCTGATGGCTCTTCCAGACCGCCGCACGATGTCTTCGCCCTGATTGCCAGAGCTGCACATGCCATTCTTGACCCCGTCTGTCGCTATCTTTGCTACATAGCCGCAGTGGTAACCCTGCTGATGGCCATTGGCATGGTTGTGGACCTGGTAAGCCGACTGATCTTCCGCAACCCGCTGAGCGGTATGATCGAGTTGCAGACGTTCATGCTGGTAATTATGGCGTTCTTTAGCATCGCCTATACGATGCTGAAAAATCAGCACGTTGCAGTCGACCTGATTACTTCCGCTCTGCCTGATCACGTGAATAGTTTCCTGCAGAGTGTTTTCGGAATCTGGGGTGCTTTCATCTTTGGGGCCATGGGAATGCTCAGTGCATCGCGCGCTGTTGAAGCCTTTACCCGCGAAGAGATCGCTGACATTACGCGCCTGCCGTTCTGGTTTTTCTATGCAGCTGTTGCTCTTGGAACCGTCCTTCTGGCCTTCGCCCTGCTCGCTTCCCTATTCACACACCTGTCGGGTCTTTACCAGCACCATAGGGGAGGCGCAAAGTTCTGGACCCTGTTTGGGGCAATCGTCCTGATTTCGCTCGTCGGCATATTTTCGGCTGACCTGTTGAAGGCGCTGTTCGGTGAGTTCGGTTCGGGCACCGTTGGCGGCATCTATACGATGCTTATGATGATCGTTCTATTGCTGGGATTTCCGGTCGGTTTCTCGATGGCCTTCATCGGCCTCACCGGCCTGATGTATCTGATTGGCGCTGACGTGGCGTTCAACGTTGCCAAAATCAATACCTATGACTCCGTCGCACAGTACTTTTTTGTGGTCATCCCCTTCTTCCTGCTCATGGGTTTTCTCGTGCTCCATGCGGGCATTGGCGCCAAGTTGTTTAATGCGGGCATCAAGGTCTTTGGCCGCCTGCCTGGTGGGCTTGCGGTCGGAACCGTGGCCGGATGCGGTGGTTTTGCGGCCATCTGTGGCGAAAGTGTTGCCTCAGCTGCGACCATGGGTGCCGTCTCCATTCCGGAGATGAAAAAGTATGACTACGATGACTCACTCGCGACTGGGTCAGTCGCAGCTGGCGGAACCCTGGGAATCCTGATTCCGCCCAGTATCGGGTTTGTCGTCTATGGAATCATTACCGAACAGTCGATTGGTAAGATGTTCATGGCGGGCATTATTCCAGGCATTGTCCTGGTTGCCGGATTTGCTTTGGCGGTCTATGTCCAATGTCTGATCAGGCCGGAACTTGGACCTAAGGCACCAAAGGCCAGGCCTGCGGAAATCATCTGGTCAATAATCGACATCTGGCCTGTCATGCTTCTGTTCGCGGCAGTGATTGGTGGAATCTATTCGGGCATCCTGACCCCGACAGAGGCCGGTGGGATTGGTGCCAGCGGGGCGCTGCTGGTCGCGCTCTTCGCACCAGGATTTAACCGGCACAAGCTCTTCGAAGCGTTGCTTGAGGCAACCACAACCAGCGCGATGATCTTCACGATTCTGATCGGTGTGGGACTTCTTGGGTATTTCGTGACGCTCACCGACATTCCCCGGTCCTTTGCCGACTTCCTAACCCGGATATCTCACCAGATGATGTTGCATGGGGCCGGATTCCATGATATATGCGGGATTCAACAAAACCTTGCATATGAGAGGAGACCGGACCCCATGCATACACAGTGTAACAGCCCTGACATCGAGTTCAACCGGCACGGACGGCGGGAGGTGACCGCCGCATTCGACGGCGGGCGCATGTCCTCCGACGGCGGCGCGCTTCTCCTGCGGGAGGCCGACCGGGTGGCGGACGTCACCCGCCGGCTGGCGGAGTGCCTGACCGATTACCGGGACCAGGACCGCATCGAGCACGGGCTGCGGGAGCTCGTGGCGCAGCGCGTCATGGCGATCGCCCTCGGCTACGAGGACGGCAGTGACCACGACCGCCTGCGGGACGACAGCGTCCTGGCGCTGGCCGTCGGGCGCGACGACATCACCGGCGCCGACCGGCCGAGGGAGCGCGACCGGGGCCATCCCCTGGCCGGGTCCAGCACCCTCAACCGCCTTGAGCCGGGCACGCCGGAGGCGGCGGAAACGGACCGCTACAGACGGATCGTGGCCGACGGCGCCGCGATCGAGCGGCTGATGGTGGACCTGTTCCTGGATGCCCACGAGGTCCCGCCCGGGGAGATCGTCCTCGACGTCGACGCCACCGACGACCCGCTGCACGGCGCCCAGGAGGGCCGCTTTTTCCACGGCTACTACCGCCACTACTGCTACCTTCCGCTCTACGTCACCTGCGGCGACCACGTCCTGCCTGCGCGGCTGCGTCAGGCGAACATCGACGCGTCGGAGGGATCGGTGGAGGCGCTGACGGAGATCGTGGAGCGGATCCGCTCCCGCTGGCCGGAGACCGCCATCATCGTGAGGGGCGATTCCGGCTTCTGCCGCGAGAGCCTGATGGCCTGGTGCGAGGCGAATGGCGTGGACTATGTGCCTGGCCTTGCGAGGAACTCGCGCCTGGTGGAGCGGATCGCCGGACCGCTGGAGAGGTCGCGGCGGCGCGCCATCGCCTCGGGAAAGCCGTCGCGGCGCTTCCGGGACTTTCGCTACCGGACCCGGTCCAGCTGGAGCCGGACCCGCCGCGTCGTGGGAAAGGCGGAGTGGCTGCCCGGCCCGGGCGGCGCCAATCCCCGCTTCGTCGTGACCAGCCTGCCGAAGGACCGCTTCACCGCGAGGAACCTCTACGAGAAGCTGTACTGCGCGCGGGGCGACATGGAGAACCGGATAAAGGAGCAGCAGCTGGAACTCTTCGCCGACCGGACCTCGACGGCGACCATGCGCGCCAACCAGCTGCGGCTGTACCTCTCCGCCTTCGCCGGAGCCCTGCTCCGGACCGTCCGGGCGATCGGCCTCGCCGGCACGGACATGGCGAGGGCCCAGTGCGGGACCATAAGGACGCGGCTCCTGAAGGTGGCCTGCCGGGTGACGGTCAGCGTGCGCCGCGTCCGCCTGTCGCTGTCCTCGGTCTTTCCCCTTCAGGACCTGTTCGCACGGGCGGTCGCCGCGCTGCTGGCCGCGCCGTCGCCGCAGGTGCCGCCGCCGCAGCCGGAACCCGCCCCCGAACCCACGCCCGCCTGAGCGGATCCGGCCCCTGACGGCCCGGACTGGCGGGCGGAACCGGCCCGCAGCGGGAGAGGTGTGTCCCGCGCCGCCGCCCGCGGCTGCCGGGCCGTGGATGTTCTCTCATTGTTCCCGTCATCACGGCCACCGGACGGCCGCTGTCGGGTTCCGTCGGCCGACGGAGCTGCCGGAACGCCCACGAACCGCCCCCGGAACCCCTTCCGGGCCGGTGCTGGAGCTTCGGGTTGCGGCTGGTGAGATATCCGGGCTAAACGGTCTCGATGTATCGCGCTACGTTATCTATGCGCTCATCCTACTGCTCTACCTGGTGCTGGGCATGGTAATGAACATCATTCCGATGATGATGCTGACATTGCCCATCCTGTTTCCAACGGTCGTCGGGCTTGGCTTCGATCCGATCTGGTTTGGCGTCATCATGGTGATCATGATGGAGATGGGCCAGATCACCCCACCCATTGGCATCAATGTCTTTGTCATCCACGGCGTGGCCAAAAAATACGATGTGTCGATTGCCACGATCTATCGCGGGATCATTCCCTTCGTGATCGTTGAGGTTCTGGTGATCATTCTACTGACGCTCTTCCCGGGAATCGCTCTATGGCTACCAAACTCCATGGATATTCTGGCACCCCTCGACTGATGAAGGGCTGTGGATGGCATCAGGATTCTCAATGCTGACCGGGTCGGTCGGTGGGGCTGGTCTGGCGGAGGCCCAGCGCTGGCGGAGTAAGGCTGTTATATCCCGCTCAGGAGACGGGCGATCCGGCGGATATCGAAGCGATCATCGGGGAACAGCAGGAGCGCTCTTCAGTTCAGGTCCGCCGCAGCTGTGCTGGCAGAGCGGAACCGGATCAGATCCCGAAAGAGCTGATGACTGAAATCGGGAGGTTGTCGCAACCTCCATGAAACCTGAATCAAAAGGAGTACAGCATGTCCAACCCAAGACCCCTTAACGGAAAGACTGCGGTTGTCACAGGCGCAGGGCGAGGCATAGGGCGTGCGATTGCGATCGGGTTTGCCCGGGCTGGTGCCGATGTGGCCATTCTTGCCCGGACGGAAACCGAACTTTCCGAGGTGGCAGAGACGGTCACTTCGCTCGGTGCCCGGTGCCACATGGGGATGGCTGATCTTTCCGACCCTATGGAGGTGGAGAATGCCTGTGCCGGGGTTTTCGCGGCACTGGGCAATGTCGATGTGCTGGTGAATAACGCAGGTGTGGACCTGGAGCTCGGGCAGGTGGCCGACTCCGATCCTGAAAAATGGTGGCGCACCGTCGAGATCAACATTCGCGGTGTCTACCTCGTCACCCGATTTTTGCTGGCTCACCTCAACGAAGGTGGCAAGATCATAAACATGTCGTCTGGCCTGGGCCTTCGCGCCACCAGTCAGCAAAGCTCCTACGTCGTTTCGAAAGCGGGTCTGCATATTTTCACCGAATGTCTGGCCAATGAGCTGTGGCCGCGGAAAATCGACGTGAACAATCTGATCCCTGGTCCAGTGGCAACGGATATGTTTAATCGGGGCCGACGGGCGGAACGTTTCACCCCGGAAGAGGTTCTCGAGATTTTTGCCGACGAACTGCCACCGGGATTTCCGCCGCAGGAGCGGATGAAGCATCCTGATGAAGTGGCAGAGCTCGCCGTCTACCTGGCGTCGCGGCCGATTGGCGGTCCGACGGGACAGACGTTCTCCCTTGGCCGTCGGCCGTTCTAGGTGGAGCAGACATGAAGGCCGCTGTTCTTTTTGAGCCGAACACGCCACTTCAGATCGAAGAGGTCTCCCTGCGCAACCCCCAGGCGCATGAGATCCTGCTCAGGACGTCTTACGCCGGGATCTGTCACACCGATCTGCACTATATGGAGGCGCAGACGCCACATCCCATGCCCATTGTTCTCGGGCATGAATCCTCAGGCGTCGTTGAGGCGGTTGGGCCTGAGGTCCGCTACGTAAAACCCGGCGATCATGTCGTGACCTGTCTTTCGGTCTTCTGCGGCACATGCGATTACTGTACGACCGGGCGACCGGCGTTGTGCTTCAACCCTGAAGTGAAGCTTCCACCCGGCGTGTCAGACCGTCTGCGATGGAGCAGATCCGAAAGGGTTCATACCTTCATGAACCTGTCCTCCTTTGCTGAACAGATGCTGGTGCATGAAAACGCGGTGGTGAAAATCCGTGAGGACATGCCGCTCGACTGCGCATCACTTGTCGGCTGCGCTGTCATGACGGGGTATGGGGCGGCGGTGAATACGGCCGGGGTCCGCCCCGGTGATATTGTGGCGATCATTGCGTGCGGTGGCGTGGGAATGGCGGCGGTCAACACGGCCCACATGGCGGGCGCCGAACGGATCATCGCCATCGACACGAACGTGGACAAGCTGGAACTGGCAAGGAGAATGGGCGCGACAGATGTCGTGAACCCGATGGATGGTGACACGGTCGAACGGGTCAGGAACATGACCGGTGGAGGAGTGGATCACGCACTGGATTGCCTTGGATCCAAACGCACTGCCGAAGACGCGTTCGGGATGCTTGGCTTCGATGGCACTGCGACGCTCGTCGGACTGTTCCGGGAGAACGAAACCATTGAGCTCACCGGGTCCGATTTCCTGCGCGAGCGCAGGATTCAGGGCTCGCTGCTTGGTTCCAACAGGTTCCGTGTCGACATGCCCCGAATCATCGAGCTTTACATGCAGGGCCGTATGAACCTGGATGCGTTCATCTCCCAGAAGATACGCCTTGAGGACATCAACGATGGTTTTGCCGTCATTCGGGAGGGCAGGGTGCTGCGTAGCCTGATCGACTTCAACGCCACGGTCTGACGGAACCGCGTTTCAGCACGTCACCGGCCTGTTCGTCCCGCCGCGCACATATTGCCGGGACGCGTTGAAGAGGGGCTGATGATCCCATACATAGCCGGGGCTACCCTTAAGGCTCTGGTGCAGGAAACAGCGCTTTTTCTTGTTCTCGACCACCATGGCGGTCAGCACATCGAGATCGAACTGGTCGACAAGTGCGGCGTGTAGGTCCTGGGCCAATGCCGCTAGATCCGGTGCGTTGATCAGGTTGTTGATCTCGTCAGGATCATCCGCAAGGTTGATGAGAATGCCACCCCAGCCATGGATGTAAGTATATTTGAAGTCACCACGACGTATCGCAAACCAGGGCGACTCGATGCCGGGTCCGAAATACTGCATAATGGCGGTATCTTTCCAGTTGGATGCATCACCTTCTAGTAAGGCGGCAAAACTCGCGCTGTCTGAACTCCCCCAACGGTCGGCGGCTTCCTTCGCCCCTCCAATCTCGGACAGGGTGGGGCAAAGATCTGCCAGGGTGACCGGTTGGGCCACGCGGCGCGGTGCCAGTTGTGACGGTTGGTGAAACACCAGCGGCACCTTGACCGAATGCTCCCAGAACGTGCGCTTGAACCACATGTTCCGCTCCCCCATCATGTCACCGTGATCGCTGGTAAAGATGATGAGAGTGTCATTGTAGAGGCCAAGAAGCTTCAGTTCCGCGACAATTTCCCCTACGAAATCATCAAGATGGGAAATCATCGCATAATAGGCTTCCCGCGAGGCCCTGATGCGCTCCTGGTCTGGTGGGAATTGATCGATTCCATGATGTATGGCCAGCCAGTTGGTCACCGGGTTGGGTATGGGCTCGCCGCGCAGTCGCGGCAGCCTGATTTCGATGTCCCTGTACTGGTCCAGATATTTCGGCACGGACTGATAGGAATCATGCGGCTGGGTGTAGGAGACGTGCAGAAAGAACGGCGAGTCAGGCTGCTCCAGCGCTTCGTATCTGAGAAACTCAATTGCGCGGAACTGCACTTCCGAATCGTAGAGGATCTGGTTGTTCGTTCGACAGGGCCCAGAGACCGCCAGTTTCTGAACGGAGGTTCCGGGGCGGTGATCCACTTCGGGTTCCCAGTCAATCGACCAGTCGAAATTTGATGGGTACATGTCAGTGGTCAGTCGACGGTCAAATCCGTGCAGCTGGTCCGCGCCCACGAAGTGGCATTTGCCTGAGCAGACTGTGCGATACCCTGCTGAGCGGAGAAAATGCATCATTGTCGGCGTCTCTGAGCTGAGTTCGGCCCCATTGCCCCAGACCTGGTGGCTCGTTGGTAAGCGGCCGGAGAATTTTGATGCGCGTGACGGACTGCACAGCGGTGAATTGCAATAGGCGCTTTCAAAAACGATGCCGTTACGTGCGAGCTCACTCAGATTGGGTGTTTTTGCCTGACCCTCCGGATCGTAGAACTCTAGCGGAAAGGCGGCCATCTGGTCGGCTTCGATCAACAGAATGTTCGGGCGGTTGGTCACGCGGTCACTCCTCTGGGTGGGAAATTGAGCAAAGCGGATGAAATTTGCAGCTGCAGTCGCCGTTTCGCAATCGCGGCGAACTGACATGTACTGAAACTGGAATGGTCTCCGCGGCACCAGTGTCGCAAAAGCCAATGTCTTTCTCAAGAACCACCACAAAACATGTACAGGCAAGGACGTCGGTGATTGTCGTGCTCAAGGCGGAACGCGATGGTGAATAGGGAGAGCGAACCTGCGTCCTGCAGATGCCGCCGCAGCTGCGTGTTCGCTACCGAAGGAGTGGTACTTCAGATCTGACCGGGGATTCATTCCGGGAGGCTTTCCGACAGGGGCGGTTCAGACCTACTGAAGGCCAGCAGTGGCCAGGACCAAAGGCGGCGGAAAGACAAACGGAAAATGCGCGAGAGAATCGAGCGCTGCGACCAGGGAAAGCATCTGACCGCCGGAGCGGTCCCATTATTCGACATGGACGGCATCTGATGTTCCACCGGGAGAATTTCAGGTTCGAAAGATGGAACCCGGTTTCGTGATTCGTTCGCCTGTCACCGGACATCATGGCAGACAACATCACTCGCAATCCGGCGCGTCATGGCCAGGATCTGCCATTGCCGGTTCGGCTCCTCTGGCGGTTCCCGTTCACGGTGACATCGCGAGCCCGGCCAGGGCGGTTTCTGATGCCCATCGCCACTTGAACGCCAGCGGCCCGACGCTGACGCTCCGTCGGAAGCGCTCCGCTCCTGATGGAGTGCCGCGTCCCCTCGAGCGCTCCGAACATGGCCGGGTCGGGCCGGTCATGGCGCTGCTTCAGCCAGCGGGCTCGGTGGCACATCCGTGCCGCGTTCCCGTCCCATCCGTGACAACGTCAGTCTCCGCGGAGACCTCCGGATCCTCCATGTGCAGCACCACATCCCCATGCAGGCTCCCCTGGCTGCCCTCATAGCAGGGACATACGCACCGCGCTCTCGGACCCTTGACCTGTTCCATCTGCCGGTAACTTCGCGCCGAGAGACAGGCAGCACATTGTCGAAGTCACATTTTCCGGACTGATGGAGCCGCGAGGGGGAGGATTTTCAGTAGTGGCGATCCCAACTCAGCCCCTATCTTGACTGAACCAGGGCATCGGCGGCGACGCTCCGACTCCGTATCAGTCTGGCGTTTGGTAGATCGTTCACCTCTACCCGAAGGACGGCGCTCTCATGGCTGAGACCATGATCCAGCCACCTGTGCACGAGCCGTTGCCGAAGCTCCTCAATCGGAACATCCAGGAAGACGCTGAAATCCCAGATGTCGATCAGTTCACACCAGGGCATGGTCTCCAGAAGCAGGTAATTTCCCTCAACTACCGCTATGGATTTATCAGGCCCTACGACCGCTGTACCTGCGACCGCGATATCTCTCTCACGGTCGAAAGTTGGGATGACGATTTCGTCCTCCATCGCAAGGCGACGCACCATTGTCAGAAATCCACTGGAGTCAAAAGTTTCCGGGGTGCCTTTGCGGGGCAGCAGTCCTCGCCTTTCGAGAATCCGGTTATCTAGGTGAAAACCGTCCATCGGAACCAGCGCGGCGGTCTCTCCCAGCTTTGAGACCAGCGTCTCGGCCAATGTGGATTTTCCAGCGCCTGGAGGTCCGGTGATTGCCACAAGCGCTCGCCGCCCCTTAGGCTGCAACGCGGCGGCCTGGGAAGCCAGGGCGTCGGGATCCATCAGCCGTACAGTCGAATCCCGCTCAAGCAACTTGACTGACCCTTCTGATTCCGCCCAATTCGGTTCGTGACCCGAGTCTCGTCCAATCATGCGGTATCCTTGCCAAGGGTGGGATGCCGACGCGCCTTTGCCTGCAGGTCCGATTTTCTTCCGTTTCCGGAACCACCCCTACGCGCAGCATCCTGTGTCGGCGAATCTGGAGGGTCCTACAGCAGAAATTGCACGTTGAATCGTTATCGGGGAACCAGTTAAGCCCGTCCGAAGCGTCAAGTGAAGCTCCAATTGTCACAGCTGTCAACGACTTCGCCTCCATATCAATTTCCAAGCGTCAGCGCCGGGTGGCGGTTGACGTCCTTGTAGAGCAGGTACCGAAACGGTTCGTCGCCTGTGGCGATGCAGGCCTGAGGGCAGAATGCCCGTAGCCACATGAAATCTCCCGGGCCGACCTCTACCCAGTCCTTGTTCAGAAGGTACTTTGCCGTGCCCTGCAGCACATACAGGCCGTGTTCCATCACATGGGTTTCGGCGAAAGGGATGCGCCCTCCTGGCTGTAGGGTGACGATGTTGACATGCATGTCATGTGCGATATCGTCAGGGTCGACGAAGCGTGTGGTTGACCATTTCACTGTACCGGGCATGCTGATGGCGGGGGTATCCTGATCCGTAGTCACGAAGGCTTCGGGAATCGGGATGCCTTGAAGAGGCTGGTACATCTTGCGGATCCAGTGAAACTGCAGGTCGCTGGATCCAGAATTGTCCAGCGCCCAGTCCGAGGCTGGAGGGATATAGGCATAGCCGCCAGCGCCCAGTTCACGCGTGGTACCGTCGATTCGAAACCTGGCGCGGCCTTTTGCAATGAACAGAACCGCTTCCGCACCGCTTTCAGGTTCGGGGGTTTCGCTGCCTCCTCCGGGCGTGACCTCGACGGCGTATTGCGCGAATGTCTCGGCGAAGCCCGTCAATGGCCGGGCCAGCACCCAGGCGCGGGTGCCTCTCCAACCGGGCAGAAGGCTGGTGACGATGTCCCTTTGCGTCGTCGCTGGAAGAACGGCGTAGGCTTCGGAAAAGACCGCCACTCCCTCGGGGTCGCAGGACTGATCGGGGAGACCACCAGGTGGGAAGGCGTAGCTCATGGCAGTATGTCCTTCAGGCGCAGTTCCGCAATTCGTTCCACCTGACGGCATGCTTCCCGAAACTCGGTCTCGGTGTCGTTTCTGGTTCGTCTGGTGAAGTTCTCCAGAATCTGCGCCTTGCTATGGTCTCGAACGGCGATGATGAAGGGGAATCCGTGTTTTCCGGTATATTCTGCGTTTAGTTCCGTGAATTCCGTCCTTTCCCCATCGGTCAGCGCGTCTAGACCGGCCCCAGCCTGTTCATTCGCGCTCTCATCCGTAAGCCGTTTCGCGGTCGCGAGCGTTCCAGCCAGATCTGGATGGGCTCTCAGCACATGAAGCCGCTCTTCGTGGCTGGCACCGCGGAAAACTCTGCAGAGCGCATTGTGCAATCCTGCGGCGGTGTCGTGGGCTGGACCGAGTTCAAGCAAATGGGCACGCTCCGCAATCCAGGGAGATCGCTCGAACACGCCGCCGAAGGAGGCGACGAATTGCTCACGCCCCAGTTCACTTGGTCGAACAGGGCACGATGGTGGGTGCGCCCTGGCCCAATGTTCCGCTATGTCGATGCGGCGAGGGAACCAGACATCTTCGTGGCTGCTCGCATAGTCGATGAATCGTTTCAGTGCCTGAACCCGGCCGGGACGACCCGCCAGCCTGCAGTGAAGTCCGATCGAAAGCATTTTTGGGCTTCCAGAGCACCCTTCAGCGTAGAGCGCATCAAAGCTGTCTCTCAGATAGCATTCGAACTGGTCGCCAGCATTGAAGCCCTGGGGAGTGGCGAATCGCATGTCATTGCAGTCAAGAGTATAGGGCACAATGAGCTGGTCACGGTCGTTGATGCGGATCCAGTAGGGGAGGTCATCGGCGTAGGAATCCGCGATGTAGTCCATACCCTCGTTTGCCACGAGCCGAACTGTGTTCATTGAGCACCTGCCAGTATACCAGCCACGAGGGCGCTCTCCGGTGACTTCCATGTGAAGCTGGATAGCCTCGGCGATGTGCCGGGCCTCCTCTCTGTCCGGCAAGTCTCGATATTCGATCCATTTCAGCCCGTGGCTTGCGATTTCCCAGTTCGCGGATTGCATGGCCCTAACCTGTTCCGGGCTACGCGCGAGCGCCGTGGCGACGCCATAGACCGTGACTGATATGCCGGCATCCGTGAACAGGCGGTGGAGGCGCCAGAATCCGGCGCGGGCACCATATTCATAGATGGATTCCATGTTCCAGTGGCGTTGCCCTTTCCAGGGTGCTGCCCCGACGATTTCCGAGAGGAATGCTTCGGATGCCGCGTCTCCATGTAGAATACAGTTCTCGCCGCCTTCCTCGTAGTTGATGACAAACTGCACGGCGATCCTGGCATTGCCAGGCCATTGTGGGTCGGGTGGCCTATGTCCGTAGCCAATCAGGTCACGCGGATAGCGGTTCATCGGTTTTGTTGCCTTCCCCATGGCAAGGGGTTCACGGTGAACTCCCCTGGATCTCTTTATCCCTGTACCAGTTTTGCCCCACTTCCGCTCCGAAGCGCAACGCCGAGTCGAGCTGGAGGACTGGGCACTGCGCTTCTGAGCACGGGTCGGGGGCGATTTAGTTTACCGATGACCTTCCACGCTAGCTATCGTATGGGAATGCTTCAATCCGGCCTGCGGTTGTGCTAAGGCGATCGCCAATTGATTTGTTCCATTTCCTTTCCCGATCTTTCCGCCAGGCATTCCAAAACACGGAGAGATGTGATCACTTGTCACGCCCGAATTTCTTCATATCGTGCAGTCCGTGCCAGCGCGGACCGTCGCCAGAAGGCCGTGGCGGACTGGGCAGCTGGTCAAGTGGGGTGATGTCCTCGAAAGACACGGCAGACCCTGCGTCTTTCTGTCCCAATCGTTCCCGCTACACCACTCTGAAGCGCAGCACATTCGGTTGCGAGATGTCTGACATGCCACTGCAGGATGTTGCGAGCTGGTCAAGATCTGGTGAGTGGAACTCGCCGAGGGACAGACCTTGCATCGTCCAGGCTGTTCCCATAGCCTTGAGTTAGTGCGGTTTTGGCTGTTTTCGGGGAGGCGTCCGGTGGCCAAAGGCCATTTGGAGGAACTCGGAGAAGCAAGCCATGGAATCTCTGTCACAGTCTGAAAGCGGGATCACGGAAATAGCGCAAGAGCTCGAAGGGAATGGTGTCCGGCACCGGCTCCCTCCGCATGGACGATACCGCGCCCTGACCGCCAGACATCTCGATTCCATCAAGCAGTTGGACAGACTTTCTGAAGATGACCGCTTTGCCATACGCGTGGTTAGCAGTGTCCTGCCGTTTCGTTCCAACCACTACGTGATTAACGACCTGATCGACTGGGATCGGGTTCCTGAGGATCCCCTTTACCAGATCACCTTTCCCCAACGCGACATGCTTGAGGAGCGCGATTTCCTGCACATGGCCGACCTGGTGAGAAAGGAGGCTCCGCAGCGGGAGATCAACAGGGCGGCTAACGAAATTCGTTCCCGCCTGAATCCGCATCCTGCCGGCCAACGCGAGCTGAATATCCCCAAAACCGATGACGGACATGTCGAGGGCCTGCAGCACAAGTATAGGGAAACAGTACTGTTTTTCCCCAGCCAGGGCCAGACATGCCATGCATACTGCACGTTCTGTTTCCGCTGGGCCCAATTCGTCGGCGACAAGGAGCTGAAGATCTCCGCAAAGGAAAGTGACAGCCTGCACCGATATCTCGCCGCCGAACCGGGGATCTCCGACCTGCTCGTCACTGGCGGGGATCCAATGATCATGAATGCCAGCTCAATGGGGCGGTTCCTGCGTCCGCTCATCGACAATCCTGAACTCGGCCATATCCAGAACATTCGCATCGGGACCAAATCCCTTACATTCTGGCCGCACCGCTTTGTCGACGACAGGGATTCGGACGACATGCTGCGTTTGCTGGAGGATCTCGTAGAATCGGGCAGGCATGTCGCGGTCATGGCGCATTTCAATCACTGGCAGGAACTTCGCACCGACGTGGTGCGCACCGCCATCCGACGTATTCAGGACACCGGTGCCGTGATCCGCTGTCAGGCACCGCTTCTTGCCCACATCAATGACAGCGCTGATGTCTGGGAGCGCATGTGGCGCGAGCAGGTCCGCCTCGGCATGATACCCTACTACATGTTCGTCGAGCGTGACACGGGGGCCCGCCACTATTTTGAGGTTCCGCTGGCGGATGCCTGGCAGATATTCCGGGACGCCGTGTCGCGGATTTCCGGTCTCGCCCGCACGGTCCGCGGACCAAGCATGAGCGCGACGCCGGGCAAGGTCGAAGTCCTGGGCGTTCAGGAAATCAGTGGCGAGCGGGTCTTCGTCCT
>CBDATU010000009.1:0-393353 GCA_965199865.1 uncultured Rhodobacter sp. | reverse complement strand
ATGCGGATGTCTGTCAACCCATGTTCATCCGCCTTGATGAACGGTCGCCGCAATATCCCTGGCGTGAAACATGGTCAGAGCGGCAGAAAGACAAATTGACCAGGCTGGGAGAACGGCTTGATGTACTCATAGGTTACTGGAATGAAGACGATAACTTCATCGACCATCCCGAGATTTGCCGATGCGCAAACCTGTGTGAGTTGATTTCCAGAAAAACTGCGTAGCGGCACAGCCAAGTGCGGCTTGCCAGGACGACAGGCCTTAATATGAAGTTTTCCTTTCGTGCAGGCCACTCCCTATAGAATGAAATGTCCAGTTCCATTCATACGACGCCCTTCGGTGCCGGATCCCTGATGGTCCTGACCAGCCCATTGCCGAACTGTCCTGTCTTTCGGCCGAGGCTGGAAACCGTCCGGTTTCCAGTGGCCTTTATGCCTGCTCCGGATTTCGCCGCGGGTAACCTTGAGATGGGTTGAACCAGCAGCGAGCGCGACGGATGCTTTCTTGCGGGAAAGGTCGACCCGAATACGGGCAACGATGTAAATGGGACATCGGCAGGCGTGGAAGCCATGCGCAAGGCCTGAGCAACCTTGCCGGTTGCTCCAGAGACTGTCCCGGACTTCTCGACCGTGCCGTTTTCCCGCTAGAATAGCCGCCTTTCCCTGGTTTTTGTCAATGGTCAGGTGGCGGAAGCCCACTTCGGTAGGTGTTGCGATTAAGAAAGGAATAAGAGAGAGAAAGGCCCATGGCTAGCGCGGAGCAACTCAAGGCTTGCTGCGATCACATTTTGATGCCGATGATGATCGTTTTTTCTCGGCCGCAATACAGGTCGCCGCACACGAAGCACGTTTGGGCCACGGCAGGGTTGCCAATGAATTGCGCGACATGATCGATGACGCGAAGAGTCGCCGCCCCGCAGTATCCCCAACACCGGTCGCCCACCTCCACAGAGACCTGTCCAGTTTTCTGGCGGATTCCTACCCGAAGGTAAGGTTGGGTGAGATGATCCTCGGAAAGACCCTCTCCAAACAGATTCAACGCGTCATTCGCGAGCAGCGCTGCACCAGCCAGATTCTGGAACATGACTGCGGCAAGTCTTCAATGCAACCAGCCATACGTGAGGCATCTACTTCTTCGACGAGTTCGACGCCATCGGCTCGCAGCGCGGCCTTACCAACCATGTCGGCGAAATCCGCCGGATCCTGAACAGTTTTCTTCAGATGATTGAGCAGGACCGATCCCACAGTTTGATCGTGGCGGCGACGAACCACCCAAGTCTCCCTGATACCGCGCTATTGCGGCGTTTCGACGATGTCCTGCATTACGATTTGCCAAACCAGTCCCAGATTATGGATCTTCTCTATGCCCGCCTCTCGGGAAAGACGCTGGCTTCAGTCAACTGGGGAAGCCTGGCAAAGGCTGCGGCTGGACTGAGCTACGCCGAAGTTGCGCGTGCCGCGAACGAAATTCTGAAAGACGCTTTGATCCGGCAATGCGATCACGTCGGACATTCCGACATTCACGTCGCGCACAAGGAGCGTAAGTCCAACGCTGACAGACTGAATCACCAGACGGATTCTTGACTGGACATCGGCATGACAAATGTCTGCCAGTGACCAGTTTTCTCGACCCGTAAACCTTGCTCCGGAGAATGATCCCCAAGCCAAGTAACACAAATCGAATCTACCGTCATGAAACCTTGTCGATCTTGCAAAGCTGAAACTCGGACAGCCCTGCGCATTCGCCAGGAATGATGTCCTGCAGGATTCTTGCGGCGAGTCTCGGTGCGATGGCTTACAGGATCAGGAGAAACTGCCGACATTGAGCCGAATCCGCCAGTTTTTCATTGAAATTGGATCCCGATTATGCAAATCATGAGCTTCAATTGGTCAGATTCGGCCTGTCACTGCGAATATATCGGAGATTTGGGATCCCTAAAGCTTCGTGTTCAACCCGCGCAAGGAGGATATCATGACATTTCCCGTTTCGGTCTGACCGCAATGTATGCGACCAGGATCGGACTTGGCGCGCATGCCGCAAGCAGTTCAGCATCGCGACCTCTGCCCCGCCACAGCGCCACACAAACACCATAATGTTCAGGTGGAACGGCGAGGAATTCGAAACGCGCTCTGATGGACCGCTATCCATCAGGCATTTCTCCGCCGGTCAACCAGGCGCTGGCCCGATGCAGCAACACAGGCCTGCCAAGGAAGGTGTTTCCGACACCACTTTCGGTATCCCAGCTACGCGCCTGTCCCGTTACCGAACACCATGGCTGCCATTCCTCCGTGCGACGCAAGAAGCTTTACTGATGCGACCCAACGCATCCCGGCGAGCTTCAATCACCACCTGGCGAATGAGTATGAAGACGAATGGATCTTTGACATGACCGCCTCGGCAGGTAGCGGCTTCGCCACAACCCAGGAAATGGCGATGCGTGGCGGGAAGCGTCCATGAAACTTACGGGAAGCTTTGGCAGCGCAGACTAATGCTCGCAAAGGATCATGGTGGAGATCACCTGCAGGAACCATGACATGGTTGAAATCTCGGAAGAAGGGCATGCCAGGACTGATGTGCTTGTAGCGGACGGCATGAAGGCAATCTTCTCCGGATTTGCTGCACGCGACATTGGGAATGCCAGTGGAATCCACAACGCAGTCAACCGCTCATCTGAACGAAGTGACAGCGCTATGGGCAGACGACACTGACCATTCGGTCAGGAACAGGCCCGGAACGCTGCAATAATGGAGATAAAACATGGTCGTGGTTGTCCCAACCAACAAATCAGTTCAATCCCTCGAGGGTCTGCACCTTTACCACGGCGCGATCTCAAACTGCTCAATGCGTGTGCGGATGACCTTGATTGAAAAGGGATTGCCTTGGAAAAGTCACCACCTGGACCTGAAGAAAAAGGAAAACATTTCGGAAGACTACTTCGGGATCAACCCAAACGGTCTGGTACCAACGCTGATAGACAATGGAGTCGTCCATATCGAGTCTAACGATATCATCGACTATCTCGATTCAGCCTATCCAGTACCGACGCTCCGAGCCTCAGACAATGAAGCCATGCTGGAATGGCTGCGTCTATCGGCTTCGATCCATGTGCCGGCGGTGAAGCCGTATGTCTACGCAACAATGATCGCCAGGAAGGTGAAAAAAAACCGCCGAGGAAGAAAGGAGATACGCCTCACTTCAAAAGAACGAGGAGCTGAAGGCGTTTCACGCGAAGCACGCCGGATCCAGCCAGTTCAGCGATGAGGATGTTGCAAAGGCGGAGGCCATTCTTGAGGAATGCTTCACCAGACTTGAAAATGCCCTGGAGGGGAACAGGTGGATCATGGGGGACCAGTTCACCCTAGCCGACATTTCCTGGATTCCGCTGCATTTCGTTCTGATTGGGTGTGGCTATCCTTTCGGGAATTACACAAATATCTCACGTTGGGCAAAGTCCTTCCAGAACAGGGAAAGCTTCCAGGAAGGCATCATCAGATGGTGTCCCGATTTCTCAAAGGTGTGAACGGCAGACACCCCGCCCAGAATCCGCTGGATCTGACGGGTCGTTGGAGATTGTGGAGAGATCAAGGAAATCAGGGTGTTTTCTGCCTTGTCACAGTGCCCCGTTCTCGGCAAGTGCAATTCCAAAGGGCTGCGAAACTGAAATTCAATGGTGATGCCCTTTGGCTCGGAAAGGACAGCTCTGGCCTTTCTAGAGCTCACTTTCACTGCCGCAAAGTGGCACCACTGTGCAGGGATTGGAGCCAGCAGATCTGGATCAGGCAAGAAGAATCATTAGTCGGAGACGGCGGCGGCTTCTGCACAATTCACTACAAGTTCAAGAAGTTCTCAGTGCCGCATCACTACACGCCTCCCTCCGGCGGATCCTGCGCGCAATCCTGGGCGCTACAACTGACGCCGACCATCTGAATCCCGCATGTGAAGATTTCGGGGCCGCTTCACCGTGAGATATACGCTGCGGTCCACCCAAGTCTAAGTTACCTCGGCAACAGGCTCGTGGTAACTTCCTTTGACGAAAAAAGATCGCCGACGAATGCGCCTTCGTAGATTCGGCGAAGAGCGTCCGTCTTGAAGAGCGAACTGACGCTTGTGCCATTCCAGATATTCATGATCGCCGAAGCGAATACCGGTGCGATGGACAGAACGCGTATATTGGCCGCTTCAAGCGATTCCCTGGTTGGCTGGATCGTGTCGGTAATCACCAGACTCTTCATCTGGGAATCAACCACACGTTGCACGGCCTTGCCGGAAAGCACTCCGTGAGTAATGTAGGAATGCACCTCATTGGCGCCTTTTTCAATCAATAGAGCCGCGGCTTTGCAAAGCGTGCCAGCGGTATCCACAATGTCATCAACAATGATGCAGGTCTTGTTGGTGACATCACCAATTACTGTCATTTCGGCCACTTCCCCCGGCTCATCGCGGCGTTTGTCAACAATGGCCAGTTCACAGTTTATCCGCCTGGCGAGCTCCCGAGCTCGTTCAACGCCGCCAACATCGGGCGAGACAACGATAACCTCGCGAAGTCGGCCCCCAAACTGATGCTCAATGTCGAGGGCAAAAACAGGAGAGGCATACAGGTTGTCCACGGGGATATCGAAGAAGCCCTGTATCTGAGCCGCATGGAGATCCATTGTCAGAACACGCTCGATGCCAGTGCCGGCAATCATGTCAGAAACCAGTTTGGCGCTGATCGGAGTCCGTGCCTTGGTGCGACGATCCTGCCGGGCATAGCCGAAATAGGGAATGACTGCGGTGATTCGAGCGGCGGAAGACCGGCGAAGCGCATCAGCCATGATAAGAAGTTCCATTAGATTGTCGTTCGCAGGATTGGAGGTCGGCTGAACGATGAACATGTTCTCTCCGCGAACGTTCTCGTACACCTCGACAAAGATCTCACCGTCGCTGAAGCGCTCTACCCTGGTACTGACGAGATCGATATCGATACCAAAATACATCGACATGCGGTGCGCGACAGCTTCCGCCAGAGGACGGTTTGCATTTCCGGAGATCAGCTTTGGTACTACAGGGCTCGACATGGATAGCGATCTCCCAATGTGCAGCCGTATGACGGATGTGAACCGATGACATCACCTAGCACCCCGATGCGATCTTGGAAACAGTGCATTGAACGGGAACTGTTGCATTGCTCCATTTTGACCACCTCACATCGGCTTCCTCATTCACTGACCCCGCCGGACTGCGGCTGAAGGAAATCGCAGAGCGCATTGTAAGAGGGTGCGTTACTGGCGACTGGGTTCCATTCCCACTCAGACAGGCACCGCCAATGAAGCGACGTGGTTCAGGGTCAGGAATACCGGTGGCACTCGATGCGCTCCTCCTCCAGCGCGACTTTGCGGAACTGCCGTTGGCGTTCAGGTAACCGCTCCAGAGGCTGACGGCTCCAGTTCTTCCACAATAGTGGCCTGGATGTCCCGTCGCGCCTCAACGCCAGAGCTTTCCCTGAGAGGTTCTCCGCCCCTGTCCCTCATAGCGTCATTTTCGGCTGCCCATTGGCAGGGCAGATCGCTCCACTTAGCGGAATCTGATCCATAATCCTCCAGTTCGGAAAGCAGGAACCGCCCGAAATACCGATGTTTACAAATGATGATCGCGTAACACCCAAGCAATCGGTCCAGTCACCGAAAGCGATACGCCATAGGATACCGAATTATGGACATGTGCTTCCCGCCGCCCATCCAGTGGAAGCGGTGGCTGCGGTCGACCCGTTCCTCAGCCTCTGAAAGCGGCCAGTAATCCGTCAACTTCGGCGCAGGATGTACACCAGCTGCAGACCATCCTGGCAGATAGCGGCTGGTCATCCGGGCCAGTCTCCCTCCAGGCAGCCGGCCAGGGGTAGTACACCGCACCAGCCTCAATCGCCCGCCGATGCGCCGCACGGGGCAGAACGGGAAATACCATATTGCCTTGTGCGGGATACAGCAGCGAAGCATTCTCGATCTTGGATACACCCTGAGCCAGCCGTGTGCCTACCGCATTGGCGGCGCGGGCCAACCGTAGCCACAATCCATCCGCCAGATACGCCTGCATCTGCGCGGACAGATAGCGGTGTTTCGAAAACAGATGCCCGCCCCTCTTTCTCCGCAGCTCGAATTCCCACGCATTCGAGGGATCGAAGATCACGACGGCCTCTGCGCCAAGCAGTCCATTCTTGGTGCCGCCGAAACTGAGAATGTCGATTCCGGCTTTCCAGGTCATCTCCGCCGGACTGGCGTCAGTGGCGACCAGAGCGTTTGCAAGCCGGGCGCCGTCCAGATGGCATGGCAGATCCCATTCCTTCGCAATGGCACAGAGGCTGGCCACCTCCCCGGGGCTGTAAACCGCACCCATTTCGGTGACATTGGTAATGGAGACCGCTCCACGCTGGACATTGTGAACACCTACCTGTGCGGCCGCTTCAAGCGTATCCGACAGGCAGACCGGATCCATCTTTGCGCCTTCTCCATAGATTGGTACGAGTTTCGAACCACCGGTATAGAATTCCGGCGCCCCGCATTCGTCCTCCATTACGTGAGAATGGCGGTGGCAATATACGGCTGACCAAGGCGAACAGACAGTCGACAGAGAGAGCGCGTTGGCCGCCGTCCCGGTCGCCACGAGATAGACCGCAGCCTCCGGTGCTTCGAAAATCTCACGCACCTGCCTCCTTACCTCGTCCATGATTGGGTCTGCGCCGTAGGACGAGGCGAATCCTTCATTGGCCCGAACAAGCGCATCCATGACCATTGGATGCGCCGCAGAGGAATTGTCTGAGGCGAATTGCATTTAGATCGATCCTTCAGTCACATAGTCTTCCCAGTCTTCTTCCGGCACCTCGAACTCGGGAATTGTCCGACCAATGACCGAAATGCCAGCCTCATGTACGCTCTCCGCCCTTCCCGAAACAAGGGGATGCCAGTCGGGAAGCTCCCGACCTTCCCAAAGCAACCGGTAGGCACAGGTATCTGGCATCCAGTATGCGATCTCCCCGATGTTTGAGGGAGTCAGCACAACGCAGTCGGGAACGAACTGCCTGCGAATGTCATATTGCGTGCAGCGGCACGTCTCGCCATCCAGAAGGCGGCACGCGATACGAGTGAACGCAACCTCATTGGTGTCTGGATCCTCAAGCTTGTTCAGGCAGCACTTCCCACAACCGTCGCATAATGCTTCCCATTCCTGCTGGGAAAGTCGGTCCAGAGGTGTTCGTTTCCAGAAACGGTCGCGCAGCCCGTGACGTTTGATCGGATCAGATCTCACGGTCCACTGGCGAGAATCTCACTCGCTCTTCTGCAGTCGGCGGCCATCTGCGCAACCAGCGAATCCAGGCCATCAAACTTGATCTCAGGTCGGAGATAGTCAATGAGCGCCACGGACAGATGCGTGCCATACAGTTCCCCATCGAAATCAAGGATATGGGTTTCGAGGTTTGGTGGATTCGCGCCGAACATGGGGCGCACACCGATTGAGGCGGCACCAGCATAACTGCCCTGATGGGGTCCGTCCAGTACATCGACATTGACCGCATATACACCGAATTTCGGGGGGTGCAGATCCGCGACCGACATGTTGGCGGTGGGAAATCCAAGAGCCTTTCCGCGCTTGTCCCCATGCATGACCGGCCCGTCGATCCGATGCCAGTGACCCAGCATGGCAGCGGCCTCGCGGGGACTCCCTTCCGCCAGCGCACGGCGGATGCCGGTCGAGGAAACCTCGACGCCTTGGCTCTCAACCAGACAGGCCGTAGACACACCAAAACCGAATTCACGGCCGAAGACATGCAGATCACTCGCCGAGCCCGCACGACCCCTACCAAAGCGGAAATCCTCTCCCACAACCGCATGGGTGAGCCCCAGGCCTCCCACCAGCACGTCCCGGGCGAACCCATCAGGTGTCAATCCGTAGAGTTCCGGACCAAATTCGAGCTGGTATAGGAATTCGACACCGAGTTTTTCGAGCCGGTGCGCCCGCGTTTCCGAATTCATCAACCGGAACGGAGGCGCACCTGGCGCGAATGCCTGCCGTGGATGCGGCTCGAACGTGACGATTCCCAAAGGCGCGCCGGAACGCGCCGCTTCGGCCCGGGCGATGTCGATCACCGCCTGATGCCCCAGATGCACACCGTCGAAATTTCCGATGGCGGCGGAAGCGCCTCGGTCACCTTCGGTCAGGTCCTGCCAGGTCGTGAAGGTCCGCATCGTTCCCCGAAATGGGGGCAGCCCCCCGGAAATCAATCGAATTTACGGCTTGGCGCCAGCACCAGCGCCTCGCCCCGCAGAACGACCCTATCACCCACCGCACAGTGACAATCAAGGGCCACGCGGCGACGTGAATGGTCGATGGCGGTGACTTCGACCGCAGCACATACTACATCGCCAGGTCGGACAGGTGCAAGGAAGCGCAGGTCCTGCCGAAGATAGACGGTGCCGTGGCCTGGAAGCCGCTCTCCGATGACGGACGATATCAGCGAGGCCGTCAGCATCCCGTGGGCGATGCGGCCCTCGAAGATCGTGTCCCGGGCATATGTATCGTCGAGATGCACAGGGTTCCGATCTGTCGAGATTTCGGCGAAGAGCCGGATGTCGCGATCCGTAATCTGCTTGCACAGGTGTCGGCGCATACCGATTTCGAGATCCTCGATGCAGACCGTGCCGCGAGGGTCGTCTTCGAGACTGTCGCCGTCTACTGAACCAATGTCTTGCCGCATAACGGAGCCGGTGGATGGTTGATCCAGCGCACCATAATGTCAGTGCCCCATTCGCGCAATTCAGAAAGCAACTTTCGGGCGATTTTCGCGCCAGATTTGAAACAATCTTGCTTTGCCGCCTAGCGTAGAAACCCGATCGAATAGAGCGGATCGTAATTTTCCCTTTCCAGATAGTTCTTTAGCGCAGCTGGATCCGGATGCTCCACCGTACCGGTCTCCTCGGCGGCAAGGCCGCCTGTGACAAAAAGTACATCAATGCCTTCACCCGTGGCACCGGCGACATCGGTTGCAATTCCGTCGCCAATCGCCAGAATACGACTGTCTGGAACATCCCTTCCCAAAACGGCAAGACGCTGGCGCGCCAGGTCATAGATCGGCGGATGCGGCTTTCCAAAATAGTGACTCGTTCCTCCCATGCTTGTGTACAGCCGTGCCAGCGCCCCGGCACACCATTGTCTCCTGGTACCGTAATCCACAATGATATCGGGGTTGAAACAGAGCAGTGGCAGGTCTCTTTCAACCAGGCGGGAAAACCGGGATCGATAGACCTCCGGTGCGGCATATGGATCTTCGGGGCCGCAGCAGACAATGCCCTCCGCGTCTTCGGGTTGGGTGCGGACGATCTCAACCGGATCATCGATGATCCTGAGCGGCTCAAAAACGGAAAGGTCGCGCTCGCTGCCAATAAACCAGACCCTGGAGCCAACCGCTCCGCGGAACATCGCAGCCCGTGCGCTATCACCAGAAGTCGTGATCACGTCCCAGCAGTCCCGAGGAACGCCGATTCCGTCAAGCTGCATCTCAACCTGGAGCCGGGAACGGGGAGCGTTGGTCAGGAGAACCACGACACTGCCCCTGGCTCTGGCACGACGCAGCGCCTCCACCGCTGGCCAGTGAGGACACCGCCCGTTATGCAGGCAACCCCAGAGGTCACAATACAGCACATCATAGCCGTGCACGATGTCCGTCAGCGATTCGATGATCCTGGTCATGGGCGATGTTCACGCTTCAGGCCAGTGCCATCACGAATCGCAGGAAGCGCTTCATCCTCGTGAAATTCCGTCATTCGAAGCTCCCATGTCCTGCGAAGCACTCGATTCCGATGGCGAGCGCGGATTGCGGGTTCAAATCTTTAGGTTCGGAATGATCTGCTTCTTGCGGCTCATGACTCCCGGCAGGACAACCGTATCGCCGATGGCTTCCGCACCAAAGCTGTTTCTTGCCACACCCTTTACCAATTCATTTGGCACAAGCAGAATCGCTTCCTCGTTCAGAATATCCACGATGAACAGGATCACCTGGTCGATGCCATCCTCTACCGCAACTCTCTCCATCGCAGCCATGAGGCCGTCCTTCCGGTCAAGCACTGTCTGTGGCGCTGTGGTTTCCAGAACGGAGACACGAAACCTGGTTCCGCCAACTTCGTGCTGTTTCGAATCCATGCGCACCAGTTCCCTGTCCGAAAATGCCGAGACATCCGACTTCGCGGCGAAAAGTTCGGCGGCGTAGGAAGGAAGGTCCAGGTCCAGATCGGAGGCCAGCCGCTCGGCCAGCGACCTGTCCTGTCCAGTCGTGGTGGGAGAACGGAATTCAAGCGTGTCGGACAGGATGCAGCTGAGCATAATTCCCTTGACCCAGTCGGGCATCCTCGACGCGTTCGATCCCATTAGATCATGCATGATTGTCGCGGTGCATGCCAGCGGCTGGATCGTTACATCGATCGGGCCTTTCGTGGAAAGGCCACCCACGAGTCTGTGGTGGTCGATGATTGCCCGAAGGTCGGCCTGTCCGATTCCGTCGGGAAGCTCGGCGGGATTGTTCGTGTCGACTATGATTATCGGCTGGCCTGGCTCAACCCTGTCAATGATTCGCGGCACGGGAATTTTCCACCTTTCCAGCACAAAGGCAGCTTCCGCACTGGGTTCACCCAGAAGCACGGCTTCGGCGGCGGCGGTACCTTTAACATCATTGAGGTACCAGGCCCAGATTATCGCGGAACCGGTTGAATCGGTATCGGGAGACTTATGCCCGAATATCTGAATAACCATGTCTCTTCCCCGTTTCCATTGACGAGAGGTCGGGCGCTTCTATATGGATACCGCGCCTGGTTGTCACGCACAGACATTCCTGATCCGACGTTTTTCAGCAGGTGCGGCACCCAGCAACATTCAGCCTGCTGGCTGTCGTGTAAGGACTGTGAGGACGAATCACGCGACCGCGGCGCTTGGGCGCAGCCGCATGAAAAATTTTTGGTCAGCACCCTGTACTCCATTGACAGGCACATCCGCACTCCCTAGATGCGCACTGTTAGCACTCGCATCACGTGAGTGCCAGTAATCGAAGTGAATCACGAACGAAGGAGCGTTCAGAGATGGCATTCAAACCTCTGCATGACCGGGTACTGGTCCGCCGCGTCGAGTCTGACGAAAAGACTTCCGGTGGTCTGATCATTCCGGACAGCGCCAAGGAAAAGCCCGCCGAAGGCGAAGTCGTCGCGGTAGGCGATGGCGCCAAGGATGACGATGGCGGACGCGTTGCGATGGACGTCAAGGCCGGGGACAAGATCCTGTTTGGCAAGTGGTCCGGCACCGAGATCACGCTTGACGGCGAAGAACTGCTTATCATGAAGGAAAGCGATATTCTCGGGATCGTTTCCTGAGGCGCGGTCCTTACCTAACAGAAACAGCAAGACTACCAGGAGCAAGCAATCATGGCTGCTAAGGACGTCAAATTCGAAACCGATGCCCGCAATCGCATGCTGAAGGGCGTCAACATCCTGGCCGACGCCGTCAGGGTGACGCTGGGGCCGAAGGGCCGCAACGTTGTCCTTGACAAGTCGTTCGGCGCGCCTCGTATCACCAAGGATGGCGTGACCGTGGCAAAGGAGATCGAGCTTGAGGACAAGTTCGAGAACATGGGCGCGCAGATGGTCAGGGAAGTGGCCAGCCGCACCAATGACGAGGCCGGCGACGGCACGACCACGGCTACGCTACTTGCCCAGGCCATCGTGCGCGAAGGTCTGAAGTCGGTCGCCGCAGGTATGAACCCGATGGATCTGAAGCGCGGAATCGACACTGCCGTTGCCCAGTGCATCGACAGAATCAAGTCGTCATCCCGTGAAGTGAAGGGCAGCGACGAAGTCGCACAGGTCGGCACCATCTCGGCAAATGGCGAGGCTGAAATCGGTCAGCAGATCTCCGATGCAATGCAGAAGGTCGGCAATGACGGCGTTATTACCGTAGAGGAGAACAAGGGCCTCGACACGGAGACCGAAGTCGTCGAAGGTATGCAGTTCGACCGCGGTTACCTCTCGCCATATTTTGTCACCAACCCCGACAAGATGACCGCCGAGCTTGAGGACGCTTTCGTACTGCTGCACGAGAAGAAGCTCTCCTCACTGCAGCCGATGGTTCCGCTTCTGGAAACGGTGATCCAGTCGGGCAAACCACTTCTGGTTATTGCGGAAGACGTGGAAGGCGAGGCACTGGCCACGCTCGTCGTCAACAAGCTACGGGGCGGACTGAAGATCGCCGCCGTTAAGGCACCCGGATTCGGCGACCGCCGCAAGGCCATGCTGCAGGATATCGCGATCCTGACTGGTGGCCAGGTGATCTCGGAAGACCTTGGGATGAAGCTCGAGAACGTCACGATTGACATGCTTGGCTCCGCCAAGCGCGTTTCGATCACCAAGGATGAGACCACGGTCGTGGACGGCGCAGGCGAGAAGGCTGAGATCGAAGCACGCGTCACCCAGATCCGTCAGCAGATTGAAGAGACGACAAGCGACTACGACCGGGAGAAACTGCAGGAGCGTGTCGCGAAGCTCGCCGGGGGCGTTGCCGTGATCCGTGTTGGCGGCATGACCGAAGTCGAGGTGAAGGAGCGTAAGGACCGCGTGGACGACGCGCTGAACTCAACCCGCGCTGCGGTTCAGGAAGGCATTGTGATCGGCGGCGGTGTGTCACTGGTCCAGGCTGCCAAGGAGCTGGAAGGCGTGAAGGGCGAGAACAGCGACCAGGACGCTGGCATTGCCATCGTGCGCCGGGCGCTGGAAGCACCCCTGCGTCAGATCGCCGAGAACGCCGGCGTGGACGGCTCCGTGGTTGCGGGCAAGATCCGTGAGTCCGACGACGCCACTTTCGGCTTCAACGCGCAGACCGAGGAATACGGCGACATGTTCGCGTTCGGCGTCATTGATCCTGCCAAGGTCGTACGTACCGCGCTCGAGGATGCCGCTTCGGTTGCCGGCCTCCTGATCACCACCGAGGCAATGGTCGCCGACAAGCCGGAGCCGAAGAACGCGGCTCCTGCCATGGGCGGTGGCGGCATGCCGGATATGGGCGGCATGATGTAAGCTGTCCAGCATCAGTTACGGGGAGGGGCAGCCTATGCGGCCCCTCTTTTTTGCCCTGCTTCCATTCCAAATCGCAAAGCCCGGAAGCCGGGTTAGGAACCGGTCAGGACCTCTCCTGGCCCAGCACCTGAAAACGCCGCAACTTCAACGGCATGAAGTGTCAGGCTCAGGACGCGGCGGCAAGCTGTCGGTTCAGGGCGTTGATGCGCTGGAAACGAATTTTCCCGGGATTCCGGCCGAAACCATATCCCAATTCCCCTGCACACTGTATGTCCCGGGACAATGCCTGAGTGAGGTAATGCACAGTGGACAGATCGCATCTGACAATGACGCAACGCGACCTGAGAGCCCTGGCAAGGTCACTGTTCGATGTCGCGGTGAAAGCCGCGGATCCCTCCCTTGCCGTATGTCGCGAACTTTCCGCCAACCCGTTGCCTCCACTAACGAGGGGCCGCTATATCGTCTTCGCCGTCGGTAAAGCCTCCTGCTCGATGGCCCAAGAGGCGCTTCATCACGTCCCGGTCGACACGCCATGCGAGGCGTTCGCGGTCACAAACCCCGAAAACGTCCGGGATGTTCCTGGCTGCGAAGTGGTCGCGGCCGGGCACCCGGTCCCGGATGAACGCGGGCTGCGCGCCAGTCTTGAGATCAGGCGACGGCTGCAGGCCGCTGGGAGCGGGGATGTCGTGTTATGTCTGATCTCGGGAGGTGGCTCAGCGCTGCTTCCGTTTCCACCGCCGGAAATTCCCCTTGCCGACAAGATCACCGTCAACGAACTCCTGCTCGCTCGCGGATTCGACATCTATCAAACCAATCTTGTCCGCCAGCAGCTCTCGCAGCTCAAAGGGGGCGGGCTAGTGCGACTGGCGTCTCCCGCACGCGTCCGTGCGCTCATCATTTCGGACGTGATCGGCGACGACCCGCGCTGCATTGCCAGCGGCCCAACCTCAACGCCGCTTGGGTCACCGGCCGAAGCCGTCCGACTGCTTCATGAGCACGATGTATGGAGAGATGTTCCCGTAAGTGTGCGGACGTATCTGGCGCATGCGGGAAACGCCACCTACGCAGCGTCACCTCAAGAGACGCAAAACTGCATTATCGCTTCAAACCGGCAAAGCCTTGAAGCGATTGCGGCGGCAGTTCCTGAACTGTCACCGGTAATTGTGTCCAACCGTCTGTGCGGTGATGTGGGCGATGCGGTCCATGAGATCACCGACCAGATCAGAACGCAGCCGCCCGAACGGCAGCTGCTGATCTGGGGTGGTGAAACAACGGTCAGCGTTGCGGGAAATGGCCAGGGCGGCAGGAACCAGGAACTTGCCCTGCGTGTCGCCATGGCCATGCGGGACCTCAGGGACCACTGGGTGTTTCTTTCGGGAGGAACGGACGGGCGTGATGGGCCAACCGACGCCGCAGGAGGAATTGTCGATTCCAGCACGACACAGCGGATCGCCGAAGTGGGTGAGAACGCCGAGGTGCTGCTGTCCAACAGCGACAGCTACCGTGCGCTACGCGCCGCTGGCGATCTGCTGCTGACCGGTGCCACCGGAACCAACGTCGCCGATGTGCAGCTGTTCCTGCGCAATGCGCAGCATCTGGCCTGAAGCGGGAATGACGGGGAACACAGGGCACCGCTGCCCCCATGAATGGCTTGAAACAGGCCAGCATAGCTGCCAATAGCCCCTTGGCGGAACCACTGCGCATGGCGCGGCAATCTCGGGTCACCCCTGATGCGACTGGCGAATCTTGCTCCTGTTCCTGAACGGTACGTCTCCCAGGAGAGTGCCCTGAAATTCAGGGCCGAAGCCTCCACCCTGCCTGGCTGGGATCTGACGGCGCGCCAGGTCTGCGACCTGGAACTCCTGATGAATGGAGGGTTCAGTCCACTAAGGGGATTCCTTGCTGAAGAGGACTATACCAGCGTTGTCGAGAACATGCGACTGGCGGACGGTACCCTGTGGCCCATTCCGATCACGCTTGACGTGCCTGAGGAGTTTGCCAGCAGGATCGACACTGGCCAGGACATCGTGCTGCGGGATCCTGAAGGCGTGTTTCTGGCGATGATGACGGTTACTGACAAGTGGACGCCTGATAAGGCATGGGAGGCGGAATCGGTCTTCGGTGCCGATGATGTCGCGCATCCAGCGGTGAACTACCTTCACAATGTTGCTGGCAGGGTCTATCTCGGTGGACCGGTGATGGGCATACGGCCACCCATACACCATGATTTCCGCGGCAGGCGTGATACGCCGAACGAGCTTCGCGCTCATTTCCGCAAGCTGGGCTGGCGGCGCGTGGTCGCGTTCCAGACGCGCAATCCACTGCACCGGGCACACCAGGAGCTGACTTTCCTGGCCGCAAAACAGACCCAGGCAAACCTGCTCATCCATCCGGTGGTCGGCCTGACCAAACCCGGCGATGTTGACCACTTCACCCGGGTGCGCTGCTATGAAGCGGTGCTCGACAGATATCCCGCGTCGACGACGACGATGAGCCTTCTGAATCTGGCGATGCGGATGGCCGGTCCGCGTGAAGCGGTGTGGCACGGAATAATCCGGGCAAATCACGGCTGCACTCACATGATCGTTGGCCGTGATCATGCAGGTCCGGGAAAGAACAGCCGCGGCGAGGTGTTCTACGGACCATACGACGCGCAGGAACTCTTCCGGGAGCACCAGGACGAGATCGGGTGCGAGATGGTTGGTTTCAGACATATGGTCTATGTACAGGAGCGAGCCCAGTACGAGCCCTCTGACGAGGTTGATGACGACGCGACAGTGCTGGACATCTCGGGCACCGAGCTTCGCCGTCGCCTGAACGAAGGGCTGGAGATACCTGACTGGTTCTCGTTCCCAGAAGTCGTCGCGGAACTTCGCCGCCGCTATCCGCCGAGGTCGAAGCAGGGCTTCACGGTATTTTTCACGGGACTGTCCGGCTCCGGAAAATCCACCATCGCCAATGCGCTGGTGGTGAAACTGATGGAAATGGGCGGACGACCCGTAACTCTGCTGGACGGTGATGTCGTTCGGAAGAACCTATCATCGGAACTGGGATTTTCCAAAGAGCACCGGGACCTCAATATCCGCCGCATCGGTTTCGTAGCCAGCGAGATCACGAAGAACGGCGGTATCGCCATATGCGCACCAATCGCCCCTTATTCAGCCACCCGCCGGGCGGTTCGCGAGGATGTGGAAAGATTCGGCGCTTTCGTTGAGGTGCATGTGGCCACGAGCATCGAGGAATGCGAACGCCGCGACCGCAAGGGGCTCTACAGGCTCGCACGGGAAGGAAAGATAAAGGAGTTCACCGGAATCTCGGATCCTTACGAGGTCCCTGAGAGCCCCGAGCTTCGCGTCGATACGGAAAACGTGGAGGTAGACAACTGCGCCCACCAGGTGCTCCTGAAACTGGAAAACCTGGGACTGATCGCTGCGTAGGCGACCCTGACCAACCAGGAAGCGCCCCTGGCTGCGGTTACCGCCAACAGCATCATGTGAGACACTCACCATTCGTCGGCCTCCGGCCATTCCGATACCGGCGCGACGCTCTCAGCTCCTGTCATCCCGCCTACCGCAACGTCTACCATCAGTCTGTCGTTCGGTTCGACGGCACACAACTGGCAGTGAACCAGGCGCGACCTGCACCATTTCCGTCCGGAACATGTTCGCCAATCCGCCACACCACCTCGGGCAACGCACCAGCCCCATGAGCCAGGAACAACCTGCCGATGGGCGTTGATGGCAGCGATGGATTTCACAATGTCTGGCCAGTTGCGTGATTACCCATCCCCACCGGTTTGGTTTCGTTCCAGGCCAGATGCTGCAGACCGCTTCATCGACCTGGAGCCGTATCCATGAACGCATGGCCCTGATCCCGCCAAACCGTCTGCCGGACCGGTCTGGTGGTTTGCCAGATATGTGTTCCGGTTCATTTCGTCCCGCCCCAGTCAAAAGCGATTTACAGCATAAAACGTTTTTCGTACGGTTACTGAAAGGAGGAGCGGATGGTTAGCAACAAGCCGGTCATTGCTGACAGGCCATCGATTTGTGACGTCGCGCGGAGTGCCGGCGTATCTCCGAGCTGCGTGTCAAACGTCATCAATATCCGCAGACCACAGGACGACCTGATAGGACGGGCCGTGATGGAGGATGTCCCATGTCCATCCACCCGTAGCGGCAATTGTCCAGCCGGTCGACCAAATCGCCAGCGTGGCGTGGAGCCGGCTCGCAGCGAAAATCCAGGGCGGGTGGAAACCCGCCAGTACAATCCGGGTTCCATGCCGGTATGAGCCGCGTGGCACGATGGTGGCCGCGCTGGAGGAAAGGAATCAACTAGGATATGGCAAGGCGGCAGCGTGACCACGCCTGGCCAGACCCCGACAAGCGCGTCCAGACGCGTTTTCAGAACCAGGCACGCAAAAAGGAGAAACAAAAATGCTGAAGAAACTTACTGCGACCGCGATTGTCGGCCTGATCGCGCTTCCTGTCCAGGCGGAGACCTATGGCGTTCTCATGAAGACGCTGTCGAATCCGTTCTGGGGTGCGATGGAGCTCGGCGTGCGTGAAGGCGCCGAAGCGGCCGGAGTCGACTACTACCTGCAAGCGGTCGAAAGCGATCAGGCCGCCGAACCGCAGCTGAACGTCTGCAACACCATGCTTGAGCGCCAGCCCGACGCCATGATCACCGCCGCGATCAACTCGACGATCCTGCTGCCATGTCTGAAGCGCGCCAATGAAATGGGAATTCCGGTCGTCGACCTTGATGGCAACCTCGACCATGCGATCGCCGCCGACGCTGGCGTTGAAATCGCATTTTCCATTGGCTCCGACAACGTTGCCGCCGGCGCTCAGGGAGCCGAATGGCTAGTCGGCCAGCTAGGAGCTGACGCGGCCGGTCCAGTGCTGGTGATTGAGGGCCTGTCGGGCAATATCACCGGCCAAAAACGCGCGCAGGGCTTTGCCAGCAGGCTGGCGGAACTGGCGCCAGGCCTAGAGGTCGTCGCTTCCTTGCCTGGTGACTGGGACCGCGGCAAGGCGGCGAACATCACCAATGACATCCTGACCTCGAATCCGGATCTGGTTGCGGTCTTCGCAGCAAACGACGGCATGGCGCTTGGCGCCGTGGAAACGGTCTATGCTGCCGGTCTCGGCGACCAGGTGACAGTGATCGGCGTCGACGGCAATTCCGACGCGGTCAAGTCGATCAAGGCGGGGCGCCTGAACGCGTCCGTCGCACAGCTGCCTTACCTTGTAGGCAAGCAGGCGGTTGAAATGGTAAAGGCGCTGAAGGAAGGAACGCCTCCTGAAGGAGACTGGATCTACGTTTCCACGATGGTCCTGACCAAGGACATTCTCGATGCCGGCACCGAGCCGATGCTTGAATATGTAAAGTAACGCAACCACTCGGGCCAGCGTCCAAGCTGGCCCGGACATCCCAGGCCCCGCTTCATGCTGAGACTCCTTGAACGTACCCATATCCGCGTCGAGTCACTTGCGGTGCTCGCGGGACTGATCGTGATCATGGCCCTGTTTTCGCCCACAACCGGAAGCGGGGTCCGTGTCTTTCTGACAGCGAATAATTTCTTCAACATAATCCTTGCGACGGCGACGTTCGGAATCCTGGCGATCGGAGCGACCTTCGTCATCAGCGCTGCCGGAATCGACCTATCGCTTGGCTCTGTGCTTGGGCTGGCTTCGGTCTCTGGTGCGGCGCTTGTCGTGACCCTTGAATGGCCATGGTATTTCGCCATCATTGGCGCTCTGGCGGCTGGGGCGGCGGCTGGGGCCGTAAACGGATTCATAGTGACGCGTGGTCGGGTGCCCGCGTTTATCGTGACGCTTGGAATGCTCGGAATCGCGCGAGGTCTGGCTCTGATCATCTCCAGCGGTCGCGGCATTTACGGGCTTCCGGATGAAGTGCTGTTCCTGGGACAGGCCCGTCCCTGGGGAGTGCCAACGCCGGTTTTCATTCTTGCCGCAGTGGCGCTCGTCTCCCATTACATTCTTGCACATACCCCCTTCGGCCACCACACACTGGCTCTCGGCGACAACGAGAATGCGGCCCGAGCCACCGGCGTCAACGTTCGCCGCCAACGTATGCTGCTCTACACGATCTCGGGACTTATGGCCGGAATCGCCGGGCTGATCTTCACCGCACGGGTGAACACGGGCGACCCTACAGCAGGCCTGAACTACGAACTTCTGGCCATCACTGCGGCGATCATCGGAGGCACCAACCTCTTCGGCGGACGCGGCTCGATCGTGGGAACGATGATTGGCGCCCTGATCATGGGGGTCCTGCAGAACGGACTGAATCTCATGGCGGTGCAGGCCTATTACCAGCAGATGGCGATTGGAGCGGTACTCATTGCCGCCGTCTGGCTCGATCAGGTCCGCAGCAGAGGGAGGCAGGCGCATTGAGCATCCTTGAACTGTCCGGCGTCGAGAAAAGCTTTGGTGCGGTGCAGGTTCTGCACGGAGTGAACCTAAAGGTTTCCCCCGGCGAAGTGGTCGGTCTGGTCGGTGACAACGGCGCCGGAAAATCGACCCTGATGAAAGCGATCACTGGAGTCTATTCCGTTGACCGTGGGAAAGTGGTGTTTGACGGCAGGGATGTCACCGATTCCGAGCCGGGCGAGCGGCGTGAGTTCGGCATTGAGATGATTTACCAGGATCTGGCGCTGGCCCCGCAGCAGGATGTCGCCAACAACATTTTTCTCGGCCGTGAGCCAACAAAGCGCCTGTTCGGGATCTTCCCTTCCTTTGTTGACAAATCCAGAATCGACGCCGAAGCCCGAGTAATGCTCGACGAGCTGGGCGTGCATATTCCCGGGGTCGATATTCCTGTAGGCCTGCTGTCGGGCGGGCAGCAGCAGACCATCGCCATCGCCCGGGCTCTGACGTTCAGGCCCAAAATGGTGATCATGGATGAACCAACGGCTGCGCTTGCCGTACGCGAGGTCGAGAGCGTTCTGAAACTGATCCAGCAGATGAAAGAGGACGGCATCGCGACGATTCTCATCAGCCACCGGCTGAACGACATCTTCGAGGCCTGCGGACGGATCGTGGTTCTGCGTCGGGGCAACGTGATCGCCGATCTCAGACGGCACGAGACCGACATGGCCGAAGTCGTTTCCTACATTGTCGGCGCTCACGGATAGGGAGTGGAGATGCCCCGACTCGGATTGCACTCCCTAGCCTTCATGTCCCTCTGGAACCCCACGGAAGCCCAGCGCCTCCTGTCCGGGATCCTCGAACATGGGGTCAGTGTGATCGAGACGCCGCTGCTCAATCCATCAGGCTATGACGCGGTCGGCACGCGTGCGCTTGCCGAACGCCACGGAATCGAGATCGTCTGCTCTCTCGGTCTGCCAGCGGAGCTGGACGTACTGCGCCGAACCCAAGAGGCGGCTGACTATCTCGGATTCGCGATGGAAGTGGCGCGGAAGGCGGGAGCCGGATGCCTCTCGGGCGTTACCTACGGCACGATCGGCAGGACCACCAAGGCCCCACCAACGGATGCGGAGCGCGACGCCATCTGCCGACTGGTCGAGAGTGCCGCGCGCAGGGCACGCGCCCTGAACATGCAGCTAGGCCTGGAGCCCTGCAACCGCTACGAGACCCACTTGCTGAACACCGCGCGCCAGACCGCCGGGATCATTGAGCGCGTGGGGGCCGAGAACGTTTTCATTCATCTCGACACCTATCACATGAATATCGAAGAGGCTGGCATGGCGGAGGGCTTCGCCGACGCCGGCGAGCATCTGGGATATGTCCACCTATCCGAATCGAACCGTGGGGTGCCAGGACGCGGCACAATGGACTGGCGTGGTATATTCGAGGGGTTGAAGTCGGTCGGATACGACGGCGCCATGACTCTGGAGAGCTTTGTTCATCTCGCGCCAGAGATCGCATCCGGTCTGGCGATATGGCGACCTGTCGCTGACCGGCCTGAGGATGTCATCGAAACAGGCCTTCCATTCATCAGGGACCGTGCGGCGGAAGCAGGGATAGCGCTTACGTAATGAGTGTCAACCAGATCGCGACAGGGTGCCTTTGTCGAGCAACATGCTTGCCAGGGCATGGCGCTTGCGTCACACTGACTCGTGAAGAAGCACAGGTCACAGGCACCATGCGCCACTACCCTGCGAGCCCTGAATTCACCATGTTGGTGGCATGTCCAATATAGCGATTCCCCGAACAACGCTGCGACTGTTCTGAGGATCTGTGACTGACAGGCAGCATGCCGCACTACCGAAAACCTTCTTTTCCAGTTCACAGCGAAGGTCAACCTTCCGTCCAGCCCTACGATTTCCCAGGGCTGAGAGCGCCGTTCAAGCCCACTCAGGTCAGAGCCATACCAAGGCGCAAACTGCTTGATCCGGCCGGAGATCGGCCGGTGCGGCATATGTCGCAATTCTACACATTGCCGCCATCGTGATTGGGCGACTACGACCGGACATAGGATAAACCGAGCAGATCGGCACCTGAGTCGTCCGCCTGAACGTGTTTGCAACCGCCGCCTACCCCCTCGTTTCACATCGAAGCGTAACTCCCAGCCCTTTCCTCCTCCTGGGTTTCGCCGTTCTGGACGCCGCATCGGGTGGCCTTGGGACGGAATCCACCAACATACGGCTCTTTCTGGAGCGCTCCCGGCGCACGGGCTCCGCCCACCGCTGCGGAAACGCTCCGAAAAGGGCCGGTGTTGCACCTGTATGTCCTCCTTTGCCCCGCCTAGGGGATCTCCCGGATGCATCCTCGTGATGCGCGAGGCGGTGTTCTGGATTGAGCCGCGAACGCGATGGGCAGCCCCGAACCACTCTCGAAGTTCTTGGCCTGGTCCGGATCGAAAGCAAGATCCACCAGCATTCCGGGAGGAACGTCCGTATCGCCTCGTGACTCGACGACGGTCCGTTCCCCTTCCATCGTTGCCAGGTGGTTGTAAGCAACGCCGCCAAACCGTTCGGGCGGCCCTTGCACTCGACTCCACAGCTTTAGCCGGTCCAGACGGCCACGTTCAAAAGGCGTGCGAGGCAGCTGCGAACACAGCCGAACGGTCACTTCCTGGTTTCCACCCGCCCAAAGTCCGGTGCCGTGGTATCCTGTCCCGCTTCGATGATTCCTCGCCTGATCGCGCGGGTGCGCGTAAAATAGTCAAACAGCTGATCACCATCGCCTGTGCGTATAGCCCGTTGGAGAGCGAAGAGCTCTTCAGTGAAACGCCCAAGGATTTCCAGCGTGGCGCTCTTGTTCGCGAGGAACACATCGCGCCACATCGTAGGATCGCTGGCAGCGATTCGGGTGAAATCCCGAAATCCGGCAGCGGAATAGTTCACCACTTCGGTATCTGTCACACGCTTCAGGTCATCCGCGACACCGACCATGGTGTAGGCAATCAGATGCGGCGCATGGCTTGTCACAGCCAGGACCAGATCATGGTGATCTGCATCCATTTCGTCAACATTGGCCCCCATGGCTTCCCACAGCGCACGCAAACGGCCCAGCGCCTCACGGTTGGTGTCCTCGTCAGGAATCAGCAGGCACCAGCGATTCTCGAACAGAGAGGCGAATCCAGAGCGGGGACCGCTATGTTCCGTTCCCGCCAGCGGATGACCGGGAATGAAATGGACATCTTCAGGAATGTGCGGCGTAACCGTCTCTATCACATGGCGTTTCACCGATCCAACATCGGTTACCGTAGCACCAGACTTGAGATACGGACCGATCTCGCTGGCCACAATTCCCATCGCTCTGACAGGAACCGCCAGTACCACCAGATCAGCCCCTTCGGCAGCTTCCGCCGAGGAGTCGAACACCCGGTCGCACAGCCCTATTTCCCTTGCCACTTCCCGTGTTTCCGGGGACCGCGAGGTGCCAACAATCTCTCCCGCCAGCTTACCGCGGCGCATGGCATGCGCCATTGAGCCGGCTATCAAGCCTAATCCGACCAACGCCACCCGGTTGTAGATTATGTCCATTGGCGGGCCGCCCTGAACGCATGCACGGCATCAGCCACCTGTCGGCATGACGCTTCGTCACCCACTGTGATCCGCAGGCATTCGGGAAGCCCGTAGCTCCCGACCTGGCGCACGATCAGTCCAGCCTCGTTGAGCCACGCATTGCAGGCAGCCGCTTCGTCAGCGTCAGTGAAGCGCGCCAGTATGAAATTCGCATCGGATCGGTCCGATGGCACTCCGTCCTCAGCGAGAGCATCCGCAAGCCATTTGCGCATCCGCGCGTTTTCGGCCACGCACTTCTCGGCGAATTCCCCATCACGCACTGCGGCTTCGGCAGTGACCAGCTGCGCCGAGGACAGGTTGAACGGACCCCGTATCCGGTTCAGTACGTCAATGACTTCCCGCTGGCCATAGCCCCATCCAATCCGTAACCCGCCAAGCCCGTAGAGTTTGGAGAACGTGCGTGTCACGAAGACACGACCATTTGTATCTGCTAGAGCCACACCTCCATCGTAACCATCGGTGTATTCCACATAGGCGCCGTCCAGAACCAACAATGCGTTCCGGGGAATGCCATCGGCCAGGCGAGACAGTTCCTCAGTACTGATCATCGTTCCCGTGGGATTGTTGGGATTTGCGATGAACACGAGCCGGGTGCGCTCCGTGCAGGCGGCCAGAAGCGCATCCACATCCGTGATCCGGTCACGTTCCTTGACAGAGATGGGTGTCGCACCCACGGCGAGAGCCGAGATTCGATACATCAGGAACCCGTGCTCGGTGTGGAGCACCTCATCGCCTTGCCCGGCATAGGCGCGGCACAGCAGACTGATGATCTCGTCAGAACCCGCACCACAGATGATCCGTTCCGGGTCGGCGCAATGCACCTCACCAATGGCGCTGCGAAGCGCTTGGTGGTCCGAAGACGGATAGAGATGCAGATTCTGCGCCGCGCGGCGGTAAGCGTCGACGGCCTTTGGCGAAGCTCCGAAAGGGTTTTCGTTTGACGACAGCTTAACCACTTTGCCACGACCGGGCAAAGAGGATCGCCCGCCCACATATGGCGTGATCTCCATTATTCGCGGCTGCGGGGCAATCAAGGCACTCATTTTCGTCCCAACTCCTTTGGCTGCCTTCTATCCGTTTAGGCTGCAAGTGACTAGATGCGCGGCGGGGAAACGGTCAACCACGGAATTCCCCATGGGAGCACGCATTCCACAGGGCATCCAGTTCATGCATGTCCCGGTCGGGTCCTACAGATGCCGGAGTGATCAGGGACAGGTCCATTCGGTCTTTGGGGGAGTCCAGACCGGATCCGCAATTTCCACCGGAGTCCATGGCAAGGCCCCCCTGAGCATAGCCATACGGATCAATGACGTTTTCGGAGAGACGCCGCAGGGATGGCCAGACCGCTGGGCTGACGGTGGAAAGGCTGAGCGAAGCGTTCCTTTCTGACGGGCACGCGTCCGTTCATATGGGAAAGGCGTGAGGCGGCTGAACCAGCACAGCACTCAGATTCGGACCAAGATTCCGAATCCTTCATATCCATAACTGGTATGCCGCAGGGACCCAGCGGTAGCTATCTCGCATACGCTCAACGTATCCCACTGAAGGAAACGGCATGTGATGGCCACAGACCAGGAGGCCGTCCGTCGCTGCCATGTCCAAAACCCGCTTTCGGGTCGCGACAGCGGAAGATCTGTCGTCATCAAAACCGACCGGACTCTCTGGAAACTGGACCGAATAGACATAGTGGTTGGCAACATCCCCCCAGACCAGCAGCTGCCTCCCGGCGCTTTCAAGCCTATACATTAGATGTCCTGCCGAGTGACCGTAGGCCGCCTCAGCAGTCAATCCAGGTGCCACCTGATCGCCGTCTTCCAAGAACGTCAACTGGTCGGCGAGCGGGGCGATGAGTTTCGTGAACATCTCGCGGTTCGCGTCGCGTTGCGGAGGAATTCCATCACCACCACGCCAGACATCGAATTCCCGACGTCCGATCATGTGGCGGGCGTTCGGAAAGGCCAGATCATCACCCTCGTTCACACCAAGGATGTGATCAGGATGAACATGCGTAAACGCCACGATTGTGATGTCCTCAGGCGCGTGACCCAACATGCGCAACCTGTCGCGCAATAGGCCAGTCCCGCTCCCACGCCCCGTTTCCCCGAAACCAACGTCTATCAGCACCAGATCATTTCCGGTCCTGATCAGGGTCGGCGTATAGCTGTTCTCGAACCGATCCCACGGCAGTCTGTTGGCCCGTCCAATCTGTTCCAGTTCCGAGTCGTTTCTGTCCATCGCGAATGGCGGGTTCAGCGGCGCACGGACATGTGCGCCATCAAGCACTGTTGCCACCATGGTCTCACCAAACGCAAACCGCTGGCAGACCGGACGGACAGGTTCAGGCATGGGAAAATCCTCACACGAGTGGTTGAACACCGGATTGTTGGCCGTTTCGCCGCAGGATGCAAGCCCAGCTCCTGGCGCGCCTTGCGGGAAGTTGGCCATGAAGCTATGATTCATTCGCCAGGCAGAGCGATTTCCGGGCAGGAATGGAGGCAGACAATGCGGATTGAAGACGGAATCATCAGCGATCATATCGAAACCGCAACCGACCCTGCCGCCTTTGCGGACTGGCCGGAAGATATCTATCGAGAAATGATCGACAGTCAGATGAATGGCTGCGTGGGTTCGGTTCTAGTCAGCGAAACCGAACAGCTCAGGGTCTGGCATCTGAACATCGCTCCGGGAGAACGCTGCGGCTTCCATCGCCACGTGAATCCGTATTTCTGGAGCGCCATGGCACCAGGACGCGCCCGCACCTACTTCTCGGATGGCAGAATTGCCGAATTCGAATACATAACGGGCCAAACGCAGCACTATCGCTATGGCCCCGGCGAATACATGCTGCATTCGCTGGAAAACATCGGCGAAACGGAACTGAAGTTCATAACCGTCGAACATCTGTCGAACCCAGGCGTGGCGCTTCCGATCCCTAACAGCGCAAGGATGTCCCGGAACGGCTGAGCTGACTCCATGGCGGGTAAGGCACTTATCTGCGGCGGATCCATTGCTGGCCTGTTCACCGCCGCAGCTCTCAGGACCAAAGGCTGGGAAACCGAGATTTTCGAACGGTCATCAGCGGAACTCGCTGGCCGCGGTGCAGGAATCGTAACCCATCCCGAGCTTCTTTCCGCACTGAATGCCGTGGGCGCCGACACGGCCAGACTGGGAGTGGAGACCCATGAACGTGTGGCCTATGACCTTTACGGTCGCCGCGTTCAGGCATTCCGGTTCCATCAAGTGGTCACGTCATGGGACCGAATGTATCAGATCCTCCGCGCACTGATCCCCGAAGGCGCATATCGGGCAGACAGCGAAGCGGTCGAATATCAGGAACAGGAAAGTTCGGTTGAACTCGCGCTTTCTGACGGACGCCGGGTGGAAGGCGACATCCTGATCGGCGCCGACGGGTTCAGATCTGCCATACGGACACGGATGCTGCCGGACGTGCAGCCTGAATATTCGGGCTATGTGGTCTGGCGAACGCTTGCAGCCGAAGCGGACCTGCCCGTTGCCATCCGCGAAGACATTTTCCACACGTTTGGATTCTTCATCCCGAATGGCACTCAGATCATTGGCTATCCGATCGCAGGACCGGACAACGACCTGCGACCTGGAAATCTTCGGTACAACTTTGTCTGGTATGCGGAAGTTTCGGAGGAGGAACTGCGCGACATGCTCACGGACGAACAGGGGAACCGACATTCCGTCACGATTCCACCGCCGCTGGTGCGCGCCGATGTGCTGCGCCGGATGCGGAATGACGCACGGGCCCGTTTGCCAGCGCCGTTCAACGACATTCTTGCGGTCAGCGAACGGCCGTTCTTCACGCCCATCTACGACCACCTGTCGCCTGCCATGGCATTGCGCCGTTCAGCGCTGGCAGGAGATGCGGCCTGCGTCTGCCGTCCGCATGTGGGGATGGGAGTCACCAAAGCCGCGGGCGACGCCACCGTACTGGCGGAGCGTCTTGAGAAATCTCCGATCCTGGATGGACTCGACACCTATTCGAAGGAGCGGGTTGCCGCCGCCCGTGTGGCATATGAAACCTCGCGCTGGCTTGGCAGTCTGATCTTCAGCTGCAGCCGCAACCAGAATCTCGATGGTCGCAGCCATCCAGAGATCCAGGCGGTCATGCGTGAGACCGCCGTGTTACCAACCGCACTCAGGGTTCAGGCGCGCAGTTCTTCGTAGGAAGCCATTACCGTTTCCCGATATGCCGGACGCTCGGTGAGCCTTCGATACCATCGCTCAACCGCAGGACATCCGTCCCTCGGCCAGTCCAGGTCGAATGCGCGGAACATGAGAGAGCCTGCCGCGATTTCCGCGCCGGAAATCCCGTTCCCGTCAAGCCAGTCCACTTCGGAAAGCCGACCTTCCAGAATCCGGAGGGCAGCGTTCAGGGACTCGGCATGGCGCGCAAGCGATTCCGCCGAGCGTTTTCCCTCGGGAATCCGCACGCATTGCCAGAAAACGCCAATGAGGGCCGGCTGCAGGGTGGAGGTCGTGAATTCCATCCACTGGTCCGCGACAGGCCCAAGCGCAATGGAACCTGGATGCCGGGCCAGAAGATATCTGACGATCGCCTGGCTTTCCCACAGCGTCAGACCATCCTCCTGCCAGACCGGCACCTGGCGGTTCGGGTTCATGGTGGCGAATTCGTCCGTATCCGTCCTACCATATGTCCAGCCAGCATCAATGCGCTCGTGGACTACGTCCAATTCAGCCAGCGTCCACATGACTTTCTGGACGTTGACCGAACTCGCCCTTCCCCAGAGCCGGGGCGTCATTTGATCGCCTGCGGATTGATTGGAGAGCCAGCGGCGCCCGGGATGTGCAGAGGCGGAGCGGAGAAGAAAAACTCGTATACCCGGTCTTCAGCACAGTCCGCCGCGAGTTCCTTCACATAGAAGATTTCACCCATCGAAATCCCGATGGCCGGGATCACGACCCAGTGCCAGGGCTGGTTGGCTTCATCGGTTTCGTTCGGCCGGACCTCACAGCCCCAGGTATCGGCACAGATCGCCGCGATGTCCAGGTTCCTGATCCAGTGGGCGGTCTCGAACGCCAGTCCTGGGGCATCGCCGCCAGCGTAACCCGTCCAGTCACCTGCCGCCAGACAGCGTTCCTGATGGCCCGTCCGGATGATCACAAAGTCACCCTTGCGCACTTCCACCCCCTGCGATGCCGCGCAGGCGTCGAGATCGGAATTGGTGATCGGGTATCCGTCATCAAGACTGTCGACTCCCTTCCACCTCGCGATGTCTAGCAGGACACCGCGTCCGACCATCCTGTCACGGACATGTTCGATGCCAAGCCGCTTCGCGCCGTTAACCGTCACATCCGTTGCTGGATAGCCGTTATACATCCTGTCATCGAGAAAGATGTGGCAGAGCGCATCCCACTGGGTCGATCCTTGACAGGGCACGTTGATCGCATCGTCCGCGTAGCGCAGATATGCCTTTCCATCGCCGTCCTGCTCGCCCGACACGGCATCGGTTCCAGTCGCAAGCATCTGATGGATGAGGTTCCAGCGCCCACCGAACAGCCCTGACTGGATCTTTTCCTTCAGGTCAAGGCCCAGCGCGAACGTCCTACCCTTCCGAACCAGCTTCGCCGCGTTCACGATATCTTCGGGCGAGACGTTGTTCAGAGTTCCAATCTGGTCGTCCGGTCCCCATCTCCCGTGGTTCGACAGCTCCCTCGCCGTCCGGTAAATGTCCTCTCGCGTCAGCTTTGCCATGGATTCTCCGTTCACTTTGTCCTTGCCTGTTTATCGAGTGAAAATTTAGTTTCGGGAAGTGTCAATACAAAACGGAGCAGGACGTGATGTCCGATGAAAAGCGGTTCGACGTAATCTTCAAAGGGGTGGGCAAGGCGTCCGGCAGGATGCGCAATGACATCTCCGTCGAGTTCACCACGATGAAGGAATCGTTCGAGCTTGCCACCGATGAAGGGGCCTTTCACGGCGGTGAGGGCTCCGCCCCACCGCCCCTGGCACTATTCACTGCAGCGTTGGTCGGCTGCGTCATGACCCAGATTCGCGCCTTTTCGAAGCGCCTGAGCATTCCCATTGGTCAGGTCACGGTCCAGACAACGCTTCACTGGGAAGGCAGGCAAAGCGGCTCGAAGCCGTATGTAACGGCTCCGGTTGGATTTGGGCTGGATGTCGATCTCGACAGTCCGGCCTCCATGGAGGACCAGCGTCGCCTGCTTGATGCGGCCAAGGCGGGCTGCTTCATTGAGCAGACCCTTAAGCAGGGGATCAACGTAGGTCACCGTCTGAAAACCGACGATGGCTGGCAGGATGCCTGAGAGCGGGACAGCTCCCGGAGGCGGGACCCAGCGCCGTCGCCTGACCTCGGATGAGCGCCGGGCGGAATTCATACAGAAATCCATCAAGCTTTTTGCCCAGGAGGGGTTTGAGAGCTCAACCCGTGAACTGGCCCGCCGTCTTGGAGTGACCCAGCCGCTGCTTTACCGCTACTTCCCATCCAAGCAGGATCTGATCAAGGCCGTCCATGAAGAGGTCTATATCGGCATGTGGCAACCGGATTGGGAAGCGCTGATCGCTGACCGCGCCCGCCCGTTGCGCGATCGCCTTATCGAATTTTACCAGCGTTACACGGAAGCGATCTTTCATCCTGACTGGATCCGTATCTTCCTGTATTCCGGCCTCAAGGGTGAGGAGATCAACCGCCACTACGTAGGACTTGCCGTTGACCGGATCCTTCGCCCGATCATCGCTGAGATCAGGGCGGAAGCCAAACTGCCACCGAAGCCGGCAAGCCAGGCTGAAATCGACGCTGTACTGGCGATTCACGGTGGAATATTCTACTACGGCGTCATAAAGCTGGTTTACGAGCAGGCATCGCCCGACCGCAAAGACCGGGTGATCGCCTTTTCGGTAGATGCAATGATCTCGACCCTGACGCTGGAAATGCGCGAGGATCAGTAGGTTCCGCGGGCCGGATAGGCGTTTTCGACAGCCATTGGAACTTTCGACAGCAGGAACTCCAGATCCGGCCGTGCCCACGGCATATTCGAGATATCGATCATATAGAGGCGCCCGTCAGGGCGAACCCAGACCATTCCGGGCTCGCAGAATATGTCCGGCTCTGCATCCTTGAACGCCTTCGACATCCAGAGCCCCCAGGCCTGCGCATCCGCCTCGGTCAGACTGTGAGCGACCGGGATGTCGCCAATGTTCCACTCCGCTACCGTTCGCTCAGCAAGATCAGCTGCGTTCATGGACGCGGCCACGACGGCAAATCCAGCATCCCGGTATCCGGGCATAAGGCCGTTCAGCCGTTCCAGGTAACTTTTGCAGACTGGACAATGATATCCACGGTAGAAGACAACCATCGTGAAATTCGCTGGTTTCGGGTCATTGAGGGTGAAGTTCCCTCCTCCAACGAGCGGCAGGCACAAAGCTGGCACAGGCGCGTCTGGCACGAGTCTGTCAGTCATGGCATTCCTCCAGGGGGAGCGCGGTCCAGCGCTCGGTGATGGTCACTCCACTGCCACGAATCACTTTGGCGATCGGGCAGAATCTGGCGAGATCGGCTTGCATGGCCTCAAACTGCTCCGGTGTGGCATCAGTCCTCGCCTCAATATCCATCTCAATGTTTGAGAACGGCCGGTCAACCTCGACCTGCAGCATTGTTCCCCGCCGATCGAAATCTGCACTGAGAGCGATTTTCAGCTCGCCAACCCTGAACCCGGCATTGTGGGCGATTCGCTTTGAGATAACGTTGGTGCAGCCAATCAGCGAAGCCATCAGCGTCTCTGTTGGAGTCAGACCCTGGTTCGTTCCCTGGCGTTCAACAGGCTCGTCAATAATGCTGGTAACGTCGCGCACCGATATGCTGCTGCGGGCATGGGTTTCACCCAAAGCGTTGACAGTCATCTTCACCACCGATTTGGGCCTTATGTTAACCATCGCCGCCCCGCATTTCCGCTTGATGATAAGTTATAACTCGATAAATTGCAGATAGTGCATGAGGCTAAGGGGAGCAAGGGGCCATTGGATCCGCACGGCCCAACGGAACGATGAAACCCGCCGAATTCCGATATGAGCGCCCGGCCTCACTTGCAGACGCGATCGAACTTCTGAGTGATCCTGACGTTGAAGCCACACCGCTGGCGGGAGGACAGAGCCTGATTCCGATGATGAACTTCCGGCTCGCCCAGCCCGAGATGCTGGTGGATCTCAATGGCATCGCGGAGCTTTGCGGAATTTCGGTGGAAAGCGGCCATCTGAGAATTGGTGCGATGAGCCGCCACTCGGAACTTGCCTCCTTCCCTGACCTGGCATCGCTGGCGCCTCTATTGGCCAAGGCCCTGCCGCATATCGCCCATTCCGCCATCCGCAACCGGGGCACCATTGGCGGTAGTCTGGCACTCGCCGATCCGGCGGCGGAACTGCCAGCCGTGATGCTGGCACTTCAGGCAGTGATCCATGTCGCCGGGCCGAACGGGGAACGTGATCTGGCGGTGGATGGATTTTTCCTCAGCCCATATGAAACAGCTCTGGCACCTGGCGAAGTGATCAAGTCGGTGTCGATTCCGGTTTCGGAATCCTGTTCGGGCTATGGATTTCATGAACTGGCACGAAGACACGGCGATTACGCCATGGCAGGCGCCGCAATCGCACAGGTCGGCTCCACTCTCCGCATTGCGCTTTTTTCGGTAGCGGATCGTGCCCTGCGCGCCGCCGGAGCGGAAGCGGCTCTCTCCCGAAACGGAGGTGACCTGGACAGCGCCGTGGCCTCGCTGGATGAGATCGAATTCATCGGCGACCTGAACGGTGGACCTGATGCGAAGCGGCACTGGGCGGGGGTGGTCCTGCAGCGAGCCTGGGCTGAGGCAAGGGTATGAGCCAGCGAGAACGCATCAGCGTGAACGTCAACGGCGAACCGGTTTCCGCCGAAGTGCCGACGCGCATGAACCTGGTTGACTTCATCCGAACCGAGGCAGGGCTCACAGGCAGCCATGTTGGCTGCGAGCATGGCGTCTGCGGGGCTTGTACGGTCGAGGTTAACGGGATTCCGCTGCGGGGCTGTCTGATGCTCGCGATCCAGGCCGATGGCGCAAGCGTCACGACAGTCGAAGGATTGGCGCAAGGCGGACGCGGGAAATACCTGCGCAGGGCATTCAAGGCGCACAATGCGGTGCAGTGTGGTTACTGCACACCTGGAATGCTCGTCTGTGCGCTGGAATATATTGAAAGCGGCGGATCGGCGGATCGGGAAGCGATCAGGAAGCACATTTCGGGCAATTACTGTCGATGCACCGGCTATCAGTCCATCGTGGACGCCATTGCCGAAGTGATCGAAGCGGAAATGGGCGCATGACCGGCCCGGCCCTAGCCTTTGACCGCCCGCACGGCCTGATCGGACAATCAGTCGAACGTCCCGACGCAAACCGCCTCCTGGAGGGCCGTGGAACATTTGTGGATGATGTGCAGCTGCCACGCATGCTGCATGCAGCATTTCTACGGTCTCCGTTCGCCCATGCGAAAATCCGCGGCTTCGATCTCGATGCAGCCCTTGCGGCACCTGGGGTGGTGAAAGTTCTGACCGGCGCCGACCTGATCGGAGCTGTAGAGCCTTACGTTGGCGTCCTTACCCATCTTGCCGGGCTGCGCAGCGCACCACAGATGCCGCTGGCGGTGGAGCACGCGCGTTGGCAGGGCGAACCGATTGCCATGGCTGTTGCCCACAGCCGGGCCGAAGCGGAAGATGCTGTGGCGCTGATCGAGGCGAATCTTGAGCCGCTGAGCGCCGCCTGTGACGCGGAAACCGCACTTAGTCAGGATACCCCGGTGATTCACGCGGAATTCGGATCCAACCTCGCCTGGGAACGAACGGTGGATCTGGGCGATGTCGATGCCGCGTTCGGGAGAGATGACCTTGCCCTTGTCGAGCGAACCTTCCGTTTCGGACGGCATACGGGAGTTACGCTGGAGCCTCGGGCAACGGTTGTGGAATACGATCCTTCAGAAGGCCGCCTGACATTCTGGTATTCGGGCCAGGCTCCACACATGATGCAGTTCATCCTAGCGAACCATCTGGGGCTGGCAGAAGAAGACGTCCGGGTCGTCGCCAAAGATGTTGGCGGATCGTTCGGGATAAAGATCCATACCTATGGCGACGAGATCGCGACTGCGGCGGTCGCCAGGATGTTGGGTCGCCCGATAAAGTTCGTTGCGGATCGGTACGAGAGTTTCCACAGTGACATTCACGCCCGTGACCATGTCGTGACGGCGCGCATGGGCGTGGATCGCGAGGGACGCATCCAGGCGCTGAGCTTTGACGACCTGACCGGCATCGGACCTTTTTCGATGTATCCCCGCACCTCCGCAATCGAGGCAAACCAGGTTCTGAACCTTACGGGCGCGCCTTACGAAATTCCGAACTTCCGTGCCAGGGCACAGGTGGTCTTCCAGAACAAGAACATGATGTGTCAATATCGTGCGGTCGGGCATCCGGTCGCGATGGCGGTTGCCGACGGGCTTCTGGAAGAGGCGGCGGCGGCGATCGGCATGGATCCTGTAGAGATCAGACGCCGTAACCTGATGGCCGATTCCAGCTATCCGCGCAGTTCCGCCTCTGGAATGAAACTCGATGACCTTTCACACCAGCGAGCACTAGAAACACTTGTAGAGATGATGGGTTACGCAGACCTGCGCAAATCCCAGAAAGAAGCGCGGACAAAAGGTATTCATCGCGGTATCGGGTTCGTTTCCATGGTGGAGGTCACCAATCCTTCGCCAATGTTCTATGGTGTTGGCGGAGCGCCGATTGCGGCGCAGGACGGCGCAACCCTTCGGCTCGACGCTGGCGGAGGCGTGCGGGTCTCCTGCTCGGTCACTGAGCAGGGCCAGGGGACAAACACGGTTCTCGCCCAGATCGCCGCCGATGTCTTTGGGGTGCCCATGGACCGAGTGAGGGTGACAACCGGAGACACGGACGCAACGCCCTACGGAGGGGGAACCTGGGCATCACGCGGTGCGGGAATTGGCGGCGAAGCGACCCTGCTGGCCGCTCAGTCCCTGAAGGAGCAGGTACTCGACGTCGCTGCAGTCATGCTTCAGGCTGCGCCAGAGATGCTTGACATCCGGGAAGGGAAAGTTGTCGACCGAGCCAGTGGAACGGAACGGATGGGTCTCGTCGACCTTGCGCGTACGGTATATTATCGTGGAAACGAGCTTCCCGCCGATCTCAGGCCGGAACTGGTCGCCACCCGTCATTTCCGGGTTTCTGACTTTCCTTTCGTGTTCACCAACGGGGCGATGGCGGCTCATGTGGAAGTTGACACTGATACCGGTCTGGTAGGGCTTCTTGGCTTCTGGGTCGTTGAGGATTGTGGCCGCGTCATCAATCCGCGTCTTGTGGATGAGCAGATTCGTGGCGGCGTCGTGCAGGGTATTGGTGGCGCACTTTACGAGGAATGCCTATATTCCGACGATGGGCAGCTTCTGAACCCAACAATGGCGGACTATCTTGTTCCGATGGCCGCCGAGATGCCCGACATTGTGATCAGGCATGTGGAAACCCCGACAAAGACTTCCATTCTGGGTGCCAAGGGCGCTGGAGAGGCTGGAACTGGAGGTGCGCCAGCCGCAGTGATGAATGCGGTGAATGACGCATTGCGTCCATTGGGTGCCCGGATTGATCAGATGCCGATGACGCCCGATCGGATTCTGAGAGTGCTCGGAAAGTTCTGATCCCTGGAAGCCGGATTCTGCGCGAATCTCTCATTCGTCGCCTGCGCGCCTATCCACCTGGACGTGTTGTCTGGCAGGTCTGGCCCGGATGTCCAGTGAGGAGTCCTAAATTCCGGTTGGCGAAACATTGAGAATGACCTGTAAGTCCCAGTAGTTTCAAACAGCTGCGGTTTCGCGATTCTGGGCGGGATCTGTCGACTACAGCCGCTTTGAATTCGGACGAAGATAGTGGCTACCACGCACCGGCTCCTCCCCTGAAAGCTGTCAAATGTGCAGGCATCGCCGGGAAGCGGTCGTGTCGCGAATTTGGTGGAAATTCGAAAACGGTGCAATCTCCGGGTGAACATGGTTTCCTCCGATCAGGCGGCGAGGTCAAGAGGGACGGGCCCGGTCGGCAGGGACAGCGTCTGCCAGCCGTCAACCTTTCGCAACCGGATCTGGCCGGAGGCCAGGAGCGCCCAGAGCAGCATGGGCACGGTCTCCGCGCAGGGTAGCATCGTCTGGGTCTTTATCCGCCTCCGGAACTCGCCGTTGAGCCTCTCGATGGCGTTGGTGGTCCGCGCCGATCTCCACTGCGACGGGTCGAGCCGGGTGAACGTGAACAGCCGGTCGCCCGCCTCGTCCAGGCTGTCGGCGACGGCCCGGCACTTTTTCCGCCACTTCTTCAGGAACGCCCTGCGGCGGCGCTGGATCTCCTCCACGGTCTCCGCGTAGATCATGTCGCGGTAGTCATTGCCGATCTCGTCATGCAGGCGCTTCGGGGCGTGGCCCAGCAGGTTGCGGTGCTTGTGGACGGTGCAGCGCTGGATCGGCAGATCCTCACCCCAGAGCGTGGTGAGCGCGGCCTCAAGGCCCGGCGCGCCGTCGACGATGACGAACTCCGGCCGCCTGAGGCCGCGCGCGTCGAGGTCGGCCAGGAACCCGCTCCATGCCGCGGTACTCTCTCCGCCCATCTTTCCTATGGAAAGCAGCACCTTATGGCCGTCCCGGCGCACGCCGACGGCGGCCAGCACGGATATTTTCGTCGCCTTTCCATCGATCCGGGTCTTTATCACCGTGCCGTCCAGGATCAGGCGGACGATGTCCTCATCGGCCAGGCTGCGGGCGCACCAGGCGTCCCGGTCCGATCTGACCCGGCGCCAGGCCCGGCTGACCACGTCCTTGCTCACGGCCCCCCTGAACAGCGCGAAAAGCGCCCGCTTCACCCGGCGCGTGTTCGTGCCGGACAGGTAGACGGACGTGATCAGGGCCTCGGCCTTTTTCGTCATGCGCTGGTAGCGCCCGAGCGCCTTCGACCGCCATTCCCTGACCTCGCCGTCCGCGTCCCGGATCCGGGCGCGGGGCACGCTGACGGTCTCCGTCCCGAATGTCCCGGTGATCCGCCGGTCGCGATGGCCGTGACGGTAGCCCTTCACCTCCCCGTCCCCGCGCCGGTAGCGGAGCCGGCCGAGGAACTCGGAGAGCTCCTCCTCGAAAACCGCCTCGATCGTGCCGCGGATGCTCGACCGGAGCCGGTCCTCGATCGGGTCGAGGCCCCCATCAAATGCCTCTGGCGAAAGTTCGGTGCTGGATGTAGTCTGTTTCATGGTGTGGTCTCCTCCTCTGGCGGCTCCGGCCGCCGGTTGGGTGGTTGTGGTTCACCCGGAGATTACACCATTTTCGAATTTCCACCAAACTCGCGACACGACCCCGGGAAGCTGTCCTCGCGTTCACACTCGCCACCCGGTTCTTCTTCCACCTGAGCGTCTCCCACGCGCCATAGAGAGCAGGGTGGCGCATTTCGGCGCGGGTATCAGTACGAGCGGCAGCTACATGCGGCCTATGCAGCGCTGACCGACAGACGCCTAAAATGGTCGCGCTCATCTTTGGCATGCTCGTCAACACAATGGTGCATTTCGCCGTGAACGGTCGCAGGAAGTCCGACGAGATTCTCGCAAAGGCCAACGAGGTACGTCAGTAGTTCAATGACACCGGTCAGGCAATTCCTGTCGATGCATTTGGATCTGACGATGGTACGGCGCAGAACTCCAGAGGCACCGATCAGCGCGAAGGCTACGAGTTCTACATGACGGCCGGTGCCGGTGCGCAGTCCTACCCAAACTTCACGCACAGAACGTCTGAGTTTTTCGTTGAGGACAGCGCTCGTTACAGCACCCGTGCGATCGCCCGCTTCCTGACAACCCCGGTGATCACGATCCACGGCAGCAAAGCATCGACCCGGTTCCATTCATTGGTGTTCCACTGGTCCAAGAGGGGACCGAAAAGACGGGTTTCGATCAAAGGCGCGACCCATGTCGATCTTTACGACAGGGACCAGTTCGTCTATCAGGCTGTGGCTGCGATTGTCGATTACTTCAAATGGTCGGCAACACCCGTACTCCGCTGGAACCGGAACCCTTCTCATCCGATCTGGCCAAGCATCGTGCCTGTCCTGTTTGCCGAGTAAGGGATCACCCATATCCGGCCACCTCAGAACTATTGGCTCAGTTCTCAAAAGACCTGTCTAGTTGGGTCAATCGATTAACGCGTCAGACCGCTGCCCAGCCCGTCCATGATGAATCGGCAGCGTCCGCCCATAGAGTTGTCGGGTGCGTTCAACGCTTCCCACCATGTTCGGAGCATCAACGTAGGAAAAGATGGCAACATATCGCGGCGTCGGCCCTACCATCGGCGCGACACGATGCAGGGAATACCGCCCCTTGAACAATTGCAGGTCACCGGGTTCGAGTTCGAGGGAAATGACTTTTTTCGAGGTCCCATCAAGAACTTTCGATACCTCTTCAAAATGCTCGTTTTGGCTGTCGCGGATCATGGGCGCATATTCGAATGCACCACCGCGCTCCGCATTTTGAAGTGCCAATGTGACAGTGAAATTGTTGGTGTCAAAGTGCCAGGGAAACCCGTTGCCTTCACCTGCGGCATTTACAATCACATCCGCTAGGGGATCCGCATATCGAAAAAAACGATCTTCGGGTTCCCCCAGGCACTCCCTGATGAATGTGTCGAAACCCTCGCAATCAAATATGGTTCGCAACGCGCCTTCCGGCCGAAAATTATCGGCAGGAATGAACGCATTTGATCTGTCAAAGAATTTTCGTCGTGGATCGGCCTCGGGTAGGCTGGGATCTTCGACCGTAAAATCAGACTTCCTGACCTCACGGGGCAGGCAACTGCGGTCTGAGAGGCGGAAAATAGCGTAAAAACATGGGGATGTCACACAATCAATGCTTGACATCCGGGCTGCCTGAAAGGTAAAATAATATGTAACGTGATCTTCGCGGAAACGGCCATGAATACCCTCCCCATGCACCCTGCGGAAGCCGTTCAGATCGGTACCTCCTGCTTCTCTTTTGTCGTGGATCAGGACCGCGTGACCTACTTCTCCAATCTCGAACCATTCGACTCCCACGACGCGCATGATCGCCGGGCAAGATCGTTACGGATTGCCCGGTTTGCCGTCAACGGCATCCCGCACAAGGATCTCCAGAGGGCTTTCGAGGTCAGTCGCACGACCGTTCATCGGGCACGGGTCCAGCTGGAACAGAGGGGCGAGAAGAGTTTCCATGAGAAGCCACGCGGGCGGGGTCCGAGCGTCATGGATGCCGCCACGGCGCGCAAGGCGGAACGGATGCTGGACCGGGGCATGAACGGGGCGGCGGTGGCGCGCGCGCTCGGGGTGATGCCGCGAACCCTGAACTCCGCCCGCTCAAGGGGCTATCTGGGCGCCCGGCATGTCCTCTCGCGGCGGGCTGTCGAGACGTCCTGTGAGGAGCCGCGGGAGCCGGAAATGCCGTCTGTGGACCGCGGGCAGCGGGATCAGCGGGACCGCGAGGCGGCCATGGGTCGTGGTGCGCGCGACACCACGGGGCGTGTGCTGACCTCTGTGGGTGCCCTGGCCGAGAGGCCGCCGCAGTTCCGTGAACCTCTCAAGGCAGTGTCGGGCGGCGGGGTTCTTGCGGCGCTGCCGATGCTTCTTGATGAGGGTCTGTTGACCCACGCCCCGTCATTCCTGTCGGTTCCCAAGGGGTATTACGGTCTGACGGGCGTGCTGCTGTTGCTCGCCTTCCTGACTCTCGCCCGGGTCCGCAATCCCGAGGCGCTGCGGCATCAGGCGCCGGGCGAGTGGGGTGCGATCCTCGGGCTTGACCGCTGTCCTGAAGTCAAGACGCTGCGGGGCAGGATCAGCGCCCTGGCGCAGGGGAGCGTGAGGTTCTGGCAGAACGCGTTGGCGCAGTCCTGGATGGCGCGGGAACCGGATGTCTGTGCGACCCTGGCGGTGGACGGTCATGTCAAGGTCCATTCCGGTCGCAAGGGGCGGCTTCCCAAGCACTTTGTGTCACGCCAGAAGCTGTGCCTGCCGGCTTCGACGAGCTACTGGATCAATGCTTTGGGCGGTCGCCCCTTCCTGTGTCTGAACAAGGATCTTGATCCGCACATGATCACCGCTCTCGAACACGACATCGTGCCGGCGCTGGAACCGCTGCTGGCGCAACGCGGCGATGGTTCGGCGCTGACGCCTGTCTTCGACCGCGAGGGCTGGAGCCCGGCGCTGTTCAGGCGTCTGGCCGCACGCGGGGTGTCGGTGATCACCTGGCACAGGAACTTCAAGGGCGAGCCGTGGCCGGAAACGGCGTTCCGCACCGTGCGTGTGCCCATCTATGGCCCGTACTGCCGCCATTACACCAGCGTGCAACTTGCGGAGAAGCGGATCACCCTGTCTGCGGGCCCCGAGGTGCGTCAGATCCGGCGGCTGCTTGACAACGGCCGCCAGGTGCCACTGGTCACCACCGACTTCGACATGTCGCTCGAAGAGGTTGCCGGCGCCATGTTCTCGCGCTGGTCACAGGAGAACTTCTTCAAATACATGCGCAACGAGTTCAACCTCGATGCCCTGGCGGTGCACGGCCTTGTCGAACTCGATCCCGAAGCCCGCGTCGTCAATCCGCAGTGGAAACGGATCGACAGGCGTATCCGGGAGATCAGGAAGCGGCTCGGCAGCCGTCACGAACAACTGGCCCGGCTGGAAAAGAAACCCGCTTCGAAAAACATGACCAGGGCCATCAAGGAAAAACGCAGTGAAATCGACACGCTCAATGGCGAGTGCGAAGCCCTCAGGCTGCAGCGCAAGGAAACACCGGAGCGTATCCGGGTTGGCGATCTCCCTCCCGACGATGCTCTCGATGCGTTGCCCGAAAGCGAAAAACTGTTGCTTGACACCATCCGCATGCTGGCCTGGCGCGCCGAAACACGCATGATGGCCGCCGTCGCCATGGCGCAGGGCAGGATCCAGCGCCCAGGACGGCACCTGCGTGCCCTGTTCCAGGCTGATGCCGACATCCTTCCCGATCCGGAAAACAATATCCTCCGAGTGCGCATCCTCGGCTCCGCCAACAACGCCGCCGACCGCGTCATCACCCCACTGATCGAGGAACTCAATCAGACACAAACCGTCTTTCCGGGAACCAACCTGCGCCTGGTCTATGAACTGCCCCGAAACGAAAATGCCGGGGCACCCGAACACATGAAGCCCGAAAATGTTGCATAATCAGTTTCCGAAAACCCCGCAGAGGTCAGGAAGTCTGAAAATAGGCGTTGGTCCGAGAGTAGCTACGGTGGCCTCTATCCGCCACACCATCCGTTTCGGCCACTGCAGCCACAATTCCGGCCGGGGTCAGGAATCCCTTGAGCACTGCACATCCCTGTAGATCAAGTGCGGTTCGCACATCTTTCAGGATCGCGTCACGGATTGGTCCAGGTGTCGAGATAGGATAGGTCTCGAAGTCCACCAATTCTTTGGCATCAAGATACATGGCTTCACTCGCGCCACAGGTACTTGAGAGGAAACGAATTCCGAAGGTCCGGCCGCAGTCCATCACAGTTCCGACACCGCACTGTCGTTTTTTGGACCGGGAGTCTCGGAGTCGATCCGTCCAGAGACGGTGCGGCAGAAGCAAAACACGACTTCAGGCCGAGGAAAGCCCAATGTACAGCCATCCGTCGATGAGGTAGCGTGCGCCAGTGGGTGTAGGGTCACCATATCCTGCAGGTTCCTCCAGCGGTGGCAGCCAATCTGCCAGACCTGTTGACATAGATGCCGTCGAGGCGGCTCACATGACAGACGGCCCAAGCGCAGGGAGAAGAAGATCGGCTGCATAGACAACCAGTTTCGGAATGCGTCCCGCAAGGCGTTGGTCGGAGCGGGGCAGTAATCGGGAGCCGTGCTTCAGGCATTGCGCTTTGCCGGCAAGGATGTCCCAGCACGGACAGCCTGCTATGCGACAGATCAAACATCACCAGGCACCAGTTGCAGGGCTGTTGGAACGCCTGTGGTTGCGTTTCGGTCACAGTCAGTAGCTGTCACTGCAGTGAACCCCGTCAATTTCGTCGATAGTTTCTTGGAGGCGGCATAAGGATCATGTAGGTCCAGCAGTGACTCGTAACGCATTCAGGGTCACCATTCATGGAAGTAACCGAACTCCAGAACCAGTACCAGTCCGCAGTTCGGCATCAGTCGGAAGGACGGTTCCAGGATGCCCTCAACATCTACGAAGGCATCATCCGTGTCAGGCCGAACATTGCGGAAGTCCACTATCAGGTTGGCCGGATATTTCTGGGGAATCTGGAATTCGCCAAGGCCGTCACACATCTTCAGGCAGCGAGCGGGATCAAGCCTGATGAGCCTGCAATCTGGGTTCCGTTCACCAGAGCGCTTATTGGGCTGGGAGACAGGAAGCAGACGAGATTGGCACTCCGCGCCCTTCGCTCATCACCGCTGCCTCCAGCCATTCGGAGCGGCGTGGAAGCCTCACTCAGGAGCAACCGGGCCAGGACCCAGGTATCGTTGGGCAACGCTGACCCCAATCAGATCAGAACGCTGCTCGCCCTGACACAAAGCGGCCGATATCGTGAAGCGGAGGAGTTGGGAGAACGCCTTCTGTCCGCCTGGCCACAGACCGCCCTGATCGCCAACGCCCTCGGTGCCGTCCAGCGCGCCCTGGGCAAACCCTCGAAAGCGAAAGGAAGCTTCGAGCGAGCCCTGACAATCGATTCCAGCTATGGGGAGGCCCACAGCAATCTCGGTCGTCTTCTGCTGGACTCCGGCATTACCGGGGCGGCCACGGATCACCTCCTGGCAGCGCTGGTCCAGATACCTGGATCACCCGGTGTCCTGACCAATATCGGAATCCTGATCCGCAAGGTCCGAAATTCCAGGGATGCCGAAGGATTCTTCCATCGTGCCATGAAGGCTGACGCAACCTATGCGGAGGCCCCGTTCGAACTGGGCCAGGAACTCCTCAGGCAGGAGCGGTTCCCTGAAGCGCGAAGCGCCCTGAAAAGGGCGCACCGCCTTGGCTGGAGTTCAGCAAGTCTGTTTCTCTCTCTGGCCAGGGCCGAGGAAAACTGCGGTAACGACTCAGCAGCACTTGAGTCCTACGATAGTGCGATCGAACTGGTGCCGGATCATGCGCCAGCCTACAGCGGCAAGGCCATCCTCTGCCAGCATGGCGGAGATTTCGCTTCCGCCGAATCGCTTCTCCAGAAGGCCATCGAACTGGAACCCACCTGCGGCGAACACTACCGCCTGCTGTCGGCAAGCCACAGGTTCCAGGACGGTGACCCGCTGATCGATCGGATGCAGTCCATGTTTGACCTGCAGGAGACCGGATCCTTAGACCGGATGGGTCTCGGATTTGCGCTTTCCAAGGCCATGGAGGACTGCGGTGCCACGGAACGGGTCTTCGGCTATCTCAACACCGCGAATCGCCTCATGAGGGAGCTGCATCCCTATGACATTGAGGAACGGGTCTCTGAGATCAGTCGGATAAAGACATATTTCGAGGATTTCGATCCGAGCGGTTTCAGAACTTCTGGCTGCACGGAATTCGCCCCGATATTCGTCACTGGTCTCCCCCGTTCCGGCACCACGCTGGTCGAGCAGATCCTTTCCAGCCACAGTACGGTCGAGGGTGCCGGCGAGTTCGGCCATTTCAGCCAGGAAGCGGCTAAACTCACCATCCATTCCGATTCCGGAACCTTCATGTCGGGTATCGGTGAGCGTGAACTCAGGCAGCTGGGCAGGTCCTACCTATCCAGGGTCAGGGAGCGGTTCCCGAAAGCCATCCGGATCACGGACAAGTCGATCCAGACTTTCCTGTTCGTCGGACTGATACGGCTAGCGCTCCCGAATGCCAGAATTGTCCTGGTGCGACGGAATCCGCGGGACAATCTCTATTCGATCTACAAGAACAGGTTTCCGGAGAACACCCATCTTTACAGCTATGATTTCGACGACCTTGCCAGCTACTATCGAATGTTCATCGAAATCATCGATTTCTGGCGGGAAAGACTACCGGGTGGTTTCTACGAAATCAGCTATGACAGGCTGATTGCCGACCCCGAACCGGAAATCAGGGCCCTGCTCGATGCCTGCGATCTAAATTGGGAAGACGGTTGCCTTGAGTTTCACCAGAATCGTCGATCAGTCACGACCCTAAGTGTCTATCAGGTCCGTCAGCCGATCTATTCGTCATCGGTGAACGCATGGGAGAAATACGGCGCCGAACTGCAGCCCCTGTTCGACAGGCTTGATCTTGATTGAGTCACCCGCGTAGTCCGAGGTCATCCCTGCCACCATCAGGATGGGTTCATCAAGTGCCTGCCAGAATGTCCGCATCATGTGGGTTTCCATTGGCAATGCCGGATATATCCTGTTGGGAGATCATCGAATATGGCAGGTCTGCGGAGGTTTCACCCAATATCGGGCGGCTTCCAGAAACCCGGCAGTAAGATCACCGTTCGCAGGATTATCGGGATCCAGCCGATGCCCGTCTATCCGGGGACAAGGGTCGCCGCTTCGTGCATTTAGCCAAAGCGCAAGCATCGGCTGTATTGCATGGGCAATCCGCCAGCTGACCGTTCACCACTTGACTTTCGGAGTTGATGGGGCTGATGCCCGAGCGCTACAGGGCCAGACATGGACCCGATGTCATGCAACGAAAAACGGCCTCCTTGTACGGAGGCCGTCCTGATAGGCAAAAGGTTACCCTATTCGATCTCGTAGGTAACCGGCCATTCGTAACCGGTATCCGACACAGCCGAGAGGTATGTCTTCAGAACATCCGACCCAGGCATGCCGCGGCTGTTGGCTTCCGCGGCCTGGAGGCCCGGGAATTCCGCAAGTGACACAGCCCAGCCCGCTCTTGCCTCTGCGCTGAGTTCCTTGATATTGGCTCCGACCTCAGCGAGACCTTTCAAACCCGATTCCTGCCTTGCGTTGAGCGAGGCACCGGCCTGGGATTCATACGCACGGCCCACTTCCGTGAGTATCTTCTGGAGATCCGCAGGGAGGCTGTTGAACTTGCGCTCATTCATGGTCAGGGCATTCACGCCCATAGCACCGAAGCCGATGAGTGTGTAGTTCGGCGCGGGCTCATAGAACTTGAAGCCAAGATAGGCTGACGGGAACATCAGCCAACCATTGTAAACGCCGGTCGAAAGCGACAGGTAACCGTCTGGAAGGGTCGACTGAACCGGAATGGCACCGGCGTATTCCAGCCATGGCAGGTTCGGGCCCGCGCCACCAACCTTGACACCCTTGAGATCCTGGACCGTATCCCAGGGATCTGTAGTACCGAGATGATAGTTGTCCCAGCCATGCAGTCCCAGCAGCACCTGATCATATTCAGCAGTGAACTGCTCGGTAAGCCAGGGCTGTGCATCATAGGTGGCGCGCACCGCAGCCATTGCCTGGGCGGAATCCTGCGGCCCAAATGGGGCATAATAAGGAAAATTGTGGAGGAACAGCTTCGCTGGCTCGAAGCAGATGCAGTAGGCACCAATGTCGAGAATGCCGTTCTGAACAGCTTCAAGCGTTTCCGCCACGCCCGCAATCGCTCCACCATAGCCTTCGACAAAGTCTACTGTGTGCTCCGTTTCCTCAGCCACGCGCCGCTTGACTTCCGGAACGAAGAATTCCGCCATGTCGGTCACATAGACCGATGGCCCGTTCGGGTGGCCTGAGCCAATCCGAAAAGTGAAGCTTTCCGCCAAAGCCACGCTTCCTGTCATCGTGAACAGAAGCGCCGCAGAAGTGAGTCTCTTCATCCTTTGTCCTCCCAATAAGACCCAAGGGCCACCAACCGGCAACCCCTATTTATCAACCGCTAAATTGCACATAGACACCAGGCTGAGTCAAGCGGCCGCAAATGGAATTGCAAACATGGCACCAACGCTTTGGCACCCCACCGTGCGAGCGGCAGCTCCGAAACACACAATGGCATCATTTTGCGCTGCGAGCCTGCTGGCAGTTTGGCAATGCGCCACCACCATCAAGACGACAGACGCAGGTCAGATAGACCATGAACGTAATCTCACCGCCGCCAGCCACCCATACGGCAAGGTTGCAAATGCCAAAAATCCCCCCGGAAGAGCCGACGGCTTTTCGAACCGGAATGGTTTGACCTAGCGAACGGGCCTGACGGGCACAGCTACCCGGCCGCGGAGCCAAGACCGTGGGTTCAGGCGGAGGGTGCCGCCAATACGGCGTCAAGGACCTTTTGGGCGCGGGGAGCGTAGCGGAGGTTGGCCTCAGGCAGGAAGCGGAAATGTCCACCGCTGCGCACGATGGCGATGGCGGCATTGGCAGACCGATACAGCGTGAAACCATATGCGCAGTGGCATAATGGGCACTTTCGTAAACAATCCCACAAAGGATGGTTGAAAATCCGGGAAATTGGCCCTGATGTCCTTTCAGGAGTCGCAGTGTCGACTGAAAGGACTCCCCCGCTGCCGATTCGGCAGTCCAACCGGAAGGGTGGATGGGCATATGCCAAAGAGGTGTCGAGATAGGCAAGGGGCCGTGAGGCCCCTTTGGCATTTTCAGCGCCTGTATCTGATCCTCCGACCTTCAAGCCCTTTGACAGGATGGTGGCCAGTGAGGTTCTGGTTCCCTCCTCCAGCAGTCCGGCATAGGCGCTTTCCACTGTCAGAAGGAGCCCGCAGCGCGCCCCGTTGAAACGGAATTGTTCCCGGCAGGCGCCATCCACGGACCAGATAGAGCAAGGAAAGCGATAACGGCCGTGGCCATCAGGGCACGCTGCCGAATCCAACGGGAATTCCCGATCATCACCTGGCAACCATTCCGGCCCCGGTGAAGGAAGCTGAAGCATCGATTTACCGGTGAACTGTTTCGCAGATGCACCAACCTATCAGGGCATGGAGCGGATCCTAATTTATCACTCGCTAAACTTCTGTCTTGACCGTCAGGAACCATCCACTAGCGTGTGCGGAAACATACCAACCAGCCGGAGGGGAAATGATCCGCGCGATCGGGCTTGCACGGGCCATTCACATTTTTTCCGCATTCTGGACACTGGCGCTGGCGGTCCTGATCTTTTTTGACGTCATGGGACGGGAATTCATCAGCTACCCGATCCCTGGCACGAAAGAGATCATCCAGAACTCCGTCGTGGCCGTGACCTTCCTGCAGATCCCACTCGCGATCTATTCAGGGTCAATGCTTAGAACATCGATCTTCTCCGATGCGCTTCCTCCCGCAGGGCGGCGAGCGCTCCGGACCGTTGGCTCGATTCTTGGACTGGCTTTCTTTCTGGGCCTTCTTTGGAGCACCTGGCCCTCATTCGTGGACGCCTACAGGATCGGGGAATACGAGGGTGAGGGAGCGCTCAGGGTTCCAACCTGGCCGGTAAGGGGAACCGTGCTCGTCATCTCAGCATTCGGGCTTTTCGCATACCTGTCGATGATCTGGTTCGACTGGACTGGCCAGCTGGAGCGCGAGGAAGCCGCTCCCGGAACCGCCCAGGCGGAAATGAAGGTCTGAGGAACCGAAATGGGCGGAGATATCGTTCTTTGGATGCTGGGCCTGCTGGTGGTGCTCATCATTCTTGGCGCTCACATCGGAGTGTCGCTCGCGGTCTGTTCCGCTCTCGGTGTCTGGCTGATTCTGGGATCAGTGGAAGCAGCCATTTCAATTATTGGAAACACCGCCTTCGAGGCGGTGCGGAAGGATGTCTTCGCCGTCATTCCACTATTCGTTCTGATGGGAGACATCATTTCAAGATCTGGAGCGGCATCCGACCTCTACCGAATCTGCGACCGGTCCCTGAAGCGGTTGCCAGGACGTCTGGCCATCGCGACCATTTCCGGAAACACCGTTTTCGCCGCAGTGACAGGCGTCTCAATCGCTTCCGCAGCCGCATTTTCCCGCATCGCCTATCCCGAAATGATGAAAGTCGGATACAGGCAGACCTTCGCCCTCGGCGCCGTCGCTGGCTCCGCCTGCCTGGGAATGCTCATCCCACCTTCAGTCCTGCTTATCGTTTGGGCGATCCTGACCGAGATGAGCGTTGGTGCCCTCTTCATCGCCGGCATCATCCCAGGCATCGTGCTCGCCGCGCTCTTCATCGGTTACGTGATTGTTGCGGCGATACGCAACCCCGAAATCGCGCCTGCCTTCACCGAAGATCTCGTCGAGCTAACCCCGGAGGAGTTCCGATCGGAACTGATCGGAGGATTGGGAATCCTCGGATTGATCATGCTGGTCATAGGCGGCATCTGGACTGGATTCTTCACGCCAACGGAAGCCGCCGGCTTTGGGGCACTCGGCGCGCTGCTGATCGGAATCATCAAAGGCATGCGGTTGCGTGAAATCGTCGAGGCGATCATCCAGGCAGGCCGCACAACAGCTCCGATCATGTTCCTGCTGATCACCGCGCAGATGTATTCCCGGCTGCTCGCGATCGGAGGTGCCGTCAACTTCATCCAGGGAATGTTTCTCGGGATCGGGCTCGATCCCTGGCAGATCATCACCCTGATGATCCTGGTGTGGATCGTTCTGGGAATGCTGATCGACAGCGTCTCCATAATCCTGCTGACGGTCCCGATCTTCGCTCCGATCGCCATGGTACTCGGACTCGATCCGGTAGCATTCGCCATTTTCGGGATTCTGGTGATTGAAGCCGGCCTTCTGACACCGCCATTTGGCCTTCTGGTCTACACAGTCAAGGGATCGGTGCCGGACGCAAGCGCTACCCTAGGCAGGATATTCCGCGGCTCAACGCCTTATTTCATACTCATTCTTGTCGCGGCCTTGCTCGTGCTGTGGCTACCCTGGCTGGCGACATGGCTGCCAGCTGCGGTGCTCTGATTATCGGAATTTCCGATACTCGCCGTCAGCGAATATAATTCGCCGACATGCAGGGAACCGGCTAACCTCGCCCGAAACCTGAAGGGGAGCATCATGGAACTGGGATTCTTCACCATGCCAATGCATCCGCTGGACAAGGACTGGCGGCAGTCTCTCGCTGAGGACCGCGAGGCGTTTCTTCTAGCCGATGAACTGGGTTTTCAGGAAGCCTATGTGGGCGAACATGTGACGGATCGGGCGGAGAACATCACCAACTGCGCCATGTTCATCGCCTCACTGGCCCATTCGGTGAAACGGATGAGACTTGGAACCGGCACTGTCAACATGCCGAACATCCACCCCGCAGCGGTAGCGGGACAGATCGCGATGCTCGACCACCTCCTCGACGGACGCCTCAATTTCGGCATCTCGCCCGGTGGGCTCGCGAGTGATGCCGAGGTCTTCGGTAATCTCGACGCAGACCGGAACGCGATGTTCCTCGAATGCATAAACATGGTACTGAAGATATGGGAAAGCGAACCTCCCTATAATCTTGAAGGTCAATTCTGGAACATCTCTACCGAACGCACGCTAATTCCAGAGATAGGGCAGGGCCTCATGCACCGGCCACTCCAGCAGCCCCACCCCCCGATTGTGGTGACTGCGGTGGCTCCTTTCTCTAAGGGCGTAACCGAAGCCGCCGCCCGGGGATGGGATCCGATCAGTGCAAACTTTCTTATGCCCCAATGGGTAGCAAGCCATTGGCCAAAATACGTGGAAGGTTGTGAGCGCGTCGGCAGAGTCGCGAATCCCACCAACTGGCGAGTGGCAAAGTCGGTCTTCGTCGCGGACGACCTTGACACGGCCCGTCGCTACGCAACTGATCCGGACAGCCCTTATGTTTTCTATTACGACCAACTGTTCACAAAGATGAAACGGCATGGAAGGGTCAACCTTTTCAAGGAATATCGCGACCAGCCCGACGACGAGGTAACGCTGGAACATATCTGCGACCGACTGATCATCTGGGGTACACCCGACAAAGTCACTGACGACCTGCTGGCATTCCGCGAGGTAACGGGAGACTTTGGAACGCTTCTCTATGCTGGCAAGGACTGGGCCGACCGCGATCTTGCGCGTCGCTCAATGGTGCTGTTGGCGGAGCAGGTAAAACCCGCGATTGACGCAGTGCCAACCAGGGCGGAGGCAGCTGAATGACCCTTGTCAATCTCGGACATGTTACGCTGAACACGAGGATTGATGGTCAGGAGGGGGCTCCCTGGATCCTATTGTCGAACTCGCTCGGCGCAAACCTAGCACAATGGGACCCACAGATCGGAGTTCTTGCCACAAAATACAGGGTGCTGCGTTACGACACGCGAGGGCACGGAGAAAGCACAACGCCAGAGGGACCGTACAGCCTATTCGACCTTCAGGGCGACGTCCTCAGGCTCATGGATCACTTCGGAATCGGGACCGTTACCTGGATGGGGCTTTCCATGGGGGCGATGACGGGTATGGGTCTGGCGATCCATCACGGAGACCGGTTCGAGCGAATGGTTCTTGCAGATGCCCGTGCCGACGCTCCCGATGGATTCAGGAACATGTGGGACGGCAGAATTGCCAGGATTTCCGATGGTGGAATGGAGGCCATCGCCGACAGCACAATGGAGACCTGGCTAACAGAGGGCTTTCGGTCGGCGCATCCAGAGGCGGCAGCACGGCTGCGCGGAATGATCACGTCAACTGACCCGGCGGGATACATAGCGTGCGCCCAAGGGCTAAAGAATCTCGACTATCTGCGTCACCTTGGAAGGATTACGCTTCCGGTGCTGTATATCGGTGGTGCGGATGATCCGGGAGCGCCGCCTGAAGTCATGAAGGTAATGGCCGACGCAACTCCGGGCGCGGACTACATCGAGATCGCTGACTGCGCTCACATAGCCAACGTCAACGCATCCGAAACCTTTAACGCCGCGATCGCGCCGTTTCTGGGACTGCAGGCCTGATGCCGCTGACCGATCGCATTCCTTATCAGGCGATCGTCGATCGCCCGCGGCTGAAGCTGCCGAATGGCAAGCGGCTGGCCGTCTGGGTGATTCTTAACGTCGAGGAATGGCGAATTGAGCGTGCGATGCCGCGTACGGTGCTGCCACCGCCAATGGGCAGGCCGCTGCTGCCAGATGTTCCCAACTGGTCCTGGCATGAATACGGGATGCGTGCCGGCTTCTGGCGACAGCACGCGGCATTGGTATCGCGGAACATACCGGTGACGCTTGCAATCAATGGAAGCGTCTGCAGCTCGTATCCCCGTGTCGCCAAAGCGGCACTTGAGGCGGATTGGGAGTTCATGGGCCACGGGTTTCTTCAGGGTCCGATGCACACACTCGGCGATCAGCGAACCGCGATCGCAAAAACGATGGACGCCATTGAAGCCCTCTGCGGCGAACGGCCCCGCAGCTGGGAAAGTCCGGGACTTACGGAAACGGAAGAGACGCTCGATCTCCTGCGCGAAGCGGGTGTGGAATATGTCGCGGACTGGGTCATCGATGACCTGCCGCAGGAAATCGATACACCCCACGGCGTGATTACGACGATTCCCTATACGGTCGAAGTCAACGATATTGCCGTGCATGCGCTACAGCATCACGACTCGGAAGTGTTTCTGACCCGCGGGAAACGCCAGTTCGACCGGCTATACGCAGAATCCGAGAATAACACACGGGTTATGGCGATCTCAATTCATCCCTATATCACCGGCGTGCCGCACCGGATCGCAGCGTTAGAGGATCTGCTGGATTACGTAAACGGGCATACGGGAGTTGCCTGGATGACGGCGAGCCAGATCGGAGACTGGTATCTTGCGGAACTCGCCCGTTCGTAACATCAGACGCGAACCGCTTCACCACTTTCAGCCGAACGAACAATCGCTTCGAGCACTTCGATGTTGTGAATCTTTTCAAAATCGGTGATGAGGTAATCGCGGCCTCCGCGGATGGCGGTGCCAAAGTTTTCGAGATTGGCGATAACCGCGTCCGTCCACTCGAATGTCTGGCTTTCCTGATCGCCAAAGTCGCGGTAGCGAACCATTCTGACCTCGCCTCCCGGAGTATCGGGATGGGTGGCGTTGCGGATCTCAATCCACTCACGCGAACCGAACACATGGGTCCGCAGGAAATGCGGAGTGTTTAGGATCGCCTGAATCTGCGCCGTCATGCCCGCTTTGAACTGCATCTGAACCACAACCATATCGCCCGTCTCCCACCCGAGTCCCCTGTCGGCTGTGATCGCGTGGACATGATCCACAGGCCCAAAAAACCAGATCAGGAGATCGGTCAGATGAATTCCCATTTGCGTCATGCCCGCAGCTGGAGCGAATCGTTTCGCTGTGCGCCAGCTTGAAGTTGGCAGGCCGCTGAGCTTGTTATGGCTGAACGACAGTTCGGAATGCATGACCGTGCCGAGGTCTCCCGCATTAATGGAGTCCTTGAGCGCTTGAATGGCTGGCTCGAATCGACGTTCGTGGCCGATTCCCAGAATTAACCCGCGTTCCGCACAGGCAGCGACGCTAGCGCGCGCACCAGCCGCTGTCAGAGACAGCGGTTTTTCACAGAACACATGGACACCCGCCCGAGCACAATCGCTGATCTGGGAATCGTGAAGATCATTCGGGGAAGTCAGAATGACCGCCTCAATCTGCTCCATCGTCAGAACTTCTTCCAGACAGGCGACCGGACGCACGCCGAGCGCCGCAATTTCGCCATGAAGCCTGATGTCCGGTTCCGCTACCGCTACGACATCAATGCTTCCGTGCCCGGAAAGACGGTTGGTTACATGCTTTCCCCACCAGCCAAATCCTACGATTCCTGTCTTGATCACGGCCGATCTCCCCCCTCAGCTTCGTTCCATTCCGCAAATGCCTTATTCAGCGCGACTTTCAGGACCTACACAATCATACGCGCAGCCCGTGGAAATTCCGGAATTCTGGATCGGATGCAGCCATCCGTTTCGGCCGTCAAGGTCTCGAAGGCACGGAACGGAAGAGAATTGTGATCTGGTCTGGCTGGGCACGCCTCCAGGAGCTTCCTGCATTGCATCCATTTCCTTCAATTCAGCGTCCGGACATTCAAGGCTTAAGGATATCCATTCAGCAATCCCTTCGGGAATTCGCGCCGACGGATGGACGGGCTTCAGGCCCGAATGCTGAACCAAAGGCATAGTGGCCAGATGCGGGAGCGGATCAAGCACTTCCGGCGGTCACGAGATTCTCTCTTTCTGAACCCGGAGACTCCGCCCGCAGTCCTTTCGGCATCTCATCCGCCCAAATCACCGTGCATTCAGGATCGTTCTCCAGCACCTTGCGCATGAGCGAAAACGAAAATTCCTCCATTACCAAAATCGCAACTCTGAGGACTCTCGTAGAACGCCTCCCGGTCAAACGAAGCAGTCCATGGATGATTCCGGGCCTGATGGCCCCCAAAGCCGAGCTGCCAGTCTCGGCGACACGTTCTTCAAGCCCAAAGATGGCGCGAAGGATCTGCCAACCATTCTCACATACACCACAAGACCTGCCAGTGTTGGCGCTGCCAGGCCTGCGGCCAAACAGATGCACGCGAAGCGTTCCTCAAGATATCGGGTCTTTATGAGCATCCGGATCGAATGGTATTCTCGCGTAGGGCAACAGGACTGCTTCTGGACGACCGCGATCAACGCCTGTAGGCCACGGATCGTGATCCTTGGGAGCGGCACGGTTATCCATTTTTCTGATTACCGGCATGAAGTTTAATCATTTCTTCAGATGACTTCACTCACCTACACTGACCGCAACGGAAAGGTTCGCCAACGGATGTTGCCTGAGGAGAAGAGAATGCCTGATGGCTGTTTTGATGTTTCCCGCCGTCTGCGTAGTGCCTTCGGCTGCTTTGCCTCTGGGGTTACGGTCGTGACGATGCGCGATTCCAAGGGCGGTCCGACAGGTATCACGGTGAATTCCTTTTCATCACTCAGTCTTGATCCTCCACTGCTCCTTTTCTCTGTCGGCTGTGAGCAGATATGCCGCAGATGGCTTGAGGCGGGCGACCGCTTCACGGTCAACGTTCTCGCACGTGAGCACGAAGACCTCGCCTGGCAGTTCGCACGTCCTTTGGAAGACAAGTTCGACGGCGTTGCCTGGCGAACGGGGATGAACGGCGCTCCGATCATTGAGGGAGCGCTTGCGCATTTCGAGTGCAGAAAATGGAAGACAGCCGCTGGAGGCGATCATATGATTGTCATCGGGGAAATTCTGGACTTTGACGCACGCGAGGGCGATGCGTTGGTCTTTTTCCGCGGTGGGATGGGAGATTTCGCGAGGACTGGATGACAGCGGGTAGGCTTGGCAGCGTTTCCATTGATGAGACGCGGATTACTCCGGAAGCGCACCGCGTCTGGCAACGAATCATGTCCGGGCCGCGGGGACAGGTCGCGGAACCGCTTAGGGTGTGGCTACATTCGCCGGAATTTGCCGATCTCGCACAGGAACTGGGACGTTTCGTACGCTACGACAGCAGTCTGCCACCAATCCTCTCCGAACTCGCCATCATTGTCACGGCACGGTTGTGGTCAGCCAGTTTTGAGTGGAGCCATCACGCGCCGCTGGCTCTGGCTGCGGGGCTGTCAGAGGCTATCGTCGAGGCGATCGGCCGCGGTGAAAGGCCGGAGTTTTCCGATTCCCGGCAGCAGACCGTGTTCGACGTGACAGTGGAACTCCACCGGGACCGCGCCCTCGGTGACGCAACATTTTCCCGGGCACTTGATGTGCTTGGCCGGAAGGCAACAGTGGAACTGGTGGGCCTTTGCGGGTATTACACGCTGATTTCGATGACCATCAACGCGTTCGAGATTCCAGCCGACCAGCCGCCGCCACTGCCTGAAACTGACCGAACACCATGGGAGATGTTTCGGTAACTTCCCTCGCAAGCACTATCCCCCCTCAGTCGAAGCGGAGCGAGGCTGGTGCGCTTCAGGCGCTGGCCGGACGCTCGCAGCTAGTCGGATCCAGATCAGGAAGCGGGGGGCCGCAGTCCAGCCGTTTCCCGCATCCGCGGCAGCGGAAAGCAGCCAACTGAACCAGGATTGTCCAGCCAGCGTAGCTGCCTGTTTAATTTTTGGCGTAATATTCGACGACCAGATGCGGCTCCATGACCACCGAGAATGGTACATCGCCCAGACCTGGCGTACGTACGAAGGTGGCGACCATTTTCGAGAAATCCACGTCAATATAATCCGGCACATCGCGCTCGCCGAGCTGCGCAGCCTCAAGCACGAAGGCAAGCTGCTTGGAGCGGTCACGCACCTCGATTACATCGCCTTCGCTTACGCGATAGCTCGGAATGTTCACCCGGCGTCCGTTTACCTTAACGTGGCCGTGATTGACGAACTGCCGTGCAGCAAACACGGTGGACACAAACTTTGCGCGATAAACTACTGCGTCAAGACGACGCTCGAGCAGGCCGATAAGGTTCTCGCCAGTGTCACCCTTCATTCTGGCGGCCTCACCAAAGATGCGCTTGAACTGCTTTTCGGTCAGGTCACCGTAATGGCCCTTCAGCTTCTGCTTCGCGCGAAGCTGGATGCCGAAATCCGACATCTTGCCCTTGCGGCGCTGGCCATGCTGGCCGGGCCCGTATTCCCTGCGGTTCACGGGGGATTTCGGTCGGCCCCAGATGTTCTCGCCCATCCGGAGATCGATCTTGTATTTGGCAGCGGTGCGTTTGGTCACCTCTGGTCTCCTTCACTGTCACAGGCACCCTTAATGCAAAGGGTGGGTTTGAAGGGCGTTGTCCTCTCCCGTACGGGCGACAGGCATCCCCTTGCGGGGGCCACCAACACCAAATTCGAATCCCGATGCGAGCCACCGGGACAGACGGCGCTTAATCCCCAGGAAACGCCAAGTCAACAGGCCTGGAGCTCCCAAATTCTGCATATGGCGTTTCCTGGGGGTTTTTATGGCGTTTCCGAGCCAAGTTTCGGCATCCGGGAAAGCGCCCTTATGCCGCACCTGCCCTGTGGCGGAAGAATTCCGGTGTCAGGTCGGTATTTTCGGCAGGACTGGTCCCAACGCGGCCCGCTTCCGGGCAACCGTCAACCCACCCGACCAGTGGCTGGCACTGCCAGGCCCGCGGCCAAACAAGTCGCTATGTGATGGAAGTGGCTCAAGTGTCACACGCCAAGAAGCGACAAGCCTATTCCGCCAACGCATAGGGCGCGGTATGATAAGTGTCATCGACCAAGACGGGTTTCCGAAATATGTCCGGGCGGTCGACACCGCGGGGCGGGCCTACGAGGCCAAGATTGAGCGGGGCAGTCGGAACTATCATGGCTACGAGTTGGGCAAGGACTATGACGCCATGCGGCAATTGGTTCTTCGGGAATGGCGGTTGAGATGCCCGGCAGCCTAACGATCTCGCTTACAGCCGAATCTCTTGATACCGGCACTTTGGAGGAACAGGCGACCTTTGGCCTTTTCGCCGTCACCGCGAATGATAGGCTATTGACCGCCGGGGAAGACACGGCGCGAAGGGAACTGCGACACGGGCCCCACGTTTCCGGCTATCCTCTTGCTGAATGGCTCGTGTGGAACTGGTGGCGGCTTCGATGGGAGATGGTCCGACCAACTTACGACGATGCGGGAGGCCGCTGGGACTTTGCCCATCGAATGGCAACCGTTGGTGACAGTTATGCCTAGCCCAATATCACGATTTATTCCGACGGCCTGCAATTCTTCCTCACATCCGAACGATCCGAAGACAGGTGTCTGTTTCGTTATTTCGGTGCCACGCAGCACGAGATTGTTTCTACCAAAGATATGGAAGCAGCCATTGGCAGTTTTGTGAAAGACATCCTGACCAGACTTGATGGCTATCATCTCCGTGGTACCAACCTTCATAGTCTGTGGGAGGATCTGAAGGCGGAACGGCAAGACCCGGTGGCTGCGCGCTACAGGCGACTGGAAGCGCAGCTTGGTTACGACCCTGACGAAGCCGACGAAAGCATGATACATGACCGCCTCCGGGATGCGGCGTTACTAGGGGACGAAGCGTTGGGAGAAGTGGCTGGCGATGCAGCGTTTCGTGGCACATCCAAGAAGATGATGTCGGCACAGGACATCCTGAATGCTGCGGATGCGAACGGTTTCGACGCCAACATGCACGACGCACTCATGTTAGACGACACGACGGACATACCGATGCCAGGAGAGGCTGAAGCATGGCGTGTGGGTCAACAGGCTGCGCGCCGACTTCGCGCCCAGGAGGCACTTGACGGGCGGCCGATTGCCAACCAGACTCTTGCAGAATTCGCGGGAACGACCAAAGAAACGATTTCCAAGACTGACAGGCATTCTGACGGGATGTCCTTCCTGTTTGACAAAGACAAGGGTGCTGCGCGCCTTTCGCTCAGGCCAACTTGGGAAACGGGGCGGCGGTTCGAACTCGCGCGTCTGATCGGCGACCGCGCACTCGGCAGCCTGACCGATTATGCGTCTGAACGACTATCTCCCGCGACCCGAACCAAAAGCTATCGGCAAAGGATGCAGCATGCGTTTGCCGCCGAGTTCCTGAGCCCGTTCCGATCAGTTGAGGAGATGCTGGCCGATGACGTTCATTCCGAGGAAAAGCAAAATGAAGTCGCTGAGCGCTTCAAGGTCTCACCCATGACAATCCGAACGCTGTTGGTGAACCACGGCCGTATCAACCGGGACGATGCGCCGGATATCGCCATCCGTAGTGCCGGCTTGTGAAGGAGGCGGCAGTATCCGAATAGGTACGGCACAGGGAGAAGATTGGCCGACAGGCGAGGGTTTCGGTCCAATGCACCTTGATACCAGAGCTGGACGTCACTGATAAAGTTGTGCGGTACTGACAGAACCAGGCCAGCACCAGCCGTCGGGCGGTACCGGTGGTCCACTGCAAAGGATTGTCATCTATGGTCTCGCGATACGTTAGATTGTTCCTCACATACATCCAGTCATTGACAATCACGCCAGGCTCGACGCAGTCGTACATTGACCGCATGATCCCATTCCATCGATCCCGCGCCTCGGCGGTGAAATTGGTCCTGCCGGCAGATTCAATGCTCAGGCATCAGCCTGCCTTAACCGCCTCAGTGAACCCATCCGTCGCCAGTGCCGAGTCGTGAAGTTCCGTAGCTGAGCCGGATCCGATTCGTCGCCAATGAAATTCCAAATTTCCGAAAGATCGCAATGTACGGTCGCCATCACGGCACTCCGCCGCAACCCACCGACATGATTTTCCGGCACATCGCGCTCCAGACTTCCGTGAATGACCCCGGCCCACTCGCGTTACCCCGACCCCTGAGACCGCACCGCCACTTGGATGGACAGTGGAGATATCACACCCGATTCCGCCCCAGTTGCGAGATGGCCACCGCTTCCTGCAAACGTGTTGAAAATCCCACCTACGCCGTCGGGAGGCGTTCCCATGACGAAGCCGCTGAACGGAGTTACTGACCGTCGGTGCCAACGTCCGTCGTTTGCGATGGTTCGCTCGACTGCAGGGAGTCTGAAGCCCTCAAGCACTTGATAGAATCTGTTTTCACAAGCTGTGGGTATAACCTCTGCCGCAGCAAGTGCTCTCTCGGCTCGCCACCAGATTTCCTCGACCTTTAGATCCAGCAGTGTTTCATCAAGCGCCATCGGCTGGTATTTTATGTCCCAATCCTGTTCTGGGTTTGGTACGTTGGCAGCGAGTCATGCCAGTTTTCACTCAAAGGAATCGGCGACCGGTCTGTAGCCGCGAACTATGCCGCCCTAACTTGTGGACGACTTGAAATGCCCTACCATTGATGGAAAATGGGAGACAATCATTGGCAGCGCACATCAATCTGATCAAACTATCCGTTGGCTCAGAGAGCGTAGAGAGTCTCGGTCATTGGCAGAAGACATTGGCAGCCAAAGGTCCCGACGGCTTGCCTCGGCACATAACCCGAATGCGGCCAAGGCGTGAAGCGGAGATACTGAACGGTGGAAGCATCTATTGGGTAATCAACGGGATGATATCATGCCGACAGAGGATCCTACGGCTCGATGAGGTCACCGGCGGCGATGGAATCCGGCGTTGTGCCATCGTTCTTGACCCGAACCTGGTCCGTGTCGCCGCTGCTCCGAGGCGTCCGTTTCAGGGGTGGCGATATCTTCGGCTAGAGGATGCCCCGCCTGACTTGCCGACCCGTCGCACCAGAGATGGAGCCCTTCCCTCGGATCTTAACGCCGCTTTGGCGGAAATTGGCGTGCTCTAAAGGTTCGGATGCACGACTGATAGCTCCGCGGCTCCGCCGAAATGCCACGCCCGGAGAGGACTGCCGACGTGCACGATACAGTCCCTGTCGTGCATGGGCTGGTGCAACTGGCGGTGAAACCACCCGGTGGCCCCGACCAAGACGTGAGGTGAGGCATCGAACGCCACGTTCGCGCGGCCAGCTGGACAACGCCCTGAGCCGTCCCTTCCGTTCCCAAAACCCTCGCCCCGCCATTTGCATGGACATCCATCCCCTGCTTACGTCAATTCCCGCCACTATCCTGTCCGTCGTGTCCTGCGCTCCTCTCCCCGCGGGTGTTTCGGGTCCAGCCCAAGCGTCCATCGGGACGCGGAAGACAAAAGTGAAGGCGGGTGGTCCGGCTTCGGCACGGTCCCTCGACCAGAGCGGTAACGACCCGCCTTCTCGGGGCAGCGCCCCATAGGCGCTAAATTGTTGATTTCGTCATTACGCAGAGCTGTCAATGACCTGACTTTCCAGCCGGGCTCTCCGCGTGGTGCGGAAGGAAAGGCACGATTCGGCCCCGACCGTCGCGGCCCTCGCCATAATGTCATGGAATCCCTTCTCCTGTAGGCCTGCAGCATGAACAGAGAACAGGTTAGGAAGCCGCCCACATCATTCATTTTTCTGAGGCATGCGCAAACGAACTCCAAAATTGACGGACTAACAATGGGTCAGTCAGACATCCATCTCTCCAATGTTGGCACCTGGGAAGCGGAGCAGGCAGTCCACGCACTGGGCAACTATCGGATTGATGCGATAGTCAGCAGCCCGTTGAAGAGATGCCTTGTGACGGTATCGCCATCCCGTGCTGCCCGCGACTGTGGTCTCATTGTTGATTCCGGGTGGGCTGAGCGGTCCTGGGGCATCTACGAAGGCAGGCCGAAGCGGGAAAGAGGCAAAGAGGCCAGTCCTCCGGGTGGCGAAACTGACGATGAATTCACGAACCGCGTGAATCGGGCATTGAATGAGCTGTCGACCCAAGGCACCGTCCTGCTGGTTTCGCATTCTGGTGTTTTCCGTGAGATTTGCAAACTTGGTTAAAGCCCCGGTTTGCCCTGTTCGCCGCTCCCGCACGCTACTCCGGTGGTTCTTCAGCGCAACATCAAGCCCTTTCAGCGGCTGCCGGTCCACGGTGAGCCCGGCACCTCTAAACCGCCCTGATCTCCCGGGGCCGTCCGTTCCGTCGGCTGACGGGAAGGGCTGGGTCACCAAGCGCGGGGTCTTGCGGCACCGTAGGAGCGGGATTACGCTGGTTACGCCCCGGATCCACGCGACCGTCACCGTCCGGGCCGCCGGATCGGATGGCCAGGGGACGGAGACCGCAGCCACCCGGCCCTTTCCGGGACATTCCCTCCGCCCGGACTCCGCCCCCGCCGCGGAAACGCCCCGGAAAAGGCCGGTGTCGCACTTCGGACTGGAATTAGGGAAATGAAAGCAGTGCGAATCCTTGGAAATGACGTTGAATCTGCAGATGGAAGGCCAAATCACGCTAGATCAGTCGTTTTGGACGGTGGCACCAAACAACCTGCGTCATCCACAGGATTTGGAGACAGATACTGCCTAGTTTCTTCCTGAGATAGGAGTCGCAGATCAGAGCACAGCTTTTCACCCAATGAGTTTACGACAGCGCCAAGGCATTCATGGCTTTCCGGCCATGCGCTGCCCAGGAACATTAACTCCATACTCCCGCAGTGCGTTGAGCGGTACTTGCATCCGGGCGCAATTGGTGACTTTCTGCGGTGCAGCGGAAATTCAGGGAAAGAACATGCTTCACAGCAACAGACCCTATCGTTCGGTGCTCTATATCCCAGGCTCCAATAAACGTGCCCTGCGTAAAGTTCAGGAGCTTACGGTTGACGCAATCATCCTTGACCTTGAAGATGCGGTGACACCGGACAGAAAGGCTTATGCGCGGGAACTGGTCGCCAACGCCCTGAATGCGGCAACTTTCGGAAATCGCACGAAAATCGTGCGAATCAACGGACTTGACACTGAATGGGGCGCTGACGATGTGAGCGCGATGAGGGATACGGACGCCGATGCGATCCTGTTGCCTAAGGTCGGATCTGCCGCTGACCTCGACGCACTTGCCGATCTGGTTCACGAAATCGACTTCTGGGCGATGATCGAGACTCCCGCCGGAATACTCAATGCCAAAGAGATCGCGGCACATTCCCGGTTAAAGGGATTTGTGCTCGGGACGAACGATCTCTCCAAAGACCTGAACTCCCGGTTTCGTCCCGATCGGATGCCACTTCTGACGAGCCTTCAGTTCACCCTACTTGCTGCCCGCGCCCACGGCGTGATCTGCGTTGACGGCGTTTACAACGCGTTCAGGGATGAAGGAGGGCTGCGCATGGAATGTGTTCAGGGCCGAGATATGGGCTTCGATGGCAAAACGCTGATTCATCCTGCGCAGGTCTCGATAGCGAACGAAGTGTTCGCACCAACCGCTGATGAGGTCAATCTGGCTCAGCGCAGAATCAAGGCATTCGAAGCAGCCGAAGCGGCTGGCCAAGGTGTTGCCGTAGTCGACGGCAGCATTGTAGAAAACCTGCATATCGCAATGGACCGTGCGCTTCTGGCGAGAGCCGAGGCCATTTCGGCATCGGAGAGGACCATATGACCTGGCAGATTATCCTGTATCTCGGTATCGCGCTATGGTGGTTGGCGCATCTATTCAAAAGGCTCGCTCCAGAGCGTCGGATGGCGATGGAGGAGCGGATGGGGGCAGCCGCTCGCGGCACGATCGCCGTCGCAATCCTCGTCTCGGTCATACTGATGGTAATGGGTTACCGCGGCGTGGATGGGATTACCATCTATGAACCACCGGACTGGGGAAGGCATGCCAATAATCTGCTCATGGTCTTGGCAGTGGTTCTGTTCGGCCTCGGCAGTTCGAAGAGTCGCGCCCGCGGCTGGTTCCGCCACCCCATGTTGACCGGGGTTCTCCTATGGGCCATTGCTCATCTGCTGGTCAATGGCGACAGCGCTTCGATAGCGGTGTTTGGACTACTCGGTCTTTGGGCCATCGTAGAAATGCTAGTCATCAACCACGCTGAACCGAACTGGAAACGGTTCCAGGACGGCACGTTGGTTGGGGATATCCGACTCCTGGCGATTTCGGCAGCGGCATTTGCGGTCATCGCCGCCATTCACATTTGGGTCGGCCCCAACCCATTCAGTGGGTGAGACTATCAAGGGCGAGACAATGTCCAGCCACTTCAACCCGGAACGGTGGACAGTGACAGCACCGAGTCAGGATGCGGTCAATCCAGCGGGTTAAGCCAAACAACTGACTTGGCGCGATAGACGAACTATCCCGCAGATCCTAGGGCGTTCGCGACCCCTGCGCCGGATGCAGCAACGGGAGCAATGGAAATGAACAAAGCCAGGACAGGTCGTTACTTTGAGGATTACAGGGTCGGCGAAACGATCAGGCATGCGACGCCACGTACCGTGACAGTCGGTGAGCGCACCCTTTATCACGCGTTGTATCCGACCCGTCATGCGATTCACTCATCGGACAGCTTTGCGATGAGTTGCGGACTAAAGGAGTCCCCGATTGATGATCTGGTGGTGTTTCATGTCGTCTTCGGAAAGACGGTCCCGGACATCTCTCTGAACGCCGTAGCCAATCTCGGCTACGCCGAAGGCCGCTGGCTCAGGTCAGTTTGGCCCGGCGATACACTACGATCGGTCAGCGAAGTAATCGGCCTCAGGGAAAACTCCAGTAGAAAGTCAGGTATCGTCTGGGTTCGCACGTTTGGACTAAACCAGCGGGATGAGCGTGTTCTGGAATATGTCCGTTGGGTTATGGTTAGAAAGCGCGACCTCAACTCCCCTGCGCCGCCAAAGACCGTTCCGATACTGGCAAAGGCGGTTCCAGCCAACCGAATCATTGTGCCCGAGGGGCTTGACTTCCAGCAATATGACTTCCACGCCTCTGGCGAACATCATCGCTGGAGCGACTACGAGCCAGGTGAGACCATCGATCACCTTGATGGAGTGACCATTGAGGAAGCGGAACACATGATGGCCACCAGGCTCTGGCAGAACACCGCCCGGGTGCATTTCGACGCGACGGCGCGACCAGACGCCAAACGTCTCGTATACGGCGGCCATGTCATTTCCCTTGCGCGGGCGCTAAGCCATAATGGTCTGGCCAACGCACAGATAATCTGCGCGCTGAACGCGGGCACGCATGCGAACCCATGCTTTGCAGGAGATACGGTAAGGGCCTGGTCGGAAGTGCTTGACAGATCCGAAACCACCGTGCCGGGGATTGGTGCGCTTCGCCTGCGGCTAGTCGCCACCAAAGGTGAACCTTTCGTCCTGCGCGACGAGGATGGAAAGTACCTACCGGAAGTGCTTCTCGACCTGGATTATTGGGTGTTGATACCGATGTGACGATGTGTGTCCTGTGGGAAGACCATGATCAGGAGCCTGCAGCGAACTGTCATCGGAGCCGCCAGATTGGCGTTCTTCCAGTCCCGATCCTGGCCTGAATTCCGGCCTTTACGATTGCAAACGGCGTCTACCGTACGGTCGACCAGGCGAATGGATGTCCCAGAGGCATGGGCTTACGGATGCGCTGCCTGATGAATCCATCAGCGAAGCACTCATTCGGGAAGAAGAGACAGCCATGTAGATGCAATGGACTGACGAGACCCCTAGAAGCCTCCGTTCCCTAGCCTCATATCATAATCATCATCCAATATCAATATCTTATTAGACGCGCTGCACCACTTGCACAAATTCCCGACCACCATTGAGGAGGCCCTTCCTACGCGCTGCTGCAGGAAACGCGGTCTTCGAGATTCCATGTAAGTTAAGGTATTCTGCTTCACTGTGTAATGCGCGTCGGCTTGGCAGCCATGGATCAAGACCCTCGAAGCATGCGTGAACAGGCAGGCGACCCGGTTGTCAGATCCAGGACATTCACCGCCGCATCATGAAAGGAACTCAAGCTTCGAAAACCGATTGCACTGATTGCGATTGTCGGCCTGACGCACGGATGTCTCAGCTACGTCCGTGCGCCTTCGGTTACCTTTGCGTCGGGGCGTCAGTCATAGACGCATTGCCTTTCCGTCAGGATCATAGGGCGAAGGCGCAATGACCGTGGCCGTACGTTCAACACCCACAACATGAACGGACAGTTCCTGCTCAGGTTTGGCTAGATCGGCATTGACAAGCGCCATGGCCAGGGATTTACCAACAGTGTGCCCGTATCCACCCGACGTTACAAAGCCGACGCGATTTCCGTTCTGCCAGACTGGTTCGAATCCTGTGGCATCCGCGCCATCGGCGTTGATGTTCAATGTGACCTGCCTGAGAGCGGGACCATTCCCGTCGCGTTCGGCCAGCGCAGCCTGACGTCCAACGAAATCCCCCTTGTCCCAGTCGATCCAGCGGTCCATGCCAGTCATTCCAGGTGTGTAGCCTTGGGTAAATTCCGCGTTCCAGATCCCAAAGCTCTTTTCCAGTCGCAGTGAATTCAACGCATAGAATCCGTATTCCTTCAGGCCCAGATCAGCACCAGCGTCCAGCAGGTCCCGTCGCAGACTGATATGGTGTTCGGCCGGCACGTTGATCTCGTACCCAAGCTCGCCGGTGACCGAGATGCGCCCGACATGAGCGCGGGTCAGTCCCACATCAATCTGGGCACATCCCATAAATGGCAGGGTAGTATGACTGACATCAGCATCAGTCAGCATTTCGAGGATCCTGCGCGAGTTCGGACCCGAGAGTGAGAAGCCCACCATCCCGTCCGAAATATCACTGACGGTAACTCCATCAATCATATGGTCGGAATACCAACGCATATGCCATTCACGCAGGTAGTAACTACCCATGATCCAGAAGCGGCCATCGCCCCAGTTGAATACCGTCAGATCACCCTTCAGGCGCCCGGTTTCACCCACCATTGGGGCCAGACGCGCACGACCCGGCGCTGGCAGTCTGGAGGCCATGATACGGTTCAGCCATTCAACCGCATTGGGACCGGAGACTTCAAAGCGCGAAAAGCCCGAAATATCCAGCAAGCCGCACGCATCGCGTACGGTCCTGCACTCCTGGGCCACGATCTCATGCGCGTTCGACCGGCGCAGGCTGGGGGTTTCCTCGAATCCCTGCGGGCCGAACATCAGCGGCACTTCCAGCCCATAGCTGACGCCCCATCTGGCCCCTGCCCTATCCATGGCATCATGCGCGGGCGCAGTTTTCATAGGGCGCCCTGCGGGCAGCTGTTCGTTGGGATAGGTCATAACGAACCGGCGCGAATAGAACTGGCCCGTGGTTTCCCTGATATAGCGTTTGTTGCCCGCGTAATCGCCGTAGCGCGCGACATCCATCCCAAAGACATCCTCTTCGGGTTCACCATGGATGATCCATTCGGCCAATGATTTACCGACACCACCACCCTGCAGGAATCCCGCCATTACCGCGCAGGCGCACCAATAGCCACGCTTGCCGCGCACCGGACCCACCAGCGGATTTCCATCGGGAGAAAAAGTGAACGCCCCGTTCACCCATGTCTTGATCCCAGCCTCCTGCAGACAGGGGTAGCGCTCGAATCCCAGCATTAGCTCATTCTCGATTCGGTCGGGGTCTTCCTGCTGAAGCTCGAAGCCATATTCCCACGGCGCGCCATCCATCATCCAGTGTTCGTGATTCACCTCGTAGATACCCAGAAGCATGCCCTTCTGGTCCTGCCGCATATAGGTAAAACCCTCCAGATCCGCCGTCATCGGTAGCATCGTGTCCAGTTCGGCTACTTCTGGAATCGTATCGGTCACCAGATAATGGTGGTTGAGAGGCGAGACGGGCAGTTCGATCCCTGCCATACGGCCCACCTGTTTGGCCCAAAGGCCAGCGGCATTGACCACATGTTCGGTGTAGATCGTGCCTTGCTCCGTTATTACTTTCCAACCATCGGCTGTCGGGTTCAGCTCCAGAACCCGGTTGTGTTCGATTACTTCGGCACCATGTTTACTGGCGGCACCTGCATAAGCCTGCACGGTTCCTGTCGTGTCGATATGCCCCTCGCGATCAGCCCAGAGCGCGCCGACAAGGCCGTCAGTGCTCATGACCGGGTTCAGTTCTCCGGCTTCCTCAGGCGTCACCAGACGGCAGTCTTCGATCCCAATGGTCTGGAACACCCTGTAAGCCGACTGCAGCCATTCCCAGCGTTCTGGCGTACCTGCCAGCATGAGGCCGCCCGTCATATGCAGTCCGATATCCTTACCACTTTCCTTTTCGATCTCGGACAGCAGATCGATGGTATAGGCCTGCAGGGCAGCGATATTGGGATCAGCGTTGAGTGCATGAATGCCGCCGGCTGCGTGCCAGCTCGACCCCGCGGTCAGGATCTTTCGCTCGATCAGGCAGACATCCGACCAGCCAAATTTTGCCAGATGGTATAGGACGGACGCCCCGACAACGCCCCCGCCGATGACAACAACCCTGTAATGTGACTTCATCGCTGATTCTCCCGAGACATCCGTTTGACACGCTAATCGCGGGGTTCGGAGTCTGTCTAGGGCCTGTTGGCATTTTGGACCCCCACTTCCAGTCCGAAGCGTAGTACTTCGGCAGCGGGATTCCGGTTGCGACTCGGGACGGCACCATCCGGCGCGAAGCGGAAAGACGCCCCATGCCTCCGGATCAGCGCCACTGAACTGCGTCGAACACCGCTGACCCTAGTGGCGGGAACGGGCGACCGACCAGAGTGGAGCGCCGTGCGGTAGTCTGGCGCGCTGTCTGCGGTGGCGTCCTCCCCTGACCTGATTTCAAACAGGTGAAGCGGACGATCAAATGAGGAAGCGGCCCCCAGGCGGGCGTTCGAGGCCGCTATACAAAGGCTTTCTTCGCCTTCCGCCATCCCCATCTCCATCCTGTCCTCCGCCCAGCCGGTAGAGGAGAAGTGAAAGCAAACCAAAGACGGTGATGGCGATGGCGGCAAAGATCGCTGCCCCAATTATTCTATCGAAGTCCATGCCTTTCCCTCCATTTGCACCCGGCTGTCCACCGGGTCGCTAGCTGACATGTATCGGCGAACCACACCCGACACTGCGGCGGCTTCGTTTAGCGATCACTCCAGCCCAACCCAGTCATCAACCACGTTCAGGAACCATCGGAAATCTGGTGGCACGTACGTCCGTGAACACGCTTCCGGGTTGACTCTTGTGGGTGGACTGCAGAGATAATCCTCAAGATCAGCGACAGTTTCCGGAGCCATAATCAACTGACCGCAAACGAGACTTGCGCCCCCCTCCACCAGGACACACGCGATCTGAGCAGGATTCGGGGCAATCTCCATCAGCACCTCGGTCATTGCGGCCATAGCATCCTCGCTGGCGTTTGCACTCCTTGCGACCACCAGCGCAGCGGCCAGGGTCATCAGTATCATTCTAGGCATTTCCCGTTTTTCCCTCCTGTTCATGGAGCGAAGGCGACGCAGCTGCTGGCGATGAAGACGCCACCAACCCTATCTGACACCATTCAGGCGTTACGGGTTCGAACTAGGATGCCAATGCCTTCAGGACTCCAAAGAAGACCAAGAGGCCCAGAATGGTAAGGACAGCACTCGCGAACCCAAAAGCCGCCTCGTCCACTTCAACGTCTGTCTGGTCCTTGATCCCCCCGGTCGCACGGGCAGCCTCCTCTACCCGGCTGCAGCACCTACGGAACTCCTTGAAAGTCTTGGCAGCCTCCTCGTCGAGGTCAGAAGCCTCTTCCAGCCTCTTCGCCACGGGATCCAGGGCTTTCAGGTGCTCCCGCAGTTCCCATGCATCTTCGGCGCTGGATCGTGGGGCGGTTGGAGGCGTCCACTCCTTGGGCTCTTCCCTTTTCAATGGCATCGCGGCACACACCAGCATATCATGGCTCTCCAATTACCGGGCCACACGCCACACTTCCGTGTTGGTCGCCGTAAACACACTCGATGGGTGCGCCACGGACGACGCCTCCTGCCTGGGCATCAAATACACATGTGCGCGGTGGACCGTCCCCGGCGTACCTGGAAGCAGACACGGCGGTATTTCTTCGGCGCAGCCCCAGGATGATGGATTGAGAAGGCACGACAGCATAGCTTCATTCTCGCCCGGGGCTTTCCTGGCCGTGGCGGTGGCTGAGCTCGTCAAGACAGTCCCTGTCGCCACCAGTATTTTCGATGAGTTGCGCATATCATCATCCCTGACTCGAAGCTAGATTACCACGTATCGCCATCCTGATCTAGAAAAAGTGCCATGCCTTGGATCCGGCGCCTTGTTTCGGCACAGGCTGGTCCGGAAGCATCCGGACACCTTGATCCTTACCTTCGTGATCCTGATCTCCCGTTCGGCCACATTATGTCGATATCGACATGATGTGGCTAGTGCCGACAATCTTCCAATGCCGAAATTATCATGTATTCCGTTCCCCACTTCCAGTCCGAAGCGCAACGCCCGGCCCTTTCCGGGGCGTTTCCGCAGCGGGGGGCGGAGCCCACGCGCAGGGAACGCCCCGGAAAGGGCCGTATGGTGGCGGATTCCGTCCCCAGGCCACCCGATCCGGCGTCCAGGACGGCGAAAGTCCCGTGGATCGGAGCGTAATCCCGCCCTTCCGGCACCGCAAGGGCCTTCCGCCGGCCAGGCGCGGCCCCCGGGGCGAAGGGAGGGCGGAGCCCGACCATCGCCCCGGGGGCCGCGCCTGGTGGCCTGCCTTTTCCCCGCCGACCGACGGAACGGTCGGCTCAGGGAGGCCGGGCCCGCCGCAGCGCCTCCGCCGGTGTGAGGTAGCCGAGGGACCTGCGCGGACGCGCGTTCAGGATGTCCTGCACCTCCCGGACCTCCCTGTCCGTCACCGTACGGAAGTCCGTGCCCTTCGGCAGATACTCGCGCAGCAGACCGTTCGTGTGTTCGTTCAGCCCCCGCTCCCAGGAGTGGTACGGGCGGGCGAAGAAAAAGGCCGCTTCCAGCGCCTTCGCCACCGCCGCGTGACCGGCGAACTCCTTGCCGTTGTCGGCGGTGATCGTGTGCACCGGAGCGTCGAGCGAACCGAGCATGTCGACCATCGCTTTCCCGACCACATCCGCTTTCCGGCGGTCAACCCTCTGGAGAAGCGTGTATTTCGAGGCCCGGTCCACAAGGGACACCACCGCGCCGCCATGCGCCTTTCCGATCACCGTGTCCGCCTCCCAGTCGCCGACGCGCTCCTTCGCCTCCACCTCCTGCGGGCGCTCGGAGATGTCCACCCGGCCGGGGATGTGACCCCGGCCCGAGTGGCGGCCGCCCTTCCAGTTCGGCTTCTTTCCACGCCGCCGGAGGTGCTTCCAGAGCCCGCCGCCGTTCCCGCGACCGCCCCTGATGCGGTCGTAAATCCGCTGCCTGCCCGCCATCCCCGGGTCCTCCAGCCGCAGCCGGCCGGAAATCTGTTCCGGGCTCCAGCCCTCTTCCAGCCTCTCCGTGACCTTCGCCCAGCGCTCCGGCGTCAGTTTCCTCGGAACCGATGACGCCGCACGCCGTCGCTCCTCCGCCTTCCGCTGCGCCTGGGCGTGCCGGTAGCCCCGTTCCCCGCTGTTGCGACGTATCTCCCGCGATATCACCGAGCGGCAACGCCCGAGCTGCCGGGCGACCGCTCCCTGCGAAAGCCCGCTTTTCCTCAGGGCGTATATCTGGCATCTTTCGGGCTGGGTCAGGTGGTGGTAGCCCTTTGGCATGGCGGTCTCCGGTTCTGAACTCACCGGGACTGTCGCCGCTACCTGGCCGATTCGCAACATCCTGCGCCGACCCGGGAGAAACCCGCTACTGAAAGTGTTGCACTTCAGGGTGGAACGGGGGGTTGATATTACGTCATAAATTTGACATTTTCGGATGAAGGACGACTGCCGGTCGGTCGCTTGCGGTGCATCGGCCGACGGTCGTGGACAGGAAGGCAGGCACTTCGTCATCGGGCATCGACGCCGGTCGGCTCGTCGAACGCGTATTCGTTCCAATAGTCTGGGTCTCCCGGTTGCTCTTTTTCGGAATTCCTTGTCCTCCGCGGGCGTGTGGCCCAGATTACGGGACTGACCCGCCTGTCATTCTGTTTAGCGGCGGCGGGGTCTGTGCCGCGGCACGAGTGTATTTCTGCACGATGCGGGCAATGCCGTCACAGCTGAAGCGGACGAGGCCGGTGGCAGAAACGGGGGATCAGAGGAACGAAACGGAGAGGTTCCTGCGAAGTCTCCAATTTGAACAATGGAGTTAAGACCTACTGCGGATAGGCACCTGATTGCCTGTCCAACAGGAAGTGTGTAGCGGGTTATATCCATTCTTAGACAGGATTGCGGAGGGTGCCATGAATGATGACCTGAATGCGGAACTGGAAGAAAACAGGTTCGAGAAAATCCTGGATGACGCTAACCGGTCTCTGGAACGGGTTGTCGACTGCCGCTTTCTCGACAATCTCCCGAATGTAGCCAAGAGTGACGAAGCCTATATTCCCTTTCCATACGGACCCCAACCGGACCAAAGGACTGGTTGGAAATGAGCGTTCATCTTGCGAGACAATGGAATCCGACGCGATCAGCTCCATCGGCGATCGAATTTCCGGATGGGAAGCCGATGCTCAGGGCAGTTCAGTCGTCCCGGTAAGGAAGCGATCGATCTCCCTCGCGGCTTCCCGGCCCTCATTGATCGCCCGGACCACCAGTGACTGCCCGCTTCTACAGTCTCCGGCCGCAAACACCTTTGGAACCGACGTGCGGTAATCCCCCTTGACGGCCCGATAGTTCGAACGCCCGTCAAGCTCCACGCCGAGAGGATCGGAGACGTAATGCTCCGGCCCAAGATATCCCATCGAAAGAAACACCAGATCAGCCTTCCAGACACGCTCGGACCCCTCGATTCGCCTCGGCCTGCCGTCGGTAATCTCAACAGCGACTGTCTTCACTCCGGCAAGTCGACCATTACCATCGCTCAGGAACTCCTCGGTCGAGATCGAGAAGACGCGAGGGTCGCCGCTGAATTTCGCCGCGGCTTCCTCGTGAGCGTAGTCGACCCGGAATATGGCGGGCCATTCCGGCCAAGGATTGCCGCCACCCCGAGTCTGTGGTGGTTCAGGAAAGAGTTCGAAGTTAACCAGCGACCTGCAGCCGTGACGCAGCGACGTGGCGATGCAGTCAGCACCTGTGTCACCACCTCCGATGACGATGACATCCCGGTCCCGTGCGTTGATGTATTTCCCATCCTCAAACTCCGAACTCAGCAGACTTCTGGTATTCTCGGTCAGGAACTCCATGGCGAAATGCACCCCCGCCAGTTCGCGGCCCGGAATCGGCAACTCCCGCGGGCAAGTCGCGCCGGTTGCAAGCAGAAGCGCATCGGCATCTGCGACAAGACCCGTTACGGATGTCGCATCATCGGTTCCGACGCCGATATCAGCGCCAGTAACGAACTCAATCCCTTCCTCGCGCATGATCTGGACCCGCCGGTCGACAACACCAGCCTTGTCAAGCTTCATGTTTGGGATGCCGTACATCAGGAGACCACCAATCCGGTCCTCCCGCTCATAGACCGTCACATGGTGGCCAGCCTTGTTCAATTGGGCGGCCGCTGCCAGACCCGCCGGCCCGGATCCCACAACAGCGACCCTCTTTCCGGTTCGGGTTTTCGGTGGCATCGGAACCACCCAGCCTTCCTCGTATCCCCGATCGATGATCGCCATCTCGATATTCTTGATGGTCACCGGAGGATCGGTGATTCCCAATACGCAGGAACCCTCGCAGGGTGCCGGACATACGCGCCCGGTAAATTCGGGGAAGTTGTTCGTTTCGTGCAGACGATCCAGAGCCTCCCGCCAGTGATTGCGATAGACGAGATCGTTCCATTCCGGGATCAGGTTATGTATCGGACATCCGCTCCGGCCCGTCGCGAGATCGTTCGACTGACAGAAGGGCACACCGCAATCCATGCAGCGAGCGGCCTGAGTCGTTAGGTTCTCGACATCATATGCAGTGTAAATTTCCGCAAAGTCGCGAATCCGGGCATCCGGCCGCCGATATGGCGCCGCCTTTCGGTCATGTTCCAGAAATCCTGTCGTCTTACCCACCGGTCGCTGCAACCTTGATCTGAAGTTGCGCCTGGGCGGCCGCCTCCGCCTGTGCCTTAAGAACCCGCTTATAGTCCTTCGGCATCACCTTCACGAAACGGTCCATGGCGTTCCGCCAGTTTTCCAGCAGTCTTGCGGCAACCGTCGATCCCGTGAGATCCATATGCCTGCTGACCAGGTTACGCAGCAGACGCCCTTCCTCGTCGTCAACCACTCTTTCAAGATCCACCATTTCAGGGTTGCAGCGCCCCTCGAAGGATTGATCCTCGTCCAGCACATAGGCGATGCCGCCGCTCATTCCAGCCGCAAAATTGCGTCCGGTCGGCCCAAGGATGATGGCCCGTCCGCCAGTCATGTATTCACAGCCATGATCTCCCACGCCTTCAACGACCGCAGTCGCACCGCTGTTCCGTACGCAAAAGCGTTCGGCGACGCAACCCCGCAGAAAGCACTCGCCAGATGTGGCTCCATACAGGATCACATTTCCTGCAAGTATCTGGTCTTCCGCAACGAATCGACTCGATTTGGGTGGATAGACAATGATTCGTCCCCCGGACAATCCTTTCCCGACATAGTCGTTGGCGTCCCCCTCAACCTCCAGCGTGACACCGCGTGCCAGCCAGGCACCGAAGCTCTGGCCCGCGCTGCCGTTGAACTTGAAGTGGATGGTCTCGTCCGGGAGCATTTCCGGACCTACATCCCTTATGATTCGATTCGACAGCATTCCGCCAACGACCCGGTTGGAGTTGCGGATCGGAAGTTCGTGATGGACCTTCTCACGACGTTCCAATGCGGGGCGGGCGAGTTCGATCAACCGGTTGTCCAAAGCCCGTTCCAGCCCGTGATCCTGTTCATGGATACAGTATACGCCAAGGCAGTCCGGTGGCTCGGCGGCAGGAGCAAGTATCTGCGAGAAATCAAGGCCACGGGCCTTCCAGTGCTCAACGGCATCATCGACGCACAGCACATCCACACGTCCGATCATTTCATTGACGGTGCGGAAACCGATTTCCGCCATGATCTGTCTCAGTTCCTCCGCGACCATGAAGAAATAGTTGATGACATGCTCGGGAGTGCCGGTGAACTTCCGGCGCAGATCGGGATCCTGGGTTGCCACGCCGACAGGACAGGTATTCAGGTGACATTTGCGCATCATGATGCACCCTAGCGAGACAAGGGGTGCCGTAGCGAAGCCGTACTCCTCCGCGCCAAGCAAAGCCGCGATCGCGACATCCCTTCCGGTCTTGAGCTGGCCATCGGTCTGGAGCACGACCCGGGAACGCAGGTTGTTCATCACCAGAACCTGGTGGGTTTCGGCGATTCCAAGTTCCCATGGAATCCCCGCATGCTTGATGGAGGTAAGGGGTGACGCACCCGTACCACCGGAATCCCCAGCGATCACCAGATGATCGGTGCACGCCTTCACAACTCCGGAAGCCACCGTTCCCACACCGACCTCGGCGCCAAGCTTTACGCTGATGCGCGCGAGAGGGTTCGCATTCTTCAGATCATGGATGAGTTGGGCAATGTCCTCAATTGAGTAGATATCATGGTGAGGAGGCGGGCTGATCAGCCCCACACCAGGAGTTGAATGGCGCAGCGTCGCAATATACCTGTCCACCTTGCCGCCCGGCAACTCACCACCTTCACCAGGCTTGGCCCCCTGTACGATCTTGATCTGAAGTTCGTCCGCATTCGTCAGATAGTTGATCGTCACGCCGAAACGTCCGCTTGCAATCTGCTTGATGGCCGAGCGTTTCGAATCACCATTCGCAAGAGGGAAGTAGCGGTTGTCGTCCTCTCCTCCTTCACCGGTGTTGGACTTTCCTCCGATTCGGTTCATGGCGACGGCGAGGGTTTCGTGTGCCTCCTTCGAAATGGAACCGAAACTCATGGCACCGGTGGCGAAACGCTTGACGATCTCACTCGCGGGCTCGACCTCCTCGATGTCGATCGGGCCAGGTCCAGCGGCATGGTCGAACTTAAGAAGGCCCCGTAATGTCGCGTTGCGAGTGCCTTCATGGTTGGCATGATCCGCGAACCGCCGGTAGGCGTCCCCATCATTCTGTCGCGATGCAACCTGGAGATGGGCGATCGTCTCTGGATCCCACATGTGCGTGTCACCATGCCGCCGCCAGTGAAAATCTCCGGGATTGTGAAGCACGGGCAGGGCCACGACATCGCGACGCGGGAATCCAAGCGCATGACGGCGCTGCATTTCATCAGCCAGAATCGTGAAACCCACACCTTCCACGCGGCTCGCGGTACCGACAAAGCACCTGTCAATCACCTCAGTGGCCAGACCGACGGATTCGAAGATCTGCGCCCCCTTGTAGGATTGAAGCGTCGAGATGCCCATCTTCGCCATCACCTTGAGCATTCCCTTGGCAATGCCCTTCCGATAGGCCGCGACAACATCCGGGTCTTCCGTAATATGGTCGGCATCGTCAAGATATCCGTTGCGGCGGGCGTCCCACAGGGCCTCAAAGGCCAGATATGGATTGATGGCATCCGCGCCGAAACCTGTCAGAAGGCAATGGTGATGTACCTCACGTGCTTCACCGGTCTCGACAACGATACCTACCTTGGTGCGGGTCGCCATCCGTACCAGATGGTGGTGCACGGCACCGGTTGCGGCCAGCGCACTGATCGGAACGCGATCCGGTCCGATTTCGCGGTCGCTCAGAACGACAATCGCCACGCCGTCCTCAATGGCAGCCGTTGTCTCCGCACAGATGCGATCAATCGCTTCGAGAAGTCCTCGCTCTCCAGAGTCGCGTGCAAAGGTGATGTCAATGACACGGGACCGCCAGCCACGGTGATCCAGCTGCTTCAGCGCCGCCATTTCCTCGTTGGATAGGATCGGATGGGGAATCCGGAGCCGATGTGCATGCTCTTCCGTCGCTTCGAGCAGGTTGCGCTCAGGCCCGATATAGCATTCGAGTGCCATTATCACCTCTTCCCGAATCGAATCGATCGCGGGGTTGGTGACCTGCGCGAAGAGCTGCTTGAAGTAGTCGTAGAGCATGCGCGGCTTCTGGGACATCACGGCAAGGGAGCTGTCATTTCCCATCGAGCCAAGCGGGTCGCGCAACTCCCTCGCCAGCGGAAGAAGCATGAACTGCATCGTTTCGACGGTGTAACCGAATGCCTGCATCCGCGTGATCAGCGTCTCGCCATCAAGGTGGGGCACCTGATTGGGTAGTGGCAGGTCGGCGAGGTCGATCCGCTGCCGGTCGAGCCAGCGGCTATACGGGCGTTGCTGTGCCCATTCCGTCTTGATTTCTTCATCGGGAATCATGCGACCGGCGCTGAAGTCGACAAGAAAGATCTTTCCAGGCTCCAGTCGACCCTTCTCGACGACTGTTGCAGGATCGACATCCACCACACCAACTTCGGAGGCCATGATGCAGATGTCATCATCGGTGATGTAGTAGCGTGACGGGCGCAGTCCGTTACGGTCCAGTACGGCGCCGATATAGGAGCCGTCGGTGAAGGCAATGGATGCCGGTCCGTCCCAGGGCTCCATGAGGCATGAATGATATTCGTAGAACGCCCGCTTCTCGGGAGACATGGACGTGTTCTGCTGCCACGCTTCAGGGATCATCATAAGGACGGCTTCCTGAAGCGTACGTCCCGTCATGAGGAGAAACTCCAGGACATTGTCGAATGTGCCGGAATCCGAGCAGTCGGGTTCGACGATCGGAAACAGTTTCTCGAGATCCTCACCGAAGAGTTCACTGCTAACCACACCCTGCCGCGCATTCATCCAGTTCCGGTTGCCGAGCAGCGTGTTGATCTCGCCATTGTGACTCATGAAGCGGTTGGGCTGGGCGCGGCCCCATGAAGGAAAGGTGTTCGTGGAAAATCGTGAGTGCACCATGGCCAGATGCGACTCAAAATCGGGATCCCTGAGGTCGGAATAGAATGGGAAGAGCTGCAGGGGCGTCAGCATCCCCTTGTAAACGATGACCCGGGACGAAAGGCTCACGAAGTGGAGCAGCTTGCGCTCCATGAGCGTTTCATCGCCGATAAGCCGGTGGGCTGCGTGCTTCCGAATGAGATAGAGACGTCTCTCGAAGGCGTCGCCCTCCACGCCTTCGGCGGCAATGAACATCTGCGCGATACGTGGCATGGCACCACGGGCGGCCCGTCCGAGATCGGCACCATCGGGATCGACGGGCATCACACGCCAGCCTAGGACTCTCTGGCCCGCTTCAGCGGCAGCCTCCTCAATCACCCGGACGCAATGGGCGTGTTCAGCATCGTCATGGGGGAGGAAGACGGTACCCACGCCGTACCGGCCTGGTGAAGGGAGTCTTTCTCCGAGCTCGCTTTCCGCGACCTTTGCGAAGAGTCGGTGTGGCAGGGCGGTCAGGATCCCGGCTCCGTCGCCGGTGTTCTTTTCGTAACCCAGACCGCCACGATGCAGCATCGAACAGTTCATGTCGCCAGCGCGCTCAATGATGCTGTGGCTCGCCCGACCCTTTATGTTGCAGATGAAGCCGACACCACAGGCGTCCCGTTCCTGGGCGGGATCATAGAGGCCATAGGCATCCGGGAAACCCAGCATGCGCTGCCTTGTGAAATTCGACCGCTTCTTGACCGTTCCGGGCATGGAACCTTCCCCCTGGAAGCATTGATACTGACGCAAAGACGTCCCCACAGTGCGGCATTCCGCCTGTCCGGAGTTGCGAGCTGCGACATGTGCAGAGCGAATCACATGGCAGAAACCCAACGATTCATCAAGTCGCGTGTCTTCCAGAGGCAGATTTTACCCCAGACATCATCGGAATTCCGTCGTTCCAAAAGAACGGTGTCATATGCCTGAATTCGGTGATGAAACGTTCCACACAGCTGTGGACAACCGGGCATTCCGGCCAGTGAATGAAGATCCGAGACCGTAAAGGCTTCCTGTGAAGGGTCGCATTCTCTGCATGGCCATGTGGAGCGGACAATGGCGGGTTAGCCCGTGAGAAACCGGCTCCAGGAAACCGTCGGGCCGCCTGGCTGTCCACCTTCACCTTCTACGCTTCGCATCCCGATGGATGCCTGGACAGGATCCGAAGCAACCATAGAGAACCGAGCTCAGAGACATGACCGACAGGCAGTGGAAGGGATCGAAGCAGTCATAAGCCAACTGGACGGCCGTGCGACTGGCAAGATAAAAAGACTCGCCAGGGATGGGAGCGGCTACCGATCGCTTGCCGACTGACTCCGCAGACCACGAACATGCCGCCTCTGCGCAATTCACTCCAAAGCAGATTCAGCACGGGAATTTATCTACATGATGACGTAACTGTCCTGGAGCATCACTCCATGCAGAAGCCTTTGAAAATTTCCTTTGAGGCATTTCAAACCTCTATCAGCTGCGGTAGCTCTCGAACATGAGCGGTAATCCTTCATTCATCCACCTTCGCCTTCATACCGAGTACTCGCTCCTGGAGGGTGCGGTGCGGATCAGGAAGCTGGCGAAACTTTGCGCCGACGCCGGAATGCCGGCTGTCGCAGTGACTGACACAAACAACATGTTCGCCGCGCTGGAATTCTCGGTTCTGGCCGCTGAGGCTGGCCTGCAGCCGATCATCGGCTGCCAGCTCAGTCTGGACCATGGCGTCGACTGTACCGACCGCAGACTGCAGGGGCCCGCCTCAGTCATTCTGCTGGCGCAGAACGAAACGGGTTACCGCAACCTGATGAAGCTCAACTCGTGCCTCTTCCTGCGTGGCGACGGTAGCACTCCGCATGTCAGCCTGGATGAACTATGTGTACTTTCAACCGGGCTTATCCTGCTGACCGGAGGTCCGGACGGCCCGCTTGGACGGCTGGTGCGCGATGGCAAACCCGAACGGGGGAAGGACCTCCTCCTGCGCCTCTCCCGTGCCTTTACCGACAGAGTATATGTTGAGCTTCAGCGTCACCCTGACGACGGCATGGACCTGCCCGAAGCGGAACGCCAGACCGAAAGGTGGTTTGTCGAAACCGCCTATGCGCTCGACCTGCCGATCGTTGCCACCAACGACGTGTATTTTGCCGACCCAGACATGTACGAAGCGCATGATGCGCTGATCTGCATCGCCGAAGGTGCTTACGTCGACCAGCAGGAGCCCCGTCGGCGCCTGACGCCACAGCACTTCTTCAAGAGCCCGAACGAAATGGTGGCACTGTTCGCCGATCTTCCGGAAGCGCTGGAGAACACGATCGAGATCGCACGCCGCTGCGCGTTTCGGGCAACGAAACGCGCGCCGATTCTCCCTAAATTTGCCGATGACGAGGTGGAGGAACTGAGACGGCAGGCGCGTGAAGGGCTTAAGGCACGCCTCGCGGCCATCGAACCGGCCAGGCCGCAGGAGGCATATGAACAGCGACTTGAGTTCGAGCTCGAACTCATCCAGCGGATGGGATTTCCCGGATATTTCCTGATCGTTGCCGATTTCATAAAATGGGCGAAGGAACGGAACATCCCGGTCGGACCGGGCCGCGGATCGGGAGCGGGGTCACTGGTCGCCTATGCCCTGACCATTACCGATCTTGATCCCCTGCGTTACGGCCTTCTCTTTGAACGGTTCCTTAATCCAGAGCGGGTCAGCATGCCCGACTTTGACATAGATTTCTGCATGAACCGACGCGAGGAGGTGATCGCTTACGTGCAGGAAAGATATGGTCGCCAACGGGTCGCGCAGATAATCACCTTCGGCGCATTACTGTCGAAAGCCGCCATCCGTGACATCGGACGGGTGCTGCAGCTGCCCTACGGTCAGGTTGACCGACTCGCGAAGATGATCCCAGTCGAAGGAGTGAAGCCGGTAAGTATCGAACAGGCGCTGGCGGATGAGCCACGCCTGCGCGACGCCGCCAGAGCGGAGGAAGTCGTCAACCGCCTGCTAACCTATGGCCGTCAGGTGGAAGGGCTTCTGCGCAATGCCTCGACACATGCGGCGGGCGTGGTGATCGGCGACCGACCGCTTGATGATCTGGTTCCGCTATATCAGGACTCGCGGTCGGAAATGCCCGCCAGTCAGTTCAGCATGAAATGGGTGGAGGCTGCCGGGCTGGTGAAGTTCGACTTTCTCGGGCTGAAGACACTGACGATGATCCAGAATGCCGTTGACCTGCTCAAACGGCGTGGAATCGAAATTGATCCGGGCACGATCCCGCTTGATGACGAAAAGACCTACGATCTCTACACCAGTGCCAGGACGGTCGGGGTGTTCCAAGTGGAAAGCGCGGGTATGATGGACGCGCTGGGCCGCATGAAGCCCACCTGCATTGAGGACATCGTTGCGCTCGTAGCACTCTACCGTCCCGGCCCGATGGAAAGCATCCCAAAATACTGCGAGGTCAAGAACGGGCTTTCCGAACGCGAATTCCTGCATCCAACGATCGATCATCTCCTCGACGAAACGCAGGGCATCATCGTCTATCAGGAACAGGTGATGCAGATCGCCCAGGAAATGGCGGGATATTCGCTTGGCGGCGCGGACCTTCTTCGACGCGCCATGGGCAAGAAAATCAAGGAGGCGATGGACGCCGAGAGACCCAAATTCCTGGAAGGCGCCAAAAAGAACGGTGTTGGTGCCCGCAGGGCGGTCGAAGTCTGGAACCTCCTGGAGAAGTTCGCGAATTACGGATTCAATAAATCGCATGCGGTCGCCTATGCTGTCGTCAGCTATCAGACGGCGTGGCTCAAGGCGAACCATCCTGTTGAGTTCATGGCTGGCGTAATGAACTGTGACCTGCATCTTACGGACAAGCTGTCGGTCTATGCCGAGGAGATACGGCGCGGCCTCGGGTTCGAAATCGTGCCACCCTGCGTCAATCGCTCCGATGCGGCATTCAGTGTTAATGAGGGCAGGGTGGTCTATGCCCTCGGCGCGCTGAAAAACGTTGGCGTGGAGGCGATGCGGCTGCTTACCGGTGCCCGTGGCGACAGGCCATTCGTCAATCTCTTCGATCTGGCGCGCAGGGTGGATCTGAAGCGAATTGGCAAACGCCCAATGGAAATGCTTGCCCGGGCCGGCGCCTTTGACCAGCTTGATCCCAACCGTCACAGGGTGTTCGCATCCCTGGACGCACTGGTAGCCTACTCCGCGACGGCTCATGACCAGCAGAACTCCAACCAGGCTTCGCTGTTCGGGGATACCGGAGACGACCTGCCGGAACCTCGTCTCGCGGCGGTTGACGACTGGCTTCCCCAGGAGAGGTTGGCCGAGGAGCATACAGCGATCGGATTCTACCTTACCGGCCACCCGCTGGATGACTACATGACACTGCTCAGGCGGAAAGGCGTGATGACCCTTGCCGATGTGGCCACACAGGCGGAACGTGCTCCGCTTGTAACCAAGATCGCCGGTACCGTTCTCAGGCGACAGGAAAGAAAGTCAGCGCGGGGCGATCGATTCGCGTATGTGCAGATCTCGGACCCTACCGGATTGAACGAAGTTACCGTCTTTTCAGATGCGCTTGAAGAAGCGGGCGGGCATCTGGAGCCAGGCAGCAACGTTGTCATGAACGTAATTGCGACCATGGAAAACAACCAGTTGGGGCTGCGGGCACGCTCTGCCAGCCCAATCGATGCGGTGACGGCGGGCACAGACGCGCTGGGATTGCGGATATTCATCGAGAATGCGGAAGCGGTGACCTCCATCGCCACTCTACTCGAGCGCGCTGCGCAGAACGCCAAGCTGCGTACTTATGGCGAGGTCCAGCTTTGTCTTCGGTCCCAGGACCTGCCAGGAGAGGTGGATGTCTCGCTCGGAGAACGGTTCCAGATCAATCCTCAGATAAAGAGCGCGCTAAAGTCGATCGCTGGTGTGGTGCAGGTGGACGACATGTAAGGGCACCTCAGGAACGACCCGGTCAGATCATCCGAATGTGTTCCAGGCCGGTTCGCCAGATGGAAACCCTTTCCTTGCCTCCGGCAGTAGCATCCGATAGACGGCGCGATCATCACTGCGGTGAATCCTCATGGCAAGACCAAAGAAACAGCCGCGTCCCAAGGCGCAGACACCGAAAGGGTTTAGAGACTGTTTCGGCACCGAAGTCGCCGAGCGAAACAGGATGCTGTCGCGGATCGCGGAAGTCTATCACCGCTATGGTTTCGATCCGCTCGAAAGCCCAGCCGTCGAGACTGTCGAGGCGCTGGGAAAGTTCCTCCCGGACGTCGAGCGCCCGAACGAAGGTGTGTTCGCCTGGCAGGATGAAGACGACGCAACCTGGCTGGCACTCCGCTATGACCTGACAGCGCCACTGGCGAGAGTCTATGCGCAGCATCGCAATGAACTGCCCACACCCTATCGACGCTATGCGATGGGACCAGTCTGGCGCAACGAAAAGCCAGGTCCCGGTCGGTTCCGGCAGTTCCATCAATGCGATGCCGACACCGTCGGTTCGTCGAGTTTCGCCGCCGACGCTGAAATCTGCGCAATGCTGTCGGACACGCTGGAAAGGGTTGGCGTGCCGCGTGGAGACTACATCGTGCGCATAAACAGCCGGAAGGTACTGAACGGCGTTATGGAGGTGGCCGGCATTCTCGATCCGTCAGAACCGGAGCGATTCGCGGAAGAACGGGGAACTGTTCTGCGTGCGGTCGACAAGCTTGACCGTCTGGGTCCGCAAGGGGTACGCGCCCTTCTTGGCGAAGGACGGAAGGACGAAAGTGGCGACTTCACAGCCGGTGCATGCCTTTCTGATGGCCAGGCGGACACCGTGATGGGCTTCGTGGAGGCCACACACGCCGACACGTCCACGACCGTTATGCGGCTGCGGGAACTGACATCGGGTTCCGCAAACGGCTCGCGGGGCGTCGACGAACTGGAGATGATCGGAGAGTCTCTCGACCTGCAGGGCTATGGCGCGGATCGGATCAGGATCGATCCGTCGGTCGTGCGGGGGCTTGGATACTATACCGGACCTGTATTCGAGGCCGAGTTGACTTTTGACATCACCGATGAACGGGGACGGCGGCGCCGGTTCGGTAGCGTGGCAGGGGGTGGGCGCTATGACGACCTGGTTAAGCGCTTCACTGGACAGGAAGTACCGGCGACAGGTATTTCCATCGGCGTAGATCGGCTGCTGGCCGCATTGCGGGCGAGGGGGAGCGTCGGCCACGAGACGATCGGACCGGTTCTGGTGACGGTAATGGACCGCGACCGCCTCGCGGACTACCAGACCATGGTCGCCGAAATGCGCGATGCGGGCATCCGGGCCGAAATGTATCTGGGCAATCCGAAGAATTTCGGCAGCCAGCTCAGATATGCGGACAGACGCGACTGCCCGCTTGCGATCATCCAGGGCACCGAGGAGCGAGCGCGGGGCGGTGTGGTTGTCAAGAACCTTGCGCTGGGCAAGCGCCTCGCCGAGAAAATCATTTCGAACGAGGAATGGAAGGACCAGCCGGCGCAGCGGGAAGTGGCACGCGCCAGTCTTGTGGACGAAGTGTTGAAGGATATCGGCACCGCTGAGCGGATACAGCGATCCGACAGATGATCGGAGGAGTGCTCGAAGCCGAACAGGCGCGCCTCATCACCGCCTTTGTCGAAGCCGGCGCGGACATTGTGGAGCCACCTGTTCTGCTTCCTGCCAGGGCGCTTCTGGATCTGTACGGTGAAGACATCCGCGGTCGTGCCTATACCACCCGCGATCCGCTCGCTGGCGAACTGATGCTGCGCCCGGATTTCACCGTTCCGGTCGCGCAGATGCATCTGGACATGGGCCGACAGGCGTCGCGCTACGCCTATGCCGGGAAGGTCTTCCGCACCCAGGAAGCGGGTACGAACCGACCGTCAGAATACATTCAGGTTGGCTTCGAAATGTTCGGCGATAACGCACCGCATCTTGCGGATGCCGAAGTGTTCGCGCTCTTTTCGCGCATCCTTAAGCCCCTGCGCCTGCGTGCCGCCACCGGTGACATGGGAGTGCTCATGGCAGCGGTTCAGGGACTGTCGACCACGGATGCGCGTAAGGCGGCACTGATGCGTCATATCTGGCGACCCCGTCGTTTCCGGGCGCTTCTGGATCGGTTTGGAGGTCGGTCGCCAGTTCCAAAGGCCCGCGCCGAACTGATCGACCATGTCCGGTCCCGCGGAACGGCACCGGAAATCGGCCCGGTGATTGGACTGCGGTCCGCCGCTCAGATAGAGGCGCGTATCCAGACGCTTGTCGAGGACGCCGATGCACCACCGATCTCATCTGACGAGATCCGTCTGATCGAGGAGATCGTGAACCTTCGTGACATAGCGCCTGTCGCGCATTCGCGGCTAGGCGGAATCGCCAGACAACTGCCAGCCACTGCACCGGCGGTTGATCAATTCGCGAAGCGGCTTGAAGCGCTGGATGCCCAGGGCATCGATATATCCGCGCTCGGCTTTGAAGGAAGCTATGGCCGGACAACCATGGAATATTACGACGGTTTCGTCTTTGGATTCTATTCCGAATCCCGGCCTGACCTGCCTCCCGTGGCGACGGGAGGTCGATACGACGCACTAACCCGGGCGCTTGGCGGCGATGGCACGGCCTCCGCCGTCGGAGGAGTGATCAGGCCTGCGCTAATGCTGGAGCTTTCGTGATGCTCAAGCTTGGCGTGCCATCCAAGGGTCGGCTGAAGGACGGGACGTTCCAATGGTTTGGAGAACGCGGCGTGAAACTGTCACATACGGGCAGTTCCCGCGAATATGCTGGTACCCTGGCCGGTGTCGATGGCATTGAGCTGGTTCTGCTCTCAGCTGGCGAGATTCCCCGCGAGCTGCATGCTGGCCGCATTCATCTTGGGGTGACAGGTTCGGATCTCGTCCGCGAATCCCTGGCGAACTGGAGAATCGAAACAGAGGAAATCGTGCCGCTTGGATTTGGGCAGGCCGACCTGGTGATTGCGGTTCCGACGTGCTGGATCGATGTTGACACGCTTGATGACCTTGATGCCGTCGCCGCGGCATTCCGGCGGATCCACGGCCATCGGCTGCGCATCGCCACAAAATATCACCGTCTGGTACGGGAATTCCTGAGAGAGTATGGGGTGGCGGACTATCTGCTTGTCGACAGCCAGGGCGCGACGGAGGGCACCGTGCGGAACCTGACCGCAGAGGCGATAGCTGACATTGTGTCAACGGGCAGGACATTACAGGCGAACGGTCTGAAGATCCTTTCGGATGGAATCATCCATCGCAGCCAGGCGACGCTGTTCCAGTCGCAGCAGGCGGTGTGGGGCGAGTCGGAAATGGCCGCGCTGAACGACCTGAAGTCGCGACTGGTTCGTTGAACATATGGGAAACCGATGGAATCGCGGGGGTGCACGTTCAGCCGACACCGGGTGGCCCTTCAGCGCAGCGTCGCCGCAACCGGCAACGACAGCAGGTATAGCGCTGCGGCCGCGGTGACGATGGAAGGACCTGCTGGCACATCCGCCATCAGGCTCATTATCAGGCCCACAATTGCCGAAACACCTCCAATCAGCATTGCAAACGCCGCCATGGCTTCCGGTGAACGCGAAAGATTGTTGGCGGCTGCGGCGGGAATGATCAGTAGAGCGCCGATCAACAGAGCGCCGACGACTTTCAGCGCCACGGCGACAACGATCGCCAATGCAAGCGTAAGCACGAGCCGCTCACGGCGCGGACTGATTCCCACGGAGGCCGCCAGTTCTTCGTTGAGCGTCGTGGTCAGAAGCGCCTGCCAGCGCCAGGCAAGCAGTCCCAGAACGAGCATGGCTCCGCCCCAGATTATCACCAAATCCGAAATGCTGACTGACAGGATATCTCCGAACAGAAAGGATTCCAGGCCTATCTTTGGTCCCTTGATCAGCGAGAACGCCACCAGCCCAATCGCAAGAGCCGAATGGGCCAGAACGCCCAATGTCGTGTCCATTGCACGTCCTCGCTCGACCAGAGACGTGGCCGCCAGTGCCATCGCCAGCGCCACGCCCAGCGTGCCGATCTGGATCGAAACCTGGAACGCAAGGGCAAGCGCCACTCCCAGAATCGCCGCATGTGCTGTCGCATCACCGAAATAGGCCATGCGCCGCCAGACCACAAAGGAGCCCAAAGGGCCTGTCGCCAATGCGACACCGATTCCGGCCAGACCAGCGCGGATCAGAAAATCATCCAGCATCTCAATGAACGGACTGACGGGAAAGATCCCGATGGCCGTGATCGGACGACAGGTCGTTGCCATGTCCGGTTCCAAAGAGCGCCTTGTATTTGGGCGATTCACGCACGACGCTCGGCGGTCCTTCGCAGACATAGTATCCGTTGAGGCAGATCACTCGATCGGAAACGTTCATCACTGCGTTCAGGTCGTGACTGACAAGCAGCACGGCACAGCCGGTTTCATGTCGAAGCCGTCCGATCAGCTGATGCAGGTCTGCAATCGCGGGCTGGTCTAGGCCCTGCGCTGGTTCGTCCAAAAACAGGATGTCGGGTTCCGACAGTAACGCTCTGGCAACCAGCACACGCTGCATCTGGCCTCCGGACAGTTCCTTCACCTGCCGGTTACGCAACCTGCTGGCACCAACCCGTTCCAGTACACGTGTAATCGTGGCGCTGGTCTGCCACTTGGGTAGAGACATGAACCGGGCTACGCTCAACGGCAGAGTCGGATCAACGTATATCTTCTGCGGAACATAGCCGATCCTGAGTCCAGGCTGCCGCGTGATCGTTCCACGTACGGGCTTCACGATTCCCAGAAGCGTACGCAGAAGCGTCGTCTTTCCGGATCCGTTCGGGCCAATCAGCGTCACGATCTCACCAGCGTTGACGGCAAGGCTGACCTCGCCCAGGACCAGGCCGCGGCCATAGCCAACACTCAGCCCTTTGGCGACAACGAGGCTCATTCGGACTTACCGGTAGGGGATGTACAGGAGGGACACAGTCCCACGGCCTCAAGGCTGGTCCTCTCAACCTCGAAACCCACTCTGGCAGCAACCAGATCAAGCGCTGCGCTTGCCCCGTCCATTGCCGCCTCGGCCATCGCGCCACAGTCCCGGCAGATCATGAAGGCCGGCGAGTGCTCCTCGCCAGGATGCAGGCAGGCGGCGAAGGCGTTGAGACGCCAGATGCGGTGTGCAAATCCATGCTGCACCAGAAAATCCAATGCCCGATAGACAACTGGCGGCTGGCGACCGTATCCCTCGGCAGCAAGCTGTTCGAGGATATCGTAGGCTCCCATCGCCCGATGCCGCTCAAGCAGGATCTCCAGAACCCGCCGCCGAACCGGTGTCAGACGCAGGCCCGCCTGACGACACATCTCCACTACACGGTCAAGCACTTCGCCGGAACACATGCTGTGATCATGCTGCCTGAAAGCGGTCAAAGCAGGGGTCATATGGCACAAACGCTGTTATATCGTTACAATTGACCTAGACTCATCCACTGACTATTGCAAGTGGGCACTGGCAATAACCGGCATCTGTCCGAGCCGCTGAATTGCCACTTCGGAGCAGGCAGCTTTCGGAATGCGGTCGCATGGTTCCCGTCTACCGTGTTCGGCTGCGCAGGAGCGGCGGACACGACCTGAGAGAATACAGACAGGCGAAGGCGCTCCCCTCAGCCGCAACAGCGCAAGGCCGTCAGCGGCTGGCTCATCTGCGGCGGGCGGCGCAGGCCTGGTGACGAGACATCCATGGTGGGAATGGCCACCGTGAACCGCACCGGCGAATCCCGGAAACCGGAGGCTCTTTAGAAAATTTGTAGTGCGATCTGGCGGGATTCCGGCAACACATTGCGGAAAAACGGAATTTTTCCGAAATAATCCGTCCGAAGGCCTTGCGTCCGCGATCATAGTTCGCTATATGTTCTCCATGATCTCGATAAGGAACCTCATCGCCTCGTTCAGTAGCGCCGAAAGGCGGGAAATGAAGCGGACGCTTCTCGCCGAACCCTCCGAAGCCGACGCCGGAGAGCCGCCGGACCCGTCGAAATGCCCGCACTGCGGTCACGCGGACATCCGCAGAAACGGATCGGTCCGCGGGAAGCGGAGATTCAGGTGCCGGAGCTGCGGGCGCACCTTCTCGGCCAGGACGGGGACGGTCCGCCACTACTCCCATAAGGACGATCCGACCTGGGCGCTCTACATAAAGATGATGTTCCAGGGCCTGTCGCTGCCGGTCATCGTGAAGAGGATGGACATCAGCCTGCCGACGGCTTTCGCCTGGCGTCACAAGGTTCTCAACGCCTTGAGCCGCATGCCCGGGCCGAGGCTCTCCGGCGTCGTCGAGGCCGACGAGACGTATTTCAGGCTGTCCTTCAGGGGGCAGCGCGGGGACCTTCCCCGGCCCGCCCGGAAGCGTGGCCGGAAGTCGAAAAAGCGCGGGATATCAAAGGAAAAGGTCTGCGTCCTCACCGCCACCGACAGGCAGCGGGGCACCTGCCTGCGTTCCGCCTGCCTCGGGCGCATGTCGGTGGACGACCTCCGCAGGCTGTTGGGCGACCCCGTCGACTGGAAGGACTCCGTCCTGGTCACGGACGCCCATCAGGCCTACGCCGCGCTGGCGGCGGAGCGCGGGACGTCGCACACGGAGCTTAAGGGCGGCAGGGGGGAAGGCTCCCTCCACATCCAGACGGTGAACAGCCTCCACAGCCACCTGAAGGGGTGGATCCGCCGCTTCAACGGCGTGGCGACGAAATACCTGGACCACTACCTGCTCTTTTTCCAGCGCCGCGGGGCCGACCCGTACCCGGTGATGACCGCGCAGGGGTGCTGGGCCAGCGCCCGCAGCCTGCGGCGGAGGCCGATGGCGCTCACCTGAAGGCCCGACCGAAACACCACGCGGCGGCCCCGTCCGGGCCGCCCGAAGCGCTGCCCGCCAGTCGTTCACCAGCCTTCCGAACCGCCGGATCCGCGCCTGCGGACACCCCGAACCGCCTCCGAAGCGGGTTCGGCGGCACGCGCGCCACCGAAAACCGCACCGCGGAGCCCTCCGTTCGCTACGAATTATCAAAAGAGCCAAACCGGAAAGCCCCTCAGGGCCACGTCGGGCACGGTCACGCACAGGCCGGTACCTCCCGCCAGTATACCACCACTCGACTGACACCGATGGATTCTGGACGCACCACAGCCGTCCGCGCCCTGATGCATGACGACCACCGCCTGGCCTGCGCGTGATCCGCGAGAAGCTTCCGGGGAACGGAAAACCTGTCGAGCCCAACTGCAGTCACCAGCGGAAGGGTTCGCCAGAAAGCTATGATATAACGTTTCTTTTTCCAGATGATTCCTGATTTGACCACTTCCACGCAACACGATCACAGCGTATGATCCGGCGAGGTGTCTGGCCATGCGGTGGAAATGTGTCGTCTGGCGGATCCGCACGTCACACCGATCCGGCGGTGGGCCCTGGAGATCCAGCCTGAGCGATATCCTTATGCCTGGATGCTGCCCAGATTCGGAGACCTGATATGCGTAATTCTGTCATGGCAGTCTTTCTGACAGCAGGCATGGCACAGGCTGAAGTGCCAAGGGTGGTAACTGACATCGCTCCAGTGCAGTCGCTGGTTGCGCAGGTCATGGACGAGCTGGGAATGCCTCGGCTTCTACTTGACCCTGCCACCGACGACCCGCACCACATGCAGATGCGCCCAAGCCAGGCCCGTGAACTGGCTAACGCCGACCTGGTTATCTGGATGGGGCAGGCAATGACACCATGGCTTCAGCGGGTGATCACCAATCTGGGGGATGACTTTGTTTCCCTAGAGCTTCTGGAGCTGAGCGACCTGCCGCTGCTGCTTGAAAGCGTCCAGGGCATTCCGCTGGCAGGTCACCGTGATGAAGACCACAACGCGGGACGGGGCGAAGTCCATGGGCAGGACGACGGCACGATAGACCCCCATGCCTGGCTCGACCCCCTGAATGCGCAGAGATTCATCGCGGCGGTGGCAGAGGCCCTGGCACATGCCGATCCGGAAAATGCGGCCATCTATCACGCCAATGCCGGAAAGGCACAAAGGAGACTAACAAGCCTCTCCTCTGAAATCGCGGCACAACTCATCCCTCTCCGTCAGGCAACACTCATCACATATCATGACGCATACCGGTATTTCTTCACCCGATTTGGACTGAACGCTTCGGGAAGCCTATTGGATTCCGACGCCTCATCACCGAGCGCCGCACGGCTGGCCAGAACCCGGGATGTGCTTGAACAGGCACCCAGCATATGCTTCTTTTCCGAACCCGGCGGAAGCGCACGGCTGATCATGGCCGTTCGCCCCGCTTCGGCTCCACCTATGGCGTTGCTTGATCCTATCGGCGCCTTTCTGACACCTGGCCCGGAACTCTATGAAGAGCTGCTCCGCAACATGGCCGACACCATCGCTGGCTGCTCCACGAACAGCTGACGGCCGCAATTCGTGAAGCCGCATTCAGGATCTCATTTCGACCAACCATGAGTGAAAATGGTGGAAATGATCTGAAGGGCCGCCATCCGGCATCAAAGGGATTTCCACCACGACCACCGACAGGCCTGTCAGACCCCGTCGCAGGCGGTCGCCTGACGGTAAAGGAGGCTCTCGACCTGAACCACCGACACATCTACCATAAGACCATGATCGACACATGCCTCACTCCCATCACCCGTTCAGGATTCCTCGGCCGAGGTTCCTTCGCCAACCTGACCCCATTATCGGGCACATGGGAATTCACGCCTGACATGGCGGTCCGAAACGGCAGTCCCAGGATTCCCACAATTGGCTCAGGCGGAATACTGAACGGAGAGGCGCTGTTGTTTCCGGATCAGATTATGGAAGACGAATGAGTTCCCCGACGGGCAGGCCGGACTGGATCGCAGTCGACTGGGGCACATCGAACCTGCGTGCCTGGTTGATGACCGATGCTGGGGAAACACTCGACCAGGTCGGTTCCGACGCAGGAATGGCGACACTGGAACCAGAGGAGTTCGAACCAGGACTGCTACGGCTTATCTCACCGTGGCTTGACGGTGGCGACGCCCCAGTCATCGCCTGCGGAATGGTCGGTGCAAGGCAGGGATGGACCGAAGCGCCTTACAGGACCGTTCCATGCCCGGTGGGATTCACAGAAGCCGTCACGGCACCTGCCATTGACCCACGCCTTGACGTGATGATCATTCCGGGCATCTGCCAAAATGACCCACCCGATGTCATGCGTGGAGAGGAAACCCAGATCGCCGGATTTCTAGCGAACAATCCCGGCTTTGACGGAGTGCTCTGCCTCCCGGGCACCCATACCAAGTGGGTTCTTGTCTCGGCCTGCGAAATAGTCAGCTTCCAGACCTTCATGACCGGAGAACTGTTCGCGCTTCTCTCCAGGCATTCCGTCCTAAGGCATTCCATTGATGACCAGGGCTGGAACGACGACGCGTTCACCGCTGCATTGGATGTCGCCCGTTCCCGTCCGGAATCGCTCGCAGCCCGCCTGTTCGCATTGCGCGCTGGAGAACTGCTGCATGGACAGTCCCCCACGACCACCCGCGCAAGCCTCTCGGGACTGTTGATCGGAGCTGAGCTTACCGCAGCGAGAGCCTATTGGCTTGGCCAGCCAGTGGCGTTGATTGGCGCACCTGACCTCACATCCGTCTATGGTGCCGCGCTACGCAAGCAGGGCGTTGATCCCGTGGTGGCGGACGGTGACGCCATGACGCTCGCCGGGTTGATCGCAGCTCGCGCGGCCCAGGGTGCAGGAGCATGAGCCGCGCCCTGATAGCCATACTCCGCGGCATCAGACCGCGACAGGCCATCCCAGTAACCGAAGCGCTGATCGACGCAGGCATCACCCGCATCGAGGTGCCGCTCAATTCTCCCAATCCGTTCGAAAGCATCATGGCCATGGCAAAGGCGCATGGATCACATGCCCTGATCGGCGCGGGAACCGTTCTCACAGCCAGCGAGGTCGCTCTTGTGCGGCAGGCCGGAGGAGAGCTGATCGTATCACCCAACTGCCGGCGGACGGTCATTGAAGCGGCATGTAGGGATGGCCTGCAGAGCTGGCCTGGCGTGATGACCCCAACCGAATGTCTCAACGCCCTGCGCTGGGGCGCTACGGGCCTGAAACTGTTTCCAGCCACGCTGGTCGGCCCGGACGGGCTGAAAGCGATTCGCGCCGTGCTTCCTGCCGATACCCGTATCTATGCCGTGGGTGGGGCGGCCCCCGAGAATTTCACCGACTGGATTGCCGCTGGAGCGAACGGATTCGGCATCGGTTCCTTCCTCTATTCTCCTGGCATGACCACCACCGAAATCGCCGCCCGTGCCCGCGATGCCGTGGACGCTTACGACGAGGCCCTGAAATGACCGTACAACCGTTTGACAGCCGCAACTGTGAACTGGGCGAAGGCCCCCTCTGGCACCCGAAACGACACCAGCTGTTCTGGTTCGACATACTGGGCCGTCGCCTGCTGACGCGCGACGGGGACAGCCCGCGCGAATGGAAATTCGACGAATATGTCTCCGCCGCTGGCTGGATTGACCACTCCCGCCTCCTGATCGCCAGCGAAACCAGACTATTCAGATTCGACCTTGAATCCGGCACTGAAGAAACGATCTGCCGGCTCGAAGCCAATGACGCCCGCACCCGATCCAATGACGGCCGCGCGGATCCGCATGGGGGATTCTGGATCGGCACCATGGGAAAGAGGGCTGAGAAAGGGGTCGGCTCGATATATCGCTACTTCAGCGGTGAGCTTCGCCGTATCCACTCTGGAATCACGGTTCCCAACTCGATCTGTTTCGCTGCCGATGGAACGATCGCCTATTTTGCGGATACACGGGACCGCCGGATCCAGGCACAGGCGCTCGGAACCGACGGCTGGCCAAAAGGTGAGCCACACGCTGTCATCGACTTACGTGCGGACGGACTGAATCCGGACGGTTCGGTTACCGATTCCGAAGGCAACATCTGGAACGCGCAATGGGGAGCGTCGCGGGTCGCCGGTTACCGCCCGGATGGAAGCTTCATCGAAGCCTTCCCCTTTCCGGCACTGCATACGTCGTGTCCCGCCTTCGGCGGCCCGGACCTTTCGACGCTGTACTGCACCACCGCGCAGGAACATCTCTCACCCGAGACGATCGCTGGCCATCCAGAGAATGGCATGACCTTCGCGGTCGAAACCTCTTTCACCGGATGGCGCGAACCGCAGGTCATTCTCTGACCATCAGTCCCGACCCTTGCCAGGGAACTTCGAGGATCAGGCGTCTCGACCTGCGGCTGCGATATGAAGCGGCAGGGATTTCCGACTCCCAGAGCCACTGTCCCATGCCAGGGAGGCTACATTGCGACTGCCGACGCAACACGAGCCCATCCACAGGACGCCAGGTGGAGAATGAAACAGGCTGCACAGAGACCGTTTCCGTGTGCGGAATGAGTTCGACAGCCGAACGCAACGCACGGCACCCGCAAATTCCAGGGATTTCTTCATTTCCTGCGCTGCAAGGACCTGCTTCTTCGCGACCAGACGGATCCGATCCCTTCGGCAAATACCCATGCGCCAACCTGTTCAGGCCCTGCTCCCGGAAATGGTATGAGAACGCGAAGGGGAACTTCGCCTCAAGCGTCTGCAACATCCGCGTCTGGTCGGCGGATTCCCTTCCTCCATCGGCCGCGATCGTGTGAACAGCGGAGGCCGACCAGCAGAGGATCGGCCATTCGGCAACCTGCCATCCACTACCAGCAGCGTCCGTTCCGTAGCACTTGCCATCGCAGCTGGAATCCCTAACGGCAGGTGCCAGCTTTTGAATTGGAGGAGAAACATCCAGATAGTGTGTTACAACAAATGGTTATCTACATAATGAAGTAGTTCTTTGGAAAGCGACCTGCGGAGAAGCCCATTTGACCTTTTCCGATTCGCGTGCGGACTGGAATGCGCTGGTCCAGCAACGACACGATTGAATGGCCCAGATCCGCCGCGGAGGCAGGAGCCGGGCGGCTTGGTCCGGCCTCAGGCCTTTGCGAACGCGACGGCTGGACCAACGACCTCCGCGCACCGTGCCTGGCCGCCGCCCGGCAAGCTTCCGCGTCGCACGCCGCTGCCCGACTACCGGGACACCAGCTACACTGGTGCACTCGTGGATCTCGGTGGAGTTAGCGTGGAGGTGGCGGCGATCGAGGAACGACGCGCGCTGCGGGCGATGATGGCGAGCCACCATCCGCGGGGCGAGGTTAGGAATCCCGGCGCCCAGCTCCTTTACTGGGGCGTATCGGCGGGCTGCCCTTTCACGCGGCGAACTGGCACCAGAAGGCCCGGGACACCTTCATTGGCTGGAGCCCGCAGGCGCGGATGGCGAATCTCCGGCTTCTGGTGCAGAATACCCGATTCCTGGTCCTTCCCGGCATGCGGGTCGCGCATCTGGCCAGCCATACGCTGGGACTGGCCGTGAAGCGCCTTCCCGATGACTGGGAGAGGCTTCACGGCATCCGTCCGGCGATGGCCTGTACCTTCGTGGGACCGGAGCGCACGGGGACGGCCTATGCTGCCGCTGGCTAGAAGCTGGCCGGGACCGGTTCCGGCCACCCTCCGAGCCACCGCCGGGAAGGAGTGCCCGCCTGCAGCGTCTGGATGCGGCTACTGGAACCGGGCTGGCGCGATCGCCTGTGCGAAGAACCGGAGACACCGCGCTGGCTGGGCCAGGCCCCTGCACTCTCCGAAGATATCGACTGGGTGGAACTCGAGTTCGGTCGAACCTGCCACGCCGACGGGAGGCTGCGCACGCGCATCCTGGCCATGGGCAAGGCCTGGGAACGGGAGCCTGGCAAGCCGGTTTCAGCCGCTTTTCCCCCGATCAGGGATCAACAGGCGGCCAACAGGAACCCAATTGTAGCAAAAAAGGACCGATATGCCGCCTGCAGGCTGCTCGCGAACCCGAAAGTGAGCATGGACAGCATCCTTGAGAGCCACCGGATGGCGACCGTGCAGCGATGCCGCGCCGAAACGGAGATCCTTGCGGTTCAGGACACCACGATGCTGGACCTGCCTGACCTGAAGACCCAAGAGAGTGGTTCGACGAAGCCCGATGGCGGTGGATCGGGCGGTTCCAGTCTTTCGGCCCAGGTCACCCTCGCGGTGTCGACCTCGGGCCGCGGACCTGGTGTGCTGGACCTCAAGGCCACCATCCAGGAAGACCTCACCACGGAGGCGACACAAGGCGGATCCCTGCGCCGGAAAGACGGCCTCGCGTTGGCGCGGCAAGTTGGCCGCGCCAGCCCGGGAACGCGCATGATCTACGTCTGGGACAGCGGGATGGACATCCGGGACATGTTCGAGGCCCAGGCGAAGGAGCCCGATGCGGCCGGGCTGCTGGTACGCCTCGGCACTCTGGTCCAGCCCTCGGCCATCGTCAGTGGCAGAACCATGGATATCAGGGAGTATATCTCCGGACTGCCGGTCGTCGGCACCGCCTCCCAGGATGGAATTTTCGCGTCGCAGGGATGCAGGACGGCGGAAGCCTGCCCGGAGCGAATCACGGATGCCGAACTCCGTGTCGCCCGCGTGGACCCGATGGTTCCCGGTACGGGCTCGCGGGCCCTACCGGTCACCGCCGTCCTTGCGAGTCGCACGGCCGCTCCGCCCAAGGGCGGGCTGGCACCGTCCTGGATATTGCTTTCGAGCGAAGGATCGGCTGATCTCGAAGGGGCCAGGGAAACCGTCAGCCGTCACTAGGCCAGGGAGAGCCTGGTGGAGTATCTCAGGAAGCTGAAGCGGGTCACCCGCGTCGGGGACCCACTTTTCAAGGAGGCGGACAGTCTGCGCCCTTCGACGCCATCACCGCCTGGCGTGTGTCCGGCATCAAGGCTGGAACAGAACGGTTGCTATCACTATCAGTCGCCACAGCTCCGGCAGGCAATGGCGGTCTACAGAACCAGTAAGCCCGGAGGACGCCTCCTGGTGGATTGATGGGGTGGTGACGGCGCAGGCACCCCCGGATTCGAGTTGGTAAGGGACCTGCTTCAATGACCATCGAAATTCGCCCAACGACCGGTTCGAGCACATCACCTGGACATGTGGGCGATGACCGGACGGACCGTCCGCGAAGCCAGACCGGCACATATGGGAATCCCTGGGCATTGCCAGCCCGGGACTTCAGATAACCTCAAGGCATGACGGGTATTCCGAACAGGATCGCTGATCCAGTACCGTTTCGGCACCTCCGGGTTGGGCTGCCTGATCCGGCTCAGGGCCATTTCGCCACAGGTGGAAGACTCATCAGGACGGCATCAGCGTCGTGCCCCGTCGCAAGCCCGAATCTGGTGCCTCGGTCGTAGAGGAGGTTGTATTCTAAATAGAGACCGCGATGGACAAGCTGTGCCTCCCGTTCGTCCCCAGTCCAGGCCATGGTGCGGCGTGGCTCGACAACCCCCAGAAACGCCGGCAGGAACGCGCGTCCCACATCCTGAGTGAACGCAAAGTCAGTCTCCCAGTCTCCGGTGTTAAGGTCATCGAAAAAAATGCCTCCGACGCCCCGCGCCCGACCCCGATGCCGTACGAAGAAGTAGTCGTCCGCCCAGGCTCTGAAGCGATCATAATATTCCGGCGAATGGCGGTCGCAATGCGCTTTGAGCACCGAGTGAAACGCCTTCGTGTCCGCCTCGTATTCAATGCAGGGGTTAAGGTCGGTTCCACCGCCAAACCACCATGTATGAGGAGTCCAGAACATCCGGGTGTTCATGTGCACGGCAGGTGTGTGAGGATTTTGCATATGCGCGACAAGACTGATGCCCGACGCCCAGAAACGGGCATCGTTCTCCAGGCCCGGTACGCCGCGAGCGGTCATCGCCGCCTGTGCGGCTTCGCCTAACCGTCCGTGAACGGTCGATACGTTCACACCAACCTTTTCAAATACCCTCCCGCCCCGCATTACGCTCATCCGCCCTCCGCCACCGTCTGGTCCGCCATCAACCTCCCGCCTGGTCTGGCTGACCTCAAACCGGCCTGGCGCGACATGTGCCAGGGAACCCGTGACCTGGCTGTCCTCAAGCGCCTCAAACGCCGAAACGATCCTGTCCCGCAGACTGCCGAACCAATCCGACGCCCGGGCCTTTCGTTCGTCAAAGACATCATTCATGATGGCAGGCTTCCCGAGTTTCGATGCATTGATGTCGCGCCACCTTCGACCGGCCAACGGGATCCTGACGGAAGTGGCTGTTCACGGCAGGGCAGCTTCGTCGCGATTCCTTCCGAGAAGGCCATCTGACGATCAATGAACCGGCGTGTGGACGGCATCTATCAGACTGCGCCCTCCATCAACGGTGATGGTATGCCCGGTGATGAACCCCGATCCTTCCGACGCCAGAAACTGTGCCGTCTCCGCAGCCTCACCAGCGCTCGCGATCCGGCCCAGTGGCGTGTGACCGATGATGTCGCTGCGGCTGTCTCTATCCTCCTTCAGCGCCTCCTGAAGGCTCGCGCTCATCATGCTGCCGCAGGCGATCGCATTGATGCGGATCCGGTGAGGCGCCAGCGCCACGGCCATTGAGCGCGTCATCTGGTCAAGCGCGGCGCAACTGACGGAATAGGCCAGAAGCCTGGGATGCGTACGATGTGCGGCTATGGAACTGACGTTCACAATGGATCCGGCAGTCGCTTTCCCGTGCCCATCCTCTTCCGCCTGCCGGATCATGCGATTTGCGACCGCCTGGGTCAGGCGAAGCTTTGTCATGAGATTCTGCTCGATCAACATGGACATGGCGTCCCTATCCGGGTCAAGCGGATCGGACAGCATTACCTGACGACAGGCATTGACCAGAATATCCACTCGGTCAAAGGCATTGATCGTGGTTGAGATCAGGTTGGTAATCGAAAGTTTCTTTCTTAGGTCACCTGCAAAGTAACGAACGTTCGATCCTTTCTTTCCCGCCTGACTGCCAACCTCTCGCCTAAGCTGTTTCTCATCGCGATCAGCGAATACGACGTTGGCTTCCTGATCAGCAAAATGCCGGGCAATGGCGAGGCCGATTCCATTGGCGGCTCCCGCAACCACCGCAGTCCTTCCGGAAATTGAAAAGGACATTACGTTCCAGACCTCCTTACTGTTGATTGCGTCCCTGGCGACCAGCGATGCCGGATGTAACCGGCATCGCAGCGGTGAGCACCTTGAACCGTTCGTTTCCAGCGATTTCACGGGACTCCCGAAAGCGCCGACGCAGTTCCCGTTCATAGGGAAGGTGGCGGTTAGCCACGAGCCAGAGACGACCGGATCGGCCCAGTAATCGCCCCGCCGCCTCGATGAAGGCCCATCCCAGCGAAGGATCCGCCTTACGACCCGCGTGAAAAGGCGGATTTGTGACAATTGCGTCCAGCGGCGGCGTCAGGTGGAAGGACGTGACGTCCGCCCAGTGGAATCGGGCGCGTGGGTCGCTGATGTTTCTGCGGGCACGGCCAAGAGCCGCATAGTCGGCCTCTACAAGATGAATCTCATCGACAGTGTCCCGACGAAGAACCGAACGCGACAGATAGCCCCATCCCGCACCAAGATCCGCCATTCTTTCTGGAAGCCTGGCAGGCAACGCGTTCGCCAGCATCTCGGATCCCGGATCGGCACCATCGGCCGAAAAATCACCCGGAGCGGTGAAAAAACCGTCGACCATGGAGCCGTCAGTGATGGCCCAGTCGGAAAAATCCCCACCTTCAAAGGAAAACAGCCTGCCATGTGCCTTACAGATCACCGTGCCGATGGGTGCATGTCGGCGGATCTCACGGATCAGGCTCTCTACACCATCGGTCTTCTGCCCATCAATCACGACTGGCCCTGCGGTAACGGCCGAAGCCTGGGCGACAAGCTGACGGGCCTCAGCTCGGGAACGAGGCAGAAAGACGAGTGAGAGGCCATATCCACGCTCCGGTTCTGTACCGGTATCATATCCCTGCGCCGCAAAAGCATCATGGTCAGGCCGGAACCCCTGAATGACATGGACCCGGCCCATCGGAAGCATACCAAGATCCATTCCCCGCCGCGGGCGAAAAACGGCGATCCTACCCTTGGGAGGCAGCACGAGGGTACCGCTCTCCAGCGCAGCCGTCAGGCGATGAGTGGACATCCAGGCCCAGTCATTCCTTTTCCATCATGCATTGCAGTGGATGCTGGTGGCGTCGCGCGAAATCCATCACCTGGCCCACTTTGGTTTCGGCAATCTCGAAGGCGAATACGCCGACGACCGCTACACCCTTGTTGTGGACCGTCAGCATGAGCTCGAATGCCTGGGCATGGTTCATGCTGAAAAAACGCTCAAGTACATGCACAACGAACTCCATTGGCGTGAAATCATCGTTGAGCAGCAGAACTTTGTAGAGCGGCGGGCGTTCGGTCGTAACCCGGTCCTTGAGCGCAACCCCGAGGTCACTGTCGTCACTGCCAGCCATGTCCTGTTTCCTGTTCGGGGATTTGGTCACGCCCTAACACTCCGACAATGGACTCCGCTTTCCTGATGGTGAATATATATGCGATTGGTTCCCTGGGAAAAGGGGCAATTCCAACGAGGGAAAAACCGCCCAGGCTTTGGAGCCGAGAGGCCAGAGGATGACCGCACAGCTCACGACAATCGCCTTCGACGCCGATGACACGCTTTGGCACAACGAGCAGTATTTCAGGTTAACACAGGACCGGTTCTGCGGTCTGCTGCGCGACTTCACCGAACCTGATCGCCTGATGGACCGGCTGCTGGAGGCCGAACGGCGCAACATCGGACATTATGGCTTCGGAATCAAGGGATTCGTGCTGTCGATGATCGAAACCGCCATCGATGTGACTGACCGCCGGGTGTCGGCGGACGTGATTCAGGAGATCATCGCGGCAGGTCAGGACATGCTGCAGCACCCGATCGAGCTCCTGCCGCATGCCCGCGAGGTAATCGCCGAGGTGGCCAGTCACTACCGCGTCATTCTTGTCACCAAGGGTGATCTTCTGGATCAGGAACGCAAGCTCGCCCAGTCGGGTCTCCGCGACCTGTTTGACAGTGTCGAGATCGTCTCGAACAAGACCCCTTCCGTCTACAGGGACATATTCGCCCGTCACGCCGATAGCCCCGAACACGCCATGATGGTCGGCAATTCGATAAGGTCCGATGTACTCCCGATGATCGAGGCGGGCGGCTGGGGCGTTTACGTACCTCACAGCCTGACCTGGACCCTGGAACATGATGAGCCACCTTCAGGGCATGCACGATTCCGCGAAATTCCGAATCTGGGCGGTCTGCCATCCCTACTGGCTGAACTGGGCTGATTCAGAATCGCCATACGGGCACAATTGGGCAGGATCGAATCGTCAGCCAGAGTCACCAGGAAGAAAACACAATATAAAGTATGACAGTGGAACGGAATCGAAATATGGTGTGGGTATAGCCCCAATCTGGCGTCTCGCTTCAAGTCTCTGTCATTGCTGAGGATTTGTTGTTTGGCATTCGGGAATCCCGTGCCATAATGTAACCGATGGATGAGTGGCCAAACTGGGCGGGAAGGCATGATTTCAACTGCGTGGCAGCGACTGCTGAGTTTCGTTTACCTCGGGCTTCTGATTTCAGGCCTGTTCCTGGGCATGGCGCTAACGACCCATGCAGCGCCATATGCAGCGATGGTTATGGACTGCCGCACCGGAAAGGTTCTCCATTCCCGCAGTGCAGATGTCCGACTGCATCCAGCATCGCTTACCAAAATGATGACGCTCTATGTTGTGTTTGACGCCGTAGAGCGCGGCGAGATCGGTTTGGACAGCGTTGTAACGATCTCAAGAAACGCAGCTTCGGAAGAACCGTCAAAGCTCGGACTGAGGCATGGCCAGCGAATCAAGCTGCGATACCTGATCCGCGCCGCCGCAGTCAAATCGGCAAATGATGCCGCAACGGCCCTCGCGGAAGCCGTTTCCGGAAGCGAAACCAAATTCGCCCAGCGGATGAACTGGACCGCAAAGGCGCTTGGCATGACCAACACGACCTTCAAGAACGCCCATGGGCTGACCCGAGCCGGACATCTATCCACCGTACGGGACATGACCATCCTCGGGCGGCATCTCTTTTATGATCACCCCGATTACTACAACATCTTCAAGCGCCGTTCCACCCATGCCGGGATAAAGGAAGTGCGCAACACAAACCGAAAATTCCTCAGTGCGTACCGGGGAGCGGATGGGATCAAGACGGGATATACCCGTGCGGCCGGATTCAACCTCACAGCTTCCGCGCAGCGCGGTCAGGTTCGGATCATTGCGACGGTGTTCGGCGGCAAATCCGTCGCGCAGCGCAACGCGAAGATGGCGGAACTGCTTGACCTGGGCTTCAGTCGTGCACCGGCACAGGCAAGGGAACGCCGTCCCAGGAAACCTGATCTTTCCCTTATGCCTGCCGGAAGAATTCTACGTGACAGCGGTGCCGTCAGGCGCAGCCCGTTCCCCGTCCCACGCCCGACGGCGTCAGACGAGGTTCAGCCTGAACTGCTGGCCGCACGGTCGGATACGATCGAACAGGCGGTAATGATCGCCCAGGACACGTCCTCCGGACAGCCAGCGTCCGAATCGCGGTCCCAGACCGCCGACCGGCAGGACTCGGCGTCCGACGCGTCCACACGCATCGTGGTCACGCGGAATACGGATTCGGGTGCTAGGCTTTGGGGAATCAACATTGGCCGTTTCCCCACCCGCTATCAGGCCGAGCGGGCATTGATCAAGACAGCCCTTACCGAACTCGGAACACTGGACGATGTGCCGCGAAAGGTCTCCAGCAGCGCAAGAGGTCATGACGCAAATTTCGTCGGCATGACCGAGCAGGGTGCCGTGCGCGCCTGTCAGCGGCTTAAGGCACGCAGTATTGACTGCAAGACTTTGGGGCCAACCTGAGCGGTCAGGCCATCACGGCACTGGCAGCCTGACTGCCGAAGGCCGCTGCCATTAGTTCCCGCGTGTAGTCCGTCTGAGGGTTATCGAAGATTGAGCCGGAATCGCCGGCCTCAACGATGTCACCCTGTTTCATCACAATGATCTTGTGGCTCAGTGCACGCACCACTTTCAGGTCATGGCTGATGAACAGGAACGCCAGGCCGTATCGCCGCTGGAGGTCGCGCAGCAGTTCGACGATCTGCACCTGCACCGTCATGTCAAGTGCCGAGGTCGGCTCATCCAGAACCAGCAGCTTCGGACGCAGGATCATGGCACGGGCGATGGCGATGCGCTGGCGCTGGCCACCGGAGAATTCATGCGGATAGCGGTGCATGAACACGGGATCGAGGCCGACCTCCTCCATGATTTCCGCAACGAGTTCGCTTCCGGATCTATCCTGATCGATGCCGTGGACACCCAGTCCTTCGGAGATGATTTCCTCAACGGTCATTCTGGGCGAGAGCGATCCATAAGGGTCCTGGAAGACGATCTGCATGTCGCGCCTCAACCCTCTTAGCGTCCTGCGTTCGGCCCACAGCCCGGGAAACCGCCAGATTGCGCTACCGTCGTTCCGCCGTTCGGTCGATCTCCTTCCAGCCCCAAGGTCAATGCCATTCAGCGAATACGAAATGTCCCTGCCAAGAAAGACTATCCTGCCCTGGGATCGGACGAGCCGCGTAATGGCCAGAGCCAGCGTCGTCTTTCCTGAGCCGCTCTCACCAACGATTCCCAGGGTCTCACCAGCCCTGACGCTGACGCTCGCCGCGTTCACCGCCTTCACATGACCGACCACCCGGCGCAGAAGCCCGCGATGGATTGGGAACCACACTCGAAGGCTATCCGTTTCGGCCACGGTCTCGGCACCCTGCGGCACGGGTTCGGGGGACCCCGCCGCTTCGGCACCCAGCAGTTTTCTGGTATAGGGATGCCCGGGCTTCTCGAATATTCCTGCAGTCGCCCCCTGTTCAACGATCTCGCCATCCTGCATCACGCAGACGCGATCAGAGATGCGGCGAACGATTCCGAGATCGTGAGTGATGAACAGAAGACTCATGTCCTCCGTCTGCTTCAGTTCGTGTAGCAGGTGGAGGATCTGAGCCTCGATTGTGACATCAAGAGCGGTGGTGGGCTCGTCAGCGATCAGGAGTTTTGGGCCATTCGCCAGCGCCATGGCAATCATCACCCGCTGACGCTGCCCTCCGGAGAGTTCATGTGGATATGACTTCAGCCGTCGTTCGGGACTGTCGAGGCCTACCTTGGCAAGCAGCTCCACGATTCGGGTTCGGGCCGCCTGGCCAGTCAGGCCCTGATGCAGCGCAAGGCTTTCACTGATCTGCTTTTCCAGCGTGTGCAGCGGGTTGAGCGATGTCATCGGCTCCTGGAAAATGAAGCTGATGTCGTTGCCGCGCACCCTGCGCAGATCAGCCTCCGGAGCGCCTACCATCTCTTTGCCGTCATAGGTTACGGACCCCATGATGGCCGCGCTATCGGGAAGAAGTGACACTGTAGAAAGTGCGGTCACCGACTTCCCGGAGCCGGATTCCCCAACAAGGGCGACGGTCTCACCCCTGCCAACGTCAAAGGAAATGCCCTTTACTGCCTCGACGGCTTTTCCTTCGTGGCGAAAGTAAACACAAAGGTCACGGATTGCCAGCAGAGCGGTCATCAGCTTCGGCCACCTCGCCGGTTCACTTAAAGGTCTTTCTGGGATCGAAGGCGTCACGGATTCCCTCGAAGATGAACACCAGAAGCGAAAGCATCACAGCGAAGGTGAAAAACGCCGTGAAGCCGAGCCAGGGTGCCTGAAGGTTCTGCTTGGCCTGAAGCGTCATCTCTCCAAGCGACGGTGCCGAGGACGGTAGGCCGTAACCCAAAAAATCCAGCCCCGCCAATGTGGCTATCGTTCCCGTGATGATGAAAGGCAGCAGGGTCAGCGTTGCGACCATGGCATTGGGCAGCAGGTGGCGGAACATGATCGTCCAGTTGCTGACCCCAAGCGCTTTCGCCGCACGGACGTACTCGAAATTGCGTGCACGCAGGAACTCCGCACGCACCACTCCAACCAGTGCCGGCCAGCTGAACAGGGTGGTCAGGAACACCAGCATCCAGAAACTACGCCCGAATATCGCGAACATGATGATGATGATGTAAAGTGATGGGGTTGCGGTCCAGATCTCGATCAACCGCTGGAAAATCAGGTCCAGCCAGCCGCCAAAATACCCCTGCAATGCCCCCGCGATGATGCCAATGACGGATGAGATGACCGTCACGATGATCGTGAATATGACCGACAGCCGGAAACCGTGAATCACCCGTGCGACAACATCGCGCGACGTGTCATCGGTCCCTAGCCAGTTCAGGGCACTCGGCGGACCTGGTGCGACACCTCCGGTATCGACGATGGTGTCGTAGCTGTATGGCACTGGCGCCCACAGTATCCAGCCTTTCCTGATGTCCTTTCCATCAACCTCACCATCCGCAGCGTCCTCAAGTATTGCTTCCGGATCGTCGAAACATTCCTGCAGGCCTCCTGAGACGATGAGGCATCTCACCTCGACATCGCCATAAATCGCCTCGGTCCGGAAATCCCCACCGAACGCGGTCTCAGGATAGAACCTGAAGATCGGCATGTGGAAGTCACCCCGGTACTGAACGAGGATTGGACGATCGTTGGCGATGAAGTCAGCGAGCAGCGACATGCCGAACAGCGCGCAGAAAATGATCAATGACCAATACGCACGGCGGTTGCGGGTAAAGTTGCGCCAGCGGCGCTGGTTTAGCGGCGACAGCGAAAAGCGACCTCGTTTCGGCAGAACCACATCGGTCCTGTCGGTCGACGGGCCTCCTGGTTGCGCGGCCGTATCGGTTGTCGGCATCTAGGTCTCCCTCGTCTCGAAGTCGATCCTGGGATCCACAAAGACATACATCAGATCGCTGATGATTCCGACAACCAGACTGATCAGTCCGAAGAAAAACAGCGTTCCAAAGATCACCGAATAGTCGCGGGCCACCGCCGCCTCAAATCCAAGCCTACCGAGTCCATCAAGGGAAAAGATCGTCTCAATGATCAGCGACCCGCTGAAAAAGATGCCGATGAACAGGCTGGGAAATCCCGATATCACGATCAGCATCGCGTTGCGGAAGACATGTCCGTAGAGCACCCGCGGTTCCGAAAGCCCCTTGGCCTTTGCGGTGATGACATATTGCATCTTGATCTGGTCGAGAAACGAGTTCTTGGTCAGTAGTGTCAGCGACGCGAATCCCGCAATCGAATAGGCGATGATCGGTAAGGTGATATGCCAGAAGTAGTCGGCAACCTGTCCGAGAAGCGACAGTTCCGCGAAATTGTCGGAGGTCAGGCCCCGGAGCGGAAATATCTTCCAGAAAGAACCGCCCGCAAAGAGCACCAGTAGCAGGATTGCGAACAGGAATCCGGGAATTGCGTAGCCAATGATGATCGCGGAAGATGTCCAGGTGTCAAACGGAGTACCGTCCCGGACCGCCTTTCGAATGCCTAGCGGAAGCGACACCAGATAGATCAGCAGGACGGACCAGAGTCCAAGCGAAATCGATACCGGCAGCTTTTCCATCACCAGTTCAAGAACGCCGATAGAGCGGAAATAGCTCTCGCCAAAGTCCAGCGTGACGTATTTCCACATCATGCGGAAGAACCGCTCGAAGCCGGAAATCTGGACAGCCGAACATTCTGGCGCCTTCAGGTCCGGTTCACCCTCGTAGCCCTCCTCGCATTCGATTCGGGCGAATTCGAACTGGACCCGCAGACCGTCAAGGAAGTCCGGTGGCAGCCCCCTGCTGCCGATATATCCCGATTCCTCCTCAAACGATGTGTCAGCCTCCGAACCGCTGCCGGAAATCGCCTCGAACACATCGCCTTCGCCCTGCAACTGCGCGATGACCTGCTCCACCGGCCCACCCGGCACGAACTGGGTGAGCGCAAAGTTCACGACCATGATTCCAAACAGCGTTGGAATAACCAGCAGCAGCCTTCTCAGGATATAGGCGCCCATGCGGCGGCTCGCCCTACAGGGCTCCAGCCGCCTTCAGCGCCTCAGCCTTTTCGGAGTTCCACCACCAGAAGTCGAGAAATCCCAGCGCATAGCGCGGCAGCGGATCAGGATGTTCGTACATGTCAAAATACGCCACCCAATGGTTCGGATTGTACCATTGTGGCACACGGAACCGCTCCCAGCGGAGGACGCGGTCCAGCGCCTTGGCCGCCACAATCATCTCGTCCTTAGTCTCGGCATTTATGACGGTCTCGACAACAATGTCGATAGTTTCGTTGCCCACACCAGCGGAGTTGAAGACGGAAGCGTCCTTGCTCTCTGAGCCAAAATACTGACGCAGTCCGGATCCCGGCTCGTAACCCATAGGGATATGATCCGTGATGATGTCAAAATCATAATCCCTGGTGCGCTGCGTCTCCTGCGCATTATCCACCCGGTTCAGCCTTGCATCCACCCCAATTGACCGCAGGTTATCGACATAGGGATTGATGATTCGGTCAAAGAGCGGCAGGGAATTCAGGAACTCCACCTCAAGGGTCTTGCCGTTCCTGCGCAGCAGCCCGTCGTCACCCGCCTCGTAGCCCGCCTCCTGCAGCAAACCCAGCGCCCTTCGCGCCTTGCGCCGGTCGCGGGCTTCATCTGGGTTCGATGGCTGAAGGGAATAGACCTCTTCCGTGAACACTTCCTCCCGCAGCCTGTCGCGCAGGGGTTCAAGGATTTCGAGTTCCTCCGCCGTGGGCAGTCCGGTCGCTTCAAGATCGGAATTCTGCCAGAAGGACGAGCCCTGGTCGTAGAGGCCGTAGAACAGCGTCCTGTTGGTCCACTCAAAATTGAACATGAGGGCGATCGCCTCGCGAACGCGTACATCCTGAAATTTTTCGCGCCTGAGGTTGATTATGAAAGACTGACCCGAGGTGATGGTGTCGTCGGGAAGCTCCTTCCTGATGACATAGCCGTCATCAAGCGCGGGAAAATCATAGGCGGTCGCCCATGACTTGGAAACGCTTTCCTGCCGGAAGGTATAGTTGCCGGCCTTGAAGCCCTCGAATGCGGCGTTGCCGTCACCGTAATATTCGATGCGGATCGCATCGAAATTGTTCCGGCCCTGCGTCAGCGGCAGGTCATTGGCCCAGTAATCAGGATTGCGCCGGAAGATCGTCTGCACCCCCACCTTGATCGTATCCAGCACATAGGCCCCGGAACCGGTCAACGGGTCCAGTCTGCTGTCTTCGAAGGCAAGCCCGCTGGCCTCGTGGCTGGCCTGTGAGAAAACCGGCAGTCCGCCCGCAGTCTCGATCCGGCCGCGAATCGGCGCGGTGTCGACAAAGGTGAACCTGATTCGCCGATCATCCAGCACCTCGGCTCCCTCGATGGTCTTTACAATTGAGGCGCGAAAACTTGGCAGCCCTTCATCACGCAGGATCTCGTAGCTGAACAATGCATCATGTGCGGTCAGATCCGAGCCGTCGGAAAACTTCGCTTCGTCCCTGATCCTGAAGATCACCCATTCCCTGCCTTCGGGATACTCGATGTATTCGCACAGCAGGCAGTAGGCTTCTCCAACCACATGGGCGGGACTTTCCAGCATCGATTCAAACAGACTGCTGGCCAGCACGGCCGAGCGACCCTTGCGCGTATAGGGATGTACCGAATCGAACGAGCCCGATGACCAGGATAGCGACATCTCACCGCCTTTGGGGGCGTTCGGGTTCACATAGGGCAGGTGCGTGAAATCCTCGGGAAGGGACAGATCTCCGAATGTCGAGACGCCGTGGGACCTGATCGTCTCTGCCGATGAGACCGCTGGCAGCGCCAGGGCAATGGCCGTGGCGGAAACCGCCGCTGTGAGGCTGAACCGAATGTTCGCTTTCTGGAAGAAATTGAAGACGATTCCTCGGGCATGCCGTGTCATTTTCGGTTCTCCTGATCTGTTTCGTCGACTCTACCCCATTTCGGAGCATTGTCCAAAGCAAGCACGACAATGCTACGCCTTTTCATGCAAGGCATCTATGGTGAAACTCACATGCGTTTGATCCGCGGGGAGCGGATGCGTGTGATTTTGGCGATAAAGTCAGAGTCGTGGCACCGATCAGCCACCAATTGATTCGAGCCATGCGATCAGGTCGGCGCGGTCCTCGATATCTTTCATGCCCCGGTAAGCCATCTTTGTGCCTGGCGCGAAGCCTTTCGGATCCTCGAGGAAGCCGTTCAGTTCCTCGGGTCCCCAGGTTTCCACGACTGCGGTGAGAGCGCCGGAATAGCGGAACCCATCAGCGGCTCCCACCTCCCGGCCGACGATGCTGAACAGATGTGGCCCTGTGCCGTTGTTTCCGTCCTCAACCTTGTGGCATGCCCGGCAGGCCTTGAAAAGCCGTTCACCGGCAGCGGCGTCGGCGGCCGCATAGACTTCCGCAAAGCTGACCTGCGGGACATCCGATCCATCGGCGTCCGTCGAATGGCTTTCCCCAATGTCTATCGTATAGGCTTGGGCATGGTGGTCACTGCCGTGGCCACCTCCACCGACATGATATAGCGACTCCGCCGCCCAGTTGCCGAGAAGGAAGACCAGGAACATGCCACAGAAGCCGCCCACGATCTTTGTCATTGTCATTGTGTCGAACATGTCGCGTTTCGCCCCAACAAGAGCCCGGCGTCATTTATCCGCTTCCTCGCACCAAGTTCAAGGTATATGAGCCGCGACGAAACAACGCCCTTACGGGCTGGATCCGAATCAAATGGCTGGACATGACGGCACGCATCGCATTTCAGGGTGAACCTGGCGCCTATTCGCATCAGGCCTGCCGCGAGGCCCGACCTGATTTTGAGGCTTTGCCCTGCCGTGCCTTCGAGGATGTGATCGAAGTCGTGCGCGATGGCCGAGCGGAACTCGCCATGCTTCCTGTCGAGAACTCGACCTATGGGCGTGTGGCCGACATTCACCGTCTGCTACCGGAGTCCGGGCTCCATATCGTCGACGAGGCGTTCGTCCGCGTCCATATCAATCTTCTGGCGATTCCCGGAACGACGTTGAATCAGGTCAAGGAAGCGCATAGCCACCGTGTCCTGCTCGGCCAGTGCCTCAGGTTCTGTCGTGATCACGGCATTCGCCGCGTGATATCCGCGGATACCGCGGGAGCGGCCAGACATGTGGCCGAACTAGGCGACCCCACCAGGGCAGCGCTTGCATCCGAACTAGCAGGCGAGATTTTCGGTCTGGAGACACTCGCGCGTCACATCGAGGACCATAACCGGAACACGACCCGTTTTCTCATCATGTCCCGTGACAGCGACGGTCGCCGACGCAGCGATGCGATGCTGACCACGTTCGTGTTCCGCGTCCGGAACATTCCGGCGGCGCTCTACAAGGCTATGGGCGGGTTCGCCACGAACGGCGTGAACATGACGAAACTCGAAAGCTACATGGTTGACGGCTCATTCACCGCGACCCAGTTCTACGCCGATATCGAAGGCCATCCCGAGGACCTACCGGTGAAACGGGCGCTAGAGGAACTGGAGTATTTCACTTCATTCATGAAGATTCTCGGCACCTATCCGGCGGATCAGCGCCGACATTAAGCGACGGGTCGGCGTTCCAGACATGTTAGTCCAGAGTACCTGCCAGCCAGTTTCGGATCAGGAAATGGGCGATGGAACCCTGTCGGGCGGGTTTTAGACGGTCGCTGTTGCCAGCGAATACATCCATCATCTCTTCCCGCGTTACCCAGACCGCATCCTCGAGTTCATTGGGGTCGATTCGAATCCGGTCGTCACGGGTGTGTCCGTGGCAGCCGATCATCAGCGAGGACGGGAACGGCCATGGCTGTGAGGCGAGATATCGAACCCTGCCGATTTCTACACCGGCCTCCTCGAATGCCTCGCGACGCACGGCGGCCTCAATCGTTTCCCCGGGCTCCACAAACCCGGCAAGAAGCGAATACATGCCGTCGGGCCAAATATGGCTGCGGCCCATGAGCAGTCTGTTGCCATGGGTGACCAGCATGATGACCACCGGGTCGGTACGCGGGAAGTGGTTGGCATTGCATTGCGGACAATCCCGCTGCCAGCCGCTATTCGCCATCACGCTTGGTGATCCGCATCCTGAACAGAAGCGATGCGACCTGTGCCAGCCAAGCAGGGCTTTGGCCGTTGCCACCAGTTCCGCGTCTCTTGCGGTCAACCATGTCATGGCCCGACGAAGCTCCACGAAAGCGAAACCCGGCCCAAGATCCGGATGGAGCTGCTCGGACGGATCAACGAATGCGCCGATGGTGTCAGGCAGATCGTCCGGAAGCCAGGACGACACGTCAAGGCCGAAGCGTGGTTCCCCGCCATCCAGGCCCAGGAAGACGGGATCTTCGCAAGCATGGTCGAACAGGCCATGAGAGAGCTCCAGCCAGCCAGCCTGATCGCGGGCGTTGCCGGCAAGAAGTGGTTTGCCACGCCAGACGGGCAGTCCGCGAGCCTGTTTCGAATTCCTCAGCTTCGAGATTTCCCCGGCGTCTCCGCGCAGTTCCGCTGCCCTGTCGAGGCCGGATCCACCGAATGCCACAGTTTCCGCAAGTTTCATGTACCACTCCAGTTCCGTCACTGCCCGATACTAAGGAGACGCCTGCGAATTTCTTTCCAGCGTTCCCAATCTCGCCGGGAAACTCTGCCCAGGAACCGGGTGCGGGGGTCTTTCGGGACTACCGGACGCTATTCACCGTTACAGGAGCGCTGGCGTGGCATCCAGATCCCATTCCGGTGGTTTCAGATGAAGTGTCGGGGCACGTTAGGGGTCTATATACCTGGCACTACAATCCGGGCAGAAATCCGCAGGCCCCGCCGAATCCACCCGCCCACTGGAGTAATCTTGACCCGTGGGAGAGAGAAAACGACGTTCAATCAATATCTTACGCTTCTGTGACTGTAGCAGATCAAGAAACGGCAAGCGAAACCCCTTTGTGGCGTCAGGTATTTGGACACCAAATAATGCAATTTTCCGTTCACCATTTCCAATTCGAAGCGCAAAGCCCCATTCTGGCCGATCAGGCTGGCCATTCGTGATGCCTGACGCACGCGAATCTCAAATGCGCAGGATGCGGGATGGAATCCTCGGAAGACGAAAGCCTGCTCCTTGACTCGCCGCTCATTCTGAAACTGGATTTCGCGCCGATGGAAGACAGGAATCAGAGAGGCAGCGCTGGTTGATTCTTTCGGCGGCCAAGCCATTGAATTGGACACATTCATGCCTTATTCTGTAAATTGAGGGGCTGACGCGGGCAGGCGTCTCGCCAACCCGGTCAGGTCCGGAAGGAAGCAGCCGTAACGAATTATCGTCTGGGTCGCAGTTCAGCCTCTCATCCATCCATTCAGAACAGCTGGACATCTCCGTAATGGCCGGAAACTGACTGTCTGGTGCATCAGGGTCGGTGCATCTGAAGTCCGATCTGCCGAATGTGCAGCCATCAGCTCCCCGAATCTCCGGCGTCAGCCAATGCCTCCCTCAACCACCTGGCCCGGCCTTGCTTCAGCCCAGTTCGCGAGAAATTCCGCCATAGCCGGTTCACCAGCCAGTTCGACAGCGCGTGAGGGAAGGGCAACACCCTCCTCAAGTGCGATGCGGGCACAGCCTATGTGATTCCGTTCCGCCCGCGCCGGGCAGTTCTCCGAACCATGAATGATGGTGCTGAGTAGTGTTCCGCCATAGCCGTTGACATGGCTGAGATCGGGCTTCAGACGCAGGAAGTAGTCCATCACTTCCGGCAGACCCTCCCAACCAGCCACCTGAACCGGCGTGACCCCCATGTCATCGGGTCTGTCATATTCAAGCCCAAGCGCCACAAGCCGCTCGACATGTCCCATCTTGCCGGGAAGATGCAGCAGCGCGCGAATGAGGTTGCGGTATTCGTCGCCGAGCTGGCCCGGATTGATGTACCGGCGCACTGGAAGCGGCGCATCCACTGCACTGGCCAGAAGCGCTTCATCGTCGCTCAGCTCCGTGTCGCCACCAGCCTCGGCGATCAGTCGTGCAGCGATTGAATTGCCATAGACCCGCGCCAGAGCGTAAGGGGTCATCTCCCTGAAACGGATGGAAGGATCGGCACCAGCCTTTAGCAGCATCTCAATCATCCGCCCGTCGCACATCCGTCGCGCCGCCTGATGCAGCGCCGGTATGACCAGGGGCGGCTCACCTGACGGATGTTCAACAATGCCCTCGTTCGGGTCGGCACCCGCGTCAAGCAGTAGCATCACCGCCTCGTGGTCGTTGACATCAAGCGCCCTTGGCAGAGCATTGGTTCCCTCGGGTCGTGCGCCATGTTCCAGCAGGAGCCGCAATCCGTCGCGGTGACCCAGTTCGGTTGCATGATAGAGTGATTCACCGTCATTGGGATCGGCTCCCCGATCCAGCAGCCATTTTGCCAAGGCGAGATTATCCGCATGCCCCACCGCACCATAAAGAGCTGACAGTGGCGAATTCACCTCTCCATTGTAGTTGTAGAAATCATTGACATCCGCTCCTGCTTCGACCAGCATCACAGCAACGGCGAGCATATCCGCCTCCGAGCCACCCCCATGGATATGTCGGGAAAACGCCAGATGTGTCATGGGTCGGCGTATCCCCACCACCCGAGTGGCGGCGGACGGATCTTTGGCCAGAACCCGGCGAACTTCCGCCACATCATACAGCGCACAGGAAAGACCGAAATTATCGCGACCCAGACCGGGTGATTCCCTCAGCAGCGCCTCCACCACCCAGTGCTGGCCGAAAAATAGTGCGATCTTCAGCCGATCAGCTCTGGATTCGTGGTCCATTGCCGCCACTTCCAGCGCGAATCTCAGCCTAGACCAGTCGGCGTAACCTTCCTCTCGGGCAATCACATGCAACGCCTCCGCATATCCGAAGTCGTCTGTATCCGGCAGCGAGGTGCGCACGCGCTTCACAGCCTCAGGCTCACCAGCAACATATGACTTTCTCAGCACCTTCGCCTGGTGCCGCAGGTCTTCAATCGATTTCGTCATCGGCCTTCCCTCACCGTCGCCAATTGGTCCGCCTTTGGGGTGAAAGCTGAACCGGACTGCATATCCGTCTTGACGAAGGTACGGCGATTCCGGCTTTCCGCGGAACTGGCTGCAGCCCATGGCAGCCTGGTGACGCTAATCTGGCATCAAGCCATTGACAACCTGTTTGTACTGGACGCCGCCGCAGGTAAGCCCTAACGTTTGGTTCGTGTCCGAGTCCAACCAAACGCCCGCCACCGATGGCCAACGCTATCAGGTCCTCGCCCGCAAATATCGGCCCGAGACCTTTGCCAGTCTCGTTGGTCAGGACGCAATGGTGCGAACGCTTGGCAATGCGTTCAAGGCGGATCGGATCGCGCAGGCGTTCATTCTGACGGGCATCCGTGGAACGGGAAAGACCACCACGGCACGGATCATCGCAAAGGGCATGAACTGCATCGGGCCAGACGGTTCAGGAGGAGCCACGACCGACCCATGCGGCAATTGCGAGAACTGCCGGGCAATTTCAGAGGGTCGGCATGTCGATGTCATGGAAATGGATGCCGCCAGCCGAACCGGTGTGAATGACATTCGGGAGATCATCGATTCGGTACACTACAGGGCGGCCAGCGCACGCTACAAGATCTACATCATCGACGAAGTCCACATGCTGTCCACAAATGCGTTCAATGCATTGCTCAAGACACTGGAAGAGCCGCCCGAGCATGTGAAATTCATCTTCGCCACCACCGAGATTCGCAAGGTGCCAGTGACCGTTCTGTCCCGGTGCCAGCGCTTTGATCTGCGACGGATCCAACCGGACGCCCAGATGCGGCTGCTGCGAAAGATCGCCGATGCAGAGGGGGGTCGGATTGATGACGGGGCCCTGGCGCTGATCGTCCGCGCTTCCGAAGGGTCCGCGCGTGACGCCACATCGCTGCTGGACCAGGCACTCAGCCACGGGACCGGCGAGGCCACGGCGGAACAGGTTCGCGCGATGCTCGGTCTCGCCGACAGGGGCCGGGTGCTGGATCTGTTTGACCTGATCCTGAAGGGCGATGCCGCCGGAGCGTTGCGCGAAATCGGAACACAGTTTGCCGATGGCGCGGATCCGCTGGCGGTCCTACGCGACCTTGCCGCGGTCACTCACTGGATAAGCGTGATCAAGATCACGCCCGGGGCGGTGGAGGATCCGACCGTCGGGCCCGATGAACGCGCGCGCGGCTCCGAAATGGCCCGGCGCCTGCAAATGCGCTCCCTTACCCGCATGTGGCAAATGCTGCTGAAGGCACTGGACGAAGTGGCGGGCGCCCCTGACGCCATGATGGCGGCCGAGATGGCCGTCATCCGGATAACACATGTCGCGGACCTGCCTTCACCCGAAGACCTGGTCCGAAAGCTCCAGTCCACCCCGGCACCTCCGGGCTCCGCCCCGCAAGGCGTGCCATCAGGCGGTCACGCGCCGGTTGACCGTCCCTCCCCCACCACCGCGGCTGTCGGACAGGCATCGGGTTCGGGGCCGGGCTTGGCGGTAGCCGCGGAAGCGGTCTCCGCACCTGCCGTCGACCCGGACCGGGCGCTTGCCCGCTACGCCGGATTTGACGACATGGTTGACCTGATTCGCGCCAATCGCGACATTCAGTTGCTGGTCGATGTGGAATCTTCCCTGCGGCTTGCCCGTTATCAACCCGGTCGAATCGAATTCCAGCCCACATGCACCGCTCCCTCGGACCTCGCTTCCCGTCTGGGAGAGAAGCTAAAGCTTTGGACCGGAGTGCGCTGGGTGGTCTCTTTGGTAAACGAAGGAGGTGGCCGGACGATTGATGAAGTGCGGAATGCCGACAGACTGGCGCAGATGGATGCAGCCAGGAAGCAGCCTTTGTTACAGGCTGTGTTCAACACATTCCCGAACGCGAAAATCACACGTATCCGGTCTCATGAGGAAATCGCCGCAAAGGTGAGGGCTGAGGCGCTTCCCGAACTTGACGAGGACTGGGACCAGTTCGAGGATGAGTGATGGGCACTATCCTGCAAACCTCGCCACGCCACCTGCCTCGACCTTGAACCGGCCCTTGGTTCTCATTAGGTTCCGCTCAGTCTTGCGTCCAGGAGAAAGATCACATGTTTAAAAAGATGGGCCAGCTTGGCGACTTGGCGGACCTCGTGACGAAAGCCAAGGAGTTTCACGTTCGCATGGAAGCGATGCAGGAAGAACTGAGCGGTATCGTCGTTACCGGCGAATCTGGCGCAGGGCTGGTCAAAGCCTCCACAACTGTCAAGGGAGAGATCGTGGGAATCGACATCGACCCCACGATCTTTCATCCCGACGAGAAGGAAATGGTCGAAGATCTCATTATTGCCGCGGTCAGGAACGCCCAGACCAAGGCTACCGAGCGAGGCGAAAGGGAGATGAACAAATTGACCCAGGATCTTGGTCTTCCAGACGGCCTCAAACTACCGTTCTGAGCCAACGGCCTGGAAAGCCCCTCCATGCGCAGGTACCATTGCCGATGCCTTTTGCTCCAGTGGTGGCAGCGATAGTCTGGCCATCATGATCGATGCGCCAAAAGAAATCGAAACTTTGATCGGGTTGATGGCAAAACTGCCAGGACTCGGTCCGCGATCAGCCCGGCGTGCAGTGCTGCACCTTGTGAAGAAGCGCGACCTATTGATGGCACCACTCGCTGATGCAATGCAGAAAGTCGCGGCGAGGGCGCGGGAATGCCTTAACTGCGGAAACATTTCCACAGCGGACATCTGCCGCGTTTGTAGTGACGGGAATCGTCGGAATGGCGAGATCTGCGTGGTTGAGGATGTGGCTGACCTCTGGGCAATGGAAAGAGCGGGTGCCTTTAAAGGACGTTACCATGTTCTTGGCGGAACGCTTTCCGCGCTTGACGATGTCGGACCTGAAGAGCTGCGCATTCCCCGGTTGGTCGATCGGGTTGAGGCTGAGCAGGCAACCGAAGTGATTCTGGCCCTCAACGCCACTGTCGAAGGCCAGACGACGGCCCATTACATCGCTGACCTACTTGAGGCCAGGGTTCGGGTAACGACTCTTGCTCGAGGAGTTCCGATCGGAGGGGAACTGGACTATCTTGATGATGGTACGATTACAGCAGCACTGAGGGCACGAAAGAACGCCTAGAACGCCTCGCGATCCGATCATCCAGGCTCCCGGTTCGACCCCTTTACGATTTCCATAAAGACATCGACGGTCCGCGGCATCATCCATTGTGCGAGCCGCACCGTGAATTGCGCCCAGAATTTCAACGCAGGTGAATCTCTGGATCACACCTGTCGTCAGACGGGTCATGTCCTGGTGCCCGCTCCTGACCCGATGGGTAAGTATGGCGCCTGTTCACAATGCCATAAATCGACGGCTATATGATCCTTAGCGCAAGATAGGGCACGAGATTGAACATTATGATCAGGATCTTATATGTCGCCAGATAGCGGAAATACTGTTCGCATACCGCGTCTTTCGGCAATCCGAACATCGCACTGTGCACACGCGCCACGCAGCCACGACAGAACCAGAGCGCCAATGTCGTTAGCGCGAGAATGACGACATTGATCACCGTACACCAGGCAAGAAACGCGGTAAACTGTTCGATATCCATCACATTGCCCTCCCTTCCATTTCCATCAAGGTGCGGCCAGAAGCATTCACATGCCTGCCAACCCTGCGCTCAGCGTCAATTTCGCCAGGCCGGCCAGGCACTCAGTCTTCGTCCTCGTTCGTCTGCCCGTCGCTCTTCGGCAGATTGAAGAAGCTGTCCGCATCTGGAAGATCATCTTCCTTTTCCGCACTGTCGCGTGAATCATCGCCGGTCAGCGAAAATGTCTCCAGTCCAGATATCGCTGTCGGAATGCGTGGTTCAGGCTCCATCACCAGACTCTGTTCCGTCGACACCAACTTGCGGCGCTCATCGTCGGACATGACCGTGCCTTCGCTCTCCTTTTTCCTGGCGGCAATCTGCACGGCGTCATCAAGTTCAGACTGCCTGCATAGACCTAACGCTACTGGATCGATCGGCTGGATGTTAGAGATGTTCCAGTGGGTGCGGTCCCGAACTGTCTGAATCGTTGGTTTGGTGGTGCCAATAAGCTTGCAGATCTGTCTGTCGTTCAGTTCAGGATGGAAATTCACCAGCCACAGGATCGCCGCAGGACGGTCCTGGCGCTTGGACAGCGGAGTATAGCGCGGGCCACGGCGTCTTTGCTCGCCTTCGGCGGCGGCATAGTGCTTCAGTTCAAGCCTGTGCAAGGGATCCTTTGCGGCCCTTTCGATTTCGTCCGGCTCAAGCTGATTGTTTGCTATTGGATCAAATCCCTTGACACCAATCGCCACGTCACCGTCGGCGATGCCCTGTACTTCCAGTTCATGCAGACCGCAGAAATCCGCGATCTGCTTGAAAGTGATCGTGGTGTTGTCCACCAACCAGACAGCGGTCGCCTTCGCCATGATCGGTTTCGCCATTTGCGTCTCCTTCGACAGGTAGCCCCGGGGAAATCCGGTTCGGCCCTGCCAGACCCGTTCCGTGATTTCGAGGAAATCAGGCAATCATATAGTCGGTCAGGTAGCCGAGGAAAAGACCTGGGGCGCATGATCCCCATTGGCGTCGAAGGCCTTGGCCAATGAGCTCACGCTTCCCAACCAGTAAGGATTGAATCCACCAGCTTCTAGTCAGCAATCCGCAATACGATTTTCCCGATATGCTCGGAACTTTCCATTCGCGCATGAGCCTTCGCAGCACCGCTCAGCGGAAACTCGCTATCCATCACCGGTGAGATTCGGCCGGACTCCAGAAGCGGCCAGACATGTTTACGAAGTCCGTCAGCAATGCGTGCCTTTGCGAGATCGTCCTGCGGGCGCAGCGTGGAACCCGTGACCGTGAGGCGGCGTACCATCACCTGAGCGAAATTCACTTCGGCCTTCGATCCCCTGAGAAAAGCGATCTGCACCAATCGCCCTTCGTCGGCCAGGGCCTTGATGTTGCGCGGGATGTAATCCCCACCAACCATGTCGAGTATGAGGTTTGCACCACCTTCGGCTCGCAGGACATCGACGAACTCCTCTTCCCTGTAATTGATGGCCCGCTCGGCCCCGAGATCCGTACAGGCTTCGCATTTCCTCGCTGAACCTGCCGTTGTGAACACCCTCGCACCAAAGACATTCGCAAGCTGGATCGCGGTCGTTCCAATTCCGGAAGAGCCACCATGCACGAGAAACCGCTCGCCGGCGGTCAACCCGCCGCGCATGAATACATTAGTCCAGACAGTAAAGAAGGTCTCTGGCAGGCAGGCGGCTTCCTTCAAACCCATTCCCGTCGGAATCGGTAGCGCGTGTGCCGCAGGCGTTACGGCGTATTCGGCGTAGCCGCCCCCTGGTAGCAAGGCGCAGACCTGATCACCTTCCTGCCATTCCGTAACACGGGGGCCTATGGCCGCGATCTGTCCTGAGGCTTCAAGACCAGGTAGGTCGGATGCGCCTGGCGGCGGCGCATACCGACCAGCCCGCTGCAATATGTCGGGCCTGTTCACGCCCGCATAAGCCACCCTGATCAGAATCTGCCCATGCCCCGGAACAGGTATCTGACGAGTTGCAAGGCATAGGGCTTCTGGCCCTCCTGGTTCTGGAATCTCGACTACCAGCATCAAATGCTCCGCTCCATCCTTTTGGTGCTGTGTTCCGTATCAGCAGCGTCACCTCCTGAAAACCCCAACAGATCCATCTCGTTTGTCATGCACTATAATTCATACTTCCGTTACACAGTTGGTCGGTAACGGTCTTGGGTAATGACCTGGAAACTGTTCGGGACAGGTTTGGCGATCCATTTCCAGTCCGTGTCGCGTGTTTGTTGAAATTTGAAAACGGCGCATTCTTCGGGTAAATCTCAACCATCCAACCGGTGGCCGATGCTGCCAGGGGGCATCCATGTCCCGTTTCAAGGAGTTTCAGGGCATTTTTCCGCGGTCTCCCCGCATTTTGCCCATTTTTTCCACAGGCGGGCATCATGCCGGTGCCGTAACCGGCGCGTCCGGGGACCATTCGCGTCCGTCGGGCGGCAGGACGTTCGTGAGGATCACCATTCTGCGCATCACCGCGACCAGCGCGACCCCGTTGGCCTTGCCCGCCTCCCTGAGCCGCCCGAACATCTCCCTCATCGCCGGGTTCCAGCACACGGCTGTCATCGCCGCCATGTTCATCACGTCGCGGGGCCTGCGCCGCCCGCCGCGGATGCGCCTCGCCCCTGACAGCGTTCCGCTATCCCTGGCGAAGGGGGCGACGCCCGGGAGCGCGGCCGCCTGGCCGCCCTCAGGGGTTCCCGGCTCCGGCATCCAGCAGATCAGGGCGGCAGCGGTCATCGGCCCGATCCCAGGGACGCTCACGAGGATGTCCCGGCGTCGGGCCAGTCCGGGATCCGCGTCGATCACCGCCGCGGTCCCGGCATCGAGCCCGCCGATCTCCTCCACGATCCCTGCCAGCGCCCTGGCGTCGATCCGATCGGACCTCCCGACGTGGCCGGGCGCCTCCGCGAAACGGCGCGCCCGGAGGGGACTGCCGACGTGCACGGTGTAGCCCCTGTCGTGCAGCGACCGGTGCGGCTGGCGGTGCAGCCGCCCGGTGGCCTCGCAGACCACGTGGGGTGAGGCATCGAACGCCACCGGTTCGAGTTGGATGCCGAACGCCGCGTTCGCGGAGCCATCCGTGCAGAGCCCGGAATCCCTCCTTTCCGTTCGCGAAACCCCTGTCATCGCCGTTCACGTGAACGTCCAGCCGGCCCCTGCTTACGGCGGTTCCCGCCACTACCCTGTCAGTCATGTCCCTGCGCTCCCGTTCCTGCGGTTGATCCGGGTCCCGCCCAGGCATCCATCCAGGACGCGCGGGGACGGCAGTGAAGGCGGGCGGCCAGGCTCCCTGAAGGCCCTTCGGCCCGGATCATCACGGCCCGACCCGCCTTCGCGGGGCAGCGCCCCGCACTCCCCTCCGCGTTGCCACGCAGAGGGGAATCCCTTCACGGATGATGCACGAGGTTCCGGACCGGCGGAAGCGCCGGGTTCCGCACTGCCGGCGCGGAGTTCTGCACAGGTGTGCAGAACTTTCCACAACATCATCCTTCAGATTCTTTCTGATTTATTCGGACATACAAGGATCGACCAGTTCGACGCATCCGTTCGCAGCCACACGGAGACGGTTCGGATTGAGGACGCCGACGCTCTGGAGGAGAACCTTGCCGCCGCGCCTGCCGTTCCCGGCGGGGATCCTGCATCGGACGGGCACGAGCTGGCTTCCAGCGGCCAGCACACCCCGCTCCACCGTTCAGAACACACGGCGCGCTCGACTCTGAAGAGAGCGATGGTCAGGACCGGTAGCTTCCTCTGTCTTAATGGGTCCGGCCGCGCAGGTTTAGGGATGCATGACCCGGCAGGAGCAGACAAAAACGGACTCCGCGACTCAAAACCACCCATTTGGGTGGAGACAGTGAAACGGTGATTTAGGAAAGCGGGGGAAGTTTGAAGCTGCATGAAAGGAGACTCCCTTATTTTGACGCATTGCAGGAACAACCGCCGCTTTCTCGTTCACCGCGGCCACCGCCGCTGGCACCGCGCTGGCCGGTGAACCGCCGGGCTTCAGAATCGACCCGGACAGCTCAGCAATCCCTGGAGGCTATCCGGTTCCTCAGTACTGCTTTGCCGGAGTGATGGGAGGAGGACGGAATTACCGGAGTGGCTGGCGGGTCTACCCTGGTTTCCTTCCCGGAGATGGACCACTTGAGCGTGACGAAACGAGAGAGCCAGATAGGGCCGAGAGGATCCAGAACGATTTCCATGAGCGCCTGTCACGCTGAACTCAAACCATCAGCGGAGGCAGCTGCATGAAGCAATGATCTGGGCCACGCCCGATAGTTCTGCTATTGAGGTGTGACGAAGTTGTCACAGCCAGGAGGAAATCGATGATGGGTTCCGATATCTCAGCCGGAGGTGATCCATTCCAGGCGACCGTCGCGCTGCTGTACGAGGCTGCCCTGGACGAAGCACTGTGGCCAGAGGCGTTCGGTGCGGTTGACGAATTCTGCGGACTGAAAGGCGGGCAGCTGAGCGTTATCGACGGAGTCGCTAACGATGCTTGGAAGATCGGCTTTGCCTACGCCTACCAAGGCGGGGAACCTTTTCTTGATCCCATTGTGGATTACATGGAGAACTACGGAGGAGCTTCCAAAAATATCACCCGTCTCCTGCGGGCTCCGCTCTGGACGCCAACGCATAACGAGCAGCTGTTTACCGACGGGGAGAAGCGCGTCTCGGCGATATACAACGAGTTTCAGCCGAAGTGGGAGTGCGGGAACCAGGTTGGGGTCGTCGTGGACCGCCCGGATGGGGGGATACTTTCGAACGGCATGGTCATATGGACGGTGCGCAGTGCCGAATTCCACAGCCGGGATGATGGCTGGCAGCCGGATGTCATGGAACGGATTTCGGGACTGCTGCCGCATCTACGACAGAGCATCCGGATGCGCTGTGCGCTCGTCTCAGCCGGGTCGGCGACCCCCCCTTTTCTTGCGGATCTGCTGCAGTCGTCATCTTCCCCTGGGGTCGTGCTGCTGGATCGCGACGGCTCGATCCTGTCGATGAACGACGCGGCCGAGCAGTCACTGCGGCACGGCGGCACGCTCCACGACCGGGGAGGCGGCCTGCATGCGCACTGTCGTCGGGAGGATGGTAGACTGCAGCAGTGTCTGGCGGCCGCGCTGCCCCGGCCAGACCAGACCGCAGTCGCCACAGATCTGGCTCTGCCACGGGTCGGGCGACCACCACTCACTCTGCATGTCTGTCCGGTGCCACCACACCGTTGGGATTTCTGCGCACCTGGTGTCGCGGTGGCAGTACTGGTCCGGGATCCGGAGACGCCGTTCGAGGTCGATCCCGAATCGGTGGGCAGGGTCCTTGGCCTCACGAAGCCGGAAAGCCGCATCGCCGCCCTGCTGGTGCGGGGCCTGACCATCCCGGAGATCGCTACCGCGCTCTACCGCTCGGAGCACACGGTGCGCTGGACGCTGAAGAGAGCGATGGCCAGGACCGGCAGCAAGCGCCAAGCGGACCTGGTGCGGTTGGTTGTCCAGCATTGCCCGGAGAGCATGCGCTCCATCGCGTCCCGCCAGTCCGACCGGGGCTGATTTTCCTCCGTCTGATGGGTCCCTGCGGGACAGGGGATGCCTGATCCGCCTGGGAGTGGAAAAAAGAGCGGTTCCATCAGTCAAAACCACCCTTTTGGGTGGAGACGGATGAACGGGAATTCAGACAGGTAAGGGACATCTGAAATCTGAACCCACAGGAAAGGAGACCCCTTTGTCTAGACGCATCGCGGGGATCACCGCCGCTCTCGCATTCACCGCGGCCTCTGCCACTGGCGCCGCGCTGGCCGGTGACCGCATAACAATCAACCCAGACGGAACAGCAAACCTTGGAGGCTTTCCGGTCCCCCAAAGTGGCTTTGCCGGAGTGACGGGAGGAGGACGGGACTACTGGAGTGGCTGGCGGGAGTACCATGGCTTCAACCCTGGAGATGGACCGCCAGAGCACGACGATACAAGAGATCCAGACAAGGCCGAGAGGATCCAGCGCGATATCGATATGCACCTGCGGTACTGAAATCAAACTATCAGCAGTTGTGCGCATCGCCTGATGGCGATGCGCACGCCGCTAGTCCGGGTTGGTGCGCATTTCGATCTTCGCACTGAAACACGAGCATGCGGCCGCGTCAGCCGGTACATCATCAACAGGCATGAAGGGTCATTGAATGGCCTAGCTATCATGCGAGTATGCGAAGTGCTCCGGGGCAGGTTTCCGTGGAAGCTGCGCTCCAGGTCGGGATGCGCATGTTCCGGATGGAAACCGATTGGCTTGCCGGTCCTAGCGCCTACCATCCATTGAGACTCTGGAGGCCCGTCCCCGGGAAGCGGGTCGACCTCAAACGGCTCGGCTTCGAGCGCCCGGCCATGGTGCCGTAGGTGAAGGGCGTCGTTCCACCCGCCTCCGGGTCTCGGTGGATCTTTCCGTCCACCTCGACGGTGCGGTCGCTGAAGTCTCCACGGAGCTCCGCGGTCCATCCCGCAAGGACAGCGCTGAAAGACACGGAATGCCATGGGTAAATCCGGACAGCCGAAGCAGGAAGCCCAGCCTCTTCTCTTCGGATTCTGCGATGTCGACGAATCTTTCACACCCCGATACCGTCCCACAGAGGTACGGCAGAAGAATTTCATCCAGCGAATGAAGAGCTTTCGACCGCTGCCGGAGCACTTCGGCATTGGATGCAGGGGATTCGAATGACGTCGCTTTCTGCATGGCACCGCTCTCCGGATCGTACTGTTCAGGAGCCCCTGACCAGGAACCCATCGTTTCCGCAACCGCACCCGGCATTCATGTGATTCCCCTATGAGCTGAGCAAATTCGGGAGTTATTTGATGGACACTTTAGTGTATCATTCTCCAGGATCTTCCTGCGGTTCGGCCATGGTGGAATCACCATAGCCACCTTGCGCCTTTCCAGATCCTTAACCAGCCAGTCAGCAGCAGGAACCCAATCCCCGATTAAGATTCTGAAGGGCTGGCCCCCGATTAAAGGTGGCGGAACCCTTTCAGATCATGCGCTTGTCCCGGAATGGTAACAATATCCTTGGAATAACCAAGCGCATCCACCGCGTTGCCACCGGATCGCCTACCCTGCGAAGCGGGTTGTCCTGGATCCGACCCTACATGGCATCGGTCAAAACGATTCTGCCGTCATTCAAGGTACCGTTCATGCAGCCCGTTTTGCCTCTTTCAGCAACTGTTAGGAACAGTGTGCACCAATCGCCCCGGAAATTCAGCCGTAACTGCCAATAGCCCCCGGATTCGGTTGGCCATTCGACATAGAAAATGGGCAACCTTTCTACTTGGTGCCGGATGACGCCTTGCGAATCGCGTTTCAGCTTCCGGAAGGCAAACGTCCCGGCAGGTCGTCACGGCGGCTCCCGGATGGAGGCCTGATGCCTGAGACAAAGTTATCCGCAATTGCAAATAGTCTCTTTGTGACCGGATTCTTGCGGAGCTGTCCCTTGAGCTTCTCAAATTCCATCACGTCGCTGATACGGCGGTCGAGAAAAGCCCATGTGTTCTGGCTACCGAGACTTTCATCGCCTAACCAGTACAGCACCGTTGCTGAATGGACTCCGGTAAGGATCATACGTTTTGTATACCAATTCACATCATCCGACGTATCGCCCAATGCCGTCCAGATCGCATCCGCAGTGCCCCACATCAGGCGACCACCTTCCGCGGAATTCAGAGGCAACGCAAACAATGCCGAACTGCGGCGCACAACATCCCTGTCAGAATCCGCGTTGATCCGGGTCCGCACGGCAAATGCGATTCGATCACGGACGCGCATCTCGGAAAAATCCTTCGCCGCAAGCGCGTCGCGCATAATCACGTCGCCGCGCTTGTGATGGGCAATGGCGAGGTCAAACGAACCCCTCTTACAGATCCGCCATGCTTCCTCGATTTCGATTCCCGCATCTAGTGCCGCTGCCCGGAATGTTGAATAGGACCAGCCATCAAACCGGACATGTTCGATGGCAGCGTCAAGCAGCCTCTCCTTAACCACGTCAGGCGGTGTCGATTCAGAATCCATTTGCAATGAACATACGCGATGATTCAGGTGGTGGACAAGAGATAAAACCACTGATATGAAACCGCCTCCATCACTGAATGCAACTCCAGACTGGAAAGGTGGTGACAGCCACATGCAGGTTAGCGTTCGCGACAATAATGTCGATCAGGCGCTTCGCGCCCTAAAGAAAAAGATGCAGCGCGAAGGCGTGTTCCGCGAAATGAAGCTTCGGCAGCATTTCGAGAAGCCCAGCGAACGGCGCGCCCGCGAAAAGGCCGAAGCGATTCGCCGCGCCCGAAAAATCGCGCGCAAAAAGGCCCAGCGCGAAGGACTGCTCTAGGCATTCCCAAGCCGCTTTGAGCGCAGGACTTCGGACGCCCCCAGGCAAAGCCGGGGGGCGATCCAATCAGTTTGGATTCCGCTGAGTTCAGGCCTAGCTGCATTTAGCTGGCAGCAGCACATCAGCCTGTCGGATCACACCGGTAATGCGGTTGTCTTGAATACCGTCCGTAGGGAAAACGACGAGTGCATCTGCGCAACTCCCGGAAGCCGTGCTAGATAGCGGCGATGGATGCGGGCGAAGTCGTCCGTATCACGGGCCAGCAGTTTCAGCAGGTAGTCAGCCGTTCCCGCCATTAGATGGCATTCCTGAAGATCTGGAATCAGAGCCACTTCACGCTCAAACGCGTCCAGTGCCTCTTCAGTCTGCCCGCTTAGCGTAATTTCCACAAAGACGGTCGATGGACGGTCAAGCCTAAGTGGGTCAAGCAGAGCGACATACCCGGCGATCACACCATCAGCTTCAAGCCGCCTGACGCGCCGGTGGCAGGCGGAGGGCGAAAGATTTACCCGCTCCGACAGATCGGCGTTTGATATGCGGCCTGATTCCTGCAGAACCTCCAGAATCCGACGATCTATTCTGTCTAGACTTATCATTGCGCAATTTCTTCCCAGAAAAATCCGAATTAATCGCTGATTCTATCGAAAAAATGGACTCTTGCCACCGCAGATTCCAAGGAAATTGCGTCGGAGCCCGTGCATATTCGACGCGTAACGTAAGGAGAATCCCGTGAAAATTGGCTGTCCGACGGAAATCAAACCGCAGGAATTCCGCGTTGGCTTAACCCCCAGCGCAGCAGGCGAGGCTGTGGCCCATGGCCACCAGGTCATCATCCAGAAGGGTGCTGGCATGGAAGCCGGCTACGCTGATGTGGACTACACCACTGTCGGTGCGGATTTGGCTGAAACGGCCGAACAGGTCTTTGCGGAAGCTGATCTGATCGTGAAAGTAAAGGAGCCTCAGGCAAACGAGCGAAAAATGCTGCGCGAAGGACAGGTGCTGTTCGCCTATCTCCATCTTGCACCGGACCCGCAGCAGACCGGGGAACTCCTTGCCAGCGGATGTACCGCAATCGCCTACGAGACGGTCACCGATTCGGCAGGTGGCCTGCCGTTACTTGCGCCGATGTCGGAAGTCGCTGGCCGACTGGCTCCCCAGGTTGGCGCATGGACATTGCAGAAGGCCAATGGAGGCCGCGGCGTGCTGATGGGTGGTGTCCCCGGTGTCGAACCGGCAAATGTGATCGTGATCGGCGGTGGCGTGGTGGGCACAAATGCCGCACGGGTCGCCGCAGGCATGGGAGCCAGTGTCACGGTGCTTGACCGCTCACTGTCTCGGCTGAAATACCTTGATGATGTCTTTGGAAGTCAGTTCCGCAACCGTTTCTCGACAGCCGCTGCGACTGCGGAACTGATTCGGAATGCCGACATGGTGATCGGTGCCGTGCTTATCCCCGGTGCCGCGGCACCCATGCTGATCTCAAGACAACAGCTCTCCCGCATGAAACCTGGTGCAGTCCTTGTCGATGTCGCGATTGATCAGGGGGGCTGCTTCGAAACTTCGCATGCCACAACCCACGCCAATCCGATTTACGACGTTGACGGCATCATTCACTACTGCGTCGCCAATATGCCAGGTGCCGTCGCACGCACGTCCACGCTAGCACTTGGAAACGCTACACTACCCTACCTGCTCGCGCTTGCCGATAAGGGCTGGCGAAAGGCGTGCATGGACGATCCAAGCCTGTTGAAGGGACTGAACATCCATTCAGGGTACCTGACCTGCTCTGCGGTTGGCGAGGCCTTGGGTATTGACGTTCTGTCCGCAGACATTGCTGTAAAGCGATAGGGTCGGTCCCGACTTCAGGAAGTGAGGACAGATCGAAGGCTTGTGCTGGTAGAAATCACCTTTCCGGCAGCTCTCCGGTCAATGTGTAGCGCAGGATATCGACCACCTGCTCGGGACGCTCAGCGACAGCAAGCGCCGCGGCATCGACCTCTTTCAGGGCATGGCCGTGTTCCGCACTATGCAGGATAATAAGCGACTTTCCCAGCGCCGCGGCGTAGCCGGCATCGAACGCGGCATTCCATTGCCTATATTTCTCGCCGAATCGCACAACGACAATGTCTGCGTCCCGAATACCCTTACGGGTCCGAATCGCGTTGATCATCGCGCCCTTATGGTCGTGCCAGTACCTGTAAGTCTCAGCACCCAGCACAGTTACGCCGCAGTCGTCTGAAGCGTCATGGTCGGTCACCGGACCGCTGAAATGCACATCCAGCCCTTTCGCGGCTTCGACAATCCGTTCGCGCCAGTCGGTGTGAATCTCGCCAGAAAGATAGACCTTCAGCATCATGCCTTACCTCCACGTGCCACCCGTCTAGCCGCTTCACGCAGGCAGTCAATCACCTCGACGTCGTCCGTTTGTCCAAAATCCCAGTAACCCTGCCCTACGGCAATGAACGGTTCAGGCGATTCCAGGCACAAAAACCGGTCGACCAGATCCCTGAACTCTACGGCAGCACCTGGCGGCGCAACAGGGACAGCCAGTGTTACGCTTGCTGGAACCCGTTGTCTCAACGCCTTCAGCGCGGCCTTTGCTGTCGCACCGGTCGCAATGCCGTCGTCAACAAGAACCGCGTCATGACCCCCCACATCAATCGGTGCACGTCCCTGCAGGTAGGTCCGACACCTTTCGTCGTTCACAGCCAGCAGAGAGTCGATCTCGCCCGCAAATTCGTCCCGTTCAAGCCCAAGCCCACTGAGCACATCCTCATTCCAGACCGTCAGGGGCACCACTCCATTCACTACCGCGCCAGCTGCGAGCTCAGGCTGCCCCGGCACCCCGATCTTGCGAACCATCACCAGATCAAGCGGTGCCCTCAGCCGTTCGGCAACCGCCATTGCCACGGGCACCCCACCACGGGGAAGGGCGAGCACCACCGGATGCGGGAGTTTCATTGCCGCAACCTCATCTGCCAGCGCCTCGCCCGCTTCCCTCCTGTCCAGGAATCTTCGCAACCGGTCTCCTTTCCCGCCCCAGGGATCGCTGTCGGGTGCCGCTATGCGACCTGCAGCCTCCACCTTACGGATCGGCGGATGCAGCGTGGCTACATGGAATCCGGCCTGTGCCTATTGGCGCAGGATTCCACCAGTGGCCTTGGTGACCTTCGCGACAATTCCTGAACTTACCGCCTCGATCTCCTCGTCGGTAAGCGTCCGTTGTACAGGCTGGAGCCGAACGGCAATCGCCAGGGATTTTCTTCCCTGACCCAGATCAGGACCAGCGAACTCATCGAAAACCCTGACCTCGTCGATCAGCTCCCTGTCGGCCGCTTTGGCCGCGTTCACCACCACCTGCGCCTCGACACCAGCATCCACAACAAATGAAAAATCCCGTTCTACCGCCTGAAGATCGCGAGTGGCCAGCGCCGCCCGGGTCGAAACGCTGCGGCGCCGCTCGGGAATCCGGTCAGGCCAGACCGAAAAGCCAACGACCGGACCCTTTATGTCCAGGTCGCGCAGCACCCTGGGATGAATCTCCCCGAACACGGCAAGCACTTTCTTTGGCCCGAGGCAGATTCTGCCATGCCGTCCCGGATGCCACCAATTCTCGGCACCACGAAGAATCTGCGTTCTGACGGGCGCACCCAGAGCCGCAAGAACGGCTTCCACATCCGCCTTGGCGTCAAACGTATCCACCGCACGGCGCGATGTATGCACATCCTTTGGCCCGGTATGTCCTACCAGAATTCCGCTTGCCTGCGAGCACTCGTCACCGGGTTCTCCCCCGTAGAACACGGGTCCCACCTCAAAGAGGCCGAAATCCATGAAACCCCGCGCCTGGTTGCGCCCGGCCGCCTGAAGAAGGCCCGGCAGCAGGTCGGGCCGCAAGTGACTCATTTCGCTCGAAATAGGGTTTTCGAGCTTCGTCGCATTATCCCCACCACCGAAGAGGCGGGCGGCTGTCCCATCGATGAATGAATAGGTTACACATTCATTGTAGCCAAGCGACGCAAAGACGCGCCGGGCAGCGTTCTCCCGCCTCTGTCTGACCGTAAGCGCCGGCTTTGGAATACCAGCCCGCGACCGCGGCATCGGCGCACCCCTGAGTTCTGTCAGCGAGGCGATCCGGGCCACCTCTTCAACCAGATCCGCATCACCGCGCACATCCGGTCGCCAGGAGGGAGGATGTACCAGATCTCCATCCAGCTGGAATCCCAGAGCCTCCAGCGTAGTGCGCTGGACATTTTCCGGGATGTCCATGCCGACAAGTGATTTCACCCGATCGGCGTCAAGCCGATAGGCGCGGTCAGTATCGGGCACGGCACCGTCCATCACAACTTGCGATGCCTCTCCGCCACAGATATCGAGAATCATCCTGGTACCGACATCCAGCCCCGGCAATGCGAATTCGGGATCCACGCCCCGCTCAAACCGATATCTGGCATCCGAGACTATCTTCAGCTGTCGACCGGTGGCGGCGATCATTATCGGATCCCAGAGAGCGCTTTCGAGAAACACGTTCACCGTACTGTCCGTGCATCCGGAATGGGCACCGCCCATAACACCCGCGATCGATTCTGGACCCAGATCGTCAGAGATGGCGATCATGCCTGGTTGCAGCATGTATTCCTTTTCATCCAGCGCCTGTATGGCGGTTGGCTCGGCCACATGGTGGATCCTTAAGTCCCCATTGACAATATCGGCGTCGAATACATGCAGCGGGCGGTTCATGTCGTAGGTAAGGAAGTTGGTGATATCCACCAGGGCCGAGATCGGGCGCAGCCCAATCGACTGGATCCGCGCCTGAAGCCAGTCGGGACTCGGCCCATTCTTCACGCCCCGAATCAACCGCCCTGCGAAGAGCGGGCAGCCCCTCCCCTTTACATTTTCATCGATCCGGATGCGAATCGTGCTCTCGAACTCCCCATCGACCCTGGGTACCGCATATGGTATCAGCTCTCCCAGGCCCCGCGCCGCAAGATCCCGTGCAATGCCACGTATGCCAAGTGCGTCCGGTCGGTTCGGTGTGATGGCGATTTCGATCATCGGATCAACCTGTTTCGGGTCGGTTCGCGCCAGCCAGTCGACAAACTCCGTTCCAACCGCTGGCTCCCCCGAAAGTTCGATGATCCCATCATGCTCGTCGGAAAGTTCGAGCTCTCTTTCGGAGCACATCATACCGTGGCTCTCAACGCCCCGAATCTTCCCTACCTGAATGACCGTATCGATTCCGGGAATGTACATTCCCGGTTTCGCAACCACGACATGAATTCCTTCGCGTGCGTTCGGCGCACCACAGATAATCGTCCTGTCGCCCTCACTGGTCTCCACCGTGCAGACCCGAAGCCGATCGGCATCAGGATGCTGGACGGCCTTCCTGACTCGACCCACGGTGAATCCTGCTAGCCGATCAAGCGGATTCAGAACCTGTTCGACCTCCAGACCCAAATCCGTAAGCGCCTCTGCGATCTGATCCACCGTCGCATCGGTCTCCAGATGGTCCCGTAGCCATGAAAGCGTGAATTTCATGAAATCAGTCCCACCATTGATTGAGACGCGGCCGCAGAGAACCGTCCGCCGCGCCGACAACCGGTTAGGTGCGTGCCAGTCGCCCAACCCAACGCCGCTGGCGGGATGGAAGCGGTAAATCCCTTCGATGTCATTCAGATCTCCGTCGATATTCCCTTAACTGCGTCTGGTTTCTAATGTCACACCGTTCGTGACAGCCCACCGTGCAGGCCTGGTGCATCCAGCGCTGCGAAACCACAAGGCTCCGCAACTGGGAGTTGCTACGCCCGGAACCGCAGCTCCACCAGCTTCCTTCTCCATGAGCGCCTCCATCAGCGGCTTCAATAGAGGCCATTCAATCGGTTCGGGAGGTCTCGCTTCGAGGTCGCTGGACGCGCTTCTGCCGCTCCAGCCAGATCCGCGTCCGTATGTCGCCGATCTCCTGCCGCCACTGCTCCCATTCCTCACCGAACACCAGGTCCTCGTCGCTCACGAAGAGCGGCGCATCCCCATGCCTCGCCCGTGCATCATCCTTATCCTGCGTCATTCGCGAACTCCCCTATCTTCCGACAAATCTTCGGCAGCAGGTCCTGCCTACGCTTCCAATTCCGCTCGGTGATCAACAGCGCCTCTCCGTGTCGCCAAAGACCTCCTGCTCCTGGTTGGCCCGCCCGATCAGCCTGTTGAGCGCGGCCCTGGCGACCTTCACACCCTGACCCCCGCCTTGTGACCCTTCCCAGCGGTAAACCCGCTGGCAGTGTACCGACAGCCCCTCAGATGCGTGCCAGCCCCAAGGCCCAACGCCGCTGACTGGATGGAAGCGGCAAATCACTTCGATGTCATTCCGATCTCCGTCGCCGTCAGTGCTCCCTTAACTGCGCGTAGCTCCAGTCGTCATACAGGTCGTGACAGTCCATTGTGCAGGCCTGGTACATCCAGCGCTGCGAAACCATAATGCTTCAGCCACCGCAGGTCGCTGTCAAAGAACGCCCTAAGATCCGGCATTCCATATTTTAGCATCGCCAGTCGGTCGATTCCGATCCCGAAAGCGAATCCCTGCCATTTGCCTGGATCAATGCCTCCGGCCTCCAGCACCCTGGGATGCACCATTCCGGAACCCAGGATCTCCATCCAACTGTCGCCTTCGCCCACCTTGAGCCGCCCATCTTCCCAGGAACAGCGAAGATCGACCTCCGCGGAAGGTTCCGTGAATGGGAAATGCGACGCCCGGAACCGCAGCTCCACCTGGTCTACCTCGAAAAACGCCCTGCAAAACTCCTCCAGACACCATTTGAGGTTAGCCATCGATATGTCCCGGTCGACAGCCAGCCCTTCGATCTGGTGAAACATCGGCGTATGGGTCTGGTCATAGTCCGCCCGATAGACCCGGCCAGGGCAGATGACCCTCAGCGGCGCACCGAACCGCTTCATGGCACGAATCTGAACCGGAGATGTGTGGGTGCGCAGAACATGAGGCGGACCTTCGTGGTCGCCGCCGCGGGTCATGTAGAATGTGTCCATCTCCGTGCGCGTCGGATGCTCGGCCGGAATGTTCAGGGCGTCGAAATTGTGCCAGTCGCTTTCGACCTGCGGCCCCTCTGCCACGGTGAAGCCCATATCCGCGAACACAGCCGAAACCTCTTCGGTGACCTGCGAGACCGGATGCACCGTTCCCGCCGGACGGGAGCGGGCCGGAAGCGTTACATCAAGCCATTCCGACTTCAGCCTTTCCTCAAGAGACGCGTCCGCGAGGGCAGCCTTTCTTGCCAGGAGGGCAGAGGTGATTTCCTCCTTGAGCGCGTTGAGCCTGGGGCCGACCACCTTCCGTTCTTCCGGGGCCATCTTTCCGAGTTCGCGCATTCTCAGGCTAATCTCGCCTTTCCTGCCAACAGCCCTAACACGCAGCCCCTCCAGCGCCACCTCGTCCGGGGCTGCTGCAATCGCAGACAGGTAACGCTCTCTCAGGCCGTCCATAAACGTTCCCTCCGAATTAGGCACGGATGTGCTATCGGTCACCCATTTTGTTTTCAACCCTCAGGCGAACCCCATGCGCCACGTCGTGGCACAGAAAGATACTCGCCTAAGGGACGAGGCACCCTGCTGCAAGAGGCGAGCCGATTTCCACAACTGATCTCAGGTCCGATGGGCACCCAATGCCGCGAGTGATGAACCTTGACCTGAAACCTGAACACCGCTCCGCCTACAGTTCGAAATCCAGGCCTAACGACGGGAATTCGCGGGTAAGCGTGTTGAGTGTATTGTGGAGTTACGCCACCGACATCGAAAGCGGAAAGTTCGAACCTACAGTTGCGGCATGTACCGGGATTTGATCACGGCATTCCGAATCCCCTGCGGATGCGGCCCTTTCCAGGCTCGCCACCGACCAGAACCACATCGCATTCAGGATCGCGACCGGAACGACTCAACCACATTGAGGGCGGGTGCATCTCCGGCATGACACCTCATACCGGGATCTGTGCAACACGCCTCTGCAATGTCGGGTCAGATCAACGCAGCTTTTGCCTTTTCAACGATTGCACCAAAGGCTGCCGGTTCGTTGACGGCTAGATCAGCCAATACCTTGCGGTCAACCTCAATCCCGGCCCTGGATAGACCGTTTACGAAGCGTGAATAGTTCAACATGCTGTCATGAGCGCGAACCGCTGCGTTGATCCGCTGGATCCAGAGCGCCCTGAAACTGCGCTTGCGCGTCTTGCGGTCCCGGGTCGCGTACTGGTTGGCCTTATCGACGGCCTGCCTGGCGGTCTTGAAGTTCTTGGACCGGCGGCCATAATAGCCTTTCGCGGCCTTGATGGTTTTTTTGTGGCGGGCATGGGCAACTGTGCCCCCTGTCGTGCGTGGCATGTCCGTGCCCTCCTCAACGCGAATACGGCATGAACCCCTTGACGATCCTTTCGTCAGGAGCGCTCAATGTGGTTGTTCCACGAGCATTACGGATGAACTTCCTGGTGCGCTTGATCATCCCGTGACGCTTACCAGCCTGGGCAACCTTCACGCGGCCCGAAGCGGTCATCTTGAAGCGCTTCTTGGCGCTCGACTTGGTCTTCATCTTGGGCATTTCCATCTCCTTCAATGACGCTCTAGGCGCGCCTCGGCATGCCTCTATGGCCGGACCCGCCAATAAGGGCGTGCGTATAAGGTGCGAGTCGCCTACTGGCAAGCCCATACCTTCATCATCCTGTAATTCCTGCCAATGAAGGCAAATGTCCTGCCCTGGATTCCGGAAGCGGCCTGGGAGAAGATAACGGACTCCCGGCCAGCCAGCCCGCAGTGCTTTCCCCGGCAAGGCTGCCGGACCGCCAATGCCGGATCCGGCCATGACGACCCTGGACCAACCTGATTCGAGCAAGGCCCAGCGATCCCGTCAGCCGCTGCGCGGAGCGCATGGTCATCGAGAAACAGCCCACCCCTATGGCAGGCGGGCTCCATGGACTTCCGGCTAACAGGATCGGCAGCGGGCGGAAAGCCGCACGGGCAGGGATTCTGTTGCGCGGCTCAATCACTGCCACCGTCCCCAATTCCAGACATTCTACGTGTCCGGTTCCGGCGACAGGCACATAACCCATTGCGGTTTCGGCGGAGGCGCATTCAGGCTGGAATTCGACGTTGGCCACGACTCGACCACCACATCTCCCAAACCGATGGGACTTCAAATCAGCCGAGCGCGTCCAGTGCTGTCACAAGTTCGTCCATGAGAAAGCTGTAGAATGCCTGGCCTGCGTCGCTGAACGGAACCGACATCGGCTCGATCCTCAGATAATCGACAGACAGTTCTGGCCCGGTGATAGGTATGACCCGGCGCCTGTCGCCCGCCAGATCGGGAAGGCATAGAATGCCTGGCAGGATCGTTGCCCAGTCGGAACGGGCTACAAGATCGAGTGTCGTGAACATGGAATCGAGTTCCATTAGATGCCTGGTCTCAATTCCATTAGTGGCGAGATATTGATCGATCTTGAGCCTTCGAGCGTTATCGCGGCTCGGTAGCACCAGATTCAGGGACGGAAGTTCCGCCAGTCGCACGGGCCCATCAGCCACGATGCCACTCTCACGGGAAACAACAAGATACTCCCTATCCGTTCCCATTAGACTCGCACGGAGCCGTATGTCCGCGCTGAACGCGGGCACGACAGCAAAATCAAGTTCACCCGCGAGAATCTGGCGGGACAGTTCACCCGAATAAGCCTCGCGTACCGTGATCTTTACGTTGGGATAGTTCCTGGTGAACCGAATCAGTGTCGGTCCCAGGACCGCACGCGTAAATGTTGGCATCAGCCCGACCGTCACATGTCCTGTCACCGCGCCGGACAGGGCCTTCAGGTTGGCTTCCGCCTCGGTCGCCGCATACAAGACACGTACCGCATCGCGATAGAACAGTTTGCCTGCTTCGGTTGGCGTGACACCCGTGGAGCTGCGGTTAAACAGCTGCACCTGATACCGGTCCTCCAGCTGCCGTACGTGCATCGACAGACCTGACTGCGTTGCGTTCACGCGCTGTGCTCCGGCCGAGAATGATCCTTCCTCGAACACTGCAACAAAGTATTTCAGATGCTGAAGCTTCAACGAAGACCCTCTTCAGACCCCATATCGATATCAGGAATTCAGATTGATATTACCACCAATCATTAGTTTTTGAATACCGCAGGTCGCCGTTTTCGCACCCAATCCAGGAACTGCCGAAGAACATCGACAGCGCGCACCCACCTCCCTCTCTTCCGCGTGAGCTGCGGGATGTCCTGGACCGGTTCGCCACGGAAGTCGCGGGTGTGACGCCCTGCGGCGAAGATCTCCGGACACCGGGACAGGCAGTGAACACTCCTGCGGGGAGGGTTCATTGGCGCGGGACAATGCTGTCCGTGTAACCGAACCTCACGCCACGGCGCAGTGACAGATGCGCCCGCTCAGACCCTGTCGCCCAACGACAGATGAGGGACGGTCTCGCCCGTTTCCGTGAAGGTCCGGGTGACCTCTGCAGCCGCATAGATCCACAGGATCTTTAGAGGACCATCACCGATGTTCACGAAGCGATGTGGCATATCCGCCGGAATGAAACTAGTATCCATAGGCCCAAGTTCAGATCGAACTCCGGCGACCTCAGCCATGGCCCGACCTTCAAGGACCGTGACCTGTTCGTCGCAGTTATGGCTATGCATGGGCGCAGCGGAACCGGCGGGAAACATGGTCGTACCGGTGGTAAAAGGGGGATCATTCACACGCTCGCGCCCAATCATCAGGCGGGTTTCGACACCGTCGCCCCGGGCAAAGGGTGAAATCGAGGCATAGGGAACGATAGCTTCGCTACTCATGGGAATCTCCGCGAGTGAATTTGGCAAAGGGTTGTAAAATGAACAGGAGCATAACGCGAATTGTCGAAGCGGACCAGCTTCGCGAATTTATCGCCTCCGCCCTGCGGGCATGCGACATGCCGATGGACAACGCATCCCGGATGGCCGCGTTGATGACCGAAGCCGATATTGGTGGACAGGATGGTCATGGGGTATTTCGTCTGCCGCAATATGTCAGGCGAATCCTTTCGGGAGGAATGTCGGTCGACCCGGATATCTCGATAATCTCCGAACGTCCCGCTACGGCATTGCTCGATGGCGGAAACGGACCCGGCCACCTGGTGATGCTGCGCGCAGCGGAACTGGCCATGCGGAAAGCCGGTACCTGCGGTGTCGCCTGGGTCGGCGCACGGTATTCGAACCATGCCGGACCGGCGTTTCTCTATGCGAGGATGCCGTTGGCGCACGACATGATCGGACTCTATGTTGCCGTTGGAAGTGCCAACCACATGCCTCCCTGGGGTGGGACCGATCTTCTGCTCAGCACCAATCCGATCTCTGTAGCGATCCCATCGAACAGGCGTCCGGCGGTGATTTTGGATATGGCCACCACCGTTGCCGCCTATGGCAAGGTCAAAACCGCCGCGGACCGGGGGCAAACCATGCCGGAAGGATGGATGATCGACCGGCTGGGCCGGCCGCTGACGGATCCGAACCGCGCCAGCGAGGGATTGCTGCTGCCCATCGGTGGACCAAAGGGATACGGGCTGTCGCTGATCTTCGGGCTGCTGGCGGGTACGCTGAACGGAGCCGCCTTCGGTGCGGATGTGGTGGATTTCAACGCCGACCCCAAAGCGACAACGAATACCGGTCACTTCATCATCGCACTCAATGTCGCAGCCTTTGCCGATGTCGAAACGTTCAAGGCGCAGATCGACTTGATCTGGGACGAGATGAAGTCGTCCGACCTGCTTCCTGGGGTCGACGAAATCAGATTGCCCGGTGAAAGGCTGGCGGCCACGAGCGCGGAACGCCTGGCGAACGGCATCCCAGTCCCCGAAGTTCTGGGAAACCGACTCGATGCACTTGCCGATTCACTGGGCATAGACCGGCTCCAGCCAATCACGCGGCCTTCTGCCACTCCGCACCGTTGATTTTCCAGTTCTCGATCACTTCGCTACCGGACTGGCGCAGCATCTTTGCGACGGCGCAATGCTCGCACAGCCTGGTCACGATTTCCTCGATATTCTCGGGATGACCTGTCATCTTCGCAGTGATGTTTATGACGACCTTCGGAAACGGCAGGTCGATCGGCTCGATCAAACGCGTGCCCCGACTGTCCATCGTGGTGACGATTTCGATCTCCATATCCTCGATGACGACATCATTGGCCGCAGCCAGCTTGTTCGAGATGACGTGCGTGCAACCGGCCAGTCCGGCAAAGACCATCTCGACGGGCATCGGACCCTCATTGGTTCCGCCCCGCTCGATCGGTTCGTCGATCGTCATCGTGACATCGCGCGATTTCGCCGTCGATTTGGTATTGGTCTGCTGGGTGGCCGAGACCCTGAAGGTCCAGATCGGCTTTTCTCTGATGAGCATGATTTCAGACTTCGGTTGGAATGGTCTGGGGCCGGGCGCTCCTGCGCCCGGCCCCAGATATGCTTACTGACCGGTGATGGACGCGACAAGATCAGCATATGCCGCCTTCTGCTCCTCGCGCAGCTTCTGATACTCGGAGGCACCAATGTAATCGGTGTTTTCGCCGAGACGCGACATCAGGCGCTGGTATGTCCGATCTTCCTGAAGCGCCGTGAACGCCTCTTCGAGCCTGGCGATCACCTCGGGCGGCGTGCTCGACGGAGCAAGGAAGATACGATGCATGAAGCCCGTGTCGGGTGGCAGTCCCAGTTCCGTGAATGACGGCGCGTCTTCGTAGATGCGCTCCACTCCGGCGGTCGCAAGGACGCGCACTTCACCCGCCTCAAGAAGCGAGGTCAGCACCGAAGGAAAACCGAAGCTGACATCGGCATCACCAGCCAGTAGCGCCCGGGTGGCCGGTCCGCCGCCCTGGAACGGTACCATATTAAATATAGTGCCGGTTTCCTGCATGATCTGGGCGGCCGGTGTGAACAGGGCTCCCCAGTTGCCGGAATGCGCAATACTGATCTGGCCGGGGTTTTCCTTGGCCGCCTCGATCAGATCATCAAAGGTCTGGTAAGGGCTGTCGGAGCGCACCATGAGTGCGATCGGCGCATAGTTGACACGAGCGACCGGCATGAAGTCGGCCAGGGGATCATAGGGCAGATTCTCGACATGCTGCTGGAGCTGGTCGATATAATTGTGCGAAAACAGCAGTGTATAGCCATCGCCTGCGGCATTCGCGACCTCCTGGGTGCCCTTCTGCCCGCCTGCGCCAGGCGATAGTCGCACGATCATGGCCTGACCCAGATAGGTCGGGATGGTCGAGGTGATCACGCGGGCATTGAGGTCATGCGAGCCACCGGCACCCAGTGGGATAACGACCGTAATCGGCTTTTCAGGATATTCTGCCAGGGCTGCCGAGCCCAGAGCCATTGTAGCGATCACCGCAGCTCCGGCGGTTCGTTTCATAGACTTCCAGATCATGATGTCCTCCTATGATTGATCCGTTTCCTCTCCACTATTCTAGGCCGTAGCGACCTTCATCCGACGCCAGAGAATGAACCCGACAATCGGCGTCGCGATCAACACGGCCGTCATACCAATGCGCTCGGTAAACATGAACTGAAGAGGGTTCGTTCCGGCCATCGCGACAGTCTGGCCGAACGAGTATTCAAGCGCACCTCCAAGAATGAAGCCCATGACCATGGGCATGACATCGAATTTCGCCGCCCGCGCCAGCAGCCCGAACAGACCAAAGGCCACCAGGATCAGCAGGTCCGTCGGGTTCGAGCGGAACACATAGGCCCCGGCAAAGGCGAACATGATCACAATCGGCATCAGCAGCCCGGTCTTGATCGTCACGATGCGCGCAAAGAGCGGGATCGACAGGTATCCAATGACGATGAACATCAGATTCGCCAGCACCATCGCGACAAGAATGCCGAAGACGATGGCTCCCTGCTCTTCAAAGAGCTGCGGTCCGGGTCTCAGGCCCTGCGCCACAAAGGCACCAAGCAGGACCGCTGTCACGTTATCACCCGGAATGCCAAGCGTAAGAAGCGGCACAAGCGTCGGTCCGTTGACGGCGTTGTTTGCGGCCTCAGCGGCGGCCACGCCCTCGATCTCACCTTCGCCAAAGGTTTCCGGGTGGGAAGAGGCGTTCTTTGCCGCCGAATATCCCATCATCGCGGCAACGACCTGGCCAAGGCCGGGCACGATGCCAATTGCCGTGCCAATCATTGTCGAGCGCCGGATCGTGGGAATACAGCGTCTGAATTCCACCATACTCAGCCTTTCGCCCACCAGCTTTGCGAAACCTCCGACCCTCTCGTCGCGCATGACCGCGTAGACAAGTTCGGGCAGCGCAAAGACGCCAACCAGCATGGGCAGAAGCGGAATACCGGATTTCAGTTCGAAGCTTCCTAAGGTGAATCGCTCGACACCACCGATCGGGTCCGTGCCGATCTGGGCGAGCCAGAGGCCAAAGAGCATCAGCACCAACCCTTTCAGCGGGTTGCCGCTCGATGTTGCGACGATGATGACAAGGCTCATCAGGAGGACCGCGAACAGTTCTGGTGGCCCGAACTGCATCACGAGAATGGCAATCGGGAAGATCATCAGGATCGTGAAGATATCGCTGAAGGTATCGCCGATCATCGATGCATAGAGTGCGATATCGAGCGCCTTGCGGGACTCGCCCTTCCGCGTCAGCCTGTAACCGTCTATTGAGGTGGCAACGGCAGCACCCGTTCCCGGCATGGACACCAGGATTGCCGGAACGGATCCGCCAAAGATGCCGCCCTTGTAGATCCCCAGTAGGAACGGGATTCCGACCAGCGGATCAAGGAAGAACGACAGCGGCAACAGGATCGCCATTGCCATCAGCGTTGTGAAGCCCGGTAGGGCACCGACGAGCATTCCCGAGAACAGACCGATCACGATCATCACGAACGTGTCGACGCGCAATGCCATCATTGCGCCTTCGGCAAACTGCTCGATCATTGCGGGAGGCCTTCCGGATCAACGGACAGGATGCTCAATTGATCGAATATCCGTGCATAAAGAAACTCGATTGAACTGAGTTCAGGCAATGATACCGCCAGCCCGCGGGTCGCGATAACATAGAGCGCGATCGGGCATATAATCGCTACCGCGCAGATCTGAAGGAACGAGCGGTTGCCGGCAATCCAGGCGACAGCCGCCATTGACAGAGCCGACGAGACGAAAAGACCAAGCGGCACCATTGTCAGCGCGTAGAACAGCATCACGGCGAATAGCATCACGACGCGCAGAAGCGCGCCCTCCCTGAAAGCCCTGCTTTGCGTTGCCATAAGCGACCCACGCAGCGAATAGAGAAGCAGGCAGGCAAGAGCCGCCATTGCACCGAGGACGAGGGACGGAAAGAGCGAAGGCGGAATTGCGGTCAGCGAGCGTCCGAACAGAACCTTGGGCGCTGCCACGAGCTGCGACATGAACACGGTCCCGAGGATGCCCAGAAGCGCAAGACCGCCGGTCAACCATGCTTCAGCGGTGATGTTCCTGATCTTCTTCACGACGCGATCATCTGCGATCCCCAGATCCTGTTGCTGCAGCACCAGATGGGATCCGCACCGCGGCGTGCGGAAGTCGGGCATATCCGCAGACCTCGCTCACCTGCGGGCACGGACTGCCTCACCCGGAGCCATGGCCTACGGAAACCTCCCCTCTTCGGTTTCGTCTGTGTTCGGAAAAATAACCCGCCTCCAGGGGGCAGGGAAACAAGAATTCATGATGGGTGATAGTGGTTAAATTGAAGGCCCTGGCCGGTCTCGGCATTTGACCTCCCTGACGGTTAGGGATGACAAGGGACTGGCAGCGAAACTACCGGAAGCGGAATGAGGTGACAAGCGAGATCCTGAACATCATTGCCCCGGTCTTCGTGGTCGCAGGAATTGGGTTTTTCCTCGAATATCAGGGTATTGGCTTCCATTCCGAAACATTGAGCCGACTTACGATGCTGATCGGGACACCATCCCTGGTGTTTTCGTCCCTGACGGGCACCGCTCTACCCGACGACTCGCTTGCCCGCATCGTGGTGATTACCCTCGCCGCGGTTCTATTGGGCGGAGCGCTGGCCTATGCCGCTCTTCTGGTTCTACGCCTGCCCTGGCGGGCGTTTCTGTCGGCTCTGTCGCTTCCAAATGCCGGTAATGCCGGACTGCCCATTGTCTTCTTTGCCTTTGCCGAGCCAGGGCTGACGATTGGCGCGGCGTTCTTTTTCATGATCGCTCTGATTCAGTACACAATTGTCCCTGCCATCGTAACCGGAGAGGCGGGTTTTCGGAAACTGCTGCGCGAACCTCTGGTCTGGGCCATTGTAGCGGTGCTTGGTTTCCGGATCACCAATCTCCCGGTCCCCACCGTTGTTGCCGATACGACCGCACTCCTCGGCGGCATCATGATCCCGGTAATGCTGATCCTGCTGGGGGGCGCGCTAGCGCGGCTGAAGGTCAGGGATATGGGAACTTCAGCCCTGCTTGCGGGCATAAGGCTGGCGGTTGGAGTTGCGACCGGTCTGACGCTGGTCACGATCTTCAGCCTTGAAGGCGTGGAAGCGGGCGCGATCTTTCTTCTCTCGGCGATGCCGTCTGCGCTGATTACCTATGTGATCGCCGAGCATTATGGCCGCGATGCGGAGCGTGTAGCCGGGCTGGTCGTCAGCTCCACCGTTCTGAATTTCGCCTGCCTACCGCTTCTGATCACAGCGGCGATCCATCTGGCTGGACCATAGGGTCAGGACTTCGCCATCCGCGATATCGCGAGGAACACGGCCGAATTGTCAAGATCGCCGTCGCCCGCCTGTTCGGCATTCTCCATTATTTCAAGATAGCGGTTGACCATCGGCATGTTCCCGCGCCCATTGCGTGCAGCCATCTCCCGGATCAGTCTGAAATCCTTCCGGGACTGGGCGATCCGGCCAAGCGGTGTGAAGTCCTGTGCGACCATCATTGGCCCTTTCGCGGCCATAACATCGGATCGCGCCGCGGAACGCAGTGCTGTCTGCAGGTACGTCTCTGGATCAAGACCCAGTGCCTCGGCAAAAACAAGACCTTCGGCGACAGCGGCCCGGTTCAGCCCGAGAACACAATTGATCGCCAGCTTGGTCCTGTTTCCGTTTCCGATGGTACCCACCCGTTGCCGATTGGGTGAAATCGCATCGGCAACCTCTTCGAAGGCATCGAGTCCTACCGGGTCGCCGGCAAGCAGCAAGAGCGCGGTGCCCTGCAGGACCTGAAGGCTCGTGCCTGAGATCGGAGCCTCGACAAGCACGATTGAACGCTTTCGTGCGGAGACCGCCAGTTCCGTGATCCGGTCGGGGTCGCAGGTGCTCATCGTGACGAGCACTTTGTTGGAAACATCGGGCGCGGCCGCAATAATGTCGGCTAACTGGTCAGTACTGAAGACGGCCGAGAGGATGATGTCACTGTGCCAGACCGCTTCGGGATCCGCCGGTATTCCACCCCTTTCCCGCAGGAGCGTTCCCCGCGCCCCCTCCACGTCGTAACCTACGACACCATGCCCAGCCGACAGAAGACGTTCCGCCAGGGCCATGCCGATCAGCCCCAGACCGAAGATGCCAATGGTTCCAGTCATGTCACCCCTGTCCTGCCGCACTGACGTCGGCCAGTTGCGCAATCGAATGGTTCGACAGCGGCAGCGAGACAGGTTCCCCTGTCTCCGCTGACAGATCCGCCGCTGAATATGCTTCCATGACCAGCCGTGCATGGGTTGGATCAACCATTGCGGGACGGTCCATAAGCACCGCTTCCAAGAAGTGGATCGTCTCGGGACCCATCTGTCCGGCAAATACATGGTCCACATGTTCGCCCGGCATGGTCGACATCGGAAACTGCGTACCTTCAGACACCGTGTTCAGCCAATGATCACGCGCGGTGTCATCCAGGATCAGGGCACCTTCGGTCCCTGTAATCTCAATCCAGGTTCCACAATAGTTTGGATAGCCTGGCGGCAGGTTCCAACCGCCTCCAATGACGACTAACGTTCCGTCATCCATCGTCACCGTCGACCACATGCAGTCGAAAGATCCGTTCAGCTCCTTCATGTAGCCATAGGCACCCTGGGAATAGATTTTCACGGGCCTGGCGGGTTCCAGCAGCCAGAAGACGAAGTCGAGATCATGCGTGGATTCCATCGCCGCCGGCGACAGCTTCACCCGATTGGCAATCTTCTTTCCAAGGTTCCGCGACAGGTGGCGGCTAACCATGACGTTAACCACCTTGCCCAGTCTGCCTTCGGCAATGGACTTTCTGGCATAGGCGATCTTGGGATTGAACCGCTGCGAATAGCCGATCGTGAATTTCACGTCGTTGGCGCGGGACAGAGCGATCAGCTCATCGGCTTCCCAGAACTCCAGCGCAATGGGCTTTTCCAACAGGACATGCTTGCCCGCCTTCAGGCAGTCACGGGCGATCGGGTAGTGGGTCTGTTCGGGAGTTGTCGAGATGTAGACCACGCTGATGGCCGGATTGGAAACGATGTCCTGATAGTCGAGTGTTGCCGTTGCCGGACTCGTCAGCGCACGAACCTCTTCCAGTCGTTCAGGGCGGATTTCACAGATATGCAGGGCATCGACCAGCGCCGATCTGGCCAGTGTCTCCGCCCTGATTCCACCGCACCATCCTGTTCCGATGACCGCCACCTCCGTCTTCGCCATATTGCCCCTCCCATCCAGTCACATATACAGGCATTCCACCTCGGCTAACATACGGGTGTCGAGCCCGCCAATGAACATTACTGATGCCGGTCATCAAACAGGCCTATGGTTTGCCACCAGAAGTGGATCAGTCAGATCCCCAACAGTGTAACCGCAGCAGCCTGCGGGAAGTCAGGAGCGAGAATCCACCGGGCATGAAATCCTGGATATGGTTCAGGTCGCATCCAGCGCGCCTGCGGTAACTCCCAGGCAAGTGATCCTCAAATTCGCGCCGCCGCCTCCCGCAGCACGAATGGTTGCAGGACCAACCCCTAACGCCACACCTGGCCTCGCAGCTGCATTGGCTGAACGGCTGGGCAAACCACCCGCCTCAGGGGAGGAGGATGGTGGAGCCTGTGGTCGTCCCGGCTTCAAGATCGGCATGGGCAGCCGCGACTTCGGTGAGTGGGCGACGCTGATTCACGTTCACCGCAATCTGACCACCAAGGATCATTTCGAAAACACGGTTGGCTGAACGTTCCAGATCCGCTCGCGGCCCGACATAGTTCGCAAGCGTGGGACGGGTGAAATAGAGCGATCCGGCATGCTGCAGCAGGCTGGGGGCAACTGGTGGCGCTTCCCCGGTCGTCGCCCCGAAGGAAACGAACATCCCGTAGGTGGCGAGGCAGGCGATCGACGTCTCGAAGGTCGACTTACCGATACTGTCATAGACAACTGGAACCCCTACACCTCCGGAGATCTCCCTGACTCGCGCAGCAATATCTTCGGATTTGCGATCGATCGCATGGGCATAGCCCAGTTCCAATGCCCGCTGACAGTTCTGGGGGCCCGAGGTAACGCCGATCATCTCCGCACCAAGATGCCTGCCCCATTGGCCGGCAATCTGCCCGACGCCACCGGAAGCCGCATGGAACAGAACGCGGTCCCCCGGCTTCACTCTATAGGTTCGCTCGAGCAGGTATTCGACCGTCATGCCCTTCATAAGTGCCGCCGCAGCGATGTCGTCCGAGATTCCATCGGGGATCCTGAGGATTAGGGCTGCAGGGGTATTGCGCCGGGTCGCATAGGCGCCGAGGACGCCACCGTAAACAACCCGGTCGCCGATGGACAGATCCTCGACCCCATCCCCCACCGCAACGATCTCACCGGCAGCTTCCAGCCCCAAAGGGCTCGGCAGATCCAGAGGATAGTAGCCCGAACGCTGGTAGACATCCATGTAGTTCAGCCCGATTGCGGTCTGGCGGATCTGGACCTCGCCCGCGCCGGGCAATGGCAGATCGACCACTTCAAGCCGCATGACCTCCGGCGCACCCTGTCGCTCCAAAATCACTCGATCGACTTTCATTCCACTCACCTCAAATCGTCGCGTCGCCGCTTTCCACAACCACGGTCTGCACCTCTCCCGCACCATTGGCCCGGCGAAACGAAGCGGCAGCCTCGTATTCTTCGGACCTGAAGCAGGCGGTACCGGCGGCCAGGGTCGGAAACTCGATGATCACGAAGCGGTGGAAATGGTCCGGTCCTTCCATGATCTCGTATTTCCCGCCTCGCGCCAGCACCTTGCCGCCGTATTTCTCGATGATGGACGGGACGAGATCGGTGTATCGCTTGTATTCGACCGGATCGTTGATCCTGGCGCGGGCGATCCAATAGGCGGGCATGCGCTGTCTCCTGCTCTACATCAGTAGGTTTGGAAGCATGTTGGCAATGCCCGGGAAAATCACCAGCAGCATCGCGGCAAGTAACATAATTCCCCAATAAGGGACTGAACTTCGGAAGATCTGCTGGACGCCCACCTGCGGGTCCTCGATGGCCGCCTTGACGGTGTAGACCAACAGACCAAAGGGGGGCGTAAGTAGCCCGGCCTCTATTGCCAGAATGCCCACGATTGCGAAGGTCAGCCTGTCAAACCCGAATGCTACCGCGATGGGTTCCACGATCGGCACGGTCAATAGCATGATCGAGATGCTGTCGACCACCATACCCAAAATGAACCAGATGAATATGATGATTCCGAGCACCTGCCAGGCCTCCAGCCCAGAGGCGACAAAGAACTCACGGATCGCGGTCGTGACTCCCGTCATCGCCAATGTTCGGGAATAGAGTGCGGCCGCAAAAAGCAGGATCAGGATCGGCGCGGCCGTTTTGCCGACAGCGTAGACCGCTGCCAGGAATTCGCGCAGGGTCATCCCTTTGAGAAAGGCAAAAATCAGCGCCAGAGCAGCACCCGCCCCGGCTCCTTCCGTCGGCGTGAAGATTCCAAACCAGATACCGCCCAGCACGGCCGCAACAATTCCGCCGACGCCCAACACACTGCCGGCGAGTTTGGCACCCGGCAGTTCGACCTTATCGGCAGCGACCTCGACATCGCCGTGTCCTTCATGCTCGCCCACGACCTGCGGTTTCAGGACGGCCGTGGCTACGATATAGACAATGAACATCGTTGCCAGCATTAACCCGGGAAACACTCCCGCCAGGAAGATTCGCCCGATCGACTGTTCCGTGAGAATTCCCCAGACGATCATCAGAACCGATGGCGGAATCAGCATTCCAAGGCAGCTTGATCCCGCAATGGCACCCAGGGCAAAGCCGCGATGGTAGCCGAAAGCCTTCATTTCCGGATAGGCGATGCGAGAGAAAGCGGCAGCCGAGGCGATGGACACGCCCGTCACGAAGGAAAAGACCGTGTTTCCCAGCACCGTTGCGATTCCAAGCCGGGCGGGCATGCGCCGCAGACTTCGGTTGATCCCGACATAGATGTCTGACACCGCGCCAGACCGCCCCATAAATTCGCCCATGAGCATGAAGAGCGGGATTACCGCAAAGGTGAAGTCGCGCAGGGCTTCGGCAGCGGTCGAGGCGATGGTCGCCTCCACGATCCGCAGCCGACCGGTGACCAGAAAGATTCCCACAACGCTGGTCACCCCCAGTGCCACGGCCACATGGACGCCCAGGATCACGAGGCCCAGCAGTGCGCCAACCATCAGCGCGGCGGTTCCGAAGTCAAACATGGGCGGTCCCCACACTCACTGGCGTCATCGCAACCGAAGCTCCTCTGTCCTGCCCACAGCCTCGATGAAGGCCAGCAGGACATAGTTCAACGCCGCAAGCGCACCACCGAAGATAATCATGAACCGAGCGGGCCACACCGGCACGCGAAGCGCGCCCTCTCCGTCGAATTCACCATTCGCGAAAGACCGCAGCGCCGGCGTGATCCCAGCCTTGGCAAGGAACAGAAAGAATGCCGCGCCCAGTAGAAGACTGAGCACGGTCACGATACGGATGGTCTTTGGCCCTAAGGCACCCACCAGAAAGTCCGTACGCAACATCGAGCCTGAGCGGACAGCAAAACCGACCTGCATGAACACGATCATCACAACCGAGTTTGCGACGATCTCCTTGGTTCCCTGCAAAGGCATGTTCAGCGCGCGTGCGACAATGTCGGCAAGGATGAAGAAGCATAGGACAAATGCCCAGGCGGCGGCCAGTATCATGAGGGATTTGGTGAGGCCGTCCACAATCCGGATCAAGAACATGTCTCGTCTTTCCCTGGTCCTGCCGGGCTGGCCGGTATGTCGTGGAAAAACCGCGCCGCCGAATGTCCGCGGCGCGGTCCTGTGTGGCGGCGCTACTTGATCTCGTAACGCACCGGCCACTCATAGCCGCGCGCTTCGGCTTTCTCCAGCACCAGGTTCAGCACCTGTCTGGCAGGCAGGCCCTGCGCCTCCAGATCATCGGCCATGGATTGCGGCCATGCGGCCAGGCTCTCGGCCCAGGCTTTGCGCACATCCGAATCAATCTCGGTCACAGTGATCAGGCCGCGCAGTTCCTCAACCAGGCGATCGTATTCCATCTGGTTCACGATCCCGGTCTGCTCTTCGTAGTCGGCGGCAACTTCATGCAGAATCTCGCGTACATCCTCAGGCAGCGAGTCATAGGTGTCCTGATTGATCGTCAATCCGTGCCAGGTCATCGAACCAAACCCGATCAGCGTGTAATATGGACCTGGTTCATAGAGCTTGAGGTTGACCCAAGCCGACGGGAACATGATCCAGCCTTCGTACACATTGGTGGTCATCTCGGTATAGGCCGTCGCAAGCGAAGACTGCACCGGCGAGACGCCCGCATATTCAAGCCAGTTCAGGTTCAGCCCGGCGCCTGCGATCTTCTGACCCTCCAGATCACTTAGGTCATCCCAGGGAAACGATGTTCCGAGGTTGTAACCGCCGTCAGCGATCCGCGACAGAAGCACCTGGTTGAACTTGTCCTGGAAGACATCCTCAAGATAGGGCACCTCGGCATAGACGTCCTGTGCAATGCCCAGCGACATTACAGGATCCATCGTGCCGAAGGGCATCATCACCTGAAACGCATGCAACGGAAGGTTCGACGGCTCGAAGCAATAGCAGAAGCCGCCGATATCGATGATCCCGTCCTGAACGCCTTCAAGGACCTCGGTCACCTTGACGATTGAACCGGAATAGCCTTCGACGAAGTTGATGGTGTGATCGGTGCGTTCCTCGACCCGCCGCTTGAGCTCAGGCTGAAAATAGTCAATCATCAACCCGGCATAGACGACACCAGGCGGGTGACCCGAACCAATCCGGAGGGTGATGTCCTCTGCCGCGCTCGCGGATCCGATCGTGACTGCGGCAAGCGCCGCTGCGCCGACTGCGAAATGTCTGTTCATTTTTTTCTCCCCAGGTGTTTGACCAATAACGTTAAGTGGTCCGACGAAACGTAGTGTATTCCTGTCCGCAGGGAATCAGAACAGGGATATCCGGACAATTTCAATCGAGACCACTCGGGATTGATGTTAGCGTCCCCTGGATTGGTTTTAAACCAATTTAACGGTTAGAGTGGGAATTGATTGAGCCATCTCCCGTCCGGTCCGCATCCGCCGTCTTCGGAACCGGCCCATCGTAGCGCGCGGGTACCACCGGCAACCTGAATGACCGGGCTCAGGCTTACCGCTCGATTCCTGAACGTCTTACGGACATACGGCGAGGACGTCTCTTTGTGGAATCACGAAATCTCCGGTTTCGGGGTGCGGGCCCAGGAGAATGTCCTCCAAGCTCCTTGCCTGCCGGCTCCGAGTCCGAGCTATCCGAGATCCGGCTGTACTGGACCAATCCCGACTACGAGCCTTTCATGTCTCGCCTTGGGCCACATGGAAGGAGAGATGCTGTGGATGATCAGGAGGAGGTGAGCGATGAATGCGGGGTCGTGGGATCGCCCTTCCTCGCGTAACCGACATTGACAGGTTCGCCGAAATAGGCCCGGACATCGCCGACGAGATCCCTCTCCGAGTACCGACGTATTTTTCAGGTGTTGGCTCCGCCTGTATCAGCCTGCGCGCCGCCGCAAGGGAGGATTGGCCGCAGTCCTGGAAGCGCCCGTCGCGTCAGCATAAATTTGCGGCACCTGCCGGACCCGCACTCACCGCCTTCGGACTATGGGTGGTCATTGCCACCTTGGAGCCCTGGCAACTGACCGAAGGGCAAGGACTTAGGTGCCTCAGGAGCAATGCGGAATGGATCTTCCGTTAAGGTTGCGTCCGCCCCTGCCCAAGGAGCCACCTTCATTTGGCCCATTCCTGTTTTGCGAACTGTCCAATTATGGAGCTCAAAATTGCTGTTCAGGCACGTCCAGCAACGGCGTTAGACCGAAAAGGCCTCTCAGGCCCAGAATCGCGCATATTCTTTCGCATCGCGGTACTCTGGGGCCTCTCAGTCGAGGAACTGTGGACCCTGTTCGGACTGACAGCCCGATCGACCTTGTTCAAATGGAAGAGGGATCCGGACATCGCTCTGCCAAAAGTTACGCTGGAGCGTATTTCCTACATTCTGGGCACCTATAAGGCGCTTCAGATTCCGCTCCCCAACGAACAGGCAGCCCATGCATGTGCAATGTGTCCGAACGAGGCGCCAATGTTTGCCAGTCGGTCGGCTCTTGACCGGATGCTCTCCGGTCAGGTGGCGGGCTTCTTTGCGGTACGGCAATACATTGACGCGCAACGGGGTGGCTGGGCATGACATTGTCGGTTGCCCGCATCGAATGAAAGCCGTGCTGGCGCATCATTCCCAGCCGGTTTCCGCCGGTGTCGATGTTCGAACGGATTGCCGATCCCAGTGACATTAAGGCGATCTTTGAGTTGGAAGCGCTCACGATTCCCAGGCTCCGTGACGAGGCTGGCGATATTGGGCTTGTCCCGCAGGAAGATCGCATCAGTGGGCCTGGGACCACCGTTATCATGGTGGCCTTCACCCGCCTGAAATCCAAGCGGCAGCCGGTTCTCGTACGGAACTCACAGTGTCTTCCATGCCGCGAACGACCTTAATATGGCAATTGCCGAGACCAGATATCATAGCGAGCGACTCCTGGGTGCCACGAATCAGGAACCAATGGAACAGGAGGGGCGGGTCTATCTGGTCGACCTCGACGGGAATCTGCATGACCGTCGCAGCCAGAAGGCCACACGACCCCTCGTCTACCACAACCACAGTTGCGCCGTCGGCCAGCGTCTGGCGAGAACATTGCGGGAAGCCAGGTTGAACGGGATTGGCTATGACCGAATCCGTTGCACCGGGAGCGAATGCGCTGCAGTATTTTGGGTCATGCTAGAGGTCAAGAAGCAGCGATTGGAGCTTGGGGAGATCGACAGTGGCAAGTTTCCCTGGATTCCAGGTCCAGGGAGGATGCTCCGATGTTTTTGCGTGGTCTGCAGCACCTGTACGTGAATACGGAAACGCGCGAGGAACTGTTTGAATTGCTTGAGAAACATGTCCGGCCGGGGACCAACCACGAGCATTTGTTGAGTATCAACGAAGAGCATATTGCGGCTGCATCGTGGATCATGAACTACAGACGAAAAGGATCACAAAAATGAAAATCTATGTAACTGGCATCTTTGTTGATAACCAAGACAAAGCAGAGAGGTTCTACACCGATGTCCTCGGTTTCACAGTCAAGATGAATGTTCCATTGGGGGAAAGTCGTTGGCTGACGGTCGTATCCAGCGAAGACCCCGAAGGAACCCAGTTGCTACTTGAGCCAAGCGATCATCCGGCTGTGAAACCCTACAGGGCTGCACTGGTTTCCGATGGCATTCCCGCGCACTCATTTCAGGTAACGAACCTTGACGCAGAGCGGAAAAGATTGGGCGATCTGGGTGTGGAGTTCGTTCAGGATCCGATGGATGCAGGGCCTGTTCGCATGGCGATTTTCGATGACACTTGCGGGAACCTCATTCAGCTAATCGAGATGATCGACGCCGCTTCCGCGTGATTGTTGCATCGCCAGCATGATCTCTACCAAACGACAATAGCAGCCGTTCGAGCGATACGCCGCATCCGGTAGTAAGGGTTCGGGCCAGACGGGAGAAAGCTATCATCTCCCGTTGTTGAACTATGTCCGCTACATGCCCAACGCCGACATACCCTTGGGGAATTCGGCGGCCCAAAACTGACCATTTCTCGTTGGCTCAATTTGGAAATCTGTAGTGCGCTCTGGCTGGGTTCCGGCAACGCACTGCGGAAAAACGGAATTTTTCCGAGGACATCCGTCTGAAGGTCCTGCGCCCGCGATCATGGTTCGCCATCTCTTCCCACGATCTCGACAAAATGCGTTCTCGTCCCGTTCGTCCGCGCCGAAAGGCTGGAGCTGAAGCGGACGCTCCTTGCCGAGCCATCCGAAGCCGACGCCGGAGAGCCGCCGGAACGCACTACAAATTTTCTAAGGAGCCATTCTCAAAGGAGCCCTCCCATAAACGTTAACCTATTGACTTCGTCCGTACGCGAACCAGTTGGTGACCTGATTTCCCGGTCGGCTTCACCACGTGGTGGGGAGGAGGCGACATGAGTCGGTCCCTATCGCCTTGCCCCGCTCCGACTGTCCTCGCGAATCGCGTTTGCGCCGCAGCATTGAGGCGCTCTGAGGCAGCAACTTAACGCTTATGAAGGCAGGACCGCACAGCGGACAAAGCGGACTTTCGCCGGATGGTCCCGGATGCAGCCTTCGGGTGATTCATCGGACTCGATGCCGCTCAGGAATCGAGTCGGAGACCTTTCAGCGACTTCGACAGCTGTCGACATAACAAATGACTCGCCGGTGACAGTCCGGCTTTGGAAGAAATGAGAATTCCGATCTTGAGGTCCCTCAGATGCGCTGTGCGAATGCCGATATAGTGCAGTTCTCCAGCCTCGATCTCTTGCAGGAATCCAAGCTTGGTGTAGATGCCAATTCCGTGGGTTTTGCGAATGAGGGATTTTGCCAGCGGAAGCGAATTGGTGTGGACCTGCGTGGGAACCTTGACCGCCATCTGCTCGGATGCGGCTTTCCAGAGCGAATGCTGCTCAAGCCGGTCGTCGGAGCGAATGAGCTGAAACGGTGACAGGTCATCCAAATCCAGGCCATCGCGTTCCGCAAGAGGATGGTCGGGGCGCATGATCGCACCGATCGGGGTGGACTTCTCGGTCAGGATGCGGACACCGGGGGCCGGTTCGTTGCTGAACGATATCCCGACATCCGCCTCGCCGTCCGCCACCTCCCGACAAATCCCGAACGGCTGTGCCGTGCGCACCGTAAAGGACATCTCGGGGTAGCTCCTCGAGAATTCCGCAAGCGCGCCGGGAAGTATGCTGATGGCCAGGGAATCAAGGGTTGCAATTCTGATATTTCCGGTACGCAGGTTCCGAATGTCATCGACGACAGTGAGTACCCTTTGAAAGTCGAAAATCGTATTGCGGCAATGTTCAAGTATAACGGTACCTGCGGAGGTCAGTTTGACACCATCGGCGTGCCGCTCGAACAGTCGCACGCCAAGGCGTTCCTCCACGCTGATGATTTTCCGATTCAGGGAAGAGGACGATACGCTGAGATGCGCCGCCGCCCTTCGGATCGAGCCATGGCTGGCAACGGCGTCGAAATAGCCCAGAAATTTGTCGTGCAAGAATTCCTCCTTTTCCAAGAGGGAGAGCGGTGCAAAAAAAGCATCACCATGTGGCAAATTTGATCCTATTCGCATCACCACCCTAGAGTATATGCTGACTGCAGCAAAGGTTCCAAAAGGGGGGAATTCTCATATGACAAATCGCGACCTTTCCCGGCGGCACATGCTAAAAGGCATGGGTGCCGCAACGGCTCTGGCGGCCACCGGAACTTTCCTGTCTGTCGGCCCGGCCAGAGCGGCGGACTACAGGATCAGAATGCAGCTCGGCTGGCTCGCCTCGAATGGCATTCTGGGCGAGGTGATGGCGGATAAGCTGGGTTACTTCGCCGAAGAAGGTCTGGAGCTTGAGATCATCCCTGGCGGCCCGAATATCGACGGCGTGGCCTCTGTGGCTTCGGGTGCGAACAATTTCGCATCGATCTCGTCCTCTCCGTCGCTGATGCTCGCACGTTCTGCCGGTTTGCCGGTCAAATGCGTCGCCGCAGGATATCAGAAACATCCGTTTACGTATTTCTCCTTGTCCGGAAACCCGATCAACACGCCTGCCGACATGGTTGGCAAGAAAATCGGCACACAGGGCACGGCGCAGATCCTTTTGCGCGCCCTGCTGGCCAAGAACGGCATATCGGAAGACGATGTTGAAGTCGTTGTCATGGGCAGCGACATGGCCGCTCTGATGGCAGGTCAGGTAGACGCTGTGACCGGTTGGCAGACCATTGTAGGCGCTCTGTCAGTCTTGGGCGATGAGCGCACGGACCTGATGCTCTGGGATGCGGGCATCCAGCTTTATGCCAACCCGTACTACACGACCGATGCGGTACTTGATGAGAACGGTGACAGGATCATCGCAGCGATCCGGGCCATCTCGCGGGGCTGGGGCTGTCACTATCCCTCTGGTGACTCTGGAGGCTCCGCCCATTCCCTCATCGCCCTGTACATCTCCGTTGCCAGCAGCAGGTATTTCATGCCTTTCCACATTTTCTCCGTTCCTGGCAGGGGCTGGCGTTTCGAGGGGATGAAGCCGACGTAGCGGCCGATGTCGATGGCGGCCTCGCGGATGGTGAGGCCGTCGAAGGGCGGGGCACGGACATTCCTGAACCGATACCGGCCCATCGCTATGTACAGGGCGGTGAGTTCGTCCGCGTCCAGGAAATCGAGGGCGGGCCGGTCGGGCGAGGCCTTCGCGGCGCGCTGGATGTCGAACACGCGCCATGCGGTGACGGCGTCGAAGGCGAGGCAGCACCGCAGGTCGTCGGCCTCGTCGAGGCGGCGGTCCTCGATGCGGGTGCACTGTTTCAGGGTCTTGAAATATTCCTCGATGGTCCATCTTCTTTCGTACCGCCTGACGGTGTCGATGGCGCCCTGGAGGTCGGGCTTCGCGTCGCTGGACAGCAGCAGCCAGGACAGCCGCCGGCCGCCCTTCGGCGGCGTGGTGGTCTCGCTGGCGAGCACCGCGGTGACCGGCAGGGTCTGGCGGCTCCGTCCGGGGGCCTTCAGCTCGACGCGTGCGACGCGGATCTCCGTCTCCGCGGTCCGCGCCGGGCGGGCCCTCACGGCCTTTCGCCCACGCGACCCGGTGATCCCGCCGCGGGCGGCGACGTGGACGGTGCGCGTCCCGGCGGCGGGCAGCCCGGAGACGTGCTCCATGAGGTCCACCACCCCGCCACCGGCGATGACGGAGCGGCGGGTCGAGGCGCTGGAGCGCACCAGCAGCCCGGCCGCGGCGGGGTCTTCCGCCTGGGCCTCGAACATGTCCCATATGTCGCCCTCGCGGTCGCAGACGGTGATCACGCGCGTTCCAGGGCTGGTCCTCCCGACCTCCTGCGCCAGTGCCAGGCCCTCCAGCCAGCGGCGGCTCTCGCTGCCACCGTCGGGCGTCTCCGTCTCCGCCCGCCCCGTGTCTCCGCGCCTGCGGTCGGCCTTCACGGTGACGCCCTCCCGGAAGCTGGCGTCGATGGCCAGCACCCCGAGGCCGCGGCCGGAGGCCGACACCGCCAGCGTCACGTGCGCCGGGATGCCGACGCTGCCCGATCCGCCGCCGCCGAGCTTCGCCAGACCGCCCGTGGAGCCCTTCAGGCCGGAGAAATCCAGCATCGTGGTGTCCTGGATGGCCAGGACCTCCGTCTCGGCCCGGCAGCGCCGCACGGTGGCCATGCGGTGGCTCTCGATGATGTCGTCCATGCTCACCCTGGGGTTGGAAAGCAGCCTGTATGCCGCCTTCTGGTCCTTCCTGTCGGGAAACACAACGGAAACCGGCTCGCCGGGCCGGGTCTCCCAGGCCCTGGCCATGGCCAGGATCCGGTCGCGCACCCTGCTGTCGGCGTGGCCGCACAGGCCGAACTCCAGATCCGCCCAGTCGGCATCCTCCGGGATCGCCGGGGCCGGGCCCAGCCAGCGCGGCGTCTCCGGCCCGCGGCACATGCGGTCGCGCCAGTCCGGATCCAGCGGCCTCATCCAGACGCCGCAGGCGTCCGCTCCCTCCCGGTGGCCGGGCGGACGGCCGGAGGTGGACCCGGCGAACTCCCATCCGGCCGCCGCGTAGGCCGTGCCCGGGCGTTCCGCGCCGACATAGGTGAAGGCCATCGCCGGACGGACGCCGTGCAGCCTCTCCCAGTCGTCGGGAAGCCGCCGCGCCGCCAGACCCAGAACGTGGCTCGCCAGGTGCGGGACCTCCACGCCCGGCAGGATGAGGAACCTGGAGTTCTGCACCAGCAGCCCCAGCTTCGCCATCCGCTCCCGGCCGCTCCAGCCGATGTAGGCGTCCCGGGCCCTCTGGTGCCAGTTCGCCGCGTGCAGACAGAGCCCGCCGACGCGCCCCAGGCGTTCGCTGCTGATCCAGTAGAAGAGCAGCGCGCCGGGATTGGACGGGTCGCCCCGGGGATGGTGGCTCTCCATCATCGCCCGCAGGGCACGCCGCTGCTCCGCCGTCTCCGCCATCTCCAGCCCGACCCCGCCGAGCTCCGCGAGCGTGCCGGAGAACCGGACGTCGGGATGGTCCGGCAGCGGCCCGCGACGACCGGGCGGAGGCCGCCCCGCCGACGGGAGGGCGATGCCGTAGCGCTCCGCGATCCCCGGCAGGGCCAGCCGGGCGGAGGCGAGGCACGGCGCTCCTGCGGCGTTGGTCCAGCCCTCGCGCTCGCACAGGCCTCCGGCCATGGCGGAACGGCTGGCTCCCGTCGCCGCCATCGACCTCAGCCACTCGACCGTTCCCTCCCCGAAATGGCGCATCCCGACCTGCATGCGAATCGGGTATCATCACCACCCCGCCGAGTCAACCACGGACAAGTGACATGGGCTGGGTGCGGTGCATGCCGATCCCGAGGCCGGAGTCGACGCGCTGGTCGAACGCTATCCGAACCTCGACAGGGCCAGTGAGATGAAAGCGGTCGATCTCGTGCTTGGCTTCTCGTTCAACGAAGCGACGGCGATCAACGGCTGGGGCCAGATGACGCCCGAAAACTGGCAGGCCCAGATTGACACCTACGACAGTCTTGGTCAGTTCGCCAACGATGCGCCGGCACTCGCGGATATCATGACCCTCGACATCCTGAATGCGACAGCGGACGTCCGTCCGAAGATCGGCTAAGGCACTGGACGGTTCCGTCAACAGAACCAGTGAAAGCCGCGTGATCGCGGCATCGCTCTCCCGGGCGTCGGTCAGGTTTGGCGACCTGACCGCGCTTGAAGACATCTCGCTTGAGATCGGGGCCGGAGAGTTCTGGACAATTCTCGGGCCATCGGGCTGCGGGAAATCGACCATGCTGCGGCTGGTGTCGGATCTCGTACCGCCTGTGAAAGGTAGCGTGAAAATTCTTGGCAAGACGACCGAAGCGGCGCGTCTGGCCCGTGAATTTGCCTTTGTGTTTCAGGATGCCACGCTTCTTCCGTGGCGCAATGCCCTGAGGAACGTCGAACTTCCGCTGGAGATTGGCCGAAGACGGGGTATCGAAATTCCGCGAGGCGACCGAACGCCACAGGAGCTTCTGGAATTGGTGGGCTTGAAGGGCCGTGAAGATGCGCTTCCCAAAGAGCTCTCTGGCGGCATGCGTCAACGTGTTGCGATCGCGCGCGCCCTGGTCTGTCAACCAAAGCTCCTGCTGATGGATGAGCCTTTCGGCGCCCTGGATGAGATGACGCGGGATCACCTCAACATGCAGCTGCTGGACATCTGGCAGGAGACGGGAACCACGATCCTGTTTGTGACCCATTCCATCTCCGAGGCGGTCTTTCTGGGGCAGAACGTACTGATGCTTCGTGCGCATCCCGGGAGGGTAAAGGACATTGTCTCAATCGACCTACCCTACCCACGCGAGATCGCGCTGCGTGAAACGCCCCGGTTCAATGCCTATTGCAGCCGTCTGCGTCGACTTCTGGAAGAGTGCTGATGACCGTCCGTGACGCAGACCCACCTTTCACCACAACCGGCGGGCTGTCCGGAAGGAGCCGGGCGCGCCTGGTGAATATCGCAATCCCCGTCGGTACGGCACTTGCCATTCTGCTGATCTGGCAGGCGGGAGTGCGCGTGTTCAGCGTGCCGACCTATATCGCGCCAGCCCCAACAGACATTTTTGCGGTCTTTAGCAATGAGTTTCCGCTCCTGCTGAGGAATTTCTGGCCGACCCTGATCGAAAGCCTGGCCGGCTTCGCCTTTGGCAACCTCGCGGCGATCCTGATCGCCATTGCCTTCGTGCACAGCCGCACGATCGAACGTGCATTCTTCCCAATTGCGGTGTTCATCAACACCATCCCGATTCTCGCAGTCGCGCCGATCCTCGTGCTGATATTCGGTCCCGGCATGACGGCCAAAATCGTCATCGCAGCGCTCATCTGTTTCTTCCCGACCCTGGTAAACATGGTGCGTGGCCTGCAGTCAGTCTCGCCTGAGACACTGGAGCTGGCCAGGATCCTCTCGGCTTCAAAGTCGGAAATCTTCTGGAAAATCCGACTACCCTCGTCGCTGCCCTTCCTGTTCTCGGCGCTAAAGATTGCGGCCACCACCTGCGTGATCGGCGCGATTGTCGGTGAATGGATCGGTGCGAATGTCGGCCTTGGCGCATTGATCATCGAGAGTACGTTCAACTTCCGCTCGCCACTACTTTACGCAACCGTCTTCGTCTCCTCGGGACTGTCGGTGTTGCTCTTCACCTCTGTCTCAATTGCCGAGAAACTGATCATCCGCTGGTGAAGCGGACCAACCGAAAAGGACAGACAATGTCAGAACGCCACACAACTTTCGTCCAGACCGAAGGGGAGCGGATTCCCGTTGTCGCTGATTGCGATGTGGTCGTCGTCGGCGCGGGCCCGGCCGGCCATGCTGCCGCGATTTCGGCCGCAAGGAATGGGGCCTCCGTCACGTTGCTGGAACGCTATCACCACCTCGGCGGTATGGCTTCGGGCGGTATGGTACTGGTGCTCGATGACATGGTGAACGACGGCAACGAGGTGGTCACCACCGGCATCGTGAGCGAATTTGTCGAACGGTTGGAGAAACAGGACGCCGCGGTTTATCCACCACCCGAGGATTGCCAGACCAATTGGGAGATGTGGCGGAAGTGGTCGCGTTGGGGCTGCATCGACTTTCACAAGGCGATGATGCCGCAGCCGATCATCCATGCCGTGGCCTTCGATCCCGATGCGTGGAAGCGCGTCAGCCTTGATATGGTGCGTGACACCGAGGTAAACCTGCGCACCCATAGCTGGTTCTCGGATGTGCTGCGCGAGGGCGGCAGGATCACCGGTGTGATCGCCCAGACCAAGCTGGGACGGCAGGCGGTCCGAGCCAGATATCTCATCGACGGCACAGGCGACCTCGATGTCGGCGTCGCCGCCGGGGCCGAGTATATCGATGGCCAATTCATCGTAACCACGGTGTTCCGGCTGGCCAATGTAGACACCGGGAAGGCGATTGCCTTCGAGTTCGCCGAACCCGAAAGATACAGGAAACTCGACCGGGAGGCACGCCGCCGGATTGGCGGGGCCTGGGGTATGTGGTGGCTGAAGACGCCGGTGCCGGGTGTTGTCTGGTGTAACTGTCCGCACATGCCGGGTTATGACGGACTTTCGGTCGAGGACATGGTGAAATCCGAATGCGAAGGCCGTGACCGAATGATGCGGCTTTATGAATTCGCGAAGGAAAACATTCCAGGTTTTGAGAAATGTGTGATGCTTGGTGCAGCCGAGCAGATGGGCATTCGTCAGACCCGACTCCTGCAGGGAGAATACGTGGTGACGAAGGACGACGTGAAATCGCGCCGTCACTTCGCCGACACGGTGTGCCGTGGTCGGGACTACTACACCCCGTATCGCGCGCTCCTGCCCAGGGGGGTCGACAACCTGATCGTCGCCGGTCGCCACTACTCGGTCGCGAGCGATGCCCAGAAGATGAGCCGGGAAATTCCGCCATGCCAGGCGCAGGGCGAGGCGGCAGGTGTGGCCGTCGCACTTGCCCTCCAGGGCGACCTGGCTTTGCGCGATGTCGATCACATCGCGATCCAGAAACAGATGCGCGCCCAGGGAGCCGATCCGGGTGACAGGCCCTCGGCCTACGCGCTGACTGAAGCCGCACTAGCTGCCGAGTAAGACCGTGTCAGATCAAATCATGCCACTGAGTGGGATCCGTGTGATCGACTTCACGCAGGTGATGCTGGGCCCCTGTGCCACCCAGATGCTGGGGGATTTCGGAGCCGATGTGATAAAGATCGAACGTAAGGGGGTCGGCGATCTGAGTCGCAATTTCTTTGGCGTGAAATCTGAAGAAGCGATGAATAACGCGGTATTTGCCTCACTCAACCGCAACAAGCGATCAATCGAGATCGATACCAAAAGCGCCGAGGGCAGACAGCAGGTCCTCGACCTTGTAAAGACCGCGGATCTGGTGGTCGACAACTTCCGTGCCGGCGTGATGGACCGGCTCGGTTTCAGCTATGATGCACTGAAAAAGATCAATCCCAAGATCATCTGCGCCAGCGGAACGGGCTTCGGTTCGGTGGGCCCCTATGCCCATAAGGGCGGCCAGGATGTTCTGGCACAGGCCATGTCGGGTGTGATGGAGAAAACGCAGGATCCCGCAATCCCAAAATCCATCTATCCAACGGCGCTGTGCGATTATTCGGCGGGGATGCATCTGGTGCAGGGCATTCTGGCAGCCCTTCTGATGCGCGAAAAAACGGGGGAGGGCCAGCGCGTTGAGGTCTCGCTCTATGACAGCATGATCGCGATGCAGATGCAGGAGGCAGCGCAGTGGTCGGCACACCGGGAAGTGCTGAACTGGGCCGCCATGCCCCTGACCGGTGTATTCGACACGACGGATGGGGCCGTCGTGATTGTCGGCGCGTTCAAGGCGAATCCGCTGCAGGACATCTGCATAGCGCTTGAGATCGGTGATCTGTCGTCGGATTACCCAACGCTTGTCGAGCAGCGTGCAAACAAGAAGTTTCTACAACAGACCTTCGCCAAGCGGATCGCCACCAATTCTTCGGCCCATTGGCTCGAACGGCTGGAGGCGCAGGACCTCCTCTGTGCGCCGGTACGCCCGCTGGGCGACGCTCTGGACGATCCGCAGACAGAGATCAACCACATGCTTTGCCCCATCGATCATCCGTATCTTGGGGAGTTCAATCTGGTCGGCTCGCCCGTCCATCTAAGTGCCGCACCCCTGAAAATCAGACATATGCCACCGCGTCTGGGCGAGCACACGCGAGAGGTATTGCAGGAACTGGCGAACCATCTACGTGCCGAGGCTGCTGAATGACAGTCCGTTTCGACATTGAGGGACATCTCGCACGGGTCACCATCGACCGGCCGCATCGGCTGAATGCTCTCGACAGCGCCAGCCATGCACGACTGGCTGAGATCTGGTGCGAGATTGAGGCTACGCCGGATATCCGCTGCGTGGTCCTGACCGGCACCGGCGAAAAGTCGTTCTGCGTCGGGGCCGATCTGAAGGAGGAACGCGACCTTACGGGCATTGAGTACTGGAAGGCATTTTCGCAAGACTTTTCAAACCTGTCGCTGCGCCGCACGCTCAAGACACCGGTAGTCGCACGCGTAAACGGGCTGGCGCTTGGTGGAGGTATGGAAATTGTCATGGGCTGCGACATCGTGATCGCCGCCGACACCGCCCGCTTCGCACTTCCCGAGGCCAGGGTTGGGCGAATGCCACTTGATGGGGGCATGGTCCTTCTGCCCCGGCTGATCCCGCGCAACGTCGCGGTCGGCATGATGATGACAGGCCGGATGGTAATGGCGGCGGAAATGGCGCGCTACGGATTCGTGAATTCCGTCGTCCCCGCCGACGAGCTCGACGCCGAAGTTGACCGCTGGGTGACCGAAATCCTGAGCGGTGCGCCCCTGTCGCTCCGCGCGATCAAGGCGCTGGCGCGCGAAACCGAGGCGATGCCAGTACACGACTCATATTTACGCGAGACACCTGAGCTCATCGCCGCTCTGCAATCCGAAGATGCAAGTGAAGGCGTTCGGGCCTTCCGCGAAAAACGAGCGCCGGTCTGGAAAGGACGCTAGGCGATGACCCTGGTCATCACCAGCGCCTGCATCGACGTCAAGGACGGGATCTGCACCACGTCCTGTCCCGTCGACTGCATCTATGAAGGCGAGCGGATGTATTACATCCACCCAACCGAATGCATCGAATGCGGCATGTGCGAAAGCATTTGCCCGGTCGACGCGATCCGCTACGCCGACGAAACCGAAGACGACGAACTGCCATTCGTCGCGCTGAACGACGCCGCCTTTCGCGATGCGGCGGGGGAGCTGATCGAGCCGGGCGGCTGGTCAAAGGTTATGCCGCCGGTCAGCGATCCGCCCGAGCTAGCCTGGCTCGCGAAGCGGACGAGAACAGATGAGGAGAAGGCCTGATGGAGGAAGTGAGTGCTGCCGTGCCGACGCCGGTTAAACCCGACGGAGTTCCCATTCGCACGCCGTTCGATACGCATTGGTCGAACCTGCCGCCACCCGTCACGCCCCACCGCAACGGAGCTGATCCGACCAAATGCCTGGAGGCTGCATGATGGCGAATGATACAACCTGGGCACGGCGCTTCATGGGGCTTTGCGATCACATATCAAGCTGGTCCGAGGACCGCGACATTCACGTCGGATGCGTCATCGTCTCACCTGATGCCCAAGTCGTCCGCGCCATGGGCTACAATGGGCTGCCCCGCGGCGTGTCCGCCGCGGATGACAGCAGGTTTGACCGTGCGAGTGGCGAGAAGTTTTTCTGGTTCGAACATGCCGAGCGGAACGCAATCTATAACGCCGCACGTTCCGGCACGACGCTCGAAGGCTGTACGGCCTATGTAAACCGCTTTCCCTGCGCCGATTGCGGTCGCGCACTGATCCAGGCCGGGATCGCTCAGCTCATAGCGCCACCGATTCCCGAGGCGGATGGGGCCCTGGACTACAGCTTTCAGGTCTCGCGAACCATGCTGATCGAGGCCGGTATCCGGCTGGTGGAATTTCAGGACGGGGAAATCCGAGGTGCCGCGATGGCAGATCGCCAGTGATTCATGAACGTCTTCTTTCGGAGGATTCGCGACGGGACCGACTGGCCCGTGGCCGGGATTTTTGGCCTTCGTCAAAGTGGAAAAACCTCCCTTTCACTTCCGTGAAACGGCCCCGGGCGGACGGGGTGAGGGCCTGTATGTTTCTCCATGAGCCGAATCAACGGATGGATGCTGTGAAGCGCAATGCCCGTCCCCTTCCGTGAGAGGGCGAAACCCGAGCGAAGGAAAGGATCGGGCGGCGGACCTCGTCCCTAGGCCAAATCACGACAACTGGCTCAACATCGCGGAGACCAGGATTGACGTTCCTGATCGCCCGTGCCTGAACCGGCGGATCCCGGACAGAAGGCCATGATCGGGAAGGATGCGGTCTGGCAGGAACGTCGCCAGAACCACCGTCAGAGGGCGGTTCACTACTCAGGGCGCTCGCATATGGTTCAGCTTCCCATACCCGACTTCAAATCAGCTGAACCAACCGTAAACCTTGCCTACCGCTACGGCCGAACTGGACTCCACGGGATACCACTTGATGAGGCCGGATGCTGATCTCCCCTTCGGATCAGCGGCGAAATCAGGCAGGAATATCGCTAAATTGCCAACTCCGAGGCTTTCAGACCCTCGACATCCGTCCTGAGACTGGCCGATTGCCCAGCGCTCAGAGGCATCAGTGGAGGTGCCATGCGCGTCCAGCTATCGTCATCACTGCGCCAGGCCTCCATCTGTTTCATGGCTGCCATCAGCGGGTATTTCGATGCTACCGCACGAGCCGCTTTCGCCTTCGCAAAGGCATCGCTGTCAGGCCCGTACGGGGCATCCATCGCGTCGCGTGAATAGATCCCGAAAGCGTTTGTCGATCCCGAGATCACCCCGGCGCAACCACCGGCCAGCCCTTCGAACAGGAACGCTTCGCTCGACGGATAGACGTCAAAATCCGCGTCGATCCCACCGGTAGCCCTGGCGAAAGCCAGTGACTGTGACAGATCGCCGCTGGAATCCTTCAGACCGGCAATCACGGACCCGAAGGTGCGCTTTAGCCGGACAGCGACATCGACCGGAATCGGCGTCATCGACATCTGCGGGAAGTGATAGAGATAGACCCGCAGTCGATCATCACCGACCTTCTCAACAAGCTGCGCGAAATAGGCATAGAGACCGTCGTCGCTGGGGTTCTTGTAATAGAAGGGTGGCAGGACCAGAACATTCATGAATCCAGCGGAAACCGCCGCCGACGTCAGATCAACGGCATCCTGCGTTGCGCAGGATCCGGTACCGAAGATCACACGGTTCGGATCAAACCCTGCCTCAGCGAAAGCACCGGGAAGCGCGATCCGCTCGCGATGGGAGATTGAATTTCCTTCACCCGTCGTACCGGTCGGTGCCACGCCATCGCATCCACCCGCCGAGATCAGGTGTTCGCAATAGGAGATGAGCTTCTGGGTATCGAGTGATCCGTCCTCCCGAAACGGCGAAATCGCGGCCGCATGGATCCCTCGTCTAGCCTTTGACATGTGGTTTCGTCCTATTTGGCGGCGGTCGTGCCGACATTGCTCTCCCGCATCGACACCACCACCTTGATCGCGTCGTCGATCCGTTCGCGCGCATGGCGCAGAGCGTTCGGCAGGTCCTGCAGCGGGAATGTATGCGTGTGAATCCTGGTCGCATCGAAACGCTTCTCGGCCATGAACGCCATCGCGCGATGGGTAGCCGATCTTCCCTCGCCCCGAATGCCAAAGAGGTAGATGTTGTTGACGGCGAGATAGCCCAGATCGAACTCGACAGGCTTCTTGGGAAAGGCCGCGAGACAGACCTTGCCCCCCCGGTTGGTCATGTGGACGGCCTGGTTGACCGAGGCTTCTACGCCAGCGCAATCCACGACATAATCCGCGCCCTTTCCACCAGTCAGTTCCCTTACACGGGCAAGCACATCCTCGGATCGGGCGTCTATGGCGATGTCCGCGCCCAGTTCCAGTCCGATCCGGTTCCGGTTCTCACGCGTGCCGATCAGAATCACCGGGCTGGCCCCCAGCGACTTCGCGACCGCCACCGCCAGAAGCCCGATTGGACCCGGCCCAATCACTACCACGCTTTCTCCGGCGACCAGTCCGCCAAGTTCGGTCAGCCCGTACATCGAAGTTCCGGCCGTCACGACAAGCGTCGCCTCGGCATCCGACATCGTATCGGGAACCCTGATCATCGTGTTGATGTTATTGATGGCGTATTCCGCAAACCCACCATCCGTCGTGAAGCCGTTCGCCCGGTGGCCTTTGTCGCAGTCGCCGTAGTTCAGACCGTAATTGTGGCACGACGTGTACATACCCATCCGGCATCGCTTGCACTGGCCGCAACCAGCGTGGATCTCGACCGTGACGCGTTCACCGATCTCGAACTCATCGACACCGGGCCCAAGCGCTGCAATCGTGCCCATATACTCATGGCCGGGTGTGAAGTTCCTGTTGAAGGGCGGACCACCCCTGAACATCGCTGGCGTGCCGTAGGTGATGACCTCAAGATCCGTTGCGCATATCGCAACAGCATCGATTCGCACCAATGCCTCGGCACGACCGGGTACCGGTACCTCCTTGTCGATCAGCTTCAGCTCATCAGGGTCTCCGAGTACCCATGCCCTCATCCGCTCCGGTACCGGCATCAGGTCAGTGTATTTCACGCCCTCCGCGCTACGTATTTCCACGCTAGTCTCCCCATTCACGTAAGTCGGCTCGCCATACAAATTGATTGACCAATTCTGATGAATACGAAGCGCTCTGGCCATTGTCGAAATCCACTTATACCTGATGCCCTTTCAAGGTAAACAGAATTTATTGAGTTGACTTCATTGCTCAGATACCCTCTTTGTGGATGCAAGATACAGGAAATTGGTTAACCAATGAACCGTCTCAACGCGACAGCAGCAACCTCCTGCACATTGGCAGGCTGGCCTGTCAGTTCCGCTTCTGTACCTGGTGACGGGTTGCCTCTGGAAGGGAATCGGTCTGATTCACCGGGATTCTCCTGCGGGGAGCTGACAGCCCTTGAAGCAGAGGGCTCTGGCGAGCGCCGTATTGGCAGCGGGATGCTGCAGGACACACCGACGGATACCGACAGGAACAGCGGACAGCTCACCATGGGTCTTGCGGAAGTCACTAGCCCTCCTGCTCCAGTGACGGCGCTTCTGTCGCCTAATCTAGCCGGGCACAACGGAATCATCGCGGTGCCTAAGCGCCATAATCGCCGGGCCACCCACGCAGCAATGCGAAACCACCTGAAATCTGTCTGAAGGACATCCCTAAAGGGCCATTGAATTATGATCGACCTCTATACCTGGACCACTCCGAACGGCCGCAAAGTCTCGATCATGCTTGAGGAACTCGGCGTGGATTATTCCGTGCATGCCATCGACATCTCGAAGGGTGAACAGTTCGCACCCGAATTCCTGAAAATCGCCCCCAACAACCGCATTCCGGCCATCGTCGATCACGACACTGGTATCCAGATGATGGAAACCGGGGCAATCATGCTTTACCTCGCCGAAAAATACGGCCGGTTCCTGCCAGATGGCGACGAGCGCTGGGCCGCAATCGAATGGCTGATGTGGCAGATGGGTGGTGTTGGCCCGATGTTTGGACAGGTCCATCACTTCGTGAAGTATAATCCCGACAAATCCGCCTATGCGAGTGAACGCTATTCGATAGAGGCCAGACGTCTATACGGCGTTCTGGACAGACGGCTGGAGGGCCGTGACTACATAGCCGGTCCAGGTCCCGGTGAGTATTCGATCACCGATATGGCCATCTGGCCCTGGGTCTCCCGCTACGACTGGCAGCAGATCGACCTGCACGAATTTCCCAATGCCCGTGACTGGTACATACGCATCGCCGAGCGACCCGCCGTGCAGCGCGGCTATCAGGTTCCGAAATACGTAAACGATGTCCCCCTACCCTAAGCTCCATTTCGGAAGGCTCTGCTGTGGAAAAGGTAACCAGCACATGCGCGCTTCACGGATGACGACGGCACTGTTGGGCATCGTTGATTACCTGTGTCTCGGCACCAGCGCTGATTCACATCGCCAGAAATGGCCCGATCCATGGAAAGGGAGTAATGCCTCATATCGCACCGGTTGATCTTTCCGCATCTGACGACGCAAGGGCGGATATCGAGTGGCTGGCATCGGCCACGGGTTTTGTCGCGAACTCGATGCTGACGCTATCGCATCGCCCCGAGATCGCCAAAGCGGTGCTGGAACTGATCCGGGTCGTCGTGCGTAACCCAAACGGAACCGTGGACCCGGCCCTGCGCTGGATGATCGCCCATGTCACGAGCCTGTCGAACGGATGTCATTACTGCTCAGCCCATACGTTCAAGAACGGCGCCGACAATGGCGTACCGGAGGACAAGCTCGAGGCGCTCTGGGAATTCGCCACAAGTCCCCTGTTCTCGGATGCAGAACGCGCAGCGCTGCGGGTGGCACTAACCGGCGGGCAGTGCCCGTCCTATGCAACACCCGAAGACATTGCAGAACTGCATCGCCATTTTTCGGCAGAGCAGATCGTCGAGATCGGGGCCGTAATCGCGCTTTTCGGATTCAATAACCGCTGGAACTCCCTGATGGAAACCGACATCGAGGACAGCGTCACGTCATTCGTCAAGACCAGGAATTATACAGGACCTGAGGCAGAGACTTCAGGTCAGAACTGATCTCATTGAGATCGTAAATCCGGGAGGAAAACATGTCTGATTCAACGAAACCGGGACCTGACCGCAGGTCATTGATCGGAGGGGCGGTAGCAGGGTTTGCGGCGCTCCAGATCACAATGCCGACGGCGGCATTCGCCCAATCCTATCCCGAACGCCCGATCAACATCGTCGTGATGTATGCCGCGGGTGGCGGCACGGATACGATCATGCGCAAGCTGGCTGAGGAGATGGCCAATGCGAAGGGATGGACGATCAATGTCCTCAACAAGCCCGGTGCAGTGGGCGGCGTCGCCACACAGTTCGTAGGCGCGGCACCTTCCGATGGTTACACCGTACTTGGTGGAGCGAACTACAATCGCTTTGTCCGCGTCATGGGTCATGCGGACTTCACGCCCTGGATGGACTGGCTTCCGTTCAAGGCCGGCGCGGCATCGGCCTCATGGTCGGTGCGCAAGGACAGCCCGTTCCAGACCATCGAGGACGTGATCGCAGCCGCTCAGACCAATCCTGGCTCGGTCTCGATCTCAACCTCGGGCACCGGTGGCGTCTGGCACGAACTGGCTCTGATCATCGCCAATGCTGCGGGAATCGAACTGAAATACGTGCCCTACAAGGGCGGCAAGCCCGCCACTCTCGCTGGCCTGCAGGGCGAGACCGATATCGCAGGCGGTGGCCTTCACGAGCACATTGACCTCATACGGTCAGGTGAACTGCGCAACCTGCTGCAGACTTCAGGCAGCGACATCACGCTTGAGGACGGAACCGTACTTCCGACGCTCGGCACGGTCATTCCCGCTGCCGCAAACCTGCCGGTCGGTGCGACCTATAACTTCATGGTCAAGCGGGACCTGCCGCCGGAAGTGCTTCAGGAACTCGCCGATGCGTTCGTGGCAGCGGCGACGTCCGAGGGCTTTCTTGAGATGCTCGGTTCCAAATACTTCATTTCGGACGTGAAAGTCGGTGAGGAAGCGGATCGCGAAGGTGCCCTGATGGAGGCGATCACGGTTGAGATCTTCAACAAATTCCAGGATCAGATCGGCGCCGAGGTGAAGACCGCGGCCGAGCTTGGGCTGCCAGCCCCAGCCGATTTCGAATCCTGGTGGCCTCCCGAAGGCTATTCAGCTCCACCGATCAGCACGGGTTCCTGATGCCTGTGCCGGAGCCCGTGTGACATGGGCTCCGGCATATTTCAGTCCGAACATGTCGAGCCCCGATCAACCCAGGGTCAGGATTGAGGGTGGGGAAGCCGATTCCGGCTTTGCCTCTCCAGCACTTGATCTGATTGCCTCAGCGGTTCTGATTGCGATCACGATCGCAGTGATGGCCGCGTCTGTGGCGCTTCCGATGCCCGGCGCGATCCATACGGCGCCCGGGCTTCTTCCGTTCATCGTGTCAGCTTCGCTGTTCATCATGGCCCTGGGCCTCGGTGCGTCAGCCCTTGCGAGGCGTCGTTCGGGCATCCGCATTCCCGCATTCGCAGATCGCGACATCTCCGCCGATCTGCGCTCGATTCTGCTGGCCTGCTCTGTCGCGGTCTATATCGCCGCGCTTCAGATGCTGGCGTTTCAGCAGAATTTCTCGGTCTTCGGCACTACGTTGCGACTGTCGGCCTTTGAGCCGGCAACGATCCTGGCACTGTCGACGATCATCCACCTCAGCTGGCGCGGTCCACTCTGGATAACCGCTGCCATCTCGATCACCTGGACGGCCATCCTGACGCTGGTGTTTCAGCTGGTGTTCCGCATTCCGCTTCCGGGGAGCTTCTGATGATCGACGGCCTTCTGCTGGCGCTCACCCCGTCATTGCTGGTCATGACGCTGGCGGGGGTCTGCCTTGGTATCATCTGGGGTGCCCTGCCCGGCCTGTCCACAACAATGGCGATGGGACTGCTGATCGGGCTGTCGGCGGGCATGTCGCAGGACGTGGCGATCTCGTTCATGCTGGGCGTCTATACCGGAAGCGTATTCGGTGGCGCGATCTCAGCGGTCCTGATCAACATCCCAGGCACTCCCGATGCCGTTCCCACGATGATTGAGGGACACCAGCTGGCCCAGAGAGGCGAGGGCGGTCAGGCACTCGGCATGTCGATAGCCTCGTCCTTCATCGGCGGCGGTATCGGAATCGTCATGCTTGTGGTCTTCATCCCGCTGATTCTCACCTTCGCCCTGAATTTCAAATCATGGGAAATGTTCTGGCTTGCAGTGATTGGCATAATGGTCGCAGGCACGATGGCCGCCGGGTCGATGCCCCTGAAGGGCTGGATCGCCGGGTGGATCGGAATGCTCGTTGCTTTCGTCGGGCTCGATTCAATCCATGCCGTGCCGCGCTTCACCTTTGGCACTTTTGCGCTATTCGACGGCATTTCCTATGTCGCGGTCCTTATCGGCCTCTTCGGTCTGGCCGAAATCCTGCGCACCCTGCCAGCGAAGGACATGCCGACGATCCCCTCGAAAGTCGGGCGCGTCTTTCCGCCCTTTGGTCTGCTCTCACGCTATTCTCCGGCCGCGGTAAGATCAGGAATCCTCGGCACCTTCATCGGGGCGATCCCCGGCGCGGGGGCCAATGTCGCATCGTTTCTCGCTTACGATATAGGACGCCGACGGGCGAAACCGGAAGAGCGCAGTGAATGGGGCAAAGGCAGCTATCACGCGCTGGTCTGTGCCGAGACGGCAAATAATGCGAATATTGGCGGCTCGATGCTCCCAACCCTTGCACTTGGCATTCCGGGCAATGCGGCGGCGGCAGCGCTGCTGGCAGCGCTCACGCTTAAGAACGTGGTCGTCGGACCAACGATTGAAATCGATCATCCAGGACTGATCTACTTCATCTATTCAGCGCTGATCGTGGCCAACATCCTGATGTTCATGGCCGCGTTTGCACTGATCGGCCCCTGCGTGAAACTATTCAGCCTGCCACGCGGCATTCTGATGCCGCTGATCCTTCCGGTGTGCATAATTGGTGCCTATGCGGTGAAACTATCGATGTTCGATGTCTGGATCATGTTCGCGGCAGGCGTGATCGGCTGGCTGTTCTCGGTCTTCAAATTCCCGGTCGCGCCGGTGGTGCTGGGTGTGATCCTCGCTCCGCTCGCGGATGAAAACTTCCGGCGAGCGCTATTGGTGTTCGAGGACAGGACGCTGGGCTTCGTGCTGTCGCAGTGGATCGGGACCATCCTGATGCTGGCGGTTCTGTTCGTCCTGATCGAAGGGGCGATTCGCGTCCGTTCAAACGCCCGGGCCAGTCGCAGGACGGATCCTGGACAGTCGCAACCCAATCAATGAGACCGGGAGGTATACATGCAGGATCGTAGCGAAGTCGGTCTGGCCATTGTCGGTTGCGGCACCATCGGCCGAATCCGGGCAGAACTGGCCCGTGCCTATCCTGGCATCGGCTGGATCGGCCTTTGCGACGTGAAATCCGACATCGGTCAGCGTCTGGCCGAGGATGTTCAGGCCGATTTCTTCACCAACGACTTCCGCGCATTGCTGCGGCGCCCGGAAGTTACCGCAACCATCATCGCAACGGATGAGAACTTCCACTTTGACCCAACGATGCTTGCCATCGAAATGGCGCATTCGCTCTTCATCGAAAAGCCGCTAGCCACAGATGCCCGACAGTCGGCACAGATCCTGTCCGCAATCGAAGCGGCCGATCTGGATGCCGTGATTGGCTACACCCAACGCTTTCGCCGCCGGTTCCTCGCCGTAAAGGAACGACTCCTTACCGGACAGATCGGCGACGTCCACACCGTCATCACCCGTGCCTTCATGAACCGTATGGTGCCCATCGCCACTGTCCGGCGTACCCAGGATCGGGCCACGCTCACTCCGATGGTCGTCTCGGGTACCCACAGCCTTGATATGTCACTGTGGCTGATGGAAGGAAAGTCTCCCGTCAGCGTCTATGCGCAGTCCATCGACAGGGTCCTGGGCGAGTGGGGCACCAAAGACTCAACCCTCGGCATATTCACGATGGATGATGGTACGGTCTTTTCGATGAACATTTCCTGGGCCCTGCCCGAAGTCTGGCCCGGTGCGGTTTATGGAATAGAGATTGGAATCGTCGGCAGTCAGGGTGTGATCGACATTGAAGACACGCATCGTGATCTCGTGATGGCAACCAATGTCGCGCAGGGCGCAGGTTACGCCCCTGAAGGCTACAGGGCGCCCGACCGGCATGTCGACTTCCTGACCAGCTATCCACCGGGAGATCTGCATGGCGGACAGCTATGGGGACCGATGCGCGAAGAAACGAATGCCTGGTATCAGCGCCTCCATACCGGACAGGACACACCTCATGCCACAGCCGCGGATGGTCACCGCAACCTGCTGCTGACCATGGCCATGGACCTATCGGCCAAGCGCGGCGAGGTCGTCCCATTGCCTCCTGATCCGCAGGAACTGATGAACGAGCTTACGTGAGGAAGCCATGACGCTCGAACTGAAATTCGGTGGGTATCAGGGAGACAGATCCGTCCACACAAGGGGCGGGCGCAATCTGGCCGAGGCGGTTTCAGAAGAAACGAATGGCGCGGTCTCACTTGTCTTCGACGAGAACATCGTCGCACGCGGCCATAAGGCGGCCGATCTGCTGTCGCTGACCGAAAGGGGTGAACTGGACGGATGTTACTTTTCGTCGAGCTATCTGGCCAAACGCGTCCCCGAACTAGGCCTGTTCGACCAGCATTTCGTGGTGCCGGACCGCCGTAGCGCCTATGCACTGCTCGACGGGGCGCTCGGGGACCGGTTGCGTCGCGAAGTGGCTGCGGCAACCGGTTACGAGGTGCTGGGCTACTGGGATAACGGCCTTCGTCACGTCTCAAGCGCGGTGCGGATCAGGATCCTGGCCGACTGCAGGGGCCTGAAGATCCGCACATTGGCGAACGAGGATCATCAGCGCGTCTTCCGCGCCCTTGGCTTTGACCCTATGGCCATTGATGTGCGCGACCTGCCCGAGGCGGTAAAATCAGGCCAGGTCGATGCGCAGGAGAACCCTCTCACAAACATCCTGAATTTCGGGATTCACAGAACCCATCGCCACATTCTCCTGACGCGGCATCTGCTTGGCGTTGCGCTTGTTCTATTCAATGCCCAGCGCCTTAAGGACCTCGACTCTGAGATACGCAGCTGCATCCAGCGCGCCGTTGATCGCTCTGCCAGTGCGCAGAGGCGGTTTGCCGAGGAGGATGACGCGATCTGCAGCGCTGAACTGCGCAGTCAGGGAGTTGAAATCACCGAACCCGACAATGCCACCCGCGAAGCCTTTGCCAAAGCGGCGCGCGCCGAGGTAAATGTCACACGCAGCCAGTTTGCGCCTGAATTGCGGGAACTATTTGACAATGAACTGCGCACCGCCTGACGCGCATGACCGGAGAGACTCCATGTCACAGCAGGATCTGCCAATCCCGGATTACTCCAGAAACATGAAACTGCTCGGATATTCCGATCAGGGCGGGCGCCCGGACGGTGTGCAGCTCATGGTCAATAAGGGGCATGCGATAATCGGGCATATGTTCTCGGACGGGTTCAGCGTCGTCGATTGCCGTGACCCGCGCGGTCCCAGACCAGTTGCCTATGTCCCGGCACCGCCCAATACCTGGAACATCCACCTGCAAAGTCATGAAGATCTGCTTTTGGTCATCAATGCCAAGAACATGTTCGCCGCCGAGGAGTTCCAGGACGAAGCCGAATATTACAAAGGCAAACTGGGCAGAAAGGTAGGCACGGCCGATACGATGCAGTCGAAGGCGCGGGACTGGACGGCGGGGCTGTCGGTCTTTGATATCTCGAACCCGGCGGAACCGCGGCAGATTGGTTTCATGGGCGTTGAAGGTGGTGGCATTCACCGCCTTTGGTATGTGGGTGGGCGATGGGCCTATGCCTCGGTCCTGCTTGACGGGTTCACCGACTACATCTTTGCCACCATTGATATGGCGGACCCGACCAACCCCAAAGAGGCCGGGCGCTACTGGCTACCGGGAATGAACGCCGCGGCAGGCGAGGAAATGTCCGAAGATCAGGCGCGTGCGGGTCTGCACCATGCGATCGTGCACGGGGATACCGCCTATGGGGCCTGGCGCGATGGTGGTCTGGTGATCATGGACGTTTCCGACCGGTACAATCCCGAGCTGATCGTACATCGCAACTGGTCTCCCCCCTTTGGTGGTGGAACCCACAACGCTTTACCGCTTCCCGACAGAAACCTGCTGGTCGTCGCGGACGAGGCCGTTCTCGACAATTGTGCGGACGGTATCAAGCATATCTGGCTTTTCGACATTCGTGAACCATCGAACCCGGTCAGCATCTCGACAGTGCCGATCCCGAATGAAGAGGATTACTGCGCCAAGGGTGCGCATTTCGGCCCACATAACATCCACGAAAACCGGCCCGACGGACTGGTCAGCGACCAGTTGATCTTCGCGACACAGCAGAATGCCGGAATCCGGGTTTATGACATCTCGAACGAATACCAGCCCAGGGAAGTGGCAGCTTTCGTGCCCCCGGCTCCAGTAAGACTGATGGACCGGCGCCCGAACCGAACCAGGGTCATCCAGAGCTGTGACATCTGGGTGTCAAGGGATGGGCTGGCCTATGTGTCGGATTACAATGCGGGGCTCTACATTCTCGAATATACCGGGTAGGCGCGGCTCACGACGTCGCAGCCATAACCCGTCGCACGTTTTCCGCAGCCACTTCGGCAACGCGGCGGTTCGACTCCTGCGTCACGCCAGCGATATGCGGAGTCAGGATCAGGTTCCTGATCCCGTGAAACATCAAGCCGACCTCAGGTGTGATCGGTTCCACATCCAGCGTATCCAGCGCCGCTCCAGCGATCTGCCCTGACCGTAACGCTTCGGCACAAGCCGCCTCGTTGACAATCCCGCCCCGAGCGGAATTGATCAGGACCGCATCTGGCTTCATCCGACTGAACTGGCGCCTGTCGATCAGATCAATGGTCTCCGGCAGCTTGGGACAATGGAGCGAAACCACGTTCGCCTGCGCTACCAGATCATCCAGGCTGACCCGCCGCGCGTCGGCCCAGGCCGGGTGGTCATCGGGCATCATCGCGTCATGGGCGATCACCTCCATCCCCATTCCGCGTGCCCTGGCACCAACGACCTGACCAATCGATCCAAAGCCGATGATGCCCATCGTCCTGCCCGCGATTTCGGTTGCGCCAGCGAATTTCGGCCGATCCCAAGCACCGGCCACAACATCCGGGGTGGCGAAATAGGCGGATCCGCGCAACAGGATCATGGCCGTCGCGATAACGTATTCCGCAACCGAAACGGCATTCGCCCCGATCGACGGGCAAACCTCAACTCCACGCGTCCTGCATGCCTCCACATCGATATTGTCGAGCCCCACGCCCATCCGCGCGACCACCTTCAGTTGTGGCGCAGCGTCCAGAAAGCTCTGGATTTACCTGCGTGGCATTGCGCACCACTATGGCCCTTGCGCCTGTGACTATGTGCAGGAGATCAGCGCGCCGGCTCCAAAGGTCGGGATCCCAATGGGTATCGAAGTCGCTGATCAACCTTTCCGCGACATCCTGGTCCATGAATTCACTGATCACTACGTCTGCCATTCCCCGGCCCCTCCCCGGCCCTATCCGCGTCTGTTGCCTTGGCTTCTGTTCATGTTTTTCGTTTTCTCACGAAAACAGCGGGCCAAAACGCTTCGCCCCCGTGACCCCAGACCAACGGCGACGTTGGATCCCGCTGGCTGGACCATTCGGAAGCGGGCCGATCCGCCAGACGCTCGGCGATGACTTCCAGATGGGTTTCCATCCGATCCATCCGCTTGCGCAGATCGGCCACATCGTCTCGAATGTCGGCGTTCTGCTCGGTCAGGTAGGTCCGAGTGTCCCAGATCGCGCCAGCGAGACCGAGGACGGAGACCGTCAAGACGGTTGCCGCGATCCCGAACAGCCAGTCGGCCGGGAATGTCCCCGGCCTCCTGTCCTGCACCACCGCCGCCTCCGGCTGTTCCGCCACGTTCGCCATCGATCATCATCTCCCGGTCTGGATCCCGCACGCCTTCGCGACCTCGACGTGATGTGTAGGTCAATAGCTGCGAAAGCATTCTCACAGGAACTCGCGTTCCTTGTTGTAAGGGTGTTCCAGCCCGTATCCGTGGACCGCACGATAGCCGTCGTAGCGACGCTCCAGAAACTCCATGATCACCCAGAATGCGAAATAGAAGAATGGTAGAATGAAGACAATCGTCGCCAGAACCGGCATCGGATATTGCATCAGCCCCGATCCGATTGCGCCAAGTGCGCAGAATAGCGTGAAAAAACCGCCGGTCCTGTGATACGCCTCGAAAATCCGGCGGCGTGTGGTACGACTGTAGTGGTCACCATGCCAGGTCGAGGGGTCGTTCGGGTCGGCGTTGTTGTAATATTTGCCGCCATGCGTACCGCGCAGCATTCCAGCGGTAACCTGAATGACGCCGAGAACAATGGTCAGCGTGCCGAATATCGCGTGGATCGACCCGCTGAAGCCCTGGCTTACGACCAGCGCCACCAGACCTCCGCCCAACGACAGCAGGACCGCGGCCCCAAGTCCGTATTTGTGAATGCTGAACCACCACCATTCGATGTGCTTTACGTGCACCTGGCGACGCAGACCATACTTGGTGGGGCGGGGTTTGCCATAGCGGATGATTGTGATGCAGAGCGGTACCAGCACAAGCCAGATGCCAACCATCAGAAGTGCGTGATAGTTCCAGTGGATGTCGATGGTCCGACCCAGAAAGTCGAAATAGACCTCTTCCTTGATATGGGGCATTTTCTCGAACATCTGAGGCTCTTTCCAGTCGTCTCTGTGCAATTGGCATGGCGGGCTTTGTATGGCAATTATATGGGTGGGTGGAACTTATTTATATACCTGACTGACCATCTGCGGCCTGTCGGTCGATTTCATGGTTCACCGGGTGCCCAATGGCAACCGTTCGGCATGCCATTGGGCACCCGGTGAACCATGAAATCGACCGACAGGCCGCAGATGGTCAGTCAGGTACATAAGTCCCAAATGGAGCGTCCAATGACCAAAACCGTCGGCGTTATCGGCCTCGGCAACATGGGCCGTGGAATAGCAAAAAACTTTGCCAGGGCAGGCTACAGTCCGATGGTCTGGGACGTGGCCGAACCCGCACGGGCACCCTTTGCCGATACCGCCCGCATCGCAGTCCCGTCCGTGATGGCAGCCGAAGCGGAAGTCGTGATCTTCGTTGTTCCAGGATCCGAGCAGATAGATGAGGTCCTGGATGCCATGCTGGTGAACGCAAGGAAGGATCTGATCATCTGGGACTTCACGACTTCCGATCCGGCCTACACCAAACGGCTTGCAGCGCGGGCCGCTGACGCTGACATTCCCTACATGGATGCAGGCATGACCGGCGGTGGTGCCAAGGGTGCCGACGAGGGTACAATGACCTTGATGATCGGTGGTGACATCGACGTGCTTGAAAGGTCACGATCCGTCCTCGAAGCCTGTGCAGGTAAGCTGATCCATCTTGGCCCATCAGGCGCTGGACACACGATGAAAGTGGTCCACAACCTGATCACGCACACAAACTTCCTTGCCTGTTCCGAAGCGGGTCGCCTGGCCGAAGCCGCCGGAATTGATCTCGCCGACATGATTGGAGTGTTCAACGCCGGCAATGCCCGCAGCTTCATCTCGGAACGCCGCTTTCCCGATCACATCCTGTCAGAAACCTGGGATGGGCGCTCGAGGATTTACAATCTGCGCAAGGATGTCGGCATGGCCGTTGCCCTGTCGGAAGAACTTGGCAGCCCGATGCGGATCGGCCACCAGACCCTGGCCTGGCTCCAGGCAGCAGTGGACGCAGGTATGGAGGACGAAGATTTCACCCGCCTGTATCCCGCACTGGACAGGCTGGTAGATCAGTAACCTTCCCGCTTTCACCCCGAAACGCAGCTCTCCGTTCTATCTTTGGGGGGATGGAAATAGGGAAACCGTGAAGAGAGACGCGGCGGTACAGGACAAACGGCGCAGGAGTCCGCCAGTGGCTCACGACCGAAGATGTGAACATAGCGCTGACGTCACTAAATCCTGATATTCAGAATGGACGTGCCGCTGTGCTGTAGGTCACAGTGCAAGTAGCTAAACCAAGTGCCGATGATGGGCTGGATACGGCTATTCCGGTTCGGCCTGATAGATCAGTTTCACGTCACATGGAGCCACACGCAGGATATTGGTCGTTCCGGGCTCATTGAACGGAACTCCGGCGGTAACCACGATCTGATCACGTTTGGACGCGAAACCATGTTCCTGTGCGGCAAGAACCGCACGTACAACTGCCTGCTTGAATCGACCCATCGCGCCAACCTCGATGCAGTGGGTTCCCCAGGTCAGACATAACCGCCGCGCCGTGCTCTTGAGGCCCGCCATGCCAACGATTGGAACAATTGGGCGTTCGCGTGCCACTAGAGCCGCTGTCGTTCCCGACTGGGTAAAACAGAAGATTGCCTTGATGTCGGTTGTCTCGGCAATCTCACGCGCCGCCGAAACAATGCCGTCCGCCACACTGTATTTTCTTGCGCTGCGGGACGCGATGATGATGTCCCGGTAAGCGGAGTCGCTCTCGACCTCCTTGGCGACATTGTTCATCGTGGTCACAGCCTCAACCGGAAATCTCCCGGCCGCCGACTCCGCCGACAGCATCACGGCGTCCACACCTTCGTAAATTGCGGTCGCGACATCCGAAACTTCCGCCCTGGTGGGCACTGGAGAAACGATCATGCTCTCCAGCATTTGGGTCGCAATGATGACAGGCTTTGCTGCAGCACGCGACTTTCGCACCAGCCGCTTCTGAATGGGCGGAAGGTTCTGTACTGGAAGCTCAACGCCCAAATCTCCGCGTGCCACCATAATCCCGTCCGAAGCGGAAAGAATTTCATCGAAGGCCCTAACCGCCGCAGGCTTTTCAACCTTTGTCATGATCGCCGCACGGCCATTCACAAGGGTCCGCGCCTCCTGAACGTCTTCAGCGCGCTGCACGAATGAAAGGGCAATCCAGTCAACTCCCAACGAGCAGGCGAATTCAAGATCCGCACGATCCTTTTCTGTCAGCGCCGTCAGCGGAATGATCACATCCGGCACGTTGACACCCTTGCGATCGGATATCTCACCGCCGGTCACTACCCGGCAATCCGCAAAGTCAGCACCGCAGTTTTCGACCTCCAGCCGTATCTTGCCATCATTGACAAGCAGCGATGTTCCTGGGACCAGAGCGTCCAGAATCTCGTAGTGCGGAAGGCAAACCCGGGCAGAGTTACCCGGTGTCTCATCAAGGTCGAATCGGAACGGCTGTCCCTCTTTCAGCGTTTCGTGTCCGTTAGCGAACACGCCGCAGCGCAGCTTTGGTCCCTGTAGATCCGCAAGGATGGCAATCGGCCGTCCAACGTCGTTCTCGACCTGGCGAATGGCGGTGTGGAGATCCTGGAAACCAGCGTGGTCTCCATGGCTCATATTCAGCCGGAACACGTCTGCACCGGCCTCGAACAGCGCTCGAATTACTTCATAGCTATCGGATGCAGGACCTAGAGTGGCGACAATTTTCACGTTTCTGAAGCGTCTCATCAAACTCCCCGCATATCAGCTTTGTCGTTATTTTGGCGCGCCCCGCACTCTATGGAATGATTCCTTGCATCTGGCAACCGGGACAACTGGCGCCGCCAGGCATTCGATCCTATTCTTCGGAATTTATGAGAAATGACGTCCAAACGAACTTTCCGGCCTTTGAAGTCATCGGCAGGAACCGCCCCGGCCCCTGGCTGATAACGTGTGATCATGCGAGCAATGTGGTTCCTCCGATGGTTTCTGGCGGCGATCTGGGCATATCCGCAACCGATATGGATCGTCACATCGCCTATGACATTGGAGCTGCGGGGGTAACGCGGTGTCTATCACATCTTCTGGATGCGCCCGCCATTCTGTGCGCATTCTCTCGCCTGGTCATTGACCCAAACCGTAGCGAGAATGATCCAACCTTGCTGATGCAACTGAGCGATGGGACGGTGATAGAAGGAAACCGCGGAATCGATGGCGCGGAGCGAGAACGGCGGCTCAACCTGTATTATCGGCCATATCATGCCGAAATCTCGGCGTTGGCGGCTGCGGGAATGCAGAGGCTCGTCTATCTCGCGATCCATAGTTTCACCCCATGTCTCAGCGCCCGGCCAATGCGCCCCTGGCATATTGGTGTGCTCCATTCGAGTGAGGACGACCGGTTTGCACGGCCGCTGATCGAGCGGCTGGAGGAGGAAGAGGACCTCTGCGTTGGCAGAAACGAGCCCTATTCCGGCGCTCTTCATGGAGACAGTGTCGACCGCCATGCCCTGCGCCTGGGGCGGCCCAATGCCTTGATCGAACTTCGACAGGATCTGGTCAGCACCAGAGACGCTCAGCATGCATGGGCCAGGCGACTCGCTCCGATTCTGACGGAAGCCCTTGAGCGCGCGAACCTATGAGTGATAGATTGCGTATCTGGCTCAATACCGGTTCGTGCCGAAATCGCCCGCCTCCCGTGATGCAGAGACAGTGATTCGATTCCAGAGGAGAAAAAATGGAAGAGCAGACCCGCATTGAACTTGAAGCCGCCGCGTTCCGGCGCTTGCGAGAGCACCTGATGGAACGGCGCACTGACGTTCAGAACATAGATCTGATGAATCTTGCAGGATTCTGCAGGAACTGCCTGTCCCGCTGGTATCAGGAAGCGGCAGGTGAACGCGGTATCGAAATGTCGAAAGAAGAGGGACGCGAACACTTCTATGGCATGCCTTACAGCAAGTGGAAGGCCATACACCAATCCGAAGCCAGCGATGAGCAGCGGTCGGCCTTTGCAGCCGCTCTGGTTGCAAATGAGGAGGGCTGAGAGTCCTGAAACAAATGGACCGAATTAAGCACCGCTGGTAATCGTGATAATCAGTTACCATTGTGCGGATTTCTGGTAGCTGGCCTGAATGGTGGCGCCAGTATGGTTTGGCTATCTCCGCCTGATGCGCTTCCCGAAATGGATGGCAGACCAATGGGACGCCTGACGGACAGGTCCATTCACTGTATCGAAGTGTGGCTTCAGCGACACGAGTCTCAATTCATCGTTAGGTTTGACGGTTTCCACCATGTGAGTTTCCTTACCGAGAATTCCGGCAATGGGGCAGTCTTGGATTTTCCTGTTTTGTTCCGCATGCTGGCCGCCAGTCTGAAATTCACGCGATTCCCCCATACCATTATGTGATCCATCTTGCCGGAATCCAGATTTTCGGTTACATTCCAGTATGTTCAGGGCAATGGTGAAGGGAGTGTTCGGTGAATGGATCCTTGGAAAGGACCACAACCCAGGAACGGATGCTTGACGATCTGGTCATGGATACCGTAATCCCTGCCGTTTCCCTGCAAACCAGTTTCTGCGGGACTACCTTACTGGCGGTCGGTGGGAATTGGATGACCTAAGGCTTTGATACCTCTGTCCCTGCTTCCGATTTGGCCAGACGGCTTTTTTCGGGGCAGGGCCTAGTTGAGCGGATTCAGGCCGGAGGCTGCTATCGATCCGGTAGCGCCACCTGATCTATGAAAAAAATGTCCGTCAACAGCGCACGCAGCGCGATCAATCCGTTGGTGTTGTCCACCATGAGCGAGGAAATCGATGGCCGTTGCAGGAGTAGGCCAACGAGCGCCCGCGCAGCGGCGACATCGCCTCGAACACGGTCAGTGAAGGCTCCGTCATCTCCAAGGCCCTGGACAAGCGCTGCGTCCATGTCACCAAGCGCCGTTTCGAACCGCTTCAGATACTGGCGTATCTGACTCTCACCACCTTCCTGAACTTCCCGTGACCTTCCCTGTGCGGCGTAGGCCAGCATGAATTCATAGGCCTCCTCTATCCGATCAAAGGCATCGCGAAGCGACGCCGCCTGCGCGGTACGATCATTCATCGCCGTGCTCCTCTCGCTTTTTCCGGACCAGATCCCCAGATCATTGAACGCAGATATTTTCGGTGCTCAGGAATCAGGGCGAAATACACATGGACGATAAACAGAAACAGCAGGACCATCGAGGCGGCACCATGCAGGACGTAAACAATCCCCCAGGACTGATCCGTCAGAACGGTCGGATCACGTCGCCAGAAAACCGTATCGATCTTTGCAAGCATCAATAGACCGGTGGCTGTCAGGACAAGTACGGTCAGGGCCGCCATTGCATGATATGCCTTCTGCAGGGCATCGTATTTCGCTTCCTGCAGACCTTCGTCCCCAGCATTGCGAAGGTGCCGCACCAGTTCCCGAAAATCATCCATCCCGGGCACCATCTCCGCGATGCCATGCACAGCCAGCACACGCCAGAGATGGAACACCACGGCAAGCGTCAGCACAACACCGGCCATCCAGTGCAATGGAATCCAGTCAAAACGAATTCCCAGGATTGGCAGAAAAGCCGTTACCCCAAGCACCATAACGGCAATCGCCATCACCCAGTGAAACAGACGGTCGGACAATCGGTGGCGGATACCGGTTGATTCGTAATCCCTATTCATGGACCCTGCCGTTCCTCAACTTCAGGAATTGACCTCTTGTGATACGGAAGCCTAACCGGCCCCGCGCACCAGCCTCAGAACGACATGCGCGACAATGACTGCCACAGCAGCGACAACGGGAAGCCAAAGCCACTCCCAGTTCAGGCCCACGAGCATACTCTGCCCAAAGGCATCCTGCTGGTAGCGCATAATTGACATAGGGTCAGGCAAGCGACCGAACAGCGCGTGCGGCGAGATTCTCCATCAGAGGTATCTTGAAATGATTGTAGTTGAGGGGCTGTGCACCACTTGCCGCAACCCGTTTGACAAGCATTTCCAGCTCTTCCCCTGGGGTTTCGCCCCTGACGAGATCCTCAACGCCAGTAAGCCTCCGGGGCGTGCACTGAACCGCGCCACAGACCATCGAGACATCCGCCACCCTGCCGCCATCCATGCGCGCTGCCATAGCGATATTCACGAGCGCGAAATCCCAGACGTTTCTGTCCGCGACCTTTTCGAAATACTGCCTGGTATCAGACCATTTACCAGGAACGCGGATGCCGAGAAGTACATCCATCGGCCCAAGCGACGTCATGTGTTCAATATCGATGTCAGGTCCGATGAAAAATTCTTCTGCCGACACCTCACGCTCGCGCCGCCGACCCTGTATGTGGAACGTGGCTTCCAGAGCCGCAAGCGCAACCCCCGTATCTGAAGGCGTGACCGCCACGCAACGGCTCGCCTCAAACAGCGTGTGCTCCCGGTTCATCGCCGTTGGCGTATTCGCATAACAGGTGTTGCCACCCGCCCTGTAGCAGGGAAAGCCGTCCCGGTAGTAGAAACAGCGAGTATCCTGCGAGACATTGCCGCCAATCGTACCAGCATTTCGGATCTGCGGAGAGGCAACATTTGCCGCAGCTTCAGCCAAAGCCGGGAAGCGGCCTTTCACCAAATCGCTTTCAGCCACTTCCGTAAGTGTGGTCGTCGCGCCAATGTAAAGACCTCCATCTTCCTCCTCCCGGATTCCACGCAGCGTCGGAATGCCAGATATATCAACCAGCACCGAGGGCTGCATAACGCGGTGTTTGAACCAGTCCAGGCTGTCCTTGCCGCCAGCAATGATCCATGCATCGTCGTGGTCACCGAGAAGTTCCTGTGCATCCGCGACGGTCGCGGGCTGGAAGAGCTCGAATTCGTGCATCACATCTGTCATGTCTCTATCCTCCCCCGCCTCTCACACAGTGTTTGTGGCAAGCGGTTTATGCGATTGCGGTCGCCCGTTGGCCGCATTGATGATCATGTCCGTGACAACCGGTGTTCGGTTAAACAGGTGCCCGCCAAGCGCATCCGAGATTGCGTTGATCAACGCGGCCGAAGCGCATCCCTCAAGCGGCTCGCCAATTCCCTTCATCCCCATCGGATTCTGCGGATCAGGTTGGTCGACCGCAGCCCAGCCCATGCTGGCAGGGACATCAAGATAGCTGTGCGGCTTTGCCAGATAAAGCGAACGGGCGTTTGGCCGTCCATATGCCGGGTCATAGACATGACGCTCGGTCGTCGCGAGGCCGAAGCCCATGACCGCACCACCACTTGTCTGCGCAGCAAGGCCTTTCGGATGCACGACCGTACCACAGTCGGAAACACCGACATAGTCGAGAATCTCGACCTTGCCGGTTTCGACATCAACATCCACCTCGATGAAACCTGCAGACAGAGCAGGTACCGTACCGGCTTTGTGCAAAGTGTCCTTTGCGACGCCGATCAGACCCGACCCGGCGATGCCTGCGACGGCACCCCGCGTCATGGGATTGATGTCCTCCGGCACTTCATGACCTGAGAACCTGCCGCCCATCTCTATGGCTGCCTGCGCAGCCTCGGCGAATGTCATGGCCGCAGTTCCGTTTGTGACGGTCTCGTCCCTGATCTCGTAGTCATCAGGCGCACCGCCAAGGGATGCTGCGGCAATCTCCTTCAGTTTCTCCAGCGCATCCATAGCCGCGACATAGTTCGTGCGGGTCATGGTGAAGCTGGTATTTGAGCCAAACTGGCCAAGATTCCACGGAATATGCTTGAGGGTGCCCCCCCGTTCTATGACAACCCTGTCCCAGTCATATCCAAGCACCTCCGCGGCAACGCGGCTAGTGGATGCATAGGAATACGTCCCCAGATTACCAACTCCGGTATGAACATGCAGGATTCCGTCCGGAGTGATTCGGACAAGCCCGTCGAAACCGTTCGCACCCGCGGAATGGTATGCACTGGCTACTCCATAGCCTCGAACCTTCGGTCCCGTGCGCATTCCGGACTGCTGTGAACGTTCGGCCCAATTGAACGCTTCGGCACCCTGTTCCAGAGCCTCTTTCAGGTAGGCCGAGGTCACCGGACCCTGATCGGCACCGATCTTCGCATCGGCACCGCCGCGCCCAGGCGCATTCAGGACACGCATCGCTACCCGATCGATGCCCAGTTCGCGAGCCGCCTTGTCGAATAGCGGCTCGAACATGTTGGCGGCCTGGTTTTCGCCTGGACCGCGCTGCGCACCTTTCGGAACCGTATTGGTGAGAACCGGAACCGCACGGAAGCGCATGCTTTCCGGCTGGAACACGATGGTGGTCGCAATACCCACATTGTTGAAGTCCCAGAAACCGCTGGTAGGACCAACGTCCTGAACGACATAGACATCCGCAGCGAGCAACCTACCGTTTTCGGCGAAGCCAAACCTAGCATATCCCTGGAAGCCCGCACGCGCCATGCCGTTGTCGTATTCCTCGTTACGGCTGATCCGCAGCATACAGGGACGGCCGCCGATCTTTTTCGACACCAAAGCCGGTAGGGCCATGAGCGGATAGGCCGCCGCCTTGCCACCAAAACCACCACCGCAGAACTCCGCGACAAAAACCAGGTCACTCGGCTCGATTCCGATCATGTTTGCCAGACCGGGTTGCGCAAAGGCGGTTGATTGGGTCGACCCCCAGACATGGCATTTCCCATTTTCCCAGTAGGCCGCTGCCGAACGGGGTTCCATTGCATGGTGCGAATTCGTTGCATGGACCATGCTTTCCTCGACGATGACCTTGGACTGCCTGAAACCGTCCTCGATATCGCCAAATCCCCATTCGGAAACCGCCATGCCTCGGGGAAGTTCTCCGTCGCCCACGAGCGCAAAGTCCCTGGCGGTCCATTTGACCGTCTGGAAATCAATGCCCCGGCCCGCGACATTCCCCCCGGTCAGCGCGTCAGCGCTTCCTGGCTTAAGGCTTTCGAGCGGGTCAACCACGAACGGGAGAAGCTCCATATCCACCCGGATCCGCGCCACGGCGTCAGCTGCCGCCTGCTCCGTCTCGGCGGCGACCGCAACGATCGGCGCACCATACCAGGTGGGTTCATTGGAGAGAATCGGTAGGCCGGTCGGCGCGGGTTGCTTGATATCATCCGGGACCAATGCCGCCAGGAAACCTGGCACTGTCTCAGCCTCGCTCAGATCAATTGACCTGACCTTGCCATGTGGCATGGGTGAGCCATAGAACTTGATATGCGCCATTCCATCAGCGCGGAAATCCTCGGCGTATTTTGCTGCACCAGTCACTTTAGCTTCAAGATCTGGTGGCGTGAAGTCTTTTCCAATCAGTTTATAGGTCATCGTTCAGACCCTCTCCGCGGCTTTCATGACACCGCGCAAATAGTGATCGTAGGCACCGCATCGACAGATGTTGCCCGACAGTGCCAGCCGAGCCTCGTCAAGCGTGGGTTTCGGGTTGCGGTTCAGCAGCGCCACGGCTGACACGACCTGCCCAGGTGTGCAGAAGCCGCATTGTGGCCCGATTTCGTCGATGAATGCCTGTTGAACCGGGTGCAGGGTGCCATCCGTCCCGGACACGCCTTCGACAGTGATGATCTCCCTGTCGCGGACCCGATGGGTCAGGGTGGAACAGGAATAGATGGTAACCCCGTCCGCCATAACGGTGCAGGCTCCACATTCCGCCTGATTGCAGCCAATCTTCGTTCCAGTAAGCCCGATACGGTAGCGTATGGTGGTTGCCAGCGTCTCATTCGGTGGAACGTCAAGCCGATGAGTCCTGCCATTGACCGTCAGTGAAACCATCCGCTCCACCGCCCGTGCATCCGCGCGGGCCGAAGTGGTCGTCGAGAACAGATACCCGGCTCCCGCGATGACAGTGCCTGAACAGACAACACCCCGCAGGAAGTTCCGGCGGGACATGTGCAGAGGCTTCCAGGGCTTGATATCGCCGCCGCTAGGGCTGATTTCCTTGATAGCCGGGCCAGGAGCGTAGTCTATTGTCGGATCGTAAGGTCCGTAATTGTCCATAAAGTGTCCTCCCCGTCGCGAAGCGCGTCGATTGCGTCAGGAAAAACCACTATCCGGCAATCAGCATTCTTCGCATATAATGGATCGATCATGACCATCTGATTCGGCCCTGTCAATCGCTGGCAAGGATTTTTCCGGGCCACGAGACCATCGCAGGAACACACGATTTCTTCGGGTCTCCCCCATATGTTCTCCCGCAGAACCGGATAACAAAAAACCGCACTTTATGGGCAAATCGGTTTCTGCAATTCAATTGGTAGGGATTCTGTTTAGCAATACTATATATAGAAATTTTCAGGAGTCAGCGCATTTCCAGACTTGTTGCCAAAATGCAACAACCATCGAAAATTCTCCTGACCCTCCAACCCGCGACCGAAACTGTCACGAACGGAAACAGAACACCCATACAGAACCGCAACGCGGAATCTGAAGGGGCGCTCAGCTCATCAGGAACCATGGGCTTCCCGCTGGATGACGATGATCAGAATGGAGAGAATTTGATGACCACGGAACAACTAACGACTCCCAGCTTTGATTGGGACAAGATTCAGGCTCAGGAAGCGGAACGGCGCCGCAGGGTAGAGGAGAATATACGCAATGAGCGAGCCGAACTTCTCGTTCTTCTTCGGAATGCGAATGTGACCGGAATGGAGGCCAGTTATGACGGATATGGCGACAGCGGGAACGTCTCAGAGCTCCGCACGACTCCCGAAGGCGTGGATGTCAGAGAGTTCGAGGAACGCCTGAAAGATTTCGTCTGGGATGTCGCATATATGCTGCATCCGGGATTTGAGATTGACGACGGAGGTGAAGGCACACTGACCTGGGATGTGACAAAGGACCGGATTGATCTGGATCATGCCGATTTCTTCTCGGAGCGTATACCATATCTTCACGAGGACATCTGAAATGGCCCATCCAATCCATCACGCGGAAAGCTCCGCAAGAAAGTTCGGCGGAAATCCCCAGGACTACCAGGCGATCCATGACTGGTTCGACATTTCAAAGGCTCATGAAGCGCTCCCCTCGCATAGAGCGCTTCGGCATCACGGTTTCGGAATATTCGAGGCGCAGTCCGTCTTTGGGCACGAAATCTTCAATGCGGAAGGTCGCCGGGTACCTGTGCGATTCATCGGCGAGCAGCATGTCCGCGAGGATTGTCGCAGGATTCCATCCGTGGCCGACTGGCTTCGTGACCTTCCGCTGGCACCCTGGATGGTGAACGGCGTGATTCTACCGGATATCGAACCGGTCGGCCCGGATCCCCGCTCGGACTGGCAGGCAGCCGTTGCCTCCGGTCAGACGGAACTGGGCTTCCGGGAGTGGCTGGAAGAGCGAGCCTTACGGCTCGGAGTCTCGATGGACCGCGAGGCAGCTGGTTAACCCACCTATACGTTACAGGTACGTTACAGGCTGGAGGGACAGCCGCAGCTACGCCTTGCGACGCAAGTATACATAATACGCACCCGATCCGCCATGTTTCGGGTGCGCTTCCGACACCAGCAGCACCAGATGGGACAGCGGTGGAGTGGCAAGCCAACGGGGCACCATCTGCTTCAGAACGCCTCCCCGTGCCGGTATCGGTCCATCGCCCTCACCGGTCCTGCCCTTGCCGGTGATGACCAATACCAGACGGCATCCCGTAGAATGGGCACCCTGTATGAAACGGCTGAGTTCTGGCAGGGCACCCGCTGCCGTCTTCCCGTGCAGGTCAATCCGAGCCTCAGGTGCAAGCTTTCCGCGCCTCAGCCTGCCTTGGATCTTCTTGTCCACCCGAAGCGGAAAGGATTCCAGATATTGGGACACATCCGGAGCAACACCTTGCAGCGGGCCGCTGTTCCCGCTCCTCTCACCTATTCGAAATTCTGGAACGGGTTGCTGAACAGGTCTTTTCGGAGCCGGCCTGTCCAGTTCCGCACGGTAATCCGCTTCCGGCGTCGGCCTTTGTCGTTCAGGGTGAAGAGCGGTGGCTCGCTGTGTTACCCTGTTCCATAGACTCACCTCTTCTGGAGTCAGCAGACGTGGACCCCTGCGCCGCATTCCAGTCTACCATATACAATACATGGGAAGTGGCGCTCGAAAGCTCTTCAGGACAGTGCATTGCCTCCGGCGGGACTCTTTCGATTCGCTCGGAAACCGCCAAATGATGCTGACACCTTTCCCGTATCCAGCCCGTTTCCAATCATTCTGGAGCCGGCGGTCTTCGTGTGGTGGGTTTCGCGGCAAGAATTTGTGGGTTCCCCCGTAACCGAATGCCGGCCTTCCAATTAACGAATCAGCAAAGGTGGCCCTGAACCAGACCTTTATGAACGATCCCAGAGCGCGTCCCAGAGCCGACATATAAGGTTCCGTAGAATCTTTTCGCCGTCCAGAGGCGGGTTCATCTGGCATTCCGTCACCATCGGATAGCTCGCCTCGACCCGATCCGTCAACTATGCCACTGTCGCTGTCCGGACCTACATAGATCCTTGCGGTTCCACCCGACCGCTGTCGATTTTCCGGTAACGTTCCGGATCGTTCTCCCGAATGTAACAAAAATGCGTTACCCGCGCCTATATTGTGGTCATCGGCAGCACCTGCGTCTCCCCGAGATTTTCCTGAGAATATCATGGTGAAAATACGGCAGACGGTATCATTCGTCGGTTGCAACAAGCCTCCAGTTAGGATCTTTCGCACCCATCTTTCGCATGAAGATCCAGCTATCTCTCTGCCGCCTTATCTCGTTCGGGTTGCCCTCAATGACCTCTCCGGCCGCGTTCCGGACAGCACTGGTCAGCTCACCGACAAACCGAATGGTGATCTCGGCTTCCCGTGTCGTCTGGTCAAATGTAGCATCCACAAGTGTAAGCTCGCGGATCCCAACAAATTTCGCGTCTATGGTCAGACCCTGGTCCTCACGCTCACCAACCACGTCAATGAATGTCTGGTAAACCTCATCACCAAGAAACGGCGCGATGCTGTCAATGTCACCCCGCTCAAACGACATGAGAATCATCTCATACGCGCCTCGGGCTCCCTGAAGGAATTCACCGACGGAGAATTCCGGCTCGACCAGCTTCATCTCAGCCAGAGCATAAGCCGCGTCGGAGCCCTCCCTGACGTGGTCCGTTATGTCATCGTCCACGTCATCCTCGATCACCTCAAGCTCCGGAGGTATGGTCTGCGTGTCCCGCGAGACTGGAACCGGTGGTCTTTCAAATCCATCCCGGGTGCCCAGAACGCTGCGCAGACGCAGGATCAGGAAAACCGCAATACCAGCAAGAACCAGAAGCTGAATGGCAATGCCGCCCATATGAATCCCTTTCCTGGTCAGGTGGCAATCATTGAGTGTAGCACATATGTAGGCATTACCGAAGGACAAGTCCACCGCAAGCCGTTTGCCAATAGTGAGGATATCATGTGGCTGTTCGTGATTTTCGCTGGAACGTCGCTCATTGAGATAGCCCTGTTCATCGTGGTCGGCAACAGGATAGGTCTATGGCCAACGCTGGGAATCATTGTTCTCACGGCGGCAATTGGAACCTGGCTTGTTCGCGCGCAGGGACTGACCACCATACGGTGGCTGCGCGAAACACTTTCGGAACTTGGCAATCCATCGGAGCCTCTGGCGCATGGCGCAATGATTCTGGTTGCTGGCGCATTGCTGCTAACGCCCGGATTCTTCACGGACGGGATCGGTTTCGCGTTGCTGATGCCTCCAGTAAGGTCAGCTGTATTCCGCCATCTCAGCCAGCGCTTTCGTGGAGTTCTGCATAACGGACCCAATGCCCCGGAGCGCCGCACAAAGGATCCCTTCGCCGATACGGTCGATACCGGGTTCAGGGACGTGCCGCCGTCGACCGCCAGGCCAGGTGGTTCAGGCTGGACTCGACGCTGAGGCCTGCCACCTCGGAAGGAACCGGCAGACCACCACATGATCCCAAACAGGTGTTCGCATTGATGCCCGGAGGCCGCTTTCCGTGGATGGTCCAACTTTCCCCGCTTCGGAAGCCTTGAGTTCAACGGGGGGCCATTCCCTGTCCGTCAGACTGAATCACCGATTGTTGCCTGGTCGCCCGTAATGCTGCTGGTCGACTCACCACAAAGAAGCGGGCATTCGTCCTTCTTTCGCCATACCATCATGTTTATTGGCGACGGAATGCGAACGCCCTGAAACCCTGAATGATGGAGAGCCGCTCCTGGAACTTCAGGGCCATGTCGTGTGTCCGGTTGAAATTCGAAAGTGGTGCCGTCTCAGGGTGACCATAGAGACCAACCTACCGGTGGATAGCGCTGCAAGGGAAGAGGTCACACCATAATCGGCCTGCGGCGGGCTCTCACCACCCATCCGTTGAGAAAGCTCCGTCCTGACGGGGAGGGACTTCAGTCGGAAGTCTGGAACCGGGTTACACCCATGGCCACCACGGTCCCTGATCTCGCCGCCAGATCAAGGGAACCGGAATCCACCCGGAGACGGCACCACTTTCGAGTTTCCCCCGAGCACACGACAGGAACACGGTTCAGAACAGGGTTCCGTCGAACTGCCCGTTTTATCGGAGGCACTCCAGGGCGAAAATCCAGGTTGACGGCCTCAAAGTGATGGTCCTATGATTGCGGGCGAAATGCGGTCTCGACTGAAAGGAAGATGCCAAAGAGGTACAAACAATCGATGAGATGCGTGAGCACATGACCGACAGGGCCAAACTGAACAAGATGCTGCCTGCCAACCCGCAATTCGCAGATGAACTCAATTCGACATTTCCGCCACCTCCAGTTGTATTGCGCATGGGGACACGAATACCCACGCAAATCTGGTGATTCCGACTTCATCCGCTCTCTCAGAGGGCAGTAACAGTGGCAGAAGCAATCGGCGATACTGGACCTGATCGCAGAATCCTCGCGGACAGCTTCAGTGATTCGTCCCAAAGGGCATCGGGAGCGCTTTTCCGCTTAGGTGGACGAAGCATGGGGTTTCTGATCTAGGCTGCTCTGAAGGCATTTGGGGGGAGTTGTCCAACCGGGGCTGTGGGTTCGTTTCAGCTTTTCCCGCAGATATTCATCGTGGTCTTCTGGCTTCTTCCCCAGCCGGGTGAGTACGGAGACGGAATGTATGGGGTCAGACGAATACAGGCGTGAGATCGCGGTAGAGCTGGCGTTCGATACCGTAATGAAAGGTGACAGGCTATTGACAGTTCAGCTTGTAGAGTGGTCAGGGCTCCTCCCGATAAGGAAGTGTGGCATGCCTAGCCCAGAACAAGGAGTGGATGCACGCCCTGACGGGGGACGCATCCCGAAGTGGATTTTCGGCGACACCGATCATTCCACTTCAATTCGCGAACCAATCATGATCCCATAATCTGCCCATGCTCCCAGTTAACCTCTTTCGCAGTCGTGCCATCCTCCGGCAATCAGAACTCGATCCACTGGACGATGCGACGAAAATCACCGCGCCGCATGAATGGATCATTCTTACAGGCGTTGTCATCACCCTATTCGCGATCATCGTATGGTTGACGTTTGGCAGTGTGGAACGCAGCCTGAGCGCACAGGGGTTGATCGTTGACGCAGGTGAGCGACATACCGTTCTGTCACATACGGTCGGCACCGTTTCGGAAGTCCCGGTTCAGGTCAACAGCACGCTAGCTGCAGGGGATCCAATTGCCCGAATTCTGTCATCCAGATCAGACAACCGGCTGGATGCCCTGTGGACTCGGGTCGACATGCTGGAGCGCGAGCTGGAGCGTGATGGGCCAGACACCATGGCACCCACGGACCCGGAATCGACACTGCCGACGCCCGCAGATGAGACGGATCAGACTGAAGACCTGACCCGTGGCACCATAACCTCTCCCCTGTCCGGGACTGTCGCCACGCTACATGTAACCGTAGGGCAGGCACTGTCTGTCGGCTCGCCAATAGCGGACCTGCGCACAGGTCAGATCGACAGGCAGGAAGTGGTGACGTTCCTGCCCTTCACAGAGGCAAGAAAGCTGAAGCCGGAAATGAACGCACGTATCATCGTCGATGATTTTCATGGTAAGAAATCAATATCCGCTAAAGTGGCCAGCGTTTCCCCGAATTCATCCACACCTCCCTTCTGGTTCTCCCGGAATCTGGCTGCAGGCAACAATATCATGGGGGCGGCGGTGCCTCAGCATATGGTACGCCTGATCATACACCAGGAAGGAGATGTACCGCTGCCGGATTCAACGCCCTGCCTGATAGAGGTTGTCATGGAAGCGGCGTCTCCGCTAACTCTCCTGGCCAGTTCGGAATCCACTTCGCCATGAAGTCCCTATTCAGACGGAAATCCACCGTCGGCACACGGGTTCGCACCCCTCTATTCCTGCAGCTGGAAGCCACCGAGTGTGGCGCGGTTAGCCTAGGCATCATACTTGCCCATTTTGGGAAATGGATTTCCCATCAGGAATTACGTGAAACCTGCTCAATAGGGCGGGATGGATCAAGTGCCGCCGATATCATCCGGTCAGCCCGCCGGTATGGCCTGAAACCGTCCGCGTGGCGCCGGGAGCCGGAACAGCTGACGGCGATGAAAATGCCGCTCATCCTGCATTGGAAGTTACAGCATTTTCTGGTTCTCGAAGGGATTCGGGGAAACCGCTATTATCTGAACGATCCGGCGTCTGGGCATAAGGTAGTCGACGAAGAGGAATTCGACGGGAGTTTCACGGGGATCGCATTGCAGCTGGAGCCGGGCGAGGATTTCAAACCCGACGAACACGCCCAACCCGGAATAATCCGTCAGCTTTGGCCCTGGCTGGAGCAGGTCCGGCCAGCTCTTGCCTATGCCGTGATATGCGGTCTTCTGCTCATGATTCCGGGCCTCGGTCTGCCCCTGTTGCTGTCGGTGTTCGTGGATCAGGTATTGGACGGAGGACAGATAGGGTGGGGCGGCACCCTGGTGGCGCTGACGATTTGCGCAGGGCTTGTGTCCTATTTGCTGACGTGGCTCCAGATGCGGGTGCTGCGAAAAATTTCACTAGCCATGTCCGTGAAGCAATCGGATCGCTTTCTCAATCGGCTGACAAGACTGCCAATGCAGTTTTTCACTCTCCGCCATGCAGGCGAGATCACCTCCCGCATGCAGCTGATCGACCAGATCGCCCTAACTGGCGCTGTTCAGCTGATTGGAACCCTGATTGAGTTGGTCATGAGTGTGGCATTCCTGATCCTCATGCTGATCATAGATCCGCTTCTCGGCATTGCCGTCGGCATACTTGGCATATTGTGTCTTCTGGCGATGCAGCATGTGACGCGGCTTCGGACCAATCACAACCACGCGTTGCTTCACGAACAGGGCATGATGATCGGCTTCGGGATGGCCGGGCTGAATGTTATAGAAACATTGAAAGCGACCGCGATGGAGGGCCGCTTTTTCTCGCGCCTGACAGGTCATCAGGCCCGCGAGCTGCAGGCGCGGCAGAAATTCGTCGAGCTCGGCCATGTCACGGAAGCGTTTCCGCATGTATCGCTGGTTCTCGGCTCAGCCCTTGTAGTGGGTATTGGTGGTTGGCGCGTCGTATCGGGAGATCTGTCTCTTGGACTGCTCACCGCCTATCTTATCCTGGCGATGAACTTTCTGAACCCCATCGGGCGTTCGCCCTGTTTTCCGATCTCCTTCAGACCATGTCGGCAAATCTGCGTAGACTTGATGATGTTCTGACAGCCGAACTGGACCATGAAGCCGAAGACGGCGCCCGAACCGAACTGGGGAAAGCAGCGACGTTGAATCGACGCGTGCGACTCGTTGGTCATGTTGAACTGCGGAACATCACGTTCGGGTTCCAGAGGAACAAGCCACCACTCATAGAGAATTTCAGCCTTTCCATCGAACCAGGGCAACGAGTGGCCTTCGTCGGTCCAAGCGGTTCCGGTAAGTCGACGCTGTCGCACCTGGTCGCAGGCATCTACCAGCCGTGGTCAGGTGAAATTCTGTTTGATGGTCATCCCAGGAATGAAATCCCTCGTGAAATACTGTCGGGATCTGTTGCGATGGTGGATCAGAATGTGATCCTTTTCGCCGGCACCGTGAGCGATAACCTGACTTTGTGGAATCCCACCACCCCGGACCATGCCTTGGTTGCAGCCGCCCGTGACGCCACAATACACGACGAGATCGCTTCCCGCCCATTGGGATATGCATCGGCCGTCGAGGAGAACGGCCACAATTTCAGTGGAGGACAGAGGCAACGGCTGGAAATCGCCCGGGCGCTGGTAAATCGGCCTTCCGTCCTGATACTGGATGAAGCCACCAGTGCACTCGATTCCGTGACCGAACTGGAGATCGATGACGCGATACGTCGGCGTGGCGCAACCTGCCTGATTGTCGCGCATCGGTTGAGCACCATCCGGGACAGTGACCTTATCCTGGTGTTCGATGAGGGCAAGGAGATGCAGCGAGGTGTCCACGAGGAATTGATGGCTGACACAACGGGGCTGTATTATGAACTCGTCCACTCAATCTAATCCTGAACCCGACGTTGACCGATCGGAAGGCCTGGACCGTCTGGCCGAGATAGCCCGCTCTCTTGGCGAAGCGATCCCCTGCACCGGAAACCAGCCGTTGCGGATAGAGGATTCGGACATGGCCTGGATCGTCGAAAAGGGCACCGTTGATGTCTTTGGCGTGGAATTCAACGATGGCAAAACCGCATCCGCCTTCAAACATATGGTGCGCGTTCCCCGCGGCCATCTTATATTCGGCTATAGTGACAGCCACGATGCCGATCTTGGGTTAATCGCCAAAGGGTTTCCAGGTACAGTCGTTCGTCCAGTACCGTTATCGGAACTTCTAGATGGACTGACCGGTGAGGTCGCTGACACGATCCTGACCGAACAGATCGATTCATGGATCCTGAAATTTGCCGAAGCGGCTGCCCGTGATGTTGATCCAAAACCTCTTCCCGACCACCTGTTGGCTCCTGGATCAAAGATCGTCGCGTCAGGTACGATATCTGCCAGACGAGGAGTCGTATGGCTCGACGGTCGCGATTCAGATGCTGCCTATCTCGGACTGGAAGGGTCTGGATCCGGGCCGTCGGGTTTGATGCCAGTCAGTGCCGGAACCTGGGTTTCCATACACCAACCCACCGAGATTGAAGGTATTCCTTCCACGGATCTGGCAGTCGCCGATCTGCTGTTCAAGCATTTGCCGGAGTTTCATCGAGTCGCCCTTGCGACCGAGTCCCTGAACCGGCAGTTGATGGTGGTTGATGACGTCAATCTCCAGATTGATCGATCCATGTGGCGAAACCGGGATTGGACGGTTTCCAGAAACCGGCTTTTTTCCGTAATTGACCTGAAGCGGAAGACACAGCATGACGAATCCGGTTTGCTGGCCGCGCTTCGTGCCGTCTGCACGTATGAGAATATTCCGCTGAAGGAATTTGGTGAGCATGAAACACGCAGTCTGAATGATTTTCTTCTCGCTTCCGGCCTCCGCGCCAGGAAAGTGCGCCTGAAATACCGGGACCGCTGGTGGTTGGGTGACAGTAGTGCCCTAGTCGCGTTCCAGAAGGATGTTGGCCATCCTGTCGCGCTCCTGCCCGGAAGCTTTGGCCGGTATCGATACGTCGACCCGGTATCCGGCAAATCCGGGCGGGTCACCGAGAAAATGGCCGACCAAATCAGCGAAGATGCCTTTGAAATACACCGGCCGCTACCTCATGACCGTCCAGCCAGTGCGTCTGACCTCCTGCGCCTAGCCACCTGGAACCAGCTTCCGGATCTCGCACGAGTCGCCGTTGCAGGAGTGATCGCCGGAGCGATCCTACTGATTCCCGCCGCAACGATTGGGCTTCTCGCTGAGGATTCAGCCGCTGCCAACGAACCTGGCCAATTCATGTATCTCTTTGGTCTGCTTGTGTTGCTGGCGGTCGCGGCAGGCCTGTTCAATGTGCTCCGGGGCACAGCAATGATGAGACTGGAGGCCAGAGCCACCACCCGTGTCGTGGCTGCTATCTGGGACCGTCTTCTTTGGCTGCGCCCCAATTTCTTCCGCCGCTTCACAACCGGTGACCTAGCGACACGAGCAATGACGTTCCTGGTTATCCGCGATCAGTTTTCAGCTGTTGCCTCCGGTGCGCTACAGGCCGGACTCCTGCTGTTGCCAACATCCATATTGATCTTCCTCTTTGATTCCTCCCTTGGTTGGCTCAGCCTCGTGCTTGGCGTTTCATCTCTCGGGTTTGCTGTCTCCCTCGGCCTCATCCAGATCAGGTATCACCGGAAACGCTTCGCCGCAGTGCGCGGGTTGACCGGTCACCTGTTTCAGCTCATCAATGGAATCGGGAAGCTCCGGGCAGCCGGCGCTGAACCGTCAGCATATGCCTGGTGGGCACGGCAATATCGGAACCAGAAGGTCGCCGAAATAGGAATCTCCCGGTTGAACGAGCATCTGGTGGCTTTTTCCCAGTCCGTTCCCGCCCTGTGGACAGCCATTGTGTTCATTGTGGTCCTTGCCCAGGGTCCGGATCGTCTGGCGGTCGAGGGATTCTCGGTCATATATGCTGCATCAATGCTGTTTGTTGGTTCCGTCATTATGTTTGGCCTCTCGTTCGAGGTCATCGTCTCACTCATTCCCGCTGGTGAGCAAACGCGGGAAATAATTTCGGCGTTGCCCGAATCTGCAGGAACCGAAGGTGCGACGATAGATTTGAAAGGAGAGATTTCATTCGATCGAATCAGCTTTCGCTATTCGAATGACAGTCCATTGATCCTCGACGATGTGACCATGCATGCCAGGCCGGGCGAGTTCATCGCCCTGGTCGGCGAGTCCGGTTCCGGAAAGAGCACCCTGCTGCGTCTTGCGCTTGGCCTTGAAATTCCATCATCCGGGGCTGTCTATTTCGATGGCCATGACATTTCCCGCCTTAATGCCCATTACTTGCGCCGCCAGATCGGCGTCGTTCTGCAGGATAACAGCCTGATGGCGGCGACCATTCTGCAGAACATCACCGGCATAGACGATACTCTTTCGATTTCCGACGCCTGGTCGGCAGCGGATCAGGTTGGTGTCGCTCAGGACATCAACAGGATGCCGATGGGAATGCACACACCGATGAGTGGTACTGGATCCACTTTCTCCGGTGGCCAGCAGCAGCGGATCCGCATTGCTGCGGCACTGGTACGCAACCCGAAGATTCTGTTTCTGGACGAGGCTACCAGTTGGCTTGATTCCAAGAATCAGGAACTGACAATGGAGGGGATTGAGCAGTCGAACGCGACCCGAATCGTAATCGCCCACAGAATTTCGACCATCCGTCGCGCAAGCCGCATATACGTGCTGCATAAAGGAAAAATCACTGAGGAAGGCACTTATGAACAGCTGATGGAATCTGATGGACTGTTTCGCCGTTTTGCGGAGCGGCAATCGGCATAATGATTCGGCGTTAAGCGCCTCAGTTCACGGACCATCCGAATGCTCCATGGCTGGCGAACTGGCCACAGATTGACATATTCACGGTGACGCGGAAAAAGGTCGTCATTCGAGGACATGGTGCAATGCTTTAGGAGAACTCCGCAGATGGTTCGGATTCATGGAGTTCGATCTCAAATCCGAATGGCGAGAGTGCTGTCTGAAACGGTACCACGCTGATGTAAGGCAGACCCAACGGAATCCATAATCGGACGAGCGGCCCCCCGGATCCGAGGCATGCGCCTCATGCATCGCGACCGACCCGAATGGGAAGACATTCAATGTGGATAATACACTAGACAGAACCCAATCCACCTGCAGGGAGAGAAGCACAAGGACATACCTGACAGAGTGGTTGCGAAGTTCGACGTGAGCGAGGGCGGCTTGACCGCCAGCCACAATAGGGGTTTATCCGTACACGTCGGCAATCCCAGCCGAATGTGGCGCCTCCCGAAGCACCTGGCCAGATCGACCGGTCCGACCGGACCGTTGTTTCCCTCCTGCACAAACGACAATTGCCGCCATCTGGCCAGTTCATAATGTCCTGCGTCTGCCCAGCGGGAATCCGCGGAACTGTATGGGCGGGCATGGAATTCTATGTGGAATCAATGCCTTTGTTGGGCTGCCACGACGGAACCGAGATTGCGAAAGGGGTGGCCGGCCACCCCTTCGCTTCTGTCTCCCGTTAGGGAAGCGATCACCGTTTCCGAGCCGCATCTGTCCCCGATACTAAAGTGGCCTGCGCGCCAGATCAAGCGATCGCAGCCTCTGAACCAAGGATATCGCATAAATGTCATCCCCGGGAATCATGAGCGGCAGGCCGTCATTTCGGCCCTCCTTTCCATTCATCACGTGGATGGATCCACAGTCCATCACAGGTGGACAGGTTCATCCGCGCCAGATCCCTGTGCACGCGGCCGCCTTCCTCCCTGAAGGTCATGTCCGGCCTCTGGTAAGGGCGTATGGCACAGGCGAACCACCCGGCATCGGGAGACGGCACCGGGAAGTGGTACCGGGTCTCTGCAGAAGTTCTGGCACCAGTTTGTCGGGTGGGTACCACCATAAGCGGTAATTTATGGACTTGCGCCGTACCCTGACCGGTCAGCGACCTGATTTGCCCAGTGGATTCTCTACTTGGCGGGGAAGGGATGACATGAATCAGCCTCTATTGTCTTGGTCCGCTCGGGTTTGTCTCCACGAATCGCGTTTGCGCGGCAGCATCGGGTCGCTCTGAGGCAACGGTATTATGCTTATGGTGGCCACCACCCTCCCGGGATAACACTCAGGTGACCACCGATGCCCGCGCACTGGATGTGGACACAGATTCCGATTCGCCACCACCTTCCAGCTTCTGAAGGTGCTGCGCTCCGGCGTGGAACCGGAACGGGAAACGCCGACAACTCCGCAAAGCTGTACCATTGGGCACGCAGATTTTGACGGGATCGCCGTAGCGGCCATGAGGGCGTCATACAGCGTCGACAGCCCATTCGGGTATGTCGGCTCATGGAATGGCCACTATGCCACTGTGCGCGGCGCTGGCGAGGAAAAATTTTAAGGACTCCGCGCCGACCGCCATGTGAATCCCGAGCGGACAGGAGCGGGCTGTCCACTTCCATCCATAGCTACAGTTGGTCCTATCCTACCCTTCCTGGTCAGATCGTTTTGACGCTGGTCGACCAACCACCTATACAGCTTCTGGGTGGTTCCGTTATCAGGGCAAGGCTTTCTCTGAATCAAAGATTGGAAATCGATCTGGATTGCCACACCCCACAGGACCACTTAACTCATGGAACAGGCCCTCACGGCAACGGTGTCCCTATCGACAAGGAATTTCAGGATGGTAGAGAATGGCCAAGACAGACCCGAAGCCCCAAATGGGCTGAAAAGGTCCACCCAGATCCAGGTACTCGGACAGTACATCAGGGATTTCTCCTTTGAAAACATCATGGTGCAGAAAGGAATATCCGGCGAGGTGACTCCAGAGATTTCGGTGCAGGTAGCGCTTGACGCAAAGAAGCGCACGAACGGTCCTCGGTTTGATGTGCTCTGCAAATATTCGATCTCGGCAACGAACAAGGCTAAGGACGAAACGCTCTATCTACTTGAACTGGAATATGGAGGCCTCTTCCAGATCGAGAACCTGCCGGAACAGCAGTTGCACCCCTTTCTGCTTGTCGAATGCCCGAGACTGCTGTTTCCATTCGCTCGCCGGATCGTGGCCGACATTACCCGAGAGGGCGGGTTTCCGCCACTCAACCTTGAAATGATTGATTTCGCGGCACTTTACCGCCAAGCGGCGAAAAAGAAAAGTGAAGAGGCCAAACAGCCAGTCGCTTAAGGGCCGTATTTCCGCCAAAGCGCGCCCTTACCCAAACCATCCACGAATGCAGCATGGGCCGCAGCCTCCTCTTCCGTGATTCGCGGCGGGAGACTCCTTTCCCTTGGCCCAGGACGCCAGCCATCAATGGACGAATTCTTTTCCCTCGCCGGGTTCATCGTGAAGGCAAGATCCGGCTGCCTCCCTCCAATCAGCTCCAGATAGACCGCTGCCAGAATTTCACTGTCCAGAAGCGCGCCATGCTGGACACGAGCCGAGTTATCTATGCCAAAACGTCGGCAAAGCGCGTCAAGAGAGGCGGGCGAACCCGGGAATCTCTTTCGCGCAATGGCAAGGGAATCAATCATTACGCTATCCGGAAGCTGCGGGCGACCAATCCAGCGAAGCTCGGAGTTGATGAATTTCAGGTCAAACGCCGCGTTATGGGCGATCAGTCTACTATCGCCCAGGAATTTAAGAAGGTCGTCTGCTATATCGGCGAATCTCGGCTTATCGGCGAGAAATGCGTCATCAAGACCATGAATGTCATATGCCTCTCTCGGCATGGCGCGGTCGGGATTGATATACTGGTGATAGATGCGGCCGGTTGGGATATGGTTCGAAAGCTCGACTGCGCCAATCTCGACAAGTCGATGACCGGCTTCTGGATCAAGGCCGGTTGTTTCCGTATCAAGCGTAACTTCACGCATTCTTCAGTCTCTCCGTTATGTCCAGAAGACAGCACCGTACCGCCGCACGGGCGCGATTAAGGGATACTGTCTCAATAACATAGTCTGCACGGGCGCGCTTTTCCGAATCCGGCACCTGACGCGCCAGCAGGGCATCGAACTGCGCCTCCGAAACGTTCCCTCGTTTCAGGACACGCTCTCGCTGAATGGAATGTGGTGCCGAGACAACGGCAATGACATCCACATCTTTTTCGCCACCGGTTTCGAACAGGAGAGGAATGTCAAGAACAAGCACTTCTGTCGCCGCAGCTTCAATGAATTCCTTCCGGTCGGCAGCGACGAGTGGATGCACTATATGTTCAATCCTTGTCAGAGCGGAAGGATCTCTGGAAATCCAGTCCCTGAGCCTGGATCGGCAAACCGCATCGCCAATTACGGCATCCGGGCGAATCTTTCGAATTGATTCGACCGCTGCCCCACCTTCGCAGTACATTCTGTGAACCGCTGCATCCGCATCCCAGACAGGAATTCCCTCTTCGGCAAACATGCGCGCAGTCGTGGTCTTTCCCATGCCAATCGAACCGGTCAAACCGACCAGGAATGGTCTCCCGCTCATTGCAGCAGAACCTGTCGGGTCTCCTCGTCGATTTCAGGGCGTTTGTTAAACCATCGTTCAAAGGCGGGCGCAGCCTGGTATAGCAGCATCCCAAGGCCATCAACGGTTGTGCAGCCGATTCTCGCCGCCTGTTGAAGGAACCTGGTCTGAACAGGAGTATAGACTAGGTCATTCACGACAGCTTCAGGCGACAATGCGTCGAGAGAGACCTGGAATTCCGGTTTGCCCTCCATGCCAAGAGAAGTGGCGTTCACGACAAGCCGGGCGCCGTCCATGGTGTTCCCTGCCCGCGTCCAGTCATACACGGTCACCTTCGCCCCGAATTCCGATTTCAACGCATCAGCGCGTGACCTGTTACGATTGCTGATGCGAATTTCCGGTACGCCGGTTTCCACCAGTGATGCGATAACCGCACGAGCTGCGCCGCCACTTCCAAGTACAGCGGCTGGTCCGGATTTCGGCTGCCAGTTCGGCGCGTTCTGGCGCAGGTTTTCGACAAATCCATAACCATCGGTATTGTCTGCGTGCAGAGTTCCGTCACTGCGGAAGACGAGCGTGTTGGCAGCTCCAATCAGCGCCGCTCGATCCGTTACGATATCCGCCAGCCAAAGAACGGTTTCCTTATGGGGAATGGTCACATTCACCCCGACAAAACCAAGCTTCGGGAGCGCTCTGATCGCTTCCTCTAGATCTGAATGCCTGATGTTAATCGGCACGTATTGTCCTGGAATGCCGTATTTCTGTAACCAGTGATTGTGCAGCCGGGGGGATCTGCTATGTGAGACAGGTAAACCGACCACACCGGCCAGCGGAATGCGGTTTTCGTCATTCATCCTGGAATCAACCCCCTATGTTCCAGATACGCCAGAATTTCCAGGAGCGGCAAGCCGATTATGACGAAATAGTCGCCATCAATGCGGCAAAACAGCCTAATGCCTTCCTCCTCAATCTTGTAGCAACCAACCGTTTCCCCGATTCCAGGCCAGTTTCGGATGACATAGGCATCCAGAAATTCGTCTGAAGACCTACGCATGTGAAGTTCGGCCTTTCCTACGAACTGCCAGACTGGCTGACCATCTTCATAGAGCACGGCAGCTGAAAACAGCCTATGGCTGCGGCCATTCATAAGCCCAAGCTGCTTTCTTGCATCCTTCATGTCCTTCGGTTTGGCAAAAATCCTGCCTTCGAACTCAAGAACCTGATCACAGCCAAGCACTGCGGCATCGGGGTCGACTTCCGCTATGGTTCTGGCTTTATGCCTCGCCAGCTCGGCAGCGGTCTCCTCAGGACCGAAGTCACCTTCCTCAAGTAATTCACGAATCCTTTCCTCATCAACCTCAGCCCGCATCACCTCAAACCTCACCCCGGCGTTGCACAGGAGTTACTGTCGCGCAGATGACCCGGACGCGAGAATGAGCTGGGACGGCATTTAGTAAATCCGTGGAAAAGTCTTGAACCAATTGCAGGACAGTTCATGAATAACTGGCACTTTCATCACTGTTACCCGTTTCACTCCAGAGTATGCTCCCGTTCATCCCCTATCTATCCACCGTGGAAAGAGAAATCCACAGATGCTGGAATTCTGGCACCAGACTGGGCTTTCCTGAGCATAATCGCTTGAAGAAAGAAAATAAAGTGTTGTAAACACGGGATAATTTTATTCAATACGTGAACGGGAGAGGATCCATGTCTGGGGATGATAATGTGAATAACCAATTAATTTCTGTTATCCACAGATACATCAACTTCATCATTTCTTTTTATTTGTTTAATTAATTAGATGTACGAATGAGGAGGAGCTGACATGGAAAGCGTCCTTGCTTCCGTTTATCCATGGACGAAAGCCCTGCATCTGATTGCGGTCATGGCATGGCTGGCTGGACTGTTCTATCTTCCGAGGCTGTTTGTCTACCACGCAGAGGAGATATCAAAAGGAAGCGATGCTGACCGTCTGTTCATCATCATGGAACGGCGATTGCTGCGGGTAATCATGAATCCGGCAATGATCATGGCCTGGATATTTGGGCTTCTTCTGGTGCTCACCCCCGGTATCGTGGACTGGTCAGAGGCATGGCCCTGGATAAAGGCAACTGGAGTGCTCTCGATGACTTGGTTCCATCATTGGCTTGCGCAACGCAGAAAGGAATTTGCGGTGGGTAGAAACAAGTGGCCAGGACGCCACTATAGGTTGATGAACGAGATTCCTACGGTTTTGGTTATCCTGATTGTGGTCGCTGTTGTCGTTCGGCCATTCTAGAATTCCCATCCCATGCCCGATTTCTGCGTCTGGGCCATCCTTGCTTCCAAAAGGTCAGTCATTTAGCCATTGACCAAATGATCATCTGTCATTAAATCACGAACCGTCTGGCCGTCCGGCCATGAACGTTTCCCAATCAGACTGCGACCGAGGGCTATTGGCCCGGTGTAACGGATATTGTCATGAGCAAAGAACGACTGAACCTCGCCGACCTTAAGGCAAAGAGCCCGAAAGATCTTCTGGCCATGGCTGAGGAACTGGAAATCGAGAACGCATCAACCATGCGCAAAGGCGACATGATGTTCCAGATCCTCAAGGAACAGGCTGAGGATGGCTGGGAGATCGGAGGTGACGGCGTCCTGGAGGTTCTGCAGGACGGTTTTGGATTTCTGAGATCTCCGGAAGCCAACTACCTTCCGGGTCCGGACGACATTTACGTTTCACCCGAGATGATTCGTCAGCACAGTCTTCGTACGGGGGATACCGTAGCGGGCATGATACGAGCGCCTGAGGAAAACGAGCGCTATTTTGGTCTGACCAAAGCGGAGGAAATCAACTTCGAGGAACCGGAGCGGGCGCGTCACAAGGTTGCATTTGACAACCTGACACCACTTTATCCCGATCAGCGCCTGAAAATGGAAATCGAGGATCCAACCATAAAGGACCGTTCAGCCCGCGTCATTGACCTCGTTGCTCCGATCGGAAAGGGCCAGCGCTGCCTGATCGTTGCGCCTCCCCGAACCGGCAAGACCGTACTTCTTCAGAATATTGCCCATTCGATCGAGGCCAACCATCCGGAATGCTATCTGATTGTTCTGCTGATCGACGAGCGTCCGGAGGAAGTCACGGACATGCAGAGGTCGGTTAAGGGGGAAGTGATTTCCTCGACCTTTGACGAACCTGCCACACGACATGTGGCGGTCAGTGACATGGTCATCGAGAAAGCCAAGCGGCTGGTTGAGCATAAACGGGATGTGGTAATTCTGCTTGATTCAATCACGCGTCTGGGTCGAGCCTTCAATACGGTGGTGCCGTCTTCCGGAAAGGTCCTTACCGGGGGAGTCGATGCAAATGCTCTGCAACGTCCAAAGCGGTTCTTTGGCGCGGCGCGGAACATTGAGGAAGGAGGCTCCCTGACAATCATAGCTACCGCCCTGATCGATACGGGAAGCCGGATGGATGAGGTGATCTTCGAGGAATTCAAGGGCACTGGCAACAGCGAGATCGTGCTTGACCGCAAGGTTGCCGACAAACGGGTCTATCCTTCCATAGATATCCTGAAATCCGGAACAAGAAAGGAGGATCTGCTCGTCGACCGAGCCGATCTGCAGAAGACCTTCGTGCTTCGTCGTATCCTCAATCCGATGGGAACCACCGACGCCATAGAGTTTCTTCTCTCCAAGCTCAAGCAGACAAAGACGAATTCGGATTTTTTCGATTCGATGAATGCGTAATGGAATGTCGGTATGGACACAATCTACGCTCAGGCTTCGGCGCGGGGCAAAGCCGGCGTGGCAGTCATCCGCGTTTCGGGCCCAAACGCGCATGATGCCGGGCGGTGCCTGACCGGTACGCTGCCAGAAAGGCGCGTTGCGGCGATTCGCGTGCTGCGAGGCCCAAATGGCGGAATACTGGATGAGGCTCTGGTCCTGGTCTTTGATGAAGGCGCCAGCTTTACCGGAGAGAATGTCGTTGAGTTCCATATACATGGCGGACCGGCGGTCTCGGCTGCAGTTCTGCGCGCGCTGGGCGATCTGGATGGCCTTCGCCTTGCAGAGCCAGGCGAGTTTACCCGACGGGCACTCGAAAATGACCGTCTGGATCTTTCCCAGGTGGAAGGACTTGGTGATCTGATCGAGGCGGAAACCGAGGCACAGCGCCGACAGGCGATGAAAGTATATTCCGGAAGGTTGGGTGACAGGGTGGAGGCGTGGCGCGGATTACTGATTCACGCCGCGGCAGTGATCACCGCCACGATCGATTTTGCCGATGAGGAAGTGCCGGAAGATGTATCTTCGGAAGTATCGGACGTTCTGGATCAGCTGCAGCGGGAACTGGAAGCCGAAATTGTCGGTGTGTCTGTGGCGGAGCGGATGCGAAGTGGGTTTGAAATAGCCATCATCGGCCCGCCCAATGTCGGAAAATCCACGCTTCTGAATTGGCTGGCAGGTCGAGAGGCCGCAATCACATCCGAATTGGCGGGAACCACACGGGACGTGATCGAGGTTCACATGGATATTGGTGGACTGCCTGTAACCTTTTTGGACACGGCCGGCCTTAGGGAGGGCGGGGACGGGATCGAACGGATCGGAATCGAGCGGTCAAAGGGGCGCGCTATTCAGGCGGATCTCCGCGTGTTTCTGACTTCGGACGGCAACACCGATGAGTCTCTGGCCCAGGCGGATGACATTGTCGTTTTCGGAAAGGCCGATCTGAACCCGCAGCCGGATGGGGTTTCCGGTCTGACCGGCGAGGGCGTCGACGCGCTCATCAGCCGGATTTCGGGAATCCTTGAACGGAGAGCTGCCGGAATTGGGCATGCAGTGCGTGAAAGACACAGAATTTCGTTGAGGAATGCCGTGACGTCCATCCAGGCAGCACGTTTAGAGACCATGTCCGGGCAGAATCGCGTGGAGATAGCGGCGGAAGAGATTCGAAACGCGATGAAAGCGCTCGATTCAGTTGTTGGCAGAACCGGTGTAGAGGATATACTGGACGAGATCTTCTCGAGATTCTGTATCGGCAAGTGAAGGAGTGTTTCACGTGAAACATCGGCAGTTCGATGTGATCGTTGTAGGTGGTGGCCATGCCGGGGTGGAGGCTGCCCATGCGGCGCATAGGCTGGGCGCACGAACGGCACTCGTCACGATTGGTCAAGAAAATATTGGCGTAATGTCATGCAATCCAGCGATTGGAGGGCTGGGAAAGGGGCATCTGGTCCGTGAGATCGATGCGCTTGACGGAGTTATGGGAATTGCGGCTGATCGGGCGGGCATCCAGTTCAGGTTGCTCAATCGACGCAAGGGTCCTGCGGTCCAGGGACCGAGAGCACAACAGGATCGTTCCCTGTATCGAATGGCGGTGTCGGAAACCGTAGCATCAGCGTCAAATGTTCAGTTGATATGCGGTGAGGTGGTCAATCTTGCAATTCGTGGTGGAAGGGTTGGGGGCGTCATCCTGGACGATGATTCCGAACTCAGTGCCGGATCTGTCGTGCTTGCTGCCGGGACCTTTCTGCGTGGCGTGATTCACATCGGCGAGGTTAGTCGACAGGGTGGCCGCTGGGGCGACCGGCCTGCCGCACGCCTGGGAAAGCGGCTGGAATCCTTTGGCCTGAAAGTTGGGCGCCTCAAGACCGGAACGCCGCCTAGGCTGGATCGCCGAACGGTTGACTGGTCCCGGGTTGACATGCAGCCGGGCGATGACGAACCAACACTGTTCTCATTTCTGTCCCGGAGCCCGACGGTTCCGCAGATCTCATGTGGAATCACCCATACCAACGGAAAGACCCATGAGATCATCAGAGCGAATCTCGACCGCTCGGCAATGTATGGTGGCCGCATAGACGGCATTGGTCCGAGATACTGCCCCTCCGTGGAGGACAAGGTAGTGCGGTTTCCGGACAGGGGATCACACCAGATCTTTCTCGAACCGGAAGGACTTGACAGCGAGGTCATCTATCCGAACGGAATCTCCACGTCACTGCCAGCAGAGATACAGGCAGACTATGTCGCTTCCATCCGTGGCCTTGAGGGCGCCCGCATATTGCAGCCCGGCTATGCGATAGAATATGACTACATGGATCCCAGATGCCTGAAGCCGACGCTTGAGATGAGAGACATGCAGGGGCTGTTTCTCGCAGGCCAGGTGAACGGCACCACCGGCTATGAAGAGGCGGCGGCCCAGGGTCTTGTTGCAGGCCTGAATGCGGCGCGGATGGCCCGGGACATGGAGCCGGTCCTGTTCTCCCGAACCACTTCATATATCGGGGTCATGATCGACGATCTCATTACCCAGGGTGTGAGCGAGCCATATCGTATGTTCACATCCCGTGCGGAATACCGACTGTCCCTTCGCGCTGATAACGCAGACCAGCGGCTTACACAGGTTGGAAAGGCCATAGGATGTGTTGGCCCCAAGCGATTGGATGCGTTCGGAAGAAAGATGGATCTCATCGAATCTTGCAGGCGGACGCTTTCTTCGCATGCCTACTCTCCTAAAGAGCTCGCGACTGCCGGCTTCAGGGTCAGGGAAGACGGAAAGCGCCGCACGGGAATGGATCTGCTTTCATTCCCGGATATTTCCTATGGTGATCTTATTGCCCTGGAGCCCGGACTTGAGAGATATGACCTGCCCATTCGGCAGCAGGTCGAACGGGATGCGCTCTATTCGAGCTATATTGATCGGCAGAATCAGGAGATTGCAACACTTTCACGGGACGAAGCCCTGGAAATACCGCCCGAATTTGATTTCGACGGCATTTCGGGCCTTTCAAATGAGGTCAGGGAAAAGCTGCGCCACATCCGGCCGGTGTCGCTCGGACAGGCCTCCCGAATCGAGGGAATGACACCAGCGGCCCTGACGCTCCTTCTGGCAGGAATCCGCAGGACCACGCGACGGAAGTCAGCTTGACTCCCGCAGCTGGAATTGAGGAATTCCAGCATCGATTCAATGTTTCACGTGAAACAATGGATCGTCTGCGACTTTACGAGGAACTCGTAAGAAAATGGAATCCGGCGATAAATCTCGTCTCCGCCTCGACTTTGCCAGTCCTGTGGAGTCGCCATTTCACCGATTCGGCGCAGGCCTTTTTTGTCGCCGCACCAGAATCCGGTCGATGGATCGATCTTGGTTCCGGAGGCGGTTTTCCGGGCGCTGTCGCCGCCATCCTTGCCGCGGAGTTCTCTTCCCGGATGTCCGTAACCTGTATTGATAGTGACATCCGGAAATGCGAATTCATCAGAAACCTTTCCCGGAACTTGGAAGTCCCGATTAATGTCCAGTCCCAGCGAATAGAGAATGTGCCACCCCAGAATGCCGCATATGTGTCTGCCAGAGCGGTTGCCCCGCTCCCACGGCTCCTGCATCTCGTCCATCGCCATCTCTCAAAAGGTGGGACCGCTGTGCTTCATAAGGGAGTGCGGGTTGACGGAGAGATTGAGGCGGCACTTGAACTCTGGCGCTTTAAGGTCGAGAAGCACCCTAGTCTGTCGGGTTCAGATGGAGTCATACTTCGGATAGGAGAACTCGCTCTTGGCTGACCATCTGTCCGCATGGCCAAAGATCATTGCGCTTGCAAACCAGAAGGGTGGTGTTGGAAAAACGACGACTGCCATCAATCTTGGCGCGGCGCTTGCCGAAATCGGCTACAGAATCCTGCTTATCGACATTGATCCTCAGGGCAACGCCTCCACCGGCCTTGGGGTGTATGCTCAGGACCGCAGGCTCACAAGCTACGAACTTCTAATGGAAGGCCTGCCGATCCAGGACGTCATGTCTAACACGAAGATAGACGGAATCGCAGTCATTCCCGCTACGGCCGATCTCAGTTCGGCTGACCTGGACCTGAGTTCTAACCGCCATCGGAGCATCCTGCTGCGCCAGGCATTGCGGCAACCGGCAGTGAAAGACTCGGGACTCGACTTCATACTGATTGACTGCCCTCCTTCGCTGGGTCTGCTAACGGTGAACGGACTTGTCGCCGCAGATTCGGTTCTGGTTCCACTGCAGTCTGAATTCTACGCTTTGGAAGGTCTTTCGCAACTCTTGCTCACCGTTCGGGAGATCCGTGGCTCCGCCAATCCGGCCCTGAGGATCGAAGGTGTACTCCTGACGATGGTTGACAGGCGAAATCGCCTCTCGCGGCAGGTGGAAGCCGACGCGAGGGAGAATCTTGGCGAAGTTGTATATAAGACCGTGATTCCCAGAAATGTCCGACTTGGCGAAGCGCCTTCACATGCCATGTCGGTTCTGGAATACGATTCAGGATCGAGGGGCAGCGGAGCCTATAGGGCACTGGCGAAGGAATTTGCCGCGCAGAACCGAAGACCTATACGGGAGAAAAGCCATGGCTGAAAAATTTCCGGTACGCAGGGGACTCAATCCCCACCGTGGACTGAAAGCGTTGATCGCCGATACGGCAGGTCCGCAAGATCCGCTGCGGCAGCTGTCCGAGGCACAGGAGATTCCCATTGACCAGCTGCACCCGAATCCAAACCAGCCTCGAAAGAGCTTCGACCAGGCTGAACTGGAGGAACTTGCCAACTCACTCCGGGAACGGGGAGTAATTCAGCCGCTCATCGTGCGACCCGACCCGAATGACATGGATATGTACCAGATTGTCGCCGGCGAACGCCGCTGGCGGGCCGCACAAATCGCTCAGTTGCACCAGATTCCCGCTTTGGTGCGCGATTACGATGATGTCCAGACGCTTGAAATCGGAATTATAGAGAATATCCAGCGTACCGAACTGAATCCAATGGAAGAAGCGGCTGGATACCAGCAGCTGATCGGTGAATTCGGACATACACAGGAAATGGTTGCGGAGGCCCTTGGCAAGAGCCGTAGCCACGTTGCCAATCTGCTGCGGCTACTCAACCTGCCCGTATTCGTTAAGAATCTGGTGCTTAAGGGTGAGTTATCCGCAGGCCATGCCCGCGCGCTGGTGACCGCAAATGATCCAGAGGCTTTGGCGAAAGTGGTTGTTCGCAAGGGTCTGTCCGTTCGCCAGACCGAGGAACTTGTCAAGCGAGTCGGAAAGGAACGGCCATCGGGCGCATCCGTGGCAAAGGATCCTGATACGGCTGGACTGGAGGGCGATCTATCGGCCGCCCTGAATATGAAGGTGACAATCACACATAGGGCGGGCGCTGACGCCGGAAAGATTACGGTTGCTTACCGAACATTGGAGGATCTTGACCGTCTATGCGGTCTGCTCTCAACGGTCCGGTAAACAGGTTCAGTGCCCGTCCTGAAACAGTGCCGTCAGAATGGAGTTCAGAAGCCGTTGGCCCCTCCGCGTCGCACGCAGCCTTTCCTGATCGAGAAGCAGCAACCCATCTTCTCTTAACTTATTGATAGTTCTCATATATTTCTTTCTTTGGCTCAACCTGTCCAGATCCAGCCCTTCGGTTAGGCGGAGTCCCATCATCAACGCTTCCGCATCCGCCTCGTCCGGGGTCAATGGGGAGAGGGCAGACTCTCCGCCAGCACTTCCGCTCTCCACCTGTTCCAGCCATGCCGCAGGCGACGGCTGGGTGGCTGTGGCGAACCGTGCGCCCCTTAGCGTCAGTCGACCATGGGCACCCGGTCCAATGCCCGCATAGTCTCCCGATCTCCAGTAGATCAGGTTATGGCGTGATTCAGCCTTTGGCCTGGCATGGTTGGAAATCTCGTAGGCGGACAGCCCGGCAGTGTCGCATAGATCCTGGGTCGTGATGAAGAGATCTGCCGCCAGATCCTCGTCCGGAAGTCCGGAAAGGGTACCGCGCGCCAGCCTGTCGCCGAAAGCCGTCCCTGTCTCGACCGTCAGCTGATAGAGCGAAAGATGATCAGGCTCCATCGCCAAAGCCTGCCGTAATTCGGTTTTCCAGTCCTTCAGTGTCTGGTGCTGGCGCCCGTATATCAGGTCAAAGCTCACCCGCTCAAAGACCCCGCGGGCCATGAGGACAGCGTTCAGGGCGTCTTCAGCGCTATGCAGGCGCCCGAGTGCCCTAAGGTCACCATCGATCAGGGCCTGAACCCCGATGGAAGCACGAGTGACGCCAGCATCGCGGTATCCGGCGAAGCGACTGGCTTCCACAGAGGTGGGATTCGCTTCAAGCGTCACCTCAAAATCGTTTGCGGTGGCCCAGGTCATCCTGACGGCATCCAGAATGGCTTCGACCAGAGTGATTTCCATGAGACTGGGAGTGCCGCCGCCAAAATATACGGAACTGAGGATCCGATCGCCTGTCATGGCACCGATGCGTCTGATCTCCGCCAGATAGGCCCGTTTCCAGCGATCCTGGTCAATTCGGGCGGAAACATGGGAGTTGAAATCGCAATACGGACATTTTGCGGCGCAGAATGGCCAATGGACATAAAGGCCGAAGCCTGCCGTCTGCCAGTTCTCAGGCAATGCAGCTGGAGACCAGACTGGCGAAGGCTCTTGCGCGGTGGCTGATGCCATGCTTTCGACGCGGGTCCATCTCGGCAAAGGTCTCGGTCTCGCCCTCGGGCAGGAACACGGGATCAAAGCCGAATCCCTGTTCACCGCGCATCGGCCAGACAACCTGACCTTCGACTGTGCCTTCGAATACCTCGTCATGGCCATCGGGCCAGGCAAGACAGAGGGCGCAGCGGAAGCGGGCTGTTCTCGGCTGCGGCGCATTGCCCTGTTCGAGCAGATGATGGACCCGTTCCATCGCTCGCCTGAAGTCACGTCCGTGGCAGGTCGTGGCCCAGTCGGCGGTCTGGACACCAGGCGCGCCCCCGAGCGCATCGACCATTATGCCGCTGTCATCCGACAATGCCGGCAATCGGCACTCGCGGGCTGTGAAATGTGCCTTGATCCTGGCATTGCCGACGAAAGTGGATTCGGTTTCTGCGGGCTCAGCCAGACCGAACTCTCCAGCCGAACGGACGGAAATGCCAAACGGTGCCAGAAGGTCCTGAAACTCGCGGATCTTTCCCCTGTTATGCGAGGCGATGACCAGCGTATCACCGTTGAATCGACGCATGTCAGGGCAGGGCGGATTTCTGCGCAGCAACAAGCTGGGCAATGCCATTACGGGCGAGATCCATAAGCGAGGACATTTCGTTGGGGGAGAATGTCGATCTCTCTGCGGATATCTGGACTTCGATGAGCTGTTCGTCGCCAGTCATTACGAAATTTCCGTCAACACCGGCTTCGCTGTCTTCGGCATAGTCAAGATCCAGGATAGGCTGACCACCATATAGTCCCACACTTACGGCAGCGACATGATCGGTCAACGGATCCATCACGACATCGCCTGCCTTGATCAGACGGTTCGCGGCGATGCGCATCGCCACCCAACCACCGGTGATTGCGGCGCATCGAGTGCCTCCGTCGGCCTGGATCACATCGCAGTCAATGGTCATCTGCCGCTCTCCCAGTGCCGCGAAGTCGACACCTGCACGGAGCGCCCGCCCGATCAGTCGCTGGATTTCCTGTGTCCGCCCGCTTTGTCCCGTCTTGGCCTCCCGCCGGGACCGTGTATTCGTGGCCCGCGGCAGCATACCGTATTCGGCGGTTACCCAGCCAAGGCCGGTGTTCCTCCGGAAAGGCGGTACCCGCTCTTCAAGGGTTGCGGTGCAGATCACCCGGGTTTCGCCAACACTGATCATGCAGGCTCCTTCGGCGTGCCGCGACACATCCAGATCGATCAGGACCGGGCGCATTTCGTTCAGTTTTCTGCCAGAGGGTCGCATCTGGTCCCTTCCAATTGTGTTGCGGGTGCCTTAACTGTCTGAAGGTTTGAAAGGCAACCGCAATTTATGGCCGACGGCATTCGGAGACTGGCATGGCAGATACGTCGCGCGTTCTTGCCGAACTGAATGAACGCAGTGTCGAGGTGTTCCGCCGGGTGGTGGAGAGCTATCTGGATCGCGGGGAGCCTGTCGGCTCACGTACGCTGACACGCACGATGTCCGAAAACATCTCTGCCGCAACCATCAGGAATGTAATGCAGGATCTCGAATTCCTTGGCCTGCTTGATTCCCCACATATTTCCGCTGGCCGCATTCCGACGGAACATGGTCTTCGGATGTTTGTTGACGGGCTTCTGGAGGTGGAGGATCTGGACGACAGCGACCGCCACAAGATTGACGCAACGGTCGCCTCAAGCGACAACGACGTTGGCACGATGCTCGATCGGATCGGATCGGCACTATCGGCGCTCACCAGTGGTGCCAGTCTTGTTCTGGCACCGAAGCATGAAGCTCCAATCAGGCATATCGAATTCGTTTCCCTGGCCCCTGACCGCGCCCTTGTCGTGCTCGTATTCGCTGACGGTCATGTCGAGAACCGTGTATTCATACCTCCTGTTGGCCAGACGCCTTCGTCGATGCGGGAAGCTGCGAATTTCCTGAATTCGCTGGCGGCCGGCAAGACGCTTAGCGAGCTGAGAAGCGGTTTCGGCCAGGAAATCAGGCAACGGAAACTGGATCTGGACCGCCTCGCCCGCGGGTTGGCTGAACAGGGTCTGGCGATATGGGAGAATGAAGGCGAGTCGCGTGAGCGCCTGATCGTGCGGGGGAGATCAAACCTTCTCGCCTCTGATGGTCAGAGAGAGAATCTGGAGCGCATCCGGACGCTGTTCGACGATCTTGAGCGAAAGCGGGATATTGCCGAATTCCTCGAACTGGCTGAAGAGGGAGAGGGTGTGCGGATTTTCATCGGCTCCGAAAACAAGCTTTTTTCGCTTTCCGGTTCCTCTTTGGTTGTGTCGCCCTATATGAACGCCGACCGGAAGATTGTGGGTGCCGTAGGCGTCATTGGGCCGACACGGCTGAACTATGGACGAATCGTGCCGATCGTTGATTACACGGCGCATCTCGTCGGGCGGATGATCGGTGATCGAAGGCAATGAGGAAACAGATGACGGAAGAGCAAATGAAACCAACGATGCCAGAGGTGGACCTGCCTGAACCGCCGAGCTCCGAGGAAGAGCGGATCGACATTCTGGAGGCCGAGCTCGTGGAAGACACCGAGGTCGGTGACGCTATCACGGAGGAGCTGGAAGAGCTTCGTGCTGAGCGGGATGAGTTGAAGGACCGCTTCATGCGGGCGCTTGCCGATGCGGAAAACATGCGCAAACGCGGTGAGAGGGACCGGCGGGAAGCGGAGCGATACGGCGGTTCCAGGCTCGCTCGCGACATTCTTCCGGTCCATGACAATCTTGCCCGGGCGCTTTCGGCAGCCACGGAGGAGCAGGGCGGGGTTTCGTCTGGCCTGATCGAGGGCGTGGAACTGACGATGCGTGAGCTGCTGAATGTATTCAGGAAGCATGGGATCGAGCTTGTCGCTCCGGAACGTGGAGATCGATTCGACCCTCAGCTTCACCAGGCCATTTTTGAGGCACCCGTCCCCGAAACCAGTGCCGGAGACATCATTGAGGTCACCGAAGTTGGATTCATGCTGCACGACCGGCTGCTGCGGCCCGCTAAAGTCGGTGTCAGTTCCACACCGGCCAAACCGCCGGAGCCCGATATGGAGCAGGATGCCGAACAGGAGCAGTGAACTGTATTGTGACCTCGCATCAACAGCGGATACCTGCGCCCCGGTCGCTTGGCCAGCCATAATGTTACAGGAGGTGTTCGCCGCGGTATCCAGATGACATTGAAGGGCAACATTGTGCTACCTGACAGGATCGAGACGCTGATCGTTGGAGGCGGTCAGGCCGGAATTGCGATGAGCGAGCATCTCGGGCTGTGCGGCGTTCCGCATCTCGTTCTTGAACGGCACCGAATAGCCGAGCGCTGGCGTTCGGAGCGATGGGATTCGCTCGTCGCCAATGGTCCAGCCTGGCACGATCGGTTTCCCGGGATGGAATTTTCCCGCTCAGGCCCCGACTCCTTTCCTGGCAAGGAGGAAATCGCGGATTATTTCGCCGCCTATGCAGAGAGGATTGCCGCCCCGATCCACTGCGGCATACAGGTGACGGGGGTCGAAAGGATCCGCGGTCGGCAAGGGTTCTGGGTTCAGACTTCCGAAGGCGATCTGGTCGCCGATAATGTTGTTGCTGCCACTGGTCCGTTCCAGCGCCCGATCATTCCGCCAATCGTGCCGAACGACGCCATTGTCATGCAGATGCACTCGAACGGTTACAGGAATCCTGATCGATTGCCGGAAGGTGGCGTTCTGGTGGTTGGCGCAGGGTCGTCCGGAACCCAGATTGCGGAGGAACTGCTTCGTTCGGGCCGGGACGTCTACCTGTCCATAGGCCCGCATGACCGCCCCCCACGCCGTTACCGCGGTCAGGATTTTGTCTGGTGGCTCGGCGTTCTGGGAAAGTGGGACGCGGAGACGGCTGGACCAGGAAACGAGCATGTCACGATCGCAGTCAGCGGTGCCTATGGCGGACATACGGTCGATTTCCGCCGACTGGCGGATTTGGGGATCCACCTGGTTGGGAGGACGGAAACCTACAGTGAGGGCGTCATGACCTTTGCGCCGGATATCAGACGCAACATCGAGAACGGTGATGCGAACTACCTTTCGGTGCTGGACGAGGCGGATGCCTATGTCGTCCAGGCGGGATTGCTCCTGCCGGAAGAGCCCGAGGCGCGAATCATTGGCCCGGACCCGGAATGCGTGAATCATCCCACGCTGGAACTTGATCTAAAGAAGGCTGGAATTTCCACCATCATCTGGGCAACTGGATATGGAACTGATTACGATTGGCTGAAGGTTGATGCCTTCGATGATCGCGGCAGGCCAGTGCATCGGCGCGGGATATCCGATGTTTCTGGACTCTATTTCATTGGACTGCCCTGGCTTTCCCGTCGCGGATCCTCATTCATCTGGGGAGTGTGGCATGACGCGAAGTTCGTCGCCGACCACATTGCGATGCGTCGTCATTATATGAAACACTGCAGAACGGAACGGAAGAACGCCTAAGGCTTTCCAAGGAAACCGCTTTCGGAATAGGGAAACCGTATATGGCCCATAAACGCCTTCGCAAATTCAATGCCCGAGACACCTATCCAGAACAGAATCTGGACGCCGATTTCTGTCATGCGGTTGTGACCACAGGAGGGCGCACTATCTGGATGCGAGGCCAGTGTCCGCAGAATCTGAACGATGCGACCAACATCGATAGCTACGATCCTTCCGAACAGACCCACAAGGTCATGCAGAATATCCGCCAGATGATCGAGGAGGCGGGAGGTAGGATGGAACATCTCGTGAAGATCGTTGTCTATATCACCGATGTCCGCCATCGCGAAGCCGTTTACCGGACTCTCGGCGAATACATCAGGGATGTGCATCCGGTCTCGACCGGGCTTGTGGTCCAGGCCCTTGCCCGACCTGAATGGCTGGTCGAGATCGACGCGACCGCCGTAATCCCGGAATGACGCCGTGACGTTTTCCCTGGTTGCCCGCTGTTCTGACACCGGGATGTTCGGTGTTGCGATATCGTCCTCATCTCCAGCTGTCGCGGCGCGCTGTTCCCATGCCAGAGCGGGTGTTGGAGCCGTCGCCTCGCAGAACATCACTGATCCGACTCTTGGACCGCTGGTGCTTGATCTGATGGAATCGGGACTGCCCGCTCCCGAAGCCGTGGGGAAAGCTCGGCAGCTTGGTGAATTCATCGATTATCGTCAGATACTTGCGGTGGATTCCCGTGGTCGGACCGCCCTTCATTCAGGTTCACACAGTCTGGGCATCTGGGCCGAAGCGCGTGCGGAGAATGTTGTCAGCGGGGGTAACCTGCTGGCGAATGAAGACGTGCCGCGGGCCATTGTCGACTGCTTCCTGACCGTATCTGGCCATCTTGGCGACCGCTTGGTTACGTCCCTGCGCGCCGGACTCGAGGCCGGCGGTGAAGCTGGCGAGGTTCACTCGGCGGGACTGATGCTTGTTGACAGGGTCGCGTGGCCAGTGGCTGATCTTCGCTGCGACTGGACCGAGAGCTGCCCGATAGAAGCCCTCGCCGCAGCCTGGGATGTGTACAGTCCGCAGCTGGATGCCTATGTCCAGCGCGCTCTCGACCCACGGGCGGCGCCTTCCTATGGCGTGCCAGGAGATGAATAGGCTGCTTACGCCGGTCCGAAACGCAGGGGCCCACTCAGTCTACGGAGAAGAGGTCGGCTCGCGGAAGAAAGGCAGGGGTTCGGGGTTGAGAAGCTGCTTACCGGCGATGTGGTCAGCGGCCTTTTCGCCGATCATCATGGCAGGGCAGTTCAGGTTGGCCGACGGAATGACCGGCATGATCGATGCATCCGCCACGCAAAGACCCTCGACGCCGCGAACCCGACAGGCTTCGTCCACCACGGCCAGTCTGTCAGTACCCATCCTGCAGGTTCCGCAGGGGTGATAGGACGAATGGCAGTATTGACGGATCCATGCTTCGAGCTCGTCATCGGTGGTGATTTCCGCCCCGGGAATCAATTCCTTTCCAGCGAAGCGTGCCAGCGCCGGCTGCAGCAGCAATTGCCTTGAAAGCCTGAAGCCGGCCGTCATTTCCTTCATGTCGCGCTCATGCTCCAGCATATTGTAGACGATGCTGGGGGGCGCAAACGGGTCCGGTCCACGGAGCCGAACATGTCCGCGGCTCAGCGGGCGCTGGATGGAGAACTGAAGCTGAAAGGCATGTTGCCGGACAAAGTCGGCACTCCCTTCCGCGACAGCTATGGCGAACAGTGCGATCTGAAGATTGGGAAACGGAACTTCGGGGCCCGTGTTGAGGAATGCGACCACGTCAAAATGGTTATTCGCCAGAAAGCCCTTCCGGGTGAACAGCCATTTGGCCAGACCAAATAGTCTGGATGGTAACGAAAGATACCTGTAGAGAGTTACTGGACTTGAGCAGGCTACCTGTACGGCGGAAAGCGGGTGATCCATCAGGTTGGTCCCAACCCCGGGCAGATCCTGAAGGACTCCGATGCCATTGGCCCGAAGCTGGCTCGCTGGTCCCAGCCCGGAATGCATGAGGAGAAACGGGCTGTTGAATGCCCCGGCGCAAAGAACAACGGATCGGGTCGCCTGAGCGACGAATTCCTTTCCGCCACGCGCGTAGATGATCCCGTTGGCACGCCGCGCCTCGAACATAATCCTTCGTGCGGTGCTGCCGGTGAGGATTCGAAGATTGTCTGGCGGGTTGCGGAGATAGCAGCGCGCTGTCGAGGAACGCAGCCCGTCTCCGATGTTCTTTTCCAGTATTCCGAAACCATCCTGCTGATAACCGTTGACATCTTCCGTCTGGCGGTAGCCTGCCTGTTTGCCCGCGTTCAGGAACGCACGTTCCAGAGGTCCTGGCTCTACGTTCCTGACCTGGACCGGTCCATGCTCGCCTCGATATTCGCTCCGGACGCCCTGTACGGATTCGAGTTTCCTGAAATAGGGCAGAACATCCGCATAGGACCAGCCTTTGGCTCCGGCTTCAGACCAGCCCTCGTAATCCAGGGGGTGGCCGCGCAGGTATATCTGTCCGTTGATCGATGAAGATCCACCGAGCACCTTGCCTCTTGGCTGTACCAATCGCCGGTTTCCCAGAAATGGTTCAGCCTCAGTTAGGTAATTCCAGTTGTAGCGTGGCGCATTATAGGCATATCGCATGGCCGCAGGTATTCGGAGCATCGGGTGTCGGTCCAGGGGCCCCGCTTCAACAAGTAGAACCTTATGGCCTGGGTTCTCGGCGAGACGCGAGGCAATGATGGCTCCGGCACTGCCGGCTCCCACGATGACATAATCGAAACAGCCTGAACTTTCAGAAACCTTGTGCCTTCCGATTTCCTGAGCCATCTGGCACCTCAACCACAATTGGCGACGCGATTCATGGAGATATTTCGAATGTTCTCCGCCGTTCCAACCCATAGCGCAACACCCGCTGCGGCGGGATTCAGGCGGTGATCTGGCAACATTGGTAATGGGTTAGGCGATGCTGGCACAAGATGTTGTGAACTGCCGAACGGCAACAGTCCTGGGGCGAAAAGGAGATCTCCATGCCATTTGGCCATCACCACCTGACCCGCTATGAACGCTGCCAGATTTGCGAGCTGAAGGGAAGCGGCAATTGAAACATGAATGTCACCGCCGGCTGAATCCTGCCGTAGCGGGTGTTGCGCTATGGAATGGAACGGGAGTAACAGGATTTCCCATAATATGTTTCTCAGGATGAGGGCCATCATCATGTAGATATGCGATCCCAGTAGCCACCTCATCTAGAGGCGCTCACCTTATCGAGTCCGCCTTCAGGCGCATTATGCAGAAGCCTTTGATACATATGCTCCTTCGGTCTGGCGTCTCGGTGGTGGACAGTCGGAAATTCCTCGGCGCAACACTCCGGTAGCGCCGGATGGACAGACCCTGATGCGGCCCTCTGGAGCGCGGTGTCAGCTGAAGCGGCGTCCTGATTCGGTTCCGCAGCTGGATGGCCCAGGGATCAGCAACATTCCGAAGAGGAGACCGAATTGCGTGATTCCCGCCATGACATTCTTTTTGAGCCAATGAACATCGGTCCGGTAACGTCCCGGAACCGCTTTTACCAGGTTCCTCACTGCAACGGCGGTGGGTATCGTGATCTGTCGGCAGCGGCGGAGATGCGCGGGATCAAGGCCCAGGGTGGCTGGGGTGTCGTATTCACCGAGCAATGCGAAATGCACCATTCTTCCGAGATCACGCCATATATTGAGCTTCGGCTCTGGGAAGACCGGGATATCCCTGGACTTGCGAAGATGGCGGAAAGCGTGAAGGAACACGGAGCGCTTGCTGGCATTCAACTGGCCTATCCTGGAGTTAACGGCCCGAATTTCTACTCCCGTGAGGTGCCGCTCGCAGTCAGTGCCCAACCGATCCGCACCTTTACCAACGACCCGGTTCAGGCCCGTGCGCTCGACAGATCCGGGATCCGCGACCTTCGCCGATGGTTCGTCAGCGCGGCAAGGCGGTCGAAACGCGCGGGTTTCGATCTCATCTGCCTCTATGGTGCGCATGGCTTCGGGATTTTCCAGCATTTCCTCAGCCGGGCAACAAATCATCGGACGGATGAATATGGCGGCAGTCTGAAGAACCGTTCCCGCTTCGTGAACGAAGTGGTGGCCGATATCCGCGACGCGGTGGGCGATACCATGGGAATCACGCTGCGTGTGTCGCTGGATGAATCCATTGGTGACCTGGGTTTTTCGAACTCTGAGCTCCGCGACTTCATCGCAATGAATGGTGACCTGCCCGACCTTTGGGATCTTGCGCATGGGACATGGGAGGACTGCTCCGGTCCTTCACGATTCAGGGAAGAGGCCGCCCAGGAAACCCTTGTGCGGGGCATCCGTGAACTGACCGACAGACCGGTGGTCGGTGTTGGTCGATTTACGTCACCTGATGTCATGGTCAGGATGATCAGGTCGGGAACGCTTGATTTCATCGGCTGCGCCAGGCCTTCCATCGCTGATCCGTTCCTGCCCAGAAAGATCGAGGACGGGCGTGTGGAAGACATTCGGGAATGCATTGGCTGCAACATCTGCATCTCGGGTGACATGACCATGGCGATCAGTCGATGCACGCAGAATCCGACTTTCATGGAGGAATGGCGCAAGGGCTGGCATCCGGAAATCATGAATTCCCGGGGAAGCAGTTCCAAGGTTCTCGTCGTTGGCGCGGGGCCTGCCGGTCTGGAGGCTACCCTGGCTCTCGCTGAACGTGGTTATGATGTGGTTCTGGCAGAGGCTACGGCCGCGCTGGGAGGACGCGTTGCCAGAGAGCGCCGATTGCCTGGCCTATCCGCCTGGGGCCGAGTGGCTGACTACCGGGAATACCAGATAGGCCAGAAACCAAATGTCGAGACCTATTTCAACAGCGAACTGGACGCGGATAGCATATTGGAATTCGGTTTCGAGCATGTCTGCATCGCAACAGGCGCAAGATGGCGGCGCGATGGCGTTGCCCGCCAGCATGTTACCCCGATTCCCATTGATTCCTCAATGCCACTGTTCACCCCTGACTGCATTATGGATGGTAAATTTCCGACCGGTAATGTGGTGATCTACGATGACGATCATTACTATATTGGGGGAGTCCTGGCTGAGCTTCTGAAAGGTCAGGGCTGCGACATAACGGTTGTGACGCCATCGGCCTATCTCTCGGAATGGACCCGAAACACACTTGAGCAATTCGCGATCCACCGCCGTCTGGCCGAACTGGGAGTCAACATAATGCTGAACCGGGGTATCGTTGAAGTGGCTGGGACCCATGTGGTTTCAAACTGCGTATTCACCGATGCGACCAGGAACATCCACTGCGACGCCGTCGTGATGGTGTCTTCGAGGCAGGAACGCAACGGTGTCTTTCTGGATCTGGAGGCGCGTTCGGCGGACTGGGTCGACAGCGGGATCAGAACGGTTCGCGTCATCGGCGACGCCGATGCCCCTGGTCCCATTGCCTGGGCCACCTATGCTGGCCATCGCTATGCCAGGGAGCTGGATGGTGATGACATTGGAGATGGCCTGCCTTTCAGAAGAGAAATCACCGAGCTGGCGTTGGGCTGAATGGAAAGCGACACACCATTCCCCTTCCCGGTCGCTGCGGTTGACGCGATGCTTGACTGGGTCCGGGACCGCATTCAGCAGGGACCGAACCCAAAGCATGGCGCACAGAGCCCGGAGACACTGGATGCGGCCATGGGCGGGTCAATCACGGATGCGGGACTCGGGGCGGATCGCGCGTTTGACATGTTTGTCCAGACCATACTGCCCGCGACAAGACCCCTGGGCCACCCCAGCAGCCTTTCATTTGTATCCTCCGCCCCATCCAGGGCCGCACTCAGCTTTGACGCCGCTCTTGGTGCCTCTGGTATTTTTGCCGGTAACTGGGATGGAGGAGCGGGAGCGATTCACGCGGAAAACCAGGTTCTGGCATGGATCAGCACGCTCGCTGGATGGCCACCGACTTCCGGGGGTGTCTTTGTCGCAGGAGGAACCCTTGGTAACCTGTCGGCGCTCCACGCGGCCCGCGAGCGTCGCGCCCGTATGATCCGACGGCCTGAACGCTGGTCGGTCCTGTGCTCGACCGAGGCGCATAGCTCGATCCATGCCGCGGCCCAGGTCATGGATGTCGACCTGCTTGCCGTTGATGTTGATGGGACGGGGCGAATGTCGGTTGAAGCGGCCAGAAAGGTTCTGGCGGAGGCCCCGGGTGTGTTCGCTGTTGTCGGCAATGCGGGTGCGACGAATTCCGGTGCCATCGATGATCTCGAAGGGCTACGGCGACTTACCGGGGAAAACGGCCTCTGGCTTCATGTCGATGGTGCATATGGCCTTGCGGCAATGGCGGACCCGCGTGCCAGAAGCCTGTTCAATGGCATCGAGGGAGCTGACAGTCTGATCGTGGATCCGCATAAATGGCTGTTCGCGCCCTATGACAGCTGCGCCCTGATCTACCGCAATGCGGCCGATGGACGGGCGGCTCACGGGCAGCAGGCTCCCTATCTTGATGCGATGGACCCTTCCCAGTTCAATCCGTCGGATTACGCTCTCCATCTGACCCGTCGCGCCCGCGGACTGCCGCTCTGGTTTTCGCTCGCGGTCCATGGAACCGAAGCCTATGGGAAGGCCATCGCGAAAACACTGGAAACCGCCCGGAACATAGCGGACGGGATCGCGTCCACGCCGGGGCTTGAGCTTCTGCTGGGTCCGCAGCTGACGGTCATACTGTTCAGACCAACCGCCATGTCGGAAAAGACAATGGAGGCATGGGCGGAAGTCCATCGTCGATCGGGCGCGATTCTCTGCCTTCCGACGACCTGGCAGGGCAAAAAGGTTTTCCGGCTCTGCATAGTCAATCCAGATACCGAAGCAGAGGAAATCCTCGCCGTCATCCGTACACTCTGTGACCTTCAGCCATGACCCAGACCATCGAGCTGCTCGAAAGACTGGTCGCCTTTGATACGGTCAGCAGAAATTCCAACCTCGATATGCTGGCGTTCATTGAGCACTACCTTGCCGAACGGGGCTTCAGGACGCATCGCCTTCCCAGCCCATGTGGAGAGAAAGCTGGTCTGTTCGCTTCCATCGGGTCTGAAGATGGGGGCATTCTGCTTTCGGCCCATAGTGATGTCGTTCCGGTCGCAGGCCAGTCCTGGCAGCGTGACCCGTTTCACCTGACGCAGGTGGACGGCCGGCTCTACGGTCGCGGCACAACCGACATGAAAGGGTTTCTCGCCTCGATGCTGGCGCTTGCCGACCGGGCGGCGGGTAGAAAGCTGCGAGAACCCCTGAAATTCGCGGTTTCTTATGATGAGGAAATCGGCTGCGTTGGCATTGCCAATATGATCGATGCGCTTCCCGCCGCTCTCGGCCAGCCCCGCGCCTGCATCGTTGGCGAGCCGACCTCCATGACGGTTGTCACTGGACATAAGGGCAAGGTCGCGCTTCACGCAGCCTGCCGGGGGCAGAGCGGGCATTCCGCGCTGGCTCCCCGCTATACGAACGCCATTCATCTGGCGACGGACTTTGTTGGTCAGCTGCGCGAACTTCAGAACTGGCTGGTGCGGAATGGCGCGAACGATCCAGAGCATGACATCCCTTTCAGTACCATCCATGTCGGCAGGCTGTCCTCAGGCGTCGCGACAAACATCGTCCCCGAACTTGCTGAAATCGATTTCGAATTCCGTCATCTACCGGCTGAAGCGCCCGAGGGTGTGATTGCCAGGATTCAGGTTGCCGCCGACCGCGCTGCTGCCGGGTATCGTGACATGTGTTCAGCCGCGGCCATCGAAATCACGCAGGTGAACTCCTATCCTGGGCTCGACATTCCGACCAGCGCCGATATCGTCCGGCTTGCCTGTTCGTTTGCTGACACGACTGCCATAACGAAGGTCGCCTTTGGTACGGAAGCGGGCTTCTTCGGTCAGCTGGGAATACCAACCGTGGTCTGCGGTCCTGGATCGATGGATGATCAGGGGCACAGGCCGGATGAATTCATTTCCGAGGCCCAGCTCAGCGCCTGTGATGCGATGATGGACCGAATTCTGATCGCCCTGAGTTGATCCGCAGATGGCGCGTTTCAGAATCGTAACGCATTCCGGCGTGATGGGAACGTCGGCCAACAATTGATCTAGCCATAGTTGGGGAGGTGTGCTATCCGGATCGCGTCCTGTCGTCTGCTCCATATGCGTTCTCCGGTGCCTGGAATCTGTGCTGGACTGACTGCAACAGGGGTGGCAGGTCACGCGGTCCATTGTCGAAGGCCTAGAGATGAACGGGCCGTGTAAGTGTTCGGGAGAAATCACAAAAAAGGAGAGGAATGTTATGAGAGTTTCATCAATGACGTTCGCTACTGCCGTGCTCGGCTTTACGCTGACGTCAGGGGCCGCACTGGCTGACAAACTGACCTATTACTGCAGCGCTCAGGAAGATTGGTGCCAGCTGATGGCCCGTAGTTTCGAAGAGGCGACGGGTATTGACGTCAACATGACGCGGAAATCCTCTGGGGAGACCTTTGCCCAGATTCGCGCGGAATCGTCGAATCCGAAAGGCGATGTCTGGTGGGGTGGGACGGGTGATCCTCATCTACAGGCAGCCGAGGAAGGATTGACCGAGGAATACATCTCGCCCATGCGCGACCAGTTGCATGAATGGGCGATCGCACAGGCCGAGAGCGCCGGTAACAGGACGATCGGCATATATTCCGGAGCGCTCGGCTACGGCTTCAATACGGAAATCCTCGCCGCCAACAATCTGCCAGAGCCGTCCTGCTGGGAGGATCTTCTGAAACCCGAATACAAGGGGCATGTCCAGATGGCCAATCCGAACTCGTCCGGGACTGCCTACACGACCCTTGCATCAATGGTGCAGCTGTTTGGCGAGGAGGAAGGATTCACGTTCATGAAGGGTCTCCATGCCAATATCAACCAGTATACCAAGTCCGGATCCGCCCCGATCAAGGCAGCTGGAAGGGGTGAGAACACTATTGGCATCGTCTTCATGCATGATGCGGTCAAGCAGGCCGTAAGTGGATTCCCAATCCAGGTGGTAGCTCCATGCGAGGGTACCGGATACGAGATCGGCTCCATGTCGATCATCAAGGGTGCGCGCAACCTCGAAGAAGCGAAGAAGTTCTATGACTGGGCGCTGACTGCCGAGGCTCAGAACCTCGCCCTACAGGTCAATGCTTTCCAGGTTCCGTCAAACATGAACGCGGAAACATCGCCGAGCGCACCGGACATGTCGACAATCAAGCTGATCGACTATGATTTCCGCAAATATGGCTCTTCAGACGAGCGGAAGCGGCTCCTGAAAAAGTGGGATGACGAAGTGTCCACACTTCCCCAATAGAGCTTGAAAAGCTCCGCTGCTGGCAGAAGAACTCACCCCGTTCTGATTTTCTGGATCGTTGCGGGGTGGGTGAGTTACGGTCTCGTCCCTTGGTACGGGATTGAAGACGGCTTTTTCTCCTTCGTCTGGCTGCTCGACGGGTATCCTTTCGATACGGACTACGCCCCAGCGGCATTCCTGGTCGCGCAGGGCGAGAAGCTCTGGCTTCTGCCGCTACTCCTGCCGCTTGCATTGTCCCTGCTGGCTCTGCGCCTTGAGAAGCCGGCCCATGCGATCATTCTCATTGTTGCCGGTGCAGCTGGATTCTGCTGGCTGATGGCGCAGGGATTTGGCATCGGGATCCGAGGTTACAATTTTCAATGGTTAACCGCCACGTTCGGTGACCTTGGTGATCGGCAGTTCGGTATGGGCTACGGGGCCCTGCTCCTGGCCTCTTCCTTTCTATTTCTCCTTACCCAGGGAATCGCGGCGCGGGGCGCGGTCGGTGGTGATGTGTTCGTCGTCAGTGCCATCGGTTTCGTCGTGGTCATCGTCGCCACCTTCGTGTTCTTTCCCATTGCTCGCATGTTGCTATTCGCGTTCATCACCGAGGAAGGCGCCTATTCGACACTGATTTTTTTCTCGAAGTTCCTGGACTCAAGGGTCTGGGGTCTGGGTTGCCTTGCGGGTGCACGCTGTGGGGTTGCGTGGAACTCGCTGTTCCTGGCCATCCTTGTGGGGCTGACGACGACCGCGCTGGGACTGGCATTCGCGCTGGTAGTCACGCGGTCGGGTTTTCGGGCGAAGCGCTGGCTTCGTGCGCTCACGGTGCTGCCGATCATTACGCCGCCATTTGTCATTGGACTTGCTCTCATCCTTCTGTTCGGCCTTTCTGGATCGATTACCGTGTTCTTCGCCGAGATGTTCGGCATTCAACCGACCCGATGGCTGTATGGTCTGCCGGGAATTCTGATCGCGCAGACCCTGGCCTTTACCCCGATCGCCTTCCTGGTCCTGATTGGGGTCGTCGAAGGGGTCTCTCCCTCGATGGAGGAGGCGGCGCAGACCCTACGGGCCGATCGGTGGCAGACCTTTCGCACGGTGTCGCTCCCGCTGATGCGTCCGGGGCTGGCCAACGCCTTTCTGTTGGGCTTCATCGAAAGCATGGCCGATTTCGGTAATCCGCTGGTTCTCGGTGGCAACTACGATGTCCTCTCAACCGAGATCTTCTTTGCGATCGTGGGCGCCCAATACGATCAGGGCCGAGCGGCCGTGCTTGCCATCGTGCTTCTGTTCTTCACCCTTTCCGCCTTCTATCTCCAGCGCGCCTGGCTCGGGCGAAAGCGATACACAACGGTCACCGGAAAGGGCGACGCAGGCGTACATCCCCTGATGCCCAAACGTCTGGCCATACCGGTCCTCGTGATCGTGAGCCTGTGGGCGCTATTCACCATCACGATCTACGGCATGATCGTCTACGGCAGTTTCGTCGAACTTTGGGGTGTCAGGAACACATTGACCTTCAAGCACTATGTGACGGCCTTTTCAGTGGGCATGACCGAGCACGGGCTGCATTGGTCTGGATCGGCCTGGGACAGTTTCTGGACGACGATCTACATTGCGGCCATCTCGGCTCCCCTGACCGCTGTTGTCGGGCTCACGACCGCCTATCTTCTGACTCGTCAGAACTTCGCTGGCAAGAATGCGTTCGAATTCGGCACAATGCTGAGTTTTGCCATTCCTGGCACCGTAATCGGTGTCAGTTACATACTTGCCTTTAACGTACCGCCAATCGAGATTACCGGAACCGGCATCATACTGGTGGTGAGTTTCATATTCCGTAACATGCCGGTGGGAATACGCGCTGGGATCGCGAGCATGTCCCAGATCGACCGTTCGCTGGATGAGTCGTCGCTTACGCTTGGTGCCAATAGCTGGCAGACATTCCGAAGGGTCATTCTGCCGCTCTTGCGTTCCGCGATCCTGGCAGCGCTGGTCTTCAGCTTTGTCCGCGCGATGACAGCGATATCCGCGGTGATTTTTCTCGTCTCCGCCGAATACGACATGGCAACCAGCTACATCATTGGCCGTGTCGAGAACAACGATTACGGTCTGGCGATCGCATATTCGACCACACTCATATTTGTAATGCTGTCAGCGGTCGGACTGCTGCAGCTCCTTGTGGGCAGGATGGAGATCGGGCGTCGCACGCAGCTTTCCCGAGAAGGAGGATAGGATGGCGGCCACCCGGATCACTGGAAAGGCCGCGCCGGTAAGGTTTGACGGCGTGACCAAGACATTCGGCAAGGACGTTGCTGCCGTAGACAATATCGATCTCGATATCGCCGCCGGGAAGCTGGTTACGCTTCTTGGGCCTTCCGGCTGTGGAAAGACGACCACGCTAAGATTGATTGCTGGCCTGGAGATGGCGAATTCCGGCCGGATCCTGATCGGTGGCAGGGACGTAACCCGTCTGCCTCCGACCGACCGAGACGTCAGCATGGTCTTTCAGTCCTATGCCCTGTTTCCGCATATGAACGTCCTGGAGAATGTCAGCTATGGTCTGGGGTTTTCCGGTTTTCCGAAGGCCGAGGCGCGTGATCGCGCGCTTGCCGGACTTGATCTGGTTGGTCTTAGGGGATTGGGAGACCGCCTGCCAAGCGAGCTCTCGGGCGGGCAGCAGCAACGCGTTGCGGTGGCCCGTGCCATCGTGCTGGAACCGCAGGTGCTGCTGTTCGATGAGCCGCTTTCCAATCTCGATGCAAAGCTTCGCAGACAGGTGCGCGAGGATATCCGCGGTATCCAGCAGGATCTGGAACTGACCGTTGTCTATGTCACTCATGACCAGGAGGAAGCGCTCGCGGTTTCGGACGAGATCGTTGTCATGCGCGATGCCAGGATCGCGCAGATCGGATCGCCACGAGAGCTGTATGATGCGCCGGTCGATCGTTTTGTCGCGGACTTTATCGGAGAGGCCAACATCATTCCCTGTGAAGTCCTGACCGTCAACGACGGCACGGCGGTCGTTTCGATAGAAGACTATCATTATCGGCTTGCATCGCGTGGGCTCGGTCCCGGTCCGGCCGTCATGGCAGTTCGTCCTTCGCGCATAAACTTCGGAGCGCCCGACGGCTTCAGGGCGTCGATAAAGAAATCGACCTATGTCGGTGTTCGTATGGAATATTCGGTTGAGGCCAGATTTGGCGACATTTTAGTTGTCCATGACGATGTTCAGAATCCACTATTGGTCGGAAGCGAGGTACAGGTTGGTTTCGAGGCTTCGGGGCCGGTCCTGATCCCGGAGGATTAGGCGGCTTATGCGGCAATTTCCCGGCAAGGGCCGAAACTGCAGGCAGGTCGTTTTCGACTTTCGGCCCTTCAGCCCTGAGGGCAGTGAAGTTCCGAAATGCAAATGCTGAACCAAGCCTGGGATTCATGCATGGATGACCAGGACCGTAACGCAGGGCGGACACGGTATCCGGATGAACTCTCCGTTGAAACAGGATCCGGTTCAGGGAGTTGGACAGCGCGGGATGCTTTGGTAAGGAGTCAGGTGACCGGAACTGCGGCAGCTGGAAACGGGACATGCCAGAGGCATCGAACGCAATTGATGTTTTCAATGTAGTCAAGCGCTTCGGCGATTTCACCGCACTTGACAGAATCACACTGTCAATCAGGGACAATGAATTCTTCACCCTTCTTGGTCCTTCGGGCTGTGGGAAGACAACGCTCCTTCGGCTGATTGCTGGCTTCGACGACGTGACGGAAGGCGAGATTTTCCTATTTGGGGAGGAAATCGAGAACCTGCCTCCCAACCATCGCCCGGTGAATACCGTGTTCCAGAATTACGCCCTGTTTCCTCACATGACCGTTGAGGAAAACGTCATGTTTGGCCTCGAGATGCTTGGCCGTTCGAAATCCGATGCTGGAAAACAGGCGGGTGAAATGCTGGAACTGGTCCAGCTTGGTCAATTTGCCCGTCGCAGGCCATTCCAGCTATCCGGCGGCCAGCAGCAGCGGGTGGCACTCGCGCGAGCCCTGGCACCCAAACCCAAGGTATTGCTGCTTGATGAGCCTCTTTCAGCGCTTGATCTCAAGCTTCGTCAGGCCATGCGAACCGAACTGAAAGCGATTCAGCGCGAAACCGGCATCACGTTCATTTTTGTCACTCACGATCAGGAAGAGGCGCTGACCATGTCTGACCGGATTGCAGTGATGTCGGCGGGCAGGCTTCAGCAGTTGGGAGAGGCCCGTGCCGTTTACGAACGCCCGCATAACAGGTTTGTCGCAGACTTCATTGGCGAGACCAATCTGCTTGAGGTTCGCGTTGACGCCATTGACGGGCGACACGCGTTCTGCCAGTTCGGCAACGGGCTGAAGCTGGCCTGCGATGCTGTCAGGGGAGTCGATGCTGGTGCGGATGTTCATGTTTCGATCCGGCCGGAAAGGATGCGACTGTGCCTCGACAGGTCCAGTGACGGGAATTTTCCCGGAACGGTCCAGGAAAACGTCTTTGTTGGTACCGATGTCCAGACCGTCGTCAGGCTGGCCGATGAGATGATGCTGATGGTCCGCACCCAGAACTCTGACCGAGGCAGGGCGTTGATATTTGAGCCAGGAACCGAGGTCTTTATTGATGTCGAACCAGGCGCGGCGCGTCTTCTGGCTGACTGATGTCGGCGGACGCGGCACCTGGCGGGGCGACCAGATCCGAGACCTACCGCGAAGTGCGGACATGGCTGCTGCTGCCGTCCTGGGCCGTTCTGGGGGTCTTCGTTCTCATACCTGTCGGAACGATGCTGGTCTATTCGTTCCTGACGAAGGAATTTCGTGGCGGCATCGTCTGGGAATTCACGCTTGCGGCCTATGATCAGTTCTTTTTCGACCGTGGTCTGTTCGGAGATGAGCCGCCCAGGATCGAATGGACATACATCACCATCTTCTGGCGCTCGATCTGGCAGGCCGGGGCCGCCACCCTTCTTTCGCTCGTCATCGGCTTCCCGACAGCTTACTTCATCGCTACCCGGCCGGGCAGCACGCGTGCGATCTGGGTATTTCTGATAACCGTTCCCTATTGGGTGAATCTCCTGATCCGCACCGTATCGATGAAATTTCTTCTGCGGGATCAGGGACCGTTAAACGACTTTCTCATCTGGATGGGTGTCATTGACATGCCGATCCATATCATCAACACCAATCTTGCTGTGCAGATCGGGCTGTTCTATTCATACCTGCCGTTTATGGTTCTGCCGATCTACGCAGCCGTTGAGCGCTACAACTTCGCCCTTTCCGAGGCTGCCGCAGACCTCTATGCGTCGAAATGGGTGACGCTTCGCCGGATCCTGATTCCGGTCGTTCGTCCTGGCATTGTCGCAGGCTGCATCCTTGTCTTCGTCCCGTCTCTGGGTGCGTTCCTCGCTCCGGATCTACTTGGTGGCGCAAAGAATTTCATGATTGGCAGCCTTATCGAGGAGCAATTCAAGGGTAGTGCCGGCAACTGGCCATTTGGTGCGGCGGCGTCAATGATTCTGTTGACCATGGTATTGCTGATCCTGCTTGCATTCGCCCGCCAGCAGGCGAAGGCAGGGCGGGAGCGCGTATAGATGGCCACTCGAACCGACATCCGCAGCTATTCCGGATTCAGGACGATCACGTTTCTCTGCTTGGCAATCCTTTATGCCCCGCTGATCGTCGTGACGGTCTATTCGTTCAACGCCTCACGCTCAATCACGGTCTGGGAGGGCGTCTCACTACAATGGTATTTGGATGTCTTCACCGGCCCGGAAAGCGGTAAGTTCAAGCAGGCGACAGTCAATTCCTTTACCATCGCGCTGGTTGCGGCCACCGTGTCCACCATAATCGCGACCTCGGCGGCCACCGCAATCGTCCGGGGTGGCAGGTTTCGTATGCGCACGGTCTCATTGGGGCTTATTTCACTGCCACTCATGGTTCCGGAAATCGTGACAGCGGTGGCCACGCTCATTTTCTTCAATTCCATTGGGTTTACCCGCGGGTATCTGACGATACTTGTCGCCCATATAGCGTTCTGCATCCCCTTCGCGTACCTTCCCATCCAGGCCCGCATGCAGGGAATTGAGGATACGTTCGAACAGGCTGCGATGGATCTGTATGCAACCAGGGCACAGGCATTTCGACGCGTGCTTCTGCCGATGATGCTGCCGGGCATAGTTTCGGGTTTTCTGCTCGCCTTCATCGTTTCCCTTGATGATTTCATCATCACGAATTTCGTGAAGGGTGCAGGGGTAGAGACCCTGCCAACGGCGATTTTTGGGGCGGTAAAACAGGGAATCAAGCCGAACATAATGGCGATCTCCACGCTATTGCTGCTGGTGTCAGCGGTCATCGTCACCATCAGTTATTTTGTCAGCAGGGCGAGGGTTCCGACCAAAGCCGATCACTGAAGCAGATGGTGATCATCGGGACAGTTCATCTCGTTTTGGCGGATTCGGCGTTCCCGACCGCCTTTGAGGAGGCAGAGAGGGTAGCATTGCGAGGATTGGTCAGGAATTAGGAGTGCGGGTGCCTTTCCATTGGGCCAGGGACATGGCTTTGCCAGGAATCGGAGAGCCTGGGCAGCATTGGAGTTCTGAGGGCTCGTGAATGATGCAGGCGCAACTGGCGGGAACACCTTACGGCATCGTGAACGTGCTGGACCGAGGTGAGCGGTGGTGGAACGGCTGGAAATCCAGACATGGCCGACCGCGGTTCCGGTGCCTGAAATGGCCCGGAGATCTGGCATTGATCCCATCTTTATCGTGGTGTTTTCGCTGGCTGGAGGCGAATGGCGCGAATGCAGCTGTCCAGATCCGGCGCTGTTGTCCAGGTTGACCTGATGCCGCTGGAACGGTTTGTCGATCCCCGAAAATGTGCTAACAAAGCAGACAATGCCAAGTAAACGTGAAGGGAGGCATCAATGAATTCATGGATCAAGGCAACAGCCGCGTCCGTAACGCTGGTTTTAGGGTCGTCGGCTGCCAGTGCCGAAGGCAATCTCGTCATCTATCACTGGTTTGAGTATATCACAGAGGAGCTGCTTGAGAAGTTCACGGAAGAAACCGGAATCGAGGTAACCATGGATACCTATGATTCCAACGAGGCCATGCTTGCATCCCTGAAGGCCGGTGGCATGGGCACGTATGATGTAGCGGTGCCCGGCGACTATATGGTCGCGATCATGCTGAATGAGGGGCTGCTCGATACCATCGCCGAAGGTGAACTGACCAACATGGGCAACATCTCGCCCGAATGGGCTGACCCAAGCTTTGATCCCGGACGCCTGCATTCGATCCCATACCAGTGGGGTTCGACCTCGTTCATGGTGGACACGGCTGTCTACGACGGAAACATCGATACGACCGACATTCTGTTCAATCCGCCAGCGGAACTATCCGGAAAAATCAACATGCTTGACAGCCAGGGTGAAGTGCTTGCCATGGCCGCCCTACACCTTGGCATTCCGCAATGCTCGCAGGATCGGGAGCAGTTGAAGGCCCTGAACGACATGCTGCAGGAAGCCAAGGGTCACTGGGCCTCCTTCAACTCGGATACCGCCAAGGAAGTCCTGGTTTCCGGCGATGCCGCTGTTGGCCAGATATATGACGGTTTTGGCGCCAAGGCGCGTAGCGAAAGGGCCACTCTGAAATACGCGTTCCCCACGCAGGGCTATATCGCGTGGATGGACAATGTCGTGCTGCTGAAGGATGCCCCGAACCGCGACAGCGCAATTGCGTTCATGGATTTCCTGCTGGAACCCGAGAACATCGCTGCGGTGTCGAATTTCGCCCGTTATGGTGCGGGCCTGACTGGTGTTGAGCCGTTTCTTGATCCGGAACTGGCCACTCTACCGGAATCCAATCCTCCTTCCAGCGCGGGTCCCGCCGTATTTATCGAGGTCTGCGACGAGGAGACACAGGCCGTATATGACCAGATCTGGACCAACCTCAAGAAGTGAACTTCCTGCTTGGCCCGCCTTCCATAGGCGGGCCGCGGTTCCCCGGTGCAGCCGAACGTAACCCAATGACGGTTTCCGGCGCTCTTCGCCTCGACTTGATGGCTTGCCTGGTGGTCCGGTGGGGAACAGATATGGCATGATCTATTGCACCGCTGAATTACTCTGCGGTGCGAGTTCAGACTGACTTTGACGTCGCTTTGCCATCAGGCTTACTGGCTTGTGGTAGTGGAGGCTTGACTCCTGGCAATTTGTGCGGCCTCCGCGGTCCGACACCGTCGTTCTCTGGATCCGCCGCGACTGATCGGCGGTGGGATGCGCACCAGTTTCATAGGTTCCGTCCGGGACGTGCCACAGCCGCTGCTATGCAGCTCTGTCCTCTCTTTCCTGCCTGTACGGCTTGTGGACTGCTTACGGTATTACTGTTCCGCTAGTTCCTTTAGCTCATACACCAGCCTCAACGCCTCTAGTGGCGTGAGTTCATCAGGCAGCACTTCACCGATCCGTCTGTCTACCTTCGATGGAACAGACAGACGCGGCGCTGGTGCCGAGGGCTGGGCAGTGAACAGCGGTAGGTCGTCAAGCAGAGAGCTGCTGCCAGCCTTTCCTTCCCTTGTGCCGGATTCCAGTTGCGCCAGAATTTCGCGTGCACGTTCGATGACTGACTGCGGCAATCCAGCCAGCCGGGCCACCTGGACGCCGTATGACCGATCTGCCGCACCCTTGCGGACATCGTGCAGGAAGACTACTTCGCCCTCCCATTCCTTAACGGCGACCGTGGCATTCTCGACGCCTTCGAGACGCTTTGCGAGCTGGGTCAGTTCATGGTAATGCGTTGCAAACAATGCCCTACAGCCGTTGACCTCATGTAGGTGTTCCAGGGTGGCCCAGGCGATGGAAAGCCCATCATAGGTCGATGTACCGCGCCCGATCTCGTCGAGAATGACAAGCGCACGATCATCAGCCTGGTTCAGTATGGCGGCTGTCTCGACCATCTCCACCATGAAGGTCGATCGGCCCCGCGCCAGATTGTCGGACGCGCCGACCCGGCTGAACAGCTGGCTGACCAGCCCAATGCTGGCAGATGAGGCGGGAACGTAACTGCCCATCTGAGCAAGTATCGCGATCAGCGCGTTCTGTCGCAGAAATGTTGACTTTCCCGCCATATTTGGGCCGGTTAGCAGCCAGATATCGGCACCGTCAGTTTCTTTCGCCAGTTCACAGTCGTTGGCGATGAACGCGGCACCGTCCTGTGTCTGCAGCGCGCGCTCGACGACGGGATGGCGGCCAGCCTTGATCTGGAAGCGCCGACTGTCGTCGATCGCAGGTCGGCACCAGTTCCCTTCAACCGCAAGATCGGCCAAAGCGGTCGCGAGATCGATTCTGTAGAGTGCAAGCGCCATTGCTCCAAGTGCGGCCGCGCTGTCGAGAACCGCATTCCGCAATTCGCCGAACAGGCGGGTCTCGATCTCCTGTGCATGGTTTCCCGCATTCAGAATCCTGGTTTCCGTTTCTCCCAATTCAACAGTAGCGAACCGCATGGTGTTGGATGTCGTCTGGCGGTGAATGAACTTCTCGCCGAAAGGGGTTTCCATAATTTCCTTCGCCCGGTTGGCCTTGACCTCGACGAAATACCCAAGAACGTTATTGTGCCGGATTTTCAGGGAAGCGATTCCGGTTTCAATCGCATATTCTCCCTGCATTTCCGCGATGACGCTTCGGCCCTCGTCGCGAAGCCTGCGGGCTTCGTCCAGTTCCTCATTGAAGCCGGGTGCGAGGAAGCCACCGTCACGTACATAGAGCGGTGGCTCGGCCAGAAGGGCGGTTTCGAGAAGGTTATGCAATTCGGCCTGCCCGGTCAGATCTGCGGCCGCTTCCGAAATCAGGTCTGGTAGGTTGCGCTCCTCAAATTCCGTGGAGATCGCCGCTGCGTGTCCGAGAGCCTTACGGATCGCGGCCAGATCCCGGGGGCCACCCCGATCCAGTGACAGGCGGGAAATAGCACGGTCAAGATCGGGTATCTGGCGCAGGTAACGGCGCAGGTTGTCTGCCAGCGTGCGTTCGGCAATGCAGTATTCGACAGCGTCCAGCCGGCCGTGGATCGTTTCAGGCTCCAGAGACGGGCATGACAGGCGACGCTCCAGCAATCGCCCACCCCCGGCGGTGACCGTGCGGTCCACCACCGATAGCAGCGATCCTTCCTTTCCACCGTCAAGCGCCTGTGTCAGTTCCAGGTTTCGTCTTGTCGCCACATCGATCTGCATGATCGATGTGATTCTTTCCTTCACGGGAGGGCGGAGCAGAGGAAGCTGACCTTTCTGGGTGAGATCCAGATAATCGACGATCGCGCCCATAGCGCCAGTTTCCGACCTTGAGAACCCCCCGAATGCATCAAGTGACCCTACCTTGAACAGCCAGGTCAGCCGCCGTTCCGCTGAGGTGCTGTCGAAACTGGCACGGGGCAGGGGAGTTGCGGATGCGCCGAGATCGGAAATGATCTCCAGTAGATCGGCCTCAGCCGTGTCCGGGACAAGTACCTCCTTGGGTGCAATCCGCGCCAGTTCCGGAGAGAGCCGGGTTCTGGAACAGCCCATCACGCGAAACGATCCCGTGGAGATGTCGGCCCAGGCCAGTGCGCCCTCGCCCCGTACTTCACAATAGGATGCCAGGAAATTGTGTCGCCGTGCTTCAAGCAGGCTGTCTTCGGTAATGGTTCCGGGAGTCAGAAGCCTGACCACGTCACGACTTAGAATTGATCTTGGCGGGCGCCGTTTTCTGGAGTCGACCGGATCCTCGACCTGCTCGCATACAGCGACGCGGAACCCCTTGCGGATCAGTGTCAGCAGGTAGCCCTCCGCCGCGTGGACCGGAACGCCACACATCGGCACGTCCCTGCCCAGATGTTTGCCGCGTTTGGTAAGCGCAATATCCAGCGCCTCCGCGGCGGCGGCGGCGTCATCGAAGAACATCTCGTAAAAATCGCCCATCCTGAAGAACAGAAGGGCATCGGGATGCTTCGCTTTGATGTCCATGTATTGCGCCATCATCGGTGACAGCGTGGAATTGGCTGCGGTCAAGGATTCCCCCGAAATGGTCCTTGCCAGTACTTTTCAGGCTGCCCGGTCAGACGGAAAACGTCAACCAGGCCTCAGCTCGATGCGAAAGGTGCAGCATCGCCCCACAGCTCCCTGATCCTGACGTCACGCCCACAGCCCTGGCGATAGCGCTTATAGGCCTTTTTCTTGGATATCGGCCCGAACCGCGAAAGAATCAGATCCGATTTCATATAATAGTCCTGATGGTACTCCTCTGCTGGATAGAATGTCCCGGCATCAAGAATCGGAGTGACGACAGTCCTTTCAAGGTCGGCTTCTGCCGCTGCCTTAGCAGCTTCCGCGGCAATCTTCTCAGCCTCATCCATGACGAACACCCCCGTCGTATAACTGTGACCCCGGTCACAGAACTGGCCACCGTCATCGGTTGGATCCACCGATCGGAAAAATAGATGGAGAAGCTGTTCGTAGCTCACTCTGTCCGGGTCATATTCGATCTGCACAGCTTCCAGATGGCCGGTACCACCCCTGACAACCTGTTTGTACGTTGGATTGGCGACGGTTCCGCCAGTGAAGCCCGACACGGCCCCAATGACCCCCTCCACACTCTCGAAGTCCGATTCCACGCACCAGAAACAGCCACCTGCGAACACCGCTGTTCGGGTTTCGGCGGAGCTGGCGTGAGAAAGCAGCACAAGGCTGGAAACTAGAATTGCAGTTGCTGTAAGCGCTCTTTTCGTGGTTTGGATTGAAGCCGACATGTCATTCCTCCCTTTCTGGCGTGGTAGTCGCCCATGCCATGCGTTGCCGCAACCCTGTAGCATTGGCGATCACGGGGGGTTTATCCGTTGTGCTGTGGCTATCGAACCTGAAATTCCGCTATTGAAGCGCTTTCGCAATACTACAAGAATATTGCCAATGTGCCTGCAGAACCAACGGAAGGGGCAGACCATGCAGAATCTGCAAACAGTTTTCGAGGAGGCCGAAGACTTCTGGCGCGGTGGTGCAGCCCGCTATGACCCTCACAAGCGCCCATTGCGGTTCTTTTGAGCAAGATTCGCAGTGGGGGATGTTTGAACATGGTTCTATCCGGGCGGTGTGAAGAGGCCTCTTCGCGACGGTTCTTGAAGGTGGGGTGCGGCGTTTCAAGCTAAGACGAGCTCTCTGACCTGTCTGGTGCGATACACCCGAATTCGATAATTCGCTCGTTTACTTATGGCACAATTCAATTTGAGGTAAGGCTTTGGAGCGGCTCCCGCAGGAATCCGGCCGGAGTTTTCGATGTCAATCGGGCACCTGAGAATGGCCATGTTTGCCGACATGGAAAGCATCCATGTTCTTGATTATCTTCACACGACTGGGTTTTCTAGCGGTGCCTTGAAGCCGCTGCAGCTAGGGGTATCGCATGAATGACGGGTGCAGTTGCGCAGACAGTAGCCGTCTGGTCCAGGGCTTTGGAACAGCACGAACCAAAGAGCGGTGTCATGAAAAAACCACATCGTTCCAGTTGGTTATAGCAGGCGTTGAACACCCGGCAGCACTCGAAGATCCTGTATCCGCTGCACGGGATACTTCCGCTCCGTTTCTACGAGACGGTGGCTGGGTGCGAAAGTGTTACCGACATCGCCGAATTCCTGCGTCGGCTGTCCGATCTGCCCCATGGCACTCCGCCGCACGACACCCTGTCGGTGGTGTTCCGGGCGCTCGGTCCCGAGGTGTCGGCGAGGCCTTCTTGCGGTGGGTCGGGGAGATCTGCGGGAACCGCGTCTGCCGCATCGTCGCGGTGGACGGAAAGACCGTCCGCGGCCCGGAGGCCGGCGGAATGGCACCCCTGCATCTGATCTTTGCGGTACGACGCCGTGGGCTGCCAGCGCGCCATAGCGGAGAAACTCCATGAGCGGGGGCGGATTACGTGCTCGCGCTGAAGGCGAACCCAGGCACTCTGCACGAGGACGTGCTGACTTGGTTCAGGGAGCGGGAGCATGAAAATGTCGAGTACTTCCGGACGGTTGATGGTGACAGAGGCCGAACCGGGACACGCGCCTATAGCCAGTGCACGGACATCGGCTAGTTGCGCGAACTTCATCTGGAATGGACGGGTCTGGCCAGCATCAAGACGGATGGTGTCCACCTGTGATGTCGGTGGCGAAACCACGGTGGAGACGTGGTAATACCTCCTGCCGTTACCGCCCGATGCCGGATTGTTCGCGCATACCGTGCGCTCGCACCGGTGCATCGGGAACCGCCGCGGCGGGTTCCGGACGTAACCTTCCAGGATGATGACAGCCGTGTACGGAAAGATCAGGCCCCAAACAGCCTCTCGGTAATGAAGCACATGGCGGTGAACCGCCCACCCGAGCGAAGGAGCGGAAGTCAATCCGCGTGATGAGGAAAGTGGCGGGCTTGGACGACGGCTCCCCACTCTGGATACTCGGGGTATGAAATTCATGCGCTTCCCCTATCGCTGCAGCCCAGCAGGCTGGACTTCAACATGGACTTCGAGCACATGAGGGAGTGGCCCAAGGCAGAAAAGTAGCGAGCGTAATGCAGAAACCCGAAGAGAACGAGTGGCTGCCACCTGCCATAAGCGCTTTCAAACGATCAAATTTCTGAGATTTCCTTGAGTAGAGAGCCCCCGAAAGTAAGTTGAAGGCACCTGAATGATAGATTAATTTGAACCGCAGCCACCTCATTCCCTTCAAAGGGCGTCCTTCGCGTTTGAAACTGAATGCCTCGCTCCGACACTTGGCGAACCCGAGGACCATTCAACCGTCCACCACTCGAAGCAGACCAAGGATTTCTCATGTCACATGCCTCTTCACCAGCCGAAACCATAGAATTGAGCATCGAAGGATTTTCCTCTGGATCATTGGACCCCAATTCGGCTAGGAAAAACATACGCGCTGCCCTGCTTAAGTTGGGCGGGATGTGGGAAGACACTTCTCTCTCATTCGCCCAGATTTTCGCGCGCCTCGCGGCGACTGAGCCTTCACGCGTGGACAACCAGCTTAGTATGCTCACGATCCGTCTCGTCTCATGCGATGGGCTTCTACCGGACACGATCGAAGGATCGGCTGGTCGACACTTAGTGACGATAATCGAGCGAGGCAACGATAAGATTACATCGATTCTACCTGATAATAAAAAAGTTCAGAATCATGAACGTCTTACCACCTACTCCAAATTCCACTATGTTGTCTGCGAGGAGTTGCAAATCCTGACTCAATCGATCTCGGGTCTCCACGATTTGGTGGGCCGCCGCGAGTCCCTCATGCGGATGCTGAATCAAGGACCCCTCAAGTCTTATCTCAATCCTCTGGAATTTCAGTTTGCCGCCACATCAATCAGCAGCATTCTCAAACTTGTCCAACAAACGACCAAGTCACACGTCAGGGAACTTCAGAACAACTTGCAAAACCTATTGGAAACCGTAAACGATGCCATAGGCCACCTAGAGTCCAAACAAAATTTCTTTGTCAAGGACTTCGTCCTACCGTTCCTGAAGAATGTTGAAATCGAAATCAATTCCTACCAAACCAGATTGGCGGAAAAATTCGATTGTAGTATCGTGCCGCCCGCTGATGTCTATGACATGCCCAAAAAGTACCCCTTACACGTTACCAACACTCCGATTGAGCTTCACATCCCGCTGACAAAGACCGAACAGGGGGTCGCACTAAACGTTCGTGCTGAATGCTTTGCGGAACATTGTACGGTCCAGACGGACAAAAACAAACCTTGGTGACATCGATCAGGCGTCTTTCTTTCTGACATTGCTGTTCTCGCTTGATGCACCTAGCGACGGGCTGGAGGTTTACGTCAGCATCGAATGGAATGTCTTAGGAAAATCTGACACTAGGGCCTGCGACTTTACTGTACGTGTCTTAGCCCAGCGAACCGACCTCGACTGGAATGTGCTTTCCCGGCAGCAACCATACAGTCTGGAAGTTGCCCATGACGAACATTTCTATGGTCGCCAGGACGCCCTCCATCGAATGATCCGCCGCATAGCCCCAGACTCCATGCAATCTTGCTACATCACCGGCCAGAAACGGGTCGGCAAAAGCTCTCTGGCGCACGCAGTTAAAGCCCAGATAATGGACTCTTGGTACGACGGCGACTACCATGTACTATATCTGGAGTGCGGCGAAATCCGCCACGCGGCTGGGCGCGACACGCTTCGGGAACTTGGGCAGCAGCTGGAATCCTTTCTGTCAGAAAAACTGCCCTCCCATGTCGAGTGGGAGGAGAAGGACTATTCCTCATCTCTAGTACCCCTCAATAGTCTCTTGAATCTCTTGGGGAAAAAACTTCCCGATAGGCGCGTGGTCATCATCCTCGACGAGTTTGATGAAATAAACGAGGAATTGTATCGTTATGGGGAGCTGGCGAGTACATTCTTCCTTAACCTGCGCGCCCTGTCTTCGAAACCGAACATCGCATTCATATTGGTAGGCGCGGAGAAAATGCCTTATGTGATGTCTTCGCAAGGAGATAAGGTCAATAAATTTGCCAAGGAATCCCTTGATAGCTTCGATCTGTCTACAGAGTGGGCGGACTACCGCAACTTGGTGGAAAAGCCAGTCGCACACAGCATCAAGGTACACGAGGCAGCTGTTCGAAAGCTTTTCGAACTGACAGACGGACACCCCTATTTTACGAAGGTCCTTTGCAGCACGCTGTATGAACAGGCAATTCAGTACAAGGATGCGGAAATTTCCCCCGCCGAGGTGGACAAGGCCGCCGAACGCAAGATTAATGACCTCGATACCAATGCCTTCGCGCATTATTGGCGGGACGGCATAAGGGGAGATTCCAATGAGGTCGAAATTGTTTCATTGAACCGCTGTCGGCTCCTCGTTGCTTGGGCGCGGGCGGTGAGAGCCGGTCGGCGTCCCACTCACGAGAACATTTACGACAACCTTCACTCAAGCCTTCTTCCCAAAGTCGAGGTGCTGCCCTTGCTCGAAGACTTTTGTCGACGCAACGTACTTCGACTGACGGAGCATGAATATTATCCGACCGTCAGCCTGTTTGCTGACTGGTTGCGCGAGGGGGGATTTTCCCGTCTGGTCAGTGATCAGCTCGGCGACGAATTGGCAGCCGCGAAACAAAGTCGGGAAGACGATGCCTATGTCGACGCGCGCGAGATCAGGACATTGGTCGATAGTTGGGATCTGTACCAAGGCCGTCAGATTACGCCGGAGGACGTGAGACTCTGGATCGACCAGGTAGACAGCAATGTCGATATAAGAATTCTATTCAAGATACTTCAGAACGTCAAGTTTTTCCGGGAACCGGAAATCAGGGAAAAATTCGAGCAGGCGCACAGGCGAATCCGCTCGAAGTTGCCCCAGTTCGTCCAGCGGAAACGGGCGGAAAGACGGAAGGATATTTTCGTCACCTGCGGAGATGGTCTCGGAAAAAGCGGAGCTTACTATGCGGGCCTATACGCAAACGTGAATAACATTGCATCCACCAACGTCGCGGAGCCCGGCAAAGTCGTGTCCATCGTGGGATCGGTCGAGCTGGATCGGCAAGTTGGCGTTGTTGTGGTCGACGACATACTTGGCACTGGCACCAATATGAAGGAGAGACTGTTAGACCTGAGCGCTTCGTTTCGGGAAGCCGGGATCGGAACGAGGATTCCATTGTCGGTCGTGGTCTTGTGCGGAACGTCGAAGGGCGAGGAGAAGGTGAGGGCCTTCTTGGAGTGTGAGATGGAAAACGCTGATCTAGAGGTGTGCGAAATAATTGGTAATGACAGATTTGCTTTCCCAAATGGGCTGGGGTTCTGGGAGTCCGACGAGGAAAGGGGTGCTGCAAAAACGCTGGCGCTCAAACTTGGCGAACGCGTTCAGAAGAAGAGCCCACTGGGATACGGACTGCAGGGCTTGTTGCTGACTTTTCCGCGGAATTGTCCCAACAACACTCTGCCAATTCTACACGGAAATGGGCGGGGCGAAAGGAGTTGGAGAGCAATTTTTCCACGCCTAAAGAGCTGATCTTCAGAGTTCGTGTGCTGGGTGAAGATAGCGTGACTCGGCGACTCGGAGCGGTCGTCAGTTGTGTGCGGCAACACGTAACTGGACAGTTCCTGAGCAACAAAGATGACATAGGCGACCGATACGCGGCCCATGCCTGATGCTTGCGTTGGCCCTGATCATTGTAGGCACCATCAATGCTTGTGGATTGGGGGTTTGGTTCTGTGTCAGGCCTTGGAAGCTTGCCAGAATCTTTCCGATGGGAACTATATCCGAAGTTGTGAATTTTCAGCGTTGCATAGATCAGGACGGTCTGGATGCCACATTTCCTCAACTGACGGGAGGCTGGGTGTGACGATCTGGTAGCGCTTGGAATGATCGGCCCAACGCGGGAGACATGGGCGAAACGACGGCTGGGACACAAAGCTTCTTCGTGAGCGAGGCCCTCCCGCTGGTATATTGGGCAGCCTCCAATGGGTTCTGGAAGCTACCATGGACGAGGGTTGTCTGAGGAACCGTGTCGGTGGAGAAGAGGTGGCCGTCCCGGACATCCAATCCGTGGATCCATCAGGTTCCCTCCTAGGGATGTGGTGTCCCGAACCTTAGGTTCCACCGGGTTGGGCGGATGGCAGCCCTCTTCTTGAAAAAATTTGCAGAAACCAAAGATGCCTTAACACAGCTGAATTGCCACAAGAAGATTTACCCGACCCTGCCAGCAATGGAAATGCCATGGAGGCAAATGGGCATCCGTGATCAAATCTTCATGAGTGCCACCCCGCAGGCAATGGCGCAGGCGGAGATCCAACGCCAGCGGACCACCTGCTCGCGCAATACAACGGCGGCGATGATCGTAGCGAAGAGGATGCTCGATTCCCGTAGCGCCGCGACCAGCGCGATGGGTGCCTGGGTGAAAGCCCAGACCGCAATCCAGTAGGAGCCAAGGGACATCGCCCCGGCGGCAAGCCCGCTCTTCCAGGCTGGCAGCAGCGCCGGGAAGGCGGCGCGGCTGCGGAACAGTGCCGCATGGATCACCATGCCGATAGCATCGCCGATCACCATCCAGAGGATGAAGCCCGAGGAAGTTCCGGCAATCCGTGCGCCCACTCCGTCAACCAGTGTGTAGCCTGCAGTGAAGCCTGCAGTGCCCAGCGCCCAGAACAGCGCTGTGCGGTGCATTCGGCCCCCGGCCGCTCCTCGGGTCGCCATCAGTAGAATCCCCAGCGAAATGGCGAGGATCGCCACTAGCGAGTATGGTGTGAAAGTGGCGCCAAGAAACAGCACCGACCAGACGGTGACGATCAACGGCGCGGTACCGCGAGCGAGCGGGTAGGCCTGACTTAGGTCGGCATGGGCATAGGCCTGCATCAGAAAGACCTTGTAACCGACATGCAGCACAGAGGAGGCCAGGATCCAGGGCCAGGCTTCAATGGCGGGCTGCGCCACGAAGGGCAGCAGGGGGATTGCGATCATCGCCTGGACAAGCGCCAGAAGCAGTACCGTCGATGATCGGTCGAGCCCTACCTTGACCACCGAGTTCCAGCCTGCATGCATGGATGCGGCAAAAAGCACCGCCATGAAGACCTGATTTTCCATCTTGAAGCATCCGTTCGTGTTTCAGGCCCTGCGCTGGATCGAGTGTGTCGCGGCAGGGACGAGATCGAGGGCTGGACCGGGACGGAGTTGAGTTTACCGTATCATCAACAGATCTGAGACAGCTGAAAGACGATTGTATGATGCACCGTTTGGGAGGTTGTTCACAGGGCTGTCTTCCTTAGGGTTTGTTACATAGGTGGAGTGTTCCCACAGGTTGCGGCAGACCGGACTGACCGTGAACCCGGATACAGGGAAAGCCATGCCCTGGAACGGGATTACCCATCAGCCTTAGTGTGATCGAGCGGACGGGTATCGACGGATCGGTTTGACGGTCGCTGAACGGATCTTCGTAGCGGGTCAGGCAGCGATAGTGCGATGGTCTGGTGGCTTTCGTTCACATCGTTTCCTGCCATAGCCTTATGTATGTCTTTGCGCACTCATTCCCTGCGGGCGGTTCGGTTTTGGCAAGGCCTCCGACAGGCTGCTGACGTCAGGGACAAGGCATGCGACCAGGCTTTCCTGAACCTGTCTGGCTAAAGCGGGTAAGGTCGTTCCCGGTATTGTTTTGCGGAACGCTGAGGGACGTGATCGTCCGCGATGCCGATATCCGGCTGATCCACCTGGCAATCGCCTCCGAATGGTCAGGGATTCCTGCGGGGCGGATCCAAAGCACATCCTACCGGTGTTGCCTGACATAACCGCCTGGAAGGCACCCGAAGCTCATCTCCATCAACGAGTCCGCTGGTCACGCATCGCTAGTAGCCGAAGCCGCAGGGCGTTCAGCTTAATGAAGCCCGCAGCGTCCTTCTGGTCGTAGGCGCCAGCATCTTCCTCGAAAGTCACATGCTCCTCGGAATATAGTGAATGCTCGGACCAGCGTCCGACGGTTCGGGCAACGCCTTTGAACAGTTTCAGCCGTACCGTTCCCGTTACATGTTCCTGGCTTCTGTCGATGAGTGCCTGCAGCATTTCCCGCTCGGGTGAAAACCAGAGCCCGTTGTAAATCAACTCAGCATATTGCGGCATTATCTGGTCCTTGAGATGCATCGCGCCGCGATCAAGGGTTATCGATTCGATGCCGCGATGTGCCTCAAGCAGGATGGTGCCACCGGGGGTCTCATAGATGCCACGTGATTTCATCCCGACAAAACGGCCCTCGACAAGGTCAACCCTCCCAACTCCGTGACGGCCGCCGAATTCATTGAGTTTCGTCAGGACCTGTGCTGGTGACATGGCATCACCGTTAACACTGACAGCATCGCCTTTCTCGAAGCCAACCTCGATATATTCCGGCACATCCGGTGCGTTCTCGGGATGGACCGTGCGCTGGTAGACGTAGTCGGGTGCTTCTTTGGCGGGATTTTCCAGGACCTTCCCTTCCGAAGACGTGTGCAGAAGATTGGCATCGACGGAGAACGGCGCTTCGCCCAGTTTGTCCCGCGCGATCGGAATCTGGTGCTTCTCGGCGAAATCAATGAGTCGCGAGCGGCTTGTCAGCGTCCATTCCCGCCAGGGTGCGATGACTCTAATGTCCGGGTTCAGGGCATATGCCGAGAGCTCGAAACGGACCTGATCATTGCCCTTGCCGGTCGCGCCATGCGCTACGGCATCCGCTCCGGATCCCTTCGCGATCTCGACGAGTCGCTTGGAAATCAACGGCCGGGCAATGGAAGTGCCCAACAGGTAGAGACCTTCGTAGACGGCGTTTGCCCTGAACATTGGAAAGACGAAGTCCCGTGTGAACTCCTCTCGCAGATCCTCGATGTGGATTTCCTTCACACCAAGCATTTCGGCTTTCTTTCGGGCTGGCTCCAGCTCTTCGCCCTGACCTAGGTCAGCGGTGAAGGTGACCACTTCGCAGGCATATTCTGTCTGGAGCCATTTCAGAATGATGGAGGTGTCGAGGCCACCGGAATAGGCCAGCACGACTTTTTGGGGCGCGGGCATGATCGTTCTCCGAACGGATATCAGCTATGGCCGCGCCATTTAGTGGACTCTTCCGTTTCCCGCAAGGAGGTCGGGATTGGAAGAGGGCTACCACACACTGATTTTGGTCCCATTGACGGTTAACCGGGCGTTTGGGAATCTCATTGCCTAGTTTTGTATTTTGCTAGGCCCGGGTTGGGCAATCTGATGGCGGGTTCCGCTGCCAATGCGTCGGCTGACCGTATGCCATGCGCGGGCCGTGCGGGCGTTCCGCAGATCATCGCTCCTGGTTGGTCGCCTTGACCTACATTGACCTGGCGGAGTGGCGGGACATTCCGGAGCGCTTTGCAGACCGGCCATTCCACGGACATCACCTGCTGATCAGGTCCGAGATGCGTTCCTTCCCTTTCTCACAGACCCGCACCTGCTGTTCCATAGAACGACCAGACCGGCGGCGGCACATGCGCAGCCGCCTCATCACTTCGCCATCAATGTTGTGGATCGTGGTGCCTGCCATGGGCCTGTTTCCGCGATGGTAATGCTGACCAAGGACTGTGCAACCAATCTGGGTCATTGACATATGAGTGGTCGCGCCTGCTCACATACTGCTTTTGGGCCAGGAGAGGGACAGGAGAATTCCGGCCAGCTACTTCGAATGAGACAGTGCGCCCTTCTGGACAGGAGGGAGGTGGATAACCAACGCCTGCAGCAATAGACCCACCATCAATCCGTTCAGCAGGTGCCAGAGGAAATGCGTTCCAAGACCGCCGGTTGCTGCGCAGAACCGCAGATCAATGGTTCGGAAGAAGAGTGACAGGAAAAAGATCAACGCGGCGCCAGTGACGTACCAGCGCGCGGGATGCCGTCGGACGAGCGTAAGGCTCGCGAACACGGAAAGGGCGATCAATGCAGGCAGGTATTGCATCGATCCGTTGAAACGCATTGGGGTGGAATCCACGCCCGTCGTCACACTTTGGCCACTGACCCAAATGGCAATGACGGTTACCACGGCAGCAATTGCGGCAATCCGGGCGGTGCGGATAAAATTCTGTCCTGTCGCCCGCCAGATCACAGCGAGTACATAGAGCGCGACAAAACTCCAGATCGGGATCACGTCGGCCAGTTCCGCGGCCGAATTCGCCAATGTGTGGAAGAGGAAGGATCCAATCCCAATGGATCCGCCGACCGCGATAAGCAGAAGTTCCAGAGGATCGCGCTTTGTTCGCCTCAATGCCACTGGCAACGCCCAGGCAGCCGCCAACAGGAAGGCAACATTGCTAACAGCATTGACAGGCTCATCCCAGAAGCCTGGAGCTGTGCGCTCGCAGTAAAGGTCGATGAACTGGAGGCCGAACATATGGTATTTCTAAGTAGGGTATCGTCCCGTATCAAGACGATACCGCCTGCATGCGGCGGTCTACATTCGTGAAGATTTCCGAAGCATGAGTTTTCAGGGTTAGGTCAGTGACTGCGTCGAGAAAAATGCTGTCGCGAGACATTGTGTCAGGCGCTGGTCCTGCGCCAGTGCCAGTATTGATCCAGAAACGCACGGTCGCCGTCGCTGTCCAGCAGCCTGATCGCCGTGAGGATTGGCATCCAAACTGCCATGTGGCAGCTGTCCTGCGGCATTCCATGCCGTAGAGTCGGCAAGGCCACATAGATGTGGCAGACCTTCTCCGCCCACAGATCATATTCCGGCATATACGTAAATCGCCTATACGCTCCGATCCGACGCGGACTGGAGATGCGCCAGCCCGTTTCCTCAAATACTTCCCTATGAAGCGCGCAGATGGGCGATTCTCCGGGATCGATTCCTCCACCTGGCAGCTGGAATTCCGGAACCGTCTGGGATTGATGGGTCAGAAGCACATCCTGACCCCGAGCCAGAATCGCGTAAACACCCGGGCGAGGCCGGTACCGGACCTGCGGCCTCACATTCTCTCCATATCTTTTGATCATGGTTGCAGCATTTCAGTCTCAGTTGCTCCTCAGTATCGGTCGCGGTATGCCAGCCGAAAGCCGTCAAAGGAACCCCATGTCCTCTCTATCCCAGACTGCATGGGACGACACCGTCCTTCCATTTCAGCTAGATGACTCGGACATTCGCGGCCGTATGGCCCGACTAGGTCACACATTGGACAGCGTATTGGCCAGGCATAGCTACCCGGCGGTTATCCAGTCGCTGATTGCTGAAACCGCTTTGCTGACCGCGCTGATTGGACAGATGATCAAACTTCGCTGGAAACTGTCACTTCAGGTGCGTGGCACCGGTCCGGTACGGCTGATCGCCACGGACAACTATGCGCCTTTTGAAGAGGGCGAACCAGCTCGGATTCGCGCCTATGCCAGTTTCGATGAGGCCAGACTCGACCCCGCAGGTCCTGGTTTCGATCAGATTGGCAAGGGATATTTCGCAATCCTGATAGACCAGGGGGACGGAACTGCCCCCTATCAAGGCGTAACTCCCCTTGCTGGAGGCTCTCTGGAAGCCTGCGCGGAGACATTCTTTGCGCAGTCAGAGCAGTTGCCAAGCCGGTTTGCGCTGGCCCATGGTCGGACGCAGACGCCGGGTTCCAGGGAATGCTGGCGCGCTGGCGGCATCATGCTGCAGCACATGCCCAAAGCATCCCCTTCCGCGGCTGCGGAGCGCATCGACGAAAGAATGCCGCGGACGGCCAATGGCATATTGGGTGAATTTCATACCGAGAACTGGCGGCGTGCGAACGTTCTACTGGACACAATTGACGAAATGGAGCTCATCGGACCGCATGTTCGTCCCCCTGATCTTCTGGTGCGGCTGTTTCACCAGGAAGGTCCGCGGATCTTTCCGGTACAGCCGGTAAAGTTCGGATGTACGTGCTCTGCCGATCGTGTCCGACGGAGTCTGTCAATTTATTCGGCACGCGATATCGGGCACATGACTACGGATCTGGGGGTCGTGACCGCAGACTGCCAGTATTGTGGAGCCCATTACGAGTTCGATCCAGGAACGCTGGGTTTCGAGGCGAAGGCGGAACTGTCTGGTGACGACTGATCCCTTTGCTCGGATAAGGTCGGTGCTGGAGACCTCAGGCCAAGGCACGTCGGATTTCGACCTTAATCCGGATTCCGCTCCGGCGAACCGCTCCAGGCTCCGACATGCAGGCGTACTTGTTCCAGTCCAATGGTCCGGCAGCGAGTTGATGGTGGTCCTTACGAAGAGATCCTCGGCGTTGAAACATCATCCCGGACAGATCGCCTTTCCTGGCGGAAAGATCGAGAAGGATGATTCAGGTATCGTTGGAGCAGCTTTGCGCGAAGCCTGGGAGGAAATTGGCCTGGACCCTGACAATGTTGAAGTAATCGGTTCGCTGCCCTGCCATGAGACGGTTACGTCGTTCCTGATCACCCCGGTTCTGGGCAGGATCATCGACGAGTTCCAGCCTATCCCCGAGCAGGGAGAGGTGGAGGAGGTGTTCTCCGTACCATTCACCCATGTCGTAGACCCGGCAAGCTATTCGGTGCAGTCGCGGCGCTGGCGCGGCCAGCGGCGGTATTACTATGCCGTACCATATGGCCCTTATTACATCTGGGGGGCCACCGCCCGCATTCTGCGCGAGCTTGCGGAGAGGATCTCAACATGATGCGGCTGGATAGTGACTGGATGTTCCGCCACGAGACCAGGGCCGTGCTTGATGCGCTGGCAAATGGAAGTCACCGTGCGCTATTCGTAGGCGGCTGCGTGCGGAATGCACTACTCCACGAGCCGGTTAGCGACATCGACATCGCCACGGATGCCAGACCGACCCAGGTCATGAAACTCGCTGAACAGGCTGGCCTGAAACCAGTACCAACCGGCATTGACTATGGCACGGTTACCGTAGTCTCGAACGGGGTTCCCCACGAGGTCACCACCTTCCGTAGGGACATCGAGACTTTTGGGCGACGTGCGGTAATCGCATTCTCGTCTGAAGTTGTGGAGGATGCCCGTCGTCGGGACTTCACGATGAACGCGATCTATGCTGAGCCAGACGGCGCTGTCATTGATCCCCTCGGTGGTCTTGCGGACCTGCGCATTCGTCGCGTACGGTTCATTGAGAATCCGGATGCCCGGATCAGGGAAGACTACCTCCGCATCCTCCGGTTTTTCCGTTTCCATGCCTGGTACGGCGATCTGGATGAGGGAATCGACGCAGAAGGACTCGCCGCCTGTGGCAACAATCTGGACGGGCTGGATTCGCTCTCGAAGGAGCGGGTTGGCAGGGAGATGCTTAAACTGCTCGCGGCGCCCGATCCTGCCGTGACAGTTGCCGAAATGGCGTCCTGCGGGTGCCTTGATCGAATCCTGCCAGGTTCCTCGCCGGAGATGCTGCCAGCGCTAGTGGACCTTGAAATGAAGGCTGGCGCAACTCCGAATCCGATTCGGCGGTTGGCTGCAATTGGTGGCGAAGAGTTGGTGCGGAACCTGCGCCTGTCGAAGGCTGACTCACGTGATGTCAATCTGATTCGCAGATCGGTAACGAAGACCGCCGATGCTTCCGAACACGCCTATCGGTTAGGCCGCGGCAGGGCGCTTGATGTGGTTCTTGTGCGCTCAGCGCATCGTGGCCTGCAACTTTCGCCCACCCTTGGCGCCGATCTTGACAGGGGTGCCGAAGCCAAATTTCCGCTATCCGCCCATGACCTACGGGAAACCTGTTCCGGTCCGGATCTTGGCCGTCAGCTCCGTTCGCTGGAGATGGCATGGATTGCCTCCGGCTTTACACTGGATCGGCGATCACTGCTTGACCGGTCAGGCTGATACGGTCAATTCGAGCCGGTGACATGCGCATCCCGATGCGGTAGGAGGGCGCATATGGCAGAATCCGATTGCCTCACGGCCGGTGTTCGATCTGTTCCACTGCCGCAACGTCACTCAATTCTGTATTCGCATTTTTCGGGAGTTTTCAGTGTTCCGGATGTTCGAATCCCTGGTCGATCCCTATGTGCCGTATCAGGAAACCGATACGCCACCTCAAACGCTGTTCGCTTTCCTGTGGGATTATTCCCAGCCGTTTAAGCGGTTCTATGCCTATTCAGCGTTGATGTCGGTAATCGTTGCAACGATCGAGGTCGGACTGATTTTTTACATAGGCCGCGTGGTTGACCTGCTGAACTCTGGCGGTCCTGCTGAGATATGGGCCAGATATGGGCTGGAACTGATTCTGGCAGCCGGCTTCATTCTGGTTGGACGTCCACTGATCCAGATGCTCAGTGTTGTGCTTCTGAACAACGCCATACTACCGAATTTCGGAGCGCTGATCCGGTGGCGAGCCCATGCCCAGGTGCTTCGGCAGCCTGTCGGCTGGTTCGAAAACGATTTCGCCGGACGAATTGCCAACCGTATCATGCAGACGCCACTCGCTGCAGGGGAAGCGGTCTATCATGTCTTCGATGCCATTGCCTATGCCATTGCCTATATCGCAGGTGCTGCCGCACTTCTTTGGAGCGCGGACATCCGTCTGGTCATTCCACTTCTGATCTGGCTCATACTGTATCTCGTGCTGCTGGGTTGGACGGTGAAGCGGGTAGGCCCTGCGTCGCAGGCAGCATCCGACGCCCGCAGCCAGGTGACGGGCCGGATCGTTGACAGTTACACCAACATCCATTCGGTCAAGCTCTTCGCGCACCATGACCGTGAACTAGCGTTCGCCCGGGAGGCGATTGAGCACTCCCGCCAGACATTCGGGCGCGAAATGCGGATCTATACGATCATGGCCGTCTCGCTGGTGCTATTGAACGGTCTCCTCATAGTTGGCATCGTAGGCTGGGCGATTGGTTTATGGATGGCTGATGCAGCCTCGGTTGGGGTGGTAGCCGCGGCTACTGCACTGACGTTAAGGCTCAATTCCATGACTGGCTGGATCATGTGGGCGGTCAGTACCTTCTTCCGCTCGCTGGGGATAGTCGCAGAGGGAATGGAGACCATCGCTCAGCCGGTCAAACTGGTCGACGCTCCTGGCGCCGGGCCACTGAAATATCGCCAGGGCTCAATTGTGATGGAGAGACTGTCACATCATTATGGCCGCGGATCGGGGGGATTGGATTCAGTCTGTCTGGAGATCGCGCCTGGGGAAAAAGTTGGACTTGTAGGTCGGTCAGGTGCTGGAAAATCGACACTGGTGAAGCTGCTTCTGAGATTCTATGAGGCGGAGCAGGGCCATATCCTGATCGACGGCCAGGATATTTCAGCGGTAACCCAAGACAGTCTCCGGCGAATGATTGGAATGGTTCAGCAGGATAGTTCGCTTCTGCACCGCTCCGTCCGGGAGAACATCCAATACGGCCGCGCTGACGCCACCGAGGATGAGATCACCGCGGCGGCAAAACAGGCCGAAGCGCATGAATTCATTGTTGGCCTGTGCGATTCCGAGGGCCGCGCCAGTTACGACGCGCATGTCGGTGAGCGTGGTGTGAAACTCTCTGGTGGACAGCGACAGCGGATAGCGCTTGCCCGGGTGATTCTGAAGGATGCACCCATCCTGGTGCTGGACGAAGCCACCAGTGCTCTGGATAGCGAAGTGGAGGCGGCGGTCCAATCGACCCTCTATGGCATGATGGAAGGCAAGACCGTCATCGCGATCGCCCATCGGCTCTCGACGATCGCGCGGCTCGACAGGATACTGGTGCTGGATGGTGGCCGGATTGTCGAGCAGGGCAGCCATGCTGAGCTTCTGGCTGGTGGAGGGCTATATGCGACGTTCTGGAACAGGCAGTCCGGTGGCTTCATCGGAACGGCTGAGGCGGCGGAATGACCGCGAACGCTATCAAAGGCAGACTTCGGCGGGTACCGCACCGCCCTCCTTTCTTTACTGATGTCGGGTATGATCGTAATTGTGTTTGGAATTCAGGCCGCGGTCCTGTTTCTGTCAGGCGATCGTTTCCGCTCCTCCCGGTTAGTCCAGAGGCTTTTCCCAGCGAATGATTCTGGAGGTTAGGTGGAATCTTCGCGCTTCTTCTGTTGCATAGGCACTGGCTGGGCTTTGCGGCGCAGATCCAGCATCCAGAGACCTTCGCAGCGATTGATTATGGGAGCAAAGGGCAGAACGGCCAGGGCGTGCCGTTGTGTCTCATGCTTTATCACTATGGGTGTCAGCCCTGTCGTTTGACGCAGGCCATAGGCATTCACGGACAATCGTCCGGATCAGACGGAGGGCATGCCCTTCACCCGACCAAGCCGCTTCTGCGCCGCAATCCGAAATGGGGCATTTGGCCCGCCATAGCCTTCATAGGCCGGGTCGCGCTGGACGATCTCAAAGAACACACCAAACGAGGCCATGCGGGAATAGCATTGAAAGAACGGTGCGCCAGCCTCCTCATCGTACAGAACATTCGCCGCCTGCATCCGGTCAATCAGCTCATCAGGCAATGTGAATCTTGCGGCAAGATCATCATAATAGTTCGTCTGGATCGGTAAGGGCTCAAACCCATGTTTTGACAGACGATCCAGCGTGACGAAGATATCGTCGGTTGCAAAGGCGATGTGCTGGACCGAGGCGCCGAAAGTATGCGCAAGAAAGGCACCGGCAAGAGTCCGATGGGTGTCTGCCCCATTCAGCGTGATCCTCAGCGCGCCATCCAGCGACTGCACGGATTGCGACCGCACAACACCATCGGCGATTTTCGCATGTCAAAGAGCGTTGTGTAGAACAGCGACCAGCTCAGCATATCATCATAGCTCATGGTTTGGGCCATATGGTCAATGCGGGTCAGCCCAAGGGATGACGCGGTATCCTCCGCCCCGAATTCCGTCTGCCACAGGCTTGTCATCCCAGCGCTGTCGTCCACGACATGAAGCACCGAACCCGCCAGACCACGTATCGCAGGAACGTCGACTTCACCCGGTCCCAGTGGCTGACCAAAGGGCTGATCACCCAAAGCCATGGCCCGTTGAATGACCGCGTTGGACTCCGGCACCTGAAAGCCCACATCACAGACATTCGTGCCCCGCGCGTTCCAGCTGGTCGCCGCGTGGCCCTGTATGTCCTCGTTCAGAACCAGACGAATATCGCCTTGCTGCCAAAGAGAGACCGCCTTGTTCCGATGAATTCCCGTTTTCACGAATCCCAGCATGTCCAGCTGCACCGCGAGTGCGGCAGCCTCTTCATTTCGGGTCGCAAATTCGACAAAGGCGAATCCTTGCGGGGCCTGTGGTTCGGGAATGGACGGAAGATCGACGAAAAGCTCAGCTCTGGATCGCCGAACCCCGTCCATCAGGTTGATCAGTGACCGATATCCATCCCGCGCCAGGCGCCGCGTGTCGCCGCCCCGAAAGAGATCGTTGAAAATCTCAAGACTGATCGGGCCATCGTACCCAGTGGCCATAAGTGCCCGCATGAAGCCTTTCACATCCAGATCGCCTTCGCCCGGCATATTGCGGAAATGGCGCGACCAGTAGAGAAGATCCATTTCAATCGCGGGCGCATCCGCCAGCTGGACGAAAAAAATCCGATCCCCTGGAATGGAACGCAGGCTGTCAGGGTCGATGCCCCTGCCAAGTGTATGGAAGCTGTCCACGATCAGTCCGACGTTTTCTTGATCCGCACGCCGGACCACCTCCCACGCGTCCCGGTGATCGTTGAAATGCGCACCCCACGCCAGCGCTTCGAACCCGACGCGAAGTCCGCGTTTTGCGGCGCGCTCTCCAAGTTCGCGGAAATCCCCAGCCGCACGGTCGATCCCACCAAGGGCACGGGGATGAAGCGATGAACAGATCAGCACAAGATCGGTGCCCAGTTCCTGCATCAGATCAAACTTGCGCTCAGCCCGGTCGAATGCCTTTGACCGCTCTGGCTCTGGCAGGGTATCAAAATCGCGAAAGGGCTGGAACAGCATGATCTCAAGACCATGGTCTCGGATCATCGCGCCAACATCGCGGGGTGTGCCATCGTCGGCAATGAAGTCCTGTTCGAAAATCTCGATACCATCAAAGCCCGCGCCTGCAATCGCCGCGAGTTTCTCGCGCAGAGTGCCAGAGATCGAAACCGTGGCGATGGAGGTTTTCAATCCCCCAGGCCTTCCCATATGCCGCCACTCGCGTTGGAGCGGACAGAGGCCTCGATGAAACGGACACCTGCCGCACCGTCGCGCACATCGGGCAGGCCAAGGTAGCCGTCAGGCAGGGCGGACCCATCCCGCCGAGCGGCAACGGCCAGCGCGAATTCGGTATAGAGATTCGCCCAGGCCTCGATCAACCCTTCGGGAAACCCGCGCCCTGTGCGTACCAGCCGTTCCGTCGCAGGTGAGACCCCATGCCCATGCCCGCGGGATATCTCCCGATCCGGCTCTCCAAAGATATACAGATGCAGTCTTTCGGCATCCTCCATATCCCATTCCAAGCCGCCATCCGAGCCGAAGATTCGCAGCCGCAGCCCTCCACGATTTCCCGGCGCGAGGCGTGTGGCCATCAGCGTGCCTGGGACGTCTCCTTCAAAACGCGTGGCCATAAAGACCGTGTCTTCGAGTGCCTTCGGTGCACCGCAGACATGGAAATCAGCACGCAACGCGGTCATGCGCAGCCCGGACACAAAACCCGCCAGATGCGCGGCATGGGTGCCGATGTCGCCCACGCAGCTCGTCGGGCCGGAGATTTTGGGGTCCAGCCGCCATTTGACATGCGGCGCATTCGCGGCACCGTCGGAAATCATCCAGTCCTGCATGAATTCAACATGGATCTGGTTGATGCGTCCCAAAGCCCCGCCTGCCACGATTTCGCGCGCCTGCCGGATCATTGGGTAGCATGACATCACGTAGCACACGCCAAAGACCAAATCCGCTTCCTGCGCCTGCGCAACCAATGCTTCGGCCTCGGTAACTTCATTCGTCAGGGGCTTGTCGCAGAGAACATCAATGCCCGCGTCAAGAAAAGCCTGGGCCGCAGGAAAGTGCGCATTGTTTGGCGTGGTGATCATGACCGCATCCACCCCATCGTCGCGGGCGGCTTCGGCTCTGGCCATAGCGGTGAAATCGGAATAGGCGCGATCGGGGGCGATATGCCAGGCAACCCCGCGCTCCTTTGCGCGTTCGCGGTCTGAGGACAGGGCACCCGCCACGATCTCCCACCTGTCGGTCATCCGGGCGGCCATGGCCTGTGTCTGTGAGATGCGCCCGCCGCCCACAACACCCAGCCGCAGCCGCCGGTTCTGGCCTGGGAATGGCCCGTTGGGATCCAGGGGTCCGTTCAGTATCGTCATCGCTTACCTCGGCGGCTCCGCTCCTTCTGGCAGCATCTCAACCGCCATGAAAATGGAAGGGGTGATCGTTTCAAACTGGTGCCACGGGTAGTTGCCTTCGGCATCGTACATCGGGCGATGGGTTGCCCCTGGTGCCATCTGCTCTTCCAGATAGAGCGTGCTGAAATCTTTCTCGCGGCATTGCTGCATCTTGCCGAATCCAATGATCTGGGTGTGTACCTCGCGGAAACCGGGAACGGGACAGAACGGATGATCCCTATGCAGGCCCACATTCAGGGGCACTGTTGCCGCATGGTACATGGTGAAACCGAACCGCCCGTCCCAGACCTTGGGTGACATATAATGTCCGATCCCACGCAGCCGCTCTTCGCCACGCACGTCATAGGCGGATGGCCACGTCGCCCGCACCTGTTCCAGCAGAGCATCCTCATCTGGGTGATCGGAAAACCCTTTGACAATCACTGCATGGGCCACCGTTTCGATGTCGCTGTCTATCACGATGACGGATTGCAATGGGCCAAGACTCTGGTCGCGAATGGCGATGGCCGTGTCTGACAGGTTTAGCACTATGGCCTTGCCCACGATCCGGTGCCGCAACTCTCCCCGAACCAGCCGGACGGCGAAGAAGGGTTCAGCGAAATTCAGCGTTTCAACCGGCATCGGAAAGCGCATTTTCTTCTGGCGGGAAAATTTCAGGCAGCATTGGCGGACTGGCGCATCCGCTTGCCAGATCGACAAAGCCACCCTTCAGCGGAGCATCCTGAATGCCCTGCATAGCCTCAAGGACATGATAGGCCAGCGCCCCGCTGGCGCGCGGCGCGCGTCCTTCCCGTACCGCATAGGCAAGGTCGAGAAGCCCCAGTCCCCGGCTGTCTTCGTTGAAGCCATGGGTATTCTTCGCGACCAGCCAATCCTCTCTCCCCTGTGGACGCGGCTTGACCTCCCACCTGGACTGAGCGCGGGTACGGTACCAGACAGGTCCCTGGAAGATGTTGGCACCATGTACGGGATCAGGATCGGGAATGCAGATCGTGCCGTTCTCGCCGTAGACCTCGAACCGGGGCGTGTCGCTGTCCCAGATGTCAAAGCTGATGGTCATCGAGGCGAGGACGCCGCTTTGAAATTCCAGCATCGACAGGGAATGAGTGTCCACATCAACCCCGATCCACTCACCGTTTCGTGGCCCGTATTCAATCTGTCGACGGTCAAAACTTCGCCGCGCCATTCCCGACACCCTAGCGATGGGACCCAGCAGGAAGACCATTGCCGTAAGGTAATAGGGTCCAAGATCCAGCAGCGGCCCACCGCCAGGCTGGTAGTAGAAATCCGGATTGGGATTGTGTCGCTCGACCCCACGTGTGCCCACATGCGCCATGGCACCGACGGGAGTGCCAATCACCCCGTTCTCCAGCAGCTTCCGGGCGGTCTGCCAGCGCCCACCAAGAAAGGTGTCAGGAGCATTGCCGACAAGCAGACCCTTGGCGCTGGCCAGTTCCAGGATTTTTTGCCCGTCTTCCAATGATGTCGCGAACGGTTTCTCCGAATAGACGTGTTTCCCGGCGTCGAGTGCGGCAAGACTGATCCGGGCATGAGCCGCCGGGATGGTCAGGTTCAGTATGGCATCAAGGTTCGGATCAGCGATGATCTCCTCCGGTGTGGCGACGCGGGCTATCCCATGCACATTGGCCTTTGCCTTTGCCTCTTCGGAGTCCAGGCTGCCGCAGACAACCACGTCCATCTCCGGAAACCGGGCGCATGTTCTGAGATAGATGTCGCTGATCCTTCCCGTACCGATCAATCCGACCTGAAAGGGTTTACCACGCCACATTGCTCATCCCCGATAGCCGAAGACCTGGGGTAGCCACAGCACCAGATCGGGCGAAAGGATCAGTAGCAGAAGCGCTAGGATCAGAACGGCAAGAAAGGCCCAGACTTCCCGGATAATCTCGCGAAGGGGGATACCTGTGACGGCATTGATGACAAAGAGCAGGATACCATAGGGCGGTGTGATGAGACCGATCATCGAATTGACCACAACCAGAACACCGAAATGTACCAGATCGATCCCCAGCGCCCTACATGTCGGGATAAAGAGAGGAACAATCACCAGAATGATTGTCGTTGCATCAAGCACACATCCCAGCAGCAGGACCAGCACGTTAACCGCAAGCAGAAACACTAACGGATGCACATCCAGGCCCGTCAGGTAATCCGACATCATGCCGGGGATGTTCTCGTTGACCACGATGAAATTCAGGATCAGAGCACCGCCGATGACGATGCCGACAGAGGCAGAGGATCGAGCGCTTTCCACAAGGACTTCATACAGCCTTCCTATGGACAGGGCGCGATAGAAGAAGGCAGCAAGCAGCAAAGCGTAGAGGGCAGCCACGGCGGCGGCCTCCGTCGGCGTCGTGACGCCACCATAGATGCCGTAGAGCAGGATCACGGGCATCAGCAGCGCGGGAAAGGCCCGCCCCGTGACGCGTGGTAATTCGCGAAGCGGCACCGGATCTTCCATCGCGAAGCCGCGACGGGTCGAGATCACGTAGTTCATTGACATCAGCACCGCCCCCATGATGAGGCCGGGCAGGATACCCGCCAGAAACAGGGCGCCGATCGAGGCATTTGAGACAAGCGCATAGAGGACCATCGGAATTGATGGCGGAATGATGGGGCCGATGGTGGCCGATGCCGCGGTGATGGCGGCGGCATAGCCCCGGCTGAATCGTCCTTCGCGGGTCATCATCCCGATTATGATCTTGCCGATGCCCGCCGCATCCGCCACGGCGGATCCGGACATGCCGGAAAAGATCAGTGAAGCCATGACATTCACATGGCCTAGACCGCCTCGGAATCGGCCAACAACCGCAATGCAGAAATTCAGTAGCCGATCCGAAATCGACCCGGCGTTCATGATGTTTGCGGCCACGATGAAAAGCGGTACCGCAAGCAGGATAAAGCTCTTGTAGAGGCCCTGAATGATCTTCTCGCCCGCAAGGGCGATATCCAGCCCGCCAACGCCAAGGTAGACGATGGCGGCAAGAATGATCGAATAGCCAATCGGTGCACCAATTCCGGCAAGGCCAAAAAGCGTCACCAGACAAAGGGCGAGCTCAACACTCATGTGCTGGCCTCATTGCGCCTGGTTTCGTCAAAATCCGGACCTTTGCGGATCACCTGCACCAGGCGCCAGGCGTAGCGGGCGATCAGCGCTACCATGAAGAGCGCATAGATCGAAAAAATTGTGCGAAGCGGGATCTTGCTGCCTGTGAGTGGGTTCTCAACCGTCGTGGTTTTGCGAATTTTCATCCAGTCGATGTAGTCCCATGTGGGCAGAAGGGCCCAGGCCATGCCGACCATGATCGATAGGCAGATCACTAGGGACAGCATGCGTCGCAGCGCAACGGGGGCTGAATTATAGAAAATGTCAAAGGTCACATGTTCCCGGTGACGAACGACGAAGGCGCAGCCGAAAAACACGATCCAGAGCCAGAGGATCAGGCACAATTCCAGCGTCCAGCCATAGGGTGTCAGCAGGATATATCGCGCGAAAATCTGAAGAATGAAGGTAAGGAACATCGTCGCCAGCAATGTGGCGACGATGAACTCCGCTCCCCTGGAGAGCCATGAGCCAATGGTTCTCAAGAACTGCTCTCCCAAGTCTTACTGTCGATCAGTTGCCCAAAGCGTTGATTCTCTCCAGAACGCCCTCAGGCCAGGTCGCTGCGAACTCGCTGCCGACATACTGCGCCTGCACATGGGTGCGGAAGGCTTCCAGGTCAGGTGTGTAGATCTCAACGCCCTGGCTGCGGATGAAGTCAGCAAGGCTGTTTTCCTTGTCGAGCTGCTTAAGTCGACCATAGGCCGCCGCCGCATCAGCAGCGCGCTGGACGGTCAGTTGCTGATCGTGTGTCAAGCTGTCCCAGGTCTCTTTCGAGAAGGCGACGTAGTTGAGGTCAACCAGATGTGAAGTCAGGGCGATCTGCTTTGTCACCTCGTAGAACTTCGCATCAACGACGGTTGGCAGCGGGTTGTCCTGCCCGTCAACGGCACCGGTGGACAGCGACGTGTATACCTCCGTGAATGCCATTGGTGTCGGTGACGCACCCAGTGCTGATCCCAGGAACTGCCAGGCGTCCGTTCCCGGCATGCGTAAGTTCACGCCTGCAAGGTCGGCGGGTGTCTGCACGTCAAGCTCCTCACGGCTTTGGCGCAGGTTCACATGGCGACGGCCAAGATACATGACCGACAGGAGCTTTACGCCGAGCTCCTCTTCAGCTTTCTGCTTGAACGGGTCCATCAGGGAATCGTTAAACACACGAACCTGATGGGCAGCGTCCTGATGGACATACCCGGTCGCAAAGATCGAAAACTCCGGAAAGAACTGTGCCAGTTCCTGGGCCGAAGCGATGGACATTGTCAGATTACCGCGGCTGATCGCTTCAAGCTCGGTGCCCTGCGCGAACAGAGTGGCGTTGTAGCCCGGCTGGTAATCCGCAAAGCCCGAGACCATTGGCGCGAAGACTTCGGCCATCGCGACCGAACGCTGGTCCGTCTCGGATCCGGCTGTAGCAAGCGTGAACGTCAGTCTGTCCTGAGCGGCAACTGGCGCGGATGAAAGCGCAAAGGTCGATGCGACAGCCAGGGCCGCGATCGCCGTCCGGCGTGAGAGTCTGTTGATCATTTTTGTTCCTCCATGTGATTGGACGCCGATCAAAGCGCCCATGAAACTAAGGTGAGACGTTCCTTTGGCACTTTACGTCCAGCTGCACTGTGTTTCCGGTTACCGCCGCTCTCTGTATGGCATCGACAACTCGAAGAGTTTTCAATCCTTCTTCTCCTGATACAAGCGGTTTGATCCGACCTGCGATCACATCCACGAAATGCAGGATCTGATTGATCAATGGGTCCGAGGTTTCAAACGGGCTGGATGTGGCGGAAATCGGCGCCCACCAGTCGCGGTCGCCCCCATACGTCCAGAGGCACTGGTCGGGGATCGACAGTGAACCGTGGCTGCCGCCGATCATATAGGCACTTTGGGTCGTTGCGGGGTAAACCGGATATTCCTTTGCGGTCAGCTCCCAGCTCCAGGGAGAAACGATGCTGTCCGACACTGTTATCGTACCGATGGCCCCGTTTTCAAATTGGAGGATCGCTGCGGCGACATCCTCGTTTTCAAATCTGCGTATCGACGGGGCAGCCTGGGCCTGTACGCTGACTATCTCGCCACACAGGTGGCGGAGAAGGTCGATGTCGTGGACGAGATTGACTGAAATCGGCCCCGCCCCCTTCAGCTTGCGCCAGGGAGCGGTGTCGAAATAGCTGTCAGGCTTGTAGAACCAGCATGTCGCATGAACGGCCCGAATCTCGCCAACCCGGCCATCTGCAATCAGGGCCCTGGCCTTTCTGATGAGCGGGTTGTGGCGGCGGTGATGGCCAACCAGCAGCACCACATCAGCCGCCTTCGCAGCTTCGACAAGTACGGATGCTGCCGATAGATCATCTGACAGCGGTTTCTCGACCAGGACCGGCACATTGGCTTCAATGCATTCGAATGCCTGTTCAACATGCAGGCGGGTGGGGGTCGACAGAATCACGCCGTCGGGGCGATCGCTCGCAAACATCTCGGCTAAGGTCGCGTAGTGCGGAACGCTGCGCTTTCTGGCCTCGCTAGCCGCCGTTTCGCCAGGATCGACGACCGCAACCAGATCTGCGGGTGACGCAGCGCTCAGTGCATCGGCATGGCGCAGCCCGACAAGCCCAAGCCCAGCAATGGCCAAACGTGCCGTTTGACCACATACGTTTGTCTTGTGGGCTGCCAGTAACGACATAGACTGAGCTTCTTCCCAATGATCCCAACGCGCCCCGATTGTTCCGATGATTCTCGGGGCACCGCCTGATTCTAGAGAAATAAACGATAAAATCAATAATGTCTGATATTTTTTATAACTTCTGCTTTCTCTTGAAGCGCAACCCCCTGATAAAGGAGGAATCCGGTTACGCCAGACCGGGATGCCACCAATCGGCCAGGCGGTGTTGACGGTCCTGCGCTGAAGAGGAGACCGCCCTGCCATCGGACTGCCGCCACCTGATCCACGAAGAAGGCTGTCGAATTTACACGACGTGAAAAGGGCGGCCGCTCAAGGGAAGTGTCGCAATGCAGCTGTGGGCCGTCAGTATTGTGGGAGGTTGGATGAAACGTGGGCAGCGGAGCGGGGAACCTGGTAGAAAGGGCGGTTGGCACGTGGGATACGGCCACCGCAGCTTCCATCGGTTGGAGCTGGTCGAAGATCCGGTCCAGCCTCTTTATTCACCATCGAACAGAGTCGACGTTGCCTTCCTCCGCCGCTGCGCCCAACCTTCCGCGGCACCGTCGAGCAGCTGCATCCAGCCTGCCAGGCGATGGCGTCGTTCGAATGGACGCTTTTCACCGCTGCGCGGATCTGGCAACGTTCGTCGTGGTTCAGGTGTCGGCAGTCCGAAGGTAATGCAGTCTCCTCTTCAGCATCGGACCGTCGTCGCCGCTTGGTCGATTGGCGGTATCCCAGTCGGGCGTAACCGGATTCCTCCTTCAGCAGGGGTTGCATTTCAAAGTGGTACGGGGCGGTGAGAGCAACATGGCCAAACAGCGGAACACGGTTGGATCATCGGTCTACGAGACGCTTAAGCGTGACATCATCATGGGAACGCTCCCACCTGGAAGCAAACTGAAACTGGAAACCATGAAATCGCGATACATGGTTGGTATCTCAACCCTGCGGGAGACCCTAAACCGCCTGAGCAGTGATGGCTTTGTCCGGGCGGCCGAGCAACGCGGTTTTTTCGTGACCCAGGTGTCTGCTGATGATCTGACAGAAATCGCACATTTAAGGGTTTTGCTGGAATGCGACGCACTCAAAGCGTCCATAGAGAATGGCGATACGGAATGGGAAGGTGAACTCGTTGCCGCGCATCACAAGCTGAATCTGATGGAAAGGAAGCTGTTGGCGGGGGACGAATCCCAAAAGGAAACATGGAAGAGGTATGACTGGGAATTCCATCTGGCCCTGATCCGATCGTGCAATTCAAGAAACCTGCTGGATTTGCATGCGACGCTCTATGACAAATACCTGCGTTATCAGATGCTGGTTCTGACCTATCGTGGGCAGGAGGCTGTAGAGGAACACAGGCATATATTCGATGCCGCCCTGGTCCGGGACGGCGCATTGGCTGCCATGCATCTTGAAACGCATATCAGGAAGGGCCTAGAGCACACATTGCGGGCAATGAACGAGGATTAGGGGACCGTTGACGGTCATCTGACAGCGACCGAGGCTGCCGGATGAAACACCGTTGACCTGGTGGTGCCGCTGTTCATCTCCCATTCATGGTCCTGCGCCGTCCTGCCGTTCGACCGCGCTGGAATCACCGCAACCGATTTGCGCTGCTCCAGCCCGCGGACCAGCCAGTCGGTACCGAACGCCCTGTCCGCGATCAGGGCACCAAATGTCCGGCCCTCCATGATTGGTGGCTACCCCGCCAGGTCAGGGTCCGCGTCGCAGGAAGCGGCCCGTGACCTCTAGGCGGTGCGGTGGTCTCGCTGGAGGGGACGATGATGACCTGCAGGGTTAGCTGGCTCCTTCAGGGACCTCGGCTCCATGCGGACGATACGGTGCTCCGGCTTTGCGACCCGCTTTCCGGAGCGGGTCCAGGAAGGTCGGCAATGATTGACCCTGTCATCAAGGCAATAGGGTGGACCTGCCGGATAGTAGATCTGTTTGAGGGCTGCGGGACGTCAACGTCTCCGCGAAAGACTGAGATGCATTCAGTTAATTCTGAGGTGGAGGTGCTTCGGCAACTTGAAGCGGCGTGGCTCTGTGGCCCTGGACCGAAAAGGATCGCAACTGAAGTCCGCGACCTAAACCTTCGAACCTATGATAGGGGAGGATTCTGCAGGGCTTGACGCTACGGTCATTTGTCCATCCCGCACTGGTGCCAAGTGCAGGTGGCTGCCATTGCGCAAAGCGACATCACCTGCGTTGTCATGAATTCCGCAGTCCGTGTTCATTTGTCCGTATGTCCGGCGCTCCGCCTCCGCGATTCGGAATTGAAGGGATGGAGGTCATTGACCGGTTTCGCTGGTCGACCCATGTAACCTCGTTGTGCGGTTGTTGCGGTGCTGATGGAAATATAGCATCTGCAGTGGGCGCAGGATTGGCCGGAGCGGTAAGATGTGGCTTGGATTTCTGGAAGGGCTGCGCCCACAACATGTGAGGCGTCTGATTGAACGGACATGGATGGACCGCCTCATTATTGCTGTGATCCTGTTCAATGCCGTCATTCTGGGACTTACGACATCAAGCTGGATCATGGAGCGCGCGGGAACCGTGGTCTACACCATTGATCAAATGTGCCTTTGGTTTTTCGTTATCGAGCTCCTGGCCAAGATATATGCGTATCGTAGAGAGTTTTTTATTTCGAAAGGCCCAACTTCTGGTGGCAGGAACCCGACGGGATGGAATCTGTTCGACTTTTTCATCGTCGGCATTTCCATTCTTGGATCCGAGACGTTTTCCGTGTTGCGCGCATTGAGGATTCTGCAGCTGTTCAGATCAGTCTCCGTGTCGGATCAGCTGCGTAACACGGTGGAAAGCTTTGTTAAGGTGGTTCCGAAAATGGGAAGCGTCTTCATGCTTCTGGGACTGGTCCATTATGTTGGAGCGGTCATAGCGACAACGCTGTTCGCGGCGGAATTTCCGGATTGGTTTGGCACGCTTGGTCGATCGGCGTTCTCGCTGTTCCATATCATGACGCTCGATAGCTGGTCCATGGGAATTGTCCGCCCAGTGATGGAGGTCTATCCGTTTGCCTGGCTGTTCTTCGTGCCATTCGTCATTGTGGCGGCTTACTGTGTTGCCAACCTGTTCATTGCCCTCATCGTCGACACGATGCAGACCGCCTATCATGGACTGGAGGAAATCGAAACGAACGAGTACCGGAAGAAAGTGCTGAAGCGGCTTGAAGAGATCGAACGGAAACTGAACCGTCAGTCCGAGTGATTCGGGTACACAATAACTATTCCAATCCTGGAGCTGGTCCGGTAGGGTGCCACAAAACGAAAACAAAACTGGCATGTGGCAATGCGAGCACTGGTCACCTGCTTACTCCTGGCATTGGTCCTGGCGTTTGGCGGCTGTTCGAAATCCCGATCCTATCTTGGGCCCGAGGTAACCCGCATCGTGGTGCTCAAGGAAGAAAGGCGCATGGTGCTTCTCCATCACGACAGGGTCGTGAGCTACCACAAAATCGACCTCGGTTTCGCGCCCGTTGGACATAAACGTTGGGAAGGTGACGGGCGGACCCCTGAAGGCCGATATGTGGTCAATCGCCGCAATCCAAATAGCAGATTTCACCTGTCGCTGGGACTATCCTACCCGAATGCAAAGGATGTTGCCGCGGCCCGCGCCGCAGGGAAGGATCCTGGAGGTGACATATTCATCCACGGTAGGAGCAATCCACTCAAGCTGCGGCGCGATGACTGGACCGATGGATGCATTTCCGTCTCGAACCAGGAGATGGAATGGATTTACAAAGTGGTCAGGAACGGCACTCCGGTTGACATCTATCCCTGATGGAGCACGGTTGGGTTTGGAATTGGCTGGATTGACTCCGGCCCACCACCCATCACCAGTGTCCACCATAACTTTCCTCCGCGTTCCTGGTGCCAGGCGAAACCCATGTGCTCGGCCTGCGGGTGGACGATCACATAGCGGGTGTCCTCCTGCTCCATCCAGGCAACGAGGGTTTCCAGTTCGGTTTCGAATGTTTCGGAAATGACCTCGCCCAGCAGGGTCTGACGATAGCCTGCACGCCAAACGCGCTCCGTCGGTGATGACCCGTCGGATCCGAAATGCCAGGGACGGTTCTGGAGTGCCATATCGCGTGAGTGTGTAGCTGCGGCTGAATTCAGATGGGCGTTTAGTGTCACTGGCTCAGCACCTGCGGCTTCGCGAATGGCATTGACGGAATCGAGCATCCGAAACAGCACGCGTGGCTCCTGACTCGCTGGAATTCTATAAATTCGGGGAATCGGAGTGCCGTCCGGTCTCGTGCGGGGCGGGCTATCATACACGGAAACATCGCCGGTTTCGCAGGCGGACAATATGAATGCGCTGCAAACCGGCATTGCTATCAGACGCAACATCAGTCTCTCCATATGCGACCTGTATTCCTGACTACGCTTCATACCGCTTCCCAGCGTAGCTGCCTGTTCCCACTTGACGCATGTACGAATCCAGCCTGCGACCTGCGAATCGCCGTGTCCACGGCCTAGGCCCGATGCGCCCTGCGGTCAGGCTTTGGTAAAGTCCTGTCCAGCCGGTCGCAAGCTTCCCATGCTTTCGGCTTCCCGTCTTTCTGCCTGGTACCGTTCGCCAGCAGCATCCTTCACGGGCTTCAGAGCGCTTCATGTCCGGCACGGCGTAGATGCCGACCAGGATGGCCTGTCTGCAGTCAGAGAGCTCTTCCAATCGGGCTTCGTAACGGTTGGCTAGATGCCAATTGTCCCAGGTACATCTAGAGGTAGCGCTAGCTGGCGTTCCACCGGAATACCGGTATGCACGACCGCTGCAGAACCGATGCTGGCCTTTGAGCGTCCGCACATACCACCACGGATCCCCTTTCCTCTGAGGAAGGACCTTGCAGATCGCCTGCCGGTTGCGCGTTGACCGTAGATATGGGGTCGTTCCCGGAAGCCTGAGTTTTCCCTGCATATGGCCGGATGCGTGGTCCCTTGTCCCTGTCTGTGTCATTTTCAGTCACCTGCCGAGTGGGCAGGTCATTTCATGAACTGGCCAGAGATGATGGAAGTACGGCCAAGGAACCGCGAAAACATATGCAGAGTCTGCGTTGTCAAATATATAGGTCCTCTCGATTTCCGCTTCCTCAACATCATATCCAAATGGACATTTCGGTTCAAATGGAACTGCCAACCGCCTGAACATTACCCACCATAGCTTTCGGCCCGCTGGTGCTGCCACCGCTTTAAGCGACAGAGCGCCGAGTTTCTGAAATAGGTCCATGGGAAGTCCAACATCCATGCTGTGCCGTCCTGTCAGCCGACAGTGCGCAGGAACACCTGTAATGGCTGTGGCTGTCGTACGGATTTCCGGCGACATTGGGATCCAGAGACTTCCTCAGGCCAGGATGTGGCGCATGCAACGAAGAGGCTGTCGGAGCCGGATTTAGGTGTTCATTAGGAGGCATCAGCGCATCGACCGTGATCGGAAGCATCCGAAGGCATCTCAACCCTGCATGACGGGAATTTATCGAATGCCATCAGTCAACGATGGTGCCCGGGATACTGTCGGAAGTGATTCCGAACCATGGGAAATTCAGCGGAACCGGTTCCTGGGGCTGCCCCGGAAGGATGGCGGTGCCGACCAGGTAACCGGGCGCGTCGGTCATCGCCAGGACCCTGCCGGTCAGGCATCCCCGCGAGCGTTCGGGCCCTGGCCCGAGGCCCCCTTTTCCGCCGGCCGCCTTCCGGTGGGCCCTTATGACGGTGCCGTCGACGCAGACGTACCCAGGGTCGAACTCTCCGGACAGCTTCTGGAAAACACGGCCGGAAACGCCGCCCACCACCCGGCGCCGGAACCGTCTGGAGACGCTGCCGCACTTTCCGAAGCGTTCCGGAAGGTCGCGCCACCGGCCCCCCGTCCGGGTGCGCCATGGAACCGCCTCAGGGAAAGGACGGCTGTCCGCCGCCGTCACCCCGGGTCTCCCTTCCGACCCGGAAGCATGTCCCGGATCCGTTCCCGCATGTCATCCGTCAGGACCTGCCTGCCTTCGCCCATCATACTGCCCCCGATTGCCCGAATGGCCGTTCCGGCCTCTGTTGAGGGTACCGTGGCCGGTTCGGTCCTGACGTTCAGATTCAAATGTCAACGGACCCTAGATGACTGTGAACCAACTGACCCACGGAATTGGCGACCGAGGTGGCGTCAGATGCGTTAATCCCCGACCGTACGATGGGCAGGCGCTTCAGAAAATATCCGTCATCAATTGGAATCGCGGAACTGGCCATCCGAATGCCCAAAGACAAAGCCCCAAGGGCTCGGCTTCACTCATAATCGCCAATCCTGGATCCAGGACGGGAGCGAAGCGTACTGCCAAGGGGCGAATGTGGGGAATGTAATCCGTTACCCCAACCAAGTCAATGACAGCCTACAATCCGGTAGTGGGTCAATCTGAAATGTTCTCTCTATATTCCGTTGTGATGCCCTACCGCTGACGGATGCTGCGCATCCCACCGCAAAGTGGCGGATGCACGTCAAAGGAGAACTGGCAATGACCCCAGCAGACAGACGGCCCGATCCACGAAACATGTTCAGCGTGGTGATGCTGGTGGTGGCTATCGCCAGCTGGTGTCCGAATTCGGAACGCGTTCGGTATCGGCTCGAACGCATGGCGCTCGATACCTCACTATCGGTCATGGACCGCGCTTTCGCCTTACCTCCCCCCCGTTCCACCCTGAAGTGCAACACTTTCAGTAGCGGGTTTCTCCCGGGTCGGCGCAGGATGTTGCGAATCGGCCAGGTAGCGGCGACAGTCCCGGTGAGTTGAGAACCGGAGACCGCCATGCCAAAGGGCTACCACCACCTGACCCAGCCCGAAAGATGCCAGATATACGCCCTGAGGAAAAGCGGGCTTTCGCAGGGAGCGGTCGCCCGGCAGCTCGGGCGTTGCCGCTCGGTGATATCGCGGGAGATACGTCGCAACAGCGGGGAACGGGGCTACCGGCACGCCCAGGCGCAGCGGAAGGCGGAGGAGCGACGGCGTGCGGCGTCATCGGTTCCGAGGAAACTGACGCCGGAGCGCTGGGCGAAGGTCACGGAGAGGCTGGAAGAGGGCTGGAGCCCGGAACAGATTTCCGGCCGGCTGCGGCTGGAGGACCCGGGGATGGCGGGCAGGCAGCGGATTTACGACCGCATCAGGGGCGGTCGCGGGAACGGCGGCGGGCTCTGGAAGCACCTCCGGCGGCGTGGAAAGAAGCCGAACTGGAAGGGCGGCCGCCACTCGGGCCGGGGTCACATCCCCGGCCGGGTGGACATCTCCGAGCGCCCGCAGGAGGTGGAGGCGAAGGAGCGCGTCGGCGACTGGGAGGCGGACACGGTGATCGGAAAGGCGCATGGCGGCGCGGTGGTGTCCCTTGTGGACCGGGCCTCGAAATACACGCTTCTCCAGAGGGTTGACCGCCGGAAAGCGGATGTGGTCGGGAAAGCGATGGTCGACATGCTCGGTTCGCTCGACGCTCCGGTGCACAGGATCACCGCCGACAACGGCAAGGAGTTCGCCGGTCACGCGGCGGTGGCGAAGGCGCTGGAAGCGGCCTTTTTCTTCGCCCGCCCGTACCACTCCTGGGAGCGGGGGCTGAACGAACACACGAACGGGCTGCTGCGCGAGTATCTGCCGAAGGGCACGGACTTCCGTACGGTGACGGACAGGGAGGTCCGGGAGGTGCAGGACATCCTGAACGCGCGTCCGCGCAGGTCCCTCGGCTACCTCACACCGGCGGAGGCGCTGCGGCGGGCCCGGCCTCCCTGAGCCGACCGTTCCGTCGGTCGGCGGGGAAAAGGCAGGCCACCAGGCGCGGCCCCCGGGGCGATGGTCGGGCTCCGCCCTCCCTTCGCCCCGGGGGCCGCGCCTGGCCGGCGGAAGGCCCTTGCGGTGCCGGAAGGGCGGGATTACGCTCCGATCCACGGGACTTTCGCCGTCCTGGACGCCGGATCGGGTGGCCTGGGGACGGAATCCGCCACCATACGGCCCTTTCCGGGGCGTTCCCTGCGCGTGGGCTCCGCCCCCCGCTGCGGAAACGCCCCGGAAAGGGCCGGGCGTTGCGCTTCGGACTGGAAGTGGGGTCCCTTTCTGCCACACTCGGCGGCGGAAAGGCCCTTCATCACTTCCGGTTCCCCAGCGGTTCCAGTTGCCAGATCCACCACAGGTCTGGCAGGCTGGTTCGCGTCACGGGGTCTGTATGGTCCATTCATGAATGATTACATTACATGTAATGTTATGGGCGTCCATCCCCCTGATTCGGGCTGACCGCAGCCAATCAGAACATAAGGAGAGCATTTCAAACTGGAGGTGGGGCATGGAAAAGGATCATGGACATGACGATTATGAATAACGGCTATCAGTGGCAGAATCTGACATGTCATCCGATGAGACTCCCGAAGGAACGTCGTGAAGCTATCGAACGGGTCATTCGGGACCGGTTTGATAAGGGTAAGGTACGGCATGTCGAGATGGAACCGTCAGTTGACGAAAACGGCGAGGATATCCTGCTTATCCACGTGTATTTTGATAAAAATACCACGGCCCGTGACTTTTCAGGACGGTTCTTTGGCCTCACGGGCCTCGTCAGGAATGAAATGGGTGAGGAATTCAACGGAGTGTTTCCGATGATCCGCCCGATGGAAGCGCATGCCTGACATCACATTGGCAAAGGGACTAATCGCTTCGGCGAAGACCCTTTGCTCCACCAACGGTCATGGAAAACCACGCCAAACAGATCTGCGGCGTGCGGTGAGCACAGCCTACTACGCTGTCTTTCATGCACTGGCGAGAGCCTGCGCGGATGCTTTGGTCGGAAAGACGAAAGTCAAGCGGCCCAACAAAGCTTGGGTCGAAGTTTACCGAGGTCTTGGGCATGGTGCAGCCAGAAACGCTTGCAGCGCGGCGACCAATATCGGGTTTCCACAGGAAATCAAGGAATTCTCGAACGCGTTCGAACGACTGCAGTCGGCTCGTCATGCCGCTGACTATGATCCGATGATCAGGTTGAACAAAGTCGAGACGTTGGGCTTCATCACATTGGCAGAGGATAGCATCAACGCCCTTAATAGCGTAAGACATAATGACAAAATCGCCTTCGCAACATGGGTTCTAATCACCTCAAAAGGGGCGATTGAAGCGCGGAAACGCGCTCGCGCCGGTAACCAGCAACAGGTCTAAGTGGATGTCGGACGGAATGGATGATGAGACTTTCCAGCGTCGATCTCTTCTGCGGCAGCGGCGGAATGGTCGACAACCGCCTCCGATATGACGGTCTGGTGTCGTGATGGGTGTTGCACGCGCCGCCGAATTCTTTTCCGGCATGGGCCTTATGCGCGTCGGTCTGGAAAAAGCTGGCATCAAGACCATATTTGCAAACGACATCTGCCCCATCAAGGCGACACTCTATCGGGACTAGGGGTATCGCATGAATTTCATGCCCCGAGAATCTCGAGCAGGAAATCGTCGTCCCAGCTCGCGAGTTTCCTCATCACCCGTATGGATTTTCGCTTCTTCCGCCCGGTTGAGCAGGTTCATCGCCATGTGCTTCATGGCCGCGAAGTTCTTCGGTGCCCCGTCCTTCCTTACCCGGCTGTCATCGTCCCGGAAGGTCACGTCCAGCACCCAGTGCAGCCGGTTCTCGATTCCCCAGTGCGAGCGCACCGCATACGCGAACCGCTTGGCGTCGAGAGGCAGGGACGAGATGAAATACCGTGTCTCCACCGTGGTCTTTCCACCGGTCTCGCGGGTGGAAAACACCCGCCCGATGCTGGTCAGACCGTCCCAGCCCGGATGGCGCTCACGCAGCCAGCCGATGTCCGCGCACTGACTGTACTCACGCGTCTCGATCCGGCCCTTGTCCCCGTCAACCGTCCGGTAACGCTCGATATTTTCGTGCTCCCGCTCCCCGAACCACACCATCACGTCCTCGTGAAGGGTGCCCTGGTTCGCCTTCAGTGCAAGCGTGTAGTCCGCTCCCCGGTCGCGGATTTTCTCCGCGATGGCGCGCTGGCACCCCATGGCGTCGATCGTGACGATCGCCCCCTCCAGCTGGAGCAGCTCCAGCAGCTCCGGGATGTCCCTTATCTCGTTGCCTTTGCTCGCGCTGGGCCGCTGCCCCAGGACCAGGCGCTGGCTGTCGCACCAGGCGGAGATCATGTGCACGGGCGCCACTCCGCCGGCCTTCGAGCCCCGCATGGTCTTTCCATCCACCGCGACGGTGCGGCCGCCGAGGTCTCCGACGGCCTCCGCCGCCCACTGCGCGAAGGCCTCGCCGAACGCCTCCGGATCAAGCGCCCGGAACACCGTCGACAGGGTGTCATGGGACGGGGTGCCATTGGCGAAATCGGACAGCCGGCGCAGGAATTCCAGCCTGCGCCTGCCGTATTCGGCGATGTCGGTGAGACTTTCGCACCCGGATATCACCCCGACGGGACACAGTAAAAGGATCCCAAGAAGCGGAGACACGACCTTCGACTGCTGCCGGGGATCCTCGAGGTCTGACATAACAGACTGGAACGACGTTGTTTTTCATGGCACTGCTCTCTGGTTCGTTCTGTTTTGCGACCTGGACCAGAGAGCCGCCGTCCGCGCAACCACGTCCACCATTCATGCGATACCCCTGCTATCGGGACAACTGGGGTGGAGACGGCCTGCATGTTGGCGATATTCGCGCATTGTCCGGAGCCGACATTCCCGACTGCGAGCTTTCTACCGCATCCTTCCCCTGCACGGACCTTTCCCTCGCCGGTCACCGCAAAGGGCTACAGGGCGAGCAATCCGGGCTTGGGCTGGATTTCCTCCGCATTCTGGCGGAAATGGCCAGCTCCCAGCACCGACTCCTGACCGGACCTGTCACCCTGGAAACGTCGTTGGCCAGCAGAACCCAGCCCAGATGGCTCATGTCGAAGCGCACCCGGTAACCGGGGCAGGTCCATGTCATGGCGCTTTCCCGCTCCATCAGCCCAGGCAGGGCCGGCTGGAACGAGACCGTATGACCCCTGTCAGAGGTGATATTCGCCGCCTTGCAGATCTCATCGACCACGACCAGCGGCTTCGCCGTTCGGGCCTGGGACATCGCCGTGAGTGGTCGTCCCGGCCCCTGGGCGCCCCAGCCGCGCCCGACACCGACCAGGCAGAAGCTGGCCAGTCCCATGGAGGCATCGATAAGGCATTCGGGAAAGTCGATGGCCCTGGCCACGCGCCTTGCCCAGGCCGTCCTGCCCATTCCCGGCGCAGGGCCACCCGGACGGCATCGGTCGCCGGTGCCATCCACGGCATCTCCGCATGCAGGGTGGCCGCGGTCACGTCGGCCGAGTCCTCCGGGACAACGGTGGTGGCGGGGAGACGCATGAGACCCTGGACGGCCTTCACCTCATCCTCCTTCAGGTGGGCGATACTGCTGCCCTTCCGGCGAAGATCGACGATCCGCTCGGCGCGCTTCCTGATCCGGTGCCGGTCATGGCGGCTGAGGGTTTCGGAACCGGAGTCGGATTCCAGCAGGTCGGAATTCGGAGTCGTCAGGAGGCGGCGCGTCCGTCCGGGCCTGCTCCCCTTCGGTCCCGCGTTGCCGCAGTCTCTTCAGGAAATCCGACAGCCGGTCGATGATCGGACCCGTTTCCGTTTCGAACTTCGGCAGATCGGCGGCACGGATGACGGTCTTTCCGAGGTCCTTCGTCATGACGGAGTCCGCCGTCCGGCACCTGTCACTATATATTAGTTGATTCCACAGGTGGTCCGTGTTACCTGATTCGCATGCAGGTCGGGATGCGCCATTTCGGGGAGGAAACGGTCGGGTGGCTGAGGTCCGCGGCGGCGGCGGGAGCCGGACGGCGCAGTCTGGCGGCTGGCCTGTGCGAGCGCGAGGACTGGACCAACGCCGCCGGAGCGCCGTGCATCGCCTCCGCCCGGCTGGCCCTGCCGAAGATCGCGGAGCGCTACGGCATCACCCTGCCGCAGGCCGGATCGCCGGTGGCTCCCGGCAGACCGCTGCCGGAGCATCCCGACGTCCACTTCTCCGGCACGCTCGCGGAGCTCGGCGGTGTCGGGCTGGAGATGGCGGAGACGGCGGAGCAGCGGCGCGCCCTGCGGGCGATGATGGAGAGCCACCATCCCCGGGGCGACCCGTCCAATCCCGGCGCTCTCCTCTTCTACTGGATCAGCAGCGAACGCCTGGGGCGCGTCGGCGGGCTCTGCTTTCACGCGGCCAACTGGCACCAGAGGGCCCGGGACGCCTACATCGGCTGGAGCGGCCGGGAGCGGATGGCGAAGCTGGGGCTGCTGGTGCAGAACTCCAGGTTCCTGATCCTGCCAGGCGTGGAGGTCCCGCACCTGGCCAGCCACGTTCTGGGGCTGGCGGCAAGGCGGCTTCCCGATGACTGGGAGAGGCTGCACGGCGTCCGTCCGGCGATGGCCTTCACCTATGTCGGCGCGGAGCGCCCGGGCACGGCCTACGCGGCGGCCGGATGGGAGTTCGCCGGGACCACCTCCGGCCATCCGCCCGGCCACCGCCGGGAGGGAGCGGAGGCCTGCGGCGTCTGGATGAGGCCGCTGGATCCGGACTGGCGCGACCGCATGTGCCGCGGGCCGGAGACGCCGCGCTGGCTGGGCCCGGCCCCGGCGATCCCGGAGGACGCCGACTGGGCGGACCTGGAGTTCGGGCTGTGCGGCCATCCCGACGGACGGGTGCGCAGCCGGATCCTGGCCATGGGGAGGGCCTGGGAGACCCGGCCCGGTGAGCCGGTCGCCGTTGTCTTCGCCGGAAAAAAGGATCAGGGTGCGGCCTACAGGCTGCTTTCCAACCCCAGGGTGAGCATGGACGACATCATCGAGAGCCACCGCATGGCCACGCTCCAGCGCTGCCGGGCCGAGACGGAGGTCCTGGCCATCCAGGACACCACGATGCTGGACTTTTCCGGCCTGAAGGGCTCCACGGGCGGTCTGGCGAAGCTCGGCGGCGGCGGATCGGGCAGCGTCGGCATCCCGGCGCACGTGACGCTGGCGGTGTCGGCCTCCGGCCGCGGCCTCGGGGTGCTGGCCATCGACGCCGGCTTCCGGGAGGGCGTCACCGTGAAGGTCGACCGCAGGCGCGGAGACACGGGGCGGGCGGAGACGGAACCGGACAGGGCGGCGGAGACGGAGACACCCGACGGTGGCAGCGAGAGCCGCCGCTGGCTGGAGGGCCTCGCACTGGCGCAGGAGGTCGGGAGGACCAGCCCTGGAACGCGCGTGATCACCGTCTGCGACCGCGAGGGCGACATATGGGACATGTTCGAGGCCCAGGCGGAGGACCCCGCCGCGGCCGGGCTGCTGGTGCGCTCCAGCGCCTCGACCCGCCGCTCCGTCATCGCCGGCGGCGGGGTGGTCGACCTCATGGAGCATGTCTCCGGGCTGCCCGCCGCCGGGACGCGCACCGTCCACGTCGCGGCGCGCGGCGGGATCACCGGGTCGCGTGGGCGGAAGGCCGTGAGGGCCCGCCCGGCGCGGACCGCGGAGACGGAGATCCGCGTCGCACGCGTCGAGCTGAAGGCCCCGGGAAAGAGCCGCCAGACCCTGCCGGTCACCGCCGTGCTCGCCAGCGAGACCACCACGCCGCCGAAGGGCGGCCGGCGGCTGTCATGGCTGCTGCTGTCCAGCGACGCGAAGCCCGACCTCCAGGGCGCCATCGACACCGTCAGGCGGTACGAAAGAAGATGGACCATCGAGGAATATTTCAGGACGCTGAAACAGTGCACCCGCATCGAGGACCGCCGCCTCGACGAGGCCGACGACCTGCGCAGGTGTCTCGCCTTCGACGCCGTCACCGCATGGCGCGTGTTCGACATCCAGCGCGCCGCGAAGGCCGAGCCCGACCGGCCCGCCCTCGATTTCCTGGACGCGGACGAACTCACCGCCCTGTACATAGCGATGGGCCGGTATCGGTTCAGGAATGTCCGTGCCCCGCCCTTCGACGGCCTCACCATCCGCGAGGCCGCCATCGACATCGGCCGTTACGTCGGCTTCATCCCCTCGAAACGCCAGCCCCTGCCGGGAACGGAGAAAATGTGGAAGGGCATGAAATACCTGCTGCTGGCAACGGAGATGTACAGGGCGATGAGGGAATGGGCGGAGCCTCCAGAGTCACCAGAGGGATAGTGACAGAGCCCGCGTGCCACCACGGTGCCGACGATATTGTTCTGTGCTGTCTCGGCGATGTTGAACCCCAGCCTGTCAAACGCCTTGCCGATGTCGCCTGCCAGGCTCGCCTCGACAGCGGCGTCGAGGTCCGGGTCGCGCTGGCGCAGGATTTCGTCCATCATGCCGTTCTTCATGTTCGTCTCCTGAAGCTGGGCGAAGGGCTTGTCGTCATTGACCGTGCCGAATTGCTTCGTATTGCCAACCAGGACCAGCTTCAGGAGGCGCAGCGCGTTCGCGATCCTGAGCAGGCCGCGGGCCTGGACGAATGAAAGCGAGAGATCCCTCCCGCTGTAACCGTGATCGCCAGGAAATGATCGTCAGCGAGACCGAGGTGGCGCCGACGAATCCCGGAGTATCAGCTGCACATCGACAGGATTGTGCCGCGGCACGTCGTTTCCGCTAAGCGTCTCCAGAACATATTTCGCCGCGTTGGCGCCCATTTCCTCAGCAGGAATGTCGATCGTCGTAAGGGGCGGATTGGAGTGCATAGAAAACTCAAGGTTATCGAAGCCAACCACGGAAATGTCGCCTGGAACATCCAGCCCGCGGGCTTCGCACTCGATAAGTGCCCCAAGTGCGAGAACGTCATTGCCACAGATCACGGCCGTAGGTTGAGGGCCTTTCCGCGACAAAAGCAGAGCGCAGGCCCTTCTGCCACCCGAGATGGAGTACGAACTCTCGACAATCATGGAGGCCTGCAGCTCAATGCCATTGCGCGAAAGCTCGCCGCGGATTCCTTCGAGCCGCTTGGTCGTTCGGTCATTGTCTTTGGTAATACCGGAAATGACGCAGAAATTCACATGCCTCAGATGCACGAGATGTTGTGCAGCCTTGGCGGCAGCCGCGGAATTGTCGAACCCTGCGCTCGGGAACGTGCTGCCGGGATCATGGACATATGTATTGACAAACGGGATGTCGAATTGAACCAGTAGCTCATATAACTCAGGCCGATGATGTTCCCCAACGAGCACGAGAGCTTCGGCCCCACGCTCCAGAAGTAGTCGCCCCTCTTTCAGCTCCGTTTCGAGATCATAGCCAAACGTGGCAATCAGGGTGGAGATACCCGCATCCGAGAACCGAGTGGTCGCGGCGTTCACCAGTCTGGCATATAGTGCGTAGTCAAGCGTCGGGATCAGGATCCCGACCATGTGGGAACGCTGCGACCGCAAGGCACGCGCAGCGTGGTTGCGAACATAGCCCAGTTCCAGCATCGCGCGTTCGATTCTGGCCCGTTTTTCAGGAGAGACCTTCTCGGGACTGTTGATCGCGCGCGAGACCGTGGCCGGCGCGCAGCCCGCACGTGTGGCAACATCGGTAACACGCACCCGTGAAGTGGCCTCCTGAAATCGATCACCATCAGAAAATGTCAACCCTGGATCCTCTGGCTCCGGAAAGCTATAATATATCAGCTATTTAGCATCTTGTGTAGGTTTTTCTTGACTCAACCGCCCGATTATTGTGAAATCGATTTCACAATCTTCGAGGCTTAGGAGAAGTGATGTCGCGGCCAGATGGGGAACGGAAGTCATTGATCCTTCGGTTGCTCTTAGGTACCACCAAACTCTCGGTGATTGCGATTTCCGTGCTGATGATCGTTGTGACCCTGGCGCAGGTGATCTTTCGATACGTGATCGAATCCCCGCTGCCCTGGTCCGAGGAACTGGCGCGATACTGTTTTGTCTGGATCGTGTTTCTGGGCGGTGCCATAGGTCTGTCGCGAGGTGTCCATCTTGGGGTCGACCTATTCGTCAACCAGCTTCCAAATCGGCTGCGAACGGGACTTGCAACCCTGACAAATGCGATGATTGCCTGTTTTGCGGGCGCGGTGATCTATGCCAGCGTGCCAGTCATCAGCATGAACATGTTTCAGCGCTCACCCGCCCTGGGAGTGCAGATGTCGTGGATTTACATCGCGATCCCGATCAGCATGGCCCTGATCGTTCTGATTTGCGCAGAGCGCATCCTGAAGATCCTGCTTTCGCCCTCAGGGCAGGAGGATTGACGCATGTCGATGTTGGCGATCCTCTTCATCACCTTCTTCCTGCTGCTGATAATTAATTTACCCATCGCATTCGCGCTTGGGATAGCGGCGGCTGTGGCGCTGGTCTTTGACGCCACCCTTCCGCTGAACAGCATTGTGACGCGCGCATTTGTCGGCGTCGATTCCTTCACGCTGCTAGCGATCCCGTTCTTCATTATCGCGGGCGAGCTGATGAACGCCTGTGGAATCACCGAACGGATCGTGAGGTTCTCGAATTCGCTTGTTGGCCATATTCGCGGCGGTTTGGCCCATGTCACCATTGTCTCAAACATGTTCTTTTCGGGGATTTCCGGTTCAGCCACTGCAGACGCATCGGCCTTGGGATCAATGATGATCCCAGCCATGAAAAGGCACGGCTTTGATGCCGACTACGCCGTGGCTGTCAACGCCTCGGCCAGCGCAATGGGTCCCATCATTCCTCCCAGCATCATGATGGTGATTTATGGCTCAATCGCAAATGTTTCGATTGCTCAACTGTTTCTGGGCGGCTTCGTGCCCGGGCTGATGGTTGCGGCGGGACTGATGGCGATGGCCTATGTCATTGCTAGGAAACGCGGCTATCCGGCACCGCCGCAATCAGAGCTTCCACCCATTCTGCCCGCTTTCCGCGATGCACTGTGGGCACTTGCAATGCCCGTGATTATTCTAGGCGGGATATTCTCAGGCGTGTTCACAGCGACTGAAGCTGGCGTTGTCGCAGTGGCCTATGCGACCCTTGTCGGAACCTTCGTTTACCGCACGCTTACTTTCAGGCTTTTCGGAGCGTTGCTGATAGATGCGGCCGTGACCACCGCTGCCGCGATGTTTCTTATCGCAATGGCAACCTCATTCGCTTGGCTGCTGGCCTGGGCGGGCTTTGGCAGGGCGGTCCTGGACGTTCTGGGCGGTATCACCACCAATCCAACATTGGCCGTACTGCTGATTCTGGGTTTCATTCTAATCCTGGGGCTGTTTATCGAAGGCATCCCAATACTGATTATCTTCACGCCAGTTCTGCTGCCCGTCATTCAGGGGTTGGGCGTGGATCCGGTTTACTTCGGTGTCATTTTGGTCATGGCAGTCGTCATCGGGTCAGTCACGCCACCAGTTGGCATCCTGACCTACATTTGCTGCTCCATCGCGGGACTAACGATCTCGCAGGCATTCAGCGGATTGATCCCGTTCTGTGCGGTGCTGATCGTTGTCCTCATCACCGTCGCAGTGTTCCCAGGTCTGGTCATGACAATCCCGAGCCTTTTTGGTCACTAGGTACGGAAAGCAGAAGGAAACCCACATTGCAAATCTCGGACGAAGAACTAAAGCAACGAACCGAAAACCTCAGATGTCGCATGAAGTCCGAAGGATATGATGCGCTGGTCATCTATTCGGACGAATATCGTTCTGGCCATTCCTCCTACATTACCAACTATAAACCGCTGAACGTAATCGAGGAATCGCCGCAACTCGTTATTTTGATTGGCGATCGACAGCCGGTCGTACTGTTGGGACGCCTGAACGCCTATGCCGCGAAAGACCTGTGCTGGATCGATGATGTGAGAGGCATTCATCGGCCTTATGTCGATCTGCCTGAAATCTTTTCCCCGATTGTTGGGCGCGACAGCAGGATCGGGCTGATCGGCAGGAATATCCTGCCCGCCGAAATATACGAACAGATATCTGAAGCTGTGCCGCAGGCCGCATTTGAGGCACGCGACGATATCATGCTAGATCTCAGAAAAATCAAGACAGAGGCCGAAATTGCACTGATGGAGCGCGCCGCAGCAATTAATGATGAAGTGCTCCGCCAGGCCGTGAAGAAGGTCAAGGTCGGCATGACCGAAATTCAGGTTGCCGGTGTAGCCGAACACATCGCCCGCAACCTGAATGCCGATATCGGCTCGGCGACGGTTGTCATGTCAGGTCCCAATACCAGATACCCGGCCTGGCGTGCGACGGATCGCAGGATTGAATTCGGTGACTTTGTGATACTGGATTTCAATCCGGCATTCGGGCATTACTGCAACGATGGCGGCATCACGATATTGATGCCAGGGGCCGATCCGGAACAGGAGCGCGCACTCGTCATTGGCCATAGAGCCCTGAAGAAGGTCATCCCAACCATTCGCCCCGGCATCACCGCACGGTCGATATTCGACACGCTTCTGGCAGAATTGGAACCAGAAGGGTTAGCCGGGCACTTTACACCCTATGCCAAAGGACTCCGCGGCGTTGGCCATGCGGTCGGATTGGATGTGGTTGAACCCCCAAACCTAAGCTCTGACAGCGACTTCATGCTCGAAGCTGGCATGACATTGGCGGTCAAGCTCGATCTGCATGACCTGATCGGAGGAGGCTATCGGGTCGAGGTCGTGGTTGCGGTCACTGAAGAGGGGGTGCGCCCACTGAACAGGCTGGTTCTAGATGAGCCAGATGACTTTGCGGTGCAGCGTTGATCGGATGTACCGCAGATTTCCGCCCCCTTGAGGGGGAGGAGAAGACCGGCACATTCGCCGGAATAGCCAACTCAATATCGTTCTCAAATGGGAGGAAGACAAAGATGCTTAGAAGATCACTATTTATCAGTGCTGGAGCGGCGTTCACCCTATCAATTGCGGCACTGACGCAGTCGGCTTTCGCCGCTGACACGACGATCAGAATTGCGTCGGTTACGGGTCCATCGCATCACCATAACGTTTCGCTGCGCTGGTTTGCCGACCGAGTGGCCGCGAGGGATGCTGGTCTAAACATCGAGGTTCTGGACGGTGCGCAGCTTGGCGGCGAGCGGGACTATATCGAAGGTATGATGCTGGGCAGCATTCAGATGGCTCAGGTGTCTACGGCACCGGTCAGTGGATTCATTCCAGAGTTCGACCTGTTTAGCCTACCCTATCTGATCCGGGACACCGATCATTTCAAGAATGTTGTCACTGGCCCGGTCGGCGCCAGGTTTAGCGAATTAGCCGAAGGGCGCGGCCTGAAGATCCTGGCCTGGTTCGACAATGGATATCGCAACGTCTTCAACAAGGTGCGCCCTGTCGTCACACCAGATGACATGGAGGGTCTGAAGATCCGGGTGATGGAAAGCACTCTGATGGTGAACACACTGAACGCGATGGGTGGTTCAGCAACCCCGATGTCCTACAGCGAGCTTTACACAGCGTTGGAGCAGGGCGTGCTGGATGGTGGCGAAAACGCTGCCGGAAATGTGCTCAACGATAAATTCTACGAGGTCAGTGGTTATTTCTCGATGACCCAGCATTTTCGTCCGCCGGGTATCGTTGCCATCAGCAAGGTTACCTGGGATGGTCTCTCTGCCGAGCAGCAGGCAGTGCTGACGGAAGAGGCTGCGGCATTGCAGGATTATGAGATCGAGCTGACTGCGGAAGTTGGCATGGCAGCGGTTGAGGAGCTGAAAGCCAAAGGCATGAAAATCAACGATGCCGATGTCGGTGCGTTCCGCGAACGCATGGGTCCGGTTTACGAGGACTTTATTTCCAAGCACGGTGGCGAACTCCTGGAGATGGTTCAGAACACCCAGTGATGATAGGATCGCGCAGAATGGGCGGTACGTATGTGCCGCCCACAATTTTGATTGGCGTCGAAAGGTATCGAACGACGATGAAGGGATCAGAACTCAAGACAAAGGTGCGTCATGCCACTTGATCCGGATCGGCTCTTCCCAATTGATCCAGGCGCAAGACAGCTTGCCCGGGAAGTCTACGAAACGGTATCCGACCTGCCAATCATCAGTCCACATGGACACACAGACCCGCGCTGGTTCGCAGAAAATGAACGATTCCCGGATCCTGCACGGCTGTTCGTCACGCCGGATCACTATGTTTTCAGGATGCTTCACTCACAGGGCATTCCGCTCGAAAGCCTCGGCGTGCCGCGCACTGACGGCGGGCCGACGGAGACCGATGGACGCAGGATCTGGCGGTTGTTCGCAGCCAACTACCATCTCTTTCGTGCAACCCCTTCGAAAATGTGGATAGACCACAGCCTGGAGTCTGTATTTGGTCTTGAACGCGAATTGTCGAATGAAACTGCCGATGAATTCTACGATCAGATCGAGGACTGCCTCGCGAAGGATGAGTTTCGCCCGCGCCAATTGTTTGACCGTTTCAGGATTGAGGTGCTCAGCACTACGGAAAGCGCGATTGACCCGCTGAACTGGCACGGAATCATCAGAAAATCTGACTGGAAAGGGCGTGTGATCACCACGTATCGCCCGGACAGCGTGATCGATCCGGAGTTCGAGGACTTTGTCCGGAACGTGGTGGTTCTAGGCGAACTCACCGGTGAAGATACGACGACCTGGCAGGGCTATCTGTCAGCGCATCGCAGTCGCCGCGCATATTTCAGGGCACATGGGGCGACATCATCGGATCATGGTCACCCCAGCGCACGCACCGAATGCCTGTCGCAGGAGGAAGCCGCCGCCCTTTTGGCGAAAGCCCTAAGGAGTGACTGCACTGCCGAAGAAGCCGACGCGTTCCGGGGTCATATGCTGACCGAAATGGCACGGATGAGTCTTGATGACGGGCTGGTTCTACAGATTCACCCAGGGTCTCTTCGCAATCATTCGCCTTCCACTATGGTGCGTTTTGGCCGCGACAAAGGGTTCGATATTCCTACGCGCACCGATTTTGTCCGGGCACTGCGCCCCCTGCTGGACGAGGTCGGGACCGATCCGCGTCTGACTGTCATCGTCTTTATGCTGGATGAAACGACGCTGTCGCGGGAACTTGCACCCCTGGCCGGGGTCTATCCCGCTCTAAAGCTTGGCCCTCCCTGGTGGTTTTTCGATAGCCCCGAAGGGATGATGCGGTTCCGTGAACTGACGACCGAGACCGCCGGGTTCTACAACACCGTTGGATTTAATGATGACACCCGTGCGTTCTGTTCCATACCATCGCGGCACGACATGGCGCGGCGGATCGACTGCGCCTATCTGGCCAGACTGGTGCGCTCGGGGCGGCTGACTGAGCGGGACGGGTTCGAGGTCGCGCATGATCTGGCCTATAGCCTGGCCAGGAAGGCATACCGGCTATGAAATCCGGGGCCACCCTGGTTTCCACGCTGAAACGCTCCGCCAGAGTCGGGATCATCCATCCTCCCTGGTTCGGAGGTGCACGGCGGAAGGGCGCTTTTTCCTGATCTGTGCGAACCCACTCTGCAGCTGTCGCTGCGACCTGTAGAGGCCGGGGTGGATCATGGAGACGGCGATGTGATCTGAAGTACCTCGGTGATAGCGTCCTGTGTAAACGCCCCGGCGACCATGCGGGCCGGAACGCAGGTGATTGTGGGATCGGCTCCCTCGTTCCGTCGGGACAGGGCTGGTGTTACACTGTCCCTGAGACCTGAATGTTCACGGCTCGATCCAGCTCGGCAGGATAATCCCTCAACGGGATGTGGGTAAGGCCCGGACCTGCAGCCGAAATACTGGTGCATTCCCCATTGATTTCGATATGAATTTTGCAGCACTTCTGAGTGCACGGGGATAGTAATCCGGGCGTTCTCCACAAGTTGACATTATCTTGAGTTGCCGTACCTGTCACTCCAGATTATGGAGGTGAAGATGTCTCGCAAATCAAGACATATCGTCGGCCGTCGCGTGTTTCTCTGTGGCGCAGCTTCAGCTATGGCTGGACTGGCGGCACCGGCAATTGCCCAGAACGCCGACGCTTCTGTCGACACTGGAGGGGAAACCTCCAGGGCCGTTCGTAGGAACATTTCAGGCTTCCGGCCGCTGGACTGGAGTCAGTATTTCGATGATACCGTTAATGGCGCCATCCTTGCCGACACCAAGTCTCGCACCCTGCATTTCTGGTCAGAAGATTTGGCCATCTACAAGCTCTACCCGACCAGTGTTCCATCGACTGAGGACCTCACCCGCCGGGGTCGTACGAAGGTGGTAAGAAAGGTGGAGGGTCCCTCTTGGAGGCCCACTCCCGAGATGCTCAAACGCAACCCCGAATGGCCAGAATTTGTCGCTCCGGGCCCCGATAACCCGATGGGTACACATGCGCTGTACCTGTCCTGGAGATATTATCGCATCCATGGAACCCATGACACACGTAAAATCGGCAGACGGGCTTCCAGTGGTTGCATCGGTCTCTACAATGAACACATCGCCGAACTGTTTTCGATGACCAAGGTCGGAACACAGGTGGTCCTTGTCTGACTGACCGGATGTTCCCCCTGCTTTGTGTTGGGGAACCGTAATGGATGCCGGGAAATGGCTACCTGCTGAGCCGGTGCGGCAGGCATTTCGTTACGGCAGCCAGCCCTCAAGGTTAGCTTCAATGGTTTCGCACAAAGCGTCGATATGCGTATCGCTGTCGTTCAGGCAGGGAATGTAGGTGAATGTCTTTCCGCCAGCCTGTCTGAAGCTGTCCTGGATCTCCTCCTGGATCTCCTCCAGGGTCTCAATGCAGTCTGCACTGAATGCCGGCGCAATCACCGCTATGTTCTTGTGGCCGACCCTGGCCAGTCTGGCGACCTCTTCCACCGTGTAAGGCCGAAGCCATTCCTCCGAGCCAAAGACGGACTGGAAAGTCGTCGTGATTTCAGCGGCGCTCCAGCCAAGCCGCTCCGTCAACAGTCGGGTCGTCTTCTGGCATTGGCAATGATAGGGGTCACCTTCCGTCAGGTAGCGCTGCGGCATGCCATGATATGAAACAACGACCATGTCGGGTCGCTCATCGAGCTCCAAGTACTTATTTTCGACTGACTGAGCCAATGCGTCGATATAGCTGGTCTGCTCGAAATAGGGTGGCACGATGCGGGCGGTTGGTTGCCATCGCTCCTCCATCAGCGCTCGGAAGAACATGTCGTTGGCCGTTGCTGTGGTGGCGCCGGCATATTGGGGATAGAGCGGAAAGAACAGGATCTTCCGACAGCCTTTGGCCGTCAGTTCCCGCACTTTGAGCTTTGTTGCGGGATTGCCGTAACGCATGCAGAAGTCCACCACGACACCCTCTCCATATCGATCCGCCATTCGCTTGGCGATCTTGGCCGTCTGGGCCCTGGTGATCGTCATCAACGGACTTTCGTCGGCCTCATTGTTCCAGATCGACCGGTAGGCCGCACCCGAAGTGAAGGGTCTCTTTGTCAGGATGATCAGCTGAAGCAGTGGTTGCCATTTCCAGCGGGGATAATCGATGACACGCCGATCCGACAGAAATTCGTTTAGATAGCGCCGCATCGGCCAGTATCCGTAACCGTCAGGAGTGCCGAGATTGGCCAGCAGGATTCCCACTTTAGCAGACGGTATTCCTGGGTGGTTCACCGGTGCATGGTCTGGGTGCCGGACATCCTGACTGTATGGCATCGGAAATTTCCTGGTCGGCGGCGGTCTGCGGCCAGACTAGCAGTGGACCATCCGTGGTCAATCTCCACCAGGCAGGACTGTTTCAGTGACGTTCAGCGCGTCGGCCAGTCGTTGCGTCGCTGACCCGGGGCGCAGGGGTGTGGGCTGGCCTGGATCAGGAGCCCAGCCGGTGAGGTAGATGATCTCAAACGTGGCAATGAGACGGCCATCGGAATCAGAGAAGGTGTCGCGATAATGTCGTTCGGCCTCAGTGAAGATGCTTCGACAGGTAATATATCGGGAGCGGGCAGCCATCGCGTTGGCTTCGCCCATCGCGCGAAGGTCTCGCATCAGCTCTGGCAGGCCGGAATATGTCACTCTGTGGCAGATGCTGTCGGCCACCGGCAGCGCAAATCCGGCCCTCTGCAGTAATGCGCCCAGATCCCGGATCTCTGCCATGGGAACCACGCGAGGCGAGAGTCCGCCGCGCAGCATCGCCTCGGCTGCGGCCAATGCCGTCCGGAGTTCGCTGAGTGTCTGCCCGCCTGGAAGCATGGCAAGAAACAGGCCGTCCGGCTTAAGGGCGCGACGGGCCTGAATCAGCTGTGAAACGGCATCATCAGCCCAATGCAGTGCCATGCCATGGATCACCAGATCATGTGCGCCCACTTCAAGATCCAGTATTTCGGCGTCCTCCACAATCTTCGTGCCAGGCAGCGCACCCGCCCAGACTTCCGGCCATCCAGTTACCACTGCCGGAGCGCTGAACCTACGCTTCATGAGGCCAAGCCTCTCCCTGATTTCCGAAACCGCCTCCTCCTGCAGAAATAATGCTGGATGGCCTGTCCGCCGTGCCCTCTGCCGGTTGCGGACCAGGGCAGTGCGGTCTGTCAGCTGCGGTGGACTGTGCATGGCCTTCAACATAGAGGTTTCAGAAAGTTTCGTAAGAAGTTTTGGTCCAGATGCAAAGTCGATGCGGATCCCCTTTGACATGGAAGTGTCATTGGGATCTTCTCTGGTGATCGACGCTGGTTTTTCCAGGCGCGTTGTGATCGGGTTTAGCAGCCACTATTTCCGGTTGGGGACAGGTTCGATGAAGTCAGTTGAGATATACACGTCACCTCTGTGCGGGTTCTGCCATGCGGCCAAGCGGCTGTTGGTGACGAAGGGGGTTTCTTTCGAGGAAATCGATCTTTCGAGGGAGCCGGCCCGGCGCGCCGAAATGGTGCAGAGGTCCGGTGGTCGGAAAACCGTTCCCCAGACATTTGTCGGCGGCATGCATGTGGGTGGTTACGACGATCTGTATGGAATCAACGCAAACGGCAGGTTGGACACCCTGCTCGCAGGCTGATATGCGTGCCGCTCTCATTCAGCTCACATCTTCCGATGATCCATTGGCCAATCTGCCGGTCACGCGCGATCTTGTCGCGAGAGCGGCCAAGGAAGGAGCCGACCTGATCCTGACGCCCGAGGTCACGAACTGTGTCTCGATGGATCGCTCCCGGCAGTTCGAGGTCCTGCGGCACGAAGGTGACGACAGGACACTCTCCGCCCTGCGCGATGATGCAGTGCGTGTAGGAACATGGCTGCTGATCGGCTCGCTCGCCCTGAAGTCGGATGACCCGAAGGGGCGATTCGTGAACCGTTCCTTCCTCATTGCTCCAGATGGCTCGATTGCCGCGAAGTACGACAAAATCCACATGTTCGACGTAACGATCTCGGATACCGAGACCTATCGCGAATCATCTGGCTACCGACCTGGCAACCATGCGGTTCTTGTCGACACGCCGCTGGCCAGGATAGGGATGACGATCTGCTATGACCTGCGCTTTCCCGGCCTCTACCGTGACCTGGCCCATGCAGGAGCGCAGATAGCCACGATACCGTCGGCATTCTCTCCTGTCACCGGAGCGGTACATTGGGAGACGCTCCTGCGCGCTCGCGCTATTGAGAACGGAATCTACATTCTGGCACCCGCTCAGTGCGGAGAGCACCCAGCTCATAACGGAAAGATGCGGCGGACCCACGGACATTCTCTAGCTGTCGCACCATGGGGTGAGAGTCTTGCCGATGGCGGTCAATCACCCGGTATGACCATGGTCGAACTTGATCTGGGGGACGTGGAAGCCGCACGTCGTCGAATTCCGTCGCTGACCCATGACCGCGATTATGTCCTACCCTGATGCTCGATCCCAGGTGGTGACGGCAATAGCCAACCTCCTTCCCTAAATGCTTGCACCGTCGGCTGCCAAGCAAGGTGTCCATAGCGACCGGAATGGTGCGCCTCCACCAGAGAAGTTCGTTCGTTGTGGATCCGAACCAGATTCGGTTGGGCACAGAACCGCAGAGCGAAGGTGTTTGATTCGCAATACCCGGTTCATTGTTTCGCAGGGCGCAACATCCATAGCTGTGCCGTTTGTAGCTGCGAGCGAATTGATCACTCAGGTGGTCTGGAGTGGGCGATCCATGAAACCTGGCATTCCCTGCGTGAGGTGAGGGGTTCGTTCCTGGAGGGAGACGTCCCGGAAAGGTTGGACAACAGATCATGCGGTGTCGGGAGTCGCTTGACGGCAGGTCTGGATCCGGTTTTCTGCCGATCAGGACCAACTGGCTCGTGCAGCGATTCATCTTGACCGGAATCCATGCCGCGCCTTCGCCATTGCGTTTCCTGGATCGGAGCGTCAGTGGGTCCGGATATGCAGGATAGTCTTCGCCGCGACTGCGAAGAGCATGATCCGCAAGGGATGGGACAATGAAATCGCTGGTACTGGAGAGAAAGAACGAGATTTCACTACGTGACTTCCCCGCTATCGACCGTCAGGAGGCGCGGCTTGGCCCCCATGACGTGCGGATCAGGCTTCACACCGTGGGAATCTGTGGCTCGGACGTGCATTATTTTGTTCATGGCAGAATCGGTCCCTTTGTCGTCCGAAAGCCAATGATCCTCGGCCATGAAGCGAGTGGGACTGTGATTGAGGTTGGCCCGGAAGTCGCCTCTCTCAAGGCAGGCGATAGGGTCTGCATGGAGCCGGGAGTGCCCGACCCAAATTCGAAAGCAAGCCGTTTGGGTAAATACAATCTTGATCCGGCGGTTCGTTTCTGGGCGACTCCTCCAGTTCATGGAATCCTGCGTCCGACCTGCGTTCACCCGGAAGCGTTCACCTTCAGGCTGCCCGATGGCGTTGGTTTCGCGGAAGGGGCAATGATTGAACCGCTGGCTGTAGGCGTTCACGCCGCCACGAAAGCCCGGATCAGGCCTGGCGATATCGCTGTGGTGCTTGGTGCGGGACCCATTGGTCTGGTCACGGCGCTTTCCGCTCTGGCAACGGGCTGTGCCCGCGTCTACGTGACGGATCTGGCTGAGGAGAAGCTCAGGATCGCTGAAAGCATGGATCCGTCAATTACGGCGGTCAATGCGGCGACTGAAAACGTAGCCGGGCATGTGCTGAAGGACACCGACGGTTGGGGCGCAGATGTCGTGTTCGAGGCCACGGGATCGCCAGAAGCGGCGGCGCGGGTGTTTGAACCGCTCTGCCCGGGTGGCTGCGTGGTCCTGATCGGCGGTCAGCCCGAACCGATCGCATACGATGCGGGTGCGGCAATGGTACGCGAGGCCAGGGTTGAGAACATCTTCCGTTACGCGCATGTGTTTCCCAGATGTATTGCCATGCTCGCCTCGGGCGTGATTGACGTGAAACCTCTCATCACCCGAAAATTCAGCTTCGAAGAGAGCGTCCATGCATTTGAGATCGCTGCCTCGGCACCGCCAAACGAAGTTAAGATGCAGATCGAGCTGCCGCAGTAAGGAAATGGGTCATTGCCCTTGAAAGCATGGAAGACATGATCAGGCGGGTTGGCGACCTTCATTTGATCTAGGACGTCAGCATTGGGTTTAATTGCAACGATTGGTTTGATGCCTACTACGTCAAGGATTGGATTTGTTTCGGTTGGATGGAGGGAATGGAGCCGCAGTCATCCATGTTTTCGACCAGCACATGGAGCAGAAACGCTGGATGTCTGAGACCGCCGCTTGAATCGGCGTTGTGTGCCTAAAGGGGTGAAGAGATCAGGTCATCAGGTCATCAGATCAAGCAGGGGAAATTCACCCGAATTACGTCACGCAGCCGCAAGTTGACCGTTCTTCCCTAACTCCCTGCATCTTGCAGGCTGGGTTGGGAGATCTCCATTGGGTGCACCGGTCCCGGTATTTCCACCGCCTGTTCCAGTAGGAATGTGGGCTGGGCCCTGGTGCCATCTGAGTTGAATCTGACAGTTCCGTCAGGGAATTCCGGGGTGGCCTCGAAATCGAGCCAACCCCTTTCAGCCCAGGTCCGCATCCGTCCAATGATCCAGACGAAATTTCGGTTTGATCTACCAGGCAGCCTTCGCTCCTCCGGATGACAATGTCCTGTCTAGCCAGGATATGACCTGTTTTTCAGGCACGGTCACACGGGACTTTAGCCTAAGGGACCAGTCCATTAACAATCGCGCCATTTCTTCGCGACTACCTACATATCCGAGTTCGGTACCCAGGTCATTCAACTCGTTTGGGTCGGCATTGAGATCGAATAATTGAGGCGGAAGGTCATCATAATGGATGTATTTCCAATCCGAGGTTCGAACCATACGACCCATGGCTCGGTGCGGATCCAGATTCAGCGCGGCACGGGTTTCAATGAATGCATAGTCGAGTTCGCTAAAGACGGCATTTCGAAGCGTCGTGTTCCGTGCTCCTTCAACGACTGGGATCAGGCTTTCACCTTCCAGCAGGTGCGCAGGAATTTCGCCACCAAGCGCGTCAATGAATGTGGGAAAGAGGTCGATGGATTCGGTTAGCGTGTCAACGGATCGGCCTCTGGTCCGATCGGCGCTTTCCCTTGGATCGTGGATAATCAGAGGTATGCGAACGGCCTGTTCGTAAAACATTCCCTTATCGGCCAGCCAATGGTCGCCGAGATGATCTCCGTGGTCTGAAGTGAAGACGATCAGCGTATCGTCCATCCTGCCGATGCTCCGCAGCAGATCGAAAACGCGACCGAGATGATCATCGATCTGGTGGATGAGACCCATATAGGCGGGGATCACCGTCTGACGTGTTCTGTCTTCCTGGAACGCGGCGCAGTCGGGTAGGTCCATGAATACGCGGGCGATCGGATGCGGGTCTGATTTCTCACGATTTCCGCGTATGACTGGTGGAATGTCGTTTGGTCCGTAAATTCCGTGATAGGGAGCAGGCGCCATGTAGGGCCAGTGTGGTTTGATGTAGCTGAGATGCAGAAACCAGGGGCTGCTACCCTGCGTCTCGATGAAGCCGAGCGCCCGGTCGGTCATATAGGCGGTCTCGGAATGTTCTTCGGCGACCCGTGCGGGCTTGTCTGAATTCCGAAGCTGCCAACCTGAGAGCGGCTCTCCATCTGGTCCTTCGGCGGAGTTGGCGTGGATGTGCCAGGGATTTTGCCCTTTGTAACCTTTTGTGCGAAGGAATTCATTATAGGTCAAATCCGGGGAAACTCGTGCATCACGATGAACGCCGTCGTCCCGTTCGACTGGTTCGAAACCGCCCTCGGCGATCTGGCGCCCTTCGGTTGTTTCGACACTTACGCCAAACCACTTCAGCATCTTGGGATCAACGACAATATGACTCTTGCCGATCAGGGCTGAGCGCAGGCCAAATTCAGACATCGCGTGCGCCATGGTCATCTCGTCGGCGCGGACCGGACTGCGGTTCCAGGTCGCGCCGTGGCTCGAGACGTAACGTCCGGTATAGGTCGACATTCGCGACGGACCACATACGGGCGACTGCGCATAGGCTCTGGTGAAGTTCACCCCCTGCGAAGCGAGCCAGTCCAAGTTCCTCGTCTTCAGGGTTGGATGTCCGTTGCACCCGAGATAATCGGCACGGAGCTGGTCGCACATGATGAAGAGGATATTCCGGACGGTCTTCATTGGAAATCGGGCCTGTTCTCATTGCTACGGCAAAGCCAAAGACCCACGAGTCCGGTAGCGCCGACGACGATGCCTGGTCCAAACAGGGTGAAGGTCGGGAACAGCACCATCAGACCACCACCGAACGCCAGGAGTTTCAGCCCCCATCGGGCTGCACTCTTCCCTACGCTGCCGAGACCGTATGTGATCATGACCACCGCAAGGATGGACCGGAGAATCACAGAGGCGATCTCCGCAACTGTCGGATCACCGACCACGAGGAAGATCTCCGGTGAGAAGATAAAGACGAATGGAAAGATATAGGCCACAAGTGTCAGCCGGAAGGCGGTAAGACTGAGAAGGATCGGATCGGCCTGGGCGATTGGCGCGGCTGTGTAGCTGCCACCGGCGACTGGTGGGGTCACGGCACCCAAGGCCGCGTAATAGAGGATAAACATGTGCATCGGCAGAACCTGTGCGTCAAGTTTCAGGAGTGCTGGGCCCATTGTTAACACGACGATCAGATATGCCGGTGTCGTCGGCATTCCCATGCTTAGAACCGTTGAGGTGAGCGCCGTGACGATAAGTGACAGAAATAACTGCTCGCGACCCAGGCTGCCGATCAACTGCGCCAGTTTGACCCCCAGTCCGGTCGAGTTAACGACGCCCACAAATATTCCAATGCAGGCAATCACGACAAGGATCCGCACCGCATTGATGCCGCCAGTCACCAGCCCGTCGAGCAGACTCAACGGCCGTTTGCGTAGCTCAGGATTCAGGGCAAAGGCGGTAAGGATGGTCACGATAATCGAGACAAAGCCTGCAAAGGATGCAGAGCGTCCGGCTATCAGCACTGTGAGGATTGTTAGGATTGGCAACAGAAACATAAGTCCGTTCAACCAATCGCGCCGAGTTAACCGAATACGCTGGTCAACCGGAATGGGTGCAATACTGATGCGCCGCGCTTCCAGCTCTACCGACATGAAGAGGCTGAGATAAAAGAGCAGCGCTGGGACAGCGGCAGCAACTGCGACAGTCAAATAGGGTGTTCCGGTCAGGTCTGCGATCAGGAAGGCTGCTGACCCCATCACTGGAGGTGTGAACGTACCTCCGGTTGAGGCGGCTGCCTCGGTTGCTCCGGCGAAGCGGCCGGAGAACCCCTGCTTCTTAATTAGGGGAATTGTGAAAGTTCCGGTGCCTACCACATTGGCGACGGTGCTGCCAGAGATTGAACCAAACATTGCTGACGCCCCGACGGCACCGTGTGCCGCGCCACCTCTGGTGCCGCCAGCCAGCGCCATCGCGATCCTGATCAGGGCGTCGCCTGCGCCGGACTTGGTGATGATCGCGCCAAAGACGATGTAGACGATCACCAGCGTTGTCAGGACGCCAAATGCGGTTCCGAGCGTACCGGTTGTCGAAAGCCAGAGATCGCCAATGACCTGTTCGGCAGAATATCCGGCGTTGCCAAGAAAGCCCGGAAGATGCTCGCCGAAGACCATGTAGATCAACGCCAGGCTGCAAATGATGACGATGGTCCAGCCAATGGTACGTCGGGTCAGTTCCATCGCGGTCAGCATGGCGACGAAGCCCAACGCGATGTCACGCGGGCCGAGGAAGAAAAACCCATCCTCAAACGTTTCGCTGATCTGGATGTAGCGCAGACAGGCCGCAACGCTGGCAATTAACAGAAAGCCGTCGATGACCCAAAGAAAAATGGCCCTTGGGCCGCGTGCCCTGAACTCCCGTACCAGCGGCCAGTTCAGAATGCCAACGATAACCGCCAGTCCGAAAACGGTTGGTCTGAGCAGAAGCGGATCAATCAGGCGGATTCCCCCAACGTAAAGCGCGAGGAGCGAGATCGCCAGGGCCGCGATGGCCGCCAGTTTACGGTTGATTTCCATGGCCCTCCTTGCGCCGTTTTGGGCGGGACTGTCCAAAGGCTAGACGAATTTAGTTGCATTTCCAACAAAAATTTGTTGGGAATGCAACATAAGCCAATCGACTCTGAAGTCAGTCAAGGGAGGAAGACCAATGAAAACGTTTGTACGTGCCGCAGGTTTGGCACTGGCAATGGCCGCATTTTCCGGCGCTGCATTCGCCGACACCATTCGCCTTCGCGCAACGGCTGGCAGCGCAACCGGATCAACCGGTCAGGTAATGACCTATATCTCAAACGTTGTGGGTTCAGTCGATCCCAACATTCAGATCGAGGTGTCGTTTAACCAGCCAGGTACCAAGGCTTTGCTGCAGGCTGCCAAGGGCGACGCCGATATTCACCTGGTCGTGCCATTCATCGCCTCACTGCTGAAGGGTGGCAAAGCGATGTACAAGGACATTCCCAACAATGACGAGCTCTTTGATACGCTTCGCGCCATGACGATGTATCCCGGCGGCACGTTTCAGCTGATCGTTTGGGAAGAGAGCGGGATCAAATCGCTAGAGGATCTGCGCGGCAGAAACGTTTTCTTCGGTCCCCGCGGCGCGGCTGTGTCACGAATGATGCAGAACCTCACCCGTGCGATCACCGGCATGGAGCCCGATGTGGATTATACTCTTGTCTCGCTCGACTTCGGTTCGTCCTTCCAGGCTTTCCAGGATGGCCAGGTCGATACCTGGTTTCGCCCGGTACCGGTCGGGAACCCAGGCATCATGCAGGCGGCCTCATTAGGGGCGATCCGCTTGATCGGTATCTCCGAAGCTGATCTGGAAAACGAAGAAGTCCAGCGTCAGACCAATATTCCGGGTCGCAGCCTAACCCAGGTCGCACCTGATGCCTATGGTGAGAACCAGGCGAATGAAGAGCCAATCACAACCTGGAAGGACTGGACGGGCGTCGGCATCCCGATACATGTATCAGAAGACACGGCCTATGCCATCACCAGGGCGTTCTGGGAAAACCTCGATTATCTGAAGTCCGTCGCGGGCTTTGCAAAAGGAATAGAGATTGAGAATTTTGCCAGGTTCAGTAACCTGCCAATCCATCCCGGTGCAGCCAGATACTATGAGGAACAGGGGCTGGAGGTTCCGGTCGTCAAGTAATCAGGAACAATGGCGGAGGGCAGCTTTCCTCGCCATAGGGACAGGCCAGACGTGCAGGAAAAACAACGAAGACAGCAGGATGCGGCGCGCGAAAAACCTTGCCGCGCCGAGGACATTCACCTATCGGAACTCAGTTCTTACCGGCTGTCGCGTCACAGCAAGCTGATGCGCCGTGGGCGGGATGCCGAGGCCGAGCGGTTAGGCGTGACCATCGACGAGTGGCGGCTTCTGTTTGTCCTGCATCGCATGGGTCCCCAGCCCTCCATTCGCCTGGCCGAAGCCGCGCTTATGGATCGGGGAACAGTCTCGCGGGCCGTTTCGCAATTGGAAAGACGTGGGCTTCTGTTCCGGCTGTCGGATGCTAGTGATGGTCGGGTCTCAATCGTCAATCTGACCGATCCCGGCGCAAAGGTCGCCGATCAGATCACTCGTTTCATGCTGTCCCGCGAGATGGCCATGATCGAGCGGTTGACGGACGAAGAGTGGCAGGCCTGGCTGACTGTGACCGACAAATTCCACGACTTCCTGAATTCGGAATACGGTGGTGATGACTGACTTCGTCGTCTCCATGGACGGCACGCGGATCGCCTGCGAGATACAGGGCACCGGATCGCGCGAAATGATCTTTGTTCACGGGGCGGGCAGCGACCTGCATGCCCATCCCGAGCTGAAACTGGAACTGTCGAAAGATTTCCGGATCACCTCATACGATCGCCGCGGACGCGGCGACAGCGAAGATACAAAGCCTTATGATCTAATGCGTGAGGTCGAGGATCTTCGTTCCGTCATCACATGTTCGGCTACTCCGCCAGCCGTGTTCGGCAGTTCGCTTGGCGCACGCATTGCACTCGAACTGCTTCGTGATCCCCCAGATATTGCGTCACTCGTGCTTTTCGAGCCCCCGGCAGCCAACCACATCGATCCAATCTATTCACACAGGCTGTCGCGGATAGGTGACCTGATCTCATCGGGTGACCTGGAAGGTGCGCTGGTTCTACATTCCAGACTGCTCCACAACCGTTCCGATGCCGAGATTCAATCGCTCAGGCGCGATTCTGACGATTGGGCGCTACGGGTTCGGAATATGGGGATTACCCATCGGGAGATGCTGGCGGTTCATGACCGAAATCAGTTTGATCCCACGGACTATAGAATTCCCGATTTCCCTGTGCATCTGCTCGTTGGAACAGCGACGCTCCCATTTCTCCGCCGTTCCGCCGAACTGGTTGGTGCATTGCCGTCTGTTGAGGTCCACAGACTCGACGGGATGAACCATTCTGCACCTCGCACGGATCCGGGAGTCATTGTCGCCGTCATTCGTCGGGTGCTGCGTCCGTGAGACCGGTCTCCAGGGCACAGGATTGCTGCGTGGTTGGTGGGTTATCATTAAGTCTTCAGCGCGGAAGTTCCATTGCGGGCCGCTGGATAGATTGGGATTGGCTTGAAGGAGCGGACGCCTTTGGCCCAGTGAGGTGACTGATGGGCGGGTTGCAGGGGATGACACACTCATCGAACATGGATGTCCGCAGCCTTCCGTCTGAAGTTGATGCCCGCCATGGAGATCACCGCAAACGGGCACCGGAGTGACCCGGTGAACCAGGGCCCATGCATTCCTGTCACTGCAGCTGTGTCAGAACCGTTCCGATCCGGGTTTCAGCTGGACGCGGTCACCCTGCAGGATATCCTCAGGCCAGCTGCAGATGCTCGGCGAAGAAGTCCAGTGTCCGCTCCCAGGCAAGCGTCGCCGCTTCCTCGTCATAGCGTGGCGTCGTATCGTTGTGGAATCCGTGGTTTACGTCTGGATAGAAGTGGACGCTGAATTCTTTCTGGTTTGCCCTTAGCGCTTCCGAATACGCGCTCCAGCCTACGTTGATCCGGTTATCGAGACCTGCGTAGTGAATCTGGAGCGGTGCTTCGATCTTCGGCACATCCTCCGTCGCTGGCTGGCGCCCGTAGAATGGCACCGATGCGGCTAGGTCGGGATAGGCGACCGCGAGCGCGTTGCAGACCCCGCCGCCATAACAGAACCCCACCGCGCCAACGCGGCCCGTGGAGTCCCCATGATCGCGGAGAAATTCGAAAGCGGCGAAGAAGTCCGCCATCAGTCTGGCCCTGTCGAGCTGGCGCTGAAGTTCGCGCCCCTCTTCATCCGTACCCGGATAGCCGCCAAGGGGCGTCAGCCCGTCAGGACCAAGGGCGAGATAGCCGGCTTTGGCAGTCCGACGTACAACGTCTTCGATATACGGGTTGAGACCCCGGTTCTCGTGCACGACTAGGACGGCTGGCAGTGGGCCGGACGCCCCCGCGGGTCTGGCCATGAGGCCCCGAATCGTACCGTGACCCTCGGGGCTTTCATAACTGGTTATGGAGGTTTCAATGTCGGGGTCGTCCGGGTCAACCTGCTGCGCCCAGGCATAATTCGGTTGAAGCTGTTCGAGGATCATTGCGCCCGTCATCCCAGCCGCCGCATATTTTCCTGCCTGACTGATGAACTGGCGTTTGGAGATGTTCCCGTGCACGTAACCATCAAAGACCTCCAGAATGCGCTGGTCGAAGTCGCCTGCCTTTTTTCGCCTGGCGGTTGGGGCGGTGTCGATCATCGCATGTCTCCTTTTCGGGTGGGGCAAAGTAGTCTCGGTCCAGTTCGGAACGCTGGATCAGTCGAGCGAAGACTAGGGTAAACTTCATGTGCGAACCAGACCCTGCTTCACTGGAGAGATGGGCTGTTTCGGCTTTACCCTGATCAACTCCTGAGCTGAGCGCCATCTCAGCCCTTTGTGGATGGTTGTTGTTATGGTCTTCGACCCAGGCTTCCGTCAACGAAGACACGGATGTGGCATCAAGTAGTGGGCTCAAGCAAACGCTGTGCGCTTGAGCGTTTTCGCGATGGCTTCCAGCATGCTATCCACTGCAGGTTCTACACCGGCATGAAGCAGGGTTCAGGCTAGGAGCAAACAATTACGGCGACCTAAGGAATATGATGAATATGTCGCATAAGTCGGATTCGTTGGCCCATGTGTTGGCAGCGGCCAGCCTAGAGACGATCCTACGCTCGTCAGTATCGATTTTGTATTTGCTCCACTCAATGCACGCGCTCCCAATAGCGGCCATAAACCGCCACCCGTGGAACTGCGACATGGCTTTCCACCAAATTGCTTCCCTATAAAGTCGACCGTACCGGATATCCGACCTAGCCTTTTCGAAAACACCCCAACATTCAGGTGTCTCAGTCGGTTTATAGACTCTGCCCGCCAAACCTTTGAATCTGCACTGGATTGAGGGTCCCCGTTCCACCCTGAGGTGCGACACTTTCGATAGCGGAATCCTCCCGGGTCGGCGCAGTATGTTGCGGGTCGGTCAGGCGGAAGCGACAGTTCCCTGTGTGCAAAAGGAAGAGCGCCATGCTATCCGACCACCACCACCTGACCCACAGTGATGGATGCCTGATCCTGACCCTGAGGAAAAACGGGCTTTCTCAGGGAGCCATCGCTCGGCAGCCCGGGCGGTGTCCCTCCGTGATATCACGGGAGATCCGACGCAACAGCGGGGCCGGGGCATGTCACTATAGCACTGTTGACTCCCTGAGCGGGCCCCGGCTTCTGAAGGCCCTGTAGAATGCGGTTGCCTGGAGGAGGTATTTCATGCCTTTCCACATTTTCTGCGTCCCCGGCAGGGGCTGGCGTTTCGAGGGGATGAAGCCGACGTAGCGGCCGATGTCGATGGCGGCCTCGCGGATGGTGAAGCCGTCGAAGGGCGGGGCCCGGGCGTCCCTGAAGCCGTAATCCTCCAGTCCGATCCAGAGGGCGGTGAGCTCGTCCTCGTCCAGGAAATCAAGGGCGGGCCGGTCGGGCTCGGCCTTCGCGGCGCGCTGGATGTCGAACACGCGCCATGCGGTGACGGCGTCGAAGGCGAGGCAGCACCGGAGGTCGTCGGCCTCGTCGAGCTGGCGGTCCTCGATGCGGGTGCACTGTTTCAGGGTCCTGAAATATTCCTCGATGGTCCATCCTGTTTCGTAGCGCCTGACGGTGTCGATGGCGCCCTGGAGGTCGGGCTTCGCGTCGCTGGACAGCAGCAGCCAGGACAGCCGCCGGCCGCCCTTCGGCGGCGTGGTGGTCTCGCTGGCGAGCACCGCGGTGACCGGCAGGGTCTGGCGGCTCCGTCCGGGGGCCTTCAGCTCGACGCGTGCGACGCGGATCTCCGTCTCCGCGGTCCGCGCCGGGCGGGCCCTCACGGCCTTCCGCCCACGCGACCCGGTGATCCCGCCGCGCGCCGCGACGTGGACGACGCGCGTCCCGGCGGCGGGCAGCCCGGAGACGTGCTCCATGAGGTCCACCACCTCACCGCCGGCGATGACGGAGCGGCGGGTCGAGGCGCTGGAGCGCACAAGCAGCCCGGCCGCGGCGGGGTCTTCCGCCTGGGCCTCGAACATGTCCCATATGTCGCCCTCGCGGTCGCAGACGGTGACCATCCGGGTTCCAGGGCTGGTCCTCCCGACCTCCTGCGCCAGGGCCAGGCTCTCCAGCCAGCGGCGGCTCTCGCTGCCACCGTCGGGCGTCTCCGTCTCCGCCGCCCTGTCCGGTTCCGTCTCCGCCCGCCCCGTGCCTCCGCGCCTGCGGTCGGCCTTCACGGTGACGCCCTCCCGGAAGCTGGCGTCGATGGCCAGCACCCCGAGGCCGCGGCCGGAGGCCGACACCGCCAGCGTCACGTGCGCCGGGATGCCGACGCTGCCCGATCCGCCGCCGCCGAGCTTCGCCAGACCGCCCGTGGAGCCCTTCAGGCCGGAAAAGTCCAGCATCGTGGTGTCCTGGATGGCCAGGACCTCCGTCTCCGCCCGGCAGCGCTGGAGCGTGGCCATGCGGTGGCTCTCGATGATGTCGTCCATGCTCACCCTGGGGTTGGAAAGCAGCCTGTAGGCCGCACCCTGATCCTTTTTTCCGGCGAAGACAACGGCGACCGGCTCACCGGGCCGGGTCTCCCAGGCCCTCCCCATGGCCAGGATCCGGCTGCGCACCCGTCCGTCGGGATGGCCGACCGGCCCGAACTCCAGGTCCGCCCAGTCGGCGTCCTCCGGGATCGCCGGGGCCGGGCCCAGCCAGCGCGGCGTCTCCGGCCCGCGGCACATGCGGTCGCGCCAGTCCGGATCCAGCGGCCTCATCCAGACGCCGCAGGCCTCCGCTCCCTCCCGGCGGTGGCCGGGAGGATGGCCGGAGGTGGTCCCGGCGAACTCCCATCCGGCCGCCGCGTAGGCCGTGCCGGGGCGCTCCGCGCCGACATAGGTGAAGGCCATCGCCGGACGGACGCCGTGCAGCCTCTCCCAGTCATCGGGAAGCCGCCTTGCCGCCAGCCCCAGAACGTGGCTGGCCAGGTGCGGGACCTCCACGCCCGGCAGGATCAGGAACCTGGAGTTCTGCACCAGCAGCCCCAGCTTCGCCATCCGCTCCCGGCCGCTCCAGCCGATGTAGGCGTCCCGTGCCCTCTGGTGCCAGTTGGCCGCGTGAAAGCAGAGCCCGCCGACGCGCCCCAGGCGTTCGCTGCTGATCCAGTAGAAGAGGAGAGCGCCGGGATTGGACGGGTCGCCCCGGGGATGGTGGCTCTCCATCATCCCCCGCAGGGCGCGCCGCTCCTCCGCCGTCTCCGCCATCTCCAGCCCGACACCGCCGAGCTCCGCGAGCGTGCCGGAGAACCGGACGTCGGGATGCTCCGGCAGCGGTCTGCCGGGAGCCACCGGCGATCCGGCCTGCGGCAGGGTGATGCCGTAGCGCTCCGCGATCTTCGGCAGGGCCAGCCGGGCGGAAGCGAGGCACGGCGCTCCGGCGGCGTTGGTCCAGTCCTCGCGCTCGCACAGCCCCGCCGCCAGACTGCGCCGTCCGGCTCCCGCCGCCGCCGCGGACCTCAGCCACCCGACCGTTTCCTCCCCGAAATGGCGCATCCCGACCTGCATGCGAATCAGGTAGCACGGGCGACCTATGGAATCAACTAATATATAGTGACATGGCCGGGGCTACCGGCTCGACCCGTCGCAGTGGAGATCGGCGCGGACGACCAACGCCATCGAGAGGCTCAACGGCGAGTTCTGGAGGCGGATAAAGACCCAGACCCTGCTGCCCTGCGCGGAGACGGTGCCCATGCTGCTCTGGGCGCTCCTGGCATCGGGTCAGATCCGGTTGCGAAAGGTTGACGGCTGGCAGACGATGTCCCTGCCGGCCGGGCCCGTCGCCCTTGACCTCGCCGCCTGATCGGAGGAAACCATGTTCACCCGGAGATTACACCGTTTTCGAATTTCCACCAAATTCGCGACACGACCTTCCCGTCTATTTGCCGTTTTCAGTCGAAACGCAATATGTTCCGGACGAACTCTAGTTGCGCACACCATAGCCAACGGCTTCCGGCCCCTGGAAGGTGCTCAATTCAAGCAATCCTTTATCGCCGATCAAGATAATCGTCGAGGTTCAGCGCTTTGGTGACCGCTTCGATCCGTCTTTCCTGCTCTTGGAGCGGCAGTTTGGCCATGCGCATCGGAAACGCGAGGTTCTTTCATACGGTCATGTGCGGATGGAGCACGTTACTGTGGAAGGCCATGGTTAGACCGCATCTGGCAGGAGGCGTGCTCGCCATGTCCTTTACATCGATTTCAATTTTCCTGGCTGTATCATCTTCCAGCCTCGCAATCAGACAAAGCGGGTGGATTTCCTTCACTCCGATGGATCGGCGAACCGAAGAAAGCCGCAAATTCGCCTTCTCAGACGGTTAGGCTCAATGGCGGGACGGCTGTGATGTCGCCAAAGTCCGTCCTCACGTTCCTAAGATGGATTCGTCTCATTTCAGTCTGTTGCCTTCGCGGTGCTGGCCTCGTGCCAGTCTTTCCGGCGGGGACATCATGGATTGAGAGCCGTGTATGCAGGCCTTGATGAACCCCTGCGTTTTCAGGCTGCTTTCCAAACGCCATTTGAGGATTTCATCAATCAACCAGTCGCAGGTCCTGGAATGGGCCGGATCGTCCCATAGGTTTGTCCTTTCATCTGGATCGTTTTCAAGATCGAACAGCATGCCTTTTTCCGAATCGACGAAATGAACGAGCTTCATCGCACCGTCCCGAATCATCGTCATGCAGCGGGTGCCGGTTAGTAGATTGTCATTGGAATGCTCTGCGTAGACCCGCTGGCGCACCGGGGCCGGACCTTCGCCAAGATATCGCTGCAATGATGTCGCTTCCATCCACGACGGAACCTCTATTCCGGCGAATTCGAGGATTGTTGGCGCAAAATCGAAAAGCGCCACCAGATCGGTAACGCGTCGGCCTTCAGGGATGCGCCCGGGGTTGGATATCAAGGCGGGAACGTGAACGGTCGACTCGTACATGTTCCATTTTTGCGAATGTCCGTGATCCCCCAGGCAGTCGCCATGATCGGATGTAAAAATGATTATCGTGTCGTCGAGTACCCCTCGTCGTTTCAACGCCCCGATTATCTCGCCCACCTGTTTGTCGATCATCGTGACGTTGGCGTAATAATGTGCGCGTTGCCGCCTTGACTGTTCCGGGTTGGGATTTTCGAGATGAACGATTCCGTCGGCATCATCGTTTAGGTGATGGTCGCGAAGTTTCCGCAACGCCTCGGGCTGGACCTCTGCATCCGTTGGGATAGGTTCAGGCAGGTCCCGACCACTATACATATCAAGGTACTCTTGAGTCGGATCGTAAGGCGGGTGCGGCCCTGGCAATCCCACCTGCAAAAAGAATGGCTCGTTTCCGGTGTAGCGATCAAGCCACCAACAGGCCATTTGGCCGACGAAGACGTCGGGATGCAGTCGCTCGTCATGCTCCCAGGTCCAGGCTCCCAGAAGCTCGTTGTAGTCAGAGCGTCGGCGCTGTGTGACGCGCGATGGCTTGTCCAGTTCACGCAGAAAATAGGCCTTGTCCCAGTTGTCCAGGTAAAATGGCAGACTGGGATGGTCGCGGTCCTTGTTTTCAACGACATGTCGCTCATGAAAGCCGAATGCGCCCTCTACGGGCATCGTGTGCATTTTGCCAACGTTAACTGTATGATATCCAGCTTCCGCAAGATCCTTGACCCAGCAGTAGTTCCAGGGCTCGTCATTTCTGAAAACGCCATTGGTGTGTGGATAGACACCCGAAAAAAGAGAAGCCCGCGAAGGTGCGCAGGAGGGCGACGTGATGTACATGTTTTCAAATGCGGTGCCGCGCTGGACCAGCCGGTCCAGGGCCGGGGTAATCATATGATCGAAACCCAGAGCCGCGATCGTGTCGTAGCGCTGCTGGTCGGTCAGGATAAAGACGAAATTTGGTCGGTTCAACATGGTCATCCTTTGACTGCACCGGAGAGCGATTGAACGATATAGCGGTTGGCAATCGCCATCAGTGGTAGGATCGGTAGGGTGAGGGCAATGCTGGCGACCGCAATCGACCCCCAATCGACGCTGTCAAACGAGATGAAATTCATAACCGCAACTGGTGCCGTGCTCGTCGACGACCGCGTAATGATCAACGCGTAAAAGAAATCGTTCCAGGCGATGAGAAAGCCAAGGATTGCTGCTGCGACTGCACCCGGCAGCGCGGCAGGAAGCGCCACTAGGAGAAATGCCTTGATCAACGGCGCTCCGTCCATAATTGCGGCCTCGATTAGCTCGTCCGGGACCTGCGAGAACGAATTCCACATTGACCAGACGATAAGGGGAAGGGTCAGTGTCATATAGGCGATGATCAACCCGATATAGGTGTCGATCAATCCTGCATTCACGTAGAGCAGGAATAGCGGGATTACAAATCCCACTGGTGGTGCCATGCGCAGCAATAGGAGTATCCATGACGCGATAAATTTTCTCGATACACGGGATTTGGCCAAGGCGAACCCTGCAGGTACTCCTACGAGCATTGCAAACGCTGTGGACGCGCCTGCCGTGATAAAACTGTTCATCAGAGCACGGGGAAAGTCGGATCGTGCAATACTAAAGTAATTGTCCAGTGTGATCGCCAGTGGGCTTTCCCAGATTGGCTCAAAAATCGAGGACTGTTCGCGGAATGAAAGGACCAGAGCCCACACCGTCGGGAATGCGGCAAAGCCGAGTAAAATCAGCATTCCTCCGATACCAAGCGCCTTCTTGGCGCGGAAGGCGGGGCTACGGTCGATCACGACGACAACCGCTGATTGAGACGTGCGACATAATAGCTGATCACCGCGGCCAGAATGAACAGCAAGACGGCAATGGACGCGCCATAGGCGACGTTGGAATTCTGGAAGGTCTGAACATAGGCATAAAAGTTTGTTGCCTGTGTTGAACGTCCGGGACCACCCTTGGTGATTACAAAAATCATTGGGAAGTGCTTTAGCGAGTCGATGAACCGAAACAGCGTGACCATTAGCAAAGCCGGCACCAACAGCGGCAGTGTGATGAATATGAACGTATTGACGCGTGTTGCTCCGTCGAGCGCGGCTGCCTCGTCAAGTTCGGTCGAAATGCCTTGCAGCGCTGCCAAAATGATCAGCATCGCAAAGGGAAAATTGGTCCATGTGTCAGCAACGATGATCGCGAACATCGCCCCATTCTGGGTGGTGAGGAAAGCCGGAACCGTGATGCCAAACAGGTCAAAAAACGCATTGATTGGCGACAGCGTCGGCGTGAACAACGACAGCCAGATCAGGGCGACCGCCACATGTGGAACCGCGTAAGGTAGGAGGAACAGAACGCGGCCGAAGCGCCACTTGCCGACGATCCTATGAAGCCCTACCGCGACGCCAGTACCGATCAGAACCTGAGCGGCAACACCAAAGAATGACAGCACCGCCATCACATAGATCGAATTGAGCAAACGTTGATCGGAGGCGAGACGGACAAAATTGTGAAATCCAAAGTCCCGGTCTGTGCCCCGAATCAGGTGATAATCGCTGAAAGCGAGTGCCAGCATCCCCGCCAAGGGAACGACCGCGAACAGACCAACCGCCAGCACGGCGGGGAAAACCATCCAGCGGTAGCCGCGTTCGAGTTCCGACGTGGCGCCAAGTTGTTTGGTTGCATGTATTGCCATCGACGGAATTGAGTCTGCTCGCCGCCCGGTCGGTCATCGACCCACCGGGCACGCTTTGGGATAGGGGCTAGTTACCCAGAATGTCTGCCATTTCCTGCTCGGCGGCAGCCAACGCATCTTCCGGTGATACCAATCTGTTGATGGCGGCATTGATGTTTTCACCGATAGCCGCGCCCAAGGCTGGCCACTCGGGTAGCAACGGCCGATAATGTCCGATCGCGAGGTTCAGCGCTTCAACACGCAGTTTCAGGAACTCAGGGTGGACGTCGGCGTATTTCGCGATGACCTCTTCGTTGTCCGCAACAGAACCGGTGGTGAAATCCGGAAATGGCTCCGACAGTGCTATCTTGGTGACCGTTTCCTTGCTGACGGCCCATTCGATGAATTTGGCCGCGGCTTCAGGATTTTCGGCGCTCGCCGGAACCCCAAGACCGTGAACGGCAATCGCTGGGGACCGTCCCGCCGGACCGCCCGGAGGCAGCGCTAGACCGGTTCGGTCTGCAAATTTGCTCTTCTCCGGGTCAACGATCTGGCTAACAACGCCAGTGCCTTCAACGGCGAACACAATCTGACCGTTCTGTGCGGCTGCATTGACTTCGGCAAAGTTGAAATTGCCAGCGCCCTGCGGCGCATAGTCGTTCAATAGTTTGATGTATATATTCAGCGCTTCGAGATTTTCAGGCGAATTGATTGCAGGCGTCAGATCACCGCCCGCGTAGTCCTCGAAGAACTTACCGCCATAAGCACGCATGACCATCGGGAAAATGAACATGTTAAAGCCCTGCCCGGGTGCGGCGCGCATTGCGATGGCGGCTGTTTCGTCGCTGTGTACAGCCGCCGCGACCTGCAGCATGTCTTCCCAGGTTTCTGGAACGTCAAGACCTGCAGCATCCAACACGTCCTTCCGGTATGTCATCAGGCCTGTGCCAGCCATGAACGGAACAGCCCAGCGGTCGCCATTGATCAGGTAGGCATCAAGCGGACCTGCGAGAATTTCATCCTTCACAGGCATTGCATCAACCTCGGCCGTAAGAGCCTTTAACCAGCCAGCGGCAACCCAACGCTGAACCTGAATGACAGGCGTGTGGACAACATCTATATCGCCAGTTGCGCCGGAAAAGGAGAGCGTGATGCGGTTTTCGAACACATCCTGTCCCACCACATCGATGTTCGCTGTGATGCCGGTTTCTGCTTTGAAATCATCGGCAAGCGCTTGAAGGCCCCGGGTGTAAGGCATACCGAAGAGCACGACGTTGATTTCGTCAGATTGCGCAAATGCCGGAGCATTTGGTGCGCCGACGACCAGTGTGGCCATGAACGCGGTGGCAAATAGGGTTTTCATCATTCCTCCCAATGGTTTATGCCTGCCCTGGTGACTATCCGCCCCGTTGTGGCAGGACATGGTGCTTTGGCCGCAGTCGTTTGACGGCCTTCTCAGTAACAACGAGTTCTGACAGGTCTTCGCGAGCCTTGAGCAGCGCGTTACGATAGCGCTGGAGATATTCGTTCTCATGCGTAATCCTGCCTACTGGCTCCGCAAGTGTCAGCAGATGCAGGAATTTTCCGGTGGGATCCTCGATCACTGTCGCAAAGCGGCGAATCCCCATATGGTTGCCTTCAAGATCTGCCGCAAAGATCTCTCCACGCATTGCGTCCAAGCGATCCTTGACCGATGTTGCCGGCAACCAGCGAGTCTCCTGGCCCGTACGGCGTACGGTTTCGTAAAATCCTTCTACGTAGAAACGCGCCTCGACTTCCTCCCAACCGATCCGGCTCAGATAGAGTTGGGCCAGGATGTCGAGTTCGTAGAGCGAGCGACGAAAGCCGATATTCGCTCGGATGAGCACATTAGGGTTGGGATGTTCGGTTTTGGAGTGCCAGAGAAGTTCGTGACCAGCCACCACCACAACTTCCGCGGAGACACCGAACCGGTCTGAGAGATCCCGCATCGTGCTATCGAGCTTACCCAGATAGGGTTCCGACATCGGCACGTTCCGCTCTAGTCGGAAATTGCGCACACAGTATTTTTCGCTAGTACGGAACAGATAACCCCAGTCCGAAAGTGACTTTATGATACGATTGAGCGTTGAGGGCGACAATCCACAGTCGCGGGCGATGTCCACCTGTTTCACCGGGCCCGGCCCTGCGGCCATGATGTACTCCAAAACCTGCAACGTTCGCTCCGTCGGATTCATGCTGCGCGTTTCGCTAGAGGAATTCGACATTCCACTATTGGCATTTTGATCTACCATATATGAAATTCTCCGTCAATAGCATCAGCGGGTTTCCAGCGAATTTATGGCGCTGAACGGCAGATTAGGGAACTACCAGCACCGGACCTGCGGTTCCGTTCGGTCTTCCGCCTGTGCCATCACATCAAGCAGAATACCCTTTAGCCGACGGCGGGTATCTGCGTGATCCGGGTCATGATAGAGGTTCTGAAGCTCGCCTGGATCAGCGGATAGGTCATAAAGCTCTCCATCGCGGTGGCTGCTGGTCGCAGGACCACCGTGCCAGATGATCAACTTCCAATGTTCACTTCGCAGCATTGTTGTCATGATAGGTGGATCGGTCGTGAAACCGGAATATCGGTACTCACTCAGCGCCCAGTTTCGCCAGCTGCCCCGATTTCCGGTCATAAGCGGTAGAAGCGAACTCCCCTGGACACCTCTACCCGGCGCGCAGCCAGCCGCGTCAAGAAATGTGGCAGGCAGGTCCACCCATTGTACCAATTGGCTAATATCCAACCCCGACGATATCTGCCCGAGCCATCGCAAGATCAGCGGAACTTGGGTCACATCATCGTATAACTGCGGACCCTTCAGGAGCTGCTGGTGGTTGCCCAACATCTCACCGTGATCCGAGGAAAAGACCACCAGCGTGTCTTCGGCGAGACCAGCCGCATCTAGGGAGGCCAGTATCCGCCCGACTTCGTGATCGATCAGTGCAATCATGGCCCAGTATTGGGCACGGATTTCCCGGATTTGCCTTTCGGTGTATTCCCTGAATCCCGGAGCGGTACCACCGTAGCTTTTTTCGGAATACAACTCCTGTTTGCACGGCTTGTTCTTCAGTTCGTCCTCACATGTATTGGGTGCAGGAATGGCGTAGGCGTCGATCTTATCACGGAACTCCTGCGGCGCTCCAAACGGGTGATGGGGATCGAAGAAATTCGCAACCAGGAAAAAGCTTTCGTTCGCACGCCTCGGATGATTGATGAAGTCTATGGCGCGCTCGGCTACCCAATGCGAGTAGTGTGCTTCTGTCGGTACGTGGTCGATAGGTGTGCCTGTTTTCGCCCGATTTCCGAATTCGGTGTTCTCGTTCGCGCCATTGTCGGGAAAGACCTCTTTGTAGATTTCTGGATGGGTTTTGCGCAGCCAACGATGGTAATCGTTCTCAAGCGCACGGTGATTGGGCCCATGCGCCCATTCAAATACCCGATATCCGTCGTTCTGGCGCGGTTCGGTATGCCAGGTATCACAGGGATACAGGTGCTGCTTGCCTATCATACCGCAGTCATAGCCGACATCTGCAAGCGTTCGCGTGAACATATGCTGGTGGGTGGGCAGCGGGACACCATTGGCGTATAGCCCATGATTGGCCACGTACTTTCCGGTGAAGAGCGAGGCTCTGGATGGGCTACACACCGGATTCTGCACATAGCAATTCCGAAAGAGTGCTCCGTCGCAGGCCAGCCTGTCGAGGTTGGGTGTCACCGCCCAGGTCGCGCCGGTGCATTGCAGACTGTCGCCTCTTTGCTGGTCAGTGCAGAGGAACAGGATATTCGGACGCCGCTTTGGTTTGTTCATTAGAGTCAATTTCCTAGAATTCCGCGATACGTGGTTCCGTCCGATCCTCCAGTGCACAACGCGCATCGATCATTTGATCGATCATGTCTTCAAGCTGGACTGCACGTGCCTCATGGCCTGCCAGGTTCACTAGCTCGTCAGGATCGGCTTCAAGATCAAACATCCTGTAACTCGCTGAAAGGGCGTCCCCTGGATTTCCATGCCTGACCACGAGCTTCATATTGTTCATGCGAAATGCTGTCTGCCAATTTCGGACATGAGAGGGTGAGCCTCTGCGCAGCCGACTCATTGCCCAACCTCTGGGCGCCTGAAACTCGTCAAGCACGCCGAGCAGTGATTTACCATGCATTGCTGCCCTGATAGGTATCCCGGCGATTTCCAGGACTGTGGGCGCGACATCCATCGTGGAAACCGGCACCTCAATGATCTGATGCTCCAGGCCCGCACGACATATGAGCAAGGGAACCCTGATCGAGCGTTCGCTCATCTGGTCCGCCTTCGGCCCCGGTCCAATATTCCCACGACCCGCTGTGACGAAAACGACGGTATCTTCAGAGTAGCTTCTTGCGACCAATTGGTCCAGTGCTGACATGGCCTGCCGCAATGCCCGTTCGCATAGACCCTCGCTGTCGTGGTCCTGCAGCGGTTCCGTGCCCATGGAAGACCCGACCGAAAATCCGGCGACGGCAAGAAATGGTTGGCCTGACGAATGCGAGTGGATTAGCTCGACCACACGCTCACCAACCCAATGATTGAAGCTGAGGTCGTCTGGCAGTTCGGACATTGCCGCACGTTGATCTTGCGGGACCTTCGTTTCATCTGCATTCGCCTGGGAAGTGAAAATTCGGGCATAGTGTTCAGGCGCATTGCTCTTAAGCCATGTAAGATAGGAATTCTGCCGTGATCTGTGCAGTGGTCCATGCGCCCACTCAACATGAGAGAATTCGTTCGGGTGGATATGTTCGGTTGTCCAATTCGCCACACCGGCCAATTGTCTGCGCCCGACTAGCCAGGTCGCATAGCCGGCCAGCGCAAGGATTTCCGGAAATGTCCTTCGATGCGGGGGAAGTGTGACTCCATTGGTCCACAAGCCGTGCGCACAGGGATCAAGACCGGTAAATAGGCTTGCACGCGCTGGACTGCTTTCAGGACAGGGTGTGTATGCGCTGATGAAAAGCACGCTTTCGTCGCGCAGGCCGGCAAGCCTTGGCACTCCGTCGATGGCGCTAAGTGAATCGAAGAGAATGAGCAGAATGTTGGGACGGTTCAAGACTGGCACGTTAGCGCCTCGCAACGTTATGTGTTGCAGTTCGCATACTAGATTTCATGGTATTCCTCCCATGAATACCATTGCATCGGAGGACTTCCGAAATCGATCCCTGCCACTTCTGTCATTAGAGGGGGCATCAGCAAAGTTCCAATAATTTAGCCCCCTGAGTGTTGGATGTGTTCGCCTACGACTGCGACCTGGGTTGATCCAGAGTCTCTCTTTGGCCTGTTTCCAGCCTGACAGGTCGGTATCGGCCCGCTAGATATCCCTACGCAATGCAGAATCCCGCCTGTTCCGGACTTTGGCCAGACTTTTGGCCTTCCCCCGGACGGACCGGGGGTATCGCCCGAATGTCATGCCCCTAGGATCTGGAACGGGAAGCCATCGTTCCAGCCCACCGTTCCACTCACCAAGCGGATGGATCCGCAGCTCGCCCAGGTGGGCAGGTCCATAACTGTGCATCTGATTGCCCGGAAGCTCCTCTGGGTCTGGTCACTGCGCACGAAGTTGTAATCCCGGCGCAAATGGCACGCACGAACCGCCCGGCATCAGGAGCAAGGGACAGGATGAAATACCGGTTCTCCACCGTGGTTCCGCCGCTGGTCCCGTGATCGTGTCCACCCGCCCCAGATGACGCCTAGGCGGCCAGCCGATGTCCACGCACCGGGAGTGGACGTGGGGCCCGTCCTGCCTGTGTCACCGTCAACCGTCCGGAAACACGCGACATTTTCATGCTACCGGTCCCGAACCGTGTCAGCACACCACCCTGAAACGTGCCGTGGCTGCCCTTCAGGGCGGGCAGGTGGTCCGCCTTCCGGTCACGGATTTTCCCGACCATTTCGTGTTGGCGCCCCACGGCGGCGGTCGTGACGGTCGCTTCCGTCAGGCACACGGTTCGAGCAGCCCAGGGATGTCCATTATCCTGTTTACCCCTATGCATGTCGGCCTGCTGACCTAGGACCAGGTGCGGGTCACAACATCAGACCGTGATCAGGTGCGGGTGGCTTCGCCGACATGGTGTCGTTGGGCGGAACACCACTGGTAAATCCGGATCGCCGGGGCGGGAACCGCTGCTTCCGCTCCCAGTATCCGGCGATGTCGACGAAACTTTCGCACCCCGATACCATCACGCAGAAAGATGGAAGAACGACTTCGGACCGCTGGTGAAGGACTTCCGGCTGCGGCGGTGGGTCTTCGGGCTTGATACAGCCGACTGGAATGATGTCGTTTTCTGCATGGCACCGCTCTCTGGTTCGCGCTGTTCCGAGAGCCCTGGACCGGACGGCCGTCGTCTCCGCGGCCGCCCACCGGCATTCGTGCGATAGCCCTGGCCGAATGAGCCTATGCCGCTGCCTGCCGGGCGCTCATGGCTTTAACGTGGTGCTGAGGGGCGGTGGAATATGGCCACCATCCCCAGCATTGCCCTCGCAAGTGCGGTTTTGGATGGACAGAAGGAAAGTCCGACCCGGTGTTCACACAGACGCACATGTACTCAGATATTCAGCGTGGCTAATGCACTGGAATGCCCGTCCTTCCCGTGGCAGGCATTCCGCTGATCTATGGGAAAACCCTCGCAAGCGCAGTGTCAACGGCATCGGTAATCTGGTCGATGTCATCCGGGGTGGCGATCAGGGCCGGCGAAAAGCACAGCGTGTTGTTGAAGCCAGGCACCGAGCGGTTCGTCACGCCGATGATCACACCCTGGGCGCCGCACTCTGCCACCACCTTCTGGGCCAGCTTCTCGTCGACCGGTTCACGCGTCTCTCGGCTTGCCACCAGTTCCGCGCCGCAGAACAGGCCCTTTCCGCGAACGTCTCCGACCACCGCGTGTTTTTCCGCCAATGCATGCAGGTTCTCCATCAGCCGCTCGCCCATGGCCAGCGTGTTGTCCAGAAGTCCCTCATCCTCGATGATCCGCATGTTTTCCAGCGCCGCCGCCGGCCCCGCGGTGCACCCCCCAAAGGTCGAGATGTCCCGGAAATAGTTCAGGGGATCCTCAGCGTCATCCTTGAACATCTCGAATACGGCCTCTGTTGTCGCCAGACAGGCGATCGCTGCGTAGCCGCTCGCGACGCCCTTGGCCATGGTCACCATATCAGGCTCGACGCCATAGTTCTGGTAGCCGAACCATGTTCCGGTCCGGCCCACGCCACAGACAACCTCATCGATATGAAGCAGGATGTCATATCTCCGGCAGATCTCCTGCACCCGATCCCAATATTCTTCGGGTGGAGGAATGACGCCGCCACCTGCCGTGACCGGTTCCAGGCATAATGCGCCAACCGTATCAGGCCCTTCGCGCAGAATCACATCCTCGATAAGTCCGGCAGCGTATTCGCCGTAGGACCCGGATGTCGGATCCCAACCGTCCTGAGCGCGATATTCCAGACAGTGCGGTACCCGGACAAAGCCTGGCGCAAACGGACCATACTGCGCGTTTCGCTCATCCTGGCCACCTGCGCTCAGAGCCCCTATGGTGGTTCCGTGGTAGTCGCGGTCCCGGTACAGAATCTTGAACTTTCGGCCACCATAGCGCTTGTGAGCGATCTGGCGAATGATCTTGAAGGCTTTCTCGTTCGCCTCGGATCCTGAATTCGTGTAATAGACGCGGCTCATCCCCGGCATCTTTTCAACCAGTTTCTCGGCAAACAATGCGCCCGGGACCGTGCCTGCGGCGCCCGCGAAGTAATTGAGCTTGAGAAGCTGGTCATAGATCGCTCTGGCGATGGATTCCCTGCCGTAGCCGACATTCACCGTCCACACGCCACCGGAAACGGCATCAAGATGTTCCCTGCCCCGCGCATCCCATACGCGCAGCCCCTTTCCTTCTACAATGACGCGGGGATCAACGGTCTCAAACGGCTTGTGCTGGACCAGGTGATGCCAGACATGGGCGCGGTCGGCCTCGATTACATGGGAGACGTCGTTTTGCGTAAGCAGCAGATTCATCGTTCAAGCTCCGTTAGACAGCCTGGGGAAGACTGCAGTCTGAGTGGACATCACAGAAAATGCGAGTCGGATAAAGCCAGTCTATTCGTTGCCATGAGTCCAGTTCAACACATCGGTTGCCTATCACCGAAATGAACCATGATATGATCCGGGACTGAACTCCAGGGAACGCAGGAATTAATCTGTTGTGCATGGGGGAAATGCGGGCGATACTGTCCGGATATGGAAGCGCGTCGGCTTCCAAAGGATGAATGACCACTACACGGGAGGCGTGAATGGAACTCACCACCAGAATCAAGGGCGTTGCTGCAGGTGTGGCGATGCTGGCGGGCAGCCAGGCGATGGCCGCTGACGAGATCACCGTAGCCTATTTTGTGGAATGGCCCATGCCGTTTCAGTATGCGAAGGTGAATGGCATCTATGAAGAAGAGATGGGTGTCGCGATCAACTGGGTCAGCTTCGACACGGGTACGGCGATGAGCGCGGCCATGGCAGCTGGCGACGTACAGATTTCGGTTAGCCAGGGCGTGCCGCCCTTTGTCGTCGCGACCTCTGCAGGCCAGGATCTCCAGATCGTTGATGTGGCGGTCACCTATTCCGACAACGACAACTGTGTCGTTCACGCCGACCTTGAGATAGACCAGAGCAACACCAATGAGCTTGAAGGCAAGAAAGTTGCTGTGCCGCTCGGAACCGCCGCCCATTACGGCTTCCTGAAGCAGATGTCCCATTTCGGTGTTGACATCTCTACTATGGAAATCGTCGACATGGCTCCCGCCGAGGGTCAGGCCGCGCTCGCGCAGGCGGCCGTTGACATGACATGTGGCTGGGGTGGTGCGCTGCGCCGGGCGTTGGAAAGCGGTAATGTTCTGTTAACGGGCGCCGAGAAAGAAGAGCTCGGCATCCTCGTCTTCGATGTGACGTCGGCTCCAGCGAATTTCGTTGCTGAGGAAGGCGAACTACTCGCAAAGTTCCTGAAAGTCACTGCTGACGCGAATGCGGTCTGGAACGCTGGTGGCGAAGCGGCGACGGCGATGATCCCTGATATCGCGAAGGACGCTGGCATGGGCGAGGAAGACACTGCCCAGACCATGGCGACATTTGGATTCCCATCGATCGAGGATCAGCTGTCTGGGAAGTGGCTCGACGGCGGTGCCCAGTCATTCATGAAGGGCGTAGCTGACGTCTTCGTCGAAGCCGGATCCATTGACGCGGCGCTGGACAGCTATGAAGCGGCTGTCAATACGGGCCCGCTCCAGGCTGCGGGTGACATGTAGGCCTGAAACTTCAAGGCTCGGCGTATTCACTGCGCCGAGCCAACGCGAGACCAAAGCGGGGTTGAATTATGTCCGGTCTGGTTCTTGACAGCGTCTCAATGCGCTTCGACCTGCCCAACGGCACGTTCGTACAGGCGTTGCAGGATGTTTCGCTCGACATCAGGACGGGCGAACTGATGAGTGTTCTCGGCCCTTCAGGCTGCGGCAAGACCACTTTACTCAACATTATCGCCGGCTTTCTGGCCCCTACCGAAGGCTCCGTCACGCTGAACGGGCACCCAGTGACAGGTCCCGGCCAGGAGCGCGGGATGGTGTTCCAGAAGGGCGCACTGTTCGAATGGATGAATGTGCGCGAGAATGTGTCGTTTGGCCCCAAGATGAACAGGGTGCCGAAAAGGGAATATGGCCCGAAGGTCGAACATCTTCTCGAAGTGGTCGGGCTTCGTGAATTCACCGACAAGGCGATCTATGAGCTTTCCGGAGGCATGCAGCAGCGGGTAGCGCTCGCCAGATGCCTTGCGAACGAGCCTGACGTGATCCTGATGGACGAGCCACTCGGCGCACTTGACGCACTCACGCGCGAAAAGATGCAGGGGTTGGTGCTGAAGCTCTGGAAGGAAACCGGAAAGACCATCATTCTCATCACCCATTCCGTGGAGGAGGCGCTCCTGCTTGGCGAACGCCTCCTTGTCATGGCCCCCCGGCCTGGTAGAATCCACAGGGAATACAACCTTCCCTTTGCGGATATGGGCGTTGGCGCGGACCTGCGGGAGATCAAACACCACCCCGACTATGGTGTTACGCGCGAAGAGATTCTCAACATGATCTGGGACATGGAGGAGGAGATCATGGGTCGGACGGAGGCTGCCGCATGACCATTCTCCTGATTTACATCGCGATCTTCGTCGGTGCCTTTGTCGCGGTCAAGTTCATCACCTCTCGGCTTCAGGAACGTCACGACTTCGTTTCGCTGAAGACGGTCACGTTCGGCGACGAGAGCGCAGTTCGGGCCAACCGCACCGCATCGGTTATTTCAATCGTGGCGATTTTTCTCATCTGGGGCGCCTTCACCGGTTCTGTGCTCACCCCGATCCATGCGCCAGGGCCATTTGTTGGCGAAGGTCAGTTCGACTATGTCGTGGAAGGACCGGATGGAAGCCGCGACACTGCCACGGCATTCTGGCAGGTCGAGGAAAGGAAAGGCGCAAAGGAGGATCTGGAAGTCGATGCGGGCGACGGATTCGCGCGCAACGACGGGCTCAACATCATCAAATACCGCTCAGGCCAACTGAGGTGGGACACCAATGATGAGGTCAAGCGCAAGGATGGTGCACGGGTTGTCGAGTTGAACGGACAGACCACGGATTTCGACCACAATCTGCGGGACGACAACGGCAACCTGCTCCAGGACAGGCCCGTGTTCACGATCGACAACGGAACCGTCACCATGACCGACAAGGGGGCGCTTCTGATCACGCCATATCCAGGTTGGCAGATGGAACCGATCTGGCTTCCTTCACCAGAGGCCGTCTGGAGCCGGATTGTCGATATCTCGGGGGAGGGCTACCAGAACAACACGCTCCTGCAGCATCTGGGCTGGTCGTTGATCCGGGTGGTTGCGGGGTTCCTGATCGGTGCGCTTGTCGGCATACCGCTTGGCTATGCGATGGGGCTTTCCGACTGGTTCCGCGGCTGGTTTGATCCGATCGTGGAATTCATGCGCCCGGTGCCACCGCTTGCACTGATTCCGCTTGTGATCATCTGGGCTGGCATCGGCGAGGTGGGAAAGATAATTCTGCTGTTTCTCGCGGCACTCTGGATCATGACGATCGCCGCCCGAGCGGGCGTATCGGGCGTGAACATCACGAAAGTGCATGCGGCCTATTCACTTGGAGCGTCGCGCTGGCAGATCATGCGATATGTCATCGTTCCAAACTCGCTTCCGGAGATATTCACTGGCGCACGGGTGGCCATGGGTGTCTGCTGGGGCACGGTCGTAGCGGCGGAGCTTGTCGCCGCCGAGAAAGGCGCGGGGATGATGATTATGGTGGCCTCGAAGTTCCAGCTGACGGACATCGTGATCATGGGCATCATCCTGATCGGCATCATCGGCTATGGAATAGACATCCTGATGCGTGTTGCTGAAAGGACGCTGGTGCCCTGGAAGGGCCGCGCCTAGAGCCACCATGTTCCGCAGGCGATCGTATTCCAGTTCGACTTCGAAATGTAACACGTCTATCCGAATGGTCGCTTTCCCGTCGCGTAAGTCCGATAACGTTCGTAACGGGGTCCAATGGTGACGGTTCGATAGCTCGATGAACCCGGTTTACGCCGGGGAACTGCGCCCGCCGGTTGGACGATCGGAATGGAAATGGGGCAGTATTGCCGCTCTCCGCCTAAGGTGACGGTAGAACGCACGCTGTTGCTGGATTAAGTGTCCGTCAGACACTTAAGGTCAATTGAGATGAGGCACTGTGACCCCGGAAGCGTGTCCGCCATCAGTCCTCGAAATAGTCGGCGTGGGACCTGCGAATGTCAGCGACAACTGAATCCAGTCTTGACAGATGGTGGGTTATGGCCTCAATCACCGCGGTCTCGTCCCTTCGCACCAGCGCGTTCAATATACTGAGATGATCCTTGATCAATTCATCCATCGCGGCGGGTTGAGCCAGACTCAGCATACAAAGCCGGTCCACCTGCGCCTTGTTTTCCGCGATTGTTTCAAACACGAAATCGCTTCCTGCGGCTGAACATAGCGCGCGATGAAACTCGTAATCCAGTGCGTGGAAGCGATCTATGTCCTGATCTGCGATCGCCACTTCCTGCGCTTCGATCGACTTCTCAAGACATGCCTGGTGTTCGCCAAGTGGCTGGCGACAGGCGCGCCGGAGCACTTCGCATTCGATAGCGGATCGGATGAAGCGGGCACGCAGGATTTTTTCGTTCGAAAAACGGCGCACAACCGTGGCTTTCTGTGGCCGAACGAGCAGGAGGCCCCTGTTTGCGAGTCGGATGAATGCCTCGCGTACAGGTTGCCGGGAAACATTGAACCGTCGTGCGATCTCAACCTCGGATATCCGTGTTCCAGGCAGCAGTTTCAACGAATTGATCTGCCCATGAAGATAATGAAACACGTCATCCGCGCTGGTCCTGCGAGATGTGGTGGCGAGCACTTGGTCCATAGCGGCTACCGTCATTTTGCGCTCTTCGCTACCACAGTGAAGCGCCAATTGAAAGCGTCCGTCTGTTGTGCGACAGTGACCTAGATGGCAATGATCCGTTAGAGGTCCGTATGGAAAAGGAAACATCGTTCCCCTGGATGGAAGCCGGTGCAGGCATCCGGCGACGTGTCCTTGCCGAAAGTCCTGAAGCGATGACGGTTCAGGTCGAATTCTCCAAAGGATCCGTTGGCGACCCGCACCGGCACCCTCACGTTCAGACTGTTTTCATAGCCGCAGGCAGGTTCGAATTCACAGTCGAGGGGGAAGTCAGGCAATGTCTTGCTGGAGAAAGCCTGGTCATTCCTTCAAACGCGCTTCATGGCTGTGTTGCGCTGGAAGATGGCACGCTGATCGACAGTTTCGTACCTCGCCGGGATGACTTCCTGTAATCACCGGCTAGAGATCTGTTGGCCCCATTCGTTCGTCGGACTGACCCTGGCGTGCGGTATTGTGACACGGTCAATGGATTGCTCCGCCAGGAGCAGGCATTCGCGGTTTAGGTCGCTGCATCCGCTGGAGGGCGGCAACGCGGATTTTTGGCCGGTCCCGGATTCCACTGCTCATGGGGAATCTGTTTCGCGGGTTCACAGATGGCAGGGCCAATTCTGGCAGCTTCTTCCGCGAGTCTGGCAATGCTGGCAGGGAAAGAGGGCTTTTCAGAAAGATAATACTAGTATACCAACCAAGGCCAGAAGTCGATCGAATCGCGCGAATTCCTGACTCGGGGAGGGTCAATGTCAGGGGTTACGATTGAGGGTGTCTATAAACGCTATGGTGCCGTTCAGGTCGTCCACGGGATTGATCTGGATGTTGCCGCGCAGGAATTCGTCGTGCTCGTAGGCCCGTCAGGCTGCGGCAAGTCGACGACGCTGCGGATGATCGCAGGCCTGGAGGAGATTTCTGACGGAAAGATCACGATTGACGGCCGGATAGTGAACTCCGTTGCACCCAAGGACCGGGATGTCGCGATGGTGTTTCAGAACTATGCACTCTACCCACATCTCAATGTCGCTGACAACATGGCTTTCGGACTGCGCATCCGCAGGATACCAAGAGACCAGATCAGGAAATCCATTGCCGAAGTCGCGGGAATACTGGGTCTTTCCCAATATATGGACCGTCGTCCATCGGATCTCTCGGGTGGGCAAAGGCAGCGGGTTGCCATGGGGCGCGCAATCGTCCGGCATCCCAAGGTCTTCCTGTTCGATGAACCGCTCTCGAATCTGGACGCAAAACTGCGGACACAGATGCGGGCTGAGATCAAACGCCTGCATAATCGGCTAGGCGCGACATCCATATACGTAACCCATGATCAGGTCGAGGCCATGACGCTTGCCGACCGGATCGTTGTCATGAATGACGGGATCATCGAACAGATCGGCACGCCTATGGATTTGTTCAACAGACCGGCAAACATCTTTGTCGCCGGCTTTCTTGGATCGCCACCGATGAACCAGTTTCCGGGCACGCTAACCGGCACCGGGGCGGAATTCAAGGGACAGCACCTGCGCTTGACCAATCGCACCGACGGCGACATAGGGCGGGAAGTCATCATTGGGTTCCGCCCCGAACATATTTCTCTTGAACCTGGCCCGGACACGTCCCCATTACCGGTATCGCTGGACCTGATCGAGCCACTGGGTTCCGAAGCGCTGCTGCATGCTAGATTCGCCGATGAACCGATAGTGCTGAAAGTCGACACCCATGGCGATGTCAGCCATCTGTCGGGCATCAGCGAGATCCATATACCGGCATCGCTTGTACATCTGTTCGATGCAGGAACCGGGCGCGCTATAGGTGTAGAGGGTGCCGGGTGACCGATCAGGCAAAAATCCCTCCAGCTTCGGAAAGCCAAAGGCGCCTGAAGGAACGCCTGCTCTGGCTTCTGGACCACTTCAGGCAGGAATGGCAGATCTATGTCATGCTCGCGCCGACGGTGATCTGGTTCATCGTCTTTCTCTACAAGCCGATGTACGGATTGCAGATCGCGTTCAAGGATTACTCGATCTTCCGCGGGGTAGCAAACAGCCCATGGATTGGATTCGAGCATTTCGAGTTTCTCTTCTCAAACGATCAGTTCATCCGGGCGATCTGGAATACCGTCAAGATCAGTGTCCTAAACCTGATCTTCGGGTTTCCCGCACCCATCATCCTGGCGTTGATGTTCAACGAGATCCTGAACGCCACCTTCAAGCGTACCACGCAGACGATTGTCTACCTGCCGCATTTCATTTCGTCGGTCATCATCGCCGGGATCGTGATCACGGCGTTTTCGCCATCCGCAGGCATTGTGAACACGATCCTTGGATGGTTCGGCATTGACTCGATCTACTTCCTGACACGACCGGAATGGTTCCGTCCGATATTCATCGGAACCGGCATCTGGCAGGAGGCAGGGTTCGGATCAATCATCTTTCTTGCAGCCATCGCCGGTGTGAACCCGTCCCTCTATGAAAGCGCTGTTGTCGACGGTGCCAACCGTTGGCAGATGATGTGGAAGATCACCATCCCAAGCATACTTCCGACAATCCTGATCATGCTGATCATTCGCATTGGCAATATCATGGAGGTGTCATTTGAACTGATCATCCTGCTATACCAGCCCGCCACCTACTCGACTGCGGATGTCGTCAATACCTTCATCTACCGGCAGGGGCTGCAGGGCGGGCAATATGACATGGCCGCGGCCGCGGGGCTGTTCAACGCGGTTGTTGCTTTCGTTCTGGTAATGATCGCCAACACGTTCTCGCGACGCTTCTCCCGAACGTCATTGTGGTGAGGGCGGTTTCATGAACATGAACCTCTACTCTCGCGGCGACAGGATATTCGCACTGGCGATCGCGGTGCTGGTCGGGATGTTCACCGTCGCAACGCTATATCCGTTCATCTACATAGCGGCCGTTTCGTTCAGTTCCGGATTTGCGGCCACGGCAGGCAAGGTGGTCCTGACTCCAATCGACGCGACCGTCGCTGCGTACAAACACGTTCTGGTCGATCCGGTGTTCTGGAGATCCTACGGCAACACCTTCATCTACACAGTCGGCGGCACTGCGATGAGTCTCGCGTTCATCATACCCGGTGCGTATGCGCTGTCGCGGCCTCAGCTTCTGGGACGCAGGATCCTCAACCTCTTCGTCGCCTTCACCATGTGGTTCAACGCAGGCCTCATCCCTTTTTTCCTGAACATGCGTGATCTCGGGCTGCTTGACAGCTATTTTGGAATCATCATCGGTTTCGCCGTCAACGCTTTCAATCTGATCCTGTTGCGCAATTTCTTTGAGGCCATTCCACGCAGCTTTGAGGAAGCCGCCCGAATGGACGGGGCCAATGATTTCCAGATCCTCTGGAAGGTCTACATTCCCCTTTCTAAACCTGCCATCGCGACGATTACGCTTTTCTGCATTGTATCACGCTGGAACGGCTTTTTCTGGGCGATGGTTCTGCTTCAGAGTGAGGAAAAGATCCCCCTCCAGGTCTTCCTGCGCCACACGATCGCAAATCTCAGCGATGATCAGGAATTCACGACAACGCTCCTGGATCAACCCTACAGCGTTGAAACCGTGACGGCGGCAATCATCGTCTGTTCGATCATCCCAGTGCTGATCGTTTACCCGTTCATCCAGAAATACTTCGAGAAGGGGATCCTTCTCGGAGGGGTGAAAGAATGACCAAAGAAACCGCATAAAGGAGGATTCCATGCGACAACTCAGTCTTACAGCGGCCGTTCTGGCAGGCACGACGGTGGCGACACCCGCGCTATCCGACAACCATCTCAGGATCGTGGACGAGCCGCTTGAGCTCACGATCCAGATGAACCATGCCCGTTATCCCGTCTATGACGAGAACTGGCCGGTCGAGCAGGCCGCACGGGTCATGACCAACATTCACCTCAAGAACGACACAGTTGGTGCCAACATGCGCACCGATGAGAACACAGGCCGTACCGAGGCGCTAAACCTCATGCTGGCCGCCGGGCACATTCCGGATATCGTTGGATCCAGCCGCATTAAGGATTTCGTGAACCAATACGGACCCGAAGGCGCGTTTCTGCCCCTCAACGACCTGATCGAGGAGCACGCGCCGAACCTGAAAAAATTCTTTGAGGAAAGGCCTGAAATCAGATCGGCGATCTCTGCTGCGGACGGCAATATGTACTACATTCCCTATTTGCCGGATGGAAAATATGGTCGTGCCTACTTCATCCGCTATGACTGGCTCGACAGGCTTGGGCTGGAGGTCCCGGAGACAGTGGATGAATTCAAGGCCGTGCTTGAAGCCTTCCGGGACGGCGACCCGAACGGCAATGGCGAGAAGGACGAGATCCCCTACTTTGCCCGGCAGTGGCCCGAACTGATCCGCTTGGTGACGCTCTGGGACGGCAGGTCGTCAGGTTCCGACACCTATCACGATTTCTATGTTGACGATGGAAAGATCAGGCACCCATATGCGGGTGAAGGATACCGTGAAGGTATCAGGAACCTTGCGCAGTGGTATGCCGAGGGTCTGATTGACCCGGAGATTTTCACACGCGGCAGCTCTGCCCGAGACTACCTGCTAAGTGAAAACCTCGGAGGTGCGACCCATGACTGGTTCGCATCGACTTCAGGCTACAACCGACTGTCTTCAGAAATCGACGGATTTGCGATCAAGGCGTTCGCGCCGCCAGCTTCAATTTCGGGCAAGCGGATCGAAGAGCATCGCCGCATCCCGATCAAGCCTGACGGCTGGGCCATCGGTGGCATGAACGAGCACCCGGTCGAGACGATCAAGTATTTTGACTTCTGGTTCACCGAGGAAGGCCGTCGGCTTGCCAATTTCGGTGTCGAAGGCATGCAGTACAACCTGGTCGACGGAGAGCCGATCTTCACGGAAGAGTTCCTGAACAACGGCCAGCCGGTGAACAACCAGCTATATGCTGTCGGTTCGCAGCTTCAGGCTCGAGGCTATTTCCAGGACTACAACTATGAAATCCAGTGGTCGAACAAATTTGCGCTTGAAGGCATCGCGCTCTACGACGAAGGCGACTACCTGATTGACCAGTTTCTTGGCGTCGCGTTCAACCCGGAAGAGCAGAAGGTTTACGACCGCTACTGGGCATCAATCCGTGACTACATGCTGGAGCGTCAGCAGGCCTGGATTCTCGGATCGGGCGATGTCGAGGCAGATTGGGACGACTACATAGCACAGCTGAACAAGCAGGGTCTTGCGGATGTGCTGGAGGTCATGCAATCCGCCTACGACCGTCAGTATGGTGGCTAAGGGCACTTGAAACGGGCGGGCGGTCATGGCCGCCCGTCTCTGAAAAAATTGCGGAAAACCAGATGGTTGACAAGCTTTCCAATTCCAGCGGACTTGACCCGCTCGACCAACCGCCAGCCGGACGGTTGATGATCCAGTATGCCCCGGATGAGGAAACCGAGATCGTCGAAAACCCGCCGCGCTTTTCCTGGCTGCCCGAGATTGACGACGAAACGGTTTACGTTCTTCGCATCCTCGGGACTGATGCCGTCGAGCGGATCTATACAGATATCCCGGTAAACTACTTCACCCCACCCGACATCCTGCCTACGGGAGAGTATGGCTGGAACTACGCTGTCTGGTCGGATGGAGAGATCAGGTCAGAGTGGAGTGCCTCGCGCCGCTTCGTAATTCCTGAGGGTCTGCCCGAAACACCGCTTCAACCCCGGAGCGATCGGTTCAGTTCGGTCCCGGCTTCACATCCCCGCCTATGGATGGACAGTGACGGCATCGAGAAGTTTCGCACAGCACTTGATGCCGACCCGAACCATTGTGGATGGCAGGCTTTCTTCAAGAAGTCCGTAAAGCCCTGGATTGACAGACCGCCAATTCCAGAACCGACCGGATATCCCGACAACAGACGCACCGCACCAGTCTGGCGTCAGACTTACATCGATTGCCAGGAGCTTCTCTATGCCATTCGCCATCTCGCTGTCGCAGGTGTGATCCAGGAGGATAAGGCACTACTTGCTGCCTCTAAAGACTGGTTGATGGAAGCGGCAAACTGGGATCCTGAAGGCACGACCTCACGTGCCTATACCGACGAGTGGGCCTTCCGGGTCAATCTCGCGCTGGCCTGGGGCTACGACTGGCTCCATGATCAACTGACTGAAGGCGAACGCCGCACGGTCCGCAAGGCTCTCCTCGCCCGCACGCGGCAGGTCGCGGTACATTGTATCGACAACGCCCGAATTTCAGTCTTTCCCTTCGACAGCCACGCGGTCCGGGCGGTTTCGCTGGTGCTGGTACCTGCCTGCCTGTCGCTTCTGGGAGATGAACCCGAAGCGGAGGACTGGCTGAATTTCTCGGTCGAATTCCTGTTCACGGTTTACAGCCCGTGGGGTGATAGCGACGGCGGTTGGGCGGAAGGTCCCAATTACTGGATGATGGGGCTCGCCTATTTGATCGATGCTGCCAATCACTTGAGGAATGTAGCTGGCCTGGATGTGTTCAAACGACCGTTCCTGCAGAAAACCGGGGATTTTCCGCTCTACTGCAAGGCCCCGGGCTCGCTCCGTGCCACTTTCGGCGACGACAGCACGCTTGGGGATCCGCCGGGCATCAAGAGTGGATACAACATGCGCCAGCTCGCGGGCGTGACCGGGAATCCTGCCTATCAATGGTATTTTGAGGAGATTGTCAGAAACGACCCGGGCACCGAGCAGGCCTTCTATAACTGGGGCTGGTGGGACCTCAACTTCGACGACCTCGTTTACCGGCAGGCCTACCAGAAGATGGAGGCTGCACCGCCTAGGGAAAAGATGCGCCATTTCAGAGGTACTGGCTGGGTCGGCATCCAGAGCCATCCTGAAGATGTGGACAGGCATATTGGTTTCGTCTTCAAATCAAGCCCCTACGGCTCGATCAGTCACAGCCATGGTGACCAGAACGCGTTCTGCCTGTCCGCCTTTGGTGAGGACCTGGCGATTCAGTCTGGATATTATGTCGCTTTCGGCAGTTCCATGCATGTGGAATGGCGGCGGCAGACACGTTCCAAGAACGCGGTCTTGATCAATGGCCAGGGCCAGTATGCGGGCAGGGACAAACCCAGGGCGCTCGCTTCTTCGGGAAGGATTGTTGAGGCCAGCGAGCGGGCTGACCATATTTTCATACGTGGCGATGCGACACCGGCCTACAGGTGCCTTTCTCCCGAAGTGACGTTGGTGCAGCGGGACATCCATTTCGTTAACGATGCGTATTTTGTCATTGTCGATACCATCAATGCTGACACCCCAGTTACGGTCGACTGGCTGCTTCACGCAAGCGCACCGATGGAGCTTGGCAGCAACACGTTTCGATATGTCGGCAGAAGAGCAGGCTTTTACGGGAAATTTCTATGGTCCGAGGCAGGTTCGGCGACGCTTGACCAAATCACCGGGTTTCCCGGTGTCGATCCCAGGGACTACGACGGTCTCCCGCTAAGCACATGCCTGAAGGCCAGTTTCCCAGCCGCCGAACGCCACCGCATCGCGGCCCTGCTGGTACCTTACCAGCTGGCCAATCCAAGACGTGTCTTCAGCTTTCTGGATGATCAGGGCTACGACATCAACCTTTACCTCACCGAATCGGACGACAGGTCGTTCAATGTCGTCATCCCGAAATCGTTCGCGGCCACGTGACCAGTTCAGATATCTTAGAGAGGAAAACCTATGAAACTCCAGGGAAAGACCGCGATCGTCACAGGTGGCGGACGCGATATTGGACGGGCCTGCGCAATGCGTTTGGCCGAAGAAGGCGCCAGTGTCGCCATCAACTATCATAGCTCGGCCGATGGGGCTGAAAGTGCGGTCCAGGAGATCACTTCACGCGGAGGACGTGCCTTGGCGGTTCAGGGCGACATGACAAATGGCGTCGATGTCCACGCACTGGTGGATAGAGCCAGATCGGAATTGAGCGCCACGATTGATGTCCTGGTTCATGTAACTGGGGGGCTGGTCGAGCGGAAATCGCTAACTGATATGGACGAGGATCACTGGCATCGGGTCATGAACCTCAACGCCACTTCGTTCTTTTTGGCCGCAAGGGCTGTGACGCCTCATATGACAGCAGACGGTGGTGCTATTGTCGGGCTCGCCAGTCAGGCAGGGCGCGACGGTGGTGGTCCAGGGGCCATTCCCTACGCGGCCGCAAAGGGAGCGGTTATGACAATGACCCGTGGGCTTGCGAAGGAACTCGGGCCTCACATCCGGGTCAACTCGGTTTGCCCGGGTATGATTGATACCGACTTCCACAATGTGTTCACCAAACCCGAAGTTCGTGCTCATGTAGCGAATATCACCCCGTTGAAGCGCGAGGGAAACTCGGTCGATGTGGCAAATCTTGTTACCTATCTAGTGTCAGATGACGCAGCCTTCATCACTGGAGCCAATGTGGACATCAACGGTGGCATTCTGTTCTCATGAATGACGAATCTTGCGCCGCGTCAATCAGGATGAGGTTCCGGCGCGCGTTGTCACAGGGATCCCGGAGCGTGAGAGGGGCATAGCCCGACCGTCGCGAAGAAGGACGCGAAGCGGCTTCCGCCCCGTTGGAAGTGGCTGGTGAAGGGACGCGGGCGGCCCGCTGAACACGATCCGTGGACTGATCGGGCCGCACGGCGTGTCCTCTGGGACCGCTGGCCGGAATCCGGGGCCTGTCACTATCCCTCTGGTGACTCTGGAGGCTCCGCCCATTCCCTCATCGCCCTGTACATCTCCGTTGCCAGCAGCAGGTATTTCATGCCTTTCCACATTTTCTCCGTTCCTGGCAGGGGCTGGCGTTTCGAGGGTATGAAGCCGACGTAGCGGCCGATGTCGATGGCGGCCTCGCGGATGGTGAGGCCGTCGAAGGGCGGGGCACGGACATTCCTGAACCGATACCGGCCCATCGCTATGTACAGGGCGGTGAGTTCGTCCGCGTCCAGGAAATCGAGGGCGGGCCGGTCGGGCGAGGCCTTCGCGGCGCGCTGGATGTCGAACACGCGCCATGCGGTGACGGCGTCGAAGGCGAGGCAGCACCGCAGGTCGTCGGCCTCGTCGAGGCGGCGGTCCTCGATGCGGGTGCACTGTTTCAGGGTCTTGAAATATTCCTCGATGGTCCATCCTGTTTCGTACCGCCTGACGGTGTCGATGGCGCCCTGGAGGTCGGGCTTCGCGTCGCTGGACAGCAGCAGCCAGGACAGCCGCCGGCCGCCCTTCGGCGGCGTGGTGGTCTCGCTGGCGAGCACCGCGGTGACCGGCAGGGTCTGGCGGCTCCGTCCGGGGGCCTTCAGCTCGACGCGTGCGACGCGGATCTCCGTCTCCGCGGTCCGCGCCGGGCGGGCCCTCACGGCCTTTCGCCCACGCGACCCGGTGATCCCGCCGCGGGCGGCGACGTGGACGGTGCGCGTCCCGGCGGCGGGCAGCCCGGAGACGTGCTCCATGAGGTCCACCACCCCGCCACCGGCGATGACGGAGCGGCGGGTCGAGGCGCTGGAGCGCACCAGCAGCCCGGCCGCGGCGGGGTCTTCCGCCTGGGCCTCGAACATGTCCCATATGTCGCCCTCGCGGTCGCAGACGGTGACCATCCGCGTTCCAGGGCTGGTCCTCCCGACCTCCTGCGCCAGGGCCAGGCCCTCCAGCCAGCGCCGGCTCTCGCTGCCACCGTCGGGCGTCTCCGTCTCCGCCGCCCTGTCCGGTTCCGTCTCCGCCCGCCCCGTGTCTCCGCGCCTGCGGTCGGCCTTCACGGTGACGCCCTCCCGGAAGCTGGCGTCGATGGCCAGCACCCCGAGGCCGCGGCCGGAGGCCGACACCGCCAGCGTCACGTGCGCCGGGATGCCGACGCTGCCCGATCCGCCGCCGCCGAGCTTCGCCAGACCGCCCGTGGAGCCCTTCAGGCCGGAAAAGTCCAGCATCGTGGTGTCCTGGATGGCCAGGACCTCCGTCTCGGCCCGGCAGCGCCGCACGGTGGCCATGCGGTGGCTCTCGATGATGTCGTCCATGCTCACCCTGGGGTTGGAAAGCAGCCTGTATGCCGCCTTCTGGTCCTTCCTGTCGGGAAACACAACGGAAACCGGCTCGCCGGGCCGGGTCTCCCAGGCCCTGGCCATGGCCAGGATCCGGTCGCGCACCCTGCTGTCGGCGTGGCCGCACAGGCCGAACTCCAGATCCGCCCAGTCGGCGTTCTCCGGGATCGCCGGGGCCGGGCCCAGCCAGCGCGGCGTCTCCGGCCCGCGGCACATGCGGTCGCGCCAGTCCGGATCCAGCTGCCTCATCCAGACGCCGCAGGCGTCCGCTCCCTCCCGGTGGCCGGGCGGACGGCCGGAGGTGGACCCGGCGAACTCCCATCCGGCCGCCGCGTAGGCCGTGCCCGGGCGTTCCGCGCCGACATAGGTGAAGGCCATCGCCGGACGGACGCCGTGCAGCCTCTCCCAGTCGTCGGGAAGCCGCCGCGCCGCCAGACCCAGAACGTGGCTCGCCAGGTGCGGGACCTCCACGCCCGGCAGGATGAGGAACCTGGAGTTCTGCACCAGCAGCCGCAGGTTCGCCATCCGCTCCCGGCCGCTCCAGCCGATGTAGGCGTCCCGTGCCCTCTGGTGCCAGTTGGCCGCGTGGAAGCAGAGCCCGCCGACGCGCCCCAGGCTTTCGCTCCGGATCCAGTAGAAGAGGAGCGCGCCGGGATTGGACGGCTCGCCCTGGGGATGGTGGCTCTCCATCATCCCCCGCAGGGCGCGCCGCTGCTCCGCCGTCTCCGCCATCTCCAGCCCGACCCCGCCGAGCTCCGCGAGCGTGCCGGAGAACCGGACGTCGGGATGGTCCGGCAGCGGCCCGCGACGACCGGGTGGAGGCCGCCCCGCCGACGGGAGGGCGATGCCGTAGCGCTCCGCGATCCCCGGCAGGGCCAGCCGGGCGGAGGCGAGGCACGGCGCTCCTGCGGCGTTGGTCCAGCCCTCGCGCTCGCACAGGCCTCCGGCCATGGCGGAACGGCTGGCTCCCGTCGCCGCCATCGACCTCAGCCACTCGACCGTTCCCTCCCCGAAATGGCGCATCCCGACCTGCATGCGAATCGGGTATCATCACCACCCCGCCGAGTTAACCACGGACAAGTGACATATCCGGGGCATCTCCGCCCAGCTGCAGCTGGCCTGCACGGAACTTGGACATACGGTTTAATCAGCATGACGCACGCTGTTTGACGTTGCCGATGTCTCCTTTCGCAAGGCGTTGGGTGGCGGGAACCGGACAGTGCTGATCAGTATCCGGAGGCCCTGCAGGAACTTTCGGCTTCCCGGCGGCCAGGTTTCATGCCGATGCAACCGACGATGGAGATGCCTCGTTCAGGTCGCTGCCAAAATGACTCACGATTGCCTTAACTCGACAAATTGCCGCCGGAACGCCGTTAGCCGAGCGCCACAGCACTGTCATGGTCGGCCATACCTTCCTGATCCTCGATACCGCATGGAGGAAACCAATGCCAATTCAGTGGCAGTCCGAAAGACAAACAGACCTTCCATTTCAGGACCAACCATCTGTTCCGGACAACGACAATGATCAGGCTATAGGCTTGAAGCCAGACGCATTCCCTGGTCAATGGCGCGTTTGGCATCAAGTTCCACCGCCAAATCCGCCCCACCGATCACATGTGTCGCAATCCCGGCGGCCGCAAGTTCGGCCGCAAGCGACCGCTCGGATTCCTGGCCGGCGCAGATCACGACCGTATCCGCCTCGACCAGCATGTCGTTCTCTCGCGTTTCGCCAAAGCTGATATGAAGCCCTTCCACTCCAATGCGTTCATAGTTCACGCCGCTGAGCATCCTCACGCCCTTCATTTTCAGCGCCGAACGATGTATCCATCCAGTCGTTTTTCCAAGCCCCTTGCCTGGCGCAGTAGCCTTTCGCTGCAGGAGCGTGACAGCGCGGGATGGTGTCTTCGGCTGCGGCCCCCCCGGTACAAGGCCCCCCCGCGTCAGTGAAGGGTCGCCAACACCCCATTCCCTTCGCCAGACATCGAGATTCATGGTGGGGCTTTCGCCATCATGCAGCAGGAATTCCGCCAGATCGAAGCCGATGCCACCCGCGCCCACAATCGCCACCCGCTGGCCGACCTGCGCTCCACCCAGCAGCACATCCCGGTAGCCCAGTACATGCGGCTGGTTCTGCCCCGGAATCCCGGGGTCGCGCGGAATGACGCCAGTGGCGATGATGACATCGTCGAAGTCCGTGAGCGCCCGCCCATCCGCCACATAATTCAGCCGCAGATCAATGCCTGCCGCCCTTACGCTGGCCTCATACCAGTCGACAAGACCGTGGAATTCCTCCTTGCCGGGAATCCTGCGCGCCATGTTCAGCTGTCCGCCAATCCGGCTGTCCCGCTCGAACAGCGTCACCGAATGTCCGCGCTCCGAAGCTGTCAATGCCGCGGAAAGTCCAGCAGGTCCTGCGCCAACAACGGCGATTCGCCTGGGTGATTCGGTGGGCCTGACAACCAGTTCGGTCTCGAAACAGGCCCGCGGATTCACAAGGCAGGAACTGACCCTGCCCAAGAACACATGGTCTAGGCAGGCCTGGTTGCAGGCGATGCAGGGTGCAATCAATTCCGCTTCGCCCCGTAACGCCTTTGCTACAAAATGCGAGTCCGCCAGGAATGGACGGGCCATCGAGACCATGTCGGCACAGCCTTCCGCAAGCACCGCTTCAGCCACTTCGGGCGTGTTGATGCGGTTGGAGGCGATTACGGGAACTGACACCTCGCCCATCAGTTTCTTCGTGACCCATGTGAAAGCGCGACGGGGAACGGATGTCGCTATGGTCGGGATCCGAGCCTCGTGCCAGCCAATTCCGGTGTTGATAATCGTGGCTCCAGCATTTTCGACCGCCCGAGCCAGTGTCACGACCTCGTCCCAGCTCGACCCTTCGGGAACAAGATCAATCATGGAAAGGCGGTAGATGATGATGAACCTGTCGCCCACCGCATGGCGCACCCGTCGTATCACCTCGATAGGCAGCCGCATCCTGTTTTCGTAGGATCCACCCCAACGGTCAGTGCGCCTGTTGGTGCGCGTAACCAGGAACTGGTTGAGGAAATACCCCTCGGATCCCATGATTTCCACGCCGTCATAGCCCGCCTCAAGGGCCCGCTCGGCTGCGGTCGAGATATCGGCGATCTGCTTTTCTATGCCACTCTCATCAAGTTCATTTGGAGGAAAGGAAGAGATCGGCGATTTCACCGGGCTCGGTCCAACGCAGTCAGCGAAATCGGCGTAGCGACCTGCATGCAGGATCTGCATTGCGATCATGCCACCCTCGTCATGGACCCGATCCGTCACAACGCGGTGGTTGGTGATGTCTTTGCCTGAATGGAGCCCTGCGGCATCGGGAAACACGCCGCCCTCGCGATTGGGCGCCATGCCGCCGGTCACCATGAGACCGACACCACCAGACGCGCGCTCGGCGTAGAAGGTGGCCACTCTGTCCCAGTCACCGGATTCCTCAAGCCCGGTATGCATCGACCCCATCAGGATGCGGTTTTTCAGCGTCGTGAAACCCAGATCAAGCGGCGCGGACAGATGAGGATAGAGCGACATGGACAGGTGCTCCCTTTTCAGAACGGGTTGCGGCGCAGTCCGTGCGCCATGTCATTCCATGATATCCGGCCGCGACAGGTGGTGACGCACCGAGAGGTAAGCCCTTCCATGCCTGGGTGGGTCCCAAAGCCTGTGAGCCACAGTTTTTCTAGAGATCCATATAGACGTGACGCTCCGCCTGTCCGCCCGGATGCGTGACCGCGCCCCGGTAGGTCTCGCCCACCAGCTGAGCGTATTTCCAGAGCGCTCCTGAGGAATAGATCGTCTCGCGAGGACCTGTCCATGCTTCCTTTCTCTTGGCGAGTTCTTCATCCGTGAGGTCCACGGACAGCTCACCGGTGAGCGCATTGATCGTGATGCTGTCGCCATTCCTTAGGAGCGCGATGGGTCCGCCATGAAAGGCTTCCGGTCCGACATGCCCGACACAGAACCCGCGCGTCGCACCTGAAAACCGCCCGTCAGTGATGAGCGCCACTTTCTTGCCCATGCCCTGACCTGACAGTGCTGCCGTTGTCGACAGCATCTCACGCATACCCGGCCCGCCGGCCGGGCCTTCGTTACGGATCACGATCACCTCCCCTTCCTCGTAACGGCGCTCCTGTACTGCCTCGAACGCGTCCTGCTCGCACTCGAACACCCTCGCCGGACCGGTGAACACCTGCTGGTCGGGTTCGATTCCAGCAACCTTCACAATGGCGCCCTCAGGCGCGAGGTTACCCTTCAGTCCGACAACACCGCCTGTCGCGCTGATCGGAGCGGCTGCCGGATAAATGACCCTGCCATCGGCTTCACGTTCCACCAGGTCAAGCTCTTCGCCAATGGTCCGGCCGGTGGCGGTGACGCAGTCTTCGTGGATCAGGCCAACTTTCCTGAGTTCTTTCATCACAACCGGAACGCCACCAGCTTCGTAGAGATCCTTGGCCACAAATTGTCCGCCGGGCTTCAAATCGACGAAATAGGGTGTTTCCCTGAAGATTTCGCAGACATCGTCCAGGAAAAACTCGATGCCCGCCTCATGTGCGATGGCCGGGAGATGCAGACCAGCGTTGGTCGATCCGCCGGTGCAGGCAACGACCCGGGCGGCGTTTTCAAGCGATTTCCGGGTTACGACATCCCTTGCCCGGATGTTCCTGTCAAGAAGAACCATCACCGCCTCGCCGCTGGCAATCGCATACTGGTCACGGCTTTCATAAGGCGCAGGGGCACCGGATGAGTTGGGGAGCGCAAGCCCCATGGCTTCGGAAACGCAGGCCATCGTGTTGGCCGTGAACTGCCCGCCACAGGCTCCCGCTGACGGGCATGCCACGCGCTCAAGCCGACGCAGGGCATCCTCTGAGAGACTTCCAGCCTGATTCTGGCCCACAGCCTCGAACACATCCTGCACGGTAACGTCCTTTCCATCCAGCCGACCTGGAAGGATCGATCCGCCATAGATGAACACCGAAGGCGTGTTCAGCCGAACCATGGCCATCATCATCCCTGGCAGTGATTTGTCACATCCCGCGAGACCGACGATCGCATCGTAGCAATGTCCGCGCATCGTCAGTTCAACCGTATCGGCGATCGCCTCGCGGGACGCGAGTGAGGACCTCATTCCCTCATGTCCCATCGCAATGCCGTCAGTCACGGTGATCGTGGTGAACTCGCGCGGCGTTCCGCCGCCGGCCTTGACGCCAAGTTTCACGGCCTGGGCCTGCCGGTTCAGCGCGATGTTGCAGGGCGCGGCTTCGTTCCAGCAGGTAGCCACGCCTACAAACGGCTGGCTGATCTCGTCCTCGGACAGTCCCATCGCATAATAATATGACCGGTGCGGCGCGCGGGCCGGCCCTTCGGTCACATGGCGGCTTGGCAACCGGGACTTGTCGGTTTTCCCTTTCAGCATCGTTTTGTCTCCCCGGATCGGTGTCATCCGCTGCAATATGCGAGCACGGGGAGGGACACAAGCGGCACGGGCCAGCCTTGGCGAAGCTCGCGGCCCCCATTATCGCCTCAATTCGGGCAGAGGACATAACCGCCCGGTTTAATGGGCCCCCGTGCCATGAACATGCTGGCCGACAGCCTGAAACTGGACCTCCGTTTCCTGCGCCGCGATTGAAGCGCGCGCACTCTTCCACTAGCTTTCACCCGATGCCGCAGTCCCATTCGCCCAGGTTTGAGGTCTTTGTCTCAGATGCCCGCAGGTATCCACATCTCTGGCGGCTTCTCGCAGGGATCTGCGTATCCGCACTGGTCTATGCCTTGTGGGCACAGGTGATTGTCGCGGTCTATGGCTGGACCATGGACCAGAGGCGGGTTGCGGTCGCAGGAATTGGGTTAACGCCGGGTGACGCCTATGTTCTGCTGGCTTTGCCTATCGGCCTGGCGTTGGGGGCTGCGCTTGCCGCACGGTTTCTGCACCGGCGTCGATTGGGGTCGCTATTCGGATCGCCAGCAACCGTCATGCGGGATTTCATCGTCGCTGCGGCGCTGGTCGGTGTTGCCCAGGGCGTGGCGCTTGCGCTCTGGACCATCATCTACGATGCGGAACCCGGTATGGATATCGCGATCTGGCTGCTACTGCTGCCATTCAGCCTGCTTGCGGTACTGCTTCAGACCGGTGCGGAAGAACTGGCGTTCCGAGGATATCTCCAGCAGCAACTTGCCGCGCGGTTTCAGTCACCATTCATCTGGATGCTGGTTCCGAGCCTTGGCTTTGGGCTGGCGCATTACAGCTCTCTCGTGGCTGGTGGCAATGCCTGGCTGTTCGTCGCCGGTACCGTCTGCTTTGGCCTGGCCGCAGCCGATCTGACGGCACGTACCGGCAGCATCGGTGCCGCATGGGGATTCCATTTTGCCAACAATACGGTCGCATTGCTGATCATTGGCCTGAAAGGCATGGTTCCGGGACTCGCCCTCTTCGTCACGCCGTTTAGCGCCAAAGACCCTGAGGGAGGGCTCATGATCGCTCTCGTATTGCTGACATTGGGGGTTGCGTGGCTGCTAACCCGTCTCGTCCTCAGCCGCTGATTGCGTTTTGGAGCGACGCGCCCTATCTGACATGAACGGACTGTCAGCGGGGCCATGCCAGCGATGAACTGGATATCCAACTTCGTAAAACCCACGATAAATTCGCTTTTCTCCCGTCGGGAAGTGCCGGACCATCTCTGGTCAAAGTGCGACGGATGCGGAACGATGCTGTTTCATCGCGAGCTCACGGAAAACCTGAACGTCTGCACGAACTGCGACCATCATATGGCCCTGAATCCCCGCGCACGTTTCACGTCCCTGTTTGACAATGGTGCCTTCAGTGAGATCGAGGTTCCTAGGCCAATCGCCGACCCGCTGCATTTCCGTGATCAGAAACGGTACCCCGACAGAATGAAGGCCGCCCAGAGGGATACCGGGGAGACGGAAGCGATATTTGTGGCCCAGGGGGAGATCGGGAAGACGCCGATCATCGCTGCCGCTCATGATTTCAGGTTCATGGGTGGATCGATGGGCGTGTATGTGGGCAATGCCGTGATTGCGGCGGCGGAGGCAGCGGTGAAAAGGAAACGGCCGCTGGTCCTCTTTTCCGCCGCTGGTGGGGCACGGATGCAGGAAGGCATTCTGAGTCTGATGCAGATGCCGCGTACCACCGTGGCCATCGAACGGATGAAAGAGGCGGGGTTGCCCTACATCGTTGTGCTGACCCACCCGACCACCGGAGGCGTCACCGCAAGCTACGCAATGCTGGGTGACATTCAGATCGCCGAGCCCAATGCGCTGATCTGCTTCGCTGGCCCGCGGGTGATCGAACAGACAATTCGCGAAAAGCTTCCCGAGGGTTTCCAGCGCGCCGAGTATCTGCTCGATCATGGAATGCTCGACCGCGTGACCCACCGCAAGGACATGCGTGAGGAGCTCATCACCATTCTTCGGATGCTTCTTCGTGAATCCCCTGCGATCAAGGGTGACCTGCCAGCACCCGATGGGAAGTCGCCCGAACAGGTTGCGCCCGGTTCCAGGCGAAAGCGGACGAAGGCTGGAAGGAAGTGAGCCGAACCGGGTCCGACATCATCCTGGAACGGATGATGTCACTGCATCCGAAAATCATTGACCTGACCCTCGACCGCATGTGGCGCCTGCTTGACGCCCTCGGCAATCCGCAGGACCGGCTTCCACCCGTGATCCACATCGCCGGAACCAACGGTAAAGGCTCGGTTCTGGCGATGCTGCGCGCCGGACTGGAAGGTTCCGGAATGCGCGTTCACGCCTATACCTCACCCCATCTCGTACGGTTTCATGAACGTATCCGGCTGGTCGGCGATCTGATTTCCGAAGAGGTTCTGGCAGAAACGCTTGACGAATGCGAATCCGCGAATGGTGGCGAAAGCATCACATATTTCGAGATAACAACCTGCGCGGCGCTTCTGGCGTTTTCGAGGGTCCCAGCGGATTTCACGCTTTTGGAAGTTGGCCTGGGCGGGGCGATTGGACGCAACAAACGTCGTCGGTCGCCCGATGCTGACGGTGATTACACCTATATCGCTCGATCACCAGCAGTATCTGGGCGAGTCCCTGGACAGAATCGCGTTTGAGAAGGCGGGGATTCTGAAACGCGACGTTCCCTGTGTGGTCGGACACCAGGAAGAGGCGGCACTGGAGGTAATTGAACAATGCGCCGCACGAACCGGATCCCCACTGCTGGTCCGGGGTCAGCACTGGAGAGAGTGGGAGGAACATGGCAGACTGGCGTTCCAGCATGAGAATGGGCTTCTGGACCTGCCCCTCCCCTCGCTCAGAGGCACCCATCAGATTGAGAATGCGGGCATCTCCCTCGCCTCCCTCCTGGCGCTTGGTTTTGGAGAAGTCGCCTGCGAAGCGGGATTGCGCGATGCGTTCTGGCCGGCGCGGATGCAGAGACTGACGAAAGGTCCTCTGGTGCGCGCGGCACCGGATGCGGAGATCTATCTGGATGGTGGTCACAATCCAGCGGCTGGCCATGCACTCGCCAGCCTGCTTGAGGATCTGCCGCCGAGACCCCTATATCTGGTGGCAGGCATGCTTCGAACAAAGGACATCAGGGGATTTCTACGTCCATTGGTGAGGCTGGCACAATCGCTTCATGGTGTCTCCATTCCCGGCCAGTCCGCAACCGTTACGGCTCAGGAGACCACGCTCGCCGCCAGGGCGGAAGGGATCGTGGCGGAAGCTGCCGACAATGTGGAGAGCGCGGTAAGTTCCATTTCCGGTACTGAAGCCGCCGCACGGATACTGATCTGCGGCTCGCTCTATCTTGCGGGAGAGGTCCTGCGCGAAAACGAATAGGCGGTGTGGATCTATTTCCCGAGGGGGTATTCCTGCAGCATGTCATAGACCGCGCCGGTACTGTTCAGTGTGGAACGGTAGAGCTGGAAGCTGCTGATGGTGACTGGTTCCAGAAGGAATGCCGAATGGCAGGCGACAAAGTCCGCAATGCCTGATTTCTCATTGCCATCCGCCCGTGCGCCGATCCGCGCCAGGGTTACATGTGGCCGAAACCTTTCGCGACCCAGATATACGCCGGCATCCATGACGGCCCCCCGGACTTTCCTGCGCAGGTCTGTCAGGGCGGGACTGGAATCCGCACGCACCCATACGATACTGCGTCGACCGACGGGGTGCAGGTCGACACCGCGAAAGGCCAATTCAATGGGGTTGGCCTGAATTCCGCATAGCCGCTCATGGATATCGGCGATTACCGATTCCGGCTGCGCATCGAGAAACGCCAGCGTCAGGTGAAAGGTCTCCGGCGCGGTCAACCAGTCGCCGGGTAGGAACCCCTGCAGCCGCTCCAGCGCTTCCCGCACGGCTTCAGGCATGCCAAGCGCAACGAAGGCCCTGATGCCGCCCCGACGTTTCAAACCTGTCCCCAACCTTCACTCTGCATTTCCCTCAGCCTGCTGGCGGTACGCTCAAATTCAAACCTGCCCTCACCCTCAACGTAGAGACGTTCGGGAACATCCGCCGCGCTGACGATAAGCCGAACCTTCGCTTCGTACAGCGCATCGATCAGAATGACAAATCTCCGCGCTTCATTGAAGTTCGACTGGGAGAGCTGCGGCACGTCCTCAAGAAGCAGCACCCGCACCGCTTCCGCGACCGCCAGGTAATCGGCGGGCCCAAGCGGCTGCCCACACAGCTCCCAGAAAGGCACGCGGGCGACGCCGTTGCGGAATCCAGGAAGCACCACCTTTCGGCCCATCACTGTCAGCGCGAGCGGCTCCCAGACACCTCCCGTCAGATCCGTCCATAGCCTGTCCATGGCAGCGCGGGCTTCAGCATCAACGGGTGTGAAATAGCTGTTGGCGCCCTGAAGCCGATGACGACGGTAATCGGTTGGCGATTCCAGGTGATGGACAGCCATGCGCTGCTTGATGAGTTCGATGAATGGCAGAAACAGCCCGCGGTTCAGACCGTCCTTGTAAAGATCGTCTGGCCGCCGATTCGAGGTGGTGACAATCACCACCCCCTTACCCATCAGGAATTCAAACAGCCGCCCGACGATCATTGCGTCGGTAATGTCGATAATCTGCATTTCGTCGAAACACAGAAGCCGCGTTCTGGTCACCACGGCCTCGGCCACAGGCCTGAGGGCATCTTCGACACCATGCTGGCGGTTGGCATGCATACCTTCGTGAATCTCCTGCATGAAGGCATGAAAATGTACACGGCGCCTGCTTTCGATCTCGACCGCGTCGAAGAGGAGGTCCATGAGGTATGACTTGCCGCGTCCGACGCCGCCCCAGATATAGACGCCCTTGGGTGACAGTGGTGCATTCACGAACAGCCTGCTGAACAGTCCCTTCCCTCGGGGTCGCCTTTCAAAATGCGCACGCACATTCTCAAGCGCAGGAAGTACCGCATGCTGCGCGGGATCGGCGGTGATCTCTCCGTCGGCTGCCAGACGGTCGTAAATGGCCTGCAATGGTTCGCCCATGCTTCCCAAATAGAATGCCAGTGACGGCAGGGAAAGCGTCTGGGTCCGTCGCAGGAGTCGCATTGACGTCGCCGTGAGCTGAATGCATCCTGAGCGGGCCTTTCCGGGAGAGTGGAATGTCGCCAGAGCGGGGGTCTCTTATCACGCCGGTCCTGATTGGCGGTTGCTTCATAATTCTTATCAGTTTCGCGATCCGGGCTTCTTTTGGCGTGTTCCAGATTCCCATTGCGGACGAGTTCGGCTGGCCCCGAACGGACTTCTCGACGGCAATCGCGATCCAGAATCTGGCTTGGGGCATTGGACAGCCACTCTTCGGCGCGCTGGCCGAGAAGTTTGGAGACCGTCGAGCGATCATTCTCGGCGCACTTACCTATGCAGCGGGTCTCCTGCTTTCATCCATTGCCGTGACTCCGGCGCAGCACTGGGCGCTTGAAGTCCTGGTCGGCTTCGGAATCGCCGGTACCGGATTCGGCGTGATTCTGGCTGTCGTGGGCCGCGCCGCGAGTGACGAAAACCGTTCGATGGCGCTTGCCATCGCTACGGCAGCTGGATCGGGCGGGCAGGTTGTAGGGGCTCCCCTTGCCGAATGGCTGCTGACATTCATGTCCTGGCAGTCGGTGTTTCTGATATTCACGGTGATGATCATTGTGTCGCTGCTGTTTCTGCCGATGATGCGCTCGCCCGTCGCGGCAACCAGGGCGGAACTTGAGGAATCTCTTGGGGAGATCCTGCTGAAGGCGGCCCGTGATCCATCCTACACGCTGATCTTCCTTGGATTCTTCTCCTGTGGTTACCAGCTCAGCTTTGTCACCGCGCATTTTCCCGCGATGATTACGGAAATGTGTGGCGCCATCGACCCGACAGGAGTTCTGGCTTCGATCGGTGTGGCAACGACTTCGGCGCTCGGGGCTGTTTCCATCGCCATCATCGGGGCGGCGAATATCGTCGGTACATTGGCGGCGGGCTGGCTTGGCAAGCGGTATTCCAGGAAATACCTGCTTGCGCTGATCTACGCGGGTCGCACTGTCGCGGCAGCGCTGTTCATCCTGTTTCCTGTCACTCCGACGACCGTGATTGTGTTCTCGGTAGTCATGGGAGCGCTATGGCTTGCCACTGTCCCGCTTACGAGCGGTCTGGTCGCTTACATCTACGGGCTGCGTTACATGGGAACGTTGTATGGAATCGTGTTTTTCAGCCACCAACTGGGCGGATTCATCGGCGTTTGGCTTGGTGGGCGAATGTATGATCTGTATGGCGACTACACGGCCGTCTGGTGGGTTGGCGTCGCAGTGGGTGCTTTCAGCGCGGTCGTGCATCTTCCAGTGAACGAGAGGCCATTGAACGAGAGGTCAGCCATTGCCTGAAACCCTGTGATATCCAATAGAGCCGGGAAGTCCTGTATACTGGCAATGCGGATTGCCTGAATGCCGGGCTTGGAGCGCCTCTATCGGCTTGTTGGTGGATACGTGAACTGCTATAGTTCGGTCAGGTGAACTGGCCTTTGCCGGGCGCGTGATTGGAATTGAGGCGGGTAGGGAGCACCGAACCTAGTGCGTGTATGCGCTTGCCAACGCCCAATGTCATGCCCTCGCCTGCACGACGGGCGGGAGAAACCGTGTTCACGGGCTTTCGGGTGCCTGTGTATGGAGTGAGCCATGAGCCGCCGTCTGCTTCCGATCGGGATCCAGGACTTCCGCACCATCCGGGAGACGGACAGCTACTACGTCGACAAGACCCCCCTTGTCCGGCGGCTGGTGGAGGAGGGGCGGCACTACTTCCTCTCCCGGCCGCGCCGGTTCGGCAAGAGCCTCCTTCTGGACACATTGCGGTCGCTGTTCGCGGGACATGAGGAGCTGTTCCGGGGCCTGGACATCCACGGCCACTGGGACTGGTCGGTCCGCCATCCGGTCCTGCGTCTCAGCTTCGACGGGAAGTACAATGACCCGGCCGACCTTGAGCGCAGCGTCCTCAACCAGCTGTCGCTCATCGAACACGCGGCCGGGCTGGATCCGGCAGCCGTCGGCACCGGCCCCGAACGTCTGCAGAGCGTTCTCTACCGTCTTCACCATACCACCGGGCGGGGGGTTGTCATACTGGTGGACGAGTATGACAAGCCGATCCTGGACGTTCTCGACAGCCCGGAACTCGCGACCGCCAACCGGGACTACCTGCGCGGCTTCTACGGCATCATCAAGGGCAGCGCCGAGCATGTCCGCTTCACCTTCGTCACCGGCGTGAGCATGTTCTCGAAGGTGAGCCTGTTCTCCGGCCTCAACAACCTGAGGGACATCAGCCTCGACCCGCGCTTCGCCACCATCTGCGGCTACACCGACGGCGACATCGACGAGGTCTTCGGGCCGGAGCTCGGGGGGCTGGACCGGGAGGGCATCCGGACCTGGTACAACGGCTACCACTGGCGGGGCGGCGAGAGGGTCTACAACCCCTACGACGCGCTGCTGCTCTTCGACAGCAGGGAGTTCCGTCCCTACTGGTTCGAGACCGGCTCCCCGGCCTTCCTGTTCCGGACGCTGGTGGAGAGGTCCGTCAGCCCGATGGAGCTGGAGAACCGGGTGGCGGACACGCCGCTGGTCTCGAGGTTCGACGTCGGCGACATCGGGACCGAGGCGCTGCTGTTCCAGACCGGCTACCTGACCATCACCGAGGAGATCCCGGACGGGTTCGACAGGCTCTACCGGCTGGACTATCCCAACCAGGAGGTGCGGCTGAGCCTGAACCGCGGGCTGCTCGCCTATCTGGGCAAGGAGGGAAGGGAGCCGCTTGACGACGGCCGGGAGCTCGTGTCGCTGCTGGAGGTGAACGATTTCGGGGGGTTCGCCGCCCGGCTGCGCTCCTATCTCGCGGAGATTCCCTACCAGTGGCACGCAAGGGGCGACCTGGCGCGCTACGAGGCGTGGTATGCGGGCCTGCTGCACATGTGCCTGCGCGCCATCGGGGTGGAACTTAGGGCCGAGGAGGCGTCGGGCCGCGGGCGGGCGGACATGGTGGCGCTGACGGGCGGGCAGGTCTTCGTGCTGGAGTTCAAGGTTGTCGAGAGGGACGACGGGGCCGAGGCGGCGCTTGACTTGGCCCTGGCGCAGATGCGGGAGCGTGGCTATGCGGACAGATACCGCCACCGGGGGGAGCCCGTCCATCTGGTCGGTGTCGCCTGCGGGCGCGAGGCGAGGAACCTCCTGGAGATCAGGGCCGAGCCGGCATAGTAGAATCAGCGACACATTCCGGTCCCCGCCATTACGAAGCGCAGCGACCTGCGTGGGGGAATCTCGGGTTCGTTCGCGCAGGATGTCGTGAGCCGACCGGATGGAGATGATGGTTTCAGCGATAAATAGAGACAGGACCGCCATACCAACCAGGGACCTGTGACGGAATGGCCATTGTCCAGGCGGTTGGCCGCAGCGCCCTGTCTCCCTGAATGTCACCCAGAGGCTGCAGCGGCCCGATGGCATAACCGCCGTCCGTTCAACACCGAGACCGTCCGCTCCCCGACAGATTGGTGGCATCCTGTGTCAACGGAACCACGATTCGACCCCAGCGGGTCTGCGATTCGTAATCGAATGGATGCAGCGCTTTTTCGGGTGACATGCGGATATTGATCAGACATTGCAGAATCAGCGCACCCCCCGGAAAGGCTCCAACCCCGCGTCCACCAAACGTCGGCATGGCCGGACAACCCAGCCGTTCTGCCGCGGCTCCCGCTCCCGTCTTCGACTCTGTTAGGAAATGGTTTCATACTCGTGCATGCGCTCCCAAACGCCCTGTCGCCCATCATCAACGTCGTTGCGCTCAACCTTGCCTATCTGATCACGGGAGCCGTGGTCGTCACGGTGGTATTCGCCTATCCCGGTTTCCGCCAGCTCACGGTCGACTCCGTTTCCAAGCGCGACATCCCAGTGATGCGGTCCGTCAGCCTGATATTTGCGGCTGCCTATGTCCTTCTGAACCTGACGGCGGACATCCTGTCGATGCTGTCGAATCCGCGTATCATGTGTCCGAGGTAGGGTTGGCAGAGGCCTGGAAGACATTCAGATCCGCGTCATGGACCGCGAAGTTCGTGCTGATCGTGCTCGATCTCATTGTTGCGATTCTCGCCCCGATAATCGCACCCTTCGGCGAACGCGGCATCACTCACGAACCCTGACATCGGACAAATCCCGCCGTCCGCGGACATCAACGCCTTCGTCTCCAGGGGCGTAGCGGTAATTAGGCCCATGTCCGTTAATTCTGGGGCGTTCCACCCTTCAGGTTCGCCAGGTCCGCCTGTCTGGTGCTGGCAGCTGTATTCTCACGGATCGCGCTCCGGCTGCCCGGCGGGATGAACTGGCCACCTCAGTCGATCTTCGAGGCATCCTTGAACATCACCCGATGCCTCCGTGACTTAATCCAGTCGTTCAGTTCCACATCTGACATCAGGTGATCTCTATTGTAGCTGTCCCAATGTTCGATCTCCTCAATCGGGCGACGCCATCGTTTGTAGGGTTTTGCCGCGGGAGGACCGAACAGCAGGATATCCAGGACCGAAATTTCCTCCGGAATGTCCAGAAGGGGCCTCATGGCGTTCTGGGCTTCCTCCTGGCCGATCGCCGTCACCCACCAGACGTTGTATCCAAGTGCGGCAGCCGCAAGATGCGCTGACATGGTTGCGGCCGCCACCGACTGAAGCAGAATCCGTTCGGCGTTTTCCCTGTACATGCGATCCAGTTCGGACCCGTCATTCAGAACCGGAAAGGCATTGATCCAACGCATGTCAGAGCAGACGACCACGAAACCTGGAGCGGTTGCCAGACCGCGATAGTCGGGTGTGGGGAATTTCATCCTTGCCTTGGCCCGAAACCGCTGTTCAGCGACAAAGTAATCCGCGATCTGCTGTTTGACCTTCGGATCGCGGACAATGACGAACTGCCAGGGTTGCGCATTCGCACCGGACGGGCCGTGCCGTGCCGCCTCCAGGATCAGATCAAAATGTGCCTTCGGCACCTTGTAGTCCGGATCGAACTTCCGAACCGTAATTCGATTTCTGATCACCTGCATCAGGGCGTTATAGCGTGTCAGATCGCCAATTTCGGGCAGATCGACCAGTGCCTCCGCGTCCTCCAGATTCACTGCCGGGTCGTTCGTGGTCATGTGTTTCCATCCTTGCTGTCAAATCACCGCGACCCGAAGTAACCGCACCAATGATCAAAGGTATCAGAGCCGCACGGTCAAGCCACACCCTGGAAGAGTGTTTCGCGACCCTTTCACCAGCCTGGATCGCCGCGAAGAGGGAGACCGTGACGACGAGAGTCACCAGCGATCATTTCCAGGTCAGGATACCAAAGGCTGAAGCCGGTGGTAACCGAAGAAGTGACATCGCGCCGAAAGGGGTCGGCTGTGACGGATCCTCGAAGGAGAGCGGACAGGATGCGCATCCCAATCCCTGCCTGAAGAGGCCGTCTCCCACGGCATGAGTTCGCTTGTCGGCTGGCCTGCGGATCTGGAGACCGTCGCATCAGTCAGTCCGGAAACACTGCGGCAGGCGCTGCCTTACTTCCAGGCCTTTCCGCACCTGAACCCTGATGCCGCTCTGCGGAGATCCGTCCATCCGCTCCCGCACGCATCCCCCGGTTGCCCATTGCGTCTCCTGCCGGGGACATTGCCGCACGCGACCCCCTCTCCAGTCCGACTTCCATCCCGCTGCCGGAGAGACAGGCGCAGCGCTGGCCTAGCTAACGGACATTCGGACAGGTACGGCCATTCAGACACACCCGATCATCGTTGCCTCCATTTCTCCAGAATGTAACGGCTGGTCATCAGGTCCAGATGCGCCCCGCCACCGTTCTTGAAGAGCGTGATCTCGTCATCGCTGCCGCGTCGGTATCCGCCATCCGCAATATCATAGTAATCCCCGAGAATGTCTGACTTGCCAATCACGCCAGCCTCAAGTGGAATCTGGATTTCGCCGATATGGCCCATCGTTGTTCCACGGCTATCGACGAAGATCCGGGATCGGCGCAATGCTTCATCATCGGCCTCGCGCATGTCTGCCCGGAACGCGCCGATCAGGTCAATATGCTGGCCGGGACGTAGCCATGCGCCGCGCAGAATCGGCTCTGTCGCCATCGTGGCGCTTGTAATGATATCAGCTGATTTCACGGCGCGCTCCAGATCTTCCGCGACCTGCGCTCCTGGATGCTTTGCCGCCAGGGCGCGGGCATTTTCGGGAGTACGGTTCCAGACAGTGAATTCGGCACCTGGAAACACGGCACCATACGCATCCATCAGGTTACCCGCCACAGCACCAGCCCCAATCACAAGGATTCGGCGGCTGTCCGGCCGTGCCAGCTTCAGTGTCCCAAGAAGGCTGTCGCCTGCCGTCTTCCACTTGGTCACGAGATGAAAATCAACGATCGCTTCCAGTGTTCCGTTGGTATCGGAATAGAGGCTTACCCCGCCGTTGATCGACGGTAGCCCCTCCTGGGGATTTCCGGGAAACACGGTCACTGATTTCACCGCGATTCCCATGCCGTCGATCCAGGCCGCCCGGTTCAGTAGGGTATCGGTCCCCCGCCGCAGGAATGTATCGCCAATCTCAGCGCGCGGCAGCCGATGCCCATCCTCCAGAGCTTGCGTCATTTCCATCCAGTCGAGCTGTGCCTCACCTTCGGCGAACGGTATGAGTGGCACGCTCATGGGACATATTCCTCAGCCGGGCGAAGGCCATCCGCACGCAGGCGGTTGGACAGTCCCACCAATGTCTCAAGTGGATGCCTCCGCGGAAAACGGGTCATCCAATACAGTTCACAAGTCAGCATTTCCAGCCAATTATCCTCCTCTGTCATGATGTCGTCCGCATCTTCTGTGGGAGGCCGCGAGCGGCCATACCCCATCATCCGGATCATGGTGGACGTTCACATGTTCAAAATCGACTTGAGCGATCAGCCCTCCCATCGGATATTTCCCAAAGGCCGGTCAGGGAAGCCCTCCGGCACCATTCAATCGAATGGTATTGCCTTGATGATCAGGCTTCACGCAACGCTTCCGTCCAGATGCGATGCCGAATATCCAGGAATTCGGCGTCCGGCACAACCGGATTCATTGAACGATACCCTGTTTGGTATCTGACCTGGCCTCAGCCGGGAAGCGGCGGGCGCGAGAGTCGCTGCCTACGGAACCCGTGGAATGTGAATCGGGAAATGCACACGGTCACCGGTTGCGCTGAAAAGGGCAACCGCCATGCGGATTCCGCGCCAATTCCTGCAGGAATCCTGATCGCGACTACTGGAATGCGACCCGATCGGCAAGCCAGGCCAGTACCAGAGAGACAGTGATGACTGAACCAGCCGTCGATACCAGGATCGTGGCGGAAACCCGTTGCGGCGCGACTCCGTAGTGGGACGCGATCATGAAGATATTGCCAGCCGTCGGTAGGGCGGCGGAAGCGATCATCACCGCAGCGGCATAGGGTTCCAATGGCCAGATGAACACCGCCACGGCAACCGCCACCGGATGGAGAACCAGTTTTGAGAAACTGAGCCAGCCGGCAACCGCAACTCTTTCGGCGGATCTGCCTGCAAGGGAGGCACCGATGGCAAACAGCGCACCTGGCGTGGCCGCCGCCCCGAGATAGCTGAGGAATTCGTTTACGGGCTGCGGGATTGGCCAGCCCAGCGCTGACCAGGTAAACCCAAGAAAGATCGAAACCAGCATCGGATTCGTCACAATGCCTTTTGCGACCGATGGTACCGCCTTCAGTACATTGGCATCGCCGCGGCTTCCCGTGATCAGAACGACGATGAGCGTACCAAACACCAGCAGGTCAACCGCGAGCATCATCATGATATATCCCACAGCCGCCTCGCCCATGATGAGCGCCAGCATCGGAATGCCAAGGAAACCGATATTACCGATTACAGCGCATTGCGCTTCGACCGCACCTTCCGCTACGGGGCGCCCCCGCCAGTGCGCAACCGCATTCGCGACCAGATAGACCAGGGCTGTTGCGCAGAGATAGACGAACATGAAACGGGCGTCATACACGTCCCCGAAGCTGAGATTCGCGGAAAAACGGAACAGCATTGCGGACAGTGCGAAATAGAACACAAAGCGCGTCAACGCTGCTGCGGCCGCTTCGGAAAAGAACCCGGACGCCGCTGCTGCATAACCGACACCGATCAGCATGAAGAACGGCAGGGTCTGAACGAAGATATCGGTCATGCTCGCCCCATAATTCCCTGGCTGAAAGTGCGGTACGTCGTCTGCAGTTCCGTCAGCCGGCGCCAATCAGCGCCCCGGCGCCAAAGACAAGCGCGCCTCCGAGCACCACCTGGAAAGTCGCGCGCAGGAATGGGGTTTCCATATAACGGTTCTGGATCCAGACAATGGCCCAAAGTTCAATGAACACCACGATGATCGCCGTAATCGTCGCGGTCCAGAAATCTGGAATGAGGTAGGGCAGCGCGTGACCAAGTCCGCCAAGGGTCGTCATTACGCCGCTGGCCAGTCCACGCTTGACAGGAGAGCCGCGACCGGAAAGCTGTCCGTCGTCCGATGCCGCTTCCGTGAATCCCATTGAGATGCCGGCGCCCACCGACGCGGCGAGACCCACGAGGAAGGTCGTGTGGGTGTCCTGGGTGGCGAACGCGGTCGCGAAAACGGGAGCCAACGTACTGACGGAACCGTCCATCAGCCCGGCAAGTCCGGGCTGCACCCAGGTCAGTACGAATTTCCGCCGAGCCGTGCGGTCCTCGCTTTGGCGGACTTCGCTTCCCAGATGCCGTTCGACAAGATCGCCTGCGCTGTCGCCGTGACGCGCCTCTGCGGCTGCGAGGTCGCCGAGTAATCTGCGCGTGTCCGCGTCAGATGTGCGACTGGCGGCCCTGCGGTAGAATTCCTCCGCTTCCCGTTCCATCGCTTCGGCCTCGTCACGCATCCGGTCGAGGCCAAGGTTTTCGACCAGCCATACCGGGCGTCGCGCATAGTATCCCGAAACATGCTCGCGTCGGATCAGTGGAATGACCTCGCCAAACCGTTTCCTGTGGAGTTCGATCAACTGGCGGCGGTGCTCATCCTCTTCACGCGCCATACCCTCGAACACCGCCGAACTGCCGGGATAGTCGGCCCGCACTCGTTCCGCATAGAACCGGTAAATACGGGCATCGTCCTCCTCGGACGAGATCGCAAGGGCCAGAATTTCCTGTTCGCTCAGATCGGCGAATCTGCGTCGACTGCTCACGCCTGGGATCATTGACTACCTCAATTCCGGAATGGCTCCGGCCCGTTCCTGGATATGGCATTTTTCAGCCGCCATGCATCCAGGCGTCCGAATTCCCCGAAGAACAGCTCAGGACATGTCATTCATCCATCGAAACGCAAATGAGGCGGAGACTGCGGCACTGTCGGCCTTCCCCGTTGACGAGCGGCGGAGACGGCCCGGTATCCACGGGCCGTCGCGGTATTATCCGGCCTCGGTCAGTATACAACCACTGATCGGATCGACTTGCCTTCATGCATCAGGTCAAAGCCTTCGTTGATGTCATCCAGCGACAGAGTGTGGGTGATCATCGGGTCGATCTCGATCTTGCCGTCCATGTACCAGTCCACGATTCTTGGGACTTCAGTCCGGCCCCGTGCGCCACCAAACGCGGTTCCACGCCAGACCCGTCCCGTGACGAGCTGGAACGGGCGGGTCCGGATCTCGGCTCCCGCTGGTGCCACTCCGATGATGACGCTTTCACCCCAACCCTTGTGGGCACATTCCAATGCGGTGCGCATAACATCCACATTGCCGGTGGCGTCGAATGAGTAGTCCGCCCCGCCATTGGTCAAATCGACCAGATGCGCGACCAGGTCGCCCTCGATCTCTTTTGGATTCACGAAATCCGTCATTCCAAACCGTTCGGCCATGGCTTTCTTGTCAGGGTTGATGTCGACACCGACGATCTGGTCTGCGCCCGCAAGCCTCAGTCCCTGAATCACGTTCAGGCCAATGCCTCCCAACCCGAACACCACGCAACGTGATCCGATTTCCACCTTGGCCGTGTTCATCACCGCCCCAAGACCCGTGGTAACCCCACAGCCGATGTAGCAGATCTTGTCAAAAGGCGCGTCCTTGCGAACTTTGGCAATGGCGATCTCAGGCAGCACCGTATGGTTGGAGAATGTGGAGCATCCCATGTAGTGTAGAATCGGGTCGCCGCTGAGTGTTGAGAAACGGCTGGTGCCGTCAGGCATGACACCCTGTCCCTGGGTTGTGCGGATCGCCTGGCAGAGGTTGGTTTTGGGGTTGAGGCAATAATCGCATTCCCGGCATTCCGGCGTGTAGAGGGGAATCACATGATCTCCGGGCTGCACGCTGGTTACGCCCTGTCCTGTTTCAACCACCACTCCCGCGCCCTCGTGGCCGAGTATCGCTGGAAACGCTCCTTCCGGGTCCGCGCCGCTGAGCGTGAACTCATCGGTGTGGCAGATGCCTGTCGCCTTGATTTCAACCATAACCTCGCCTGCGCGTGGTCCGTCGAGGTTGACCTCCATGATTTCAAGCGGCTTACCGGCGGCTGTGGCAACGGCGGCGCGTGTTTTCATGACCTAGCTCCCTTTCGATGTCATTTTGGCAAAGTCTGTGCGAAACGCGACCAATATGCAACAGTGCATCGAAGGCCTTAAGCAACGTTTGGTCGGCCCAATGCTCCAGTGACCGACATTGGCCGGTGGAACGCGTTTACAGCATCGTAAAGCCAGTGCAGACATCTGCGCGGCACCGGAACCGGATCAATGGACCGCCATGACATTTCCCATTACCGAAGTCGTGTTCCGGCAGCAATGCGAGGGTGTTCACGGCGCCAGTCGGACAGAAATCGCCAGAGTGCTGGCCGGAACCGCTGCTGGTATCGGTGTCACCGGGACGGCCTCCGGGGCGGGCCAGCGAAAGACGCAGCTGGCCAACAGCCCCATTTACACAGCCATGTGCATGCGGAAAAACGCCGCTGTCTCAGTTGCGAAAAGCGTGCTGTCGACCTTGCCGTCCTGAAATGAAGCCAGCGCAGTTTCAACGGCTTCAGCGGAAATGAACCTGTCACGCCCGAGCGCGAACAGTTGTTCCAGCCTCGACCTCGAATATTCGGGATGGAACTGCACCGACAGCCCGGGAAAATCGTATTCCAGCACACCCACCGGGCAATAGTCGGCAGTGCCCGTCACTTTGGCGCCGGGTGGCACCCGGGTTACCTGGTCCTGATGCCAGACATGGGCTGCGAATGTCGTGCCTTCGATCTCGTAGATCCGACGTCCCACAACTGTCCCGCAAGCATCCTTTTCCGCATGTCCACCGAAAGTATCGGCCATGATCTGATGTCCGAAGCATATGCCAAAGATCGGCTTTCGTGCGTCGCGTACAGCGAGCAGAAATTCGCGCAGAGGGGACATCCAGGGGGTATTGTCATATACACCGAATTCCGAACCACTGATCACCAGTCCATTGAAGGTGTCAGGTTCCGGAAGGTCAGCCCCATAGGCAACACCGACCGAGATATAGGTTGGCTCCGGAAGCGCGGGAGCCAGCCATTCGACAATGGTCTCTCCAACGCGCGGCACACCATCGAGCAGCGGACTCGGCTGGTTCGTGAGATCCAGAACCGCAATCCTCATCCTCACCACCCAAAGGCACGGTCGATGCCTGCCATCTTGACACCTGTGAACGCACTGGCCTCAAAGCTCAGCGCGCGCAGGTCCTCGGTCTCCAGATTGTGAACCGAGGATTTGCCGCAGGCCTTAGCCAATGCGGTGACTTCCATGGTCATCGCGGTGAGAAAACGTGCGACGCGCTCGGCCCCAGCCCTCGGGTTCATCCGTTTCTCCAGTTCCGGATCCTGAGTTGCCACACCAACCGGACATAGTCCGGTATGGCAATGGTGGCATGCACCCGGAGAAGTTCCGAGTTTCTCGTAATCCTCGATATATCTTGGAGAATTGCAGCCCATCGCTATCATCGCCGCATTGCCGATCATCACTGCGTCAGCGCCGAGTGCAAGGCATTTCGCGACATCCACCCCGGATCGGATTCCACCGGCCGCGACCAGACTGACTTTCCCGGTCATCCCACAATCGTCGAGTGCTTCCCGGGACGCGCGGATCGCGCTTATCGTCGGAATACCGGTGTGGTTCAGCAGCAGTTCGGGTGAGGCTCCCGTGCCGCCCTCGGCACCGTCCACCACCACAACGTCGGCTCCTGCCTTGGCGGCGATGGCGACATCGTATCGAGGTCTGGTCGCGCCCATCTTGACGAAGACCGGCACCCTGTAACCAGTCGCGATTCTGAGCTCCTCTATCTTTACGGCCAGATCGTCGGCCCCGAGAAAATCCGGGTGCCGGATGGTTGACCGCTGGTCGACACCTTCGGGAAGGGTTCGCATCCTGCTGACCCGGGGGCTGACCTTCATGCCTAGCAATAATCCACCAGTTCCTGGCTTCGCACCTTGGCCGACGACAATTTCCAGACCGTCGGCGCGGCGCAGATGGTCAAGGTCAATGCCATAGCGTGCCGGGCTCATCTGGTAGACGAGTCGGGTAGAGGCCTCTCTTTCCTCTTCCAGCATACCTCCTTCGCCGGTGCAGGTCATCGTGCCCGCCTTTGAGGCGCCATAGCCCAGCGAAGCCTTGGCTGGCGCCGATAGGGCACCAAATGACATCGACGCGATATAGATCGGAATCCTGAGTTCCAGCGGGTGTTCAACGATGCCACGTCCACCACCAAGGACGGTCTTTGTCTCGCAGCTTTCACGGTAGCCTTCCAGCGGCAGCCTGGTCATCGTCGCGGGAACGAAGACAAGGTCGTCGAAAGTCGGCATCCTCCTGTTGAACGTGTTGAACCCCCGCACCTGGTAGCGGCCAATCTGCGCCAGCGCATGCACTTCCGATATCGCCTCAGGTGTCCAGCGGGTGGAGCCTCCTTCATCATAACTCGCAATCACGCCGGCCGGCCGGCCTTCCACCGCCCCGGCGTCCTGAAACCAGACCTCGTCTTCGGTGGGCAGTTCGAACGGATATTCGTAGGACTGCGTCAGATCATCAGCCATGCGCCTGCATCCCTCGATTCAAAATACCAGAGCCGCTGGCCCGAGACCATCCTGCGCCATTCGCGCGAGTTGTCGACAAGACCGAGCGGCGCCAGAATGGCATTCACTTCGTCCACCTGCTCGGCGGTCGGTTCCAGGACCTTCACATCGACGCCAAGGCTGTCAATGTCGCTGGCAACCCAGACCTCTCCTTCCCAGAGCGCGTCCGCACAGCTGTCACCCGCGCCTCCAAGCGCGATGATCTTTCCGGAGTGGGCCATGAAACCCGACTGGTACCCGATCCTACCCTCGACGACGATGTTTCCACCTTTCATCGCAACCCCGCAGCGCGGACCGGCATCACCCTTGACGTGGATCGTCCCCCCTGTCATCGCGGCACCGCAGGACATGCCGCTATAGCCACCGACAGTGATCCTTCCCTTCGACATCCCCTCGCCAAGTGCCCAGCCCGCGTTTCTTTCAATCTCTATCGTCGCCCCGGCATTCAGGCCGCCACAATAGTAACCTACCGAACCCTCAAACTCGATATCGGCCCCATCCGGAAGCCCGATGCCGAGGTTGTGGCGAGACAGTGTATTGACCACACACACCCTGTCTCCGCGGGCGCAGGCTTCCTGGATTTCCTCGTTGATTTCCCTGATGTGGCGTTTTCCCACATCGACAATGTGCTCGCTCATGCCGCCATAGCCCGGTTGCCAACGCCCCAAAGCCCGGTAAGGGAGGGCCCGTCATAGTTGATGACGTCGCATTCACCTACGAAGATGCGGCGCACGGCCTGTTCTTCGGTCGCCATAGCGAGGTCGCCGCGCTGGTCGATCGCAACAAGCGGCTTCATCGCGAATCGATCCTTGGCGAATCCAATTCCGTCAGCGTTTGCGATCATGTAGGTGAACACGCCGTCTATGGAGCTGATCGAGAGTTTCAGAGCCTGCTCCAGAGTCAGCCCGGCCTTCATCCGGTCACTTACCCAGACCGCTATGAGTTCGCTGTCATTGCCGGTCAGAAACCTGTAGCCCTGCCGTTCCAGCCTGTCGCGCCATGTGAAATAGTCGGTGATCTGGCCGTTATGCACGATGGCCACATCCGGAAACGGTCGCGCCCAGAAGGGGTGACTTGCGTTGGGACGCACATCGCTTTCCGTCGCCAGTCTGGCATGTCCCAGTCCGTGCGTGCCAGTCATATCACGCACACCATGTTTGTCGGCCACCGCCGTCGAGCCACCAATGTCCTTGATGATTTCCAGGCTGCGTCCACAGGACTGCACCTCGATACGGTCAGTGAGCGTATCCACATCGGCAACCCAGGCGGCCATGTCCCGAGGATCGGTGATCTCGATGCGAAAGCAGTAATGCTGATGGCTGTCGGTGACGATCTGGGGGTCACCAATGATTTCGGCCCCGTGATCACGCAGGCTGTGCGACAGATCCTCCATGGCCGAATCCATGTTCTTCCGGTCGAATCCCATGCCGCGAACCACGTATCCGCTGTCACGTGGCGCGCCATAGATCGCGAAGCCCGTGCTGTCCGCGCCCCGATGCTCCTGTGCATCCATGAGCTCAACGAGGTCTCTGCCCACTTTTCCGTGGCCAGTCAGGATTCGCCCAGCGATTCCACACATGGCAATACCCCCGAATTTTTGTATACAGTATACAGTATTCAGTGATTGGCAAGATCAAATCCGGTAGCCGCGACCCAGCCTTCTGTATACAGTATCCATAAACGCAGAGATATCCATGGCATTGCGAGGCCGCCCATGGCCCTGAAGTCCATCCGGCCAGATCGCCGCCGACTGGCGGATGAAGTTTACGATGAACTGATTGACGCGATCATGCGCCAGGAAATCGGGCCCGATGACCGGCTGGTGCAGGAAAAGCTCGCGGACGAGATGAACATCAGCCGGACACCGATCCGCGAAGCGCTGATTCGCCTGGAACAGGAGGGTGTCCTGGAGGTCTCGAATCGGGGAAGTTTCAGGCTCTACCGCATGAACGACCAGGAAGTCAGGGAGCTATATCAGGCGCGTGCGGCCATTGAGGGACAGGGTGCCCGTATTCTGGCCGTACGAAAGTCGGCATCTGACGTTACCTGGCTGCGCCAGATAGTTGAGCGGGAGGAGAACCTGGAAGACCGGTCGGCACGGGGGTATTTTGAGGCCAACCGTAACATTCACCGTGCATTCGTCGAGCGGGCGGGAAATCGGTTCCTGTTGGAGATGTTCGACATGATATGGGCCAAGGCGATGGCGTTTCCGCTATTCGCCGCCATTGAGAATGTTGATCTTGCCAAATCGCTTGGCGATCACATGGATCTTGTCAGGGTGATCGAGCGGGGCGACAGAACGGAGGCGCTTGAGACGTTCACGCAGCATATCCAGAATGGTTTTGACCTGCAGATGCAGGGACTTCATCCAGAACGCGTCGCCTGACCGGCAAGCACCAGCACCCGTGTCGTGAGCATCCCATGCGCCGGTGGCGCTCAGCGACGGACAGCGGAAGCCAATGCCTCTCGCTGAACACCTTCTTCGGTGCTGGAACCACCGCTGGGTTGGATTGATGTGAGAGATTCCAGAACCAGAGCGGTTCTCCCGATGGTGGACCAGCTGGGATTCGCGAGTGGGGCTGGTCTATACCGTGAGTCCTGACGGCTCCTCCAGGGAATGTGTGCGGCAGCATGCTGTCAGTGTATTGGCCAGAAGGCATGCGATGGTCATGGGGCCGACGCCACCAGGCACCGGGGTTATGGCGCCAGCAACCTTTGAGCAGCTGTCAAAGTCCACATCACCAACAAGCCGCGTCTTCCCTGCCTCCAGTTCCGGCGCGGTAATCCTGTTGATGCCGACATCGATCACGGTGGCGCCCGGCTTGATCCAGTCACCCTTAACCATTTGAGGACGACCGACCGCTGCGACAACGATATCGGCTCGGCTCACCACTTCGGGCAGTTGTCTGGTACGTGAATGGGCGATGGTGACAGTGCAGCTATCCCTGAGCAGCAGTTGCGCCATCGGCTTGCCCACGATGTTCGACCGCCCGATCACCACGGCATCCATGCCGGAAAGGCTCTGATGGCGGTTGCGCAGGAGCATCAGGCAACCCAGTGGCGTGCAGGGGACCATCGACTTCTGCCCGGTGCCCAGATGTCCGACATTTAGGATGTGAAACCCATCCACGTCCTTGGCCGGATTAATGGCATTGGTCACAAGAGCCTCGTCAATGTGATCCGGGAGCGGCAGCTGTACCAGTATGCCATGCACGGCATCATCGATGTTCAGCTCATTGACAAGTGCCAGCAGTTCTTCCTCTGAGGTCGAGGCGGCAAGCCTATGCTCGAAGCTGTTCATTCCCGCGGCAACGGTCTGCCTGCCCTTTGAGCGCACGTAGACCTGGCTTGCTGGATCCTCTCCCACAAGTACCACGGCCAGCCCGGGGGTGATTCCCTGATCCGATCTGAGTCTGGATACATGCTCGGCCACTTTGGCTCGAACAGCTGCGGCAAAGGATTTCCCATCGATTACATAAGCGCTCATGGCATCTTCCCCAGTTTACCGCTCCCGTTTACCATACTGGCAATTCTGGAGCCTAGCGCCAAAATTGCGGCACGAACCACATGTCGCAAGGTCCAAAATTGGGGGTATCTCAAGAATACCAGGTGCGGCTGCCGAATCGATGATTCTCCGACCCGTGGATTCGGAACGGCATGATCCGGAGAGCGATGCTATGGAATGACAGCTTTGTTCCGATTCCCTGCATACAATTCCGAAGAACCCCAGCAACCGCTAAGGATCCTTCATCCCTTGGATGAAATCCTTCCCTTACGCCTCTACAGGACGGTATCGGGGTGCGTAGGTTTCGTCGACATCGCCGAATGTGAAGAGGAGATTCTCCAGATGGAACACCGCGACTGCAGGGCGTTACCGACGGCACGGCTGGGCTCCTGTTCGGTTGGGTTGGCCGACGCTCGCTGGCCCAGTGACCATAATGCTCAGTTCGGGGAGGTGCGGCGTTCCGAGAAACGAAACCCTTCTGGGGCACGGCGCCGCAGCTTGCGGCGAACCAGGTTCCCGTACGGCCACCGGCTCGTCGAGCCGTTCGCGGAAGCTCACTGTGGCCGGTTTCCCGGCGTTTCTGGCTCCGAGCGACTGGACCACTGTTCTGGTGTCGATCCGTCATCCTCTGCTCCCACCCTGGACCACACAAGGACCGGCAGGACAGCAGATCACTCCTCTAGATCTTCGACGGCTATCTGCAATGAGGATCAATGGAATTCAGGCGGCTGGAGGGTAGCGCCAACGCATTTTCGAAGGCTCAAAATCCGCGTTGCTCCCAGTCCTGGAACTATGGCACAAGGACACAAAGGGAGACAGCCATCGGTAACATGGCGGTTGCTTTCTTGAAACGATACCAAACCCTTGTGTGGCGGTGGTTAGGGCGTGCATATTCAAGTCAACAGAGAGATTTTCCATATTTAAGGCGAAGCGCCATCACCATTGTAACGGTCGTCCGGGTTGTGTCAAAACATGATGCAGCGAATCAGCTGAGGAATGGCGGTAGTTCCAGTGACCGAATTACTGGACTGACACGTCTTCCGGTTTCTGCCAGGTGATCAGGGGTGAACGGCAACTAGTTAAGGTGGTGATGGAAGGTAACCGTTGAAGGGGCCGCCACATTTCAGCTGAGAGGCATCCTGGGATTCGATGGTGGAATGCCGTTTCTACCGTTCTCCTTCCGCTCTACCTACCATAAGTAGGATCGCCTCCTGAAAATGCGTACGAGCGGAATTTGGTGCAGTGGTCTTCTCCATCGGCCTCAGTGATTTGCTTCTGGCGTCGGACAGCACCATTTTCAGGACCGGGCGCTTTGCCATTGACGGGTCCAGGAGGTGGCAGTCCTGGACGGGCACATGTTCTATGGACCTGTCGCGGGTGATCAATGACCTGTTCTGTCGCAGTTAGGGCCTTTGTCTTCGCCGTCTCTGGAGATGTTTATCCTTCACTGCTTTTTGGGTTCAAGCCTCTTCCGGGCGCTTTCCAGCCGTAGCGCCTCCTGGTAAACCTGTCGCCGCGGCAGCCCCAGTGCAGTAGCGACCGATTCCGAAGCGTCCCTCACCGACATATGCGCAAGCGCAGTGGCAAGCGCCGCGTCCAGATCCGCTGTCGGTGCGTCAGTCCGGCTGCGGTCCACGATCAGTACAATCTCACCCTTTAACTCCCGCTTTGTCGCCAGATCCGCCAGTTCCGCGAGAGTCCCGGACAGCACCTCCTCAAACCGCTTGGTCAATTCCCGACAGACGGCCGCTCTGCGCTCGCCGAACATCATCGCCATCTCAGCGAGAAGCCGCTGAATCCGCGTGGGGGATTCGAATATGACCAAGGTCGCTGACATGGACTGCAGATCCCGCAGCCATGCCGTCCGCGCACCCTTCGCGGCTGGCGGAAACCCGACAAACAGAAACCGGTCGGTAGGAAGCCCCGACACCGCCAGAGCGGCCAGGACCGCCGACGGTCCTGGCGCCGTGGTTACGGCCAGCCCTTCAGCCATCGCCGACCGTGCGAGCTGGAAGCCAGGATCCGACACCAGAGGTGTGCCGGCATCGGAAGCATACGCCACCGACTTTCCCTCTCGGATCATTGCCAGAAGCCTTGGCCGAACCGCCGCGCCGTTGCGATCATGGTAGGAAAAAAGAGGACGTCCACCCAGCGGCACACCGTGAATACGCATCAGATGCCTCAATGTCCTTGTGTCCTCAGCGACGAGCACATCAGCCGAGGCCAGGATATCCAGCGCCCGCAGTGTTATGTCACGCGCAGCCCCGATTGGCGTCGCCACAAGATGGAGCCCGGGCGGCAACGGGGAAATTTCGATTTCCAAGAACCGCTCCCGTATCGAATGCGTTTACTCTATCCCCTGTAGCGCATAATCTGTGGGTGTCCGCAAGCCAGCAGAGGAGCGAACGAGCTGCCATGATTCTGTCCACCACCATGACACGCCACCGGTTCCTGCAGGCACTGGTCACCCTGAGCTGCGCTGCGCTCGTCGCCTGCGCCCCGGTCACGACCCCTCAGGTACAGGTTGAGGAGGGAGCACCGGTGGAGGTGGCGCTGCTGGTGCCAGCGGAGTCGGGCAGAGCCGAAAACGACCTTCTGGCTGAGGAAATCGAAAACGCCGCGCGCCTCGCAGTTCAGGACCTGCAGGGTGTCACGATCGATCTTCGGGTCTACGCGACCGCCGCGAGCCCGGACCGCGCCGCCGAAGCGGCCGTGCAGGCGGTGAACGATGGTGCGAAAATTATCCTGGGCCCGGTATATGCAGGCTCCGCCAAAGCTGCTGGTGCTGCCGTCTCCGCCAGTGGAGTCAATGTGCTGAGCTTCTCCAACAACACCGAGGTTGCGGGGGGCAACGTATTCGTGCTGGGTAACACATTCGAGAATACGGCGGATCGCCTGACAAAATATGCGGTGGACAACGGTCTGTCCAGGATCATGATCGTCCATGGTCAGGGGGAAACCGAGGTAAAGGGCTTCGCTGCGATTGCGGCCGCGATTGAGCGCCGCGGTGCCGAGGTCGCTGGCGTCACATCCTTTGCGATGAACCAGAACGCCGTAGTGGAAGCCGTGCCCGCGATCGCCGCCGCTGTGGAAAGTGAGGGTGTCGACGCGGTTTTCCTGACTTCTGGAAACGCCGGCGCATTGCCGATCCTTACCCAGCTGATGGTCGAGAACGGGATAGATCCCGAAACAACCCAGCTGATCGGCCTTCAGCGCTGGGACATTCCGTCGAGTGCACTGGAGCTGGCTCCACTTCAGGGGGGATGGTTTGCGCTTCCCTCACCTTGGCTTACCCGGCAATACAACACCAGGTATGATGCCGTCTATGGCAGGTCGCCGCACCCGGTCTCGAGTCTTGCCTATGACGGCATCGCCATGATCGGCGCATTGGTTGGCTCCGGGAGATCCAGGTCGCTTTCTGTCAATACGCTCACGGACTCTACCGGAATAGCAGGCGTCAACGGAGTGTTCAGGCTACGTCAGGATGGACGCAACGAGCGCGGGCTGGCAGTCGCCACGATTTCTGACAAGCGGGTGGTCGTCATTGATCCGGCGCCGATTAGCTTTGACGGCGCGGGTTTCTGAACCAGCCGCCAGGCTCCCTTCGCTGAAGGAGCCGGACGGACTTATCTGTCCGGCGCGGCGGATCTTTGACGCAGCCAGCGTCAACGCGGCGCTTGATGCCGCTTACGGCAGGGCGGATGATTCGAAAGCGGTTCGGGCCGCGGCGGTCGATGTCCTGCAGGCGGCTCTGGCCACGGGCCGGAAAGCGATATCCGATGCCTTTCTCGCGGATCCCGGAAACGCCAGGCCAACGGTGCGCTCCTATGCCTGGCTTGCGGATCAGATCGTCACCTCGACACTTGATATGGCGATCACCCAGTTACATCCGAACGCGAACCCAACGGAAGCCGAGCGTATCGCCGTGCTGGCGGTTGGTGGATACGGGCGCATGGAAATGGTGCCATATTCCGATGTGGACCTGCTGTTTCTGACTCCCCACAAGATCACTCCCTGGGCGGAAAGCGTCATCGAATCGATGCTTTATGCGCTGTGGGATCTGCATCTGAAGGTTGGTTATGCCAGCCGGACCGTGACGGAATGCATACGGCTGGGGCGAGAGGACTATACGATCCGGACCGCTTTGCTGGAGCACCGCTTCATCGGTGGCCATCAGCCGCTGGAGGACGAATTACGCAGGAGACTCTGGTCGGAACTGTTTCGCAACACCGCCGCGGAATTCATCGAAGCCAAGCTGACGGAACGCGCCGGGCGACACGCCAGGCAGGGAGGTCAGCGATATATGGTCGAGCCCAACGTAAAGGAGGGCAAAGGCGGCCTACGCGATCTGCAGTCACTGTTCTGGATCGACAAGTATATCCATGAGATTCAGGATACCGCTGAACTGGTGCGCATGGATGTCTTTCGCCAGGAGGAGTTCGACGCGTTCGTGAGGGCGGAGAATTTCCTGCTCGCGGTGCGCTGCCATCTGCATCTCATCTCCAACCGGGCGCAGGACCAGCTGACCTTCGAGATGCAGGTCGAAGTCGCCAGTCGAATGGGGTACAGCGACGGGGGTGGGCGGCGTGCCGTTGAGCATTTCATGCAGGACTATTTCCGCCACGCCACTCAGGTGGGCGAACTCACCCGCATCTTTCTGACCGCTTTGGAAGAGCGCCACGTAAAGAGAAAACCAATGCTTGCGGGACTGTTCCGCCGCAAACGGGCCGGAAAAGGTTACCGCATCGAGCTGAACCGTCTCAACATCGCTGACGAGGCCGAATTCTTCAGGGACAAGGTCAACATCCTGCGCATCTTTGAGGAAGCGCTGCGTACAGGGCATCTGATCCACCCTGATGCCATGCGCATGATTAGCGCCCATCTGCATATCATTGATGACGGAATGCGGAAAGACAGGGAAGCCGTTCGTATCTTCCTCGATCTGCTCCTGAAACATGGCAACCCTGAACGTGCCCTTCGGCGGATGAATGAACTGGGCGTCCTGCCCGCCTTCCTACCGGAATTCGAACCCGTTGTCGCGATGATGCAGTTCAACATGTACCATAGCTACACGGTTGATGAGCACACGATTCAGACAATTTCGGTCCTGGCCCAGATCGAGCGCGGTGAGCTGATCGAGGAATTGCCGGTCGCGAGCCAGATCCTGGAGGAAGGCGTGAACCGTAAGGTGCTATATGTCGCGCTCCTCTGCCACGATCTTGGCAAGGGCCGCGACGAGGATCATTCCGTTGTCGGGTCCAGGATCGCCCGCCGGGTCGCGCCGCGCCTTGGCCTGTCACCGAAGGAGGCGGGCACTGTTGAATGGCTCGTTCGGTATCACCTTCTGATGTCGGATATGGCGCAGAAACGGGATATCGCCGACCCTCGCACCGTCCGCGAATTCGCCAAGGCGGTGCGGACGCGGGAACGGCTCGACCTGCTGACAGTGCTTACAGTCTGCGATATCCGTGGCGTTGGCCCGAATACCTGGAACAACTGGTTGGCGTCGCTGCTGCGCGCTCTGTACCGGCAGACCCGCTACGGGCTTGAGACTGGACTTGAGGCGCTGAACCGTTCCGCCCGCGGTGCCGATGCCAAGCGCAACCTGAAGGCAAAGCTTAAGGGTTGGGACGCCGGGGACCTGCGCCGGGAACTCCGCCGCCATTACGAACCGTACTGGCAGGGCCTGCATGTCACCGCGCATGTGGATTTCGCCAATCTCCTTCGGGGAATCAGCGACGACGACCTCCGCATCCAGCTTTTCCCGGATCCTGACCGTGATGCCACACGAGCCTGTTTCGTCATGCAGGATCATCCTGGCATATTTTCGAGAATGTGCGGTGCGCTCGCCCTGGTCGGTGCCAACATCAAGGACGCCCGTACCTTTACCACAAAGGACGGCTGGGCAACCGCCGCCTTCTGGATTCAGGACGCCAGAGGTGCTCCCTATGAGTCGGAAAAGCTGCCAAGGTTGCGTAAAATGATCGAGGATACCTTCAGGGGGAAGGTCGTCGCCACCGAGGCCATTCGCTCGCGGGACGTGATCAGAAGGCGTGAACGCGCTTTCCGGGTGCCCACCTCGATCACCTTTGACAATGATGGATCCGAGATCTACACGATTATTGAAGTTGATACACGTGACCGCCCCGGACTTCTGTTTGACCTGACCCGGACGTTTGTCGCTAACAATGTGTACATTTCCAGCGCCGTGATTGCTACCTATGGCGAGCAGGTGGTCGACTGCTTCTATGTAAAGGATATGTTCGGTCTGAAGCTGCAATCCGAATCCAGGCAGCGCACGCTGGAGGGGAAACTCCGGGCTGCAATCGAACTTGGTGCCAAACGGGCGAGCTCCGGATGAACGTGCTGGCTGATCTTCTGTGGAAGATACCTAAAGTCGGCTTCGTTCCGCATGGCGGTCCGCCATGCACATCAGGCATTGCGTCCGTCTGGGCGCAGGGTCCGGTAAAGTTCGCTGGACCGGTTGAGCCGGAGCAGCCGCTCGTAGGTGCCCGCCATCGTCGCAAGCTGGGTGTAGTCTCGCCAGGTCACCTCGAGGCCAGGTGGGCCGTCACCCCTGCGGTTCAGGTAGCCACCGAGGGTGGCCATGGTGACGGCGGCGGCTCCGTAGGTCTCCGACGGTGGCAGCCCCCGTTCGGTGGCGAAGTCCTGCAGTGCTATGAGCTCGAAGGGCGAGAACAGCGTTTCGGCCGGCATCTCCGGCGTCTCCCGGCTCAGCGGTGCCATCGCCGCCAGCCTCCAGGCGATTACGGTGGTGGACCGCTCCAGGCGGCCCTGCCGCTCCTCCACCCGGCAGCCAGATTTCAGGATTCCGTGCCAGTCCCCGATCCGCTAGCGCGGCCGGTAGAGCTCCAGAACCTCCAGCGCCTGCTTCCTCGATCGCACCGGAAATGTTGTCAGCAGAACACCCTCCAGGGGTCCACCACCGTTGGCCGGGGTCTCCTGCTCCTGGACATGGACCACCGACAGCCCGACGGGCGCTTTCCCGGTGTTGGCGCTGTCCCGCGGCGGCAGTTCGACCTGCTGCCAGCTCAGGGCGGCGTCGGCGACATGGGCCACGTTCGGTCTGCTACCGCTCCATCCTGCCTGCGACTTGGGTATCTCCAGCTTCGCACGGGCCAGCAGGATGTCCTTCGACGCGGTCAGCGTGTCGCGTATCCGGTTCTGGCCCTGCATGGCCGCTGTGTCGCGGACGTGATCTCCTTCCTTCAGTCAAATACCATATGTCAGGCGCAGGGCGTACCTGGATGCAAAGCCAGGCCCTGCCATCTCCATCATCAATGTTATTCCTACCGGCCACAGATCGCTCTCGTGTCATTCTGGGCGGACATTCTGGACCGAGCTCCCTACCGGAATCTGATAGCGGCCAAACAGCGCCGACCGCACTCCGCAACACCACCTCCGCCTGGCCGTTTCGCCTGATGGCCAGCATGTTTACGGTTGGTGCCTGGACGCTTGTAAGCCGGATTCTGGGTTTCCTGCGGGATGTCCTCATTGTTGCGTTCCTTGGGTCCGGACCCATCGCCGAAGCGTTCCTGATCGCCTTCGCGCTTCCGAACATGTTCAGGCGGTTCTTCGCGGAGGGGGCGTTCAACACCGCTTTTGTTCCCATGTTCTCAAAAAAACTGGAAGGCGATGAGAGCCCTGGGGAGTTTGCGCAGGATGCGTTTTCGGGTCTGGCGGCAATCCTTGTCGCGTTTACCGCCATCGCGCTGTTCGCCATGCCCTGGCTGGTCGTCGCGATGGCGGGTGGCTTTGTGTCCGACGGACGATTCGATCTCGCAGTGAGCTATGGGCGGATTGTCTTTCCCTACATATTGTTCATTTCACTCGCCGCTCTGCTTTCGGGCCTCCTTAACGCCACGCGTCGCTTTGCAGCTGCGGCGGCCGCCCCGACATTGCTTAACATTTTTTTCATCGCCACATTGACGATTGGAGCCTGGCTTGACTGGCCGCTGGGTCTGTCGCTGGCTTGGACGGTACCAGTGGCGGGCGTGGCGCAGCTCGCTCTTGTGTGGATTGCCGCCTCACGTGCCGGTTTCACTCTGGTCTTCAGGCGTCCGCGCCTTTCACCCGATCTCCGGCGCCTTGCCATCATCGCGGCCCCAGCCGCTCTTGCCGGTGGCGTTGTACAGATAAACCTCCTGGTCGGCCGTCAGGTGGCAAGTTTCTTCGATGGTGCCGTCGCTTGGCTCAACGTGGCGGATCGGCTCTACCAGCTGCCGCTTGGGGTCGTTGCCATCGCGATCGGCGTTGTCCTTCTTCCGGATCTGTCCCGCCGTCTGCGCGCCAACGATACGGACGGAGGCCGCGACGCGTTCAACTCGGCAGCTGGGTTCGGTCTTGCATTGACGATACCTGCCGCGGTGGCTTTGGTGGTAATTCCGCTGCCGCTGATCAGCGTTCTGTTCCAGCGTGGGGCATTCAGTGCGGCCGACAGCGCCGCAACCGCCGCCGCGCTGGCTATCTATGGCCTCGGCCTGCCGGCATTCGTACTGCAGAAAGTCCTGCAACCGCTCTATTTCGCACGCGAGGACACTCGTACGCCGCTGCGCCATGCCGTCATCGCGATGTGCGTGAACGCAGCTATCGCTGTCGGGCTTGCTCCGTTGATCGGCTATCTTTCCGCCGCAATCGGAACTTCAGTCGCGGCATGGGCCATGGTCGTTCTGCTCTGGTATGGATCAAGAGATATGGGAGATGCTGTCAGGCTGGACAGCCGTTTCATTCACCGTCTTCCGCGGATTCTCGCCGCCAGTGCGCTGATGGGTGTCGCTCTCCTAGTCGCCTCACTCGCGCTTGATTCAGCTCTCAGCCTTGTTGGATGGCGCTATCTGGCTCTCGCCGGGCTGGTCGGATTGGGAATAGCCGTCTACTTCGCTGCCGCGCATGTTCTGGGCGAGCCGCTTCTGAGGGATCTTCGCCAGACCCTACGCAGGAAGAGCGGATAGCTGTCGAAAGTGCCAGAGGAGCGATCTTGCCGCGTATCACCCATCCTGATGCCGTGGGTTGGCTGCAAGGATGCAGGTAACCGAAAACCTGTTGGTTGAGCGGTGCGAGGAATTCGATTCCACGTCACCGCTTTGCCGCATAATAGCTCACCTTTCGTTCCAGATATGCGAGAAACTCCGAGATGGTGAAGGCCAGTGCGAACAGGACGATGAGCACCGCCCAGAAATGGGCCATCAGGAAGTTGGCCGAATATAGCTCGAACAGCGCTCCGAAGCCGACAATGGAGATCAGTAGCTGGCCAATGATGACGCCCTTGACCGCCCGGATCACGCCAATGCGTACGCCACCTAGAATCTCCGGCAGTGCCGCCCAGAAATAGACCTTAATGAACGCATCCCACGGTGATGCGCCAAAGCTCCTGGCCATATCGACCATGGAACGGTTTATCTGTAGCACTCCAGCACGCGCGTTCAGGATGATGATCCAGATTCCAAACAGCGTCGTTGTGATGATGATTGACTTCATTCCAAATCCGAACAGCACCATGAGCACCGGGACCAGTGCGGTAAGAGGCGCGCTGAGAAAAATGTTGACCCAGGGCAGAAGCAGTTCGTCGATCAGTCGGTTCTTGCCCATCAGGATTCCCGTGGGAACGCCAATCACGATGGCAGCGGTAACTCCTGAGATGAACGCATATGCTGTCTCGTACAGCGCTTTCTGGAAAGCGGCGGACCCGATGGTCTCGAACAGCGTTACGATGACCTCTGAAAGTGGCGGAACGAAGAAGGTAACGCCCGAACGGCCGAACAGCTCCCATAGCAAACCCCAGAGGATCAGGGAGGACATTCCTGGTAGTCGTATGCCAAATAGTTTCATCCACTACTCCACATAGGATCGAAGCGACGACCAGATGCTGTCAACGATGTCGAGATATTCTCCATCACGGCGGATGTTTTCCGCATCTTTGGCGCGCAGGCCGCGCGGACGGATTATTTCCGACACCCTGCTGGGGCGAGGAAGGAGAATGGCGATCTGGTCAGAGACGTAAACCGCTTCCTCAATCGAATGCGTCACGAATATGAAGGTCTTGTTCTGGGTGGCAACCAGTTCGAGCAGATCCTCCTGGAACTTGCGGCGGGTCTGCTCATCCACAGCTGAGAACGGCTCATCCATGAGCAGGACCTCGCTGTCAACCGCAAGGGCGCGGGCGAGACCGACGCGTTGGCGCATCCCTCCGGAGAGTTCGTGCGGAAAACTCCGTTCGAAACCGGAGAGCCCGACCTGCGCGATAAAGCTCTCGGCAATGGTTTCCCTCTCGGACTTACCCACTCCGCGCAGCTCCAGTCCGAATGCCACATTGCGCAGCACGTTCGCCCAGGGCATCAGCGCGAAGTCCTGGAAGACGAAAGCCCGATCCGGTCCTGGGCCGGTGACCGTCCTGCCATTGACCTCCACATCTCCCGCTGTCGGTTCCAGAAGCCCGGCGATGATTTTGAGCAGGGTGGTCTTGCCACAGCCGGAAGGACCGAGCAGCGACGTCAGCTGGCCGCGCGGAAATTCCAGTGTCAGGTCGCGCAATGCTTCCACGTCACCATAGGACTTGTAGATCCCGCGTGCGGAGACGGCCATCTCCATCGTCCCGGCATGAGCGTCGGTCACGTGTTCAGTCTGAGGCGTAGCCACGGACGTTTCCCTCAAACAGATGACTTTCGATCGTCTCGAGCAGGTTCAGGAACAGCACGGCCAGCACAATGATCGAAAAGATCGCCGCGTACATGCTCGCGTAATCCGCGATCGACCGGCTGTACGTGATGATGTCCCCAACCCCTGTGGGCGTAATCTTGAGTTCACTCAGGATCGCGCCGATGAAACCGGCCGACACTCCGAGGCGCAGGCCTGAAAAAATGATCGGAGAGGCGGCCGGGATGATGATCTTTAGAATGATGTCGTATCGATTGCCGAGAAAGGAGCGGCCCATTTCCTTGATCGACTCTGGTGTGTTGCGCACCGCTCCGGCCGTGTTCAGCACGATCACGGGCATCGACATGATACAGACCACGAAGACCTTCGAAGTCAATCCGATACCGTAAGCCATCACCAGCAATGGGATCAGAGCTGCAAGAGGAGCGGCCTGCATTACGATGAAGATCGGCGAAAACATCCAGTCGAACCAGCCACTTAACCCAATCCAGAGTCCGACACCGATGCCGACGAAGGCTGAGATCGCGATCCCCACCGCAAGCGGTTTCAGTGTTTCGGCGTAAGCCTGGACCAGCGTTCCGTCAACCGCCATGGCCAGCAATGCAACCATGGAGTCGAGGAATGTCGGGAAGGCATAGCTGACAGGAATTCGTCCCGCGATTTCCCATGTTCCGAAAACCACGAATGCTGACAGCAGCTTAAGCAGAAGCGAACGATTGAGCATCGACTGGTTTACCTGTGGCGGATGGCAGCGGCCGCCGGCCGAGGACCGGTAGCCGCCACGGTTTCAGTTCATCGCGGTGTCGAGAGGTTTCATATACCAGAAATCCTCGATTCTGAGTGTCGAGAGATCACCTTCGAGCTGGCCAGCCTGACTGTACCATTCAAGGTCGGCCATCGCTGCTGTCCGGCCACCGCCGTTGGGATCATAGAGGCCACCTTCCACGGCGTCGTTGTAGAAATTGTCAAGCTGGTCGAGGATTTCCTTGGGCAGCTGGCCGATCGGTCCGTCGGGATCGGTTTCGCGGCTGATGATGGTTGGATCCTCATTCATGTCCTGCCATGTCGAAACTAGGGCATTGACGAACACCTGTACATCTTCCTCGTTCGCCTTGATCCAGTCGAGATTCGCGAACAGCGCTTCGTCACTTGCCTCGACATCGAACATCTCCAGCACGTTGAATTTGTCACCATGCTGGCGCATGACCTTATTCTTGTTACTGAGGTCGATGATCGTCGCATCGGCCTGTCCTGAAACCAGAGCAACGACCCGGTTGGCGGAACCCGGCACGTAGGAACGTTCGCCGAAGGTGATTCCAACCTTATCCTCGATGACATTGGCAATTGAATCGGTTCCGCCGCCGCGCGAGTGCAGCAGGATGGGCTCGCCATCAAGATCCTCTAGCGACGAGTATTTCTGCGTTGTCACAGGAAAGAACTTCAGCTTCGAAAGCTGGAAGATGATGCGCACTGGCGCTTTCGCCCGCTGCATGGCGGCGTATGGCGTGCCAAAGCCAATATCCATCTGTCCGGAAAGGACTGCCTGGATTGCCAGCTCCTCGTCGGAGAAGGCCGTCCATTCATAGTCGAGGCCATTCGCCTTGGCGCGGTCGAGGGCGACGAAGAACGCCGCAAGCTCGTCCGACGGTGTTTCTGCAAGAGCAATTCGGATCCTGTCAGCGCTGGCGGATGACGCCGTCAGTCCAATCACCAGCGGTACGGCCAGTACCGCTGCGGTTAGAGCCTTCACAAACTTGTTCATGGTTTCCCCCATTGGTTGGTTTTGATTCCATCTGGACGGTCGGATCCCGCCGCCGCCATTTCCCTTGCTCCTTACCAGTTCCCTACAGCTCACCGAACAGCCTGGCCGAAACCGAGCCAAGGTGCTTGCGCATTGCCGACTGAGCGGCAGCGGGATCGCGCGCCTCGACCGCTGCGGTGATGCGCTCATGCTCGGCAAAGCTTGAATGCCCGCTTGGCGGGCAGGTGGAGTATCGGACGACCGTGTTCCATGCCACCGCCCTGCGCACCTGGTTGAGCTGGTCAAACAGCGCCAGAAGCAGGATGTTGCCCGTAGCCTCCGCAATGGTGCGGTGCAGTGCGTCATCCTGTGCTTCATACTCCTCCCAGGTGCTCGCGGCTGCGGCACGATCCCGAGCCAGTCGAATTCTTGTCACCGCCGCGTCGGAAGCGTTGATCGCCGCTTCCCAGGCGATTGCCGGTTCAAGCGAGAGCCGGGCACGCATCATGTGAACCGGGGTTACCTTCTGGACAAGCCCGGCTAGGCCGTCCTGGCCATCAGGGCCGCTTGGTGCGGCGACGAATGTTCCCTTTCCGACATGGCGCCAGATCGTACCGTTGCGCTCCAGCACATCAAGCGCTTTCCGCAGGGTTGTTCGGTTGATTCCGAGTGATACGGTCAATTCGCGTTCGGCTGGAAGTCGATCGCCGGGCCTGAAGCCGCCCTTTCGGATGAACTCGTGAACCGCTGTCACCGTATGGTCCCGAGTTAGGGTTTCCCTGTGTGCCAACATCTGTCCGGCCTCAACATTGGTTGATCAATTATAGGTTCCTGACCCATCTATTGGGCGAGACCTGAGCCGTTAGCAAGAGAAATTCATCGGCAAGCCCCTAACCCGGATATCTCACCAGATGATGTTGCATGGGGCCGGATTCCATGATATATGCGGGAGTCATCAAGAACTTGCATATGAGAGGAGACCGGACCCCATGCATACACAGTGTAACAGCCCTGACATCGAGTTCAACCGGCACGGACGGCGGGAGGTGACCGCCGCCTTCGACGGCGGACGCATGTCCTCCGACGGCGGCGCGCTTCTCCTGCGGGAGGCCGACCGGGTGGCGGACGTCACCCGCCGGCTGGCGGAGTGCCTGACCGATTACCGGGACCAGGACCGCATCGAGCACGGGCTGCGGGAGCTCGTGGCGCAGCGCGTCATGGCGATCGCCCTCGGCTACGAGGACGTCAACGACCACGACCGCCTGCGGGACGACAGCGTCCTGGCGCTGGCCGTCGGGCGCGACGACATCACCGGCGCCGACCGGCCGAGGGAGCGCGACCGGGGCCATCCCCTGGCCGGGTCCAGCACCCTCAACCGGCTGGAGCTGGGCACGCCGGAGGCGGCGGGAAACGGACCGCTACAGACGGATCGTGGCCGACGGCGCCGCGATCGAGCGGCTGATGGTGGACCTGTTCCTGGATGCCCACGAGGTCCCGCCCGGGGAGATCGTCCTCGACGTTGACGCCACCGACGACCCGCTGCACGGCGCCCAGGAGGGCCGCTTTTTCCACGGCTACTACCGCCACTACTGCTACCTTCCGCTCTACGTCACCTGCGGCGACCATGTCCTGCTTGCGCGGCTGCGTCCGGCGAACATCGACGCGTCGGAGGGATCGGTGGAGGCGCTTGCGGAGATCGTGGAGCGGATCCGCTCCCGCTGGCCGGAGACCGCCATCATCGTGAGGGGCGATTCCGGCTTCTGCCGCGAGAGCCTGATGGCCTGGTGCGAGGCGAATGGCGTGGACTATGTGCTCGGACTGGCGAGGAACTCGCGCCTGGTGGAGCGGATCGCCGGACCGCTGGAGAGGTCGCGGCGGCGCGCCATCGCCTCGGGAAAGCCGTCGCGGCGCTTCCGGGACTTTCGCTACCGGACCCGGTCCAGCTGGAGCCGGACCCGCCGCGTCGTGGGAAAGGCGGAGTGGCTGCCCGGACCGGGCGGCGCCAATCCCCGCTTCGTCGTGACCAGCCTGCCGAAGGACCGCTTCACCGCCAGGAACCTCTACGAGAAGCTGTACTGCGCGAGGGGCGACATGGAGAACCGGATAAAGGAGCAGAAGCTGGAACTCTTCGCCGACCGGACCTCGACGGCGACAATGCGTGCCAACCAGCTGCGGCTGTACCTCTCCGCCTTCGCCGGAGCCCTGCTCCGGACCGTCCGGGCGATCGGCCTCGCCGGCACGGACATGGCGAGGGCCCAGTGCGGGACCATAAGGACGCGGCTCCTGAAGGTCGCCTGCCGGGTGACGGTCAGCGTGCGCCGCGTCCGCCTGTCGCTGTCCTCCGTCTTTCCCCTTCAGGACCTGTTCGCACGGGCGGTCGCCGCGCTGCTGGCCGCGCCGTCGCCGCAGGTGCCGCCGCCGCAGCCGGATCCGGCCCCCGAACCCACGCCCGCCTGAGCGGATCCGGCCCCTGACGGCCCGGACTGGCGGGCGGAACCGGCCCGCAGCGGGAGAGGTGTGTCCGGCACCACCGCCCGCGGCTGCCGGGCCGTGGATGTTCCCTCATTGTTCCCGCCACCGCGGCCACCGGACGGCCGCTGTCGGGTTCCGTCGGCCGACGGAGCCGCCGGTCCGCCCACAAACCGCCCCCGGAACCCCTTCCGGGCCGGTGCCGGAGCGTTCGGTTGCGGCTGGTGAGATATCCGGGCTAAATTATTTGCATTGGTCGCGATTGGTTGGGAAAACGGGCTCCGCCTTGGCGTGACAGAAACACCTATCCTACCCTCAGAACCGAGGCAGCGCCCGGCATTCGGCCTGTCCTGCTTCACCTGTCGCGACGAACAGGAACCGCAAGGTGGCGTCAGTGTTCCGACTGGCCGAGGCGCTGGCATATGGTCGAACGGATATGGGGAGAGGGACGGAGGGGGTGTTGCCAGCCAGATCCCTTCATACCGGCTGAACGGGGATCATGTGCTGGTGTCGTCCGTCATTAGGTCCCGTGCCGCCTTCCCATGTCTTCCACTCGTGCCTGGTTCTGGAGGGTTTAGGCAGGCAGGGCGACAGTTTCGCGCATCTCGTCGAGCCCATGGTCCATCAGCGGCCTATCACTCAGCATGTAGTTGTGCACCAGAGAGCTCATCCTGAATATGGGTTGTCCAGGTCTGAACCGGCATGCCGTGCCTGGATCTCACCTGAAAACGGAAGACAATGAACATATCGAGGCTGGATTGATTCACCGGTCCTGGGACTGCCCGCTCTCGAACCGATCCTGCACACAGGTTACATCCCGATGCGGCACATCCTTCTGGCTTCCTCTACGCCACTGTGGAGAACAGCACCCTGGATATCGGAATCATTGGTGGATGTGCCGACTTTTTGGCTGGAGTCCGAGGACAGGCTGCTGCACGTTATCCTTCCCTGATCCGTCCCTCTGGGGCTGGCAATGCGGTTCAGTCCAGGCGCCACCGCCCTGTCGCTACCTCTGTCGTAACCGCTTCACCATCTGATTCCAGCCGCCAGGACTAACCAGGACCGTCAGGCCGAATCCAGCAGCGAACCCGGCCAGATCCGCCACCCAGTCCCGGTTGATCGCCGCTCCGCCTGTCAGAAATCCACCCACAAGGCTGAATGCCAGCTGAATCCCCACAAGCATTCCGATCAGTAGAAAGGCGCGTCCGCGTGGCCCTCCCGTCTCGACCAGCCGTGCCCAAAGCAGAAACGTGAACGCGCCGATCAGACCATAGGCCCCGGGAAAGCCACCAACCAGTACGAAGTTTGTGTCCAGCACCAGTCCGTAGACCGCGGCTCCGAACACCGCCGCGACCAGAAACACTGACAGAATGGCCCATTGCGGTAGGTGCTCACCAACCCATTTTCCAAGTGCAAGAACCAACACGCACATGAACAGCACCTGCGCCATACCATAGTGAACGAAGCTATAGGTCAGCATGCGAAGCAGCGCATCGGCATCCCAGGCCCATAGTTCCAGCATCCGGTCAAAGGCCACATCGCTGAATCCATACTGCAGCAGCGCATCCCGCCGCCATGAAACGCTTCCTGAACCGCCTGCCAGTCCACGCTGTCCAAGCTGGAAAATCACTTCGATGGCGAACACGGTCACCGAGATCGCCGCAACGACGGGCGGCAGGGGATTAACGGGACTTTCTTCGATTGGCTGGCGCATCGGCATTTCCTTGACGGTTCCCGGACCATCCGTTACCCGACCCGGGTGCGGAATTCCAGATGGAGCTAGCAATGCCCGATTTCATCCCCCGCGTGTTTTCCGGGATCCAGCCATCGGGTGGTCTTACGCTTGGCAACTACCTTGGCGCGATCAAACGGTTCGTGGAACTGCAGAATGCGGGCACGCACGAAACGGTATACTGCATTGTCGACCTTCATGCGATCACAGTCTGGCAGGATCCGGCGGTGCTCTCCAGCGCCACGCGGGAGCTCTGCGCCGGCTATATCGCTTCAGGAATCGATCCTGAACGGAGCATTCTGTTTCATCAGTCAAGGGTTGCCGAACATGTCCAGCTCGCCTGGGTCTTTAACTGCGTCGCCCGGATGGGATGGATGCAGCGCATGACCCAGTTCAAGGACAAAGCCGGAAAGAACGCCGAGAACGCCTCGCTTGGCCTGTTTGCCTATCCGGCGCTGATGGCGGCCGACATCCTTGTCTATCACGCGACCCATGTACCTGTTGGAGAGGACCAGAAACAGCATCTCGAACTTACCCGCGACATCGCGATCAAGTTCAATCATGATTTCGGCGTTGAGTTCTTTCCGGCCACCGAAGCCGTCATCGAAGGTGCCGCCACGCGCGTTATGTCCCTCCGCGACGGCTCGAAGAAGATGTCAAAGTCGGATCCGTCCGACATGTCGCGTATCAACATGACCGACAGCGCCGATGCCATTGCCAGAAAGATCCGAAAGGCCCGAACCGATCCGGAACCACTGCCTTCGGACCTAGCGGGCCTTACAGGCCGCCCGGAAGCCCGCAACCTCGTCAACATCTACGCTGCCTTGGCCGAGACCACGCCAGATGTCGTGATCCGTGAACATGCAGGGCGACAGTTCTCCAGATTCAAACCTGCCCTTGCCGATCTTGCGGTTTCACGGCTTTCACCAATTTCGGGTGAAATGGCCAGGCTGGCAAAGGATCCGGTGGAAATAGACTGCATCCTTGACCGTGGTGCCGAGCGCGCCAGAGCCATCGCCGCGCCGATCCTCAAGCGGACCTACGAAATCGTCGGCATGGTGGGATAGCACTCTCAGCACAGTGGCAATTGGACGAAGCTGGGAGCGATTCCAGACCGCACCTCTGACCAACCTAATGATCGTTTGGGGCGGACCTGGCCGCTGACAGTGATCAGTTTTGATCTCGGCCGTTTCACGTCGGCTCAGATGAGGGGATGTGGCCGAAGCGAATCCCTACAGCCTTGCAGTCGATGTCCGGTTATCCTTGCGATACCGCCCGGGGGAAATGCCGTAGGCGGAGACAAAGGCCCCATAGAAGCTCGACAGTGACTTGAACCCGCTATCATAGGCGATGCTGACGATTTTCGCATCGGTTTCGTGGAGAAGCATGCGTGCGTGAGACAGCCGCGTATGTGTCAGGTGTTCCTTGATCGATCGGCCCATGATCTGCCGGAAGAGCTTCATCGCATGCCCCTGGCTCAGATTGACCGAATCAACCACTTCACCAACGCGGATCCGGCGGGAATAGTTGTCGGCGACGAAGCGGATCATCGATTCCACGTGGCGCATCGATGCGGCTGGAGCCATCAGTTTCCGGCTTTCTCCATCCGAACCAAGCATTTCGTCCCAGCCCTCCAGCGCAATGCGGCGCAGCCGGGTTTCAATCTGCGCCAGGTGGAGTCTGCGCCAGGCAATGTCCTCCCGGTCCCGCTCCGAGTAAAGCTGATCGAAAAGATGCACATCGCTTTCGGGACCGGTCCTTGCGGAGATCACGCGGCCCGCAAGGACCGCTTTCATCATCGCGGATGGCAGCGACCAATGCAGGAGCTGGCCGAGCGACAGATAGACATTGGTGATGACGCCGACACCCTGGACATCGGTTACGCAATGAGGGACGGCCCCCCAGAAAACCGTTATCCGGTTCGGAGGCAGCGGTACCGGCCTGCCGGAAAACGAATATTCAAGGTGGCAGCCCTGGAGGAAATTGATTTCGATCGACGTGTGATGGTGATAGGGCGCACGGAACCGTAATGGCCGATGCCGTTCGACCAGCAACCGGTTAGGGCCTGGTACGCGCCCGAGATCGACTAGCTCTGAATGGCCTTCGATATCCGAAACATCCGTGTTTCCGCGGTCGGCGGATAACGGGCTACGCGCCCTCATCAGGCTCCAGCCTCCGTGGTCATCGTGACTCTTCCTCAAGATTGAGCCATGCCAGGTCCCGTCTGGAAAGTTTCACCTTAAGCGCAGGCAGGGTAGAGGCGATTTCGCCAGGGCTGCGCGGGCCGATCAGGGCCAGTGACGGGAAAGCCTGACCAAGTACCCATGCCGTGGCGATGTTATGGGGATGCACACCTAAATCGGTGGCCAGCCGTCTTGCCCGCTCTCGCCGTTCCAGGTTGGCGGCGGATGCGAAACACGAATCCGGCGCGGTGCCCTCCGGTAGTTCCGACCGTTCCGATGGTTCCACAAAATATCCCCGCGCCTGTGAAGACCAGGATAGGTGAGTTGTGCCCGAGTCTTGCAGAAACGCCAGCGCATTGGCGGTGTTGGATGTCACGCATCCCGGCCATACCGGCTGTTCCATGACGGCGAGTGACAGGTTGTTGTTAAGGATCTCCATCGGTCTGAGGTGGTTCGTCGCGGCGTAGGCGTTCGCCTCCCGAAACCGGGAAACTGTCCAGTTCGACCCTCCGAATGCACCGATCAGGCCTTCGGCGTTCAGCCTGTTCAGTGCATCGACGAACTCGTCCACGGGGACATCCGGATTATCCCGATGCAGGACGTATACTGGCGCATGCTCAAGGCCTAACCGTTCCAGTGATATCTCCAGCTGCACCCGGATTACATCTGGCAGGCAGTAAGGGCTGTGCGCACCCTTCACGATTACCCGCGCTTCGTCGGCCACACCGCGTGCCTTCATCCATTGCCCCAGCAGTGATTCGTGCAGGCCACCCCCGTAGACAAAGCCGGTATCGAAGCCGTTGCCACCCGCTTCCCACCAGGCATCCCAGACAATGGCTCCCTCAGCCAGCGTGTCGCGATTGTCACAGCCCATAATCAGAGCGCTGATCTCTCCCTCCATGCCATTGATCGTGACACGCGGGATGTCGGGCAATCCGTCTGGAAGGGTGCCGGGAAGGGAGCGGATGCCCTCCGGTGTTTCTCCCGGAAGTTCATATCCCACTGCCCTGCGCCAGGCCGCGATCACCTCAGCTGTGCCAATACTGTCTCGCCAGGATGGCGCTGGAGGCTCTGCCTCAAGCCTGTCCATGTGGATCCAGCGGCTCGCGCGCTCAGCCTCATGTGCAAAAAGGATACGCGAATCGGGCAAGGTCTCCTTTCGGGATACACCGTCAACCATGATGTCCAGAACCGCATCTGATGGTCCCGAATCCCTGCCGGGCGTCCAGGGATCCGGCAAATGGATGCACCCCCTGGTTCCTGTCACCGTCGCGGTGTTGGCCAGTTCGCGTCGGATCGAAGCCGCGCATTCCGCAACAACATCGTTTCCGAATAGCAGCAGAACATGGGAGGTCTCGTCGACCCCAGCGGGCCCGAGCCGTCCGACTCCTTCAATCCGCAGCGGTTCCGTGAAAGGCAGGCCAAGGGCGGCTCCGGCCACTAGCCGTGCGAAAGAGACGGGATAGACGCCAACATCGAGAATGGCACCTCCACCAAGTTCGGGGCTGTCGAGACGCGACGCCGGGTCATAGGTCGACGTGAACCCAAAACTCGCCTCGATATGGCGGACCTCGCCGATCTCACCCGACCGGATGATACTGACCATTCGCTCGATCTGCGGATGGCAACGGTACATCAGACCTTCCATGAGGAAGACGCCCTGGCGTGACGCCGTCTCGGTCATCACGATTAGCTCGCCGGGGATTATTCCGGCAGGTTTTTCGACCAGAACGTGTCTGCCAGCGCGCATTGCGCCAATTGCCAGCTCCGCGTGGAACGGATGCGGTGTTGCGATATAGACCGCCTCGACCGCGTCATCCTCCAGCACGGACTCAATATGCGCGTGTCGACATTGTACAGGAATGTCGAATCTCTCACCAAACGCATTCCGGCGGCCAGCGTCACGGCCGGCAACCGCTACTAGTCTACCGCTGTCGCAATCCGCCAGACCCTGCGCGAAGTTTGCGGCGATGCCACCGGGGCCGACGATGGCCCAACCTACCTCATTCGATGTCCTCATTCCAATCTCGCCACCAGTCAGAATCCCGTATGAGGAAATCATAGCGCCGCGGCCACTAGCCGCCGCGTATAGTCGGTTTCTGGATTCTCAAGCACTTCAGCGGTTGGCCCGGCTTCAACCACGTTGCCCTGCTGCATGACGATGACGTTGTGGCAGAGCGCACGAACCACCTTAAGGTCATGGCTGATGAACATATAGGAAAGGTCGTGTTTTCGCCGGAGATCCCGTAACAGGTCAATGATCTGCGCCTGGATTGACAGATCAAGCGCGCTCGTTGGCTCGTCGAGCAGGATGAATCTGGGACGCAGTACCATGGCCCGCGCAATGGCGATCCGCTGGCGCTGTCCACCGGAAAACTCGTGCGGAAAACGGTCCATCACGCCCGGACTCATCTGCACCTCGGACAGGGCATCCGCGATCATTCTCTCGCGCTCGGCGCTGTTCCGGCCGATTCCATTGACGACGAGGCCTTCGCCGATGATCTGGCGAATGATCATGCGTGGGTTCAGCGAGGAGAACGGATCCTGGAACACCACCTGGATATCAGTTCGCAGTGGTCGCATGTCGGCCCGTGACAGATGGTCGATCCGAGCGCCGTCAAAGCGGATCTCTCCGGCCGTCGCGGCCTGAAGCCTGATCAGTGACATACCGAGCGTCGATTTTCCCGAACCGCTTTCACCCACAATTCCCAGCGTCTCGCCTGCCCGAACCGCGAGAGAAACGTCGTTGACGGCCACCAGTTCCAGAACGCGACGATTCCATATCGACCCATGACGGATGCTGAACACATTCCGCATGTCACGTCCTTCGATGACCATTGGCGCGCCCTCTGGCAATGGGTCGGGCAGACCTGAGGGTTCCGACTCGATAAGGTGACGCGTGTAGGGATGCTGTGGGTCACTGAACAGCCGCTCGGTCGTTCCACGTTCAACGATTTCACCATAACGCATGACACAGACACGATCCGATGTTCGGCGGACGACACCCAGATCGTGGGTGATCAGGATGATCGCCATGCCGTGCCTTTCCTGCAGCCGTTTCAGCAGTGTCAGGATCTCGGCCTGGACCGTCACATCCAGTGCGGTTGTTGGCTCGTCGGCGATCAGAAGGTCGGGTTCGTTGGCAAGGGCCATCGCGATCATGACGCGCTGCCTCTGGCCGCCGGAAAGCTGATGGGGATACTGGGAGAATCGTGCTTCAGGATCCGGGATCTGCACTTCCTTAAGCAGGCGGATCACCTCGGTACGGACTTCGGCCTTGCTCGCCTTTCGGTGGTTCAGAATGATTTCAGCCACTTGGTCACCGACGCGGTAGATCGGATTCAGGCTGGTCAACGGCTCCTGAAAGATCATGGTTATCCGGTCGCCACGGATTTCCTGCATCCGATCCTCGGTCAGGGACATCAGTTCCTGCCCCCTGAACTGAACCGAGGTCCTTTCGCCCACAGTCGCGTTTTCGGCCAGCATGCGCATGATGGCGCGGGCGGTAACTGACTTTCCGGAGCCGCTTTCGCCCACGAGCGCGATGGTTTCGCCTTTCTCTACCGTGAACGAGACGTCCCTGACGGCATTCACCACTCCACCGACTGTGCGGAAATCGACCTGCACGTCCCGCACGTCCAGAAGGGGGGCTGCTACGCCGTCAGACATTCGAATATGGATCCATGGCGTCACGGAGGCCGTCGCCAAATGCATTGAAAGCCAGGACGGACACGATGATCATTCCCACTGGCGCCATCATCCAGGGTGCGGAGGAGAAGGACTGGAAGTCGAGTATCTGGTTGAGCATCGAGCCCCAGCTGACCATCGGCTGCTGAACTCCCACACCGAGGAAGGAAAGAAAGCTTTCAAGCAGGATGATTTCGGGTAGTGCGTAGGTCGCCCAAACGATGATATGGCTCGACACGTTGGGCAGCAGATGGCGGAAGAGGATGCGTCCCGAACCCGCGCCAACGGCTTCCGCCGCCCGCACATAGTCCAGACCGCGCATGGCAATCGTCTTGCCCCGCAGTTCCCGACTCACATCGGCCCATCTGAGCAGTACCAGGATTGCCGCAAACATAAGGAAAATGACCGTTGGATCGGCCCGTCGCGGCAGGAGCGCGACAAGGGCGAGATATAGGGGAAGATCGGGAAAGGCTTTCACGAACTCTACGACCCGCTGCGCGATCAGATCGTAAAGCCCGCCGAAATAGCCTGAACTCACTCCGATTACCGTTCCGATGAACCCTGCGGCGAGCATCACGGTGAACCCCATCAGCAAGGTGATCCGCGTGCCGTGGATCATGCGGGAAAACACGTCGCGACCGAGGTTGTCCGTTCCGAGGATATGTACCGGTGTGCCGTCCGAGGAGCCGAACAGGTGAATGCTGAAGGTCAAGCCCAGGAAGTTCCATTCGTCTCCCCGGATGAGCAGCGCTAGGTCAACCCGCTGTTCAGGATCAGGCACGAACGTGATCTCGAAGGTGTTCGCGTCCATTTCCTCGGTCATGCCCAGAACATGCGGCGCTGCCAGCCTTCCGTCCGAATCGATGATCCGCACGATTTGTGGTGGCGTGTAGAGTGCAGAGCTATTGGTGGCTGTAGGTGGATATGGCGCCAGGAAATCGGCGAAAATCGCCGTCAGAATGATCAGAACGCAGAGGAACAGCCCGGACATGCCATAGAGGTTGCGCCGGAACCGCCTACGAACCAGCTGCCCATATGACAGCGAATGTGCGGATCGGGCTTCGGCGGGGCCTGCCGTGGTGCCGGTTTCCGCCATCAGCTCTTACTTTCCATCGTCGCTTCCCGCACGCGCGGATCAAGCAGGGCCAGCAGGAAATCCGCCACCAGGTTGCCGATCACGATGGCAACCGCGACGACCAGGAAGATCGCCGATACAACATACATGTCCCGTGTTCCCACCGAGGACAGGATCAGGGGACCGATGGTGGGCAGGCCCAGAACGATCGCCACCTCGATCTCACCCTTGATCATGTAGTCGAAGCGCGTTCCAAGGTTCATGACGACGGGGTGTAGCGCATTCGGGACAGCATGCCGCCACAGGGTCCTGTTCCGGGACAGTCCCTTGGCGCGCGCGGTCTCGATGAACTGCATGTTCATCACGTCCAGCAGGTTTCCGCGCATCATCCGCAGCGTGTATGCCTGACCGGCCCAGACCGAGATCAGGATTACCGGCCAGACATGCAGGAACCAGTCCCAGACCTTGGCCCAGCTGAAATGGTCCTGGAGGATGAATTCTGGGGAATGGAACGAACCGATATAGGGTGAATGATAGACGAATGCGAGAAAATAGAGGATCACTAGGGCGACGATGAATTTGGGAACGACGATTCCCGTGAAAGCGAACAGGGTCGCCAGTGTGTCACCGAAGCGATACTGGTTCTTTGCCGCATAGATGCCAAGCAGCACGCCGATGAGCTGGCTGAAGACGATCGCCACGAGTGCCAGCACGAGAGTGCGCCAGAAACGCAGGCCGATCACCTCCGCAACCGGACGGGACTGGATGAAGCTATGTCCGAAATCGGCTGAAAGTACGATGCCTTTCATCCAGATCCAGTACTGAACATAGAATGGTTTATCGAGACCAAGCCGCTCTCGGAGCGCAGCCGCCTGTACCTCCAGTTCGGCTCGGGACTGCCCTGTCTGGGCCATTACCTGATGCATCCAGGTATCGACGTAATCGCCTGGCACCGCGAGGATCAGTCCGAACGACACCATGCTGATACCGATCAGGAGTGGAATCATGGCAGCCAGACGCTGCACCATGAATATCATCACCCCCATTCGGCCCTGCTCCCGTGCTAATAACCGCCCACTCCCTGTTCAGGACGGTCGGACCTGGCCCGGCCCGTCTGCTATCGGGCCGGACCATTTCGTCTTCACTCAGTACTGAGGTATCGTTCCGGGCAGCAGTTCGTCGATCTGATCGTCGGCGGAGGCCCAGAGCCGTTCACGAACCACACCGTCCTCAGCCCACTCGAACATGAAGACCGGTGTTCCGGGATGCGCGTTCCTGATCCGCTTGTTGATCAGAAGTGCCGCGGGCGCCTGTGTCAGGCCAACGGTGTAGACGTTTTCCGTCCAGTTCCGCTGAATGACGCGGGACGCTTCCGCGGCCTCGGCGGAATCCCATGTCTGCTGGATCGTATTGACGGCATCAACCATTTCCTGTTCCCAGTCGAACAGGTTCCGGTTGCCGTCGTCGTCGACCTGGTGCCAATCGGGACAGTTATCCGAGATCGGAACATAGTCGCAGGTCTGGCGGGTAGGAACCAGCCAGTGGTGCCGACGCTCGATCATGTTCCAGTTGCCGCTGTCGGCCACCGGTTCCAGTTCATCGACGGCGCGCGGAAGGATGCGGATGCCCACTTCCGCCAGCTGCGAAACCACCGCGTCGACCTGCTTCTTGTCGGTGGGTTCACCGGTATCGTAGGCTAGGTCGATCTCCAGGTCAGCACCGGTTCCTGGAAGGTTGCGAACGCCGTTGCCGTCTGTGTCGGCCAGGCCGAGCGCGTCAAGCATTTCGTTCGCCTTGTCCTGGTCGAAACCGTAGAAGGCCGTGGAATCGTAGTCGTAATATGGGCTACCGACGGAGAACCCGCCGGGATAGGGATAGGAGAACGGTCCTCGCGCAATTGACTGTCCAATTGCTTCACGGTCGAGCGAATGGCTCACGGCGATACGGAAGTCCCTGTTACGGAAGAAGGTCCGCAACTCGGCATCAATGTCATCCTCCACCCCTTTGGTCTCGGAGAGGTTGAATTCCAGTTCCCATGAAAGAACCCGTGGGCCGAACTGGGCCTTGGTCGGACTGTCCTCCGCCTGAGACTGCTTGAGTGCCTCGACGTAGTTACCGGGGTTCTCCATGTTCGAGAAGTCTCCGGTGCCGGCCACTGCCTGGGTCGTACGATCCGACCAGGTCGTGAGCTTGAAGTGCATCTCGTTCATGTAGGGCAGCTGGTTGCCGTCCTCATCCACCTTCCAGTAGTATGGATTGCGCCGCATTACGACGATTTCGTCCGGGCGATGCTCAACCGGCACCCAAGGACCGAGCACGACGGCTGGTGTCATATCTGAGGGCAACGCATTGCGGTAGCCATCATATGTGGCGTCCGAACTGTATTTCGGGTGGTGATCCTTCAGGACATGACTTGGCCCTGGGCAGCCCTGGATATAGGCCAGTGACTGCAGGCGCGACGGCCCCTGGGGAACTGTGAAGATGAACCGGACCGTATGGTCATCGACCACTTCCATCGTTGTCCCCGCACCCATGCCTTCCGGTGCCATCCAGGCCGAGACATTTTCGTCCTGGACATTGTCTTCCCACCAGAAGCGAACGTCTTCGGCATCGAACGGGTCGCCGTCAGACCAATTCGAGTCGACGAGATGAAGTGTCAGCTCGGTTCGTTCATCGTTCCATTCCCAGGATTTTGCAAGATTTGGCAATGGACCGGACTGGTCTTCGGCCTTGACCTGCCAGAGCGGGCCGACGCGTACGAGGCATTCCTGCATCGCCATGTTGATGCCGCCCCATCCCTGGTGCTGCCCGGCCATCCAGTTCCAGCCTTCCGGCCGTCCACCGATTACATGACGAAACACGCCGCCATATTCCCCAACTCCATCCGACATCGCACCAGTAAGATGTACCAGCGGTTCGCTCGGAAGGCGCTCTTCCACTGGCGGCAGGTTACCAGCGGCCACGAGCTCCGTCAGGAATGGCGCTTCGCTGTAGCTGTCCAGCGCTTTGTACGTCCAGAGTCCATCACGGTCGAGGAGCTCATAGCTCAGGCTCGACATGCTCTGCTCCGGCGGCATCTGTTCCTGCGCCAGTGCGGTGCCCGCGTAAAGACCAGCAAAGCTGACACCTGACATCAGGGCAAGCCGTATGCCCCGTTCGAATCCGTTCATCGGGTTCCTCCCCTATCTACAGTCATTGATGGCAGCGATACTGCCGCTGTCCTGCTATACAATTCTTCCGATTTTTTCTCATTAATCTCCGGTATCCTGTGATTCGGCACCTTGCTTCAGCGTGCGAACCGCGCTGTGCGGTATCCACCGCACCCGAACTTCGGCATCGCCGCGAAGATATGCATGGCAGAGCCGGTGGATTCCGTCAAGAATCATCAGGCGGCCGCGGTTCCGGTAGACCTCAAGTGGAAATGACAGGTCCGCCTGTTCGATTCTCGCATATTCCGCGGCATGGATGTCCGGATGTTCGATTACCAGACGTGGTGTGATGCGGTATTCATGGCCGCTGGGATCCGGCCAGACCGGAACGTCCAGATGCCATTCCAGCGCCATGAACGGAAGCGTTTCAACAGGTAGGTCAAGCGCCCAGAGCGCAGGGACGTCCCAGTCAATCGAATACCAGTACCTTGCGATCAGTATTGGAAGTCTTCGCATTTGTTTGTCTGCCTGCTGACCAGAACAGGATTCAGGAACATTCGCTGAGATTTCAGGTAGTCTGGTGCCACACCGTGAAGTAGACGCTTTCGACGATAACCTGAAATCCGGTCGAGTCGCGACCCCCATTGGAACATGGAGTGCCTGCAACAATGTTACTAAGCCCGAAGGTTGCATTCATCGGTGCCGGATCCACCGTGTTCATGAAAAACATCGTAGGTGATCTGCTGCAGAGGGAGGCGCTGTCCGGGACCCGTCTGGCATTGATGGACATAGATCCGGGGCGGCTTGAGGATTCCGGGGTCGTCGCTCGAAAGCTGGTCTCCACTCTCGGAGTTCCCGCTGCTGTTAGCACGCATTTGGATCGGCGGGAGGCGCTTGACGGGGCGGATTTCGTTGTCGTTGCGTTCCAGATCGGCGGTTACGAACCCTGCACCGTAACGGATTTCGAGATTCCGAAGGGTTTCGGCCTGCGCCAGACCATTGCGGACACGTTGGGGATTGGAGGTATCATGCGAGGTCTGCGCACGGTGCCGCATCTGTGGAGCGTCTGTGAGGATATGCGAGCGGTCTGCCCGGACGCGACCCTGCTGCAGTATGTGAATCCCATGGCGATCAACACCTGGGCGATTTCGGCGAGATTTCCGGAAATCAGACAGGTCGGTCTGTGCCATTCAGTGCAGGGCACGGCCGAGGAGCTGGCGCGCGATCTCGACATTCCGGTCCAGCGCATCCGCTATCACTGCGCGGGCATCAACCATATGGCTTTCTATCTGAAGTTCGAGGAGATCATGGACGATGGTGGCCTTCGTGATCTGTATCCCGATCTTCGCCAGGGCTACGCCGAGGGGCGGATTCCAAAGCCGCCGGTCTCGAATCCACGCTGTCCCAATCGGGTGCGCTATGAGGTCATGACGCGGCTGGGATATTTCGTCACTGAGAGCTCGGAACATTTTGCCGAATATGTGCCGTGGTTCATCAAGCGCGACAGGCCAGACCTGATCGATAGGTTCGGAATTCCGCTGGATGAATACCCGGTTCGCTGCATTGAACAGATGGAGCGCTGGCGGCTTCAGGCGAAAGAATACCGGGAGGCCAATGTGATCGAGGTCAGGGAAAGTCGTGAATACGCTTCAGAGATCATGAATTCGGTCTGGACTGGTCAGCCGTCAGTGATCTACGGGAATGTTCCGAACACCGGGCTGATCACGTCGCTTCCGGAGGGATGCGCGGTGGAAGTGCCGTGTCTGGTGGACCGCAATGGCATTCAGCCAACCAGGATTGGTGCGCTGCCGCCGCAGCTGTCCGCCCTCATGCGCACCAACATCAATGTTCAGGAGCTTACGGTCGCCGCGCTGCTGACAGAGGACCGTGACCATATCCACCATGCCGCAATGATGGATCCGCACACCGCTGCTGAACTTGATCTTGATCAGATCCGGAACATGGTGGAGGATCTGATCAGGGCTCATGGTAACTGGCTGCCTCGCTGGGTACATGGGTGAGCCAGGCGCAGACTGGTCCAACTTTTGAGAATTACATACGCTCCAGCCCGCTGCCGTTCGCGGTTACCTGGTCGGGAGGCTCTCCTGTTCCGCCTTGTCCGGCTGGTACCCTGACCTCACCAGGCTTATGCGTATTGGTGTCTCTTCTGGTTTGGCCATAAAGCCACAATGGACCTCAAGCACATGCTGGGACATACAAAACGGATGCTGGTAAAGGGACCGATCCCTCTCCAACTTTTCGGATCAGATAGGGGCCACGCCCAAACTGCTTTACCGCATTCGCTGCGGCATCCTGAAAGTCATCGTAGGTTCCGGTCAGTTTCTGATCGTGAATGACTACCAATCTACCTAAATGTTCAGTTTCCAATAGTCCGCGCATTTGCTCATATGCCGCGATTTCGTCACTGAGCGTCATCATTAGCCTTTCTTCGTCAAAGGTTTGAGGATCGTGCTCCACCTTCAGCGACTTGATCCCAGTAGCTTAGGGCGCCTACCAGCCATCCAAACGCGAGACCATTCACCTGGTCGATGGTGTCGGCGCGACAGACGTTGCGGCGTCCGGCAAACTCATGAACGTACCGTTGGAGATGCCTAGGACTGACCTTGTGGAAAGATTCCCTTATGGGCGCATCTCAGTGCTGTCCGGAAAACTTCTGCTCCGTCCATATGCGCCATGTCCCTGACATACTCCCCGCCTGAATGGTTCACCGATTCGTGTTTCCTATCAACGCTGACATAGGCAGTGCCTTTCGTCAGCACATGTCTGCGCTTCTGGTTCCATCCGAACGGACACAAGGCCCTGTAGTGTCATGCTTGACACCGGTCAGATGCCGATAAGGCAAAGTTGGATGGCTATGGCCCATGTCCGGCGATCAAGGCTGGAAGACCCCTTCACCGTACCTTTGCAGACGCTAAGGATGGCCGTGTGGCTTTTCATGGCGCCGCTCTCTGGTTCGTGCTGTTCCGAGAGTCCTGGACCAGACGACCACCGGTTTCGCAACCACGCCCGGCATTCTTGCGATACCTGTACGTCTCCAGGCGTTGCAGACAGACGCACAGTGCCTAAGATGTCTGACAGGGAGCGTGGAAAATATGACTTATGAACAAAGCAGATAAAGCTGGACAAATGATGGAGTACACCAGGGAGGGTAGAAGCACCGATAGTACGCCTCAATCAGGTGTGTTCATTGTTCAGTTTATCGAGGAATATTCCGAGCGGGATTTCAAGAATTTTGACGAGGTGTCGAGAGAATGGGGGGAGACCTTCCACGTCGATCCGTATCGAACGCATAACTGCTCAAACCAGGCTCGCAACGGGTAGCCTTTGAAGAGGAAAATTCGTTGGGCTGTCATATGAAGCTCGCATGAAGGATGGTCTATCGAATTCGGGCTTAGGTTCGACGGGAGCCGAATTCTCTTCCTCGCTGGAAGAAACACCCGATGGAAGGAAATCTGGCCCCAGGCAAGATCGCGACTTGAACAGGTCAGTACGCTTCTGACTAGGGACAACCCGGTTTTCTCATATGAGGTTGAGCATTCCGATCCATTCCGAGCGAAAGGTGATTAACTGGAATTCGGCGCAGCTCGAATTCTCAGCTCCGATAGCGGGTTCATACCACCACATGCGTTCGAGCGCGGGGAGAATTTGCAATTTCATTCAGGTTACTTCGAAATATTCGAGGAGCCAGCCAGTTACCGTGTTCTGACACGTATCAATGCAGACCTGCGGGACAAAGATGACAAGGGAGCACGAGGCAATCCCATCGTTCCATTTCGCAAAACCATGCCTGCCAGGGAACCGTGGGCTAATGACGCAAAGCCCTCAATGGAAATCCTGAACCATGGCCTCAGGTGAGCGCGTGTCACTGGCAGTCGGTGGACCGGACTTGCTGGACGGAGTCGAATTCCGAACTCAGGTCCATCCGGCGAGTCGGTTCGGTGATAGTCGGTTCCGCGTCCGTCAGATCGCGCTGACGATGGTCATCCGAACCGACCGTTCAGCTCATGCGGCGAACTTCTGGGCTGACATTGGCTCGGATGTCCAAACCTGAGGTGGTCATTGGATCACATGATTGATTGCAGGAACTCCCTGTGCCCGACCGCCTTCCCGGAAGCGCGGCGGAATTCAAAGGTCATGGCCTGCACCCGCTGTCTTGCCTTTTTTCGAAGGGATGGCTCCTGCGCCAGTTCGGTGCGTGCCACCGTTCGGCTGGTCAGTCCAAGGCCGTCAAGTACCGGGATGTAGAGCTGGTCCTCAATATGTGGAAGGCCGCCCGGAAACGTTTCGAAATCGGTATAGGAAGGTGTCTTGGTTTTCCAGAGTTCCAGACGTTCACGGACATCATCACCGATACAGCATTCCCCCACATGGGTCCAGAAGGGCGTGTCGCGGCGCTCGCTGACATAGTGCGTGTTAATGAACGCGCAGAAATCGTCGGCCTGGTGGGCAACGACCGTGTTGTAGGGGACGGGATCAATCCGACCTTCGCATACCGCCCGCAGATGGAACTGGCAGAACAGAAGAAGCTGCACAACAGTGCCGTGAATCGACGTGGCTTCCAGTGGCTCGAAAAAGCTCTGCGCCAGACCCACTGCCAGGCAGTTTCCTATCCAGGCCCGGTCCAGACGTCCGGCTTCGATCCGGATGTCGTTTCGGGGCTCGATTGGGTGGCCAAGAACGGTTTCGATCTCACGCTGGGCCTCGTCAGGAGTTAGGAAGGCATCGGAATAGACATAACCGCAACCCATGCGCCGGAGTGTCGGAATCTGCCACATCCAACCCGCCTTCTGCGCCCAGGCGAGAGTGTAAGGAGGGATCTGGGCGCCCTCCGCGTGATCGATCCAAAAGGGCATGGCTCGATTGACTGGCAGCCTGTCTTCGTAACCGATCCACTCCGCTCCGAGCTCTCGCCCGATCAGCGCACGCCGGAAGCCGGTGCAGTCAACGAAGAAATCTCCTGCGATTTCACGGCCATCTTCGGTTACGACATGGGTAAGCAAACCGGTATGGCTGTCCTTGACGGCTCCTTTGACCACCGCGTCGACCTGGGAGATGCCATCCGCCTTTCCGCGAAGATATCGGCCCAAACATGCCTGGTCAAAATGATACGCGTGGTGGAATGGGCCAACAGGCAGCGGTGGTTTTCCTTTACGCGGGCTGAAAGGCGAGCGGGAGCGCTTCATCAGATAGGTGAACAGATGTGGTTCCGTAACGGGTCGCCCGGAAGCGATGCAATACTGGTGGAGCCAGTTTCCATGCGGCGGTCCGGCAACCTGCTGCGGATTGTCAATGGGGCCATCGTAGCTGTGATTCAGTCGCCGCCAGTCCCGGTGACGGATGCCGAACTTGAACGTGGCTTCCGTTTCCCGCAGGAATTCGAACTCGTCAAAGCCCAGCTGGAGAACCAGGTTCCGGAACACCGAGGTTGTCCCCTCACCCACACCAACGGTCGGAATTGAGCTTGCCTCGATCACGGTAATGTCGAGATCGAATACGTTGCGTCGGGCTGCCGCATCAAGAATCAGCGCCGCTAACCAGCCTGCGGTACCGCCGCCAACCACCACAATTCTCGTCTTCGGTTGGTCTTCTGCCATTCCACCCCCTCCGTTCCAGGGTTAAAGTTCGGAAACTGCACCGCTCGGGTCAAGCGGGGCCCAAGGGATCCTCATGTGGCATGACAATCCGCCTCCGGCGGTGCGTCAGGCGCGATAGCAGGCCTGCCGACGGACGGTAAGGGTGCCGGAAGAACCCCCAGCTTGGCCCGTAGCGGTAGACGGCAGTTCGACGTTGCCCAGGAGCGGTGCGCCGGGCCGAACCATGCATGATCGCGTCAACGAACAGAATGGCATCGCCCGCCTCCAGATGCACTTCAGTGGCACCAGTGATTCCGTCCACGGAAGTTCCCGTTTCGGTGGTCATGCGCCCGATCCCGAATTCAGGATGCCTGATGTTTGACTTGTGACTGCCGGGTATCACCATCGTTGCGCCGTCGCATGGGCCGATGTCCGTGAATGCCATCAGGATATTGATCTGACCACAGTGAAATCTTCCGTCGTGATAACGGAACTGGCAGCGTGTCACGCGCTCGTGGCCGCCGGAATGCAACCCAATGGCTTGGCCGGGACCACGAATGGATGCGAAATTCTCGTCGATGAAGCAGGTTCCATGATGACCATCGAAATTCGGTCTGTCGGTTCCAATGCAGCAGATGACTTTCTCAACCCAGCCTGGATGGTCGATAAGCCGCTCGAACGGCTCGCCAGCCTCATAGATCTGCTGTAGATTCAGCCCCTCGTGGCTTCCTGTGAAGTTATGACCCTGAACGTGGCCGCGCCATTCGCCCGGCCCGCAATCCTGCAGCTCGTCGAGTATGGAGTTGCACGCCGTAACTTCATCACGTGCAAGCGCTTTCCTGAGAACCAAAAATCCGTTCAGGTCGAACAGGTAGCGTTCCATGTCCGTAAGGCTTTGGCCGACGGATCCTTTCTGTTCCATTGGAGCCTTCCCTCTTTGTGTAATTCCATGGTCAAACCTGCGCGTGAGCGAGGGCGTTATGGGTTAGGTCTGGGCTTTCGCCTTCGCGTCCGCACACCGAATCGAAGATCAAATGCGAACGTTTGGCCATTGGATTCCAAATTACTTTGTACACTTTCACGACCCAATCAACAGGTACTGATTTTGCAGTCGCTTCTTGAACTCCATTGTTTCCTCATCGACGCGTTTCTGACAGCCCTATGGAAAATGTGGGAGGATGCCATCACTTCACATACCTGAACCATATCAATTTACCATTCGTCGCCGCTGGTCTCCATCGGAAGCCAGATTGCCGATGGGCTGGCGCAGGCCTGCGGTTGAGCCTGGTACGCTGAGGGGGCGACGTAGGTAGAGGTCGGTCGACAGGCTGTCACGACTTCGTCAATTCACCTTGGCTACGACCATTCCCTGCGGCAGACGGCAATTCGCGCCGGGCAGGCTGGCCCATCACGCCAACGCCGTTTCCCTTCGGGATACATGAGAACCGGCACGGTCACGCAGCGCATTGCGTGAGTCCGGGTTTACGCTCAACCAGGTCAGGTGCACCATCGAACCACGAATGCCACTGACTACCATGATTCCGGGATGGGACGCATCTAGGCCTAACCTCTGAGGCAAAGCAGACCGCGACTGATGCGCTCCCAAAACTGATTAGAATGAATTCACGCCTGGGGCCACCAGCACCACCCCATGCACTGGCGCAGGATGCCCGGCCGTTCCCCCCGCTGGTTGGCCGCAAGGATGCAGGCCCGCCTACGCGTGTTGCATCAACACCGTTGTCCGAGTGTGGAGATTGGGAGCTGAATTTACCGACACGCAAACCCTGTCAACTAACGAAGGTGGAATTCGTGACGTGGGTATAGCTACGTGAAATTGATCTATCGCGATCGGAATTCGGCAAGTCCTGTGTGTTCCACCAGTTGTTCCATGTTCTGCAGGGTGAATACCTTACCTCGCGTGGCGAGAAGAAGTTTTTTCATGTCTTCGCGACGAATGCCAAAACCTCGGCCCGCGATGCACGCGACTGTCCCGAATTTTCGAGTTCCACTGGTGGCGCCTGCTGAGCTCAACTTTCCAAGATGTTGAACGCGCGTAACCTTATCGCGTGCGGTGCCGTCATCTTCAGTCAGTTTGGCTTCGATCACCACTTTGGGATTGAACTCATCCGGCACGATGAAGTCCGGAGCTTGGTCGAATCCGTCGCGGCGTTCAGCCCGTCCCGTTTTGTAGTAGCTGATATCCGCACGTGACAAGACACCCTCGACCGCATTTTCAACGACATTACCTACCAGTTCACTGATGGAATCACGATGTCCTTCAAAGGGCCTTCAGAGAAGGCGTTCGTAGAGCAATATGGAGTAACGAATTCCAAGTTTGGCTGAAGAACGGAGGCTTACGAGTCCTGCCCTGGTGTCCGGCTTGCCGAGTCTGTGAATGGTTCCAGGGGATGTAGACGGCACCCCGGCTGCCAGGACTTGGCACGCGGTCGAAACAAGGGCGCGGACACGCTGTTGAGTAACGCTCCCTGCACCTGGCAGACGTGCCTCGGAATCCTTACGGATGTTTCGGTCGATGGCGCACGCCGAGTTTTGCGTGACATCAACACCTGGATTCCGACTGGCAAGGTCTGCCCATTCGGGCGGTGTGAATCCGGGCATGCAGCGAAGGACAATCAGATCCATTGGGGTATCGAAGACGGTCGCGGTCACAATGTCAGGGGACATCTCCGCGAAATTTTAAGCATTGATGTCAAGACGTTCCACTTCCTCGCGAGCGATCCATGCTGACTTGGGATTGATATCAAACCCAGAACATCGCAGGACACATGGTTGGCCTCGATTAACGGGGTGCCGCCACCCATGAAAGGGTCAGCGATACGACGTCCAGTAAAGTCGTTTGACCGGTAGAAGGCTTGTTCGATGTCTCCGTCGCAGAACTCAGCGAGGAGAAGCCCCCGGAAGAGGGTTCCAGGGCGGCGTGCAAACTACTTATGAACGCCGATGATCGGACGATAATTCTGCCGGATCTGCTTTACTCTCAGAGCCAGCCGGGCGACGAATGGAACGTCAAACTGCCGCTCGATACGCATGCCGATACCTTGAATGAAAGGTTGATGTCATGATTTTGCGTACAGACAACGGCATTCACATTCATTGTACGTCAGGTCCAGGTTTGCCATGATTAGGGTCGGCCTTCCTGGGAAACATACGGGTTCGTTAATGTTGTCGATCTCGACCATCGAAATCCGCTACCTAAGACAGGCACCAATAGTGAAAACCGAATGGCTAAAGGTCGCAGTTTCAAACGTGATGACACATGTCATTGTCGTGACACCTGTGCCGCGCCAGCACTTTCGTGCGAGAGGTCGTCTTCCTTGGAGTTCTCGACGCCTTTGGGAGCTCGTATCCGGGAGTCGCGATTCTGACTGGGCGCGGCGGGCTCACTTGCACCTGCCGAACCGCCGCTCCCGAAGTAGAAACCCATCACTGTGCCGGCCACGCCAGTAAGCGCTGTGACGATCTGGGTGAAGTTTCCGGTGTCCATGCCCGATCCAAAGATGAGAAACACAACGAACGAGCCGACAACAGATAGCGCCAACATCGATCGGATTGAACCTTGAGGTAGAGCAAGGCCCTTCAGCGGAATCTCGGAACCGCGCGCGGATCGCCAGGCCGCGAAAGCGGGAAGTGCGACAAATACCAAAATGAGCAAAATCGATTCCGCAACCAGCAACGGCCATAGCTCAAACTGACTTTCCATATTGGCCCCTTCATTCATGGCAAACACCAGTCACACGGATTTCGAACGTTACATTTGATGCTTCCCTTATCCAATTTACCGACACCGGTCAAGGGTGATGACTCGGAAAGCGGGGACCACCGCGCTTCAGCGCGGATGTGGGGCAAGGTAATATTCGCGACGAAAAGCCCACGGAATCCGCTGTCCAGTCATTGACCTGCCGCTACGATTTGCATTACCCAAACTGAACCTTGCCCAGCCGGGGATCTATCCTCAGCGCGTCAGAAGGAGTGCTGCATGGCGACCGGAACCAATATCCAGACCTATTTTGAGGGAGCCTGGCACAAAGGTGACAGAATGGTCCTGCGTGCGGCGGATCATGGCGCGTGGTTAGGGTCTTCGGTCTTTGACGGTGCCCGCTACTTCCAGGGAGTGGCACCCGACCTGGAGGCGCATTGCGCACGGATAAACAGGTCCGCTGAGGCGCTCATGATCAAACCGACCGTCAGCGTGGAGAACATGGTCGAAATCGTCTGGGAGGGGCTGAAACACTATCCGAAGGAAAGTTCGGTCTATATCCGTCCGATGTATTGGGCGCTTGAAGGTACGTCCCTCGCCATAGTGCCAAAATACGGTTCGACGGGATTTTCCATCTGCCTGGAGGAAATCCCCATGGCACGGCCCGAGGCCACAGTCAGGCTGACAACAACCAAGTTCCGGCGTCCGGTGCTCGAGGATGCGGTCGTGAACGCAAAGGCCGGCTGCCTTTATCCCAACAACGCGCGCATGCTGGCCGAGGCACGCTCCAGGGGATATGATAACGCCCTTGTCACCGATGCGATGGGCAACGTGGCCGAGACCGCGACAGCCAACATATTCATGGTCAGGGACGGTGAGGTGTTCACCCCTATCGCGAACGGAACGTTTCTGGCTGGTGTAACCCGGTCTCGGCACATGTCAAATCTCAGGCTCGACGGCTTGACCGTTCATGAATCCGTACTCACCTTTGACGACTTCCGAAATGCGGACGAGGTCTTCATGTCAGGCAACATGATGAAGGTCATGCCGGTCACGGAGTTCGATGGAACCAGCTACCAGGCTGGACCGGTGACGCGGCGGGTACGCGATCTGTACTGGGACTGGGCTTTGTCCAGCGCCTGAATCCAGCATTGGCTGACTGGTAGTTCGAGAATGGATGCGGTGATCATGGCCAGGGGCAGCTGACATGCGGGTTGCGCTGACAGGAGGGGCGACTGGAATCGGCGCAGAGGTCGTCGCTCGGCTAAAGCGTGACGGCCACGAGGTAACGGCGATCGATATATCCGAACCGGACGCGAATGTGGATCGATGGATCAGGGCCGATCTCAGCGATCCCATCTCCGTCAGTGCTGCCATTGATGCCGTTGACGGCCCATACGACGCATTGATCAACAATGCGGGAGTGCCACCAAGGGATGGTCAGGAAGAGTTGATTCTCAGGGTCAATTTCTTTGGTCTGCGATCTCTTCTCAATGGGATGCTGGACAGGCTTTCGCGGGGTGCTGCCATCGTGAACACAGCGTCCCGCGCCGGTGCGATGTGGCGTGGAAATCTTGACGAAGTCAGGGAACTGATGGCGCTGGATCCAGTGAATCTGGATCACTTCATTGTCGAACGCGGCATTGACGCGACCCGGGCATACTGCCTGTCCAAGGAGGCCGTGATCGTGATGACCATAGCCGAAACAGAACGGTTGACAGCCCGTGGCCTGCGAATGAACTGCGTCAGCCCAGCCGCCGTGAATACGGGCATCCTTCCGGATTTCGCTGCGGCCTTCGGTGACCGGATGACCAGGAATGTCGAGCGTGCAGGACGCCCGGGCACGCCTGGTGAGGTAGCTGATGTCATCCTGTTCCTGGCCTCGCCGGGCAGTGGCTGGATCAAGGGTCAGGATATCGTCGTAGACGGCGGAATGAGCGCGATGGCGGAATGCGAAGCCCTGGCGTTATGACGCCGGCAACTCCGTGGAGACCTGCAGGCCCTGCTTCCTGGCGACAACCTGTTGCATGCTATCGTGAATCCCCATGTCATCCGCGGCACTGCTTACCGCGACTTCGGCGCCTGGGCCGATAGCCTTGCCCTGCGCGGAACCGAATGCAACCACTCGCAACTTCCACTTTCTGGAAGTCGGGAAGCAGGAACGGATGGGGAGCGGGGCATGAACCAGAACTCCCTGGAATTACGCGCAGGAAACATGGTCGCCTTTCTGTTTGCGCTGACCATCCTGGTCTATGCGGCATCCGGGCCAATGAGTGAGTTCGTCCGGTGGTTTATCGAATCCACAACCCAGGGGTTCGAGGATCTATCCCGCCGGGATCAACGGCAACTTCTCAGGTCGCACTGGCTTGGTGCCAGCTTCCGGGCGTTTGAGCGTTCTGTCCTTCTGCCAACTGGGATGATCCTTGGTCTGCCTGTCCTGCTGTCCTTTGCGGCCACGTTCCTGCACCTGCCAATGCGCTGGCGCTGGCTGAACTGGTCGCTGGCGGCGCTTTCTTCGGCCGTGATCCTGACCTGGATCGTAATACTTTTTGCCGTGGATGGTGGGGCTCTGCCGAGAGCGGACCTATCGGACTATTTTCTCTTTTCCATAGCCACGGTTCTGGCACTGTATCTCACCTGGAGGCACTTCGGGGGTTTCATTGTCGGCTTCTGCCTGTTCTGGCTGATCTATTTCTTCGTCCGTGGCCGGTTGCCGGACTGGGCCGGGATATTCGTTGGGTCGGACAGCACGCTGGCACAGTCAATGAACTCCATGGTGCTCAATTTCTGGGCTCAGACAGGAGGAATATTCGGCCAACCCCTGCAGGTGGTTTCGGGCAATGTGCTCATATTCATCGTGTTCGGCGCGGTACTCATGGCAAGTGGCGCGGGCGACCTGCTGATGAAGATCGCAAACCGTCTGACCGGGGGTCTCACCGGCGGTGCCGCACATGCGGCGGTAGCCTCTTCGGCCCTGTTCGGCACCCTTTCGGGTGCGGCGATTTCCAACGTTGTGTCGACCGGTGTGATGACCATTCCGGTGATCAAGCGATCGGGCTTCAGGCCCAGCTTCGCCGCCGCAGTCGAAGCCGCCGCCTCCACAGGTGGCCAGGTAATGCCACCAGTGTTGGGCGTAGTGGCCTTCTTTGTCGCCGGGCAGATCGGACTAGAGTATCGCTACATCGTCGTTGCGGCCATCATTCCGGCGGCATTCTTTTATCTTGGCACCTTCCTGACGGTATATTTCGAGGCGCGACGCCAGGGAATTGGACCGCTGCCCACAGAGGTCCGCCCCGGTCTTTCCCGTCGTGAACTGACCCAATGCCTCGTTTTCGTCCTGCCATTGGGAACGTTGAGCTATTTTCTGTTCGTGCAGCCGTCGGTACTCAAAGCTGGATTCTATGGATTTGCGGTTGCCTTTGTCTGCTCCCTGATCCTGTTTCCGGGCTTTCGGTCGTGGAGCGGGATTTACGGCGCGTTCGTCAATGCGGGCCGTATGGCCGCGAGCATTGTGGTAATCGTGGCCGCGATTGGGCTGATTGTTGGATTGATCCAGGTCTCCGGGTTTTCCGGAAGGCTGTCGCTGCTGCTCACACAGCTGGCTAACGGACCTCTGCCTGTCGCACTGATCGTGGTGGCGCTCGGTGCCATCGTTCTGGGAATGGGCCTGCCGCCAGGTGCCACCTATTTCATAATCGTAATTGCGCTTTCGTCAGGGATCGACGCTGTCGGGCTGGCCCCACTCACACTGCATCTCTTTGTCGTGTTCTTCGCCGTCATCTCGACGGTGACACCACCGGTGGCACTGGCGGCATTCGCAGCCTGTCACTACCGCATACTTGACTAGAGATCGGATCCATGCGAATCGGGGACCATGTATATCGGTCTCAGACAGATTTCCCCTGCCACGGTCGAGTGGCTGGGGAACGAATGCCTCCGCGGCGGCGTCACGCGTTCGGGCCTCGCCCGCGAGCTGAGCGGCCGGGAGGGTTGGCTGACCCACGACGGGAGGCCGTCGACGGTCACCGGGATGCGGGTCCTTCCCCTGCTCGCGGAGGAGCTCGGCCTGACGCTGCCGGAGGCGGCGCCGCGCTTCGCGTCGTCCAACGGGCGACCGGCCGCCGACGACCCTGGCGGCGCCCCGGTCGAGTGCGCTCTGGACGCGCTCGGCGGGGTGCGGCTGGAGCCGTTGGCGGAGGCGGACCGCCGCGCCTGGGAGTCGATGATGGAGACGCACCATCCGGAGGGCTGGCGGCGGGCTCCGGGAGGGCAGCTGCGGTACTGGATCGTGAGCGGCGCGCAGGGGCGGCTCGGCGGTCTGGGCTTCGTTCCGGCGTCCTGCCAGCTGGGGCCTCGGGACGGTGCCATCGGCTGGTCGGCGCGGGCGCGGATCGCGAACATGGGCCTCGTCCTTAACAACCACCGCTTCCTGATCAGACCTTCCGTGAGGGTCCACGGCCTCGCCTCCCTGGCGCTGCGGCTGGCGGCGGAGCGCGTGGCGGACGACTGGGAGGGGCGGTACGGCGTCCGTCCGGCGCTCGTCTACACCATCGTCGGTCCGGACCACGCCGGGACGGGTTACAGGGCGGCGGGCTGGGAGAGATGTCCCGGCCTGACCTCCGGGCGGCGTTCGGGCATCCGTCGCAGCGTGTGGACGCTGCCGCTGCAGCCGGACTGGCGGGAGGTTCTCCGGGCGGAGCCGGAGCGCAGGCTCGGGCATACCGGACCGCTGCATTGCGGGGGCGACTGGGCGGAGCGGGAATACGCGCGGAGCAGCCATCCGGACGGCCGGGTCCGCCGCCGGATCGCCGCGATGGGAGCGGCCTGGACCAGGAAGCTCGGTGCGCCGGTGCCGGAGCTGTTTCCGGGCAGGGCGGAGCAGGAGGCGGCTTACAGGCTGCTCTCGAACGCTGGGGTGACCATGGACGACATACTCGAACCCCACCTGGAGGCGACGGTGGAGCGCTGCCGCCTGGAGCCGGTGATCCTGGCTGTCCAGGACACGACGACGCTGAACTACGGCACCCTGGCGGCGACGTCCGGGCTGGACGGGCCCGGCGGCGGCGGAAAGGGCACCGACGGCATCCTCGCCCACTGCGGCGTGGCACTGAACGGCAGCGGACGCCCGCTCGGGCTGTTCACGCTCGACGCGGACTTCCGGCGGCGGCCGGACAGGGACAGCGCCCGCTGGATCGACGGGCTGCGGCGGGCCGGAGAGCTCGCGGAGGCCTGTCCGGACGCGAAGGTCGTGAGCGTCTGTGACCGCGAAGGCGACTTCTGGGCCCTTCTCCGCGAAGCGGACCGGACCGGCGCCGCGCTGCTGGTGCGGGCGAGCCGCTCGGCGAAGCGGCGCGTGGCGCTGCCCGACGGCGACGAAAGGTGCCTGTGGGAGCATGTCGCCGCGCTGGAGCCGGTCGGCCACCGCAGGATCACCGTTCCCGAACGCGGCGGGCCGAAGGCCCGGAAAGCGCGCGTCGCCACGCT
>CBDATU010000008.1:0-8858 GCA_965199865.1 uncultured Rhodobacter sp. | reverse complement strand
TCCTCCCGGGTCGGCTCGATTTCCTTGACCGCTTCATGCAGCTTGCGGATCACCACTTCCATCACCTCGCGAAGGCGTGGATTGTTCGCGTTCCGCATCCGCTCAATCACCACCTCCGCCGAGTTTTCCTCGGTGAAATAGCCAGGATTCCGCGTCATGTGCTCTCCCCCTATCTCGCAAGGATGGTCCTGAGAACCCGTCCAAGTTCGCCCTTCGGGTCGTCAGCCATCTCTTCGATCCGCCACGCCACATGCTGATCCGGACGCACCAGAATGCAGCCGCTGTCGGAAACTTCCGACGCCCGCGCCCAGTCACCAACATGGTCGACATAGGTCTGGCGCGGACCAATGACATGGCAGCTGATCTGAATGTCCAGTTCCTCGGCCAACAAGTCGGTCGCGTCAATCCAGGCCTCTCCGCCAATTCCGGTAAACAGGGTAAACCGCCCCTGACCACAGAGATCAAGGGTCGAGACCCGCTCTCCCGTGTCATGATCGAACACCCATACATGCGGAAGTCTGGCACCCGGCCAGGTGGTCGGCTGGTAATGCAGTTCAGCGTCAAGCTCGAATGCGGGCTCCATCTGCCCGTCAGTCACCACTGCACCGGACCGGTAGCGCTGGTTCATTTCGACCCCATGGGCGTCGAACTCATACTTCTTGAACTCAATGGCTTTCCGGATCGCGGCGCGTTGCCTTTCGGCCTCTGGAGTGACGCCGGTTCGCGCCTGCATGCTTGCCCTGATCTTTTCGACGTCAGTTCCGCCGGTCATGCCCAGCGCCTCGAAAATTGGACCAAACTCGGCGATTGACTGATTTGCCCGGGTCACAATCTGCTTTGCTACCGGCGCACGTTCCTCGGAATAGCTGTCCAGCAGCGCAACGCCTGCCTGCCCCCTGGTGACGGCTGCAAGCTTCCATGCAAGGTTGAATGCATCCTGAATCGATGTATTGGAACCCAGACCATTCGACGGAGGATGCCTGTGTGCGGCATCCCCCATTATGAACACGCGCCCGTTCTGCATGTGGGTCGCATACATGTTGTTGACGGTCCAGGTGTTCGCGGAGAGAAGCTCGATCTCAAGATCCGGGTCGCCAACAAGCTGGCGGGCGACACCGGTGGCGAATTGGGCGTCCACCTCCGGCGCTGGCTCGTTTATGTCATAACCCCAGACGATCAGCCATTCGTTCCATGGACGCACCATGCGCACCAGTCCCATGCCGATTCCGCCTACATCCGCGCCCGGCTGCATGATCCAGTAAAGGACTGAAGGACGATGGGAGATGTATTTCGATAGATCGGCACGGAACAGGATGTTCATGGAACCGCCCACACCCATCTTTCCCTCAAAGGAAAGTCCCGCATGTTCGGCCACGGCGGAATTGCCGCCATCCGCACCGACCAGGTATTTTGACCGAACCTGGAACTCGCGTCCCGACAGCCTGTCGCGCAGCGTTGACGTTACGCCATCCGCGTCCTGCTCATGACTAAGGTATTCAGTCGACATCCGCGCCTGCGTACCGCGCGAACAGGCGGTCTTGAACAGCAGCGGTTCCATATAGGTCTGCGGCAGATCGTTCATGTGGCAGGGGGAACTCAGCTGGTGCTCCGCCCGGCTGAGCGGATGCTTTCCCCACGACTTCATCCGACCGATCTCTTCGCCAGCGAGGCTTTCGCAGAACACGTTCTCACCCATGAGATCCTGCTCCGTGGCATGCATATACGCCTCGTCCTCAACCTCTCGGCCGAGGTCGCGCAGCACCTCCATAGTCCGCTGGTTGGTGATATGCGCACGCGGCGTGTTCGCAAGCCAGCGATAGCGGTTGACCAGCATGTTCTCGATGCCATAGCTCGACAGAAGCGCCGCCATTGCCGACCCGGCCGGTCCAGTGCCAATTACAAGGATGTCCGTGTTGATTTCAGCCATCGTCATTCTCCGATGATTGCGTTTGCTTCCGTACCAGCCGACGCCGGATCGGAATGAGCTCAATGCCGGTCCGGTCGGTGAACAGCCCCCAGAGCCCACGCGGCGCGAACAGCATCACGGCAATGCCGATCAGCCCCAGCAACAGCAGGTACCAGCTTCCGTAATCCGCCAGGAGGCTCTGCAGTACCAGAAAGACCAGGACTCCGATGAGGGGACCCTCAATCGTTCCGATGCCGCCGATCACGACTATGAAGATCACATAGGCTGTCCAGTCAAGCACACTGAACGCGGCGTCGGGCGATATCCGGGCCTTCTGCAGATAGATCAGGCCTCCGGCAAGCCCTGTGCCAAGCGCCGCCAGAAGGAACACTGTCCATTTCATGGCGCGGGGATCGACGCCAACCGACCTCGCCGCCGCCTCGTTGTCACGAACGGCGGCCAGTGCGAGACCACGTCGCGTGCGCAGAAGCCAGTAGATCCCACCGATGGTCAGAACGGCAAGCAGAAGTGCAAGCCAGTAAGAGAGAATGTCGCGCGCCGCGGATGTCTTGACATCCAGAAGCGCCTTGATGGCCTCAACGAACCACATGTCTTTCACCGCGTCCCTGGGCAGGGAGGTGCCGGTGCCGCCGCCGACCTGCTTCCACTGCGCTACCGAAAGCCTGACGACTTCCGCGATCACCCAGGTTCCGATCGCGAAATAGGCTCCCTGAAGCCGAAACGCGAAGAATCCCGTGGGAACGGCAAGGGCCAGGGCGGCAAGGCCACCAAGCAGGATGGCGGGAACCGGATCAATGCCCCACAGAATCACGGCGCCAAACATCGCGTAGGCGCCAATGCCCACAAAAGCCTGCTGTCCGACCGATACCAGCCCGCCATACCCCGCCAGCAGGTTCCACCACTGCGCCAGTACCGCGAGCGTGAGAACGAAGAAAAGATCCTGGATCAGGCTACGTCCGGCAAACGCGGGAAGAACGATGGCGACCGCCACCAGCACGAGCGCCACCACTCCGGCAATACGCGAAACACGGGTATGGGTTTCGGCGGCGAAGCGCATCAGTCCACCGCCCGTGGCAGCAGACCGCGCGGCCGAACCAGCAGAACGGCCAGAAACGCGATATGGCCTGAAAGGATCTGCCATTCAGGATTGACTGCGGCACCGACCGTCTGGGCAACCCCGATGATGATTCCACCAAGAAGAGTGCCCCAGAGCGATCCAAGCCCGCCAATGATTACCGCTTCGAACGCATAGATCAGCCGCGCCGGCCCGATGGTCGGGTCAAAATTCGCTCGCATGCCCAGATACAGCGCGGCGACGGTAACCACGACCATCGCGATACCTGTCGCGACGGAAAAAATCTGTGCCGGTCTCACACCCATCAGGCTTGCCGTTACTGCATCGTCGGATGTGGCGCGAAAGGCGCGGCCAAGCCGGGTGCGGTAGAACAGCTGGTTAAGCACCACAATCACAAGTATCGCTGATGCAAAGCAGAGAAGCGGCATCACTCCAACATTGATCGGGCCCAGGGCGAGCGACGCGGTCTCCAGCGTTCCTCCTCGTATGCGTTGACTGTCCGCCGAAAACCCTTCCAGCAAAGCGTTCTGCAGCGCAATTGAAAGGCCGAACGTGACAAGCATCGGAGGCAGGATGTCATCTCCCAGCGTTCGGTTGAGAACGAATCGCTGCAGCAGCCAGCCAAGCGCAAACATCAGCGGCGTGGCGACGGCAGCGGCTACGAACGCATTCAGGCCCAGAAGCGACACAAGGATCAGGATTATGTAGGCACCGAACACAATGAGATCGCCATGCGCAAGATTGACCAGCCGCATTATCCCGAAGACCAGACTCAGCCCGGCGGCGAAGAGCGCGTAGAGCCCGCCCAGCAGCACCCCCTGCACCACTGTGTCCACCCAGATCATGCGACCGTCTCGCCGAAATAGGCGGTGTGGATCTGCTCACGCGAGATTTCCGATGGTGTCCCCGTGAGCGTGACGCGGCCCTCCAGCATGCAGTAAACCCGATCCGAAACCCTGAGTGCCTGATTGATGTCCTGCTCCACGATGACGACCGAAGCACCCGATTCCCTGATCCGGGGCAGCGCGGCGTAGATGTCCCGGATCACCACCGGGGCCAGGCCAAGGCTGATCTCGTCACAAAGCAGCACCCGGGGATTTGACATTAGCCCCCGACCGATCGCGACCATCTGCTGCTGTCCACCCGACAGTGCCGTTCCTGGGTTCATCCGCCGTTCCCTGAGCACCGGAAACAGCTCATAAACCGTCTCCAGCGTCCAGTATCCGCCGGTGGACCGGCCATAGGAGCCCATCTGGAGGTTTTCCTCGACGCTGAGCGACGGAAAAAGCCTGCGGCCCTCGGGCACCATGACAACGCCGCGCGCCATCACCCTGTCAGCATCCAGATGTCCGATGTCCGTGTCAGCAAACCTTACCGAATCGGGAGCGTTTTTCAGAACCCCGGAGATCGACCGGAGAAGTGTCGTCTTCCCGGCGCCATTGGCCCCAATGATCGCCACCGTCTCACCGTCGTTCAGGCATATGTCGACACCGAACAGTGCCTGGAAATCGCCGTAAAACGCGGTGAGGCCACTGGTCTCCAGCAAAGGCATCAGACCTCAAGCCCCAGATAGATTTCCCGCACTTCCCGGCTGGCCATGATCTCACCCGGATCGCCAATGCCGATGATGCGGCCAAAATCAAGCACAAGAAGCCGTTCGACCACCGATGTCAGGGCGTGCAGCACATGTTCTATCCAGACGATGGTAACCCCCTGATCACGTATCCGCCGGATGGTCGCGATCAGGGACTGGCATTCTCCATCGGTAAGCCCTCCTGCGATTTCGTCAAGCAACAGAAGTCTCGGAGCGGTTGCCAGCGCACGGGCAAGCTCCAGCCGCTTGCGCTCCAGCAGCGGCAGCGAACCGGCGGGCAGGTTGGCCCGCCCCATCATCCCGGTCTGCTCCAGAATTCCAGCGCAGTGATCGGTGACTGCGGCTTCGCTGAGATTCCGCCCATACGCACCGGCGACAACCAGGTTTTCAAATACCGTAAGTTTTTCGAATGGCTGCGGAATCTGGAACGAACGGCCGATTCCGGCAAGCGCCCGCCGCATCGGCGGGGTCCGGGTGACATCCTCGCCACCAAACTCAATGCTTCCGGAATCCGGCATGAGATTGCCCGTGATAAGGTTGAAGAGTGTCGACTTCCCGGCACCGTTGGGGCCAATGATGCCAAGCGCCTGCCCTTCCGGCACGTCAAAGGTAAGTCCATCGGCAACCGTGAGCGCGCCGAAGGACTTATTGAGGTTTCTGAGCCGAAGAAGTGCCATATCCACCCCGAAAGCGCGGGCCATCAATTCCAGGCCCGCACCATTTTCCCATTAAGTCAGGAAATCTCTTCCATTGTACCGCCAGCAGGAATGTCCGGTGCGGTCTGGTTGTCGACGATGACAAGATCGTAGCCGCCGCCATCCTTCAGGCGCCACTGTCCACCAACCAGTGGCGTCTTGGCCACGTTTCTGGCCGCGAATGGTGGCAGGCCCTCTCCGTTCCAGGAGACCGGGCCAACAATGGTGTCAAGACCTGTCGCGGCGACGGCCTCGGCAACTTCGTCGCCGTCATCAATGTCCGAAACGCGGCCCATTACGTCCCGGGCGACTTCAAACAGCGCATGCACAAAGCCGATCGGTTGGGTCCATTGCCGCCCCGTCGCTTCCTCGTAGCCTCCCGCCACATCACCCGCCGACGCTCCGTTCAGCGAGGATGAGAAGGGATGAGACGGGGACCACCAGACTTCGGATGACAGATTATGGCCAGTGGCACCCAGCGCCTCGACCGCCTGCGGGAACAGGATCGCCTTGCCGATCGACGCAGCCTTTGGCGTGTAGCCCTGCTGCTTGGCCTGTGTCCAGAAGGTGGTGAAGTCCGGCGGGATCACAACACCGGTGACGATCTCAGCCTCCGCAGCCCTGAAGGCGTTGATTTGCGCTGTGAAGTCATCCGTAAGGTTCTGGTAGCGGCCTGTATCCGTTAGCCGGTAGCCTAGGCTGTCGAGCACCGGGGGGAAGCCCACCACAGGATCACCCCAGGCATTGCCGTCACCATCATTGGGGAACAGCGCTCCCACGGACTTATTGGTACTAAGCTGGCCCCACATGTTGGTGAATACCGCGATCACATCCTCAAGCCCCCAGAAGAAGTGATAGGAATAGTCGAATGGTGTCCATGATGCAGGGTCGCCCGGATTACCCTGCTGCCCAATGAAATAGGGCTGCCAGGGAGCAACGGTCGACACGCAGGGCACTTCCTCGGCCTCGCAGGTCGTGGCGACCGGATTGGTGGTCTCAGGTGTGGACGCAACCAGCATCAGGTTGATTTCATCATCAACGATCAGTTCCTTGGCCACTTCGGCAGCTCTGTTGGGGTTGGACTGGCTGTCCTTGACAATCACCTCGAAGTCTCCGCCAGCAGCGGCGAGAAACGTGTCGATGATGAACTGATCGGCCTCGGCAAATGCGGCGAGCGGGCCCGATTGCGGGCTGACGTAGCCCAGCCGGATTCTGGCACCCTGCGCCACAGCCGGAGCGGCCAGCCCTCCAGCAGCCAGTGTCATCGCGGTTGCGGCAGATGACTTAAGCAGTCTACGGCGTGTAAACATTGTTTGATCCTCCCTGAAGATAAGGTTTGCTCAACTGCCTGGCGCAACACCGCTCCAGGCGTTCTGAAGAAGCGCGCGAAGCCCGTTTGGGGTCACGTCGCGGGGGTTCCAGTAGGGGTTTCGTGTTGCGAGATCGGCCGCTCGGTCAAGATCGCTCTCGGCCATTCCGAGATCTTTCAACATTCTTGGCGCACCAACGCTTCCGGAAAAATCCCAGATCGCCCGCCCAGGAGCGCCTCCTCCCAGAATCCTACCGATAGGGGCCAGCAGATCGGGCACCGCGGTCTCGTTGTAGGCGATCGCATGGGGCAGGACAATGGCATGGGTCTGAGCATGGGGAAGATCGAACGAGCCTCCCAGAGTGTGGCAGAGCTTGTGATGCAGCGCCATGCCAACACGGCCCAGAACGGTCCCACATGCCCAGGCGCCCCTTAGCGTATTCTCCCGGGCGGACAGGTTACCTGGATTCTCCAGCACTTCCGGAAGAGATTTGGCGAAAGCGCGGAGGCCCTGGAGCGCAAGCTCCGTGGTTTCCACCGTCCTGTTGCGCGCGTATAGCGCCTCCGCCGCATGCGCCATCGCATTCAGGCCGCTGGTCGCGCTCAGTTCCTTCGGCAGCGTCACCGCAAGCTCCGGATCGTAAATTATCAGATCGGGGAGGATCCTGGCATCGGTCAGCGTCGTCTTTACGCCATTTTCCGTCTGCCCAAGGATCGGTGTTGCCTCACTACCGGCGTAAGTCGTTGGCACCACGATCTGCGGGAGCCCGGTGCGCAGCGCCAGCGCCTTCCCCAACCCCGTCGTTGAGCCACCGCCTACGGCGACGAAGCAGTCCGCCTCGACAGACCGAGCATGCGCCAAAGCCTCCTCGGAAACCTCGACCGGTGTATGCATGGCGGCGCGGGAAAACACGCCCGCGGCCCTGTTTCCCAGTTCCCCTGCGAGGTCGAGTGCTATCCGTGACTGTTCGGGCGTTGAAAGCATCAGGGCACGAAACAGTCCCATATCTTCCAGTTCGCTGGAAATCGAATGTCGTAGGCCCACGCCGAAGCGCACCTTCTGGGATTTGGCACCGGACTCGGCCAAAGGCATTCCTGGCTCCTCAATGACAGTTCGTCTGACTCCTACAATAGTATATGAAATTGCCGACTTGATCGAATTGCATCACCGTTACATAACATGACGTTATGAAAATAGATCCCCGTCATCTCGAAATCCTTGCCGCCATCGTGGATAACGGTGGCTTGACCGAAGGCGCTGTAGCCCTGGGGAAATCGCAGCCCAGCGTTTCGCGCTCGGTCTCGATGCTTGAGAAGCGGATCGGCGCCATGCTGTTCGAACCCCAGCGTCGACCACTGCAGCCAACGGAACTCTGCCTGGCGCTCGCGGAAGCGGGCCGTCGCATCCGTAAGGCGAACGACAGCGCCAGCAGGACCGTCGCGAATTACCATAGCGGCCGGAGCGGCGCCGTTCGGATCGCGGGTACGCCGATCTTCATGGATGGGGTGGTCTCAGGCATGATAGCGGGTTTCCAGTCCGAGAATCCAGATGTCAGGATTGACCAGAGCTACGGTTACATCGTCGAACTGATTCGCAAGCTCGAAGGCGACACCCTGGATCTCGCGATCCTGCCCATTCGGGAATCCGAGGTTTCCGAAAGCTGTGGATTCACGCAGATTCTACCGGGCCGAAACGTCATCGCCTGTCGCACGGGTCATCCACTTGCGCGCAGGTCGCCGGTTCGCCGTAAGGACATTGCCACCTTTCCCTGGATAGCCCCTCCCGCCGACAGCCCGCTCTATCACGACCTGAGGGCAGCGCTGTTCAGCATCGGCGTACGCGATTTCAAGGTCAGCTTCACCGGCGGATCACTTAGCGCCGTAACAAACATACTGTCAGGTTCTGACGCGCTAACCGTGCTTCCGTATTCGGTCGTATTCATGCTTCGGCGGGAAAACCGCCTGTCGGCTCTCCCGGTTCGAATTGGCGATCCAGACCGCAATCTGGGCGTGCTGGTCAATCGCACCGTACCTGAAAAGCCGGTCGTGCGACGGCTGGTCCGGTTCATTACCAGCGAATTCGCCAGCCTCGCCAACACCATCCAGCACCATGAACGGAACGTGCTGTGGCGGTGATGACAGCGGACCAGGTATGGTCCCGATCAGTCCCCCCGAATGGCGGCGGCCAGTATTGGAAATATCCGGTCATTTGCCGCGATGATACCTCCGGTCTCCAACGGATTCGCGTCGGTTGACAT
>CBDATU010000007.1:0-351455 GCA_965199865.1 uncultured Rhodobacter sp. | reverse complement strand
CCCGCCGACGCGCCCCAGGCGTTCGCTCCGGATCCAGTAGAAGAGGAGCGCGCCGGGATTGGACGGCTCGCCCTGGGGATGGTGGCTCTCCATCCCCCGCAGGGCACGCCGCTGCTCCGCCGTCTCCGCCATCTCCAGCCCGACCCCCGCCGAGCTCCGCGAGCGTGCCGGAGAACCGGACGTCGGGATGGTCCCGGCAGCGGCCCGCGACGACCGGGTGGAGGCCGCCCCGCCGACGGCAGGGCGATGCCGTAGCGCTCCGCGATCCCCGGCAGGGCCAGCCGGGCGGAGGCGAGGCACGGCGCTCCTGCGGCGTTGGTCCAGCCCTCGCGCTCGCACAGGCCTCCGGCCATGGGCGGAACGGCTGGCTCCCGTCGCCGCCATCGACCTCAGCCACTCGACCGTTCCCTCCCCGAAATGGCGCATCCCGACCTGCATGCGAATCGGGTATCATCACCACCCCGCGAGTCAACCACGACAAGTGACATACGCCGGGCGGCGGCAACGCGGGCCTCGCCTGGAGCCTCCCACCGACGACAACATCACCAAGTGGCAATATCGACAGAAGGCGAATAGCGACTGGGGCGCCTGGACGGACATCCCGACGAGCGGCGCCGCCACGCGGAGCCACACCGTGACCGGCCTCACCAACGGCACGGAGTAGCCTTCCAGGTCCGCGCCGCCTACGCGGACGGTCCCGGCTCCCGATCGGTCGAGCGCTCGGTGAAGCCAGCGACATCCTCGGCGGCACCGAACACGTTCACTGCGACGGCCGGTGTCGGCGAGGCGACGCTCGCCTGGACCCTCGCGCCGCACAACGAAATCACCAAATGGCAATACCGCCAGAAGACCACCGGCGCCTGGGGAAGCTGGCAAGACATCGCCGGTGGCGCCACGCGGAGCCACACCGTGACCGGCCTCACGACCGGCACCGCCTACACCTTCCAGGTCCGTGCGGTGTACGGCATCACCAACAGTGCCGCGTCCGCGGAACAGACGATCACGGTGGAAGAAGCCCGCGCCCTGCTCGACATGACCATGACCGTCGGCGTCAGCGGCAACGTCGCCGGCTACTCCCGGCACGGCAACCGGAATTTCGGCTCGGTGGGCGAGAACAGCTTCTCCTGGGGCGGAACCGACCACACGCTGACCGAGTTTCTGACCTATCAGAACGGCATCTGCGTCCGCACCGATCCCATGCTCGCGTTGGCCTTCCTCAACGCACTGGTGATCACCGTCGGGGGCCGGACCTTCGAGGGCGACTGGTCCACATCCGCCGGCGGCGACGCTTGCCGCAGCAAGGACGGCCTCAGCCTGACCGAAGGCGACAAGGTCGTCGCCGCGCTCACCGTGCCGATCCCGAACGGCCCCGACGCCTGTCACTACCACATACTTGACCGGCTCATTCCCTTCTCCGCTCCGTCCGGGCCCGTATGGCCCTGGCATGGGTTTCCGCGACGTTGAGGATGCGCAGGCCCTGCCATAGCTTCTGGGTTCCGGGCAGGGGCTGGCGCTTCGTCGGGCGGAACCCGGCGAGGCCGGCGACGAGCGTGACGTAGCGCGCCACGCTCATGTCCGGCTCCGGCGGCGCCCTCTGGCCGATGACGCGCTCATACGCGGCGTGAATGACCACCGCCTCGACGCTTTCCGGGCTGACATGGCGGTCCGCCGGGCTGTCGGGGCTCTCCCGCGCCAGAAGCTGGAGGTCCCAGACCCGGAACGCGGTTATCGCGTCGAAGGCGAGGCATCTGCGCAGGTCGTCGGCGGCGTCGAGCCTGCGGTCCTTTATCCTCGTCCCCGTCTTCAGGGCCCTGAAGTATTCCTCGATGCGCCAGCGCAGTTCGTAGCGCCTCAGGGCGGTCTCCGCCGTCCGCATGCCGTCGCCGCCCTCGTTGGACAGGAGCATCCAGTGCAGCGCCTCCCCTCCCTTCGCGACGCGCTTCGGCGGGTTCTCCTCGATGGCGGAGACCACCGTCACGGGCAGCGGGCGCCTGTCCCCCGCGTCCCTCGGCGCCGCGATGTCCAGTTCCGCGCAGCGCAGCGTCAGCGTGGCGACGCGCGCTTTCCGGGCCTTCGGCCCGCCGCGTTCGGGAACGGTGATCCTGCGGTGGCCGACCGGCTCCAGCGCGGCGACATGCTCCCACAGGCACCTTTCGTCGCCGTCGGGCAGCGCCACGCGCCGCTTCGCCGAGCGGCTCGCCCGCACCAGCAGCGCGGCGCCGGTCCGGTCCGCTTCGCGGAGAAGGGCCCAGAAGTCGCCTTCGCGGTCACAGACGCTCACGACCTTCGCGTCCGGGCAGGCCTCCGCGAGCTCTCCGGCCCGCCGCAGCCCGTCGATCCAGCGGGTGCTGTCCCTGTCCGGCCGCCGCCGGAAGTCCGCGTCGAGCGTGAACAGCCCGAGCGGGCGTCCGCTGCCGTTCAGTGCCACGCCGCAGTGGGCGAGGATGCCGTCGGTGCCCTTTCCGCCGCCGCCGAGCCCGTCCAGCCCGGACGTCGCCGCCAGGGTGCCGTAGTTCAGCGTCGTCGTGTCCTGGACAGCCAGGATCACCGGCTCCAGGCGGCAGCGCTCCACCGTCGCCTCCAGGTGGGGTTCGAGTATGTCGTCCATGGTCACCCCAGCGTTCGAGAGCAGCCTGTAAGCCGCCTCCTGCTCCGCCCTGCCCGGAAACAGCTCCGGCACCGGCGCACCGAGCTTCCTGGTCCAGGCCGCCCCCATCGCGGCGATCCGGCGGCGGACCCGGCCGTCCGGATGGCTGCTCCGCGCGTATTCCCGCTCCGCCCAGTCGCCCCCGCGGTGCAGCGGTCCGGTATGCCCGAGCCTGCGCTCCGGCTCCGCCTGGAGAACCTTCCGCCAGTCCGGCTGCAGCGGCAGCGTCCACACGCTGCGACGGATGCCCGAACGCCGCCCGGAGGTCAGGCCGGGACATCTCTCCCAGCCCGCCGCCCTGTAACCCGTCCCGGCGTGGTCCGGACCCACGAGCGTGTAGGCGAGGACGGGGCGGACCCCGTAGAGGGCCTGCCAGTCGTCCGCCACGCGCTCCGCCGCCAGCCGCAGCGCCAGGGAGGCGAGGCCGTGGACCCTCACGGAAGGTCTGATCAGGAAGCGGTGGTTGTTAAGGACGAGGCCCATGTTCGCGATCCGCGCCCGCGCCGACCAGCCGATGGCACCGTCCCGAGGCCCCAGCTGGCAGGACGCCGGAACGAAGCCCAGACCGCCGAGCCGCCCCTGCGCGCCGCTCACGATCCAGTACCGCAGCTGCCCTCCCGGAGCCCGCCGCCAGCCCTCCGGATGGTGCGTCTCCATCATCGACTCCCAGGCGCGGCGGTCCGCCTCCGCCAACGGCTCCAGCCGGACCCCGCCGAGCGCGTCCAGAGCGCACTCGACCGGGGCGCCGCCAGGGTCGTCGGCGGCCGGTCGCCCGTTGGACGACGCGAAGCGCGGCGCCGCCTCCGGCAGCGTCAGGCCGAGCTCCTCCGCGAGCAGGGGAAGGACCCGCATCCCGGTGACCGTCGACGGCCTCCCGTCGTGGGTCAGCCAACCCTCCCGGCCGCTCAGCTCGCGGGCGAGGCCCGAACGCGTGACGCCGCCGCGGAGGCATTCGTTCCCCAGCCACTCGACCGTGGCAGGGGAAATCTGTCTGAGACCAATATACATGGTCCCCGATTCGCATGGATCCGATCTCTAGTCAAGTATGCGGTAGTGACAGCCCCGACGCCCCGGTCGGATTCTCCGCCACGCCGGGCATCGACAACGTCGGCCTCGCCTGGCGCCTGCCTGCCGACAGCAACATCAGCAAGTGGCAATACCGCCAGAAGGCCGCCGGCGACGCCTGGGGCGCCTGGACCGACATCGCGGGCAGCGGCGCCGCCACGCGCTCGCACACCGTCACCGGCCTCACCACTGGCATCAGCTACGCCCTCCAGGTGCGCGCTGCCTACACCGGCGGCCCGGGCTCCCGCTCCGTCGAGCGTATGGTGGTCCCGAAGTCGTCCACGGCGGCGCCGGACACCTTCACGGCGACGGCCGACGTCGGCGCGGCGACGCTCGCCTGGACCATCGCGCCGCACAACGACATCACCAAATGGCAGTACCGCCTGGGCAGCGGCGCCTGGACCGACATCGCGGGCAGCGGCGCCGCCACGCGCTCGCACACCGTCACCGGCCTCGCCAGCGGCGCCACATACACCTTCCGGGTCCGCGCCGTGTACGGCAGCACCAGCGGCACGGCGTCCGAGGAGCGGACGGTCACCGCGGAACACGCCCGCGCCCTGCTTGACACCACGATGGATGTCGGCGTCAGCGGCAGCCTCGCCGGCTATTCACGGCACGGCACGCGCAGCTTCGGTTCGGTCGGCGGGAACAGCTTCTCCTGGGGCGGAACCGACCACACGCTGACCGAGTTGCTGACCTATCAGAGCAGCGTCTGCTTCCGCAGCAATCCCATGCTCACGGCTGCCCTTCTCAACGACCTCGCGGTCACCGTCGAGGACCAGACCTACGAGGGCGGTTGGAGCATCGCCGTCGGCGGCGAAGCCTGCCAAGCCAAGGGCAGCCTCAGCCTGACCAACGGCGAGACCGTCACGGTGCTCATCTCGACGCCGCCCGGCAGCGGGCAGCCCGACGCGCCGACCGGCTTCTCCGCCACCGAGGGCGACGGCCAGGCGACGCTCGCCTGGACCGACCCGTCCGACAGCGCCATCACCAAGTGGCAATACCGCCAGAAGGCCGGCAGCGGCAGCTACGGCAACTGGACCGACGTGCCGAGCAGCAGCGCCACCACCACCAGCTACACCGTAACCGGCCTCACCAACAACACCACCTACGCCTTCGAGGTGCGCGCCTTCACCACGGCCGGCGGACCGGCCTCAGTGATGCGCTCGGCCACGCCCTCATCCTCATCCGCCGGCATGGCGCTGTTCGACGCCACCATCACCGTGGGAGTCACCAATCCCAACACCCAGCACGAGCTTCTGGGGTACTCCAGGCACAGCGGCCGGAACTTCGGCACGATCACCGAAACCGCGTTCAGCCACAAGGGAACCGTCCACAGGCTGATCGAGATGTTGACCTGGCAGGACAGTTTTTGCCTCCGCACCAGCCCCAAGCTCGTCGACGCGGACATCGACAACGGCCTCGCCGTCACCGTCGACGGCACCACCTACCAGGGGGATTGGACCGTTGGAAGCGAGACCGACGGCGACGCCTGCATCGACCGGGGCAGCTTCCAACTGACCAGCGGCGAAACGGTTACCGCCGTCATCGAGCGCCCGACCTCGGGCGGCCCGAAGGCGCCGGCGGGCTTCCGCGCGCTGCCCGGCAACACCAGCGCCACGCTCTCCTGGAGCGGCCCCGCCAACGACAACAGCATCACCAAGTGGCAGTACCGCTACAAGACCACCAGCGGCGGCAGCTACGGCAACTGGACCGACATCCCCGGCGGCGCGGCCGCCCGCCTCCACTCGGTGACCGGCCTCGCCAACAACACCGGCTACACCTTCCAGCTCCGCGCCTCCTACGCGGCCATGCCCGGCTCCTGGTCGGTCGAGCGCACGGCCACGCCGGGGCTGCTGCCCGAGGGCTTCACCGCCACCGGCGGCAACGCCCAAGTGGTGCTCGGCTGGACCGGGCCCAGCGACAGCGGCATCAACAAGTGGCAGTACCGCCTGAAGACCACCGGCGGATACGGCAACTGGACGGACATCTCCGGCGGGGCGAGCGTGCGCAACCACATCGTCACCGGCCTAATCAACGACACGGAGTACGCCTTCCAGGTCCGCGCCGTCTCCGGCAGCACCAACGGCCCGCAGTCCGCCGAGGAGAAGGCCACCCCCACTGCCAGCCCGCGCAACTTCGAGGTCCACGCCGGCCCCGCCATGGCCAAACTGTTCTGGGACGAGTTCGCCAAAGCCGATTCCTACTCGGTACGCCACCGGGTGACCAGCCCGCAAGGCGCCTGGACGACCTTGACCAGCCAGACCAGCCCCGTCGAGATCAAAGGCCTGAGCAACGGCACCGAGTACGACTTCCAGGTCGGCGCGGTCGATGACGGCAGCACCACCTGGTCCAGCACAATCAAGGCGACGCCGAACTCGGCGCTGCCGGGAGTGCCGGGCGAGCATTACCTTCGGACGTTGACATCTACAACCGCACGTGTCCATTGGCAAGATTCCGAGAACGACTTCATCGCCGAGTACCGGCTCGCTTCCGCGAGCTCCTGGACCCAAACCCACAAGGACAACCTTGGCAGCTACTCCCACACCTTCTCGGGCCAGACCGCGGGCGAGGACTACCTGCTCCGCATCCGCGCCAAGACGGCGGAGGGCACTTCCGCTTCCGCCGGACCCGCGACCGACCCGATTCTGGTCAACGCGGCGAAGACGCCCGGCAACTTGACGCGCACGCCGGGCGACACCAAGATCACCGTGACCTGGGATGACGTGACCGGCGCCAGCTCCTATTCGGTGCGTTACACTGCCGTCGGCACCATCGCCTGGACGACCGCGACGGACAAGACGAGCGGCTACGAGGTCACCGGGCTCGCGAACGGCACGGATTATTTTGTCCAGGTTGGCGCCGTCGTTGGCGGAAAGACCTGGTGGAGCGGGGCCGGGGTCACCGGTGGCGTGAAGCCCAGCCTGCCTGAAGGTCCACATTCGAACCTGGCCGTGCAGCCCAGGGACGGCGGCCTGTACGCGACCTGGACGCATGGGAATGACGGGAAAGCTGGTCAGCCGGTCGCCAACTTCTTCTATCGACAAGGGACCTCCGGGACCTGGACCTGGCTCTCAGCCTGCAGTACGCCCGGCAACGCGGCGCCCTACAGCGAGCACGACTGCAACGTCACCGGCATTACCAACGGCACGGTGCATCAAGTGCGGGTGAGCAGCCCGGGCTCGGACTGGGACGACCTCATCGCCACCGCCACCCCCGGCCCGGCCCCGTCCGCCGTCACCGTCGGCGTCGCCAGCGCCACCTCGCTCACCGTCGCCTGGACCGACGCCCCCGGCGCCGCCTCACACCGGCTGCGCTTCCGGGAGACCACCGCCGCCAACGACGGCGAATGGTCCCTCGTCGGCAGCCGCACCAGCCCGGTCACCCTTTCCGGCCTGACCAGCGACACCGAATACGACGTCCGGGTCGGCGCCGTCCACGGCACGAGCGACGGCAGCAGCACCACCGCCTGCGACGGCACCGACGGCTGCGGTATTCACTGGGCCGCCGTCGTCAAGGCCACGCCGTCGAACAGGCGCCTCGTCATCTCCGAGGCCAGCCGCACCGTGGTCGAAAAGCAGGGCACGGCCACCTGGACCGTGGCCTTGAACGAGGCGCCCACCGGCAACGTCACGGTGAAGGTGACGCCGCGCGACACCGCCGCGGCCAAGGTCTGCACCGGCGCGTCCTGCACCCCGAGCGAGGAAATCACCCTCACCTTCACCGCGACCACCTGGGAGACCGCCCAGACGGTCACCGTCACCGGCCAGAACGACTCCGCCCAGAACCCCGGCAACAGGCGCGATGCGATCATCGACCTCGACACCGAAACCGGCAACGCCGACAGCGTCTACGACAACCAGATCGGCTCGGTGGCCGTGCGCGTGGTGGACGACGAGACGGTCCTGGTGGAGAACTCGTTCCTTTCCACCGTGATGGTGGCGGGGAAGAAAGTATTATCCGGCGGGTCGACAACCCAGACTGGCTACGTTTCCGGCCAAACTGGATTTGGTCTCGTGACGCGGGACCAAATGGCCGGTGCCGCCAGCGGTTACAGCTTGGCCTCATTCTATGTAGACAGTCGTGTTCAGGGCAGCCCGACCATCTATGTAAAGGACAGCAGCGGCACCGAGGCCGCGTTGCCCAGCCCGCTCACCGCTCAGTTCGTCCTGCAGCTCGGGTCGGGCTCGTCCGCGACCAGGTGGCGGGCCAACAAGCATTCAAGCGGCAACTACTACGTGTCTGAGGCCGGCACCAACGTGTCCTTCACCGAAGGCGAAATCTACGAGATCCACTTCATCGTCGCCGGCCCCGCAAAGCCGACCGGCTTCACCGCCACCGCCGGCAACGCCAGCGCCGCGCTCGCATGGACCGGCCCGGCCGACAACGCCATCGAAGAATGGCAGTACCGCTACAAGACCAGCGGCGACTACGGCGAGTGGACCAACATCCCAGGCAGCGGCAAGGACACCCGCGACTACACCGTCACCGGCCTGACCAATGGCACCGCCCACACCTTCCAGGTCCGCGCCTTCTCGACCGCGGGCAGCGAGGCCTCCGACGAGCAGTCCGTCACCCCCGGCGACAGCGAAATCTGGTCGGCCAGCCTGACGGCGGGAACTTCGGGGAACGATGTGGGCTATGTCGGCGGTCAGAGCGGGTTGGGCAGCCTGACGGATACCGATTTCACCTATGAGGGCACCTCCTACGTCATAGACCGGTTCTACTTCGTGGGCGGCAGCAGCCAGGTCGAGGTCGAGTTCACCGACGACGCGCGATTGCCGTCAGCGGCGGAGGGCAGGCTCAAGGTGAGCATCGGCAACACCGAAGGCGCTCTCACGTGGTCGACGACCTTTTCTTCGTATGTGATGTTTGGCGTGCTTTTCAATCCGTTCACCGACGGCCAGAGCCACGTCGTCAGCCTCGCGCTGGCCCCACCGACCACCAAGCCGGAGAACTTCACCGCCACGGCGGGCGACGCCAGCGCGACGCTTGCCTGGACCGGCCCCGCCGACGACGCCATCAACCGGTGGCAGTTCCGCCAGAAGGCCGGCACGGGCAACTACGGCAACTGGTCCGACATCGCGAGCAGCGACAAGGACACCCGCAGCCACACCGTCACAGGCCTCGCCAACGGCACGACTTACACCTTCCAGGTGCGCGCCGTGAGCAGGCTGCACGGCACCGGGGGAGACATCAACGGCGCGGCGTCCAACGAGCGGACGGCGACGCCGGAGCCGGCCACGGGCAAGACCAGCCTGCTCGACACCACCATGACCGTGGGCAGGAATGGGAATGCCTTCGGCTACGGCAACGTTCCCGGCAACAACTTCGGTTCCCTCGGCGAAGATACGTTCACCTACAACGGCCATAGCTACGACCTGACGTGGTTGATCCACGGTCCGCCAAGTGTCACGGACATACACATAATCACCGATCCCCTGATAGATCTGGCGGTCCTCAACGAACTGACGCTGACCTGGAAGGACAAGGTGTACGCAGGCGGCTGGAGTGTCGTCGCGAACGGGGACGGCTACGGTCAGGACCGGAACGGCCTCAGTCTGAGCACCGGCGACACGGGCGTCACGCTCAAGATCGAGGTGGGTGCCGACAAGCCCACCGGCTTCACCGCCAAGCCAACGGGCGAGAACGGCGTGGCCCTCGCCTGGACCGGTCCGTCCGGCGCCGGGATTGGCAAGTGGCAGTACCGCGTCAAGGCCCACGGCGGCAGCTACGGCAACTGGACCGACATCCCCGGCAGCGACAGGGACACCCGCGCCCACACCGTGGACGGCCTCGCCAGCCACACGCCGCACAGCTTCCAGGTGCGCGCCTTCGCGGGTGTTGGCGGCCTCGCCTCGGACGAGAAGACGACCAGGACCGGCGGACTCCAGACGCTGATGTCCACCATGATCACCGTCGGCTTGGACGGAACCAGGCGCGGCTACCACTTCGGCGACAGCGGCTTCGGCGCCATCGACGACGAAACGGTCTTCCACCAAAAGCCCGGCGAGACCGACTACACGAAGTTCCGGCTGAGCTGGGTCTATCAGGACGGCAGCGACCGGCTGTGCATCGCCTTCAACACCTTCATCAATCGGGCGGCGGACCTGAATGACTGGGTGGTGAGCGTCAAGGACAGGCGCTACCTGGGCGGCTGGGTCTTCCAGAACGAAACCTGCCAGTTCTCCCACGCCCTCGACGGCCTCGACCTCATCGACGGCGAGCGCGTCGCCGTGACCCTCGCCAAGCCCGCCACCGGCGAGCCGGACGCCCCCGCCGGCTTCAGCGCCAGCCCCGGGGACGCCAGCGTCGCGCTGGCCTGGAACGGCCCCGCCGACAGCACGGTCACCCGGTGGCAATGGCGCCAGCGCACCGCCGCCGGCGACTACGGCCCCTGGTTTGACGTCCCCGGCAGCGGTAGGGACACCCGCGCCTACACGGTGACCAACCTCAGCAACGAAACCGCCTACAGGTTCCAGACGCGGGCCTGGTCGACCCTGCCCGGCATCCCCTCGGTCGAACTGTCCGCCACCCCGCCGTACGCCCTGAAGACGACCATGACGGTGGGGAGCGGTGCCTCCTTCCGAGGCTACAGGAGAGATGGCGGCAACTACGGCAGCATAGACAACAACAAGCTCATCTATGACAGAACGACCTACAGGATCGACTATTTGATATGGAATATCAGTAGCAAGGAAGTAGACATCAAAACGACACCCAAGCTACCGGCGGCGGCCCTCAGCGCCATGGTGTTTACCTGGAAAGACAAGACCTACCAGGGCAGCTGGACCGAGTTCGACACCTTCCACAGAAGACCCGGGGACCCGGATGGCAATGGCCCGCGAGACGCGCTCAGCCTGACCAATGGCGAGATTGTCGCGGTCCAGTTCGGCGTAGGCGTCGGCGCCACCTCCGTGTTGCTGGCCGCGCCCACTGGCTTGACCGCCGAAGGCGGGGATGGGGCGGCCACCGTCACCTGGCAAATGCCCGGGCAGGGCGCCGCCAGCGGCAGCCCCGGCGACGGCACCGCCTCGAACGCGCCCACCAGCGCCGGCGGCAACGGCGTCGCCCCCGGACCCGGCAGCCCGCCGTCCGCAGGCACTTCCACGACCGGAGCCAACGCAGCCGCCAGCGGAACCCTCACCCCGTCCAGCCTGGGCGTCGTGGCGAGAAACGCCGCCGCGGCCGTCGCTCCCGCCCGGTCCACGGCCGGCCCCGCGACCCCGCTGTCCGCCGACGGCCCCGGCTTGACGGCGGCCGCCAGTGGCCCCGTCTCCAGCGAATACGAAGTCGCCTGGACCCGCGAAGGCGAGGACTGGAGCGCCGGCGATGCGATGCGCGTCACCGACCTCACCGCCACCATTCCCCGGCTCGACAACGGCACCCGCTACCGCTTCCGCGTCCGCGCCTGGCACGGCGCGGAGCCGGGCATGTCACTATAGCACTGTTGACTCCCTGGGCGGGCCCCGGCTTCTGAAGGCCCTGTAGAATGCGGTCGCCTGGAGGAGGTATTTCATGCCTTTCCACATTTTCTGCGTTCCCGGCAGGGGCTGGCGTTTCGAGGGGATGAAGCCGACGTAGCGGCCGATGTCGATGGCGGCCTCGCGGATGGTGAAGCCGTCGAAGGGCGGTGCCCGGGCGTCCCTGAAGCCGTAATCCTCCATCCCGATCCAGAGGGCGGTGAGCTCGTCCTCGTCCAGGAAATCGAGGGCGGGCCGGTCGGGTTCGGCCTTCGCGGCGCGCTGGATGTCGAACACGCGCCATGCGGTGACGGCGTCGAAGGCGAGGCACCTGCGCAGGTCGTCCGCTTCGTCGAGCTGGCGGTCCTCGATGCGGGTGCACTGTTTCAGCGTCTTGAAATATTCCTCGATGGTCCATCTTCTTTCGTACCGCCTGACGGTGTCGATGGCGCCCTGGAGGTCGGGCTTCGCGTCGCTGGACAGCAGCAGCCATGACAGCCGCCGGCCGCCCTTCGGCGGCGTGGTGGTCTCGCTGGCGAGCACCGCGGTGACCGGCAGGGTCTGGCGGCTCCGTCCGGGGGCCTTCAGCTCGACGCGTGCGACGCGGATCTCCGTCTCCGCGGTCCGCGCCGGGCGGGCCCTCACGGCCTTCCGCCCACGCGACCCGGTGATCCCGCCGCGCGCCGCGACGTGGACGGTGCGCGTCCCGGCGGCGGGCAGCCCGGAGACGTGCTCCATGAGGTCCACCACCTCACCGCCGGCGATGACGGAGCGGCGGGTCGAGGCGCTGGAACGCACCAGCAGCCCGGCCGCGGCGGGGTCCTCCGCCTGGGCCTCGAACATGTCCCATATGTCGCCCTCGCGGTCGCAGACGGTGACCATCCGGGTTCCAGGGCTGGTCCTCCCGACCTCCTGCGCCAGGGCCAGGCTCTCCAGCCAGCGGCGGCTCTCGCTGCCACCGTCGGGCGTCTCCGTCTCCGCCGCCCTGTCCGGTTCCGTCTCCGCCCGCCCCGTGCCTCCGCGCCTGCGGTCGGCCTTCACGGTGACGCCCTCCCGGAAGCTGGCGTCGATGGCCAGCACCCCGAGGCCGCGGCCGGAGGCCGACACCGCCAGCGTCACGTGCGCCGGGATGCCGACGCTGCCCGATCCGCCGCCGCCGAGCTTCGCCAGACCGCCCGTGGAGCCCTTCAGGCCGGAAAAGTCCAGCATCGTGGTGTCCTGGATGGCCAGGACCTCCGTCTCGGCCCGGCAGCGCTGGAGCGTGGCCATGCGGTGGCTCTCGATGATGTCGTCCATGCTCACCCTGGGGTTGGAAAGCAGCCTGTAGGCCGCACCCTGATCCTTTTTTCCGGCGAAGACAACGGCGACCGGCTCACCGGGCCGGGTCTCCCAGGCCCTCCCCATGGCCAGGATCCGGCTGCGCACCCGTCCGTCGGGATGGCCGCACAGCCCGAACTCCAGGTCCGCCCAGTCGGCGTCCTCCGGGATCGCCGGGGCAGGGCCCAGCCAGCGCGGCGTCTCCGGCCCGCGGCACATGCGGTCGCGCCAGTCCGGATCCAGCGGCCTCATCCAGACGCCGCAGGCCTCCGCTCCCTCCCGGCGGTGGCCGGGCGGATGGCCGGAGGTGGTCCCGGCGAACTCCCATCCGGCCGCCGCGTAGGCCGTGCCCGGGCGCTCCGCGCCGACATAGGTGAAGGCCATCGCCGGACGGACGCCGTGCAGCCTCTCCCAGTCATCGGGAAGCCGCCTTGCCGCCAGCCCCAGAACGTGGCTGGCCAGGTGCGGGACCTCCACGCCTGGCAGGATCAGGAACCTGGAGTTCTGCACCAGCAGCCCCAGCTTCGCCATCCGCTCCCGGCCGCTCCAGCCGATGTAGGCGTCCCGGGCCCTCTGGTGCCAGTTGGCCGCGTGAAAGCAGAGCCCGCCGACGCGCCCCAGGCGTTCGCTGCTGATCCAGTAGAAGAGGAGAGCGCCGGGATTGGACGGGTCGCCCCGGGGATGGTGGCTCTCCATCATCGCCCGCAGGGCGCGCCGCTGCTCCGCCGTCTCCGCCATCTCCAGCCCGACACCGCCGAGCTCCGCGAGCGTGCCGGAGAAGTGGACGTCGGGATGCTCCGGCAGCGGTCTGCCGGGAGCCACCGGCGATCCGGCCTGCGGCAGGGTGATGCCGTAGCGCTCCGCGATCTTCGGCAGGGCCAGCCGGGCGGAGGCGATGCACGGCGCTCCGGCGGCGTTGGTCCAGTCCTCGCGCTCGCACAGGCCAGCCGCCAGACTGCGCCGTCCGGCTCCCGCCGCCGCCGCGGACCTCAGCCACCCGACCGTTTCCTCCCCGAAATGGCGCATCCCGACCTGCATGCGAATCAGGTAACACGGACCACCTGTGGAATCAACTAATATATAGTGACAGTAGCCGGGCCCCTGGTCGGAGACGGTGGAAACCGTGCCGGCGGCCGCGGCGACCCTGGTCGAGCCCTTCCCGGACCTGGAGCTCGCCAACAGCGCCACCCACGCGCTCGACATGACCGCGCATTTCAGCGGCACGGGTCTGACCTACGAAGTGCTGGTGACCACCATCGACCGGGGCACCGGAGAGGCCAGCACCGCTCCCATCAACACCGCGGCCCGCGACAGGGTGGCCGGCGCCTGGTCGGGTGACGTGCTGACCCTGACCGCCGGTCCTTCGGGCCATCACGTGCTCGGGATGGAGGTCATCGCCACGGACGTCGCCGGCGGCACGGCAAGCGACGGTTTCCAGCTCACGGTAGGGGCGTCGGAGGTGAAGTCGCTGGCGCGCGAGGCGTTGAAGAACGCGCTGGCGGCCCGGGCCCGGTCGATGCTGGAGGAGGCGTCCGCGACCATCGTCGGGCGCATGAACGCGGGCACTTCCGGGAACGACGTGTTCACCGCCTTTACCGAGCTGTTCGGCGTGCCGGGTCTGGGTGACTGCCCGCTTGAGGAAAGTCTTGATGACTGCATGGAGCGTGATCGGCCGGGCGCGGGGGGCATGCCCTTCGAACCTTCGGCAGGGACGACCCGGCCATTCGGCGGCACCGGCCTGTCAGCCTTCGATCCGGAGCCGGGCCGTCAGGTCTGGGCGGGCACGCTCGAAGACCTCCGCGACCTGGCAAGGAACCGGGGTTTTGCCATCTCGCTGAACGAGCCCCTGCCAAGGACGGAGCGGAGGTCGGCGCAAGGTGCCGCGTCCGCCCCTGACGAGGAGGGGACGCGGCAGCGCTTCCAGCGGCAGGATCACGCTTCCGGAAACGGGCCGGAACTCACCCTGTGGGGACAGAACAGCCGGACAGAGGGTGGCGACACCCTGTTCTGGGGTCTGGACGCCTCGATGGGCGAGCACTGGATGACGGGGCTCGCCTTCGCCGAGAGCGATGCCGAGGTCACGCAGTCGCTGACCCGGGGCGACGCCTCGGTGTCGGGCCTGGTCGAGAGCGAGATTGACGCGGTGTATCCCTATTTCCGGTCGCGCTTCGACTCGGGGCTCGAGCTGTGGAGCCTGATGGGCTGGGGGAGCGGTCGGCTGGACAGCACCTGGACGGACATGTCCTCCCATGCGGGAACAGGCTGGCTGGACTCCGGGTGGCAGTCCGGGGGGGCGGAGCTGGCCGCGGGGCCGGAGGAGACGATCGACCTCGACGGCGACGTCGCCTTCGACATGGGCCTCGTGGGGGCCCGGCAGATGCTGCTCGAGCGCGGGGGCTTCAGCCTCTTCGCGCTCGGCGATGCGGGCTGGTCGCGCCTGGCGGTGACGAGCGGCACGGCCGAAGGCATTGAGGCGAAGGTCTCGCGCACCAATCTCGGTCTGGAGGGGCATTACGTCTCGGAGGACGGGGCCTTCAGCTCGAACCTGCACCTGGGTGCCCGGGTGGACGGCGGCGACGGGCAGACCGCCTCGGGGCTGGAGATCACGGGCGACATCCAGCGCAGCTGGGACCGGTGGTTTGCCGGCGCGCAGGGGCGGTGGTACACGACGGACACCACGGAGGCCGTGTTCGGCGGGCAGGGAATCAAGGCGACGCTGGGCCTGGCACCGCGCGAGGACGGAACGGGCCTCGGGTTCACGCTCTCGCCGGGCTGGAACATGCAGGCCGAGTCGTCGAAGCCGGTCGGTTTCCAGCCCGTGGACGACTTCCGGTCCGTGGACGACTTCCAGCCCGCGGACGACGGGGGCTCGACGGAGCAGGCCACGACGCATCTCGACGGTCGGGTGTCGTGGGGGATGAAGCTCCCCGAACAGGGTCTCTCCGGCCAGATTGAGAGCCTGGGCACCTATGCCGAGTTCTCCGTCGCCGAGGAGGGCACGGGCCACCTGCAGACCGGCCTCGCGCTGGAGACGCGCATCCCCGGCACCGGCCTGTTCTCGGGCCTGCTCACCCCCCATGCGGAGCTCCGGCTGGACCAGAGCGGTGCCCGTCGCCTGCAGACCGGTCTCGCCCTGGAGACCCGCCTGCCCGGCACTGGCCTGATGGCGGGCCCGCTCACCCCCCATGCGGAGCTCCGGCTGGATCAGGACGGCGCGAGCCACCTGCGTGCCGGCGTCGCCTTCGGGGGCCCGGTTTCCCTGAGCCTCGCCGCGGACCGCCTGGAGACCGCCTCCGGCCATGTCACCCACGCCATCATGCTCAGGCTCGACAGCCGCTTCTGAGGACCGCGATGGGGAGTCGCGGTGGAGCGCGACGGGCGCCGAGCCGCCGCTCCAGGGCCTGCAGCGGCGGCTCGGGAAGGTTCGGTCGCGCCACCAGGACGCCCGATTCGGGGACATCGGTCCCAGACATCCCCGCGGCGTTGTCCCCGGCCCCGGCGACTGTGCCCGGGTCCGAAACGGCGCAACATTCCGATCGCCGGGCCGTGTGGTACCGGTAAAAGCCGGTCGCCCGCGCGCCTGCACACAAGGCCTGTCCCGAAGGCGACCAGGCCCGGCATCCGCGCGTCCCGCGCCCGCTCACCGGGTTACGCATCGCCCACGGCGCCGGCACAATACCGAAGCCCTGTCGGGATCCTGCCCGCATCGAGGCACCCGTCCTCGACGACCGGGGCTGGCGCCGATTGATGTCACGCGCGCGACCTTCCTGAGATCCTCGACGACCGGTTCGCCCGCAGCACGGTGATCTTGACCTCGCAGGTCCCGATCGCAGACTGGCACCGGCAGCTCATGGACCCCACGCCTGCCAATGCCATCCTTGACCGCCTCGTCCAAGGCGCTATCCGCCTATCGTGGCTTCGGCTGGACCCAGGGCAGCGTCTACCTGTATCATGGCGAAGGCGGTCTTGCCGCCGTATACTTGGCGATCAACCGGCTTTCCGGCATTCCGTGGTTCAGGAAATCCGTTCGAAAGGCCCTGAAAAAATCGCGCCGTGCGGCCGAAACGGGCCTTAGTATGTTAGCGGCGAATCCTATACAGATCGAGGTGCCAGAATGCCTACTTACGGGAGGCCAGGCCCACGCGATAGGAGGTGCTGATGGGAACCATAGCCGAGACCTGGATGGAAAGGGGACGCCTGGAGGGCCTTAAGACCGGTGAGAAAAAGGGAAGGGCCGAATCCCCGATCAACCTGCTTGAGCATCGCTTCAGATCCCTGCCGTCGGCGATCCGCGAGAGAATCGACGCGGCTGGTCCTGAGCAGCTGAACGCGTGGTTTGATGCGGACAGTCCAGCCGCGGTCTTCGGCACAGAGGTGATGGACTGAGTCGGACAGGTGGTGGGGATGGAACACTCCTGGGGAACGGAAATTCGGATCCATCGAGTTGCGGGCCAGAAACTTCCTGCCATAATGGCAACCGGAATTGAAGGGATCGAACGAATCCTTGAGCAATGAGGATGGAACAGACATGCGTTCGATAGCGATGCCTGACACATTTAGCCATTATGGCTTCACGCATCTGACGCGATTTCGAGTTGAAGGTATCAGACCTGCATGAACCTCACAGCCAACTGGTCCTACCCCAATACCATTCGGTTTGGAGCGGGCCGAATCGTCGAAATCGGTGACATTTGCGTTGCGGTCGGATTGCGTAATCCGCTCCTTGTGACCGACCGCACGCTGGCGACCCTTGAGATCGTATCCACAACCCTCGACCTGCTGGAATCTTCAGGGTTGGGGCGATCCATGTTCTCGGGTGTCGACCCAAACCCATCTCAGGATAACCTGGCTGCCGGGATTGAGGCTTTCAGGGCAGGTGAGCATGACGGCGTTATCGCGTTCGGTGGCGGTTCCGGGCTTGATCTGGGCAAACTGGTCGCGTTCATGGCTGGCCAGACCCGGCCTGTGTGGGACTTTGAGGATGTCGCGGATTGGTGGACGCGGGCGGAGCCCGATGTGATCGCTCCAATTATTGCAGTGCCGACAACGGCGGGAACCGGCTCGGAAGTCGGGCGCGCGGCAGTGCTTACTGACCCTGATCTTCCCGCCAAGAAGATCATTTTTCATCCGAAGATGCTCCCGGCTGCGGTCATCGCCGACCCGGAACTGACGGTTGGTCTCCCACCCGTGCTCACTGCAGGCACAGGCATGGATGCCTTTGCCCATTGCCTGGAGGCCTATTGTTCACCCCATTTCCATCCGATGAGTCAGGGGATCGCACTCGAAGGTATCCGACTGGTCGGGGAATTCCTGCCGCGGGCGTTTGCCGATGGAGCAGATATCGAGGCGCGAAGTGGAATGATGGCTGCGGCCATGATGGGTGCTGTGGCCTTCCAGAAGGGCCTCGGTGCGATTCATGCCATCAGCCATCCCATAGGCGCTCACTATGGACTACATCATGGAATGACCAATGCTGTGGTGATGCCAATGGTGCTGGAGATGAACCGCCCTGCTATCGAGGATCGTCTTGCGTGGGCAGCAGCCTATCTCGGCATAGGGGGTGGACATTCGGGGTTCCTGGATTTCGTGATGGTTCTGCGGCAGCGGCTCGGCGTGCCAGGAAACCTGCACCAGATGGGCGTTGGTGACGAGAAACTGGATCTGCTTGTCACCGACGCATTGCGCGACCCGAGTTGCGGCGGCAATCCCATCAAGATGGATCGGGAAAACACACGAGCGCTGATCGAGTCCTGTTTGGGCTGACGTGGTCGGCCCAATGCTTTGCTTCCTCCATCGACAAGGCTCATTGAATCGGTATCGCCGCGCAGGGATCGTGAAATTCAACACCTTGTCGCTCGGCGAGGCAATCTGGAGACAGGCTGCACCGTCCGCTGACGCTCCGCCGAAATGCCCGCCGCCGCCAGATGATCACGGGCGGCGCAGTGGATTGATTTCAGTTTGAAACGACCCATTGGTGGGCTAGAGTGATCAGCAGGCGATGTCTATCCGGCCCCGTGCCACGAGAGAGAGGCGGCATGCGCTACAAAACCTACGCGGCGACCATGCAGAGCGTGTGGTTCAGCGAAGACGAAGGCACCAGCTGGAACAGGCTTCCGACGCCAACAGGCGGGTTCTACAACGAAGCGCGCTGCTGGGCGATCTGCACGCATCCAGACCGGCCGGGTGAAGTGCTGGCCGGAACCGACCAGGGCCTGTACCGATACAGCGAGGAGACCGGCCGTTTCGACCATATCCCGTCGCCCATGGATGGACTGCACATTCTTCAGATCGCGCGGTCGCCTGCGGATCCCGGCTTCATCGTCTGCGGCACACGACCGGGTGAGATTTTCCTGACCGAGGACAGTGGCGATACCTGGACCCGGGCCAATCTCGACGCGTCAACCGAATGCTGGTTTATCAATACATCGCGGGTGACTTCCGTGAAATTCGATCCGCGCGATTTCGACACAATCTGGATCACGGTCGAGATCGACGGTGTGATGCGCTCTGCCGACCGCGGCAGGACATGGGAACTGATCATCCGCGGCCTGCATGACAACGATACCCACGATCTGGTGTTTCGCGACCATGACGATGGTAGCCGCACCATCCTGTGCTCAACCGAAGACGGCGTGCACAGATCTACCGACAACGGCGCGACATGGGAGCGGTTGGTAATTCCGCAAGCCAGGTGGGATTATTTCCGCAGCCTAAAACAGCCTGCCGAAGGCAGCGATGTGGTGATCGCCAGCGTTGGCGACAAACCGTCCGGGGAGGCGGGCAGCCTTCTGATTTCGCGGGATTTTGGCGATAGCTGGGAGGTTTGCAGGTTGTCGGATGAAGCGAACTCAACATTTTGGTCCATTGGCACAAACGTGGCGGATACAAACCTTCTGTTCGCCGCCACCATTTTCGGGCAGATATTCAAGAGCGTCGATGGCGGCGAAAGCTGGCGGAAGATGAAACGCGAACTGGGCGAGATACGGATGATCGCCTGGGCCCCGGTATAGGGAGCGAATCCATGTCTCTGTTCCTTTTCAGGCCGCATGTCGTTGGACCGGGAGGCAATGTCACCACACCTGATGTCGTGGTTGACCGGGTTTTCGTGAACGGAACGGTGCGCCCCGTAGGATCGCTCACCCATGAATGCTGGCAGCAGACGGATGTCGATGAGACCGCCGCCGCCGGTTACGGAGTGATGGCGCTTGGTGGCGGGGCGCTGCTGGTACCAGCGCTGGTCATGGGTTCGGGCATCATCGTGATCGCCCGGCAAGCCTGGCGTCTGAACAATCTTGATGGCCATATCGGACAGGTAGCCCTTAATGGTACGGCGCTCGCGGATGTCGGGTTGCCCGAAGCCGAAATCACCGCCGCTGGCGGGACGGGTGACGCCCTGCCCCGAGGCTATCTGCTTGTGCGCGTAATTGAGGGCAGCAACACGCGGCAGGCCGAACTGTGCGACCCGGTGAAGGAACGCAGCCTGACGCTTCGCATATTTTTCGAGGACATGGCGCGGGATCGCTGGGGCGATGCCCGACCCAGGCCGCGCTACTCCATCGGTCCGACCCAAAGGGAGATCCCGCATTTCATCTGACCTGTCCGGGGACTGGGACTATCTCGTTGCAGGCGCGGGCACGGCTGGCTGCACGCTTGCGAACCGGCTGAGCGCTGACCCGAAGAATTGGGTTCTGCTGCTGGAAGCGGGAGGCCGCAACAGGAATCCCTGGATCCGGGTTCCCGTCGGGTATTTCATGACCATCGGTGATCCGCGCTATGACTGGCGGTACCGAACCAAGCCGGAGGCGCATCTGGGCGGTCGTCGTCTCGACTGGCCGCGAGGGCGGGGACTTGGCGGGTCTTCGGCGATAAACGGGCTGATCTATGTGCGCGGCCAGATGGAGGATTTCGACGGTTGGGGAGCGGTCGCGCCTGGCTGGGCATATGACGATGTGCTGCCCTACTTTAGGCGAGCGGAGCGTCAGGAACGGGGTGCCAGTGCGTTTCACGGTGCGGACGGACCCATCGGGATATCGGACGGACGGGCGCGGTTTCCTGTCACTGACCTATTTGTTGAGACGGCGGAAGCCGCTGGCCTTCCATTCAATCCGGACTGCAACGGCGCGACGCAGCAGGGTGTGGGGAATTTTCAGACCACCACATGGAAAGGATGGCGGGTCAGTGCTGCGCATGGCTACCTGAACCCGGTGCGTTCAAGGTCCAATCTGCGGGTGGTGACGGACGCTCGTGTTACGGGTATAGCCTTTGACGGAACCCGGGCGACGGGCGTGTATGTGCGGCAAGGCGGCGAAAGCCGCCTGATCGGCTGCGCGGGCGAGGTGCTGCTCTCCGCTGGCGCGATCGGTTCGCCACATCTGCTCCTGGTTTCAGGCGTCGGGTCGGCAGAGGATCTGGCCGGATTCGGCCTTGCGCCGGTTGTCAATTCACCGCGTATCGGCAGGGGGCTGCAGGACCACCTTAAATTCCACAACAGCTATCGGGTCCGGATGCCCACGCTGAACCAGCAGCTGAATTCGTGGTTCGGCAAAGCGGTTATCGGTGCGCAGTTCGCTCTGTTCCGACGCGGGCCGCTGACCATGGGGGCTGGCCCGGTCTTTGCGTTTCTGAAGAGCGTGGACGGCATCGACCGTCCCGACATTCAGTTCCATGTTCTACCGTGGTCCAGGGGGACCGCGGCCAAGGGCTTCGACCGCTTTCCCGGGTTCTCTGTATCGATCTGCCCTATTCGCCCGGAATCTCGCGGCGAGATCAGGCTGAAATCCGCCGATCCACTGGTAAATCCCGCGATCCACGGAAACTATCTGTCGACCGAAAATGACCGGCGGACGATCGTGGCGGGTCTGCACCGGGCCCGTGAGATCTGCGGCCATAATCCTCTCGCGGATCAGATCGTGGAAGAGATTTGGCCGGGGCCTGATGCCGTTGCTGGGGGTGGTGACGCTCTGCTTGATGCGATCAAGGCGCATGTCACAACGATTTTCCATCCCGTGGGCACGGTTGCCATGGGTGAAGGAGGTCCACTGGACGAGCGTTGCCGGGTAAGGGGAGCAAAGGGGCTGCGGGTGGTCGACGCATCGGTTATGCCCTCGATCGTCTCGGGCAACACGAACGCGGCGGTGAACATGATCGCTGAAAAGGCATCGGAGATGATTCTCGAGGACAGCCGCTAAATGCGCGTCATTGTTGCCGGATTTGCGTTGCTCCGCTGTCTTTCCGTATCTCTTCCAGCGTCTGCATGATCCGCGTCTGCCTGGTCTCGATCTCGTTCAGCCTTCTCTCAGGCCAGGCCCCTGTCCGCCTGATCTGATTAATGATCCGGTTTGGATGGCCTGTTGTTGCTGGACGATTTATCAACCCTCCCCCAGAACCGCGCTGTCTGCGGTGTTTCCATCTGCGTGCTCGCGAAATTGGCGGACCTGTCGGTTTCCCGCAATTTCCATTCTCCTTGAGTTGGGGTCGATGTCTCGCTTCCAGCCCGAAACGCAACCTCCGTCGATATCAGGGGCGGGAACTGACCACTCACTCCATCCGCACCTTACCGGTCAATCATGTCCTTCATGCGCTCGAAGACCGCAGAGCCAGGGGAGGCCAGTTCACCAATGATTTCGAAGTGATCCTTTCCGGGGCTTTCAGACACAATTACTTCATTTCCGTTCAGGCGGCAGGCATCCGCGTAACGCCGAAGCTGCCAAAAAAACGCAGACGTCTCATTGCCGCCAACGCAGAGTGAAACAGGAAGCTCCGGCGGCGGCAAATGATGCACGGGGCTTAAGGATGTCGCCTGAACGGGATCAAGACCGAGCCAATCGTTAGGGGTCGCGTCAAGCAGGGGCACAAGGTCGAACAGCCCGCTGACCGCCAATACCGAGCGGATGGGCGGCCGGTTTCCCCAGTCCGCCGCGGCCATTCCCGCGAGATGCCCGCCCGCGGAATTGCCGATGAGGTGCATCTGCGTTCGGTCGATGCCAAGCCTGGCAGCGTTCTGCGCCAGCCAGAGCGTCGCGGACCGCGCGTCGTCCACGATGTCCGCCAGCGTCGCTTCGGGAACAAGGCGGTAGTTCACCGCAATCCAGGTCACCGCCCGCGGCATCCATTCCAGTGCCGGAAAGCGCCGCTCGTCTTTCGTGCCGGCTTTCCAGTACCCGCCATGAAAGAACACCAGAACCGGTGCCTTGGGACCCGCCGGGAAGACGTCCAGCATCTGGCGCGGATGGGTGCCGTAAGCGAGATCAAGGAGCGCACCCTCCAGTCTCCCAGCTTCCCTTGATCGCTCCCTGTATTCCCGCTGTGCGGATGCGAACGAAGATGTGGAGGTGTCGAGATCGTATCCAGCGGTTCTCCGCATCAAGCGCACGGGCCTATCTCTTGTAGTCCCTGCGCGCGGTGACCGAGATCGGGCAGGGTTCAACTATGCATGTGACAGTTGTCTGTGCATGGCGTTCCACGGTCGGTTTATTGGTGCCACCATCCGGCTCGCCCCAGATGAGCGTGACCTCCGTTCCCGGTTCGGCCGCACTGTCGTCGAGCAGTGCGAGCGAGATCCAGCTCCGCAGGTTTGCGGTATAGACGGGGTAATGGGAAATCCCGACCGTCCGATCGTTCAGGCGCACTTCGTCATAGGGACAGGTTGCGTAATGCGATGCGGGCATGTCCATGAATTTGAAACGCTCGCCGGTGCTCAGCTGGGAGGCGAAGATTTTCACTACATCGTCCGTGGACCAGCGAAGCGTCCGCTTGTGGAGATGCGGTTCCGCGACCCGTTTCTCCAGCGCTGCGCGTCCGATGAAATCGTGATCGAACTTCACGATATGCCCGTAGCCGAGGTCAAAGGGTGTGAGATAGTAGTCCTCGACGGTTGCTCCGATGAAGGATCCTCCCAGCGACAGGTTGGCCTCAAAGCCCGATGCCGGAAGCCATCTGCGGTAATCGGCGAGGCCGTCGCCGCTATAGATCGCGGGAAGTGGTGAAGGGAACCAGCCGCTTTCATGGGCGACCGTCGAATATGTTCTGGATCCAGCGGCGCGCAGGCCTTCGGGTTCACCGGTCTTCAGAATCGCGTCCCTGATCAGATCATAATCCTCGAACGGACCGAACAGTTCCAGCCCGGCTTGACCGGCCATGCCGTGACGCAGGGCGTGGACTCTACGGCCAGCTATGGCGATCTCGCCCATGCCGAAGAACCTGAAACCTTCGATCGGCCCGCCATTGAGCCTCTCGAGTATGCTCCAGGCATTTGGCCCCTGTACCTCGAATCGATAGCTCCTGCGCCGTCCAGCATTGTCGAGCGTGCGGCTGTCGAGTTCGAATTCAACATCAAAGCGGTGTCTTTCGGCATGGTACATCACCCAGTTGGCATTGCTGGGTTTGTTGACGATATTCACTCTGTTCTCTTCGAGGATGAAAATGATCGCATCGCCGACGATGTAGCCATCTTCGGTACAGTGAACGAACTGCTTGGCGATGTCACGCTTCCAGTTGGCCATTGAGTTGACCGCCAGAAACTCGCAGAGCTTCTTTGTGTCCGGTCCCTCGACATAGAGATCGGTCATGTGGAAGGATTGGTCGAACAGAACCGCGCCGGAGCGCCATGCCTCCTGTTCGTCCCTCCAGTTGGTGAATTCGGCCTTGATTGGAAACTGGTAGGGTCCCGACGGCGCGTTGCGCAGCATGGTGAGTGGACCGCCAGAACTGTCGATCCTGTCCTGAAGGGTTGCGATGGCCATCTGGCTCTCCTGTCAGTCTGGACGCGAGTCCGTTCGCCCGCTCTCTTTACTAGTGGGCAGAAAATGGGCAAGATCGCAAGGACTACCTGGATTGTCATCGAATGTTGGCCATGGAGTGCAGTTGGATAGGAGGGGTTTGCCTTGTCGCGCATCGAAAGACGTCTTGAGGAAATGGGCATCGTCCTGCCTATGCCGCTGGTGCTTCCCAGCCCGAATCGGACCAGTGCGGTGAGAGTGGGGGCGATGCTTTATGTCTCCGGGCATGGCGCCGCGCTTCTGGAAGATGGCTCCGTGAAGCGGCGGGGCAAGGTCGATCTGGATATCACCGAGGAAGAGGCGACCGTGACCGCGCGCGCCCTGGCCATCAAGATGATTGCGACGGTCAGGCATCACATCGGCGATCTTGACAGGGTGGAGAAGGTTGTGAAGATCCTCGGGATGATCAACTCACATCCCGGCTTCGAGCGACCGAACGCGGTTCTGAACGGGGCCAGCGATCTGTTCTATGAGGTCTTCGGCCCCGAAATCGGCTGCCATGCGCGATCGGCGGTTGGGGTCGAGACGCTTGTTGACCGGCAGCCCGTGGAGATCGAGGGGATATTCCTGGTTCGGGACCAGAGTTATTGACATTCCCGATGACGCGCCAAAGCCAGCGGGCAGAGAGCGGGAAATGAATGACGGTGAGCATGGCCGAACCTGTTGATGATTCGGACGCCATTGCCGCGACGGCGCGGGCGTTCTGCAAAAGGCACGGCGTCGCCGAATCCACGTTTGGAAGGCTCGCGGTCAATGATGGGAAGCTGATTTCGCGCATATGTTCGGGCAGCCGGATCGAGCCGGAAACCGTGAAACGTGTCACTGAGTTCATGGGCCGGGTAGAGAGAGGCGAGTTACGGCTGCGTGGACGGCCGCGGCGCCAGAAAGAGCGCTCGGCCATCGAGACCATGGCCGAGCTGATCAGCCAGGAAACATCAATTCGTTCACCCGGCAGTTTTGCGTTTCACGAGCAGAGACAGCGGTTTCATGTCTTTGCGAATACCACGAATGAGAGCTGGATGCTGGCCGACCGCGTGGCCGGGGATCTGACGGCGTTAAGGCCCGGCCCGCAGGGTCTCCGCATTTTCTACGCGCCAATGGATAATGGTATTGCGCTGACGCGGACGCTCAGGGCGGTGCACGCGAAATTTCCGGAAACGCCGGTGCTGGTGGTGCTGAAGGGCAGGGGTCTCGAAGACCTGCGCAACACCATGGGCCGTCTGGTGGACCGGCTTGCCGAGCATCAGCTGTCGGTTTTCGTTCTGACAAATCTCTACCTGCGCGAGGCGCTCGGCCTGAGGAAAGTGAGCGGCGACAGTCCCGATCCGATTTCATGGCGGGATGTGGCGCTGGAAGGGTCGCTCTCCTATGACTTTCAGCGCCAGCTGGCTCCGCTCTACGGGGAGTTGGGCTCCGAGTGGCAGATACACCAGGGCGCGCATGCCCAGCCAGTTTATGCCTGCCCAAGCGTTGTCGCAATCTATCGCAGAGACCGGCGCGGGGCGCTCGAGCATCTGATTCCCAGGGAAGGGGAAGTGGATCTCGAATTTGACTACTGCCTGCTCAACCACGCCTATCTGCAATGCCACACGATGCGGTTCAGGATCGACTACGTGCTGAAACCCGTGGTCTCGGCTCTGGCGCCGGGTGGACAGATGACGGTTGTGCAGTCGCACGGCCAGGATCCGGCGCATGAGATCGTGCGGGGAATCTGGCCAGACCAGCCGATGCCGTTCATAGGTCGCCACGACATCATTCGGGACCTGCGGCGCTCCCTCGGCAAACGGAAGTCGACTCTCACCTTTTCCGGCCTGACCGACGCCAGATCGCTCTTCCGTTTCGACATGCACACATTGCCGGTTCTGGATAGCAGGGAACTGGGCGTCCTTTCTCTGGCCAGCGCCTGGAACAACGCGGTCTATTTCGCGCAGGTCAAGGAAGATCTCGCGCAGGAGGCGATGCGGGAGGGAATGCGCTATCTGGATGTGACGCACGAGGTGCTGCGCCGCCACGGCGGGCTTTGGTTCATCAACGAAACCTTTTCGGCAAGACGCAGGGACTGAGATGCAGGAACTCCTTGAGGCGGAATACAGCCGCCTGAAACTGTGCTTTGCGCCGGAGAGTGCGGCGATCATCGGAGCCTCGACCAACCCGATGAAATTCGGCGGGCGCGCGCTGAAGTTCTGTCTGGAACGCGGTTATGGCGGGCGGCTCTACCCGATCAACGCCAGGAACGAAGTGGTACAGGACGTGAAGGCATATAGGCATATTTCGGATCTGCCCGAAGCGCCGGACATTGCCGTCATCGCGGTCCCGGCGCCTTTGGTGTCCGAAAATCTGGCGGCCGCCGGCGATAGGGGCTGCCGGGTCGCCATTGTCTATGGAGCGCAGTTCGCCGAGGCGGGCGAAGACGGGAAAGCGCGGCAGGACGATCTGCTGGAGATCGCCCGGTCCCATGGCATGCGCATGATCGGGCCGAACTGCATGGGGGTGATCTCGCTTGTTTCGGGATTCGTGGCCAGCTTCACCTCGGCGCCGGAGCATCACGGTGGCAATGGCTGGCCGGAAGCTGGTGACATTTCAGTCGCCAGTCAGTCGGGCGCTGTTGGCATCCAGATGTTCGCGCAGCTGCGCGACCGGGGTCTGGGTCTTGCCAACTGGATATCCACAGGCAACCAGGCCGACATCGATGTAGCCGATGCCATCGCCTACTACGCTGGCGATCCGGCGACCAACACTATTGCGGTCTATATGGAGGATGCCAGTCGGGGGCTCAAACTTGTCCAGGCGCTTGAACTGGCTCGGCGGGCGAAAAAGCCCGTGATCGTGCTTAAAGTGGGCACGACGCCGTTGGGCGGCGAAGCGGCGGCAGGTCACACCGCCGCCATGTATGTCGAGGACCGGGTTGTCGATGACCTTTTCGCGCAATACGGCGTGCTGCGCGCCGGATCGGTTAATGAACTCATCGATCTTGCGGCGGCCTGTAGCGCAGGTGTGACACCTTCGTCAAATGACGTTGCCGCTGTTTCGGTCTCTGGCGGCGGCGCCGTGATGATTTCAGACGCGGCGGCGAAATGCGGGCTGAACCTTGTGGATTATCCCAGAGATGCGCTCGCTGGCCTGAAAGCGACAAACGCGTTTGTCAACGACCGCAACCCGATCGACATTTCGGCGCCGTCCATGAGCGACATGAAAATCACCGGCGGGCACCTGAAGTGGGGACTGGAGCGGAACCAGCCGACAATGATCGGCTATATCAGCCATATACCCCTGGTGCCGCGCACGCGGGGCGGAATCATGCCGCAGCTTCTGTCTTTCCGGGAAGCGCATCCTGACCAGCTCATCGCGGTCGCCGCCAACATGGATTCGGAGGACCGCAGGTCTCTTGTGAAATCGGGTGTGGCCGTATTCGACGATCCGACCCTGGCGACCAAAGCCGTCGCAAAGCTGGTGAAAGCCGGGCGGAGGTTTGAGAAACCCGCGCTTCAGCCATCCGCTCCCGGCGGGACTGACGACCTACCGGACCTGCTGGCGGAGGTCGGAATTTCGATTGTGCCGGAAACCGCGGTTTCCTCGGCAGAGGAAGCCGAAGCGCTGCTTGACGGTCCTCTGGTCCTTAAACTCTCTGCCCCGTTGCTTGTGCACAGAACCGAACTGGGCGGTGTCGAGACCGGATTGGAGAACGGTCCTCGGGTTCGCCGCGCCTTTGAACGGCTTGCGTCCCGGAAGAGTGGGCATGTCGCCGAATATCCCGGCCTGCATATCACGGCATCGCCGATGATCGAGGGCGTTGAAGTGTTGCTGGGGGTACGCAGGGATCCTCATTTCGGGCCGCTCGTGCTGCTTGGCTCAGGTGGAACTGACTGCGAGATTTTTGGGGATACAGCCTATCGCAAGGCGCCCATAAGCCTGGAGGACGCGGCTGAGATGATCGATGCGATCCGTGTCGCGCCGAAGTTCGGGGGCTGGCGCGGCCGTTCGCCGGTGGACCGGTTGGGACTTGAACGGGCCATCGTTACGCTGTCGAGAGTGGCCCATCGCGCGCCGTCCTTTGAAATCAACCCCTTGTTCGTTACCGCCGACGGTCTGTATGCAGCCGATGTCGTGGTTGCCGGTACGGGAGTGGCGGATGGCTGAAACACTGCATCGGATCGCCGGACAGGACATCAGCGGCGCAGGTGGCGGAATCGCTGTCGTCAACCCAGCCAACGCGGTGGTCATCGGTGAATTCCGGGAGGCCACCGGAGATCAGGTCGCCCAGGCGGTGAGGGCGGCGGGCGAGAGTTTCGACAGCCGCGTCTGGGTTGACACACCGTTTGCCGAGCGGAGGGCCGTGCTGCGCCGTGCCGCTCAGGCGATCCGCGGCAATGCCGACAGGCTGACAGACCTACAGGTGGCCGAGGGTGGCATGACGCGGCGCGGCGTTGCGATGCAGGTTCAGGGCGCGGCAAACTGGTTTGACTATTTCGCGGACTTCCTGACCCTTGAGGGCGGTGAGGTCTATCGCCAGCTTGGCGATGCCACGGCATTGGTGGAACGCGAGCCGATCGGTGTCTGCGCGCTGTTCAGCCCATGGAACGTTCCGGTCGGCCTGAGCGCGATCAAGCTGGCCCCGGCGTTGGCGTCGGGAAATTCCATCGTTCTGAAACCGTCCGAACAGACCCCGATGACGCTGCGCCTTCTGGTTGATCTCGTCGAAAGCGCCGGATTGCCAAAGGGCGTTCTGAACTGTGTCAACGGGCGCGGCCAGACCACCGGTGGGGCTCTGGCGGTACATCCGGGCGTGGACATGATCAGCTATACCGGCGGGCATGTGGGCGGGCGCGCGGTGGCTGAAGCGGCGGCGAGGCGGCACATCCCCTGTGTGACAGAGCTTGGCGGCAAGTCGGCAACGCTGATTTTCGATGACGCGGATATCGATGCGGCTGTCGAAGGCGCGCTGCGGATGGTCTATGGCAGCAATGGCGAGGCCTGTCTGGCCGGATCACGGATTGTCATTCAGGACACCGTTGCTGGAGATGTCATGACCCGCTTCCGCGAAAGGGCGGAGGGGCTGGCGATTGGTGACCCGATGGCGGATGGCACGTATCTTGGTCCCATGGTATCCGCCGATCATCAGGCCAGGGTATTGGGCTTTTACGAAAGCGCTGCCGTGGATGGAGATGAGGTGCTGTTCGGCGGTGCCCATGACGGTGACGGATTCTTTGTCAGACCTGGTGCCATCCGTGTCGCATCGTTCCAGAGCCGAATCTGGCGCGAAGAGGTCTTTGGCCCACTGGCGGCGATAGCGGTATTCCGGGACGAGGCGGAGGCCATTGACATTGCCAATGACAGCGAATTTGGCCTGTCGGGCTATGTCTGGACCCGGGATATCGACCGCGCCCTGCATGTGGCCAGGCGGGTTCGGACAGGCACGGTCATCGTCAATGGCGGGTTCATGCGGGAGCTCAATGCACCCTTCGGCGGCTACAGGAATTCGGGCGTAGGGCGCGAAGGTGGCGCTTATAGCTGGCGGAACTTCACCGAAGCCAAGACAACGGTGATCAATCACAGGTGAGGCGGAAACGGGATGCTGGACGGCAAACGGATTGTCGTGACGGGGGCGGCGCAGGGGATAGGTGCGGCGCTGGCGAAAGGGTTCGCGGCAATGGGAGCGAAGGTGGCGCTGGCCGATATCGCCGATCCCGGTGAGGCGGTGGAGCGGGCAAATGCGGCCGGGGGCAAGGCGATTGGCATCGTGATGGACGTGACCGATCCACAGGACTGCGAGCGCATGGTGCGCGAGACCGAGACCGCATTTGGCGGACTAGACGGCCTGGTCTGCAACGCTGCGGTTTTCGCTGATCTGCCGATTGCGATGCATGACGAGATCTCCGTCGAGCTTTGGGACCGGGTCATGGCGGTGAACGCCAAGGGGCCGTGGCTGTGCACTCGCGCGGCTGTTTCCGCCATGGAACGCGCGGGGGGTGGGGCGATTGTCATGATCGCGACGAATCGGATTTTTCACGGATATCCGGGCCTGCTCCACTATGACGCTTCTAAAGGAGCGGTACTGGCGATGGCCCGATCACTGATCCGCGAAGTCGGATCGAGGAACATCCGGGTCAACACGGTGGCACCAGGCCTGACAATGAGCGAGGGGGTTCTGGCGCGTGAGGGTATCGAGGAACGGGCAAAACCGATCGCCGCAGCGCGATCGATCTCCCGCGATCAGCAGCCCGAGGACCTTGTGGGTCCGGTGGCGTTTTTCCTGTCGGATCATTCCGCCTTTGTCACCGGACAGTCGCTTGGCGTCGATGGCGGAGGTGTCATACATTGATGCGGGCGTGGCTCAGGCGCTGTCCTGGCGGCGAGGTGAAAGGAGGGACCGATGGCGGTTGTCACAGTAACCATTATCGAAGGTCGTGACCGGGAAACAAAGAACCGTCTGATCAGCAGGCTGACTGAAGCGGTGACTGAAACACTTGGCGCCAGACCGGAGCAGGTGCGGATCCTGATCAATGAGGTTAGGAATGGCGACTACGCGGTGGCTGGCAGGCCGGTGTTTCTCGAGTAGCTTCAGAGGGAGGGTCTGTTTCTCTGATAGCCGCCATGACGGACCGCGGCCCGCCCGTGTGGAAAGACTGTGGAATACTCACCGGGAGATCGGAAAGACGCCCTGAACTCCTTGCGCGGAGACATGGATGCGGAACGCCGCGGCGAACATCCTGGCTAGTGGGACCAGGCTTTCGCGCGGGGAGGTAGCGGGATCATCCAGCCCGCGAACCGCGAAAACCTTTTCAAGGATTGCCAGATGGTTAGCCAGGTATGAAATTCCCCAACATTGCTGGATGCGGCCGGTCGGTTAGTGTTCCCGATAGCGCGTTTCGATCGGGATCAGGACCGAAGAGTTCCGTTCAATTCCGCCAAGACCCGTCCTGTTCCCTTACGATCGAGACAGCAATTGGCGCCTTTTGCCGGCCTCTGACCTGATTCCGGTCCCACTGGCTGAAAAGACGCGGGAAGAGACGACGTGGGTGTCGGAAGAAGGGCCGGACGCCGACCTCGGTCTCGCCCGCAACGCCGCGCCGTATTACGCGCTGGACATGGTTCGCGCCGATGCCATCATCAACGAAGTTACGGCTGCGTTGAGCCGATTGAGGGACATCGCGCGAAGGCTCCGGATGAGCGCATCGGACATCGCTCTCCGTGCAACAGCGATCCAGGATACGGCATAAGGACAGCGGCACGGCGGCCGACTCAACGCTTCACGCAATGTCCTGGACCCACAGTTGACCGGCAGTGGGAAATCGGATTAGCGGGAGTCTCTGCGACGATGGAAGGGGGGATTGCAATGCCCTCCTAGTGGGCACATAGTGGGCAGGAGGCGGAACACGCGGTTTCCGCGGCAGGAGTGGAGGAGAGCAGGTGCCGCATCAGGTGAAAATCCCCGATTACGTGATCGAGCGGATCATGGCGAAACGTGGAAAGCTGGAGGTTTTCGACAGGTTCGAGGCGTCAAAGACTGCCTTTCTCGTGATCGACATGCAGAATTTCTATGTGGCGGAAGTCGATACGGCGATTTCCATCGTTCCAAACATCAACCGGATCGCCGCTGCCTGCCGCGCTCGGGGAGCGCCGGTGATTTGGGTCATCATGAAATGCGCCGAGAAGGAAGGCGAACCGAGCCAATGGCCGCTATATCACCGGTATTTTTTCACCGACGCCAAAGGACAGAACCATCTCAACAAGCTTTCGCCGGGCAACACGGGCTACGAAATCTACCCCGATCTTGACGTTCGGGATGAGGACAGCGTGGTCACGAAACGGCGATTCTCGCCATTTGTTACAGGGGCTTCGGAGCTGCACGACATTCTGCAGCAGATGGGTGTCGAAAACCTGATCGTGGCCGGAACCGCCACCAATATGTGCAGCGAATCGACCGCGCGCGATGCGATGATGCTGGATTACCGGGTGGTGATGGTCGAGGACGCCAATGCGGCGCGGTATGACGATGACCACCTAGCCGGACTGACATCCTTCTACCAAAGCTTCGGCGACGTGAAGACAACCGACGACACCATCGCGATGCTTGACTGAGCGCATGGACGCGGCACAGATCACAGTCGCCACCGAGGGCTCCGCGGGCATCATTCGCTTCGCCCGGCCGCAGGCGCGCAACGCTCTGACCGACCGGATGCTTTCCGAGACCCGCACGGCCATGCAGGCATGGGAGTCGGATCCCGCAATTGTGGCGATCGTTCTGACCGGCGATGAAACGGCCTTCTGCGCCGGAGGCGATGTCAGGGGAACGGCCTCCAGCCAGATGCGGGCGTTCGAGAAATACCGGCATCGGTATACCCAGTCGGTCTGGCACGAGTTCATGCGGTTCCTGTCGAACTACACCAAGCCGGTGATCGCTGCGATCGAGGGATATGCGCTGGGCGGTGGACTGGAGATCGCGCTGCGCTGCGACTTCATTGTCGGGTCGGAAACCGCGGAACTGGGACTGACCGAGGCGAAACTGGGACTGTTTCCAATTCTTGGCGGGGCGTGGTCGCTTGCCCGTGCGGTGGGCGAACGCCGCGCCAAGGAACTTGCTTTTACCGGACGGCGGGTCGGTGCCGATGAAGCGTTTGCGCTGGGCCTTCTAAACCACGTTACGAAAGCCGGCGGGTCTGTCGCGAAAGCCGTTGACATCATCAGGGACATCGAAACCTCGGCGCCGCTTTCGGTAATGGCGGTCAAGCAGGCCATCAATCGCGCGCCGTTCCAGACGTTTGAAGAAGCGCTGAACACGGGCGGCGACCTGTCGGCGCTCCTGATGTTTTCCGAAGACCGCAGTGAAGGCCTTGCCGCATTTACCGAAAGGCGCAGGCCGGAGTTCAAGGGCGAATGACCCGCCGCTATGACGCGATAGTGATCGGTGGCGGGCATAACGGGCTGACCTGCGGTGCCTATCTGGCGCGTGCGGGCAGGAAGACCCTCGTATTGGAGCAGAAACCCTATGTGGGCGGAGCAAGCGTCACGGAGGAGTTTTCTCCCGGTTTCCGCGCCTCGACCTATTCCTTCATCATGGGGCATCTGCATCCCAAGGTGATCGAGGAACTGGAATTGAGGAAATACGGGCTGGAATACTACCCGCAGCCCAATGTCTTCAATCCGACCGAAGAGGATGGAATCGTCTTTTCCAAGGATCCAGTCAAAACCCGTGAGCAGATCGCGCGGTTTTCGGAGAGTGACGCCGAAAACTATCCCAGATTCTTCGAACGGCTGCAGTCCACTATCGAGATCCTGCGCATGCTGCAGCTGGAGACGCCGGTCAATCCGTTTCGCAAGGACCTGATCGGCCTGTTCAGGACTGCGCGCTTCGCGTGGAAGCTGCGGAACGCCGAAAGAGAGATCCATAACCTGCTGCGCGCGCTCTCCATGAGCGCGCATGACTATGTCAGCCAATGGTTTGAGCACGATCTTGTCAAGGCCAAGTTCATGTTCTGGGCTACCATCGGCGGCAATTCCGGCCCGTATTCCCCCGGTACCGCGTTCTATCTCGTCACGCACCTGATCGGCCGGATTGGCATGAGCTTCTGCAAAGGCGGTATGGGATCGATCGCTGACGCGATCGCGGCGTCCGGCGCGGCCAGCGGCATGGAAATCCAGTGCGACGCCTGGGTCAGTGAAATTCTGGTGCGCGACGGACGGGCCTATGGCGTGAAACTGGGCTCGGGTGAGGAAATCCATGCAAAGCGGGTGGTTTCCGGCGTCAATGTCAGAAATACCTTCCTGGACATGGTCGACGCATGCCATTTGCCAGAGGAGTTCATTGACGACGTCAGGGGCTTCCGCTCGCGGGGAATGAGTTTCAAGCTGCTTTGCGCCGTTGACCGGCTGCCGCAGTACAAAGGATTCAGCGAGGAAAGGACGGGTATCGAATATCCTGCTTACGCGCATATCTGTCCAACGCCGGAATTTCTGGAGCGCGCCTTTCATGACGCGAAATTCGGCTGGTATTCGCAGGAGCCGTTCCTGAGCCCCAATGTGCCAAGCTATGCTGACCCGACGCTGGCGCCAGAAGGCAAGCATGTCGTGATCTTCCAGGGAGGTGCCTCGCCTTATGAACTGCGCAACTCGGACTGGGACCGCGAGGGCCCCCAGCTGGTGAGAAACGCCTTTGCCGTGATGGACCGCTTCGCGCCAGGGTTTTCCGACAGCGTGATCGATTACAGGCTATATACGCCGAAGGACATCGAGTCGGACCTGAATTTGCCGGGAGGCAATTCCCAGCATGGGGAACTGACGCTCGACCAGATCTTCCACATGCGCCCGGTCCCGCGCTACGCGGACTACCGTAGCCCGGTCAGGAATCTCTACCAGACTGGTGCCTCAACCCATCCGGGTGGCGCTGTCTCAGCGGTTCCGGGGCACAACGCCGCCCGGGAGATACTGAAGGACTGGCGGTGGTGGTAGCGGAGGAGGGACTTGAACCCCCGACACAAGGATTATGATTCCTCTGCTCTGACCAACTGAGCTACTCCGCCGAACCGTGCGATTAGGTATTCGAGCGGCATCTGGGCGTCAAGGGGCCATTCCATCAACAGGGCATCAAAATGTATCCATTTTTCCAGGCCGTCGCATTCCACCTGAGCAAACCATACAGCCGGTTGTTCGGCAGTGTCCTGGATGGGAATTGGCCGACGGGACCATATTGTGAACTGCCAGTCTTGCGGCACAATGAAACCGCCTAACCGAAAATCTGGCCAATATGGAAGCCGGACAGCCGCATGCGCTGCGTGAGGTGAACTCATCCAGCGCAGGCAGGACCCATCCTGATCCGAGGTTCAGCTTCCGAGATCTGTTGCGTATCGCTTTGCTCCCGCGGCTGGAATGTTATGGAAGAAACGCTCCTTGAAGACGGGAAGCCGATAGAGCGACATGTTCTGCGGCCCGACCCAGCTGTCGCCTGGCTATTGGACATGGATTCGGCTGTCTGCCGTATCCGTTACCGCTTCCGCTCTTCAGGCCGCACCGAGACACTGCCCGCATCCAGGATTGGCTTCGTGCGCGCGGTCACGCGACTGCGATTCGGTTGGCGCAGCCTGTCGGCATTCGCCATATGGCCAGCGTAATCCAGGACCTTGCCCTGCCTATGGGTTGCCGGTTCTCTGCATCGGGGCAGGCGAGCCCAGATCACCCCTTTACGGCACCGGTCGTCAGGCCAGAGACGATCTGTTTCTGAAAGGCAAGAACAAGAACGAACAGCGGCGCGGTGATGGACACCGCTGCCGCGATGGCCTGGATCTCGTCCGATGCTGTCGTTTCGCGGTTGAACATATTGGCTATGGCTGGAACCATCGTCATGTTCTGGGCGTCCAGCAGCAGCGAAGTTACCAGAAAATCGTTATACGCAAGCAGGAAACTGAACAAACCTGTCGTGATCACGCCGGGCCACATGACCGGAACGATAACGCGCCGGAAGGCCTCAAAATGTGAACAGCCATCGACACGGGCCGCTTCGTCAAGCTCGGCGGGGATGTTCTGGAAAAACGCCCGCAGCATCCAGATCGTGAATGGCTGGTTGATCGCCACCAGCACCGCGATGATCGCCCAGGGCTTGCCGTAAAGCGTCGGGGCGGCCTCTCCGAAAATGGGGCGCAGCCACTCGGCCGAGTTGATGAAGTATGGCAGGTATCCGGCCACCAGCACTGAATGGGGGAGTGACCGGAAAACCAGTGCGGTGACGAGAAGCCAGAAAGCGACAAGCGAATCAGACCGCGCAAGCCCATAGCCAGCCAGCGTCCCCACCGTCAGGGAGACAACCACGACCCCGCAGGTCACGATCATTGAATTCTTGAAGTTGCGGGTGAAGCCCCGATCAACCCAGACAGCCTCGTAATGTTCAGTGGTCAGCCCAATGACAGGTGCGCCCAGTGGGCCTGCGAGAGGATTCAGAATGCCAAGAAGAGTCGGAAGGACGACGCTGAAAAGCACAAGCGCGACCAAAGCGTAGGCCCCACCGCCGACAAACCAGGCAATGGCGGGATTTGCAGGGGGAGCATAGTCCGCCACCTTTCCGGGCAGCCAAAGGACCGCCTGCCGGATCAGTATCCACGCCAGCAGCAGGCCCACGACAATGTCGATCAGCGATAGCCCGCCGATCGTGCCCCGCGTATGTGGTCCGAAAATGACCCGGATGGGATTGGAATCGAAAGCGTCGAGCGGGGTCTTGAAGCTCATGGTCCCGATCCACAGGATCGGGAAGCAGGCGACCAGGCACCAGAAGGCCAGAAATCCGTTTGAGAGAATCTTCAGGCCAATCGGTTGGCGCAGAGCGGGATTCGACATCGGCCTAACCCTGCCTTTGCTCGCGCCAGACCCGGCGCAGCGGCGGTCCTAGGAGGAGCGCGATGCCGATCATGGTCAGGATTGCGCTTGCCGAAGCCCGGCTGACCGCGCGGGCGCCGGTACCGTCCTGCAGCAGGAATTCGTAGGTAAGCCACTGCAGCGAAATGACATGTGCGCTTGCCGAGAAGCCGACGATCTCCTCGAATACCCTATAGGCATCCATCAGATGGATGAGTGTCAGGAAAATGACCAGCGGCATCAGGTGCGGGATGATGACATAGCGCAGACGCTGCCAGCGCGACGCCCCGTCAACAATGGCCGCCTCGACCGCGTCGGTATTGACGGTCTGCAGCCCGGCGTAGAACACCACGAACGCGAAGGGTGCCACGTGCCAGATCCGGTAGAGATACATCATCAGCTCGATGGTCCAGGCCTGTGCGAACATCGCGATGTCCCTATCGAGCCACCACTCAAGGCCCGCGGTCAGGATTCCATCTCCGAGGAAGAGCCAGCGGATCGAGAGCGCACCGATCACCGGCGTGATGATGAATGGAAGGAGCGAGACAAAAATCACCGGACCCTTGATTTTCTGAACCGTGTTGTTGACCGCCAGCGCGATCAGCAGTCCAGCGCCCAGGATCAGCGGCAGCGTCAGCAGGGTGAAGACCAGCGTGAACCGCAGGGCAGACCAGAACCGGATGTTCATCAGGTCCCGCCAGCTGCCCTTGTCGATGGCATCCCAGAACTTCCTGGGCTCCAGCACGTTCCGGTAGCTCTGAAATCCCACGAATTTGGTTTCGGTTCGGATCTTCCCGCTTTCATCCAGAAGCGGACGCGTCTTCATGTCCGTCGTGCAGACAGGACCAAGAAGCCCGGGCGTGCAGGTTTCGACCTCGACATGCTCGTAGATTGGCTGGATGACATGAAAGCTCTGCCAAAGCACCGACAGAAGCGGTGCGGCAATGAACAGAAACATCATAAAGACCGAAGGTCCTACGAAAATAAGGAATGTCTTCGTCTTCATGTATAGGCACCGAAGGCAGGTACGGGCGCCTTCGTGGAACAAGGCACCCGTGTCGATCGGTTGCGGGCCTACTCGAGCAGGCCCTTTTCCGTGGCATCGGAGACATAGGCCGCTTCGATATCCGCAAGCGTCGTCGCCGCGTCCTTGTCACCGGTCATGAACGCGGCCAGGCCACTTCCAAGCGCGCTGTGCATCGAGCCGATGAATTTGTTCATCGGATAGGGCACGACGTCGCCCGCAGCCGTGGCGAAGGCTCCCTTGGCCGCATCGCCCGGTTCGAAACCCGGAGCCAGCCAGAGCGCATGTTCGCTGTTTTCCTTGATGATTTCCTCGCTCATGGAGGCAACAATCAGCTTGAAAGCGGCTTCAGCTTCCTCATCAGAGATGTTCTTCGCGATCGACCAGCCGTCCCACCAAATGGTTGAGGCGATCTTTTCGGATCCCTGAAGGCCCGCTGCCATGACCACCTTTCCCGAAACGCTGGATTCCGCCGGGTCGTTCACGGCACCCGCCCGCGACGCCCAGAGGTTTGCCATCGCGATCTTGCCCTGCTGCATCTGCTTGGTCACGAATGTGGTGTCCGAAACCAGATATTCCGGATCCATCAGAGTCGCCAGCCGAGCCATGCGCTCCAGCACCGCAAGGCCTTTCTCGTTGTTGATTGAAGGTGTCCAGTCGTCGTTGAAGAATTCACCACCTTCGCCCAGGTAATGGTTCACGAAGACAAATGCCAGATTCCAGCCATCCTTCATGTAGTGACCGATCGGGTAGTCAACGACACCGGCTGCCTGGATCGTCTCGGCCGCCGCGATATATTCGTCCCATGTCGTTGGCACCGCAATGCCAAGATCGCTCAGGATATCCTCGCGGTACATCAGGTGCTGGGTGTTGGCGAACGCGGCGATCGCCATCGTCTTGCCGTCGATCTTGATGAACTGGTTCTGGTTCAATGAAGCGCCATGCGCCGCGATCAGATCATCCAGCGGACGCAGAAGATCTGCGTCGATCATCGGGACCGAAGTCGAGTTGGTCAGAGAGGTCATGGTATACAATGACGGACTCGCCGAGAACGCGTCGACGATCTTGAGCCGGTGATCCTTGTCCAGCTCGGATTCCACATTGCCGCAGGCAGCCATTGCTGCGGTCATGATTTCATAGGCCGGGAAAGCGTTCGAGATGGTCTTGACGGGAATGCTGTTGGTGCAGTCTGCGTTCGCCGTGTTGGCGGCCATCGCGACTGCGGCTGTTAGAAGGATAGGCGTTAGTTTCATTCTGGACCTCCCTATGTCCATTTGGCCCGGTTTGGGCGGGTTTCGAGCGGCCGAGGCCCCTCAATTTCTTCAGTCGACCGTTACGGTCCCTCTGTCCGTCGTCCGGACGTCTCCAAAACCTGCATTATACGAAGTCAGTTCCGCAATGTGGTTGTTCCCGTTTTGCACCGCAATTGCATCCTCTGCCGTTAGGGTCCTGTTTCCGCTGCCTCAATCCTTTCGAAGACCTCGAATCCACCGCGCCCGGCCATGACGCGCTCAATCACTGAGTCGAGGATCCAGACGTTACGCGGCATGATTTCCCTAGTCCGGTCATGTCCTGCCCATTATGTGCCCATTAGTGACTGGGGGCAAATCAATTCTTCCTGCCCGTGCGCCGCCTGCATCCCATGTCTCTCAGGAGTTCCTTCGCGGCGCTGCGGCCGGGTGCCGTTGAGACTGCGCCATCCCGATATATGGGCACCCCTGCGCGGGAAAGGCCCTTGTCGGCGGAAGCGGTGGTCCGCATGGCGCGGCGCTTCGGCTGAATGAAGTTTTCCGGTTGAGAGAGGGTTCGACATGCTTGCCGCCTGAACGATTGGCATCGGCCCCTGACGTTTTACGGGATGGTGAATCGGCAGCGTTGACGCCGCTGTGGAGTCCCGCCGTCGGATACGCCCTTTTGATACAGTCAGGAAAGCGTTGCAGGACTGAAACCGGCCCAGCGAGCATATCGTGTGATCGGCCGGCTTCCTTCGCCTCCGCAGCGGGAATCAGCACAGCGCGAACGCACTGAAGCCACCCAGTCAGGTTTGGCTGGTTCAGGCACGCCCCGCCCGTGACCATGACCGTTATTGCGGTACCGTCGTTGACATGCTGCGGAACCAGTTGATGGCAGGACAGGCACGTCAATTCGCATATGCGCCTGATGAACGCGTATCCTGCCATGATCGATCGGGAAGCCACGGTACGCGGAGATCTCTTTCATGGCGACTGCGCAGGGGCGGCAACTGAGGATCACACGCCGCAGGATCGCATTCACGTCGCCAGTCGGTCGGACAGCGCGTCCTCGATAAGCTGGGCGGTTTCCTCGATTCCGTATAGGGCGATGAAGCCGCCAAACCTCGGGCCCTGGGACGCGCCGAGCAACACTTCGTACAGCGCCCTGAACCACTCGCGCAATGGTTCGAAGCCATGGGCTTTTCCCACCGCATAGACCATCGATTGGAGTCCTTCGGCGTCCATCCCGCCAGCCCAGCTACGCAGTCGGTCGCGCAGGTCTTCAAGCGCCGCGCGTTCTTTGGCGTCTGCAGGACGGAATGTCTTGGCGGGCTTCACGAAATCATTGAAATACCGGACCGCGAAGCCAACCGCTGCATCAAGATCCGGGTGCGTTTCGGGAGAAGCATCCGAAGCGTAGCGGCGGATGAAGCCCCAGAGCGTATCCCTGTCCTCGGCGTGACTCACCGAGGCGAGATTCAGTAGCATCGTGAACTGAATGACCATGTTCGACGCAGGCACGTTGCCTCCGTGAATGTGATACACCGGATTGCCCAGCTGCTGGGGGGTGTCCTGCTTCGGATAGGCGCGAAGCTGTTGGTGATATTCATCCACCGCCTTGGGAATCACATCAAAATGCAGCCGTTTGGCCGTCTTCGGCTTCTGGTACATAAAGTAGCCAAGGCTTTCCGGCGACGCATAGGCCAGCCATTCCTCCATCGAGAGGCCATTGCCTTTCGACTTCGATATCTTGCGGCCCTGATCGTCCAGAAACAGTTCGAAGGTCAGCGATTCCGGCGGACGCCTTCCGAAAGTCCGGCAGATTCTGGCTGCCTGTTTGACGGATTCAATCAGATCCTTGCCCGACATCTCATAATCGACGCCTAGCGCTGCCCACCGCAGTGCCCAGTCCGGCTTCCATTGCATTTTCACATGGCCACCGGTTACGGGCAGCTCGATCCGCTCGCCATCCGGTTCATCATAGACGATCGTTCCCCTGCCGAGGTTTCTCTCGATGGTGGGAACCTGAAGAACGCGACCGGATTTTGGTGATACCGGCAGGAATGGCGAATAGGTGGCGCGCCGTTCCGGCCCCAGCGTCGGCAGCATGATTCCCATGAGATCGTCGAATCGTTCCAGAGCCACCATCAAGGTCTCGTCGAACCGGCCGGATGTGTAGAACTCCGTCGACGACGCGAATTCGTATTCGAAGCCGAACGAATCCAGAAATGCCCTGAGCCGTGCATTGTTGTGCGCTCCGAAACTCTCATGCGTTCCGAACGGGTCGCGTACCTTTGACAGCGGCAAATGAAGATCCTCCTGCATCCGCTCCTGGTTGGGCACATTGTCCGGGACCTTGCGCAACCCGTCCATGTCATCGGAAAAGCAGATGAGTCTGGTTGGTAGGTCTGAGATCGTTTCAAATGCCCGCTGCACCATCGTGGTGCGCTGCACCTCCCCGAATGTTCCTATATGCGGCAGACCGCTGGGGCCGTAACCGGTTTCAAACAGCACATAGCCCTTGTCAGGCGGTGCCGTCCCGATGCGGCGCAGCAGGCGCCGCGCTTCGTCGAACGGCCATGCTTTTGACTGCATCGCCGCATCATGAAGGTCGGTCATGTCACATTCCCTTGATGGCGGGCCTGCTGGCCCGTTGGGGCGCCTCTGCCTATTGTCTGGGTGCATTCCAGTCAATAGGCTGCGCCGCAACAGGCGCCGGACAGGAAGCCTGCCTTGACCGACCCTCTCCTTCTCCTGCCCTGTCTGTCCAGGATGCACTGGTCGCGGTCATGATCGCCAGATCGGCCCGCGACAGGAACATCCAGCCCTCCGGAACTCGTCCCCATTATGTCCATGGTCGACGGCTTTCCGGTCTTTGCCAACTGCGACCCGCGCCAGTTCAGGCATGTGTCAGGGATGGTGCTCGACCTGTTTGAGAAAGAAGATGGTCTTGACACGCTCTTTGGCCTAATCCGCTCCGCGCTTTCCGGGCGGTTGTATGGGACAGCGTATGCCTTTGCCTGCGAGGTCGCGGCTGCGGAAGGGCGTTTGGGAGAGGACGAACTGATTTTTCCACGCGATATTCGTTTCGCAATTTCCGTAGACCGTCTCGCCACCGCTGCCATTGAGTGTGGAGTCAGGGTTCGGCACCTGACTCCCTGAATCCAACGGTTCGGCATTTCTCCAGACTGCTGGTCGAGCCGGTTCCTGCCGGAACAGATCCACCATATCGCAGGATTGCCGATCCTGGTGGCAGCCTTTGGACTCTGGACAATGGTTCCCTCAGATACCTTTGCCTGCGTCGCCAAATCTTTGCCAAAGGCCCCCGATACTCTGGTTCGCGACGCGTGATGTGATCGCAAGGGCGATCAATAGGCCGGTTGTTACAGCGGACGCCACGCCAAGCCAGACACCGGTCTCGTCGAATGCAAGGAGTCCGACGAATATCCAGACGAAGAACGCGATGCCGAATCCCTGGCGGTATAGCCCGATCCAAACGGTCCAGACGGGGCGCTTCAGTGCCTGTAGGAAGGAGTTTATCGCGAACAGCATCATATAGACCGGCAGAATGAAGCTCTCGACCCTGAGATAGGCAAGCCCGACCCGGATAACCTCGTCGTCGTCCGTAAACAGGCCAAGGACCGGGCGTCCAAGAATCCACAGAACCGGAAACGCAAGGGCGGTCATGACGAAACCGGTCTTCCAGCAATAGAACAGTGCCGCTCTGGCGCGCTCAAAGTCTTTCGCTCCGACGGCCTGCGCCGCGATTGGCAGTAGTGCACCTGTTACTCCAAGCACAGGGAGCAGCAGGATCTGTTCCAATCGGATCGCGATCCCGAAACCTGCGATGGCATGCTCCCCGAAGCCCTTCAGCACGAACTGCACCACAAATCCGTACAGAAAGTTGATCTGGAGCGCAAATGACGTGGGGAGCGCCTGGAAGAGAATCTCGCGATACATGGCCCTGCGCGGAAGGAGATGGGTGGCACGCATCCGGCGCATCGTGTCAAGTCTAACCAGCCTGTACAGCATGAACCCCATGACACCGGTCTGGCTTACGACTGTCGATGCCGCCAGACCGTCGAAACCCATCCCGCTCCACAGCCCGGGAATGCCGAATATCATTAGCGGATTCAGGCCAATATTGGCGAAGAACGCTGCGATCAGTGCACGCTGCATGGATCGGCCATCACCATGGGCCTGAAGGACTCCGTTACAGGCAAAGGCGATCAGGAAACCGGGCAACGCCAGGGAAAGGATGAGGAAGTAACTGATTCCAGCGTCGCGGTACGGGCCGGGCTCGGAGACGAGCTCCAGGAGCCTGGGGCCGTACCAGGTGCCGGCGAGCATCAGGACCAGCGAGGCACAGGCACCGAAACTCACGCCCTGAGCCGCGAAGCGACGAGCCTGCCGTTGGTCTCTTGCGCCCATGGCGTTGCCGACGATTGCGCCCATGGCGGCTCCCAGACCAATGCCAACGGACATTGCGAGAAAGAACGCCTGGAACCCGAGGGACAGCCCGGCCTGTGCACTCGTTGACAGCAGGCCCGCGAAAAACATGTCAACGACATTATAGAGCGTACTGAACAGCATTCCGATCGCGGCTGGCACTGCCAGCCTGCGAAAATGTGATGCGACCAGACCGGCGGTAAGGTCGCTCTCGGCAACAGCGCTCATGATTGAATCGTTGAATGCGCTTCGCTGGAATGCATCCTCGCGCTGGCGAGAGAGGCGCTCACGGCAGGATGCGGGCCGGGAAAAGCGGGTCCGCTGACTGCAGGTAATACGGCCCGGATCCAGCGGGATCATCTGGTGCTGGCTGTTTCGCCAGGACGATCACGTAAGCACCTGGATCAGCGCGTCGATCCCTGGCTGCGGATCCTTTAGGCCCGTTCCAGCCCTGTCGGATGCGCGTCCCAAAGGTCACGACTCGGAATAATAACCAACTATGTCGCCTTCCGTGGTCACTCCCAGCCCGTTGAGCAGTCTGTTGGCGTAGCAGAAGTAGCAGACGATCTGGTTCAGTTCCAGTATTTCGCCATCTTCCCAGCCCGCGTTACGCAGCGCCTCGACGTCGCTCGCCTCCATCTCCGCGGGGTGAAGCGTAAGTTTTTCGGCATAGTGTAGCGCGGCGAACTGGTGACCGGAAAAGGCGTCCTGTGGACGGTGGTTCCTGAGTGCCGCCCCAATGACTTCTGAGCGCTCCGTATCGTTGATCAGATGTACCGCGTTGGACCAGTGGTTGGCTTCGGAATAGCTGCAGCCATTCAGTATGGAGACATAGGAGCCGACAACTTCCTGGAACCATGCCGGGACGGTGTTTTCCTCGTCGTGGAGACATGCCCGGTAGAGATGCACATGTCCGCGCATGGTGCCCGGGCGTAGCGAGTGGACGCGCATTACGTTGTCGACGGTTCCGTGGGGTGTGCGGGCCTGGTTCAGGGCGTCGGCCAGCGCGCCGTCTGCGTCTTCGTCTGAGATCATCCTGATCCATGCGGACATTCGTTCACCTGACCTTTGGGGTACGGGACTGGGGCATGGCGGTAACGCGCCTTGCGTTCCGTGCAATGCAACGTTACTGACGGAAATGCAAGGATGGGAGATAGCCATACAAAGCGCCATCGCAGCAGAACTCCACACAGGATTCGCAGCCCGCATGCACTCTGCCAGAAGGAATTCGGGCTAGGGCACTGATGGCGTGTCCAGGCTTCATACACCTGGTGGATGCGGCTATGGGGCTCGCGCCTGTGGCATTTGCCCGCTGTCCGGAATCGGATGTATGAAGGGTCGCCATGTCTGAAAGTCCTGCTTCATGAACAGCCGATCCATCATCGAGGCAACCCATCTCAACAAGTTTTTCGGAACCTTTCAGGCTCTGAAGGACGTCTGCGTTAACGTTGACAGGGGTGAGCGAGTGGTGGTGTGCGGCCCGTCTGGTTCCGGCAAGTCAACCCTGATTCGCTGCTTCAACGGCTTGGAAAGCCATGATTCCGGAACGCTGGTGGTGGATGGAATTGAGGTGTTCGAGGGTTCCAAGGATATCCGTAGGCTCCGTCAGGAAGTTGGAATGGTGTTCCAGCAGTTCAACCTGTTCCCGCATCTGACGGTCATCGAGAACCTGATGATTGGCCCGATGAAGGTGCGCAGGATTCCAAGAGAAAAGGCTGAGGAAACGGCGCGGAAACTCCTTGACCGGGTTCACATTCCTGAACAGGCGGAAAAATACCCGGCCCAGCTCTCAGGCGGACAGCAGCAGCGCGTAGCGATCGCCCGTGCGCTCTGCATGGAACCACGCATCATGCTGTTTGATGAACCAACCTCCGCGCTTGATCCGGAAATGATCAACGAAGTGCTGGATGTCATGGTCGAACTGGCGGCGACAGGCATGACCATGGTGGTCGTCACCCATGAAATGGGATTCGCCCGCAAGGTCGCGGACATGATGGTGTTCATGGAGGAAGGGCGGATCGTGGAAGTCGCCCCACCGGATACGTTCTTCACGAATCCGTCGAGTGAACGCTGCCGCCTCTTTCTTGACCAGATTCTGGAACACTAACGGATGCTCGGGACCAGGACGCGCGTAGCAGGCATGCCGACCGCTCCGAGGCCGCCGATGCATCAGAGGGTCCTCAATTCCGTGCCAATGGCGTGTGCCATCTACGTGATCGTCATCGGGATGATCGTCTACGGATCGTATGTCGGTGCCCGAAACATGGGCTATAACTGGCAGTGGTACCGGATACCTCAGTTCCTGTTCTCATTCACCGACGATGGATTCCAGTGGGGCGAAATCGCCATTGGGCTTGTGGCAACGATTCAGCTGTCGGTTCTGTCATTCGCGCTGGCCGTGATCCTGGGCCTGTTCGTCGCTCTATTGAGACTCTCGGGTCTTGTGGTAGGCACGGCGGTTGCCATTGGTTTCCTCGAACTGGTTCGCAACATTCCGCTCCTCGTCCTGCTCTATCTTGTCTACTACGTACTCGGGCAGATCTTTGGCTTTGGCCGCTATTGGGCCAGCATCCTGACGCTGGCGATATTCCATTCAGCGCTGATATCCGAGATTTTCCGCGCGGGTGTGAACGCCGTTCCCAAAGGTCAGTGGGAAGCGGCCAGGTCCATCGGAATGTCCACGGGTCAGTGCTATCGGTACATTGTCCTGCCACAGTCGGTACGCTTCATGTTGCCGCCGATGACCGGTGAGGCTGTGCATCTGATCAAGTCGTCCGCGATCGTTAGCGTGATCGCCGTAGCCGAACTGACCACGATAGGGAGGAACATCATATCGGACACTTACATGAGCTTTGAGATCTGGTTCACCGTCGCGGCTGTGTATATGGCGGTGACCCTTCTGCTGTCGATTGGCGTTTCTCATCTGGAACGCAGATATGCCGTCGATCAGTGATCTGTCATTGGAACAATCATCCCAAACAAAGGAGAAAGATGATGAGACTTACACGTAGAATGCTGGGTGCCGCGCTTGCCGCTGCCGTTTCCCTGGGCATCGCGCTTCCTGCCGCGGCGCAGCAGGCCACCCAGGCGCTGAGTTCGGAAAGCGTGATCGAACAGATCAAGCGTGATGGCGTGATCCGTATCGGGCTGTCGCTATTCGTGCCCTGGTCGATGCGGGACCGGAACGGCGAGCTGATCGGATTCGAGCTTGATGTCGGGCGGCAGCTGGCCGAGGACATGGGAGTCGAAGTGGAGTTCGTGCCGACCGCGTGGGACGGCATCATTCCAGCGCTCGTTTCGGGAAACTTCGATGTGATCATTTCGGGAATGTCCATCACCGCGCAGCGGAACCTGACGGTCAATTTCACGGATCCCTATGCCTATTCGGGGCTTGCGATCATGGCCAACACGGAGCTGGCTGGTGGATTTTCGCTGGAGGACTTCAACTCACCGGACGTTACCTTTGCGGCCCGGCGTGGCGCCACTCCGGCGGTTGTCATCCAGGAGACATTTCCAGAAGCGCAGCTGCTGCTCTTTGATGAGGATGGCGCCTCGTCGCAGGAAGTCCTGAACGGACAGGCGCATGCGACGATGGCGTCGCAGCCGACGCCGAACCGTGAGGCGGCCCGCCATCCGGAGACGCTGTACGTGTTCGAAGGCGAACTGTTCGCACAGAGTGGCGAGGCGTTCGCGCTGCGCAAGGGTGATCCGGACGCGCTCAACTTCTTCAACAACTGGATCGCACAGCAGTGGCGCAGCGGCTGGCTGCAGGAACGCCACGACTACTGGTTCAAGACCGAGGACTGGGCCGACCAGGTCGCTCAGTAAGGGAAGCGGGTCGGTGCCCGGGTTTTTGATCCCGGGCACCGACCGGCACCGATAGCGGGATGCGGACATTCATCAAGAGACTGAGGTGGCCTGACTATGTCATTCTGGTCGCTCTGGCGGTCTTTTTTGGCTATGTCTTTTTCGCCATCGAGGGGAAGCTGAACTACAAATGGCGCTGGGAGGTGATTCCCAGCTACATCATTGGCTATCACACGGGTCGTGAGGAATATTTCGCCAACCTGCTTCTTCAGGGGCTGGCCGCGACCGTGCGGATCAGCATCTATGCCAGCGTTCTGGCGGTGGTCCTCGGTACCGTCCTCGGCATTGCCCGATGTTCGTCGAATCTTGCGGTGCGCATGCTGGCGCGTACCTATCTCGAATGCCTGCGCAACATTCCTCCGGTTGTCGTGGTGTTCATATTCTTTTTCTTTCTTTCACAGCAGCTCATTGATGCGCTGGATCTGGCCCGCTGGTCGCGGTCCGTGGCGCGTCAGGAGGGAAACGCGGTCTGGGAGCTGTTTTTCGGCGACATGCGGCGATTCCCATCGCTGGTGTCCGGGGTGATCGTCCTGGCCCTGTTTGAGAGCGCGTTTGTGGGAGAGATCGTGCGTGCCGGGCTGCAGTCGATTCCGCGGGGGCAGCGCGAGGCGGCGCGGTCCATTGGCATGAGCGGCTTTCAGGAACTGCGCTATGTGGTTCTTCCGCAGGCGATGAAGAAGGTGGTTCCTCCGCTTGCCAACCAGTTCATTTCGCTGATCAAGGATAGTTCGATCATATCCCTGATTTCGGTTCAGGAACTTACCTACAAGACGGTTGAGCTGGTGGCTTCGTCGCGCATGATTTTCGAGGCGTGGATCACGACGGCGGCGTTCTATTTTGTCCTCTGTTTCAGTCTTTCGAGACTCTTCAGCCGCCTTGAGAAACCTTCGGACCGCACCTGAGACGCGTTCCGCCGCGTGGGAGCAGGTGTGGAGCCTGCCGAAGTCGAGACAGAGGTTCCTGGTCATGAATCCATGCCGGAGGGATGTCCTTCCGGGGTTGCCAGACGCAGTTTTAACACGCCCGTCCGCATCCTTGCCGGGAAGTGACGCTGGCTGGGGTTCCCGGCTCTCCTGGGCAGGCTGCACGTAGGTCCGGTTTTGGGATGGTGGGCGAATGGTTGGCCACAGGAAGTCATTCATACCTTCAGGAGAAGCCGACGGAATCAAGGCCTGGGATTCCGCTTGCGACTAAGTGCAGTGAATTGACCGCGCCAACCTGTAGATTGTTCGTCTGCCGCAAGCGGTAAGCCAGTTCGGCGCTGCAGCCTGCTCGCCTTTAGGCCCTCATGAGTTGTGGATTCACGAAGGTCATCGGGTTTCAGGCTCAGTCGGATCTCCCGGAGCCTGTTTCGGTGTCATTGAGGGCGGGTTGACGATTTCATTGAACGCACGGCGCATGTCAGGCAGTGCCTCATGGGCTGCCGCAGCGATATCCCCGAAATCTTCAGGCACCGGTTCCAAGGTTTCCGGGAATCCCTGGAGCACTCTCTGGCATCCGCCATGCAGATCGGCCAGCACCGAGTTTGCAGCCTCGGCAAGGGTCGGCGTGAGGGCGGCGTCCCTGAATTCATCCACCAGCGCCGGGAGCAGCAGGGTGAACCGGCCTGCTGCATGGTCCACGTCCGCTGCGGAGACCTGAGTTTCGGCATACATGGCCAGATGATGGCCGCGGGTATCCCCATTGAGGTTGCGCAGCAGCGTCACAAGGTTTCCCCAACGCCGCTCCGTGTCACGGCCCTCCAGCGTGCTGGCAAGCGCATTGAGATCATGACTGTAGGGGTAATGCCCGATCCGCCGCTGCATCGCCAGCTTGGCGAAGAGTTCCACCGCATCGGTAGATTCCCTGACAAGGGTCCGGCCGAACCCGGCCACTTCAAATTCAGGCGCAGTAGGATCAGCCGTGGCCGCGGCTTCTCGGCCCAGCACTATGATGATTCTCAAGATGCCGTGGGCGCCATCAGTCAGTTCTTCCGGTTTCATACGCGGTTTCTGCTCCAGGTGGCCAAGATATGGGATATGACCCGCAAGCAGTTTTCCGTCGCGGGCGATGCTGACGGCCAGACTTCCAGCATCGTTGCGCTTCTTCCGTAGCCTTGCGAGCGGCATGGTCACAATGTTGATCTCCGCTTGTAGGTGGCTGAACGCATCCGGCGGACGGATGCGTTCAGCTTCATGCGTGATCATGGCGACGTCCCAGTCGCTGTCAGGGCGGGCGGTACCGTATGCCCGCGAGCCGAACAGCAGCACCGCCAGCGCGTCGTCGAGATCACGCAGTGCCTGCCGTGCAGCGTTGCGAAGCGTGGCTTCGGTGATAGAGTAACCGTCCATGAGGCTATTCTATTTCAATGGGCCGGAGATGTCACCTGCCCTTTGGGCTGCATAGGTGACGCACATGCCGGCGGTGCACTCCCGCCCGGTTCCTGGTTCCGGGTGCCCATTCCTCACAATAGGTGTCACCACCGTCCACCAGCGGTCCGGCTGCCATGCGATGCTATGGTTCGAACGGTTGCCTTTCCTAAGCAAGCATATCTGTCAACGTCTGGCATGATCAGTAATGCATGCGAAATTTCAGGGTCTCTCGAAGGCTAGCGGCGATCTTGCTAAGACGTTCGTCTAGGCTTTTCATGCTGTTTTTTCCGTAAAACGCATTATACTGAATTTGACTCAGAAGAAGTACTTCGAAGGCAAATGAATACATCCAATCAACGTTCGCTTCGTAACCCAAAAGGGCAAGTGCGCCTGTCTTCGCTTGGAAGTCATTGAGAACACTATCACCAACCTTTAAGGTCGAGCAAGATCCAAAGTGGATGACACGCTTCTCGCACTTGTCTTCAAGGAGCTCGCCGAGCTTTTGGAAGTTGATCTCAGTCTTGGTGTCACCCAGATAGATTTTTCCTTTAGCGCCATGAAATGATAGATATAGGATCGGGTAGTTTTTGAAACATGGTTGCACCCATTTATCTAAGTGAAACTCAAATTCCCCCTGGGTGGCGACGTGGAAGCGCAGGTAAGGCACTTGCAGAAAATTGTTCTTCTCAAGCACACTCAAGGCAGGTTCAACAGTTGTCTTGCTCTTCATTCCATCCCAAGTTCCCTCCAGACAGTAGATGCCTTTATAATCATTCGCTTTTCTAAACTTAACCATCGCACATTTTCCTGAGTTGGAATCGCATTCTGTCGCTCGACAATATGCTATTCCGTTTCGAGTTCGATGCACAATAGTAGCCGATTTGGTAGCGAGCGGGGATGATCCCAGCGACTGGCGGAAGTCAGGGTAAATCCGGGTGTGGGTCACATGATGGAACACGAAGCAGCGCAGCCACTTGATCAGGTCAGATGCACACAGGTCGGCGGGAAACGAAGCCGTAAGCGGTATTCCGTGAGCTCCAGGAACGGTTTGGTATTTCCGAAAGGTGATTGCGGGAATTGGGCAGCATCTCAGCTTGAACGGTAAATCCAGGAATCCACTGATCGAACGGTCCCCGATCATTGCCCTCGAAAGTGGCTTCAGCAGGTCTGTCCTTCAGGACATTCGGTATATTCCTCATCAAGAGTGACTATATGAAGATCTGGACCATTCCGCTTCTAACACGCGTCTCGAATACCCGCATTGAGCGGGTCGCCGGTGGGCATACCGGCTTTCCGTCCCGTACGTCAAACGCGCCCTGATGAAGCGGGCATTCAATGACATGGCCGTCAAAATAGCCGTCGCATAGATCCGCACCGCCATGGTTGCAGATGGCAAGGGATGTATGAATGCCGCTCGGTGTGTCATAGATGGCAAACCGCCGCGACCCCTTCGTGACCCGTGTGACCCAGTTCCTTTCCAGATCTTCAACGGCAATCAGGTCGCACCATTGCCTTCCCGTCATCGCACGGTATCCGGAACCTGTCCGTCCCTGGGTCGCAGGAGCTGGCCCAGAATGTCCCAATGCGCACCGAGATAGCCGTTCTTCTCAACATATATGTGGTCCTTCAGTTGCTCATGCAGTCGCGGTAGGGCGTGAAACGGCACCGAAGGGGCATAATGGTGTTCGGCGTGGTAGTTCATGTTCCAGGAAAGGAACCGCCACGGCGCCGACACAAGATTGGTGCGCGTGTTCTCGCGCATCTGGGCAACGGTCGGGCGACCGACATGTTCGCTGAGGCGGATGACGCGCATGACGGGCTCACCGAGCACAAGCGGGACAAACCAGTACCAGACCGGTGCCCACCACCCGGACAGCGCCATTCCCACCAGGAGGGTGCCGTAAGCCGCCAGCATCAGCCTTGCGTCGCGGAAAACCGACCTGTGCTCGACGGATGGAATGAAGCGCCGTTCCGTTTCGTTCAGATGGCCGAATGCGTGGCGGAACACTTCGGAAACCTTGTATCGCCAATACGGTACCGCGCTTAGGATCCAGAGATATTGCCAGATGGATTTCGGCATCTCGATCAATTCCGGATCCTCACCATGAAGCTGGGTGTAAGTATGGTGATCACAGTGCTCGTAACGAAAGAACCGATGCGGCAGGACAATGATCAGGCCGCAGATCTGACCGACCACGTCGTTGATCCAGCGGGTTCGGAAAACGGTATAGTGAACGCATTCGTGCTGAAGGGAGAAATGATGCACGACCACGATTCCGTGCAGGAACATCGCGGGCCAGACCAGCCAGCTGTCCCACGTCAGAGTGATCAGGGTAGAGGTCAGGACCAGAACCGCAATCCAGAGAACCAGCCGACGAAACGCGGGACCGTTCGAGCGCTGCATGAGTGCCTTCAGGTCTTCGCGTGACAGCTTCCCCTCTTCCAGAACCTGTGTGAGGGGCGTGACGATGGCTTTCGCCATGAATTCCTCCTTGATCCGGCAGTCGGGCGCGGTCTTGGTCCGATTGGCGATCCGATAAGCTGGAGCACCTTGCACCGCGCTATCGATGAGTTCGACGGCACCCGCGCATTCTATGGTGGCAAGGGGATTCATCAACCCCAGACACGCAGGCTATCGCCGTGACTTGTCTGGCCTGATCAAAAATATGACTGGAATGGACCGGTTCGGCGCTGGACGGTGGACGAGAACCCGCCGATAGTGCGATTTGTTCCGTTCACGGGGAGAAAAAAGGTTCATGTTCCTGAGAAACTGCTGGTACATCGCGGGCTGGAGCCGAGATTTCGGCCGCCAGCTGAAGGCCGAGATGATTCTTGGAGAGCGAATCGTGCTCTACAGGAAAGAGAATGGAGATCCGGTGGCTCTTGAGAATGCCTGTCCGCATCGCAAGCTGCCTCTCTCCGAAGGTCGGCTCGTGGGAGACGAGGTGGAATGCGGCTATCACGGCCTTACGTTTGACTGCAGTGGCACCTGTGTCGCCGCGCCCACCCAGCCGGACAGCATTCCAAGGAGAGCAGTAGTGAAGTCCTATCCGGTGATCGATCGCTATCGGTTTCTCTGGATATGGATGGGTGATGCCGGGCTTGCGGATCCAGACAGGCTGTTTGCCATTGAGAACTTCGAGAATTCGAGCTGGGGCATGACCGATGGCGGGGACATGGACATTGACTGCAATTACCTATGGATCTGCGATAACCTCCTTGATCCCAGCCATGTTGCATGGGTGCATGTGACATCTTTCGCCGGAGCCGGGACGGACGACGAGCCTCTCAGCGTCGAAAAGACGGATCAGGGCGTAATCGTATCCCGGTGGATCATGGATAGACCTCCTTCACCCTATTACGCCAAAATACTGCCCTTTGATGGGAACTGCGACCGCCTCCAGCACTATGAAATGCGCCTTCCGTCGATCGCGCTGAACAAGTCCGTCTACACGCCAGTTGGTACGGGAGGATACGGAAGTGCGCCGGTTCCCGAGACGTTTATCAATATTTCATACAATTTCATGACTCCGATTGATTCGGAGCGGACACGGTATTTCTGGTTCCAGCACCGGAACTCGGATCCCGACAACAGGGAGGTCTCGGAATTCATGAACAATGGCGCAAGCATGGCATTCGAGGAAGACCGGACTGTCCTTGAAAAGGTGCATGAGGGGATGAAGCGCAGCGAGACCCCTCATATTGATCTAGGTCTTGATGCCGGTGCCCGGTTATTCCGTCTGCGAATCGATCGCGCGCTCGCGGCCGAACAATCAGATGTGGTTGCCTAGAGGATTTCAGGGGCCTGTTGCCTGACGGCACTGCGGCACCACAGCTTGAAGGTCTTTGTCCGGTAAGGTCGTCGCTCTGCCAGCGGTGTCTGGGATTGTGCTCAGACAGAAGGCTATATGCGTGACAGCGCAATCAGGTTTCGGTTGATTTTGTAGGGTCTTCGCTGCATGCTGCATGTATGGCCGGTTGTAGCCAACCCACGCCAAACGCTTACATTCCCGCTTTGGAGCGACCGAATGGCCTGCGTGAGCATGCACCTGGGAGATTTATGGGCCTGCTTCCACAAAGGCGTGAAGCTGGTGGCTGCAGAGGTGCATGATGAGCGACGGCTTTGGCTGCGCGGTCGGGGAAGAGGGCATGACCGGAACCGCACGCATCTGCCTTGCTCAGAGGATGGAAGGCATCGCCAGACCGCTAAGCGGCGGGCGGTGCGCTGGTAGGCACCTGCGACCGCGATGGTATCCGAGCCATGACCCAACCACTTGACGAAGCCACCCTCCGGAATGCCTGCGCTGAGAGCCTTGATGCCTGGCCGGAGGCTCGGGCGGCGCTGTTATTCGGTAGCCGTGCGCGGGGTGACCACCGCCCCGACAGCGATTGGGATGTGCTGCTGGTGGTCGACGATGACGGTATTCACTTACCGCAGGGGTTGCCGGTGGAGCGTCTCGCCGACACGGTCAACGAGGTCAATGTCGTTGTCCGCAGCGAGCGGCTGCTGCGGGAGCGAGCGGGCCTCGTCGGCAGCCTCGACCGCTGCGTGGCCCGTGACGGCCGTCTACTTGCTGGTGCGTGGAACCGCCCTGAACCCGGAAGGGAGGCTCAAAAGGATCCCCAGGAGTGGAGGCGTGGCATGGATGCGTCGCTTTCGCATGTCCGGAAGGCTTTCGATTGTCACGCAGAGGCCCGCTCGCGAACAGACTGGGTGACTGCCTTCGACGCCTACGGGGATCTGGTTCAGGAAAGCGCGGACGCTGCCAAGCGCCTGGCCAAGGCGGTGCTGGTGCGCCGGGGTGTGACCCCGAAGAGGATCCGCGACGTGGCGGAACTGGCTGGCCAGCTGGAGGCCGAGCGTGGCGACTCCACCATGGCTGCGCGGCTGCGCGCCCTTGACGGTGTTACCAGGCGCGACCATACCAACACCTACGGAGGGATTCCGGTTCCGGATCGCGGGAGTGGCGCCCGGGCGGTGAGGCGGCTGCAGGACATTCTTCCTCTCTGGCATGGGGAATTGGCCGAAGCGCTGCACGAGACGGCGCTGGCCCGGAATGCCCGTGTGTTGGTCGTGGTTGCGCAGGAATTGGGTCGGCGCATGCTTAGAGCCGATTGGGAAACCGTTTCCGGCCGCGGAGATTCCTTCTTCCGGGACCGGGAGCAGGTGGCGGTGGTGACGCGGATGGACGCGGCCGCAGCGGAGCTAGAGCGGAGCTGCGCCGAATTCGCGACTGGAATGGAGGCTCTGGTTGCGGAGACTGAATCTCGGCCCGCACCGCTGAAGCTCAGGCCCGATGGCTCCGGCACGGGTCCGGTCTGACCGTCCGGGCGCACCGGAAACGGGACACCTTTTCGGCGATCAACATCACCGTGGCGGGCCGGGGCTTGCCGATTTCCAGATCAATTTGTGAACAGGTAACATGGACCCCATCCATCAAGCCAGAATCCCGAATTGATCAAGTCAGGTTTCCTCGGCTGCGGCTTCTACAGGGTGGTGCTTTGGGGCGCACTCCTGTGGCGCAGCGCTAGCGCCGAACAGCGAATTGCCTGCATCAGGATGCCGGCGAAGTCCGGGAAAAACGGCGATGGCCGGTTGGATGGCACTCGCTGACGTGTGGTTGGCGAACAGATCCAGCTGCCGCATTCCGCTTCGACTGTCCATGGTGTCACGAGCGGGGCGGCTCTTGGTGGGACGTCCGATGAAGTGCCACTTTGACAGGCTAGTGACTTTTGTCACGGACGGCACGCAGGTCGCCATACTGGTTCATCTGGTCGATGTTCAGCGCTCTGACGGCGTATCGGTAGTGGTGGCGAGGTTGCGGGCGACAGTGCCAACAGCGTTTGCGGGTCGTCCGCCCCATACGCGTTGAGTTGTTACCTCAGAGCGATCCGATGCTGCCGCGCAAACGCGAATCGCAGGGACAGACCGAGCGGACAGGACGATAGGGGCGTTTCATATCATCCTTTCCCCGCCACGTGGAGAATTCGCTGGGAAATCAGGTCGCTGACTGGTCTGCGTACGGTCGAAGTCAATAAGTTAACGCTTATGGTGGAAACCGCCCGCGGGACCGGCGGACAGACCATGGTGGAGACGCGGCCTTTCATCCCGCCCCTGCCTCTCGACGCCAGGCGGTTCGCGCATGCGGTGCACTCGCACCAGGGTATCGGAAACCAGCTGGACCAGGTTCTGGACGTGACTTGCCGGTACGATTGCAGCCGGGTGCGGAAAGACTTTGCCTCGAACGGCCTCGTGGTCATGAAGCAAATGGCGATGAACCTGTCCACCCGGGCGAAGAAGTGGAAATCCATCCGCGTGATGAGGGGAAAGACAGGTTGGAATGATGGCCTGCCGCTTCGGATCCTCGGGGCATGACATTCATTCGATACCGCTATGAAAATACGCGGAAGGGCTTGACGGTTGCGGCTTATGATCCGTTAGTCGCCGCATGAGCGCATCGAAGAAGCGAAAGGACAGTGAACTGCGCGAAGCTAGTAGGCTCAAAGCGGACCTGCGCAGTGCGGACCTGCGCGGCGCGAACCTGACCGGCGCAAAGCGTGAATGATAATGGATAGCCTGTAAAATAGCCCCGCTGGATTCCCTGCAGGGCATCTGGCGTCTATCATTCCGCCAGCACGGTTTCTTCGTACGCTAATCCGTCACGCCGACCACGGCCATTCCTGCCGGCATTCCCCGATGCTGTCGCAAGACTCGTTCGCGGCTTCATCCTTCAGACGCTGGCGCTCGCGTTCGCGGCACTCACGTTCGGCAAGTAGGGCCGAAGTCGAGACCTCTTCAGGATCAATCAAAGCCGAAAAATTTCCGCGCGTCCTGGTCCGACATTGCCGCATCCTTCCCATCGTGCGCCACCTGAACGCACCCGAATACTCGTTAGCTCCATTGAGCACAAATGCGTCCTGGCCGTCGCCACCGACCGACAGGCAGGCGCGGCGGAATGAATGGATCATGCTTGGACCGCCCGCTAACGGAATGGTGGTCTTCGCCGGTGCGGTGCTCACCGGATGCCAGGACCGACCGGCGCATGACCGGCGTCACCATCATCACGTAGGGTTGCTGTAGGGTTGCTGGGCCGTTCCCGGGTGGTCGGAATGCCGTATCCGGCTCCATTTCCTGTCGCCTAATGTCCCACACCCCGTTCCGATCGGGCGACTGTGAGGCGTCATGCGTCGCCATGTGATGCATGGCCGGTTTTATGTGGGCCTGGGACGGTCGGCGCCTTTCTCACCGGAACTCCCTCCCGGCGTGGGATGAGATCGCGACGCCCGTCAGCGGACTGTCTGAATGTCATCAGCCATGACCGGTAACTGTTGGCCGGGTAGTGTAAACATCATTCCCGACATACGCCCTGTTCCGCCTTCCGGCGGGTCAGTGGGACCTGAAGACCGCCTCCAGCGTGTCCGCAGAGACCAGCGCTTCTAGCCAGCGGTCGAGGGTCGCCGCGTCCGCTGCCCGGATCTCCCGGACGCGGGCGTCGGGCACGCCACCGAATTTAATGTGGGATAGCTGCAGGAGGGTCTCGGCCTTTCCCTCGGCTCGGCCCCTTGCGACACCCTCGGCCCGGCCCCGTGCGACACCCTCGGCTCGGCCCCGTGCGACACCCTCGGCCAGCCCTTCAGCCCTTCCGTGGGCGATCCACGTTTTCCTGCCGTCCTCTACCAGCTCATCCGCAACCGTCCCCATCAGCTCCTCCCATCTCTCCGGACGCGCCAGCCGCAGCGCGGCCTCGAGGCGCCCGCGGTCAAGATCGTACAGCCTCACGATGTAAGTGACAAGCTGCACTTCCAGGTCCGTTCCGTCAGGGGGCCCCGACAGGATCAGCTGGAGAACGTCCTCCGGGACCGGTCTGTCCCATGTGTGCCTCAGCGCCGCCAGGACCGACCGGATCCCCGGATCCTCCGACAGACGCTCTGTCTCACCGGAGCCCAGGTCGTGGAGGACGCAGGACAGCGACCGCGCCAGGCCGGCGATCCCCTCCGGCGCCTCGATCATGTCGAGCACGGAGAGAGGCCCCTTCCACGGCCTCCGCCCGTGGTGGACCAGCACAGGGACCACCGGAGGAAGGACGCCCGGACGCGCCTCCGGCAGGCCCGCGTGCCAGGTCCATATCCGGACGATGTAGCGGGCCATCTGCAACGGGGCCCAGGGATCTTCGTCCGACTTGTGCTCTAGGAGAACGTAGAGCAGGGCGGGACGTCCGTCCTCCAGCTTCGCCCGGAACAGCGCGTCCGCCTGGCGGAGGCCCAGGTTCCGGTCAACGAAAGTCTCGGGAATGCGCTCCAGGGGCGCGTCGGCGATCAGGACGGTGATGTCCGGGGGTAGGAGCTGCCGCACCAGCCTCGCGCCGCGTTCCGGCTCTGAGATCAGCGCCCTGAACAGGCTGTCATGGGGTGTGCGTGGTTCGCTGGCCATTCCGTTTCTCCTCCCTGTCGGGGCACCCGCAAGGTGCCGGACTGATTGCGCCCGGCCGTCACGGCCGGGACGCGTCGGCCGCCGCCTGCGGCCGATTCGCAACCTATGTAAGGCTTCCCGCGTCATTACCGGTCGCATGCCGGCTGGATGTCTCGATTTTTTTCATGGCTCCCGCCCGACGGGCCGGACACTCCGCACCGAACTGTGGAGGAATCCCCATGATCCTGGAAGTGGCGGGTTACACCGCACATGGCAAGGGCCGGGTGCTCCGTTCCGGCCTTGAACGGGCACCACCGCCCCGGCCACGACCGCCGAACGGCTGACGGGTGTAATTCCCTCCGTGCCGCGCCGTCCGGACGGCGGGGGCAATCACCACGCGGAGATACCGGAGCTGTTCCAGGATGGCCGGAATGCCGCGTCCGACCCTTTTTCCGCCGCCCCGCGCTCCATATCCCGGTCTGACCGGCTGGCTGTTGGGTGTGACGCGCCTTCAAAGGACGCAGGGTCAGCTCCAAATGGTTGTGCTAGGATCGCCAGTGCAGCTCAGCGGGGGGCCTTGCAAGCGGTTCCAGGTCGAGCCCATGATAGTCAGTCATGACACGCGGCGGATGAATTTCGGCGAGAGGACAAACTTTCACCAGACCATGCTAATGTGCAGACTTCTGTATGAAACGGATGGTTCAGGGGTGGCCCATTCGGTTCGTCGCGTTGCGCAGGATGCCATCGAACTGCGAAGAGGCGATTGAGGCCACCCAAACGGGCAGGCCCGAAAAGTTGCCAACCATATGAACGGTCAGCATCCCTGATGAGGGCAGGCGACTGGCGCTTACGCCAGTTTCTCGCCCCGGACTTCGTTAACGCCGCATGGGCATTAAGCTTGAGGGAATTTTGCGCCGCTCACATCGGCCACTACTTTTATGCGGTGGTTCAACCGGTTCACCCCGGTGGTTTTGGTGCGGATGGAATCAGGCCGTCATTTGAGCCAACTCCCTACACCCAGCCGCCACGGGCGCGAATTACCTGTGATGAAAGGTCTAGCATCGGCACGTTCACGAGACACCAGGCTGGTGGAGATGCTCGCGCAAGTAGCAGGGACTGCCAGTTTCCCAGACGGGCGCTGGAGAACGTCCTGGCGGCTTTGGAATGGCGTGCGGGGGTGATGTCAATCGGGCGGGCGATGACACCGATCGGCACTGACTGAAATATCTGGCCCCATCGTTTCCACTGGTGAAACAGTGTGAGATTGTCAGCGCCCATCAGCCAGACGAAGCGCACGCCCGGAAACCGCTCGGAAAGTACCGATAGCGTCTCGGCCGTGTATTCTGTGCCGATTCGCGCCTCGATATCGCTGACCAGGACCCTCGGATGCTGCATCAATCTGCGCGCCGCTTCCATTCGACGGGCTAGTGGCGCCGGCTCTCGGGCCTTCAGTGGATTCCCGGGGGACACCAGCCACCACACGCGGTCCAGTGCAAACCGCTTCAGCGCCTCGCGGGTGACAGACACATGTCCCGCATGCGGAGGGTCGAATGACCCCCCAAGCAGTCCGATGGTCTGGCCTGCCCGTACTGCAGGAAACCCGGCACCGGAGATTGTGGAACGCTCCCGCATGACAGGCGTTCAATGCCGTCATTCGCGATCCTCGTCAATTGCTGTCAATCACCGCGCCCGGCAATCGGCCCATAGAGTTAGTTGAATTCCACGCAGTTCCGGCGCAGGTCAGGCTCGAATCTCACCAATCGAGGCGTATTCACGTCGTTGACATATGCGATTGAATTGATCTGCCCAAAATGTGCCTGTATCGCAGGCGTGCCAACGTGCATGTTGCCGCCCGAATCCAAAACGGCTAGATGCTGCGCCATCAGAATCACGAGGCAACCGATGGCTTCACAGCAGTTCGTTTATCATATGGATGGCGTCTCGAAGACCTATCCGGGCGGCAAGAAATGTTTCGAAAACATCCGCCTTAGCTTCCTGCCGGGCGTCAGGATCGGTGTCGTCGGAGTCAATGGCGCGGGCAAGTCCACTTTGTTGCGCATTATGGCCGGTCTGGATCAGGAGCATTCGGGCGAAGCCTGGGCGGCACAGGGAGTTCGCGTAGGTTATCTGCCTCAGGAACCCGAGCTTGATGAGAGTCTGACCGTCCGCGATAACGTTCTGCTCGGTGTCGCGGAGAAGAAGGCCACCCTAGATCGCTTCAATGAACTGGCCATGAACTATAGCGACGAGACCGCAGATGAAATGGCTAGGCTGCAGGACGAAATCGATGCCAGTAACCTCTGGGATCTCGACGCGCAGGTGGATGTCAGCATGGAAGCCCTTCGCTGCCCGCCAGACGAAGCCAGTGTCGGTTCACTGTCTGGAGGTGAGAAACGCCGGGTCGCACTGTGCAGGCTTCTACTTGAGCAGCCGGAAATGCTGCTGCTGGATGAACCGACAAACCATCTTGACGCCGAGACCGTCGCATGGCTGCAGACGCATCTGATCAAGTATCCCGGCACCATACTGATCGTTACCCATGACCGGTATTTCCTGGATGACATCACAGGCTGGATACTGGAACTCGACCGGGGCCGCGGCGTGCCCTATGAGGGCAACTATTCGTCCTGGCTTGAACAGAAGGCCAAGCGCCTCGAACAGGAAGCTAGGCAGGACAGGGCAAGGCAGCGCACCCTTGAGCGCGAGCTTGAATGGATTCTCCAGAGCCCCCGTGCCCGGCAGGCAAAGCAGAAGGCTCGTATCAACTCCTATAACGAACTTGCGCAGCAGTCCGAGCGTGAAAAACTCACCCGTGCCCAGATCATCATCCCGAATGGTCCTCGGCTCGGTTCAAAGGTGATCGAGGTCAACGACCTGTCCAAGCATCTTGGCGACAGGCAACTGATTGAGGGACTCTCGTTCTCGCTTCCTGCAGGTGGTATCGTAGGCGTCATCGGCCCCAACGGCGCGGGCAAGACAACACTGTTCCGCATGCTGACCGGACAGGAGGATCCGGATCGTGGCGTCGTTGAATACGGGGATACCGTTCAGCTTGCATATGTGGATCAGTCCCGCGACGCGCTCAGGGCGGATCGGACCGTCTGGGAGGAAATCTCTGGAGGCGATGAGGTTGTCCATCTCGGCGATGCGGAACTGAATTCCCGCGCCTACTGCTCGGCGTTCAATTTCAGGGGGGGTGACCAGCAGAAGAAGGTCGGCTTTCTGTCAGGTGGGGAACGCAACCGGGTTCACATGGCAAGGCTTCTGCGCTCTGGCGGAAACGTCCTTCTTCTGGACGAACCCACCAATGACCTTGATGTGGAGACGCTCCGCGCCCTGGAGGATGCTTTGGTCGATTTCGCGGGTTGCGCAGTGATCATCAGCCACGACCGTTTTTTTCTCGATCGTATCTGCACTCACATTCTCGCGTTTGAGGGTGAGGCGCATGTGGAATGGTTTGAGGGCAATTTTGAAGACTATGAAGCGGACAAGAAGCGTCGTCTTGGTCCGGACGCCGTCGTGCCGAAACGGTTGAAATACAAGAAGTTCGCCCGCTGAGTTTCTCACTGGCTAACACTCGGATCTCTTTGGCTGGGGCCTGATTTCCGGCTGTCTTTATGGCGTTGCCCTTCAGACTGGAAGTGGGGAGGTAAGAAAGCCCCATCCCTGATGGCCCATGGTTTGGGGAGAATGGAGCATTCTTGTCCTACTCCTGTCGGGTTTAGGGCGTTCTTTCCGCTCCGCTCGACCGCCTCACGCATCACTGCGAGATAGTCGAGACCGGCAACGAAAGCTGGCGCTTCAAAAACCGGGCGTAACGCCGAGATGCAACAACGCTGACCCGGCTCCGCTGCGTTAAATGAGGGCTGCGCAGCGCCGGGCCAGCTCAGCGCAAGGGGAGTCAATATTAGACCCCTATAAGGGGTCAGGATTGCATGCCGATTGACACACCGCGTTCGTCCAGGCCGCAGAGTGCGTAGGTGCCATCCGGCTTTCTCCCAGCGGACAGGAAGGCTGGGCTTCCGGCGTCGGACCAGGCCGACCTGGGACAGAAACTTGCAGCGACTACTCCGGCAATGAAGGATCGGCGGCCAGACATCAGTCGCCGTCCAGGGAATTGAATCCTGCGGAAATGCCGAGGCGGGGACCGAGTTCAACGGTCAATCGCTGTCGAATCGAGTTGATGCTCTGCTGAAGGGCTTCGATTCGAAAGCGGCCTTCCGGGCTTGCGACTCCAGCAAACACGGGGTCGTCCAGCATTTTCGCGCGCTCGATTGTTCGGATAAAGACCGCTTCCAGAGTGAACGGGCTGGGCATGTCCTTGCTGGCGGTGTTCGCATATGGGCGCAGGGTCGTTCACGCTCAACAGACGACGGTTTTCGGACATCATCGGGGCGTTCGGGACAGATTTCCGGCTTTCCTTCAGGGGGTAGGGCAGCTTCCATATCCAGCCTGCGATCAGTCTCCCGAAGGGATGGGGCCACTGGTCCAGAGGCGTGGCGACAGAACATCTGGGCCACTGCCAGCAGTAGTTCCAGCGTCGCGCGGGCGATTCGCTCCCGATGAATGCCACGCAGGGTGAGCAGGACTGGTGCCCGCCGCCTGCGGGAGACGCCAGCGGCGCTCGCCTGAAAATGGCTCGCGGAAGCGGCAAGAAGGCTCTTGCTCCGGCACCATTGGAGCTGTGCACCGGTCGTCCTCCAGCCTACCGTCTGCCGGATCCGTTCGTGAAGGCATCCCGTACCATTTCCGGAACAGGGACCGGCGGAAGTGGACTGTCGCAGGATCCGCCGCGTACACCGCGGTTCCGTGAAAGAGCCTTCAGGAAATGGAAAAGGACCGCGGAGATCGTCACGGACAGTTTCCGGCCTTCATCCATGACCGATGCCGGTCAATTGGGTGGCGGACCATGTATCTGGAAGAGGTGCGCCCGAAAGCGAAATTTCGATGCCACTGCGCGAAACCGGACAGGCAGCTGTCTGGAATCGGGGCCTTTCTCGCCAACAGAACCGGCTGGAAGGCTTCCCTTGATGAAGTTTCGGCAATCCTGAAACTCGATTTCAAGATAACGCTCTGCAAACAAAAGAAAACTTGCATCATGCGCTTACTTTGCGCAACTTGCCCCCGAATTTGAACGAGAGGTGGAATATGAGCCGCGAATACCTGAAATCCGCTGCCAGGACTGCACAGACGGATGCGGAATCGGTTACGGAGACCGTCCGCGATATCCTTTCGCGGATCAGAGCGGGGGGCGAGGCCGAAGCGCTGCGGTTCGCCGAGAAATTCGACGGCTATTGTGGTCCCGTATTGCTGAGCCGCGAGGAGAGGGACCAGGCGGCGGCTCAGGTGCCCGGCCGGCTCATGGATGACATCCGTTTCGCGCACGACAATATCCGCCGCTTCGCGGAAGCGCAGCGTCAGGCCATGCAGGATGTCGAGGTTGAGATCGCGCCTGGATTCGTCGCGGGGCAGCGCAGCATCCCCGTCCGCGCGGCGGGCTGTTATGTGCCGGGTGGTCGTTACAGTCACATCGCCAGCGCGATGATGACGGTGACTACAGCCAAAGTGGCGGGTGTTCGCCATATCACTGCCTGTTCGCCACCACGCGGAGAGAGCGGCATCGCTCCGGCCATCATCGCAGCGGCGGATCTATGCGGTGCTGACGAGATACTATCGATGGGCGGAGTGCAGGCGGTTGCATCACTAGCCTACGGGTATTTCGGTTTGCCTAGGGCGGATATTGTTGTCGGGCCAGGCAATCAGTTCGTGGCGGAAGCAAAGCGGCTACTATACGGCTATATGGGGATCGACCTGATCGCCGGGCCGACGGATAGCCTGGTCCTTGCTGACAGAACCGCCGATCCAGCGATTGTCGCGGCTGACCTGGTGGGGCAGGCCGAGCATGGTCACAACTCACCAGTCTGGCTGGTGACCGATCATCGCCCTCTTGCGGAAGAGGTGCTTGTCCGGGTGCCGAAACTGATTGCGGATCTTCCGGAACTGAACCGCAGGAACGCTGAGGCGGCATGGCGGGACTATGCCGAGGTGGTGCTCTGCGCCGACCGCGACCAGATGGCCGAGACCTCCGATGACTACGCGCCGGAGCATCTGACGGTGCAGGCGCAGGATCTGCCCTGGTGGCTTCAGCGTCTTCAGTGCTACGGTTCGCTGTTTCTTGGTGAGGAAACCACAGTTGCGTTTGGTGACAAGGCATCCGGGCCGAACCATGTTCTGCCGACTTCCGGGTCGGCGCGCTATACTGGCGGACTCAGCGTTCACAAATACATGAAGGTCGTCACCTGGCAGCGCGCCACTCGTGAGGGTTCGCGACAGGTTGCCGAGGCGACCGCGCGCATTTCCCGGCTTGAAGGCATGGAAGCCCATGCCCGAACGGCTGACATCCGGTTGCACAAATATTTTCCGAACGAGAGGTTCGACCTTGGGGTTCCACCCTGATTCACGGTTGCGACAAAATAACCAACTATTTTTGTCAGTTTTTCTTGCATGCCCGGCGGATCTGTGTTCCTGACTATTTTACTCAGTTTAATCTGAAAGGAACCTCCAATGCTTACCAGACCTGTCCTCACCACTCTGGCGGTCTTCTCGGTCCTGGGCACCTCTTCGGTGGCGCAGGAACTGAATCTGTACTCATCCCGTCACTATGACACCGACGAGCGGCTGTATTCCGACTTCGAGGAGATGACTGGCATCACAATCAATCGGATCGAAGGAAAGGCCGACGAGCTTATCGCACGGATGCAGGCCGAAGGCGAGAATTCGCCAGCCGATGTGCTGCTGACTGTTGACGCGACCCGGTTAGCTCGGGCAAAGGAAGCCGGATTGCTGGCGCCTGTCAGTAGCGAAACGCTGGAATCCAGAATCCCGGCTGCTCTGCAGGATACCGACGACGAATGGTTCGGCTTATCAACCCGCGCCCGCATCATTTTCTACGACAAGAACGACGTGTCGAACCCGCCTCAGACCTATGCCGACCTGGCGTCACCCGAATACAAGGGGATGATCTGCATCCGTTCGTCTACGAATGTCTATATGCAGACATTGCTGGCGGCGATCATTACGCATGAGGGGGAAAATGCAGCGAAAGCCTGGGCGTCTGCGGTATTGGGCAATTTCGCGCGTGACCCGCAAGGGGGTGACACTGACCAGCTGCGCGGCATCGTTTCGGGCGAGTGTGACATTGCGGTTTCCAACACCTATTACTTCGCGCGCGCGATTAGAACCGATGTGAAGGGACTGTCCCAAGGCCGTGACATGGTTGGATGGGTGTTCCCCGATCAGGATGGGAATGGTGCGCATGTGAATGTCTCTGGAGGTGGTGTTGCCCAGCACGCGCCGAACCGGGACAACGCGGTGATGTTCCTCGAATATCTCGCGAGCGACAGTGCACAGGCGTATTTTTCGGCAGGCAACAATGAGTATCCGGTGGTCGATGGCGTTGCGGTTGCGGATTCGATCGCGACTCTGGGAGAATTCACGGGCGACGAGGTAAATCTCAGCGAAGTGGCCAAAAACGTTCCGGCGGCCCAGCGGATTTACAACGAGGTGGGCTGGGAGTAAGTTTTCCAGTTCGGACTTATGAATGCTTGGTCCGCGTTCGGCGGACCAAGCGCCAGGTTGCTGGCTCAGACGGATTCGACCGGATGTCCAGACAGTTGGCCGACAGAAGCGGTTCACGGTTCAGTTGATCGCACGATGCCGGAATTGGTGTATGCGCCGCCGTCAGATCCGCCGCCGGGCCAGATTCCTGCATAGCAGAATGACCGGTACCAACCCTATCGCGGCCAGAACGAGACTGGGAACGGCTGCCCCTTCCAGTCGTTCGTCAGAGGCAAGCCGAAATGCCTGAACCGCCAGCGTGTCGAAGTTGAAAGGCCGCATGATCAGGGTTGCGGGCAATTCCTTCATGATATCCACGAACACGATGAGTGCTGCGGTCACAAGACTTGGGGCGATAATCGGTACATGCACATGTCTCAGCGTTCCAAACGTTCCTCGTCCCAGAACCCGGCTGGCAGCATCCATATTGGGGCTGACCGTGGCCATTCCGCCTTCGAAGGCGCCAATGGCGGCTGCCAGAAAACGGATCATGTAAGCCATTATCAGCACCCAGATGGAGCCGGTCAGCAGCAGACCCGTTGATATGCCGAAGCGTGCGCGCATGAATGCGTCAAATGTGTTGTCCAGCGCTGCCAGCGGAACCAGCAGGCCCACGGCGATTACGCCGCCTGGCACCGCATACCCCAATCGGGACACCAGCAGGGCCGATGAGCTCAAGCGCCCGGGACTGATCCTGTGGAATGTTCCCAGCGCAACTGCCGCGGCGACGGTGACCACCGCGCCGATGCCCGCGACGGACAGGGAATTGCGGATAAAGCCAACGTAGCGGCTGCTCAGCAGATCCTGCTCTGATTCCAATGCCATCGCTGTTAGGGCCACAGCCGGAATGACCGCTCCCAGCGCCGCTGGCACCAGGCACAGGGCCGCCGCCGCCCAGCGCTTGCCCCCCTGCAGCTCAATTCGCGCCGTCGTGCCCTGTCGTTGTCCCGAGTGGTATTGTGCCGCGCCCCGGTTCAGCCGCTCCAGCGATGCCAGGCATAGGGCGAATCCAAGAAGCCCGAGCGCAAGCTGTGCCGCCGCCGCTCTGTCGGCCAACGAAAACCAGCTGGAATAGATGCCTGTCGCAAAGGTCTGTACGCCGAAATAGCTGACGGTGCCGAAATCGGCGATCGTTTCCATTGATACCAGGAGCACACCTGCGGCCACAGCCGGCCTTGCCATTGGCAATGACACCGACAGGAAGGACCGCACGGGCCCCCGACCGAGCGATCTGGCTGTCATAAACGCTGTTGCGCCCTGTCCGATGAAACCTGCCCGCGCCAACAGAAAGACATATGGGTAGAGCACAAGCGTGAGCATGGCAGCGGCGCCGCCCAGGCTTCGGATTTCGGGAAACCAGTAATCGCGCGGCCCCCAGCCCATGATCTGCCGTAGGGTGGCCTGCACGATTCCGGGATGGTCGAGCAGATGCGTGTATGCGTAGGCCAGGACATAGGGTGGAAAGGCCAGCGGAATGACCAATACCACCTCGAACAGTTTACGCCCGGGAAACTCCGTCATGACCACCAGCCATGCGGTGCTTACGCCGATGGCGAAAGTGGCCGTGCCGACGATCGCTACCAAAGCCAGGGTCGTTGCCGTGTACCTGGCCAAAACGGTATCGGCCAGATGGGTGAGGGTTTCGGTGGTGCCCTGAAGCGCCGCGAGCAGGACCGCCAGACAAGGCATTGCACAGAGCGCAGCGACAAATGTGGCCGCGAGTCCCAACGCAGAAATTCCGGTTCGCCTCTTGATTCCCGCTAGCTTCATTTCAGGCAAAAGACCCCATCTGAGTATTGGAAGGATCGATTTTCAGTCTTGACCGGCATTACGGAGCGACTGGACCAGGGATGGGACTGTTCAGAGGCGATCCCACGCAAATTTGAAGGCTTCGGATGGCTTGGTGGATTGGTGACTGTCTACGCCTCCTGAAATATCGTTTCGATCGAAGTGATTGTGCTCATTGGTCCAGTCATCGGTTTCATCACTCCACCTCGAACTGGATTTGCCGTTGATGTCGCTCTGCTCAGGCATTCGACCTGGGTGGAAGGATCGGTTCCATCTTGATGTCGTGATGGTTTGGTTGTCCAAGGCACACCTCACCACTGCATGTACAATCCAGGATCATGCTCTACGCTCGGACGTTCGCCGTTATCATCATGATCCTTTGTTGTGCCACCTTCATCTTGGCCGTTCACCAGTAACTTCCGAACATCTAGATTCTGCCGCCGATACTGCCATTGAAATGGCGCAATCAGAAATCTGGGAGCTGGTTGGGCAATTGGTCGGAGGTGGACCTGCCAAGACCCGCCTTCCACAGGGTATCACTCCTCTGCTGAAACCATGTTTTCGCTGTATTCCAGTCGCTTTGTGAAAGTGGCCTGAAACCATGTGCGAGGATGGAGTTGTTGCGGATCGGTTGCCACTCTGGGCGAGGATCCATGGTCTTTGGGAGCCTGTCGTTTGGATCAATCGACTTGAGCAGTTCGATGCTGTCCTGCAAGGGAAGCCCGACGGATGTGGAATGATCCTCGGGACGATGTTTCCGAAGAAGATTTGACGGCAAGCGGTCGATCGGAACTTCGGCTGTATTTATATGATGCTCAATCAGGAGGCGGGCCTGCACCACCGCTTCCGTGAGGCGATAGAGGCGCGCCACGGCATCGTCGAACATACCCAACTCCGCCTTGCGCTCTGCATTGAGCCATAGGTCCTCAACAAGTTCATAGGATGGGAGTTTATCGGCTTTGTACAAACTTTCGAGTCTCAATCGGTAGGCCGCACCCTTCACCTCGAACCACGTCGCATGCCGTGCTCCGCCTTTAAGACCATTCTGCAGTTTTCTCCAAGCCTCCGCGTGATTGAAGCGGTCCCATTCATCGAAAATCTCAACCCATTTGGCCCAGTCGCCTACCTTTCTTCGCCAGGCACGTGGAACTTTACTATGTCGATTAAATGTTCCATTTATTTCACGAAGAATCGTAAGGGCCGCGCCATAGTTTCTTCGACCTATAAATGCACGGATCGTTCTGAAAGTATGGGACAAACCAATAAGTTTGGTTGGAATTTCGAGTGGCTTTTCGGTACCAGCTTTGATCTGATTGAGGTTGTGACGTTTGCCGACCATAAATTGGAGTTTGACGCTTTCCAGAGATGTCGCCGCCAACACCATGGCACTGGTCATGCTCTTGGTTCCACCAGTATAATCGACGGTTACATCCGCGCCATTGGCTACGAGTCTGGACAGCACAGGCTCGATCTTCGCAAGTGCATCGTCCGGATCGTCGGGTGGGATGCTGAGGATTTCGCGCCGCTCCGGGCAGCCTTTGGCTTGGTAAAGCGCCTCCGCGGCTTTGCGCGAAGATTCTGATCCGTCGCTTCCATCAGAGACTACAAATATCACAAGATCTGGACGGCTCTCTCGTAGACTGCTGCGAAGGGGTTGATCGCTGCCACCGACCGATAGAAACAGTACCTTCTGCCTATCGCCGAGAGTCATGCCGGACCCTTGATTTCGGAAATTTTCACTGGTTCACGATCACCGTCAATCTCAACATTCACTTCAGTCTTTCCGGCATTGACTCCTTCTAGCAGGGTGGCGATTGACCCGTCAGTCAATTCAACCCTATCTCCCTCGCGAAATCTATGATTCGGGCCTTGGCTGGAGCCCGGGGATTGATGGCGCGGAAGCCAGCTAATCGCATTCTTCCGGTCCTGCCAGACATGTGTTTGAACAAGAACTGCCCAGCCGAATGGGGATGGTCCGCCGGGTAGACTGATGACATGTCTGGTAGACCCTTCCTTGGCGAATTCGCCGTGTTTCCCACGGAATCGAGGCTGAGAGCGGTGAATTTTCCTAAACCCGGCGACCGACTTCGCTTCTGCGTGCGCCGACCAACCGATACGTATCAGCGCTCCGCCAGGTCGGTCGCCACCGAGGGATATGCGGTCGAAAAGTCTATGTGCCTGTATGAGTCTTTGGTCCTTTCCGGAAAAGAACTTCTGCATTTCACGTTCCCAAAGCGGCGCATGGTGCTCATTCAGCGCGGACAGCAACTCGAAAATCGATCTAGGAGATCGTTTTGGATCGATGTTTTTCCTTGCTGTCTCGCGACGCCGTGTTCGAACCTGAGCGCTTCGCAGTCCAATCCGAAGTGGAAGCAAGGGAGGCACTCCTCCGTCCGTAACCGCGAGCATGCGCTCGCGCATAAGCTGGATCTTTCCGGAAGGATCAACCTCGTACGTCTTTCGGCTTCTATCGAATTTCCAGCTGGAAACCATGTCAACACGCGTCGCATTCTCCGGGAGACGCGCATCATTGACCACTACGTCTCGAAACGGGTCCTGTGCGGTTTCCCTCTCGTCCATTTCAAAGGCCTTCGCCGTCAGGCGCTTGCTTTGGTCCCCTGATTTTCCTAGGCCAATATCGCTTTCATTAAGTTCTTGTTTTTTGGCGCAGCTCGCCAGCCAGGCTGTTCTGAGGCACCCTTTGAGGCTACTGCCCGGAAGAGTCGGAAACCCTCCCGAACGGAGGAACGCATAAATTTTCCCTTGCCTGTGGCCTTTCGAAGCGTTGGACGGAGGTTTAAGTTCTTTCCTGACCTCTTTGCTGATTGATATCCGCTCAGTTACTTCCTCATCAGGAATCCTATTCTGCAGCTTGGAAAATGTGCCATCCATATCCCTTTCCAGATCACGCAGAAGGCGTTCACTGTTGGGTGCGGCAAGAATATGTTTCAGAATATCCACACGCTCCAGAAAGCTGTCTTTCACACGGTAGTCTTCCAGTCCGAGCACCGCCTCATCACCGCCGCCGACATGGATTGGAGTGAGCGGAATCATGACGAGATCGTGAAAGTCGAATTGTACGGATGCCATTACACGGCCTCCTTGAACGGAATTGAGAGGTGAAATCCGTTCAGGCCGATTTCTGGGCGCTTCGGATGGACATTCTTCACCCACCTCCCGGCGACACCTGATCCTGTGGGCCTGTACGTGCATCCTGGGCGTAGCAGAAGCACGGGTCGCTTGAATGGCGAGATGCCGGCAAGCGATAGTTCTGGACCGACGCGCCCGAGATGCGGTTCGACCTTCCAGAGGGCATCCTCCATCGTGGCAGGTGTCAGAACACCCCGCGAGAGACTCATTCGACGGTCTGATCCTGAAAGATTGGCCAGTTTCGGATCCACATGGATTCCAGTTACTTCGAATCTTCCCCGTCCCGTAGAAATGTCGCGACCGTATCCGCGCTGGCCGACCGCCTCAATCAGTTCATGGATCCTGTCGGGAGGCTCATCGCTTTCCACGTAGAGGTCCATTCCGCTGTTGCTGCCGACAAATCGCCAATCATCATCGACGAAGAATAACCCACCGGTCTCAAGCGTACCCCGGCCATGTCGATGGATGACGTTGTGGGCCTGTCGCCTGTTGCAGGAAGGATCGCCGATGAAATCACTATCGGACAGGGAGGATTCTGACCAGGAGCCTCGATGTTTCATCCAGGCATCACGGCGAATCCAGGGTCTCCTTTTGCGTTCCTTCAGGGTGTCTAACTGCTTTGGCTCCAGTGGCCGCGGTTTGGCCAAAGGCTTGGGTAGATGACCCGAAGGGAAGCCGTCTGAAATCCGCCAGATGTTTTCATGCTTGCTCAGCCAGTTCTCAAGCGCCGAACGCCCATTTCTCTCACTTATTGTTAGACAGATCAAGCCGAACAGCGTTGGACCGACAATCGGAGTGCCCAACGGACTCTTTAGCGCGATATTAAGCCGGTAGAGAGTCATTCATGCGCTTTGGGCTGGCAGTCAGGGAAGACGTTCAAGATACCTTCGGGAGGACCATTGCGTGAGAACACATGGCCGCGGAAGACGTCGTCGAGAGAAATCTCTTTGCAACCGGGGAATCTCAGCTGAAGGCTGTCAAACCTCACCTGTCCATATCCGCGCGATCCGGAGCCGCCAAGCGCATCCTGTTCGAGAAGGTCCAGACCCTGCACAAGCCAAGCGAGGCATTCGCGGTCGCGTTTGCCCCCATCTCCGTCCACGTCATATATCCGGAACGCGGCATTGAAGCTGAAGATCGCACCAGGCGGGACACGCTCAGTTCGGCGGGCTCCAACCCCGTCCATGGCCTTTCCGGCGATGTGGTCCATGACAACTTCGGTTTTTTCCTCGGTCAGTGCCTCGCCCTTTCCAGTCCAGTCCTCACTAGGCATTGCGTCACGCATCAGAAGCCGTGTAGGACCTGCACTCCAGTTATCCCTTTTGGCGGGAGTTCCAAATATACGGAGTACCGGATCATCTGGATCGAAACCCTCACTCTCCTTACTCCCCCTAAGATTGCCGTCAGGACTCCCCCTAGGATTGCCATCAGGACTCCCCCAGGGATTGCCGTCAGGGCGGACCTTTCCGAACGCCCACTCCAGAAGAAACCGGAGTTTGCCTTTCAAGCTTGACCCTGGAACATAGGGTTCACCATTGGGGAGCTTAACCACGGGATTGTCGATTCCACCGATCTCAATGGCATCCTTTCCGGCACCGATATGGAGGCCGGACAGCACCTTCAGCTGCGCCGATAGCGCGACCTGCCCGAGATAGGTCAGTGTTGCTTCGGAACTGGTCATGGACGCACCTACTGTTTCTGTTTGAACTTGTGATAAGCAATGACGGCTTCGAAATGCTGCATGAAGTGGCCGAAATCACATACCGTCTTGATCAGTTTTGCATGGTGATCGAAGAAGCTAGCAAGTGGTTTGTTCTTGGGATCCCGGGCCGCCGCGTAATGTGCTCTAGCTTTCAGTATCGCCATGAGCACCTTAGCCTCTAGGTTCTCGGAGCCGATTTGTTTGGCTTTGGCATCTCCGAAAAAGCGACGCATCTGGGTTTCGCTCACCTGCTGGCACTTTTCTGCTTCCGCTTGAGCTTCCGCATCGACCAGTTCCGGGCGAATCATCGGCCCGCTGTTGGTTTGATTGGTATAGCTTTCTGGACGGCTATAAGCTCTCTCCTCTGGTTGTGGAGCTGATCCCCGATGCGAACTGTTTTGCCGTTTTCGCTTATTTGCCATTGGTTTAATCACCCTATTGCCTTCCGCGGTTCCGATAAATCGCATGGGAGATCGCAAGTTGCACACCCGAAACATCGTCAAGGATACCACTCAATTGTCGATCAAGTCCGAATAACCGGACTACCAAGTCGAATGCGGCCCGCTGTTGCTCATTTGTAGCGTGCTTTGGGAGATTGCGCACAAGCGTATATCCAAGCTTGGCTCGCCACGCATAATCTTCCGGTTTGGCGGATTGGTTGATGATCCGAAATGCAGATTCCGATAGGGACAGGAACCTGTAGAGAGCGGCAATCGAGAGAGTTTCGTCTTGCAGGAAATCATCCAGTTTGGTCGCATTCTCCAGCGCTTGACGATACCGGTCCCACGACATGGGAATTTCCTCGATCGCTGAAATCTTGTCGCGCCCGTTTGCTTTGGCATCCGCCAGTCGATTCTGCGCCCCCCGTGCGGCAGCCGAAACCGGAGCTTTCACGTCAAGGAGCTCGATGCTGGCGGAAAGAGTAACGTTCGGATTTTTCAGGGAAAACCTAGAAAAATCCTCCTGTAGTTTGGCAGCAAATTTGAAGATGTCCTGCCATGGACCTAGTAGAAGAAGGTCGTCACCGCCTGCATAAACCGTGTAGATGTTCTCCCATTGGTTCTCTAGTATATTTGGTAGCCGGATGGAAAAGTAGCCATCGATCATGCGTGACAGCGTGGCAGTTCGTGCGAGATTCCATCGTGGTCCTGTCCCATCCACAAACAGTCTACCCAGCCGATCCACATCCGCCATAAGTACGGCCATCATCTTTCGCCCTTTGCCGTTCCGAATTGAATATTCCGCCAGAACCTCGAAGCTTTTCACATCCCCGGGGCCGATTTGGGCATGGTCTTCAAGGCGGCGGAACTTCTGGACTTCGTTTTCGGAGTACCGTGGAACATAGCAGGTTCCGGGGCGAAAGGCAGCTGGGCGATCCGTCCGCTGTCCCTCTTTTCCGAACCGCCATCCCAATGATTTTGAAAGTTCGTCACCGGGTTGGGCACTATCGTGCAGCCTGTAGCTCAAGCCGAAGATCGTTGGGAGCCGGCTCCCACTTTCGATCAGGACTTTGTGTGACTTTGGAAAGCGTCGCCCCAATTCGCTTTCCGCTCTACACGATAGGCAGTAGGCCTCCGAGTCTTCGGGTTTAGCATGTTCGGCGGGCCGGACGCCGCAGGAACTGCAGTTCTCATAAGGGTAATCGAGGTGCTGCACCGCTTGCGCTGCTGGTGTCTCCAGCTGTCGGAGCTTGGCTGTTTCTACTGCTACCGTGAGATTCTCGCGCACCTTGTTGGTGCGCCTGTTCCACTCCGTGTCGTCAATTTCATAATCCGCCTTGACAAGATCGTGGGCAGAGAACGGCTGTGACAGAGCCAGCCCTATCCCAAGGTCGCCAGTATATTCATGCGCCATCCACTTATCAAATTCTGTCCGAAGGCGACCCGTCCGTTCACACATCTCTGTGTTACCTAGATCGGGAAGTAGGATCAGAAACCGTCCACCTGCAGTCTGTAATGCAGCAGACCAGGGCATCTCGAACTCCTGAAGTGCACGCCTGGTTCCAGCGTCAGCGATTAACTGAAATCTCAGTGAGCGGCCGCGGAGAATGCGGTTAAGTCCACGGATCCGTTCCCGGTGCAATCGAAAGAGCGTTGACTGAAGGCCAGACAGGTCTCCGACAAGGAATCGAAATTTGGGTCGTTCGCGGTCATGGATGGCCTTGGGTGACGTCAGTTCTTCACGAGCCGCATGATGCTGATATAGGGCCGCGGCAAAGGCAGAGACGGCGCGCGAGTGATCAAACAGCGAGACGTCGGGCTCATCCATTGCCGAAGATGGTACCGACCAGAGCCACCGTTCACATAGGCCAAGCAGTCCTTCTTCGAAGACTTCCCCGCGTGACTCCTGTCCGAGCGTCCTGGCAAGCTGTCGCCATCCATCTTGGAAGCCTTGCCATATTGTGCCGTAACCGGCAAAAGTTCTGTCTCCAATTTCTGCTCCCTCGCTGTTCGGACTGGGCAGCAACGCTTCTGCGTCTAGTTCGCGGGGAAGGTGGTACCCCTTCAACTCAGGGATGGTGTTTTGCAACTCAAGGGAAGCGACGATGGCTTTCATTGGGGTGCGGCGGAATCTTTCCCTGTTCCCGTCATTCAGTTCCATCTCGATGTCACGGGGTCTGAGTTCGTATCCCGACGCGAGTCGGTCAGCGACCGTTACCAGCTGTGTAACTGTTCCTTCCGGCTTATTCGGATAGGGTTGCGCTGGACTATGGTGATAGACCGCCAGGTCACGCACCCAATTTGGGTTGACATCCTTCGGCCACGGCAATTGTTCTTCTGCAACCCAATCGAAGAAGGCATCACTCCACAGCGCATGCCAATGGCTGTATTTGCCTTTGGAGGAAGGCAGGACATCGCTTGCCCGGTTTCTCTGTGCCTCGGTCAGTTGTGTGCTGGACGACCGCTGCAGGAGCTTGCCGATGTCGTGCAGGAGGGCGCCGATCGCGACATCGTAGACATTGGGAAGTTCGGAGTGCTTCATGATCAAATGGTGTCCACGCGTCCAAGCCCCATGGACGTGGCCTTGCCAACGTGAATTACTGGTGCCCACGCCAGTATTGGTCCCCATTCAGGAACATCGGTAAATTCAAGGCCGACGACACCCATTAGGCCGGAAACCGAGTGCGTTGTCGATTGTCGGGATGAGTACCTCTGCAGTCGCTTCCAATGCAGGCTGCAGCATGTGAATCTTAGCATGCCCGCCTTTCTGCTCATGTCCGGGAGCATGGGGAATTGATTGGGGTCACCGTAGTGCTCAACAAGTAGCAACAATCGTCGAAGAATCGGCATGGCGATGTCTCCCGGAACCAGTTTTCGATGGTCTACGGGTTTGCCTCCCGAACGAAGGCGTAGGGGTGTTGAGATTCGCCAGCTGCATTCGGAGCCGCTGACCTGCGGAATGCCCTGCATGATGGGCGCGGGATAATCCGTGTCCGGTGCCTGGTTTTGGTGCCTGTTGTTTGCTGGACGAATGCCTAAAAGCCGAAATGGAAGTCGGTTCGCCCCCAATCCCTGCTCACCGGCCTCTTCCAAGGCTCTCAGCACAAACGGGTAGGCGGCGATGGCGTTGCCGAATAGGTTAACACCGACCTGGAGCTGTTCGCCCTTCCTCAGGTGACGTTGCGTGATGAAGGAGACTTTCAATACGAATGGGTGGGGTGGGCGATTGTTGCGAACTGCGGCTAATCCTGAGGGCGCAGGCCGAGTTTCGAAGATCGTCGTATACAGACAGGTAAATTCAAGGGGGCATCCTTCGCAGGGACGATTACGCATGACGCAGACAAGTCGCTTCAAGGCATGCCCAAACGCACCGCGTATGGCAGAGCCTGGGAAGGTAGGTAGTACACCATCACGTCCAGCAGCGAAATCAAGGGTATAGCTGCACCAAGCCAGCAAGGTCGGTGGTGATCTTTGGTGCTTGTCTTCCCAGTGCTTTGCGAAGGAGACTGTTTCTGGCATCTTATTCATGTCAAGATTGACCACACAGCGAAAACCTCAAATGCGCATGCCTGGCGGATATACGGGAAAGAACTCCTCGGGTAAACACCAGCGAACGAAGAATCTGTGAGATGCTCCCATGCCCGTACTCTATGTAACCGAACCTGGTGCGGTTGTAAGATGCCGAACCGGCTCCCTGATCGTGACGCGTAATGAGAAAGAGGAATCGCCTGGTGGCGTTCGAGAAATCCGCAGGCAACTGCTTGAAGTTGAACCTCATCATGTCGAAACGATTGGACTGATCGGACGTGTCCACATAACCGCAAAGGCGAACCGGTTATGCCTGGACCAGGGCATCCCGGTGTTCTGGATGACACGGAACGGAAAGCTCTTGGGGCGGCTTATTCCCGAGCTATCAAGAACCGCGGACCTTCGTCTGCGACAGTATCGTCTGTTTGATGACGCTGATGCGGCCTTGGTGCTTGGACGCCAGTTCATCGAAGCCAAGATCGCGAACGCTGCGGCGATGATCTCGGCAATCCGCTCCAACCGCTCGGGAAAACGGGAATTGGGTGCGGTGATATCCGACCTCCGATCCCTGGAGCAACGAGTGGTTACCGCGAGCGACCGGAGCACATTGATGGGCATTGAGGGCGATGCTGCAAGGAGGTATTTCAGCGCTCTGGGTCTAGGATTTTCGGGACCAATCGGTTTCTCCGGAAGAAAGAGACGTCCAGCGCCTGATCCTGCCAATGCGCTGCTGTCCTTCGGGTATGTTCTTCTTGCCAACCTGATGGCGTCCATGCTTGAGGCTCGAGGGTTTGATCCATATCTGGGCATGATGCATACAGTCAGGTCTGGACGCCCAAGCATGGCGTTGGATCTAATGGAGGAGTTTCGCCACCCTGTGGTCGACCGGTTTGTCTTGCGGGTCTGCAATCGACGGCAATTCACTCCGAACGACTTTACTAACAGGGGTGAGAAGGGGATGAGGCTCACAAAGGATGGGCTTCGATGCTTTTTTCGCGAATGGGAGGCATATCTCGACGCTCCTATGGCGGGAACAGGACGGAGGCATTCAATCCTGCGTACAATACAGGATCAGGTCAATCGACTTGCAGCGCATGTTCGCGGGGCGGAATGCTATCAGCCTCTGAAGATATCTTAGGTCCGGCAATGCGATGCGATACGTGGTCTGTTACGACATAGCTAACAATTCAAGGCGGAAGCGGGTTGCTGATACGCTTGACTCCTATGGTGATCGGATGCAGGAAAGTGTATTCGAGATCGCGGCACCGAGGTTGCGGTTCCAGGCCTGTCTTGAGCGGCTCAAAATGATCATTAATCCGAAGGAGGACAGTCTTGTGGTATATTCGCTTTGTTCGTCCTGCGATCGTAATGCCCAATATCTCGGAGTATCGGCGGATGAACCGCGAACAGGTGAGGAAGTGGTGTTTATTGTTTGACGCTCACATGATTTCGGGGATTCGTAACTGTTTTGTAATGCGAAATCAAGGCAGATTACGAATTAGCGCTAACTGCTTGAATTTATGGGGATTAGCCGCGCGGACTCTTTGGATTGAATGGCTGCAGGTAAGCCATTCGTTTCGTACAGAGTGCGGCTACGAAAAGTCAACCTCTAACTCACTGAAAATATGTAGTAAATTCGTGGAACCGTGAGAGGAAATGCCCCGCTAAACAGGGGATTGAGACTGAGACGCCATTCAGGGCTCATGAAGCTCTCGGCGCGTGTGATGTGAGAGGAAATGCCCCGCTAAACAGGGGATTGAGACGAATCAACCCGCTCGCCGGGCTCGCACTCGTAGCCCCGTAAAAACGACGCCACTGCGTGAGAGGAAATGCCCCGCTAAACAGGGGATTGAGACGGAACATAGCGATAGGTCTCCCATCGGGCGGTGCTATTCGTGAGAGGAAATGCCCCGCTAAACAGGGGATTGAGACCCTGTCAGGAGGCTCTCGCGAATGATGGTGCGTTTACCCTCAGTGAGAGGAAATGCCCCGCTAAACAGGGGATTGAGACAGCGGATGCACGGATCGCTGAATGTGCGGTTGACCAGGGAATTCGTGAGAGGAAATGCCCCGCTAAACAGGGGATTGAGACTTGGTCATTCCGTCTGTCTCCGTTTGAATTTCGATAACCAATGTGAGAGGAAATGCCCCGCTAAACAGGGGATTGAGACCCAACCCGCGTACCTTCACCCAGGGCGACTTCACCTACTCAGGTGAGAGGAAATGCCCCGCTAAACAGGGGATTGAGACCGCGTGACATATCGAGTTCCTTCCGTTGATGTGATAATGGGTGAGAGGAAATGCCCCGCTAAACAGGGGATTGAGACACAAATCCTTCAGGGCGCTTGGGGCTACCATGCGCCAGCGGTGAGAGGAAATGCCCCGCTAAACAGGGGATTGAGACTCATCAGCGTATTCAGAAGAAAGCTTAAGATTCTTTCTAGGTGAGAGGAAATGCCCCGCTAAACAGGGGATTGAGACGTAGCTAAATCCGTCAATTCGGGCATTCCGCTTCTCTGCAAGGTGAGAGGAAATGCCCCGCTAAACAGGGGATTGAGGCAGACAACATCGGGCGTTTGGGTCATCCGCGGATTCCAGCGAGTGAGAGGAAATGCCCCGCTAAACAGGGGATTGAGACTCAGCGAACAGGCCGTCGCAAACGCACCGCGAATACAATAACGTGAGAGGAAATGCCCCGCTAAACAGGGGATTGAGACTCAACCACAATCGCCGATCCGTCGTCAAACTCCCAGCGGCCGTGAGAGGAAATGCCCCGCTAAACAGGGGATTGAGACTCAACCACAATCGCCGATCCGTCGTCAAACTCCCAGCGGCCGTGAGAGGAAATGCCCCGCTAAACAGGGGATTGAGACCGCAGCTCCTTGTTCCGGTCGAGGGCGGCCTTCATCGTGAGAGGAAATGCCCCGCTAAACAGGGGATTGAGACCCATGCAGGTTCTGCCACAGTGCGGCCAATTTCCGGCGGGTGTGAGAGGAAATGCCCCGCTAAACAGGGGATTGAGACCCATAGATGACAGCATCTAGATTCTCACTGCGCTCAAGTGAGAGGAAATGCCCCGCTAAACAGGGGATTGAGACCCAGAAACCAATGCTTGATCTAGGCCTTGTTCCAGGGGGGAGTGAGAGGAAATGCCCCGCTAAACAGGGGATTGAGACATCAGGCTTATGATTCGCGAATCTCGCCTCTTCGCTAGGTGAGAGGAAATGCCCCGCTAAACAGGGGATTGAGACATTTGCCCGCCATTTCCTTGTGGGCCTTATGCTTCGTCGCGTGAGAGGAAATGCCCCGCTAAACAGGGGATTGAGACACTTCAAAACGGATTCTCCTCTTGGCCATGAATATCTGTAAGGTGAGAGGAAATGCCCCGCTAAACAGGGGATTGAGACCCAAGATGCCGGAAAGAAGCTACCTTGCGAACGGTTCCGTGAGAGGAAATGCCCCGCTAAACAGGGGATTGAGACATACGACTCCGCGTCCTTGAGCAAGCCCCCCTCAACAGGTGAGAGGAAATGCCCCGCTAAACCGGGGATTGAGACTTTCCCGTTTTTCTGGCCTTATGAAGTGCTTCATTGCATTTAGTGAGAGGAAATGCCCCGCTAAACAGGGGATTGAGACACGGCTCCACAGAGGGCGATTAGAACGCTGTTTTCTTTTGGGTGAGAGGAAATGCCCCGCTAAACAGGGGATTGAGACCACGCGACGAGCGCACGTCCCGCGCTTGTGATCTCCTTGGTGAGAGGAAATGCCCCGCTAAACAGGGGATTGAGACCTGTTCCTTGTGTCGAGGGCGGTGGTAGTATAATTGCACCGTGCAATTATACTACCTATTACCTCCGTTGGCGTTCAGCGCGCTCGTGCGCGGCATCTTCGTGAGAGGAAATGCCCCGCTAAACAGGGGATTGAGACTTGGATGCGGCGATGAAGGGAGCGTCCTCGCGAGGCACGTAACGTGAGAGGAAATGCCCCGCTAAACAGGGGATTGGGACGCCAGCGAGGCCAGCGATGAAACAGGCCGCCTGCTCAACGTGAGAGGAAATGCCCCGCTAAACAGGGGATTGAGACACCAGCTGCGTTGCGATTTTCTTCGTCTCACGCAGCAACGGATCGTGAGAGGAAATGCCCCGTTAATCAGGGGATCGAGACGGGAATATGTGATCATCAACCGACTTTACTGTTAGCAGGGTGAGAGAAAATGCCCCGCTAAACAGGGGATTGAGACCATTCATTGAACGCCTCATGATCGACTTTCATTTCAAGGTGAAGTGAGAGGAAATACCCCACTAAACAGGGGATTGAGACGTATCCGGACCGCCCCCACCCACAACCTCCCTATGGCCGCCAGGTGAGAGGAAATGCCCCGCTAAACCGGGGATCGTCGATGTCGCGTCAGGATGTTGGTCTCGCTGCTTTGCGCGGGGAAGGTGCCCATGTTGCTCTATCGCTCTTGGCGTCATGCCAGATCTGACAGCGAATGGGTCCATGATTGGTAGATCCTGTCTCATCAAGCCAGACATGTCGCTCTTGACCCCGCTGCCTGACCTGGCGAAACCCGACCAACCCGAAGATTGCACCAATTTCGAATTTCCACCGAACTCGCGACACGACCCTACACAGCGGATTGAGACGTCAAACCCATTGTCCTCAACAGGCGGTGCTCAGATCACCGGATACCAACTCAGTCGGCAGTGTAGAGTGAGGTTGTGGCCCGATAGGCCCGGTGCGACCTTGCGGGCAGGAAAATGGATTGGCGGTTCACGATCACGGATTCACGCATCTCATGAAATGCAATAGGCAGACATTGAATCCGGATGATGCATGAGATCTAGCTTCACTTCCCTATCGGAATCTCTTCGACTTTCATTCAGTCTCTTCATTCGCTGATTCTGTAGTCCGATTTGGCTAGCCATTCGGGCGAGATTTCGACACCCCAGCCCGGCGCATCCGTCACGGTGGCCCTGCCTTCCACAATCTCGAACGGGTCGTCTGTAAACAGACCGTCCTGCCACGGGTAGTAGTCCAGCCCTTCGATTGAATACTCAAGATATTTGCCCGCATTCGGAATGGCGCGCAGCAGGTGCATCGTGAATAGTGTCACCATTGATAGGTTCGCGGCATGCGGCGTGATCGGCATGCCAGCGGCCTCGGCCATCCTGGCCACACGCATAGTGCGGGAAATCCCACCCAGGTAGCAGATGTCAGGCTGTAGGACATCCACGACACGGTCATCGATCATGCGCTTCCAGTTCGCGAGCATGCAGTCCTGCTCACCGCCAGTCACGTCGATCGGTAGCGCGTCGGTAACCTGCCTGGTCTGCTCGAACTCCCAGTAGGGGCACGGCTCCTCAAAATGCGAGACACCATTGTCAATAAGCAGATTGCCAACCTCGATGGCCTTGGTCGGGGAATAGCAGGAGTTCGCGTCGACCAGCAGCGCAACGTCGTCACCCACCGCCTTACGGATGGTGGGCACGATCTCTTCTGTTCGACCATGCCATTCATCCCGGTCCCTGCCAACCTCAGCACCAACGCGGAACTTGAAGGCGTCGAAGCCATAATCGTGGCGCAGACGCTTGAAACGATCTGCTTCATCCCGGGGCGTGATGTCGCGTTTCATGGAAGAGGCATAGGCTCGGAACGATCCGGGAGTTCCGCCGATCAACTCGCAGACCGGCCGCCCTGAACGTTGGCCATGCAGATCCCACAGAGCGGTGTCGACACCACCAATCGCGCGGCGCAGATAGCTGCCGGGGAACTTGTGCTCACGGTCACGAACATAGTCGGCCATCCCGTCAATGTCGGTGCTGTCCATACCAAGCGCCCAGGGCGCAACCTGACGGTGCAGGACCTGCGCCGTGATGTCGGCGCAATAGGGAGCGGTCTGCCCCCAACCCTGGGCGCCATCCTCGGTCGTCACACGCACGAAGCAGATGAATTCACTGGTGAAGGTTTCGATTGACTTGATTTTCATGGATCCAGCCGGACGTTCGATCTGATTTCTTCAGTTTCCCCGTGCCAGGGATGGTCTGTACGATACATCCTTTTCAATAGCCTGTGCAGCCCGGTTTTGGGGAGAGGCCGATTTGAGGAATGTGGTCGGAGCGTGATATCGAACCCATGGTCGGATTGGGATGCGATGGATGAGTGGATGAGCGGCCACTCCGAATGAGACGCACACGGGGAGGAATCACGGCTGTTCCAGAGCTGGGGAATGTTTGCCACAGGGTCTACTGGCGGGACCAGCTGGAACCGGCTCCCGTGTCGTCGGATGCTCTACCTAAGAAGATCGATGTACTGGTGGCTGGGTCGGGCTATACGGGCCTGAGTGCAGCCATCCAGACCGCACGGGGTGGCCGCAGCACCCTGGTGCTGGATGCGGAGGATCTGGGGTTCGGCTGCAGTACGCGCAACGGTGGTCAGATCAGCACAAGTGTCAAGCCATCTCTCGCCAGACTGTCCAGGAAGTTCGGAGAACGGAAGGCCAGAGACATTCGCGCTGAGGGAGCCTCGGCACTCGAGTGGCTGGCCGACTTTGTCGAAGGCGAAAGACTGGACTGCGACTTTCGCCGTTCAGGGCGCTACCACGCCGCCCACACGCCACGCCACTATGAAACGCTGGTGCGCGACGCCGGGACAATGGCCCGCGAGGAAGGTGTCGAAAGCCATGCGGTTCCACGTGCCGACCAACGCTCGGAACTGGGCTCCGACACGTATTTTGGCGGCGTTGTGTTCCCCAGGCACTCGGCGGTCGATCCCGCGAAACTGCACCGGGAAATGCTGCGTAAGGCACGCGAAGCAGGGGCGCTGGCCATCGGAGGCTGTGCCGTCACCGGCATCGGGAGAGGCTCGGACGGCTTCACTGTCACGACCGCGAAAGGGTCGGTTCAGGCGCATGATGTCATCGTGGCGACCAATGGCTATTCGACCGGGCTAGTCCCATGGCTTCGAAGGCGGATAATCCCGATCAACAGCTACATCATCGCCACCGACGAGCTTCCACCGGACCTGATCGATACCCTGTTTCCGACGGACAGAATTGCCAGCGATACCTGCAGGATCGTCTACTACTACCGTGCCGCTCCGGACCGGAAGCGTATCCTGTTCGGAGGTCGGGTTTCCGCGGCCGAAACCGACACCGCCACCAGCGCTCCGCTGCTGTATGACAGAATGTGCGACATCTTTCCCGAAGGCTCTTTAGAAAATTTGTAGTGCGATCTGGCGGGATTCCGGCAACACGTTGCGGGAAAACGGAATTTTTCCGAAATAATCCGTCCGAAGGCCTTGCGTCCGCGACAATGGTTCGCTATATGTTCTCCATGATCTCGATAAAGAACCTCATCGCCTCGTTCAGTAGCGCCGAAAGGCGGGAAATGAAGCGGACGCTTCTCGCCGAGCCCTCCGAAGCCGACGCCGGAGAGCCGCCGGACCCGTCGAAATGCCCGCACTGCGGTCACGCGGACATCCGCAGGAACGGGTCGGTCCGCGGGAAGCGGAGATTCAGGTGCCGGAGCTGCGGGCGCACCTTCTCCACCAGGACGGGGACGGTCCGCCACTACTCCCACAGGGACGATCCGACCTGGGCGCTCTACATAAAGCTGATGTTCCAGGGCCTGTCGCTGCCGGTCATCGTGAAGAGGATGGACATCAGCCTGCCGACGGCGTTCGCGTGGCGTCACAAGGTCCTCAACGCCTTGAGCCGCATGCCCGGGCCAAGGCTCTCCGGCGTCGTCGAGGCCGACGGGAGGTGTTTCAGGCTGTCCTTCAAGGGACAGCGCGGGGACCCTCCCCGGCCCGCCCGGAAGCGTGGCCGGAAGTCGAAAAAGCGCGGGATATCAAAGGAAAAGGTCTGCGTCCTCACCGCCACCGACAGGCAGCGGGGCACCTGCCTGCGTTCCGCCTGCCTCGGGCGCATGTCGGTGGACGACCTCCGCCGGCTGTTGGGCGATCCCGTCGACTGGAAGGGCTCCGTCCTGGTCACGGACGCCCATCAGGCCTACGCCGCGCTGGCGGCGGAGCGCGGGACGTCGCACACGGAGCTTAAGGGCGGCAGGGGGGAAGGCTCCCTTCACATCCAGACGGTGAACAGCCTCCACAGCCACCTGAAGGGGTGGATCCGCCGCTTCAACGGCGTGGCGACGAAATACCTGGACCACTATCTTCTCTTCTTCCAGCGCCGTGGGGCCGATCCGTACCCGGTGATGACCGCGCAGGGGTGCCGGGCCAGCGCCCGCAGCCTGCGGCGGAGGCCGATGGCGCTCACCTGACGGATCATGAAGCAGGCCACGCGGCGGCCCCGTCCGGGCCGCCCGAAGCGCTGCCCGCCAGTCGTTCACCAGCCTTCCGAACCGCCGGATCCGCGCATGCGGACACCCCGAACCGCCTCCGAAGCGGGTTCGGCGGCACGCGCGCCACCGAAAACCGCACCGCGGAGCCCTCCGTTCGCTACGAATTATCAAAAGAGCCTTCCCGAACTGCGCGGCTGCGCCATCAGCCACAGCTGGAGCGGAACCGTCGCCTACAGCTTTGACGAACTCGCCCATACGGGCGTTCATGACGGGGTGCACTATGCTCAGGGCTATTGTGGCTCGGGAGTTTCGATGGCCGGCTATCTGGGAATGCGAACCGGCCAGAAGGTCTTGGGCCTCGCGGAGGGAAAGACCGCATTCGACAGCCTGCGATATCCGACGCGGCCTCTATATACCGGCAGGCCCTGGTTCCTGCCAGTGGCCATCGCCTATTACCGCTGGGTGGACCGGATGCAGAGCCGGATGACCTTGACACGGGCATGAACAGGGGAGACAGCTAACAAGCCAGTTGAACTGGCGAAAAGCGGCCTGGCCGCAATCGAATTCAACAGGAGGAATACATGAAACTAAGTATAACCCTAACCAGGGCGACTTCGCTGTAGGGTTATCGCTTTTGGGCTTCCCTTTTTCGGGCCTCATCGCTGAGGTCGACGGCTGCCCGAATCAGCTGGAACGGGACATCATGGTCCCATCCCACCATCTTCATTCTGCTCTGCATCGACAACCCCTTCCGCCCCTTGCGGACCTCACCAGATCCGTTGCCATCTGCCGCATCATGGCCAGGTTCCGCCGACCACTGCCGGTCCGGTTCATGGCGAAGTCCATAACCCGGTGAAGGCAGTTCCCGATCCGCCAGTGGGCGCTGACCGTCCCCGGCAGCCGCTCCGGCGTGAGGCGCCCCGCTCATGACGGACACCGTGTCCCGGCCGCCGTTCCGTCCCGGATCTCCCGAGCCGCAGCGCCCGCCCTGATCGCCGTCAGGCCGGACCGGTATAGGCCTGCCACAGCCACTCGGTGTCGTGGCACACCCGCAATCTCCTGGTCCCGGTGCGGCCATGCCCCTTTTCCACACCGCCCCCTGGGAACGGCAGTGCCCGCGGACATCTGTGGATTCTCCATGTACGGCACCACATCCTCTTGCAGGCTCCCCTGGCTGCCCCCGGGTGCCAGGACATACGCGCCACCACGGGCCGTGACGCGTTCCACCGTCGTCCGCTGCGTGTGCTTCGCACCGTCGGTCACCGTCCCGCCCCTGAGGCCGGCAGTGTCAGGGGGCGCGGGCATCGCCGTGATCCCGTCTGACCTGCCGGAGACCCGGACCTGTCCGGCAAGACCCCCACTTGGCCGTGAAGGCCTGGACCAGTGGAGCGGGGAGCGTTCCGCCGCATCGGCGAAGGACCGCCCGTCGCCCTGCGTCGGTCGCGGTCACGCCGTCGCCGAGCCGTTCGGCCCAGTCACTGACAAGCCGGAGCAGGGCGGCGTTGAGGCCCTCCGGATCCATCGCGCTGAACGGGCCGGACAGTGCGTCACGGCCCGGAATGCCGTGACGGGTTTCATGAACCGGGGTGGAAAGTCCTCCCTGCACCGCCCGAACGGCACCATGTCCGGACACTTCTCACCCCCGCAGCGAATGACCGCAGGTCCGACCATGGACGTTTCGTGAAGGTCGTGGCGGGTTGCGCTGCTGTGGCGGGGATCCCTGCCTCTAGGAAATTCACCTGCACATTCTGCCTATCTGCCTGTTTTTCAGATATACTGGCATCAATGAATATCACTCGCAATAGTATAATTTCAAACGCGATAACCCTACAGAGCTTGCACACCACTAGGCTCGCTTTCCCCGGGGCGTGGATGGGCACAGCGATATAGGTCGATCTTGTGAATTCGTTAGACGTGACGGTACTGCACCAGACATGTCCGACCGACGATCGCAACGATGCGAACTGTCGCCTCCTGCCCCTCAGCATCGGTGAGGCGCAAATCCTCCTCCGCAGAAAAGTGTACCGGCTGCTGGAGCCCACCGTTGATGGCGATGTTATCGGCATAGATATAAGTGCGCTCATTGTTGTCCAAGATCGGATTGAGCCGACCGCGCAGGATTGGCACGTGTCCCGTACCGTTCGGAAAGATGACGCTGCCGCCATTGGACAATTCCGTCATTTCGACGTGGAGCGGCCCGTTCACCGGTTTCCAGTCGCACTCCATATGTGCGGCGAACCCTCTTGCGGCAACAAAGACGGTCATTGGCTGTTGAGCCGAATGCAGGTCGAAGACTGCGGTGCCGCTCTCGTCAGTGACCGCAGTCTGCCATGTCTTGTTAGGAAACAGCGCAAGGACACTGGCTCCGGCAGTGGGCAGACCCGCGGCTCGGACGATGACGATGCTGTCCAATATGTCCCAGTCAAACTCGTGCAGTTCACTCCAGGGTATCAGGCTGTCCGGCCCTCGTAGCTGCGGTCGGTCACCGCCGTAGATAACGGTGACGGAGCATCGGCGGATTGATGGCGCAAGGTACTTTCGAACGCGTTTGGCGCCATCGAACAGGCTGGAGGACGCTGTCTGGGAGGACTTGGCTTCGACGATCATGGCGCCAGCCGGAGTTTCGACTACGAGGTCGGCCTCCGCTCCGTTCCGGTCGCGGAAAAACGAAATCCCGCCAGTTTCGCCACGGTTGGCTCTGTGTTTGGCGATCTCCGAAACGACCCATGTCTCGAAAATCGAGCCTCGAAGCGGGTGCGCACGGAGCTGATTGGGATCGCGTATGCCCAACAGCCAGCAGACAAGCCCGGTATCATAGAAGTGCAGCTTCGGCATTTTCACCAGCCGCTTGCGAAGCTTCGCGTAAAGGGCTGGCAGGCGAAAGGTGACAAAGCTGGTTTCAAGGATCCCGAGCCAAGCTTTCGCCGTCGGTTGCGAGATACCGCAATCTCCGGCGAGCGACGAGTAGTTGAGCAACTGCGCCGTGCGACCTGCGCATAATGTAACGAAGCGCTGAAATGTCGTGAGGTCGCCTACGTTGCTGATTGTCCTTACATCGCGTTCGATATAGGTGGCGGTATAGGAGCCGAGCCATTCTGAGACCTCTTGACCTTCGTTGAATATCCGCGGGTAGGAGCCGGTAAAGAGAGTCTCTTCGAGAGTCATAGGATGCTGCGGAAACCGTATCGTCTCGCCGTGCGTCAGTGGAAGCAGGTTATACACCGCTGTCCTTCCTGCCAGTGATTGGCTAATGGATTCAAGCAGGGAGAGGTTCTGCGAGCCCGTGAGGATCCAACTGCCAGGCACCGGGTCCGCATCGATTATGCCTTGCAGGTACGAGAGCAGCTCCGGCGCTCTCTGGACCTCATCAAGAATGGCACCCTTCGGGAACTGGGCCAGAAAGCCGCGAGGATCATCAGCAGCGTAGGCCCGCACATCTGGAGCTTCCAGCGTTTCGTATGGATGGTGCGGGAACAGGGCGCGACACAACGTTGTCTTGCCGCTCTGTCGAGGTCCGGTGAGCGTGACTGACGGCCATGTCTGCGCTGCCTTCGTCAGCCTTGGGGCAAGGTCGCGTTCGATCATAGCGCATGGTTTAGCATCATCTGAGTCTAATTCAAGATATGATTTTGAATTGGCCTAAAGTGCGTGGTGTCGTCCCTGCCGCTCTCATCGAAGGACCGCGTGAGAACGGCAATGCTGGCGCCGCCGCGGCAGCCATTCTGCAGCGTTTCGATGAATGTCGCAGCAAACACTGAGTTTAGCATCGCCGACTGTTTCCGGCAGCTGTTGACTTTTCAGTAGCATTGATTGGCCATGTCGCGAGTTTGGTGGAAATTCGAAAACGGCGCATTCTCCAGGTGAACCACAACCATCCAACTGGTGGCCGACGCCGCCGGGGAGATTGCACCATGAACCAGACTGTGGCCTGCAGCGCGCTTTCGCCACCCGCCTTTGAAGAGGGCTTTGATCCCATCAAGGACTGGCTCCGCTCCAGCATCCGCAGCACGACCGGGAGGAACTCTGCAGCTTCCCCGACCGCCTTTGCTACGGACGCAGGGCCGGGACGGCCGTCGTGCCGTGCGCTAGGAGCGGGGACAGCGGCGCGGGGAAATGCTCATGCCCTTCACAATGGCTGGCAGCGACAGGCTGTCGAACATCAGCCTGATACAGTGCTGAGGTCGGATCGTCCCTTTGGGAATGGTGACGCACTGTCCCTGTCCTGGCGGACAGGGTGCGCCCGCAGCCGCGGCACCTGAATCTTCACTTTCCGCGGATCAATCCGTTCCTTCGCACCTCCCCGTGTCGGCGGTGTGGGCACTTCGACGGGTCGGGCAGGTCGCTCGCGTCGGCCTGCGAAGGATCGGCAGGGAGCGTCTGCTTCACTTCCTGCTTTTCGGTGCGGCTGAACGGGGTGGTGAGGCTTTCCATGAAAATCAAATGAGAACATATTGCGAGCTCATACCGAAAATGCCTTGCGTTTATGCGAATTTTTAGGAAAACACTTTTTTCTGCAATACCTTGCCGGAGTCCTCGTGGTGCACCGCCGGAAAGCCCTGCGATTCTTCAAATAAACCTTCATGGACGAGGCATAGGCTCGGAACGATCCGGGAGTGCCGCCCATCAGCTCGCAGACCGGACGCCCCGAGTGCCTTCCATGCAGGTCCCACAGAGCCGTGTCCACACCACCAATCGCCCGGCGCAGATAGCTGCCGGGGAATTTGTGCTCACGATCACGAACATAGTCGGCCATCCCGTCAATGTCGGTGCTGTCCATACCGAGCGCCCAGGGCGCAACCTGACGGTGCAGGACCTGCGCGGTGATGTCGGCGCAATAGGGAGCGGCCTACCCCCAGCCCTAGGCTCCATCCTCCGTCGTCACACGCACGAAGCAGATGAATTTACTGGTGAAGGATTCGATTGACTTGATTTTCATGGATCCAGCCGGACGTTCGATCTGATTTCTTCGGTTTCCCCGTGCCAGGAATGGTCGGTGCGATACATCCTTTTCAATAGCCTGTGCATCCCGGTTTTGGGGAGAGACCGATTTGAAGAATGTGGCTGGAGCGTGATATCGAACCCATGGTCGGATTGGGATGTGAGGAGTGGATAAGCGGCCACTCCGAATGAGACGCGCACGGGGAGGAATCATGGCTGGTCCAGAACTGGGGAATGTTTGCCACAGGGTCTACTGGCGGGACCAGCTGGAACTGGCTCCCGTGTCGTCGGATGCTCTACCTAAGAAGATCGATGTACTCGTGGCTGGGTCGGGCTATACGGGCCTGAGTGCAGCCATCCAGACCGCACGGGGTGGCCGCAGCACCCTGGTGCTGGATGCGGAGGATCTGGGGTTCGGCTGCAGTACGCGCAACGGTGGTCAGATCAGCACAAGTGTCAAGCCATCTCTCGCCAGACTGTCCAGGAAGTTCGGAGAACGGAAGGCCAGAGACATTCGCGCTGAGGGAGCCTCGGCACTCGAGTGGCTGGCCGACTTTGTCGAAGGCGAAAGACTGGACTGCGACTTTCGCCGTTCAGGGCGCTACCACGCCGCCCACACGCCACGCCACTATGAAACGCTGGTGCGCGACGCCGGGACAATGGCCCGCGAGGAAGGTGTCGAAAGCCATGCGGTTCCACGTGCCGACCAACGCTCGGAACTGGGCTCCGACACGTATTTTGGCGGCGTTGTGTTCCCCAGGCACTCGGCGGTCGATCCCGCGAAACTGCACCGGGAAATGCTGCGTAAGGCACGCGAAGCAGGGGCGCTGGCCATCGGAGGCTGTGCCGTCACCGGCATCGGGAGAGGCTCGGACGGCTTCACTGTCACGACCGCGAAAGGGTCGGTTCAGGCGCATGATGTCATCGTGGCGACCAATGGCTATTCGACCGGGCTAGTCCCATGGCTTCGAAGGCGGATAATCCCGATCAACAGCTACATCATCGCCACCGACGAGCTTCCACCGGACCTGATCGATACCCTGTTTCCGACGGACAGAATTGCCAGCGATACCTGCAGGATCGTCTACTACTACCGTGCCGCTCCGGACCGGAAGCGTATCCTGTTCGGAGGTCGGGTTTCCGCGGCCGAAACCGACACCGCCACCAGCGCTCCGCTGCTGTATGACAGAATGTGCGACATCTTTCCCGAACTGCGCGGCTGCGCCATCAGCCACAGCTGGAGCGGAACCGTCGCCTACAGCTTTGACGAACTTGCCCATACGGGCGTTCACGACGGGGTGCACTATGCTCAGGGCTACTGTGGCTCGGGAGTTTCGATGGCCGGCTATCTGGGAATGCGAACCGGCCAGAAAGTCCTGGGACTTGCGGAGGGAAAGACCGCATTCGACAGCCTGCGATATCCGACGCGGCCTCTATATACCGGCAGGCCCTGGTTCCTGCCAATGGCCATCGCCTATTACCGCTGGGTGGACCGGATGCAGAGCCGGATGGCCTTGACACGGGCATGAACAGGGGAGACAGCTAACAAGCCAGTTGAACTGGCGAAAAGCGGCCTGGCCGCAATCGAAATTCAACAGGAGGAATACATGAAACTCAGTATAACCCTAACCATGGCGACGTCGCTGCTTGCGACCGCCGCGATTGCCGAGACGAAACAGGTCACCATTGCGTCCTGGGGCGGTTCGTATCAGGAAGCCCAGAGCAAGGCACTGTTCGAGCCAGCCGAAGCCAATACAGGAATCAAGGTTAAGCAGGAAACCTATGGCGGCATGTCGGACGTGCGGCTGCAGGTGTCGTCGGGACAGGTAACTCTGGACATCGTCGCCAGCGGATCAGGCTCTGCTGCAAGGGCCGCGGCCGAAGGGCTGCTGGAGCCGCTCGACTATGATGTAATCGACGTCTCGACCTTCTATCCGACGCTCTATACCGAACACTGCGTTGGCGGAGACGTGTTTTCGACCGTCTATGCCTGGAACACCGACACCTATGGCGAGGACGGACCGCAGAGTTGGGCTGACTTTTTCGATGTCGAGAAGTTCCCCGGCACGCGGGCCTATCGTGGCAAGGTCCCGGGTGCTCTGGAAGGTGCGCTGATGGCTGATGGCGTCGCGCCCAAAGATGTCTATGACGTGCTGGACAGCGAAGAGGGCATTGAACGCGCGATCAACAGGATCCGTGAACTCAAGCCGCATATCTCGGTTTTCTGGACCTCCGGCGCGCAGCATGCCCAGTTGATGAAGGATGGCGAGGTCGACATGACCACCGGCTGGAACGGTCGCTTCGACAACGCTGCCAAGGACGGCGCAAATGTCATGTACAGCTTCAATCAGGCGCTGCTGGACTATGACTGCTTCGCGATACCGAAGGGTGCGCCGAACAGGGATACCGCCATGGAGTTCCTGAGCGAAATCTCGAAGCCCGAGTATCAGGACGATCTGCCCAAATACATTACCTATGGACCAACCAACAGGGCGGCCTATGAGACCGGTGAAATCACTGCCGAGATCGCGGCGGGTCTGCCCTCTTCGCCCGACAACGCGGCGATGCAGGTTCCGGTCTCGTTGGAATGGTATGCTAAGTGGGAAACCATCGCGGCAGAGATGTACGAGGAAATGCTGACCGAATAGGTCCGTGGTTTCACGACCATTCAGGCGGCGGGCGCTCCGCGTTCGCCGCCCCTTGAACTGCGCTCAAGGGGGATACCTTGAATACGAACACCATCAGTGCGCTGCCGATTTCCATCCAGAATGTGACCAAGACATATGGCGCCGTTCACGCGCTGGATGATGTATCGCTCGAGGTCAGGAGCGGCGAATTCCTGACTCTTCTCGGTCCGTCGGGATCGGGAAAGACCACGCTGCTGATGGTTCTGGCGGGGTTCACCCGCCCTGATTGCGGAAGCGTAAGGTTTGGCGACCGTGAGGTGATCCGCACTCCACCACATCTGCGCGACGTGGGCATGACGTTCCAGAGCTACGCGCTTTTCCCGCATATGACAGTGGCGGGAAACATCGGATACCCATTGCGTCTGCGACGGGTGCCCAAGCCTGAGATCGCCAAACGCGTGGAACGTGCTTTGGAGACGGTTCAGCTCGGCGGTTTTGGAAACCGGCGCATCGACCAGCTTTCAGGTGGCCAGAAGCAGCGGGTGGCCGTGGCGCGCGCGATCGTTTTCGAGCCCCGCATCCTGCTGATGGATGAGCCACTCTCGGCGCTGGACAAGAAGCTACGCGACCAGATGCAGATAGAGCTGCGCCACCTGCACGAGAAGCTGGGCATGACCACGGTCTACGTGACCCACGACCAGCGCGAGGCGCTGACCATGTCGGACCGGATCACGGTGGTGAATCACGGCCGGATCATGCAGCTGGCCACTCCGCGCGATCTCTATGAACGTCCCGCCAACCGGTTCGTGGCGGACTTCATCGGCGATTCCACGTTTCTGAAGGTCACGCGCAGTGGTGATCGGGTCATGTATGGTGACATGGTGGTGAAACATTCAGCACCCGTACCCGACACCGACAACCTGCTCATTATGATCCGCCCCGAGCGGATCTCGCTGTCGGACGGTACGCGGCAGGATGGTACGAACAGCTTTCAGGCTTCGGCCACGGAAGTCGTGTATCAGGGGGACAGCTTCCTGCTCCATGCCCGCCTGCCGGATGGCAACCGCATCGCGCTGCGCGGTGCCAGCGCCACGTCAATGCCCTCTGTCGGCGATGATCTCACGTTATGCGTGGCTCCTGAGGATACCGTGCTGATCGACGGAAGCGAGGTATGACGTGCAGCAGTCCCCGCGTGTGAACGAAGCTGGACTGAGGACCGATGAAAGGCTTGAACGTCTGAAGCTCTTCGGCCTCAGTTCGCCCGCCATATTGCTGATCTTGGTCATTCTGGTCATACCGGTTGGTTGGCTGTTCTACGTTTCCTTCATCGGGGCGGACGGGCGGTTTTCGCTGGAAAACTACGAACGCATGATCAGGCGCAAATCCTACGCGCGGATCTTCCGTACCACGTTCGAGGTCAGCTTTCTGACCACCGGGCTCTGTATTCTAATCGGCTATCCGCTGGCCTATTTCATCTCGCAGCTTCCAAACCGCATCGCCAATCTGTGCCTGATCACGGTGCTTCTGCCGTTCTGGACCTCGCTGTTGGTGCGCACCTATGCTTGGCTGGTGCTGTTGCAGAAGCGCGGGCTGGTGAATGACTGGGCGATCTCTCTGGGACTGTGGGAAGAGCCGCTCAAGATCGTCCACAACATGACTGGAACCCTGATCGGCATGGTCCATATCATGCTGCCATTCCTGATCCTGCCGGTCTATGGCGCAATGAGGGCGATCGATCAGGACTATATGAAAGCCGCATCGAATCTGGGAGCAAGCCCGAAGCGCGCCTTCTGGACGGTGTTCTTCCCGCTCACCACCCCTGGCCTGTTCGCAGGGTCGCTGATGGTCTTCATCCTCTGCCTTGGATTCTTCGTCACACCGGCGGTTCTGGGGGGCGGCAGGGTAATCATGGTGTCGATGAAAATCGTTTCAAACATTGAGCTTTTCGTGAACTGGGGCGCGGCCAGCGCGTTGGGTGTGGTCCTGCTGGTGATGACTATAACCGTCCTATGGGTGGCGTCGCGCTTTCTCAGGCTGGAACAGATTACGGGAGGAGGGCATTGATGCTTTCCTGGCTGGGATCACCCGCGACCGACACGCAGATCAGTCACGGCCAGCGGCTGTGGCTCTATGTCATCTCGGTCATCATCATGGTCCTGCTCGTGACACCGACGCTGATCGTCGTTCCGATGTCCTTCTCTGACAGTCAGTATCTGGAGTTCCCGCCGCAGAACTGGTCGACCCGCTGGTATGACTTCTATTTTGGTTCGGACGAATGGATGCGTGCGACCTGGACGTCGATGAAAACCGCGTTCCTGACCATGCTGGTGGCAACCCCCATCGGGGTTCTGGCGGCCTATGGTCTGCATGCGTCGAACGTACGCTTTATCCGCGTGACATTCGTCCTGATGCTGACGCCGATGATGGTGCCGGTCGTTCTGGTGGCGATCGGCGTTTTCTACGCCTATGTCCAGCTGGGGATCCTCTACACAATTACCGGGTTGGTTCTGGCACACACCATGCTGGCGCTGCCGTTGGTGGTGATCGTGACCGGATCGGCGCTTAAGAGCTTTGACATGAGCCAGGAAGAAGCCGCCCGCAGCCTGGGCGCTCCACGCTGGAAGGCCTTTCTGACGGTGACGCTGCCACAGATCAGGTTCGCGGTGGTGACCAGCGCGCTCCTGTCCTTCCTGACCTCGTTCGACGAGGTCGTGGTGGCCATGTTCGTTTCGGGTGGTGACAACCCGACCTTAACGCGCAACATGTTCAACGCCTTGCGGGATCAGATCGATCCGACGATCGCATCGATCTCGACCATCATGATCCTTGTAACCACCCTGATGATGGTTCTGGCCCAAATGTTCGGTCGGGAGCGGAAGTCCTCGAAATAGAGATTGACGACCGCTTCAGGCCGATCAGCATGACACGCTCTATTTGGCGTTATCTTGCGCTAGGCCAAGGCTGGTGGCGTGACTGTCGGAGTGCCGACGCGAGCTGGACGGTGGTGGCCGGGATCCGGAGTCTTTGCCAGAGCGTCCACCTCCCCAACTACTGTGTTGCCAGGATCACCACGCAGGTGTGCTGAAGCCCTGGCCACAACGCCGGGGAGGAAGATCAGGCTTGAATCATTCGCGTTGCTCGCGTATATACAATCTGTATACGCAATCCGTATATGCATTAAGCCGGTCGCTGCGTCTATGTCAAGATTTGCAGCGACTGAAAAGGACCACCAACTCCCGGAGGAAATCAAATGACCGTCCTAACAGCACTCAATCGTAGGAGTAGGAGAAGTAAGTGCCTATACGATCAGAAGAATTCAAATGGGATGATCAAAAACGCATCCTGACCATCAGGAAGCACGGCATCGACTTTGGGGTGCCGTCAGGATCTTTGATAGCCGGCCAACGGTGCATGTGCCCTCGCTCCGTCGGGACGAGGAACGTTGGATCGCAACGGGCTGCCTGGACGACGGAACCATCATTTCAGTGGTCTACACGTTCCGCAGTGAAGCGACCCGGATCATCACGGCCCGCCGGGCGAGGAAAGATGAAAAAGACTATTACCAGAGCCACGCTGGAGGAAGCGACCCGCCGATCGGATGAGGGACGGACGGAGACGGACTGGAACAGGCTGCGTCGCGAGGAGGCGGACGGCCTTGAGCCGGAAAGGGATTCCGATGAAGGGGAATTCGACTGGTCCAGAATCCAGGTCACTCCACCGCGCCCGAAACAGGCGGTTTCGTTGCGGCTTGATGCCGATGTACTGGACTATTTCAGAGGGCAGGGCCGGGGCTATCAGACACGGATCAACGCTGTCCTGCGCGGCTATATGGAAGCGGCGGGGCATCCGAAACGTCAGGGAGCGGGTGGAAAAGGGAGCTGAGGCGATCCGGCCTGTACTCCCAACCCGTCCTTACCGGATTCCTCCAGCCGTGGGAACCTTAGCGAACACGGCCGTCGACGGACCCGATCCGTCCTGCTGCAATTCATCCTCATGTCGGTCATTTCGGCGCAGTGCCGGCCTTCGGCTGGCTGGTGACCACGAAGCAGGGATTCGTTCCTCTCGGCCGGGTAGCCACTCAGCCTTTCCCACGATGCGGCGGGTCTGGCTCCAGCTGGACCGCGTCCGGTAGCGCGGGTCACGGAAGCGCCGCGACGGCCTTTCCATGGCGATGGCGTGCCCCGCTACTTCAGCTGCTGTTTGGCGATTCGCCCTTCCAGGCGGGGATTCCTCGCCAGTCCAGGGAAATGGCCGACCCGGTTCGTCTGGCAGCAGGCCATCAGGTTCTTGTGGCAGAACCCCGAATCACCCCTCAAAATTATGACGGCCTCCGGCCACGCCTCCCGGATCCGGCCCTCTATCCGGATGAGTCCTCCAGCACCCCCTGCGACGCGTCGATGCTGGATGGCCGTAGCTGTCCGGAAGGACATGCTCACCGCAGTTCACGTACAGCGGGAGATTGAAGTAATGGCCGTAGGATCCGTGGAAAATCCGGCCCTCCCGGGCGCTGTGCAGCGGATCATCCGTGGTGTCGACGGCGGGGAGGATCTCTTCCAGCGGGCGTTGTGGGCCTCTAGGAACGGGTCCACCATCGGCCGGTCGGCGTATTGGCTCCGGCCCGAAGACGGCCCAGGTCGGGCTCCCTCAACTGGTCGGCGCCGATGATGTCGTCACACCCCGGTCAGCGCCAGGATGCTGTCGTCCCGCAGGCGGTCTTGGTCACTGCCATCCCCGTAGCCGAGGGCGACCGCCATGACGCGCTGCGCCACAAGTTCCCGCAGCCCGTGCCCGGTGCGCTTCGGACCCCGGAGGTCGGTGAGCCACTCCGCCAGCCGACGGGTGACTTCCGCGATGCGGTCGGCCTCCCGAGGGAGCAGGGCACCGCAGTCCGACGAGATGCGCCCGCTATCCGTGCCGGCAGAACTTGATCCTCGGGCTGTTACACCGTGCCCAGTGGTTGATTTTCTCCTATGTGTAGATTATTGTAATATATTTCATATATCATGGAGTCGGACTTCATGCAATGATATGTGGTGAGATATCCGGGCTAGATGGATTTGCGAACCGATGTCTAGCATTCTTGCGCTCATGGCCATTCCTGTCGCGGCGCAGAGCGCTCCCGCCGGTCAGCACGCCCGCGGGTGTGCTGAACTTCGGGGCAGGGCTTGACAGCGCCGCCGGAAGGATTGGACAAATCGCGGATCCGTGTCTGCAGAGTCGCCGCTCTGACAGCTGAGCTCAGCGGCGAAATATGCAAGCGCAGTGCGGCATGCGGCGATTCTATGCGGAAGTTAACTTGCGGAATACATGCAGGTCTAACAAAGCTCCGGCGGCAAAAGCCTCAAGGCATGGTCTCCGTCCATATGTGGTGGTCATGGAGAGTAGAGCAGGGAAACCGATTTAGCGACAATTCCATCGGCAGAGATGGAGAGCTCATCCCGACATATGGCGAATTTACGGGCTCTCAGCTCTCTTTCACCATCCAGCTACTGGCGGAGCGCGGCGAACTCCCGAACCGTCGTCCCGATGTCACGAGCAATGCAGCAAAGCGGTATAGGCGACAGGTCCCGACCTCCGTGCACCGGTACCGTCGTCGTGCGGCCGTCCGGGTGTCAGAACCGCTTGTGCGACCTCCGCTGCGTGACCTCCCTGAAGCCAGGTGCCCTGAGGATGGCGATGGCCTCGCGAGGCTTGAGGACGGGATCGGAAACCACGGGATCAGGCGGCTGTGACGGCCAGCGTTCCGACGAATTCGCCCACCGCCTCAGCGGGCCAACCATCTTCCAGGACCATTTCGACAACCTCCCTGAGATTGTTGCCGAGTTCCTCAAGCGTCGCCCCTTGACTATGTGCTCCGGGCAGATCTGGAACATATCCAACATAAAGTCCGGTTTCCGGGCAGCGTTCCACTACCGCCGTGTAGCTGCGCATCATCATGTCCCCTTAACGTCAAGACTTGCCCCTTCACCGCGCCCGCAGTTCCGGGGGTGAATATAGGCTCTAAACCCGGTTCCCCAAGTCTTTAAGGGATAGGCGCTGCATGATCGAACCGCAGACGCATTCTTCCTCCGAAACGGTGCGGTGACATAGGCGATTTGCACTCGGCCGCCCCTGATTTAGTCCTGAAGCCTGCGGCTGGGAAGCGGCGTGCGCTGATCATGCAGGCATTGCCGTCAATGTCCGACCCCCACCTGGCGCTTCGTCAGCAGAGTCCACCATGTCTTTAGTTGTCCGGCCCGTGGTCGAATTGACAGGGCTACATGGAGCCTGCCATGACACTGTGGCGGGCTTGCAGTAAAATGCATAGCCATCCGGAACGAAGTCAATCATGCGCCACCCGGTTCTCCAAAGCCGAACAGGCTGGAGGCACATAGACAGGCGTCTCATGGAACTGCGGCGTGTTTCCGGTTGGTTGGCCCGCACCTGTCGACCAGGCGGCGATGTCCACGAGCCGTGATGCGGTCATGAATCGAGTAAGATCGTCCATGCTTTCGACCACATCTGGATGCATTTTCGACCAGGATTGAGGATACTGCTCCCCCCGGACCTTCAGTGCCGCTTAACGTCATGAGCGCGTCGGCTTCCGACCGCTCCGTTCCTGCCGGTGCGCAGCTGTCCGGCCTCAGTGGTGGAACGCCCGGTCGACACCCCTGCCGCCAGCTGTGGCGCGAGACATGATTGCCCGGCGTCGCTAGGCTAACGGAGCGATGCCAGCCGCCAGCGCAGCCCGAAAGCGCCGATCCGCCGACCAGACAGCGATGCTCATCACCCCGGCATGGTGACCGAGATGGCCTCGGCCAGCCAGGGCAGCACAAGAACCGCCAGAATTCCCCCGCCGATCAGCTTGATCCACTTGAGCTCGGTGTCCAGTTTCGCGATGTCCGCCTTCATTCCGGCCTGCAGTTCCGCGAGGTCCTCCCTAGTCGCGACTCCACCGCTGACCCCGTCGCGTACGATGGCCGTGATCGCATCGGCCTGTCTTTCGGCCAGTCCCGTTTCGCGCAGCCTCCGGACGGCCGCCATCGTGTCGAAGGGAATGTCAGCCATCGGCCCTGCCGCCGTCGATCACGTCGAATCTGTAGCGCTCGACTGTCCTGCCGTGCCTGTGGAAACTGCCCTGGAAAGCCCCTTCCGGCGTCACCGTGATCACCTTGACCCTGCCGCGTTTGACGCGCCGGATGGCGCCCATGTCCTCCGGAAGTTCAGGCAGGCGCGCCATGCGCGCCCTATCCGTCCTCGTGACTTCGCAGAGCTGGCTGGCGGTCCTGGCGCACCCGTATGACTGCCAGCCGATGTGGCGGCGTAACGTCCATAGGATCCGGAGCGCTTCATTCGCCCTGGCTCCCGTTGGTCCGACGGCAGAGAGCCGTTCGGTCACGGCGTTCTGGTTTCGGAATCTGATGCTCACGTTTCCCCCTCCGAAATAATCAGACCCGATCCGCACGGCGCTGTCCAGCTCCTTGAGCACCTTCCGTGCACGTTTCCTGCTGCGCGGCCTGCGGTACCCTGGCCACGTCAATGTCCTCCTGCGGCACACCCCTCGCAGTGTAGTTCGCCAACCGATGTTCGGGCATGTCTGTCTCCGTAGCTGCTGGTCACGGAATGTGGCAGTGCTGAGGCTACTTTAGTCCTGCGGGACAACTTTCAAGATCAAGGTTATCCGGGTAGTGTCTCAGTTTGAAATGTTCTTATTCGTTCTCCCCGTCTCAGCCCCCTCCATCCTGAAGTGCGGCATTTTCCGCTCCTTCGCGGACTTCGCCGATGACCTTACGCGATTCCTTCAGCCGTTTGCTGAAAATGGCGATCCACGCCTCATGTTCATCCCTAGGTCCAGCCACCAGCTCTACGACCAGCGCATCATCCATCGCTTCCGATCATGAATATCCGAACGGATCATTTTCATAAGGCTTCGGTTCGGGAAGTGACCAACCGGAATCATGTTTCAGCTTTTTCGCTCATCGGTTATGACCTTTTGCTCTTCAATCATCAGTTTTTTCGATTTTTCCCTTAATTCAGTATCTTTCGTCCGGTCGATCAGGAATGCCTGGAAACTTGGAATCGGACAGTAAAATGTCCTATCCACACGCTTCTGAAGCGCTCCTTTATGAACAAGATGATGACGGAAATCCCTAACGGTCATGTTTTCCGGCAGACGCCATCGACGTTCATTCCTGACATTATCCTCGATCAGTTCATCAATATCACCGAGATCCATATCATCCTTCACTCCCAGCATGATGGCGGATGTCAGGTTAACGCTTTCCTGCATTTCCTCGGATGTCTGACCTAGATAATAGGCCTGTCGTCGCGTCAGTGCGTCCTCATGGACATGGGGCCAGCTCACCCTGGAGAGATTGCCGTCAACCAGTCTGACAGCGTTTCCCAACGCCTGAAACGAGTGATACAGATGTCGTGGCCAGCCATTGCTGTCCCGCATGAGCCTGTTGATATTCGGGATCACATGATCGCTGTCGCTGTCTTCTCCGATGATCAGACCGAATTTCCGACTGAATCCGATGAAGAAGTCATTCATCTCATCCATGGTCAGACAACCGATCTCGTGGATGTTTTCAATACGGGTCAGGCCAGCTATTGAAAGGGCATCCTGCAGATCTCCCAGACCGGCGCAGACCGGCAGGATCGGAAGTTTCAGGTCATTGTCATGCAGGGTCTGGATAAAAAACGCCTGATCGGAATCCACCGTCCATCTGAATCTCTGCACCTCGTCAATGGCCACGATCAGCGGCATCTGCCAGCTGGAACCGGGAAACCTGTCCTCAAATGCCGTCATTGTCTGCGGAATCCCGCCAATTCCTCCAATCAGTGAATCAACCGCATCCCGGATTCCGGAAATTCCGGTGACCGACTGGATGGCACCTGCGGTCCCCCTAGTCGCGGATTCAAGCAGGGTGTCACGCCATCTGGAGGATGACAGACCGGCGGCGACTGACAGGGATTTCATTATCCCTTTCATGTCATTCAGTCTTTCGGAATTGATGACCAGGACATTGTATTTCCCGTTCCCGGCACCCCGTCTTTCCAGCTCGGCGAGAATGGATGATTTCCCCGCTCCGGGAGGTCCATAGATGAGTCTCGTCTCTTTCGGTCTTCCTGACGTTTTCAGGAGATACGGCAGCCGTTTCTCGATATTCCCGATCACATCCTGACGGCCGACAAAAACCGGTGGTGGCGGTGATGGCGAACTGTCGATGAACTCAAGCAGGTCGTCCATCTGCCGCTGCGTTGGCATCATCTTTCCCCGTCAGTCATTGGAAAGGTCTGGTGAGTGCGCCTTTTTCATATGAAAACTATCATTCCGTCCCGGTTCCAGCAAGTGGGGGCACATTCGGGCAGTGTCCCGGAAACGTCCATCGGATGGCGTATCCCGTGAATGATCGGGGACCGGCCCATATGCCGGTTCCCACAGCCGACGGACCGGTCCGGGAATCTCCGCCCGTCGCATGCGCATGCGATCGCGTCTTCCGTCATCCACCTGACGCGTCACCCCGATCCCGATCAGCGGCTGGTGTCCGTCACGCCTGAACATGACGTCGGGTCTTCCGTCACCAGGATCCACTTCCACCGCGACGCCATCGGCAGCAGCCTTCCGTTCCGGGAAAACGGGGCCATTCACCCGGCCCGGCATTTCACGCCACATGGAACTCCGGCGCACGGATCCGGTGCACGGCCGGGTATGTTTACCCATACGGGCCGGCAGCCATGGCCCGTGCCGGTCCTGGAGAATCCCTATCGCCGCTAGGTGAGGCGTCGTCTCACCGGCGGTCTCGCAGTCATTGACGGGAGCATGCTCGAAATGATGCGTTCTTCCGGGGCCCTTTTTCGTGATCAGGGCTGATCGCATGCGGGAAATACGCGGTCGCAGGCGGGTCCTGATGAAACCTCATCAATACTGACACAGCGACCATATCCTAGGAATCTGGAATTTATAGGAGCCCATCTCTCCGGCGACTTGGCTGGAACGGTGAGAGGTAAAACGCGCGAAAGAGAGAACAGAGAGCCGGGCTGCAGCGGAGCTGCGAATCCGAAGGCAGGATAGCGGGGAATCCAGGCGCAGCGCCATCTTACCGGAGGCGGGATGGAGCTTCCGCCAAGCGACGGCGATGGCGGATCGAATTGCAACAGGCTGATCTTCGAGACCGAACTGCGGGTCACAGACCCGCGAACGGCGTTTCGAACCGCTCAACCGGATGATCCTGCCGGGAAAGAGCCGCCGCGTCGGTCGACCCGGGATGGAGCCCTGGACGACCCGCGCAATGATGGGGTTCGGCGACAGGGAGCGGGACAGACTGAAAGACCAGCGCATGGTGGACAACGTGTCGCTGGCGACCCCGGAACCGCTGGCCGAGGTGAGCAGGCCTGTCGGAGGGACCAGCCACATGGTGGCCGGAAAGAGCATGGCGCCGCGCCGCGCCTGTCACTATCCCTCTGGTGACTCGGGAGGATCCGCCCATTCCCTCATCGCCCTGTACATCTCCGTTGCCAGCAGCAGGTATTTCATGCCTTTCCACATTTTCTCCGTTCCCGGCAGGGGCTGGCGTTTCGAGGGGATGAAGCCGACGTAACGGCCGATGTCGATGGCGGCCTCGCGGATGGTGAGGCCGTCGAAGGGCGGGGCACCTGCGCAGGTCGTCGGCTTCGTCGAGGCGACGGTCCTCGATGCGGGTGCACTGTTTCAGCGTCCTGAAATATTCCTCGATGGTCCATCCTGTTTCGTAGCGCCTGACGGTGTCGATGGCGTCCTGGAGGTCGGGCTCCGCGTCGCTGGACAGCAGCAGCCAGGACAGCCGCCGGCCGCCCTTCGGCGGCGCGGTGGTCTCGCTGGCGAGCACCGCGGTGACCGGCAGGGTCTGGCGGCTCCGTCCGGGGGCCTTCAGCTCGACGCGTGCGACGCGGATCTCCGTCTCCGCGGTCCGCGCCGGGCGGGCCCTCACGGCCTTGCGCCCACGCGACCCGGTGATCCCGCCGCGGGCGGCGACGTGGACGGTGCGCGTCCCGGCGGCGGGCAGCCCGGAGACGTGCTCCATGAGGTCCACCACCTCACCGCCGGCGATGACGGAGCGGCGGGGCGGGGCGCTGGAGCGCACCAGCAGCCCGGCCGCGGCGGGGTCCTCCGCCTGGGCCTCGAACATGTCCCATATGTCGCCCTCGCGGTCGCAGACGGTGACCATCCGCGTTCCAGGGCTGGTCCTCCCGACCTCCTGCGCCAGGGCCAGGCCCTCCAGCCAGCGGCGGCTCCCGCTGCCACCGTCGGGCGTCTCCGTCTCCGCCCGCCCCGTGTCTTCGCGCCTGCGGTCGGCCTTCACGGTGACGCCCTCCCGGAAGCCGGCGTCGATGGCCAGCAGCCCGAGGCCGACACCGCCAGCGTCACGTGCGCCGGGATTGCCGACGCTGCCCGATCCGCCGCCGCCGAGCTTCGCCAGGCCGCCCGTGGAGCCCTTCAGGCCGGAAAAGTCCAGCATCGTGGTGTCCTGGATGGCCAGAACCTCCCTTTCGGCGCGGCAGCGCCACAAGGTGGCCATGCGGTGGCTCTCGATGATGTCGTCCATGCTCACCCTGGGGTTGGAAAGCAGCCCGTGGCCGCCTTCCGGTCCTTCCTGTCGGGAAACACGACGGAAACCGGCTCGCCGGGCCGGGTCTCCCAGGCCCTGGCCATGGCCAGGATCCGGTCGCGCACCCTGCTGTCGGCGTGGCCGCACAGGCCGAACTCCAGCTCCGCCCAGTCGGCGTCCTCAGGGATCGCCGGGGCCGGGCCCAGCCAGCGCGGCGTCCGCGGCCCGCGGCACATGCGGTCGCGCCAGTCCGGATCCAGCGGCCTCATCCAGACGCCGCAGGCCTCCGCTCCCTCCCGGCGGTGGCCGGGCGGACGGCCGGAGGTGGGCCCGGCGAACTCCCATCCGGCCGCCGCGTAGGCCGTGCCGGCGCGCTCCGCGCCGACATGGGTGAAGGCCATCGCCGGACGGACGCCGTGCAGCCTCTCCCAGTCATCGGGGAGGCGCCGCGCCGCCAGACCCAGAACGTGGCTCGCCAGGTGCGGGACCTCCACGCCCGGCAGGATCAGGAACCTGGAGTTCTGGACCAGCAGCCCCAGCTTCGCCATCCGCTCCCGGCCGCTCCAGCCGATGTAGGCGTCCCGGGCCTGTCACTACCACATACTTGACCGGCTCATTCCCTTCTCCGCTCCGTCCGGGCCCGTATGGCCCTGGCATGGGTTTCCGCGACGTTGAGGATGCGCAGGCCCTGCCATAGCTTCTGGGTTCCGGGCAGGGGCTGGCGCTTCGTCGGGCGGAACCCGGCGAGGCCGGCGACGAGCGTGACGTAGCGCGCCACGCTCATGTCCGGCTCCGGCGGCGCCCTCTGGCCGATGACGCGCTCATACGCGGCGTGAATGACCACCGCCTCGACGCTTTCCGGGCTGACATGGCGGTCCGCCGGGCTGTCGGGGCTCTCCCGCGCCAGAAGCTGGAGGTCCCAGACCCGGAACGCGGTTATCGCGTCGAAGGCGAGGCATCTGCGCAGGTCGTCGGCGGCGTCGAGCCTGCGGTCCTTTATCCTCGTCCCCGTCTTCAGGGCCCTGAAGTATTCCTCGATGCGCCAGCGCAGTTCGTAGCGCCTCAGGGCGGTCTCCGCCGTCCGCATGCCGTCGCCGCCCTCGTTGGACAGGAGCATCCAGTGCAGCGCCTCCCCTCCCTTCGCGACGCGCTTCGGCGGGTTCTCCTCGATGGCGGAGACCACCGTCACGGGCAGCGGGCGCCTGTCCCCCGCGTCCCTCGGCGCCGCGATGTCCAGTTCCGCGCAGCGCAGCGTCAGCGTGGCGACGCGCGCTTTCCGGGCCTTCGGCCCGCCGCGTTCGGGAACGGTGATCCTGCGGTGGCCGACCGGCTCCAGCGCGGCGACATGCTCCCACAGGCACCTTTCGTCGCCGTCGGGCAGCGCCACGCGCCGCTTCGCCGAGCGGCTCGCCCGCACCAGCAGCGCGGCGCCGGTCCTGTCCGCTTCGCGGAGAAGGGCCCAGAAGTCGCCTTCGCGGTCACAGACGCTCACGACCTTCGCGTCCGGGCAGGCCTCCGCGAGCTCTCCGGCCCGCCGCAGCCCGTCGATCCAGCGGGCGCTGTCCCTGTCCGGCCGCCGCCGGAAGTCCGCGTCGAGCGTGAACAGCCCGAGCGGGCGTCCGCTGCCGTTCAGTGCCACGCCGCAGTGGGCGAGGATGCCGTCGGTGCCCTTTCCGCCGCCGCCGAGCCCGTCCAGCCCGGACGTCGCCGCCAGGGTGCCGTAGTTCAGCGCCGTCGTGTCCTGGACAGCCAGGATCACCGGCTCCAGGCGGCAGCGCTCCACCGTCGCCTCCAGGTGGGGCTCGAGTATGTCGTCCATGGTCACCCCAGCGTTCGAGAGCAGCCTGTAAGCCGCCTCCTGCTCCGCCCTGCCCGGAAACAGCTCCGGCACCGGCGCACCGAGCTTCCTGGTCCAGGCCGCTCCCATCGCGGCGATCCGGCGGCGGACCCGGCCGTCCGGATGGCTGCTCCGCGCGTATTCCCGCTCCGCCCAGTCGCCCCCGCGGTGCAGCGGTCCGGTATGCCCGAGCCTGCGCTCCGGCTCCGCCTGGAGAACCTTCCGCCAGTCCGGCCGCAGCGGCAGCGTCCACACGCTGCGACGGATGCCCGAACGCCGCCCGGAGGTCAGGCCGGGACATCTCTCCCAGCCCGCCGCCCTGTAACCCGTCCCGGCGTGGTCCGGACCGACGATGGTGTAGACGAGCGCCGGACGGACGCCGTAGAGGGCCTGCCAGTCGTCCGCCACGCGATCCGCCGCCAGCCGCAGCGCCAGGGAGGCGAGGCCGTGGACCCTCACCGACGGCCTGATCAGGAAGCGGTGGTTGTTAAGGACCAGACCCATGTTCGCGATCCGCGCCCGCGCCGACCAGCCGATGGCGTCGTCCCGAGGCCCCAGCTGGCAGGACGCCGGAACGAAGCCCAGACCGCCGAGCCGCCCCTGCGCGCCGCTCACGATCCAGTACCGCAGCTGCCCTCCCGGAGCCCGCCGCCAGCCCTCCGGATGGTGCGTCTCCATCATCGACTCCCAGCCGCGGCGGTCCGCCTCCGCCAACGGCTCCAGCCGGACCCCGCCGAGCGCGTCCAGAGCGCACTCGACCGGGGCGCCGCCAGGGTCGTCGGCGGCCGGTCGCCCGTTGGACGACGCGAAGCGCGGCGCCGCCTCCGGCAGCGTCAGGCCGAGCTCCTCCGCGAGCAGGGGAAGGACCCGCATCCCGGTGACCGTCGACGGCCTCCCGTCGTGGGTCAGCCAACCCTCCCGGCCGCTCAGCTCGCGGGCGAGGCCCGAACGCGTGACGCCGCCGCGGAGGCATTCGTTCCCGAGCCACTCGACCGTGGCAGGGGAAATCTGTCTGAGACCGATATACATGGTCCCCGATTCGCATGGATCCGATCTCTAGTCAAGTATGCGGCAGTGACAGGTCCCGGGCCCTCTGGTGCCAGTTGGCCGCGTGGAAACGGAGCCCGCCGACGCGCCCCAGGCGTTCGCTGCCGATCCAGTAGAAGAGGAGCGCGCCGGGATTGGACGGGTCGCCCCGGGGATGGTGGCTCTCCATCATCCCCCGCAGGGCGCGCCGCTGCTCCGCCGTCTCCGCCATCTCCAGGCCGACACCGCCGAGCTCCGTGAGCGTGCCGGAGAAGTGGATGTCGGGATGGTCCGGCAGCGGCCCGCGACGACCGGGCGGAGGCCGGCCCGCCGACGGCAGGGCGATGCCGTAGCGCTCCGCGATCTTCGGCAGGGCCAGCCGGGCGGAGGCGAGGCACGGCGCTCCGGCGGCGTTGGTCCAGCCCTCGCGTTCGCACAGGCCCCCGGCCATGGCGGAACGGCTGGCTCCCGTCGCCGCCATCGACCTCAGCCACTCGACCGTTCCCTCCCTGAAATGACGCATCCCGACCTGCATGCGAATCGGGTATCATCACCACCCCGCCGTGTGAACCACGGACAAGTGACATGCGCCGCGCGGCCGCGCATGGTCCGTGAGGTGTCGCGGTGTGCGAGGGGTTCGGCATCGGGGGCGGATACCGGATGACATGGTCACGACACGGTCTGCCCGTGAGCCGCCGCCGCGTCCTCCCTTATCGTCAAGATCCAGGCCAGCTGAACCCCATCCGACTCCCAGTGCCGTTTCAGCCAGAGCCGCCCGCCCGCCGGCGCGTAACTCAGCCTGCCCATGATCAGTGCCGGCGCTGTCGCCATCCCGCCATTCCCGTCGGGCGTCAGTTCCGTGCTGACGGTTTCCAGGAGCGGCAGCGCACGGACGCTATTCCTCCAGTCGGTCGAGCCGCTTGTTCCATTGCCGCCGTTCCCTACGGTTCCCGACCATAACGGATGCGCCACCAGCAGCACGGTGCACACCGCCACCTCCGCCGCGCCGTCCAGCGCGAGGGCGAAACCGCCCTGACCCCAGCGCGGTCATTCTCATTGGTGCCGAACACCACCACCTGCTGGTCAGGAACGGGCCCTGCAGCGTCTTCAGGAGGCGCCTGTCGGTGTTCTGGCAAGCGTTGGCACCGTTATCGGGAAGGGGTTCGTTACGCAGGCATCCCTGCCCGACTGTCGGAAGCCATCGGACTCATCCAGTATTGCGATCACGAAACGCCAACCCGGCCGGAAACCGAATGATCGGGTAACGGAATGAAATGTCCTCTCCAGGAAACCGCCACCTTCCGGGCCGTCATCGGACAGGGTATCCCCTTACTCGGCAATGACATGCTGACAGGGGCCGACCACCCAATTCCCGGTTTTATGAAGCGGACAGGACAGACCTTACTTGAGATCCCGATGCATCAGAACCGGGTTGAATCGGATTGCGGATGCTGCCACCTTCATCCGCATCGACGAATTGGCGCCTGAAAGGGCTACACGATCGCTCCTCCGCCCAGTTTCGTGATGACAGCATGGCCCGGCCGGAGAAACCGGGGTAGTTGATGCATCCAGGGCTGCAGGCGGGAATTCTCAAACACGGACCCTGGGTCGGTCGAAAGGAAGGACGATGAACGAATTGGGAGCGGGACTCGCCACCGCGCTGCGGCTTCTGGTGACGCTTGATCCAGACCTCGTGGAAATCACCCTACGCTCGCTTCATGTGACGATGACCGCGCTGGTCATCGCATCGGCCATCGCCATGCCCCTGGGCACCTTCCTCGCCATCAGGCGGTTCCGCTATCGTCGCCTGGTCGTTGGTGTCCTCAACGCCCTGATGGGGCTTCCCCCCGTTGTCGTTGGTCTGATCGTCTATGTGCTCCTCTCCCGGTCCGGCCCGCTGGGTGTGCTGGGCCTCCTGTTCTCGCCAACGGCGATGATCATCGCGCAGACAATCATCATGGTCCCGCTCATCGCCTCGATCACCCATCAGACCATCCGGGAAATCTGGAACGATTACCGCGACCTGATGATCTCTCTCGGCGCCACGCAGCGGCAGAAGATCCTCACCCTGATCTGGGATGGGCGCCGACCCCTGCTGACGGCCTCGCTGGCGGGGTTTGGCCGCGGAATCGGTGAGGTCGGCGCGATCATGATCGTCGGTGGAAACATCGATAACGCAACCCGCGTACTGACAACGGCGATCGCCCTGGAGACGGGGCGGGGTGACTTTGGTCTGGCCCTGGGGCTGGGCTTCGTGCTGATCGCCCTCGCGGTGGCCGTGAACCTGGCCATCCACACCCTGGCCCGGACGGAACGCGAAGGCCGCTGGTGACCGCGCTGTTCCCACTGCGGCTCGAAGGGGCCGAAATGAGACGTTCCGGCCGCAAGCTTGTCGGGCCGATCGACCTCGAGCTGACAGGTGCCGGAACGACGGTGATCGTCGGCCCAAACGGCTCCGGAAAGACTAGCCTGCTGCGGCTGATGCACGGAATCGGGCGATTGAGCCGGGGCCGCATGGCCTGGGCCTGTCCGACGGAAGAGGCGCAGCGGCGCCAGGCTTTCGTGTTTCAGACTCCGATCATCATGCGGCGAAGCGTTCGGGACAATCTGGCATTCCCCCTGCGTCTGCGTGGTCACGCGCGTCGCGACGCGCATCTCGCCGCGGAAAGGATGGCCGTCAGCGTCGGCCTGGAAGACACTCTGGAGCGGCAGGCGCAGGGCCTGTCGGGCGGCGAACGCCAGAAACTTGCCCTGGCGCGGGCGCTGATCTGCGATCCCGCGGTCCTGTTTCTGGATGAGCCCTGCGCCGCGCTTGATGGTCGCGCCACGCGCGAGATCGAGGACATTCTTCAGGCGCAGACCGAAGCCGGCAAGCGGCTCATCATGTCAACGCACAACCTGGGCCAGGCCCGTCGGCTGGCGCATGACATGGTCTTTCTCCTGCGGGGCCAGGTGCATGAGCACCGGATCACCGAAGAGTTCTTTGAAGCGCCCGGCACTCCCGAATGCGCAGCCTTTCTGAGAGGGGATATCGTCGAATGATGCGCCTTGTTCTGACCATTGTGGCCCTGCTCGGCCTTGCCCAGGTGGCGTTGGCCGACACGATGCGGATGGCGGTAACCACGTCGTTTCACAATTCTGGACTTGCCGAGGTGCTCCTGCCCGAGATCTGGAAGGATCTGGGCCTGGAGGTCCAGCTGCTGGTCGTCGGTACGGGCCAGGCCATCCGACTTGGCAGGGCAGGGGACGTTGACGCGCTGCTCGTGCATTCGAAGGCGGCGGAGGAAGCCTTCGTCGCCTCAGGATATGGGCTTCACCGGCAGGAAATCATGTATAATGACTTTGTCATTGTGGGTCCGGCCGGTGACGCGGCCGGTATCGGCCAGGCAGAGACGGTGAGTGAGGCGATGCGGTCCATCGCTTCCGCAGAGGTGCCCTTCGTGAGCCGCGGTGACGACAGTGGCACCCATGCCAGGGAGTTGAGCCTCTGGGCTACCGCAGACCTTGATCCAGAGGGGTTCGGTTCCTGGTACCGGGTCGTCGGTGCGGGGATGGGCACGGCACTGAACATCGCCTCCGGCATGGGGGCCTATATCCTGGCCGATCGTGCCAGCTGGCTCAATTTCAGGAACAGGGCGGATCAGGCCCTGCTGTTTGAAGGCGATCCAGACCTCTTCAATCAATATGCCTATCTACAGGTCAATCCGGCGCATCATCCGCATCTGAAGGCCGACCTGGCAGCGGCTTTGCACGACTGGCTGATCTCGGACAGGGCCAGGGTGCTGATCAACGGTTACCGGATCAATGGCGAGGCATTGTTCACGTTCAACGCAACCCGATAGCGCGGCGATCCGGTATGCGGTTGAAGCGGCAGGCCAGGAGCGCCGCCTCATTCGTCCAGCGAACCATGAAGGGCGAACTGCTCCAGACCCGCCTCTTGAGCCTCGATCACGCGAAACGCCTCGCGGACACCGGCTTCCGTTAGCTCACGCGAGACCGTTAGCAGGGTGTTGGCCGCGTGCTCGTCGCAGATATCCACCATATGGTACATCTCCTCGGCGGCAACTGGCCGTGCCGCCTCGACGCCCGGTGCGCTGTAATAGGTGACGAAATGCGCCGCCAGCATGTCGATGAGACGTTCACACTCCGCCGGTTCGATCTGCGTGACAGCGACGAAGGTCACCCGACCGGTCGTCTCCAGTCCGAACCAGCCATTCGCGAAAGCCTGGCGGGCCTTTCCGGCAAGATCGGCTTCCGTCCAGTTCGAAAACTCGAATCCGCCTGGAATGCACCATTCACCCGTCCGGGCCGGCACGGAGTAGACGCGCATGTCGCTCTCGTCGAAATGGATCGCGCGGGCAAGGTTCATGACGCCTCCAGAAGTGTCGTGAGCGGTATCAGGCGCGTGGTCTCTTCATCGCGCAGCAGCATGCCAAAGTCCTCATCGATACCCACGAATGTGCCGTGCATATCCCTGAACCGAACGGCCTCGCCGATCCCATGGGCCAGCGCGCGCCAGTCCGTGTGCAGCGCTCCTGTTCCCCCATCCTCCCAACGGTTGATCCAGTTCAGCGTGTGCCGGGCCCAGCTCTCGACCAGGGCCGCCGGATCGATGTCGGCGCAGCCCTCCTCGAATAGGGCGGTTATGTCCACGGCGTCGTCCGGATTCCGTGCGGTCAGGAGCAGCTGGATTTCGAAGCCGACAACCAGCCAGTCCGGCACTTCGGCTGGATCGACCCTGTCGGCCGCAGCCCGAAGGCGGCCGCATCTCGCCCCATTGACCCTGATATCTCCCGACCAGTCAAGATGGACCGCGACCTCGGGCGGTGCGAGCGCACCGAGCGCGTTCTGGAACCCGACGCCGCAGAGCGGCAGCATCGCCATGGCTTTCGACAGCGACACTTCAGGTGCGAAAACGAGCGCGGCACCCATGCGGTCAGCGGCGACATTATGCACCACCAGCCCGGCATCACAGCCCACATCAGCTTTCGAGCAGGCGGTGTCGAAGGGGTCGATCGCGCCGCTCACCGCCAGGCCCGATAGCAGGGGGGGAAAGATCATCTCGGTCATGCGTAGCCATTCGTGATCAGGGAATGGGCCACATCGTGGAAGGCCGCAGCCTGCGGTCCTTCGGGTGCGGTGACCACAACGGGCGCACCGCCATCCCCGGCCACCCTGATATCAAGATGGAGTGGTATTTCCGCCAGCAGCGGTAACCCCAGTTTCTTCGCCTCGGCGGCCACGCCTCCATGCCCGAAAGTGTGCTCCTCATGCCCGCATTTCGAGCAGATATGGGTCGACATGTTTTCGATCAGACCGAGGATCCTCACGTGAAGCTGGTTGAACATGTCAACACCCTTGCGCGCATCCAGTAGCGCCACATCCTGGGGGGTGGAGACGATTACCGCGCCATCAACCACGGCCTTCTGGGCCAGGGTCATCTGCACGTCACCGGTTCCCGGCGGCAGATCGACGATCAGCACATCCAGCGCACCCCACTGAACCTGTGTGAGCATCTGCTGGAGTGCCCCCATGAGCATGGGGCCGCGCCAGACAACAGCCTGTCCCTCAGTCGTCATCAGCCCTATCGACATCATCGTGACGCCATGATTGCGCATTGGTAGGATCGTCTTGCCGTCAGGACTCGATGGGCGGCCCGAGACCCCCAGCATCCGTGGTTGCGATGGTCCGTAGACGTCGGCGTCAAGAAGCCCCACCCGGCGTCCGGCCTGGGCGAGAGCGCAGGCGAGATTGGCCGATACCGTCGATTTGCCAACGCCTCCCTTGCCCGACGCCACCGCCAGGATGCGGTTCACACCGGGCACTTTCTGGGGGCCGGAGGGTTCGGGACGCCGGTTTGGCTTCAGGTCAGGCGGCGGCGCTTTCTCCGAATGGGCGGTCATCAGGACCGATACCTTTCCGGAGCCGGGCAGAGCCTTCAGACGGGCCTCCGCCTCGGCGCGCACGGGCTCATAGGTCTGGCCGAGTTTCGGATTGATCTCCATGACAAAGCGGATGTCGCCACCCTCAACCGTCAGCGCCCTGACAAGCCCCGCGGCAGCGAGATTCTCGCCCGTGACCGGGTCAGTGATGGATTTCAGCGTGTCGAGAACTGTATCGCGGGAGAGTGTCAACGGTCAGCATTCCCTGAGTCGCTTCCGGCAATCTTTCCGGTCACCTCGTGCGCCAGATCCAGTTCATCGATGGTGACGGTGGCCTTGACGGAATAGGCCTTTCCGGGTTCGCCTTTCTCACGCAGCGCCGTCTCGATCGCCTGCTGCGAGGTCACGCCCACCTGCTTCAGGAACTTCCGCATCGACATGTTATAAACTTCACTCATCTTCCGCTTCTCCATTGCTATTGACTTAGCTGGTTTGCTGTTCTTACCGTAGGGAATGTTAATTCGATGTCTGATAGTCGTGCTGGCCCTGTGCTTCGGCACGAGTGCAGGGGCTGACGACAGGCTCGTACGGCTTGCGGTTCCTGATGTCCTGGCGGAAAGCGGCCTGATGCGATACATGCTTCCGCGCTTCACGCTGAAGACACAGGTGCGCGTCGAACTGGTCGGGCCGGAAGCATCCGCGCACGCGGCCATAGGCGATGCCGGCATTCCGGTCTTTGTGGGCCTTGGGCGGACCTGGTCGCTTGACGTGCTGTCGCCGGATCACAATGGGACGAACCGCCTTGCGGCGTGGATCGTGGACGTAACCGGCCAGCGTGCGATCACCGGTTACACCGTTGACGGAGTGCAGCCCTTCACCCTTCCGGTCGAGGAGACCGCCACCGTCACTGTGGTCGAATACGACGGCGATGAAGTGCGTGGGAAACAGGTATCGCGCGTTCATTGCGGACGCTGCCATGTCACGGCAAGGGGCGACGAGGGTCTTGGCATCGGTTCCACACCGTCCTTCTTCGCGTTGCGCGGCTTTGAGGACTGGGAAGCCCGGTTCGCCGCCTTCTTTGTGCTCAAGCCCCATCCGGCGTTCACCCAGATCGAGGGCGTGACCGAGCCATTCCCCATCGATCGGCCCTCGCCGATCGCGCCCCTGGAACTGACCCCCGAAGACATCGATGCGATCATTGCCTATGTCGCTGGCATCGAGCCCGCAGAGCTTGGAGCACCCATCAGGCATCAGTGATCGCGGCGTTGCGACAGGTAGTCGTCGGTCGTGCGTACCCGGGGACGCGGTCCCGCGCTCATCGGGCTGTCCTCGCGGTGGAACTGGGCGTTCACCCGGCAGTCGTCGCACATCTGGATGGTGCGTAACCCTTCCGGGCTCTGGTACATGGAATGCGAGGCAAGTTTCTCGGTGATCCGCTCGATGGTGGACTTCGATCCGAACAGAGTGCCGCAGACGATGCATGGGAAAGGCTCCTCTTCGTTCAGCACCACCTGGGACAGCGCTTCATCGGCCAGGTTGAGCCGCGGCTCGAGGGTGATTGCGTTTTCCGGGCAAATGGTTGCGCAAAGCCCGCATTGCAGGCAGGCATCCTCCTGAAAGCGCAGCTGCGGTAGATCCTCGTTATCGCCGAGCGCCCCGGATGGACATAGCGACACGCAGGAGAGGCAGAGCGTGCAGGCTTCGGTGTTGACTGCAACAGCACCGTAGGGCGCGCCTTCAGGCAGGCTCAAAGGCTCCGTCACGTCGGGGAGCAGGGCCTTCGCGGCCAGTCTGGTAATCTGTCGTCGCGTGCCCAGGGGGCGGATCGGTCTGGCCAGTGCCGCAGGCACCTCGGTGCCGTAAAGCGCCTCCGAAAGGGCATCGGCGTCCGACGTGTCGATCATTGCGAAACCGCCTCCCGCAATGGCGGTGGCGAGTGCGATCTCGTGCTCCATTACGTGGCGGTCCGCGCCAGGACCGGGAACGACGAATAATGTGGAAAAGCCCGCGGCCAGGGCTGCCAGAGCCTCGGCATGCCCGAAGGTGCCGACCGCCGGCAGTTCCAGAGGCACGACGTCCGCAGGCAGTCCGCGGCCGAACCGGCCGGAAAGCCGTATGAGTTCGGCGCCATGACCGTCCACGACCAGGAGACGTGGATTGGTGCCGCCTGCGGCGAGATAGGCTTTCGCCAATACCTGGATCCGCCGGAATATGTGCTCCACCGACGGCGCATCGTAGGAGATCGCGCCAGAAGGGCAGAGCGAGGAGCAGGCGCCACAGCCAGCGCAGACCATCGGATCAACGGTCACATGCTCGCCCGCAGGACTGATCGCCCCCGTTGGGCAGGCGTCAACACAGCGCGAACATCCAACCTGTCCAGCCCGTGAATGGGCGCAGAGGACCGGTTCCGTCCTTACATGTAGCGGCTTCTCAAACGTTCCGATCAGTCCGGATGCCTCAAACACGGCATCCGCCACCGCCGCAACACTGCCCGGATCGGCCCGCAGGTAGCCTTCGCGCTTTTCATGGGCCGCAAAGAGCGGCGGTTGCCCACTCAGATCGAGAATGATGTCGCAGTCCGACCGTGCGCCGTTCCGCGCCGCGCTCCAGCGCCAGTCGCCTCGACCGCCCGGCTGAATCTGGCTGAACGCGTCGAAGGACAGCTCGAAACCGCCCAATGCCCCGGCAGCCTTCCTGATCCGACCGCGAATCACGTCGAAATCGCGGGTTGGTGGTGGGGCACTGTCATCAAGCTGCAGGACCGTCACACCCAGTGACCCGGCCAGCCGCGACGCAGCACCGAATACGGTCTCGCCACTGCCAATGATCAGGCAGAGCCCGTCAGAAACCACGTCGAGGGTCTTCGTTGGCGATGGGGCAAGTGCGGCGTCAGCCGCGAGTGCGGCCATCTTCGGTCCGGTGTCACGGGTGTCACTGGTCCATCCGGCGCGGTCCCTGAGGTCAAGAAAGCCAGGCACCTCAGCATCAAGATCCTCGGCCAGTTCCTCAAAGAACCGCATCTCCTGCCCGCAGCAGATGGTGCATCCGCCCGCGGCAATCGCTTTGGCCGCGGCCTCCGCCTCATCGGTGCACAACGAGGTGAAAACCTTTGAGCAGGACATGCCAGTGGCGGCTTCAATCCTGTCCGGGTGCAGTTTCTGCGAACCCGCACAGTCGCACAGGATCAGTTGTTCGGCCAACGTTTTTTCCTTCCAGGATCGCGTTTCGTTAACGAGCTTGTGTCCCGTTCGCAGACTAGACATGATTGGCAGTGGACGTAAACCGCATTCGGCAGATGACCCGATCCTTATGGACGTAAGCGAGGGCCCATGTATTTCAACCCGGCCAGATACAGTATGATGCCATTGGGAATCGTTCTTCGGCGAATGCCGGGCGTGACGCGCTGGCGGAAATGGTCCTGGAAAGCGGTTGCCGTGATACCTGGTGCGCCCGAGGCTGACTGGCGGGCTCTCCGTAGCGATGGGGACTGGGCGGAATACCACGCCGCAACCCTGCCGGTAGAGCTGCACGGAGCCGAGACGGAAGCGTATCTGACCGGGCTGTCCGACGAGCAGCCGAGCGTCTTCGTCGTGCTGCGACAGGGTGAAGCGGGGCAGCATGAACGACCCTCCATCCTGCTGGTCACGGCCTCGCCCTATGAGGCACAGGACTATGCCGACAGCGGTGAGGAGATCGTCGAGAAGGTGCCGATGCCTGAGGGGCTGATCGCCTGGGTGCGCGATTTCGTGGAGCGCCATCACGAGGAAGAGGCCTTCGTCAAGCGCAGGCGTGACAGAAAGCGGGTCGACACGGTGGAAGATGGAATCGGGGATGCGCGAATCCGTCAGGACGCGGATGTCTACCGCGCTCCGCGGCGTCGGTTGCAATGAGTGAACCCAGGAATGCTGGCACCGGAAATTCCGTCCATAATCACGGAGGGTGGTTATGAGTGACTTCTGGGCGCGCCGCAGGAAGGCGGTGCAGGCTGAGGAAGAGGCCGAGGCGCGCCAGAAGGTCGCGGCGAAAGAGGCGGAAGCGCGCGCCGAACTCGAGGAAAAGACCGATGCCGAAATCCTGCGGGATCTTGAGCTGCCGGAACCCGACGAGATGAAGGCGGGTGACGACTTCTCCGCCTTTCTGAAGACGACGGTTCCCGAGCGCATCCGGGTGCGTGCGCTGCGTCGGCTCTGGACGACAAACCCGGTTCTGGCAAATCTCGACGGGCTGATCGAATATGGTGAGGATTTCACCGACGCTTCGACAGTTGTCGAGAATCTTCAGACAGCCTATCGCGTCGGTGAAGGCATGCTGAAGCACATCGAGAAACTAGCCGAGGCTGCGGCCGCGGCAGAGGAATCCGAGACCGAGACGGGCGAATCAGAGTCTGAGACAGGCGAATCGGTTACCGACGCATCTGAAAATTTGACGCCGACTGATAAGTCTGACAATTTTACTCGGGCGGAAACATCCCCAGATGAGGTAAATCCTGACAAATTAAGTCGGGTAAATATTGCGCAATCGAACGAAGAAAGTGAAGAAAAACCACAATATTTTGCCAATGACGAAGAAAAGCCTTCAAAGTTACGCCGTATGCGATATAGTTTCGACAGGGAACCATAACGACCGAGGAGAGGCGTCAGCGTTTTATGGTGTTACTGGATCAAGCTGTTGGAATTCACGAGGAAGATCGTCTGAGAGCGGACTTCTACAACTTCCTCGGCCTGATTCTCGCTCGTCCTCCGGACCAGATGCTTCTTGACCAGACGGCGGGTCTGAGCGGTGATGGCAGCGAATTCGGGCAGGCGATCAACACGCTTGCCAAGATCGCGGCCCGCACGAAGTGCCAGAGTGTGGTTTCAGAGTTCAACAGGCTCTTCATCGGGCTCGGACGCGGTGAACTCCTGCCCTATGCCAGCTATTACATGACCGGGTTCCTGAACGAGAAGCCACTGGCGGCATTGCGCAGTGACCTCGCGGCGCTGGGCATCGCGCGGTCGGAAACGGTGTTCGAGCCGGAGGATAACATCGCTTCCCTGATGGAGGTGATGGGCGCGCTGATCGTTGGGCGTTTTTCGTCGCCCGCTGATATCGATCGACAGCGCGAATTCTTCAACCGCCACATCGCGTCCTGGGCCGGGCACTTCTACGCTGATCTCGAAGGCGCGAGGTGTTCGGTTCTATATGCGGCCGTTGGCAGGCTTGGCAGGCTGTTCATGGAAATCGAGACGGAAGCGTTTCGCATGAGCGCGGCCTAGTTTTACACATATCCGCGTCGGGCACCCGGCGCGGCAGCAGAAGGCGAAATTGAAAGAGGAGACACGATATGGGAAAGACACAGGAAGACGGTGCCAGCCGCCGCGACTTTCTGAAGCTCGCGGGAACGGCCGCTCCGGTGGCGGCGCTCGCCGTGGCCAGCGGCGGGCAGGCGGAAGCGATGGAGCCTGACCTCACGTCAGACAGGCTTCAGGACACGGCGCATACCCGCGCCTATTACGAGAGCGCCCGCTTCTAGCCGCAGGCGCTGCTTCGGGTCTGGCCACCGGTTGCGTGACGCCCACCGGCCAGAGCCTTTACCACAACCCAGCAGGCAGACGGGCTTCCGCTGCTACATAGGGAGAAAGACATGCTTAGGAAAAAGACCAACGGGGTTGCGCGACGCTCCCAACGGACGAGTATCCTCACCCAAATGGCCGAGACATCACTGGATCGGCGTGCGTTTCTGAGAAATTCCGGTCTGGCCGTCGGTGGCCTGACCGCAATCGCCGCCACCGGGGGGGCGGTTACGAAGGCTGAAGCCGCCTCCGGCACTGGCGCGGTGGAGCTTCGCAAGACCGTATGCACCCATTGCTCGGTCGGATGTTCGATCATCGCCGAGGTGCAGAACGGCGTATGGACGGGACAGGAGCCCGGTTGGGACAGCCCGTTCAATCTGGGTGCACACTGCGCCAAAGGCGCCGCGGTCCGCGAACACGCCCACGGTGAGCGCCGCCTCAAATACCCGATGAAGAAGGAGAACGGCGAGTGGGTCCGGATCTCCTGGGACCAGGCCATCGACGAGATTGGCGATGGCATGATGAAAATCCGCGAAGAGAGCGGGCCTGACAGCGTTTACTGGCTGGGTTCGGCCAAGCACAATAACGAACAGGCCTATCTGTTCCGCAAGTTCGCCGCCTACTGGGGCACTAACAACGTCGATCACCAGGCCCGGATCTGTCACTCGACCACCGTTGCGGGTGTTGCGAATACATGGGGCTACGGCGCCATGACCAACAGCTACAACGATATCCACAACAGTCGGGCGATCTTCATAATCGGTGGCAACCCGGCCGAGGCGCATCCGGTTTCGCTCCTTCACGTGCTCCGCGCGAAAGAGCAGAACAACGCACCGCTGATCGTCTGCGATCCGCGCTTCACACGCACCGCGGCCCATGCCGACGAATATGTGCGCTTCCGGCCCGGCACCGACGTGGGGCTGGTCTGGGGCATCCTCTGGCACATCTTCGAGAATGGCTGGGAGGACAAGGAGTTCATCCGCACCCGTGTATGGGGCATGGACCAGATCAGGACCGAGGTGGCCAAGTGGACGCCGGAAGAGGTCGAGCGGGTTACGGGAACTCCCGGCTCGCAGCTGCGCCGTGTTGCCTTCACGCTGGCAAACAACCGGCCCGGCACCGTCATCTGGTGCATGGGTGGCACGCAGCACACCAGCGGAAACAACAACACCCGGGCCTACTGCGTCCTGCAGCTGGCGCTTGGCAATATGGGTACCACCGGTGGCGGCACCAACATCTTCCGCGGCCATGATAATGTTCAGGGTGCCACGGACCTTGGCGTCCTTTCCCACACCCTGCCTGGCTACTACGGCCTCTCCGCCGGATCCTGGGCCCACTGGGCACGCGTCTGGGGTGAGGATCTCGACTGGCTGAAGGGGCAGTTCGCGACAACGACCGGTGCCGACGGCAAGGAAAAGAACCTGATGAACCTGACCGGCATCCCGGTTAGCCGCTGGATCGATGGCGTGCTCGAGGATCCGGAGAACACGGACAATCCCGACAGGGTGCGCGCCATGGTTCTCTGGGGACACGCGCCGAATTCGCAGACGCGGCTGAAGGAGATGAAGACGGCAATGGAAATGCTGGACATGCTGGTCGTGATCGACCCGGTCCCGACCGTCTCCGCCGTTCTCCATGACCGGACCGATGGTGCCTACCTGCTGCCAGCCTCGACGCAGTTCGAGACCCGCGGCTCGGTGACGGCATCTAACCGTTCGCTCCAGTGGCGCGATCAGGTGGTCGATCCGCTCTTCGAGTCGAAGCCGGATCAGGAAATCATCGGCCTGCTCGCCAGGAAGTTCGGTTTCCATGACCGTTTCTTCCGCAACATCAGCATGGAAGCCGACGGTGTGACGCCGAACATCGAGGACACGACGCGTGAGTTCAACTCGGGCATGTGGACTGTAGGTTACACCGGCCAGAGCCCGGAGCGCATCAAGCTTCACATGGCGAACCAGCACACGTTCGACCGGACGACGCTTCAGGCTGTGGGTGGCCCGGCGGATGGCGATTACTACGGGATGCCTTGGCCGTGCTGGGGCACTGCGGAGATGAACCATCCTGGTACGCCAAACCTCTATGACATGTCCAAGCCTGTGGCTGAGGGTGGCCTCTGCTTCCGGGCACGGTTCGGTGTCGAGCGGGACGGCGACAACCTTCTGGCCGAAGGGGTCTTCAACCCTGGCTCGGAAATTCAGGACGGTTATCCGGAATTCACCATGCAGATGCTGATGGATCTCGGTTGGGACTCCGACCTGACCAGTGAGGAACGCGCCGCGATCGAGGCGGTGGCCGGACCCAAGACCAACTGGAAGACCGACCTCTCAGGCGGTATCCAGAGGGTCGCGATCAAACATGGCTGCGCACCTTTCGGCAACGCCAAGGCCCGCGCCGTTGTCTGGACCTTCCCCGATCCTGTGCCAATCCATCGCGAGCCGCTCTACACGACGCGGCGTGACCTGGTGGACGATTACCCGACCTATGAGGATCGCAAGTTCTACAGGCTCCCGACGATGTATGCCTCCATCCAGAAGAACGACTTTTCCAAGGATTATCCGTTGATCCTGACGAGTGGTCGGCTTGTGGAATACGAAGGCGGTGGCGACGAGAGCCGGTCCAATCCATGGCTTGCCGAACTCCAGCAGGATATGTTCGTCGAGATCAACCTGAGGGACGCCAACAATCTGGGCGTGCGCGACGGTGCGCAGGTCTGGGTCGAAGGGCCCGAAGGCGCCAGGGTCAAGGTCATGGCAATGGTTACCAACCGTGTGGGCGAGGGGGTGGCCTTCATGCCCTTCCACTTCGGCGGTCATTTCGAGGGCGTTGATCAGCGTGACAAATACCCCGATGGAGCCGACCCTTACGTCCTGGGCGAAAGTTCCAACACCGCGCAAACCTATGGATATGACTCAGTCACCCAGATGCAGGAGACGAAAGCGACTCTCTGCAAGATCTGGGCAGCGTAAACTAGGAGGGAGAAAATGGGATCGAGAGTCAGATTTCTCTGTGATGCCGAGCGCTGCATTGAATGCAACGCCTGTGTCACCGCCTGTAAGAACGAGCACGAGGTGCCCTGGGGCATCAACCGGCGTCGTGTCGTGACGATTGGGGACGGCTCGCCAGGCGAGCGGTCCATCTCAGTGGCCTGCATGCATTGCTCGGATGCGCCCTGCATGGCGGTGTGCCCGGTCGATTGCTTCTATCAGAACGAGGAAGGTATCGTTCTGCATTCGAAGGATCTCTGCATCGGCTGCGGCTACTGTTTCTATGCATGCCCCTTTGGCGCTCCGCAGTTTCCGCAGGCGGGCAATTTCGGGTCACGTGGCAAGATGGACAAATGCACCTTCTGCGCTGGCGGCCCGGAAGAGACCCATTCCACGGCTGAATTCGCCAAATACGGACGGAACCGTATCGCCGAAGGCAAGTTGCCGATTTGCGCCGAGATGTGCGCGACCAAGGCACTGCTTGCCGGGGATGGCGATGTCGTCTCGGCGATCTACCGGGAACGCGTCGTCGCCCGGGGCTTTGGCTCGGGCGCATGGGGATGGGGCACCGCCTACGACGCCAAGAGCGGGTGAGCTAGACCATCTGTAAATATATCGGGGGCGGCCTCCATTGGGAGCCGCCCCTGACGGTTTCCTGTGAGCCTTCAGAGGGATGCTGACATGTTACGCATTCTCGCCCCCGTACTCATGCTTGTTCTGGCGCTCGGCGTACCCGTTACCGCGCAGCAGGCGGCGGAACCCGACCGAAGTGCGACTGGCGGAGCGCAGACCCTGGAGGATATTCTCGCACGCCAGCGCGGCGAGAGGCTCGACGACGCGTTCAGGCGCGACAACACCGGTGATGCGAACTCAGCTGCCGGGATCGCCGAGCAGCTCGGTACACTGGGTGGCGCTTCTGACCCGGAGCTTTGGCGGGCGCTTCGCTACGGTTCTGCGGACATATCGGTTTCCGCGGGTGGTGAGGTCGCCTCCGTTCTGGTCCAGGACGGTGGGATGCGCTGGCTTGAATTCCGGCAGGGAAAACTGAAGGTCTGGGGCGGTTACTTTCTATTGGGAACAATCGGAGTTCTTCTGCTCTTTTTCCTCCTGCGCGGGCGCATCAGGATCGATGGGGCTAAGACCGGGCGCACCGTTCTGCGGTTTCGCGCGATTGAACGTTTCTCCCACTGGCTCCTGGCCGGATCCTTCATCCTTTTGGGAATTACCGGACTTCTGTCGCTTTTCGGCCGCGTCGCCCTGATCCCGCTTCTGGGGCACGAGGCGAATTCCGTCATCCTGGTTGCCAGCAAATGGATCCATAACAACGTGGCATGGGCCTTCATGGCCGGATTGGTCATGGTCTTCCTCCTCTGGGTCTGGCACAATTTTCCGCACCGCTCCGACATCAGATGGATTGCCCAGTTCGGCGGCATTATCGGCTCAAGGCATCCGCCGGCCAGGAAATTCAACGCTGGGCAGAAGGTGGTCTTCTGGTCTGTGGTAATCCTCGGCGCATCGATCTCCGCCTCAGGCCTGTCGCTTCTCTTCCCGTTCGAACTGCCGATGTTCGCAAAGACCTTCGTGATCCTGAATGATCTGGGCATTCCGGGTCTGATTGGTATGGAAACCTTACCCACCACCATGTCCCCTCAGGAAGAGATGCAGTATGCGCAGGCCTGGCACGCGATTGTCTCTTTCCTGCTCATGGGGATCATCATCGCGCATATCTATATCGGCACCGCCGGAATGGAGGGGGCCTTCGACGCGATGGGATCAGGTGAGGTGGATGAAGCCTGGGCGCATCAGCACCATTCGATCTGGCTTGATGAAATGAAAGCCAGGGAGAAGTCCCAGGCCAGTGTGGGTGCTGCACCGCCGGCGGAATAGATGCGCTTTCCTGGCGTTCTGCTGCTGCTCCTGATGGTGACGCCCGCGGCGGCGGAAGACTTCGTCACCCTCAAGGGCCATGGTGGCCCGATCATGGGGCTGGCGGTATCCGAAGCTGGCGAGGTTGCGAGTGCGAGCTTCGACAATTCCGTGGGGCACTGGCAGGGAAATGGCCCGCTATGGCTCGAGGGCCACGAAGCTGCGGTTACCGATCTTGTCTTCCTGCCAGATGGGCGCGTTGCATCCGGGGCTGACGATTTCTCCGTCTGGGTCTGGGATGGTGTGGATGGCAGCGAACTCGGCCGCCATCTTGGCAAGGTCACCGATCTGGCCGTGTCACCTGACGGCAGCCTTCTCGCTTCCGCGAGCTGGGACGGCACCATCGGGCTCTGGCCACTCACCGGAACCGGTCTGCCAAAGACGATCGACCTGCGCGACACGGGCGCGAATGATGTGACTTTCGACGCTTCTGGCGGTTTCCTCTATGCCGCGACGTCGAAGGGCGACATCCTGGTCTACGACCTCGAAAGGCTCGATACTGCACCACGAACCCTTGTGCGTCATGGATTCGCGGTTAACGAGCTGGTTCTTGCTGAGGACGAAACCTGGCTCGCCTATGGCGCGGTGGATGGTGTGACCCGCTTCATCGACACGAGGACCGGTGCCGTATTCCGGGATTTCACCCTGGATCGGCTTCCCATTCTTGCCCTGGCATTTCACGGCGGCACCAATCGGTTGGCGACCGGTGACGGGCATGGCTACATCACGGTGATTTCGACCGAAACCTGGCAGATCGAACGCGACTTTCTTGCCTCGCGAAGGGGGCCGGTCTGGGCGTTGGCCTTTTCGCCCGACGGATCGATGATCTGGGCGGGCGGGCTGGACAGTGTCGTCTACGGCTGGCCAGTGGAGCTGCTGGACCGGTTCGAGCCTACTATGGGCGCATCCCACAGTTTTCTGCGCGAACCTGAAACCATGTCGAATGGTGAGCGCCAGTTCATGCGAAAGTGCTCCATCTGCCACGCCCTTGAGGAAGACGCGTCGCGCAAGGCTGGTCCAAATCTCCACGGCCTCTTTGGACGACTCGCGGGCACGCTGCCAGGGTACCGGTACTCGGGAGCGTTGAGCGGGTCAGATATCGTTTGGTCGGCGGAAACGGTTGACGCCCTGTTTGATCTTGGGCCCGATAACTATATTCCTGGATCAAAGATGCCGATGCAGCGGATCGTGCGGCCTGAAGACCGTCGGGATCTGATTGACTTTCTGGTAACCTCAACGGCGATGGGGGAGTGAAACATGAAAGCCATGTGGGCTGGCTTTGCCGCGACCATAGTGATTACCGTGGGGGCGTATTTCGCCTTGGGAGAAATTGGCTTTTCCGCAGCCGAGCGTGGCTCAGGCGAAGCGGTCCGCATTGATCCGGCGAACTGACCGGCCTCGGCGTTGCTTATCTGGATCAGAGTGTGGATTTCCAGGCATTGCCGGATACCTGCGGCATGTGGCGTGGTTCTGGTATGTATGTTGGCCTTCGCAGGCCCTCTGGCCGCGATGCCGCCCGACACGCTCAGTTCCGTGGTCTCCGTTCTGCCTCAATGGCCCGGCCGCGCACAAGGCGGGACAGGTGCTCCAGCGGGCGCGGTGCCAGAAGGCAGCGGTGTTGCGCTGCGACCTGGGGTGGTGGCAACGGCATGGCATGTTGTTGAACCCGCTGATCGGATTGAAGTTCGGTTTGCCGATGGGCGCGTCCTTCCCGCCCGGCTGATTGCCCGGGACGCGGCTAGCGACATTGCGCTTCTTGGTGTCGATGCCGAACTCGTCCCGTTCGTTCTGGTGGATGATCCGGCCCTCGCTGACCCAGTCTGTTCGATCGGCAATGCTTTCGGTCTTGGACTGTCCGTCACCTGTGGTGTCGTTTCAGCCACGCAGGTCTCGAATGCCGGGTTCAATGCGGTGGAAGATTTCATCCAGACCGATGCCGCGATCAACCCTGGTATGTCTGGTGGTGCTCTGGTCGATCGACAGGGCCGCCTGATCGGGATGACATCGGCAATCTTCGCCTCCGAAGGCGACACAAACACCGGTGTCGGATTCGCGGTTTCGGCGGTGCTACTGGAACGGGTAACCGAGGCTCTGCTTGCGGATGGGCGTGCGACCTATCCCGTTCCAGGCTGGCGTCTGGCGCTACCCGATCGAGACCAGTTGAGGCGGGTTGCGGCCCCGGTGATTGTGGATGTCCAGCCAGGGGCTCCTGCGGATATTGCGGGTGTTCTGTCTGGCGATCTGGTCGTCACGATCGGTGACCGCCGCGTGCGCAGCCCGCGCGACGCCATATCGGCGCTTGGTATCCTGCCAGAAGGCACTGAATCTGTCGAAGTGAAGCTCCTGCGCGATGGGGCATATATACAGATATCCCTCAAGCTTGACTCGAGTGGAGCGGCGGTCGCAACTGCACCAGATCCTTCTGGTGACTGTCCGTATCCGGCACCGGTATGTGTGGTGCGGCAGGCCGTATTCCCGGTGTCAGGCTTTGATCCCGCAGCCAGTGCGACTCGGATCGGGCCAGATCTTCTGGTCACCAACCGCCATGTGGTTGGTGACCTGATGGATGCGGTGGTGTATACTCCGGCGGGCCCGCGGGACGCGCAGGTCGTACCATCGGACTATCAGGGCGATCTTGTCCTCCTGAAAGTGGGCGATCTCCCAGATGCGGGACATATCCCGGCGCTGGATCAGGATACGGATCAGGTCGCGCAGTTCTACGCGGTCGGTGCGGATATCAGCCGTCAGGAGGTGCGGGTCTTCAGGCCGGGAACCCTTATCGCTGGTCCAGCACCTGGGGCGGAACTTGGCCGCATTCATGTGACCACCCATATGCAGCCCGGCGTCAGTGGCGGCGCATTGGTCGATGCGGAGGGTCGGCTTGCCGGTATTGCCGTTGGCGGAGGCGAAGGGCGCTACGAGGCGATTCCGCTGGAACAGCTCCGCCATCTACTCGCGGGGCGGAGTGAGGATGTGGCGGCTGCCATGACCGAAGCGCTTGGTCGGGCTTTCGCCGACTGCGCGGGCCAAATTGACGATGCGGAACGTGGCGGGCGGATCGATACTGACAGTCTGGTTGCCATCTGTTCGGTCGCACTCAATCACGGCCAGCTTCTTGAGGCTGGTCGGATCCTGGCTCGGACTGGCGATTTCGACGGTGCGGCCACCCTCCATGGGCAGGCCGTCCGACAGGTGCCGAATTCGATCAATGCGCGCCTGTCGCTTCTGGTCTCAATGCAGCTTGGGGCCCGGTTCGAGGAAATGACCGCGCATGCGCGATGGCTGATGGCGATGGTGCCGGAAGACCCGCAGGCGCTGCGCATTGCGATTCAGTCAGGCGTTTGGGGTGGTGCGCCCGATCTCGCCGAGGAGGCCTATCGGTTGCTTCTGGAGGCGGATCCCCGACAGGCGCAGGCGGCACGGCGCTTCATCGACAACGCGCCTCCCGCGCCACGGCGTCGACGCTAGTCCTCGGACGGATTGGCGATCCATCCCACGGCAACAGCGTCCCGGTGCGCGAAAGGGGTACGTACAGCCCGGGCAAATATGCGTGACTTCAGCTCTGCCGCGCTGAGCTGCGGCTCCTGCCGCAGCAGCCGCGCTGCCAGGGCAGCCACCCGCGGCACGGCATAGCTTGATCCGGAAGCCACGCCGGATGCGCCCCGGAAGTTGGTGACAGCGAGGTTTTCCGCCGGCACCATGAGATCTACGCTGCGCGCGCCCCAATTTGACCCTATGGCCAGCTTTCCGAGCCCGTCAGCTGAGGTTACGGTCACGATGCTGGCAAGATCCAGGGATGCCGGATAGACAGGATCGATGTCGATGTCGCGTCCATCATTACCCGCCGAGACGATGGCGAGGATTCGATGTCGGCTCAGGCTGTCGGAGAATGCCTGCCAGTCCTCCGGGTGTCTACTGCCGAGTGGAAGCGCCAGTATCCGCACTCCATCGCTGGCTGCGCGTTCCACAAGCTGATCCATGCGTGCCATGTCTGGCCTTGGATATCGATAGGGCACCAGTACCGCTTCCGGTGCCTCACGTGCGAGGATCGAAGCGACAGCAGTTCCATGACGGATCGGCAGGAATGGGCTGCGTGATGTGTCGCCGTCGTAAGGATATGGATCCATGTCCCAGAAATCGTAGCCGAGGGGCCGACCGTCCGCATCGCGGGCCAGCCGGTTTCTGAAGATGGGAAGATCGTAGGCAAGGCCGCTGTCAATCAGGGCCACGCGAACGCCTCCGGGATCCAGCCCCGTTGGCCACGGCGCCTGGAGTGTCTCCGACGACCTGACCGTTGTCAGATCGCTGGCGAGTTGATCAAGCAGGCGCCAGGGATCGCCGTCGCCTCGAATGGCGCGTCCCGCCTGGAGTGCGCATTGCCCATCCGCAACCGCCTGTAGTCTGGGGTACAGCCCATCGCGACGCCTGACGAAATAGGATGCCCGAAACTGTCTCAAGCGTTCCTGAAGCTGCAGGCGCTCCAGTTCCACCACATCGCCGTTTGACAGTGCGAGTGTCACCTTCGTCCGGCCGCGTTGTCGCATTTCATCAGTGAACCAGCTGCCTGGCAGGGCAATCTGCGCCTGAAAGCCGCTGAGGTCCGGTTCCGGGCAGAGTTCCGCTATGGATTTTGTGATGAAGTCCCGTGGTTCAGCGGTGGCATGTCCTCCTGAAACCGCAAAGGCACCGATCAGAAGGATAATGGACATGCAGGAATTTGGCATTCCGAGGAGGCCCCCTTGCTCTCCATAAATCCGCGCGCTCTGCAGGATTTCCGCCGTGACAGGTTACGGGAATTGTCTGGCCGACACGAGACCCAGGATCAGGTTCAAAAAATAATTCGTAATGGTCGGGACGTTCCGCGGCGGATCCTGCGTTTGTGTTCCGGTGCCGATCTTGCGGTCAGGTAGATCGAAAGCGGCATTGCATTTGGTTCTGGCGGCCGATTGGGGGAGACAGGAGGAGGGTTGCTCAAGGCGCGATGCGGGCACTCAGGCCAGACTTTAGGTGAGCGCCATCTGAATGCCGCAAGGTACATTGATTCGATCTAGGACGGCCGTGTTCCGGGAGGGCTTTGGCGCTGCGGAACAGCTGCCTGTAGTGCATTGCGATGACCGTGACCATCGGGGAACAGTTGGTACGCAGCATTCGTTTGCTTTCGAAACGTTCCCTGTCTACTCAGCCTGACCGTTAGGCTGGTCAGGATCCGTTACCTTGCCTTAGCATCTCGGCGTGTGTGGGCGGGTTGCGGCAAATGGAATGGCGGTGATGGTCTGTGCCTCCTGCGCAGCCTGAGCTCTCTGTATTCGGACATCCCAGAGCTATGGCTCCATCAATCCAGGGAAGGGCCGGGCGTTGCGTTTTGGTTTTGTGCGTTTCGCCTTGGCTTCGGCAAGATGGCGAACCGTACGACTATTGCGCTGCGGCCTCTGACCGCCTCCGTTTGCCCCGACTACAGGTGGGCACCACTGAAGATGCCAGCCCCGCACCAAATCCTTAGCACATTCTCCATTCGTTCCTTAAGAGTTTGAATCATAATTCACTGATTCCATTAAGTTACTGCCTTTCATGGGGTTGTCCCCCTCGCCACCCGCCGGAGCAGGAACCGGCAGGTGGCCAGCGTTCGGCATCACGCTCGAACCGATGGCGCGTGATGCCTCGCCCCGGACCTGTCACTATATATTAGTTGATTCCACAGGTGGTCCGTGTTACCTGATTCGCATGCAGGTCGGGATGCGCCATTTCGGGGAGGAAACGGTCGGGTGGCTGAGGTCCGCGGCGGCGGCGGGAGCCGGACGGCGCAGTCTGGCGGCTGGCCTGTGCGAGCGCGAGGACTGGACCAACGCCGCCGGAGCGCCGTGCATCGCCTCCGCCCGGCTGGCCCTGCCGAAGATCGCGGAGCGCTACGGCATCACCCTGCCGCAGGCCGGATCGCCGGTGGCTCCCGGCAGACCGCTGCCGGAGCATCCCGACGTCCACTTCTCCGGCACGCTCGCGGAGCTCGGCGGTGTCGGGCTGGAGATGGCGGAGACGGCGGAGCAGCGGCGCGCCCTGCGGGCGATGATGGAGAGCCACCATCCCCGGGGCGACCCGTCCAATCCCGGCGCTCTCCTCTTCTACTGGATCAGCAGCGAACGCCTGGGGCGCGTCGGCGGGCTCTGCTTTCACGCGGCCAACTGGCACCAGAGGGCCCGGGACCTGTCACTACCGCATACTTGACTAGAGATCGGATCCATGCGAATCGGGGACCATGTATATTGGTCTCAGACAGATTTCCCCTGCCACGGTCGAGTGGCTGGGGAACGAATGCCTCCGCGGCGGCGTCACGCGTTCGGGCCTCGCCCGCGAGCTGAGCGGCCGGGAGGGTTGGCTGACCCACGACGGGAGGCCGTCGACGGTCACCGGGATGCGGGTCCTTCCCCTGCTCGCGGAGGAGCTCGGCCTGACGCTGCCGGAGGCGGCGCCGCGCTTCGCGTCGTCCAACGGGCGACCGGCCGCCGACGACCCTGGCGGCGCCCCGGTCGAGTGCGCTCTGGACGCGCTCGGCGGGGTCCGGCTGGAGCCGTTGGCGGAGGCGGACCGCCGCGCCTGGGAGTCGATGATGGAGACGCACCATCCGGAGGGCTGGCGGCGGGCTCCGGGAGGGCAGCTGCGGTACTGGATCGTGAGCGGCGCGCAGGGGCGGCTCGGCGGTCTGGGCTTCGTTCCGGCGTCCTGCCAGCTGGGGCCTCGGGACGGTGCCATCGGCTGGTCGGCGCGGGCGCGGATCGCGAACATGGGCCTCGTCCTTAACAACCACCGCTTCCTGATCAGACCTTCCGTGAGGGTCCACGGCCTCGCCTCCCTGGCGCTGCGGCTGGCGGCGGAGCGCGTGGCGGACGACTGGCAGGCCCTCTACGGGGTCCGCCCCGTCCTCGCCTACACGCTCGTGGGTCCGGACCACGCCGGGACGGGTTACAGGGCGGCGGGCTGGGAGAGATGTCCCGGCCTGACCTCCGGGCGGCGTTCGGGCATCCGTCGCAGCGTGTGGACGCTGCCGCTGCAGCCGGACTGGCGGAAGGTTCTCCAGGCGGAGCCGGAGCGCAGGCTCGGGCATACCGGACCGCTGCACCGCGGGGGCGACTGGGCGGAGCGGGAATACGCGCGGAGCAGCCATCCGGACGGCCGGGTCCGCCGCCGGATCGCCGCGATGGGGGCGGCCTGGACCAGGAAGCTCGGTGCGCCGGTGCCGGAGCTGTTTCCGGGCAGGGCGGAGCAGGAGGCGGCTTACAGGCTGCTCTCGAACGCTGGGGTGACCATGGACGACATACTCGAACCCCACCTGGAGGCGACGGTGGAGCGCTGCCGCCTGGAGCCGGTGATCCTGGCTGTCCAGGACACGACGACGCTGAACTACGGCACCCTGGCGGCGACGTCCGGGCTGGACGGGCTCGGCGGCGGCGGAAAGGGCACCGACGGCATCCTCGCCCACTGCGGCGTGGCACTGAACGGCAGCGGACGCCCGCTCGGGCTGTTCACGCTCGACGCGGACTTCCGGCGGCGGCCGGACAGGGACAGCACCCGCTGGATCGACGGGCTGCGGCGGGCCGGAGAGCTCGCGGAGGCCTGCCCGGACGCGAAGGTCGTGAGCGTCTGTGACCGCGAAGGCGACTTCTGGGCCCTTCTCCGCGAAGCGGACCGGACCGGCGCCGCGCTGCTGGTGCGGGCGAGCCGCTCGGCGAAGCGGCGCGTGGCGCTGCCCGACGGCGACGAAAGGTGCCTGTGGGAGCATGTCGCCGCGCTGGAGCCGGTCGGCCACCGCAGGATCACCGTTCCCGAACGCGGCGGGCCGAAGGCCCGGAAAGCGCGCGTCGCCACGCTGACGCTGCGCTGCGCGGAACTGGACATCGCGGCGCCGAGGGACGCGGGGGACAGGCGCCCGCTGCCCGTGACGGTGGTCTCCGCCATCGAGGAGAACCCGCCGAAGCGCGTCGCGAAGGGAGGGGAGGCGCTGCACTGGATGCTCCTGTCCAACGAGGGCGGCGACGGCATGCGGACGGCGGAGACCGCCCTGAGGCGCTACGAACTGCGCTGGCGCATCGAGGAATACTTCAGGGCCCTGAAGACGGGGACGAGGATAAAGGACCGCAGGCTCGACGCCGCCGACGACCTGCGCAGATGCCTCGCCTTCGACGCGATAACCGCGTTCCGGGTCTGGGACCTCCAGCTTCTGGCGCGGGAGAGCCCCGACAGCCCGGCGGACCGCCATGTCAGCCCGGAAAGCGTCGAGGCGGTGGTCATTCACGCCGCGTATGAGCGCGTCATCGGCCAGAGGGCGCCGCCGGAGCCGGACATGAGCGTGGCGCGCTACGTCACGCTCGTCGCCGGCCTCGCCGGGTTCCGCCCGACGAAGCGCCAGCCCCTGCCCGGAACCCAGAAGCTATGGCAGGGCCTGCGCATCCTCAACGTCGCGGAAACCCATGCCAGGGCCATACGGGCCCGGACGGAGCGGAGAAGGGAATGAGCCGGTCAAGTATGTGGTAGTGACAGGCCCGGGACGCCTACATCGGCTGGAGCGGCCGGGAGCGGATGGCGAAGCTGGGGCTGCTGGTGCAGAACTCCAGGTTCCTGATCCTGCCAGGCGTGGAGGTCCCGCACCTGGCCAGCCACGTTCTGGGGCTGGCGGCAAGGCGGCTTCCCGATGACTGGGAGAGGCTGCACGGCGTCCGTCCGGCGATGGCCTTCACCTATGTCGGCGCGGAGCGCCCGGGCACGGCCTACGCGGCGGCCGGATGGGAGTTCGCCGGGACCACCTCCGGCCATCCGCCCGGCCACCGCCGGGAGGGAGCGGAGGCCTGCGGCGTCTGGATGAGGCCGCTGGATCCGGACTGGCGCGACCGCATGTGCCGCGGGCCGGAGACGCCGCGCTGGCTGGGCCCTGCCCCGGCGATCCCGGAGGACGCCGACTGGGCGGACCTGGAGTTCGGGCTGTGCGGCCATCCCGACGGACGGGTGCGCAGCCGGATCCTGGCCATGGGGAGGGCCTGGGAGACCCGGCCCGGTGAGCCGGTCGCCGTTGTCTTCGCCGGAAAAAAGGATCAGGGTGCGGCCTACAGGCTGCTTTCCAACCCCAGGGTGAGCATGGACGACATCATCGAGAGCCACCGCATGGCCACGCTCCAGCGCTGCCGGGCCGAGACGGAGGTCCTGGCCATCCAGGACACCACGATGCTGGACTTTTCCGGCCTGAAGGGCTCCACGGGCGGTCTGGCGAAGCTCGGCGGCGGCGGATCGGGCAGCGTCGGCATCCCGGCGCACGTGACGCTGGCGGTGTCGGCCTCCGGCCGCGGCCTCGGGGTGCTGGCCATCGACGCCAGCTTCCGGGAGGGCGTCACCGTGAAGGCCGACCGCAGGCGCGGAGGCACGGGGCGGGCGGAGACGGAACCGGACAGGGCGGCGGAGACGGAGACGCCCGACGGTGGCAGCGAGAGCCGCCGCTGGCTGGAGAGCCTGGCCCTGGCGCAGGAGGTCGGGAGGACCAGCCCTGGAACCCGGATGGTCACCGTCTGCGACCGCGAGGGCGACATATGGGACATGTTCGAGGCCCAGGCGGAGGACCCCGCCGCGGCCGGGCTGCTGGTGCGTTCCAGCGCCTCGACCCGCCGCTCCGTCATCGCCGGCGGTGAGGTGGTGGACCTCATGGAGCACGTCTCCGGGCTGCCCGCCGCCGGGACGCGCACCGTCCACGTCGCGGCGCGCGGCGGGATCACCGGGTCGCGTGGGCGGAAGGCCGTGAGGGCCCGCCCGGCGCGGACCGCGGAGACGGAGATCCGCGTCGCACGCGTCGAGCTGAAGGCCCCCGGACGGAGCCGCCAGACCCTGCCGGTCACCGCGGTGCTCGCCAGCGAGACCACCACGCCGCCGAAGGGCGGCCGGCGGCTGTCATGGCTGCTGCTGTCCAGCGACGCGAAGCCCGACCTCCAGGGCGCCATCGACACCGTCAGGCGGTACGAAAGAAGATGGACCATCGAGGAATATTTCAAGACGCTGAAACAGTGCACCCGCATCGAGGACCGCCAGCTCGACGAAGCGGACGACCTGCGCAGGTGCCTCGCCTTCGACGCCGTCACCGCATGGCGCGTGTTCGACATCCAGCGCGCCGCGAAGGCCGAACCCGACCGGCCCGCCCTCGATTTCCTGGACGAGGACGAGCTCACCGCCCTCTGGATCGGGATGGAGGATTACGGCTTCAGGGACGCCCGGGCACCGCCCTTCGACGGCTTCACCATCCGCGAGGCCGCCATCGACATCGGCCGCTACGTCGGCTTCATCCCCTCGAAACGCCAGCCCCTGCCGGGAACGCAGAAAATGTGGAAAGGCATGAAATACCTCCTCCAGGCGACCGCATTCTACAGGGCCTTCAGAAGCCGGGGCCCGCCCAGGGATTCAACAGTGCTATAGTGACATGCCCCGGACCCCAGCGAGTTCCCACAGTGGCGCTCACGGTCCTTCGACAGGCGGCGGCCCATCTAGGCGAGGGTCCGCTCCACGACCCGCCGGCGGTAGAGGACCGTGCACCCTCTGACATCCTTCGGTTTTTCGATGATCCCGGTCACGTTCCGCAACTTCCTCCGCTTCCGGGTTCCGGTCCGGCGTAGCCGCCGTCGTCGAACGGCCTGCACACGGTCGGCTCCGTCTCCATGAGCTTCGCGATCAGGTCCGGGGCATCGTTCCGGTCCTGGATGTCGTCGGCGGTCACCATCATGACGATCGGTGTACCACCGGCGTCCACGATCTGGTGGCGCCTGCGCCCCTTCACCCTCTTTCCGGTGTCGTGGCTGGAGGGGCCGCCGCTCTCCGTTGTCCTGACCGACTGGCTGTCGATCAAGGCGGTGGTCGGCTCCGGCGAACGCCCGCACACTGGCGCGCGAGGTTCCGAAGACTGCCTGGGATGCGCCCGGGAAACCGCTGCGCCGCCACTCGCGGAAATGGTTCTTGACGGTGCGGAACGGTGGATATCCAAGGGATGACGCGCCACTGGCACCCGGTGGTGAGGATGTACCGCACTCCGTCGAACACCGACCACATGTCGACCTCGCGAGGACGCCCCATCTTGCCCTGCTTCGGCAGCATCGGCCCGGTGATGGTCCACTCGGCGTCGGTCAGATCGCGTTGACGGTCGTCGTCCGACCGCCCATACAGCTTCCGGGTGGTCCCGTTCCGGGGCTCGGCTCTCTCCGGATTCAGGTTCAGTCCAGAATTCCATATCCTGCGGGATCACTCAACTTACGGATCCAACTCTAAGAAAGGAATCCCACCTGTGCATGTCGGTCGTGTCGCGAGTTTGGTGGAAATTCGAAAATGGTGTAATCTCCGGGTGAACCATAACCACCCAACCGGCGGCCGGAGCCGCCAGAGTAGGAGACCACACCATGCAACAGACTATATCCAGCACCGAACTTTCGCCAGAGACATTCGACGGGGGCCTCGACCCGATCGAGGACCGGCTCCGGTCGAGCATCCGCGGCACGATCGAGGCGGTTTTCGAGGAGGAGCTCTCCGAGTTCCTGGGCCGGCTCCGCTACAGGCGCGGGGACGGAAGGTGAAAGGCTACCGTCACGGCCACCGCGACCGGCGGATCACCGGAACGTTCGGGACGGAGACCGTCAGCGTGCCCCGCGCCCGGATCCGGGACGCGGACGGCGAGGTCAGGGAATGGCGGTCGAAGGCGCTCGGGCGCTACCAGCGCATGACGAAAAAGGCCGAGGCCCTGATCACGTCCGTCTACCTTTCCGGCACGAACACGCGCCGGGTGAAGCGGGCGCTTTTCGCGCTGTTCAGGGGGGCCGTGAGCAAGGACGTGGTCAGCCGGGCCTGGCGCCGGGTCAGATCGGACCGGGACGCCTGGTGCGCCCGCAGCCTGGCCGATGAGGACATCGTCCGCCTGATCCTGGACGGCACGGTGATAAAGACCCGGATCGACGGAAAGGCGACGAAAATATCCGTGCTGGCCGCCGTCGGCGTGCGCCGGGACGGCCATAAGGTGCTGCTTTCCATAGGAAAGATGGGCGGAGAGAGCACCGCGGCATGGAGCGGGTTCCTGGCCGACCTCGACGCGCGCGGCCTCAGGCGGCCGGAGTTCGTCATCGTCGACGGCGCGCCGGGCCTTGAGGCCGCGCTCACCACGCTCTGGGGCGAGGACCTGGCCATCCAGCGCTGCACCGTCCACAAGCACCGCAACCTGCTGGGCCACGCCCCGAAGCGCCTGCATGACGAGATCGGCAATGACTACCGCGACATGATCTACGCGGAGACCCCTGAGGAGATCCAGCGCCGCCGCAGGGCGTTCCTGAAGAAGTGGAGGAAAAAGTGCCGGGCCGTCGCCGACAGCCTGGACGAGGCGGGCGACCGGCTGTTCACGTTCACCCGGCTCGACCCGTCGCAGTGGAGATCGGCGCGGACGACCAACGCCATCGAGAGGCTCAACGGCGAGTTCCGGAGGCGGATAAAGACCCAGACGATGCTACCCTGCGCGGAGACCGTGCCCATGCTGCTCTGGGCGCTCCTGGCCTCCGGCCAGATCCGGTTGCGAAAGGTTGACGGCTGGCAGACGCTGTCCCTGCCGACCAGGCCCGTCGCCCTTGACCTCGCCGCCTGATCGGAGGAAACCATGTTCACCCGGAGATTACACCGTTTTCGAATTTCCACCAAATTCGCGACACGACCGTGCATGTCAGTAAAAAACCGGTATCCGCATGCAGTTTTGGAAGCCGAATGCGTCGGCAGACGTGCCATGTCAATGAAACGGACGGCCTTACTTCGGAACTTCCAGTATATCACAAATACAGAGGTAGATATGAGTATTGAAAGGTTGAAAGCGGCTCTGCCGAATAAATCGACAGAAAACCACCGGATCCGGGGTTATGTCGCGACCTGGCTGCAATTTAAGTGCGGTGGGTGCCGTCCGACGGAGGTGATAGGTGTGCACCGAGACCAGGTATCATTCCTGGCGGCGGGACCACCTGCGTGTTCTCCCATATGCTTCATCGTGGGGGCCAACGGCGACAGGTAGAGCGGCACAGCGGTCGGGGTAGAGGAGGAATACGAAGCGGTATGACCGGTTGAGACGCACTGAGTAGAGATTTTCGCCTATTTCCAGCTTCTCGCACCGTCGTCCTCCTAATAGCTGGCCAGCTAGCAATTCGTCCATCACTGCCGCAAGTTTTTTCTTCAGCTCTGGCGGAAGCGCCGAAAGCTCTTCTTAAAGGATTGCCCTGGCTCATCAAACTCGTGAATCGGTACAGAAAACTTACTCATCCAGGCTCGAATCCCGCATGTGGAGGCGCCCAGTCTTCAAGAGCTTCCACCAATGCGGTACCAGAGGTAAATACGCGCCCGGTCGGGGTGGCTCGTTTGCCGTCAGCGACCAGCATCAACCACCGAAGCTCCTGTATTGTCTCAACGAACTCTGCGTGAAGTCCATCCAGATGGTCAAGTGCCTTGCATACGTCATGGCTTTGTGGAACGTCAGCGCGGAGGAGCAGGTTGCGCACGCGAGCCAGTTTGTCACGCTCGGCGCGGAAATACTCCTCCGCCTTTTCCAGCGCTTCGATACCCTCTCCTCCTGGATCAATTGTTTCGGCCGAATCCAGCGCCTCCAATGTGGCTGTCAGCCTATTGCTTTCCCGGTCGAATATAGAGTGGAGACTGTCATATCGATGCCGGAGTTCCTCGACGAAGGTTTCAAGTTTAAGGGCATCCAGGAGTTCGGTTTGACTCTCCAGCGCACCAAATGGGATAGCTTCGGTCCTGGTACCCTCAGCAAGCACAGACCGCACCGGATCCACGATGCCCACCATCTCGTCAGCAGACATTCATATGCCCTCCTAATTTGAAAACTTTGGGAATTGCATACGAAAGTCACAACGTGACTCCCGTTACATTTCACGCTTCCCCGACCATCCTGTGAAGGCGACTGGCCTTACTCTGTTCCGATACAGACTGCACGAATGTTAAATATGGAGATATGGAAGGTCAATGGGACTTTCGTATATAATTCCCAAAGTTAGGATACCTGTTCCGACCATTTCGCGGCCAGCTCCGCTGATGCCGCCGAGCGTCTGGCCAAGGCCATGCTTGGTCGCCGAGGTCTTGACGCCGACTGGACCCATGACGCCAACCGGCTTGCCGATCAGGCCGAGTGGGCCGGGCATCGCGACCTGGCGAGGAGTGTTCGTCAGATGGGCGGCTCTACCAGGATACACCATGTAGCCACATACGATTCCACCGATGCCGTCGGCCTATGTCACGCCGTTCAGCGCCTTCCGGTCGTTATCCAGCAGTTGGAACGGGAACTTGTCGCAGCGATCGGTGATCCCGTTTACGCGGACGCGGCGGTAGCTGCGGTTCGCCAAGTGCGGGCATTGGCTGCCAGTGCGACGGCGCTTCTCCATCAGGCATTGGAGCGGAACGAGGTGGAGCTTCCCTCCTCGCACGAATGGCTGAAGTCGCTGGTCGGGACACGGCGGACGCTGCTGTCAGAACTCACGCATCTGGAGGAGAGGCTGCGGGCTGCGGAGAATCCGGCTTCCAGGTCAGGCAGGGAATCCTGACACCCGCCTTCTCGACAGGACTGAGTGGCAACCTTCTGCATCGCGACTTTCGGGATCGGAGATTGGCTAGAAGAACCCGGGCCGTACCGGCGTGGCTGCAGTCAGGCCACCGTCGACGGTATAGCATTGGCCAGTGGCGAAGGCGGCATCGTCGGAAGCAAGCCAGACAGCCATCGCGGCGATGTCTTCCGGAGTGCCGAAACGCCCGGATGCATGGCGCGCGCGAGCATCCGTTCGCGCGACGTTGCTATTGTCGGCAAGGGCAAAGGCCGCCTCAAGCATTCCGGTCTCAATCCAGCCGGGGCAGATCGCGTTGCAGCGGATTCCGGGTCCATGATCGACGGCGATGGACCGGGTGAGGCCATGAACGAACGCCTTCGAGGCGTTGTACAGCGCCATCTGCGGATCAGCCGCCAATCCGGAAATCGACCCTATGTTGATGATCGCACCGCCTTCGGACATCCGGGGAACGAAGGCGCGACAGAGATTGAACACACCTCGCGCATTGGTGCCGACGACAAGATCCCAGTCAGCGTCGGTGCTGTCGGTCACAGTCTTTTCGACCTGCACCCCGGCATTGTTCACAAGGATATCAAGTTCGCCAGCCGATTCCGCGAACCCATCGACCTGCGCCGCGTCGGAAACGTCAAGCGTGGCCCAGGCGACGGCGGGCGGCAGGTCCTGAGGCCGTCTTCCTCGGCCACAGGTGCTCACTGCCGCTCCCTCAGCCAGAAACGACTCGACGATGCCACGCCCGATGCCCTGCCGCCCTCCGCTGACGAAGGCCCGTTTCCCCTCAAGCCTCATATCGGTATCCCCCCGCCAGGCATGGCCGCTGCATCAATGGCCGGATACGGCATCCCCGCTCGCTGATCCGACTGCGCGGTCACGAGCGGCGATTCGCTCACCGCAAGGATCCAGGACCCGAACATGCCTCGTCTGGGACATGATGGAGCCGACCGAAATTGGGCGGTAAGACCCCGGCAAGGCTGGCTCCCTGGCATCGGAATTACGTAAGTCACCGCTGCCATTGGGCGGTGGTCGGTCGTGGGCATCATTGGCACCAGAGGCATCGGAAATCCATTCACGTTCGGAAGCGGGAGCAGGACGGGCCGCACGACGTCAGAGGCGCATCTGCTGCACCTGCGCCGATATTCCACCGTCAAGTACCCAGAGGGCACCGTGGGCGTAACGCGCCTCGTCGCTGGCGAGCCATGTGACCAGACCGGCGATGTCCTCCGGGGTGCCGTAGCGGCGGATTGGGTGAACGTCGCGAACTGCCTGCTGCAGCTCGTCAATCGATCGGCCACCACCGCCCGAACCTTCTCCGGCAAAAAAGCTCTGCAGCATCGGTGTGTCGATGTAACCTGGGCAGATGGCATTGACGCGGATGCCTTCGGGGCCGTGGTCGCACGCCATTGCCTTGGTCAGAGCATGTACCGCCCCTTTGGTGGCACAGTATGCGGCGAGCCCCGGATCCGCGATATACCCGTCATAGGAGCCGAAATTGATCACGCTTGGAGCCTCGCCCTTTCTCAGGAGAGAAAGCGCATGCTTTGAGGTAAGGAACATGCCGGTGACGTTGACGGCGAATATACGGTTCCAGTCATCAAGGCTGGTCTCTTCGATGGTCTTCTCGATCTCGATCCCAGCCGCATTGACGAGAATGTCCAGACGCCCCTGTTCCTTCTCCAGAAGATCCATCGCCGACTGGACGCTCATCTCCTGCGTCACGTCAAGCTGGACAAACCGGACCGCTTCCGACGGCGTGCCGATTGAACCGCCTCGGCTCAGGTCTCCCGCATAGGCCGTCGCGCCTTCGGCTTCCAGGCGGGCGCAGATCGCACGGCCGATTCCACCGCAGCCGCCCGTTACCAATGCCACCTTTCCCTCCAGTCGTCCGGTCATCGGTCTGCTCCCTCAGCTTCAGGTGCCGGATACTGCATCCGGTGCAGTACGTCGTCCCAGGACACCGTGTTGCGTACGAATTCCTGCGATGCGTCGCGGGCAGGGCTGTAGTCCCAGCTCGTTCGAAGACCTGTTTCCATCGCGGCATGCACCGCGTGGCGATGTTTCTGCGAAGTGATGACATGCTCGCGGATGGCGTGGCTGTCCCACCGACGCGCCACCTCGGCCGCGAAGCCGGCGGCGAGGTCCGAATGTCCGGGATCATCCGCCAGATTCGTCCGTTCCATGGGATCCGATACGACATTGTAGAGCAGGGGCGGATCCGCGTCGCAATGGATGTATTTGAACTCACCCCGCCGGATCATCAGCATCGGATGGCTTGCGATCTCGGCGCAGTATTCGGCCAGAACCTCTCGGTCAGGATCTGGCTGACCCGTTGCCAGCGGCCAGAGTGACCTGCCGTCAAACGGCATTCCAGGGTCAGGCCGTTCGCACCCCTCTGACGCAGCGATGTCAACGAAGGTGGGCAGCAGGTCCACGAGCGACACCGGATCGGAAACCTCTCGCTGCGCAACGCCCGGGCCCTGGACGATCAATGGAACGCGAGCCGAGTGCTCGAAATGGTTCATCTTGTACCAAAGCCCGCGTTCGCCCAGCATGTCGCCGTGGTCAGCCGTCACGATGACCACGGTGCTGTCGAGAAGATCGGCTTCCTTCAGCGCCTGGACAATCCCTCCAACCAGCGAGTCGAAGTAGCTTGTATTGGCGTAGTAAGCGTGTCGCGCATTGCGGATCCGCTCATCAGACAACGGCTGGGTGTCTGCGCCGATGCCCCTCGCCAGCCGTCGGCTGCAGGGATCTTCAGCCGGACCTGTCTCCGGAAGATCGATCGAGTCATGGTCGTAGAGATCCCACCATTCAGGGCGGGCGACATATGGGTCATGCGGGTGGATGAAACTGACCGTCATCGCAAAGGGAACCGTCCGATCCATCGCGTATTCGAAAATCCTGCGGCGGGCGAAGAACGCTGTTTCCTCATCGTATTCGATCTGGAATGTCGTGGCCGCGACACCTGCACGCCTCACCGCATCCATGTTGTGGTACCACCTTGCGATGCGTTCGTCGGGACGTTCCCAGTCAGGCGTCCACGCATGGTCGGCAGGGTAGATGTCGGTGGTAAGGCGTTCTTCGAATCCATGCAGCTGGTCAGGGCCTACAAAGTGCATCTTTCCGGACAGGCAAGTCCTGTAGCCCATCATACGCAGGTAATGGGCAAAGGTTGGAACCGATGCCGGAAACTCGCTGCCATTGTCATAGGCCCCTATTCTGCTGGGAAGCTGGCCCGTCATGAAGCTGGCTCTTGAAGGCGCGCATAGCGGCGAATTGCAGTAGGCGGCATCAAATCGCACCCCGTTTGCGGCGATCGATTCCATGTGGGGCGTTCTGACCAGGGGATGGCCGTATGCGCCAGTGAACTGTGGAGCGAGCTGGTCGGCCATGATGAGGACGATGTTGGGTGGTCTGGGCATCTGACGGTCCTCGCCTGGTCTGGTTTGCTGCTGGATGGTTAACGGAGGGTTCGGTCGACGGTTATGCCGCGGGCTGGATGCGCATCCAGATGGCGTCGCATGACTGTCCCTGACTGAATGCCCGGCCTCTGCAGGCGGGCCGACTTCACGTGCAGGGAGGCCGCATGAACGTCAGGCGCAGGAAGCGGGCAGACGCATTCAGCCAGACCGCTGGGTCCTCCGCCAATTCTAGAGATGGTATAATCGGTCTCGGGGCCAATGGAGCCGCATGCAGGCCCATGCCGTAACTGGAGATCCGGTGTCACTGGGCGATCGCCCGGTAAGCGTCGAGCACCAGACCGTGAAAGTGATGCACGGCGTGTTCCGATTTCCCAGATCCATCCGGATCGTTGACGATGCGCCCCTGGGTGAAGGCGGAAGTGCTCATTCCCCGCTGGACCGACTCGACAAGGCCTATGTCTTCGACCTGTAGCACCTCATCCAGATACCTGATTGCCTCCAGCTCCATCTCGTTTGGCTCCGGTGTTTCCAGAAAGAAGTCGTAGGTCTCAAGCGTCCGCTCCGGTCCCGCCGGAATGATGTTGAGTACGATCATGGAGGATCGGCCGGGATAGCGCATGAGGCAGGTGGTGGGCCAGAGCCACCAGACCGCATGGGTGCGAACGGTGGCGTTCGATACGTCGTAGGCGGAGTTCGATGCCTTTCCCGCATCAGCCATGTGACTGGAATAGATGCCGTGGGTGGTCACCCTGTAGGTGTCCATGTCAACGAGGTCGCAGAAGTCCTTGTGTGCCGTTGGGCAGTGATAGCACTCCAGGAAATTGTCGACGACATTCTTCCAGTTTGACCTGATGTCATAGGTAAGGCGGTAGCCGAAGGTCAGATCCTCGATGTCCGGAGCCCAGTGCCTGACTTCTGTCTCCAGGTTTCCGGACTGGTCGCTTAGGGGCTGCGCCTCTGGATCGAGATTGACGAAGACGAAGCCGCAGAACTCCTCGACACGCACCGCTTCAAGACTGATCGTGGATGGATCGAATCCACAAAGGTTCTCCGTGTGCGGCGCACGGGCCAAGGTGCCGTCAAGCCGGTAGACCCAGGCATGGTAGGGGCACATGATTCGCGTGACCGTTCCTTCTCCTGAGAGCAGCCCATGCGCACGGTGCTTGCAGACATTGTAGAACGCGCGGAGGCTTCCCTCGTGGTCACGTGCGATGAAAACTGGTTTCCCCGCGACCTCGGCAGTGATGAAGGAACCGGGTTCTCGCAGCTTCTCCGCATGACAGATCCATTGCCAGCTGCGTGCGATGATGGCTTGCAAATCGGCGTCGTGAAATTCCGGATCGGTATAGGCGCGGGAGTGCAGGGACAGCGACCGTCCGGGGTCGGGATCGTACCCATGTGCAACGTCAGCAAAATCCCTGGCTGTTGGCATCAACGTCATCGTGGTCCCCTCAGGCAGATCTGCAACTTCACGGTTCCTCAAACGGCCGCAGTGGTCAAGTCTCGAAGCGACGCCCGCGTCGCGGATGGACCAGAAAGAAATTTTTGAATTGGCAAGTAGCAAAGCGCGAAGATTACCGGTAATCTACATACGTGGGAATTTTGGACAGGGGAGAGTCGACATGAAGCTAATGACCGGAGCAGTTGTAATCGGTCTGGCCGCAGGCAGCGTTCAGGCGGCGGAACTAGGCGCAGTGGATGAACCGATTCGGTTGGCGATCAATGAATGGACCGGCCAGCATGTAACGACCCATGTCGGGGGCTCGATGCTTGAAGCCGCTGGCTACAAGGTCGAATATGTCACCGCCGGATACATGAACATGTACCAGGCGATGGAAGACGGCGAACTGCACGCGGCGCTGGAAATCTGGTCCTCCAACGTTTCGGAGGATTACGCCAGGAAAGTTGAGGCTGGTGGCGTGGTCGAGATCGGTGATCTGGGCCTCGATGCGAAGGAAGGCATCGCTTATCCTTCCCATGTGGCCGATATATGTCCGGGGCTTCCCGCCTGGGAGTCCCTTGCGGACTGTGCGCAGCAGTTCGCCACCGCCGAAACGCTGCCGATGGGCCGTCTGGTCGACTATCCCGCTGACTGGGGTACACCAGGCGCAGACCGTATGGTGGGACTGGCGCTTCCATTCAAGGCGGTGCCGGCAGGTTCAGAAGGTGCGCTGATCGCGGAACTGCGCGCTTCGACAGAACGGAAATCACCACTCCTGATAACGTTCTGGCAGCCGCATTGGGCGATGTCGGCTTATGACGTCCAGTTTGTCGATCTTCCGGTGGGCGAGGATGCCTGCTTCGAGGATCCGGCCTGGGGGCCGAACCCTGACGCGGTGAATGACTGTGACTTCGCACCGAGCCGCATCTTCAAGGCCAGCTGGGCCGGAATGCAGGAAAAATGGCCAGCTGCCTTCGAGATCCTGTCGAACTACACGCTTTCGGTGGGCGACCAGCAGCCAATGATGGGTGCGGTCGATGTCGATGGTGGCACGGTCGAGGAGGTCGTCGCTGCATGGATGGCGGCAAACGAGGATAAGTGGAAACCTGTGGTTGACGCAGCGCTGAACTGATCCATCGGATTGGGCGGGATGCCCATTTCTGCGAACCCGGCCCCAGAAGGGCCGGGTCCTGACCCTACTTGCCGCAGGGCCCGTGAGGCTCTCGGCCGGATTGGCCGCCAGTGATGACAGCAACCGCCATGCCGGAACATGACACTTCCAGCAGGTCGGCGATTCGTGTGCGTGGGCTGTGGCAGGTATTCGGTGTCAACCCGGCGGCGGCTCTGTCCGAAGCTGAGGCGTTGGGCGGTGATGCCGGAGACATCGCCTTAAGGCTTCAGGAACGGGGACTGATTCCCGCAGTCCGCGAGGCGACCTTTGATGTCGCTACCGGCGAACTGTTCGTCATCATGGGGCTTTCGGGATCCGGAAAGTCGACGCTGGTGCGTGGCATCTCGCGACTGATTGAGCCGACCGCAGGCCGGGTGGAAATCGAAGGAGAGGATATCCTTTCCGCCCCGAAGGCGCGAATGACCGAGCTCCGCCGCACCCGGATGGGCATGGTGTTCCAGCATTTCGGGCTGTTTCCGCATATGACGGTGCTGGAAAACGTGGCGTTTCCACTGAAGGTGGGCGGAATGGGTCGAGCCGCACGCCATGAAAAGGTGCGGCCGATCATTGAAATGGTCGGACTGAACGGGCGGGAGAAGGCCTATCCGCGCGAACTGTCCGGTGGGCAGCGCCAGAGGGTCGGGATCGCCCGGTCGCTGGCAGGTGACTGCTCGGTCTGGTTCCTCGATGAGCCATTCTCCGCACTCGACCCCCTGATCCGCCGGCAGCTGCAGGACGAGTTTCTGGAGATCAGGGCGCGGCTGAACACGACCATTGTCTTCATCACCCATGACATCGCCGAGGCACTGAAACTTGCCGACCGGATCGCCATCATGCGCGAAGGCGAAATCGTACAGATCGGAACGCCTGCTGAAATCGTTCTCAATCCGGTTGATGGCTATGTTCGGGAGTTTTCCAGGGATGTCGCACGGGGGCGGCATGCGAGAGTGAGCTCGATAATGCGCGCTGTCGGCGATGATGTTCCGGGATCCGACAGCCCGGGACTGCGAGCGGACATGACGCTGGAGTCGGCATTGGCTTCCTGCATGTCACTATACGAGCCGGTGCCTGTTCGTGGCGATGGCGGAGAGGTTATCGGAATGGTGCGTCCCACCGACCTGGCCTCCGCGCTGCAGGTGGAAGAGTCGTGACGTTCGGGACATGGGCTTCATGACAGCGGGAATTGCCGATTTGCGTCGCAGGGTGACCGGCGTAATCAGCGCAAGGCCGTCCCCTGGAATTCTGTCCGCCTTGGTGGTCCTGATGGCCGGTGCACTGTGTCTGGCGCTGGAGCCTGTCGCACCGTGGCTCGTACGGTATCCAGAGAGCTGGACCCTGCCCGCAACCGACTGGGTTGGGGCATTTCTCGAATGGCTGCTGGCTGGAATCAAGCCGGTTGCGCGCTGGTTCTCGTGGCTTCTGGGCTATCCAATGCTGTGGGCCAATGCCGCGCTGGGCCAGACTCCCTGGCCGCTGTTGATTGGACTCACCACAGCAGTAGGCTGGTATCTCGGTGGGCTGCCGATGGCGGCGCTGGGTTTTGGAGGGCTGGGTTTCGTGCTGCTCTCGGGTTACTGGGCCGAGAGCATGAACACTCTCGCCCTTGTCGCCGTCTCCGTACCACTGGCGCTTGCGGTTGGCGGCACTGTCGGGGTGCTGGCAAATGAGGTTCCACGCATCAAGGCGGCCGTCCAGGCAGTGCTGGATGTCATGCAGACGGTGCCAACCTTCGCGTATCTGACGCCATTGCTGCTTCTGTTCGGATTCGGCCCGGTGGTGGGCCTGATCGCGTCCGCGATCTACGCCGCTCCTCCCATGGCGCGCAATGTCATTCTCGGACTTGAGCGCGTCGATCCCGAAATGCGGGAGGCTGCCATCATGTCTGGTGGCACACGGATGCAGCAGCTTCTGCTGGTGGAGATTCCGTCGGCTAGCCAGCAGATCATGGTCGGCGTCAACCAATGTCTGATGGCAGCGCTTTCCATGGTGATCATCGCCGCTGTCATCGGGGGATTCAATGACATTGGCTGGGAGGTGCTGTTGACCATGCGCAAGGCGCAGTTTGGTGCGGCATTGATGGCGGGTCTGGTAATCGTGATCTTTGCCATTGTCATTGACCGGATGAGCGCCGCGCTGGCGCATGAGCGCCGCCGATATGATCCTCGCGTGGCATACGGTGTGCTTGTCGCCTCGGTGCTGGCGGTCCTGGTGTTCTGGGCCCAGCTGCCGGATCCTTCGAATCTGACCGTATTCGACCCGGTGGCGGACCGCGTGGACAGGGCGCTTGGTGAGTTCACGGCGGTGAATGGAGAAGCGCTGAACCAGTTCAAGAACGGTGCGATGTTCTATGCGCTGCTCCCGCTGCGAATCGGGCTGGACGAGGCGGTGCTCCCGTTCACCTGGGGCTTCCAGTGGACAGCGACGATGAGCTTAGGATTATTTGCCGCCACTGCCATGTTGGGCCTGTGCCTGGCGATGACGGGTCGGGCGGCTTCTGGCATGCTGCTGGTGATCGGGGCCGGAGTCATTGAGACTGGGATTGCGAACCTTCCCTGGCCGTTCGTGTTCATCGGTGTGGCCGCGCTGTCATGGGTGGCGAAGGGGAGGGGACTGGTCATTTTCTGTACTCTTCTGCTTTCGACGATCCTGATCAGCGGTTTGTGGGAGCGTGCCCTGCTGTCACTCTATCTGTCAGGTGCGTCAGTGCTGGCCTGCGCCGTGATTGGTGGTGCCATCGGGCTTCTATGCGCCGTCGTGCCGTTCGCATGGCGGATTATACGGCTGATCTGCGACATGCTACAGACGATTCCCCTGTTCGTGTTCCTGATACCGGTTCTGATGTTTTTCCAGATTGGCGAATTCAGCGCATTCCTGGCCATCTGTGCCTACGCCATTGTGCCCATGATTCGCTATACGCGCCACGGTCTTGTAACGACCCCTCCGGAGCTGGTTGAGGCTGCGGTATCCAGCGGCGCGACGCCCTGGCAGATCATGCGCGACATTCGTGCTCCATATGCTGCCCCAACCATCCTGCTGGGGCTCAATCAGACCATTCTCTATGCCTTTGCCATGCTGGTTATCGCGGCTCTTATTGGCACGACCGGGCTTGGACAGTCGATCTACCTTGCGCTTGGTTCCGCCGATGTCGGCCTGGGGGTTTCCGCAGGTGCGGCCATGGCGATACTTGCGCTGGTCTCTGACCGGCTGGTGCAGGCGTTCGCCGAGGAACGCCGGACGGCGCTGGGGCTTTGAATCCGGCTCGGACTCCGGTTGCCCTGGCGACCATCGCGGCGCTGGTCTGGGGTGTGTGGTGGATCCCTATTCGCTATCTTGAGTTTCTTGGGCTTCACGGTGCCTGGGCCGGGCTGGTGATGAACCTGGGGGCATTCCTGCTGGCTCTTGCATGGGTGTGTCTTCGCGGGATCCGGCTACGGCTGGATTCACGAGCGATCGCTGGAGCCGCGCTGATCGGGCTAGCGGTCACGACCTACTCCACGGCGCTGAACTATACGGATGTCGTGCGGGCTGTACTGCTGTTCTATCTCGCGCCGGTCTGGAGCAAGATCCTGGAACGCGTCTTTCTGGGAATGCCTTGGAGGTGGACCTCAACGGTCGCGTTGGCCGCAGCATTTGCAGGCGCGTATCTGGTGCTGGGAGGAAGGGTTGAGCTGGATGCGCTGAATTTCGGCGATCTGCTCTCGCTCGTCTCAGGTATGGCCTGGGCAGGGGGTGCAACGCTGACCTTCTCGGGCCGTTCGGCGAATGTGCTCTCACTGACAACTGTAACCGCGCTATTCTCGGTGCTTGTGGCCATACCCTTCGCCTGGGCGTCCGGGATGCCGGAATTCGGGCACGAACTGGGCATCGCAATGTCTGTGGGTATCGGAGCGGGCGGGGCTTACGTACTGCCGATCATGGTGATGACGCTTTGGAGCGCCCGGCGTCTGGCACCAGCGACGCTTACGTTTCTCCTCACCGCGGAAATTGTTTCTGGGGTGGCCTCCAGTGCCGTGTTTCTGGACGAGCCATTTGGTGCGATGCAGCTGCTGGGTTCAGCACTTATCGTCTTTGCGGCAATGAGTGAGGTTCTGTCGGGAAATGGCTCACTGGCGGCTGAAAGGCGTTGATTTCCGCCATTGCCGTTCATGCATGAAGTGTTATTGGCGCAGCATGGACTCAGGCTGTGGCTGAGCTGTCTGATTCCACTGACGGCAATGGAACGGAACGCCAGTCGGAGAGGAGTGTTCAATGACAAGGGTAGGCGTAATCGGTCTGGGAGACATGGGCTCAGGGCTCGCAAGGAATCTGATCGCCGGTGGATATGAGGTCGTGGGACTTGATCTCAACCCGCAGCGAATGCGGGATTTCACTGAGATGGGTGGCTTGGCCTGCCAGAACGCGGCGGAAGTCGGACAGGGCTCAAAGGCGGTGTTCGTCATGGTGATGAACGGAGCGCAGGCCAGGGAGGTCATACTTGGCGAGGGGCTCGCATCCACAATGGCTCCGGGCTCGGTCGTGATGCTGACGGCGACGATACATGCCCATGAAGCGCGTGAGATCGCTGCGGAACTGGAGGGTGCCGGGATAGATCTCATAGATTCACCGGTGGCAGGAGGGCGTCCTGGCGCCCAGGGCGGCACGCTGACCCTGATGGCAGCCGCACCGGATGCGGTGCTGGCGGCGCATCGGGATATACTCGGTACCGTGTCCAGCGTGATTCATCATGTAGGCCGGAATGCCGGTGATGGTCAGACCGTGAAAGCCTGCCTTCAGTCCCTGATTGGCTCAATTTTCGCAGCGACCTACGAAATGTCGGTCCTAGCGGGAAAGGCGGGTGTGTCAGGCGAGATCCTGCGCCGGGTCATCGCCTCAACCGCCGCGGGCAATGGACTGACGGATCGATCCCTCGATCAGATCATCGCCCGTCAGTTCGAAGACACTGGCAGCGGAATCGGCACGATGCATAAGGATCTGACGGTCTCGCTGGAACTGGCGCGGCGAATGGGCGTACCGATGCAGGCCACTGAGGCCGCAATGCGGATATTCGATGCAGGGATTGAAAAATATCCGTCCGGAGACAACCAGTCTGCGGCACGGGTGATTGAGGAAGCGGCTGGCGCGGCACTACAGCCATGAAACTCGGGGTTATCTGCGACGGTATCAGTCGCGATCTGGGACACAGCCTGAAGGTGATGGATGAATTTGGGCTGGACCATGCCGAACTGCAATTCGTCTGGGACAGTGAGGTGGGCGATCACTCACCTCGACAGATCGAAGAGATGCGGTCGCTTCTGACGGGCCATGGAAAATCCGTTTCCTGTGTGAGTCGGCATGTATTCGCGGGGCTAACGGTGGCGAACCGGCCCGGAGACGAAGCGCATGCGCGCCATATGGATGCGCTCCGGAGAGTGATCTCCATGGCACATGAGCTGGAATGCCCGCTGGTGCGGATCATGACAAACAGGAAGGAGCAGATACTCTGGGGTAGTGGCGGGGCGGAAATCTGGAATGTCCAGAAAGGCGCCTGGCAGGCGACCCTGGCCCTGATCGCACCTGCGGTTGAGCTTGCGCGGGCCGAGGATGTGACGCTTGTCGTTGAGACCGGCAATGGCACGATGGTGAATTCCTGCTTCACGGGCCGGAAGCTGATCGATGATCTTGATGCCAGGGACGCGCTGAAGGTGCTCTGGGATCCGGCCAATAACTGCTGGTGCCATGAACTGGCCTATCCCGATGGATACAGCGAGCTTCGTGGCGGCTATCTGGGCCATGTTCACATCAAGGATGTACGGGTCGACACCCCGCGGGCGACGCTGGAAGTGAGGCGAATGGGTGAAGGACAGCTGTCAGAACTGTTTCGTCCGATGGCGGATGCGATGCGGGCGGACGGCTATGAAGGAGTGGTTTCGCTCGAATCCGTCTATCATCCAGGAAACGGGGATTTTGAGGCTGGTTTCCGGGAATGTATCGGGATGTTCAGCGATGTGTTCGGATAACGTGGAGATCCTGACGTGAGAGGTTTCGGCGTGATCAGGTACGGATCGTAGGCATCGGTCACCGCAGCTCGGGCCCGCGGCAAAACCGCAGACCCGCCAATACATGCGCACAGCGCACGGATAGGTCCTGCATGGCGGGACTTTCAATACAGGTAATTAGCCATCGCCTGTGCTGTCGCCGATCACCAGGCCGACGAACCGCTCCAGTAGGGTAAATCCAGGGTCGGACGTGAAGCATTGCGAAAGGTAGCCGTCCACATCATGTCCCCTACCTTCGAATCTCGGGCGGTTCTGCTCCAGCCATGCGCCCAATTCGGATGCCGTCATTTCGGGATGCGGTTGCACTCCCCACACGGGACCATTCGACCAGCGCCACAGATGGTTGCCGCATCCCGGTCCATCCGCCAGCAGGTCGATACCCGGAACGTCCGCACGCACTTCATCGCCGTGCCAGTGAAATACGTCAAATTCAGGCGGTAGGGTCCGGGAAAGCGGATCTTCCCCAGCAGCCTCTGTCAGCGAGATCATGCCCCGCCCGCCCTCATGCGATGGGCGTTTGAAGACCGCATCGCGTGACACCAGGGCGGAGGCCAGAACCTGACAGCCAAAGCATAGCCCTATCATCGGAATCGACCTGTCCGCCAGTTCCGGCAGCAGTTCATGCAGGCGGTGCACCCAGGGCAGATCATCATAGGCGCCATCAAAGCTCGGGCTGACATAGACGCCACAGAATTCCAGGTGTTCGGGAAACCTGTTCAGATTGGTGCGGTAGGTCTCTATGCGCAGACCGCTCTGTTCCAGATAGTGGTCGAAGCGGGTCCTGGGCTGAGGCGTGTGCCAGTTGTCGAGATAGAGAAAGGGTTTGCGCATCACGCCGCCCCTTTCCGTTCCTCGCGCCGTGCCCGCGTGGCGGGCTCGTCAACCGACATGTCGGATTTCAGCACGACACCATACTGGGTCAACGCGGCCTCCCGGGAAATCAGGCCATCCAGAACATCCTGCTGCACCAGTGCCGGATCACGTCGGTCAGGCTCACCAAAGCCGCCGCCTCCGGGTATCTCAAGAACCAGTCGTCTGTTGTAGGGAATGGTCTGCCGACCCTTGCTCCTGAGCCGCTCGCCCGAATCCAGACGTACCACACCTATGGCACCGTCGCACCCGCCATGGCGGCCTTTCGGGGCCTCCCAGGTTCGGTCGAACATGGCCGCGACACTGAACGGGGCACCATCCCTGCATCCATATTCAAGTACCTGACCCAGTCCGCCACGGTACTCGCCCGCGCCGCAGGATCCGTCGCGGAACTCCTTGCGCCAGATGATCAATGGATAGTCCGCCTCAATCGCTTCAACCGGTGGTGTGCGCACCCCGGACGGGAAAGCCGTTGTCGACATTCCATCCAGTGTCGGCCGCCCGCCGGTCCCGCCAGTGTTGAAGGTGATCACGTCAAAATCCTCGGTCATCACCGGTGAAGCCTCTGCGACTTCCGGATCCACGGCGGTCCTGCCGCCCCGGAACATGGGGTTCCACATGGCACCCGCCCCTTCTGCCGGGACTTTGTCAGGGGCGGCCTGCGCAAGGCATCCGAACACCAGGTCTGGCAGCATCTGCCCGATCACGTGCCGGGCGGAGACAGGCATTGGCCGCTGCACATTGAGGATCGACCCAACCGGGGCACTCACCTCCACGACATTGATGGAGCCAGCGTTGCACGGCACGTTTGGTCCGATAATGCAGTTCACGCCAAAAACCGTGTAGGCGATACAGAAATTCATCACGACATTGATGCCAAACAGGCTGGCGTCAGATGTGCCGTCATAGTCGATGCACAACCGGTCACCTTCAACTGTCATGGTGGCTCTGAGCCGAATGGGGTCGGTAAAACCGTCCAGCTCGACGGCATTGCCGTAGACTCCATCCGGAAGGTCCCTGATTGCGGCGCGGATGCTGTCGTGGGACTGCTGGATGATGTATTGTCCAACATCCTCGATATCATCGAGACCAAACTCTTCGAGGATGGAGACCAGTCGGCGGGCACCCTCGTCATTGCAGGTCATCATGGCATAGAAATCGCCTTCCATATCGCCTGCGTTGCGCACATTGGTGCGCAGGAGGCCCATCAGATCCTCGTTCACCACGCCTTCGCGGGCCAGATGCATGATCGGGATATTGATGCCTTCCTCATAGACCTGGCGGCTGTCCGGGCCGAAGCCACGCCCGCCCATGTCAACGATATGGCAGGTATTTCCCAGCAGGCCGACCATACGCCCTTTGTAAAATGCGGGCGTGACGACCGTCACGTCGTGGTAATGTCCGACCGAGAGCCAGGGATCATTGGTGCAATAGACATCACCAGGTTTCATCCCATCGATCGGGAACCTATCGATGAAATGCTTGACGCAGATTGCCATGGCGTTCACGTGCCCGGGCGTTCCCGTCACTGCCTGCGCGACCATATCTCCCCGGCGGTTGAACAGGCCTGCGGACAGATCCCCACATTCGCGGACCGGCTGGCTGAAAGCCGTTCGGATCACGGTCTGGGCCTGTTCCTCGATGGCCGAGATCAGGCGGCTCCAGATCAGTTGCCTGCGGAGAAGTTCAAGTTCCTTCATGGCGGTCTCCTAAGCTGCGAACCGGCTTGCCTGAGCCTTCTTCCGCCGCAGTTCCACGTCACCGCCCGCCAACGAACATGCGTCGAACCGCGAGGACACCACTACCGAGGTCTCATCCTCGGTGATGATGGCGGGTCCGGAAATCGGCCCAATGGCGTTGAGCATGTCGCGCGGAACGATCTCGAACTCCCGCTCGCTTTGAGAGGCGCTGTCGAACACCTGACGGCGATCATGCGGGACATTCCGGGCAGAGCTGGATGCGCTCGGGATAACATCCGGATAAGGATTCGTACTGACCGTTACCGAAAGGGTGACGATCTCACCGACCGCGATGTTGCCAATGCTACGCCCGAACACGCGTTTGTATTCCGTGTCGAACAGGTGCTGCATTTGGGCTGCGGCATCATCACCCAAAGGACCCTCCTGCAGCGTGACCGCGATTTCATGGCCCTGGCCTCGATACCGCATATAGGCGATGCGGAGCACGGTCAGAGGCGCGTGTTCGGGAGCCCCCAGCATCACATGCGCATGGGCCTGTGCCTGCATCTTTTCCAGTGCCGTGTTGGCCGCGTTCGGATCAAACCGGTCGAGCTGTTGATAATGCGTGTGCAGCACTTCATAGGATACCGGTGCCCGCAAAAACCCGACCGCCGAGCCGACGCCTGCGTTGACGGGGATGATGATGCGATCGATCCCAAGCCTGTCAGCCATCTGGCAAACATGCAGGGGAGCGGCGCCACCAAAGGCGATCAGGACGCGGTCATCCGCGTTCTTGCCACTTTCGATGGCATGCACCCGGGCGGCGCTGGCCATGTTCTCGCAGACCATCTCGGTCACGCCAAAGGCGGCCGCCATGCGGCCCATTCCCAGCGTTGCGCCTATCCCTGTCCCGATTGATGTTCCGGCGGCGGCTGCATCAAGCTGCATTGAGCCGCCCGCAAATCCGACCGGGTCGATGCGCCCCATTACCACATTGGCGTCCGTGACCGTCGGTTCCGTGCCGCCAAGCCCGTAACAGGATGGACCGGGTTTGGAGCCCGCGCTTTGCGGCCCAACCGAGAGACGGCCCAACTCATCGATATGCGCAATGGATCCGCCCCCGGCGCCTATTTCGACCATGTCAATGACAGGGACGCGCAGGGGCAGGCCACTATCCCTGCGGAACCGATATACCCGCGCGACTTCAAAACGTCTGCTTGACTGCGCCTTGTGGTCGTCGATCAGGCAGATCTTGGCCGTGGTTCCGCCCATGTCGAAAGAGATCGCCTTGTCTATATCAAGTCGCCGGGCCACGTCGCAGGCAAAGATCGCGCCACCTGCGGGTCCGGATTCCACCAGACGCACTGGAAACTCACGTGCCGTCCGGACCGTCGTCAGGCCCCCACTGGACAGCATCATCAGCATCTCACATCCGAAACCCGCGTCTTTCAGGCGTGTCTCGAACTCGGCTAGGTAGCGAGACACCAGAGGCTGCACATAGGCATTGGCACATGTGGTCGAAAAACGCTCAAACTCGCGGAACTCGGGTGAGATGTCGGATGAGAGGGATATCTGCCAGTCAGGGCGTCTGGACGCGAAGAATTCACGCGCCTGCCGCTCATGCGCCGGGTTTACATAGGTATGCAGAAAGCAGATCGCCAAAGCTTCGGTTCCTGCGGCATCCAGGGCAGGCAGAAGCGCTTCAAGCTGGTCTCCATCCAGCGGACGCAGGGCACGGCCATCGCGGTCCAGCCGCTCGCTCACCGTAAAGCGCCGCCTGCGGGGAACAAGCGGCTCAGGCTTGATGATATTGACGTCATACTGTTCGGGGCGCCCTTCGGTGCCGATCTCGATCACGTCCCTGAAGCCTTCAGTGGTGATCATGGATGTGACAGCGCCTTTACGTTCGATCAGGGCGTTGGTTGCCAGTGTCGTGCCGTGAACGATGATGTTGACATCTGGTGGCGTAATCCGGGCATCATGCACCACTTCAGACAGACCATTCATGCAGGCGTCAACGGGATTTTCCGCCGTCGTCAAAAGCTTGGCGGTGAAGCGCTGGTTTCCGACCTCCAATGCGACGTCGGTGAATGTGCCTCCAATGTCAATTCCGACGCGGGCCGTATGGTTGTTATCCTGCATGAGACCCCCTGGGCATTGAATGGGTTGGGATAGGATAAAGCCTTCCTGTGCCGTTATATGATGTTTCCGTTATCAGGTCTGCCAGAATTGTTCACCACGCATAGCCCGATCTTGCCAGAACCACAGCCGGATACCGTTTCAGGAGACGCTTGCGCCATTGGTCGGCTTCATCATTGGGCTGAAGAGGGCGAACATATCGGTGCCCGCCATGAACTGGCCGTCTTCCGAAACCTGTCAATAACAGGTATCATCAAGGTCTCACATATCCAGGCTTGACGGTAGCCAGAGGATCACCTGCGGGAAAATCGTGATGATCGCCGTTCCCAGAATAAGCAGGCAGAAGAACGGTGCGGCAGATCTGGCGACCCGGAAAATGCTCTGCCCTGTCAGTCCCTGGATTACGAAGAGGTTAAATCCAAGCGGTGGCGTTATCTGAGCCGCCTCCACCACCATTATGACGAAAATACCGAACCAGAGCAGATCAAACCCGGCCTGCGAGACCAGTGGCAGCACGACGGCGGTCGTCAAAACGATCATGGATATGCCCTCAATGAAGCAACCCAGGATGATGTAGAGAATACAGAGTGCCATCATCAGCATGTAGGGGTGAAGGCCAAGCTCCGCGACCCAACTCGCCACAGCGGCAGGGATGCCCAGATAGGCAAAGGCCGTCGTCAGAAAGGCGGCACCTGACAGGATCAGGAATATCATGCAGGAGAGCTGCGTTGCACTCATCAGGCTGTCCGACAGCGTCCTCAGGTTCAGCGTTCGGGAACATGCCGCAAGGATCAGTGAGCCCAGGACTCCGCCTGCTGCGGCTTCGGTTGCCGTCGCGATGCCACCGTAGATTGAAATGATGACACCACCTATCAGGAGAACGACCGGAAACAGGCCTTTCGACCGTTCCAGCTTTTCGCGAAGGGTGAGTGATTCACCTGCTTTGGGTGCGATGTCCCTGGACAGCCAGGCTCTGACAATGATGTAGCCTGAAAACAGCGCGATGATCGGTAACCCCGGGAAAACACCTGCCAGAAACAGTCGCACGATTGAAACGTCAGCAGCGACGCCATAGACGATCATGATGATGGATGGTGGGATCAGTAGTCCAAGCGTGGCTGACCCGGCCAGACTGCCTACCGCAAGTGACCGATCATAGCCGAGGCGCTTCAGTTCCGGTAGTGACATCCGGCCCACAGTCGCGCAGGTGGCCGCGGACGATCCGCAGACAGCGGCGAAGATGCCGCAGCCCGCGACATTGACATGCAGCAGGCGTCCAGGCAGCCAGCCAAGCCAGGGCGCAAGCCCGCGAAACAGCGTTTCGGACAGTTTGGCCCGAAACAGGATTTCCCCCATCCAGATGAACAGGGGCAGGGCGGCCAGCGACCAGCTGGCATTGGTCTGCCAGATCGAGGTGGCCAGCGATTTTTCGACGGGAACGGCTGTAAAGAGAGTCAGGCCGACCCATCCCACACCAAGCAGGGACAGCGCGATCCAAAGTCCCGATCCCAGAAAAAGAAACAGAAAAAATACGATTATCAATGTGATCTGAGCGGTTTCTGGCGACATCTTGTCCGTCAGTCCGTGTGAACGTTCGCAGGATCCTCGCTTTCAGCGGCGAGAATGTAGTTTGGTGTATTGCCAATCAGCAATGCGACGAGTTCATCCAGAATCGCCAGTGTCAGGATCGCCGACCCAATCGGGATGGATATCTGCGGAATCCAAATCGGAATGTTGATCAGCCCCTGTGAAATGTCATCGAAACGGATGGAGTCCCACACCATGTCGACCGATGAATATGTCAGATAGCCGACAAAAAATGCGGCGACCGCAAGAACACAGAGTTCCATCGCCCTTCTGGCTCGCCCCGCCTTCTCGATGATGAGCGTCACTCTTATGTGACGCCCATTCCGGAACGTATAGGCAAGTGGGAGAAACCCGGCGGCGACGACACTCCAGGCTGTCAGATCATCGGCGCCTTTCACCTGAACGCCGACCTGACGACCAACCACCTGCGCCAGTATCAGCAGACCGATCGCGACGATGAACAGGGCACCCAGCAGAGCGGTGCCAAAATAAAGGATATCGATTGCTCTGCGCATATGCCCCCATCACCGTCGTTATGCGACCGGTCGGTTGCGTTCCTGATCAGTCGAGCGCCTCGTAGGCCTCATAGAAGGCTGCGCCATCGTCACCGGCTTTGGCAAGCCATTCATCCACCATCGCCGCGCCGATCGCCTCCAGCTGAGCCATCAGTTCGGCGTTTGGCGGCTCTACCGTCATGCCATTTGCCGACAGATTGGCCGTCAGTTCGGCCTGCACGTCATTTGACATGATCCAGCCACGCGTTTCCGCCTTGGCAGCGGCAGCCAGAATTGCGTCCTGATGCTCGGCGGACAGGGCGTTGAAGGCGTCCATGTTCATGATCACCATGTTCTTGTTGTTCATGGCGTTCACATCATAGTAATGCGACGTGAAATCCCACGCCTTGGTGTAATTTCCAGTTGCGGCGGATGTGATCATTGCACTCACGACACCGGTTGCGAAAGCCTGCGGCACTTCTGCGGACTGGACGGTTGTGGGGATCGCACCCATCAGCTCCGCAAAGCGGGCAGTCAATGCGTTATAGGCGCGAAACTTGACGCCCTCATAATCGGATGTCGTCATGATCGGTTTCTGTGCGTATAGTCCCTGACCCGGCCACGGTACCGCGAACAGTGGCATCAGTCCTTTTTCTTCAAGGCGGGCCCTGATATACGGCAGTGTCAGTTCATATACCTGCCAGGCGGTTTTCTGACCCTGGGACAGGAACGGGATTCCGTCCACTTCGAAGAATGGGCTTTCCTGACCGTATGCGGACAGCAGAATCTCGCCCACCTGAACCTGACCTGTCTGAACGCCACGCATGATCTCCGGCATCTTCAGCAGTGATGCACCCGTGTGCAGCGTGAACGTTACCGCACCATCGGTCATCCTTTCGACATCAGCAGCGAATTGAGCGATGTTCTGGGTGTGAAAATTCGTGTCCTGATAGGCGGTTGCCACACCAAGGCTGGTCTCGGCATGGGCAACTGTGGCAATAGCGGAGAACCCTAACGCTATGAGCGACTTTTTCACTTTATCCATCTCTTCTCTCCCTAATCCAGATAAGGCATCAGATGATTTGCATGAGGTGCCTATCCGTGACATATGCTAGTGATTACAGTAGGTTGTGAGTTTGCGGAGAGGCAGACCATACCAGCGGAGCCTAACACGCCGGATATCATGTTTCAAGGCTGCGAGTGATGTGGCATCGCGGCCTGTTCCGATAGCGGGCGGTTGTCGCCGGACGTCCATTGTTCCGGGCTCGCGCTGTCGCCGGAATCCGGGGTGAGCTCCGGACGCTGATGGGCTCCCGAAGACCGGTGGCCTGGAGTAGGGTAAGCGTCCGTCGGTCATATCTTAGCGGCCTTCCCTGCGACTGTGGTGGACCTGAATCAGGCTATGGGCTGAGGTCTCCGGTAGACACTATTGGACTGCAGCCCTTCAGCGGAACCAATGCGTGCATTCCAGCCTGGGAGCATCTCGGTGAAGGGCGGGGAGCTCACCGCATTCGCGGAAGGCTCATTTGAAGCTTTGTAGTGCGCTCTGGCGGGAATCCGGCAGCCCACTGGAGAAATGGGTATTTTCTGAAGAAATCCGTCTGAATTCCTTGTGTCCGCAACCCGATCTCCGGCCTTGCGAACCTCTGGATCCGCCCATTCGGATAACCCGAACCGCCTCCGGAGCGGGGTCAGTGGCATGCGGGCCACGGAGCCCTCCGTTCTCTACGAATTCTCAAATGAGGCTGGCGGGAAAGGCCGCGTCCCGGAACTCTTTCACGGTAGCGGTTGCAGGCAGGAGAGGGGTTGATAGAGATCGTTTGCGGGTGCTCGTTGAGGGAGCGCAGGAAGCGTGCGCATATCCTGCCTCGGACGATGTGCACATAATGTCCTGGATAGCGCGGTTATACCGTATTCCCGTTAGTCAGGAGTGACGAAGCCGTAGCCCGCATGGACGGGACTTCGAAGCAGCGGTTGCCGGAGCATCCGTGTTCCGTTTCAGGGCATTTCCGCATTCTCCCCAAAGTAGAGGCCACGGGCGTCATGCCATACACCGGGTCTGGCGCGACCGGGGTCAATCCGCGTTTGTCGTGCAGTAGGACATCGGCGGGAAGCACCAGTCCGGGCATCAGCGCGATCCCGCTGGTCCTGCCTGCGTCCGTGAGCCGCTGGGACGCTTCTCTCATCGCGGGACTACACTGCACGGCCGTCAACGCCGCATATCAGGCACGTTGTGGGGGGCACGCCGCCTTTCGGCTTTCGAGAGCTCAGGGTTCAGGAATCCAGCAGAACGGTGTGGCGGCGATCACCAGCCCGACGTCCGGGACGCTCACGAGGATGTCAGACGTTGGGCCAGCTCGGGATTCGCGTCGGTCGCCGCCGCGATCCGGACATCAATCTCTCGTATCCTCTCCTCGACGGAAGTCAGCGTTGCCGTCAGGGATTTGGTCGCGTTCGGATCTCTGATCTTCTGGAGATGGACGGCCAGGGTCGCGCATGCGTCGACGAGCGTCTCCCGGGCGGCCAGCAGGTCCTCAAGTTCCTGCAGGCCCTCAGGTTTCGGCTGCGCGGTCGGCAGCTCCTCAGCGAAACGCCGGACCTGGAGGGGATCGACGATATGCACAGTGTAGCCCCTGTCGTGCAGGGACTGGTGCAGCCGATGGTGAAACCGTCCGTTGGCCTCAACCATTACCTGATTGACGCCGCGCTCGCGGAGCCAGCCGTGCAGCGCCCTGAAGCCCTCCCTTCCGTTTTCAAATCCCTCGCTCTCATCGTTCGCATGGACGTCCAGACGGTCCTTGCCTACTTCGATTCCCGCCTTTACCTCTGTCATGTCCTTCCGCTCCCCTTCCCGCGGCAAATCCGGGTCCTGCCCAGGCTTCCACCGGGACGCGCAGGGACAGCGGTAATGGCGGTTGGCCAGGCTCCCACACGGTCCCTCGAACCCGGATGCCCACGGCTCTCCCGCCTTCGCGGGGTAGCGTTCCGCACTCCCTCTCCACATGGCCGTGCGGAGAGGCAGGTCCTTCACGGATGGTACACCGAACGGGCTCGGATTTCCAGCCGCAACCATCGTTTACCACAGGCCAGAGCGTCGGGTTCTGCACATCTGGCACCAGGTTTTCCACCACCTCCTCCTTCAGATTCTTTCTGATTGATTTAGACATTTAGGATCGTAACGCCGATCCCGGCCCAGCTGGGAACGTCCGGAGATTCGCGACTTCGACCGCGTCTGGAACGGCGTGGCCAGTCTTTCATGCTTCACGTTCCGCCAGGAACTGATGGCGTGTGGAAACGACCGATAGCAGGAGGAAGACGGGACTGGCGGGACAGGTCGGGAAGCTGGTCCAAGGAGATTTCCCCAACCGGTGCGTCACGTCTGTTCAGGTAAGAGATTCCCAGTCATATGCACCGGCCACCGTCAATCTCCAGCGCTGTACCAGTTACCATACTCGCTTCGTCCGAACAGAGATAGCAGGCAGCGTTACCCATGTCTTCGGGCGTCGAAAACCGCCCAATGGGGATGGTTGCAAGGAAACCGGCCCTTCGTTCCGGGGTATCCTCTCCGAGGAAACTTGCTAGCAGCGGGGTTTCGCCCGCTACGGGACACAGCGCGTTGACCCGGATGCCCGCAGGGGCGAGTTCGACTGCCATGGTCCTGGTTGCCGTGATCATCCATCCCTTGGAAGCGTTGTACCAGTTGAGGTTTGGCCGTGGCGAAACGCCTGCGGTTGAAGCGATGTTGAGGATGGCGCCGCTCGCGCGGGATTTCATATGGGGCACCAGATGTTTCGCGGTGAGGTAGACGGATTTTGAATTGACGGCGAACACACGGTCAAACTGGTCTTCGGACACATCCTCCATTGGCATCGGAGGATGCGTGATGCCTGCGTTGTTGACGAGGATATCCACATGGCCGAATTCCCGCAGTGCGACTGTCACCATATCGGCGACACTGGTGGTGTCGGCGACATCGACTTCCTGCGCGATTCCGCCGATTTCCCTAGCGACGGCCCCGGCCGCCTCCCGATTGATGTCGGCCACCATTACACATGCGCCTTCCGAGGCGAACTTGCCGGCGATTCCCGCTCCGAAACCTGAACCAGCACCAGTCACAATGGCAGCTTTGGCCTGCAGTCGCATGGCATTCCTCCCGACTCTAGTGGTATCATAGTGGAATGAGTGCAGTGTTTGGAACCCTTGCCTTCCTGGGTGGTGTTTCAGTTTGAAATGTTCTTTTTGTTCTCCCCGTCTCAGCCCCCGTTCCATCCTGAAGTGCGGCATTTTCCGCTCTTTCGCGGCCCTCACCAGGTCCAGCGCCATCCGTCGCATCACCGCACCGTTTCACGGCCTTCGTTGATGGCCTTACGTGATTCCATCAGCCGTTTGCTGAAAACGGCGATCCACGCCTCATGTTCACACTTAAGTCCAGCTACCAGTTCTTCAACCAGCGCGTCATCCGTCGCTTCCGGTCATGAATATTCGAACGAACCATCATCGTAAGGCTTCGGCTCGGGAGGTGACCGGTCAGATTCATCGGATACGGTTTTCCGTTCCGCGATTACCAGTCTTTCCGCCTTTTCCCTCAATTCCGAATCTTTCGTCCGGTCGATCAGGAAAGCCCGAATACTTGGAATCGGGCAGTAGAATGTCCTATCCGGGCGCTGCTGAAGTGCCCCTTTATGAACAAGATGGTGACGGAAATCCTTAACGGTCATGTTTTCAGGTAAGATCCACCCATCCTCGTTTCTGACATTACCTCTGATCAGTTTATTGATATCATTGAGGTCCATACCATCTTTCACTCCCAGCATGATGGCGGATTTCAGGTTAACGCTTTCCTGCATTTCCTCGGATGTCTGGCCAAGGTAATAGGCCTGCCGTCGTGTCAGTGCGTCCTCATGGACATGGGACCAGTTCACCCCGGAGAGATCGCCGTCAACGAGTCTGACCGCGTGTCCCAGTGCCTGAAACGAGTGATACAGATGCCGTGGCCAGCCATGACTGTCCTGCGTGAGTCTTTTGATGTTCGGGATCACGTGATCGCTGTCACTGTCATCTCGAATGAACAGACCGAATTTGTGCCTGAATCCGATGAAGAAATCATCCATTTCATCATCCGTCAGACAACCGATCTCATGGATGTTCTCGATACGCGTCAGATCGATTCTGGAAAGGACGTCTTTCAGATCTCCCAGGCCGGCGCAGACCGGCATGATCGGAAGTGCCGGATCATTGTCATGCAGTGACTGCAGCAGGAATGCCTGTTTCGTATCCTTTGGCCAGCTGAACCGCTGTGCCTCGTCAATGGCGACGATGAGCGGCATCTGCCAGTTACTGACCGGAAATTTCTTTGCGAATGCGGTCATCGTCCGCGGAACACCGCCAATCCCATCAATCAGTGAATTGACCGCATCCTGGATGCCCGGGATTCCGGTTGCCATCTGGATGGCACCTGCGGTTCCCCTGGCCGCGGATTCAAGCAGGGTGTTACGCCATCTGGTGGATGACAGGCCTGCGGCGATGGACAGTGATTCCATCACTTCCTTCATGTCATCCAGTCTTTCGGAATTCAGCACTAGAACATTGTATTTTCCGTCTTCAATACCCCGTCTTTCCAGCTCGGCGAGAATGTATGATTTCCCCGCTCCCGGCGCTCCATGGATGAGTCTCGTCTCTTTTGGCCTGCCTGACGCTTTCAGAAGATAAGGCAGCCGTTTCTCGATATCCTGGATCACATCCTGACGGCCGACAAAGACCGGTGGTGGTGCTGGCGAACTGTCGATGAACTCAAGCAGGTCGTCCATCTGCCGCTGCGTTGGCATCATCTTTCCCCGTCAGTCATTGGAAAGGTCTGGTGAGTGCGCCTTTTTCATATCCCCACTTCCAGTCCGAAATGTAACGCCCGGCCCTTTCCGGGCGTTTCCGCAGCGGGGGCGGAGCCCGTGCGCAGGGAATGCCCGGAAAGGGCCGTATGGTGGCGGATTCCTTCCCCAGGCCATCCGATGCGACGTCCGAGACGGCGAAAGTCCCGTGGATCCGGAGCGTAGTCCCGGCCTTCCGGCGCCCCACGGGCCCTCCGTCGGTCACGTGTGACAGTCCGTTCAGCCCCCGTTCCCATGAGAGGTACGGGCGGGCGAACAGGAAGTTGGCCTCCAGCGCCTCCGCCACCGCCGCGTGACCGGCGAACTCCCTGCCATTGTCCGCAGTGATCATGTGCGCCGGACGAACCGGGCAAGTCGACCATCGCTTTCCCGACCACATCCGCCCTGCGGCGATCAACCCTCTGAACAGGCGTGTATTCCGGGGCCCGGTCCACCAGGGACACCACCACGCCGCCGGTGGCCTTTCCGGTCGCCGACCCGCCCCTTCTCCTCCACCTCCTGCGGGTTCCCGGAGATGTCCACCTGGGCCGGGGATGTGACCCCGGCCCAGGTGGCGGCCGCCCTCCGGTTCGCCTTCCTTCCACGCCGCCAGAGGTGTTCCGGAGCCCGCCGTCGTTCCCGCGGCCGGCCCTGATGCCGTCGTGTATCCGTTGCCTGCCGGTCATCCCCGGGTTCTCCAGCCGCGCCCGCACCATCGCCCGGCGGATGTCACTTGTCCGTGGTTGACTCGGCAGGGTGGTGATGATACCCGATTCGCATGCAGGTCGGGATGCGTCATTTCAGGGAGGGAACGGTCGAGTGGCTGAGGTCGATGGCGGCGACGGGAGCCAGCCGTTCCGCCATGGCCGGAGGCCTGTGCGAGCGCGAGGGCTGGACCAACGCCGCAGGAGCGCCGTGCCTCGCCTCCGCCCGGCTGGCCCTGCCGGGGATCGCGGAGCGCTACGGCATCGCCCTGCCGTCGGCGGGCCGGCCTCCACCCGGTCGTCGCGGGCCGCTGCCGGACCATCCCGACATCCACTTCTCCGGCACGCTCGCGGAGCTCGGCGGTGTCGGGCTGGAGATGGCGGAGACGGCGGAGCAGCGGCGTGCCCTGCGGGCGATGATGGAGAGCCACCATCCCCAGGGCGAGCCGTCCAATCCCGGCGCGCTTCTCTTCTACTGGATCAGCAGCGAACGCCTGGGGCGCGTCGGCGGGCTCTGCTTTCACGCGGCCAACTGGCACCAGAGGGCACGGGACGCCTACATCGGCTGGAGCGGCCGGGAGCGGATGGCGAACCTGCGGCTGCTGGTCCAGAACTCGCGGTTCCTCATCCTGCCGGGTGTGGAGGTCCCGCACCTGGCGAGCCACGTTCTGGGTCTGGCGGCAAGGCGGCTTCCCGATGACTGGGAGAGGCTGCACGGCGTCCGTCCGGCGATGGCCTTCACCTATGTCGGCGCGGAACGCCCGGGCACGGCCTACGCGGCCGCCGGATGGGAGTTCGCCGGGTCCACCTCCGGCCGTCCGCCCGGCCACCGGGAGGGAGCGGAGGCCTGCGGCGTCTGGATGAGGCCGCTGGATCCGGACTGGCGCGACCGCATGTGCCGCGGGCCTCGGACGCCGCGCTGGCTGGGCCCGGCCCCGGCGGTCCCTGAGAACGCCGACTGGGCGGATCTGGAGTTCGGCCTGTGCGGCCACGCCGACAGCAGGGTGCGCGACCGGATCCTGGCCATGGCCAGGGCCTGGGAGACCCGGCCCGGCGAGCCGGTTTCCGTCGTGTTTCCCGACAGGAAGGACCAGAAGGCGGCCTACAGGCTGCTTTCCAACCCCAGGGTGAGCATGGACGACATCATCGAGAGCCACCGCATGGCCACCTTGTGGCGCTGCCGCGCCGAAAGGGAGGTCCTGGCCATCCAGGACACCACGATGCTGGACTTTTCCGGCCTGAAGGGCTCCACGGGCGGCCTGGCGAGGCTCGGCGGCGGCGGATCGGGCAGCGTCGGCATCCCGGCGCACGTGACGCTGGCGGTGTCGGCCTCCGGCCGCGGCCTCGGGGTGCTGGCCATCGACGCCGGCTTCCGGGAGGGCGTCACCGTGAAGGTCGACCGCAGGCGCGGAGACACGGGGCGGGCGGAGACGGAACCGGACAGGGCGGCGGAGACGGAGACACCCGACGGTGGCAGCGAGAGCCGCCGCTGGCTGGAGGGCCTCGCACTGGCGCAGGAGGTCGGGAGGACCAGCCCTGGAACGCGCGTGATCACCGTCTGCGACCGCGAGGGCGACATATGGGACATGTTCGAGGCCCAGGCGGAGGACCCCGCCGCGGCCGGGCTGCTGGTGCGCTCCAGCGCCTCGACCCGCCGCTCCGTCATCGCCGGCGGCGGGGTGGTCGACCTCATGGAGCATGTCTCCGGGCTGCCCGCCGCCGGGACGCGCACCGTCCACGTCGCGGCGCGCGGCGGGATCACCGGGTCGCGTGGGCGCAAGGCCGTGAGGGCCCGCCCGGCGCGGACCGCGGAGACGGAGATCCGCGTCGCACGCGTCGAGCTGAAGGCCCCGGGAAAGAGCCGCCAGACCCTGCCGGTCACCGCCGTGCTCGCCAGCGAGACCACCACGCCGCCGAAGGGCGGCCGGCGGCTGTCATGGCTGCTGCTGTCCAGCGACGCGAAGCCCGACCTCCAGGGCGCCATCGACACCGTCAGGCGGTACGAAAGAAGATGGACCATCGAGGAATATTTCAAGACGCTGAAACAGTGCACCCGCATCGAGGACCGCCGCCTCGACGAGGCCGACGACCTGCGCAGGTGTCTCGCCTTCGACGCCGTCACCGCATGGCGCGTGTTCGACATCCAGCGCGCCGCGAAGGCCGAGCCCGACCGGCCCGCCCTCGATTTCCTGGACGCGGACGAACTCACCGCCCTGTACATAGCGATGGGCCGGTATCGGTTCAGGAATGTCCGTGCCCCGCCCTTCGACGGCCTCACCATCCGCGAGGCCGCCATCGACATCGGCCGTTACGTCGGCTTCATCCCCTCGAAACGCCAGCCCCTGCCGGGAACGGAGAAAATGTGGAAGGGCATGAAATACCTGCTGCTGGCAACGGAGATGTACAGGGCGATGAGGGAATGGGCGGAGCCTCCAGAGTCACCAGAGGGATAGTGACAGGCCCGGCGCTCCGGTGTCAGCCCGGAACGGATGAGGCCGTACTCCGCGTTCGCAGGCTCACTCTCCGCCCTGCGCTGCGCCTGGGCGTGCCGGTAGCCCCGTTCCCCGCTGTTGCGGCGAAGCTCCCGGGAAATGACCGAAGGACACCGCCCGGGCCGCCGGGCGATCTCTCCCTGCGAAAGCCCGCTCTTCCCCAGGGCGCATATCCGGCACCTTTCGGGCTGGGGTCAGGTGGTGGCAGCTCTTTGGCGTGGCGGTCTCCGATGCTGAACACCCCGGGACTGTCGCCGTTGCCAGGCCGATTCGCAACATCCTGCACCGACCCCGGAGAAATCCGCTACGGAAGGCGTTGCACTTCAGGATGGAACGGAAGTCAAAAAAACTAATGGTGACATTCAAATTCGGAATGTGGCTATGGGTTGGGTCTTCGGAGCGATTGCGTAGATGAACCTCGCATCGACGCCGAAACCTCCATTTGTATGCCGCTTCCGTACGTCATCTGCGCATATCAGGTTGTCAATTTGTCAGACAGATGCTAGAGCCACGAAATCTCTGGCACGGATCAAGGGCCACCGATGGTTCCCCTGAAAGGAACGCATCGCCAAATCCCGTCGTTTCCGGTGCGTCCAGTTCCACCGGAATGACCCGAACGGACGGAGTGTCGAGATGAGTCACCTGAAACTTTCCCCTCTCGCCGAAAGATTCGGCGTGATTGTGGATGGAATGGATCTTCATGATGTGACCGCCGACCATCTCTATCCGGAAATCCGGGCGGCCTTCGAAACCCATTCAGCGCTGCTGTTTCGCGGTCAGGATCTCGATTCCAGCACCCATATGACTCTCGCCAGCCTGTTCGGTCCAATTGAGGACCGCTATCCGGAACGTCGCAGGGACGGTGAGGCTTTCAGGGTTCCCGAAGTCAGCAATGTCACCGGGGATGGAACCGTGGCGGGCGAGATGGACTTCCAGACCCTCCACCTCAAGGCCAACATGCTCTGGCATGCGGACAGCACCTTTCTTCCGGTGCCTGCGCTCGCCAACATACTGACCGCTAGGGTATTGCCGTCCTTGGGAGGTGCGACTGAACTCGCCTCGACCCGTGCGGCGTTCTCCGACATGCCTTCCGCCCGGCAGGATCGGCTGCGCCAGTCCAGACTGAAGCACCGCTATGCCCATTCACGCGCCAGGATTTCCCCTGAACTGGCAAAGGATGCGATGTTCAACAAGTGGCCCGACACGATCTGGCCAGCCATCTGGAAGAATCCGGTGAACGGCGCGGAGGCAGTCTATGTCGCAAGTCACGCTTTCGCCGTGGAGGGCATGAGTGATGCTGCCGGTGCGGAATTCATTGACGAACTGATCGCCGACTGCACCCGCCCCCAATATGTTTACTCCCATCAATGGCAGGTTGGCGATGTTCTGATATGGGACCAGCGTGCGGTTCTGCATCGCGGAACGAACTGGCCCTATGGCGAACCGCGAATCCTGAAATCGATCTGTGTCTCGGTGACCGATCGGGACGGATTGCGGGATATGCTGTCCGCATCGTTGTGAGACGCGCTGATCTGAAGACACGGCTGGTGCGGGCCGAAGGCACGGCCGTGCTTCGCAACGTACGTATTCCAACCGCTATGTCGCCTCCTGGACTGCCTGATTGCTGCGACGGTCTGGCGGAAGGTGAGCTCTGGCTGGCGAACGGGCGTATCGAAACGGTGAACAGGCGTGGACGGCCGGGTGACGGACGTCCGGAAATCGATCTTTCCGAAGCCATGGTCTGGGCGATGCCGGTCGACTGTCACACCCACGCCGACAAAGGCCAGACCTGGGGGCGTGCCCGCGTTTCTGATGGCACGTTTCGGGGCGCTCTCGAAGCGGCAAGGGCGGACAGGATCGAGAATTTCGACCCGGAGGACCTGCGGAGCAGGGCGCGATTCATCCTGGAATGCGCCGTTGCGCATGGAACCGCCGCCCTACGGACACATTTCGATGCCGTGCCGGGTGATTTCGATTCGACATTCGATGTGATGGCCGATCTCGCGGATGAATTCCAGGACCGGATGCATGTTCAGCTCGCGCCCTTTACCGGGCTCGGTGAGGATCCGGACTTCGTGGCGCATCTATCGGATCTGGCCGGAGACCGACGCTCTGGAGTCCTGTCAGTGCATGTCTGCCGCGCGCCGGGCCTTGAAGGATTTCTGGATCTTGTTTTCCACCACGCCGCACGTAATGCACTGGAACTGGATTTTCATGCGGACGAGACTCTTGATCCGGCAAGCGATTGTCTCGGCGTCATTGCGGAGACGGCGTTGTTGCATCGGTTCGACGCCCCCATTCTGGTCGGTCATGCCTGCTCGCTGTCGGTTCAGCCACGGGATGTCCTCTACAGGACCCTTAGTCTCGTACGTGAGGCGGAAATCGGAATCGTCGCGCTGCCGCTTTGCAACGCCTATCTTCAGGACAGGCGCAGCGGCAGCCCCAGGTGGCGGGGCATCGCTCCAGTTCATGAGATTGCCGAAATGGGAATTCCCGTTGCCATTGCCTCAGACAATGTTCGCGATCCTTTCCATGGCTATGGCGATATGGATCTTCCCGAACTGTACCGCATGGCAACCTGCATGATGCAGCTTGACCACCCGGTCGACCATTGGCCCGCTTCCGTCTCGACCACGCCCGCAGCGATGATCGGGCGGCCCGAACTCGGAAGGCTGGGTGACCGGACCCCGGCGAACATGCTGATTTTTCCCGCACGTAACTGGAGCGAATTCTGCGCACGCGCCTCAACACCACGGATCATGCTGCGAAACGGACTTGTACAGAGCACAGAGCCGCCATGCTTTTCGCGGCTCGATGGACTCAAGGGCATGAAGGTATGAGAGGGATGGAAGCATTAGCTGGGCGGTTGGGCGACATTCCCATGATTGCCTCCGCAAAAGCGGTAAAGGCGAAAAGCCGGGACTTTTTCTGGTTTTCCCCGATTCTGAAGGAAAAGCTGGATCACGTTATTGGCGATCTGGTTGTCATGCCGCGCAGCGAAGCGGAAGTGGTGGCCGTGCTGGCCGCTTGCCATGATCTTGATATCCCGGTCACCCCACGCGGTGGTGGCACCGGCAATTACGGGCAGGCCATGCCGCTGGCTGGTGGAGTCGTGCTCGACATGACGCGGATGGCGGCGATCAGGGAACTCCGCGACGGAGTCGTCGTTGCGGAAGCCGGCGCAATTCTGGGAGATATCGATAGAGCCGCGCGAGAGGCGCTCGGGCAGGAACTGCGCATGCATCCTTCCACGCTCGAGACCGCCAGTATCGGTGGTTTTGTCGCTGGCGGCTCCGGGGGCGTCGGCTCCGTCCGCTGGGGAGCGCTTGCCGAGACCGGGAACATTCTGCGCCTGCGGATTGCCACAATGGAAGCCAGACCCAGAATCGTCGAACTGACCGGCGGGGACATCGAAATCGCGCATCATGCCTATGGGACGACAGGTGTCATCACCGAGGTTGAACTACCGCTGGCTCCCGCACCGGACTGGACCGACATGCTGATTGGCTTTCGGAGCTGGTCCGAAGCCCTGCAGGCTGGCTGGGAAATTTCCGGGTCCGACGGACTCTGGCTGAAGCAGCTTGCCGCATTCGAGGCACCCGTGCCGGAAACCTATTTCAGACAGCATTCAGCCTTTCTGCGCGAAGGCGATCATGTCATCTGCGCAATGGTCGCACCCAACTCCGCTGATGCGCTCGCCGACGCCGCAATTCGGCTTCACGGGAGGATCGCGCTGCGCTCGGACCAGGCGTCTTCGGAGGAACTTGCGGGACTGCCCCATCTCCACCACCTGACATGGAACCACACGACGTTGAGGGCTCAACGTGTGGATCCCTGCATCACCTATCTCCAGATCGGGTTCCCGGGCGGTCGCGAACTCCCGGTCTGCGAGGAGATCTCGCGACGCTTTGCTGGTGAGGTTCTGGGCCATGTGGAGTTCATGCGTGGTGGGGGCGTCCGACGCCTGTCGGGGCTGCCGCTCGTCCGGTTCCACTCGCCTGAACGGCTCCGGGTGCTCATGGCGGAGCTGGAGGAATTGGGTTGTCCGGTCTGGAACCCGCATGTGTACACTCTCGAGGAAGGCAACCGGCGGGACGCGGATCCACGACAGCTTGAGATGAAGCAGATGCATGATCCCAAGGGATTGCTAAACCCAGGCAAGATGATTGCCTGGGAGAGACCGAGCTACCGCTATGACCCCGAATCGAACTATGTCTATTCCGGTTTGAGCCGGGAGAGGGAAGCATGAAGGCGATTGACCCGAACGGTATCCACCCGCCCTTTGCCGCATATTCGCATGCCATCTCCATGGATGGGGTTCTTGTTACGAGCGGGCAGCTGGGAATTTCGGCTGAAGGTGTGATTCCGGATGGAGTCGAGGCTCAGGCGCGACTGATCTTCGATGCGATGGACATCATTCTGGCGGAAGCAGGCATGACGCGGCGGGACGTGCTGCGCCTGAATGCCTATGTGGGCGCACGCGAGCATATGGCAGGCTACATGCGGATCCGTGATGGGTGGACCGAAGGGCTTGATCCACCACCCGCCTCAACATTGATGATCGTGACGGGCTTTTCGCGGCCCGAATTCGTGGTCGAGGTCGAAGCGCTGGCCTGGAGGCGGACTCCATGATGCCAAGACCCCTCTGGGCCGAAATGCCGACGACCGCTTTCGGACCGTTGGCCCGTGACTGGATCGTGATTCTGCCACTTGCCGCGATAGAGCAGCATGGTCCGCATCTGCCGGTGGGCGTAGACACGTATATCGCCGAAGGCATGACGGAGGCCTGCATCGCGGCGCTGCCGCCGGACCTGCCCGTCACATTCCTTCCGATCCAGGAATTCACCAAGTCGAATGAACATATGCGGTTTCCCGGCACCGTAACGCTCGACTGGGACGTGGTCATCCGGCAGTGGATATCGATCGGCCAGTGCGTCGCGCGGGCAGGTCCCCGAACCCTCGTGCTGATCACAAGTCACGGCGGCAATACGGCACCGATGCAGATAGCGGCGCGCGAGCTGCGTGAAAGGGAAGCGATGCGGGTCGTGACCACGAGCTGGGGGGAACTTGGCGCATGGCGGAGTGTCTATAGCCATGACGAGCCGATGATCGACATCCATGGCGGGCTTTCCGAAACCTCCCTCATGCTTGCCCTACGTCCCGACCTGGTGGACATGTCAGAGGCGGAGGATTTCGCTTCGGACCAGGCGAGATTCGCCGACCATGAGAAGCTCGGATGGCACGGCGCAGCCGCCAACATGGCATGGCTTTCCTGCGATCTGAATCCCGGTGGAGCCGTCGGTGAAGCGGCAGGTGCAAGTGCCGAACTCGGGCAGCAGGATATCCGACTCATGGTGGAGGGTTTCATGACACTGATGCGAGAGATCCGCCGTGAGATCAGCGATCGGGATGGAGTTGGATAACTCTTCTTGCTGAATGTGTCATGACAGGGCTGCCCGGTCTGTGGATGGTATCAGGGGCGCTGGACAACTGGTCCTTTCCGGAGCTCAATCGAACGGTGGTCAGGCGCGTTCCGCGGATGGAACTCCTTGAGGAGCAGTATCCTGACTGCTTTGCACCTGTCGCGCATCGCAGGATAGAGAATCCCCGCGTGGTCGATCTGGTATTCAGGTTCATCGTTCACTGGGAGACCTTCACCGCCATCCTGCTATGCGTCGGGACCGTGATGCTGGGCCTTGCGGCCATGTCCGGAAGCGATGGATCGCTCGCCCGTTGCCGGGGCGCTCGTCTTCACCGCCAACTGAGCGGGCTTTCTGATTGGCGGCCACTATTTCTGTTATTATTTCTGCCATTTTGAAGGACAGTTCACCCATTTCTTTCTGGTGATCTGGGGAAGTGTGACCGTCGTGCCGCATCTTTGACCTGGTCGGGCCATGGTAGGTCCGGATCGCGCCTTCCGAACGTCAGAGACTGTCGAGTTTCGCGCGCCTGAGCGTTGCGATGATTTCCCTCTCGCCATCCTGTCGCTGCGCGCGGTGGGCGGCGACCGCTTCTTCGGGGCTGCCGGTGAGGAGCAGGTCGATCAGCCGTTTGTGGACCGCGGTCGACTGCACCCTGCGGCTGCGGGGAAACAGCCGCGAGACAACGAAATGACCACGTTTGATTTTCTCGCGGAAACGAATGCCCGTTTCGGCAAGATGCCGGTTTCCAGAAAGCGACAGGAGAGAGCGATGAAACAGTTCATCCGCTTCAAGCCATTCATCCGGGTCGTCACCCTCAAGGGCGCGGTCCATGGCCTCGCAGGCTTCGGTCAGTGGCAGGAGTCTGTCCGCGTCTGGTTCGCTGGCCGTGATCAGTTCGACCGCCGCGACCTCAAGCACGCTCAGAATGTAAAGGACCTCACTGATGTCTTTCCTGGTAATCGGCACGACGCGCACTCCCCTGCGCGGCATGAACTCGACAAATCCCTCCGCTTGCAGGAGCAGCAGCGCTTCGCGTACGGGTGTTCGGCTAATGCCAAGCAGCTTCGCCTCCCGCGCATCGTCGATCAGTGAGCCGGGCGAAAATCCGTCAGAAAGGAGGCGTTTGCGCAGGGACTGGTAAGCGCGCTCCTTGAGAGGCACTGCGCTACGATCGGAAGCGTCTGACCGGTTGATGCCATCCGTTCCGTTGAGGTCTGGATCCTGCTGGTTCATGTCTGGCTCTGAAACTCGGAATGTCTCTCAAGAATCCTTCTGGCGCGCAGGACGATCGGAAGATCTATCATTCTGTCGTCAAGCGTGACGGCTCCGAGTCCTGCGGAAGCGGCTTCCTGGTCCGCCCTGACTACCCTGTTAGCCCAATCCACCTCGTCCCGGGAAGGTCTGAATACCCTGTTCAGAACGGTCACTTGATCCGGTTGAACCGCAAAGCCGCCCACGGATCCCATTGCGCGCCCCTTGCGCGCTGCGGTCTCGAACGCTGTCATGTCCCGTATATTTGCCAGTGATTCCGGGATTACCATCGGCAGTTTTCCCGCCGCCCGCGCACCATGAGCTATGGCCTGAGCCGCGTGGTTGAGGACATCCGGATCGGCGGCCGCTTCCATGTCCGTCAAGTAATCCTCGACTCCGAAGGCGAGGAATTCGACGCGTGTCGACGCGGATGCGATCTCGCATGCGGAGAGCACGCCAGCCGCCGATTCGATAATCGGGATCATCGCAATGGGATCAAGCTCCGATTCCTGCTCAATTTCCCGCATCACCGCATCAATGGCGCGGATCTCTTCGGCAGACCTGCAGTTTGGCAGCAGGATCGCTTTCACTCCGGGTCTTGCGGCGACTTCGAGATCCTGTAGAGCCGCACGCCACAGCATGTTGACGCGCACAAGCATGTCCTGTTGCTGAGCGGCGAGCCGGGTTATAGCGGCCGGAAGGGCCTTTCGGGCTTCCTCCTTGCGGCCGGTGGCGATGCCCGCTTCGAGGTCAAGAACGATGGCATCGGCTCCACGCTCTGCGGCCCTGGCCAGAAACCGTTCCTGCAGGACCGGGATGAACAGAACTGAGCGCCAGATGTTCAAATGACGCCTCGTTCCGTCAGTGCCGCGCACGCGTCGGAGTCGATTCCGAGCATCGTGAGTATATCCGCCGTATGCTGCCCGAGGGTGGGGGCGGGATTTCGGATCGCGCCAGGCGTCTCGGAAAGCCGGGGAAAGACATTGTGCATGGGGATCGTACCATAATCCTCGTCTGCGGTGTGAACCAGCACTTCCCTTCCCTTGATGAATTCATGCTCGATCAGTTCCGCCGCATTGGCGATGGCGCCAACGGTTATGCGCTGTTCATGGCAGTAGGTGAGGTTCTCATCCAGCGTACGGCTGCCGAAGAATTCCGAGACCAGCCTGTCGAGTTCCGCATGGTTCCGTACCCGGTCCTGCTGGGTTCTGAACCGCGGATCATCGATCAGTTCAGCGCTGCCCATTGCTTTTGCGAGCCGTTCCCACATTGACTGCATTGAGGCCGACATCGCGATATACCTACCGTCGCTGCAGAGATAGACACCACGCGGAGCCGCCACTTCGGTCGAGTTTCCGGTTCGCTGAGGCGTCCTGCCGGTTGCGGTATATTCGGCCGACCACGGACCAAGAATGCCATGCAGCGGCTCAAAGAGCGACAGATCGATCACCTGTCCCTTTGCCCGGCCTTTCGCGCTGGCCAGCAGCGCGGTCACGACGGCACCGAATCCTGCGAGACCCGAGACCATATCAGCCAGAGCGAGTGGGGGAAGTAAAGGCGGTTTGTCCTCAAATCCGGTCATGTCAGCAAATCCCGACAGGGCTTCGATCAGGGTGCCGAAGCCCGGACGGTTGGCATAGGGACCCGTCTGTCCCCAGCCGGAGATCCGCACGATGATCAGTTCGGGTCGGAATCGCCACAGGGCATCGGGACCAAGGCCCAAATCCTCAAGCGTCCCGGGCACGAAATTCTCTACCAGAATGTCGGACCTTTCGACCAGGCGCAGGAGTATGGACCTGCCTTCCTCGACCTTGAGGTTCAGCGACATGCTCTTCTTGGAGCGTGCATAGACTTTCCACCAGACACCGCCATTGCCGAATCGGCGTAAATCGTCCCCGACACCCGGTCGTTCGATCTTGATGACCTCAGAACCGAAATCCGCCAGCATGTGGGTCAGCATGTTTCCGGCGGCCAATCGTGTCAGATCGACCACGCGGACGCCTTCGAGTGGCCCGGTTGCATCGGGGCTGAATCCGGCAGCCTCTCCCATTCAAACCTCCCTCTGCAGTGGCGGGGCCGGCTTGGCCCCGCCTCAGCGGCTGATTCACTCAGCGACCATCTTCTCGTACCAGGGCTGGACCTCGGGGAAGAGCGCCACGACCTCCTTGGCCTTGGCACGGAAGGGAGCCTGATCGATCTCTATGACCTTCATTCCCTGCGCCTCAAGCGCCTCTATCAGGCGTTCGCGGTTGGATTTGACCGTGGCGCGGAACTCGGCTGCCGCGGCAAGGGCTGCGCCACGCAGTGCGATCTGGTGCTCCTTCGCCATCGCATTGAACTTCCCGGCATTCATCACGAAGGTGAAGCCGTTTGCCATGTGAGAGGTCAGGACCAGGTATTTCTGGACCTCGGCCAGTTTCTCGGCATGGATCGCCGCAATCGGGTTCTCCTGCGCCTCGATCACTCCCTGCTGAAGTGACGTGAACACTTCGGCCCAGGCCATCGGAGTTGGGCTGGCACCAAAGGCTTTCCAGGTCTCAAGCCGTTCCTTGATCGGCGTGACGCGAATCTTGAGGCCGTCGAGATCCTCAATCGACCGCACCTCCCTGTTGGATGTCAGCTCGCGCGATCCGCGGTAGAGATGTCCCATGACGTGAAAATTGGCTTCGGTCGCAATCAGGTCCTTGATCTCCTGACCGACTGGGCCATTCCAGATTTCCATGTAATGATCAGCATCCTGGAAGAGATACGGCATGCTCTCCACGCCGGCGACCGGGTGGTAGGCTGACAGTGCGCCAAGTGAATCCATGGAGATGTCGACTGTTCCGAGCTGAATGCCTTCAAGCGCCTCCTTCGCCTTTCCGAGCTGGCTGGAGGGGAAGATGCGCACATTCAGCTCCCCGTCGCTAAGGTCGCTCGCGACCCGGGAAAAGGTCATCGCCGCGTGATGGATCGGATGGTCCGTGTTGGCGACATGGCCAAGCTTCAGCCTTGTTTCGGCCGATCCCGGCACCGCGAATGCCGAGGCGATGGCGGCAGCGCTCAGGATGTTGAGAATGGGTTTCATGTTGGTCTCCTTTTCTGTGTTTGGGAGTGGACGACTAAAGCATGTTTGGTAGCCACAGGATCAGCCCGGGCGCGTAGGTGATTATCATCAGGATCACCAGCATCGTTCCGAGAAACGGGAGTGCGGCAACGGCTGCCCTGTCGATCGGAACGTCGCCGATCTTCGCCGCAAGATTCAGCACGATCCCGATGGGTGGCGTGATCAGCCCGATCAGTGAATTGAAGATGATGATGATCCCGAAGTGAATGAGATCTATGTCAAAGGTCGGCAGGACGGGCAGCAGGACAGGCATCAGGATCAGCAGCGTTGCCTTTGGCTCCATGAACGTGCCGATGAAGAGGAAGAAGATGTTGAGAAGCAGCAGGATGACATACTTGTTCTCGCTGACTTTCAGCAGCGCGTCCGCCAGCTGCTGTGGCACCTCCATCACGGTCAGGACCCAGGCGAAAGCGAGCGCTGCCGCCGCGACGGACATCATCACCCCGCATTTGACCGTCGCGATCATGAACACCCTGACAAGATCGCGGATCCGCAGTTCCTGGTAGACCACGAACCCCACCAGCAGCGTGTAGACCACGGCGACGCAGGCGGCTTCGGTGACGGTGAAGATTCCCGAGAGCAGCCCCCCGATGATCAGGAACGGCAGGGCCGCGGCCCAGAAGCTCTCAAGGAACGCCTTCCACATCTGGAAAACGCTTGCGCGGGGATGGGTCGGATAGGACCGGCGTCTTGAGATGACGTAACTGGTCAGCAGCAGGCCAAATCCCAGCATCAGACCGGGTATGTATCCCGCCAGAAAGAGTTTCGTGATCGAGACGTTCGCGATGACCCCATAGAGCACCAGGCCGATGGAAGGCGGAATCAGTGGACCGCAGCACGAGGATGTTGCCGTGAGCGCTACGGAGAAGTCGGCATCGTATCCCTCCTTCTTCATCGCCGGGATCAGGATTGATCCGATTGAGGCCGTGTCTGCGGTCGACGATCCGGAGATTCCACCAAAGAACATCGAGGAAACGACATTGACCTGCGCCAATCCCCCCGAGATGTGACCTACCAGCGCGTTGGAAAGATTGATGATCCTCTGGGTAATGCCCGACGTATTCATCAACTCGCCGACCAGCAGGAAGAACGGGATCGCCAGGAAGGTGAAATTGTCGATGCCAGCGACGAATCTCTGGGGAACGATCACCAGCGGGATGCCCAGATCCATGACGAGCAGGGCCGCCAAAGACGCGATTCCGAGCGAAAACGGAAGTGGAAGACCGATGATCAGCGTTGCGACCAAAACGCCAAAGAGGACCCAGAGCTCCATCAGAACCTGTCCCAGTCGCGCTTTGCGATCAGTTCGACGGCGAACAGGATCATACCCAGGGCGGCGATTGGTACGACCAGCTGAACCACACCGGCTGGCACGTCGAGGCCGGTGATGGTCTGGCGCATGTTCATTCTTGCCATCTGGGTGCCATGCACAAGGAACACACCGGAAAAGCCGAGCAGTAGCGCAATCCTCAACCAGGCGATGATCAGTCTCAGGGGACCGGTCATGCGATCCGCGATGAAGTCGACACAGATGTTTTCCTTGTGCCGGATGCCGACGGCGAGGCCCAGGATGACCATCCAGATCATCGCGTTCCGGGCCAGTGGCTCGGCCCAGAAGGTAGGCTGGTTGAACAGATAGCGCATGATGATCTCGATGGAGACAGCGGCGATCATGGCCGTAAACAGGATCACTCCGGCCAGTTTGAACAGGCTTTCGGTCCAGTCGCACAGGTTAGCCAGCATTCTCACCGTGAACGGTACCCCAATAGATATATTTGATGATATATCACAGATGTGCCGGATGCGAAACCCCTGACATCAGGGTTGGAGGGTGTCGCGAACGCGCGGTTCCGGAAACGGTTGAAGCCGGAGGCCCTGTCATGTGTCCATTGGAGTTTCCAATGCGGCGCATTCTCCGGGCACATATCAGCCACGCAAACGGCCGTAGGGCCCAGTGGTTTGGCTATGAACTGGTTGGGATTCCCCGTCGCGGCGTCGCAATCGCACTGCCGCATCGATGGTATGGCATGTCCGTTCAGGAGACTGAGCGGAGAGTTCCACCACCGGAACCAGGACCATGCCGCCTCAGGCGCTTCTTACTTCTGGCCAGTTCCCGAATGTGCGGAGTCGACGGTTGGCTGACCCTGTCCTGGCCGATCGAAGCGATGGCTCTCTACCCCTCCCGAACAGACGAAACCCGAATGCGCCCGGAGAATGCGTGGTCTCGAATTTCCGCCAGACACCCGGCACGACCGCTTGACCTCCCCATGTGGTAGCAACTCGGTCGTTGTGTAGGATAAACCTCAAAGTGAGGACGTAGAATAATGAGGAAGTTTGCAATCGTAGCAGCTGTAGCGCTGGGTATTCCCGGACTTGCGCATGCGGGTCCGAATTCAGCAATCGAAATCGGGCCGATCGTCAGTCTGGAACAATCAGTAGTTGCCAAGAACGGTTGGTATCCCCCAGACTGGTCGTATCCGATTAGACCATGCAACTGTGGCAATCCCCCGCCGTCCAACCCGAAGGCATCGTCGCGGAATTGATTGAAACACGCTGGGACTATGCGCCAGCCGCCGGATGGATGCGCGCTGTCCGGCGCGGCCGGGACCACCACATTCATTTCGTTCCCGACATGGATGACCTTGGCCCTCTGCGGGTGCCCGGGCCGATTCCAGGCGTCAGGGCACTGCCGTAACTGGAACCGTACGGACGCGAAAGCGGAGGGCGCGGGTTCGTGCCAGCGCCTGTCCGGTGGCCCGCCAGACAGGCACCGATACCTGCATTCCATAGCGGACATGGGCGGATAAGTGCTGCGGCATGGCGGTGGTTTCTGACCGACCTCGACATTCGCGCCCCAGGCGGCCGGAACCGTTTCTACCGCCCGTCGGATTGTCCGAAACGGAATGGCGGTGAGGGGCTGAATCCTTCAGTGCATCCAGTCTTCTGCATTCCGAGTTTCCTCGTCCCCAGTACTCGAAGACACTCGGGATATTCTTGCATTTCCGGATCAGATCCTGCGGCGCTGGACCTTATCGACAGGATGGGATGGACGACGATGGCTTTGGTTTTGCTGTTGAGGCGGAAAGTCAGGGCGGAGAAGGTACGGAAAGCCAACTGAGTGCTGCCGGAACCGAGGACACATCCAGTATCTTCGCCTAGCCAGTATGGGCTGGATGTCATCGAACGCGTGTCGGATTCCTGCACTGATGATCTGGCATCCCTGGCTCTTCAGGCTGCGGTGGGCCTGAACGCTGTGCGCCGATTGCCCCGGCTTTCAGAGCCTGCGCGTCTCTTTCAGAACACCAGATTCAGCATCGGAATCGAGACGACGAGAAACAGTACCGTCATGATCCCGCCAGCCCGGACGAAATCAAGCACGTGGTAACCGGCGGGCCCCATGACCAGGGCATTGACCTGATGGGTGGGTATCAGGAAGGAATTCGAGGTCGCGATCGCAACGGTAAGGGCGAACACGGCAGGATCCCCCCCCGCAGCCACCGCAACGGAAACCGCCAGTGGAACGAGAAGCACCGTGGCCCCAACATTGGACATCACCAGGGTGAACAGGGTAGCGAGTACCGCCAGTCCGGTCTGAAGCCCCCAGATCGGCCAGCCATCCAGCAGGCCAAGTAACTGCTGCGCTATCCAGGTCGCCGTACCCGTGTTCTGCACTGCCTGTCCGAGTGGGATGAGTGAGGCAAGCAGGAAGACGGTGTTCCAGCCGACCGCATCATAGGCCTCATCAATCGAAAGGACCCGGGAAACGATCATGCCAACCGCCCCGGCAAGAAGGCACAGCGAAAGGCGGATGTCAGTGAACAGAATCAGCCCGAGCGCGACCAGGAAGAACAGCAGCGCCCATCCAACTTTCTTGGGCCTCAGTTCCTCCTCTGGAAAATCGGATGTCACCACCACGAAATCCCGGTCGGATCTCAGTCTTGTAAGCAGCTGCCACGGCGTATGCACCACCAGAGTGTCGCCAGCCTGCAGCGGCACCGCCCCAATTCGGGTCGCTTCGTGCTCTTGTGTCTCGACCCGGCTCATGGTCTCCGCGCCGCGATGGATCGCGAGAAGGCTCATTCCATAGGCCTGACGGAATCGGAGTTCCTGACCCGTCTTGCCGATGATGTCCGCATTCGGGTGAACCACCAGTTCCGCGACCCCAGCCTTGGTTGCCGCGAATTCCTCGGCGAATTCCTCAAGCTGCGGCAATACCGTCAATCCGTAGATGTCGCAGATCTCCTGGATGACCTTGGCCCGGCCCAGGATCGCGAGCCTGCATGGTGTCAGGATCTCCATCGTGCTCTGAGGTGCGATCACCTTCCGCCCGGAGTGGGACTGGCCGACGATGTAGAGGTGATGGGCATCCATGATGTCCTGTAGGGTATGACCCAGGAGGATGTTTCCATCCGGCACGATCACCTCGACCAGATCCGATTTTAGGCCATATGTCGATTTGAGGTATTCGGCCATTGTCTGTCCGGACATGGTGTCCCGGTCCTGCGGTGCCGGAAGCACCCAACGACCAAGCGTCACGAAATAGAGTATGCCGGTCAGGATCAGTACGATGCCGATCGGTGTGACTGCGAACAGGTCAAAAGTGGCCATCTTCTGGCCGTCCGGGAGATCCTCGTTTGCGGAGATGATCAGGTCGTTCAGGAGGATGAGTGGCGAGGAACCCACCATCGTCAGTGTTCCGCCCAGAATTGCGCAGAAGCCCATGGGCATCAGCAGCCTCGCCAGCGGAAGTTCGGCACGGACGGAGATCCGGCTGACAACCGGAAGGAACAGCGCCGCGGCACCAACATTCTGCATGAAAGAGGAGATCAACCCGACCGTGCCGGAGATGATCGGGATGATCCGCTTCTCGGTCCTGCCACCATATCTGAGGATCACCGACGCGACCTTGTGCATCATTCCCGTCTTGTCGAGACCGGCACCGATGATCATCACCGCAATGATTGAGATCACCGCGTTGGACGAAAATCCCGTAAACAGCTGGTCGATGGAGGCGAGATTCCCGAGCCCAGGCAGGTAGCTCAGCGCACCGACGGTCACCATGACCATCACTGCGGCAAGATCCACACGAACAATCTCGCTGATGAAGAGAAAGATCGTGAAGGCCAGGATGCCCAGCACGACCGTCATCTCCAGCGTCAGTGTAACCGGCTCCATGACCGCAGCCTCCTTTACTTCCTTCGACAGCGCGGGACTGCGTATCCTTCAGTGCCAGTAGTCCAGTGACCTGGGCAATTCAACGCGCGAAACAGGGAACGCTTTCCGGAAGATCCGAAAACCGTCCACCAACGCCATGTTCTTGGGTCGGTTAACAGGATCCACCACATCCAATATCGCTTCTGCCGTATCACTGAACAGATCAGGATCGTCCGATAGACGTCCGCAATTCTGGTTCAACACCGCGCCACCTGCGAAATAGCCACCTGTGGATCTGTTTCCTGCCATGATTCGGGCGGCACGGGACTGGATTTCCGTCAACATTACCTAACGTTCCGCGTTCATCCGTCGCGGTCGCATCCGGTTGGCTTCGGCCACAAGCCTTCGTCCTAGGATGAACCCATCGTAGTCGGTTCTCTTCATGATACGCACCCGACGATCCGCAGACGGTCGTGCAAAGGACGTTGCCTGACTTTCCTTTCGCGGATGTTATCGAAAATCCTCAACCGATAGCGGCGTCCCGCCTTCGCCAGGGCGGCTTTGATATCCATAGGTTTATCACTTTGGTCAGACATCAGGTAATCCATAATCACTTTCGACTGAATGACATATCAAGCTTCTGCTATCAATATTCATGTTCTGGAGTAGGACAGAACAAAAAACGAATATTTCAAACCGAGACACTACACGATATCAGGTGTTTCATGCATATGTCCCACAGATTCCGCGATATGGGGAAATTCCGGCAGCGTTGGGCTTTAAACCGCTGCAGGCGACGACTAGGTAAATGTTAACGGGATACACTTTGTTGGGGGGGACGGGTTCCATGCCTGATCTGGATGCGCAGCTGAAGGAAAGCCAGGCCCAGGTCGTCAGGGCGCAGGAGAAGATGGCGGAAATCACCGGGCGCGTCGAGGACATGGGCGCACGGATGAAGAACGGCGCAGACATTTCAATCGATATCGAGAACGCGACGCTGGATGACGTGCATGCCCATGCAGAGCTCATGAACGCCAACATTGCCGAACTGATCATGGGGCTCGACGACATTACCTCCGGGTTTTCGAAGGATTTCGACGAGATGCGGTCGAAGACCGGCTGGGAAAGGTTCGTAGGCATCTTTTCTCGTGCCAAGGCGGATTCGATGCGGCAGGAGCGGATGCGGACCACAAGCATTGACGATAAGCTTCAGGATCTGATCGGAAAGTCCGACATGATCGTTAAACTGCTTGAGGGGCAGCTCGCGACGCTCAGCGAGCAAGGAAAGCGGGTTGAGGCAAATCTGAGCGCCACTCTGGAAGACCGGGAGACGGTGGTGGCTGAGCTTGAGCAGCTGCGCGCCGATATTGTGGCGATGGATCCTGCACTCATTGATCTTGAGAATCGGATTAGCGTCGAGCGGGACGCGGCTATGCGCACGAAACTGGAATCCGAGCTCGCGGCCCTGAACGCGAAACACAATGAGCTGGTTCAGCAGGAGCAGGTGAAAATCGCTCGATCCCAGACCCTGGAGCGCTACATCGAGAAGGGCAAATCATGGATGGATTCGCTGCGGAACCAGACAGCCACCCAGATGGTGCTGATCAACAAGCTGCAGACGGATACCAGGCAGCGGGTCGTGCTCTATGATGCGCTGGGCAAGTCACTGAAGACAGCGCAGCAGCAGGATGTGGCGCATCAGATAAACGTGATCGGGACCGAGACTGACAGGAAGGCGCAGGCCGCGATGGCAGCGATCGGAACCGCCACAAACCAGCGCATGGCCGAAATGATGGAAGCGCATGAAAGCGATATGGTCCATGCCCGTGCCGTGCTTGAGCAGAAGGCAAAGGCTGACGAGCGCTTTGCAAGGCGCTTCGCCGCTATCGTGGAAAAGCACGACAGCAACCTCTATGGAGGGCAGGGCTGAATTGACCGGAACCGCCCAGCGTCGATGCGTCATCGGGATAGTGATCGGATGCCAGTGAAGCGTTCGATCTGCGGTTCGTATGGCTGCCCGTGCCTGATCAGGGTGGCCGGACCATGACTTCTGGAATGTCCGAAACGATCAGGAAGGTGACGGGAAGCGGAACGTGACATGACCGCACATGACCTGGCCAGCGACCATGCCAGCGTGACTGACACCTTTGCAGTGCGGCGCTATTTCCGGAAGTTCGAGACGATCACCGGACATCTTGGTCGCGTGGCCGCCGTCATGGAACGCGAGGGAACGCTCTCAAAAGTGGATGTCAGGGCGATAGGGCAGTTCGTGAGGGCGATGGCCAGCACATTCCGCGCCTTGAGTCTCAAATATCTGATGACCGGCCGTGGGACTGGCCTGACCACCCGTGCACTTGAAATCGATCGGGTTGAGTCCGGGTTTCCGACATTCACTGAAATCCTCACGATGGCAAACGATGCGCAGCAGGCCCGGAACCATCTGAACGGAATGATGGATCCAGCGCAGCTGAAGGATGCGATGATCCGCCAGATCGTAGGCAGTCTGGAAATCCCGACGAAACTGCAGTTCGCCATGTCGCAGCGGCTCTATTACGAGGCGCTGGTGGACGAGACCCTGTTCTGGGCCCAGAACGATCCGAGGGCGCAATGGCTGAGGGATCTGCCGAGCGGACGTAAGGTCTTTCTCCTATGGTGGGCGGTCTATGACAGTCAGGTGAATCTGCCCGTCATCTATCTGATGGATGTCGAGGATAGCGGGAGCAAAGCATTGCCGGTCGACGACAGGCGCTGGCCCGAAGTGCAGCGGCATCTAATGGCTCAGTCCGTAGGCGGTCTCAAGCTGGTAACCATCGCCAGCGGCTTTGACCAGGACTTCGAGGATCTGCATCCCAAACGTCTTCGGCGGCTTCGCGTCGGGCCGATGTATTCGCACGTATTTACGCTTCAGTCCGGGGCGATGCAGCAGGTGCTCGAACAGGCAAATGCTCCTGCGGCGGAGGACTGGGCACTTGCTTGGACCCTGGAATCGTTAAGGAGCGAACGGGTGGAGCGTGTTTCATCCGGCTGGTTTTCGAAAGTGGACCGCGAGATCTTTGCCCTGGATCCGTTTTCGCATCACGACGGGGAAGCCGGTGGGGCACTCGTCGAACGGGCGATCATCATGCCGACGCGCCCGTATCAGATGCTGGCGGAACTCGCGCCTTCCGGGTTCCGTCAGGTCAGGAAGTTCGTGGTCGCTCCATCGGGACAGGTGGTGAGCTATCGCTAGGGTGCTGGAGGGAACCGGGTGCGTGGAATGCCGGACAGTGATGGGCGAAGCCGGTCTTACATTGCTCGCGCAGCGCATTCCTGAAATGTGGGAGCGGATTGCGGAATGAATGTTTCGGGCAATCAGATGGAGCTTCGTGAAAGCGATATCCGGGCGCATTATCCACTGGCGCTGGCAATGCTGGAAGGCTTTGACCATACGCCAAGAATCGCTGCGGCACGTGGGACTCCCGTGACCGAACGGTCCCCGGGGACCGGCTCCCATCGCAGATTCCGCTCAACAACGCCAGGGCTCGTGACACGCTCGACCGCAAGACCTGAGGGTGTTCACCTGATCGAGCGGATTAGGGGAACCACGGGTGGCGACGGCCTGGTTTCTCCGCTGCAGGCGACCGTGTGCCAATGCCTCCGGCGCGGGGTTTCGATCGCGCTGGCGGTCGGCGAGGCATATTCGGAGGCAACGGGGCTTGTAGCACTTAAGAAGATGAATCTGGAAGGAAGGCTGGGGCAATCGCGTTCGATGGAGTTCTCCGAGCTCCTGGCTGCCGAGGCGCTGGCGGTTCTTCATGCCTTCGCCAACGCGACGGCCTATCTTCTGTCATCCTCGGCGGTTGAGGTGTCGGTTGAGATCGGCGGAGTCGACGAGGTCCTGACCGACAATGTGCAGCTGGCACTGCACGGAGCGCTGTGGGAACTGGATCAGGATCTTGAGCGGTTCGCGGACAGTGAGGAACAGGTGGTGGCTGTCTGTCTGGCATTCGCGGAAATGCTGATGGAAAAGGTTGCGCTCCGCGCACAGACGGTGCCGCGGCTGGACCCGTTTACTGAAGCCACTTACCGGGTTGAGGCGGATGATCTGCTGATTCAGGGGTTCGCGCCGTCGCGTCGGGCAGCCGCCGCGGCAGGCTCGGTGCAGTTCAGGCAGCCACATGAAGTGATTGGCAACCATATCGCCAAGCACCAGGCATTGAGGCTGTCAAAGATGCTTATGGCGTATGATTTCGGGCGGAAACTCAATCCATTCGCGGAGCTGGGCGGGTTCATCTTCACGTTCATGGGCGACGGCCAGCCGGGTACGGGAAAGACCACGTTGATCCAGATGATGGCGGGGTTGATCCAGGGTTACTGCGAGGCGGCAGGATATCCGTTCCGTTACAGGAACTTCTCGATCGACCAGATCGACAGCTACCAGGGGAAGTCCGGTCAGAACGCAAAGGCGTTCATCAACGACATTCTGGATCCCGGCGTGATCGGATTCGGTACCCTGGATGACATCGACCAGATCGCCGGGAAACGGGGCGACCGCCATTCTTCGGTGGGACAGCAGGAAGTGACGGCGGTCCTGATGGAGGCGTTTGCAGGTGCCGGAACCCTCGTTCGTGGCAACTGCACTTTTGGCATGTTCTCAAACCATCCGGAAAACGTGGACGACGCCCTTCGTCAGCGGGCGGGAGCGCGTTTCCTCGTGGATGGGCCCCAGACGCGGGAGGACTATATTGACATCCTGCATCTTCTGCTTGGTGGAAATCATGGCATACCGCTGGGAGACCACGATCCATACGGTTCCCAGGACATTCGGCCAGCGGTGACGCGATCCTTCGAGCGTTACGCTCGGCCGCGGGAGGAAGGTCTGGTGCAGGTTTGGGAACGCGTCGGGAATGAGATCGGGCCGCTCGATACGATCGCCAAACTGGGGCATTACCTGAAGGCGATCCAGCTGGTGGACGAGCGGTTCACAGGTCGCGCGGTCAAGAACATCACGGACGCGGTAAAGGTCAGGGCGATGGATTTCGACCTTCCCGACGAATGGATGGAGGAGCCTGACCTGTTCCTGTTCAGGCCATATGACGAGAAGCTTGCCATGATTCTCGAAATGCGGCGGCCAATCACGGTAGAAATGGTGATCCAGGAGATCAACCGTTACGCCGATTCGGAATTCCGCTATTCGGTCAGTTCCGATGAAGCCGCCATTGCCGCCGCGGTGCGGGAGATGGGACGGATGGATGAGGCTCGTCGGAGGTATGCGGAGCGGCAGATGTGATGGAGATGTGGAAACGTGTTGGGCTGGCTTTGGTGATCATCGTCGTCTGGTGGTAGGAAGGGATCGGATGCAGGGAGGAATTGGGTGGTGATCCCGTCTGACAGGCTTCGGACAGCCTGCATCGGGTATGCTGGCTCCATGCCTGGCGCTGGGGTGGCTCTTTCATCGGCTGAAGTTTCGCTCCATGGCACCGGGCAGGGACATTCGAGGAGACGGGTATGAATGGCCGAGCTGTCTGGAAGGTCATCTCCATCACTGTCCAGCATGTTGGGAACCGTGCCGAGCGGCGGTTCGCAGGCCGTCCTGAAAACGGGCTGCCCGACCGTTCACCCTGGGCGCTGTAGGTAGGGACAGGAGATGAAGCGCCTGATCGAAAAGGGCCTGATGTTCGGCAATCTGGTGCCGGTGGATTCGCCTGCGCTTGTAGAGCGCTACCGAAGGGCAATGCGGCATCTCATCGGCCGGGACACCGAACTAACCGACTTCCACGTGGACATCTCAGGCTATTCGCCCGAGATTGGTGCTGAACTTGACGATCATCTCTATCTCAATCCGAATGGCTGTAACCGCCAGTTCATACTCCTGACAACGGAGCAGAAGACGGCACCGCTCCTGAACGCGGTGTTCTCGTTCTCGCGGGGAATTCTGCGGCAGTTCATCGATGTCAACGAACCGAAGCTCTTTGCGCTTACCACCATGGACGCAGTCGCCGGCGAACTGGTGAATTCGGTGTTCGAGCTTCCGACAGTGGACCGGCTGTTTGACATTCGCCGCATCGTGGTCGAGGCCGATACCATCGCTGGAAACGTAAGCACCGCCCGCGAACTGGCGGGCAGGATCGAACGCTTCCGGACGGAGGAAGACGCATGGTGGGATGATGTCCTGATCGCGGAGATGATCGGATTGGCCAGGAGCACCGGCGATGTGACCCGCAATCCGATTGACCTGGATCAGGTAACGGTCGAGGTGGGGAGTTTCTGGACGGGGCATTTCGGCGGCATCTATCTCTTCCGGGATGTCGACTATCCGACCCTGCTTTCCTCAGGTCCCGCTCCGGTCGATATGCCCATCAGGCATGTCTGCCAGCTTGATGATCACAGGAAGGTGGCGAGGTTTCTGGAGCGCAACCGGCTGGTGGAGCCCATCACAATGGTCAGGAAGGCCGATGTGGCGGCAATCCTTCAGCAGAAAATGGATTTCATCCTCGTGGACGCCGCAACCACCAATGGATATGACCTGACGGGAGCCACTCGGCGTGATCTCCGGCAGGTCGCCCGATCACTTGGGTCCGCTGTTCCCGACGCGTTCCACGGTCTCGCGGATCTGCTGCGCTGGTTCGAGGGAGGTGGGGACAGGCCCAGGATCCGACCGGACCATCCGGCGTATTTCTACACGCTCAGGGCCGGTCAGCACCAGCATCGCGATCTGGTGAACCAATTGCTGGCAGAGCTCACGCCACTTGACGTGCGTCAGCTGTTCATTTTCCATAAACCGCTGTTTTACCGCCTCTACAGTGGGTGGCCGGAAGCCAAGCAGCGCTTTGTCACCGATTTCCTGGCCAACGAATATCTGGTGGACAAGGCCGGGCAGCGCACGGCCCTGTTTGGGCCGGAGCCAGGTATGGGGAATGATGCTGCCGGGGAAACGGCTGATCTGGAGCGCATGTATGACCTTGTTGGCCCGTGGGGCGCTGTGAGAGGGAGATAGGGTATGGTCGCGCCTGTCCGGCTCGTCGTCGTGGGTCTCATCGTGCTGACGGTAGTCCATCTCTCCGTGGCATGGTTCTTACGCTCCACCCGTCGGGAACGGCTGGAACGGGAATGGGATGCGGCCAACCCGGGCGGTACCCCGGAGGCGCGGAAAGCTGCGGTCGAAGAGGGCGTCGCGGCGTTCAGGGAATCGCTGGTCTACCGAGCGCTCTGGCTTATCTATGTACTTCCCGCGACCTTCGTGGTCGTGGTGCTGGCTGTCACAAACTGGAACTGAGGACTCACCTATGCGAAACGTCTGGATTTCCCTGCGGGTCATTTTCACCGTGATGGTACTTGCGCTCCTGCATTACGTTCTGCCGCAGCATGACGTGGCGCGCATCACCTCGACCGAGGTTATCCGGATGGATTTTTCGTCAGTTAACCGGAGGTTTTACGCGCAGTCCGACAGCGCCGCGGTGGAGCACGAGACCCGCGATGTCCGGTTGATAAACACCCAGCGGAAGAAGTCGTTTCTTCTGGGATTTATCCGCCGCGAGGCCGAAGGGGTCATGGTTTACCGAAACGAGGATACGGGTTGGCTCTGGCCACCTTACTTCAAGTTCGATTCGTCTGATCTGCAGGCGACCGCGTCAGCCAACATATCGGCGCCAGCAACGGAGCAATGGGTTGTGATCACGCATTATGGATGGCGCAACCGGTTCTTCTCGATCTATCCGAACGCTGTTGGCATCCGCCCGGTCGATGGCCCTGACGTTCGGGTAATACCGTGGTTCAATATGGTTTTCCTGGTATTTCTGGTTTGCGGATATTTCCTGCTCCGGGCCATCTGGCGGCGGTTTCGTGGGCGGATGATCGATCCTCTGCTGGGTGGTGCCGGGGACGCGATTGGTCGGGTCGAGGATCGGGCGAACGAGACGAAGGGCCGGGTTGGTCGATGGCTCAGTTCCTGGCGGGGCAGATCGTAGCGCCAATTCACCTGGTGAAGCTTGATCGGTTACGGCACTCCCGTGCTGGCGGATTGCTACCCAACCCATGCAATCCCAATAAATCGCGCCTGGTGGGTTCGCTCCCCCTGCATATTGCCGTAGCGCATCGAATCGAGGTTGGTAACTCCGGCATCGGGCTTCGCAACCGTCCATTGTCCGATGTGGACACATCCGGGTTGTCCTGTTCCTTCGGTGCGGCGGGGATATGGTCCAGTCAGAAGGGAAATACCCTCCGATGCGGAACTTCAGCCGAGGCGGAGTTGAATTTTGTGAATCAGTCCAGTGGTGACGGCAGTCCGGGTATGAAGCGGGAGGGCACCATGCCATAGGGTAGGGCTATTCCTTTTGAAATTCTTCATTTCCTCTTTTTGATTATTTCTGCCAGCCTTACTGGAAATACAGAAGGTTAACAACCAATCAGGCACTCATATATGGCATATCGATATATCCTCCGCCGCGGCTCATCCCGTCAGAAGGCGGATCGTCGACGTTTCATGAAGCCCGCGGTGGGACGCAACCGTGGCGTAGCTTCGGGCATGGGAAGAATTTCCTGACCCCAAAAGTCGGCCAGGGGGTCAGGCTTACCGCCACCATGTCGGCGTTCCCGTTTTTCCGGGAGGGCGGCCGCGGGTCCTGATCGATCCGCGACGCCGTACCCCGGCTGAAGCCCGCTTTCGCAGCGGCCATGTCCTGACTGTATTGGGTACGAAGCTTCACGTAATCCCCCTGCTGTCGGTCAGTGATAAATCGACCGGGCATCCAGTCCCCATCCCTGTTTCACGATCGGTGTCATCCTGCCGTCCTTACCGTCCGCTAAATCCGATCCTTTTAGACTCAGGGACACCGGTTCTGGCCGTCCGATCTCCATCAGGTGACGTTTGAGTGACGGAACTGGACAGATATGGATTCCGTTTCCCTGTTCCTGCAGGATTCCCATATGGATGAGACATTCACGGATACCGTTTCATTCATGCCATATGGAATCCGGTATCCTCGTTTATCCGACCGATGGTCCATGACCACCTGTTCGATCTCGCCGCTGTCACAGTCCCTGACATCTACTCTATTCATGATGTTAGCCACGAGGAATTTGGCGTTTCGGACAACATCCGTAACCCTTTCCCATAAGCATGAAGCCGATATTCCCGCTCCTTCAGCCTGACCGATTCAGGATCGACATCAGCCAGTCGTCCACCAATTCGTAACAGCTCGGTCTCCAGCGCCCGCATGCCGTTATGAAGATGCTGCGGCCAGCATCGGAACGTCTGGCGACGATTTCAGGCCGGTCGAACGGTGTTCCTTTCCGACCGCTCCTGAAATGGTCCAGCATCATGGTTACCGCCTGGATGGAGTCGTCCATGGACAGACATCCGATATCATCAAGAACCCGTCTTGAGTTTCCCGGTCCGGCATAGACCGGTATGACCGGCAGGCCATCACTGGCCAGATGTAGATTCTCCATGACCTGAAGTGCGTCAGACTGGACGTTCTGGATTTAATTCACCATCAGGATGACCGGACGTTTCCACTTTCTTGGCGGAACTATTCTGGCAAGATCCGAAAGGGTGATTTTAGGTTCCTGACTTCGTTCGCCCCCAACGATCGTTCCGAATGGCCAGAACCGGATTCCACTTCTGGTATTCCGCTTCCATGTCGACCGTATTTTCTCAGCCATTCGTGGAGAAATGGCTTGGGTGATGGCCAGGGTTACCTGCTCCTCCGAAGATAGTTTCTGTGAGTCGAGATAGACGGTGACCGTCTCCTTTGCGTATTTTGTCCCAGATGGAAAAGGATTACGGTTTTTCCAGCTCCCGGAGTTCCCTGAATGACACGGGTCGCGCCCTGAACTGTCTGCTGCCCTTTCCGTGCCAGACGGATCGCTTTACGACAGAGCCGTTCAACATCACCGATCTGGGTTTTCAGTCCGACAAAAATGGAGTCCATTGCCGATCTTCCACATTGACGAAATCCTCAAGCCCATGAAGATCGGGTTTTTGTGAAAGTCGTCTGAGAATGGATCGGATCATCGGCTGGTTTCCCGGTGCTGGTCAGGATGGCTGGACTCGAACCAGCGACCTTCCGCTTCCAGGGCGAACACGTAACCAGACTGCGCCACATCTTGACACGGAGTCCACATATACAATGAAATCGTTTGACGGAAGTCGGAAAGCGGGTCATTTCCGGTGATACCGGAAACCTCGGCAATCACATCCATTCACTGTTCCTGTATTTCGTTCACTACAATTTCGTGCGTATTCACTCGACGCTGAGGGTGACTCCGGCGACCGAGGTCAGTCTGGCGGATAGGCTATGTGATATGGGCTGGATTGTTGACCTGATCGAGGCGCGGGTGCCTGAGCCGCACCGGCTAGGGATCTACGGAGCAAGGACCGAAGGTTCATGAATGTTAGTGAACGGGAACGGACGGAATGGCTATCCCGTCCGGTCATCCCGGGAAAACGGAAAAACGTTTCAGGCTGATGCACTACCATAAGACACGAACGGAATGACCCGGCTGGATCCGGAGTCCGGTGACATCCAGGACGCCCGTAACCCGGAACCGGATTGTCGGTTCGGAAACTGGGAGAACAAAGAAGAACATTTCAAACAGAGATACTACCGACAATCCCGAAGACATTCTCCCGGGCCGGTAACCTCATGCCCAACCCGGCTGTATTCACTGGAAATTTTCGGGAAAGCAGGTGGAAGGGAGTGGGGATCCAAAGGCGGTGGTTCCATCCGTGGGGCTATCATACCTGAGCGATGAAAAATGCCTGATTCACGCGACGGGGGAAGCCTGAATGCAAGGGTCGTCAGAGGACTTCATCGGCTGCAGGGATTCGGATATACCGCTAGAGTCGAAAGTCGACGCCTGGTCGGAAGTGGAGTTGCAGAACGGATGAATAAAGGGCGAGACCGGAGCTGCTGCGTGCCGACAGCGAACCGAAATGAAGATGACCCCGTTACCGGGAACGAAGCGGGCGGTGCAGCCATTGGCGACGCCCGCTCCTGGCCGACCCTGGCGCTTCGTACCATTCCTGGTGGAACAGCCATTCTTGGAACGGGTCGGCCAATCATTGCCGTCGATGAGGAAGGTCCCAGACGGACCAGGAGGATGAGGCCATTCCGCATGATGGAGACGGCTGTCACCAACGCAATGTTCGAGGCGTTCGTATCCGAGACGGGCTTCGTAACCGAAGCGGAGCGGTTCGGCTGGTCCTTCGTGTTCCATCGCCATGTGTCTGCAGAAGTACCCGAGACCCAACGTGTGGTCGCCGCGCAATGGTGGTGCAGGGTTGATGGTGCCAGCTGGCGGCTGGTGAACGGGCCGGGCTCTGAGGCGGACTGGCATCGTGACCATCCTGCCGTGCATGTTTCCTGGAACGATGCTCGGGCATTCGCGAAATGGGCGGGTGGAAGGCTGCCCACCGAAGCGGAATGGGAACATGCGGCACGGGGTGGCTTGGGAGATGCTCCGTTTCCCTGGGGAGAACGGGAGCCTGATGAGGAAGGCTTCGTGCCCTGCAATATCTGGCAGGGGAGATTCCCCGATGTGAATACGGGGGCTGATGGCTATCTGGCGACGGCGCCCGCGAAGTCGTTCGAACCAAATGGCTATGGGCTGTACAACATGTGCGGGAATGTCTGGGAGTGGACATCGGATCCCATGAAACTGCGCTCGCTGTCCAGGCGCGCACGGGACCGGGCGAAATCGATGGCTGGGGCGAAGTGGCTGAAGGGTGGCTCCTACCTATGCCATAGAAGCTATTGCTTCCGCTATCGCATCGCGGCGCGGACTGGGACGACACCGGACACCTCGACCGCCCACCAGGGGTTTCGGCTTGTCTTTGACGGTCATGGAAATGCCTCCGACAGGAAACACAGGATCTGAGAGCTTTTCATGTCTGCCCGGTTTTCGGTGCAAAGGGGTCGGCCCGCCAGTGGTGATGGCCGCGTCGGCGGGCGGAAGCCACGCGGCGGTTCTCCGTTCCGGACTGCCTGGAACGTTGTCCGTCCCCACCTTCCTGCAACCTGAACCACCGAATCCTCGCTTACAGAAACCCTGAACGCCTCTGGAACGTGTTCCCGCGCATGAAAACCACTGCAGGATCCTCTGTCTAGCGGCCTGTCCACCACTATTGAACCAACGGCCATTGAATGAAGTGCCAGGCTCGCCCGACATGTGCGCCTTGAGACGGGAAGCCGGCCCACTCCCTGCCAATCGCACACGACAAACTGCGCAGCCCGGACGGATCCTGTAATGCGGTTGCGCCGGATTCTGGCCATGGCTATCGCATTTTGATTTTACTGTTTCTTCTTCCGCGTGTTTCTGACAATTTTATAGTAAACACAGAGGTATGCCAGTCTACAGACTCTAGGACGCGACCGTATCGATTCGTCCCTCTCCGCAGCGCATCCCCGCCGAAAGGCGGATTGCGGTAGTTTCGAGGAGTCCGTGGCGAGTCGTACTGCCGGTCCAGGGTTCGACGCTTCCGAACGCATTCTCTCAGGCCTATCTGACTGAATTTAGTGAAAATTTCCCTGAAGGCCGGAAGCGTGGGAAGAAAGGCCAAAGGCGATTGCCGGTAGTGGGTCAATCTGAAATGTTCTTTCCTGTTCCGCTTCGTTCCAGGATATGGTGTCCGATCCTCAAATTCCCTATCACTTCAGTCCACCACCAGATCCGTTCATGGCCTCATCGGTTCCATTTTTCCTGACGGTCACGGAGCTGATGCCATCAATTTCCGGAACAGGTGCCGGAAAGGGCGAAATAAGCCCAGGGGTCCGAATGGCGAATGGTGGCCTACCGATGTGCTGGGACATGCCGAACATGTGGCGAGGATCGCCACCGGGGAAATCGGGGACCTGACCGACGGTTCACGCCAGCTGAAGGAACCGGTTGCGACGGCAGGTTTTCTCCATGCCTGTTCTCGGGGCCGGATCGGACCCGGTGAGACCATGCGGGGCATCGGAAATGACAGTTTCCGGGATCTCCCTGATGCCATGGTCGCCCATGAGCCGCAATTGCCACGTGGTCGTGGAGGGAAAACGGAACGGGAAATCCGGGAAGGAATACCTTCGTTCCTGAAATGCGGGCCAGCTCTGACAGGCCGGCGCGGGCTGAGCGGAAAGGAGACCCTGATGATGGACCATCTCCATGATCCGGTTCGTCATTCCCGATACGGGACCGTTGATATCCCTGGCCAGGCCTGATCGGCTTGACCTGATCGACCGGTTCAGATGTCCGATCCTGATCACTGATGTGGTCACGACTGAACCTGCATCCACTAAGGAAACTCCGGATTTTCCGGTTCTTCGGGACTGGCCTAATCGAAATGGCAACCAGAGTCAGGTCGTAGAGACGGGTTATGGTTCCCTTCCCGAACGGATTCGGGAGCTCATCGGGTTCGTTCCTGAAAGTCAGCGGGCCCGTTTCAGGCGTAGGGGATCGGGAAGGAATGCTGGAGAAAGTTCGATTCCGGAATTCCGCGATCGGAGTCGGAACGGGTTTCCATCAGATGACGGAATGCCTGTCCTGTTCGAGGATGCCGGAGTCGAGAAACTGTTCAGGGCATCTCATGTCCGTCTGATGAGCACATGGTCCTTTCTTCCGGTACTGGAACGGACTGAAGTCATTCCATCAGCAGCGGAACTGTCTGACCGGATGGGTCAGAACGGATCACCGGATGATGCTGATGCTGATTTTGCCGGGAGCCATGACTCTTCCTGATGACTGCCCGGACGGTCAGAAAGTTACATCTGACTGGAAGCCCGTTTGATTCCTACCGGCATCACTGCAGCCCATCGTCAGATCCGTTGATGGCTTCATCAGTTTTCTGGCGGAGCCTTGTCAGGCTGATCAACGCGAGGGGGCCTGAACCGAACCGGCCGAGGATCTACGGAATGGAAACGAAGGTCCGGGAGCGTCAGCGAATGGTAACGGACGGGAGGGTTATTCCATCCAGTCACGCCAACGGAACAGGACGGAAAATTTCAGACTGCCCCGTTGCATCTGAATCTTGTCGGTGGACATTATGTCTGGTTTCTGGTATCGGCGTCCAAACGGCGGTGCGAAGCGTCGTGAACGGACGACAGGAAGTCGGACCGAGGGAAATGCAGTTATTGACATGGAAATCCGAGAGTATCTGAGATCCTTCACCAGGAAGGACAACCGTATCGCGGCATTGAGCTTTTCTGGAACCTTCGTCGCGCTCTTCGGAGCCATTTGGGTCGCCGTTTCTCTGGTGAATGCCGGCTACTGGTGGGCTGCCACGCCATTCATTATCGTCATCACCTTTGGACTGGCTCGGGCATATGTCCTGCAGCACGACACCGGGCACTACTCACTGTTCGAGAAAAAATGGCAGAACGATCTGGCAGGCTATTTTCTCTCCATCTTCACGTTCACGCCCTATCGTGCGATGCAGTACAATCACAACATGCATCACGCCTATCTGGGCAACCTTGAGCACCGCGAAACCACTGAGATCCATACGATGACCCTGCGGGAATGGCAGAAAGCGTCTCTAGGCCGACGTCTCCTGTACCGCCTATATCGGAATCCGTTGGTTCTACTGCCCGTGGGAGGGCTTTTCACGTATTTCATTGCCTATCGCTGGCCCAAGAACGCAGTCAGGATTGGCGTTCCGGGTGTGATTGCCCACAACATGCTAATGCTTGCCTGGTTCTACATTCTCTATTTGCTTGCTGGTTGGACAGGACTTGCCGTTCTGGCAGTAGCGGCCGTCATCGCCTCCATGATCGGTGTCTTCATGGTGTATCTGCAGCACAACTTTGAGGACACCTACTGGGACCGCAAACCCGACCTCGACTTCCGCAGCGCCACGCTTCAGGGATCTTCCTGCCTTGATCTGGGGCATCTGTGGGACATTGGCACCTGTAATATCGCCTATCATGACATTCATCACTTCATGCCGGCGATCCCAAGCTACAGGCTTCGTAAGGCACATCATGGCATGCCCGAAGAGCTTGCCCGCCAACAGAGGCGCATAAAATGGCCCGAGGCAATCCGCAGCTTCCGGCTGAAGCTGTGGGACGAGGATTCGCAGCGGCTGGTGCCTTTTCCAAAAGAGACGGGGCACGCGCCCGTTCCGGTACGGTAACCACGTCGGCCAGTCTTTTCGCCGGTCGCACATGGCCATCTGGAGATTGAATCTTGGCCGGTGAAGGTTGCGGGGAACGCACCATTGGGAGTCGGGCGTGTACGGGATTCCCGGCCAGGTGATCCGACGGATCCATCGGTGGCAAGAAATGCTGGCTACCGTGCGTCTGAATTGTCGAATCCGTGTCAGTTCTTCAGGACCCGATGGCGGGATACGGCCCGAAAGCGAGGTTTGGCTTGCGGTGAATTACGGTAGTTCCGCTTCACGGCTGAAATTCCTGACACGGCAGATCGCCTTGAGCGCCTGCCATTCGGAATCGGATAGCACTGGTGATGTAACCTGTTGTGTCTCGGCGTTTTTCCGGGACCGATGAGCGCGGTCTCTGGCCTTCGGGTGGGTCGATAGATACTCCGGTATCACAATATCCGAGCCCTCAAGGGAATCGATCAGATCAAAGAATGCCGCAAGGCCACCGCTATCGATACCTGACGCATTGAGTAGGTCCAGCGCGAATCTATCCGCCTCCGCTTCGGCTTCGCGTGTGTAGCTTGCCCGCAGTAGCCACTCACCGAGAAAGACCGCCAGTGTGCCGCCCGAAAAGTCTCCCAATATCAACGACAGAAGCCCGGCGGACCCTGCGGTTCGCAGCGCATGGCGGGTGGGGTCCCGTCTCTCCGCATGACCGATTTCGTGGGCCAACACACCGGCGAGTGCTTCGGGCCCATCAATCGCTTCGAGCAACCCGCGGACCACAATGATCTGTCCACCAGGGGCAGCGAACGCGTTGATCATTTCGTGGTCGAATACCAGGACGTTGATCTGGTATCTCAGATCCTGTGCCTGTGTTAGCCGTGCCACAAGTTTGTCGAGCGCGGCCTGGCCTTGGCTATCCGAGCAGCGGAGGTCACCAGGTCCCTTTCCGCCAAAGAGGCGTTCGACCTGCGCGACGACGGATTTTCCGAAGGCGATTTCCCGTTTCGGCGGGATAAGCGTAGCCAGCGTATCAGCCATACGTGGCAGAATGACAAACAGAACGAGAACCAGTGCCGCAGCGGCAAGAGCGGTGCGCCAGACCATTCGCCGTTTGATGCCACGTCGGAGATCCCTGCGGTGAAGTTCAGGACAGAGCCGTCTCAGCTCATGGATCAGACCGGGTTCGGAAATGCTCAGCCTTGCCGGATCCCTCTGAGCCTCGTCATCGCCTTCGGCGCAAACAGTCAGGGTAAGCCTATACTCACGCGCCTCGTCCGTGAGCGCCCGGAGCTGTGACACCGGCCAGCGTTGCGATCTGGGCAGCGAGTCACCGGATATAACCAGTTCTTTGTTATGATTGTCGAATACGACATCGACACGATGAGGCATCGCCGACTGGCCATCGAAATACCTCCCTGTCGATCCCAATTTCACAACGCGCCACCGACATCCAGCGCATCGGCAAAGCCTTCCGCGTCAGCGCCTGGGTCAACCGCTCTCTGATGGATGCCGTCGAGCGCGCCCACGTTCATAACGGATACTGACTGAACCACGTGGTTGATGATCGGTTGCGTGATCCAGACCAGCACCAGCGCGTCCATTACCGCAAGGGCCGCGACATACTGCAGGACAACAATGACTACCGAAAATGCCGTCCCTGGCGAATTGCTGTCGCTGGTGACCTGCGCAAGAACTGGCGCGGTGAGCTGAGCCACAATGGTGAAGATGATGCCGGCCAGGATGCTTACAGCCAATCCCCCGATAACGATCCTTGAAACAACGGTCGATGTCTTCGTACTTGCCATGAAATAGATCTGGCCGTCGAGAGTTTTGTTTCGCATCAGATAGATGAAGGCATTGACGCGATATGAGATGTAGCCAGTGAGAAGCCATAACACGCCAATGATCGCTGAGATGATGGCCACTACGACGCCTATCTGCGCTGCAGCGGCGGTTCCGGCGATCAGTATGACGGTGCCAATGAACAGGTGCTTCATGGCAGGGAAGAGTTCTGTCCACCTGCCTTTCTGTTCGAATCTTGCATCGCCGTACCAGCTTCGGTCGGTGACATATTTTTCGAGCCAGAACGTATTGCGCGGAAGCAGGACGCCAAGTGTCACTACCGTCAGAAACAGATGTCCCAGTGCCCGAACCGCATAGCCCCAGGCACCATGCTCCATACCGAACCGCAGGCCACGCCAACGGGTACGTGCCAGCCTGTATCGTCTGGAGCGGTACTGCGCGAAAAATGTGAGTGGCAGGACCGCGAGGAAGGCAATGACGGTCGGGCCGTATTGGACGGGGAGAGCGGCGAACTCGTCAGGATTTTCGGTTTCAGCGAAGAGGCTGAGGCCAAAATAGAGCAGCACCAACTGAAGTATGCCCAGATACACCGCCAGGATCACGACCGCCATCAGGAAACCAAGAAACTTCTCAACTCCTGTTCCAGTATACTCGAAACCATCTCCGTCTGCCGTCGTGGATGACCAGATGTACCTGCGGATGCGGGTCCTGGCCCAAAACCGGTAGATACCAAGCGTCACTGTTGTCAGCAGCCCTGTCTTCACCGCTAGCAGGAGTAATGGACCGTGTTTTCCGGTATATTCCCCGTGCATCTCATTGTCTGCTTCCACCACCCCTGTCCCTTCCTCCAGCGAAGCGCTGGTTTGTTTCTTCCAAGGAAATGGCATGGCGACTATAGTGGTGCTTCGCTGCACGGAAAGGGCCCAGATCAGGAGAATCGGCACCATAGCGGGAATGTGAGATGCATTGCCTGTGGTTGCATTCAGTCCCGAATGTAGCTCCGCTCCAGGAGTCTGGGCGATGACGACCGGTCCCTTCGGCAAAAAGCTACGAATTCGGCATCCTTTCTCCGACATGGTTCGCCCGCGGTGCCTGCATCTCCCCTGTCCTGGCAGAACGGGTTGACATTGAATTCGCGGGACTATGCACCTTTGGGTCTCTTTCCCAGAGGTCAGTCAGCGGATGGAGCTTTCAGGCATCCGCCAGTGGAGCAGGGGAGCGGCGGAACTGTAGGCTGCAGTCTGTTCCATGATGAGTGCCCTAGAGCGCGGCAACATGTTGGACTGTCCCGAATACCGCCATTCTCGATAGCACCAAAGAAACGGACCAGCCACCTTGCCCGGCTCGTGGAGCAGTCAACTTGAAGCCGAGCGGATCCCGCTCTGGAAGAAACGTTCTTCTGTGGAGGGCGTCGAAGACACTACCAAAGTCAATTTCCCCTGAGATCCCTCGTCCAGTCTGGCCAGCCATTCCCTGCTTCGCAAAGCCTGCAGTAGCAAAGGGTCGTAACAACCGCCCAAATGCACTGGCAGGATATCCATGGAATGTAAACCAGATGGAGTCGGATTGATCGACTCATTCCAGAATCCGGTTCTGTGATCATGGCGAAATCTGAGAACACGAATAACAGTAAGGCGTGAATGGACGAAATTGATACGACGATAAATGCCAGTCGTCCAGACCTTTCGATGACCTCCTGAAAGTGTCTTTTCAGTGAGGCGGCGAGACCTTGCCGTTCACCCGTGATATAGCCCGACACGGCAAGGCTGCCCGAAAGGAAGAAAATGAATGCCAGGGTCAGCACTGCGGTATTCCCGACCGCAAGGAAAAGACGGAACAGAACCGATTCCGTGGAAGGATGCAGGACACTCAGGCCTGTTTCACGGGCGGACAGGAAATAGTTTGACGCAATCGCAGGCCCGAAACTCAGGATTATGGACAGGCACACAAGTGACAGCTGCAGTCGATAGCCCTTCGAAAGAGTGAAACTTCGCTTTATGGCGGACGTCATTCCCGGTCGTTCCATTACGAATATCGGAATCGTGAGTTGGAGAACCGCAAGGGCCAGCAATCCTGGCAGGATCAATAGCGCGACGCCAGCCGCGACCACGAACCACAGAACCAGCCCCAGGACCGTCAGCGGAAGCAGAAGGCATAGGGATCTGCCAGCATACCGAACCGGCGACATATACAGCCCGTTTCGAAGATCCACGACGCATATGGCGACCGTTCCAACAAGCCAGACAGAACAGACGTATTCGACTGGCAGCAGGAACCAGCTGAGCCATTTCAGACCGTTTTCGGTATAGAGGAACGCAAGCACGACAAATGGCATGCTTGGAATGATGCAAGCCAGAAGGAGCTTGTGATAGCTGTTACGGATCAGCTTCCAGCATTCCTCCAGGATATCCTGGACAAAATTGTTCAATGTCGTGTCCTTCCGTCGCAGGTATTGTGAGTAGCCTGTTCAGAACCGGGAACCGGTTCGATGGTCGAGCATGATCCAGGTCCATGGGAGTGCAGGGAGATGCATACCGGCAAATGCCGGGCCTTCGGCGGGATGGGTGGCCGCCGCAGTGAGGAATCTCCCGGAGATTTTCTCATCGCATTCCTCCTACAGGTTATCCGTGGGAAAAAGCGGTTCGAATGACTGGAGCCGAATCCTTCCGTCCGGTAGCACGCAGGCTCAGTCTGGATAAATTGTGTTGTGACCGGGGAGTGCTGGAAGTTTTCGGCCGCTTTAGCGCCAATTCGCATCTCCTTGCGATAGCAATGAAGTGGATGAACCCTTCCTGACGGTTTGGTGCTGACGGTTTGGTGCTCGAATGGTTCGTTATGCCTTCGGTCCCCGTACTCTCGGATTTGGAAAGGGCTTCAGCGAAGTTTGCTGGGCCGGGCAGTCCGATTTCATCCTCGAAACAGCGCCATGGCTATGATCCCTCACACGGTGAATTGGCAGTTGGTGGGTCGCTATGGTGCTTCGGATGCCATTAGAGTGACCGCCGCCAGCGTGGCACGACAACCTCCGCCTTCGTTTTTCCACCGTAGCATGTACAGAAACGCGGAGCCACCAGTTCCGTACGGCCTGGGACTTCAGCATTGCACAGGCAATGACGCTCCTCAGCGAGGTGGGAGGAAAGGGTGGCGCGAGCCAGGTCCTGTTCGGTCATGCGGGTGTTCCACCAGATCGACGATGCGAAGCATGGCAGACATCCGTTTGCAGGGAATGAGGCCGAACCGTGGAAGGATTGTGGTGACGCATTGCAGCTACCCGAGGGCTGAAACGCATGGGGAGACCTCAGTGCAACCTGATTTCGGATCCAGGTAATCCCTGCAACATGAACCTGTTGGAACAGAACGGCGTGGTCTGAATATTACCCTTCCAGGGCTGACCCGCCTGACAGCGCGATCAGGCGCCACAAGCGCTCTGCGCGTCATGGTTTCGGAAGCCGGTCATCCTGAAGCCAAACTTTCCGGTTGGAACCGCTGTAGGTTTGTACCTAATGTTGAGCTCAAAGTTTCCGGGGTCGAGTTCAAACTGGGCTTCCCGGACCATGGTGAGAATTCCGATGACGAGCTGAACATCCGAAAATCCACTGCCCAGGCATCTGTGAAGTCCAAGACCATAGGGAACGTAGATTGCCGGATCCTTGTGTTCGTTTCGCTCCGGCAGGTACCTGTCGATGTCGAAAGCCTCCGGGTGCGGAAAGAATTCCGGCAGGAAATGCGTGGCACACGTTGCCAGCATCACATTCTCGCCGACTGGTATCCGGTAGCCGCACAGATCAAAGGAAGTAATCACTTCACGTGCAAAGGAAGGTGAGACCGGGCAGAGACGCAGGGTTTCCATTGCCACGCGGTGAACGACATCCAGTTTCCGCAACGATTCAATGGTTGGCGTTCCGTTGGCAAATGCCTGGTCCGCTTCTGCCTGCACCTTTTTCATGAGTTCAGGATCCTTCATGACATAATAGAGCATGAATGCCGCCATGTTGCCGACGGTTTCGGTCGCTACTAAGAAAGGTACATACGCATTAGCCGTCAGACGCAGTTCCGACATGAAAACCGGATCATTCCGATGCACCTCGATAAGGTCATCAATGAGGTCCGGTGTGCCACGCCGCGTGGTGACCTGGTGTTCAAAGAGGGTCTTGGCCACAAACTCATCGGTCTGTTGGAGAGCACGTCGCAGTCTACCCTTGTACAGGGCGGCAATGCCTGGAAACGAATCCTTTATCATGAGCATGTTGAACAGAGCGGCTAGGGCATATTCATTGCCCATCACGGAGGTTCCCGCAACGAGTTGTGCGACATGCTCAAAGAAAATTCTACGAATCGGCATGATTCCGGAAATTCGTTTGTTCAAAGGCCATGACCGAATGACTTCGCGGGTAATGGCCACCAGATTCTCAAGGTTGTTTTCGGCGAAGTTGCGGGAGAGCCTCACTCGCAATTCCCGACGCATTCGCGCATGGTCCGCGCCGTTCATCGACACAATGATGTCGTCTCCAAGTATGCTCCTAAAGGAAGATACCAAATCTCGGCCTGCCCTGAAATAAAACCTTTCCTGCCTCAACATCAGGCGGTTGAGTTCTGGTCCAACCAGGATCGTAAAGGAACGGCCAAGTATCTTGACCCGGTAGACCGGACCATGCTGGAGGTATTGTTTCGCGTAATATACGTTCAGGTTTCCCCTGGCCTGGAGAGTGTTTCCCAGTATTGGCAGCCCTTCAACATGTGGGATCACATTGGAAAGTTCTGCGGCCGCCTTTCGTGTTCTGATCCCTACAGCCCTGACTTCCTGCTGGATTGCATGGATCACAGGATCCATCTGGCCAAATAGGTCCACTCGTTCCCGCACCTTCTTCAATTCGGCTTCGTCGAGGAAGTACTTCAGCGCATCACAGGAATCTGCCAGCGCAATTAGCGCGGCATCGGTTGGATCAGGGACAATGTCGCCGAGAAGAGTCTTCAACAGTCGGGATCTGACCTCCTCGCGAACATGTCCATCCGGTCCTACATAGTCTTTCAGGAATGACGCGCGCCGGGAGCGGACCAGGGAGCCATCCTCCTGCGGTACTTCGAGTATTCTGCGTTCCGCGAGAATTCGAACTGCATTTTCGTGGATTCTTTCGCCTTGCCTGGAAAGGCGCGCAACCCAGTCCGCTGGAGTCTCCGGTGCGCTCTCCGCAACGATTTCCGCTAGGAAAGGATCCAGCAGTGGATTGCCAAGGGGTTTTGGATCAATGACCACCAGACGGTCAAGGTCGGTATCTATGCTTCCGTGTAGCTGCAGGTCCATGAGAACCGCGCCAGCCATTGCCATATCCAGTGTGCCTACAGGAATCGGCAGCAGCCGTCCTTCTTTTTCATCCAATAGGAGCAGGATCAGTTCTTCGGTAATCATTGAGGTTACTTTCTGATGTTGCGGCCGGCCAGAAAACCCAACCCAAATGCCTGACTGGATGCATGGGCAGTGGGCTGACGTCGATAAAGTAGCTATCTGCTACTATAATGTCGAGAATTTGTCAATTGCCGAATGCTGACCAAACCTTGTTATAATCGTGTTGATTTTTCCATTCCAATTTCTGTCATTTTGTGGCAATCTCATAGAATAAATAGGGAGATACCACTCCTTCACGTGCCGGAACATGGCCGTATCCATGCGCCCCTCGAAGTTGCGGATTTCCTTCGGAAGATGGATTGACAGTGTTTCATGGGACAATCGGCGGGTCGCGCTACCGATTATGGGAGGCGAAATCCTCGAATGACTACTCAGGTTCCGTTTCCGGGTCTGTGGACGATCCGGTCGCGCCGGGATCAGGTACGGGCGGATCCGGATGGTTCAGATCCGAAACCTGCCGACGAATCCGGTGGGTGTCTCCTGGAGTGCCCGAACTGTTTCAGGTTCCACTGCATCTCCGTGGCGATGATTTTCCCCACCCTGGCAACATCATGAGCCCCTGCCACGGACGGCCACCACCGGACACACTGCCCCAGAGCTTCTCCTTCCTGATCCGCTGTTCTGAAGGGATTTGCGCGTGGCAAATGGTGAAACTGAATGTTCCCGGCGCTTCAGAACAGCAGGATACGCCACGGACTACTGCCGAAATTCAGGTTACCTCAATTCGATGGCCAATCGGGGATGGACTCCTCTCATCACCATTGAGACTGCGTTCGATGGAAACTCCGCACGAACCATCGGATTCCAGCCATTCGATTTCCGAAATGGGGCTGCGCGATTATCCTTGCACTTTGGAAGGCGCGACGTCTAAAGGTGAGGTGTAGCCGTCATAGGCAGATCAGGCTTATCTCGGTGGATTTTGCCTTGGAGGCCATCCAGGATGAAGCGTCATCATGAAATGGATGCAGCCCGTGCGTTCGCAATGTCATTGGGAATTGTCCTGCATGGCACATTCTTCGTGCTGCCAACGGAATTTTGGCTGTTCGTGGAAGACTGGGCTAAGGAGACCCCAACTGCCTCGAATCCATACGTTTACATCTTCAGCGCCATCCATGGTTTTCGGATGCCCGTGTTTTTCCTGATCAGTGGTTTCTTCGCCGCGCTTATGTGGCGGAAGCGGGGCAGTCAGGGATTGATCTCGCATCGCCTCAGGCGAATTGCCTTTCCACTTGCGGTTTGCCTGATTACCTTTCTTCCTGTCAGCTATTGGCTATCCTTCCAGGAGGAGCCAAGCCTGCGCGGCTGGCTGTTGATCTGGACCGAGAATCTGATGCATTTCTGGTTTCTCTGGCAACTCCTGCTCATCACTGCCGTCTTTATGGTTGGCCTTGAACTGGGTTTGAGGTTTAGGAACCGGCTCTGGTATCTGCTAATTCCTGTGGCCGCCTGTTCCCAGTACCTGATGACAGATGGACTTCTTGGGGCAGACCTGTCCGAGCATCTGATCCCCGACCTTAATGTTCTGGCCTATAATTTCACTTTCTTCGCCTTCGGGGTGTTTCTGTATCAACGCAATATCGAGGTGCGGCGTTGGTGGGCGTGGCTGCTGATTCCTGCGCTTGCGGTGTTTTTTCCTCTAGGTCTCGTGTCATTATATCCACATCTTTTCATTGAGGCTGAGGTGATCTGGATCAGGGTCATTTCCGCAGTGCTTGTAAGCGCTTTTGCCTGGTTGATGTGTTTCGGTCTGCTTGGATTCTTCCTGTGGATTGCCGGAAGGGAGAGGTACTGGATTCGTTATGCCTCTGATTCAGCGTATTGGTTCTACATTGCCCATTTTCCTCTGGTGGTGGCTGCACAGATGCTGCTTGTGAACCTGCCACTCAACGTTCATCTTGAGGTCGTTCTGATGCTAGTGGGTGTCGGGGCAATTCTGCTTTTCACCTACGAATTCGGCGTTCGCTACACCATAGTCGGAAGAGTGCTCAACGGGCCAAGGTCACGCAACCCTAGGTAATGGAATTTCCGGAAATCAATACCCGAACTCACGACCTTGGTGCGCTTCCATAAACGTGTTTCCCCTACTGGAACGCGTATTTTTCGAACAGGGGTAGGCGAGTTTCAATCCTGACGATTGGCGGCGGGGGGAGCCATCGAACAGTTTTCGATGTATTGGGAAGGTGTTCTGGCCGTGTCGGGCTGAGGTTTCAACCAGACATGAACTGTGGCAGCGACCTTAAGCTGATAGTGCGCAAAGACTGGCTATTGCCAGGCTTCCTGTCATTTTAGGAACGGTATCGGAGGGGGATGCGTGCGGCAAAGCGACGGACGGAGAAGGACCGCTTCGCACGAACCGATCACTGTAGGTGACGCGACAGGCATCATCATCAACAGGTCGCTGGCTCAGGTCATTGAGGTTGCTGCATGTCAATCGGAGCGGCCAGCCTTGATGTTTGTGTATTCGGGAAGTGAGGCCTGCTTGATGGCATCGGCTCGGATGTTGCACCCTCAGCATCCGAATTCCATGTATCGTATGACGTGAACTCTTTCTGTTGGTATTCGTTGCCAAAGGGCAGGGAGTGGATATGAGGACATTATGGGTCGTAGGAAATGGGGTGGATCGGTGTACATGAGGCTATGTCGGTCTGATGCAAGAGATGCGGGTGGCGTATGTCGGGCGAAGGGTCGAAAGCCTGAATCGGCTGGAACTACCGTCCGGCGGATGCGTAAACACTTAAGGAAAGAACTGGCCATCCAGCAAGATGACAGGCTGGTCGCTCAGCGTTTCGCTCAGCGTTGCCGCTTGATGCCACCAAGCTCATTCAGCTGCTCAACGGTAGCCAGAACGGTTGCGATACGTCTGGCGTCAGGTGGATGGGTTCCCCAGAAGGAAAGGCGACCATCTGCATGCCTGAGGGCCTCACCTCGAGCGAAGAAGCGGGCACCGATGACTGGATCATAGCCTGCGGTTCGCGTGATCAGCGTTCCAAGCGTATCGCTTTCGAGCTCATATTCCTGACTGAACGCATAGGCTCCCAAAGAATATCCGAGTTCCATGTTGTCAGAAATCAGGTTTGGGTCGGAATAGGGATCGTTTGCCGTAACGACCGCGGCGAGTCCGCCCAGGATAAGTGCGCCGACAAGAGCCTGTTGCTGCCCTTTCTGAATATGCTGACCAATCAGGTGGCCATATTCGTGGCCGAGCACAAAGGCCAGTTCGTGGTCGTTCCGCATATCCCGAAGCATGGGTGCGGTTACCATGATGACTGGACGGAAACTTCTATCATAGGTGAAGTAGGCGTTGCGCTGTGACATCTCATTGTCGATTCCGATTGTAACGTCGCAGTTGAAGTTGGGTCGATCTGCGGTTTCGCGGAGGCAATAGGATTCAGCGACTGGTTTGATTCGTTCCGTTACCCTGTCGAATCGCTTCCGCGCGAAGTTTTCGGGAATCTGGGGATTTGGAGGAAGCGCGCGAACCTCGGCGAATATTGCGTTCGCTTCCCTGATGTGTTTGCCCTCCGGTTCGGGGAGTTCATAGGTCGTTCCGCATCCAGACAGCGCTACAATTGTCATTAACGCGGCAACAGCATATCTTGATCGCTTCCAGTTCATGCCAGTAACCAATTCCGCACAACAACCTGCGGGTCTTGTATGAGACGTGCGCAGCTTATGCAAGGCCACCTTTCCCACCCGGATTCCGTACCCCGCATCCGCTGGAACATCGGGGCGGCGTGACGGACGGCTGAACCCGGGCGGTTCTGACGTGAACAAGCCCATGCGTTTGCCAATGCCGGACAGGACCATCTGGCTGGGTGGTCCGGATAGCTGTGTGGGGGACTTTATGCCGCCGAAGGAATTCCACAGCCTGGAAGGCAGAGTCGGGATGCTGTCCCAGGATCCGGCACTGGAACCGCCTCCGTTGCTCTCCGGCGTCGCGGTTCGGGTTGGGTTCGACAACCTCGCATGAAAGTCGTGGTCCAGTGGTTGGACTCGATAGAATGTACAGCTCTATGGCTCTCCCTGAAACTGGCCGGCTTCCAACATGTTGGGAGGGGTTGGCACCTGCGGGGAACTGCGGATCGGATCCGGGAAACCACGACATGGCTGCTTCATCCATGGCGATAATTCCAGTTCGGATCCCTATTTTCTGGCCACCTCTTCAATCTTTGGCCGGATCCTTTCCTTGAGCACCCGGTCGGTGATCGGCCCGGCGAATCTAAGCGCAACCTTACCTTCTCCATCGATCACGTAGGTTTCGGGTACGCCATAAACGCCCCAGTCAAGCGCTGCGCGTCCCTGCATGTCGGCACCAAGCCCTGTGTAGGGATTGCCAAGCTCTTCCAGGAACGCCATCGCGTCCTCTTGGGCGTCCTTGTAGTTAATGCCAAAAATCGGGATGCCTTCCGAAGCAAGCCGTTCGAGGACCGGGTGCTCCACCCGACAGGGTGCGCACCAGCTCGCCCAGAAATTGACGAGTTTCACACCGTCGTTGCGTAAGGTTGCGTCGGTGAACGGAGCCGCATCACCAAGCTTCGTGAGCCTGATCGATGGGGCGGTTTCGCCGATGATGGCGGAAGGAAGCGCGTCAGGATCCTCGCGGTCCATGCCGAAATAGAACATCACGGCAAGTCCGGCGAATATCACTGGTGGCAGAAAGGCCAGTGTCCTAGGCATCGTGTTGCCGCGTATCGAGTTCGCTTAGCCGTGCCTTGATCCGCCGCGACCGCCAAAGGGTCAGAAGCACAATGCCGGCAAGCAATGCGATACTGATACCGTAGGCACCGAGCACGACCCCGGCATATGTTCCCAGGTCTGGCATCAGCCCATCCTCTGGCCTAGTTCGATGGCCTGCAGGCGGCGGGCGCGAATCTCGGTCTTGGTGCGAACCAGGACAAGAGCTATGAACAGCAGCGCAAATCCAGCGATCGAGAACAGGGCTGGATACCAGAAAACGTCCGCCACGTTTTCCTCCCGGTCCAGGCTAAGTGAGGCGCCCTGATGCAGGCCCTGGTTCCAGAAGTTGACGGCATATCGGCTCAGGACCGCAAACACTGAACCGACCAGGCAAAGGATCGCCGTAAGGTCCGCCGCCGTTTCTGGAGTTTCAATGGTCTCCCAAAGCGCCATGTAGCCCAGATAGAATAGAAACAGTATCAGGAAGGAGGTCAGGCGAGGATCCCACTCCCACCAGGTCCCCCACATTGGCTGGCCCCAAAGCGCACCAGTTACAAGTGCGATGAGCGTGAACGTTACTCCCACAGGTGCCGCTGCCCGCGCCGCGAGCGCGGAAACATGATGGCGGCGGACCAGCCATATCAGCGATGTCACCAGCATCATGATCCAGGCGTTGATCGCCATCATCGCCGCTGGAACGTGAAGGAAGAATATCTTGACGGTGGATCCCTGGCGGTAGTCGTCTGGCGTGAAGAAGAAGCCCCAGATCAGGCCGATGGACAGACACAAAGCAGCGGGCCATGCCACGAAGGGCAGTACCGCATCAGCGGTGGAGGTAAACTTCTTTGGATTAGCATATTGCCAGATCGACATGGCGATCACTTACAGCCGGAACCAGAATGCGGCAAGAGGTTCCCCGCCTGTCACTAGAGGTATCGCATGAATGGTGGGCGAGGTTGCGCAGACGGTGGCTGTCCGGTCCAGGGCTGCGGACCAGCATGAACCGGAGAGCGGCTCCATGAAAAATATCAACTTCCTTCAGACGGTTGACGGGGACAGGGAGCGGATAGGGATCTGTCACTACCGCATACTTGACTAGAGATCGGATCCATGCGAATCGGGGACCATGTATATCGGTCTCAGACAGATTTCCCCTGCCACGGTCGAGTGGCTCGGGAACGAATGCCTCCGCGGCGGCGTCACGCGTTCGGGCCTCGCCCGCGAGCTGAGCGGTCGGGAGGGTTGGCTGACCCACGACGGGAGGCCGTCGACGGTCACCGGGATGCGGGTCCTTCCCCTGCTCGCGGAGGAGCTCGGCCTGACGCTGCCGGAGGCGGCGCCGCGCTTCGCGTCGTCCAACGGGCGACCGGCCGCCGACGACCCTGGCGGCGCCCCGGTCGAGTGCGCTCTGGACGCGCTCGGCGGGGTGCGGCTGGAGCCGTTGGCGGAGGCGGACCGCCGCGCCTGGGAGTCGATGATGGAGACGCACCATCCGGAGGGCTGGCGGCGGGCTCCGGGAGGGCAGCTGCGGTACTGGATCGTGAGCGGCGCGCAGGGGCGGCTCGGCGGTCTGGGCTTCGTTCCGGCGTCCTGCCAGCTGGGGCCTCGGGACGACGCCATCGGCTGGTCGGCGCGGGCGCGGATCGCGAACATGGGTCTGGTCCTTAACAACCACCGCTTCCTGATCAGACCTTCCGTGAGGGTCCACGGCCTCGCCTCCCTGGCGCTGCGGCTGGCGGCGGAGCGCGTGGCGGACGACTGGGAGGGGCGGTACGGCGTCCGTCCGGCGCTCGTCTACACCATCGTCGGTCCGGACCACGCCGGGACGGGTTACAGGGCGGCGGGCTGGGAGAGATGTCCCGGCTTGACCTCCGGGCGGCGTTCGGGCATCCGTCGCAGCGTGTGGACGCTGCCGCTGCGGCCGGACTGGCGGGAGGTTCTCCAGGCGGAGCCGGAGCGCAGGCTCGGGCATACCGGACCGCTGCACCGCGGGGGCGACTGGGCGGAGCGGGAATACGCGCGGAGCAGCCATCCGGACGGCCGGGTCCGCCGCCGGATCGCCGCGATGGGGGCGGCCTGGACCAGGAAGCCCGGTGCGCCGGTGCCGGAGCTGTTTCCGGGCAGGGCGGAGCAGGAGGCGGCTTACAGGCTGCTCTCGAACGCTGGGGTGACCATGGACGACATACTCGAGCCCCACCTGGAGGCGACGGTGGAGCGCTGCCGCCTGGAGCCGGTGATCCTGGCTGTCCAGGACACGACGACGCTGAACTACGGCACCCTGGCGGCGACGTCCGGGCTGGACGGGCTCGGCGGCGGCGGAAAGGGCACCGACGGCATCCTCGCCCACTGCGGCGTGGCACTGAACGGCAGCGGACGCCCGCTCGGGCTGTTCACGCTCGACGCGGACTTCCGGCAGCGGCCGGACAGGGACAGCGCCCGCTGGATCGACGGGCTGCGGCGGGCCGGAGAGCTCGCGGAGGCCTGCCCGGACGCGAAGGTCGTGAGCGTCTGTGACCGCGAAGGCGACTTCTGGGCCCTTCTCCGCGAAGCGGACCGGACCGGCGCCGCGCTGCTGGTGCGGGCGAGCCGCTCGGCGAAGCGGCGCGTGGCGCTGCCCGACGGCGACGAAAGGTGCCTGTGGGAGCATGTCGCCGCGCTGGAGCCGGTCGGCCACCGCAGGATCACCGTTCCCGAACGCGGCGGGCCGAAGGCCCGGAAAGCGCGCGTCGCCACGCTGACGCTGCGCTGCGCGGAACTGGACATCGCGGCGCCGAGGGACGCGGGGGACAGGCGCCCGCTGCCCGTGACGGTGGTCTCCGCCATCGAGGAGAACCCGCCGAAGCGCGTCGCGAAGGGAGGGGAGGCGCTGCACTGGATGCTCCTGTCCAACGAGGGCGGCGACGGCATGCGGACGGCGGAGACCGCCCTGAGGCGCTACGAACTGCGCTGGCGCATCGAGGAATACTTCAGGGCCCTGAAGACGGGGACGAGGATAAAGGACCGCAGGCTCGACGCCGCCGACGACCTGCGCAGTTGCCTCGCCTTCGACGCGATAACCGCGTTCCGGGTCTGGGACCTCCAGCTTCTGGCGCGGGAGAGCCCCGACAGCCCGGCGGACCGCCATGTCAGCCCGGAAAGCGTCGAGGCGGTGGTCATTCACGCCGCGTATGAGCGCGTCATCGGCCAGAGGGCGCCGCCGGAGCCGGACATGAGCGTGGCGCGCTACGTCACGCTCGTCGCCGGCCTCGCCGGGTTCCGCCCGACGAAGCGCCAGCCCCTGCCCGGAACCCAGAAGCTATGGCAGGGCCTGCGCATCCTCAACGTCGCGGAAACCCATGCCAGGGCCATACGGGCCCGGACGGAGCGGAGAAGGGAATGAGCCGGTCAAGTATGTGGTAGTGACAGGATAGGGATACGCGCCGGTATCCAGCGCGCGGAAACCGGCAGGCCGCGCGAACGCATCCGGGATGGGCTGACCTTACTGGTATGGGGAGCACGGGACATATGGCCCAACTTTCACTCCGAAGCGCGACGCCCAGCCGTCCCCTGATCCCGCGATCGGTCAAGGTCGATGATCATCGGCCAGATTCGGTCCACCTTCCAGCTCAGGAGATTCGGCAATGGCGGCATAAGCCGCACGGATGCCGGGCAGGGCTTCCCGGGCGGCAGCGGCAATCCCTCCAGGGCCGGAAAGCGCGGGCGGCAGCTCCTCAGGAAAGCGGCCGATCACCTTCCGGCAGGAGTCTCGCAGCTCAGCCAGCGCCATATTCGCCGCTTCAGCAAGTTCCGGCTCGCCAGCCGCTTCCCGAAACTCCACCACCAGTGCCGGCAGCAGCACGGAAAGGCGGGTTCCGGCGCGCTCCACGTCTTCTGCGGTGATCGGAATCCTGACACACATGGCCTGATGATGCCTGCGGGTGTCGCCGTTTAGAGCGCGCAGCAGCGTCACCATGCCTCCCCAGCGCCGCTCCGTGTCACCAGCCTCCAGCGTGTCCGCCAGCCTTTCGAGGCTGTGGCCGTACGGGAAATGCACGAGCCGCCGCTCCATCGCCAGGTTCGCGAAGAATTCCGCGGCGTCGGCCGAATCCTCCGCCAGCGCCCGGCCGAACCCGGCCATCTCCTTCCCGGATGTGGCGGGACCGGCCATGGCTGCGGCCACGATACCGGGATCCCTGATGATTCTCAGGAGGTCGTCGACGCTTTCCGTTAGATCCGGGGGCTGTATCCGAGGTCTGCTTTCCAGTTCCCCGAGATGCGGGACAAGGCCCGCCAGCGGCCTGCCCTCGCGCGCCAGGCTCGCCGCCAGATTGCGTCGTTGCGCCTGCGCCGCAGCCGGTCGAGCGGCATCGCCACGACGTTCACCTCGCCCGGTAGGCGGCCGAACGCCGCCGGCGGGCGGATCCGGTCGGTCCCGCGGGTGATCACCGCCATGTCCCAGTCGCTGTCGGGGCGGTGGTCGCCGCGGGCGCGGGAGCCGAACAGCAGCACCGCCTCGGCGTCGTCCAAGGTCGCGCATCAGCTGCAGCGTGCCGTCGGAAATGCTGTGGCTGTCCACGGCGGTCGCGTTTTACGGTAATGGGCCGGAGATGTCACTGTTCATTTGACACAGGTAGGGGTATCGCATGACATTCAGGCGATACCCTAAGCCTGTCACGAAAGCGGGTGTCGTGCGAAGAGACGGCCTTATCTGAGGCTGATCCGAAGCGCGGCAGCGGCGGCGAACGGGAGCAGCCCAAGCGTTCCAAACGTGATTCCTGCCAGGAGCGCCAGCGGCGTGCCCAGTGCAAGTCCCTCGCTTCCGCGACGTGCGCATTCCGCACCAAAGACCAGTGTCGGCACATAGAGCGGTAGGACCAGCAAGGGCAGAAGCGGTCCGCCGCGCCTGACCCTAACGGTCAGCGACGCACCGAACGCACCGATCATTGACAGCGCAGGCGTTCCGAGGGCGAGTGAAACCAGCAGCCAGGCATAACCTCCAGGGTCAATGTTAAGTAATGTTCCAAGAACGGGAGCCGACAGCGTCAGCGGTAGCCCTGTCGTAATCCAGTGCGCTGACGCCTTCGCCATGACAACACTCTCCAGTGGGACTGGCGATGTGGCAAGCAGATCCAGCGAGCCATCCTCGTAATCGATCTGGAACAGGCGGTCGAGGGAGAGAAGGCAGGCGAGAAGGGCGGCGACCCAGAGGATTCCGGGAGCAATGATGCGTAACATCGCGCTATCCGGGCCGACACCGAGCGGAACGAGTATGGCGGCAACCAGAAAGAAGGCGAGGGAGAGGCCAAATCCACCGCCGGCCCTGACTGCCAGACGCAGTTCACGCTGCAGTAGCCGAATCATCGAAATGTCCCGTCGAGTGCCGCTTCACACTGCGTGCGGGCACGGAAACCAGCAATGTCTAGCTCCTGCGCCCGGATGTCCAGATCGGAATGTGTTGCGATGATCGCCGCGCCGCCACTGTCCAGATGGCTTTGCATCGCCATTGTGAAGAGTTCTGTACCAGATGCGTCGAGCGAAACCGTGGGCTCATCCACCGCCCAGATCGAACTCCCTGTGACCAAAAGGCGTGCAAGACCGAGCCGGCGGCACTGGCCGGTGGATAGGTTTCTTGCCTGTCGGTCGCGAAGCCTGGTGATTCCGAATGCTTCGAGAGCTGCATCTATGTTGTCCGTAGCATGCATTGCGGCCCAGAACTCAAGGTTCTCGGCGACGGTCAGCGTGGGTTTGATCCCGTTGGAATGGCCACAATACGCGATCGACTCGGGTTCCGCGTCGATCATGCCAGAGGTCTGAGGCTGAAGCCCGGTGATCGTGCGCAGCAAAGTGGTCTTGCCGCAGCCATTGGGTCCGCGCAGCAGCACGGCTTCGCCGGAGCCAAGCTCAAAGGCGACACCCTCAAGCACCGGCAGTCCACCGCGCCCGCATGCCAGGCCACTGACGCGCAGCACCCTGTGACCTATACCGGCAGCAGCGCCGCTCCAACGCGGCGGCCTTCTGCGAGAAGGACATTGTAGGTGCGACAGGCGGAAGGAGTTGGCATGGGCTCGAATGCGATTCCCGCATTCTCCAATGCTTGCCGGAAGCTGGTGGGAATCCGTGCCATCTCAGCGCCGGTACCGATTAACATCACATCCATCTGCCCGGCGGCGTCAAGGAGCGGCTTTGGGTCGTCAAAGCCATTCCAGTCTGTCACTCTCGACGGAAGCACAAATGTGGCTCCCTTGGTCACATCGCCGCCAACGCGGAAAAACCCCGGACCATAGCCGTCAATGGGTCGGGCCTGCGCACCCGGGAATGTAATTTCGCTTAGACGCATCAGGTTGCGTCCCATACTGGAAGGCCACCTATCGCCGACCCGGCGATGACCGTGTAGGCAACCCAACGATAGACCGCCTCACGCCGAGGATCAAAGATCGCGGAGCCGACCAAAATGGCCGTGGCATATAGTGGCATCAGGCAGAGGCCGATCATAACCGGTTCGACCGTCACCAGGGCCTTGACTGAGAACAGCACGATCATAAACGCATGGAGAAGAAACAGGAACAGGAGGATGTTGGCGCGAATCGTCGCTATTGGCAGAGGGCGTGCCATGTATAGCAGGATGACGGGTGGTCCTGGAACGCCGACCGAACTGCCCGTCAATCCTGCGAGAGCGCCTGTTCCGTAGATCAGCGGTTGGGTTACCCGCCCGTGATACCTGAATCCCGAGATCAGGAGGGCGAGCAGGATAGCTGTCATAATGGCAATGCCATACCGAAAGGCGGCTGGCTGTAGAGCCAACAGGATCGCGACTCCAATTGGTGCGCCAATGACCGCGCCTGCGCAGAGCCGGAGAACATCAAGAGGCTGCCCGTCGCGAATTGCCCGAGGGATTGCCGGGATGGGTCCAGAGATTTCGATGACAAGCAGGGTAACCAGCACCCAGACGGGATCAAGAACCTGAGCGGCGAATGGCAGATAGACCATTGCGGTACCAAAGCCGGTAAAGCCACGCACCAGCCCGGCAAGGACGCCTCCAAACGCTAGAAGCAGGAAACCATCCGTCGCCAGCGCTTGGGCTATAGCTGTTCCCACCGCTTCAGGGGCCGGAGCTACCGTACTGGTTACCCCGGTTTGCGTCTGGCTTGGACCAGTCCCGTTTGGTGCCGAGATGAAGTAGAATGTTCGATGCCACGAAAATTGAGGAATAGGTTCCTACGATAACTCCCCAGGTCATCGCGAACACGAAACCGCGGATGACATCTCCACCAAGGATCAGAAGCGCGATCAGCGCGAGTAGCGTCGTGCCGGACGTCATTACCGTTCGGCTAAGGGTTTCGTTTATCGAGAGATTTAACACATCTCCCATCGGCTTTTTCCTGAATTTGATGAGGTTTTCGCGCACACGGTCGAAGACAACCACCGTATCGTTAAGCGAATAGCCTACGATGGTGAGCAGCGCCGCGATGATGGCAAGGTCGAACTGAATCTGCAGTATCGAGAATATGCCGATCGTGAGAATCACGTCATGCACCAGAGCAGCCACCGCGCCGAGCGAAAACTGCCACTCGAACCGCAGCCAGATATATACGAGCACTGCCGCGATCGCGAGTAGAACCGCAATGACCGCTGTCAGGACCAGTTCGCCTGAAACTTTTGGCCCAACCGATTCCACCGACGGAAAGGTGATTGTGGAATCGACTGCTTTCAGTGCAGCCTCAACCGCCAGAACGGTATCGGCTGAAACGCTTTCATCCCCTTCCTGCGCCTCGATGCGAATCATCGCGACATGCTGGTCGGCTTCGAAGGTCGGATCGTAGACTTCGGTGATCGAGAGGTCGCCCAGCCCCAGCGGCTGGATTGCCTGCCGGAATGCTCCCACATCAACCGGTTGTGCGCTTTCCGTTCGGATCGTTGTACCACCACGGAAATCGATTCCGTAGTTCAGGCCGACGACCAGAAACAGCAGCACCGAGATCACCATAGCGGTAAGCGATGCCCCGAACGTGATTCTTGAATGCTGGAAGAAATCCCAGTTGGTATTGGAAGGGACGAGTTTCAGGCGCATGGTTCAGATCTCAATGGTCTTCGGGCGGCGGCGTTCGAACCACATCACGATCATCAGGCGTGTGACGAAAATCGCAGTGAAGACGGAGGTAATGATTCCGAGCCCTAGTGTGACCGAAAATCCGCGCACGGGACCTGAGCCCATGACGAACAGGATCGCAGCGGTGATGAATGTCGTGATGTTGGCGTCGATGATTGCGCTAAGCGCCTTTTCGTAACCGAGCTCAATGGCGCGTGCGGGTCCCCTTGCGGTCTTGAGTTCCTCGCGGATGCGTTCGAACACAAGCACATTGGCATCCACTGCCATTCCGATCGTCAGCACGATACCGGCGATACCGGGCAGTGTAAGCGTGGCACCGATCGCTGATAGGAGCCCAAAGATCATGGCGACGTTCAGAATGAGGGCGATATTGGCGATGATGCCGAACCAGCCATAGCTTAGTGCCATGAACACCAGTACCGCTCCAAACGCGACCAGGCATGCGATGCGGCCTGCATCAATGCTGTCCTGTCCGAGCTCCGGCCCAATCGTGCGTTCTTCGAGAATCGTCATCTCCGCGGGTAGGGCTCCCGCTCGAAGCAGTACGGCTAGCTCGGTCGATTCCTCCACGCTGAAGCGGCCGGTGATCTGGCCGGAGCCACCCGGAATCGCTTCCCGAATCGTGGGGGCGCTGATCACCTCACCGTCAAGCACGATGGCGAACGGAGAGCCGACATTGTCGGCGGTGTACTGGCCGAATTTTCGTCCACCTGTTGGATTGAATCGGAAATTGACCGATGGCTGTCCATTCTGGTCGAAGGCAGGCTGGGCGTCGTTAAGGTCCTCTCCTGAAACGACCGGGGTCTGTTCGAGAATGTAGTAGACACCTTCTTCGTCCAATGAGGGAAAGATGACATTGCGGGGGCCGGGTGGCCGGTTGGGGTCTTCGGTGCGGCTGACGACCGGATGGAAAGTCAGCCGTGCCGTGGTGCCGATGAGGCTCTTGAGTTCCTCCGCACTTCCGATGCCAGGAACCTGGATCAGGATCCGTTCCCTGCCCTGTCGCTGGATCGTAGGCTCACGCGTTCCGACCTCGTCCACCCTTCGGCGGATGATCTCAAGGCTCTGCTGAAGCGTTCGCTCATTCGTGGCGAGCTTCTCGGCCTCCGACAGGGTCACGACGACATCCGCTCCGTCTTCGGCCACCTCAATATCCGTTGAGCCTGCGCCAGTCAGCGACACGACAGGTCGTGCGAGGGTTTGCACCGCGCTGAGTGCCGTTGCCATTCCTTCGGGCTGGCTGATCCGGACACGGAGCTCGTTTGGAGGGGAGTCCTGCCTTCGGACTGTGCCGACAGTGCTTCGTTCGATGCGCAGCGCGTCCCGCACATCTGGCCACAGCGCGTCCAGCCGATCGGCATGGACGTCCTCGACATGGACTTCGGCGAGCAGGTGGGCACCACCGCGAAGATCCAGGCCAAGGTTGATGATCGTGGAGGGCAGCCAGTTGGGCCAGCCGTCACGGGCTTCGACCCGCTCAGGCGTTTCCCCCAGCGCGTCGATCTCGGCCACTGCGTCGTTGTGCCGCTCGACACGCGTGTAGAATGAGTTGGGCATGGCGAACAGCAGGCCAAGCGCGACAAGCGCCAGGATCACCACGCGCCTCCAAACGGGGATCTGCAGCATGGCCTATTCCTTGACAGGGTCAGCCTTTGACAGAACCTGCGAGACTGTCGAGCGCACGACACGGGCCTTCACGCCCTGCGCGATTTCGACCTCCAGCTCGTTTTCTTCCTTGACCTTGGTGACCTTACCGATCAGGCCACCTTGGGTCACAATCTGGTCGCCGCGTCGAAGCGACTCCACCATCTTTCTGTGTTCCTTGACTTTTTTCTGCTGTGGTCGGATCAGCAGGAAATACATTATCACGAAGATCAGGATTAGGGGAACGAAGCTTCCAAACGCTCCAAAACCCCCAGCCTCCTGCGCAAAGGCGGGCGTTGCAAACATGTGCGGATCCTTTAGCTGTTGGGCGCTTTACAAACGCCCTGCACTTGGTTGGCGTGCATACTAGCCGTGACGCAATGGGTGCGCAAGGCACCCGGACAGGGGATAGCGGAGCAGTTTAAAATCTTCGAGTTGCAGTGATGACCTGTGACTGCAGGCGGTTGGTCTGGATGGGGGATTGGGCCATTTGTTCTGGTCGGCATCTCTGCACGGTCGCCAGGCGGTGGCTTTCCATCAATATGGTCCATGCCTGCCTTCGTGCAGTAACATGCCCGTTGGCAGCGGCTTGGTCATTTTTCCAGGCAGAGACAGCAGATATCGGCTCGTTGGACCGCTGTTTCTGGGCTTACCCCTAGCATGCCCCTCCTCGAAATCCACCTCGATCGCGCTACGGATGCCAGGGCGGTCCTTGATGGGGCGAGATCCTCTCCACATGTACATAGCGTAGATGCGCTGCAGGCTGTGTTGGTCATCACCCTGTCCCTGAGGTCAGGAACATCCAGAAGCGCGGTCATAATCGTGACCCCATCCGGCCTGTGGGAATCCTGTGCTGTAACCCGGCACGGCCTTACGACTGGCTCCATCGAGCTGGTAAGGTGGGAGTACGCATCATGGTCTGGCATTGCCAGCACGACCAGCCGCAGGTCCGCGACCGCCTCCACGCTTCCGCTCCGCCTCCACGACTCAGGCAGTGATATCCTACTGGCGCGCTCCAGATGGCGCAGCGCTGCCGGACAGCCGAATTGCCAGAGCCAGCCGCGGCGGTTCACGCAGGTCGAACGTCCTGCAGGCCATCGGGCACGTTTCGGGTTTCCGGCGGCGCGGGCCTGTGCCAAGACCTTTCCGAGTTCGCCCCGGCGGGAGGAAAAGATGAGGCGAATCGGGTTGTAGCCGGACATGCAGGTAGCATGACCGGCCTGGAACGAGAAGATCGGAGGAAATTTGTGTGCCGAGGGTTGGCAGCTGCTCCAGGACTCGCATGCACGGTCGTAACGGCGGTCTCGGTTTGCAGGTTGGCAGGGAGAGAATGTACCAGCAGGTCATTTAGATTGGACGGATGTAGAGGATTCCGTCCACCGCGGTCGCGTCAAGACTTGCCTTTCCCGCCATGGCCTTACCGCCCGAATGTCGGAACTGGTCTTCGTCCGCGCTGGAACCTGTGGTACCAGGCGCCACCGGCGTCTGCCCGGCTTGCCTGGAATCCTGTGGCCCTCGTCACGGGTCAGACGGATAAATCCGATGGCATGGCGGCCTCGCATTCCTATCGGGACTGTCAATGCTATTGACCGGTTCGCAGCATCCAATTTCGCCACAGCGGTGTTGCACTTCGGACTGGAGCGGGGGTATATAAATCCGAGATCGGATCACTTTTTTTCTGCCAGACCGCAAACAGAACCAGATGGGAAAACTTCGCTGGACACTGAAAGCCCGCCACCGTCAATGGAAGCACCGTTTCATATTCAGGTTGGTGAAATGGCTGTTGAAATTCGAGAACGGCGCACATGTCGATTACGCCAGGAACGAACTCGCGGCTTTGAGAAAGTGGAGAAGGGTAAGAGAAGGAACCCAGTCCGCGGAAGATGGAAAGCGTAGCAATGGGGCGCACTGGGTGGAACGCCGGATGGAACGCCGGATGGAAGATAGCATCCTTGAGATGGTGCGGCTGTTTTCCATGCAGGGACATACTGAAGCTTCAGCCGACCTAGCGATCGGGAAACTGCATGATCTTCTTCGATTCAAGCCCCTGCATCCCCTGACCGGAAACCAAGACGAGTGGCATGCAACCTTACTTGGGGAAAGGCAGAACCGCCGCCTGCCAGCAGTTTACATGGATGAAAACGGCGTGGCGTACAATTCAAGGGGTATAGTGTTCAGAGACCCGGATGGTGCGTGTTTCAATTCGCGTCTATCAGCTGTAATCATCGATTTTCCCTATACTCCAGAAGAGACCGTCTATGTGGACGTGCCGCATCGTGCGACGGAGAAACAGGAAAAGGACGCGATAGCCGCTGCTGGGATTGATCTCAAAAAGGTCTACAGGGTGGATATGGACCTTTATTCGTGATGCACAGGCGTCCGGGACGTAACGAATAATTGGGGTGAATCCCTGACTCCATGTTCGCCATCTACGATAGATCCCTTATTTTCCAACCGGAAGTTGGGTGTGGGGAGACAGGATGAAATCCCAAGGCTCATTTGAATAATCGGAGTGCGTTCCGGCAGGATTCCTTCAGCGCGCTGCAGAGAAACAGAATTTTCCGGGAAAGGTCGCATAGGGTCATCGCATTTGGACGTCCCCCCATTTCCGCCTTTCGGCGCTGCTTAACGAGACGATGAGGTTCCTTGTCGGGATCATAGGGAACAGATGGCGAACCATGATCGCGGACGCAAGTCCTTCGGATGGTTTTTTTGGAGAAATTTCCTTTTTTCACAATGTGTTGCCGGAATCCTGCCAGATCTCACTACAAATTTTCTAAAGAGCCAAGTCGAATGGTAACTGTGTCACGCTGACCTTCAGGAGGTCGTGTCGCATGTTTGGTCTATATTCCAGGACGATGCATTTCGGGTTAACATTCAACCACCCAACCGTTGGCCGACACAGGCTGAAGCGCCGGGATTTCCACGTCATCATCCTTCAGCTTCTTTCTGATTTATGCGGAACCGGCCAAGTTCCACCCGGCCAGGAGCAGGTTCGCCACCTTGCTCACGGATCTCCGCGACCAAGAGCCATGGATCCGTGCGGGAGCGTCGACATTCAGCCAGGTGAGAGAACCACGTCGAACGCCTCTTTCCGCTGGAACGCAAAGCGGCGCGTGGCCTTGGCCACGCGTCGACCACCGCTCAGGATCACGGCCAGCGCGAGGCAGTCGCCTTCGCTGAAGGTAACGTCGCGGGGACAATGGTTTGCGTTGTGCGCAGTCTTTTGTGACGCCACATAAGTCGACGGAGGCGCGCAACCACTACGGACGTGACGCCAGTTTCGGTGAGGACGCGGGTCTCATGCGTACCCGCCATCATCCTGCATAGCGGCTTCACATACGCTCCTGACGCCTTCCTTGTATACGCCGCCCAGCCAGAGGTTCTCCTCAACGCCGTCCTGACCCGACCGGCCCGGGCGGTAACCGTGCCGACAGTGCGCCCTCCCTTCAGAAAGACACTTCCGGAGCACCTGCGGGAGACCGTCACCCCCGGGAAATCACCTCTCCGGAACCAAGGGCCGAACCGACCCGCGCCCCAACCTTCGCATAGCCATCGAGTGTGAATCAGTCCTGCCCGCCCAGACCTGGAATCCGGTTCACCTCCCGCAGGGCCAGGTCACCGGCATCGGGTGGCATCCTGCCGCCGTTGAAACGGACCGTGCCCTTCCGTCGGTAGGGCGATCGCATTTGGAATTTTACTATTTCCTTATCTACATGTTTCTGACAGTTTATAGGAAACATAGATAGATGCCACCCCTCCAGGCACCAGAACACGGCCATATCGATACATCCCTCACCGCGGTGCATCCCCGTCGAAAGGCGGATTGCCGAAGTTCCGGGAAGTCCGTGGCGGGTCGTCCCGCCGTTCCAGAGGCTCGACGCTCCCGGACACATTCTCCCTGTCCCATTTCTGCCTTCCCTATCCGATTGAATTTACGGAAAATTTTTCAGAAACCGAAACGGGGGAAGAAATTTCCAAAGGAGATTTCCCTATTCCGTCGGCCCGATCCCTTGAAACTGATGTCGGGTGTGCTACACTGTGTCTGCATGGTGTCCGGCCCGTGTCTGCATGGTGTCCGGCCCGTGTCTGCATGGGGTCCGGCCTCGGTCCATATGCAAGTCATAGCTGAATCTGGCATATTTTAGGGTACCGACTTCATGCAACAGCATCTGGTGGAAATCCAGGCTAACGAAAACCGGACATCGAGTCGCTGATGGTCGCGAAGCGGTTACGGAAATTCACAGAAAAATTCCAATCGGGAGATCGAAATGAAAGACATCGACGTGAACGAACTGAGTTGGGACGAGTGGGACGAAATGAACGACCCCCGCCCAGAGGAAAATGACTTCGACCGCGTAGTCGCGGAAGCGGTATCCCGTCGCGGATTCCTTGGTGGTGCACTGGTCTTTGGTTCGGCCGCCGCAGCATTGGGAACAACCGGTACGCTTCTTTCCTCAACCAGTGCGCAGGCCGCCGGCCATGCCTCAAGCCGCTTCCCCTTCGAAGCCCTGCCGATCCAGACCGATTCCACCGTGCACGTGCCCCCCGGCTATCGGTGGTCGACACTGGTCCGCTACGGTGATCCGCTCTTCTCCGATGCGCCGGCGTTCAGCCAGACCGAGCGCCTGCCCGCCGACAGGGCTGATCGCGTGTTTGGTGAAAACACTGACGGCATGGAACTGTTCGAGATTGATGGCATGGAAGTGATCGCGGTCAATAGCGAATACGTGAACAGGAAAATCAACCTGCCCCACAACGAAGACGGCAAAGTGATGACTGCCGATGACGTGATGGTTCTGCAAAAGCTGCAGGGCGTGAACATTTTCGAAGCCGAGCGCACGGACGACGGCTGGAGCGTCAAGGTCGACAGCCCGTTCAACCGCCGGATCACGCATCTGACCGAAATCGACATCACCGGCCCCGCCGCCGGTCATGACCTCCTGAAGACCGAAGCCGACCCCACTGGCACCAGGGTGCTCGGCACCATGAACAACTGCGGCGCCGGCAAAACGCCCTGGGGCACGTATTTGACCTGCGAAGAAAACTTCAACGGGTACTTCGGATCCACGGACGGGAATTTCGAGCGTCCCGACGATTTCAGGCGCTATGGCATAAACCTCGAAGGCCGTTATACCTATGAGGTGCACGACGCACGCTATGACATTTCGAAGAACCCGAACGAGCCCTATCGTCACGGCTACGTCACCGAGATCGACCCATCCGATCCAACCTCGACACCCAAGAAACGCACGGCACTCGGCCGCTTCAAGCACGAGAACGCAGCCTGCGTGATCGCCCCCTCGGGTCATCTCGTCGTCTACATGGGTGACGATGAACGCGGCGAATACATGTACAAATACGTCTCCAACAACACCTATGCGCCGGGCGGCGATACCGACGACCTGATGGAAAACGGCCGTCTTTACACCGCCAGATTCAATTGGGACGGCACCGGTGAGTGGCTTGAGCTTACTGAAGAGGCCACTGGCATGTCGAAAGCGGAGATCTGCGTCCTGACCCGCGAGGCCGCACTGCGTGTTGGTGCCACGACCATGGACCGCCCTGAATGGGTCGCCGTAAACACGGTCGCCGCCGAAGGCTACTGCGCACTGACCAACAACAGCCGCCGCAATGTGCTGACGGACGACGGAAAGCTTCGCACCAATGCCGCCGGTCAGGAGATGACCATCAATGCGCCCAATCCGCGCGCGGAGAACCGCTATGGTCAGATCGTCCGCTGGTATCCGTCAAATGACGATCACGCCACCGACACTTTCCGCTGGGATCTCTACGTCATGGCGGGCAACCCGGACGTGCATGACGACGCCTATGCCGGCTCAGCCAACATCAGTTCTGGCAACATGTTCAACTCGCCCGACGGCATGATGTTCGACAGCGCCGGCATCCTCTGGATTCAGACCGATGGCAACGACAGCAACGAAGACGGCTTCGTTGGTATGGGAAACAACCAGATGCTCGCAGGCGATCCCGTCACCGGCGAAATCCGCCGATTCCTGACCGGCCCGAAAGGTTCGGAAGTCACCGGCCTCACATGGTCGGCAGACCGAAGGACCATGTTCGTCGGCATCCAGCACCCCTCCTCGCCTTTTCCGGACGGCGAAGGCACGCTGGCACGCTCGTCGATCGTCGCCGTCTGGCGCGAAGACGGCGCACCGGTTGGTTAGGCCACGCCTGAGAAACAGGAGACGCTCGGGCATCCGTCCCGGGCGTTTCGCTCTCTGGGGAGACGGTCCTCGCCGCGTGCTCCGAGATGGTAACCCGGATACGTCATCAACCTGCCGTCGGCTGCGGATTCCGGCACTGAAGGGTCGGCAGGCCAGTCACCACGAAGAGGGGATTGGCGCCGCCCGGACCGAGCAGCCACCCGGCCTTTCCCACGCCGCGGCGGGTCCGGCTTCAGCTGGATCGTATCCGGTAGCGAAAGTCGCGGAAGCGCCGCGACGGTTTTCCTGAGACGGTGGCGCGCCTCCGCGACTTTTCCGGCGATCCGGCGACCCGCTCCTCCAGGCGGCGGTTCCTCGCAAGGTCGAGGATGTGGTCGCAGCAGGTGATGACCGCGGCGGGTAGCGGTAATCGCCGTAGTAGCCACGGAAGAAGCGTCCTTCCCGGGGCGCCGTGCAGCGGGTCGTCAGTGGCATCCACGATCCTCCAGTAGCGGTGCGACACCGCAGTGTCCATGTCACTCGGCTACCTCACGCCGGCGGAGGCGCTGCGGCGGGCTCGGCCTCCCTAAGCCGGCCGTTCCGCCAGCTGACGGGAAAAGGGGAATCCCGCCGGATCGCACTATAAATTTTCTAAAGAGCCTTTTGATATGGGGATCGACACATATAGAATCACCCAAAAAGGGATAGGTGAAGCAATTCGTCGCGCTCGGCTGCGCGACAACCCTCCCTGCACCGACTGGCCGCGTGATCTCGGTAGCACGACAGTCTACAGGTTAGTCGAAAATATTCTTGGTGCTGGATCACCTGGAACTGGATCATGTGGTTGAGCCATTAGCTGAATGCGGTCTGGCTTGACGATCACGTGACCCACCACCATCCGGTAGATACCTGCTACCAAGTGAAGACGTCGAGCCGTCCCGGGCATGTCACTATAGCACTGTTGACTCCCTGAGCGGGCCCCGGCTTCTGAAGGCCCTGTAGAATGCGGTTGCCTGGAGGAGGTATTTCATGCCTTTCCACATTTTCTGCGTCCCCGGCAGGGGCTGGCGTTTCGAGGGGATGAAGCCGACGTAGCGGCCGATGTCGATGGCGGCCTCGCGGATGGTGAAGCCGTCGAAGGGCGGTGCCCGGGCGTCCCTGAAGCCGTAATCCTCCATCCCGATCCAGAGGGCGGTGAGCTCGTCCTCGTCCAGGAAATCGAGGGCGGGCCGGTCGGGCTCGGCCTTCGCGGCGCGCTGGATGTCGAACACGCGCCATGCGGTGACGGCGTCGAAGGCGAGGCAGCACCGGAGGTCGTCGGCCTCGTCGAGCTGGCGGTCCTCGATGCGGGTGCACTGTTTCAGCGTCTTGAAATATTCCTCGATTGTCCACCTCGCCTCGTACCGCCTGACGGTGTCGATGGCGCCCTGGAGGTCGGGCTTCGCGTCGCTGGACAGCAGCAGCCATGACAGCCGCCGGCCGCCCTTCGGCGGCGTGGTGGTCTCGCTGGCGAGCACCGCGGTGACCGGCAGGGTCTGGCGGCTCCGTCCGGGGGCCTTCAGCTCGACGCGTGCGACGCGGATCTCCGTCTCCGCGGTCCGCGCCGGGCGGGCCCTCACGGCCTTTCGCCCACGCGACCCGGTGATCCCGCCGCGGGCGGCGACGTGGACGGTGCGCGTCCCGACGGCGGGCAGCCCGGAGACGTGCTCCATGAGGTCCACCACCTCACCGCCGGCGATGACGGAGCGGCGGGTCGAGGCGCTGGAGCGCACCAGCAGCCCGGCCGCGGCGGGGTCTTCCGCCTGGGCCTCGAACATGTCCCATATGTCGCCCTCGCGGTCGCAGACGGTGATCACGCGCGTTCCAGGGCTGGTCCTCCCGACCTCCTGCGCCAGGGCCAGGCCCTCCAGCCAGCGGCGGCTCTCGCTGCCACCGTCGGGCGTCTCCGTCTCCGCCGCCCTGTCCGGTTCCGGCTCCGCCCGCCCCGTGCCTCCGCGCCTGCGGTCGGCCTTCACGGTGACGCCCTCCCGGAAGCTGGCGTCGATGGCCAGCACCCAGAGGCCGCGGCCGGAGGCCGACACCGCCAGCGTCACGTGCGCCGGGATGCCGACGCTGCCCGATCCGCCGCCGCCGAGCTTCGCCAGACCGCCCGTGGAGCCCTTCAGGCCGGAAAAGTCCAGCATCGTGGTGTCCTGGATGGCCAGGACCTCCGTCTCGGCCCGGCAGCGCTGGAGCGTGGCCATGCGGTGGCTCTCGATGATGTCGTCCATGCTCACCCTGGGGTTGGAAAGCAGCCTGTAGGCCGCACCCTGATCCTTTTTTCCGGCGAAGACAACGGCGACCGGCTCACCGGGCCGGGTCTCCCAGGCCCTCCCCATGGCCAGGATCCGGCTGCGCACCCGTCCGTCGGGATGGCCGCACAGCCCGAACTCCAGATCCGCCCAGTCGGCGTCCTCCGGGATCGCCGGGGCCGGGCCCAGCCAGCGCGGCGTCTCCGGCCCGCGGCACATGCGGTCTCGCCAGTCCGGATCCAGCGGCCTCATCCAGACGCCGCAGGCCTCCGCTCCCTCCCGGCGGTGGCCGGGAGGATGGCCGGAGGTGGTCCCGGCGAACTCCCATCCGGCCGCCGCGTAGGCCGTGCCGGGGCGCTCCGCGCCGACATAGGTGAAGGCCATCGCCGGACGGACGCCGTGCAGCCTCTCCCAGTCATCGGGAAGCCGCCTTGCCGCCAGCCCCAGAACGTGGCTGGCCAGGTGCGGGACCTCCACGCCCGGCAGGATCAGGAACCTGGAGTTCTGCACCAGCAGCCCCAGCTTCGCCATCCGCTCCCGGCCGCTCCAGCCGATGTAGGCGTCCCGTGCCCTCTGGTGCCAGTTGGCCGCGTGAAAGCAGAGCCCGCCGACGCGCCCCAGGCGTTCGCTGCTGATCCAGTAGAAGAGGAGAGCGCCGGGATTGGACGGGTCGCCCCGGGGATGGTGGCTCTCCATCATCCCCCGCAGGGCGCGCCGCTCCTCCGCCGTCTCCGCCATCTCCAGCCCGACACCGCCGAGCTCCGCGAGCGTGCCGGAGAACCGGACGTCGGGATGCTCCGGCAGCGGTCTGCCGGGAGCCACCGGCGATCCGGCCTGCGGCAGGGTGATGCCGTAGCGCTCCGCGATCTTCGGCAGGGCCAGCCGGGCGGAAGCGAGGCACGGCGCTCCGGCGGCGTTGGTCCAGTCCTCGCGCTCGCACAGCCCCGCCGCCAGACTGCGCCGTCCGGCTCCCGCCGCCGCCGCGGACCTCAGCCACCCGACCGTTTCCTCCCCGAAATGGCGCATCCCGACCTGCATGCGAATCAGGTAGCACCGCACGTCTGATGGCGCAGCGCTCATGCATGCAGGGAGTTCTTCGATCACCGTTCACCTCCGGTTCCCATGATTACCATACCGGTTGGATCACCGTGCGCAAAGTTTCAAATGAGTCGGAAACTTCAGCCTAACCTGAACCTCCCGGCGATCGCAGACACAAATCCATTGCGCGGCCAAGGGTTATGTTGATTTCATCCAGGCTTCTTACTGTTTACGGCATTGGCCGGCCTGACATCCTGGAGCGCGAATGCCCGTTTCTGGAGTTCAGTGGGCTATGCGGTGGAGATGTCCGCAGCGTCCGATCTGCCGGGTATGGCCATTTCATTGACCGCCAGTGTGGCAGGTTCTCCGATCAGGGTCCGAAGGTTGCGCACGGTGGCGCTGTCGGGGCTCGGTCCGCCGATGGCAACTCTCTTGAACGCAGGGTCTGACCATCTTTGGCACGGCGATGCCACTACCAGTCGGCACCTTCGGTTTCCGCCCGTTTCCCTGGAAAAGGCTGCGATTTTCCCATCCGGGTGCGATCCGATGCTCGGGACAATGCATCCCAGCGAGTCTCTGGTCACAGTCGCATATTGCCGCCACCCGTCAGCGTCTTCCCTCCCGCAGCCATGCGCCGATTACAAGAAATGACCCCACCAACAGGAACAGCCACGCATGTACTAGCGGAAAGATTGCCACATCCGTTGTCTTATAGGCTTCGCGAGGCGTCACTCCAAGCCAGCCACGCCCTGCCGCCGGGCGCCCTGAACGCACGATGCGAAGATCTGGAATGCCATCCTCGATCTGGGCGACACCGCCACTGTTCGCCCTGATCAGGGTAGTAAGTGCCGTAGCGCTAGCGACAGTCCGCTCAAATTCCCTCGGCGCAGCCGGGCCAAGCGCAACCACAGCCTCCTGATCACCCTCTTTCAACAGATAGAGTCCGAGTTCCGATCCTTCGACGACGGCCTCAAACCGTCCCGGACGAACCTCTTCCAGTGGAACCTCGGTCACTGTACCATCAGGTGACGTCAGTTCAACCTCGCCAACGCCGTCACCTAGCGTGCGCCGGGTGATCGTCATCGTCTGGCCATCCGCAGCCGCTGACAACGCCTCCTCCTCCAGGTCAGGCTCTTTCATCATCCAGTGGGCCAGACGCCGCAGAAGTTCCAGCTGTGGTCCACCACCCTCGAATCCGCGAGTCCACAGCCAGGCGTGGTCGGAGCCCAGGAGCGCAAACCGTCCTTCACCCACACGGTCAAGCACCAGCAACGGCCGGTCTTCCATGCCGCTCATCACCGTCGTTCCACCGGTCACTTCAAGATCAACCATCCTGAACCATCGCCCCCAACCAGGACCGTCTTCATCGCCTGGAGCGAAGGACTGCAGCCCTGCGGTGACAGGATGGCGCTCGCCGAGTTCAGTGATCGCAGGCCTGTAACCTCTTTCGAGGACCAGGGATGTGGGCCGCGCAGGCATGACCGCCCCAAGCGGCGATCGGTAGAGGCTGGCCGCCTGAGCGAAATCAGGTCCCGCCGCCACCAAAACCGCACCACCGTCCTCAACATATTTCCGAATGTTCTCAAGATATAGAGCTGGCAGGATTCCACGCAGTCTGTACCGGTCGAATATGATCAGATCGAACTCCTCGATCTTCTCGATGAACAGCTCACGCGCCGGAAACGCGATGAGCGAAAGCTCAGTCGGCGGGGTGCTGTTCTGTTTGCTGGGCGGGCGAAGGATTGTGAAATGCACAACATCTACTGAGCTATCGGACTTCAGGAGATTGCGCCATGTACGCTCGCCTGGATGAGGCTCGCCGCTGACCAGCAGGACACGTAGCCGGTCACGCACCCCGTTGATCTGAACCACCGCAGCGTTGTTACGGTCTGTCAGTTCCCCGTCAGCAACCGGGAGGATGAACTGGATCACGTTGATGCCACCGTGCTCCAGCGTTACCGAGTGCTCCAGCTCCTCACCGACCGGCACGAAGAGGCTGTTGCCCTCCTGGCCATCCACCGCGACCCGCAGCTCGACCAGCCCATCCACTACCTCTGGCACCGCTCCCTGATCCTCAATCAGCAGCCGCAGTTTTACCGGCTCACCAGGAATTGCGAATGCGGGGGCGTTCATGACACGAAGCCGTCGGTCCCAGTCGCCCTTCCGTCCGGTCATCAGAAGATGCAGCGGCGCGCCGATCTCCGGTGCCCGCTCCAGATCGTGCACCAGGCCATCGGACAGCAGGAAGGCACCGGCGAGCCGGGCCTGCGGCTCCTGGGCCACGGCCTCGGCCAGGGCAGCCATGAGCAGCGTTCCCTGATCGCTTTCGCTGTCACCGACGGTCACTATACGGAGCTCGACATTACCGAGCGCTGCGATCTCGGTTTCGATTACGGCCAGGGCGCGCTCGACCTGCTGCCGCCGGTCGGAAACGCTTTGGCTGGCGCTGCCGTCCACGACAAGGATAACGATATCGGAAAGCGGCGCCCGCTCCTCCCGTTGCAGCGACGGGTTGAGTAATGCCATCAGAATGAGAAGCCCCGCGAGCCCGCGTAGCCACCATCCGGGGAGGCCACGCATAAGCGCCACCGCGACGCCGAACACGACCAATCCGGACACCACCAACATCAGCGGCCATTCCAGCAGCGGATCGAAAATGATCGTGCCCGTCATCCCGAAGGTCCCCTGATCCAGGCACCGAACCGCCGACGGGATGGCCGTCCGACCGCAGAGATCGCATCCTCAATCGCCTTTGTCATTGTCCGAGCCTGTCCAGAAGGGCCGGAACATGCACCTGATCGGATTTGTAGTTGCCGGTCAGAACATGCATGATGACGTTCACGCCGAATCGCCTGGCAAGCTCCCTTTGCCGTTCCCCTGCGGCTCCACGGCCGATCTGGAACATTTCGTTTCCCATTTCATCCACCGCCCAGGCCGAGGCCCAATCGTTCCCACCGATCAATACTGGCGTTACGTTGTCGTTGAGATTCCGGAATGGCATGCCTTCGATTCTCTTGGCGTCGGCCGGCGCTGCCTCAACCCATACATCGTAGCCTGCATGTCGGCCGGGAAAGTCCTGCAGGAGGTAGAAGGTGCGGGTCAGCACATGATCGACAGGCAGAGGTTCCAGAGGAGGGATGTTGAGCGAAGGAGTGAGCTGCCGCAGCATGCGTCCGTTCGGGCTTGCCTGGCCGAGGCTGGCGATATCCGCGTCCAGGGTGTCGAACATGATCATTCCCCCGCCCTGCAGGAATCGGTTGAGTCTCTCGTATGCGGAGGCCGTCGGCAATCGCTGTGACGAGGTGACTGGCCAGTACAGAAACGGGAAAACACTCAGCTCATCGACCTCGAAATCGACTGAAACCGGCTCCCCAGGCTCCACCGCAGTACGGTCCCGTAACACGTTCGAAAGACCTCTCAGACCTGCTTCGGCTATGGAATCGACACGTGCGTCGCCTGTGGCCACGTAGCCAAGCGACACTTCTGAAGCCGCCTTCATCACAAATTCATCGGAAGTCTGCGCCTCCGCCTGCATTCCATCCACCAGCAGAAGTCCAAGCGCTGCAACCGCTCCACGCCAAACCGGAAGGAGCCGTCCGCTTAACCAGAGCGAACCAAGAACATCCAGCAGAAGCAGCCCGACCGCCGCCGCAAGCAACCAGCCCTTCAGTGCCGTCTCCCTCAACGTCTCCAGACCCAGAATGGCAATTCGCTCGGGCCAGACGGGTGGAGAAAGCGACATCCGGGAATCGGCCACATTCACCCCAATGCGGCGGTCCTCCGACGAATACAGTCCTGGTGGCATATCCGGTCCGGGCCTGCCCCCAACGATCCTCTCACCGGGAACTCCTGCCATAGACGACGCCTCCATGACACCGCCAAATGCATCCAACACCGCTTCGGGAGACCAGGTGGAACCAGGCGGAATCTCAGACTCTGGATCGGATGGCTGTGTCGAAACGGCGAGGCGCTCGAGCATCCTAACGAACAGTCCCGACAGCGGCAGGGTCGACCACTCCGCGTTGGCAGTGACATGAAACAGCACCACCTGCCCCTGCCCGATCCGTTTACGGGTCACAAGCGGCGTACCGTCGGCCAGCGAAGCGATGACGCGCTCCGCCAAATCCGGGTCGGGCCGGGCCATTACCTGACTCGAAACGCGGACATCTTCCGGTATGGGAAGGCCAAAAAAGGGCGAGCCAGGGGCGAATTCGCGCAGAGCCTTTGGCTCTCCCCAGCTCATCGCACCACCAATGGTTCTGCCACCGACCCGCAGGCGCACCGGCATCATTGGATCCTGCTCGCTGCGACTGACATCACTTGCAGCCAGCTTCGGCCCGGCGAAGCGGAGTAGCATGCCGCCGCGTTCGATCCACTCCAGCAAAGGCTGCCGCTCGATTTCACCAATCCTAGCCACATCCGCCAGCACAATCACATCAGGATTGGCGGGAAGAACATCCGGCAATGCGCCACTGATCAGGTCGACGGTAGGCTGAAGTGCCCGATTCAGGTAATGGAACGGAGACATCAGCTCTGGGCCTTCACGACCACCGCTGACCTCAACCAACGCGACTTCCCGGCGCTTCAGCGCATCATCCGTCAGCCAGACGGCACCTGCGGATCGAACGCCTTCGATCTCGAAACGTGAGATGCGGTTACGAAGTTCCGCAGGAAGCGGCATCGTCGCTTCAGACTCCCTCTCACTCTCCAGAAACTCAAGTGTGACGGCGGCAAGCTGGCGTTCGACACCGCTCGGATCAAGGCCCCATGCGGCGACAGTCGCTGCAGCTACAGCTTCAGCTCGACTCCTGATGGCGGAAACGCTGACTCCTTCAGATCCAATGGTGACAGGACGCAATGCGACGACGGGCTGGGCGCTCTCGATCACAGAGACGGTTCCCCGCTCTTCCAGCGCACGCAGAAGTTCGATACGGGAATCACGGTCAAGTCCATCCGACACCCAGAGCGTGTCGAATTCTTGATCTGGCAGTTCATCGATCCAGCGAGCCAGCGCGGACGGCTCAGGTTCCCAGGGACTGGGCTGCAGGTTTGGCAGACGGTCTGCCACAGCACCCGCTGCCTGGAATGGAAGATCGCCTGCGGGAAGATCGGTCAGGCGCACGAGGGCCACTGGGCGCGCCATGCGCACCGCATCCGCCAAAGCGGCATCAATACGCTCAATTCGCCGCTTCCACTCTGGTGCATCCGCCCAGGTACCGTCAACAAGCACCAGCAGCGATCCGGTCGGAGGACTGTCGTCTCTGGGGTTCAGCACCGGTCCGGCAAACCCGACAATGAGCGATGCGACTGCAAGCATACGCAGCAGTAACAGCCACCAGGGAGTCCTGTCAGTCTGCGTCTCTTCATCCGTCAGTCCCAGAAGCAGCGTTACGCCGGGAAAGCGCCTACGCACCGGCGCTGGTGGCACGGCCCGCAGCAGAATCCAGAGGATCGGGAGTCCCGCCAACGCCAACAGAAGCCACGGCGCGGTAAAGCCAATTCCCGCGATCGTAAACATCTATCGCCGCCGCTCCAGCGCTGCATAGACCCACAGAAGCGCTGACTGTGCGCTACTATCCGTGCGATGGCAGGCATACTGCCAGCCCAGGGCCTTCGCGAGTTCCTCAAGCTGCGCCTTTCGCGCCGAGAGACGGTCGAGATAGCGGTTGCGCAGTTCACCCGCTTTCAGGGTTTCGTGGGTTAACGTTCCTCCCATGGATTCAAACACCGTCCGACCGTCATAGGGGAACGCCTCCTCCGCCGGGTCGAGCACCTGAAGGAGGGCTCCCTTTACGTTCCGGTCCGCGGCGCGGGCAAGCTGCTCCTGCACCGGGCCGGTATCTCCCATGAAATCGGATATGAACAATGCACGGGCGTGCGATGGCAGGACATTGATTGCGGGAGCTCCGTAATCCTCAGCCAAACCTGCGGCCGTTAGATGCTCCGCGATCCTCCGAAGCTGCAGCTGCGAGGATCCTGGTGGCGACCCAAGCGCCGCCAGAGCGACCCTCTCACCCGCTCGGATCAATAACACGCATACCGCCATCGCCAGCAGCCGGGAACGGTGGGCCTTGGTGGGAGTGTTGCGATCGGAGGAAAATTCCATTGACTGTGACCCGTCGACCCAGACCAACACCGTCTGAGCCGCCTGCCATTCCTTTTCGCGCACGAAATGCATGTCCGACCTGGCTGATCGACGCCAATCGATCAGCCTCGCCTCTTCACCAGCGTGGGCAGGGCGGTACTGCCAGAACTCGTCCCCCACGCCCGAACGCCTCCGCCCGTGTGAACCCAGCAGTACTGTTCTTGCCAGATGCTCCGCATCAGCCAGCAGGTCAGGGAGCGGTGCAGCAAGAGCCTCTGCGCGCTCACGAATCCGTGCCGAAGCGCTCATGGTGCCCGCCGATTACCGCTGGCGCATGTCGAAACCTGGTAATCGGCCATTCCGGCCCTATGGATCGATAAAGCGGTCATGCTGCCGCCTCTACCCGCATTACCTGTTCGGCGACACGGGCAATAAGCCCTCCGACGCTTTCACCCCTGGCCCGCGCCGCGAAATTCAACGCCATTCGATGGCTCAGCACCGGCCGCGCCAGTTCCAGTACGTCCTCTGCGGAAGGTGCCAGACGTCCCTTAAGCAGCGCACGGGCGCGGACAGTCAGCATCAGCGCCTGCGTGGCCCGTGGTCCTGGACCCCAGCTGACCGAATCATTGACGACTTGAGGCGCTTCCGGCCTTCCCGGGCGGCAGGCGCGCACCAGATCGAGAATCAGTTCCATCACCGATTCGCCAACTGGCATGCGACGAACCAGACGCTGCGCTGCCATCAGTTCCGCCGCAGTGAAGACCTGCCGCGACTGTGCCTCATCGATTCCGGTGGTGGCGAGCAGGATGTTCCGCTCGGCATCGCGTGCGGGGTAGTCCACGTCGATCCGAAGCAGGAAACGGTCAAGCTGCGCTTCTGGCAGCGGATAGGTGCCCTCCTGTTCAATCGGATTCTGGGTAGCGAGCACATGAAACGGAACTGGAAGCCTGTGCAACTGGCCTGCGATGGTTACGGATCGTTCCTGCATGGCCTGCAGCAGCGCCGACTGGGTACGGGGGCTGGCGCGATTGACCTCGTCCGCCATCAGAAGCTGGCAGAATACTGGCCCTTCGATGAACTTGAAGCCCCGCCCCCCATCGGCGCCGGTTTCCAGAACCTCGCTGCCGAGTATGTCAGCCGGCATCAGGTCTGGCGTGAACTGTACACGCGCCTCTGACAGGCCCATAACGACACCAAGCGTTTCCACCAGCCGGGTCTTGCCCAGCCCTGGCAGGCCGATCAGCAGTCCGTGCCCGCCACAGACCAGGGTGCTGAGCACGAGATCCACTACCTGTTTCTGCCCAATGAACCGCTTCGTGATGCTGTCCTCAGCCTCGGCCAGACGGGCACCCAGCGCCTCTATCTCCGAAACAAGGTTTTCCGCTTCCTCCATGACATCACTCCTGCATCTGCTATACTCATTATTATCGGAGCAAGCGCAAGAAGCACAAATGACAAAGAAAGAAGCGGCACAAATGATCGTGAAACCGTCTGCTGAAAACCTTGCGAGCGCGGCAAAGGCGGCGTCCGGAAAGGGACTTCCGCCGGTTCATCTGTGGAATCCACCATTCTGCGGTGATCTTGACATCCGGATCGCGCGTGACGGAACGTGGTTCTATCTCGGCACGCCGATTGGCAGGAAGGAGCTGGTAAAGCTGTTTTCGTCGATTCTGCGTCGGGATGGCGACGACTATTTTCTGGTTACGCCGGTCGAGAAAGTTGGAATCAGGGTCGACGACGCCCCTTTCGTTGCGGTTGATTTCGAGGCACAGGGAGAGGGCCAGAACCAGACCCTGACCTTCAGCACGCAGGTTGACGACCATGTCGCAGCAGGTCCGGACCATCCGATTCGCGTAGAGCGCGATCCGGAAACCGGCGAGCCATCGCCCTATGTTCTTGTCCGGGCACGGCTTGAGGCGCTTATTGACAGGAAGAGCTTTTACCGTCTCGTCGACATCGGAACGGTTGAGATCATCGAGGGTAAGGAACAGTTCGGGCTTTGGTCAGGAGGTCGGTTCTTTCCAGTAATTCCGGCGGAGGAACTTCCGTAGGCGCTCCTTACCTACGCCGCATCCTGGCCAGGAACCGGGAGAATTGCCTCTCCTTCGCCGCATGACGTCCCGCTGGTAAGCCCTCCTCCTTCCGATACATTACAAATAGCTGAAGCGGGCTGCAGGGCACCTCGATGCCTGCCGGAATCGTCCCTCTGAAAAGATCCATGGTATGGTGGCATTCACCCACGAGCGCATCCCGGCCTGATTCGAGATCCCTCCTGGCATGGCGAAGGGCCGTCAGTCCGCCAGGGTGTCATGGCAGGAAAGCAGGCTGCGAAACATGCCAATTCCACTCCACGAATCCGGAAGTGCTGAATTCGTACATGTTCCATTGACGGTGGGAAACCCAGTGCACATCAACTCGAATTACTGGCGCTACGCTGAGTTGATGCCGCCCAGGATTCGTGGAGGTCTGAGCGGAGACCCGCGTTTGTTGGCGAGGGCGCTGGCCCTACAAGATGAGACACGGCCATCTGGGCGTTCAGCCACATTCTGCCTGACCTGACCACTCCGCCGCCGTCAGCCCTGCCTACTGACGGACGGGCCTTCTTCGGTTGGCTCGGGGCCGCGGCGGGCGGCCCGTTCGTCGCGAATGTCCGCCAGCAGATCGTCGCAGAAATGCATGCAGCTGGCGCAGAAGTTCCGGAATTCCGGCCAGTCATGGTCAGGAGGCCAAACCCCATCCGGCCAGAAAGCTCACCCGTCGAAAGGCGATAGTCAGTGAGGGCCACAATGTAGTCGGGGCTCCGTTCAACCGGAATCATCAGCGGGTCGCAGCCGGAGCGCAGCAACGTAATGTTCGGATCATCCGCGCCATACGGCCGTTACATTCGAAGAAGGGATGAAGATTCACTAAGCCAAGATGCAGCTTCGAGAATTCGATATGCTCATTGCCAGGCAATACCCCGACATAGGAAGCCCGGTTCGTTTCCTCGACCGGCTCTTTCATGAGTTCGGGAACAAATTCCGGTTCGATCGGCAAGTGGAGCCCTCTACGCCCGTCTTCCTCCCTGTAGACGATGCCGTTCGGCCGGTGCTTCCACATACCGGATCTCTCGCTCGGGAGAAGTATGCTCGGCGGTAGCAGGTATGCATGCAGGTTCAACAGGTCGTCGACCTCAGGGTCGCGGTCGGGCAGGGTCCACAACCAGTCCAGCGCTTCCGCCTGGCTGCCGGCCTCGTGATACTGCTGGTAAGGAAGTTCCGTATATTCTTCGGTGTTCAGCCAGCTGGTCGCTTCCTCCAGGCTAAGAATGTTGCCTTCTATCGCCATCGAGTGATGCGCCCAGGCGGCGCGGAACAGCCTCAGCGCACGCACCTGGAGGTCCGGAGCCAATGCAGCGAGGAAGGGCGGCGGTGGGAATGCGATGGAGGGGCGAAAACCCGGGCGGTATGTGGAAGATCCCGCACCTCGTCCTCGGTCATGTCCGCCAACGTAGGGCCCCAACCCGTATAGCGCGGAAAAGTCTCCGCTGTCATGAATTCCAGTGTTCCCCCGCCATTTCTCACATCCCGAAGGAGAAACGTTATCGAAAGGTTCTGCAGCAAACGATACCACCATTCGGCGGGATGCAATGCCGGGACCCAATCGTGATACGGCACCACTTTGCACAGGGTCAGGTGCGATAACCCGAAGAAACGGCCACCTCCCCGCCCAATTCGCGCATGCTCCAGGCAATGACTGCGCGACCGCCGGTGAGACGACGCCGCACCTTGCGGCGAAGTTCAACGAAAAAATGGTCAGCCTCTTTCTCCAACGGGACGGAACCTCCTTGGTGAATTTCCTCCTGGACCGCCAACCAGACAACGCGAATGCGCCCACATCGAGGTGGAATCGATAACATTTTCGTATCCCTCCCCAACCCGATCAGATCCGTGACACCCTCAGGTTCTGTCTCTGCTGTGCGATGACAGCTCTCAAGGCAATGACCGCGGTTTCTTCACCAATACCTTTCCCAGGAATTGGGAAGGGTCACGAAAGCCGCCATGGAAAGATTTTGAATCCTCACCCATGACAAGCGCCGACTCATTGGGTAGTGGAAGTGGGGTGGTCATCTGAGGGAAAGGCATGTCATTCCAACCACTCGCTGAGGTCAGAGACACCCTGAACGTGCAATGGTATCGCTCAAAGATGCCTCCGGCCCGCTTTCGCGAACTTTCCAGGCGCAGTGACCTGGAGGGATGGATTCAGGCCGGCGGGCATTTTGGCCTATTCTGCCTAACGGGGCTGTCAGTATATCTGACCTGGACACAGAACTTCTGGATCCTGTTCCTATTGGCGCTCTTTGCCCACGGCACGGTCGCCTCGTTCTTCAGAGGAACCGCTGTGCACGAACTCGGCCACGGCACGGTGTTCAAGACCAGATGGCTCAACGGATTTTTCCTTTACCTGTTCAGTCTGATCAGTTGGTGGAATCCCTTTGACTACGCGGCCAGCCACACCTATCACCATCGCTATACGCTGCACCCGGAAGGTGACCGGGAAGTTCTGCTTCCCGTGCATCCGAATGTGGGCCGAACGTTTCTGCTACAGCTCTTTACGATCAATCTACTCACCCAACCGGGGCCTGTCACTATATATTAGTTGATTCCACAGGTCGCCCGTGCTACCTGATTCGCATGCAGGTCGGGATGCGCCATTTCGGGGAGGAAACGGTCGGGTGGCTGAGGTCCGCGGCGGCGGCGGGAGCCGGACGGCGCAGTCTGGCGGCAGGCCTGTGCGAGCGCGAGGACTGGACCAACGCCGCCGGAGCGCCGTGCCTCGCCTCCGCCCGGCTGGCCCTGCCGAAGATCGCGGAGCGCTACGGCATCACCCTGCCGCAGGCCGGATCGCCGGTGGCTCCCGGCAGACCGCTGCCGGAGCATCCCGACGTCCGGTTCTCCGGCACGCTCGCGGAGCTCGGCGGTGTCGGGCTGGAGATGGCGGAGACGGCGGAGCAGCGGCGCGCCCTGCGGGGGATGATGGAGAGCCACCATCCCCGGGGCGACCCGTCCAATCCCGGCGCTCTCCTCTTCTACTGGATCAGCAGCGAACGCCTGGGGCGCGTCGGCGGGCTCTGCTTCCACGCGGCCAACTGGCACCAGAGGGCCCGGGACGCCTACATAGGCTGGAGCGGCCGGGAGCGGATGGCGAAGCTGGGGCTGCTGGTGCAGAACTCCAGGTTCCTGATCCTGCCAGGCGTGGAGGTCCCGTACCTGGCCAGCCACGTTCTGGGGCTGGCGGCAAGGCGGCTTCCCGATGACTGGGAGAGGCTGCACGGCGTCCGTCCGGCGATGGCCTTCACCTATGTCGGCGCGGAGCGCCCGGGCACGGCCTACGCGGCGGCCGGATGGGAGTTCGCCGGGACCACCTCCGGCCATCCGCCCGGCCACCGCCGGGAGGGAGCGGAGGCCTGCGGCGTCTGGATGAGGCCGCTGGATCCGGACTGGCGCGACCGCATGTGCCGCGGGCCGGAGACGCCGCGCTGGCTGGGCCCGGCCCCGGCGATCCCGGAGGACGCCGACTGGGCGGACCTGGAGTTCGGGCTGTGCGGCCATCCCGACGGACGGGTGCGCAGCCGGATCCTGGCCATGGGGAGGGCCTGGGAGACCCGGCCCGGTGAGCCGGTCGCCGTTGTCTTCGCCGGAAAAAAGGATCAGGGTGCGGCCTACAGGCTGCTTTCCAACCCCAGGGTGAGCATGGACGACATCATCGAGAGCCACCGCATGGCCACCGTGCGGCGCTGCCGGGCCGAGACGGAGGTCCTGGCCATCCAGGACACCACGATGCTGGATTTCTCCGGCCTGAAGGGCTCCACGGGCGGTCTGGCGAAGCTCGGCGGCGGCGGATCGGGCAGCGTCGGCATCCCGGCGCACGTGACGCTGGCGGTGTCGGCCTCCGGCCGCGGCCTCGGGGTGCTGGCCATCGACGCCAGCTTCCGGGAGGGCGTCACCGTGAAGGCCGACCGCAGGCGCGGAGACACGGGGCGGGCGGAGCCGGAACCGGACAGGGCGGCGGAGACGGAGACGCCCGACGGTGGCAGCGAGAGCCGGCGCTGGCTGGAGAGCCTGGCCCTGGCGCAGGAGGTCGGGAGGACCAGCCCTGGAACCCGGATGGTCACCGTCTGCGACCGCGAGGGCGACATATGGGACATGTTCGAGGCCCAGGCGGAAGACCCCGCCGCGGCCGGGCTGCTTGTGCGCTCCAGCGCCTCGACCCGCCGCTCCGTCATCGCCGGCGGTGAGGTGGTGGACCTCATGGAGCACGTCTCCGGGCTGCCCGCCGCCGGGACGCGCACCGTCCACGTCGCCGCCCGCGGCGGGATCACCGGGTCGCGTGGGCGAAAGGCCGTGAGGGCCCGCCCGGCGCGGACCGCGGAGACGGAGATCCGCGTCGCACGCGTCGAGCTGAAGGCCCCCGGACGGAGCCGCCAGACCCTGCCGGTCACCGCGGTGCTCGCCAGCGAGACCACCACGCCGCCGAAGGGCGGCCGGCGGCTGTCATGGCTGCTGCTGTCCAGCGACGCGAAGCCCGACCTCCAGGGCGCCATCGACACCGTCAGGCGGTACGAGGCGAGGTGGACAATCGAGGAATATTTCAAGACCCTGAAACAGTGCACCCGCATCGAGGACCGCCAGCTCGACGAAGCGGACGACCTGCGCAGGTGCCTCGCCTTCGACGCCGTCACCGCATGGCGCGTGTTCGACATCCAGCGCGCCGCGAAGGCCGAACCCGACCGGCCCGCCCTCGATTTCCTGGACGAGGACGAACTCACCGCCCTCTGGGTCGGACTGGAGGATTACGGCTTCAGGGACGCCCGGGCACCGCCCTTCGACGGCTTCACCATCCGCGAGGCCGCCATCGACATCGGCCGCTACGCCGGCTTCATCCCCTCGAAACGCCAGCCCCTGCCAGGGACGCAGAAAATGTGGAAAGGCATGAAATACCTCCTCCAGGCGACCGCGTTCTACAGGGCCTTCAGAAGCCGAGGCATGCTCAGGGAGTCAACAGTGCTATAGTGACATAACCGGGGCGTACTTTCGGCAAGGGAGGGTTATTGTCGACGATCTGGCTCACGGTGCTGGATGCAATGGGCAGGGTCGGCCCGACTGACATTCCCGCCAATGAATGGCTGGAAGCGCTGCATGACGATCAACCAGACCAGCACAGAGGTTCAGTGCGATGGTCGCGTCTACAACTGGCCTTCCATTTCGCGGTGCTGCTCCTGGCCATCGCCTCCGGTCTTTGGGTTCTGCCTCTGATCATCACCGTCCCGAGTTACATTGCCAACTGGCTAAGTTATTTTGTCGGGCTGACGCAGCATTGCGGCCTGATGGAAGGAACGACTGATTTCCGCAAAAGCACCCGATCCATCCGGCTGCCAAAATTCGTCGAATTTCTCTATTGGCACATGAACTGGCATACCGAACATCACATGTATGCCGGTATTCCCTGCTACAACCTGCCAGCCCTGGCGGCGGAAATTAAGGACGACATGCCCGAGCCGCGCACCCTACGAGGGGCCTGGCGCGAGATGCTCGACACCTGGGAGCGGCAGAAAACGGATCCGGGCTACGCATTTGACACACCATTGCCGGCGACTGCCAAAACAGAGAGACAGCGATCTGTCGAAGTTGAGGAAGCATCGATCGGTGATCTGGCACCAAGGGGACTCGCGTGAGATTGGCCTTCGAGCTGGTAGTGGGAGTTGTGGAATGAAACGAATTTATGACTGGGACGCCAGGTTCTCCCTTCGGAACTACACTGCGGCAGACCTGCAGGCGCTGAAAGGTGTTAGGAAGCTGACGCAAACCACCGCCAACACTGAGGAGGAAGCGGCCGCGGCGGCTGATGCCGGTATCGATCTGGTAATGGGTAATGCCGTCAACGCCGAAGCGGTACGGCGGGGTGCGCCCAATCACTTTTACACCGCCGCGATTCCGATGCCGGATCACCCGACCGACAGAGATGTCCTGGAAGTGGCCTTTCTGGCCATGAAGCGAGGCGCGGATTCAGTCTATACAGCCCGCGGTCCACACATTGTGGAAATGCTCGCGAGAGAACAGATTCCAGTCATGTGCCATCTTGGTCTCGTCCCTCGACGCTCGACCTGGAATGGTGGCTTGAGAGCGATCGGCAAAACCGCGGATGAGGCGCTGGAACTGTGGAAGTCGTTCCGGCGGATGGAAGATGCTGGAGCGTTTTCGGTCGAGGCCGAGGTTATCTGCGACCGCGTGATGACCGAAATCAGTAAGAAGACCACTCTCATCACGTCTTCGCTTGGCTCCGGCTCGGGCGGCGACATCATCTATCTCTTCCAGAACGATATTTGCGGTGAGCAGCCGGACAGCCCTCGTCACGCACGCGCGTTTGGCAATCTCCATGCACTGCTGGAGCAGATACGGTCAGAAAGACGCGCAGCCTTAACGGCGTTCCGCCAAGCTGCGAATTCAGGCGCCTATCCCGCAGACGGGGAAACTGCGCAGATTGCGGACGACGAGTTCGAAAGGTTTTCGGAGTTGCTGGCACAGGAAGATTGAGCCAGGCGGAAACGCCAGATCGTGAACCTGACGATGGTTTGGGACGCCCAGCACCTGCCGGGAACGGAGAAGACAGGGAAATGCATGAAGCATCTCCTTCAGGCGGCAGTGGACTACAGGGCCTACAGGGCCATCAGGAGCCGGAGCCTCCGTGGGGAGTTTGGTGATAGGGGCGGCTGAGACCGTCGGTCGTGCGTGCGTGGGCGGTGTCGCAAGGACGGCGGCGGTAACCACTACTGCTGCCGTCTGTGGAGCGGCGGACGGCACCGTCAAACGGGGGCATCAGGGCAAGGAAAGCGGGCGAGACGCCAAGTGGCATCGTGAAGGCGGAGCTGGGGGACTGCCTCCGGAGCGGTATGGGCTGGGGCGAACACAGGATCGAATTCCTCAGCCGCGTCCGCTATATGCCCGGAAGCGGCCGACAGCAGGATCGTGGATTGGGCGGCGGCTCCGGCGACCAGCCCATTCCACACTGCGGAGCGCCAGGCCATCGGGATCAGCGTCACCTCCGTTGTCGATGTCGGTGGCCAATGCACCCACAGGTCCAGGGCGCGTTCGTTCTCGGCCAGCGACGCACCACTGACCAGGCGACCCTCATGCAGACTCCCACAGGTATGGTCATCGAGACCTTCGACATGGTGAAGGTGCGATGAGCGGATCCGGCCCCCGCATATATCGCTCTACAAGTATGCCACTACTGCACATGCAACGTTGATGTGGCCAGATCGGTGTGCCAATGACCCATTGTACATGTCAGAGGCACCCTATCGAACCGATGAATAGTTCCCAAGAGCCGGACAGCCATCCGCAAGCCCCCGATCTCTCCAGCTATGGGGACGTTGATCCTTCCTTTCTTGAACGGGCGCTTCAGAACGTCACTAACAGTTACAAGCATCTCCTGCTTCGTGCCATACTTCAGCTAACCGCCAAATGCGACGGTAGAAACAATGAGATGTTTCTGGTCGAAGAAGAACTCGCAACTCACATGCTTCTGGCAGCCTGGTGGCCGGGGTTTCAGTTTCGCCTCAATTTCGGGCGTCAGGATGTGGTGATGGGGCTAATCGAAGACACCACAGAAAATCTTGACGACCTTCGTCGCAATCCTCGGGCTGTTGAGGTCGCTCTTCGCCGGACTGCTGCAGGTCGGGTCGACAGATTGATGCGATACGTCCCCCAACGCCTAATCCGTCCATGGTTTGACAACGAAACAAGGGGGCTTGCGGATCACAAGGTTGATCCAAAGATAAGATTCCTGAGCGCTGAACTTTTTGAAGAACGTACGCCGCTATACCGGATTGAAGAGAATCCCAACGGACTCACGCTCCACCCCAAATGGGTGGCTTACATCAGCAGTCACCGGGCAGTGGTCGAGGGATGGGCGAATGCCAGGTGGCTCGAGTTTCTGGAAAGGAGGAACCCGAACGTTCCCTCTCTAGGTGCAAAAATCGCGCGACCTGATATCCATCGGCAACTCACCAGCCAGCGCAAACTCTGGGATGCCGTTCTTTCCGGGGAGGGAAACGGCTTCAGATGCATCTACACCGGCGAACCATTGAGACTCCAACAATACCAGCTCGATCACTTCGTGCCCTGGAGTTTCGTCAGCCACGACAGGATATGGAACCTCACGCCAGTTCCTCCTTCAATAAACGCCACAAAGAACGATGCACTTCCACATCAGCGCTTTATCGAAGTCCTTGCTGAACAGCATGCCCGATTCGCGCATTGTGCGGAAAGACTCGCCAACCCTAAGCTCTCGAAAGACTGGAATAGGGCAGTCGATGACTGGTCGCTTGACCTTCGTCTCGACCCGAAATGCTTGCGGAAATCAGGTGCACTGAAGGATGCCTATCTGAATACGCATGGAGCGCTTCTGAACATTGCCGGACGCATGGGCTTCCCGATTGGATGGCATCCGAATTAGTGCCACCTGAAATTCCTTCCCAATTCCACGCAGGGCAGAGACAGTCCTCTCGCTGTCAGATGATGCGTGGAGATTCCCCTGTTTGTACTTCCCGTTTTGCCAGAAAGATTTCAACAGGATGTTCCTTCCGGATCCAGCGTGCTTCACCTTTATACCATAGCGCTCTCCACCAATGTGGCCCTGAACTGGATCAGGCCTGAACCTACGGCAATTTCCCAACCAGCGCCACAGGCAGTGAAACCCGAAGGGTCGCCTGTGGCGCCTCACAAAGGCTGCGGGAAGTGGAGGCATGGAAGTCTTTTCCAACCAGTCGTCCGCTACTTCACACTGACAGTCTTCGGATAAGTTCTCTAGTTGATGGATCCCTGTCGCTAGCCGATGCACCCTGGATCATCGGTAGTATGGCGCTGGCGAGTTCCTTACCCAATTCGACGCCCCATTGGTCAAACGAATTGATGCCCCAGATGACACCTTCAACAAAGACTCGGTGTTCATAGAGTGCGATGATCTGGCCAAGCGTAAATGGAGTCAGTTTGCGATAGGCAAGGGTTGTCGAAGGTCGGTTTCCAGGAAAAGTGCGATGGACCGCCTGGACTCGCTGTTCCTTTCCCGAAAATCCCAATTCGGCAGCTATATCCATCGCCTTCTCAAATGAGCGACCAACCATCAGGGCTTCGGATTGGGCCAGGCAATTCGCCTTCAGAAGGTCGTGGTGTTGTGTCAGTTCCTCTTCATGGCATTCCGCCGCAACGAGAAACTCGACCGGAATGACCTCGGAGCCCTGATGCAGAAGCTGAAAAAAGGCATGCTGCCCGTTGGTGCCGGGTTCGCCCCATACAACGGGCCCTGATGGACGTTCAAGTTCGCTACCAGCAATTGAAACGGATTTGCCATTGCTTTCCATATCCAGCTGCTGGAGATAGGCAGGCAGGCGTGCGAGCCGCTGATCATATGGAATAACCGCACGCGTCGGGTATCGGCAGATGTTTCGATGCCAGACGCCGACCAGTCCCAGAAGAACGGGCAGATTGCGTTCAAAGGGCGCGGATCGGAAGTGCCGGTCCATGGCCGCGCCGCCAGACAGGAATTCACGGAATTCATCTGGACCGATCGCCAGCATGATCGGAAGCCCAACGGGCCCCCACAGCGAGTAGCGTCCGCCGACCCAGTCGGCAAAGCCAAAGACCCGATCTGGGGCAATGCCCATTTCCGAAGTCCTGTCCAGTGCGGTCGACACAGCAGCGAGGTTTGGAGCAACCTCTTCCCCCAGGGCATCGCGAAGCCAATTCAGGACTGAGCTCGCATTGGTCATTGTCTCAATCGTCGTGAACGTCTTTGAGGCAATAACGATGAGTGTAGTTCCTGGATTGAGAGTGCGGAACGTATCGGTGATGTGGGCGCCATCAACATTCGATACAAAATGGCAGCGCGGTCCATCCTGGTAGGGAGCAAGCGCCAGGTTGGCCATCGCGGGTCCCAGATCAGAACCGCCGATCCCGATATTCACCACATCGGTGAAGCGCTCACCGGTCGCCGACGCTATGGAGCCGGAGCGGACGCCTTCCGCAAACTTTTCCATCCGGCGCAAAGTTGCCGCGACTCCCTGCATTACATTACTTCCGTCCACGACCAGAGACTGAACATCCGAAGTGCGCAGGGCCGTATGCAGGACAGACCGGTTCTCGGTACTGTTGATCCGGTCACCCCGAAACATCGCTTCCCGTTTTTCGGCAATTTTGGAAGCCGCTGCCAGATCCAGCAAAGTTGAGAGAGCGGATCTGTCCATGCTGGTCTTGGAAAAGTCCAGTATCATGCCATCAGTTTCAGCGGAAAAGGCATTGAGCCTACCGTCATCATCAAACAGCTTCAGAATTGGACGTCCAAGCGACCTGGAGCGGTTTTCCTCCAGCCTGGTCCAGTGATCCTTCATGATGTCAATCTCCAGGCGTGATGATTCCTCGGTTTCGCATATCTGTTTCTCTGCGGCCCAGATGGACCTCCAGACGATGGATCACGTATGCAGTTTCGAATCCCCACTTCCATTCCGAAGCGCCCGGCCTTTCCCTGATCCCCAGCGGATGAGAGGTCGGGCGTTGCGTTGCTGAACGAAAGTGGGGCTCCCTAGCCCAATCAGATCCGTGCTTCCCTTACATTCGGTCTCTGCTGCGCGATGACAACTCCCAATGCAATGACGGCGGCGCCCACCGCCTGCCGCCAGTCCCACTCTTCTCCCAGCGCCAGAAGAAAAAGCATCACGTAGAATGGCGCAACAGCTATGCCCAGCCGACCCATGGCGGAAATCCAGAGCAGCTGCGCAAACGCCATGGCACCAACAGCATAGATCAGGAGATTGGCGAGGTCATGTCCTGTCATACGGCTTTCGGGCAGTTCGGCAGGATCAAGTCCTTGCGAGACTATGAACAGAAATTCCATGAACATCATACCTCCTGCCAGTGTCACGGCAGTACGTCCAATTGGGGATAGTCCCGGACTGTACGATGGCTTGCCCAAGCGTAAAGAAACACCGAGATCAGTGCGGCGATTGCCCAGTGACCCAACCCTTCATGACCGGCATGACCAGCTGCGATCAGTCCACCGAGTACCGAAAGTGTTAGTCCGGCCTTGAAGCCCAATGACAGCTGATGACGTTCCGCCATCCATTCGACCACTGTGGCGCACACGGGGATGGCCGAAGCAACAACCGCGACCGGATCCGAAAGCGATTGCGCCACAAGCAATAGCCATGTTCCAAACCCAAATCCCAGTCCACCAACAATCATTCCCCTGCCCCAACGCGCCTGCGCAAGCGCGGACGGACCATCCAACAATATCCAGATCGGCAACAATACGACGACGACGAGGCGAAGCCTGGCACAGATCACTGCCATTGAACTCCGGCTTTCCAACAATGCCTCCGCCGCCGGAAAGCCCGACGCCCAGATGATCATTGATGCCATGCAGATCGCGTTGCCGGTTAGTACCGTTCGCCTGGCAGGCACGCCGAGAGAGTCGGAGCTGGTCGCCACCACCGTGGTCCAATTCACCGATTCGAAAGCGCAGGGCCGAAATCGCGCTGCGTTAACCCTATAAAATATCTGAATCCGGCCTTTCGATCTCGCCTGTTTTCTACATGATGTCCCATTCAGCGCTCGCGACAGTGCGAAACACGCGCCGTCTCCCGATGCTGTGCGAACCTGCCTCCAAGCCTAAACCCCGCTCCCGATCAACTTAATCCCTAGACGCGTATCCGTGGGATTTCGAGGTAGTGGGTCAATCTGAAATGTTCTCCCATCGTTCCGCTGCGGTGTCCTGCCGCTGACGGATGTCGCACATCCCGCCGCGAACTGGCGGATGCACATCAAGGGAGAACCGGCAATGACCCCAGCAGACAGACGGCCGATTCACGAAACATGTTCAACGTGGTGATGCTGGTGGTGGTTATCGCCAGCTGGCGTCCGGATTCGGAACGCGTTCGGTATCGGCTCGAACGCATGGCGCTCTATACCTCACTATCGGTCATAAACCGCGCTTTCGCCTTACCTCCCTCTCTGCCACGCCCGGCGGCGGAAAGGTCCTTCATCACTTCCGGTTCCCCAGCACTCCAGTTGCCAGATCCACCACAGGTCTGGCAGGCTGGTTCGTGTCACGGGGTCTGTATGGCCCATTCATGAATAATTACATTACATGTAATGCCATGGGCGTCCGTCCCCCTGATTCGGGCTGACCGCAGCCATTCGGAACATAAAGACAACATTTCAGATTGACCCGCTACCGATTTCGACGTTGACTATCAGAGATAGTTCGTCAGGCTAAATGCGGAGATCGCTGCTGGCATTGTCTACAGCAACGATTTCCCAGTCCAATTGGGATGGACGGAGACGATCTGTCCGAAACGAAGGAGAATGACCGTGAACAAACCAGTGGCTGTCATCATCGGTGTTGGAAACGGGCTTTCGGCATCGCTCGCCCGCCTGTTTTCAGCGAATTATGACCTGGTATTGGCGGCCAGGGACGCAGAGAAGCTGTCCGATCTTTCCGCCGAGACCGGCGCACGTGCCGTAGCGATGGACGCGAGCGACACTGATGCGATGGCAGCACTGTTTGACGGGCTTGAAGCGCCGCCGCGCGTCGCTGTCTACAATCCTTCCTACCGGCTGCGCGGCCCTGTAACGGAGCTTGAGCCACGTAAGGTGCTGAAGGCAATTGAAGTCACCGCATTTGGCGCGTTTCTGATGGGACAGGCGGCTGCCCGTACAATGTTGACGACAGAACCAGTGGATGGCGTGCGTGGCACGATTCTGTTCACGGGGGCTTCGGCGGGCGTGAAAGGGTTCCCACAATCGGCACCCTTCGCGATGGGCAAGTTCGCCCAGCGCGGCCTTGCACAGTCTATGGCGCGGGAACTGCATCCGCATGGCATCCATGTTGCCTGGATCAACATAGATGGCGGGATCCGCAGTCCATCACGACCGGAACGGATGGACAGATCCGACAGTCCGGATTCCATGCTGGATCCCGACGTCATTGCGCGAGCCTACCTTCAGCTGATTCAGCAGCACCGGTCGGCCTGGTCCAATGAACTGACCCTACGGCCTTGGGTGGAGCGATTCTGACTTGGCCTCAGCCGCTGAATTACCGGAATTCTTCCGTCCTTTCCGGTATGCCAGACCGCGGCCCTTGAACCCGACCCTCTCACTTAAGGCACTGCAGAACTGGAAGCGGCGTGCCAATTCACTCTCGGGTATATCAGCGGCACCATTATCAAGCCGATGAACTGTTTCCGAGAGCCGGACGACCATGGAGAAAGCCTGCACCTCCCCAGCCAGGGGATGATGATGCTTCTACCGCATGGACGAGAATTCTGATGGGCTGAATCTCCACACCATAGGGCTATCGCTTCTGAAACTCGTAATTTCTTCCTCTGGAAGTCCCTAGTGGCTTAACTGCATTGAATGGCTGATCTTTCCGCCGCTGGCCAGCCGATCCGATCCTGCGCCCTGGCCGTCATTTGTGGTATGATAGAGGAAACCCTTCGCGAAAGGGAATGGGTCCGCCACACTGTGGAATGGGCCACCGCGAAGGACGGGCGGTACGGGAGCGGAACCAATGGCGGGAAAGCGGGTCTACAGGGTAATCCCCGGAGAGGCGGAAAGGCGGGAACTGAAGGAGGTTGTCCACCGCACGTCCCCGTCCGACAGTGCCTGGACCGGCGGATACCGGACCAGCCCACCATGACAGGGGAAGTGGCGGCCTGGCGGGAGCGGCGCAACGGGTCGGGTGGAAAGGTGGACTGGCGGTTCACGACGGAAGACGCGTGGATCAGGCTGAAGTCCCTATATCCGGCTATTCAATGATGGAAGACCACTAGACCCATAGAATGGGCAGTCGATCTCGGGATCAAATTCTGGCATCTCGGCAACGAGCGGCATTCGGGCAACCAAGTATTCGCCGAATAGCGACGGGAAGCCTTTCCATCGCGCGAAGCTACAAAGGCCAGGGCGGTTGGACGACCAGTCAAGAGAGCACAAAGTCCTTTCGAAAGGCACCTGGCCACGGAGCAGTATCACCATGCTGTTCCATCGCAGAGCTGGCTCATTCAGCCTTCACGCGACATACCGATCAAGCGCGGCTACGGTCCCTTCCGACAAGATCACTCCCAGCCAGTTCTCGAATGCTTCGGCAAAGCGCGGTTCATCGGCAAGTGTTCCGTAAATGTTTCGCTGCTCCAGCCAGGCATGCGGACGAACCCGCGCCGCATTGGCCACATTGCTCAGGTCGCTCCAGTCTGGATCATTTGGTTCAATGGTCGAGCCATCCTCGCGGACACCCGCGCACATGCGCGCCCAAAGCGCTTCGACGAGGCTGAGACCCTCCACGGGCCCGCCCGCAGCGAGCGCATCCCGGAGGATCGGCAGGACAAAGCCCGTATGCCGGGATAGACCGTCAAAGGCGACACGGCGGGTTGTATCCCGGATAGCCGGATTCGCGAAACGCCTCTCAATCAGGTCAACATAGGCATCCGGGGTCATTCCAGGCACCGCAGCCACGTAAGGCACAATCTCCTCACGCTGAACCCTGCGAAACAGTGCCGAGATCTTTGGATGGGCCATGCACTCAGCTATTGTACCGATGGACAGAAGCTCGCCGACATTGGCCAGCACCTGATGACCAGCATTGAGAATGCGGATCTTCATCGTTTCATAGGCATGCACATCATCAGTAAAGATCGCCCCGACCTGGTCCCAGTCCGGCCGACCCGCACAGAAACTGTCTTCGATCACCCATTGGCGGTAGTTTTCGTGGGTTACCGGGGCCGCGTCCCCGATCCCGAACGCACGGACTCGCGCGATCTCGTCAGGGCCGGTCGCTGGCACGATGCAGTCCACCATGGAATTGGGAAAACAGCAGTTCGCATCAATCCAGCTGGCAAGGTCGGGATCGCTGAGCCGTGCCATCGAAACGATAGTCGAGCGGGCTATGTCCCCATTACCACGCAGGTTGTCGCAGCTCTGAACCGTGAAGGGCCCGATACCCTTCTCGCGCCGTTGCGCCAGTGCCGCGACGATCGCGCCGAATGCCGTGCGGGGCCGTTCTGGATGTGCGGCATCGAAGACAATGTCGGGATGGCCGGCATGAAACGAACCGTTTGCCGCATCCATGTAATAGCCACCCTCGGTCACGGTCAGCGACACAATCCTTGTGCTAGGCCTGGCCAGCTGCTTGATCAGGGGGCCGTTTTCCTCTTCGACCGCCAGAAAGTCGATCATTGACCCGCAGACCTCAACAGAGGTCCCATCGGGGTGCAGTTCGATCAGGGTCGTCAGGCAATCCTGCGCCAGAAGCTTTTGACGCATTGCCACATCCGCCGGGCGCACACCGCTGCCGATGATCGCCCAGTCCCCTGCGTCCCCCTGCTGCATGAGCCGGTGGAGGTACCATGCCTGATGCGCCCTGTGGAAATTCCCCACGCCGATATGGACAATCCCGGGCGTCAACTCATCCCGCCTGTAGCGAGGCACCCTGATTTCAGGCGCAAGGCTGCCAAGGGCGTTTTCCCGAAGCGGGATCATAACCGTTTCGGGAGAGGTTTCATTCTTCAGTTCATCCATCGTCCACCGCCCACATTGCAGGTTCGTACTTCGTCAGTGACGGAATGCACCACCTTTCCGATAAGGTCTCTGGCATGGCCAGTTCGGCCAAAGGGAACCGGTCCTCCTGCCTCACGTTTCATTTGAATGGGCACCGTTCGCGAATCTCTTGCACGATCTTTCGGCCGCAGCGGCCAGACAGGCGCGGAGCGGGATCTTCTCCAGCTCAACGCGCAGGAAGCTCCAGGAGTAACTGTATCGAATTTCGGAAGCGGGGCCGCGATCACGGCATAAGATCCCCTGAACTGGTTGCACCGGCCGTTCACCCTCTGGAAATGAAAGGCGTCCAGGTTTCGCCCGCCACTGGAAAGACTGAAATCCTCGTGACGGATTCCCATGTTGGCACATGGACGATAGGCAAGGTGTCCATCTGCCTCCAGCAGAATGTCCCTGGCCGTGGACCGCTCCATGGAATCGCGCCGGATGCCGGCGTGGACAGCCGGAAGAACCGATCTGTCGGTCGTTCCGGTGCGATCGGCTGCTGCACAAATCGGCTTCACCTGTTTGGCTGGCACCCCATGCGTTCTGGTCTTTCCGATCCAGTGCCGCAACCTGCGTTTCAGGAACCGCTCTCCCTGACGGGACTGCAGGTCGTTGAATTGATCGGCCCGGACAATGCTCCTGAGCCTGCAGGGTTTCCGATCCCGATCCCGCGCGGCAGGAAAGCGACACCGCCAGATCATGCGCCCCACTATGCCGTTGGCGATGACTGGAATTACGGTCGTCTGCGAGATGGACGACCTGATCGATACATTGATGTCGAGATCCCGCATATGGGCTTCGCGTACGAATTCGGGGGCCGGTGAGACGCTGAAGACCGCTGCATCAAGCCTGTCCTGATGGATAACGTCCATCCTGGCCGCGATTTCCGTATCTCCGGTTTTGCCGTATCGCTTCGCATGTATGGGCCTGGGCAAAACTCTGACCTCCACCTCGCCCGTTCCCTGCTGTCTTTGCTGCTTGCCCTGCAGGCCACCTCATTCGATCCGAAGACCTTCGGCATCGAACCTGTGAATGAGATCAACGCGCGGATTGAGGCCGATGGGATCCCCGTAGCTGAGATTGACCTCGCCCGGCGCACGCACGGTGATGGCCTGGGCAACTCCGGTCTCGTGGATGTGAAAAAAAGTATCCGAACCCAGATGTTCGGCAACACCCACCCTGCCAGACCAGACGCCACCACCTTCGGACGTCACGTCTATATGCTCGGGCCGGATGCCGATTGTATGAGCACTGTGCTTCTCGGCCTCCGCACCATTGATCAGGTTCATCTTCGGAGAGCCGATGAAGCCCGCGACAAACAGGTTCTGCGGTCTACGATACAGGTCAAGCGGCGAACCAACCTGCTCAATCACACCAGCCTGTAATACGACGATCTTGTCGGCCATGGTCATGGCCTCGACCTGGTCGTGGGTCACGTAGATCATCGTCGTATCAAGCCGCTTATGGAGTTCCGAGATCTCCAGCCGCATGCCGACGCGCAGCGCCGCGTCGAGGTTTGACAGAGGTTCGTCGAACAGGAATGCTGCAGGCTCGCGCACGATGGCCCGACCAATGGCAACGCGCTGGCGCTGGCCGCCAGATAGCTGTCCAGGTCGACGATCAAGATAGTCGGTGAGATTCAGCGCCCTTGCCGCCGCCTCTATGCGCCGGTTCTGTTCATCCTTCGGCACTTTCGCCATCCGCATTGGAAAGGCGATGTTCCTACGAACGCTCATATGGGGATAAAGCGCGTATGACTGAAACACCATTGCCAGACCCCGCTTCGCAGGCGGGATATCGGTAGCGGCCTCACCATCGATCCGGATCGTGCCTGAACTTACATCCTCAAGCCCCGCGATCAGACGCAGCAGCGTGGACTTGCCGCATCCCGACGGGCCGACGAAGACGCAGAATTCGCTGTCCTCGATCGTCAGGTTTAGGGGTGGGATGACCTCAACGTCGCCGAATCTCTTCGATACCCCGTCAAGAGTTATGCGTCCCATATGTCAGCTCCCTATTTGACCGCGCCGAATGTCAGGCCGCGGACCAGTTGCTTCTGGCTGAACCAGCCGAGGATGAGGATTGGTGCGATGGCCATCGTCGACGCTGCGCTGAGCTTGGCAAAGAACAGACCCTCCGGGCTCGAATAGCTGGCAATGAAAGCGGTAAGCGGAGCCGCCTTGGCCGCTGTCAGGTTTAGCGTCCAGAATGCCTCGTTCCATGCCAGGATGAAATTGAGAAGGATGGTCGAGGCGATGCCCGGAATGGCCATCGGCGTAAGAACGAAAAGAATTTCCCCCTGTAGGGTGGCACCGTCCATTCTTGCGGCCTCAAGGATCTCGCCCGGAATTTCCCGGAAATAGGTGAAAAGCATCCAGACGATGATGGGAAGGTTGATCAGCATGAGTACGATCACCAGACCAATCCGGGTATCAAGCAGTCCGAGGCTGATGAAGCCGATATAGATCGGATAAAGGACGCCCACCGCAGGCAGCATCTTGGTCGAGAGCATCCAGAGCAGGATATCCTTGGTTCGTTTCGATGGCACGAAGGCCATCGACCACGCGGCCGGAACGGCGACAATGATCCCCAGAATGGTCGAACAGCTCGCGATGATCACCGAATTCCAGAGAAAGCGCATGTAATTCGACCGCTCCTGCACCACGGAATAGTTTTCCAGTGTCCAGTCGAAGAACAGGAACAGCGGCGGATCGTTGATGGCCTGTGCCTCGGTCTTGAAGCTTGTCAGAATCGTCCAGAGGATTGGAAAGAAAATGAGAAGTCCGACCCCCCACGCGATCGCCGTATTCAGAAGCTTGCGGTTGGTTGTGACTGAGCGTGCCATGATCGTCCCTCCGTCACGCATCCAGATTCCGGCCAACAATGCGCATCAGGAAAATCGCGACGATGTTGGCAAGGATGATCGCATAGACACCGCCGGCCGAGCCCAGACCTACGTTCTGGCTTTCCAGCACGCGCTGGAAGATGAGGTAGGTCAGCGTCCGGGTCCCGAACGCACCTCCGGTGGTGACGAAGATCTCCGCGAAGATGGACAGGAGGAAGATCGTCTGGATCAGGATAACGATTGTGATTGCGCGGCTGAGATGCGGCAGGATGATGAATGCGAAGCGCTTGAGTGGCGATGCGCCATCCATCTCGGCGGCTTCAAGCTGTTCTCCGTCAAGGGACTGGATGGCTGTCAGCAGGATCAGCGTCGCGAAGGGCAGCCACTGCCATGAGACGATCATGACGATTGACCCCAACGGAACGTTACTGAGCCATTCGACCGGCTGTCCGCCGAAGAATCTCCAGAGATGCGCCAGGAGTCCATTCACCGGGTCCATGAACATGTTCTTCCACACGAGCGCGGAGACCGTCGGCATGACAAAAAATGGCGCAATAACCAGTATTCTGACGATTCCCTGCCCCCACATCGGCTGATCGAGAAGCAGCGCAAGCAACACGCCGAGGACGACCGTGATCACCAGAACGCCCAGGACTATGGTCAGGGTGGTCCACACGCTCGGCCAGAATGAGCTTGATGTGACGAAACGGACATAGTTGTCGAAGCCGATGAATCCCTGGTCTCCCCCGCGAAGGGGCAGGTATCGCCGAAACGAGAACCACAGGGTCGTCAGCAGGGGTGCCAGCATCCATCCCAGAAGCAGAACCACCGCGGGAGCCATCATCAGACGGGCTGCTGATCGAGAAGCCTTCGTTGCCATTGACCGATCTCCCCAACTGAGCGGTCGACCTTCCGTCGCGAAAATAATCCAATGAAATTAGGCCACAGGTTCCGGGAGACGGCGGCGGGCCGCCCCCCGGGCCGGATGGGAAACGGACTTAGTAGCCGGCTGCCTCCATTTCATCTACGGTCAACGCCTGGGCTTTCGCAAGAGCTTCTTCCACACTCTGCTGTCCTGCATAGACTGCGGAGAACTCCTGGCTGACCTGCGAGGCAATACCCGCAAATTCAGGGATCGCCGCGAACTGGATGCCGACATAAGGCACCGGATCGACGGTTGGATTGTTCGGATCAGCTGAAAGGATCGAGTCCAGAGTCATCTGGGCGAATGGTACATCCTGGTATTCGGGATTCTCATAGAGCGAGGTCCGTGCGCCTGGAGGAACATTGGCCCAGCCTTCGTTCGCAGCCACCAGTTCGATGTAGCCTTTCGACGTGGCCCATTCGATGAACTGTTTGGCTTCAGCCGCCTGGTCCGTTCCAGCCGGGATCGCAAGCGCCCAAGCCCAGAGCCAGTTGGAACGTTTACCCAGGCCGTTATCCGGAGCCAGGGCGAATCCAACGCTGTCGGCTACGGTCGAGTCGTTCGGGTTTGTCACGAAGGATGCCGCAACGGTGGCATCGATCCACATGCCGCATTTACCCTGCTGGAAGAGCGACAGATTTTCGTTAAAGCCGTTTGTGGCGTATCCGGGAGGACCCGCTTCGCTCATGAGGCCCACGAAGAAGTTCAGCGTATCGGCCCAGGGCTGCGTATCAAACTGAGGTGTCCAGTTTTCGTCGAACCAGCGTGCGCCGAAGGAGTTGGACATGGCCGTGATAAAGGCTCCACCTTCACCCCAACCTGCCTTGCCGCGAAGGCAAACTCCGTTAATTTCGTTGTCGCGGTCCGTCATCGCTATGGCAGCTTCGCGAATGAAATCCCAGGTGGGCGCATCCGGCATTTCAAGACCAGCGGCTTCCATAAGATCGGTGCGGTACATGACCATCGAGCTCTCGCCGTAGAACGGTGCCGCATAAAGCGTGCCGTCGTGGCTGAGGCCACCAGCCATCGCAGGCAGGATATCGTCGACATCGTAATCACTGGAGAGATCATCCAGCGGAACAAGCCAGCCATTCGCGCCCCAGATGGGGGTTTCATACATGCCGATGGTCATGATGTCGAACTGGCCGCCATTCGTGGTGATGTCTGTGGTCACGCGCTGACGCAGAACGTTTTCTTCCAGCGTGACCCATTCAACACCAATGCCGGTCGCGTCAGTAAACTGATCCGTATAGCCCTGCATACGGATCATGTCGCCGTTGTTCACGGTGGCGATCGTGATCGTACTGTCCTGAGCGAAGGCCGCCGCAGAACAAAGCGTCAGCGCCGTGGTGACGCCGAATACGCGTTCAAGAGACATTTTGTCCTCCTTTGGGTTAATGTCCTGATAGTTCGGACGCTATGCCCTACCATACCAGTGCATCGCGTCAAGTGGCTCATTTTCGAACGGTAGACTAACGCTTCTGAAATCCCCGCCTCCAATCCGAAGCTCGGCACCGTGCCCTGTCGGGAGCGCGGGCCTGGCGTGGCGCTTCGAAATGGCGCGAAGGGGCTCAAACTAGATCTTCCAGAAGCAGAAACCGAGCCAGGTGATGGCGATTCCAAGCGGAATCCAGAGCGTCGTACCAACCAGACCGATCCATGCGAGAAAGATATAGGCCGCTCCCAGCAGCCCTATGAACAGCCGGTCACCTCGGGTCGTGGTCAGACCCAGAACCCCATCGCGCTGTTGCCCTCCGGGCCGGCACAGCTCAATGACCGTCAGGATCGCGATGAAGCCGAAAATGAATAGGAAAAAGGCCAGCGTTGCCCGTGTCCAGGCCATCCAGAAACCCGAAAAGAGAGGCTCAGACCACCATTTTGCCCATGTGAAGACCTCTTCCTTTGGTTTGCTGACATTGCCCCAGCCCTGCGCCATGGCGACTGCCGGCAGAGATACGGTCAGGTAGACAGACCAGCGCATCAGACCCTCCCCAGGGCGAAGCCCCTGGCAATGTAATTTCGGACGAAGTAGATGACAATCGCACCAGGGATGATCGTCAGCACTCCAGCCGCAGCCAGCAGGCCCAGCTCGTAACCCGCTGAAGAGGCAGTGCGGGTCATGGTGGCCGCGATGGGCTTGGGCCTCGACCGCAGTCAGGGTCTTGGCCAGAAGAAGCTCCACCCAGGAAAACATGAAACAGAAGAAGGCCGCAACGCCCACACCCGCCCTGATCGCCGGAATGAAGATCGTGATGAAGAAACGCGGGAAGGAGTAGCCGTCGACATAGGCGGTTTCGTCAAGTTCCTTCGGAACGCCCGACATGAAGCCTTCAAGAATCCAGACGGCCAGGGGAATGTTGAAGAGGCAATGGGCAAGCGCCACGGCGAGATGCGTGTCGAAGAGGCCAACGGACGAATAGAGCTGGAAGAAAGGCAACGCGAAAACCGCCGCCGGGGCCATGCGGTTGGTCAGCAGCCAGAAAAACAGATGCTTGTCTCCGACGAAGCGGTAACGTGAGAACGCATAGGCTGCGGGAAGAGCCGCAGCCAGCGAAATCACCGTATTGAGCGACACGTAGATGATGGAGTTGATATACCCCCAATACCATGACGGATCGGTGAAGATCGCCCGGTAATTGTCGAGGGTAAATTCCTGTGGAAACAGGGAAAAGCCACCAAGAATCTCGTTGGTGGTCTTGAAGCTCATCGCGACCAGCCAATAGATCGGCAGCATCAGGAACAAAATGTATAGGATCGGCACCAGGCTGCGGGGTCTCATTGGTCGTCTCTTGTCATCAGCGTATAGAATAGCCAGGAGACCGCCAGCGTGATCGCGAAGTAAATCAGGCTCATCGCTGCCGCCGGACCCAGGTCGAACTGGCCGAGCGCCACCTTCACCAGATCGATCGAAAGCAGGGTTGTGGAGTTGCCAGGGCCACCACCTGTCAGCACAAAGGGCTCGGTGTAGATATTGAAGCTATCCATGAAACGCAGAAGGATCGCGATGGTCAGAACGCGTTTCATCTTTGGTAGCTGTATGTATCTGAAGACCGACCAGTTGGACGCTCCGTCGATCTTGGCTGCCTGATAGTAAGCTTCGGGGATCGAGATCAGGCCCGCATATGCCAGCAGAACCACAAGCGAAGTCCAGTGCCAGACATCCATCATGACAACCGTGATCCAGGCGGCGACCGGACTCTGTGTCATGTTGTAGTCAATGCCAAGGGCAGAGTTCAGCATGTATCCCAACAACCCGATATCGGGCAGGGTGAAGATGTTCCACATGGCACCTACGACGTTCCAGGGGATCAGGAGCGGCAGCGCCATCAGCACAAGGCAGACCGGAACCCAGAAACCCTTGCGCGGCATGGCAAGCGCGATCGCGACACCCAGTGGCACCTCGATAATCAGGATTGTGGTGGTAAACAGAAGCTGACGCCCTAGCGCAGCATGGAAGCGCTCGGAGCGCAGGAGTTCCTCGAACCATCTGAGACCAGCCCAGAAGAACTGATTGTTGCCGAACGTCTCCTGCACCGAGTAGTTGACCACCGTCATAAGTGGCACGAGCGCGTTGAAAGCGACGAGAACCAGGACCGGAAGCACGAACAGCCAGCCCCGCTGGTTTTCGGTTCTCATGGCGGGCTCACTTCGGTTGCTATCCAGCCATCCGCATAGAGCCGGGTCTGGCGGTGATCGAAGTCGAGATGCACCTCCATTCCCTTCTCGGGTGGCTGGCCGTCAGTGATCGAAATCACCACTGACTCGCCCACCATCGCCTCAACAACCGTATGGCGTCCGATATCGGCCGCCTTGCGCACAACCGCCGGAATCCCGCAGGTTCCGACGCGCACGTATTCCGGCCGAATCCCGATCTCGGTCCTGCCCTGGTGGGGAGCGATTGCCCCTTCCAGCGCCACCGGATGGCCCTGGAACCGCGCCACGCCGTTCGAAACCTCCGCAGGCAGAACATTCATCCCTGGAGATCCGATGAAATGCCCTACGAATGTGTGCATAGGGCGTTCGAACAGCTCGACGGGAGTGCCGGTCTGGACAATCTCACCCTCCTGCATGACCACAACCTGATCCGCAAAGGTCAGCGCCTCGGTCTGATCATGGGTGACATAGATCATGGTGATCGCAATCCTCTGATGCAGTTCCTTGAGCTTCGAGCGCAGCTTCCACTTCAGTTCCGGGTCGATTACCGTCAGCGGTTCGTCAAACATGATGACATTGACGTCGTCCCGAACCAGCCCGCGCCCCATGGAGATCTTCTGCTTGCTGTCGGGCGTCAGGTTTGAGGCCCGCGTCGATAGACGGCCGTCAAGCTCCAGCATGGTGGCAATCTCCCGCACCCGGGCATCCACCAATCCGGCTTCCATGCCACGATTGCGCAGCGGGAAAGCGAGATTGTCATAGACGGTCATGGTGTCATAGATCACGGGGAACTGGAACACCTGTGCAATGTTGCGCCTGTCGGGCGGTAGTGCACCGACATCGCTTCCGTCGAACAGTACCCGTCCTTCGCTAGGGGATAGCAGCCCCGAAATGATGTTCAGAAGAGTGGATTTTCCGCAGCCGGAAGGTCCCAGCAATGCAAAAGCGCCCCCATCGGCCCATTCGAGATCGATTTTCTTCAGCGCGTAGTCGTCTAGGGACGACGGATTGGGCAGATAGCTGTGGCGCAACCCGTCAAGCGTTATCCTAGCCATGGGTCATTCCCTTCGCCACGAGCGCCCCTTCCCCATCGAAATAGAAACACTGTTCGGGCAATAGATGAAATCCATGCATCTCACCCACGCGGTAGGGATGGGTTCCTGAGGAAAGGCTGACCCAGTTTCGACCACCCAGCGAGAAATGCGCGACACTTTCCGAGCCGCTGAGCTCGGTGATTTCCACCCGGTCCCGGATCTGGACGGATGGAACCGCTGGCGGTGTCGGTGTGATATGGTGGGGGCGGATACCCAGTGTATAGGTTCCATCTCCGAGCCCCAGGACCTCACCGGAAGCCTGCCAGCAGAGATCGTCCAGATGGATCCGGTCTCCCTGCTTGCGGACCTGGGCGAGGTTGATCGGCGGATCCGAAAACACCCGTGCCGATACAAGATCGGCGGGTGAGCGATAGATGTCGCTGGTGCGCCCGAACTGGGTGATTCCGCCTTCATGGACCAGTGCCGTATGGCCGCCCAACATTAGCGCCTCTGTCGGATCCGAGGTTGCGTAGACAACAACGGTGCCACGTTCGCCGAGGATGTCAGGAAGTTGCTCCCGCAGTTCCTCACGCAGTTTGTAGTCGAGATTTGCCAGCGGCTCGTCCAGGAAGATCGCTTTCGATTCCTTCACGATCGCACGCGCCAGCGCCGTGCGCTGCTGCTGTCCACCTGAAAGCTCCTGCGGACGGCGACCCAGCATAGGCCGAAGCTGAAGGACATCCGCCGCCTCGCATACGCGACGGTCGATGTCGGATTTCTCCACCCCCGTAACCCGCAGCGGCGACGCGATGTTTTCATACACCGTCATATGCGGGTAGTTGATGAAGAACTGATGCACCAGCGCGATATTCCGCCTCTGCGGACTCTGGCCAGTGACGTTCCGTCCATCCACCCTGACCTCGCCGGACGAGGGTCGTTCCAGACCCGCCATCAGCCGGATCAATGTGCTCTTTCCGGCATTGGTCGCGCCCAGGAGTATGTTGAAACCGCCCGGCTCAAACTTCAGCGACGTCTCGTGGATATGGGTCTCTGCGCCAACTTTCCTCGTAACGTTTCTGAGCTCCAGCGCCATCAGGATTCCTGCAGGAATTTGCGGCCGATTTCCGGCTGTTTGATCTATTGAGGCTGGTGGAGCGCCCACAGGCGCTCCACCACTGTCGGTCACTGGTTCCAGCGCGCGACGATCTCCTCGTATTTGACCGTCTCACCCTGTGGCTTCTCGTTGTCGAGCTTGGCCTTGGGCGCTCCGGGCTGGCTCAGCCAATGCTCTGGATCGCTTTCCTCATTGAGCCGTGGGCCGCAGCCACCGTACACATTGGCAGCCTCGTCAGCAGCCTGCATACGCGCCATGGTCGCGTCCATCTCCTCCGCAAGGCGGTCCATCGCCTCCTGCGGAGTGAAGGCACCCGAGTTCACATCCCCGATCTGCTGCCACCAGATCTGGGCGAGCTTTGGATAGTCGGGAACGTTAATGCCGGTTGGCGACCAGGCCACCCGGTCGGGCGAGCGGTAAAACTCAACCAGACCACCCAGCTTCGACGCACGCTCGGTGAAGCTCTCGTGGTTCGCCGTCGAGTTGCGGATGAAGGTCAGGCCCACATGGGACTTGCGGGTATCAACCGTCTTCGAAGTGACGAACTGGGCGTATAGCCAGGCAGCCTGAGCCCGATCCGAAGGGGTGGATTTCAGGAACGTCCAGGAGCCGGCGTCCTGATAGCCGACTTTCTGGCCTTCGGTCCAATACGGGCCGTGTGGGCTCGGAGCCATCCGCCAAAGCGGGTTGCCATCGGCATCGACAGTGTTGTTTCCATCAGACTGGGACTTCACCATATCCGCGGTGAAGGCGGTGTACCAGAAAATCTGCTGGGCCACATTACCCTGGGACAGCGCCGGTAGTGACTGGTAGAAGTCGTAGGATGCCGCGCCGGGAGGTGCGTAATTCCTGAGCCACTCATCCCATTTGCGGATCGCATAGACCGCCGCAGGACCATTGGCGGCTCCACCACGGCTAACGCTGGCGCCAACCGGATTGCACGAGCCCGCCTCCATGCGAATGCCCCACTCGTCGACCGGGATGCCGTTCGGCTCACCCACATCGCCGGCGCCAGCCATGGACAGCCAGGCATCAGTCATGCGCCAGCCGAGGTCGGGCGCGCGCTTGCCGTAATCCATGTGTCCATAGACCCGGACGCCGTCAATCTCCTGGACATGCACGCTGAAAAACTCGGCGATGTCCTCATAGGCCGACCAGTTCACCGGAACTCCGAGATCGTAGCCGTAGAGTTCCCTGAACTGGGCCTGTAGGTCTTCCCGATCAAACCAGTCCTTACGGAACCAGTACAGGTTCGCGAACTGCTGGTCTGGCAGCTGATAGAGCTTGCCGTCCGGACCAGTTGTGAAGGACGCTCCGATGAAGTCGTCGAGATCAAGGCCCGGACTGGTGGTTGCCGCCCAGTCACCCGCCATCTGGTCAGAAAGATTGTAGGCCAGCTGCAGGCGCGCATGCGTTCCGATCAGGTCGGAATCGTTGACGTAACCGTCGTAGAGATTGCGCTGGGTCTGCATCTGGGTCTGGACGGCCTGCACGACCTCTCCTTCGCCCAGAAGCTGGTGGTTGACCTTGATACCGGTGATTTCCTCGAACGCCCTGGTAAGCGTTTCTGATTCATAGGAGTGCGTCGGAATGGTCTCCGACAGCACATTGACTTCCATGCCAGCGAAAGGCTGCGCCGCCTCTATGAACCATTCCATCTCGGCCAGCTGCTCCTCGCGGGACAGCGCAGATGGCTGGAATTCCTCGTCGATCCATTTTTCCGCCGCGGCCATATCGGCCTGTGCGGCACCGCCGGATGCAAGCACAACCGACGCCGCAGTCGCGGAGAAAAGGTATTTCCGCATGATCTTCCTCCTTTGGATTTCATTGTTCGGTGGGATATCCCAGTCGCGGAATTGACGTCGAAGAACGTAAGAGTCAAACGGAAACCTCTGGCGGGAGCCGCGACATGAACGATCAGGGACCGTTTTCCGGTTACTGCACCCATTCCGGATAGGAGATTGAACGCCCTGGTAAGCGATGCATTACAACCGATCTTTCATCACCTGATTTGCGATGAGCGTCGCTGGCATCCTGGCTAAGGTCAGAGTGTTCACTTCCGTTACCCAATTTGCGCGACACCGCGCATGGATGACATGGCATGGAAGCTGTCCGGGACGGTCTTCGCGACCCTTTCCCGCTCCCCGGGGAAGGTTTCCCTGAAACGGCGCGGGTCACTTCGGTGAACTGGTTCAGGGCAGCAGGATTCGGAGCCAAAAGTGGCATTCCAGTCACTCGGAAACGATGTCAGGGCTTTCGCGTGGTGATGGCGGGCGTTGACCGGTTGGCTCATCGCTACCCTGACTGAGAGCCTGTCGGGGCGAATGGATCAGCCAACAGCGGATCGGGTAGAAAGGTCCCCACCACGAACTCCGTCGGCCGAAGCCCACTGCGAGGTTCCGCAGGGAATCGCTTTCTGCCCGTCCGATCGGGAAACCGCGTGAAACGACGGGCGAAGCATGTCAGCGAAAGAGTGGCCACATCCATGGCCTTGAGCGTAACGCGATCTTTCCCCGCTTCGAGGCTGCTGGTCCGTGCGAACTGTCGGGGTCTTGCTGCGGACCAATGGCATTGACTTAAGCGGGTATGGTCAGGCGGCCGCTCCGTGCCGCTTTTCCGGCGATCGGCTACGGCTACGGGACGTTGCCGGCCGTCAGTTCCGCGCCCATTTGTTGATCGGATTCCTCGATTTTCTCGGATAGCTCCTTTCCGGTCTTTCCTTCTGGACGCAGCGCGCGAACGCCTCTAGGCCCCGCGACACAGCTTCCGCGATGGCGTCGGCCTGACCTGTCATGAACTCCTCCAGGCTGCGGTACACCACACGGAGCGCGTTGGTCAGGCTGACCTGCAGTTTCCCGCCTCCGCCGTGGTTCAGCCCTGCCTCCAGCCCGTTCGCGGACAGCCGGACGGCGGCGATCATGTTCATGTGCGGGTGGAACTCCTGTCGTACGCCGTTCTCCGTCCGGGCGGCGAGGCTCTCGGCCTTCATGGAGGTTTCGGATGTCCGGTATAGCTCCTCCACGCTCCACCTGCGGGCGTGGAGCCTCTCGATGTCGGCGGTGGGAAAGCGCGTTCTGCCGGAAAGCGTGGTTCCGATCACGAACTCCGTGCCTCCTGCCGTGTAGCGTAGCAGCCTCAGCCGGACGGGAGCGTGGTCGCGAGCGGCGCTTCCGTCCGGCAGACGGAGCGTGACCGTCCTTTCGGCCATCGCCGCCTTTCCGGACACCGGCTCCAGCGTGACCGGCTCCAGTCCGGACAGCGGACACTCCACCGGCGGACCCGGATCCGGGGCGGCCGCCCGCTCGACCGGACGAAGCCTACCCGGGACAGTCGCGCGCCTGTCCGGGAGCGACACCACCGCAGCTCCCCGAAGCGCTCCAGGACGCGCAGGCGGAACCGCTCCCGGTAGGTACCGGAGGATGTGTTCCAGCCGAGGTTCCCGCGGATGGTCCGCGACAGTTCCCGTCGGCTGTTCTTCGGGAATAGCCCGACGGTACTGCGGGTCAGCTCGATCTGGCTCTGCACGGGCCTTCCGACCTAGACCTCGACCGTGGCCGATCCCTTACCCGATTCCGCCATGACGCTGTCTCCAGCCCTACTGTACCGACCCTGCCGCCGCACGGATCGGAAAGCGAGTCAACTGGAAAATCGCTCGTGTGCGAAAGAACGTGAAGCGCCTGATACGCTGGCGGATCCCGGAGCGGCCGTCGCCGGAAAAAAATCCGGATGCCTAAGTCAATGCCATTGGGCTGCGGACATGATCCCGACCAGCCACGGCAGCGCGAGCGCTGCCAGAATAGCCCGCCGATCAGCCGGGCCAACCTGACTTCTGCATCCCCACTGTGATCCTTCAATTTGATGCGGTGCAGAGGCCAATGAACTGCGGGCAGGTCAACCCGCTTTGCCCGGACAGGAATCTGTCATCAAGTTCCCATGGCAGGACATGATCGACATGCGAAAAACCCGATTCCTTTAGGTCGCTCACAAGGGTGTTCGGATTCAGGGCGGTAATCCAGGGTTCCCCCCTTTTTGCCACGAATTTCTGGCATTGCAGGTGGATCTTCCTGGCATGTTCCGGTGTCGCCTCAAACTCGGCCAGATAGTCGAAGGCGATGGCGCTTCCGGGCGCCATGTCATGCAGCACCAGGCTGAACAGCTCGTCGACCGATTCCCGCGGCAGGTAATAGGTTACGCCAAACCATGAGAAAAACGCCGGTTTCAGGGGGTCGAAACCATGCGGGGCCAGCGCATCCATAAGCGGGACCTGGTTCAGGTCAGCAGCAACATATCGCACCTGTTCCGGTTCGGGGATACCGGCCTTTGCCATGCGACGACGTTTCAGGTTCTGTGTCGCCGCCTGGTCAACCTCGAACACCGTGGTCGACCGGGTCAGGTCCGTTCGCCGCATGGCGAAGGAATCATATCCTGCGCCAATGATCACATATTGCGTCACGCCGCGGCGGATGGCGAGCTCCGCCTGCTGCTCGCCGTAGAGTGCCCGCACCAGAAACGTCGGAATTACCGGAGCGACGCGCCGCAGCACCACATCATTCATCAGCCATTTCAGCGGTGGGACGAGTACGACCGTTTTCCAGAACGAACCGCAGAGCTCGATCGCATATGGATCCTCAAGGATTACCGGCCTGTCATAGCGATAATGGACCGCACGGCCAGCGGCCACGAGTTCTGCGGTCTTGCTCGGGCGCTGTGATGATGATGCCACAATCCACTCCCTGTTCAACCCTGATGTCCACAAACAATATCCATTACATGCTCGAAGGCCAGCAATTTTCGCCCCGTATCACCTTGAAGTGCAACCCATTCGGGAACAGGGTCCCGGCTCCGCCGTCACAGGCTAGCCTTGACCGGTCGGACAGTGACCCCAGTTCCATGACTGACCCTGTCCGACCCACACCCTAGGAAAGACCACCGTTCGAAACGGAGCTCCACACCGCAGTCAATGCACAGCCCTTCAAAGCGTTTCCGGAAGGCTGGACACAGTAGCGGCGAACGTGGCGATCAAGGGACGGGAAACACGGGGCGGTGGCGATTTCCTCCATTCAGGCATCGTTCTGGTTCCGAAATGGGATCGGCGTTGCGCTTCGGACCGGAGGCGAGGCTGTAGTACTGCTGACTACAGGAAAGGGATCGTGCCAGCCCAGCGCGGCTTCCTCCCTGACGGAACCAATTCCCGGTGGACGCCAAAAAATGCGCCGTAGCAAATTTTTTAATTGACTATGAGCAGGGATATTGGCCATTCTAGGTATCAGACCCGGGAAACGGGCATCAAGAAACTGAGCAGCATTGGGCATTTCTCCATGACTGATATGGTATATGGGTCCGTACCCGTTCGGGATGGCGAGCCAATTCTACCAAACTGGTGGCGTACGACCGACAAGGTGGCAATCTCCTGCGTGCTGCTTCTGTTCGGTATTGGCTTACTTCTGGGTTTTGCGGCTTCGCCGCCTTTGGCGCTCCGAAACGGATTTGAGCCGTTCCACTACGTCATTCGCCATGCCGTTTTCGGAATTCCGGCCCTTCTCGTAATGATCCTTGTGTCCATGGCATCACCGACGGCGGTACGCCGCGTTGGCGTTCTCGGCTTCGTCATCGCTTTCGCCGCGACCGCGCTGCTGCCAGTATTGGGGACCGATTTCGGCAAAGGTTCGACGCGCTGGTATTCGCTGGGATTCGCCTCGGTCCAGCCGTCAGAGTTTCTCAAGCCCTTCCTGATCATCTCATCCGCCTGGCTGATGGCTGCGGTACAGGAAGTCGAAGGGCCACCCGGCCGTATCATGTCGTTCGCACTCACCGCCATCGTGGCCGCCATGCTCGCCTTACAGCCTGATTTCGGTCAGGCCTGCCTGGTGCTGTTTGGCTGGAGCGTGATGTATTTTGTAGCCGGCGCATCATATAGGCTACTGCTCGCGATTGCTGGAAGCGCATTGGGCATAGGCGTTATCGCCTATAACACTTCGGAACATTTCGCACGTCGAATCGAAGGTTTCCTGTCGTCGGAAGTCGGTCCGAACACCCAGATCAGCTATGCTATCGATGCCATCAAGGAAGGCCGATTCTTTGGCGTAGGCGTGGGTGAGGGCAACGTGAAATGGTCTTTGCCGGATGCACATACCGATTTCATCATCGCCGTCGCCGCCGAGGAATACGGGCTAGTCATGGTGAGTTTCATCATCATCCTCTATCTCACCATCATTATCCACTCGCTTATTCGTCTGGTTCGGGAACGCGATCCGTTCATCCGCTTTGCTGGAACCGGGTTGGCCTGCACCTTCGGCATCCAGGCATTCATCAATATGGGGGTCGCGGTGCGGCTTATGCCTGCAAAGGGGATGACGTTGCCGTTTGTAAGCTACGGAGGATCCTCGCTCATTGCCAGTGGCATAGCCCTGGGGATGCTGCTGGCGCTGACACGCGAGAGGCCGCAGGGAGAGATTGGAGACATACTATCACGAAGAGGACGCTGAACGATGTCGGGCAGGAAGACCGGCCCGGATCTGGATCTGGCGGGGCTCCCCCGAGTCGCGGCGCATGAAGCGGAACGACAACCATGAGCCAGCCTTTTCTTGTCATTGCGGCTGGTGGTACCGGAGGACACATGTTTCCGGCCCAGGCGCTGGCGGATAACCTGCTTCGGGCTGGCTGGCGCGTAAAGCTCATTACCGACGATCGGGGAGAGCGCTACATTGGCGGATTTCCACATTCGACCGAAGTTGAAAGGGTCACTTCCGCCACATTCGCCAGTGGTCGACTGGCAATGGCCAGGGCACCGTTCCGCATCGCCTTTGGCACTCTGGCCACCCGTCGAAGTTTCCGTCGTGATCCTCCCAGCGCGGTCATTGGTTTCGGAGGCTATCCTGCGGTTCCGGTCCTGGCCGCAGCCGTCTGGCTCGGATTGCCACGAATGATCCATGAGCAGAACGGTGTGTTCGGGCGGGTGAACCGGTATTTTGCCAGTCGCGTGGACTCCGTTGCCTGCGGGATCTGGCCGACAGCCATGCCACCGGGAACAACGGGAATCCACACGGGCAATCCGGTGCGCGGCATAGTCACGGCCAGAGCGGCAGCACCCTATATCGCGCCCGGTGATCATCCGATGGAAATCCTTGTGATCGGCGGCAGCCAGGGCGCACGGGCGCTCAGCCATATCGTACCTCCAGCCATCGCCCAGCTACCGTCCACCCTTCTGCGATTCATCCGTGTGAGCCACCAGGCACGCGACGAGGATCTGGCGCATGTGCGCGATTTCTATGCGGAACATGGCATCCAGGCCGATGTCCAGCCCTTTTTTCGGGACGTTCCGAAACGTATGGCCGAGGCGCAGCTGGTGATTTCCCGGGCGGGTGCCTCAACCATTGCTGATCTTTCCGTCATCGGTCGACCTTCTATTCTCATTCCCTATCCGCATGCTGCAGCGGACCACCAGACCGCCAATGCACGCATGCTCGTTGAAGCCGGTGGCGCCATACTGCTCCCGGAATCGGAACTTAACGAAGTCAGACTTTCGGAACGGATTGGAATGATCCTCGGAGATCCGGATAGGGCCAGGAACATGGCTGAGGCAGCGCTTGCTACAGGACGGCCTGACGCCGTGAACAGGCTTGCGGAACTGGTAACGAAACTGGCAGAGGAAAGTTGACAGAAAGTGAAACATGAACGCTGGAAACTATTCAGGCATTCCATCATGAACGCAGTGACAAAACTGCCGATGGAATTGGGGCCCGTGCATTTTGTGGGCATCGGTGGAATTGGCATGTCGGGCATTGCGGAGGTGCTGCTGAATCTGGGCTATCGTGTCCAGGGCTCAGATCTGAAAGCCACAAAAATCACCGACCGCCTTGCGGCCATGGGCGCTGAGATTTCCATCGGCCAGGCACCCGAGAACCTCCGGGACGCGGAAGTCGTGGTGATTTCATCTTCGATCAAGCCGGGAAATCCGGAACTCGACGCCGCCCGCCAGCAGGGACTGCCAGTTGTCCGCCGAGCGGAGATGCTCGCTGAACTGATGCGGCTCAAATCCAACGTCGCCGTCGCTGGCACCCATGGCAAGACAACGACGACAACAATGGTGGCGACACTGCTTGATGCTGGCGGGTTCGACCCGACCGTCATCAATGGCGGAATCATCCATGCCTATGGCAGCAACGCCCGTATGGGAATGGGCGAATGGATGGTGGTAGAGGCTGATGAGAGCGACGGCACGTTCAATCGTCTTCCAGCCACAATTGCCGTGGTTACCAATATTGATCCCGAACATATGGAACATTGGGGCACCGAAGAGGCGCTGCATCAGGGATTTCTCGATTTCGTTGAGAACATTCCGTTCTACGGGCTTGCTGTCTGCTGCACTGACGACGCCAATGTTCTGAAACTGGTTGATAGGGTCCATGACCGGCGTGTCGTGTCGTTCGGCTTCAATGCCGAAGCCGACATACGCGCGGTGAATCTGTCATTCAGCAACGGAATGTCCCGCTTTGATGTCGCGCTGACGCTTGAGGGGGTGATGATCGAGGACTGCAATCTTCCGATGCCCGGCGAACACAATGTATCCAACGCGCTCTCTGCCGTTGCGGTAGCCAGACATCTAGGCATGTCGCGAAACGCGATCCGCGAGGCATTGTCGAGCTTCAGGGGGGTTAACCGCCGCTTTACCAAGGTGGGTGAAGTTAATGGGGTCACGATCATTGACGATTACGGCCACCATCCGACAGAGATTGCGGCGGTCCTCAAGGCGGCGCGCCAATCCACCGAAGGGCGAGTGATCGCAATTCACCAGCCGCACCGCTTTACCCGCCTCAGCAACCTGTTCGAGGAATTCTGCACCTGTTTCGATGAAGCCGACATTGTGGCAATCACCGATGTCTTCGCCGCGGGCGAAGCACCGATAGAAGGTGCCGACCGCAATTCGCTCGTAGCAGGCCTTATGCGTCATGGGCACCGTGACGTGCGGGCGCTGGAAGGGGAGGAACATCTCGCGCGATTGATTCTGGATATCGCCCGGCGTGGCGACATAGTGATGTGCCTGGGAGCTGGAACGATCAGCGCGTGGGCGAACGCCCTGCCCCGGAGACTTGCCGATTGAGGAAGAGTGGCCCAGCCCGCTGCATTGGCGGGACGGGCTATCTGATCGCTCCGGCTCGAAACAGCGGCCAACTAGCCTGATTGGCTGTGCGCTGTCGAATTTCCGCAACCGAAGCCAATCAGGCGGGCGTGGGAGCGGATATGGTTGGACCCCATACGTTCGACACACGAAGAATCCGATCACCCTTGGCCCGTGATATCTGGGGACCTATGCGGAGGTGTACTCGTGTATCGCCCATATCAACCCCTATCCTGGATTACTTAGGTTGCGGCCAATGAGGGTCAGGGATAAACATGGGAGTCAGGCGGGTATGATGTAGTGGTAGCCTGCCAGCTTCCCAAGCTGGACGTGCGGGTTCGATTCCCGCTACCCGCTCCAACTGACCATGAGTCTCGAATGTATCAGCGCTTGGCTGCAGAAATGTCCTTCAAGTGCTCGAAAAATTGTTTGTCGGGGAGGATTGCGTGATTCCAGTTCTTGGGATCAACCTACGGGATCGGCACTGAGGATATTCAGGTTTTGACCTTGTCCTGGATCATCTCATGATATTTCGCGGTTGCATGGAAGCTGTTGTCTACCAGCGATGCGCACCGAAGGATGCATGACGCCATGCGATTCACATTCGGACCGGAATGCATGGGTTCAGCAGACAAGTGATCTCGTGGCTCAGGTCCGCAATGGCCTTCAAATGGCAGCGCACCCGTTCATATTCGCAACAATACCCTCCACGAACCTGTGACCGTAATGGATTCGCGCTGTGCCGAGGGGAAATTCATGCCAGACGTCCAGCAGTTGCGCTCCACGATGGCGCAAGATCAGATTGCCAGCCGCTCATCAAAGCTCATGGCGATGAACTGCGGCAGATGTGTTCCCATACCCACCACACTTTCTTCGATCGGGGTGCCTTTCTGAGGCTTCCTGTGGGAAGAATCACTGCCGCGTCGCTTCCGTGACCGACTTCTGGACGCCTTCGTATCTTTGGCCGTGTCCGACATCGCCGTCATGCCCGAAGCTTCGGATGTTCCGACTGCGTCCATGCGCGGAATCTGCTTCCCGATCAGCCGCTCGACGGCATCCAGCGCCTTCTCATCGCGTGGTTCAGAGATCGTAATCGCCTTGCCTTCACGCCCGGCGCGTCCGGTTCGGCCAATGCGGTGCACATAGTCCTCGGCATGGTGAGGTACGTCGAAATTGAAGACATGGCTGACTGACAGTATGTCCAGTCCGCGTGCCGCAACATCAGATGCAACAAGCAGTTTCAGCGAGCTGTCACGAAATGCGTCGAGCGTTCGGGTTCGCTGCGATTGGTCAAGATCGCCGTGGATCGGCGCCGCCTGGAATCCATGTTTCTTCAGGGAGCCTGCGAGAATCTCCACATCGGTCTTTCGGTTGCAGAATATGATCGCGTTCGTGCAGGCTTCACCCTCCGCCCTGATCACCGAGCGCAGCGCCGCTCTTTTCTCCTTTGGAGCGAGGTCACGGCGGGATGCCCGGAACATAACCACCGCCTGCTCGATTGTCTCGGATGCCGTCGCCTGGGGCGCGACTTCGATCTTTGAGGGATTCGACAGAAAGGCGTTGGTAATCCGTTCGATTTCAGGTGCCATGGTGGCGCTGAAGAACAGCGTCTGACGGGTGAATGGCGTTAGCGAGAATATGCGCTCGATATCCGGGATAAAGCCCATATCGAGCATCCGGTCGGCCTCATCGACAACCATTACCTGAACGCCGTTGAGAAGAAGCTTGCCCCGCTCGAAATGATCAAGAAGACGGCCTGGAGTGGCGATGAGCACGCTGACGCCCCTATCGATCAGCTCATCCTGCGCCTTGAAACTGACGCCTCCGATCAGAAGTGCCTTTGTGAGATTCACATGCCTGGAATAGGTGTCGAAATTCTCAGCCACCTGTGAAGCCAGTTCGCGGGTTGGACAGAGAACGAGGCTGCGAGGCATCCTTGCCCGGGTGCGGCCCTTCGCAAGCATACTGATCATCGGCAGCGTGAAGCTCGCCGTCTTGCCCGTGCCAGTCTGGGCGATTCCCAAAACGTCCCTGCCTTCAAGGGCCGGGGGAATGGCACCTGCCTGAATCGGTGTGGGAGTTTCGTAACCTGCTTCGGATACGGCCTTAAGAACTTCCGGGGTGAGCCCAAAGTCAGCGAATGAAGTCATGTGTGCCTTTCGGATAGCGGCTTGGCTCCAGCCACGTCTCCCGCGCGGCTCGACAGACCGGATTGCCTGTCGTTTGACTTCATGCCATTTAGGCGATCGCCTGTCGGACGTCAAGCCATTGGCAGTCGACCTTAAGGGCTATCGCTATTGAATCTCCTTCTTTCGGACCTCTTCGCTGAGCCTGGCGGCGACCCGGATCAGTCTGGGCAGGACGTCATGGTCCCATACCGCCATCCTCATCCGGCCGCGCATCGACACCCCCGTCCCCCCTCTGAGGACCTCACCAGGTTCGTCGCCATCCGCCGCATCATGGCCAGATTTCGCCGGCCACTGCCGGTTCGGTTCCTTTGGCCTTCCCCATTCATGGCGATGTCCTGGACCTGATGAAGGCGTTCCCCGATCCGCCAGTGGGCGCGGACCGCCGTCAGGCCGGGCCAGTCATGGGCCTCCCGCAGCTAACCGGTGTCGTGGACCGCCCGCGCCCTCCTGGTCCTGGTGCAGCCTTGTTCCATTTCCACCACCTCCCCGGAAACGGCAATGTTACCAAACATCTGTGGGTCCTCCATGTAACGCGCCACATCCCTGCGCGGGCTCCTCTGGCTGTCCTCGGCGCGAAGACATACCCGCCGCCAAGGGGCCTCGACCTGCTCCGCCATCTCCCTTTGAATGTGCATAGCACCGTCGGTCACCGTCCCGCCCCGGAGGCTGGCAGGGTACAGGAGCGCGGACATCGCCATGATCCCGCCTGGCCTGCCGGAGATCCGGTCTTGGTCCGGAACAACCCCCGCCCTGACCGCGAAGGCCTTGACCGGATGGAACGGGGAGCGCTCCGCCGCATCGGCAACGGACAGCGCGTCGTGGCCCGAAGTGCCGTCCCCGTTTTCTTGAGTTCCTACTTTTTTGGCGTCTCCCGACTCTGGAAACCCAGCTATACAGGGTTCATTTCGGTCCGGTCGGCGAAAGTCGCAATGTAGTGCCCCAGATGTCGTTTTCGTTTGACATGCGCGCCCGGCACGTAATATGCTCCAGCCATGTTCGCACGAAGGAAAAAACTTGCGGGCGGCCGCACGAAGGTCCAGATCGTCAGGTCCGTACGAAATGGCGACAGGGTTCGGCAGCGCGTCCTGCGGCATGTCGGCACGGCGACCAGCGAAGCCCAGCTCGAGCGGCCTGAAGGCCTCGCACGCCTCATCATCGAGGAAATCAGGCAGAAGGACAGCGGCCGGCAGGCCCTGTTCTCCCCGAAACGGTTCGCGGACCTGATCGGGAGTTCCAGGCGGGCGGCACGGGATCCCGAGCCTCTGGGGGTCGACCTGGCCGACTGCCGCGAGGAGAGCCGGGTCACCGTCGGGGTCCGCGAGGCCTTCGGGGTGGTTTACGCCCATTTCGGCTGGGACCATCTGTTCGGCGCCCGCCGCATGAGCGCCAACCGCATCATCAGGGAACTGGCGCTCGCCCGGATCGCCCAGCCACTCTCGAAGCGCGCCACGGTCCGCGAGCCTGACAGCCACGGGGAACTGTCCCTGAACCTGAACTACGTCTATCGCTGCATGGACCTGATCGACGACGCCCGGATCGAGGCGATCCGCCAGCGGTCCCTGGATGCCGCGAAGACGCTGCTCCCGGAGCCCCTGACCGCGATCTTCCACGACACGACGACCCTGTATTTCGAGAGTGAGAGGGACGACGATCCGCCGCTCAAGGGTTTCAGCAAGGACGGCAGGCCACACCGGATCCAGGTTCTGTTCGCCCTTCTGGTGACGCCGGAGGGGCTTCCGGTCGGATACGAGCTGTTCCCGGGCAACAGCTACGAGGGAAACACCCTCGTGACGGCGCTGGAGGCTCTGGAGCGGCGTCATGCCGGGGCGCGTTTCACGGTGGTGGCCGACGCCGCGATGATCGGCAGGGAGAACGAGGCGGCGCTTCGGCAGCGTGGGACGCCTTACATTCTTGGCGCCCGCCTGAAGTCCCGCCCGGCGGCGCGGAAGCGAAAGATTCTTGATCCGGACGGCACGGCGCATGGGGCCGGGACGAGTGCTCGCGGTCGATCGGTCGCTACCTGTGCATCGAGGACGGCGAGTGCAGGTTGGTGGTCACCCACTCGTCACGACGGGCCCGCAAGGATGTCCACGACCGGGAACGCCGGATCGCGAAGCTGCGCGCCAGCCTGGACAGAAGCCGGAAGCCGGCCTCGCACGGCAATCGTGGCACCGCCCGGTTCCTGGATTTCCCCGACGGACAGGTCCGCCTGAACGAGGAAAAGGTGGCTGAGGCGGCCCGCTGGGACGGGCTTCGGGGGATCGTGGCCTGGGGCTGTGGGGAGACCGACCCGCGCGACCTGGTCATCCAGTACCGCAGGCTGTCGGAAATCGAGGCGTGCTTCCGGATCAACAAACATGACCTCGCCATCCGGCCGATCCTGCACTGGAAGGAGCGCCGGGTTCGGGCGCACATCGCCATCTGCTACATGGCTTTCTGCTGCCTCCAGCATCTGCGCCAGCGGCTGGCGGTTCAGGGTCACCGGATGAGCCCAGACCGCATCCGGCGGGCGACGGACGGCCTGCAGATCAGCATCCTGTACGAAACGACGGGCCCGAGGAAATTCGGCCTTCCCAGTGCGGCCTCGGCAGACGCCCGGCAGATCTACCGGACCCTGGGGCTGAACTGGAACCGGGCCCCGTTCATCTACACACGAAAGGTGACACGGACGAATCCCTGACGGCCCCCGAACCGGAAGACAGAGTGCGGACCACCGGAAAGTAGTGCCCTCTTTCGGGAGTGATGTCCATTATATCAATGGGTTGCGTTCGAAAAAGTATGAACTCAAGAGTGGGCGCGGACCGCCGTCAGGCCGGGCCAGTCATGGGCCTCCCGCAGCTAACCGGTGTCGTGGACCGCCCGCGCCCTCCTGGTCCTGGTGCAGCCTTGTTCCATTTCCACCACCTCCCCGGAAACGGCAATGTTACCAAACATCTGTGGGTCCTCCATGTAACGCGCCACATCCCTGCGCGGGCTCCTCTGGCTGTCCTCGGCGCGAAGACATACCCGCCGCCAAGGGGCCTCGACCTGCTCCGCCATCTCCCTTTGAATGTGCATAGCACCGTCGGTCACCGTCCCGCCCCGGAGGCTGGCAGGGTACAGGAGCGCGGACATCGCCATGATCCCGCCTGGCCTGCCGGAGATCCGGTCTTGGTCCGGAACAACCCCCGCCCTGACCGCGAAGGCCTTGACCGGATGGAACGGGGAGCGCTCCGCCGCATCGGCAACGGACAGCGCGTCGTGGCCCGAAGTGCCGTCCCCGTTTTCATGTACCGGGGAGGGAAATCCTACTCGCACCACCCAAAAAGAACGATGTTCCGGCACCCCTCACCCCGACGGAGGGTGCCCGAAGCCCGATCATGAGTGTTTCCTGGAGGTCGTGGCGGGTCGCGTTGCTGCGGCGGGGGTCCCCGCCCCTCGAAAATTGCTTTCAGATCCTGCAATTTCTTCCCTATCTGCTTGTTTTTCAGACATATTGGCATCAATGAGTTTCATTCGTAATAGTTTCAGATTCAAAAGTGATAGCCCTAGGTCGACCTGCGGACGGCCCCTGCGGGATTAAGTTAGCCGGAGTGAGCAACATCCTGCTGTCACTGGAAGATCTCCATCAACCGGAATCTCATGCCATCATCTCCTTTGTGGCATTGAGGTTCATCTCCCGATAGTCGCGCTCGACCCTGTCAATGTCCCATTGCAGCCGCGTAAGATAGACGATGTCCCCGTCATGGTCACGGCTGATGTGGTGCCTGTTGGAATCGATGAACCGATCGACTACTTCCTTTGGCCCGCTGACCCAGCGCGCAGAGGTGAACTGCAGCGGTTCGAAGCGAACCGGCAGACCGTATTCCAGCTCAATGCGGCTTGCCAGAACGTCGAACTGAAGCGCTCCCACGACACCAACAATGAAGCCGGAACCAATCATTGGCCTGAAGACCTTCGCCGCACCCTCTTCGGCGAACTGCATCAGCGCCTTTTCAAGATGCTTGGCCTTAAGCGGATCGGTGGCCCTAACACCCTGTAGCAGTTCAGGTGCGAATGAAGGGATGCCCGTCACGCGGATCGCCTCGCCTTCCGTGAGCGTGTCGCCGATGCGCAGCTGACCGTGATTGGGAATTCCGATGATGTCTCCAGCCCAGGCCTCTTCAGCCAGTTCGCGATCCGAAGCAAGGAACAGAACCGGGTTGCTGACTGCGATGGGCTTTCTGGTTCGAACATGCGTCAGCTTCATACCCCGCCGGAAATGTCCGCTGGCAAGTCGAACGAACGCCACGCGGTCGCGGTGTCTGGGATCCATATTCGCCTGAACCTTGAACACGAATCCGGCAACCGTATTTTCCTCGGGAGCGACCTGTCGTGGTTCGGCGCTCTGCGGCTGGGGCAGAGGGCCAAACTTCCCGATTCCCTCCATCAGTTCCTTCACACCGAAAGAATTGATCGCGGATCCGAACCAGATCGGCGTCAATATGCCCTCAAGGAACGCTCGCCTGTCAAATTGCGGCAGCAGTTCCTTTGCCATTTCGAGATCTTCCCGCAGCTTCCCCACCAGGCGGACAGGCACGTGGTCCGCCAGTTGGGGGTCGTCCAGCCCTTCGATCGCGATCGACTCCGCCACCCGGTTGCGGCCAGCGCGGTCCATGAGTTCCAGACGGTCGTTGAGCACATCATAGCAGCCAATGAAATCCTGTCCTGTCCCGATTGGCCACGACGCTGGCGTGACATCGATGGCCAGGGTCTCCTGAATCTCATCAATGATCTCAAATATCTCCCGGCTTTCCCTATCCATCTTGTTGCAGAACGTCAGGATTGGCAGATCACGGAGGCGGCAGACTTCGAAGAGCTTCCGTGTCTGGCTTTCCACACCCTTTGCGCCGTCAATCACCATGACCGCGCCGTCAACGGCAGTGAGCGTGCGGTAGGTGTCCTCGGAGAAGTCACTGTGGCCGGGGGTATCCACCAGATTGAATCGGTAGGTTCCATAATCAAAGGACATTGCCGAAGCACTGACGCTGATTCCCCTGGTCTTTTCGATCATCATGTAATCCGACCGCGTTCGCCGGGCCTCCCCTTTGGCACGCACCTGTCCGGCCATCCGAATCGCACCGCCATATAGAAGAAACTTCTCCGTCAGCGTGGTCTTGCCAGCGTCCGGGTGGGAGATGATCGCAAAAGTTCGCCGACGGGCGATTTCGGGCGGAAGCTCGGGAGAATTCGATATCTGATCCAGCATGGACGCGCATATAGAACCGACGCGCCGTAAGGGCAATTGGCGTGTTCTCCCGAGTTGTCCATCGGACGTCTGCGGAAGCACGGATCCTTCTCCCGACAGCCCGGAGCCTCGGAATGATGCAGGCTGTCGGCACGACACTTCCAGTGTGTTGAGGCGGGTGGTAGGTCTCTGCGTCAATGGTTCTGGAACTGGAGGCTGGAAAGTGGATCTGGGGATCAAAGGGAAATCGGCGCTGGTATGCGCTTCGTCACGCGGGCTGGGCCTGGGCTGTGCAAGGGCATTGGCGGAAGCGGGTGTGAACCTGGTCATGAATGCCCGGGGAGAGGAGAGACTTGAAGCCTCCGCAGCGGCGGTTCGCGACGAGTTCGATGTTTCGGTCACAACGGCTGTCGCGGACATCACCTCCGAGGCCGGAAGAGAGAAGGTGTTGGATGCCTCTGGCCACATCGACATTCTCGTAACCAATGCCGGCGGTCCGCCGCCTGGCAAGTGGACAGACTGGAACCGTGAGGATTTCATCCAGGCGCTCGACGCCAATATGCTGACACCCATAGCCCTGATCAGGGCTCTGGTACCTGCGATGATGGAGCGGGGCTGGGGACGCGTCGTCAACATTACGTCGCAGTCCGTGAAGGCACCAATCCCGGTTCTTGGTCTCTCGAATTCCGCGCGTGCCGGTCTGACCGGCTTTGTCGCTGGCACTGCCCGGCAGGTGGCGCAATCGGGCGTGACCATCAACAACCTTCTTCCAGGGATCCACGCAACTGACAGGGCGGATTCGCTTGACCGCGCCGTAGCCGATGCGGAAGGCCTGACACTGGAAGAGGCACGTGCCAGACGTGCGGCAACGATTCCGGCGCGGCGCTATGGCAAGCCAGAGGAATTCGGAGCGACCTGCGCCTTCCTCTGCTCGCAGCAGGCGGGATTCATCGTCGGGCAGAACATCCTCCTGGACGGCGGTGGAGTGAACGCGACGCTCTGACCGCGCTCCGCCGGGTTGCAAAATGCTAAAATACCTATCAAATTTATCAGGTTTGAGGCGGGGTGCGACGTGGCAGGCGACATTCACCGGCTGGAAGTCCAGAATCTGATTCGACGCTTTGGCGGACACGCGGTGGTTGACAATGTTTCACTGCGCGTGATGCCGGGGCAGGTGACCTGCCTTCTGGGACCATCTGGATGCGGCAAGTCAACCACGCTGCGTTGCGTCGCGGGCGTTGATCGGCAGGATTCGGGCCGGGTTCTTGTTGACGGTGAGCTGGTCTGCGATGGCAGCTTCAGCGTGCCACCGGAAGGTCGACCGATAGGGCTGATCTTCCAGGATTTTGCGCTCTTCCCGCATCTGAGCGTCGCTGAGAATGTTGCCTTTGGTCTGCGTGGCTCCAGGACCGACAGGCGAACGAGAGCAGGCGCGGTGCTTGACCGTGTGCGAATGAGGGGATTCGCTGACCGCTTCCCCCACGAGCTGTCAGGAGGTGAGCAGCAGCGCGTCGCGCTTGCGCGGGCGATCGCACCACAACCGAAGGTAATGCTGATGGACGAGCCGTTCTCCGGGCTGGACAACCGTCTGCGTGACGGAATCCGCGACGAGACGCTTGAAATTCTCAAGGAGGAGGGTGCCGCGGTCCTGCTGGTTACGCATGAACCCGAAGAGGCGATGCGAATGGCCGATGAGATCGCGCTGATGCGTGCGGGACGGATCGTCCAGCAGGGAGCGCCTTACAATGTCTACAACGCACCGGTGGATCGGGCTGCCGCGGCATTCTTCAGCGACATCAATGTCATTCGCGGCAGGGTATATGGTGCGCTGACGGATACGCCGTTCGGCCAGTTTCTTGCGCCAGGAGTGCCCGATGGCACGGAAGTCGAGATCATCATCCGTCCCCAGCACCTCAAGATCGACTTCGACCGTGGTGGAAAGGGTCCGAACCCGACTCCACGCGACGGCACGGCAGCGCGGGGAACGGTTCTGCGGGCCCGCTTCATGGGTTCGGAAAGCCTGGTCGAGATGGCCATGGATTACGACGGGTCTGTCCTGACAGCGACCATACCGTCAGTCTTTCTGCCAAATCCGGGAACGGTGCTCTGGCTGATGATCAGACGCGACCGATGCTTCGTATTTCCGAAGGCCTGACCGTCTGGTTCGCGGTTTCCCTGTAGGCTGCCCGCCAATCGGCGGGAGCTCTCAGAAACGCTTCCACCTGGTCCAGTGTATCGTCATCGAACGTTTTTCGCTTCCTTGCCGCCGCCAGTACGTCCCACCAGGTACAGAGGTGGTGCAGCCTGATGCCGCGGCCATCGAGCGTCTTCTCGGTCTGCGGGAAAATGCCATAGTAGAAGATCACGGCTGTATGCCCGCAGGTGGCTCCGGTTTTGCGGATCGCATCCACGAAATCGAGCTTGGAGGCGCCGTCGGTCGTAAGATCCTCCACAAGCAGCACCCGCTGCCCCGCACTCATCGCACCTTCGATCCGGGCGTTGCGGCCGTAGCCTTTGGGCTTCTTGCGGACATATGACATCGGAAGCCCCAACCGTTCGGCCACCATGGCCGCGAAGGGGATGCCAGCGGTCTCTCCGCCGGCGATGTTGTCGAACGCCTCGAATCCAGCCTCCCGCATCACCGTGACGACCAGAAAATCCACCAGGACAGATCGAATTCGGGGAAACGATATGAGCTTCCGGCAGTCAACATATGTCGGCCCCGGCAGACCAGACGCATAGATATACGGTTCAGACACGTTGAAATGCACCGCACCGGAATCGAGGAGCATCTCCGCGGAAAGCTGGGCGATCTCATCTTTTGTGGGAAAGGAGAAAGGAATCATTGTGGCAGCTCTGTCATTTGCATTGGAGTCATCCAGTGTAGGAAATTTCGTCGTTCAGCCTACATTTAGGTCACGGACCAATGGAGTGGGAAGCCAGGATCAAAGACGGTGACTGGACCGCAAGCGGTCCTGATCTTTTCAGGATAGGAGACAGGTACGCCCTTAGCAAGCGTGACCGTTCGTTCGTTGGCTGGAAGACCATAAAATGCCGCCCCGTGCAGGGAGACGAAGCCTTCAAGCCTGGGCAGTGCACCCTCACGCTCGAACAGTTCCGCGACGAGCGGCAAAGCGTTCGTGGCCGTGAAGCAGCCGGCGCAGCCGCATGCCTGTTCCTTGAGATCGTCAGGATGTGGAGCGCTATCCGTCCCAAGAAAGAAATGTGGATCGCCCGATGTCACGGCCGAGACCAGCGCCAGACGATGCTCTTCGCGTTTGGCTACAGGCAGGCAATAGTAATGGGGCCTGATGCCGCCAGCCAGGATATGGTTGCGGTTGATCACGAGATGATGGGCGGTAATCGTTCCGCCCATGCTGGAATCCTGTGCCCTGACATATTCCAGTCCATCGCGGGTGGTAATGTGCTCCAGCACCACGCGCAGGCCGGGGGTCGCTCGGCGGATCGGGTCCAGCACCTGCTCGATGAACACCGCTTCCCTGTCAAATATATCCACGTCGGGATCCGTCACTTCCCCATGGACACAGAGTGGAAGCCCGATTTCGGCCATTCGGTCCAGTACACTCCGCACCTTTCCGAAATCACGCACTCCAGATGCCGAATTCGTGGTCGCGCCAGCCGGATAGAGTTTCACTGCCTTCACCAGGCCGCACTCCGCTGCGGCGGCGACATCCTCCGGATCGGTGTCTTCAGTGAGATAGAGCGTCATGAGCGGTTCAAAGGATGCGCCATCCGGAAGCGCGGCGAGGATGCGGCTCCGGTATGCCGCGGCCTCCGCTCCGGTCACGACTGGCGGCAGGAGATTCGGCATGATGATGGCGCGTGCGAAATGCCTGACCGTTTCTGGCAGCACAGCTTTCAGAACCGCGCCGTCACGCAGATGCAGATGCCAGTCGTCGGGACGGCGGATCGTGAGCGTTCTGGCCATCACCGTGAACCTATCGGGTTCCGCAAGGTGATGCACCGACTGGATGCGGGACCGAGCAGCCGGGAACCAGGGACTGACGATGGGATCCGGGGCCGGGATACTCACGGGAAACAGGCCGGATGTGGTTCTCCAGAAGCGTAGGACTGTCCGGAAGGACCGTTCTCCCAGCAAAAGGCCACGGCGTTCTGTCGCGAAGCTCTCCGAATTTACCTTTTACGAATGAGCCGGGCAGTTCGCGGCGTTCGATTCGACCGTCAAATCGTCTGCATAGACCGGCTGCCATCCGCGCAGGTTTACCATGACTGATACGCGACCCTGCAACTGGGGCCTTGTCACCGCTCGGTCCATCAACCGTCGAGGAAGATGTGCGGCACATGTCCCGGGAATCTAAAGAGCGGAGATTGGGCACGTGATGGGTGCCTCCCTCCGGCATCAGAAAAACGCCTGCAGCCCGGTCTGCGCACGCCCCAGAATCAGCGCATGCACGTCATGCGCGCCTTCATAGGTGTTGACCGTTTCGAGATTCATCATGTGGCGCATGATCTGGAAATCCTCCTGGATCCCATTGCCTCCGTGCATGTCACGCGACATGCGCGCTATGTCCAGCGCCTTCCCGCAGTTGTTCCGTTTGATGATCGAGATCATTTCCGGTGCCGCGTTTCCTTCGTCCAGAAGCCGACCGACGCGAAACGCGGCCTGCAGTCCCAGTGAAATCTCTGTCTGCATGTCGGCGAGTTTTTTCTGAAAAAGCTGAGTCTGAGCCAGGGGCCGCCCGAACTGCCGCCGCTCAAGTCCATAGCGCCTTGCGGCCTGCCAACAGAACTCGGCCGCACCCATCGCACCCCAGGAGATGCCATAGCGCGCACGGTTCAGGCATCCAAACGGACCTTTGAGGCCTTCCGCGCCCGGCAGGAGCGCATCTTCACCGACTTTCACGTCATCCATGACGATTTCGCCGGTAACGCTCGTACGCAAGCTCAGCTTTCCGTCGATTTTCGGCGCGCTGAGCCCCTGTTGTCCCTTTTCGAGAAGAAAGCCCCTGATTTTGCCGCCATGAGCTTCCGATTTGGCCCAGACCACGAAGACATCAGCTATGGGAGCGTTCGAAATCCAGGTCTTGGAACCGGAAAGCAGGTAACCGCCGTCTGTCTTTGTGGCAGTCGTTTTCATCGCTCCCGGATCGCTTCCCGCATTGGCTTCGGTCAGGCCAAAGCAGCCGATCAGGTCTCCGGCCACCAGCTTTGGCAGGTATTTCATTCGCTGCTCTTCGGATCCGTAGGCAAATATTGGATATATCACCAATGAGGACTGTACCGACATCATCGAGCGATAGCCCGAATCAACCCGTTCGATCTCGCGTGTCACAAGACCATAGGTGACGTAGCCTTCGCCAAGGCCGCCATAGGCTTCCGGCAGGGTAATTCCCAGCAGCCCCGCCGCGCCCATCTCCGGAAACAGCTCTGGAGCCGTGGTCTCGTCGCGGAATGCCTCAATGACATGTGGCTGCAGTCTGCTCTGTGCGAATGCCTGCGCGGCGTCGCGCATCATCCGCTCATCCTCAGTGAGCAGATTCTCAAGTCGGAATGGATCCGCCCAGTCGAAGCTGGCCGGATCCACGGCGTCCCCGCCGGACTCCCTGGCGACTGTAGTCATTGGCACCCCCTATTTCAGCAGACATTTAGTGCGGTGACTGACAGGACGCAATCGCCAACCCGCTAGCGCCTGAGCCAGGCGGCGAAGGCTGGGGCAAGCAGAACGATGACGACAATGCGCAGTAGGTGATGCGCGACGACCACGGCCACATCGGCCCCTGCAACCAGAGCGATTACCGTCATCTCCGCCTGCCCGCCCGGTAGAAACGCAAGGATGATTTCCAGTTCGCCCGCTGGCGCGATTCTCAATACGCATGAGATGAAGGCGAGACTCGTGACGGCCACGATGATGCTGAACAGCAGCCCGGCACCAACGTCCCGTCGGATTTCAGCCGCCGTTATGCCGGTATATGTCGCTCCAACGGTTATGCCGATGAAAAACTGGGCCGTCCAGATAAGTTCGGCTGGTGGGCGGTGCGACAGCAGGCCCGACAGGCTTAGCGCTGCAGCCACGATCATCGGGCCGATGATTGACGCGCCAAACAGGCCCAGGCGCACTGCCGTCCACCAGCCGACGAAGGCAGCTGCGATGATCAGCACTGTCTGGCCGACAGGAAGTTCCGTGATTGGCTCACCTGGCGGGGCGGTGAGATCCAGTCCGTAAATCAGGGTCAGGAAAAAGGGTGCGACGGTGACGATCACCAGCACGCGGGTTGCGTGGATCAGCGACATCGCACGCAGGTTTCCACCAGCCTCTGCGCCAAGTGCGAGCATGTCCTGCAGTCCACCGGGCATCGCGGAGAAATATGCCGTTGGATGGTCAAAACCGTAAACGCGGCGGAGCAGAGGATATCCGACCCCGCCTATCGCCGCCACGAGAACTGGAATCAGCAGCAGTGACGATGCGTAACGTGGCAGTTCCGCAATGAGCTCTGGAGTTATGGAAGCCCCGATGGCGACACCCAGAAAGGTGCGCATGAACGTGCTGACGACACCCATTCCCTGAAGCTGGATCCCGGCCAACCCGGCAATCAGGCAACCCAGCATGGGCCCAAGCAGCAGTGGGAGCGGCATGCCGAGCACCAGAAACGCGACTGCCCCGGAACAGGCGGCAAGACCGGTACTGACGCGGGGTTTCGTGATGATCTTCATGTGGTGGCGGTAGAACAGCGTATCGTTTGCTGTGCAAGTCGCGCCTGAACCAGGTGGGGTGAATTCCTGGACTGGCTTCGTGTCCGTTCAGGGACGGTTTGCGATAGGGGTATCGCATGAATGACGGGCGTGGTTGCGCAGACGGTTGCTGGCTGGTTCAGTACTGCGGAACAGCATGAGCCAGAGAGCTGTGCCATGCAGAAATCCACATCGTTCCAATCAGTCATGTGAGGCATCGAAGACCCCCGGCAGCAGTCGAATGTCCTCCATACTCTGCATGAAGTCCCGGTCCCCTGTCTTTGCGGGACGTGGCCGGTGCGAAAGTGTCACCGGCATCGCCAAATACGGGAAGGAAAAGCTCGAATTCCTGCGCCAGCTGTCCGGATTTTGCCAATGGCACCCTATCGGGCAACACCCTGTCGACGGTGTTCCGGGAGCCTGATCCTGTGCCTTTTGGCGAGACCTTGGCGCGGTGACCGGCACCTGGTCCTTGGGCAGCGGCCCGGCACCCAAAACCCTGTCCGGCCGAACGGGCCCATCACCCCTGCCCTCGCTGCCTGATCGGGCGAGACCCGGTTCACCCGGAGTTTGTACCGTTTTCAAATGTCAGTCAAATTCGGAACACGACCGTGGTCTTGGCATATGCACTGATAGCTCCGCGAAGGAACTCCACTGCGAAGCCCTCCACACATCTCCGCCGCGTGTGGCGAACCAGGTTCTCGACAGATTGGCACCCGTCCTCTGCGCCTAAGCGAATGGAATGTTCAGGAATTCCTTCCGCATTAGGTGTTACGCCTGATCTCAATCCTTTCCCGCACAGCAGCGTGGGTCCCTTTATGAGACCTGTCTTCAGTTTCCCGCGCCACTGTCGGACGGTTGGCATGCGCTTCCCTGCAGCGCAGAACAAAGCTGGCCTCGTCAATTTCATAAATGGTCTCGTTCAGGCTGTACACGAGCTCGCTTTCGCCCAGAACTCCGGGCATACTCCGCCCATCAGCAGTGGCGAGACTGTTGGCGAAGGACTCGCAGGAACTTGGTACATTGCTGGAGATGTCGGGAGTCCAGGCTTCCGGGATGACGGCACCAAGCACTGCCTCGAAGGCTACATCGGAAACGGATCGGCCCTCGCTTTCGGCAATGATGGACGTATGCTCGTAGAGACCCCTGACCATCACCGGCGGATTCGGATAGCCACGCCTGGCAGAGTGCGTCTTCAGATTCTCCCTTCTGATGGTCCTGCGGTTCCTGCCTGCCAGAACATCAACGCCATGCGCCCATGCCTGGGCATAGATGCAGAGATCGCTGTCCCTGCTGTCCGTGAACGCCGCCGCCTGCAGATCCGCCACGACACTGCGGTAATGCACCCCGCCAAGATCGGGCATATGCGTATACGCGGAACTGTTCCGGACAGGTTCCCCATCCCACCACTCCACCACAGCACTGGCCGCAGCTTCTGTAGCGGCCCTGGCATCCTCCGCACGCCTGACCCCGGCCTGTCTGCACATATTCTGAATGTGGCCCACCGCCTGCGAGTACAGTTCCCGGCCAGGTTCACTGTCCACCATCGACAGAATCGCGACACGACGGCCGCGCAGTTCCTCCGGGTCGGTGAGGTAGCGTCGCGGCGCCGGATGACCGAGGAGGTTGGTATCGGCCGCCACGGCTTCCGTCCCGTTCATTCCGCCAACTCTGCCGCTTTCGCGAGCGCTGCTAGCCGTCTGCCGTCGGCAAGCGCGGTCATGGAGGACCCGGTGGCCTCGTTTCCCGGCGACAGCGGCAACACTGTAGGGCGAGAGTCCACCATATTCCCAAAGAATGTCGAGTGCCGCATCGCACCAGGGTGCCTCCTCCTAGGTATTTCCCAGGTGATCCAGCATCGCGTTCCTGACGGAAGACCGCTATCGCCCCTCGCTCGCCCTCGCATTTCCTGGCTTCACCCTAGGAGATTCCATAGTTCCTTCCCCCTAATCCTCAACCTCTACAGACACCACTGCACAACACCCATCGGTTCGCCATAAATCTTCACCCCTTTGCCATCACTCCCCGTTCCACCCTAAAGTGCAACACCTTCCGTAGCGGATTCCTCCCGGGTCAGCGCAGAATGTTGCGAATCGGTCAGGCGGCCGCGACAGTCCCGGTGCGTCCAGAACCGGAGACCGCCATGCCATCCGGCTACCGCCACCTGACCCATCCCGAAAGATGCCAGATATACGCCCTGAGGAAAGGCGGCCATTCGCAGGGAACGATTGCCCACCAGTCATTCTCCAGCCTTCCGAACTTCTGGACCCGCCCATGCGGACACGCCGAACCGCCTCCGGATCCGGTTCCGGCGCCAGAAGGGCGGGATTACGCTCCGGATCCACGGGACCGTCGCCGTTCGGGACGCTGGATCGGGTGGCCAGGAGACGGAAACCGCGGCCATCCGTCCCTTTCCGGGGCGCTTCCGTAGCGGGGGCGAAGCCCGGGCGGAGGAAACGCCCCGGAAAGGGACGGGCGTTGCGCTATTATGCTGAAGGAAGCTTCATTTCACTGAGATAACGGTTCCGGAAGTCAACGCGACGATCAGGCCGCGTTCTGCGCCGGTCACCTCAAGGTAGGCGCGAACCTGGGCACGATAGCGCTCCAGAGATTCTGCCGAGAGGTCCACATCGCTCTTCCAGTCAATCACCACCTGAGGCGTTCCGTCCGGGGCGAAAGAGACTGCATCGGCGATGCCCACCGTCACCTCCTCCGGAGAGACACCTTCAGTGAATCCATAGACTGGCAGCTCAGGCATCAGTCCTGGCCGAAGGGCGGAGATTTCGGGCAGCGACAGAGCGCGAAGCACGCAATCGGCGAGTTCCAGCGGTGCCAGCCCTTCTGCGGCATCGTCCGTGACGGTCCGGCCCAGGGTCTGGATCAGGGTCTCGGCCCGGTTTGCGAGGTCCAGCCGCGTTTCCTCCGTCTCACCGGTGAGAACCTCCTCGATCAGCTTATGCAGGATGGTTCCGCGCTCGCGACCACCCTGAATCGCTGCCGGAGCGACACCGTCTAGCGGTGCTCCATCGCCGTCGGTCGCCAGGATCAACGGCGTTTCCTCTTCCCGCTGCGCTGGCCCGGTCCTGTCTTCGCCTCGGCTTGGGGTCCGCCAGATGACGTGCCGTTGGCGCCCATCGATCTCCGCCGCCTCGGCGGCAAAATCCTCCCGCGTCTGCTGGTTCCGCGACTCAGCCTCGCCCGCGCCCGCCCCAGCAGGGAGATGGTCCAGATTGAGAGCGGGTAGTGCGGATGGAGCAAGATCCACGACCGAGGACCAGGTCGAACTGGTCGCATCGATATCGAGCCGCGGGATGACGAGTAGTTCGCGGGCCCGTGTGCTGGTGACATACCAGAGGCGCACCCGCTCGCGTTGGAGTTCGGCCTTCTCGTCGTCACGGGCCGCTTCGTAGCCTGTCGGCGCCACATTGAACACAGGACAATAGAGCCGTCCACTGGCGCGCTCTATGACCGCGCTATCGGGTGCCACCACCCGTGTCATCGTATTGACGGGTACGACGATGGGCCATTCCAGACCTTTGGCGGCGTGCATGGTATAGAGCGCCACCGCGTCTTCCTGAGCGTCAGGCCTCCCTTCCACGGCGCGAGCTCCGTCCTGCCAGGCGGCGGTCATCGCCTCGGCGAATGCGCGCAACCCTCTCACCGCGTAAGCGCGGCTGAAACTGAGATAGAGATCGACATTGGCCAGTGCCCGCTCGGCCTGACCACGATGTCGCCCAAGCAGGATGGGGCGGATTCGCAACATGTCGACAGCCTGGGAGAGAAGTGAGTGGGGCGTGGTCGCATTTACCTGGCCGCGCAAGGCCCGGAGCCTCTCGATGATGTCCCGCGCGTGAGGATGCGCAACCGTCTCCGGCGCTACCCGCAGATCGAACAGCGGCAGATCATCGGCCGCATCCTCGGCGCGTGGCAGGTTCCAGACGATGTCCAGCAATTCCTCCTCAGTCAGCCCTACCAGCGGTCCCCGCAGCAGTGCGCCGAACGCAAGCCGGTCGTGCGGGTCGGCGAGTACTCGGGTCACAGCGATGAGATCCTGGATCTCCTGACGCCGGAAGAGTCCATTGCCTGCCTGGGTGGCGACAGGAATGCCGCGCTGCTCCAATGCCTCCTCGTAGCGCCAGAGATCGCTTCCGGTCGGTGCCAGCAACGCGATGTCGCCAGCCCTGCACAGGCGCGGTTCGCCGTTCCCGTAAATCTTCTCGCTGCCAATCAGCCGTGCACACATGTCGGCGATGGCTTCGGCTTCGCCATCCCGTTGCTGCCGCACACTGGCCCCGCCACTCTCGCCTGCGACCGCAATGTCCAGAACCGCAACGGATGGTCCTTTGGGCCGTGCGGGCCGGAATGGATCAAGAGCCTGGAAACCGGGCTGGCCGTTCCCGTCTGAAAGCGGGGTCTCGAAGCGCGCATTCACATAACCCATGATCGGCGCACAGGAACGAAAGTTGGTGGTGATCGAAAGCAGACCTTCCGGCGCCTGTGAGCGGAACGCCTCACGCGCCTGGACATAGGCCGCGATGTCAGCACCTCGAAAGCGGTAGATCGCCTGCTTGGGATCACCTACCAGAAACAGCGCACCTAGCCGGAGTGTGAATGCCTTCCAGTCCTCTGCGTTGCCGTTCCTGGTCGGCGCACCACAAAGGCGCCAGAATATTTCGGTCTGGAGGGGATCGGTATCCTGGAACTCATCGACAAGAACGTGGCGGAAGCGCTCTGACAGCGCCTGACGTACTTCATCGTGATCGCGCAACAGGTCACGGGCCGCGAAGATCAGGTCGTCGAAGTCAAGCAGCGCCGTCGCACGCTTGTACGCCCGGAAGCGATCCATGACCGGCTCGACCATTGGCAGGAGATCGGCGAGCACCTGGGTAGCGACGGCCCCGTGTAACGCCGTCCACATCCTGCAGCAAAGATCGTAGTGGGAACCGGCCACCTGGTTCAGCCGATCGCCGTCGGCCCTTGCCAGACCCGCGCGCCTCGCGGCGTCAGCCCATTTTCCTTTCTTCTGGTATTTTCGGAAGCCGCCTGATCTGGTGCGGAGATCGGAGTGGGGTGCCGCGACCAGCAGACGAACGAGTTGGCCGGGCGTGCTGACCGGCAGCGCGGCCCCAACTTGCCCGGCCAGCTCTCGAAAGTGGTCGACAATGGCGCCCGTTTGCGGTTCCTCGACACTCTCTCCCGCCAGAAACCCGCTGAAGGCTTCCGTTGCCGTCCGAAACGCATTTACATGGGACTCCAGATCCTGCCGTTCATAGGAGGTGACCGCGCGATGGCGGCGGAAATGGCCGAGGATGGTGCGGACCAGATTGACTGTCCGAACGGGATCGTGCAGGATCAGTTCGACAAGCACTCCATCCCCTTCGCCAGACAGCTCTTCCCGCAGCCAGGCGTCGATGATCTCTTCGAAAGCAAGCTCTGCCTGGTCGCGATCCATCACGCCTGCGCCCGGATCGATATCGGCCTCAACCGGGTAAGGCGTGATTAGCCGCTGGCAGAAACCGTGGATGGTCGAACAGGTCATATCATCAAGCGACGCATCCGCTGCGACCAGATTACTGCGCTGCCGGTCCGAGATGCCTTTGGGGAGGGCGACACGGAGTTCGTTGGGGACGTCACCAGCCGCAAGCGCGTCCACGAACGTCTGTACCCGCATGAGCAGTTCGCTCGCGGCGAGTTCGGTGAAGGTCACTGCGGCAATGGACCTGGGCGCGACGCCTTCGGCCAGCAGCATGGCGATGCGGCCCGCCATGACAGCGGTCTTGCCGGAGCCTGCTCCCGCCTCTACCAGGAAGGAGCGATCATGAACCGCGATGGCGGCCCTTCGGGCGGCATCATCGGACAGAGTGAGCTGTCTGACTTCCATCATTCGGCATCCCATATCCATACGGCATCCCCAAGGCGCGCAATGGCCGCCGCCTCCTTTCGCGGACGATAGATCGCGCTGGCATTGGCTGGAAGCGCGAAGGCGAGATCATCGTAACCGTCGCCCGTGTCCACGCCCATCACCGCGCCTCCGGAGATGAGATTGGCGTGTGCCGCCTGCAGGTGGCCGGTGAGGGTTCGGAGCGTGGCATCTGGGTCGTCAAGACGCAGATCCTGCCCCTCGCGGGGATAGAGGAGTGACGCCGCGATCCTTACCTCGCTGCCCATCAGCACCCTGACGGCGGAGGCATAGAGACAGCGCTGCAGTTCCCTGCCGCCGTCAAGGACGATGTCGTAACCGGGGAGGCGTCCGGTCTTGTAATCACGCACCAATGCGTGGCGGCCATCCGCCGAGATATCCAGCCGGTCGATGTAACCCAGGATGCGGAAACTGGTACCTGGAATCTCAACGGGAGTCTCGGAATCCCAGGGGACGGCGGCATCGGACTTCGGCCTGGCCCCGCCGAAGGGAACCTCACCATAGGCGCGGGCTTCCATTAGGGTGTCATCACGAAAAGCGAGCGCCTGAACACCCAGCGCCCGCACGTCTTCGAGCGTGCGGCACCAGATCACCTGCGGGGGTATAGCCTGTTCCGCTTCCCAACGCTCCGCGACCTCATTGACCGCAGCATCCACTTCTGTGGCGATCCTTTCCTCCGAAGCATTGGCGAAACCGCCATTCGCTTCCAGGGTCTGTAGAGTGATGTCGAGGGTCTCGTGGACAAGATTGCCCATCGCGAGCGAATCAAGCACCAGGGGATCCTCGCCGCTCTCCCGCACGTTCCAGCGCAGCCCATACCGCCAAACGAACCCCAAAGGGTTGCGTAACATCATGCGCAACGAGCCCGCCGACTGTGTGCGCCTGAGGATGGCGCGGATCAACGGATGGTCCGGCCTGATCTGCCCGTCATGAGGCGTGATGACCTCCGGCCGAAGCCAGTCGGACCAGCAATCCGACGCAGCGACCGCCTGGGGCAGGCGCCGGAACTCCTCGGGCCGTGCCATAAGCCGATCGGTTTCGCTGAAGGCGTGGGCAGGCATACGGTTGCGCGGCACATAACTTTCGTTTTCATGCGCCTGCACATGGAGCAGCAGGGGACTGCGCCCGAGCCGCCGACCCTCCTCGTCGCGCCGGGCGCGGGAAAGTACAACCTGGCTCTCCGTTGTGGCCAGGATAGTCTCGAAGTCGCGACGATCGGCGGCAGCGACAGGCAGGGGATCAAGATCGGCGGTAGGTACGATGTGGTCGGACAGCAGGCGATCCTCACCCCTGACACGAGGCCAGCGCGTGGAGTTGAGACCAAGCAGCCGGACAAAACGCCTGGGCGATGCGGCGAGCGCGTCCGCCGGCATCCAGCAGGCCGAAACACAGGATTCGAAGCCGTCGTCCTGCTTCAGCGTTTCCAGGGTTAGATCAAGCGACGCGGCTGGCCCGGCAGCGAGCGCCCTGCGCCAGATCATACGCACCTGTCCACGCAGCAGCGTTTCGCCCGCTTCCTGCGCGACCTCGATTCCCCGGGACAGCAGGCTGATGATGGCGGCAAGTGCAGGGCTGTGGTCTTTCCCGTCCGGCCAGTCGGTGGCATGCAGCCCATCGATCATACGCGTCCAGGCATCCGCCGACGTAAGCGGTGCGTCGGTTGGCAGGATGCGCGCCCAACCCTCGGGCAGGTCGGCGAACGGACCGGGACTGGAACGCAGAAGCGTGTTCAGCCGCTGAATCCGCGTCCGGGAGAGGCCACGTAACAGGATATCCGCGAGAGCCGCCGCCGCCTGTCCCTCACGGCTGGCCGTGACCTTGACCCCATGTACGAACTTTAGGTCGAGGCCGGAATCGGCCCGCAGCGCAAGGAGGTAGTCGTCATAATCGGCAGGCGTGGTGGAAGCGATGGCGATATCGACGGGTTCAGTTCTGCCGGATGCCAGAAGTTCACGCGTCCAGCGCATGGCTTCGACCGCTTCGTGGTAGGCCGTCGCCGCGGTGACGACATGGACCTTCGGTTCCATCGCCTCATCTCGTACGATCTCGATAGCCTCGCCGTCTATCCAGTCGGGCACCTGTCTCGGACCCGCGGTCCAGCGAACCGGTACACGGCCAGCCAAGGCATGCAGCAGCGGCCTCCAGACGGGCGAGAGTTCAGTGATCCCAACGATTTCGACGGATCCGAACAGTGCCGCCGCATGATCCAGCCGTGCGAGACCGGCCGCAGCGAGATCGGCCGGTCGCATCATCGCCGGTGGCAGCGCTTCCATAACAGCCGCCTCCAGACGGGCGATCGATCGGATGCGTGGATGAGCGTCGGCCCACGTCTGAAGGTCAACACCGGCCCGCCAGGCCTTGCGCAAAGTGGTGGCGGCAGCGCTTACCATACCGGGTAGAGACTTGATCCCGTCGAGTTCGCCCAGCGCAGTCTCAGGTAGCACGGTCGTTACGGCCTCTCGAAGCGTATCGTCGTTCACGGGTCGTGCCAAACCACCCGCGAGTCTCGCCGCAAGCTGCTCAAATGTCATGATCTGCAGTCCATGCTGCCGCTTCCGCGCCGCCGCAAGCCGTAGTTCCCCCATCTTCAGCCAGCTATGTGCCACTATGGTCTGACGCTTCAATTCCTATTCCTCCACATCAATGTCTGCCCCAGGAGTCTGCCATTTCCGCGCTTTCGCGGAGGCCGGGCAGGACCCTGCGCCGCCGAACAAACCCCGTCGGCATGTCTATGTCCATTCTCTCCACGTTGGCTGACAGCACCAGGCCACCGAAGATCAGCCTGATGGACGGTGCCCAGGTCGGATCATCCCTTTGGGACTATTGGCGAACCGATCCGTTCCCCCGCACGTTTCCGTGCCCGCAATAGGGGCATTTCTAGGGATCGACAGGAAGCGTTTCCTTCCGCTCCCGTCTTTCGGCGCGACTAAACCAGGCAAGAAGGTCTTTCATGGATCTCGATGAGAACATATAGAGAACCTGTGTTGCGGGCGCAAGGTCCTGACGCGAATTTTTCGAGGAAAATACCATTCTTCTGCAGCGCGGGGCCTGAATTCCGCCGGAGTGCACTACGATTCTTCGAATGGGATCTCCAATTCACCACATCTGCGGAGCCACTCAACTTATGCCTAAAGAAATTCCGGTAGCGCAAACACCGTCCTTGAAGGGGTGGCGAGGCATTGATAATGAAGCCCGGCAACCCGGAATCTCTTCCTTCCATTTGGCGAGATCCTTCGGAACTCGGGCACTCGGCCCGTCGAACCGGTACGTGCGGTGGATGGAAGGGACGTTACAAAAATTCACGAGGAGAACAAATCATGAGAGAAACCACTGCCAATGCGGCGCTTCGGTATGTCGCGGCAACCGCCATTCTTGCCGCGAGTGGGAGTATGGCCGCTTCAGCGGATCTGAAATATGTCTCGGGAGCGGTAGGCAATGCGGTCGAGGTCTTCAGGACGCTTGTCGAGCCCTGGGAAAAGGAGACCGGACATACCGTTTCCCTGGTTCCCATGCCCGCTTCGACCACTGACCAGTTCGGCCAGTACCGGCTGTGGCTCGCGGCCGGCAATTCTGACGTTGATGTCTACCAGACCGACGTCATCTGGGCTCCACAGCTGGCGGACCAGTTCATCGACCTGACGGAACATGCACAGGATCTGATCCCACTTCATTTTCCGTCGATCATCGAATCCCAGACTGTCGGTGACAAGCTCGTGGCCCTACCGATCTTCACCGACGCGCCAGCATTGTACTATCGTAAGGATCTGCTGGAGAAGCATGGGCAGCCGGTTCCCGAGACCTGGGAGCAGCTTACCGAGGTCGCGCGTATCGTCCAGGATGCAGAGCGCGCCGCGGGCAACGATGACATCTGGGGGTTCGTGTGGCAGGGCAATGCCTATGAAGGTCTGACCTGCGATGCGCTGGAATGGATCAAGTCCTTCGGTGGAGGCCAGATCATCGAGCCGGATGGAACCATCTCGGTCAATAACGAGAACGCGATTGCCGCGCTGGAGCTGGCTGCGACCTGGCCCGGCACGATCTCACCTCCGGGCGTTCTCGCCTATCAGGAAGAGGAGGCCCGTGGCGTCTGGCAGACAGGAAACGCCGTCTTCATGCGCAACTGGCCATACGCCTATTCGCTTGGCAACAGCGATGACTCTCCAGTCAAGGGCCAGTTTGATGTGACAACCCTTCCGACTGGGGGAGGCCATGACACCTCGGCGGCAACTCTTGGTGGCTGGAACGTCGCAGTCTCCAAATATTCGGAGAATCAGGAAGCCGCGATCTCACTGGCCAGGTATCTGGCAAGTCCGGAGGCACAGAAGACGCGAACGCTCATCGCATCCAATCTTCCGACTATCATTTCGCTCTATGATGATGCCGACATCGCCGCGGAACAGCCTATCATTCCGCGCTGGAAAGATGTGTTCCTGCAGGCCGTCCCAAGGCCATCCGCACCAACGAAGGTCAAATACAACGAGGTATCGGCAAAGTTCTGGTCAGCGGTCCACAACACGCTTTCGGGCGACGGCACGGCCGCGGAAAATCTCGAACTGCTCGAATTCGAACTTGAGGAACTGAAAGGGTCCGGCTGGTAATCGCCCGCCCTTCGGCAACAGGGCGACCCGGCGCGGACAATGGCCGGGTCGCCGTACACTTGGTTAACGCGATAGCCAGGCGGGACAGGAAATGGCAACTGGATCCTGGTGGACATCCTCTGGCAGTGGGCTGAGTCTCGAGGCCCAGCGGCGTCGCGCCGCGATGTATTTTCTGGCACCAATGATCATTGCCCTGTTCTGCATCGCCGCCTGGCCATTGCTCAGGACGATCTACTTCTCATTCACGAACACGTCCCTGACCAATCTTTATGGTGGTGAATGGATCGGCTTCGATAATTACCTGCAGCGGCGCGAACTCAGTTCGGGCCGGGTCATATGGCGCGGAACCCTCGTCGATCCAGCCTGGTGGAACGCCGTCTGGAACACGGTCAGGTTCACAGTGATATCGGTGTTCTTCGAGACTGTGTTCGGGCTGGGAATCGCCCTGGTACTGAATGCGGAGTTCAGGGGACGTGGATGGGTGCGCGCCGCGATTCTCATCCCCTGGGCCATCCCTACCATCGTCTCGGCGAAGATGTGGGCCTGGATGCTTAACGACCAGTTCGGCATCATCAATGACATACTTATCAGGCTTGGCGTCATTGAACGCGGGATTGCCTGGACAGCCTCGATCGATACCGCCATGACCGCGGTCCTGATCGTCGACATCTGGAAGACAACACCCTTCATGGCCCTATTGTGCCTTGCCGGACTGCAGATGATCCCTCGTGACATCTATGAGGCAGTGCGTATCGACGGCGTCCATCCTCTCAAAGTGTTCTGGAAGATCACCCTGCCTCTGGTGCGACCGGCCCTGATGGTGGCCGTGATATTCAGGGCCCTGGATGCCCTCAGGATCTTTGATCTCATCTACGTCCTCACGCCCAACTCCAAAGCGACAAAAACCATGTCGGTCATCAGTCGGGAAAATCTGATCGACTTCGATAAGTTCGCCTATGGTTCCGCGCAGTCGACGCTACTGTTCGCGATCATCGCCGTCTTCGTATCACTCTATATCTGGCTGGGAAAAGTTGATCTGAGCGGGGAGGGTAACCGTTGAACCGAACCCTGCCGGACTGGATCAGGCTGATCGCATTCTACACGCTGGTCGTCCTCATTGTCGTGATATCGATCTTTCCGTTCTATTATGCGGTCCTGACCTCACTGAAGTCTGGCACGGCGATCTTCAGGATCAACTACCTTCCGGTGGATTTCTCCTTCGAGAACTACAGGACGGTCATGACGGGCCGAAACTTCGTCCGGAGTGTGGTTAACTCCGTTTTCATTGCGGGAACGACTGTCCTGCTGGCTCTGTTCCTTGCGGTTACGGCTTCCTACGCGCTCAGCCGGGTCCGCTTCCGAGGCCGGGCCCTGCTGCTGATCACCATACTCGGGGTCTCGATGTTTCCGCAGATCGCCGTGCTTGCCGGGCTGTTCGAGCTTGTAAGGTTTCTTGGCATCTACAACACGCCCTGGGCAATGGTCCTCAGCTATACCATCTTCACTCTGCCTTTCACGGTCTGGGTACTGACGACGTTCATGCGGGACCTTCCGGCCGAGATAGAAGAAGCGGCAATCATCGACGGTGCCACGCCCTGGGTCATCATCACCAGGGTTTTCATGCCACTTCTGTGGCCGGCGCTGGTGACGACGGGGCTACTTGCATTTATCGGCGCGTGGAACGAATTTCTCTTCGCCCTGACCTTCACGATTTCGGAGACACAGCGCACGGTGCCGGTCGCCATCGCCCTGCTGTCCGGGGCTTCGGAACAGGAAATCCCATGGGGACCGATCATGGCGGCATCGGTTATCGTCACCGTACCGCTGGTCGTACTGGTGCTCGTGTTCCAGCGCAAGATTGTGGCAGGCCTCACTGCGGGCGGAGTCAAGGGCTGACACGTAGGAGATGATTTAATGGCCGAGATCGTTCTTAGGGGTGTCACCAAGAAATTCGGGTCACTCGAAGTCATCAAGGGCGTGGACCTGACGATCCAGCGAGGCGAATTCATGGTCTTCGTGGGACCATCCGGCTGCGGCAAATCGACATTGCTGCGTCTGATTTCAGGGCTGGAGGCAATTACCGCGGGTGAACTGACCTTTGACGGCGCTGTCATGAACAACGTCATTCCCTCGAAGCGAGGGATCGCGATGGTCTTTCAGTCATATGCGCTCTATCCGCACATGAATGTTTACGACAACATGGCCTTCGGGATGAAGCTTTCGAAGGCAGGTTCCAGTGAGATCAGGCGGCGCGTCGAGGGGGCTGCGAAACTTCTTCAGATCGACAGCCTGCTGGACCGGTTACCGAAGCAGCTCTCTGGTGGCCAGAGACAGCGCGTCGCCATCGGACGTGCCATCGTCCGTGACCCACGCGTGTTCCTGTTCGATGAGCCACTTTCGAATCTGGATGCCGCACTCCGGGTCGCGACCAGGCTTGAGATCGCAAAACTCCACCGCGACATGCAAAATGTCACGATGATCTACGTTACCCACGATCAGGTCGAGGCCATGACGCTGGCCGACCGTATCTGCGTCCTGCGAGATGGCTGCGTCGAACAGGTCGGGACGCCGTCCGAACTGTATGAGTCACCCAATTCGGTCTTCGTGGCCGGGTTCATCGGATCGCCGAAAATGAATTTCCTGGGTGCCCACTTCGCCGAACCGCATGGCTGCGCCACGCTTGGCATCCGCTCGGAGCATATCGACATCTCCGAGGTGAATCCGGTGTGGGAAGGCAGGGTCGTGCATTCGGAAAATCTTGGATCCGATTACTACATATTCGTGGAAATCGGAGCCGCGGAGCCGCTTGCTGTCCGCTGCCCCGCCAATCGCGAAATACCCTCCTGGGGCGAGCGGGTCGGGTTGATCCCCCAACCCGAACACATACACCGCTTCGACTCCGGAGGGCATCCGGTAAGTTAGGCGGATGACAGAGTCCACCACCTCACGCAGATGCGCCACGGGCGCATTTTGGAGTATGACCACATGATCAAATTGGTACTCGTGGGCGCTGGCAGCCTCCAGTTCGGTGCGCAGCTGCTAGGCGACCTGTTCCAGAGCAGGATTCTCGATGGGGCCGACATTGTCCTCAACGACATCAATCCGGCCGCCGTCGAGAAGACGCGCGCACTGGCGCAGGAACATATTGATGCGAAAGGTCTGCGCCACAGGGTCACGGTCGAGGGTGACCTGCGAATGGCCCTCAGCGGGGCCGACTTTGTCGTCATCCTGATCGAGGTTGGTGACCGTTTCTCACTCTGGGACCTGGACTGGAAGCTTCCACAGCAATATGGCATCGGGCAGGTCTATGGCGAGAATGGTGGCCCGGGTGGCCTGTTCCATGCGCTTCGCATCATCCCTCCGATCCTGGAGATCTGCGACAGGGTTGTCGAGGTGGCACCGGAAGCGACCGTCTTCAGTTTCTCGAATCCGATGAGTCGCATCTGCACTGCCGTGCATCGGAAATACCCGGATCTGAACTTCGTCGGACTGTGCCACGAGATCGCCTCGCTTGAGAGACACCTCCCTCCCATGCTCGACCAGCCGCGTGAGAACCTGCGCTACCGAGCCGCGGGACTCAATCACTTCTCGGTCCTCGCGGAGGTGGACTATGTCGACAGCGGCACCGATGCCTATGGCGATGTCCGGCGGAAGGCTTCGGGGTATTTTTCGCGGATACCTGGCTACGCGGAAATCCTGAAGGCAACGCGTGCGCTGGGAGATGCCGTCGAGACGGAGGGGTGGATGAAGATCGATCTCGGTCACATCACCGAGGTTCGCGACTGGTCCGACAGATGGCTCTTCCGCGAAATACTGGAGCATTTCGATGTCCTACCCATTACAACGGACAGCCATTTTGGTGAATATATCAGCTGGGCGCATGAGGTATCCGATCACCGCGGAATCCTGGATTTCTACACCTATTATCGAAACTATCTTGGATCGACCAAACCGGCCATAAAGGATGAACTGCGTGAACGGCTGGTTCCGATCATAGAAGGTCTGGTGACCGGCAGCGATTACGAGGAGGCCGCGGTCAATATTCCGAATGCCGGGCTGCTTGCAAACCTGCCGTCCTGGATTGCGGTTGAGGTGCCGGCGGTTGTGGGGTCTTCCGGCATACAGGGGATCGCCGTCGAGCTTCCACCAGGTGTACGAGGATTGCTGACGAACCAGATCGGGGTCCATGACCTCACCGTGGAGGCGGCCATGCAGGGGAGCAGGGACCTCGCGGTCCAGGCTCTGCTCGTCGACCCCGTGGTAACGCGCCTATCCGGCATTCCGGATCTGGTGGACCACATCATTGACGAGCAGCGGCCCTGGCTGGATTATCTGAAATGAACCTGGTGCGGTTTCCGGCAGGCAGTCGGGCTTCAGAACCGGGAATTCAGGTGGTGTAAGACTGCAGATGCCCGTCGATGGGGTGTCCTCGCGACTCGACCTACGCCTGATGACCCGCGAAAAGATCCATGAATTCGGGCCAGGCTTCCGGGTCTGCAACGGTTTTGTCACGGCAGAAAGCGTTGCAGAAGCCAAAGACGCGGCCATCCATTCTCATGAAATGCGTTACAGGTCTGCCGGAATATGGACAATCGGCATTCTCGGAAGGTCCTGAACTGACCGCTTCGGCCCGCCGCAGGACGGGTCCTGGCCAGGCACATTGTTCATAGGCACGCGCATATCGAGCCAGATCAGGACCATCCACAAGACTCATTGCCCGCCAGCGCCGGAAGTCCGGATCGGCGATCTGGGCGTCGACGTAACCACGCGCACTCGACCTGACGTCAAGACCATAGCCAGCGATACGAGCGGCGACAGGGGCAAAAAAGACATCCGCCGCTGAATGGCTTCCACACAGCCAGGGCCCACCAAACATGTCAAATGCATGCTCCCAGATGAACTGGATTCGATCAAGGTCGCGTTGGACATCATCATGTGGAACATAGCTACTATAGGCATGGCGTAGATTCATCGGGCACTCTCCGCGCAGAGCGGCAAATCCTGAATGCATCTCGGCAGCAAGGGAACGGCCCATGGCGCGAGCCCGCGATTCAAGTGGCCAGATCCCTGCCTCTGGATGCTGGGTTGCCAATTCCTCAGCAATCGCGAGCGAATCGCAAATGACGGTACCGTCTTCGGTTATCACCGTCGGAACCGTACGAGCCGGAGGGTAAGCGGCCAGATAATCCGCCACCCTCCCCGCTTCCATCCGGATGAAGCGTTCATGGACCGGAATTCCGAAGCGTCTGAAAAGCAGCCAGCCCCGAAGTGACCAGCTGGAATAGGCGCGGTCGCCAAGTATGAGATTGTAGGTCATATTGCCGAACTGGAATATTCTGCGGATCAATTCAACCCATTCCAGTCTCAGGCGCAGTGCCCTTCCCGTTTCGCAGAGGGAGCGGCCATGGGTCCGGCACCGGGTTTCGGGCGATCGGTGGGGCTCGGTCCCGGAAGGTGACCACCAGGAATCCGGGTGAAGAGATCCGTGTCTGAACCGCAACGAGCACGGCGGATCAGCGTGACCCTTTCGGACACGCAGCTGCCCAGGATTCCCGAAGAAAGAGGCATCGATTCCACATATCCCTTCGCCTGTTCAGGATCGAAACGGATAGTCGCAAACTGTGTTCTTGATCTGGCCATTGTCCTGTGCTGGAATCGGAATGCGCCGCTATGGCTGCACTTCAGAGGCGACAGAGAATTGTCCAATGACCCGAGAATTTGACGGAATGCCGGAAATCGCCCTGGGCTGGCACCGTGCTGGCACAGGTGCCGCTCTGGCGACGGTCGTGCGGACTTGGGGTTCGGCACCGCGGCCTGTCGGCAGCCAGCTAGCGGTTAGTGGCAAGGGAGAAATAGCGGGTTCTGTCTCAGGTGGCTGCGTTGAAGGCGCCGTCGTCGTCGAAGCGGCGGATGCGCTGGAGGACGGCAGATCGCGCATCCTGGAATTCGGAGTCAGCGACGACGAAGCCTTCCATGTGGGACTCGCATGCGGAGGCACGATCAGGGTGATGGTCGAACCAGTAGGCTCCCAGATGCCGGAAACGATGCTGGCGGAATTGTGTGCGGCCAGAGAGGAACGGCGCCCGATTGCCTATGTCGTCGACACGGCGGATTGGACACGGCGACTGGCGGATATGAAAGATGCCGGGCTCGGCGCCGCGATCGCCGAGCGTTTCCGATCCGACAGGTCGGGTTTTGAAGGAGAGACTTTCGTCTCCATCCATAATCCACCATTGCGCATGGCGGTCGTTGGCGCGGTCCACATCGCCCAGCCGCTGATGGCGATGGCCCGACTGGCAGGATACGACACGGTGCTGATCGACCCACGAGAGGCTTTCGGCTCACAGTCCCGCTTTCCCGACGAGCGGATTCTGCATGACTGGCCGGACGAGGCGCTGACTGCCCGCGGACTTGACCGGCGCACCGCTGTCGTGACACTGACCCATGACCCGAAACTGGACGATCCCGCCATCATCACCGCACTGAACTCCGACGTCTTCTATCTCGGTTGTCTTGGATCGACCCGCACACATGCGAAGCGCTCGACCCGGCTGAAGGAACAGGGGTTCTCTGACAGTGACATCGCCCGCATCCACGCGCCGGTAGGACTTGACATCGGCTCGAAGTCTCCTGCCGAAATCGCTCTGTCGATCATGGCGGAGATCACGCAGACACTTCGGCGGGGCGGATGAGGTTCGGACCAGTCCCGATCGCGGATGCTGGAGGAGCGATTCTGGCACATTCGCTAGTGGTCGGGAAGAAGAAGCTACGTAAGGGACGGGCACTAAGCACATCCGACGTGACTTTCATGCGGGACGCGGGAGTGCGGGAAGTGGTCGTGGCACGGCTGGACGTCGATGATCTCGCCGAGGATTCCGCCGCCACCATGATTGCTCGAGCGATGGTGCCCAATCCTTCCGCGGCCAGTCTGCGGCTGGCGGATGCCAGCACAGGACGGGTCAACATCTATGCGACGGTTCCTGGCGCCCTGAAGCTGGACATCAACGGCATCGAGGCGGCGAATCGGGTCGACCCGTTAATCACCATCGCGACTTTACCTCCATTGGCCCGTACCAGGGCGAGAGGGATGGTGGCGACAGTCAAGATCATATCCTACGGAGTCGCATGCGCGTCTGTCGAAAGGGTGGCTGAACGCGTGCGGGACTCGATGCGGGTCCAGCCAGTGACGATCAGGGATGCGGCCCTGATTCAGACCGATACGGGAACCGGACCGGGCAAGGGGGAGAGTGCCATCCGCGGTCGACTTGACGCGCTCGGCATTTCCCTGAACGAAGTACTGACGGTACCGCACCGGACGAAACCGCTGGCAGAGGCGGTGGCGGCATCAGGAGCGGAACTGGTGTTAATTCTGACAGCGTCCGCCACGTCAGATCCGAAGGATGTGGCACCGGAAGCCGTTCGAATGGCGGGAGGGACGGTTACCAGGTTTGGAATGCCGGTCGATCCGGGCAATCTGCTGTTCATCGGCCATCAGCGTGACAGGCCTGTGATCGGGCTGCCGGGCTGCGCGCGCTCACCGGCTCTGAACGGTGCCGACTGGGTTTTGGAAAGGGTCTCCTGCGGGCTGGAGGTGAGCGACGCGGACATCGCGGCAATGGGGGTCGGCGGTCTGCTGAAGGAGAGCCCCGCCCGGCCGCATCCTCGGGAACAGCGCCGGTAATGCGGGGAGACGGTCGCGCCTGGCTACAGGACATCTCGCAGGATCAGCTTACACGGGCGGCGGATCTGTCACTTGATGAATCAGTTCAGGTCACTGAGATCGTTTAGCATATCCAGAAGCCTTTCGATTCTTTCCCGGCCAAATTCACTCTCAAGCTCAGCGAATATGCGGTTGCTTTCCGGAATGTTACCCTCGATCACGGCACGACCGGCCGCCGTTATGTCGATCATCACCCGCCGCCGATCCTCGAAATCGGAAGAGCGGATACAGTACCCCTTTTTCTCCAGGATCTGGGTGATTCGCGTTAGGCTGGGCATCAGCAGGCATGCCGCATTCGCGATGCTGGTGGCATCGGATTCACCCCGCTCATCAAGAACGCGCAGCACCCGCCACTGCTGTTCCGTCACTCCGGCATCTGCGAGCATTGCCCGGATCGGACCCATAACGCGTTCCCTTGCGCGTAGAAGTGCGATGGGCAGAGACCGCGAGGTCGTCCGGAGATCAGATATGCGGTCACCCGCTACAGGAGCCTGGGATAGTCTCATATGCGCCAATCCGTCGATGCGCCGGGCTCTGGCAGGCAGACTGCCATTGACCTGTCGTTGACAATACAGGTATATTGCTTAACATGTTAAGCAAAGGAGTCCAACTGTGCCACACCTGATCGTCGATTACTCCGCTAATCTGGAAGAGACGACGGACATTGCGGGACTCTGCGAAGCACTTCGCGCCCGCGCAGTCAGTCTTGAGGCATTTCCCGAAGCGGGCGTGCGCGTCCGAGCGTTTAAGGCCAACCATGTTGCGATCGCGGATGGCGATCCCGCACATGGATATATCGACATCTCGGTGCGGATACGCGAAGGGCGGTCACAGGAGGTGAAGGAGCAGGTGGCGGCCGCGCTGTTCGATGCCGCAAAGGCGCATCTGGCGGATGTCATCGCGCTACACCCCGTAATGGTGTCGCTGGAGGTTAGGGAAATCGACGCCAGGCTGGCCCCAAAGATAAACACCGTTAGAAACTGGATCGAAAGGAAGTCGGAAAATGGCTAACCTTCAGGACAGCTTAGACAAGCTTGAAACCTACCTGGAGCCGATAGGGACCCAGGGAGTGTACAACCTGATCGGCGGCGAATCCGTCGCAGCGATTTCGGGCGCTTCGTTCAATTCCGTCAGCCCTGTCGACGACAGCGTGATCTGCCCGGTTGCCAAAGGCGCCGCTGAGGACATCGACGCTGCCGCAAGAGCCGCAAAGGAGGCATTTCCGGCCTGGCGTGATCTTGCAGGGGAGGAGCGCAGAACGCTGCTGCATCGAATCGCCGACCGGATCGTTAAGCGCGCCGAGGAAATCGCTCTCTGCGAAAGCTGGGACACCGGACAGCCGATCCGCTTCATGTCGAAGGCTGCGCTGCGGGGTGCCGAGAACTTCCGTTTCTACGCTGATCGCGCACCCGCCGCACGGGACGGCCAGACGCTTCCGTCCCGGACTCTCCTGAACATGACAACCCGCGTACCGATCGGGCCGGTAGGGGTGATCACGCCATGGAACACCCCGTTCATGCTGTCGACCTGGAAAATCGCGCCTGCGCTAGCGGCAGGCTGCACTGTCGTGCACAAACCGGCTGAACTATCCCCCGTGACGGCAGGCATTCTCGCTGAGATTGCGCATGAGGTGGGGCTCCCGCCGGGGGTCTGGAACGTCGTGAACGGATATGGTGAGGATGCGGGACGTGCCCTGACCGAGCACCCGGAGATTAAGGCGATCGCGTTTGTGGGTGAATCGAGGACAGGCAGCGCTATCATGCGGCAGGGTGCGGATACGCTGAAGCGCGTGCATTTCGAGCTTGGCGGCAAGAATCCCGTGGTGGTCTTCAATGACGCGGACCTTGAACGGGCACTGGATGCGGTAGTCTTCATGATCTATTCGCTGAACGGGGAGCGCTGTACGTCATCATCCCGGCTTCTGATCCAGTCAGACATCGCCGAAAGCTTCACCGCCCGGCTGACTGAACGGGTAAACGCGATCAAGGTCGGCCATCCGCTGGATCCGACTACCGAGATCGGTCCACTCATTCACAGGGAGCATCTCAGCAAGGTGGTCTCGTATTTTGATGTGGCGCGTCAGGAGGGTGCGTCAATAGCCGCGGGCGGCGAGCGTGTAGGCGATCGGGGATGCTATGTGCGGCCGACGCTCCTTACCGGCGCGAGGCCTGACATGCGGATTGCCCAGGAAGAGATCTTTGGCCCGGTGCTGACCGTGATTCCCTTTGAAACGGAGGAGCAGGCTCTGGAAATCGCCAATGGTGTTGCCTTCGGTCTGGCGGGCTATGTCTGGACCAATGACCTTACGCGGGCGCTTCGCTTTACCGATAGGCTGGAAGCCGGTATGATCTGGGTGAATTCGGAGAATGTGCGTCACCTTCCAACGCCGTTCGGCGGGGTCAAGGCGAGCGGCATTGGCCGTGATGGTGGCGACTGGTCATTTGAGTTCTACATGGAGCAGAAGCATATCGGCCTTGCGCTTGGTGCCCACCACATTCCACAGCTCGGCATATCGAGATAGGGTGGGAGCCAATATACGTGGCATATTTCACGCCGCCTCCACATAGGTTTTCGCGACCTCCAGGCCAGGTATTCATCGATCTGGCCCCATGCAATGAGGCGACCCCCAGAAATGAGGTAAGCGGACCGCCTGGGAAAACCATCCGGTATGCCGCCAGGATCGCCGACCGGAACAGGAGCTGGCGCCATGGGACCTCAGGAACGGCTTTCGTCGAGAACCTGGGCACAACGGGACCGGTGCAGGTGTCGGGATCATGTGGGCCCCGGAAGGCCCGCCTCCGCCGGAAGCGTGAATGCAGGCCCTGCAGGGACCTAACCGCATGTTCGCCCACACGGAACAGACCTGCGGCGGGTGCGGTATGGTCGACACCGCCAGCCGGAGATCGTGGGCTGTCCCTGAATGCGATATCCATACTGACCCTTGGGATTGGGCTGCCATGCGAAGAGGCTGCATGATGTGTGCCATGTATTCAGGCCCCAGATAGAGGAGCAAGCGCATGCCCGTTCCAGAACCGGTTCTATACCCACCCTTCAACATCGTTCGGTTGTCCCATGTGGAATATCATGTGACTGACCTGGCAAAATCCCGTGAGTTCTACGTGGATCTGCTCGGCCTTCAGGTAACGCACGAAGAGTCGGGCACCCTGTACCTGCGCGCGATGGAAGAGCGCGGACATCATTGCATCGCGCTGGTTCAGGCGGAGCGGGCGGAAGTCGGAGTTCTGGGATACAAACTCTTTGACGAGCCGGATCTGGACAGGGCTGCCGCCTGGTTCGCACAGGAAGGGCTACCAGTGACCTGGGTTGAACGGCCGTTCATGGGCCGGGTGCTGCGGACCCGTGACCCATGGGGTGTTCCGATGGAGTTTTACGTAAGGATGGAGCGGCTGGAACCGATTCACCAGAAATACAGGCTCTATCGCGGAGTCAAACCGCTGCGAATCGACCATTTCAACCTATATTCAGCCGATGTTGACGCGCATGTGGCATTTCATAACCGGATGGGATTTCGCACGACCGAATACACCGAGGATGCCGCGACCGGAAAGTGCTGGGCGGTCTGGATGCACCGGAAGGGGGGAGTGCACGACGTCGCCTTCACCAATGGCACCGGTCCACGACTACACCATGTAGCATTCTGGACCGCAAATGCGCTGAACATAATTGACCTCCTGGACATCATGTCGACCACTGGCTGGCTTGACTCAATTGAGCGCGGACCCGGTCGACATGGCATATCCAACGCATTCTTCCTCTATGTACGCGATCCCGATCTAAATCGAATCGAGATATACTGTTCGGATTATCAGACGGTTGATCCTGACCACGAGCCGATACGGTGGGATCTGAAGGATCCCCAGCGCCAGACGCTCTGGGGAGCACCCGCACCACGGTCCTGGTTTGAGGAAGGGAGCCTCTTTGCCGGAACGCCGCTAAACGAGCCTGCGCTTAAGGCGCAGCCAATCGTCGCGCCCTGACGGGCGCTGACCAGTCCGGAGGGACCGATTATGGCTGGAAACGGAGCTGACGTCTTGAGATTCGCTACGGTTCGGGCGGGGAATGAGCAACTTTATGGCGTAGTCACGCAGAGCGGCTTCATCGCGTTATCACCGGAGTTTCCGCAGTGGCCAAGCCTGCGTGAAGTGATCGCGGACCAGGGGCTGCCGGACCTGGCGCAGGCTTCCGCTGGCCGGGTGGCGACGCATTCACGGTGGGAGTTCGATATTCCGATCCCGAAACCGGAGAAGATCATCTGCGTTGGCGTTAACTATCCAGATCGCAATGCGGAATACAGAGATGGATCGGACGCGCCCAGATTCATGTCCCTGTTTCCTCGCTTCGCCCGTTCATTCGTCGGCCACGGAAGTCCGCTGGTTCGCCCGCCAGAGTCGGAAAGGCTCGACTATGAGGGCGAGGTCGCGATCGTGATTGGCAAGGCGGGGCGCAGAATCTCCCGGAAAGATGCCTTTGGCCATATCGCGGCGCTTACTCTGTGCAACGAAGGCACGATCCGTGATTGGGTGAGGCATGCGAAATTCAACGTCACGCAGGGCAAGAACTGGGAAGGATCGGGATCCATGGGGCCTTGGCTCGTTCCGTTCGAGGACCCATCCCAGCTGGAGGACATACGCATATCGACGCGTGTCAATGGGGAAATCAGGCAGGATGACCGAACCGGCCGGATGCTGTTCCCGATCCAGCGGCAGATCGAATATATCTCGACGTTCACGACCCTCGTGCCAGGTGACATCATTGTCACGGGCACACCCACCGGTGCGGGTGCCCGATTCGAACCACCGGTTTTTCTACAGCCAGGCGACGAGATTGAGGTGGAGGCGGAAGGCATCGGCGTCCTGAGGAACGGGGTGGTCGACGAATGCTGAGCCACGACGACATCTCCGCAGCTGGCAGGGCGCTCTACGATGCGGAACGTGCCCGTCGGCAGATCGGACTGCTTACCAGGAAGCATCCGAAGATGTCCATGGAAGACGCCTATGCCATTCAGGCCGATTTCTGCACCCGAAAGCGGAACACGGGAGCATCCGTTATTGGCTGGAAGATCGGCCTGACCAGCAAGGCCATGCGGGATGCGCTCAGGATCGACATACCCGACAGCGGAATCCTGTTTGACAACATGAAATTCGAGAATGGCGCTACCGTGCCTGAAGGGAGGTTCATCGAACCTCGGATTGAAGCCGAGATTGCCTTTGTGACCAGGGATTCCCTGTGTGGCCCCGGTGTCACGCGTGAGGAGGTGGTGAGTGCCACGGATCATGTCGTAGCGGCCCTGGAAATCCTTGACACACGAATTCTCCGGCGCGACCCCGAAACGGGTGAGATGCGCAGGATTTTCGATACCATCGCCGACAACGCCGCAAATGCCGGTATCGTGCTGGGTGACACATGTCACAGACTCGGAGAGGTTGACCTACGCTGGGTGGGTGCGCTTGTTAGGAGGAATGGTGAGGTTGAGGAAACTGGCCTAGGAGCCGGGGTGCTGGACGACCCCGTCCTCGCTGTCGCCTGGCTCGCCAATCGACTGGGCAAGTATGGACAGCGCATTGAGGCTGGGCAGGTGATTCTTTCGGGCAGTTTTGTCAGGCCTGTCGAGGCGCCACCGGGCAGCCGGATTCTAGCCGACTTTGGCCCATTTGGCCATGTAGCGTGCAACTTTGCGGAGGCATGAACAGCCAAAGCGAACTGTTGTCAGCCTCTGCGATCCGAAGGGATCCCTGAGCACAGCCTGACGGGCGTCATTGAGGCCTGGGCCATCGCCAAATGCCCGCATCGCATTGCACCATGCCTCGGGAGTTTCGCCGGTCTCCCCATGATCAATGCTGTGGTGATGCGTGCGCATCACCGCTCGGCAAACCGCAGCTGCACTCGCCTGAGCGTCACCTCAGGCGCGAAACCACCGAGTGATGCGCAGGGTTGAGGTGGCGCCAATAGAAATTCGAAGGGAAAAGCGGATGCAGGTGCGGCAACATCAGCGCCGGAAACAGGAGCGCAGGCAACAGATCCGTTCCAACCTGAAGGAAGAATATGCGTTTGGTCACGAGTTCAAATTCGCTGCGGATGTCCACCTTGACGATGGTTGTGGTGATGGCGGCGAAATTCAATCGACGCGCAGGAACTGGAAACAGAGCGCACGAAACCGGCCAGTGTCAGAGCCGAGGTCAAGGTATTGGCATGAGACGTAACAGGCAATTCGTGGGCGGGTCGCGGCGAACTCGCGACATGGATCAGAAAGGTCAGGAAAAGGTCGTCAGTAAACCCCTCGTTCTCATAGAGCAGCTTGACGTCGTAGAGGTCACGCGGGTGCTGGCGACCGCTGGCAGCATACAGTTTGCCACCGTACAGATCCTCAAATGAAACAATCTGCATCTCAGCGCACCTAAATACTTCCTCGACCATTCCGGAAAACGGTCGGGTTTCAGGGTCGTGCACAACTCCCCGTGTGACTGGCGAGGTCTCGATCTTGATTTCGGCCCATCGCAATCGCACCAGTACGCGTGCTGAACCGCCGCCTCCGTCGGCAATTCACTGCGCCCTGGTGCCAGCGATGCCACCTTCAATGGCGAAAACGATACAGTTCATTGCGCCGTTGATCTCCGCGAGGCTTTCATCGCGGTCCCTGATTGGCAGATAGGTCAGGTCGATATCAACCAAAAGACGTGGCGGACCGCGATGGAAAGGGTTGATGGCGCTTCCTCCTCTTAGCGCGAATATCTCCTCCTTCGCGACATGCGGGAGTGTACCGACGAGGAGTGCGACCTGGCACATTTAGGCTTCACGCGCCGTGTCCGCGCTCCCCTGTCACGAAATCTTCCGGCACCATGATCCGATAGTGTGGGTGAATCTTCCCATCCCTGACCATAGCGCGGTCGCCGCTGCCAAGGTTGAATGCTTCCGGATCGAGGCGTTGGCGCCAGACAAGATCATGGCGGTCGGCGAACACGAAAAGAGTCGTTTGACCTTGATCTTCCTGCAGCTCCGGAGAAGGGAGGAGAGCGCTTTCGGGCGCAGAACCGTCAGGCTCTCGAACACCATGTCAAGATTTTGGAAGCTCTCCTGGCCCGGCAGTTCATCCAGCGCTTCGAGGATAGCGTGTTCAGGCGAAGACATCACCTTTGTCCAGTCCCACGGCAGGGCTGTCACAGCGTGGCTGTCATCTTTGCCTACAATCTGGACACCCAGCTTTGGATCCGCAAACAGCGACAGGCTGCGCGTGTGGAGCGCGGGGTTCAGCGGCAGTTTTTCAAGCCAGTTCGGGATTTGTGAGCCGTATAGCCAGACCAGGTTCCTCTCTCCAAGCGTTAGGTAATGTACATAGCCCTGCAAGCCCAGTGCTGCCGTCCCCCCGAGCCGGGACGGACCAGATTCCCTAGGGACTTCCCGGTCATCAAGCGCATGACAATGGACCCGTCCGCTAAGGCAAAGGAAGAAAAACCATCCACATGACGCGAAAGGGTGGGCTGCGGCAGTCGTTTCCCGCTTCAGATCCTCTGGGGTATGACATCCATCCGATTCCCCTACCGGTCAATGCCTTCAAGATCGCCAGACTGTAGCCGGTACCGTATAACATTTCCCTCATGCAGTCCGCGAACCTCATTCCCGACGTAATCGACCACCTGCGCACGGTCCTCATCAGGGATACCGGCCTGGTCGGCCATGGCCATAACCAGCCTGGGGTCGAACGCCTTCCATTCGAGCACACTGCGCCTCACGGCCTCGCGCACGAATTCGCGGTATACGAGCGCGGCCTTGTCTGGCGATTCAAGCTCAGCGCGCAGGAAGCGATAGTTCTCCGTCGAAGCCATATAGGCGTTAATGTAAGCGTCACGCAGCAGGGCCACATTGTTCAGCTCGTATATGCCGATCAGCCCGTCAATGTAATCCCTGTCATCCATTGCCAGAAACGACATCGGCGCAAGATCCGCTTTCAGGAGTGGGATGTTGGAGGCGACCCGAGAGGTTCTCCTGTTAACGTCATCGAAAGCCTGCAGGTAAGGGATGTGAACGAGCAGGAAGAAGGACTGCTCAAACGGATCGGTTATGGCCTCCGCCTTCTCGACGAGGATCCTGAACTCTTCCTCGATTTCCAACCGGTCGTCGAGCGGCCTGTAACTTGAATGGGTAATGCCAACGGGAATGGAGCGCAGCCGACCTGCCATGGCGGGATCAATGAGAAGTCCGTCCGCAAGCAGAGCGTGAATGTTGGCAATGTCGGTGCGGCTGATCGCGATGGCGTCCAGGTTGTTCACGACATACTGGATCGCCTCCTTATGATTGAGAATCATGACCGCTTCCTTGCGATTCCTGCCGGAAGCCTCTCCACCAAACCGAATGAGCCGCTCGGTTTCGAGAATGGAATATGTGTTGCCTTCCATCCGCGACGACGCCCAGGACAGGTCGATGAGAAGCCGTTCCAGAATGCGCTGGGCATAGGTTCCTGCCGGTGAAGGCAGCATGGTTGGCGTACCAGCGTCCCGAAGGCGCTTCCGGTCCTCAATGCTGAGGTAGAAACTCTTGTCTGGCAGGTAGCGGTCGATGAAACCTTTGCGGTAGGTGGCCGGGCTACGTCGGATATAGGGCTTTGCGAGATGGGCGCGGACCACCGCGACGCCAGCCAGGCGGTATCTGGTGGCGCGACCCTTGCCGGTAACCTCTAACCTGTTCTCACCCACCAGACGCCTGAGTGCTCGCCAGATCGTAGTGGTGCTGGCATCCGGAGCCGCATGTCGCCTTATATCCCCCCGCCGCGCCCCGGGATGGGAGGCAACGTAATTCAGAATAGCATTCTCCGCCGGTGCCATGAAACGGTTTCTCTCAAGCGTGAAACGATTTCGCCATTGTAATAAATGGAATTTTTCAGCTGTCAAGATATCGTTTCACCAATTTTGCAACGATATGCGGAGCGACTTTCCGCACGAATCGGACGCCTGCCGTTGAAATCGGAAAACCTGTTGCCATAGCGAACAGCCCTCCGGTTCGACCGCAACGGTATAACCGTGCCTCGCCAGCCGGGACCCAAAGGATTGTCCCCAGGAAACGAAGACGCGCCTACAGAACCTCTCAATGTACCATCGTTCCGTCCATTTCGATCGTGACGGTCAGCACCCCCAACCGCATCATTCCCGGAATGGTATGCCCAGGTCTCCGGGAAAATCCGCTGCCAGCTCAATTCCCGAAACCATGATCGCCGCAACGGAGCCCACCAGCGACATGTGATCGCTTCCCAGCATCGAAAATACCACTCTGAAAACCACTTGCAGAGAGATATGGGTACCACTTGACAGCAAGCCCAACGTGGCGCCTGGCAGGCCCGCCGGTTTGGTTGACCCGGTATACCGTTTCTGCCACTCTCAAATTCCGGAGGAACATGCATGCGCACTCAGGTCTGCATAATCGGCGGCGGTCCAGCTGGTTTACTGCTCTCGCAGCTCCTGCACCTGAAGGACATCGACACAGTCCTTCTGGAACGGCGCACTCGGGACCATGTGCTGGGTCGCATACGGGCAGGAGTGCTTGAACTCGGCACTGTGGAGTTACTGCGCGAAGCCGGTGTCAGCGCCAGAATGGACCGTGACGGCATCACTCACGACGGTACGTCCATCGCATATGGAAACCGGCAGTTCCGCATCGACTTCAGTCAGCGTACCGGCAAGCAGGTAATGGTCTGGGGCCAGACTGAAGTGACGGCTGATCTCTATGACGTGCGTGACGGGTGGGAAGCGCCGACCTTCCATGAGGTTCAGGCGGTCAATCCACAGCAGATCGACACCGACGCCCCTTTCGTCACATTCATCCAGGACGGTCGCGTGCGTAGGATCGACTGCGATTTCGTGGCCGGTTGCGATGGTTTTCACGGAATCAGCCGCAAGGCAATTCCCGAACGGGCGCGACGCGAATATGAACGGACCTATCCCTTTGGCTGGCTGGGAGTGCTGAGCGAAACGCCACCGGTCAGCAGCGAACTGATCTATTCCGCCCATCCAAATGGCTTCGCCCTCTGTTCCATGCGAAACCAGGGCCTCTCCCGCTACTATGTTCAGTGCTCGCTGGAGGATCGGGTCGAGAACTGGTCCGACGACGCCTTCTGGAATGAACTGAGGCGTCGCATTCCTGAAGCCGCGGCTGATGCGATCATGACAGGGCCCAGCATTGAGAAATCCATTGCCCCCCTGCGCAGCTTCTTCTGCGAACCCATGAGCTGGGGGCGTCTCTTTCTTGCTGGTGATGCCGCACATATCGTGCCACCAACCGGTGCCAAGGGGCTGAACCTCGCAGCCTCGGACATCCACTATCTCCATCACGCATTCCTGCGCCATTATCGTGACCGAGACAGCCAGGGGCTCGCGGAATACTCCTCCAGAGCACTGGCGCGTGTCATGAAGGCGATGAGATTCTCCTGGTGGCTTACCAACCTCACACATCTGCTGCCAGACCAGCCTGAATTCGACAGGCGGATGCAGGAAACCGAGATTGAATTCATCGAAAGCTCTGACGCGGCGCAGACAGTGCTGGCCGAAAACTATGTCGGACTGCCCTATTGATGGAGAGACCGCATGCGGATCGCCGACCTTGGAACAGTTCATGTCAATTTCCGCGAAGACGGCGACCCCTCGGGCCCGCCTGTCGTATTCGCGAATTCCCTCGGCACCGATTACAGGTTATGGGATCAGGTGGTCTCCCGTCTTCCACAGGGCCTGCGCATCATCCGCTACGACAAAAGGGGGCATGGGCTGAGTTCCTGTCCGCCCCCTCCCTATTCCCTCGATTCGCTGGTCACCGATGCTGAACGTCTGCTGGACCATATCGGTATCAGGGACTGCCTTTTTGTCGGACTTTCGATTGGCGGCATGATCGCTCAGGCACTGGCCGCGAAGCGGCTGGACCTTATCCGTGCCATGGTGATCTCAAATACCGGCGTAAAGATCGGAACCCCCGACATCTGGCAGGACCGCATCGATGCGGTGCAGCAAGGCGGAATCGAGGAAATCGCGGATGGCGTCATGGAACGCTGGTTTTCCAGAGAGTTCCGTGCGTCACCAGACCTGGCCGCTTGGCGGAACATGCTGGTCCGCCAGCCTGTTGACGGATATGTTGGCTGCTCGGCTGCGATTCAGGGCACCGACCTTTACACATCGACCAGCGGACTGACGCTTCCCACACTTGCCATCGCCGGAAGCGTCGACGGTTCAACCCCTGCGGATCTGGTGCGTGAGACGGCGGCTCTCGTCAAGGGAAGCAGGTTCCACCTGATCCGGGGAGCTGGCCATCTCCCCTGCGTCGAACAACCAGCGGCATTTGCCCGCGTCCTGTCGGACTTCATTGAGGAAACCGGTCATGCCTAGCTTCATCCTTTCCACCAGCCCCACATCGGCATGCATCCATCCGGCAGCTATCCGCCGGAGGCTGATTCAGTGACGTCCCGCTACGAACGGGGCATGGCCACCCGAAGGCAGATACTCGGCAACGCCCATGTCGATCGGGCCGAAGCCGCGAAGTCTGAATTTGACGAGCCATTCCAGACCCTCATCACCGAATCCGCCTGGGGAACGGTTTGGTCAAACGATCGAATCTCGCCGCGCGAACGCTCCATGCTGACACTGGCCCTGCTCGCTGCGGTTGGAAATACCGAGGAAATACCCATGCATATCCGCGCCACGTCCAGGACCGGAGCCTCGAAGACCGACGTTATGGAAGCGTTGATGCATGTCGCGATTTACGCCGGTGTTCCACGTGCTAACACGGCAATCAGAATCGCTAAACAGACCTATGCGGAAATGGAAGACGAGCATGCGTAACATTCCAATTGATCACGGTTCGCTGATTCCACGCAACCGCTCGATCCATCCCCAGGCATTTGACCCTGAATACAAGACCGCCGTCACCCGTTCGCCCCGCTTTCCGCTTCTGTCGCTGGAATCGACCATTACCGAAGAGACCGGCCCCCTGTTTGGCCATGAAATTCTTGGTCCCCTTGACAGCAACCTGATCCTGAACTTCAGCCAGGGTACGGCCCCGGCCATAGGCGAACGCATTCGCGTGCACGGCCGAGTGCTCGACGAAAACAACCGCCCGGTGCCAAACACGCTTCTGGAGATCTGGCAGGCCAATGCCGGTGGACGCTACCGGCATGCCAAGGATACATACTTCGCTCCGCTTGATCCGAACTTCGGTGGTTGTGGACGGACGGTTACTGACGACGACGGGAGCTATGAATTCATGACCATCCGACCTGGCGCCTATCCCTGGCCCAACCGGGCCAATGACTGGCGGCCGATGCACATCCATTTCTCGATCTTCGGCACCGGCTTCGGCCAAAGGCTGATCTCGCAGATGTATTTCGAGGGTGACCCGCTGATCGACCACTGCCCGATTGCCAACACGATCAAGGACCGTGGGCAGCTTGACCGGCTCGTTGCGCCTCTGGATCTGGCCGGCTCCCGTCCCATGGATTACCTTGCCTATCAGTATGACATTGTGCTTCGCGGTCGTCGGCAGACCAGGTTCGATAACAGGCCGGAGGGACTGTAAATGGTTCAGCATCTTCGTCGACTTGCGGAAACGCCCAGCCAGACGGCGGGCCCATATGTTCACATAGGCTGCATTCCAAGCTTTACCGGGATCAATGGTGTCTATCCTGAGGATCTCGGGCTTCGCGCGATAGAGGATGGAGCGGCGGGCGAAGTCATCGTGATCACGGGAAGCATGTATGACGGGACGGGCTGGGCATTTCGGGATGCCATGGTCGAGAGCTGGCAGGCGGATGCCAACGGACTTTATCCTGGCCAGTCTGGAGCCGATCCCAGGGTCAACGGTTTCTGCCGTTTCGCCGCTGACGGACAGAGCGGCGAATTCAGCCTGCGCAGTGTCAAGCCCGGGCGAACGAAACTGCGCGACGGAAGGGAGCAGGCACCACACATCGCGCTCTGGATCACAGCACGCGGAATCAATGTAGGCCTTCAGACGCGCATCTATTTTGACGACGAGGACAACAGCCTCGACCCGCTCCTGAACGCCATAGAACAGAAGCATCGGGTTGATACGCTGATTGCGCGAACGACTGGAGAGGGACAGTACCGGTTTGACATCTATCTTCAGGGCGCGAACGAGACCGTGTTCCTGGACATGTAACGCAGTCCGCTCATCATTGGGCCAGATGCCGGAGGAGCGCCATCAGGGCGATTGCCTGCATGGCCAGTCGCAAATCAGGAGGATCCATGGCCAAACCCTGCATCATCTGTATCGCCATTACGGGTTCGGTTCCGCAGAAGTCCGACAACCCGGCCGTTCCGATCACCATTGCGGAGCAGATCGAATCAACGCATGAGGCATTCGAGGCGGGCGCCGCGATATGTCATGCGCATGTTCGAAACGACGACGGTAGCCCATCGTCAAATCCTGACCGCTTCGCTATGTTGAAGGAAGGGATCGAGAAGCACTGCCCTGGCATGGTGATCCAGTTCTCAACTGGTGGACGTTCGGGAGCCGGCAGGGAACGGGGCGGCATGCTGCCTTTAAGGCCCGACATGGCATCGCTCACCGTCGGTTCGAACAACTTCCCGACCCGCGTCTACGAGAACCCACCGGATCTGGTCGACTGGCTAGCGGGCGAAATGCTAGGATATGGCATCAAGCCGGAAATAGAGGCATTCGATCTCAGCCACATCGTGCATGCGGCACGAATGGCTGAAGACGGAAGGCTCAGGGGACCGCTCTATGTCCAGTTCGTCATGGGCGTGAAGAACGCCATGCCAGTCGACAGACCGATCTTCGAGTTCTACATCGCGACACTCAGGCGCTTCGCTCCAGATGCGAACTGGTGCGCGGCGGGCATCGGCGCAGGACAGATACAGATCAACGAATGGTGCATTCAGCTAGGTGGCCATACCCGCACCGGACTGGAGGACAACATCAGACTGGACCGGAAGACTCTGGCTCCATCGAATGCGGCGCTCGTCCGAAGGACTGTGGAACTGTGCGCCAGGCATGACCGTCCGGTCGCCACGCCGACCCAGGCCCGCGAAATTCTGGGGCTCAGGGCAGCCTAAATGCCTGCTTCACCATTTGACAGCGCAGTCTATCGTGACCTGTTCTCCGATCCCGAACTGAGTTCGCTGTTCACGGATAGAGCCGAGATCCGTGCGATGCTGCTTGTCGAGGGTGAGCTTGCGGAAGCCCAGGCCGCCGAAGGTCTGATTCCGGAGGTCTCGGCGCGGGCAATTCACCGCGCCAGCCGCGAAGCGCTGATTGACCCTTCGGATCTGGTCGAAGGGACCGGAATGAGCGCGGTTCCGGTGCCTGCGCTTGTGAAAGCGTTCCGCAAAGCGATTGGAACCCCGCAGCACGCCCAGTATGTGCATTGGGGTGCAACCAGTCAGGACATAATGGAAACCGGATTGATTGTGCGACTACGGCAGGCGCTGGCAATCTACGAATTTCGGCTCGAATCGCTACTGTGGAAGCTGGGGCAGCTTGCGTCAGAGCATGCCGAACTGCCCATGGCCGCGCGAACCTATGGTCAAACGGCGACGGTCACGAGCTTTGGCGCGGTGGTCACGGGCTGGGGGCGACCACTCCTTAGGCATCTGGAGCGGCTCGACCGGATGCGCGATGAGCTGCTATGTGTCTCGCTGTCAGGTGCTGCCGGGACCCTTTCCGCCATGGGCAGCAGGGGCCCGGCCATTCGGTCTCGGTTGGCAAGTGCCCTTAAACTTGGAGACCCCGCAGGATCGTGGCATAATGAACGTGATCGCCTTGGGACACTGGCGTCCTGGATCACAGGTGCCGCAACGTCTCTAGGCAAGATGGGTGAGGACCTTATCCTTCTGGCACAGTCTGGAGTGGACGAGATCAGTCTGACCCAGGTCGGAGGGTCATCAACCATGCCTCAAAAGTCAAATCCGGTCCTTCCATCCCTCCTGGTCGCACTAGCCCGCCACATTACGGCACTCAATACTGGGCTGCAGGGGGCTGGACTGCACCGCCAGCAGCGCGACGGAGCGGCATGGCTGGCCGAGTGGCTCACGCTTCCCCAGCTCTGCATCGGTTTTGCGAGGAGCCTTACCGCCGCTGAGGAACTCATGTCGGGCATCTCTCCCAACCCCGATGCAATGAAACGTGGAATCGACGACGGATTAGGGCTGATATATGCGGAGGCGCTGTCATTCACTCTTGCTGCCAGAATGCCACGGCCAGACGCCCAGGAAAGGGTAAAACAGCTATGCAGCACGGCAAGGAAAACCGGCACCTTCCTTCCTGAGCTCGCCATCGCCGAATGGCCCCGACCTAGACCCTGTGTTCTTCACTCCCGCCAAACAGCTCGGAACGGCTCCCACTGAGGCGAAAGCCTTTGCACAACTGACGCGTGATCGGCGAAACGGCGCCAGCTAACATAGGCCCTGACGGCTGCACAGTAACAGCCACGGGAGCACCATTCCCCCTTGGGGTCAACGCGGTGGACATGTTCAGGATGGCGCCGATGAGGGAATTCTGCCGACGGGCTGCGCTTCGCACATCCGATGACAGGCTGATTCTGTCTTTCCCATACGTTTGGCAAACTGTTCGGCCAAACTATGCGCCATCATTGCGCCAGGGCGTGTCCCATGCGCAGTGACACGGCGTCTGCAGAGGACGGCCGGGACTCAAACAATCTCCCCAACGCCCATAATTCCGCCTTCTCCCTCCTTGAGCTCCAACCAAGCGGGGAATGGGCGAATACCGCAGGCCAACTCTCAGGCGCCAGGCAAAGGCTCGATCAATGCGCCGCGAAGACCCTTCAGGCATTGCATATGCAGCGATGTCGGTCATCATGGAGGCGCGCTCCCCAACTTTCGCCTCGTTCAATTTGCCCGCATCCGATCATGGTGCCCACGGCCGGACTCGAACCGGCACAGCATTCCTGCCCAGGGATTTTAAGTCCCCTGTGTCTACCAATTCCACCACGCGGGCCTGTGACTGGATCAGACTCCAGCTTAGCCGCTGATAACGGCAGCGGAAACAGGGAATTCGCCCGGAAAGAATCACGGCACACCGCATCTTTACGGCTGAGATGACATCTCGGGTGCCCGTTTCGCAGGATAAGGCAGCCAATTCCGTCACTGCACCGCTCTTCCGGTCTCGACCAGCCATCCTGTTCCAATCAGGATTCGACAGGCACGCCAGCATGCCAACTGGCTGGAACAGGGAAGGATTTGCGGCATCCGATAAGAATTGACTCCGGGAGGGCAAAAACTGGGATATCATTGTGAGCGAAGGAGGCTCTCAATGCCTGACACCACTCTCATCCCCCTGCGACAGCGCATCGACCAGATGAAATACGCCGATGAATGGAAGGCTGTTTCCGAATTGAGGGGCCTTTGCGGGCTCACGCCACAGGACCGCGACACCATCCACGCCCGTGCGGTGGAATTCGTGCGCCATGCGAGGGAATCGTCGCGACCAGCGATTATGGAAGCGTTCCTGGCTGAATACGGGCTGTCCACCATTGAGGGAGTTGCCCTGATGTGCCTCGCCGAAGCGATGCTTCGAGTGCCGGACGCACCAACCATTGACGCGCTGATTGAGGACAAGATCGTGCCTTCCGACTGGGGGAGGCATCTCGGCCACAGTTCATCCTCCCTCGTGAACGCCTCGACCTGGGCATTGATGCTGACTGGCCGGTTGCTTGATGACCACCATCCTGGCATCGCAGGAGCGCTGCGCGGGCTAATCAGGCATGTGGGTGAACCAGTGGTCCGCACTGCGGTCGCGCGCGCCATGCGCGAACTGGGCGGTCAGTTCATCCTGGGTGAGACGGTGGAAGAGGCCATGCGCCGCGCTGAACCATTGGTCGTGCGTGGATATTTCCATTCCTATGACATGCTGGGGGAAGCCGCACATACCGAAGCCGACGCCCAGCGATACCTTGATTCATATGCCAACGCGATCCGCACCATCGCCACCGCCTGCCGGAATGCCGACATTCGCTGCAATCCCGGGGTATCGGTCAAGCTGTCGGCCCTCCATCCCCGCTTCGAGGAAGCGCAGCGCGACAGGGTTCTTCGCGACCTGCCTCCACGCCTGCTCCACCTGGCACGAATGGCAAAGTCCGCCAATATGGGCCTTAACATTGACGCGGAGGAAGCCGACCGGCTGTCACTGGGGCTGGATGTGGCCGAGGCCACACTGCGTGACCGAAGCCTCGCCGGCTGGGACGGATTTGGATTTGCGGTGCAGGCCTATTGCCAGCGTGCGGGATCCGTACTCGACTGGCTATATGAACTGGCCGGATCGCTAGACCGCCGCCTCATGGTGCGGTTGGTCAAGGGCGCCTATTGGGCCTCGGAGATAAAGCTGGCCCAGATCAAGGGAGTTGATGGATTTCCCGTCTTCACCGAAAAATCCTCAACGGACATAAGCTATATCGCCAACGCCCGCAGGCTGCTCGGCATGGCTGACCGCATCTTTCCCCAGTTCGCGACCCACAACGCCCATACGGTTGCCGCCATCCTCCACATGGCCGGAGCGCATGACGTGTTTGAATTCCAGAGACTGCATGGAATGGGAGAGCGGCTCCACCAACTCGTGCGAGAGGCAAATGGAACACATTGCCGAATTTACGCTCCAGTCGGCGAACACCGTGACCTGCTGGCCTATCTCGTCAGGAGATTACTGGAAAACGGCGCCAACAGCTCTTTCGTCAATCAGATCGCCAATGAGCACATACCGCCGGAAGCCGTGGCCGCCGACCCGTTCGAGTCGGTCAGGACAGCGAAACTGCCGCACGGCCCGGACCTATACCAGCCAGAGCGCCGGAACTCCTTCGGGTGGGACATCGATCATCGCCCACTTCTCGATGAAATCGAAGCAGAGCGGTCCGCCTTCGCCGAGACTGCCTTTACTGCGGAACCGCTTGTGGAATTTGAGCCGGAATCCGGGATCATGCGCGTTGTTCACAACCCCGCCAGACCAGACGATCTGGTAGGAGAGGTTCGGGAAACGACCGTTGCGGATGTCAGACGCGCCATCGAATCAGGGCGGATGTGGGATAGTCCCGCATCGGATCGTAAGCGCGTTCTCAACCAAGCTGCCGACCTCTACGAGGCCGATGCCCACCGCCTGTTCGCACTGCTTGCGCGCGAGGCGGGCAAAACCCTAAGCGATGCGGTCGGTGAATTACGGGAAGCTGTGGACTTTCTGCGATATTATGCCGCCCATATCCAGGAGGACCGCGTCGCAAGAGGTCTGTTCGCCTGTATCAGCCCCTGGAACTTTCCGCTTGCCATCTTCACCGGCCAGATCGCCGGTGCGCTTGCCTGCGGCAATGGGGTGCTCGCAAAGCCCGCTGAGCAGACTCCACTCATCGCCCATGCAGCAGTGTCACTGCTGCATCGCGCCGGGGTGCCACGCAGTGCGCTGCAGTATCTCCCTGGTGACGGGGCCGTGGGTGAGGAGCTCACCAGTGACGGCCGCATCGCGGGAGTGGCCTTCACCGGCTCAACCGAAACAGCGCGACAGATCAACCGCAAGATGGCCGACTGTCTTGATCCCGGCGTACCCCTGATTGCCGAGACCGGCGGGATCAACGCGATGATCGTCGACTCAACCGCCCTTCCCGAACAGGCGGTCAGTGACGTTATTCAAGGCGCGTTCCAGTCAGCGGGCCAGCGCTGTTCAGCCCTTCGCTGCCTCTACGTTCAGGACGTCATCGCCGAAGATTTCAAGGAATTGCTGTTTGGCGCAATGGATTGCCTGGTTCCTGGTGATCCGTGGGACTTCGCCACCGATGTGGGGCCGGTCATCAATGCCGAAGCGCAGGCTGACATTGAAGCCTGTCTGGAGGTCGCCCGGGCCAATGGGACCATACTGAAGGAACTAGATCCTCCAAGGCCAGGGAGCTTCATCGGCCCCACTGTGATTGAAGTGAGCGGCATCCGCGACACTGAACGGGAAATCTTCGGTCCCATACTTCATCTAGCGACGTTTCGGGCGGACCGGATTGGTTCCGTGCTCGACGATATCGCGCATTCCGGCTATGGCCTTACCTTTGGGCTGCACACACGCATCGATGAACGCGTGCAGCGGATCGTCGAGCGCCTGCCAATGGGTAACATCTACGTAAACCGTAACCAGATCGGAGCTGTTGTCGGGAGTCAGCCATTTGGCGGAGAGGGGCTTTCCGGGACCGGCCCCAAGGCAGGTGGACCGTTCTATCTTTCAAGGTTCAGCGAACCAAAGGGCGAACGGCTTAGGGGGCTGCCCACGGGCAGGATTGATGCCAGCGGAATTCAGGCACGGGTCGACGAGATGTCGATTCCCAGAATTGCCTGCAGCGTGATGGATATGCCGGGGCCGACGGGTGAATCAAACAGGCTTTCATGCTATTCACGGGAACCGTTGCTATGTCTGGGCCCAGGTGACGTGGCTGCTGCCAGGCAGTCCCACGATGTGACGCAACTTGGTGGCGTCGCGGTAGCGGTTCCCGAGACAGTCGATGCCGACATACTTACTTCGGTCTCCGGGTTCTCCGGTGCGGTCTGGTGGGGCGATTCTGACACGGCTCGCGGCTATGCAATGGCTCTGGCAGCTCGGCCTGGGCAGATTCTGCGTTTCATCACTGGCTCCATCACCCGGCCCGATGTGCTTCTGGAACGCCATGTTTGTGTCGATTCCACGGCATCGGGAGGAAACGTGGCGCTTCTGTCCGAGGTATCCCCTGACTGAATTCGGCCTGCGGGCCAGAGCCACAACAACCGCAGAGAACGGTTTCCATCATGTTCCTTCCAATCCGTGATCATAACCCGTCAGAAAAGACGCCAGTCATTACGATCACCCTGATCGCCATCAACATCCTTGTCTTCCTCGGATTCTATTTTCAGCTCTCCGACCGGGAACTGGCCTGGTTCTACGCTCAGTGGGGGCTCGTACCAGACTTTGTCTCGCAGGGATACAGGCCATACACCTTTGTCACGTCGTTGTTCCTGCACGGCGGCATTCTTCATCTTCTCGGCAACATGCTGTTTCTTTGGATATTCGGCGACAATCTTGAATCCGACCTCGGTCACGGCCGATACCTGCTGTTCTACCTCATCTGCGGTGTCGGCGCGGCGCTGGCGCATGTCATTACTGCCCCGTTCTCTCCCGTGCCCACGGTCGGAGCCAGTGGTGCGATCGCTGGCGTGATGGGGGGCTATCTGCTGCTCTATCCACGGGCGCGGGTCGATGTGGTGCTGTTCGTCATTGTCTATCTGAGAATTTTCTCCATCCCGGCCTGGATCTGGCTTGGGATCTGGTTTCTGCTGCAGCTAATTCACAGCGGAAGTATGGATCCTGCTGAGGGTGGCGTTGCCTACTGGGCTCATATCGGAGGCTTCATACTGGGCTTCCTTCTAATTGTCCCTGTCTGGCTGCGCCGCGGTGCAACCTCTTTCTGGGAGCGAACCCAGGGCCACCCGGACCACCCTGATGCCCGCTATCGTCTGACCACATCCAGAATTCCGACTGTACGAAGACGCCGGTGAGCTTCAGCCTGGAGCGCTACGGACAGGCGAATGGCTCCGCAGCGTCAGATGAATCCATGACAGGCGTCTGGCCGAACATGACCACTTCATCCTCGCGTGCTTAGGGATCAACCGCATCTACTACCGCACGACCCAGATTACTGACAATTCGCCGAATGCCACTCACGCCATCCGCCAGTTCCTGGGGATTCATGTCCTGTCGTTTCTCCAATTCCCCCGAGAAACGGAACATGACCTGTGAGCGGCTTTCCCTCACGGGCCAGACTGACCTCCAGATGTCCGGCTGCGTTGCGTTTGGTCCGAAATGCCCCAAACGACATGGCCACGGCATTCACCTTCCCAGGTAGGTGGTGGAATGCTGCGGACCGCCCGGACTCATGGGTGATCACCGCTATGTCCCGGTCGCTGTCAGACCATGCGGTACCGCACGCATGCGAGCCGAACAGCATTACCGCCAGTGCGTCACCGAGGTTTCGCAGCGCCTGACGGGCGGTGGCGCAAAGCGCAGCATCGGAAATGTGATGGCCGTTCTACGAATTGGGCAGGGGAGGTCACGGGATGCGGATGGCAAATCCCACTGAGTCGGACGCCCGGAACAACCGTCAGGCATCAGGCGCGGAAATCAGCGGGTTCCGCTGTCAGAATGACATGGGGCTTGTTCCCAAATTTCCGACAATATAGACCAACACAGATCCAATCCCCGTGAATTCCAAGAGGTTGATCCAACATGGCTGACGCCAAAGTGGTCACGCGAATCGCCCCGTCTCCGACTGGAAACATGCACATTGGCACGGCGCGCACTGCGTATTTTAACTGGCTTTACGCACGTGGTCGCGGGGGCAGATTCCTGCTTCGGATCGAAGACACGGACCGTGTGCGCTCAACATCGGAGGCGACTCAGGCGATAACCCGCGGGATGGCCTGGCTTGGGCTCGACTGGGACGGGGAAGCGGTCAGCCAGTTCTCACGCGCAGACCGTCACGCACAGGTCGCCCGGCAGATGCTGGAGAAAGGCATGGCCTACAGGTGCTTTTCGACACAGGAAGAAATCGAGGCGTTCCGCAAACAGGCAAGATCCCAGGGGCAGTCCTCCCTATTTCGGTCTCCATGGCGGGATGCTGATCCTTCTACCTATCCGAACGCCCCGTTCGCGATTCGGGTCAAAGCCCCGCAGGAAGGAGTGACCGTGATCCGAGACAGGGTTCAGGGCGATGTGGTGGTCCAGAACTCGGAACTCGACGACATGGTCTGCCTGCGCTCAGATGGGACGCCGACCTATATGCTGGCAGTTGTCGTCGATGACCATGACATGGGGGTGACCCATGTCATCCGAGGCAACGACCATCTGACAAACGCCGCGCGGCAGATGGTGATCTATGATGCGATGGGCTGGGATATTCCGGTCTGGGCACACATCCCGTTGATCCATGGACCCGATGGAAAGAAGATGTCGAAGCGCCAGGGTGCGATTGGGGTCGAGGATTACCAGGCGATGGGCTTCTCCGCGGCCGCGATGCGCAACTATCTGGCACGGCTGGGGTGGAGCCATGGAGATGAGGAGTTCTTCACCGATTCCCAGGCTATGGAGTGGTTTGACCTGGACGGAGTCGGAAAGTCTCCGGCCCGATTCGACCTCAGAAAGCTGGAACACCTTTCAGGCCGTCATATCGCAGCCACCAAGGACGTCGATCTGCTATCGGAAATCGAGCGATATCTTGCCGTGACCGGCGAACCGGAACTGGACGATCGCCAACGCGAAGGACTGCTGCGTGCGCTGTATTGTCTTAAGGATCGGGCGCGAACGTTTCCCGATCTCCTCGACAAGGCCCATTTCATTCTTTCCGAGCGGCCATTCACGACCGAAGCGCTCGACTCAATGTCCAACGGTATACTGGTGGATTTGACGCCGAACCTGCGGAATGCTAGATGGGATCGTGACGCGCTCAATCGAGTTGTGGCGCGGGTGGCCGAGGCGCATGGCATCAAGCCTGGAAAAGTGATGCAGCCGCTTCGAACCGCCCTTTCCGGAAGCGGCGTGTCTCCAAGCGTATTTGACATGATGCTCGTAATCGGCCGGGACGAGACTCTCCTGAGGCTGAAGGACGCGACAGGCATGTAGAACGAACGCGTATAACGGATCCGTCCATCCAAGAGACGAGATCCTCGTCATGAAAGGAAGCTGGATGGCCAATAATAGAACCGCGACCCTTCGGATCGACGGCAAGGATCTGGAACTACCAATCCTCTCACCAGCCGCTGGTCCGGATGTCATCGACATCCGCAAACTCTACGCAGACGCAGGGATTTTCACCTACGATCCCGGCTATACTTCGACAGCAAGCTGCGACTCGACAATTACGTTCATTGATGGAGAGCGGGGCGTATTGCTGCACCGGGGTTATCCGATAGGCCAGTTGGCCGAAAGATCACACTACCTGGAAGTCTGCTATCTGCTCCTTTATGGCGAACTTCCAACCGGCCCGCAGCTCGAGGATTTTGAGAACCGGGTAACCAGCCATACGATGCTGCATGAGCAGATGCAGTATTTCTATCGGGGCTTCCGGCGCGACGCGCATCCAATGGCAATCATGGTGGGAGTGGTTGGTGCGATGAGCGCCTTCTACCATGACTCCACCGACATCAGGGATACCTTGCAGCGTGAGGTCGCTTCAATCCGGATGATAGCCAAGATGCCCACGATCGCCGCCTGGGCCTACAAGTACCATATCGGCCAGCCCTTGATTTACCCATGCAATGATATCGACTATGCATCAAATTTCCTGCGAATGTGTTTTTCCGTTCCAGCGGAGGATTACGTCGTCGACCCGATCCTTGCCCGTGCGATGGACAGGGTATTCACGCTTCACGCCGACCACGAGCAGAACGCTTCCACATCGACGGTTCGCCTTGCATCTTCGTCAGGCGCGAATCCCTTTGCATGCATCGCCGCAGGAATTGCCTGCCTATGGGGTCCCGCCCATGGTGGGGCGAACCAGGCCTGCCTTGAGATGCTTGAGGAGATCGGCTCGATCGACCGCATCCCGGAATACATCAGCCGCGCCAAGGACAGGGAGGATCCATTCAGGCTGATGGGCTTCGGACATAGGGTCTACAAGAACTTCGACCCACGCGCCACGGTGATGAAGCAGTCGGCTGATGAGGTGCTTGAACTGCTCGGCATTGATGACAATCCCAAGCTACAGGTCGCGAAGGAACTTGAGAGGCAGGCGCTGTCAGATCCATATTTCGCTGAGAAGAAGCTGTTCCCGAACGTTGACTTTTATTCGGGAATCATCCTTGAAGCGATGGGCTTTCCGACGTCGATGTTCACACCGATCTTTGCGCTCAGCCGCACTGTCGGCTGGATTTCGCAGTGGAAAGAGCAGTTGGACGACCCCACGCATAAGATTGGGCGCCCGCGGCAGCTGTACCAGGGTGAGACCATACGCGACTATGTAGATGTGGAGGACCGCTGAGCCTGAGCCCAGCCGGACGGAACAGGCGATACCCCTACCCTAAGCCACATGCTTTACATGGAGCGGCAGAATAAAATATATGCTTTCCTACTGAAATAGATGCCTTCCATCCGCGGGAATCACTGAGAAGTTCAGACTAATGGATGCACTGATCTCCTTTTTGGCACAGGTTCGGGAACAATTCGAGCGGAATGCATATCCCAACGAAACCGCGGTTCGGTCGCAGATCGTCCAGCCAGTTCTCGAAAAACTAGGGTGGCCAGTCTACGATGCACATATGGTTCACCACGAATACCCGTTGAAGGCGAAAGGCAGTACCCGACACGTCGACCTGGCATTGTGCATGCCGAATGGTGGGAGCCCGCGATGCATCATTGAACTTAAGGGGCCAGATAAGGTCGAAGGCACCCAGCAGCTGTTTGAGTACGCATTCCATGCAGGCGCTCCGCTCGCCCTGCTTACGAATGGCGAATACTGGAGTTTCTACTACATTCCAACGGGTGGCACTTACGACGAACGCCTGATACGCACCATTGATCTTCGCACGATTGCTCCTACTGATGCAGTGCGGGCACTCAATCGATACCTGTCGCGTGAGAACACTGTATCCGGTAGGGCAGCCGAGTACGCAAAAGAGGATCTCGACACGCGCATCAATCGAAACAGGGCAAAGCGGAAGATTCCAGAAGCGTGGAACAACTTGACCAAGGATGATCCAGACGACAGGTTGGTCAGCCTGTTGATCAACGAAACAGCCCTGATCTCCGACTACGCCCCAGTCGAATCGGATGTGGTGAGCTTTCTCAGAAGTTTGAGGCCAGACGGTCCTGACCATCCCGATGACTTACCTCCTGGAAATCCATCTCCGTCCACATCAAAGGCTACGGGTCGCTCACATACCATTCACGATCGCCAGAAAAAGCCGCAAACAACGGGACCGATACACTACCAGCTAATGGGATCGGCATATGAAGCGAAGAACGCCAAGGACGCATTCGTCGATATAATCACGACTCTGGCCATGCGAGATGACGATTTCCTGAACAGGCTCGCCCCCAAGCTTCGGGGGCGGAAGCTCCATGGGCTGTCGCTCAGAAAGTCTGACGTGACTCCTGAGTTGACGGAAACGAAACGTGCAGTACAGATCATTGGCGGTTGGTGGTTGCACATCAATTTGTCGAACTCCGCCAAGATGCGTGTCCTCGAGAAAGCCTGTTCCGTGGCAGATATCCCGTTCGACAACCCTAACGGACTCAAGATAGCTCTCCCAAATGCGTAACTGAGAGCCCTAACAACATCCATCCTGTGCTCGCAGCCCCTCGCTCCGGCTGAAAACCAGCATCGGCGCCAGAGCCGACAACAACCCTATGCCTGTCAAAGTCACGACTGGAAACGGCATTGCACCATAACCCGCCCGTCGCCGCGCACTGCTGCCAAAGCTAGACCGGCCTCACGCGGTAGCCCTGCTCCCGGGGTGCGACGATCAAGCGAAGCACGAACAGAATGATCAGGAGGTTGCCAAACATGCGTCGGTGCGCGTGCGTGCAGCCTACCCGCACACATGCGTCAGCCAGCCATGTACTGCATCCGCGGACACCTGATTCAGTCCAGTCCGTATGTAGCGAATCAGTACGCATCACGCGGGCCTCACTCTAAGTGTGCCTGGTTGATAGGCCCTTGACCCTGCCTCCTGACCGGGCGAAACTCGAATGGCCCGGTGCATGCGCCGTTTTCGAATTTCCACCAAAATCAAGTCACGACCGCAGATGATCAACAATTCGGTATCCGCTCCCGCTGAAATGACCGGAATGTCTTCTGCATTCAGTGCGTTGGGAATTCAGGCTAGAGTATCGACTTGGTCCCGTGAGCCCATGTAAAGGAAAGCCGATATGATAGTTACATTGACGGGCAATGGGTTATCCGTGCCAACTGGTAATGGTTGCGGTATGTGTTTCTAGCGAAGTTAGGAATGGAGGCTCCATTGGAAATCAAAGAGGCAGTCAAATTGGCCAAGCGTCATGTTGCCGACCTGTTCGGGGATGAGGGCATTGAAGAAATTGGGCTTGAGGAAATCGAACTGGGTCGTGACGGTTTCTGGAAGATAACTATCGGATTTTCGAGGCACTGGCAGAGAGCCCCGTCGTCCATCATTGGTGGGAAGAGTCAACGAACCTACAAGGTTGTGCGTGTAAGAGACACAAATTGTCAAGTCATGTCAGTAAGAGACAGGCTGTTGGCCGATTCACAGTAGGTGGATGCTATAGGGTCGTATCGCGAGTTTGGCGGAAATTCGAAAATGGCGCTATCTCCGGGTGAACCAGAACCACCCAACCGGCGGAAGCGCCGCGTTCCGCACAGCCGGCGCGGAGTTTTCCACAAGTGTGGAAAACTTTCCACAACATCATCCTCAGGATTCTTTCTGATTGGTTCAGACATACAAGACCACACCATGGAATGGGCAGCAGGCTGCAGCATTTTCACTACTCTGCTGCGACGGAATCAATGATGCAGCGTTGGAAAACGACGCCACATCAACGGACTGGAGTGTTTTGCTCAGAGGTTCCGCCAGTTTTCCAACCGTCAGCGCTTCAGACTAGAACCGGAACCGTGAAGGGTGACGACCATTACCACCCCGACCGGTGGATCACGGGAACATTCGGAACGGAGACCGTCAGCGTGCCACACGCCCGGGACGGGGATGGAGACGGTGGGCTAACGGATTGGCGTTCGAATGAGCTTCTGGCCTCCTGCCAGATTCGGATACGGCAAGTCGACGGCTGGCAGAACCAGTCCAAGCCAGCTTGGGGTATCGTGCGAATGCCGGGAACGGTTGCGAAAACGATGGCTGTGTGACCAAAGGCCCTGGAACAGCACGATCTAGGACGCGGCACTTATACCCGTCCCCGTTGCTTGATGCCGGGCAGTTTGCGCATCTCTTGCCCCCGCGCCGGAGCATTGCAAATCAGCCACGCCCAGCACCGGCATGACCTTCCAGGACGATGATAGCCGCGTGCGCAGAAACCAAGCCCGGAGGAACATAGCGGCCATGAAGTACATGGAGATGGACTGTGGATTCATCCGCGTGATGCGGACAAAGGAGGGCAGGAACGACTGCTTCTCACCCCACACCCTCGAGGCATGGCACTCATGCGACACGCTTTCCGATCAAGCCCTTGCCGCTTGACCTCACCGCCCAGTCAGGCAAAACTCGAATGATCCGGAGAATGCACCGCTTTCATATTTCCACAATACATGCGATACGACAATGATACCAACCAAGATCATTCTCGACACAAACTTGCTTGTCCTTTTTGTAGTCGGGGCCACAGGAAAGGAACACATTTCAAGGCATCGCCGATTGCAATCATTCGAAATCGCCGATTACGAACGATTGGAAAATCTGATTAGGCGTATGGAGTGCGTGCTGGTGACGCCCAACATACTGACAGAAGCGTCCAACCTCTTGGCTCAACATGGGGATCCAGCGCGGTAACTCTTTTTCGACACACTCGGTGAGCTCATCGGCAAGACCAAAGAGATCTTTGTCGTAAGCAGGAAAGCTGTCGAAAATAGTGAGTTTAATCGCCTTGGTCTTACCGATGCTGTATTGCTCGAGGTCGTGTCTGAATCTTGTCCGTTGATTACTGTCGATATCAAATTATACTTGGCCGCCTTAGAGAAGGACCCAAAATCTGCGTATAATTTCAACCATTATCGGTCATGGTGACGCTTCGATCCGACCGACATGGCTGAGGTGATGCACTCGCTTGCAGAATCCGTTGTCCCCACTGCCACTCCGAAGCGCAGCATACGGCCCTTCCCATCAGACAAACGGGCTAGCCAAATCGGTTTGGGTGTAACGGTTTGTCACCACATGATCAGTGTGTTGCATAGATGAAAGGCACCCGAAAAGTGGAGCCCGCCCCTTTCCTCAGCTTAAGCTTCCCCCTCATTCGAATTGGTCAGGGCATCGTGCTTCTGATTGGAGGTAGACGCCTTTTGCCGACCGTCAGAATGTTTTGTTAATTTCCGCCCGACCACCCATAATGATACTCATTGGTCATGGTCCAGGACACAACACCCTTCGAATTTGGTTGAACATCAATCTGGCTCACCACTAGCCGCAGTAACATTCGATCTGCGGAGCAGTCTACCGACTGTCAGCGCCCTTCGAAACTCGGCTTCCGTTTTTCCAGGAATGCCAACACGCCTTCCTGGAAATCCCGGGACTTTCCGCACTTGCCCTGCAATCGAGCTTCAAGCACAAGCTGCTCGTCAAGCGTGTGCCGGAAGGTCTCCCGCAAGGCCCGCTTGGCGCTTGCAAAGGCGAATGTTGGACCTGAGGCAAGCTTCTCGGCCCGGGCGCGCCAGTGAGCGGGAAATTCCTCATCCGGAACCGCCTCCCAGATCATGCCCCAGTCAGCCGCCTGACGAGCGCTCACCGGCTCAGCGAACAGGGCGGTACCCATCGCCTTCGCGAAACCCATGCTCCTCGGCATCCAATAAGTGCCACCCGCATCGGGAATCAGTCCGATACGGGCAAATGCCTGAAGGAAGACAGCGGATTCCGAGGCGATCACCACATCCGCAGCCAAGGCGATATTGGCCCCCGCTCCCGCCGCCGCGCCATTAACGGCAGCGATTGACGGAACGGGACAGTCGTAAATCGCACGTAGGAGCGGCTCGTATTCGTCCCTCAACGTACGCTCCAGATTGATATTTGCCACATTGGCCCGGTCACCCAGATCCTGACCGGAGCAGAAGGCCCGTCCCTCGCCCGTGATCACGAGAGCGCGTGCGGTCTGTCCCGCCTCCCTCACCGCGTGCAGAAGTTCGGCGCGCATGAGAGCGTTTAGCGCATTCATCACGTCTGGGCGGTTCAGCGTTAGAACCGCGAGATTGTCCTCAATGTCGAGCCGGATTGTTTGGTAGTCCATGTCAGTTCCATTTCTCAACCACTTTGGGGCAACCATAGCGCGGTCGGCCCCAGGTAAAAGAGCGACCACGGGTCACTCATTCAGAATCTCCCGAAGACGCGCCTCTTCGGCTTCGGAAAGACTCCTGTCATGCGCCCGGGCGCTTTCACGCCGACGCAGATAGGCTATCGAAACTCCAAGCGCCACGATCAGCATTACCGGCCCAGCCACCCAGAGCGCTAGATTGGCTCCAGTGCCAGTTGGCCTGAGCAGCACGAATTCGCCATAGCGATCGACAACATAGGCGATGACTTCCCCGTCACTGTCCCCCGCAACCAACCTCTCACGCACGAGAAGCCGAAGGTCACGGGCCAGACCGGCGTTTGAATCGTCAATGGATTCGTTGCGGCAGACCAGACAGCGCAGTTCCTTGCTGAGATTTCGAGCCCGAGCCTCGAGCGCCGGATCTTCAAGAATCTCATCTGGCTGCAGGGCCCAGACAGGCGTCGCCAACAGGCATAATGCTAGAATCAGGATTCTCATTCCGCTGGTACGGCGCTGGAGGGCGTCCGGCGCGCCCCGGCCGCTATTCTATGGCGACGGTCTGAGAGACTCAGGCATCCTCCAAGCGCCATAATGGCGGCACCCGCCCAAATCCAGTTCGCGAATGGCTTCACATATGTCCGGACGGCCCAGCCTCCTCCAATCTGGGCGTCACCAATGACCACATAGACGTCCCTGAAGGATCTACTGTCGATCGCTGCCTCCGTCGTGGGCATTCCGGCGACGGGATAACTGCGTTTCTCCGGATGAAGGCGGGCCAGCATTCGCCCGCCCCGGGCAACCGAAACTTCCGCCTGCACTGCACTGTAGTTCGGCCCCTGAATGCGTCTCACGTCTTCGAGCGTGATCTGGTAGGCTCCAACTTCATAGCTGTCTCCCAACTGGACGGCACGGATATCGTCCACCTCCCACGCCATGAGCCCCGCGATTCCAAACAGAGCCACGCCGAGACCCGAATGTGCCGCGGCCTTTCCCCAGTCGGCCCGGGGCAGCGCTGCCAGCCGTCTGGCCCTGCTGGCCGCGTCCCCGCGCCCGGTACGGCCCAGCATCTCAGAAACTGCGCCGCAAACCAGCCAGACACCAAGCGCAAGCCCTACTGGGCCCAGAACTGATCGATCGGTCTGAATCGCCCACGCCAAAGCCCCTGCCGCAAGCGCCAGCGCCGCAATGCCCCAAAGGCCCTTGATTGATCGGCCCAGCCTAGCGCGTTTCCACGGCAGAACCGCGCCAATGGGAAGCACTATCGCAAGCCCGACCATGAATGGAGTGAACGCAGCATTGAAATACGGCGCACCAACCGACAGCTTCCGATCGAACATCAGCTCCGCAACGAGAGGCCAGACAGTTCCGATGAACACGACGAAGCAGGCGACTGACAGAAGTACATTGTTCAACACAAGCGCACTCTCGCGGCTAGCCATGGAAAAGACCCCCTTCGCCTCCATGGAACCGGCTCGTGCAGCGTATATCGCCAATGCACCCCCAATGAACACGCCGAGAATTACAAGGATGAATACGCCGCGGCTAGGATCGCTTGCGAACGCGTGAACCGATGTCAGAATCCCCGAGCGAACGATAAAGGTCCCGATAAGGGAAAACCCAAAGGCGAGGATGGCAAGCAGCACTGTCCAGCTCTTGAGAGCTTCCCTCTTTTCAACGACGACTGCCGAATGCAGCAGTGCCGTAGCGACCAGCCAGGGCATGAAGCTGGCGTTTTCCACCGGATCCCAGAACCAGAAGCCCCCCCAGCCAAGTTCGTGGTATGCCCACCATGAGCCGAGCGCGATGCCAATGGTCAGAAACATCCAGGCCGCAAGCGTCCACGGCCGGACCCAGCGCCCCCAGGCGGCACTGACTCTCCCCTCGATAAGCGCCGCAACGGCGAAGGAGAAGGTCATCGAGAGACCCACATAGCCAAGATAGAGGAAGGGTGGGTGCAGGGCGAGGCCGGGATCCTGTAGCAACGGGTTGAGATCCTGTCCGTTCAGCGGCGGAAATTCCAGTCGCAGGAAGGGATTGGACGTGAACAGGATGAAGGCGAAAAACGCGACGGCAATGGCCGACTGCACAGCCAGTACGCGAGCACGCAATCCCGGAGGAAGACCTTTGCCAAACCAGGCTGCACAGGCGCCGAAAAGCGTCAGGATCAGAACCCAGAGAAGCATTGAGCCCTCGTGGTTTCCCCAGACACCGCTCAACTTGTAGAGCATCGGCTTGTCGGTATGCGAATTCAGCGTAACCAGCCGGAGCGAGAAATCCGATCCCACGAACGCGTAGGTCAGCGCGGCAAACGCGCCGAGCGTCAGGAAGAACTGAGCGCTCGCCGCGGGCTCCGCCACAGCCATCCAGCCGCGCCACCCCTTTTGGGCGCCAATCAACGGAACAACCGCCTGCACCACTGCGACCGCAAAGGCGAGAATCAGTGCGAAATGACCAAGCTCAACTATCATGCCTGCGATGATATAGAGCGATGCGGAATTCGCCAGATGCAAATTCCGACCGATCGGCAGGCGGCCCGCCCGGCTCTGATGGACAGTCGCTGAGCGTCCTTACAGAACCGTCTGGTTTCAGCCCAGCGATGTGCATGATCCTCAATGGGTTCGAGATTCAGCCCATGATATACCAGCATATGCGATCGACAGGACTCTTCCTACTGGCACCCACACGCTCCCATGCCTATCTTGAGCGCAAGAGGGATATGGATACACGCATTGGTCATTTCCAAACTCGCTGACACGCTGGTCCAGAATGTCGAAAAGACGGGCGAACGGGTATCCGGCGCATTGTTCGAGCCAGTGATTCGACTTGGCGTCACCGGCCTCGCGCGGTCAGGCAAGACTGTCTTCATCACGTCGCTGATCGCCAATCTTCTGGACCGCGGCCGCATGACTGGCCTCGCCGCCGCAAAGGAGGGTCGCATCGCCGCAGCTTTCCTGCAGCCACAACCCGACGACACCGTACCTCGCTTCAGCTACGAAACCCATCGAGACGCACTATTCGCATCTGAGCCGCACTGGCCCGAAAGCACCCGTGCGATCTCGGAACTGCGGCTCTCGCTGCGGGTTAGGCGGTCAGGGCGGCTGGGCGGCTGGCGAAGCCCCAGGACCCTTCATCTCGACATCGTCGACTATCCGGGTGAATGGCTGCTGGACCTCGCGCTTCTCGAAAATTCCTTCTCCGAGTGGTCGGAGGGCGCGCTAAGCCAACTCGAACGCCACCCGGCGGGCGAGGTCTATCGCTCCGCTTTGGCCGCGGCGGACCCTGAGGCAAAGCTCAATGAGGTGCAGGCCAGGTCACTTTCGGAATCCTTCACCGAATACCTGCACTCCAGGCGTAAATCGGGGCTCCACGGCTGCACGCCAGGGCGGTTTCTGTTGCCGGGAGATCTTGCCGGTTCGCCTGCGATCACCTTTGCCCCCTTACGCGGCGGGCGCGGTAGGCGCGGCTCACTATGGCGCGAATTCGAGCGCCGATTCGAGGCCTATAAGAACAAGGTCGTGAAACCGTTTTTCCGCCGCCACCTGGCCCGGATCGATCGCCAGATCGTGCTCGTGGACGTCCTCGGGGCGATGAGCAGGGGGCCTGACGCGACCGAAGACATGCGCCAGGCCATGGCTGGGATACTTGGCGTGTTCCGCCCGGGCCGAAACGCGTTTCTGAGCCAAATCTTTCGTGGTAAACGGGTGGAACGCATTCTCTTCGCCGCGACCAAGGCCGATCACATCCACCATACACAGCACGCGCGCCTGACCGCGATCATCCAGGCGCTAACCCGCGAGGCACAGGACCGGGCGGATTACGCCGACGCCAGAACCGAGGCATTGGCGATTGCGGCGATTCGAGCCACAACCGAAGAAACGCATTCGCAGCAGGGCACCAATCTAGGCATGGTACGTGGCACGCTCGAATGCGGCAGGCAGGCGGCGTATTATTTCGGCCAGTTACCGGAAGACCCCGGTGAGCTTCTGCGCGCAGCGAGAAAAGGAGAGTCGGGCTGGCCAGGGATGGATTACGAAAATATGGCACATTTCGCTCCCGCCAAAGTAACGCTAAAGCCGGGAGACGGTCCGCCGCACATAAGGCTGGACCAGGCGATGCAATTCCTGATCGGAGACAGGTTGTGAGTGCAGATTGCCTCTGCCCTGCGCGACCGACCGGGGTGAATCCAAAGCCCACGATCCTGTCGGCCGCAATGGATGACATGGCGTACGACCTGCGCATCCATGCCCTCACCGAGGAACTGAGTTTCGTTGAAGAAATAGTCGATCGGAGTAGATTGGATTTGGCGGTGACCCATCGCGATTCAGCTTACTCCTCACCCCGCGACGGTCTGCTGATCCCTGCTCTCCTCTACGTCCAGAAACCGCATGGGCCAAGCTGTGGCGGCACATTTCGAGTGCGGTTGCAGGTAAAGGAACCGGCGCAAGCATCCTGGACAGCTCTGGCCGACAAACAGGTCAACAACTTCTGCCGATATTGCGTTCCCGACAAAGCGATGCACATCGCCGGAACAGAGAAAGGCGGGTCATTGCCGACTCCCCGATTTACATGGGACAGGAAACAGGGATGAGTACAGCCAAGCGCCCAGTCCTGATCTATCTTGACGAGACCCAACCCACGCCAGACGTGACCGAGGCGCCGCCGGTGACGGATGTGATGGAAGCGCCTCAGGGCACGGCGATGCAGATGGCGGCGCATCTGGTGGCACGGCGACCTTCGCGGTTGGCGCGCTGGTTCTGGGGGCTGCTTGTGGCGCTGATTGGAGTTGTGGTCTCCACCGCCGCTTGGGATTTCGTCAGCTCCCTGTTCCTACGGTCGTCAGTCCTGGCGTGGAGCGTGACCGGGCTGATCTCAGCCGTCCTGACCATACTTCTGATCCTGGCTCTTTACGAGGTGGCGGCAATCGCCCGACTGTCCCGGATCGGCTCGTTGCATCGCGACGCAGATACGGTACGCACCGAACAGGATCTGGGTCAGGCACGGGTATTGGTGGACCAACTGGTCAAGCTTTACGCGGATCGGAAGGAGACTGGCTGGAGTCGCGAGCGTTTGACCGAAGCACGCGCCGACATCCTTGACGCCGCCACGCTGATAGATCTGGCTGAGACCGAACTTCTTGGCCCGCTCGACAAGATGGCTCGTCGGGAGGTGGAGGCTTCGGCGCGGCGAGTCGCAATCGTTACGGCTCTAGTACCTTTGACTCTGGCAGATGTCATGGTGGCACTGACCGTCAATCTGCGCATGATCCGCCACATCGCCGAAGTTTATGGCGGACGATCGGGCCTGTTGGGCTCGTGGCGGCTAACCCGCGCCGTGTTGACCCATCTGGTCGCCACCGGTGCGGTGGCTGTAAGCGAGGATATACTGAAGCAGATCCTTGGTGGATCCATCCTCGCCAGACTATCGGGTCGGCTTGGCGAAGGACTGGTAAACGGCATGCTGACCGCGCGGGTGGGCCTTGCGGCGATGGAGGTCTGCCGTCCATTGCCGTTTTCCGCATGTCACCGTCCATCAGTATCCGGCATGATGAAAGGTGCGCTCGCTGACCTGATCTCGAGCAAGGAAAGCTGATCTCAGACCAGATCCGACCAGCGGCACATTTTGTGCAGACCATCGCTAAAGTCTGTAAATTCAAACGGGGCGAACAAAGTGGGCACTTGGCTGGACTTCAATGATTTAGGGGGTTTCTAGCAAGCAATGACCTTGCGTCCTGCCAGCGAACCGGCTCGCTCAGGCTCTGGCGGGACAGTGCAGCCCCGCCAGACAGATTCGGTTACGCCGCCGGTGTGGCATCACCGGTTTTTTCTCTGACACCATCGCGGTAGAGCGCTTTGGCCAATGAGATGCACATTAGGCCCATTACCATGGTGAATGGGAGTGCTCCGATGATCATGGCGCTGCGCAGAGCTTCCATCGGGTCGGCGCCGCCTCCCGTCCGTCCTGCGATCAACAACGTGCCAATCACCGCAGTCAGGATAAGCCCCCAGACAACCTTGTGCTTGTTGCCGATATTCTGGTCCCCGCCAGACATGATCGTGTTCATCACAAGGATACCGGAGTCGGCGGATGTCACCAGGAACGTCATAATCAGAACGACGCACATGATCGTAATGGCAGACAGCAAACCACCGGACAGCATCTCTCCCAGCGTGACAAAGAGCTTTGCCGTGTTCGATGCCCCGATGATCGCGCCATCTGCGCCTCCCGTGAGTTCCAGATCAATCGCTGTCCCGCCGAGGATGGTCATCCACGCAAAACAGACAAGCGCAGGTGCAAAGAGGCAGCCAATGATGAATTCGCGTATGGTTCGACCGCGCGAAATCCGCGCCAGGAACAGACCGACAAAGGGCGAAAATGCGATCCACCAGGCCCAGTAGAACGTTGTCCACCCAGCCTGCCAGCCGAACTGGCGCCCTGGTTCACCAGCGGCATAGGCCGCTTGCAGAACCTCTTCGGACAGGTTTGCGGCCTCTCCTTCCAGTCCTGACCTGAACCCGCCAAACGACCCCCAGGCATTCGTCGCACCGCCACGAAGCGCGTCCGCAAATGGGGCCGCCTCGGCGGGCAGAGCCGCATCAAAGGCAGCAGCGGATTGCGGTCCGTATGCCCCGAAACTCAGCGAGATGAAGTTCAGGATATAGTCGACGAGTGCTGTTGCGTATGTGGTCATCGCGAACAGGAACGAGCCGAAAATGACAAAGGTCAACAGCAGGATCAGTGACAGGACGAGGTTCAGGTTCGACAGATATTTCACGCCGCGTCCAACACCTGAGACCGCTGAGACGATTGACAGCCCCATGATGGAGGCAAGCCCGGCGATCAGGCCGACCGTGTTTGGCGCCGGCGCGTCGCCCGTCGAATCCATCATCCACTCCATGCCCGTGATGGCATACATACCGTCGATGAACTGTGAAACGCCGAATCCAATGGTGACCGAGACGCCGAGGATCGTGGCCACAACGCCGAGCACATCAACAACATGCCCAAGAATCCCGTTCATCAACCGCCCGAAAAGCGGTGTCAGCGCCGACCGGATCGTCAATGGCATATTGCGCGTATAGGCGTAGTAGGCCAGTGACAGGCCGGTCACCACGTAAATCGCCCAGGCGTGAAACCCGTAATGCGCGAATGTGTAGCGGTAGGCCGACTGAAGGGCGTCTTCAGAATTGCCAGCCACGTCGCCCGCAATCACAACCGGGTTCGATCCCCAAAGCCCTAGGGGCTCGGCGGTTGCAAAGACCATAAGCCCGACGCCCAGACCCGCGCCAAACATCATGGAAAACCACGAGAAATTCGAGAACTCCGTGCCTTCTCCCGGCCGCCCCATCACCCGCTTTCCGAATTGCGGAAGAAGCGCTAGGATGAACAAAAAGAAGAAAAACAAGCCGACGATGATGATGTAGAAGATGTTGAAACTCTCAAGCAGCGACCAGTTCAGGCTTCCCAGCACACCATTCGCGTTGGCCGGAAAGATCAGCGCCCAGATGACGAGCGCAACCATTATCCCTTTCGAAAGCAAAGCGATTTCAACGCTGTGCCCTTCATAGAATCCGGATGCGGCCCTTTTGACCTCAACCGCAGTGAACGGTGCTTTTATTGACATATGTCCCTCCCATGACATGATGTGACCGTTCCGGCCACATTTCTCAGTGAATTTCGGTTGACCGATGATCTTGACCGAAACCTGCGTGCCAGACCTGCGGCTCAACCGATGATGCCTTCGATCCTTTCCAAGGTTGTGACATTAACGGGCACACCTCCAAGCCGTGCCCTTATGCGATGTTTTGAGCGCCCGTCACCCGGAAGACGGGCGCCGTCCTGAAGGTGAACCGCGTCGACCAGTCGCGAAACCCGTGTTGCGAATGTCTGACCGGCCGTGGCGGCGGGGTTGATCGCGATGAACAATTGCCCTGTTCCTGGCGGCCCACCGGTGGTGCCCGAAAACGGCGATGCGTCGATGCCAAGCGTTGCCCCACTCAGCGCGGCAGCCATCGTTTCAACGAGCAACGCGACGCCGACGCCCTTGTACCCGCCCGACGGCGCCATCGAGCCCTTAAGCCCAACATTCGGGTCGGTGGTGGGGTTGCCGTCCGGATCAAGGGCCCAGCCGACAGGGATCGGCCTGTCTTCGCGGGCGTGTTTCATCACTTCGCTCTTTGCAATCGTGCTGGCACTTTGGTCGATTAGGATTGCGGGCTCACCGCTGTGCCCCGGCACGGCCAGCGAGAACGGATTGGTTCCCACGACCGGCTTTGAACCGCCTGACGGTGCGATCGAGGCTGGCGCGTTAGTGAACCCAAGCCCGACCAGACTGGCGCGAGCAAGGCGTGCGGTGTGATAGCCAAGCACCCCACAATTGTAGCTGTTTCGGATCGTGAGCACGGCGATGCCCTGGGATTTCGCGAGCGGAACCAGTTGCTCAAATCCCAAGTCAATCGCGGGATGCGCAAATCCGGCCGCGGCGTCCACGGTCAGAACCGATGGCGCCGGCTTCTCCAGTTTGGGCAAAGCCTTTCCATCGACCTTCCCGCATTGCACATGCTCGCAATAGATCGGGATATAGGCCAGTCCGTGGCTCGCGATCCCATCGGCCTCGGTCGCGGCTGTCGCTTGGGCGAGTGGCCGCGCATTTGCCTCTGACGTGCCTGCGGCGATCAGCGCCCGCAAGCTCAGGTCCTCTACCTCGGAGAGGGACAGTGTCTTGGTTTCAATCATGTTGTCCTCACCTCAGTCACTGTCAGAAAGACCCCCACCTGCACCTTTGGCGCGCGACTCTTCCGTGGCAGGAACGTAAGTCCGGCGCGCAAAATTTCTCAATGCGTTCCATGTGTCCGCGCTTGGGGAGACCCGCAGCCTGCATGCTCCTGGTTCGCCAAAAGTAGCTGCAGGTGTGACCGTCACAACTGCCGCCATGTCCGGGAGCGTCGCCGAGACGAACGCGCCTGCGTTCGTGGTCACTCGGGTGCCTTCGCAGTTAAGCGTTACATGGCGTTCGGTGAACCGGGAAAATGCCGCGATGAACGGCATCCGCAAGATCGGCCGCAAGACGTTCTGCCAGCGATTGACCCGGTCACCACATTTAAGGGCGAGGTCGGAAAAGGCCGCTTCCGCCGAAATTCGGACAGAGCATATCGCCTTTCGCATACCAGCCACAGTCTCCCGTGGCCGGCGAAAGTCGGGCAACTGAGATACCATCCAGTCATTCCAACACTTCGGCCAGTGCTGCGCAACCGTCAATGTTGCGCTCACAGAGCCAACGCGCGGCCTTTTTTTTGCAATAGCCTCGATTTCGTTCATCGACAGCGTCATTGCACCACCCTCGGGCAAACCCAGTCATCGGTATTCGAGGGAGTCTATCCTTCCAGTTAAGGTGCGCCCGCATGCACGCAGGCCCGCACCCAGCGGTCAGAGCGTGGGTTGAAATACGTGGCCCCGAAAAAGGTCAGCTTGGCGCGCAGCATGTCGGTCGGCATCAAGCCGGCACCAACAGTGTTGCCGTTTTCCCAAGTTGAGGGCAACGCAGCTGATCTGAGGGGCGCGCACGGTATGGCGAAGCTCCGGGTGCTTCAATAAAAGGTCAGAGACGGGCGTGGCGCTCTCCCACTCTAACAGAGCCGTCCAGACCAGTGCCGCGTCTCTGGCCGGGGCAAGCGGCTGCTCATACTCCCCCACTTCCAGTCCGAAGCCGGAAACGCCCGGCTGGCCTCACCGGAGTTTTCACATTGTGGAATACTTTCCACAGCATCCATCCTTTGATTCCTTTCATGAAGAAGGACATACAAGTGCAACACCGGACCTTTCCGGGGCGTTTCCCGCCGCTCCACTTCACGAGCCGTTCCAGACCGTGGTTACGGCTCGGATAGATTCAGTCCACCCCGCTGCATCAGAAACCTGCGCAGCGACGGAAGTGGACAGAAATGCTCTCCCGTTGCGTTACTCTGCAGAATGCCCCTATGTACCAGATGCTTTCTGAAATCCTCCGCGTCCATTCCCTTTTGGAAGACGCCAGCCCCTGCTATCGGCTCCGTCTCCCGACCGGGCCAGATCACCAATGCGGCCGTCGATGTCACTGCTGTCACCGCCTTCGTCCAGTGACAGCATCAATCGCGCGATCAGATGTTTCGCGCCGCGGATTCCGTCCGACAACCGACCCCCATATGCATCAAGACGGTATTCCCGTTCCTTCGCTTTCACGGCATCTGCATTGACATGGACCAACCTTCCTTCGGTTCCGAGAAGCTCGAAACCAAGGGATCTCATTCCGTTGTGAAGGTGCTGCGGCCAGCCATCCGACCGTTCAGCAATGACAGCTGGCCAGTCCGGTCCGGCTCCATCCCTTTCTATCCTGAAACGATCCAGCATCATTTCCACCGCCTCAATGGATCAATCCTGGGAAAGACAGCCGATGCTGTGGACCCCATCGCCGTCCAGACGTGAAAGACCGATACGGTCAAGAATTTCCCTTGAGTTGCCGAGACCGGCATATAGAGGCACGATCGGCAGCCCATAGGTGGCGAGATGCAGGGATTTCATGACATGCCCGACACCATCCCTGGCCTTCTGGATCTCGTCGGCCATCAGCACGACCGGCCGCGGCCACTTTTCGGGCGGAAGGAGTCTCTTTAGGGCAGCGAAACTGGATTTTCCCGGAATTATGGAATATCCGCGCAGTCCGCCGATCCTGGTTCCACTGGTTCCGACGCTGCCACTGGTCTGCCGATGCTCAGTCTTTCGCCATTCGTCGCTGGCACTGGAGCTGACGGCTTCCGCGATCGCGGCGATGACTTCCGAGGTGGCCTCAAGGTCCTCCACATCCACCCTGACAGCGATCGGAGCCGCCTTTCCCCGCTCATCCCAAAGCTGCTCGAGACGGAAAAGGATCGCGGTCTTGCCTGCGCCGGGCGCACCCTGGAGGAGACGTGTTGCGCCTTTCAGGCCCTTTCCGGCTTTCGCGTGCTCCATGACGCGCTCGCAGAGGTGCTCGATGTCCCCGATCTGCCGCTCGCGGCCGACAAAAAAGGGGCGTCCTCTCTGTCGCCCGTCCCGACGAACCGCCTCAGCCCGTCAAGGTCCGGCCCTCGAGTTCCGCGCCGTGAAAAGGCCATCGGTCACTCGCCTTCGCCGAACATGTCCTAGACTTAGGACGTTACCGAATGCATACCAAAATAGTCTAACTGTGACACTGCCGATCGCAATCGGCAGGACGTAAAGGCGGCGATTGATGTGCGGGAGTTTCACTTTTGACGTCTTACCATTTCTTGACGGACATCCACCGATCCTCCAAATGTCACCGTATAGTGGAAATTTTCGCCCGGGGTAGCGGCGATTGGTTCAATCGACAAATTCCGACCTGCGGGCGCTGCAGAAGCATATTGCCCACCACGTAAGATCCGGCCACTATCCACGCATGACCACGCCACTGATCGATAACCTGCAATACTGCCACTGGTCGCCCTTGATCTTTCGCCAGCTCCGCGAAGGTGGCGTCGATGCGGTTCATGTTACCATCGCCTATCACGAAAGCTTTCGCGAGATGGTGCTGAACCTCGAAGCCTGGAACCGCTGGTTCCAGGCCCATCCCGATCTCATCTTCAAGGGCACGACCGGAGCTGATGTCCGCTGTGCACAGGAAACCAACCGAACCGCCATCTTCTTCGGCTTCCAGAACCCAAGCCCGATCGAAGACGACATCTGCCTGATCGAGATCTGTCACCAGCTCGGCATTCGCTTCATGCAGCTGAGCTACAATAACCAGTCGCTATTGGCGACCGGATGTTACGAAACCGAAGATCCCGGCCTCACCCGCTTCGGCAAACAGGCCATCGCAGAGATGAACCGCGTGGGTCTGGTCATCGACATGTCCCACTCCGCCGAACGCTCCACGCTTGAGGCCATCGATACCTCTTCCCGCCCCATCGCCATCACCCACGCCAATCCGCATTGGTGGCACCCGGCGCTGCGAAACAAGTCCGACACCGTGCTTAAGGCTCTTTCCGACCGCGGAGGCATGCTTGGCTTCTCGCTCTATCCCCACCACCTCAAAGGCGGTACCAACTGTTCTCTCGGCAGCTTCTGCCAGATGATCGCCGAGGCGGCCGACCGCTACGGCGTGCAGAATCTCGGTCTTGGCTCCGATCTCTGCCAAAATCAGCCCGACAGTGTGGTGGAATGGATGCGCGTTGGGCGCTGGTCCAAACAGATTGACTACGGCGAAGGCTCCGCCGACAGGCCTGGCTTCCCTTCCATGCCCGACTGGTTTTCAGACAACCGCGATTGGGCCAACATCCGTCAGGGCCTCTCCGATACCGGCTTTGCTGCCGGTGAAATCGACGCCCTCATGGGTGGCAACTGGCTGCGGTTCTACGACCAGAGCTTTGGGCCCGAACCATGAAGGACCTTATCCCGCCTCCAGCCCTGCCACTCCGGCCACCAGCACAGGTGATGCGCCTGGAGCGCATGGGCGTCGCTTTCCCGACCCGACTCTCCTTCCTGCCCACGCTCCTGCGCCGACTGCACGGTGAGGGCGCCCGCGTCACCCGCCCGATCTGGAATGTCGACAATCAGGGTTACGGTCACGCCGTCTATTCCATTCCCCTCGGTGGCCACATCTATTCGCTCGTCGCCGTCACCACACCGCTCTCAAACGAATGCCGCACCGACCGTGTCATCGCCGAAGCCTGGGACAGTGCCTATGTCCTCTATGACGGCATTCCCGACGCTGCTGAAATCGCGCGCATCTGTGGCTCGGCACCGAGACAGGAAGCAGCCCGTTACACCGAGCGCGACCTCGTGCTCTCCCGCGCCAACAAATCCGTCCGGCTCTTCTCGCATGTGGTCGAGGCCCTGCGCGCAGGCCAACAGCCAGACACCACCCGCATCCGCAACACCGGATATCTGATGCGCACCACCGCCGTCTATGCGAACGGCAAGTTTGGCACCGCCGACCGCACCCGCATCACTGACCGGCCGGGCCTTGCTGGTCCCTTCATGGCCGAAATGCTCACCATCTGGCTGATCCGCGGCTTTACCCATGACCTTGTCGAACATCTGAGTGGTGCGCCGCTTGAGCGCCACCTGAAACGCCACCTCGGTATCGGCAACGCCACTGGCCTCGGTATGGCACCGTTTCTTGTCAGCCATCCGCTTCTGCTCGACGCCTGGATGCAGGCTCGCGAAACCGCGCTCGCCCGCGTTCGCGCGATTCCCAACGTCACCCCGGCCCAGGCCAGCCGCCTGCGGCAGCTTGCCCGCCGCGTCGCCCGGCACCTGAGCGACTGGCGCGTTCCCAGTGCTGAGGCGCAGGCCAGCATCACCGCGCTCCGCGCCGAATGGTCCATCTTCACCGACCATCTCTCAGACATGACGCTCGAACGCACCAAGCCCATCAACGCGTTATGGAAAGCCGCACAGTCCGGCTCCATACAGCTACAGGAGCTCGTGGCAGCTTTCCTCATCGAACCCTTCGGCCCTTTCGTCGATGACCTGACCGACCGCATGGCTACCCCCTTTACACCACAGATCGACCCCACCATGCGACTTGCCGACCTGCGCACAGCACTGTCACGCGACTGGAAATGGGCGCTCGCCATTGACTTTGACCAAGCCGACGAACAGGCCAGATTCTGGTACGTCTCCGAGGCAAAGCTCGAGCCCCGCCTCGGCCTGCGTTTCGAGGAACCGGGAGCTGACCGCGAAAGCCCACTCGATATCGCCCGCCAGGTGCAGGCGATGGCCACAGCGCTCGGCACCCATGAAGGCGACCTGATGGCGTTCCTTCGTATCCATCCTGAACACCGCGCCGCCCTGCGCCGGGTACAGACTCTGATACACCATCCCTACGCCGAAATCCGTGATAACCTGATTGGTGCGGCCTGTCGGCCTATCGACATGCTGCGATGCAAACTCGCCTTCTTCGGCGCAACTAGGTTCGACCCCAAATCCGACCTCTGGACCCGCATCACACTGGCGCAGGGTGCCCCGCTCTTCGACGAGCTTGATCGAGTGCCTGACTGGTGGCTGCCAGCCTTTGCCACGTCATGAACCGCTCCCGTGGAGAACTCGCTGCGCACCTGATGAAGGCCGCACGCGGCGCGCAACTGCCGCTTGGGGTGGCCGAAGACCTTTTTGCAGCGGCACCGTTTCTTACACCCGAGGACATTGCCTGGATCGCGGAAGACATTGAAACTGGCGGTGCTGGACTGATTGACCTCACATTCGCCCTGGACTCCGCTGAATGCGGCGTGGGTCCGATGCCCGATACACCGCCCGCCGCCGCCTTTGCCGCCGCTCGCGGCTGGAAACCTGAAATGCCAGGTCAGCGAGAAAACCCGTCAATTCCACCCTCAGGACCGGTCCAGATCAATGACGCTGTCTGGGACCGGCTCGATGACTTCGTCGTCCATACATACGTCCCGGAAACCACTGCCTCCCGCACCCGAGGCGCCGGAGCAGGGGAAATCGACAACGATTGAGATGCACGCCGCCTGATAAGGAATGACATATCCAATTGACGCTACCGAATGCCTCACATTGTTTCCATCAAGTGAATTAGGAAGTTAGCGGGCCGCAGGAAGTTCCCGGACAGCACAGGCGCAAGGGTCTCACCCTCATCGGGATCAAGGACAAGATCCCTGATGAACTGACGGCCGCGAAAGGGTTGGAGGACATGCGCTGGCCTACCGATGATGACAGGCATTGCCCACCGCAGTACGATGCGCAAAGAGAACCGAAGGCCCCAGCCCATCCAGTACCGCGACAGCCGCAGGTTCCTTTCCGTCAGGAGCGGAGAAGTAATGGGAAGGACGGAGATTCCGCTCCGAAAATGGGCGATGGCAACATTCCTGCGAGCAGCGAGCCAGACAGGCATTTCAGGTATGAAGCCGCATCGCAGCCTTGGCATAACGCAGAACAGAGCGTGGTACATGGTCCATAGCCTCCATCTTGGAATTGGCCAGTCCCTTTGAGACGGATGAGGCCTATGTCAGCGTAAAGGAAGCCAACAGGAATTAGTCGAGGAAGCTCAAGGCTGGCCGTGACCCAATTGGGAAGACCGCAGTGGTCGGAAGCAGGGGTCATGAAACCGGGGTGATTTCCACGAAGGCGGTTGCCGACCCCGAGGCCGTCACCCTGCAGGGTTTCGTGAAAGGTCTTGCCGAGCGGATGGTATAGCTCCACACCGATGGTAATCCGCCTGGGAGCGTCAGCCACTCTGTCGGGGAGCACATGCGGGATTGTTCCACATCAACGGAATCGAATGGTTCCGGACCTCGCTCAGACACGGCCATCACATTTCCGCCAGGCATTGCGGCGTAAATTCAGCGAATCCGCCATCCATCACAACCTGCATCCCGTAGGGGTATCGCATGAATTTCATGCCCCGATAATCCGGAGCGGGAAACCGTCGTTCCAGCCCGCAATTTTCCTCATCACCCGTATGGATCCGCACCTCTTCGCCCGGGTGGGTAGGTTCGTCGCCATGTGCTTCATGACCGCGAAGCCGTTCGGCGCCCCGTCCCTGCGCACCCGGCTTTCATCGTCCCGGAAGGTCACGGCTGGCACCCGGTGCAGCCGGTTCCCCGGTGCGGGCGCACCGCATGCGCGAACCGCCCGCCGCCGGGCGGCAGCGACGGGATGAGGTACCGCGTCTCCACCGTGGTCTCTCCACCGGTCTTACGCGTGGACACCACCCGTCCGATGCTGGCCGGGCCCTCCCGGCCCGAATGGCGCCCGCGCGGCCAGCCGATGTCCGCGCACTGGCTGTGGGCGCGTGTCCTGATCCGCCCCCTGTCCCCGTCAACCGTCCGGTAACGCCCGGCACTTTCGTGCTCCCGCTCCCCGAACCACACCATCACGTCCTCGTGAAGGGTGCCCTGGTTCGCCTTCAGCGCAAGCGTGTAGTCCGCCCCCCGGTCGCGGATTTTCTCCGCGATGGCGCGCGGGCACCCCATGGCGTCAATCGTGACGATCGCCCCCTCCAGCTGGAGCAGCTCCAGCAGCTCCGGGATGTCCCCTATCCCGTTGCCTTTGCTCGCGCTGGGCCGCTGCCCCAGGACCAAGCGCTGGCCGTCGCACCAGGCGGAGATCATGTGCAGGGGCGCCACTCCGCCGGCCTTCGAGCCCCGCATGGACTTTCCATCCACCGCGACGGTGCGACCGCCGAGGTCTCCGACGGGCTCCGCCACCCACCGCGCGAAGGCCTCCGGACCGGGCGCCCGGAACACCGTCGACAGGGTGTCATGGGACGGGGTGCCATTGGCGAAATCGGACAGCCGGCGCAGGAATTCCAGCTTCCGCCTGCCATATTCGGCGATGTCGGTGAAACATTCGCACCCGGACATCACCCCGACGGGAAACGGCGGAAGGATCCCATGCGGCGGATACACGACTTTCGACTGCCGCCGGGATCCTTGAGGCCTGACATAATAGACTGGAACGATGTGGTTTTTTTCATGGCACCGCTCTCTGGTTCGTTCTGTTTTGCGGCCTGGACCAGACGGCTACCGTCCGCGCAACCACGCATGCCATTCATGCGATACCCCTACTGCACCCCGACGACACCGTTGACATGATGGCAGCAACCGTTGCATTGATGGTAGGGTGTCAATAATACAAGACGTTGGTATATTTTTGAACCGAAACACTAGATGTCGGAGGGTGACATGAAACGGGAAGTGGTGCTTCCGCCTAGGGGCGCAGCATCTGAACGGATGGCGCGGGGAATGGTGACATATCCAAAAGACGGTCAGAACAAGGCGCAGCCAAGAAGGGAAAAAGCCGACAGCAGGCCAACCTTTGGGGCGTGGAAATGAGTCCCGCCGATGATCTGTCGAGGGAGCTGCGGAAGCAGGAATTCGGCACAGTCCTGGCTGACCCACCCTGGCGTTTCACCAACCGGACGGGAAAGGTCGCACCGGAACACCGTCGACTGACCCGCTATCCAACACTGGCGGTTGAGGAAATCGCGGAACTGCCGATCAGGGACCACCTCCTCGATACCGCGCACTGCTATCTGTGGGTGCCAAATGCGTTACTGCCGGATGGCCTTAACGTCCTCGAAGCATGGGGGTTCAAGTACAAGACAAACCTCATCTGGCACAAGATCAGAAAGGATGGCGGCTCAGACGGTCGCGGTGTGGGATTCTACTTCCGTAACGTAACAGAAATCCTGCTGTTCGGAATTCGTGGCAAGGGGGCCAGAACGCTCAGCCCCGGACGTAGTCAGGTCAACCTGATCGCCAGCCGGAAGCGGGAGCATTCCCGCAAACCGGATGAACAGTACCAGTTGATCGAACGATGCAGCTGGGGGCCGTATCTGGAACTGTTCGGACGCGGACCACGTGACGGGTGGACGGTGTGGGGCAACCAGGCCGGGGAATACGCACCGGACTGGCCCACCTATCGCCACAACTCAGCCATGATCGCGGCACAATGACTCTGGAGCGGGTGGCGGATGACTGGCAGAGGATCAAGGACCTATTTCCGTCTTCCGTGAGGGACAAATTCGTAATCCACAGCTATCGCAGTGCCGCATCGATTCTATTCATGAATTTCCCTGAGCAGTTCGATCAGATCATCAAGGCACTTGAGGCGTTCGAGATTGATGAACGAATGATCCGTACTGCCGGAGGAAGTAAGGGCCCGATCGCAAAATACGTTGATACACTTTTCACGAAACCGGATTGGCAAGAGACCCATATAACCGCAGATCTCCATGTCAGACTTCTACCGGCGAAGGGAAAAGAGGTTATTAGAGAGTATGTCAGAACCGGATACCTGGATGGCCACCGGATTGATTTCGTGAACGGCAAAATAGCGCTTGATTTTGAATGGAACAGCAAGGACCAGACATTTGATAGAGATCTGTATGCTTTCTCCGCGTTTCACGCGGCAGGGGCTATCGACGTAGGAATTCTGCTAACAAGAGGATCCAGCCTGGACATGGACTTCATGAAGGGCTTGGGTAAGGCACTGGACAAAGGCGGTGACGAGACCACATCCCTCGTCCATGCAAAATTCGGTGCCTCAACAACGTTTATGGGCAAGCTGATACCCCGGCTTGAAGCTGGACGGAATGGGGGATGCCCGGTGCTGGCATTGGGAATAACACCAAAGTGCGTGAAGGGCCCGCAGTAAGCGGGTAGTTAACCAGGCATATAATTCCCTTCTGATACACGTGCTGCACGACCGCATGGACTGCAATGTGTATCCACGCCAGAATCCAGAGTGGCGAACCAGGCTTTCGATAGCCCTACGCTGCAAAACGGGCTGCCGGAGGGAATGGGACCGCTCCCATAACGCATCCCGACGGACGGAAATGGTGCCTGTTGAGATGGGCCGACCTGGGAGAACCTGCATAGCTCGCCTGTCCCGGAGAGCGTTCTATGGAACACAGTCTTTCCACTGCCGTCGAATCGACAAATCCGCTTTGGTAAGTTCCGAAGCGGAGTTTGAGATAACAGAGCGGCCCTGCGCGCTGAAACCGCTGGCATCAGCGACCTAACCCGGTTGAGGCAGCAGCCCGCCACTTAAGGGTACCGTATCCGGTCTAACTGTCTGGCTCCTGGTAGACTCCCTGATCCTTCAGTGCATCCAAAATTTCGCGGGGCATATAGGTCTCGTCATGTTTGGCAAGGATTTCAGTGGCCTGAAACGTCCCGTCGATCAGTCTACCGGTAGCGATCATGCCCTGGCCCTCTGCGAACAGGTCAGGAAGGACACCGGAAAAGGATACCGGGACCGACGCACCTCCGTCAGTCACGGAGAATGTCACGGCGCCCCCCTTCCCGCGTATTAGCGTGCCCTCCTCCACAAGCCCGCCCAGACGAAAGACTTCTTCCGGCGATGGGGGTTGGTCCGCAAGCTGCGCGGGCGAGCGGAAGAAATTGATGCCATCCCGCATTGCGTAGCCTATCAGTCCGGTCGCAAGGGCAAGGGCAACGGCGGCGATGAGAATCACCTGAATACGCCGCCGTTTCCTGAGACCCATCATCCGACGCTCTCCGTCAATCCAGGCCACCTAAACACAGAGAGCAGGGCATCCCGGATGAATTCCCCGCTCGTTCTCAAGGATACACCGGAGCAAGCATCAGCCCAGCGGTCTCTTCCTCACCCAGCATCAGGTTCGCGTTCTGCACAGCCTGACCAGATGATCCCTTTGTCAGGTTGTCCAGCGTTGCAATCACCGTAGCGCGCCCCTCTATGCGATCACCCACTACGCCGATATGCACGAAGTTGGATCCACGGACATCCTTCATCCCCGGCACCTGTCCAAAGGGGAAGAACCTCCACGAACACCTCATCGGCATATGCCTGGACAAGACAGCGGTGAATGGCTTCAGGCTCACCCCGCAGATAGGCGGATACAAGAATCCCGCGAGTTGCAGGAATCAGATGTGGCGTAAACATGATGCGAACAGGCCGACCCGCGATGTCAGACAGTTCCTGATCAAATTCGCCGAGATGCCGGTGGCCCCCCCCAAGCGAATATCCTCTGGCATTCTCGAACAGCTCGGCGAACAGCAGATGCTCCCTCAGTGACCGGCCAGCGCCGGAAGCGCCTACCTTGAGGTCGAGGATTATCTCATCGGGATCAATTACTCCGGCCCTGATCAGCGGCCGCAGCGCGAACTGCCCTGCCGCAGCATTGCAGCCAGTGCCGGCCACCAGTCGGGGCCGCCCCTGATCCGTTCGCGGTTGAATTCGGTCAGCCCATAGACCGCCTCGTCCTGAAGCTCCGCAGCCTCATGCCCCTTGCCATACCAGGCCCGATAGGCATCCGGATCCCTCAGCCGAAAATCGGCCGAAAGATCGACGACCTTCACCGTTCTCGGTAGGTCGCGAATAACCGTCTGGCTGGTTGCATGCGGCAAGGCGCAGAAACATAGATCGATGCCGCCAAAATCGATCTCCTCGATCCTTACCAGAAGCGGCAGATCCAGATGACGCAGATGCGGGAACACCTCGGCCATGGACTTTCCGGCCCGGCGGTCTGCGCTGAGAGCCGCTATCCTCATTGAGGGATGGGTTGCGACCAGACGAACCAGTTCCGCACCGGTATAGCCGGAAGCTCCTAGAATGGCGATGTCGTGAGGCATGACGAACCGCTCCCAGTTTCACAGACGGCGATGTAGGCGCATCTGTGCGCATGCGCAATCAGGCAGGGGAAAATGAGATCCTGCGCCGCAGGAAACGGGTAGCCTGGTCCGAAACCCTGTTCGGATCCCCAGTCGTCAGATACCTCTGCCTCCTTCCCGGATCCCAGCATGTTCGGATGGCGCATAAGGTAGTCGGAAAGACTGGCTGCGACGAGCTTTTGGCTGTGAATAGACCACCACGCCCGGCCCAAGCGCCTCCCTGAACACGTCTTCCATCAACGGATAGTGTGTGCAGCCCAGGACGGCCACCTGCGGATTCGGCATCTTTCGCTTAAGCGCGTCCACATGACTGCGTACAAGCGCTTCGGCCAACTCAAGATCACCCTCCTCTATCGCGTCGACAACCCCACCACAGGCCTGTGCCTCGACATCGACACCGATCGCCCGGAACGCCAGCTCCCGCTGGAAAGCACGACTGCGCACGGTGGCGGGAGTCGCGAACAGTGCCACATGCTTGACCTCAACCTCTCGTGGAGGAGAGTTGTCACCCCACTGACGTTCGGTCAATGCCTCGATCATTGGCACGAAGACTCCAAGCACACGCCTCTCCCGCGGCACCCAGTTCTCCTGCATCCGCCGAAGCGCCACAGCGCTAGCCGTGTTGCAGGCCAGTATGACTAGGTCACAGCCCGCCTCAAACAGCTGCTCCACCGCCGCAGTGGTAAGACCGTAGATGGCATCGGCCTCGCGTACCCCGTAAGGATTGTTGGCGTGGTCGGCAAAAAATACGAACGGAACATCCGGCAGCTCGCGGGCCGCCTCGTCAAGTACGGTCAGACCACCAAGCCCTGAATCAAAAATGCCAACCGCCATGCGAGCCTCATATCTTCCAGTGCTCTTCGTAATCGAATCCATATTCCGGGGATTCAAGTGGCTTCGGTGACAGGGAATAGGTCCGTTAGCGCAAAAACGCCAACAGGGATTTGAATTCTCTCCCGTGGAACATCAGCTCGGTAGGATCATCCGATTCGTCGACGGCGACGCGCACCGGTTCATCAAACCGCACCCGGAACTTTTTGATCATCAACGCCACCCGCAGCGTATAATGAAGGTGGCTGGCAATCTGGAACAGGTGCGAATTATGCCTTCGAAATAGATCGGCATAAAGGCAGCGCCGTTGTTCAGAATCATCTTCGCAGTGAAGATA
>CBDATU010000006.1:0-33732 GCA_965199865.1 uncultured Rhodobacter sp. | reverse complement strand
ATCCAACGAGGAGCGTGCGCAGGTGGGCACGATCCATACACGGGAATCGCCGTTCAGGGCGCGAAAGATTGGTGCCGCCCTAGTCGCTCGGAACGCAGCCACTCATATTGAGGATGATCTCAGAGACAGGGATGGAAGCTGGCGTCCGCTCGTCTACTGCTGGCGAGGTGGGCAGCGCTCAGGATCCTTCGTGTCGATTCTGGTTCAGATTGGATGGCGCGCCGAGATTCTTGAAGGAGGATACCGCAGCTATCGCCGCCTTGTTGTGAAAATGCTGCGCGTCTGTCCATTGCCACATCGTCTGGTGCTGCTTGACGGAAATACCGGGACAGCGAAGACGGAGCTTCTGGGCAGACTCTCGGAGCGTGGCGTGCAGACTCTGGATCTGGAGGGGTTGGCCGCTCATCGCGGATCGCTGCTCGGGTCGGTAGGTGGGGGACAGCCGTCACAGAAATCGTTCGAGAGCGCTTTGGCGAAGGCAATCGTTGGCTTCGATCCCGATCGGGTGATTGTCGCGGAGGCTGAATCAAGCAGAGTGGGTAATCTACAGATACCTGGATCGCTCTGGCAGGCAATGTGTGCTGCCCCAAGGATTCGGCTCTCAGCCCCGCTTGATGCCCGTGTCCGGTATCTGGTCCGTACCTATTCAGACCTGACGAGCGACCGATCCATACTTCTTGAGACGCTGATGGAATTCTCGAAATACCACGGCCACACTCAGGTGAAGTCGTGGCGGGAACTTGTCGCTGCAGGGGAATTCGAAACCCTTGCTGGAGAACTGATGCGGAAGCACTATGACATCCGTTACGAAAAATCCCGGGCCAGCCGGGAGGCGACGCTGTTCGGAGAGCTGGCATTCGACGACCTGAGCGACTCCGATCTGCATCGGGGCGCCGACCACATAGCGGCAATGGTGTCGCGAGGGACCTAACGCACTTCGATGAATGGAGAGCCCTCGATGATCTGGCCAATTCGGGCGGCGTGATAACCTGCATCCCGCAACGCCAGAATCCGGTCCTGGGCTGTCTCCGGTGGTACAGCCGCAAGCAGGCCACCAGAAGTCTGAGGGTCAAAGAGCAGTTCAGCGCTCTCGGTTTCGGGAACTCGCATGCCATCGGCAATCTTCCGATTCTCGGAATGGAGCGTCGATCTGACGCCCTCGGCAGCCAGTTCGCGTGCGCCTTCAAATACTGGTATGGCGGAAAGGTCGAGGCATGCGGCGACCCTGGACGTCTGGCAGATGTTCATCAGATGTCCAGCCAGCCCGAAACCAGTAACGTCGGTCATGGCACGGGCGTCTGAAAGTATCTCCGCGGCATTTCCCTGAGACTGCTCCATCGCGGTCAGTAATTGGACCATCCAGTCGCCTCGCGCCTCCAGTGCCATTTCCGCGGCGAGGATCATGCCTGATCCAATCGGTTTGGTCAGTATGAGCGCGTCGTCCGGTTTCGCGCCGCCCAGCGTGATGGCGGGACGCTCAAGCAGTCCCGTTACCGTGAAGCCTATGGAAAGTTCACAGCCGAGTGTACTGTGCCCGCCCGCGACCGTAGCCCCGGCAGCGGTAAAGGTTTCTGAAGCCGCGGCCATTATTTCAGCCAGCCAGGAATGTTGCAGCCGTGTGGACATGCGCGGCAGAATCACTGTGGCAAAAGCCGCCTGCGGCTTCGCCCCCATCGCCCAGATATCGCCCATGGCGTGGATGGCCGCAATGCGCGAACAAGTCCAGGGGTCCTCGGAAAAGCTGCGTAAGTGGTCTGTTGTCACAACCTGACCTGTCTCGCCGAAGCGCAGGATGGCTGCGTCGTCGCCGGGGCCGACCTCGACGTCAGCGCGAGCTTGTTGTGGCAGCGCAGCCAGGGTTTTCGCAAGTACTCCGCTCCCGATCTTGGCGCCACAACCGCCACAAAGTGGTTTGTCAAGGACAGCCTCTTCAAGGCGCGCCGCATGTTCGGTGGAGATTTCCGGCACAGCCATTTTCGGCAGATGCGTGAATTTGCCCATGAACCTGCGGTCGATGCGGTCTTTCCATCGCCAGAGCCAGCGGCCCTTCAGCCCTATGCCGAACTTGTCGGCGACGGCGCTTCTTTCGCCGCGTGAGATTAGCTTGAGAAAGTCACGCTGAGGCCGAAACCTGCGCTTGGGGGCATTCGTGAACGTAGCACATAGGTTGTGGTGAAGCACGGGTGCCTGGCGTACTGCGAATACCCCCGCTTTAGGGCGGATGGCTGGAAGCTGTGCGCAGTCGCCTGCGGCGAAGACGTTTGGGTCGGAGCTCTGCAATGTGGCATCTACTGCGATGAAACCCTGTTCAAGGTCGAGACCGGCTGAACCGAGCCAATCCATTGGCTTCGCTCCGGCGGTACCTATGGTGAACCGTGTCGGAATTTTGGTTCCGTCGGAGAGCGCGATGCTGTCTGGTCCGACGGCTAAGGCCGTGACGCCCTGGATGAGATGGACATTGTGGCGATTCAGGTCGTTCAGTAGGGCAGCACGGGCGCTGGCTCCAAGGCCGGGTAGGGCATACGCCCTTTCGATAATGGTGATTTCCGCTGGTTTCCCTTCCGACCTGATCGTCCGTGCAATCGCAAGACTGAGTTCGACTCCACCAATGCCGCCGCCAATGACCACGACCTGTGCCGGCACACGCCCCTCTGCGACTTTAGTGCGGAATTCCAGCCATGCGGTGGCGAAGGATTCGAGCGGTTTGGCGGCGACAGCATGCTCCGAAAATCCCGGAAGATCCGGCAGGCCTGAGCCTATGCCTATGTTTACCGAAGCGACATCGTAGCGAATAGGATGGCGACCCGGGACATGGATGCACCGGTTCGTAAGGTTGATCGCTTCCGCTGCGCCAAGCACCAGCCGGGCTCCGGCGAATCGCGCCAGTCGAACGAGATCGATCATTAGATCATCCCGAACATAATGACCGGCGACAAAGCCGGGCAGCATGCCGGTGTAGGGAGCTTCAGGGCTGGGGTTTATCAGGGTCAGCCGGATTCCGGAAAGTGGGCGCATGCCCCAGCGCCGAAGGACCAGTGCGTGAGTATGTCCGCCACCGATCAGAACTAGTTCCCGTGTAAGCGGAAGTGATCCCTGCATCATGGAATCCGTCTAGCGGTGGATGGTCGAATTGGCCAGTCCAGTGGCCTGATCCGGCCGTCAGCGTAGATTGAATCCGTGATGTCCGGCGATGGTATTGGAGGCTGTATGCGAGACATTTCATCTGATCTGGTGCAGCGCTGCTGATGCCCCCTGCTCCGCAAAGGCGGTGGGAGTTGCTCGAGATTGCTGGCCGAGCTCCCCATGAGTGAATTCATGCTACAGTCTGGATGGCCTCCTACCATATCGAGTTCCTGTGGGCGGGTTTGCGTGGCGACATTGCCGAGATACCGCCGACCGTTAGGCGGAAGTCGGTATCGCATTCCTGTCTTTCAGTGTGACACGCGACCGCATCCATTGCGCCCGCGCTGTTCAGGCAGTGCCAGGGGCGTCGCTATCATATGGCGATCATACAGCTCGCAGTGGCGAAACTGGATGCGCATGGCTTTACAGGCAGGCCGAGTTCTCCGCAGGCTGCTGCTCGTATGTCCTGAACATACCTGTCTTGTGAGGATGATCGGCTTGGTAAACGGCATGTGTGTCGGTGGTCGGATGGGATTGGTGACGGTTCCGGCTTTCGAGGTCGAGAGGCAGGGGCTTTGCCTTGGCTTCAACCGGCATCACGAACTGACCGGTCAGCATCGCACGATCAGGCGGATAGTCAGGCTCGGCCCCTGGCGCGAACATGGATGCAGATACTGATTCCTGGTCGGTGGGTTTCGCTGATGGCATAGGAATTTCTGAAGGAAGTGGGCATCAGCATACCGTCGTTCGTCATGTGGCGACCGGGTGTTCTGCGGCTGCAGCGGATCGAAACCAGGCGAACGACCAGGTATTCTGGCAAACACGGACTACTTCCCCATTATCGAGGTAATGACGGGAAACTGATTACTCAAAGGATCGCACCCGCACGGAAGCATATCGGCGGTTTCCTGCCTTCAAGCATCAGGCATCGCTCCACCTCGCCGCGGTCTGAGGGCGCGCATATGACAGGTTCAGGCACCCTTGTATCTGGCCCTGTGACGCAATGATGGCCTCTATGGGAGAGGCGTCACATGGGAATCAATCCGCAATTCAGGTTCTGATCGTCCTGTGTTTTGCCGGATTACGTCAGTCGGTTGATGGGTTACTCAGTCAACCGGCAGGCCGCTCGGAACCCGATCCGGTCTGCCCATCGGCCGTTTCAGAGCGGTTTCTCCGGTTAGGGCGTTGAGGAATGCAACAATGTCAGCGACCTGCGGGTCCGTCAGGGGAGGAAGGTCAATTTCAGTGGCGGAAGCCTGCCGCTGCATCTCAAGAAGGTCCTGCCGGACGACGAAGTCGGTTGACGAGAGCCAAGGCGCTGGCGGAAGGAGCGCCATATCAGGGTGCCAGCTGGCATTGCTTTCCTGTGGATTTAGGTGATGCCGTACAATGTCCTCGAGTGTCGGCATGGCTCCGTTATGCCCATAGGGGCCTGTCAGCGCGACGTTTCTGAGGAACGGTACGCGAAACCGGTAGGCGTCTTCAAGCTCATCGCTTTCGCCCATCCTTCCGACATCGCGGACAGACGGATCAAATGGTCTCACCCGGCCTGGACCGAACTGGGGCAGGCCCAGTGCGTGAAAGGTCTGGTCGCTGAGTAGCGGGCCACCATGGCAGCCAGAACAGCGCGCCGCCCCATAGAACAGTTCCATTCCGCGTAGCTGACGCCCATCAAGCGCATCGTGGTTGCCTTCAAGATATCTGTCAAAGGCGCTGTCGTGGTTGCGGAATTCCATACCGATGAACGCACCGATCGCGTTGGCGATCTCGACAATCGTTACGTCGGTAGAATCTTTGACATGATCGAAGGCGGCGACAAAGAGCTGGCCATATTCCTCGATTCCGCGCACGCGTTTGGCGATGATGGGCCAGCCCTGGTCGATCCGGTCCTTGATTGCACCGGCGATCTCGTTTTCGCCCGATTGGCCAGCCATTTCCGCATCAGACGCCATTGGAAAGAGCGCCTGGGCGGCGAGAAGTGAGTTTAGTCCCTGGGGCAGGAATTCCTCAGCCGGAGAATTGAAGCCATTTCCGTATAGGTCGGAGATGCTGAGCCGCCCGTCATGGAACATGAACTGAACATCATGTGCGCCCAGGTTCCACAGCGCCGCGGCGTTGCGTGGGATACGCCGTTGAATGCGGCTGGCTCCTTTCCCGGCTGTCCGGTTCGGGCCGACACCCATACCACCTTCGCCAACGCTGAGAGAAAGACCGTCCGAACTGCCCAGATCGTGATGATGGCATGTGCCGCAGGAGATGTTTCTGTTGCCTGAGAGGATCTTGTCATAGAATAGAAGCCGACCGAGTTCGGCCTGCTTTTGGTCGAACTGGATGAAGTCGTCATCCGTCAGTGGTTCCGGCAGGGTGGCGGCAGCTGCAGGAAGGGTGACAGCAAAGGCAAGGAGGAGACCATGAATCGTGTTTCGGACTCTTTTTGGCGCTGTACCGGATTGCTGCTGGGAATACTGCTTTCCTTCCCGGCTGTAGCTGAACTCGAAGATGCGCGCGACCTGATGGAGGCGGGCCAGTTTGAGGAGGCGCGGGAAGCGCTGTGGCCTGCGGCCAGGTCTGGCAACGCCGAGGCGGAGGAACTGATCGGTGTGATGTATGCGTTGGGCCTTGGTGTGCAAAGGGATCCGGTTCGTGCCATGGAATGGTATATGCGTGCGGCAATGAAGGGGCATCCAGGCGCGCAGTCGGGTGTCGGGTGGTATTACGAGGTTGGAATTGGGTTGCCGGCGCCGGATCTGGTCCGTGCATATATGTGGTATGTGCTCAGTGCCATTGGTGGTGACCCCGACGCGGCGATAAGCCTCGAGGAAGTGGTGAAGAAGATGTCGGCGGACCAGATCAAACATGCTCAGGTGCTCATAGATGACTATCGGGTTTGGCTCTACCCCTTCCGGTAGCTACAGGGTTGTCGGTGTTCGAAGAGGGAATTTTCCCCGAAGCCGCGAATGTGGCCGTTTTCATTGACGTGAATCCTCTCATCCTCAACTTTATGAGCTTCGGGATCCCGATGCGTCTGCCCATGGATCGTTTCCTGTCACTGTCGGTTCCGACTTGATTCGGATCGCTCCTTCCATATCATTTGCTTCGATCACCCTGTTTCTGCATTGGTAGCCACCGGCACCGGTGATGCCTCGCCTCCGACGTTGTCATCGCATTTTGCGTGTTTGACATCCAGCGGATGACGAAGACGGGGCCAAACTGTCCCTCCCTCGATTTCCTCGACTGGGAAGATTTCCCCGCCTTCCGGATTGGAATGGCGGAATACGACTTCACCCTCCGCAGGTAACCATCGACATCGGGGGCCACCTCTGCCTTATCCCCTCGTAACGCCAGTTCCTGCCGGGAACCCTGAAGAGGTGAAAGGGCATGAATTCTCGTTGAGGCGACAGCTGTCTACAGGAGCATCAGGAGACGGGGGTTCCTGCAGAGTTGGCAATGATCCAAGGTCTGTTGACACTTGAATCTGAACGTCAGGTTCGAAGCGGCTGCGATACGTCAACAACAGCCGAAACGGCGATTCAGGCAATTGAGGGCAGTATAATGGGCGAAGGCAGGCAGGTCCTGACGGAAGACATGTGGAACGGATACGGGACATTCCCGCGGGTCTGCAGGGCACCCTGGGGAGTAATGGCCGCGGATAACCGTCTTTTCCCTGAAGCTGGGCCAGTGCGCCATCGGACGGATGCCCGATGGCGCGACCTTCCGGAACGTTTCGGAAAATGCAGCAGCGTCTTCAGACGGTTCCGGCACTGGGTGGATAAGGTTGTTTCCGCCCGTGTTTTCCAGAGGCTGTCCAGAGAGTTCGACCTCGAGTATGTCTGCGTCGACGGCGCGGCCATGAGTGCCCACCAGAAGGCGTCTGGCGGGAATGGGGGGACTCGAGCCTAGCCCGGATATCTCACCAGATGATGTTGCGTGGGGCCGGATTCCATGATATATGCGGGAGTCATCAAAATCTTGCATATGAGAGGAGACCGGACCCCATGCAACATCATCTGGTGAGATATCCGGGCTAGAGGGCCGGACTTTCGGGGCCTTGGTCGTGGGCCGGACGTTTGACGACGACTGGCTGGTCTCTGGGCTGGGCGGCGCGAATCGGCCGCGGCGATTGCGCGGCGGTCGGACGGGAAAGTGGTGCGGGAGTATGACCGTAGGATGTATGGCTGGTCCCAACGGATCGAGAATTTCCTGTCCAGGATCAGGGAGTTCCGGACCCTCGCGACCCGTTACGACGGGACTGCGGCGGGCTTTCGGGCGACGTTTCTTCTGGCTGCCGCCGTGACCGCCAGCAGATGATTGTCAACTGACCCTAGCGACTTGCAGTGCAAAGAGCTGAACTCTTGATCGCCGATGCGAAGGAACTCGGGTGGAAGCGGGAGCGGTGGTGGGGAAGGTGGAGCTTGACCATTAGTGGAGCGGCGAACATGATGGGCCCAGTGACAGTCCATGCGCCGCATGGAAGCGGTTCTTAAGACATCGAGACGGGACAGGGTGACCAGAGCGAAATGTCCCCAGCCGGTTATGGAATGTCAGATTGAAGAGGTTCTGAATGGTGAAAAAGGGAGGACCTATAGGGACGCAATAAATGACCGAAGAGAATGAGTTTAATGGAGCCTTGGTGGTTGATCAGGCCGAGCTTCTCGCTTGCGGAACTGGTATCTGATGGACGCCGAGAAATACCGCATGCAATCAAGCCTCTCGTGGCTATTGCCGTCAGCTTGTCAATCACTGGCGAACGTCTGGAGAATTCGCCTTCCATCAAGGTTCTGCGCGCGCGATGGCTTGAGTTCATGGATCATTCGAAAATGCCTGGTCATGCTCAGGAGAAAAGGGTTTACGGGTTTGGATTTATTGAACCGTAATGATGGGTTCCAATGTTCAAAGCCCTGCGCTTGGGGATGCTGTCGCAATGCTACACGAATATTGAAACTGAGCTGCCGACCCAACCAGGAACTTCAGGATCGATACGGGAGTTGCCGAACAGGAAGCTGGCTGCCGGGCAAAGGAACATCCAGATGGCAGGTCCTGTAGCTACCCGCCAATCCTTCCTGCCCGGATTGTGCCCCTTGGCAGAGGCTGTCGCAAGCCTGGCCACTTCGGGTGCGGAGCAGCGCGGTGCTGTCAATACAAGACGTGAGGTCGCCGAGTTCATTCTTGATCTCGTCGGCTATGTAATTGACCGTCCGCTCTGGTCTTGTCGGCTACTGGAGCCGTCCTTTGGCGAGGGTGCATTCCTGACGATTGTGCTGGAACGCCTTCTCGCAAGCTGGCAGCGCGACAACCCGCGTGAGGATCCAGTTACGATTCTTGCTCCCTGTATACGCGGTGTCGAGCTTCACGCAGCATCCTTCAATTCCACTCGTGCCTGCATCGTCGGCATGCTGAAAGAAGCAGGTATTGATGCCGAATCCGCTGAACGCCTGGCCAATACATGGCTTGTGAACGGCGATTTTCTCTTGGCCGATTTTCCATTCAGGTTCGACTTCGCTGTCGGAAACCCCCCATACCTGCGCCAGGAACTCATTCCGGATGTTCTGGTCGCCGAATACCGAGCACGGTATCATACCATGTTCGACCGGGCCGACATCTACATCCCGTTCATTGAGCGCTCACTGACGTTACTGGACCAGGAAGGCGTACTCGGGTTCATTTGCGCTGATCGCTGGATGAAGAATCGCTACGGCGGTCCTCTCAGAAACATGATTGCGGACAATTTCTGGCTAAAAGCCTATATCGACATGACCGAAGTCCCGGCCTTCGATCTTGATGTCATTGCCTATCCGGCCATCACGATCATCTCAAAGCAGGAGCAGGGGAAGACACGCCTTGCCTATCGACCTCGAATCGACAGAGTGTCTCTTGGTCGTCTTGCTGAACAGATGACGGGTGAGACATTGGTGGATGGGGAGACCACTGAAGCTGCAGGGATTGTCGGAGGTTCGCGACCCTGGATCATGGAAACTTCAAGTCAGCTCGACCTGGTGCGTCTTCTGGAGCGGAAATTTCCTACCATAGAGGCTGCGGGCTGCAAGGTTGGCATCGGAGTCGCCACTGGAGCTGACGGCGCATTCATCGGTCCATACAAGGCCCTTGATGTCGAAGATGACCGCAAGCTTCCACTTGTTGGAACAAGGGACATTGAAAGTGGAGAGGTGAATTGGCGTGGCTTCGGTGTCATCAACCCGTTCACGGATGACGGCCAACTGGTCAGCCTTGATGACTTCCCGCGTCTCAGGGTTTATCTCGAAGCGCGCCGCGAACAGATTGCTGGACGGCATGTTGCGAGGAAAAATCCGGTAAACTGGTTTCGCACCATCGATCGAATACACCCGACGCTAGCCCGCCAACCTAAGCTGCTCATACCTGACATAAAGAGTGATGCTCATGTCGTACATGAAAAGGGGCGTTTCTATCCACACCACAACCTCTACTTCATCATTTCGAGTGAATGGGACCTGGTAGCTCTCCGCGCCGTTTTGCGGTCTGGAATTGCGAAGCTGTTCGTTTCTGCCTACGCTACTCGGATGCGCGGAAACTATCTGAGATTTCAGGCGCAGTACCTTCGGAGAATCCGGCTTCCAAGATGGCAGGATATAGACGATGATATCAGGGTTGAGCTTCAGAAGGCGGCTACTCAAAATGACGATTTGGCATGTTCCGGTGCAGTATCGCGCCTATATGGGCTTTCGGCGCAGGAACTTGTCGAAATCGGAAATCAGCAGGGCCGGGAAGGCTGATCGTGATTGATCTGGCCGATCATGAACGAAAGGCACGTGAAGCCGTCCAGCTGTTCTGGAGAAGTAGAGAACAGGCGCGACAGAGGCAAACCGACGCGGGCAAGGCGGACCAGGGAGAGCGTGCAGGCGTAACGGCAGGCAAGAACATGAATGGTTTTGTGGATCTTGTCGTTGATGTCGTAAGATCAAACGGATTGGTTGACGCGGAAGTCCATCGGGAGCGACGTGCGTTGACCTTGCCGGGATTTTTCAGGCCGACCAAGTTGTGGGATCTTCTGGTAATCAATGAAGGAAGGCTGGTCGCAGCACTTGAATTCAAGAGCCAGGTAGGTCCTTCATACGGAAACAACTTCAACAATCGGGCCGAGGAAGTAATCGGAAGTGCGCATGACCTGTGGACGGCGTATCGCGAAGGTGCGTTCGGTGAGCAGACGCGCCCATTCGTAGGTTGGCTCATGTTGCTTGAGGATGCCCCCGCCTCTCGCTGTCCTGTACGGAACGCGTCCCCTCACTTCGTGGTATTCGAGGAGTTCCAGGAGTCTTCATATGCACAGCGCTACGAGATTCTCTGTCGCAAACTGGTTCAGGAAAGACTTTTTTCTGTGGCCGCTCTACTGATATCGCCTAGATGTGCATCCAAGGACGGGGCATATTCGGAGATGAGTAACCTGACCGGATTGCAGATGTTCTTTTCCGAACTGGCGGGTCACATCGCATCCGAGGCGGTGCGTTCATTGTAAATTCCTGGCGCAAAAACAACTCAAAGCGGTCACCCGCGATTGCGTCGCTGCGCTTGAGGCGGTTGATGTAATGCGAGCTGAAATGCCTGAGGCATGGTTCATTCGACCTACCTCGCTGAGTACGGCATACATCAATTCCTCCGCTCAATTAACCCCCAGTCAACGACAGGTTTCGCAGAACCGCCAGATTGCTCCGTTCCGTCATCTCCCTTTGGTCAATCGGAGCGGTCATGCGGTATGATTCTGGCAGCGGACAACTGTATTGGACCGGAGGACTGACACAGAGAGAGAAGACGTCAGCGGATCCCCGGCTTTGGCAGTCTGCATCCCGGATGGCTGGCAGTCTTGCTCAGCCCGACATGCAGGTCACCTCGATCAGCGACACCGTGATCGTGCACCCGGAAGAGAAGGTGATTTCCGCCTCTGCATGTGGCCGACGGCAGGCGAGACCCCGTTACCATCCAGTTCGCCGAATTCTTCCAGCTACCGGTCGTAAGGTTGGTCCGGGACGGTAAACTCGAAGGTGAACCGGAAGCTGGCATCGACAGGGCCCCGCGGTCCAGGTCGATCGGAAAAGAGGTGTCAGATGCCGGGGTCTTCAGGCATTCAGACTCATGCATGGGCCGCTCCGTTGCTCGACTGTTTGTCAATGAGGCGGTTGAGATCCTGGACCGAAAGGCGAAGCAGTTCAGCGGCTTTAGCCTCCGAGATCGCTCCTTCCGATAAAGCGCGAAAACACAGCCTCTCGAATCGCGTGGACCGTTCGCTGGGCATGGCCGACAGCTCCTTGTATGGTGGCCGACGCCAGCCACGGCTGGTGAACTGATTGAACAGCTTCCGGGCGAGCGGCGCATCGAAGATTCCCAGATCCCTGCAGCGATAGGTGAGAGCCTGGACGCTGACGCCGAAGAACCGCTTGAGCCCGAAGAGCTTGCTCCATTCGATGGAACTGCAGTGCCCGCCGATTTCCGCCTTCAACGTCTCAGCCGGCATCAGGAATGCACCTGCGAAGCGGTGCGCGGCTTTCTCCGCGTCAACCTTCGCTGCAGTATCGAGAGCCGTGTGCCCGAGTTCACGAGAAAGCGTGAATCTCTGGCGTTCGCCCCAGTCGCCCTGGTTTGCGATTACGACCGATGCGGTGCTCCTGTTTTCCCGGTGCACGCGCGCCGTGAGCCCGTCGATGTCAGGCAGATCCATCGTGAGAACCGTGACTCCGCGCTGTTCCAAGACGTCGAAAAGGTTAGCGATCGGATCAGCGCCGAGACCCCAGTGAGTGCGCAAACCGAGCGCTGCCTGCTCGGCTTCGGCCGGGTCGCGCAGAACAGGCCAGGGAGCTTCACGGGGCATGTCCCACTCGACGGTGGACAGCCCGAGGCTCTCTTCAACCGCAAAATATCGCTCCAGCAGATTCAGCACACTGGCTTCGACCTGTGCCTCCTCGCGGCGACTGGTAAACCGCTTCTTTCGGAAGTCGATGGCCTCCATGCGAAAGTTGCTTTCGCTGGCCAGATACTCGATCGGTACGTCAAGAGCGTTGGCGAGCGCGATGAGCTCACGGGAATCGGGTCTGGACTCGTCGCGCTCATACTTTCTGATAGCCTGTGCTGTCACGCGTTTGCGGGTGCTGGCTTCAAGATGGCGCAGGGACAGACCGCAGGCTTGACGGGATAACCTGATACGTTGGCCCACAGTCACTTTGGTTCTCCTTTGTTTCGGTTGATGAATTACATTCCCACTTCCACTGCGAAGCGCGGTGCCCGACTCCTTCCTCCATTCAGGCTCGGCCCTCGCTCCAGATATGGGTCGGGCGCTGCGCTTCTGCGTGGATATGGGATAGGGCGAATTGGGAGTGCGGTGTGGGAAATGGCGAAGATGTCTGACTGACGTGGCGCAAATGTGCGGGATTGGACTATGCGGCGCAGGCCACAGGGGTTGCGAAGCGTTTCAGCTTTCCGGTCGTCGGATCCCGGATCGGTTCAGACGAATACTGGGCAAGATAGGCACGGCGCGGCCTGTCCGTGCGGTTCTCGCCGGACCGGTGCAATGTCCGGCTGGAAAAGGCGACCAACGTGCCAGCCCTGCAGGTCATCGGCAGTCCCGGATCGTCTCCGAAATATCCGTTGAGTTCGTCCGTTCCATCCACTTGTTCGTGGGGGTCAATGCCCGGACTGGCATAAAGATCGCGGGGAATGAGATACAGGCATCCGTTGTCTTCGGTCGTGTCATCAAGCGCGATCCAGAGTGAGACATATGGCACATGTTCAAAGCCAACATACGCGCTGTCCTGGTGCCAGGCAAAACTTGAGCCTATGCCCGCACCCTTGACCACGAACTGCTCGTTGAACAGCAGCGCTTCTGTTCCAAGACAGTGTTGGACGATCCGGTCGGCCTTCAGGCCAAGGACGAAAGCCGCAAGCTCAGGGAAATCCATATGCCGGTGACGCAGGAAGCGTCGTGCCTGGCCCTGGCCGATATTGTGCAGCCCGTCTCCGCCGTCCTGCGGTGGCTCAGCCAGAAGTGTCCCGCAGACATTTCGCAGCATGGCAAGGTCGCTGCCGTCAATCGCATTCTCGAACACGACATAGCCCTGACGGCGGAATTTCTCCAGCATTGTCAAGTAACCTTCAGCGCCGCTCCAGTCCAGGAGCGTATCCATATATGCCATTCAGAGTTGCCGTATGGAAAATACCGGGCAATCAATTGATCCGACCGCTCCCCCGTGAGAGGGGAGCGGCCAATGGCACTACGCCAGGCTGATCATTGGCTATCAGCCATCCGGGTAGCGTCAATCTCGGCCTCGACTTCCGCCACGGCCCCCGTCAGCGCGTTGTAAATGCGTTCCGCCGCCGTCAACATTGGTCTTGAACCAGTCATAAACCGGTGAAGCGGCTTCCTTGAACATCGCCTTCTCCTCAGGCGTTGGCACGTAGATGTCGCCGCCGGAGCCTGGAAGTCCTGATACGCCTGAATTGACTTGCGCTTGGGTGAAGCGAAGGTGGCCTGCTGAAGCGCATAGAATCCGTCGATGACTACCCGGCGCAGAGCGGGATCCAGGGACATGAACCTTTCGTTGTTCATGAACCACAACGCACCCATATAGGCATGGCCATCGAGAGTGACGTATTTCAGTCCCGCATCGGGGAACTTCATGTTCATGATATCGGTGATGCCGTTCTTGGAGCCTTCGACAACGCCGGTCTGGAACGACGTGAAGAGTTCCGGCCAGGGGATCGGGGTCGGCGAGGCACCAAGCGCCTTGACCAGTTCCTGCGGAAGGTCAGCGACCACCGTCCTGATCTTGAGCCCTTCCATGTCGGAGGGTTGGGCGACGCGTTTCTGCGTGTTGGCGAAGTTGCGCCAGCCGCCGGTATTGCCGACGGTCATCAGCCGGGACCATTCCATCCGAGGATTCCTGCACCATGTCCTGCAAGGTGCTCACCAAAGCTGGAGCCATTCGCCAGGACGGCTTCGGCCACCCGGTCGTCACTCATCAGATATGGAAGGTCCAGAACCTGGACGAAGGGAAAGATGTTTGCCGTTCCGCCCGAAGTCTGAATGACAATGTCGATATTGCCGTCCGCCAGGCCCCGCCAGGCAGTCGGTACCATTCGAACAGAGCTGGGTTCCGATAAACAGCTCGACACTGATCGCGCCGTTAGATGCCTGCTCGACATAGTTCTTGAATACGACGAGGCCGTCATAGTCCTCATCGTTCTCGTTTGAGTTGGCGGTTGCGCGGAGGTTGATCTCACCCGCGGCATATGCGGCTAGGGAACTGCCCGCAAGGAGCAGCGCCGCAAGGGCGGAGGCGGTTAGTCTTTTCATCATCTGGTTTTCTCCCTGTCTGGTTGATGTGGGACTAGTTGACGAACCCCGTCAGCCGGGGAATCGTCATGGAAATGGCTGGGAAGTATGTAATCAGGAAGATTACAGCGACTTCAATAGCCAAAAACGGTAGAATTGCCCGAGCGATGCTCTCAACCCGTTCTCCGCTGACCGCCGAGGCCACAAACAGCACAAGCCCCATTGGCGGAGTGGCGAGGCCAACGGTCAGGTTGACGGACATGATGATCGCGAAATGCACCGGATGGACGCCCAGGTCGGTGAAGATGGGTGCGAGGATGGGCCCGAGGATGATTATGGCGGGTCCCGCGTCAAGAAACATGCCCACGAGAAACAGCAGCAGATTGATCAGGAACAGTAGGATCAGCGGGTTCTCGGTAAGGGAAAGAATGAATTCGGCGAGTATCTGGGGCGCGTAGGACAGCGAAACCACGGTCTTGAACGCAATCGCCGCGCCTACGAGCAGCAGAACGACGGCGGATGTTGTGGCTGCTCGGCTCAGAATCTGGGGGAGCTCCCTAAGTGACAGCGAACGCAGGATAAAAAATCCAATGACTAGGGCGTATGCGACCGCGACCGCTGCGGCCTCGGTCGGAGTGAATACGCCAGCCAGAATGCCGCCAAGAATCAGGATTGGCGTCTGGAGTGGAGTCACGGCGCGCTTGCAGACCATGCGAAAATCGTGGCTGAAAACCCGGCGCAGGCCAAGCGCAATGCCATGGGCGATCAGGACTCCTCCACCGAAGGACAGCCATATGGCGGTGGATGAGGGGTCCTCGCCGAGTGGAATGAACTGCATGGCCAGCCAGCCGAGATTGAGCCGGACAAGCGTGAATGAAAACCAGTATTCAAGTGGTGAAAGAACAACGCCTGAAATGGACACACGGTGGGCGGCTGGCAGCTCGTATCGGTCGGCCAGGGCTCTGATCATCACCATCAGTCCGACGCCAACGAGGATACCAGGCACGATCCCGGCAAGAAACAGCGCAGCGACGGATTCGCCCATGACATAGGCGTAGATGATCATGATGCCCGAAGGGGGGATGATGGGGCCTATCACGCTGGAGGCGGCGGTGATGGCGGCGGCGAAGCGGCGCGTGTAACCTTCCTTTTCCATCGCCGGAATCAGCATTGAGCCGAGAGCGCTGGTGTCAGCGACCGCACTTCCCGAAAGACCTGCAAAAAGGATGGAAGAAAGGACGTTGACCTGTGCCAGCCCACCACGCAGATGGCCCATAAGCGCCTGACTGAACTCGACGAGGCGAACGGTGATGCCTCCCCTGTTCATCAGTTCCCCGGCTAGCATGAAAAACGGGATCGCCATCAGGGGAAAGCTGTCCATCCCGTTATAGACGTTCCGGTACAGCAGGGTGATGTCCTTCTCCTGCCCGTTGAGCCACAGAAGAAATCCCGGCGCCGCAAGCAGTGCGAAAAAGACCGGAAGACCGATCAGTAGGAAGAATAGAAAAGCTGGAAGGAACCAGATCAGCACGTGTTTACTCCGCCATGATTTCGTCTTCGTGCGGTTTGAGATCCTTTAGGCTCCCTCCGCCGCCAGCAAGCGTTATGAGTGTTCGGAGGAACAGCTCAACATTGACCGTGAACAGCAGTACGACGCATACGAAGAACGAGGCCATCATCCAGCGACGGGGCAGCTTTACCCACTCAAACGAGGTGTTGAGATAATAGAGCGAGGCCGTCTTCGCCTTCGAAAGAAACCCGTTGATCTCGGCCCACCCGATATCGATGGCTATGCCGAGTACCAGTCCGGATACGGCAAGCAGGACAAGGGTCAGCATCGCTGCGGCGCGGCTCGGCATAGCGCGCAATGCCGTGTCAATCGCTACAAACCCGCCACGGCGATAGGCCATTGGTGCGATAAGGCCGGTCATCCAGAGCATGGCGAACCGGGCTGCCTCATCGGGCCAGGGCAGAGGGTTGTTGAGCGCGTATCTGAAAAAGACCTGGATCAGGATTGCCACAACCATGACGGCGATTGCCAGAATCGCGATACCACGCCCGATTCGCAGAGTTACCTCGTTGAATGTCTGAATCGGCATCAGTAGTCTGGTCAGCAGCGCCATTTCGCTCTCTCAATCATGCTGATTTACCCTGCAGTCATCCGGCCAGCGCCGATGTTAAGGGGGGATTTTCGAATCCGCCGTACTGTCCCTGACTGAACACAAGTGGCGCGCCATCGCGCCACCTGGCCCGGATGACTTCCGCTACGACGATGCAGTGATCACCGCTGGGATGGGTTGCCACCGTGTTGCACTCAAAACAGGCAAGGCATCCGTCGATCAGCGGAACATCATGCTCATTCAGTTCCCAGGCGAGTCCATCCCATGCGGTACCGTTCCGCGAAAAGCCGTCGCTGATATGCTTCTGTTCAGCGCCGATGACATGAATCGCCAGATGTCTGGCTTCGGTGAATGCGGTGTAACGCTGTGAGAACCTGGAGGGTGCCCATAGGACGAGCGGTGGATCGAGCGAAACTGAAGCGAAACTGTTGGCGGTAATGCCGAGCGGACCGATCTCGCTGTCAACGGTGACCACGGTTACACCAGTCGGATAGCACCCGAGCGCGTCGCGGAAGGCCCGAGTCGCGCCCTTGCCGGGGTTGACGCTGCGCATCCGAAGGTTTTCTCCACCGTTATGCATCACGGTACCTCATGGCCGAGCGCGGCCGTGTAGAGCTCATACCATGTTTCGCGGTCCATGTTCACCCTGAAAGCGTCCGGGAACCTGCGGATCCGGGAAAGCGTGTTTGTCCCCATTACCGGAAGTATGCGGGCAGGATGGGCAAGCAGCCAGGCCACTGCTACGGAGGCGCGGTCCACGCCGTCGCGCCTCGAGACGGCATCAAGACAGGCATGCAGGTCCGCAACTGCCCCACCGGATACCAGGGAGCCTCCCCCAAGCGGTGACCAAGCCATTATCGGGACATTATGTTCCTGCCAATGGGCGACATCGCCATTGGTAAAGCCATCAGGCGCGAGCAGGCTCAGTTCAATCTGGTTGGTGACAAGCGGGGTCCGCATCGCCGACTGGAAGAAGCGAGCGGTCGTGTGGCCTGAAGTTTGACGCGCCCACCGAACGCACCTTGCCGCTGGCCACCACGCTGTCGAGCGCGGCTCCGGTCTGCTCGGCGTCCATCATTGGATCAGGTCGATGGATGAGCAGAAGATCGATGCGATCGATTCCCATCAGCTTGAGCGAAAGATCCACGGAAGCCCTGATGTGGGACGGGCTGGTATCATAGTGCTTGACCCGCGCCCGCTCATGGCGACCGACTGGCGCGACAATTCCGCATTTGGTGATGAATTCCAGCCGGTCGAGAAGCTCGGGCGCCGCCCTGAGCGCAGTGCCCAGCAGTCGCTCGGACCTGTAACCGCCATATATGTCCGCCTGGTCAATGGTGGTGATTCCCTGCTCAAGACATGCCTCGATCTTGTTCAGGATATGTTGGGTGGAAGTATCCGGATCGTCGCAAAGCCGCCACATCCCGTAAATGATTCGGCTTAGGTCAAGATCTTCCGAGAGGCGGACACGTTCCATCATCCGGGCTCCCCAGCTCCAGGGGCGGTTTCCGGAATGCCCGCAGGCACGCTGCCGCATTCACCTGGCAGTGAGCAGGTCCTGAGACTCGGCATCACCCGAACCCCGAGGGATCTGGAGCCGTCGATATGCGGACAGCCCGAGAAAATGAAATCCCGCATGCCCATGTTCCGGAATTCTTCGAGTCCCGAAAACATCTGAACGATTGGTCCCACAGGCGGTGCGCCATAACCAGACCCTGCCCCACCGCACTCGACCTGGCCGAACCTATCCGCAGATTCTTTAGTGCGTCATTGATGTGCGATTCCTGTTGAGATCGCATCCTGGGCCTGGTCGCGTATGTCGCATCCTTATTCGCCATCACGTGCTGCCGTCAGATTCCCTGCCTCTAGCCTCGCTTCGGGGTCCCTATCGCGCACGATAACATGAAGGCGCAGGCTATGGTTGATCATGTGACCACAGGGATCCGCCAGGACATCCACCCCGCTCATCCGCTTGGGGTCCGATGCCTTTGGTCATTGCCACATCTGGTAGTCGTCGCAGTGATGCGCACAAATCTCCGATACGTTCGGTGGGTGGCCACAGCTCAGGTGTCGCCATAATGCGTTGCGGAGTCATTGGCTGCATCTCGCCACATCGCGGGCTGCCAGAGAATTGCCTTCGAGGGTGGGCGGCGCATTGCCCGCGGCGGAGTACAGGCCATACTGGCCGACCTGACTGGAGGGCGGGCAAAGAATGTCGCCGAACCGATGATCTTCCGTTTCCTGTATGATGGTACTGAAATGTTTCCGGCCGGAACACGGGTCTGAGCCAGGCATGCCAAGTGGGACAGGGTCTGCTGGGCACAGCGCGGCGAACCAACTGACATCACGGGAAGCAGGGTGGGCCGAGGTGGTCGGCGCGACTGTCATCGGATCTCCCTGCGGATGGGTGAACATTTCCTCTTGCCTATCACCGAACCGTGGATGCATCAACAGTGCATCAATCTGGAACCGTGCTATGTTGCCGAGCCATTCCCTGCCGATCTACATTCAGATCAGTGAAATGCTGATTCGCGACATTCGGGCAGGGCGGCTGCAGGATGGAGAACGCCTGCCACCAGAGCGCGACATGGCGAAGCAATTCGGGATCTCGGTTGGTACGCTGCGCAAGGCACTGGCGGATCTGGCTGAAAAGGGACTGCTGAAACGGAGGCAGGGATCCGGAAACTACATACGTTATGGATCAGCGGCGGACAGCATCTATGCCTTCTTCAGGCTGGAACTTGTCGGTGGTGGTGGTCTTCCAACGGCGGATGTCCTGTCAGTCACCACGCTTGAAGCTCCAGGCGGATTTGCTACCATGGGTCTGGCGCACCGGATCAGGCGATTGCGAAAGCTCGGTGGAAAACCTGCGGCGATCGAGGAAATCTGGCTTGACGCCATCTGCTCGCCTTCCCTGGAGGCGAAGGATCTCTCGGAATCCCTGTATCATTTCTACAGGACCAGGCTGGGGCTATGGATCCAGAAGGTCGAGGATCGAATCGGAACCGATTTGGTGCCGGGCTGGGGTAGTGGGCTGCTGCCTGGTGCGACGGATCCTCTGGGAGCCGTTGATCGAATCAGCTGGGACCAGCATGGCAGAAACATCGAAATATCACGGACCTGGTACGATTCCAGACATGTCCGATATGTCTCCAGGCTGAAATAGGAATAGCGAGCGCCATGCTGAAATACGGACTTATCGGTTCCGGTATGATGGGACAGGAACACATTCGGAACATAGCGCTGATTGATGGCATTGAGATCGCGGCGGTTTTTGATCCTGATGCGGAAATGCGCGCATCTGCGGCAGCGCTGGTGCCAGATGCGGAGCTGACACAGAGTCTCGGGGCGCTTCTGGCGTGCTCCGAACTGGATGCGCTGGTGGTCTCCAGTCCCAACTATCTACACGCCCGGCAGATTTGCGAGATTTCGGAGACACGGCCGCTTCCGCTGCTGGTGGAAAAGCCACTTTATACCGATTCTGCGGATGCGACGCTGATCAAGCGTCTCATCACCGACTATCCCGCACCGATCTGGGTCGCGATGGAATACCGCTACATGCCTCCGATCGCGCGTCTGCTTTCCGATGTCAGGGAGGTGACAGGTGGTGTAAAGACGCTCACCATTCGGGAACACCGTTTTCCGTTTCTTAGCAAGGTTGGTGACTGGAACAGGTTCAACCGCAATACGGGCGGGACGCTTGTGGAGAAATGCTGCCACTTCTTCGACCTCATGCGGCTGATTCTGGCCGACGAGCCGATTCGGATCATGGCGAGCGGAGGGCAGGCGGTGAACCATCTTGACGAATCCTACGGGGGTGAGACACCGGACATCTGGGACAACGCCTATGTGATCGTCGAATTTGCGGGCGGTGCAAGGGCGATGCTCGATCTCTGCATGTTCGCTGATGGATCGAAGTATCAGGAGGAGATCTGCGCGGTGGGGCCAGCGGGAAAGATCGAACTGCAGGTTCCCGGGCCCAAGCGGTTCTGGCCTTTGGGCGAGCCGGAACCCATTGCCAGAATGATCGTCAGTCCGCGCGGATCAGGTCGGCGCAGGATTGTGGACCTGCCTGTGGATCCTCAATTGCTTGACGCTGGGGATCACAACGGCGCGACCTTTTTTGAACATCAGCGTTTCGCGGAGGTGGTGCGCGGTCGAGGGGAGCCCGAAGTGTCGCTTCGGGACGGAGAGCGGGCTGTGGTGATGGGCCTTGCGGCACAGGTTTCGGTACGAACCGGGGAGGCGGTCGAGCTTTGACGCGTGCGTTGTCTTCGTCAGGCCGGAATGGTGGAGTCGATCCAGGGAAAGTTTCGAGCGTCTGTTCCCGGTACCGTCGACGGGTCCCGTATCCGCTGCAATGTGAGGCGGACCCTGAATTGGCGCTCGTGCTCCGGCCATTCGGTTCGGCAGAAGCGCATGGACAGACCCGCCTGTCGCGTAGGATGGCGGATCTGGACGGCTTCTGCGCTGCGGCCTTTAGTGAAGTCCATAGCCAGCACTGATGTCGCTGGTGGAAGACGTCGTGTCGGAGATGGCGCTGACCTTAATCCCCATCTAGTGGTGGGACAGGGTATGCGCCAGGAGGTAGAGCCATGTCTGGATTGCGTGATCTCTCCAATGTCATGAAGCCCGTCGCCTTTGCGCACGGACTGCCGAACGAGCACTATGTCTCCGATGACGTGTTCAATGCCGAGCGCGATGCGGTGCTGTTCGCCAACTGGGCCGGGATCGGGTTCGGGAGGGATCTTGAACCGGGCCAGGCAATGCCGATCGACTTCGCGGGCCTGCCACTTGTCGCCCTCCGGACTCACGAAGGTGAGGTCAGGGTCTTTCAGAACACCTGCCGTCACCGTGGGATGATCCTGGTGGAGAAGAAAAAGCGGCTGGGCGGTGTGCTGCGATGTCCCTATCACTCCTGGTGCTATGCGCTGACCGGGGAGCTTGTCACGACGCCCCATGTAGGTGGACCTGGCATGAACAGGCATGACGGGATCCAAAGGTCCGAACTCGGACTGGTGGAAATGCGCAGTCATGTCTGGCGTGACGTGATATTTGTGAACGTCAGTGGCCAGGCGCCGGAATTCGCGGAATATGCGGGAGAGCTGATTGCCCGCTGGAGCGAGTTCGAGGGGCTGCCCATGGTCGCTGGCGGTGATGAAAGCGCCTACACCTTTGACGTTGCCTGCAACTGGAAACTCGTGGTCGAAAATTTCTGCGAGAGCTATCATCTTCCCTGGGTGCATCCGGGGCTGAACAGCTATTCGAGGCTGGAGGATCACTACAACATCGAGGCGCCGGGTAGATTCTCGGGGCAGGGCACCCTTGTCTACCGGCCGACGATGGAGGCGGATGGCCTGGCATTTCCTGATTTCCCATGCCTGTCGGACAAGTGGGACACTGGTGCCGAATATCTGGCGATCTATCCAAACGTGCTGCTGGGAACGCATCGGGACCATGCATTCGCTATCATTCTGGAGCCCAGCGGCAAGGACCGAACGCTGGAGCATGTCGCGTTCTATTACGCGACCGAAGAGGCGGCAAAGGGCAACGGTCTGGAGGCGTTACGAAGGAAGAACGCCGAAACCTGGTATGGAGTGTTCGAGGAAGACATCTTCGTGGTTGAAGGGATGCAGAAGGGACGTTTGGGCATCCGTTTCGACGGTGGCAGGTTCAGTCCGGCGATGGATGGTCCGACACATTGTTTCCACCAGTGGGTGGCCAGTCAGATGGAGGCCGCCACGCGGGCCGGCGGTTTGGATGGTGCGGGACACTCTTGAAGCCCGCCTGCTGACCGCGCATGAGAGGGGAGATCATGAAGGTCTTGCCACGCTGTATGCGCAAGCGGCGGATGTGGCCGAAGACGTGAATGCCGAATGCTTCTTTCTCACCCATGCCTATGTGTTCGCGCTGGATGTTGGCGACGGGAGGGCGGAAGAGCTGAGGGCACGGCTTATCCTCCATGGGCGGGAGGAATGACCGTGACCTGAACAGGTCCTCGTTCCTGAATGGACGGAGCAGGCAAGTACCGTTACGAGATGCCGCGGAGGATTGTGACCGGTTCTGGAGCCGCCTGAACCGTAACCGAGGTTCAGCAGATCGATGGTCAAATAGGTCAGCGATTGGCTGGAAATGGTGTAGGGTTTCCAATTTTTCTTGTCAAACCAGCATGTTCACACTCAGGCTGACAGCGGATGTGTCTGCGTTGACCGAGCCAGGGGCTTACCTGTAGTCGTGGCTGGTTTGGACAGCCCGCACAAATTATCCCTGACTAAATACTGCCATCTCTCCACCATCCCGCTTCCCTGCTCGTCGTCTTTATCCCGTACCGGTTGACAGCGAAGCTCTGGGGTCGAAATTCACTCATCGGCATTGTGGCAAATTTCATGAACTCCACCCTATTCCGGTGGCGCGTCACTCTACGTAAGGCAAGTCGCGGAACGGCAATTTCGTGTTCTTCAGGATAGGCGTCGCGATCTCGATCAGGGAGTCCTCCGCTTTCAGAAGGCGAAACTGAGGTGACCGGATCCTGAAGCTAATGACGTTTGCTGGCACTTCGGACTTCACTGGAGATCAGGAAGCGCCCGTCGGCATGTCCGCGGCCGCACGCCGCTCTGGAGAAGATGGCCGGTTCGCCATGCATGGGGTTTCCAGCTGCTCTTCCCGCCTGTGTGAGGGGGCAGGCCTGACAGAATGGACTTGACGAAGCGCACGCTTCAGGTCGGCGAGTAGCTGTGAGAACGGCAGCGTGGCCGTAACTCCGGCGCGTCCGATCAACACGTAGTCCCAGCCCGGGCGCCCATGTTTCGGTAGAATCAGCCGTGCCGTCTCGCGCAGTCGGCGCCTGGCCCGATTGCGTGCCACCGCGTTACCGACCTTCCTGGAACAGGTGAAGCCAACACGAATGACGCCCGGCTGATCCGCCGCGGTGCGTTCACGTGCCTGCAGGACGAATCCCGGTGTAACCGTGCGGCGATTCCGCGCAGCAAGTAGGAAATCGGCGCGCTTCCTCAGGGTTTCCAGAGAGACCGAAACCGTCGGCTGCGTCACCACAAGGGTTCCGTATGGCAGCTCAGGCGCTGAGCTTTGACCGGCCCTTGGCGCGTCGTGCGTTGAGGATGCGGCGTCCTGCCTTCGTGGCCATGCGCGCCCGGAATCCGTGGCGCCGCTTGCGAACCAGATTCGATGGCTGAAATGTGCGTTTCATGTCGCGTCTCCGTCGGTCGCGGCCCGGACCCGGCAACGGTCTCGGAACGGGCGGTCGGTTGTTCAGGCATGCTCTGTAAGGGCCGCTGGCTCACTTGTCAATTGACCGCGATGGCGATTGTCGCAGGAATCTGCGCCTGAATAGGCATAGGTTCCGGGATGTTCCATCCAGCGGGACGACTCCAGGAATTCTGACACCGGTTCTCGCGAACATTCGGGGGACTGTGATATGGGTTTCATACGGGAGTGCTGAACGGCATCCTGGAGCCATGCATTGACGATATACCGGAGGGAACCATGAGCGATACGACACAATCCAGCCAGCGCGGACTGGCGCGGCTGATTCCGCTGGCTGTGATTCTGGCAGTGGCCGTGATTGGCTTCATCACATTGCGGGATCAATTGGGATTCGAGGCGCTTCGTGACAATCGCGAGGCACTGATCGCGTTTCGGGACATGAACTACGCGCTCACCGCACTCGTGTTCATTGGCATCTACACGCTGATCGTTGGGTTCTCCCTTCCTGGAGCCACCATCGCGACGCTTACGGGTGGATTTCTGTTCGCGACCTTTCCCGGCGCTCTGTTCAACATGATCGCTGCGACGCTTGGCGCGACCGCGATCTTTCTCGCGGCCCGCTGGGGTTTTGGTGAGCGCCTGGGCGCGAAACTCCAGCAGAGCCAGGGGGCGGTGAAACGAATAAAGCAGGGAATCGACGAAAATCAGTGGTCGATGCTGTTCCTGATCCGGCTGGTTCCCGCCGTGCCGTTTGTCGTGGCCAATCTGGTCCCGTCTTTCATGCAGGTGCCGACCTACCGGTTCGTGATTTCCACGTTCTTCGGCATCATTCCCGGGACGGTTGTCTATACATCGGTCGGGGCCGGGCTGGGTGATATTTTCGCAAGGGGTGAGACACCGGATTTCGGCATAGTCTTCGAGCCGCACATCCTGCTTCCGATTCTGGGTCTCTGTGTGCTGGCCCTGCTTCCGGTATTGATCAAGGTCGTGCGTGGCAGGAAGGATATATGACAATGGAACGCATCAGAACGGATGTCTGCGTGATCGGTGCCGGTTCGGGTGGGCTGAGCGTGGCTGCCGGAGCCGTACAAATGGGTGCGATGGTTGTGCTCCTCGAAGGCGGCAGGATGGGTGGTGACTGCCTGAATTATGGCTGTGTTCCATCAAAGGCATTGCTTGCTGCCGCCAAAGCGGCCCATGGAATGACATTGGGTGCCCGCTATGGAGTCACGCCGGTCGAGCCTCAGGTGAACTATGCCGCGGCCAAGGATCACGTCGCCAGTGCCATCGCCGCCATTGAGCCACATGATAGCCAGGAACGGTTTGAGGAACTTGGCGTGCGCGTGATCCGTGAATATGGGCGGTTCATCTCAGCAACCGAAGTGCAGGCGGGTAACACTGTCATCAGGGCCCGCCGATTCGTCATTGCGACGGGATCGTCACCCTTCGTGCCTCCCATTCCGGGCCTTGATGAGGTTCCGTACCATACCAACGAAGACATTTTCGACCTGCGGGAACGGCCGGGGCACCTGATCGTCATCGGCGGCGGACCCATCGGCATGGAGATGGCGCAGGCGCACAGGCGGCTTGGCTCTCGGGTTACGGTTATCGAGGGTCTCAAAGCGCTGGGAAAGGACGATCCGGAACTGACGGTGACTGTGCTGGGTCGGCTTCGTCAGGAGGGTATCGAGATCGTTGAGGAGGCCCCTGCCGAAAACGTAAGCGGCAAGCGGGGCAGCATTACGGTTCAGACAAAGGGTGGCGGTTCGTATTCGGGAACCCATCTTCTGATAGCTGTAGGGCGCAAGGTAAACATTGATGGGCTGGATCTGGACAGGGCTGGAGTGGCCCATGACCGTGCCATCAAGGTTGACGCGTCGCTGAGAACAACTAACCGCCGCGTCTACGCAATTGGCGATGCGACAGGTGGGCTGCAGTTCACCCATGTTGCTGGCTACCATGCCAGTGTCATCATTCGCTCAATGCTCTTCTGCCTACCCGCCAAGGCAACGAATCGCCACATTCCCTGGGCGACCTATACCGATCCCGAACTCGCACAGGTGGGGCTGACCGAAGCCGAGGCACGTGAACGTCATGGCAACGATCTGGAAGTCGTGCGGTTTGGGTTTGACGGCAACGACCGGGCGATAGCCGAAGGTGGGACGGACGGCCTGGTGAAGGTCATGGTGGTGCGGGGCCGTCCGGTTGGTGCCTCCATCGTTGGTAGCCAGGCGGGTGAGCTGATTCAGGTTTGGGCCCTTGCCATAGCCAACCGACTCAAAGTCGGTGCCGTTGCCGCTATGGTCGCTCCCTATCCGACACGTGGTGAGGCGAACAAACGCGCTGCGGGAGTCTATTTCGCCCCGAAGCTGTTCGAAAATCCAAAGGTCAAACGCGTTGTGCGGCTGGTGCAACGCTGGATACCGTAGGGCATGTTCCTGAAGTCGCTCTCCGGAAGGTTTCTGATCCTGGCGACAGTTTTCGTCCTGCTGGCGGAGGTGCTGATTTTCGTTCCGTCAGTCGCGCGTTTCCGCGAAGACTATCTGCTCATGCGCCTGGAAAAGGCCCAGATCGCCTCGCTGGCGCTTCTGGCGGACGAAATGCTGTCAGAGGAACTGGAAGAGGAGCTGCTCGCGAATGCGGGAGTGTTCAACGTGGTTCTGCGCCGGGACGAGGCGAGGCAGCTCGTGCTGTCATCCTCGATCCCGTCGCCGATCGCGGACACGTTCGACCTGCGCGACTATCGGGCTTTTGAACTGATCGGCGATGCTCTGGCACGGCTTGTGAATTCCCGTAACGACATTGTTCGCGTGATCGGTAGCCCGGTGCGGGATGCGGGACTGCTGATTGAGATCACGATGGAGACCGGGCCGCTCAGGGCCGCGATGATCGATTATGGTCTGCGGGTCCTGGCGCTCTCGGCGTCGATCTCGATCATTGCAGCGGTGCTTCTGTTTGCCGCCGTGCGGCGCTTCTGGGTCAGGCCGATCAAGCGCGTGGTACGGGCGATGTCCAGTTATGCGGAAGCGCCCGAGGATGCGCGCCGGATCATAGAACCGTCGGCGGGAATATCCGAGCTTCGCGAGGCTGAAACGGCTCTGGCGGCAATGCAGATGCACGTGACTGGTGCGCTGAGGCAGAAGGAGAGGCTGGCGCAGCTTGGCGCTGCTGTGGCGAAGATCAGCCATGATCTGCGAAACATCCTGTCTGTGGCGCAGCTCTTTTCCGACAGGCTCCAGCATAGTGAGGATCCAGGCGTCAAACGGTCGGCGCCGAAACTTGTGGGATCGCTTTCCCGGGCGATAAACCTATGTGAGAGCACATTGGCCTTCGGGAAAGCCGAAGAACCGCCACCACGGCTTGATCATGTGATGCTGGCTGGAATTGTTGACGATGTCATCGAGGCCGAGCGCATGTCGAGCGAAGGCGGGGGAGTCCTGCTGTCGGCGGATGTTCCCGCCGGACTGTCGGTACGGGCGGATTCCGAGCAGCTCTACCGCGTGATCGGAAATCTGGTCAGGAACGCCCGTCAGGCAATCGTCGCGAGCGGTTCTCCCGGGGAGATACTGGTGACTGCCTGCGAAACCGCCGATGAATGGAGCATTCGTGTTGAGGACACTGGACCGGGTCTGCCCGGAAGGGCCCGCGAGTACCTGTTCCAGCCGTTTCAGGGTGGCGTGCGCAGGGGGGGTATTGGCCTTGGTCTGGCGATATCGTCGGAACTCGTCAAAGGGCATGGCGGGCGGCTCGAACTGCTCTCGTCGGGTCCGGATGGAACCGTTTTCGTCATATATCTTCCCAAGTTTGTGACGACCCCTGTCGACTATCCGGAATGAGAGGTAGTGGTTCAGTTTGGAATTGTCCTGTTTTGTTCTTTCGTGGCGGTCATCACTTTGGTGCGACACCCCGGACATGATGGCGTTTCGATCCACGCCCCCGTTAAGGGGGCGACTCACCGCGCCGGGTTTCAGGCCCATCCTCGCGACGTTTCTTGAGTTCCTACTTTTTTGGTGTCTCCCGACTCTGGAAACCCAGCTATACAGGGTTCATTTCGGTCCGGTCGGCGAAAGTCGCGATGTAGTGCCCCAGATGTCGTTTTCGTTTTACATGCGTGTCCGGCACGTAATATGCTCCAGCCATGTTCGCACGAAGGAAAAAACTTGCGGGCGGCCGCACGAAGGTCCAGATCGTCAGGTCCGTACGAAATGGCGACAGGGTTCGGCAGCGCGTCCTGCGGCATGTCGGCACGGCGACCAGCGAAGCCCAGCTTGAGCGGCCTGAAGGCCTCGCACGCCTCATCATCGAGGAAATCAGGCGGAAGGACAGCGGCCGGCCCCGTGACCATGATGCCCATTTCGGGCGGGTGGTTTCCATGCCCGAGACCGGTGGAAAGACCACGGTGAAGACACGGTATTTCATCCCGTCCCTGCCTCTCGGCGCCGGGCGGTTCGCGTATGCGGTGCGCTCGCACTGGGGAATCGGGAACCGGCCGCACTGGGTGCCGGCCGTGACCTTCCGGGACGATGACAGCCGGGTAAGGAAGGACGGGGCACCGAAGAATTTTGCGGTCATGAAGCACATGGCGATGAACCTGCCCACCGGGCGTAGAAGCGCGAATCCATAAGGGTGATGAGGAAAATCGCGGGCTGGGACGACGGTTTCCTGCTCCAGATTCTCGGGGCATGAATTCATGCGATACCCCTATCTGAATTCTTGACATGTACGCCCATTGTGCGTTCTAAATGCAAGTCGACGGTTCAGCTATTGGAGCAATATGATGCTATCGTTTACAGATGAGACAACTGGTTTCGAGGGTCGCAACTCGGAGCGCATTAATTTTCGTACAAAGGCGCCCATCAAGGTTGCTATTCAACGCGCTGCAGCTCTTTCCGGGGTGGATACCTCAACCTTTACGATGAGCGCTGCGCTGCGTGAGGCGGAAAAGGTGATCGAGGTCCATGAACGTACTCGGCTGGCATCGGTTGATCAAGAGGCCTTTTTCTCCGCCTTGGAGGCAAAGCCTGATCTCAATGATGCACTCATTAACGCGACGGAGCGATACAGGTCTCGCGTTGCTTCCAAGTGACATCTACAGATAATCTTGGGGCAGCCTCCAATGAAAGAGAAGAAGAGCGGCCTGTAGTGTTTTCAATCGAACCATTTGATCCAGACCGGCATGATCGCACTGCATTTTCATGTGGCGTTGATCAAGTGGATAATTTCTTCAAGAAGACGGCTAACAAGCTAATGAAGGTTGGGAATACAGCGGTGTACGTCATGCTTGGCGACAAAGGCGACGTCGCTGGCTTTTTCGCGATGAACGCCCATGCGGTGCACTATGAGGTACTGCCTTCGAGATACAAACGAACTGCACCAAACCACGGTTCGATACCGGCGGTCTATATCTCCATGATCGGAAGAGACGTGAAATATCGAGGTCAGAGAGTGGGCGAGGATTTGCTTGTCGATGCCCTATGTCGTGCGTCTCGTGCTTCCAAATCGGGCTACTCCGCTGCTGTCATCATGTTGGATGTATTGGATTGTGGTGACCCCGAAAAGGTCCGGAACCGCATCGCGATTTATCAAGGTTTGAAATTTGAGAGCCTACCGTCTGATCCACTGCGCATGTTCATGCCGATGAAAGTTGCGGATCAACTCCAAGAGAGGATCGACCGCTGATCAGCCGAATTTCCAATGGGCGTCTGATTTGCGCAGAGATTCGCGTCTGTCACACCGGGTCCGACACAGGCACAGGAGAGAGTTGGGCGCATGGGCCATCTTCTCCTCATATTACACTTCTCGAACCCGAGAGAAGGAGCTCCCTGACGGCGCCATTTCCATTTTGCTTCAAGGGGAATTTGGCAAAGCGACCTGACTTTCGGAGTCTGGGTGCTGGCGGGAAATCGGTTTCTGGACGGCCAATGCCTCCTTTCACCAGTCCTTCGCCTAACTCAAGAAAAATCTTTGAAATCCTTTTATTAACAGGTATTTAGAGAAATATAACTGCGCTGGACCAAGGGTGTGGTTCAGATCAGTTTTTCATGCAGCGGCCTTCACTTCGCTTTCCGTGGCTCTCCACTCGAAGAATTCGGTGATCCGCCTGTTCCGTTCGCGGCATCGGATCGCCATGATACCGTTCGCCCCCTTGACCGACTACCGGCTTCCGCTCCGCTTCAGCCGGTCCGCCACAAGCGTCCGGCAACCGCCGTCGATCACTCCCGAACCGGTCAGCAGGCATCGTCGGCGGTACCCGTCGTACCTCATCCGCCAGAGGTTCGACCGGAAGTATCTCAGAAAATTGGCAACCTCCTCGTGCAGGTGTTCGCGTTCCTCCGGTTCCCGCACCACCTCCGCCACCTGCCCCGCCTCGAGCCGTTCCTTCATCCGCCCGAACTTCGCCTTCACCGGGTACGGCAGCTTCAGGGCGTCGCCCAGCCACTCGCTGACGTGAAGAAAATCAAGGATACAGGTCGTTTCCATGCCGTCGAACACGACCTCCATCGAGTTCCGGATCCACTCGGCGCCGTTGGAGATCATGACCACCTCGTCCGAGCCGGAGAGGATGCCCCGCCGCGACGTCCCGCGGTGCGGGCGCATCGGGAATTCCGGATGGTTCCCGCTTCGTCCGGCCCGGGCGCTGTGGATCCTCCCGCTCCGCGGGATGCCGCCCCTGCCCGTCTTCGGGTTCATCCCGACCCCGAAGACCCGAAGGACCTTCGCCTCCCGCGTCGTCGACCCGCCGTCCGCCCGCTTCCCCACACGTCCCCCGACTTCCGAAGGCAGCTATGGCACGCCGGTGCCGTCCGCCGAAACATCGCCACCGAAGGTCCCGATGGCGGTTCCGGAACGTGCTCCCGCCCGAAGCCGACAATCTCCTGGTCGGGCGACGCAGTCATGCGCACCACCCGCGACCGGCCCGGCCCGATGCCGGACAGGTCGCCGATCATTTCCACCGCCCGCCGGCCGCCCACCCCGGCGGAGGCCCGGATCACCATCCGCTCCAGCCCCGGCGTCGCCGACTTGCCGTCAAGCCCGAGCCGGCTGTCAGGCGGATGCCCGCCCTTGCCGCAGGCCGCGCGGTGGAAGTACCTTCTCCTGATCTCCACCGGCCCGACGGCGGTCTTGAAGGACTTTGCGCGAAGGCCGGGCATTCGTCCCATCTCCCTGCCGCACCCCGGACCGGCGAGGACAGGCGGATCGGCATCCTTCTTCTCGACGAAGTCCTCGAAAATCAACGCGGAAGCCGAAAGGCCGTTCGCTCGACCGTCCCGACATCGCCGAGCGGCCGGTCGAGCTCCGCCTCCAGCCGGTCGAGGTCGCGGAAAAGGACGTCGACCGGCTTCCCGTCGCCGGATGAAGCGCCGATCGTGCCAAGACCCCTCCATTCCTCCCCGAACCGTTCGATCTCCTTCCGAAGCTTCTCCAGGGCCTCGCCCGAAACAACCGACAGCCCGACCCGTTCGCCAACCCGGGAATGATGGACGTGAACCCCGCCCCGCTCCGTCAGGACGCCCGGATGAACCTTCGCGGCCTGACTCCCGGGATTCATCAGTCGCTCCTCGATCCCGCGATCGCGATACCCTTCAATGTTTTTCTCCTGGGATATCCGCTTCCTGCCTCAGACTGATTCTTCTTCATTTTTCCTGACCGGCGCGTGTCGCTCGCCAGCCATCGCGATGTCATCGAATCGGGGAACAAACGGGAAGGCAAGGCATCACGCCCCCAAAACGGGCAAGGTGCGGCAGCCTGTTGCTGCCTCAACAATATTGAACCGCACCCCCTCGCCAGCCTATCACTACCGCATACTTGACTAGAGATCGGATCCATGCGAATCGGGGACCATGTATATCGGTCTCAGACAGATTTCCCCTGCCACGGTCGAGTGGCTCGGGAACGAATGCCTCCGCGGCGGCGTCACGCGTTCGGGCCTCGCCCGCGAGCTGAGCGGCCGGGAGGGTTGGCTGACCCACGACGGGAGGCCGTCGACGGTCACCGGGATGCGGGTCCTTCCCCTGCTCGCGGAGGAGCTCGGCCTGACGCTGCCGGAGGCGGCGCCGCGCTTCGCGTCGTCCAACGGGCGACCGGCCGCCGACGACCCTGGCGGCGCCCCGGTCGAGTGCGCTCTGGACGCGCTCGGCGGGGTCCGGCTGGAGCCGTTGGCGGAGGCGGACCGCCGCGGCTGGGAGTCGATGATGGAGACGCACCATCCGGAGGGCTGGCGGCGGGCTCCGGGAGGGCAGCTGCGGTACTGGATCGTGAGCGGCGCGCAGGGGCGGCTCGGCGGTCTGGGCTTCGTTCCGGCGTCCTGCCAGCTGGGGCCTCGGGACGACGCCATCGGCTGGTCGGCGCGGGCGCGGATCGCGAACATGGGTCTGGTCCTTAACAACCACCGCTTCCTGATCAGACCTTCCGTGAGGGTCCACGGCCTCGCCTCCCTGGCGCTGCGGCTGGCGGCGGAGCGCGTGGCGGACGACTGGGAGGGGCGGTACGGCGTCCGTCCGGCGCTCGTCTACACCATCGTCGGTCCGGACCACGCCGGGACGGGTTACAGGGCGGCGGGCTGGGAGAGATGTCCCGGCCTGACCTCCGGGCGGCGTTCGGGCATCCGTCGCAGCGTGTGGACGCTGCCGCTGCAGCCGGACTGGCGGAAGGTTCTCCAGGCGGAGCCGGAGCGCAGGCTCGGGCATACCGGACCGCTGCACCGCGGGAGCGACTGGGCGGAGCGGGAATACGCGCGGAGCAGCCATCCGGACGGCCGGGTCCGCCGCCGGATCGCCGCGATGGGAGCGGCCTGGACCAGGAAGCTCGGTGCGCCGGTGCCGGAGCTGTTTCCGGGCAGGGCGGAGCAGGAGGCGGCTTACAGGCTGCTCTCGAACGCTGGGGTGACCATGGACGACATACTCGAACCCCACCTGGAGGCGACGGTGGAGCGCTGCCGCCTGGAGCCGGTGATCCTGGCTGTCCAGGACACGACGACGCTGAACTACGGCACCCTGGCGGCGACGTCCGGGCTGGACGGGCCCGGCGGCGGCGGAAAGGGCACCGACGGCATCCTCGCCCACTGCGGCGTGGCACTGAACGGCAGCGGACGCCCGCTCGGGCTGTTCACGCTCGACGCGGACTTCCGGCGGCGGCCGGACAGGGACAGCACCCGCTGGATCGACGGGCTGCGGCGGGCCGGAGAGCTCGCGGAGGCCTGCCCGGACGCGAAGGTCGTGAGCGTCTGTGACCGCGAAGGCGACTTCCGGGCCCTTCTCCGCGAAGCGGACCGGACCGGCGCCGCGCTGCTGGTGCGGGCGAGCCGCTCGGCGAAGCGGCGCGTGGCGCTGCCCGACGGCGACGAAAGGTGCCTGTGGGAGCATGTCGCCGCGCTGGAGCCGGTCGGCCACCGCAGGATCACCGTTCCCGAACGCGGCGGGCCGAAGGCCCGGAAAGCGCGCGTCGCCACGCTGACGCTGCGCTGCGCGGAACTGGACATCGCGGCGCCGAGGGACGCGGGGGACAGGCGCCCGCTGCCCGTGACGGTGGTCTCCGCCATCGAGGAGAACCCGCCGAAGCGCGTCGCGAAGGGAGGGGAGGCGCTGCACTGGATGCTCCTGTCCAACGAGGGCGGCGACGGCATGCGGACGGCGGAGACCGCCCTGAGGCGCTACGAACTGCGCTGGCGCATCGACAACTCATTGATGAAGTATCCTCATAGATTCAGTCCGTGGAATCCACGACCCGGTTCCACGCTCTTTCCCGGGCCCTGGCCCGTTCCGTCGATGCCCTGCGCATCTCCCGCAGCCGCTCCAGTTCGGCCCCGTCGGCGAAGACCAGCCAGCGCTGCCGCCTGACGTCCCCGTCCCCGTCCCCGCCCTCGCGGCGTGCGGAGACCGTGTTCCTGGAGACCCAGCCATATACGGTCGGGACGGGCATGCCGAGCCGTTCCGCGAGCTCCACGACCGTCCATTCGTGGGGTCTGCGGTCCTC
>CBDATU010000005.1:0-383551 GCA_965199865.1 uncultured Rhodobacter sp. | reverse complement strand
TGATCCGCAAGCTGCATGAAGCGGTCAAGGAAATCGAGCCGACCCGGGAGGAATGGTTCGAGGCAATCAGGTTCCTCACGGCGGTCGGCCATAAATGTGACGACTGGCGCCAGGAGTTCGTTCTGATGAGCGACACCTGGGGCGTGTCCATGCTGGTCGACGCCATCAATTCGCGCCGTCCCACCGGGGCATCGGAAAACACCGTGCTTGGGCCGTTCCATGTTGACGGCGCACCCGAATACGAGATGGGCGCCGATATCTGCCTTGATGCGAAGGGGGAGCCGATGGTGGTGCATGGCCGCATTCTGGATGTGGACGGCAGCCCGATCGAGGGAGCCAAAATAGATGTCTGGCAAGCCAATGATGAAGGTTTCTATGATGTCCAGCAGAAGGGTTACCAGCCCGACTTCAATCTGCGCGGTGTGTTCCGAACCGGGGTGGACGGCAGGTACTGGTTCAGGGGCGTAAAGCCAAAATACTATCCTGTTCCACATGACGGACCGGTCGGTGCTCTTCTGTTTGAGCTTGGTCGGCACCCATATCGGCCTGCGCATCTGCATTACATCATCAGTGCCGATGGATATGACGAACTTACGACGCATATATTCGATCCCGACGATCCCTATATCGACAGCGACGCTGTATTTGGGGTTAAGGAAAGCCTGCTTGCGACCTTCAACAGGACTGAGGATCCGGCTCGACTTGCCGAATTGGGGATTGACGCTCCGTTTTTCTGGGATGTTGAGTTCGATTTCGTAATGGCGCCTGCGAGTGAGGGGGGGCGCACCTCAACGGGGACAGTAGCAGGTCACTGCGATGCATCAGGAATTCCATGGAACAGCTTATGGAGTCGACGGATGCCGTGGCGGATGGTTCTGGGTCGCGCTTGAACCGGACGGACAGATCAGGGCCAGTGGTGTGGCAAAGGCGTTATCCGACCTGGTGGAAAGAGCTGGGCCCGGAGATCGCATCTTCGTTGACATACCAATCGGGCTGCAGCCAGATACGCGGGAATGCGACATGTGTGCTCGCAAATTACTCAGGTCTCGTCGGGCATCCAGCGTGTTTCCCGTTCCGGTGCGGGAGGCGCTGGATTGTTCGACTGACGCGGAGGCCAGTCGGCGCAACCATGAATTGACCGGTAGAAAGCTGTCTGTACAGAGTTTGGTCATCAGAAAGAAGATCTCCGAGGTTGATAAGCTGCTCCGCTGCTCGGAGAAGGCCCGTCGACTTGTACGTGAGGTTCACCCGGAGCTCTGCTTTTGGGGATTTGCAGGGCACTCCATGAGGGAACCAAAGAAGTCGAAGGAAGGGTATCGTGAACGGATCGAGGTCCTGAGGCAGTACCGTCCAGAGGCGGGGAGGGAGATTGAGGGTATGATGAAGCGGTATCTACGGAAGGTTGTTGCGCGCGATGACATTGTCGATGCGATGGCCGCTGCAATGACCGCGTCAGCTAAGCCCTCGGATCTTCGGACGCTGCCTCAGGTGCCACAGCGGGATTCCGAGGGACTGCCGATGCAAATGGTGTATGTTCAGAAGAACCCTGCAGGTGGACCGGTAAATTTGCCCTGAAACCCGGGCGACAAAGATTGGATGCTTCAGCGCCTTTCCTCACAACAAATGTGCCGAGAGGACTACGGAGACGGGCACTGGCCGCTTGGCCTCACGGCCGGTCGATTCCGCATTCCGGCTTTCGGTTTCGCGAAGACTGTCGCCCGGCGAACTATCAGAGAGACGGATACTGGGGAAACAGGGTGCGAGGCTGACGGTGAAGCAATCAATCAGGGGGAAGTCCATTTCAGTTACAGGGGTGACGTGCGGCTGAAGTGCCAGCGTGTAACCCGGTATCCCTAGCCACGGAAGTTCAGGAATGGCAGGAATTGTGGGTTTTGGGCAGATTTCACATTTCCTTCCAAAGGCAGACAACGAAACGGTCGTCCCCCTCGAAGAGGCCCGGCTCAGTCCCGTTGTGGCGCTGCATTGCTTCAATGATTCGTTTGCGAACGCCCATTCCGTAGTGCTCTATGTAACCGTAGTCACGGAGGATCTCTTTGAGAAGTTCGTTGCGGGCGGCCCGAACGACACCTTCTCTCATCTTCTCCACGGTCACTCCGTTGGGAAGCCTACCCGGTGGGATTATTTCCAATCGATCGCGATACAGTGAGACTTCAATGTCGGTACCCTCGCGTGCGTAGTCGCGATGAGTTACTGCGTTCACGACAGCTTCTCGCACCGCATCAAGGGGAAAGGCCCTCTTTTTGCGCCGGCGGCCACCTTCGAGCCACGCGATGTTCCCCATATTGCGCTTCACGAAGTCGATGGTGCGGTCTATCACCCCCTTTTCTACTGCCGCACCTCGTCTTGAAACAAGCGAGGTCAAAGGCCCTCGAATCCGCTCTTCATCCACCGTGTTGTAGTCCTTCTCGCAGTCGGGAAACGCCACTGCTGTCACACCAGCTTGCGGAAGACGGCGGTTCGGATTTTTACCAAACAAAAGAAGTCCCGAGACCGATGTTCTGACGGATGCCGAATCGGCGATTGAGGTCAAATGATGGTGCTGGTCTTCGGTTTGACCACTCATCACAGCGAAGCTGGAAAGGATGTGCGGCGGTCAAGTCCAGCTATACTAAAGTGGTCCTGTTTCAGTGTTCCGTGGCTCGGTCTGCTGAATAGCAGTTTCCACAGGAACCCGAAATCTGTAAATTGTCCGAAATGCCAGAACCGCTTTGGAATGCTGCTTCTGCGGTTGCCTGCTTACTGGAATATGCTTGCCCGAGAGCGTTGCGGAGGAGACATGAGACGACCTGGACATGTATACCCCGTGCAGGCAAACCTGTTTGACCCTCCCTCCGACGCGGATAGTGGCTGGTCGAATCAACGAGGCGAGAGCGCGTTCGATCCCAAGACGCCGGATGATGAAGACGTCATCGCCTGGCTCCCAGACTCGAATCTTGCCCGAGCGGAGGCTCTTTGTGAGCAGGTGCTATCACGAGGGCTTGCAGATGCCGCTGTTCCGGCGCTGGAAGAACTCTGGGACCGTTTCCGTGGTTTCGGCATCAACAGTCCGTGCAGGGAGCAGCTCGCGGTGTTGGGAACTCTGGCAAAGATTGAAACCAGACGATCTCGGGCAGCGGTCAGGCGAATTTCCGAGGAACGCTGTCTGCCAGCGGTACTCCTGCCTCACGCCTTACAGGCAGCGGTTGCCAGCAGGATTCGCTTTTCACCACGACGGATTGAGCTGTGGATAAAGAGTGAGCAGCCAATCGTTCGAGCCCAGGCATTTACGCTTGCGCAATGGGTGGCTCCGCCGGTGTGGGTCCTGGAGGAGGGCAGGAATGATCCAGATAGGTCCGTGCGAAGGGCCGCACTGATTACTATGGGAAAGCTTGGGCACGCGGCCGCCCGGCCGGGCCTCCTGGCCCTGTTTGCCAGCAATCCCAATGCGGATATCGTTAGGGCACTGGCAACAATCGCCAACGACGAAGTGATCACCCGGTTCGGTAGATGCGCGAACGAGCATGAAGGGCTGCGGCCCTTAATCCTGGAAGAGCTCGGGGCAATGGACGATCCCAGGGCAACGGCGATCGTAAATCGCATGCTTAGGCGATGATGCTCAAGCTTCAGTCCGCGACGCGACGGAAAGTCGGCATGTTGGCGGTGGCGGTAGTCGATTGCTTGACTTCGTGTTTCCCAGACCGGGGCTGGCGAGGAACCTTTCCGAGTTCAGGGGCAGAACTGTCGCTGCTGGATCGGCAGGCATGTTACCGTGTTGTATAGCATACATCTGGTCGAACAGTCAGTGCATGCCTGTCGCAAATGAAAGGACTACGCCGATGATTCTATATCCCGCAATTGATCTTAAGGACGGACAGTGCGTCAGGCTTCTCAGGGGGGCCATGGATCAGGCGACGATATTCGGCGACGACCCGGCCATGCAGGCCCGCCAGTTTCAGGACGCCGGCTGCGAATGGCTGCATCTGGTTGACCTGAATGGGGCGGTTTCCGGGCGACCAGTGAATGGTGCCGCAATTGGCGCGATCCTGGCGGAGGTCAGCTGTCCAGTTCAGCTGGGTGGCGGCATTCGCGATATGGCGACAGTGGAATACTGGTTGGCGCGGGGCGTGGCCAGGGTCATTCTGGGAACTGCCGCTGTCGAGAACCCGACGCTGGTGCGCGAGGCGGCCAGTTCATTTCCAGGGCGCGTCGCGATTGGAATCGATGCCAGGAACGGGTGCGTCGCAACCAGAGGCTGGGTTGAGGATACCGAAATATCAGCCACGGAGCTCGCGCTCAGATTTGAGGATGTCGGTGTCGCGGCAGTCATCTATACGGATATCGACCGCGACGGTGCGATGAGGGGGCCTAACATCCGGGCAACGGCAGGGATTGCGAATACGGTGCGGATTCCCGTCATTGCCTCAGGTGGAATCAGTTCACTGGCAGATCTGTTCGCACTTGGAACCTGTGGCACTCCGATAGACGGTGCCATAGTGGGCCGTGCGCTCTATGACGGAGCCATCGATCTGGCCGATGCGCTTGCCGCAACCGATGGTCAGAGTCTTTCATGAGCGCCTAGAGGTCTATTCGCTGCGGGTGGTCAGTACCGCAGCTGCACAATTCCACGCCAAAGTGCCGTGGGGGCCATGATGGCCATGAAGTCAGGATTTTGTGGCGGGACCATTACCCCTACGAGCATGCCATTTCATCATTGTCGCCCGGAACCGGACGGGTTCGGTGGAAGGTTCCGGTTTACCTGATTTGTCCACCTGCGGGCAAATTCCCTTATGCATGCCCAGGCCGTCAGGGCTGGACCAGCCTTGTCTTGAGCAGCTGACCGGTCCTGTAGAGTGTCGGGTAAGCCACAGCCGAGATGTGACTGTTGAATTCCCTCAGCGCCCGCAGCATTTCCAGATGTAGGTCACTGGTCCGGATGCTGTTGTCCCGGCCTGCCAGTATGCGCTTGAAATGTTTGATCCGGCTTTTCGTTTCCGCCGCTTTGATCGCCGTTTTCTCAAGGCTGAGAATGCGTGCGTTTTCCGGATCGTCGGAGATGAGGACACTCGCGGCGAGATTGACATTGACCAGGATGTGATCGCGCATCCGACGGATTTCCCGAATGCCCTCGTCACTGAGACTGGCGGTCGAACCCGCCAGTTCCCGGACAAGTCTGGTCATGCGGTGGCGGACGACGTCTCCTGCCGCTTCCAGCCTAACGGCGTATTCGAACAGTTCCCGGGCCGATTTCGTTTCCGATTTGCTGAAACTCCTGTCCGGAATTTTCGTTACAAAATGGCGAATACGCTTAAGGCTGGCATTGACGTCATCATCCATGTTCGTGGCCGATTTCACATGTCCGGTCTCCCGGTTCAGGAAATCCTCCGCCATCAGGGCGAACATGGCCTCGACAAGGCCCAGCATGTGCAGGAGCTCCTGCTTGAGTCCGGTCAGTGCGACCTTGGGCTGGTCTGCAATACGCTCGTCGAGATTTTTTCGTCCTGTTGGGGGCAGGCTATCCAATTCGCCAGCATCGCGGTAGGCCCAGGAGGTTGCCCACCTGGCTGCCTGAGGAATTGGCAACCAGACAACGATCAGCAGAAGATTGAACAGCACATGGGTGATCACGAGGTGAGGGGCGGACAGATACTCCAGGAATGCCAGCCTGTCACCATACAGCATCAGCAGGGCGGCCGCCAACAGCGACAGTGAGGCTCGGCAGGCAAAATTTGCCAGTAACAGGTGCCGAGCCTCAGGTGACATTGCTCTTGCCATCCACACGGGAATGAGACCGCTACCGAAATTTGCGCCCAGCACCAAAAACAATCCGCCGGGAATGGCGACCGCGCCCTGATCGACAAACGTGACAATGATCAGAATGGCGGCGACGCTCGAATGAATGGCAAGGGCAAGAACGGCGCCGACCAGAAAGGCGGTGATTGCGTCATTGTCAAGATAACTGGAGATCACTGGCATCAGGCCACTGTCCCGGACAGGCTGAACGGCGTCACGCAGAAAGCTGAGTGCAACCAGGACAAGGGCAATTCCCATCACGGCCCGGCCAACATGGTGGCGTCGGCCTTCGGACCTGGTGGTCAACCAGCCACCTACAGCCAGCAGCGGTGCGATGATCCAGTCCACCGGAAAGGACAGGAACTGAACGACCAGTGCCGAACCCAGATCACCCCCAAGGATGATGGCGAGTGAGGCGTTGAACCCCGCGACACCCGCAAAATTTCCGGCCGTAAGAACGGCGACAGCGGCAGAGCTCTGCATTACGATCGCAAGCGTCATTCCCGTCACCACCGCACCCACACGGCCCTGCCGACCCGAAAACAACCGCCGGAACGACGATACCTGCGCATGCTCGACCCCGGTTCGCACAAGCCATACGGCAAACAGGAGGAGCATCGTTGAGCCCGTCAGATTGACGAGAAAGGCGACCATTTGCATTTCCAGTTCCTTCGGTGGCGCAACCGCCGTTTCGCTACTGATGGCAAAAGCCGGCTGAGGGTCACTCCCTGCGGGTCAGGCCCCCGGCAGGAACCGGACGCCTTTTGCGCCGGATTGCCGGGTGGCGTCGGCAGATCAGTCCGCACCAGATCGGCCGACTGGTCCTGACTCCCTGCCTGTCATCGACATCCTATCGGTAGCGCCTGGTTTCAGTGTCCGAATCTGGACAGGACGTCGGACTTCAGGAAGCGTTCGATGATCAGCATGAAGGCCACGGACGGCACGAGAAGTACCAGCGCCGTGATTGATGCGATCTGATAGTTGCCTTCCATGCTTGCCGTGAACAGCAGGAGCGGCATGGTCGTGATGTCCGGCACCCCGACGAAGAACGTGCCCGTAAATTCGTCGAGTGAGATGAGGAAGACGAAAATCGCGCTCGCGAAAATCCCTGGCAGCGCGAGCGGCAGGGTCACGGTGCGAAAAACGGTCCAGCGGCCCGCGCCCATATTGGCGGCTGCTTCCTCGAGCTCCCGATCGACGGCTGCAAAGGCCGCGGTAGAAATCCAGACGGCGAAGACCAGACCTTGGATGGTGTGAACGAGGATTACCCCCAGGAAGGTGCCGTTAAGACCGATTCCGTAGAACACCCGTGCGATGTTCATATGCACGGCGATGGATGGAAATGCCTGCGGCAGCAGGAACAGTAGGAGCATGACCGGACGCCAGGGCAGGTTGCCGCGGCCCAGGGCCAGTCCTGCGGGCACGGCCACCGCGAGACTGACCACAACGGTCAGGCAGGCGATCACCACGGAATTCGTGAGCGATACCATGGCGTTGCCTTGTGGGCGAAATACCCGATCCCAGAACCTGAACCCCCATTCCTGCGGAAGTTTCCCGGGAAAATACCAAACTTCGGCGACGGACCAGATCAGCATGTTCGTCAGTGGTCCGATGATCGCGAATGCGAGGCAGGCCAGCATTATGGCACCCAGGATCGATCGCGATGTCATGCCGGACTCCCGTTGTCCCGTAACCCCTGGCGTAGATAGAGCCAGGCAACGACGGCCGTCATGGCATAGGAAATGAAACCGAGCGCATTCGCGACGCCGTAATCGGAATAGGCGTTGATGCGCCAGGCCATGTCCACTGTGATCATGGTTGGCGTCTGGGCATTGATCATGAGCGGCACCGATAGCACCGACATCATGATGACATAGGAAAGGATCAGCCCCACCATCAGGGTTGTCGCGACCTGCGGCAGGGCGATTTGCCACAGTACCCGAAATCTTCTGGCGCCCATGTTGCGTGCCGCCTCGAAGGTCGAGCGGTCCAGGCTGGCCATCGCCCCCGCCAGAAGCAATGCCACGAACGGGGTCTGTTTCCAGACAAAGGTAATGATGATTCCACGCCAGTCGAGGAAACTCGCGGTCTGCATGGGCTCAAGCAGCCCGGTGCTGACGATCAGATTGTTCATCATGCCGTTCTTGGCCAGGAAGGTCCGCATCAGCTGTGCCGCCACCACGAAGGGAATGAAGAGGGGCCAGCGGTAAAGCCAGCGGAGAATGGCAACCGCGGCGGCATGTTCCCCGAGTGTGAGGTAACCGGCAATCGCAATGGAAACCATGGCAATGATGACCGTGGCAAGGGTCACGATGATTACGGTGAACAGGATATCCTGCGAATAGAGCGCGAACGCCTTGGCAAAATTCCCGGTGCCCCAGCTGCCGGAGTCCTCGATCCGGAACGCCCAGAGTAGCGAATATCCGAGTGGAAACAGAAACAGCGCCGCCAGCAGGGCGAGAGCTGGTGCAATCAGGATCAGGCTGCGGCGGCGGCTGTCCGTCATTAGGCGGTCCGGACGCGCCGGGCGCCGGAAGGTGCCTCCGGAAGGCGCCCGGCGCTGACGCTGTTCAGTTCGCAACTTTTTCCTCGTAGGCTTCGCGGATTTCATCGAAGTATGAACCAAGCGGAAAGGGCTTGCCCTTGGATGCGAGGTCCGTCGGCGTCACATCGGTGAACAGCTTGTCCCAGTCGGCCGGATCCAGAGATGCCTGCACATGCTGGGCGTCGATTCCCGGATACCAGTTGAAGCGCGTCACGATGCCTTCGGCCTGCACCTCGGGGCTGGTTGCGAGTTCGATGAACCGGCGCGCCATCTCCGCATTCGCGGCCTTTGCGGGAATCGCGTAATAGTAGGGCTGTCCCGGCATGCCAGGTTCGGGGAGCAGGAGCCTGAGATTCGGGTTCAGACGACCATCGGCCTGCCAGGTGTAGAACATGTCCACCCAGACCGGTCCCATGACGATCTCACCCCTGTTCAGCATGTCCAGCGTTCCGGCATTGCCGGGCGTGAAGGTGACGTGCTCGTTGAATGCCTTGAGACCGGCGAGGGCCGCGTCCCAGCCGCCCTTCAGACTGGCATCGTAGGGTCCGTTCATCAACTGGTCGGCATTGCCGGCGTAGGCGTACATCCAGCCTGTCGTGAACGCCACACCTGACATACCGTTCTTTATGCCGTTATAGCCAAAGGCGCCCTGGTTGGCCGCGGCCCATTCCTTCAGCTCGTCATAGCTTCCTGGTGGGTCGGCAACCAGATCCGGGTTGTAGGCGATCGCGGTCTGGCTGTGGAACATCGGCATCACGAAACCCTCGACATTCATGCCCAATGCCATTCTTGCCGTGTCCCGGGTGGCCAGTGAGCCGGTTGAGATGTCGCTCACGTAAGCCTGCAGCAATCCGCCCTCGACCATTTCACCAGTCTTCAGCTGGGTGGTGACGATCACGTCGGTATCCCAGCTGTCCGATCTGGACTGGGCTGCCAGTTTCTCCATGATGATCTGCGAACCCGCATTGCCGGGTCCGGTACCGACAACATTGACCTTCCAGCCCGGGTTCCGTTCCTCGAACAGCGGCCCGAGATAGTCGGTGACATAGTCGACCATATTCTGCGAACCGCCTGAGGCGACATTGAGCGTACCTTCCGCCTGGGCGCCCACTGCAGTGGCAGCCATTGCCGCGGACAGGATGAGAGGTGAAAATTTATGACGCATGGTGATTTTCTTTCCTTTTCGGGGTTGAAGAAATCCGAGACCTGGTCATTTGCTTTCTGCCTGGGTCAGGGAAACGCGTGTCTCGGCCTGTGAACCGGCTGCCGCGGTTGCGCTCATTGCGAAGAGATTGCCCGCGGTGGCCGGGATCAACATGTCGACGGACATGCCGACATGAAGCTTTTGCCGATGGTCGACCATGACCTGTCGGCCATCGACATCAAGAGTATGGCGGTAAACCGAACCAAGATAGTTGTGCGCAACCACTGTTCCGGTCACCAGGAACCCGTCCGGCCTTGCCTCGCCGGACAGGCAGATACGGGCAGCATCGCTCCTGAACATGAGCCGGTAGGGCTGATCCGAACCTGCGCTCCGGTTGCGAGGCTTTAGGACGCGCGCTCCGTTTTCCTCAGTCAAGGTCACGGGCAATTCATTGCCGGCCCCCATGAACTGCGCCACGTAAGGTGTTGCCGGACGGTGATAGATGTCCTCCGGCGCACCGATCTGGGCAATGCTCCCGTTTTCCAGCACCACAATCCGGTCCGCCATGGACATGGCTTCGGACTGGTCATGGGTCACCATGATCGTTGTCAGACCCAGCCTTTGCTGAAGCGAGCGGATTTCATGCCGCATTGTCGTCCGGATTCCGGCGTCAAGATTGGACAGGGGTTCGTCCAGAAGCAGAACCGGCGGATCTACGGAAAGGGCGCGGGCCAGCGCCACTCTCTGCCGCTGACCTCCGGAAAGGAAGCCGGGTTTGCGGTCACGGAAGTCCTGCAGACCGACAAGCTTCAGCATGTCATTGACCTTTTCCGCGACTTTCCGGCGAGGGATGCCGCGCAGGCGCAATCCGTAACCGACATTCTGCTCGACCGTCATGTGTGGCCACAGGGCATATGACTGGAACATCATCGCCATGCCCCGTTTTTCGGGCGGGAGGTCAATGATGCTCTGGCCGTCGAGACGGATATCGCCCGATCTGAGCGGAATAAATCCGGCAACGGCTCGCAGGAGCGTGCTCTTGCCGCAACCCGAGGGTCCGAGAAGGGACAGAAATTCGCCAGTTGCCACCGAAAGGCCGATGTCGCGCAGAACATCCTCCTTTCCGTATCCTACATACAGCGCCTCCATCGTCAGGCCGGAGCCAAGGCGTATTCGGTCATTTGTTTCCGTCATGGAACGTGTCGCTGGGTTCCGTATATGCTCAGGTTATCATATTAGATCAGAGAAATTAGCAATTGCAAACATAAATTTTCACTTTTATGTAAGAATTATGAGGTTTATGTAACGACTATGAGGTATGTGGGCGATCATCAGCATATGCTCACGATCTCATACTGGTCAAACGGGAGAACATGCGGATCCATCATGCGCAACGAACTGTTTTCTCTTTGGTTGATGTTTCCGCAGGCGCTCTCGAACCGGTTGCGGGCAAGGATGGAAGCTCTGGCTTCGATTCTGGGCAGCCCGAGATTCGATCCTCATATAACACTTGCATCCGAACTGGGTTGGGAGGACATCCTGCGCTTCGAAAAAATGGCCCAGGCCCTGACCCTTGAACTGGGCGACGATGCCAGTATCGGGTTCGAACGTCTGACGTTCGACACCGCCTATTTTCAATCCGCATATTTTGCACTTTCGCTGCCACCAGCTCTCAGGAAATTGCGCAGCGAGGCCTTTGACTTCCGCGGGGTGGTTCCTGGCTTCCCGCCGCATGTGAGTCTGGCCTACGGTGTCTCCGGCAAAGATGTGAACACACCGCTGTTCCGCGAAATCGATCAGGAATTCGCTGGCCTGAAGACACCGATCGGTTCGCTGGCGGTGGCGGCCTCTTCCGAACGGCGCCCGGTTAGCGATTGGAGGATCCTGCGTGTTTCCCTTCCGGCGGGCGGTCAGTGAGTATTTCTTGGCACGAGTTCCGGCATAATCAGCATGTAGCGCCCGGATCGGTGCGGGTTTTCCAGACGGTCCGCCAGAAGTTCCAGGATGCCGTCAATGGTATCACTGATGGAATTCCGCACGGTCGTCAGGCGGAAACATGGCCAGTTAGCCATTGGGATATCGTCGAACCCGATAATTGAAACATCGTCGGGCACCCGCAGATTCAGGCTGTCGCGCGCCGTCGACAGAACGCCCAGCGCCATAGCGTCGTTCGAACAGAGAACCGCGTCCGGCCTGTCAGGCGCGGACAGAATTTCCGTAGCGGCCTGACACCCGCCGTCAAAGCTGAAATCACTGTTGATGATGGCACCTGGCTGCAGGCCGATGGCGCTCAGTGCCCCGATGAAACCGCCAAAGCGTTCCTTTTCCGAAACGAGGTTTCGCGGTCCGCCCACATAGGCGATCCGCCTGCGCCCGCGTTCGAACAGACATCGCACGGCCTTTCCTGCCCCGCTGGCATTATCGCAACAGACTGAATCAGTCAGTTCCGACTCCTCCGAACGGCGACCCGACAGGATGAGCGGGATTCCGAGCCTGCGGCATTGTTCGGCAACCGCACCATCCACGCTTCCGGCACGCAGGATCATCGCCTCCAGCGGATATGCCAGGGCATCCAGCACACGGGTCTCGCGAATGTCGTCTGAGCCACCACCCAGCACGACCGGCCATTTGCCCATTCCGGTCAGGTTTTCCACCAGTCCGCCAATGATCTGGCCGTCATAGATGTTCGAGAGATTGCCGGACACGATTCCGACCAGCCGGGATCCCCGTCCTTTCAGGCTGGAGGCAAGCGCATTCGGGCGGTAACCGAGTTCGCTGGCGGCAGCGAGGATCAGTCTCCGCTTTTCCTCGGCAAGATAGGTTCCTTCCCTGAAACAGCGCGACACCGCATGACGCGACACGCCGGCGCGATCGGCCACGTCCTGCGCGGTAACGCGTTTTCCCCTGGGGCCCGTATACCGCTTGTCCATTCGGAGATTCCCGGCATGCGTTTTCACATCTCACATATGATAGCCCGTTAGTAAGAATCGGGGCAACTGCTGTATCCGTAGCAGGTCACTAACATGCGATCTGTCCAGCTTTGTCCGGCCTTCAGAAGGAGGTGTGATGAAGCGGCTGGCAGATTGAGTGGGTGCCTGTCAGAGAAGTGGCGCCCGAGCTACTTACTGATGATCGCTCCCGGGCGCTCCTCCCGCTGTCCAAAGCCAGGCAGGCTGCCGGATCCATGCCGGTGATTGGGACAGACGTGTCCCGGCTCCCGGGCGGAAGGGCGGTCTGGCACCCGGTTCAACGGGCGGTAGCACCGGAACCTTTCCCGACAGGACGGAACGCGGGATGACATGTGACCGGATCACGGGACTGGTCCGGGTCGGCCGAGTCGCGGAGGTTTTGCTGGACCTCCACATCCTGAACGGCATGATGCGGTAGCGGACTGTACTGGCCGCTTCAGGTCTGACCTGGAGTGGAAGCGTTGCGACGGCTTTCCGCGCCGGAAAGGCGCCGTCAGGATCAGATCAGATCGGGGGGGCTGCAAGTCCCTGTGGCCGGTCGCGTGAGGAACTGCGGCTGCCGCAGGCCGCTGGAAGGCGCGAACGACATCGGACGATCAGGTGCCTCGGAAAAGGCAGCATGGTCTTCAATTGCCTCGACTGGTGGACGGCGTCTGAGTAACGGAACCGAAATGCGCCCATCGAAGACCAGGGGCTGGCGGCGGTTCTCGCTTACATGAGGAGCTCATTCTCCGCAGATTCGCTGCAGGTTCACCCAATCGGCATCGGAAAGTGCTGGCCTGTCACCAACTGGATCATCTGGACGGCGTCTGAGCTACGGAACCGAAATGCGCCCATCGAAGACCAGGGGCTGGCGGCGGTTCTCGCTTACATGAGGAGCTCATTCTCCGCAGATTCGCTGCAGGTTCACCCAATCGGCATCGGAAAGTGCTGGCCTGTCACCAACTGGATCATCCTTGATCGGTTCCAGCACGTCTCCGTCTGGAGCGTTAACGGTGATCGCATATGGTCTGATGGAAATCCGCGCTGCGCGAAAGCGTGCAAGCAGCGCTTCGGGATCAACGGGCTGCGCAGGCTGTGACAGCAGTGCTCCGGCTTGCGCAAAGAGAACGTTCTCGGTAACATCGCCCGTAGCGAGCAGTCGAAACGCTGCCACCAGTCCCGCCCGCTCAAGCATGCGAACGACTGCGTCCCGGGAATCGGCGCGAATGGCTTCAGCTATCACATAGCCTGCCACCACATCTGGTGCCTCCTGGTCCTCGATCAATGACGGATCAATCAGGATCAGGCCTCCAGGCAGATGGTTGGTTTGTGCGACCCCATTTGGAATCACGACCAGCCGTCCCGATCTGTCACCCAGAAGCCGATTGTGGAGCCGACCTAGAGCCGCTGTTCCGGCGGAGGTATGGCAGGGTCGCCTGGAGGCGTGCTGAATATGGGCGAGGAGGCGTTCACCCAATTCAATCCGCTTTGCGTCGGGAACCACCGCTGCAGCGTGGTTCACCACGGTTTCGGGAAGCCATATGATGCCCAGCGCAAGTAATGCCAACAGGGCGGCAACAACAAGAAAAAACCTTGGCCTACGCTGCCTGGGACTGCGCCGTTCGACGGCTCTCTGCACTCGCTCAATGGCGTCGATCATTGAATCGTCGCTGATTTCCAGTTCTTCTTCGGAATCAATGCCAGGTGCGAAGAGCGCGGGTCTGGTCTTGCCATTCAGTCGGAGCAGGGCAGGCAGTGACCAGTGGGACAGTGGCTGATCATTGTAATCGTACATGATCAGCGTCGCGTCCCCGATGCTAACGATGACATTCATCCGCTTGTCATCAAGCGAAGGGCGCCAGACACCCTGGCACTCCAATCGCTGGTATTCCTTAAGCGCAGTCATTTTTGGTTATGGAAAACACTGCTTCGTATTGCTGCCTGGGTTCATGATATCGCATATGGTAGAATCTGCCAAGGGAACAGAAGCTGCGCCAACTGCGTCGGCGGAAATCGCCAGGGCGATTGGTCGATTCGACGGGCAATCCCTTAAGGAATGCACAAAGACGGTCGGTTGGGTAATCTCGAATCATGTGATTGGACGTTGGGTTTTCGATAGCCGCAGCTCGGAGGGGCCGGTCACTGCCTGACAGGGTGCTGAAGAACGGAGGCGGGCGCTTTGCAAGACCGCTGCGCAATGCGAATCTCCAGGTAAGGCCGTCAGCATCTGGCGGAAGGAACTGCAGCGCCGCACGATTCGGATTCCATACCGCCAGATGTGTAGGGAAAACACGGGCTGTCCGCCGTCGCTTGGGTGATCGTGCTCGGCGTGATTGCCGCAACATGCGGGTTTGACTGGATTATCGAAGAAATGGACAACGGGCTCACAAGGGTTCCCGAAAGGACGTTGGGACCAGTTCTTGAAGCGGTGTCCGGCTGGTTCTGGTAGTGAGCGAGGCCGAAGCACACACTCATGCCCAAATTCCCATATTGTAATGCGCCCTGCGACGGCTGTCGCAATGTAAGGAAGGCAGCAAGACCCATCCTACGCTCCCCATGGACCGCGTTACATGTGGAAATTGGCGGATCAGTGCGCAGCCCATATGTCGTATCAAGGTTTCAATGAACGCATTGGACCGAGGTCTTTCGTCATGCGTCTCTGGGGCACCGAATCGGGTCAGAGCTTCTTCGCAAGCTCGCGAAGCTCAAACTTCTGAATCTTGCCAGTGGACGTCTTTGGCAGATCCTGAAACACAACCATCTTTGGTGTCTTGAAGCCTGCAAGCCGTTCGCGGGCAAAGGCGATGAGTTCGGCCTCTTCCAGATTTCTGCCGTCCTTGACTTCAACGAAAGCACAGGGCACCTCGCCCCATTTTTCGTCGGGTTTCGCGACAACGGCGCATAGAAGCACCGCGGGGTGATGCATCAGCACACCCTCGACTTCAACTGAACTCACGTTTTCACCGCCCGAAATGATGATGTCCTTTGCCCGGTCGGCGATCTGGATGTAGCCGTCCGGGTGTTGAACGGCGATGTCGCCGGAATGGAAGTAGCCCTTGGCGAAGTCCTGTTCGGTTGCCGTCTTGTTCTTCAGGTATCCTTTCATTACCGCGTTTCCGCGGATCATGATCTCACCCTGGGTCTTTCCGTCCATCGCCGTCTGGGTCATGGTTTCCGGGTCCATGACCGTGATGTCTTCCATCATCGGCATGAGCACGCCCGTTCGGGCCTTGATGGCGAAACGGTCTTCATCGGAAAGCCCGTCCCACGCCTGGGCGTTCCAGAGGCATTCGGTGACATGGCCGTAGGTTTCGGTGAGGCCATAGACCTGGGTCACGTTGAAGCCGAGCGGTTCAATGGCCTGAAGCGTCGCTGCTGGAGGTGGCGCACCAGCGGTGAAAACCTCGACTGTATGATCGAATTGGCGACGGTCGCCTTCGTGGGCATTGATGATCATGTTGAGCACGATGGGTGCTCCCCCGAAATGGGTCACGCCCTCATCGGCGATCGCGTCATATATGTTCCCTGCCGTTATGTCCCGGCAGCAGATGACCGTTCCACCAAGAACGGGAGCCATCCAGCTATGGTTCCAGCCGTTGCAGTGAAAGAGCGGCACGACCGCAAGCAGCCGTGGGTGCAGAATCATTCGCCAGGAAATCACGGTTCCCAGCGTCATGAGATAGGCGCCTCGGTGATGGTAGACCACTCCCTTTGGCTGTCCCGTGGTGCCGGAAGTGTAGTTGAGGGCGAGGCTTTCCCATTCGTCCTGGGGCATCTGCCATTCAAATCGAGGGTCGCCTTCCGCGATGAACTCCTCATATTCGGAGTATCTGCCGCTGGCGGTAAATCCCGCCTGTGGATCCGCGACTTCAATTATCCGTGGACCACCGCTCTCCATCCTGCTGATTGCCGCCTCAGCCAGGCTCAGAAAAGCTGTGTCGACCAGAACCGCTTTGGCGCCGCCATGCTCAAGGATATAGGAAACCGTGTCGACATCCAGACGGGTGTTGATCGTATTCAGTACGGCCCCGCAGGCCGGGACGCCGAAATGTGCTTCCAGTTGGGCGGGAATGTTGGGAAGAAGCGTTGCGACCACATCGCCCGACCGAATTCCCGCGACCCTGAGCGCGGAGCCAATCCGGGAGCACCGTGCGTGGTATTCGCGATAGGTCGAACGATGAAGGCCATAGGCAATCGCCTCGCGGTCAGGAAAGACTTTGACGGCACGATTGAGGTGACTTAGAGGCGTTAGAGGCACAAAATTCGCCTGTCGCCTCTGGAGGCCTGATTCGTCTGCCATCCAGCCCATGTCGAGTTCCTCCTGCTGTATTGGCGTCAGCGATCCGAATATCAACTTTGCCTGCGCGGAATGCAAAGGCGGATTAAGGGCAGGGCCGATGAAAAGCCTTCCCGCCTCAATGCCCTTGACTGCCGCTACCTGCGTTGTTGCGGCGATGGCTCTGATCGGCCTGATCGACAATCTGGTGATCCTGGTTGCCGAAAGCGTTGGGCTCTGGCAACTCCATCTGGTTCGTGCGGCGATGGCTCTTCCGCTAATACTGGCCGTTGCCTGGGCGGGTGGATGGTCAGTTGCTCCCAAGCGCTTCTGGACTGTGGCTCTGCGTAGCTTCCTGGTTTCGACCTCGATGATGTTCTATTTTGGTTCTCTTGGTTTCCTTCCCGTCGCGCAGGCCGCTGCTGGACTGTTTACCGCACCGATCTTCGTGCTTCTGATCACTGTCATTGTGTTGAGGCGACGGGTTGGAGCAGTGAATGCGGTTGCTGCGGTAGCGGGCTTTCTCGGCATCCTTCTGGTTCTGAGGCCGGATTTCGGCTACGGGTCCCTCGCTACGCTTATGCCCGTCGCTGCCGGGCTGTTCTATGCGTTGGGAGCAATTGCCATCCGTGACCTTTGCGCGGAGGAGGGAACCCTGACGCTGCTATTCGGGTTTTTCGTCGCGGCACTGCTCTGGGGTGCTGCCGGGTGCATCTGGCTTTCTCTGTTGCCGATGGATGCGCCGGAGGGGCCTGAAGGGTTTCTGATGCGTGGGTGGCTGCCACTGACAGAGGAGTTTCTTGGGCTTGCCGCCGTCCAGGCAATTGGTTCGGTGGTCGGTGTAGGGCTGATCATCCGTGGGTATCTGCTGGCGGAGGCTGCGTTCGTGACCGTGTTTGAATACTCGCTGCTGGTGTTTGCGGCGTTTTGGGGCTATGTGCTCTGGACCGACCGGTTGGACATTCTGGGAGCCGCGGGAATCGTGCTGATCATCGTTTCAGGAGGGTTTCTGGCGCGAGTGGGTGGGGGAGCGAAGTAACCCATTCTTGGGATGAACCACCTTCGGCCCTGAAAGATCGGCGGCCGAAGCGGTTTTCCTGAATTCCGGGAGGCCGGTTCTGCCCAACACGGGCGGTCCTGACCGGAGCCTCATGTCCTGAGGTCAGGCGAACCTCCGCTCCGTCAGGGCGTGGATTGGCATTACCCGCGCAGCCATGAGGCAGGTTCACTCTTTCCAGACGGCCTGAGGCCCGGGGGCACCGATGGCTGCCGGTTCCAGGGGGAGATTCACTTCTTTGCGAAATCCTCCAGCGCCATGATTCCATACGCGGCGTACGGGAGGTCCGCTGGCAGCTCCGGTGCATGAAGGTGAAGGAACCATTGTGCACAAAAGGCAGGGAGGGCTCGGGACCTGTCACTACCGCATACTTGACTAGAGATCGGATCCATGCGAATCGGGGACCATGTATATCGGTCTCAGACAGATTTCCCCTGCCACGGTCGAGTGGCTGGGGAACGAATGCCTCCGCGGCGGCGTCACGCGTTCGGGCCTCGCCCGCGAGCTGAGCGGCCGGGAGGGTTGGCTGACCCACGACGGGAGGCCGTCGACGGTCACCGGGATGCGGGTCCTTCCCCTGCTCGCGGAGGAGCTCGGCCTGACGCTGCCGGAGGCGGCGCCGCGCTTCGCGTCGTCCAACGGGCGACCGGCCGCCGACGACCCTGGCGGCGCCCCGGTCGAGTGCGCTCTGGACGCGCTCGGCGGGGTGCGGCTGGAGCCGTTGGCGGAGGCGGACCGCCGCGCCTGGGAGTCGATGATGGAGACGCACCATCCGGAGGGCTGGCGGCGGGCTCCGGGAGGGCAGCTGCGGTACTGGATCGTGAGCGGCGCGCAGGGGCGGCTCGGCGGTCTGGGCTTCGTTCCGGCGTCCTGCCAGCTGGGGCCTCGGGACGACGCCATCGGCTGGTCGGCGCGGGCGCGGATCGCGAACATGGGTCTGGTCCTTAACAACCACCGCTTCCTGATCAGACCTTCCGTGAGGGTCCACGGCCTCGCCTCCCTGGCGCTGCGGCTGGCGGCGGATCGCGTGGCGGACGACTGGCAGGCCCTCTACGGCGTCCGTCCGGCGCTCGTCTACACCATCGTCGGTCCGGACCACGCCGGGACGGGTTACAGGGCGGCGGGCTGGGAGAGATGTCCCGGCTTGACCTCCGGGCGGCGTTCGGGCATCCGTCGCAGCGTGTGGACGCTGCCGCTGCGGCCGGACTGGCGGGAGCATCCATGTCTCGTTTCAAGGGGTTTCAGGGCATTTTCCGCGGTCTTTCCGGATCTTTTCCCCACTTTTCCACATTCTTTCCACAGGCGGGCGTCATGACGGTGCCGCAACCGGCGCGTCCGGGGACCATCCGCGCCCGTCGCGCAGCAGGACGTTCGTGAGGATCACCATTCTGCGCATCACCGCGACTAGCGCCACCTTGTGGGCCTTGCCCGCCGCCGTGAGCCGTTCGTACAGCTCCCTCATCGCCGGGTTCCAGCGTATGGCCGTCATCGCCGCCATGTAGAGCACGTCGCGGGGCCTGCGTCGCCCGCCGCGGATGCGCCTCGCCCCTGACAGCGTTCCGCTATCCCTGGCGAAGGGGGCGACACCCAGGAGCGCCGCCGCCTGCCGGCTTCCGAGGGTCCCGAGCTCCGGCATCCAGCAGATCAGGGCGGCAGCGGTCACCGGCCCGATCCCCGGGACGCTCACGAGGATGTCCCGGCGCCGGGCCAGCCCGGGATCCGCGTCGATCGCCGTCGCGATCCCGGCATCGAGCACGCCGATCTCCTCCACGATCCCGGCCAGCGCCCTCTTCAGGGCCGCGGCCGCGGCCGTCGTCCCGCCGATCTCCCGGATCCGGGCGGTCAGGGAAGTGCGCGTGTCGACGAGCGCCTCGCGGGCGACCAGCAGGCGTTCGAGTTCCTGCAGCGCCTCGGGTTTCGGCTGTGCGGCCGGCAGCCCGCCGACCTCCCCGAAGGCGGCCAGCGCCCTGGCGTCGATCCGGTCGGACTTCGCGACCTGGCCGAGCGCCTCGGCGAAACGGCGCGCCCGCAGGGGATTGACGACGTGCACGATGTAGCCCCTGTCGTGTAGCGACTGGTGCAGCTGGCGGTGGAACCGCCCGGTGGCCTCGACCACCACGTGAGTCACGCCGCGTTCGCGGAGCCATCCGTGCAGAGCCCGGAATCCCTCCTTTCCGTTCGCGAAGCCCCCGTCATCGCCGTTCGCGTGGACGTCCAGCCGGCTCTTGCTCACGTCGATTCCCGCCACTATCCTGTCTGTCATGTCCTTCCGCTCCTACTCTTGCGGTTGATTCGGGTCCTACCCAGGCATCCATCCAGGACGCGGAAGGACGGCGGTGAAGGCGGGCGGCCAGGCTCCCGCACGGTCCCCCGGACATGTCACTATAGCACTGTTGACTCCCTGAGCGGGCCCCGGCTTCTGAAGGCCCTGTAGAATGCGGTTGCCTGGAGGAGGTATTTCATGCCTTTCCACATTTTCTGCGTCCCCGGCAGGGGCTGGCGTTTCGAGGGGATGAAGCCGACGTAGCGGCCGATGTCGATGGCGGCCTCGCGGATGGTGAAGCCGTCGAAGGGCGGGGCCCGGGCGTCCCTGAAGCCGTAATCCTCCAGTCCGATCCAGAGGGCGGTGAGCTCGTCCTCGTCCAGGAAATCAAGGGCGGGCCGGTCGGGCTCGGCCTTCGCGGCGCGCTGGATGTCGAACACGCGCCATGCGGTGACGGCGTCGAAGGCGAGGCAGCACCGGAGGTCGTCGGCCTCGTCGAGCTGGCGGTCCTCGATGCGGGTGCACTGTTTCAGGGTCCTGAAATATTCCTCGATGGTCCATCCTGTTTCGTAGCGCCTGACGGTGTCGATGGCGCCCTGGAGGTCGGGCTTCGCGTCGCTGGACAGCAGCAGCCAGGACAGCCGCCGGCCGCCCTTCGGCGGCGTGGTGGTCTCGCTGGCGAGCACCGCGGTGACCGGCAGGGTCTGGCGGCTCCGTCCGGGGGCCTTCAGCTCGACGCGTGCGACGCGGATCTCCGTCTCCGCGGTCCGCGCCGGGCGGGCCCTCACGGCCTTCCGCCCACGCGACCCGGTGATCCCGCCGCGCGCCGCGACGTGGACGACGCGCGTCCCGGCGGCGGGCAGCCCGGAGACGTGCTCCATGAGGTCCACCACCTCACCGCCGGCGATGACGGAGCGGCGGGTCGAGGCGCTGGAGCGCACAAGCAGCCCGGCCGCGGCGGGGTCTTCCGCCTGGGCCTCGAACATGTCCCATATGTCGCCCTCGCGGTCGCAGACGGTGACCATCCGGGTTCCAGGGCTGGTCCTCCCGACCTCCTGCGCCAGGGCCAGGCTCTCCAGCCAGCGGCGGCTCTCGCTGCCACCGTCGGGCGTCTCCGTCTCCGCCGCCCTGTCCGGTTCCGTCTCCGCCCGCCCCGTGCCTCCGCGCCTGCGGTCGGCCTTCACGGTGACGCCCTCCCGGAAGCTGGCGTCGATGGCCAGCACCCCGAGGCCGCGGCCGGAGGCCGACACCGCCAGCGTCACGTGCGCCGGGATGCCGACGCTGCCCGATCCGCCGCCGCCGAGCTTCGCCAGACCGCCCGTGGAGCCCTTCAGGCCGGAAAAGTCCAGCATCGTGGTGTCCTGGATGGCCAGGACCTCCGTCTCCGCCCGGCAGCGCTGGAGCGTGGCCATGCGGTGGCTCTCGATGATGTCGTCCATGCTCACCCTGGGGTTGGAAAGCAGCCTGTAGGCCGCACCCTGATCCTTTTTTCCGGCGAAGACAACGGCGACCGGCTCACCGGGCCGGGTCTCCCAGGCCCTCCCCATGGCCAGGATCCGGCTGCGCACCCGTCCGTCGGGATGGCCGACCGGCCCGAACTCCAGGTCCGCCCAGTCGGCGTCCTCCGGGATCGCCGGGGCCGGGCCCAGCCAGCGCGGCGTCTCCGGCCCGCGGCACATGCGGTCGCGCCAGTCCGGATCCAGCGGCCTCATCCAGACGCCGCAGGCCTCCGCTCCCTCCCGGCGGTGGCCGGGAGGATGGCCGGAGGTGGTCCCGGCGAACTCCCATCCGGCCGCCGCGTAGGCCGTGCCGGGGCGCTCCGCGCCGACATAGGTGAAGGCCATCGCCGGACGGACGCCGTGCAGCCTCTCCCAGTCATCGGGAAGCCGCCTTGCCGCCAGCCCCAGAACGTGGCTGGCCAGGTGCGGGACCTCCACGCCCGGCAGGATCAGGAACCTGGAGTTCTGCACCAGCAGCCCCAGCTTCGCCATCCGCTCCCGGCCGCTCCAGCCGATGTAGGCGTCCCGTGCCCTCTGGTGCCAGTTGGCCGCGTGAAAGCAGAGCCCGCCGACGCGCCCCAGGCGTTCGCTGCTGATCCAGTAGAAGAGGAGAGCGCCGGGATTGGACGGGTCGCCCCGGGGATGGTGGCTCTCCATCATCCCCCGCAGGGCGCGCCGCTCCTCCGCCGTCTCCGCCATCTCCAGCCCGACACCGCCGAGCTCCGCGAGCGTGCCGGAGAACCGGACGTCGGGATGCTCCGGCAGCGGTCTGCCGGGAGCCACCGGCGATCCGGCCTGCGGCAGGGTGATGCCGTAGCGCTCCGCGATCTTCGGCAGGGCCAGCCGGGCGGAAGCGAGGCACGGCGCTCCGGCGGCGTTGGTCCAGTCCTCGCGCTCGCACAGCCCCGCCGCCAGACTGCGCCGTCCGGCTCCCGCCGCCGCCGCGGACCTCAGCCACCCGACCGTTTCCTCCCCGAAATGGCGCATCCCGACCTGCATGCGAATCAGGTAGCACGGGCGACCTATGGAATCAACTAATATATAGTGACATCCCCCGGACCAGGTTCCTCACGGCCCGACCCGCCTTCGCGGGGCAGCGCCCCGCACTCCCCTCCGCGTTGCCACGCGGAGGGGAATCCCCTTGCGGATGATGCACGAACGTCCCGGATATGCCAGCCGCGACCACGCCAGGTTCCGCACAGCCGGCGCGGAGTTTTCCACAGGTGTGGAAAACTTTCCACAACATCATCCTTCAGATTCTTTCCGATTGATTCAGACATACAAGGTTCTCCGGGCGGAGCCGGAGCGCAGGCTCGGGCATACCGGACCGCTGCACCGCGGGGGCGACTGGGCGGAGCGGGAATACGCGCGGAGCAGCCATCCGGACGGCCGGGTCCGCCGCCGGATCGCCGCGATGGGAGCGGCCTGGACCAGGAAGCCCGGTGCGCCGGTGCCGGAGCTGTTTCCGGGCAGGGCGGAGCAGGAGGCGGCTTACAGGCTGCTCTCGAACGCTGGGGTGACCATGGACGACATACTCGAACCCCACCTGGAGGCGACGGTGGAGCGCTGCCGCCTGGAGCCGGTGATCCTGGCTGTCCAGGACACGACGGCGCTGAACTACGGCACCCTGGCGGCGACGTCCGGGCTGGACGGGCTCGGCGGCGGCGGAAAGGGCACCGACGGCATCCTCGCCCACTGCGGCGTGGCACTGAACGGCAGCGGACGCCCGCTCGGGCTGTTCACGCTCGACGCGGACTTCCGGCGGCGGCCGGACAGGGACAGCGCCCGCTGGATCGACGGGCTGCGGCGGGCCGGAGAGCTCGCGGAGGCCTGCCCGGACGCGAAGGTCGTGAGCGTCTGTGACCGCGAAGGCGACTTCTGGGCCCTTCTCCGCGAAGCGGACCGGACCGGCGCCGCGCTGCTGGTGCGGGCGAGCCGCTCGGCGAAGCGGCGCGTGGCGCTGCCCGACGGCGACGAAAGGTGCCTGTGGGAGCATGTCGCCGCGCTGGAGCCGGTCGGCCACCGCAGGATCACCGTTCCCGAACGCGGCGGGCCGAAGGCCCGGAAAGCGCGCGTCGCCACGCTGACGCTGCGCTGCTCGGAACTGGACATCGCGGCGCCGAGGGACGCGGGGGACAGGCGCCCGCTGCCCGTGACGGTGGTCTCCGCCATCGAGGAGAACCCGCCGAAGCGCGTCGCGAAGGGAGGGGAGGCGCTGCACTGGATGCTCCTGTCCAACGAGGGCGGCGACGGCATGCGGACGGCGGAGACCGCCCTGAGGCGCTACGAGCTGCGCTGGCGCATCGAGGAATATTTCAGAGCCCTGAAGACGGGGACGAGGATAAAGGACCGCAGGCTCGACGCCGCCGACGACCTGCGCAGATGCCTCGCCTTCGACGCGATAACCGCGTTCCGGGTCTGGGACCTCCAGCTTCTGGCGCGGGAGAGCCCCGACAGCCCGGCGGACCGCCATGTCAGCCCGGAAAGCGGCGGGGCGGTGGTCATTCACGCCGCGTATGAGCGCGTCATCGGCCAGAGGGCGCCGCCGGAGCCGGACATGACCGTGGCGCGCTACGTCACGCTCGTCGCCGGCCTCGCCGGGTTCCGCCCGACGAAGCGCCAGCCCCTGCCCGGAACCCAGAAGCTATGGCAGGGCCTGCGCATCCTCAACGTCGCGGAAACCCATGCCAGGGCCATACGGGCCCGGACGGAGCGGAGAAGGGAATGAGCCGGTCAAGTATGTGGTAGTGACAGGCTCGGGACCCGTCCGGAAGTGGTTCGAACATCTGACGCATGTGATGCCTCCTTATGGATTGGAGGGATTCGCCGATGCCGGCCATTCCGGGTGCCAGGACCAGTTGTGCGTGACCGGCCAATCCGTTCCAGCGAGCATCCAATCAGAGGGGCCACGGATTGCTGGAGGCTGGATCTGCTCCCGGCGTTGGGGGAATGATGAGGATGCTGGGCAGGATTGAAGATGCCTGCTCTGACAGCAGAATGCGCATGTCCATCAGGGCAACACTCACCATCACCGTAGGAGGATATCGGGAAATATCCTAACGGGCGGGATGCCGCATTCGGGCTCCCCGTCGCCGCAGGGTTCCCGCAGCCCGGTGGCAGTGCGGAATTGCCGTCCCATAACCTGGGCTTGACGTGATGCTGGCCACTTTCTGTGCGCCGGGTGTCATGGGGCCGGGAATCCCTACATGTGATGATCTAGGTGAGGAGCACTGGCGGGATCAGCCCGACATTGGCGCGAACCCGCCGCAGAAATGCCGCATTCAGTGAATCCACTCGGAAGAGACTCGTAATTATTACAAATAATCAATATGTTATGCTTTATTCTGCAGGCATCGCACGAGCTTCCGGCATTGCCTCTTATCCCAAACGAATTTCGGAAAACATTCAGGCGGCGACTGTCTTTACTCCGCTACGTCCGTAGAAACCCGTTCCCTGGCTCGCAACCTCCTTTAGCAGTTCCGGTGCGCGGAACCTGGTGCCGCATCTGGCTTCCAGCCGCTCGCACATCTCCACGGCCTTTCCTGGGCCAATCATGTCAAGCCAGGAAAACGGCCCTCCAGACCAGGGGGCGAATCCCCAGCCAAGAACGGCGCCGACATCGCCTTCACGGATGTCAGTCAGGACACCGTCCTCCAGAGTGCGCACCGCTTCCAGGACCTGTATGAGAAGCAGCCTGTGCTGCACTTCGGTGATTTCCGGTTGGCTCCCGGCCAGTGGATACCGTTGGCCGAGACCTTCCCACAAACCCTGCCGCCTGCCGCTGTCATCATAGACATAGAATCCCGCTTTGGCCTTGCGGCCCAACCGCCTCTCGCTCTCCATCCAGAATATCACGTCATCGGAGGTCGCGTCAGGATAGGCCGCACCCATCGCTGCCCTGGTCGCCCGGGCGATCTTTGCGCCAAGATCGATCGAGGTTTCGTCGACAAGCTGTAGTGGTCCGAGCGGGAAGCCCAGAAGCTTTGCCGCGTTCTCGATCAGCGCTGGCGCCACGCCTTCGGCGACCATGCGAATGCCCTCATTGACATATGGTATGATGCAGCGGTTGGCGAAAAAGAACCGTGCGTCATTGACGACAATCGGTGTTTTGCGGATTTGCCGAACATAGTCGAGTGCCTTGGCCACCGCCCGGTCACCGGTTTCACGGCCCTTGATGATTTCCACGAGCTTCATTTTCTCGACTGGTGAGAAAAAGTGGATGCCGATGAACTGATCAGGGCGGACGCTGGCCCTGGCCAGATCACTGATCGGAAGCGTGGATGTATTCGAGGCGAAAATGCAGTCCCTGCCGACAATGGCTTCGACCTTCCCTGTAATTCCGGCCTTTATGTTCGGATCCTCGAACACCGCTTCAACAATGAGGTCAGACCCTTCAAGGGCATTGAGATCCGTTGTGGCGGTGATGCGATCCAGGACTTCCGCCTTCCGCTCTTCGGTTGCCCTGCGGCGCCTGATGCGTTTGTCCATGTAGGCTACGGTCACCGCCTTGCCCCTGTCAGCCGCGTCCTGGGTCTGGTCAACCAGCACCACATCGATCCCTGCCTGTGCGGAAACAAGCGCGATGCCCGCACCCATCATTCCGGCACCAAGAACACCGAGCCTGCGCACTTGCTGGTTTGGTACTTCCGGCCGGTTCGCTCCCTTCTCCAGCGCTTCCTTATTGATGAACAGTGACCGGATCATGGCGCTGCTCGAAGGGTGCATCAGCACGGATACGAACTGCCGGGCCTCGATCCTCAGCGCTGTGTCGAACGGAACAAGGGCTCCTTCGTAAATGGCGGCAAGCATGGCCTTTGCCGCTGGATAGACTCCATTTGTCTTTCCGTGAACCATTGCCGCGGCACCGACAAAGGTCATGAAGCCGGATGGATGGTAGGGCGCGCCACCAGGCATCCTGTAGCCCTTTGCATCCCACGGCTTTACCAGATCTCCGTCCTTCGCGTTCAATACCCATTCCCTGGCCGTAGCGACAGGGTCGCTCGCAACCTCGTCGATCAGTCCCATGCCTTTCGCTGCCTTTGGATCATTCAGCCTGCCTTCCAGCAGAACGGGCGCAGCGGCCGTGATGCCGAGTTTGCGAACCAGCCGTGTCGTACCGCCTGCACCGGGAAAGAGACCCACAAGTATTTCCGGGAGACCGACCTTTGCCTCTGGGCGGTCAGTACAGAAAATGCGGTGGCAGGCGAGCGCGATCTCGTAGCCGATCCCCAGAGCCGTTCCAGGAAGGGCGGCGGCGATCGGTTTTCCCCCTTTCAGGGTCTTAGGATCCATTCCAGCGCGCTCGATCTTTCGTAGGAGTGCATGCATCGCCATGATATGGTTGAAGAGCGTCTGAGCTGGCTGGTCGCCGGCCTCCTCCCGCATGGTCGCCAGGACGTTCAGATCCATCCCGCCGGCAAACGTGTCCTTTCCACTGGTGATGACGACGCCTTTCACGGCATCATCGGTTAGCGCCGCATCGATGTGGTCGCCTAGCTGCTGGGCGCCATGCTGCGACAGAACATTCATCGACCTGCCAGGCATGTTCCAGGTGATTGTGGCGATGCCGGCATCGTCGACTGCATAGGAAAATTCTGTCATGTCTCTGGCCCTTTCAGGTCATGGCCCTGTGGCTGCCAGGTCAGCGGCACAGGCCGACCTCAGGCGAATTCATGCATCAGACCCGCTCGATCACCGTCGCGGCACCCATTCCCGAACCGATGCAGAGCGTGGCGAGTCCAGTCTCCTTGTCCGAGCGTTCAAGCTCGTCGAGGAGCGTTCCGAGAATCATCGCACCGGTGGCGCCAAGCGGATGGCCCATGGCGATTGAGCCGCCATTCACGTTCACCACATCCGGGTCGACATCGAATGCCTGCATGAAGCGCAGAACGACGGAGGCGAATGCCTCGTTGACCTCAAAGAGATCAATGTCTCCGATTTCAAGCCCGTTCTCAGCAAGAACCTTCCGTGTTGCCGGTACCGGGCCCGTCAGCATGATGGTTGGATCAGTACCGATCTTGGCCGTTCCCTTAATGCGTGCACGCGGCTTCAGTCCATTCCGCCTGCCATAGGTCTCGCTGCCGACCAGAACGGCCGCGGCGCCATCGACGATCCCGCTGGAGTTTCCCGCATGATGTATATGTCTGATGCTTTCCAGATGCGGATATTTCATCAAGGCGATCTTGTCGAAACCGGGCATGGTCTCACCCAGGTCCCTGAAGCTGGGCTTTAGGGCACCGAGCGTCTGCATGTCTGTTTCCGGCCGCATGTATTCGTCGTGATCCAGGATCGGGATGCCATTGAGATCCCTGATTTCAATGATTGAGTCCCTGAATCTTCCCTCGTCCCATGCGGTCTTGGCCCGCTTCTGGCTGCGCACTGCCAGTTCGTCAGCATCGTCGCGGCTGAACCCGTATTCGGTCGCGATGATGTCGGAACTGATGCCCTGCGGTACGAAATACGCGTTCATCGCGATCGTCGGATCCGCTGCAACAGCGCCTCCATCGCTTCCCATCGGAACGCGTCCCATCATCTCGACGCCGCCGGCAATATAGGCTTCACCCGCGCCGCCGCGAACCTGATTCGCAGCCATGTTGACCGCTTCAAGACCGGAGGCGCAGAAGCGGTTGATCGAAACGCCTGGAATCGATTCATCGAGTGTGGAGGCGAGCACCGCGGTTCGGGCCAGGCATCCTCCTTGCTCACCTATCTGGGTTACATTTCCCCAGATGACGTCCTCAACTACATGTCCGTCGAGGTTGTTGCGCGTTTTCAGTGCGTTGAGCATATCCGCCGAGAGTTTGGCTGCTGTCACCTCATGCAGTGAGCCGTCCCTGCGGCCCTTTCCGCGCGGCGACCGCACGGCGTCATAGATATAGGCGTCCACCATGGGTTCTATCCTTCCTCAGGCCCGGTCCCCGGGATTTCCGGGCATTAGATCATAGGGATGTTTCCATCCGGGCAGTTCGCTGATGCGGGTCAGCCAGGCGTCGATGCCGGGCCAGTCGGTGCGGTCGAAACCGAAAGGCTCGGGGTAATACAGATACCCGCAGCACGAGATGTCGGCATTTGTGAGTCCGTCCCCCACGATCCAGTCCCGATCCCGCAAATGCGTGTCAAGCACCTGGTAGGCCGATTTGAGGCGGCCCTGCATGAAGGAAATGACATCCTTTGGCCTGCGGTCCTCAGGCAGGAAATTCATCAGGAAGCGCGCCATGCCCGCCTGGCTCGACAGTTTGTGATTGTCCCATAATACCCAGCGGAGCACTTCATATTTCTCAATTCCCTTTCCGCCGAACCTGCCGGTCTTTTCCGAGATATAGTGCTGGATCACACCGGACTGGCTCAGCTTTAGATCACCGTCCACCAGAACCGGAGCCTCGCCCATCTCGTTGACTTCGTTCCGGTAAGCCTGGGTTCTTGTCGCACCGTTGAAGAAATCGACGAATTTCGGTTCCCAGGCCAGGCCGGAGAGCTCCAGAGCCAGCGCCGCCTTGTAGGCGTTGCCGGACTCGCCGAAGCAGTACAGTTCAATGGTCATGCTATATGGCCTCCAGGGTTGTGCCGTAACGGCGGATTGTCGGTGAGTTTGGCGACTTGTTGTATCCGTGGGGATTCCCGGGGAAAAATGCAAGTGAGTTGGTACAATTCACTCGACCTTCGACAGGAATTTAATCCCTGGGGCATCAGGGCCTGAGGAGAAGCTTGCGCTGCACGGACAGTCGCCATAAGGTCCGATGCGTCGGGATTGCAGTTTCCCCTGGCGCGGAACAGGTGACCAGGGCAAAATTCCGACCATCGGCCCTTCGTCAGCCTTCGCGCTGGAACGAGACGGGCGTAGCGCTTCAGCGTGGAAGCGGGGAGATGGAGTCAATGGAGGTTCACTTTCAGGTCGGTCGCTTAGGTATCGACGCCGATGACGGGACCTCGACTCCGGTCAGCATGAACCAGGCTGATGCCGAAGGATACTGATGGACGGATCGCCGTCACGGCTGGAGGGGCGCTGTTTGGCAAACTGAAGGCTTTGGGCGTCGATTATGTGTTTGCGAATTCGGGTACCGACTTTCCGCCAATCATTGAAGGGCTGATCGAGGCAAGGGAAAAGGGTATCGACCTGCCGCAGGCGATCACCGTACCGCATGAGCATGTCGCGATGGGAATGGCTCATGGCTTCACGCTCCTGACGAACAGGTCCCAGGCCGTCATGCTGCACACGAATGTTGGGCTTGCCAACGGAAGTATCGGTGCCATCAACGCGGCCTGCGATCAGATCCCGATGTTTATGATGTCCGGCCGCACCCCGGTTGCGGAAGCGGACCGGTTTGGCGCCCGCACGGTGCCCATCGGTTGGGGACAGGAGATGTATGATCAGGCGTCTCTGGTGCGCGAAGCGTGCAAGTGGGACTATGAGCTGAAATTCCCGGACCAGGTATCGGCGGTTCTGGATCGAGGCTGGTCCATCGCAAACTCAACGCCCAGGGGACCTGTCTATCTGAGTCTGCCGCGTGAGGTCCTATGCGAAGCCTGCCTGACGGAAGGGCTTGATGAGCCGTCGCATATGTCACCGGTCAGAACCGCACCGGACAGGGAGGCGCTGGCAAAGGCCGCCGTGCTGCTGGCGGAGGCGGAGCGTCCGCTGATCATTGCGCAGCGAGGGGCCGGTTCGGCTGAGGCGTTTTTCGCTCTAGCGCAATTTGTCGAAGACTGGGCGATACCACTCTGTCACTATTGGGCCAATCAGATTGCCATCCCGATGTCATCGCCCTGCCATGTCGGCTGGCTGCCTGACGCGCTCCTCAGGGAGGCCGATGTTGTCCTGGTGATCAATGCGCTGGCACCTTGGTGGCCGGATCGGGCGGCACCCGGTGGGAATGCAAAGGTCATCCAGATGGGGCCGGACCCTCTCTTTGCGCGTTCCACGCCCATGCGCAGCTTCCGATCGGACATCACTCTGGCAGGTGATACGGACCTTGCCATTCCTGAGTTGATCGCCGCTGTTGGTGCGCATAGGGTTGATACCGCACGTATCGCGGCGCGGCGTGCGCTGATAGCGGAAGTTTCGGCTTCCGAACGTGAAGCGGTGCGGAAGAGGGCGCTTCAGGGTTGTAGGGGGCCGATGTCCAAGGAATGGGTTAGCCACTGTCTGGGCCAGGCGATCAAAGGTAGAAAGGCCAGCGTGTTTCATGAACTGGGTTGCCCGCTGCCACCTTTGGAACTGGATGACCATCTCAGTTATTTTCAGGAACCGCATTCGGGTGGCCTGGGCTGGGGGCTGCCCGCGGCGATGGGTGCACAATTGGCCGACCCGGATCGGCTTTGCTTTGCGACGGTTGGGGATGGCAGTTACATGTTCGCCAATCCTACAGCGAGCCATCAGGTATGTGAAGCGCTTGGTCTTCCGGTCATCACACTGGTGCTCAACAACGGGGAATGGGGCGCGGTGCGTCATTCGGTTGAGGGGCTTTACAGAGGCGGATTGGCAGCGAAGTCGAACGATGTGCCGTTGACGTCGCTCCGGCCCAGCCCGGACTTTACGCTGACAGCGGCGGCATGCCGCGCCTACACTGAGACCGTCACTGACGGCGAAGACCTTCCGGCGGCCCTGAATCGGGCAATCTCGGTCGCTACAACGGAGCGCAGGCAAGTCCTGCTCAACATCGCCATAGAGCGAACAGGCCCACACTAGCTATTGGATATCGGAAAAGGGAGGAATCCATGACCTTGATCAAATCCTTACTGGGCGGCATGGCCGCGCTTGCCATCGGCGCGATGGCGCAGGCTGACGAACTGAAACTCGCGCATTTTTCGTCAACAAAATACCATCTCCACCTTGAGATGTTTCTGCCACTCGCAGAGAAGCTGGCTGAGGCGACCGGGGGTGCAACCACCATCCGCGTCTATCCGGGTGGCGAGCTCGGCAAGGGTCCGGTAAAGCAGTATGACCGGGTGATCGATGGCGTTGCCGACATCGTCTATGCGTTGCCTGGCTATACGGCGTCGCAGTTCAAGAAGACCCTGCTGGTTGAGGTTCCCGGGATCGTCAAGCCCGGGGAAAATAAGACCGAGGCGATCTGGGCCAATATCGAAATGCTGGACGAAGAGTTCCGGCGCACCAAGCTGCTGGGCCTCTGGACGGCTGGGAACGCCTCGCTGCTTATGCATGAAAAACCAATTCACAGTCTGGCCGACCTTGCCGGTCTGAAAATCAGGGTTCCGTCCAAGAACACGGGACGGCTTGTTGAGGCCTGGGGGGCCACAGCCGTTTCCATGCCCATTAATCAGGTCTATCAGTCGATGGAGACCGGGGTCGTGGATGGCACACTTGTGGATGGGTCCGTATTGACCAGCTTCAAACTGGGTGAGGTGACAAAATACATCACGACCGGAATGAATGCGACCAACTCCGTGTTCATGCTGGTGATGAACCGTGACAGCTGGGAGGCGCTTGATGCCGATACCCAGGCCAAGCTCAATGGCATGACAGGTGCGGTAATGTCTGAAGGCGGGCGTGTCACGATGACAAACGCCTCGGACAGGGCACTTGCTGCATGGGTCGAGGAAGGAGGTGAAGTGATCACCCTGTCTGACGAAGCGGCAGCGGAGTTCAACGCAGCCAGCGATGGTCTGGCTAGTGAGATCATTGCTGAGCTGGACGGCGAGGGCATCGATGCAAGCGGCTGGGCTGCGGCGCTCCGCATGTAATGCGTTCTCCCAGTAACTCAGTCAAAGGCGCTCTAGCACTGCTGGAGCGCCTTTTGAAAGGCACGGCTCTTCTGGGAAGTTTCGTCCTATTTTCCATAATGCTGCTGGTCAGCTGGTCGGTCTTCTGCCGCTATGTGCTGAACCAGCCTATCCTGGGCGATCAGGAGCTTGTGGAGATCGGGATGTCGCTCGTGGTCATGATGGCGATGCCCTTCACAGCCTGGAAAGGGGATCACATCAGGATCGATATCCTTGATGGCGTTCTCGGAAGCCGTGGCCGGTATCTGGGAGACGTTTTTGCCAGATTCATCGGCTGTTTCGTGCTTTATCTCCTTATCTCGAAGACTTGGGACAAGACGCTTGATGCATATGAGTACGAAGATGTCACCAACATGATCGAAATACCGGTCTGGATTGCCTATGGCGCAATCACGGTTGGAATGGGTCTCTTTGCGCTTGTATTGGCGCTTCAACTCTTCCTTCAACTGCGTCGAGGCTCCGCAAATCATGAATGAAACCCTGATCGGCGTCGGGGGTGTTGTAGCCCTGTTTTTCTGCCTGTTCGCCCGGCTGCCGGTTGGTATGGCCCTACTGGTCGTGGGCTTTGGCGGCATCTGGGCCATCGACGGCCAGCGCGCCGCAATCGCCACGATGTCATCTGAAACCTATTCCTCCGTCACCGCCTATGCGCTGTCGATCATTCCGCTCTTTGTTCTGATGGGAAACATGGCGGGAGCGGCCGGCTATTCGCAACGGCTTTATGAGGCGGCCTATGCCTGGATCGGGCGGTTGCGGGGAGGGTTGGCATCCTCGACCGTACTGGGCTGTGCGGCTTTCGCCGCCGTGTCAGGTTCGTCGGTTGCAACTGCCGTAACGATCGGAAAGGTGGCCCTGCCAGAGATGAAACGCTTTGGCTATGCTGATGGGCTGGCCACTGGTTCGGTCGCCGCAGGCGGGACACTTGGCATCCTGATTCCGCCTTCGACCGGTTTCGTGCTCTATGCCATTCTTACGGAAGAGAGCATCGGTAAGCTCTTCATCGCGGGCATTCTACCGGGCATTCTTCTGTCACTACTATTCATTGTGGTGATTTTTTTCGTTACCACCCTCAAGCCCTCAGAGGGACCCAAAGGCCCTAAGAGCACCGGGTCGGAAAAGCTCTGGGCCAGTCTCCGATCGCTTCCCCTGATCGGAGTCATTCTCGTGTCCATTGGTGGCATCTATCTGGGTGTTTTCACCCCGGTGGAAGCCGCGGGTGTAGGGGCCACGCTGGTCACGGTAATGGCAGTCCTGGCCGGTGACGTGCGGCTCTCCAGGATCCCTGGCATTCTTCTTGAAACTGTCACGATGACGGCGATGCTCTATCTCATCATCATCGGCGCACATGTGTTCGGGCCCTTCCTGGCCCTGACGCACATCCCCGAAACACTGGCAGTCGAGCTGCGGAATCTTGGGCTTGGCCCCTATGACACGCTGGCGCTGATTCTCCTGGGCTATATCGTCATGGGCATGTTCTTTGACGGCTTGGCGATGCTTGTGGTCACCATGCCGGTGGTTTATCCGATCATCACTGGGCTCGGTTTTGACCCTATCTGGTTTGGTGTGATCTGTGTCATCGTTATCGAAATGGGGTTGATCACGCCGCCCGTTGGCATCAATGTTTTTGTCGTCAAGGGTGTGGCAGCAAATGTGTCCATGGGAACCATTTTCCTGGGCGTGTTACCGTTCTGGGTTGCAATGGCGGTCTGTCTGGCAATTCTTGTGGCCTTTCCACAGATCGCCCTGTTCCTACCCGAAACCATGAAATAGCAGGGGATTCCTGCAGGGAGGCTTTAATGGGTAAATTCGTGATTGCGCCACATATGCGCTTACATGAGTGGATTGCGGTGGAGAAAGGGTATTTTGACGAGGTCGGGCTTGACTATGAGCTTGAGGACCAGCTGCTCTCGATCAGTGGCAGGCGGCATGATCTCGGAGACCGGGTTGGTGCATACCAGACATTCGAGAAGGGGCGGACCTGTGACGTCAGCTCCGCCTGCCACTGGACGGTCAATGTGGCTGCAGCTTCCGGCCATGGAAAGCTCTACGCCAATGCCTATTCGGTTTCGCCCTGCGGGATTTTCGTTCCGGCGGATTCGGACATCAAACGCCCTGAAGATCTCGCCAATGTCCCGATTTCCGTCGGATACCAGTCGGGTAGCCATTATTCGACGATTCAGGCGCTGGAGCCATTTCTTTCACAGGATGAGATCAGTCTGTCCTTTTCGGATGGTCTCCTCTTCAGCCGCATGGAGCATATGATCGACGGCAACATACCCGCCGTCAGTCTCTTCAGCGGACCTTACTATTTCATGGAGCAGCTGGGATTTCGAAAGGTGATCGACACCTCGTTCATGATGGCGGTCATGGTCGCCGAGGATGCGGTTCTTGCGGATGTCGAGAAATATTTCAGCGCCCTACGCATGGCGCAGAGGGACATCGATCTGCGACAGGAGCGGTATACTCACTACTACCGCAACGAATTCCCTGAACGCTTCCGTGAGCAGATGGACACGCGGCTGTTTGGGCCAGGCGAACGAATCGTTTTTGAACCCTATTCGAGGGAGTTTTTTGACGATTCCCGCACCTGGATCGCCGAACGGCAGATCTTTGAAGGGGGGCTTGGGGATCTGTCATACGATCTGGCAACGGTTTCCTGCGAGAGTGCTGAATTCTAGCAGGGTTAACCAGGAGGCTGCATTTCCGCGAGGCCTGACCGCTTCAGGCGGGTTGAATTCTGCAATCAACCACTTTCGTAGGTGTTTGGTGCAGGCTTCCCTCTTTGTCTGGCCGATACCATCTTCTAGATTCTTCCTGCGCACTATATGAACGGACTGGTGCGTTTGCATGACCCTAAGGGACTGGATTTGCGTGTGGTTTCCGGGAAACAGGCTCGCGAGGTGCGGTAGCTGCTGACTGGCATCCGTGCGGATCACTGGTCTACCGGACGCTGCTGGGACTTTCCGCGAGGTTTGGGTTTCCTAATGGATGCCGCTTCGACGGAGAACAGATATGATGGGCTACCCTATCGGACAGTAACGGAGGTCAACGCACGGTGATCCGGTCATCCGGCGAATGCCATGTGCCCGGGATGCGGGATGCAATGATTTCGGGCTTCTTAAGCCGCAAGGGTCAGCAGGAAGCACTGTGCGAGTCCGCTGGGTCCAGAATTTCAGTCGACCATGCCATCGTTGCGGCGGTCCCACCCCATTCGTAAGTGGTGTATCGGAGACTGTCTCAGGCCAGACGCCTTGTAGGAGTCGCCTACCTACTTCAGCGAAGTTCCTCACCGCAATGATGGCAGATTCACCTTTGGGACAGGTCATTGAAACTCCGTCGGCGAAATGGCTTCCACGCCATATCAACGGGGCAGGCGGCCCTCCCGACGAATCCTGATGGTCTCATGGTCATGACCAGATTGCATTGCCGAATTCTCACAGCTGCACCAAACGTGCCAAATCAGGCGGCTCAGCGTCAGGAAGCCAGCGCAAAATCTGCTCGTGCGAAAGCCCATTCGCCAGCGCTACGCGCACGCCCCCCCCCCTGATCGGTCCTGATATCATATGTGTTATCCTTCATGCTGAATTCGCGGCTGAGGGGCCGTGCAGACTCGTGGCGGTCCTGAAAATTTTCCTTTGCATTCAGAATCCTAATTTGTCAGGTCTGACCTGAATGTCCGCCGCCCGGAAAATTTGCAGCATCCTGCCAACCTCGGTTGCCGCAAGAGTAGTTGAAAGTGATTTCTGAATTTCAAGAACCATTTCCTTGAAGGTGAGTATTTGCAATGGATTGCCTTCGAGCGCTTCCTGAAACGGCAGATGCTCTTCCCATTTGGACCTGTCCCCCCGAACTTTTGATACTGCCGTGATGTAGATAAATTCCCGGGTTCCGGTCGCTTCTTCAATCTCACGAATAAATGCTTCAGACCACTTGGGGCTGCACAGTTCTCGAAGGCTCTTTTGATAATTCGTAGCGAACGGAGGGCTCCGCGGCGCGGTTTTCGGTGGCGTGCATGCCGCCGAACCCGCTTCGGAGGCGGTTCGGGGTGTCCGCAGGCGCGGATCCGGCGGTTCGGGAGGCTGGAGAACGACTGGCGGGCAGCGCTTCGGGCGACCCGGACGGGGCCGCCGCGTGGCCTGCTTCAGGATCCGTCAGGTGAGCGCCATCGGCCTCCGCCGCAGGCTGCGGGCGCTGGCCCAGCACCCCTGCGCGGTCATCACCGGGTACGGGTCGGCCCCGCGGCGCTGGAAGAAGAGAAGATAGTGGTCCAGGTATTTCGTCGCCACGCCGTTGAAGCGGCGGATCCATCCCTTCAGGTGGCTGTGGAGGCTGTTCACCGTCTGGATGTGGAGGGAGCCCTCCCCCCTGCCGCCCTTAAGCTCCGTGTGCGACGTCCCGCGCTCCGCCGCCAGCGCGGCGTAGGCCTGATGGGCGTCGGTGACCAGGACGGAGCCCTCCGGTCGACGGGGTCGCTCAACAGGCGTCGGAGGTCGTCCACCGACATGCGCCCGAGGCAGGCGGAACGCAGGCAGGTGCCCCGCTGCCTGTCGGTGGCGGTGAGGAGGCGGACCTTTTCCTTTGATATCCCGCGCTTTTTCGACTTCCGGCCACGCTTCCGGGCGGGCCGGGGAAGGTCCCCGCGCTGCCCCTTGAAGGACAGCCTGAAATACGTCTCGTCGGCCTCGACGACGCCGGAGAGCCTTGGCCCGGGCATGCGGCTCAAGGCGTTGAGAACCTTGTGACGCCAGGCGAAAGCCGTCGGCAGGCTGATGTCCATCCTCTTCACGATGACCGGCAGCGACAGGCCCTGGAACATCAGCTTTATGTAGAGCGCCCAGGTCGGATCGTCCTTGTGGGAGTAGTGGCGGACCGTCCCCGTCCTGGCGGAGAAGGTGCGCCCACAGCTCCGGCACCTGAACCGCCGCTTTCCGCGGACCGACCCGTTCCTGCGGATGTCCGCGTGACCGCAGTGCGGGCATTTCGACGGGTCCGGCGGCTCTCCGGCATCGGCTTCGGAGGGCTCGGCGAGAAGCGTCCGCTTCATTTCCCGCCTTTCGGCGCTACTGAACGAGGCGATGAGGTTCTTTATCGAGATCATGGAGAACATATAGCGAACTATGATCGCAGACGCAAGGCCTTCGGGCGGATTATTTCGGAAAAATTCCGTTTTTTCGCAATGTGTTGCCGAAATTCAGCCAGATCGCACTACAAATTTTCTAAAGAGCCTTCTCGAAAGCCCTTCCATGCCTCACGACCAGCGATTTTCCTGCCGTTTTTGATGGCCTCAATGGTTGAGGCCGGATTAAAACCGCTTTGCCAGCTTTTGCAGCTGACAGCGAGTACTTTTTCATTTCCTGAACGTTTCGGATGGTAGCCAATGACGTCTATGTCACTATGGTTTGAGTCCTGCTTTTTCACAAAGTCGGGGTGATTCTGGCGCGGACGGAATTTGAGATTATGCTGCACAAAATAGCCAAGATGGATAAGATAATCTTCGACGATCTGTTCAAGGATGTCTTCTTTGGTGCTCATTCAGCTGTCCTCAATTCTTTCAGCTCTGCACTTCCGCTCCGAAGGGCAGGGTCTGGCACTTTCGGAGCGGATGCAAGGAGGCGATCGGAGGACAGTTTCATCCCTTGAATTCAGGTTTCGTGCCGAAAGGCGCGGCGATCCAGTGCCGCGGAGCGTTTGCCGACCAGCTTGAACGGGATGCTAAGCGCAGGAGGGGCCACTTAACCGAACTGCCTGCGCCAGTCACGTCGTGCGAATCTCCCAAAACGCTGGATTGCACAGCCCGCTCCAGCACCACTATGATCAACAGGTCGGGTATTTTCAGCACGCCATTCGGCACAACGTGGCTGAGATCTCGAAACCCTCCAGTCGGGGAGAAGTGGATGACTGATTGGTTGATCGAACGGGATCCGAATATCCTTGGCGGGTGTCCGTTATTTGCAGGAACTAGGGTTCCAGTACGCATTCTGATGGAGCATCTGGAAGCTGGCGACCGCTCGACGACTTTTGGGTGGACTACCCAACGGTATCGCGGAGCCAGGCCGTGGCGCTTCTGGGACTGGCCAAAACGATGCTGGTGTCCGGCGGCGATGAAGCTGCTGCTTGACAACTCCTTGCTGAAGCGGCTCGCTGCATCCCTCAAGCTACGTACGGTTCAGGAAACGGATTGGGAGGGTAGGGCGAACGGACTGCTGCTGTCGCTGGCTGCCAGAGAAGATTTCGATGCGTTCGTTACCGTTGATTGCGGCATCAAGCATCAATCGAAACCGGATGCGCTGCCGATCCCGATTGTCCTCATGCCTACCGTCTGCAACCGTCTGAAGGAATAGCAGCCGTTGGTTCTCACGGTGCTGAATGTACTGTTCGAAGATCTGAATACCCGGGTTTGCCGCATTGCGGTGTGAACCGCCCCGCTGAGATAGCTCCCGTCTCGCCCCGGGCTATATCTCGATTCTGAACTGGTGTTCCCGGAACTTCCAGGGCTTCTCTGCTCGTGCGGGTGAATGCGCGTCACGCTTCTCTCTGTTCAGGCTGGTCGGCTCCATGGACCTTGACTCCGCTATCTGACCAGCCGACACCCAAATGGGCGGGAGAATGCGGCGTTTCGAGTTTGGTGAGGATTCTCAAGCGTCTAGCCCGTACTTCCGCATAGTCCTGGACGCAGTCAAACAGCGCGGGATGCGCAGCAATCCAAGCGGCTCTGGGTTTCAGCCCAGAGCGGCTCCTGTTCATGTCTCGGTGTTTGCAAAGCTCCTTGAGATCAGTTCCTTCATTATCTCATTCGTTCCGCCATAGATGCGTTGCACCCTTGCATCCGCCCACATTTCGGCCACGGCGTATTCCTGCATGTAACCGTAGCCGCCGTGCAATTGAACGCACTCATCCAGCACCTCGCCTTGGGTATCCGTCAGCCAGTACTTTGCCATGGCAGCTTTCTCGACGGTCAGGCGACCCTGAAGATGTTCAGCGATGCACTGGTCAAGGAAGGTCCTTGCCACCGTGGTTTTGGTGAGGCATTCAGCCAGTTTGAAGCGTGTGTTCTGGAATTCCATGATGGGTCCGCCAAAGGCTTCTCTCTCCCGTGCATAGGCGATCGTGCGTTCCACCGCGCCCTCCATCGCACCAACGGCACCGCATCCGATTATCAGCCTTTCCTGCGGGAGCTGCTGCATCATCTGGTAGAAGCCCTGACCTTCCTGTCCGCCTAGAATGTGTTCAGGAGCAATTTCGACGTTGTCGAAGAATAGCTCCGACGTGTCCGCCGCATGGCAGCCGATCTTTTCGAGGTTTCGTCCACGTTCGAAACCGTCAGCGCCTTTCGTTTCGACGACGACCAAGGAGATACCACGCGCTTTCTCGTCTGGATCGGTCTTTGCGGCAACCACAATCAGGTCCGCATGCTGACCATTGGTAATGAACGTCTTCTGTCCGGTCAGCCTGTACGCATTTCCGTCGCGAACCGCTCTGGTCCTGATTCCCTGAACATCCGATCCTCCGGAAGGCTCGGTCATGGCCAGGGCACCGACCAGTTCGCCTGTCGCCATCCTTGGCAGCCAGCGTTTCTTCTGTTCTTCGGTGCCGTAGGAAAGAATGTAATGCGCAACTATTCCAGAGTGAATCCCATTTCCCCACGAGGCGAGGTTCGCACGTCCGCCTTCCAGAAAGATAACCGCCTCATGGCCAAAGTCCCCACCAGCGCCGCCATACTCCTCAGGGACGCTTGGGCAGAGCAGACCTAGTTCGCCGGCCTGTTGCCAAATTGACCGATCCATCTCTCCCTGCCTGCGCCATCGGTCGAAGTGTTGGGCCCATTCGGTTTCGATGAAGCGGCGCGTGAGATCGGCCAGCATCCTGTGGTCATCGGTCATCCAGGTTGTGGTGGGCAAATCGTGCATGGTGGAACCCCAGGTATTCAGAAGGCGCCAATTCTACAGCCACTGAGGGGCAGCCGTCTGGCGGAAGTCGAATGTTAGTAACTCAATCAGCGCTCCGAGCGAAAGAGGCTTTGCGCCCTGTGTGGTGACCGTGCTCCTGTCGTGGGGGGCGGATTCAGCCGACCGCACCACCTTTTCTATGGGTGAAACGCCGGATTCGTTCCCAATCCGGTGCAGGCTGTCACTTGGGCATAATCTGTCTACAACGACCATCCGAATTGGCACATTTCCATCCAGGCGCCGTTGCGTTCAGGTTTCCAGGTTGCCTAAAGCAGTACTTCGATGCTCAACGGAAACTGGTTCTGGAGAATCGTCTTGGACATCAGATCTCAGAATTCCATTGGGTCAAGTTCCATTACCGGCGCGGCACCGGATTGGATGCGAGCCAGATGCGTTGCGGTCGCCGGAAGCTGGCGGGCCATATAGAATCGGCCTGTCACCAGCTTGGCGCGATGGAACGCCTCGTCTACGTTGCCGGTTCTGAGCGCATCTGATGATACCTTGGCCATCCGCGCCCACATGAACCCAAGGCAGACATGGCCGAACAAGTGCATGAAGTCGTAGGAGCCGCTCAGCGCGCTGTTGGGATCCTTGACGCCTTCTTCCATCAAATACCTACCAGCGGCCCTCAGATCCTTTGAAGCGGCCTTTAGTGGGTGGAGGAATTCCTCCTTCAGGCTGCCGTCGGTTTCGTTCTCCTTGATGAAGGACATCAGCATCCCGAAGAACGCCATGACCGCTCTTCCATCGTTCTGCGGAAGTTTCCTGCCTACGAGATCAAGCGCCTGCACACCGTTGGTACCTTCGTACACCATCGTTATTCTCGCATCCCGCACGAACTGCTCCAGCCCCCATTCACGGGTGAACCCCGCTCCTCCAAGCGTCTGCTGGGCCAGCACTGTGGTTTCAAAGCCCTTGTCGGTCAGGAAGCCCTTGATGACTGGAGTCAGTAGCGAAACCACCTCCTCAGCGTGCGCGTCGTTAAGGTGATTTGCCCTGTCAATCATCTGTGCCACCCAGAAAGCGGCTGCCCGCGCACCTTCGACGAAGCTTTTCTGCATCATCAGATTTCGCCGAACGTCTGGATGCACGACTATTGGATCAGCAGGGCCCTCAGGATTCCTGGGGCCAGTGACGTCGCGGCCCTGCAGACGTTCCAGGGCGAATCCAACCGCGTTCTGGTAGGCAATCGCAGCTTGAGCGTAACCCTGGAGGCCCACTCCAAGCCGCGCCTCGTTCATCATCGTGAACATGGCGCGCATCCCCCGATGCTCTTCGCCAACCAGATATCCGGTCGCGCCATCATAATTCATGACACATGTGGCATTGCCATGGATTCCCATCTTTGACTCGAGGCCAGAGCAGTGCACCCTGTTCCGCTCCCCGAGAGAGCCGTCGTCTTCGATCAGGAATTTCGGCACGATGAATAGGGAAATGCCCTTGATCCCATCAGGGCCGTTCGGGATTTTTGCGAGAACCAGATGAATTATGTTTTCGGTGAGGTCGTGCTCACCAGCGGATATCCAGATTTTCTGGCCGGTGATGCGGTAAGCGCCGTTGCCCTGAGCTTCTGCCCTGGTCCGGATCAGCCCAAGGTCGGTGCCGCATTGGGGTTCTGTCAGGTTCATCGTACCCGACCAGCGGCCTTCGATCATGTTGGGCAGATAGGTGGCCTTCTGCCGTTCGGACCCATGCGCGTGGATGGCGGAGGCCGCACCATGGGTCAATCCCTGGTACATGTTCAGCGCCATGTTCGCCGAAACGAACATTTCACTTACTGCAATTCCCATCAGTCCCGGCAGGCCCTGACCTCCAAACTCCGGATTCATGTCGAGGCCCATCCAGCCACCTTCACGCATCTGCTCATATGCTTCCCGAAAGCCTTCGGGGGTACAAACCATGCCGCTTTCAATGGAACAGCCCTGTTCGTCACCGACTTTGTTCAGGGGCTGGAGCACCTGCTCTGCGAGCTTCGCGGCTTCGCCCAGGACTGCACCGGTAAATTCGCGGTCCAGTTCTCTGTACCCGGGAATGTCGGATTCGCAGACGTTCAGCAATTCATGCAGCAGATACTGCATGTCCCGGATTGGTGCGGAATATCCAGCCATGGAAAACTCCCTTCCTGCAAGGCGGTCTATGAACCTGGCTGCAATTCCTGCACTCGGCTCGGCAAATATGGTTGCCTCATTGGAGACGCAGGTCAACCGGCATCGCCAATCGGGCGTGGACCAGAAGATTCTTCCTGACCTTCACTCCGCAGCGTAGCGAGCGGCCTTTTCCGCAGCGAGGGAGGTGCCTGGGTAGGGAATGGGCCGAGTGTCGTACTGTCGAGTGCAGGTGGGAAATGAACCGCCAATCCATCTGCCTATATCCGTCTCAATCTGGATTCCGTCGAGGCTGATCTGCGCCTCACCGCCGCCAGCGCGGCTGACGGAAGATTGCGGTGTCATCAAATGTCCAGCCGATTTCCCGGAGCCGCTGTGCTCTGGTGCCTCCAGTTGGGTCACACATTCACGTGACAGTCCCTTTGGCGTTCGTTGCCGTTGGCCTGTTGGCAAGCAACAGTCGAAGCGTTGCTTACGCAGCAGCGCTCCGCTTCACTTAGGGAAGTGTCGGTACCAAGATTCTCGACCGAAGAGCAAACAAGGCAAGAGCAACTCCCTAATGCTGAAACCTGATGCGGAGTTTTCGGGCGCATCGCGCTGAATCTCTCAGTTGATTTCTTTGTTGGGAAAGAGTATACTGTTTGAAGCTCTACCGACCTAATCCCGATGTTGATCGACAGATCCGGTGATTTGGCTTGCTAAACAGGGGGTGCGGGGGTGAGTGACTGGCGTAGGAAGTATGGAATAATTGGTGCGGCGCGATGCAATGACCTTCGCGCCGTTCTGGTCGCGGCCGCGTTAGCGGTAATCCTGGGGGCAGTCGCTTCTAGGGCGGCGGATGCGGACAGGACCGCGGATGTGGGCAACCCATCGGTTGTTAGTCACATTCCGGACATGGCGAGTCAGCAACTTATGCCGGTCGCGATCATCGACCGACAGGATATCGAACGCTCCGGAATCCGTAACCTGCAGGAACTGCTCTATAACCGGGCGCTGTATAACGCTTTCGGTCTCCAATCGGCGTTCTTCCTCGGCAGGAGCACGGGCTTTGGGTGGGGAAGGACCGTGATCCTGGTTGATGGGCGGCGTATGTCCAGCGCGATGAGCACAGACGGGCTCAACCTGTTTCCTGTCTCGGCGGTGGAGCGCATCGAGATTCTGGGTGCCGGTGCCGGAGGTGTCCATGGTGGAGACGCTTTCGCCGGCGCGATCAACATTGTGACGAGGCGTGGAGCGAGTGGTGTCGAGGCACAGGTCCACGCGAGCCGCCCAACCTTGGGGGGTGCTGACAGCGAGCACGCAAGCCTGTTGTGGGGCGGCGGTACAGAATCGGTTCATTTGACTGTCGGTGCCGAAAGCTTCCGGCGGCAGGAGATCCGTGATGCGGATCGAGACTACAGTCGTACGCGCTGGACGCCCGGCGGATCGTTTGCTGATACCGAGGGTGTCTCGGTCGTCGGCAACACCGTATATTTTCCGGGCGGAACCGAGGCTGGGTATCTCGGAGATTGCAGCTCTGATAGCGGTTATGCCGGCCCACTCCGCGATCCATACGGATTGGAAGGTGAGGGCTGCGGTTTCAGCGTGGCAGATTTCGACTGGCAGCGCGATCGTGTCAGGCGTGAAACTTTGTTTGCCAATGCGGATATCTCGCTGGGTGAAGACCTGACTGCCCATGTCGATGCCAGAAGCACCCGCGAAAGGATCGTTTCTCGGGCAGCGCCACCTGATCACAGTCTTTCCATCATGCCGTCACCGCAGCTCATAAGTGAAATACGGAAGCGATACCCGAGCTTCCCGGAAAATTTCGATGGCACACTGGATGTCGATCACCGTTTTGTCGGCCACGGCAATTTTGATCAGCTGTATGACACCACAGAGCATGAGTTCTTCTTCGCTCTCCAGGGTCGCTTCGACGGCGGACCTGCCTTTCGTGCCTATACCCGTTATCACGACTACGGTTTCGACAGTGTGGATGGTCCTCACATCGGTGATGAAATCGTGAACGAGATCAAGGACGGCCACTACCTGCTTGACAACCCATTCTCACAGGACCCGAACCACCTGGAAGCCATCCACAACACTTCGATGACCAAGAACTGGGAGTGGAAAACGACCCGTAAGACTGCAGGGCTGTCCCTTGGTGGCAAAGTGCCCATGACGGGCGAGAGTCACCAGATCCGCTGGGCGGCAGGTCTCGAGGCGGATCGGGAGGATTGGGGGGACGTCTATGACTATCGCAACGCCGACAACCGTCCCGTCTCACATGAAGACCTCTACCTGGATGGAGACGGTTCTTCGACCGGGAAGCGCGATATCCTATCGGCCTTCGGTGAGATTCTGGTCTCGATAGGTGACGACTGGGATGTTCTGGCCAACGCCCGCTGGGACAAGCATGACGATGTGGGGGATACCTTCTCCTATGGAGTCACCGGTCTGGGCCGCATCAATCCGCAGTTCGCGTTACGTGCCTCCTGGGGTGAGAGTTCCCGCCCTCCATTCCTCGGACATCTGCACTACACGCCGTTTGTGCGCCGTCCACTAGCATGCTTTAGTGAGGACGACTGCCGGAGAGTCACACGTACCTATGGCGGGAATCCAGAGCTTGAGCCGGATCGTTCGCAGCGTTTCAGCGCCGGTGTTCTGGCGGATCTGGACCCGTTCTCGCTCAGTCTTGACTGGTTCAGGTTCAGTGTCTCGGATCTGACGGATCTGTTGAGCACGCAGCGCATCGTTGATTTCCGTTTGGCGGGACACCCGCTGCCGCCTGGCGTGTCTGTCACGGAGCAAGGTCGCATCGTCGACACGATCGTTGGCGGGTATTCCAACAGCGGGGAGATCCAGGCGTCAGGGCTCGACTTCCGTGCTCACATGACTCGGGAAAGCTCCTTGGGCGAGCTTGGGCTGGAAGCCTATTGGTCGCATGACATCGAATTCGACTACCGGGTCGGGGGTGAACCAGACGTACGGTCCAGGCCGCGAAACCGCCTGCATCTTTCCACCAGCATCCGGCGCGGTGAGGTGACCGCAATCTGGAATATTCTCGCTCGCTCCGGAGTGAACAACGACTATGCTCGGTACGGGAGTTGGGTCAGCCACGATCTGGTCGTGGAATGGAGTGAGGCATTCGGGCAGGAGGGGTTGGTGTTAACGGGTGGCGTACTGAATGTCGGCAACCGCGAGCCGGTGAGAAATCTGGCTCGTGACGACGCCCCGGTGCTGGAATGGGAAGCTACCCGCGGGCGAACGTTGTTCGTGGGTCTGAAGGTGGTCCACTGATACACGCATTGACCGGGAGCTGTTTGGTGCGACCTGCGTCCTGGGCTCGAAGTACGCTTCAAGATGTCGAATCTGTCATGAGATGACGGTTGTTCCTCCTGATCATCTGTAGGTTTCAGCTCTCTACATTCGCAAATTTGATCGAGCAGCTCTTTCCAGCTGAAGGCTCCGCCACAATTGAAGCGACTGAACCCGTTTCCAATAGGCAAGGCGGGTTTCTCCTGAAAAGTATCTGAAATGTTTGACACATCTCCGACCTTGTATTGTGTATTTCGATTCCAACGGCAATTCCTGAAACCTTTTGAGGGCTTATGGGGATCGGGAAATTGGGGCAGTTCCTTACGGATGAAATCTCCCCTCCTGTTCTCACCTGGAAAGGATGGCTTCGACAAGGCACTTCAGCTCGGATTCCTGCTTCCGAGTCGATCCAGTCAAGTCGAGCGTAGTAATGAAGAGATTTTCCTGTGCGTTAGGCATTTCGATGGAATATCGCTTCTGAATTTGTGTGGGTGGCAGAGTGCTATGATGGGGATAGAGGAGCACGACATGTCGGCAGTTGTAGAGTCGGTTGTAGGCCATCAATTGATAAACGTCGGCTTGGTTCACGCCCCAGTTAGCGTCGGCAGTAGGTTCAAGGCGTTTCCACTTTGTGTCTATAATGAGGACGATCCCGCTGTCGTCCCGGACGATCAGGTCAGGACGGGTCTGGAACCGTCCCATTTCTCCGTCGAACAGGCAGGCACGGTGCCCGCCTTGAATCGCAACGGTCAGATCGGTGCCTGCAAGTGCCCGGGTCAATAGCTTTGCTACATACTCCTCAAAGAGTGCACTCATTTCGAACAGAAGGGAGTAGCCGTCGACGGGACCAGCGCCTGTCTGTTGATGGCGATCATTAAGAAAGAGGCGCGCTAGGGATAGGAGGTCCCGCCAGCGGGTGTTCGTTCGGTCGAGCGCAATCAGATCCCAGCGCAATGCGTTTCGGAATACCTCCGTGATATCCGCATAAGCGAAGCGCAACTCGCGAAGGGTGCGCTGGTTATCTGGAGCCTGCGCAAGGCGGGAGAGTTTGCTAATAGTTGCCAGCATGACCTGATTGAGTGCAATATCGGGTGACCGCACATCAAATTGGCAGGCCAGCTTTTGTGGAGAGGCAATGAGGGTCGAGAATTGGCGGGTCACATCAAGGCGCCCGCGCAGAACCGGAAGGTCCTCCTCATGAAGGATGTATTGCTGCGGCAATCCTTTGCGGACAGCGTCGGTGAGCTTGCTGCAGTAGAGGCGGATCAGCTGCTCCAGAACCGTGTCACGTTGCCAAGCGAGTTGTGTCATGGCCCCGGTATGAATGCGGATGTCCCGCGCCACGGCCAACATGTGGATCAACCGATGGCGCAGCGTGGTGTCATCGTCATCGCTTTCGATTTTCGGTAGGATTTCAAGCTGGCATCCGTGTGTGGCGATCATCCCGACTACGCCACGAGCGCGAAGCCCCATTCGACCATGTTCCAGTACTTCCTGGCCGTTGTGTCCCGATAGCGCCGATGCCTGTGCCTCGGCCACTATCCGATCTGCCTGCGGTTCCGGGATTTGAGTCTCACCCGTGCCATAGGCAATGCGAGTCCATTCGTGGACGGTGCGGCGGATCATGCCTTGGAGAGGCGGGTGTAATCGAAGCCTTCGTCCTGAGAACGGACCTCCCAGCGGAACCGGGGCAGGGCATTGTATTCCTCAATCCCTGGAGGTGTCGGGAGTATTGAACGGTTGAGGAAATAACCCTTAATCTCCTTGTCATGTGAGGCGGCATCGCCCAGAACAGCGGCGATTTTGCTCCAGTCCTCGAAGAAATATTCAGCCAGAAGCGGGATCACTTTGTGCCGCATGACATTGTCCACATCAGCCCGCGATTCACATCGGATGAAATAGGCATGTCCGATCTGGTGTTCCCGGTCATATAAATACTCGATTCGCTCGTTGATCGTGGAAAGTATTCGCGGTAGGTCGAGTTCACACTTTCTGGCGGCCTCATCCAATAGGGAGGGATTGGGCATAATCTCGCGGAAGTCGAAGCGTCGGCGCAACGCCGCATCGAGTAGCGCGATCGATCGGTCGGCGGTATTCATTGTGCCCAGAATGTGCAGGTTGGTGGGTACTCCGAAATATTCACCGGAATAGGGCAAGCGGACTTTGAGTTCGTTCGGTTGGCCCAAGCGTTTGTCCGGCTCAAGGAGAGTGATAAGCTCTCCAAAGACCTTTGAAATGTTGGCGCGGTTGATCTCATCAATGATCAAAACGAACGTTTCAGGCTCAACTGGGTTGCTCGGATAGTGCTCCTCCGCTCGCTTCGCGATGCGCTTGAAGATTCCAGATACGGTCTTCAATCTAAAACCAGAAGAGACAACATCTCTGTCGTCCGGCTCGGTCACCGGTTGTCGGCCTTCTATGAAGTCCTCGTAGGACATTGACTGGTGAAAGGTTACAAACTCGATTCGCCCATCCTTGAGGAGCTGCCGGTATGCTTCCATTAGTTGTTCTCTGTTCTCCGGTACTGCCGTTTCGCAGAGCCTGATTGCTTCCTCGGCGGCTGAATAGGTCTTACCTGTGCCCGGTGGCCCATGAAGGACGAGGTTCTTCGCAAAGGACAGTGGCAAGGGCTTCTCAGAAGCTCTACTGGGGGTCAGTGAAGCCATGATCTCATGTGACTCGGAGGAGGAATTGCCCTTCATGGCGATATATAGGAACGACTGGACTTCCAGCCAATTCTGTGGCTGCCAATGCCAGTCGTCGCGCATTATGCTGAAGAGTTCGGAAAAGACGCTCGTGAAGCGGTTATAGTCCTTAATTATGTTGCTGGTAGCTGGGACGAAAAGCTGTCGTTCTGTGAGCTTCTCCCAAATCTCATTGATTAGCCTGATCTGAAGTGGAGCTGCTTTGTTGGGGTGTGCCAAGGACAGTGCGGAGAACAGGACGTTGAGGCGTATGCCATGGGTTCGAGGTTCAGCACCTTGTTCCTCAAGGTTTTCTAGTGTGTCAAATGCACGCAACAGCGCTTTATCCACAGCTTCGTTAGATCGGACCAGCCGCCCAATGACAGCATAAACCTCATCGAGCAGCTCAGGTTTCTGCTTCTCGACCTTGCTTACAGTCCGCCAATCTATCAAGGGGCTATCCGTGGATGCATTTTTCAATATATCAAAGACGACCTTACCAAGATCTTTATCACTTCTGCCTTCTTCAAGCTTGGCACGTACCTGTTTGGATGCCTCTACCTTGTAAGCTATCTCTCGCTTGGCCCATCCTTCTCCTGGGTCGGCGAAACTCTCGAAATCTGGGCATTCAGTGAGGAATTGATTGCGCAGTTGGTCGAGGGCCTTTCTGTTGACGAGATGATTACTCGAATTGTGCACGGTAATCTCGGCCGACCCCGGATGCTCACCAGCTAGGAACCTGCCATACTGTTTCAGCCAGTTATAATGGTTCGAAAGTCGCTTATGAGGATTCTCTGAAATCGGCATCAAAATGCGATAATCCTTACCCCCTTCTTTGGCATCTTCCCGCATCCGGCGCAAACGATCGCGCAAGGATTCGAACTCATCCGCTTTCCAGGCTGAGTCCAGATCCCGAAACGGCATTCCAAGTTTACCCAATTTCTGTTCGATCTTCTGGATGGCCTTGAAGCGGGAATTCCTGGATTTAGTGCTCTCGGCTCCGCCTTGTTCAAGCCATGTTAAGAATGCTTCTTTCTCTATCATGATGTTGTCCTGGCCTGTGGCCAGTTTGGGCGAGCTTGAATGTACTCGATCAGGTTCTGGTTTGCAGACTCCCCTTGGGTGCCGCAGGGGATCTGTCTGTATTCGGTATCCAACAGAAGGGGTTCGGAGGTTGTTCTGGCTACCATATTGTGCACAATCCGTCGATTATTCCAACAGGAAATAGAACCCGTAGGCTATAATCAACGCTGGAATGGCCGAATACGCCGTCGCCACGATAGCGGCGCGGGGATTAAGCGCGACCGCCGGGAACAGCGCGTCACCATCGTTCGAGATCGCATTGCCAATCAGTGCCGCAAAAGGAATCAGGCCATTGATATACAATGTCGTCACCAGTACCTGCGGCCCACATCCGGGAACGAAGCCCACGATGATCGCAATCAGGGGCAGCAGCGGCGTGACCGTGTGAAACCATGCCTCCAGATCAAAGCCTGCGAATACCGCCAGATAGTCATAGGCAAGGTAAGCGCCAATCACCCAGACCGAGATGAAACTGGTTTCCTCGGCCATGCGCGTAACGGGTGAATCCTTGTGGTTGGTCATTGCCTGCAAGGGCGACGTGGCCCAGATGAACAGCCCCAGGAACGAGCCGGCAAGCGCAAGCCACAGAACCGGTATCCCAAATACGTTGGTGATCTCAACCTGAGCCAGCTGCGCCACGCCTACTACAAGTCCAGGTGCGGCAACCAACGCATAGGCAATGTCCTGCGGCCGGGTCCGGCCGATTTGCGGAGCGGTCTCGCGGGAGCAGCTGGAAGCCGCTTGGAATTCAAACCTGTTGAAGCGGTCGACGAGCCAGCCGGATACAATGCCCGCGGCAAAGCTCACGGGCAACACGACAGCTGCGGCGTCAGGTCGGGTGGCAATCAGCAGAAACGCGGCGTCGCCCATGGTTGCGGTCAGCGTCGCGACAACGGCACCGAAGCCCACATTTCCGCTGGAATATGCCGCAACGACAACAACGGCGCCACCACAGCCAGGCGTAGCGCCCATGAGTGCGGCAAGAGGAACCTGCCACCCGCGTGAGTTCTTGAGAACCTGGCCAATGTCGAAACGGAACACGCGCTCGGCACCGTAGAACAGCAGGAGTGTGGCGGCTACGAAGACGCTTACCTGAACATAGGCATCGGTCATCAGCGCCCGGGTCAGCTGCCCCAGCTCGCCGGGTGCCAAGGCTAGAGCGATCAATGCAAAAACCAGGAACAGGCGCCGCATACGGAACGGACTCACCCTTTCCTGCACCGGACGCTGCTCCGGCGCAGCTACACTCGACGTCATGGTCATTGAGTTACCTGCGACTGCGAATCATTCTCATTCTCAAAAATAGCACTTGTCGGCGGTTGTGCAAGAGTGCTTATGAACAGGCAATCAGTGGGATAACATATGATGGAGCGCCAGATGGCCCCAGATCAGCTTGGCAGGGCGAGGTCGATCATCGACGCGCTGCCCCACTCCCGGGCATTGGGCCTGAAGCTGACCAGGATTGGCGTCGGCACGGCTGAAATGACTTTGCCATACGATGCGCGCCTTATCGGTGATCCGGAGACCGGGGTAATCCATGGAGGTGCGGTCTCGACATTGATGGATACCTGTGGTGGCGCTGCGGTCATGGGATATGGAGCGACGAAACTCATCGCGACGATTGACCTGCGAATCGACTACATGCGCGCCGCAACGCCTGGCCATACCATCACCGCATGTGCCGAATGCTATCACGTCACGCGATCGGTCGCTTTCGTTCGCGCGACCGCAACTGATGGCAATGGCTCCAGTGCGGTGGCCGCGGCGACAGGGGCGTTTACTGTGGAGTGGACGTCGTGATCCACAGTCACTCTGAGCCTGCCCAGTCCGCCAAGCAGCGCCGCGACGCAACCCTGAACGCGCTGGTTCAACGGATACCCTATATCAGGTTCCTGGGAATCTCTTTCGAACGCCACGGAGATGAACTGACAGCAATCCTGGCTTTTGATGAGAAACTGATCGGAAATCCGGTTCTGCCTGCGCTGCATGGCGGCGTAACCGCAGCATTTCTGGAAGTTGCGGCGATTATTGAGTTGAGTTGGTCCTGCTATCGCGAAGACTTCGAATCAACCGGGACCGTTCAGGAGTCGGCAGATTCGAGGATTATGCCCTGGCTACCGAAGACCATTGATTTCACGGTGGATTACCTCCGCCCTGGTCTTCCGCGTGACGCATACGCCCGGGCTCGTGTGAACCGTTCGGGTCGCCGCTACGCCTCTGTCCATGTTGAGGCCTGGCAGGACAGCCGCTCGAGGCTCTTCGCCCAGGCCACAGGGCATTTCCTCATGCCCTCACGCGCCGAAATTCAGAAATGACGGCAACGCGGGCCGAAGCTGCCCGGTTGGATCATGGTAGGGTGCTCAGGATTGCGGTGCCCATCATGGTCTCAAACGCCACCGTACCGATTCTTGGTGCGGTGGATACGGGCGTTGTCGGCCAGATGGGGCTGGCCGCTCCGATCGGCGCGGTGGGTATCGGTGCCGTCATCCTAACCGCCATCTACTGGACTTTTGGATTCCTGCGCATGGGAACCGCCGGGCTTACGAGTCAAGCCCGGGGAGCTGGAATGCCTGATGAGGTATCGGCATTGCTGAGCCGTTCGCTATTGGTTGGGCTGGGGGGCGGGCTGCTGCTCATACTCCTTCAGAAACCGGTCTTCCATGCTGCATTCCTGATTTCGCCAGCATCAGCAGAGGTCGAAGCGCTTGCGCGGGACTACATGGCGATTCGCATCTGGTCAGCTCCTGCTGCGGTCGCGATCTTCGGCATTACCGGTTGGCTGATTGCGATTGAAAAGACCCGCTCGGTGCTGGTCCTGCAATTGTGGATGAACGGGCTCAATATCGCGCTGGATCTCTGGTTCGTGCTTGGTCTCGGATGGGGTGTCGAAGGTGTGGCATTCGCGACCTTTCTTGCCGAATGGAGTGGTTTCGTTTTGGGTCTGTGGCTTTGCCGACAGGCCTTTTCCATTCCCGCCTGGCGCGACAGAGTAAAGGTTTTCGACGGTGCCTCACTGCGATTGATGGCATCGATCAACCGCGATCTGCTAATCCGTTCCCTGTTGCTGGAAGCAGTGATTCTTTCCTTCCTGTTTCTCGCGGCCGACTTCGGCGACGTTACCCTTGCGGCCAATCAGATACTGATTCAGTTCCTGCATATCACAGCCTACGCACTGGATGGCTTCGCATTTGCGGCTGAAACACTGGTTGGTCAGGCAATCGGGGCTCGAAACCGGATCCGGCTGCGGCGGAGTGCGGTTCTGACCAGTTTCTGGGGCGCCGTCTGCGTGATTGGGCTGTCAATAGGCTTTCTGGTGTTTGGAGCACGGGTCATCGATATTATGGCGACGGCACCGGAGGTCAGAATTGAGGCACGCGTATATCTGGGCTATATGGTGATCACGCCATTGGCAGGACTGGCGGCCTGGATGCTCGACGGTATTTTCATTGGGGCGACCAGAGCGGCAGACATGCGAAACATGATGGCTGTTTCCTTCGCTGTCTATGTGGTTGCTGTGGTGGCTTTGGTGCCCTGGCTTGGAAACCATGGGCTTTGGCTGGCACTGCTAGCAACCCTTGTAGTGCGCGGAATAACTCTTGGGCTTCGATATCCTGCACTCGAAGCGTCCGCGGACCTCAGATAAATGATCGCAAATGGGATCCCAGTCCGCATCACATTGCGTAAACGGTTCAGCATAATGGATCGGATGGCCGAAACCGGGAGAGATGCGCGTTAACCGACGTCAACTAGCCCCTTACGTTTCCGAAAGCGATCTGGTTGAGCATATCACATTAGTGGATGTGAGTGGTCCTTATGTGGCGCACTGCCTCTGTTCGCCACGCCGCTAGCGTTCTCGGGCCTGTCGTGGCATTGATCACTGAGATTCGCTGCACATACACGAAACTATGCTGAAAACCCGCATCATTCCCTGCCTCGACGTGGCCGAAGGCCGCGTTGTGAAAGGTGTTAATTTCGTCGATCTGGTGGATGCCGGTGATCCGGTGGAATCGGCTCGCGCCTATGACGCAGCAGGAGCGGATGAACTGTGCTTCCTTGACATCAAGGCCACTTACGAGAACCGCGGCACGCTGTATGACCTCGTTACCCGGACGGCGGAGCAATGCTTCATGCCGCTGACGGTTGGTGGGGGGGTGCGGAGCTATGAGGACGTCCGCGGCCTCCTGCTGGCCGGTGCCGATAAGGTAAGCATCAATTCCGCTGCGGTGGCCAACCCTGATGTAGTTGCCGAAGCGGCCAGTCGATTTGGAAGCCAGTGTATTGTAGTGGCCATTGATGCCAAGACGGTTGAGAAGGGGAGATGGGAGATCTTCACCCATGGTGGCCGCCGCGCAACCGGAATCGATGCGGTTGAGTTTGCCTGCCTGGTTCAGAAGAAAGGGGCAGGGGAGATCCTGTTGACCTCGATGGACCGCGACGGGACTCGGGCGGGATTTGACGTTGCACTGAACCGTGCGGTGAGTGATGCCGTAGACGTTCCGGTCATTGCGTCTGGAGGTGTCGGTACATTGGATCACCTGGTCGAAGGCGTGACTAGGGGGGGAGCCAGCGCGGTGCTCGCCGCCTCGATCTTCCATTTTGGAGAATATACCATTGCGGAAGCCAAGGCCTACATGTCAGCGGCCGGTATTCCAATGAGGCTCACATGACAGTGCTTGAAAGGCTTGCCGCCACGATCGAGGCCCGCAGAAGCGCCGATCCTGAGAGGTCGTGGACTGCCAAATTGCTCCTTGGCCCCAAAGAGAAGGCGATCGAAAAGTTTGGCGAAGAAGCCATTGAGGCCGTCGTTGCCGCAGGAACGGGCCGCAGGGATCGCCTCGTTTCCGAGGCAGCTGACGTGCTCTATCATTTACTGGTCATGCTCGCCGCCCACGGAATATCTCTTGAGGATGTATTGGGCGAGCTTGAGCGGCGGGAAGGCATGTCTGGCATTGCGGAGAAGGCGAGCCGTTAGCTGCTTCAGGATCCGGCAGGGATTTAGGGCCAGTGGGTCGTTTCGACAATGGTGGGCAGGTCCGCACCAGAAGCTCTCACCAGCCTATGCTGATGCGAGGCCCACAGAGCCTGCATCAACGGCAAGCGGGAATGTGCTTCCGCTGTTCTCAATGCTCTGCGTTTATTGGCCTTGAGTCGGTTGTATCGGCTATGGCCAATGTCGTGCGATGCGTGAAGCGGGTTGCCATGAACTCGGGCAATTTGCCTGGGGCTGAAATCCGTTGCCTGTTTGGAGCCATCTCGTTGACCCAAGATGCGGTGGTAATCCAAAACGGATTTCAGATCGAAACACGCTCAGCTTCATCCTGAACCGCTGCGCGCTGCTGGCTTGGTCGTTCATCAGCCATCGCAGAGCATGTTCATCCGTTAGAATTGGCCATGTGTACGTTGCTCAGGGTATCACGTTGCTGTCATGAGGAACCGCCTTCCTGGAGAGGACCAGGGTTCGCATCATAGCTTTGACGAAATTATGCCGGTATTGAAGCCAGCCTTGCGTAGTTCCCCGAACAGACGCTGGTGTTCCATTTTCGGGCAAAGATCCTGAATCACATCAAGACCCGCCGCCTCTGCCATTCGGGCGGCATGCTGGTTCCTGACCCCAATCTGCATCCATACGGTGCGAAGTTTAGGCAAATTTGAAAGCGCCGCTTCGACAATTGGGGGAACGTGTTCTGAGCGACGGAAGATATCGATCATGTCAACTGGAAGGTCGGCAGGAAGATCCTCAATGCTGGCATGGATGCGCTCGCCAAAGAGCTCCCCACCCGCATAGGCTGGATTGACCGGTGCCACTTGGTACCCTCTCCTTGAGAGATAGCGTCCGACAAAGTGGCTTGGCCGGATTGGGTTCGGGGATACACCGACTAACGCAATGCACCTGGAGCGGAGCAGGACGCGCCGAAGGTTGTTGTCGGAATAAGCCATGATTCGTGCTATTGGGAATGCAATGCAGCTGAACCTCAATAGACGCTATGCTGGGGAGAAAAAAGTGCAGAGCGAAGAGGGGGAACAGAACATCTGCCGTTTTCAAATTCGATCCATCACGGGGAACCTTCCTCCCCTGTGACGGTCATTTCATAGACGAAGATCGGGAATGCGGCTCCTCCGCCAGCCTGGCTGAGCGAGGATCGTGGTTGCCATTCCCATTCACCCGATGATTACCTGGTTTCCGCACGATACCTTTGATGCCGCCGAATGCTCCAAACAGGCCTTCACAGAGGGTGGAGTGTAGTCATGTTTCCGAAGCGAGGCACGCGAGCTGGATCCAGGTCACATGTGGGATTTAGGGGGGAACCGCTCCGTTGTTACAAAGATTGGGATGACCCCAACCGTCTTTCGGCCGCTACTACGTTAGACTGGTTACACATGTTTGTTTCTTGCCGCATACAGGGCGATGGACGCGGCGTTAGAGACGTTGAGCGAACCGGAACCGGACGAGATGTCGATTCTCACCAGTTCGTTACAGGATGCCCGGGTTTTGCTGCGCAGACCCGACCCTTCAGCCCCGAGCACCAGTCCGATCGCCTGCCCATCTGTTTGGGCAAGTCCGTCGGCGAGACTGATTTTCGCTTCCGCGTCAAGTCCGAGCAGCACATAGCCCATGTGTTGCAGTGAATCCATCGCCGCAGCCAGGTTCCTGACCCGCAGATAGGGCTGTCGTTCGAGTGCGCCCGATGCAGCTTTCGCAAGAGCGCCGGTTTCAGCGGGTGAATGGCGCTGGGTCGCAATGACGGCGCAGGCTCCAAACGCCGACGCGGATCGTAGGATTGCACCAACGTTGTGCGGATCCGTGATGCGATCCAGCAGCACTACCACCGATCTCGCGTCCGCTTTGCAGACATCCTCGGGTGTTCCCCATGCCAGGGGTTTCACCTCAAGCGCCGCGCCCTGATGGACCGAGCCTAGCTCGATTGGTGCGGGAAATCTGCGTGGGTCGGCGATTTCGGGATCAACGCCAGCTCTGTTGATCGAATCAGATAGCCGGTCGGCGGCGTTTTTAGTCACCACCAACCTCTGCTTTATGCGGCGGGGATTGAGTAGCGCATCGCGTACTGCATGAAGCCCGAACAGCCAGACAGTTCCTGTCGCCTTCTTCTTTGCGATTTCCTTCTCAATGACCCATTTGGGTTTTTTCATATATTCATGTCCTTTATCGCCGAATGCGATGCTTGACCCGCTTCGTTTATCCCTGCAAGACAAATTTCGGTTGACTGAGCGGGGCAGGGGGTCTAATCACCCCTTCGCGTCGGGCGACGTGCTGCAAGGTGCGGCAGCGGACTGTAACTCCGCCGGGGAGACCCATGCCTGGTTCGATTCCAGGGTCGCCCACCATCTTACCCGTCTGTTTTGGGGCACTCCACTCAAAGACAGGGTAGACCATGAATTCGCCGCTCGCGTCTGATGGCCCGGGTCGAATCAGGATGGTGTCGCCGCTCAGATAATCCGGCTCATCGCTCAGCCTGTCGGCCAGGGAGCGGAAGACTCCGTTGCGGTGGAAGCGTATGGTGCAGGAAGGGTCTGACGAGCCGTACGGCAATCCATGGTAGCGGAATATGTCCGTTCTGGTTCGAAAGGTGGCGGCTTAGGGTTACTCTTTGAAAGGCTTGCCGAATTCCTGTCTAAATTGATCTTCATCCCAGATACCGATCAGGATTCCGGGTGGTTCCTTACCTGACATACGTTCAATCACGTCAGGATGCATCGCGATCCTTGAGTGATGGCGCCGGGCCCAATCGAAGATGCTTTCATGCAGCCGCCTCCGAATCATTTCATGATCCGGCGAAGTGCCGAGGTCGATCAGTTCGTCTGGATCTTCCTGAAGATCAAAGAGCATCGGACGAAAGCCCTCGCAATGAACATATTTCCAGCGTCTGTCGCAGATCATGATGAGACGGGCATCCTCCTGCGCATTGCCGATGATCTTGCGTGCTTCACGGGTAGAGTAGTCGTATTCGCTGATCGCCCAGTTCCGCCATTCGACTGGGTGACCGTGGAGCAGGGGTGTCAGGTCATGGCCTTCGAGAATATGGGGTAAGGGAGCCCCGCCAAAGTAGCTCAGGAATGTTGGAGCCAGATCTATGCCTTCGATTAGATCGTCACTGACGGTTCCACGGGTCGCGTCAGCTTCGCGGCGAGGGTCATAGATGATCAGGGGAACGCGAACCGACTGATCATGGAACAGATCCTTTTCACCCATCCAATGGTCGCCCAGATAGTCGCCATGGTCAGACGTGAACACGATCATTGTTGTTTCCATCAGGCCGCGTCTTTCCATCCATGCGAACAGTCGGCCCAGATGGTCATCGATCTGCTTTATGAGGCCCATATATGCGGGGATAATCACGCGGCGGACATCCTCCCGGCTGATCGTCCGGGAAATTCTGCTGTCCTGGTAGGCGCGGAATACCGGATGATCTGTCTGTCGCTCGGAGTTGCTGCGGATCGCTGGCGGAACGTCCCTGGGTCCATACATGCTGGCATAGGGTTCTGGCACGATATATGGCCAATGCGGCTTGATGAAGCTCAGATGACAGAGCCAGGGACCGTCACCCGCTTCCGCCATGAAATCCATGGCCCGATTCGTCATATATGGCGTTTCGGAATGCTCCTCTGGAATCCGTGCGGCCTTGTCCGAATTCTTGAGCAGCCATCCATTTAGCAGCCGCCCCTGTTCATCCTCACCGGAATTGGCCCATTCCTCCCATGGATTGGTGCCTTCGAAACCGTGGCCCCGTAGATATTCGTCATAGGGTGAATCTGGGCTGTAAGGACCATCCGGGTGCAGGCCATCGTCACGTTCGAAGGGCTCAAAGCCACATTCGGCCAGGGTGATGCCGATATGGCTGTCCGGATTGATTCCAAGCCATTCCATACCCTCTATGTCCGGCGTCATGTGGGTCTTTCCAACAATGGCGGCGCGCACGCCGATTCGGCGCAGATGATCGCCGAGCGTGGGTTCGCCAACCCGAAGGGGAAACCCATTCCAGGTAGAGCCGTGGCTGCGGCAGTATCGGCCCGTATAACTCGACATACGGGAAGGGCCACAGAATGGTGACTGCACATATGCCCGGTCAAAGCGCACACCTCTTTTCGCGAGCTTATCAATATGTGGTGTCTTGAGCGTTCGATGGCCTGCGCAGGAGAGATAGTCCCATCTAAGCTGGTCGCACATTATCCATAGAGCATTCATCACTGGCCTCCAGTATTCTATGGCAGCATTGTCCTGAAGGCTGCGGAGTCAATGCCTTGATGGTGGTGGATTAGGGGTATCGCATGAAATTCATGCGATACCCCTACGTCAGACTCCTACAGCTGATCTTCGCCGCCATCCAAGCGGTCGCAGCGGATAGCGGCAAGGAATTCGTCGTTCATGCGTGGGTTTCGAAGGCGTTCGACGCGGAATTCTGCCTCGCATGTCCGTAATTTCATTGGCAGCGCGTCCCGAATACATGCGAACCGACTGGCGCCAAACCACTTCCTGAGGAAACGAACTTCCACGGAACCACCGAGTGCCGCCGCGCCCAATGCGGAGTTTGAAGTTGAGGTCGAAACCTTCCGTGCCTCCCCCTTCTTCGCCTCGCTTTGGAGGGGAAACGGTACGGATTATCCGCGATCGCGGATATTGGAGCTCGGAGGAACACCATGACCATACGTAACACCAGACAGCTGGGAGTGGCGATTCAGAAGGAGCGCAGACGTCAGGGCCTGACCCAGACCCAGCTTGCCGAAAGGGCAGGTCTGCGTCAGCAGACCATCTCCGGTGTTGAAAGCGGCAAGCCGCGCTCCCAGCTTCGGGTCATTTTCGACATCATGGCCGCTCTTGACCTTGAAATTCAACTAACCCTGCGCAGCGCGAAGAGTGGACCCGATCTTGAGGACATCTTCTGATGGGTCGGAAGCGAAAGTCCGGTCGGTTGAACGTCGCCCTGAATGGTCTTGGTTGGGAGACTGGTGCGAGCCGCCGATGGCGCGACCCGCTTCGATTACATCCGCGACTGGCTCGACTGGGAGTATGCGATCCCCGTTTCCCATTCCATGCCGCTCATGGATCGGCCTTACACCGGTCTCGCCATGCGGGTGGTGTTCGAAAATCTGCTTCCTGATGATGACCGCATTCGCGCCCGGATCGCCGCTCGCCTCGGAGCTGAAGGCACGGACGCGATTTCAATGCTGTCCGCTCTCGGGCGTGATTGCGTTGGCGCACTCCAGTTCCTGCCAGAGGATGTCGCTCCCGAACCGCCGGGGCCACCCGTCGGTAAGTCGCTGACAGACAACGACATTGCGGCGCGTATTCGTTCGCTCGCCACCACACCACTTGGTATACGCGGTGGTGAAGACGCCTTCCGGGTTTCCCCTGCTGGTGCGCCGGACAAGACTGCACTTCTCTTTCATAACGGACAATGGATGGTGCCTATTGGCACAACACCGACAACACATATCCTGAAGCCTCAGATCGGCAGGGTGCGGACTGCGCGTGGTGAGATCGATATGACGGACAGCGTGCAGAACGAGCATTTCTGCATGGCTCTGTGCCGCGCGCTAGGTCTTGCGGTTGCCCGAACTGACATCCTGCGACTGTCAGATAACCTTCTGGTATTGAGTGTCGAGCGTTTCGACCGCAAGTTCGACAGCAAGGGACGGCTCCTGCGCTTTCCGCAGGAAGATATGTGCCAATCGCTTGGTGTCGTGCCGACCCTGAAATATGAAAACGATGGTGGCCCCGGCATTGCGGCCTGCCTTGACCTTCTGAAATCCAGCGACACGCCTGACAGGGACCGGCGAACATTTTTCAAGGCCCTGCTTGTGTTCTGGCTGATCGGCGCGACCGACGGACATGCGAAAATTTTTCACTATTCCTGAAGCCGCTGGGCCGCTTTTATGATGACCCCGCTCTACGACATCCTGACTACGCAGTAGCACCATGAGCGCCGCCAGATTCCAAGACGTGCCATGCGGCTGGCCATGGCGGTCGGCAATGGACGTCGATACAGAATTTCCGAGATCGTTCCGCGCCAGTTTGAGCAGAACGCACGGCAAACAGGCTTTTCCGTTGCCGCTCTGCATGAGGTGATGATCGAGATCATCGAGTTACTGCCGAGTGTTTCGAATAGGCTTCAGCGGGAGGTCGCTGATGTCGTGCCGGAAACCATGGTGGAGTCGGTCTTGATCGCTGCAAAGGGGAGGGCAGAACAAATCGAAATATATTTGAATGGCTGATATCGGCTGCGCCTTGTTTGGTCGGGTGCAGTGACTCCCGGTCAAACCCAACGGAAATTTCTGCCATTGCGACTCCATTTGTATACTGACGGAATATCTGAATTCATTTGGAACGCGAGACGTGCCTTGCATTCAAGAAAGAGTCTGTTGCGCATGCCCATGCGGTCTTCCCGTCATTGGCCTTTCAGCTGTGTTGAACCCACCTGGATCCAGCATAACCTATCCCACTGCCGTTACGCTCCGAATGGTTTTCCGTGTTTCCCTCCGCCCCAGCGACCCGCACACTCGATCACGCTGTGGCAGCCTGGACAGGTGCCCGGATTTGCTGCTGAACCCTGATCAGGGAACCGTATCTGGTCATGCGAAGCCGCGGTTCTCCTTTTCTCACCCTGGAATGCAACGATAGCCTCCTACCGATGCGGGAGGAGTGCCTGGTGGCTGTACGGATGCGGCAAGACCTTGCCTGAGGGGCGAGATGCAGACAGGCGTGGATGGAATTCGCAAGACCTGCACTGAATGGGTTTCCGGCCCTGACTGCCGAAGCGGCAGTTTGCTGCCAGGTTGATGACCTATGCCATCCCGACCTGTGTTTGCTGCGGGCCAATGTCATCTGGCCGCGTCGCGAGAAGGGATTCAAGCTGAAGGCGCGTATCCGCGGCCGCCGCTGAATCGAACAGATTCATGCACTCGCCGGGGTCGCGCTCGAGGTCATAGAGTTCGCCCGCGCCGGAAATCAGATCAATTGTCAGCTTCTTGGTTCGTGTCCTGACCGTGCGGAGGTTCAGCGCTACGCCAGTACGGGTGGGCAGTAGTTCCCATTCGTTCAATGCAAACTCCCGCGTTTCCCCCGTATCCTCAATGAGCGGCCGCAGACTGGAGCCGTGCTGCACCAGTTGTGGGGTCGCTCCTCCATAGTCGAAAAACGTCGATGCCAGATCCATCGTCGAGACGGGTTGCCCGTTCACCACTCCCGCTGGAATACCGGGTCCTCTGAACATCATGGGTACCCGAAGGAGCCCTTCGTAATGCATTGGTCCTTTCAGGATCAGGCCATGGTCACCAAGCCAGTCTCCGTGATCGCTGATGAAGACCACCATGGTGTTCTGGCTAAGCCCCGCTTCGTCCAGTGCGATCAGGATACGGCCAATATTGTGGTCGATCAAAGCGATCTGACCATAGGTATTGGCAATGATTTCACGAAGCTGGTCGTCAGTCTGGCCGGGAATCCGACTGTAGGACTTGCGCACCTCCACATTCTTGCTGGAACCTTGCGGCTCGCTGGTAAGCACCTCCTCATGCCACCATGGCCTGCCCTCAAAACTCAACTTTCGATTGTCGGGTAGGTCGACCTCGGCGGGATTGTGCAGGCGTGACCATGGTTCCGGCGCGTCAAATGGATGGTGTGGGTCTGGAAAACTCACCCATGCACAGAACGGATTCCCATCGCGTCCATGTCTAAGCCATTCGATGGCGCGGTCGGCCGTCCAGGTTGAGTTATGCCAGGCGACCGGTAGCCTGGAATGCCAGGTCTGTGCCGCATTCCCCGTGTCACCCGCGTTTTGCCGATAGAGCGCATTCCTTTCATCACCGCGGCCGTCTGCATGGAACCAGCGCTCGTAATGCTGTCCGCGTGGCGGATGTTCCGGCAGAAACCAGTTATGTCCCACCAGCATCATCTCGATATGGCTGAAACCCATATACGGCCCATACCAGGTATCGGCGTAGTTGGCCGATGATTCGAGGCATTCCGGTGTGCCGGTTGGCTGGAACGTATGGTAGGTGGAGAAATGCGCTTTTCCAAAGAACGCGGTTTCGTAACCGGCAGCGGTCATCGCCCCGGCAAATCCCTGTTCTCCGATTTCAGGCAGCAGGTCGATGCCGTTGTCATGAACCCCGTGGGTGCGGCAAAGCTGGCCGGTCAGGATTGAGGCGCGCGCAGGCTGGCAGACGACACAGGGGGTGATGCAGTTCGAAAACCTCGTGCCCTCTGATGCGAACTGGTCGAGATGTGGCGTCTTTACCTTCCTGCCTTCGATGCCAAGGCAGTCTGCGCGCAGTTGGTCTGCTGAAATGAGCAGGATGTTGGGGCGTGTCATTCCTTGGTCTTTCTCGTCGGGCGAATGGAAAAGACGATTACTGCGACCGCGAGCGCAATAAACGCGAACGCGACGGGACTGGTGAAGAGGAAGAGGATATCTCCTCCGGTTGCCGCGAATGCCTGCCGTGCGGTCTCCTCCAGTTTGCCACCCAGGATGAAGGCGATGACGAACGGGAGCGGAGACATGCCGAGCCGACGCATGAAATATCCGAGGACGCCGAAGGCAATTGCGAACCATATCGCTTCCATTCGGGTTTCCTGAACATAGATTGCGGTAAGGGTCAGCAGGAGCACTATCGGTAGCAGAATGTGCTTGGGGATGCGGATCATGATGCCCATGGAGCGCATGAACACGCCGCCGACCGTCCAGTTAAGCACGTTTGCCAGCAGCATCGCCGTAAATAGGCCAAATGCGACGACAAGTTCCGGATTCACCGTGTCGGTGGTGAATTTGAACACCGATGGGCCCGGGTTAAACCCACCGATGCTCTCTGCTGCGAGGATCAGGAATACGGCCGCGGCGTTTCCTGGAATTCCGAGAGACAGCACCGGGATCAGATTTGCACCGGAAACGGAGGAGTTGGCCGCTTCGGTTGCCGCAATGCCTTCCGGCGCGCCTTCTCCGAACGCCGGGTCGCTTTCGGTCTTTGTGCGTTCGTAGCGATTGCGGTTGAGAGTGTAGCCCAGTGTTGCCGCCAGAGTTGATCCGATTCCAGGCAGAGCCCCGATGGCGGTGCCGATGAGCGCGGAACGCCCGATATAGGGTGCCAGCCGACCCAGATCACGTCGGCTCAGTCGCTGATCGCCCCTGTTCGCCAAGGTGGTCAGCTTTGCGCCTGCTTTCTGTTCGTGCCAGAGATCCTCTATGCCTTTGAACACTTCTCCCAGAATGAGGACGCCGAGGACTGCAGTCGCTATTGGAAAGCCTTCGGCCAATGTCTGTGTTCCGAAACTGAGACGGGGATAGAAATCTTCACCTGTACCGACATAGGCCGCCAGCAATCCCAATCCCATGGAGATCAGCCCTTTGCCCACTGAACCGCCAATCACCGATGAGATGAACGCGAGTGAAAGGATCAGAAGGGCGGTTTTTTCGGGCAGATCCAGATAGTATTCGACCAGGATTGCCAGAAAGGGTGCGCATAGGATCAGGACGATATCCGAGAAGGTATCCCCAGAGGCGGAGGACAGATGTGCGATCCTGAGGGCCTTTCTGGCCTGTCCGTTCCGCGCCATTGGATGGCCATCGAGCGTCGTCATGAACGCGTCCGGTGTGCCTGGAGTGTTAAACAGGATTGCCGGGACAGCGCCGCCTACGGTGGCGCCTTTCATCACACCGATCAGGAATCCCATGACCGGAAGCAGCGCGTCAGGAGTGAACCCGAATGCCGAGATTAGGATCGGTAGGGAGATCGCCATGGCGACCGGACCGGCAAGTCCCGGAGTTGCGCCTACAGCGATGCCAAGCAGGAATCCGAAGAGGATCATCGCCAGAGTGATCGAGACAGGGATGCCCATGAAGCTGAACATCTCCGGCCCCTGAAACACCGCCAGAATGCCTAGCCAGAAATAGTCGAATGCCCCCATCAGACATCGCCGTTCGGAGGTAGCAGCAGGTCTTCGAAAGGCAGGTCATAGATCAAGATCATCGCGAGCGCCGCCAACGTACCAATCATCACCGAACGGGACGTGATTCTTCCCTCGACAAGGGAAATCAGTCCCGCGACCAGAACTGATCCGCCCAGGAAGAATCCGATTTGCTTCCAGGGTGCCGTGTCACGCAGTATCCGGTATCCATCCTCCGCTGTAACGCTGGCTACGACAGGTCCGGCCCAGCGCATGAGTGCGAGGCTCGCGGCCAGCATTGAAAGCAGCGCAAACAGGAATCTCAGATTCCCGATCGTGATTCGCCGATCTGCAGCGCTTCGGTGACCGCGGAGAACCAGGAGCGTTCCACCCGCAAGCACGAACCCGAACGCGGTGGTCGGGGCGAGCGCATCGCCGATCGAGACCTGTCGGCGCACCGTCTCGATCAGGCCCGTTGACGTGTCAATCGGAATCCAGAGGAAGATCGCGGCGATCGATACCACGATGCATCCGGCCCCGAGGACGATATCTGTCGTTAACTGGGGCCGCATGAAGTCCCTGTCTCTGTGTCCGGGCTCCGGTCGCATACCTCTTTGTTCCGGAGCCCGGGCCGTAACTATTCCGAAGCGGCTGCCAATAGCGCTCCAGCAGCTTCAAAGTCGCCTTTGACCAGTGCGTCGAGTTCGTCACCGGTGATGACGCTCGGACCACCAAAGGCGTTCCTGATCACTTCCCCGGCCTTTGTGGTTTCGTCCATCACCACTTCGGCGATTGCCGAAGCCAATGTGTCTCGGGCCTCGGCTGGCATTCCCTGTGGGCCGATGAAGAGGAAGTAGCCGTCCGCATTGAATTCGACACCGAGATCGGACAGCAGCGGCGCGTCCGGGGTCTGCTGTAGCGGGGTCGAGAGTGCTGAAGCGAGGTTTACGAGATCGCCTGCAGCCACGCCTTTGGACTGTATGCCAGCCATGAAGCCAAGATCCATGTCACCTGCGTTGACGCCATTCATTACGGCACGTCCGCCCGCCACCTGAATGATATTCAGGTCCACGTCGTTTTCCTTTCCCAGCAGGTACGCAAGGTCGGCCAGCCTAGGGCTCATGACACCGAATCTGATCTCCTGGCCACCCTTTGCCGCCGCAATCACGTCGTGGAAACTGTTCCAGCCCTTGGAGGACTGCGAAACGATTCCCATCTGGAATCCAGCGGTTGTAACGATTGGTGTGAAGTCTTCTGGCGTTACGCCCGCATCCGCGACGCGCATGTTGTATCCCAGCGTCTCCGTCACGACCATTCCGATGACGCTGCCGTCATTCGGCTCGTCCTTGATCGCCACTGCGAGGTTCATACCACCCTTGCCGGTGATCTGCTCGGGCACGATCGACCAGCCATGGCGCGCCTCGAGTTCTTCAGCGATCAGTCGTGCCTGGGTATCGGCCCCGCCGCCTGCGGCGAATGCAATTATCAGCTTGATTGGTCCCGGTGGTGTCCAGTCGGCCGCCATCGCGCCCGTTGACCCCAGCAAAATCCCGAACGCCGCCACTGCGGCGGATATAAGTGTTTTCATGATTGCTCTCCCTGACTCAGTTTTCACTCCCAACAAACCCGCTCTTTGTTGATAGGTCAACAATAAAAGTTGACGGGTCAACGATTATCTGTCAGTGATCCTGACGAGTGAGCGGAGGCTGTTTCTGGAAGATGATGGCCAACTGGGACGAACACAATTTACCAATGCGGCATCGGATCACGTACAGGCTCTCTCGCCTAAACGCCCGACTCAATGCACAAGCGTCCAGAATCCTTGGAAAAAGCTATGGGATTTCCCTGACGCAATGGCGAGTGATGGTGATGGTTCGAGCGCTAGGTCACCCGACCCTGACTGAAATCGCCCGTGAAAGCCAGCTCGATAAGGGGCAGCTCAGCCGATGCATCCGTAGCATGGTCGCGAGCGGCCTGATCATGGCCAATGAGAGCGAATCGGATCATCGAAAGACTCGATTGCGGCTGACTCCGGGAGGTGAGCGGCTCTACATGCGCGTGTGGCCTGCTATGCGGGCCCGTCAGGAGACGTGGATGGGGGCCATGAACCAGTCCGAACGGCAGGTTGTGTTCAGTGTTCTGGACAGGCTCGACCGGATAGCGGAGACGGAGGACGAATCGTGACCAAGCCCAACCTATTGGTCATCATGTCCGATGAGCATCAGGCCCGCGCCATGGGTTGTGCCGACCATCCGTTCGTGAGGACACCGAACCTGGACGCGCTCGCCGCTCGAGGGCTGAGGTTCACCGATGCCAGCACGCCTTCTCCCATCTGCGTTCCAGCCCGTGCTTCGTTCGCCACCGGAAAATTTGTCCATCAGACCCGTTTATGGGACAACGCGATGCCGTATGACGGGTCGATTGCGGGCTGGGGGCATGCGCTGCAGGCGGCGGGAGTTCCCGTGGAATCAATAGGTAAGCTGCATTACCGCGATGTCGCCGACCCCTCTGGATTCGACGCGGAACATCTTCCGATGATGGTGGTGGACGGCGTTGGAATGGTCTGGGCCTCGATTCGCCGCGAAGACGAACGAGTGACAGGCAAAAGGCGCATGCTTGGCGAATATATTGGCCCTGGCAACAGTAAATACACCGAGTATGACGATGCTGTGGTCAGGCGGACCCACCAATGGTTCCATGACCGTGCCGAAAGTGGAGATCGGCGTCCATGGTGTCTATTTGTCGGCCTGGTCGCACCGCATTTCCCACTTGTCGTACCGCAGGAATATTTTGACCTCTATCCTCTGGAAGAGCTTCCCGAACCAAAGCTGCATCCGTCCACCGGATATATTCGGCACCCGTGGGTCGAGAGGCAGAATGCCATGATGGACAGCGAGGGGCGTTTTGCCGACCCGCAGGAGCGCCTGCGTGCGATGGCCGCATATTTTGGGCTCTGCTCATGGCTCGACCATAGCGTCGGCCGGATTCTCGGCTCGCTTGAATCGGCGGGATATGACGAAACGACAACCGTCATCTACACTTCCGACCATGGTGACAATGCTGGTGCGCGGGGACTTTGGGGAAAGTCGAATCTGTATCAGGAAAATGTGGCGGTTCCGCTAATCATGGCGGGACCCGACATTCCGTCGGGGGTCTGTGACACACCAGTCTCCCTGCTTGATGTTTCAGCAACCATTCCGGCACAGTATGGGCTGGCATTCGCCTGTGAGGGACGCCCCCTGACCAAGATCGCTGCCGGGCCTGCGGAGCCCGACCGTCGAGTGTTCAGCGAATACCACGCCGCGGGGGCGGTGTCGGGCGCGTTCATGCTTCGAAAGGGTCGCTGGAAATACAACCATTACATCGGATTTCCACCGGAGCTGTTCGACCTGAATTCGGACCCGGAGGAACTTGTGGATCTGGGCCTGCGCCCTGATCACGCTGAAATCCGCGATATGATGCATGCGGAACTGATGCAGATCTGTGACCCGGATCAGGTTGACGCTTTGGCCTTTGCCGATCAGGCGGCAATGATCGAGCGCTATGGTGGTCGTGAAGAGGCGCTTAAGCTCGGGGCGCCCGGAGCAACGCCACCTCCGGATACGCGGAAATGAAACTCACGGTACTGGGATCCGGTTCTCCAGAACCATGCACCCGTCGCGCATCATCCGGCTATCTTGTCGGGACTGGCACAGACAGGCTGCTGTTCGATTGTGGAGGTGGGGTTTTTGATCGATTGCTGCATTTGGGTCTCCGGCCTTCCGACATCGATTACCTGTTTTTCAGCCATCTCCATTCCGATCACATGATGGATTACGCAAGGCTGATCCATGCGGCCTGGGACGAAGGCGGTGCGCCACTGAAGGTCTTCGGTCCTCAGCCCATTTCGGAGATCACCGACAAACTGTTCGGTCGGGAAGGTGTTTTTGCCCATGACCTGCGGGCCCGAACCGAATTATTGCCAAGCCAGCAGGTCTGGCTGTCGCGAGGTGGCGTATTGCCACGACCATGGCCGACACCCGAAGTCACCGAAGTCGTTCCTGGATTTTCGCTGGATGGCAATGGCTGGTGTATCAGGACCTGCGAGGTTCCGCACGCCCAGCCAGAGCTTGACTGCATGGCCCTTCGGGTGGATACAGCCGACCGGAGCTTCGTCTATTCCGGAGATGCCGGCCTGTGCGAAGGGCTCGAGCATCTGTGCCAGGACGCTGATCTTCTCCTGCACTGGTGCTACCGGCTGGACGGCGAGATGGCTCATCCGGAGATGGCGGCCCTGACGCCGACGCCCTCCGAAATCGCCCGGATGGCAGGGAAGGCAGGAGTGCGTCGGCTGTTACTGACCCATTTCAGGGTTCATATGGATGGGAGCGAGAATCGCGCGAGCGCTCTGCAGGCGCTGAGGGAGACATTCGGTGAGGCATCGGGAATTGCGGAAGACCTGGATGAATATTCCGTTTGACGCCGCGGGGTGGCCGGTATGACCGGAATTAGACCTTTACATCGACTCCATAACGTAACATTGTAATTTTATGAAGAAAAAATGAGACTGTCTGGAAGAAGAGGCCGACGGCCCGTTGTGCGGGAGGTGCATGTCACACGCGTGAGTCGGCAATCGATGCCGCATCTTTGCGTTTTCGTGCGACTTCCATTCCGGGCAATGGCTGAGGCTGGCCCACATCATTGATGCTGCCAGCGGCGTCATTGCGCAGTTCGTTTGATGGGTTTCCGCCGAATCGGGGCCAGGTGCCGTCCGGACCGGTCATCGGTGCTCCAGATCCAAAAGTCATCCCTGTCTCCAACCCGGAATCGCCATTCAGGGGAGCGCAGAACGTCTGGGTGATTTCAGGGCTGGAATTGTGGTAGGGTCACCAGAACAGTCCCTTGGGCCTGGCTTCTGCTAATGCGGTGCGGGGTATGGAACAGGGAGTTGGCGCATCTGGTGCGGGAATGCCTCATTCCATTGAAACTTCAAAGGTTCCGAAAATGGCGAAGCTAATTGGCGGTTTCCGAACTGCAGTGCCGCCTCTCACATGCTGGAGAAGAAATTCCGCGAATGGGCTTCTCTGCCCAATATCCCCGCATCACGGGAATGAACAAAAGGTGACTGTAAACCCGATTGTGTTGCGGATCATGGGTTGGATCAAGGTCGAAATCGGGTGTTCCTGCGGGAGCGGCGGTGCTGGACGCCCGGACAGTTGAGTGCTATCGTGCCGCCCATGAAAGGGAGCGAGCCTATTGAGGAAAGAATGGCACAGGTAAGCGCGGGCAGGGGCAGCTGCGCACCCTGCCACCGATCATTTATATCCTGTCCCAGCACCGGGAACTCGGCTGGACTGTACCGGGCGGACCGGTCGGAACATTCGCGGCCAAGAATCATCAGGGTGAAAAGAGGCCGCTTCATCATCTGGCATGATGCCTGACACAATCTTGAGAGGAGTAGAGAAATGAAACCGATTCCGCACAGTCGATACCACTTGGCGGGTCTAGGCGTGCTGTTGGCTGTTGGCCTGACAGGGTGCATGAGTTCGAATGAAGTAGCCGGCACTGTAGTCGGAGGAACCGCAGGTGCCGTCATTGGTAACCAGTTTGGCAAGGGGGACGGAAATACCGCGGCGACGGCGATTGGTGCCATTATTGGCGCATCCATAGGACAGCAGATCGGTGCCGCCCTTGACAGAAACTCCCAACAGAGGGCGGCCGCGGCGACGACAGCAGCGCTTGAAAGCGATTCCGACATAGTTTGGGAGAATCCGGACAATGCCGGAGGGCCGGCGCATGGGCGGGTGGCCATCACCCGAAGCGGTGTTAATCCCCAAGGGCAGGTCTGTAGGGAATACACCAATACCATTTTCGTTGCTGGACAGGAACAGCAGGCCTATGGCACCGCCTGCCGTGACGCGAATGGTGACTGGCAAATCGTCTCGTAGCCGACCACGATTGCGCTTACGGACTGAGCGCAGGACAAGGTTTGCGTGACACTATCCGTTGCCTGCCACGCATATGATGGCCGACTGTCATTGGTTGATGGCAGATGCTGGCAAATGTACAGCACAGATCCCTGGACATTGGCCGCGTTCGCTTGAGCGCGGCCAGGATCGCCTCGTTTCTTGATGGCTGGACATTGATCCACCAGATGTCGCCGAGCGCTGGAAACCGTGGCTTCACCGTTGATTCAAACGGATTTCACGACTTTTCCGAAGATCGGATGATGTCCCGATAGCCACTAAGGAATCGTCGTCTGCTGTGCGGCTGCAGAGGCTCTATCATGTGAACAGCAAGTTGGGTATGGTTGCATTCCAATGACCCTTGGTCCCGAAGGCAGCTTCGCTGGAGGTTGTCCCGGATCCATTTGAGGGCAAGCGGAAAGGTCCGGCCGTGGTTTGTTCCCATGTCCCAGGTGGAAGCCTGGGGTGTCGCGGCCTCCGGCTATTTACCACGTTCGCGTCAACGTCAACGCTTTCAGCTCGGGAGCGCGAAGACGCGCGGTGATCGAGAAACCATTAAGTCAGGAGGCTGGTGTGACGGCGGCAGCCGCGATGAGTGAAGGCGCTGGAGGTTAGGGCGTTTCCTGGACATTCGGAAGCTTCTCCATAGGCATGTCAGCTTCTTCGCCCGGAGGGTATACAGGATTTGCGAACCTGATCGGATCAGGATGTCTCGGTAAAGACATGCGCCTTTTCAGGATCAAATTTAAGTCCGATCCCGGTTCCGGGATCCAGCAGCTGATCCTCTGAAATCACCGCAATGATCTTTGAGCCGTCGCGGAGCATGACATTGACAACGGTCTCACTTCCCAACCTTTCCACCAACGATACCGTGCCGTGCAGCATCCCCTGATCCGGTTCCGTAATGTCGATATGTTGCGGCCGTATGCCAAGCGTGGCCGTATCGCAGCGCCTGGACGCACTTTGACCGGCGGGAACAGCGAACCCATCCAGCACTGCGTTATCCACCCTGATCATTCCGTCCCTGATGTCACGGACGGTTACCCTCATGAAATTCATCGACGGCGCACCCAGGAACCCGGCGACGAACAGATTGGCTGGGTTATGATAGAGATCCATGGGCTTTCCGGCCTGCATCACCTCACCGTCCCGCAGCACAACGATCTTGTCCGCCAGTGTCATCGCTTCGACCTGATCATGGGTGACGTAAATCATCGTCGCGCCGAGATCCTGATGCAGCTTGGCAAGTTCCATGCGCATATCCATCCGAAGCGCGGCGTCGAGGTTCGACAGGGGTTCGTCGAACAGAAAGACCTTTGGGTCCCTGACGATTGCCCGGCCAATCGCGACACGCTGCCGCTGTCCGCCAGAAAGCTCCGATGGCCGACGGTCGAGAAGATCCTCCATTTGCAGGATGCGCGCTGCTTCGGTAACCTTCCTGTCCTTCTCCTTACGGTTGACGCGATTGATCGTCAGGCCGAATCCCACGTTTTCACGAACGGTCATATGCGGAAAGATCGCATAGGACTGAAACACCATGGCGATTCCGCGTTCCTTGGGCTGCAGTTCGTTCACCACCCGTCCATCGATCTCAAGCCTGCCGTCGGTGATGTCATCAAGTCCTGCGATCATGCGAAGAAGCGTGGACTTTCCGCATCCTGAGGGGCCAACGAATACAACGAGTTCGCCGTGGTCTACATCAATATCGACACCCTTTATGACTTCGACATTTCCGAACTTCTTTCTGATGTTCCGCAGTTTCAGCGATGCCATTTGCCTAACCACTCATTTCGAGCACAGCCAGCCGCCCGTCCTCTCCCACGGTGACGGGCTGGGGATCCATAACATGTCCTACAAACGCACCATTCGGACGATCCGAGAACCCCATGATGACAAGCCCATCAGGCGTATCCAGTATCCTGGACGCATATCTCTGGCAGGGAAGGGAGCCGTCCAGAAAGCGTCCGGGTGCGATGCGCCATGGACCACGAGGGCTGCTGCCCAGAAGATAATGCGTTCCTGTAACGGGCCCTCCAGGTGTTGCTTCTGCCTGGGCATCCGAAAAGTGCTCCGCGGCAGTCGAGAACAGACAGTACCAGATACCTCCGATCTCAAAGACCTGTGGAACTTCAAGCTGACCATATCCGCCAACAAACACCGGTGGCTGGAGCGTCCAGGAGATCAGGTCAGGGGAGGTCGCAAATCCAATCGCGCCACCCGCGTTCGCTTCCTTCACACCCGCGGCCCGTGCGGTAAAATACATCATCCATCCACCGGTCTCCGGGTCGCACATGACCCATGGATCCCTCATGGCACGGTCATGCCAGAGTTCGGTTACATGATCGACTTCATAATGTGTCGCCGCCGGTCCGACGAGATCCAGGCAGGGTTGGACACCGCTCCTGCGCCATGAATGCAGATCGTCACTGACAGCGTGGCCAATTCGTTGATAGAGTCCATTCTCGGCATGCGCGCTGCCGGTATAGAACAGATGCCAGCCCCCTACGTCATCGCCGACGACCGAACCGGTCCATGTGGTGCAGTCATCCCATGCCGGACTGGGGGCGGGAGTCAGGCAGGTGCCCAAATGGGTCCACTCAATGAGATCTTTGCTGACCGCATGACCCTGGGTGACATTCCAGTGGCGTAGTTCCGGCTCCCTGATGGCTTTGGGCGCTTTCAGGAAATACCCATGCCAGCAACTACCGTCATGGATGTACCAGCTGTCCCAAATCCAGTCGTCTTTCAGCGCGAGAACCATGAGGTGAATACTCCTTCAGCCTTTGACGCCGGTCGAGGCGATTGAAGCGATGAACGTTCGTTGAAGGGCGAGGTAGAATGCCAGAACCGGGACTGTGATGACAGTGAGATAGGCCATGAGCTCTCCCCATGCGGTGTTGAGCTGGAAGAAATAGCCGAGTCCCACCATCACTGGTCGAACGCTTTCCTGCTGCACCACCATCAGCGGCCAGAGATACTGGTTATACATGACCAGGAATTTCAGGATCGCGGCGGTTGCCAGGATCGGACCTGAAAGCGGTATGATCACGCGACGGTATATCTGGAACCACGTTGCTCCTTCCACGCGGCTTGCTTCGACGAGCTCTGCGGGCAGATCCTTGAAATACTGAACGAAAAGAAAGATCGTCAGGCCATCTGCGATCCAGGGGATGATCTGAACCCGATAGGTGTTCAGCCAGCCGAATTCCAGCCCTTCCCATCCTATCCAGGGCAGCTTCGAAACCAGCAGCAGCAGTGGAATCGCTATGGTCTCAAAGGGAATGATCAGGGTCGCGAGAATGATGGTCAGGATAAGGCCGCGCCCCTTCCAGTTTATGAACACAAACGAAAAGGCGGCAATTGAGCAGAGAAGCAGGCTAAGAAGAACCGTAAGTCCGGTCACGATAACGGAGTTCATGACGAATGTTGCCACCGGTGCGCGCTGGAATGCGTCCCAATAGTTGTCCAGACTTATGTCGCCAACCGGCAGAAACGCGTTCATGCTGGAAGTGTCCACCAGAAGCTGCTGGTCCGGCTTAAGACTTGACATCACCATGAACAGAAGAGGGAAGATGAAAATGAGCGCAACCAGGACCAGTACAACGTACCGAATGAACAGGCGAAGTCCGCGGTCATTCGGGTTGATCACCTTCATGCTATCGGTCCCTCGTGAGCCAGCGCTGTAGAAGCGAGATGCTAAGCACGATCAGGAACAGGATGACCGAGATCACCGATCCACCCGATATGTCCTGTTTGCCGTAGCCGCGCTCAACTGCCTGGAATACCAGTGCCTGGGTGCTGTCGAGTGGTCCTCCATTGGTCATTACGTCAATCTGCGCGAAGAGCGCGAATGCCTGCATGGTGATGACGATCAGCACTAGAATCGCGGTGTTGCGAAGGCCAGGCCAGGTCACATAGCGAAACGTCTGCCATGCGCTGGCGCCTTCAATCCGGGCGGCTTCGTAGAGAGTCGGGCTGATTGTCTGGAGACCGCTGAGCCAGATGACCATATGAAACCCGACGGCCTGCCATATCGACATGGCAATGATCGACCCCAGCGCTGTATCCGGATTGCCAAGCCAGTCACGCGGCTCGAACCAACCAAACGTGATCCAGGAGAGAATGCTGTTCAGAAGTCCATCGTTACCGTCAAAGATGAACCTCCAGAGCAGCGAAACGACGACGATCGAAACCACGACCGGCATGAAATAGATCGTCCGAAACAGATTGATCGCCCGAAGCTTCTGGTTAATCAGAAGCGCGAGTATCAACGCCAGTCCTCCCTGTACGGGAGCGACCACAAGTACGAATGTGAGCGTGTTGACCAGGGCTTTCATGAATACAACGTCTTTGGCGACGACTACCTTGACGTTCTCGCCAGACCGCCATCTGAACCACTCACGCATACCCTGGAGATGCGGGTAGTCGGGATTGTTGCGGGTGAATTTACGCACGCGAGGATATTTTAGGTCGCCGTCTTCGCCCCTGACAACAATGCCGTTCCCGTCGCGTTCCGGTTCGATGGTGAGAACGCTAAGCGAGAGTAAATTGCGGTAGTTCTCGAGACCGACGAATTCCGTTGGATTGGGCGAAATCAGTCGTTGATTCGTCAATGACAGGTAAAATGCGAAAAAGAACGGCGTAAGTATGAAGAGCGTGATGAGACCGAAGCCAGGAAGCGCAAATGCCCACCCCGTACCGTTCGATGTGGTGAGGTCCGACGCCATGGCTTCGCTCTTGGCTCAAAGGTCCGGGGCACCGGGAAATCGGGGCCCCGTAACCGGAAGTCAGTGCCCGTAACCGCCGTTACGTTCGATGTCCGCGTCGATTTCATCGACGGCGGCATCCAGCGTATCGGCAACATCGGCGCCGTTTGCGATGTCGGCCAAGGCCTTCTCGAAAATCTTGGCGGCGACAACATAGCCCGGGGTAACCGGCCGTACGAGTGCCTGGGCCTCGGAAAGGCCGTAGAACACCTCCATAGGGGCGCCCGCGGAGTAATACTGACTCACTTCGGAGGCGCTGGGGGTCGGTGGAATCAGCCCGATGCCATCGGAAAACGCCGTCAGATACCTGTCCTGTAGCGCGAATTCGATGAATGCCGCCGCTCCTTCAGGATTCTCGGAACTTGCCGAGACACCGAACTGCCAGGAGGCCGCCCCGATCTTGGAGCCCTCTCCAAAGTCCACGTTGGGCAGAAACAGGGTATCCTCCGGAAACGCTTTGAGTATGCCGAGTGCCGCCCAGTTGCCGTTATACGAGATCGCGTATTTCCCTTCGTTGAAACCGCTGTCGCGGTCGGCGGGATCCTGCGATGTGCCAGGTGCGAGCCCCCGTTCGAAGAGGCTCTGCCACCATTCTCCGAATGCAAGCGCCGCATCACCGTTCAGGGCACCTTCGGCAGTTTTGTAGGTAGAACGGTCAACAATGTCGCCGCCGAACGACTGGAGAAACGGGCTGAAGGCATACGGATACCACTCGCCCGTCCAGGCCATGCCAAGATCGAGAGGATATTCGAACTTTCCGGAGTCCTTCAGCGTGACGAGGGCGGCGTCGAATTCCGCGTGGGTCCAGGGCTCCTCAAGTGTCGGGACGCGGATACCCGCCTCTTCGAGATAGGAACGGCGGGTCACCATGGCGACAGCCGCATCCCAAAGGCCAACGGAATAGACCGTGCCATCCCAATACCCCTTGGTTCCTGGCAGGAAGTCGGCGAAGGCCGATTCATCGATGGGAAGCGGCTGCATGTAGCCGGACCACGCCCAGTTCGGCATGACCGGACCGTCGACATCAATGATGTCGGGTAGGTCTCCGGCTAGCGCCGCTGCCACGACCGAATCGTTATAGCTGGCCTGTGGAAAGCTCTCGATCGAAACCTCCCAGTCGTTTTGGCTGGCGTTGAAGTCATCCACGATCTGATTGATGAGCATGCTTTCGACTTCGTTGCCTGCTCCGTGGTACCACATGCTCAGTTCGGTCTGAGCCTGCACGCCGGACGCCAGGGCTGTGGCACCGACCATTGTTGCTGCTAGAATAGTGTGTCTCATGACCTAAGTCCTCCCAATTTGTGAGACTGATTGAAGGGGATCACTGATCTGTTGCTTTCCGGGGGGATAACGCTTTCGCGCCAGTGAACCGGGCCACGGACCAGGTGCGGGGAAGCAACACTGACCTTCCTGCCCTGGATCAGATCCAGTAGCATCTGCGCGGCGCAGGCACCAATGGTGCCGTAGGCGAGTGCCGCGGTGGTCAGCCGAGGATGGAGGGTCTCGGCGATCATCTGGTAATTGTCAAAGCCAGCGACCGAGATGTCTTCCGGGATGCGCATTCCGCGTGAGCGCAGAATGCCGTAGGCGCGCAGGGCCATTCGGTCGTTTCCCATGCACAGCACGGTCGGCGGACTGGACAGGGTCAGTATCCGGTCGATTGCCTCGTGCAGAAACTGAAACTCCGCCTCCAGGTCACTGTGGTCCAGGTCCGCAGCCAATACGAGATCCGGGTCAAATGGGATATTGGCGCATCCAAGGGCGTCACGGTAACCGGCGACACGAAGTCTGGTCGCGTCCAGTGATGGAGAAAGTGTCAGATAGGCGATCCGGTGGTGGCCTTTGGCAATGATTTCAGCGGTGAGGTCCCGCTGACCTTGCCGGTCATCGGGGATGACGCAGGGGGTCCTTTCGCTGTCATAGCCGTTGGCGATGACCAGATGCGGAATCCTCTGGATCGAAGGCAGTTCGACATGTTGGTGGAATTCCGCGACATAGATCAGTCCTTCGACCCGATGTTCCTCGAAGGTGCGAATGAGTTTCGGGATGCGATCCTTCCGTCCTCCGGTGTCCGAAATCAGCACTGTCCTGTCAGCTTCCTGAAGCACCTTCTGGATTCCCTGAATGATGAAGAGATCCGGGAGTCCGGAATTGTCCGCACGTTGCGGGGACATAGAAATGGCTCCGGTGATCAACCCCACAAGACAGGATCTGTTGGATCGCATGGTCCGGGCTGCGGATGACGGAACGTAGCCAAGGTCTGAGATCGCGGCTTCAACGGCGGTTCTGGTGGCCTTACCGACAGCTGCATTACCGTTCAGCACCCGACTGACCGTCTTCGGGGAAACCCCGGCGTGTTTTGCGACGTCATAGATGGTCGCCAACGCATGTTCCTTCCCGGTTGTGACACCGATGTCATGACATCGGTGTCACAACTGCGAGAGGAACTCAAGGGTTGATTTGATAGAACCATCGCATTTGTCTTCACTCCTGGCCGAGACCTTTTCGCTGGGCCTGGCGGAGGCTCGAATCAGTCCGGGCAGGACATCATGGTTCCATCCCGCCATTTTGTCCGACCCTGCATCGACATCCGTTTCCACGCCTATGCGGACCACCAGGATAAGCGTTCCGTTGCAGTCCTCGTTCATCGCGGCGTTCGGGACGATGACTGTCCTGTGCTGAAAGAACAGGCCTGAACAGCTTCGTGGTCATGAAGCAGGTGGCGGGGAAGAGACCCCATGGGCAAAAGACGGCACGACGAACCGCGGAACCAGCTGTGTGATGAGGAAATGTGGCTTGAACAACGGCCGCCTGTTCCAGTTCCTCGGGGCATGAAATTCAGGCGATGGCTCTGGAATCTGTTGCTGGTGTGTTGGAATTCGGTGCGGAGGGAGGGTGCGGCTTGGCTGTCTCTGGACGATGGTGTTCAGGCTAGCGCAGAAGGAGGAACCGGCGCAGGAAGAAGAGGGCACCTAACGGTTGAACAGGGGACGACAATGATTGATGAAAGACGGGTCTGACCGCGGTCGGCAGAATATTCCATTTACTCGGGTAATGCTCAATTATCAAATGGGGAACGGATTGGAAGAACTCTTCAAGGTTAATGGCACAATGCTTGAGTCCGTGTCTGAAGAGCAATTGCTTGATAAGACGTACGAAGCTCATCGGTTTTGTGATGAGGTGACTGGAGGCCTGTATCCGGACCAGATGCATAAGTCGCTTTTGCGGAGTTTTATTGGATTTCGGAGGTATGAAGATTTTGGCCTTCCTTATTTTATCGACGCATTTGCTCAGCAAATCAGAGGATGCGAAGACGGAAAAATTCCGATGGAAAGAGGGGCCGAAGGCGAAAAGTACGACGTTGTCTTTTGGTACAAGACCGCACGGACGCCTAGGGCAGTCGTGGAAATCAAGGCAATCAGAAATACGCCTTCTGTGATAGAAGCCAACAAGAAACTCCTCAATCTCAAAAGAAATGTTGCCTGTTACACATTATTTTATACATCGACAAGGTTTATGTAAGAAATGTATGTTAGATTATATGGATACAAACAGTCGCATTCCAATATTGGGATGGTAAATTGGTCGTTAGTTTCGATAGAATACGATGTATATTCGAGGTGATATTGGGGTGCTGCGTTAATGCGGATTAAAGTTTGAGCCGTTCTTTGGAATACAATCTTTACACGAACAACGATACCTATTGTGTATTTGGCGGAAATTGGAATGTCGGGCGACCCCTGGTCGTATGTGGACTCTGCCCGATCAATCGGCGCGCTAAGGCGATATGTCAGTTTGGCCTGGACAGGGCCTTTCATCCACCGTTCCAGAGCTTTCTGAAAAGGTGCAGTTAGTGGAATATCCAGATTTTGGATCTATATTGAGCCAGTGCTGTGTGTGTACTTGACTCAATCATGTTGTGGATGCGATCCGCGCAGCGAATCTTTCGATTCGGGCAAGAGCATCCTCAAGAGTATCATCTGCAACCGTGAGCGCCACACGCAGGTGACCCGCAGCCGCCTGTCCAAAACTTTCGCCAGGCATGACGGCGATTCGTTCGACATCAAGCAGGGCTTCGGCGAATTCCGTGCCGCTCATCCCGGTGCGGCGGATGTCCAGCATGACGTACATCGCTCCGCCGCCTGGAACGGCATGTACCGCATTCGAACCCCGAAACAGTCGCATCGCCATCGCATGTCGGTTTCGGAAGGTTGCGGCAATGGATTCCTCGATGGTTCCGCCCTGACGAAGGGCGAACATGGCGGCATCCTGAATGAATCCCGGTACGCCATAGGTCGTGTGGGTGGAAAGATTGATAAGGTGCTCGATGGCTGATTCCGGGCCAATGATCCAGCCAACCCTGCTGCCGGTCATCGCATGGCTCTTGGACATGGAACCGACCACCAACGTTCGATCCTGCATGCCCGGCAAGGTCCGGGGGCTGAAATGTCTGCCTTGCCAGACCTGGCTATCATAAACCTCGTCCGAAATCAGCCACAGGTCGTGATCCCGACATATACCGGCAATTCCGGAAAGAGTGTCCTCACTGTATACGGCGCCAGTGGGATTGTTCGGCGTGTTGACCAATAGCGACCTCGCGTTGTCGGTCGCGGCGGCGATATCGGCAGCGTTAGGCTGGAAGCCGTTTTCCGGCTTGGCCAGAATGGCCCGCGGCACCGCTCCAACCCCTCGAATCGTGCCGGGATATGTTGCGTAATAGGGATCTATGAACAGCGCGACATCGCCTGGGTCGCATGCCGCGGCATGGGCTGCGAACAGTGCCGCCTGGCCTCCTGGTGTGACAACCACATTTTCCCTGGTCGTTCTGACACCAGTGCGCTCCATTGCCCGCGTGGCGATGGTGTCGCGCAGGGAAGTCGTACCCGGCACTGAGGCGTAACCCGTATTGCCGGAACAGGCGGACAGGTGCATCTGGTTCAGAATCTGGCGCGATGTCCCTTCGTTATGCTCACCAATCGTCAGCTCCACGACAGGAATCCCGTCCCGGATCATGTCTCTGGCGCGCCGGAACACGTCCCAGCCATCAGAACCACCTCCGGTCAGGCCAATGATGCGGTTGGAAAGATTCATGGCGGTTCAGTTCACATAGGACATTGAGTGTTGTCGGGCAGGACCGGACCGGTTTCCCAGCGAGCTGATCCCAACCGTCCTGAGGTGCTGTTGTGGTAGTGCGCTATCACACCGGATCCAGAGATGCCTGCACCTTCTTTGGAAGTTTCGATCGAATCAGGCGGTAAGAGATCCCAATTCTATGGCGCGCCTCATCCTCAGGGGTATCGAAGGAAAGCAGTATCCAGGATCTATGGAAGTAGGGAGCTTTCGTGCCAATGCCAGCCGAGATCAGCATCTCGGCAACCTCCACCCCTTCGGTCTTGACTGCAATGCCTGGCGTAGCCGCGCCAATGCAGGCGAACATTTTCCCACCTACCTTCCAGGCATCATGTCCGTCTCCCCAGGGGTCGGAAGCTTCGGCCCCTGGCATTGTGGCGCAGATGGCGTTGAGTGCATCGCGGGTCATGGTCAATCTCCTACAGCTATTACCGCGTCAGCGTGGCAGTTGAACCGGCAGCTGGGATCCATGGGCTGCCCGCTGGGATCTGGGCACCTCACTGCATGCCAGGGCCTCCTGTAGTGCCGTCTATCCGAAACTAGGGGCTTGGCAAATGGTGCGTCAGCGTTTATTCACTTCCTCCATGAAGACCCGTGAGATCATCATTCGCCACATTATCCGCTGACATTGTCACGCGGGAGGTCTTTTCGTTTATCACTCAGCCGAAAGCATCAGCCCGCCGCTAGACAGCGCGTGCGAGGAAGCCATGACCGAAATCATGCTGTACAACACCATTACCCGGATCAGGGAGCGGTTCGAGCCACTCGAACCCAAGGATGTTCGCATGTATGTCTGCGGGCCCACTGTCTATGACCGTGCGCATCTTGGGAACGCACGGCCCGCGGTGGTCTTCGACATGCTCTATCGGCTTTTTCGGCACATCTACGGAAAGAGCCATGTCACCTATGTACGTAACTTCACCGATGTGGACGATAAGATCAACGCGCGGGCGGCTCAGACGGGGCGATCGATTCACGACATCACCAACGAAACCATTCAATGGTATCTTGATGATATGGCTGAACTTGGTGTTCTTGATCCGACCGTAGCACCCCGTGCCACCGCTTATATTCCGCAGATGGTGGCAATGATCGAGACCCTGATCGAACAGGGGCACGCATACGAAGCTGAGGGTCACGTATTGTTCCGCGTTCAGTCCTATCCGCAATATGGCAGTCTGTCTGGCCGCACCACCGAGGACATGATTGCCGGAGCACGGGTCGAGGTAGCGCCATATAAACGCGATCCTATGGACTTCGTGCTCTGGAAGCCGTCACCCGAAGGGCTGCCAGGCTGGGATTCGCCGTGGGGTCGAGGCCGGCCGGGCTGGCACATAGAATGCTCGGCGATGGCACTGGAGCTTCTCGGCGAGACATTCGACATCCACGGCGGTGGTAACGACCTGACCTTCCCGCATCACGAGAACGAGATTGCCCAGTCGACCTGCGCGCATCCCGAGGGCGGGTTTGCGCGGGTCTGGATGCACAATGAAATGCTGCGGGTCGAAGGTCGGAAGATGGCGAAATCCGCAGGCAATTTTTTCACGGTACGTGACCTGCTGGACAAGGACATTCCCGGGGAGGTGATCAGGTACGTGTTCCTCTCAACGCACTACCGCAATCCGATGGACTGGTCCGAGCGAAAGAGGCAGGAGGCGGAGGCAACGCTCCGCAAATGGTATTGGCAGGTGAAGGACGCGACTGGTGGCGATGAACCGCCCCAGTCAGTCGTTAACGCCCTGGCAAATGACCTGAATACTCCGGGCGCCATCGCGGAACTTCATCGTCTCTCCAGAGCGGACCAGGCTGGCAGCCTCCGTGCGGCACTACGTCTCCTAGGGCTGATCGGGGATCATGTCCCGCAATGGGCGACCGAAATGGGGGCGTCCGTCAGTGAACGCATGGGCATGGCGGATCACGCCGAAAGCTTTCTGTATCCAGGAGATATCGACCAGGCTCTCATTATGCCCCTGCTGGAAGAACGTGCGGACGCACGTGCGGCAAAGGACTTCAAGCGTGCGGATATCCTGCGCGACAGACTGGCATCTGTCGGTCTGATCGTCAGGGATACGCCTAACGGTGTGGAAGTGAAGAAATCTCCCGACTTCACGCTGGACAAACTGGAGGCCCTGCTATGACGTCCAATCCTGGATCCTGGCAGCTCCGGCTCATGCATCCGCACATCACCTCCAGTGCTGGGCGTTTCGCTCCAGCCATGAGCGCAGTATGCGAAAGAGTGAGCCAATGAGCCAGGAGCGCCTCTATCTGTTCGATACCACGCTTCGCGATGGGCAGCAGACCCACGGGGTGCTGTTTTCAGCTTCCGACAAACTGCAGATCGTCGAACTGCTTGATGCGCTCGGTCTGGACTATATAGAAGGCGGCTGGCCTGGAGCGAATCCAACCGACACCGCGTTTTTCGAAGCGGCGCCCCGGACCCGCGCTACATTCACGGCATTCGGCATGACGAAGCGAACGGGCCGCAGCGCCGAAAACGATGATGTTCTCGCCGCGGTGATCAACGCCAATACCCCAGCTGTATGTCTGGTTGGAAAGACTCACGATTTTCATGTTGAGACCGCTCTCGGAATCACGCTTCGCGAGAATATTGACAACATCGCGACCTCCATGGGCCATGTCGCGGCCAGGGGTCGTGAGCCACTGTTCGACGCCGAGCACTTCTTTGACGGATACAAGGCCAATCCGGAATACGCCCTGGACTGCCTGAGAGCCGCATACGAGTCCGGCGCACGGTGGGTCGTGCTTTGCGACACCAACGGAGGCACCCTTCCGGCAGAGGTCGCGGAAATCACCGGTGGGGTCATTGCCGCGGGCATCCCAGGCTCCCATCTCGGGATTCATACTCACGACGACACGGGAAATGCCGTGGCCAACACCCTGGCCGCCGTTGACGCTGGAGCACGGCAGATCCAGGGCACACTCAACGGCTTGGGCGAGCGCTGCGGCAACGCCAATCTCATCTCGATCATTCCGACCCTTCTGCTCAAGTCCCGATACCGGGACAGATATGTGACAGGTGTGACCCGGGCGGCTCTCGCTGGTCTAACACGTTCCAGCCGACTGTTCGACGAAATCCTCAACCGGGTTCCGGAAAGGACCGCACCCTATGTCGGCGCGTCCGCCTTCGCCCACAAAGCCGGACTTCATGCAAGCGCGATCCTGAAGGATCCCTCAACCTACGAGCATGTTGAACCGGCGAAGGTGGGCAACGACAGGGTCATCCCGATATCGAATCAGGCGGGCCAGTCAAACCTGCGCAAAAGACTCGGCGAAATGGGGCAGGAGGTGGATCCCAAAGATCTTGTGATTGGCCGCATTCTCGATCTCGTCAAACAGCGGGAGGAACAGGGTTACAGCTACGAGACGGCGCAGGCCAGCTTCGAACTTCTCGCACGTACTGAGCTTGGCCTTCGTCCGGATTACTTTGACGTTGAGCGCTATCGTGTCATCACCGAGCGGCGACGCAATGCCAGGGGTGAAATCGTCGTTGAATCGGAAGCGGTTGTATCGATAACCTTACATGGCTCCAGTCGAACCAGCTATTTCAAGAACGAACACCCGCAAAACCTGCATGATGACGGCCCCGTCAATGCGCTTTGGCAGGCGCTGAAGCTGGATCTCGGGCGTTACCAGGCGAAAGTCGAGGACATGCGACTCGTCGACTTCAAGGTCCGCATCACGCAGGGCGGTACTGAAGCGGTGACCAGGGTAATCATTGATTTCGTCGATGGAGACGGAAATGAATGGTCGACGGTCGGCGTTTCCGCCAACATAGTCGACGCGAGTTTCGAGGCTTTGGTGGATGCCATCAACTGGAAGCTGATCCGGGACGAAGGGGTCTCCTGATGAGCGATGCGTTCTTCACTCTCTACAGGGAACTCGACCGTGAGGGACCAGGAGAGCCGCAGGACGTGACATGGGTCGCAGGTGTTGTCGACCTTCCCATGAATGCCCGCATCTGTGATGCGGGCTGCGGGTCTGGTGGCGACGTACCTTCTCTTCTGGCCACCGCACCCGATGGTAGGGTAACGGCAGTCGATTCCCACAGACCATTCATCGATGAGCTCCTGGTCCGGGTTGACGCGGACCCTCGTGTCGTTGCCTATGCTGGCAGCATGGCAAGGCTCAAGGGGCCGTTCGATCTCATCTGGTCCGCCGGAGCGGTCTATTTTCTCGGAATCGAGAAATGCCTGATGGCCTGGCGTCCCGCTCTGGCCAAACGGGGAGTCGTTGCGTTCTCACATCCGTGCCACTTCGTTGATACGCCTTCAGATGCTGCAGTCGCATTCTGGATGGGGGACTGCGATGTTACCGACGCTGCCGGTATCGATACGCAGGTGCGAGGCTCTGGATTTGAGACGGTCGCGGTCCGCAGGGTCTCGAATACTGCATGGGACAGGTATTACGGATCGCTTCAGGCCCGGATCACGGCGCTCCGTTCTGGTGCGGATGAGGCTTTGGAAGCGGTGCTCGACGCTTCTCAGGCCGAAATAGATGTCTGGGAGCGGGTGAAGCAGGAGACCGGCTACCTGCTGAGCGTGGTTCGCCCCGCATGAGTCTTTCCGCCTGTGTGGAGATTGTGCGCCGTGGCGATCCAGACAGGTTTCTTGCAGCGATGGCGGCACCCCCTTCGGCCCGAAACGCGCTGTTTCCGATCTATGCGTTCAACGTGGAAATCGCCCGTGCCGTTCAATTGATCCACGAGCCGATGATCGCGAGGATCCGGCTGCAGTGGTGGCGGGATACGCTGGAAGAGATTTCCAGCCGAAACCTGGCCCGGAGCCATGAGATAGCAGGGCCTTTGGCCGATGTCCTGGACGCCGAGTCGGTGTGTCTGCTCAGTGAATTGACCGGAGCACGGGAGCGGGATATCGAGCGCCGTCCGTTCGAGACGGAAGACCGGCTGGCGACATATCTCGACCGAACTGCCGGAAACCTCATGCTGGCCACGGCCCGTGCGGTCGGAGTTACCGGCTCCGAAAACGAGCTTCGGAAAACTGCATGGGCATCCGGTCTTGCCAATCTGTTCCTTGCGATTCCGCAGCTGCGCGTTCGGGGCTATGAGCCGCTTCCCGACCCTTCGCCAGATGCGGTGAGGAAACTTGCGGCGCAGGGGCTTGCGTATATGAGTCATGAGCGCCCACCACGACAGGCAAAGCCAGTGCTATTGGCAGCCTGGCGTGCTCGCCGGATTTTGCGTCTGGCGCATCGTAGGCCGGAATTGGTCGGGTCAGGGAGGCTTGGCGGGTCGGAATTCATGCGCCGAGCCAGCCTGCTCTGGCACGCTTTCGCAGTGTGAGATCCCGAGGTAACCGCCGGATGTTCGCTCAGGCGGGCAGGGCGATTACTCCGGCATAACCGGTTCCCGCCGGTCAACTCCGGCTTCGGTTCAGTCAGGTGGGCCTCATTGCAGTAGAGAGTGGTAGGTTCGTGAGACTGCTCTGTTGGGTTGAAGGCATGGATGTCTTCTGGAGGGTGGGATGACAGGTTTGGAGCGCCTCATGACCGCGTCGTACCGCACCGGCTATTTCGACAGTGCCACGAGTACGGGATGGTACGAGGCGGAAAGATCGCTTTAGCGATCTCGGGCGCAATGTAGATCGGTGAGAGGGAGATCTTGCGGACTGGATGATTCGCGGTAGCTTGTGAAGGAATGGGTGGCGCCATGGATCTCGTCGCCAGGATCGGTCGGGTGGTTGTGGTGATGAACCATACCAACAGGCAGGGTGCCTCGAAGGTTCTGAAGCAGTGCGCGCTTTCAATGTCTGGAAAGGGAGTGGTGTATGTTATCATCACAAATCTGGGCATGCTTGACGTGACCGACGGTGGTCTTCGGATAGAAGAGCTTGCCCCGGGCGTCAGAAGCGAGGATATGTTGGTCGCGACGTTAGCGACGATCGCCTAATGTTCAACTTGTCCTGCCCCTCGAAGGTTGGCGTTGTGATCCAGATGCCGCTTGTCGAATCCAATGGGTAGACACGCTATCGTTCGAGGGCGTCTTTTTCAGTCGGCGAAGGCACAAGACCAAACCACACTGAAACAGGCTGAAAAATCAATCCTGCGCCATAGATCTTGCTCCATAGTCGATGAGCATGTTATTAGCTGAACGGTGGGAAACATGTTGTCTCACCACCAACGTGGAGCATGGCTTTCCCGAAATGGGGTTTTTGGGGGCCAAACTATGCTCAGAATTTTTTTTGTCGCGTTTCTCGTATCGGTTGCGGCGAATGTAGTTGCCGCACAGGATTGCACCACAGCGCAGGAAATAAGGAAAACTGAACTACGAGACAATTATATCAAGATATCCCGAGAGTTGCGAAAGGCCACTGCTCGGGCTGACTCGCAGGAGTTGCGGATCAATGAGCTTTCTCAGGCAACGCAGGCGAGCATTCCGCCCCGGCCAGCAACGCCTAGGCTCCCGGCAGATTCGTTCGACAACAGTGGCCCTGTGATCGATTGTGACGATGGTTTTGACGCCGCAGTGGAGTCTCTTGCCGAGGATCTCAGGAATGCCGAAGGCGAAGTATCGGCCTTCGCGGAAATCATCACGGCTCGGGAAGTGGTCGTCGCTGAAGCGGAAGGGTTAGGCGCTGTAAGTGACGATAATTCCGGCCACAGTTCCGCCGACGCGACTGGTGCTGCGGACTCAACTGGCTCCGCCGACGCGACTGGCGTCGCGGATTCGACTGGCTCCGCCGATAGCGGGAGAGTAACGGAACAGGCGGCGATACGCGAGCCACTGAGTGATCCCGACCATCCCACACTATTTCGACGCGTTATCTCGCTGCCGGGTAGCACTCTTCGACCTGCACCGACTGCGGATGCGGACAGCGGCGATCCAATACCGACGTTTTCGGTGCTTTACGTATTCGATGAGACAAGCGCGAATGGGATGGATTGGCTTGAAGTCGGCCCTTCGATTCGGGAAGGAAATCAGGGCTGGCTGTTAAAGGAAGACTCGCTGGATTGGTCTACGATGCTGGTGATGCAATTCGCTCCAAGGGGACAACGCAGCGATGTCTTGTTTTTCAACGACAGCACAACGCTTGCGGATATCGTGGAGGCACCGACTCACAGGGCCGAGGCGGCGGAAATATACGAGCGATTGGCGAATGAAAGGGAGCAGCTGAAAGGCAATCCCTCTTACGAACCTCAGTGGGACAGCTCTCTCGTAGCAGTCGAACCAAAGACCGCCGTTACCTATCAGAATGAACCCTATATCCTACCGATCCTGGATTCGCGGGATGCGCTGTTTGACGGGGCGACGGATACCGTGCTGCTGAAAGTCGCAGCGGTTCCCGCGAGCGCCACGGACATCGCCGACCGTGATGACAGCAGCCTCCGCGACGATGATCTGGCGGTGCTTGCTGGTGAGGATGGGGAATTCCGGATCGGAGTCGTTTTCGTAATTGACACCACAATTTCCATGGCTCCATTCATTGAGCGAACCCATCAGACCGTGCAAGGCTTCTTCGACGCTTTCGAACGATACGAGAGCTCGGCATTCGTCTCTTTTGGACTTGTGGGTTTTCGCGACGATCCCAGAGAAGATCCTGAAGGAATCGAATACGCCGCAAGGATTTTTCAGCCGCTCGATCCCGTGGCGGACGCCCGCCAGGTTCTCACAAACATGCGGTTGATGAAAGAAGCAACTGCACCAACGATCGGGTTTGAAGAAGACGGTCTATATGGAATTTACGTCGCAATGACGGAAATGGACTGGGAAGAATTTGACTTCAGGCTGATCATATTCGTAACCGATGCGTCTTCGCGCGAGGGAGCGGATCCACGTGCGGGCACCAATGCAACCCCAGAGGCTATCGCAGAGGTCGCACGAAACAACAATTTGACGATCCTTCCCATTCACTTGCTTACGCCAGCCAACCGCCGTTTGCAGGACGTCGCCAGAGCGAAGAAACAGTACCAAACTATTTCGGAAACCGGCGATCTTGCATTCAACAAATACGTTGCGATCGATGCGGAAATGGATCGTGAATTCGGCGAAGGGCTGGACACCATCGCCGACCTGGTCGCACGGTCCGTATTGAGTATCAACGCGGGCCAGCTCATATCACAGGAAGAAATGGAAACGACCTTTCAGGGCAGAAGCGACAGCGCAAAACAACTGGGACGGGCTGTCGTGAACGAGATATTCCGGGCACAGCTCGAGAGTCTTGCGACCGTCAGCGGTGGCGACGCGCCGAGCTTTCTTGAGGGCTGGGCCGCTGACCGCGACCTGACTGACCCGGACATTCGCACGCTTGAAGTGAGTGTATTCCTCACTCGAAACCAGCTTTCGACGCTCGATAAGCGCCTCGGCCTCGTTGTGGATGCGTTTCGGTCGGGCGGTGACGATCCCAAGGTGTTCTTCGAGAAGCTTCAAATGCTGGCAGCGGAGACTTCGACCGACCCCGATGCGCCACCAATTGACGACAGAAACGTTGTTAAGACGCTTCTTCCATCGTTTCTCCAGATCCTTCCGTACCGAAGTCAGGTGCTTCGGATCGACCAGAGTTACTGGGCTTCGATCAGCGTTGCGCAACGGCAGGAATTCATCGAAAACATCGAGGCGAAGCGGAGAATCTACCGGGAGATCTTCAGTCAAACGGATCTGTGGCGAGATTTCGGATCGGAAGATCCGGGGTTGAGTGCGACACCAGTACGCTTGACTAACCTGCCCTGACGTCGCAAGGAGTGCGAGATTCCGATGGCCAGGCAGTGCCGGGAACGCGTGTATGGGTCAGCGGCTCCGGCGATGCTTGAGATAGAGGGGCTTTCGGTTGAACGTCACGACCCAAAGACCGGAATTACATTCCGGCTCGACGTTCCAGCCCTGGAGATTCGCGCGGGCGATCGCATTGGTGTCATGGGGGATAGCGGTAGCGGAAAGACTACGCTCCTAGAATCGCTGGGGCTTCTAAGCTGGCCCAACAGCATCTCGCGCTTTGATATCGCTCTGGACCACGATGGAACGCTGGTGAATCTACTCCAACCAATCCTGGCTCGGGACTCCAACGCTCTTTCGACCATTCGGGCAACAGGCATAGGATTCATTCTGCAGGATGGGGGCCTACTGCCCTATCTTACCGTGCTCGAAAACGCCCTTCTTGCAGCTGAACTGTCCCGTGGTCGGCTGAATGTGAATCGTGCACGGATTGAGGAAGCGGCTCACGCCATGGGTCTTGCGGAATTCCTGGACCGGATGCCCGCGGAGCTTTCAGGAGGGCAGCGTCAAAGAGCGGCGGTACTGCGTGCACTTGCACCGGGAGCGAAGCTTCTGTTCTGCGACGAACCAACAGCTTCGCTCGATCCTTCGACATCTTTTGACGTGATGACGCTAATCGCCGAATCAGCTGAAACTTTTGGAGCCTCAGTCGTAATCGTGAGCCACGACCAGCCGCTGCTCAGGCAGTTCGGATACCGGTTGTATCGCGTCCATGTCGAAGCTTATGATCAACTACGGCACGCTACGTTGATGCTGGAGATTCCGGAATGAAAGCTGGGAGAATCCGCTTCTCCACCCTGTTTCGGGTGGCATCGCGCGATCTGCGGCATGGCTGGCAGACCACCGCCTGCCTAATCGTGGCGGTTGCGGCGGCGCTTATCCCATTGCTGATCCTTTATGGACTCAAGCTCGGTATAGTTACTAATCTGATCGACACGCTTCGGCTTGATCCGCGGATACGTGAAATCCGCCTCATCCGGGACCAGGCGTTAAGTCCCGAGTGGATGGAGAATCTTGCCGCCGATCAGAGGGTCGGCTTTCTGCTGCCCCGTGCGCGCTATCTTGCATCGTCTCTGCGCCTGAGAGGGCCGGATTCCCGGCGTTTGCTGGACACGAGAATGATCCCAAGTTCTAAAGGTGATCCGTTTCTTGCGGGATTGGCCATACCCGATGATCTGGACCAGATCGTGCTCACCGAACGCGTGGCTATTGAAAGCGGTGCCACGACGGGAGACAGGGTGACATTGAACATCCTTCGGATCGTGGGTGAGTTACGCGAAAACAAGCGCCACGACGTGTCCGTGATCGGTGTGTTGGATCGAGATGTTCTGCAGACAGACGACGTTTTTGTTTCGCCTGCGCTTGAATCGGCGATTGAACGCTGGCGTGAGGGTTTCGCGGTTCCTGAATTGGGCTGGGAAGGAGCTGCTGGAAAGGCCGAGACGGATTCTGCGGGACGCCAGTTCGCAAGCTTTCGCCTCTTCGCCCGTGATGTTCGCGATGTTCCGGGATTGCGCGACCGGCTTCTGGCTGATGGGCTGGATGTCGAGACCAGGGCTTCCGAGATAGAACGCACGCTTGCGATCGAAGCTGGCCTCGGCTGGGTTTTCGTCACGGTGACATTGCTGTCTGCGGTGGGGTTTCTCCTGACGCTCGGCCTTCATCTCGCGGCGAATGTCGTGGAAAAGGCACGCGAACTATCGGTGCTTCGATTGTTGGGAATGAGGAGCAGCGAGCTTTCCATCATGCCTTTGCTTCAGGGCTCGATGATTGCGGCCTGCGGAGCGGTCATCGCCTGCTTTATCGCCGGCCTCGCTCAGCCGTTTGTGAATGGGGCGCTTTCGGGTCTCGCAGGGCTGGAAGGAGATGTTTCACGACTTAATGGGATTGATTTTGTCGTCGCCGTGCTCGCGACTGCATGTGCGGGCGGGTTTGCGGGGAGCGTCGCCGGAATGCGGGCCGCATCGCTTGAACCAACCCAGGGATTACGCCATGAGTAGATTCCTCACTTTTATCGTGTCATTCATTGCGGTACTGGCGGCAGTGCCGGTGCTCTATGCCCAAACGGCGTCGGAGCCCACGCCCGGCGATGCCTTGGTATGGTGCCAGATCGATGATCCGGCAAGTTGGGAAACAAAGCGCCGTGAGTTGATAGACGCTGGCCAGCGCGATCTTTCCAACGTGCCCTGTCCCGAAAAGAAAACGGGCGTGGAGCTACCCGCGACATTGACTCTACCGATGCCATGCGGCCGCGCCATGGTTTTCCAGCGAATTGACGTACCTATCGCAAGCCTTCTCGATCAGGTGGAGGGAAATTTCGGCCGCAGTGTGGATATCGCTGCCGAGACGCCCCAGACAATTCTTTCAAATGGGGCGTGGACCAGTCCTGTTTCCGGATCATTCTCACTAACCGCGGATGTTTCACCCGCACTGAGCGATAACCTCGAAGTTGTTGAATTACGTGCCTACTATATCGCACGCTACGAATTGACGGCACCACAATGGGAACTGTTCCGGCTTGGCCTGTTCGACCTCCCGTCCAATTTAACTTCCCGACCATCAGACGATGCCTGCGCACCATTCGAAGCATACTTGGCAGGTGAGCGGCTTCGGACGATTTTACCGGCTGGTGGTCTATCCTGGTATGATGCGATCGCCTTTACCCGAGCTTACACCCGCTGGCTGATCGAGCAGGACAGAGCAGCGATTGAACGGGGTGAAGCTCCGGTTTTGCCGTGGGAGCAGGGAGCCACCGGCTATGTTCGGTTACCGACCGAAGCAGAATGGGAATATGCAGCACGTGGTGGGGCGACGTTCACCACTCCCCAGACACGCAGCCTACGCCTCCCCTGGGTTCGAGACACCGCCACCGGCCAGACCCGGGATGCGGGCATAGATGAAGTCTGCGCCGATGCGCCTCGTGGCGATGGTACGCTGCTAGGGCCAGTCGCCCAGAAATTACCCAACCTGTTTGGCATCTACGACGTCATCTGCAACGCGGAGGAAATTGTACTCGACCTATTTCGCCCCACAAGACCGGATGGCCTGTCGGGTCAGGTAGGTGGAATTGTCACAAAGGGAGGCAATTCCGTGCTCTTTCGCGAACAAAACACCGTGGGCCGAAGATCGGAGGCACAAGGGCTGTTTTCGTTGCGAGGCGAGGGTAGAACCGCAACCACCGGTGCACGGCTCGCGATTTCCGCACCAACCTTCACGGGGCGTCGTGACCAGGGCGGGCACTGGACGGAAGGTCTGGCCAATACGCCGTTGGAAGAGGCGTTGGTGACCTCACGCCAGACCTTGCTTGATGCGGGCATCGGTCTTGGTTCCGATGATTCGTCCGCGGACATTAAGGCTGAGGTCAACATGCTTCGCCGAGCGATTGCCGAAGGCGAACTGACGCAGTCCGGGCTGGAACAGAGAGTGTCGGAACTTCAGATCCAGCTCGAGCGCATGAACGCCGCTTTGCGTCTGCGAGCGATCGAAAGCGTTCGTCTGTCCATTAGGTCCGCGATCGTCACCGGAAACCTGATCGACCGCATTGGCCGCAACATGTTTGCCGGAATGCAACGTATAGAGGACATAAGGCAGGCGGCGAATGATGGTCGGCGGGACCGGGCAGCCGACGTGGAGGCCATCGAGGGGGCAATGGAGAACCTTGAAAGAAATGAAGCACGCATACAGGCTGCCTTCGATCATTACCTGCAGGTCATGTCCGATCTCGCAATGACGGACAAATCCTTCGTAACCCGGCAAATACACGAAACGCGTCGGGGTCTCAGCGGCCTAAGCGTTGAGGTATTCGGAACATACCTTGCGTTATTTGAGCAGCAATACGACGAAGTCAGCGATGGGAGGGGACAGATTTCCGAATCCATGCGTGTGATTTGGCTTGAGCAATTGGATAGCGTGCGCGACCTCAGACGCAGGCGCTTTCCAGATCAACAGAGATGAACCAGCAAACGGAATACAAGGGGATAATGAAATGAATAGGGATTTTGTTTCGAGAACTGGCCACTATACCAAAGGGCTTGCCGCGACGGCCATCGTTGCAGCGATGGCTCTTCAGGGATGCAGTGAAGCGATCCAGCTCGCGCCGGGTATGGTTAACAAAGATGACAGCTGTTCGCGTTATCGAGCGGTGATCGCTGAGGCCAGGCAGACCGAAATCCAACAGCAGCAGGAAGCCGCCATGGCGGGTGCCGTGATTGGTGCTGTTTTCGGCGGGTTGATGGCTGGTTCGGATAACCGTGCGGAGGGAATGATCGCTGGTGCTGCGGCTGGCGGTCTTATAGGCCTCAGTGCCACGTATTTCCAGCAGAAGGCACAGCTCGCCTCCGACAGCTCGACACTTCTGACCTCCGTAAACACCGATGCTGGCTCGGAAAGTCAGCTGATAACCAAAACCGGACAGGCGGCCGCTGCGCTACGGAACTGCAGGAGTGCCCAGATCGCGAATCTGACCAAGCGCGTACGTGCCGGTGAGGTTGAAAATGCCGCTGCGCGCGCGGAACTGCGGACCATAGAATCGCGGGTCAGGAATGACAATCAGGTCATCTCCGCCGCTTTCAATGGGATCGGAGAGCGTGTCTCGGCATATGTCGACGCCCGGCAGCAGGTCGCCACAGCTGATGCGACAATCACTCTCGCGAATGCGCAGGCGGCTACGCCTAATGTCAGCAAAGTTGTTTCGGCAAGGACGAGTCAGGTCAATGCCGACGATCTCGCTCGACAGCGACAGCAAGCCGAGCTCGAGGCGCTTCAGGTGCTGCTCGGATAGTTCCTTGTTGCACTTATCGACAATGCGACGGTGCCTGCGAGCGCATATATTCGCAGGCGCTGTCTTCCTGTTTGCTGTCGGCCCTGTCCTTGCGGGTATTTCCCCGGAAATCCTGCGAGCACTTGGTCTACCGGCCGAGCGATCAGGCGAAGCTGGGCGAATGGAGCGCATCCAAACGGACCTATCGTGGATCGGGATTTTCTCCGGGCAAATTACGGGTCGTTCCAGTTCGGCGACCCTTGCCGCTATCAGGACATTCCAATCGGGACTTGGTCACCGTGCTACAGGTCAGCTCTCGCGCGGTCAGGCGGCGATCCTGCGCGAACGCGCCGAAGCGGCGCGACAGGAAGCCGAGTTTCGCACCGAAACGGTGGAATGGACCGGTATGAGGCTAAACCTGCCTCACGGATTTTACGGTCAGCCCAGTGTGTTCGGGGACGATTCCCAGAACGTCGGCTACCATGGCCGAGATGTGGCGTCGAGTTCGATTTTGCTTCATCGCTACCAGGGCAGTTACGATGTCGCGGACTGGCTTCAGCAATTGAAGCTATACGTGATGAATTCGGATGGTCGGATACTTGTATCCGGAACCAGGGGACGCATTGGATATCTCGTAAGCGTCCAGAAAGGGGAAGAAAGGATTGGGGAAAGCCCACTCTCGGGTGATGTCCGGACCTATTCCGTTTTTGAGGTCGGCGCTTCTGAAATGAGGGGGATTGAAATCGAGCTACTCGAAGCCTTCGCGACGCATATGCGTCCTGTCGTGGGCGAGATACTTTCTTCGCTTGAATTGATGCATGGGAGGGGGATTCCTTATTCAGGAATTCAGAGCCGACTGAGAAGTGGTGATTTTCCCGGAGGCCAAATTTGGTCCCATTGGAGTCGGAAAATGATTGGCAACGGGTCGGGATCCATCGTTTCGGTCGACGGTCATGTGCTTACGAACCAGCATGTTGTCACGCACTGCGAAAGTCTGACGGTGAATGGTACTCAGGCAATCTTGGTGGGATCGGACCCGCGTGTTGACCTTGCGCTCATTCTCGCTCCACATCTCGCCGGACGGAATCCGGTTCGCTTCGCTGACCGACCGATCCAACTCGGAGAACCGGTCATAGTAATGGGTTATCCTGTGTTCGACATATCGCCGTCATTAAACGTAACCACGGGAATCGTCTCGAGTACCATAGGATTTCGAGGCGATCGCAACCGGATCCAGATTACGGCGCCGGTGCAGCCCGGCAATTCCGGTGGCCCCGTTTTTTCGCAAGGCGGCGCTCAGGTAGCGGTTGTCGCCGCAAAACCATCGGCTGAGATTGCGCTTTTCGGCAATATTGAGAACATCGGCTGGGTGATCCGCGGAGCGCAGGCTGAAGGCTTCTTGCGTCGTTTCGATGTCATGCCTCTGCGGACAGATCGAGCATACACACCACCGGAAGAAGGCACCGCGCGGGCGATACGTGAATGGCGTCGGTTCACGGTTCGGGTGGAATGCCTAGGCCGTTAGCCTCCGTTATAAATTCAACCCCACCTCCAGTCCGAAACCGTAAGTGAGTGAATTCGTGACATAGAGTATGCCAACAGTACCTCAATTGTCCGGTTCGTCTTCGGGAGTCCCGGCAGTTTCCGAATCTGCTGCGATAGCTCCGACTTCAAGAATTTCGCGCGCCTTCATTACAGGTTTTGGTGGTGGTGGCTGCCACGCTTTCAGCGTCGCGCCGACGAGCGCGTAGAAGTCTGGAACTACGCGTTCCAGGTCTTCGATAAAGGTTCTCGGGCCGGAGAACCGATTCCTTGGGGGCTCCTCAGTCAGAAAAATCTCGAAGGCATTTGGAAGTAGAGCGGGGTTGGGCGACTGCAGTCGCCCCGGCTCATCCCGCAGCACAGTGATGCTCTCCGATGTAGGATTTGCCCTTCCCGGCCAACGTGCCTGGATACGCAGGCGGGAATCGTCGGACTTTAGCATTCCAAGCAGCCAATTAACACGAGCTCGGGTCGACTTCCGATCAGAGCGCGCCTTCAGCGTCATCGAAACGGTAATCGTCCGCCGGGCAAGGTCTGCGCGAATCGTTATATCTGATGCGCAGTCCGGAACCCGCAGAACCGAAGTAAGTGATTGTGTCTCGACCAATTCGGTGATGCCGGCGTCAAGACGAGATCTCTGGTTTTGCTTGTGCTTTCGTTTAATCTGGACAGCGACTGGTCGATTTAGGTTGGACGTCATGTGTAAACAGAGATCGCGTTCTTCAGCAAACCAGCTTGCAACAACTTCTTCAATGCCAGGCGTATTCTTGGTAATCGGTGCTCCAGAGGAAATGAGCCGGACAATGCTTCCCCACTCCGCTCCCATCTGGGTGAACCTCTCCACCCCATTGCTCGGATGGGCAAGATAGGCGTTCAATTCGTTGACCAGGAAATCCTGTTCCGCACTGTCCTGAACACCTTGATAGGCCAGGCCCTCGCAACATGTTGCAAGATATGCCCAAGACCAGTGCCAGAGGTCCACCTTTTTGGTTAACTGTTTGAGTTGCGGGATAGATCCGGCAACTGGTGAATGGCTGGGTCTGGCTACGAAGTTGTTCGATATGGTGATAACGGCATCAATTCCGTTGTCGCGAGCGAGCTTCAGGTATCGTTCAATCTGGTCTGGACAAAGGGCAGTTCGTCCGATCTTTGCCTCAATGAGGGCGCACCACCTGGAGCGTCCCGTATCGACCATCAATAGACCGTCAGGCCTATCTGAATTTTCCGCGTCCGTTTCGAAACATACTTCCGTAAAGGCCGTGACCCGTGTTCGCTTTCCGACCTTAACGCCGATGCTGGCCAGTATTTCACCATGGAGCTCGGGGACCTGTTGGAGGACAGCGAGCAGAATGGAGAGGGTTCTCTCCTCCCGCTTTTTGTCGGCAACGACAGGGAATAGCCTTGCAGGAGTGCCGCTGGTTAGGAAATCGGGACGTTCATTACTCACGGCCTTTTGTCTCCAGTATACGATGTCAGGAGGCACATCCTTTTGTAGGCTTAGCCTCATCGAAATATGTCGAAAACCTAGAGTCAAGCCTTTCCATTGGCAATCATAGTCAAAGCCTTATCTGAACAACCTCAACTCCTCATGTAACTGCTTGCTGAATGGCTATAGCAGTTTCTTGCCCGACTGGGTTCTGAAAATTTTGGGTAAGGTGCCTTGCTGTCGTGGAGATAGATGGAATCAATCCGGTAACGGGCGAAGCCACCACATTACACAAAATCAGTTCCATGAGGAATTCCGTGAGCTCACTGATGCGACCCGTGCCGTTTTCGGGCAACTCCATCTTGGGAGCAGGATAGAATTGCCAAAGCAGTCACGGATTACCTCTGGACTTCAACCCACGACCGGCACCGGTTGATCGGGTAACGGAAGCATAATGCTTGGAAACCCTGCAACCTATGCCGTTCTCTGCCGAAACATCAGCCAGATCAGCGCGCCTGCTGCAAGTGCCAGGAATGGTGCCATTGCCAAGTTCACCGCGGTCCATCCCTCCTGAGCCGAGCCGCCGGAACAGTTCATCAGACCACCGCTAGCAAGCGATGCAATCGTCACGCAGCCAAACACGATCATGTCATTCATGCCTTGCGCCCGGCCTCGCTCTTCGGGAAAATGCGCTTCCGCCAGCATCGCCGTGGCACCGATGAAGCCGAAGTTCCAGCCGATGCCCAGAAATATCAATGCGATGAAGAAATTCCCCAGCTCAACGCCCGCAAGTCCCACAACCCCTGCTGCTGCCAGAATCAGCAGCCCAGACGCCACGATCCTTTCCGCTCCAAACCGGGCGATCAGGTGACCGGTAAAAAAGCTCGGTGCGAACATCGCCAGCACATGACCCGACACAACATCGGCCGCATTGCCCGACGTGAATCCACAGCCGACAATTGCCAGAGGCGTCGAGGTCATCACGAGATTCATTAACGCGTAACTGACCATTGCGCAGATGATCGCGACCGCAATGCGGGGAGATTTAAGGAGATCGATGCGGCTTCGCCCTTTTGGTTCGTTTCCGCTTGGGGCCGGTGGCCGCGGGATGTCCAGAAGCGGTAGAAGGGGAAGCCCTAGGAGATTGACGGCGATAACGGCCAGATAGATGCCAAGAAACGGGACTGCCATGGCGTCGGCGGTGAATTTCGCGATCTGGGGTCCTATGATCGCCGCGGCAAGACCTCCGGCCATGACATAGGAAATCGCCTTCGGTCTGAACTCGTCAGATGCGGTGTCTGCGGCGGCGAAGCGATAGAATCCATGTGCCGACATGTAGACACCGGTAAAAAGCGAGCCGACGAGGAAGAGCGCAAAGCTCTGGGTGAGCAGTCCCCAGGCACCGATTGCACCACCAAGGGCACCGCCCGCAATGCCCACAAGAAACCCGACCTGTCGGCCAAATCGCTGCATGATGCTCGAAATCGGTGTCGCGGTCAGCATCGAACCCAATACGATCAGGGAGATTGGCAGCGTGGCGAAACAGGGATTCGGCGCCAGTGACTGTCCGGCCAGGCCACCGAACGCGAATATCATCGGCATCTGCGCCCCAAGCACGGCCTGAGCTGTCACCAGAACCGCAACGTTTCGATATGCACGGCGATCGTCTGGAGAAGTGGTTTTGGCAAAAATCTTCATAGGCGACCGCTTATCCACAGGAAGCGGATTGTGAAACCACTATTTCGCCACATCGATTATGTGGGCGAACGAGCCACACACCCGATCAGCCCGAAGTCCCATTGGTGACAGTTCCGCGCCTTCCGCGTCCCGTGCCCGAAACAGCGGCTCTCCTTCTGCTCGTATGGTGGTGGCGTAATGGAATTCATGGGCGGCCAGCGCCGTTTTGAACGGACCCCCGAAGGGACTGAGATGACGATAGCCCAGCTGTAGTTCAGGTTTCGCCAAACTTGTCTCAAGCGGCAACAGCCCTGCCATGCGGTGCCGGGTGCCTTCCGCATCCTTGAGCGCGTCACCCAGGACCATGTATCCTCCACATTCTCCATATACTGGAACATGTTCCGCCGTTTTCTTCAGGCTATTCATGAATCTGTCCGCAGCTGCCAGTCTGTCCGCGTGAAGCTCAGGATAGCCACCAGGCAGAATGACCAGATCCGACTCTGGCACCGGTTCGTCCGCGAGCGGAGAGAAGCGCAGGACCTCCGCACCCTGGCTCCGCCAGCCCCGCAGCAGATGCGGATAGACAAAGCTGAACGCGGCATCATGCGCTACTGCGATTCTCTGCGCAGGAGGAGCCAGAGGGGTGCAGGGCTCCGCTTCCGGCAATTCAGCCGCGAGGGTTGTAAACTTCTCAAGATCGACCGCATTGCCAATGGTTTCGGCGGCGGTATCGAGAAACTCTTCCAGATTCGGATGTTCCTGTGCCTGCAACAGGCCGAGATGCCGTGAGGGATGGGAAAGATCCGCCCTGCGTGGCACGGTGCCGAGCACTGGAATTCCGACTGGCTGGAGGGCGGCGCGCAGCATCCGCTCATGGCGGGCGCTGCCAACACGGTTCAGGATAACGCCCACGATCCGCACATCTGGATCATGCCGGGAAAATCCCGCTACAAGCGGCGCGATCGAATGTGCCATGCTTGCCACATCAATGATAAGCACAACTGGTGCGGTTAGAATGCGCGCGAGGTCGGCTGTGGCACCGTGCCCATCGGGAGGCGCACCGTCAAACAGGCCCATGGCCCCCTCAATGAGCAGCAGATCTTCCGTCCATGCGAGGTCCCGAATGCGGGCCGTCGACATCGCCCATGCGTCAAGATTCAGGCAGGCCGTGCCGCAGGCGGCTTCGTGAAATCTGGGATCAATGTAGTCGGGACCGGACTTTGCTCCACGCACGGCGATGCCTCGGCGCATCAGCGCGCGTAGAAGACCCAGCGTGACGAGTGTCTTACCACTGCCGGAAGTTGCGGAAGAGAGAATCAGGCCGGGCATGCCGCCTCCGCCGTCTGGGAGGGGCAGTGGTATTCAGGCGACCTGGAACCGTGCCACCATTCGGTATCCCGGGTGCTGAAACCGGAATTCAACAGCAGGGCGCCTCGTCCTGTGGTGCCACGGCAACCTAGCCAGGGACTGGTGGTGGGCATATGGGTGATGCTTTCGGGATGGGGGCGGACTGTGAAGCGGCCGCACAGCTCAGCGAGGCAAAGGGTGACTTCCTTGGGGCAATTCGCGAGAGCCTGTCCGCAAAGGCATAAGGGAGGGCAGGGGTGGACTGTGATCGAGTCGGCCATATCGCGCTTATGGCCCGTCAGGAACAAGACGGAAAGGCACCGTCGACAGGTATCGTGCGATTGGCGATGAGTGACAATACGGCTATATTCCGCAGGATGAGCCGACGGAAAGATGGTGAACTGAGGCGGGGTTGGACCACCGGCACCTGTGCGACCGCCGCAACGAAGGCGGCGCTGGCACGGCTTTGGGGTGGAACGTTTCCGCGGGAAGTGGCTATCAGGCTGCCTCGTGGCGAGACCCCGAGCTTTCCCCTGGCTCATAGCCGTACAGATGGTAGATGGGCAGAAGCAGGCATAATCAAGGATGCTGGTGACGATCCCGACGTCACTCACGGCGCTCTAGTGATCGCACGTGTAACCGCATCGGAAGAGGGATTGGTGTTTCGGGCAGGCGAAGGAGTTGGCATCGTCACCAAGCCTGGCCTACCGATTCCACCTGGAGAGCCGGCGATAAATCCGGTTCCACGCCAGATGATTCGACAGGTCATCGAGGAATGCGCCACAGCCTATGGACGGAATCCGGACATTGAGGTGACGGTCTCGATCCCAGGTGGGGCCGCTATCGCCCGCAGGACATGGAATCCGCGTCTCGGAATAGAAGGGGGTCTGTCCATTCTTGGAACAACGGGAATCGTTAGGCCGTTTAGCTGCTCTGCATGGATCGCTTCGATTCATCGCGGCATTGACGTCGCCCGGGCGTCGGGGCTTGCTCATCTGGCGGGCTGCACTGGCGCGACAAGCGAACGGGCGGTACAGGCCCTTCACGGTCTGTCTGATCACGCGATGATTGATATGGGCGACTTTGCTGGAGGAATGCTCAAATATCTCAGAAAAAATCCCGTCAAACGCCTTACTGTCGGAGGTGGTATCGGAAAGATCACCAAGCTGGCACAGGGAGCGATGGACCTGCATTCCTCACGCAGTCAGGTGGATCTCAGGAGGCTGGCTCAGGAATTCGGGACTCCGGAAGTCGCATCCGCGGTTTCAGCATCGCATGCTGCGGAAATCATCGGGCCGGAGCTTGCTGTCCGAATCAGTGAGATGGCGTGGCACCGGGTTTCGCATTTCCTTGAAGGGGCAGGGATCAAGGTTGATGTTGTGGTGGTGAGTCGTTCAGGCGAGATTCTCGCGAGGAGGCAATAGATGCGGCTTCTGTTGCTCGCTGGCAGCGGTGAAGCGCGTGCCGTTGCCGAACGGCTTGCGGTGATGGAAGGGGTAGAGGGAATTGCGTCCTTGGCTGGCGTTACCACGAGGCCCGCGGAACTGGCGTTGCCAACCCGGATCGGAGGGTTTGGCGGTGGTGCGGGATTTGACAGCTATCTTGCTGAAAGCAGGGTCGACGCGGTTCTTGACGCCACGCATCCGTTCGCTGCCAGGATAACGGCCCGGACGGCTGAAATCTGCACCAGGAAGGGACTTCCGCATTCCATCCTGCAGCGGCGTGCATGGGAAGCTAAATCCGGGGATCGGTGGTGCCATTTTGATCGGGAGGAAGAGGTTGCGGGCTTCATCCCTGAGGACGCAACCGTGTTCCTGGCCACGGGAGGGCAGGGGCTCGACAGATTCGCAAACCTGCGAGGCCGTCGGGTGTTTTGCCGCCGGATAGATCGGCCAAGCAACTCATTTCCGTTCGAAGGTGGCGAATACCTCATTGGTAAGCCTCCTTTCAGTGTGGAAGACGAAACCAGGCTGTTCGTGCGTCTTGGAGTCGACTGGTTGGTTGTCAAAAACTCAGGCGGGGCGGCGAGCCGGAGCAAGCTTGACGCCGCACGAGCGCTTGGAATCAGGGTGGCGCTCCTGCGTCGTCCTCCAGTTCCGGATGCGGTTGTCCATAGTACCGTTGAAGACGCCGTGGCTTGGGTGCGGGGTCTGATATGATCGGTAGGATCATTGAGACGTCTGAATGCATCGCGGAAGGCGCGGCATTCCTTGCCGGAGTGGAGCCGAGATTTGCGGCCGCCCTTCGCGAGACCGGGCCGCTGCCTCTGCGAAGACGTCCGGATGGCTTCGAGCAGCTGCTAAGCGCCATAATCAGCCAGCAGGTGAGCGTCGCGGCAGCAAATTCGATCTGGAACCGAATGAAGGAGGCGGGGCTGGATGATCCAGACAGGATCACGGCCACGAGTGATGGTGACCTGCGCGCCGCGGGACTTAGCCGCCAGAAGATTCGCTATGCACGTGCGCTAGCCGACGCCCGTATTGACTACGCAAAGCTGCGTGAATGCCCGAATGAGGAGGTGATCTCGACCCTGACGGCCGTCCGCGGCATTGGGCGCTGGACCGCCGAGATATATGCGATGTTCTCGCTCGGACGCGCTGATGTATTCGCTCCCGGCGATTTGGCATTGCGGGAGGCTGCGCGGATCCTGTTTGAGACCGGCGAGCGTCCGAACGACAGACAGTTGCGACAGATGGCTGAGGTCTGGACACCATGGCGGGCTGTTGCCGCACGCCTTCTCTGGGCTTACTACCGTGTAGCGAAGGATAGGGAAGGCATTCGATGACACGTATTCTGAAAGACAGTCGCCGCGCAGCGGCATCTGGCACTACGCGATCTGTCGTCGTGTTCCTGCATGGCTACGGAGCGGACGGCGCTGACCTTCTGGGACTTGCCGAACCTCTTGCGCAGTATCTTCCCGATACCGCGTTTCGAGCTCCCGATGCACAAATGCGGTCCACTCTCAATCCGATGGGGTATCAGTGGTTTCCCATTCCATGGATGGACGGCTCCAGCGAAACCGAAATGCATAACGCGTTCCAGCGCTCCGTGGCGGACATTGACGCATATCTTGACAAAGTTCTTGAGGATGAAGGCATAACCCATTCAGATCTCGTTCTGTTTGGATTTTCTCAAGGAACCATGATGAGCCTGCAGGTCGCGCCGCGCCGACTCCATCCACTGGCTGCGGTAGTTGGATTTTCCGGGAGACTGCTGAATCCATCGGTGCTGGCCGCAGAGGCGGCGTCGAAGCCTCCAATTCTGCTTGTTCATGGGGATCAGGACGATGTCGTGCCGTTTGTGTCCTTGCCGGAGGCGAGCAATGCGCTGGCTGACGCAAGCTTTGACGTGCTCACTTACGTGATGAAGGGAGTTGGCCATGGAATCTCCCCGGAAGGCCTGGGCGTCGCACAGGCCTTCATTCGCAGTAAGCTGGAAGCGAGCCAGTAGCCGGCTGCCGAAGCTACGATCACTCCCGTCCCATATTCCTCCAGGTCGGCACCCGAGATGACCAGATGAGTCGGCTGAAAGACATTGCGGTGACGCAGAATAATTTTCAATTGTAATGGTTGTGCAACATGGCTAAACTAAGCGCTTGTGAGCACATGATATAGATGGGATTGCCTGCGAAATCACGAAACGTATGGCGGGGACTGGCGGGGACGATTCAGCTTTGGATCGTCGTGGATGTCGGATCAGATGGGACGGAGACTGGAGTGGACTCATGGATGGCGAATTCAGGACATCCTTTGTGCGCGAGCCTGGCAGTTTGCGGCACAATCCAGCACTCGTTCTGAACGCCGACTATCGGCCGCTCAGCTACTATCCACTGTCGTTATGGTCCTGGCAGGAGGCGGTTAAGGCGGCGTTTCTGGAGCGGGTCGATATCGTCGCTGAGTATGATGCCGTGGTGCGCAGCCCATCGACAAAGATCCGGATTCCGTCGGTTGTCGTGCTCAAGGATTATGTGCGGCCCCGGAAGCAGGCGGCGTTTACGCGTTTCAACCTATTTCTGCGTGACGAGTTCCAGTGCCAATATTGCGGAGCGAAGGGCGAGCTGACCTTTGACCATGTCGTTCCACGTTCGAAAGGCGGTGTGACGAGCTGGGAGAATGTGGTGGCGGCCTGTGCCCAGTGCAACTTCAGGAAGGGATCGCGGCCGCTGCGGCAGGCGGGGATGAGCCTGCGCAAGCCACCCCGCCGCCCAGGAGCTGAGGAGCTGCGCAATATGGGCCGCAAGTTTCCACCCAATCACCTGCATGAGACCTGGCTGGATTTCCTGTATTGGGATGCCGAACTGGAAGAATAGGCGCATCTGGGATGGGCTGCCACTGGTCGGATCTGGAAGCGGACTCTTCTGCCCTTGTCATTTGAATGCCTGCGACGCTGTGCACCTCATGGGCATGGAATGGCTTTCTCTATGTGGAATCCTATGTGGTGCGCCACATAGGGGCCGTGGAGGCACGCAACCACCACCGGCATGACGCCAGCTTAGGATATTCCGTCGTTGCCAACGCGCTGCCAGACCGGCTCCCATTCCACGCTGTCGTCGTCCAGGTCGAAGGAGCAGACTGCCGACTACGGGGCTACACCGACCTCGTGCCCGAGCATGTCAGAGCAAACGCACCAGTCACACCGCCACCGCCGCCAAAGCGCCGCGTCAGGCCCGGAAAGCAGGCCCGGACGACACCATAAACGGGCCCGTCACCAGAGCCCGAGAGTGGGGAGAATTCATCCGGCAGTCACACCGCCATCCTGCGCTGCACGGACCCGGACACCGCAGCCTGCCGACCCACGCCCCGAAACACCTGCATATGGAGACCGGCAGCGACTACCGCGACATGATCCACCCGGAGAACTCGGAAGGGATCCGGAAGCGCTGCAGGGCGTTCCTGAGGAAGTGGAGGGATCAGGTGCCGCGCCGTCGTCGACAGCCTGGAGGAGGGGGCGACCGGCTCCTCACGTTCACCTGGTTTGATCCGTCGCAGTGGAGACCGGCGCGGGCGACAAACGCTATCGAAACACGGACGGTGAGTTCCGGCGGAGGTCCGGGACCCGGACCGTGCTGCCCCGCCCGGAGACCGTGCCCATACTTCCATGGGCGCTTCTGGCTTCTGGGCGGATCCGGATGCGAAAGGTCGACGGCTGGCAGACCCTTTCCCGACCGGTCAAGCCCATCAACCCTGACCTCGCCGCCTGATCGGGCGAAACCAGGAGCGCCAGGAGAATGCGCCGTTTCCTAATTTCCACCAAACTCGCGACACGACCATTTTCTGACCGTCCGGGCAGTCATCAGGAAAATCATGGCTCCCGGCAAAATCAGCATCTGCATCATCCGGTGATCCGTTCTGACCCATCCGGTCAAACAGTTCCGCTGCTGATGGAATGACTTCAGTCCGTTCCAGTACCGGAAGAAAGGACCATGTGCTCATCAGACGGACATGAGATCCCCTGAACAGTTTCTCGACTCCGGCATCCTCGAACGGGACAGGCATTCCGTCATCTGATGGAGACCCGTTCCGACTCCGATCGCGGAATTCCGGAATCGAACTTTCTCCAGCATTCCTTCCCGATCCCCTACGCCTGAAACGGGCCCGCTGACTTGCAGGAACGAACCCGATGAGCTCCCGAATCCGTTCGGGAAGGGAACCATAACCCGTCTCTACGACCTGACTCTGGTTGCCATTTCGATTAGGCCAGTCCCGAAGAACCGGAAAATCCGGAGTTTCCTTAGTGGATGCAGGTTCAGTCGTGACCACATCAGTGATCAGGATCGGACATCTGAACCGGTCGGTCAGGTCAAGCCGATCAGGCCTGGCCAGGGATATCAACGGTCCCGTATCGGGAATGACGAACCGGATCATGGAGATGGTCCATCATCAGGGTCTCCTTTCCGTTCAGCCCGCGCCGGCCTGTCAGCCCTGGCCCGCATTTCAGGAACGAATGGTATTCCTTCCCGGATTTCCCGTTCCGTTTTCCCTCCACGACCACGTGGCAATTGCGGCTCATGGGCGACCATGGCATCAGGGAGATCCCGGAAACTGTCATTTCCGATGCCCCGCATGGTCTCACCGGGTCCGATCCGGCCCCGAGAACAGGCATGGAGAAAACCTGCCGTCGCAACCGGTTCCTTCAGCTGGCGTGAACCGTCGGTCAGGTCCCCGATTTCCCCGGTGGTGATCCTCGCCACATGTTCGGCATGTCCCAGCACATCGGTAGGCCACCATTCGCCATTCGGACCCCTGGGCCTATTTTGCCCTTTCCGGCACCTGTTCTGGAAATTGATGGCATCAGCTCCGTGACCGTCAGGAAAAATGGAACCGATGAGGCCATGAACGGATCTGGTGATTGACTGAAGTGATAGGGAATTTGAGGATCGGACTCCATATCCTGGAACGAAGCGGAACAGGAAAGAACATTTCAGTCTGAGACATTACCCGATTTCGGTCAGCCTGGGTTCGAACGTCAGAATCTGGGAAGTGCCCAAAGTCCTGTGCGAGCATACTATTGGCCACGAACCGCACACATCCCGAAATCCGTCTCCGAAGAGCCCTGTGCCGACAGTTCGAGATGGGGCGAATCGTATCGAAAGGGAGTCGCTTCGCGGTAGGGTGCCAAGCTGCAGACAGCCATATGTGTTGCGGTACTGGTCCCTTTCATCGATCGGGGGCAGGAGGTGGGTCGAGGGACTGCAACGTGACCTGAACGATATCCGCACGAAACTGCCGGCAGGCGACGAGTGTTCGGCATCCGGTTCGAACCAATGGCACGCGATGCCTCACCCCGGAACATGTCCGTGCCTTCGTTGGCCCAGTGTGGGAAAACGTCGCCGTATCAACGGAATGACTTACTCAAAAGAGCCCTTCGTGGTCGATGATTACGGTCTGCATAGGCGGGAAATCATGAACAGCGAATTTGTTCCTCCGTTCCCCTGTTGCAGATCATGCGGGGGTAGGGCGATGCTTCTGGCGTTAACGAGGCGCTGGCCGTCATCGAAGTGACGGAGGAGATGTACGATGGCCAAGGGAGTGGCATCGGCGCCCAACGTCGCGAACGGGCGCTCTGAACCAGGGCGGGTGTTGACTTTGATTCAGCCCATCCAACTTGGTCCCGGGAGGCTGGTGCTGGAATGGATGCGACCATGAACATTGCCTTTGTGACTGAAGCCAACGTACCGGTCGATTGACGAGATGGCAGAATCTTGCCAGCCAATCCGGCTTTAAGAATTCTTGTTCAGGACGATCCCTCCTTGTTCAGCCAATGCTCCTATCTTCCAGTTGACCCGCTCCACCACCCCATGTGAGGTCAGACGGGGTCGGGTGAGAGGAATGATGGCTTGCATCGGTTAGTGTAGGGTGGTCGGGAATTGCAGGATCAGGGGAGAGTCGCTATCTGTGCAAGACGCGAAAACAGAGGAACTGGTGGTGATGGCTGAACCCCAGACGGTGTTCGAACGAAACGTCAGCATGTTCTCTGGCTGTGTCTGAGCGTCTGTTGATAACCCCTGACCCAGCGGATCCGATGCTGACGAGATCCGTTGAAGGTGTCGATCATGAAGGAATGAGGCGTTCCGTCAATGTGGTGACGGAGCGTCCGCTCACGATCTACCTGAATTCCCAGGAAATTGTCACGGCTATGACGATCGGAGATTATCCGGAATATCTAGCACTGGGATTTCTATTAAATCAAAGTATGTTACGAAGGGAAGATGAAGTAATTTCCGTCGATTTCGATGGTGATCTGGATGTGGTTGTCGTCCGCACAGAACGCCAGACGGACTACGAGGACAAGCTGAGGAAAAAGACCCGCACCTCTGGCTGTGCGGTGGGCACCGTCTTTGGTGACATGATGGAAGGCCTGCAGGAGACCGTTCTTCCAGCGGTGCCGATTCGGACCAGCTGGCTCTATTCGCTTGCCCGTCAGATCAATACGGCTCCGAGCCTCTATCTGGCGGCGGGTGCAATCCACGGCACAGTGCTTTGCCAGCAGGATGTCCCGCTGGTCTACATGGAGGATGTTGGTCGCCATAACGCTGTCGACAAGATCGCGGGCTGGATGTTCAGCACTGGAACGTCAGCGGAAAACAAGATCATCTATACCACCGGCCGTCTGACATCCGAAATGGTCATCAAGACCGCACAGATGGGCATCCCGGTGCTGGTCAGCCGTTCCGGTTTCACGGCCTGGGGGGTGGAAATCGCCAAGGAAGTGGGCCTGACGCTGATCGGGCGCATGCGGGGCAAGCGTTTCATGTGCCTCTCAGGGGAGGATCGACTGGTTTGGGATGGCGATCCCGTCCACCAGGCGGAGGCCGCTTCCAATAGCGGCGGAAAGGATTCGAATGACATCGCCTGAACGCGTTCCAGGGAAGCTGTTGCCTGAAGGTGCTCTGCAGGCAATCGGGTTTGAGGCGGGAACGTCGCATTGACCTCCATTCGGAATGATCCTCGACCGCTCGGTGTGATTCTGGCTGGTGGACTGTCGCGGCGTATGGGTGGAGGTGACAAGACTCTGCTGTCGCTGGGTGGTCGCCCCGTTCTCGCCCATGTCATTGATCGGTTGCGGGGACAGGTTTCCGGATTGGCCCTGAATGCGAACGGAGATCCCATGCGGTTTGCGGAATTTGGCTTGCCTGTCCTGCCAGACTCCGAGCCCGACTTTCCTGGACCATTGGCTGGCGTGCTTGCCGGGTTGGATTGGGCGGCGGGGCAGGGTGCGGAGCGCATCGCGACGGTAGCCGCGGATACGCCGTTCTTTCCTTCGGATCTCGTCTCAAGGCTGGTGGCCGCATCGCTGGAAGCTCCAATCGCACTTGCCGCCACGCATGCTTCTGACCGAAAGCTGCTCCGCCATCCTACTTTCGGTCTTTGGCCAGTAGCCCTGCGCGAAAACCTTCGGGACTCGTTGCGTGGCGGTCTACGAAAGATCGTTTCCTGGACCGACCAGCATGGCACGTCGCTGGCGCATTTCGAATCACGGCCTTTCGACCCGTTCTTCAATCTCAATCGTCCAGAAGATATGTTTGAAGCGGAATCCATGCTGAAGGTACCCCGCTGATGGACATTTTTGGAATTGTTGGCTGGAAGAACACCGGAAAGACGGGGCTGATGGAACGGCTGGTTGCCGAAATCACGGCCCGCGGCCTGACCGTTTCAACTGTCAAGCACGCCCATCACAGTTTTGACATAGATCAGCCCGGTAAGGACAGCTATCGTCATCGCGCTGCCGGAGCGAGCGAGGTTCTGTTGGCTTCGGCGAGCCGATGGGCACTGATGTCTGAGCTTCGAGGTGCGGAAGAACCAACTCTAGACGCCTTGCTTGCTCGACTTTCCCCAGTCGATCTGGTGCTGGTTGAGGGTTACAAGCGCGACCGCCACCCCAAGATCGAGACCCATCGTTCCGTCACCAGAAACCCATTGATCGCCCGCCAGGATCCAACGGTTCTGGCAGTCGCAAGCGATTCCACTCATCCGGATCTTGGCAAACCTGTCATGCACATTGATGCGACTGGTGCGATTGCCGATTTTGTGCTGCGGTCGTTGGGACTGCAGGAGATGACGGCGGCGGGCTATTGAATGATGAAACCTCCAGAACAAAGGAATGACTGTTTTGCCCTCCCTCCCGGTGTGAATTGGACTCCGGTGGCTGAGGTGCATGAATATCTGCAATCCGCATTGACCTGCGTGACTTCGACCGAGACGCTGGACCTGGCATCGGCGGCGGGAAGGTTTCTCTCCGAAAACGTTCGGGCGTTGCGTTCGAATCCTGCGTCATCAAATTCCGCCGTTGATGGGTACGGTTTTGCGGGACCGGCCCTGGAAGGTGTGAAAGTCATGCCTTTGGTTGATGGGCGTGCGGCGGCGGGGTCTCCGTTTGACGGTGCGGTACCAGATGGGTCAGCGCTGCGCATTCTGACGGGTGCTAGCCTGCCGTCTGGAGTCGACACAGTGGTTTTGGATGAGGACGTCAACGCCGAGGACGGGTTCGTAGCGTTTCACGGTCCAGTCAGGAAGGGAGCGAATACGCGCTCAGCAGGTGAGGATGTATCGGCGGGGGAGGTGGCATTGAGCGCCGGAACTCGTCTTGGACCACCCCATGTCGCCGTACTGGCGGCGGTTGGGGCCGCCTCTGTGCCTGTGCGCCGCCGCCTGCGGGTTGGTGTGTTGTCGACTGGAAATGAACTGCGTCCGGTGGGCGCGATGGCGTCGGCTGATCAGGTCATTGACGCCAACCGACCGATGCTCCTGTCCCTGGTTAAGCGCTGGGGTTTCGACTCCATTGATCTAGGGCATGTGGGTGATGACCGGAATGCCCTGCGTGAATGTCTGAATCGTGCAGCCGTAAAGGTAGATGCGGTCCTTACTTCTGGCGGCGCGTCGGCGGGAGATGAGGACCATGTTGCCGGACTCCTCAATGAGACCGGGACGATGGCGCTTTGGCGGATTGCGATGAAACCCGGTAGACCGCTGGCATTGGCGACATGGCAGGGGGTGCCGGTATTTGCCTTGCCCGGAAACCCGGTGGCGGCATTTGTCTGCGCCTTTGTGTTCGCGGAACCGGCGTTCCAGATTCTTGCCGGCGGTGCCTGGAGACCGCCGCAATGGTTTACCGTTCCCGCGGCATTCGCGAAGCGGAAGAAACCGGGACGGCGCGAATATCTCCGGTCCAGACTGACGCCTGAAGGTGCGGCGGAAGTATTCACTTCGGAGGGGTCAGGCAGAATCTCGGGTCTTGCATGGGCAACTGGACTGGTCGAACTTGAGGATGGTCCATGCGAAATAAGGCCAGGAGATCCAGTACGGTTTCTGCCGTTTTCCTGTCGCCGTGCGGACTGACCTGCTGAGAAACCACTTTGGGAAATGACCTTAACATATTGATATTTATTTGTTAATTGCATTCACACCCTTCGGTGGTCCCGTCCTATGGTAGGTCAGACCTATGGCGCTGGATGGGTTCGGGAACTGTTCGGCCCACAGGTCTGTCAGTTCCAGGACCTTCTCGCCTTGGTCTTGTGGTAGTTCTGGCTGTGCCGGGACCGTCGCCTTGCCGTCTCCGTTTTCAAGGCTCCCAATTTGACCGCGATCGCTACGAATTTTCTATCCGGGATCCGAAAGGCGCAGGAAGTCCCCACTGAAAGGTATCTCTCTGGTTGATCCTCCTTCCCCGATCAGCAGGAGCATGTCGTCACCATAGGCGATGCTGGAAACCGGCTCCCCGCATGGCCAGGCGATCGCTCCGATCACATGGCGAACATCGACACAACCTTCGGGGGTGAGCTCTAGCTCGCCGGCTCCAGAAAGGTCGCGTTCCGTCGATATGCCCAGCAGGTGGGCTGCGGCCCCTTCCTCAACGCCTAGACAGCCGAAATGCCGTCCCGACCAGGGTGCGTAATCACGTCCGCCGTTCGAATGCCAGAACATTGACATGGGAATTTCACACGGATTACGCAGCGACAGATACAGATCACCCTCGTTGGGCCTTGTTACTGCGGTCCAGCCCAGGGCGTGGCCGCGTGCCTCGATCCCGATCACGAAGTCCTCGTGCCGGGGATTCCAGGGATACCGCGTCAGATCGACCGGTCCGCTCAGACCTGGAAACCGGTGTGGGTCTTTCGACTGCCCGGGATAGACGAGTTCAGACCGGCCAAGTTCTGGGTCCTTTTCCTGTGGATCGGGCGGTGTTTCCCAGACTGCCTTGGGTGAAACCCGGATGAACGCACCGTTTCTTACGGAAATGTTGGCATGATTGGCAAATGACAGACGTCCCTGACCTCCGACGAATATGTGACGCTGGTAAACGAATGGATGACCATCCTTCAGTGTGAGTTCCTTGACCAGTGTCGCGTCGAACACGGGGCGTAGGAGCACCGCCCTAAGGAGGGCATCCTTTGTGGCAGCAACCTCCAGGGAGAATTCGGTGGCCATCCGTGAAGTGGTGACTCTGCCTCTTTGGCGGAGAATGGCGCGCAGAAAAAGTCTCCACCGAGTGTTGCCATATGCGGAGCTGCATCCGGAGGCATGACTTCATCGGTTCCAACCCATGGGGCGCGGTGCATCGGTGCAATGTCCTTGCCCCCTTCTGAAACGGTGAAACTCTCGATCAATCCAGTACGAGCATCGAATGCCGCACGGATCCCCTTTGCGTTGAGTGCGATCATTGCAGGAAATCATCTCCGGCAATGGCGTCTTCAAGATGAGACTGCCGGTCGCTGCCTTGCCTCTTTGTAAGGCCGCCATGCGATCCGCTATCCGAATGAGACCTTGGCACGGGCGATTCCCTGAAGCCTGATTCGACTGATTGGCACATAATTCATCCTACCCTGGATTCAGGCCTGAGACTCGATGATTCCGGTCCACTCCAGCATATCCGCTTCAGGTCGCGCAAAACAGGGGGAATGCGGTGACGGGTGAATATACCTAGCTTTGCGACCCCGCATGTTTTCCGCCCCCGCTTCCACTCCGAATGCTCCTGCCATATCTAACTGTATTCACGGGAAATTTTCCAAAGCACCGGGAAAGGGGAAGGAATGGATCCAAATACGGTGGTCCCGGATTGGGACGTATTAAGGAAGAGTCGGAACATGCCATTGCGGCAACCAAACGTCTCAGGGAAGCGTAAGGGGCCCGCTGCATCGATGGAAAGAACCGGGCCGCAAAGATCGGTTGCAGTAGGTCATCAAAGAAGCACAGGAAACCTGTACGCATCCCTCTCCTAGCCGATCGACCGAAAGAGCTGAAGATCATCGCGATCCGATTACTCAAGAGACGGCGCGGCAGGCGCTTAGAAAAGGTCTCAGATTTCGGAGGGGGTGGCGACATTGCCGCATTTTGATCTAAAGCAGTGAGAATTCACGGCCTGAATGGAACTGGTCCCGGTCTCGTCACTTTGCGGCAGGACATCGTCATCACACCGAAGCATGGTAGTTGGAGGGATAGGTCAGAGATCGGGATCTCCGGCTGCCAGTGCCAGACCCGACGGATCCCGGATCAGTAGGCCGAGAGGAAGGAGGCGGTGGTCTGGCAGGTAGGTCGGAAGTGCTGTCAGATGGCGGTTCACCACCAATGATTTATGCATCGGGTTCGGATCCCTATGCCATGAGACGCGACCGAGTTGAGAGTGGCTGGATCCTGGACAGCCAACCCATGTTCATGCGGGAACTAATGGTGTCACTGTGGCTGGCCCAGTTTCCAGAATTTCTGTCCCTGATAGCCTATGTGCTCCGGGCTGACGCCTGAGCCACCAATCAGGGCGGGACTGGGCCGACATAGATGTAGCTTGCCAGTTCTGGGATCCCGAAACCTTCCCTGGAGAGTTGCGATGGTCATCGAATCCAGGGTAGCAATGCATCTGCGTCAGCCATCAATGCTCACAAGGGTTCACACTCATAGGCTCCGCTGGACCGGTTCAGGAGGAGGTGATGGGAGCTAAAGACATAACAGGAGGACAGATAAGCCCCGGTCCACTGGGCTTCGAATCGGTTCAGACCAAAATGGTACCCGCAGCTTCAGCGACAGGATCTGGCATCGCAATGGTCACGACCTGCCCGCAATCCGCATTCAGGTGCTCCATCGATTGGTCGATACGTCCTAACTGCCCCAGCTGCGGATCGGGCCACAGTCCATATGAACGAAGTTCATTCGCGTGTAGCGCCCAACTCCACCACCCTTGCAGGTCTGTGCAGCCCGCGCCATCTGACTGACCGAGCGTGAATTCAGTCTCAGATCAGCGGCCATACCCTTGATGTGCAGGGAATTCTTAGCCACCAGGCGTGACCTGGAACGCAGCATCCTGTTGGTTTTCTCCGTTCGATATCCCGAAACCAACAGATAGGACTCGTCAGTTTCCAGTAAGTTATGCGAAGCGGCAATGATATCGATGGTCCTCACATCGATTGCCTTGGCCGTATTGCTACGCCAGTCCCGCATGAAATGACTGATCTCATCCAAGGCTGGCTGAACATACTCGTCTTCAATCCAGTAGATTGTGTCAATGCTTTCTCCGGTTCGGCCTGAATACATCCGTATGCGGCGGATATCGCCAGCACCGCGCAGAAGGCCCGCCGCTCTGGAGAATGTCGGGGCGGCTGCAATGGTGGCCGCGGCGAACGCGCCGAGAAGCCCACGGCGTGAAATTTCACTCAAACTGCTGCTCGTCATACCTGTCCCGTTTTTTCATTTTCAATAGAACACCGCTCACATATGTCTTCCGCACATGGCTGGTATTTGTGTGCGGATTGCACATTCTCACAAAATACTCACATTTGAAATGATTCTCCAACATAGGATCCTAAAAATTTTTTGGGCAATGCAAAAATCGGCGGAAATTCGCCGATACGGGCGCGCCAGAGCCGACGATGACGCTGCTGGAGCGACTCTCGGCCTCGTCGTATGGCTGGATATCTCCGAATCAGCAGGAATGAATCGGAAGCCGGATGCAATGGCCCAGGTGATCCGTAACGGCTATGGCCCTGGCGGCCCTGAACACATACATGACAGGAATCCGATCAGAACAACGCAGGTCGCCAGCACGATAGACGCAGTGGTCCAAACGATATCTTGACTCCCGAAGCGGGGCGACTGATGTTATTCTGGTTTCAACTCGCGGAGCGGGGCGGGTTGCATGTGAAGTGAAAGGCCTTGAAATCATGTTTTTTCGACGTCGACAGCTTTTCGGTGCGCTTCTGTCCGTCTGCACCGTCCCAGCGTTCCTGGCACTGGTTGCCAGCTCTCCGGCTGACGCGCTGGTGTCTCCATTCCAGCAGGCGGTCGCGGAGGCTGCGGCAGAGCATTCCGAAATCGCCGAATTCTACCGATCCAACGCCTACGAAGCCGTCTGGACTGGAAAGGACGCCAAATTCAGGGATCGTCGCGCGGCGCTCCTGCATGCGCTGGAGAACGCTGGCGACCATGCACTGCCGGTTTCCAGCTATAATGTCGGTGTTCTGAAGGAAAGGCTCCGTCGGATCGGATCCCAACGTGAGCTGGGAAGGGTGGAGGTCGAACTCAGCGCACTGTTTCTCAGATACGCACGGGACCTTCAGTCCGGCGTTCTGACCCCTGGCAGAATCGATCCGGACATAGATCGAAAGACACCGGTCCGTAGCGGCGCTTCGCTCCTTAGCGCTTTCTCACACTCCAACCCGAATGAGTTCCTGCGCGGGCTTCGGCCCGCCTCAATGGAATATGTCCGTCTTCTGAAGGCGAAAGCCGAGCTTCAAAGGCGTTCCGCCGAGGGCGGATGGGGGCCGCAGGTTCGAGCGAAAACGCTTAAGCCCGGCCAGAGCGGACCCGATGTGGTGGCGCTGCGCAACCGCCTGGTGGCAATGGGCTACATGGGACGCTCGGCAGTCCCGACCTATGACGCGATGCTTCAGATTGCGGTCCAGCGGTTTCAGCTCGACAACGGACTGATCCCGGATGGAATCGCCGGCCGGGCTACCATGACCGAGATCAATCGGCGGGTGGAGGATCGCATTCGTTCCGTAGCTGTCGCTCTCGAACGCGAGCGCTGGATGAACATCCCGCGTGGCGAAAGACATGTCTGGGTGAATCTCACCGACTTCTCAGCTGAAATCATCGACAGCGGCGAGACGACGTTCAGAACCCGAAGCGTGATCGGTCAGAACATCGACGACCGCCGGTCCCCCGAGTTTTCGGACGTGATGGAATACATGGAAATAAACCCAAGCTGGAATGTGCCGCGCTCCATCGCCATCAAGGAGTTCCTGCCGCAGATGATCGAGACCGATGGCGCGGCCGAGGACCACCTCGAGATCGTGACCGAGATTGGGGAGGTGGTTGACAGGGCTCTGATCGAATGGCCATTTGTTGATCCCGAGAAGTTTCCGTTTGGCCTGCGCCAGGCCCCCGGTCCGGAAAATGCGCTGGGATATGTAAAGTTCATGTTTCCCAATACGCATAACATCTACCTGCACGACACCCCGGAAAAGGCATTGTTCGCCCTGGAGAAACGTGACTTCAGTCACGGATGCATCCGGCTCGATTCGCCGTTCGAGTTCGCTTATGAGATTCTCCGTCGGCAGGTCGAGGAGCCGGTGAGGCATTTCCATGGGATTCTGGAAACCGGTGAGCAGACTAACGTGAACATCTCCGAACCAATTCCGGTGCATATCGTTTACCGAACCGCTTTCACCTCACCTGAAGGCCGTCTGAATTTTCGCCGGGACATCTATGGCCGCGATGCGAGGATCTTCGCTGCGCTGGCCGATGCCGGGGTCGTATTGGCGGAAGCGGGTACATAAAGGGATCTGGCCTTCCTGGGCAGAACCTCCTGGCTCAATAGGTCCATAGGTAAACAATGGGATTCAAGGTGTCCGAGATCGCCGCCGCTCTTGACGCGGTGGCATATGGCGATACCGGGCTGTCGGTTAGGCGGGCGGCCGAGCCTGCGGACGCGGGTCCGGATGATCTCGCACTGGCAATGAGCCCGAAATATGCCTCCGGCCTTGCCAGCGGAAACGCGCGGGTCGCACTCCTCTGGGAAGGGGCGGACTGGGAGTGTTTCGGACTGGCCGCCGCAATCACAGTGCGGCGGCCCCGCTTCGCGATGTCAGGCCTGACGGCCCTGATGGATTCCGGACCAGCGATCGCATCCGGCATTCATTCTACGGCGGTGATAGACGCTACCGCCGAGATCGGGGAGGGTGCCGCCATCGGGCCGCTGGTGGTTATCGGTGCCGGTGTTCGGATCGGACCACAGGTTCGGATCGCAAGCCATTCAAGTATAGCCGAAAACGCCCGGATCGGCTCCAATGCCCTGCTGCATGCGGGGGTACGTATCGGCCGTGGCGTCGCGATTGGAGACCGGTTCATTGCGCAGCCGGGTGCGGTGATTGGCTCAGACGGGTTCAGCTTCGTAACCCCTGAAAAGTCCCGTGCGGAAGCCGTAAGCGAAACCATGGGAGATGTGGACACCGCTGAAGGTTCTCAAAGGTGGTCACGCATCCATTCGCTGGGATCGGTCATCATCGGTGACGATGTGGAGGTTGGTGCCACGACCTGCATTGACGCCGGAACGATCCGAAGCACCCGTATCGGAGATCGCACGAAGATCGACAATCAGGTGCATATCGCGCATAACTGTGAGATAGGACGCGACTGCCTTATCGCTGGTCAGGTGGGCATGGCGGGTAGCGCCAGAATTGGCAACAATGTCGTTCTGGCCGGCAAGGTCGGCGTTGCGGACAATACGTTCGTAGGCGACGGGGTGATCGCAGGCGGTGCTACGATGATCATGTCAAACGCACCGGCGGGCCGGGTACTTATGGGTTCTCCGGCGATGAAGATGGAAAACCATGTCGCGGTCTACAAGGCGTTACGTCGCCTGCCACGTCTTGCCTCACATGTCGCGGAATTACAGAAAGCTGTTTCAAAACCTGACCCGACCGATTAGAGCAGCCAAAAGCGTGCGGGAATCCAATGTCGGTTCGGGAAAGAGTCATCAAGATCATCGCAACGCAGGCGGTGCTTGAGGTTGAGGATGTCTGTGGTGATCAGACGCTGGATGACCTTGGAATCGACAGTCTTGGACTGGTGGAGTCCATTTTCGCCATCGAGGAGGAATTCGGAATCGAGGTGCCGTTCAATGCGAACGAGCCCGAAAGCAGCGAATTTGACATTTCCTCCGTCGATGCCATTGCCCAGGCAGTCGAACTGCTCCTGAAAGAACAGCGGGAATGAAGCGCGTCGCAATTACCGGCGCGGGCACCATCAACCCGTTGGGACACAAGGTTGCCGATACCCTGGAGGCGATGCGGGAGGGGAGATGTGGAATTGGGCCGCTGGATATTCGCGATGTGGACCGGCTGTCAGTAAGGATTGGTGGGCAGGTCAGGGATTATGACGAGCATGCGCATTTCAACCGCCAGGAAATTGCATTGCTTGATCGCTTCACACAGTTCGCCCTGCTCGCTGCCGAGCAGGCGATAACACAGTCGGGGCTTGAGTTCTCAGGCGCACTGGCCGCGCAGTCGGGCGTGGTGCTTGGCACATCCGGGGGCGGGCTTTCCACCCAGGACGACAATTACCGTGCGGTCTATGAGGATGGCAGGAACCGGGTCCATCCGTTTGTGGTGCCAAAACTGATGAATAATTCAGCGGCATCCCATCTTTCGATGCGATGGAATCTCAAGGGACCGTCTTTCACCGTGGCTACTGCCTGCGCCAGCTCCAACCATGCGATGGGGCAGGCGTTTCACATGATTCGATCCGGCATGACGAAGGTGATGGTTACCGGTGGTTCCGAGTCCATGCTCTGTTTTGGTGGCGTGAAGGCGTGGGAAGGTTTGCGGGTGATGTCAAAGGACGCCTGCCGACCGTTCAGCGCCACCCGCAACGGAATGGTCCAGGGCGAGGGTGCCGGAGTGTTCGTGTTTGAAGAGATGGAACAGGCAAGGAAGCGTGGAGCGGAGATACTGGCCGAGGTGATCGGATTCGCCATGACTTCTGATGCCGCTGATATCGTTATGCCGTCCCGGCAGGGCGCGGCGCGGGCGATAAAGGGTGCCATTCGGGACGCCCGCATCAATGCCACATCCATCGGCTACATAAACGCGCACGGTACGGGAACCGCTGCCAACGACAAGACCGAATGTGCCGCCGTTTCGGATGTGTTCGGTGCACATGCGGACAATCTCATGATTTCGTCAACCAAGTCGATGCACGGACACCTGATAGGGGGTACCAGCGCCGTCGAACTGCTGGCATGTATCATGGCCGTACGTGATGGTGTTATCGCGCCAACGATCGGTTACGAGGAGCATGATCCTGAATGTGCCCTTGACGTCGTTCCCAATGAGGCGCGGGAAGTGGCGGTGGACATATCTCTATCCAATGCATTCGCATTCGGCGGGCTGAATGCGGTTCTGGCGCTGAAGGCCATCTGACATTCCAGTAGCTTATCGGGACAGCGGGAAGGCTATTGGTCGGATCTCGCCACGACATCATTGAATCCGGCGGTAAGGCCAGTCAGTGAGACTGTCAGGTTGACCCTATGACTGGGCGCGCGAGCGGGAACGATGCTCAACCTCACCTGTGAGCCAGCTTTCAGCGCCGCCAGATCGGCCTGGGTTAGACCAATGCGGCTGACGCAGCCAACGGCGCTGCACCAAAGAAACGGGTGGCTTCTGACCTCCCCTCCGTCAACGGAAACTTCCAGCCCCTCGGTCAATAGGGTTTCAAGTGGTGTTACCACCGTCGTTCCCGCGACGAATTCGGCATCGCCAGACACGGGAAAAATGTTGATTTCAGCGACCGGGTTGCCGGAATTGTCCGCAAGAAGCTGATAAAGCTGGCAGGAATCCGGACTACTTTCGATTCCGATGCATCGTACCTCCCAGTCACCGTATACAGCACCAATATATACGGATCCTCCTTCTCCCCCGGCACCCTCCTGGGCTGGTTCCAGGCCAATTGGTTCATTTCCTTCAGCACTCTGGGCATCTACTGGTGACGCCACCATGAACAACACAAGCGGCAGGAATCTGGTTATGTAAGCCATCAGCGATCCGTATCCGGTCATCGTACCCTCAATTCCAGTCGAATTCAAAAGCGTAGGGAGTGATCCAGACCTTTCAGGATGACGCCATGTCTACGCCCAGTTCGCTCCGAACGGGCGTTCATGACTCACAGGGGTCCAGAATTGGACCCTGTCCCATAACTCCAGGATGAAACGGCCGAACTGCTCTCTATCCATAGATTACGATTTCGCTGACTGAACGTCAATGGGCCAGTCAGATGTTGACGCATTCCAATGTGGGGTCCGCCAGCAGGACCGGAATTTGCGTACATTGTTTCGGATTCCCCATGGGCGACTGGAAAGCGCCAGACCCCGCCGGGATTGGCATCGAAGGCGGATGACGGAAGCCTCACCTCCCGCGGATGCCGAATTCCAGGGCCGCATTCACCGGCTGGAATACGGTATCCAGGAGACTTCAGAGCGGCTTCATCTTTAACCGGGTGATTCTGTTATCCCGGCGGGCCGTCACCTCAAACCGGAAGCCGTGGAAGGAGAATTCCTGACCCTGAGCGGGAATCATCTGCGCCTCGTGAATCACAAGACCCGCAATCGTGTTGGCTTCGTCATCCGGAAGGTTCCAGTCCGTCGCCCGGTTCAGGTCCCGAATGGTCATCGCACCGTCGACCAGGAAATGGCCATCCTCGGTCCTTCGCATCGGCTGTTCGGGAGTCAGGTCGAATTCGTCGGTGATCTCACCGACGATCTCTTCCAGAATGTCCTCAAGCGTGATCAGTCCCTGTAGACTGCCATACTCATCGACAACCAGGCCGAAATGGGCCTGCCGTCGGAGGAACTGCCTCATCTGATCGTCGAGCATCGTGGTTTCGGGAACGAAATAGGGCTGCATCGCGACTTTCCGGATATCGAAGCCCTCATAGGTGTTGGAAGCGTCGCCTGCCTGTTGCCAGCAGGTATGCATGGCACGAAGCAGGTCCTTGGCATGGATGACACCGACGATGTTTTCCGGCTCATCACTCCAGACGGGCAACCTGCTGTGGCTTGACGCCAGGCACTGCTCAAGGATCCTTTCCGGATGCTGACTGGCGTCGATCATCTCGATGTCGCTGCGGTGGCGCATGATCTCATCCACGGTTCGGTCGCCAAGATCCAGGGCACCAAGAAGGCGGTCGCGATCCTCCTTTTCAACCGCTCCCTGCGAATGGCCAAGGGTGATCGCACCGACGATTTCCTCACGTATGGCTAGAATATGGCTGTCTGGATCGGCCCTGACACCGAAAATTCGCAGTAACCCTCTCACGAACGTACGTACGGCACTGACGACCGGGGCAAATATCAGGATTGCGATCCGGATGCCGGGCGAAACAAGGGCGGCGGCACGTTCGGCATTGGTGATTGCGTAAGTCTTCGGGAGCACTTCCGCGAATACCAGAACCAGAATTGTCATCACGAGCGTTGCCAGAGCCACACCCGACTCACCAAATGATCGCGTGAATAGCGTGGTGGCAAGCGAAGCGGCAAGGATGTTGACGAGATTGTTGCCCAGTAGAACCGAGCCGATGAGGCGCTCGCTGTCCTCCGTGATCCTAAGCGCGCGTGCGGCGCCCTTGTTGCCCTTATCCGCCTGGGAGCGCAGTTTTCCACGGCTTGCGGCCGTCAGCGCGGTTTCCGAGCCCGAAAAGAAGGCGGATAGTATCAGAAGCCCGGCAATGGCGGACGAGGAAAGCCAGAAGGCGGCGTCGAGAACGAAGGAGGTGGGATCCATGATCATCTTCCTGGGATTACCCTGCTTTATGGAGATGTGACTGCGTCCTTTCAAGGATGGGCAGGCACATGTATGTTCCATATCCGACCGATGAAACTGCGATGGCCAGTGGCTGGTGGTCCGTTCCTGGATGCCAGGTGATGGTCAGATGTCCTTCTTTCGGGCGATGGGGATCGATATGGCCAGCACTGCGGAAAGTGCCCTGAGGTCAGCGAAATGGCTGTCAGTTCTCGCGGGCAAGCGGGTGATGTCCGAATACTAGCTGCTTAAGTCTTTCGTCGAGGATATGTGTGTAGATTTCCGTTGTAGAGACATCCGCATGGCCCAGCAGCGTCTGAATCGAACGCAGGTCGGCGCCGTTGGCCAGAAGATGGGTGGCGAAGGCATGCCGAAGGGAATGCGGAGTGACTTTGGCTGGGGAAACTCCACCTGCCACCGCAAGGCTCTTGACGAGCAGGTAGAAGCTATTTCTTGTCAGATGGCCGGATCTGCCACGCGATGGAAAAAGAAAGCGCGAAGCTGCGCCTCCATTCGCAAGCGCAGCTTTCTCCGCTTCGTCCCTGGCCGCGATCCAGGCCGCCAGGGCGGAGCGGGCAGGCGGGGAGAGGGGCACCATGCGTTCCTTTCCGCCCTTTCCCCGGACAAGCAGCAGATTGGGAGTTCCCCGTGCAGATTCGACCGGCATTGCCACAAGCTCGCTGACACGCATGCCGGTTGCGTATAGCAGTTCCATCAGGCAGGTGTTGCGTTTGCGGTCCAGCTGGCTACGGCCATGTTCCCGCGAGGCCAACAGCAGTCGATCGACCTCCTCCTCGCTTAGGATCTTCGGCAGCGCCCTGGTCCTTTTGGGTCCCTTGACCTGAAGCGCGGGATTGTCGCTGCGCCGGCCTTCCTCGAAAGCGAACCTGTAGAGCTGTCTGATTGCCGACAGCCGTCGGGCACGTGTCGATCTTGCAAGCCCCTGTGCATCACAATGCAGCAGATAGTCCTCTATGTCCCTGTGCGACGCGTCTCCCAGCTCACGGGATCGTCCTCCAAGCCATTGAACGAAGTCGCTGAGGTCACGCACATATGCAAGCTGTGTGTTCTCGGCCGCGCCCTGTTCGGCGGCCTGCGCTTCGATGAATGCCTGTATCCAGTGTTGGCTCATGCCCGCCTATCCAGGATCATCGCCTCCAGGGCCGCACGGCGCGCCACGTCTTCAAGTCCAATCGCCCGGAACAGGGCGATCGCCTCCGCAAGCTCTCCAAAGTTACCCGTCTCGCCATCACGCATTTTTCTGACCGCATAGAGGATCGCAGCGCCGAGTTCGCCACGCTCAACCAGCCTTGCCAGCGAGTCTGGAGCCCTGGGGGCGTGGAAACCATCAGCGATGGCGCGGGCAAGTTCGTTCGGAGCCGCTACTCCTGTCAGATATCCCTGCGCGACCGCCTGTAGAAAGCGTTCGTCAGCGTCAACGGGCAGGTGATCCACAGCCGCCGCCTCGTATTCCTTCGACAGTAACATTAGACGGTACGCAAGTGAGTCGGCTGGCATTCGCAGTTCGACCGTTCGAAGGTCTTCGGCGTAAAGTTGCGCAAGAAACGCTTCGAGGCCGATGTATCGCATCGCCTGCCATGCTTCTGGCAGGGAGTCCGCTATCATGTCGGGATTTCTTTCCCGAATGGCGGTGTCGAATCTCTGGATCGCCGCCGACCGGTTCCAGACCCCGCCTGATGCCGCCGGCCTCTGTTTGGTGTAAAGCCCCAGCAGAAGATTTGCTGAGACCGCGCCTGTCTGCGCAAGCCGTTCAGCCGCCTCGATCTGGGCCTTCCATCCAACATTCGATCGTAGATCGGCCTGGGCAAACGCACGCGGCAACGTAGTTGTAGGCAATGGTTCGCCAATCGCTTCATGGATCCGGAATGCCAGGGGGCTCGGACGCATCGGCGTCGGCAGCGGATCCGCGTATTCATCCATATCTGGGGTCAGGAAACGGGTCAGAAGTTCTGCATCGACCTCGTCGATCGCGCCAAGCGCCCGTCCAGCGGCAAGCGTCAGAGCCGCCGCACTCCAGTCTCCGCCGCGGGCAAGGCAGAATATACGTGCGGACAGGGATTTCATCAGGCCAGGTCTGCGCAGCAGTCTTGCACAGGCGACTCTTTCGGTTCCCGTGAGGAGGCTGACGTCGAACCAGCGGCGAAAGCGTTCGGAATCGTCAGGGCCGGCACGCTCCAGAAGTGCCTGCGCCTGTTCGACGGCACCGAGAGCCACAAGGGAATCAACGCGGGCAAGAAACAGCTTTCCGTTGGCATCACCGTCAATGGGGGGAGCCACCTCCGCCAGCAGAAGGACAAACAGAAGTCTCTGCATCGAGGGAAGAAGCCCGTCATTCACTTCCGAAAGGAGATTGGCGATCTCAGAGCTTTCCGTTGATCCCCATAGGCTGTGTGGCAGTCCGGTAGCGTTGGCTGAAAGAAGGCCAACCGAATCGGTTGTCGCGGCAGTGATTGGCGTGACGGAAATGACTTCCGGGTCGGCTCCTTCAATCAGTATCCACTCATTCTGCGGCTGTGTTGAGACTGGATCGGTGGCGGGATCCACAAAGTTTTCGGACAGCCAGTCGATGGCTGATAGGGGCATCTGTGCCGATGTGGTTCCACAGCTCAGAATGAGTGCGGCAATGGCCCAGATTGTTCTAGTCCGCATCAATCGCTACCGGTTCTACAATATCCACCTGGTGCGGCGAGAGATCTCCGAGATAGGCGAATGCGACCAGCCCGAGCAGGGCGAGGGCCAAAAGGACTGCGATGATTTTCAGGACGGTTAGAAAGCTCATTTGCGCCTCGCTCGGTAGCCGTTGCCGATGTTCTCTTATCCTATTGGGTTCAGTGCAGAAACATATGGCATTTCCTGATCGGAATCGCCAATGAGTTCTGAAGGAAATTGAGGTATGGAACGGTTCATGGAATTTGTGCTGAAGAGAACCGTCGCCTTTGTGGGCATGATGGGGGCGGGCAAGACCAAGATCGGCTCTGCGGTGGCGGAGGCGCTGTCCGTTCCGTTTCTCGACAGTGACACGGAGATCGAGAGGGCCGCCAATCGGTCTATTGCCGAGATTTTCGAGTGCAGTGGTGAATCTTTCTTCAGGCAGAAGGAGACACAGGTGATCGCGAGGCTGCTGGAGAGTGAGCCTGGGATTCTGGCAACTGGTGGTGGTGTGTACCTAAATCCGGTCAACCGGCGCATGATTTCCGGCAAAGGTGTGGCTCTCTGGCTGCGTGCTGACCTGAGCCTGCTCTGGGATCGTGTCAGACACAAGAGAACACGGCCGCTCCTACGAACCGCAAATCCATTCGCGACCCTGGCCGAACTGTACGAAGCCCGAAACCCTGTCTATGGCCTCGCGGAGCTTCATGTCGACACCCATGAAGGATACACCGTTCAGGATACGATGAACCAGGTTATAGGAACACTTCTGACCCGGCCCGATATTCTCGAGAGGCGGGCATGACCTGCACGGTCCGGATTGAGTTTGGACGAAGATCCTATGACGTTAGGGTCGGGCAGGGGCTCATCGAACGGGCCGGAGTGGAAGTGGCGCCATTGCTGTCGCGCCCAAAGGTGGTGGTTCTGGCCGATGAAGCCGTGGCCGCGCTGCATCTCGGGAGTTTGCAGGACGGGCTTGCCGCCAGTGGCATTGAGAGCAGGTGTCTGACACTGCCTGCAGGTGAACAGACGAAATCGTGGCGGTGGCTTTCGCATATGGTCGACTGGCTATTGAATCAAAGGGTTGAGCGCGGTGACGTGGTGCTGGTTCTAGGTGGGGGCGTGATCGGTGATCTCGGGGGCTTTGCCGCCGCGGTTCTGCGCCGGGGCGTCCGCTACGTGCAGGTACCTACGACGCTGCTGGCCCAGGTTGACAGTTCGGTAGGAGGCAAGACAGGGATAAATTCGTCTCACGGCAAGAATCTGGTAGGAGCATTCCACCAGCCCTCGCTTGTGCTCGCCGATATAGGGGTACTAGATACATTGCCTAAGCGTGACTTCCTCGCCGGCTATGGGGAGGTCGTGAAATATGGGCTCCTCGGTGACCAGGATTTCTTTGAGTGGCTTGAGGTGAACGCACGGGCTCTGATCGAAGGTGATGCTGACCTAAGGACGCAGGCGGTGCGTCGATGCGTTCAGATGAAAGCGGATATCGTGGCGCGTGACGAAACCGAACAGGGTGACCGGGCGCTGCTGAACCTGGGTCACACATTCTGCCATGCGCTTGAGGCGGCGACGGGTTATTCGGAACGATTGCGGCATGGAGAAGGGGTTGCGATTGGCTGTGCACTCGCATTCGAGACTTCGGCCCGTATGGGGCTTTGCGCTCAGGAGGATCCCGTTCGCGTGCGTGCGCACCTGAAGGCAATGGGAATGAGAACTGATATTGCCGAAATTCCCGGAGAATTACCGGATGCCGAGACGCTGATTGCGCTGATGGCTCAGGACAAGAAGGTTGTCGATGGTCGCCTTCGCTTCATCTTGGTCCGGGGCATCGGGCGGGCATTCATCGCCGAAGACGTGGATGCGGACCTGATTCGATCCGTCCTTTCCGATGCGCTGCGATAGGGCCAGCTCCGGTCCTGAACGGTGGAGTGACGGAACTTCCACACGCATCCATCTGAAATCCCTGCGAAATCCTCACGCCTGTCGGTTCGGCATCTTCAGGGCGAGGGAGGTTCCCGGATCACGCCGTCCCACCGGATGGAACCTCGGTGTCGATCATGGTGGTGGTTCCGTCCGTATCGTCAAAATCCGCGCCAATGGATGCTGTTGTCTTTGCCCCCAGGGTCTTCAGCATCTCAACCTGCGACAGCATGTTGCCCCGTCCCCGCGATAGTTGAACGAATGCGGCCTGATAGGCGCTCTGCGCCTGATCAAGGCGTTTGCCGACTTTATTCATGCTGTCGACGAAACCGGCGACCTTGTCGTAGAGGCGACCCGCCCGGTAAGCGATCTCCTCGGCATTCTGGCTGCGCCGTTCGAAGGCCCATACATTCGCAATCGTTCTGAGCGCCATCATAAGTGTCGTTGGCGTTGCAATAGTCACATTCCGCTCAAGAGCGAATTCGGTGATCGAATTATCCTCTCTCAGGGCTTCGGAAAGCGCCCCCTCGATCGGCACGAACATGATGACGTAGTCAACCGTAACCTCTTCCGCATACTGGTAGTCCTTAGACGCGAGTCTGGTAATATGGCCGTGTAGCGAAGCGACGTGCCGTTTCCGGGCTCCAGCAGCCTCTTCCTCCGTTTCGGAGTTCACTATGTCCGCATATGCCACGAGCGAAACCTTACTATCAATGACAAGTGTCTTTCCACCAGGGATGTGGATGATGACATCCGGGCGTAGCCGGTCGCCATCATCGCTGACACGATGCGTCTGCGTTTCGTATTCCTCGCCTTCCCGCAGACCGCATCCCTGAAGAATACGTTCCAGAACCATTTCGCCCCATGCGCCCTGGATGCGCGGATCCGATTTCAGGGCGCGTGTTAGCGCAACCGCCTCCTGCGAAATCTCCTCGGACCTTCTGCCAAGCTGGGCAATCTCGAATTTCAGCAGTTCCCGCTCCCTGATCGTTTCCTGGTGAACGTTCTTGAGTTCCTGCTCGAAATGCCCCACATGTTCCCTCAATGGCGTCAGGGCCGTTTCCAGTTTTTCGAGACTGGATTTCGAGAACCGCTCACCCTGAAGCCTTAGGGCTTCCGAGGCCATTTCGCTGAACTTCGCCTGCATCTCCTTTCGATAGTCCGTCAGTAGCTGAATTCTCTCCTCGGAAACCTGGCGTTCAGCTTCCAGCCTGGCCTCCAGATACGAGGTTCTTCCGGTAAGTTCCCGCTGTTCCCTGGCTTCATGGTCGAGCCTGGCGCGTAGCCTGGAGAGGTCGCCGTTCAGGCGGTCGATCTCCGTCCTGCGCTCCCTGGCGAGCGCTTCGAACCCATTGGCGTCTTTCAGGGCCTCCCGAAGTTCACTTTCCCTTCTTTCGAGCGTGGCACTGAGTCTGGCATTCGCTTCGCGCAGTGACGCGCCGCCACCCTTTGATCGACGTAACAGGAACAGCATTGCGAAAGGCACCGCCAGCAGGACCAATGCAATCAGGTAAAGCTCCGGCTGTGGCATTCCGCGCGCTCCCCTGATTCAGTCGGTCATATGCGTGACAGGCACCAGCTGTCTGATGTTCAGGCGTGAAGTCGGACATCTGACAACGTAAGGCCCCGCTGCCGTGAAACCGGATTACGGCTGTCGTAAGTGGTGGCCCAGATGGCTAGAATGGAATTTCGTCGTCAAGATCGCTGGGTAGGGGTGCGGCACTGCCCTGGTCGGGGTGCTGCTGAGCGGCACCGCCCGAAGGCGGCGCGCCATAGCCACCATATCCGCCTGAGCCGTCATCGGCATAGTCGCCTCTGCCTCCGCCTTCACCACCGCGGGGAAGTAGGACCAGTTCGCCCCTGTATGGCCTAAGCGTGACCTCCGTTGAGTAGCGGTCCTGGCCGGACTGGTCCTGCCATTTGCGTGTTTCCAGTTGGCCCTCAACGTAAACCATTGATCCTTTGCGGAGATACTGTTCCGCTATACGCACGACGGGTTCCGAGAAAATTGCGACAGAATGCCATTCCGTCCGCTCACGCTGTTCGCCTGTGTTGCGGTCCCGCCATCGTTCGGATGTCGCTATCCGTAAATTGCAGACCTTTCCGCCATTCTGAAACGTGCGGACCTCGGGATCACGACCGAGATTTCCTAGCAGAGTGACTTTGTTAACCGATCGCGCCATTCCTGTCTCCCGCTGAATCCGATTTAACTTCCGTTGCGGGTACCGCTGTTCCACGGGAAGAGCGCGAGCGCAAGCCGCTACCTGCCGCTCTTCGCGATCGGTATGAAAAATGTCCGCTGGACATCAGTGCTGAATTGGGTATTATCATCTGCTTGTGGGGAGTATGTGGTTATGCGGTACGTGACACTCCATATCATTGCTGTTGTTCTGATGGCCTCCTCCGCTTCGGCTGAGGCTCTTTTTTCTGGATCCGGAACTCTATCGGAGCGGTTCCGCATTGTTGACAGGCAGGTCGCCAAGCACAATTCGATCCGTTACCGATCCGGGAATGAAGCTCTGCCATCGTACCGTGGCGCCTATAAAGGGCGTTATCTGGCCATGGCTCGGGATGCGGCGCGTCGGCACGGAATACCCGAGGATCTCTTCCTGCGGCTTATCGAGCAGGAGAGCGGCTGGCGTCCCCATGCGCAGTCACACAAGGGGGCTTATGGCCTGGCGCAGCTGATGCCGGCTACGGCCCGTGAACTGCGGGTTGACCGCACGGACCCGTATGAGAACCTGGATGGTGGGGCGAGATATCTGCGCCAGCAATATGACCGTTTCCGGAACTGGAGGCTGGCATTGGCTTCATACAATGCCGGGCCGGGTGCCGTCCAGAAATACAATGGCGTGCCTCCATATGCCGAAACGCAGAACTATGTTCGCAGGATATTAGGAAACTAGGGTCCGTTGACATCTTAATATGAACGTCAGGACCGGATCGGCTACGGTGCCCTCAACAAAGGCCGAAACGGCCATTCAGGCAATCGGGGGCGGTATGATGGGCGAAGGCAGGCAGGTCCTGACGGATGACATGCGGGAACGGATCCGGGACATGCTTCCGGGTCGGAAGGGTGACCCGGGAGTGACGGCGGCGGACAGTCGTCTTTTCCCTGAGGCGGTTCCATGGCGCACCCGGACGGGGCCCTGGCGCGACCTTCCGGAACGCTTCGGAAAGTGGAACAGCGTCTCCAGACGGTTCCGGCGCCGGGTGGAGGGCGGCGTTTCCGGCCGTGTTTTCCAGAGGATGTCCGGAAAGTTCAATTTCGGGTACGTCCGCGTCGACGGCACGGTCATGAGGGCCCACCGGAAGGCGGCCGGCGGAAAAGGGGGGCTTCGGGCCAGGGGCTCGGACGCTCGCGGGGAGGCCTGACCGGCAGGGTCCTGGCGATGACCGACGCGCCCGGTTACCTGGTGGACATCGCCATCGCGGTCGAACAGGAAGACGGTGCGTGAGCATGACCGCGGGATGTATGGCTGGCGCCACCAGATAGAGAATTTCTTCGCCAAAATCAAAGAGTTCCGGGCCGTCGCGACACGTTACGACAAAACGGCGGCGAGTTTCCGGGCGACGTTTCTTCTGGCGGCGGTCGTGATCGCCGCCAGGTGATTGTCAACGGACTCTAGCACCGTCAGGCTGAATGGCCGTTCATCGTGCGGGCTGGCATCCGGTCCGACAGTAGCAACTGGCGGTGACGGGCACTTCAGCGCGTGCCAGCGCCAGGTCGAGCAGATTGCGGACATATGGTAATTCTGTCGCTTCTCCGCGCCGCTCAAGACATTCATGCAGGCCATGGAGTGACCAGACATTGCGCGGGTGTTGCAAGGCCCGGGGCAGAGTCGGATCCAGACCCAGGTCCGCACGGTAAACCTGCTCAGCCTCTTTCCAGTAGCCCGCATCCAGAAGGAGGGCGCCGAGGGCGTGGCGGGCCGGTTGTGGCCATGCCCAGGGCTCTTCATACATGAGGCCGTCGTCAAGCCGCACGGCCTCGCGAAGATGCTCCAGGCCTTCTTCAACGCGGCCAGCCTTGTAGGCCAGTTCCCCCAGCATCATTTCCCGGGCAACACCCAGTACGTCCCGGGCGTAATTCTGGAACAGTAGGCGGGTCTCCGGGACTGCGTCGAATGCGGCGAGAAAGCGGTCGCTTTCCTCCTGCGCCCTGTCCGGTTCGTTCAGATTCGCCAGCGCTACGGTGCGGGCATAAATGATGAGCGCGCGGGTAAAGGCGTAGAGCTCTTCGCATTCGGGGGTCGGCTCGGCCAGAATCTCCTTCCACCGGCCAAAGCGGACCAGCACATGTGCCCGGGTGGCGACGAACGCCTCAAACAGGTCCGGATAGACGCGTACCACCTCGTCTGGTACCTCGCTGCGAAGCTGTGCGGCGAAATCCAACGCAATCCCGGGTCTGGCGCTCAACATCGCTCCATAAACGGTGAAGTGCAGGTTGTGGATGCGATAGAGCGCATAGAAGTTTTCCGCCCCCGCATATGCCCTGTACTTCCGGTCCACCCGTGCAGCGGCCATGTTCCGGTCGACTACGTTCTGGTAGTCACCACAGAGCACATCTATATGAGTCGCCATATGCATCAGGTGACCGCTATCCGGAACCAGACCCGTTAACCGGTCACCGTGTCGCAGCGCGGCTTCCGGAGTGGGCGACATCTCCATCAGATGGATGAACAGGTGAAGCAGGCCCGGATGATCCCATGTGCCAGGAAGACCGGAAAAGGCATCGTTGAGGAGTTTGGCGGCTTCCCTGGTCGACGCTCCTTCAGCCGGCTGCCCTGAGCGGAGGTCCCAGAGCTGCCATGGGGTGCGGGTGATGAGTGCCTCCGACGCGATGTAGACGACATCCAGGTCATCTGGGAAGGCGGAAAGAACCCTGCGCATGGCTTCCGCGAATGCGTCGGTGAACGGCGTATAGTCCTCGATTCCCGGGTCAACAGGATAGCGTGTGACGAGTGCCTCAATCAGGGCGGTCTCGACAGGTGACAGACCCGTCGCTTCCCGGGCTGCGGCTAGAGCGGACTGCGCACGGTCGAGAGCCGAAGCCCGTTCAGTCTCGGCGAATACCCGCCAAGGCTTGTTGTAATTCGGGCCAATCGCATAGGCGATGCCCCAATGCGCCATTCCGCAGCCTGGATCCTCGGAAACGGCACGTTCGAAGCATGCGATCGCCTCCTCATGGTTATAGCCGAAAAGCCAGACCAGCCCCCGATTGAACCAGGTCTGCGCACATTCCGAATTTGTGGTTACCCTGCGCGAATAGGTGCCGAGATCGAAATCCATACAACCCCCTAGCTTTCCCTTCGGAGCCCTTAGCACATAGAGAATCTGGTGCAACACTCCCTTCAGCAGCTGCAGTATTGCCTGTGATGAATTGGGGGAACGTGCCAAAACGCCATTCAGAGGCTTTCTTCGGCAGCAGCTTCATATCCGTTACAGCGGTTCTGTCTCGATTGCGCCATTCACGCATGAACCTGGTCACGCCGACAGGTGGCGATCACGCGCTGAAACGGATGGCGATTTCAGGGGCGAATCCCATGACGAAGCAAGGTCCGGACCGGAATGATTCAGACCCTTGCCGCGTCCCCGATGTTGTCCACGCCCCGCTCTTCGAGCAGTGTGGTAAGCCAGTTGGAATCCATTTCCGGAACTGATGAAAGCAGAAGATCCGTATATGGATGATGCGGAGGCGTGAACATCTCGTCCTTGGCACCCTGCTCGACCACGCGGCCATTCTGCATGACCACAACTTCATCCGCGATTGATCGAACCGTGGCAAGATCATGGGTGATGAACATGTAGGACAGCTTCAGGTCATTCTGCAGTCGGTCAAGAAGTTTCAGGATTCCCTCCGCAACAAGCTGGTCAAGTGCGCTGGTGACCTCGTCACAGATGATGAATGTCGGTTCCGCCGCAAGTGCACGGGCAATGCCGATGCGCTGCTTCTGCCCCCCGGACAGCTCTGGAGGATAGCGATCGTAGAATCTTGCCGGATCCAGCTCAATGAGGTCTAGCAGCTCATCAACTCGGTGCTTCAGGTCCGCTCCATGCAGGCCGGAATAAAACTGTGCCGGTCTGCCGATGATCTCACTGATGCGGACCTTGGGATTAAGCGCGGTGTCGGCCATCTGGTAGATCATCTGCGCCTGACGGAGCTGCTCCTTGTTCCTGTTCAGATAGCTCGGCGGAAGTGGATCGCCCCTGAACAGCACTTCTCCGTTCATTGGCGGCAGAAGGCCGGTGATCACCCGGGCGGTGGTGGACTTGCCGGAGCCTGACTCACCGACGACCGCAACCGTCATGCCTTCATGGATGTCGAATGAGACCTCGTCCAGGACCTTTACCCCACCGGTATAGGCCGCATCCACGTTCCGAATCGAAATCAGTGGCTCGACGCCTGTCGGACGCCACTTCTGCGGCCGCTGGAAACTGCGCACAGCCCACAGGGACTTGGTGTAGTCCTCCCTAGGCTGGTCAAGCATTTCCTGCGTGGGTGCCTCCTCGACTTCGCGTCCACGAAGCAGGACCTTGATGGTGTCGGCCATCTGGGCCACCACGGCGAGATCATGGGTGATGTAGATTGCCGCGGTGTCGAACTGATCGACGATGTCACGAATCGCCGCTAGCACCTCGATCTGCGTGGTGACATCGAGCGCAGTGGTCGGTTCGTCGAATATGATCAGGTCCGGGCGGCAGGCCATCGCCATCGCCGTCATCGCCCGCTGCAGCTGCCCACCGGAAACCTGGTGCGGATAGCGGAAGCCGATTTCCCGCGGATTGGGAAGCCGCAGGCGCTCATAGAGATCCATCGCGTCTTCCTGCGCTTCGAGACGCTTCTTGATGCGGTAATGCAGTGGCGCTTCCGTATGCTGGTCGATGATCTTATGCGCCGGATTGAACGAAGCGGCCGCTGACTGCGCGACATATGCGATGCGCGATCCCCTTAGGGCGCGCTTTTCCGCCTCCGAAGCGGTGGTCAGCTCCATGCCGTCAAATTCGATGGAGCCTTCCGAAATGCGGGTGCCGTCGCGGGCGTATCCCATTGCTGCGGCGCCGATGGTCGACTTGCCGGCACCGGACTCGCCGATCAGTCCCATCACCTCGCCACGGCGAAGGGTGAGGTCAACGCCCTTGATGATGTCAACCCATTGCTCTCCGGTATAGCCTTGGATCTTCAGCCCATTGATTTCCAGAAGCGCCTTTTTGTTCTTTACCATCTGAATCACTCCTTCAGGCCGGAGGACCGGAACAGCATCCAGTCGACGACGAAGTTCACCGCCACGGTCAGCAGGGCGATGGCGGCTGCCGGGATGAGTGGTGTCAGGTCACCAAATGAAATCAGCGTCGCGTTCTCCCGCACCATGGATCCCCAATCCGCGGTCGGAGGCTGGATTCCGAGGCCGAGGAAGGACAGGCCGGCGACCAGCAGGAATACGAAGCAGAATTCCAGACCGAACTCCGCCACAAGCGGCGCGGTCGAGTTGGGAAGGATTTCCTTCCTGATGAGGTACCAGGTTCTTTCACCCCTGAGCTTCGCCGCCTCGATATAGTCCATGACCACGACATTGCCGGCCACGGCGCGGGTAAGCCGGAATACGCGCGGGGCGTAGATGATCGCTACGGCAACGATGATGACGATCATCTTGGGACCGAATATGGACAGCATGAGAAGCGCGAAAATAAGCGATGGAATCGACATGATCACGTCGGCCGCACGCCCCATGAGCTGATCAAACCAACCGCCCTTGGTTGCCGCCAGCAGTCCGGCAAGCGCCCCGATCACGAATGCGGCGATTGTGGCGACCAATGCCAGCCCGACGGAATTGCGGGCACCGAATATGATTCTGCTGAACATGTCACGGCCGAGCTGGTCCGCACCAAGAAGCATATTCTCATCAGCGGGAGCGAATGCCGAGGAGATGATCTCCGATTCGCCAAAAGGCGCGATCCAGGGCGCGAAAATGCCGGCTACCGCATAAGTGAAGATCACGAACAGCCCGAAAGCGGCTGTCAATGGCGCGGTCTTTAGCTCCTTGGCGATACCCGTTGGCATGATGATGATGAGAAACTCGCGGAAGCAGTAGGCGACGCCCGCAGCGAAGGCGAGCAGTCCCGCTCCAATGGAGACGAACCTCAACGCCGGTGTTCCACCGACGATTCCCAGCACGAAAGACGCGAGGGTCAGCGAAAACAGGACCAGGAATGGGCCACGTCGCTGGTAGTAGGCCGCGAGGCTGGACGCGATGACCAGAAACGCGAAGTAGATGATTACAAACACGCTCACGTTCCAGTCCTCCTATTTCGGGTGCCGAAGCCGCGGATTGGTCAGGATCGCACCGACATCCGCAGCGAGGTTGAGAAGGATGAATGTGGCTGCGAAGATGAGGCAGCAGGCCTGAACGATCGCGAAATCACGTTTGGCCACGGCATCGACCAGAAGCTGTCCGATTCCGGGATAGACGAACACCACTTCGACCAGAACCACGCCCGTGATCAAATAGGCGAGGTTCAGGGCGACGACGTTGATGATGGGTGCCCAGGCGTTCGGCAGGGCGTGCCGGGCGATGACCTTCCAAGGGGGTGCGCCCTTTAGCCGTGCCATCTCGATATAGGGTGATGCCAGAAGGTTGATGATCGCCGCGCGTGTCATACGCATCATATGCGCCGTCACCACCAGCACCAGGGTCAGGGCCGGAAGGAAGGTCCGTTCGAGAAGTTCGCCGAATGACATTTCGCTACTAAGGCTGGCGATTGCGGGAAACAGCCCGGTCTTGACCGCCAGATACAGGATCAGGATGTATCCGAGAAAGAATTCCGGGCTGGAGATGGAGGTCAGCGTCAGCACGTTCGCGACGCGGTCGAACAGGGAATTCCTGAGTAAGGCGACAAGAACACCGAGAAGGATTGCGAACGGAACCGCGATCACCGCAGCATAGGCAGCGAGGAACAGCGTGTTGAGGAAACGATCCGAAATGGCCTCACCAACACGTTCACCCGAAATCAGCGAGTTGCCGAAATCTCCGACGATCGCACCGGATAGCCAGTCAAGATAGCGGATGACGGATGGTCGATCGAGACCGAGTTCCCTACGCAGGTTCTCAACGGCTTCCGGGGTGGCGCCCTGTCCGAGAACCGCCTGAGCGAGATCGCCGGGAAGCAGTTCGACCATGAAGAAAATGATTATGGATATGACAAGCAGCGTCACGAGCCCTAGCCCGAGGCGCTTGAGGACAAGCCTGAGAATGTCTCTCACTGGTTCCTCCCTGTAGTCGCGCTTTGGCCGACATTACCGAACCGTACGGCGGATACCGGTTAACCGTCGGCTGCGGTGTCGGCCCGGGCGCAACGCGCCCGGGCCCATTTTCGATTAGACGAACCACCAGCGGCTGGTGCCACGTGCGCCGTCGGCCTCCCAGGACGCCGCCACACTTGGTCCGTGTTGGACGTTCTTGCGCCGGGCATACACGAAATTGACGAACATCGGGATTATGGTGCCGCCCTCGTCGCGTGCGATCAGGCACATTTCGTGGTACATCTCGGCACGACGCGTTTCGTCCAGTTCCGCCTTTGCCAGCAGAAGCAGTTCGTTGAAACGATCATGCTTCCAGTGCGCCTCGTTCCATGCCGCTTCCGCCGAATAGGCGAGCGTGAACATGTTGTCCGGTGTTGGCCGTGCGCCCCATTTCACGAAGACGAACGGTTTGGTCAGCCATACATCCGACCAGTAGCCGTCGGATGGCTCCCGCACGGGTGTAATTTTGATCCCTGCCGCTTTGGCCTGTTCGGAGTAGAGCACCACCATATCGACCGCACCGGGAAGGACTGAGTCGGTGGCTGAAAGCTCAACACTGAGCGAGTCGAGTCCGGCTTCCTTGAGGTGGAATCTGGCCTTGTCGGGATCGTAGGTCCGCTGCGGGATTTCCGCAGGGAAGTAGGGCATGTTGGGTGACACATGGAAGTCGTTGCCGGGAATGCCCGTTCCGAAGACGATCTTTTCGATGATCTCTTCCCGATTGATCGCGTGCTTGAGCGCAAGTCGGACATTGTTGTCAGAGAACGGCTCGACATCCGTGAACATCGGCAGCGTAATCGCCGAGCCGGACGGGATGTTGTCGACTTCGATATCCGGGTGGCGCTGCAGCAGTGCCAGTGTCTTCAGGTCAACTGATGTGACTGCGTCAACATCTCCAGATACGAGCGCTGCCTGACGGGCATTCGGGTCGTTGAGTACCGGCATCTCGACCCGGTCAAACCAGGCGCCCTCACCATGCCAGCCATCATGGCGCTCCAGAAGGGTGCCAACGCCTGGGTCGTGATCGATGATGCGGTAAGGGCCGGCACCGGTCTGGCTCTGCCAGTCAACGCTTCCGTCCTCATTGGCTGGAAGCATGGTAAGGTGATAGTCGGCCATGATCCATGGTAGGTCCGCGAAGCCCTGATTGAGATCCAGAACGATCGCGTGATCTCCGTCCGCCCTGATCTCGACAACGCTCTCAAGCAGGGGCTTGGCCGCAGAGGTCGTCTCACCCCGGTGATGGTTGAGCGACGCGATCGCGTCCTTGGAGGTGAAAGGCCGACCATCGTGGAAAACTGCGTTTTTGTCCAGTTCGAACGTCCAGGTCTTTGCATCCGCTGAGGCGCTCCAACCTGTCGCCATGTCCGGTCCCAGGCCATTGTCCGACGTGATCATGGTGAGGTAGCTGCGATGGGTATGCGCAAGCTGGATTTCCCCTACGGACTGATATTTTCCCGGGTCCATCGTGTCGGTGGTGTTGCCGTCATGAAGGCCCAGACGGAGCGTGCCGCCACGCTTTGGCGTCTGAGCCGCGACTCTGGACGTCCAAAATCCGGTAGCCGCCGATGCGGTGAGTCCGGCAGCTGCGGCATGGTACATGAATGACCGTCGTGAAAGCCGTCCCTTGCGGGCCTCTTCCGCGATTCGGTCGATGAGGATCTTGTTTTCTATGGTCATGATTTCTCCATGATTCAGGCAATTGGCGGACGGACCCTGTGTGGTGGCCCGTTTTCAAGCATCGCGGCCTTGGCGTGCTGGCAAGCATATGCATGCGACATTCCGTAAGTAAAACACAAGGTACACCGTACCGCAACATCGGTGTCGGATTTTGTGATATGGATGCCTTCAGCAAATGATCTGGAATTGGGTGCCTGCCCAAATATGGCGCTTCCCCCATGAATGCACACAAAACAGAGAGGTTCGCCTGGTCCGTGGCGGAACCGCCAGGGCCGTATTCCGACCGGATTGACACCAGTTTGATGGTTGAGGGGTGGCGAAGGACTGACAAGTGGCCGCGGTGCCCAGGATTACGGAACGCATGTGTATCATGTTTCGTGATGCCGTGCGGAAATCTAACCGCAGACCTGTCTCATTGCGCATGACATCGGTTGGAGGACAAAGAGGGTACTGACGGCGAGGCCACTCTGGCTCTCCATGCCTGCGCGCCACCCGGTCGATCCGAAGTCTCCAGGTCAGGGCATCCAGTGTCATATCGAGGCCCTTCGCACCCAACCACGCCATCCGTTCCCGCGCAGACTGTGCTGGACCATCTGCGGTGCGCCACCCATCAGGGAATCCGTTCTCCCGATCACGACGTTTCATCCGGGGAGCGGAAGCCGACGCCACTCCCGCATCCTGGAGCGAAACCAGGTGCGCTGTCTCTTTGCGAATTGCCTGGTTGCGGTTTTCCCGGCGAAAACCGCATCCTCGAGGCTGAGGTTTCCGCGCAAGTGGTCAACGAGTTCCGCCGCGCCAATGGCTTTGGAGGAGGGCAGGGAGGGATTCCATCCAGAAAGGTTTCGCCGGACTTCATCAATCGCTCCTTCCGCAACCATCGCCTCGAAACGCCGATCGATTCGCTCACCGAGCCAGTCCCGATCGGCGTCAAGCAGCAGGGGCTGCGCGGACGTAAGCGATATCAGCGGGGCGGGCGTTTCGTCCTGCCATGCCGCAAGTCCGCGCCCCGTGGCGCGCCAGACCTCCCAGGCGCGCAGGATTCGCGCAGGATTTGCGGTATCCAGGCGGGACAGGGTCCTGGCATCCAGTTCGGCAAGCAGTGCCCGGGGGCCTTCGGTCTGCAGACGTTTGTGAGCTTCCGCGCGCAGTTCTCCTGGGACTGGCGGTATGCGTGCCAGGCCCTCTGTAAGGGCCGTGAAGTAAAGCCCTGTCCCTCCTACCAGAATCACACGACCATTGCCGGAAAATAGAGCTTCGATCTCGCGCAGCCAATGTCCGACCGAGTAATCCACGTCACTGGCAATATGGCCGTAGAGGAGGTGCGGTACCAGTGCCTCGTCGTGCGGATTCGGGCGCGCTGTCAGGATCCGCCAGTTGGCGAATACCTGCAGCGCGTCGGCATTGACGATCGTTCCACCCTGACGGGATGCGATCTCCAGCGCCAGGGAGGATTTGCCGCTTGCGGTGGGACCGGCAATCAGGATCGGCAACTCGGCAGAGAGCGAATTCAGGATTTCACGTTTCACCGGGCCACCAGGCATTGAACTTTGTCCGTCTTTCCGTCATTCTGCAGGTCAGGCAAGGACATTTTGGAGCACCAGCAACCATGAGCGAATCCACTGAACCTGCGATCAATTCACTTAAATGCTTACCGACAGGGTGACTCCCGAGGTGAGTGAGGCCCAGCGAGAATCACCTGAGATCAGATATCAGCGTATCATGCTGAAGATTTCCGGCGAGGCATTAATGGGCAGCCAGGGTTATGGACTGCATCCTCCCACTGTCCAGAGAATCGCCGCTGAGGTGAAGTCCGTCCATGACCTGAATGTGCAGGTCTGCATGGTGATCGGTGGAGGCAACATCTTCCGGGGCCTTCAGGGATCAGCACAGGGTATGGAGCGGACGACCGCCGATTACATGGGCATGCTGGCGACGGTGATGAACGCGCTTGCGATACAGTCGGCGCTGGAGCTGTCTGGAGTCTATACCCGCGTCATTAGCGCCATCCCGATGGATCAGATATGCGAGCCATATATCCGCCGCCGCGCGGTGCGGCATCTGGAAAAGGGCCGGGTCTGCATATTCGCCGCCGGAACCGGTAACCCGTATTTCACCACTGATACGGCGGCAACCCTAAGAGCGTCGGAGATGAGCTGCGAGGCGATTTTCAAGGCGACAAAGGTTGACGGAGTCTATGATCGTGATCCGAAAAAGCACGCGAACGCACGCCGATTTGACAGAATCACCTATGATACCGTGCTGGCCAGGCATCTTGGAGTGATGGATGCCACGGCAATAGCCCATGCGCAGGGCAACAACCTGCCCATCATCGTGTTCTCGCTGGATGAGCCGGGCGGATTCCGGGGGGTTGTTCTGGGAAAAGGTACCTATACAACAGTGTATGGAAGCCGTAACCTAGAGGGTGAGCCGCCCGAGGAGGGGCGCTGAACCGGGGTGCGCAATGTCAGACGATCAGGACATCGATGTTAAGGACCTTTCCCGACGGATGGACGGAGCGGTCGCGGTGCTTCGAAAGGAATTCGCCACACTCAGGACAGGACGTGCTTCGGCGGCGATGGTTGAGCCAATTACGGTTGAGGCCTACGGAGCGCGGACTCCCATCAACCAGGTAAGTTCAGTGAATGTTCCGGAGCCCCGGATGGTGACGATCAATGTCTGGGACAAGTCGCTCGTGAGCAAGGTCGAAAAGGCCATTCTGGAGTCGGGACTGGGTATAAATCCGCAGAGGAACGGCACGATAATCATGCTTCCGATACCTGAGCTGAATGAAGAGCGTCGCCGGGAATTGACCAAGGTTGCCGGACAGTATGCCGAGAACGCACGCGTTTCCATCCGTCATGTTCGCCGCGATGGTATGGACATGCTAAAGAGGGCGAAGACCGCTGGAATGGCAGAGGACGAGTGCAGGCTCTGGCAGGATGAGGTCCAGGAACTGACCGACACCCACATAAAGACCGTCGATGACGCGCTGGAGACCAAGCAGGCGGAGATCATGCAGGTATAGCGTTACGGTCGGTGCCGCTATAGCCAATCACCCATTCAGGTGGCGACGCCTGAGCGAGAAATGCCCGAGGCAGGGGAGTGGATGTGAGGCAAGGCATCGGTGATGCGCCAAGTCATGTGGCGATAATCATGGACGGTAACGGCCGCTGGGCCCAGCAGAGAGGGCGCCCTCGGCTATATGGCCATCAGGCGGGTGTGCGCCGGCTGAGGGAAATCGTGAGGATCTGCCCCGATCTGGGAGTGAAATACCTTACGATATTCGCATTCTCGACAGAGAACTGGAAGCGTACTCAGATGGAGGTCGCGGGACTGATGACCCTGTTCCGGCGTTACGTCTCGATCGAAACCGAGGCGCTCGTCAGGGAGGGGGTGCGGGTGCGCTTCATTGGCGACCGAATTCGACTTGACGAGAAGCTGGTATGGCTCATGGACGAACTGGAGCTGTTGACGGCGGAAAATTCCCGGGTGCATCTGACGGTGGCGCTGAATTATGGAGGGCGCGATGAGGTTGCACGGGCAACCAAGCGCCTTGCATTCGAAGTAAAGGCGAACCGGCTGAATCCGGAAACCGTCAACGAGGAAACCTTCGCGCACTACCTGGACACTTATTTCCTACCGGATCCGGATCTGGTGATCCGCACAAGCGGAGAGGCCAGGATTTCCAATTTTCTGCTCTGGCAGTCGGCCTATGCCGAATATGAGTTCATCGACACGCTCTGGCCTGACTTCACCAAGGAGATATTCACCGACATCGTTGCCAGCTATTCCAGTCGCGAGCGACGGTACGGTGCGGTAACGGCATGAGCTTCTCCGGCCGCTGGGAAGACCTGCTGCCTCGGGTGATCACCGGTGGTGCGCTGGTCGCACTGGGTGGGGCGGCGATCTGGCTCGGTGGCGCGGTATTCGCTATCATCGCGGCGCAGGTGATCGGGGTTATCGTCTGGGAGCTGGCCTGCATGGTAACGGGTGAGCGCAGCGCGCGGGCGCTCCAGCTCGGCGTTCTGGCCAGTGCCTGCATTCTGTTTTCGCGTCAGGCCGATTCCTTCTACGCTTTGGTTTTCCTCATCATTCCCGCTTTGGCGGGTGCCGCGCTTCTTCGGAACCATCGGGCGATGTTCGCCATCTGCGCCTTCTGCATCATTCTGGCGGGCTACGGCCTTACGGTATTTCGGGACCAGCAGGGGGCGGCATTGACCTTCTGGCTGGCGGCCGTGGTGGTCGCGACGGATATCGCGGGCTATTTTGGAGGGCGGATTATCGGAGGCAGGAAGTTCTGGCCGACAGTGAGTCCCGGAAAGACCTGGGCTGGTGCCGTTTCGGGCTGGTTCGCGGCAGGGCTGGTCGGACTGGCCTTTGCTGCCCAAAGTGGCACAGGCCTTCAACTCATTTGGGTCTCGCTATTGGTGAGCTTCGCGAGCCAGCTGGGCGATCTTGCCGAGAGTGCGGTGAAACGCCGGACCGGCATGAAGGACAGCGGTGGCCTTCTCCCCGGACATGGCGGTTTTTTCGACCGTTTCGACGGTTTTCTGGGAGCCGCGCTATTTTTGTCACTGGCTCAGATTTTCGGTTGGATGCCATCAATGTAGATCGGCCGATCAGCGGAGAGAGCCGTGCTATCCTGTGCTGCGGTTTCACCGAATCACGGGCTTCTGAAGCTTTCCCGAGTCTCCGGTGAAAGCTGTTCGGGCGGCGCAAAACCGGTGGGATGGGTTACTGGTCCTGGATCATTGAATTCCCCTGGTAAAGCTGCCATTTCATGGGAGGCGTAAATCGGTGTCCTGGGCAGTCCTTGGAAGAGCGGCTGACCCAACAGCGGCAATCATGCGGCAGACAGGCAGAAATCGGAATCCCATATGCTCGATCTGATACCGGACTTTGGCAATGTGCTATATACTATTGGCGCGTTTCTCGTCGCTTTTGGCGTCGTCGCTGCGGTGCATGAATATGGCCATTATCAGGTGGGTCGTAGCTGCGGCATCAAGGCCGAGGTTTTTTCTTTGGGAATCGGTCCGGAACTTTTTTCCTGCCGGGACCGGCACGGTACCGTCTGGCGGATAGCCGCTCTTCCGCTCGGTGGGTATGTGCGGTTTGAGGGTGATGGCGACATATCGAGTACTTCGGTTGCCAAAGGAGCTGCAGACGCTGAGTCTCCGAGCCTGCGCTATACCCTGGATTCCGCGCCTCTTTGGGCACGGACTGCGACGGTGAGTGCCGGACCTCTGTTCAATTTCGCTCTGTCAATTCTGGTATTTGCGGCTCTCATCATGTATCGGGGAGTTGCGATGGATCCGCTGACCGTCGACGATCTTAAGCGGATACCTGATCTAACGCTGCTTCCCGGCGACGAGATCATTGCCATTGAAGGTCAGGATTCGCCCAAGGCGGAAGAGCTTGGCTCATTCATCGCGGGCCTGCCACTTGAGCCTTTGCTTGACTATACGGTGCGCCGTGACGGTCGTTACGAAATCGTCAGGGCCCCGCATCTCCTTCCTCCGATTGTTGCTGGCGTGGCACCGCGTTCAGCAGCAGCGGAAGCCGGTTTGCGCGTGGATGACGTGGTCCTTTCCGTGGATGGTGAGGATATCTGGACCTTTGAGCAGATGCGCGAGAAGGTCGGAAAGTCGGAAGGAAGCCCTCTGCTCCTGAAACTGTGGCGCGATGGAGCGACGCAAGAGGTTTCGCTTACGCCGCGCAGAACGGATATGCCACGAGCGGACGGTACGTTCGAAACGCGGTATCTCATTGGCGTTACGGGTGGATTACTGTTTGAACCCAGGACCGAATCCGTCGGCCTCTTCTCCGCGATCGAGTATGGTGTCAGCGAGACACTCTACATCATCCGCATGTCACTGTCCGGCCTCTATCATATCGCCGCAGGGCTGATCAGCTCCTGCAACCTACGCGGTCCGATTGGTATCGCTCAGACCAGTGGTGCCGCGGCAAGCCAGGGTTGGGCCAGCTTCATTCAGTTCATTGCGGTGCTCTCGGCTGCCATAGGGTTGATCAATCTCTTCCCAATCCCGGTGCTTGATGGAGGTCATCTGGTGTTTCATGCCTGGGAAGCCGTAACCGGAAGGAAACCCAGCGAAAGGATAAGGAACGTCCTTACCGTGGTTGGCCTGACCCTGATTCTGGCGTTGATGGCCTTTGCGTTGCTGAACGACGTACGCTGCCCATGAAACCGGGAATCTGGAGTGGAACATTTAGGGCACCAGGTGCTGCCCGATGATCCGAAGCGGCGCTGATTGCACACATCTGGATGAAGGGCCGTAAATCTCGATACCGATCCATCACTTCAGAGACCCGAATTCTGGAGTGCCGTCGAAAGCAGGTGCCATAGCATCCACAGGCGGCAGGATTGGTTCGGCATCGCGGCTGCCACCGGCTGGCGACGCCTGATTCGTCAAGGATTACGCTGGGTTCGACCGAGAAGCTCGGCTTGATCGGTAATGCATCATCTTCACCGTTCCTGCACTTGCCAGGCAAAATGTCGTGTCAGCCAATGGTCCACAAGGGTGAGATGCTGGAGTCGCTCAGGGTCATGCAGTGGTATTCATCAGATATCAGAGACCGAATCCTCGGGATTTCGATACCGGCGCCACGCATTCCAGCCATCCTCACAAGATCAGGCATTGGAAGAGGGTGGAGGCACCAATTCCTCAGGGAATCCAGATCGACAGGGGTGCCAGCCGGTACGGGAAGGTATGAATGACTTTGGCGTCCGCTCCTGAAGGTGGCATGGATGAGAGCCTGTCAACGGTTCGGTAACGTTGTGATGGGAATCAGGTTGTCGCTGGCAGGGGTGATTTCAACAGAGCGACGAAATCTACGCGAATCTGACTTTTGACAACCCTTCCTAATGTCGTTACTCAGACGCTGGAATTAGCTGAGGGAAGCCTAAATGAGAACCGCGAATCCAGGCAGGAATGCGACCTGCGCAATTGGCTATGGGACTCGATCCATTGGCTTTGCGATGTTCGCCTTGATCATGGGAATTTTCTCTGCATTCAGTTCCTCCGTTCAGGCGCAGAGCTATAGTTTTGATAGCATCGTGATTGAGGGTGCCGTTAGGGTGGAGCCAGGAACCATCCTTACCTATGCGGGGATCTCTGAAGGAAGGACAGTGACCGCTGGCCAGCTGAACGCCGCCTATCAGGCTGTTCTGGCGTCGGAGCTGTTCGAGTCGGTGACGTTCGAGCCGCAGGGCAGCACCTTACTGATTCGGGTTCAGGAATTTCCAACCATCAATTCCGTAAATTTCGAGGGCAACCAGCGCATTAACGACGAAGCGCTTGAACCAATCGTTCAGTCGAAGCCCCGGGACTTTTTCAATCCAGCCCTTGCCGAGGAGGATGCGGCGCGAATCACGCAGGCCTATGAGCAGAGTGGCCGTCTGGCGGCTGGCGTTGATCCAGTGATCATCGAAAGACCGAATAACCGTGTGGATCTGGTCTTTGAAATCAGGGAAGGCAGAGTTTCGGAGATTGAGCGCATAGGCTTTATCGGCAACCGCAATTTCTCTGACCGCCGTCTGCGGCAGGTGCTGGAATCAAAACAGGCGGGGCTGTTTCGCCAGCTCGTTCAGCGTGACACATTCGTGTCCGACCGGATTGATTTCGACAAGCAGATCCTGCGTGATTTCTATACATCCCGCGGTTTCGTGGACTTTGAGATTCTATCGACAGCGACTGAGTTTTCGCGGGAGCGCGACGCGTTCTTTGTGACGTTCACCGTCCGTGAGGGACAGCAGTTCAGGTATGGAGAGATCACGGCTACGTCGGAGCTTACCGAAATCGATGTGGAAGAGTTCCAGTCAGAGATCCGCATTAAGTCAGGCAAGCCTTACTCACCCTTGGGCGTTGACACCACGATCACCCGGTTGGAGCGGCTGGCAACGCAGAAAGATCTGGATTTCATCAGGGTTGATCCTCGGGTAACCCGCAATGAGCGCATGCTGACACTCGATATCGAGTTTCAGGTGGTCAAGGGTCCACGCATATTCGTGGAGCGCATTGACATCGAAGGCAACGCAACGACGCTTGACCGTGTCATTCGAAGCCGGTTCACCACGGTTGAGGGCGATCCATACAACCCGCGCGAAATTCGGGACTCCGCTGCCCGCATCCGGGCTTTGGGCTTCTTTTCGAGTACGGAAGTCGAGGCGCGTGATGGCTCGACGCCTGACCGGGTTGTGATCGACGTGGATGTGGAGGAGCAGCCGACGGGCACCCTTGCGTTTGGCGCAAGCTACAGCAGCGATTCTGGGGTGGGCGCGAATATTTCGTTTACAGAGCGGAACTTCCTGGGCCGGGGCCAGGCCCTTTCGTTTGCCTTTGATACTACGGAGGCCACCAACGCATACAGGTTCGGTTTCGTCGAGCCGCTGTTTCTGGGGCGTGACGTTGAATTCGCTCTTGATGTGGGCTTCCAGCGTACGGATTCGGAAGACAACACTGATTTCAGCACCTCCAGCGCTGTCCTCAGGCCGTCGCTGACGTTTCCGTTAGGGGAGCTCAGCCGACTGGGCGTTCGCTATTCCGTTGAGCGCAGTGACCTGAAAATCGAAGGGACTAGTCAAAGGACGATCAATGATATGTATACATTCAGCAACATTCTAGATGCTGAGGAAAATTTCGGAAAGCGCCTTTCCAGTGTGGTCGGTTATTCCTATGGAATCCGAACACTTAACTCCGGATTGAACCCGGATGCCGGCGTGCTGTTTCGTTTCAGCCAGGACCTGGCCGGGTTGGGAGGAGATTCACAGTATCTCGAATCCACTTCGCTGTTTGTGGCTGAGCGTCAGCTCTTGGGCAGAGATGTGACGGTTCGGGCGATTGTCGAAGGTGGCGTGCACCATTCTCTCAATGATGAAGGCAGCCGCTATACGGATCGTTTCAGCCTAACTGGCAGGATGCGTGGATTTGAGGTGAACGGTATTGGGCCGCGCGATTATGACCTCCGGCCGATCAATGCGGCAACTGACCTCCCTCTATACAGCTACGCCCGCGATGGTGATGAAGTCTGGTTTATAGAAGATGGATGCGAAATTGATCTGGATACAGGTAAATTGAATCCTGAATATGACGGAACCTGTCATGCGTTGGTTCAGACCAATACCCTTCGCGGCAACTATTTCGCCGTCGCGAAGTTCGAGGCGGAATTTCCATTGGGCATTCCCGAAGAGTACGGCATTCGAGGCGGTGCCTTCCTGGATGTCGGCAGTGTGTGGGGCCTTGACAAGAAACACGTGACGCTCACGAAAAAGGGCACGTCTGATCAGAGTGATGATGAGCCTGTGCCAGCCATTGACGATGGTCTCAATCTCCGCGCCGCCGCTGGCGTGTCACTGCTTTGGGCAACGCCGATCGGCCCGCTTCGCTTCAATTTCTCAAGGGATCTGGTGAGGGAGGACTACGACATCCCACGAAGCTTCGAACTGACAGTTTCGACCCAGTTCTAGGCCATGAGGGTCCTTTGGTGCGGATTCCTTCTCAGCGCCTTCTATTGCTGCCTCTTAACCGCTGTCTTGGCACAGGAGACCAGTCTTGCTCAGAGGCTTTCCTTTCCGCGGACACCGGTGCTGGTACTGGATTGGGATCGTCTGTTCGCCGATTCCCGTGTGGGGCGGTTTGTACTGGGGGGACTTGCGGTACAGCGGGCCGAACTTGCGGCTGAAAACGCCCGGATCCAGGAGCAGCTAGCCGCAGAGGAACTCGAACTGGCCGAGCGACGTCCAACGCTGGACACGGATGAGTTTCAGGCTTTGGCGAGTGAATTCGACCAGAAAGTGCAGCGCATCCGCGCGGATCAGGATACAAAGGAAATCGAGCTTCAGCGCCGCGTCGCGATTACGAGACAGAACTTTCGGCGGGCGGTTGAGGAGTCGCTGATCACTGCGATCATGCGGGAACGTGGAGCGGTGCTGGTGCTGGACCGCAACCTAACCCAGATTTACTCCAATGAGATCGACATCACGGAAGAGGTCATTGCTCGCATGGGCGCTTTTTTCGACACATCCTTGCGACAGGGAGTTCAGCCGGATACGTCGGGGGAGGCTCCACCAACTGTCGAATGAGCAGACTCAGGTGCCATGGTGACGGCTCCAGTCTAATCTGGATTTGACACTTCCGTCAGTTCTGAATGGCTGGCATGCAGGCCTTATGGGGCCAAATCACTCTGGCAGAGTCTTGCGCCCTTGCTTCGGTTTTGTCAGAATGGTTGCCGCAGTCGCTTGTGCAGGACATGAAAGACCTTCACAATGCGCTTATCGCGTTCACGAATAGTGGTAGGGAATTGAGTGCATGGCCAATGGGTTGACGAGTGCGGATATTGATCTGATCAAGCGAATCATTCCACATCGGTATCCGTTCCTTATGGTCGACCGTGTGAAGGACATTGATGGTACGAATTCCGCCGTCGGTGTGAAGAACGTCACCTTCAACGAACCTCACTTTCAGGGGCACTTCCCAAGCACACCGATCATGCCTGGGATCATGATCATCGAAGCGATGGCACAGACCGCTGCGGTCATGGTCGGCGCGGTGCAGGGCGCGGCCGACCAGAACTTCCTGATCTATTTTCTGGCGATTGACCGCTGCAAGTTCCGCCACAAGGTGGTACCGGGCGACGTATTGGAACTCCATGTCGAGACCGTTCGGAGTGGATCAAAAATCTGGAAATTCAACGGACGCGGCCTCGTACAGGGTAAGCTTGTCGCGGAGGCGGCGTTTACGGCGATGATTGACAGGTCGGCCGACAGCTGATGCCCATCGCGCCAACCGCCAAAATCCATCCCAGCGCCATCGTTGCGGACGGCGCCGTTATCGGAGCGGACTGCAGTGTTGGCCCCTTCACGCTCATTGGGCCGAAGGTGCGAGTTGGTAGCAACGTGACCATAAAGAGCCACGCAGTCCTCACGGGCCTCACTGAGGTCGGCGACGGAACCACAATCTTCCCATTCGCGACGATCGGCGAAATCCCGCAGGACCTGAAGTTCAGGAATGAGGAAACCCGACTGGTAGTCGGAAAGCGCAATCGCATTCGCGAAGGCGTCACAATGAACACCGGAACTGCTGGTGGTGGTGGCATAACCCGGGTCGGTGATGACGGACTGTTTATGGCTGGATCCCATGTGGCGCATGACTGCCAGGTGGGCAACAGAGTGGTTATGGCCAACAATTCGGCACTTGCCGGTCACTGCATTGTGGGAGATGACGCCATCATTGGCGGGCTTAGCGGCATTCACCAGTATGTTCGCATTGGACGGGGCGCGATCATCGGTGCCGTAACAATGGTGACCAAGGATGTCATTCCCCATGGGTTGGTGCAGGCTCCGCGTGGTGTACTCGACGGGCTGAATCTCGTGGGGATGAAGCGCAGGGGTATACCGCGAGAAGATATCAATGCGATGCGGGCGGCGTACCAGACGCTTGCCCAGGGCGAAGGCACCTTTCATGATCGGGCCCAGCGACTGCTTGATGAGACATCCTGTGAGTATGTCCGCGAAGTGGCCGAATTCATACTCGGTGCCTCGGGCAGATCGTTTCTGACTCCAGACTGATGGCCCGGCTCGCAATTCTGGCAGGGAAGGGAGCTTTGCCGCAGATTATCGCGAGAAGCCATCCGGATGCGCTATTCGTGTATTTTGAGGCGGTTCCTGTGGAATTGCCATCAAACGACCGGTTTCAGGCTTCATTTGAAAGGATCGGCGAACTCTTTGCAGGCCTGAAAGAAGCCGGCGTGACGGAACTGGTCTTCGCCGGAGGTCTGGATCGGCCGGATCTTGACTCTGGCAGGTTCGATTCAAGGATGCGGGAACTGGCACCCAGAATATCTGCGGCGATTCAGTCAGGTGATGATGAGCTTCTGCGCATCGTTGCCGGACTGTTTGAGCAGGAGGGGTTTAGCATTCGAGGCGCTCATGAACTGGTCGCCGGCCTGACCGCGGAACCGGGCCTGTTGGCTGGTCCCGCTCCGTCAGCCGCCGACCGCGGGGATGCACAACGTGCCTATATGATCGTTTCCGCGCTCGGTGCGCTGGATGTCGGGCAGGGGGCCGTCGTCGCTGGAGGTCAGGTGCTTGGCATAGAGACGGCGCAGGGAACCGACGCCATGCTACGGTTCGTGGCCGAAACTTCGCCGAAGTTGCGGCCCGGTGCCAAGGGAGTGCTCGTGAAGGCTTCCAAACCCGGACAGGATCTGAGATTCGACATGCCGGCCATTGGTCCAGATACAATCTCCACTGCTGCTAGGGCAGGGCTCGCTGGGATAGTTGTGGAATCAGGAAAGGTGCTTCTCCTTGAACGTGCAAGGATCCTGCACGCAGCGAAGGAATCTGATCTCTTCCTCCTCGCCGAGAAGTTCTGATGCTTGCATTCCTGATCGCGGGTGAGGCGTCAGGTGACCGGCTTGGTGCATCGCTGATGTCGGGGTTGCGCAGATTGGCTGGAGACGTCGCCTTCGATGGCATCGGTGGACCGCTGATGCAGTCGGAAGGGCTCCGTTCCCGCATGCCTATGGAGGAGCTGAGCGTGTTCGGCATCGCCGAAGTGCTGCCGAAATATCTCCATTTGAGGCGTCGCCTGAACGAGACGGTTCGGCAGATCACGCAGGTACGGCCTGACGTGCTGATCACAATTGATTCGCCGGATTTCTGCCTAAGGGTTGCACGAGGGGTAAAATCCGCTTCCAGCATTCGTACGGTTCATTATGTCGCTCCGTCGGTGTGGGCATGGCGGCCGGGGCGAGCCGCAAGGATGGCAAAGTGCATCGATCAGGTGCTCGCATTGCTGCCGTTTGAGCCAGCCTATATGGAGGCCGCCGGAATGCGTTGCGATTTCGTGGGGCATCCGGTTGCAGTGGAGACGCAGCCAGGAGCTTCGGAAGTCGCCGAATTTCGGGCTTCGACTGGCATTGGCGATTCGCCGATCCTGCTGGTGTTGCCCGGATCACGCATAGGAGAGGTGCGCCGTTTAATCCCTGTATTCGGTGAGGTGCTTCACAATGTTGTGGCTCGATCTCCGGGAATTCGTGTTGTGGTTCCGGTTGTGGCATCGGTGGCCAAAACCGTTCTTGACGCCGTACGGATGTGGCCTGGGAATCCGGTGATTCTTGATCCGAGGAGAAGCCAGGCTGACAATGCCATAGCCCGGAAACGCGTCGCATTCTCAGCCGCCGATTTTGCGCTGGCCGCCTCCGGAACGGTCACTCTGGAACTTGCGGCCGCATCCACTCCGATGGTGGTTGCCTATGACATGAACTGGCTGAGCTGGCAGATCATATCCCGTGTTGTCAAGGTTGATACCGTAACGCTTGTCAATCTTCTCACGGAACGCAACGCCATACCCGAATTCCTTGGCCCGGCTTGCATGCCTGACACCATCTCCCGCGCCCTAAACGAGCTGATCGGCTCTTCCAGCGCTCGCGCACTTCAGATTGCCGCAATGGGAGAGGCTCTTCAGCGATTGGGACAGGGCGGCGAGGAGCCCGGAATTCGCGCAGCCAGGTCGGTCATGGAGGGACTTGGAAGCCCTTGATTTTGCTCTTGCATCAATCTTTAGAAAATACATTCAGAGCTTGACGGAAGGCCGCTAACTGCCAGCTTGCTTCTCGCTGGGTCGTGTCGCGAGTTTGGTGGAAATTCGAAAATGGTGTAATCTCCGGGTGAACCCTAACCACCCAACCGGCGGCCGGAGCCGCCAGAGTAGGAGACCACACCATGAAACAGACTACTTTCAGCACCGAACTTTCGCCAGAGGCATTTGATGGGGGCCTCGACCCGATCGAGGACCGGCTCCGGTCGAGCATCCGCGGCACGATCGAGGCGGTTTTCGAGGAGGAGCTCTCCGAGTTCCTGGGCCGGCTCCGCTACCGGCGCGGGGACGGGGAGGTGAAGGGCTACCGTCACGGCCACCGCGACCGGCGGATCACCGGAACGTTCGGGACGGAGACCGTCAGCGTGCCCCGCGCCCGGATCCGGGACGCGGACGGCGAGGTCAGGGAATGGCGGTCGAAGGCGCTCGGGCGCTACCAGCGCATGACGAAAAAGGCCGAGGCCCTGATCACGTCCGTCTACCTTTCCGGCACGAACACGCGCCGGGTGAAGCGGGCGCTTTTCGCGCTGTTCAGGGGGGCCGTGAGCAAGGACGTGGTCAGCCGGGCCTGGCGCCGGGTCAGATCGGACCGGGACGCCTGGTGCGCCCGCAGCCTGGCCATGGGGACATCGTCCGCCTGATCCTGGACGGCACGGTGATAAAGACCCGGATCGACGGAAAGGCGACGAAAATATCCGTGCTGGCCGCCGTCGGCGTGCGCCGGGACGGCCATAAGGTGCTGCTTGCAATAGGGAAAATGGGCGGAGAGAGCACCGCGGCATGGAGCGGGTTCCTGGCCGACCTCGACGCGCGCGGCCTCAGGCGGCCGGAGTTCGTCATCGTCGACGGCGCGCCGGGCCTCGAGGCCGCGCTCACCACGCTCTGGGGTGAGGATCTGCCGATCCAGCGCTGCACCGTCCACAAGCACCGCAACCTGCTGGGCCACGCCCCGAAGCGCCTGCATGACGAGATCGGCAATGACTACCGCGACATGATCTACGCGGAGACCCCTGAGGAAATCCAGCGCCGCCGCAGGGCGTTCCTGAAGAAGTGGCGGAAAAAGTGCCGGGCCGTCGCCGACAGCCTGGACGAGGCGGGCGACCGGCTGTTCACGTTCACCCGGCTCGACCCGTCGCAGTGGAGGTCGGCGCGGACCACCAACGCCATCGAGAGGCTCAACGGCGAGTTCCGGAGGCGGATAAAGACCCAGACGATGCTACCCTGCGCGGAGACCGTGCCCATGCTGCTCCGGGCACTCCTGGCATCGGGTCAGATCCGGTTGCGAAAGGTTGACGGCTGGCAGACGCTGTCCCTGCCGACCGGGCCCGTCCCTCTTGACCTCGCCGCCTGATCGGAGGAAACCATGTTCACCCGGAGATTGCACCGTTTTCGAATTTCCACCAAATTCGCGACACGACCTCTCGCTGATCCATCATTTAAAGATTCCCATTATGCATTACCTCGCCTCCCTGACCGTCATCGTCGCCGTGCTCGCTATTTTCCCTGCGGAGGCAGAAGAAGTGACAGAGTTGGACCGCTTCCGGCTTTGGAACGAATGCCGGACAATCCGGCTTGTTGTCGAAGACATGTCCGAACACGCCTCGACCATTGGACTTACCAAAAGGGCTGTTGAGACGGCGGTGCGCAGTAGGCTCAGGGCCGCAAGACTCTACGATTCAAACTTGTCCAATGCATACTTTTATGTACGAATTTCCATAGGTCGGCAGGCGCTTAATATAGATGTGAGTCTAGAGAAGACAGTGGCTGAATGGTCATCTAACGAGACTGGCTATGCAACGACCTGGCACCACGGCAGTTTTGGAACACATGGCTAGGATTCGACCTATGTACTCTCCATACTGTCGCAACATATGGACAAGTTCATCGACGACTACCTGAGGGTTAATGCGACTGCCTGCGTCCGATGAACCTCGCGGAATACGAATGTGATCTAGCCAGGCCAGGCCGACCTTGCACTTGTACCTGCTATAAAATATTGATTTTTCGCGTGATTTCGGCCTACCGCAGTTAAAACCCTGTCTTTGGGTATGGAGCGAATGCAAGGGAAACGGAATTCTGGCGCTTTCACGAAGGCCGACATGGACAATGAATGCTCGAACGCTACGAGCGTCCGCGAACGGCCACCAGAATGGAGCACCTCAGGTTATTGTGGAGGGATGGATTGGGGGGTTAGCAATAAGGAAAGAGCGATGAGCATGCTATCGCCCCCTCCAGATCCAGCCTCCACCAAATACCCGTGTCCCCACTGGCGCAAAAAACACGCAGGCCTGTCCCGCCGAAACACCTTCCTCCGGGTCCAGTAGCTCCACCTCCGCTTCGGTCGCGGAGACCGGGCGGATAACGGCTTCCCTGTGCGGGCGCGTCGACCGCACCTTCACGGCCAGATGCCACTCAGCTTTCGAGTCAAAGGGAACGTCACCGAGCCAGTTTATCTCGCGAACCGGAACAATGCGTGTCGCCAGCAGAGTCTTTGGCCCAACCACCACGTGTCGCGCGTCAACATCCAGCCTGACAACATACAGGGGTTCATCAAGACCGCCAATTCCCAGCCCGCGCCGCTGCCCAATGGTGTAGTGAATGATGCCAGGATGCTCACCAACCACCCGCCCATCCACATGTACGATCTCACCAGGCTCGCATGCGCCAGGTCGCAGCTTTTCAATCACGGACGCATAGTTTCCTTCGGCAACGAAACAGATGTCCTGACTGTCAGGCTTGTCCGCGACGCTCAGTCCATGCCTTGCGGCCAACGCCCGCGTGTCAGCCTTGGACGCCAGATGCCCAAGTGGAAAGCGGAGGAACTCAAGCTGTTCCCGCGTTGTCGGAAACAGGAAATACGATTGGTCGCGCAATGCATCAGCCGCACGATGCAGTTCTGGACCGCTGTCTCCCGTCTCGCGTCGGATATAGTGGCCTGTTGCCATGCAGTCAGCATCAAGATCCCTGGCTGTTTCCAGAAGCTCCCTGAACTTCACCCGCTCGTTGCATCGAATGCACGGAACGGGAGTGGAACCCGCCAGATAGCTGTCGGCGAATTCGTCAATCACGGTTTGACGGAAGACGCTTTCATAATCCAGGACGTAATGGGGAAAGCCCTTCGTTTCAGCGACGCGGCGGGCGTCGTGGATGTCGATCCCCGCGCAGCATGCACCTTTCTTTGCCAGTGCCGCGCCATGGTCATAGAGCTGAAGCGTAATGCCGACCACATCATAACCTTCGTCGGCCAGCTCAGCCGCAACGACGGACGAATCCACTCCACCCGACATCGCGACAACGACGCGGGTTTGTGCTGGAGATTTTTCGAATCCCAGCGAATTCACTGAAGTGTCCAAGCCCATATCCTGCCCCTTCGGGATGCAATGGCATATAGGCGAACCAGGGCCACACTCAAGGAGGTTCCTGTCCACCCGCAGCCTGGAACAGGGATTCCATGGGGATCAATTCTCCCGAATCCGAGATGTGCGTCAACATTCCGGAGAAATCCACTTTCGGTCGATGACGTCAGTGACACCGTACCAAAATTTACCTGAAAGGTGAAGAGGCAGATGCAACAGTATGATATATAAACTGGAATCAGCTTCGTACCAAAGTCCTTCCCGAAGCTATTGGGCCGAAAGCCCGTTGGATGGACGAATTCGGCAGGAATCTGATTGATCTCAGGGGACATGGGCAGGGGAATGACGCGTACGACGGCATTTGGCTTTCTGGCGTTGCCAAACGTGAATCCATATCCGATCCTGTGTCCGTAGACGTTCGGTCTGGAATTCGCCTGATCGCACTCCTGTCACTGGAATCGCACCTTAGGAGAGTCCGTTTTGGCTGCTGACGAAGACATCCGGAATTTGACGGAAGAGGAAGCCGCGGCAGAGCTGAAACGTCTTGCGGGCGTGCTCGCCAGTGCGAATCATGCCTATTTCAACAAAGACGCACCGGAGATGTCTGATGCGGATTATGACGCATTGCGCCGCCGCAATAGCGAAATAGAGAATCTGTTTCCCCACCTGAAGCGCTCCGACAGCCCGTCAGACCAGGTTGGGGCTCCGCTAGAGACGCACCTAGCTAACGAAGTGCATGAAGGTGCTGCCGTCGAGACCTTTGCAAAGGTCACGCATTCGGTGCGGATGCTCTCGCTTGCCAATGCGTTCACTGATGACGATGTTCGCGATTTTGACGAGACCATCCGGCGCTATCTTGGAATGGATGAAGGGGCACCGCTCAGCTATACATGCGAACCGAAGATCGACGGTCTTTCGCTCAGCCTGCGTTACGAGAATGGGAATTTCGTGCAGGCGACAACGAGAGGTGACGGAGAAACCGGCGAAAATGTCACGGCCAATGCGCGAACAATCAACGACATACCTGCCAAGGTGCGGGACGCGCCCAGGGTTATGGAGATACGTGGCGAAGTCTATATGAGCCACAGCGATTTCGAGCGTATCAACACCCGCGCAGCAGAGGAAGGCTCGAAGACCTTTGCCAATCCTCGGAACGCGGCCGCTGGTTCCCTCCGCCAGCTCGACCCGGAGGTCACGCGTTCCAGACCCCTGCGGTTCTTCGCCTATGCATGGGGCGAATTGTCCGAACCTCTCGCCGCGAACCAGATTGAAGCGCTTCGACGGCTGTCAACCATGGGTTTTCCGACGAATGACCAGACAGGGATCTGCGAAAGCCTGGAGGACATGCTCGCCCATTATGCCAGAATTGAAGCCCAGCGCTCGACACTCGGCTACGACATTGATGGCGTCGTCTACAAGGTCAATGACCTGGACCTGCAGCACCGGCTAGGATTCCGCACAGCAACGCCCCGCTGGGCCATCTCCCACAAATTCCCCGCCGAGCTCGCCTGGACCCGACTGCAGGCGATCGATATCCAGGTAGGGCGCACCGGGGCGCTCAGTCCCGTCGCTCGGCTCGCACCGGTCACCGTTGGCGGTGTCATTGTCTCAAATGCGACACTGCACAATGAAGACTACATTGCCGGTCGTGACGCGAACGAAAATCCAATCCGTGGCGGCAGGGACATCCGTGTGGGTGACTGGGTTCAGATCTATCGTGCGGGTGATGTCATCCCAAAGATTGCGGATGTTGATCCTGGCAAAAGACCTGAAGACGCCACACGTTATGTTTTTCCCACCATCTGCCCCGAATGCGGGTCGGAAGCGGTGCGGGATGAAGGAGATGCGGTGCGCCGGTGCACCGGTGGCATTGCCTGTCCCGCACAGGCTGTCGAGAGGCTGAAGCACTTCGTTTCGCGATCCGCCTTTGACATTGAAGGGCTCGGCGCGAAGCAGGTAGAGATGTTCTATCGCGACGAGACCTTACAGGTCAGGGAACCATCCGAAATCTTCACTCTTGCCGAGCGGGATGCTGCCAACGATTCGAAGCTGCGCGACCGTGATGGGTTTGGTGACAGGAGTGTTCAGAAACTCTTTAAGGCAATAGAGGAAAAACGCAGCATTCCGTTCAATCGCCTAATCTTCTCATTGGGCATTCGCCATGTGGGTGAAAGCGCATCGAAACTGCTCGCCACGCATTACGGCTCCTGGGACAGTTTCGAGAAAGGGATAGGCGCGGCTAGGGTCGGTGAGGGTCAGGAATGGGAGGATCTCGTCTCGGTCGACGGAATTGGTCATGTTTTGGCCGCTTCACTTGTGACAGCGTTTCATCAGCAGGCCGAGCGTGCCTCGATAGACCGTCTTGTCAGCCGTCTTGACGTGCAGGACATGGCTCCGACAGTCGGCCCTGATAGTCCTGTCGCTGGTAAGACCGTGGTATTTACCGGCTCGCTTGAGAGGATGACCCGCGCAGAGGCAAAGGCACGGGCCGAAATGATGGGCGCGAAAGTTTCAGGGAGTGTAAGCCGCAGGACCGATCTTGTCGTTGCCGGATCGGGTTCTGGCTCCAAGGCAAGGAAGGCTCAGGAACTCGGTATCACGGTAATCGACGAGAATGCCTGGATGGATCTAGTCGCTGAAGTATGAATCTGCGTCCTTCAATCCTGTTTCCGCTATTTTCGAAGCTTGAGACACTCAATGGCGTGGGTCCGAAAACAGCGGAGAATTTCAGGGGCCTTGACGTTACAAGGCCAAAGGACCTGATTTTCACGCTTCCAGCTTCAGGAATTGACCGTCGACGGCGAACCACTCTGGCCGATGCCGAACTTCCCGAAATCGTGACTGTCGAAGTTGAGATCGGTCGCCACATCACTCCGATGGTCAAGGGGCAGCCCTATCGCGTTGAGGTTCATGACGCGCAGACGACATTTGAGCTGGTGTTCTTCCACATACACTCAGCGTCGCTGAAAAAGAGGCTGCCGACAGGCGAGCGTCGGATCGTTTCGGGCCGGGTGGAACTGTATGGTGGCGTTGCACAGATGTCTCACCCCGATCACATTGTTCGGATCAGGGATGGCCACTCGATTCCCCTATACGAGCCGGTCTATCCACTATGCTCAGGATTGACCCAACGCATCATGGCGCAGTCGGTCACCGCGGCCCTGGGGCTTCTGCCCGAATTCGAGGACTGGATCGATTCCCAGACCCTTGAAAGTAGAGGCTGGCCAGCATGGAAAGATGCGGTACGGGCCGCGCACCACCCGAATTCGGAGATGGACCTGGCGATCTCAGCGCCGGCCCGTGAGCGTCTGGCCTATGACGAGCTTCTTGCGCACCAGATTACGCTTGCACTGCAACGTGCTGAAATTCGCGGTGAATCAGGCATGAGTACCATTGGTGGCGACGCGCTTCACGCCAAGATCAATGAAGCGCTTCCATATCGACTCACCGATGCGCAGAGGCGGGCGATCCGCGAAATTGTCGAGGATATGGGATCCGGGCTCCGGATGAACCGCTTACTGCATGGCGATGTCGGTTCTGGCAAGACACTCGTGGCTTTCGTGGCACTGGTGGTTGCCGTGGAAGCGGGAGGGCAGGGCGCGTTAATGGCGCCCACGGAGACGCTCGCCCGACAGCACTTCGCCGTACTCCGCCCTTTGGCCGAAGCCTCGGGTATCGAACTGGAAATCCTGACAGGTCGCGACAGCGGAGCCAATCGGACAGCAAAGCTCGAATCCCTCAGATCGGGCGGAATCGACATTCTTGTCGGCACCCATGCCCTGCTCCAGCCGGATGTCGAATTCGCGGACCTGCGGTTGGGAATCGTGGATGAGCAGCATCGGTTTGGCGTCACCCAACGAAAGGAACTCGGATCCAAAGGCAGTGCAACTGACATGCTGGCAATGTCGGCTACACCAATCCCGCGGTCGATGGCTCTGGCGCAGTTCGGGGACATGGACATCTCGGTGCTGGACGAAAAACCTAAGCATCGGAAGCGGATCAGAACGGCTTTGGCATCCTCCACCAGGCTGGACGAGGTCGTAAGGCGAGTCAGGGAGGCGGTTGCCGATGGACAGCGAATCTATTGGGTCTGCCCCCAGATTCAGGACTCAGGTGCTGCGGGCACGGCTTCGGCCGAGGAGCGCTTCAGAACTCTGCGCGCTGCGCTCGGAGATGAAGCCGTAGATGTGATACACGGACAGATGCCGGATCGGGAAAAGGACGCGGCAATGGCAGCCTTCGTTGATGGGAAGACATCGGTTCTGGTCTCGACCACGGTAATCGAGGTCGGAGTCGACGTGCCGGACGCTTCCGTCATGGTGGTCGAACGGGCGGAGGCATTCGGTCTTGCCCAATTACATCAGCTGAGAGGCAGGATCGGACGCGGATCCCGGGAATCGGCATGCCTTCTGCTATACCAGCCGCCACTTTCCGAGATCGGCAGGAAACGGCTGGAGCTTCTTCGGGAAACGGATGACGGGTTTCGGATCGCCGAGGCGGACCTGTCCATGCGTGGGCCAGGCGATGTCATTGGTATCGAGCAGTCAGGCCTGCCGCGGTTCAGAATAGCGAATCTTCTTCAGCAACCGGAACTGGTGGTGATGGCGCAGTCGGATGCCCGCCGATTGGTGAGCAAAATGCCCCACTTCCAGTCCGAAGCGCAACGCCCGGCCCTTTCCGGGGCGTTTCCGCAGCGGGGGGCGTAGCCCACGCGCAGGGAACGCCCCGGAAAGGGCCGTATGGTGGCGGATTCCGTCCCCAGGCCACCCGATCCGGCGTCCAGGACGGCGAAAGTCCCGTGGATCGGAGCGTAATCCCGCCCTTCCGGCACCGCAAGGGCCTTCCGCCGGCCAGGCGCGGCCCCCGGGGCGAAGGGAGGGCGGAGCCCGACCATCGCCCCGGGGGCCGCGCCTGGTGGCCTGCCTTTTCCCCGCCGACCGACGGAACGGTCGGCTCAGGGAGGCCGGGCCCGCCGCAGCGCCTCCGCCGGTGTGAGGTAGCCGAGGGACCTGCGCGGACGCGCGTTCAGGATGTCCTGCACCTCCCGGACCTCCCTGTCCGTCACCGTACGGAAGTCCGTGCCCTTCGGCAGATACTCGCGCAGCAGCCCGTTCGTGTGTTCGTTCAGCCCCCGCTCCCAGGAGTGGTACGGGCGGGCGAAGAAAAAGGCCGCTTCCAGCGCCTTCGCCACCGCCGCGTGACCGGCGAACTCCTTGCCGTTGTCGGCGGTGATCCTGTGCACCGGAGCGTCGAGCGAACCGAGCATGTCGACCATCGCTTTCCCGAACACATCCGCTTTCCGGCGGTCAACCCTCTGGAGAAGCGTGTATTTCGAGGCCCGGTCCACAAGGGACACCACCGCGCCGCCATGCGCCTTTCCGATCACCGTGTCCGCCTCCCAGTCGCCGACGCGCTCCTTCGCCTCCACCTCCTGCGGGCGCTCGGAGATGTCCACCCGGCCGGGGATGTGACCCCGGCCCGAGTGGCGGCCGCCCTTCCAGTTCGGCTTCTTTCCACGCCGCCGGAGGTGCTTCCAGAGCCCGCCGCCGTTCCCGCGGTCGGCCCTGATGCGGTCGTAAATCCGCTGCCTGCCCGCCATCCCCGGGTCCTCCAGCCGCAGCCGGCCGGAAATCCGTTCCGGGCTCCAGCCCTCTTCCAGCCTCTCCGTGACCTTCGCCCAGCGCTCCGGCGTCAGTTTCCCCGGAACCGATGAGGCCGCACGCCGTCGCTCCTCCGCCTTCCGCTGCGCCTGGGCGTGCCGGTAGCCCCGTTCCCCGCTGTTGCGACGTATCTCCCGCGATATCACGGAGCGGCAACGCCCGAGCTGCCGGGCGACCGCTCCCTGCGAAAGCCCGCTTTTCCTCAGGGCGTATATCTGGCATCTTTCGGGCTGGGTCAGGTGGTGGTAGCCCTTTGGCATGGCGGTCTCCGGTTCTCAACTCACCGGGACTGTCGCCGCTACCTGGCCGATTCGCAACATCCTGCGCCGACCCGGGAGAAACCCGCTACTGAAAGTGTTGCACTTCAGGGTGGAACGGGGGATGCAAAATCCAGCGAACAGACGCATTCAGGCCGTGCTCAACCTGCTCTGGCTGACCGAGCAGGAAAAAATGATTCACAGGATTCCAGAGGTTTAACAGAAATTCACTCGTTGTTGCCAAAATGTTCTTTACAGGTGATCGCTAATATGGAACAAAATGGCAACATGATGAATCGACTGTCTGGAGGATGATCAAATGTTCAGGGGAATCTGGAGAATCGCCATTCGGCACGAAAACACGTTCCTGGAGGACGGTCTGGGCGCGGCGGCATTGTTCGTGATGCTGATCGCCGCGATGCACTTCCCGTACTGAGTCCTGTGCTTCTACCTGGTCCGGTTCGCCTTCGAGTAGCTCACCACCCGGTTTGGCTGACTGGATCGCGGCAGTCATCACTTCCATCGTTTTGATGCATGAGAGCTATCGGGAAGGGGCTGCACACTTCAGGTAGAGGCTGATGGCTTCGGCGCTCTGCTGTAACAGTTCAGGTGCTGTGCGAGTTCCTGCCCTCTCCATCAAGGCGGAATGTGAGGTTGCTTACCATGCGCTTAGGCTGAGCCTGTGGAAGGAGCCTGTCGAGTGGGACGGGGCTCGACGTATTCACGTCGTTTACTCAGCTCTTGAGCTCACATAGATCCTTCCTGATCATGTACTTAAGTCACCCAACCATACCCTCACTGAACCTATGCATCCCAATCTGGATGCGAATTCGGATGACATCACGATCTCAGCAGTGTTAACTGTGGATGAGGAGCGGGTGTAGGGGCTGGAAGGCAGTTGATTTGACCTGATCTTTGTGCCGTGAATGGAGTGAGCCATGAGCCGCCGTCTGCTTCCGATCGGGATCCAGGACTTCCGCACCATCCGGGAGACGGACAGCTACTACGTCGACAAGACCCCCCTTGTCCGGCGGCTGGTGGAGGAGGGGCGGCACTACTTCCTCTCCCGGCCGCGCCGGTTCGGCAAGAGCCTCCTGCTGGACACATTGCGGTCGCTGTTCGCGGGACATGAGGAGCTGTTCCGGGACCTGGACATCCACGGCCACTGGGACTGGTCGGTCCGCCATCCGGTCGTGCGTCTCAGCTTCGACGGGAAGTACAATGACCCGGCCGACCTTGAGCGCAGCGTCCTCAACCAGCTGTCGCTCATCGAACACGCGGCCGGGCTGGATCCGGCAGCCGTCGTCACCGGCCCCGAACGTCTGCAGAGCGTTCTCTACCATCTTCACCATACCACCGGGCGGCAGGTGGTCGTCCTCGTGGACGAGTATGACAAGCCGATCCTGGACGTTCTCGACAGCCCGGAACTCGCCGTCGCTAACCGGGACTACCTGCGCGGCTTCTACGGCATCATCAAGGGCAGCGCCGAGCATGTCCGCTTCACCTTCGTCACCGGCGTGAGCATGTTCTCGAAGGTGAGCCTGTTCTCCGGCCTCAACAACCTGGAGGACATCAGCCTCGACCCGCGCTTCGCCACCGTCTGCGGCTACACCGACGGCGACATCGACGAGGTCTTCGGGCCGGAGCTCGGGGGGCTGGACCGGGAGGGCATCCGGACCTGGTACGACGGCTACCACTGGCGGGGCGGCGAGAGGGTCTACAACCCCTACGATGTGCTGCTCCTGCTGCGGCACCGCGAGTTCCGTCCCTACTGGTTCGGGACCGGCTCCCCGGCCTTCCTGTTCCGGACGCTGGTGGAGAGGTCCGTCAGCCCGATGGAGCTGGAGAACCGGGTGGCGGACACGCCGCTGGTCTCGAGGTTCGACGTCGGCGACATCGGGACCGAGGCGCTGCTGTTCCAGACCGGCTACCTGACCATCGTCGAGGAGCTGAGGGAGGGGGTCAGGACATTCTACCGGCTGGACTATCCCAACCAGGAGGTGCGGCTGAGCCTGAACGACGGGATGCTCGCCTATCTGGGCAGGAAGGGAAGGGAGCCGCTTGACGACGGCCGGGAGCTCGTGTCGCCGCTGGCGGCAAACGACTTCGGGGGGTTCGCCGCCCGGCTGCGCTCCTATCTCGCGGAGATTCCCTACCAGTGGCACGCGAGGGGCGACCTGGCGCGATACGAGGCGTGGTATGCGGGCCTGCTGCACATGTGCCTGCGCGCCATCGGGGTGGACCTTAGGGCCGAGGAGGCGTCGGGCCGCGGGCGGGCGGACATGGTGGCGCTGACGGGCGGGCAGGTCTTCGTGCTGGAGTTCAAGGTTGTCGAGAGGGACGACGGGGCCGAGGCGGCGCTTGACGCGGCCCTGGCGCAGATGCGGGAGCGTGGCTATGCGGACAGATACCGCCACCGGGGGGAGCCCGTCCACCTGGTCGGCGTCGCCTGCGGGCGCGAGGCAAGAAACCTCCTGGAGATCAGGGCCGAGCCCGCTTAAGTCCGGACCTTGTGTCGCAGAGCACCGCCGCCTTGGTTTCTTTCGGTGTTCCCCGCGCTATGCGGAGGAGGTCTGATTGAGACCAGCGGACCCCCAGTTCATTGCGTCATTTCACGCGCAGGCGGCATTGTCAGCCAGTGCCATGGCGTCCGCAGCGGCATCCAGGGTCAGGAGAATCGAGGCATGCCGATTCTTGAAGTCGCGTGCTGGAAGAAGAACCTCCAGGCCCTCGAATGGAGCGTCTGGCACCGGACCACCTGACTTCAGCATTGCCCTAAGCTGGTCACGGGCTGTCTCGATCTCGGACCTCGAACAGCCTAGGATATTGGCTCCGACAACCGAAGCGGCAGCCTGACCGAGAGCGCAGGCTTTCACATCCTGGCCGTATTCGCTGATGCGCCCATCCCTGGAAACAAGATCCACGGTGACGGTCGATCCGCAGAGTGGCGAGCGCTTCCTGACCGTCGCCTGAGGGTTTTCCAGCCTGTCGGTCAGGGGAATGTTCGCGGAAAGCTCCAGGATTCGCCCGGAGTAGAGATTGATCAGATCCACATCGCTCATCTGTCTTCCCATCCTGATGAATTTACTACATAGGACGAAGGCGGATCAAAGCAAAGGAAAACCAATGGCATTCGATCCCTCAACACTCACATATGATGCCAACGGACTCCTTCCCGCCATCGCCCAGGAAGAGGGCTCGGGCACCGTGCTGATGCTTGCGTGGATGAATGCCGAAGCTGTGGCCCGAACCCTGGAAACCGGAATGGTTACCTATTGGTCACGGTCCCGCCAGGCTCTCTGGGTAAAGGGTGAGACCTCAGGGCACATACAGCAATTGGTCGAATTGCGGATTGACTGCGACAGGGACTGTCTTCTTGCGGTTGTGCGGCAGACCGGTCCGGCTTGTCACACGAACCGGAAGAGCTGCTTTTTCCAGGCAATCCGTGCCGGGCGGGAGACGGTGATCATGGATCCGGTGGCCTGATCAGCATCATTTGGCATTTGCGGGAGTGCCTCCACACCCGCCGGGCTCAGACCCCATTGACTGCGAAACCATGTGGCGAATGTCCTTCGGCGCCAACCCATCCGCCCGGAACCTGGCAAGAGATCTCGCATCGTCGCGTTTCGCAAGACGCCTGCCCCTCTCATCCCTTATCAACGAATGATGGAAATATTTCGGCCGGGGAAGCGTGAGCAGGTCCTGTAGAAGGGTGTGGACGAATGTGGCTTCAAACAGATCCTCTCCCCGAACGACTTCCGTAACGCCCTGGCTCGAATCATCGACAACAACCGCAAGGTGGTAGCTCGTGCCAAGATCCTTTCGCGCCAGGACGATGTCACCGATCCGGGTCCGAATCGTTTCCCCCGCAATCCGGTAAGTTCCATGATGTATCGGGCCGGTTTCAGTGAATGAAACAGAATCCGGATCATTCCCTTCATTCGAGACCCGGCCTGAATCCGGGGAAGCATCGCCCCTTCGAGTAAGCGAGGTCATTGATGGCAGCCTCCGGAAAAGCTCGAAGGCAGAGGCGATGTTAAGCCGGATGGCGTCATTCGGTCCAGCCTCGGACATCAATCGGTCACGACAGGTTCCTGGATAGACCGAAGCTTTGGCACCCTCACTCAACGCACCCTCCTGTGGTGCGGACAATGCGGCGCGGATATCGCGCCGGGAGCAGCGGCAGGGGTAACATATGCCCATCTTCACCAATCTGCCAAGAGCTTCACGGTATGGAGGAAGCCGTTCTGACTGTCGCATAACCGGTTCAGGCCAGCGAATCCCCAGCCAGCGCAGATCCTCGAATATCCGCGCTTCCCATTCAGATCTGCAACGGGACCGGTCGATGTCCTCAATGCGCAGAAGAAACCGACCGTCACGCGCTTTCGCCCTGTCAGCAGCCGTCATTGCGGAGAAGGCGTGCCCGAGATGTAGCAAGCCAGTCGGGCTGGGTGCAAAGCGCGTAACGTAAGTCATTTAATTACAGACATTTATAAGGCATTCCTCACCTCAGAATCCAGAAGCCACTTCCGCCAGCGGTTTCGAATTCCGGGACCCCATCCGCATGGTGCCGCATCAGGGCAGATAGATGGAGAGAAGCGGCACGCTTTCCACTATTTGCTCAGTTCCAGAGATCGTTGTCCCCCCGGATCACCGGCAACCATTGGAGCAGTGCTGAAACACGGCGCGTGCGTCATGCATTCCCGCCGCCGTCCTGTCCCTCGCTCACGGACGCTTCCTGTGAACCGTCATCCTTTTCGGCAATCCAGGCGACTGAAACCACCTCTTCATCCGTCGCGGTATCAAATACCTTCACCCCGCCAGCGGCTCGGGAACGGAAGGAAATCCCGTCAACCGGGCAGCGGATGGACTGGCCCGTGGACGTGACGAGCATGATCTGGTCGTCCATGGCAACAGGGAATGAAGCCACAAGCATGCCCCCACGCAGTTCCCTGTCCATCGCCCTGACACCCTGGCCTCCACGCCTGCGTACCGGGTAGTCATGCGATGAACTGATCTTTCCCAGTCCCTTCGAGGTTATCGTCAGAATCAGGTCTTCCGCCTCAATCATTTCCTCATATCGTTCCCGCGTGAGGTCGAGGTCGGCTACCGAAGCCTGATCCTCGCCGTCCTCTGCATCATCCGCGATTCCAGCAATGGCGCGCCGCATTCTCAGAAACGCGGTGCGTTCATCCGGACTGGCCCGAAAATGTCGGATGACCGCCATTGAGACGACCGAATCTCCTTCCGCCAGCCGTATGCCTCGAACGCCTGTTGAAGCTCGACTCTTGAGGGCGCGCACTTCCGTTACTGGAAAGCGAACCGCGCGACCACCCGCGGTAACAAGCATCACATCATCATCACTGGTGCAGATGCGCGCATTCACCAGCGAGACGTTCTCTGGAAGCTTCATTGCGATCTTGCCAGTCGCGCGGACATTGGTGAAATCGCTCAGCGCATTGCGGCGCACGTCTCCCGCAGAGGTTGCGAAAACGATCTGGAGGTCCTTCCATTCCGCTTCCGGTTTGCTGACCGGCATGATTGCTGCGACCGAAACGCCCAATGGAATCGGCAGGATGTTGACCACGGCCTTGCCCTTGGCGGTGCGGCCCCCCTGTGGCAGCCTCCAGGTCTTCAGCTTGTAGACCATCCCATCCGTGGTGAAGAACAGAAGCTGGGTATGGGTGTTGGCTACAAAGAGAGTCGTGACCGTGTCTTCCTCCTTCGTTTCCATCCCGCTTAAGCCTTTGCCACCCCGGCGCTGACTGCGGAATTCCGCCAGGGAGGTGCGCTTGATGTAACCGCCTGCCGTAACGGTAACGACCATGTCCTCGCGCTCGATCAGGTCCTCATCTTCCATATCCCCCGCCCATTCACCGATTTCGGTGCGGCGGGGCACGGCGAACCGATCCTTCACCTCGCGGAGCTCGTCCGAAATGATGGCCATGATCCGGGCGCGCGACCGCAGGATCTCAAGATGATCCCTGATCCTGCCGGCGAGTTCCTCAAGTTCAGTGGTGACCTCCCGAACTCCGATCTGGGTGAGGCGCTGCAGCCGAAGATCAAGAATGGCGCGGGCCTGTGTCATGGAAAGATTGTAGGTTCCGTCCTCGTTCATTGTATGGCTGGGATCGTCGATCAGCCTGATGAAGTCGGCAATCTCAGCGGCGGGCCAGCGACGCTCCATCAGTCTTGTTCGGGCCTCCGCCGCATCGGCGCTCATGCGGATTGTGGCGACAACTTCGTCCACATTGCTGACGGCAACCGCAAGACCACAGAGAACATGCGACCGTTCGCGGGCCTTTCGGAGTTCGAACGCCGTGCGCCTTGCTACAACTTCCTCTCGGAACTGTATGAAATGGGAGAGGAAATCACGCAGCGTGAGCTGTTCGGGGCGGCCGCCGTTCAACGCCAGCATATTGCAGCCGAAACTCACCTGCATCTTGGTGAAGCGGAAGAGCTGGTTCAGCACCACTTCCGGAGTGGCGTCGCGCTTCAGCTCGATAACCACACGTACGCCAACCCTGTCGGATTCGTCCTGAACGTGAGAAATCCCCTCCAGCTTCTTTTCCTTGGCGAGTTCGGCAATCTGCTCGACGAGCCGGGCCTTGTTGACCTGATAGGGGACCTCGTCAATGATGATCGCCGAACGGTCCCTGCGTATGCTCTCAATGCGGGTCTTTGCCCGGATGATCACGCTGCCCCGACCTTCGGAATAAGCCCGTCGCGATCCTGAGCGCCCAAGAATCACGCCACCGGTCGGAAAGTCCGGACCTGGCACGAATTCCATCAGCTGAATGGAATCAAGATCCGGGCTTTCGATCAGCGCCAGTGTCGCATCAATGACCTCCCCGAGATTGTGGGGCGGAATATTGGTCGCCATGCCAACCGCAATGCCACCCGCTCCATTGACAAGCATGTTCGGGAAGCGTGCGGGCAGAACCGTTGGTTCGCGATCCTTTCCGTCATAATTGTCCTGGAAATCAACGGTTTCCCTATCGATGTCCACCAGCAGGAATTCCGCTGGGCTGTCCATGCGCACCTCGGTGTAACGCATTGCCGCCGAATTATCACCGTCCATCGAGCCAAAATTGCCCTGGCCATCAAGAAGCGGCAGCGACATCGAGAAATCCTGCGCCATTCTGACGAGCGCGTCGTAGATCGCCTGATCGCCATGAGGGTGATACTTCCCCATCACATCTCCGACCGGACGTGCCGACTTCCTGTACGGCCTGTCATGCGTGTTGCCGGTTTCGTGCATGGCGAAAAGAATCCGGCGGTGTACCGGCTTGAGACCATCACGAAGATCCGGGATCGCGCGGCTGACGATCACGCTCATTGCGTAATCCAGGTAACTCGATCTCATCTCGTCGGCGATGGAGATCACCGGACCGCCATAAGATCTTGATTTAACTTCTAATTCTGCTTCACCTTCAGGATGTTCCACTATATCACTCACAGGCCCGACCGTTTGCCAGAATTGTCCCACATATGGTTGATGCAGACAATATCGAACATGCATGTTGGGTGCAATTCATATCAAGCTGTTGCGAGCAGCCATATAGATCGAGTGATAACATATTGATTTTCTTGAAAACCGCTGCGCTTCAGGTGAGAATGGCAATATGGCCGAAAAAGGAGGTAAGCGGTGGCACAATCAGGAACGGAATTGATGCTTAAGGGTTATGGTCTGACCACTGCCGAATTCGTCTACCGGATGCCGGATTACCGGAACGTATTGAACACGTTCATCTGGCAGGACTACGATCTGGCTCCGGAACATCCGAAACTCTTCAGATTCATCGAGTTCTGGCGGGAAAGGATCGAAGGCCCCCTACACTCGGTACGCTTTAGCCATCGCAGGATGATCAGCCCCGGAACGTGGCGGAACGTGATCGGAGAATTCACGCTGCACTGACGGGTAGGGACATGATGGAGTAGGGCAGGCGGGCTTTGCATCCCGAGCCTGGATGGTCCTGGCGACGTGATTCCGTCCGTCACCTAGCTGGCAGCGGCAGACATTGGACATTCATGTGTGCCGCCCGATCGGATCGGTTCGGAAAGCGTGGATCCTGACGTTACCAGCGCCTTCTGGAACCTGTCCGGAAAGGTCAGGGAGGCATTCCTGTCGCGCGCTGTCGCCACCGGAACTGACAATGGGCGTCATCCGATGACCTTAGCCTATGGATGCCGCCGAGGGGCACTATCGCCTGTTTCCGGACATATCGCGGGGAGCTGGGCCCGGAGCCCGACATGGATTGCCGTTGCGCTTTCCCAACCCGTGGCAAGGGTTGGAACCCAGCGAATATTCATGCTTCCGCCTCAGAACGACAGAAACTCGCATCCCGCAAGAACTCCTCATGGAAATGACGGGATTTGAAGAGGTTACGGAAGGATGCGGGTGTATTTCACTCCCTTCACGGTTGCGCTCGCGCTCAGACCGGCCTGTCCAAAGATCACTGCGATGATCGGGTTCAACGCGATGGTGGTTTCATTAGAAATGATCTCCGCATCCCTGCTCAGCACGAATTCCAGTTCTGATCCCGCGGCCACGCCGGGCGAACTGCGGAATTCCTGCAATGCCTCTTCAGTCATGAAGAACAGGGCATGTGAGTGCTGCTGGGCACCGAACTGCAGACCGATGGTCGCCGAGGCAACGGAATAATAATCGACCGTCACCTCCCCGACGCGAAGCGCTCCCCGTCCATATGCGCCACCCACGCCCAATCCAGCCTTGGTGACCACCGGCATAACCAGAATTCCTGCGGCCTTGTCGCGCAGCTCTGTCGTCTCAGGGTGGTTGGTGTAGAGGAATTCCAGCACGGCGTCGACACGGGCGTCGATCTGTGCGGCCACGTTGTTTCCGGCACGGTCGCCGCATGCGGCAAGGAACGCAGTGCTGCCGAGAGCCCCAATGAAGGCACGGCGGGGGAGACTGCTCATGGTATCATTCTCCTGTATTGATGGATCAACCTCGATACGCCCCTATAGGTCGGGCGCTTGTGGCACAAAATACAGAATGCGTCTGGCGCTGTCACCATCTATTTTGGGAGATCGTCACCGATGACGGTTCCTCCCCCGCTGCGCCTCTTTCCGGAAGGTACTGGGGTGTCCCGCTGGAGCCGCCGTCAGCACATTACTGGCCCGCTTTACAAAGCGCTCCCGCAGCCTCAAGGGCGAAGTAGGTCAGAATCCCGTCACAACCCGCGCGCTTGAAGGCCAGCAGGCTTTCCATCATCGCCCTGTGTCCGTCGATCCAGCCGTTGAGGCCAGCCTGCTTCAGCATCGCATATTCGCCGCTGACCTGATAGGCGAATGTAGGTGCGCCAAAGCTGTCCCTGACCCTTCGCACGATGTCCAGATAGGGAAGGCCAGGCTTGACCATCACCATATCGGCACCTTCGCCAAGGTCGCGGGCAACAAGCCTTAGCGCCTCATCCGAATTCCCTGGATCCATCTGGTAGGTGTTCTTGTCCCCCCTGAGGGCTCCGCTGGCGCCAACCGCGTCCCTGAACGGACCATAGAACGCGCTCGAATACTTCGCCGCATAGCTGAGGATGGCGACATTCTGGTATCCAGCATTCTCTAGGGCGGATCGTATCGCCCCGATGCGCCCGTCCATCATATCCGATGGTCCAAGTATGTCCGCGCCCGCCTCGGCTTGCGCAAGCGCCATTCGGACAAGCGCCTCAACGGTCTCATCATTGACGATCACCCCATCCCGAACAATGCCGTCATGTCCATTCACGTTGTAGGGGTCCAGCGCAACATCCGTCATGATCGCCAGCCCTGGCACCGCCTCCCTGATTGCCCGCACCGTGCGGTTCGACAGGTTGTCCGGATTCCATGCCTCCTCGCACAGTTCGGTCTTCAGTCCAGGATCCGTATGCGGAAACACGCAGATTGCGGGAATGCCGAGCTCGGCAGCGGTTCTCGCCGCCATCACGACACGATCTACCGTCATCCTGAACACGCCCGGCATCGAGGGAATCGGAGTCTCCGAATCAACGCCTTCCATCACGAATACCGGCCAGATCAGGTCGTCCACGGTCAGGACGGACTCCCTTGAAAGTGCACGAAGCGGCGGTGAAGCGCGCATTCGGCGAAATCGGGCGGCTGGATAGCGGGCAGGCGAAAGGGGCTGCACAACATTGTCCTCGTTGAATGAGCGCACAGGAATCGCAGGAAATGTCGGATAGCTCAACCCTAGAATTCGCTGAGCCGGAACGGTAGGGTTCAGCGACTATCGCAGGCAGGGCACCATTGAACTGGCACCAGACCGCATTCGCACTAATTGACCTTCAGTCGTTCACGAACGTGTGGTTCTGGATCGCACTGGTCGCTGTCTGGTCTGTGGCTGGAAACCGGGTATTCGGGGTGCCGTTCAGTGTCCTTCAGCGCGCGGCTCGAAACGATGACGCTGCACAGAAAGATCTTGAGGTTCTGGTGCGCATCCATGCCCGTCGGATTCACCGAACCGGGCATAGATATGGAGTCTGGATTATTGGATGTGGCTGCGCGCTGCTGACAGGCCTGGGTCTGATCGGATTTCTCTATCGGGTCGAGCTTGCGCAGGCGATTTTTCTGCTGGCCCTTCCGCTGTCGCTGTCGGGTGCCATGGATCTGGTGGCAGCGGCTCGGATCGACCGCGAATCACCCACTGGAGAGGCCCTGCGAAAACGGATGTGGCGGCAGAGAAGCCGCATCCAGGCAATCGGCATGGTGGCGACCGTGACCACCGTCATATGGGGGTTGCTCATCTTTCCAACGGGCACTTTTGACGGTTGACTCGCCGGTGGAGCCCATTAGGTGAAGCGGTCCATGCCCGAACCCAACCATATCACCGTAGGCGGCGCGCCCGGGGGATTTGACGCGAAGCTGCTGTTGGCCGAGCTTGAGAAGTCAGGGCCCGCAGTCATTCACGTCGCCCGCGACGACCGGCGTCTGGAGGCGATGCATGCCGCATTGTGGTTCTTTGCACCTGACGTCCCGGTCATAACGTTTCCGGGCTGGGACTGCCTTCCCTATGACCGCATCTCTCCGAATGCCACCATTTCGGCCGCGCGCATGTCGACGCTGGCCGCGTTGGCACAGGGATTTCCCGGCCCGTTCATTCTGCTGACTACGCTCAACGCCGCGACCCAACGAGTTCCGGAACCCCGGCTGCTGGGCGAATCGACCTTTTCCGCAACCGTTGATCACCGAATCGATGAGCAGGCGCTGCGGGCTTATCTGCTGCGAATGGGGTTTGTCAGGGCCCCGACGGTAACGGAGCCGGGCGATTACGCGATTCGGGGTGGAATCATTGACATCTTTCCCCCGGGTGAGGAACAGCCCGTCCGACTCGACCTGTTTGGTGACAGGCTTGATGCTGTGCGCCGCTTTGACCCCGTCAGCCAGCGCACGACCAGGAAACTTTCCGTTGTGGAACTTGCACCGGTGTCGGAGGTAATTCTCGATGACAGGGCGATAACCCTGTTTCGACAGAACTATCGCAGTGAGTTCGGGGCGGCAGGTTTCCGCGACCCCCTCTATGAGGCTGTCAGCGAGGGGCGTAAGCTTGCCGGAATCGAGCATTGGCTTCCTTTCTTTCATGAGCGGTTGGCGACCCTGTTCGACTACCTGCCGAACGCGACGGTCTGCCTTGATGATCAGGTGACGCCCGCACGGCTTTCCCGCTGGGAGGGTATCTCCGATCAATATGCCACGCGGGTGCAGGCTCTGGAGGTCAGAAGGCGGACTGACACTGCCTATAAGCCATGCCCGCCGGAGAGGCTGTATATTGACGACACCTGCTGGAAAGCTGCTCTGAAGGAGCGAAGAGTGCTCCAGTTTCACCCACTGCCTCTGCCTACCGGACACGGAGTGATCGATGGGGGGGGACGGGTCGGGAGGGAATTCGCGGCCGAGCGGGCCTCTGAGAACAGCGATCTATTTCAGAGAGTGGCGGATCATGTTTCCGCATGCCTCACCGGCGGCAATGTGGTGCTGGCCGCATATTCCGAAGGCGCCGCGGAGCGGCTGGGACATCTTCTGGAAGACCAGAACCTGGACGCAGCGGTCTCCATCCGACGATTCTCCGACCTGAAGGACAGGGGTATCTGTGCCACCGCGGTCTGGCCATTGGAATCGGGATTCGAAATTCCCGGACTTACGGTGATCGCGGAACAGGACATTCTTGGCGACCGCCTGATCCGTGCGCCGAAAAGGAAGCGCAAGGCGGAGAATTTTCTCACCGAGGCGCGGTCGCTCACTCCCGGCGAACTGGTGGTGCATGTGGAGCACGGGATAGGCCGCTTCCTCGGACCTGAAATCGTCGATGTTCTGGGAGTCGCCCATGAATGCCTGATGCTCGAATATGCTGGTGGTGCGCGGCTTTACCTGCCGGTTGAAAACATTGAGCTGCTCAGTCGTTATGGCCGGAGGGAAGTGGGGACGCTTGACCGACTGGGAGCGGTAGCCTGGCAGACCAGGAAAGCGCGACTTAAGAACCGCATCCAGGATCTGGCTAACCGGCTCATCCGCGTTGCAGCCGAAAGGCAGCTGCAGGGAGCTCCCGTAATGGAGCCTCCCGCAGGTATGTGGGACGCATTCAACGCCAGATTTCCCTATCTGGAAACCGAGGACCAGCTACGTGCCATAGATGATGTTCTGAAGGATCTGTCGGCCGGAACGCCAATGGATCGGCTTGTCTGTGGTGACGTCGGATTCGGCAAGACGGAGGTGGCGCTCCGAGCGGCCTTTGTCACCGCGATGTCGGGCTACCAGGTCGCCGTGATCGTGCCAACCACGCTGCTGGCGCGACAGCATTTCCAGACATTCTGTGAACGTTTCCACGGATTCCCTGTCAATGTCCGGCATCTTTCGCGCTTCGTGCCCGATGATGAGGCGGATGCGGTGCGTGCCGGCATCCGGGATGGTAGCGTTGATGTTGTCATCGGAACCCATGCATTGCTGTCCAAATCCGTGCGTTTCAGGGCGCTGGGGCTATTGGTCATCGACGAGGAGCAACGCTTCGGAGTTGTCCACAAGGAGCGGCTCAAGGAAATGGGGTCGGATGTTCATGTGCTTACGCTCACCGCCACTCCGATTCCCCGAACGCTTCAGATGTCGCTGACGGGTGTCCGTGATCTATCGCTGATCAGCTCACCCCCTGTCGATCGTCTCGCCACCCGAACCTATGTAAGCGAATTCGATTCAGTAACGATTCGTGAGGCGCTGCTTCGGGAATACTATCGAGGCGGCCAGTCATTCTACATAGTTCCGCGAATCAGCGACATTCCAGAAGTCGAGGAATTCCTTGCCGACAATGTGCCCGAGGTCAGCTTTGCCACCGCCCATGGCCAGATGTCCGCACGGCGGCTGGATGACACAATGAATGCCTTCTATGATGGAAAATACGATGTGCTTGTATCGACAACCATCGTTGAATCCGGCCTCGACATTCCCACAGCGAACACGATGGTGATCGATAGGGTGGATCGGTTCGGCCTCGCTCAGCTCTACCAGATTCGCGGCCGGGTCGGGCGGTCGAAGATACGGGCCTACGCCTATCTCACGACGCGACAGGGCCAGAGGCTCACGCCTGATGCCGAACGCAGGCTGCGCGTGCTGAGCTCGCTTGATTCCCTTGGAGCCGGTTTCTCCCTTGCGAGCAGGGATCTGGACATTCGCGGCGCGGGAAACCTGCTCGGTGACGAGCAGTCTGGCCATATCCAGGAAGTGGGTTATGAACTCTATCAGTCAATGCTTGAGGAAGCCATCGCACGGATCAGGTCAGGCGAGCAGGCCGGACTGCCAGACAGTGACGATCAATGGTCGCCAGAGATCGATCTCGGTGTTCCGGTGCTCATTCCGGAAAGCTATGTTCCTGACCTTGGTGTAAGGCTTGGTCTCTACAGGCGGCTTTCGGGACTGCAGTCGAAGGTCGAGGTGGAGGGCTTCAACGCCGAACTCATTGACCGATTTGGCAAACCACCTAGGGAAGTCAATATGCTGCTCTGGATCGTTCGGATCAAGTATATGTGCAAACGTGCGGGCATTGCCCGGATGAAGGCAGGTCCGAAGGGTGCGGCGATCGGGTTCCACAAGGATAGATTCGCAAATCCGACGGGATTGGTGGAGTACATCAGATCCCAGGGAAGCCGGGTTACGCTGCGTGATACACAGCTCATGGTGCGACGCGATTGGGGAAAACCCGCTGAGCGGATCAGGGGAGCCTTTGCTACCGCTCAGGATCTGGCAGGATTTGCGCAGGCTGGTTAATCAGGTCTGTACATCCTCAATGATCCGTGTCAGTCCCAGAGCGCAGACTGAGCAGAGGCAAACGCCAACTGCCAGCGGTAGCGGCGTTCCATCGAACGCAAAGCCCACGGGGATGGCAATGACAACCGCCGCGACCGTGGCAAGTGAGCCGATGACAGAGGCACCGAGCCCGGCAAGGCTACCCAAAGGTTCCATACCCAGAGCGTTAAGGTTTCCGATGGTAAGACCCGCGACGAAAAAGACCGAAGTCATCCAGACGATGAAGGCGGGGAAACTGAACATTCCGAGGCCACCTCCGAGAATGCCAAGTGTCATCAGACCCGCAATTACCAGCTCGGCAACCAGTGTGAGTTCGATCACCCGGCGCATGCCCAGATGCATGACGATCCTGGCGTTCAGAAAGCTGGCTGATGCGCTCATCACCGCTATGCCGGCGAACCAGAAAGGGAATTCCGCGGCGCGGCCGAAACTGTGATCAAAGATCGGCTGAATGTTTGAAATCACCGAAAAGAGCATTCCAAAGATGAAACCCAGTGCCGCGATTGAAAGCCTTACGCGGCGGATCTTCACGATGGCCGCGATCCCGGTCACTATAGAACGGGTTGAGAACGGTCTTCGGTGCTCCGGAGGAAGGGTTTCCGGCTGGCGCAGTGCCAGCCATCCGCAGCTGATGACTGAAAAGACGGCAAAGGCCACGAAAATGCCGCGCCAGCCGCTCAGCCAGATGATTCCCGACCCAAGCAGGGGAGCAACCGCCGGCACGAACGTGAACACGATCATGGCGAAGGACATCACCTGAGCCATCTTACGGCCGCTATAGAGATCCCGCATTATCGCCATTGCTGCCACGCGGGGGCCTGCGGCTGCCAGACCCTGCACCAGCCGTGCGGCCAGCACGAGTTCCAGCGTACCCGCGGCCCAGGCCACGGCAGAGCTGGCGATATAGATCGCGGCGGCACCCAGAATTACCCGTTTACGCCCTAGAGCATCGCTGAGAGGCCCGGTGAACAATGTGCCGATTCCCATGCCGAGCATGAATGTCGTAATGATGAGCTGCACCCGCTGCGGTGCGTCTGGCGCAAGCTCCGCCGCAATTTCGCCCATCGCAGGCAGCATTGCGTCAATGGAAAACGCCACTGTCGCGAACATCATGCCCATCAGGGCAACGAATTCAGGTAGTGCGAGACGTGCTGGTGATGAGGGTTCCATGCAGGCTCGCTATCAGCCACGTTTCCGGAACGCGAGTGGATAGGGGTCGGGAATCAGGCGACCGCAATGCCGACTGGCGAAAGAACCCCGGTCCGTCCTGGCTTGATATTCGGTCGAATCATGCGGTTCAGTACGGGAACCGTGATCCACATGGATGGCTTAGACAGAGAGTCTGGCAGCATGCGCGCCCCGTTCCCGGTAAGGGGTGGTGTTGTAATGCGCACGGTAGCATTTGGAGAAATGGCTGGGGGAGGCAAAGCCGCAGGCAAGCGCCACGTTGATGACGCTCATGTCGGTCTGCATCAGAAGATTGCGTGCTCTCTGAAGCCTGAGTTCCATATAGTACCGTTTTGGCGACCGGTTCAGATATCTTCGGAACAGCCGCTCAAGCTGCCGTGTGGACATTCCGGCGTCACTGGCGAGAATCGATGGGCTTATGGGTTCCTCGATGTTCTGCTCCATCATCTGAATCACGGATGAAAGCTTCGGATGCCTGACGCCAATGCGGGTCGGCACCGACAGACGCTGGGTGTCCTGGTCCGTTCGGATCGATGAGTAGATGAGTTGGTCAGCGACCGCGCTCGCGAGTTCCTCTCCATGCGCGTCGGCGATGAGCTTCAGCATCATGTCAATCGAAGCGGTGCCGCCTGCGGTAGTGATTCGATTGCCATCGATTATGAAGACTGATTTCGTCAGCTCGACTTCGTCGAATTCCTCGCGGAAGCTGTCCTGGTTTTCCCAATGAATCGTCGCCTTCCTGCCATCAAGCAGGCCGGCCTTTGCCAGCGTATATCCGGCGGTGCAGAGGCCGCCGATGGTGACGCCGCGCCTTGCTTCCCGCCGAAGCCAGTTCAGCATCCTCTTGGTGGTCGCCTCCCTGACGTCGATTCCACCGCAGACGAGCACCGTATCATCGCGGGAAAGCTCTCCAAGATCGGTGTCTAGCCGGAATCCGGTACCCGCCGAACAGAACACCTCCTGTCCGCCTTCGCCGGCCAGAATCCACCGATAGAGGGTCCTGCCTGCCATGCGATTTGCAATGCGCAGGGATTCCAGCGCACAGGAGAAGCAGAGCATCGTGAAATTGTCCAGCAGCACGAAGACGAAACGCTTCGGCCTGCATTCGGTGTTTTCCACCTTAACCATCTGGTGTGCCAACTGCATCGGAATCCGTTCCCATCCAATATCCGAGCGTTACAGCAATATTGCCCACTCTCAAGATGCGTTGCGACGAAAAAAAGCGTGAATCGGTGGAATTCGGACCTTGCCGATGCCGGAATTCGAGCTTTGCACCCCGACGCCAGGCGCATATAAGCGGCCCTGTCCGACATCAGCCACGGAGCGGAACAGTGAACGATTGGAAGAAATCCGGATGGCGCGCCAAGCCGAGAATCCAGATGCCTGACTATATCGATGAAGGAAGGCTGGGAGAGGTCGTGGCACAGATCGCCAGATATCCGCCGCTTGTGTTCGCCGGAGAGGTTCGGACATTACGGGAAAGGCTCGGAGCTGTCTGCCGAGGTGAAGCGTTCCTTCTGCAAGGTGGTGACTGCGCGGAGAGCTTCGCGGAATTCTCCGCGGATAACCTGCGCGACAGCTTCAGGGTGTTCCTGCAGATGGCGATGGTTCTGACATTTGGTGCCAAGATGCCGGTGGTGAAGGTGGGACGAGTTGCCGGTCAGATGGCCAAGCCGCGTTCCGCTCCGACCGAATCCAGGGACGGGGTGGAGCTACCAAGCTATCGTGGCGACATAATCAACGGATTCGAGTTCACGCCGGAGTCCCGAATTCCGGATCCCGACCGCATGCTGCAGGCTTACACCCAGGCGGCCGCATCCCTAAACCTGCTGCGCGCGTTTTCAGCCGGTGGATTCGCGGATATGCACCGGGTTCACTCCTGGACCCTTGGGTTCACCAATCATGAGGATGCGGAGCGGTACCGTGGCATGGCGAACCACATTCAGGATACGCTGGATTTCATGAACGCAGCCGGCATCACCGCCGCTACGACCCATGAATTCGAGAGCGTGAGTTTCTACACCAGCCATGAAGCGCTGCTTCTGGAATATGAGGAGGCGCTGACGCGGATCGATTCCACCAGTGGCCAGTGGCTTGCGGGCTCAGGCCATATGCTATGGATCGGAGACCGAACGCGGCAGCCTGATGGTGCCCATGTGGAATTCTGCCGGGGCGTCCAGAACCCGATAGGCCTGAAATGCGGACCTTCCCTGACGACAGGGCATCTAAAATCATTGCTGGACACGCTGAATCCGACGAATGAGCCCGGGCGCATCACTCTGATCGCCCGTTTTGGCGCGGGAAAGGTTGCCGAGCATCTCCCGCGGCTGATCAGGGCGGTTCGGGAAGAAGGCGCAAACGTTGTCTGGTCCTGTGATCCGATGCATGGCAACACGATCAAGTCGGCGAGCGGCTACAAGACCCGGCCCTTCGACTCCGTGCTGCGTGAGGTGCGTGAGTTCTTTGAGATCCACAAGGCGGAACGCACGGTTCCGGGAGGAGTTCATTTTGAGATGACGGGCCAGGATGTGACTGAATGCACCGGTGGCCTCCGTGCAGTGACGGACGAGGATCTGTCGGACCGCTATCACACGGCCTGCGACCCGAGGCTCAATGCGTCACAGGCGCTGGAACTGGCTTTCCTGGTTGCCGAGGAGCTGCTTCCGCACCGTGACATGCAGCAGGCCGTCGCCGTCTGATGTCACGGGACCGCAGGGAGGTTTCCAGGCGCTTCGGGTATCAATGGTCCTCGGGGCCGTCAGGCGCCAGGACCTCCGTGTGGAGCTGGCGTTGGTTCAATGATATCCAGGAGCTGGGAATGATGGGGCTGCCGCAAGCCATGTAGCCGATGGAATGACCAGGTCAATTGAAGAAGTTCTCCATCTGCACTGAGCGGCACAATAGCGCAGGCTCGGGAAACTTCTTCTCTGGATATATGGGAGGATATGGACTCGAGGTAGGGGTATCGCATGAATTTCATGCCCCGAGAATCTCGAGCAGGAAATCGTCGTCCCAGCTCGCGAGTTTCCTCATCACCCGTATGGATTTTCGCTTCTTCGCCCCGGTTGAGCAGGTTCATCGCCATGTGCTTCATGACCGCGAAGTTCTTCGGTGCCCCGTCCTTCCTTACCCGGCTGTCATCGTCCCGGAAGGTCATGTCCAGCACCCAGTGCAGCCGGTTCCCATTCCCCAGTGCGAGCGCACCGCATACGCGAACCGCCCGGCGTCGAGAGGCAGGGACGAGATGAAATACCGTGTCTCCACCGTGGTCTTTCCACCGGTCTCGCGGGTGGAAACCACCCGCCCGATGCTGGCCAGACCCTCCCAGCCCGGATGGCGCTCGCGCAGACAGCCGATGTCAGCGCACTGGCTGTACTCACGCGTCTCGATCCGGCCCCTGTCCCCGTCAACCGTCCGGTAACGCCCGCCATTTCCGTGCTCCCGCTCCCCGAACCACACCATCACGTCCTCGTGAAGGGTGCCCTGGTTCGCCTTCAGCGCAAGCGTGTAGTCCGCCCCCCCGGTCGCGGATTTTCTCCGCGATGGCGCGCTGGCACCCCATGGCGTCGATCGTGACGATCGCCCCCTTCAGCTGGAGCAGCTCCAGCAGCTCCGGGATGTCCTTTATCCCGTTGCCTTTGCCCGCGCTGGGCCGCTGCCCCAGGACCAGGCGCTGGCTGTCGCACCAGGCGGAGATCATGTGCACGGGCGCCACTCCACCCCCCTAGAGCCCCGCATGGTCTTTCCATCCACCGCGACGGTGCGGCCGCCGAGGTCTCCGACGGCCTCCGCCGCCCACTGCGCGAAGGCCTCGCCGAACGCCTCCGGATCAAGCGCCCGGAACACCGTCGACAGGGTGTCATGGGACGGGGTGCCATTGGCGAAATCGGACAGCCGGCGCAGGAATTCCAGCTTCCGCCTGCCGTATTCGGCGATGTCGGTGAAACTTTCGCACCCGGAAATCACCCCGCAGAGACACAATAGAAGGATCTCATTAAGCGGATACACGACCTTCGACTGCTGCCGGGGATCCTCGAGGTCTGCCATAACAGACTGGAACGACGTTGTTTTTTTCATGGTACTGCTCTCTGGTTCGTTCTGTTTTGCGACCTTGAACCAGAGAGCCGCCGTCCGCGCAACCACGCCTACCATTCATGCGATACCCCTAGACTCGAGGTCGGACCCTTAGGAATTTCAAATGGATCCTGATAGACCTCCCGCTTATATGCCTCGATTTCATCCGCGTCATAGCAAACTATCGAGAATCCGATCTGATGCGGTAGTATAACTGTTGGAATCTGGCTAAGTGTCGTCCATGAGTAGGCCACCGCACCTAACGTAATTCCGGCAGCTGTCAGAGCCGCCGCTGCGGCGTATGAAATTTTCCTCATTTCGTTCTCCTTTCAGGGTTCGCTCAACTCGTGCCCGTGCCCACGGAAGAGTCCGTTAGCGACTATGAGTTGACTTCAAAGAGGCGATTAATCGAAGCCAGGGTCCAGAAACAACGTCGCCGCTTCTGGATTGGAGATCCGAGCAAAGAGGGCCAATCTTTCGGACCGCTTCCCCATTTTGGCCTCTGCATGGAGCGCTTTCCCTTCGGAAAACGCTCTCTCTACGGCAGGATGATGGCCAATGCACTCGATGCACCTCATCACTCCACCGGGAATCGTGACCAAAATCACCTCGCGGTAGTTTCCGTCGTCGTGAAGCACAATCTCCGATTTCGGCACTTACTCGACCGCGAGCCAGGACGAATATTCCGGGACGCTTCTGGCCATTGGAAATGAGTCCAGGCTGTCCATGACCGAAGAAGAAAGCGTATCAGATGCTATGCTTCAGAATGCAACAGTCGTTGGTCCATTCATCCAATTTCGTGCATCGAAATCGAATCGTAAGGATTTCCTCCTTCAATTTGTACGCCCTCCTGGCAAGGGGCGAGCACGCCGGAGGGGGACCATTCCAGGGACGGTCGACGAAACCCTTGGGCAGTTCAGGCATTGTAGGGTACAGCGTTAGTATCTGCGTAGCGCCGGTTGTATCGTCCACCCAGACGCTATTGGCACTGTGAGAACCGCCCACGTTACCTTCGATATCGCCAGCGACTAAGGCGATAATGGGTCTTCCGGATTCCGCTGACGGAAAACTCCGGCTGACCGGAAGCCCTTCGGGCCAGAGCTCGCTGGCATTGCAGCCAAATTTCTGCAAATCTGCCTGCGGAATCTGGTCTGGAGCTTGACAGATCGTGGCCTGAATACCGACTTCAACAAGAATCTTCTGGACTTTCGAGCACAGACTGGCGTTATCCATACCGGCGGCGGACGCAGCGTTGGAGATCAGCGCCGCACCGAATCCACCCATCGGCAATGCGATGAGTGCCGCTTTGACATGGCTGAGAAGAATTTACCCATTTGTAATCCTTTCCGTGATTTGGATTTTTTCACCTCTTGCCTTGGATCAGCGAAGGACAGGTTGTTAGACGATTGTCGCAGGAAGAGATGGAGGCTGCGTTTCCTGTTCCCGATGTCCGGGCGCATACTCCAAGCCCTATAGAAAGAAATTCTTCCGCAGCCGCGCCGCCGTGACGGAGCGCTTTCCCTGTCCTGAGACGTTCCACCGCCTTAATGCCATGTTTCGACCCTCCCATAAAGTTCCTCATCCAAATCTGGCGCACGCCAGGGGCCGCAGGCAGGTCAAATGCGATGCTCCTTACTTTGCTGAACTCGAAAGCGCCAATCGGCCGACTGGCTCTGAGGCAGGGGGCCTGCCAGGGCGGTCACTTTCCCATCCTCGCGGAATCTGTCATAAGCCCGGACGGATCGACCTCAACGGGTATATAGGCGCCATGATCAAGTCCATGACCGGCTTTGCCTCCCTTCAGGGGGTCCTGGGACAGTACAGCTGGATCTGGGAAGTCCGCTCGGTCAACGCCCGTGGCCTTGAAATCCGGATGCGGCTACCCGACTGGATGGAGAGGAACGAACAGGCGATCCGTCGCGAGCTGGCGAAGACCGTCAAGAGAGGCAGCGTCATGATCGCGGCCAGGGTCCAGAGCTCTACCGATGGAATGGAGGAGCGGCTCGACCTCAACGTATTGAAACAGAGGATTTCACAGATCGCGGAAATCGAGGCTGCCGCCGATAGGGAGAATGTGGTACTGGCGAAGACCAGCGCCGCTGAAGTGCTCGCGCTGCGCGGCGTCCTTACCGGCACAGGCAACGAGGATCTCGAGGCGGTTCGTGATGCCATGACGCTGGGCCTGCCAGACCTGATCGCTGAACTCGAGAGGGAGCGGCGGAACGAGGGAATGGCGCTGGCGAAGATCCTCAATGGACAGGTTGACCGAATAGAGACAATGCTGGCCACAGCCAGGACATTGGCCGAGACACGCAGTGATCAGGTGGCGAGAAGACTGCGTGAGCGGCTGGCAGGTGTTCTTGAGCGCCATGAGGCCGTGGATGGCGCGCGTCTGGAGCAGGAAGTCGCATTGATCGCTGTCAAGGCCGACGTCACCGAGGAAATCGACCGCCTATACGCGCATGTTTCCTCCGCACGCAACCTTTTGGAGTCGAAGGGCGCGGCTGGACGCAGGCTTGATTTCCTGGCCCAGGAATTCAACCGTGAAGCAAACACGCTCTGCGCCAAGGCACAGTCCTCCGAACTCACGCAGGTTGGCCTTGACCTGAAGGCCATCATCGACCAGTTGCGCGAACAGGCGCAGAATGTGGAGTAAGTGCATGACTTCACGCCGCGGATTGCTGATAGTGCTGTCTTCGCCTTCAGGTGCGGGGAAAACGACCCTGTCAAGCCATCTTCTGGAATGGGATCCGACGATCACCTTCTCGGTTTCGGTCACAACGCGTCCGGCGCGTCCGGCAGAGCGCGAAGGCCGACAATATTACTTCCGGACCAGGGAAGAGTTCAGGCGCATGGTCGCCAATGGCGAGATGCTGGAACATGCGGAAGTCTTTGGCAATCTCTACGGGACGCCAAAAGCGCCCGTTGAAGAGGAGATATCCAGGGGAAGGGACCTGCTTTTTGACATCGACTGGCAGGGCGCGCAGCAGCTCCGTCAATCGGCGCTGGGGCGAGACGTAGTCTCGGTTTTCGTGCTGCCACCTTCGATCGCGGAACTCGAGGATCGCCTCCGCTCACGCGGGCAGGACAGCGAAGAGGTCATTTCAGGACGAATGGCGAAGGCTGTGGACGAGATAGGTCATTGGGCTGAATCCGAATACGTGCTGGTAAACCGCAATTTGGACGAAACGGCCGCGCGGTTACGCCAGGTCGTCATGGCGGAACGCCTGAAACGTGTCCGGCATCCCGATCTGATCGATTTCGTGCACAATCTGTCGGAAGAATTCAGGGGGCGACAGTGACGCTTTACACGCTCGGGGACCTGACTCCCGCAATGCCGAAGGACGGAGATTTCTGGGTGGCGCCGGGAGCGCATGTGATCGGCGACGTGACGGTCCGCGCAGGCGCGTCAATCTGGTTCGGCTCAACCCTTCGCGGTGACAACGAACCCATCTTGCTTGGTTCCGGCAGCAACGTTCAGGAAAACTGTGTCCTGCATACCGATCCGGGATTTCCGCTTACGGTCGGCGCTGAATGCACGATCGGTCACAGAGCGATACTGCATGGCTGTACCGTTCAGGACGGCACGCTGATTGGAATGGGGGCCATCATTCTCAACGGGGCAAGCATCGGCGAGGGAGCGTTGGTGGGGGCAGGGGCGCTCGTGACCGAGGGAAAGGATATCCCGCCCGGGGCGTTGGTGGTCGGAGCGCCAGCACGTGTGATCCGAATGCTTGATGAAGCGGAACAGCGGGAACTGACCGAAATGGCCCGGCGTTATCGGAAACGAATGGAGACGTTCCGAAGAGACTTGAAGGTTGTTTGATAAATGTCAGAAAAAAAGAAACATTATGAAACCATTCGAGCGAAGTGGCCGGAGAGCGCGAGTCGGCCAGTCGTCACGCCTCTGGTACCTTCGGTTGTCTATTCGGCGGAGAGCCCCGATGCGCTGGATGCCCAGTATGAAGGTCTGGTTCAGGGTTACGCATATGCACGTGAGGGACATCCGAATGCCGATGTCCTGGCTCGTGGGATCGACAGGCTGGAAGGTGCGGATGGCGGACTGATCACCGGAAGTGGCATGGCGGCGCTAACGGCGACTTTGCTTGGGCTCCTGCGCTCCGGCGACCATGTGCTGGGCGGCAGCCAGCTCTATGGTCGTTCAATGCGACTTCTGACGCAGGAACTGCCCAGGCTTGGGATCGAAACCACGCTCTCCGACCCAACCGACTCGGCACGGTTCGTCAGGGGAATCCGTCCGAACACGAAGATCATTCTGCTGGAAACCGTTTCGAATCCAACGCTCCGGGTTTCAGACATGAAGGGAATCGGCGAGGTCGCCCGGATGAGGGGCATTCCACTGGCGGTTGACAACACATTCACAACCCCGCGCGGATTCCGCCCATTCGAACATGGCGCCGACTTCGTCATCCATTCAGTCACCAAACTGCTCTCGGGTCACTCGGATGCCACGCTTGGCTACATTGCCTGCCGTGACATGGAGCATCGCAAAGCGATCTACGACACCGCTGTCACTCTGGGACTTACGCCCAGCCCCTTTGACTGCTGGCTCGCTGAACGCGGACTTCTCAGCTTCGAGCTGCGATATGATCGGGCCGAGGAGAATGCACGGGTTCTTGCGGGCGCACTGGCCGAAATGAAAGGGGTGCGGCGCGTTCTGTATCCGATGCGATCCGACCATCCGGATCATGACCGGGCACGGATCCTCTTTGGCCGTCGAGGCGGCAACATGGTCAGTTTCGAGATCGAAGGAGGACGTTCGGCTGCAAACAGTCTTGTTCGGGCGGCGTCCGGCATCGCATTCGCACCGACGCTTGGTGATATCGGCACCACACTTTCGCATCCCGCGACCTCGTCGCATCGGGCGCTGGAGTCCAGTGCGCTCGGAAAGCTTGGAATTTCGGAGGGATTCTTTCGTGTTTCCGTTGGAGTTGAGGATTCGGACATGCTGATCAATGAGTTCCACAAGGCGATCAGGGTGGCCGCAGGATAGAAGATGAACGCTAACGCGCTCATGGACGCCACGCCTGCACCGATGGTGCTGATCGGCTCGGATGAGCGTATCGTCGCCGCCAATGGACCGGCGGAAGCGGTATTCGGTCCAGTGGCCCGGGGGCACCACTACATCACCGCACTGCGTCAGCCGGTCCTTCTCGACTGCGTAGAAGGGGCGTTCAGGACATTCACACCCCGAACGTCCCGATTTCCTGCCCGTGATTCCATGCGGGACACAACTTACAGCGCCACCGCAACGCCGCTTGTCAGCTCTGGTGGGGTTCTCCTTTTCCTTGAGGATGTAAGTCATGTCGAGGAAGCGAGCCAGATGCGGCGGGACTTCGTGGCGAATGTAAGCCATGAGCTGCGTTCCCCCCTAACGGCTCTTCTGGGATTCATAGAAACCCTTCGGGGCAATGCCCGCGATGATCCGGAGGCGCAGGAAAGATTCCTGGAAATCATGGCACGTGAGGCGGAGCGAATGAATCGACTGATCCAGGATCTGCTTTCTCTCAGCCGGGTTGAGGCCGAGGAACGTCGTCTTCCAGGCGGCCAGGCGGATGTGGCATCACTGGTGGCTACGGCAGTGGAGGCACTTGAACCTCGGGCGAGGGAGAGAGGGGTTGTGGTGAGCGTCTCGGGTGCCCAACAACCGCTCCTTGTGCGCGGCAACCCCGACCAGCTATTGCAGGTTTTCACCAATCTCATTGAGAATGCGTTAAAATACGGCAGTGGCAGCGCAAATGTGAGACTCGCGACCCAGGGCCATAATCCGGAGCTTCAGGGCCCGGCGGTTCTGGTCGCCATCCATGATGACGGCGATGGAATCGACTCTCTGCACATTCCGCGGCTGACCGAGCGATTCTATCGGATCGATACCCATCGATCGAGAGAGTTGGGAGGAACGGGGTTAGGTCTCGCAATTGTCAAGCATATCCTGAATCGGCATCGAGGGAGGCTCCACATCGAAAGCGAACCGGGGAAAGGGAGCTGTTTCACTGCCATTCTACCGTGGAGCGACGACTGAAATTTGGCCTCGCCGTATCGAGCCGCTGCGCTGAATTGAAATGGTGGCGCAGGTGTGATTTCAGAAAATGCGCGATCGAACAGTCGATTGACAGCAGGAACTCCAGCGGTTGGCTCCAGCTTTGCTGCCGGAATCCGGCAATGTCATAAATTGGTTACAAAGCTGTCACAGAACCGTCGCAGTGCCGGTCATTATGGATGGCACAAGGAGTGCGGCAATCGTTGCGCGCTTCGGGGAATCACCAAGGAGCTCTAGATGTCTCTCAGCAAACTTGTCGTATCCACCGTCCTGGTCGCTGCGGTTTCCGCCACGGCCGCCAGTGCACGTGACCAGATTCGGATTGTGGGATCATCCACGGTCTTTCCATTCTCGACGGCCGTTGCCGAGCAGTTCGGCAGGACCAGCGATTTTCAGACACCAGTGGTTGAATCAACCGGTTCGGGTGGAGGCCTGAAGCTGTTCTGCGCTGGTGTTGGGACCGAGCATCCCGACATCACCAATACTTCACGCCGCATGAAGCGGAGCGAGTTCACCATGTGCTCGGAGAACGGGGTTACCGAGATCACGGAAGCCGTCTTCGGTTATGATGGCATCGTCGTCGCGAACGCCAAAGCAGGCCCCGATTTTTCCGTCACCCGCGAGCAGCTGGTGATCGCGCTTGCCGAGAATGGTCCGAAACCGATGACCTGGGACGAGGTCGACCCGTCATTGCCGGCCCTGAGGATCGAGGTTCTCGGCCCTCCACCGTCCTCTGGCACACGAGACGCATTCGAGGAACTCGTCATTGAGGAGGGCTGCGAGGAAACCGATCTGGTCGATTGTGACGGCGTATCGGTGCGCTCGGACGGTGCCTGGATTGACGCTGGCGAGAACGATAACCTGATCGTGTCAAAGCTCGAAGCAAATCCCAACGCGCTGGGCGTCTTCGGATTTTCCTTTCTCGACCAGAACGGGGACGCCATTAAAGGTGCTTATGTTGACGGTGTCGAGCCAACGTTCGAGAATATCGCCTCCGGTAACTATCCGGTGTCGCGCTCGCTCTTTTTCTATATCAAGAACGCGCATGTCGGTGCGATTCCGGGAATTGCGGAATATGCGACCGAGTTTCTGTCGGAAGAGGCCTCTGGCGAAGAGGGTTACCTGGTCGATAAGGGCCTTATCCCGCTTCCGGCTGACATGTTCGCGACGGTGTCGTCGAATGTGAACGATCTCACCCCGATGACCGGAAACGAATGGAACTGATTCGCTGACCGAGCGTTCCGGGCGGGCAGGGGGGTCGCCCCCTTGCCTCCCGCTTAGTCTGCCCAGCCGGGATCCGCCAATGACCGCCGTTCTGCTTGCATTTGTCGCTGTTGCCGCGCTGGCGGCGTTCCTGATTTCCCAGCAGCGCGCGCGCGTCCTGGTCGACGGACGCGGCGCGTTACTTCACTCCCGTCCAGCATATCATGGGCTATACAGCCTGCTTTGGGTTCTGATCGTCGGTGTTGGATTAGTGATCACCTTCACTGTTGTTCCATTTGTGATCATTGACGCCACATTGATGGAGCGGATTGCAGGCGCACTTCCGGACGAACCGGCCATTGCCCATGAGCTAGTACTGTCAGACGCAAAGGCAATCGCAGCCAGCCGTCTTGCATCAAGGACGGACGAACTGCGATACACGGTCGCGGCTGACTATAGCCGCATGGCCGCCATCTGGGGCTGGGTTCGAGCTGCGCTGGTGATCTGTGGAACTGCGGCGGCGGCGCTTCTGACCCTGCGCGGCGTCAGCACTGACACACGCGCGCGGAACCGCTCTGAAGCCATTATCCGGGTCCTGTTGGCCTGCATGGCCACCATCGCGGTTCTGACCACGATAGGAATTGTCCTGTCGCTGATATTCGAGACCCTGTCATTTTTTGAGAAGATTGGCTGGCGCCTCGACAAATTCCTGTTCGGAACCACCTGGTCCCCACTTTCGGGAGTGCATAGCGGGCATCTGGATGCGGATAAGGTGGGAGCCGTTCCACTCTTCGCCGGCACGCTGATGATCACGTTCATCGCGATGCTGGTCGCTGTACCCATTGGTCTGTTCGCTGCCATCTACCTCTCCGATTTTGCGGATAGGCGCGTAAGGGGCATTGTAAAGCCAATGCTTGAGATCCTCGCGGGCATTCCAACAGTGGTCTATGGCTTCTTTGCCGCAATCACGGTGGCACCCTTCCTTCGCGGGGCGGGAGACGCTGTTGGACTGTCGGTTGCCAGCGAGTCAGCGCTCGTTGCGGGTGTCGTGATGGGAATCATGATAATTCCTTTCATCTCTTCGCTTTCCGACGATGTCATTAACGCGGTCCCGCAGAGCCTGCGCGACGGATCCTACGGGTTGGGAGCCACGAAGGCCGAAACCATTCGTCTGGTTGTTCTTCCTGCGGCGCTTCCGGGAATCGTGTCGGCGGCGCTTCTAGGATTCAGCCGCGCCGTGGGTGAGACGATGATCGTGGTGATGGCGGCGGGGCAGGGAGCCAACCTGACCGCGAATCCCCTGGAGGCCGTAACTACGGTAACCGTGCAGATCGTGATGCTCATCACCGGTGATACGGAAGCCGAGACTGCCGCAGGACCGGCCTTCACGTTGGGATTCACGCTGTTCTGCGTGACGCTTCTGATGAATGTCGCGGCGCAACGCCTCGTGCGCCGGTACCGTGAACAGTATGACTAGAGGATCGGGACATGGCCAATAATACCGCAGGCGCGACTCCCGCTGGATTTGCCGGTGGAGCCTCGCTGCGTAGGCGTCGTAACGCAGAATTTCGCCTTAAGGCTTATGGCGTGACAGCGATCCTCGTTGCGGGACTGGCGCTGTTCTGTCTTCTTGGCTCGGTGGTCTACCAGGCTTTGGACGCGGTGAAGGAAAGCTACGTAACCCTTCCGGTAACACTGGACGCTGACCGGATCGATCCAGATGGAACCCGTGACCCGGGCGTGATTCTGCGAGGTGGATTCGGCACGCTGACGAAGGGGACGCTCAGAACACTCTTTCCGGACGTCACCGATCGCCGATCAAAGCGGGAGCTCTACGACATCGTTTCCAGTGGAGCTCCATTTGAGCTGGCCGAAATGGTGGCGGCCAGTCCAGAGCTTCTGGGCAGGACCATTGACTTTAGATTCCTCTCTTCGGATGTCACGGATCTCTATCTGAAGGGCGGCTTTGGGGGAATGAGGGAAATCGATACCCGTGGGTTGCTCTCGGTGTTCATCAATGATGGTGAGGCCGTAATTTCCTCTTCAGTAAACGATTTCGCAAGCCTGGCGACAGAAGTCAAGGAGCTGCTGTTCGAGGATGCGAAGCGCCTGCGGGTGCAGGCGGCGCGCCAGAATAATGCCGTACGGGTGTTCGAGAGCCGTGTTGCCGAGGCGGACGGCGACCGGGAGAGGGCCGAAGCCGAACGAAAAAGGGACGCCGCCGCCGCCCGACGCGACGCTGCGATCCGGGAGGCAGAGGAACTGGAGACACGCGCCAACGCCGAGCTGGGACCCGAGGCGGTTGATCGTGACAACCGCTCCATCTTCCTGCGCGCCGGTGGTGGCTGGCTGAAGATAACCGAGATCGACGCGACGCATGCGGAAGCGAAAGTCATCATCGCGCCCTCCTCGAATCTGGAGAACAGCCGCGACTGGTCGCTCTACATGACCGACCTTCCAGAAGCCGCCCGCAAGATTTCCGATACCCAGATCGTCGCCATTGAGGAACTGAAGGCATCCGGTGCCGTGGAGAGCGTATTCAACTGGCGCTTTTTCACGGCGGGCGACTCACGCGAACCCGAGCTTGCAGGTATCTGGGGCGCTGTTGTTGGATCATTCTGGACGATGCTGGTGACGTTTCTGCTGGCGTTTCCGGTTGGTGTGGCCGCGGCGATCTACCTGGAGGAATTCGCTCCCAGGAACCACTTTACGGATCTGATCGAGGTCAATATCAACAATCTGGCGGCGGTCCCGTCGATCATCTTTGGACTGTTGGGGCTGTCCGTGTTTCTCGGAGTGTTCGGCGTTCCCCGGTCGGCGCCCCTCGCTGGGGGCATGGTGCTGGCGCTCATGACTCTGCCGACAATCATTATCGCGGCCCGGGCGGCGATCAAGGCGGTACCACCGTCGATCCGCGAGGCGGCTCTTGGAGTCGGGGCATCAAGGATGCAGGCGACTTTCCACCATGTGCTTCCACTTGCGATGCCAGGCATCCTGACCGGTACCATCATTGGCATGGCACAGGCTCTCGGCGAAACGGCGCCTCTCATCATGGTAGGCATGGTCGCCTTTATCGTTGACGTGCCGAGTGGCGTGACCGACAGTGCCACGGTGCTGCCGGTCCAGGTGTTCCGCTGGTCGGACTTTCCAGAACGCGCATTTGAGGCCAGAACCGGAGCTGCCATAGTCGTGCTGATGGTTTTCCTCATGGGCATGAACCTGCTGGCCATCATTCTGAGGCGCAGATTCGAGCGCCGCTGGTAGAGGACGGATGCGGTTATGTATGACGACAACATCAATGACAGCGCCGTGAAGCTGCAGGACGTGAAACTGCGGGCGCGCGGAGTAGACGTCTATTACGGTGTGCCGGCAGGTGTCAGGAAACAGGATATCATGGCAACCAAAGGGGCGGTTCACGCGATCAGGAGCGTGGATGTCGAAATCGTATCCAGGGCGGTAACCGCCTTCATTGGACCTTCGGGATGCGGAAAGTCGACGTTTCTGCGCTGCCTTAACCGCATGAACGACACTATTGACGGTGCCCGTGTTGTCGGTGAAATCACCCTGGACGGCGAGGATATCTATCATCCAAAGGTCGATCCCGTGCAGCTGCGCGCGAGGGTCGGCATGGTGTTCCAGAAGCCGAATCCGTTTCCCAAATCGGTTTTCGACAACGTCGCTTACGGGCCAAGGATACATGGGCTTGCGCGCAACAGGGCCGAACTGACGGAGATTGTGGAGCGTTCTCTGCGCCAGGCAGCGCTCTGGGATGAGGTCAAGGACTATCTCGACAGACCAGGGACCGGGCTGTCCGGCGGACAGCAGCAGCGACTTTGCATTGCGCGGGCGATTGCCACGATGCCGGAAGTGCTGCTTATGGATGAGCCCTGCTCGGCGCTGGATCCGATCGCCACTGGCCAGATCGAGGATCTGATCGAACGCCTGCGTCAGGACTACACGGTGATCATCGTCACGCACTCGATGCAGCAGGCCGCACGCGTAAGCCAGCGTACGGCATTTTTCCATCTTGGCGATCTGGTGGAATTTGGCGACACGTCACAGATATTCGAGAATCCACAACATCCCAGGACCGAAAGCTACATTTCCGGACGCATAGGGTAGGGGCGATGATGCAGGACAGACATATTTCGTCCGCATATGACCGCGACCTTGAACAGCTGCAGATTCTGCTGATGAAGATGGGAGGACTGGTCGAATCCTCCATAATCGATGCGACGAACGCGCTGATGGGTGCTGACGAGGTGCTGGCAAAGAAAGTGCGCACCGCGGACGCATTCATTGATCAGTTAGAGGACGAGATCAACCAGCAGGCCGGGCGCATTATCGCTCTTCGTGCTCCGGTGGCAAGCGATCTGCGGACGGTTCTGACGGTAATGAAGATATCCTCAAGTCTGGAGCGCTGCGGCGATTACATGAAGAATCTGGCGAAGCGCACGACCACGCTGGCGCAGCTGCCGCTGATTGAGGAAGCCAGCCCCGGGCTACGCCGCATGGCACGTGAAGTCGGAATTATGCTGAAAGGTGCGCTTGACGCCTTCATCCAGCGCGATGCCGAACTGGCTGAGGAGATCAGGCTCCGCGACGACGAAGTGGACCAGATGTACAACGCGGTGTTCCGCGAACTTCTGACGCATATGATGGAGGATCCGCGCAACATCACCGCCTGTATGCATCTTCATTTCATCGCGAAGAACATTGAGCGAACGGGCGATCCACGTGACATCGATTGCCGAACAGGTAATCTATCTCGTCACGGGCGAGCGTTCGGGCGACACGCGCCCCAAAAGCGACCGGACAGCCTATGATCTGGGAGAGGGGGCCGATCGGTGGCAGCGGTGAAGCCGAGGATTCTGGTGGTCGAGGACGAGCCGGCACAGCGGGAGATCCTGATCTACAACCTGGAAGCGGGGGGATTTCAGGTTACGCGCGCTGGTTCGGGGCCATGATGCGCTTCTTCTGGTTGAGGAAGACCAGCCAGACGTTGTCCTTCTGGACTGGATGCTGCCCGGCGTGTCCGGAATTGAGATCTGCCGTCGACTGCGCATGCGGAACTCCACACGGAACCTGCCGATCATCATGATGTCGGCGAAGTCCGAAGAGGCGGATCGTGTGAGGGGGCTTGAGACTGGAGCTGACGATTATGTGGTCAAGCCATTCTCGATTGCGGAACTGATCGCCCGCGTCCGCACGCAGCTGCGCCGCACACGACCCTCGACGGTTGGGCAGAGGCTGGAGTTTCAGGATATCGTTCTTGATACGGAAAGTCACCGGGCGTTCCGGGCCGGTAGGCTGCTGAAGCTTGGTCCCACGGAGTTCAGACTGCTGTCCACGCTCATGGAACGGCCTGGCCGCGTCTGGAGTCGCGAGCAGCTGCTGGACCGGGTCTGGGGAAGGGACGTTTACGTGGACTCGCGGACGGTCGACGTTCATATCGGACGGTTGCGCAAGGCTCTCTGCAGGTTGGGTGGTGAAGACCCGCTGCGCACCGTACGGGGTGCGGGATACGCGCTAGGTTGATTCGCATAAGGGATATTATGTTAAACTATTTGCTCTCGTATAAGCTGAAATTACCTGCATAAATATCTGATACATATATGTTTTTTTGATTCTTTCGGCTGGAGCTGAATTCCAGCGCGGAGGTCTTCATCGATTGATCCCCGCCAGAATGGTCAGTGGCATCCTGACATCCACAGCCTCTCCGAAAGCAAAGCGCTCAGCGTTTTCCGTCAGGAGCCCATACAGTTTATCAGTGCCATTTTCCTGAATGTATGTCCGGGACGCGGACCAGGTCATCGACCACTGCTATGCATGGTCGCATCGCGAATTTGGTGGAAATTCGAAAACGGTGTAATCTCCGGGTGAACCGAAACCACCCAACCGGCGGCCGGGACAGGTTCTGCCGACCGTCCACCTTTCGCATCCGGATCCGCCCAGAGCAGCATGGGCATCGGCACCGTCTCCGCGCAGGGCAGCACGGTCTGCGTCTTGATCCGCCTCCGGAACTCACAGTTCAGACGCTCTATGGCACTGGTTGTCCGCGCCGATCTCCACTGCGACGGATCGAGCTAGGTGAAGGTGCACGGCCGGTCGCTCGCCTCCTCAAGGCTGTCGGCGACGGTCCGGCACCTGTCCCTCCACTTCCTGAGCAACGCCCTGCGGCGGCGCTGGATCTCCTCCACAGTCCCGGGTTGATCATGTAGCGGTAACCGTTACCGATCTCCCCGTGCAGGTGTTTCGGTGCGTGGCCCGGCAGGTTGCGGTGTCCGGGACCGTGCAGCACTGGATGGCCAGGTCCCCGCCCCAGAGCGTGGTGAGCGCGGCCCCGGGGCCCGGCGCCGTCGATGACGACGAATTCCGGCCGCCTGAGGCCGCGTGCGGCGGAATTGGCCAGGAACCGCCCCCACGCGGCGGTGCTCTCGCCGCCCATTTTTCCTATCGAAAGCAGCACCCTGTGGGCCGTCCCGGCGCCCGCCGACGGCGGCAGGCACCGGGATGTTCGTCGCCCTGCCGTCGATCCGGGTCCTGACGACGGTGCTGTCCAGGATCAGGCGGACGATGTCCTCACCGGCCAGGCTGCGGGCGCACCAGGCGTCGCGGTCCGACCTGACCCGGCGCCACCAGGCCCGGCTGACCACGTCCCTGCTGACGCCCCCCCTGAACAGCGCGAAAGGCGCACGCCTCACCCGGCGCGTGTTCGTGTCCGAACGGTATATGGACGTGAACGCCGCTTCGGCCTTCCTCGTCATGCGCCGGTAGCGGCGGCAGCGCCTTCGAGCGCAATTCCGTGACCCCGCCGTTTCCGTCCCGAATCCGGGCGCATGGCACGCTGACGGTCTCCGTCCCGAACGTTCCGGTGATCCGCCGGTCGCGGTGGCCGTGACGGTAGCCCCTTCAAAGGTTGGGGGCGAAAGTTCGGTGACTAGCGTATTCCGTTCCATGGTGTGATCTCCTCTGGCGGCTCCGGCCGCCGGTTGGGTGGTTATGGTTCACCCGGAGATTACACCATTTTCGAATTTCCACCAAACTCGCGACACGACCCCCTTGACAAACACCAAGCAATGGAGCAGCATAATTATGTGAACCCTTTGATGAAGGAAGTGGGATCAAGTGTGTTGGGAGGAGATGTGAAGCAATGGAATCCTCAAAAGATGTGGACATCTGGAGCCCTTCGACGGGTATTCTGGATATAGATATAGAGCTATCAGAAGATATCCGGCCGGAAATCATCGGAATTCGGGACATCTGGAAGGATCAGCGAAATCGTCTTCATGGCACGCCTGCGCTGTCCGACTTCACCGAGCGGATGAACCGCGAATGGGCAATAGAAACGGGCATCCTTGAAGGATTATACGACATAGATCGTGGCGTAACTAAAACACTGATTGAACAAGGCTTTAGGGATGAACTTCTTACACATGGAGCGGCAAACAAATCACGCGAATTTGTGCTTCAAATGATTCGTGATCAAAAGGACGCCCTCGAGGGCGTATTCGATTTTGTGAAGCAAGATCGCCCGCTATCGACATCGTGGATCAAGGAACTACACGCGGCTCTCCTTCGCAGCCAGAAAACAACCGATGGAATAGATGCTCTTGGTAGGAATATAGAGATGTCTCTAATTCGCGGTGACTGGAAGGCGCAATCAAATTCGCCAATTCGGGAAGGTGTAACTTACACTTACTGCCCTCCGGAACACGTCGCGGGTGAAATGGACCGACTGATCTCGATGCATATGTCGCATCGCGATTCTGGCAAACCTATTGAGATTCAGGCCGCATGGCTGCATCACCGTTTTACACAGATACACCCGTTTCAGGACGGCAATGGTAGGGTTGCACGGGCACTGGCGTCGCTGGTGTTAGTCCAAGGTGGCTTGTTTCCATTCGTTGTTACCCGTGATCACAGGGTCGAATACATCGATGCACTCGAAGCCGCTGACCGCGGTAAGCTTGGACAGCTAATCGATTTTATTGTAAAGCTGCAAAAGAGACAATTTATGAACGCAGTGGCAATTTCAGAGGCGGCACTGGGCGATCACGCGAGCATCAAAGCAGTTTTGTCAGGACTAACGGCCGCCGCAGAGAAGACTCGAGACACTGTAAGAGATAGCCACAAGTCAGTGGTGGAAATAGCATTAAAAATCTCTGAAGAGTTGCAGGATTGGCTTGAGAGATACTGTGGAGACATAAAAGGGGCTTTGCAGAAAATATCTACCCAAAGTGAAGTTCGGGTAAATTCCTCTAGTGAACATTCGGATTACTATTTTCGCTCGCAAATTATTGAAAATGCGAGAAATCAGTACAGATATTTTGCAAATTTGAGAGAATTTCGACACTGGATATCATTAGACTTATACTGGCGACGTAGTGCAAAGTTAGTATTTGCAATTCACGGTGTCGGTCAGGAATTCAATGGTACTTTGATTTGCGCTCCATTTATGGAATTCCGAGATAGCGATGAAGATGGCCAACGGCATTCCGGGCCGGTTCCATTGATTGAGGATGCGTTTCTCTTCTTCCACAATGAGACGCTGGAGGATACACGCATCCGCTTCCATCCATGGCGTGAAAGCGTTTTCAATGCTGCCATGCACGAATTGACTGGGAATTTGTGATGGTAGTGAGGTGGAGGTGTCGGCACGTGACGCGAAAGAAATTTGGCAATGAATGGGCGCAGGATAACCGTCGGTCACCGCGGGGCCACCCTCACCATTTCCAAGCGGTCGGAATTAGTTGCGGAGCGCCCCATCCTATGCGCCTCTTCAAATGAGCCTTCCGAAAATGGTCCTCTCATTCAGGGAGAGTTCCCACCATCCCATATTCTTGGCGAACGGTCGTCGGAGATTCACTGCCAATCTACGGCTGATGTTACGTTTTCCCGCATGACTGGCAGCTCATCCCAATGTGGGTCAGGTGCCGCTGTCCAATGCCTTGGCGACCTCGGCGGCGAAGTCTTCGGTGGCCTTTTCAATTCCCTCCCCCACTTCCAGACGTACGAACCCGGTTATCTCAGCTCCCGCCTCGCGGACGGCCTTTTCAACCGTAATGTCCGGATTCATGACGAATGGCTGACTGAGCAGTGTGACTTCCGCCTTCCATTTCTTCATCCGACCGGCAATCATCTTTTCGATTACGGCTTCGGGCTTGCCGGATTCGCGTGCGATCTCGATCTGCACTTTCCTTTCCTTTTCGATCAGGGCGGGGTCGAGGTCACTTTCATCCAGAGCCCAGGGGTTGGTTGCCGCAATGTGCATTGCGATATGCTCGCCGATGTCGCTGTCGCTGCCATTGAACCCGACGAGGACGCCTATTCTGCCCATGTCAGGCGCGGTCGCGTTATGGACATAGGAAGCTACCGAGCCGCCCTGGACAGTAGCCATCCGTCGCAGATTAAGGTTCTCGCCAATGGTCGCGATCCTGTCGGTTATGGTATCCGCTACCGACTTTTCGCCGAGATGAGCCGCAGCCAGAGCCTCGACATCGTCCACCAGGAGAGCGGCGGTGGCGATCTGGCCGACCATTTCCTGGAACTCGGCATTCTTGGCGACGAAATCGGTTTCCGAGTTGACCTCTACCGCAACTCCCCTGCCGCCTTCCACCTTAACTGCGACCAGACCTTCGGCGGCGGTGCGCCCGGACTTTTTCGCGGCTTTCGCCAGTCCCTTGGTGCGCAGCCAGTCGGTTGCGGCCTCCATGTCACCGTCGGTTTCCGTCAGCGCTCTTTTCGCGTCCATCATTCCTGCGCCAGTCCTGTCGCGCAGTTGCTTCACCAATGCAGCGGTGATCGCCATCACAGGCACTCCTCAATCCATCAGGGTTTCCACGGCGGCAGACTCCGCCCGAATGTCACATCGCCATCGGCAGGGCTGATCCTGGCCGTGGCACTTCCGTTTCCGTACCGTCCTTCGCCTGTGGGCAGCTAGGCGGCGTTTTCCGCCACGGGTTCGGCTTCAGCCGATTCCCCTGCCCCTTCTCCATCTGCGGAACCATCGGACAGTTCCTCCACTTCCAGAACGTCCTCCACTTCTCCAAGATCAATTCCGGCAGCGGTGAACTGGGCGTTCATCCCATCCAGCACCGCACGTGCCACAAGATCGCAGTAGAGCGAGATGGCCCGGGAAGCATCGTCATTGCCAGGAATGATGTAATCGATCCCGGTAGGAGAGCAGTTGGTGTCCACCACCGCAACCACCGTGATTCCCAGTTTTCTGGCCTCCGCAACCGCAAGGTCTTCCTTGTTTACATCGATAACGAACAGCATGTCCGGAAGACCGCCCATCTCCCGAATGCCACAGAGTGAAGCGTGGAGCTTGTTGCGTTCGCGCTCGATTGACAGGCGTTCCCGCTTCGTCAGACCTTCGGACCCTTCCGCCATCTGCTCATCAAGGGCCTTCAGTCGGTCGATCGACTGTGACACCGTCTTCCAGTTCGTGAGCGTACCACCTAACCAACGGTGATTCATGTGGTATTGGGCACAGCGCTCAGCGGCCTCAGCGACGGCCTGCTGCGCCTGACGCTTCGTGCCAACGAAGAGAAGCGACCCACCTTTGGCGATGACCTCGCGAACCGCATGCAGGGCGGCGTCAAGCATCGGCACGGTCTGGGTTAGGTCGATGATGTGAATCCCGTTTCGGTCCCCGTAGATGAATTCGCCCATCTTGGGATTCCAGCGCTGTGTCTGATGGCCGAAATGAACGCCTGCTTCCAATAGCTGGCGCAATGTGAACTCTGGTAGAGCCATTCAATGATTCCTTCCCGGTTTCCAACCTTGGCAGAGCTGTTTCAGGCCATCGCCCAACCGGCGGATCCATGCGGGATGTCTCCCCACAGAACCCAAGCCCTACCTGTGAACTGCAAGCTCCGTTACTGCACTGCAGCGACAGGCGCAAGGGGAGCTGGCAGGTAATTTTGGATGGTTCCGACAGTTAGATCGCAGGACGGCGTTACCGCCGCTGGAAGGGTGAGCCGCTTGCTGAAACCCGGAATGCCTGTAACATGGAACCATGCAGGATGACACCATCCCCGACATTCTATGCATCGGCGCAGCTCACTGGGACGTCGTGGGTCGGGCACCATACCGGATGCATCTGGGGTCTGATGTCTCCGGACAGATCGTCCGGCGGCCAGGTGGAGTGGCCCTGAACATCGCGACAGCGCTAACCCGGTCTGGAATCCGACCTGCCCTTCTGACATCGATGGGCAGTGATGCCGAAGGCGCTGAACTGCTCAGGCGATGCCGAAACATGGGCATCCTGACCAACCATGTCCACATCTCCGAATTCCTGCCGACAGACAGGTGTCTGGTCGTGGAGGATCGGGAGCAGATGATCGCGACCCTTGCCGACACCCGTTCGCTTGAAACCGCTGGCGAACGGATCCTGCATCCTCTGCTGGACGGAACGCTCGGAGATCCGGAAGCGCCCTATTCCGGGGTAATCATACTTGATGGCAACCTGACGGAAGGGGTGCTGGCAGGCTTTGCCACGGATCCCGCCCTGTCCGCCGCTGACCTGCGCATAGCTTCGGCAAGCCCTGTAAAGGCGAGGCGGCTGCTTTCGCTACTCACCGTTCAGGACGCGACATTCTACCTGAATCTCGCTGAGGCCAGCACGCTTTGCGGCCAGCGGTTCAACTCGTCTGAAAGGGCGGCATCAGCGGTGCGGGCGCTCGGTGCGGCGCGTGTCCTGATAACGGATGGCGACCGGCTCGCCACAGACTCCGGCCCGGATGGGAGCGTTGTGGCCATGCCACCCAGAGTCAGGTTGACGCGGGCCTCCGGTGCGGGTGATTCATTCGTCGCTGCCCATGTGGCGGCGGAAACCAGGGGAGCCGATCAGGCGGTGGCGCTGAATGCGGCGTTGCGGGAGGCTGCCTCATATGTCTCGGGGGAGACTTCTTTATGATACCGCTTGTTTTTTCGGACGAGATCGCCGATGCCCGGAACTCCGGCGCACCAGTTGTGGCGCTTGAATCGACCATCATCTCCCATGGTCTGCCGTTCCCGCTCAATGTCGAGACCGCGGTTCAGGTTGAATGCGACCTGCGTGAAATGGATGTGGTTCCGGCAACGATCGCCGTAATCGATGGCCAGATCCGCATAGGCCTGTCCAGTGAAGAGCTTCATATGCTCGCGAGGAGCGGAGATGTCATGAAACTGTCCCGAGCCGACCTTCCGGTGGCGGTCGCCCAGGGAAAGACGGGCTCCACAACGGTCGCGGGAACCATGATCTGCGCACATGCCGCAGGCATCGGGATTTTCGCCACGGGAGGCATCGGCGGTGTACATCGGGGAGCGGAGTCGAGTTTCGACATTTCCGCCGACCTGCGCGAGCTGGCGCTGACCCCTGTGTCGGTTGTTGCCGCTGGAGCCAAGGCGATCCTTGACCTGCCCAGGACTCTCGAGGTTCTGGAGACCCTTGGCGTTGCGGTGATCGCGGTAGGACAGGATTTCTTTCCCGCCTTCTGGTCGCGGAGTTCAGGGCTGAAAGCACCGCTTCGTGCAGACGGTGCAGCGGAGATCGCCCGTTCCCACCGGGCGCGCCAGGATCTGGGTCTTGCGGGTGGCCAGCTCGTGGCCAATCCGATTCCCGCCGAAGCCGAGATTCCCTACGCCGAAATTCAGGCCGCAGTCGAAGTCGCGCTTGGAGATGCCCTTTCCGAGGGCATCGCGGGAAAGGACGTCACCCCGTTTCTTCTATCCCGGATCCTTGAACTGACGTCGGGCCGGTCACTCACGGCGAATGTCGCCCTGTTGCGCAACAATGCCCGACTTGCGGCACAGATCGCTTGGGCGCTCCACTGACCCGCTGTCGGAAACATGGAAAATGATGTTGCGACAGGCACCGTTATCCCTTATGCAGGTATGACGTTCATTTCCATGCGCTTCAGATGACCCTGAAATCCGAGCCGACCGAGCCGGAGGCCCCAAAGCCAATAATATCCCGCTTTTCGGGTCTGCGGAACAGCTTTCTGACTGGGCTTGTTGTCATAGCGCCCATTGGCTTGACCTTGTGGTTGATATGGACCGTAATCGGGTGGATTGACGGATTCGTCCTTCCCTTCGTTCCGGAAGCCTACAAACCCGAAAACATACTCTGGACCCTGTTCGGCATTGACTGGGCCATTAACGTGCGCGGCCTCGGTGTCGTTGTGTTCCTGGTGTTCACTGTCATTGTCGGATGGATCGCCAAGGGCCTGATCGGGCGCTCCCTGATCGCCTGGGGAGAACAGGTCGTCGACCGGATGCCCGTGGTAAGATCGATCTATAATGGACTGAAACAGATCGCGGAAACGGTATTTGCCCAGAGCGAGACCAGCTTCGACAGGGCCTGTCTGGTCGAATATCCCCGGAAGGGTATCTGGGCGATCGCTTTCGTCTCGACCTCTGCCAAGGGCGAGATCCGGGACAGCATTCCACGTGAGGAACCACTGGTGTCGGTATTCCTCCCGACCACGCCGAATCCAACCTCGGGATTCCTGCTGTTCGTTCCGAGAAATGATATCATCGAACTAAAGATGTCTGTCGAGGACGCTGCTAAACTGGTCATCTCCGCGGGTCTCGTCTATCCCAATGGAACGGCTCCTCCGGTCCCATCTCCCCTATTCGGAGCTGGCCGGAAACGGGTGCCCGAATAGGGAACCCCACTTCCAGTCGGAAGTGCAACGCCGACCCTTTCCGAAGCGTTTCGCAACGAGGGCAAATCCCGGGCGGAGAGTACATCCCGGAAAAGCCGGATGTTGCGCTTCCGACTGGAAGTGGGGCCCCAAATAGGCATAACCACCGCGATATCAGAGTGCTGTCCAGCCGCCGTCCACATCAATGGTCGTTCCGGTGATCTGGGCAGCACCTTTCGAACACAGGAACACGGCTGTTGCGCCTATCTGCTCGACCGTAACGAACTCCCTTGACGGCTGGCGTGCCAGCATCACCTCGCGCACGACAGAATCGCGATCCATGCCATGCGCCTTCATCTGATCAGGAATCTGTGCCTCCACAAGCGGTGTAAGTACGTAGCCCGGGCAGATCGCGTTGCAGGTGACCGGATCTTCCGCCGTCTCCAGAGCCACGGTCTTTGTCAGCCCAACGATGCCGTGCTTTGCGGCGATATACGCGGATTTGTATGGAGACGCCGTCAGCCCGTGAACACTCGCGATGTTGATCACCCTACCCCAGCCGGATGCGCGCATTCCTGGCAGTGCCGCTGCCGTTGTGTGGAATGCTGAAGACAGATTGACGGCAATGATTGCGTCCCACCTCTCAAGAGGAAACTCATCAATCGGGGCCACATGCTGAATGCCGGCATTGTTGACCAGGATGTCACAGGTTCCAGCTTCGGCGATCAACGCCCGGCACTCATCCGGTTTCGACATGTCCGCGCAGATATAGCGGGCCGCGATCCCAAATTCCTTTGCCAGTCCTTCCGCCAGAAAGTGGTCATCCCGCGAATCCGTAAACGAATTCAGCACCACATTCGCGCCCGCCGTCGCAAGCTCCCGGGCGATACCCAGACCGATACCGGAGTTCGACCCGGTCACGACTGCCGTTCTGCCCTTGAGTGTCATGGATTCCGCATTCCCGCCTTCGCCTCGTGGTAATCGCGTCCACCGCCAAACCTAAAAAAGGCGCCCGCACAAGGCGGGCGCTTAGTTGTTGAGGCAGGTTTCATACAGGCAAGAAACCTTCGAGCAGTGATGCTAATCTAACCCGTCTTTCACGGAATTCAAGTAAAAAGTTTGAAAAAAGTGACGGTATGCGCTAAGGAAGCGTGCAGGCTCATAATCCAGAACAGGGATTCTTCTGACATGAAACGCGGATCCAAAGCTGAATCGGGCGTCATTGCGCTGATTTTATCGACTTTCCTGATGGTTGGCGCAGCTGGTGCCGAACCAATGCATGGCATAGCTATGTATGGCGAACCGGCCCTTCCACCAGATTTTGCGTCCCTCCCCTATGCCAATCCCAATGCGCCCAAGGGTGGGCGAATCGTCACAGGCGAGGTTGGCAACTTTGACAGCCTCAATCCTCATATCCGGCGCGGAACCGTCCCATGGCAGCTTCGGTTTCTTGCGTATGAGAGCCTTATGGGGCGTTCCTGGGACGAGCCATTCACGCTGTACGGGCTTTTGGCCGAATCAGTGGAAACCGGGCCGAATCGGGAATGGGTCGAGTTCACACTGCGCGAGGAAGCCCGATTCTCGGATGAAACGCCCGTTACGGTTGAGGATGTGATGTGGTCTTACGAGACTCTCGGCTCGCAGGGACATCCCCGTTACCATGGCGCATGGGAGAAGGTCGAGTCGATGGAGCGTACCGGCGATCGGTCGGTTCGATTCACGTTCAACGTTGAGGATCGCGAGCTACCCCTGATCCTTGGATTGCGTCCGATTCTGAAGAAAGCCCAGTGGGAAGGGGTTGAATTCACCGAATCGGGCCTCGACATCATTCCGATCGCAACGGCACCATATGTCATTGACGATTTTGAGGCGGGTCGCTTCGTCAACCTGGCGCGCAACCCGGACTACTGGGGCAGGGATCTTGGGCTCCGCCGCGGCGTCGCGAATCTCGACGAGATCCGGATAGAGTTCTTCGGGGACGGCACGGCGATGTTCGAGGCGTTCAAGGCGGGCGAACTCAATTCCAACCGCGAGTTCAACCCGCAGAAATGGGCGCTGCAATACGACTATCCGGCAATCGATTCGGGCGATGTGATCAAATCGATCATTCGCCATCAGCGGCCTTCCGGAATCACTGGCTTTGTCATGAATACACGCCGCGAACCGTTCAGCGACTGGCGTGTCCGCGATGCCCTGATCCACGCATTCAACTTTGAGTTCATCAACCAGATTCAGACGGGAGGCAAACAGATGCGAATTGCCTCCTATTTCTCCAATTCGGTTCTGGGGATGCGCCCGGGACCGGCGGAAGGTCGGGTGCGCGATCTCCTTGAGCCATTCTCCGGAGAACTCCTGCCGGGAGCGCTTGAAGGTTATGCCCTACCCGTCTCCGATGGAACGGCCCGCAATCGGGCAAATATCAGAATCGCCCTGGACATGCTGGCGCAGGCCGGTTGGACGGTAAACGATGATGGCCAGCTGACAGACGCGGCAGGTCAGCGTTTCGAACTCGAAATCCTGCTCAGGCAGGGCTCCGCCGAGATCAAGGCAATCATCGACATCTATGTCGAGGCGCTGAAACGTCTGGGTATCGATGCCAGGGTCACCACCGCGGACAGCGCCCAGTACAACGAGCGCACTGACGTCTATGACTTCGACATGACCTATTACCGGCGTGCCCTGTCCCTGAGTCCGGGCAACGAGCAGATGCTCTACTGGGGTAGCGCCGGAGTCGACAAGCCGGGCACCCGCAACTGGATGGGCATGAACTCCCCGGCAGCTGAGGCAATGATCCATGAAATCCTGAATGCGAAGACCCGTGAGGATTTCATCGCCGCCACGCGCGCGCTCGACCGCATCCTGACCAGCGGCCGTTATGTAATTCCGATCTCCCAGTGGCCTGTTAGCCACATTGCCCATGACCGGCGCCTGAGGTTTCCAGACAGAATACCGATCTATGGCGACTGGATCAGCTGGCAGCCTGATGTATGGTGGTTTGAGGAAGGCTGAACCCTCCATCCATCCCATGACCGCCCTGCCCTCCTGCGCAGCGTGCGTGGGAAGGATGGCATGAACGGGCGTCTTCACTAGCGTGAATGCACTGGATGCCGACTTATTGATCGCCTTCGATGAGGCCGTCACAAAATCTTCACATGTCGCCGTTATCGGTTGCGGTATGAACATACTCATTCTTTGCACGGGCAATTCCGCACGCACGATCCTGCGTGAGGTGGTGCTGAACCGGTACGGCGCAGACCGCGTAACAGCGTGGTTCACAGGATCCCGGCCAGATGGCAGGGTGGATCCCGAAGCCCTTACGCTTCTGGTCCGCAGGGGCATCGCAACCAGGGACCATCGTTCGAAGAGTAAGGACAGGTTTGCCGGACCTGGTGCACCGGTAAAGGATGTGGTGATCACGGTTTGCGGAAATGCCGCGTCCGAAATCCGTCCGATCTGGCCAGGTGTACCGCGGCGGGCCCATTGGAGTGTCGAAGACCCGGCACCGGCTGCTGAAGAGGGCTGGCCGCATGCCTTCGCCAGGGTATATGAAGTCCTGGCTTCGCGTGCCCGTGCATTGCTGTAATGAGCTCATCGAATCTACGGATGGGGAGAATCTCCATGCGCTTCCTGCCCGAACTGGAGCGAATGCATGACCCGTAAACTAGTCGCCGAGTTCGTGGGCACGGCCTTCCTGCTCATCGGAGTGGTGGGCTCCGGGATAATGGCGCTTGACCTATCGAATGGCAACTTCGGTGTCGCGTTGCTGGCCAATGCCATCGCCACTGGCTGCGTTCTGTATGTCGGCATTACGATTCTCGGACCGATTTCTGGCGCGCATTTCAATCCGGCCGTGACGCTTGCGTTTCTTCTGCGCCGGGAAATAGCTCCGGTTGAGGCACTTGCGTTTGTTGTGGTGCAGATTGTCGGTGGTGTGATCGGGGTTTTTCTGTCCCATGCAATGTTCGATCTTGCGATTCTGCAGACAGGCGGGACCGCCCGCACTGGCATAAACCTGTGGATAGCCGAGATCATTGCCGCCTTTGGCCTGGTCTTTGTCATCCTGGGCGGTATCAGGCACAGGCCGGAAGCGGTTCCGACCATTGTCGCTCTCTACATTACCGGCGCATACTGGTTCACGGCCTCAACGAGCTTCGCCAATCCGGCGGTTACCATCGCTCGCGGGTTCTCCGACACCTTTGCCGGCATTATGCCGCAACATGTGCCGGCCTTCATTCTCTGCCAGCTGGTAGGGGCGGCACTGGCGGTTGCGGCGGGACGGGTGGTGTTCCGATAGCGCCTCAAGCATTTGCCGTTCCCTGCCCGTTGACAGGCTGATGCAGCTGAAGAAACCGAAGCGACTGGCTTTCACTATCAGTCCCCTGCCCCTCACACGGCATCCCGTCGGAAGCGTGAAACTTCAGGAATGGATTATAATTCATTGATTTTATTGAATAAAAATATATGTGGAGTTGGATCTGCCGCTACCGACCCGCCAGGAAGGCGGCGGGAGTCCGGCATCATGCTGGAACAGATATGGTGCGCGATGCCTCTCCCAGGAGAACGGCAGCTGGCAATACTTGATCAGACCATCATGAAGAAGAGGAGATCACGTCTGGCGGGAATGGCACCGAATCACGGACCGCCGCCTACGGAAAGGACCTGCACGGCGCGTCGAATGCGGGAGTGGAATCGTCAGGAGCGGCCAGAATAGCGCGAGGTGATCTGGTGCCCCGCTTCCTACGGCACCGGGCGCGCCGACCTGAGGAACCGCTCTCCCCGGTGCACAGCCAATGCGGCCATTGCGATCGTATGCCGTAGCGAAGGTTCCAGCGAGCCCCCAGGGCCAGTCAGCGCTATGCCACCCACGTCAGGAGGCTCCAGTCGCCATCATGGTCGATTCCTCTGCCTACCTGCCCCGCAGCAGGCATGGACGACGCGCCACAGAGCGGCGTGGGGTGGGAAGGATCCGTCCGGAACGCCCCCGTAAACGGCACTTCACCGATCCCAGCGAGCTTCATTCCGCTATCAGGATCAGACCGCATCCGTTCGCTCCTTCGGTCGTGACTTTGGAATGTCCCAGGACGAGGCGCGGCAGCCTTGAATCGAATTCCGCAATACTGATAATGTGATTCGTAGGTTGGGAAGGAGTTGATCCTGTATATATGGATGGCATACCCTTCCGTATCCGGCCGTGGTCTGCAGGGATACCGTTTGTTGGTTTATTCGGGATAGGAAGCCAGAATTTTCCTGGATGCGGTCTCAGTTCCCCTGCGAACGCATCAATCCTACTGAGCGAGCATCTGGCGACGGAGACGTAGGCAGCCCACACAACAAACATGGAGAGCGACATGAAAAAACTGTTCCTGGCATCGAGCGCGATTGCCAGTCTGGCTTTCACCGCAACGGGCGCTAGCGCCGAGGAAATCAAGCTAGGCGTACTTCTGGGCTTCACTGGCCCGGTTGAATCGCTGATACCACCGATTGCCGATGCCGCTGAACTGGCGATGAAGGAGGCAAGCGACAGCGGCATGCTGCTTGGCGGTGCCACGGTTACGTCCGTGCGTGGTGATTCCACCTGCGCCGACAGCGCCGCCTCCGCCGCGGCGGCGGAACGGATGGTAACCGCAGACGGGGTTCAGGCCATCATGGGCGCCGCCTGTTCAGGGGCCACCATTTCGGCACTGACCAATATCGCAGTGCCTAATGGCATCGTCATGATCTCTCCGGCATCGACATCTCCGGCTCTTTCAACAATTGAGGACAATGGCCTGTTCTTCCGTACAGCGCCGTCAGACGCTCGGCAGGGTGAGGTGATGGCGGAAATCCTGATGGAGCAAGGCATCAATGAGGTCGCCGTTTCGTATACCAATAACGACTACGGCAAGGGGCTGTCGGACAGCTTCCAGTCGGCTTTCGAGGCCGCTGGTGGTATTGTAACGATCAACGCCGCGCATGAAGACGGAAAGGCCGATTATTCGGCTGAAGTGTCCGCACTTGCCTCGGCGGGTGGCCAGCGGCTCGTCGTCATCGGATATGTTGACCAGGGCGGCAGCGGAATCGTTCGAGGCGCGCTCGACTCCGGTGCCTTCGACACGTTCCATTTTCCTGATGGCATGATCGGCCAGACGCTTGAGGACAACTTCGGAAACGAAGTCAATGGCTCAACTGGCCAGCATCCAGGATCTGACAGTGAAGGCAACGCGGTGTTCATCGAACTGGCGGGAGATTCGTTTAATGCCTCGTCCCCGTACACCGCAGAGGCCTACGATGCCACCGCTCTCATTCTTCTGGCCATGCAGGCCGCTGGTTCCTCGGATAGCAGCGTCTTCAAGGACAGTGTCATGGAGGTCGCCAATGCACCAGGCGAGCCCATACTTCCCGGTGAACTCGCAAAGGCGCTGGAGATTCTCGCGAATGGGGGCGAAGTCGACTATGTGGGTGCCAGTGCCGTGGAGCTGATCGGCTCTGGTGAGTCCGCAGGCAACTTCCGGCAGACGGAAGTCAGGGACGGCGTGGTACAGACGGTCAGGTATCGCTGATACGTGAATCCAGACAGAATTAGGCGCAGCCCGCTTCCTGTGGAATTGGGCTGCGCTTTGCATTATTGCGCTTCCTGCGGGTTCAGGAGCGGATCATGATCGTCGTAGAAGGCGTTCACAGAAATTTCGGTGGCTTCAAGGCGGTTGACGGCGCGTCGCTTGAGGTTGCGACAGGATCGATCACAGGCCTGATTGGACCAAATGGCGCCGGAAAGACAACATTGTTCAATGTCATCACGGGCGCACTCAAGCCAACCGCTGGCCGCGTCACAATGGCTGGTGAGGACATTACCGGGCTGCCTCCGCACGAACTGTTTGGCAAGGGCCTTCTCAGGACATTCCAGATCGCGCAGGAATTCCATTCCCTGACCGTTAGGGAAAACCTCATGATGGTTCCAGGCGGGCAGCCTGGTGAGCGATTGTGGAACACCTGGTTTCGGCGCAACCTCGTAACCCGGAACGAGATGGCGGTTGGGCAAAGGGCTGACGAGGTCCTGGAATTCCTGACAATCGACCATCTGTCAGACGAAAAGGCCGGCAACCTGTCAGGTGGTCAGAAAAAACTGCTCGAACTGGGACGGACCATGATGGTCGACGCAAGGGCCGTCTTTCTGGATGAGGTTGGTGCAGGCGTAAACCGAACGCTGCTCAACACGATTGCGGACGCCATCGTTAGGCTGAACCGTGAACGGGGATACACGTTCTGTATCATTGAACATGATATGGACTTCATCGGTCGCCTCTGTGACCCGGTAATCTGCATGGCTGAAGGTAGAGTGCTGGCAAAGGGAACGATGGATGAGATCAAGTCGAATGACCATGTGGTCGAAGCCTATCTCGGTGCCAGAGCCAGAAACAGGATGAGCGCATGATGGCACCGCGTATGGACGACCCGAAAGACAGTGGCAGAAGAGTCGGCGCAGTGTCGCCCGCCACCGTTTCGGCCGCCGGTGCCGCTGGGACCACCAGAAACGGCGTCCATGCCAATTCCAAACCATATCTGCTGGGTGAGTCGATGACCGGAGGCTATGGGATGGGCACGGATATCCTGCATGACTGCACCATTGCGGTGGAGAAAGGCAGGATCTCGGTGATCGTGGGGCCCAACGGTGCGGGCAAGTCCACAGCACTGAAGGGCCTGTTCGGAATGCTTCACCTGCGCCAGGGAACGGTCTGGCTGGACGGTGAGGACATCACGGCGCTCTCGCCACAGGCGCGGGTTGCCAGGGGAATGGCTTTTGTGCCTCAGACGTCGAACATCTTCACGACGATGACCGTTGAGGAAAATCTGGAAATGGGCGCGTTCCTGAGACGGGAAGGCGTAGAGAGAACCATGGAGCAGGTCTATGGCCTGTTTCCCGTCCTGCGCGACCGTCGACGACAGAAGGCAGGGGAACTTTCAGGAGGGCAACGCCAGCAGGTTGCCGTGGGGCGGGCCTTGATGACTGAACCGCAGGTGCTGATGCTGGACGAAGCGACCGCTGGTGTGAGTCCGATCGTAATGGATGAGCTGTTTGAGAAAATCATCGAAATCGCCGCTTCCGGCATCTCTGTGCTGATGGTCGAACAGAACGCCAGACAGACGCTCGAAATCGCTGATTCAGGATACGTTCTGGTGCAGGGCCGTAACCGTTTCACCGACACGGGAGCCGCCCTTCTCGCGAATTCCGATGTGCGCAGGAGCTTTCTTGGAGGGTAGAGCATGACCGTGAATCCGCGCCCGCCCACCGGTTCGGCACCTTCGGCGGCAGTCCGGCGAAGTCGCAGTGGGAATCGGGTGCCGCGGCCCCAAACAGCTGATGAGGCATGGGAAACCGTCTCAAGGGTCGCGGCGCCACGAATTCGAGATCCATTCTTCAGCGTCGCTAACTTGATCGCCATTTCGGGATGTCCTGGGTGAACGTGATGGATCCGCTCAATGCCTTCGTAGTTTTCTCCAACTTTGTCCTCATCCCAGCGACGGCCTATGGAGCGCAGCTGGCACTCGGTGCCCTGGGAGTAACTCTGGTCTACGGCGTGCTACGATTTTCGAATGTCGCTCATGGCGACACGATGGCATTCGGCACGATGATAACAATCCTTCTCACCTGGGCCCTGCAGGGGGCTGGGGTGACGTTTGGACCATTACCGACAGCGTTGCTTGCCCTGCCAGTAGGAATTCTCGCCACAGCGCTTCTGCTGCTTGGAACCGATCGCCTGGTTTACGCATTCTATAGGGCACAGCGAGCGCGGCCAGTGGTGCTCGTGATCGTTTCGGTTGGTGTGACATTCGTGATGAATGGTCTTGTGCGTTTCATAATCGGACCCGGTGACCAACGGTTTTCGGACGGGGAACGGTTCATCGTCAGCGTTCGGGAATTTCGGGACTGGTCCGGACTGCAGGAAGGACTCGCGCTGAAGACCAGCCAGGCCATCACCATCATAACCGCCGTAATCGTCGTGAGCCTGCTGTTCTGGTTCCTGAACCGGACCCGCACGGGAAAGTCGATGCGAGCCTATTCCGACAACGAGGATTTGGCGCTTCTTTCTGGAATCAACCCTGAACGGGTCGTGGCCGTCACCTGGATTATCGTGGCTGCGCTAGCAACAGTGGCCGGCGTGCTCTATGGACTCGACAAGAGCTTCAGACCGTTCACCTATTTCCATCTTCTGCTGCCGATATTCGCAAGCGCGATTGTGGGAGGCCTGGGCAATCCGCTGGGAGCGATTGCAGGAGGGTTCCTGATCGCATTTTCCGAGGTGACGGTAACCTATGCCTGGAAGAAGGTTCTGACATATCTGCTTCCCGAACCTTACGGTCCCACCAGCCTGGTCCAACTCCTCAGCACTGATTACAAGTTCGCCGTCAGCTTCCTCATTCTGACCGCGGTGCTGTTAATCCGTCCCACAGGCATCTTTGCGGGGAGAACCGGATGAGCGCTCCGCTGAAGAACACGCTTCTGTTCGCCCTCGTTCTTGGGCTGATCGTGGCTACCGGATTTTACCGCAGCCCAAATGTGGCGCTCGGCATCCTGAATATGGGGCTGGTCAGCGCCATCATGGCCATTGGGCTGAACATGCAATGGGGCTACGCCGGACTGTTTAACGTTGGGGTGATGGGCTTCGTTGCGCTTGGTGGCCTTTCCACGGTGCTCGTAAGCATGCCGCCAGTTTCCGAAGCCTGGGCTGTGGGCGGTCAGCGCGCCATGTTCGCGCTGGTGATAGGAGCCGCCATCATTGCACTTGCCGTGTTCCTGTGGAACCGGCTGCCCAAAGGCTGGCAGCGCGCCACGGTTACGATTGTCGTGCTGTTCGGCGGATTCTTCGTTTACCGCGCTGTATTCGATCCTGCGGTGACGGCGATAGAAAAGGTAAATCCCTCCAGCACTGGATATCTGGGAGGGTTGGGCTTGCCAGTCATCGTTGCCTGGCCCGTCGGTGGTCTGGTGGCGGCTGGCGCTGCCTGGCTTATCGGCAAGACCGCACTTGGCCTTAGAAGCGACTACCTGGCCATCGCAACGCTCGGAATCGCGGAAATCATCATCGCCGTGCTGAAAAACGAGGAATGGCTGTCACGCGGAGTGAAAAACGTCAATGGCATACCGCGGCCAGTCCCCTATGAGATCGACCTTCAGAACAGTTCGGAATTCGTTGAGCGGGTCACCTTTTTGGGGCTGGATCCCATCACCGCATCGTCCCTTTATGTAAAGCTCTGCTATACGCTTCTGTTCCTGATCGTGCTGCTGGCCATCGTCTGGCTTTCCGAGAAGGCGCTGAACTCCCCGTGGGGCCGGATGATGCGCGCCATCCGGGACAATGAAACGGCCGCTGCCGCGATGGGAAAGAACGTTTCCGCCCGGCATCTGCAGGTGTTCATCCTTGGATCAGCGGTCTGCGGGCTGGCGGGAGCGATGATGACCTCGCTTGACGGGCTGCTGACTCCCGGAAGCTACCAACCTCTGCGGTTCACGTTCCTGATCTGGGTTATGGTCATTGTCGGCGGTTCGGGCAACAATTTTGGGGCTGTGCTGGGGGGTATCCTGATCTGGTACCTCTGGATTGAGGTGGAGCCGCTGGGGCTGCTTCTGATGGATGTTCTGACCGCGGGGTTGGCGGATGGGAACTGGCTTAAGGAACATCTGCGGCAGTCTGCGGCACATATGCGCCTGCTGACCATGGGATTGATCATGGTGCTGATGCTACGGTTCAGTCCACGCGGGCTGATTCCGGAGCGATAGCTTGAAAGGTTTCGCCGTATTGCTGCTGGCGGCTGGCGCTTCGGCACGTATGCGAGGGGCGGACAAGCTGCTTGAGGATGTGGACGGCGTGCCGATACTGCGCCGACAGGCGAAGGCGGCACTGGAGACCGGGGCATATGTGATTGTGGCAATGGCACCGAATCGGCCTGAACGGGCCCGGGTGCTGGCCGGACTGCCGGTTCGGTCGGTCCTGGTCAGGGATGCCGCGGAAGGCATGGGGGCCTCCATCCGTACGGCAGCAGCGGCCGTTCCGTCGAATAGCACTACCGTCGCCGTACTTCCCGCTGACATGCCGGAGATAACCACTGAGGACCTGAACGCGGTTCTCGTCGCATCCGCCTCGAATCCGGATCAGGTTGTGCGAGGCATGTCCGCCTCGGGTGTTCCCGGACATCCAGTGGTGTTTCCATCAAGACTCGTCCCGGCACTGACCAGACTCTCTGGAGACGAGGGCGGACGGTCGGTCCTGCTTGGGGAGAGGATCCACATGGTAAGGCTGCCTGACCGGCACGCCCTGACCGACCTGGACACACCGGAAGCATGGGCGGCATGGCATGCGCACCGGAAGGTCTGAAATGATCCTGGCCAATTGGGATGGCTCTTTAGAAAATTTGTAGTGCGATCTGGCGGGATTCCGGCAACACATTGCGGAAAAACGGAATTTTTCCGAAATAATCCGCCTGAAGGCCTTGCGTCCGCGATCATAGTTCGCTATATGTTCTCCATGATCTCGATAAAGAACCTCATCGCCTCGTTCAGCAGCGCCGAAAGGCGGGAAATGAAGCGGACGCTTCTCGCCGAACCCTCCGACGCCGGAGAGCCGCCGGACCCGTCGAAATGCCCGCACTGCGGTCACGCGGACATCCGCAGGAACGGGTCGGTCCGCGGAAAGCGGAGATTCAGGTGCCGGAGCTGCGGGCGCACCTTCTCGGCCAGGACGGGGACGGTCCGCCACTACTCCCACAAGGACGATCCGACCTGGGCGCTCTACATAAAGCTGATGTTCCAGGGCCTGTCGCTGCCGGTCATCGTGAAGAGGATGGACATCAGCCTGCCGACGGCTTTCGCCTGGCGTCACAAGGTCCCCACCGCCTTGAGCCGCATGCCCGGGCCAAGGCTCTCCGGCGTCGTCGAGGCCGACGAGACGTATTTCAGGCTTTCGTTCAAGGGGCAGCGCGGGGACCTTCCCCGGCCCGCCCGCAGGCTGTCACTACCGCATACTTGACTAGAGATCGGATCCATGCGAATCGGGGACCATGTATATCGGTCTCAGACAGATTTCCCCTGCCACGGTCGAGTGGCTGGGGAACGAATGCCTCCGCGGCGGCGTCACGCGTTCGGGCCTCGCCCGCGAGCTGAGCGGCCGGGAGGGTTGGCTGACCCACGACGGGAGGCCGTCGACGGTCACCGGGATGCGGGTCCTTCCCCTGCTCGCGGAGGAGCTCGGCCTGACGCTGCCGGAGGCGGCGCCGCGCTTCGCGTCGTCCAACGGGCGACCGGCCGCCGACGACCCTGGCGGCGCCCCGGTCGAGTGCGCTCTGGACGCGCTCGGCGGGGTGCGGCTGGAGCCGTTGGCGGAGGCGGACCGCCGCGCCTGGGAGTCGATGATGGAGACGCACCATCCGGAGGGCTGGCGGCGGGCTCCGGGAGGGCAGCTGCGGTACTGGATCGTGAGCGGCGCGCAGGGGCGGCTCGGCGGTCTGGGCTTCGTTCCGGCGTCATGCCAGCTGGGGCCTCGGGACGACGCCATCGGCTGGTCGGCGCGGGCGCGGATCGCGAACATGGGTCTGGTCCTTAACAACCACCGCTTCCTGATCAGGCCGTCGGTGAGGGTCCACGGCCTCGCCTCCCTGGCGCTGCGGCTGGCGGCGGATCGCGTGGCGGACGACTGGCAGGCCCTCTACGGCGTCCGTCCGGCGCTCGTCTACACCATCGTCGGTCCGGACCACGCCGGGACGGGTTACAGGGCGGCGGGCTGGGAGAGATGTCCCGGCTTGACCTCCGGGCGGCGTTCGGGCATCCGTCGCAGCGTGTGGACGCTGCCGCTGCGGCCGGACTGGCGGGAGGTTCTCCAGGCGGAGCCGGAGCGCAGGCTCGGGCATACCGGACCGCTGCACCGCGGGGGCGACTGGGCGGAGCGGGAATACGCGCGGAGCAGCCATCCGGACGGCCGGGTCCGCCGCCGGATCGCCGCGATGGGAGCGGCCTGGACCAGGAAGCCCGGTGCGCCGGTGCCGGAGCTGTTTCCGGGCAGGGCGGAGCAGGAGGCGGCTTACAGGCTGCTCTCGAACGCTGGGGTGACCATGGACGACATACTCGAGCCCCACCTGGAGGCGACGGTGGAGCGCTGCCGCCTGGAGCCGGTGATCCTGGCTGTCCAGGACACGACGGCGCTGAACTACGGCACCCTGGCGGCGACGTCCGGGCTGGACGGGCTCGGCGGCGGCGGAAAGGGCACCGACGGCATCCTCGCCCACTGCGGCGTGGCACTGAACGGCAGCGGACGCCCGCTCGGGCTGTTCACGCTCGACGCGGACTTCCGGCGGCGGCCGGACAGGGACAGCGCCCGCTGGATCGACGGGCTGCGGCGGGCCGGAGAGCTCGCGGAGGCCTGCCCGGACGCGAAGGTCGTGAGCGTCTGTGACCGCGAAGGCGACTTCCGGGCCCTTCTCCGCGAAGCGGACCGGACCGGCGCCGCGCTGCTGGTGCGGGCGAGCCGCTCGGCGAAGCGGCGCGTGGCGCTGCCCGACGGCGACGAAAGGTGCCTGTGGGAGCATGTCGCCGCGCTGGAGCCGGTCGGCCACCGCAGGATCACCGTTCCCGAACGCGGCGGGCCGAAGGCCCGGAAAGCGCGCGTCGCCACGCTGACGCTGCGCTGCGCGGAACTGGACATCGCGGCGCCGAGGGACGCGGGGGACAGGCGCCCGCTGCCCGTGACGGTGGTCTCCGCCATCGAGGAGAACCCGCCGAAGCGCGTCGCGAAGGGAGGGGAGGCGCTGCACTGGATGCTCCTGTCCAACGAGGGCGGCGACGGCATGCGGACGGCGGAGACCGCCCTGAGGCGCTACGAGCTGCGCTGGCGCATCGAGGAATATTTCAGAGCCCTGAAGACGGGGACGAGGATAAAGGACCGCAGGCTCGACGCCGCCGACGACCTGCGCAGATGCCTCGCCTTCGACGCGATAACCGCGTTCCGGGTCTGGGACCTCCAGCTTCTGGCGCGGGAGAGCCCCGACAGCCCGGCGGACCGCCATGTCAGCCCGGAAAGCGTCGAGGCGGTGGTCATTCACGCCGCGTATGAGCGCGTCATCGGCCAGAGGGCGCCGCCGGAGCCGGACATGACCGTGGCGCGCTACGTCACGCTCGTCGCCGGCCTCGCCGGGTTCCGCCCGACGAAGCGCCAGCCCCTGCCCGGAACCCAGAAGCTATGGCAGGGCCTGCGCATCCTCAACGTCGCGGAAACCCATGCCAGGGCCATACGGGCCCGGACGGAGCGGAGAAGGGAATGAGCCGGTCAAGTATGTGGTAGTGACAGGCCCGCAGGCGTGGAAAGAAGTCGAAAAAGCGCGGGATATCAAAGGAAAAGGTCTGTGTCCTCACCGCCACCGACAGGCAGCGGGGGACATGCCTGCGTTCCGCCTGCCTCGGGCGCATGTCGGTGGACGACCTCCGCCGGCTGTTGGGCGACCCCGTCGACTGGAAGGACTCCGTCCTGGTCACGGACGCCCATCAGGCCTACGCCGCGCTGGCGGCGGAGCGCGGGACGTCGCACACGGAGCTTAAGGGCGGCAGGGGGCAAGGCTCCCTCCACATCCAGACGGTGAACGGCCCTCCACAGCCACCTGAAAGGGTGGATCCGCCGCTTCAACGGCGTGGCGACGAAATACCTGGACCACTATCTTCTCTTCTTCCAGCGCCGCGGGGCCGACCCGTACCCGGTGATGACCGCGCAGGGGTGTTGGGCCAGCGCCCGCAGCCTGCGGCGGAGGCCGATGGCGCTCACCTGAAGGCTCGACCGAAACACCACGCGGCGGCCCCATCCGGGCCGCCCGAAGCGCTGCCCGCCAGTCGTTCACCAGCCTCCCGAACCACAGGATCCGCGCCTGCGGACACCCCGAACCGGCTCCAGAACGGAGTCGGCGGCATGCGCGCCACCGAAAACCGCACCGCGGAGCCCTCCGTTCGCTACGAATTATTAAAGGAGCCATTGGGATCTGGCCTAACACCTCATGAGTGATGGCAGATCGCCGGATGGAGTTCAGGGACCTGGAGGCTGGGGGTTGGCTCCCATTGTGGCGACCGGAACCTCAGCCGCTCACCTATCCATATGCGACTCTGGAGAGGCCTGTACCGGGCGCGCCAGAATGCGCGGCAGCGAAAGCCATAGAGTGGTACCCGGCAATACCGTCTCTCCGTCCCGCCATGCCAGGGTCACTCTCTGGCCCTCCACCTCCACGACGCAGTGCCCGCGGCCTTCTGCGGTTCCAACAACTCGGGCCTCAAGAGATAGCGCCGCGTTAGACATTCCCGGCGGATCCATTGACACCAGACAGTCATTCCCCAGAAGCAATGCCCAGGTTTCGCCTAGCCTCCCCTGCCCTGCCACCCGAACTGAAACGCCACCGATCAACAGGTCCAGATGGTCATTGCCAGCATGGACCACCCGTCCCGTCAGACGGGGGGCGACTTCCGTCCATCCGCCCAGCTCTCCGTTGTGGATCGTCAGCGTTCGGTCAGCAAGAAATGTCAGTTCTTCCACGGAATGGGTAACATAGAGCGCCGGCACCCCGAATTCCGCCACGGCGCGGGCGATATACGGCATCAGCCCAGCCTTGCGCGCCTCGTCCAGGCCCGACAGCGGCTCATCCATGAGCAGGATCCGCGGGCCGGAAGCCAGCGCCCGTCCCAGCGCCACCCGTCGGCTCTCTCCACCTGACAGGGTTGTTGGCATCCTTCGCAGGAGCGGACGCAGATCCAGGGCATCGACTATGGCCCGGATTCGATCCTGCGGAATGCCGCGCCGAACAGCGCCGTATTCCAGATTTTCGGTCACGGTGAGATGCGGGAAAAGTCTCGCGTCCTGAAACACATAACCGATGTTCCTGTCAGCGGGGCCCAGGTCACTCCAGTTATCGTCGGCGAAATGGATGCGCCCTTGGGTTGCCGGTTCCAGTCCGGCAATGGCACGCAGGAGCGTGGTCTTCCCGCTGCCTGAGGCTCCTGAGAGTGCCGTTATCCCGGTGAGGGGAATCCTGGCGGCGGCGTTCAGGACGAACTCACCCAGCCGGAGGTCCAGATCGAAGTCAAGAAAATCAGACACCTGCCCGAGCTCCGCGCCCGTTCATGACGTAGACGATGGTGAGCACGATGAAACTGAAGACCAGCAGCCCACCGGAGAGCAGATGCGCACTGGCATAGTCCAATGTTTCAACGGCTGAATATATCTCGATCGAAATCAGGCGTGTCCGACCGGGGATGTTTCCGCCAACCATGAGGACAACGCCGAACTCGCCCACCGTATGTGCGAAGCTCAGCACCGCTGCCGTCAGGACACCACGCCGGGCCAGGGGAAGCGCCACGCTGCGGAACGCGTCCCAGCGAGAGGCGCCAAGCGTTGCTGCCGCCTCCATCATGCCGCGGCCAACCGACTGGAACGCTCCCTGAAGAGGCTGCACTGCGAAAGGCAGCGAATAGAAGACCGATGCGATGACGAGACCGGAAAAACTGAATGTCAGCGCCTCTCCGGTCAGGGTTACCCAAAAAGCGCCGATGGGGCTTCCAGGGCTCATCAGTATGAGAAGATAGAAGCCCAGCACCGTGGGAGGAAGCACCAGTGGCATCGCCGTCAACGCCTCGACCACTGGACGTAGACGGGATGTCGTACCCGCAAGCCACCAGGCCAAGGGCATGGCCAGCACCAGAAGCAGCGCCGTCGTAATCCCTGCCAGCTGCAGTGTCAGCCACACGGAGCTCCACAGACTCACCGGTAAACTCCATATCCCGCCGCCTTCATGGTTTCAGCAGCAGACGGGCTGTCCAGAAATACAAGGAAATCCTGCGCGGCCTGATTGGCCTCGGAGCGCATGAGAAGAGCGGCATCCTGACGGATTTTGTCGTGAAGGGTCTCGGGCACCTCACGAAACATGAGCCGGCCAGAATGGGCCAGAGCGAGCGAAAGCGCTACAAGCCCCATGTCGGCGTTGCCAGTCGCGACAAAGGCGAATGCCTGGGCAACGCTTTCGCCAAGCACGACTCCATGACTCCAGTCACTACCGCGAAACGACTGGATGACGGAACGTGCCGCGCTGCCATAGGGTGCCACCTCTGGATCAGCAATCGCGATTCGCAGGCCTCCCTGAGTAAGGAGGTCATTGAGAGGTTCCTCCAGTTCCGCATCAGGATATACGAGCGCAAGGCGACCTGTTGCGTAGGGTATTGGGCTGCCTTCAGCTAGAAGGCCGTCATCAGCCAGTCGTGCCGGACGCTCCACATCCGCACTGAGAAACACGTCATAAGGCGCTCCAGCGACTATCTGCGCATATAGTTTTCCCGACGACCCGTGGACCAGGACCACTTCGTGACCGGTGCTGACAGAGAAGGCTTTCGAAATGGCCTGTGCGGTCGTCAGAAAATTCGTGGCGACCGCAACGGTGACCTGTCCGGGCTGTGCGGGCGTGGCAAAGAGCGCGGTCAGGCCGATTGCAAGCGAAAGGGTCAGAAAGTTCATGACGTGAATTGGCCTAAGCCGCGGGTATTCCGCAAGCCCGGATTTGGCGATGATTACCCGAATTGTTCGCAGTAAACCCCCAAAAAGTCGACGATATGCTACGAGGTCACATAGCCCGGTTCCGGGGCCTGCCGACAGCGAACTGCACGACAGGCTCTGTCTTGTGCCATCCGGGCGGTCGCCATAAGCTCCGTTCCCACGGGAATTCGGTCGTTCCCTACGCGGAAACCGGTGGCCGGGGGCTGCGGATTTCTCCGTCCGGTCCTCATCACCGGTTGGGTTCGCCCCTCGATTCGAACTGAAGGGAGCGGAACAAAGGGCATGACACCGGCGGGAAGGACAGGATAGTGGATACACGGCAGCGAATGGAAAAAACCTGCCCCGTATGTGGGCATGTATTCCAGGGGAAGGGGTGGGAAGGCATTGATGCCCACTGGCGCGCCAGGCACGGTCATGTCTTGTGTTACGAAGATGCCTGGCCGCTGATCAAAGACGGAAAGTTCCCTTCATCATCACATGCTTCAGACACGCGATCCGGGCGCATCGCTGGGCTACCTTCAGGCTGAGGAAATGTCATGAGCGGACATGGATACGAGACCGGCAGACTGAATCTGCCATTTACGGGCATCTGCACCTTCAGCAGAAAGCCCTATGTCGAGGACTGGCGGCAGATCGAGGCTGATGTGGCAGTGCTCGGCGCGCCTTTCGATTTCGGCACGCAGTGGCGTCCTGGAGCCCGTTTCGGACCACGGGCCGTGCGCGAGGCTTCAACGCTATTCGCCTTCGGGCACGCCGGTGCCTACGATCATGAGGATGATGCGGTCTATCTGGGGCCTGAGATACGCATCGTGGATATCGGTGACGCCGACATCGTGCATACGGATACGGAAAGGAGCCACGCTAACATCAAGACCGGGGTTCAGGCTATTCTGGATGCTGACGCTTTACCCGTTGTCATTGGTGGAGACCATTCGGTCAACATTCCCTGCATTGATGCATTCGAAGGCAGGGGCGACATACATGTCCTTCAGATCGACGCGCATCTGGATTTCGTCGACGAACGGCATGGCGTGCGGTTCGGCCACGGCAACCCCATGCGTCGTGCGGCGGAAAAGGACTATGTGACAGGGCTGACCCAGCTGGGGATCCGCAATGTCTCGTCGACCGCCAGGGAAGGTTACGAAGACGCGCGCTCCATGGGAAGCACTATCCTCAGCGTGCGGCAGGTGCGGCAGGCGGGACCTGCAGAGGCCCTGGCCTCAGCCCCCGCCGGTGCCAGGGTCTACGTCACCATAGACATCGATGCATTCTGTCCCTCAATTGCCTCAGGCACGGGCACGCCAAGTCACGGAGGGTTTCTGTATTACGAAGTTCTGGAGATTCTCCAGCAGCTTGCGAGAAGGAATGAGATTGTTGGACTGGATCTCGTTGAAGTCGCGCCCGACTACGATCCGACTGGCTCCACCGCTGTTCTCGCAGCACAGCTTCTTCTCAATTTCCTGGGTTTCATATTCCATGAACGCTCTTCCGACGGATAACGCCCTCTGTCATGAATGCGGCACGCCTTTCGAACAATTGAGGTGACGGGCGTCCCGCATCCGCTTGACCGTGACCAGGATCCGCAGGCGGAATGATGCGGAGCGAAGGGAGAAGGCTCCTGAAGATCATCGCTGGCCATCACCGGGAACGTTCTGGAGCGGAAACCCGTGGCCAAACTTTTCTCAGCAGGCTCCAAGCCTTTTGGCTCGCGCGGTCCGTAGGCGGGCAAAGTCATCTCCCGCATGATAGCTTGACCGCGTAAGGGGGGTGGCCGATACCATCAGGAAGCCCTTTCCGTAGGCCGCCCGCCCGTAATCCGCAAACTCCTGAGGGGTGACGAAGCGGTCAACCCGATGATGCCGCGGCGTCGGCTGCAGATACTGCCCAATGGTCAAAAAGTCCACATCCGCCGTTCGTAGGTCATCCATGACCTGCAGCACACTCTGCCGGTCCTCTCCGAGGCCAACCATCATTCCCGACTTGGTGAACATGGACGGATCGAGCTCCTTCACCCGTTGCAGAAGCCGTAGCGAATGAAAATAACGCGCGCCCGGGCGAACCGTAGGATAAAGCCCCGGGATGGTTTCGAGATTATGGTTGAACACATCCGGTTTCGCCTCAACGATGGCCTCCAGCGCGGCAGGCGCGCATTTCAGAAAGTCCGGCGTCAGAATCTCGATCGTGGTTTCTGGGGATTTCCGGCGCACGGCGCGGACAGTCCGCGCGAAATGCTCTGCCCCACCGTCATCCAGGTCATCACGATCCACGCTGGTGATCACTACATGGTTCAGGCCCAGCCGGCATACAGCATCCGCGACCCGTCCGGGCTCAAAGACATCCAGCCTGTCCGGCCGTCCCGTGGCGACATTGCAGAAGGTGCAGCCGCGGGTACAGATTTCACCCATGATCATCATCGTGGCGTGACCTTGCGACCAGCATTCGCCGACATTCGGACAGCTGGCTTCCTCGCAGACTGTCACCAGCGCATGATCGCGCATGATTCTCCTGGTTTCATGATATCCGCGTGAAGTCGGAGCCCTGACCCGGATCCAGTCCGGCTTTTTCGGCTGGGGACTTAGGGACCGATGCGCCTTTTCCGGATGGCGCTCTTCAGGCTTTCGCAAGTCACGCACTCGATGCATCCTCCTGATACGGGACATTGAATAGGCGCGCCGTCCATCCTCGGCAAGCCCAATCATTCCCGATGACATTGCCTGTTTCGCGGACAAGATTCGTGTTGCGCAGCCGGAAGCAGGAATTAGAATGATTCCAGACAGTGATCGAACAACGGCGAATGATTACCAGGCCGGATCGCAGGTTCGGAAAACCCAATACATCACCGGAGAGGAACATGGACGGAAACGACAATGCCAGCACGGCCCAGTGCCCGGTCATCCACACGACGTTCGCGGCCAGATCGAACCGTGACTGGTGGCCAAACCAGTTGAACATCAGGATATTGCACCAGAATCCTCCGTCGTCAAACCCTATGGGGAAAGACTTCAGCTACGCAGAGGAATTCGGGAAACTCGATCTCCCCGCATTGAAGCGGGATCTCCACGCATTGATGACCGATAGCCAGGAATGGTGGCCAGCCGATTACGGCCATTACGGACCACTATTCATCAGGATGGCCTGGCACAGCGCTGGCACCTACCGCGTCGGAGACGGCCGGGGCGGCGCGGGGTCGGGCTCGCAGCGGTTCGCACCACTTAACAGCTGGCCGGACAATGGAAATCTCGACAAGGCGCGGCGGTTGCTCTGGCCGATCAAAAAGAAATACGGAAACAGGATCTCCTGGGCTGACCTTCTGATCCTGGCGGGCAATTGCGCACTGGAATCAATGGGCTTCAAGACTCTCGGCTTCGGGGGTGGACGCGAGGATGTCTGGGAACCGGAGGAGGACATCTATTGGGGCTCCGAGGATGAATGGCTTGGTGACCGGCGCTATACTGGAGAGAGAGATCTCGAAAACCCGCTGGCTGCCGTTCAGATGGGTCTGATCTACGTTAATCCGGAAGGTCCGAACGGCAATCCCGATCCAGTGGCTTCGGGACGTGACATCCGCGAGACCTTTGGACGGATGGCAATGAACGACGAAGAGACCGTCGCGCTCGTCGCAGGTGGCCACACATTCGGGAAAGGGCACGGTGCTGGCGACCCTGCGCTTGTAGGACCTGAACCTGAGGGCGCATCAATGGAGGAAATGGGTCTCGGCTGGAAGAATGCCTATGCAAGCGGCCGGGGTGTACATTCCACCACCAGTGGCATTGAGGGAGCCTGGACCCCCACCCCGACCAAATGGGATATGAGCTATTTCGACATGCTCTTCGGATATGAATGGGAACTGACGAAGAGTCCGGCTGGCGCGAACCAGTGGCGGCCGGTGAGTCTGGCTGAAGAACACCATGCACCCGAGGTCGACGGATCGGGCAGCCGCGTTCCGATCATGATGACCACCGCTGACATGGCCATGAGAATGGATCCGGTCTATAAGAGAATCTCGCGTCGGTACCACGCCAACCCGGACGAATTCGCCGATGCATTCGCAAAAGCCTGGTTCAAGCTGACGCATCGTGACATGGGTCCCCGGGTCCGATATCTCGGCCCAGAAGTGCCCGCTGATGTGTTCGTCTGGCAGGATCCCATTCCGGCAGCGGGCCAGGATTTGATCGATGCCAGCGATATCGCGGGACTGAAGGGCAGGATTCTGGCGGCAGGACTGTCCGTCTCCGAACTCGTCTCAACGGCCTGGGCATCGGCATCCACTTTCCGCGGCTCAGACAAGCGTGGTGGGGCCAATGGCGCGCGCATTCGTCTGGCACCCCAGAAGGACTGGGAAGTCAACGAACCGGCCCGATTGGCAAAGGTTCTGGAGACGCTGGAGGGCATTCAGTCGGAGTTCAACGCTGCTGCCGATGCCAAAAGGGTATCTCTGGCTGATCTGATCGTTCTGGGTGGATGTGCGGCGGTTGAGAAGGCCGCAAAGGCGGCTGGTTTCGATGTTGAAGTGCCATTAACCCAGGGACGCATGGACGCTTCCCAGGAACAGACCGATGTCGAATCCTTCGAATACCTTGAGCCTGTGGCAGACGGTTTTCGTAATTACCTAAAGGGCGATTACGGCGTTTCCGCTGAGGAGCTACTGATCGACAGGGCGCAGCTGATGACGTTGACGGCACCGGAAATGACTGTGCTTGTCGGCGGCATGCGCGTGCTGGGTGCGAATCACGGCAATTCCTCCCATGGCGTGCTTACTGACCGTCCCGGCACTCTTTCCAACGACTTCTTCGTGAACCTGCTCGACATGAATACCGAATGGACAGCGACATCTCCAGCGGAAGAGGAATTTGAAGGGCTTAACCTTGCCGATGGGGCGAGGAAGTGGAGCGGGACACGTGTTGACCTGATCTTCGGTTCAAACTCCCAACTCAGGGCGCTTGCGGAAGAATATGCCAGTGATGACCGGCAGGAAACGTTCGTGCATGACTTCGTCGCGGCATGGAGCAAGGTGATGCATCTCGATCGGTTCGATCTGACCTGAAATTCAGGGCTTTGCCATACGGTGGCGGTGGGACCTGTCACTGCCCATCCTGGCTGTTGAAACGACAGGCCGGGCGCCTGCGCCCGGTCACATCCCGGCCGAATCGGCCGGGCGCGGTCCAGCCAATGTTACTGCAATCAAGCTGGTTTATCTTCGAACGACATCCAATTGATATCACTGCAAAATCATCTGAAGGAGCTCTTATGAGCCACCGACTGTTAAGCCCCTGTTCAGCTGACCGCCTTCGCCCGTTTCCGGCACCGGGCGATCCGCCCGGCCACAGTCGTCATCTTTCCACACATCACATGGTGCCTCTCCCTGCCGCAGGGCGACAGCCGCGTGCGCCAGCGGGGAAATCCAGGCGGAACCTCGCGTTCCATGGCGCGCCGACGGTGCGGCCAGGCTCCTGTCCGGTTCGGTTGGCCGGCGGTCGCCGGCCCCGAGACCATAATGCCCATTTCGGGGCGGTGCGTCGTTCCGGGGGCGGGACCCATCTGGAATGAGGGTGCCGCATCCTGCGGCGAACCATGCTCCTCCACAGTCACACGCCCTGCCCGGGTTCCCCGGTGACCCCGTCGGGCCGCCCGTGTATCGGGTGTCGATTGTCCGGTGTCCTCCTCTCAGCCCTGCGACAGCACGGCGCCCTCCGGCACCGGCCCGGTGGTGGCGTATCTCCACAGCGCCAAGATCCCCCGCTTCTTTGCCCGGCCATCACGGGCGCTGACATATTCCCGGAACCACCCCGACAGTGCGCTGTCCGGCTGGTGCAGGAGCCAGCGCCAGGCCATCCGCACCAGGTGCCGCCGCAGCATCGGGCTGCCTGCCCTGCCGTTCCCCTGGTCGTGGTCGACGCCGCCGCACACCCAGGGAACCGGCGCCAGGCCCGCCAGGCCCGCAAGCTCCCGGCGGTTCCGGAAGTCCCGGTAGAACACCTCGGCGCCCAGCAGCAGGGCGTCGTTCGAGCCGATCCCGCGCAGCCTGACCAGCGCCGCCGCGTGGTGGATGCGCTCCAGAACCGCTCCGGTGGTTCCGGGTCGCACGCCCGTCCCCGTGTCAGCCTCCACCGACAGGGCGTCGAGTGCCCTCCGCGACGCCTCCAGCGCCTCCGCCTTCTCCACTTCGACCACCTTCAACTCGGCACGGACCGGATCGAGCCGGTCGAGGATGCCGTGGATCCCAGCCAGTATGCCGTGTAGCACCGGAAGCCCGCCGACCGCGTTCGCGAGCCGCCAGCGCTCCTTCACAGGCCCGCAGGAGCCGCTACGCGTCCTTCTCCTCGACGGTCGGGATCCGGACCGGAGACATCGCGTCCCGGTCCCCGCCGTCCCAGGCCCTCAGCGCCCGCACCATTTTCCGGGCGTCGATCCAGTCAGTCTTTGCTTTCTTTTTCCGCCGGACGACCTCAAGGCCCGCGGGGTGGCGGACGACCACCTCCAGCTTCTCGCCACAGGGCGGCGGGCAAGCCAGAACGCCCCGTGCCGGCCTCGTAAACCAGCATCACGCGGCCACCACTGCCGCCGGACGCCCGCTCCGCCCGCCCCTCGCCTGCCCGAGCCTCCCCAGAAGTCCGTCGACGTCCCGGGGCGCCAGCCTGTGAACGCCCGCTTTCGATGCGTCGGCCGGGTCCCCGACCGCGAGGATCCAGCTGCTGTCGACGGCTTCCAGCGCCGCTTGGACCATGGTAACGCTCTTCGTGGAAGGGGTATCGTTCATCCATCTCTTCTTTCATTACCTTTCGGCAGGGGGTGTGCCGTAGCCGCCTCCTGCCACTCCATGTTGATGCCCGGTATCCCGCGAACCGGACCGTCCGCAATCCGAATCCGGCACGCTCATGGCATCTGCGATCGGAATCGGGGCTGGCTGTCGGCTGAATGTCCATAGCCGTTCGCACCGGACCAGCCTACAGATCCAGCGCCATTGGAGAATGGCAGATGACAGAGGATCAAGCTATATGAAGGAGTCTGGCGACTCGGCTTTTCTGGTTGTCACGTAAGTCGTCAGTGCTTCATAGATCCCCGGATCAAGCTCGGGTTGTCGATACTCATTGAGGAGTCTGGTCACGCGGTCCGCCGCAAGCGCTTGAGTGTCGCAGGCCCCTTCCTCATCCCAGGTCTCAAACGGTTTATAGTCAAGAAGATCCGAACGCCAGAACGCATCCCTGAAATTCGCCTGTGTATGGGCGCAGCCTAGGTAATGGCCTCCGGGCCCGACTTCGCGGATCGCATCCATGGCCTGCGCGTTCGCATCCACCGATATGCCAGCCGCCAGACTGTGCAGGGTGCCGAGCTGATCCGCGTCCATGACGAATTTCTCATATGAGGTGACAAGCCCGCCCTCAAGCCATCCGCAGGAATGTAACATGAAGTTCACGCCACTCAGGAGCGCCGCGTTAAGGGAGTTCGCACTCTCATAGGCCGCCTGGGCATCCGGCAGCTTCGAACCGCTGAACGCCCCGCCGGATCGATATGGAAGATTTAGCCGCCGTGCCAACTGCCCTGCCCCGAAGGTGATCTGGCTTGCCTCGGGGGTGCCAAAGGTAGGTGCACCAGAGTTCATGTCGATGGAGGAAACGAACGCGCCCATGATAACCGGAGAACCTGGTCTGATGATCTGGCTGTAGGCAATGCCGGCCAACACTTCAGCCAGCACCTGAGTCAGGACGCCGGCCACCGTAACGGGCGCCATGGCACCGCCGATAATGAAGGGTGAGACAATGCTTGCCTGATTGGCGGCCGCATAGATCTCAAGCGAACCCATCATCACTGAATCGAATGTCAGCGGCGAATTGATGTTGATCAACGAAGTCATCACTGTGCGGTCATTGAGTTCTCCAAAAAGAATCCCGCACATCTCAACCGAATCCCGCGCACGGGAGGGTTCCGTCACCGAACCCATAAAGGGTTTGTCCGACAGCGTCATGTGAGCCAGAAGCATGTCGAGATGGCGCTTGTTAACCGCCACATCGGTGGGTTCGCATATGGTGCCGCCAGAATGGTGCAGCCATTTCGACATGTAGCCGAGCTTCACAAAATTGCGGAAATCCTGGATCGTCGCGTATCTACGGCCCATTGCGGCGTCACGGACGAATGGTGGACCATAGACCGGCGCCAGGACCATGGAGTTACCGCCAATCTCAACGTTGCGGTCCGGGTTTCGGGCATGCTGGATAAAACGCGCTGGCGCCGCCGAACAGAGGTGTCTGGCAAGCCCGCGGGGAATGTGCACCCGTTCGCCGTCAACATCGGCCCCTGCATCCTTCCAGCGATCGAGTGCCGCCGGATTCTCAATGAAATTCACGCCGATCTCTTCCAGAATGGTTTCGGCGTTCGTCTCAATGACTTCCAGCGCCTCGTCGTTGAGGAGGTCGAAATTGGGAATGTTGCGCTCTATATACCGGGCCGTCTCAATGCGGACGGCACTGCGTTCCGCGCGTCTCGCCGCGCCGCCGCCAGCCCGCAACCGTCGACCGGAGCCTGCTCTTGCCATGACTCTTCCAAATTCCTTGATCTTCCCGGCAACTCTGGCTGATCAGGTCGCCTAAATCTCCGCAATATGCGTCGGTTGGGAAGCGAAAACGACATGCCTTCCGGGCCAGCTGGCTTTGGGATGGAATCCCAAGGCGCAGGCATGGGTAGCGCATGGCTCCCTTGCGCAGGGACAGTCAGCCAAATACACACCGCCCATGAGCACATATCAGCGCCTCCTGATCGTGGATTTTGGCAGTCAGGTCACCCAGCTCATCGCCCGGCGGCTACGGGAACTGGGCGTCTATTGCGAAATCCATCCGTACCAGCAGGTTACACCGGATTTCCTAACCAGATTCTCTCCAATGGCCGTAGTTCTGTCAGGTGGTCCCGCAAGTGTTGTCGACAGCGATTCACCGCGCCCTCCCAAAGAAGTGTTCTCATTGGGCGTACCGATTCTGGGCATCTGCTATGGCCAGCAGGTTATGGTTCAGATGCTTGGGGGAAGAGTTGAGCGCGGACAGCGGATGTCAGATGCAGGGGATTCAGCGTCTGGAAACGCTGCCAAAGCTTCGGTCGGCAACAGAGTCAATTCGGAATTCGGTCGCGCCCATATCACCCCCAGAGGCTCTTTGCCCCTCCTTGATGGCTGGTTTGCCGAATCCTCTGAGCAGGTCTGGATGTCGCATGGTGACCATGTCGCCGAACTTCCGCCAGGATTTGAGGTGTTCGGCATGTCACCGAAAGCCCCATTCGCGGTCGCCGCGAATACCAGGCAGGGATTTTACGCCGTCCAGTTCCACCCGGAGGTGCATCATACCCCGAACGGCAAACGTCTTCTGGAGAATTTTGTCAGGTTGGCGGGTTTCACGGGCGACTGGACAATGGGTGCATACCGCGATGAAGCGGTCGAAAGGATTCGCGGAAAGGTCGGAGATGCCAGGGTCATCTGTGGGCTTTCGGGCGGCGTGGATTCATCTGTGACCGCGAAGCTCATCCATGAGGCCATTGGCGACCAGCTGACCTGCGTATTCGTTGACCATGGCCTGCTCCGGCTGAATGAGGCTAGCGAAGTGATTGGAATGTTTCGCGATCATTTTAACGTTCCTCTGATTCATGTGGATGAAGCCGAACTGTTCCTTTCTGAGCTTAGGGGCATAACCGACCCGGAAATAAAGAGAAAAACGATTGGCCGTCTCTTCATTGACGTGTTCCGGAAACATGCCTTGGCCGTCGGCGGCGCGAAATTCCTGGCGCAGGGTACGCTCTATCCGGACGTCATTGAATCGGTGAGTTTTTCCGGTGGACCATCTGCAACGATCAAGTCACATCACAACGTTGGAGGTCTGCCGGAGCAGCTGGGTCTTGAACTGATCGAGCCCCTGCGGGAGCTGTTCAAGGATGAAGTGCGGGCGCTTGGGCAGGAGCTTGGCCTGCCGGGCAGGTTCATCAACCGCCATCCCTTTCCCGGACCCGGCCTCGCCATTCGCTGTCCTGGTGAGATCACGCGGGAGAAGCTCGACATTCTGCGAAATGCCGATGCTGTCTATATCGATCAGATTCGCAGGAGCGGGCTTTACGACGACATCTGGCAGGCATTTGTCGTCCTGCTCCCGGTACGAACAGTCGGAGTCATGGGGGATGGGCGAACCTATGACTATGCCTGCACCATCCGCGCGGTGACGAGCGTAGACGGCATGACAGCGGACTGCTATCCGTTCAGCCACGAGTTTCTCAGCGAAACCGCAACGCGGCTGGTCAACGAAGTGCCAGGCATCAATCGCGTTGCCTATGACATCACTTCAAAACCGCCTGGTACGATCGAATGGGAATGACTCCGCTTCTTTCGCGAGTAAATGTCATCATCCAGCACTTGCGTCCGAATTTCGTTCAGTATACACCAGCTCCTGAGCAGGACATTCCACGCCATTGATGCTGCGACGTTTTCGGCCGCTGGTTCCGCGACCGTCCTGCCCGATCAGCCGGACCTTCCCGCGGTGGTTCCGCCCAACACAAGCTGCACGCCGCACCCATACAGCTTTCCCCGCGGATGATCATGATGGATCAGGCACGTTCAGGTCACGGACTGAGCGTGACCATCACCAGTTCTGGCCGTCCCACGTATCAGGTGGAAATTTGAAATCGGGGCGTTCTCCGAACACATCTGGAAGTCGCCAATGCCGGATTTCGACCGAATGCGCAGCACAATCTCCGCTCGGACAGATCAGTCCATCCCGGTGCAACAGATGCCGGAATGCCTGCCCGATTCCGCTGTCAGTATCTGCCTGCAGCCTCTTGCCTTGGTCAGTGTGCATCTGTAGCGCAGCATCCATGCAGTATCCGGTTTCGATCCCCGCTGCCCAATGGGCGCTCCAGACTGGAGCCACATCCTATCAATATTTGGGGGAAACGCAACGCTGGCGGCCTGGGTTCGACGGACTCCAGGTCCGCATCATCATTCCAGCTCCCACAAAAATCGACGTGAAGCTGATGACTCGGGTGGAAGGGCGTGACTGGCCCAGAGCATTTACACTGGTGGGAGAACGTGACACCACCATTGAGGCGATTGTTCAGGAACAGTGCTCGGAAAATGTCCGTCATTCTGTTCACGTCCCTACCCGGCGAGGTCAGAGACCGATCCTCCTAACGGGCTGTTGCACGGGCACTGAATGAGTAATGCACACCCTCTTCGTGCCGCCGTCTGGATGATCGGCGCAATCGTCAGCTTTACGGCGATGGCAGTCGCCGCGCGGGAGTTGAAAGGTCATCACGACACCTTTGAGATAATGACCTACCGGTCACTGATTGGCATCGTCATCGTTCTGGCTGTAGGTGGCTGGGCTGGAACGCTTCACCAGATCTCCGGACGAAGTCTGCGAATTCACGCGCTCCGCAACATCTGCCATTTCGCGGGGCAGAATCTCTGGTTTTTCGCAGTCATTTCCGCACCGCTGGCGCAGGTATTCGCACTTGAGTTCACGACGCCGATCTGGGCCATGATTTTCGCCACATTCCTGCTCGGAGAGCGCCTTACCCGCATCCGTGTTCTCACAGCCATTCTCGGCTTCATAGGTGTTCTCATCGTGGCGCGCCCCGACATCGATGTCGGGCTTTCGATCGGTCTTTGGGCTGCAGGCGCGGCAGCGATCGGATTCGCGTTCACCGCGGTGTTCACCAGAATGCTTACACGAACCGAAACCATCACCTGCATCCTGTTCCATCTGACGGTCATGCAGGCGATATTGGGCGTGGTGAGCGCGGGAATCGACGGTCAGATCGCCCTGCCCTCCTATTGGTCAGCTCCCTGGCTGGTGCTGGTTGGCTGTTGCGGCCTTCTTGCGCATTTCTGTATGACCAAGGCGCTCTCCATGGCGTCCGCGGCGATCGTGATGCCGATTGATTTCGGACGGCTTCCGGTAATCGCGATCATCGGCATGGCATTCTACGCCGAACCTCTTGAATGGACGGTCCTGCTTGGTGCCGCCATCATTTTCGTGGGAAACTACACGAACATTCGCGCCGAAAGGCGCGCCACCATTTGATGGATATCTCGCTGTGCCCCAAACGCACGGGGATTGTAGCGGCGCCCGGATCCGTCACCACAATCCGAATTTCAGCGCTCTACCCTTTATGGGTTTCACCCTATTGATGTGCTTCCTGAAGCCTGTGCCCGATGGAGTGCGGACATCAGCCAGCCCATTCCACATATTGTCAGTGAATCATTGAAGAGACTGCGATGGCCACCGGAACGGCAACTTTCCCAGGGCAATTCAGAGGATCTGGATCAGGAAATCTCCCGTGCCTACGGGTGAGGCCCAACTGTCATGCAATTTTCGCCAATCTGTGACCCAGGAAGTCAGCGACGGGTATTTCACCGTTAGCAGGGCAAAACGGCCACAACCTGATGCGGCCGTCTGCTCTTGCTGTATGGTTTTCGTCCTGGTTAGCGCTTGGAAAACTGGAAGCTCCGCCGTGCCTTGCGTTTTCCGTATTTCTTTCGCTCGACCACCCTTGAATCACGGGTCAGGAAACCCGCCGCCTTAAGAGCAGGACGCAGGGACGGGTCATAGAGCTGCAGCGCTCTTGAGATGCCATGCTTCACCGCACCGGCCTGACCTGACAGGCCACCGCCCTTCACAGTGGCCCTCACGTCGAATAATCCGTCGACGCCCGCGACCGAGAATGGCTGACGCAGGATCATCTGCAGCACCGGACGCGCAAAATAAACGGAAAGGTCCTTACCATTGACCGTCACGATGCCCGATCCTGGTTTAATCCAGACGCGGGCGACAGCATCCTTGCGCTTGCCGGTGGCATAGGAGCGTCCGAGATCATCCCGCACAGGCTCCGGCGCCGGTGCGGATTCTTCCGCAACGACAATTCCCTGGGCTTCCGCTGCGCTTGACAGCTGGTCGCGAAGTGAATCCAGTTGTTCGGCCATTACGCGGTCCTCGCATTCTTGCTGTTCATTGACCTGACATCCAGAACCTCAGGCGACTGCGCCTGATGTGGGTGCGTGGCACCTGCGTATACACGCAGTTTGGTCATCTGCCTTCGGGACAGGCGATTACTGGGGAGCATGCGCCTGACCGCCATGGTCAGAACGCGCTCGGGACGGTCACTTTCAAGAATCTCTGCAGCCTTCCGTGACTTGATGCCGCCCGGATAGCCGGTGTGACGCCAATAGGTTTTATCTGCACGTTTATTGCCAGTCAGCTGTACCTTTTCGGCATTGATGACGATGACATTGTCGCCCATGTCCATATGGGGTGTATAGCCTGGTTTGTGTTTGCCGCGCAGCCGGCCCGCGATGATCGCGGCAAGGCGGCCAAGCACGACACCATCGGCATCGATCAGAATCCACTTCTTTTCGATGTCCGTCGGTTTGGCGGTATAGGTCTTCATATTTTTCCCCTAGCCGGAGAGAATCTCAGCGGGCCGTATTCTAAGCGATCCAGGAATACAGTCAAGTGCACAAATACCAGATTCCTGGATAAAATCCATGTATTTAATGATGGGGTAATCAAATACCCCATTTTGATGGTACCACAGCTGCCCCTGTGGGAGCCCGCGCTAAGGTATTGGCCTGGGAAGCCGCCGTTCAGCCTGATCGATTCGGCGGAATTGAATATGTGAGGCTGGCCCGCGCGACAGGGGTTCCATCGCCCTCGGAAAAGATCAGCACGTCCCCCACCGCGAGTGATCGGCCGAGCTTCAGGAGTCGGGCCTCGCAGATGAGATCCCTGTCGGCACGCGGCCTGCGCAGGAAATCGATCGAGCAGTTGGTGGTTACCGCAAGCGCAACGGGTCCGATCCGGCTCTGCACCGAAAGATATATGGCGACGTCAGCCAACGAGAACATCGCAGGACCGGATACGGTGCCCCCGGGGCGCAGATTTCGATCCGAAACAGGCAGACGAAGAAGGAGTCTGTCCGCGGTAACCTCCTCGATGATGAAGTCTCCAGCGACCTGTGGGAACTGCTCGGACATGAACCTGAGCAGCGCCTCGCGATCCATTTTCAGATGCATGCTTTCCCCACCACCCGTTTGGCGTTAGAACTGCCGTGAAAGCGAAGGGAGGACAAGGTGGCAATTCTGGAACGCTCCGATCGAAACGCAGTGGCGCATCTTACGCTCAACTCGCCCGGAAACCTAAACGCACTCAGCGATGCGATGATCGCGGCGATGCGATCCGAATTTGACAGTCTGTCTGAAGACTCATCCATCCGCGTCATCGTGCTCAAAGGCGCGGGCAAGGCTTTCTGCGCTGGCCATGACTTGAAGGAAATGACGGCCGGTCGCACATCACCAGATGGTGGTGCGGGATATTTCGCCGATCTGTTCGCACGCTGCGCCGCCCTGATGCAGGCGATTCCGCGTCTCCCCCAACCAGTGATCGCCGAGGTGCATGGCATTGCGACAGCGGCAGGATGCCAGTTGGTCGCGAGCTGCGATCTTGCCATTGCGGCACAGGATACAAGGTTCGGAGTCAACGGCGTCAATATCGGACTGTTCTGTTCCACGCCAATGGTCGCACTTTCACGCAACGTTCCGCGCAAACAGGCATTCGAGATGCTGGCCACCGGCCAGTTCGTGGATGCCGACCGCGCCTGTGAACTCGGGCTGATCAACCGGGCGGTACCGTCCGATTCGCTCGCCGGCGAGACAGCCAAACTCGCGGAGCTTGTCGCCGGGAAGCTGGGATCCGCCGTGAAGATAGGCAAACAGGCATTCTACGAACAGCTCCAGATGCCGCTTGAGGCGGCCTATGCCTATACCGGCGAGGTCATGGTTGAAAACATGCTGAACCGGGATACGGAGGAAGGAATCTCCGCGTTTCTGGAGAAGCGGCGACCGGAGTGGGTACAATAGCCCGACCCTCCCCTCCTTTGCGCGGTTCAGGGAGAGCTGATGTCCTGCGACCAGGGCATCATAGCTGGTAGAGTTCGGTGAATTTGGCCTCAAGATAGTCCAGAAGTGGATCGACAGACGGCGGGAAGCCACAGGCATGGGCAATGGTGTCACGCGGCTCACGAAGGCCTCCATGTCGCTGGAGGTTTTCACGCAGCCAGGCTATGGTTGATGTCGTATCGCCTCTGGAAAGGTGTTCGTCCAGATCGGGAAGATCCCGACGCAACGCCTGGTGCAGACAACCAGCGTAGATGTTGCCGAGCGTGTATGTCGGGAAGTAACCGAAAAATCCCGATGCCCAGTGAATGTCCTGCAGCACTCCGTTCGAGGGCCTGTCAACCGCAATGCCGAAATCAGCCTCGAACCGGGAATTCCATGCCTCTGGTAATTCATCCACTTCAAGCGCGCCCGAAATCAGGTCCCGTTCAAGATCGAAACGCATCATGATATGCAGGTTGTAGTGAAGTTCGTCCGCCTCGGTGCGGATATATCCAGGCACCACCCTATTGACCGTAGCAAAAAAGGCTTTGGCATCCTCTATTCCAAAGCCACCGAACATTGACCGCATCCGAGCGAAGAGATGTCTGGTGAACGCACGCGACCTGCCCAACTGGTTTTCGTAGATGCGGCTCTGGCTTTCATGTACCCCCATTGACGCGCCGCGTCCTACCGGCATCAAACCGAATTCTCCGGATATTCCCTGTTCATAGGTGCCATGACCGGTTTCGTGGATGGTGGAGTAAATGCAGTTGAACGGATCAAGCGGATCAGTGCGCATCGTTATGCGTACGTCCTTGCCACTACCGGAACTGAATGGGTGAACCGATCTGTCCATACGCCCACGGGTGAAGTCATAACCGAAGGTCTCCGCCAGTTCCCGACTGAGCCGGACCTGGATTGTCTCGTCAAACTCATGGTTGAGTGGTGGTGGTGAGTGAACGCTTCCCAGCACACGGTCTACCAGTGCTGCCAGACCCGGACGCAGGGCGTCAAACATCTCTGCCACGCCAGCTTCCGTCGCTCCCGGTTCATACCTGTCGAGCAGCGCGCCATAGAGTTTGCCGTCATCAGCCAGCGCAGCGGCCTCCTGCCGCCTGAGATCCAGCACCCATTCAAGCGTAGGCGCAAACTTCGCGAAATCCTCGTCCTTACGTGCCTGAACCCAGTCGCCATGAGCAAGGCTTGTAGCCCGGGCGATCTCGGAGGCAAGGTCGGCTGGCACACGGCTGGCACGCTCGAATTCCCGGCTGATAAGCCGCAGGTTCGCACGCTCGACATCGCTGAGAGTGTTCTCATTGACCGCCGCCAGCCAGTCACCTACCTTCGCATCGGTCCGGCGGGCATGCAGAACGGCTTCAATCGCAGCCATTTCCTCCGCCCGCTGCTCTGCAGCCGCAGGCGGCATGACCGTTTCCCGGTCCCAGCCGAGCCGTTCAGCCACTTCCAGGAGCGCCTGCGTCCTGCGTTCGAACGAAATCAGACTGTCATAGGTGGAGCTCATCCAGTTTCCCTCACTGACTGCACCATTGGGTATCGCACCTGATGCCGAACGGATAGGACGAACACCCATAGCACCATGGCAGCGATCTGATGAAGTATCGCCAGATACCACGGTGCAGATAACATTACAGTCACTATTCCCAGCGCAATCTGACCCAATAGAACCGCAGTGGTCCATCCAGCAATCCGCCTCGTGCGGGAGTGGCCGCTTCGGCGTACAGCAAACCAGAGTCCAATGCCGGTCGCAGCGAAGAGATAACCCCACAGGCGATGCATGAACTGAACCGTTCCATCATTCTCGAACAGATTTCGCCACCATGGCTGGATCTCCCACATTTCAGGTGGGAATACGCCACCGGCCATAAGTGGCCAGTCGGTGTAATTTCGTCCCGCATCCAGTCCCGCGACCAGCCCACCCAGGAGAATCTGGACAAAGGCGGCCACGACGAGCACTGCGGTATATGTTCCAAGCCTGGATTCACGACTTCGCCGGGCCTGCATCAGTTCCCGAGCCGGCCGGGAAAGACTGAACACAAACCAGATGACGAGCCCCAGGATCATGAATGCAAGGCCGAGATGGATCGCAAGTCGGTAGCTGGCAACGTCCAGGGCTGTTCCGGTGAATCCGGAGCGGACCATCCACCATCCGATCACACCCTGAACTCCCCCCAGAGCTCCAAGGGATAGCAGCCGCCCTGTCCAGCCTGCGGGTATACGCCGCGTAGCCCAGAAAAACAGAAACCCCGCGGCCCAGACCACTCCGATCACACGCCCTAGCTGTCGGTGCCCCCACTCCCACCAGTAGATTATCCTGAATTCCTCAAGGCTCATCCCGGGGTTCTGTAGGCGGTATTCCGCAGTAGCCTGGTATTTGGCAAACTCCGCGTCCCATACCTCCGTGCTCATCGGCGGAAGTGCGCCCGTTATCGGGCGCCATTCGGTGATCGAGAGTCCGGAGTCGGTCAGTCGCGTCAAACCGCCGACAACCACTATCAGCGCGACAAGCACGGCCAGTACGAACAGCCAGATTCGCAGAGCCTTCCGCGCGTCCCTCGCATTTCCGTCGATGAGGCCGCTCCTGCGAACGGAAGTATCCGCGGCCCTGTCAGTGCCGACCTCTTCGAAGATGGGTCGTTTTCCGGTCATTACTGCCCTTCCCCGCACTGCTGAGGGGTTCCGATAGAAGCAGCCCCACGGATGCCGAAGTTACTGAGCGATTCAACCGTCCGCAAGCCAATGTACCCTGTGCGTAGCCGAATGCTCGATCCGCCTCCCAGGAGAATTCAGGGATGGGAGCCAGGGTCCACCCTTCCACCTCGCGATGCAGCGCCTGGCTCATTCCTTCACCGGATTCCGCCTTCACTCCTGAGAGGGCGAGGCATGGTGTCTATGGCGGTGTAGGGATGGAAATGGATTGCGCCCGTCCCTGTTTCCAGTTCGCTTTCCCGTAATCGAGAACGGAGCGCGGGATAAATCATCGTGTAGCAATTCAGCGCCCCGGAATACCGCCACCTGGCACGCGGCAAATTCCTGGAGATCGGTACGGTCACATATCTTTCTGGCCGATTTGGTTGATGGCTATCGTGGCAATGTCGCTCAATCACGTCGACGGTTACACAATCCCATCGGAATGGTATGCTCAGCCGCGCGTCTTCCAGCGGACCATCTGCCGCAGAATGCCATGAAGCAGCTGGACATCGGCCTGTGTAAGTGGCATGCGGCTCCAGAGGTTGCGCATCACCTGCTTCATGCCGTCGGCCTTGGAATCCGGAAAGAAGAAGCCCGCTTCGTCCAGTCGAGTCTCGTAATGCTCCGCCAGCTTTTCGATCTCCAGCCCGGTGGCTTTCCGGGTTCCGGACAGTTCGATGCGCTCTGATTGCGTTTCAAATGTCTGGCGTCGCCATTCATAGGCAATCAGCAGGACGCATTGGGCGAGATTCAGCGAAGCGAAGCCAGGAACGGTTGGGACACGGATGATCGCGTTGGCTCTTGCGATGTCATCATTTTCGAGCCCGGCCCGCTCCGGCCCGAACAGCACGGCGATCCTTTCCCCGTCGACAAGTTTCTCCGCCGCTTCGCACATCGCACGTTCCGGAGTCAGAACACGATTTACCAGACCACGTGGGCGGGCGGTGGCAGCATATACGGTGGTGTGGTCCGCAACGGCATCCGCCGTCCCGCCAAATATTCCAGCGTCGTTCAGAAGTCTGCCAGCCCCACTCGCCATGGCGAACGCGCTCTCGTTGGGCCATTGATCGCGCGGGGCGACCAGCCGCAATTGAGACAGCCCGAAGTTTGCCATGGCACGGGCCGCGGCACCAATGTTTTCCCCAAGTTGCGGGCGAACCAACACGAAACAGGGCTGCATCTCGTCCTCATGGGCTGGAATGGCTGGTCATACGCACGAATGTCGGGGTCGGCAAGCGGGCACCGTGCGGCTTCAGGGCTGAACTTCGCTCCAACGTGGAGCACATGCCTTACGAAGGTGACCAGGAGCAGAAAGGCCTACGATTCCCCGAATTCGTCTGAACCCATCCCTAACCGCCCGAGACGGTTCCTCGTATCTCAAGCTCAGTCATTGATCCATTCAGCCATTCCACGATCCGCTGGATCACGTATTCCATTATCAGTCTGTTCCGGCCGCGCAGAGCGCATTCCCAGATCACCAGCCTTCGCCATCCCTGCTCGCAAAGCGCTGCCGCGACCTCCTGATCACGTTCCCTGTTGCGGTCGATCTTCGCCTTCCAGAAATCCACCCGACTTCCGGGCAGACGAAATAACGGGCAGTCATGGCCATGCCAGAAACAGCCATGCACGAAAATTACCGCATTGTACTTTCGCAGCACCATGTCGGGACAGCCAGGCAGGCCCTTGCCATGCAGGCGGTAGCGGAATCCGTGCGCATGGAGTGCCTGTCGAATCACTATTTCAGGCTTCGTATCCTTGCCACGGATCGAGGACATGATCCGGCTTCTGGTGGCCTTATCGACTATGTCAGCCAATGCGGTTCTTTCCAGCATATGAAATCCGGCAATCCATTAGCCTATCCTGACTGGGTCTCAATGCCTGGGCTGCGTAAATCGGGCTCGGACATTCGTCACTGCATCGGCTTACTGGCATCCGCCCCCCCACCTGTGCCTGCCATCCATTGTCGAATGCGACTGGATGCTTCCTCTCCGCGGTCTTGGCCAACGCATACGGGGCTGTCAGGGACAGCATCACCAGGTTGCAGGTGCGATGCTGCGAATTTCCGCTCATGTCGCCGTTAACCATCGAATCCCTGAAACGGACTCTCGCACAATGAACCGGAACTTTCAAACAGGAACAGACCATATGTTGCGCATCTGGTTCTCCCTTCGACTGAATAGGCGTTGTCCTGACCACGGAAGTGGGTTCACGCCACCCACAAAGCCTTAACTGCTGACCAGGGCCCCATCAGGTTCCGACAGGAAATATCCATACCGATCCATGTCCAATGCGGAACCGGCCGTGCTGCGGGTTGGCGACGGAAAAGCTTCAGTCTATAGGAGTCGAATGAGCGAGTCAGAGCGGCCACAGATCTATCTGATCACGCCACCGGCGTTTGATTGCGAGAGTTTTGCGAACCTATTGTCCCTCGTTCTTGACAGCGCTGAGGTGGCATGTCTGAGGCTCAGCCTGTCGTCAGATGACGAGAACGAAATCCAGCGTGCCTGCGACGCCGTGAGGGAGGTGGCCCATGCGCATGACGTTCCATTGGTGATCGATACCCACATCCAGATGGTAAAGCGCACGGGGCTTGACGGCGTACACCTCGCCTCGGGCTCAAGATCGGTTCGTTCCGCCCGAGCGGAACTGGGCCCGGATGCCATTGTCGGGGCGTTCTGTGGGGTTTCCCGACATGCTGGAATGACCGCTGCGGAAGCCGGCGCAGACTATGTTTCATTCGGGCCCGCTGCGCCGACTTCCCTGGGTGATGGACTTCATGCGGAACCCGATCTGTTTGCCTGGTGGTCCGAAATGATCGAAGTCCCTGTCGTTGCCGAGGGCGTTCTGGATTCCGCTTGCCTTGAGGCGCTCGTACCGGTCACGGATTTCTTCGGTATCGGCCCAGAGATCTGGAGCAGAGACGATCCGGTCCGGGCGTTAGAACTCCTCACTGCCGCGATTGCCCGGCCTTGCGGTCAAAATACCCACATCCCTTGAGGAATACATTCCAGTCACTTGATGTGACGGCGTTTTCCTACCGGATTTCCCACCGCTCCCGCCCGACTTTAAGGTCGTGCCGTCGGTCCTGCTGCCACTGGTGGCCATATTGCCGACGTCAACATGAACGCCGGGAAATGGCGCCCCGGATGGGGATAGCTACGAACCGTCCGGACTGCCCGGGCGCAGCCGTCAGTCGCGCGGCATCTGGCTTGGACCGAGCGGAAAGACGAGGTTTCCAGCGGACTCCCATATACAGTCGCTACCGTACCTCTATCCGGGTAGTTCAGCAATGAAGCGGAGAAGTGCCTGAAATCCATGCAGCTACCTGATGAACCCTGCATCTGTGGCGGCCCCTAAAGGAACTGGGATGAGGGCGCATGTCGTCCTGATATCGCGAATCGTGAACGCGGCTCGGCCGGCAGATCCCTCCTGCATGAATTGCGGGCCGCACATGGCATCCATTGGTTTTCGCATTTCGTGCGCATAATTCGCATTTCGTGAAAGATTTCCCTTCGCTTGACGAATTCTGCTGTTTCATGGCCGGGAATTCAGGAATTACGGGGAACACCGTTTCAGGCTAGATCAGCCGTGCGGGAGAGGCGAATGATTCCAGTATTATCTACTCTTCACGCTTCTGCATGTGCGGCAGTTCCACAGTATCCATTTCTGAATCGGATGCTGGATCAACGCAACCTCGGTGAGCTGGCGCATCTGCTGGATCCCTTCCCTTAGGTCACGGCCTGCCACGAGCGGTTTGCCGGACAAAAACCACCGGATTCCGCTCCTGGTTCGCTCGGAGCGGGTGTTCTGCTCGGAGCATGAAGATCGAAGGCGAAACTTGCTGGATACTCCTCGCACCGGTATAATCCCATTATGCAGCTTTTGGAATACACCCACAATTACTGGCTGGTATTCGCGTCCCTACTTGTGGCGGTTATGGCTGGAATGGTTGGACTGTCCTTTACCCAGTACATGTCCACTCAAAGCGATGCACAGAAGAAGGTGCGGGTCGCTCTGGCCGCGGTGACATTAGGTAGCGGCATCTGGGCAATGCATTTCGTCGCCATGCTTAGTCTGCAATTACCGATCCAGTTCTACTATGACGCGGCGATCACTCTGGCCTCGGCTCTGGTTGCTATCCTGATTGTGGGTCTGGCTCTTCTGATCCTGCATTTCACGGATCGGACAAGAACAAATCTGACGATATCTGGCGTGATAATCGGTCTGGGCATTCTTGCGATGCATTATATGAGCATGGAAGGACTCGAGCCCTGTATGGCAAGCTACACGCCTCTTGGTATCGGGATGGCTGTCATCTGCTCGTGTCTGCTGAACATTGCCGCCGTTTCCATCGCCTATGGTAAACGGAAGCGGCGGAACATCGTCTTTGGCGCCATGTTCTTTGGCTCCTCGGTCTTCAGCGTTCATTTCATCGCCATTTGGGGAACCTCCTTTGTGGCGGCCGATACGATTGAAGAGGTTGGACCCCTGATTGGGAACGAAGCGATCGCCATGAGCATAGTAGTCATGAGTTTCGTTCTGTGTGGGGCATTCCTAATGACGGGGGTCACCTTACTTAAGCCCCTCCCTGCCGCAAGCGAACCCCTCCCTTCCACAGAAGCTCCTAAGGAACAGGCCCGCCCGCAGCAGCCACGCACAAGCATGCAGGTTCCCTATGAGCAGGAAAAGCGAACTCAGTTCATGAGCATTGGCAAGATCGCCGCAATCCAGGCGGAAGGGCATTACACACACATATATACCGCCACCGATAAACTGTTCTGCGTTTGGTCCATCACTGAAGCGGAGAAGCGTCTGAAATCCACTTCCTTCATCAAGACGCATCGCAGCTACCTGATCAACCCGGCATTTGTGAGCGGCTTTGAAAGGAACAAGGATAACGGCGTGTGTCGCCTTGATGTCGCGAAGCTGGAACGTGTTCCCGTCAGCAGGTCCCACTTGCATAAAGTGCGCGCTGCGCTTGGCCTGTAACGGCTTCGCATTTCGTGAATGATTTCACTTGCTTCGTTGAATTCTCATGTCAAAATACACAGGCACTAATGCCGAATTGAATCAACTGAATGATTGGGAGGTCCCGCAATGATCCCAGCGCCGTTCGATTATCACCGTCCCGACACTCTGGACAAGGTAATCGCGCTCCTGAAGACCCATGGCGAGGATGCGCGCGTCATGGCAGGTGGACATAGCCTTATCCCCATGATGAAACTCAGGATGGCCGACGTCCCGCATCTGATCGACCTTCAGGACATAGAGAGCCTGAAAGGGGTTTCCATCAAGAGCGGTCATGTCCGTGTGGGCGCGATGGTCACCCAGCATGAGGTGATCCAGCATGGAGGGCTGGCCGAAGCGGTGCCGATCCTGCGAGAGGCCGCGCTTCAGATATCCGATCCCCAGGTGCGTTACATGGGTACATTGGGCGGCAACCTTGCCAATGGCGATCCCGGCAATGACATGCCGGGCGTTATGCAGTGCCTGGATGCCTCCTTCGAACTGATGGGGCCGGGCGGTGGACGCAGCGTGGCCGCACGCGACTTTTACGAGGCCGCCTTCATGACCGACCGCGAAGACGATGAGGTGCTCACCTCAATCAGCTTTGCCATCCCGGCGGGTGGGCAGGCCTACGAAAAGCAGAAACGCCGGATCGGTGATTATGCCACTGCAGCCGCTGCGGTCGTGTTGGAGGCGGAGAACGGGCACTGCACCTCGGCCTCGGTCGCGATGACCAATCTGAGCGACACGCCGGTTCATTCCAGAGCTGCCGGATCCGCTCTTATTGGAACCGCAGTCGACACCGCCTCGATCAGGGCTGCCGTGAACGCCATGCTGAACGATATCGATCCCGCCGAGGACAATCGGGGACCAGTGCCCTTCAAGCGCCATACGGCTGGTATCATCCTGACCCGCGCAATCACGCGCGCCTGGTCGCGTGCGTGAGAGAGAGGATTATGTCCCAGAAAATGCACATCAAGCTGAACGTCAATGGCGAGGATAAGGAATTTCTTGCGGAGCCGCGGGAACTTCTGATCTACGCGCTGCGCGAGCACCTGAACCTGACCGGCCCACATGTGGGCTGCGATACGTCCCATTGCGGAGCCTGCACGGTTACGCTCAACGGCAAGTCGGTCAAATCATGTACAATGTTCGTAGCCCAGGCCAATGGAGCCGACATAACCACGATCGAAGGGCTCGGTCAGCACGACTCGCTGCATGTACTGCAGGAGGCGTTCCGCGAACACCACGGGCTTCAGTGCGGGTTCTGCACACCGGGCATGATCACCCGGGCGTCGAAACTGCTCGAGGAAAACCCGCATCCGACCGAGGATGATATCCGCTTTGGTATGGCAGGTAACATCTGCCGCTGCACTGGCTATCAGAACATCGTCAAGTCCATCCTGGCCGCTGCGGGCGAAATGAACAGAGGTAGGGAGGACGCAGAATGAACGACATGACTCCGGAACGTGCGGAACGTGCGGCCAGTCTCAAGGGTTTGGGCTGTTCGCGCAAACGCGTTGAAGACATACGCTTCGTCCTTGGCAGGGGAAACTACGTCGATGATATCAGGCTTCCTGACATGCTGCATGGTGATTTCGTGCGCTCACCCTATGCACATGCCAGGATCAGATCGATCAACAAGACCGCCGCCCTGGCACTGGACGGTGTTGTCGCGGTACTGACGGCTGAGGACCTGGCGCCTCTCAACCTGCACTGGATGCCGACACTTGCGGGCGACAGGCAGATGGTGCTGGCCGATGGCAAGGTTCTGTTCCAGGGACAGGAAGTCGCGTTCGTGGTTGCCCGTGACCGCTATGTCGCCGCCGATGCGGTGGAACTGGTCGAAGTGGAATATGAGGAACTTCCCGTAATCACTGATCCCTTCGAGGCACTGCGATCAGACGTTGTGCTGCGCGAGGACCTGGAGGGCTCCGCCGAAGGCGCTCACGGACCCCGCAGACACCACAACCACATCTTTACCTGGGAGGCTGGTGACAGAGTCGCCACAGAGCAGGTGCTTGCCGAAGCGGATGTGGTGGCCGAAGAGATGATACACTACCACCGAACCCATCCCTGCCCGCTGGAGACCTGCGGCACGGTGGCGTCCATGGATAAGGTCAACGGCAAACTGACCCTTTGGGGAACCTTTCAGGCTCCGCATGCAATCCGCACCGTGGTTTCACTTATCTCTGGTCTCGAAGAGCACAACATTCGGGTGATCTCACCCGATATAGGCGGAGGCTTCGGCAACAAGGTTGGTGCCTATCCGGGCTATGTCTGTGCCGTCGTGGCATCCATCGTGACGGGGCGGCCGGTCAAGTGGATAGAAGACCGGATGGAAAACCTGATGACCACCGCCTTCGCCCGCGACTACTGGATGAAGGGCAGAATCTCTGCCACCAGAGAGGGCAGGATCACCGGCCTCTGGTGCCACACAACCGCCGACCACGGTGGATTCGATGCCTGCGCCGACCCGACCAAGTTCCCGGCTGGCTTCATGAATATCTGCACCGGCTCCTACGACATTCCTGTCGCCTATCTGGCTGTCGACGGTGTGTATACGAACAAGGCTCCAGGTGGGGTGGCCTACCGCTGCTCTTTCCGCGTGACAGAGGCTGCATATTTCATTGAACGGATGATTGAGGTTCTGGCGATTGAACTGAATATGGATGCGGCCGAACTTCGACGCATCAACTTCATCAGGCCGGAGCAGTTCCCATATAAGTCCGCGCTAGGCTGGGAGTATGATTCCGGCGACTATCACACCGCCTGGGACAGGGCGCTGCAGGCGGTTGATTACAAAGGACTGCGCAGGGAACAGGCGGAACGGATCGAAGCCTTCAGGCGTGGCGAGACACGCAGGCTACTCGGAATCGGGCTCGCTCATTTCACCGAAATCGTTGGCGCAGGTCCGGTCAAGAACTGCGACATCCTTGGCCTTGGCATGTTCGACAGCTGCGAGATCCGCATCCACCCGACAGGATCGGCAATCGCAAGACTGGGCACGATCTCCCAGGGACAGGGACACGCAACCACATTTGCGCAAATCCTCGCTTCGGAGATTGGGCTATCTGCCGATTCGATCACCGTCGAGGAAGGCGATACCGACACCGCACCTTACGGGCTTGGCACCTATGGCTCGCGCTCTACCCCTGTTGCTGGAGCGGCTACTGCCATGGCTGGACGCAAGATCCGGGCGAAGGCGCAGATGATCGCGGCCTATCTGCTGGAGGTCCATGACGACGATGTGGAATTCGACGTTGACCGCTTTGTCGTCAAGGGAGCGCCAGAGCGGTTCAAGACCATGAAGGAAATCGCCTTCGCCGCCTATAATCAGGCCATCCCGGGGATCGAACCGGGACTGGAGGCGGTGAGCTACTATGATCCGCCGAATATGACCTATCCCTTTGGTGCCTATGTCTGTGTCATGGAGATCGACGTGGACACCGGCGAGCATGAGGTTCGGCAGTTCTACGCACTGGATGATTGCGGCACCCGCATCAATCCAATGATTATTGAGGGTCAGGTCCATGGAGGTCTGACCGAGGCACTGGCCATCGCAATGGGGCAGGAGATCGCCTATGACGATGTGGGTAATGTCAGGACCGCTACGCTGATGGACTTTTTCCTGCCAACCGCCTGGGAAACTCCAAACTACACTACGGACCACACCGTCACCCCGAGTCCGCATCACCCGATTGGAGCCAAGGGTGTGGGCGAAAGTCCGAATGTTGGTGGAGTGCCAGCCTTTTCGAACGCGGTGCATGATGCATTTCGGGCGTTCGGGTTGCGCCAGAGCCATATGCCTCACGATCACTGGAGGATATGGAAGGCGGCCAATGAGCTTGGCCTGCATGATTGACGGGATGCCTGGCAGTCATTCGCTTCCCAAAGTGAACGGCTTTCGACAATGAGCTGGAAATCACTGCAGGAAGCGATGGCTGCTCACGGATATGTGGCCGGAGACAGTCTGGCCATGGCGGTGCATCTCTCACTTGTACTGGGTCGTCCGCTGCTGCTGGAAGGTGCTGCCGGCGTCGGAAAGACCGAGGTTGCCAGGGTTCTGGCCCTTGTTCAGGACACGCAGCTGATCCGGCTGCAATGCTATGAGGGGCTGGATGCGGCGCAGGCGATCTATGAGTGGAACTATCAACGCCAGCTGCTTTCCATTCGCGCGGCGGCGGAGAATGGTGAAACTGGGCGTGCCGTCGAGGAGCGAATTTTCTCTGAAGAGTTCCTCCTTGAGCGACCGCTGCTGAAGGCCATCAGGCAGGAGGCTTCCCCGATCCTCCTGATTGATGAGGTTGACCGGGCCGATGAGGAATTTGAGGCCTATCTGCTTGAGGTGCTGTCTGATTTTCAGATCACGGTTCCTGAACTGGGGACCATCACCGCGATGGCGCGACCCTATGTGATTGTGACCGCCAACGGCACACGCGATCTGAGTGATGCATTGAGACGGAGGTGTCTATACGCACATCTGGACTATCCGGACCGGAGCACGGAGCTTGCGATCCTGAATGCACGCTGCCCCCAGGTGGAAACGAAGCTTGCCGCACAGGTCGTAGGCTTCGTGCAGTCCCTGCGCAGGGAGGATCTCGAAAAGAAGCCTGGAATCGCTGAGATGCTGGATTTCGCCTCCGCCCTGATGGGTCTCGGGATCAATGACCTGACCCATGATCCAGTCGCGCTGCAGGCAGCGCTGTCAACTCTCCTGAAAACGCAATGCGATCGCGATGCGGTGCCCAACGAGGTTTCACAGCGTCTCGCAGGACGGGCGGCATGAGCCGGGTGACCAGATTTGCTGCCCGTGATCCTGGACCGGCTGCACGGATGGCAGGGTTTCTCGCGCATCTACGGGCTAACGGTCTCCATCTGGGGGTTGACGTGACGGAACTGTCGTTGGCGGCCCTCGCATATGCGAACCCTTCCGATCCGCAGGACGCCCGCAGGGCGCTAAAGGCGGTCTGTACCCGATCACCGGAGGATTACGAATCCTTTGATCGCCTCTTCGACGCCTTCTGGCTGAATGGTGGCCGGGTTGTGCGGAAGTCAGTGCCTTCGGCGGGAACGAAGAAGGCGCTTTCCCTGAGAAGCCTGCCAGAGCAACGGCTTGCAGGCGGCACCGGAACTTCGACATCATCGGAAGATAGTGCTGACCCGGTCGACGCTGATGGCGAAGGCGAGCTGGCGGCCAGTGCGGTGCAGGCGAAGATGCACAGGGATCTGAGCGGACTGCTTACACCCGAAGATGTTGCTGAAGCTGAGCGCATCGCACTGCGTCTGGGTGCGGCACTCTGCGACCGACGTTCGCGGCGGCGCGTTGCGGCGCAGCGCGGCGATCGAATTCACTTTCGCAAACTGATGCGCCAAAGCCTCTCAAGTGGTGGTGAACCGCTGCGACTACCCCGAAAGCAACGGCCTGATCGCCCCCTCAGGATCGTTGCGCTCTGCGATGTATCGGGCTCAATGACCCTGTATGCACGGGTTTATCTGGCCTTTACCGCAGGTCTGATCCGAGCGGACGACACCGCGGATGCCTATCTGTTTCATACCCATCTGGTTCGCATTACAGGCGCGTTACGCGACAGGGATGCTTTACGTGCCCTCACGCGGCTGTCTCTGCTGGCCAATGGTTATGGGGGAGGCTCCAGAATAGGGGCTTCACTATACCAGTTTGCCCGTACATATGCGCGCCGCTTTGTCAACGGGCGCACCGTTGTGCTGATCATGTCGGATGGCTATGACACGGATCCTCCCGAAGTGATCAGTAAAGCGATGGCTGCGCTAAAGAAACGGGGCTGCAGGATCATATGGCTAAATCCGCTGATGGACTCGGAGCGGTTCGAGCCGGTCGCACGTTGTATGGCGGCCGCCCTACCCCACCTTGATCTATTCCGTCCCGCGAACAGACTGAGTGATCTTGCCGAGCTCGAACGTTTTCTGGTGCGCCTGTGACATCGGCGGATCTGGCAGATCGAGATATGGCCGATCTTGCCCGAAATCTGCGGGCGGCTGGCAGGCCTTACGCCATCGCCACAGTAATCCGTACGGCAGGTTCCACCGCCGCCAGGCCGGGCACCAAGGCGCTTCTGGATGCGAAGGGGACGGTGCTCAAGGGCTGGATTGGCGGAGGATGCGTCCAGGCCACCATGGAAAGGGCCGTGGCGCATGCACAGGCGAGCGGACAACCGCAGCTTATTTCCCTGAACCCGCAGGATGTACTGGATGGAAAAGGTGTCTCGGAAGGAGACGTCGTGGATGGAGTCAGATTTGCCAGAAGTGGATGCCCTTCACGGGGTTCCGTCGACATCTTTGTCGAGATGGTGCTGCCGCAGCCCGAACTGCTGATATATGGCGAATCTCCCGTTGCCCGCGCATTGGCCAGCCTTGCTGATGGTCTTGGGTGGTCGATTGCGGAACTGAAACCGAATTCTCCGGCACCGGTCCTAATCCCGGGACAGATCCGCGTGGTGGTCGTGGCCACCCAGGGCAAAGGCGATCTAGCGGCCCTGCGCTCAGCGCTTGCACAGGACGCGCAGTTCGTAGCCATGGTCGCCAGCAGACGAAAATTTTCCGCTTTGGCGCAGAAGCTCTCTAGTGAGGGGATTTCAGACGAGACGATATCCGCGGTCCAGGCCCCTGCCGGAATTCCCATCGACGCGGTCACGCCCGATGAAATCGCTCTGTCCATTCTTGCTCAGCTGACTCTCGAGCGTCGTCGCCACCGTCGCGGAGGAAGAGGAGAAGCTGGTTGACCGCGTGACATCCATGTTGGCTATCCGCCTATCCCACGGCGTGGGAAGACAGCCGTTTACCAATACAGACCAGAAGACCCGTGCCTTACGGATTCCGCTCAACACCGCATGCCTATCGAATACAGCGGGTCTGCAGCTTTGCCACGCTGTCTGGTCGGCACCCGATGCGCGACCACAGCCATCTTCGGTCCCGGTGCCAGATTCTGAAACAGCCTACCCTTTGGCTGAATGCCTCACCCCATAGAATTTGGTGGCCCTGAGCGATCCGTTCGAAAGGCCGAGATCAGGAATTGCCCCGATATCCCTGAATTAACTCACGAATCTGAATCCGGTGCCAGCGCTGCCAAACACTCGGTACGAAATGCCTGTAAATCCGTCTTTCTCAGCTGCATCGCACCATGGGGCGACTATCGCCGCCGAAAGATTTCCTTTTCCCGTGTAGCTACCGTTCAGCCTGGGCCATAGCCTGCGGATACCTTTGCCCTACATTTGGGAGAGCATCGTTATCCCCGCTATGTGGATCGGGATTTTCATGCTCACAAATGCCGTCAGACAGGCTTCCGCACCATGGATCTGTTGAGGTGGCGTCTTTCACTGCAGTCACCTCCATGCCGCTCCCTTCGGCTAGTCGGTGGCTATCATGACATGACGACGGTAATCAACGGTGGACAATCCTGAAGGAAGTCCTTCAATTCCGGCTGAACGTGCTGCACGATCTGTGCTGAATAGCCTGACTCCGCCATCCTCAGACCTGCGGATAGTCAGTTTCATCTGCAGAATAGGCAACCATATCCGATACCGTAAGGCTCCTGCCACGCCTCTCGAAAGTCTGGATGTATTCGATCATCGTGTGGGAGTGCTCCCGCATCATTCCTTCAGCGCGAACGGCATCTCCATGCTCGATCGCCTCGAAAATAACCTGATGCTGCGCGTTACCGATGCGAAGCCTTAGCAATCCACGTTCCAGTTGATCAGGTGTGTCACGAACCGCCCGATCGAATACCATCGAACCTGCGGCCAGCATCGGAAGGTGGCTGATCTGCCGACAGGTGAATCCTATATAGTCATTACCGCATGCTTCCAGAATCGTCGTGTGAAAGATTTTGTTTGCGGCCTGCATCTGACGGATGATCGGCTCGTCAAGTCGACCCAGATCCACCAGTTCAGCAATTGTGTGGATCGCATCCGCCAATGCGGGTAACCGACTGGTCTTTCCGGGTGACTGCGCCATCAGTCTCGCGGCCAGACTCTCAAGATGTCCGCGTACCTGTACTGCCTGCAATATATCGGCAACGGTCGGAGGCTGCACCTTGTAACCGCGTCCCTTGCCACGCAGAATGATGCCCTCCCGTTCAAGGAGACGTAAAGCAAGACGAACCGGTGTTCGCGAAACACCATGGGTTTCGCAAAGATCAGCTTCCGACAGGCGTTCGCCTTCAGCATATGCGCCGTGAACGATATCGCTCCGAATGCGGGCCGCGAGTTCCGTATCTATCGATTCCATGCCAGCATTGACCCGATTTAGGATCCCAAAGTCAAGTAATTTGTCGAGTCCATACCAAAATCAGCAAGTTTTTCTTGATTTGGAATCCCATATGCGCAAGAGCTATCTGGAAACGGGTGAGAATCGGCTATCTGGTTTGGCCAGGATGCCGTTTGGGATCCCAAACTCAGGCCAATGGAGGATAGAATGGCATTCACACGCATCAGCCTGGCGCTTACCGCAGCCCTTGGAATTTCCGTACAGTCGACGGTGGCGGAAGAACTGACGGTCGCAACGTTCGTACCACCGCAGCATCACACGAATACGGTGATGTTCAAGTGGTTCGGCGAGGAACTGGAGAAACGCTCAGACGGAACGCTGACCATGAAACTCTTCCCTGCAGGCCAGCTCGGTGCCGGACCGGTGCAGCAATATAAGCGGGCGGTTGAAGGGGTCGCGGACATCACATTCGGTGTCTCCGCCTATACCCCTGCGCTGTTCCCGAAGACCATGCTTGCGATCCCACCCGGGAAGGCGGAAAGCTCCCACGACGCTACCGAGCGCCTCCTTGCAGTCTTTGACGAACACCTTGCCGACGAATACGCTGATGTAAAGGTGATCGGCCTGACGACCGCCGCGGGGATTGGAATCGCCGCAACCAGGGACGTATCGACACTGGAGGGGCTGAAGGGTGCCAAGATCGTTCCCTATGCCGCGCTGACCACCCCAATCATCGAGGCGATGGGGGCAGTGCCAGTCCAGATGCCCGTAACCGAAATGTATACCGGGCTCTCGACCGGCACGATTGATGGAGCCTATGCCACCTATAACAACATGACACCGCCCTGGAATTTCTGGGACGTGGCGACATATTTCGTCACCAATGTGCCGGTACAGCATGCGGTGATCTTCGTCGTCATGAACCGTGAGCGCTACGAGGGCCTGAGTCCCGAGCATCGCGCGATCATCGACGAACTCTCAGGTGAGGCGGCTTCCATGAAGCTTGCCGAGAGCTTTGATGGGGCAGACGCGCGGTCGCTGGCGCTTATGGGCGAGACGACCGACAAAAACTACGAGCTGATCGAAGTGTCAGCGGAAGAACGCATGCGCATGGACGCTGCCGTAGCGGAAGGGCTAAAGGAAATCTTTGCCGACTATGCCGAACGGGGCGTTGATAATGCCGAAGAAATCTACAATGCAATCAACAGATAACGGATAGATCGCGACATGCCGGGGCGATTGCCCCGGCTACCATGCGTCCTGAAATTCGATGTCGAGTGAACACGAAACATCCAGCATTCTCAGTTTCATTGATCCAGCGCTCAAGTTCCTGTCGCTCTTTCTCGGCGGGGCCGTGCTGTTCTTCATGACAGGATTTTCGGTCTGGAATGTCCTGATCATGCGCAAGGCGCTGAATTCCCCCATTGTCGGTGCCGAAGATCTCCTGACACTTTCTCTCGTCGTGATCGTTGCTCTCTCGATTCCACTAGGTGCGCGAACAGGGGCGCATATCGAAATCGAGGTAATGGAATCGCGCATGTCGGCGGGGTTTGCCAAATGGTCGGCGATCTTCGTCAAGTTTGCTGGTGTGGCGCTTTTGACCGTCATGACATGGCGGTTGTGGCATTCGGGCCAAAGTTCGGTTCGTTTTGGTGAGACGACACAGCAGTTGCTGATCTCATTTGAGCCTTTCTACTATTTGCTGGCCATCTCGGCGGCGCTTTATGCCGTGGTCCTGCTTCTCGACATTTGGCAACTCCTCAGTTCCGGCAGGATTGCTATCCTAAGGATCGACGGGGAAACTCCATGATCGGCCTGACGCTGTTGGGCGTTCTGGGACTGCTTTCACTGTTCATCCTGCTGGCGTTACGGATGCCGGTGGCACTCGCCTTACTCTGCGTTGGATTCGTCGGCACGATCGTCGCCAACGCAAACAAGTTCATTGCCGTGGGTATGGGATCGGATCAGGCCTGGGCCCGCGGATGGAAAATCGCCTATTCCAATCTGGCAGGCGAGACATTCGAGGCGGCATCAAACTTCAATCTCCTGGTGATTCCAATGTTTGTCCTGATGGGCAACCTGGCGGGAGTTTCGGGCATGTCGAACGACCTGTTCGCCGCGGCCTATCGCTGGATGGGGCATTTGCGGGGCGGGCTGGCATCGGCCACCATCGCCGCATGTGCGGGCTTCGCAGCCCTGTCCGGCTCTTCGCTCGCTTCCACCGTTACCATGGGGCGCGTCGCGCTCCCCGAAATGAAGCGCTTCAGATATTCGGACAGCCTTGCCACTGGATCAGTGGCCGCAGGAGGTACGCTTGGTTTCCTGATCCCGCCCTCAGGAGGCATGATCATCTATGCGGTTCTGACCGAGCAGTCGATCGGGCGTCTGTTCATGGCCGGGGTATTTCCGGGTGTCATTCTGACGCTTCTGTTCATCGGTGCGATCCATATGGTTGTAGCCCGCAATCCCAGGGCCGGGCCACCTGGCGACCGGGCGGGAGGGGCCGAACGCCTGGCCTCGCTTGGGCGCGCGACTCCAATCCTGGGCGTTGTGCTGGTAACGATTGGTGGAATGTATACCGGCTTCTTCACACCGGTCGAAGCCTCGTCAGTCGGCGCATTCCTGACGTTTGTCGTGGCGGTCTGGCGTCGGTCCCTTTCAATGGAATCGGTACGTACCGTCATCCTGCAGACGATGAACGCTACCGCTACGGTCTTTCTCATCATCATCGGCGCGTTTGTCTTCATCCCCTTCATGTCGCTGACGGAACTGCCCGCGCAGATGGTGCTGGTCCTGACGTCCCTGCCTATCGGAGACATTGGCGTCCTGCTAGTCATCATCCTTGCCTACATGTTTCTCGGCATGTTCCTTGAATCCATGGCCATGCTGGTTCTGACGATTCCAGTGGTGATTCCCATTGCGATCGGGCTTGAATGGGATCTCATCTGGTTCGGGATCATAGTGGTAATCGTACTCGAAATGGGCATGATCAGTCCGCCAGTGGGGATCAACGTCTTTGTCGTCAAGTCCATCGCACCGGATGTGCCGATGGCACGGATCTTCCGCGGCATCTGGCCATTCTGGTTCGCAATGGCCGCCATGATTGGCCTTCTCATCATTTTTCCGCAGATCGCGCTATTTCTGCCGCAGACGATCGTCGGCGGGTAGATGGAGCCAGAGTTGGCGCCATAAGCTGGGTGGTCCCGCTGGAGGTGGCATTCCAGATTGATTTCAGTCCCGCATCCGGAGGGAGCCCTGCCCGGGAACGGGATCACCAGAAACCATACAATCGACCGGACGGCCATCGGTGAATGAGGCTGGAAAAACGTATTGGCTGCAAAGGACTGAACCGTGCCCCTGTCGAGACCCGCAGATGCAGCTGCGAGCGACAGCAGGCATCGCAACCATGATTCTAGTTTGGCCATCTGCCGTAATCCCGCCTAAAGTGCCCGAAACGGGGTGGGCCATCCGCAATCAACCTGATCTATTGGTCCCGGACTGATAGGGAGAATGGTAACGGATACCGTAATTCACTATGACTACGTGGAATGACTGTTCCGCTGTAGACCGCGATCCAAACAGGGTTAGTGGTTCTTGGGTCTTTCGCGGCACTAGGGTGCCAGTTGCGACGCTATTCGAGAACCTGCTGGACGGGGCCACAGTCGAACTGTTTCTGGAATGGTTCCCGGGTGTCGAACGCTGGCATGTCCAGAGCGTATTTGCTCACGATGCGCCAATTTTGACGGAACATGCCCATTGAGAATTCTGTTCGATCAGAGTGTGCCCACTCCCCTCCGTGAGCATATACCGGACCATACTGCGGATACGGCTTATGAGCGCGTATGGTCGGAAGTTGATGATAATCACGGACCAGAATCTTCGTCACCAGCGAATTCCGGGTGGCAGGCAGCTGGATTTCCTGGTCCTGCTGGCCGCGTGTTCGGCAACAGATCGATCCTATTCGCACCGTCGTAAACCGGACTGGACCTGGCAAGTATGTCGAAGTGTCGGTTTGATATGGTCCATTTGCAGAACGAGTTTCCAGCGGTTTCCGTGTGCCAGGCCGTCACTATGGAGCGGCAACCTGGATGGGTGCTGGCGTGCTCTACCTGTTGATCAATGCGGTGTTGGGCCGGATTATGCAATTCTGTTTGCGGGGAGACCGTACGGCGAAGTCAACTGTCGTGCAGGTCGTTCTGTGCGGGGTCCCATCCGTCTTGCCCAGCTGTCAGGGCGCATGCCCGCTTCATGATGTGGCGTTCCGGCGCGGTATGGAGGCACCATTTACCTGATTGTCCCTCAATCCCTTTACCGCCAATTCAGGCAGTATTCACACGCTTCGGAAATGTTCTCTTTTCGCATCCTGAAGGGCACTTCAATACTGGTGTCTCCTGTCAAGCCAGGTTTTCCAATTGGATCTGTTAGGCAGCCAATTACCGCCCTGAAGTCGGCCCGCGAATAACCATGCATCTTAGAGATGATCACACCTTCAACCTTTCGCCGACCAACGGCATGCTACCTGTCGCGAATGTGCCAGCGCCGGAAACACCGTCGCCGACTTTCCCATGGAAGTGGCATAATATTTGGACCTGTTCCTTGCCGCAGTCGCGGCTGAGGCCAGAATTCCTCAGGTTCATACCATGTCGTAACTGCAACTGGATACGAGATTGATGACGGGCCAGTCCGACCAAAGGGGCTGAACACCCTCGCCTGCACAGGGTGGTCGATCATCAACCAGCATGAATTTTCATGCAGGCATACTCTCCCGCACCGCCAGCTCGCAGGCATATGCAAGCGCCTTTCGATCCGAAAAGTCCGAAACCCGCAGCGGCGGATGGAATGTTACTTCTATGGATCCCTGTCGCGGTGCCGCCAGAACCCGCAAGAGATGCGGCCCGAGATCCATGTCGCCCCACCAACAGTAGAATCGCGGATCCTCACCCTCTGGTGCGCGATAGACGGTCGTAACTGGCTGGATCCAAGAAACAGCATTCAGGACTTCCGTGAAGAATGGTGAAAAAAGTGTTGACTTAAAAGGAAGAACTTCCCTACCATCTGTTGAGGTTCCTTCAGGGAAGAACATTAGTCTGTTGCCGGCACTCAGGCGGTCTTCAAGCAGCTTCTTATGCTCCACCGCCTCCACTTTGCGACGGTTGATATGGATCGTGCCCGTCGCCCGGGAAAACCAGTTGATCAATGGCCAGCTGGCCACCTCCGATTTGGCCACAAAAAAAATTCTGATACCGGCGTTAAGTGCAAAAATGTCAAGCCATGACGAATGGTTTGCCACGACCGCGCCCGGTCTGACCATCGGCGTTCCATATCTGCGATAGTCAACTCCCATGACCAATAGTGCGAATCGAGAGACCAGCTGGGGGATTCGCTCGGTCAGGGGACGACGATGGCCCCAGATGGGGCGCTCGACAATGCGGATGAACAGCAACATCCCAAGACACACGAAAGCAACAATCGAGAATGTGATTCCCCGGAAGATTGCGCGCATGTAACCTCGGGTGCTGACGCGCGTCGTATCCAGTTCCATTTTCGTACTCCGGTTCATAGCGTCAGCGAACGGCCGCGCGAGTAAATCGCACGCTGACTGGAACCAATGCGCTCTACATCAAGAATCAGACACACATCTGTCGTATTGAATGCATGGTCTATCCAGGCCCCCTGCCCCACGAATCCGCCAAGTCGTAGATATGCCTTGATCAACGCAGGCGTTGCCAGCATGGCCGCCCGCCGATCTATGGCTTCCAGCGGAACCTGCCCCATCGGTGCTCCGTTTTCGGGACGTGCGGTCACCCTTAGCTCAGGCGGCGCAAGATGACGGTGATACAGATAGCTGAGAGGCCCAGCCAGCGCTTCGGCATCGGTGCCGTGAAACGACGCAACGCCAAATAGCACTTCGATGTTGTGGTGGGTGACGTAGCCGACAAGCCCGGCCCAAAGTTCATACATGGCTGTGCCGCCTCGATAGTCAACGTGAACGCAGGAACGTCCCAGCTCAAGCAGCCGCCGCCCGCTTCGCCGCAATATGTCCAGGTCGAATTCGTCCTCGGAATAGAACTGCCCGATCCGTTCGGCGATGTCGCCGCGCAGGAGACGGTAAACTCCAACCACCTGATCGCTGGCGTGTCTATTTCTGTCCAGCAGCAGGAGATGGTCCAGATAGGGGTCGAATCCATCCCTTTCGAGCTGATGCACATGATCCACATGAACACCGTTGGCTCCGAGCTCTTCCACGAACACCCTGTACCGAAGCCCCTGTGCGCCGCGAAGATCGGATTCCGAATCCGCCAGCTTCAGATGAAAGTCAGGGGATGGCGCATTCATCGCCGGGGCCGCTTCCTCAATCGCCAATTGAGCCAGTTTATGTAACGCTGAACGGCATTGCAACGGATGGCGGCTACCCATTCCGACATTCCCTACTGCATTAGAAATCGCATTTAACGCTTTGATATTTCGCTGTATACCGGAATCGAACAATCCGCGTTCCCGACTTGACGAATGGAGACCGGGAGCCATGATCTGGAGGAGGCCGAGGCGTCACTACAACGCGATTGCGGACGGAAGTAGCCATTGCCGACACCCGCCGCAGGACGTGCCTTCTTCCGACACCACGGGTCTCCCATCCGCATCACCAGGATCTTCGCCCCCGCCTTACCAGGTTCGCGGCATCCAGCACCGTATGGAGGAATTCCAGCGGCAGCAGGTCCCGCACCTCTGAGTGGCACGGGGGGCCTGTAAGGCCTGACGGAAGCACATGGAGGAAGAAACAGTGAGTTTCAGAGGCGCAAACCCAACCGACAGCAGACGAAACCCGATGGCCACCCTCCCAGACCTGGTCAGTTTCAGGTGTCAGCTTCGCCCAAAGCCCGTCAATGACGACTTTCCAGATGATTTCCGGAATTCGCTGTCAGACGCCAACCCACTTGGGATGGATCTGCCCCATCCTGTCCTGGTGAGGAGGTGCAACGAAAACCAGACCTCAACATCGGGCTCACATTTTCCGTCCAGTCTGTCTCGACACTAGGCAGGACTCCTCCTGTATGGCAGGAATCCTTTGCCAGACGTCCTGGTTCAGCCCAGTGCTAAGTGGTGCCAATCGTAACCCAACCGTCACCCTGTCGACGACCGTCCGCTCTTTCGGGCACCCGAAATTCTGGCGGGCCAGGTTCTGGACTCAAGAGTCCGTATCGTCCCCTGACAAGCCACCTTGCCTATAGACGCCAGATTCCCATTATCCAGGCTGCTACCAGCGTCTCACGAACGAACCGTGCCATCACCGGTAACGAGATACTTGAAACTCGTCAGTTGGGTGGCGCCAACGGGACCCCGGGCATGCAGCTTGCCGGTGGCGATGCCAATTTCCGCCCCCATACCAAACTCGCCCCCATCAGCAAACTGGGTGGAGGAGTTGCGCATGAGAATCGCACTGTCGAGTTGCTCAAAGAACCGCTCTGCAGCGGCGTCGCTCTCGGTAATGATGCAGTCGGTGTGGCTAGATCCATATCGCCTTATATGCGAAATGGCATCATCAATGCAGTCAACCGTCTTCGCCGCAATGTCCATGCTCAGATATTCGCGGCCCCAGTCAGATTCCGTTGCGGGAACAACTCCCTTAATTGCCTGCAGTACCGTATCGCCATGCACTGTAACGCCTCTTTCGACCAGCGCGTCCAGAACGGTTCCGCCAATCGAGCTCGCGATGTCCCGATGAATCAACAGGCATTCAGCGGCACCGCAGATCCCGGTGCGGCGGGTCTTGGAGTTCAGCACTACATCAACCGCCTTTCCCATATCCGCCGCACTGTCGAGATATACATGAACGATGCCCTCCAGATGAGCAAATACGGGCACTCTGGCCTCATTCTGAACAAGTCCCACAAGTCCCTTCCCGCCACGTGGAACGATCACATCGATGAAATCCGTCATCGTCAGCATTTCGCTCACTGCGGCCCTTTCCCGGGTCGGAACCCGCTGGATCGCTCCCTCCGGCAATCCGGCGCTACGCAGACCGTCAATCAGACAGGCGTGAATGACGCCCGAGGAATGGAAACTCTCCGAGCCACCACGTAGAATCACCGCATTTCCCGCCTTTAGGCAGAGCGCCCCAGCGTCGGCGGTTACATTGGGCCGGCTCTCATATATGACGCCTACCACCCCCAATGGCGTGCGCACCCGCTGGATATGCAGCCCGCTCGGCCTGTCCCACCTGCCAATCACTTCCCCAACCGGATCCGGCTGGGAGGCCACCTCGCGAAGCCCATCCTGCATGGACCGGATCCGCGCTTCATCCAGCATCAGCCGATCCAACTTCGCTTCGCTCAGACCTTTGTCCTGGCCATACGCCAAATCCAGCCTGTTCGCCGAAATGATCTCAGCGCATCGGTCCTGCATGGAGTCGGCCGCAGCTTCGAGCGCGCTGACCTTGCGCTCAGCGGGGACGAATGCCAGTTCCGCCGCGGCGGCTCTGGCCCTTTCTCCAAGTTCAGCCATCAAGGCGGGAATGTCACCGAAGTCTTTCATCTCATGTCACCATGTCATCTCTATGAACCAGTGCGGCTCGTCCAGGATAGCCCAACACCGCCTCAATGTCACCTGATCGTCGGCCTTTTATCAGCGTCGCTTCGGCGCTAGTGTAACGCGTAAGACCTTTACCGAACACACCTTCCGGCCCCCTTATCGTGACCGGGTCGCCTCTTCCAAAGCTGCCCTTTACCTCCGTTACACCAGCAGGCAGGAGCGATTTGCCCGTCCGTAGCGCATGTACGGCTCCTGCATCCACCATGATCTCCCCCTTTGGTTTCATCGCGGCGATCCAACCTTTCCGGGCGGTCTGCGGATCACCTTCCGCCGCGAACCAGGTTGCGGCGCCCCCGTTTTCAAGGCTGGTCAAGGGTCGCGTTCCGGAGCCTTTCGTGATTGCCATTACGCAGCCGGCACCTGTGGCCGTCCTTGCGGCCATCAACTTGGTCTTCATACCTCCCTTGGAAAGGCCCGTTCCTTCATCGCCCGCCATCATCTCGATTTCCGGAGTAATTTTTTCTACCAGATCAAATCTCTTCGCATCGGAGTTCACTTTTGGATCACCGGAATAGAAGCCATCCACATCCGAAAGCAGCACCAGCGTGTCCGCGCCTACAGTGACAGCGATCCGTGCTGCAAGGCGATCATTGTCACCAAAGCGGATTTCATCGGTCGCAACGGTGTCATTTTCATTGACCACGGGTACGGTTCCCAGCCGCAGGAGCTGCTCAAGCGTGGCCCGGGAATTGAGATAACGTCGTCGATCCTCACTATCTTCCAGAGTCAGCAGCACCTGCGCTGCCTTGAGACCGTGCGGTGCCAGCGCTTCCTCGTAGGCCCTCGCCAGCTGGATCTGCCCAACGGCAGCCGCGGCCTGCGACTGTTCCAGCGCCAGCACGCCCTGCGGCAGGCCAAGGGCGGCACGGCCAAGCGAGATGGAGCCGGAGGAAACGAGGACTACATCAGCGCCACGACGGACGAACCTGGCTACGTCATGTGCGAGTTCTCTCAACCAGTCGGCTCGAAGTGCGCCACTGTCTGAATCGACCAGCAACGCCGAACCGATCTTGACAACAAGCCGTCTGGTTCCACTCAGGGATGCCACGGCCCATCCTCCGTCCGGTCGCGGTCAGAAACCGTACCGCGTTTGCTGATTTCGGCGAAAACCTTGCGCAGCATCTCTTTCACCCCCTGCCCGCTGACGCCGGACATTGCGATCACTGGATGACCGACCTCAGCTTCCAGAGCGGCAATCCGCCTCGCCTTAAGATCGCCATCCAACGCGTCGATCTTGTTGAGTGCGGTGACACGTGGCTTGAAAATGAGACTTCCGCCATAGGCGTCGAGTTCCCTGATCACTGCACGATAGTCCTCCACCGGATTCTCCGCCGTTCCGTCTACGAGATGCAGCAGGACCGAGCAACGTTCCACATGGCCCAGAAATCGGTCACCCAATCCCTTGCCTTCGTGCGCTCCCTGGATCAATCCCGGAATGTCGGCCATGACGAATTCTGAACCATCGATCGCGATTACTCCAAGATTCGGGTGAAGTGTAGTGAACGGATAGTCGGCGATCTTGGGCCTGGCATTTGACGTCGCCGCCAGGAGCGTTGATTTGCCAGCATTGGGCAGTCCCAGCAGGCCGGCATCGGCGATCAGCTTCAGCCGCAGCCAGACGGTTCGCTCCACCCCTTCCAGTCCAGGATTTGCACGGCGTGGGGCTTGATTGACAGCCGATTTGAAGTGTAGATTCCCGAAACCGCCATTGCCACCCTTCGCCAGTCGAATCCGTTGCCCGACTTCGGTCAGATCGCCCAGCACGGTCTCCCCGTCCTCTTCCAGGATCTCGGTTCCAGCTGGCACATGCAGGACTATGTCGGCACCATTCTTACCAGTACGCTGCCTGCCCATGCCACCCTGACCGTTCCTGGCAAAAAAATGCTGCTGGTACCGGAAGTCGATCAGCGTGTTCAACCCTTCCACGGCTTCAGCCCAGACATCGCCGCCCTTGCCGCCATCTCCGCCATCAGGTCCACCATATTCAATGAACTTTTCGCGCCGAAAGGAGATGCAGCCAGCCCCACCACTGCCCGAACGTATGTAAACCTTCGCGAGATCCAGAAACTTCATTGAGCCTCCACCGCCGCTTTGCGGTCTGACTAAAATGTTGGCAGGAAAGGCTCAAGTGTTCAGCGGATTATGGCGTTCCTCACCGTTCATACGCCTTTACTCCCGGAATCCGTCAGGAGAGCAAAAGCTGTATGTGCGGCAGGAGATCAAATTGGGGTGAATCCGCAGGAACCGGAGACTATTCAGCCACCCGCCACCGCAATCCCAGTTATGGATGCTGGTGAATGACCAGAAGCGTGAGCCGCATGGATTGGTCTGCCATCCCCGAAGTTCCTGCACAGGTTGAGCGCAAGGTGAACGGAACAGCGATGGCTCCGGCCATATCTGGTCCACTGATAATGCGGCAGGCGCCTATTCGGCAGGTTCCGCGGGTGGATACACCGAAATGAACGTGCGTCCCTTGAGTCCCTTACGGAACTTGACGTGCCCCTCAACCGTCGCGAAAATTGTGTGATCCCTACCCATTCCAACGCCTTCACCCGGCCACCATTTGGTGCCCCGCTGCCGGACGATGATATTTCCCGGGATCGCGTGCTGGCCTCCAAAGAGTTTCACACCAAGCCGTCGGCCGGCTGAGTCACGTCCATTACGGCTTGAACCGCCAGCTTTCTTATGTGCCATCTGTCAGCTCCTCACGTAGCGGCCAGCTTGTTGGCCTGGTCATCCTGTTTCTCGCTTTCCTCCGGCGATTCAGCTTCCTCTTCGGTGGCGTCGGTCTGCAATATCACAGCGGTTTCCGCATCCTCCCGCGGATCCCCACCAGTGGCTTCGACTTCCGTTCCGGTCTCCAGGTATCCTTCCTGCTCCCCCGATTCGGGAACCGCTCCCCCTGAAGAGGTCGCTTCGTTCAGGCCCTCCTCCGAAGCGGGAACCGTGTCCTCAACCCCAGGCGCGGCAGAATGTTCAACTGCTTTTGGATCTTCCGGGCTTCCCATTGCTTCCAGCACATGGGTTCCTCGAACGGATCCCGCGCCAGTTGCGGCCCTGATACCCGATTCCGCGGCACCCGTTTCAAGAATTTCAGTTATGCGCAGAAGGGTCAGCTGCTGTCGATGGCCCTTGGTACGCTTGGATCCATGTTTCCGGCGGCGTCGGACGAAGTGAATGACCTTCCTGTCCTTGATCTGGTCGATCACCTGGGCCTGCACAGCTGCGTCCTCAACAAATGGCTCACCAACTCTGTCGCCAACCATCAGGACTTCATTGAACTGAATCGTCTCACCGGCCATAGCGGCCAGTTTTTCGACCTTCAGAATATCACCACTGGAAACCTTGTACTGCTTGCCACCGGTCTTCAGAACCGCAAACATCGGCATTCTCCATTCTCTTCCGCGTCCTTTGGCCCCTCGTCTTGAGGCGTTCCGGGAATTGTCCCACCTCGGACAGCGCGCCCTTGGGCGTCATCCATGTATGTTTCGGCCGCCACGGGCAGCTGAATTGCGGCTTATCGGAGCAACAGTCGAACAAGTCAAGGCCTATCGACGAAGATTCGCCGGAATTTCCGGAATGATTGGACAGCGGCTACATCCGCCCCACCAGGAACGCGACAAATGAGGTTGCGCTCGATTCCTGCATGCCCTAATTCTGCTGCCTGACCCCAGTACGGAGAGGTGCCGGAGTGGTCGAACGGGGCGGTCTCGAAAACCGTTGAGCCTTTACGGGTTCCCAGGGTTCGAATCCCTGTCTCTCCGCCAAAGCCGATGAAAAAATTGTGGCATATTCATGCATATCCGTTGATTGCATTGGATAATATCGAAACAATAACTTGACATTTCCCTCCCCGACGGTAGAATGGCGGCATGCTTGCTGGAAGGATACGCCCATGGGAGCCGCGCCCCGCACACTCCGGGTTCCCGACATCGCCAGCGCCTGGATCCTCGGAGAGCCATTCCCGATCCAGACCAACCATTGCCGCACGCCAAGACGTCGGCAAGCTCGCACCCACACGGCATCCGCCCCGGCGGCGAAGGCGGCACCACGCCTGCGCTCGGCGTGCTCTTCAACGCGCTCGGCCACGCCCTGCAGGGCCTCGGCGTCCGCCATATCGACATGCCGGCCATCCCCGAACGGGTCTGGCGGGCGATAGAGGCGGCGGAGCGCAGCGCGGATCGGGTGTATCAGCGCGCCATGGTCCGGCTTGAAAGCATCGCCCGGGGCAGCCGCCTTTCCGGTGTCCGGGGCGTATGCCGAGCGGGAATCGTCCTCCTGCCTCAGCCCAGCCCTTGGTAATCCCGCAGAAGGTTGGCCGGACTGGCTTGCGAGGCGTCGCAGACGCTGCTAGGCTTCCCGTCAACAAACATGGCACCTGCGCAGTTGGGTCGCCCGCCAATTACGTGCTGAATCGAGCACCGCTGAATCTGAAAACGAGGAAAATTCGATGCCCCCGCTCAAAACATACGATGTCTTCATTAGCCATGCTTGGCACTATGATGATGACTATCATCGGATAGTGAACCTTTTGGGCAACGCACCGAATTTCAAATGGCGAAATTATTCGGTTCCTCAACATGATCCCAAGGATGCTAACTCGCCTTCCAGGTTGAAGGAAGCTCTCAAAAGACAAATGAGACCGGCTAATGTCTTCTTGATCTTGTCCGGCATGTATGTTGCGTACAGTGATTGGATTGACTTCGAGATCGAGTTTGGTCTCGAAATTTCCAAACCAATGATCGGCGTTCGGCCACGGGGACAACAGCGGGTTCCCAAGAAGGTTTCCGACTCGGTAAATGAAATGGTTGGTTGGCAAACGAGTTCTATCGTTGAAGCGATCCGAAGACACTCTTTATGACAATGGATAACGCAGAATTCGAGTGCTATATACGATCTCGCTATGAAGACCAGTGCCAGTGGTACAGTTCCAAATCGACGCGCAACAAATGGTGGTATCTGACCTTCCAAACAGCCATTATCGGGTTTTCAGCAGTGACCACCTTGGTAATTGCGGCGGGAATATACTTTCCGGAGTGTTCGTTGTTGCGTTTGGTCGCGCTCGCATGCACAACTATCGTAACGATACTGGCAAGCCTTCTGAAGGTTTATCGCTTTCAAGAGCAGTGGATGGAATACCGAAATACCGCTGAGACCTTGAAGAAGGAAAGACATCTTTACACAGCTAGGATCGGAGAATACGAAAAGTCAGAATTTCGGGAATCCTTATTCGTAGAGCGTGTCGAATCCTTAATCTCTCATCAAAATACGAGATGGATAGTTCGTGGAAAAGAAGGCCGATGAAAAAATTTTGGCAGACTTATGCGTATCCCGTTAATTTTATTGGATAATACCGAAACAGAAACTTGACGTTTTCCGTCCCCGGCGCGGTAGCGAGAGCCGAGAAGCCAATCAAACCGGCCTGTTACCTGGGAGCGGCACCCTTGCCGCCATGAACGGAAGGCTCCGCGCACCACTGCCTGCGCAGGAGCAAGTGACCATCCATTCCAGCTTGTTGGAGAGAAACCAGTCTGGTAGTGTCACAGGTCGTGTCGCGAGTTTGGTGGAAATTCGAAAATGGTGTAATCTCCGGGTGAACCAAAACCACCCAACCGGCGGCCGGAGCCGCCAGAGGAGGAGACTACACCATGCAACAGACTATATCCAGCACCGAACTTTCGCCAGAGACATTCGACGGGGGCCTCGACCCGATCGAGGACCGGCTCCGGTCGAGCATCCGCGGCACGATCGAGGCGGTTTTCGAGGAGGAGCTCTCCGAGTTCCTGGGCCGGCTCCGCTACAGGCGCGGGGACGGGAAGGTGAAAGGCTACCGTCACGGCCACCGCGACCGGCGGATCACCGGGACATTCGGGACGGAGACCGCCGTCGTGCCCCGCGCCCGGATCCGGGACGCGGACGGCGAGGTCAGGGAATGGCGGTCGAAGGCGCTCGGGCGCTACCAGCGCATGACGAAAAAGGCCGAGGCCCTGATCACGTCCGTCTACCTTTCCGGCACGAACACGCGCCGGGTGAAGCGGGCGCTTTTCGCGCTGTTCAGGGGGGCCGTGAGCAAGGACGTGGTCAGCCGGGCCTGGCGCCGGGTCAGATCGGACTGGGACGCCTGGTGCGCCCGCAGCCTGGCCATGGGGACATCGTCCGCCTGATCCTGGACGGCACGGTGATAAAGACCCGGATCGACGGAAAGGCGACGAAAATATCCGTGCTGGCCGCCGTCGGCGTGCGCCGGGACGGCCATAAGGTGCTGCTTTCCATAGGAAAGATGGGCGGAGAGAGCACCGCGGCATGGAGCGGGCTCCTGGCCGACCTCGACGCACGCGGTCTCAGGCGGCCGGAGTTCGTCATCGTCGACGGCGCGCCGGGCCTTGAGGCCGCGCTCACCACGCTCTGGGGTGAGGATCTGCCGATCCAGCGCTGCACCGTCCACAGGCACCGCAACCTGCTGGGCCACGCCCCGAAGCGCCTGCATGACGAGATCGGCAATGACTACCGCGACATGATCTACGCGGAGACCCCTGAGGAGCATCCATGTCTCGTTTCAAGGGGTTTCAGGGCATTTTCCGCGGTCTTTCCGGATCTTTTCCCCACTTTTCCACATTCTTTCCACAGGCGGGCGTCATGACGGTGCCGCAACCGGCGCGTCCGGGGACCATCCGCGCCCGTCGCGCAGCAGGACGTTCGTGAGGGTCACCATTCTGCGCATCACCGCGACTAGCGCCACCTTGTGGGCCTTGCCCGCCGCCGTGAGCCGTTCGTACAGCTCCCTCATCGCCGGGTTCCAGCGTATGGCCGTCATCGCCGCCATGTAGAGCACGTCGCGGTGCCTGCGTCGCCCGCCGCGGATGCGCCTCGCCCCTGACAGCGTTCCGCTATCCCTGGCGAAGGGGGCGACACCCAGGAGCGCCGCCGCCTGCCGGCTTCCGAGGGTCCCGAGCTCCGGCATCCAGCAGATCAGGGCGGCAGCGGTCACCGGCCCGATCCCCGGGACGCTCACGAGGATGTCCCGGCGCCGGGCCAGCCCGGGATCCGCGTCGATCGCCGTCGCGATCCCGGCCAGCGCCCTCTTCAGGGCCGCGGCCGCGGCCGTCGTCCCGCCGATCTCCCGGATCCGGGCGGTCAGGGAAGTGCGCGTGTCGACGAGCGCCTCGCGGGCGACCAGCAGGCGTTCGAGTTCCTGCAGCGCCTCGGGTTTCGGCTGTGCGGCCGGCAGCCCGCCGACCTCCCCGAAGGCGGCCAGCGCCCTGGCGTCGATCCGGTCGGACTTCGCGACCTGGCCGAGCGCCTCGGCGAAACGGCGCGCCCGCAGGGGATTGACGACATGCACGATGTAGCCCCTGTCGTTTAGCGACTGGTGCAGCTGGCGGTGGAACCGCCCGGTGGCCTCGACCACCACGTGGGGTGAGGCATCGAACGCCACCGGTTCGAGTGAGAGTGAGGCACGAACGAACGCCGCGTTCGCGGAGCCATCCGTGCAGGGCCCGGAATCCCTCCTTTCCGTTCGCGAAGCCCCCGTCATCGCCGTTCGCGTGGACGTCCAGCCGGCTCTTGCTCACGTCGATTCCCGCCACTATCCTGTCTGTCATGTCCTTCCGCTCCTATTCTTGCGGTTGATTCGGGTCCTACCCAGGCATCCATCCAGGACGCGGAAGGACGGCGGTGAAGGCGGGCGGCCAGGCTCCTCAACAGCCCTTCGGCCCGGATCCTCACGGCCCGACCCGCCTTCGCGGGGCGGTTGCCCCGCATCCCTCTCCGTACCGTCGTGCGGAGAGGGAATCCCTTCATGGATGATGCACGAGGTTCCGGACCGGCGGAAGCGCCGCGTTCCGCACAGCCGGCGCGGAGTTTTCCACAGGTGTGGAAAACTTTCCACAACATCATCCTTCAGATTCTTTCCGATTGATTCAGACATACAAGATCCAGCGCCGCCGCAGGGCGTTCCTGAAGAAGTGGCGGAAAAAGTGCCGGGCCGTCGCCGACAGCCTGGAGGAGGCGGGCGACCGGCTGTTCACGTTCACCCGGCTCGACCCGTCGCAGTGGAGATCGGCGCGGACCACCAACGCCATCGAGAGGCTCAACGGCGAGTTCCGGAGGCGGATAAAGACCCAGACGCTGCTACCCTGCGCGGAGACCGTGCCCATGCTGCTCTGGGCGCTCCTGGCATCGGGTCAGATCCGGTTGCGAAAGGTTGACGGCTGGCAGACGCTGTCCCTGCCGACCGGGCCCGTCCCTCTTGACCTCGCCGCCTGATCGGAGGAAACCATGTTCACCCGGAGATTGCACCGTTTTCGAATTTCCACCAAATTCGCGACACGACCGTGTCACAGGTGTTATATAGTAGGTGAACTGAGGAAACAAATACAGGTTCACTGGTTCCCCCGATAAAACCAAACCGAGTAACCCTGCTGTTCATTCGGTTCGAGGCGCTCCCAATCCTCTTGACTGATTCGGCTAGGACTAGGACTACCGTAAGCCGCGAGACTACGGATATCACGGTAGGTAAACCAATGATTCGCAACGAATTTGTTGCCAAGTGAATCATGGCAATATGGACGCATACGCACCGATGTCCCGCCGCCCTCTCGAAGTGATCGTTGAACCAATTTCTCCTTGTCAAAGAAGACCTTGAACGATTCACCGCGACGAAGACGGTGAGGTAACTTCATCGTTGACAGCACAGTTTTGCTATCTTCTCTCACAGGACGAAAACCAATTGCTGATGCTGGAACTTCGGTCGTCTCGGTGCTTATGCGCATCATGCCAAGCTCAAATGCGAATGACACGATTTCGACTTCCGTAAATCCGGTATTTTGCACCATAAAGCCTTCAAAAATCCTTGGAGTCGTCAGACAATTGGACTCATCAAAGAGGCTAATCTCATGACTCAAATAAGAAAAGTGCAGCTTGGGTTCATCGCGCTCTCTCGCTCGTCTTTCCGATTCCTCCAGCAATCGGCCCTGGTCGCGCATAAACCGGGTTTGGGCGTGGGCAGACCAAGCCTGAGCAACCACGGCGAGCATGATGATGGCGGTCAGACCGATGTTGATTAACTGTTGAACATCAAGGCTCATTTCGGACATAAACAGGCACCTCCTTTGATGCTATAGAAGGTCGGACGCCATGCGCGAAGGCGGAGGTAATAGCTTCCGGCGGGTTCCGGCGAGGTCTTGCGCCGGCGAACCCGCTGTGCGCTTGAGGGAACAGGAAGCGGGATAGGGACGCTATTCGGCGCGTCGTCCACACACCGAAGACAGACAAACTGTCGAGGCCGATCCAAGGAAAATATCCCGAATCCAACCATAGCGCGACCTTCCCCGCAGATACGCGACGACCGCACCTCGCAGGCCGCCATACAGGTGTAACCTTGTCCGAATACTGTCAGCACATTGTTTGTCACGGCGCAAGAGGCGCTTCGCAGGGAAGCTTGGCCCCCGGGGGCTTCGGGGCGCCGTTCTCCGCCGGAAAGCGTCCTTTCCCGCAGGACGACGACCGGCACCGGCCATGCAGCGACAGCCGGAACCGCCTGTGCTCGTTCGCAGGGATATGCCCCGTGCCGGTGACCGTCTTCTGCCTGCGCCGCCGAAACGCCATGCACCCCGCCCGACGCCCAGGGCGAGGCGAACAGCCGTTCACGCTGCGCACATGGAGCCGATACTCCTTGTTCTCCGCCAGACCTTCCAGCTTCTCACCGGTCTCGCCGAATGCGGGCACATTGGCCGTATCCACCAGCGTGGCCGGCTCATCGGCTCCGGTGTCGGTCGCGTAGCTGAGCCTTCGGAGACTTCACGCCGCCGGATCTTGAGGCCCGGAATTTTGCCACAATTTTTTCATCGGCTATGGCGGAGAGATAGCCGATGAAAAAATTGTGGCAAAATTCCGGGCTCTATGTGCGCAGCGTGATCGACCATGACGGCGAACGGCTATTCGCCTCGCCCTCTGGGCGTCGGGTGCACGGGCGTCGCGACGGAGGTGCCGCGGCTGATTCGCGCTCTCCAGTCCCGGATCGTGTCGAGATCGATGCCGGTCGTTTCGGCGGCTGCGCGATCAAGGCGGTCCCGCAGGTCGTCGTCCGCCGCATGTCTCAATTCAGGTTGAACGGGTCTTTCTCATTACTGACGCTTGGCTCCTGAGCAATGGACCGCCGCCAGCGAACGGCATCGCTGCTTGACAACCCGGGAACCGCCTTGAGCACCGGGTCGCTATGCATTTGCGGAAGCGGTTGCAGGTCGTTGTCCGTATGCTGGTCCCATGCGTCCGCCAAGGCGGCGGTGTCAACCGCGCCCGGACACGGAACCGGTAGAATCCGCAAGCCGTCGAGCGAGAAGCTTGGATAGGTAAGGTTCTTCTGGCGCGTGTTCAGGAAAGCAATGACACCGAATCCGGCCGCCCTCTCATGGGTGTGCACGGGACTACATGCTCATCCCCCCCCCTCCGCCTTGAAGGCCGGAGATCTGTTCTCGATCAGGTATCTCGATTAATTCGACTGTCGTCGGTCGATAAAACCAGATTAGTTCGGCAATGAGAGGAAATAGCAACCGAAATTTTCCTCATCATAAATTTGAAGCTCATGCGGATCATCCAATTCCTCCTTCACAGTGAACCCAGTTAATATATATCGGGATATTTTTTCTATGAAAATATCTTGATTGCTCATTGATGATTTTTCCAAGTGCCGCTTTATTGTTCTTTCAAGTTTGGATTCAAGTGTTTGAATATGTCGTGCTTTTTTGTTCTCTGATTCTGGATCTAGAGTCGATGTCTTTAGAAACTTCATAGGGAGGTAACGTTCAATCCAATCATGTAGCTCTGGGTGGAACAATCTGATAATTTGGATAAATAACACATCACCCATATCGACATTATGGAGGACTGGAGTCACGTAAAGCTTCAGGGCATTGATTATTCTCACGACATCGCGCGGTGTTGAAACATACTCAGGGAACCAATCAGTGACAGCGGTTCTTACTTTACTTCTTTCACCTTCTACTTTACTTCTTTTACCGGTATTTGGGTTTTCATTTTGATCCATAATAGAAAAAATTTCATAGAGAATCCAATTTCTTAAATCCGAGGCTCTAGCAGATGGAACTTTCACAGACGCTGGGACGACCTTCTCAATATAGGCCATGCCGTCAACAACCCGGAGTTCCGTTTCCAGGCATCTGGCTAGATTCTGGAGATCGTAGGCCAAGAGGTAGGCGACATTTGGGAAATCGGCCACCGCGCGGATCAGGCGAAGGACTTCCACGGCCTCCGACGGCTCCAACCGGTCGAGATCATCTATGAACACGAGCACGGGCCAGCCGAGCTCCTCGAAATGCTTTCGAAGCTCTTTGTTGAGAGCGCCAAGCGACGGGTTCGCTACTGCGGCGGCACCCGATGCAGTTCGGTTGATGAACCGGGAGAGGAACCCGGCGGCGGGCACAACTACGGCGCTGACATCGGCCGCTGCGGAGAGCGCAGGTGCGAGCCGTGCGTATTGGCGTAGCAAGGACCGAAGCTTTGCTCGACGTTCCGTAGGGTCCATGTCGGACACGGCGTTTTCGAATTTGAGAAACAATTCCCGGAGGAGTGCGGAGCGATGGCCGACGATCCAGGGAGAGAAACGGATGATGATCGGTCCATTCTTTTCCTTCTCCAGCATGTCGAGCGTCAGATTGGCGAGCGAAGATTTCCCCGATCCCCATTCGCCTTCGATTCCGACGACCAGGCCGTTCGACAGGTCGTTGTGGAGGAAGACCTTCGCCAGATGCTTTGCCAAGGGGGCAAAACCCAGCCGGTCTTCCGCCATTCGAGTGATCGGAGCGTCTCTGCCGAGTTGATCCTTGTCCATGCCGGGCCTCATCAAGAATGTGCGGGCGACAATGGCGGCAACGGTGGCGCGGGGCAAGCGCTTTGCGGTCACGTGCCGCGTGGACGGGGATCTTCATGCGAGCGCGGCCGCCGCCCGCTGGGTGCGCCGAAATTGGTGCAGAACGGCGTGCGGCAATGGTTGGTCTGGATCGGGAATGGCTCTCCGAGGATCCAGGTGCTGGCCATGTTGGGAACCCGGAGTGTGCGGAGCGCGGCCGCCCTGGGCGTATCCTTCCAGCAAGCATGCCGCCATTCTACCGCCGGGGACGGAAAATGCCCAATTGTTGTTGCGATATTGTCCAATGCAATCACGGGATACGCATGAATATGCCACAATTTTTTCATCGGCGTTCTCTCCGCCAGACCCATTCAATAGGCCCCCACTTCCACTCCCGAGCGCAACGCCAGTCCCTTCGGGGCATCGTGATCGGGAGTGGAAGTGGGGATTTGTGGTCATTGAAGCCCGTTCCCAGGCTGTCCATCAGTGTTGAAGGCCGTACCGTTCGGTCGTGTCGCGAATTTGGTGGAAATTCGAAAACGGTGCAATCTCCAGGTGAACATGGTTTCCTCCGATCAGGCGGCGAGGTCAAGGGCGACGGGCCCGGTCGGCAGGGACAGCGTCTGCCAGCCGTCAACCTTTCGCAACCGGATCTGGCCGGAGGCCAGGAGCGCCCAGAGCAGCATGGGCACGGTCTCCGCGCAGGGTAGCAGCGTCTGGGTCTTTATCCGCCTCCGGAACTCGCCGTTGAGCCTCTCGATGGCGTTGGTGGTCCGCGCCGACCTCCACTGCGACGGGTCGAGCCGGGTGAACGTGAACAGCCGGTCGCCCGCCTCGTCCAGGCTGTCGGCGACGGCCCGGCACTTTTTCCTCCACTTCTTCAGGAACGCCCTGCGGCGGCGCTGGATCTCCTCAGGGGTCTCCGCGTAGATCATGTCGCGGTAGTCATTGCCGATCTCGTCATGCAGGCGCTTCGGGGCATGGCCCAGCAGGTTGCGGTGCTTGTGGACGGTGCAGCGCTGGATGGCCAGGTCCTCGCCCCAGAGCGTGGTGAGCGCGGCCTCAAGGCCCGGCGCGCCGTCGACGATGACGAACTCCGGCCGCCTGAGGCCGCGCGCGTCGAGGTCGGCCAGGAACCCGCTCCATGCCGCGGTGCTCTCTCCGCCCATCTTTCCTATGGAAAGCAGCACCTTATGGCCGTCCCGGCGCACGCCGACGGCGGCCAGCACGGATATTTTCGTCGCCTTTCCGTCGATCCGGGTCTTTATCACCGTGCCGTCCAGGATCAGGCGGACGATGTCCTCATCGGCCAGGCTGCGGGCGCACCAGGCGTCCCAGTCCGATCTGACCCGGCGCCAGGCCCGGCTGACCACGTCCTTGCTCACGGCCCCCCTGAACAGCGCGAAAAGCGCCCGCTTCACCCGGCGCGTGTTCGTGCCGGAAAGGTAGACGGACGTGATCAGGGCCTCGGCCTTTTTCGTCATGCGCTGGTAGCGCCCGAGCGCCTTCGACCGCCATTCCCTGACCTCGCCGTCCGCGTTCCGGATCCGGGCGCGGGGCACGCTGACGGTCTCCGTCCCGAATGTCCCGGTGATCCGCCGGTCGCGGTGGCCGTGACGGTAGCCTTTCACCTTCCCGTCCCCGCGCCTGTAGCGGAGCCGGCCCAGGAACTCGGAGAGCTCCTCCTCGAAAACCGCCTCGATCGTGCCGCGGATGCTCGACCGGAGCCGGTCCTCGATCGGGTCGAGGCCCCCGTCGAATGTCTCTGGCGAAAGTTCGGTGCTGGATATAGTCTGTTGCATGGTGTAGTCTCCTCCTCTGGCGGCTCCGGCCGCCGGTTGGGTGGTTTTGGTTCACCCGGAGATTGCACCGTTTTCGAATTTCCACCAAACTCGCGACACGACCTACCGTTCAATTCCCGAGTCGATCGTTCTGGTGCCATTGGAACGATCAGACTGTCTCGGTCCCGAAATGGCTGAAAATACGTTAATAATCGAGACGGTCTGGATTTCGGAAGGCATTGGTGGTACGTCTGTTGATCTGCAGCCAGGCCCTGCCCCGAAGCTTCGGGAGCCTGGCTCACGACACACAGGCTATTCCCACTCGCAGCTGAATCGACCCGCGACATGTTGTTTGCGAAACTGACTCAATTGACGGATATAGGCCCTATGGAGCCGCCAACGTTCGGAAGGGATACGTTTGCATCTGCCATTGACCTGTCAACGGTGAGGTTACGAACCGATGGGAAAACGCTGCCTATGCAGGTGAAGGCGCAGAAAGCCGTGAGACTCAGGATCAGGTTTGGTGAAGCAATGAAAACTTGGATCTGGCATCACGGAGCGTCCGTCTAATGGCTACGGCACCAAGGTCCCAAAGTGGCGCAGATGAAATCCTTACCGGTCAGGTCGAGTACGTAACCTACCACAACGACGAGAACGGATTCAGTGTGCTGCGTGTCAAGGCTCGTGGTCATCTCGATCTGGTGACAGCGGTGTGTCATTCACCCATGATCTCTGCCGGTGAATGGATCACCGCGACGGGAAGCTGGGTCAACGATCGCAGCTATGGCCTTCAGTTCAGGGCAAAATATCTAAAGACGTCCTCTCCCTCGACGACAGAGGGAATCGAGAAATACCTTGGCTCCGGAATGATCCGGGGGATCGGTCCCATCTATGCCAAACGGCTGGTAAGGCACTTTGGCACCCAGGTCTTTGATATCATCGAAGCTCGACCTGAACGTCTGCGTGAAGTTGACGGAATCGGTCCAATACGCGCATCAAAGATCACCGAAGGCTGGGGGGATCAGAAGATCATCAGGGAGATTATGGTCTTCCTGCATCAACACGGCGTTGGAACCGCAAGGGCCGTCAGAATTTTCAAGACCTATGGAATCGATTCCATTCAGATCATGGGTGAAAACCCCTATCGTCTTGCCAGGGACATCATTGGAATCGGATTCCGAACCGCTGACCTGATCGCCGAAAAGCTCGGAATCGAAAAGACGGCGATGATACGGATTCGGGCGGGAATATCATTCGCCCTGAATGAGGCGGTGGGCAATGGCCATTGCGGATTGCCACGTGCCGAGCTGATCATGCTTGCTGGGAAGCTACTGGAAGTTCCCGCCGACCTCATCGAGGATGCAATCCATCTGGAACTCGCCGAAGGAACCGTGACGAGTGACAGGATCCGGGAAACCGATTGCCTGTTTCTCACCCGACTCCATGCTGCGGAACAGGGAATCGCGAAGCAGCTGGTACGGATCGCCAATGGCTCCCTGCCTTGGCAGACGATTGACCCCGACCGGGCGTTACCATGGGTCGAGAGAAAGACCGGCCTGAAACTGGCCGAAAGCCAGAAGGAAGCCATCCGGCTGGCGCTGCGCTCCAAAATCCTGGTCATCACCGGTGGCCCGGGAGTTGGAAAGACCACCATCGTCAACTCGATCCTGCACATCCTGGACGCGAAGTCCGTAGACCTTCTGCTATGCGCTCCCACGGGCCGGGCGGCGAAGCGAATGATGGAAACCACAGGTCGCGAGGCAAAGACCATCCATCGTCTGCTGGAGTTCGATCCCCAATCCTTCGGCTTCAGGAGGGACGCCGAAAATCCCCTGAAGTGCGACCTGCTAGTGATCGACGAAAGTTCGATGGTGGACGTGCCACTCATGAACTCAATGCTCAAGGCCGTACCCAGCGACTCGGCGGTGTTGCTGGTCGGAGACATCGACCAGCTTCCATCAGTTGGTCCCGGGCAGGTCCTGGCAGATATCATCCGCTCTGGCGTGATCCCCGTGGTGACGCTAACGGAGGTCTTTCGTCAGGCAGCGAGGAGCCAGATCATCACCAACGCCCACAGGATCAACCTGGGCCATGTTCCCAACCTCAGTATCCCCAAGGACGCTACCGATTTCTATTTCGTTCCGGCGGACGATCCTGAACAAGCGATACCCCGAATCATAGAACTTGTCCGCAATCGGATACCTCGCCGCTTTGAACTCGATCCAGTCAGGGACATTCAGGTTCTGTGCCCGATGAATCGCGGGGGCGTTGGCGCCCGATCCCTGAACATCGAGCTCCAGGCATCCCTAAATCCCACTGTCAACGGAAAGATTGAACGCTTCGGCTGGACCTTTGCGGCAGGTGACAAGGTGATGCAGATCCAGAACGATTACGACAAGGACATCTATAATGGCGATATCGGAATGGTTGAATCAGTCGATGAGGATGAAGGCGAACTGACGGTCAGGTTTGACGGCCAACCTGTCAGATTCTCCTTTGGAGAGCTGGACACCCTGATGCCCGCCTATGCAATTACGGTTCACAAGAGTCAGGGATCGGAGTTTCCGGCAGTGGTCATCCCGGTAATGACGCAGCATTACGCAATGCTGCAGCGAAACCTGTTCTATACGGCGGTTACACGCGGCAGGAAACTCGTCGTGCTGGTTGGCCAGAAAAAGGCCGTGGCAATCGCAACAAAAAACACCTCCGGGCGCCGGCGCTGGTCCAAGCTGAACGAATGGCTGCTGGGACCCGGTCAGGGCCTGGAGCCAGAATGAACCGCCCGGGATGTCGGTGGGGTTCGCGCCCAGTTGAGCTATCGAAACCGCCGTCCTCCCCAGATGTCGCCTGCGCCTGGCTATCGAAATCCCATCGCCATGACATACCGTTCCGAACTGTCGCTACGAGATGCCGGTGGCTTGGCGTTGGTCACCCGTCTGAAGCGCTGCTTGAGCAGCTTTTGCAGTTCGCTCTCGGCACCGCCCGCCAGGACTTTGGCAACAAACGTTCCTCCCTCCCTCAATGCGTCAAGTGCGAATTCCGCCGCCGCCTCGCACAAAGCGACCACCCGAAGGTGGTCCGTCTGCCTGTGGCCTGAGGCTGCGGCAGCCATATCAGACATCACCACATCTGCCTTGCAGTCAAGCCAGCCCAGGACTCTCGAGCCAGACCCTTCAGACAGGAAATCAAGCTGATAGAGCTCCACGCCTGGAATTGGTGCGACCGCCTGAATGTCCACGCCAATGACCCTGCCGACTTCCAGATGCGATTTTGCGCCTGTCGCGTTCACTCGGCTAGCCGCCACCTGACACCATCCGCCCGGAGCGCAACCCAGATCAACGACCCGCGCCCCCGGAACCAGAAACCCGAATCTATCATCCAGTTCCACTAACTTGAACGCCGCCCGTCCACGATAGCCTTCGGTTTTGGCGCGCTTTACATACGGGTCATTGAGTTGGCGTTCCAGCCATCGCGTGGAGCCCAGACGCCGTCCCTTTGCGGTCCTGACCCTGACGCGGAGTTCCCGCTGACCGCGACCGCTTATCTTTCTGGCCATTTCTCCGTCCGAATCGGTTTCCGTGCTTCAGTTCAGCCGTTTACGCCAATACATGTCGCGCTTTGGAAGTTCATCAGTAAGGACCGTCTTCCAGAACCCCATCCGCATACATCTGCGCATATAGCAGTCCCTCCCGCAGGCCACGGTCGGCAACCGATAGCCGATCGGTTGGCCAAACCCGAAGGAGCGCCTGCAGGATCGCCGCTCCAGACATGATGAGAGCGTGACGGTCCCGCCCGATGCGCGGGTCAAGCCTTCGACCTTCGGGGCCGAGCCTAAGATATTCGCAAACCACCCTGTCAATCTGATCTGACGTCATTCGCAGCCCGTCGATCCTGTTTCGATCATACCTCCTAAGACCCAGATGGCTCGCCGCGACTGTCGTCACGGTGCCGGAGGTGCCGATGATCTGAAATCCCCCCCTTTCGTGAATCTCGTCATATGGTACGAAATCGGTCAGCTTCTCTTCAAAATGGCAGCTCATAAGCGCAAATTTTCCGGCGTCGTTCTCTACGTCACTGAATTTTTCACACAGGGTTGCCACGCCGAGCTGAACTGACTTCCAGTCGACGACTTTGGCATGCGGGAATGGGCTGTCAACGGGTTTGAATCCTCTATGCAGCCGCATTATGGCGCGCGGACGATCGGCGCGCGGTACACGAGTGAGATCAATCCAGACAAGCTCGGTCGATCCACCACCAATGTCGATGACCAGAAGCCGCCTGGTTCTGGTGCTAACGAGAGGTGCGCAGGACACGACCGCAAGCCTTGCCTCCTCCTGCGGGTCAATGATCTCAAGCTGAAGCCCTGTCTCGCGCCGGACGAGATCCAGAAACGCTTCGCCATTGGCGGCTCGACGGCAGGCCTCTGTGGCCACCAGCCGCATGCGTCTGACTTCATGGCGCTCGAGTTTGTTTCCGCAGATTCGCAATGCCTGAATCGCCCGCTCCATGGACCTGCGACTCAGATATTTCTTTCGCTCCAGCCGATAGCCGAGCTGCACCGGCTTAGAGAAGCTATCAATAACGTGAAACTGGTTTCCTTTCGGTTGGGCGATCAGCATACGACAGCTGTTCGTACCAAGATCCAGAGCGGCATACGACTCAACCGGATCAGGAGGATCCGGCGTAATATGTTCGACAGGAACCGGAAATGCCACTGGCAATTGCTTGGGCACAGTTTCGACCGCACATTATACTCTGTTTGCGGCAACGATAGGCAAGGCGTCCGTCGCCGCGCAAGCAAAACCTTTCATATTGGCAATGAGTGTCATCAAAATACACCTCCAGTGCCCCGGCACAATTCGGCTACCAGGATAACAGCTCTCATCATGTAGACGTCAATGCGAAAGAGTGCGCATCATTTAGGAGTGCGCCATGCTGGAATCACCAGAAGGAGTATTACGAAGAAAGTTCCTTTCCGTTGTGGTTCCGCATCTGCTCAGAGCGCTGAACGTCAATTCCGCACTTTCCTTGCCTGATCGTCCCTCGCTTGTCGCGCTCGAATCGGTCCATCATTTGAGAGTCTGCCCGAAGTGGGACATGACAGTCCTCCGCCCTGCCGCCAGTTCGGACCCAGAGCGCTTTCGTACCCCCGCCTCGCTGTGGATTTTGGGCAAAACCGTTCTGCGGTGGAAACATTGGTTGCTGTCCAACCTCCCAGTGATTCGTTCTGTCCAGCCAAATCGTCCCTGAGTGCCAGAAGACTTCCCGCCTGTCGTCGCATCGCGCACCGAAGGCGTCGAAAAATAGCGCTGAAGATTGTATCCCGAAGCGTAGAAGCGCAAAGATGCCGGAAAGGAACCAGCGATGCCCAATGTCACTGTCGTATACTGGCGGGATATGCCCGCGCAGGTCATTGTCGGCAAGGGTCGACGAGGTGCGAAGGCGGTTTTACCGGAAAGATTCGAACAGGCAATTGATCGTGCGGCGATGAAGACGGGAGTAACCGGCACTGACGATTACCTTAACGGCTTTCGCAAAGCGGCCCCCTATCCAGTCGAAGGTGACCAAGACGAGATCGCCCGTGCGGAAGCTAACCGGATCGACGCGGAATATGGGCCTGAACGCCTGAAAGCGCTCGTTGAAAACGATGGATGGGCCTGAAACCCCGAATTGGACTGGAGGTCCTGATGACGCTTCTAAACCGTCTCCGGAACGTCGGCCATGACGTAGTGCCAGAGGCGTCGGTCAGGTCGTTCCTGCAAGGCTATTCCATTGAGGTCATGCCGCGAACGGCGGCGAAGATAGAGGACTTTCGCACCCTGCTTCCGGAAGGGACCCTGGTCTACATCGCACATATCGAGGGCACGCCCATTGAAGACATGGTAACTACCGCCAGTCGCCTGACACGTGAAGGTTTCCCTGTCATGCCGCATTTCCCGGCGCGAATCATTCCAGACGCACGCGTATTGCAGGACTGGATCGCCCGTTACCAGGGTGAGGCTGGCATCGATCAGGCATTGCTGCTTGCAGGCGGTGTGGCAAAGCCCATCGGCCAGTTTCACTCGTCCATCCAGCTCATTGAAACCGGGCTGTTCGATAAGGGCGGCTTCAGGCACCTGCATGTCGCAGGTCATCCTGAGGGCAATAGGGACATTGATCCGGACGGCTCCGACAGGAATGTCATGGACGCTTTGCGCTGGAAACAGGCTTTCTCAGAACGCACCGACGCAAGAATGGCACTCGTCACCCAGTTTGCATTCGAGTGCGGACCGATTATTGCCTGGACTGATCGACTTGTACAGGAGCGCATCCGCCTTCCCGTTCACGTTGGTATCGCAGGTCCAGCGAAACTTCAGACTCTCATCAGATTCGCCATTGCCTGTGGTGTGGGGAACTCCCTAAAGGTCCTCCAAAGGCGTGCCAAGGACATAACCAAACTTGTGATTCCATACGAACCCACCGAACTGATCACCGAGCTTGCCGCCCATAAAGCCGCAGATCCCGGCTGTGGAATCGAGCGGGTTCATCTGTTCCCGCTTGGCGGAATCAAAGCCTGCGCTGGCTGGGCTGCCAGACATGGCAGCGCCGCTCTCCATCCTGTAGGCCCAACATGAACAGGAGGTCGCCTGGATGACTCGCACAATTGTCGAATCCCAGACCAGATCGGTTCCCATCGGGTTTGATGAGCCTTTCTGCGTCATTGGTGAGCGTATCAATCCCACCGGCAGGAAGGTACTTGCCGCACAGCTTGAGGCCGGGGATTTCTCGACAGTCGAGAAGGACGCAGTGGAGCAGGTCGCATGCGGAGCCATGGTGCTCGATCTCAATGCGGGGGTCGTCTATAACTCAAACCCCGATCCAAATGTAACAGAGCCCCCGCTAATGCGGAAAATGGTTGAGCTGGTCCAGGGACTTGTGGATGTTCCTTTATGTATTGACAGTTCCGTCCCCGGCGCACTTGAGGCCGGGCTCGATACGGCTCGCGGCCGTCCGCTGCTGAATTCCGTCACCGGCGAGGAGGAACGTCTGGAAGCCATTCTTCCTCTCGTGAAGAAGCACAATGTGCCGGTTGTCGCGATATCAAACGACGACACCGGCATAAGCGAGGATCCGGACATTCGCTTTCAGGTGGCCAGAAAGATCGTGGAACGTGCCGCTGACTTTGGAATTCCCGCCCACGACATCGTCGTCGACCCACTGGTAATGCCGGTAGGTGCGATGGCGACCGCAGGCCGTCAGGTGTTTTCGCTGGTTCGCAGACTGCGTGAGGAACTGGGGGTCAACACGACCTGTGGTGCATCCAACATTTCTTTCGGTCTTCCACATCGTCACGGAATTAATGCGGCCTTTCTGCCCATGGCCATCGCCGCTGGCATGACAAGTGCCATCATGAACCCGCTTCGGCCGGTTGAGATGGAGGCGATTCACGCCGCCAACCTACTGATGAATCACGACGCCAATGGCAGAAAGTGGATCAGGTTCGCACGCGTCCTGGACGCCGTTAACGAAGGTGCGCCTTTTCCTGCAGCATCACTGGCAAATTCGAGCGGGGGCCGCGAAGGCCGGCGGCGACGGCGAAGCTGAGGCCACCTTCACGCGCAAAGGAACATACGACTTCCGTTCCGGAGATCCGCAAACATCGACTCGGTTCAGAGATTTCGTATGTGGTGGCGCTTCAGGCGGCTGCCGCCCGTGCCACTCACCCAGCGGAAAGCTTGGCAGGCAGCAGGTCATGCCCAGGCCCATTGCGATTGATGGCAATCCCTTGATGGGCGGAGGCATCGCTCCATCCAGGCGAAAGTCCGCCCCAAGGTCCACTGGCGGGATATGGCCGCGACCCCGGTGACTTCCCCTGACCATTCCACGATCCCGATCACTGTCGCGATCCATCTCCCTGAGCGGCTCCCCTCCCCGGCACGATGGCTGTCATCGTCCCGAGTGTCCCGGTACCGTTCCAGTCGCGATGGCCCTTCACTGCCTCGGCCATCGAATCACGGTGCAGACGCTGGGAAAACCGGTGGACTTGTATGTCTGAATCAATCGGAAAGAATCTGAAGGATGATGTTGTGGAAAGTTTTCCACACCTGTGGAAAACTCCGCGCCGGCTGTGCGGAACCTGGCGTGGTCGCGGCTGGCATATCCGGGACGTTCGTGCATCATCCGCAAGGGGATTCCCCTCCGCGTGGCAACGCGGAGGGGAGTGCGGGGCGCTGCCCCGCGAAGGCGGGTCGGGCCGTGAGGAACCTGGTCCGGGGGACCGTGCGGGAGCCTGGCCGCCCGCCTTCACCGCCGTCCTTCCGCGTCCTGGATGGATGCCTGGGTAGGACCCGAATCAACCGCAAGAGTAGGAGCGGAAGGACATGACAGACAGGATAGTGGCGGGAATCGACGTGAGCAAGAGCCGGCTGGACGTCCACGCGAACGGCGATGACGGGGGCTTCGCGAACGGAAAGGAGGGATTCCGGGCTCTGCACGGATGGCTCCGCGAACGCGGCGTGACTCACGTGGTGGTCGAGGCCACCGGGCGGTTCCACCGCCAGCTGCACCAGTCGCTACACGACAGGGGCTACATCGTGCACGTCGTCAATCCCCTGCGGGCGCGCCGTTTCGCCGAGGCGCTCGGCCAGGTCGCGAAGTCCGACCGGATCGACGCCAGGGCGCTGGCCGCCTTCGGGGAGGTCGGCGGGCTGCCGGCCGCACAGCCGAAACCCGAGGCGCTGCAGGAACTCGAACGCCTGCTGGTCGCCCGCGAGGCGCTCGTCGACACGCGCACTTCCCTGACCGCCCGGATCCGGGAGATCGGCGGGACGACGGCCGCGGCCGCGGCCCTGAAGAGGGCGCTGGCCGGGATCGTGGAGGAGATCGGCGTGCTCGATGCCGGGATCGCGACGGCGATCGACGCGGATCCCGGGCTGGCCCGGCGCCGGGACATCCTCGTGAGCGTCCCGGGGATCGGGCCGGTGACCGCTGCCGCCCTGATCTGCTGGATGCCGGAGCTCGGGACCCTCGGAAGCCGGCAGGCGGCGGCGCTCCTGGGTGTCGCCCCCTTCGCCAGGGATAGCGGAACGCTGTCAGGGGCGAGGCGCATCCGCGGCGGGCGACGCAGGCCCCGCGACGTGCTCTACATGGCGGCGATGACGGCCATACGCTGGAACCCGGCGATGAGGGAGCTGTACGAACGGCTCACGGCGGCGGGCAAGGCCCACAAGGTGGCGCTAGTCGCGGTGATGCGCAGAATGGTGATCCTCACGAACGTCCTGCTGCGCGACGGGCGCGGATGGTCCCCGGACGCGCCGGTTGCGGCACCGTCATGACGCCCGCCTGTGGAAAGAATGTGGAAAAGTGGGGAAAAGATCCGGAAAGACCGCGGAAAATGCCCTGAAACCCCTTGAAACGAGACATGGATGCTCCTCCCAGAACATTGCCAGAATGGCGCATCGGAAGTCTGCGAGAGGCCACCTCCATGCTCCGGTGCGAATGGGCACTGCAGGCTGTGCCACGGTGTGGTCTCCCCACCGGGGCCAGTTGCTGCCTGTTTGGCTGCAGTATATCCAGAGGCCGTAGCGGTTTCGAGTTTCCGACAGACACGCGGTCGTGTCGCGAATTTGGTGGAAATTCGAAAACGGTGCAATCTCCAGGTGAACATGGTTTCCTCCGATCAGGCGGCGAGGTCAAGGGCGACGGGCCCGGTCGGCAGGGACAGCGTCTGCCAGCCGTCAACCTTTCGCAACCGGATCTGACCCGATGCCAGGAGCGCCCAGAGCAGCATGGGCACGGTCTCCGCGCAGGGTAGCATCGTCTGGGTCTTTATCCGCCTCCGGAACTCGCCGTTGAGCCTCTCAATGGCGTTGGTGGTCCGCGCCGACCTCCACTGCGACGGGTCGAGCCGGGTGAACGTGAACAGCCGGTCGCCCGCCTCGTCCAGGCTGTCGGCGACGGCCCGGCACTTTTTCCGCCACTTCTTCAGGAACGCCCTGCGGCGGCGCTGGATTTCCTCAGGGGTCTCCGCGTAGATCATGTCGCGGTAGTCATTGCCGATCTCGTCATGCAGGCGCTTCGGGGCGTGGCCCAGCAGGTTGCGGTGTTTGTGGACGGTGCAGCGCTGGATCGGCAGATCCTCACCCCAGAGCGTGGTGAGCGCGGCCTCGAGGCCCGGCGCGCCGTCGACGATGACGAACTCCGGCCGCCTGAGGCCGCGCGCGTCGGGGTCGGCCAGGAACCCGCTCCATGCCGCGGTGCTCTCTCCGCCCATCTTTCCTATGGAAAGCAGCACCTTATGGCCGTCCCGGCGCACGCCGACGGCGGCCAGCACGGATATTTTCGTCGCCTTTCCGTCGATCCGGGTCTTTATCACCGTGCCGTCCAGGATCAGGCGGACGATGTCCTCATCGGCCAGGCTGCGGGCGCACCAGGCGTCCCGGTCCGATCTGACCCGGCGCCAGGCCCGGCTGACCACGTCCTTGCTCACGGCCCCCCTGAACAGCGCGAAAAGCGCCCGCTTCACCCGGCGCGTGTTCGTGCCGGACAGGTAGACGGACGTGATCAGGGCCTCGGCCTTTTTCGTCATGCGCTGGTAGCGCCCGAGCGCCTTCGACCGCCATTCCCTGACCCCGCCGTCCGCGTCCCGGATCCGGGCGCGGGGCACGCTGACGGTCTCCGTCCCGAACGTTCCGGTGATCCGCCGGTCGCGGTGGCCGTGACGGTAGCCCTTCACCTCCCCGTCCCCGCGCCGGTAGCGGAGCCGGCCGAGGAACTCGGAGAGCTCCTCCTCGAAAACCGCCTCGATCGCGCCGCGGATGCTCGACCGGAGCCGGTCCTCGATCGGGTCGAGGCCCCCGTCGAATGCCTCTGGCGAAAGTTCGGTGCTGGATATAGTCTGTTGCATGGTGTGGTCTCCTACTCTGGCGGCTCCGGCCGCCGGTTGGGTGGTTTTGGTTCACCTGGAGATTACACCATTTTCGAATTTCCACCAAACTCGCGACACGACCAGACACGCAATTTGACCACACTGTTCGATGGGAAAGATCGTCAATCCACCTATTGTCCCGCAACTTAGTCGCGTCCGAGAAGCCTGTTGTACTTTGTCAGGAACAGGTCCCTTCCCTTCATCGTTCGGGTTACCCAATCCCCCATCGTCAGAACCATCAGGAATGTATTCCCGCGCTCTGGCTCCAGTGGCAGCACGATCGGAGCCCTGCCCCAGGGCGCATAGGACGTGATCGCATCAATGTCCCTTCCTCTGCCCAGTGCCTTGAGGGTCTTCTCCAGCCATGGTTTCTGGCGGGAGATCGCGACGATGGTCATCGCATCGCCGTTGGCAGCGGCATCACCTGCGGCAAAGACATTCGGTAGTTGCGATGGCCGCATCCACCCATCAACCTGCACACGACCGTAGGCATCGAACTCCACGCCAGGCAAAGTCTTGGCCAATCCCGCGAGGGCCTGCGACCCTACGGCTGGAACCACAAGGTCGGCTTCCACCACCAAACCTGTCGACAGGACTATACGGCCACCTTCCGAGACAGTACGTGACGGGGGGTTTTCAGCACGTGCGCCCAGGATCACCTCCACGCCCATCTGGTGGAGCTTGCCCCACAGTGATCCGCCAAGCGATCGAGGAAATTCCGGAAATAGCGACAGGTCGCTCGAGATGAGTGTGACCTTCTTGTCAGGATGCGCATGGGCGATCTCTCCAGCCAGTTCGGTCCCAACCGCACCAGCACCAATGATCAGAACACTCCGCGCCAACGTTAGTGCCCGATGCCAGCGGCCGTTTTCCAGACGAAGCGATTCGATATTCCCGGAAGCGGTCCTGAATGGCGCAAGATTGGTGGAGCCAGTGGCAAGGACGATGTAATCAGCCGCAACGCGTCTACCATCAGCCAAAGTAACGCCTTCACCGTCAACCGAAACCGCCTCGCCGCGCTTTACATGTCCTCGTTTCAGCAGCCTGTCATAGGGTATCAACGCCCGATCAAGCAGATCGGGGTCAATCATCGCACGGATCATGGCTGGCGCATGGGTGAAGTGGCTGGCACGCTCTATCAGCGTCACGTCCATTTCCCTGTCCAGGGATTTGGCGAGATCGGACCCGAGATAACCGCCGCCGACAATGGCAAGTCTCGGTGGCCTTGTTCTACTGGAACCTGCGCCCATCGGTATCAATCTCCGGTCCGGTTCCGCAACTCAGGCCACCCATGCGCCCTGTCAGGATCAATATCGCTTACCGGAGACAACGCAAGGAGGGGCTGAACCAGGCAGCGGACAGCCATCATCGGCTCCGCTTCCGCGGAACCGCCAAGATTTTCTGCGCGAACTCCAGGCGGCTGGGTCGGAGATTACCCATCATCGGAAGAGTGGAAACTAGCTTTCCGACTTTTTCAGCCACTTACCACTCTCCTGACTCCAGTATTGCGCCTTACATCCCGTCTGGGTCAACGTCCGCCACTGGTTTCGCGCAACCTGAACCGCAGACATGTCATTGCCGTCAAACAATATACAGACCCTCTCAAGACGCTGCACCTCATCTGAAGAGATCTCTGCTCCATCAACACTCATTATGCATGCCGCGTCGTTAGGTGTTTCGGAACCCGTTGTCAGCAGCACGGGTTGGTCGGAATCATGCGGACCACCAGCGCGGCCATGTGGCAGAAACGACCCATCCGGACCAAGCCATAGCTTCTCATCAAGCCAGTCCATACGCCTGCTGTCGACGCCACGCACAGCCACCCGCCATCCGGCCTTCCTGGCACGCTCCAGAAGCATCGGCAGTACCGCCTCAAGCGACTGCCTGGTCAGATGGTAGAAAAAAACCTCACCCATCGGCTTCAGCCCCTGAAAATCTGGCCCGGACCTATTTGGTTAACCCAGAATAAGTCGCGCCCCACATGTTGACCATACCGGACAGGGAGCTCCACATCGTCTGGAAATCGGTCACTCGGAATCGACATGAACGCCCTTTGGTTCAAGGAGTGTCGCCAATGCCGCGGAATTTACCCGCAGCGCTCTCAGGCATGTAAAGGATCGTGTTTTCAGGTGATGAGGTCAAGAGACCGGCAGTGAACTCTCCTGCCATCAGGCTCTCAAATCTGGATCTGCCCGATCCGAATTGGTATTGGCGTGGCACTCACATATAGCTGGACCGCACAGAACCTGATCCATCGTGGAATCACCCCGAGCGGTGGCCGCCGTATATCCTAACCTCAGTCCGGGAGGGCCGGACAGGATCATCGCCACCTTTTCCACCCGCTCGACACCACCGTCGACATATGTCAGGATCCGCGTTCGAGAGGATGCAGCAGGCGTTCTGGATAAACGGGAACCCCGGACCTGCCCGAAGGAAATCCCCTGAGCGGCAGCAATCCATCCAAACCATCATATAACCGGGCGATGAGAGGTCGGAACCTACCCTGCTGCAAACCGTGGTCCAGCTTCACCATGATCGCGAAAGTGATCACGGACAATGGAAAATCTCCATATCTGGAGCAGGTTGCGGCACATTCTTCACATCTGATCCCATTCCAACGGGCTTCCTGCCCCGTGATCGCCCGATTCGAGCGCTCAGGTTTCAAATCTGGTCGCAATGAGGCGGTTCAGCGCCAGCACACCCCAACCGGACGCGCCTTTTGGTGCCAAAGCGGTCTCGGACTTGGTGCTGGCCACCCCTGCAATGTCGAGATGGATCCATGGCACATCGTCCTTGACGAAGCGCTTCAGAAACTGGGCTGCTGTGATTGCCCCGGCAGGCCGACCTCCCACATTTCTCATATCCGAAATATCTGACTTCAGCATTTTGTCATAGGCCGGGCCAAGCGGCATGCGCCAGGCGCCTTCGCCCTCAGCTTCGGCCGCCTTCAGGAACACCCGGCAGAGCCCTTCGTCGTTGGAGAACACGCCAGCATTCTCATGCCCGAGTCCAATAATGATGGCTCCGGTAAGCGTGGCGAGATCAATCATGGCAGCGGGCCTGAAACGCTCCTGTGCGTACCACATGACATCGCAGAGCACCAACCGACCTTCGGCATCGGTGTTGATGACCTCGACCGTATCACCTTTCATCGATCTGATCACGTCGCCAGGCCTCTGCGCATTCCCGTCGGGCATATTCTCGACGAGGCCGACAAGCCCGACGATGTTCGCCCTGGCGTTCCTGAGCGCCAATGTCTTTAGAACACCGGAGACAACGCCCGCGCCGCCCATGTCCATGGTCATGTCTTCCATTCCCGCTGCGGGCTTCATGCTAATGCCGCCCGTATCAAAAACGACACCCTTTCCGATGAGGGCCAGCGGTGCCTCCTCACCACCTCCGTTCCATTGCATGACAACGACCTTTGAGGGACTCGCGCTTCCCCGGCCAACCGCCAGAAGCGTTCGCATGCCCAGCTTTTCCAGTTCCGCCTCATCAAGCACTTCAACCTCAACGCCCAGTTCGCGAAGCGCCTCCAGACGCGTTGCGAACTCAACAGTGTTCAGCACATTCGAAGGAGTGTTCACCAGGTCACGGGCAAAGAACACGCCTTCGGCAAGCGACCGTACCACGGCGGAATTTCGTAAGGCTGCCTCCGGCCTGGTGACCATAGCGGTGATCTTTCCATCACGGCACCCGGAATCCGCTGATTTGCAGTCGACGAACGTATAGTCACGCAGGACCAGACCCAGCAGCGCTTCGCCTACATGGGTCGACCCACCGGCCATGAGCAGAAGATCCCGTCCTTTCCGCACTTTACCAAGCGCGGCGCCCAACCGCCTGACATCCGCCGCCTTTGCCCGTTTCGGCATCTTGCCAACATAAACGGCTTCCGCGACCATTCCGGATGGCCATGCCAGTTCCACGACTTTCCCGGCTTCGAGCTTGCCGAAGGTATCGCTGCTCACCAGCCGGGACAGCGCACCTCCCATCAGGCGGTCCATATGCCTGCCTGCCAGGTCCAGCCTGCCGCCTTCAGCGACGAATACCGCAATGCATCCCTCCGCACCGCCAATTCGGTCAACGTCGATTTCCACTATGCTGAATTCGGCTGGAACGGTCATGGCGCATGTCTCTTATCTGCCACTGGAGTCGTCACCTGCTTATGCCTACTTTGATCGATTGGCTAGGGTTCGTTGACATCTGAATTCGAACGTCCGGTTCGAATCGGCCACGGGTAATCTCAACTATGGTCGAAACGGCTGTTCAGGCGGGCGGGTCCTGACTGATGGCATGTGGGAACGGATACGGGACAGGCCTGCGGACCGGCAGGGCACCCCGGGGGTGACGTCGGACAGCTGCCCTTTCACGGGGCGGCGCCCAGAAGGGCCCGGGCGGGATCCCGGTGGCGCGACCTTCCGGACCGCTTCGGCAGATGGAACGGCGTCCTCAGGCCGCCCATTGGCCTAAACTGCTTCGTAGTGGCAGGCGTGTGAGACGACCTCTCGGTTCAGGATGTGTTCAAAGGCGTGACCCCGTTCTTTATAGCAGACGCATTTACAATTGCACTTCTCGCGGCACTTCCAGCAATCGTGCTTTGGTTGCCGCGCCTGGCGCAGCGACGAGCCATACCTATGGTCGCCCAGGCAGGCGCTTTGTCCCAAAGTGCCTGCGAGGTGATGACAATTGACGGCACGCAACATAACAAATCATAAATCTCCTACTGTCCTGTCTTACTGGGCTGAAATCCCTGAACATAGGAATACGGCCCTCCTCCTCCCCCGGAATGCAGCTTAGCGAAGCAGGCTCGATGGGCGAAGACGTCATATTGCAATGGATTGGTGGTGGACCGATGAAGCAGGCGAAGGAGTCGACGGCGGATGAGATCAAAGGGTTTTGGTAATAGGGCAACACACAGGCTGATGATCATGCCGTCCCACCATGCTGACATGCACGTGGCGAGATTACCCCTCGGAAGTGGTCGGTTCCGCTGGACCGGGACATGAAACCCAGGTCGATGTTCTACCTGATTGCCGAGAACACAAAGCCAGGCAAGCGCGGCAGCTCCACCTGAATGCCAAACTGCAACAACGAGCAATGAGCCAGCCAGCCACTGGGGACAGCTGGATCGCCTGAATTCATTGGACCGCCCTGGGTACTTCACCGCCAACAACATGGTGCCAGCTTTGCCCGTGTGTTTGCGGCCACTGGTATCGAAGCTTCCTTCTCGCACAGTGGGGACGCTGCTTCATCACCCAAGTAACACATTCCGGGATTTCGCCCACGCTGCTCCGGGCGCTCCTGGCATCGGACCAGATCCGGATGCGAAAGGTCGATGGCTGGCGGACACTGTCCCTGCCGGGCCCGTTACCTGTCACTACCTCATACTTGACTAGAGATCGGATCCATGCGAATCGGGGACCATGTATATTGGTCTCAGACAGATTTCCCCTGCCACGGTCGAGTGGCTGGGGAACGAATGCCTCCGCGGCGGCGTCACGCGTTCGGGCCTCGCCCGCGAGCTGAGCGGCCGGGAGGGTTGGCTGACCCACGACGGGAGGCCGTCGACGGTCACCGGGATGCGGGTCCTTCCCCTGCTCGCGGAGGAGCTCGGCCTGACGCTGCCGGAGGCGGCGCCGCGCTTCGCGTCGTCCAACGGGCGACCGGCCGCCGACGACCCTGGCGGCGCCCCGGTCGAGTGCGCTCTGGACGCGCTCGGCGGGGTCCGGCTGGAGCCGTTGGCGGAGGCGGACCGCCGCGCCTGGGAGTCGATGATGGAGACGCACCATCCGGAGGGCTGGCGGCGGGCTCCGGGAGGGCAGCTGCGGTACTGGATCGTGAGCGGCGCGCAGGGGCGGCTCGGCGGTCTGGGCTTCGTTCCGGCGTCCTGCCAGCTGGGGCCTCGGGACGGTGCCATCGGCTGGTCGGCGCGGGCGCGGATCGCGAACATGGGCCTCGTCCTTAACAACCACCGCTTCCTGATCAGACCTTCCGTGAGGGTCCACGGCCTCGCCTCCCTGGCGCTGCGGCTGGCGGCGGAGCGCGTGGCGGACGACTGGCAGGCCCTCTACGGGGTCCGCCCCGTCCTCGCCTACACGCTCGTGGGTCCGGACCACGCCGGGACGGGTTACAGGGCGGCGGGCTGGGAGAGATGTCCCGGCCTGACCTCCGGGCGGCGTTCGGGCATCCGTCGCAGCGTGTGGACGCTGCCGCTGCAGCCGGACTGGCGGAAGGTTCTCCAGGCGGAGCCGGAGCGCAGGCTCGGGCATACCGGACCGCTGCACCGCGGGGGCGACTGGGCGGAGCGGGAATACGCGCGGAGCAGCCATCCGGACGGCCGGGTCCGCCGCCGGATCGCCGCGATGGGGGCGGCCTGGACCAGGAAGCTCGGTGCGCCGGTGCCGGAGCTGTTTCCGGGCAGGGCGGAGCAGGAGGCGGCTTACAGGCTGCTCTCGAACGCTGGGGTGACCATGGACGACATACTCGAACCCCACCTGGAGGCGACGGTGGAGCGCTGCCGCCTGGAGCCGGTGATCCTGGCTGTCCAGGACACGACGACGCTGAACTACGGCACCCTGGCGGCGACGTCCGGGCTGGACGGGCTCGGCGGCGGCGGAAAGGGCACCGACGGCATCCTCGCCCACTGCGGCGTGGCACTGAACGGCAGCGGACGCCCGCTCGGGCTGTTCACGCTCGACGCGGACTTCCGGCGGCGGCCGGACAGGGACAGCACCCGCTGGATCGACGGGCTGCGGCGGGCCGGAGAGCTCGCGGAGGCCTGCCCGGACGCGAAGGTCGTGAGCGTCTGTGACCGCGAAGGCGACTTCTGGGCCCTTCTCCGCGAAGCGGACCGGACCGGCGCCGCGCTGCTGGTGCGGGCGAGCCGCTCGGCGAAGCGGCGCGTGGCGCTGCCCGACGGCGACGAAAGGTGCCTGTGGGAGCATGTCGCCGCGCTGGAGCCGGTCGGCCACCGCAGGATCACCGTTCCCGAACGCGGCGGGCCGAAGGCCCGGAAAGCGCGCGTCGCCACGCTGACGCTGCGCTGCGCGGAACTGGACATCGCGGCGCCGAGGGACGCGGGGGACAGGCGCCCGCTGCCCGTGACGGTGGTCTCCGCCATCGAGGAGAACCCGCCGAAGCGCGTCGCGAAGGGAGGGGAGGCGCTGCACTGGATGCTCCTGTCCAACGAGGGCGGCGACGGCATGCGGACGGCGGAGACCGCCCTGAGGCGCTACGAACTGCGCTGGCGCATCGAGGAATACTTCAGGGCCCTGAAGACGGGGACGAGGATAAAGGACCGCAGGCTCGACGCCGCCGACGACCTGCGCAGATGCCTCGCCTTCGACGCGATAACCGCGTTCCGGGTCTGGGACCTCCAGCTTCTGGCGCGGGAGAGCCCCGACAGCCCGGCGGACCGCCATGTCAGCCCGGAAAGCGGCGGGGCGGTGGTCATTCACGCCGCGTATGAGCGCGTCATCGGCCAGAGGGCGCCGCCGGAGCCGGACATGAGCGTGGCGCGCTACGTCACGCTCGTCGCCGGCCTCGCCGGGTTCCGCCCGACGAAGCGCCAGCCCCTGCCCGGAACCCAGAAGCTATGGCAGGGCCTGCGCATCCTCAACGTCGCGGAAACCCATGCCAGGGCCATACGGGCCCGGACGGAGCGGAGAAGGGAATGAGCCGGTCAAGTATGTGGTAGTGACAGGCCCGTTACCCCTGCCCTCGCTGCCTGATCGGGCGAAACCATGTTCACCCGGAGAATGCGCCATTTCGAATTTCCACCAAGCTCGCGACACGACCCCGTTAACCCGACCGGAACCGAATTCGTCTTCCGTCATGGTGTCGGAACAGGCATCCCGAAATTATTCGAGCAACAGTCGATGCCAGAGAGTGGAATATGATGGGAACGGAAAGGGTCGAACCGCGCCCGCTTTCCATTTGTCCGCTTGCAGTAATGTCTGATTGCGGTAGAATCCTCGCAGAAACGACGACTGGCTTTCCGGGCGGTGCACAGATTGAGCGGATTTGACCGATATGTCCTATCGCGCCTGATGGCGCTATTCGGCTTCTTCGCCGTACTGCTTGTAGGAGTGAACTGGATCAATCAGGTCGTCCGCCTCTTCGACCGGCTCATCAGTGATGGCCAGTCCACCGGAGTCATTCTGGAGATCACCGCCCTGACGCTACCAAACGTGATTCGCATAATGCTCCCGATCGCCGCTTTTGCCGCATCGCTACATGTTGCGAACCGGCTGACTTCGGATAGCGAATTCATCGTGATCCAGGCTGCCGGATGCAGCCGAATGCGCATGATGCGTCCAGCTTTCGTTTTTGGCATCATCGTAGCTCTGCTCGTCTCGGTTCTTACCAATATTGTTGTACCGACATCAGCCAGGCAGCTGGCGGAACGTCAGGACGCGATGTCGGCAAACGTCCTGTCCCGTTTGCTGGTTGAGGGCAAGTTCCTGCATCCCGCCGACGGAATCTCTTTCTACATCAGGGACATCACACCCTCCGGAGAGCTGAATGACATTTTCCTGATGGACACGCGGGGCTCCCGGCACAGCGTGACATACACTGCCCGGAACGCACTGCTCCTGCGACACGAAACCGGCCCGAAGCTGGCCATGTTCGACGGAATGGCGCAGACTCTCTCCCTTGACCAAAGACGGCTATCGATAACCCAGTTCGACGAACTCGTATACGACATCGCAGCGCTGATAAGGGACATGGAACCAGGGGGGCGTGGCATCAGGGAACTTACGACACCTGAACTGCTCTGGCCAGATGCCGAGGTTATCAATGAAGTCAACCACCCGCTCTCTGAAATACTGGCTGAAGGCCATGGGCGTATCAGCCAGGCACTGATCAGCATTGTAGCGGCGCTAACCGGTTTTGCGGCACTGATGCTGGGATCTTTCAGCCGGTTCGGATTCCTGAAACAGGTAATTGGTGCCATTGTAGCCCTGATCGGACTGAAATTCATCGACAATCTGATGATCGATGCCGCCACTTCCAGTGCCGCCCTCTGGCCGCTTCTGTATCTCGCTCCCGCCCTGGGTCTGGCCGCCGTCGTGGCAGTGATCCTGGTTGCCGACCGACCGGAAGCCCTTCCGCGCGGGTCAGGGGTGCGGCAGGCATGATTCTGCAGCTTTATTTCGCACGTCGTTCGCTGGTGACGTTTCTGGAGGTCCTCGGGATATCCCTGGCCATTCTCTTTCTGATCGGAATGGTGGAACAGATCAGAAAATTCGATGCGGGAGCAATCGGTTTCCTCGAAATCCTGGAGCTTACGTTACTGGATACCCCAGGGGAAATCATTCGCATTCTGCCCCTGATCACTGCCATTGCAACCCTGGCAATGTTTCTTTCGCTGGCCCGTTCTTCCGAACTCATGGTGATCCGGGCCTCGGGCCACTCCGTGTTCCGAATTCTGCTCGCCCCGCTGTCGGTGGCGTTTCTTATCGGTGTATTCGCCGTCACCGTACTCAATCCAATCGTCGCCTCAACCAGCAGGCAATATGAAATTGTCGCGAACCGAAGCGCCAGCGATGGATCCAGCGTATTGTCGATCAGTCGGGAAGGAATGTGGCTTCGTGAAGGAGGACCGGATGGACAGACTGTCATCCACGCAATCCAGAGCAGTCTGGATGGAACAGAGCTCTTTAACGTAACCTTCTTTGGATTCAGTTCGGGTGGCGTCCCACGCTACCGGGTAGAAGCGGATTCGGCGAAACTCGGCACCGGAGCGTGGCATCTGGAAGCAGCCAAAGAATGGCTGTTGGACACGGCCGAAAATCCTGAACGCGAAGCTGCCTTCCATGAGGAACTGGCCATCCCGTCGACGCTAACCGCAAATCAAATCCGCGACAGTTTTGGCAAACCAGGCTCAATCTCGATCTGGGAACTTCCTGGCTTCATCGAGCGACTGGAGCGGGCTGGCTTTTCCTCGCTCAGCCATCGGGTATGGATGAATATGGAACTGGCGCTTCCGCTGATGCTGATCGCCATGGCTCTGGTCGGCGCGGGGTTTTCCATGCGACATACGCGATTCAATAGCACCGGCACCATGGTCCTCTGGGCGCTGGGAATGGGATTTGCATTTCACTTCATCCGTAATTTCGCGCAGATTCTTGGCGAGAACGGACAGATTCCCGTGCTCCTCGCAGCCTGGAGTCCGCCTGTCGCCGCGATCATGCTTTCGGTCGGCCTCGTTCTCAATCTGGAGGACAGCTGAGATGCCGCGGATCCTTGCGTTTGCGCTCGTTCTGGTGTTTCTACCATTCGCGGCCTTGGCGCAATTCGCCACGCTGGTCGCGGATACGGTTTCCATTTCTGCCGACGGCTCCACACTCTCCGCCACGGGCAATGTCGAAATTCATTCTGGCGAGCGGCGTCTTCGCGCCGCTGGACTGACATATAATGACGAAACGGGTGAATTGACGGTAATCGGCCCGGTTACAATTGTCGACGAAAGTGGTTCCCTAATAGTCGGTGAGAATGCGGAGCTGACCAGCGACCTGCGCCGGGGAATAGTTCGCGGCGTGAGATTCCTGCTTGATGAGAATACACAGATCGCAGCTGCCGAGCTGCATCGGGTCGATGGCCGTTACCTCCAGCTTGTGAAGGCAGTCTCCTCTTCCTGCAACGTCTGTGAAGAACGGCCGACACCTCTCTGGAGCATCAGCGCAAAGCGCGTGATCCACGACCAGGTCCGTAGGCAGCTATATTTCCACCATGCCCGATTCGAGATCGCTGGAGTGCCGGTCTTCTACTTCCATCGCCTGCGCCTGCCCGATCCCACGCTGGATCGAGCCACCGGCTTTCTGATCCCTAAGCTGAAGACCTCCACCTTCCTCGCGACTGGGGTGAAGATTCCGTATTTCATCACGTTGGGAGATCATGCCGACCTGCTGTTAACACCCTATCTCTCTTCCCGAACGAACACGCTCGAAGCACGGACCAGGCAGGAATTGTCCTTTGGATCCCTTGTGTTAAACGGGGCGGTTACGGATGATGATCTCACTCGGAGCAACCTACGCAGCCATCTCTTCGCCGAAGGCCGGTTTTTTCTGCCCCAGGACTTCAGGTTGAATCTCGACCTGGAACTCGCGTCGGACGACTCATATCTCCTGACCTATGGCTATTCCGACGCAGATCGCCTGAACAGCACCGTTGAAGTCACCCGATCAGGTCGTGAAGAATACGCCTCGGCGAGTGTCGCAGTACTGGAAAGCCTGCTGGACGAGGAGAACTTCAATTACAGGCTGTATCAGGGCACCGCCACCTATCAGCGCCGGTTCTGGCCCGCTGCCATCGGCGGTGAGGTTCGGCTTACCTTCCACGCAGACGGAGCCAAAACCTTCTATGATGAACCCAATGGCTCTGGAGAATTGGTCATAGAGAAGGACCGGTCCTACCGCACCGGCATGCAGGCGGACTGGTTGCGCAGCTGGACATCAAGTGGAGGTCTCATTGCATCAGCAAGAGCCCAGCTCGCTGCCGATGCTCGAAGGGATAGGCTCCACGAAGGGCCACTGAGATCATTCTCCCGTCTGATTCCTTCCGCGGCGGTTGAATTGCGCTGGCCTCACATTCGGACTGGCAGGGACCATGGCACCGATATCCTTGAGCCGTTAATGCAGATCGCCTGGACCAACCCAAACGCGCGACGACACGATGCCGAACCAGTGGTTGCTGAGTTCGACGAGGGTAACCTGCTGGCGCTTAGCCGCTTCCAGGAATTCGACCGCCACGAGCGGGACTGGCGCACGGCGATTGGTCTCGGCTGGACGCGGCTTGCCTTGAACGGAAGCGAATACTCCGTCACCGCAGGACGGCTGTTCAGCAGCGGCCACGGGGACAAGGTTGTCCCGGGAAGCGGTCTTTCCGGCAACGGATCCGACTGGCTGTTCTCGGCCCAGGTCAAAAGAGACCGGTTGACCTTTTCAACCCGCTCCCTGATAACCTCGAAAGCGAAGTTCTCGCGTTTCGAAACACAGTTTGCCTGGAAGGACGAATTGACATCCGCGTCGGGTCGATACATTTGGGCACCAACGGACATTTCGGAAGTGATCCTTGACGCAAGCCGCAGGGTACACCGGCATTGGACGGTTTCGGTCAATGGCAGATATGATAGGAGTGCCGACCGTACCACGAAAGCGGGGTTTGGACTGACATACAGGAATGAGTGCCTGACCACTGACATTTCCGTTTCCCGCCGCTATTCGGATTCCCAGCGCATCAGTGTACCTGCGTCAACGGAGATCACTATCGGCGTCTCGCTAGGCGGCTTTGGGCGGGATGGCAGTGGTCCTGAACGAAGCTGCCAGGTTCGGCAGTAGCAGGCAATAGGTGGAGGCCAGACAGCCATGATACGCTCAATGATTTTCCTGGCGCTTTCGTTGATCGTGACCTCGGCCGCTGCGTATGGTGGCCCGTTTGATCCGGTAGCGCGGGTCAATGGCCAGGTGATCACCCAGTACGAGCTCGACCAACGCATCCTGTTCCTCCGCGCCATGAACATTCCCGGAGATCTGGGAGAGGACGCCCTGGAGCGGCTGGTAAACGAACGGTTGCAATCCGAGGCCGCCCGCCGGGTAGGAGTCAACATCAGCCAGAACGATGTACTGGCGGGAATGGAGGAATTTGCCGCGCGTTCCAACATGAATGCCGAACAGTTCGTCGAAGCGCTGGCGAGAGCGGGAATCTCCCGTGAATCCTTCGCCGACTTTGTCAGGGCGGGCCTGGCCTGGCGCCGCCTCGTGCGTGGCCTGTTCAGTGCGCGTGCGCAGATCAGCGATGCTGAGGTCAATCGCGCAGTTACGCAGGGCTCGATCGGGAGCGGCGCGCGTGTTCTGGTTTCGGAGATATTCCTACCTGCTGACACACCCGAGCGACAGGCCGCCGCACTAAGACTGGCGGATGAAATTGGTGAATTCAGGACGGTCTCCGAATTCGCCGCTACGGCGCGCCGCTATTCCGTCGCACCTTCGGCCCAACGGGGTGGGCAGCAGGACTGGGTGCCGATAGAGAGCCTGCCAGCGGCATACCGCAACCAGATCCTTGCACTCTCACCAGGCCAGATAACCGACCCTATCCCGCTGCCAAATGCCATTGCGCTTTTCCAGCTTCATGGCATCGAGGAATCCGGCCGCCCTCAGGAAGTTGCGATATCGGTCGATTACGCCAGATATCTAATTCCCGGAGGCAGGAGCGACGCGGCGCGGGCGCGGGCCGAGGAAGTCAGAGTCGAGATCGACGGCTGCGACGATCTTTACGGTGTGGCTTCGGGCCAGGCCGAAGACCGGCTCCAGCGGGACGTTGTTCCTACCGAAGAATTGTCTGGCGATATCGCGCGGGAGCTCGAAGCGCTTGACGAAGGCGAGACATCAGCCAACCTCGTCACCGAAGATGGACGAATGCTGATATTTCTGATGTTATGTGGCCGAACGTTTGCGGCGACGGAGGATGTTGATCGGGAAGCCCTGCGCCATGGCCTGTTCAACCAGCGCCTGGCCTCCCACGCCGAAAGTTACCTTGCCGAGCTACGCGCTCAGGCCGTCATCGAGATGAAATGACGTTAGCGCCTGTTGCGTTGACATCCGGTGAGCCTGCCGGGGTCGGACCCGAAATAACGGCAGGCGCCTGGGCCGCGCTGCATGATGAAATCCCCTTTTTCTGGATAGGCGACCCGCGGGCGCTTCCCGAAGGAACCATCTGGCGCGAAATCAGCCAGTCTGAGGAAGCGGTTTCCGTTATGTCAGATGCCCTACCCATCCTCCGGCACGAATTCGCCGGTTCCGTAACGCCGGGCTGTCCCGACCCCGCCAACGCTGCAAGTGTCGTCGAGATCATTGCCCGGGCAGCTGAACTCGCGATAGCGGGAGATGCCTCTGCGGTCTGTACCTGCCCAGTCAGCAAGAAGGCTCTGAAGGACGGTGCCGGATTCCCGTTTCCGGGTCATACGGAATACCTTGCCCATCTCAGCGATGTCAGGCGCGCCGTGATGATGCTGGTTTCCGACACGCTGCGCGTGGTGCCAACGACCATCCATATCCCGCTTGCCGATGTTCCGGCGACTATAACCGCCGAACTGCTGGAAGAAACCATCCGCATCTGCCATGAAGCTCTGCGGCGGGAATTCGCCATCAGAGCTCCCCGCATTGCGGTGTCAGGCCTGAACCCGCATGCGGGGGAAGGCGGATCAATGGGCAACGAGGATATCCGAATCATCGCACCTGTCATCGCTCGTCTTGCGGCTGAAGGCATCGCGGTCGACGGCCCCCGGCCTGCCGACTCGATGTTTCACGAGCACGCCCGATCAGGCTATGACGCGGCGGTCGCGATGTATCATGATCAAGCGCTGATTCCGGTCAAGACGCTGGGTTTTGACAATGCGGTGAATGTGACTCTTGGTCTGCCCTTCGTACGAACGTCTCCAGACCACGGAACGGCCTTTGACATCGCGGGACAGGGAATCGCAAGCCCTTCAAGCCTGATTGAAGCGATACGCGTGGCCAGTCGACTGTCAGCAGCGCCGGGTGTGGATTGAATTCTCAATGCCACCCATTTCGCATCCAGTCCCATATCAGGAAGAAGGCGCTCGGATCGCGGAACGTCGATTCAGGCCCCCCCGGAAAGCGCTGTAGCTTGAGCGTCATTGACGACCTTCCACCGCTACGCGAGGTCTTGGCGAAACATGGTCTTCGGGCAAAAAAGTCGCTCGGCCAGAATTTCATCATGGACCTGAATCTCACCACCCGGATCGCACGTGCTGCAGGCGACCTCTCGAATGTCGACGTCCTTGAGATTGGACCAGGCCCTGGAGGACTCACACGAGGCATGCTGGCCGAAGGCGCTCGCCGGGTGCTTGTGGTAGAGAAGGACGCCCGATGCATTCCTGCGCTGCAGGAAATCGCTTTGGCCTACCCCAGACGGATGGACATCATTCACGGAGATGCGCTGACAGTCGATCCGATGGGACATCTAACGCCTCCGATACATGTTGTCGCGAATCTGCCTTACGGTATAGGCACCCGCCTTCTGCTGAACTGGCTCTTACCGCCCTCGTGGCCACCCATATGGAGCAGCCTGACGCTCATGTTCCAGTTTGAGGTTGCCCAACGGATCGTCGCGCAACCCGGTGACAAAGCCTATGGCAGACTGTCAGTCCTTGCCCAATGGCGCTGTGACACCCGCATTGCCATGGTACTGCCGCCCGAAGCGTTCACACCACAGCCAAAGGTCCGATCCGCTGTCGTACAGCTGGCCGCTCTGGGAAAACCCCGGTTCGAGGCTGATCCTCCAACCCTTGAACGCATCGTAGCCAGGGCATTCAACCAGCGCAGAAAGATGCTGCGGAATGCGCTGCATGATGTCGTCCCGTATATTGGACCGGTGTTGGAGCGGGCAGGACTCCAGTCCACCCTTCGGGCGGAAGAGGTATCGATCAGGGAGTTCTGTGCACTCGCCCGATGTCTCAGCAACTCAACGCCACCATTGAGGCCGGACTAGCTGCATTGGCACGACGGTGTTTCCCTATCTGGCCTGGCTGGACGGATAGGCGAAATGTCCCGGAATCATGCGGTGAGCGGTTGCAACTCATTCAGTCTGGCCCAAGTCGGACATTCTCCCGTGCCCAGTCAAAGAAGAAGGCGCAGCTCAATTGCGGGCATCGGTGCCATAGCTGACGGAGAACACGCCCTACCCTATTGTCATTGGATGGATCCGGCCGAATCCATAGCCAGGCATGTGGAGGATGCCAATGAATTGCCGTGGTTTTCGGGTGATGGATAATGGTTGGGCGTCGTGCACGGGCCTGAATGCAGCGGCGACTGGCTCTGAGCATTAGCATATGGATGCAAGCTGCATGGAGGTCTCCTCGCAGCACGGAAATCCTCACCCGTAGAGCGGCGCGATCCGTACCAGCGTCTCTTCAACGACGGCTGCAGCATGACCTGCATGCGAATCGGATACCACATCACATGCCCGCCCGCACCATCCGTGAACAGGTGACAGATGGGCCAGACGGAGAAGCCAGTCCAACTTGCGACCGCTGCGGAAGCGGGTTGGCAGAAGACGGGCCACCTACAGGTTGGGTCAGGCCAGCCCGAGAGGACAGATGTCGCGGAAATGCCCTCAGATACCCGTTCCATGCATGCAGGGGCTGGCTGGCTACCACTATGTCGGGATTCCACTCCCTTATCCCGTTCCTCACGCTGCCGCGGGCCAGACAACCTCCTCGACAAGGGCGCGGCACCGCTTCGGCAGGTCGGGTGGCCACAGGGCGTGCTAGTGCGCCACGCCTGCCAACTCCTTCTGGCCTTCTGGACCATGATCCTGTCGCCGTCGCGGTCTGTGTCGTCGCGACCCTGTAGCTGGCGTGCCTTCCGGCGTGTCAACGAGCCCTCCAGTATCCTTGGCGATGTCAATCACCCCATTATCGGGTTCAGGTTCTGGTGTTGGTGGTGCGTCGGAAGCGGAGTCCTGCGCAGCCTCTGGCTGCTTCTGGCCATTGGTAGGCACCGACTGCTCCTCCCGTTTGGCAGCCCGCTGCATCTGGCGCTCGCGGTGCTGAGCTTCCTGGGCTTCACGTCGAGCCTCCTGCTCCCGCATCGCAACAGCTAGCATGCGTGTGTAATGTTCAGCATGCTGCTGGAAATTCTCCGTCGCAACGCGGTCGCCACTTAACTGCGCATCGCGGGCAAGCTGATTGTATTTTTCGATGATCTGCTGCGGCGTGCCACGCACTTTGCCTTCCGGGCCGGAACTATCAAATACCCGATTGACGATGTTGCCGATAGAACGGTTGCGATTCAGCTTCGACCGCGAGCGTTGCTTGGACGATCTCATTGTGCTTGCTATCCAGCCTTTGGTTGGCTTTGTCTGACCCCGGTATTGCGCCTATCTGCGCGGGTATAGTGCCCAGAGTCGTTCCACTCCTGGCATACGAGCGTTTGGGAAGCATATTTTCCCTTCATTCGCTAGGGCAACAATATAAGGAAGCGCGAACAGGCAACACAAGGCAAAAACTTCATTTTTTTCAAAAAACGCCAAGATTCGAAACTTTGTCACATCTCAGGCCGCCAGCTGGCCCTTCACGACCCTGTCACGACCGTCGAAATCAGACAGGACGACAATACCGTCAAGACCCGCATTCCTGAACATCCGTGACACGGCAGCTGCCTGAGTCGGCCCGATTTCGACCAGGATGCGGCCTCCTGGCTTCAGGCACCGCCCCAGACCTTTCACAATTGATCTATAGGCCGAAAGCCCATCACCTCCATCTGTCAGCGCGATCCTCGGATCGTGGAGCCGAACCTCCGGTGCCAACTCGCTGAACTCACTGGCAGTGACATAGGGCGGATTCGACACGACCAGATCGAAACTGCCGGTGACAAGTTCACACCAGTTGGACCGTAATGTCTCAATCCGGTGTTCTACCCCTGCAAGAGCTGCGTTTACGCCCGCCACATCCAGCGCCTTCATTGAGATGTCCGTTGCAACCGCGACTGCATCACTCCATTCGGCCAGCAATGTTACCGCAATGACTCCACTTCCGGTTCCCAGATCAAGAATGCGTCTGCACGGTCCTTCCTCCAGCGCAGCCGCGACCAGAATTTCGGTTTCCGGCCTGGGCTCAAGGACATCGGGAGACACCAGGAACTCCCGCTCCCAGAACAGACGCCTGGCAAGGATTCTACCAACCGGCTTGCGCGCAAGCCTCTGCCCGAGAAACGCCTCGAACCGGAGACGGGCGGTATCCGACAGGGATTCCTCCGCCATTAGCGTAACCCGCTCAGCGCCGACCCCAAGTGCTGCGGCCATTAGCGCACGCGCGTCTCTGGCTCCCGCAACTATCCCGGCTTCGCCCAGACGCATCGTAGCGGATGCCAACGCGGCCCGAATCGATCCTCTCACATTCCCATCTCTGCCAGCCTGGTCGCATGATCATCCGCGGCGAGCGCGTCAATGATCCCTTCCAGATCGCCCTGCATGATCTGGTCGAGACGGTAGAGCGTGAGGTTGATACGATGATCACTCAATCTGCCCTGTGGGAAGTTATAGGTGCGGATGCGTTCGCTGCGGTCGCCGGAGCCTACCTGTAGCCGGCGGTCAGCGGAGCGTTCGGCTTCCACTTTCCGTCGCTCCATATCATAGAGGCGTGCCCGTAGCACCCGCATGGCGGTTTCCCGGTTCCGGTGCTGGGACTTCTCCGAAGAGATTACGACAATTCCCGTGGGTAGGTGCGTGATTCGAACGGCGGAATCAGTCGTATTGACATGTTGCCCACCAGCTCCACTTGAGCGCATGGTGTCGATGCGCAGGTCGTATGGCTCAATCCTGATATCAACGTCACGCGCTTCGGGCAGGACTGCAACCGTTGCCGCCGAAGTGTGGATTCGCCCGCCGGATTCCGTTGCTGGCACCCGCTGCACCCTATGCACGCCACTTTCATATTTGAGGCGTGCGAAGACTCCCTGTCCCTGGATGTTTACGACGGCTTCACGGATTCCCCCAAGCTCAGTATGCTGCTCTTCGACCATCTCAAAGCTCCAGCCTCGTGCTTCCACATATCGCTGATACATGCGCAGAAGATCGGCCGCAAAGAGCGCGGCTTCCTCGCCACCGGTTCCCGGGCGGATTTCCAGGATCGCCGATCCCGAATCTGCCGCATCCCGGGGCAGAAGTGCGATGCGAAGGGATTGCTCGACAGCTGGAAGCCTCTCCTTAAGGGCGGGCAGCTCCTCGCGCGCCAGGGCCGCCATTTCCGGATCCTCAAGCATTGCCTCAGTGTCGGCGATGCAGTCGAGCAGATGGCGGTATTCGGCGATTTCATTGGCGACCGGGCGCAGTTCGGCATATTCCCTGCCAAGCGCAGCGATGTCTCCCCGTCCATCGGCCATTGCCGCCTCAACATATTCGAGCCGTTCCGTGATTTGTGCGAGTTTCTCTAACGGTATCATGAGGCTGAATTGCCCAAAGGCTTCCGTACGGTCAAGATCCTTTCACCGGTCAGGTGAACTGCCGTCACCTCCCGGTTGCCCAGGTGAGCCCGGAAATTCCGGTAGCTATGGCAGCCCAAGTCAACCGGCAAAGGTCATGCCGCCACTCTCGACTTCCCTTCGCGTATCCCGGGCCTTTCATTAACCGCTCTCCCCTGCCCCTCAACGCCGCGTCCAGCACCAGAGGCAGATAAGTTCCACCGCAGCATGGGCTCCGGCGATTGCGGTCGCGCCAGTGGGATCGAAGGGAGGCGACACCTCCACCACGTCGCCTCCTGCAATGCGAAGTCCAGCGAGCCCGCGCAGAATTCCAGCCGCCTGCCAACTCGCCAACCCGCCCCAGACCGGCGTTCCCGTGCCCGGTGCGAAGCCGGGATCAAGAACATCAATGTCGAACGACAGATAGGCCACCGCCTCACCGACAATTCCCAGGATTCTTTCCGCCACCGCCTGCGGACCGGTGCGATGCACCTCCTGTGCATCAATGATCGTAATCCCAAGCGTGTCGGGATTTTCCGTGCGAACCCCTGTCTGCACTGACCGTTCGACATCGATCAGCCCTTCCTTGACCGCCTTATGGAACATCGTGCCGTGATCGAAGCGCCTAGGACTGTCATCCGCCCACGTATCGGTATGGGCATCAAACTGCACAAGCGCGACAGGGCCACCAAGGCGGGCTACGTGAGCACGCAGACAGGGAAGTGAAATCGAGTGATCGCCACCAAGAGCGATGCAGCCGGCGTCCTGATCAAGAATCCCACCAATGTGCGATTCGATTTCAGCCGGAACATCAGCAGGAACCGCATAGTCGAATGCCATGTCTCCGTAATCGGCAATGGCGAACTCGCTTAGGGCATCGAAGCCCCAACCGTAGGGTGGGTCAGGCGCCTGAAGTGAACTTGCTTCGCGGATGGCACGAGGACCAAACCGTGCTCCGGGCCTGTTGGTCACCGACTGGTCATAGGGAATTCCGGTAACCGCGACATCCACATCCGACAGATCCTTGGTGTAGCGCCGTCGCAGGAATGAGGTGATCCCGGCAAATGTATTCTCGTTCGAAAGGCCCTTGAGGCTCCTGCGCGTCAGCGCGGTGTCGACCTGGGTCCGTGCATCCTCCAGCGCCATGTCAGCGACTCCTTTCCCGGCTCATGAACAGTTCATTCAACCGGTTGTGTCCGCTCAACCAGCCGTGCAAAGAACGATGCGCCGATAGGTGAGATGTCATCGTTGAAATCGTAAGCCGGATGATGACAGTAAGCCGTCTCCCCCTGTCCAAGGAACAGATATGCACCGGGACGCGCCTCGAGCATGTAACTGAAATCCTCCGCTCCCATCTCCCGCCCCACATCTGTGGTCACCTTTTCCATACCAACAATCTCAGCCGCGACTTCTGCCGCAAATTCCGCTGAATTCGAGTCGTTTACGGTTGCAGGATAGCCCTCCTCAAATTTCAGAACCGCACTCACGCCAAAAGCCTCTTCATGACCCTTCACGATCTCCCCAATTCGCCGAAACGCCATAGCCTTCACTTCCCTGTCAAAGGTTCGGATCGTGCCGGAAAATCTCGTGCTGGCCGGAATGATGTTGTTCGCCGTCCCAGCATGTATCTGGGTTACGGAAATCACCATATCGTCCAGGGGTCTGTGGTTTCGGCTTACAACTGTCTGGATCGCCTGCACCATGGCTATGGTGGCTGCAACGGGATCCACCGCTTCGTGCGGCCATGCTGCGTGGCCTCCGACGCCCGTCACAGTCACCTCAAACTCATCCGCGGCTGCCATGATCGGCCCTGGAGTTGTATAGAAATGGCCCTCTGCATAGAGCGGCGCATTGTGAATGGCGAATACCCGGCTTACATCAAATCGGTCCAGCACACCTTCGCGAACCATAACCTCGCCACCTCCGCCTCCTTCCTCCGCTGGCTGGAAGAGCAGCAAGGCCCGTCCCCGAAAGTTTCTTGTCTCGGAAAGATATTTCGCCGCACCGAGGAGCATCGTTGTGTGCCCGTCATGACCGCAGGCATGCATCGCGCCAGGGGTTTCGCTTGCATGATCCGCACCGGTCTCCTCCATTATCGGTAGCGCGTCCATGTCAGCGCGCAGGCCAGTCGTTGGCCCGTTTCCCTGCCCCACAATGACCGCAGCGATGCCTGTCTTCGCAATGCCCTCGTAGATCTCATCCACCCCGAACTCCCGTAGCTTTTCAGCCACAAAATCCGCTGTCTTTCGACATTCGAATCCCAGTTCGGGATTGCGGTGCAGCCAGTGCCGCCATTCGGTCATCTCTTCGGCATAATCGCCAATGCGATTGAGGATCGGCATCTCTGGACTCCCTTTCCTGCCTGCCGGATAATCTCCCTAGACCTTCCATAGTTTGAATGAGGCGGCAATGGGCAGCGACCGCGGCGTGTCGGCAAATTCCCCGCAGGGTGGGCTGCCTCGTCTCAAATACATAATGCGACGGCTTCGCGATCCCGATACTGGCTGCCCATGGGACATTGAGCAGACCTTCGCGAGCATTGCGCCATACACGATTGAGGAAGCCTATGAGGTCGCTGATGCCATCGAACGGGAGGCCTGGGGCGAACTTGAGGATGAACTCGGCGATCTGCTGCTCCAGACGGTTTACCATGCCACGATTGGCGAGGAAGCCAGACTCTTTGATTTTGACAGCATTGCGGACAGGATATCGGACAAGATGGTGGCCAGGCATCCACATGTCTTTGGCGACGACTCCCGGGACAGGAGTGCTGACGAGCAGGCCGGCAACTGGGAAGCCGCAAAGGCGGCGGAACGCAGGAGGAAGGGTGCAAAGGGTACGCTTGATGATGTCGCCATGGGGCTGCCCGCGCTGCTGCGGGCGGTCAAACTCCAGAAACGCGCCGCAGCGGTCGGATTCGACTGGCCCGACGCCGGTCAGGTCGTCCTAAAGATTGCGGAGGAAGCGGAAGAACTTGCGGAAGCCCGAGCCTCCAGAGACCCTAGGCAGGTTGTCGAGGAATTCGGCGACCTGCTGTTCGCAATGGTCAACCTTGCCCGCCATCTGGACATCGATCCCGAAGCCGCATTACGGTCAGCCAATGGAAAGTTTACCCGCCGGTTCCAAGCGGTGGAAGCTCGGCTGGCTGAAATGGGCAAAGGCCCACGGGACAGCGACCTTGCCGAAATGGACACGCTTTGGGACATGGTTAAATCCGGCGATGGGGCTGGCCATCGATCCAGTTGCGCTGGCGGTTGAGAGACGATGGGAGGTATCAGTGAAACCGCAAAGCCCCATACACCGGAAAGCGCCGCTGGCAGGCCAGGATCTGATATGTCAGGGAAGATAATCATCGATACGGATCCAGGGCAGGACGATGCCGTCGCAATTCTCCTGGCACTTGCCTCGCCTGAACTTGAAGTAATGGGAATCACGGCAGTGGCCGGCAACGTTCCGCTGCCACTCACCCAGAAAAACGCCCGCATCGTCTGTGAGCTGGCAGGGCGCACCGATATTCCGGTCTTTGCGGGCTGCGACGCACCGCTCACGCGTAGGCTGGTAACCGCAGAGCATGTTCATGGGAAAACCGGGCTGGATGGCATCGACCTGCCCGACCCTCGGATACCACTGCAGGACAGGCACGCCGTCGACTTCATCATCGACATATTGCGCCAGCAGCCAGCAGGCTCGATCACACTCTGCCCGCTTGGCCCCCTGACCAACATCGCCACCGCCTTCCAGCGCGCCCCGGATGTGGTCGACAGAGTCCGCCAGATCGTATTGATGGGCGGAGCGTATTTTGAGGTTGGGAACATAACTCCCGCCGCCGAATTCAACATATTTGTGGATCCCGAGGCAGCCAAAATCGTGCTGGAAGCGGGTGTCGACCTTGTCATCATGCCGCTGGACGTCACACATAAGGCGCTCGTGACCAGGCCCCGTGTCGAGGCGTTTCGAACAATGGGCACCGAGCTGGGGTGTGCCATTGCCTCATGGACCGACTTCTACGAGCGATTTGACAGGGAAAAATATGGTTTAGAAGGTGCACCATTGCACGATCCGACCGTCATTGCCTATCTCCTCAATCCTGATCTGTTTGCAGGCCGTCGCGTCAATGTAGAGATTGAGGTGCAGTCCGACCTGACCCGCGGAATGACCGTCGCGGACTGGTGGGGTGTCACGGACCGCAGGCCAAATGCGTTATTTGTGGGTGACCTCGATGCCGACGGGTTCTTCACGCTGCTTAACGAACGAATTTCCCGCCTTTGATCGAATTCGGTTTCCCCGCCCGTCCCAGCAGCATGACCTGAAACTTCTGCCATCTCGGCCACCGCATTCCAGGCAGGTATTCAGAAAGCCGGGAAGAACGAGGAAATTCCGGCAGCGATAGTCCCAGGCAAACGCTCCGAGGACGCTCCACGGCTTCTGGACGCCAGCTATCCTTTCGAATTCAATATTCGGGTGGCGAACCGCCAGTCATCCACCTAGATTGGACGCATGACGCTGGATCTACCGTTCAATAACAGCTACGGCACTCTTCCTGACAGGTTCTTCTCCCGTCTTGCACCTACTCCCGTATCCGAGCCGAGGCTTGTGGTCGTTAATCGGAATCTGGCCAATGAACTCGGACTGGATCCTGAGACGCTGGAATCCGAGAACGGTGTGCAGACACTCGCTGGAAACGCCGTGCCTCGCGGGGCCGACCCTCTGGCACAGGTCTATGCGGGACATCAGTTCGGAGGCTGGGTGCCGCAACTCGGGGACGGTCGGGCGATTCTTCTCGGAGAAATCATAGATACCAATGGGATACGGCGAGATCTTCAGTTAAAGGGTGCAGGACGTACGCCGTATAGCCGTGGTGGTGATGGAAGGGCCTGGATCGGTCCCGTGATCAGGGAATATGTTGTTTCAGAAGCGATGCACGCTCTCGGCATTCCGACCACTCGCGCGCTCGCTGCGGTTACGACCGGAGAGCCTGTCTATCGGGAATCCCGACTTCCAGGCGCGGTGCTGACCCGAGTGGCGTCAAGCCATATTCGTGTCGGTACCTTCCAGTTCTTCGCTGCCCGCCGGGATGTCGGAGCCCTGCGGACGCTGACAGACTACGTACTCGCCCGTCACTACCCGAACTCGGAAACTGCTCTCGAAATGCTGGATGCGGTGATTGAGGCTCAGGCACGGCTTGTTGCCCAATGGATGGGCGTAGGTTTCATTCACGGCGTGATGAACACCGACAATACCCATGTCGCAGCCGAAACCATCGACTACGGCCCCTGCGCATTCATGGACGGGTTTCATCCTGAAACGGTATACAGTTCCATCGATAGATTTGGACGCTACGCCTACATGCGGCAGCCAGACATCATGATCTGGAACCTGGCCCAGTTCGCAACGGCACTTCTGCCACTGATCGATAGTGAACTGGAGTCTGCGGTGAAGAAGGCGACCGAATCAGTTCGGCGATTCCCTGACCTCTACCGCAACGCTTGGCTGGACGTGTTTCGGGCAAAGCTGGGACTTGGGTCGGCCGAAGATGGCGACGCCGACCTCATTGACGGTCTGCTGCAGGAAATGAAGGAACAGAAGGCTGACTTCACAAACACCTTTCGGGGACTTTGCGATGAATCGGCCCGAAGCCAGTTCCCCGATCCTTCAGGATTTGATGCGTGGTCTGACCACTGGTCGGCACGGCAGAAACGCGACCGGAATCCACCTGATGAGCGGTCTGAACGGCTGCGCATGACGAATCCCGCCGTGATCCCCCGGAACCATCAGATCGAGAAGGTGATTCAAGCGGCTCTCGCCGGAGATTTCGCACCGATGTTCAGGCTGAACAGGGTGCTGGCCCAGCCTTTCCGCCTACTGGCCAAAGACGGTTCTTACGGTCTTCCACCCCAGCCTGACGAGGAGGTCCGGCAAACATTTTGCGGCACATGAGACATTTGCGGAGGGTCTATCCCGATGATCGCGATCTCTGGGGCGTCCCGGCGCGAATCCTGTGATGGTTTTCGGAAGGCGGGTAACCACCTGGGAAATTGGGAAATCCCTTTCCAGGGCGCCATTGACATTGGAATGACTGAATTCGGCAGCCGATCCCGGGAATCGCGGGAAGGCGTGCGGAGGCGGCTATGCGTGTGTCGCGTATCGGAATCCCAATGAAGACCGAGGGGCGCCAAATCACCAAGGTGGATCTTCACTTCGTTAGGCGGCTCAGGCCTTGACTTCATAATGTCTTATGAATTCCAGATCAGGCTCAACGCCTAGACCCGGCCCTTCAGGAACCGACACCCAACCGCCTGTTGCATTTACCTGGCCCTGGACGTCCAGCTGATCTTCCAGCAGGCCGTCCCGGAACCTGTTCTCTGTCGTATCGAATTCCAGCATCGGCTCCCAAGGGAACAGGCCGCCTGGCATGGGGGGAATGGAAGCCAGCAGATGCAGATTCGTCGCAACGGCGATGGCAGAACCCCATACATGGTTTACCACCGGAGTGAAATGAGCCTGACAGAGAGCAAGTACGCGCAGGTATTCACTGATTCCACCAAGCGCGCATACTTCTGGCTGCGCGATGTCCAGCCCCCTGCTCTCAAGCAGTGCCCGCCAGCCCCAGCGCCCAAACTCCGCTTCACCACCCGCGATGTTGACATTCAGACCCGCTCGCAATTCCCGGTAGCCATCCAGATCTTCAGGCGCGACCGGTTCCTCAAACCAATAGGCACCAAGTTCCTCCAATGCCCGCCCGACATAGAAGGCGTCAGACGTCGAATAGCAGTGATTGGCGTCAACCATGAAATTCAGGTCACCTCCGGTAACCTCGCTTACCGCCTCACATAGCCGGACATCCGGCTTCGGTCCCAAGCCAACTTTCATCTTGGCCGCTACGAACCCCATGTCCTTGATTGCCGCCGCTTCGTCCCTGAATCTGGCAATATGATCTTCCAGGCTCTCCCGTTTCAGCATCATGCCGTAGCCGTAGGACTTGACACGGGTCCGGTGCGCACCGCCGATCAGTTTGTGCAGAGGTAGGCCCGCGAATTTGCCGGCGATGTCCCAAAGCGCGATGTCTACGCCGGACAGCGCCTGCATAGGCATGCCTTTCTGTCCGTGGTCACGCAGATGGTTATAGACCCGATGCCAGATGACATCGCGGTCAATCGGATCATGCCCCAGGATCATGGGAGCGATGACCATTTCAACAATGCCCCTGTTTGCAAACGCAACATTCCCCGGACCAAAACACTCTCCCCACCCTGTCACGCCCTCGTCGGTGCGAACCTCAACCAGATGCGCACTGCGCCTGGCGTAGTATTGCTGGGAGTATCCCAGCTCCTCCGGCAAATCGTATTGGAGCACGTGACTGATGACCTCAGTAATTCTCATACCGCCCCCGCCTGCTCATGCAGGTGGTCGCCGGATGGGTATGAGATCCCAGACGGGTCATCGCCCTCCCTCCGGCCACACCAAACGCAGCGCCCCCTTGTCCCCACCTGCCGCCCCATGCGGCGCGACCCAATTCCGCCTGCCTGGATCCCTGCGACAGCTCTGTTGTCAATGCGCCAACAGAGCCGGACTTCCCAACCTGACGCATCAATCATTGTCCGTCACCGCAATGTCCCTTCATCCCATTCACCATCGGAACCACTATGAAGAATGGCGCATTTCCCGAGATGAGTCCTAAGATCCCCTTGCTGAAATCCACCGGAACGACGCCATGTCCATGTCCTTCCAGCGCATGCGGGTTTCCCCTGTCAATACATATGACCAAACCATGGCGGGAACCGTTGTGGCCATGTCGCATTTCGTGCCTGCCTATCGTGCCAGATTGTTTCATGTCCGCGAATCCAGTTGACGTCCCGGCCGAATTATCCCGCAGTTCGCTGTTCCGTGTAGGCACCTCACTGAGACAGGTGTTCTCCAGGCAGATCAATGGCGTCCTCAATCATCGAACAGGTTCGCCAAATTTACCTTGATGCTATCGCCGATATAGAGTGCCAAAGCCTGAATCGTGGCGGTCGGATTTACCGCGCCCGATGTCACGAACACCGAACCGTCAACAATGAATAGATTCCTGACGTCGTGGCAGCGCCCCCACCCGTTCACGACCGAATTGCGTGGATTGTTTCCCATCCTGCATGTTCCCATCTGGTGCCAGCCAGCGCGCCACCACACATCGTCGCTATCGGCGACGAGAATTCGTTTCGCGCCCGCCGCAATCAGAACTTCCCTAGCCCGCTCCCTGCCATGCCTAAGCATCCTGCGGGTATTCTCACTGACCCGATACTCGACCTTCGGTGCCGGAATTCCGTCACTGTCGGTCAACTCAGCGTCAAGCGTTACGCGGTTTCCTTCCTCAGGAAGGTCTTCCGTGACCACGGTCAATCCCGCCTGATAGGGGTAGATGCTATCCATGACTTCCCGGTGCCCAGCCCCCCAGGGAATTGGCCGGTCAATTCCGTAACCTCCGAGGGCGTAGGTCATCGGCGTCGTGGACCGGCCCGAGTGAAGTCCGTATCCGCGGACGAAATCGCGGCTCAGGTCGGTTTCGTAAAACTCCTGACTCAGGATCGAGCATGCCATCGGACCTTCGTGACCCTTCATTGGCTCGTCGAAGACCCCAGACACGCCGGTTAACGGATGAAACATCAGGTTACGGCCGACCATGCCGGAGCGGTTGGCCAGCCCATCGGGAAAGAGTTTTGACTTCGAGTTGAGAAGCAGACGCGGTGTACCAACACCGTTGCAGGCCATGATTACAAGTTCGGCTCGTTGCTCATGCAGCTGGCCGTCGGAGTCATGATAGAGCACCCCAGTGGCAAATCCAGTGGTCTCATCCACAAGGATTTCGCGCACTCGACAACGGGTCCTGAGTTCCACGCCCGCATTCTCAAGGATCGGCCAATAGGTGAAGTTCGTTCCTCCCTTGGCTCCAGCGGCACAACCGAGATCACAGGTACCAGCGTTGACGCATTTCCGCCGCCCGTCCTGATCGCGGCTTAGAATGGCGACATCCGACGGCCACCAATGCCAGCCCAGCTCGTTGAAGCCCTTGGCGAGCGTTCTCCCGAGCTTTCCGATCGGAATTGGCGGAAGAGGTGGAATATAGCTCGGATAGGCCGGATTGCCACCAAGTCCCGACACCCCGGTGGTCCGATCGTTCATGGCGTAGAACGGCGCCAGTGTATCGTAATCGATAGGCCAGTCCTCCGCTACGCCGTCGAGCGACTTCGTTCGGAAGTCAGATGGCTTCATCCGAGGCCAATGGCCGAGAAAGTTTATCGTCGAACCACCCACTCCGTTCCAGTTGACAGGCGTAATGCAGCTACCTTTCGAATTTATCGGATAGTCCTGTTCCAGCCCTCTCACATTAGGGTCGCAGGAAAATTCGGCATATCGCGCAAGTTCATAATCGTTGCGTCGGCTGGGAAAGTCCTGATCTTTCAAATGCCTTCCCTGCTCCAGGCATAGGATGCGCATCCGCGTTTCCAGCAAAGACCAGGCAACTGCCGCCCCGGAAGCCCCAGCGCCAATGATCAGGACATCAACCGGATCATCCGCCACCTTCACCGACCTTCTCACTGATCCTGAAGCTCCCGGATCGAAAAGATGGACCGCGCTCGCGAACAGGGGCGGTGAGCTCCTCCAGAAGTTCCATGGGCTCTGCCTCCACATCATAGCCGTCAGGGTGGACGGGATGCGCACCAACTCCGAACAACGGCCTTATATCGGGGCGGCTGTAATATCCCATATAGGTCAACCTTACCAATGTGGAGAACGCATCGGGTTCGACCGCTTCCACCGCCTGCAACACCGCGACACGTGCAGGCGGGTCTAGCGCCTCGAATTCCGCCGTGAAAGCCAGCACATGATGAATGACGGTTTCCACGACCTGTGCGGGGTTAGCGTCGTAACGGGTGGCAGACAGAATGAAGTCGGTCACTCCCAACGCACCGGCACCGGGTATCCCACGCCTGGCATCGCAGGGAATGATTTCATCCAGAATCCGATCAAGGACATTCCTATGGGATTGGGTCAACATTTCCTGAACCTCATCCCTCGCTTCCCTCACGCGGCCGTGACACCGCGTCAATGGCTACCGCCAGGATCAGAATCGCGCCGGAAAACATAAGTTTGTCAGCTGCACTTGCGCCTGATAGATCCAGCCCGTTGCCTAGGGATCCGATCACCAGGGCTCCAAGGACAGCGTTCCAGACCGATCCGCGCCCGCCGAACAGGGACGTTCCTCCGATTACTGCAGCACCGATGGCCTCAAGCAGCAGCGACCCCCCAGCAAAGGCCGTGTAAGACACTGAGCCAAAACGTGATGCGCCGAATATCCCGCCAACCGCCGCAAGAAGGCCGACAATTCCAAACGCCGCGACACGTATGCGCCTCACATTGAAGCCGGCGCGTCGCGCGCTCTCCGGATTTCCACCAACCGCAAAAATCGCGCGCCCGAATGGAGTCGACGTCGTGACCCAGCCGACAAGCGCAGTTAACGTAACGAGAAGCACGATCAGCAATGGCACGGAGCGATAGCTGTTCATCGTGAGAACGGCCCCAAACACCAGAACGGCAAAGAGCGCGATCTGCGCCCAGATTGCCAAAGGTGAATCAAGTTCAAGGCCGCGGATCCGGCGCTGCGCCTGACGACGAAACGACACGGACGCCATAAGCGCGACCAGCACCGCCGCAATCAGCAGGCCCAACATATCCGGAATCAGCAGGCGGGCAACAGCCCTGACAAATGGATCACCAACGTTTAGGTTTCCAGTTGGAAGGATTTTCTGCATCAGACCCTGATAGCCAAGAAGCCCGGCGAGCGTCACAACGAACGAGGGAATGCCTACATAGGCGACCAGCAGACCCTGAGCCGCCCCCATGAAAACACCCACCAGCATGACAGCAAGGCATGCCAGCCATCCCGGGACGCCCAATAGAACCAGAACCCCAAGCAGCGCCGCGCAGACGCCCGCCGTCGCCGCCACTGAAAGGTCAATGTCCCCCAATAGAAGTACCACTGTGATTCCGACGGCCAGTGTCGCGATCACGGCTGACTGCATAAACAGATTATAGATATTTCGGGGGCTCAGAAAAATGAAACGAATCGATTCGGCCGAAGGATCCTGCCAGTAATCCCATAGTGGCGCGATCAGACCGAAATAGCCCCAAATCGCTGCGAGAGCCAGAAGCACTGGAACGAATGACCCAAACCGGGTTTCGCGCAGAGCGCGCAACCATGCTGCGGTCAACGCACTCACGTTATGTGGCATTGTCAGTCCTGCCGTCCAGTCCGCGGGTCATCGCCGAAACGATTCTGTCGGGAGTTGTGCTGGAAGTGCTGTAAGTGGCAACGTTTCTGCCATGACGCAGCACACAGATCCGATCCGAGATCTCGAATATGTCCCGCAGGTTATGCGAAATGTAAACCACGGCATGGTTCGTGTCACGAAGCCGTTTGACGACATCCAGAACCTGACGCGTCTGCGCGACTCCCAGTGCGGCAGTCGGTTCGTCCAGCAGGACCACTGAACTGTCAGAGCCCACCGCGCGCGCGATGGCAATGGCCTGCCTCTGTCCACCTGATAGTCCTCCAACTTTTGCGCGCACGGATGCGAGCGTCCTGACCTCGAGACGGTCAATCGCCGATTTGGCAGTGGCTTCCATACCGAGATCGTCAAGCGGACGGAGAAAGCGCGGCAGGAACGTCCAGCCAGGCATTACTGGCTCCGCCCCCAATGACAGATTCGCCGCGACATCCAGATTCTCGCACAGCGCGAGATCCTGATAGACGATTCGGATTCCCAGGGCGGTGGCCTCGTGCGGATTTCCAATCGTCACCTCTCGACCTCCGAGCCAGAATTGCCCTTCATCAGCCGCATAGGCTCCGGCAAGCACTTTCATGAGTGTCGACTTTCCGGCACCATTGTCCCCGACAAGCCCCATGACCTCGCCGCATGCAACTTCAAAGTCCACGCCACGCAAGGCCCTGACCCCACCGAAGCGCTTCCTGACGCCGGTTGCCTTTAGTTGGGGTGGCGGGACCGAACGCCCCGCCTGTCCATTTTCTGAAGGCATGTAAGGCCTATTGACAGAACTCGGTTGCGGCAGCCTCACCCTGGCAGACCATGTCCTTGGTGATCGAAGGGTCATTCTCGATCACATAGGCAACGCCTTCCGCGCCTACCGCAGAATAGGAAGCGACAGGAACAAACGCGACTTCAGCGCCAGCGCCGTTTGTCACCGTGTCAGGTGCCAGATCAGAGAAGTCCTCGCCTGCAAGCAACCTTACGGTGACCTGAGCGGCAGCGGCCGCCATGTCCGCGAGCGGGCGCCAGCCACATTGTGTCTGCTTGCCAAGGAGCATCAGCTGCTGCGCCTGTACCGTGCAGTCAAGGCCAGACACAGGGACTGTCCCAGCCATTCCCTGCTCTTCCATCGCCGCGATCGCTGCACCGGCATTTCCATCATTTGATGAAACCACGCCCTGAACATTGTTGTTCAACTGGGTTAGCGCCTGATCCATGGAGCGGCGGGCGATCGCCGGATCCCAGCCCTGTGTCCAGTTCTCGTACCCAAGAACGCGCTGGCCACTCTCGAAGAGTGAAGTGAGCGCACGGAGCTGTCCATTGTGAATGACGGCGGCGTTCGGATCAGTAGGCGATCCTTTGAGAAGCACCAGAGTATCACCGTCACTGGTGTTTTCAATAACATGCATCGCCTGATCATACCCCATGCCTTCGAGGTCAGCCTGCACCCAGAACGTGGTATGTTCGGAGTTGATCATCCGATCATATGCGATGGTCGGAACCCCTTCCTCCGCCGCAGTCTCTGCGATGATGGCTGAGCTTTCGCCGTCGATCGGAATGACGATCAGAACCTTTGCACCCTGTGTCAGCGCCTGTTCAGCCTGGCGTTGCTGGACCGACGTGTCATTGTTCGCGTTGAAGACCTCAACCTGCACATCCGGCGCGATCTCCGCCATCGTCGCCACGAACGCTGTCGCATCCTGCTGCTCCCACCTTGGGTTCACGTTCTCAGGCAGGAGAAGCGCTACCATGTCCGCTGCCGAGGCAGATCCCGCAGTGGCCATGGCTAGAACCGTGACGGTGTTCATCGTAACGCATTTGAACCTCGAATACATCATTTCCTCCTCTCACTTTCATGCGCCTTCGGCGCCTATGGACTGGTGGTTGCCTGCCATATGGCAGAAGGACGAGTCACGGGATGAAGCGATCCCATTCCGTGGCTCCACCGCTCATCCGACCACCATTCGGAATTGCGGAAGCAGGGGTTCCGACTCAGCCGAAAGCACAGGCATTGTCCCGCCCCTGGCCAAAACCCGGGATTGCCTTTGCCAGCCTGTCGTTAGCGTCATCCAGCAGCAGCGTCATTTTCCGCTCCGCCAGGAGTGCATCGCGGCTGAGCACAGCATCTGTGACCGCACGATGGAACGGGAGGGACCTCTCGTTCTTACGTGGATCCGCATTCGTCAGCCTGATCGATGTCAGAAGGGCCGAGAAGATCACTCCTTCCATGGAAAGGAGTATTTCATTGTTTGCAGATCGGAGGATCGATCGATGGAACATTGCGTCTGCAATGACGAACTCCTCCGCAGACTGCATCTTCCGTTCCATCCGACTCTGCGCTGCCTCGACCTGGGCATGCGCATCATCTTCACCAAACTGGGCAGCCCATGCCGCGGCTTTCGGCTCCATCATGCGACGGATATCCATAAGCTGCCGCAGGAATTTCGGCTTGGGCTCAGCAGACAGATGCCAGGCCAAAACATCGTCGTCCAGGAAAGCCCAGGACGCACGGCGGCGTACGCGCGTTCCGCTGCGGCGGCGCACTTCCAGAAGCCCTTTGCCGACCAGCAGCTTAACCGCTTCGCGAACCACGGACTTGCTCACTCCGAACCGACTCGCCAGCCTGTTCTCATCTTCAATCAGCTCGTGTTCACGGATGTGGCCACCCACGATTCTCCGGCCGAGTTCTCGGCATACCTGAATCGCCAAACTCGGGGCGACCCCATTCCCTTCCTTCAAATCGTAGTAGAGTAGTTCATTCATGCAATCCTTTAAACATCTGATGTTTGGATTGTCCAGATGAATTTATTCAGCAGAACTTTTTTGAAGAAACATGGCGCGTTCTGGCGGAATTTAGGGTGTCCACCTGTATTATACCGAAAATTCATCATATTATTTGCCATTCTTTCACCGATGCCCACATCCGTATGGTCGGCCTGTCGGGGCGGAAGGAGCAGCCATGTTCGGGTCGGCTCCGGTTTCAGGAGTGCGCCGAATCGGCGAACAGACCTCGCAAAGGCCGATCGCACCGCTCGGGTGAAAGCCCGCCGGAACGCGAATTCGGCCAGACATACCCGCATTCCAGCCAATGCGACAGCTTCACGGCTCCCCGCAGGAGTGCTGGACGCCATGCCTGCGTAGGATGATGGCGCGGACCCAGCCGATGTTCCGAAGCGTGGACTCCCAAGCAGACAGGCCATTCGCGACAGTCGCTGGCTCCTAGCTGTCGAAGTTCCGAAGAACCTGACCCGCATTCACCGCTGTTCTCCTGCCGTGCCTCATCGAAAGCCGACCGTTCACCAGGACATGGGCAATGCCTGACGCGTAGCTGCGAGGGTTTCTGGCGGTTGCATTGCTGGCGATGCTCTCAGGATCAAACACGCAGATATCCGCGTGATAGCCCCGCCTGAGAGCTCCACGCCTTGAAAGCCCAAGCCGTTCAGCTGGAACCGAGGTAATCCGACGTAATCCTTCGGCCATGCTGAGCACGCACCGATCACGCACATAGTGCTGGAGGAACCTCGCCGCCCAGCCATATCCGCTTAGTGAGCCAACCAGATCCTTCAGGACACCGTCATTGGCGATCGCAACCGTATCTGAGATAACGGCACATTCTGGCTGCTGCAGGCATAGATCTACATCGTCATCACGGAAGGATTTGGACGTCCACATCGTCGACATGATGTTCTCGCCCTCAGAGGCCAGGATGTCCAGCACGGCATCATAGGGATCCTGATCACGCATCCGCCCGATCTCCCTGAAATCCATACCGACAAGATCCCTGTTTTCCGTTGCGCTGAGCAGAACGACGTCCTCCCATTTTCGCGCCTTCACGATCAACCACATCGGCTGTGGGTTTGCCTTGATCCTTTCCCTCACTTCCGGGTCAACGAGACGCTTGAGCACCTCGTCCAGGCCACCCGCCTGTGCCCATTTCGGCAGGATCGCCGCCATCAGGGTATGGTTCCAGTCATGGGGGATTACGTCGAATGCGATGTCCACATCATAGCCGCGCGCAGCTTCTATCAACTCCAGTGTATGATTCATCGCGTAGTCCGGCGCGCCGAACTTTGGCTGAATATGGGAAATCTGCAGCCGGGCGCCAGACTGTCGCGCCGTCGCGATCGCTTCGGTGAATCCCAGATCGTAATGCGTGTCGCGGTTGCGAACATGGGTCGCATATAGCCGCCCACGCTCGGCAGCCACTTCGCACATTGGAAGCAGATGCTCAGGTGCAGCCAGGATTCCAGGAAAATACTCCAGTCCGGAAGAAAATCCGCCCGCCCCTTCGTCAAACGCCTGCTCGACCAGTCTGGCCATTTCCTTCAGTTCGTGTGGCTCGCCTGCGCGAAGCTGATCCTGAAGAACCGCCCGATGAACGGTTCCATGACCTACAAACGCCATGACGTTCACACCAAGTCCGCTCTGGTCGAGAACGTCCAGATACTCGCCGAACCCATGCCAGTGCGGATGGTCGGCATAATCAGTATACCAGGGTGATACGCTACGGATCACGTCGTGGGAGCATACCGGAGCGCAGCTGATACCGCATTGACCGATAACTTCGGTTGTCACTCCCTGATGCACCTGGCTTTCGGCACGGCCGTCTGCCACCAAAGTGAAATCCGAATGGGTGTGCATATCAACAAACCCTGGCGACACGATCAGGCCAGAGACATCGATCACCTCGTTCGCACTCTCCTCACCGATCTGGCCGATTTCGACGATGAGACCGTCCTCGATCGCAACGTCACCTACAAAGCCGTCTGAGCCTGAGCCGTCGTGAATCTCCCCTCCCGCGAGGATCAGATCAAACATCGCCGATCTCCTATTTCGCTTCGCCGTAGAACCAGTCCGGTACGAACAGGGTAAGTTCAGGAATGATGATCAGAACCACCATGCCAATGACATAGGCAAGAATGAACGGAACCACAGCCACGGAAATCCGCTCGATCGATATTCCGGATATTCGTGCCGCAACGGTGAGATTGGCCCCAAGTGGAGGGGTGAGAAAGCCGATTTCGCAGGTGATGACAGTGAATACACCGAATAGTACCGGATCAATCCCAAGCGATGTTACCAGCGGCAGGAACACCGCCGTGAACAGGACAATCTGGGCCAGCGATTCCATGAAAGTGCCAATGAAGATGTAAAACACACCGATCAGCATCATCACCAGTATCGGGTTCTCGGTTATCTGCGTGATTCCATACTGCACCGCCGCAGGCACGTCATAGAAGGCGGTGAGCTGGCCAAAGGCCAGGGTTGGAGTCAGCAGGATCAGGATTCCCGTCAGCAACGCGGTGAACCGAAGTGCCTCGATCACTTTCCTGACCGTAAGCTCCCGGTAGATGAACAGCCCGACAAACAGTGCATAGAATACAGCCACACCAGCGGCTTCGGTTGGCGTGAACGCACCACCGTATATTCCGCCGAGAATCAGCACTGGTGCGCCGATTGACCACTTTCCGTCCCAGGTGGCTTTCAGGAACGGCCGCCAGGTGAACGGGTCACCGCCCCCACCGTATCCACGTCGCCGAGCGATTATGTAGGTCGTGATCATTAGCAGAATCGTCACCATCAAGCCTGGAATCAGTCCAGCAAGGAAGAGCCTTGGGATCGAGGTCTCCGAGACCAGGCCATAGATGATCATCAGGTTCGATGGAGGAATAAGACTTCCGAGCGCTCCAGCGCTCGCGGTAATCGCGGCGGCGAATGGCACATCGTAGCCATCGCGTTTCATCGCCGGAACCGTGACCGAACCGATGGCGGCGGTGGTGGCCGGACCAGATCCTGATAGCGCCGCGAAGAGCATGCAGGCAAAAACCGTCACCAGCCCCATGGATCCACGGTATGCGCCGACCAGATTTGTCGCGATCGCAATCATCCGGCTTGCCATGCCCCCGACCTCCATCAGGCGGCCAGCCAGCACGAACAATGGAATGGTAAGAAGTGGAAACGGTGTCAGGCTGCTGTAACCGGTCTGAGCCAGGAGCGTGTAGGGAATGTCAATCATAAAGAGCGCAAGGGCCGTGGTCAGGCCAACGGCGACGAACAGCGGCACCGCCATGACCGTGAGCAGCACGAACACTATCGCGAGAATCGCGATCTCGTTCATATCTGATGATCCTGAACTTTGGTGGATTCCGCCTGCTCTTCGTCCAGCATTCCAGGTATGCCGTCCGCCCCTTCGCGCCACCAGATCACATATGTCTGGAATAGCCGTACCAGCATGAGCGCATAGCCAACCATCAGGATGGACTGCGGATAGAACTGGTCAATACCCAGGCTTGGGCTGACGGACGTGAACCGCCAGAGAACCGCGAGGTAGTCCCAGGCGACCTTGAGCATGAACAGACAGAAAAGCGCCCAAAGCAAATCAGCCAGAAACACGACCCAACGTCCTGACCGTTCGGGAAGTGCCTGAACCGCCACGACAATACGGATGTGGAACCTCTCCCTAACGCAAAGCGCAGCGCCGAGATAGACTGCCCAGACCATGCCGATGGCTGCAATTTCCTCAGTCCAGTGCAACGCTACGTGAAACACATATCTCGCAATGACCTGAGAGAATACGCTAACCGCTATCACTGTCAGGCAGATGCAGCAGAACAGCTCCTCGAAGTGGCGTTCCAGCCATCGCAGCCTTTCCATGCGGGGCTCCAGATCCGGGCAAAATAATAAGCTACGTGGCGAAGGTCAGTCCTCCGCCACGTGCTGAATCGGGATGGTCAGCCTTACTGCGCGGCCTCCCGAATCCTGTTAACCAGCTCCACGAACTCTTCGCCACGCTGTTCGGCGAAATCCTGCTGGACCTGTTGTGCAGCCCTGATGAAATCGGTCTTGTCTGGCCTGGTCATGGCCATACCGCCTTCAGTTGCCAGCCAGTTGCGAACCTCCTCCGACTCGTTCAGCACCTGCGTCCGGAACTCGGCACCCGCTTCGGTCGCAGCGCGCTGGATCTGTTCGCGTTGCTCATCGCTCAGCCGCTTCATGAACGCGTCTGATGCAAAGAGAGGCGCCATCGCGACAAAATGTTCAAGAATGACCAGGTGCGGTTCAAACTCATAAAACTTCATGTCACGAATGAAGGACGTGCCGTTATCGCCTCCGTCTACGGTTCCGGTCTGCAGTGCGGTGGGAGTCTCCGACCAGGCCAGCGGAACCGGGTTGGCGCCGAACGCCTCGAACGTCGCCAGCATGACTTCGTTCTTCGGCACGCGGATCTTTAGCCCCTCCATGTCCGCCATCGTATTGATCGGGCGGACCGAATTATAGAAATCGCGATAAAGGGCGGGGCCGAAAGTCAGCAGATGGACGCTGGTGTCTGCCTGCAGGCGCTCTTTCATGAAATCGCCGACGGGCCCGTCAACCACGCGTTCCAGGTGCGCGGTATTCTGGAAAACATAGGGAAGCACCGTCACGTCCATCAGGGGCCAATGTGGGGAAACATTGTTTGCGGTGATGAAGAAACCGTCCACGGTTCCGAGCTGCATTGCCTTGAATGCCTCGTCTTCCGTGGAAATCTGGTTGCAGCAGCGAATTTTCACTTCGACGCTTCCACCTGTATGTTCAGCGACCTTTGCCTCGAAAATCCTTGCGAAACGGCCGTAGAGTGAATCCTCGGGTGCGCCGAAACCGAGGTTCATGGTTACATCCGCCGCGGCTGTCGCCGTCGCTGCCGTCATCGCCAGCGCAAGCGACGCCACGGTACGGATCCCTGTTCTCAATAACTTCATCGCACTCTCTCCTTCGTGCTGCGATCCATTCTGGCCAATAGTGCATTGCGGCAACGGAACATGCAAATCAAAATCGAATTCACGAAGCAGGATATGGTTCGCCGCGGGTCACACGGGTCAGGCCAATGGGATCCGGGTTTTCGCGATGGTCCTCCGCAATTCCATTCGATTATCAAGCCATGTGGAAACCCCAGCCTGATTGCCTGCAGGCTCGAAGCGCGGATAAGGATGGAGCAGACCCTGACTATCGCGACAGTGAGGACCGGCAGGATATACCTGAATGAGGGAATTACACCCCACCCAACTGGACGGCAACTCCCGTCCAACTCCATGCGAAAGCGTCACGCGCTCGATCCCCTCAATTTGGCGCGCCCATTGATTACAGATTGGCGGTATCACTGATTCTGGGCTGGCACCCGCTCCCAGACGTCTGTATCCGTTCCATCTTCGTTCCTGAACACGGCACAGGTTTCCATGGCAAGATTTCACAACAATCCACACGATGCGCTTTTCCGCATCCTGTTTGAGGATCCGGATCGGGCTGACCGGCTCATCCGCGAGCATCTGCCGCCGGAGCTCGCAGCCCTTCTCGACCGCGACCCGCTGCAGCCCCGAAAGGGAACATGGATAGACCCTGATCTCTTCGGCCATCAGGCGGACATCCTTTATGAGGGTCGGCTCCGGCAGGGAAGTCCAATGGCAGTGTATATCCTGCTGGAACACAAGTCCTGGGACGACAGGAACCTTCCACTCCAGATCCTTCGGTACCAGACCCGCATCTGGGAAGACTACCGGAAGGGCAACGTTTTGGATGCCCGGGGAAAACCATCTGTGGGGCTTCCTACCGTGATTCCATTGGTATTCTATCATGGCAGGCGGCGCTGGAACCATCCGCTCTCGGTGGCTGGCATGCTGGGTAAGGAGACGCCGGATATCCTCGCACGCTTCACACCTGCAACGGAATGCCTTCTGTTCGATCTCGGAAGCTATGCAAGCGCCGAACTCTCACGAGACGTCGTATCCTGGGCAGTGCTTTCCGCACTGACCATGTCCCGCTCCGATGAGGTGTCCCAAGACTGGCTGCGCGGGATACTGGCAGCGGTGCCGGATGACCATCCCTTGCTCATCCCGTTGCTTCGCTATATCGTATTGACAATGGATCTCCGAATGGAGGACCTGGAGAGAATTGGGCGCGACATGCGCCCACGGGACTGGGAGCGGGCTATGGGAACCATCGCCGAGGAATGGCATAGGGAATACGGGGAGGGATACCGGGCCGAAGGCCGAAAGGAGGGCCGCGTGGAACTTCTTCTTCACCAGATGACGCGCCGCTTCGGAAACCTGCCACCGGGCGCACGGTCTCGCGTCCTCGCCGCAACCACGCATGAGATCGATGTCTGGGCGGACGCCGTGCTGCACGCGGACAGTGTTGACGGAGTGCTCACCACCTCTCCAGGAAGCTGACTCCAGCAGGGGATGGAATGACTTCGGTGACCGGGTACCGGAATCCAGTTCACGGTGGGGCGGGATCATGGCCATGACGGGCAGCGCCCCCGGGACCGCTTGGGAACTGCGCTGAGCAGAGGACCTGACTGACTACGTTTCGACCGCCGCAGATGCGGTTCTGGACACCTGGATGAAACCTGGGGTGACAGGGAGTTCGCTATGGGAACCATCGCCGAGGAATGGCATAGGGAATACGGGGAGGGATACCGGGCCGAAGGCCGAAAGGAGGGCCGCATAGAGGGCCGCGTGGAACTTCTTCTTCACCAGATGACGCGCCGCTTCGGAAACCTGCCACCGGGCGCACGGTCTCGCGTCCTCGCCGCAACCACGCAGGAGATCGATGTCTGGGCGGACGCCGTGCTGCACGCGGACAGTGTTGACGGAGTGCTCACCACTATTCAGGAAACCGATCTGTCCTGAAAAGACCCGCCGAGGACAGTCTGGAGCATTGTGAGGTTCCGCAGGCTTGTCAGACCGAACTCATCCAGGATCCGGAAACGCCGCAGATACCATCGCACAGAGAAAGGGAACCGTAGGTCTGCGTCAGTGCTGCAACGCCGGAAGCCGTCGGTGGGTTGGCGGGTTATGTGGTTGGACGCTTCGCTCCGACTCAGAATGCGATTGTGTTTGCCGATCACCTGATTTCCCTTGTCCAGGTTGGTCTTTCATGGCTCCACCCCCTATCGGTTGGATGAGCTATCCTAAAAAATGGGTAGCCGGACATGGCGCCAAACCTGCAGCACGGAACTGGAAGCGTGTATTGAACGCTGCTGGAACGCCTACAGGAGCCTGCCCGCATCAACCGGATTATGTAGCTGATGATGCGCCACTGCGAAACTTCCGGAATGGCGAAACATACAGCCACGATACTTCACCGCACACCATGCAGAGGGACGGGGCGTTCAGGGGGGGCGCGTCCAACCGTCCAGAATTCCCAAACTTCAGGAAGTTGGGGCGCTTCGGGACGGGATCCTTCATCTTTCACATCAGGGGAGAAATCTCCCTCCAGCATCCGCTGATGTTCGACCGCAAACTGGTTCACCCGAATGCACTGCGATCACCCCGTCGAACGGAATGGTCGGTTTCTTGTGGCTGATAGCCAAAAAGCCCGAGCGGCATGGATGTCTGAATCGTCCTGACATCTTCCGAAAGCGGCACCGGTCCCAGCGGATATACTATCTCAGACGGGGTCCCGCTGGCGATTGCTCCAGTATGGGATCATCAGCGCCTCGACGGACGATTTATGAGAACAAGACCGATGCAGATTAGCGCAAGAGCGCTCCAGAGTGAGTAGTCGACAGCCTCATCCAAAAGCAGCCAACCGAAAACCACCCCGAAGACGGGCGCCAGAAAGCTGAAAGACGCAACTCCGCTGACAGGATAGAGTTTCAATAGCCAGAACCAGAATAGGAATCCGAAAGAGCCGACCGCGACGATCTGGAATGCCATTCCAAACCCGTGAATCAGCTGGAAGTCACGAATCAGCGGACCGAAGAAACAGGCTGCGGCGATCATCACCACCGAGGAAACGCTGAGCTGCCAGAACATCTGCATCGTCGGATGGACGCCAGAAAAGGGAGTGACACGGGCGACGAACGCGAGTCCTGCCCAGCAGATGGCACCCGAAATTGCAAAAATGTCACCCAGAACACTTGCCTGTCCTCCATCATGTCGGTTTAGAAACACCATGCAGACGCCCGCAAAGGCAAACACGAGACCAAAGGATTTCCGCAAGGTTAGCCTTTCGCCTGCAATCGCAAAATGGGCCATCACCGCCAGCCAGACCGGCATCGTGTAGAACATCACCGAGGTGCGGGCGACAGTCGTGAGATCCAGGGCAAGAAACAGCAGGATGAACTCGAGGGAAAACAGCACGCCCGCAAGCAGACCCCAAGGAACAACCTCCCGCTCGAACTCCATCCTGGTGCGGGTTATCCGAAACCAGAAATGGATCAGGCACATTGCGCCCAGCGATCGCAGGCCAGCTGAGAACACAGGCTGAAGTCCGGCGTTGACCTCCTTGATGACCACCTGGTTGAAACCCAGCAGCGCCGAGAACGCGATGAGCGAGACGGCCCCGAACATGTCGATGTGATCTTTGCGCTGCATGTGCGGCACCCGATGCGAGTGAACCGGGTCTGTCAACCTGTCTGCGCCACAATATTCCTGAATGACTGAACCTACATTGCTAACGGGGTAAGGACATTCACGGTTCTTCAGACTGCGGCTCTACCTGATATGTCGTCGATGGGCCTGATACGATCAACCACGATGTCCAGAATCCTCTACCCCCTGCAGAAAGCTGCTGGATGAGGACGTCGTCATTGGATCCGCACTATCCCACATTCCAGACCGCTCTTCCTGATTGCCCTAAACACCGGTAGATACCGTCTTCTCGGCGGATGAACGGCGTCATTTCAGATTCTTCAACATGCCGAAGACGCATTTCAGACCCCTGACCACTCCGGCCCGGTGCCTGGGCTTCCGACCGGTTTCGCGGAAGTCGGAAAAGTAAAGGAGGGAGATTCCAAAGAGCGATGTCCCTGGTCGAAGAAATCCCCCGTTGCGTACGCAACTGATCCGCCCTGATCTCCCTGACAGTTTCATATGAGGCAGGAGTTATCCAGCGATGCGACTGAACCGCAGACCCGATCCAGTATGGCATTCATTCGAACGATAGCATAGAGGTTCATCCATGGGTGAAACGATCCTGCAAAGATGTGAAGCCAAGAATCTGCGGATGACCGATCAGCGCCGGATCATCGCTGCCGTGCTGGACGAAGCCGACGATCACCCGGACGTTGAGGAACTTCATGATCGCGCCAGCGCCAATGACCCCAGGATTTCCATCGCAACGGTCTATCGCACGGTGAAGCTGTTCGAGGAAGCGGGAATACTGGAGAAGCATGAATTCGGCGACGGTCGCGCGCGTTATGAAACTGCCGACCGTGACCACCACGACCACTTGATCGACCTGCAATCCGGTGATGTTATCGAGTTCGTCGATCCCGAAATCGAGGCGTTGCAGGAGCGAATCGCCGAAAAGCTGGGATACCTGCTCAAGGGCCATCGGCTCGAACTGTACGGAGTGCCTTTGAAACCGGGGATCGAATGAGTGCTTCTCAGCCCCTGTACGCCATCTGCCTGATGGTGGCTTCAATGGCAGCCTTCGCCGCAACCGACATGTTCATGAAATTCGCAACGCAGACAATTCCCGCTGCGGAAGTGATTCTCATAACCGCCGCAGGGGGAGCGACCTTCTTTGCCATTCTGGTCCGCGCGAACGGACAACCACTCCTCTCTCCGATGATTTTTTCACGCGGCATCCTGCTGCGTAACATGGCTGAAGTCTTCGGGTCTGTCTGTATGGTCTCCGCGATAGCGCTGGCCCCTCTCTCGCTGGTCGTGGCAATCAACCAGTCAACCCCCCTGATCGCGACGGTCGGCGCGGCACTGCTGCTTGGCGAACGTGTAGGGCCGACACGTTGGCTCGCCATCGGTGTGGGTTTCTGTGGTGTCCTCATGATCCTGCGTCCAGACAGCGTCAGCGTTACCGCTGGCGTACTGTATTCCCTAGGTGCCGCATTCGGCATGGCAGCGCGGGATATCTGCACCCGACTGATACCGGCAGAGGCGACGACACCACAGGTCTCCGCCTGGGGCCTCGCGGCGTTGATCCCCTTCAGTGCGGCTCTCCTGGCAATCACCGGAGGGGCGGTCATTCCTGACGGACGCGAGACCTTCATGCTGGCAGGAGCGACCATATCGCTGATCGTGGCTTATTACGCGGTCACTGCCGCGATACGCTGTGCGGATGTCTCTCTGGTCATTCCCTACCGCTATTTCCGCATCCTGTTCTCGCTGGCGATCGCCGTAACCATATTTGGTGAGCGTCCGGAATTTCTCACACTCGCAGGCGCGGCGACGGTTGTGGGCTCGGGCCTGTTCATCTTGCGACGGGAGCGTCGGTCGGTGCAGCTTTCAACTGCGTCACGGCGCTTCCGCTCCTGAGCAAAGGGACAGCGGGACATGCAGGAACTGGCCCTGGAACATGAAACAGGCATCCGCGTTGCGGGCTTTCTGGCGGTCCTGGTCCTGATGGCCCTACTTGAACTCGTCAGCCCGCGCAGACGTCGCGAACTTCCCCGACTGATTCGCTGGACAAACAACCTCATGCTCGTAGTGATCGATTCGATCCTGCTCCGCCTCATCTTTCCGATTGCCGCGATGGGTTTCGCGGTCTGGTGCCAAGGAAACGGCTGGGGTCTTTTCAATCATTGGGAGATCCCTGCCTGGATTGCGGTCATCCTATCTCTGCTCGTGCTCGATCTCGCGATCTATCTCCAGCATGTCATGTTTCACGCCGTCCCCGCGCTCTGGCGTCTGCACCGCGTTCACCACGCCGACATAGAGTTTGATGTGACGACCGCACTGCGCTTTCATCCTATCGAGGTCATTCTGTCAATGATCGTCAAGATCGCCACCGTAGCAGTGCTCGGCCCTCCTGCCATCGCCGTGCTCGCTTTCGAAGTGCTGCTGAATGCCAGTGCGATGTTCAACCATTCCAACCTCCGTATTCCGCCCCGGCTTGACGCGGCTCTGCGCCTGATGGTCGTAACTCCCGATATGCACCGTGTGCACCACTCAATCCATGTGCCCGAGACCAACAGTAACTTTGGCTTCAACCTGTCCTGGTGGGACATGCTTCTCGGTACATATAGACCGCAGCCGCGCGATGGACATGATGGAATGACAGTGGGTCTGAGGGAGTTCCGGGCACCACGCGATCTATGGCTTGATAGACTGCTGATGCAGCCATTCCGGGGTAAGGCCGACATCCGGTCAGCCAGCCAGAGCCAGGACGACGGATAGGGGGCCGGGAATGCGCCGTATGCTTTCGGCACAGGTGCTGGAAGGGTGTGGTTCAAAATTGTTGAGGCAGCAACAGGCTGCCGCACCTTGCCCGTTTTGGGGGCGTGATGCCTTGCCTTCCCGTTCGTTCCCCGATTCGATGACATCGCGATGGCTGGCGATCGACATGCGCCAGTCAGGAAAAAGAAGAAGAATCAGTCAGAGGCAGGAAGCGGATATCCCAGGAGAAGAACATTGAAGGGGATCGCGGTCGCGGGATCGAGGAGCAACTGATCAATCCTGGGAGTCGGGCCGCGAAGGTTCATCCGGGCATCCTGATGGAGCGGGCGGGGTTCACGTCCATCATTCCCGGGTTGGCGAACGGGTCGGGCTGTCGGTTGTTTCGGGCGAGGCCCTGGAGAAGCTTCGGAAGGGGATCGAACGGTTCGGGGAGGAATGGAGGGGTCTTGGCACGATCGGCGCTTCATCCGGCGACGGGAAGCCGGTCGACGTCCTTTTCCGCGACCTCGACCGGCTGGAGGCGGAGCTCGACCGGCCGCTCGGCGATGTCGGGACGGTCGAGCGAACGGCCTTTCGGCTTCCGCGTTGATTTTCGAGGACTTCGTCGAGAAGAAGGATGCCGGTCTGCCGGTCCCCGCCTGTCCGGAGTGCGGCAGGGAGATGGGACGAATGCCCGGCCTTCGCGCAAAGTCCCTCAAGACCGCCGTCGGGCCGGTGGAGATCAGGAGAAGGCACTTCCACTGCGCGGCCTGTGGCAAGGGCGGGCATCCGCCTGACAGCCGGCTCCGGCTTGACGGCAAGTCGGCGACGCCGGGGCTGGAGCGGATGGTGATCCGGGCCTCCGCCGGGGTGGGCGGCCGGCGGGTGGTGGAAATGATCGGCGACCTGTCCGGCATCGGGCTGAGCCGGTCTCGGGTGGTGCGCATGACGGCGTCGCTCGGCCAGGAGATTGTCGGCTTCGGGCGGGAGCACGTTCCGGAACCGCCAACGGGGCCTTCGGTGGCGATGTTTCGGCGGACGGCACCGGCGTGCCGTCGCTGCCTTCGGAAGTCGAGGGGCGTGCGGGGAAGCGGGCGGACGGCGGGTCGAAGACGCGGGAGGCGAAGGTCCTTCGGGTCTTCGGGGTCGGGATGAACCCGAAGACGGGCAAGGGCGGCATCCCGCGGAGCGGGAGGATCCACAGCGCCCGGGCCGGACGAAGCGGGAACCATCCGGAATTCCCGATGCGCCCGCACGGCGGGACGTCGCGGCGGGGCATCCTCTCCGGCCCGGACGAGGTGGTCATGATCTCCGACGGCGCCGAGTGGATCCAGAACTCGATGGAGGTCGTGTTCGACGGCATGGAAACGACCTGTATCCTTGATTTTCTTCACGTCAGCAAGTGGCTGGGCGACGCCCTGAAGCCGCTGTATCCGGTGAAGGCGAAGTTCGGGCGGATGAAGGAACGGCTCGAGGCGGGACAGGTGGCGGAGTTGGTGCGGGAACCGGAGGAACGCGAACACCTGCACGAGGAGGTTGCCAATTTTCTGAGATACTTCCGGTCGAACCTCTGGCGGATGAGGTACGACGGGTACCGCCGACGATGCCTGCCGATCGGTTCGGGAGTGATCGAGGGCGGTTGCCGGACGCTTGTGGCGGACCGGCTGAAGCGGAGCGGAAGCCGGTAGTCGGTCAAGGGGGCGAACGGGATCATGGCGATCCGATGCCGCGAACGGAACAGGCGGATCACCGAATTCTTCGAGTGGAGAGCCACGGCAAGCGAAGTGAAGGCCACTGCATGAAAAACTGATCTGAACCACACCCGACAGCTCCCCTGATGCCACTTCGCCGTCTTGCAGTCTTGATCGGTTGTCCGAAGTACTGAACGAACACCTTGTATTCGGGCCATTCATCCGGTTTGACCTGGAAGGCACCCAGCCGCCCAACAAGTCCCGCGATCCAGTCGGCTGCCTGGAGCGTCTGGTACAAATGGCTCTCCAATTGGAGAGAGGGTTCGATGAGCCGGCGACGTCGGTTGTCCAGACTGTACATATCTTGGGACGCCCGAATTAACAGTGTGTTGCGCGAGCACAGAAACCAAGATGGACCGCCTCACAATGTCCGGTGCCATTCGAGAAGGTCTCGCTGAACCGTTCCAATCCGATTGGCAACCAGCAGGAGGGCACTGATTGGCGTTCAGCTTGACCATGGGGCTGCCCGGACCGCTGCTTCCTTATCATGACCGGAATTCCGCTTGTTGCCTCGACAGGGCGGTATCGACCGGAATGCCGTTGTCCTTCGGTTCGCCAAATGGCGCGCGATGTTCGAGGCAGCGCATGAAGAAAGCATCCATGCTGATCAGCCATGAGTTTCCCAAGATACCCGCAAGAACCGAACGACTTCAACATTCCACTCGAACCGGGGCACCGTCATCGACCCTGGTGCGCAGAAACCCGATCAGCCAGTTGTGGAGCGAACTCCTAGCATCCCGGAGATGGCGGACGATGAAGACCGGAAAGTCGATGCCCTGCATTTCCAGGTCGAAAACGTCGAGATTGAACCGCCAAGCGTTCGCTACCGCGATCCGGGAAGGAACGGTTGCAACCAGTTCGGAACTTTCAACTATGGACAGGGCAGGAAAAAGCGAGGGAACGGTCGAACGGATGTTGCGGGCAAGGCCACGCGTTGCAAGCATGGAATCGACGACCCCCCTGACGGTTCCCGCGGGAGACACCTGAAGGTGATCGGCCTCGACATAGCTCTCGACCGTCAGCCCGTCTGCAAACAGCGGGTGCCCGCGACGGGCAACCGCAACGTATCTCTCCGCGTAGAGATGTTCGTAGATGAACTGCGAATGCCAGACCGCGGGATCGGCGGGTGCGAAATACCCTATCGCAAGGTCGACCCTGCCGTCGCTGAGCGCGGCGAGCGCCTGTTCGCTGGAAAGGGGAAGGGAAATGATCCGGATCTTTGGGCTGGTAACCGCAAGCTGGGCAATCAGCGGCGCCACGACGGCGGAAAGCTCGTAGTCGAATGCGGAAACCCTGAGCGTGTGTTCCGCCGCCTGCGGATCGAACCTGTCGGGTTCGGAAAGGGTGGCGGCAATCATCTGCACGATTTCGTTGATTTCCGGTTCGAGCTGCCTCGCGAGGGCGGTAGGCTCCAGCCCGTTCGACCGCCTCAGGAATAGCGGGTCGCCATAAAGCCTCCTAAGGCGCTTCAGCGCGTGGCTGATGGCCGGCTGCGTCAGGCCCATCTCGCGGGCCACCAAGGTCGCCGATCGAAGGCGGAGCAAGGCAAGGAAGATCAGAAGCAGCCCGGCATCGACCAGTCTTATATTAGCATGGCTTATATTTCTCATAGACTGATTTCATTAGACTTATTTTCATTTCTTGGCTACCCTTCAACTCGGTCATTCGCGGGGCATTCCCGCGATGGCAGGAGTCACTGACGATCCGAGGAGGACCACCTATGATGAAGCGAATTTTCGCGGCCGGTCTCATTGCCGCGTTTGGCAGCACCGCATCCGCGGAGTGTGCCTTCGAAAACCAGATGCCGGTCAGGATGCTTTCTGCCAGCTTTCCTGCTTGGGTCGCGGTTACTGATGCCATGAAGGAGTGTGGCAACGTCGAAGCCGAGCTCACCAACGAATTCCTGGAGAAGATGCAGGAAGGGTTTGCCGCGTCTCCTCCGCTCTACCATGTCGGCGGCCTGTACGGGACCGCCATCGTTCCGCTCATCGACGCCAACCTGATCCGTCCGCTGGACGGGCTGGTGGAGAAGTATGGCCAGAACCTCAGCCCGAACCAGTTGATCGTCGAGGACGGCAAGGTGATGGCAATAGCCATGATGGTCAATGCCCAGCACCTCTTCTATCGCGAGGACATACTCAACGAACTCGAAATCGCCGTGCCGACGACCTATGTCGAACTGCTGGAAGCTGCGGAGAAGATCGAGGCGTCGGGAAAGGTCGATTACGTGTTCGGGGCAAACTTCAAGTCCGTATGGCTTGAATTCGTCAACATGTACCTTGGCTACGGCGGCAGCTTTTTCGACAGCGACTGGAACCCGACTGTCAACAACGAGCTCGGCGCGAAGTCGCTCGAAATGCTGATGGCTCTTTCGAAGTACATGGATCCCGAATTCCTGGTCAGCGATACAACGTACACTGCCCAGCAGATGCAGAAGCAGAAGATTGCCGTAGCGACTATTTGGGCATCCAGGGCCCAGGCGATGGACGATCCCGAGGAATCCGAAGTTGTCGGACTGGTCAAGCTCGCTTCGGCATTGGCTCCCGAAGCCGGCATGATCCCGGCGGCCACGCTCTGGTGGGACGGAGTGGTCTTCGCTTCCGGCATGACAGATGAGGAGGCAGACGCCGCTTTTCGGGTTGCCATGGAAGGGCTCGACCGCGAGATGGTCGAAGCCAGTTCCGACCTCGCCGTCTGGCTGATTCCGGGTTACCAGGCCGGCGTTTACGCGCAGGGTGCCGCCGCAACTGCGGCAAACGGGGCCAGGCCCTATCCGGCGAGTGCCCAGATGGGAATGATGCAGTCCGCGATTGCCAACAACATCGGCGCCTACCTGACCGGCGATCAGGATGCGGAAACCACTCTAGCCGCCATGGAAGCCGACTACATCGTTTCGGCAAAGGAAGCCGGAATCCTGAACTGATCCCATGCCTCCCGAGGGCGGGCGGCTAGACCGCCCGCCCGACCGGAAACCTCAAATTATCGAAAGGATGCCCCGAAGACCCGTTCACGCGGGTCTGCAAGCAACGTATGTCCACAATGGCTGAAAAGGGTAAGTTTGGCACGATGGATCTGAAAGAGGCAAGACGAGTGGGCTGGCATTTCGCCACGTCCATGGTGCCGGAGGAATCCCTCCTTCATCCCGAATTCAGCTATCACGGCTCGCTTCCCATCGGCGAGGTGTCCGGCGGAGAAGCCTACCTGTCCGAAGTCTCCGAGCCGATGGCGCGGGCGTTCGACGAGGCCAGCAAGTTGCCATACCTGTTCCTGACCGGTGTTTACCGAGGCAGCATTTGGTCGGCTGCGACCGGGAACATAGTTGGCACGATGAACGGTGACTGGTTGGGCGTTCCGGCAGCGCGGGCATCGCGGACGCTGCGCTTCGGGGAATTCTACCGCATCGAGGACGGCAAGGTCGTTGAGATTCGCTGCCTGCTCGATATACTCGGACTGGCCGCACAGTGCGGGATACGCTTGCTGCCTCCCTTCGGCGGCAAGGACCAGATTCCGCCGGGCCCAAGGCGGGGTCTGGGTCTGCTCGAGGACGGGGCCGCCTGCGCCGCCGACGGAGAGACCACCTACCGACTGGTCATGGAAATGATCGGGGGATGCAACCGACTGGAGGGGAGCGATCTTGCCAGTCAGGGACTGGACACCTTCTGGCATGACGACATGGTCTGGCACGGGCCGTGGGGAATTGGTTCGGCCTACGGCATGGAAGCCTTCTACAAGCATGCCCAGGGGCCCTCGGTTCGGGCCTTTCCGAACCGGCGCGGCGCCTTGCCCAAGCACTGCTTCATTGCCGAGGGCATGCTGTCGGCCCAGACCGGATGGCCCGCGCTGGTGGGTACCTTCGACGGCGAACCGTTCCGCGGCATCCAGCCGACCGGCAAGCGGATTGGCCAGAACGTGATGGACTTCTACGTTCGAGACGGCAACCGCCTCGCCGAAAACTGGGTATTGATCGACCTGGTGAGGTTCGCGCAGGACTGCGGGGTGGACCTGATGGCGTCTATCCGGGCGTGACCGGGGTCGGTCGGGGCACGGGAGGGTCCCATGAAGCCGAGGACATTTGCGTGGTTCGTCGGACCTTCGGTCGTGATGATGCTGGCCTTCATTGCGGCACCCCTCGTTTCGGTATTCATCCAGAGCTTCTACGTAACTTCTCCCGTTCTCGAGACGGTTGTCGTCGAGTCTTGCACGCCCGGCTTCGTCACCCAGATATGCGAGGAGGTTCAGAAGACGCGGCCAATCCTCGACGAAAACGGAAAGGTCGTTACCGAGACCAGATTCGTGGGATGGCAGAGCTATCGGAACGTTCTGCAACCTGACCTCGCCTGGGAGGCCCTCAAACAGCGAAGCTGGGCCGACTTCCGGACGATCGATTTCTGGAAGGCACTGAGGTTCACGCTCGTCTTCACCTTCGTTTCGCTTCCGCTGATGCTGTCGACAGGAATGGGCATTGCCCTTGCGGTCAACATGGTAGCTCAGCGATATCGTGCCCAGATCATCTTCGTGTCGCTGCTTCCGCTAATCATCACGCCGGTAATCGGCGCCCTTTCGATTCGCTGGCTGTTCATAGGCGACGGCATCGTCACGGCGTTGCTGGAAGAGATACTCCAGCGCGACATCGCGATGTTCGCGCAAGCATGGACGATCGAGATCCTGCTGCTGTTCTACCGGGTCTGGCACATCGCGCCCTTTGCGTTCCTGGTGTTCTTCGCCGGCTTGCAGACGGTCAACCGAGATACCGTCGAGAGCGCCATCATCGACGGCGCCTCGCGCTTCGACAGGTTTCGCTACGTGATCCTGCCGCACCTGAAGCCCCTGGTGGTGTTTCTGACGGTCATCCACCTGATGGACAGCTATCGGGTCTTCGAGGAAATCGTCGGGTTTGCCGCCGAGAGCCACGTGATCTCGCTGCAGTGGTTGACCTACGACTACCTGACCCCGGACGATGCCGGCAACCGCTCGATCAGCAGGGCATCTGCCTCTTCCATGCTGACCCTGCTGGGCATCGTCATCATTCTGATCTACCCGCTCAGGCAGACCTGGCGGGACTATTACCAGAAGCAGGCCTGAGATGTACCAGCCGCGCGCGCTCCGGCCATCAGCGGGTCTCAAGGCCGTTGCCTTCACCTTGCTGGCGATCTGGTGCCTGATCGCCGCGTTTCCGATCTTCTGGATCACGGTGATGAGCCTCAAGGATCCGGTTGACGCCTTTTCGTCCAATCCAGCAGTGGTGGTCTTCGGGAACGTCACGCGCGAGACCGGGATTGGCATATCGAGTTTCGGCATCGTCATGATCGTCGGCAGTGTTCTTCTCGTGCACCGGGTTGTGACGCGCCGGCTGCCTTCATGGGTGGCCATTACCGTGCCTAGGCTTGGTCGCCCCGGAGGTTGGCTGGCTGTCTCGGGAGCCTGCTTGCTGGGCTTGCTGCTTGTCGTCTTGATCGTCCTTCCCTGGCTGGTCCGCAGCGTCGATCCATGGATAGGCATTTTCGGCAAGCCGATTCTGGGCCTCACTCCCGAACACTACCTGTCGGTCTGGATCGACGGCGAATTCTACCGGAACTTCGTCAATTCGATGATGGTTACCTCCGGCGTGGTGTTGATCTCGCTGACCGTGGGCACGTTGGCAGGTTTCGGTCTTGCCAGGACGCAGATGCGGATTGCCTTCTGGATACTTGTCGCTGCCCTGGTCTTTCGGGCCCTGCCTCACTCGGTACTGGTTGCCGGGTATCTGCCGGCCTTCATCAACTCGGCCGAACTGCTCCGGCCAGTTCTTGGCGAGGCGGCGCCGACGCTCTACGGTCGTCCGCTTCCGGTGATCTTCGTGCTGGTAGCCATAAACCAGCCCTTCACGATCTGGATGCTGCGGTCCTTCTTTGCCAACATACCGGCGGAACTGGACGAGGCGGCGCGGGTTGACGGCTGCAGCCACTTCTGGGCGTTCCGGCTGGTGATCATTCCGGTCATGTGGCCCGGTGTGATCACGACCGGCCTCTTCAGCTTCCTGCTTGGCTACAACGACTACCTCGTAACCTCCCTGTTGCTGGATGCCCAGAACCAGACCATGGTTCCGGCCATTACCGGCTTCTTCAACCGGGAGACGACCTCGACCGATCAGGTCAAGGCGGTTGCAGCGGCTGTTTCGATAACGGCACCCCTGTTCCTTCTTGTCCTTGCCTTCCAGGGCAAGCTTGTAAGCGGGCTGACGGCCGGCGCAGTGAAGGGATGACGAAAGCGCTTCCAAACAGATCCGTCGCAAGACTCGTTGCCGAAAGAGGCATGACAACTCGATTCGATCTTGTCGGTCGATTGGCCAGATACGCGGAGAGGCAGAAGTCTCGCGGGTCGTCAGTCAAGGGGCGATTTTCAATAATGAATCGTCCGGCAATCTGGGAATCCTGCCTCCAGGTATGTTTCTATGCCCCGTAACGGAAAACCGGTAAGGAGGTGGTGCTTGAGTTTGATGCGGGCAGCCCCGCGAATTCGGTCAAGACGGGCTCGGAGGCCACCTTTCGCAGCGACGTGATGGAAGCGAGCCGGCAGAACCCGGTTCTGGCCTACTTCAGCGCTTCCTGGTGTGGCCCCTGCAAATCTTTCGGTCCCGATCTCGAGAATGCGGTGCGCAGTGCCCGAGGCACCATATCGCTGGTCAAGATCGACGTGGATGCCAACCAGCGCCTGGCAGCCCAGCTGCGCATACAGTCGATACCGGCGGTCTTCCCCTTCGTCGACGGACAGCCGGTCGATGCCTTTTCGGAGCAAGACTGCGTCCGAGCTTGCCGAGTACTTCGGCAAGCTGGCGGGTAAGGACAACGGCGTCGAGGAGTCCATTGAAATGGCGGTGTCCATGCTCGACCGGGGGGGCTGTGGTCGATGCGGCGCAGGTCTTTGCAGCCATCCTTGTTCAGCATCAGGACAACCCGACGGCACGTGCCGGGCTGGTCAGGGCTATCTTGCCATGGGACAGGATGTCGAGGCGGAAACGGTCCTGAACGGCGTGCCGGAAGCGTGCCCATCATCACATCATCCGAACCCGTCACTCCGGATACAAAGCTACAACATGCCGTATCGACATCTGCCAGAACGGCCTTTGTCCCGAACGGAACCACCTGCTATAGAGCGCTCGAATCCCAGCACACAGAGGTCCCGATGAGCACTATCGTCGACATCCACGCCCGCGAAATCCTGGATAGCCGTGGCAATCCCACCGTCGAGGTCGACATAACGCTAGAGGACGGGAGCATGGGACGCGCTGCCGTGCCATCCGGGGCTTCCACGGGAGCGCATGAAGCGGTCGAAAGGCGCGACGGTGACAGTAGGCGATACGGCGGGAAGGGCGTGCTTGAGGCCGTCGCTGCAGTGAACGGCGAACTATCTGAAATGCTTACAGGATTTGATGCGACCGAACAGGAAGCCATCGACTCCGCGATGATCGAGCTTGACGGCACGACCAACAAGGGCCGGATCGGCGCCAACGCAATTCTCGGGGTCAGTCTGGCGGCAGCCAAGGCCGCTGCAGCGTTCACCAGACAGCCGCTCTACCGCTATGTGGGGGGCACATCGGCCCGGGTCCTGCCTGTACCAATGATGAACATCATCAACGGCGGTGAGCATGCGGACAATCCGATCGACATCCAGGAGTTCATGATCATGCCCGTCGGTGCGCCGACGCTGCATGATGCGGTACGATGGGGATCGGAGGTCTTCCATGTGCTGAAAGACGAACTGTCAGCAGCCGGACTTAGCACCGGCATCGGGGACGAAGGAGGATTCGCACCAGATATCAGTTCCGCGCGTGATGCGCTGGATTTCATTCTAAGGAGCGTCGAAAGAGCCGGATACGTTCCCGGAGACGATTTCATGCTGGCTCTTGACTGCGCCTCCACGGAGTATTTCCGGGACGGACGCTATGAATTACTGGGAGAGGGAAAATCACTGTCCCCGGAAGAGAATGTCGCCTATCTGGAACGGCTCTGCTCCGACTATCCCATCCTATCGGTCGAAGATGGCTGCGCGGAAGATGACTGGGAAGGCTGGAAGGCGCTCACCGACGCTCTGGGAGCGGGAATCCAGCTTGTCGGAGATGACCTATTTGTCACCAACCCTTCCCGACTTTCCGATGGTATCGCGAAGGGCTGCGCCAATTCAATGCTGGTCAAGGTGAACCAGATCGGAACGCTCTCCGAGACACTTAAGGCCGTCGACTTGGCGCATCGCGCCGGATTCACTAATGTGATGTCGCATCGCTCAGGTGAAACCGAGGATTCAACCATTGCGGATCTCTCCGTCGCCACCAATTGCGGCCAGATCAAGACCGGATCGCTCGCCCGCTCAGACAGACTCGCAAAATACAACCAGTTGATTCGAATTGAGGAAATGTTGGCAGACACAGCGGAATATGCTGGTCGTTCGAACCTGAAACCTCAATGAGTCCCGACGCCAGCCGCTGATCTGGCAGTGTTCGGCCCGTACCGGATACCTGCAACCGGGACGGACTGGCGTGATCATATGGTACTCCGTGCTAAGGGTGCGCGACCTGGCCACCACAAACCCCATTTACTACCCCTGTAGTCGAAGGGCAGGATGTCACCATTCCGCGAAGAACCCTTACGGCCAGGAATGCGAAAGCCAGGGCTTCCAGCATGTCTCCATCAAGCCCGAGCACCTCTACGGGGTCAACAGGCTGATCAAGCCGCCTAGCCAGTTCGCCCATCAGGGCCGGATTATTCCGCCCCCCACCCGCAACCAGAATTCGCTCAGGTGCTGTTGGGCAGTGTTCCATTCCCCTGGCGACACATCCAGCAGCAACCGCAACCAGGGTAGCGGCCGCATCGGCAGCCCGCATTTCCCCAACAAGTCCTTCGAGTTCCGGAAACGCGTTACGATCCAGCGACTTGGGAGGTGGAGCGGCAAAGTAGCCGGCTTGCAGGAACCTTTCCACCGCCGCTTCATCCGCATTACCGGTCAGCGCCAGCGCACCGTCACGGTCACAGCCCAGACCGCATCGCGACCGCATGAGATCATCAATGGGCGCATTGGCAGGACCGGTATCGAAGGCAAGACACGCCCCCATCTCTTCCGGCACCGACCTGGTTGGATCCAGCCAGGTCAGATTGCCAACACCTCCTAGATTCAGGAAAGCTACCGGTGCCCTCGCTTCCGCCCAGCGTGCGCATGCAAAGTGAAAGAATGGTGCCAGTGGTGCCCCCTGCCCGCCATTCAGGACGTCAGCGGACCTGAAGTCCCAAACCACTGGAATGCCCAGTTCCGCCGCCAGCACATCACCCCTTCCCACCTGGTGAGTGCCCTGCCCTCCCGGGTCATGCGCGAGCGTCTGCCCGTGAAAGCCGACCAGATCAGCCTCAAACCGCCTGAGAAGCTTGGCATGAGCACTTTCGACCACGGCGGTCGCGGCGTCAACACCAGGCTCTCCCGGCCAGCGCCCCAGCGCCGCGCGGAGCGTCTCGCGTTCCTCAGCTGAATAGGCCCTGTATCCGGTTTCACCGAATTCAAGTATGGCCTCGCCATCCGTCTTCAGAACGGCGGCATCCACCCCGTCCATGGAAGTGCCGGACATCGCACCGAGCGCGAAAATAGGGTCGTTGATCGACATGGCTTTCATTCCGGGTTCACGAATTCCAGATTGCCTGAAGCTGACCTCTGGCGGAAGCACCCATCTCAGGAACCTGAAGATTTCCCGCCAGGGATCTTTCCATAATGCGGATGTAACTGGAATTGCTCCTGCGCGGAAGGAGCCGGTCAGGCAATGCCGCGCTCCGACCTGATCAGGTCATAGGCGGCATTCGACTTGGCGAGAACCTGATTGCAGACGGCGACGAAATCATCAGGCATACCCTGTGCGGTGGCAAAGTCCGGGTGATTCGCCCGAACGATCTTTCTGTATGCCTTTCGTAGCTCATCATCGGTGACGGATGGGTCGACACCAAGCACATCATAGGCTTCCGAAAGCCTGGTTGTCTGCGTCGGGGTGACGAGAGCTTCGAGATGTTCAAGCCGACTTTCGGATATGCCAAAGATCACGGCGATGTTCTGGATGAATTTCCGTTCGGATGCATGATAGACGCCGTCAGCCGCCGCGGTGAAAATCAACGCTTCCAGAAGCCTTTCCAGAGCCGCCGATGAACGGCCGAAAATCTCGACGAGCTGGAGGGCATAGGGTTCAGGGCCGAGCCGGTCGTCTCCGGCCGCCTCGAAAACCGCAAGAAATCCAGCTTCTCCCGCCTTCGACAGTCCGAGTTTCCTCAGGAACCGACGTTCATCACTCGATAGGTGTCCGTCCGCCAGACATAGTTTGGCCAGCAAAATCGCAAAGGCGGCCGCAAAAGCCATCTGACGCTGCTCGGCCCGAGTTGGAATGGCTCGGACCTTGGGCGGGGATTGCCCATTTCGTGCAGGGTCTCCGGATCGGCGATCAAGGTGATGCCCCAAGACTGCGCCAAGCACGGCTCCTATTGGTCCGCCAATCACCAGACCGAGTGATGTACCGATGATCTTGCCAAGTACCGCCAATGTAGTTCTCCATCTGCCCGATCGGCCAAACGCCTGTTTCATATGGTCTGGCCAGTCCGCCATCGAATGGCCTTGGCCGTCATTTATGCGTTCCTCACCAGAGATTCGAGACCTTCCATCCATTTCCGACCTGGAGCCGTTGACGGTTACAGCCGGACTTCAGAACCGGGCGATGCGCGGTGTTCCTGTCAGCCATCGACGGGGTCGGATACAGGAAAGGGAGATTGCCGACACCAGCACTGCTGATGATGCCTCCGGGTGGATGTGAACGCCATGTCGAATGCGGCACACCGACCGGAAGCTGGTTCAGCCACCGACGACTCCCCTACCCTCGCCATTCGATTTCCCTTCCGGAAAGGGCAGACCGGATACATGACCGGCGATGCCTGTCGAAAGGACATTTCAGGAAGCCAAAGGAATTCGAGCGGTGGCCGCATGCATTGGCGTAGCGGCATCGACTTCCAGTCGATACGGTCTCTCGCCGCAAGATCCGAAGGGCGATCACGATATCCATTGCACCTCATGTTCGAAACCGGCTGGCAGAGACATCCGCCGAAGTGGAGCGATCTGAACCGCCCTCTCCACATGCCCGAAAGCAGGGAATGCGCCGATGCGATACGACAGCCATCCGATGGACTTTCAATCATTATGCTTCGTTCCCGAAATCAATGGTTTCTTCGGTTTCCAGTCTCCAAGTGATAGTTTCAGCAACCGAATAGGTAAGAATTGAAACGCGTTCATGATTTAAGAAATTTCAACACTAATTGGCACATAAAGAATCCTCTCCCGATCAACTTTGTGCATAAGATTAGAAATATAGATATTGTTATAAATTATGTACTTCTTTTGACATTACAGCGACGTTGACATAATTTAAGGCATGCAGTATGCGGATCTCAGACGATGAGCAATTGAGCGGGAGATCGCAATGGGCCTGGATCGAATGATCACCATTGGAGCGGCTGACAGGAAGCGTCTTGAGGCGATTGCCCGATCTCATAGAACCAGCCGCACAGTATCCCGGAACATCAGGGCAATCCTGTTGGCGGCGGACGGAATGCATAGCCGGGACATCGCGAAGCAGCTTCGCGTCAGTCGCGTTCAGATCAGGCACTGGCGGAACCGCTTCGCTGAAACTGGAATCGACGCTATCTGGAAACAGCTTCCAGCCTCCATCCGAGACAGAATCCCTTTGGCCAAGGGAACTGAACCCGTAAGGGAGACTGATGGGGCCACCGTGGCCGTCACCCGTCCAGACCGGTCGCCACCGCCGGAGGCGCCGATCTCGCTGCGAAGCGGGCAGTCGGGATCAGATTTTCTCCACATCATGCGCGAACGCGGCTTCGTTGCCGACTGCACGGATTTCAACGGCCTTGAACAGGCCCTCAATGCTGGACTGGCGTCCGGCTACATCGGATTCGATGCGACAGCTAGTAGCCTGCATGCTGGTAGCCTGATCCAGATCATGATGTTACGATGGTTTCAGAAAGCGGGGAACCAGCCGATCGTCCTCATGGGTGGGGGAACATCGAAGGTCGGGGATCCAAGCTTCCGTGCCGAAGAGCGTCCATTGCTCACACCTGAGGACATCAGGTCCAACATCGCAGGCATTCGCTCGGTGTTCATGCGATTTCTTGACTTCGGCGATGGTCCCGCCGACGCGATCATGCCTGACAACGCCGAATGGCTGGACGAACTCAATTACCTTGACTTTCTGCGTGACATAGGACGCCATTTCAGCGTTAACCGGATGCTTGGCTTTGAATCGGTCAGGTCACGTCTCGATCGCGAACAGAGCCTTAGCTTTCTGGAATTCAATTACATGATCCTTCAGGCCTATGACTTTGCGGAACTGAACCGTCGCCATGGCTGCATCCTGCAGATGGGTGGGTCGGACCAATGGGGCAATATTGTCAACGGAATTGACCTGACGCGCCGCCTCCAGAATACCGAAGTCTATGGACTTACAAGCCCGCTGCTTACCACAGCCAGTGGAAACAAGATGGGCAAGACCGCTGGCGGTGCCATCTGGCTGAACTCCGAGAGGCTGAGCGCCTACGAATTCTGGCAGTACTGGCGCAACGTCGATGATGCCGATGTCGAGCGTTTTCTGAAACTCTATACCGACCTTCCGATCGGGGAATGCGAACGTCTTGGCGCATTGCAGGATGCCGACGTCAATGAAGCCAAAATCCGCCTTGCGGATGAGGTCACGTCGCTCTGTCATGGAGCCGAAGCTGCCAGGGCGGCGGCGGCAACCGCAGCGGACGTCTTCGATAGAGGTGGCCTCGGAGACGAGCTTCCCAGACTTCGGCTCTCCGTATCGGACATCGGTAACGGAATCTCCATCGCCCAGCTATTGGTTCGCTCCGGGCTGGCCGCTTCGGGTAAGGAGGCCCGGCGCCTCATCGCCGGCAATGGCGTTCGCATCGACGGTTCGCCACCACCGGATGCGGGGCTGATGCTGGACGTAGATGCGCTGGCGTCGCCGGTGAAGCTTAGCGCAGGCAGGAAGCGGCATGTACTGGTAACGCTCGCGGACTGAATGGGACCTGTCCGTTCACCTGCCCGCCCCAAGTGGACCACAGCCGGGTAGTCCAGGTCTCATTCCAGCATCCATTGCCCATCCGGGAAGAACGCGTGGAATGCGAAGGCGAACATGATGTCGTGAGGCACGTCCTTACCGTCCCTTCTCACCCGGATCGTACCGACATCCCGACCGTCCGCAATCCTTTCGGTGTCAAGTGCCGAGGCCTGCCCGGCCTTCCAGGTGATCGTCAGTCCGACCTCGGTGATCTCACCCACTTCCGCCAGGCGTGACACAGGCCAGGCGCGCTCACCGACGCGGACCACTCGAGCAAGCGCAGAGATGCCGTAAGGCGGAAGCTGGCCATGATACAGGAACGGACGGTGCGAACTGTCATAGCTGACATATGGGTTGCGCCCATAGCTTCGCGGCCAATCCGGTTCCGCCATTACCAGCCCTTCCGGGTTGCGCGACCGGAACTCTGCCCAGCTCTCCATCCAGCTCGGAAGCCGCTTCAGAACGGTCCCGGCATACATGCCCACGATCCCTGTTCCGATGGCCTGCTGCCACCAGCTTTCAGTCTCCCGATCATACATTATCATGTCGGAATGCCGTAATTTTCCAGAGACACCGAAGGTGAGCGTCGCTCCACCGACCCGCCGATCGAACGTCACCCCTGAATTGCATAGCGGGCAGAATGTCACAGCCACCGGAACTTCTCCGATCCCGTCATTCACGATCTCATGCCAGATCAGGTAGCGCACCGGATAGGCCCTCGGCATCTCACCATCCATTTCGACAGTGATCACCGGCTCCCGGTGGCCGATCCGAGTCTCTTCATCGGCCTGGATGAACTGCGGGTTCGACAGCGCCGGAATGCCATCTTTCGGTGGGCCACCGGAAAGAATCTCCGACCAGCCGTGTAGGGTTGTATTGCCGAAGTCCGTATTCGGCCATTCATTCTTCCAGAACTCGGGTCTCGCGGCGGCTGAAACCGCCATTGACAGGGACACGGCAGCTGCCGCCAAAACCGCTATGATACGCATTGCCTCCTCCTGGCACCAGACGGGAACACGCTGTTTCACGTCTCACGCCCGCATCACACCGATCCGGCAGGACGCTAGTCGGTTACCTCGACACGATCCATGCGATCCGGAATGCCACTGACGACACCTGAGCGCGGATTCCCCCTCTTGATCGCATCCACTATCTCCATTCCGGACACGACACGCCCCACGACAGTGTAGTTGCCGTTCAGAAAATGTCCTGGCGCAAACATTATGAAGAACTGGCTGTTAGCGCTGTCAAGGAACCGCTGCCGTTCCTGGCAGTTCGGTACTCCGGCACATTGCGGATCCCCGGCCCGTGCCATACCGACCACACCACGATCGAATGCCGTCTCGGAAAACTCTGCGGGGATGTCCGAAAGGTCTGAGCCACCCCGTCCCCAGTTTTGGCGATCCCCGCCATCGGTCCGGGCGAACTCGCCATCGCCGGTCTGTGCCATGAAGCCGTCAATTACGCGATGGAAGTAGACCCCGTCGTAATACCCCGCTTCCGCCAGGGCACTGATCTGCGCAGCGTGTTCTGGAGCAATGTCCTCAAAGAGATCGATCTCGATCAGTCCATTCGCCTCCCCGACGACGCTGATCTTCAACCCTGTAGCAGTGCAGGGGGCAGCGGCGAGACAAAGAAGCAATGTCAGACTACGCAGCATCGGCAGCCACTTTCATGGAAATCATCCTGTCCGGATTCACCGGAGGCTCGCCCCGTTCGATGGCATCTATATGTTCCATACCATCAATCACCCGGCCATAGACCGTGTATTTTCCGTTCAGGAAGTAATTGTTACTCAGGTTGATGAAGAACTGCGAATTCGCGCTGTTCGGGCTTGACGCGCGGGCGGCGCCCAGCGTGCCACGATCATGTGGGATGCCCGAAAATTCCGCGGGTAGGTTCGATTTGGCTGAAGCGCCAGTGCCTGCCAGCCGGAGATCAAGCCCAGCTGAATGTCTGCCATGCAGCACATCGCCTGTCTGAGCCATAAACCCCTCGATAACCCGGTGGAAGACCACGCCATCATACGCGCCCTCGCGTGACAGTTCCTTGATGCGCTCGCAATGCCTGGGCGCAACTTCCGGCATGAGCTCAATCGTTACCGTCCCGTCCTTCAACTCGATCAGGATCGTGTTTTCCGGATCCCTGATTTCCGCCATTTCGCTCTCCTGTAGATAGGGTTTGTGGCGTTCTAGGCGCAGGCGCAGGAATCTGAAAGTGAAATCGGACATTGACGCCCCATGCTGAATCGCGTCGAAAGGCGCAAAATGAAGCGGGAGGTAAGGAATGGGCTGGAAAACGCTCGACGACATGAACCTCGAAGACAGAACGGTGCTGACCCGGGTCGACATCAACGTTCCGGTCGAGAATGGGCAGGCCAGCGATGCAACACGCATCAACCGGACCGTTCCAACGGTCAGGGACATTCTTTCCAAGGGTGGCAGACCAGTGCTGATGGCGCATTTCGGGCGCCCGAACGGAAGACCCGTAGCTGCGATGTCCCTCCGGATCCTGCTCCCGAGCCTGGAAAAGGCGCTGGGAGTCCCGGTGGCCTTTGCGGAGGACTGCATCGGAGAGGTCGCTGAAGCGGCGGTGCGGAAGATGGACAGCGACTCTGTCCTGCTTCTGGAAAACACCAGGTTTCACCCCGGCGAAATGAAGAACGATTCAGGGTTTGCGGCCTCACTTGCGGTTTTGGGCGATATGTACTGCAATGACGCGTTTTCCGTGGCGCATAGGGCCCATGCATCAACCGAAGGCGTGGCGAGGCGCATGCCTTCCTGTGCCGGCCGTTCAATGCAGGCGGAGCTGACTGCGCTCCAATCAGCACTGGGAACACCGACCCGACCACTCATGGCGATTGTCGGAGGTGCCAAGATATCGACCAAGCTGACGCTTCTGGGCAATCTGATCCACAAGGTTGACCACCTGGTGATCGGTGGCGGCATGGCGAACACCTTTCTTGCGGCCTCCGGCCTGGAAGTCGGCAGATCTCTGGCAGAACACGACATGGCTGGTCAGGCGAATGCGATCATGGAGCGGGCGAAGTCCATTGGCTGCAACATTGTGCTACCCTTGGACATCGTGGTCGCGAGCAGGTTCGAAGCGAACGCTGCGAACCAGACCCTACCCGCCGTCGCCTGCCCAGCGGATGCGATGATTCTGGATGTCGGCCCGGGTTCAGTCCAATCCATCCTGAACCTGGCGGCCAATTGCCACACACTGATCTGGAACGGGCCGCTCGGTGCATTCGAGATGCCACCCTTTGACGCATCCACCTGGTCCATCGCCAAAGGAGTCGCTGACCTAACGCGTTCCGGTGCGATCACTTCGGTCGCAGGCGGCGGTGATACGGTTGCGGCATTGAACCAGGTCGATGTCGCAAACCACCTCACCTACGTTTCCACAGCTGGAGGTGCGTTTCTTGAGTGGATGGAAGGCAGGACTTTGCCGGGAGTGGCGGCCTTGGGCTACTGATTTAGTTGTGGTCGCTGGACCCGGCCCGCAGTCTCCGTCAGGAGAATGCCTCAGAAGAACCTCCGCGCAGTTCATCCCATGGCAATACAACCTGCAAAGTGATGTGCCTTCCCCGGATCGATGTCCATATGGTAAAGTCCCTGCCTGGCGTGGAACATCATGCGGAAGTTCTGCTGAATGCGTTATCCATTGCTTAGCGCTATCGTCCGAATTGGCAATCTAAACTGGTGTTCTTGGATTTCTCCACGACCCGACGTAGAGAGGGCCCGGACGGAATCCTGATGGAGGGGGCAAATGACAAAGGAGAAGCAGGCGGAGCGGATGCGCGAGGGTGCCGGATTTGTTGCTGCGCTTGACCAAAGCGGTGGTTCGACCCCGAAGGCACTTAGCCATTATGGCATCGGCGATGAGGCGTATTCCAATGAAGCGGAGATGTTCGACCTGATCCACCGAATGCGGGAACGAATCATCAGGTCGCCCTCATTCACATCCGAAAAGGTGATCGGCGCCATTCTGTTCGAAAACACGATGGATCGGGAAATCAGTGATCGACCTTCGGGGGATTTTCTGTGGGAAGAACGGGGAGTTGTACCGTTTCTGAAAGTTGATCAGGGTCTTGCCGACGAGAAGGACGGCGTACAGCTGATGAAGCCCATGGAAGGCCTTGATCGATTGCTCGAGCATGCGGCGGCCAAAGGCATATTCGGAACCAAGGCGCGGTCGGTGATCAATGCCGCGAATTCAACAGGTATCGCCGCAAATGTCGCCCAGCAGTTTGAAATCGGAAGACGGATCCAGGCCTATGGGCTTGTTCCAATCATCGAACCCGAAGTGACGATCTCAATCGCCAACAAGAAACAGGCAGAGGACATCCTCCTGGATGAACTGGTCCGGCGGCTTGACGGGCTTGGAGAAGGCGAAAACGTGATTCTGAAGCTGACCCTTCCGACAAGTGCGAACCACTACCTTCCTTTGGTGAATCATCCACGAACAATGCGGGTCGTCGCCCTGTCGGGCGGCTACAGCCGTGAGGAGGCGAATGACAGGCTTGCCCGGAACACGGGTGTCATAGCCAGTTTCAGCAGAGCTCTGATCGACGGACTGTCGGCTAACCAAAGCGATGCGGAATTCGATGCGATGCTGGCCTCCACCATCGACAGCATCCATCGGGCGTCAATGGCTGGCTGAGGAAACGAGTGGAATGGTTTGAAGGCTGCCGAAATGATCTGGATCATGCGATGCCCGAATCGGGCAGGACATGATCGAGTATTGCGTCTGTATCAAGACCCGTAACGGTTCCCGTTACGGTCCCGCGCCTGCCCGCAACCCGACTTGCGATATAGCCATCCGAGACCGCATTAGGCGCCGATCTGATAAGGGCAGCGGCTGCCAGCAGCGTGGCGCTGCGTTCAGCGAACAGACGCGCTGTCGATTCATCCGCCAGTTCTGGCCAAAGCTGCAGATGTTCCCTCAGCGCGCTGTCATAATGTCCATTTACCCCGACCACGCTTTCAAATTCGGCTCGAAGTGCCTCCGCTGCCTCTGGAAACAGATCCAGCGTGCGTAAGACATCCAGACAGATGACATTGCCTGAGCCTTCCCAGATCGAATTCAGCGGCGCTTCACGATACAGCATTGGCAGTGGCGTGTCATCGACATAACCCATGCCACCGAGTGCTTCCATGCATTCGTAAATCACGTTCGGAGCGCGTTTGTTCGACAGGAACTTCGCCAACGCGACGGCGACTCTTGCGAAGGCGCGCTGCTGCGGGTCGTCAAAGGCTGCCGCCACCCTCATGCCAACCGCCAGCGCGGCTTCCGCATCAAGGGCAATGTCAGCGAGAACGGCCCTCATCACGGGTTGATCCACAAGCCGTTGCCGGAACGCTCTGCGATGCGTGCACCAATGCACGGCCTCAACCAGAGCCCTCCGCATCAGACCTGCAGGTGCGAGAGCGGTGTCGAGTCGCGTGTGATGGACCATTTCGATGATCGTGTGCACGCCCCTCCCTTCCTCGCCTAACCGGTGGGCAAATGCACCGTGAAATTCTATCTCGGCGGATGCATTGGCCTGATTGCCAAGTTTTTCCTTTAGCCTCTGGATCCTGATCTCGTTGCGTTCACCTTCAAGCCATCGGGGCACGAGGAAGCATGTGAGGCCACCCGGGGCCTGGGCGAGGGTGAGAAAGCCGTCGGACATCGGCGCGGAACAGAACCATTTATGGCCTGTGAGGCGATACCCGTCTCCGGTTGGCTCCGCACGGGTGCTGACTGTGCGAAGGTCCGATCCACCCTGTTTCTCGGTCATCGCCATGCCCAGCGTGGCGGATTCCTTGCGGTCAACCGGACGGGTTGAAGGGTCATAGCCTCGCGAGGTCAGCCTGGGACGCCAATGAGCCGCAAGGAGGGGATCAACCTGAAGCGCCGGGACGGCTGCGTATGTCATCGTCATCGGGCAGCACACACCTGGCTCCACCTGGCTCATCAGGTAAACCATTGCCGCGTGAGCGACATGACCATTTCGGACCCCTTCCCAGGCAATTGAGGAATAGCCATTCCTGATACCAAGCGACATGAGCTGGTGGTAAGCGGGATGGAAACAGGCTTCGTCCAGGCGACGACCGCCCGAATCGAATAGCCTGAGCTGTGGTGGATTGCGGTTGGCGTCACGGCCCGCCTCCACCACCTCTGGACTGGAAAGAGCGGTCGCGAAGCATTTGACCGGATCAACCGGTCCACCGTTTGCGGCAAGCTGCCGACGCAACGGAAGATCATCATCCCAGAATGCGGGCGGCCGCGGTCGAGGCTGGTTCTCGACCGTATGCGTTCCCAGGACCGTTCGACCCATTGACCAGGTCATCGTGGCATTGCGCTTTCCCCTGTTTCTGGAAGTCTGCCTTTGCCGAAGAGGCTTTTCAAACTGAAATTTCTATGATTTATTCATGGGCAACAACAAATTGAGGCAAAGCAATGAGACAGAGGATCGCTCACGGAAAGCGTCCGCCCGCCATTGTTGGAGCATTGTTTGTCCTGGCTGCGTCCTTCTTCGGCGCATATTTTGTGTTCTCATCGATCCAGGGGGATTACGGCGTGTTCCGTCGCATCCAGATCAAGGCGGAAGCCGAAGCCCTGGAGGCCGAACGGGACTGGCTGGTACAGGAAGTCGCACAGCTTCGGAACAAGACCAAACGCCTTAGCGACGGCTATCTCGACCTTGATCTCCTTGATGAACAGGCGCGGGACGTAATCGGGCTCGTCAGAGCCGATGAGGTAGTAATCCGGTAACCGAGCCGCACCCCATTCCCGACTGGTAGGCTTTCTCCCCCGGTATCAACGCCTTACGCCCTTGGGAAGCAGCACCACGTTCCACGACCGCAATCCATGGGGACCTATCTGGTTTACGACACGCTCAGCCGCATAGGTTTTCGCGCTCCCAAGACCGACCAGCGCCGCCATCTCCCCTGCGAAGGCTTCGGCATCTCTCCCGCGCCAATTGCGCTCGATACCCCTTCCCACGGAGCTGAATGCTCGCCGCTGAGTTCATATCGACGCGGGTTGCCGGCGACAGGTCAGGAATTTGAATTTCGACCACGATCTGCGATTCGAAGGATCGACCGTTCCGCATTCCAGCATCCGGCGCGGTTCCGACCAGTCGGATCCACCTTCCGAAAGACAATGGCTCCTGGGGCATCCACCACTTCATTTGCGATCCCTTTCGGGACGCGATGCCGTCGCTTCCTACGCCCATCGGTCACTATTCGCCGGACCGCCTGCCTCTCCTGCACCTGCCCGCCCTTGCGGGCTGGGCCACCAGCACAACTTCCCACGATTCAGGACGGTCGTCATCGATCATCGCGACCAGATTTTCAGGTCGATGCCGACCGCGTGGAAATGGACGGCGCACCATCAGGCGACAAAGACGCCGACGCGGTCGCATCGGGAATTTCCACGAAACGCAAGCGCACATTTCGGCCATCCACTGGTAATTCACGCCTCCGGACGTTGCCCTATCCTGGCCCTATCGATGTTTGGTGTGGCGAATCGCAGATCACCACGTTAGGGATTGGCATCACTTGAGCCCGATCCACCACCTGCTGAGGAGGCCTGCGGAATGGCTGCGACAAAAAGTGTGCAATCACCCAACATCCCAAAGGAGGAACTGCTGGAATTCTATCGCGAGATGCTTCTGATCCGCCGCTTCGAGGAGAAGGCCGGCCAGCTCTATGGGATGGGATTGATCGGTGGTTTCTGTCACCTATACATAGGGCAGGAAGCGGTCGTCGTTGGGCTGGAGGCCACCGCCCAGGAGGGGGATCAGCGTGTCACCAGCTACCGCGACCACGGGCATATGCTGGCCTGCGGCATGGATCCAAAGGGTGTGATGGCCGAACTGACCGGTCGCGAAGGCGGTTACTCAAAAGGAAAGGGTGGCTCGATGCACATGTTCTCCGAAGAGAGAAGGTTTTACGGTGGACATGGAATTGTCGGAGCCCAGGTTCCGATTGGCACCGGACTGGCATTCGCCAACAAATACAGGGGCAACAATGCCGTGAGCTACACTTACTTCGGCGATGGTTCCGCAAATCAGGGCCAGGTATACGAAGCATTCAACATGGCCGCACTTTGGGAACTGCCCGTGGTGTTCGTAATTGAAAACAACCTCTACGCAATGGGCACCGCGCAGACGAGATCGACCTCTACACCAGACATCCACACCCGAGGAAAGGCGTTTGGCATTCCAGGTGAAGCGGTCGATGGCATGGACGTGCTGGCGGTGAAGGCAGCAGGTGAAAAGGCCGTGAAACACTGCCGGGCCGGAAAGGGGCCCTATATTCTGGAGATCAAGACCTATCGCTATCGTGGGCACTCCATGTCAGATCCTGCAAAATACCGCACCCGCGAGGAAGTTCAAAAGGTCCGGGAAGAGCGTGACCCGATCGATCATGTGCGCCAGATTCTGCTGACCGGCAAACATGCGACGGAAGAGGACCTGAAAGCCGTTGATCGGGAAATAAAGGAAACCGTCAACGAAGCGGCCGAGTTCGCGAAGCAGAGTCCCGAGCCGGCAATCTCAGAGCTCTGGACCGACATATATGCAGAGGCAGCATGATGGGGCAGCACTTTCTGTCCGCGACACGCGGAGTTGGCCCCCGGTCAACCAAGCACAACCCGCGCGATTGCCTCGGTCACCCTGTCCGCCCATGCCTTGAGAATGCGCAACAGGTTCGCAGCCAGAACCATCGGAGGCAACGCGATGGCCACTAATGTCCTGATGCCCGCTCTGTCTCCGACAATGGAAGAGGGAACACTAGCGAAATGGCTGGTGAAGGAAGGCGATACGGTATCGTCCGGTGACGTAATCGCCGAGATCGAAACGGACAAGGCGACAATGGAATTCGAAGCCGTGGATGAAGGGATGATCGGCAGAATCCTGGTAGCCGAAGGCACTGAGGGGATTAGGGTAAACACCCCCATTGCGGTGATCGTCGAAGACGGCGAAGATTTGGAACCGGCAGGCGAAGTCACCACCCAGACGCGGACTTCGCCTGCGGCTGACGCAGCGCCCGCGGGTATTCAGGACGCCGCCGCACCGGCCCAGCCAGCCACAACCAGTGCCGCCCCAACCCCAGACTGGCCTGAAGACTCTGAAATGAGAACCCAGACCGTACGAGAAAGCCTGCGGGATGCAATGGCCGAAGAGATGCGCCGCGATGCGACTGTTTTCATCATGGGTGAGGAAGTCGCTGAGTATCAGGGCGCCTATAAGGTGACGCAGGGCCTGCTAGAGGAATTCGGCGACAGTCGAGTTGTGGATACACCGATCACCGAGCATGGCTTCACGGGAATAGGGGTTGGCGCGGCGTTTGGCGGGCTCAGGCCGATCGTGGAATTCATGACATTCAACTTCGCCATGCAGGCCGTCGATCAGATCATCAACTCAGCCGCCAAGACCCTTTATATGTCAGGTGGCCAGATGGGTTGCCCGATCGTGTTCCGTGGCCCAAACGGGGCCGCAGCGCGGGTGGCTGCACAGCACAGCCAGGACTACGCGGCCTGGTTTATGCATATTCCCGGACTGAAGGTGATCATGCCCTATTCCGCAGCTGATGCGAAGGGCCTCCTGAAAGCGGCGATCCGGGATCCCAATCCGGTGATCTGCCTGGAAAACGAAATCATGTATGGGCAGGCCTTTGACGTTCCCGCATTGGATGATCTCGTAATACCGCTTGGAAAGGCACGCATCTGGCGCCAGGGCACGGACGTGACCATTGTGAGTTTCGGGATAGGAATGAAATATGCGCTTGAAGCCGCCGACGAACTGGAAAGGGATGGAGTCAGCGCCGAAGTCATTGATCTGCGGACCCTGCGTCCGATGGACATCGGATCCGTCATCCACTCCGTGAGGAAGACCAATCGATGCGTTACCGTTGAGGAGGGATGGCCGCAGGGATCCGTCGGAAGCTATATCTCTTCAGTCCTTATGCAGGAAGCTTTCGACTATCTTGACGCTCCGGTCATCAACTGTACAGGCAAGGATGTTCCCATGCCTTACGCGGCGAATCTTGAGCGACTGGCTCTCGTGACCACAGAAGAAATCCTGGAAGCGGTCCGGCAGGCAACCTACCGGTAAGGAGAAGCGTCATGCCAGTCGAAATCCTGATGCCTGCACTATCTCCGACCATGGAAGAAGGCACGTTGGCAAAATGGTTGGTGAAGGAAGGCGACGCGGTGTCCTCCGGCGACCTGCTGGCCGAGATCGAGACAGACAAGGCTACAATGGAATTCGAAGCCGCGGATGAGGGTGTGGTCGCCAGCATATTGGTGGCCGAAGGCACCGAAGGCGTAAAGGTGAACACCCCAATCGCGGTCCTGATTGGCGAAGGCGAAGACTCCAGTGACATTGCGGCACCAGCGGTTCAGGCGGAGGTTCAGACCGGACCTGGTTCTGGTTCCGCTGCACCAGTCGAGCTATCTGCCCCATCTACCCCGGCAACAGCTCCGGTTCGTGCCGGGGAAGTCGAGACTCGGCTGTTCGCTTCTCCGCTTGCCCGCAGAATCGCCCGGGAACTGAATCTGGAACTGGCTCAGATCAGGGGATCTGGTCCGAAGGGCCGGATCATAAAGGCTGATGTCGAAGCTGCGGCCCTGCAGCGGACTGCCGCCGAGCCCACCACATCTCCCGCCGCGGTGACGGCGACAACACCGCCATCCGCAGACACCGTAATGAAAATTTTCGAAGGACGTGAATTCGATGAGATCTCGCTGGACGGAATGCGCAGGACCATTGCCACGCGGCTTTCGGAGGCAAAGCAGACCATTCCGCACTTCTATCTTCGGCGTGACATCCGACTTGATGCACTGGCTAAACTTCGCGGCGGGATCAACAGCCAGCTTGAAGCACGTGGAGTGAAGCTGTCAATCAACGATTTCATCATCAAAGCCTGTGCCCTGGCGCTCCAGCAGGTACCAGCTGCCAACGCGGTCTGGGCGGGTGATCGAATTCTGCAGCTCAGGCCTTCGGATGTAGCCGTTGCGGTGGCGATAGATGGAGGACTGTTCACACCCGTTCTTCGGGACGCTCACCTGAAACCGCTCTCGGAACTATCGATCGAAATGAAGGATCTTGCTGCTCGTGCCAGGGAGCGCAGACTTGCGCCACATGAATATCAGGGAGGTAGTTTTGCCATTTCGAATCTTGGGATGTTTGGCATCGACAGTTTCGACGCCGTCATAAATCCACCGCATGGGTCAATTCTTGCTGTCGGCGCTGGAGTGGAAAAACCGGTTGTCGGCAAAGACGGACAGCTGACTTCCGCAACGATGATGAATGCCACCCTCAGCGTCGATCACAGGGTCATTGACGGTGCTCTGGGAGCCAGGTTCCTGCAGGCGATCACGAATAATCTGGAAAATCCGCTGGCGATGCTCGTCTGACAGTCGCATGGAAGCGTTATGGCCGCTTTCGCAATGATCATGCGCCAGCAGCCTGCAGCAAGGTTATCCGCCAACCCAGTTCACATGCCCGGCACGGCCATTTCGATGGCAACCTCGCCATTATGAGACTCCCTCGGAAGGCAGATTGCCGACATTTGATGAAGTCTGTGGGAGAAGGCGCTGCCGGTGCGGGGGCCGGTGCCCTCATGGGCAGTTTCGGGTGCTGTTTCTTTCCGTCCACCTGACCGTCTTTACGGATGGTTTCCGGGAGAGCCGGAAGGGTGAAACAAAGATCAATGGCAATGGTCCTGCGGTTGCATTGGCCTGATCGGAACGCAGGGTTGCATTATGGCTGACTTCCGAACCGATACGGCAAGTGCGACGCCGCAAACACAAAGATCCTGGTCGCGCTGTTCAGTTTCGCCGAGCCATTCATCGGCATTCTCGCAGGCGTGGTGTCGGTCCTGGGCAACGTGATCCTCCAGATCTCTCCCGCCGTCCGAAGGCGGAAGCGTGACCCGCCATACCCGCCATTACCTTATCCGGTCACATGACCGCCAGTACACGGTCCCGACCATGATCATGGTCGGGAGCCGATCTCGAACCGTTGATGCGCGCACGGCTTCAGGCGTTGTCGGAACCGCCTGGCCTGATCCGTGCGCCAGACAGGCATCGGATTTTGCCACTTTCCACCAAGCGCAACTGCAATATGCACAACGCTTTCGCGGGGAATGTTTTTTCAGGATACCTGGGCATGGTGTTGGCGGACAGTGATCCGCGGCGGCAGGACATCGCCCATGCCCCGTTCCGTCACGCAGGGCCGGTCGAACATAGCTCGCCATGGTCCGGCAGGGCGTGTTACAGCGACTGGAACCGGGAAAGAACAACTCCCTGAAACGCCCGGTCAGCGCTCACAGGTCCGATCATGAGCCTTCCGTGGCGGTCGTGGCGTGTGGTGTTGCTGCGGCAGGGGTCGTTGGCCCCTATGGAAACTCTCCGCAGCTCCTGAATATTCCGCCCTATCCGCCCATCGTTCAGATTTTCTGGCTTCAATGCGGTGTAAGCGCAATTGATGAGGAAACCCGAGCGCGATCTCTCTAGCTGAAATGGCGACCATGTAGCCGTGAGGACGTCCTGGATCCGGAGACGGCTTCCTATAAGAACTTCAGACCCTTACACCTGTAAGCTGATCCATGGAGACCGAAGGCTGGGTGCATCCCGCCTCCCCCACAATTCGAGCTGGAACACCCGCAACGGTTTTTTCCGCCGGAACGTCCTGGAGCACCACTGACCCGGCGGCGATGCGGGAACAGTTGCCGACCGTGATGTTGCCAAGAACCTTGGCTCCCGCCCCGATCAGGACCCCGCACCCAATCGTTGGATGGCGCTGCTGGTCTTCCTTTCCGGTACCACCCAAAGTCACTGAGTGAAGCATGGATACATTGTCACCTACCCTAGCCGTCTCACCGATCACGATGGAATGGGCGTGGTCGATCATGATTCCCTTACCGATCCGTGCGGCCGGATGTATGTCGACTCCAAAAGCCTCCGAGATACGCATCTGCAGGAAATAGGCCATGTCCTTACGACCGCGTTCCCAAAGCCAATGCGCCACGCGGTATGCCTGCATGGCCTGGAAGCCCTTGAAGAAAAGGAGAGGCTGCATGAGCCGATGACAGGCAGGGTCGCGATCAAAAACCGCCACGATATCGGTTCGGGCCGCAGTGCCAAGCGCCGGGCTTTCCGCATATGCCTGATCAGCCAGTTCCCGGAGGATTTGCTCAGACATCTCACCTGACGCCAGTTTCTGCGCCAATCGATAGGCCAGAGCCTGTTCCAACGTGGGATAATGCAGAATCGTGGCATGAACCATACCGCCAAGAACCGGTTCCAGCTCCACCGCACGCTCCGCCTCAGCCCTGATTCGGCTCCAGACAGGATCTAGTTCAGCGAGTTTTGCACGCGTTTCCGCCATTAACGCTTCCTCCTACACGGCTCCATTACATATTAATGTAAGGGCCCAGTGCAATGGTCAGTCGCCGATGGGCTGGAACCGCACTCGATCAAGGCAACTCCTCAACGATACCCACCTTCGCAACACAGGAAATTCAGAAAACCCTTTGTGCCATAATAACCCCGGCAATGTCCATTAGCAAATCCGCTGAATTTACGAATTCATCCAGTTCACCCCTTCAGATTTTGCGGCCACTCCGCAAAATGCGCGAGCTTTCCACGAATTCCAGTTTATGAGCCACACACCACTCATCCCTGGAAGGGGAGTTGCCACCTGCTAGGCCTATCAGCAGCAATTCCCGCAACCCCTCATATGAAGACGTAAACGTTCCTGAAGGGAAAAGCATGGCCGTACCCAACCCATGGGCGGTGACAATGGAATGGGTCCATTGAGCGAGGGAATGTCTCAAGGATCAATGGCAGTCCGCCAGACCGATAGGTGGCTGTGGATCAATCCGGTCGCACGCGTAGGCGTGCACATTGACTGTCCGGAGGGCCAGATGATACTGACCTCATCAGGGCTCCGGGAGCATGCCTGATGGAGTCTGCGGCCGCTCCACGGAAATCCCGTAATACTGAGGCCGCCGGAATCAGTTCGAAGTCCGCGACTACTGACCGCTCCGCTCTGAATCGATGGCGCGCCAACGGGCGACATTCGCGTTGTGTTCCTTAAGTGTGGCCGCAAAGGCATGACCACCGGTTCCGTCAGCCACAAAGAACAGGTAATCCGTCTCCTCGGGGCTGAGTGCCGCCCTGATGCTCGCCAGACCTGGATTCGCGATCGGTGTCGGTGGCAGCCCGCGAATCAGGTAAGTGTTGTACGGGGTCTCGGCTCTGAGCTCGCTTCGCCGCAAGCCTCGGTCAAGACCTCCACGGCCATTGGTAATTCCGTAGATGACGGTCGGATCGGTCTGAAGCGGCATACCTTCCTTCAGCCGGTTGATGAACACTCCTGCCACGACACCGCGCTCATCAGCTAAGCCGGTTTCTTTTTCCACGATCGAGGCAAGGATCAGCGCCTCTTCCTGTGAGTTGAGCGGTAATCCCTCGGTTCTGTCCTGCCATGACCGTTCCAGCCTCTCGCGCTGTCTTGCCTCCATCGACGCAAGCAATTCGCTACGATCATCACCAACGGATACCTCGTAACTGTCGGGCGCCAGCCAACCTTCGGCTGGAACAGTGGGCACGTCGCCCGTTAGGATATCGAATGCGTTCAGCCCCTCGACGACCTGCCAGCTTGTCACTCCTTCAGCCAGAACGACCCGGATCCTTGTGTCGTTTCTGGAGCGCGCTTCAACATATGCATTGGGGATCTCACTGTCTTCGCCAACCGGTCCAAATTCGGCACGCGAAACGTATCGGCCGGTCTGCGGATCGAGCTCACGCACCTGAATTTCGATCCTGCTCACGCCAATTCGATGGACGATCTCCACACCACAGGTCGACTGCCCTCCACGCGTCACGATCTGGATGATATCCCGCATGGATGCACCTGCAGGAAGCAGATAGCTCCCGAACCTGATGTCTGAAGACTTTCCGGAATACCTGGCACCAGCCCGCATTATCCATGGCCTGCTGACCGCGCCCTGCCCTGCCAGATCATTCGAGAGATCATCCATTCTGGTACCGGGAGCCACCCGCAGACAGATCGGCTCTGCCAACGGGCCCTCACCGATGAACTGACGTTGCCCCCAGCTCACCAGGCCTGCGGAGACGATCACAAGAACAAGGAGAAGCGTTATGACATTTGACGCCAGCGCCCGCCACATCATCCCGTGACCTTACCCAACAGCAATGACGCATTGGTTCCTCCGAAACCAAAGGAATTCGACAGCGCCACGTTGATTTCACGCTCCTGCTTTACCAGTGGTACGAGGTTGAGCGCTGTCTCAACCTCTGGATTCTCAAGGTTGATCGTCGGCGGCGCGACCTGGTCACGGATCGCGAGAACAGTGAAAATCGCCTCGATCGCCCCAGCGGCCCCCAGCAGATGCCCGGTGGCCGACTTTGTGGAAGACATGGCTGCCTCACCCGCCTTGTCCCCCAGAAGACGCTGGACCACGTTGAGCTCGATCAGATCTGCCATTGTCGAGGTGCCGTGAGCGTTGATGTAGTCCACCGCCTGGGGCTTGATCCGGGCCCGGTTCAGCGCGGCTTCCATCGACCGTCTCGCTCCGTCGCCATCTTCTGAAGGGGCAGTGATGTGAAACGCATCCCCGGATAGGCCATAGCCCAGCACTTCAGCGTAGATTTTCGCTCCGCGCGCCACGGCATGTTCGAATTCTTCCAGGATCACGACTCCCGCACCTTCGCCCATGACGAAGCCGTCACGCTCAACATCATAGGGGCGGCTAGCCCGCTGTGGTTCATCAGTCCATTTGGTGCTCAATGCCTTACAGGCATTGAAACCGGCAACGCCGACGGCGCAGATTGGACTCTCGGTGCCCCCGGCAACCATCACATCCGCATCACCCCACTGAATGAGACGCGCCGCATCGCCGATCGCATGCGCTCCAGTGGAACAGGCTGTCACCACCGCGTGGTTCGGCCCCTTGAAGCCGTATTTTATGGACACCTGGCCAGAGACAAGGTTGATAAGCGAGCCCGGAATGAAGAATGGCGACACCCGTCTGGCCCCCCGCTCCTTCAGTAGGATCGAGGTTGATTCGATCCAGCCCAGTCCGCCAATTCCGGAACCGATCATCACACCGGTCCGAAGCCGCTCTTCCTCGTCTTCCGGCATCCAGCCGCTATCCTGAACCGCCTGCTCGGCTGCGGCTATGCAGTAGAGAATGAAATCATCGATCTTCCGCTGGTCTTTTCGTGCCATCCAGTCATCGGGATTGAAGGTGCCGTCGCTGCCGTCGCCGCGCTTCACCTCGCAGGCATATTTCGTTACGTTTCCACTTGCATCGAAACGCTGAATAGGCCCAGCTCCCGACTGCCCTGCGAGCAGACGTGACCAGGTTTCCTCCACGCCGCACGCCAGAGGCGTGACAAGCCCTAACCCGGAAATCACCACACGACGCATGCCCTGCCTCTCCCTGACGCTGCATTCACGCCGTAACCTGATACCAAGGCTCTAACCCGCACGGCAAGCGCAATCAGCTTCCTTCAATCATCAGGTCAGCCACCGGCCGCGCTCCCGACCGGAATCCAGGGACGCTCCCACGTGACCGATTCAGCAACGGTAATCCGGACGACCTCGACAAGCCTCATCGGCCCATCCGAACAGGCGGCACAATTTGGAAATCCTGCCTGGAAATTCGTTTGGAAACCGTATCAGGCAACCGTTTCCCGGCTGGCCATCGGAGTGCGGGACGTAGGTTTCAGAAGCGTGGCCGCCGACCGGCACCGAAAACGCATGATCCCCACAGGATTATCCCGCATATGGCAGAGCTGCCCTGGGGAAATGGGCAGTCAGAGGCATTTCTGTCAAAATCAAGGCGGCGCCCTTCGGGATACCGCCTGAAATCACCGCCATCGAAATGGGTTACGAATTGTCTGTGATAAACTTAACGGCATCACCGAACGACTGGATGGTCTCCGCCGCGTCATCGGGAATCTCGATTCCGAACTCCTCCTCGAAGGCCATAACCAGTTCCACCGTGTCGAGGCTATCCGCACCCAGGTCGTCGATGAAGGAAGCTGTGTCCACAACTTTTTCCTCTTCCACGCCCAAGTGCTCCACCACAATCTTCCTAACGCGATCCGAGATGTCGCTCATGTCTTCCTCATACTCCCTGGGGGCACAGCCCACTCTTCAGTTTTGCCCTTTTGTGGGCGCCTATAGCCGCATGCACTTTGGCGGCAGAGCCAGACATATGGACATCCGGCATAATTCCGCGTCAAATAGCACAACGATTCACATTGGCAAATGCTTTGTCACCTCGCGTGGAGTCACAGCATCGCCATGCCACCATTGACATGTAGGGTCGCGCCGGTCACGTAGCCAGCCTCACGACTCGCCAGATAGAGCACCGCGGCACCAATCTCGTCCGCCTCACCCATTCTCCCGGAAGGCACCAGATCCAGAATGGCCGCCTTCCGGCTTTCACCCAGCCCATCGGTCATGGCTGTCGCGATGAAACCCGGTGCGACCACATTCACCGTTATGCCACGGCTCGCCACTTCAAGGGCGAGCGACCTGGACAGACCAACCATCCCGGCCTTGGCCGCTGCGTAATTCGCCTGCCCGGGATTTCCGGTCGATCCAACGACGGAGCCGATGTTCACGATCCGCCCCCAACGCGACCTCATCATTCCCCGTATCGTCGCCCGGCAAAGCCGCATTGTGGCCGTAAGGTTGACTTCAAGCACTTTGGCCCATTCTTCATCGGTCATCCGCATAAACAGCTGGTCACGGGTAATTCCGGCGTTGTTTACAAGAATATCAACCGAACCCAGAACCTCGGACGCCTGAGCTGGAAGCGCCTTCACCGCCGCCGCATCACCAAGATCGCAGGGCAGTACATACGCCCTTTCCCCCAGTTCCGCCGCCAATGCCTGAAGAGGCTTCAGACGCGTGCCACTAAGGCCCACTCCCGCACCAGCCATATGCAGCGCCTTCGCCACCGCACCACCGATGCCACCGGAAGCTCCTGTGACAAGCGCATTCTTACCGGTCAAGTCAAACACGTCCGTTCAACCTCCACAAAGGTCTTTCGCCGCAGCCCTCACTTCCTCGGGGGTTCCTACTCCGCGCACCCGAATCGATCGGTCAATTCGCCGCACCATTCCGCTGAGCGCTTTTCCGGCCCCAATTTCCCAGGTCTCGTCGACTCCCTTGCCGACCATCATCTGGACGCTTTCGCGCCAGCGCACGGAATGCGTCACCTGATCGACCAGCAATGTTCGAATGACTGTGGGGTCACTGACTTCGCTCGCCAGCACGTTCGAAACAAACTGTACCCTGGGTGTCCCTATCTCAACATGGCTGAGCTCCTCAGCCATTCTGGCCGCCGCAGGAGCCATCAGGCTACAGTGGAAAGGCGCGCTGACCGGTAGCATGACCACCCTTTTGGCCCCATGTTCCCTGGCGATCGTAGCCGCCCGCTCCACCGCGGCCTTCGTACCGGACACAACCACCTGGCCAGGGTCATTGTCATTTGCCGCCACACAGACCTCGCCCTGCGCCGCCTGTTCCGTCACGGCAACCACGGTCTGGAGATCAAGGCCAAGAACCGCAGCCATCGCCCCCTCTCCTACCGGAACCGCCTGCTGCATCGCGTTGCCCCGCGTCCTTAGAAGTCGCGCGGCATCCGACAGTGACAGAGCTCCTGCCGCCGCCAGAGCGGAGTATTCTCCCAGCGAATGCCCTGCGACATGTGTCGCCGCGTCTATCGTCACTCCTTCGGCATTCAGTGCCGCCATGGAAGCCATCGAAGTCGCCATCAGCGCAGGCTGCGCATTACGTGTCAGTGCCAGAGCTTCCCGCTGCCCCTCCCAGATGATCGAGCTGAGCTTCTCGCCCAAGGCATCGTCCACCTCCTCAAAAACCAGTTTTGCACCGGGATAGGTGTCAGCCAGAGCCTTGCCCATTCCGACTGTCTGGGCTCCCTGCCCAGGGAAAATGAACGCCTTTGACACGCTGTCCTCAATGAAGCTGGATCGACCGACATCATGCCTATAGACGGACGCCCGGATGGATGCAATTCCCGCGAACCACTTCTTCTGGCGGATGTCTGGCCGACCGGGCGCAGGGAAACTGACATCGGTGCAGGCATGCCCGGCCGGATTATCGGGAATCCACACGCAGGTTGGCCTTGCACTGCCGCTCAGGCCCTGTATAAGGCGGCCTTCTTCCGCGACCCGTTCCGAACGGCGCAGTCTCTCGTGGCCCGGCCCGCGGAAGGGTGAACTGGCCGGTCCTTTGAAATGCGCCCGAAAACATGGAGAGAGCATGCCGCTATATGAGCATGTATTCATCGCGCGACAGGATCTATCCAACGCGCAGGCCGAAGGTCTCATCGAACATTTTGGCGCGGTTCTCGCTGACAATGGCGGAAAGGTCGTTGGAAGCGAATACTGGGGCGTCAAGACGATGGCCTATCGAATCAACAAGAACCGCAAGGGCCATTACGGACTCCTGAAGACGGATGCACCGGCGCCGGCCGTTCAGGAGATGGAGCGCCTGATGCGTCTGCACGACGATGTGATGCGCGTGCTGACCATCAAGGTCAACGCCCATAGCGAAGGTCCCTCAATTCAGCTGCAGAAGCGTGACGAACGCGACCGCCGACGTTAGGAAGAGGCTGCATCCCATGGCAAACAGACCATTTTTCAGGCGCCGCAAGGTATGCCCATTCTCCAGCGACAACGCGCCGAAGATCGACTACAAGGACACGCGACTCCTGCAGCGCTACATCTCCGAGCGCGGCAAGATCGTCCCGAGCCGCATCACCGCAGTCTCAGCGAAAAAACAGCGCGAACTGGCCCGTGCCATAAAGCGCGCCCGGTTTCTCGCCCTACTGCCCTATGCGGTAAAATAGGAGGGAGCGGTAAATGGAAGTCATTCTACTTGAACGCGTGTCCAGGCTTGGACAGATGGGTGACGTCGTTAACGTGAAGCCGGGTTATGCCCGGAATTTCCTTCTGCCAATGAAGAAGGCTTTGCGGGCCAGTAAGGCCAACATCGAAGCTTTCGAAGCACAGAAGGCCCAGCTTGAAGCCAATAACCTTGAATCCAGAAAGGAAGCCGAGGCGCTGGCAGAGAAGCTTGGAGGCCGGCAGTTCACGGTGATTCGCTCGGCATCGGATGCGGGCTCCCTCTATGGATCGGTTTCGACACGTGATGCGGCTGAAGCGGCGACTGCGGCCGGGTTCACGATCGACCGCAGACAGGTGATGCTGTCTTCGCCAATCAAGGAGCTTGGCCTGCATGAAGTGGTTATCGGCCTTCATCCGGAAGTCGAGGTTTCGGTCCAGCTGAACGTCGCGCGCTCCGAGGAGGAGGCAGTGCTGCAGGCTGCTGGAAAATCGGCTGCCGATGCCGCTGGGGACGAAGCCGAATTTGATGTCTCGGAGCTATTCGATGACCTTGATCAACCTCGGGACGATCAGGATCCCCTTATGCCGATGCCAGAAGGTGATGACGGCAGCGCTGAGCAGCCTTCCGTCGCGGAAAGAGACAAGTTCCGCCGACCGGTAAGCTAAGCGGTTCGGGTGAAGGCCTCCGCCTGACGGTTTCGGAGGCCTTTTCACCCAAGGAATGAGACCGCAAACAGCTGGCGGAGCCCAAGGCAGTCGCGGCAGGAGACCGGGCATTGGCGGACGAATCCTGACCGGCAGGCGAGTCGTATCGATTTACATTGGCCCATGGCCGGACATGATCAAAGCGCATAATCATCCACATCGTAGGTTGCGGATCATTCGTCGATTGCCTCAATCGCCTCCCTAAGTTCGTCGCGACTGACTTCCCTGTCCGTCACCTCGATGAGCTCGAGCAGGAATTCGATAACTTTATCCTCGAAAATTCTCTGCTCAAAACGTGATCTAATTTCCTCATTACCGTAAAAAAGTTCCAGATACCGCTGTCTGGAGGCCGCAGGAACCCTGGCTGCCATCTGCTCAGCGGCCAATCTTAAGTCATGGTCATTCACCGCAATGTCATTCGCATTACCAACCTCGCCGAACAGCAACCCTAGTCTTAGCCTGCGCTCAGCGATACCGATGTGTTCCGGAGTTGGCTCAACGGCAATGTCATCACCGATCTCATCGTCGTCCAGGTCCTCGTTTTCGTCGGATTGGCGCTGCGCATCCTCCGTGAGCTGCCGAGCCACACTGTCTGCCTCATTTTTCAGCAGCACTGATGGCAACTCAAAATCGACCATTTCCGAAATCCGGTCGAGCAGCTGGAACCGCAGCACAAGTCTTGCATCCTTCGCCAATTGCGATTCCACAGATTCCCGAATCTTCCTTTCAAGATCCTCAAGGTTCTCAAAGCCAACTTTCGCCGCCAGACTGTCGTCGATCTGACTTGGTTTCATTTTCATCAGTTCCCTGACCGTGCAGGAAAACCGGGCTTCCTTGGCCTGCAGCTCTTCAATATGGTAATCTTCCGGATAGGTTACCTTCGCTTCGACCTCCGCCTCCACTTCCACGCCAATCAGCTGCTCATCAAGACCTGGAGCGATCAGATCACTTCCCAGCAGGACAGGAAATCCCTCGCCGCTCCCTGCCTCAAACTCCTCGCCATCAATCAATCCCTTGAAATCCAGCGTTAACAGGTCGCCCATTTCCGCTGTTGCACCAGCTTCCGCGTCTTCATGGCTTCCGAATTGCCTCGCGTGCTCATCAAGCAGTTTCTGGATTTCCTCTTCAGTGGCCTTTACAACGAGTCTCTCAAGCTTTATTGACCTGAAGTCGACTTCCGGGATAACCGGAAGCGCCTCATAGGCCACATCGAACGAGAGGTCCGCGCCCTCTTTCATGGCATCGGAGCCAACTTCGATATCTGGAAACATGGCGGGCTTTTCACCGGAATCGCTGAAATGGGTACGCAGCGCCTCCTCGACGGCGATTTGCCGAACGTCTCTATCGATTTCCTTTCCAAACAGCCGTCTCATGAGCACGATTGGCACCTTGCCCTTACGAAAGCCGTTCAGCTGAAGATTCGGCTGTTCCTCAACAAGTCTCGCTTCGACCTTCTCAGTGAGGTCAGTTCCAGGCACCACAATGCGGTAGCCGCGCTTCAAGCCTTCATTCAGGGTCTGAGTGACCTGCATTCCATTCTTCCTTTCATGGCCATGCGCGTCGGTTGAGGCCATGGCATCCTCGAAGTCGGGCTTTTCTAGGACCGCATACATGCCCTTGCAAGCCAAAATGACCGAGAACAGACCCGCGATTCACGAGGCACCAACAATCGTTCGCTTCAAAGGGCCCAAACATTCCCACCTTCAGAATGCGGCAATGCCGATCATGCAATCTGGTGCGGGTGAAGGGACTCGAACCCCCACGCCTCGCGGCGCCAGAACCTAAATCTGGTGCGTCTACCAGTTCCGCCACACCCGCCCGATAGGGTCATTACCAAATCGAGATGACAGATGTAAGGTGGAATCGGATAGTGGCAATTTGAAATTTCCCATCTCACATCCTGAAATCCGACCGGCCGTTCTCCGGCAGCTTCAAAGGCTGCGGCCCCGCGGTCCTCCTCCGGCATGTCGGAAATGCGCATGGTCGGCAATCTGGCGATTCCATGCCTTTCCAGCATGTCCGTCTCCAGACCAGCGGCTTTCCACGGAGGACTCCTCTTTCGCGGCTTCGTCGATGCTGGGGGACCCGAACGGAATGCTGCGCCCGAATTGCCGAATTTTATCAAGCTGTATGCACTCCTTCCCCCGATCCGCTTCACGGCATGTTCGGCGAGGTCTAGCCGGAACCGCACATGGCAGTCGGCAGGTAGCATGCCAGTGCTCCACTCCACAACTTTCGGCGGCACCATGTATTTTTGCAATCCCGGATGGTGGCCGGAAAGGCGTTGTCCATGACATCTTCGGGATTCGTGGCATGTCTGTTCGGCATCCCTCCCTGACCCGCTACCGCAATTCCTGATTTTCTGTTGGCAACAGGCCCTCAATACCGATTGCCAGAAACCTGGCTGAATAGGAGACAGTCGGCGCGGCATCGGAAAGACGCTTCTGCTACACGAGGCCGGACGCAGGCAAGAAAGTCCGATGGTTCTTTGTGAGCTGCCACCATTTCCCGAAAGGGGTGACAAAGCCTGAACGAGCTTCACAAAGCGGCGCTGCAGACGGGATGCTCCGATCTGCTTAACGGTCTTCCGCCGCGAGAGCCGTTCATGAGCGACTCCATGTGGTTCATGGAAAACGTGGAGCATCTCATCCGTAGAGGTGCCGCCGTGGTTCTTGACGAGTTTCACAACGCGCGGGATACGGTACTGGAATCCAAAGCCAAGCTTCTTATCACCGGTTCAGGTTCGAACATGGACTTACGGAACGCGGTACGCTGTTCATCATGGGGTCCCACCAGCAGAAACTCAGGGAAGTGCTCAAGGCGGACGGTTGGTTGAGTGGGCGGCTGGACGCAGGCGCACAGCTCCGTCCATGGTCCATTCGGACCGTTTTTGCGATGGCGGAAGAACATGGACCTCTGGACCGTCCCGCCCGGTTCCTGACGCTCTGGACGACCTTCGGTGGCATGCCCGACCAATGGGAAAGATTCGTCACCAGAGACCGTTTCGCCAAACTGTGGGACATTGATACCTGGCCGGATGATGGTAGGGAATGGCGGCTGACCTTCATCAGGGCGCAGCGGGAATGGCTTGAGGAAAATCCTGACGACCGGTTTGACAGCCGCGCTTTCACCGATCTCGCTCCGCCACACCGTGACGCGCTGCTCTGGCTCGCCGGAAATTCTCAGCAGGGGAAAAGAACCCATAGGTTTCCCAGAGAACTGAAAAAGCGGAACTCTCCGGAGCTGGACGATTTCCTTTCCATGCCTGTCACCCATCTGGGACTTGTTCCGGACTGCGGGAGTTTCCAGATCATGGGAAACGGATCGGCTGGGAAATCAGTGATCCAGTGACACGTTTCCAGCTTTCGGCGCTATCCGTAGGGAAGGAAAGCGAACTCACCGACTCACATGGACATGCCGTGTCCAGTATCGCCATCGGGCGGGATGACGGCTCTGTCAGGGATCTGCGGGCACTGGAGGCACTGAAGACCCTTGAGGAACTGGCGGCCAATGTTCTGCGGGAATCTCCGGACATTGTCTGGAGCCACCATCGTGTCTGGTGGGGAAAGGACGCGGAGGGAAACCGTGTTCACAATGACGAAGCGACCGAAATCGATTTTCTTGCCCTTCCCTATGCCGATAGCGGCGGTGCTGTCGTTTTCGGTGAATTCAAATGCAATGCCAGCAGGATCAGCGGCTCGGAACTGGACAGGAACATTGAAGGGTTTACCCATCTTCTTCCCCGTAACGTCAATGAAGTGACACGGGTTCTTCATGCGTCCGACCGCCGGAAAATGCTGGTTTCGACTTCCCTTACCGAAGGGCAGCGGAAATATCATGAAGGTAATGGATTTGAATGCATGGGGATTACTGACATGGCGCGCATGATGCTGGAGCCTGGACTGGAGCGAGATCCAATATGAGGTAAATCTGGAGCGGGAGCCCGAACCGGATGGAGTTCATGACGGTTCCAATCCGCAGCTGTCGCGGAATTCCTGCTGATGCCGTCTCCGGATGGATATATCGTCCCGCTGCCACTAATCCGGCAATGCTCTTGACCGGCCTGTCCGGCGAAAGAGCGTAAGGCAGATCGCCCGGACACCTGTTTCAACCCATCTGCCACACAGCGTCCCCATCCTCCAATCCGGTTCGACTCGCGACGAAGCGGGCTTGGGCCCGTCCGGTCTGTCGGTGGGTTCCCGAACATCTGAGGTGAAGACTCTTGTCAGCTTAGGGACGCTGCCGTAGCTTCCTGTTCCTCAGTGATGTGACACCTGGGTCGACCACGAGGTAGTGGACTGGTCGATGTCGAGGAGACCATCCGGTCTTGCCATAGGGCTTGGATCGCGTAGATCTCCGCCTGCGTCCAAACCCGCAGTTCAGACCAAAGGAACAAACGGGGAATTTTCAGACTGCCGCATACTCAACAGAGCTCGGGTGAGATTTCACGGATCGTCCGTGAACGGATGTCCTACAGAAGAACAGGGCTAAGCGATTAGTGCGCGAAGAACCGGAGGCAGTAAGTCAGGCAAATCCTCCGCAATGAGGCCAGGACCAAAGCGGAGGGCGCATTCAACGTGAACATGGGCGGCGGCCGCCGCGGCCTTCCTCGTGTCAAAGCCGCGTGCCAGCAGTCCGGCAATGATACCGGCCAGCACGTCTCCCGATCCAGCTGTAGCCAGCCAGGGAGTGGAACGCTCATAACAGGCCGAATTCATTGTCACCCGCCCGTCCGGCATGGCGATAACGGTGTCCCGTCCCTTGAACAGCACCGTGCAGCCTGCGCGTGCAGCAGCCTCACTGGTGGCGTCGACCTTGGAGAATGCGGGGCCAGTCCTTGGCGCTTCGCGAAGACGGGCCGCCATATCTGGAAACAGACGGTTGAATTCACCGCCATGAGGGGTGATTACGCATCGCTCGTGAAGGGACCCGAACAGGGTGTCGTCAGATGCGATAAGGGTAAGCGCATCCGCATCAAGGAGCGTTGGCCTACCTGTCCCGAGAGCGGCGGCCACAAGCTGTCCTTCCCTCTCGCCGGTGCCGAGACCGGGACCCAGGCAAAGAGCGTTAATGCGGGAATCGCTTTCCAGCAGATCCGCGAGAGCCCTGCCCGAGGCAATTGATCGCAGCATGATCGCGTTCAAATGGGCGGCGTTTTCCTGCAGCGCGGCAGGAGGGCATCCCACGGTCACCAGCCCCGCACCGATCCGAAGTGCGCCACGCGCCGCCAGACGCGCCGCGCCGCCCTTACCCACACCACCTGAAAGAACCAGCAGGTGGCCATGATGGAATTTTTGCGCCGCAGCGCAACTATCCCTGCCAAGGTCGGGTGGCCGTACCGTCAGCTCGACTGGCATGTGCCCGGGGATGCCGGTGAGGCCAATATCCACGACACGGATCGCGCCGCAGATGTCTGGGCCTTTGCCCAGATAGTGGCCGAGTTTTGCGGAATGGAACGTGACCGTGAGGTCGCTGTCGCAGCTACCGCCAATTTCGCGCCCGCTATCGGAACAGATGCCGGTCGGGATGTCGACGGAAACGACAAAGGGAAAGGTTCCACCACTTCCCCGCCAGGTCCGAAGTGTTGCAAGCACCTGGACGAGATCCTTATTGAGAGGTCTGCTCAGCCCGGTTCCAAACACCGCATCAACGATCAGGTCAACTTCAGCGGCGCATAGCGTTTCGTCAATTTCGTGGAGGGATCGCACATCACCCCTCTTGGTCCAGCGACAATGGTTCGCATGAGCATCGGGCGGCAGCTTCGCAGGATCGCCATATGCATAGGCTTTCACATTCCAACCCAGATCATTCAAAAGCCTGGCAATGACATAGCCGTCACCGCCATTGTTTCCCGGCCCGCACAGAACGATGGCGTTGCGCGGCGTTGATTTCAGGTCCGGCCGGATCTCGAACACCTTTTCAACCACGCCCTCACCTGCGCGCTCCATAAGCTGCAGTCCCGTGACCTCCCCACTCCCGATGGCGGCACGCTCGGCCGCACGCATCTGGTCAGCCGTAAGAAGCTGGATCATGGTCATTCTCCTGCAGCACCTGCATGATATTTGCTGAAAGATTCATAACATGCGGATTCCTTTTGACAAATACCGGAACCAGCCTGCGAGGCCCGAACGGGATGTCACGTCAGCGAAGGGAAGAACCGGATTCGAGTAGCCCGCCATCGTCACACCGCACTGAATCGGCAGGCCGGGATTCCGGGTTCCCTATTCCGGGAAGGGAGCAGTTCAGGCTCGTGCGCTCAATATCTCCGCAACCATGGCGAACGGAGAGGCGGGAAGCTCGATGGGTTCCGCCTCAATCAGCCGTAATGGGATGGGTTTGTGTTGCAGATATATGTCCTGCTGTCCGTCGCGATAGTCGCGTTGATCCGAAGCGGCCAACCACCGAGATATGGCTGTTCGGCTTCGCCAGCCTCCATGCTGAGCCGGGTACTTCTGAATTCCGGGGAAGTTTGGGACTGCCATTCGATACGCCCCCTGCAGTAGGTAGTGAAAGCCGCCCGTCCATCCGGCTGCGGTTCCCTCAGAAGGATGTCACCACGAAGCGCGTGCCCTACCTTCCCGGGCAGGTGGCCTGTCCGTCCCTCGCGTGAGCAGTCGCCGAAACTGGATCCTGACCGATCATCAGGTGATTTACCCGCCTAACCGGCAGGTCAGGGCGTGACGCAGATGACCGGCCCTGAAAGCGGCCGTTCCTTCGCTGAATGCACGCGCAGGCTACAGGACATCACTGCAACCTGACACATTTCGATTCTAATTCGCCTAATTTTAGAGCGATATGCCTATAATTTACGCAAATTCCACTGGATCAATGGCATGGAATTGCTCCATCCCCATAAATTCATTGCAATTTCCACCGGATGATGGTGACAGGACCTGAAACCACTTGAAGGTGCCCGACATGAAGAAAATCGAAGCGATCATCAAGCCATTCAAGCTCGATGAAGTGAAGGAAGCGCTGCAGGACATCGGTTTGCAAGGGCTTTCGGTCATTGAGGTCAAGGGCTTCGGCCGTCAGAAAGGCCATACGGAACTCTACCGTGGTGCTGAATATGTCGTAGACTTCCTGCCCAAGGTCAAAATGGAAATCGTGCTTGGCGATGACCAGGTCGACGCTGCAATTGACGCCATCCTCGGGGCGGCCAAGACCGACAAGATCGGTGATGGCAAGATCTTCGTCTCGGAAATCACACAGGCTATCCGTATCCGTACTGGCGAATCGGGCGAAGATGCGCTCTGATCGCTGGAATCGGGATTCAGGGAAAGGGAACTTATGAGCAACTCCAACATATTGAACATGATCAACGGTGAAGACGCGGCCGAATACGTCGATCTTCGCTTTACCGACCCGCGCGGCAAGCTTCAGCATGTAACCATCCTTTCTGATCAGGTCGATGAGGACTTCCTTGAGGAAGGCTTCATGTTCGATGGCTCTTCCATCGCAGGTTGGAAATCCATTGAACAGTCGGACATGAAACTGATGCCCGACTCAAGAAGCGCGTATCTGGACCCGTTCTACGCGGAAAAGACACTCGCATTGCACTGCACGGTGGTTGAGCCGGATACGGGCGAGTCCTATGAGCGTGACCCGCGTGGTACTGCGGAAAAGGCCGAGGCCTATCTGAACGCTTCCGGCATTGGTGATGTCGCCTATTTCGGGCCGGAAGCTGAATTCTTCCTGTTTGACGATGTCCGCTTCTCGGTGGAGATGAACAAGGTGAGCTACCAGGTTGACGCGCTGGATGCGTCCTGGAACAGCGACACCAGTTATGAGATGGGCAATACTGGTCACCGTCCGGGCATCAAGGGCGGTTACTTCCCGGTCAACCCGATTGACGATGCACAGGACATTCGTTCGGAAATGCTGTCGACGATGAAGCGGATGGGAATGGCCGTCGACAAGCACCACCACGAAGTGGCCAGTTGCCAGCACGAACTTGGCCTTATTTTCGCCCCACTCACCGAACAGGGCGATCACCTCCAGAAGTACAAGTATGTCATCCAGAACGTGGCCCAAGCATATGGAAAGTCCGCAACCTTCATGCCCAAGCCCATCGCTGGCGACAACGGTACCGGGATGCATGTGAACCAGTCGATCTGGAAAGATGGCAGGCCGATCTTTGCAGGTGACAAATATGCGGATCTGAGTGACGAAGCCATCTGGTATATTGGCGGTCTTCTGAAGCACGCCAAGGCACTGAATGCCTTTACCAACCCTGCGACCAACAGTTACAAGCGGCTGATTCCGGGATTCGAGGCACCAGTCCTGCGCGCCTATTCGGCCCGCAACCGATCCGGCTGCATTCGCATTCCCTGGACGGAAAGCCCCAAGGGGAAGCGTGTTGAGGCCCGGTTCCCTGACCCGGCGGCAAATCCCTATCTGTGCTTCGCGGCGTTGCTGATGGCTGGCCTTGACGGCATCAGGAACAAGATTGATCCTGGCCCGGCGATGGACAAGGATCTGTATGACCTCCCGCCCGAGGAGCTTGAGGGCATCCCCACGGTCTGCGCTTCCCTGCGCGAAGCCCTGGATGAGCTTGAGGCTGATAAGGAATTCCTGACCGTCGGCGATGTCTTTACCGAAGACCAGATCTCCGGTTACATGGATCTCAAGTGGGAAGAGGTCTACGCATTCGAACACACCCCACATCCGGTGGAATTCAAGCTATATTATAGCTGCTGAACTAATCGGCATATCGAGAAATAGGGGCGCGTGCGCCCCTATTTTCTTTATCGCATAATTGAATCACCAATCCTCCAGGTAATACATCCAGAGAATATTCTGGATCATGATATGTTGTCCTGACGTCCGTCCCTGAATGGTGGGAGAATCCACCTAGAGTAACACATTGTGAGTAGATCCTGATTGATGTATGGTGGAGCGCAGGACTGATGGGGCACTAACCTGCCGGCCAACGGAAATGTGCACGCTCTATTCGCTCACCACTCCGCCGGGTGCCATGCGGGACCTGTTTCTTGTTCCGGAACACCACGACCTGCTTGGCAATCACGAACCTCTCCCATCGATATTCCCAGGCGCTGCCGCCCCAATTGTCCGAATCTCGGAGTACGGCGGTCGGGAGCTGGTGCGCGGCCGGTTCGGATTTCTTCTCCCGCAGATCTCGAAACGCACCGGAAAACCCATCCTGCCCAAATCGGTGGCCAATGCGAGGCAGGATAGGGTGGAGTCCTCACCATTCTGGCGGCAGAGTTTCTTCGAGAGGCGCTGCCTCGTTCCGGCCTCAGGATTTTGCGAAATGAAGGGAAGGCAGCCCGCGACCTATTTCTGGTTTGGCGTGAGCGGTGAGTCCGGACAGGTGTTGCCGTTCGCCTTTGCCGGACTCTGGAAGCCGTTCTCGGGCATTCTTCGCGGCGAAAGGCAATCCTTCCTGACGCATTCGATTGTCACGACAACACCAAATGACCTGGTTGCGAAGGTTCATCCATCACGGATGCCTGTCATTCTGGATCCTGGCAGCTACGACACCTGGCTGACAGGCTCACCGCATGAAGCCTGCAGGCTACTTCGGCCCTATCCAGCCGCCGGTATGCGCGTACTTGCCTCCGGTGAGGGGATCAAGTCCCTCCACCAGAGTTCCGAATACGGGTCGCGATGAGTGCTGTTGAGATACCCTGCCCTCAAGGCGGTGGCGTGAATTTCCGAACTGCCATCCCCTCCAGAAGCGGTAGGCCGACACGTATGGCCGACTGGATACCCAATATTGAGTAAGACCGGGAGCGATCCTCCGGCCATCGCCCTGATCCAGGATTTCAAACAGGATTCCCAACCTTACCGCAACAGAGCGGAACCACCTGTTCATCGTGCGGGATCAGCTCATGTCTCGGTCGAAAGCAATCCAGCAAGCATCGAAGCGAAGGAAGGGAATGTTCGGAAGCCCGTTATCGAGTTCACTTGCATTCAGAAATTCACCGCGGATCCCAAGGCCATCCATGACCCTTTCTGGTGATCAGGCATACCCTGATCGAGGTCGGGACAGTCTGAATTTTCTGTCCCGTTTCATCGGAACGCGGGCGAATGCGGAAAGCCGCAGCTCCGATGACGGACATGCTGAAGGGCCTCGGGCCACAATTCCGGAGGCCGCCGAAACCGAAGATCGACTGGCAGGATTTCAGGATATGGGATTCGTTAGAAAGGATGTTTCGGGCCGCCCCACGACCTGTCCAGGCAATGCGTAGCACTTTCTTTCAGCCTATGTCTTACATTTCCGACCAGCTTTCGTCCGGTCTGTCGCTTTCGACCTGCTGCTCATAGGGGTTCCTGCTGATGGTCCTGTTGGCAGTGGCCATTCCCCGATGAAGGGACTCGGCAGAAATCACCTGTGTCCGCTCCAGCGCGACCAGATAACATCCATGTCCCGTTTCAAGGGGTTTCAGGGCATTTTCCGCGGACTTTCCGGATCTTCCGCCCACTTCCGCCCATTCTTTCCACCGGCGGGCGTCATGACGGTGCCGGAACCGGCGCGTCCGGGGACCATCCGCGCCCGTCGGGCGGCAGGACGTTCGTGAGGATCACGGGTTTCCGCATCACCGCGACCGGCGCGACCCGGTGGGCCCTGCCCGCCTTTGCGGGGGGGTTGCCCCGCATCCCTCTCCGCAGGGCCGTGCGGAGAGGGAATCCCTTCATGGATGATGCACGAGGTTCCGGACCGGCGGTAGCGCCGGGTTCCGCACAGCCGGCGCAGAGTTTTCCACAGGTGTGCGGAACTTTCCACAACGGCATCCTCAGGATTCTTTCTGATTGGTTCAGACATACAAGATCCAGCGCCGCCGCAGGGCGTTCGTGAAGAAGTGGAGGAAAAAGTGCCGGGCCGTCGCCGACAGCCTGGACGAGGCGGGCGACCGGCTGTTCACGTTCACCCGGCCAGGCCCGTCGCAGTGGAGAGCGGCGCGGACCACCAGTGCCATCGAGAGGACGGACGGGGAGTTCCGGAGGCGGAGAAGGACCCGAACGTCGCTACCCTGCGCGGAGACGGTGCCTATGCCGCTCCGGGCACTCCTGGCATCGGGTCATATCCGGATGCGAAAGGTCGATGGCTGGCAGACGCTGTCATGGCCGGGCCCGTCCCCTATGCCCCCGCCGCCTGATCGGAGGAAACCATGTTCACCCGGAGACTGCACCGTTTTCGAATTTCCACCAAATTCGCGACACGACCTTTCCTATGGCAACGACACCCAGTCGTCGAGACCAGAGAGTCGCGACGGGCCAAGAAATCCCAGAAGTCGAGACTGTGGCGGAGTATCGCTGATCCGATAGCACAACGACCTGCCGGTAGCGGTCTGCCAACATATGCCGCGGCAGGAGTGGTCCTGACGGGTTTCCCGTTCGCGCTGTTTTCGGCGATGCTTTCCGTTCAGCCGGTATGGACAAATCCAATTGCCGATCTGAGGTACTATGTGGGTGCGCTGCCGCTTCTACTGATCATGAAGGGGCTGATCGTCGAGTGAGTCTGGCGCAGGTCAAGGAGCGCGGGTGCATTGGCAGCTGTCATCCTGCTGTGTTCAAGTGCCGGGGCCTGGCCAGTCAACCTTACCATGTCTTTCAGTGGTGAACGAACATTGGACCTGCATCTATTTCAGATCGCGCGCGAGATTCACCGGCCCTACCATGATTCCATCCGGGCTGCCCCAGACTACCTGCTGGAGCACACGGAGAAGGACGAACTGGTGTATGTTCCGAACTTTGCCGACCGGGAAGCCTTGACGTTTTCCATAGGTCACCATGTGCTGTTCCACTGGGTTCTTGACGACGAGACGCCTCTTCCATCTGAACGGGTCCAGGAATTCGATCGATCGCTCCACGTCCAAAGTCTTCTTGTCGACTGGATCGTGGTTTTCTGGAATGTGCCCGACGACTACTGGGAGAGGATTGAGCCGTTTCACGAGGTCGCCGAGGTGCTCAATGTATATCCCTGTCCGACGCACAACCAGAACTCAACATTCACGCCTTCATCTCCCTGCCCTATGAGCGGGGTGTGTACATCCTTCGCCTGAAGGATGCGCCATAGACGTGGAGCCACCCAGCCATGCAGATTGATCATGCGGCCGAACGGAAGTGGCTCTAAAGTGGGTTGCAGCTCATGCTCGAAGTTGCGAATTCGCCCGCTTTCCATTGACATGATTCGCCTGCCGGTGCATGCCTCACCCCAACAGTACGAGCGGGCAGGAATTCGTGCGGAAATGCGCAGACGGGCACTCTATTCTGACGGTGGCCTTCGGTGAGAGCTTCCACGCTTCCTTCCCAAGCGCACGGCGGCAGCGTCTATGGCGCACCGTGCGAACTCCGTTTCCCGCGCGGTGGCGGCAATGCGGCAGAGTTTCCGAGGCACTCAAAGAGGAATGCTGAACAGGAACCAAGAAGCCACGCTCAAGGACGCGTTCCACGACAGCTCAGCAGACGACTCAGGCAAGGTCCCTTTCGGCAGTGCGCCAGAGGTTTCGATGCGGGTGTCGGCAGACCGATGCATTTGCTGGAATTCGGGCATGACAATCCAAGGTCGCCTTTCACTGCGGGTAGCCTAGCGGGTATACTTGGGAAACTTCGTATGGCAATGTGGGCAACTGATGCGCGAGATGTTTGCGGACGGAACAGCGGTTTCGCCGGTGCGGCGCAGCCCGTTTGCCGGACCCAGCCCACGCATGGAAGCCCCATCCGTCCGGCAGGGCCAACAGTCAGGTCAGCGACGGATCATCACCGGCCAACTCCGCACACCTCACCCGACCCTGAGAGGATAAGGTTCACTCTGGTCGGAGGCGAGAGAGCCGGTGCAGGAATGGATCTGGGACTGCTGGACGGATCCGAACCGGCATGTCCAGACAGATGGGAGGTCTCCCTATCCATCCCGGAAATGCATGCCATCGCCGCGGGAATTTCCATATCGCGTTGCGGAATGTATCAAAGCCTCCGTTCTACTCCAAAGCGCAACACCTTCAGCAGTGTGATTCCAACTGCGGCGGCACAGGTTGCTGCGAATTGGCTAGGTGGCGGCGACCGTCTTGGTGTGAAGCGGGGAGGAAACAATACAGCACTCAACCATCCCCATCTGAACTTCCACCGGTTCGCCCAGGCGACCCACACCATTCCCAACAAGAAACCATCCCGGGATTGGGACGGGATACCTGGAGCTTTCACGGGTGGTTTTCAGATACCCACCCGTAACCCCTACCGGGCAATTTGGTAGTGAGCCCAGAATGATTACCCCGGTTCTACTCTGTGATGGCAGCGGAACCCGGCTCTGGCCGCTGTCCAGAAAGAGCTACCCCAAGCAGTTCGCGCGGCTGACCGGCGAAAGGACGCTGTTCCAGGCCTCGGCCGAACGGCTGGCCGGCCCCGGCTTTCACGCCCCCCTGGTGCTGACGGGGGACGATTTCCGTTTCATCGTCACCGAGCAGCTGTCCGCCGTCGGCATCACGCCCGGAGCGGTCATCATCGAGCCCGGGGGAAGGAACACCGCGCCAGCCGTGCTGGCGTCCGCACTATGGCTGGAGAGGACGGACCCGGACGGGTTGATGCTGGTGGCGCCTACAGATCATGTCATTCAGGACACGCGGGCCTTCCTGGAGGCCGTCGCCGCAGGCGTCGGGGCGGCCGGTGAAGGTAACCTGGTAACCTTTGGCATCAGGCCCGACCGGGCCGAGACCGGCTATGGCTATCTCGAGCCGGACGGTGACCCGGGCGACCTGTCCCCGCGGCCGCTCCCGCTCAGGCGGTTCATCGAGAAGCCGGACCGGGAGGCGGCGGAGAGGATGTCCGCCTCGGGCGGGTTCCTGTGGAATTCCGGCATCTTCCTGTTCTCGGCCCGGACGGTGATCGGGGCCTTCCGCCGGCACTGCCCCGACCTGGTCGGGCCGGTCCGGGCCGCGGTGGACGGGGGTGAGCGGGACCTTGGATTCCTGCGGCTGGATCCGGACGGATGGGCCGGGGTCGGGGACATCTCGTTCGACCGGGCGGTGATGGAGCGCGCCGGAAACCTGTCGGTCGTCCCCTATGCCGGTGGCTGGTCGGATCTGGGCGGCTGGGATTCCGTCTGGCGCGGGATGGGTCCGGATGCCGATGGGGTGGTGAGATACGGAAACGCGACCGCGATCGACTGCAGGGACAGCATGCTGCGCTCCGAGGACGGCGGACTGGAGATCGTCGGCATCGGGCTCGAGGGCGTCATCGCCGTCGCGATGCCGGACGCGGTGCTGGTGGCCGGTGCGGGCCGGTCCCAGGATGTCCGGAGGGCGGTCGCGGCGCTGGAGGCGAAGGGCGCCAGGCAGGCCGGGGAGTTCCCGAAAAGCCACAGGCCCTGGGGCTGGTTCGAGAGCCTGGTGACCGGCGGCCGCTTCCAGGTCAAGCGCATCCATGTCCATCCGGGCGCCGCGCTATCCCTCCAGTCGCACCATCACCGGTCCGAGCACTGGATCGTGGTGCGGGGCACCGCGAGGGTCACGGTGGACGACGGGGTCAGGCTCGTCACGGAGAACGAGTCCGTCTACATACCCCTTGGGGCGGTCCACCGGCTGGAGAATCCCGGTAAGGTTCCGCTCGTCCTGATCGAGATCCAGACCGGCAGCTACCTGGGCGAGGATGACATCATCCGTTACGAGGACATGTACGCACGGACTTGATCAGGGCACTGGATTCCGGTTGGCCGATGGGCACTGGGAAGGCGACAGTTGCGATGCGGACGCAATCCACAGGTGGAAGTGGGGTTGTATGCGACTCGACTGAGGTTCTGCTGGCAACCATTCTGCGAGGGTATACTTCCGTTACCGAAGCGGCTGTTACCGGTGACGGGAGAGAATCCGGAATCCGTCCGTAACCGTCTCCGCGAGCCCTTGCCATTCCCAGGGTAGGGATTCCCTAAACCGGCGGGGACCGCCTCGGTGACTGGTGGAAATCCGGACGGAACCGGTTATGGGGCACATGACTGTGCATGACACCCCACTGCAGTCCGAACGGGTTGTGAGGTGCGGGCAAAGGGCAGCGGGAAGCGGGGCTGGACATGGCATTCCGGCCACACGGGAACGGCTCGGTATCTCCGTGCGGCGATAGCCCGGATATCTTGCCAGATAATATTGTATGAATCTAGAATCCGTGATATATATGGTATTTAACAATATCTTGCATATGAGAATAAATCTGACTCCATGCAGTCACCTTGTAGCACGCCGGACATCAACTTCAAAGGCCCGGGCCGACGTAACGGCACCGCCCGTTCCGGAGGCGGCGGGATGCCGTCCGACGCCGGTGGCCTGGCCCTGCGGGAGGTGAACCGGTTCCCTGACCTGACGAGGTGGCAGGCGGCCTGCTTCGGTATGGGAGTTCACCGAAGCTCCGGTCAGAGAATACCGGATACTTTATAATTTGTATCCGCGACGTAGCCATCCGGGTCCGGTGGCCGTGAAAGGGAGCGTTTACCATCAATACGGTCGGAACGTCTCCAGGGAGCGACGACTGACACTGGAAGATCTCGACAATGCGGTATTGGTCGCGACGGTGAGCGTCAAGGACGATGGAAGCGTCGAGCTTTCCGGCCGCTGGCGGCCGGAGCCGCTGTCCGTGGTTCCCTTCGCGTCTGTCGTGAGCGTTCATACGGACCCGGTCCAGGTGATCGAAGGAATGCGTCTGAATATGCTAATCCTCACTTAACCAACCCTGCCGCCAGTCTGGCGAGCGGGGCAAACTGTCACGGTGACCGGTCAAATCCTCCCGTTGGGGCAGCTCGCGGAACTCACTCTGACAGGAACGGGCATCGGGATATTCCTTGGCGTCCGACCATTGTTTTGCTAGACAGTCTCGCCATGGCGAGGCCCGAAGTTCTGCCGGCCGGTGGAGAGACCGATGAAACGCCTTCAGCTTCCGATCGGGATCCAGAATCTGCGCGCCGTCCGCGAGACCGGTTGCTATTATGTCGACAAGCCCCCCCTCGTGCGACGGATGGTCGAAGAGGGCGCCACTATTTCCTCTCCCGGCCGCGCCGGTTCGGCAAGAGCCTGCTGCTCGACACGATCGGTTCCCTGTTCGAGGGACGCGAGGTACTGTTCCAGAGCCTCGATATCCACGGAGGCTAGGACTGGTCCGTCAGACATCCCGTCCAACGGCTCAGCTTCGCCGGCAAGTATGATGGCCCGGCCGAGATCGAGGGAGACATCATCGGGCAGCTGGTGGAAGCGGAGCGCTGGCAGGGCCTTGATCCCGACCCCGCCCCGACACCGGAGCGAGGCGCCTCCGCAGCGTTCTGAGCCGGCTTCACCGCGCCAGCGGCCGCGAGGTCGTCGTCCTTGTGGACGAATACGACAAGCCGATCCTCGACGCCCTCCACAGACCGAACCTCGCGACCGCTAACCGGGACTATCTCAGCGGCTGCTACGGGATCATCAAGGGCTGCGCCGAGCACATCCGCTTCACCTTCGTAACCGGCGTCAGCATGTTCTCCAGGGTCAGCCTGTTCTCCGGCCTCAACATCCTCGAGGACATCAGCCTCGACCCAAGCTACGCAACCGTATGCGGCTACACCGACGCCGACATCGACACGGTCTTCACTCCAGAGCTGGAGGGACTCAACCGGGATGGAATACGGACCTGGTACAACGGCTACGGCTGGCGCGGTGACGAGAGGGTCTACAACCCTTACGACGTGCTGCTTCTGTTTCGAAAGCGCGAGTTCCGACCCTGGTGGTATGGGACCGGCTCGCCGAACTTCCTGTTCGAGTCCCTGATCGAGAGGTCCGTCAGCCCGATGGAGCTGGAGAACCGGGTGACAGACACGCCGCTCCTCTCGAAATTCGATGTCGGCGACATTGGCACCGAGGCGCTGCTGTTCCAGACCGGATACCTCTCGACCGCGGAGGAGATGAGCGAAGGGATCCGGACCCAATACAGGCTGGACTATCCCAACCTCGAGGTGCGCACCAGCCTGAACGACGGTTTGCTCGCCCGCCTGGACGGATCGGGCGGGAAATCTCCGGACGACGGGCGCGTGCTTCTTGCACTTCTCAGGGCGAGCGATTTCGACGGCTTCGTGGAACGGCTGCGTCCCTATCTCGCCGGGATCCCGTACCAGTGGCACGCGAGAGGTGACCTCGTCCGCTGCGAGGCGTGGTACGCGGGCCTGCTGTACATGTGCCTGCGCTGCCTAGGCACGGACCTCCGGGTGGAGAAAGCCTCCGCCCGCGGACAGGCGGATATGGCGGTGCACTCGGGCGGACGGGTCTTCGTGCTGGAGTTCAAGGTTGTGGAGGGGGAGAGCGGCGCGGAGGCGGCGCTGGACGCGGCGATGCGTCAGATGCGGGAACGGGGCTACGCGGAGAGATACCGCGCCGACGGACTGCCCGTCCATCTCCTTGCCGTCGTCTGCGGGCGCGAGACGCGCAACCTCCTGCAGATCAGGGCCAAGCCTGCCTGACGGAAGACGTGCAATCCGCGGACTGGAGTAAATTCAGCGATTTATATACTGGGAGCTGCGATGTCTCAGGTATCCCGATCCGGGCCGGTATTACGCGTCGGGGTGGAAGTGGCGTGTTTCGAACCGGCAGCTTTGGGAACAATAGTGCAATTCCAAGATAATATCTGCCTGGGGCTGATTTTGCTGTGCGCCCAGCAGCACCCTATACTGGTTTGATTGAACTTGGAGTTGCGGGAGATTTCGTAGGCGGAGGCGCTGGATCAGCTGAATCGGGTCGGGATGTGAAAGTGTCTTGACGACATTCCACTCCTGTGTTCGGGTGGAATAGATGACGGCCCTAGTCTACCATGGCTCAGCGCACCCAAACTTCCGCAGTTGAGATTCACGAAGGCATCGTTTCAGACGGAATACCCATGACGGCCAGTCTTTTTAGTTGCGTTACCGTGGGTTGTTGGACAACCGGAGTCTAACGAAACGGGAGAAATCCTTCACGAAACATGAAATGCACGCACGAAATGCGAAGTCCTCAAATCCCCAGCTCGGTGCAGACCATCCGCGTGCGGAAGCTACCACAAGCCAATACGCGCTCCGGATTCGGAATATCGAAGTGATACACACCGCTATCCAGCCCCTGCTCTCACTCCAAGCCGCAGCGCCCGACCCTGCAATGCCTTTCCTGTCCCAATCCATTATGCACCGCAGTTCCGGGTCACCACCGAAGGGCCGGCAGCCAGAACCCGAATAAACGGACATGGGTTCGAATCAATGTGTGCGGCAAACGTTGACAGGCCGTCAGCAGGGACATGGTCAGCAGGAGTAACGCAGGATAAGGGTCGATCGGGACAACAGTCGCACCCCCGTCTGGCCCAAACGGAAATCGTTAATCACCTGTCTCATCCTGGATGGCGCTCTGACGTTCAAGGCAGCGGCACTCCGTCGACTATTCCTACTGTCTGTCGATTGCGGTGACGGTCGGCTCCGAAAGGCATCCCATGCACAGCCACCAGAGTCCTGAAGTCAATTCAGAACACTCTCCGGAATCCCGCTGCACCGCTACCGATAGAAGTGGCTCTGGACCTTGCGGAGAGATGGACATTCAGAGACAGCACACGTCTTTGACAGACGATGGGCGAAGTTCGCTGGACCGCGTCGAACAAAGACGGCAGGTTGACTCTGTATGGCGATCCTGCCCTGTTTTGGCAGCATTTGCTCATCGAGGCTCGACCGGCGTCCGTCAGATCATCTGCACGATGGTCGCCGGATGGGTCATACAGCTTATGAGGGATCCCCTTCCAAGGAATGGCTTTCCCTACATCGGATTCAGAACACTTTGAATGCCAGGTTCCGCCGAATCGCTCAGCTAAAGGAACAAAGTCCCAGTTCAGGAGCCCTGCAGAACACGGATGATCGCTGGTCCCTCATTCAAACGCACCTTCTGATCGAACTTGTGCTGATAAGGGAACATGGGGAAATGGACCGCGAGGCCCATCTTGAGATAATCGCTCAACGAAGTGCCGCGGGAACCCGTCGGATCCAGCACCTCACTACACAGAACCGCAAACGAAGCCGTACCTGCCGGCATCGACGGATGCTTCCTGAATGCAGACTGGACATGACATTGCGCGGAATGTCGTTCCTGGCGAAATCATGGATCGAATTTCCGAGCGGAATCGAACCTGCTCCGCGGCAGCGGCAGGACATTTCTGCGGGAATGAGTTGACCCGCTGAAGCAATGTAGTGGGAATTGATGACGGGAAGCACCGCACAGCCGCCGGACAGGATCAGTCCTGGCGAAACCGGCCAGAATGTCGCAGAGAGCGAACTATATTGAACTCACTTCGGCCCGACCGGATCGAGATGGCCCGCAAGCGCCCGCTGTTCCGAACATGAAAGCCCCTCACGTTCAACCACGGTAGTGTGGATCGAGAATGCGACGGCACCCGTTTCGGGCAATCGAACCAGGCACTGTCGTTCGAATCGTACATATTTGGCTGTGGACCCAGGTTTCTGGCGTCGGGCATTCTCACTGCGCGGCTGAAATAGTGCGGCATCGGAATAGAGCAGACAGTTCGAACGCATCAGGGGTTTCCCCGGACGGATTGCATTGAACAGCCGCTGCACACGGCGGGCGATGTTGCCGTCGTAGACACGCACTGGATCATGAATTCCGGTGAGCCGCCGACCCAGTTTCTCCGCAAGCTGCCAACTGGCCGGGAAACAGAGGATCGCACCCGTCATTATGTGCTCAATGCCATCATTCTGCAGCAGGCAGAAATCCTCCTGCACCAGACGGCCCAGCGTCCTGAGAGGAACCGAGATATCGAGCGGAACCGCGACTCCGTCAGGCCGAACGATTTTTCCATCCGTAATGAGGTAGTCATCCCTCTCACGAATGATTGCAATGGCCATGCTCAGCAATTCCTGTGCAGCGTCCAGCGCTTCAGGCTTCAGGGCCTGAACGGCGTCAGGGATTCCGGAAATCAGCCGGTCACGCAGATCCATCTGGGGAGCAAAGGCGTCATCCACCAGAATCCAGCCGTTGGTGGCGATGGGACTGGTTCCAGGAAGACGCGCACCGCCAGGCAGTGCCCAGGGTGGATCCACGACACATGGCTGCAGGATCGGGGCTGCCTGAAACTCTGCGGACATCAGACAGCCTCAACAGGCGCGAAACACGGCAGGAATCGCACTCTCTTCCCGCATTCCCATCCTTCGCTCAGTCCTTGCCGCATACTCGCCAGTCGCCGACAGCCGATGCCCTGCACTTTCACGAATCGCCCGTCCCGTCAACGACTTCGAACCGCACAACGATACCCAGAACCATCCTCCCGGATTCCCATTTGGTCTCTCTCCGCCGTATCCGGTCCTGCATTCCGTCGCATTCTGACATGATGGCCTTCCTTCCGGAAAATAGCATCGCCGCAATCTCAGCCGGAAGGCCACAATGGATCAGTATCAAAGAGACAGCCGCAAGATCGACCCGTCGCGAGGAGCCACTCTCGGGGACGGAACATCGAATGACGGTGACCGGATGGAGATCGGGCCAACCCAGATTGCATTCGACGAATGGGCAGCGGCCGGTCTCGAACTTCCAAATCTCGAACGTATGCGTGAATATCGCTGGCAACGTCTCGTGGACGGTCTCATCGCCCGGGACTGGGGAGCCCTGATCGTCTTCGATCCACTGAACATCCGCTACGCTACCGATTCCACAAACATGCAGCTATGGAACACCCACAATCCGTTCCGTGGGCTCATGATCTGCGCAGACGGCTATATGGTCCTGTGGGAATATAAAAGCGCCATCTTCCTGTCCAGGTTCAATCCACTGGTGCGTGAGCAGCGAACGGGCGCGGATTTATTCTATTTCAGCCGCGGTGACAGGTCGGACGAAGCAGCCAAGGCCTGGTCGGGTGAAGTGCTCGAACTGGTGCGTGAACATGGTGGTGGAAACACCCGCATCGGCGTCGACAAGATAATGCTACAAGGATCAAGGGCTTTGGAGGCGCGTGGCCTGGAACTCATGGAAGGCGAGGAACTGACGGAAAAGGCGAGAGCCATCAAGGGACCGGATGAAATCAGGGCGATGCGCTGCGCGGCACATGCGTGCGAATCCTCAGTTAGGGCTATGGAGGATTACGCGAGGGAGTTTGGACCCAGGGGGGCGGTCTCAGAAGATGAAGTCTGGGCCATACTGCATGCGGAGAACATCAGACGGGGTGGGGAATGGATCGAGACCCGACTGTTGGCCAGCGGTCCCCGTACCAATCCCTGGTTCCAGGAATGCGGTCCCAGAAAACTGCAGAACAACGAGATTCTGGCCTTCGACACCGATTTGGTCGGGGCGTACGGGATCTGCGTAGACATCAGCCGTACGTGGTGGATCGGCGACCGGAAGCCGACAAACGCTATGATCTATGCCATGCGGCACGCACATGAGCATATCATGACAAATATGGAGTTATTGAGACCAGGCATCACGATTCCGGAGCTGGTCAGGCGCGGGCATAGACTCGACGACAGGTTCCAGAAACTCAAATACGGATGCATGATGCACGGCGTTGGACTATGCGATGAATGGCCGCTCGTCAGCTATCCGGATCGTGCGGTTGGTGGTGCGTTCGATTACCAGATCGAACCGGGCATGGTGCTCTGTGTCGAGGCTCTCGTTGGTGAGGAAGGTGGTGATTTCTCAATCAAGCTGGAGGATCAGGTGCTGGTAACCGATGATGGTTACGAAAACCTTACCACCTACCCATTCGATGCCGAATTGATGGGCGGCGACACTTCATGAGTCTGTGGACGTGCGACCCACTCTCCACCATTCACGCCACAGGCGGAAGGCGGGTGCCGGTCCCTAAAATGGAACCGTCCGATGAAATCAATAACTTTGGAAATTAAGTGCGGGGTCACCCATAGGTCCCATCGCATAGGTATTCACGCTTCACAGGCCGACCAGGACCGCCACTCCACGTGAGGATGCCCCAGGTTCGGAGGTCGTAGATGAGTTCCGCCCAAAACGCGACCATCGGAACGACTGGGGGGCACAGCGAAAATAATCCTCCTAGTTTTCTCCAAATACGCGTGAAAAAATCGTATTGATGTGCTTAAGATGATAATCAATATCGAACTGCTCCTCGATCTCCGCATCACTCAGAGCCGCCTTCACCTGCGGATCGGACTTTAGCTCTGCCTTGAATTCACTCCCCTCCTCCCAGACCTTCATGGCGTTGCGCTGCACGATGCCATACGCCTCTTCACGGGAGACGCCCTTCCGTGTCAGAGCCAGCAACACCCGCTGCGAGTTCACAAGCCCCCCAAGCCTGTCAAGATTGCGCCTCATATTCGCAGGATGGATTACCAGTCGATCGATCACCCCT
>CBDATU010000004.1:0-134531 GCA_965199865.1 uncultured Rhodobacter sp. | reverse complement strand
CGCGTCGGGCCGCTACTGATCCACGGTCCGCCGGGAATGGGCAGGACGGCCTGGGCAAGGCGCGTGGCAAGGGTCACCGGCTCTCCCGAATGCGTTATCGACGCCTCCATGGGACTGGCCAGCTTTTCCCTGGCCGGCGTCGAGCGCGGCTGGGGCACCCAGGGGCCGGGACGGCCGCTCACGGCGATGTCCCAGGCCAGGGTGGCGAATCCGCTGGTCGTGATCGATGAGATCTGCAAGGCGTCGAACGTCACCGCCCACGGGGGGCATAACCTCTCCTTCCAGCCGGCCCTGCCTGGGCTGATGGAGCGGGAAAGCGCCATGACATGGACCTGCCCCTATTACCGGGTGCGCTTCGACATGAGCCATCTGGGCTGGGTTCTGCTGGCCAACGACGTTACCAGGGTGACCGGTCCGGTCAGGAGCCGGTGCCGGGAGATGGCCATCGCGATGCCTTCCGTCAGCGACCTGCGGGACTTCGCCCTGCACCGAGCGGACGAGCGCGGCCTTCCGGCCGCCGCGTCCAACTCGCTGGCCGAGGAACTCGCCAGCCGTCCGGTCATTCACTGACGGCGCGGGATCCGTCTCCGCCCGGGTCTCTTCGGCGCCAGACGCTGGAGAAGTCCGGGCGGAGACGGATCCCGCTGGAACCGCTTTCAAACGGACGTTGGTCACCTTGGCATCAGAAACTCGACATGCGGTTCAGCATGCGATCTATCAGGCTCTTCGCGGCAACCTGATTTGCTGAACAGTCATAGATCAGATCGAAAACTTCCCTGTAGATGGCCTGCTTGCGCGCAGGAATATTCTCGAGGATATTACCATCAGCTTTGGCTGTTCGCGCATCCGTGGCCTGCTCGACCTTTCGAAGCTGACTCCGCAGCACCCGTCGGTCTTCCTCTTCAAACAGGTCAAACCCGATCACCTTACGCATCTCTGTCAGCAGCGTGTCGATTTCCACCCTGATGGTTTTCGCATGTCGATCCGAAACCGCACCCTGCTTCAGGACATCGAGTTTCTCGTAAATCCTGTCTCCGGCCAGTTCGAAGTTCTTCAGACGGTTTCGTCTTTGGGAAGACACCCGGCACTCACGCGCCACCTCCGCTCCGATAGGGCGTAGATGTGCAATGATGTTGTCCAGATGCATATTGCTCTCAAATCCGTCGCGACGTCCGTTCGGGACCACCCTATCATCCAGAACATGCACCTCGCCAATCATCCAGGAACAGAAACGATCCTCCGGGAAAACCTCATGAAAAAGACGGTCATGCCCGACCTGGATATTGCCTACCCGTGCCCGCAGGCCCCTGATGCCCTGCGCGGAAGGAATTACGCCCTGATAGTCATGATGGATGAGCCAGCCAACGGCGGCCACATCACCGTCCATGCTTTCGATCTCGAAAGATTTCAGATCTCCCAATGTGGATCTTTTCGTATCCGAATAGGCAACTTCATTTCCGTAAGGGCGAAAGACGGGGGTGTCGCTGGAATTGATATGTATGTTGTAAGTCTTTCCCGCGCGTCCGTGCGAGGCAAGCAGTCCTGCGATCTCATCCGCGAAAGTGAATTCGGGTGAGAACGGACACGGGCAGACCTGGCCGATGAAAGTCTCGATTTCCGTCTCGTTGAGCAGCCAGTCATTGGCAATGCGACGCGGCTTGATCAGCTCAACCTCGAAAAAGTGAGCCGGGTAGTCCTCTGGATCAAGTGTTTTCAGACCGACAGCCTCACTGACAATCGTCCGTAGATCGGTTTGCGCGTCACTTGAGGCCAGCATGTTTTTGACAGTCCTCCCGTCCCATATGGCTTCAAGCACCTTGACGTCACCATGGGCACGGGAGCGAAAGACAAGCTGCTGCACATAACCAAGTGCCGACAGTCGCCCCACACCCCGGAAACCCCTGGCATTCGTTCCCCGTTTCGCGCTGGCTCCAAACGAGAGCATACGGATAGGAAAAACGGCGTTGGAGAGACCGGTGCCGTTGTCCCGGATCACCACACGCCGGTCGATATGATCAAGATTGATCTCAATCCGGCCCTCTTCAGTCGAGGATAGCAGACCCGATGCCACCGCATCATCAATGGCATCGGTGGCGTTCTGCACATATTCGCGGAAAGTCGAGAGGGGATTGACGTACATTGAGCTGCTGAGCAGCTCCAGCACGTCCTTGCCTACGAATACTTCATGCCCATCCGAAATTCGTTCTTCAGCCTTCCGTTCTTCAGCCATCCCAACCTCCCGGTCGCTCCGTACTCACGCATGGACTCGCTTGATCCTCCTGATTTCCAGCTCACTCCCTGATCCAGGCTGCACATCGTCGTCAGTCAGACCCGCATCCTCCACCCGCTCGTCTTCCGGCACCAGATATGCGCTACCATTCTCCACGCGCCGCCGCTTCTGCGCTTCCCAGATCCTCATTTCGTCCGATTTGGACATCGGTACAAAAAAGCGGGCGGCCTCGCGCAGCCTGCCGGGCGCAAGCTCGCCCAGATCATGTGCGTAATCGTTCCTGTCCCGGCTGCACAGATAGTCAAGAAGCTCCGTTCTTTCGTCATCCAATAGCCTACGCATTGCCGCCTGGAATTCATCGAACTCGGCACGACCTTCGAACTTCTCATACCAGTATCGGTTGAAGATGAAATGGTGTGGACGCAGCAGGATGTCCTCGAATTCCTCGAAGGTATCGCCAAACGCCACTCGGAAGAATTCCGGCGCTCCGCTGACGATCCCGTGCGTAGCCTGAAGAATCACCTGCATGGAACGCAGGTAGTAGGAATTCCATCTTTCACCCACATGGCCCCGGTCCTGCCTGTTTACGGGAAGGTAGCGCATCGGAAAGGAAAATATCCTGATATCAAGCTCTTCGTTCAGTTTCACATTGAGCCGCATCCGTTCAAAAAGATCGCGTGGGCTGTCCCTGAAATTATAGAGCATATAGTTTGATAGTTCGGTCAGACCCGCATCCGCTGAATACCGGATAGCCCGCGAATAGGGCTTCTTCATACCCAGATGATCGAAGGCGATGCGAAGGGGTTTAAGCGCAATCCTGGCAAGCTGTTGCAGGTACATGGGATCCCTGCACAGGATTCGTGCATCGACCCCCTGGTTGAAATCCACACGGCGCTTCAGTTCATGACGCCCCCGCCTGAGCTTCGCCCCGCGCTCAAAACCAAGTTCGATGATCTCAGCGATGATATCCCTGAATTTGGCCGAGGCGACAACGTTGTTATCCATCAGGATCAGGTCGCGCTTCTCTCCGTAGAGCTGACGCACCCCTTCAACGACTCCTGTCAGGGAATTGGTGTCGCGCTGCATTCCCTCAAGTGCCGGAACGCCGCAGAAGGCACATTTGCGAACGCATCCCCGCGACGCATAGGTAAAATAGGCATCTGAGACCGGATACTCGTATGAGATATGATCGAGGATGCTGAAATCCGGCACCAGATCCTCGATGGGTCTGCCGTTCACATCATCAGCGTAAAGCTCTTCATCGAACGGGTCGAGCTGGAGTGATATCGCCGGAGCCTCGTTCAGCAGGCCCTTGATGAAACGCACGCCGCGCCAGCGGGGTTCATCAATAAATCGGTCATGCATCAGCGACGCGGCGATCCCCCCGACAAAGACCCGATGCGCCTGACCGCCCACCAGGTCCAGCGCATAGTCGATACTGCGGGCCGTGCGTTTCCATTCAAAGGAAAACAGGGTCGTGATATAGATGCGGTCCCAGGCCGTCCCATGGACGGACGAATCCTCACCTTTCACGAAGCGAACATGATCCCTTTTTCCATTCGGGCCGTGATACTGCGCGATTTTCATGAGCCCGAGCGGTGGGTACTTGTTGCGGTATCCCGGTTCGACAAGAAGGATGTTCTTGTTAGCCATACTCTGCCTCGTTCTCGAGCACCTTACCTATACACAAAGGACACCTATCGACCAGTTGGAGGAGGTTTTTTGTTGGCCATGCTCGTCTGGAGCTTTGGGCAACCACCTGCGTCTAGCTGTCAGTCTCTGGTATGTACCTCTCGACCTTTTCGAATATGTCATTCACAAACGACACCTGATCGGTGCTCAGAACACCACGTTCGGGATGTGTCGTAATCTTTCGGATTTCGTTTAGCTCCTTGATCCATTTTGTATTGGCTCTCTTGTTGTCCTTGTCCTTTGCGTCCAAGGATACCGCATCCTTTACGAGGTCCCAATTGCTCACACATATACCGATATAACTGATCAGATAGAGATGTGCCTCTTCTTCACCCTTGCGATTTTTTGCTTCCCACTCCGCCGTGCATTCCTGTCTGATATTGAGAGGAATGCCTTGTGTCCACCACGCCTTGTTCAATGTACCATATTGATCCTTCAGCACACCGATAACATAATCGAACAATTTTCTGTGAATTTTGGTCACCTTGCCAGCAGCATCTTCGGTTCCTGCCTCGTCACGGGATTCTAGATAATCCTGCAGCCCCGAAGGATTGAAGCTATCATTTTTGGCGTGAATGTGGGCTTCCATGCCGTAAGCCTGTCGCCGCACCGCCATCAGAGATGAGCCAATCCGTCGGAAGGCCCGAATCTCGTGCCGAGGAGCGATCTTGAACCAGTCTATCAGCAGCTGGAGATAGGGCTTGATTTCCTTGATGGTCTCATCGGAATCCAGAAGACAGAGATCAGTTCCGCTGTCATGGCGAATGTGATCAGCAATATCCTTGATTACATGGAATAACGCCCGGATACCGTTGTTGGTGCAGAGATAGCCACCCGAACGGTCTCCAAGCATCCAATGGTCGCGTAGCTGGTCTTCAAACATTCGCAGACATTCCGAGATTACCGCCATCCCTTTTTTTAGGTTAGCCTCGTGGGCATCCGGATTTGCTGTCAAGAGCGGACCTGGAACGATAGCATCTTTACTGATTGTTCCCAGCAACCTGGCCACACGGAGCCCATCTCTGATTGAAGTCTGGGTCAAGCAGCGATCCTGAGTCTTTTTCTTGCCCGACATCACCATACGGTCATTCAGGGGGGAGGTCCTTTCACTATTGAGCCTTGAGGCTATCCGCGAAAGCAGTGCCTGAAACGCTTCTCCTGGATCAGAAGACTTCCAGTGCAGATCGGAATAGAGCTCGACTAGCAGCCCAGTGTTGACCTTGACCTGCTTGCTGTTGATGTCCCCCGTTCCACCCTGAAGTGCAACACTTTCAGTAGCGGGTTTCTCCCGGGTCGGCGCAGGATGTTGCGAATCGGCCAGGTAGCGGCGACAGTCCCGGTGAGTTCAGAACCGGAGACCGCCATGCCAAAGGGCTACCACCACCTGACCCAGCCCGAAAGATGCCAGATATACGCCCTGAGGAAAAGCGGGCTTTCGCAGGGAGCGGTCGCCCGGCAGCTCGGGCGTTGCCGCTCGGTGATATCGCGGGAGATACGTCGCAACAGCGGGGAACGGGGCTACCGGCACGCCCAGGCGCAGCGGAAGGCGGAGGAGCGACGGCGTGCGGCGTCATCGGTTCCGAGGAAACTGACGCCGGAGCGCTGGGCGAAGGTCACGGAGAGGCTGGAAGAGGGCTGGAGCCCGGAACGGATTTCCGGCCGGCTGCGGCTGGAGGACCCGGGGATGGCGGGCAGGCAGCGGATTTACGACCGCATCAGGGCCGACCGCGGGAACGGCGGCGGGCTCTGGAAGCACCTCCGGCGGCGTGGAAAGAAGCCGAACTGGAAGGGCGGCCGCCACTCGGGCCGGGGTCACATCCCCGGCCGGGTGGACATCTCCGAGCGCCCGCAGGAGGTGGAGGCGAAGGAGCGCGTCGGCGACTGGGAGGCGGACACGGTGATCGGAAAGGCGCATGGCGGCGCGGTGGTGTCCCTTGTGGACCGGGCCTAGAAATACACGCTTCTCCAGAGGGTTGACCGCCGGAAAGCGGATGTGGTCGGGAAAGCGATGGTCGACATGCTCGGTTCGCTCGACGCTCCGGTGCACACGATCACCGCCGACAACGGCAAGGAGTTCGCCGGTCACGCGGCGGTGGCGAAGGCGCTGGAAGCGGCCTTTTTCTTCGCCCGCCCGTACCACTCCTGGGAGCGGGGGCTGAACGAACACACGAACGGGCTGCTGCGCGAGTATCTGCCGAAGGGCACGGACTTCCGTACGGTGACGGACAGGGAGGTCCGGGAGGTGCAGGACATCCTGAACGCGCGTCCGCGCAGGTCCCTCGGCTACCTCACACCGGCGGAGGCGCTGCGGCGGGCCCGGCCTCCCTGAGCCGACCGTTCCGTCGGTCGGCGGGGAAAAGGCAGGCCACCAGGCGCGGCCCCCGGGGCGATGGTCGGGCTCCGCCCTCCCTTCGCCCCGGGGGCCGCGCCTGGCCGGCGGAAGGCCCTTGCGGTGCCGGAAGGGCGGGATTACGCTCCGATCCACGGGACTTTCGCCGTCCTGGACGCCGGATCGGGTGGCCTGGGGACGGAATCCGCCACCATACGGCCCTTTCCGGGGCGTTCCCTGCGCGTGGGCTCCGCCCCCCGCTGCGGAAACGCCCCGGAAAGGGCCGGGCGTTGCGCTTCGGACTGGAAGTGGGGTGTCAATAAACAGGTTCATCTCTTTATCGGCAGGCAGATTCTCATAGGCCAGTACAGGTATCATTGAGATATCCTGATTGAAGCCCTTCATCGTGCGCGCATAGGCGTAGCCATAGAGCCTATGCTGACCATCAATAATCCACGCCGAGGCATAATTTGATGGAAGTTGGAGCTTTCCGAGTGTTTCGGTTCCGGTCTCTTTAATGAAATCGAATTTTAGTCTGGCCCTTTTGCCCGTTTTGAGGTTTACAACGATATTGGTTGGAAACTTACCTCCTTCATTAATGTACTCGGCGATCTTCTTCAGGCGCCGGGGCTGAAGCATTCGCTGATACGTTTCGAGGTTTTCAATGTCACGGCTGGCTTTGTGGCCGACATAAGCGATTTTGAGAAGCTCGTCCGGCCGCATCAAAAAGGTGTAAAACGTCTCCCCGCCCATTTTGCCACGCGTTGCCACTACCTGCCGGGTCAGTCCGGCTATCTTTTGGCCACTGAACACATGCGCCAGAAACTGATAGCGCGCCGCCTGCTTCAGATGCTGGACGAGGGCAGCGTAGTATTCAATCTCAGCATCTGAAATAACTGTGATCTTGGCTTCCTTGCATTTGCTTAGATCAGCCTCACTCCATGAAATATGTCGCGTTGCGATAACATGCCCAACCTTTAGCTTGGCCTGCTGTCCATAGAAGCTGCGTATCGACTTAAGCACTGGTTCACGACTCGCGCTAATCCTATTGATCAGGTTTGACATGTTCTTCTTACCAGGTACCATACGCTGCGTGCACTCGACCATCACAACAGTCTCGTCATCCTTGGCGAAAACATCAATCTGCCTTGAATTTGACTCGCCCCCGACATCAATTTTGAAGTTCCGACCCTTGCTCATCTCCTTAAAGCCCATCTGGGCCAGAATGCTCCAGAGTTCGTTCTCCAAGCGCTCATCAGCCGGTTTGACCTTGGCCATACGCACGGAATTTGCGTTCGTGCGCACCACACGCCATCCATCGGCTTTCTCACGCTCCATCTTGTGTGCCATAATCTTCTTTTTTGCCAAGGGGACTGTCTTGAACTGGTCTTTGCGTTTCCGTTGCTTCAATTCGGAAGTGAGTTCATTGCCGGAGATGATAGGGCCAAGGGATTGGGTGATCATTGATTTTACCTCGAATTACCGTTTGAACTTTGAACTACATACAATCATCCGCATTCAATCGAAAGGCAGGCCCCTTTCTATAGGGCCAACGTGGACCTGGTTGCGGCGCCGCCTCATCTACCAGCCGCAGAAACCGTTCGGCATCTGGCTCGAACGCATGGCGCCAGTTATCGAACTCCCGGAGACAACCTGTCACGTCCACCGCCATCACCTGCATGATCCGTAATGACGAGTGGATGTGGTTAAAACCAAAATTCATGGATTGGTGCTGGATATGGCTAACCGGGACCATTTCCGGTTTCATCGGCCGGACCGTTCCAGCGGGCTTTCGCGCCGGCCCTGGCTATCTCGCTTCGGCGCTCCGGTGACAGGCTCTCCGCCCGTCTGCGCCCTCCGACCCTGCCGCCCTTCGCCCTGTTCGGCTGGCGTGAGCCGTCAGTTACGTCCGTTCGGTATCGGCTCGAACCCATGGCGCTCGATACCTCACTCTCTCCGGTGGCGATTTTCGCCACATGAACCGGGCATCCCACCACATCGGGAGGCCGGTATTCGCCGTTCGGACCTCTCTGCATGTCTTTCCCTTCCCGCCATGGTGACCCGTTCCGGAATTGTTACCATCATTCCTGATTCATGTCAAGAAAAAACGAACGAATGCGGATTGGGCGATGACGGGCCGGAATGGATGAAAATCGGAAAGTTCCGGTTTATCATCCAGATTTCCCTGCCATGTTTCCTCCTGACGTGATGGAAAAATCATCAGTCATATTGAATTCATGCCTGACATTCCGGCCGCGATTCCTATCCTGCCCGGCATGAACGGACTGTCAGAGAAAAACGGGTCATGATTCTCAACCTGCTGATTGAAGGTATGGCCATGAGAGCCATCAGTCGCACGACTGGCGCTTCCATCAATACCGTTACCAGTCTGCCGGTCGCGGCCGGTGAGGCCTGCTCCGAATACCATGACCGGACCGTGCGGAACGTGAACGTACGCTTTGTCCAGTGTGATGGGATATGGGCATTCCGCCATGCCAGGGAGAGGAATGTCGGGGAGGCGAGGGCGGGAACCGAAGATCCGTAAGTATCAGTGAATGGAACGTGACTGGACGGGAAATCCGGGATTGACCTGCCATCCCGTCCAGCCACCCTGCAGACCAATAGGCTTCAGGCAATGGGTAGTGGGCCAATCGGTCGCTTTTCGCACCATTCCAGAGGACTTCGTCTGACCGGGGCCATGACCCGGACGGAGTTGCGCCATGTGAAAGGATAAGAGCGGAAAATTCAGCGGTCGGATGGAACGGCCGGGGAAGAGAACAAAAAAGAACATTTCAAACTGAGACACTACCATGCGACACCTTTCCTTGCGCACGGATAGGCGCTGGACTTCCGATTCGGGAACTCGCCCTCGACACTTCCGTCAATGCCGTTTCCTGCAGAGTCCGTTTCGCCCGTCCCGAATGGCGGACAGATCGTTCGGGAAGTTCCGACTTGCGGCCGCTTCACCGGACCTTCCAGCGGCTTCAGTACGAGGCGCACGGGTTGGTCACCTCATTGCCTTTCTCCGTCGCACCTCCGGTATGACGCCGGTAACTGGACCGCATGACGGGGGCTTGCACTTGCCGTGTCATTAATCAACCCGGAGGCACGCACATTCCTGCGGCCATTTCCCCTCTGGCCGAGTCGAACATGCAGGATGTTGCGGAACATACACCAATTCTCGAAAGTCCCGGCTCGCTGCGGAATCGCAACGCCATGATGTGTTTATACACAGCAATTTGGGTGCGGGCGGTGCCTTCTTCCTCCACATTGTATTGAAACCATGAACGAGAAGGAAAACATGAGTGCAGGTATCACGGTCACGAACGCCGACCATATGGTCGAGAAGATCGAGGCATTGGCAGGAAACTACAGGCAAGGTGTCCAGAGGCGGTGGCTCCGCGCCATCGCGATGGTCATGGAAGGCGCGCTGAATTGCGGCGGGATCCGGACCGCCCGCTGGTCGGTGCGCGACCGGACCGTCCGCCACAACACGAAAATGCCGGACCGAATTGCTTCGATAGGAGATTGCGACCGGGGCCGACTGGCATGCGGAACGGCCGGTGGAAACGGCATCCGTAATGTGACGAATCCTTTGAGAAATGGTATTAGATGCCGAAACTACCAAAAAACCGCAATGGTCTTGCTTTTCCGAGTTTTTTCAGCGAGTGTGAATCACGACATGAATGCGGGAAGCAAGTTGGCATCTTCTTTTTGATACCAAAGACACGGACAGTAAATGGACCAAACTAAGGGTAGCATCTTCGAGGCGCAAAACTGGTACGAACCGGGAAAGGGACCGCGATACAAACAGTTGATCCGATATGTTGGGTCTGCAATTCGCACCGGTGAGTTGGCACCGGACACTCAGCTTCCGCCGGAACGCTTGCTGGCCGAATTGGCCGATGTGAGCCGCGTGACGATTCGCAAGGCCATCGGTGCCTTGGCCGCCGAAGGATTGCTGGAGCAGCGCTGGGGTGCGGGTACATTTGTTCGCGGTACCGCGCAGAAGCTTGAGCAGTCACTTTCGTCCCTGATCTCCTTCTCCGAGAACATTCGATTGCGCGGGCAAACTCCATCATCCGTTGTTCTGAACCGCGGGCTTTACATGCCGGATCGCGACGAGTTCCTGATGCTCGGTCTAACGTCGTCATCTCGGGTGGCACGCATCAAACGGCTTCGGTTTGCTGACGAAACACCTCTGGCGATCGAAACATCGACCCTGCCCGCGGACGTTTTGCCCGATCCGACCGTGGTCCAGACTTCCTTGTACGAGGTTCTTCAGGAACGCGGCTGCGCTCCAGTAAGGGCGGTGCAGCACGTGTCGGCACAAAACCTGTCGGCCGAGGATGCCGAACTGCTTCGCCTCAAACCGGGCGATGCCGTTCTCAACATTCAACGCACGGCAATGTTGCCCCAGGGAAGGATCGTGGAACTCACGACCGGGCTTTACCGCTCTGACATGTATGACTTCGTTACTGAATTGAATCCGGAGGCGGAGTGATGAGCGGAACAACCTTTACCGCAGAAATTCGTGGTGCCGAAATTCACTGTGAGATCACTTCGGAGCGAGACCTATCCGCACCTGTCTTCTGCTTTTCGCTCATGGCACCGCCCGCCGCTGTTTCGGGTGGGACACTTGTCCGATCTGATGGAAGCTATGGGGAGGTCCAGTTACCTAGTCTTTCTGCCGATGTTGCCCACAGGTTCGTGCTTCGTTACGCACATCCCGACTACACACCTGTAAACCGCGCTTGGTTACCGCTTGGGGCGTATCTGCGATCTGAGGGAAACATAGTCGAACTGCCGAAGCTGCCCGCCGGAGTCGCGGATGGCATCATGCCATCATTGCCGCGGGCTGAAGGCCTCTGCCTGATCCCGCAGCCGAAGTCGTGGCGACCGAACGAAGGAACGCTTTCCCTACAAAGCATCGAACCTCAATCGCATCTCTGGGACGGTCTTGAGGCGCTTGCCCGCCGCTGCAAACTGCCCCCCTTGCAGGCGAATGGCGGGGTGTCGGCGAACCTGGCCGAGGATCGTGCGCTAACTCCGGAGGGCTACCGGATTGCGATCACGCCAACTGGCATAGAGGTGACTTGCGGTGGCCCCATTGGTGCCCACTACGCGGGTGTGACGCTGCTTGTTCTGCGGCAGATACACGATGGACAACTTCCTTGTGGTGTCATCGAAGATGAACCCCGTTTTGAATGGCGTGGACAGCATCTCGATTGTGCCCGGCATTTCTATGAGATTGGATCAATCACCAGGCTCATCGACCTGATGGCGCTCCTTAAGATGAATCGCTTTCACTGGCATTTCTCGGATGATGAGGCGTTCAGGCTGGAGCTGAGGAGTGTTCCCGAACTCTCCAGGGAAACAGGCGAGAGGGGTGAGAACCAACTCGTCCCCGGCGTTTTCGGTGGCGGTTCCCGCTCTGGCGGAACCTACAGTCAGAAAGATGCCCAAATGGTGATCAATCACGCCAGGGACCTCTTCATCGAGGTATTGCCGGAGATCGAGTTTCCCGCTCACGCGTTGGCTTTCGCTCGCGCATTCCCCGAAACCCGTGATCGCGAAGATCAGGGGGATGAAACCAGTGTCCAGGGATATGCAAGAAACGTCCTCAATCCAGCCTTACCGGAAACCTGGCGGATCGTTGAGGCTATTGCGGAAGAGGTAAGTGCGCTCTTTCCCTCCGGAATCCTGCACCTTGGCGCAGATGAACTGCCGCCCGGAACGTGGGAGGGCTCCCCTGCGGTCGCGCGATTGAAGCAGGAGGAAGATCTGGAGACTTCGGACGATGTCCTGGGTTGGGCGCTTCACCGGCTTGCCAGGCAACTTGCAAAAAAAGGGGTCAGAAGCGCCGCTTGGGAGGAAGCCGCACGGGGAAAGAATGGCGGCATCTGAAACGGCGCACTGTTGTTCAGCTGGACAGGTCAGCAAGCCGGTATAGCCGCCGCCAAATCCGGTTACGACATCGTCATGTCGCCCGCACAACATGTTTATCTGGATATGGCGCACACGGAAGACGCGGATGACTGGGGAACAGCCTGGGCCGCTTTCGTCAGTCTGAAGGACACGATCAACTGGAATGTCATACCAGATCCTGAAATTGCCGATCGCGTCATTGGCGTCGAGGGAACGTTTTGGTCAGAGTTCACGACCGAGGATCATCAAATGGAACCCATGATCGCACCTCGAATATTTGGTGTCGCCTCAAAGGCTTGGGTGGAGGACGAGGAGCTTGGCCAGTCCCAATTTGTCACGGACGCCCGGCTTTTCTGTGAAATCTTGACCACGATGGGTTGGCGATGGAACACAGCCTGTTTTGACGCGTAGAACCCGCTATGCCCAGACAACATGTGCGCAGCGCCGCACTCTTATGCATGGCGCTTTTCTTGGCGCAGCCGATACAGTTTGGCATCTGGCTTTCCCGTATATCCGAGGTTCAGGTGGCGCTGGACCTTTCAGAATCGACATTGGCTTTCTCGCTGCTTGGAATGCCGTTGGGATTGCTGCCAACGCTCTATTTCGCTGGCAGCATCATTGACCGTATTGGCGTGCGATCGGCGCTGCTCTGGGCATTTCCTGCAATGCTGGTAACCGGCACGCTTCCGGGATTGGCCGGAAGCGCACCGGGACTTTTCTTCGGGTTGATGGCGCTTGGCGCATGTTTTGCTTTCGCTGAAGTCGGCCTGAACGTTTTCGCCGCCCAAACGGAGAAACACTTTCGCATTGTCATCATGAACCGGGCACACGGGTTCTGGAGCCTCGGCGTCATGCTCGGCAGCCTTATCGGCGTCCAACTTGCAAAGCTGGAAATGCATGCATTCTCGACACTGGCGCTCGCCGGGTGCGGGCTCTTGCCCATCCTCGTCGCGATCTCCCTGCGGCTCCCGGCATTCAGGGCCGAGGAAGAATCCGCGAAAGACGATCCTGGCCCACGGCGTCTGCCAACTGGTTTGATCCCGATCATTCTGGTAATCTTTGGCGCCACAGTTACCGAAGGCGCGATGAGTGACTGGGCCACCGTCTATATGCGCGAGGCCCCTTGGGGTGGGATGGCCCTCGACGGTCTTGCGGTCAGCGTCTTTGCCGGGATGGTCGCCTTTGGCCGATTCATTGGAGACAGCATCAACCATAGATTGGGCGCGGTGGTCCTCGCCCGGATTTGTCTGATTTTGGCGATTGCCGGCGTTTCGGTCCTGGTGACTTCCTCGGCTATGTGGATGTCATTCATCGGATTTGGCCTCGTCGGCCTTGGGGTATCAACGATCTTTCCTCTCGGCATCAGCGCTACCGCACAGCTGAGCGATAGGAACCAGGCGCGAAACATTTCCGTCATGACTTTCGGCGCACTCTCTGGATTCGTGATCGGACCGCCCGTGATCGGACTTGTCGCGGAGGCGGGAAGTCTGAAGTTGGGCCTTGGCCTCCTGGTTCCCGCGCTGGTCACGAGCCTAGCCTTGTCTGCACGATTGGCAAAGAGTCGAAGCAGGGGGCCAGCATAGGAATTTGCGGTGTCATTGAGTTATACGCGGAACTGGCTTCACTCCGCGTGAGGACGTTGCGACGCAGCAAATGGCTGCGTTGTCCCCCGTCCGGACTCAAACGGTTTGATCGGCACAAAGCTGCGTGAAGTCCCACAGGATCGGGGCTCCGTGATCGTAACGTCCTGACTGAATGACATGCCCGCCAATGCGGTCGGCGCGTGATGATCCATTGGCATGTCGAGCGCAAGTCGCCCTGTATCCATTCCCGGCTCAGACGCTGTTCTTCATCCGAAGTTCGGGCAGGAAACCGGTCTGCCGGGTGGTGATAGGCTCCAGTTCCGTGTCATGATCCGGCGGGTCGGCAATTCGGACCTGGATTTTCCTGGATTCTCCATCACGACAGGTCTTCCCGGCGGGCGGTGCGCCAGCTGGTGACATCCACCACCAGCGTCCCTGTGTTGAACGAATTCCACGGATCGGGCCATCTGTCCGTTGGGGTCATTGCCGGTTCTCCCTGATATGCGTCCGCCAGTCCACGGCGGGTTGCGCAACATCCGTTAGCGGTGGGGCGCCGCAACGGAACGATAGAAGAACATTACAGGCTGAGACACTACCAGTGGCGCGGATCAAATCTGCTGAAGGGGTCAGCCCGCTCTCGGTGAGGGAGGACCACAACTCCACAGGATCTGCCCCGCCTTCCTTCACCGTAAAGAGCCCGCAGAAGGTATAAACGCGCGCCCTTGGGATCGAAGTGTCGGCTTTCCATCAGTCGCCATTGTGCAGAGCACCGGCAAGGAAACCGGAAAAGCGCATGTCGTCCCCGAGACAGAGTACGTTGTCCGTGCTGCTACCCATGAGCTGGTCCAAGGTTAGTCCCATGGCTTCGCCTGGGACCGTAATCGCCATTCTCAGAGCCTCTTCAGGTGTAATTCCAATTTTCTCCACAAGCCTTGCGACCCCCTCACTCTGGGTTGTGTGGGCACCTGCCAGGGAGCCCTCGCTGTTGACCAGTCGGTTGTCAATGAGCCGAACTTTCGTTCCGTAAAGGTCGAACTCCGTGGGACCGCCGACCGTTGGCATGGCATCTGAAACAAGGAACGTCCGATCCGGAACCGGACGTGCACGAATGGCCAGTCCAACCATCTCGTCCGCGACATGAATGCCATCACAAATTATTCCCACAAAAGCCTGCGAGTTTATTGCGGCGCCCACCACGCCGGGTTCGCGGCCAGCCATGGGTGGCATTGCGTTAAAAAGATGTGTGAAGCAACTGGCCCCTGCGTCAAGCGCGGATCGCACAACCTCAGAAGTGGCCCTTGTGTGGCCGATGGAAACGACTACGCCGAGATCTGCGAGGCGACGGATGTCCTCTGGCGCAACAACGTCAGGGGCAAGTGTAATCAGGGTGGGCACGCCTGCCGCTCGCAGTTTGGCGGTTTGCACCATTGTCCTTTCGTCGATCGGGCGTACGAACTCCGCCTTATGGGCACCGCGTTGGTTGACCGAAATATGGGGCCCCTCAATATGCAGGCCCAATAGGCCATGTTGGCCATGTGCCTCGATGGCGGCATCGACCGCTTGATTCAGCACATCGACCGCATCGGTAATGACGGTTGGCAGGATCGCGGTCGTTCCAAAGGCCCGATGTGCCCTGGCGATCTCCTGCATAGCTTCCGGGGTTGGTTGTCCGTTCAGAAGGACACCCCCGCCGCCATTGACCTGAAGGTCCACGAAACCCGGCGACAGGATGCCGCCCATCTGGATCGTCCTGGCGGAAGCAGGCACCTTATCCACCCCAACCACCGCCTGGATCCTGCCCCGAGAAATACCGACGGCCGCACCTTCTTTCAGCCGGCCTTCGTTGAATAGGCGGCATGGCTGAACCCAGACGTCGATGTCCTCAGCTTCAGCCATTGTTTCCTCCGATGAAATAGGGTTTCAGTGCGCCCTGAACCTCGCTGCGAACGAGTGAAAGCGCTCGAGAGGAAGACAGTCCCTGGGCGCGATCAACGGTCTCCATACCGAAGAACTCAACAAGAACGTATTCTGCAACATTCAGATCATCGACAGTTTCGAGCAGTCTGCGAACGGCTTTCCGGACTTCGGGCAACGGCCAATAATACCGGATGCGATCGGCATAGCTGAAATGCCACTCCGCGATTGATTCGTCGCCATAATGACTCTGCCAATACCTGGGTTGCTGGCGCATCACCGCTTCCATAATCCCAGGCAGTCCTGATGCGGCTGGTTTGAGAATTCGAAGTAGGTGATCGAGAGCGTAAAGGGCCCTACGCAAGGCAAAGGTTAATGCTGGACCCACCTTCTGGAATGCAAAGCCAAGGTTGGCGAGCCGCGGGAAAGTGTCCGGCGACTGATAGTCCGTGGAATGCGCTTCCAGACAGATGTTTGGGTGAGACGCGACGGCTCTGCGAAGGTCCGGGTCGCGATCTGATGGTAGGTGATATATCTCATTTGGCCCAAATTCCATGCCTGGCTGGACCACAACGCCGGAGACCTGCGGCCAAAGATCCACAATGCCCTTGTCCGCGAAAGCGTTCCGGTGAGCCGCAAGTGTTGCGCGCGCCGATTCAGGTGACGTCGGTGTTATATGCCCATCATCGCCATGCCTTGCCCCTCCAGGAGGAGGGACCTCCGTACCAATGACAAAGGTCAGACCGTCGGGTGAAGCTGCCGCATCACGACAGGCAACCGCCAGTTCGGCGGCGCGTGTTGCCGCGGTTTCGTCGTCGACCTGTGCCGGCTCTCCCGCGCATCCTTCGGAGCAATCCAAATGGATTTTCTGGATGCCCGCTCGCACGTAATCCGCGACCAGGTCGCGAGCCTTCGCCATCGCTTCCCCAGCTGGTTCGAATTTCCATGTCTGTGGTCCCAGATGATCTCCACCCAATACGACGAAGCTGGGGTCGATACCCGTTTCTTGGATCAGGCCACCCACGAAGGACACGAAGGCTTCCGCATCCATACCCGTATAGCCACCGAACTGGTTCACCTGGTTTGATGTGGCTTCTATCACCAGGGGCTGGTTCAATTCTGCCGCAAGCTGCAGTGAGGCGGTCAAGACCTCTGGATGGGCGGAACAGACTGAAGGAATGGCGATGCATTCCCCCGCCCTGTTGCGGGCCACGATATCGCGCAGCAGATCAGACATGCCAGGCCGCATAGGCAGCGCCGAGCGCGGCGGCGGTTTCGCCGTGCGTTCCAAGGCGGATGGTTGGAAGGGGAAAGGCATCCCAGGTAACTTCCAGTAGGGCACTTTCCAACGACTCAATCAAATCCGGAATCTGCGACAGGCCCCCGCCAAGGACGATGGTCCTGGGGTCGACTACGGTGACAAGTGTCAGAATCAATGCGGCATTTATCTCGCACCACACTTCCCAAACATGCGCAATCCTGGGGTCTTCACGCCTCTCCACAATATCTCGAGTGGAAAAATCGCCACCAGTCAGTTGCCTGGACAGCCGCTCCATCCCTGGTCCAGAGCCGTAGGTCTCATAACACCCCTTGCGCCCACATCCGCATTCGAGAACCGGCAGATTGTGGCGTGAAAGGATAGTGCCGGGAATCGGCATGTGGCCGAATTCTCCGGACTGTCCTTCGCCCTGATTGATAAGCTCTCCGTCAAAGGCAATGCCACCAGCGATCCCGGTGCCTAGGACAAGGCCTACCATGGTGCCTTCCGGTTTCCCGGCAACGAACTTCGCTTCGGCCTGAGTGAAGGCACGGCAATCGTTCAACCAGGTCAGTTCAGCTCCAGTCCTTTCGGCGACATCCTTCACAAAGGGCATTCCGTTGGCCGAGAGATTTGCGGCAATCCAGTTGCCGGTCCGGGGGTTTGCAAGGCCCGCTGCTGCAATGCCAACCGGTAAATCCGGATTTTCCTGGCGCAACCAGGAGACCTGGACTGCGACAGCTTCCACCAGGGCGGGATAGGAGGCCGGTGTGTCATTCCGACATCTATCGGTGACGGTCCAGTTGCCGTCAAACTTCTGGGCCTCGATCTTCGTACCACCCAGATCGATTCCGCCTGCCTTGATCATCATGCGACCTCGATTGGATACAGACGTACACCCGAAACGACCCGAGAGAGGGTGGACCTGCCAACGAAGGGGTCGTCAATGTTGTGGCCAAGCTGCGCCGACCAGGTCACGGAGGCCAATTGCGCAGGAAGAACTGACAGGACGGTGTCCCATACCGGTGAACCTATGGAGCCGGGGTCCAGATCCCCATTGGAGCCTATGGTGATTGTCCTCGCATGCGGAAATTGCCCGCGAAGTTCTTCAACGAGGTCCAGGTCATACCTCAGTGGGTCTTTGTCTGGGTTGAGCAGGATAAAGATCGCGGAATCCTTCGCCACGAAGCTTTTCGGTCCATGGCGAAATCCAAGTGTGGAGTCCCAGAGGGCGGGAACTTCACCGACTGATAGTTCCATTACCTTCAACGCGCTTTCTCGTGCCGCGAACGTCATTGCGCCAGAACCGACAAACACCGCGCGTGACGGTCGGTCTAGCGTACTGATTCTCTCGGCGAGTGCGGGAAGTGAGGCTTCAGCCCGATTCGCGAGCAATTCGAGGTTGGTGTGCGCTTTTTTGCCGTGATCAAAAATTGAGAGTGCGGTCAACAGCATCGTGGTAAAACTGGACGTCATGGCAAATCCCGAGTCGTGGCAGGCCTCTGGAAGTACGATCGTTCGGCCATTTTGCGACCGGGCTAAAGCGCTGTCGGTGTTGCATGTAATGTTGAGCATCCCGGCGTTCGGCGCCAACGACTCGATTGCCCGCAGGGTTCCGACGGTTTCACTTGAATTGCCGGACCTGCCAAAATTCACGATAAGCGGGGTTTCTGCGCCTTGCAGAAAATAGCGGGGCCGGGCGACGATATCCGTCGAAGGCACTGACAGGAATCTGAGGCCGTTTCGTTTGGGCAGTCCCGCCGCAAGGATGTCGCCGATGTAAGCGGATGTTCCCGCTCCGCAAAACCATACCTCCCGGAAGCCTTGGCCGTCGATCCAGGCCCTAAGCCCGTCAACATCGAGCAGATCAGCCCAGGATCGCCAAATGGCGGGTTGAGCATGGATCTCGCCCCATGTGGCTGACGCGCGGATCTGATTGGCAAGCTCCTCACGAGGCATTCGTTACTTTCGACGATTTGGAAAGGGTGTCTGGATCCAGTCCACGGGATAGGGTTGCCGGGTAATGATAAGTCTGCATGGCAACAGGCCATTCATCCTGCTTCGGGGTGAGTCGCCATCAACCGGCCGCGCCTTTTCAATTGAGCACTCATTGATTGCGCAGTCCAAATTCATCGAATTCAGCCCAAAAGTCCGTCAGATCGACGATTTCACCCATTTCGCGGGCTTCATCAAGGGCAAGCGCTGCGACGCCTGCTTCAAGCGCATCCAGGATACCGACCGGGAGGCTATCGATCTCACGACGAAGGAATGCCACGATGTCCTCGACCATCATGTGGTCCGCGCCGTAGTGGTTTCCGGTCTGGACGGCGTCCCGGTCGTTGTAGTCGGCCTCGAACACGATGGTCCCATCACGCTTCGTTACCTTGAGGTAGCCGCGCACAAAGTCGCCTTCCGCCATTCCATGTGTTCCGATCACACAGAAGCGTCGTTGTTCGTCCGGCACGTTGATGTTGGTGTGAAAGGTCAGCGAACATCCGTTTTCGTAGTCGAGGATTGCGGTCTGACAGTCGACGATGTCGCCGTCCGACTGGAAGGGATCGTCCACATTGTTCCAGACCGATTTCTTCATATGGAAAATCTCGGTTTCCGCATTCGAGATGGGTGCGTTTTGGGGGAGGAAAGACCGCCGCCCGCCGAAGCTCGCCACCCGTTTGGGGCGCGAACCGGTAATCATATTGTAAATGTCGAGGTCATGGCAGCATTTCTCCAGCATGAGGCCACCGGAATGACCTACCTTGCGCCGCCAGTCACGCATGAAGAAAGCGCCATGATAGGGCCCGATGTGTTCATTTCCTTCGATCGAAACGATCTGTCCCAGGTGACCTGCCGAGATGGCGGCCCGCAGATCGACCATATGTTGGGAATGGCGAAGGACCAGGCCAACCATCACGCGATTTGCGCCGAAATCAGCAAGCAGTGATGCCAGCTTCAGCGTGTCTTCCCTGGTCGTGACAACGGGTTTTTCGGTGAAGACCCGAACACCGGCCCTGAGGCCCGCATCTATCTGTTCAAAGTGGTAAGTATTGGGTGAGAACACAAAGAGCAGGTCCGGCTCTGCATCATCCAGCATCCGCTCCACGGAGGTATAGCCAGGAATGTTCTGCCCGATCATGTCCAGATGGCTCGGCTGCGGGTCGAAATAGCCCACGATTTCGGCTTCTTCCATCCTGTCACGAAAGATGGAGAGCACACTCCCCGCGCGAAGCCCCATGCCTGCCGTAACGATCCTCATACCGTTCCCCGTTATTCCACAAGTTTCGGAGCCTGAAGCCTGCGCATCACCTGGCCGTTCGCATCAAAAACATGGCAATCGCGGGGCTCCATTGTCAGGGACGTCTTCTGGCCCTCCTTGACGCTCGCGACACCACTGAGTGCAGCGCAAAGGCGCGTTCCCGCATCAGTTGTCCCATATGTCATCGATGCGCCTCCCAAACGCTCGACAACCGAAACATGCAGCCCCAGACCACCTTCCCCCTGGGTCATGTCTTCGGGGCGGATGCCTATCTCGACTCTGTCACCGGGTTTCGCCTCTCCTGTCTCGACCGGCAACACCAGGGATGGCCCAGCTTCAATGTCGACCGCCAATCCAATGCCGTCAGTCCCCGCCACTGTGGCGGGGAGGAAATTCATGTTAGGCTGACCGATGAACGAGGCGACAAACCTGGTTGCGGGGTGATGGTAGAGTTCCATCGGCGTTCCGAACTGTTCGACCCTTCCCTCGTTGAGTACGACGATCCGATCCGCCATGGTCATGGCCTCGACCTGATCGTGGGTCACGTAGATCATGGTTGCGTTCAGGTCACGGTGGAGCTGGGAAAGCTCGACACGCATGTCCCCACGGAGGGCTGCGTCAAGATTCGACAGGGGCTCGTCGAACAGAAAGATCCTGGGCTCACGTACAATGGATCGCCCGATGGCAACCCTCTGGCGCTGGCCACCAGAAAGTTGGCCAGGCTTAAGTTTCAGTTTTTCATTGAGCTGAAGGATGTCAGCTGCTCGTGCCACGCGTTCCTTCAACTCCGGTTCTGGCATCTTTGCGACACGAAGGGGAAATGCGATGTTTTCGAAAACGGACAGGTGTGGGTAAAGCGCATAGGACTGAAAAACCATGGATATGCCGCGGTCCACCGGGTGGGCCAGGCTGACATCCTCGACGTCAATGACGACAGCACCAGCGGTTGCCTCCTCGAGTCCCGCAATGATTCTCAGCAGCGTGGACTTGCCGCATCCTGAGGGGCCGACGAACACGACGAATTCCTTGTCCCTGATCGACAGTTCAATGTCGTAAAGCACCTGAAGCTCGCCGAAAGACTTGCTGATTCCATTTAGGGCCAGCGTGGCCATGAGGTATTCCGATCCTTGATGGCTGCGAGGGCAGGGTTCCCGCCCTCGCGCGTCTTGTGAGTGGTGACTAAAGGGCTTCGTCGAGTTCTTCGGCGGCGATCTCGACCAGATTGTCGACGGTATCGTCAGCCAGAATGATGCCCTGGATCATGTTGGTGAAAACCGACTGAAGTGACTTGAAGTCTTCAACCAGTGGCTCCGGACCGCCAACACTGATGCCATTGACGAAGACCTGCCAGAACGCGTCGTTTTCGTAATATGGGTCTTCGAAGCCAAGCTGTGCGTAGTCAAAGATCGGCGTCAGGCCCCATTCGGTGTCGAGCGCGTACTGGCTTTCGCCTGTGGTCAGCATTCCCGCCAACTGATGGGCCAGGTCTTCGTGGCCGGAGCCCTTGAACACGGCAATCGAGTCAGTGATCAGGATGGTTCCGTTGTCCCCTTGTGGACCAGCCGGAACGGGAACGGTGATCGAGTTGATGTCTTCGTTGTGCTGGCTGCGGCCCCAGGGTCCGTCGATATACATGCCGATTTTGCCATCATTATAGAGATCCTTGAGCTGCGAACGTTCCCAGGCGGTTGGGCCTTCCTGCGCAACGCCAACCAACCTCTCATAGAAGGCCAGTGTCTCTCGGGTGTTCGAACTGTTCAGCATGTTTTCGCCCGTTGCCGGGTCGATTACCACGCCACCATTCGAATAGAGATAGTTGAGGAACTGGTGCATCGTATTGTCGAAGTCCTTGCCCGCAAGACCAACGCCCGCCGCTTCGGTGTTGTCGTTGATCGCCTTGGCCATCGCATACATGTCGTCCCAGGTCGCCGGGGCTTCGCAGGCGACACCAGCTTCAATGGCAAGGTCGCAATTGATGTAGAGAGCCTTGGTGGAAAATGCGCGCGGGTAGCCCCATTCGGTGCCCTCAATGGTCACGGTGTTCAGGATGCCGGGCTGATAGGCGCCGCGTGTATCGTCGCTGATCCGGGCCGGAATAATCAGGTCATTATTGGCCAATTGGCGGAGTGTCCGCGAACCCATATAGGCGATTGACGGTGGATCGCCAGCGGCTGCCAATGTCAGGGACTTGTCCTGGCAAGTGCCCCACGGAACCGCTTCGATATTGACGGTCACGCCGTCATTGGCCGCCACGAATTCGTCCACAACGTTCTGGTCAGCGTCGCGAATTTCACCGCCGCACATGATGAAGTGCAGCTCCTGGGCCTGAACGCCCAGGGTCGGGCCTGTCAGGACGGCAGCGCAGAGTGCCATGGTTTTAAGGTGTCTCATTGTGTTTACTCCTTTGGACAGTTGAGTTCTGGTTTGAGTCATTCTTTCACCGCGCCAGCGGTCAGACCGGCAACAAGGTACTTCTGGAGGAACAGGAAGATGACCATCACGGGCAGCACGCCGGTAAGCGCTGCGGCCATCATCTCGTTCCAGGTCACCGACTGGTAGCCGATGAACTCGAACAGACCCGCGGGAAGGGGTTGATATTCCCGGGTCTGGTTGAAGGTGATCGCGAACAGGAACTGCTGGGCGTAGGAGCCGATGAAGACGGCGACGCCGACCACGATCAGGCCGGGTAGGGCCAATGGCAACACCACGCGGCGCAGGGTGTAGATGCGCGACGCACCGTCCATATAGGCGGCCTCTTCCAGTTCGAGTGGGATTTTCTCAAGGTAGGAGCGCAGTAGCCAGATTCCCGTTGGAATGAGAAAGGCTACGCCAGGCACGATCATCGCCCAATAGGTGTTGAGCAGGCCCATAGTGCTGAGAACACGATAAAGCGGAATTAGGAGGACAGCGCCGGTGAACATGTTCACGCCCAAAAACAGTGCCAGGCTGGCGTTCTTGACCGGGAAATCGAGCCGTGCATAGGCATAGGCCGCCGGGATGACGAAGGCCATCGTGAGCAACGTCACCATGCCTGAAATGAAGATCGAATTAAGGATATAGCGCCCAAGCAGAGGAACCGTGTCCCACATGTCCCGATAGGCCCGGAAGCTGAAGTCATCAGACCAGAATTGGTATGGGCTGCGGAATAGGTGTTCGAGCGGGCGTAGCGACGCCATGAACATCTCAAAAAACGGTAACAGGATGAAGATCAAAAAGACCGTGACAGCGGCGTAAATCCCAGCAATCTGAAGCTTTGTGTAGCGATCCATCATGTCACTTCACCCCGTAGTGTTTGTTCACTTTGTTCAGGAAGAACAGATAGATGAGTGAGAAGATCGCCAGGAGTATCACAATGATCACCGCACGGGCGGCTCCCTCACCGAACTTGAAGTTGGCAAGGGCTGTCTTGTAGGTGTCGACGATCAGCGTTGTGGATGCTCCACGTGGCCCACCCTCGGTCAGGATCCAGATCACCTCAAAACTGTTGAAGGTCCAGATTGCGGACAGGAGGGCCATCGAGACGATCACTGGCATGATTTGAGGGATCGTGATTCGTCGGAACCGATACCAGCGAGATGCGCCGTCGACCCAGGCTGCTTCATAAAGGTCACGACTGACACCCTGCATCGCGGCCAGGAAGAACAATGTCACCATGGGTGTTCCAACCCAGACATCGGCCACAACGGCGGAATAGAAAGCGGATTGCTTGTAAGCGAGGAATTCGAAACTCCTGTCGACGATGTCCAGGTATTGGAGCACACCGGACAGGAGACCGAATGCGCCGTTATAAAGCCAAAGCCACCCAATCATCCCTATGGCAATCGGGATGACCCAGGGAGGCATCACAAGGACGCGGAACAGGGCCCGACCGGGAACGGCGGCATTCAGGAGCGTCGCGCCGATCAAACCGAGGATCAGCTTGAGCGATACCGAAAGGAACATCCAATAAAAGGTACGAATGACGGTCTGCTTGAACTTCCGGCTTTCGGCGAGATCCTGGTAATTCTCAAGCCCGACATAATTCTCGCCCCCAAGGCGCGCATCCGTGAAGGACAGGCGGAAGGTTTCGACCAGGGGCCAGGCGACAATCACTGCGATGAAGATCACCGCCGGGGCGATCAGGAGCCAAGCGAAGGTGCCTTGAGAAACGCGTGCCGGTCTGGATGTTCCGGATTTCATTCGCGCATTTCTGGTCACGTCCTCTCCCACCCCCATTCGAATCAGATCCTTTCAGGGGTAATACCTTAAGAAGTCGGAAAGTAAAACCAATTATACACCAATTCCCGAAGTCCCTGAGTCGTTAAAAAAAGTGCAACGCCATGCTGTGTTGGTACACAACATTTTGGGATCGGCCTGGTCTCTCTGCCTCCATCTTGCGGGTGATGAAGCCTTGAATGGAGGAGGAAGACATGCGTGCAGGCATTGCCATCACGAATGCCGACCACATGCGGCAGGAAGTTACGACTCTGGCAGGAACATGCAATGACCATGTCACGAGGCGGCGGCTCCAGGCCATCGCGATGGTCACGGAGGGCGCTGACACACAGTGTGACCGCTCCCGGTTGGTCGGGGTCACCCGCCGGTCGTTGCTCAACCTGGTTTTTCGCCACAACGTGGAGGGGCCGGATTGCCTGAAGGACAGTCTACGCTCAGGACGTGTGCCCACGCTGGACGGAGCGCGGTGGGCGGTGGTCCGGAGCTTGCTGGAGCAAGGCTCGACCGTTACCGTTTCGGCCTGGACGCTGGCGCTGCTCAAGGGACGCATCGAAGGGAGCTTCGGGACGACGCTGTCGCTGGAGACGGTTCGCTGGATCGTGCGCTCCCTCGGATTCCGGAAGGTCTCGGCCCGTCCTTCGCATCCAAAGGCGGATCGGCACCGGCAGGAGGAATTTCGCAGTGGTTTCAGCATCTTGGAAGCTTTCTTCCTGCTAGAAGCATGGTTCCGGCGGCGGTCGATCTCCGGTTTCAGGACGAGGTCCGCATCGGCCGAAAGGGGATGATGGCCCGGGTGTGGCCAGAAAGGGAGCGCGGGCTGGCGTTCTCCTCGACCATCGCTACCTGTTCAGCGCCATATATCCGCGGCGTGGAGAGGCAGTGGGCCATGTCTGCGACAGGGCCGTAACGGTAAAGATGAACCACCATTCTTCCGACATCGGCGCGGCCGTGCCGAAAGCTCCGCACGCCCTGATCGGAGACCCGCGAAGGGGCAGGCTGGTACCGCTCGAAGGACCTGATGACGCCACGGAACCTTTCCCTCCTGCGCCTGCCGCCTTACTGCTCCAGGCTGAACCCCGTCGAGAACGTGTTCCAGTTCCTGAAGGTGCACCACTGCGCCAACCTGGGCTTCGCGATGGCGGGGCGGTGACAGTACGGGTCGGCGAGGTCAGGAAAACGTTCGTGGCATCACCGGGCCGGGTCGCCTCGACAGGCGATCACGGCTGGGCCCGACTGGCATGCGGAGCCCGTGTGGAACGGCCGGCGAAAACGGCATTGGCAATGGAAAAGCTTTCCAGAAATGGTATTACTTGTAGACGACTCCGAACTTCCTCTCGATCAACATCCGTTCGAGATTGCGGAACAGATTCCGGCGAGAGGTCTCCACCATGAAATCCTCGACCCGGTATCCGGGAAACACGTAGCTGATCGGCTTGGCTGTCGTGTCACCATCATTGCGCATGCAATGGGACACATCTGCTGGACAATGCACGGTATCGCCCGGCCCAAGCTCGTAGGTGGCATCCCCAAGCCGCATTTCGAGGTGCCCTTCGATAACGTGAAAGGTCTGGTCCTCCCACTTGTGGAAATGCTTCGGAATGTGCCCTTCCGGCCCGATCCGGCCGTCAGTGATCGCATACTCCCCGTCTGTCGCGTCCTTCCCGACGCCGACCCCGTGTATTCGTCCTTCACCAGCCGATATTTTCCGCTGTCCCCCAAGGGTTCACAATGAGACGATTTACCGTTTGTTCGGTTCTTGTGGTCATTGCCCAATTCCTCTTGCGCGCGTGCACATAACCGGAATTCCGATCCTTCCCAAGTTTCGCGCGTCACTGGCCAAGCGGTGCGCAACCTCTCTCTCGAACGGGCACCGTCCTCAAACCCAACAGGATTCCGCGAAATTCCTGTCTCCGTAAGCCGGCGCAACTCGCGTCATTCACCTTTCGGAGGACGGTTGGTATGCACAGCTGACCTTCCCCGTTCCCAAGCTGAGTTTGCAACATGCGCCTGCTCCCAATGGACGAGGGACGACGGGCGCCTCGCGATTCCCTCACTTCCGCAGGGCTGACTTGCGGTGAGTCCGGCAGGCGCAACCCTACGGCCGGTAACCATTGTTGCGATCGAGACATTCGTCGATAGGTGGGTTCAGTTTCGGGATCCCAGTCGCCGGAGGGCGAAGAATTCGGAATGCGTTGCTCCAAGTGTCCTGTAGGCGTTCCACCCGCCGGTCCTCGGGGATTTCGGGTGCGGGGCTGCGACGGCGAGCCTCCTCGAATTCGGCCACGACCTTGCTGCCACCGTCGAATGGACTTGCGATGACAGGGAACGAAGCCTTCGGCCGACCTGCCAGGCAATGGTTTGCTGCTGGTGGCCGCGGCGTTGGTCGCGACCTGCTCAATAGCCATTTTTTGTGAGCAAACTCCAGAATCTACCAGATGGCGTTGTGCTCTCCGTATTCCTGCATGCGCTCCAGCGACTGCGCGCCCGTCGACATCCGTGTGAACACCTCCCACACGATCTGGTGTCTGGGTGGCAGATCATTGCATCGGGCGAGGTAATCGCCGAGCCTCGCGACCAGGCCTAACGCCCCTCCGAGGGACAGGGCGGGCAGTCTGTCGCCATCGCTCTCGGAAGCGCGAGGCCAGGGTGGTGGCGTGGTCGCAAAGCGGTGCGATCTCCTCCTTCGAGAACATCCCGTCTGCCATGGCCCCGGCGTCTCCCGTCCCATGAGCGTGAGCGCCGCGAGTAGCCATGCGGTCGCCGTGCTGATCGCCAGCGCCCACGACGGCCGTGCGAGGCATCGGGGAACCATGGCGCTGGCGCGCAGGCTGCTGGTACCGTCCGGTCGCAGGAACCGGGAGTATATCGGCCGCCTGAATGCCCGGGCGGCCCGGCGGGGCCACCGGGCAGGGTCTGTGACTGTGTGAAGGCCTGGTTCGCTTCAGGCCGCGGCACCGCCCCAAACGGGCATTATGGTCTCGGGGTCGGTGACAGTCGGCCAACCGAACCTGACAGGGGTCTGGCCGCGCCGTCGGGTGCAGCTGGAGCATCCCCGCTGGCGCTGAACCGTCGCCCTACTGTCGAAGGAGACGGGATTGATGTGACGGATGGTATGAAGACTACCGCCGGCCGACCGGCACGGTACCGGCAGTGATGCGGTGGTGGTCAGCGGAACAGGGCTTGACGGGACGGGCCCAAAATGAGTTCCTGCGGCCCAAGACAGGAATTTTGCGTTCTGAAGGAAGTTCAACGCCCCGGCCACAGAATGAGTTGGAGGCCGGAGATGCTGAAACAGAGGCATCGTCGTGGGGGTTCTGACCAGTTCAGAGACAGTCGGTCTGCGGCATCCCAAGCACATGAAAGCCACCGTCAACCCGCACGATCTCTCCGGTCGTACAGGCGCCATAATCCGAAGCGAGGTAAACCGCGGTTCCGCCCACAGCCTCGAGAGTCGCGTTTGAACGCAGTGGCGCGTTCATTTCAGTATGCCTGAACGTTTTGCGTGCCCCCCCGATGGCCGCTCCGGCAAGCGTTCTCATTGGCCCGGGGGATACAGCGTTCACTCGGATGCCTTCCGGTCCGAGATCATTCGCCAGATAGCGGACCGTCGATTCCAGCGCCGCCTTCGCCACACCCATGACGTTGTAATAGGGCGTAACCCGGTTGCTGCCCTGATAGGTCAGTGTCAGGACGGTACCGCCATTGATCATCAGAGGTCTGGCGCGGCGGGTGACATCAATCAGCGAATAGCAGCTGATGGCCATCGAGTTGGTGAAGTTTTCCAGCGACGTGTCGATGAAACGGCCCGTGAGTTCGGAGCGGTTCGAATAGGCTATGGCATGGACCAGGAAGTCCAGCCGCGGCCACTTTTGCGCCAGAATGCCGAATGCGAGGTCCATCCGATCGGGATCCATGACATCGCAGTCAACCATGATGTCACTGCCAAGCGACGCCACCAGCGGTTCGACGCGCTTGCCGAACACCTCTCCCTGATAGGTGAACGCGAGCTCGGCACCTTCCGCCGCCATTGCCCGAGCCACCCCCCATGCGATGGAGCGGTCATTGGCCACTCCCATGATCAGCCCGCGTTTTCCCTTCATCAGATCAGCCATTGCGCATCACTCGCGGAATTTTGAGAGCAGCATTGAGCCGTTGGTGCCGCCGAACCCAAAGGAATTGGTCATCACCGTATCGAGATTCGGCCTCTCAACCGTCTCGGTGGCGATTTCGCCTGGCTTCAGCTTGGGATCAAGCGTCTGGATGTTGATCGACGGGGCGATGAAGTCATGTTCAAGCATCAGCAGGCAGAAGATCGCCTCGATCGCACCTGCAGCGCCCTGGGCATGGCCAGTCATCGATTTGGTTGAGCTTACCGGTGGGGTGGTTTCCCCGAATACCTGGCGTACGGCCTCAATCTCGCCCACGTCACCGACAGGTGTCGATGTCCCATGGGCGTTTATGTAGCTGACGCGGCGGTCATCAGGAAGCGTACGCAGCGCCAGCCGCATCGCCCGCCCGCTGCCGTCGCTGTTCGGCGCCACCATGTCATGGCCATCGGAAGTGGCGCCAAATCCGGTGATCTCGGCATAGATCCGGGCACCACGGGCCTTCGCGTGTTCGAGATCCTCCAGAACCACCATTCCGCCACCGCCCGAGATGACGAAACCGTCCCGGTCCGCGTCGAAAGCGCGGGAGGCGCGGGCCGGGGTGTCATTGTATTTCGAGGACATCGCTCCCATCGCGTCGAACAGGCACGAGAGCGTCCAGTCGAGCTCCTCGCCACCGCCCGCGAACATGATCTCCTGCTGGCCAAGCATGATCTGTTGCGCGGCCATCCCGATGCAGTGCAGGGAAGTGGAGCAAGCTGAGGTGATCGACAGATTTACACCTTTGATGCGATAGGCGGTCGCCAGATTGGCGGAAACCGTGCTGCTCATGCATTTGGGCACGGCGAAGGGGCCGATCCGTCTTGAACTGCCTGTCTCCAGGACAGAACGGTGTGCGGTGAACATCGCGCTTGTGGAGGGGCCGCCGGAACCGGCGATCAGCCCGGTTGATGGATTGCGGACTTCCGTTTCAGTCAGACCGGCGTCAGCGATGGCCTGGCCCATGGCGACATAGGCATATGCCGAGCCTGGCCCCATGAACCTAAGGACGCGCTTGTCGACATGGTCGGAGACATCAAGGTCAATCGCTCCCTTTACCCGGGAGCGGAATCCACGTTCGGCATAATCCTCTGCCGCCACGATTCCCGATCGCCCCGACTTCAGCGACACCACTGCTTCAGCAGTCGAGCAGCCGATGGATGAGATGATTCCCAGGCCGGTGACCACAACACGCCGCATTGGCTGCTCTCCCATGCTTGGCTCTAGGTGCCTGCGGCCGCGAGGCCGACCTTCATGCCCTTGACTTCACACACCCGCTCACCATCCGCCATTACATGCCCATCCGCTACCCCCATTTTCAGGCGGCGGCCGATTACGCGTGTGAAATCCACACGGTAGGTGACGAGCTTGCGGTCGGGGCGCACCATGCCGGACAGCTTCACCTCTCCGGCTCCAAGCGCGAATCCCTGCCCCTGCCAGCCCCGCCAGCCCAGGTTGAAGCCGGTAAGTTGCCAGAGTCCGTCGAGCATCAGACAGCCTGGCATCACTTCGTTGCCGGGGAAATGGCAGGGAAAGAACCAGAGGTCTTTGTCAATGTCGAGTTCCGCCACGATATGGCCCTTGCCGTGAAGGCCTTCGTCGGCCGAGCAGTCCGTGATCCGATCCATCATGAGCATTGGTGGCTCGGGAAGCTGCGCGTTGCCCGGGCCGAACAGTTCGCCCCGGGCACATTTCAGGAGTCCCTCCCGGTCGAATGTCCTAGGATAGTCAGCCATGTTGCAAGAGACTCCCAAAGTATTGCTGGATCTCGGTCCCGACTCGTCTAGCAGGTGGGTTGAAGGACTGGCAAGGGCAGGGGCGTGGTGAATGGCGTCGTCATTCCCATCATTTTCGTTTGAATGTGACCTGAAGTCTGCGCTATGTTGTTGCCGGGCATGGACAAAGCGGAAATGGACGGCAATTCGGAAGCGAACCGGCGCGGAGGTGAGTGGCTGCGGAGTGCTGGCCTAAGGCCGACACGGCAGCGTGTGGCTTTGGCGGAGCTACTGGTAGGCGACGGCAGGGACCGGCACGTTACCGCCGAGGGTCTCTACGATGCCGCCTGCCGAAGCGGAGGGAAGGTTTCACTCGCGACCGTTTACAATACGCTGAAAGCCTTCTGCGGCGCTGGGCTGATGCGTGAGATCACCGTTGACGGGTCCAGGAGCTATTTCGATACCAATACGTCGAACCATCCTCACTATTTCTGGGAAGATACCGGCACGGTCACGGACGCGCCAGCGGGACAGATGGAGTTCGCCAGACTTCCGGCAGCGCCAGAAGGCACTGAAATCGTCAATGTCGGCGTCGTGATTCGGTTGAGGCGGAAGCCTGGGACGAAGACGTGGCAGCCAGGTCAGGATGAACCGCCTGCGGTCAGGTGATGGCCCCGCAATGGAGCTGAGGGTTTCAGCCACGGTGATGGTGCGGCCGAATCAGTGAGTGACCAACGTTCCGGCAAGTGAATTCGGTGCACTGCCCGTGATGCGAACCCTTAGCAGATCTCCCCGGGCTATGTTGCCTCCGGTTACGTGCACTGCATGCAGGTGATCTGATTTACCAACCATCTGTCCCGGTTTCCTGCCCACACGCTCGAAAAGAACCTCCACCTCGCGTCCGACCATATCGTTCTGGAAATCGCGCTGCTGTCTGGACAGCAGTTTCTGCAGCCGCTCCAGCCGGTCGCTCGCGACCTCCGGATCAACCTGCTCACGTTCGGCCGCGGGGGTTCCAGGCCGAGCGGAATACCTGAAGGAGTAGCTCTGGCCGTAGCGGACTTCCCTGACCAGGGCCATGGTTTCCGCGAAATCCGCTTCGGTCTCCTCAGGGAAACCAACAATGAAGTCGCCTGAAATCAGGATGTCAGGCCGAGCTGTCCGGATGCGCTCTATCAGCTTCAGATACGTCGCAGCGGTATGGCCGCGGTTCATTCTTTTGAGTATCCGGTCACTACCGGACTGTACTGGCAGATGCAGGTAGGGCATCAGTTTCGGCATGGTGCCGTGCGCCTCGATCAGGTCATCGGTCATGTCTTTCGGATGGGATGTGGTATATCTGATCCGGTCAATTCCGTCGATTGCGCCCAGTTCCGCGATCAGCCTGGCGAGCGATGAGACGCCATTCGATCCCACTCCGTGATAGGCGTTCACATTCTGGCCCAGCAGCGTGATCTCCCGCACTCCGCTATCAGCCAGGCTCCGCGCTTCAGCGAGCACGGCGGCAACTGGTCGGGAAACCTCGGCACCGCGGGTATAGGGAACCACACAGAAGGCGCAGAACCGATCACATCCCTCCTGTACGGTCAGGAATGCGGACGGTCCCCGGTAGGATCCGGGGCGCTTCGCCAGACCCTCGAACTTCAGCTCGGTCGGGAATTCCGTGTCGAGCGGACGTTTGCCGTCCCGGGCGCGCGTTTCCAGTTCGGGAAGGCGGTGATAGCTCTGCGGCCCGACGACCAGATCGACCATCGGCTGACGGCGCATGATCTCCGCACCCTCAGCCTGTGCCACGCATCCAGCGACTCCGATCCTGAGGTTAGGGTTCGCGACCTTCAGTGGCTTCAGCCTGCCCAGCTCGGAATAGACCTTTTCTGCGGCTTTTTCCCGGATATGGCAGGTGTTGAGGAGAATCAGGTCCGCGTCTTCGGGGGTCGGCGTTGTTACATAGCCGTGCCCGCTCATGGCCTCGGCCATGCGCTCGCTGTCGTAAACATTCATCTGGCAGCCGTAGGTCTTGATAAACAGCCGCTTTTGTTCCGCCATTCCTCGTTCCTCGAATTGGATTGCAACAGCGGATACATCACGGGCCGATCCTGCGCAACAACACGACGGGCGATGCAGGAGTTTCCACGCCAATCCGGTCCGTCGGACATTGGGTCAGGATGTGGTTCCGTGTCGGAACCTACCGCTGGGATGGTGCTGTCGACACGTCCCGTTCGTCGGGCCGGGGCAGGTTCAGGCACCATTCGGAAGGGATTTAAGTGGCGAAATCCCCTAGCCTGTAGTTTTCGCCGTTACCCGCTATCGCAGTGCCTTCCGCTACTCAGCCGCATACCTAATTCAGGTGGTCATTCAATGCCTGAATACCCGGAGCGGACCGTGCTTTACGGTGTCCGTTTATCCTCTATTGCCGGTGTGCCGCTACCAGTTGCGATCTTTGGTGCTTTCGGCCCTTATAGCCATTTCGCACAGAGCTTTTCTATCCCGCGGTCTTTCTTGCTGCCATACACAAATCGCTCCGCCTGATCTGCTCGTGCCTGGTTGGCGGCTCGTGCCAAGTGTTTAGACAACGCGACAACACGTTCCTGCTCTTCGCCTCGCCACGTCAATTCAATGATTCGCTGCGGCGTTAACGGAAACTGCACCTGAATGGCTTTGTCGAAAAATGAGTCGGAAGTGCGGGTTACAGGACTGTCAGAAGTAATCAGGTGTTGATCTTCGCTGTGACCGACTGTCCAGGTCATGTTGGAAAAGAGTTTGGTCAGACCGTCCATTACCATTAGCACAGGCAGCCCCATCGAACGCAAAACGTTGATTGAGTAGTTTTCCGGTTCGCTGTTGAGTTCTGGCATCCGCTCACGTTCTTCCGGTGAAAGAGACTTGACCGAGTCTTCCTCGTGGTTGTCCACGGATCCGTTATCAGATTTCTTGTCCGCCGCTATGAATTGCGAAGTGTCCTGGGCCATAGAATCGTTCAGTTCAGCCCCAGCCCGAACCATTGACGGGGAGCGAATGTATTGTGCGGCAAGGAACAACGCGATGTGACCGCGTTCTTCACCAGCAAAGATCTTGCCTTTGCACAGGTCCTCCCAAAACGGGGCAGCCTGCCTCTCGATCTGACCTAGAAACTCTGCAACTTCATCGATCCTTTCCCCATCCTCCCCGATTGGACTGAAAAATTTGGTTTCGATGGCGGTTGCTTCGGGTTTATCGGCACGAGGTGCGGAATTGTCCGAATAGGTCCAGACGTTTCCGTCAGGATCGGCAAACTGGCTCAGATAGAAGCTTGGGGCGATATGCTGCTGCCTGATTCGTGAAGACATCTGGGAAGGACTCGACTTCACTTTCGGGAGTCTCACATATTGTTCCATTTCGTGGAGGCTAACCTGGATATGGCACCAGAAAGATTACATTGGGTAGCCGAAACGCGGAACCCATCGGTGATATCAGATCCTTACGGAACCAAGAGGAGGCCGCTCCATGAGGACAGAATGTAGCGTACCCAACATCGGCTTCAAGGGTGCAGGATTAGGGTATCCAAAAAATTTGGGGATTATATACCCCAAGGATCTGGAGCGGCAGGTCGTCGTTCCAGCCCGCCATTCCGCTCAGCACGTGGATGGAACCGGGGTCCATCGATTGGTGGGAAGGTTCATCGCCATGTTCCTGCTGACCGCGAGGGTCTTCGAGGCATGAGTTCATGCGATACCTCTGGCTTCAGATTTAATTCCCCTTGACTTCCCCGCTCTAATGGTCACCATACTGAGGGCTCACACCCATGCTGGAGCGGCCGCATGCCCAAAGCTGCCATGCAGGATAGGATCCTGATTGCAGATATCCCATATCTAAAGCAGCTACGCTGGAACCGTACGGATACCACCAATATAGATGCCGCCGCTGATGCGCCTGTGCTTTGTGAACGCGATTGGTGCCATGTCGACCGGGCGTCGCCTGAGGACTGCAAGGCGGCGCTGGTCCATCGCCTGGTGCCGGAATATGGCGATCGCGCTTTCCTGACGGCGTGAGGTGCGACAGCCGCATGGGTAGGGATCTTTTTCGGGGATCCGGGCGCAACGCCGTCCTGTCAGCCAACAGGGAACCTGACGACGGTTTCTTCGCCAGGACTGGACGCTCTTCTGGAGCGGGGAAGGCGGTCTCGCCCGCACCCAACGAATTCCGGAAGAGCATGGACATCGACGATTTCCGTCCCTCACGGCATGGGACATCGCCCCGTCTGGATGACTTCGTCAGAACGATTTTCATTGAGGACCTGCGCGCGAATGGATCGGCCTGGGGGCCTGGATCAGACATTCGCCGGAAGGCCGACCTGAACAACCGGATGCAGGCGACACGCAATGGATGCCTCTCACGGACGCGGGAATGCAGGACGCACCGTGTCGTGGTCGTGAACTCCGGCCGCGCAGGCCAGGCGCCCACCGCCTGCGGTGCGGCCGATGTCGTCAGCCACCGGTTGCCAATCGGATTCCTGTGCGTGAAATTTGGCCCTGCGGACAGCAGCAGCCTGAACGCGGTGGCCAGTATACCGGCACATGGATTCGGGCGACCGCGGGGGGAAACTGCCTGGCCGCCGGACCAGTGGACCGCGACTGCGTATGTGGGGGCAGCCGATGGGTAGCTATGACTTCCCAGGATTGGAACTCGGTACCGGGCCACACACGAAATCCGGCAAAGAAACCCATGAGACCGCACTGGAGTTTCCCAACAACCGTCTGCTGATCGACCTTTGCGGTGAATATGATCGCAATCTTGTTCTGGTGGAACAGAAGCTGGATGTACAGATCCTGCGGCGGGGAAACAGGCTGACCGTGGTCGGAGAGGCTGGCACGGGTCACCTGGCCGCCGAAGTGCTGCGGAAGCTCTACGAAAGGCTCGAGGCCGGACATTCCGTTGATACGGGTGAGATTGACGGAGCGATCCGGTTGGAGCAGTCGGGGGCGGCACCTGGAACGCGGTTTGACGGCCAGATGGAAATGTTCGCGGACGGACATGTCGAGATCAGGACGCGCAGGAAGTCCGTTGTTCCACGCACGGCGGCTCAGAAAGCGTATGTCAAGAGCCTGTTTGAGCATGAACTGGCATTCTCCATCGGGCCAGCAGGGACCGGCAAGACATATCTTGCCGTCGCGGCGGGCGTGTCGATGTTCATGGCCGGACAGGTGGATCGCATCGTTCTCAGCCGCCCGGCGGTAGAGGCGGGAGAACGCCTCGGTTTCCTTCCCGGCGACATGAAGGAAAAGGTCGACCCCTACATGCAGCCGCTCTACGACGCACTCCACGACTTTCTGCCGGATCGGCAGATCGCCAGGCTGATCGAGGAAAAGAAGATAGAGATCGCGCCGCTGGCCTTCATGCGGGGGCGGACGCTGTCGAACAGCTTTGTGGTGCTCGACGAAGCGCAGAACGCGACCGAGATGCAGATGAAGATGTTCCTGACCCGTCTCGGAGAGGGCAGCCGCATGGTGGTCACGGGCGATCTGAGCCAGGTGGACCTGCCTCGGGGCCAGGTGTCGGGGCTGGCGGACGCCGAGCGTCGGCTGCGTGGAATCCAGGAAATCTCCTTCGACCGATTCACCTCAGGGGATGTCGTACGCCATCCGTTGGTCGCCCGGATTGTCGATGCATATGAGAGCGACAGTGCCGGAGGTGAGAGTCGTCGGAAGGATTCGTGAATTGGGAACAGCGGATGTCGTCATCGAGGACAGTCGCTGGGCAGCTGCAGGGTTGGAAACGCTGGCAGGCGATGTTGCGCGGACGACTCTCGAACATCTTGCGCTGGAGCCGGACGCTTACGAATTCTGCCTGCTTGGCTGCAGCGATGCGCGAATCACCTTACTCAACGGAGAATTCCGCGGCCATCGCCGACCTACCAATGTGCTCAGCTGGCCGTCGGAGAGCCGAGCGCCGGAGATACATGGTGGCGATCCTCACTTCCCGATCGGGGGAGAACTCGGAGATATCGCCATTGCCTACGAGACCTGTTGTCAGGAAGCCGCCCAGCAGGGTAAGCCACTTGCCGATCATGTTACCCATCTTGTAATCCATGGTCTACTGCATCTGTTGGGGTATCATCACGCTGACGACAGGAATGCGGAACGAATGGAAGCGCTTGAAATCGAGATACTTGCAACTCTGGGGATCTGTGGTCCATATTGAGGAACGCGCAATTTACGAAGACATCATGGACAGGAAAAATGAGCGACTCGGACGGCGGGTCCTCTAACGCAGCGCAAGGCGCGCAGGATCAGGCAGGTAACGGGCAACGCGGCTTAATGGGCCGATTATTCGGTGCGCTTGCGCTCAATAATGGCAGGACGTCCGGAATTCGCGAACAGCCGGAACAGATAAACGGCAGGCCCAGCGCGCAGGAGCTGCCGGATATCGTGAATCTGCGACGGCTGCGGGTTGAGAACGTGGCGATTCCGAAAGCTGAAATTATTTCCGTGCCGATAAACATCGGCAAGGACCAGCTTGTGCAGATATTCCGCGAGAGCGGGCTGACGCGCCTTCCGGTCTACGAAGGCACGCTCGACAGCCCGAAGGGATTGATTCATCTAAAGGATTTTGCTCTGAACCACGGCTTCAACGGCAAAGGTGGACGGTTTGTTCTGCGCAAGATGCTCAGACCGCTTCTATTTGCGCCACCGTCCATGCCGATCGGAGTTCTGCTCAGGAAGATGCAGAGCGAGCGAATGCACCTGGCCTTGGTGATCGACGAATATGGCGGCGTGGATGGGCTTGTGAGCATCGAGGATCTGATCGAACAGGTGCTTGGTGAGATAGAGGACGAGCACGACATCGACGGAGGCGACTTCTGGACGCTGGAAAAGCCCGGTTGCTACCTGGTCCAGGCAAAAGCGCCTCTTGCCGAGTTCGAGAACGAGATTGGGCTGAGTCTCAGGCTTTCCGACCAGAAGGAAAGCGAGGAGATTGATACGCTAGGTGGCCTTGTATTCATGCTCTCCCGCGGCGTGCCGGCCCGCGGCGAAGTGATTCGGCATCCTCAGGGGACGGAATTCGAGATTGTGGATGCGGATCCACGCCGAATCAAGCGGCTGCGTGTGTGGACGCCGCCGTTGAAAGATGGCTGACAGTAGGAGGAATCCTGGCAATTCGGGGTGGGGCGCGATGGTAGGTGCGGTACTGTCGGGCGTTCTGGCTGCGCTGGGACAGGCTCCGGTATCTCTGCCTTGGGCGACGCTGGTGGGGCTGGCGCTGGCTTTCATGCTGTTCTGCCGGACGGAACGTCCGCATGCGGCGGCATGGACGGGCTGGGCCTTCGGCGTGGGGTATTTCGCGGCTACGATGTTCTGGATTGTAGAGCCGTTTTTTGTCGATCCGTCACGCCATGGTTGGATGGCACCGTTCGCTCTCGTCTTCACGGCCTCCGGGTTTGCCCTGTTCTGGGGAGCGGCATGGTGGCTGGCGCGCTGGCTGTCCTTCCAGGGCTTGCTGGCCGCAATCGCATGGTCCTGTGGAATCGGGCTTGCCGAACTAGCCCGATCCTACCTGTTCACGGGCTTTCCCTGGGCACTGATCGGCCATGTCTGGATCGGCTGGGCACCGATGCAGCTTGCGGCGTGGATTGGTCCGCACGGGCTGACGCTTCTGACGCTGTTCTCCGCGACGCTCGTAGTGGCACTGATTGGGGGGCGACGGCTTGTGGCGCTACCTGTCGTGCTTCCGTTTGTGGTTCTTTATGCGGCCGGGGCATGGCTGTCGAACCAGCCGGTTCCTGATACCAGACAGACCGTACCCGTGTTTCGGCTGGTCCAGCCCAACGCACCGCAGCACCTCAAATGGCGCGCCGACCACGCGCTGATTTTTTTCAAGCGAATGCTGGATCAGTCGTCCGCTCCGGCCGCCAGACGTCCTGACCTGATAATCTGGCCGGAAACGGCGGTTCCCATAATGCTTGAAAGGGCAGGCCCGGCATTTGAACGAATCACTGACGCCGCTTCTGATGCTCCGGTGATCCTGGGAATTCAGAGAAGCGATGGCTGGCGCGTCCATAACAGCCTTGTACTGCTGGACGAATCAGGCACTGTTGCTGACATATACGACAAGCATCATCTCGTCCCGTTCGGTGAATACGTTCCGCTCAGCGATTTCATGGCGCGCCTTGGCTTCAGCAAATTTTCGGCGCGCCACGGTTTCGGCTACAGCCCCGGGCCCGGAGCCGTTCTGGTGGATCTGGGATCGTTGGGCAAGGTGCTACCGCTTATCTGCTACGAGGCCATATTCCCTCAGGATGTCGCCGCTGCGCCGGAGCGCCCCGTATGGCTGCTGCAGATCACCAATGATGCCTGGTTCGGCCAGATCTCAGGCCCGTACCAGCATCTGGCGCAGGCCCGACTGCGTGCGGTGGAGCAGGGGTTGCCGTTGGTGCGGGTGGCCAACACCGGAGTTTCGGCGATAATCGACGCGCGTGGGGCGGTTGAGGCCCAGATTCCACTTGGCATGGCAGGCCATCTTGACGCGGCTCTTCCTCCCTCGCTGCCTCCCACACTGTATTCCCGCACCGGTGACTGGGCTGCTTCATCTGTTCTTCTGCTGCTGTTTGCCACGCTGTTAGCATTCCGGCTGACGAAGAGGGCGGGTGTGTCGATGCGTGCGCTATAGGCCTGTCCCGACGGTGTTCAGATGACTGGAGGTGGAGTGCGGGTTCAGCAGGTCGCGATTCGGCTGGCGGATGATGTTTCCGGGAATGCCACCTTCGGTCCCGGGTCGTCCATCGGTGAATCGGGATCGATGATTATTGACAACGACGCGCCTGCCGCTTAACGCGGCGCGGACTGCCCCCACAACGGCTTCCTGACGTGGGGGTCAACTGACGTAGTGGAGCGCCCGTGTCCCGAAAGAACTACATCTTCACCTCCGAATCCGTATCGGAAGGCCATCCCGACAAGGTCTGTGACCAGATTTCAGATGCGGTTCTTGACGCATTCCTGAAGGCTGACCCCGTGGCCAGGGTGGGATGCGAGACTTTTGCGACCACCAATCGGGTGGTGGTCGGAGGCGAGGTCCGCGGCCCGCAGAGCGTTATCCAGCGCATAGAGGAGATTGCGCGGAAGTGCGTAAGGGATATCGGCTACGAGCAGGATGGATTCCATTGGGCCAATATGAAGGTCGACAGCTACCTGAATGCCCAGTCGAAAGACATCGCGCAGGGAGTGGATGCCAGCGGCGAAAAGGATGAAGGCGCCGGAGACCAGGGAATGATGTTCGGCTATGCGGTCGACGAGACTCCCGAACTGATGCCCGCTCCGATCCATTATGCTCACGCGATACTCCGGCGGCTCGCCGAAGCGCGCAAGTGCGGTGACGGCGGCGCAGACAGGCTGGGTCCCGACGCGAAGTCGCAGCTCACGGTCAGATACAGGGATGGAAAGCCGGTTAGTGTCGCATCGATCGTTCTATCGAGCCAGCATCTTGACGAAGATCTTTCCAGCGATGACGTTCGGGGCATCGTGGAACCATTCATCCGCAGCGAGCTTCCGGATGGCTGGATTGACAGCGAAACCGAATGGCATGTGAATCCGACCGGACGGTTCGTCATTGGCGGACCGGATGGCGATGCCGGCCTCACTGGCAGAAAGATAATCGTCGATACATATGGTGGCGCCGCTCCACATGGTGGCGGTGCGTTTTCGGGTAAGGATCCGACCAAGGTTGACCGTTCGGCGGCCTATGCCGCACGGTATCTTGCCAAGAACATCGTCGCGGCTGGCCTTGCGAACCGATGCTGCCTGCAGCTTTCCTACGCCATTGGTGTAGCGCGACCGCTTTCGATCTACGTCGATACATATGGGACGGGGAATGAACCCGAGGACCGAATAGAGCGCGCGGTATCCAGAATCATGGATCTCACTCCCCGCGGCATTCGGGAACGCCTGGAACTGAACCGTCCGATCTACCATCGCACCGCGGTTTACGGTCATTTCGGGCGTAGCCCCGATTCGGAAGGCGGTTTCTCCTGGGAAAGGACCGACCTTGTGGAAGAGCTTCATAAGGCCATCTGAACTGCTGGGCAGTCCACGTCCGCACTTCGCGGGGCGCGGGATGCGGAGTGGCAGGGGATTTTCCGCCGGATTGCGGAGTCGACGTAAATGGCGGTTCAGGCCATGAGCGCAGGTCAGCTTCATCCGAACACAACGCGGCGCAATCTATATGGACGGCGGTACGGTAAGGCATTGAAGCCCAACCAGCGGGTCGCGCTGAGGCAGGAACTGCCGGGGTTACAGGTGCCAGATGTGGAGCGGGACGAAAATCCCGGCCGGAAACCACTTGATCCGGCCAGTCTTTTCGGTGGACGCCCGATCTGGCTGGAAATCGGCTTTGGGGCGGGAGAGCATCTCGTGCACCAGGCAGCTCAGCATCCTGACACTGGCTTCATCGGCTGCGAGACATTCGTAAACGGCATCGCCATGTTGCTGGGCAAGATCAGAATGACGGGGGTTAACAACGTGCTGATCCATCCCGGCGATGCACGTGACCTCCTGGATGTGCTCCCGGATGGGTCGGTTTCCAGAACATTCCTGCTCTATCCCGATCCCTGGCCGAAGAAACGCCACCATCGCAGACGTGCGGTGACTTCGGAATACCTGATCCCGCTTGCAGATGTCATGGTTCCGGGAGCTGAACTGCGGGTTGCGACTGACATTCCGGATTATGTTCGGCAGGCGTTGGAAGAGGTGCCGAAAGCGGGATTCGCATGGCAGGCGGAAAGACCGTCGGACTGGCGATGTCCCTGGAAGGACTGGCTATCCACGCGGTATGAGCAGAAGGCGCTCCGTGAGGGAAGGACGCCCCATTATCTCACTTTCACCAAATGCTTCTGACCGCCGCTGGATCGAGCTGGTGTGCATACGCTTCGGTCTGCGTCGGGATACGGAGCTGCACGGCCATGCCTGTGGTGACGGCGGACTCGCACCGCAGGAATGGCCCTACCAAACATGACGTTTCCGCGGTCGACTTAAGCATGTCGAATCCGGTCCCGAGTCTCAGGAGATTTTATTGATGACCACGAATATCGCTTTGGTTGGGATCGGAAAGATCGCTATGGATCAGCATGTTCCGTCGATTTCCGCCTCGCCGGACTGGGAGCTGGCGGCTACCGTTTCCCGGCGCGGGTCTTTGGAAGGCGTCGAACGCTTTACGGACATCAGCGCAATGCTTTCGGCACGACCCGACATTCCGGTGGTGTCGCTCTGTCTGCCTCCTGTTCCACGATTCGCCGCTGCCAGGGCCGCTCTCGAAGCAGGGCGCCATGTGATGCTGGAAAAACCACCGGGTGCCACTTTGGCCGAGTGCCATGGGCTCCAGACGCTTGCGAGCGGGCGCGTGCTTGCGCTGTATGCGTCATGGCATTCGCGGGAGGCGGCGGCAGTTGCCGCCGCACGTAACTGGATCGAAGGCAGGGAAGTGAGGAGCGCGCGCATCATCTGGCGCGAGGATGTGCGGAAATGGCACCCGGATCAGGACTGGGTGTTCGAGCCAGGCGGGATGGGAGTTCTCGACCCCGGGATCAATGCATTGTCGATCCTGACGGAAATCCTGCCAGAACCTGTGCACCTGCAAAGCGCCCGACTGCAGTTTCCCGAGAATTGCCAGACCCCGATCGCGGCGGATCTGGAGTTTTCCGGCAATGTAACCGCTGAGTTTGACTGGAGGGAGCGGGGCAGGGACATCTGGACGATTGAGGTGGAGACTGATGCCAGATGCCTGACGCTGACGGAAGGTGGAGCCCGGATGTTCGTGGATGGCGTCGAGTTACCGGCACAGGGTGAGCCGCCATTCGATGAGTACCCCAGACTATATGCCCGTATGGCTGACCTCGTGGCGACCCGCGGAATCGACATGGATCTACGTCCGATGATCCATGTCGCCGATGCATTCATGATCGGTCGCCGGGTGACGGTTGAACGGTTTGACTGGTGAAGCCAGGAAACAGCGACCTGGCCATGGATCGGTGATTCCCGTCACGTCAACGCTGCTTTACGATGACGGATAAATGGCGAGGGCGATAGGACAGATGCCCAGCGTTCTGGCTGTCCATGATGTCGAACTGGCCTGTATCGATAGCGAATTCTGGACACTTTATTGACTTGCACCCTGGAACAGGTGGCGAGATTCCCATTCCACCTCCCGTGGTGGAAAGACAGCGGTACTGGCGTCTGGCCCGTGGTCCCGCCGCCATCATGTCCGCCTTCACATTTCCTGACCCATCCGCAGATTTTCGGGACGCTGGACGCGAGAGAACTGTGGTGTCTCGACCGAAGCATAAGTGGAAGAGAGTGTGGTGCGGCTCGGGCGGGCCAGATATCTGTACGACGTGCTGTGCGATGACTGATCTGAATCTCAGTGGTCTGCCAGCTTCGACCTTCCAACGGCGGGAAGGCGTCGCTTTCCCGGTACTGGTGAGGACTCATTGCAGGTTCTCGGGAATACCAATGCGGTGAATGCGGCAGTTTATTGACAAAGTGCCTGTTTACCTGCACCGGTGCTGCTCCGATGTCCTTTCATGGAGCTGGTGGGTCAGACATGTCATCAAGAGTTGAACCGATTCCAATGATCGTGCGTCGCACAGGAGCACTGAACGGAGAGGCGCATGTTCCAGGAGACAAGTCTGTCAGCCACAGGGCGCTGATTCTCGGCGCATTGGCAATTGGAGAGACCCGGATTTCCGGACTTCTGGAGGGTGAGGATGTGCTCGCAACGGCATCGGCAATGCGTGCCCTGGGGGCCGAAGTGACACGCCTTGGAGAGGGTGACTGGTCGGTCTACGGCGTTGGAGTGGGTGGCTTCGCCGAGCCTGATGATGTCATCGACTGCGGTAATTCCGGAACGGGTGTGCGACTGATAATGGGGGCGATGGCCACTACACCAATTACGGCAACCTTTACCGGCGACGCATCGCTTCGTGACCGCCCGATGGCACGTATCACCGACCCGCTGGCGCTGTTCGGTGCAGATGCATATGGCCGTGCCGGTGGACGGTTGCCAATCACGCTGGTAGGCGCGGCCGATCCAGTGCCCGTAAACTATACGCTTCCTGTCGCTTCTGCTCAGGTAAAGTCGGCGGTGCTGCTGGCGGGACTCAACACGATGGGCCAAACCGTGGTGATTGAGAAGAAAGCCACACGCGACCATACAGAGCGCATGCTGCAAGGATTTGGTGCTGAAGTGACTGTTCAGCAATGCGAAGCGGGTCGAACCATTGTGCTGACCGGGTATCCCGAACTTCGGCCGCAGGAGATCACCGTGCCACGGGATCCATCCTCAGCCGCGTTCCCAGTCTGCGCTGCGCTGATCTCCGAAGGTTCGGACGTTCTGGTGCAAGGCATTGGACTGAATCCCACAAGAACGGGACTCTACGAAACACTGGTTGAGATGGGAGCGGATCTGGAATTCGAGAATCAGCGTGAGGAAAGCGGTGAACCTGTCGCGGATCTGCGTGCCCGTTTCTCACCCGGGTTGAAGGGCATTGAGGTACCGCCGGATCGAGCGGCCTCCATGATCGACGAATATCCGATCCTGGCTGTCGTGGCTGCATTCGCGGAAGGCCGGACGGTGATGCATGGAGTGGGAGAGCTGAGGGTTAAGGAGAGTGATCGAATTGATGCCATGGTCCGAGGTCTTGAAGCTAATGGGGCGGTTGTTGAGGAAAGTGACGCCACTTTTACCGTGCATGGGTGTGGTGCGGGTGGCCTGCCTGGTGGGGGACGCGCCGAGACGCGGCTCGATCATAGAATCGCCATGTCGTTCCTGGTTGCGGGCATGGCGGCAAGGGAGCCTGTGTCGATAGATGACGCCGGTCCCATCGTCACTTCGTTTCCGACCTTCGAGTTCCTGATGGCCGGGCTGGGCGCATCGCTGGATAGGCTCAGTGAATGACCGGAACAGGTCATGGATGGCTGCGGACACGCGTAAAACCGGTGACATCACCAGGCCGGTCTGGCACGCTACATATTGACGGTGGCGGTTCCGCCGTTAAGGGTGCGGGCGGACCTGGCTGTGACCGCCTGAGGGTGGTGGGCGTCTGTTCTGAATGGGATTTTCAGGTTAGTGTGAAGTCGGCATGGTTCAGGAAGAGAAATTGAATTTGGCCTATGGAAGCCGTTTCTGCGGGATCATTCGCCTTTCGTGAGGCAAAGAACATCAAGGGGGAAGTCCCATGGTACCGCTTTTCCGAACTCGTCCGGCATGGGGCCTTTGCCAGATGCGGGCCATGTCTTGTCTGGGATGGACTGGAAAGGGATCTATGGGGTCAAGCTGTAACGCCTGAGGATGAATCCGGTCTGAGCCTTGTTGCACAGCTCATTTTCGGCGACGGGGAATGCGATTGCGAACCTGCCAATTGTATTCTGAAAGCGACTGCTTACGACCCGCAGCTTACGGTGATGTCATGATGCGAAATTCAGCTGCTGAAGGCGATGGTTCCCTGGATCCGTTTCGGGCTTCTCCTGTGTTTTCTCCGGTGACCTCGAAGTCTGGCCCCGCCTTGGCCCGATGCCTGAACCGTTTGGAAAGGCTGTTAGGTGCGGCTGCCCGAGGGGCGGATTTCGGCAGACCGGAACGGTCACGCTGACCGGCGCGATGGTCAGGGCTTCCGAAATGAACTTTGTCGTTGCCGTTGATGGGCCCGCCGCATCAGGCAAGGGAACGATTTCGAAGGCCATTGCGGCGCATTTCGGGTTCGCGCGTCTTGACACGGGTCTGCTCTATCGTGCCGTCGCGCAGCGGGTCCTTGATGGTGAAGATGCGGTCGCGGCAGCTCTGACCCTGAATGCAGGTGATATGAACCGGAATGAGCTGCGCTCCGTCGAGGTTTCGCGGATGGCATCGCATGTAGCGGCAAATGAGCAGGTTCGAGCGGCCCTGATCGAATACCAGCGGGACTTCGCAAGGCGTGGGGGTGGAGCGGTGCTTGACGGTCGCGACATCGGAACGGTGATCTGCCCTGGCGCAAATTCGAAGATGTTCGTATTCGCATCTGATGAGGTTCGTGCCGAACGTCGCTACAGGGAACTGGTGGAAAATGATCCGTCGACGGATCTGGAACGGGTTCTGTCAGATCTTCGCGCCCGTGATGCACGCGACAGAGGGCGTGCCACCGCTCCTTTGAGGCCGGCTCCAGACGCGGTCCTGCTTGATACCGGTCAGCTGACCATAGACGAGGCTTCGTCACGTGCGATTGGGATTGTGGAGGACGCCATCGTCCGATTCCGGTCCCTCTAGACTGCGATACGCCCAAGCCGAACCGTTCGATTTTCGAGCCGTGGATTTTGGGGCGGTACACTGGTCTCCAATGTTCTGAGGGTCGACATGCCAGGTACCACCTGTTGGGAGACTTCAGGATTCCCACGGTGGTGCCAGCGGTCCTGTGAGACGATGATCGGGGCCATTGGCAACAATGGTTACGCTGCCCAACTCCCAGCAGGGCTCCGAACTTTCCGTAGATGAGCCCATTGCATATGCTTGGGATACCAATGTTCATCCGAGACAGGCGGTCGATTCCGCCCTCGAACCGGAGGCAGCTCCGTCGGCGTATCTCACGGCCCCTGGTGTTTCGCGTCGGCGGCCAATGCAATCGAATACTGCGGATGCGACGCTTGATTCGGATCGTCACCATTCCTGAAACCTGCGGCATGGACTTGGCCCGCCTGGAGCCGGGAGATTGTGAAATGCCTCAGACTCATTGCTTTGGCGTCCGTCGGCAGAGGAGCTACAGTTCACGCGCCCAGAAGGGTCGGGTGTCGCTTGGCGGTGAAACGCATCGGCGCAAAGGGCGGAACATCCACCTGCGGGATTAAATCCGGTTGCGGACAGGACCGAATCCCCTAAGTCTCCCGCAACTGGAATCTGTTACATGTGGGGCTGCAATGAAACTACGAGCGTTAGGGCAGGGAGGCCCGATGGTTCATCCTATCGGTATCGGTGCAATGAGTTTTGCCGATTTCTACGGGCCGACGACGGAAGCGAACAGCCATGCAATTCTTGATGCGGCCCTGGAGGCGGGAGTTAACCATATCGACACCGCAAACGTCTATGGAATGGGCCGGTCGGAAAACGCGATCGGAAGTTACTTCAGGGCACATCCGGATGCACGCGACCAGTTCAGTATCGCGACCAAGGCGGCGATCTCACGCGGACCCGACGGGGAACGCAGGTTCAACAATACGGCCGCCCATCTCGAGGCGGAGTTGGACAGGAGCCTGGTTCGGATGGGCCTTGAGGCGATCGACCTGTTCTATGTGCATCGACGTGACCCGGAGATTCCGATTGAGGATGTGACGGGATCGCTTGCCGGGCTTGTGAAAAAGGGAAAGACCCTCGGGATAGGCTTTTCGGAGATCGCGCCCACCAGCCTGTGCCGCGCCCATGCCGTACACCCCGTCACCGCCGTTCAGTCGGAATATTCCCTGCAGACCCGCCTGCCTGAACTGGGTCTGGTTCAGACCTGTGCCAGGCTTGGTGTGGCGCTTGTGGCCTTTTCACCTGTTGGAAGGTCTCTGCTGACCGATGCGCCACTGTCCCGGGAAGCGATTGGCGAAATCGGATTCCTGAATTCCAACCCAAGGTTCATGGAACCGAATTTTTCTGCGAACATCCGGGCCACCGCTGCGTTCCGGACGCTTGCAGCCGAGATGGGCGTTTCGGCGGCGGGTCTCGCAATCGCCTGGGTGCTGGCGCAGGGTGAGCATGTCATCGCAATTCCAGGTACGCGTTCCGTACGGCATTTCACCTAATTCCTTGATGCCACGAGGCTGATTCTCGGCGCGGACGAACTCGCCAGAATCGATTCCGTGCTGCCGGTAGGATGGTGTCACGGAGACCGCTATTCCGCGGCGCAACGGGTTGGACCTGAACAGTATTGCTGAACTCCCCGATCCATCTGCGTCCAGGCATGCTATTGCATTATGGGCGAATCGCATCTATGTCCCGCCTGTCAGCAAGGGAAAAAACCGCTGCAGGCACTTAAAACTGGCAGGGTCGGGAGAACCGGCCCTATTTGGTTTTGCGGTTTCCTGGTTGATCGAGAATCGTGAAAGACCGGCGGAGGCAACCGCTCGGCCAGAAATGTGAAAGAGGAACTGGAACACTTGGCAAACGCATTGATGGAGGAGTTCGAAGCCCTCCTGGATGAAAGCTTCAAAGTTGACACCCCTCGGGAGGGCAGTGTCGTCAAGGGAAAAGTCATCGCGATCGAAGCGGGACAGGCCATCATCGACGTAGGATACAAGATGGAGGGCCGGGTTGAACTTAAGGAATTCGCGACTCCTGGTGAATCACCCGATATCAGCGTTGGCGATGAGGTTGAGGTCTTTCTCGAACGGGTCGAGAATGTACGTGGTGAGGCGTCGGTCTCCCGCGAAAAGGCGCGTCGTGAGGAAGCCTGGAACAGGATCGAAAGCGCCTATGCTGGCGACAATCGGGTTGAGGGTGCGATTTTTGGCCGCGTCAAGGGAGGTTTCACCGTAGATCTCGGTGGTGCAGTGGCATTTCTGCCAGGATCCCAGGTGGATGTACGGCCTGTGCGCGATGCCGGGCCACTGATGGGGCTGAAGCAGCCATTCCAGATCCTGAAGATGGACCGCCGCCGCGGCAATATCGTCGTTAGCCGTCGCGCAATCCTTGAGGAGTCGCGTGCTGAGCAGCGCGCCGAAGTCATCAACAGTCTTTCCGACGGCCAGACCGTGGAAGGGGTGGTCAAGAACATTACCGAATACGGAGCCTTCGTCGACCTAGGTGGCGTTGACGGCCTTCTTCATGTGACCGATATGGCCTGGCGCCGCGTGAACCATCCCAGCGAGATTCTCTCGATCGGTGAGACCGTCAACGTTCAGGTCATCAAGATCAACAGGGAGACCCAGCGAATCAGCCTGGGCATGAAGCAGCTGCTGGAGGATCCCTGGGACAGCGTTGCCGAAAAATTCCCTCTGGAGTCCATTCACAGGGGACTGGTTACCAACATTACCGACTATGGCGCGTTCGTGGAGCTGGAGCCAGGTGTAGAGGGGCTTGTCCATGTTTCGGAAATGTCCTGGACAAAAAAGAATGTGCATCCTGGAAAAATCGTTTCCACGAGCCAGGAAGTGCAGGTCATGGTGCTGGAAATCGACCAGGGAAAGCGCCGTGTGTCCCTCGGGCTCAAGCAGACCATGCGCAATCCGTGGGAGGTCTTCTCGGAGACCCATCCTCAAGGGGCCAGAATCGAAGGTGTTGTCAAGAACATCACCGAGTTCGGGCTGTTCATTGGCCTGGACAACGACATCGACGGCATGGTCCATCTGTCCGACCTGTCCTGGGACCAGCGGGGAGAGGAAGCGATCCGGAACTACCGGAAGGGAGATGTCGTGCAGGCGGTCGTCACCGAGGTGGATATAGATAAGGAACGCATTTCCCTCTCGGTGAAGGCGATAGGAGATCCCTTCATTGAAGCGACAGAGGGTGTAAGGCGTGGATCGGTGGTCACGGTTACCGTGACCGGGATCGACGATGGCGGCATTCAGGTGAAATACGGGGACACAAAGTCCTTCATCCGGCGCGTCGATCTGTCCCGAGATCGTTCAGAGCAAAGGCCGGAGAGATTTCAGATCGGCGACAAGGTCGATGCACGTGTGACCGGTATTGATACCAAGGCGCGACGGTTGGGCCTGTCGATCAAGGCGCGTGAGATCGCTGAAGAGAGAGAGGCTGTGGAACAGTACGGTTCCTCGGATTCCGGCGCTTCACTGGGAGACATCCTTGGTGTGGCGCTTGGAAAGGGTAACTCCAGGACGTAGCCTTTGGCCAGACGCGGACCGGCCCCGCACCCTTGGGGCCGGTCGGCCGGTCCGCGATTGCCGAATCGGCATGGGTGAGCATGCCAGGGGCTAAGTTATTGTGATGCACCATCCAGTATGCCACGGATTCGATGCCTCATATCGTGGAGATTTGACCAGCGATCGATTGGGATTCGCAGTGATTGTCCATGATGAAGTTTTTTGGTGCATTCCTCGGTCTTATGGTCCATAGTGCCGCATGCAGCATTGTGATGCGTTGGTGAATGATGACAGCGAGGTTAGATCATGATTCGTTCAGAACTGATCCTGAAGGTCGCCGATGAAAACCCATATCTCTCGCTGCGGGAAGCCGAATTGACCGTGAATACGATCTTTGAGGAGATCACGAAGAGGCTGGAGGCTGGTGGTAGAGTGGAGTTACGCGGGTTCGGCGCGTTTTCGATCAAGAGGAGAGGGGCTCGGGATGGCCGCAATCCACGAACCGGCGAACATGTGCCTGTGGGCGAAAAAAACGTGCCGTTCTTCAAGACGGGCAAACTGCTGCGGAACCGTCTGAACGATCACTGACCGGGGCGGGTCTTGGCCTATGTTCGCTACACGATCCTGACATGCATTTCCGTGTGTCTCATTACGGTGGCGCTGGCCAACCGTGATCCCGTAACGCTGAGCCTGTTGCCTGACGGGCTCCTGGATCTGGTTCGTTTTCCCGCTGAACTGAACTCGGTAACAGTGCCGCTGTTCATCGTGATATTCGCCGGAATTATCGCTGGAGTCCTGCTGGGATTCGTTTGGGAGTGGTTGCGCGAACACAGGCACCGGGCGGAAGCGGCCAGCCAAAGGCGAGAGAACGAACGTCTGAACCGTGAATTTGCTAGAATGCGCTCCAAACGGGAAGAGGACGACGATGTGCTTGCATTGCTGGAAGATGCTGGCTCGTCTCGCTAGGTGGCGGTGATGGATGGTGTGAGGGTTAAGGTCTGTGGACTGACATCCGAGGCTGGCGTCGCCGCAGCGGCCGAAGCTGGCGTTGCATATGTAGGATTCGTCTTTTTCCCGAAGTCACCGAGGAATCTCGATTTTACCCATGCTGCGAAACTTTCCGCGGCTGTTCCCCAGGGAATTCGCCGGGTGGCCGTAACGGTCGATGCGGAGGATTCGACCCTGAACGAGATCTGCGAAGGTGTGACGGTCGACATGATTCAGCTTCATGGGAATGAGAGCCCGGATCGGGTGGCGGAGATCCGGGATATATTTGGCGTGCCCGTGATGAAGGCGGTGGGCGTGGCGGATGAGAGGGATCTGGATTCACTGGCAGGATATGAACGGGTAGTGGATCAGCTACTTGTCGATGCAAAGCCACCGAAAGGTGCCGAGTTGCCTGGGGGTATCGGCTTTCGGTTTGACTGGCGTCTGATCATGGATCGTCAATGGCAGGTGCCGTGGATGCTGGCTGGAGGACTTACGGCTGGGAATGTTGCGGAAGCCGTGTCTCTAACCGGCGCCCGCCAGGTTGACGTGTCGTCGGGGGTCGAGCGGGCACCGGGAGACAAGGATATCGAGTTGATCAAGGCGTTCGTCTCTTCGGTGCGCAATTTCTGCTGAGTGCCAGTCTCCATGGGCCCCTGACTGGATGATGCGGTTCCCAAATGGCGGTAGTCCGAATTGTGCAGAGGGTGACGGACGCTGGGAAGCGAGCTGTCGGAACGTGGCCCATGTTCCCTGGGGGAGGTATCAGCGCCCCTGGAAAGATGCGGCGATGCGGAATGGTGGCTTTACCCCGGTGGGCATAGATTCTAAACGCAGACTGATCCCCCGATGAGGTGCGCGCCATGGCTGATGACTTGATTAACAGCTTTACGTCAGGTCCCGATGAACATGGCCGATTCGGCCAGTTTGGTGGACGATTTGTCAGCGAAACGCTTATGCCGCTGATTCTTGATCTTGAAGAGCGGTACGAACATGCAAAATCCGACCAGAGCTTCTGGGAGGAAATGGAGTTTCTCTGGAAGCACTATGTGGGTCGACCCTCTCCGCTATATTACGCGGAGCGGCTGACCGAACGACTCGGCGGCGCGAAGATCTACATGAAACGCGACGAGCTCAATCATACCGGGGCGCATAAGATCAACAACGTCCTTGGTCAGATCATCCTGGCCCGCCGAATGGGAAAAACCCGCATCATCGCAGAGACAGGTGCGGGTCAGCATGGGGTGGCAACCGCCACCGTCTGCGCGAAGTTTGGTTTGAAATGCGTCGTCTATATGGGTTCACATGATGTGGAGCGTCAGGCGCCGAATGTCTTCAGGATGCGTCTTCTGGGAGCCGAGGTGGTGCCTGTGACCTCCGGTCGCGGCACTCTTAAAGATGCGATGAACGATGCGCTCCGGGACTGGGTGACCAATGTGCGGGACACATTCTACTGCATCGGTACAGTTGCGGGTCCGCATCCCTATCCCGCCATGGTTCGTGATTTCCAGTCGATCATTGGTAAGGAAGCAAAGGAGCAGATGCTTGAGGCGGAAGGTCGACTGCCAGATACTGTCATCGCTGCCATTGGTGGTGGGTCGAACGCTATGGGGCTGTTTTTTCCTTTCCTGAATGATCGGGATGTCCGCATCATCGGGGTGGAGGCGGGTGGCAAAGGCGTAAACAGTGATATGGAACACTGTGCCTCCCTGACCGGTGGAAGGCCGGGGGTTCTGCACGGCAACCGAACCTACCTGCTGCAGGATGACGATGGGCAGATACTTGAGGGCTTCTCGATTTCGGCAGGCCTCGATTATCCCGGAATCGGGCCGGAACATTCCTGGCTTCACGAAATTGGCCGTGCGGAATATGTGGCTGTCACTGACGTGGAAGCGCTGGCCGCGTTCCAGCTTTGCTGCGAGACCGAAGGCATCATCCCGGCGCTTGAGCCGAGTCATGCCCTAGCCCATGTGGCCAGAATCGCGCCCTCGCTACCAGCCAGCCACCTCATCTGCATGAATATGTGCGGCCGCGGTGACAAGGATATCTATACGGTTGCGAAAGCGCTGGGCATGGAGTTCAAGACCTGACCTCTGTAGGTTCAGTTCCTGTCGTAGAGGAAAATTACCCCTTATTGTGAATAAGTTAGCGTTCCAGCTTGACTTGACTCAGGAGTGGGGTCGGGGTTGGCGGTGGCGGAAAACATACGTTGAGTTCGGGTTCTTGGCTTCGGTAGTCGGGATTGGGTCGAGGACATCCGTGATCGGCGGATGGGGCGTGAGACGAATTCGAGTGGATAGCATCACAAAGGGAAGCGCGATTGCACCCGCTGCGTTTGACAGCTTCCACTCTCACCACAAAGATCCCGTTGGTTCATCCGTTGGGTGCGCTGAATGTGCCGGAATGCGGTGATCGCATCGGATCCGCATGTTGAACTGGGAGGCTGGACACTTCCGGCGGCATGTTTGGCGTAACCACACGGTTCTGCGGCTTCTGGTCAACTCCACCGTCACGATCCTGTCTGGACGATCACGTGTGCGGATGTCGTTGGAAGAGGGAGGATCTTTCGGTCCAGCGTATCCTGTGTGTGCATTGATGCGGATCTCTCGAGATCTTCCGCCAGCACCGCTTCGACGGATCGCATGCACCGATTGCCGTGCGCTCAGTGCTGGTCCAGGGCGTATTGCCGCAGAACCTCAAGTGGCACGATTTCGAGCGCGCGAAGATGCGTGGCCGCCAGATACACGTGCGGAGCGCAGCCCTCGTCGTGAGCCTGAAGGAAACGGCCCGCACAGAGGCACCACCGATCACCAGGCTTCAGCCCTGGAAAGCCGTGGGCCGACATTGGTGTCGTTAGATCGTTTCCAACATATTTTGAGAAAGCGAGGAATTCCGCCGTCATGATCGCGCAGACGGTATGGCTGCCGCGATCTTCGTCGCAGGTATCACAGGCCGCGTTTCGGAAGAACCCTGTCAGCGGATCATGTGAACAGGGCTGCAGTCGGTCGCCCAGAACATTGGTCGAAGGATGTAACCGTAATGCCATGCCCCTGATCTATTGCCGAACGGGACGCCTGTCGAGTCACTGGGCGTGAAACTCACATTCTGGCGATGACATTCTGTTCGAGATTACCGGAAGCGATCCAGCAGTTTCTGGAGCGCGCCGCGGGAGTCAGGTTCTGGAGAGTTGGAGGCATCGGTTTCCATTGGTGCCTTCTTTCTGTCAGGCGCAGGGGATTTTGAAGAACGGGGCGGTGAGGTGCGCAGCGCGACGGCATTCATGAACCGCCCGGGCTCACCGGCGGCAAGGGCAGGCACCCCTTCCGACACGCCCTGCAGAAGTGGCTCAAGCCAGTTTACGTCCGCTTTCGCGAAATCATGCAGGACATAAGCCGATACGCGATCCTTGTGGCCTGGGTGACCGACACCGAGCCTTACGCGGCGGTAATCGCCACCGACATGCGAATGCAGCGATCTGAGTCCGTTATGACCTGCATGGCCACCACCTTCCTTGTATCGGCATTTTCCCGGAGCGAGGTCGATCTCATCGTGAAAGACGGTAATGTCAGAAGGCTCGAGTCGGAAGAATCGCGCGGCAGCCGCTACTGACTGGCCGGATCTGTTCATGTAGGTTTCGGGTTTCAGGAGTAGGATCTTTTCGGTTTCCAGCCGTCCTTCGGCGATCCGGCCCTGGAATCTCCCGCGCCAGGGTCCGAAACCGTGATCGGTGGCGATTCGGTCAAGTGCCATGAACCCGATGTTGTGGCGATGACGGGCGTATTTCCTGCCCGGATTGCCAAGGCCAACAAATAGCAGCATTGGGCACGCTCCAGATTCCGCTGCGATTCTGTCAGGATCCCGTAGAGCGGCCAATCAGCGCGGGAATGGCCGCTCGCGATCGTTGGCGCCTCCAGAAGCGATGGGATCGATAGGCGATCCCACCATTCGTTTCTACACTTCGTCGGCCTGCTCTATCGGCCTCGCCGCGGTAGTGGTCGGAACCTCGTCGGCCGCCACTCCTTCTTCGGTCTCGCTTTCCTCGTCTGAACGCAGGCCGGAAGGAGCGGAGACATTCGCGATCACGAAGTCACGCTCAACGGTGGGTCGGGTGCCATCTGGAAGTTTTACCTGTCTGACCGTGACCACATCGCCGATGTCAAGTTCTGAAACATCGACTGTAACGCTTTGCGGAATATCTCCGGCGACCACCCAAAGCTCGATCTCCGGGCGTACCGCCGTCAGAACGCCACCACGCTTCATGCCGGGCGAGGCGTCCTCTCCGGCGAATGTAACCGGAATGAACAGTTTGACCCGAGTTGTCCTGCGAAGGCGCATCAGATCAAAATGTATGGGCATGCCCTTGACGGTGTCGCGCTGAACACCGCGGCAAATTACGCGTACATCGTTCTGACCTTCGACCTTTAGATTGAATAGCGTTGACAGAAATCGCCCACGCTTTAGGCTTTTGGTCAGTTCGTTGATGGGGATGTTGATCGGCAGCGGGTCGATGCCACCTCCATAAACAATCCCTGGTACCTTGTTATCACGGCGTGCCTGACGGGCGGCCCCCTTGCCTGTCCCCATCCTTGCCGTAGCTACAAGATTCGGAATCTCGGCAGCCATTGGTCATTCTCCTTATCTGACGGGCATCCTCCAAGGGTGTATGCCCTGGTGAAGCGCCGCCTATAGGGCAGTTGGGTCGGGAATGAAAGCGAAATTGCACGTGTCATTGGCACGACTGCACAGTAGGGTACCTCCTTGCGTATCATTCCAGGACAGGATTCCGTCAGATGGGCATGCCAGTCGTGATCCGTCACTCCCGTGCACCTGCCGTCGCCCTGGCGGCGGTTGGTATATTGTGGGGAACCTTTGCAGCCCTGGTACCGGACATCAAAGCCTCCGTCAGTGCGACAGATGCAGGATTTGGCGCTGCGTTGCTGATGTCTGCCATTGGTGGCATGGTTGCGATGGGAATGGTGCCACGAATTATTCCGGCCCTCGGGCAGTTAGCGCTTCCACTGGCTGGAATTGCGCTTTCCCTGGCGCTCATCTATCCGATATTCGCTGTAGATGCGCTGACATTGGGTGTTGCGATGTTGGCATTGGGCGCGAGTGTCGCGCTCCTCGACATCACCGCGAATGTCGAGATCAGCTCCCGAGAGGCCCGGACGGGCTTTCACCTGATGAACGTGAACCATGCCATGTTCTCCTTTGCCTTCGCGGCAGCTGCCTATTGTGGCGGTCTCGCACGAAAGGCGGGTTGGAGCCCGGCCGACACGCTTCCGATCGCTGCTGTTGCCTGCGTGGTCCTGGTTCCACTGATGTGGGAACCGTCTGCCCGACGTCCCGCTACCGTTCAGGTCGAGCATCCACGCCATGCACCGTGGCTGGCCATCGCCCTGACGGGCCTGATCCTTTGTACAAGTTTCATAGGGGAGAACGCTATTGAGGCTTGGTCGGCGTTACACATTGAGCGCACGCTCGGTGCGGCACCCGGGGAGGGAAGCTTTGGGCCGGCGATACTGGGTTTTGTGATGGGGGTCGGAAGACTTTCAGGGCAGGTATTGGCACAGTGGCTTGGGCATGCGGTCCTCATCTTCTGTTCCGCAGTGCTGGCTGTGGTGGGAACTATAGTGATTGCGGCGGCATTCAGCCCGGCAATGGCGATTCTTGGCGTTGCGTTCGGAGCACTGGGGCTGGCGGTAATCGTACCGTCGGCCAACTCGATTCTTGGTGCGCGTGTGACAGAAGATCAGAGAGCGCATGCCCTGTCACGTGCCTGGATGTTTGGAATACTGGGATTCTTTTTTGGGCCGGCGATGATGGGCGGAGTCGCGCAGCTATTGGGTCTGCGCATGTCCTTTGTCGTGGTGGCGGGAATCCTGGCGCTGATCCTGCCCGCTGTCTGGCTTCTGGATCGACAGCGTATGGGGCGTCTTGCGGTCAGCAGCTGAGGTGCGGTTTCTTCCATGGCACTGCCGCCAATGGACTGATACCGAGGAGATCAATCTAGTGTGCGTGGATCTTCCGCTACCATCTGCAAGATTCGCGTCCCTCAGGATTTTGTCTGTCAGCTCTCCTCCCAGCGTCCCGTGAAATCCTCAGGAATGAACAGGATGTCTCGGTCAAGCTCTTCGAGTCGCCGACGGCCACACAATGCCATTGAGATATCAAGTTCCTTTTGGATGACTTCCAGTGCCCTGGTCACTCCCTTCTGACCCATCGCTCCCAGCCCGTAAATGTAGGCTCGGCCGATATGGGTGCCCTTGGCACCCATCGCCAGAGCCTTCAGGACATCCTGTCCGGAACGGATACCACCATCAATATGGACTTCGATCTGATCGCCGACAGCATCAAGGATCGATGGCAGGACACGGATGGCGCTAAGCGCGCCATCAAGCTGTCGCCCGCCATGGTTCGACACGATGATCGCGTCAGCGCCGAGTTTCAGCGCCATTTTCGCGTCTTCGGCATCAAGGATACCTTTGAGGATGACCTTGCCGCCCCACTGCTCCATCAACTTCCCGACCTTGATCCAGTCCAGCGCGGGGTCGAACTGCTCGTTGGTCCAGGAACCGAGCGACGAGGCGTCTGATATCCCTTTCACATGGCCAATGATATTCCCGAAGAACCGACGTTTCGTGCCGAGCATCTCCAGCCCCCAGCCCCATTTGGTCGCAAGGTTCAGCATTGTCGGAATGGTGAGTTTCGGAGGGGCTGAAAGTCCGTTTTTCAGATCCTTGTGCCGCTGCCCCAGTATCTGAAGGTCAAGAGTGATCACGAGAGCCGAACAGCCCGCTGCCTTGGCGCGCTCAATCATTCGACTGGTGAAATCAATGTCCTTCATCGTGTAGAGCTGGAACCAGAACGGTCTGGCCGTGCTCTTGGCCACGTCCTCAATCGAACATATCGACATGGTGGAAAGCGTGAAAGGCACACCGAAAGCCTCCGCTGCTCTTGCGGCCTTGATCTCACCATCGGCGCTCTGCATCCCTGTCAATCCAACGGGTGCCAGTGCTACCGGCATGGCGACGTCCTGGCCGATCATCTGACCTTCGGTGGAGCGGCCGGTCATGTCCACCGCCACGCGCTGTCGCAGCCGGATCTTCCTGAAGTCATCGGAATTTTCGTTGAATGTCTGTTCCGTCCAAGAACCCGACTCTGTGTAGTCGAAGAACATTTTTGGAACGCGTCGGCGATAGATGCGCTTGAGATCCTCGATTTCAGTGATTACGGCCATGGGAGGCGTCCAGTATGTGAGCAATTCGGTAAGTCCGCTGTAACAATCTGCGGGAACCTAGACAACATGGCGCCTTGGCCTGTTGCGCCTGGTGACCAGGCGGTAGGCCGGCATCGCTGGTTCATTCGTGCCGCATTCGGATTGGCTGCTCAGTGCGGTGGTGTGAATCCCGCGATGGGCACCGATGACCGGTGGGTGCCGCTGGCCTGCCTAAAGAAAGGTGATTTCGGCTCCAGGCAGATCAATTCCATCGATCCGGGTGGTCCAGCGGTCACCGGGAGCGATCGGGACGGCATCCGTGAGCGTTCCGGTGGTCACGATCTGTCCTGCAGTGAGAGTTGGCGCGTCCGGATCCGCCGCCAGTGTTTCCAGAAGAAAGCTTAGTGCCTGAAGTGGACCGTCCAGTACGTCAGAGCCGAATCCGTTGAGGTGTCTGTTTCCTGGACCTTCAAGGTCTACCCGCATGCCGGGAAGGGAGAAAGCCAGCTCTGGAGCGAACCGCTGCCTTTGGCCGATATATAGCGCCCCGTGCAGGCCAAAGGCCGCTGCTGTGTCGGCTCCGGTGAAGCGCCAATCGGGAAATGGTGAAAACACGATCTCAAAGCCATGCGAGATCCAGTCGATGCATTCGGCAAGACGGCTCAGCGGCATTCCTGCATATACGGTGGATCCGAGGCCAAAAATTATCTCCGGCTCAAGCCGTGGCTGCGCAAGCTTCGGTAAGGCAACAGGCGCAAGGGGCAGTTCGTGCAGCGTCGAGTTCCATACCGGACCCCACATCGGGCCAGAGACGCCATAGAGGGGCCAGATGGTACGGTTGGTAAAGCCGATCTTGCATCCCACACGCCATTCGCCCCGGTTTTCGCGCAGGGCGGTAATGCGGTGCGCTATACGGTAAGCGACTGCGGCATCCAGGTCTGGTAGCGAATCGGAGATCGGGGGAAGCTGAGTGCCACAATCATAGGCATCAAGCAGAGATGAAGCGAAGCCTTCGATGTCGTCGCTGGTAACCATGCGCTATGCCGAATGCGCGCCTTCGGCAAGGCTTTCAACGAATGCCAGTACATCCGAAATCGATTCTCCTGCCCCGATTTTCGTAACGATGGCCGAGCCAACAACGGCACCATCGGCGATGCTGGCGATGGTTCTGGCCGCATCAGGTGTCTTGATGCCAAAGCCGACCGCGACGGGGAGATCAGTCTTGGCCTTGATTCGACTGACCTCGGGCCCGACTTCTCCGGCGACGGCTTCCGCCGCGCCGGTAATCCCGGTGATCGACACGTAATAGACGAAGCCCGATGTATTCTGAAGGACCTTTGGCAGGCGCCTGTCATCGGTTGTAGGCGTGGCGAGCCGGATGAAGTTAAGCCCTGCCTGCTGAGCCGGAACGCAGAGTTCGTCATCCTCCTCAGGAGGTAGGTCCACGACGATCAGGCCGTCGATTCCGACCTGCACCGCGTCATCCAGAAACCGCTTCACGCCGTGGCTGTAGATTGGGTTGTAGTATCCCATCATCACGATCGGCGTCGTGTCGTCGTTCCGTCGGAACTCCGCAGCCAGATCGAGCGTTTTTCGAAGGGTCTGGCCACCTTCCAGCGCACGCTGGCCCGCAAGCTGGATGGTCGGGCCATCGGCCATTGGATCGGTGAAAGGTATTCCAAGCTCAATTATGTCAACACCGGCGTCTGGCAGACCGTTCAGGATTTGCAGGGAAGTTTCGTAATCGGGGTCGCCCGCCATAACGTAGGCCACGAAGGCCTTTCTGTTCGATGCGCGCAGGGACGCGAATTTTGCATCGATTCGGGTCATGGTCAGTCCTTTCCTGTGGACCGGTCTGATCTGCAACGGAACACAGGCAAGATCAATCAGGCAATTTGCGTACTGCGTTGGGTGTTGGTCGGAGGGCAGGGGCAGGCAAACTGGCAGAAGGTATTGGGAATCAGGTTGGGCTACTGACTGCTATGCGGCTTAACCGTTCCCCGTATAGCCACATTCACGCCAAAATCCGGAGTTCGCTGCAGGGTGTAGTCGGTTGCATGGCGTGGTCCTGTATGTCTGAACCAATCAGAAAGAATCCTAAGGATGATGTTGTGGAAAGTTTTCCACACCTATGGAAAACTCCGCGCCGGCTGTGCGGAACCCTGCGCTTCCGCCGGTCCGGAATCTCGTGCATCATCCATGAAGGGATTCCCTCTCCGCGCCGGCCGTTCGGAGAGGATGCGGGGCAACCGCCCCGCGAAGGCGGGTCGGGTCGTGAGGATCCGGGCCGAAGGGCCGTGGAGGAGTCTGGCCGCCCACCTTCACCGCCGTCCCTGTGCGTCCTGGATGGATGCTAGGACAGGACCCGGATCAACCACGGGAGCGGGAGCGCAGGGACATGACGGACAGGATAGTGGCGGGAACCGCCGTGAGCGGGGGCCGACCGGCCGTCCACGCGAACGGAAAGGAGGGATTCCGGGCGCTGCACGGATGGCTCCGCGAACGCGGCGGGCGGTGCGGGCCCCGTGACGTGACGTCCATGGCGGCGATGACGGCCGTGTGCTGGAACCCTGCGATGAGGGAGATGTACGAACGGCTCACTGCGGCGGGCAGGGCCCACCGGGTCGCGCCGGTCGCGGTGATGCGGCAACCCTTGATCCTCACGAATGTCCTGCCGCGCGACGGGCGCGGATGGTCCCCGGACGCGCCGGTTCCGGCACCGTCATGACGCCCGCCTGCGGAAAGAATGGGGAAAAGTGGGCAGAAGATCCGGAAAGACCGCGGAAAATGCCCTGAAACCCCTTGAAACGGGACATGGATGCTCCTCTGGCGGCTCCGGCCGCTGGTGGGTGGTTACGGTTCACCCGGAGAATGCACCGGTTTCGAATTTCCACCAAACTCGCGACACGATCCCGCATAGGAAGCCGTAACGGTCACTGTTTCAGTATCGATGAGGTCTCATCAGGACCTGCCTGCGGCCGCGTATGTCCCGCATGCGATCAGCCCCTGATCGCGAAAAACGGCCACGGAAGGACGCATCATTTCGCGCATGCTCCAGTCAATGACCGCGCGACCGCCGGTGAGACGACGCCGCACCTGGCGGCGAAAGGGATTCTCCAGGACCGGTGCGGGCCATGGCTGCCGGCCCATATGGGTAAACAAACCCGGTCGTGCACCGGATCCATGCGCCGGAGTCCCATGTGGCGTGAAATGCCGGACCGGGTGAATGGCCCCGTTTTCCCGGACCGGAAGGCTGCCGCCGATAGCGTAGCGGTGGAAGTGGATCCTGGTGTCGGAAGACCTGACGTCATGTTCAGCCGCTGATCGGGACCAGGGTGACGCATCAGGTGGATGACGGAAGACGTGATCGCATGCGCATGCGACGGGCGGAAATTCCCGGACCGGTCCGTCGCCTGAAGGAACCGGCATATGGGCCGGTCCCCGATCATTCACGGGATACGCCATCCGATGGACGTTTCCGGGACACCGCCCGAATGTGTTCCCGCTTGCTGGAACCGGGATGGAATGATAGTTTTCATATGCAAAGAGCGCATTCACCAGACCTCTCCAATGACTGACGGGGAAAGATGATGCCAACGCGGGAACAGACGGCCGCTCTTGTTAAATTCATCCGCAAGAGTTCGTCCCCGCCACCACCGGTTTTTGTCGGACGGCAGGATGTCATTGCCGATATCGAGAGCAAGGTGGCTGAATTCAACAATCACGGGGAGCCGAAGGCGACACGCATCCTTCAGGGCGCGCCGGGAGCGGGAAAATCATCCATTTTCGCAGAGCTGGAACAACGAAGCACTGAAAAGGTCAGGGGATACAGCATACTTGTCCTGTCCAGTGAGGATATGGAAAAACTGGATAACGTCATGGATTACATGACCGTTGCCGCCGGACTGTCCAGCCATAAATGGGGTGAAAGACTCCTGAAAACCGCCGCCAGAGCCAGCGCCAGGCTTGGGAAATCATTGACGGAAAACGTTTCACCGATTTCGGTCATTGCCGGATTTGGTGATGTTGTCAGATCCTTTATTGGTGATATTGGTGGGAGGCCGGAAAACCTGTTCGAACTTAACGGGATTTTTCCGCCCCATGACTGGCAAAGACCCCTCATTGTCGCCATTGACGAAATGCAGAACATTGCGGTTGACAGGGGTCATCCGGTGGCGAAATTCCTTCAGGCACTTCATAACTGCCAGAGAGGCTTACCGATCCTGCCGGTATTCGCCGGTCTGGGAGATGTGCAGAACGTTCTTTCCAGAGCTGGTCTGACCCGTATCGATAACATCCATGAAATCGACTGTCTGACCATGGATGAGATGAATGATTTTTTCCTCGGGTTCAGGCTGAAATTCGGCCTGGTCATCCGAGATGACAACAATCACGTGATCCTGAACATCGACAGACTCATGCAGGATAGCAATGGCTGGCCACGACATCTGTATCACTCATTCCAGGCACTGGGGAATGCGGTCAGGATGATTGATGGCAATCTCTCCAAGGTTAACTGGTCCCATGTCCATGGGGACGCATTGAGGCGGCGACAGGTCCATCATCTTGGCCAGACATCCGAGGAAATGCAGGAAAACGTTAACCTGACATCCGCCATCATGCTGGGAGTGAAGGATGGTATGGATCTCGGTGATATTGATGAACTGATCGAGGATAATGTCAGGGATGAACGTCGATGGCGTCTGCCGGAAAACATGACCGTTAGGGACTTCCGTCACCATCTTGTTCATAGGGGAGCGCTTCAGCAGCGTGTGGACAAGACGTTCTACTGCCCGATTCTGAGCTTCCGGACTTTCCTGATCAATCGGGCAAAGGATCCGGAATTAAGGGAAAGGGCGGAAAGACTGGCGATGGCGGAGCGAAAAACCGTATCCAGCGATTCCGACCGGTCACCTCCCGAACCGAAACCTTACGATGATGGTTCGTTCGGATATTCATGACCGGAAGCGATCGATGATGCGCTGGTCGAGGATCTGTTGGCTGGTTTTAGGGAGGAACGTGAGGCGTGGATCGCCGTTTTCAGTAAATGGCTGAGGGGATCGCGTAAGGCCTTCGGCGAAGGCCGTGAAACAGTGCTCTGATGCGACGGAGGGTGCTGGATCCGGTGAGGTCCGCGAAAGAGCGGAAAATGGCGCACTTCAGGATGGAGCGGGGGGGGGGGGGTGAGACGGGAAGAGCAGAAAAAGACATTTCAAACTGAGACACTGCCATTCGACGAAACCGCTCTCGGACCATAATCAGATGGTTCCGGTTCCGATCTTTTGAGAAGTCAGCCTGACGAATTCGGGATCATGAATCCTGATATCACCTGATGGAACGTCCCACAGGAAATCCCCTACCTTTGGCTGGTTTAATTCGATATTCAAAGTCTTAAGAAATGTACGGATTTTCTTTGATATGCAACTATGGCTCTGCTTCATTGAGGAAATGGGCGAAACCTTTGGTGAAATGGGGCTTCGTGAAATTTTCCCAACTAATCGGGGCTATTCTAAACAGGTGATGGCGATGCATTGTCTAAACACTTTGTGCATGTCTTCCGATACTCTTTAAGGACCGAACAGGAGGATCGGTGAAGCAAAGATCAACCGTTCTAACCGTAGCCGTCAGGATGCTCGAAAGTTGATGGCCAAACCTCAACAGTCCCGCTCACTCTTATGCGGACCCGTCCGGTTTCCGAAATTCGAGAACACCATCTCGAATTGCCTTGCTCAATTCATGCATGACTGCCTTGGAATTGCGCGGTGCTGAGTGAGCGCCGATATAGACGCAGCTGACGAAAGTTCAACAGGTTCATGCGGTGCACCTAACAAATCGGGCACATCACCAGAGCTGGCCTGCGACTGTCAGCCTTGAGGAGAAGTTTCACAATTGACCATCCATGGAATCCCATATCGGTCGCGGCATATCCCGAACCCGTCTGCCCAGAAGGTAGGCGCAAACTCCATGATCGTCTCTCCGTGCTTAGCCAGCCGTTGGAACACGCGCCGGGCCTTTTCGGGATCCGTAAATGAGGTCTGAACCGTAATTCCGCGTGGCAGTTCATAAGGCATGCCCATGGCGTCTGAGGCCATCAAGGTCCTCTCGCCCAGTCTTAGCCGGGCGTGCAGCACCTTCTCCTCATTCTCTTCTCCCATCTTGCCAGCCATTGGGCTGTCTTTGGTCTTCTCGATGAACTCAATATGTCCACCGAATACCTCGGCGTAGAATTCCATGGCCTCTTCGCAGTTGCCGGGAAATGTGAGATAGGGATTTATGTCCATGATACGTGTCCTCCTCGTTACAGTCTAAAACGGGTCACGTGGGTTGCGAAAGGAAAATTGTCGCGATAGTGGCCACGCGCCTGTATGGAGAGGAATGGCGTATGGGGTTTCGAACCGGAATCGTTGGGCTTCCCAATGTGGGAAAGTCGACGCTGTTCAACGCGCTTACTCGGACGGCAGCGGCGCAGGCCGCGAATTTTCCATTCTGCACGATCGACCCCAATGTCGGCGAGGTTGCGGTTCCCGATCGCCGTCTCGACAGGATTGCCTCCATTGCCGGCTCAAAGCGGGCAATTCCTGCTCGGATGACCTTTGTTGACATCGCGGGTCTGGTGAAAGGGGCCAGCCGGGGCGAAGGGCTTGGGAACAGGTTTCTGGCAAACATACGTGAGGTCGACGCAATCGCCCACGTGCTGCGCTGTTTTGAGGACCGCAACGTCACTCATGTTGAGGGGCGGATTGATCCCGTTGCTGACGCGGAAACGATCGAAACTGAACTGATGCTTGCCGATATCGCCTCTGTGGAGAAGCAGCTGCAAAGCATCGTCCGAAGAGTTCGAGGCGGAGACAGGGAAGCGCTGCGGCAGGAGCGGCTTCTCGCGACAGCGATGGCGGCGCTGGAAAAAGGAAGGCCGGCTCGCGCTGTTGAGATAGCCTTAGAGGATGCGGCAATGTGGAAGGGACTGCACCTGCTTACGGCCAAGCCGGTGCTATATGTCTGCAATGTCGGAGAGGAGGATGCCGGGACGGGAAATGCCTACTCGCATTCAGTCGAGGAGACGGCACTGACCACAGGTGCGGCGGCGGTAACGATCTCCGCCAGAATCGAAGAGGAAATCGCGCAGCTTGACCGCGACGAGGCTTTGGTATTTCTGGAAGAGCTCGGACTTGAGGAGGCGGGGCTCGATCGCATGATCCGGGCCGGATACCAGCTTCTGGATCTGCAGACATTCTTCACTGCAGGGCCTAAGGAAGCGCGGGCCTGGACAATACGGACAGGGACATTGGCGGCACAGGCCGCTGGTGTGATCCATGGAGATTTCGAGCGCGGATTCATTCGGGCCGAGACGATTTCCTATGCGGATTATGTAGAACTGGGGGGCGAACAGGCCTGTAAGGACGCGGGTCGAATGCGGGTCGAAGGGAAGGGGTATGAGGTTAGGGAGGGGGATGTCCTGCATGTTCTGTTCAATACCTGAGTGGTCTGCCGTGCAGCCGTTCGGTCGAGAGCTCCTTGTTGGGGCCATTAGTGCATCGCACAGACGTTCCGTGACACGCGAGCCATCACTCTGAACACTTAGGTTGACGGTGGGGAAACTGTCAGTCACAGGAGGCTGGCACATTTGCGGGACGCAATCCGGGGAAGAAACCAGCATGACGGAAACCAGGGATTCGCAGGAGAATCGCGACTGGTGGCGGACGGCGATCATTGAAACGGAGCCTTGAAGCATCGCGTTTCGTGGGCGACTGGTCGGCGATGTTGTCGGAAACATCGGTTTTGCGCAAATGATCTGGTTGATGTTTCGAGGTAAGATTCCGACCGAATCGCGGGCAGGACTTCTTGAGGCCGCGCTTGATCACTGACCCCACGCGCCGATGACCGCGGCAGCGCGGATGGCCGCGACCTGTGAACTGGGGTTGAATAATGTTGTTGCCACAGGGATCAACTTGCTGGGTGACGTGCATGGCGGTGCCAGTGAACAATGCGCCGAACTATACCTGGAGGGATCGAACAGAATTGATGCTGGACTTGGGGTGTCTGCTGCCGTGTCTGATGCGCTACATAGTTGGTAGGAGCGTCAAGGCAGAATCATCCCCGGCTTCGGTCATAGATTCCACAAACCGTTTGATCCTCGTGCGCCGAGGCTGATGGAACTGGTGCACGCGGCGACGGTGGACGGGACGGTAAGCGCCGATTCGCAGACATAGGCGAGGCGATGCGGAATGAGCTTCGCGCTGCCTCTGGCACGTGGACTGCCCTGCCTATCGCGATCGGTCGGCATCCTTGCCCACGGATGGGAACAGATGCGGGAGGGCAGGCGGAACAAAGGTCCGATGCCTCCGCGGTTTCCGCCAGCGTATCAGCCTGACGAATAGAGCTTCGGGTCCGGGCGGGAACAGCGTGCCGGCAGGTCATGATTGGCGCTAAGTAGCAAACCGTTTTGAAGGGGATCACACCGCGTCCGCCGGAAAATCCCACCTTTTCGCCGAGATTTCCACACTCCGCGGGCACCGGAAAGCCGACTGTGGCACCGTTTCAGCGAATGCTGGCCAGAAAGCTCGTAGGTGTGAGCGACACATGCCGTTCGAGTGGCGGTCGCAACTCGAACGCCTTCGGTTCGCGGGAGAAGCTCCAGATGCGCATGAGGCACCACTCATTCTTCCGCTCGTTGGCGACTCTGAGTTCATTGCCGGTGATGTGGAATGGAGTTCGCTCCCAGCCATTGGTGGTCTTCACTTCGATGAGCCGTGATTCCCCTTCCGGGCTGAAACTTGCGATGTCATATCCGGCTCCATCGCCATCTTCTTCCGATACCCACCTTATCTGCTGAGCTAGATCATCCCGTCCGGCCCGCTTTAACCTCTCCCTCTCATGGGCCAGAGCCCGTTTTTCACCAGCCCGTCCAAGCTTTCGATTGCGCTCGTCCCGCTCTGCCCAGTTAAGCTTCCGGACAAGATGCTGCATCCGTTCCAATTCCTTAGGCGGTGGCTGGTTGCTGAGAGTTGGTGGTGTGATGAAAGGGATCAGTGATGTTTCGTCCCACTCGTCGGAAAGTTCAGGCTCGCGCTCAAGCCAGTCAGGATTGTCTGCCAGCCATCGTGCGACCGCATCAACCAAGGACTTCTGGATATTTTCCTTAGGTTTGTATCCCTTGATCCAGATTTCACCGAGACCTTGCAATATGGTGCTGATGTTCTGATGCTTGAATTCGATTGATCCCTTGTTTCGATCAATCTGCTGTTGGAGTTTCCTGTTGCGTTCGGTCTTGTTGTACGTGCGGCCCGCGATTTCTTCCTGCAGCATCGCGAAGTAGTCCGCGACTATCAGGTCGTTTTCCTGGTCGGTCCATGGTTTTCTCCGCATTCTGGCAGTTTATGCGCTTAGGCCGCGCCGCGCCAGGCTTCAGGCCAGACTCTCTTTCCGGGAGCTGTGACGCAGGTAGGCCAAGTCTCCAGTTTATCGAAATTGGTCACCGGCTGTGCCCGAGGGGACCTGAAACTTGGGGACTGTTGAAAGGCTTCCTTTTCTCGCATTTCTGGCAAAAGCGGCTTCCATCGGTCAAACCCGTATCTGAGTTCCCGACATCTGGTGGATACCACCTTGCCCCGAAACGGTGACTGAATTATGTATCCACACGCCCCAGCCGTGACCACAAGATTGGGGAAGCTAGGAATTCGGGACGCATCGGATCCCAGGACGTCCAAATAGGAGGAAAACATGAACAGACTGACATCCGCACTTGCTGCAAGCGTATTGGCCCTTTCATGGTCTGGCGCGGCAGCTTTCGCTCAGACGGAACTTCGCATGATGTGGTATAATGATGGCCACGAAGGTGAGGTGATGCGAGGTTTGCTTGATCGCTTTGAGGCTGAGCATCCTGATATCAAGGTGACGCTCGATGTAGTGCCTTACAAATCGATTCTGGAAAGCCTACCCGTGCAGCTGGCAGCGGATCAGGGACCTGATCTCGCACGGGTTACTGATTTGGGAGGACTGTCGGAGCACTATCTGGACCTTACGCCTTACATTTCCGATCCTGATTATTGGGAAGCCAGCTTTGGCCCATTCCTCAAGTGGCTACGTCCGGATGGCAATGACAGCGCAATCTCCGGCTTCATGACGCAGCTGACCGTAACGGGTCCCTACGTGAACAGGACACTGTTCGAGCAGGCGGGTGTTGACCTGCCAGGTGACGGCGCGACCTGGAGCGACTGGGCTGCGGCGGTGAACCAGGTTGCTTCAGCCCTGGACATCCCCATTCCAATGGCGTGGGACCGCTCAGGCCACCGTGTATCAGGTCCGGCAATCGCCATGGGCGCGAAGATGTTCGATGCCGACGGCAATCCCGCCCTCGTGGATGATGGCCTCAAGGCAATGGCGACCATGCTCTTTGACTGGCATGAGGATGGCACCATGAGCAAAGAGCTCTGGGGGTCCGTCTCCGGATCGACCTACCTTGGCGCGAACGAGGATTTCGCCAACGCTCAGGTTGTGATGTATATGTCAGGATCCTGGCAGATCCCGCAATTCGCTTCAACGATCGGCGACGCTTTCGACTGGTGGGCGGTTCCCGCTCCGTGTGGACCAAGCGCCTGTACCGGCATGCCAGGCGGTGCGGCGCTGGTCGCAATGGCCGATACCGAACATCCAGAGCAGGTGGGAATGCTGATGGACTTCCTGTCGAGCGAGGAAGCGCTGGCGGAATTCTATGGCGAGACTCTGTTCATACCTGGGCATCTTGGCCTGGCCGGGGGTGGCGTCGAATTCGCAACCGATGATCCTCGGGCGCGTCACGCGTTGGAGACATTCGCGGGCGCCGTGCCCTCGATCTCGCCGATCGCATTCGACCTGCAAGGGTATCCGAACAACCGGATCATGTTCAACGCGCTGATCTCCCGTTTGGGTGAAGCGATCGTAGGTGAACTGGATCTGGAGCAGGCGTTCGAGCGGATGACGCAGGACATCGAACAGCAGCTCGCGGAAAAGGCGCGCGGCAACTGATCGTGCATACGCTCCGGCCTTTAGTGGGCCGGAGCGACCTCTCGATCCGGCATGGCTTGACCAATGGATGCTGACGGTGTGAACGCACCCCGCCTGGAGCGTCTGGCGGCGGTGGCTTCTGTCCCAGCGCTGGTGTTCTTCCGACTGCTGGAGGCACCTTTCCGGCTTATCCAGAAGCTGGGGGGCATCAAGGCAATGCCTTATGCCTTTCTCGCGCCGAATCTCGCATTTTTCGGCCTGTTCGTCTTAATCCCTCTGTTCATAAATTTCGCGTTCTCGTTCACCGGGGGTACTGACATTTTTCTGTCGGAGCGCGTCTATACCGGGACCGAGCAATACTCCTTTCTGTTTGAATGTCGGAATTACTTGGATCCAACGACATGCCGTGAAGACAGGTTCTGGAAGGCAATCGTAAATACGGGAATCTTCGTATTCCTGCAGGTCGGATCCATGGTCGTTCTGTCTCTGGTTACCGCATTGATCCTGAACCGCCGGATAAGGGCGCGTGGCTTCTTCCGGGCGGTATTCTTCTTCCCGGTGCTCCTTTCTCCAGTGGTAGTGGCACTTATCTGGAAGTGGATCCTTCTGCGCGACGGCATTCTGAACGCTTTCCTCGTCACCCTCGGGTTTGAGCGCATTCTGTTTTTCGTCAGCCCGGACTGGGCGATGTTCTGGGCCATCTTCGTGTCCGTGTGGTCCCATATGGGCTTCTATACGCTGATTCTGCTGGCGGGTCTTCAGGCGATTCCACCAGACCTCTACGAAGCGGCTGAGATGGATGGAACATCGAAGGAACGTGTCTTCTGGCGCATCACCTTGCCTTTGCTCTGGCCAAACATGCTGGTTGTCATTGTTCTGGCTCTGATCAAGGGGGTGCAGGTCTTCGATGAGGTTTTCGTTCTGACCGGGGGCGGACCCGGCACCGCTACGCAGTTCATCGTTCAGTACATCTATATGACGGGATTTGCCAATCAGATCCAGAATTTCGGCCTTGCCTCGGCAGCTTCCGTGGTTCTCGGCACGGTTCTCTTCGTGCTGACGATTGCGCAGATTGCTGTGACGCGCAGGAAGGACGATGCCTGACATGACCCTGAATTTCCGATCCGTGGGTGACTTCCTGCTGGCCCGACGTGGTCGGCAAAGGCTTCATTGGACGGATGTTTTCACATTCATCTATTTGGGATTCGGGGTCGTGCTGATGTTCGCTCCGGTCGTCTGGCTGGTTCTCTCATCGTTCAAGACGGCGGCTGGTCTGCTGGAGTTTCCACCCACATTCCTGCCTTTGGGGCAGGTATCTGTGGAAGTGGAGGGATTTGAGGATCCGCTGCCGCTGTTCACTGCAACCCTGGATGATGGCACCGTGCAGGAAATGGCGCAGATCCGCAGGATCGGAATCGTCAGTCAAATGGTCGATCCGAACTCGTCGGACGTGAAGGTGAAGGTTCCAATCGACCGGATTGAACCAGTTCGTGAATTCCGGCTTGCCTGGGAAAACTACACCGACCCGCTTGAACGGTTCCAGTTCACCCGGTACCTCTGGAATTCCGTTGTCGTAACAGTCGCGGCGACCCTGGTGACGCTTCTCATCAACTCGATGGCTGCATACGGCCTGTCGATCTACGAGTTCCGCGGACGCAATGCGATCATGCTATTCGTGATCGGAACGCTGATGATTCCCATCACCGTCATTCTCGTTCCAGTCTATCTCGTCGTGACCTCGCTTGGCATGGTCAATTCGCTTTGGGCGGTCATCCTTCCCGGTGCGGCCACGCCTACCGGGGTGTTCCTGCTTCGCCAGTACATGCTCACCATACCCAGGGAACTGATCGAGGCGGCGCGCATGGACAATGCAAGTGAATGGAGGATTTACTGGCGGGTTGTCATGCCTTTGGCGATACCCGCACTGGCTGTTCTGGCGATTTTCTCGATTATGTGGCGCTGGAACGAATTCCTGTGGCCGCTCATCGTCCTCAACAGGTCTGAAGTGTATACGCTCCAGGTTGGGCTGAACGCGTTTCAGGGCGAACTAAACGTCCAGTGGCATTACATTCTTGCGATGACCGTCGTGACTCTGCTTCCCGTTGTCCTGGTATTCGCGTTTCTCCAGAAGTTCATCACGACGGGAATCGCAAGTTCAGGTATGAAATGACATCCTCCGAACCACTCATCCTGCTCGATCCGTTTCCGAGAACCGAAGCGATGGTCTATTCCGTAGATGTCGCCGAAGGGCTTGCGGGAATGGGACAGGTCGTGACGCATTTTGGTTCACGGGCGCCCGACAGCCTGGTTGAACCACTGCTTCCGGAAGTTGCGGTGATCGTAGGCCAGACGGCGATGCCGAAAAAGCGTCTGGACCGTGCACCGAACCTTCGGGCCATCGTGAATGTGAAGGGCAACTGGGAAACGAATGTGGACTACGCCGCTGCGCAGATGCGTGGGGTTCATGTTCTGTCCGCCGCACCGGCAATGGCGCCAGCCGTTGCGGAATACTGCCTGGGGCAGGCCATCACGCTGGCCAGGGGTCTGAATCGTGCAGACAGGCTGTTCCGGTCGGGTGGGGAGGTTTACGGAATTGCGGGTAATGCAACGGCGTACAGCCTGTTTGGTTCGGAAGTCTCCATATTGGGATATGGTAACCTGGGCCGTGCGCTTGTTCCATTGCTGCGTCCCTTTGACTGCCGGATTTCAGTTCACGATCCATGGGTTTCAGACGGGTTTCTCCGCTCTGAGGGGGTTGCGCCAGTCTCCCTTGACGCCGCTCTTTCCTCTTCGCGTTTCCTGTTCCTGCTGGCAGGCGTGACAACTGAGAACGAGGGAGGTCTGAACCGCGAGCGGCTGGGTCTGATTCCCAGGGACGCGACCGTGATTCTTGCAAGCCGGGCGGAGATCGTCGATTTCGGCGCGTTTCTGGAACTCGCAGAGGGAGGATGGTTCCGCGCTGCGGTTGATGTCTATCCGGAAGAGCCGGTCGCTGCTGGTGATCCGGTTCGCGCCACTCCAGACGTGCTGCTCTCTGCGCATCTGGCAGGAGGGATGGAACTGTCATATGCCTTGATTCGGGAAATGCTGCTGGATGACATTAGCCAGATTCTGCGTGGCCTTCCGCCACTACGCATGCAGCGGGCGGATCCTCGTCTGGCGTCCATGATGCGCAGCAAATAGGGTGGATTGCTCCAGATGACGGCGATCAGGCTCAATCAGGTTCGCAAGGCATTTGATGGGACGGAGGTCATCCATGGTGTCGACCTGTCCATCGAGAGCGGCGAGTTCGTCGTGTTTGTTGGCCCATCCGGCTGCGGCAAATCCACCCTGCTGCGGATAATCGCGGGGCTTGAGGAAATCACCTCCGGAACCGTCGAGATCGACGGGCAGGTGGTCAACCATGTTTCCGCATCCGACCGTGGGCTGGCGATGGTGTTCCAGTCCTATGCCCTTTATCCGCATATGAGTGTGTATCAGAACATGGCATTCGGCCTGGAGAACGCCAAGATGCCCAGGCCTGAGATTGACCGGAGGGTTCACGAGGCCGCGGGGCTTCTGCAGATCGTCGAGTTGCTTGGCCGCAAGCCAAAGGCGCTTTCGGGTGGGCAACGGCAGCGCGTGGCGATCGGGCGCGCCATCGTGAGAAATCCAAAGGCGTTTCTGTTCGACGAACCCCTTTCCAACCTCGATGCCGAATTACGGGTGGCAATGCGCAAGGAACTCGCGGCGCTTCATGCAAAGATCGGTGGGACGATGATCTATGTTACGCATGACCAGACAGAGGCCATGACGCTCGCTGACAGGATCGTGGTCCTTCAGTCGGGCAGCGTGGAGCAGATGGGCAGACCGCTTGATCTCTACAACTACCCCGTCAATGTGTTTGTGGCGGGTTTTATCGGCTCTCCGAGGATGAACCTGTTATCGGCGCAGGTCGAACGATCCGGGGACGATAACATCGCTCTTGCTGTTGGAGGGGATCTGGTAGCGCTGCCCACTGTCGCAGGATTGCGGCCAGGTGATCGGATCACATGCGGAATCCGACCCGAACACATTGAGATTGTTGGCCGCGACGATGCCGACCTCTCTGTGACGGTTGGATTTTCGGAACAGTTGGGTGGCGAGACATATCTGTATTGTGCCAGTGATGGGTTGGAGAATCTGACCGTCCACCAGCTTGGACAGCTGACAGTAGCGAAGGGCGATACGCTTCACCTTAGGATTGACCGGTCCCGGCTTCACCTGTTTGACGCGGACGGAGCCGTGGTCGCGAACGGGGTATCGGCATAGAGAAGCGGTTCCACCAGTTCGAACCCGGAATTGGATAAATCGAAATCCGGCTTTCCAACTTCCTGTCATGGGCGAGGCGCCGCTGGTCGTTTCCTGCTGTAGACAAGCCTCCGCGATTTTCCGTGCTCGTAATGCGGGTGGCATGAAGGCCATTCTCAGTAGTGCCGCATTCACTTCCATCTGAAAAAGTCAACTAATCGGATCTTCTGGCTCGAGGCGGAACTGGCGAACTTCAAGATAGGAAGATTCTGGCGGTTCGCATTGCCGCTGTGTGCTCAAAGCGGCGCTCGCGGTGCTTTGAGAGAATAGAAATCTGCATGCCCGCACTGCTCACATACAACCATACCCGTCAGAAATCCTTCCTCATGCCACACAAGACCATCTCTCCACTGAACGAGAGTTATGGGATTTGTTGCCATCATTATTCCGTTATTGTGGCATTTCACACAACGATCTGCGTTGGGGTTCCTTTCCTTAGAGCTGCCAGAAAGCGGTCGTGCCAGTCTTCTTTAACGTCTGAAGATGTCATCGTGTCGTTAGCAGTTCAGAAATTTTGCGTATATCGTCCCAGAAATTGTCGAGAAAGAATCCCAAAACTGCAATTGCAATTAAGAGCGGTGTTACGATGAAATTAACTCTATATTGGACTCGATCCATCTTCCGGCCGTGGTCTTTGGTCTGCCTCATTATGTTTTCGACGCTAGCCTTCAGTTCCCCAATTGATTTCTGGTTCTCCATCATCATTTCGATCAAATGGGTAGTGGTAACAGCTTCCCAATTGGATCTGAGATTGTTCGGGGCCAGCGTTTTTATGGGCGTCTTTCTATAGTCTTCCATCGAAAACTCAGGTTTCGTCTCTCCGATTGAGACATGTATATCATTACAGCCCTTGCCTTGCGAGCCATCACATAAACACCCGGAATTCGCCGTCGAGCCAATCGTTGCTGTTATCAATCCTTCGTTCGCAGGCTTAATTCAGCAATCGTAGTGCATTGCGGAGGAATATCGCAATTTCAGAGCTAACTTTAGTTCTGGCGCTGTTTCCGTTATGAGCCTTTCGGCAACGGCACAGGCATGGCGATGCCTCTTCGCATGGAGGCATAGATGGAACCCGCGAGCTCTACGGATCTGCGGCCGTCAGCCAGTGTGACCTCCGCTCCGTTCCTGCCGTCGAGCGAGTCCGCAACCGCTTCAAGGTAACCTGCATAGCCAGAATATCTGGGTCGAACCGAGGAGATGATCCCGTCGACCTGCGCCTGGGCAGTTGGTGCCCGGGCAATAAAGCGCCAGCTGTCCTGGGCAGGTGCATATGGAGCGGAACCGCTTTCCGCCGTGAAACCCTCGAAACAGAACCGCAGCCGCGTTGTGTCGTTCCCGGCACCGAGTGTCACTGAGCTTGTCGCAAGAGCGCCATTCTCCATCCGAAAGGCCAGAGCTGCGCAGTCCTCGGTCTCGATGTCGTTGACCCTTGTGTCGGCCATGGCGAAAACCTGGGCGACCGGGCCCAGGACATAGGAGAGCAGATCGTGGGAATGTATCGCATGGACGAACAGCGCACCGCCGGATTCTCCCGCCAATGTGCCTCGCCAGGGAACGGCGTAATATTCGGCGGAGCGATTCCAGTGAGTCTCGATGCTTGCTACATAGGCCTTTCCGGAAATTCCCGCTCTCTGAAGGGCTTTCAGCTGCTCCATGCCTCGACCGTAGCGGTACTGGAATACAGGAAATACCTTTCTGCCGGATGTCTCTGCCGCAGCTTCCAGCCGATCGGCTTCGACGGGTGACCGGACAATCGGTTTTTCGCAGATGACATGCTTGCCGGCCTCCAGCGCCTGGACAGAGACCGGACAATGCAGGTGTGGTGGCAGGCAAATGTCGATCAGGTCAATGCTGGGGTCAGCGAGGACGCTGTCGATGCTGGCTGCGATGTCTATTTCGGGATCTCCGCCGGTGACGAATTGCGCCCGACCGGTGTCACGATCGCAAAGAGTTTTCACCCGGAAGCGAGTGGAAAGCTCTCGGTAGCCCGCCAGATGTTTGGCGCCGACTCCGGCACCAATGATCGCAACGACGATCAAGTGGCTGACTTCTCGGCCATGGCCTGGGCTTTCAGCGCCAGTTCGCACACTTTGAAGACATGGGCCTGACCCATCGCTGTCTCTGTCCGATTCCGGATATCGTCGACAAGGCGCGGGAAATAGGGCAGGTCCGCGTTTGAGGCATCGATCCGCTCACAGTGTCCACCGTTGACGAGTATCAGGTGGTTTGCGCCTTCCCAGCCGACATCCACGTATTTTCGCAACTCAATGTAGCCCTCTGTGCCCAGGATTGTGAGCCGACCGTCGCCCCAGGTCGGTAGGGCGTCGGGTGTATACCAGTCGACGCGAACATAGCCATGGCCCCTGTCGCTGCGCAGTGCGATCTCGCCGAAGTCCTGAAGACCTGGATTGTCCGGGTTGGCGTAATTCGCGACCGTGGCAAGCGTTACCTCGGCGTCTTCGGATCCCGTGAAGAACAGGAACTGATCGATCTGATGGCTGGCGATATCGACGAGGATTCCTCCATATGCATCCCTGTCAAAGAACCAGTCCGGTCGTGTGTCGCGGTTCAGTCGGTGTGGCCCGATGCCGAGAGTCTGCACCACCCGGCCGATCGCGCCTTCATTCACCAGTTCGGTGGCGCGGGTCGCGGCGGGCACTTCGAACCGTTCAGAGAAGTCGACGGACCAGATGCGCCCGGTACGGTTCACGGATTGCCTTATGCGGTCGAGCTGCTCCATTGTCGTGCAGCCGGGTTTATCACTCATCACGTCCTTGCCAGCTTCCATCGCCCGGATGGCCCAACCGGCGCGGTCGCGGGGAATGCCCGACAGCAGGATCAGATCCACAGAAGGATCATCGAGCAGAGCCTCCGCGTTCCTGCTGCGCGGAACCTCAGGGAAACGTTTCAGAAAGCCAGCTTGAGTGTTCGGGTGCCCGTCAGTCCACCAACCGGCGAATTGAGCGCCAGCTGAGATCATCTTGGCCGCCATGCCGAATATATGGCGATGATCAATTCCGATGGCACCAAAGCGCAGTGGGCGAGTCATGCGGAAAGTTCCTCTTCCTGTCCGCTACGCGCGGAGCGGATTGCCGCATCTACCAGGTCATGGGCGGGGAGGGCGGCTTCACCTGATACGGCGGGCGGGCGGCCCGATGCCAACGCATCGGCGAAATCCTCAATTATGCCTTGATGCCACTCATGGGTGAAGGCCATCGGATCAGCCCCGCCGCCAGTGCCTCCCTCCTCACCAGATGTCTCCTGGCGCCCATCTCGCCAGGTTACGGTCAACTGGCCAGATGCAAGGCGCAGGCTGGCGCGGTCGAAATGCAGGCTGATGGATTCTGCATCGCCGGGATAGCTCGCCGTGCTGGCCACCATTGAGCCGACCGCGCCATTGGAGAAGCGCAGGCCCGCGGTAACGAAGTCTTCGGTCTCCATGGCGTGAAAACGAGTGGTCGATGCCATCGCCCGCACGGAAGCGACTGGCCCTGCGAGGCTCAATGCCAGATCAATGGTATGGATCGCCTGGGAAATCAGAACCCCACCACCGTCGCGGGCGTAAGTGCCTCGGCCCGGCTCGTCATAGTAACTCTGCTCACGCCACCAGGGAACGGTGATTTCCACCAGTCCGAGAGCGCCGAGACTGCCCGAGGCAATGAGCTTCGCTGCATGGCGTGAAGCCATGCGCATTCGATGCTGGAACACCACACCTAGCGTGACCCCCGCGCTGTGGCAGATCTCCACCAGTTCCCGGGCCTCGGCAGCAGTACGACCCATCGGCTTTTCCAGGAGGATATGCTTGCCTGCCTCCACCAGCGGGCGAACGAGCACACTGCGTATGTCAGGTGGCGTGAGGATGACCGCGAAGTCCACTTCAGGATCCGTTTTCACGGCTTCGAGATCAGTCAATACTTCGACTGGATGCCCAAGGGCTCGGGCGGCGTCATTCGCCAGAGCCTCGGCGCGAGTTGGGCGGCGGGAGAGAATGCCCTTCAGACGCACCCGATCCACTGCCGCCGCACAGGCTGCGACATGGGTTCTGGCAACCATCCCGGCACCGATCAACACAGCCACTCTCGGCGTGGAAACTACTTCTTTCTGCAAGACCGTTCCTTTCCCGTTACCGCAGGCGGTGATATCATACTTTGGCATTCAAACTTTCGCACGCCAGGTTAGGGAAGTGAAGCGAGGGAACAGGGGAAGGCTGCGGGTGGAGCAGGAACTGTCGGTAAATGACCTGTTGGGCGTGTCCGATAATCGGCTGCGTCTGCCCTTCCGTCCTACCGCAAGGATTTCCGCAGCGAAAACATCAGCGTTTCCCTGTGAGCCTCTCGTCTCGAAGCGGCATGTTCTGATACCGACGGACTGCCGTAGTCTTGCGGGTTTCAGCGACGACACCCACGCCTTCCTTTCGATTGCCGCCCGGCACGATCTCAGAAGGCGAATCCTGGCGTTGTGTCTGGTCGGTCAGGTTGACCAGGATGCGAGGGGCCAGGCGGATGCCTCCAGGTCCGTGCCGGTTCATACCCGGGATCTGGCAATCGAATCCTGTCAGCAGGGGAGTGTCTGAACTTTGCCTCGCATCCTGCATATGGGTCTTGGTAATTTCCACCGCGCCCACCAGGCGTGGTACACAGCTCATTCAGGTGCGGACTGGCGGGTCACCGGGATTGCCATGACCAATGGTGATGTACTGGATGCCATGGCGACGCAGGGTGGATATACGCTTGGCATTCGCGGAGCTGATGGACTGCGAACCGAATGGATCAGCGTGCATGATCGTCTGATCCTTGCCAGTGGCCACACCAACGCCGTCCTGGCCGCGTTCACCGATCCGGAACTGCATATCGTTACCATGACAGTCACGGAGAAAGGATACTGTCTCTTGGCGGCTAATGGCGTGCTGGACCTTGCTCACCCGGCCATCAGCGAAGACCTGGCCGACGAGCCTCGCAGCGCTATTGGGCTGTTGGTCCACGGTCTGGCCCGTCGAACCGCGTCCGGGCTTCCACCGCTGACAGTCATCAGCTGCGATAACATCTCTGGAAACGGGCGCAAACTCGAAGCCGCGGTCGCCGCATTCGCCGCGGCCGCCCGCCTGGATGTGGATTCCGGCAATCGGTTTCCAAATTCGATGGTCGATCGGATCACACCGGCGACAACCGAAGAGCTCGCCGATGAGATTGTCGATGCGTCGAGTTGGCCAGACCGGGCGCCGGTCATGACCGAAGCGTTCACCGAGTGGGTCATTGAGGACAGTTTCGCGGGTCAGCGTCCCGTCTGGGAGCGAGCAGGCGCCGAGATCGTACCGGAAGTCGCTCCTTACGAATGGCGCAAGCTAAGGTTGCTGAACGCGGCGCATTCCTTCCTTACTTATGCCGGGCAGCTTGAGGGTCATACCTTCGTGCATCAGGCCATGACCGATCCGGCGCTTCGTGCGGGGGTGGAGCGTCTCTGGGATGAAGCGGAAGTCACTCTCCCCGCTATGGTGCGCTCTACGACACCTGCCTATCGTGCGGCACTTGTGGATCGGTTTTCGGCGGCGGAAATGAGGCACTCACTGGCTCAGATTGCGATGGACGGTAGCCTCAAACTGCGTGAACGGCTGGTGCCGTTGATCCTCGCCTCAGACAGGGCATCACAGGGCATTGAAGCTGTTGCTGCCTGGATCGCCTTTGTCCGAAGCGCGGTGCATGAGGGCAGGGAGTTGCTGGACCCAAATGCCCGGGAACTTCACGCTCTTGTAACGGAGGCAGATGGCACGCCTGCGCTCTGCGATGCAGTCGCCGGATTGATTGGGCTTCAGGATGCTGGTGCCTGCTGTATCGATGAGCTCGTATTGCGGGTGGAGAGGCTATCAGCAAAGCTCGCGCCTCAGAAACGTTAGTACCGCTTCACGCATGCTGGAAGTTTCCCTGTGGCCTGTGTCGGGTTCGACGTGAAAGGACAGTTTCGCTGGTGCTCCAACGGTGTCGTAGGCGTCCTGCAGGTCGCGGCGCCCGACGGTGAAAGCCTGTTTCGGCGTCGACCAATCCTTGAGGCCGACACAGATCTGCAGCGCTCTCGGTGCCGCCAGTCCGGCAATTACACCACTCCGCGCCACGGAAAGCAGTCCCGGGACGGTCATGTAGAGTCCATGGCCGTCGTGAGCGCCGATCCGCACCAGTGTTTCCAGGTCGGCGAAAGAACAGAGCACCGCCGCTGAGTGGATCCGCTTATCAAGAGCCGTCAGCCACCATGCCAGCGTGCTTCCCATGGAAAAGCCGAGCGCTCCGATCCGGTCGGCCCTCACGGCAGGATGCGATGCCAGGAAATCCACCCCGGCAGCCTGTTCCGCCAACATCAGTCCAAACAGCGTTTCGCCCTGCCAGAGCAGCGCCTTTGCCAGGGAGCTTTCGCTTGCGTTCTGCCGGGCGCCAAAGCATGGCATTTCGATGCAGAGCACCGCAATTCCAAGCTGCACCAGATCCATGGCGTAAGGCCGTAGCAGCGCGGGCCGCCCCTCCAGCAGTTCCTGTCGTCCAGATGAGTAGAGATTGCCATGAGCGTGGCAATAGACCAGCGCGGGCACAGGGGGATTCTGCTCTGGCGGACGCAGGAAAAAGGCCGGGACTGCTTCGCCTTCGACATTTTGGAACGAGAGATCTTCCAGAACCCAGCCGTAGCAGTCGGATCGACCTCGTTTGACCACATCGACAAAGCCCTGTCCCGGGAAGTTCCGGCCAAGCAGGCGCCGCACTTTGTTGGAGAGGTCCATGAGCCAGCCTTCATTTGCGGATTCGCTGAACCTAACCGCCTGGATGGCTGCAGGAGTTGCAGTCGCGCCCATTCTGGTGGTTCCCGCGTACCGATTTGTGTAACTGTCGACATCATCATTCCACATATATAGACGTTCGTGGAGTCTCCCCATAATTTCTGGACAATTGGCAACCGCCATCGACACAAGTTTGAATCGGGCGCTTTTCTGCCTAACACGCTGCAATAAATGGAAGAACGGCTTGGTCACTACGCTGGCCTTGCGGTTGCGTGGACCAGGGGAGGTCAAAATTTCGGGCGTAGTCGTGGTCGGCTCGCGAAGGTGACAGATTTGCTGTCAATGTCACCTTTCCTTATGGCTCCGGTAATCTGAATCGCGAAGGGCAGGGTGGGAGAATGGGGAATTACAGGATTGCGGCGATTCCGGCTGACGGAATCGGGCCGGAGACCATCGATGCTGGCCTTGAAGTGCTTGAGGCCTTGAGCCGACGCGATGCCAGTCTCAGTTTCGCGGTCACTCGGTTTGACTGGGGATCAGACCATTTCCGGAAACACGGAGCGATGATGCCGAAAGACGGCCTTGAGCGGCTGAAACCCCATGACGCCATCTTCTTCGGTGCGGTCGGGGCACCGGATATACCCGACCACATCACTCTATGGGGGCTGCGCCTGCCGATCTGCCAGGGTTTCGACCAATACGCCAATGTCCGTCCGACACGGATAATTCCGGGAATCACATCACCCCTGCGCGGAAAGGGGCCAGGTGATCTCGATTGGGTGATTGTGCGCGAAAACTCGGAAGGGGAATATGCCGGCCATGGCGGGCGGGTTCATCGGGGTCTGCCAGAGGAAGTCGCCACCGAGGTCGCGGTCTTCACGCGGGCAGGGGTCACCCGGATCATGCGATACGCATTTGCGCTGGCTCAGTCGCGCCCGCGCAGGCTCCTGACCGTGGTAACCAAATCTAACGCCCAGCGATATGGATTGGTTATGTGGGACGAGATCGCGGCAGGGATCGCCGAGGAGTTTCCTGATGTCACCTGGGACAGGATGCTCGTTGACGCGATGACAGTCCGCATGACCCTGAAACCGGAAAGCCTGGATACGATTGTCGCCACCAACCTGCATGCCGACATCCTGTCCGATCTGGCCGGTGCCCTGTCTGGCAGCCTCGGTGTTGCGCCGACTGCGAACATTGATCCGGAACGGCGGTTTCCGTCGATGTTCGAGCCGATTCACGGCTCGGCATTCGACATCACCGGTAAGGGTATCGCCAATCCAGTTGCGACGTTCTGGACCGCCTGCCAGATGCTGGAACATCTGGGTGAGACCGCCGCCGCCGCACGACTGATGGAGGCGATCGAGACAGTCTGTGCGGCGGGGATTCTGACGCCGGATGTCGGGGGAACGGCGACGACCCGGGACGTCACCGATGCGGTCGTCGAGGCGATCCGGGTCTCCAACGCCTGACCAATGATGCCCGACTGCTGAAAGGGCTGATTGAGGCAGCGGTTCACTGTTTGACTGCGTGTGCATGGTCTGCGGAAACATGCCGCGGGTGAACGGTCGCCTTGGCGAATTGCCGTTGGGCGGAACGGAGTTGGGATTGTCCAGGTCCGCCTTTCATGGAAGAGTGATGGGCAACCGAATTCACACGGAAACCCGTTCCATGCCTGATCAGAAGACAGCTCTTGTCATATCCGCTCATGCAGCGGATTTCGTCTGGCGATGCGGTGGTGCCATCGCCCTTCATGCCGAGAACGGATATGAAGTCACGGTCGCCTGCTTTTCCTTCGGTGAGCGCGGCGAGAGCGCAAGGCTCTGGAAGGAGGGTAGGTCGCTCGATGAAGTGAAGGCGATCCGGAAGGGTGAGGCTGAGGCGGCAGCTGACGCGCTTGGCGTGAATGCTCTCGAATGTTTCGACCTTGGCGACTATCCCCTGCAGCTCGAAAATGAGGACCGGTTCCGGCTGGTTGAGCTGATCCGAAAGGTTCAGCCTGCATTCATGCTGAGTCACAGCCAGTATGACCCATACAACACCGACCACATGTACATGACGCAGGTGGCTCTCGAATGCCGGATGATCGCACAGGCATGGGGACACAACCCAGGTGAGAAGGTTCTGGGTGCGCCACAGGTCTACCTCTTCGAGCCACATCAAACCGAACAGATGGGCTGGAAACCCGATACCTTCCTCGACATTACTCCGGTCTGGATGAGAAAGCGTGCGGCGATGGAATGCATGAACGGGCAGATCCATCTCTGGGACTATTACACCCGCGTCGCACAGCAGCGCGCCAACCACTTCAAGCGCAATTCAGGCGGACAGTCCGGTGGGCGTGACTGCCAATACGCTGAGGGCTTCCAGTCGGTCTTTCCCCGCACTGTCGACGAGCTCTGATGCTAACCGGAGGTGAGGAATCCATGTTCGTACCGGCAGCAGACCCCTGCTTCGACCTGGCACATCTGGGCCATGTCGAAATCTTGACCGACAGGTTCGAGGAAAGCCTGGATTTCTTCACGCGTGTCTACGGACTGAAACTGTCAGACCGGAGCGAAACCTGCGCCTATCTGCGGGCGTGGGACGATTACGAATTCCACTCACTCAAGCTGACGCGATCCGATACGACCGGTGTCGGGCACATCGCTTACCGTGCCGTCTCGCCAGAGGCGCTCAGGCGTCGCGTCGCGGCGATTGAGGCGTCCGGCTACAGGACCCATGGCTGGGTCGAGGGAGATGCGGGCCACGGCAGAGCCTACCGTTTCGAGGATCCGTTCGGTCATGTCTTCGAACTGTATTTCGATACAAGACGGCATATGGCGGAAGGTGGAGACATCCCGGCCCTGAAAAACATGGCTTCAGCCTTCAGCGGAGCGGCGCCGAGGAGACTCGATCATGTGAATCTGCTCAGCGAGGATGTCACGGAATTCAGTCGGTTCATGGTATCCTGCCTCGGATCGCGCCTAACGGAGTATATCCAGCTTGACAACGGAAGGCTGGGTGGCTGCTGGTTCACGGTGAACAACAAAACCTACGACCTCGCATGCACGGAGGAGCATGGTGGTGGTATGGGGCGCCTGCACCATGTCACTTATGCCACCGACCAACGCGAAGACATTCTGCGCGCCGCCGACATATTCCTTCAGAAAGGTGTTCATATTGAGACCGGCCCGCATAAACATGCCATTCAGGGAACGTTCTTTCTATATGTCTGGGAACCAGCGGGAAATAGGGTGGAACTTGCCAATTCCGGGGCGCGGTTGATTCTGGCGCCGGACTGGCAGCCTGTCTGCTGGACCGAGGCCGACAGAAAGAAGGGACAGGCCTGGGGATTGAAGACGATTGAGAGCTTCCATACTCATGGCACGCCACCTGTTAGGAAAGGCTGAAACATGTCCGTCGTCTTCGAGAATATCAATCGTGCCGATCCTTCCGCAATTGAGAGGCTGTCAGATGCCGGCGTTGCGACCGTGCATGAAGCCCAGGGGCGGAAGGGTTGTCTGTCGTCGTATATGAGGCCGATCTACTCTGGTGCCCGGGTCGCCGGTTCTGCCGTGACCGTCAGCGTCCCTCCGGGTGACAACTGGATGCTTCATGTGGCGATTGAGCAGTTGCGTGACGGTGACATCCTGGTGCTTGCACCAACCTCTCCCTGCGACAACGGATATTTTGGTGACTTGCTGGCTGTCTCCGCCAGGGCCCGAGGCTGCCGTGGGCTGGTGATTGATGCCGGGGTCCGCGATGTGCGGGATCTGACCGCAATGGGATTTCCCGTCTGGTCGAAAGCGATAAGTGCACAGGGCACCGTCAAGGAAACCCTGGGCTCGGTCAATGTGCCCATAGTATGCGCAGGGCAGGCAGTTGCCGCAGGCGATGTGATTGTGGCTGACGATGACGGGGTCTGTGTCGTCAGGCTTGACGAAATGGAGTCGGTTCTTCCCGCCGTTGAGAAACGACTCGCGGCGGAGGAAGTCACACGCAGGCGGCTTGCCGCTGGAGAGCTTGGAATCGACATTTACGGCATGCGCCCGCGCCTGGCGGAAAAAGGTCTGACATATGTCTGATTTCTCCGAGGATGGAATCCCCTGCATCTGGATGCGGGGCGGAACGTCCAAAGGTGGATATTTTCTTGCCAGTGACCTTCCGAAGGATCGCGCCGCGATTGAAGACCTGCTGCTGCGTATTATGGGTAGCCCCGATCCGCGGCAGATCGATGGCATCGGAGGCGCGGATCCCCTGACCTCAAAGGTCGCGATTCTGTCTCGGTCGACCCATGCCGCTGCCGATGTCGACTACCTCTTCCTGCAGGTTTCCGTAGACCAGGCCCTGGTGTCGGATGCCCAGGGCTGCGGCAACATCCTGGCAGGTGTTGGCCCGGCGGCGATTGAGCTGGGGCTCGTGGCCGCGGCCAATGATGAGACGGTCGTACGCATCCACATGCTCAACACCGGTGAGGTTGCTACCGCACGGGTCGCCACGCCGGAAGGGCGGGTGCGATATGGCGGTGATGCGCGGATTGATGGTGTTCCAGGGTGTCATGCGGCTGTACCGCTCATGTTTGGCAATATCGCTGGTTCAATGTGCGGGGCGTTGCTGCCGACTGGCCAACCTGTGAACGGGATAGATGGCACCGACTGCACGCTGATTGACAATGGCATGCCGATCGTTGTGATGGATGCGGCGGGATTCGGTCTGTCCGGACAAGAGACGCGGCAGGAACTGGATGCTGACACCAACCTTAAGGCGTCGGTTGAATCTATCCGTCTCAAGGCCGGCCCGATGATGAATCTCGGCGATGTTGCCGGGAAGACGGTGCCGAAAATGACGTTGGTCTCGCCGCCGGTGCGGGGCGGTGCCATTGCTACCCGGAGTTTCATCCCACATCGGTGTCACGCGTCTATCGGAGTCTTCGCCGCTGTCAGCGTAGCAACAGCCTGTACCCTGCCGGAGGGTCCTGCCGCGAGGCTCGCAAGTCTTCCTGGTGATGGAAAGTTTCGGATCGAGCATCCGACCGGCGCAGCCGAAGTCATTCTGGAGGCGGATCCCCAGGGCTCCATCGTTGCAGCGGGTACCATACGCACGGCGCGCAAGCTTTTTGAGGGGCGTGTGTTCCCGCGCCAAGCGATATTGGATTGAGGAGAGGCTGTCTGCGGTCCCCCGAATTCGGTGAGCTCCGGTTAACCTGGAGCAGCCTCCTGCGAGTGGTATTTGAATGGCAACCCGTCGGCGCTGCCGCGTTTTCTCCACGCAGGGCAGGTCTGCATTGGGCTGTTGATATGCGCTTTCTCCGACCTGTGACGTAAATTCCTGCGGGATAGGTGGCCCGGGCAAATGTCCTGAGCGCACCGCAACCGCTGTCAGATTTGCCGCTACCGCACTCCGATCATTGGAACCGGAGTTGACGCGCTGAATTTACCTCAGGAGGAATTACGGCTGTCTTGATCAAAATGTCTGTAAGTTGTCCAATCGAATTCGCCGGAATCGCGCTCCTGCACGGCCTGTTTCCAGCCGACCTGTTCCACTCGTGCCATAAAGTTCACGCCCTCAGGCGAATGGCGGGTGATTCCGTCAAACACGGTTGCCAGATGCTGCGTCTGATTGATCTGCGCTTCGATGGCTGAATTGATCACCATCTTCTGCATGGCGAGCTGGTTGATCGGCACCGATGCAATTCGGGCGGCAAGGGCCTCAACTTCCGCATCCAGTTGATCATCGGGAACGGACTTCAGCACAAGTCCCATTTCAGCTGCCTGGAGTCCAGTGATCCTGTCACCGGTGAACATCATTCTTTTGGCCTTCTCCGGCCCAAGCCGATACACCCACATTGCCGTTGTTGGACAGCCCCAGACGCGGGAGGGCATATATCCGATCTCGGCACTGTCGCCCATGATGATCAGATCGGCGCAGAGCGCGATGTCGGAGCCACCGGCGACAGCAAATCCTTGCACCTTGCAGATCACAGGCTTCATGGCACGAAACAGCGACATGAATGCCTGAGTATTGGCCCACATGGACTGGAAGTCCCGCATCGGATCCCACGGCATGTCCTGCATCGCCTGGCCGCGGCCTTCACCTTCAGCATAGTGGGTGAGGTCGTAGCCTGCGCAGAAAGCCCTTCCTGCGCCTGACAGTACCATCATATGCACGGAACGGTCATGATCGGCCTCTGCAACCGCCGCAGCGAGTTCGCGTGGCATGTCGTCATTAATGGCGTTCAATACCTCTGGACGGTTCAGGGTGATCCGTCCGATCCTCCCGTCTTTCTCATAGAGGACGTTTACCACGGTGACCTCCTGTCGTTGGCTGGGGATTCCTAGATGAATTCCGATGGCCAGGAAAGTATGCACGCATTGGTGTTTTGGAGATCAGTCATGTTTCGCGGACTGAAACCTGGCAGAATCCCATTGATGCCGGAAGCCCAGCCCTGACCTGCCTGAGGATCTGGTGTTCGTCCGGCCTTCGCCAACGGATCTGGCGCGCCGGCAGATGACGGAATCCATGCGCGGCGGATCACGGGACCGGCCTGTTCGCAGCTCGGACTCCCTGGCAGTTCGCCAATGCCCGTGATGGCGAAGCTGCTGGAGATCTGGCGTTGATGCATCCATGGGCGGAGGTGGCTCTTTGGCCTGTGGGCGTTGAGTCTGTCAGAAATGAAACTGCTGACGTCAGATGCGCTTGATCAGAGACCCGATGCCATAGCGGTCTCGGCGGTCAGTGTATCGCCTCAGTGACTTGCATGTCCGATCAGTCGGCGACTGACCGGTATTGGCGGCATTGCTTCCAGATTCTCCTGAACGAATGGATAGGAATTGGGACGTAGGCTCATGGTGCCGTTGCGGCTTTGGCGAAGGTAGGCGGCCCTTCCAGGTATGGATGCGTGACGCTGATCATCAGTTTGCCAGAATCGTATGGTATCAGGTTGAAGTCTTCACTTCCTGCGTGAATGCTTCCGACGTCATTGAAGGAGGCGGAATGCGCAACGCGCACAGGTTCCGGAGCGACTCGAAAGAACTTGCCGACGGATTGGCCGGAAGTCACCTTCGGCAGGATCGTCATCGATTCGGATACCTGGCCAACTCAGGGTTTCGGTCATGAAGCAGCAGGGAAAGCCGGCAGGATGAAGAGAGTTGACGCACGGGATCTAGGGAACAGGATGCAAGACCTGACGGTCACCGGCGACCTGTTCTCCCGGGCGCTGGAATGTGGACGTGGCTATTTGCGGGAGGTTCATTCGCGTAACGTTGCGCCGACCGAGGAAGCGGTGACTGCGCTCGCCGCTTTCAGGGAGTCTTTCCCGGAGGACATGGGCGATCCCAACGCCATTCTGGAACTGCTGCATCGGATCGGGTCGCCAGGGACTATGGCCCAGTCCGGTGGGCGTTTTTTCGGTCTGGTGAATGGCGGTATCGTGCCGACGGCGCTTGCCGCGCGCATTCTTGCTGACTTCTGGGATCAGAATGCGGCGCTGCAGGCAGTCTCGCCTACCAATGCGGTTCTCGAGGAAACCTGCCAGAGCTGGCTTCGGGAAATCTTTGGTCTGCCACAACACACAGTCGCAGGCTTCGTTAGCGGAACCTCCATGGCTATTGTCTGCGGTCTGGCTGCAGCACGATGGAGGTTGTGCGAACGCGCAGGCTACGACATCAACGCAGGGGGGCTTGGAGATGCACCTCGGCTGAGGATCGTGACGGGTCGGCATGCTCACAGCACCGCGCTAAAGGCAATCGCCCTGCTGGGCTTTGGTACATCGACGATCGAATGGGTGGAGGTTGACGGGCAGGGGCGACTCATTCCAGAAGATTTGCCAGATCTTGACGAGCGCACCATAGTGATCCTGCAGGCCGGAAACGTGAATTCCGGTGCCTTTGATCCGATCCGGGCTGTCTGCGAAGCCGCGAATGCGGCTGACGCCTGGGTTCACATTGATGGTGCCTTCGGTCTGTGGGCGGCGGCCTGCAAACCGCTCATGCATCTGACCGATGGGATGGAACTCGCGCAATCCTGGAGTGTGGATGGGCACAAGACGTTGAATACACCCTATGATAGCGGAATTTCTCTCTGCACGGATTCCGAGGCGATGGTTAAGGCGCTGCAGAACTCTGGCGCTTACATCATGTACTCGGAGCACCGGGACGGAATGCTCTACACGCCTGAGATGTCGCGCCGGGCGCGCGCCGTGGATCTTTGGGCGACCCTGAAATACCTCGGACGCGCTGGGGTCGACAGAATGGTCCTGTCCCTCCATGAACGCGCTGTCCAGTTTTCCGAGGAACTTGAACGGGCAGGGTTCGAGATCGTGAATGATGTCGAATTCAATCAGGTCCTCGTTCGGGTTGGTGACGGTGAGATGACCGACGCGATTGTCCGTGACATTCAGGCTTCGGGAGAGGCGTGGGTCGGTGCGTCACACTGGTTCGGCGATCCGGTGATCCGGATAAGTGTCTGCTCTTGGGCGACGACAGAAGAGGATGTGAGTCGAGCCGTTTCAGCTTTCGTCGCATCACGTAGCCAGGTGGTCGAATCGGGCCGCCAGGAAAGCCAGGGGCAATACCCGTAGCCATCTGATCAGGAAGGATGGCCCGGATACGGCGCCAGCCTGCTGATGGCTGCGGATTCCTGTCCCTGGAGTGGAACAGCGGTGGCCGGCAGGCCGACATGGGATCTGCGGTCGAGGTCCACTGCCAGCCGTATGATCTCCCCTTCCGATACGGTCCCGGGCGATGGCAGGCGCAGGGACTCGCCGGTCCGCCGCTCCTTGTCGCGGTCGTGGATGCCCTCCGTGGGGGCGATCCCTGAAGCAGCGCCTCGGTCAGCCGCATCAAACGGTCGCGCAGCCAGCGTTCCGGTCTCCCGTACCAGCAGATGCCAGAGGACACTGCTCGGCTTCGTAGTCCGTCTCCGGAAACGTTCCGCGGATGCGGCGCCCCGAGAACCGCCGCCGGTTCAGGTCTGCGGTCTCTCCCCGGTCTCCCGTACCAGTGGTCGCCAGAGGGCGCCGTTCGGTTTCGGCGCCCGTATCAGGAACTGGTGGACATCACCATCCTTCCGGGCTAGGTCCACGACCTGAAAGGACTGCCGCAGCTCCCGGAGGGGCGGACTTTCGGGGCCCTGATCGCGGACCGGGCGTTCGACGCCGAGTGGCTGGTCTTCGGGCCTGGCGGCGCGAATCTGCCGTGGTGATTCCGTCGCGGTCGAACAGGAAGATGGTGCGGGAGCATGACCGGGTGATGTATGGCTGGCGCCACCGGATCAACAGTTTCCCCGCCGGAAGCAGGGAGTTCCGGGCCATCGCGATACGTTACGGTAGAACGGCGGCAGGCTTTCGGGCGACGTTTCTTCTGGCGGTGGCCGTGACCGCCGCCAGATGACTGTCAACGAACCCTAGTGGCTTTCCTGCATTGAATGGCGGATCTTTCCACCGCTGGCCAGCCGATCCGGCCCTTTTGCCCTGGCCATCATTTGTGGTATGGTAGAGGAAACCCTTCGCGAAAGGGAATGGGCCCGCACACTGTGGAAAGGGCCACTGCGGAGGACGGGCGTAACGGGCGGTACGGGAGCGGAACCGATGGCGGGAAAGCGGGTCTACAGGGTAATCCTCGAAGAGGCGGAAAGGCGGGAACTGAAGGAGGTTGTCTACGGCACGTCCTCGAAGGAGCGGAGGAAGCGGGCGCACATTCTGGTTCTCGCCGACCAGGGTGAGTTTGGCGAAGGGCGGTACACGGATGAGGAGATCGCGCGGATCACGGACAGCAATCCCAGCACGGTCGAGCGTCTCCGGAAGCGCTGCGTCCTGGACGGCCTGGAGCGTGCGCTTGAGCGTAAGGAGCAGGCGAACCGCAAGGCCCGCAGCCTCGATGGCGCCGCGGAGGCCAGGCTGGTCGCCCTGAGCTGCGGCGAGCCGCCGGAGGGCGTCGCCAGATGGACCATGAAGCTGCTCGCCGCCCGGCTGGTGGAACTGGAGGTCGTCGACTCGATCAGTGAGGAAACAGTGCGGCAGACGCTAAAAAAAACCGCCTCAAACCGTGGAAGACGCAGTATTACTGCATCCCGGCAGGGAAAAGCGGTGAGTTCGTAGCCCGGATGGAACAGGTCCTCGATACATACCAGAGGGAATGCGCCGATTACGAGGTCCTGGTCTGCATGGACGAGACCTCGAAACAGCAGACGCGGGAAACCGTCACGCCGGTCCCGGCCCGGCCGGGACGCCCGGAGATCCACGACTTCGAACACCTCCGGAACGGGGTGTCCAGCATCTTCATGTTCCATGCCCCGCTCGAAGGCTGGCGACGCGTCGCGGTGACCGACACGAGGACGAAACGGGACTGGGCCCGACAGATCAGGAAGCTGGTCGACGAAGACTTCCCGGGAAAGCGCGTCACGCTGGTGATGGACAACCTGAACACGCACGGCACCGGATCGCTCTACGAGACCTTCCCGCCGGAGGAGGCCCGCCGGATCGCCTCGCGGCTGGACATCGTCCTCACGCCGAGGCACGGCAGCCGGACGGACATGGCGGAGACCGGGATCGGCATTCCCGTCCGACAGTGCCTGGACCGGCGGATACCGGACCAGCCCACCATGATAAGGGAAGTGGCGGCCTGGCAGGAGCGGCGCAACGGGTCGGGTGGAAAGGTGGACTGGCGGTTCACGGCGGAAGACGCACGGATCAGGCTGAAGTCCTTATACCCGGAGATACAATGATGGTAGGCCACTAGGTACAAGGCGTGAAGGAGGTGACGAAAGTGGGACATGCTGTTGAGTGGGGCATCTATTGACAACCACCTCCAGAACAAGCCAATGGGATACCCATACGCCAACCCGCTAACGAATGACTGTGTACTAGTCCCTGGACGCCGGCCAGTACCGTGCGGCGGAAGCTAGGGTCCGTTGACATTTGAACGTCAGGACCGATTCGGCTACGGTGCCCTCTATAAAGGCCGAAACGGCCATTCAGGCAATCCGGGGGCAGTATGATGAGTGCCCATCTGGTACTGCCACCAAATCCGCGGCTGACCGAAGCGCAGGCGATGGAGGTTTCTGGCGGGGATATCTCCGGCGCGCCGAGGCCATATTAACGGCACACCCGAACCGGCCCCGTCAATAGGTTCGGACAGATTGGAGTCCAGTCCCGATTCGACCGGGGCCGGAGAGTCTTCACTCCGGCAGTTCAGCTGCTGATGTTGGGTGGTTGTTGGTCTTTGAAGCTTGCCATATCCGGAAGGTCAAAATGAGAGGCTATCGGTTGGCCCTGGCAGGTGCCCGCTGAGCGGTTCTCCCATTCCTGCTGAGTCGTAGTGTCTTTCCCTCTCAAGCCTCTTGGGGTAGGCGCAGTCACGCTCGCCTCCAGGAAGCTGCGGAAATCTCACCAGATCGGTTATGCCGAGACCGCCGCACCGTGAAGTGGTGTGCACCGATACCGGTGTGCCCTTCGCAGGGGATTTGGGGCAGATGGTAGCCAGTCTGGTTTACTGCCCGGGCTGTGCGGCACAGTGCGCCCCACTTGCCGGCTGACCCGAACCAAGGGCAACCGTCGGTGGTGCACGATAGGGGTTAAGCGAGGCGCTGGTCGCGAGGTCAATCACGACAACAGTCGTGATCATGGCAAGTGCGGTAAGTGCGGTCAGGCGTTTCGTGACCATGGCGACTAGTTCTCAAACCCGAGTGGACGGCGCAGTCGAACTCCAAGGGTCGAGCCAAGGAAGGCAGCTGCAAACCAGACCCAGCCGTGCAGGCTTCCGGTAGAGATTCCGCTAAAGAACGCGCCGACATTGCACCCGAATGCCAGCCGTGAGGAATAGCCAAGGGCAAGGCCTGCTATCACCGTTGATACCCATGCCCGTGCCCGAAACCGCTGCACAGGCTGTTGAAGCCCCCCTCTCCAGGCGGCTACCAGAAAGGCACCCCCGATAATGCCGATATTGGTGAGGGACGTTACGTCCGTCAGAAGGCTTTGCCGGAGACGTTCAGCATTTCCCGCAGCGCCCCAGAACCCACTCGCTGCGAGATCGACTCCGGCGAGGGTCACGCCTTTCGCCACCCAGAGGCCGAGGCCGTAGACTACGCCCCAGGGCTGGCCCGAGATGATCAGGTTCAGGATCGCTAGACCAGCGACAGCAATTGCCGCAACAATGAGGCGCCGCGGCACAACTCGACCTTCGGGAACTGCCCGCCACAATACAAACGCCACCACTACCGCAAGCGCCATGAGGGTTACGAACAGCCCTATGCCACCGGAGAGCGCCACAACCGGCAATGTGCCAAGTTCAGTCCACCAGAAGAGATGGCTCGCACCCAGGAAGGACCCGATCGCGAAAAACGGCAGTGCCACGAGACTCACCGCATTCCCCGAACCGGCGTTTACCAGGGTGCCGGAACCGCAGCCCAGAACCACCTGCATGGCGACCCCGAACACGAAGGCGCCGCCCACCATGGCCAGCCCGACCGGAGCATGGGCGCCGGTCAGTTCACCGGGACTGGCGGATAAGAGTGGAAAGGCCGCCAGCGCCACCAGCGCGATCGCCAGTAGCTGCGCCAGAAGTCCACTCGCCTCGCGCCGCAGGATCATTGCGCGCCAGGGTCCGGCGAAGCCAAACCGAAGGCCCTCGAGTGCGATCCCGAAGCCAAGCCCGACCATCAGGAGAAGCCCATAGCGAGCTCCTGCAAACGTGGCCACGGTGAACGAAAGGGCAAACGCCGCCCCGATCAGGGCGGCGCGGGTTCCAAATCCAGCGGCGGTCGGTGTCACTGCGGACGCCGTCATCAGAAGGTGTTCTTGATCCGGCTCAGGAGGTTGTTGATCAGTCCTGGCGCATTTTCCATTTCACCACCTGAATTTGACCATCCGACCATCGATTCCGGGTATAGCTTCACGTTCTCTATTCCGGCAAGCTCCGACAGCGCGAACCAGTTGGTTGCCGCCCAATGGCCGGTATTACAGAAGCTGACCAGTTGATCCTCGGCAGTGAATCCCTCGGCTTCGGCCAGGGCACGGGCGGCCGTGGTATCGACAATGGCGGGACTGTTGTCAAACCAGCCCGCGTGTTCGAAGTAACGTGACCGCGGCAACGTCCCGGGGCGGGCGGCAGCGGGATGTGATTTCTCACCCGACCAGAAAGCCTCAGGCCTTGCATCGAGCAGAAGTGCCCTGTCCCTGCCGTCCAGCACCGCTTGGATGTCGTCTTCGGTCGCTGTCCAGTGATTGGAAAAAGTTACGGTGATCGCGCTTGGTTGCGGTGTCGTGGTATCGGTTGACAGCGGTTGACCAGCCTCCACCCATGCCTTCACGCCACCATTCAGGATCGACAGCTGGGTCAGCCCGCTTGACTTCAGCGTCCAGTAGACCCGGGCCGCGGCGCCGAAGTCCGACTCGTTCCTGCCTTGATGGACTATGACGACCCGGCTGGTCGGTTCGAGCCCGAGTTCTCGCAGGAGCTCGGTCAGATCGGCTTCCAGCGGTGTCAGGCCGGGATTCTGCGATGGGCCGCGGAACCGGGAATAGGGGGCATTGATCGCTCCAGGAATGTGTCCTGCGGTATAGGTATTGACGTTCTCCTTGCCTTCTCCGGCCTGTGGAGCACGGATGTCCAGGATTATCGGCGGATCGGTCTGGATCGCTGCTGCCAGCTCTGACGGAGCGACCAGCGGTCCGAAGTTGGCCCAGGCCGTGCCTGCCATCAGGATGAGCGTCGCGATACCTGCTGTGATGAGTTTCATGTTGTACTCCTTGGAATTTGACGGAACACTGTAGACATCAGTTCGGTGCGGTGATGGCTGATGACAAGTCTCGCAGACCGCCAATAGGGTGCGCGGGACAGATTGCTTTCCCATCTCCAAAGCCCGGTTGGTCCTTCCGTTTCCGGTATACGCAAGAATGGGGAAAATATTCCATATAAGTTGCCTAATCCGAACATGTGTTCTTATTTTCGTTAATGAGCCGCTGAATTTAAGAACATATCTCCACAAAATGCTGGTTCGTCCGCCCCTTTTCAGCTATCGCTCATCCACACCGTGCCCAACCTGCGCTGCATCTTTCGCGCCAATTGGTGACTTGACGGACGGTATTTGTGGCCTGCGGCTCAAGGTTTGCCGCACCTGTATCACTCGTGACGGGAAGCTTGAGCCGCTTAAACTGTCGCCTCCGCGCTCCGCCCGTCCGGTGGCAGGAGCCTTCAGGCTGGAAATTCCGGTTTCCTGGTGTTCTGGAGCGCCAGGAACGTTGCGCCGCCGCCGTCCAGCAGTTGCTGGTCATTCCTGTCCAGATGGCCGCTTTCCCCAGTCATGTGAATTCGGCATCCCGTATTGGGGTGGGCGAGGATGGCCGATGGTATGGTGGTCTGCCTATTCGCACCGGACCTGCAGCCCTTACCGCCCCACAGCATTGGTTTGGATTTCGAATGCCGCTGCTGCAGGTATTGAATGTTGGAACGAACTGGGGATGCACCTCATGGTGAGGTTTCCGCAAGGCTCTTTAGAAAATTTGTAGTGCGATCCGGGGGGGATCCGGCAACACGTTGCGGAAAAACGGAATTTTTCCGAAAAAGTCCGCCCGAAGGCCTTGCGTCCGCGACAATAGTTCGCTATATGTTCTCCATGATCTCGATAAAGAACCTCATCGCCTCGTCCGTCAGCGCCGAAAGGCGGGAAATGAAGCGGACGCTTCTCGCCGAGCCCTCCGAAGCCGACGCCGGAGAGCCGCCGGACCCGTCGAAATGCCCGCACTGCGGTCACGCGGACATCCGCAGGAACGGGTCGGTCCGCGGGAAGCGGAGATTCAGGTGCCGGAGCTGTGGGCGCACCTTCTCCGCCAGGACGGGGACGGTCCGCCACTACTCCCACAAGGACGATCCGACCTGGGCGCTCTACATAAAGCTGATGTTCCAGGGCCTGTCGCTGCCGGTCATCGTGAAGAGGATGGACATCAGCCTGCCGACGGCTTTCGCCTGGCGTCACAAGGTCCTCAACGCCTTGAGCCGCATGCCCGGGCCAAGACTCTCCGGCGTCGTCGAGGCCGACGGGAGGTGTTTCAGGCTGTCCTTCAAGGGGCAGCGCGGGGACCTTCCCCGGCCCGCCCGCAGGCGTGGAACGGGGGAGTCGAAAAAGCGCGGGATATCAAAGCCCCCGTCGACTGGAAGGGCTCCGTCCTGGTCACCGACGCCCATCAGGCCTACGCCGCGCTGGCGGCGGAGCGCGGGACGTCGCACACGGAGCTTAAGGGCGGCAGGGGGAAGGCTCCCTCCACATCCAGACGGTGAACAGCCTCCACAGCCACCTGAAAGGGTGGATCCGCCGCTTCAACGGCGTGGCGACGAAATACCTCGACCACTACCTGCTCTTTTTCCAGCGCCGCGGGGCCGACCCGTACCCGGTGATGACCGCGCAGGGGTGCTGGGCCAGCGCCCGCAGCCTGCGGCGGAGGCCGATGGCGCTCACCTGAAGGCTCGACCCAAACACCACGCGGCGGCCCGTCCGGGCCGCCCGAAGCGATGCCCGCCAGTCGTTCACCAGCCTCCCGAACCGCCGGATCCGCGCCTGCGGACACCCCGAACCGCCTCCGAAGCGGGTTCGGCGGCCTGCGCGCCACCGAAAACCGCGCCGCGGAGCCCTCCGTTCGCTACGAATTATCAAAAGAGCTTTCGGCAATAGCATCCATCCCCAGCCACTCCATTTCTTTCTCTGTGGCTTCGAACGAATTCCCAGGTCGCCGCGATGACGGCTGGCTCGACGCCATGTGACCGGTACTTCGCGCGACATGGGCTGGGGCGCTGGCCTGACCGATAGGTGGACGTCAGAGCCAGAGCCGGAGGCGAAATGCAGGCTGCGAAAGTCAGACTGGAACAACAGCGGATGCTCGAACGCGTCACGAAACTGGCGCTTCCGAGCGGGCTGGGAGTGGGACATCGGAGGTGGTCGGGGACGGAATGGGAGATCTTCCTGATGGATGTGGCTCCGGCGGGAAGAGCGGTTGCCCTTCGGCGTGTGGAAACGGTATCCGCAGTGTCTATCCAATCCTGAACCCGACCTCCTGCGGACAGATCCAGCGCCGCCCGCGCAGCCGTCCTGCGTTCCGGCTCCATGGTGCATGCGTCAGTCCGCGCTACGGAGTCATCGGGCAGGGAACGAAGACCGCCTTAGTCCGGCTCTTCCCTCCGCCCAGGCTCCGCCGCGTTTTGGAAAGACCGGGCGTTGCGCATCGGCATCAAGGTGGAGCGATATGATACCGCATCTCCATGTCCCAGAACGCGGCCATATCGATACATCCTTCACCTCCGGGCATCCCCGCCAGAAGCCGGAAATCCGACGTTTCGTCTGGCACGACGCGGGTCGCACTGCCGGTCCTTGGGCCGGACGCTCCCGAAGACATCCTGCCGACTCGATGTATCCTTTCCCTATCTGACTGTATTTACGGGAAATTTCTGGGAATGACGGAGGAGGGAAAGGAAGGGCTCCAATAGCGATAGTCCAATAGCGGCATGATTTGGTCTTATCCCTATCCGAACCCGGTGATACGTTACCGGTGAAATGGCAGGTTCCATTGAACTGTCGGGACTTCAGCTCAGCGGATTTTCGGAAACTTGCAACGGATGGAAGAATGATGAACTCCTGGCTGAAGGACAACGGCGTCCCCATCCTCATCGGGATTGGGCTGGCAGGGTTGATCTTCAGCATGAATAGCAGTCTGAGGGAAGACCTGCTCAGCCTTGAGGCCAGGCAGAAAGAGGGTCTTCTCAGCCTTGAGGCCAGGCTGAGGGAAGACATGCTCGGTTTTGAGGCCAGGCAGAAAGAGGGTCTTCTCAGCCTTGAGGCCAGGCTGAGGGAAGACATGCTCGGTTTTGAGGCCAGACAGAATGGGCAACTGGGTGGTTTGGAAGAAAAACTGGACGAGATTCGTACCGAAGACCTCCGCGGCGTGAAAGAGCGGCTCGCCGCAGTCGAGACCCTCGCCCAAAGCATAAAGGAAGACCTGAATCAGCCACAGCCGAGCTTCGCTGATTTCTATTCGGCCGAACAGCTGCCGCCGGACTTCGTGGAGACCGTCGTCAGGGTGCCGGGATTTGAGCACCTTTCGGAGAGTCGGGCCAAATATCGTCCGGCGGCATTCTCACAGAAGCCCCGGGTGTTCCTGCAGGCGGTCACGCTACCGTCGGTGGATACGCGTACCGGACATCCGCGGGCCAGCGCCCGGCCCCACCATTCTTCGCCCCGGTGGCTGGAGCGCTGGATCCGGACTGCGAAACCTTCAGCGGAACTGGACTTTCGTTCGCCACAAGCATGATGTTCAGGCGTGGTTGGAGGATGTTCACTGATTCCCGGTTCTGGGGGTGCGGCAAGGTTGGGACTGGCACTGTCCTGACTGCACAGCATGCGCTTCGCCCCCGCGTCCGACCCTGCTCGAAGTGAGGCACAGGGACGGTCTCCGGCAACAACTCGTCTCCGGCAGGATGCCTGGCATCCATCATCGCGCCACCCGGGCGTCTCCAAAGGACCAGACGCACCACCGAGTTCGTGGGATTTACGCCAATGGGTACTCTGGGAGAAGTCTCCGTCAGCGTTCAGGCATCGCCTGCCGCGGGGATTAGCCAGAACGCCGTGAAAACGCCGAAGCAGCTGAACGAGGATCGGCAACTGTCCGGAACGTTCAGATTGGGAAAGACCTGAACGGCGTGGACTCCAAATTCTTCGGAACCTGTTGTCATGCTATGGCTGCCCTTGATATGGGACACACGGACCAGTTCTGGCGCGGGAGGAAGGAATGAAGACCATCAAGGGGCCGGCTTTGTTCCTGGCGCAGTTCGCCGGAGACGAAGCCCCGTTCAACTCATGGGACGCGATCACGAAATGGGCGGCCAGCTGTGGCTATGTGGGTGTGCAGATTCCAAGTTGGGACAGGCGGCTTTTCGATCTCGACCAAGCGGCGGTTTCCAGGGATTATTGCGACGTCATCAAGGGTCAGGCGGTGGAAAACGGCGTCGAGATCACCGAGCTCTCCACCCATCTGCAGGGTCAGCTTGTGGCCGTTCACCCAGCCTATGACGAGATGTTTGACGGTTTTGCGGATATCTCAGTGCGCGGCGATCCCAAGGCCCGGCAGTCCTGGGCGGTGGATCAGGTGAGGAAGGCCATAGACGCAAGCCGGAATCTCGGCATTTCGGCACATGCGACTTTCTCGGGGGCTTTGGCCTGGCCTTATGTGTATCCCTGGCCGCAGCGTCCGGCAGGGCTCGTAGAGGCGGCATTTGACGAGCTTGCGGCACTTTGGCTGCCGATATTGAATCACGCCGAGGAAAATGGAGTCGATGTCTGCTATGAGATCCATCCAGGCGAAGATCTACACGATGGGATCACATACGAAATGTTCCTCGAGCGAACGGGTAACCATGTGCGGGCAAAGATGCTCTACGACCCTTCGCACTACGTTTTGCAGGCACTCGACTACCTGGACAACATTGATATCTATCATGAACGGATCGGAATGTTTCACGTAAAGGATGCCGAGCTGAACCCGACTGGACGTCAGGGTGTCTATGGGGGATTCCAGAGCTGGGTGAACCGGGCGGGGCGGTTCCGTTCGCTTGGCGACGGACAGGTGGATTTCGGTGCGGTTTTTTCCAGGCTGACCCAACACGGTTTCGACGGTTGGGCCGTCGTCGAATGGGAATGCGCAATGAAACACCCGGAAGACGGTGCACGCGAGGGTGCCGTGTTCGTGCGCGATCACATCATCCGTGTAACGGAGAAAGCGTTCGACGACTTCGCGGATGCCGGTACTGATGAGGCCGTCAACCGTCGGTTGCTTGGGATCGGAGGGTAGACATGGCGATCGAGGGAAAGGAAGATGTCGGATCGCGTCAAATTCGCCTTGGTATGGTGGGGGGCGGACGAGACGCCTTCATTGGCGCGGTTCACCGCATCGCCAGCCGGATCGATGGCCATTACAGGCTTGTGGCCGGCTGTCTCAGTTCGACACCCGAGAAGTCGAAGGCATCTGGCGCCGATCTCGGTTTGGCGGAAGATCGGGTCTATGGAGATTTCGACGCGATGGCAAAGCGCGAGGCGCGGCTGAAATCCGGAATCGAAGCCGTTGCGATCGTGACACCGAACCACCTGCACTATGCCGCGGCCAGGCCATTCCTTCAGCGCGGCATCCACGTGATCTGCGACAAGCCGCTGACCTCGACCCTTGCCGATGCAAGGAAGCTCGTTGCGGCCGCGGAACGGTCAGACGCGCTTTTCGTGCTCACGCACAACTACACCGGCTACCCCATGGTGCGGCAGGCCCGTGAAATGGTGTCATCCGGGGAAATCGGCGACATCCGGGTCGTGCAGGTCGAATATCCGCAGGACTGGTTGACCGAGGCAATTGAAACCACCGGGGCAGAAGCAGGCGTCCTGGCGAACCGATCCCATGCAGTCTGGAGCAGGGGGCTGTATTGGCGACATCGGCACGCATGCATACAACCTGGCCTGCTTTGTCACCGGGCTGAAGCTCGAGGCGCTTTCAGCCGATCTGCAGACATTTGTCACTGGTCGCCGTGTGGACGACAACGCTCATGTGATGCTGCGCTTCGATGGTGGCGCACGTGGCATGCTTTGGTCGAGCCAGGTTGCGCCGGGTAACGAGAATGCACTTCGCCTACGGGTTTATGGTGCCACGGGAGGACTCGAGTGGCAGCAGGAAGAGCCGAACACGCTCTGGCATGCGCCGTTCGGCGAACCGCCGCGCAGGATTACGCGTGGTAGTGCCGGTGCCTTGGAAGCAGCTAATAGAATGAGCCGCGTTCCACCTGGGCATCCAGAGGGCTATCTGGAAGGCTTCGCAAATATCTACACGGAAGCCGCGAACGCCATTCGGGCGCATGCCAGCGGGCAGCCGCTACCTGCCGAGGTTGTGTTCCCGACCGTTCGGGACGGACTTGCAGGTGTCGCCTTCGTCGATGCCTGTATACGGTCCTCGAAGCGAAATGGAGCTTGGGTCGGTTTGAGAACGTAACTTCGGATAGCCGCGTCGGATCAGCGGAGATACCGGTACGTTCGACGCTGTTCGGTACCGCTCCAGTTCATTCGGTTCGCCTGTCAGCGGATGTGGCGAGGGGCATGTTGATTGACGGGATATCAGCCCAAGGTGCCGGTTTCCCCTGATGGCGAAAGGCGATGTCACGGGAGCGGGCCGCCTCCACCTTACGCTAAGGCCAATCAATGAATTGTCTCGGAAGCTTCTGGAGCAATCCGGCCGTGATCATGCCTTCGACCAGTCAAGCCTTGGCCGGAACCTCCGTCCTTCGTCAGGACCGACAGCTCCCGCAGGGTCTGGTTCCGACATAAATGGCCCAGTGAATGGGGCCTGCTTTGGTCGCGAGGATCTCGATCTTAGCCCGGATATCTCACCAGATGATGTTGCATGGGGCCGGATTCCATGATATATGCGGGATTCAACAAAACCTTGCATATGAGAGGAGACCGGACCCCATGCATACACAGTGTAACAGCCCTGACATCGAGTTCAACCGGCACGGACGGCGGGAGGTGACCGCCGCATTCGACGGCGGGCGCATGTCCTCCGACGGCGGCGCGCTTCTCCTGCGGGAGGCCGACCGGGTGGCGGACGTCACCCGCCGGCTGGCGGAGTGCCTGACCGATTACCGGGACCAGGACCGCATCGAGCACGGGCTGCGGGAGCTCGTGGCGCAGCGCGTCATGGCGATCGCCCTCGGCTACGAGGACGGCAGTGACCACGACCGCCTGCGGGACGACAGCGTCCTGGCGCTGGCCGTCGGGCGCGACGACATCACCGGCGCCGACCGGCCGAGGGAGCGCGACCGGGGCCATCCCCTGGCCGGGTCCAGCACCCTCAACCGCCTTGAGCCGGGCACGCCGGAGGCGGCGGAAACGGACCGCTACAGACGGATCGTGGCCGACGGCGCCGCGATCGAGCGGCTGATGGTGGACCTGTTCCTGGATGCCCACGAGGTCCCGCCCGGGGAGATCGTCCTCGACGTCGACGCCACCGACGACCCGCTGCACGGCGCCCAGGAGGGCCGCTTTTTCCACGGCTACTACCGCCACTACTGCTACCTTCCGCTCTACGTCACCTGCGGCGACCACGTCCTGCCTGCGCGGCTGCGTCAGGCGAACATCGACGCGTCGGAGGGATCGGTGGAGGCGCTGACGGAGATCGTGGAGCGGATCCGCTCCCGCTGGCCGGAGACCGCCATCATCGTGAGGGGCGATTCCGGCTTCTGCCGCGAGAGCCTGATGGCCTGGTGCGAGGCGAATGGCGTGGACTATGTGCCTGGCCTTGCGAGGAACTCGCGCCTGGTGGAGCGGATCGCCGGACCGCTGGAGAGGTCGCGGCGGCGCGCCATCGCCTCGGGAAAGCCGTCGCGGCGCTTCCGGGACTTTCGCTACCGGACCCGGTCCAGCTGGAGCCGGACCCGCCGCGTCGTGGGAAAGGCGGAGTGGCTGCCCGGCCCGGGCGGCGCCAATCCCCGCTTCGTCGTGACCAGCCTGCCGAAGGACCGCTTCACCGCGAGGAACCTCTACGAGAAGCTGTACTGCGCGCGGGGCGACATGGAGAACCGGATAAAGGAGCAGCAGCTGGAACTCTTCGCCGACCGGACCTCGACGGCGACCATGCGCGCCAACCAGCTGCGGCTGTACCTCTCCGCCTTCGCCGGAGCCCTGCTCCGGACCGTCCGGGCGATCGGCCTCGCCGGCACGGACATGGCGAGGGCCCAGTGCGGGACCATAAGGACGCGGCTCCTGAAGGTGGCCTGCCGGGTGACGGTCAGCGTGCGCCGCGTCCGCCTGTCGCTGTCCTCGGTCTTTCCCCTTCAGGACCTGTTCGCACGGGCGGTCGCCGCGCTGCTGGCCGCGCCGTCGCCGCAGGTGCCGCCGCCGCAGCCGGAACCCGCCCCCGAACCCACGCCCGCCTGAGCGGATCCGGCCCCTGACGGCCCGGACTGGCGGGCGGAACCGGCCCGCAGCGGGAGAGGTGTGTCCCGCGCCGCCGCCCGCGGCTGCCGGGCCGTGGATGTTCTCTCATTGTTCCCGTCATCACGGCCACCGGACGGCCGCTGTCGGGTTCCGTCGGCCGACGGAGCTGCCGGAACGCCCACGAACCGCCCCCGGAACCCCTTCCGGGCCGGTGCTGGAGCTTCGGGTTGCGGCTGGTGAGATATCCGGGTTAGTCGTTTGCAGCAGGCGGAACGTAAAGCTAAAGTCTCTGTTCAGATTGAGTGCTTCGGTTATGTCACGCAGGCGCATGATGCTCGTGCCCGCCGCAATGAAGCGCTTGGTCGACTGGCCGTGTGACCGGGTATACAGGGGTGCGGGCGTGGCTGGCATCCGCTGCAGGTCAGGGGGCAGGGTCAGGGTCAGCGGTGTTTTGGCCCGATTGATCGCGGCGCCCGCCGACGATGTCTGTGCCCTGGGCGGCGCAGCCTCACCAGTGGTTCCCGTGCGTTCGCGTTGGTCCTTAAGTCGACAGTGACGGGCACCACGCCGTTCCCAAAGTTCGGCGGATCATGCACCATATACTCTCCCCAACCTGCGCGGCAACGGCATGCGCCGCTGATGCGATATTCTGTCTTGATAACCAGGCCATCGGAAACGTGGCCCTTCGACCCGATGTCCGAGGTCGCGATTCGGAAGCGGCGGGCGCCTTGAGATGAAATACGGTTCACTCTCCTGGTGCGAGCCCAGATGCCGGATTTCGGATGCTATCAGTTTCGAGGGAATGGCAAACTGCCCACTTGATGCCTGTGTCGCTCTTCGACCGTTTCAACGCAAGTCTCCCTGGACCACCAGCTGGAAGGGTCGACTCCCGTCATTGCTGAATCCTCACCGTGAATGTCAGCAGAACAGGCGCGTCCAGTGGCATTTCAGGGTTCGAATAGATCATCCGGGTATGTCGGCCACGTTCACCAAAGACCTCGTTGATCAGGTCCGATGCGCCATTGAGGGCCAACGGATGATCCCGAAACCCTGGCGCCACCTGCATGGTGCCTTCCAGCCGCAGGATCTGAGCCACCCGGTCGAGCGAGCCAAGCGCATCCCTGATCTGCGCAAGCCCGCACAGCGCGGCCTGGCGGCAGGCATCGTAGGACTGTTCAGGCGTGAGGTCGGACCCCATTCGTCCGGTATAGGCCAACTCCTCGCCTCTCCAGCAGAACTGTCCGGAGGTGATCAGGGTCTGGTCGCTGATGATCCAGGGTGCATATGTGCCGAGTGGCTTTGGGGCGGGTGGCATGGTCAGGCCAAGCGCGGCCAGTCTTTCCTCTGGGGAGCTCTCGTCCCCCCGTTCAGAAATGAAGGCCATCATGTTCTCCTATGATATGTGACGGAAAGAGGGATTTTACGGAATTGTTGCGATAATGACATCTGTTGCAAATCGGAATAATCATTGCTACGGCGTTTGAGCCCGGCGCGCCAAACCTTCGGGTTCCAGGCTGAACGGGAATACCGGAATAGGGACCGTACCTCGGAGTTTCGAGTTTCCGTTGGCACGTACCTCGGTTAGGAATACGGATCCTCGACGGATGCGGGCGCTGCGGTTCGCACGTTCGGGGGCAATGAATCAGGAGGATCATATCCATGAAGACCAACAAGTTTCTTGCGGCGTCCGCACTGGCCGCCGCGTCGGGAGTCGCGGCAACCGGAGCCCATGCCGATGATCTCACGCTCTGCTGGGCGGCCTGGGATCCGGCGAACGCGCTTGTCGAGCTCAGCAAGGAGTTTGAGGCGCAGTCCGGCCACACGATGAATTTCGAATTCGTGCCCTGGCCGAATTTTGCCGACCGCATGCTGAACGAACTGAACTCGGGCGGAAAACTGTGCGATCTGCTGATCGGGGACAGCCAGTGGATCGGCGGCGGGGCTGAGAACGGCCATTACGTCAAGCTGAACGATTTCTTTGACAGCGCGGGCATCAGCATGGACGATTTCGCGCCCGCGACCGTCTATGCCTATTCGACCTGGCCGAAGGGCACGCCAAACTACTATGCGCTGCCGGCAATGGGGGATGCCAACGGCTGGTTCTACCGGAAGGACTGGTTTGCGCGGGACGACATCAGGGCGGCCTACAAGGAGGCAACCGGGCAGGATCTGCGCGAGCCGCAGTCCCAGAAAGAGCTATTGCAGATCGCGCAGTTCTTCCAGGGCCGGGAGATTGACGGCAAGACGGTCTACGGTGCCGCCATCTTTACCGAACGCGGCTCGGAAGGCATCACCATGGGTGTGACTTCCGCGCTCTATCCCTGGGGATTCAAATACGAGAACACGCCGGGATCCTATGATATGGAAGGTGCCGTGAACTCGGCCGAGGCGGTTGAGGCGCTGGAATTCTACAAGGAGCTCTACAAGACCGCGACACCGCCGGGCTACACCAACTCCTATATGGGCGAATCGCTTGATGCGTTCAAATCGGGTCAGGTGGCACTGGCGATGAACTGGTTCGCCTTTTTCCCCGGCCTCTACGCCGATCCCAATACCGGCGGCGACAGGATCGACTTCTTCGTCAACCCGCCGCAGAATCAGGCCGGTTCAACGCTGGGCGGACAGGGCATCTCGGTAGTGACCTATTCAGACAAGCAGGATGCCGCGCTGGAATACATCAAGTGGTTCTCAGACCCCGACGTCCAGGCCAAGTGGTGGGAACTGGGCGGCTATTCGGCCCATAACTCGGTGCTCAACGATCCGGGCTTTGTCGATAGCGCGCCCTTTGCCGGTGACTTCCTTGAAGCGATGGCTGGGGTTCAGGACTTCTGGCAGGAGCCAGCCTATGCCGAACTTCTGCTGGCCATGCAGAAGCGCATCCATGACTATGTCGTTGCCGACCAGGGTACGGCCAAGGAAGCACTGGATCTGCTCATCGAGGACTGGACCGAGGTCTTTGAGGACGAGGGCAAGCTCTAGCGGCTCCACCTGAACGGGCCCGTATGTGAGCCCGGGATTGTCACGGTGACATGGGGCGGGGAGTTTCGATATCTTTCCCAAACTCTCCGCCCAAGCTGCCTGAACGGTAAGAACGAAGCGGATCAAACCGATGTCGGACGGAGCCATGGATCGTGTTGCCTCGGCAACGCCCCAGCGGATTGCGCGCAGGATACGCGGCCTGTCGGATCGCGCCATCGTGTGGATCTTCGTGGCGCCCACGATCTTCCTGCTGCTGGCGATCAACATTTTTCCGCTGATCTGGACGATCCAGCTGAGTTTCACCAATTACAAGGCCAACCGCATCGGGCGCGAGGTCAAGAACATTGGGCTCAGGAATTACGAACGCATCCTGACCGACAGCGATATCTGGCTGAACATGCAGGCCACGGCGCATTTCCTGTTCTGGACCATTCTGCTGCAGGTTCTCATCGGGTTTGCTCTGGCCTGGCTCATCCACAGGAATTTCAGGGGTAACGCCTTCTGGACCACCGTAATTGTGCTACCAATGATGCTTTCGCCTGCAGTGGTCGGGAACTTCTGGAAGTTTCTCTACCAGCCGCAGATCGGGCTGTTCAACTACATCGTCGCGTTCTTCACCGGAAGGGAGGCGTCAAGCTTCGAGATGCTGGGTTCCGTCAACCTGGCGCCTTGGTCCATCGTTATCGTGGATACCTGGATGTGGACACCGTTCGTGATGCTCATCTGCCTTGCGGGGCTGCGCTCAATCCCTGACTACATCTACGAAGCGGCGGAGATCGACCGCGCCTCGAAACTTCGCCAGTTTTTCACCATCACCGTCCCGATGGTGCTTCCGTTCCTGATGCTCGCCGTGCTTTTCCGCGGTATAGAGAACTTCAAGATGTTCGACCTCGTGGTTCAGCTGACGGGCGGTGGGCCGGGGTCGACGACCGAACTCACCTCGATCAATCTCAAACGTGAAGCGTTCGAGAAATGGCGCACTGGCTATGCCTCCGCCTATGCGATCATCCTGTTCGTGACCGTCTTCGGACTCGCATCGATCTACGTGAAGGCGCTCAACAGGGTAAAGGAGCGTTGACGGTGTTCCAGGCGCAGAACATCCCAGGCGTGACAGCGAGTTGCGATGCTCCTGAAAGGCTGTCCTACGGCCATTCGCAGGCTGGAGTGGCGGAACCATGAGCGCCCATTCGATCGTCGCCGCAAAGACGCGTGTCAAGTGGATTGCCGGCATTCTAGTGGTCACCTACGCATTGATCACGATGATACCGCTTGCCTGGATCGGCATCACAGGCTTTAAGTCGCCTGCCGATGCCATCAGCTATCCCCCGAAATATCTCGTAGGCTGCAGTGGTGAGGCCTGTTTCACACCCACTCTGGAAGGCTATGTGAACCTGTTCACCACGCGGACCCGGCAGACCGAGGAGTTTCTGGCCAACAATCCGCCGGTAACCTGGGCTGATGAAATCGTACGTAAATACGACATGGTGATCGTCGCGCCATCAAAGTTTGGCGAGCGTTTCCTGAATTCAGTCATCATTGGCTTTGGCTCGACATTCCTGAGTGTCTTTCTGGGTACGCTTGCTGCCTATGCCTTTTCGCGCTTCCGTATTCCATTGGCGGATGACCTGTTATTCTTCATTCTCTCGACCCGGATGATGCCGCCCATCGCGGTCGCGATTCCGATCTTCCTGATGTATCGCAACCTTGGTCTCAGTGACACGCATCTGGGCATGATCCTGCTCTATACGGCCGTGAACATTTCGCTTGCGGTGTGGCTGCTGAAAGGGTTCATCGACGAAATCCCCCGCGAATATGAAGAGGCTGCGCTGATAGATGGCTACACCCGGTTCCAGGCCTTTTACAAAGTGGTGCTGCCTCAGGCCGCAACCGGCATTGCCTCGACCGCGATTTTCTGCCTGATATTCGCCTGGAATGAATACGCCTTCGCGGTGCTGCTGACCTCTGCCACGGCTCAGACCGCGCCGCCATTCATCCCCACGATCATTGGCATCGGTGGGCTCGATTGGCCGGCGGTCGCCGCTGGTGCTACCCTTTTCCTGCTGCCGGTAATGATTTTCACCATCCTGCTGCGCAAACACCTGCTGCGCGGGATCACCTTCGGAGCGGTGCGTAAATGACAGATTTCGTACAGGGGCTGCTTCGCCTTCGCCGGGGACCATGGGAGATGATCGCCACGATCATCATTGCATTCGGTGTGTTCATGCTGATGCAGCCTTTCGTGATGTGGGCCTTCACCTATTCGTTCATCACGACGCTTGTCGGTACGGTGATGTTCGTCATCGTTTCACATTTCCCGGAATGAGATCATGGCCGAGATCGTGATCCGCAATCTCCGCAAGGATTTCGGTGAATTCACTGCCGTCCAGTCCTCTTCCTTCAGGATCGAGGATGGTGAATTTTTCATGCTGCTTGGGCCTTCGGGCTGTGGAAAGACCACGACGCTTCGCATGATCGCGGGGCTTGAGCTTCCAACGAGCGGTGAAATCTACATTGATGGAGAGGAAGTCGGGCAGAAACCCGCGAGCCAGCGAGACATCGCCTTCGTGTTCCAGATGTTCGCGCTCTATCCGCATCTGAACGTGCGCAGGAACATCAGCTATCCGCTGGTCAGCCAGGGAATGCCGCGGGCCCAGGTTAAGGCAAAGGTTGCCGAGGTCGCGCGCATTCTGGGGATTGAGAACATCCTGGACCGTTCCGTAGGCGGACTCTCAGGTGGAGACAGGCAGCGGGTGGCGCTTGGCCGCGCCATCGTGCGCAATCCGAAAGCCTTCATGATGGACGAGCCTTTGGGTGCGCTTGATGCCGAGTTTCGCGAGCACATGGCGGCGGAGCTGCGTGCCCTGCATGACAGGATGGGCGCGACCACCGTATATGTCACCCATGATCAGCTTGAAGCCATGCAGATGGGTGACAGAATTGCGGTCATGAACCACGGTGTGGTCGAGCAGTTCGGCACACCACAGGAAATCTATGACAGGCCGGTAAAGATGTTCGTCGCCGACTTCATCGGTTCGCCTTCAATGAACTTCCTGCGTTTTCGTGGCGGAGTCGAGGCAGGTGCGACATCCGTGACCCTGCACGATCAGGGCTTCGCCGTGCCGGAAATGCGGGAGCCCTTCGCTGGTGACATGGTGCTCGGTGTGCGTCCTGAGCATATCAGACTCTCGGATGCCGCAGGCTATCGGGCTGAGGTCGAGGCGGTCGAGTATCTTGGCACCACACAGATCGTCACCCTGAAGACCGCCAATGGCGAGGTAAAGGCGCGTACTCCGTCGGATCGGCCCGCCAGCGTGGGTGAGACGGTAGGGCTGGAATTCAACGGCAGAACCATCACGCTCTTTGACAGCCAGACGGGACGTGCGCTCCGGTCTGACCTGAACGAGGGGGTTCTGTCCAATGGCTGATGTCGCGCTTGACCGTGTGACCAAGTCGTTCGGAAAGACGGTTGCGGTTGACAATGTCACCCTCACGGTTCCGAATGGCGCCTTCGTCGTTCTGCTTGGTCCGACCGGGGCGGGAAAGACCACGACGCTGCGGCTGATCTCGGGGCTTGAACGTCCGGAGAGCGGCGATATCATGATTGACGGCCGACCGGTAATCAATGAGACTCCAGCGCAGCGCAACGTTGCGATGGTGTTCCAGCAATATTCGCTCTATCCGCATCTGACGGTTCGCGATAATTTGGCCTTTCCGCTGAAATCCCCGATCCTGAGGACACCGGAGTCTGAGATCACCCGCAAGGTGCAGGAGGTGGCCGAGATATTGCAAATCGCGCACAAGCTGGACAACCGGGCGACGGCGCTGTCGGGCGGGGAGATGCAGCGCGTTTCGATCGGCCGTGCCCTGGTGCGCGATCCTGACATACATCTGATGGACGAACCGCTCAGTTCACTTGACGCCAAGCTGCGTGCCGAACTCAGGGTTGAGCTCAAGCGGATCCAGGCCGATCTGGGTGCGACGCTGCTATATGTGACGCATGACCAGATCGAGGCCATGGCCATGGCCACGCATGTGGGTGTGCTGGATGAAGGGCGTCTGGTGCAGTTCGGTTCACCCCGTGAGATCTACGAGGATCCGGTCAGCCTGTATGTCGCGAGCCGCCTTGGACTGCCCCGGATCAATGCGCTGCCCACCGAGCTATTCGGTGGAGCACCGCCCGGAGCAAGGATGATCGGGCTGCGTCCAGAACATATCCGGCAAGGCGAAGGTAAACCGGCCAGGGTTCTGCGCGTCGAGCACCTGGGAGACCAGACGCGGCTGCACCTTTCACTCGATGGCCATGATATCGTGACCCTGGCGGATGTGCGCGCGGATCTTGGACCAGGTGACACAGTAGCGATACAGCCCCGAAACCCCCTGTTCTTCGACGCGGCCGGCATGCGTATCGGCTGAGGAGATCGATCATGAAGCAATTCATCAACACCAAGGAAACCCTTGTTACCGAAGCCATCGACGGGACATTGAGAGCGGCGGGCGGACGGCTGGCGCGTTTGGATGGCTATCCGCACATCAAGGTCGTCGTCCGCACTGATTGGGATAAATCGAAGGTGGCGCTGGTTTCCGGCGGCGGGTCCGGGCACGAACCGAGCCATGCTGGATTTGTGGGGCAGGGCATGCTCACGGCAGCGGTTTGCGGTGAGGTTTTCGCCTCTCCGTCCGTCGACGCCGTATTGGCTGGCATCCTTGCGGTAACCGGCAACGCGGGCTGTCTGCTGATCGTTAAGAACTACACTGGCGATCGTCTGAACTTCGGCCTGGCCGCCGAACGTGCCCGTGCCCTAGGGCATAAAGTGAACATGGTGATCGTGGATGATGATATCGCCCTGCCGGACCTCCCGCAGGCCCGTGGCGTGGCGGGAACGCTCTTCGTGCACAAGATCGCCGGAGCGCTGGCCGATCAGGGCGCCAGTCTTGACGATGTCACACTGGCAGCGCAGCGGGTGATTGACGGGGTGATCTCGATCGGCATGTCGCTCGACACGTGTACGATCCCCGGATCGCCCAAAGAGTACCGGATCAGCCCGGGCAGGGCTGAGCTGGGACTCGGGATCCATGGCGAGGCGGGCATCGAGCAGGTTGATTTTTCCGGTGCTAGGAATGCGATTGAAATGATGGTGGAGCGCCTGGCGTCGAAAATGGGGTCGGAGCAGCATGTGGCTCTGCTGAACAACCTTGGCGGGGTGACGCCTCTTGAGATGGCGGTGCTTGCCGAGGAACTCTGCAAATCCCGAATCGCCACCCAGATCCGCTGGATGGTCGGTCCGGCGTCGATGATGACCTCACTCGACATGCGGGGCTTTTCCGTGTCGCTGCTGCCGGTGAGCGGGAGTGAAGAGGATCTTCTGCAGGTGCCTGTGGCACCCTGGGCCTGGCCCGGCTGCGTTCAGACCAGCGAGGTCCCGGTACTGCCCCTGCCGGATGGCCTGACGCCCATCCGTCCTACGTCCTCGAAGGATGACCGCATGCGCGCCCTTATCATCCGCTGCTGCGCCATTCTGATGGAAGCGGAGACTGACCTGAATGTGCTTGATGCGAAATCGGGTGACGGCGATACGGGCAGTACGCTTGCCACCGCGTCGCGAGCTCTGACAGCTGCTGTTGACCGGCTGCCGCTTGCTGACCTTACCCAGCTCTGTCGGGCCATCGGGCTGGAGCTGAGCCAGACCATGGGCGGCTCGTCGGGTGTTCTCCTGGCGATCTTCTTCACTGCTGCGGGAGATGCTTTGGCCAGCGGCAGAAACATGATCGGTGCGCTCCAGGCTGGTCTGGACCGGATCCAGCAGGTGGGGGGTGCAAGGCCGGGTGACAGGACGATGATCGATGCGCTGTGCCCGGCGCTGGAGGCGCTCCCGAATGGAATGGATGCAGCCGCCCGGGCGGCCAGGGATGGCGCCAACCTTACCGCCACCATCACTCGGGCCAGGGCAGGCCGCGCGAGCTATGTTAGTGCGGACAGGTTGGTCGGGCACAATGATCCCGGTGCCGAAGCGGTGGCGCTTCTCTTCGAAAAGCTTGCCGAGGTGGGTGAGCTTTCGGCGGCTTCCGTATGATGGATCTGGCATTGGCGAACCGCCGCTATGCGGCGTGCCTGATAGTTCCGGGAGGGCTGTGAAATCCGCGGATCCATTTCAGCCCTGTATCATTATCCGTTCAAGGGGCTGTCCCCGCAGCGTCTTGAGCGCGTCAGGCTGGCTGTCGGCCGGGGTTTCCCATTCGACAGGGTCTTTGCCTTCGCACGTCATGACAGTGGCTATGTCCCAGGGCGGTTTCGCCCCATGCCGAAGCAGAGATTCCTCGTTCTGATGACCGATGAGAGCCTTGCCGCGCTGCAGAGCCGATTCGATTCCGGAACCGGGCGGCTGGAGATCTGGCGGGACAGCAGGATGCTGCTGGACATCAGTGTCGACGACCCGTCTGGTGTCCGGGAGGCGGAAGAGTTCATGTCTTCCCATCTGTCGTTGGGTGCCGAAAACCGCCCGGTTCTGGCCAGAGCGGGCGAAAGCCGCTTCACGGATGTATCGGTCCGGTCCGAACTGATGATGAATGCGGTGTCCCTTATCAATCTGAACACGGTGCGCGACTTCGAGCGGCGGATTGGCAAGGCGGTGGATCCGTTGAGATTCCGCGCCAACATCTACTTCGACGGCTGGCCGGAGTGCGAGGAACTGGACCTTGTGGGTCGGGAGATCAGAATCGGAGACGCATGCCTGCGGGTCTGTCTGCGCACCCGCCGATGCCCAGCCACCCAGGTTAATCCGCAGACCTCGGAACGCGACATTGATGTTCCGCGCGAATAGAGGAACAGTACGGCCATACCGATCTGGGCATCTACGCAGAGGTCATCGAGGCGGGTTCAATCGGGATTGATTCCGTCATCGATTCCGAGCGGATAGTCGTTTGACTGAATTTCGATGGGTTGGACGGGTGGCATTTTGGAGGAGCCTCATGTGGGGAATCTGAGTGGCCAGGGCGATTCGCTGTAGAGTTTCCGGCGGCTCCCTGCTCGGGATTCCGCTCCGAAGGCGGTCCGGTGCGCCCGCCCTGGCTTGGCGGATAGGAAGGCTTTAGGGGCGGCGCATGTGCGGCATTCCCGGTGGTCTGGAGCTGTCGGGCCACCGCGTGGCTCCCGCCGGTCTGTGGAGCGCGAGGAACCTGGGCGCCGCCTCCACAGCGACGGCCGGGCTTCCTGAGTGGGCAACGTTGTCGGGTCCATCCTCCAATACCTCCTGAGTATGAGTCCGTTACCCAATTGATCAGAACCGGCCGTGGATTTCGGAAGGATTATTTCCCGAGAAGTGATTATGGCTCCCAATGTTTACAGGTGGTTGGGCGATGCTCGCACTGGGATTCTGGACGACTGTTTTGAGAGCCGGGCACATGGATATGACCTGAATGACGGTTTGGGCCGTAAGTCGGCAAAGGTGACATTCCGAGCGAAGACCTATTGTTGGCCCGATAACGCTTTCCGCGATACACTCCGATACGAACGGGAAGGAGAACGAGCGCTTGTCGGCATTTGGCACGGGTTCCAGGGTCTGGATAGAAAGTGGAGGCCGCTTCAATGTGGTGATGCGTAGTTCCTTCGGTGGTTTCGGGCGTTCCGGCTACAGCCTGGAGAATGGCATTGAGGGAATGCACCGCTTTCTGCGGCTGAAATCGGTTTGGTTGGCCATCGACCCTTCTCAGCCGGATCCGGTTGCATAATGGCCAGACGGACAAGACATTGTGGCGGTAACGTGCCGAAAGTTTCGGTCGACCCTGATATGGCGGCACAGGTTGGATCCTGGCACCCGGCAAAGTCGGAAGATGTCGAGATGATTGCCGGGGAGGCGATCCGCATTCTGACTGAAATCGGGATGTCCGATGCCCCACCTCACCTCTGCGAGATCATCCTTGCAGCGGGTGGTCGTCTGGAAAACCATCGGCTGCTCTATCCACGCAGCCTGGCCGAGGTAGCGATACGGGACGGTCCGCAAAACGTTCTATTGGCAGGGCAGAGTTCCGCCCATGACATGAATGTCGGTGGCACCCGTGTCTATGCCGGAACCGGAGGGGCCGCCCCGAATGTGATGGATCCGGACACTGGCAGTTTCCGACCTTCAGAATTGCGCGATCTTCATGCGGCGGCGCGGATGGCCGATGCGCTGGAGCATGTCCACTTTTTCTCACGGTCCCTTGTGGCCGGAGATGTTGGCGATCCGCTGGATTTTGACCTGGCGACAGCGGCAGCCAGTCTGGCAGGTTGCTCGAAACATGTAATGGTGCAGGCAGCCGATCCAGCTCATGTCGGTCCGATCGCACGGCTTTGCCACGAGGTCGCGGGCGGCGAGGTCGCCTTTCGCGCCCGGCCGTTCCTGTCGCTCAATGTCAACCACGCGGTTCCGCCTCTGCGGTTTCATGCCGAAAGCGTTGCTGTCATGTCCGAAGCGGTGCGCCACGGCATACCCGTTCATTGCAACGTCTTTGGCCAGCTTGGTGCATCAAGCCCGGTCACCGTTGCCGGATCAGTGGCACAGACCCTTGCCGAGGTTCTGGCCGGACTTGCCTATGTCCATGCCATGGATCCACGGGCACCGCGCATCGCCGGGCCGCGGTCGATGATCACTGATTTGCGTACTGGAGGCATGGCCGGTGGTGCGGGCGAACAGGTGATGGCGACCGCGCTGGGAGTTCAGGTTCTGCGCCATTGGGACGTGCCCTGCTCGGTGATTGCAGGCGCGACCGATAGCAAGGTGCCTGACTTCCAGGCGGGATACGAGAAGGCGCTGACCATCAATACGGCAGTTCAGTCGGGTGCGAACCTGATTACCCAGGCTGTGGGAACGCAGGCGGGGCTTATGGGGGTGAATTACGCTGCAATGGTGGCTGACAACGACATGCTGGGAGCCATTCTGAGGTCCAATGTGCCGCCTGAGGTCACTGAACAGACCCTGATGTTCGACGAAGTCGCAGAGGTGGTTTCGGGCGATGGGCATTTCCTGGGCCGCCCTGAGACCTATGCACGGATGCGCTGCGATTTTCTGTATCCGGAAATCGCGGACCGTATTTCGATTGATGAGTGGTCGGCGTCGGATCGCGCCGATATGGGACAGCGTGCGGCAAGGCGCGCTGCCCGGATTCTGGAACGGCACTGGCCCGACCACCTGCCGGACAGGCTGCGCTGCGATCTGTCATACAGATTCGGACTGCCGCAGCAGGAAGGGGTGTCAACATGAAAATCGCCGTAGTCGGCACAGGTGCGATGGGTTCGATTTATGCCGCGCGACTGGCTGAGGCGGGTCACGATGTCTGGGCGGTGGACATATGGGCCGAACATATCGCAGCCATCAACGACCGTGGATTGCGCGTCGATGGTCCTGACGGTGAAATACTGACCAGATCCGTAAAGGCGACGGAACGTCTTTCAGATGCGGGAGCATGTGATCTCTATGTCATCGCAACCAAGGCATCCGGAGTTGCGTCCAGCGCCCGGGCAGTTGCCAGGGCCATGGGGCCTGAGTCCGTGGTTCTGACAATTCAGAACGGTCTGGGCGCGGGTGAGAGAATCGCCCAGCACCTGCCTGCGTCGCAGGTGCTGCTGGAGTGGCTGAGGGCTTTGGCGCTTCCATGGCCGGACCGGGCCGTGCGTGCCACACTTCGATGAAACGGATTCGGCTGGGCGCGATGAAGGGCTGCGCGGATTCCAGACTTAAGGAAGTCGCCATGGTGTGGCGGGTCTGGCGGGTTCATAACTGAAACCTACGACGATATCGCTCAACTGATCTGGGAAAAGCTCCTGTGCAACGTCACCCTGTCGGGTCCCTGTACCGTCTTTCGCTGTAATGCGGCAGAACTACGTGTGGACCCTGAACGCTGGCAGGTCGCGCTGGGATGCATGGCGGAGGCCTATGCTGTCGGTATGGCCAAACAGGTAGCCTTTTCCTTCGATGACGCCGTGGCCTATGTGACCGCCTTCTGCCGAGCGGGTCGGGACGGCCAAACCCTCGATGCTGCAGGACCATGAGGCGGGGCGACTGTCAGAACTTGACGCAATCAACGGGGCGATTCCGCCACTGGCAGAGGAATTTGGTATCCAGACACCCTATAACAGAACCGTCAGCGCCGTGATCCGCGCATGTGAGGCAGGTTTTGGTGGAACGACAAAATGAAGCTGGCCGCCTTTGTCCATCGGGGTAAGAAGACCTGTGGGACTGTTACGCAGTAAGGCGGTTGATCAGCCATCGCTGAGGTTTCCAGGGCTTGCCCGGAGTTTTCGGATCATCCAGACTGCCATCCAGAAGAAGAATTGGCATCGTCTTGCAGCGCCGCCATAGTGGCTTTGGAGATCACATGGCTGCCGCTGATCCTTGCGCCGGGTAGGACCAACTACGCGGGCATGGACTATCGCAGGCTCTACCGGGTTGGGAGTGCTGTAGACATGTTGGATTGCATAGGTGAGATCGTCGCCGTGATCGGCAGGCCCGGCCGTCACATCCCCACAGAACAGGCGGTGGACCATCCGGACATGAACGAAGGGTCCCCGCATGCCGGCATGAAACGTTCGGTTCACGCGGGCAGGGTCTGTCATGCCTCCGGAAGCCGGGAAGCCTGGATCAGGGGCCATGACGAGGTTGATGACATTGCCGAATTGCGGCCTGAGACATGGGTGAACGGCAAGGTGATGCGGCTGGGGGCTGGAGCGGACCCGCAATGATCGTCCGCCTCCCGCATGTCCTGCCGATGAACTTTGGTGATGTCTTCGCCATCGGCTCACCCGACGGCATGGGTGGCAGCCGTACGCCATCGGCAATTCCGCACCCCAAAGACAAAGTCAGCGGTGTCCGGACGCCGGAAGTCCGGATCAGGGACGTGAGCGGATGACCGCCGCCGAGACATTTGCGGATTTCGTGGTCACTGCACGCCCTGATCGGGCGCTTGCCCGGATCATAGCACCGGCTGTTGCCGATTGCTTTGGCTGCATCCTTGCCGGAGCACAGAGCGAGGTTGCGCATCGCGCACGCACCGCCTTTGCGCCCTTGGGTGCGGGGGATGTGCCGGTCTTTGGCACTTCGGTAACCCTCCCTGCGCCCTATGCTGCCATGGTCAATGCGGTTGCGGGCCATGCATGGGATCTCGATGACTGGGAGGAACCCGGCAACACCCATCCGACCGTAGTTCTGCTGCCTGCGCTTCTGGCGATGGCCCATCTGCGCCCGGCGAGCGGTGTGGAACTTTTCGAAGCCCATGCCGTCGGTTCCGAAATCATCATGCGGCTGGGCGAGACCGTCACGCTTGACCACTATGCACGCGGGTTTCATTCGACGGCCACCCTTGGTGCGATCGGAGCCGCGGGCGCAGTGGCGCGACTGATCGGCCTTTCCAGGACGCGGACCACTCATGCGCTGGCAATCTCCGCTTCACAGGCCACTGGGTACACGATCCAGTTCGGGTCCAACGCAAAGCCTCTTCAGGCTGGTTTTGCCGCACGCACCGGTGTCGAGGCCGTCTGCCTGGCGGCCAGCGGAGCAACGGGTTGGCCACAGGTGATCGACAGCCCTCGTGGCTTTGCCGGTCTGATGGGGATGCATGACCCCGAGCGGTTTGCCGATCTGTCTGGTCGGCTCGGCGCACCATTGGCGCTGGTGGAATTTGGACTCCTGCTCAAGCCTTGGCCGTCCTGCGGTTATACGCACCGGCTGATAACGGCGGCGCTTGACCTGCGTGCCCGGCTACATGGAGAAACACGGAAGATCGTTGAAATTCAAGCGGTCATGCCTGATTTTCATCATGCGATCCTGCCCTTTCACCGCCCCGAAAGCCGGGCCGAAGCCCTGTTTTCGGCCCCTGCATGCATCGCGCAGGCCCTGGTTGCCGGACGACTGACGCTTGCGGACAGCGCGTCGGAATTCTGGACCGCACCGGAAGTCGACCGGTTGATTGGCGTCACGAAAGTCACTCCCGAACCTGCACGTGACCTGAGTCGGAATTACGACCCGGATCAGCCCGATCTGATGCGGATCACACCATCGACGGGCAACGTCATCGAAACCGAATGCGCTTACCCGCTTGGGGTGCCGCAAAACCCCATGAGCCAGGATCAGCTTGCCGAAAAATGGCACGGCATTACGGGAAGGCCTGCCGAACACTTCGCCCGGATTATCGGCTGGACCGGAGCTCCAGACATTTCCAACTTCTTCCGGGAGGCTTCGCAATGACGGCTGGACGGCGCCGCGGAGGACGCGATGCACGCAGTCAGGCTCGTGAAGGCGGTGCCGGATCCGGCCCGACAAAGGCCATCTGGCCGGGGATTCCAAGTGGTCTCTACCGTCCGCTGACCGGCACCGAAGTGGCGATGATTGACGAAACCGCCATGAGAATTCTCGAAGAGATCGGTATGAAAGACGCGACGCCATCGTGCATCGATGCCGTCTGCGCCGCAGGTGGACGGCTGTCAGCGGATGGTCGCCTCCTGATGCCCGAACCATTGGTCAGGGCCACGCTGAAAATGGCTGGTCGGGGCTTCAGGCTGCATGGGCTGAGCCCCGAGCATGAGATCGACCCTTCCGGGACAAGGGTTTATCTGGGTACCTCTGGCGCGGCGGTGCATATCATTGACAGCCGGACCGGGCAGCTGCGTGACAGCACTCTGCGTGATCTCTATGACATGGCCCGACTGGCCGAGGCACTGCCCAATATCCACATGTTCCAGCGCACTGTGGTTGCCCGCGACCTGAGTGATCCGCGCGAGATGGACCTGAACACCGCCTATGCCTGCATGAAGGGCACGGCCAAACCAACCGGTACGTCCTTTGGCTCGGCCGCGGTGATGGAGGAAGCCGTCGAGATGCTCAGTATCATCACCGGCGGCCCCGAGGCTCTGCGGCTGCGACCGCCGTTATGCGTGTCGACCTGTTTTGTCGTTCCTCCACTGACTTTCGCCGAAGAGGCCCTCGGCATAATCGAATGTGCCGCACGTCACGGCATCCCTCTCAAGCTCGTGTCCGCCGGTCAGGCTGGTGCCACCAGTCCCGCACCCCTGGCTGGTGCGGTGGCCCAGCAGACTGCTGAGGTTCTGGCCGGGCTGGTCTATGTCAACCTGCTTAATCCCGGCCATCCGGCAACATTCGGCGCATTGCCGTTCGTCAGCGACCTGCGCACCGGCGCGATGTCGGGTGGGTCGGCCGAACAGGGGCTCCTGATGGCGGCCTGTGCCCAGATGGCCCAGTTCTACGACATTCCCTGCGCCGTCAGTGCCGGAATGACCGACAGCAAGATGCCCGATTTCCAGGCGGGGTACGAGAAAGGCTACACCGAACTACTGTCCGCGCTGGCCGGTGCGAACCTGATCTACGAGGCGGCTGGCATGTATGGTTCGCTGCTCGCCTGTTCGCTTGAGAGTTTCGTGCTGGACAATGACATGATCGGGTCAATTCTGCGAGCCACACGCGGTTTCGAGGTCTCGCCTGAGACGCTTTCGCTCGAAACGATCCGCGACGTCTGCGTCGACGGTCCGGGGCATTTCCTTGGCCACGCACAGACATTGGGGCGGATGCAGTCCGACTATTTCTATCCCGCTCTGGCAGACCGCCGCACGCCGCAGAAATGGGCCGCGGCCGATGACAAGGATCTGCTGGAACGGGCCCGCACCCGAACGCATGAGTTGTTGAGCGCTCCCCATCCCAGTCACATTCCACCTCAAACAGATGCCGAAATTCGGGCCAGGTTTCCGATTCGGCTGGAGCCTTGAATGACGGAAACTGACATTCAGGAGTGGGTCGGCCGTGAGGAAACCTCATGTGACAGTCTTCGCGTCCAGCCCGCGCGTTTCATGCAGGCCACACTCGACCGCGATCCTACTCTCAAGGACGGAGACGCCCTCCCGCCTCTTTGGCACTGGCTTTACTTCCTGGAAGCCAGGCGCACCAGTGAACTTGGCCGGGATGCGCACCCGAAGAAAGGCGGCTTCCTGCCACCAGTTCCCCTGCCGCGTCGCATGTGGGCAGGCGGGCGGATTACCTTCGCGCAGCCCCTGATTCTGGGGCTGGATGCAGTCAGGCGATCGAAAATACTGTCCGTAACCAACAAGAGGGGCCGGACGGGAAAGCTCTGTTTCGTGACGGTTCGGCATCAGATTTTCCAGAAGGACGAGCTGGCCCTAACCGAAGAGCATGACATCGTCTATCGCGAGGATGCCTCCCCAGATGCACCGAAGCCTTTCCCTGCGCCCGCGCCTGAGGGGGCGGGGTTTTCACAGCCGGTCACCCCGACCGAGGTCATGCTGTTTCGCTATTCGGCGCTGACCTTCAACGGGCACCGGATTCACTATGACGTCGATTACGCCCGAGATGTTGAAGGCTATGATGGGCTTGTTTTCCACGGCCCGTTGACGGCGACGCTGCTTGTCGATCTGGCCTGTGGACAGACTGGGCGGACGCCGAGGACGTTCTCGTTCCGGGGGGTCGCGCCTATCGCAGGGCCAGAGGCATTTCACATTGAGGGGCGTTTGAGAGGTGATGCCGTCGATCTGTGGGCAACGCGATTCGATGGTGCTTTGGCGATGTCCGCGACGGCCTTGTACCAGCCCACCTGAGAGCGAACGACGATATGGTCAGATTGTGTTTCATGCGACCAGATCGTGCCCATTGAATGGCGGCGCCCCTCGCGGTCGAGTGCTTCGACTGCCTGATCGAGTCTGGTGGATGAACGGAACGGGGTCTCGAAGGAGGGAGATGCTGCGGGCCGCAACACGTGGACATAGATCCTGCAGCGCATGGCGGTGCGCAGACCTTCACCGGTGACGCGGTATCTGTGGCGGGCGGGACCGTTCCACGCTGATTTTTCCTGGCCACTGCTGACCTTTTCAGCGGTTTCGGCCTTTCCCCAGCTTTCCGGCTCGCCCCTATCAACATGACATACCTGAATGGATCATTGTCCGGTTTACCGATTTGCGGTGCAGCGAAGTTGGAGACCATCAGTATTCCGAGTTCCTGCCAGAGTTTCCGCCTTCCTGGCAGCGGATGCCGTCTGGAAAGGTGTAAGCCCCGCGGCCATGACCGCGAGGTGTCGATGCCGCTGTGTGGATCGGGTGGTCCTCGCGCCACCCGCAGGCGATGCCGGGAACCCAGCGCGGAGGCCAGGGAGATATTCGCCGACGGCATGTGCCACGAGGCCGACTGCAGAGCCTTGGTGGAGACGCGGTACTTCATCCGGTCTTTGCTATTCGGCGCGTGCCGTATGCTCCCACTGGGACATTGGGAGCCTGTTGCGCCTGGTACCGGAAATGACTTCCGGGACGATGGCAGCCGCTTGCGGAAAGATCAGGCCCGGAGGACGCTCTCGGTCAGAAGGCACATAGCGGTGTACCTTCCAACCCAGCGTAAGACCGCAGATTGATCCGTGCGATGTTCGGGAAAGCGGGCTGGAGCGACGTCTTCCCGCTCTGGATTCTCGCGGCATGACTTTCATACGATGCCCTTTCGGCGTGCGGCCATAGCACTTGAAGCTGTGGTGCAGCGTGGCAAGAGAACCGTTGGTGTCCATCCACCTGCACAGCTTGGTCTGAACCTGTTCACCGATCCGCCCCCTGATGAGAGCCTTCAGCTTCGCCCATTCTCGGTGCTGGGCATTCCGGATGAAAGGGTAAGCGTCGTTGCCGGGAAGGCCACACGGTCGGTGTCGAAGCCCTCGCGGGGAATCTTCATATAGCTGTTGTTCCGCAGGTGGGGCTCGATATCCGTCTAGAAGGTTTCCATTTTTACGGTCGACTTCATGTCACTGCCTCACTCGAATACGCGAATCCTCGATCATCCAGAGCTGCCCGGAGAGCGTCGCTTCGGGTAACACATGGAGAAGTCGTGCTCCGATTTTTTGGATATGGTCGCGAGACTGAGGGCTCAGCCGAAAAACGGGAAGTCGTGGATATGCGTCGGGCGGGTATGTCTGGATGTCCGCGAAGTCGGTATCGAGTGTCATGATGGCCCGGCCCTCGCGTTTGCAGACAGATGCAGGGTCAAGTCCGGCGCTCCCCTGAGATCCTGGTTAAGTACGGTCACAGCATCGTGTCCGGCCGCACGAAATATGACTGCCAGATCGACGGGGAGATTCTCGTCCAGCTTGAACCGCACGCCGAATATCCTATTGCTGGAGCGCGACAACCCGTTCATTTGCCAGCGCTGCGGCATAGCAAAGCGCTGCACGCACCGCTTCGCGGGTGACGGACGGGTAGCTCCTCATGATTTCGTCCGCATCAAGACCGTCGGCCAGGTTGTCCAGAACTGTCGTCACAAGAACGCGTGTGCCCGAGATGCACGCCTTACCGTGACAGATTTCGGGGTCCACCGTGATGTATTCGCGCCAGTTCATGATTTGCTCTCCTCTCCGTGGCACAAATGTGCCGGTATTTTCCCGCTGGAAGCTATCCCGCGTTTGCGAATCCACACTTTGCGTGTGGTGGCTTTGGCGCGATTATCGCATGGACTGGCCACAGCATCCATCCTTTGATTCATTTCATGAAGAAGGTCATACAAGTGGAACTGGATCCCTGAGACCCATTGAATATAGACTTGGATGCATTTTGCTGCCAGCGCTGCATATCCCTTTCCAGCGCGGTATTGCCCGGAGCAGGGTGGAACACGCATCACTGTCGGCAGTTTGCCTGAAGGCGTGTCAATGCCGCTGGCTTGACCGCCATCTATTGGTGCTTCCATGCCCACCAATTGGCAGAAGACCGCATGCTGCCTGCTTGGAAGGTACTTAAGGACCACGCTCACGGACCTTCAGCCGTTGCATCCAACATCAATCCGGACTGGATGGGCGAGGGTGGCATCGATTCCAGACCTTGATGCCCGTGGAGCCTGACAGTCGGGAGCGAGGCCTTCAAACAACGAATGAAACCCGCTCTTGAGAGTCAGGTGGGTTCTGCAACCCCTTGAAATCAACAGAAATCCTAAGTAAATTGTGGTTATTCTGTTATCTGCGGAGTGGTACCATGAAGATTGTCGAAGTGATGAAGTTGCTCATGATGTGGGATGCCCGCGGCAGAGATGTCTTCACCACTGATGACCTGCGCGTTATGATTCCAGAGCGGTCGCCAAAAACCTTTGAGGCGGGCCTACGCCGACTTGCCAGCCAGGGCATTCTCCGGCGCGTGGCCCGTGGCGTCTATGTAAATCCCCTGTCCCGAATCTCTGACGGCTGGCGGCTTGAAAGGATCGCGATCTGCCTGAGACGCGGGGAATACAGTTATGTCAGCCTTGAATCGGCACTATCGGAATTTGGGGTGATCTCACAGGTCCCGATTGACTGGATCGGGGTGATGACAACCGGCCGGGGTGGGCTATTCAGTACTCCATACGGAAGGATCGAGTTCACCCATACGGCAAGGAGTACGGACAATGTCCTTCGCGGCAGTCTGGCCGTAGAGGGACGGCCACTGCGTATCGCCAGGGTCGAGGTCGCGCTTCGCGACCTGAGACGGGTGGGGCGCAACCTGCACCTGGTCGATGACGGGATCTATCGGGAGCTTCTCGAGGAGCAGCGTGCCGGACAATGGGGAGTGTCTGCATGAAACGGAATTTGCAGTATCTGGTTTCCCTGGCAATGGAGGATCCCGATGTCGCAGGCCAGCGGCCCGTGGTGGAAAAGGAACTGCTTCATTACGACATTCTATATGCCTTGCAGAAAGGACGGTTTCTGGACGGGCTGGTATTTCAGGGAGGCACGGCGCTTCGCCTTTGCCACGGTGCTCCTCGCTTCAGCGAAGACCTTCATTTCGTCGGAGGCATTCACTTTACGAGTGGTCGTCTTGCGTCGCTGTCCGACCATCTGACGGAATATATGGACAGACATTATGGCCTTCCGGTCAAGGTCCGTCCGCCAGTCCTGTACGCCAGCCCAGATACCGAGCGAATCACTTTTGCCAGATGGAGACTCAGAATAGTGACGCAGCCATCGAACGCTGCCGTTCCCCATCAGAGAATTAATCTTGAAATTGCCAATGTTCCGTCTCATGCGAACAGGGCGTATCAATTGATGGAGAACTACGGTTTCCTGCCTACAGGCATTGCGGATACGATCATTCAGTCCGAAACGAAGGAGGAGATACTGTCGGATAAGCTGGTCGCCTTTCCCACGAGACTGCCAAGCTATGTTCGCTGGAGGGACATCTGGGACATTCACTGGCTGAACCGAAAGAACACCGGAATGGATATCGATCTGGTGCGGGCGAAAGTCAGGGACTATCGGATCGAGGGTTTCGCCGAACAGCTTGATGCGGCGGTGGGATGTCTGCCAGATTTGGTCCAGTCGAAAAGGTTTTCGGATGAAATGGAAAGATTTCTGCCGGCTTCCGTAGCCACAAGAACCATTCGGAACGAAAGATGGCGCGAGGCTGCGGCAGATGCGCTTTGCCAGCAGCTGTCAGAGCTGCGATGAGGAATTTAGGTTGGGCCTGCGTCCGTGCATGAAGGCGATCCATTCCGTTATCCAGACCTGTACAGAACGCTACCGCCGTTCGACTGATCGGTGGCGTCCGTTCAGAAGCCCTTGAAGTCCTGCCTGTCCTGCTTTCCTTCTTTTCAGGCGTTGCTGTATCGACTCTTCTGCCTGCCATTGTCCCGTTCCTGACGGCCGACGCCGGATTCCGGAGCCCGGCCCTTTCCGCCAACGCGGTGGACCCTATCATTTCTCTCTTTCCAGAGATGTTCCGCAGCCTCAAATTCATGTTCCAGCTCTTCCGTAGAGTCTTCCATCCAACACTGGCGCAGCACCAGATGGGTCAATTCTGCCTGCCGCTTCACGTCCTTCCGAGGCGTTTCAGGGCTCAGTGTGATGTTTGGAACGGGTTTTCGATCACCACGTCAGTCGGTTCAAAATCGCTTACATTGCCGGTAATGACAACGGTGCCATGGGCAAGTTCCGTCGCTGCTATCTGCAGGCCAGTACCATTGTGCCAATGTGCGCCGACAGTTTGCCCCAGATTCGCGCCTCATCTGCTCCGAATGGGAGCAGACGATCAGCGAATGGAAGATTTGTGCGGTCGATCCAATTCCGCAGGTCCTCGGCGAAGCTGGAGTAGCGGTTCTCCTGCGGGGCAATGCTGCGCTCTATTTCACCGAGGGTGATGACACTCAGCAATTGCTGATCCTCGGGTCTTGTGCGGAGCGACTCCGTGACCTGTGGCGCACGGTATGGACGATGCCGGGTCGACAGGACTTACGTGTCGAGCAGGTACTTCAGAATCCGACCTGTCGTGGTTTGACCTGCGCGGGTTCAACGTCTGCTTTCGGAACGGCCAACAAGTGGTCGACGAACGATCTCCTGGATCGCTGTGCCTCTGCCAGAAGAGAATGGTATTCCGAAGCCGACAGGATCACGACCACAGGCTTACCTCTTCGTGTCACCTCCTGCGGGATGCCGGCCAGAGCGGCTTCCACCACTGTGCTGAACTTGTTCTTGGCATCCTGTAATGTCCACATGGAACCATTCCTAGCTGTCTACCTAGACCGTCATCGAAGGGTGAGTGTCCGAAGTCAAACCGTTTCATTCAAGGGTAGTACCTAAGTTTAACCTTCCGGACATGGGTAACCGCGCCGGTTCACGCGGCCGGCGAACGCGTTCCCGAAAGAGGATGGGAACAGTATCCATTCCCTGTCGTTCCAATCCGCTCACAGGGGTTTCGCTCTGATTCGAAGGTTGCTGTGATGGTGGCTGTGTGATGCGCACCCTGCGTGATATGAACTGAGCTGTTGGCCTGACCGATATGCGGGTGCCCATATTGGACGGGCCTGTGCTTCCGTAGTATCGACGGGGGGCTGCGGTCAAGTTGCCACGCGGTTCTTTTTCGTGAATGGCCGCTTGCTCCCATAGAGTGGATCTGGCAACGTTTGCCGTTGATCGGATGGCGGTAGTACCAAGGAATTGTGGTCCCCTTGCTTGTCACAGTGACTGTCGCGGTCATCTTACCGATTTGGAATATCATGTGTAGCCGCACCCGGAATCCCACTACTTGAGGTTTCGCATTTCGGGGTGAAATGGGGGCAGGGCGGAGAACTCAAGCGAATCGGGGTAAGCAGGCATGAAAATTACGCTACTGGGAACCGGCAGTCCAACCCCCATGCTGAATCGTGCGGGCTCGGGTTATCTGGTCGAAATAGGCGACGAACTGATTGTCTTCGACCATGGAGCGGGGGCGCACGAAAACTTTCTGCGCACTGGAAAGAACGTCACCGATCTCAACACCTTGTTCCTTTCCCATCTACACACGGATCACTGCCTGGATTACGCGCGTCTGGTACACAGCCACTGGGACATGGGTGCCGGCCTAATCCCGGAACTGACAGTCTACGGGCCTGCCTATGTTCAACGTATGACGGATCTTCTGTTCGTTGAAAGCGGTGTGTTCGAACCCGACCTGAACGGGCGTATCAATGCGCCTGGAAGTCAGCTCGTTTTTCAGAACCGCGGCGGTACCCTGCCACGCCGACGCCCCGCACCAGAAATTCACCGACCCTATGATGGCAAGGTGATTGAAACCGATAACTGGAAGGTCACCATGCGTGAAGTATTTCACCAGCCCGGACTCATCGAAGCCTATGGTTTCCGCCTGGAATCCGAAGACGGTGTTCTCGTCTATTCGGGAGACACCGGCCCATGTGAAGGTATTGAGGCATTGGCGCAGGACGCGGACATGCTGATCCATATGTGTTACTTCATTTCCGGTACTTTCAGACCGGCATCTGATCGTCTGACGGCTTCGGGACACATGGAAATCGCCCATCTGGCGGCTCGGGCAAACGTAAGAACCCTGGTGGCCACACATTTCACACCGCAAATGGAGCCACCGGGCATTCGCGAGAAATGCATCGGTGAAATGGCAGGGGTCTTTTCGGGACGGATTGTCTGGGGGGAGGATCTAATGGAACTGTCGCTCAAGTCGGAAGAAATCGGAGAGGTTGGCTGAAGGGACATCTGCGATGATGTCCGTACGCCGGGCCGGAGCGGGAAGGAGGCAGGATGGTGCCCTTGGGTCGGGCTGCGGCATGTTGTCCAGATGGCAGTCCTGCCGTTATTGACTTTGAGGTCGACAGGTAATTTCCTGTCGACCGCGACGTTGATTAGCCGCAGTCGGAGGAACCGCTGGTCCAGCGCTGTACGGTTCACAGGCATCTCAACCTGCGGCCCATGCCCCGAAACACATGCGCGGGGAGATCGGGGATGACTTTCACGACATTACCCATTCCGAAACCGTGGCTGGGACCAAGAAGCGCCGAAATGCGTTTCTGAGGAAGTGGCAGGCCGTCGCCGACAGCCTCGTGGAGCGGGTGATCGGTTCTTCCCCTTCGCTCGGCCCGACCCATCGCGATGGAGACCGGTTTGGACAACCAGTATCACCGGGTGTCTGAACGGAGAGTTCCGCGTGGTGCAGAAGAACCCAGACGGTGCTGTCGCACGCGCAGACCATACCGTTCCAGGCACCTCTGGCGTCGGGGCAGGATCGATTGCTGTCAGTCCCTGTCCAACCGGTGAGGCCCTTCGCCCCTGGCCTCACCGCTTCACTCAATCGAAACCTCGAATTGAGAATGTATGCTCGGGATTGTGATCCTCAGGAACAAGCGAAACATCCTGATGCCCCTCCTCGCCTATGCGGAACTTTGCTTCGAGTCCAAGTTCTGTTTCGAGGTTACCCGTCGATCCAAGAGCCTTCGGATCACGCAGCATCATAGTCCGAATCCGTTACAGGTTCGGGGAGGCTCTCTACGAGTTTCCGTAGAATACGAGAAAGTTCAAAGCGCATGTCACTGAAGTTCTCTGCGGTCCTGTCGGTTGTCGCGCTCAGCTCAGCAACACAAAGCGCCCAGAGCAGCGAATCCATTCCCTGCACGGTTACGCTGTCGTCTAGATTGGGAGCGTAGACCTTACGATAGTAAGGATGTCCAGTATTGATCCTTACGGCCTTGTGCCGATCTATGATCGCAGGCTCGAAGAGCAGACCGTCGTTTACTCCCTCTGCTGGCTGGATGAAAACCTCGCCTGGCCTGGTGGCACCTCCTACCGGAAGTCTCAGTCTGAACTTTCCACGCGAGTTGGCGACCGCGACATCACCGGTATTAGGGTTGGTGACGTTGACCTCTGCTCCCCCGACTTCGGTCTCATTGTTCCTTATGTGCCTATTGCTCGCGTCGTGGGCACCTTCGCTCAATTTGATGATTTCTTTCTTCTGAACTTCACGATAGCGCCTGTGCGCTTCGCGCCGTGGTGCCGGAAGGAACTGATCCTTGAGCCAGGTCCAGAGATCCTCATTGAGGATGATCTGGGATTTCTTGAAATCGAGATGGATGGCTTCATCCAGCCGATGATCGAAGGAGAACTCGACACGCAGCAGGGTGCTGTGCGGTTCCTTCTTGAACATGCCGAGCCAGTCGGCCGCGTGGATAAGTCGATTCTGGCGATAGATGTAAATTCCCTGTCTGTTCGACGATAGTTTCGCCGCCTTCGCCTCCTCATCACTCGGAAAGTCTTCCCGTCGTGGAAGAATGATCGCACGAACCTTGAATTCCACCTCCGCACCGCTTTCGGTTTCCGTGGAAATTGTCTCGCTCGCAACGAGCTCGGAGAGGCCTGTCTGAAACGGGTCCCACGCCTTTACGTCCTGGCCATTGAGCCTGATCTTGATGTTTCGTGCCCTGTTGTCCTTTAGGTCGAGGAATCTCTGATAGATCTCTGCAAGATGCTCCTGAAGCTCGCCGACCTTTTTCGCCAGCGCCCTTTGCGCAGGTTTGCCACCTGGATCCTGATAGCAGCCAGGCAGACGATCAACTTTCGTCCAGACCACAACGGTGCCTGACGAACGGGGCGCAATTTCATCAAGATGTCCGGCTGCCTCCTCATTGGGCCCGTCGCTCATCGACAGGATCCACTTCTGCTCCCGCATGACATGATCAAGGTCCCAGGTTGCCATGTGGAGAGCGGCAGAGCCTTCGTTTCTGGAAATCATGGATAGCCTACGACAATATGCAGTCGACGCCGTCTTCAGGCCAAGTCCATATTTTCCGAGACTTGCGGGGTCGGATCGTCTCCGCGAATCATAACGCATCGCGGCAATTAGTCCCTCGCGGTCCATGCCGTCGCCATCGTCCGCAATTGAAACGCGAACATTTCCTTGAAAGTCCTGATTTATCTGAATATCAACAACGCCGGCATTCGCTGCTATCGAGTTGTCAACAATGTTGGCTATTGCCGTTTCAAAGTCGGAACCGGTATCCCGAAGGCCTTCCATGGTCAACTCCATCACTGCCCACCTCCTCGCTGGGTTTGCCTTTCAGCGAATCATTCTGACATTGATGTAAGGGAACATCAATAGAACAAAAATGATGTATATGGGCATTGCATGAATGTGATGCCCTAAAGATATGGGGCGAGCGGCCGTCGCTCCAGCCCACTTTCCTGCCGATCAGGCGGATGGATCCGCACTCTTTCACCAAGGTGGGCTGGTCCATCACGATGCGTCCGCCAACAGTGGGATTCCTCCGGGTCTGGTCCCTTTGAACCCGGCTGCCATCGTTCCGGAAGGTTACCTCCAGCGCCCGGTACAGCCGGTTCCCGATGCCCTGATGCGTGTGCAAGGCGCTCAGCATGAACCGCCTGGTGTTGATCGGTAGGGACAGGATAAGGTACCGTGTCTCCACGTGTTTTCGCCGCTGGCATCGCGGCTGGACACCACATTCCCGATTCTGGTCAGATCAGCCAACCCCGGGGTGATGGCAGGGCCGCTAGCCGAGATCCGCTCACTGGGTGTGGACTCACGTTCTGGTCCTGCCCCTTTCGCCATCAGCCGTCTGAAAGCGAGAGTCATTTTCATTCCCTCTCTCCCCGAATCACGTCAGGACATCTTCGTGCGGAATGCCCTCAATCCCCATTCGGGACGAGCTGTGACCAGCCTGCCGGCCACGAATCCCTTTCGCCACTTCGCGCTGACACCCCGTGGCGGAGGCCGTGACAGTCACCCCTTCAGGTGGTGCAGCTCAGTCTGCGCTCAACCAACCCCGAATATGAGGCCTATACCTGGTGATCCCGGTAATTGTCGGGTATCCGTTCCTCACACGCAGCAGGCTAAACAACGCGCCCAGATTGCCGACCTGCTGGCCCAAAATGTCCATCGTGCGTTCTGGAGCGGAGATTTCGGGCACTCTTACCTCAGGAAGCCGCTGCTGAATTTCTATCAGCGGCAGGGAAGGGGTCGCTCTCGACGGATTGAAGGTCTGGCTCGAGAGCTCACCGCTCGTCGGTGCGGCAAGGGAGGTCTGTGACAAAAAAGGATGCCGTCCAGGCGGAGGGCAAGAGGTGATGTCAGGCTGGGCGGACCATATCCAGCCCATCAAGGGCATCCGGCAGCCGATACATCGCGTGTTGGACGGATAGTGCCCTGAGCAATTTGATACCCCTATGTCCCGGCCAGACGGTTCTTGACCCCACCACCTGATCGGGCGAAACCCTTACGCAACTGGAGAACGCATCGTTTGAGAATTTTCAACAGATACGCGACACGACCCCGATATCCCGTTCCAGATTGCCGAGCACGACGCAGCGAGCGGCACTTTCACAATGGCCGACATACCGAAGACGATTGCCCGTCCCGCTATACGCGAGGCTACCGACAGTGGCTGGAAGATCACGTCAACGCCTGGATTTCGGAAATCAGCCGTCTGCCGTACCCCTCTTACAAATGGAGGATTGATCATGCCAGCACGTCGACGGCGGTCAGCCAGCGTGCCTGAGCCGCTCTCCTCTTTTAGGCTGATCAGGCGACCTTACAGACCCATCGACATTCTGAGCGAGGAAGAGGAAGTTCGGGTTCATGAACTTTCGCTCCAGCTACTGCAACGCATCGGCCTCAGGTTTCTGTCGCCGAAAGCCTGGCCGATTCTGGAAGCGAATGGCTGCAGGGTGGATCACGACACGGGCATGACGCGCTTTCCTCCGGAGATCGTCGAACATTTTCTCGCCCTGGCGCCCAGAGAGTTCGTCATGAAAGCCAGGAACCCTGCGCATGACCTGCACTTTGGCGGTGAGGACATCCACTTCGGTTCGGCATCGTCCGCTCCCAATGTTGTGGATATGGACAGGGGGCGCAGGCCAGGTAACCAGGTGGACTTCGAGGCACTGGTAAGGCTCAACCAGATGATCCCGACATGTGCCTTTCATTGCGGCCATCCTGTCGAGCCCATCGACAGCCCCGCAAACACCCGCCACCTGACGTCGATGCAGGCATGGCAGACACTCTCTGACAAGGTTACACGTGTCTATGCAATTGGCCGAACCAGGGTACACGACAGTCTGGAAATGACCGCCATCGCACATGGTGTCGACAGGGACGAACTGGCCCGTGCTCCGAGACTGCAGGCAAGCATATCGGTGAATTCCCCGCTGGTCGTCGATGAGCCCCTGCTGGAAGGCGCAATGGAACTTGCCCGCAACGGTCAGGTCAGCATAATTTCTCCCGTCGCCTTCGCTGGCGCCATGTCGCCAATTACGCTGTCTGGCAGCCTGATACAGTGTAACGCCGAGGCCATTGGCGTGATCGCCTTCCTGCAGATGGTACAGGCTGGCTCGCCCTGCATGTACGGGGTCCTGACGACACCTATCGACATGAAGTCGGGGGCTCCCGCGATGGGTGTGCCCGAAACCGTCACAGGCACATTGTCCAATGGGCAGATGGCCCGACGGTACGGACTGCCACAGCGCCTGATGCTGGGTTCGACCTCGAACTCGCCAGATGCGCAGGGCGCCTACGAAACCATGTTTTCCCTCTGGGCCGCAATCCTGTCCGGCGCTCATTGCGTGTACCACGCGCATGGCTGGATGGAAGCAGGCCTGACGACCGGTTTCGAGAAAACCATAATCGATTCCGAGATGATCGGGATGATGGGGGCGCTACGGGGCCGACTGGATTTCAGCGATGTGGAAGAAGCCATCGCCGCCATTGAGGAAGTCGGGCCGGGCGGTCATTTCCTCGGATGCACCCACACGATGGCGCGTTACAGGGATGCCTTTCATACGCCGAATCTGTCGGACTGGCGGCCTTACGAATTTTGGCAGGCCGATGGATCACCCGATACTGCGCAACGGGCAAATGCCAGGTGGAAGGAGATGCTGGCAGCCTACAGGCCGCCAGACATGGACACTGCGGTAAAGGAAGCGCTTGCAGACTATGTTGCCCGGCGTATCCAGGAGATCGGCAATGCCGATATCGACTGATCCTTTCTGGTGGAAAGATGCTGGTGCTCCCGCTTCGCCTCCGCTGCAGCCGCTTCCTGCTGAGGCCGACGTGGTTGTCGTGGGCGGCGGCCTGACCGGTGCCACCGCCGCGCTGACGCTGGCCAAGAAAGGCAGGTCGGTGCTTGTCCTGGATTCGGAAGCACCGGGTATGGGAGCGAGTTCCCGCAACGGCGGCCTGATCGGCGGTGGACACCGCCTGTCGCTTGAGGACATGGAAGCCCGCTTCGGCAGGGACACGGCACTGCAGTTGCTGACCGAAGCCCACCTGGGCTCTACGGAATTCTCCAGGCGGCTGATGGCCGATGAGGACATCGATTGTGATTATGTCGAGGCCGGACGCTTCAGAGGGCTTTGGAAGGCCGACGAATACGAGGCAGCTGCCCGCGACCTTGAGCGTTTGCAGAAGCTGATTCCTCTGGAAGCGGAGATGATTCCCAACTGCCGTCAGCGTGAGGAGGTGGCAACCGACATCTACGCTGGAGGTACCGTCTATCCAGGGCACGGGGTTCTCAACCCGGCCAGATGGGTGGCAGGCATTCTGTCAGCAGCGCAGCGTGCTGGCGCAGTCTTGCAGGGCCATACGCCTGTCACGGCATTGAGCCGCGATGGCGCTGGCCACATTGTCCAGACCTCGCGAGGTCAGGTCCGTTCCGGTTACGTTCTCGTTGCCACCAATGGATACACGTCTGCGCACTTCATCACGCTCAGGCGACGGATAATCCCCATTCCAAGCTTCATCGCTGTCACGGAACCGTTGGGGCGGAACCGCATCAGAGCCCTGCTGCCGGGCGGGCGTGGCGTGGCGGAAAGCCGCGAGCGCCATTGCTATTACCGGGCATCTCCGGACGGTGAACGGCTGGTCTTTGGCTGCCGGGCCGCCATGTTCAACGCTCCCGAATCATTCGTCCGGTCCCAGATCCGTGGGCTGATGACCAGGATCTTTCCGGACCTGAACGGTGTTGGCTTCACCCATAGCTGGCGCGGGCGAACGGGTTTCACGTTCGATTTCCTGCCCCATATCGGCAAGATCGATGGGGTCTGGCATGCCATGGGCTACTCCGGCAGCGGAAACGCCATGGCACCCTATCTGGGTTTCAGGGCAGCCCTTCTGATGATTGGCGACCCCGAAGGCAGGACGGCCTTTACCAGGACGGGCTTTCCAACTCGCTGGTGGTATCGCGGGCAGCCCTGGTTCCTGCCGTTCGCCGATGTGATGTTCCGCGGGCGGGACATCTGGAGCAGCATGGGAAGACATCAATGAGTGCCTACGGTAACCTCCTCTCCCCCATCTCGATAAGGGGGCGGGCCTTCAGGAACCGCGTGCTGTCGACGGCTCATGCGCCCGGCTATGCCGACGGTGGCAAGCCAGGCGAACGCTACCAGGCCTATCACGAGGAAAAGGCCAGGGGAGGTATCGGGCTGACCATGTTCGGTGGTTCGTCCAATATCAGCCGGGATTCTGGCTCCATCTACGGCCAGATCTTCGTTGGTGACGACACGATCATTCCCGTCTTCCGCAGCTTTGCCAGACGGGTTCACCGGCATGGAGCCGGCCTCATGTGCCAGATCACCCATATGGGGCGGCGAACTGGTTGGTCCACGGGCGACTGGCTGCCCACGCTTGGGCCCAGCGTGGTTCGGGATCCCGCACATCACTCGGTGCCTCGTGCATTGTCATCGCGCGACATTGCCCGAATCGTGAGAGCATTTGCAGACGCCGCCTGGCGCTGTCGCGAGTGTGGGCTGGATGGCTGTGAACTGCTGGCCACCACCCATCTGCTCGGCCAGTTCCTGTCTCCACTGTCAAATTTCCGCACTGACGGGTATGGCGGCGCGCTGGAGAACCGTGCCCGCTTCCTTGTGGAAGTCATGGATGCCGTACGTGAGCGGGTTGGCGACGATTTCGTCGTTGGCGTTCGCTTTGCCGCCGATGAAAGCAACGAAGACGGCATGTCGGCCGAGGAGGGCATTGAGCTCGCAAGGCTCATCGGTGCCCATGGCACCATGGACTTCATCAACGTCAACGGGGCCTATGGTGGCTCGCTGCATGGTCTTGCCGAGACATTTCCTGGCATGGCGTTCAGGGCCGCCCCCTATATAGAGCTGGCCCGCCGGGTGCGGGAAGCAAGCGGACTTGCCGTGTTCCAGGCCGCACGCCTGTCGGATCCCGCAACGGCTGACTGGGCGATCGGAGAGGGCCATGTCGACATGGCCGGACTGACCCGTCCACACATGGCCGATCCGCATATCGTCGCAAAACTCACCAATGGTGAAGAAGCCCGTATCCGCCCATGTGTTGGTGCCGGCTACTGCATCGACAGAATCTATGCTGGCGGTGACGCGCTGTGTATACATAACGTCTCAACCGGCCGGGAGACCTGGCTGTCGCACGAGATCTCCCGTGCTGAAGCGGTGAGGCGCGTCGTCATCATCGGCGGCGGCCCGGCCGGTTTGGAGGCAGCACGGGTGGCAGCGTTGCGCGGCCATGAAGTGGCGCTCCACGAAGCCGGCACACGGCTTGGTGGCCAGATTCTGCTGGCTACACGGGCTGGCTGGCGAAGGGACATGATCGGTATCGCCAACTGGCTTATCTCGGAGCTCGAGGTCCTCGACGTGGATCTTCGCCTAAACAGTTACGTCGAAGGACCCGAGGTGCTGGCAGATGCACCCGACTGTGTGATCGTGGCGACTGGTGGTGTTCCTGATGCGACGCTCCACGAAGGTGGCGGTGACCTTGCCGTATCCACATGGGATCTTCTGTCAGGCAGCATTGGTCCGGGCGAAAATATCCTGCTCTATGACGAGACCGGCGGTCATGGCGCCATCAGCACGGCTGGCTGCCTGGCCCAGGCCGGTGCCTCGCTGGAAATGGCAACTCCGGATCTGCAGGTCGGGCGAAATGTTGGCGGTCAGAACATCCCCGTCTACCTGCGCAATCTCTACGCGGCTGGTGCAACCCTGACACCAAACCATCGCCTGAAGGGCATCCGGCGCAATTGCAATTCGCTCATCGCAACACTCTGGAACGATTTCTCGAGGGTAATGGTCGAACGCCATGTTGACCAGGTTGTCGTCGACACCTGCACCATTCCGGCAGACGGCCCATACAATGAACTGGTACCCGGTTCCCGAAATCTCGGCGAAACGGACATCGATGCGCTGGTGGCAATGAAACCCCAACCCGGGGAAGCCAACCCGGATGGTACTTACCTGCTGTTCCGTATCGGTGATGCCGTGGCGCAGCGCGACATTCACGCCGCGATGCTTGATGCAAACCGCCTCGCACGACTCCTGTAGGGAAGCTTTCCATGGAAACTTCACTCACCAGACTGGCCCACTTCACCGCAACCGTACCAGCTGACCAACATACGGCATCCGGCATCGCGACGGCAAAACGTGCCTTCCTTGATACGATAGGCTGCATGCTGCTTGGCGCGGACGCGGATGTCACCAAAACCGCCATTGCCGCGGCGGAAGTTTGGGGAACTGGACCCGCGCCCGTCTATGGAACACACTATTGTCTCCCGGCACCTTGGGCAGCGATGGCGAATGGCGCATCCGCTCACGCGCTGGATCTGGATGACTATACGTTGCCTGCCAACGATCATCCTAGTGCGGTCCTGGTGCCAGCCGTTCTCGCGGCAGCGGTTGGACATCCGGTGACCGGTATGGACCTCGTCGACGCTTACCTGGTCGGGCTGGAAGCGATCTTCCGGCTGGGCGAGGCTGTCAACATGGATCACTATAATCTCGGCTGGCACACCACCAGCACGGTGGATTCGCTCGGTGCCACCGCGGCCGTGGCTCGCCTGATTCGACTTGACGCCAGCCAGACGGCGAATGCCCTGTCGCTCACCACATCGCTGGGTTCTGGCTATGTCAGCCAGTTCGGTACCATGGCAAAGCCGCTGCACGCTGGATTTTCCGCCAAGGCGGGGATACTGGCGGCAGGGCTGGGCGGTGCCGGTGCGACAGCCTATTTCGGAGCGCTTGATGGCAGGGTGAGTTTCGCGAGCCTGC
>CBDATU010000003.1:0-156727 GCA_965199865.1 uncultured Rhodobacter sp. | reverse complement strand
CGATGGTGACCTCCTCCTTGATGAGCGCCTGATACTGGAAACCTCCACTGGAGAGCATGACAATCTGGAAGGCATCGCGGTCTGGAGAGATGGAGCCGGGAACATAAGGCTGACATTGGTTTCGGATGACAATTTTCGCGGTTTCCAACGAACCGAACTGGTTGAGTACCATCTGGTGCGGTAGCTTGTCAGCAGGTGTGGCACACGGTAAGTTCTCCAGTTCCACACGACCTAAGGCCAGGTCTGCAGCCATTCCATAGCTTCGGTGAGCCTCATGTTACGCATTTTCCCCGGTGTCATCGCCATGGCCGCCATTGTCCTAGCCTCAAACGTATTGGTGCAGTTCCGCTTTGGTGAATGGCTGACCTGGGGCGCGTTTACCTATCCATTCGCTTTTCTCGTGACTGACATCGTAAACAGGATTCATGGCGCAAGGGCGGCGAGGAGAGTCGTATATGCCGGTTTTGCCGTTGGTGTAGTCTGCTCTGCCATCGGCACACAGATTACCGGCGATTATGGCCCATTGGTAACGTATCGCATCGTGCTGGGATCCGGTCTTGCGTTCCTGACGGCGCAGCTTGTGGACGTGGCGATATTCAACCGCCTGCGGAAAGGTGCATGGTGGCACGCGCCGCTGGCCTCGACACTGATTGGGTCGACGCTCGATACGTTTCTGTTCTTCTTCATCGCATTCTCGGCACCCCTGGTGTTTCTGGAGCCGATGAATGACGTTGGCTGGGCAAACGAGATCCTCCCCCTGGTCGGAGTTGGGTCGGCGGCTCCACTGTGGGTGTCCCTGGCGCTGGCTGACTGGACGGTTAAGGTCGCAATAGCGGCGCTCGCGCTGGTTCCTTACCGGCGCATGACAAAATGGGTTGCGGTGCAAACCACATGAAATCCCTCGGCGCGTGGGCAATCGGCATCGAGCCCGCTGCAGCCAACGCAATCGAAAGGAGGTGATCCAGTGACCGGGATGATGTTGGAGTGGTCGTGAGGCATTCTGTCTGGTTGGAGGAGGGTTTGGCCGCACTGTCTTCGAATGAGACGGAGGCGATTACCCTGTCAGGTGGCTTCCGAATAGGGCGCTCTAGCAAAGGATCACCCAGGCACGCGCCGTGAGACTTATCTGGGGCATTGCCATCCGAGCTCCCCTGGTCGGCTGTTGGGTAGCGAAAGCTCCGTAGCCACATCGGAATTCGCGACTCCTGGCCACAAATCCTGGGCTTAAGCCAATGAGTCCATATACCGACCTCAGAATACCGTCTGCACGAATCGGACAGTCTACGGAACCGGTGCCACCCGGAGAGAGAGGGATTGACGGTTTGAATGCGTTGGAGACGCAATGACAACGCTGCGCAAAGGGTGACCGATACATCTATTCGGTACCGCTTCGCCTGGCCTACAGCCAGACGCCTGGGGTGCCGGACATGTCCATGAATCGAAACATGAAGATCACCGACACCATATTCATCCAGGACTGGGAACTCAGCGAGCAGTTCGTTCGTGCCAGTGGTCCGGGTGGTCAGAACGTGAATAAGGTCGCCACCGCGGTTGAGCTCAGGTTCGAGGCGGCGCGCTCGCCGAATCTACCAGCACCGGTCAAGGCACGGCTCAGGAAACTGGCGGGGCGGCGCTGGACTACAGACGGTGCCGTCGTGGTCCAGGTCAGCGAGACGCGCAGCCAGGCCAGGAACCGGGAGATCGCGCGCAGTCGGCTGGTGGACCTGATCCGGAGAGCAGCGGTAGCTCCCAGGCGTCGGATTCCGACAAAGCCGCCGCCTGTCTCGAAGCTCAGCCGTCTGAGGACGAAAAAGAGGCGGGGAGAGGTCAAGGCGCTTCGGGAGCGGATCAGGGACGGAAGCGATTATTGATGAATTCAGGGCCAGGCCTGGATTCGGAGCTGCTACCAGACGCCTACACGCACAGCCAGGCAAGCTGGCAAAGCGGACGCGAAATGATCCCAACGACCTCGAATGCCCGGGACTGCCTGCTTGCCAAGGAAGCCAACGGCATTTAGGCAGCCGAGCATGAGTGCTAATATACAGAGCGATACCGTCGTCAGTTCCTGGAACGAATGGGACCCCCTGCGACATGTGATCGTGGGTCGTGCGGATGACTGTCATATTCCTCCCGAGGAGCCCGCCCTTGATGCGAAGGTGCCAGAGGATAGCGACATGCGCGGGAAATGGGGACGAAGGCCACAGGATACCATCGATCGGGCCAACGAACTTCTTGATGATTTCGCCACCATGCTCCAGTCACGGGGCATTCGGGTGGACCGGCCCGAGCCGATCGATCACTCGCAGCCTGTCACCACGCCGGACTTCCACACGGGTTGCCAGTTCGGCTGTATGCCACCGCGGGATGTCCTGCTGACGGTAGGACCGGAAATCCTCGAAGCGACGATGTCCTATCGTTGCCGATGGTTCGAATACCTGAATTACCGTCCTCTTCTGCAGCGGTATTGGGAAGAGGATCCGAATTTCCGGCACGAGGCGGCGCCAAAGCCCAGGCTGACCGCCGCCGATTACCGGGATGACTACCTGTCAGCGGGGATCGGTGTGGACCAGAGGCTGAGATGGACCGCCGAGAGGTTTTTCGTCACCACCGAGGAAGAGCCCCTGTTCGATGCTGCCGATGTTCTCAGGTTTGGCAGGGATCTGATCGTGCAGCACGGCTTCACGACCAACCTCAAGGGGATCGAATGGCTCCAGCGCCACTTTGCCGACCACCGGGTTCATGCGGTCATTTTTCCAGGCGACCCCTATCCAATCCATATCGACGCGACCTTCACTCCAATCCGGCCAGGGCTGATCCTGAACAATCCGCAGCGCCGTCTTCCGGATGACCAGCGCGAAATGTTTATCCGAAACGACTGGGAGATCGTCGACGCCGCGCAGCCTGCTCACAACCAGCCGCCTCCGCTGTGCTACTCCTCCGTGTGGCTCAGCATGAATGTCCTGGTGCTTGACCCCAACACCGTCTGTGTCGAAAAGTCCGAAGTCTACCAGGCTGAGCAGCTCGACAGGTTGGGAATGGAAGTAGTCGAGGTCGAGATGCGCGACGCCTATGCTTTTGGCGGTGGACTGCATTGCTGCACGGCCGATGTATACCGTGAGGGAAGCTGCGAGGACTATTTTCCCAACTGCTAGTCTGAAATCATGGGACAGAGAGCACCATCACATTGCCGGTCTTTCCCCTTAATCGGGAGCGGGGTGTCGGGGTCGCGATTCCATAATCCCCGACCCTGGGCTTGCCCGCCGGAAATGCTGGTTGAACGGATTCCGTGATTGGGTGGATCGGGGCCAGGAGCTGCGGAGAAGGACATGCGCGATCGCTTACGTGAACGGAGGGAACGGCTGCTAGGGCCGGGCATGACCACTTTCTATGACGAACCCGTGCACATCATACGCGGGGAAGGTGTCTGGCTCTGGGACGCCGACGGGCGCAGATTCCTCGACTGCTACAACAATGTTCCTCATGTCGGACACTGCCACCCTCGGGTTGTCGATGCGATTACCAGACAGGCCAGCACGCTGAACACCCATACCCGCTACCTGCACGAGGGTATCCTCGATTATGCGGAACGGCTGATCCAGACGTTTTCCGGAGGTCTTGAGTCCGTCGTGATGGTCTGCACCGGATCGGAAGCCAACGACATCGCGCTTCGGATGGGTGAGGCGATTACGGGAAAGAAGGGGGTCATCGCAACCGACAGCACCTATCACGGAAACACCGCCCTGGTCTCGCAGCTCTCGGCAAAAAAGCCGCCGATTGGTGGCCGCGCTCACCATGTGGTTCACGTCCCGTCGCCCGACAGCCTGCGTCCGCTTGGCGGCAGTCGTGACGGTCAGGCGGGAGCCTTTGCCAGTCATGTCGCAGATGCCATCAACAGGCTTGAAGACCAGGGGCACGGCTTCTCTTCACTGATATTCTGTCCGTATTTCGCCAATGAGGGATTTCCCAGCCTGCCGCGGGGTTTCCTTGACCCCACCGCCGAGGTGGTGCGCAGGGCGGGTGGTCTTCTGATTGCGGATGAGGTCCAGCCGGGATTTGGGCGACTGGGAAGTCACTTCTGGGGACATGAGCGCATCGGTGTCCAGCCTGATGTGGTGACGGTCGGAAAGCCCATGGGAAACGGCCATCCGGTGGCGGCCGTGATAGCGAGACGCGAAATCACCGCCGCTTTCCGGAAGGCGTATGGGTATTTCAACACTTTCGGAGGCAATCCGGTCAGCTGCGCCGCGGCAATGGCTGTCCTGCAGGTGCTGGAAGAGGAACGACTCGTGGAGCGTGCACTTGATGTAGGCTCCTACGCGCTTGAACGGCTCCGGGAACTGAAGCACCCGCTGATCGGTGAGGTGCGCGGTGCCGGACTGTTCTTCGGAATTGAGTTCGCTGGTGAAGGGCTGAGGCCCCTGCCGGAATTCACCAAACATGTCGTTGAGGCGATGAAGGACCGCGGCATCCTTCTGAATCGCCTTGGAAGGGACTATAGCTGTCTGAAAATCCGCCCACCGATGCCGTTCAGGCGCGAGCATGCCGACATGCTGGTAGACGCGCTCGCCGATGTGCTCACGGAAACGCCGGAATGACCATTGAGGCACGGGCCATGAGGGCCGCAAAAGCGTGGGGTGGGTCGGAAACTCCACCGCGGCTGCTGTCGCATCGCGAGAACGCCGTATTTGAGGTCACTCTCCCGAATGGCCGCGCTGCGCTTCGGTTGCATCGACCAGGGTATAGAACCGATTCGCAGATACGATCGGAACTTGACTGGACCCGCGAGCTTGTTTCGCGGGGCTTTCCGGCACCTGAACCTGTCGCGATGCCGGATGGTCATGATCTACTTACGCTCGACGATGGGGGCAGGGCGAGCGTCATCACCTGGATGGATGGCGGACCTGTTGGAACGGGAGAGGACCAGCTGGTGGAGGATGATCTTGATGCCTGCCTCAAGATTGGTTCATTGCTGGCACGGCTGCATCTGACAACAGAGGAGATCGGGCTGGAACGGTTCGACCGGCCCTCCTGGAACATTGATGGACTGACCGGGCCGCAGCCGCTGTGGGGCAGGTACTGGGACATGCCACGTCTATCCGCCGAACAGCGCCAGCTGGTGATCGTCGCGCGTGACCGGGCCCGGGCAGAGCTGATGGATTACCTGGCGGAAGGTGCCGAGATCACCCTGATCCATTCCGACGCGCTGCGAGAAAACGTTTTCCGGCGACCGGACGGTTCGTTGGCGTTGATAGACTTCGATGATTCCGGATTCGGTTTCGTCATGTATGAGCTTGCGGCGAGCATATCGCAGTCGGTGGCGGATCCACTCTATCCGGACGCTCGACAGGCAGTGATCGAAGGATACGCCACGGTGCGGCCGCTCCGTCAACGCGACAGGTCCATGTTCACGGCGTTTGCAATGCTTCGGGCGTTTTCCTCATTGGGCTGGACCATTCCCAGGCTGCGGGAAGACCATCCGAAGCTGCCGGTCTATGCTAGACGGGCCTGCTCGCTTGCGGCTGAGTATCTCGAAGGGCGTGGGTCGTGACACCCCGCAATGCATGCGGGATAATTTCATTGACAATGGACGACCAGGGCTGACCGACCTCTGCATGCTGCGATCGTCAATTTGCCAGGCCGACACCTGTCGTAGCGAACAAACGACGGACGCCATCTTTGGCGTTCGACCATGAGGTGGCTCAAGGCGGATTCACCCTGATTGTCAGGATGGACGAATTCCTGGCCAACGAACTGGCTGGTTGCTTGGGATCTGCTGTGGTTCCTGCGACATGTTGAAAGGCGTGATACAGATCCGGTCAATTTCGGCTGAACCTGCAACCAGCAGCGCTCACGGAATACGGGAAATACGGATTCGGGCCGAGGCGACCGGAGGTCCGGACTCCTTGACAGCCTGCTGGCCAGATGTGGACCTGGTCCGGCTTCCGTCTTGCTCAGGTGCCATGCACTCGTTGTCCGCCTGGTGCGGATCGTGGCAATCCCCAGAAGTAAAGGCGTTCGGAACTCCAGGTCGATTTAAGGGAAGGCGAAACCCGGTAGGCGTATTGGCGCTGAATGGCGTCTACGGAATATTGACACCTGAAGATCGTTCATGCGAATTATCGGTTTGATCGTAAGTGGAAACCTGAACGCACCGTTGATTCCCGAATTGATTAGTCAGCGTGAAGCTGAATCGGATGCAGAACGGTAGCCTTGGGGAGGAGGAATGATGGCGGATCTGATCAGCATGTTTCCTGGACTGGCGAGAATGCCTTACGTCCAGAAGTTTCTCAACCGGAACATCGTTGAAGGTGTGGATGTCACTGGCGTTCAGCGACTGCTGCAGCTTGCCGAAAAGGAACACGGATGGAAAGGAAAGGACAGTCGGGCGGCTGAGGAAACGGCCATCCTCGCTGCGCTTGAGCTTCTCAACAGGCTCACCGAGGAAGGTGTGTCGATTCCGGACATTACCCTCCACACGGACGGAAGCTTTGGTTTTAGCTGGACCAAGGGTGGACTTGTCGCCGATGTCAGCGTCTTCGGCGACGGAACCTATTCCTACAATGCCCTACGCGATGGGAAGGTGGCCAAGTCCAGTAATCGCAAGACTTCGGAACCACTGCGGCCCGATCTGCTTAGAGTTCTGTTGGGTAATGGGCAGGCATAGGAATGGGCTAGAGAAGCAATCAGTTTCCACATCGTAGGAGAAACGGGGGCTGCATCCAGACTGGCTTTCTTATCCATGATGTGACTTCAGGGCGTCAGAGAGACGAAAGCGATTCCGTAGCCCCATGCGCGATTTTTCGGCTTCCCGGGTTTGGACGGGAACCAGCATCCGAGTTCAGGTCGGCCGCCTGCTTCAGCCGTGATGGAGCCAAACTGTGGGCTGCGGAGGTTAGACAAGGACTTCCAGAGGTTTCTGGTATCCAACATCGAATATGCGTCTGTAGCGAGCAATCTCCTCAGCGGATCCCAGAGCCTTGTTCGGGTTGTCGGAGAGCTTCACTGTCGGGCGACCATTGGCCGCGATGGCCTTGCAGACCAGTGAGAATGGCGCGAGCGAATCGCCGGAAGTCAGGCCACGGAAGTCATTTGTCAGCAGCGTTCCCCACCCGAAGCTGACGCGCACCCGTCCATGGAACTGCCGATGCAGCTCCTCGATCCGTACCGCGTCCAGACCGTCCGAGAAGATCACCAGCTTTTCGCGGGGGTCTTCGCCGCGATCCTTCCACCAGCGGATGGCGGTTTCCGCACCTTCAGCCGGATCGCCCGAATCGATCCGCATCCCGGTCCATCTCGCCAGCCAGTCAGGCGCGTGTTTCAGGAACCCCTCGGTGCCGTATGTGTCGGGAAGTATGATCCGCAGATTGCCTTCGTGTTCCTCGTGCCAGTCGGACAGCACTTCATAGGGAGCGCGGGCAAGCGCTTCGTCACTGTCTGCGAGGGCACAGTAAACCATCGGCAGTTCGTGTGCGTTCGTACCGATCGCCTCGATGTCGCGGCGCATGGCGATCAGGCAGTTGGAGGTTCCGACGAATTTTTCGCCGAGCCCTTCAATCATCGCCTGCACGCACCAGTCCTGCCAAAGGAATGAGTGCCGCCTTCGCGTGCCGAAATCCGCAATGCGGAGTCCGTTGATTCCACGCAGTCTCTCGATCGTCTGCCAGAGCTTGGTCATGGCACCAGCATAGAGCACCTGCAGCTCAAACCTTCGCATGGCATCCAGCACGGCCCGGCCACGAAGCTCCATCAGCACAGCAAGCGCCGGGATCTCCCATAGCATGACCTCAGGCCAGGTGCCTTCGAATGTGAGTTCGTACTGACCGTCGCGTTTCTCAAGCTCGTAGGGCGGCAGTCGGAGGCGCTCGAACCATTCCATGAATTCTGGGGTGAACATCTGCCTCTTGCCGTAGAATGTGTTCCCCCGAAGCCAGGTGCTTTCCCCTCTCGTCAGTGACAGTGAGCGGATGTGGTCGAGCTGTTCGCGCAGCTCGCTTTCGTCGACCAGTTCCGCAAGCCGAACCGAGGATGTACGGTTGATCAGGCTAAAGGTGACGATGGCGTCCGGCCGGTTACGAAACACTGACTGGCACATCAGGAGCTTGTAGAAGTCGTTGTCAATCAGGGAGCGGACGATCGGGTCAATCTTCCATTTGTGATTGTAGACGCGGGTGGCAATGTCCACCATGGGATCAGCTGACCTCTACGCCAGCAGCCACCATGCTCCCCATTGCAGTGGCGAGGGAGCCGTCAAGATCGATTGCGCGGCAGAGATCCGGATCGACACGGACCGTGAAGCCGAGTCTGGCGGCATCGACGGCGGAATAGCTAACGCAGAAATCGGTGGCGAGCCCCACCAGGGTCAACGTGTCTATCCCGCGCGTCTGCAGATAGCCTTCAAGACCGGTTGGAGTCCTGTGGTCATTTTCGAAGAATGCCGAATAGCTGTCGATATCCGGATTGAAGCCCTTTCGGATGATCAGGTTCGCTTGTGCCGTGTCGAGGTCGGAATGGAAGGTGGCGCCATGAGTGCCCAGGATACAATGATCGGGCCACAGCACCTGTCGACCGTATGGCATTTCGGTCATCTCGAAGGGCTGCAGCCCTTCATGCCGCGAGGCGAAAGAGGAATGATTGGCAGGATGCCAGTCCTGGGTCAGAACCACGGATGCAAAACTTTCCATCAATGCGTTGATGCCTGAAACGACCCCGTCTCCGTCCGGTACCGCAAGTGCACCGCCGGAACAGAAGTCATTCTGCACGTCAATGACTATCAGAGCTTCGTTTTCGGGTCGCATTGGTCGGCTCATCATTCCCTGAAGAGGTAAGGTCCGAGTGCTGTTGCGTCAATCTTTTTACGTCATTCCAGAAGGCTTCGTCTGACCTGGGATTATGATCCCGGTAAGTGGATGGTGAAGCCGGTCCCCTGACATCACTGTGTAAATCGCCGGGAAAGGAATGTCATGCATCTCCGCATGGGAAGCCGTAACGGTCGCTGTGTCAGTATCGATGAGGTTTCATCAGGACCCGCCTGCGGCCACGTATGTCCCGCATGCGATCAGCCCCTGATCGCGAAAAACTGCCCCGGAAGGACACATCATTTCGCGCATGCTCCAGATAATGACCGCGCGACCGCCTGTGAGACGACGCCGCACCTGGCGGCGAAACGGATTCTCCAGGACCGGTGCGGACCGTTGCTGCCGGCCATAATGGTAAACCGACACGGCCGTGCACCGGATCCATGCGCCGGAGTCCCATGTGGCGTGAAATGCCGGACCGGGTGGATGGCCCCGTTTTCCCGGAACGGAAGGCTGCTGCCGATGGCGTCGCGGTGGAAGTGGATCCAGGTGACATGGGATCTGACGTCACGTTCAGCCGTGACGGACGTCAGCCGCTGATCGGGACCAGGGTGACGCGTCAGGTGGATGACGGAAGACGCGATCGCATGCGCATGCGACGGGTGAAAGTCCCGGACCTGTCCGTCGCTTGAAGGAACTGGCATATGGGCCGGTCCCCGATCATTCACGGGATACGCCATCCGATGGACGTTTCCGGGACACTGCCCGAATATGTCCCCACTTGCTGGAACCGGGATGGAATGATGGTTTTCATATGAAAAAGGCGCATTCAGCAGACTTCTCCAATGACTGACGGGGAAAGATGATGCCGACGCGGCGGCAGATGGACGACCTGCTTGAGTTCATCGACAGTTCGCCATCACCGCCACCACCGGTCTTTGTCGGCCGTCGGGATGTGATCGGGAATATCGAGAAACGGCTGCCGTATCTCCTGAAAACGTCAGGAAGACCGAAAGAGACGGGACTGATCTACGGGGCACCAGGTGCCGGAAAATCATCCATTCTCGCCGAGCTGGAAAGACGGGGTGCCGGGAACGGAAAATACAATGTCCTGGTCATCAATTCCGAAAGACTGAATGACATGAAAGGGATGATGAAATCCCTGTCAGTCGCCGCCGGCCTGTCATCCTCCAGATGGCGTGACACCCTGCTTGAATCCGCGGCCAGGGGGACCGCAGGTGCCATCCGGTCGGTCACCGGAATTTCCGGAATCCGGGATGCGGTTGATTCACTGATTGGAGGAATTGGCGGGATTCCGCAGACAATGACCGAATTTGAGGACAGGTTTCCCGGTTCCAGCTGGCAGATGCCCCTGATCGTCGCCATTGACGAGGTGCAGAGATTCAGATGGACGGTGGATTCCGATCAGGCGTTTTTCATCCAGACCCTGCATGACAATGACCTGAAACTTCCGATCCTGCCGGTCTGCGCCGGTCTGGGGGATCTGCAGGATACCCTTTCAATCGCTGGCCTGACCCGTATTGAAAACATCCATGAGATCGGTTGTCTGACCATGGATGAGATGGATGATTTCTTCATCGGATTCAGTCGGAAATTCGGTCTGATCATCGGAGAGGACAGCGACATCGATCATGTGATCCCGAATATCAACAGGCTCATGCGGGACAGCAATGGCCTGCCACGGCATCTGCATCACTCGTTTCAGGTGCTGGGAAACGCGGCCAGACTGGTTGACGGCAATCTCTCCATGGTGAACTGGTCCCATGTCCATGAGGACGCACTGACACGACGGCAGGCCTATTGCCTGGGCCAGACATCCGAGGAAATGCAGGAAAGCGTTAACCTGACATCCGCCATCATGCTGGGAGTGAAGGATGGTATGGATTTCAATGATCTTGACGAACTGATTGATGAAAATATCAGGGAAGAACACGGGTGGCGTCCGCCGGAAAACATGACCGTTAGGGATTTCCGTCATCATCTTGTTCATAAAGGGGCACTTCAGCAGCGTGTGGACAAGACGTTCTACTGCCCGATTCCGAGTTTCCAGACTTTCCTGATCGACCGGACGAAGGATCCGGAATTAAGGAAAAAGGCGGAAAGACTGGCAATGGCGGAACGGAAAGCCGTATCGGACGATTCCGGCTGGTCACCTCCTGAGCCGAAGCCTTACGATGATGGTTCGTTCGGATATTCATCACCGGAAGCGATGGATGATGCGCTGGTCGCGGATCTGGTGGCTGGACCTAGGGATGCACGTGAGGCGTGGATCGCCGTTTTCGGCCAACGGCTGAAGGAATCACGTGAGGCCCCATCGGCGAAGGTCGTGAAACAGCGTGATGATGGAGTGGATGACGCTGGATCTGGTAAGGTCCGCCAAAGAGCGGAAAATGCCGTACTTCAGGATGGAACGGGGGGAACATTTCAAACTGAGCCACTACCCGTCAATGCCGGGGCTTGCATTTGTGGTCAGGCCAGGCGTAGGAGCAGGCCATGCAGACCGTCGCCACGCTATACCGTTTCACGCCTTTCGAGGATCCTGCCGCGATCAGGCCCGTTCTCGCCAACGCATGCGCACGGAACGGCATACGGGGTTCGCTGCTGCTTGCGCATGAAGGGATCAATGGAACCATCGCCGGATCACACTGGGGAATCAGGGATGTGATGGGAGAGATTCGCCGTTTGCCTGGCTGCGGAGATCTGGAATGGAAAGAAAGCCGGGCCCAGCATATGCCATTCCGGAAGATGAAGGTGCGGCTGAAGCGGGAAATCGTGACAATGGGCCAGCCGAACGTGGATCCGCGTGCGGCAGTTGGACGATATGTCGAGCCAGCGCACTGGAACCAGTTGATCCGGTCCCCGGATGTGTCTGTGATCGACACCAGAAACAGTTATGAGGTTGCCATCGGTACTTTTGAGGGCTCGATCAATCCGGCAACGGAAAGATTCGGTGAGTTCCCGGATTGGTGGGAGGAGAATGAAAGTCGGCTCCGGAGCACACGAATCGCAATGTTCTGCACTGGCGGGATCCGTTGCGAAAAGGCGACGAATTACCTGATTGGACGTGGGATCAGGGACGTCTATCACCTCAGAGGTGGGATTCTGAAATATCTGGAAGAGATTTCGGAAAGTGAAAGCGCCTGGCGGGGCGAGTGCTACGTGTTCGACGGACGCGTCAGCGTAAGGCATGGGCTGGAGGAGGGAAGCCATAGTCTCTGCCATGCATGTGGTCGATCGGTGGCATCCCAGGAAAGGCTGCATCCGGACTATGAGGAAGGCGTTCAATGTCCATCCTGCGTTGACCAGTACAGCGCTTCGGATCGGCGACGGTTCCGGGAAAGGCAACGTCAGATCGATCTCGAAAGGGCGGCATCCGGCACCTGGGCGAATCCGGACCAGCCGATTCAGGTCTCGCGAAACCGCTGAAAGCCTCCATGGGGACAGTCGACACCGCATATGTGTGGCACGCATGGAAAACATCCTGCGGCAGGTAGGATTGTGTTGATGGCGGATGCGTGGCTTCCGCCACAGTCGGCCTGGCATGGAAATTGGCGGATCGCCCAACCGAAGCATAGGCTGTCATCAGGCGAACCGGTCGGTGTGCCTAAGGGTGACAGGGCGGTTTCGATCGAGATCCATATTCTTGCGCGGACCACCTCTACCGGCCGCAGATCGTTGCCGTCGGCCGATTCCACCGGATCCGCTTTATTCACTTGACGGTGGTCGATACTTGCGCCACCCATCTCGCAACGTAGCTGAGCTTAAGCTGGGGCGGACATGTGCGGGTGCAGGTGATACCGTCCAACGCGAATCGTGCAGACATAAAGCGCGTTGCCAGCGTAATCTAGGAGGAGGGATACATGCGTTGCTTTACGGTTCTCGGACCATCGCATTCTGGAAAAACCACTTTGGTGAAGGCTCTTGGAGAGATTGAGGGCGGCAGCTCCGAAACTTCGTTCTCCAACAGGCTTTCACTTCGCACTTTCAGCTATATCGGGGAAAGTTGGGGCGCTCTCGATGTAGCGGGCGGAACCGACAATCTTGGCGCTGCCGGTCATGCCCTGGCCGCCAGCGACAGCGTGGTGCTCTGCGTGTCGCCTGATCCTGGCAGTGCCGAGCAGGCTGCGCCCTATCTGCGACTGATTGAGGAATCGGGCGTGCCCTGTTACCTGTTCATTAACCGAATGGACACTGCCGAAAGCCGTGTGCGCGATACGGTTGCAGCTCTTCAGGCATATGCCAACCTCCCAATGATCCTTCGGCAGGTTCCGATCCGCGACGCCGAGACAGTCACTGGCTCGATCGACCTGATTTCCGAACGCGCCTGGGAATATCAGGAGGGCAAGCCATCCAATCTCATCGAAATCCCCGACGGACTGCGCGACCGCCAGCTGGAAGCCCGGTCAGAGCTACTGGAACATCTGGCCGATTTCGACGACGACCTTCTGGAACAGCTGATCGAAGACAGGATTCCCGCCTCCGAAAGCGTGTTCGCCCTGGTCAGCGACATGCATCGGAAGAACGCCTTCATCTCTGCCTATCTTGGGGTGGCGGAACACGGTAACGGAGTCTTCCGCCTGATGAAGTCTCTGCGTCATGAATCGTCCAGCGTAGCTGGGGTCGCCGAAAGGCTGGGCCTCACGGAGGGCGCATGCGCCATTGGCGTCTATGCCGACAACCGAAAACATGTGGGTAAATCACTGCTGGTGCGTGATCTGACGGGAAGCCTCGCGCAGGGCTCGTCGCTGGGTGGAGGCACGATTGGAAGCCTTACCGGTGTCGACGGCAAGCCGACAGGCACCGCACTCGAAGCTGGTGGACTGGCGGTTGCCGTAAAGTCGGACCACCTTGAGCCTGGCAGGGCCTATTCGGAGACCGAATCCTTTGATCTGCCGGAGTGGAGCAGGGGACACGACCCCAGTTTTCACAGGATTCTCACGCCGGACAGCGACCGTGATGACGCGCGCCTGTCCGGTGCATTGGCGAGATGCGCGGCCATAGATCCCGGGCTAACCATTTCCCACGATGAGGATACAGGGTTCCTGGTGGCGAACCTGCAGGGGCCGATGCACCTGCGCCGGCTTGTTGAAAGGCTGGCTGGAGATTTTGATATCAGCGTCTCCGAGCGCCGGCTTTCGGGCAGCTATCGCGAGACCTGTTCTAGAGCCATCGACAAGCACTATCGCCATCGGAAGCAGTCCGGCGGTGCCGGACAGTTCGCCGACATCGTATTCACGCTCCGTCCGCTGGCGCGCGGTCAGGGCTTCTCGTTTGATGAAACTGTTAAGGGTGGTGCCGTGCCGAGGAACTACATCCCTTCCGTTGAGTCAGGCTGCCAGGAGGCTCTTGGAAAGGGTCCCCTTGGGTTTCGGGTCGTCGATGTCGGGGTTACGCTTACCGACGGCAAGCACCATTCGGTCGACAGCTCGGATTTCGCCTTCAAGACCGCAGGTCTGATGGGCATGCGGGAGGCGCTGAGGGAAGCTGGCCCGGTCCTGCTGCAGCCGATTGACCACGTGGATATCCATGTCCCGTCAGCATATACAGGGGGCCTTGTCGCCCTGATATCGTCGCTCAAGGGCCAGGTGCTGGGATTCGACCCGCATCCGACAGCGAAAGGTTGGGACATTTTCCGTGCGCTGCTTCCAGGCCCGATGCATGATGAGCTCTTCCAGTCGCTGGGTGGCATGACACACGGGACCGCATGGGTGGAATCGAGATTTGATCATTATGAGGAACTGCACGGAAAAGAGGCGGAGAGGATCCGGGCTGAACGCGCCGAAGCGATGGCATAGTCCTCCCGCATTTCGACCCGGCTGGTGTTCGGCACCTCCCGAGGGAGGTGTCGGTCACTGTTTCACTAAAGGCGAACCGTCTCCCTGCACATCGCGGCAACCAGCCGCGGGCAGTTCACCTCGACATCGGGTCGACCGCATTCAGCGTCCAAGTCTTCCGGCAGGGAATTTTTCCGTTTGCTCTGGAAATCCCGGGAATCCCCGTTCCGCTTCGAAGTGCTACGCCCTGAGTAGCGTGCCTACGGCTTCGGCAGCTCATGATATTGCGAAGCGGCTGGATGGCATGAGTGAAGCGCCGGACAACCGCGAACCGGCCTGGCAGCTAGTCGTGCCGGGAAACGCATGAACACGATGCAGGAGCAATATGCTGGCGTTCTCGAGCGCTTTCGCGCCGACTTGGAAAAACACAATGTGAAAGCAGCAAGGCGTGAGACCCGGTAACCGTTCTACACCATCGGCAGCGTTGGCCTCGGCGTCTTCATCGCTACCCGCGAAAACCGGCCATCCCTGACGCCCGTCCCCATCGTCATCCACACCGCGCCGACTACCTCCGAGGTTCCCTTTGAAGGTGCCACCCCATTAGCCGATCCGGCCCCTGGAACACCCACCGCAGCCGACAGTACCTCTCGGTAACTGATGGGCGGGCACATATGCGAGGTGGTCTAATGGGCACTTCCGCATATGATTTCCGAATTTTTCCCCAGCTTCGGAAAGTCGACCATACGTCCGCTGGTCGGGTAGCATCCTGTTGCCTCGTGACTCCAGCCTGTGGAATTCCAGGGCTGACGATGTGGCAATTGGCTCCGGTAGGGGTGTCCAAACAGAATTCCGGGTTCACCATTGGGCCGGCAGAGTGGAAAACTTTTCGAGCGGGCGGGATGGATCGGGAACTCGGTTAGGGCCATGTTCCTGTGCATGACGCCTATCCTCATCCCCGGCATCCTTCAAATCCGAGGGTCGCCGGGAGACGCTCCAAACCGATTCTTCCCGGTTAGGTGGGGCGTAGGAACCGGTTTCTCCGCGTGAAGAAGCTGGTCTCGGCAGGCGGGGACACCGACGGATCTGGACACCAATCCCGGGTCTGCGGCCGCTGATCAGTTCGGGCAGGACGGTGGCCAATGGATGATCGGGGAGGTTAACAGGACCATGGCCTCCCGATGTCGGGATCCGAACCGCTGTGTCACCTCACCTGGATTTTCCATCTCAGAAATCCAGGTTTTCGACGCTTGGTGCATTTCTTCGGATGAACTCGCGGCGGGGTTCGACAATGTCGCCCATGAGTGTTGTGAACACACCGTCAGCTTCGGAATCATACCTGAACCTTACCCGCAGAAGCGTTCGTACCCCTGGATCAGGCTTTGTTTCCGGGAACTGGCCGGGATTCATTTGACCCAGACCCATATGGCGTTGCACGGTGAGCCGCATTCCGTCTTCCTCCTTAACCATTTCCGGTAGGCAGATGGACCCACAGACCGTGCCTTTCCTGTTGTGCCACTCATCATGTGGAGGATCCGCCGCCCGTTTCCAGGCTGTTCGTAATTGCGGTGCGATCGCACTGGGGCATTTATGTGGCGCAGCGGATTATGTTGCGCAGGTCCGGCAAACTGCGTGTTTACATGGATATTTCCGGAATCCACACAACATGATTTTCTGCTGGAACCCGTTCGGGAGGGTCATGACCGTGGTGTCCGCGGCGGCGCGGTACATTGCCCGGATTTTCCCGGCTTACCCGATGGCGGTTCATGGCCCGCATTCCCGTTTCCTGACCGATACGGATACGGATGCCGGTGACGTCGGGCCCACATTCCCGGGCTGGCGCGTGCGGTATTGATGTCGATGCCAGGCTGTGGCGGAAAGATTATGTTGTGTGAATTCGGGAGAAACCCAGGCGGATTGTCCGTTTGCCGGACCTGCGCAATATAATCCGCTGCGCCACATAAGGGCATCGGGAACCGTCTGCACCGGGTTCTGGCCGTGACCTTCCGGGACAATGACAGCCGCGTGCGCAAGGACCGGAGCCCGAAGAATTTCGCGGTTATGAAGCACATGGCGATGAACCTGTCCACCCGGGCGAGGGAGCGCAGGTCAATCCGTGTGATGAGGAAAGTGGCCGGCTGGGACGACGGCCTGCTGCTCCGGATCCCCAGGGCATGAAACTCATGCGATACCCCTAGCTCCCCCCTTGAAGATTTGACCATACGGCTCTACCGTGAGCGAACCTGCGACGTCTGGTGTCGCGGGGGGTGGCTCGGACCTGGAGCCACGAGATCCAAAGGAACAGGAGCGAAGGCAATGCAGATGAACGAGACCACCATGCAGTCCGCGGAGGCGATGTGGAAGCGGCTTTCGGACAGGGCCGGCGAGGACGCCGATTTCCGGGTTGAGCTCATGGCCGACCCCAGTACCGTCATCGGCCGCGAACTTGACATCGAGGTGCCCGACGGCATTGATCTCCACATCCACGAAAACGACATGCGGAACGTCCATCTCACGCTGCCGGCCATCCCCCGGCTTGACGAGGCGCAGCTCGAGCAGGTCGCTGGCGGTCAGGCCTGGAACTGCTGGTGAGCATGGATTCTCCCGATCCACGGCGTGACCCATCGTGGACATTCATGCGAGGTTTGGGTCGGTGGGCGGCATTGTGCGCTGCCGGGATGCCGTTGTACGGCTGGTGCAGTCGACTGCGGTGCCGGAGCGTGGAAGTGTAGCGCTTCGCGGATTCAGGGAACCCGCTTGCCGTCCGGGTGAGCGGGGAACCTGGAGTGGTCGCCAGGCTGGACTGATGGACATGCCAATCTTCGCAGCGATGAGAGTCGACTGTTCGGCGGTGGCTGCGTAGCTGGCCCGGATCAACGAGGCGAGGACGGGCTTCGTCAATCGGGACTGGCTCGCAATACACTTCGGTCTGTGAGGACCGGACACGGCATCGGAGGACGGGGCGATGTCACGCGCCGTTCGCATCTTGGTGCAGGGCTGCAGTCCGGGCCCAGGTCGGCACATGTGAACGTGAGGCTGCCACCGGTACCGATGGCGCAGAGGGGACAGGTTGGGCTCGGTAGCCATCAGATGCAGCGTCTGAGCGTCTGGTAGAGCCCACCGACGTCGCGCAGGATGAGGCCGTAGCCGAGTGCCCGGATTTTCATCTCAGAAATCCAGGTTTTCGACGCTCAATGCATTCCTCTGGATGAACTCGCGACGGGGTTCAACGATGTCGCCCATGAGCGTTGTGAACACACCATCAGCTTCGGTATCATCCTCTATCCTTACCTGCAGAAGCGTTCGTACCTCTGGATCAAGTGTTGTTTCCCACAGCTGGTCGGGATTCATTTCACCCAGGCCCTTATAGCGCTGCAGGGTGAGACCCTTACCGCCTTCCTCCAGAATTATCTCCAGGAGGCTGACGGGCCCGAAGACCATTCCTTTCCTGTCGCGGCGAAGCAGTTCCGCTGGCTGCGAATACACTTCCCGTAAGGCACTCGTGAACTCACCCAGCCTCCGGGCTTCACCTGAGCGCAGTACCGGCCCATCCAGTGTTCGTACCTCGTCGACTCCGCGAAGGTTTCGCGAGAGACGCAGCCCACGGTCCTGTGTCGGACGCCCCATCCAGCCACGCTCATATTCCTCGCAGATCAGGTCGAGTCGCGCGGCAATGGAATCCGCGGTGCCCTGAAGGTCAGCATCGACACGGCCGGGCAGAAACGCTCCGGCGACAGCGGCCTGTTCAAGAATGCTCTGTGGATAATGTGTCGGGAATGCCTGAAGAACCCGGCGCACGCTGCGCGCTTCGTCCACAACCCGCGAAAGGTCGGCACCGGAAATCTCTTCACCCGTACCAAGCCGTAGGACAGCGCCTTCGACGCCCTGTGCTATCAGGTGATCCTCAAGCGCCTGCTGGTCCTTGAGATAGACCTCGGACTTACCACGGCTGACTTTGTAGAGCGGCGGCTGCGCGATGTAGAGATAGCCATCCTCAATGATCTGCGGCATCTGGCGGAAGAAAAATGTCAGCAGCAATGTGCGGATATGGGCGCCATCAACGTCCGCATCCGTCATTATGATTATTCTGTGATAGCGGAGCCTTTCGATATCGAATTCGGAACGGCCGATCCCCGTGCCGAGCGCTGTGATGAGGGTGCCGATTTCCTGGCTTGAAAGCATCCGGTCGAACCGGGCACGTTCGACATTGAGGATCTTGCCCCGGAGCGGAAGCACCGCCTGATTCGCCCGGGCGCGGCCCTGCTTGGCGGAACCGCCCGCGCTGTCGCCCTCGACGAGAAACAGTTCGCGTTTGCCCGGATCCTTCTCCTGACAGTCGGCGAGCTTGCCAGGCAGTGACGCAATGTCCAGAGCTGACTTCTTCCTTGTCATCTCGCGCGCCTTACGTGCGGCTTCGCGCGCCCGTGCGGCTTCAATGATCTTGGTGACAATCACCTTTGCTGGACCTGGATTCTCTTCGAACCATTCACTCAGCTTCTCATTCAGCATCCCCTCAACGACAGGCCGCACCTCGGAGCTGACGAGTTTGTCCTTTGTCTGCGATGAAAACTTTGGATCCGGCACCTTCACCGAAAGCACGCAGGTCAATCCCTCGCGAGCGTCGTCTCCCGTGAAGTTCACCTTTTCGGATTTCGCGAGGCCAGACGAATTGGCATAGAGGTTGAGAGAGCGCGTCAGCGCGCCCCGAAAGCCGGCAAGATGGGTCCCTCCGTCACGCTGTGGAATGTTGTTCGTGAAAGGCAGGACGGTTTCGTGATATCCGTCGTTCCACCACATGGCGACCTCGACCGTGATGCTGTCCCGCAAACCGCTGATAAGGACGGGTTCAGTGATCAGCGGATGCTTGTGCCGGTCAAGGTAACGGACGAATTCGCTGACCCCTCCCTGATAGAACAGCTCTGACCGCAATGGTTCCGCCGGACGTTCGTCCTCAAGAACGATCCGGACGCCGGAATTCAGGAACGCAAGCTCCCGCAGCCGGTTCTCAAGTGTCTTGTAACTGTAGTCGAGATTCGAGAATGTCTTCGTCGATGCGAGAAACCGTACCTCGGTGCCCTTCCTGTCACCGCCGTCTCCCACGACTTCCAGATGCCTTGAGGTTTCCCCGTTTTCGAATCGTGCCTTGTGCTCCCTGCCATCACGCCAGATGCGCAGTTCCAGCCATTCGGAGAGCGCATTCACGACTGAGACGCCGACCCCATGCAGGCCACCGGAAACCTTGTAGGAGTTGCTGTCGAACTTACCCCCCGCATGAAGTTGGGTCATGATGACCTCGGCGGCACTCACCCCCTCATCCGGATGTATGTCAACCGGAATTCCACGACCGTTGTCACTGACCGAAACACTGCTGTCGGCGTGTATCCGAACCGATACTCTGTCAGCGTGACCAGCCAGCGCTTCGTCGATTCCATTATCGACGACTTCGTAAACCATATGATGCAGGCCAGAGCCGTCATCGGTATCGCCAATATACATTCCGGGCCGCTTGCGAACGGCCTCTAACCCTTTGAGAACCTTTATGGACTCGGCACCATAGTCCCTGGGTGCCTGGGCTGTCTCAGCCATGGTTGAATTCCTCGGTGACCATGGTGGCAATATACAGACCCCTTGGGTCAATGTCACCCATCTAACACAATATTTTGTGATTGACCGGCTGTTGATGCGGTCAGGTCACCGCAATCAGGAAACCGACGCAGACAAGGAGGCAGCCGGCCACGATATTGGTCCGCCTCAGGGCGGCTGGAGAGGTCAGCAGGCGGCGCACACGATCGATGAAGAGTGCGAATACGAGGTTTCCGGCAAGTGGGACAGCGACTGACAGGACAACGATGGCGGTAATGTCCAGGGTGGTAATCCGTGACAGATCGAAGAACCCTGGAAGAACGCCCATATAGAACAGTGCCGCCTTTGGATTCGACAGGATCACAACGACCCCCGCCGTGAATCCAGCCCACATGCCAGGTCGAGCCAGTCGACTGTCGCCTTTGATCGGCCTGTTGGCATGGCGAAGAATCAATATACCCATCGCGACGAACGTCAGGACGGCCACCCATTTCAGGAATGACATGAATCCCGCGAAGGTTCCGACGAGCCAGGATACGCCGAGAACCGCTACCAGCGGCCATACCACATCTCCAATCACCACACCCAGGGCCAGCGGCCAGGCGGAGTGGAAACCGCCGGAAAGCGTGCGTGCGATCAGCGCGATCCATACAGGACCCGGTGTTAGAAACAGAACCAGCAGCGCTCCCGCGTATATCGCGAGTTCTGCCGACGAGACGGTCATGCTCCGAGTTCTTCGACCGGGTCCAGGATCATGTCTGCCGTGAGCCGAATCATCCTACTGCCACTCACCGGACCGGAGAGGCCACTTCGTGCCGTCATGGAGTCGGTGGCATGCCTCACGGCAGGTTGTGCTCAATGACGGTCGGTGTGCCTCCAGCATCGGAGATTTCCAGGCGGCTGGCCCGGTCGGCAAGGTCGTCAAACAGTCCGGATCCCGTGCCGGTCATCCATGCCTGGGCTCCGAGCGCGCAGATTTCGTCGTAAAGTGCCGCGCGACGGCCAGCGTCCAGATGTGCGGCGACCTCATCAAGAAGCAGGACTGGGGGGATGCCTGAATCCTCAATGAGGGCACGTGCGTTGGAGAGCACCATTGAGATCAGCAGGGCCTTCTGCTCACCGGTCGAACACTGCCTGGCCGGAATTCCCTTGGTGGCGTAAGTTGCTTCCAGATCAGCCCTGTGCGGTCCCACAAGCGTCCGCCCTGCCGACATGTCCCTCATCCGACTTTCCGCCAACGCTGCGGTAAAGTCTTCGGTGGATTCGGGTGTCAGGCTTCCCTCCGCACTGGTCAGGATCAGCTCCGCTGCGGGAAACGCTGTCCTGGCGGCGGTCTGGGCATGGGACAGCCGGTCTAGAGCTGCGCGCCGCCCGGCCTGAATGGCACATCCAGCTGCAGCCATCCGAGATTCCAGTGCCGTGTACCAATGCCGGTCACGCACCTGATCCTTAAGAAGCCTGTTTCGTTCACGCATGGACCGTTCATAGGCAAGAGAGTGTTCAGCATGATCAGGGTCAAAGCTCAGCGCGATTCGATCCAGGAAGCGTCGCCTCTGGTCGGCGCCTTCTGTCCAGAGACGATCCATTGACGGAACCAGCCACACCAGGCGTACGATCCTTCCCAACGCTATCTGGGTAGCAGTCTTTCCATCGATGGTTATCTGCCGGGGACCGACCGCTGCTGTCCATGTTGCGATTTCATGCGACTGATGGGGTGCCCGGACAATCGCCGTGACCTTCCAGCCCTGGTGTCCGGGCCGCAGGGCGAAGTCGTCCGCTTTCGCACGCCTCAGGCCTCGGCCGGGAGATAGCAGGGACACGGCTTCGAGAAGATTCGTCTTGCCAGCACCGTTTCGCCCGAACAGCACTATTGGCCTACCATCCAGTTCCAGCTGAAGGGATCTGTGGTTGCGAAAACGCGAAAGGGACAGACTTGTTACGGCGAGTCCCGGCATGTCCCGCTTCCTTGCCGGACGCTGACGGTGATCGCGGCTTCAGGTGCGCATCGGCATAACGACATAGAGGACGCCAGCGTCACTGCCTTCGAGCATGACCGCTGGATCGCTGGACGTATTGAACAGGAATATGGCGTTGTCGCGCTCCACCTGACTGGAAAGTTCCAGAAGGTATTTCGAATTGAATCCGATCTCCAGCTTCTTATCTGAATAGACGGCCGCCAGTTCCTCTTTGGCCATGCCGCTGTCGGGATCGTTTACCGAAACCTCAAGCCGATCCGTGTCAATCGCCATCTTGACAACACGCGAAGTCTCCAGACTGACGGTCGCCACCCGGTCAACGGCCCTGTTGAACTCAAGTGCGTCGACCTCCATCCTGCGTTCATTTCCGGTCGGGATAACGCGGACGTAATCGGGAAACGTTCCGTCGATGACCTTAGTGGTCAGCGTGACTTCTGGAGTCGCGAATCGCACCTTGGTCTCGCTCACGCTGACCGCAATGTCGTTGCCGTCTTCTTCAAGGAGCTTGCCAAGCTCCGCTATCGCCTTACGCGGTATGATAACGCCTGGCATCTCCTCCGCATCTTCGGGCAGATCGGCGTCGATTCTGGCCAGACGATGACCGTCCGTGGCCACGCAGCGCAGAACCCGTTCTCCGTTCGCCTCCGCCACATGCATATAGACGCCGTTGAGGTAGTAGCGGGTTTCTTCGGTGGAAATCGCGGATCTCGTCTTGCCGAACAGTCGCCTTAGTTCCTTCGCCGGAATTGCGAAATTCGCCGTAAAATCCGAGGACGCCATAATCGGAAAGTCTTCCGAGGGCAGGGTCATCAGGTGGAACTGGGATCGCCCGGCCGCAATCGACATCCGATCCTTGACTTCGTCGTGAGCTAACCGCACCTGTGCACCGTCGGGCAGCTTTCGGACAATCTCGTTCAGGGTCTGGGCCCGGACTGTGGTCGAGCCGGACTGCTCAACATTTGCATCGATCCGATCAACCAGATCCACGTCGAGATCAGTGGCACGGAAACTGATAGAGTTATCTTTCGCCACGATCAGTATATTGCCAAGAATCTGAGAGGTGGTCCGCCGTTCGACGACCGACTGCGTATGGCTGACGGCTTTCAGAAGCGTTCCGCGTTCAATGCTGACTTTCATCGGCCTTCATCTCCACCAAAGAAGCATGAGCGTGCAGCCTACCCTTTCTGCGTTCCGGCACAAGTCGTTTCTTCCCAATGTGGATCCGCTGCCATACAGATGTCCGACAAGAATTCTATGTTTTCAGCGCACGCCGGAGAAGTTCGATATCTTCAGCGATCTGACTGTCTTCGGTCTTTAGCGCCTCGATTCTGCGCACGCTATGCATCACCGTAGTGTGGTCGCGCCCGCCGAAGCGTCTGCCAATCTCGGGCAGACTGCGGGAGGTCAGCTGTTTCGCCAGATACATCGCAATCTGCCGGGGCCTGGTCACTGTCTGGTAGCGTCGCGGCCCGATGAGATCGGCTAACAGGATGTTGTAATGCTCGGCAACCTTGCGCTGGATTTCCTCAATGGTGATTTTGCGGTTCGCCTCGCGCAGGATGTCGGTGAGGCATTCCTGGGTCATATCCAGCGTGATCTCGCGGTTCATTAGCGAAGCGAATGCAAAGAGCCGCCTCAACGAGCTTTTCATGATGCGGACGTCGCTCGACAGGCGATGGGCGAGGAACTCGAGCACTCCATTGGCCATGGAGATGTTGTGATTACGGCGGAGATGCTGTTCGGTCTTCCGCTGCAGGATGCCCAGCTTCAGTTCGTAATCGGCCGGAAGAACGTCAACGACGAGCCCGGACTGCAGGCGGGACCTGATCCTACCCTCAAGATTCCTGATTTCCCCCGGAGGGCGGTCGGCGGAAATGACCATCTGCTTTTCCTGCTCCACCAACGCGTTGAAGGTGTGGAAAAATTCCTCCTGAGTGCTGCCTTTGCCGGCAATGAAATGCACATCATCGATCATTAGGAAATCAACTGACCGGAATAACTGCTTGAAGTCGATCATGCGCTTGTCACGCACTGCCTGGACGAAGCGGAACATGAACTGCTCTGCTGACAGCAGGATGACTTTCGGCTTCGGACATCCGGCCAGGAGCTCATGGGCGATGGCATGCATCAGGTGCGTCTTTCCAAGTCCGACACTGCCATGGATGAAGAGTGGGCTGCTTGTGGTGCTGCCGCCCTGGGCAACGCTTCGAGCGGCCGCATGCGCGATTTCGTTCGGCTTTCCCACGACGAACCGATCAAAGGTGAACTTCGGGTTGAGAGATGTGTTGGGAAGGTCAGGACCATCGGTGGATGACGGGGCGGTTTCGCGACCTGACCTTGGTGTGGGCGCTGGCCGTTCCATAGCCTCCGAAACGGCGAATCGCAGGCCTGTGATGGATTTATCGGCCGAAGACAGCAGCTGCAGGATTTTATCCCCGAAGTTGCGCTGCACCCAGGCTCCCATGAACTGGGTGGGAACCAGGAACGTTACGATTCCGTTACGCAACTCGGAAAATTCTAATGGCTCAATCCAGTTAACGAAATTGCCTCGGCCAACCATTTCGACAAGCTCGTGCCGCAGCTCTCTCCATGTACCCTTATCCATTTCGTTTCTGACCTCAATAATTTGTTTACTGCCCGTACCCAAACCAGATTACCGGTGACTGGAATTCAGACATCCCCAAGCGATTCACGGTCAAAGACAATAATGGACGCACTGACCTCGGCGGAACGCACGAGGTACGGAGTTGGCTCCCGGTCAGCAGCCAAACCAAACCAGAACGGTGCCGTGGGTTAAACTATCGATCCACGGCCGTCCCGAACCGAACGTCAGGACATTTCATCGTTTAGATTCGCAACATGGCAGAGTGTTGACGAACCATATCGACACCCGGGCATCGGCCAAAATCAGTACTGATCGATGCTCCAGGCTGGATGAGACAAAAGCCAGGAATTTCGCTCCTGTGAAATCGAAATCGCCCGAACTGCTCCATGTCTCATCCTCTGTGCCCCCATTATTTCTTTTGGACTTGTGACTCGCGAATATGAGATTAGCAAGCGATCCGTATGGCGGGCAACAGCATTGTTTGCTTGACTTCGGGCATGGCGGAAACAGAATTATATAAGGTCTTGATTTGGCGGAATCCGAAGAGGGAATTCCGCCAAAATTTTTTTTTTGATCTGGATCAGGACAGGTCGTGTACGGGTGAGCCGTGTTAGCCGAGGGCCTTTACCCTGGCGCTGAGCCGCGACATCTTCCGGGCTGCGGTGTTCCGGTGCATGACACCTTTCGTGACGCCGCGCATCAGTTCAGGCTGAGCCGCGCGCAGAGCGGCTGCCGCCGTTTCCCGGCTTCCGGAGGCGATGGCTTCCTCGACCCTGCGGAGGAATGTGCGAATCCGCGAGCGGCGGGCTTTGTTGATGGCAAGTCGGCGCAGATTCTGACGAGCACGCTTTTTTGCTTGGGGGGAATTAGCCATTCGATTCAGACCTTTATCCAGGTTTCGGTTTGCATTGATCGCAGTTCACCTTACCTGGAGCCGGAAACGTTCCCAAGGGATGATTCGAGCCTAGGCGGGCTACACGCGCGTATTCGAGGAGCCTCTATAGCCAATCCAGAGGATCAGGGAAAGGGACTAATGCACCCGGTTAACCACTAGGCCGCCTCCACATGGTATTCGCGGTTTTCGGGTCGGACATCCCCACCGCCCGGAGGTGGGCCATTTCCCGTCCCGCAGTCAGCCATCCGCCCGAATGCCGGGATGTATGGGCGATCTTTGCCCTCCCTCGCACCGGAAACCATGTGCCTTGCTGTCGAAGCGGCCCCGCTGAAATATCGGCAGGTCGGGCACCTGATCCGTCCCCATCCGGCGGAAGATTCTCTGAAGCTACGTCCAGCCGTCTGCACGTATCGCGCTGGAGCATGGCTGGGCGATCCGCTGCCCGGGGGATTTCCCTGCAGCGCAGCGTCAGCGACCCTGTCTGTTGGACATGGGACAGCCTCCCGCCGGCGTTCCGTCGGCAGTCGATGCACTCCTTCGGGTATCCGCTATCTGTCGCGGAACTGGGGCTCGCGCCTCGCCAGAAACGCCGCCATGCCTTCCTTCTGGTCCTCGGTGGCGAACAGACTCTGGAACAGCCGTCGCTCTACCAGAAGCCCCTCGCGCAATGTGGTCTCATAGCTGCGGTTGACCGCTTCCTTGACCGCCATCACCGAAAGCCTGGACTTCTCGGAGATCCGCTGCGCGGCGGCCATCGTCTCGTCCATCAGCTTTTTGGCAGGTACCACGCGGCTGACCAGTCCGGCTCTTTCCGCCTCCGAGGCATCCATGAAACGACCTGTAAGGTTCATGTCCATCGACTTTGCCTTGCCCACCAGGCGGGTCAGCCGCTGCGACCCTCCAATGCCCGGCATCACTCCGAGATTGATCTCCGGCTGGCCGAACTTTGCCGTGTCGGAGGCGATGATGAAATCGCACATCATCGCCAGTTCACAGCCGCCGCCGAGAGCGAAACCCGATACGGCGGCGATAATCGGCTTGCGGACACGCTCGAACTCAGCGTTGATCGACCCGAACATGTCTTCTGATACCACTTCGACGAAGCTCTTCCCGGACATTTCCCTGATGTCAGCGCCTGCCGCAAAAGCCTTTTCCGACCCGGTGATCACGATCACCCGGATCCTGTCGTTGAGATTGGCCTCGCGCAGCGCCGAGGTGAGTTCTCCCAGCAGTTCCGAATTGAGCGCGTTGAGCGCTTCGGGCCGGTTTAGCCTGATTAGTGAGATGTGGTCTTCGATTTCGACGATAAGCGTCTTGAAGGCCATGATCATGCCCATGGTTGTTCGCGGTAGGGTTGAATCCATACCATCCGCGCCCGGCGGATCAAGTTATCTTTGGCATCTCGGGCAATAAAAGGTTGAGCGCCCCGACTGAACGATGCGGACGACGCTTCCGTCGCATCCAGACTGGCGGCAGGGCTGTCCCTCGCGACCATAGACACTGAACGAATGCTGGAAATACCCGGGCTGACCATCGGAGTGCCGAAAGTCACGCAGGCTTGCCCCACCCGCTTCGATCGCCTCGTTCAGGACCTGCCGGATCGCCGATGTCAGGATCCGGACCTGCGGGACAGAAATCTGGCCCGCTTTGCGCAATGGAGAGATCCCGCCACGATGGAGCGCTTCGCAGACATAGATGTTACCGAGGCCGGCAACGAGCCTCTGATCCAGAAGCGCGGATTTGACCGGTGCCCTCTTTCCCTGGAAGCACGCCTGAAGATGGCCTTCGTGAAACTCGTTTCCCAGCGGTTCGGGGCCAAGGCTGGCGAGCAGCCGATGCCGGTCAAGTGATTCGGTCAAGGCCAGGTCCATGGCCCCGAATCGCCGGGAGTCATTAAACGTCACCGATGTGCCGTCCGCCATGTGCAGCACCACATGGTCATGCTTTTCGGCGATGGAACCGTGGTTACGGAAACGCCCCAACAGACCGTCTGAGACCAGCATTCTTCCCGACATTCCGAGATGGATGATCAGGGTCTCGCCGGATCCGAGGTCGGCCAGAATGTATTTTGACCGCCGTCGAAGACGCTCGATGCGCTGACCTTCAAGCCGCGCCGCCATTCGTTCCGGAAATGGCCATCGCAGGCCGGATCGCCGCACCTCCACGCGAATGATGACGCCACCTTCCATCACCGGCTGAATGCCTCTACGGACTGTCTCCACCTCTGGCAGTTCTGGCAAGGCGCGCTCCCGAAATATCCGTGCGGATTGCAGTTCGGTCCCAGCACCATATAATTGAATCAGTTCTTTTCAGGAACAAGGACTGATGACTGAACCGACCGAAAAAGTCACGCATTTTGGGAACGAGACCATTCCCGAAACGAAAAAGGCGGATCGCGTGCAGGATGTGTTCACATCCGTGGCTTCCAGATACGATCTTATGAACGATGTAATGTCGGCGGGGATTCACCGTGTCTGGAAAACCGCGATGGTGGACTGGCTTGCACCGCGTAACGGTCAGCGACTGCTGGATGTGGCTGGTGGGACCGGTGATATCGCATTTCGTTTTCTCAGGCGCGCACCGATGGCCAGCGCGGTAGTCTGCGACATGAATGGGGAAATGCTTGCCGCTGGCCGCGGGCGGGCTGAGGCGGGCAGACTTACGGACCGGTTGGACTGGGCCATCGGTGACGCCATGGCGCTGCCTTTCAGCGACGGCTGTTTTGATTTCTGCACGATCAGTTTCGGCATCCGAAACGTGACCCGACCAGCTGATGCACTGGACGAGGCATTCCGTGTGCTGCGCATGGGAGGGCGGCTCATGGTCCTCGAATTCAGCCATCTTCGGAACGAGAGCCTGCGGGCGTTCTATGATGCCTATTCATTCAACGTGATTCCAGTTATGGGACAGGTGATCGCCAAAGACCGGGCAAGCTACCGCTATCTTGTGGAGTCGATCCGCCGGTTTCCTGATCAGGAATCCTTTGCCGACATGATTCGCCGCGCCGGATTCGACCAAGTGAAGTATCGCAGCCTGACCATGGGCGTGGCGGCGCTGCATTCAGGCTGGAAACTTTGAATTGAGGGGTCCACACAACATCTGGCGGCTGGTGCGGATCGGTGCCACACTTGAGCGCACAGGAGCGATGCTGGTGGTGCTGGACGCCTTCGACGCACCTCTTGCTTTACGCTGGAGCGCACGCGTGCTGGGCTGGCCTTTCCGCTGGCTTGGATATCGCGGGGATTCTTCGCTGCCACCGCTGACGCGGGCTCTGACCGCGCTTGGACCGACCTATGTAAAGTTTGGCCAGCTCATGTCGACGCGACCAGATGTGGTCGGCAGGGAACTGGCGCTCGAGCTACAGGTGCTACAGGACAAAATTCCACCGTTTCCCATCGATGAGGCGAAGGCGATCGTGGCACTGGAACTGGGCCTCCCTGTCGAGAAACTGTTTCTTGAATTCAGCGAACCTGTGGCGGCGGCTTCCATCGCACAGGTACATCGTGCGCGTTTGGCGAAGGACGGACAGGAAGTCGCGGTAAAGGTACTTCGGCCTGGCATCGAAAGGGCCTTTCGAAGGGACATCGACGCGCTCTATCTGGTGGCCGACGCCATTGAGTTCCTCTCGCCAGCATCCCGTCGCCTGCGTCCTCACGACGTCATTGAGCATTTTGAGGGTGTGGTGGAAGGGGAACTCGACCTGAGGATGGAAACTTCTGCGGCGGCCGAATTCGCGGCGAACACCGAATCGGATTCAGGGTTTCAGGTGCCAAAGGTCGAGTGGTTCATATCTGCGCGGCGGGTGATGGCACTTGGCTGGGCGGAGGGAATACCGATGCATGACCTGACTGCCCTGGACGCTGCGGGCCATGACAGGCACGCCTTGGCTGAGCGGGTGCTCAAACTTTTTCTCAACCATGCCCTGCGCGACGGCTACTTTCACGCCGACATGCACCAGGGTAACCTCAAGATCGCCGCAAATGGTGACATCATCGCGCTTGACTTCGGCATCATGGGCCGGATTGACGAATATACCCGCCGGGTTTATGCGGAGATACTATTCGGGTTCATCCGCAAGGACTACCGCCGTGTCGCGGAGGTGCATTTCGAAGCGGGTTATGTCCCGGCCGACCAAGACATCAACGATTTCGCCCGGGCTCTGCGGTCGGTCGGCGAACCGATCTTCGGCCTTGACGCGAGCCGCCTGTCGATGGCGCGTCTTCTGAACCATCTGTTCGAGGTTACCGAACGGTTCGGGATGGAAACGCGGACGGAACTGATTCTGCTACAGCGAACGATGGTTGTGGTCGAGGGTGTGGCACGCTCACTGGATTCGCACGTCAACATCTGGAAGGTCGCACAACCCATTGTGGGAAACTACATCAATGAGAATTTAGGGCCTAAGGCACTACTGAGGGACTATGCGAGAGCGGCGCGGGTGATTGTACGGTTGGGACCAAAGCTTCCGGAACTCGCAGAGGCCGCACTTATTCGTGACAACACCAGCCAGCAGAGAAAGGCCCATCGGCAGATAGGCTGGCCAGCGTTCTGGATGGTGGTCGGTGCGGTCCTTGCGCTAGCGGGGGTCTGGCTGGTTCAGTTCCTCTAGCAGATCGCATTCGAGACTGAAGCCGATCAGATAATCGGCTTCTCCCTGCATCGACTGCCACAGGCAGTAGGCTGCCATTCTCCAATGAAATGCAGGCGCTAGCGCGTGGTAGCGTTCGGCAATGATGGGGTTGCCCAGAGCGTCAAGGAAACGGGTTCTGCTGGCTTCGGCAAGGGGTGCACCACCGTAAAGTGTCTGCATGGCTGGTGACAGAAACATTGCGAGATCTTCGGTCGGATCTCCTATGGCCGGGCATTGCCAATCAATCAGGCGTAACCCGTGCGGGCCGTCGACCAGATTTTCCGGCACTACATCTCCGTGCAGAAACGCCAACGGTGCGGCTGGGACATCCGGGGGCTCGGGCTGCAGAATCAGAAGACGTTGCACATCAGGTCCGTCGTAGTCCGAGAGCATCCTTTGCCCGGAACCGACTATCTCCCGCCCTCCCGCAGGGATCCTACGTAGGCCGCTCGGGGGAGGGACGGCATGCAGGCGGGCAAGCAGAGCGCCTACGGCGGTGGCGTTCCTCTGCCAGCGCTGGCCTTCGATGAATTCGTAGATCAGGGCGATCCGGTTTCCGGCGTTCACCGTCATGACGGGTTCCGGCCCGAGGCCTTTCCCCGAGACATGCTTCAGGGCAAGCTGCTCCGCGTTGGGATCATTGGGAAAAAGAGGCGTCGTACGATTGGTGTAGAGCTTGCAGACCAGATTGCGGCCGTTGCTGGCAAACTTCCACAGGTGATTGCTGCGACCACCTCTGAGCGGTTCATAGATTGTGGATGCATTCGCCAGACCACGGGCCTGCAGCGCATGGGTGACAGGCGCTGGTGGTTCAGGCTCTCCGGTTCCTGAACACAAGGGGGCTGGAGGAATTCCATCGGTCACTTTGCCGAAGTCTGGATCAGGGCTGCGGAACGCCAAACCTGTCCGCCTGAATCGTTCGGACAGTCTACCGCTTCCGGATGCGGTGCCTGCTTTCGGTCGGCCATTCGCTGCCTCCGTTCGCCGTGGCGACAATCCAGATCACCTACAGAGAGGTTTGGCTCTGGATCAGCAGGCTCGCCAAACGGCCCAAATTCAGTCATTGATGTCGTGGTCAAAGGTCTTTACCTGCCCGTCCCGCGGAGAGAACATGTTTCGAAGCGCCAGCCAGGCGACCAGGGACAGGACCGCGAAGACAAGGATCAGGGCTGGCAACGAGAACACGGTCCCGAAACCGAGCAGAATGAGCGATACGAGCAGGGCACCGACCGCGAAGCCTAGGAAGATGAAACCTGGTGCGAATATTTCAAGCAGACCAAGGATTATGGCAACGCACAGCCAGATCCACCAGGCGGACCACAATGCGCCGTCTGCCATCATGAATTTCCTCTCAGCATCCTGAATGCGTTATTGAATGCTTCAAGCGCCTGGGCGGGAACGACCACCGTCTGGCTTCCGGCTCCGTTTCCAAGCGCGCTGAGCGCCTCGACCTGTTTCAGTGCAACCTGGTACTGTGCGGCTTCGAGACCGTTTTTCTGAATCGCCTTTGCGACCACCTGCGTCGCGTATGCTTCCGCATCGGCCTGGATGCGGCGAGCCTTCGCAGCCTGTTCGGCTGAATAGAGATCGGCGTCCGCAGCCAGTTCGACCGCTCGCCTGTGGCCCTCCGCTTCAGTCACCTGCGCTCGCCGCGCGCGTTCCGCGTTCAGCTGCTGCAGCATCGCGTCACGGGTAGCCTGGTCGAGATTCACATCAAGGATCTCGGCGCGGGTCACTTCGATGCCCCAGTCATTGACAGCGTCCTCGACCGATGACTTGATGGTCACAATGAGTTCCGCTCGATTTGACTGCACGTCATCCAGATCCATTTTTCCGATTTCGGCCCGGACAATTCCGGCCACGGTGGTGGTGACGGCGGCGTCTACATCGCGGATCCGGTACACCGTTTTCTCAGGACCGGTAATCCGGTAGAATACGGATGTTTCCACCTGAACCAGCACATTGTCCTTGGTGATCGCATCCTGGCTGGCGGTTGGCAGCTGTCGTTCGAGAATCGAGATCCGGTGCTTGACCGAGTCCAGGAACGGGATGATGAAATTTATCCCGGGGCCAAGAACGGAATGCAGGCGGCCGAACCGTTCCACGACAAACTTTTCCGACTGCGGCACGATGCGAATGCCCCGGAAGATGATGACGACAACTAGAAGGGCGGCAAGAATATACGGCACGATGCCGCTCAGGACTTCCATCGGTTGAATTTCGTTCATTGTGTTCCTCGACATTCTGCCAGGACCGGGGCCTTGGCCCGTCCCGAGCTGTTCCAGCCCATTCGCTCAGCGCTGAGGCTTGCAGCCCCGATTCAGCTGGCGCATCGCCCATGCCTCTTTCGGAAGTGGCCGGAGCTTCCCACACCATAACGCGATCGCTGGCAGATTCGCCAATGGTTTGGATCTTCGCCGCTTTCTACGATCGCTGCATAAGGGAAACCGTATCTTCCGCGCAAGACCTGTCGCGTCCCGTCTCCATGATCTACAGGCCCAGTTCCGTGCCCGCATCCGAGATTCTGTCGGCGGCTGGTCGAGGGAGATAGGAATGTATCCGGAAATGCATGGCAGGGGCGGAGGGACTCGAACCCCCGGCCCTCGGTTTTGGAGACCGATGCTCTACCAACTGAGCTACACCCCTGCGGCCAGCCACTCTGTTAAGGGAACCATCCCGAGAAATCAAGGGATGAATTCACCTGAAATGCCAGGCTTTCGCCAGCACATGTCCAAGGGCTGACAGCCATCGAATCAGGACACGGGTTTGTGCAGCCTGGCCTTCTCGGAAGCCCAGTCGGTCGCCTCGGCACAGAGGAGGAATGTTCTGACAATCCGATCAGGTGACAATGAACCGGGATCCCCGGACTCGAAGGCGCGTGAATCCGGCAACGCTCAAATGGGTTGGTCCGCGTCATCGGATCGAGCGGCATAGCGGCGGGTAAATCCCGGAGAGCGCCGGTTCGGGGCGCGAAAGCAGATGTCGGCGAAGTGCGACCGGTCAACGGAAGTCCCGGCCGACGGGACCGGACATCCATGCATTCCCGGCATGTCTGAGGACAGTCGCCACAGGATCGGCCCGGCATCCGGCTGGAGATCAGGATGACGAAATGCGTTGCGGGTGATCGGATGCTGGCGGCAGCGCCATGGTTTGTCCGGCCATCGCGAGCCCCCACACTGGCAGCGTCGGCCTGCATCGCGAAATGACGTGGCTCCCCGCCGAACGGGTCGCGGGACGGCAGGAAGTGGCACTCCTCAACCAGCCGTCTCCAGCGTCTCCGCTTCCATGAGCTCGCTCGGACGCATCGTAACCGCAGGAAGGTCAGTGGCTTCACCATGACCAGCGCTGCCACAGCGAAAACGAGTTGATCGGTTTTACGAAAGCCGCCGGACTGACAGCGAGGTGGTCCTACCTGACTGCCTATGCTCCATATCCGGCGGATTGAGCCGGGTCATCCGAGTAACCTTGCAACCCTCATCAGGCCGAATTCATATCCATCCGTTCCGCAGCCGGCGATTACGGCGTTTGCCCGCTGCGAGACATACGAATGGCGCCGGAATGTCTCCCGAGCATGGATGTTTGAGACATGCACCTCGATCACTGGCCCGACAAACACCAGGAGAGCGTCAAGGATTGCGATTGACGTATGCGAATAGGCCCCCGGATTGAACACGATCGCGTCGGCGGTGCCGCATGCCTCCTGGATCCAGTCGACGAGCTGCCCTTCGCAGTTGGACTGGAAGCAACGCAGCCCAAGCCCCAGTTCGCATGCCAGTTCCGTACATCTGGCTTCGACATCCGCGAGCGTGGCGGATCCATACAGTTCCGGCTGGCGTTTCCCCAGAAGGTTCAGGTTCGGGCCATTCAAGAGATGGACCAGTTTGGTCATGGAATTCCCCGTTGCTTGGAGTTCATGATACAGTGATGATGATCGGTTGTCGAATGCAGGATACGTCCGGTAGGGGGTCAATCTGACATGTTCTTTTTTGTTCTGACCTGTTTCAGCGTGTGGAGTCCGGTTTTGAGACTTCTGATTCCGAGGTTACGGCGTCTTGGATATCGCCGAATCCCGAAACCGGACTCCGTGCCTGGAAACGGGAAGAACAACATGAACATTTCAGATTGACCCATTACCATGGGTTCTGGACGTCGTTAGTGCATCGGCGTATTGCAGGCATAATACCACCAGTGGGTGCCCGCCTTGGCCTTCGACCGCAGCATAAAAATCGCGCCTTCAATCCTCTCAGCTGATTTCGCCGATTTCGGTCGAGAGATACGGGCGATTGAGGCACAGGGGGCGGACTGGGTGCATGTTGATGTGATGGACGGGCACTTTGTTCCGAACCTCACCTTCGGGGCTGCCGCAGTTAGATCCTTCCGACCCCATGTTACCACCTTCCTCGATGTCCATCTGATGATCTCACCCGTGGATCCATATATCGATTCCTATGTCGAGGCCGGTGCCGATTTGCTCACCGCGCATGTTGAGGCCGGACCGCACATCCACCGCACCATGCAGGCCATCCGCTCCAAGGGAATCAGGGCGGGCGTCGCGCTCAATCCTGGCACTCCGCCAGATGCGGTTCGCCACGTTCTGGACCTTGCCGATCTGGTATTGGTAATGACGGTGAATCCGGGTTTTGGTGGTCAGAGATTCCTTGACATGACGCCAAAGATCGCGGCCATCCATGCGATGATCGGAGACCGTCCGATCCAGATCCAGGTCGATGGTGGCATAGATCCAGATACCGCGCCGCTTGTTGCGCAGGCGGGTGCCAATGTTCTGGTTGCGGGTTCCGCAGTCTTCAAGGGTGGGTCGGTGTCGAGCCCGGACAGATATGGCAGGAACATGAATTCCATAAGGGAGGCGGCGAATGCGGTGATGCCACCGGGCAGCGCGTTCAGCCACTGACATCATTGGGAATTCTGGAAAAATCTGGAGAACAGCATGAGGCTGACCAAATTCAGGGTGCTCACCTTCGATGTCTATGGTACGTTGATCGACTGGGAAAGCGGCATGGTTGCGGGGCTGAAGCCGCTAACAGACCGTCTGTCCCAACCGCTTACGCGTGATCAGCTACTGGAAGCTCACGCCTTTCATGAATCGATGACGCAACGGTTCACTCCTGCCAAAAGCTATGCCCTGCTCCTGGCCGTGGTCTACAAACGGCTGGCTGAAGAATGGGGGCTCCCCGTAACCTGGGATGAGTGCCTGCAATATGGCCGTTCGGTCAGGGACTGGCCCGCATTCCCTGACAGCGCCGAAGCGCTTCGGTATCTCAAACGCCACTACAGGTTGGTGGTTCTGTCGAACACTGACAATGAGAGCTTCGCCCATTCGAGAGCGAAGCTCCTGGTCGAGTTCGACGCCGCCTATCTGGCCTCCGATATCGGCAGCTACAAGCCCGACCCACGCAATTTCGATTACATGCTGCGGAATCTCGCGCGTCATGGCATCGAAAAACACGAGATCCTGCATGTCGCTGAAAGCATGTTCCATGATCATGGTCCGGCCAACGCGGCCGGTCTCGCCAATTGCTGGATTTACCGGCGGCATGGTCAGGATGGATTTGGTGCGACGATGAAACCGACCGAAATGCCGAGCTACGATATCAGGTTTCATTCAATGGCTGAACTGGTGAAGGCGCATCGTGAGGAACTCGCTGCCGGATAAGAGTGGTTCGGCCGCGCTTCTGCCACGTCTCACTTCAGAGCGGAAGCGTAGGGATTCAAGCGCCCAGGCCTGTCGCGGCCGCATTGGCGCGCAGAAAGGGAAGTGTCGCTTCGACCACCGCGTCGGGTATTTCCTCAGCAAGATAATGCCCGCCTTCGAGCGCCTTTCCCTGGACGCTCATTGCCCGTTGACGCCAGAGCCCGAGACAGTCGAAATTCGCCTCAATCGCTCCATGCAGGCCCCAAAGTGCGAGAAGTGGACAGGATACCAGAGCCCCCCTGTCAGCATCATCATGGGCGATGTCGATGCTGCAGGCCGCTCGGTAGTCTTCGCAGCTTGCGTGGATTGCTGTAGGATTCTCAAAGGCGCTCAGATACTCGTCCAGTGCTTCGGGCGCGAATGGCCGCAGGCCGGCTGATCCGGCGCCGCAATGTCTGAGCCAGTACCCACGCGGGTCGGCTCCGATCATCCATTCGGGAAGTGGCGCCTTCTGGATGAGGAAGAACCAGTGCCAATAGGTTCGGGCGAAGGTGTCGGTGGTATGGGCGTACATCTCGCGTGTCGGCGCAATGTCCAGAAGCACCAGTCCGGTAACGCAGTCAGGCGAATCGAGTGCCAGGCGATGGGCGACCCGAGCGCCCCGGTCATGGGCAAGGACGCAGAAGCGATCGTGACCGAGATGCCCCATCAGGCGGCGCATGTCCTCTGCCATCGCGCGTTTCGAGTATGGCGCGTGATCGGGCGCTGTGGGTGGTTTTGACGAAGCTCCATAGCCGCGCAGGTCAGCGGCGACGACAGCGAATTCCTGCGCCAGCTCTGGAGCGATCCTGTGCCACATTGCGCTGGTCTGGGGATAGCCGTGCAGAAGCAGTAGCGGCGAGCCGCTTCCTCCAACGCGTGCGAATATCCGCGCTTCGCCAACGTCGATCAGGTCTGTCTGGAATCCTTCGAACATCCTGCCATAGCGTAGATTACATCCTGATCTTCCGAAAGCCCGTTTCTGGAGTTGGAGAATTCCCGATAGGTTGGGCTGTCACCCTGGAATCCTGACTTTGCGGATGCGCTTCATTGATTTCAGGTAACTTCTCACCCGTCTTTTGGCACGGCAGGGTATCGTGCGGTTCGATCATGCTGGCGATTTTGCCGGCGAGTGCCAACTGGATGACGTCGAGAGGGTCTTATCCAGATACCTTCATTGAGCTCAGGTAGCCGGGAACCGGCACTATGCCTCGGCGTAAGGCCGGGGCCGGAAGCATCAGGACACTTGATCTTTACCCTCGCCATCCTGATCTTCCGTTGCGCCTCATTGTGTCGATATCGACATAATGTTAAGGATTACTCAGTCTCCCAAGGCTGACCATTCTCATTGAACGAGGCTGCGGGCAGCAGTATCCGCTAGGGGAAAGTATGGCGGCGCACCTGGGGGGAGCCGGATACCCGTCGGCGCAGCCATGCACCGGATCAACCGGATAGCCGCACGAACGCATCGCCTGCGACCTGCGCCTCATAAGCGCGCCTCCCCTGGGATGGGTTTTGATGTAGACGTTGTGCGGCGGCATTGGCGCCATCAGTGCCTGGTACGGAACCGTCGTCGCCTTCGAACCAAAATACCCCATGAACCGCCCCCGTTACCACTGGACGGAATCCATAGGCCGTCGATGGAAGGAACGTGGGGCACACTGCCAGAAGCCGTTGTCTCTGTTCCTGGGGCGCAGCAAGGGTAGCTGGGCAATTACGATCTCAGTACTTTGGGAGATCAAGCGCATGGAGCAGAAATTTCGGGAGCTGCGGAGATATCTCACAGGGGTCAAATGCACCATCGCGGCAGCCCAATCGTCGCGACCTTTGCGAAGTGCTAATTGTCAGGTTCGCGGGCATGGTCCACCGAGGAGATGGTGGTATGGGCATGGTGCTGCCCGGGTGGTGACGCAGACGCCGTCCTGCCGTGACCGCTCTACTGGATGGATAGGCCGGACATGTGGTGTGCCGATGACATCCGATGGTGACCGGCCCCGTTTCCTGGTGTTTCCAAGGTGCGCGGAGGAGGCTGGCGTCATGTGTCCTCGTCATAGTGACGCCGTTCATCTTCAGTGGTTCGGATCGCAATCCCGTCCCGGAGCGCGGTAGGAATGGGACGGTCAGCTTCATCCCGCAGGTCGACCTGTGCGAGCATGTTCTGGAGAGCCACCACATGATCCCTGAACGGAAAGCAGGTATGGATCAGAGACATGCCCCGACCAATCAGGCCTAAGTCACTTGACCTCACCGCAAAATGCGGATTCGATAATGACCGAAGAAAGCCGCTCGGCCATCGTGGCCTGGTATTGGGAAGTAACACGTCATCCCGAATGGCGAATTGTGGTGGATGATTCAACAGGATGCATCATCTTTTGACAGACGGAGATGTTCACGCCTTCCAGAGCGACGGTGTTACCGTCATTCGCGGGCTCTTCAGGGACCATGTCGATCTTCTGCGTCGAGGCGTGGAGCGCAACATGGCCGAGCCCGGACCTTATGCGGCGGAGAACCTGAAAGAGGGTGAAGCCGGACGCTTCTTTGATGATTACTGCAACTGGACGCGCATTCCGGAATTCGAAGAGGTCATCCGGACCTCCGATGTCGCTGGCGTGGCCGCGACACTGATGCGGTCCAGTCGCGTGCAGATGTTTCATGACCATGTTCTGGTCAAGGAACCTGGGACCTCAAAGCCAACCCCTTGGCATCAGGATGGTCCCTATTACTTTGTCAGTGGTCGGCAGACCATCAGTTTCTGGTCTCCTCTTGACGCCGTCGACACGGCCTCGCTGCGATGTGTCGCCGGCTCCCATCTGTGGGAGCGGCCCGTCCTGCCAACACGCTGGCTCGCGGAAACCAGTTTCTACCCTGATGAGGATGCCTATCAGCCCGTGCCAGACCCGGACGCCGAGGGCATGGACATTCGGGAATGGCCGATGGAGCCCGGCGATGCCGTGGCATTCAATTTCATGACCCTGCACGGTGCGCGGGGTAACGAGACGCGGACCCGGCGGCGGGCGTTTTCCCTGCGGCTTGTGGGGGATGATGCGCGCTACGTCTCCCGACCGGGCCCCACGTCGCCGCCATTCCCTGGCCACGCAATGCGGGACGGTGATCATCTGCGCGAGGACTGGTTCCCGGTCCTATTGGAGGGCGCGGCGGAATCACGGTGGAAATGAGGTGCAATCGGCGATGCCAGCTATGCTGATCGGTGAAATCGTGGATCAGGACAGGTATCCACTCGGGGATGCCGGTTTTGGATCGAGATCCAGGGCGGCTCTGGATGAACGCGGCGTTCTCGTCCTTGAGAATTTCATTCGCCCCAGGGCGCTTGCCGAAATGGTGGCTGAAAGCGCCGCTAGGCAGGACCAGGCGTATTTCTGCGCTCAGAAGCATTCGGTCTATCTGACCCCACCGGACCCGACATATCCTGATGATCACCCGGTCAATCGGCAGGTGACGTCTTCCAAAGGGTGTATCTGCGATGACGTTGTTGACGCAATGTCGCCCCTCCGCATCCTGTATGACGACGGCACATTCAGGACATTCATCAGGCGCGCGACGGGCCAGAGCGAACTGCATCCCTACGTGGATCCTCTGTCCTCAATCAACATTCACTATGCGAACCGTGGCCAGGAACTTGGCTGGCACTTTGACAACTCGTCCTTTGCCATTACGCTCCTCATTCAGAAACCTGGCGCGGGCAGCCGTTTCGAGTATGTCAGGGATCTAAGGGATGCGGATGCGGGCGAGATGAACTACGATGGCGTACGGGCGCTTCTTGATGGGGACCTGAAGCCGGACATACTCTCCATTGAACCTGGGACGCTGGTGCTCTTTCGAGGACGTAACTCCATCCATCGCGTCTCACCAAATGAGAGCGACATAACGCGCATCCTCGCCGTGCTGGCGTATAATGCTGAACCTGGCGTCGAGCTGTCCGAAAGCGCACGGATGATCTTTTACGGACGTCTGACCTGACTGCCCCGTGCGGCCAGAAATATGCGGACTGTTAGCAGGTGTCCCGACTCCTTGAGACGGCATTGAGGGCCGGAACTTTCAAATTCGCTGATGGGGACCATCTATATGCAGGATATCTCCTGAAGTGGGCGAAGATTTCTTGATCCATTCTTGATTTTCGCGCTGCTCCGACAGGTGCGTTTCTTGGAAATATAATAAAAATCAGTAGGTTGGCGAACGGACGACGGCAAAATATTTCTTGATCCATTCTTGATCGCAATCGCCTGGCCCTCGAAACGCCAGTCCGGGCCGGGAATCCGGAAGATGTTGAAGAGCCTGAAACATCTTCTTCAGGAAACCACGGCCTGCAGGAGGGCCATCAGAAGCCAGGGCCTCCCTGCGGAGTTAACAATGACGGAGTGACATGCGCTCAGTACCGGTAGTGTTCCGGCTTGAACGGTCCATTTGACGCCACCCCAATGTAGTCCGCCTGGTCTTCACTGAGTTCCGTGAGCCGGACGCCAATCCGTTTCAGATGCAGCCGGGCTACCTTTTCGTCCAGATACTTGGGGAGGATGTATACCCTGTTTTCATAGCTCTCTCCCTTGGTCCAAAGCTCAATCTGGGCGAGAACTTGGTTGGTGAAGCTGGCCGACATCACGAATGATGGGTGGCCGGTTGCGTTTCCAAGGTTCAGAAGCCGACCCTCGCTTAGCAGAATGATGCGGTTTCCCGAAGGCATTTCAATCAGGTCAACCTGATTCTTGATGTTGGTCCACTTGTGGTTGCGCAGCGCGGCCACTTGGATTTCGTTATCAAAATGCCCGATATTTCCGACGATCGCCATGTCCTTCATTTCACGGATATGCTCAATGCGGACGACATCGCGATTACCAGTTGCGGTAATGATGATGTCGGCCGTCGACACCGCTTCCTCAAGGGTGACCACCTCAAAGCCGTCCATTGCCGCCTGCAGGGCGCAGATTGGATCGATTTCGGTCACTTTCACCCTGGCTCCGGCACCCTGTAGGGAGGCTGCGGAGCCCTTGCCGACATCGCCATAGCCGCAGACCACCGCGATCTTTCCCGCGATCATCGTGTCGGTGGCCCGGCGGATGCCATCGACAAGGCTTTCGCGACAGCCGTATTTGTTGTCGAATTTCGATTTGGTGACACTGTCGTTGACGTTGATGGCCGGGAAGGGCAGGTGTCCATTCTCCATCATCTGATACAGGCGATGCACGCCTGTCGTCGTTTCTTCCGTTACTCCCCTTATCATTTGGCGCTGTCTGACAAACCAGCCTGGTGTCTCCCTGAGGCGCTTCCTGATCTGGGAGAACAGCGCCTCCTCTTCCTCGGATTTAGGTACGGAGATAAGGTCATCTTCACCTTCCTCGACTCGTGCGCCGAGCAGCACATAGAGCGTGGCGTCACCTCCGTCGTCGAGAATCATGTTTGCGCCGCCTTCCCGGAAATGAAAGATGCGGTCAGCATAATCCCAGTATTCCTCAAGGGTTTCGCCTTTGAACGCGAATACTGGTGTGCCAGTCGCAGCAACCGCCGCGGCGGCATGGTCCTGGGTTGAAAAGATGTTGCAGGAGGCCCAGCGCACATCTGCGCCCAGATGTGCCAGGCTTTCGATAAGGACCGCGGTCTGGACCGTCATGTGCAGTGAGCCAGCGATGCGGGCACCGGCCAGCGGTTTCCCTTCGCCATATTCCTCACGAAGCGCCATCAGGCCAGGCATTTCCGTCTCTGCGATAGTGATTTCCTTGCGACCGAATTCTGCTAGGCCGATGTCCTTAACGATATATTCCTGCGCCATCTGGCTCCGCCTCCATGAAACCGCCTTCAGTCGGCGCGTCTAGCACCGGAGTCGGGACTCGGCAACTGCCGGAAACAATGAACTTCACTTCGTCGTTCGGGTTTCAGCGTGACATCCCGATTTCCAATGCCGTTGATCTATCACCTTATGAGCGAGCAACTTTCTCAATACGCCGACAGTCGGCCTTCTGCGGAGAGGGCGCTGCGGCGAAAGATGTATCGGTGCGCCGCGTTCGGGAGCTTGGCGAGGACGTATCCCCCAAGTATTTCCGGTAAGGCTGGTAGAAGTAGCGAAACCGGTTGTGCATTCCAAAGGCGATAGCCCCGCAATGTATGGCTTGGTCCGGCGGTCCCCATATTCATTGAACGGCTTCCATGGGGTCGGCATTCGGATTCGCATCTGTTTCAAAGGCCTGTCTAGGGACGGTGCCATAAGCGGTCCCAGGATTGCTGACGCCATCTGCGACGAGGCCAGGCCGAGCAGGTTCGCGTCACGGTCTGCACCTTACCGTCATCAGCTAGGCCGTCAGGTAGGGATGGAACATGCTGCTGGTTGGAGCGTTACCCGGAGATTGCAGGCACGGCACGACGAGGCGATATGACCGTGCCTATCACAGGCATCTCGTTGAGTCGGCTTAGTCAAAGTGGGTATGGAAGTAGCAAAATAATTTGCTTCCGAAGCATGTTTGACAGCAACCCTTGTGCTCAAGGGTTCTCCAAAATTTAGATCTGAGGAAGATCCGACATTCCAATTATAGGACAATTGGCCGACGGGTCATATGCCATCTCAGCGGCGCGACGAAGCCAATCCGCGCCTCGCTGCCCTTTATGTATTCCCCTGCCTTTATGAACCATGCACAGACGTAATCCAGAGTGCCTCCTCCTTTGCCGAGGGTGGAGATCCTGCACATCTGGGCGCGCTGCCCATCGGTCTGGTACTTCGAGCCGACAAAGGGCGGATTGCCGAGTACAAAGGAGCACTCTTCCGACGGCAGAACGTCCGCCCAGTCCATCTCGAGCGCGTCCCCGTGGACGATCCGTGGCGACTTCTTCAGCGGAATGCGGGCAAAGGATTGGCCAAACTCAAGGCTCAGCCGGTTGTTCATGATGTGATCCATCATCCACATCGCCGTCTCCGCGATGCGGACAGGGAACTCACCGATCTCTATTCCATGAAACTGGTCAACATCTACCGTGGAAATCAGTTCCACGTCGAGCGCCGTTTCTTCGCCGAGTTCCCGGATGACCTCCAGTTCAAGGAGGCGCAGTTCCCGGTAGGCGATGATGAGGAAGTTGCCGCAGCCGCAGGCCGGATCGAGGAACCGGAGTCCGCCCAGCCTGGCCTGTAACCGACGAAGCGCCGTGCGGCGTCCCCGATCCCTGCACGACTTCAGTCTCCCGAATTCGACCCTCAGATCGTCGAGAAACAGCGGCTCGATCACCTTCAGGATGTTCCTCTCGGTGGTGTAGTGCGCGCCCTGGGAACGTCGTTCCACTGGATCCATCACCGACTGGAACAGTGCCCCGAAGATCGCGGGCGAGATGTTCGACCAGTCAAACCGGCAGGCGTCCAGCAGCGCTGCCCGCATGGAGGCATCGAGGAACGGGAATGTCCAGGCGCCCATGAAACAGGTCGCCGTTCACATGGGGAGACGGGCAAGATCCTCGTCGAGTGTCGCCGCACGGGCGTTGTCCGGCGTGTCGAGAACCTGGAATAGCTGCATGAGCAGCGCACCAAGATCGCTACCGTCCTCCCTCGTGCGGGTCTCGATGAACTCAAGGAAGCTATCACGTGGCTCGAAGATGCCGGTGTCGTCGGCAAACAGGCAGAATACAATCCGTACAAGGAAGCGTTCGAGGTCATGTCCCCGATAGCCCGCCGCCTCAAGCATGTCGTGCAGATCCCCGACCAGTTCGGCGGCCGTGATATTGGCTGGATCCTGGTCCCGGAACGCACGGCGCTGCACGCCGAGGATGAAGCCGAACCGCTCGACATGTCCTGGCAGTTCCGCGAGCGGGAAGGAAACGCTGTTCCGCTCGTCGAGATCGTGAAGCTCGAATGTCTGGAAGTCGCTGACAAGGATGTACTGCGGGCGTTCGTGCTCCGGCAGCGCGTCGAAATACTCTCCGGCCTGTTCGTAGGCAGCCTTCAGGTCGCCTCCTCCACTTTTCTGCTCGACGAGAAGGACGCCAGGCCAGAACAGGTCGATGAACCCGCGCCGATTGTCCAGCTTTGTGACATGCCGCTCGTAGCGCGCCACGCTCCGCCGCTGAACTCCGAATACCTCGAAGAACGAATTGTAGAAGCTCTGCGTCTCGCCCTTCTCGTACGAGGCGTCCTTCCAATCACCGGCGAATTTCGCTGCACGGGCACGCACTTCATTCCACGATAGTCGCATCAGATTCCGCATGTCCCGAATTGGAAATCGTGGCAGACCGTCCCGCTAGGGGCAGGCTGTATTGACCAACAGGTGATCACGGAGCGCATGTTAAGCATTTCTTCGACCTCGCCCCCGGCTGCATTGCAGAAGCTATCCGGCGCTTCCACTTTGCAATTGCCTGATGCTAAGCAGCCGCACTTGGCGCTGCAACCATTCCTGTATCGGTCGGTTCAGAAATCGCGGTGCCAGCGCGGGATTGCTTTGATCCACATTACACAGTGTCGCAAGACACTGCCGACATCGAAAGAACGTCGATGCCTCTACCACTGCAACAAACAATGCGGCAATCAATGAAACATCAGTTCTGGCGGAGAACATCATCCAGGATGCCGCCGTGCAACAGTCTGCTCGAACGGGCCACACCATACACCGGGTATTGGTTTGTTTCCGACTGCCGCAACGACGCCGTCAGAAGGCCGCGTGGACTTGACGGAACAGTTCCACAGATGCAGGTATGCACGTAGGCCACTGCCGCTCAGGCAAACTTCCCGGCGTTAAACGGTCTTTGCCGTCCGGACAAATTTATATGAACGAAGCGGTGAATTGACGCCTTTCGGAGCGTAATTCTCACACCCGACGAATTGAGGAAAGTCGCCCATGCCAACCAGATCCCGCGCGTGGCAGCGCATGCTTTCGGGCCGAAGACTCGATCTTCTTGATCCGACACCAATGGACATCGAGATTGAGGACATCGCCCACGGACTCGCATTCGTCGCCCGCTGGAACGGCCAGACCCAGGGCGACTATCCGTACACGGTAGCCGAGCATTCGCTACTGGTCGAGAAGATATTCTCCAGACAGCCAATGGCTCCACCCGCCAGATGGCGGTTGGCCGCACTGCTCCACGACGCGCCGGAATACGTGATTGGTGACATGATCAGCCCGGTCAAGGCAGCCGTCGGTCCTGGTTATGCCGACCTCGATGCACGCCTTACCACGGCGATTCATCTGCGTTTCGGTCTTCCCGCTGAACTGCCGAAATCAGTCAGCATGGGAATCAAACGCGCCGACAGGCTTTCGGCCTGGCTTGAGGCCACGAGGATTGCGGGATTCACGGTATCCGAGGCGAACAGGTTCTTTGGCCGCCCCAGGGCAGGCGACATTGAAGGGCTGGAACTCCATCTGCGCGAGCCCGTTGTCACCCGTGCCGCCTTCACTGCCCGACATGCCGAACTCCTGGCCGAGATGTAGTGTAAGGTCTTTGTGGCGGAAGATCCTCGCTGTTCGCAAATCGCCTATTTTGGAGAACGCTTGGCCAGAATGCGCTGGAGCGTCCTTCGATGCATGCTGAGCCGCCGCGCCGTCTCGCTGACATTTCGGTCGCACATTTCATATACCCGCTGGATATGTTCCCAGCGAACGCGGTCTGCGCTCATCGGGTTCTCTGGTGGTGGAGGCAGTTCATCGGGTTTGGCCAGAAGGGCTGCCGAGACGGCATTGGCATCCGCAGGTTTCGAGAGATAGTCAGTCGCTCCGATCTTCACTGCTGCCACTGCTGTCGCAATCGCTCCATATCCGGTCAACACGATGACACGGCAGTCCGGACGCTGCTCACGGAGCGTTTCTACGACATCCAGCCCGTTGCCATCCTCAAGGCGCAGGTCAACGACCGCAAATGCGGGGGGGCGTGCCCTGGCAATGGCTTTTCCCATGGCGACTGACCTCGCGGTTTCAGGCTGAAAACCGCGCTTTTCCATCGCACGTGCCAGACTGCGAAGAAATGGCTCGTCGTCATCGACAAGCAGCAGCGACCTGTCTTCTCCGATCTCCTGCAGTTCGCGCTCTACCATTTCGATCCATCCTTCCTGTCGAGTTGGTGCCTGGCACAGTAAACCGCTGTCCGCTCAGGGTCAAATTCACTCATGCATTCGAGATGAAACAGGCCGTGCGCCGTGCGATCTCTTCAGCCGTGTCGCCACGCCTGAAGAACTCGACGAAACCGACTTCAGGCAGGACAAGATATGTGAATGTGGAATGGTCAACGAGATAGAATTCGTCGTCAGTCGCCTTATGCCTTCTGAAATAGGTCTTGTAGGCCCTCGAAGCGGCGGCGACCTGCTCCGGCGACCCAGTCAGTCCGATCATTTCCTCATGCATGTATCCTGCCCATTCGCCTACCACCTCTGGTGTGTCGCGTTCCGGGTCGACGGAGATGAAGACGCCCTGCGCGTCATGGCCGGACCCGGTCAGGAGATCCAGCGCGTCCGCATTACGCACATTGTCCAGCGGGCAGACATCGGGGCAGAACGTATAGCCGAAATATACAAGCGACGGCTTTGTGAACACTTCCTCGTCCGTCACGGTAACGCCCTCGCCGTTGACCAGGGTGAAAGGACCGCCAATGGCATCCGTGCCACCTGCGACGGCTGAAGCACGGCATTCCGCAAACCTTCGGTCTCCCCTGGGTCCGATCGTCTGCCAGAAAGTGACGACCAGAAGCGCGCAGATGCCAGCGGCTGCGATAGCGGCATAGAGGCGGGTCATGGGCGAATCCTCGGGCAGATGGTACATTGAACCACTTCGGATGCACGGATTACAAGGAACGGGAAGACGCAACCAGAGACCTAGGTGCAGGTATGGTGGATCAACAACCCGGCCTTCTTGCTGAGAAAGCCCGAGGGAACTGGGTGTCACTTCGTACGCTGATCGTGCTGCGCTGGATCGCCATCATCGGCCAGATCGCGGCGATCAACGTTGCGACGGAATTCTTTGGTCTCAGCATTGATCTGGGACTTTGCTACATTGCGATCAGCGTCTCGTTAATCGCCAACCTGATCGCGACCATTGTCTATCCCGGAAACAAGAGGCTGACCGAGGCCGAAATCTTTCTTATGCTGCTATTCGATCTGGGCCAGCTCTCGGTCCTCCTGTTTATCACCGGGGGACTTCACAATCCGTTCGCATTGCTGGTTCTGGCACCAGTGACGATTTCGGCCACCGCGCTTCAGCTGCGCTCCACGATTGTGATCAGTGCCGTCGCGGTATTGGTCGTAACGTTGCTGGCTTTCTTTCACCTTCCGCTATACTCGGAACAGGGAGACATCCTGCACATGCCGAACCTGTTTCTGTTCGGCAATTGGGCAGCAATTAGCATCGGAATCGTGTTCGTGGCGATCTATGACCGGCGGGTCTCCTCCGAAATTCAGGCGATGAACCAGGCGCTGTTGGCAACACAGATGGCGCTTGCACGCGAACAGAAACTGACCGATCTCGGTGGTGTGGTTGCCGCAACCGCACATGAACTTGGCACGCCGCTCGCTACGATCAAGCTGCTGAGCTCGGAGCTGATGGAAGAGCTCGACGACCGCCCCGAACTTCGCAGTGACGCGGAGCTCGTCCGGGATCAGGCCGACCGCTGCCGTGACATATTGCGGTCCATGGGACGTGCGGGAAAGGATGATCTCCACATGCGGCAGATGCCGCTTGGTGCGGTGATCCGGGAGGCTGCGGAACCTCATTTCGAGCGCGGCAGGGAAATAAGGATCAGCTTATCCCGGGAATCCGCCCAACCAAGCGTGTTCAGGCGAACGGAAGTCATTCATGGGCTGCGCAATCTGGTTCAGAACGCTGTCGATTTCGCTGAATCCACCGTCTGGATCGATGCGGTCTGGACAGAGGAACGCATCGAGATCCGCATAATTGACGACGGCCCCGGTTATCCGCTCGATCTTCTACGCCGCATCGGCGAACCCTTCGTCCATCGGCGTGGAGCCACCGGAGATCTCGGGAACCGACGGGAATACGAAGGCATGGGGCTTGGACTGTTCATCGCGAAGACGTTACTGGAACGATCGGGCGCAGAACTGAGCTTTGCCAATGGACGGACTCTGGCCACTCCCGGGAGAGGGCGTGGAATCCGAAGCGGCGCGATCGTCGAGGTGGTCTGGCCGCGCAGCCGGATCAGCCCGAGCAGGGAGGAACTGACCCGTGGCCTGGGAGAAAACCGTCCCATCGAAGCCTAACCAGCTGTTCGGTGTGGGATGATCGGTTCCACCGTGACCCTGACTGCCAGAACGTGCCTGGAGTTACGGGGTGCCACAGTCCCGGCAGACCTGCCTCGCGGCTACGGGTCTTCCCGAATTCTGCTGTCCGAGCGGACTTCCATCTGTCGTAGAGCCTTCGGCAATGCCTGTTGATTCCGTTCCCTGTGCCAGACATGCAAGGTCGGCATCAGCTGGAGGCTGCCTGCCGCCTTCAGTAAGCGCGATGATTGTATTTTCCGCATGGTGCTGTATTTCGGTCTGGATCCAGTAAAGGGGAGACGTGCGATTACTACCTCTGCCGCCATCATCCAGGATGTTCGCACCATACCCCGTGCGCTGCCATCTGAGGGGAAGCGAAATCTTGTCGGCCTGACCCGCGATGAACTGCGCTCCGCGCTAGTCGAAATCGGAACGCCGCAGAAACAGGCGAGAATGCGCACAGGCCAGATATGGCAGTGGATATACCAGAAGGGTCTCCGCGAATTCGATCTGATGACAAACCTTTCCAGAAACTACCGTTGGATGCTGGCGGAACGGTTTGAGGTTTCGGTTCCGACTGTGGTCAGCCGCCGTGTTTCCCGCGATGGTACACGGAAGTATCTTGTCCGCGTTGCCGGGGGGCATGAGGTGGAGACGGTCTACATTCCTGAAACCGACCGGGGCACTCTCTGCATCTCAAGCCAGGTCGGGTGCACCCTTACCTGTCCCTTCTGTCACACCGGAACCCAGAAACTGGTTCGCAACCTGACCGCAGGCGAGATTGTTGGACAGATCATGCTGGCCAGGGACGATCTGGGAGAATGGCAGCGGCCCGGAGAGGGTATGGGTGAACGGCCCCGCCTCATCTCCAACATCGTTCTGATGGGCATGGGAGAGCCTCTATACAACTTTGAGGCGGTACGGGACGCGATGAAAATCACGATGGACGGTGAAGGCATCGCGATTTCCCGCCGCCGCATCACATTGTCCACTTCTGGCGTTGTGCCTGAAATCGCCCGCACCGCGAACGAAATTGGCTGCATGCTTGCGGTTAGCTTCCATGCCACCACGGACGAACTGCGGAATCAGCTGGTGCCGATCAACCGGCGATGGAACATCGCTACCCTGGTCGACGCCCTGCGGGCCTATCCAAAACTATCGAATTCAGAGCGCATAACCTTTGAATATGTGATGCTGAAGGACGTCAATGACAGTGATGAGGATGCCCGCCGCCTCGTCAGGCTGATTTCGGGCATTCCGGCGAAGGTCAACCTGATCCCGTTCAATGAGTGGCCGGGGGCACCGTATAGGCGTTCCGACAGGAGCCGAATTGGCGCCTTTTCCGACATCATCCACAAAGCCGGATATGCGAGCCCTGTCCGCACCCCGCGTGGCGAGGACATCATGGCGGCCTGTGGACAGCTCAGATCCGCGACTGAACGAGGACGCAGGTCCAGAGCGGAAGTCCTTGCGGCGGCGGGATCAGCGCGCTGAGCATTGGCGGCCGCTTCAGGGCTAAGTCCGGAAACTCCTGTTGGGCGATCGGGTCATGTGTTCTGCCGGTTACTGTGATCTGCGGTATGGAAATGAAATTTTATTTAAGTTCAAAGCCTTTCCTATAGATCATCCTTTCAGGATGTTCGTCGAAGATAGTGGTGACTGGCAATGGGATGGATTCTGAACGAGGTGAGTTTGCTCCGTCATCATAGCAGGTAATTCCCAAACAGATTTCCGGAACGATCCGCCTTGGCGTTTGCGATTTGGCCGATTCCGGGGCATGGAAACCGTTTGGAATTCCTTCTGCAGGTCTCGATGTATCGACCTGCATTCAGTAGTGAGGCAGGATCGGGGGCATTCATTGTTGGCGAACCTTCCGGCACAAGGATTTCGGCGCTATAGGATCCGCTCCCGCGCTTCTGGAGAAAGGAAATAACCGTGGACTGGACTGCGGAAATCACTGCTGCTGCATCGCGAATAGGCTCTCACATCCGCCATACGCCAGTTGCGCATCTGAGCGGCTTTGGTCTCGACCATATGGTCGCGGCGAAACTTGAGCAGATGCAGCACACCGGCACCTTCAAGGTCCGGGGTGCGTTCAACACGATTCTGGCGAGCGAGTCGCCTGACAGTGGTTACGTCGCCGCATCAGGCGGAAATCACGGTGCGGCGGTCGCCTATGCGGCGCTTGCGCTGGGGCGAAGCGCGCATATTTTTGTCCCGGAACTGGCGGGTCCAACCAAAACAGAGCTGATCCGGTCCACGGGCGCGGAACTGACCGTCGTGCCAGGCACCTATGCCGATGCACAGCGGGCGGCCGAGTCGGAGCAGGCCAGGACGGGGGCTGTTCAGATCCATGCCTATGACGCCCCATTGACGGTTGCGGGCCAGGGCACCTGTTTCCGCGAGTGGGAAGAGCAGGGGCTTGACGCTGACACGGTACTGGTCGCCGTCGGGGGTGGTGGGCTGATTGCGGGCGCACTTGCCTGGCTGGGCGACCGCCGCAGGGTTGTCGCAGTTGAGCCTGAACGCGCCCGCACACTTAGCGCAGCGCTTGAGTCCGGCCCTGATACCGAGGTCGAAGTTTCCGGCATCGCGGTGAATTCGCTTGGTGCCCGCCGCATTGGTCGCATCTGCCACGGTCTTGCAACCGAACGTCTCGCGGCAGCTGTCACGGTTTCCGACGCATGCATCGCCGCAGCTCAGGTAGCGCTCTGGCGCGAATGCAGGCAGCTTGTTGAGCCTGCTGGTGCAACAGCGCTTGCCGCACTTATCTCAGGGGCCTATCGTCCGTCCAGGGATGAACGGGTCGCGGTGTTGATTTGCGGTGCGAATCCGGAGCCCGATCCCTTCACGTGAACCCCGATTGCCGCCTGATTCCAACTTCGCTATAGGATTGCCAAACCGTCGGGAAGCGAGAGAACCTCCATGTCAAATGCCCAGCTCGAAACCGCCATTGAATCCGCATGGGAGTTACGCGACCGCATAACACCTGCCACTGTCGGGGAAACCCGGGAGGCAATTGAGGAAACGCTTGACGCGCTGGACTCTGGATCGCTTCGTGTTGCTGAACGGAAGGAAAATGGCGACTGGCATGTGAACCAATGGGCAAAGAAGGCCGTTCTGCTTGGCTTTCGCCTAAAGGACATGGAACTGCAGTCCGGCAGTCCCCAGGGTGCAGCCTGGTGGGACAAGGTCGACAGCAAATGGAAGGACTGGGACGACGACAGGTGGCGTGCAGCTGGATTCCGGGCAGTGCCAAACTGCGTTGTCCGCAGATCGGCTTTCATCGCCCCGGGTGTCGTGCTGATGCCCAGCTTCGTCAATCTCGGCGCCTATGTCGATGAGGGCACAATGGTCGATACCTGGGCGACGGTCGGCTCCTGTGCGCAGATCGGGAAAAATGTGCACCTTTCCGGCGGTGTCGGGATTGGTGGCGTCCTGGAGCCGATGCAGGCTGGTCCCACCATCATTGAGGACAACTGTTTCATAGGTGCGCGTTCCGAGGTGGTCGAGGGCTGCATCGTTCGCGAAGGGTCGGTCTTGGGCATGGGGGTCTTCATTGGCAGGTCAACCAAGATCGTTGACCGAGAGACTGGCGAGGTGACTTACGGGGAAGTGCCGCCCTATTCTGTCGTAGTGGCTGGATCAATGCCTTCAAGGAACGGGGTTAACCTCTACTGCGCGGTCATCGTGAAACGGGTTGACGAGGGGACACGTGCGAAAACCGCCATCAACGATCTGCTGCGCGACTAGCGGATCAGCCACTCTCACTCAGTTTGAGGCTGCCTGGGCAGAGGCGGTGGCGCCTGGGATGGAAGCGCGAACGGACCCGGGGATGCTTCACCGGGGATGCTTCATGGTTGATCTGGAACGCTGAGATGCCCTTGGCCCTGCGCGCCGCAAGAGCCTGCAGTGGCCGGGCTTCGTCACGGAAAACGGGAATGACCGGAGTAAATGGCCGAGCACAGCTACCAGCAGGATGTCTATACTTTACTGGTTGAAGTTGGGCGCTGTAAGGACTACGGACTTCCTGAAGGTGCGACTGGTGCAGCCCTGATGTGCTACTCCACGGGCATCGACGAAGCGGAGGCGGTACGGGAAACGGTAGCCGTCCTGACGTCCGTCGGAATGGCGCCTCTTGAAGTTTCCAGTTATGGCACGCAACGGGAACGGCTCGCCGAGGGCCACGACATTACAGGTGAGGAAAATGACCTGATGCAGAGAGCTGTTGATGAGAACTCTGTCATCGTCGCCCAGTTAACGCCGTTCTTCGACGGTTGATCTTCGGTTGTGCCCTCGGAAATTCGGAATGCGGATTCAGGGCGCGAAATGGCATTCAATCACCCCATGGCTGCGGACGGAACTGGCGCGAAGCGTGGTTGTGGATGTGAAGGTCTGGCGTCGATTGGCCGCTGCCACTTTCACGCACGGGGAATTGCACCGGTGAGCGGAGGGACGTAGCGAGGCGTCGAGCCCAAGGGAGATGGCAATGAAAGATCCTGTCGATCCAGTTGAACTGACGGCCGAGCTAGTCCGATGCCCCTCGGTTACCCCGGCCGAGGCCGGTGCGCTGAAGCTGCTTCAGGATTTGCTGAAAGCCGCTGGCTTCGAGTGCCATCGGGTCGACCGTGGCAATGTCAGCAATCTCATCGCCCGTTGGGGGCCCCGCGGTCACCCACGAACATTTGGCTTCAACGGCCATACCGATGTGGTTCCGGTCGGTGAAGCGTCAGACTGGACGATGGATGCCTTTGGGGGTGAGATCCGCGATGGCTGGCTGTGGGGAAGGGGTGCGACGGACATGAAATCTGGAGTTGCGGCTTTCGTTGCCGCCGCCATCGATCTTGTGCGCGGCGCGCCGCCCGATGGCGCGGTGCTTCTGACCATAACCGGCGACGAGGAAGGGGATGCTGTCGATGGCACCGTGGCGTTGCTTGACTGGATGGCCGCCGAGGGCGAAGCGATGTCCGTTTGCCTGGTTGGGGAGCCGACAAGCCAGCGCGCTGTGGGGGATACGATAAAGATCGGCCGCCGCGGTTCGCTAACGGCGCATTTCTGCGCGACGGGAGTGCAGGGGCATTCCGCCTATCCTCACCTCGCAAGGAATCCCGTCCATGCCATGGCAAAGCTAATGGATCAGCTCGCAAGCCACCGCCTGGACGAAGGCACTTCCTTCTTTGATCCCTCCACGCTTGCGGTAACTGGCATTGATACAGGCAATCCGGCCAGCAACGTGATCCCTGCCACCTGCCGCGCCACCGTGAATATCCGGTTCAGTGATGCGCAATCGGCTGACGGCATTCGCCATTGGCTTGAGACGGAAACCGCCCATGTGGCGGAAATGACAGGTATGGTGATCGCGGTTAACGTGAAAGTTTCGGGCGAGAGTTTCATTACGGAGCCAGGTGAGCTATCCGACCTTGTCGCACAGGCAATTGAGGCCGAGACGGGAAACGCGCCTGAGCACTCGACATCTGGTGGAACCTCGGATTCCCGTTTTATCAAGAACCATTGCCCGGTTGTTGAATTCGGGCTGGTGGGAAAGACCATGCACCAGATCGACGAGCGGGTCGAGGTTGACGATATAATCGCGCTTAAGGCGATCTACCGCAGGATTCTGGATGCCTATTTCGCCTGAGCCGGTTCAGTCCACCGGTGTGTTAACCATTTCACGCGATCACCAATGAGCAACCGCCATGTCATTCTGATGGTCAAGGAGCCGCGGGCGGGACGGGTGAAGACCCGCCTTGGCGCCGATATCGGGATGACTGCGGCAACATGGTGGTATCGTCATCAGGTTGCCCGCATGATCCGCCGACTCGATAGTCCGAAATGGATTCTCAGGCTGGCCATCACCCCTGACGCCGCTTTGCGCGCCCCCGTCTGGCCGCTCTACGTACCGCGCGTCCCGCAGGGATCCGGTGACCTAGGCCAGCGTATGTCACGGCTGTTTGGCGCGGTGCCACCCGGTCCGGCAGTGATCGTCGGAAGCGACATACCGGACCTCACGGCCAGCCACATCGCCCGCGCTTTCCAGGTTCTTGGCGGCAATGATGCCATCTTTGGGCCCAGTCCTGACGGCGGATACTGGCTGGTTGGGCTGAGACGCGCCGCACCGCATCCACCCATGCTGTTTCGGAATGTGCGCTGGTCGACCCGATACGCTCTTGCCGACAGCATTGCCACGCTTCGCGGGCACCGAATAGCGATGGCCGACACCCTTGGGGATGTCGATGACGCCGGCGACCTTACAGCATGACGCAGGCATCAGACCGTGTTACCGGATGCCCATGATGGGATTGCCGACCAAATCACAGGTCTTGGACTGGATTACCGAGAATCCCGATCGGACGAGCAAACGCGACATTGCCCGTGCGTTCGGTATCAGGGGTGCCGACCGCGTCGACCTGAAGCGGATGTTGCGGGAACTGGAAGATAGCGGCCATCTGGAAAGACGCCGAAAGGCCTATCACGACCCCGACAGGTTGCCACCGGTCGCGGTGCTGGAGGTGCGGGGTCCGAATGCTGACGGGGATCTCTTCGCCAGCCCGCTGGATTTGCGGGGCGAGGGACCGGAACCACGTATACTCGTGATCCATCGGCCATCCGGTCCAGCTCCTGGTGCGGGTGACCGGATTCTCACTCGACTGACTGAGGTGAGGGCTGAAGGCCATGCCTATGAAGCCCGCATTATCCGCCTCATTAGCTCGCATCCAGGCAAGGTGCTGGGCATTTTCCGCAACGGTTCCAGAGGTGGCCGCATCGTGCCTGTCGAGAAAGGCTCTGATCGGGAATGGCATGTTGCCGCCCACGCCACATCCGGTGCCCGGGATGGCGAACTGGTTGAAGTCGAGCTTGCCAGCCAGAATGGACGCGTTGGTCGGCCTGCTGCCCGGGTCACGGCCAGGTTTGGCGACCCTGCCGCTCCTGGATCCGTATCGCTGATCGCCATTCACCAGCATGGCATTCCAGACGGTTTTCCGGACGAGGCCGTCGCCGGGGCGGAGGCCGCCAGACCTATTGGTTTGGCTGGGCGTGAAGACCTTCGTGAACTGCCCTTTGTCACCATAGATCCGGAAGACGCACGCGATCACGACGATGCCTGTTTTGCCAGGAGGGACACGGATCCAAGGAATCCAGGCGGACATATCGTCTGGGTCGCCATCGCCGATGTCGCGGCATATGTCCGTTCGGGCACCGCGCTTGATGCGGAGGCGCGCCGCCGCGGCAATTCCACCTACTTTGCGGATCGTGTCGTACCAATGCTGCCCGACCGCCTTTCCAGCGATCTCTGTTCTCTACGGGAAGGGGTGCAGCGGCCCTGTATCGCTGTCGAACTGAAACTCGATGCCATGGGGAACAGGTTGGGATACCGGTTTACGCGCGGGATGATGAAATCGGTGGCGTCGCTCAGCTATGGTGAGGTGCAGGCTGCGCGGGACGGTGCGCCAAATGGCAGGTGCGCTGACCTGACCGATGGGGTCATCCATCCATTATTCGATGCCTATCTTGCTGTCAGGCGCGCCCGTGAACGGCGGCAGCCACTCGACCTTGAACTGCCAGAACGCGTTATCGCGCTTTCCGATGACGGCAGGGTCGTATCGGTCGGGCTGAAGGATCGGCTGGACGCTCACCGGCTGATCGAGGAATTCATGATTCTGGCGAATGTCGCCGCGGCGGAAGAGCTGTTCGCGCGAAGACGTCCGCTGCTCTACCGGGTTCATGAAGAGCCGACGCCGGAACGGCTGGAGGCGCTGCGGGACGTGGCACAGGCCAGCGGCTTCATACTTGCAAAGGGACAGGTGCTGCGGACCGGACATCTGAATTCGCTGCTGGCGCAGGCAAGGGAGAGTGAGTTCGACGAGTTGATCAACCTCTCCACGCTTCGGGCGATGCAGCAGGCCTATTACCATCCCGAGAACCTCGGTCATTTCGGGCTGGCCCTGCGCAGCTACGCCCATTTCACCTCACCGATACGCCGTTACGCGGACCTGATCGTTCACCGTGCGCTGATTTCGGGGCATGGCTGGGGCAGAGACGGTCTGTCGACCGACGATATCGACCGGCTGGAAGCCACTGCCAGGCACATTTCCAGCACTGAGCGTCGCTCGATGGTTGCTGAGCGCGAGACGAATGACCGTTATCTCGCCGCCTATCTGTCGGAGCGCGTGGGGAGCGAATTCACGGGGCGGATCAGTGGTATCCAGCGTTTTGGAGCATTCGTGCGGCTGGATGAGACCGGTGCGGACGGGCTGATTCCGGTCCGGTCAATTGGTCATGAGTTCTTTTTCCATGACAGCGGGAACCAGTCGCTGACAGGCGAAGAGTCCGGGCTGGAACTTTCGATTGGTCTGGCCGTCAGGGTGCGGCTGTCCGAAGCTGTCCCCGTCACTGGAGGTCTGAAATTTGAGCTTCTGGAAGTGAGCGGTGAGACCCTTTCGAGGAAACGGAAGCGGAATCTGACGGGTGCGCCGAAACGCCGAAAGGCAAAGGGCCGCCATAGGACCACAAAGCCCGGAAGCGGATTCGGCCAGCGGCGATAGGGTGCACGCGTCTGCCTCCGGGCGTTCTCCAGTCCCGTGTTTCCATCTATGTCTTGGTTTCGGTGCGCCTGTAGGAGTGCATTTCAATCGCATCAAGCGGTACGCTTTGGCTTCGAACCGTAATTTGCGTGCATTCACTTCAGACGTGGACCCTCATCCGCGGCTTCCCGGGACCATCCGCGTCCGTCACGCAGCGGGACGCTGGTGGGAATCACCAATCCACGATTCACCGCGGCCCCGTTTGCCTTTCCGGCCAGCCTATGCCGCTGGGATGGTTCATCCGGTTGCTTATGTAGCTTATGGCTACAGCATGAAACAGATCAGCTATACGAGAGCCGCCATCAGGGCACTGCATGGGATGCCGGAAAATACCGCCGCGCCGATCCGCTCCATAGTCGAGGCCGATGCCGCTGACCTGGAGTCCTAGGCCATTAATGTCAGATCGCTGAATGGCAGCGAAGGCATCAGGCTGCGGGTAGACGGCTGGCGGGTGATTATGGATGACCGGGGCAACGTCCTGGCTGTGCTAGAGATCGGCCATCGTGGCAGCATCTATGGTGGAAAGGATAGGGCATGAACGAGATGGTAACGATTCGCCGCGAGGAATATGACCGTCTGTGCGCCGCGTCCGAGGATCTGGCTGACCTGCAGGTCTATGACCGTGCGAAGATCGCACTGGAGGCTGGTGAGGATGAACTGATACCTTCCGAATATGCGAACCGGCCGCTGGACGGTGACAGCCCCCTGCGCGTCTACCGTGACCTGCGCGGCTTCACCCAGGCCGCCCTGGCCGCGAAAGCCGGCGTCAGTCGCGTAACGGTGGCTGAGATCGAGACCGGACGCAAGCAGGGCTCCGTGAAAACCCTGCGCAGGCTGGCGGATGCCCTGGCCATTTCGCTGGATGATCTGGCGGGGTGAAACCGGTCCATAACCGACATTAACCATGGCTTCGCTGACGGCCATCTGGCGGCGATCACAGCTGCGGCCGGTGGAAACATCGCTTGGAAGACCGCTTCTATCCTGTCGCGTCGCGCGGCGACCGCTTGGAATTCCCGCCCTGATGGCTGGAACCTACTGCCGAGGGTGAGCTGGAGCCAAATCCAGACTAGCGCAATCAATGCCATGAGCTGATCGCCTGCCAGGAGGATTCGGAGTGGTTGAACCCGAATTACGGCCAGTGTAACAGCGCAGGATCCGTAAAAACAGATCTGGGGAAATACAGTGACCCAAAGAGTCGAAGCGACCCGCAAGCAGGTTGTTGTCAGCCCATGGGGTGACAGCAAAAAATTCTGGATGGCAGAACAGGAATATACTGGCGTCGTTGTCGGAAAGGAGGCAACGGATGGCGAATATGCAATCACGGATGGAGTCATTGAGGCGGGTGGCCACATCCCCGAACATTACCACAAGTGGGAGGATCAGACTTTTCATGTCATTGAAGGCAAGCTCGAAGCACGTATTGGTGGTGTGACCCATCAGATCGGGCCAGGTGATACCATTCATTGCCCTCGGGGCGTGCCACATTACGTCAGGAACCTCGGTGGAACCACGGCCAAGATGATCAGCTATGTGTTTCCCGGCCACTGGGTCGAGGATTTCATGGCCGAAACCTCGCGCCAGAACAACGAAGGCAAGCCTGACCGCGCGCTCATCGAGGAACGCTTCGGCGTCGTTTACACCTGATCCCTGCAGGCGACTGTCCGCCTGTCTCCAGGTCCGACCCTTCACCCTCAGACAAGTGGATCCGTCAGGGTATACCTGATCTACCCGGGCCCCATTTCCTCGCATGAGCCGGGCAGGGGTTAACAGTCGTCGCGGGTCGTGGCATTCAGACGTTTCCCAGGACCCGCACCTTGTTTTCTATCCCGTGTAATCGCTGAGCGTGAAAAACAGGGTGTCTCCGATCTCGCACAATGCCGGAGTGCGCTTGCAGAAAACCACTCCTCCCCGGTTGAATTGGAGTTCCGCCGGTTTTTCCCAGGGTTCCTTCAGGTTCCAGATATAGCCCGCAAACTGACCGTCCTCGACCTGATCGCCCAGATTGACCCGTGGTTCGAACATTCCGTCCTTATGGGCGAAGATGTAATGGTCGCCAGTCTGCATCACCTTGAGCGCCACCTTGTGCTCGGGGGCGGGCAGGGTTTCATCCGTGGCCAGAACGCCCATCTCGCGGAGGCAGCGTTTCATGCCGTTATAGGCAAAATCCCTGATCCAGGGACGGATCTTGCCACCACCACCCAGTTCGGTTGAAAGGTATATCTTGTTCAGGGGCAGGATTTCGCCGGAGAGGGTGGTTTCGTGAACTCTGTCACCAACGATGCCAAGTGGGGCCCCAAACAGTTCCAGGAACCGCATCTGCATGGCGTCCTTTTCCTCATCACCCATAAGCCGGATCTTTACCGAAGGGTGATGGTCAATGGACTTGCCAGCCGAATGGAGATCAAAGAAGACATCGCCGCGAGGCACGATATGGTTAGTGATGTACCAGGCGATCATTTCCGTAGGCGGGCCATACTGGTTGCCGGGAAACATCCGGTTGAGATTGGCTTCGCCGGTCCAGTCCAATGGTGATGTCCGGCGTCCGGCGTAGAAGGCGGGAGCGTTGGCCGCGGGCAGGAAAATGATCTGGCCGTTTATGTCTTCCGTCCCCAGCTTCTGGTAGAGCTCATTGGTGATCGAAACCCCTTCGTACTCGTCACCGTGATTCGCGCCGATGACCACGGCAACGGGGCCATCGCCGTTTCTGATGGACATGATTGGCATCGGCAGCCATCCATAGGCTGACCGGTCGGAACTGAACTGAATTCGGACATAGCCATGATGCTTGCCGTCGGCGTCCAGGTCGATTTCACAGGAAGGGGCCAAGCTTACTCGGGGACAGGGCATTCTGGTATTCCTTTCGGTTGATCAGGTTTTTCCCGTTTCTGACTGTAACCTGCGCCACGCGACACCCAGTCGGGCGATTCCTTCCCTGATCTGGTCGACCGTGATGAAGCTGTAGGCCGCACGAATGAAGTTGCCAGGGTCGTCACCGGGAAAACTGAGGCGGCCGGAGGAGAGTTCCACACCTTCCTCGATTCCAAGTTCCACGAGCCGTTCCGCATCCGTTTCCTCCGGCATCCGGACCCACAGGAAGTAACCACCGTTCGGGGCGCGAATCGAAGCTTCGGGAACGTGTTCGGCAAATGCGCTGATCATGGCATCGCGGTGCGTCCGCATCTGGCAGATCATCGTGTCGATGTGGTGGTGCATCTTGTTCGAGCGCATGAGCTGCACGACGATCCGCTGGGCGAACGCGTTCGAACCGCCATCGGCTTTCTGCATGGCCATTCGCCGAACCACACCTGCATTGCCGATGGCCCATCCGACGCGAAGACCGGGTGCCAGCACCTTCGAGACCGTACCCAGGCTGATGACGTGATCCGTCGTATCAAGCGACTTGATCGGAGGGACGGAGCTGCCTTCGAATCGGATGCGCCGATACGGGTCGTCCTCGCAGATGACGATGTTGTATCTCTTGGCAAGTTCGAGCATCTCGCGCCGTCGTTCCAGGCTCGTCGTGATGCCGGTGGGGTTGTGGAAATCCGGGACGTCGAACAGCAGCTTGGGCATCTGCTCGGCGTTGTTTTCCATGACCCTCAGCTTGTGCTCGAGTTCGTCCGTACAGAATCCCTGTTCATCCTGCCCGATGTCGATCAGCCGGAGATTGTGCGTGCGCATAATGTGCACGGCCGTCATGTAGGTTGGACGGGTGACGACCACCGAGTCGCCGGGCTCGCAGAACGTTCGAAGCGCTAGGTCGAAAGCGCTCTTGGAACCATAGGTGACCAGCACGTTTTGCCGGGTTGCAGAGATGCCGTCCTCGGCAACATAGTGGCATATCATGTCCCGCAGGTCGTCGAGCCCCATCAGGGGTGCATACTGCATCGCTTCTTCGCGCAATGAACCAACCGCCTCGACTGCCTCGCCGACCACATCGGGGAGGCAGGGTGGGTAGGCCGACCCCGAACTGAGGGCGATGGTGCCAGGTGTATGATCGAAGACCGACTTGCCCAGGATGGCCGATCGGCGCGCGAATCTGAATTCAGTCACGACATTTTCCTTGGAAATGGAGAGGTGTTTGCGGCTTCAATGACAGAGCCGGAATGCATGCTTTCGGGGAAATCAGGCAGTTCGTCAGGAGTTCGATATGCAAATTACCCACCTACGCTGGTGCAGTCTGCGCCTGATTAACCAATTCGATGAAAGGATCAATGACAAAATTCAGACTATCGGCACCGCGTTGCCGTGTGAAGTATCGTTTGTCGGATGGAAATGGTGACAGGAACGCATGAACCGGGCATCAATGGGTGGACATGATCATGGTGCGCTGGCTGTGCGTCAGGATGGCCATGACTTCGGCGATGATCCGGAAGCCCAGTGAATTGCCGAAGCGAAACAGTACGTCTGGACCATTCGGTCCTGGCAAGGCGCCGAGATGGGACATCACCTGTTTCCCGGCAGAACCACAGTGGGCATATGGCATATGGTCTCTGGAGCAGTTCAGGGAGAGGTAACGTTGATCGCTGGGACCTGGTGGCAGGAAGGCGGCAACGGCCGGTCGGGACCTGGTTCATGTGCCTGACATGAAGCCGGCTCTCCCGGTGCTGGCATAATCCGCCTGGAACCAGTCGGCTTCCATCGACTCGCATGAACCTGCAACCGCTGAGTTGGCAAACCATTGTCCGGGCCAGGAACCAAAGGCACATCCACCGCGTCCTCTTTGGCCGTAATTGCCCTGGATGCCGGGTTCACTGCGGGAATAGTCCTTGCGTGACCCGAACCGCCCATCTATATCCGCTTCCTATTCAACGGAAAAACAGGGTAACTTCATGATGCCGTCATTTGCTGATTTCACCTGGGAGGAGTTTGAGAGCAGGTATTCGAAGACGCGTGCCTTGATGGCCGAGAAGGCCATTGATGCCATGCTGATCACTGAACGGCTGAATTACCAGTATTATTCCGGCCACCGGTCCGAGCAATGTGCGGTGGACAAGATCCGCTCATATATGGTGATCCTGCCCAGGGATGGTGATCCGGTCCTGATCACCATGCCGTTCGAGGTCGCCCAGGTGGAGCAGACATCCTACATCACGGATATTCGTACCACTGGCGGGCTGACGGGCCACCCGGAATTCATCATAGGTGTTCTGGCCAGCCTTGGTCTTTCGAAGGCAAGGATTGGCGCGGAACTCGGACGTGAGCAGTATCTCGGCATTAGCTATCTCGGCTTACAGGAGGTCATGGCGGGTCTGCCACAGGCTGAATTCGTGGATGCCGCCGACATCATCCTCGCGGTACGAAACGTCAAGTCTCCCCAGGAAATCGAATACCTGCGCAGGGCATCCATCATCAACGCGGAGGCACAGAAGAAAACCTTCACCGAAGTGCGTGCCGGGATGACGGAAAACGAGGTGGCCCACATCCTGAGAAGGAACCTGATTGAAGGTGGAGCCGAAAAGCTGTCCCTCCTCTGTGTTCTCGCGGGTGCCAACGAAAAGGGAATAGTTCTGCTCCCGACCGACCGCGTCATCCAGAAGGGGGAAACCCTTGGCTTCGATGTCGGCGTTTCCTACCGGGGATACTGGTCCGACCTTGCCCGTACGGCGTCGGTCGGCGAGCCGACTGAGGAACTCAGGGAATTTTATGGCTGGATGATGCAACTGCGACATGACTGCAGCATGCAGCTGACCGCCGGAAAGAAACCTGCCGATGTCATTCAGGTTGTTGACAGGTACCTAAGTGAGCGGGGACTGAAGACAATGGGAGTCGGCAGGGTCGGGCATGGTGTCGGAATTGAAACCACCGAATACCCTTCGCTTGCGGCATTCGAAGACATAACCTTCGAGGTCGGAAACGTCTTTGCCTGCAATCCGAACTTTTCCAATCATCTCGGATTCATCAATGCCGAGGACAATTGGGTTGTAACTGAGGGAGAGCCCGATCTGCTTTCCGTTCCGGTGGCAGAATGGGATATTCCCGTCGTCGAAGCCTGATCGTCCGGTTGGGAACCGCTCGTGAACTACTGGCATGGAGCTTTGTCTGAGTGCTGAGCGGTTCAGCTGTCTCGGATAACCTTGATCAGGCCGCAATGCGTTCCAGTGCTTTGCGGGCATTCGGATGCTTGGGAGAATGTGCGTGGCACAGCAACCCGAGTGGACGGGGAGCGTGCGGAAACTGACTGGGGCGCTCCTCGTGAATGCGGGTGGCAAGGCCTTCCGGCAGGAACATGGTCTCTACAGGTTGACCGGAACTGATGAGTCCCTTCCGGCGCAAGGGTGCCTACGTCCTGCTGGTAGTTGGTCGTCAGGCAAATAGTTTTCTTGTGGAGGTATCGTTGGTTCCAAGGCGAAGGAAGCCTGAGCACATAGAGATCTTCGGGGCCCTGGCTTTTGGGTGGTCCGTTCCCGAGCCTCTCCTGTCCGTGAGGACCGTGTTTCCGAAAGATCTGTCGGGAACAGCGCCAGACATGGGAAACCATCGGTGTGGGATTCCGGATTGCCCGCCTGCCAGTGCGGGGGTGGTAATCCCACCTCTGGAACCACCTATGATGAATGAACTAGTCGAACGGATGCAGGCCACCTGGCGACTTGGATTTCACGACGTTGGAGCTCAGCTGGACGTTTTTCGCAGTTAGGACCTGCTGGTCGACAGATAGGTCAGGCTCCTCAGCGGTCACTGACCCCATGACACCCGTTGGGAGCTTCACACCGTACCAATATTCAAGGTGCTGGCGCAGCACGGAGGCTAAGTGTCCTATATGTCGTGATTAGATGCATAGAACCTCTGCATATTGCGCCCAAGGTGGTTTCATCAGGATAATCGCTTCCAAATGATGTGATCTCCAGAATCACAAATCTACATGATGAGGGACAATATCCTGATTCCCGGGAAGCGCATCATTCAGGGATCTTCACATTGAGTTGCCCGGCGGGCCAGCGGGCGGTATGATTTTATGGGTCAGGCGATTAGTTCTTGCGTGACTGGATTTACGATTTCGGTTTGGGGAGCGTAATTGAGACCTGACGATACATAGGTACGACCTAAAGAACTAGGAGGAAACATGCCCGTCAAATTCAATGCCATAGCAGCGACGATCCTTGGGGCTGCGTTGTCCACATCGTCCATTTCTGCGGCCTACGCCGATTCCCTGATGGAAAAGGCAACCGGCGACGGTCTTGATGTCGCATTCTACAATTTCATCCCCTACGCCTATGAAGACGAAAGCGGAACCCTCACCGGTACAGACGTCGACACGCTGCGTGCGGTTCTTGAACGGATGGGAGGAACGATTGGCAGTTCCGGAGCCACGGAATGGGGCGCATTGATTCCCGGTGTCAAGACCGGGCGTTTTGATGTTGTTGCTGCGGGCATGTATGTCACTCCCAAGAGGTGTGAGGAAGTCATGTTTTCCGAACCAACATTCGGGATCCTGGATGCATTCGTTGTCGCCGAGGGAAATCCTCACAACATCTCCAATTACGAATCGATCGCTGCAAACGCTGAGCTGAAGCTCGGAGTGGTTGCGGGGTCGGCTCAGGTAGGCTACGCCCAGATGGGCGGCGTCGCTGACGACAACATCATCCAACTGCCGGACAATCCAACCGGCATGGCCGCGCTCGCCGCAGGCAGGATCCATGCTTACAGCGTGTCCCTTCCCGGCGTCAGGCAGATCATTGCGGCTCGACCCGATGATCCCATCGAAGCCACCGCGCCGTTCGGCGAAGTTGCGGGGCAGAAGATCGTGTCGCACGGTGCGTTCGCATTCCGCAAGGATGATGCCGAATTCGTGGAAGCGTTCAACAAGGAGCTCACCGCTTTCGTAGGAACGCCGGAGCATATCGCCATCATGGAAAAGCACGGCATGACCGCCGACGAACTCCCGATCAGTTCAACTGCGGAGCTGTGTGCAGGGTAGGATGACTTCAATCGAGACCGGCCACCTAACTGAGGTGGCCGGTTTTTTCTTGTGAAATGCACTGCTTGAGAAATGCACTGAATGAATAGGCGCGTTATAGTTTCGGGGCTCGCAGCCTTTCTCGTGGGCATGAGCTTCGCCACATTCTCCGAGTGGCGCGTGTTTCTGCCATCGATTCTTGAAGGGGCGATCGTCACCGCCCAGATCTCCGTCCTATCAATAGTCCTTTTCCTTTTCCTGTCGTTCCTCGCCGGAATCGGCCGGGGAAAGGGCGGGCCGACGGTTCGCAGGATTTCGATAGTTTACATTGAGTTATTCAGGGGGAACTCCCTGCTGGTGATTCTTTTCTGGATGTTCTTCGTCCTGCCGGAATTTGGAATTTTCCTGTCGCCGATGGTGGCAGGGGTCCTGGCCATCGGACTGAACTTCGGAGCCTATGGGGCCGAGGTTGTGCGTGGGGCGCTTTCAGCGGTTGCGCGTGGTCAGACGGAAGCGGCGATCGCGCTGAACATGTCGCCGTTCAGGCGCATGATGAGGATCATTCTGCCCCAGGCGGTCGCAATCACGATACCGGGACTGACGAACCTGACGATCGAACTGATCAAGTCGACGGCCCTTGTTTCGGCCATCACCCTGGTCGACATCACTTACGCAGCGGTGCAGCAGAACCAGCTCTACTTCCGCACTGTCGAGATCTTTGCGCTCACCTTGATGCTCTATTACATCTTCGCCCAGTTCGTCCGGTTTGGTGGCGAGGCCCTCGAAGAGCATTTCACGCGTCATCTGAGCAAGAGGGTCTGACAGATGGACTGGCGATGGGACTTCACCTTCGAAGTGGTTCTGCCGCGCATGTGGGAAGCCGCAGGTGTTACCGTCTATGCAACGGTCGTCAGTTTTCTCATCGCATTGGTGGGCGGGCTGATCCTGATGCTGCTCAAGACGCATCGGTCACCCTGGATCAGTCGACCGGCGGCGGAAGTCATCGAGGTCATCCGGGCGACTCCGCTGCTGGTGCAGATATTCTTCCTGTTCTTTCTGCTTCCCGAAGTCGGTATCACCCTCCCGCCGATCACGACCGGAATCCTTGCGCTCGGTCTGTACAATTCGGCGCTTTGCGCGGAGGTTTACAGAGCGGGATTCCAGGCGGTGCCAAAGGGACAATGGGAGGCATGCGTCGCCCTGAACCTGTCGACCTATCGAACCTTTAGGGACGTCATCATTCCGCAGTCGCTCCCACCGATCGTGCCTGCCCTTGGGAACTATCTGGTGGCGATCTTCAAGGAAACCCCGCTCCTGTCCTTTGTGGCCGTGGCCGAGATCATGCAGATATCCAAACTGATCGGATCGGAATATTACCGTTTCACCGAAGCGGTTACGATTGCGGGAATTTTCTTCATAGTCATGAGCCTTGTTGCCGCTTTCCTCATCCGGATCGTCGATAACTACGTCAAGAGGAGTATAATCCGTTGAGCGAACCCGTAATTCGCTTCGAGAAAGTCCTGAAGGCATATGGTCAGCTGCAGGTCCTTAAGGATCTTGATTTCAGCGTTAACAAGGGTGAGGTCGTGTCGATCATCGGTCCTTCGGGATCCGGCAAGACCACCGTCCTCAGGGTTCTGATGACCCTGGAAGGTATCCAGGGGGGTACCATGTATGTTGACGGTGAGCCACTCAACCGAATGGAAGTGAATGGCGAACTTGTCGATGCCTCGAAGGCTCATATTCGGAGAATTCGATCGAAGATTGGAATGGTGTTCCAGAACTTCAACCTGTTCCCCCACATGACTGCCCTTGAGAACTGTGTCGAGAGCCCGATCCATACCCGGAAGATTCCAAAGGCCGAGGCAACGGAGAGCGCTCTTAACCTTCTTGACATGGTTGGGTTGGCTGACAAAGCCAACCACTATCCAAGCCAACTGTCGGGAGGCCAGCAGCAGCGGGTTGCGATTGCCAGGACGCTGGCCATGCATCCCGAAATCCTGCTGTTCGACGAGCCCACTTCCGCTCTTGATCCAGAAATGGTCGGAGAGGTTCTCCAGGTCATTCGTGACCTTGCGAATTCCGGCGACTACACGATCCTGCTGGTTACCCATCAGATGGGCTTTGCCAAGGAAGTCTCGGATCGGGTCTGCTTTTTCGATGGGGGACGCATGGTGGAGGAAAACGTGCCCGATCAGCTGTTTGGAAACCCTCAGAACGAGCGCCTGAGGCAATTCCTGTCCAAGGTTCTGGAAGCCGGTTAGGCTGTCTTGAAACGATTGGTCAATCAGGTTGGAGCAACCCTGTGGGGTAAGGCTCGTTGGCTGAATACTTTATCGCTCAAGCTTACTGCCGACCCCTGCGACTGCCCTATTTCGCCAATGGATCCGTTTCCCTTGGAACTGCGGGTATTCGGGGGACCGAACGGCGATGGCTGGCAGGTCAGGGTGGTCAATTCATGAAGATGATCCGGGATGTGGAGGTGAATGAGCACTGATGGATGGAATTCATGATATGGGTGGAAAGGAGGGTTTCGGGCCGATTTCGGCCGACCCGGACGAAAAGATTCTTGCGCATGAATGGGAGCGACGGGTACTTGGTATCTTCTTTGCACTGAGCGCACCTGACGACTGGACAGGGGACTGGTTTCGCTACTGCAGGGAGCTTCTGCCGCCAGAGGATTACCTTGCGCGCCCCTATTATGATCAGTGGCTTCAGTCCCTTACCGCCATGCTGCTCAATTCGGGTGTCGTAACTCTGGAGGAACTGGCTGACGGAAGCTCAAGCAGGGAACTTGGCGAGTGGCCCAGACCTCATTCAGCGGAAGACGTGCTTCGGCTGAAGTCCAGGAGCGAACGCTTCGATAGGGAGGCAGCGATGTCTCCGCGGTTCAGGGAGGGAGACAGGGTCCGCGTCCGCCTGCTATCGACGCCTGGACATACCCGGCTGCCGCAATACGCAAGAGGGCAGCTTGGTAGAGTCGCTCGCTGTCAGGGCTGCCACGTTCTGCCAGACGAGAATGCTTTCGGCAGAGTGGTGGCGGAGCCCCTGTATCTGGTATCTCTCCGACCCTCGTCGATCTGGAAGGACGCTGAGGATAGTGACGCATCCGTTTTCCTCGACCTTTGGGAAAGCTACCTTGAAAGTCCATAGTAACTAGGATCTCCCCTTACTGATGCGACTGGATGGGGAGCCTACCTTCGACGAACCCTGGCAGGCCCGGGTCATGGCACTGGCTTCCGAGATGGTTCGGAACGATGAGATGATTTCGCGGGCGCGTTGGAGTGAGGCACTGGGCCAATCTCTTCAGGACTGTCCCGAATCCATTGAGGAACACGAGATGGATTCCTATTACGCGTCGGCCCTGGAGGTGCTGGAACAACTGCTGGTCGAGAGCGGGATTCTGGGAAAACAGGAAATCCTGCAGCGCACAGAAAGCTGGCAGACAGCCTACGAGAGGACACCTCACGGATCGCCAGTCACACTGTTTTCGTAAGAGAAGGCAGGAGAGCAGCGGTCGGCCCTGTCGCGAATTTTCACCAGCACGTGGTACGGCCGAGGCGCGGAGAATTTCAGATTCCTTTGATATTTTTCTTGCATATTGTCCCTGATTATACGAAATATATCTTCTGATTCGAGATAAATTTCTGAGAATGGGGATATGGAACATTTTTCAGCCGTACAGAGCATCATTCGGGCCGGTCTTTCCGGTGACGCTGCCGCCTTTGAGCAGCAGGTCATGCGGCTATACACGAGACTCCAAAGGGCTGGAGCCAGCAGGGAGGCGGCAACCATCAAGCGGCTGCTGGAGGCGGCGGGTGAGACGAAATACATTCAGCCAAGCCGTGTTGAAGTGTCCCGGGCGCATGTTTCGGGTGAGGCGCTGACTCCAGACACAAACGTTCCCATCAATCGGGAAACCGGTGCCGCTCTATGCGAAGTGCATTTCCCATCAGGGCGGCAGGCCATTCCCATTTTTGAGGAGCGTGTCAGCGCGACGGTTACGGAACTGCTGGAGGAATGGTCAAGCCCCGATGCGCTATGGAACGTCGGGGTTGAACCAACCCGATCGCTTCTGATCTTTGGGCCGCCAGGAACAGGTAAGACACTGACGGCACACTACATCGCCGAGCGCCTAGTACTACCTCTCGTAACCGCGAGGATCGACGGGTTAATCTCGTCCTTTCTTGGCACTACAGCCCGCAATATCGCCAATCTCTTTGATTTTGCCAACCGCTACTCGTGCCTGCTCCTGCTTGATGAATTCGATGCTCTGGCCAAAGTTCGCGATGATCCCCAGGAAGTGGGTGAAATCAAGCGCGTCGTGAATTCACTCCTGCAGAACCTGGACCAGCGATGGGCGGTCGGCGTGACGATAGCCATCACCAATCATGATGGATTGCTGGATCCGGCAGTCTGGAGACGCTTTGAGACACACGTCCAGTTTGCCGAGCCGGGAGCGCAGGCACGTACAAGGATGATTGAACGGTTCCTTATGCCGCTAAAACCAGAGCCTGCCATCTTCATCATTATAGCCTATTGCCTTGAAGGCCTCTCTGGAGCGGATCTAGAGAGGATCTGTATGTCGCTGAAACGCACACTGGCGCTGAGCCGAGAGAGTCATGACGGTCCAGGACTTTTTCGAGCCTTGAGTGTGGTCCTCGGGCGGTTCCCGTCGCAGGGCAATGATGCGGCACGGATCCTTGCAAAGGAGCCGGATGCTTTCATCAGCCTCATCGCCAATGAATCGGGGTTTCCGCTCAGACAGGCCGAGATTGGGCGCGCCACCGGGTATGGGCAGTCGAAAATCAGCGACATCAAAAAGACAAAGCGGCACCTGCCGTTGATGGAGGCAGGCCATGCCTAACAATCCCGTTCAGATCATCCTTAACGACAGGGACTTCCTAAGGGCTCCGGATCCGGTACAGGGAGGCGGAGGGAAGGATTTTTTCCTGAACGCTGACAGGGAGTTTGACGCCCATAAGCGCTGCTTGATGGCTTCGATTGACAGGATCATCGCCCAGATCAAGACGAGCCCCTACGGTCCCGCCGCGTATCTTAGGGTTCAGATGAGGGAAGAGGCCCTGGCCAAATCCTATCGACCCGTAAGACACCTTTTCCAACCGGATCAATTCCCCTGCGTCGGTGCGGATGCCGTTGGCACAATCTATTTTCGGGCGCCACTGATTTATCTGGCCGGCCTGAAGCGGCGAATTGAAGCCGCAGAACACACCGTAGAAACAAGGATCTCGGGAACTACAGGAAGGTCCTACATAGCCCCCACAACTGCCCGATCCGAGGTAGGGGCGATTGAATCGATCGAGATTGCACCGCCAGCCTCGAAACGTGGCTTCTCAACGATGGCCGCGATGCAGATGTTCGATGATCCCCGGACAGTTTCCGGTTACCAGATCGAGCTTTTCGAGACGCCGGGCGACAGTGTGATTTCCGATGATCCGCTTGGACGCTTCAAACTGCGCAGCTCCCTTCAGGAGCTGCTGCTTGATCTCGGTGCTGGAGCCCGAACGCTCCTTTCTGGCGAGATTGGGCGGACGCCAGTCCTCGAATTCCAGCTCATAGACAGTACCGCCGATGCCTTGATGGACAGCAGACCTCGCCTGATCTTGCGCGATGCACCTCCATTGACAGAGCCTGGATCCGTAGACACCGATCCCGAACGTCACGAAATTGCCCTCACCAGGCTTGCCGATCACCCGCTGGTCCGATCGATCCAACCGCCGGTTCGACTGCAGCTCACGGATATTGAGGCGGTGATGTCGGTTGCAGGGTCACTCGATGAACGAACTGGTACGCTAACATTGCCAACACCATTGGCGGAGGCGACATATCCGATCGTCGGGATCATTGATTCCGGTGTTGCTCCGGTGCTGGATGCTTGGGTTGTAGGTCGCTTCGACTACCTGGATGGGACGGAGTATGACTGCGTGCATGGTACGGGTGTTGCGGGTCTTGTCACAGCAGGTCAGGCGGTGAACAGCCCTGTGGTTTCGCCCGAGCCCGATGGCTGTCAGATATTTGACATTCCACTGTACCCGTCTGGTTCATTTATGGACAGATACACGAATGGATTCAGGGATTTCCTAGAGGAGCTGGAGCAGGCAGTGGCAGAAGGTCGGGAGGAGCATGGCGTTCGTGTGTTCAATTTATCCATCAACGCAGTCTCTGATGTTGAACGTCACCGCTACAGTATATACGCAGCCCGACTGGATCAAATCGCCGACATGTACGGAGTGATTTTCGTGAATTCGTCCGGCAACCTGCCCGCAGGGCAGGCTCGGGCGGCCTGGCGGTCGAAACCCAACGATGTGATCCGCTATTTCGCCAACAGAACGCAGTCCGATACAATATACAAGCCATCCGAAAGTGCCAGATCGATCTCGGTTGGTGCTCTGAATCCGCCTGACACGAATCAGATCGAAGGAGCTCCCACTGTTTACACGAGACGCGGACCCGGACTGCAGGTCGGTGTCAAACCCGATGTCGCTGCCTTTGGCGGGGCAGGTGTTGCGGGCCCCGGTAAGGCAACTGGCCTTACTTCGATTACGACGATCGGAAGCAGGCAGGACGTCGCTGGCACAAGTTTTGCAGCACCACTGGTGGCACGGATCCTCGCTGGCTTGGATGTTTCGACACAGGGTGGCCTACAGCCGGAAGCGCTGCGCGCAATGCTTCTGCACCACACCCGGATGCCGGAACCGCTAAATAAACGTGGCCTGAAGGATCTGGGCCGCCAGTTCGCGGGCTTCGGCCAGCCAGCTTGCGTGCTTGATATGCTCGAGACCGACGACCACCAGATCACGATGCTGTTCCAGAGCCGACTGACGGTTGGAAAGCGCAAACCAGCCATACTGCGATTTCCTTTCGAGTGGCCCCGGTGTCTCGTGAAACCGGATGGTTCGTGTTCCGGCCGTGCGAAGATGACGCTTGTTTACTCGCCTCCCCTGGATCCGGCATTTGGAGCGGAGTTCGTTCGGGTAAACCTCGAAGCCAGCCTACGGCAGCGTCAGTCGAAGCTTAGAAAAGATGGCCAGTCCAGCTACACGAACCAGATTGCGCCGCGCTATCTTCCAAAGGCAACTGGTCTTGGTCTCGCGGAAAGGGCACTCATCGATCATGGCCTGAAATGGTGGCCATCGAAGCAATACGAGTCCAGTTTCTCGGACAGAGGAAAGTTCTCGAACTGGCGCCTAGAGGTGTCCAGCCTCGTACGGGCTGAGGCAAGTTTTCCGGTTGAAGGGGTTCCGTTTGCGGTGATCCTGACGATTGAGGATCCGGAAAGACGGCGGCCCGTCTTCGGTGAGATGCTCCTTGCTCTACAGTCAGGCAATGCGATTGCTCAGGACATCAAGACCGCAGTGCGCGTCCGAACGCGAGGTTAAGGTTCCGCCGATGCTCGGAGACTTCGCTAAACTGCCGGTCCGTGATCGAGGCCATAACGCCATTCTGCCTACGGAGCGCGTTCGGGGAGTTTCAGATTCTAGCTCTGTCCTAGTGGTCTACCATCATTGAATTTCCGGATATAGGGACTTCAGCCTGATCCACGCGTCTTCCGTCGTGAACCGCCAGCTCACCTTTCCACCGGACCCGTTGCGCCGTTCCTGCCAGGCCGCCACTTCCCCTATCATGGTGGGCTGGTCCGGTATCCGCCGGTCCAGGCACTGTCGGCTGAGAATGCCGATCCCGGTCTCCGCCATGTCCGTCCGGCTGCCGTGCTTCGGCGTGAGGACGATGTCCAGCCGCGAGGCGATCCGGCGGGCCTCCTCCGGCGGCAGGGTCCCGTGGAGCGACCCGGTGCCGTGCGTGTTCAGGTTTTCCATCACCAGCGTGACGCGCTTTCCCGGGAAGTCTTCGTCGACCGGCTTCCCGATCTGTCGGTCCCGGTCCCGTTTCGTCCCCGTGTCGGTCACCGCGACGCGCCGCCAGCCTTCAGGCGAGGCATGGAACATGAAGATGCTGGACACCCCGTTCCGGAGGTGTTCGAAGTCGTGGATCTCCGGGCGTCCCAGCCGGGCCGGGGCCGGCGTGACGGTTTCCCGCGTCTGCCGCTTCGAGGTCCCGTCCATGCGGACCAGGACCCCGTCATCGGCGCATTCCCTCTGGTATGTGGCGGGGACCTGTTCCAACCGGGCCACCACCCCGCCGCTTTTCCCTGCCGGGATGCGGCAATACCGCGTCCCGCACGGTCTGAGGCGGATTTTTCCAGCGCCTGCCGCACCGTCCCCTCACTGACCGGGTCGACGGTCCCGGCTCCACCAGCCGGTCGGCGGGTAGCTTCATGGTCCATCTGCCGACGCCCTCCGGCGGCTCGCTGCAGCCCGTGGCGACCAGCCTGGCCTCCGCGGCGCCATCAAGGCTGCGGCTCGCCTGCTCCTTACGCTCAAGCGCACGCTCCAGGCCATCCAGGACGCAGCGCTTCCGGAGACGCTCGACCGTGCCGGGACTGCTGTCCGTGATCCGCGCGATCTCCTCATCCGTGTACCGCCCTTCGCCGACTCACCCTGGTCGGCGGGGACCAGGACGGTCGCCCGCTTCCTCCGCTCCTACGGGGACATGCGGTGGACAGCCTCCTTCAGTTCCCGCCTTCTCGCCTCTTCGGGGATTACCCTGTAGACCCGCTTTCCCGCCATCGGTTCCGCTCCCGTACCGCCCGTTACGCCCGTCCTCCGCGGTGGCCCTTTCCACAGTGTGCGGGCCCATTCCCTTTCGCGAAGGGATTCCTCTACCATACCACAGATGACGGCCAGGGCGCAGGACCGGATCGGCTGGCCAGCGGCGGAAAGATCAGCCATTCAATGCAGGCAAGCCACTAGGCTCATGAGGTCTTCCGGTTTCTTCGATTCCCGTCAGATGTGAGGCATGTGAAGCAGTTGATTTGGAGTGCCGGTTCCTTAAGCTGAGGAGACCGGATCACCGCTTCCGGTCAAAGCGCCGACAATCGGGTTCAGGAGATCGAGGAGGATTGGACATGTCACGAAAAGGCGTCAGTCTGGCGAAGGATAGAGCCAACATATATCCAGGTGCCGTTAGTGCCATCGCGGCCCTGTCTCGGGGAGAGGTGACAGCGCGCGAACTGCTCGAAGGCTGTCTGGAGGCGATCGATCAGGACAACGGGCCAGTCAATGCGGTTGTTCATATTGATGCTCGCGGCGCCCGTCAGCTCGCGGACAGCCTTGATAGGGAATTTCGGGCCGGTCGAAAGAGGGGAACCCTGCACGGACTGCCCGTCACCATAAAGGAATGTTTCGATGTTCTGGGCATGCCGACAACCTGGGGCGATCCAGCTAGGGCATCGTCGTTCCCGGCGGTAAGCGCTGGTGTGGCGCAGCGGATGATCGATGCGGGCGCGATACTTTTCGGCAAGACCAACATTCCCGCCAACCTCGGCGACTGGGAAACCGACAATCCGCATTTCGGAGGTACCCGCAATCCCCACGACCTCGAACGAAGTGCCGGAGGGTCATCCGGCGGTTCCGCCGCTGCGGTGGCTTGCGGCTTTTCCTATGCTGACATCGGCAGCGACCAGGGGGGGTCGATTCGTCTTCCCGCTCACTATTGTGGCGTGAACGGACTGAAGCCCACCTGGAATATCCTGCCGATGAGCGGGCATGACATGTCGGGCGAAACCCGAATTCCCGACATCGGCGTGTCCGGGCCAATAGTGCGCCATGCGCAGGACATTTCCCTGATGGTCGATGCGCTTTCCGGTTCCGAGGAAAGAGGAACAGCATGGCGTCTGGAACTGCCAGGGGCAGGGATCACTACGCTAAAGGGGCTGAGGGTGGGCGTCATGCTGGAACATCCGGAATGCCCGGTGGATGAAGCCTATCTCGATACGCTTGAACGGTTCCTGGCCAGACTTGAAGCTTCAGGTGCGGTCGTTGATCGGCTCGCCCGACCTGAAATCGACCTGGATACGGCCAATGACCTAATGAATCTTCTCGTTCGGGCAGAAACGTCGACCAGACTTGATGAGGAACAGTTTCAGGAAAATCTCAGCCTGGCCCAACGAGACGCTGGCGATATCGACCGTTTCATTCACCTGAATGCCCAGGGAAATGCCATGCCTCACAGGAAGTGGCTGCAACTGAATGAAGAGCGCATCGGAATTTGCCGGGCATGGGGGGAATTTTTCGAGCGACAGGACCTGTTCCTCTGCCCAGCCGCTGCAAGTGCCGCTTCGCCGTTCCGCAAGGCGAGCCGGGTCGAGAAACGCACCATTCCGGTTAACGGAGTTGAACTGCCGGTTCTCCACCAGCATTTCTGGTATTCTTTTGCCAGCCTGTCCTATCTTCCGGCCAATTCCGCTCCGATCGGCCTCACGACGGATGGATTGCCCTGCGGCATCCAGGTCATTGGCCGTAAGTATGTTGACCACGACGTTGCGGCGGCATCCGCGCTTTTCACGGAACTGGCTCTGAACTGCGGATTGATGCAGGACCAATTGAGCTGATCGGCGGGGATTCGCTCCATGCGGTCCGGCCAGTGCTGGATATGTGCGGTTGGTGGTCTGCAACCCTTGATGATCTGATCAGGCGGCGAATTGCCATCAATGTTGCCAGGGCCACGGCAAAGGCCTGCCTTATGAAAGACCCTGCATTGCCAGCAGGTGAAAATGCATTAGTAACTTGACCTGTTCACTGCGACCAGGTCCGAATCGGGGATCACCATGATAGATCACGACCCCAACAAAATCAGGAGCCTGCATCGGCACCTTCGAAACCACCTCCCTTCAGAACCCGAACTGCGGGTCAAGGCAATCGAGAGCCTGCTGGTCGAAAAGGGATTGATCGATCCAACCGCAATCGACGCCTGGGTAGAGGTTTTTTCGGATGAAATCGGCCCGAAACGCGGAGCTTCCGTGGTGGCTAAGGCGTGGGTGGACGACGAATTCCGGAAGCTGCTGCTGAATGACGCCACTGCGGCGATAGAGCGGATGGGATACGAGGCGGCCACGACCTCTCATGTGATGGTGGTCGAGAACGATGAAAGGACCCACAACCTCATCGTATGCACCCTGTGCTCGTGTTATCCGATGGCCCTTCTCGGGATACCTCCCAACTGGTACAAATCCGCACCTTACCGCAGCAGAGCCGTCAGAGATCCGTGCGGCGTTCTGGAGGAATTTGGCGTAAGGCTGCCGGACGGTGTTAGGGTGCAGGTTTGGGACAGTACCGCGGAAATCCGCTATTTCGTCCTGCCGCAGCGTCCGGAGGGAACGCTTGACTGGAGCGAGGAACGTCTGGCAGCGATCGTGACCAGGAACTCCATGATTGGAACCCAGCGGGACCTCCTGCCCCTGAAGGGCTGACCTGGCAATGGGAGTCTGGAGTGGAGGGGAGGGCATGAATCCCGGATCAGGGACCATGAGGGTGAATCGTCACCCGAACCCGCTTTCGTCTGGCCACGGATTTCAGAAGTCATGACTGAAGGATGTAAGCCGCAACCAGATGAAGCCAGCTTTGACCGCTGGGTTTCCGACTTCCGAATGCATGCCCTTGAGAGGGGTATTCCGTTGGAGGTCATTGACGGCGCTTTCCACGATGTGCGCCTAAATGCAGACATTATCCGCAGGGACCGCAGCCAGCCGGAATTCACAAGGCAGATCTGGGACTATATCTCAACCGCCGTTTCTGAGGAGCGGATCGGGAATGGGTGCGCGGCGCTTCAGCGGCATGCGGACCTATTGAGGCGGATCGAGTCTCGGTTCGGGGTTGAAAAGGAGGTGGTTGTCGCGATCTGGGGTATCGAGAGCGCCTATGGAACGTTTCGCGGTGACATTCCGGTCATCGAGGCGCTGACGACATTGGCGTATGACGGAAGGCGTGCGGAGCTCTTTGAAAGGCAGCTCTTTGCGGCCCTGCGCATCCTGCAGGCGGGCGATACTGTTTCAGACAGTATGACCGGGAGCTGGGCGGGAGCCATGGGACATACGCAGTTCATGCCGGAGACTTATCTTGACTATGCGGTGGATTTCGACGGCGACGGGCACCGCAATGTCTGGAGCGACGATCCGGCGGACGCACTCGCGTCCACTGCATCCTATCTGGCTCTGCACGGCTGGACCCTGGGGCAGCCCTGGGGAATGGAGGTAACTCTGCCCAATGGTTTCGATTTTTCCTCCACATCCAGGAAAGGCGGAAAGCCCACCCGCGAATGGCTGCGGCTGGGCGTGGAGAGTTCCAGTGGCCTGCCGATACCCGATTGCGAGAAGGCGGCGATCCTATTGCCGGCGGGCCACAGGGGCGCGGCTTTCATGATCTTCGACAATTTCCACGTTCTGAGAAAATATAATGCCGCTGACTCCTATGTTATCGGCGTAGGTCATCTTGCCGACCGCCTGCGTGGCGGCGCGCCGATCAGGGCCCTCTGGCCAACTGAGGATAGAGCTCTCTCTTTCGATGAAACAAGGGAATTACAGCGGCTGCTACTGGATAGGGGCTTCGACCCCAACGGGCTTGATGGAATTGTCGGACCAGGAACGATCGCCGCTGTGCGGGCGTACCAGAGCTCGGTTGGGTTGGTGGCTGATGGCTACGCATCTCCTGAAGTCCTCAGGCATCTGCGCTGACGGCCGTCGTGGTACTCGCCACCAGATTCACATTCTGATCGTTACGCAGCGGTTATGTAATGCAGGGGGTCGACCCTATCAGTCTATCGCTCTTGACCCGGCTCTTTCACTGACGGGATTCCTGACTGCGCATCCTACAGCGTGGTGTGTACGCCCACGAGGAATCGGGTCGCCGCTTGATGGCATCCTGCCTCTGACGGAAGGCCCGGCGGTTCGGTTACGAATATGTCGGATTCTCTCCTGATCCAGCGTCGGAAAATACCACCGCATCAAGAGCATAGCATGTTTTCTCAAAAAAGAGATGGCCGAGAATTGCGATTCGGAGAGGGAGTGGGATGCCAAATAGGCCATGGGTTTCGGGAATAGTTTCAGCAAGGCAATTGCGGCTGTAGTAGCCAGGACCATACCGCCAACAACACCAGCCAGAACCCGGGCTTTCGTTGCAATTGCTTTCTCTAAGCCTATGATCCGCTCGTCGATTCTGGCAACTTGAAGCTCAAGAGACCGGAGGCATGCATCAATACCGCCACCATTCCCACCGCCGGGGTTAGAGGTCGGCGGGGATTGGCTGGGCCGTATGTCATGAACATCTTCGTTCACGATTCCACCATACGCAACCACTCCCATAGATCACTACGGTTGTAGCCACTATGCACTACCCACTCGAAAACAAGACCAAGCCGCTTCTACAGATTCGCCGATTCCAACAGCCTTTGCGATCTCGGACGTGAGAGTTAGACCTTTGGGTGCAACGAATGCCATATGATCGGTCAGGATAAGATGGCGACCATCCGGCCATTTCTCCCGAACTGTTTGCCACGCGGCATCACTCGCTTCACTGAGGAAAACCGCATATACGGTCATCTTCAGCCCCTCCGCCAGTATATGGATGCAGGACAAATAGAGGGTTCCACACAGCTTGTCTCAAGCGCCATTTTGCAGCATGAATTTCTGAACTTTAAGCTTCTGCGAGTCGTTGAGGCGCCGTATGGCAGAATTCCAGAACGGTTTCAGTTCCATAGCGGGCGTGAACGAATCGTCTCGAAAGAAAGGCGGTGGGACATAGACCTACCAAGGATTCCAATACCGTCTGGCAGCGACCGCAACCAAACGCTTCATGTCTCAAGTCTGCGGAGGCCGCACTAACGGACTATGGGTTCGATGCCCCCGGAGACATTTACCCGATCCGGCATTCTCCTGTCCTATCCGACTGTATTTTAGGAAAATTTCCCGGAAGATCGGGAGAGGGGAAGGAATGAATCCTATAGCGATTGCCCAACCGCTTATCCAGGATCCGTTCGTAGGGGTATCGCATGAATGTCATGCTTTGGATTCGGATCGGGACTCCGGCGTTCCAGTCCAATTTCCTGCTCATCACGCAGACGGATCCGCTGTTCTTCGGTCCTTAGTTCGGTGGGAAGGCTCACCACCATGCGCCTGCTGAACAGGAGATCTCTGGGTGTCTGGCCTTTCCGCAGGCAGCTGCCTTCGTCCCAGGGAAAAGGTGCCGACGAAGGCACGGAATCAGGTGCGGGCAGCGCGGTCGACAGGGTGTCGTGGGTGAAATCGGGCAGTCGGGGCGGGAACCACAGCCTGCGTTTCCCGTATCCGGTGATGGCGATGACGCTTCGGCACGCCAATTCCAATCCGCAGGGACCCGAAGGAAGGACCTCATCCTACGGATGGAGGACTTCCGGCTGCTGCCACGGATCTCTAGGACAGAGTGCGACGAACAGGAATGATGTTGCCGCTCTCCGGTTCGTACCATTCCGGAGTCCTGGATCAGACTGCCACCGATTCTGCATCCGCATCTGGCACTCATGCCATTCCCTTGGAGGGCAGGGACGGGATCGGTCAGGTTCAGGCGGTCGCTTGACCATAGGGAGGGCACCCAACTATTGGGCATAGTTCGGCAGCAACCATCAGACCGGGGTCAGGTGGAAAATGGTCCTGTTCGACGTTCTCATTAAGCACGCCTAAATTTGCTGCCGCCGGCTGTTCAGGAGGGCACTGGCGCACTAGAAGTGCTGCCTTTACCTGTGGGACAGCATGCGGGAACTTCAGCATTCCGAACTGGCGCTCGCAATGTCGCTGGCGATCAGAAAACCGGGGCTCGCTGAGATGCTCTCTGGCGGACCGCAGCGGCCGCGACCCAAAGCCTCGTCCGCGCGGAACAGCCTGGATGCCAGTGCGTGTGGCTAAACTGGTCACCCGTTGGCCAAAAGACATGTTGGCGGGATCCTTTATGCTATTGCCACGGAGCGTTTACTCTGTTGGATTGGCATGACAGACTGCACGATGTCGGTCGACCCAACCGGTAGCAGGGATATACTGATCGTCGCGGTCGCGGGCGGCGAAGCAGGAAACATGGCCATCCGGTCGGCCGTCAACAGCGGCTGTTTGAGTAGCCTAATCACCGACGGGCGTATCGCGAATGCGCCTGCCAACCAGACTTGCTCCAGAAGAGAGCGAAAGTGAGGAATCCAATGTATGACAAGGAAAACAAGCTGATTGACGCTTACATTCGTGGTACTGTCAGCCGCCGAAGCATGATCAGGGGCCTGGCGTCGATGGGCGTCACTGCGGCCACTGCCAGTGTGTTGGTCAATGCCGCCGCGACGCGCGCCCTGGCGCAGAACGGTTTCGACTGGAAAAAGCATTCCGGCAGCACCGTCAAGCTCCTGCTGAACAAGCACCCCTATGCCGACGCTCTGATTGCCAACCTTGATAACTTTAAGGAAATGACCGGTATGGAAGTCGAATACGACGTGTTCCCCGAAGACGTCTATTTTGACAAGGTGACCGCCGCCCTGTCGTCGGGTTCCAGCGAATACGACGCTTTCATGACCGGCGCCTACATGACCTGGACCTATGGTCCGGCAGGCTGGATCGATGACCTGAACGAATATATCATGGACGACAGCAGGACCAACCCGGATTACAACTGGGAAGACGTCCTGGAAGGCGTGCGCAAATCCTGTGCCTGGAACGGACAGCCGGGCGGCGAGCTGGGGTCGGACGACGCCAAACAGTGGTGCATCCCCCTAGCCTACGAGCAGAACAATCTGACTTACAACAAGAGGGTTTTCGACGATGCCGGGCTTTCGGTCCCGACCAACATCGACGAGCTGCTCGAGACCGCGGCGGCAGCCAATGCGGCAATGGGCCAAGGCTATGGAATCGGCGTGCGGGGTTCGCGTTCCTGGGCGACAATCCACCCGGGTTTCCTGTCGGGCTATTCGAACTTCGGCGAAAAAGACCTGAACGTGTCCAGTGACGGGCTGCTGTCAGCGGCAATGAACACCGAAGTGTCCAAGGACTACCACGCCAAATGGGTAAAGATGATCCAGGATTCCGGTGCGCCCGATTGGTCGACCCATACCTGGTACCAGGTTGGCACCGATGTGGGCGCTGGCAAGTCGGCAATGATGTTTGACGCCGACATCCTGGGCTACTTCATGAATGGTGGTACCGCAGAGGCAGGCAACCTGGCTTTTGCGCCCTTCGCAGCCAATCCGAATGCATCGGCACCAACACCGAACATTTGGATCTGGGCGATGTCCATGTCGTCGTTCTCGCAGAACAAGGACGCCACCTGGTACTTCCTGCAGTGGGTCACCGGTCCCGAGCATGACCTGTTTGGCGCACGGCAGATGGACCTGGTGAATCCGGCGCGCTCCAGCGTCTGGGCCGACGAGATGTTCCGTGAGAAGCTGGCCAGCTCCTACCCGGGCTATGTCGAGATGCATGACGTCTCGGCGCCTGGCGCTTCGATCAAGTTCACTGCGCAGCCCCTGTTCTTCGACCTGACGACCGAATGGGCCGCTACCCTGCAAAAGATGGTTGCGAACGAGGTACCTGTCGATGAAGGGCTTGACCAGTTGGCCGATAGTGTGAACGCTCAGCTCAAGGATGCCGGGCTCGGCTAGATCCTAAAGGAAATTCGGACGCCCGTGATTTCGGGCGTCCACTTCTCACTGCAGACTGACAGCGTCAGAACGGACAGACGGGCCGGCAGGACCGCCGGACGTACGGGAGGAATTTTCATGTCAGATGCCGCGAGCCCACTGAAACGTCGGGGCTTTCGCATCAGCCGCCGCTGGTTTCCATATGTACTCAGCCTGCCTGCGCTTCTGGCCTGTATCGGTATCCTGATCCCGTTTTTCACCGCGGTGGCCTATTCGCTGCAACGCTATCGGCTGTCACAGCCTTGGGCGCATAGGTGGAACTGGGGCGAGAATTACTGGAACTTCCTCAGCGATGCCTCGTTCTGGAACACGCTTCAGGTTTCGCTGACCTATGCCTTCCTGACGGTCGGGCTGGAACTGCTCTTCGGGCTGGGCATTGCGCTGCTACTGCAGAAGCGCACCCGCTTCAACAACTTCGTATCCATCATGCTCCTGATGCCGCTGATGACAGCGCCGGCACTGGCTTCGCTGATGTGGAAGCTGATGACCAACCCCGGTTTCGGGATACTCAGCCATTTCGCCTCGCTCCTGGGGTTCGAGGATTTTCGTTGGGCCTCCGACCCCTCGACCGCAATGCTGACCGTGGTACTGGTCGATATCTGGGTCTACACGCCCTTCATCATGATCCTGCTGCTGGCGGGCCTGCGTTCTCTGCCGCAACAGCCGTTTGAAGCGGCAGCGCTTGATGGCGTGCCGAGGATTTTCGTCTTCTGGCGTATCACCCTGCCGATGTTGACGCCCTACCTGCTGACCGCGACTCTCTTCCGTGTGATCGAATCGATTCAGCAGTTCGATATCATTTATGCCATGACCCAGGGCGGACCGGGCGACAGGCTAACGGTATTCCAGGTTGAGGCCTATCTGAATTTCTTCCAGTCCACCAATGTTGGCCGGTCGGCGGCGCTGATGATGATTCTCTGGGTGATCACCTATTTCCTGTCCAGCGTCTTCATAAAGAACTGGCTGAAACTGCGCGAGAAGCAGCGTGGGGAGGCTTAGCCATGGAACATACAGGCACAGTTGAACGTATCCTCCGCGGCATCGCCATCACGCTGGTGATCCTGTTTTTCATGTTCCCGATCTTCTGGATCATCCTGATGAGCTTCCAGACCAACGAAACGATCCTGCGGGTCCCGCCATCGATCGTCTTCGAACCGACGATACAGAACTATCAGGCGCTGATCACTGGCGAGTTGGACACGGCGGCGGGCAAGCTTGAATTCAACTTCATGTCCAACCTGTTCAACTCTCTCTACCTGTCTTTCGCTTCGGTCGCGGTCGGGCTGGTTCTGGGTATTCCGGCGGCCTATGCCTTTGGTCGGCTGAAATTCCGCGGATCCGAGGACATTGCCTTCACATTGCTGTCGTTCCGCTTCGCGCCGCCCCTGCTGGTGCTGCTTCCCCTGACGATCTACTTCCAGAAAATTGGACTGGCGGATACCTATTTCGGCCTGATCTGGGTTTATCAGCTGATCGTTCTGCCACTGATACTCTGGATCGTACGCGGCTATTTCGAAGACATTCCGGCGGATATCGAATACGCCTACCGCATCGCGGGCCATGGCTTCTGGGCGACCTTCCGCAAGATCGCACTGCCGCTGGCCATGCCGGGCATCGCGGCGGCAGGGCTCCTGGCTTTCATCTTCGCCTGGAACAACTTCATCTTCGCCCTAGTCCTTGCCTCGGCCGACAAACAGCCGGTGACCGTGGGCGCGCTGGCCTTCGTCACCGCCTCGGGCATCCAGTACGGCCAGATCGCCGCCGCCATCGTGCTTTCGATCCTGCCAACTCTTGCCCTGGCACTTTATGCACAGCGATACCTTGTCGAGGGGCTCTCGCTGGGTGCGGTGAAAGGGTAGGGCAATGTCGATTCAGCTCACCGATATCGTCAAGTCGTTCAAGACCGACACCGTACTGAATGGCGTTTCACTCAGCGTCGCAAAGGGAGAGACCCTTGTGCTCTTCGGCCCGTCCGGTGCGGGCAAGACAGTGCTTCTCCGCCTGATCGCCGGAGTGATTGATCCCGATGGTGGGAAGATCATGGTCAACGGGGTCGATATGGACGGGGTCGAGCCGGAGGATCGAGGCATCGGGATGGCGTTCCAGAACTTCGCGCTCTTTCCGCACATGGATGCCCACGCCAATATCGCCAGCCCGCTGACCGCAAGACGCGTGACCAGGGACGGCATCGGCAGGCGGGTCAGCGAGGTGGCGAAACTACTGAAGATCGCCCATGTGCTCGACCATATGCCGAGAGAACTGTCGAATGGCCAAAAACAGCGAACCGCACTTGGCCGTGCGCTGGCCGCCGAACCTTCGATCCTGCTTCTTGACGATCCACTCAGGAATGTCGACGCCAAACTGCGGTTCGAGATGCGGCTGGAACTGCCGCGGCTTCTGAAAGCGCAACAGGCAACCGTGATCTATGTCACTCAGGACTACAGGGAGGCCATGGCACTTGGCGACCGGATCGCAGTGATGAGTGAAACCGGCATTGCGCAGATTGGCACGCCCGAAGATGTCTACCTGACCCCGGCCACGACACGCATTGCACGGCTGTTCGGCGATCCGGCAATCAATCTTCTCGATGTTATCCCGGAACAGGGCGCGGACGGCCCGCAGGTGCGTCTCTCGGAAACGAATGTTCCGATCGACTTACGTTACGCCAGCGCCATCGGACAGGAATGCATCCTCGGGATCCGGCCCGAGGCGATCCGCTTTGCTGAACCCGGCACCAATGGCGCCTTTCCGGTCGAGATCGAGGTCGAGACACCGCTCAATGAAAAGACCGTGACCCTTGCGGCCACGCGGCAGCATCGTGAAATTCTGATTTCGCGCCCTGCGGGCACGCCCGCACCGGACAGGGGCACCGTGCATATCGCGATCGACACTTCTGGAGCGCTCCTGTTTGACCGCACCACGGGCGAGCGCATCCAGCAGGGAGAGATCGCATGACGGGTACGGTTCTGCGGCTTGAGAAGGTCGATAAGTTCTACGGGCCCATCGGCACCGGCGTCCACGCGGTCCGCGATGTCAGTATGGAGGTTGCCAGGGGCGCTATCATCGCGCTGCTCGGCTCGTCCGGCTGCGGAAAGACTTCAACCCTCAGGATGATCGCGGGGTTCGAGGAAACCAGCCGCGGAAAGATCCACCTGGCAGGCCGCGAGGTACAGAATCTGCCTCCTGTCAAACGCAACGTCGCGATGGCCTTCGAAGGCTATTCGCTCTATCCAACCGTGAACGTTCGGGACAATATCGCCTTTGCTCTGAAAGCCGCACGGCTTCCGGCGTCGGAAGTCGGGGCGAAAGTCCGCGAAGTGGCTGATATGCTGGAAATCACGGACATCCTCGACCGCTCGCCGAATTCCCTGTCAAGTGGTCAGCAGCAGCGCGCTTCGCTCGCCCGCGCCCTGATCCGCGACGCCGATCTCTATCTACTAGATGAGCCGATGGGGCAGCTGGAGCCCCAGCTGCGTACGCTTCTGCGTGGCCGGATCAAGCATTTCATCAGGGAACGTGGCATGACCGCGATCCTGGTCACCCATGACCAGACCGAGGCCAATGCCCTTGCAGACAGAATCGCGGTGATGGAGGACGGGGTGCTACAGCAATATGCCAGCCCGTCCGAGATCAAGGATCGGCCAGCGAACCTCTTCACCGGAACATTCGTGGGCGAGCCGCCGATGAACGTCTTTCCGGTCACGCTTTCGTCCCGCGATGGAAACCTGCACTTGGAACTCGTGGGCGGACGTGAACTGGCATATCCCGAAGAGGCATTTGCACCTGAGGTGCGTGACGCGATCATGAAGCGCCGGAATGTGGTGATCGGCGTGCGTCCCTACGCCGTTCACCGCGACACGGCTGGAGCCGGGGCGACGGTGCTCACGAACCAATGGCTCGGCGACCAGAGCCATATCGCGGCGCATTTCGCTGAGGCGACGGTGGTTCTCGTCGAACATGACCGGGCCAATGTCGCCGTTGGTGATCAGATCGCAATTCGCCTTGATCCATCGGACCTGCACATCTTCGACCCCGACAGCGGCACGGCGATCAGCCACGGACGGTACCTCGCCTGATGTCCTCCACCGGTGACATCCTGATCGGCATCGACGCTGGTACCTCGGTGATCAAGTCCATCGCCTTCGACCTTGCCGGTAACCAGATAGCCGTGGCCTCGCGTCCGAACCGGTATCGGACCCGACCGGACGGTGCGGCGGTCCAGTCCATGGATGACACATGGGCGGATTGCGCCCAGACGCTGCGCGACCTCGGTGAAGCGGTCGGGAATCTGGCGCGCCGCACTGCGGCGGTGGCGGTTACCGGCCAGGGCGACGGCACCTGGCTGATTGATCGAGATAACCGTCCGGTAACCGACGCCTGGCTCTGGCTTGATGCCAGGGCCGCATCGGTGGTCGAGCGGCTGCGCGGCTCGGAGGTCGACAGGGAACGCTACCGGATCACCGGTGCCGGACTCAATGCCTGCCAGATGGGTGCGCAACTGGCGCATATGAAAGACACTACGCCCGAAGTAGTGGAGGCCGCTGATGCCGCGCTCCATTGTAAGGACTGGCTTTATCTGAACCTGACCGGCACCCGAGCCACCGGACCCTGCGAGGCGGTGTTCACCTTCGGTGATTTCCGCACACGGGAATACGACGACCGGGTGATCGAGGCCCTGGACCTCTTGCCCGAAAAACGCCTGCTGCCGAAGATCCTGGACGGGTCCGTAACCACCCATCCGCTGATACGCGAGGCCGCGGCCATCACCGGGCTCCGGACAGGTACTCCGGTCTCGCTTGGTTTTCTTGATGTTCCCTGTACCGCGCTCGGAGGGGGTATCTATACCGGTGGCGAACCGGCGGGTTGCACGATCATCGGTTCGACCGGCATGCATATGCGCGCCACGTCACAGGAGGACGTGTTTCTCAACGACAACCTTACCGGCTATGTCATGCCGCTGCCGATCCCCGGAATGGTCGCACAGATCCAGTCCAACATGGCCTCCACGCTTAACGTCGACTGGCTACTGGATAATGCTGCTGACCTAATCGCGGACTTTGGTGAGAGCCCAGGCCGCGGCGACCTTATCGCACGCATCGAGGGCTGGCTTGCGGCAAGTGAACCGGGCCAGCTGATCTATCATCCCTATATCTCCGAGGCGGGCGAGCGCGGTCCCTTTGTCGATCCCGCGGCGCGGGCGGGTTTCATCGGGCTTTCCACCCGGCACCGGTTTCCCGATCTCATGCGGGCAGTGATTGAGGGACTGGGGCTGGCCGCCCGCGACTGTTACGCCGAAATGGGGGATGCCCCGCCGGAAATCCGCCTGACGGGTGGGGCCGCCCGCTCGAAGGCATTGCGAGGGATATTTTCGGCCGCCACCGGGGCAGGTGTGCGGACTTCGACGCGCAGCGAGGCCGGTGCGGCAGGGGCCGCGATGATGGCCGCGGTGGCCATTGGCGCCTTCGATGACATTGAGGATTGCATCGCAAGCTGGGTAACACCATGTCTCGGTGCGGTGGAGGCGCCGGATGCCGCGCTTCGGGCGGTTTATGAACGAACCTATCCGATCTATCGCATGGCCCGCGAATCGCTTGCTCCGGTCTGGGCTGCTATGGCCGGACATGAAGGAAATGAAGGCGCGCATGCCGAGTGAAGTCGTGATCATAGGCGATAATTTCATGTTGCCGGAAGTCTTTGAGGACAAGATCGTCGCCGCATGCGGAACCAGCGTGGCGACGCGTGCCCGCAGGGATGCCTGGCCCGATGTGCCCATGGAGCATGGCTATGCCGTCGCGGGCATGGATGGGTTGAAGGAATACCTTGGCACCGCAGACGATGTGGTGGAATTCGTCGATGGTGCCGAGATCCTCGTCACGCACCTGGCCCCGATGTCACGGGGTATGTTCGAGCGCCTGCCGGGGCTGAGGATGATTGCGGTCTCGCGCGGTGGCCCGGTCAATATCGACATGATGGCGGCGCGGGATCACGGAGTGCTCGTGGTCAACACCCCCGGGCGCAATTCCTCGGCGGTGGCCGAGTTCACTATCGGCGCGATCCTGGTCGAGACCCGTAACATCCGTGAGGGCCACGAGGACCTGCGTCGCGGGAAGTGGCGCGGAGATCTCTACCGCGCCGATGTCACGGGCCGTGAACTGAACGAGATGATCGTCGGCGTGATCGGCTACGGCAGTGTCGGCACCAGGGTCGTCCAGCTTCTGCGCGCCTTCGGCTGCCGGATCCTGGTCAATGACCCTTACGTTCAGCTTGACCCTGCGGATGCAGCGGCGGGAGTGGAACTGGTGTCCTTCGACCGGGTGCTGGCGGAGAGCGACGTGCTGACCATGCATCCGCGCGTCACCGAAGAAACGACGGGCATGATGGACGCCGAGGCCTTCGCCGCAATGAAGCCTGGATCGCTTATTGTGAACACAGCCCGCGGCCCGCTCGTCGATTACGAAGCCCTGACCGAGGCTCTTCAGACCGGCCCCCTCGGCAGCGCGATGCTGGAGACCTTCTCCGTCGAACCGGTGCCCGAGGACTGGCCGCTTCTCAGGCTTCCAAATGTCACGCTGACTCCTCATATCGCCGGTGCTTCCATTCGCACCGTGACCTTCGCCGCTGAACAGGCGGCGGAAGAAGTGAGGCGCTTCCTCGCGGGCGAGCCGCCGCGCAACCCATGTTGAGAGGACAGTGACTGAAGCGCAGATAAGAACCGACATGGTCGCCGCCTGCAGGAATCTCGAGGCGGATGGTCTGAACCGGCGTGCCTCCGGCAACATCTCGGTGCGCATGGGCGATCATATGCTGATTACCCCCACGGCGGTCGGCTATGATGTGATCGCGCCTGAAATGATGGCGAAGATGGCGTTAGAGGATGATGACGGTGTCTGGGAAGGTCCGAACAGCCCATCGTCGGAATGGCGCTTTCACCGTGACATCCTGCGCGTGCGGCCCGACATGAATGCGGTAATCCATACCCATGCGCCCTGGTGCACGGTACTGGCCGTGGCCCGCAAGCCGATTCCGGCCATCCACTATATGATCGCGGCCTTTGGCGGCCAGGAGATTCGTGTCGCTGACTATGCGCGCTATGGCACTGCCGAACTATCTGCGAATGTCGTCTCCGCGATCAGGGACCGGAACGGCTGTCTGATGGCAAATCACGGTATGGTGGTTGGCGGCGCCGACCTGACCCACACGCTGTGGCTGGCGGGAGAGCTCGAAGCCCTGGCGCACCAGTATTACCATGCGCTTGCTATCGGTGGTGCCTCCGTCCTGTCAGAAGCCCAGGTTGCGGAAACCGCGCGTGGGTTTGAAAGCTACGGTGCCCGCACGGAAAAGGACCCATGAGTGATCCGGTGGATCTGCTCGTCGTTGGTGGCGGAATTAACGGTGCCGGAATCGCACGGGACGCGGCCGGGCGCGGTCTCTCTGTCGTGCTTTGCGACAAGGGCGATCTGGCCGAAGGTACCTCGTCACGCTCGGGCAAGCTGGTCCATGGCGGGCTTCGATACCTTGAACACTACGAATTCCGGCTGGTTCGCGAGGCGCTGATCGAACGTGAGGTGCTGATGAACGCCGCACCTCATATCATCTGGCCGATGCGATTCGTTCTGCCACACAGCCGCCAGGATCGCCCACGCTGGGTGATCCGGCTGGGCCTCTTCCTCTATGATCATCTTGGCGGGCGCAGGAATCTGCCAGGTACACGCAGTCTGGATCTGAAACGCGATCCCGAAGGCGCGCCGCTTATGGACCAATACACCACAGGTTTCGAATATTCCGACTGCTGGGTCGACGATGCGCGCCTTGTGGTGCTGAATGCACTGGACGCCGCCGAACGCGGCGCCCGGATCCTGACCCGCCATACGGCGGTCAGCGCCCGTCGTGGGGACGGGGCCTGGACCGTCACCCTCCGCAATGAGGTGACAGGCGAAACCGTCATCCACCATGCGCGTGTCCTGGTCAATGCGGCCGGCCCCTGGGTGTCCAATGTTGTGAGCGGGGTTGCCGGGGCCAACTCGACCCGTAGGGTCCGTCTGGTCAAGGGCAGCCACATCATCACGCCCAAATTCTGGGATGGGCAACAGGCCTATCTGATCCAGAACCGCGACAGGCGGGTGATCTTTGTGAACCCCTACGAAGGCGATAGGGCGCTGATTGGCACCACCGACGTGGCTTTTGACGGTACGCCCGAGGAGGTCGCCATCGATGAGGATGAAATCGCCTATCTGATCGAGGTGGTGAACCGTTACTTCAAGGAAAAGCTCGGCCGCGACGATGTCTTGGCCAGCTTTTCGGGCGTCCGTCCGCTGTTCGACGACGGCAAGAGCAACCCTTCGGTGGTCACCCGTGACTATGTCTTCGATCTGGACGAAGCCGGCGGTGCGCCGCTTCTAAACATCTTCGGCGGTAAGATTACGACCTTCCGCGAACTGGCCGAGCGCGGAATGGGACGTCTGGCGAAGTTCTTTCCGGAAATGAAGGGTGACTGGACCCGAAGCGTACCCTTACCAGGCGGTGACATCGAGAACGCTGACTATGTCGCCTTCGGCAACAGGCTGAAGACCGACTATCCCTGGATGCCTCGCGGGCTGCGCGTCCATTATGGCCGCCTTTATGGATCGCGCATCCGGCAGATCGTCGGCGACGCCGAATCGGTCGACGGCCTCGGGCAATACTTTGGAGGCCATCTGTATGAGGCTGAGGCGCAGTATCTTATCGAAGTCGAATGGGCGCAGACGGCCGAGGACATCCTCCATCGCCGAACCAAGGAATATCTGCACCTCAACGGGGCGGAGCAGGCCGCCTTCGCCGCGTGGTTCGAAGGCAGGCGGGCCAGTTTCACCCAAAGGACATAACCCCGTGACCGACACCCTGACCCCGTCTGCCGATTTGCGTGACCTCGCGGATCTGTTGGCCCGGGATAGGTGCTGACCCGATGCTGATCCAGGCCGCCGGAAGCAATGTCTCGGTCAGGGATGCCGATGCTCCTGCATTCCCGCCCGAACCGTTCGGTTTCCTGCTGGAGCCGCTCAAGTGTCTCGCCCGAAACGACCAACATCGCGATCCGTTCTCCGGCCCGGAAGTGATGGACCTATACCCCGTCACGTTCTGTCAGAACACCGGGACGACCCGATGCGGTTCCGTCGTTCAGGCTCAGTAGCCTCCGCCCGACAGCATGCGTCCTTCGTTGAAGGTGCCGCTGGTCACCGCCCGCTGCCCGTGTTGCTTGAACTCGATTCTGGCGCTGTTACACTCCGTCCGCGTGGAGTCCGGTCCCAAGACATATGCAAACTGTTGTTCCATACCGTATATGTCATGGATTTCGGCCCATGCAACGGCATCTGGTGAGATTTTCGGGCTAAGGTTGGCTGCCCATGTCCTTCAGGCTTTCGCTCAACACCAACCCATTAGTGAACCGTTTCGCCGAACCCGACGACCTGATTGACACGGTGGCGCGCGACCTCAGGATCCGCGACCTGCAATTGACCCACGAGTTCATCAATCCAGGTTGGCCGGCACCGGTGCTCCACCGCCTGGCGTCCCAGACCAGGCGCGCTCTGCAGCGCACGGGTGTGCGGGTGACCAGCGGCATGACCGGGCCTTACGGAAGGCTCAACCATTTCGGCCACCCGGATGCCGAAGTGCGCCGCCACTATATCGACTGGTTCAAGACATTCGCCGACATCATCGGCGATCTGGGTGGCCACTCCGTGGGCACGCAGTTCGCTATCTTCACCTATCGAGACTATGACGATCCGAAGCGGCGTGAAAGTCTGATCCAGATCGCCATCGATTGCTGGGCCGAGCTGGCAGAGCATGCGAAACTGGCCGGTCTCTCTTTTGTGTACTGGGAGCCGATGAGCGTCGGCCGCGAATTCGGCCAAACGATCGAGGCCTGCATGGCACTTCAGGACAGGCTGTCCGCCGCCAATATGGCCGTGCCGATGTGGATGATGGCAGATATCGACCACGGCGACGTGACAAGTTCCAATCCGGACGACTACGATCCCTATGCTTGGGCGCGCGCTGTTCCAATGGTCTCTCCAATCATCCACATCAAGCAAAGCCTGATGGACAAGGGAGGGCACCGGCCATTTACGGCCGAGTTCAACGCCAGAGGTAAAATTCAGCCCCAACGACTGTTAGAAGCCCTCCGCCTGGGTGGTGGCAGGGACAACGAAATCTGTCTGGAACTCAGTTTCAGGGAACGTGAGCCCTGCGACCGCGAAGTGATCCCGCAGATCGCGGAATCGGTGGCCTTCTGGGCCCCCCACATCGAGACCGGGGCGGGCGATCTGAAAGTCTGATGCGATGCTGCCAAACTTCCCATTCATGATCGTGACCGAAATCCGGTTTGGTCGCGGCTCCCGGTTCCAGGCTTCGCCTCGGGTCGCCGCACCTGGCAGCCGCGTCCTGCTGACGCACGGGGTGAAGGCGTCGCGTTCTGTCTGGCTGGCCGATGCACAGATCTCGGGGGGATGCCAACCGGGATGCCTCGGGTGGCAAGTGAGCCCGATACCGCTATGGTTAAGTCCGGTATCGATGTCTCCCGCGCCCAGGACGCCAAAGCGGTCGTTGACTGGGGTGGAGATGTGGCCATCGACGCGGGAAGGGTCATTGCCGCCCTGCCGCCCGGTGCGCGTCCAATGTCGGATCATTCCGAAGTCGTGGGACCCAGCCTACCGTTCGAAACTGAAACCACTGTCATTCGCCGCCTCGCCGAAGACCGTCGGCCTCGGTGCCAAGCTGACCGAAAGGGTGGCGATCGGGGTACAGGAGCACAGGCGTAGGGTCTCGCTCCGCGACGCCCTGATGTCGCCGGATCTTCCGGTGGTTGATCATGCGTTGACCGACGGCGCTGGTCGCAGTCCTGGAGAGGGAGAAATGACAGTTGGGAAATGGAGACAGTCCCATGGCAGCTGCTGAACTCTGGATTGGTACCAGCTGGAAAATGCATAAGACGCTCGCCAAGGCCGAGGAATTTGCCCGCAGACTGGGTGAGACCGATGCCACGCGAGATCCCCACATCCAGCGGTTTGTCATCCCGCCCTTCACCGCCGTTCGCGAAGTCGCCGCGATCCTGGCCAATACCTCGGTCAAGGTCGGTGCGCAGAACATGCACTGGGAGGACGCGGGCGCCTGGACCGGCGAAATCTCTCCCGTAATGCTGAAGGACTGCGGACTCGACATCGTGGAACTCGGCCACTCGGAACGGCGCGCCAATTTCGGCGAGACCGACGAGACGGTCGGACTGAAAACCGCGGCGGCAGTGCGCCACGGGCTGATCCCGCTTGTCTGCATCGGCGAAACGCTGGCTGACCGCCAGGCCGGCCACGCCAGAGAGGTTCTTGAAACCCAGACCCGCGCCGCACTTGCCAGGCTGTCCCATGACCAGAACTCTGCCCCGATCCTTCTGGCCTATGAACCGGTCTGGGCGATCGGGGAGGGCGGCATTCCCGCTACGTCGGACTATGCCGACGCACGCCAGGGTGAAATCATCGCGGCCGCCGAAGACGTCCTTGGTCGCCGCATTCCCTGCCTTTATGGTGGCTCGGTCAACCCGGAAAACTGCCGGTCCCTGATCCAGTGTCCCAATGTTGACGGACTGTTCATTGGACGCTCGGCCTGGAACGTTGAAGGCTATCTGAACATTCTGGCCAGATGCGCCGCCGCGACCTGATACCTGAAAGGAGACGACCGATGAAAATTGCCGTTGCCGGCGACAGCGCCGGAGAAGGTCTTGCCAGAACTCTTGCCGACCATCTGGGCGAAACCTACGAGGTGGACGAGCTTTCGCATACCGAATCCGGTCCCGATCCTTTCTATGCCAACCTGTCAGACCGTGTCGCCTCGGCAGTTGTCGAAGGTGACTACGACCGCGCCATTCTTGTCTGCGGCACCGGTATCGGTGTCTGCCTTGCCGCCAACAAGGTGCCCGGCATCCGTGCCGCGCAATGTCATGACACCTATTCCGCAGGCAAGGCGGCATCCTCGAACAATGCGCAGATCATCACCATGGGTGCCCGAGTCATCGGGCCGGAACTGGCAAAGAGGATTGCCGAGGCTTTCCTGACCACATCCTTCGATCCCGAAGGGCCCTCGGCAGGCAACGTCAACGCGATCAATGAGGTTGACGCCAGCTACAGGGCCTGATCCTGCGGACAGGCGACAATGCGACGGCTCCCCGGATGCCCGATGCGCGAGGAAAACCGACCGACGGACCCGAGACCGTGATCCGGGATCTGACTACTTGCATGCTTTTCCGATCCGGATCTGATCTTGGTCATTGGGGAAACTGGAAGCGCCGTTGACGCGCCGAACGGGCCAAGTGATGGTAAGGTCCGTATCGCCGTCGGTGGAGGATTGGGCCGCGAACCGGTCTTCTCCGGATATGTCGGACACGGCTGATGCGGCACCCTTGGGCAACGCCTTCGCTTCGCAGTCGCAGATCATTGACGCGGTATTACCGCCGATTGTGGATAGGGCGTTCAGTTTCTCTACGGCAGACATAGCTGTGACGTCTGTCCCCCCAAAAATATAGCATTTCACATCAATAGGATAGAGGAATTGTCATCATCTCCTGGCGTGTGGTTGCGGTTAGGAGCGCACAATGCCGCTCCCAATCAGTTCGAACCGTTGTGCCGCTGCGGGTTTCCCTCTCCACCTCGCTTCTTTCCCGGTCGCTTCGGCTTGAATGGCGCCATGCCCTGTCGGGCCAGCGCGTCCGCCCGCTCATTGCCGGAATGGCCGGCATGTCCCTTGATCCACTTCCAGGTTACCTGGTTCCGCATCCGCTCCCTGTCCAGCACCTCCCAGAGATCCCTGTTCTTGACCGGATTCCGCGCTGATGTCTTCCAGCCATTGCTCTTCCAGCCCTGAATCCAGTGCGTGATCCCGTTCTTAACATAGGTGCTGTCAGTGACCACTGTGATGACGCTCGGTCTGCTAAGGGCTTCCAGCGCGGAAATCACGGCCACGAGTTCCATGCGGTTGTTCGTCGTGTCAGCTGCGCCGCCGCATAGCTCACGTCTCTTCAGCAATTGCCCACCGTCGCTTGCTTCCAGAACAACACCCCAGCCACCAGGCCCTGGATTGCCGCTGCATGCTCCATCGGTGTAGGCGATGATTTCAGGCATGGGCCAGCATTGTGATCCAGTCCTCGACATCACCGGAGAGACCCTTTCCCGAACCGAACCGGGCTGCTTTGGGGAAAAATCCCGCTTCCAGAAGCATCTTACGCAGTTCGTCCTCAGAGTAATAGCTATAGTGTCGTCCCAGCCGATCGGTCCTTTCACCCGTGCCGAGTTTCATACCGATAAACAGGGGGCCATCAGCTTCGCAGATCGCATGCAGTGCCGAGAGATGCCGGGGCAGGTCGGTGCGCGGAGCGTGAAGAAGCGAGAAACTCGCCCATATGGCGCCCACGGGACCGAATGTGGGAATGTCATCGAAGTCCGCCTGTCTGGCATCCACTCCATCCTGACGGGAGGCCCGCGCCACCATTTCCGCGGAGCCGTCGACCGCCAGCACGTCCAGTCCCGCCTTCGCCATGCAGGCGGCGTGGTGTCCAGGTCCACAGCCCAGATCAAGGATTCTTGTACCTGATGGAACGGCCCTGATGAATTCAGCAAGATCTTTGGGTGTGGAATCCCCCACCATTGCCACGTATTCGTCTGCCATCCGGTCATAAACCCGAACCGTCAGGTTCATGGCAGATCCATGGTAAGACCAAGTGGTAACGCCGTAGGGATGGTAATGCGGCACCCCATCTGTCTGGCATATTCCGGTCCAGGGGGATTGAGCAGGCACTGGTCTGCGTCAGGCACTCTGTCCTTCATGCATGTTCGCGCAGGATCTGCGGCAGCTTGAACTCGACGTTTTCCACCGATGTCTCCACCTGTTCCATGGTCACATCGAAGCGCTCCCGGAAGGCCTCGACCACTTCGCTGACCAATGTTTCCGGTGCGCTGGCACCAGCAGTGACTCCAATGGTGCGCGCACCTTCCAGCGCGCGCCAGTCAACCTCGTCCACGCTTCGCACCAGCTGCGAATACCCGCAGCCGGCCGCGACGCTGACCTCTACGAGCCGTCTGGAGTTCGATGAGTTTGGAGCACCGATCACCAGCATCGCGTCAGCCCTCGGAGCGATTGCCTTGACCGCATGCTGCCGGTTGGTCGTGGCATAACATATGTCCTGCTTGCGCGGCCCGGCGATTCCAGGGAAACGAGCCGTCAATGCCGCCACTATTTCCGCAGTATCGTCAATCGACAACGTGGTCTGAGTAATGTAGGCAAGTTTATCGGAGTCGCGGACTTCCAGCGTCGCTACGTCGTTTACGGTCTCGACAAGCAGTATCTCTCCGTCCGGTAGCTGTCCTATCGTGCCTCGGGTTTCGGGGTGGTCCGCATGACCGATCATCACGATCTGCAGACCGTTCCGATGATGCCGTTCCGCCTCAATATGCACTTTGGACACCAGCGGACAGGCGGCGTCCACATAGATCATTTCCCGCGTTGCCGCTTCCGCTGGAACGGATTTTGGCACGCCGTGGGCCGAAAAGATCACCGGGCGGTCATTTGGACATTCGTCCAGATGTTCGACAAACACCGTTCCCTTGGCGCGCAGTTCATCAACAACATGCTTGTTATGAACTATCTCATGCCGGACATAGACTGGTGCACCCCATTTTCGCAGCGCCAGCTCCACGATCCTGATCGCCCGTTCCACACCGGCGCAGAACCCTCGAGGTGCCGCGAGCAGCAGAGTCAATGGAGGTTTTTCCAATTCCGCACTCCCCTGATCCACATCAACCCTAATTGGTTCGCTGTCTGAGGTCAAGGCCGGGGCTGTGGCGCGTCCTAATTGTTTCATTCATCCCGGGCTGGGTGAAACCCCACCATGACGCTGTCCAGGTCACTCGTGGGTGGCTGTCCCCGGTTTGACATCCCGTGGCGATCGGCCAATGACGTCCTTCAGTTCGTCCAGTTCAATGAAGTTATCGGCCTGACGGCGCAGTTCATCGGCAATCATTGGCGGTTGGCTTCTAATGGTCGAAACGACCGACACCCGCACTCCGCGACGCTGCAGGGCATCGACAAGGGGTCGAAAATCGCCGTCGCCTGAAAACAGCACCATGTGGTCCACATGCGGTGCCAGTTCCATGGCGTCCACGGCCAACTCGATGTCCATGTTACCCTTGACTTTCCGACGTCCCATGCTGTCGATGAATTCTTTGGCGGGTTTCGTTACCATGGAGAAGCCGTTGTAATGAAGCCAGTCAACCAGAGGGCGGATTGGCGAGTAATCTTCGCTTTCCAGAAGGGCTGTATAGTAGAATGCGCGCAGCAGTTTCCCCCGGCGCATGAATTCCTGCCGTAGAAGCTTGTAATCGATGTCAAAACCCAGCGCTTTGGCTGCTGCATAGAGATTCGATCCGTCAATGAACAACGCCAGCCGCTCGTCTCGATAGAACATTTCCAATCCTCTCGATTATCCAGATTGCAAAATTGATGCTTCAATGCCCGATGGGGTGAATTGCCTTGATCGCATAAGTCGAAGCATAACTAACATAATGTGCGTTAGGAAAGAATTCAATGCCGCAGGACTTCGCCCAGAACAAATCGCCGCAGGACCTATCTGGAGTCCGAACGCAGGCCCTCGTCGCATTGGGAGCCAATATTCCAAGCCGTTTCGGTTCGCCTCGGGAATCGCTATTGGCGGCGCTCCGCAGAATCGCCACATCGCCACTGCGGGTGGATAGGGCAAGTCAAATTTACGCCACCCCCTGTTTTCCGAAGGGCGCTGGCCCCGACTACGTCAATGCCGCGGCGGTCATCTCAGGGATTGCGGACGCTCACGCAGTTTTGAAGGTCCTCAATTCGATAGAACTGGAATTCGGACGCAGGCGTGACAGGCGCTGGGGGCATCGGACTTTGGATCTCGATCTGATTGCCTTCGGTGATGCGGTTCTACCCAATGCGGAGACTTACCTAGCCTGGCGTGACATTTCTCCGGAAATCCAGCGACTTCGAGCGCCCGACGAACTCATTCTTCCCCATCCCCGGCTACAGGACCGGGCCTTTGTGCTGGTTCCGCTCCTCGAAATCGTGCCTGAATGGAGACATCCGGTCACCGGCCTGAATGTCGAGCAGATGCTCGACTCGCTGCCTGTGGACGAAAGGGCTGCGGTTAGGAGGTTGCGAATGGACACAGGAGATCCCATTTCACTTGCCAAGTAGCATGTGACAGCTTAAGAGCGCTTTCTTACCGCCTTCCTGATCCAGAACTGGAGAGACCATGGCCCGCGTTACGGTCGAAGACTGCGTTGACAAAGTTCCGAATCGATTCGATCTGGTAATGCTCGCCAGCTATCGCGCGAGGGAGATTTCCACTGGTGCGCCAATAACCGTTGATCGCGACGATGACAAGAATCCGGTCGTTGCGCTACGGGAGATCGCTGATGAGACGCAGGGCGCCGAGTATCTGCGCGAACGGATGATTGCGAGCCACCAGAATGAGAACGAGGTGGACATGCCCGAAGAGCTTCAGATGTCCCTGCCTATGGATTTCGGAGACGACCGTCCAACCGACGATGACCTGACTGAAGATCGGTTGCGCGCGCTGATGGCGGCGCATGAATCCGGATAGCCGACTGGGACTCCACCATGCCGCGGGATGGTCTGATCGACGTTGAGGATTTGGTCGAAAAGATCCGGATTTACAATTCCAAGTCTGATGCTTCGCTGATTCGCGAGGCATACGAATACAGCAGGTCAATGCATAGGGGTCAGTTCCGGCAATCGGGTGATCCCTACTTCACCCATCCCGTCAAGGTCGCCCAGATCCTCGCTGAAATGCGGCTTGAGGATCAGACGATCGTAACGGCACTCCTGCACGACACGATCGAGGACACCATTTCAACCTATGCCGAGATTCAAAGCCGTTTCGGCACCGAGGTTGCGGAACTCGTCGATGGTGTTACCAAGCTGACTGACCTCCAGCATTCCGGCTCAGGTGCCAAGCAGGCCGAGAATTTCCGCAAGCTGTTTCTGGCGACGTCCAGGGATGTGCGGGTCATTCTGGTCAAACTGGCGGACCGCCTGCACAACATGCGTACGATCAGGCATCTGAAGCCCGACAAGCAGGTGAAGAAGGCGCGCGAAACGATGGAGATCTTCGCCCCGCTTGCAGGCCGGATGGGAATGCAGTGGATGCGGGACGAACTTGAGGATCTTGCCTTCAGCGTCCTGAATCCTGATGGTCGCAAGTCAATCATGCGCCGCTTCGCCAGGCTCAAGCAGGAGACCGGCGACGTGGTCTCGAAGATTACGGCTGACATTAAGGATGAGCTGTCGCGGGCCGGAATCGAAGCGGAGGTGATGGGCCGTGCCAAGAGGCCGTATTCCATATGGCGAAAGATGCAGGAGAAGGAACTGAGTTTTGCCCGGCTTTCCGATATCTACGGTTTTCGCCTGCTGGTCGACGAGAGGGACGACTGCTACCGTGTCCTTGGCGTGATGCATCAGAGATGGAGCGCCGTGCCAGGCAGGTTCAAGGATTATATCAGCCAGCCCAAATCCAATGGCTACCGTTCCATTCATACCACCGTTTCCGGGCGCGAGGGCAGACGCGTCGAGATCCAGATCCGCACTCGTCAGATGCATGATGTGGCTGAGAGCGGTGTCGCCGCCCACTGGGCTTACCGCGATGACGTCAGGTCGGGAAATCCATTCGCCGTGATCCCCAATAAATGGCTGTCCGACCTGACCGAACGTCAGAGTCCAGGCGACAGTTTTGAGGAGTTCCTGGAGAACGTAAAGCTCGACATGTATACCGACAAGGTATTCTGCTACACGCCGAAGGGGGATGTGGTCACGCTTCCGAGTGGGGCGACACCACTGGATTTCGCCTATGCGATCCATACCGAAATCGGTCACCGATGCGTCATGGCGAAAATCGACCATAAGCGTGTACCGCTCTCCTCCCGCATCAAGAATGGCCGGATGGTCGAGATAATCACCGCCAAGGGCCAGCGTCCCCATGCCAGTTGGGAAGGTATGGTCAAGACGGGCAAGGCCAGGAACGCGATCAAGACCTTCCTGGGTGAGAAGCGGCGGAAATGGTCTATCGCGAGTGGACGGGAACTGGTGCGCCTGGCATTCGATCATGTCGGCAAACGTGCCACCGAGAAGGCGCTTGTGACCGCAGCGCGACAGTTGGGAATGGATGACAGCCAGGAACTCCTGGATGCGCTCGGTCGCGCTGAGATCACCGGAAAGGAGGTGGTCAGGACTCTCTATCCCGAGCTGGTACCCGAGACGGGCGAGGAAGTCGACCTGGCCCACGCCGTGGTGGGGCTTGCCACGGGCCAGAATTTCGAGCGGGCACAATGCTGCCAGCCCGTGCCGGAAGAGCGCATTGTCGGAATTAGCTATCTCGGCAAGGGGGTGTACGTTCATGCCATTGACTGTCCTGCCCTTGGAGAGTTCGAGGACCAGTCCGATCGCTGGGTCGATCTGCACTGGCATCCCGGGCTGCACCCGGCCGCCCACACAGTAAGCTTCGACATCACGATTTCCAATTTTGCGGGCGTTCTTGGTCGGGTCTGCACCTTGATAGGCGAGCAGCGCGCCAACATATCGGATCTTAGGTTCATTGACCGGAAGCCGGATTTCTACAGGCTGATCATTGATGTGGAGCTCAGGGACGCGGAGCATCTTCACGCTTTGGTACTGTCACTTGAGGCGGAAAGCGAAGTAGCCTCAATTGAGCGGCGCCGGGATCTGAGTCGCAAACCACAGCAATAAACGGGAGCAGCGGGCGAAAGGTGGTCTTCAAACGTCGGGATGCGCGCAGTTGGCTGCAGGTCGTTGGCCAGTTCCTATATCCAAGGGGCGGGTGGAGACGTTCCGCCTATTATGTCATGCACCGTCTGCGCCGTCTGCCCGATGAACCACACAGGATCGCGCGGGGGGTGGCCGTTGGCGTCTTTGTCTGTTTCACGCCTCTGTTTGGGCTGCATTTCCTGCTGGCGGCGGCGCTGGCATTCGTTATACAGGGCAACGTCGTTGCCGCACTTCTGGCAACGTTCATTGGCAATCCACTCACCTTTCCGATCATCGCCGCGTTCTGCCTGGAACTAGGTGGGTGGATTCTTGGCATGCCGATTCAGGTGCCGCTGCATCAGGTCTTCGCGGAGTTCAGCCGTGCGACCCTGGAGCTATGGCGTAACTTCGCCGCCATCTTCACCGACGACGTGACGCAATGGAGCCAGATGCGTGGATTCTACCGGCACGTGTTCCTACCGTATATTGTAGGAGGCATCGTTCCGGGCATTATAGCTGGGGCGGCGGCCTATTTCCTGACCGTGCCTGCTGTCGGCGCGTACAAGAAGCGCCGGGTGAAGAAGCTGAAGGAAAAGTTCGCGAAGCGCCAGCGGATGCCGAAGCAGGCGGGAACGGACGAGCGGTCCCCGATGATGTCGGGAGCACGGAATGTGCAACGCCCCACACAGCCGGATCTTTAGGGAGGCATCCATGGAACCAGAGGGCAAACTTCGGCTTGGGGTGAACATCGATCATGTTGCCACGGTTCGGAACGCCCGTGGCTCGACCTATCCGGATCCTGTCCGAGCCGCGAGAATCGCTGAGGAGGCGGGTGCCGACGGCATCACCGCACATCTGCGCGAGGACCGGCGGCATATTTCGGATGAGGACATCGAACGTCTGATGGCACATCTTTCGCTGCCCCTGAATCTTGAGATGGCCGCGACTTCCGAGATGCAGGAGATCGCGCTGCGTCACAGACCGCATGCCGTCTGCATCGTGCCCGAGAAACGTGAGGAACGGACGACCGAGGGTGGGCTTGAGGTTTCCCGTGAAGAGAATCGACTGGCGCATTTCATCTCGCCGCTTGCCGGGGTCGGCTGTCGGGTGTCGATCTTCATCGCCGCCGATCCCCGGCAGGTTGAAGCGGCCCACCGCATTGGCGCCGATGTGGTCGAGCTTCATACGGGAGCGTATTGTGATGCCAGTTCCGAAGGTAGGTCCGATGAAGCTCGGGAGGAGCTCGAAAGGTTGCGGGACATGTCAGCTTTCGCGCATTCCCTAGGCCTTGAGGTGCATGCCGGCCATGGCCTGACCTACGATACGGTCAGGCCTGTCGCCGCGTTTCCGGAGGTGATGGAACTCAACATTGGCCATTTCCTTGTTGGGGAAGCGGTGTTCCGCGGGCTTGCGTCCGCGATCCAGGAGATGCGCAGGCTCATGGATGAGGCCCGTGCGGAGTTCGCTGCCAAATGAATCGCTGTCATCTAGGGTGAGCGTAAGACTCATGCCGTGGGCGCCTGCCTGCTAGCTGGCCCCGTCCAGGCCGATGAGTGCGGCGGTCCGCCGACGGATCCGAACCCACCGCCGGCCGAGAACACCATCACCTGCGACGGGAGCGACCAGAGTGCAGCCGGCGGCATCGGGTACTTGTTCGGCGATGCCAACAACTACACTACCAACTTCCAAGGCAACCTTGCCGTCGACCCGGATCCCGGTCCCAATGGCCATCCCGGCCGCCATGGCCTTGACGTGGATCACGAAGGCAGCGGTGGCCTCACCATCAACATGTTGGGCGGCAGCATCGATACGATGAGCGGCGGCCAGAACGGCATTAGGGTACGCCCTCAGACATTCAAAGGCCGGACTATGTGCTTTGGGGGCGAGGTTGGAATATATTTTCTATTATTATCAGTAGGTTATTGACGTGAGCTGCGAGATGACCCAGCTTCCGCTCCATGCCGCCAACATCTCAGGCCAGGTCCAATGGCGGAGGGACAGGAATCGGAACACGGCATCTCAGGGGCGCTGGATGGACATCCGCTCCCCTGTTAACTCCAGGTCGGGTGAAACTTCCCGGCCGGAGAAAGCGTGAATATTTCGCATCCGTCCGCCGTCACGCCTACCGCATGCTCGAACTGCGCCGACAGCGACCTGTCACGTGTCACAGCGGTCCAGTCATCCGGCAGTATCTTGGTTTCGGGGCGGCCGAGATTCACCATTGGCTCAATGGTGAAGAACATGCCCTCTTTCAGCACCGCACGGCTCCCGGGCGACCCGTAATGCAGCACGTTGGGTGGAGCATGGAAGACCCGTCCCAGGCCGTGACCGCAGAATTCGCGCACCACCGACATGCGGTGCCGTTCAACGTAACTCTGGATCGCATGACCGATATCTCCGAACGTGTTCCCCGGCCTTACCGCTGCCACTCCCCGCATTAGCGCGTCATGCGTAACCTGGATCAACCGCTCGGCCCGGCGGGAAGTCGTCCCGGCGGCGAACATTCTTGATGTGTCGCCATACCATCCGTCAACAATCACCGTAACATCGACATTGAGGATGTCACCGTCCTTCAGGAATTTCTTTGGGTTGGGAATGCCATGGCAGACCACATGGTTCACCGATATGCAGCTTGCGTGCTGGTATCCTCTGTATCCGATGGTGGCCGATTGGGCACCAGCATCGCTGATCAGCGACTGAATCGCCTCGTCCAGATAACCGGTGCTCTGGCCGACGCACACCATGGGGGCCACAGCGTCCAGGATTTCAGCCGCGAGACGGCCTGCCTTCCGCATCCCTTCAAAGTCACGGAGCGCGTGGATGCGAATGCCGTCCTTTGTCAGCTGTTCCCGGTTGCGGTTGTTCACGCCTGCTCTCCCCGCGGTCGATTGACCCTATCTAGGGCAACCTCGTGAAAAGGGCCAGAGGTGGGCCAACGAGTTGTGGCGCTGAAAGCGGAGCGAATCCGGGTGACTGTGGAAACGGATCCGCCTGCCATCCGACCCCCGAATGATCACACCAGAACGGGAATGGCGTGGCGGAGGGATATCCGTTCAGGCGAGACCGCGCAGTCGTAGCAGATGGCTTCCACCCCGGCAGCACGGGCCTGCGAGAATGCGGCTGCATATGCAGGATCCAGATCATCGGCAAGGCGGAAGCGCCCACAGTCGGTGCGCTGGACGATGTAGAGCATCACGGCGCGGTGACCCTGGGCGACCATTTCCGCCAGTTCGTCAAGATGCCGTGCACCCCGGGAGGTGACGCTGTCGGGAAATTCCGCCCAGTCGTCCTCCCGCCGCAGGTGAACGTTCTTCACCTCGACATAGGCATCGGGGAGGTCCGGTTCGCGAAGCAGAAAATCCACACGGCTCCGCTTCCCGTATCGCACCTCGGGCCGCAGGCTGCGGTAGGCGGAGAGTTCGGTAATGCGTCGCTCCCGCAGCGCCGAACGTACCAGGCGGTTCGGTACTGAAGTGTCAATTCCCGCCCGATGGCCGTTGCCGAGCTCGACTATGCGCCAGCCAAACTTCAGTTTCCGCTTCGGGTCGTCATTGGGCTCCAGCCAGCATCGGGTATCAGGGTCCGCCAGTCCAAGCATGGAACCAGGATTGGGGCAGTGGGCGGTGACCTGACGGCCGTCATCAAGTTCGAAGTCGGACAGAAACCGCTTGTAGCGCCTGATCAGGCGGGCGGGAACGAGTGGGGTCTGAAAACGCACGTGGAAAGGTCCTCAGGAGTTTGCTTCAGGAATCGGTGCGAATACGGGTTATGCCTGTTTCCGGACAAAGGCCAACTCATGTAATTTCAAAGGTAATTGTGTTGACGCTTCCCTCCAAATGGGCAATGAACGGGACACAAAGTGGTTGCCGACCAGGGTGGCAGGGACTGGAAAGTGGTTCGTTGAGGATGGATTCTATTCGTGCAGCCATTTTTTCCGCAATGACATTGGCGGGACTCTCCGCCTGTGGCCCCGGGGAAGTTGCGTATGGCGATAGTGACCCGTTTGAGGACGTCAACCGGGCAATGCACGGAGTTAACAAGGGCCTGGACAGTGTCGTGTTGAGACCCGTTGCGACAGTATACGGCACGGTTTTTCCTGAGCCGGTGATTCTCGGTATTGACAATTTTGCGAGCAACGCCAGCCTCCCGGGCTCGGTGGTGAACGATGTCCTGCAGGCGGATTTCGACAGTGCCGCGAACAATTTTGCGAGATTTCTCGTGAATACAACCCTGGGCGTTGGCGGTATTTTTGATCTGGCTTCGGCTATGGACCTGCATGCCCGCGACAGTGATTTTGGAGAGACCCTGCACGTTTGGGGTGCTACCGAAGGCGCATATCTGGAATTGCCTGTAATCGGGCCGTCAACGGGGCGTGACACGGTCGGCACCATCGTGGATTTCTTCCTGAACCCAATCCGAAACGTCCTGCCGCGCGAAGGGGTAAGGGTTGTGGCTGGAGCTGGCTGGGCATCAAGGGCCAGCGATCGGTATCGTTTCCGTGACACGATAGATTCAATCCTGTACGATAGCACCGATTCCTATAGGCAGCTTCGCATGAGCTATCTGGACTCTCGACGATTTACCCTTGGAGGAGGGAATGTACTGGATGGCGACTCTTCGGAATGGCAGAATGACCCATATGATTTCGACCCTTACGCGGAATGACCTGTCGAGGCGGCGGTTTCTGCTGACAGCTTCCGCCGCTGCCATATTGACTACTACAGGACCCGCCGCCGCTCGGGTGGAAGCGGCAAGGGAGCTTATTGAAAGTCTGGTTGGCGAAATCGGCGCCATTGTCGGTTCAGACCGCTCCATGGTTCAGAAGACCAGGGAGATCGAGCGGGTTATCGCCAGCTATGCCGATGTGGCCATCATTGCGCGCAGCACGCTTGGCCCGCGGGCGCGGACAGCCTCTTCCAGGCAGTTTCGTAGCTACCGGGACGCGTTTCAGGGATATCTGGCGCGGAAATACACGCCGCGCTTTGAGGAATTCTTCGATGTTTCGGTCACCGTCACGGAAGCCGAACCCTGGAAGTCGCATTTTCAGGTTCGCGCGGAGGTGGCGATGAACGGCCGACCGGAGCATAGTGTGATCTTCAGGGTATCGAATCGAAGCGGACAGCTACTGGTTTTCGACATCATCATTGAGGGAATCAGTATCCTGAAAACGGAAGCCCTGGAGATTCGTGGGCTGCTTGACCGCTCCCGCGGCGACCTGAACAAGCTGACTGCCAGGCTTCAGTCCCTTCATCGAACCGCACCGAGCGGGTGACGCCTGCAATTCAGTCGCATTGATGCGCTCATGGGGCCGCATCAGATGGAGGATTCCGGCCAGCGCCGTTTCGGTGACACGTTCAGCGTTGACGCTCGCCGAAAATCGCACGCAGAATCCCGTCGATCACACCTCCACGGGAGTCGGTTGCCGTCGAAGGTGCCTGGCCCTGCCGCGGTGGCACCTGATCCGGCATGATCATCGGAAGGTCGTGAACCGGAAGTCCATCATGTACGCGTAGCATGATCTCATGCCAGATCTCCGCTGGCAGCCCACCGCCAGTGACGCCTCTAAGCGGTGTATTGTCGTCGTACCCCATCCAGACACCCGCGACGTAATCGGCGGTGAATCCCAGAAACCAGGCATCCCGCGCCGCCTGTGTCGTGCCGGTCTTTCCAGCCACTTCGCGGCCGGAGAGACGCGCACGCTGGCCTGTGCCCCGCTCAACCGCCTCAAACATCATGTAGACCAGCTGTCGGGCGGCGGTCTGAGATATCGCCCTTTCACCCATGCCACCTACCTTTCCCATCAATGGCGTGTCGTCATCTAGAAGCCGCAGTTCGACCAGACCGTAAGGTCGAACCGACGTACCGCCATTCAGGATACCCGCATAGGCGCCCGTCATCTCCAGCAATGTCGACTCGGATGCTCCAAGGGCAAGCGCTGGCCCGGCAGCCAAGCCGCTTTCTATCCCGAACGACTTTGCGACAAGGCGCACCTGTTCGCGTCCGACCGCTTCTGAAACTCGGACCGCCGGCACGTTGAGCGACTGGGCCAGCGCTTCGGTCAGTGTCGTTCTACCGATGAATTCCCCAGTGTAGTTCCTAGGCGACCATGCGGGTGCGCGGGGGGAGTCAATGGTCAGCGGCGTGTCCATAACCGGGTCATCTCCTCGATAGCCCCGCTCAAGCGCAGTAGCGTAAACGAATGGCTTGAATGCCGAGCCTGTCTGCCGTTTCGCCATGATCGCTCGATTGAATGCCCCCGCGACGCCCTTGAATCGGCGCCCACCGACCATTGCGCGGACGGCTCCGTCAGCCGACATTACCACCACGGCCGCCTGCGCCTTCGATTCGGGCATCAGCTTGGTGTCAAGAACTTTCCGCAGCCCCTCTTCGGCGGCGGCCTGGATGCGTGGATCGAATGTCGTCCTGACGATTACATCCTCTGTCGTGCTGCGGGTAAGAAACGAAGGGCCCCGTCCCATAACCCAGTCCGCGAAATAGCCGCCTGCACGCGCCTGAGCCGCCGCCGATAGCTCCGCGGGGTCGGCTTTGGCGGCCGCGGCTTCCATGGAGGAGATGTAGCCCTGCTCGACGAGAAGATTGAGTACGACGGAAGCCCGGGCCTGCGCCCGCTGCAGGTTGTTGGTTGGTGCATAGCGTGTTGGTGCCGTCAGCAATCCTGCCAGCATCGCAGCCTCCGCCGTGTTCACGTCCGTGGCCGACTTGCCGAAATAGCGTTGGGAAGCGGCCTCGAACCCGTAGGTACCCGCGCCGAGATAGCTGCGATTGAGATAGACCGTCAGAATCTCGTCCTTGGTGTATTTCAGTTCCATCGCTATGGCGAATGGCACTTCCTTGATCTTACGCCACATCGTCCCGCGGCGGCATTCGGCCTCGTAGGATTCCTCGTTCTTCCATCTGTCGCTGTCATAGGAGATGCCCAGACACATCAGCTTAGCCACCTGCTGGGTGATTGTGCTGCCGCCATGACCCGTGAGTGGTCCGCGCCCCTCGCGGAGGTTGATCCAGACAGCGCCGGCAATTCCACGTGGGCTGACTCCAAAATGCTGATAGAAGCGCCGGTCCTCGGTCGCGAGGACGGAATTTTTCAGGATTGGGGCGACCATGGAGGCGGTTACCAGCCCACCAAACTGCTTGCCACGCCAGGCGAAGACAGATCCATACCGGTCAAGCAGGGTGACGGAACCGCTGGTACGTGAGTCGATCAGCTCCGAGACCGGAGGAAGTTCGGAGTGGAAATACCAGGTCGCGGCACCAATGACGAGTGCCAGAAAGAGAGCTGTCCGCAGAACGATGACCCAGATCAGCCGGAGGATTCGCAAGATCACCCAGCCCAGAACTGCGCCAAGAAACCGTATCGGCGACCTGCGCCGTCTCGTCCGGCGGTCTCCGTCCGTGCTCTGGTGTTGGCGTGAATGCGCACCGTCAGGCGGTCTGCCCTTGCTCGATCTGCCCATGAATTCGCTGCTCGGCGTTTCCCTAGAAAGTTATACTCCTGTCGTCCGGTTTTCCAGCCCCACTTATGCTGCGAAGCGCAACGCCCGGTCCTTTCCTCTCTGGGGACGGAGCCTGAGGGGAGAATGGGGGCCGGGTGGTAGCCTATAACCCACTACTGCTGCGTCAGAATCTGCCCGCCTGAATCAGGAGAAAAATTCAGCTGGCGGCCATCGGGGCTGGTTATCCACAGCTGTGGAAAAGCCTTGCGCCATTCAGGTCGCCGCCTTACGCTTCAGTACGGAAGCTGCTATGGACCGCGGATTCCCACTGTCTGGCCCATCGTTCTTCCAAAGGGGGCGGGCATTGCGCTTTGGACAGGAAATTGGGGTTTGAACCTTGGAGAACCAGGCCGTGAGGCGGCAGCGGTTCCGGCAACGAACGGAGCCTGCGGACCAGGAACGATCCGGGCCTGACCCGTGTCGGTGGACACCGGGTGCTGAACGGCATCAGACGGCTTCAGGGAAGCTGTCTTCGGAGTTCATCGCATTATGCGATCGTCTTGGACACCGGTTTACGAAGACGGGCCTGCTTGTCGAGGCACTCACACATCCATCGATCTCGTCGGCTGTCCGGCCTGATAACCAGCGGCTGGAATTTCTCGGGGATCGGGTTCTGGGACTGGTGATGGCCGAGGAGCTGCTGGCTGTTGATCGGGACGCCAATGAAGGGGAACTTGCGCTCCGCTTCAACTCCCTTGTCCGAAAGGAAACCTGTGCTGATGTCGCCCGTCAACTCGAACTGGGTAAGGCCTTACAGCTAGGAAGGGCGGAAATGCTGTCGGGTGGGCGAAGCAAGGAAACCGCGTTGGCCGACGCAATGGAGGCGGTGATCGCTGCGGTGTTCATAGATGCGGGATTCTCCGCGGCCCGTTCCGTGATTCTGGCTGCATGGGGTGACCGAATCGTTCGGGCCAGACGGGATGCCAAGGATCCCAAGACCGCGCTGCAGGAATGGGCGCAGTCCCAGGGTCACGCGCCACCTGACTACATTCTGGTCAACCGTGATGGTCCTGATCACGCCCCGGTTTTCACAATTCAGGCGCAGCTGGAATCCGGCGAGACCGCCTCGGCGAGCGCACGGTCGAAAAAGGTGGCTGAACAGGACGCGGCGAAGGTGCTCCTGCGGCGGATGACGGCTGTGCAGCCGACGCAGTCATGACTGTTCCAGATGCTCCATGGCTTGATGGAGGCTCTGGAGAGAATCCAGGCCACATGCGGCCAGGCATCCGGATCAGGGCGGACTTCCTCCGCCTCGGCCAGCCTGTGGCAACGTCCTGGACGAGATTTCAGCCGGGACAGGTGGCCAGGGAAGGTTTGTCAGGTTTGCGCAATGCGAACATGGACGGAAACCTGTGACATCCCGCGCCGGTTTCGTGGCCCTGATCGGGGAGCCCAATGTTGGCAAGTCGACGCTGCTGAATGCGATGGTTGGAGCGAAGATCTCGATCGTTACCCATAAGGTGCAGACCACCCGTGCGCGCATCCGGGGCATTGCCATCGAGGGAGAAGCCCAGATCGTGTTCGTCGACACCCCCGGCCTGTTCCTTCCAAGGCGCCATCTTGACCGTGCGATGGTTGCCGCCGCGTGGAGCGGGGCGGCAGACGCTGACCTCGCTTTGCTGATGGTCGAGGCCCATCGTGGCATGACGGATGGAATCCTCCGAATCCTGGATGAAATATCAAGGCGGATTTCCAATAGTCGACTGGCGCTAGCGATCAACAAGATTGATCAGGTCCAGGCCGAATCCCTGCTTGGGCTCTCGAAAAGCCTCAACGACCGGTTCGAATTCGTCCAGACCTTCATGATATCGGCAACAAAGGGCAGTGGAGTGGACAGCCTGCGTGAATGGCTGGCGGGACAGATGCCGAAAGGTCCCTGGCTCTACCCGGAGGACCAGGTGGCGGACCTGCCCATGCGGATGGTTGCCGCCGAGATAACCCGCGAGAAACTGACCCTCAGACTGCATCAGGAGTTGCCCTATCAACTGACGGTCGAGACGGAGAGATGGGAGGAGCACAAGGATGGCTCGACCAGAATCGATCAGGTAGTCTACGTCGCGCGGGAAGGGCATAGAGGAATCGTGCTGGGCAAAAAGGGAGAGACGGCCAAGGCGGTTGGCAGGGCCGCGCGGCTTGAACTGGAAGAAATGCTAGGCAGAAGAGTGCATCTCTTTTTCCGGGTAAAGCTGCGCCCCGGATGGATGACCGAGGCTGAACGGTTCGCAGCCATTGGACTGGACTGGTCTGATGCGGGGAACTGATTTCCGACCATATCCCTTCCGCAGGAATCGCGGTACGGACGCACCGAACCACGGCTCGCTGTCATGGGCGGTTTCATGCCACGCGTGACCGCAGGATTTTGGGTGCAGGCCTATCTTAAGCGGCTTGGCCAGGCTGGCATTCCCGCCTTTGTCACCTCCAAGGGTGACGAAACCGCTGGAGCGGTCCTGGTAAAACAGAATCCCCTGGACGGATCAGCCAGTGTCTACCAGCGCAGTGTCGACTTCGTTACGGGCAACCGCATCTGGGTCGTGCTGGCGGAAGGCTCCGAATCCGACGTTGACGCCACGATAGCACGCCAGCGCGGGTTCGATCCCGACCTGTGGGTGATCGAAGTGGAGGACCGCGCTGGCCGACATCTATTGGATGAATCCGGCCTAGACCGGTAGGCTCGAAGAATGGAATGGCAGGATAGCGGAACCGTCCTGAGAAGTCGTCGTCACGGCGAAACGTCGGCGATTGTCGAGGTGTTCACCATGGCGCATGGTCGACATGCAGGTCTCGTACGTGGTGCGTCCCGGCGCGGGAAGGCTACAGGGCTTCAGCCCGGCTCCCAGGTGCAGGTGACCTGGCGGTCACGTCTCGACGAGCATCTGGGCATCTATTCCATCGAACCGGTCAGGAGTCGGCATCCGGTGATAATGGAAGGGCGGCTGGAACTCGCTGCACTGAATGCGGTGACGGCACTCCTGCTGTTCGCACTGCCTGAGCGGGAGCCGCAGCCGAGGCTTTATGAGCATACCGTCGCGCTTCTCGACATGGTCGGTGAGACCGATGCCTGGCCGATCGCTTACCTGCATTGGGAACTGGCGCTCCTTGAGGAACTGGGCTTCGGCCTGGATCTTTCCGCATGCGCAGTGACAGGTGCGCGCGACATGCTGGTCTACGTATCTCCGCGGTCAGGCCGTGCGGTCAGTGCCAGCGGTGCGGGCGACTGGAAAGACCGCCTTCTGCCTCTTCCATCCTGCCTGCTGACACCAAGAAGCGGAACACCGGCTGAAATCGCGCAGGGGCTGACGACCACCGGCCATTTTCTGATCCATCGGCTGGCTCCCGCCCTGGGGGACAGGCCCCTGCCACAGGCGCGCCAGCGCTTTGCCGACCTCTACTGCCGGAGGTCCGGTCAGTAACGCTACCTGCGTCCACGCACCGCGCCGGCAATCCGAAGATCCCGGGCGAACCAGACCAGCGGTCGTCACTTTATGCGGCGCTGCACTCTTGTTTCAGGGCCACCGCCTCTATAGGCAGCTTATGGACAGTCCGCGAGGCCACAAATGGCGAATGACAACCCGAAGACATTGATTTCCACTGACTGGCTCGCTGCGCATCTGGAGGACCCTGACCTGCGCATTCTTGACGCGTCTTGGCACCTGCCCGGATCAGGTTGGGATGCGCGTGCGGAATATGAACGGGCGCATATTCCCGGAGCGCGCCTTTTCGACATAGATGACATCAGCGATTCCCGGTCCAGCCTTCCGCATATGGCTCCACCATCGGAAAAGTTCATTTCGCGCATGCGTGCGATGGGCGTGGGGGACGGGCATCAGGTCGTGGTCTATGACAGCGTTGGCCTGTTCTCCGCCGCACGGGTCTGGTGGCTCTTCCGGCTCATGGGAAAGTCTGACATCGCGGTTCTTGACGGGGGTCTGCCGAAATGGCTGGCTGAGCAGCGCGTGACCGAGGACATGCCGCCGGTGATGCGCGACCGCCACATCACGGTCAGCCGCCAGAACCATCTGGTCAGGGACGTGACCCAGGTTGCCGCGGCGTCGAAACTTGCCGATCATGAAATTCTGGATGCCCGCTCGCCCGCCCGCTTCAGCGGCGAGGAACCGGAGCCGCGCAAGGGCCTGCGTTCGGGGCACATACCTGGATCAAGGAATGTGCATTACGCGACGCTGCTCAACCCTGACGGCACGATGAAAGGGCCTGACGAGCTTCGGCGCGTATTCGGTGCCGCCGGCGTCGACTTGGGTCGACCGGTGATCACGACCTGTGGCTCTGGCGTAACCGCAGCGATTCTAAGCCTGGCGCTTGAGATCATTGGCCATGGCCGTCACGCCCTGTATGACGGGTCATGGAGCGAGTGGGGCATGTATAACGACCTGAAGATTGAAACGGGAACCTCGAATCATGCTTGAGAGTGTCAGCGAACATCCCAGGGACAAAATCCTTGAGATCATGAACATATTCCGGGCCGATCCCCGTGAGCACAAGATCGACCTGGGTGTTGGAGTCTACCGGAACGCAGACGGCGTCACCCCTGTCATGCGTGCGGTCAAGGCCGCTGAGAGGCAGCTCTGGGAAGAGCAGGAAACCAAGGCCTACACAGGTCTGGTCGGCGATCCGGCCTATGCCGAATCCATGCGCTCCCTAATTCTCGGCGACTCCGTCGAGCCGCACCGCATCGCTGCGGCCGCTACTCCTGGTGGAACGGGGGCCGTGCGCCAGGCGCTGGAACTCGTACGGATGGAGAATCCCGGCGCCGCCGTCTGGGTTTCGAATCCCACCTGGCCCAACCATGGCTCGATTCTGGGTCATCTGGGGATGGAGATGCGCGAATACCGCTATTTCGATACGGATACCTGTGCCGTTGATTTTCCGGGCATGATGGAGGATCTCTCCGCACTCAGGGCAGGGGACATCCTGCTGCTGCATGGATGTTGCCACAACCCCACCGGAGCCAACCTCAATCCCGCCCAGTGGCAGGCCGTGGCTGAACAGATCGCCGCCACTGGTGCGACTCCGATGGTCGATATCGCCTATCAGGGGTTTGGCGACGGGCTGGAAGAGGACGCCCTGGGCGTGAGGATCATTGTCAATTCCTGCCCGGAGGCGCTCATCGCCGCAAGCTGCTCCAAGAACTTCGGCATTTACCGCGAACGTGCGGGCGTGCTGATTGGAATCGCTCCAGAGGCTAACGGGAAGGCGAATCTGCAGGCGGCTTTCAGCCATCTCAACCGCCAGAATTTCTCCTTCCCTCCGGACCACGGCACCCGCCTTGTGACGATGGTTCTCTCCGATGGTGACCTTCGCGCCGAATGGCGGTCGGAGCTTGAGGAAATGCGCTTGGGCATGCTCAGGCTGCGGGAACAGCTTGCCAGGGAGCTGCAGCGCGCCACGGGCTCCAACCGCTTCGGGTTCATCGCCGAGCACCGTGGCATGTTCAGTCTACTGGGAGCGACGCCGGAGCAGGTCCAGCGGATGCGCGAGCACCACGGTGTCTACATGATTGGCGACAGCCGCGTGAACATTGCCGGGCTGAACGCTGACACCGTGCCGGTCGTGGCTCAGGCGATCGCGGATACATGTTGCTGAGGCATCCCGGTTGAAGGTCGGTCGCACAGGCACCCCACGGCGAATGCGGGTGTCCGCTGGTCCGTATCAATCATTCCTCATTTTCGGGACGCGACCGGATCCTCCGGTTTACCGCTCCATCTGAACGGACCGGTCGGGCTTGGAATCCACTGTGGTAGTTCGGACAGTCCCCGATGGCCCAGACCTCGGCGCGCCGTCACCATGGCCCTCTTTCGCGTCACGGCGAAATCCCCGGCGCATGGGGGTGGTGGCCTGTATCTCACGACCGTGCTCCGGTTCTGGCAGGCAGTAACCCGTCGGGGCGGACCAGCAGAACGGCGATGACGGCGCTTAGCACGATCGCGTCGCGATAGGGGGCCAGCTGGTCGGGCAGAAAAGCCTGGGTCAAGACCTCGAGAGCGCCAACCACAAATCCACCCATGACCGCCCCACCGAGACTGCCTAGTCCGCCCAGAACTGTCGCGATGAATGCCTTGAGAACCGGAAAGAATCCCATCATCGGATCCACCGAGCCCCGTTGTGCGGTCCAGATCACTGCTGCGATCCCCGCCAGGAAACCGGAAATTGCGAAGGACACTGCCACCACGCGGTTAGCCTTGATGCCCAGCATCCGCAGCATCTCGAAATCCTCCGCCGCGGCGCGCATGGCCATTCCCATGGCGGTGCGGCGCAGAAGAAAGCTGAGTGCGCCGAGCGAAGCCAGCGTGACAAGGATCGACACCGTGGGTGCCACGCCAATTGTCATGCCTGCGATCTGGTAGGTGCCAGACCAGGACGGCGGAAAGGAAATCGGCACCGGGCGAGCCGAGATGCCGTTCTGAAACAGAACCTTGAGAATCTCGGACACGGCAAAGCTCGTGATCAGGAGCGAAACGACATCCGCCCCCCGCATCGCACGAAAGGCTGCGCGCTCCATCGCCAACGCCATCACCAGCGCCGCCCCAATACCGATCGCCAGCGCCCCAAGGGGCGGCAGGCCAAAGGCCAGGGACAGGAAAATACCGTAGCCGCCAAATGTCATTATCTCGCCATGGGCGAAATTGATCAGCCGCACGATGGAGAACACGATGGCCAGCCCAAGGGCCAACATCGCATAGATACCTCCCAGGCTCAGCGCATTGATGATCTGTTGCAATAGCAGGTCCATGTCACCTCACACCGCCAGGTAGGCCGATTTCAGGATGTCGTCGCCCGCCAGATCGGCAGGTGCACCCGAGGCGGCAACCGCGCCATTGGCCAGCACAACCGCATGATCAGCCACCTCAAGCGCCAATGCGGCGTTCTGTTCTACCAGAAGGATAGAGATACCTTCGGCTCTCATCTCCTCGATGATGCCAAAGATCGTATCGACCATTTGCGGTGCAAGGCCGAGTGAGGGCTCGTCCATCAGCAGCAGCCGCGGTTCGCTCATCAGCGCGCGGGCCACGGCAAGCATTTGCTGTTCCCCGCCCGAGAGCAGACCGGCAAGCTGCCGATGGCGCTCGCCCAGGATCGGAAACCGCTCCATCAATGCGGCGCGGCGTTCGGAGGCGGTCTCAGCCCTGCCTGCGGCGGCACCTGCAAGGATCAGATTCTCTTCCACCGTCAGCGAAGCGAAGATGCGTCGTCCTTCCGGGGATATGGCCACGCCCGCACGAACCTTCGCATCGGGCGTGGCCTTTGTCATATCCTGTCCGAAGATCGAAACCGTTCCCGCCGCCGCCTGCACCACGCCGGCAATCGCCATCACAGTACTGGTCTTGCCAGCTCCGTTGGCACCCAATAGCGCCGCGATTCCCGCCTTGGGTACCACGAGGTCGATGCCGCGCACAGCCCTCACCGGGCCATAGCGCACCTCAAGCGACCGGATATCGAGAGCGGTTTCCATCCGTCTCGCTTACGGCTGGGGCAGGATCGCGGGGTCGGCGGTGTCGCGCAGGATGAACTCCTTGTCACCCTCCGCCGAGATTCGGGCCACCACCACGTCGCGCAAGGGCATCCTGTCAGTGCCTGCGAAGGTAAAGTTCGACATGACGCCTTCACCGTTCTCGATGCCTGCCATGGCGGAACTCACCGCTGCCGGATCGGTGGTGCCAGCCGCTGCGACAGCCTGCTCGATCATATGGGCAATGTCGCAGCCGTTGACGTAGTAGTTGTTGTCCGGTGTGGTGCCGGTCGCCGATTCGAACCTGTCCACGAATTCCGCATAGGCCGATCCCTCATCCGGGAAACCACCTGAGGTATGGACAACGCCAGAGACAACATTACCGAGGCCGCGAACGGTTGGGGTATCCAGCACATCGCCGCCCATGACCTGTGTCTCGACACCTGCCCCCCGCAGCGCTCTGATGAAGGCGGGAAAGTCTGGCTCCCAAGCCCAGGTAACGATCAGATCCGGAGCCGTTTCGGCACCCTGGATTGTGGTCACGATGGCCGAGAAATCAGGCTGGTTCAGCGAATAGTGGCTCGCGCCGACCACATTGCCGCCCAAAGCGCTGAAGGCTTCGCCAAAATATTCGGGGCCGCCGAGCGTGTAGGCACTGTCAGGTGACTGCACCAGCCAGACATTCTCGAATCCCTGTTCGCGGGCATAGGTCGCCAGAACGGCGGCCTGCTGGTTGTCGGCGGGGTAGCTGCCAAAAACATGGGGTCCTACCTGCGTCAGGACAGGTGCCGTTCCCGCAAAGGTCATGGTAGGGATCATGTCAGCTGCCGTGATCTGTGCGGCGGCAATGGTCGGGTCCGCATCCGCCGAAGACACGATGAATTGCGCGCCCTCGTCGATCATCTCCTGTACGACCTGAACACCCATAGCGATGTCCGAGCGGGTGTCCCGAACGATCAGCCGAACTGGAGTGGTTCCGTTCAGCCCGCCATTGGCGTTCATCTCGTCAATGCAGAACTGAAAGCCTGCATAGGCTGGGCCGTCATAAGGCGCGAGATAGCCCGATTGGGCCGACATCACGCCAATCACATAGTCTTCGGCAACGGCGGTGCCGCCAATGGCGGAGATGGCGCTTGCCAACAGGATTGTCTTGGTTTTCATGTGATTACTCCCTCTGTTAAGTCTGGACGGTCTTGAGCTGTTTGCGTTGTCTCGGCTGCGCGTGCCGCCCGGCCGCGTCCGATATAGGCTTCGATCACGCGCGCATCGGCGCGGACCTCTTCCGGGGTGCCTTCCGCAATCTTCTGCCCCCGGTTCATCACCACGATCCAGGCAGACAGCCGGTTCACGAATTTCAGATCGTGGTCGATCAGCAGGATGCCGATATTGCGTGTGCGCCCGATGGCCTCTAGCCGGTTGGCCAGATCATCGGTTTCGGCAGGATTCATGCCGGCTGCCGGCTCATCCAGCAGCAGGATCGCAGGCTCCTGCGCCAGGGCGCGGGCGATCTCCAGCCGTTTGCGCGCGCCATATGGCAGGTTCTCCGCCCGCATGCCCGCAATATCGCCAAGGTCGAACGCCGCCAGCTCGCGCAATGCGACCGCATGGGCCTGGGCGCGGCCATGACCGGCGGCCAGGGCGGCGACGAGAACGTTTTCGTAGGCGGTTAGCCCGTTGAACAGGCGTAGGTTCTGAAAGCTGCGGGCCACGCGGTGCTGGATCACCCTGTGGGGTGGCAGATGATTCAGCTCTGACGTGCCGATGCGGGCCACGCCGCTATCGGCGTCATACTGGCGGGTCATGAGGTTGACGAGCGTGGATTTGCCCGCACCGTTGGGGCCAATCAGGCCAGTAATGCGGCCCGTTGGGGCCTCAAAACTCACATTGTCCACCGCCTTGACACCGGCAAAGTTCCTGGACAGCCCCTCTGCCACCAGCCTGGTTTCGCGCACGGGCTCAGGAGTGTCGGCGGGGATCGTCCCGCCCTTGATCCGACGCAGGGGGGACGTATCCGCACCGGGGCCAAGCTCGAATCCGCCGACGATCCCCTGCGGGCGCAGCCAGATCACCAAGAGGATGGCTAGGCCCAGGGCAATCGTGGTCAGGCCAAAGACCTCAGGCAGTGTCACGCCCAGCACGGTCGCGCCACCTTCCAGGTTACGAACCGAATTCTGCAATAGGGTGACCGCGATCACGCCCACTAGGGCACCACCGACCGAAGCCATGCCGCCGACGATCATCATCACCACGTGAGCAAACACCAGTCCGAGGTTGAAGGACGCCGGAGAGAAGGCCCCGAGGATATGCCCGTAGAGCGCACCGGCAACAGTCGCCATCGTGCCCGACAGGCTCCACGCAATCAGCCGAGCCTGCCGCGGCGCGACTCCCAGCGCGGTTGCCGCATCCTCATCATCGCGGACGGCGCGGGTGAACAGGCCAAAGCGACTTTCGCGGTACGCCCGTGCGATCAGGATGAAAATGACCGCCGCGACCAGTACGAACAGCAGATCGGTGATCCGTGGCACACCATAGAAGGTCTGGCTACCGCGGGTGATCTCCCGCGCGCTGACGGCGACGGAATGCACAATGATGAGCAGTCCCAGTGTTGCAATGGTGGCCGAGGCCCCCACCAGCCGGGCAATCGCACTACCGGTCAGCAGAGCCATCGCCAGCCCGGCGATGGTGACAAATGGCAAAGCGGCAATCACCGATAGTTCATGCCCTGCAAGCCAGCCCGGCAATTCCGGCAGGGCCGTGCGCTGCAGGCCCGCAGGCACGGTTAGAATGCCGGAAAGATAGGCCCCGACCATCATGAACGCACCATGGCCAAAACTGACGATTCCGGCATTGCCGCAAAAGACCATGAGCGAGACCACAGCGGTCACATTCACGCACATCAGCACAGCAATTCGCTCGCCCGTGCGACCGAAACCCCAGGTCAGAACGGCCACGGTGATCATCAATAGTGCCAGACAGGCCGCTGTCCGCAGCACATTGGCGGCCCGCAGACGGGCCGGATGCGTCTCAAGTGCCAGCACTGTCATGCAACCTCCCCAGAGAGTTCCGCGATCAGCTCGGCCGTGGTGATCTGTCGGCAATAGCCCGTGATGGTGCGCAGGCTGTTGTCGTGACGTTCCTGCGAATAGGTTAGACACGCATCAGAGACCTGTGTGACGAGATAGCCCAGATCACAGGCATCGCGGATCGCGCTTTCTACGCATTGATCGGTGATCAGGCCCGACAGCACGAGTTGTTTCACCCCCAGATTGCGGAGGATGTAGTCGATATGGGTCGAGACAAAGACCGAGGATGACGTCTTGGGCAGTACGATCTCATCGCCCTCCGGCGCGATCTGGTCGATTACCTTCCCATCCCAGGAGCCCTTTGGTACGTGGAACCCGGTGATCTTGTAATCAAGCGAGCGGTCGCGGCCATCAAGCGTCAGGCTTTCAATAGTGGTATACATGACCTCGATGCCACTGGTGCGGCAGGCGGACTGTATGGCCTGCATGTTGGGGATCACGCGGGCGTTCAGTTCGGCGAAGAACCAGCCATACTTCTCTTCGAGCGCGTCTTTCGACAAGTCCTTGAACTCGGCCCCATCGCGATGGGCCGAAAAATTCTGTACATCGATGAACAGAAGTGCGCTTTGTGCCGGAATCAGGGGGACTTCGCGGGTCAGGGTCATGGGGCGCTCTCCAGCACGTCCGTGATTGCGGTGCCGAGAAGCTCGGCCCACCTCATGGCGCCATCATCCGTGCCGATTAGATCATTGCGGATTTCAACCAGGCAATGGGGGATGCCACGCGGTTCGGCATGGACGGGGATGAACCAGTCGGACGCATCGTCGATCTGGTAAGGTTCGTTCAGCGCCAGCTTGGCTTGTGGCGCGGCAGTCTGAATCGACGCCATAAGCTGCGCGGCGGTGTCCGGATGGGTCCTCGTCAGGAACCCCGCATGCCAGGGACGCGACTGTCCGCCGAAATGTGGGGTAAAGGAATGTATCGAAAAAGCGCAGCGGCGGAGATGTTGGGCGAACTGTTCGGTGATGGCCCGCTCAAACGGAGAAAAAATCTCGTCGATGCGCGCTTCGCGCTCCCAGGTGGATACGTCGCTATTGCCAGGGATAAAGGCTCCATCGCTCTCTTCTACCATGGAACCTTCGCCGCATGGAGGGCGGTTACAGTCGATCACAAGGCGGCTGTAGCGTTGTAGGATCAGCGGTGCGCCCAGCCGGTCCGCCAGTTTGCGGGCGACGGTTTCCGCTCCGATGTCCCAGCCGCGATGGCTGTCCAGCACCTCGCGCGAGATGCTCAAACCATTCAAGGTCGCCGGTATTGCCCGCCCGGCATGTTCGCACAGCAGCAGGACCGGGCTGGTGCTGTCCGGATAGATCACCTCAACCGGGTCAGGGTCTGCCGATGTTAGCAAATTGGTCAGGGCGGCCGTTTCCATAGAGTCAAACGTAAGGTAATGACTTTTTCAGAGTCAATTTTTTTCGAGTTGACTGAAATTTTTTTCTCATGAACTCTGCCGACCATGACGATCCGCGATCAAATTGAGCTCAGCTCCGAAAGCCTGACCCAGTCGGAACGGAAACTGGCGACCGCTCTTCTGTCTGACTACCCCTATGCTGGCCTGATCTCGATTCAGGAACTGGCCGCTCGGGCCGAGGTATCGGCACCGTCAATCACGCGTTTTGTGACCAAGATCGGCCTGAGCGGCTATCAGGACATGCAGCGTCGCCTGCTGGCTGAGCTCAAGGCCGGGGATCGCTCTCCGGTGGAGTTGCACGAGGATGGGCGCTGGATCGAAGGCGACTATCTGGCCGAGTTCATCGCGCGGGCGGCGACGCAGATGCAATCGGCCCGCGATGCGGTGACTGAGGTTCAGTTCCTGCGGGTCTGCTCGTTATTGGCCGATCCCAGGCGCGGTGTCTACGCCCTGGGCGGGCGCACCAGTGACAGCATCGCGCAACATCTGTCCTTCCACCTGCGCCAGGCCAGGAAGGGTGTCTACCATCTTCCTCGCGATCCGCAGGCCTGGCCGGAATATCTGTTACGACTGAACCCTGGGGATGTGTTCTTTCTGGTGGATTTTCGGCGTTATGAGGAAAGCCTGACCCAGCTTGCCAAACAGGCGGCGGCGCGCAGGGCTCAGGTGGTTTTGATGACCGACAAATGGCTTTCCCCGGCCACCCGACACGCCAGCGAGGTTCTGGCGGTTCCCATTGAAACCGGCACGGTTTGGGACAGCTATTCTGCCGCGCTCGCCGTCGCCGAGGCGCTGGTGACCCGGGTGGCGGAAGACAACTGGGAGACCACCCGCGCCCGGATCGAAGCCTGGGATGCCGTGCGGAACATGAATGGAGAGACCGATGAGTGAACTGATTTTCGCAGCAAACTGCGATCTTGCCGGCAAGGTGCGAGGCAAGGCCTTTCCCGCCGATCAACTGGACAGACGGCTGGTGCGGGGCGTGGGCTGGACCCCGACAAATGTGCAGATCACCTGCTTTGACGGGATTGCCGACAGCCCCTTTGGCGCCTTGGGCGATCTGCTGCTGGTGCCGGATGAGACGGCCTCGGTCACGGCGGAATTTGGCGTGCGCACCGAACGGTTCATGCTTGGTGACATCGTGACACTCGATGGCGCGCCTTGGGAATTCTGCACCCGGTCACTGCTCAAAGCCGCTCTCGCGCGACTGGAACAGGTGGGCGGCGTTCAACTGCTCGCCGCGTTTGAACATGAATTTCAGCTTAAGGGTGCAAATCGCCACACGGGCGAGGGCTATGGCCGCACAGCTTTCGAGGCCCAGCGGGATCTCTGCGGGATGCTGATGGCACAGATCGCCGCGGCAGGGCTCAGCCCCGACAGCATCATGAAGGAGTATGGCCCCAATCAATACGAGGTCGTCATCGGTCCCGAACAGGGGGTCCGTGCCGCCGATGCCGCCGTGATTGTGCGGGAACTCACCCGTTCAACCGCACGCCATTTCGGCGAGACCGCCACCTATGCCCCGATTCTTGATCCTACCAGCGTCGGCAACGGGGTGCATATTCATGTGAGCTTTCTCAACCCGGATGGCACGCCAGCAACCCATGATGCAAAGGGGCCGTGCGGCATGTCGGCGCTCACCTCGGCCTTTGCGGCAGGCGTGCTGAAGTATCTCGACAGTATTGTTGCGCTTACCGCGCCCTCGGTCGTGTCCTATCTGCGCCTGACACCGCATCGCTGGTCCGCCGCCTTCAACAATCTGGGATTCCGCGATCGCGAGGCGTCCCTGCGTGTTTGTCCGGTCACGGCAAAGGATCCCGCCGGCATCGCCCGGCAATTCAACATTGAATTCCGCGCTGCCGATGCTGCGGCCTGCCCGCATCTGGCTCTGGCCGCCGTGATTCATGCGGGCTGTCAGGGGATCGAGGAGGGTCTGACAGCTCCTGTGCCGACAGAAGAGGATCTGTCACTCCTGCCGCCTGAGGACCTGGCCGCGCGGGGTTTCATCCGCCTGCCCGAAACGCTTGAGGCCGCGCTGGAACGGTTCAGCAGCAACGCCACTGTCCGGGGCTGGTTCCCCGAAAGCTTCGCCGATGTCTATGTGGCCCACAAGACCTCTGAGATCGCCCATGTCGCCGACATGGACCTATCCGGGCAATGCGCCGCTTATGCCGAGACTTACTGACATGCCCGCAACGCCATCCGACAAGGCGCTCGTCCCCTTTGTCAGCGTCGAACACATGCCCGCGCTGGTGCATTCCGATTGAGGGTATGCCGCACGAGTGATCTACAGCGAAAGCAGGTGTCGACATTGCGATGGAATCGGATAGTTTTTCGTCGAAGGTGAACGGGATTGTGCGAAGACTGGTTTCGCTTGGGGATCAATCACATGAACGAGACATATACGCTGTACATCGACGCCTACACGCCCGAGACCATCCCGATGGCTCGGCTGGCCGAGTATATGCAGGTTCTCGCCTCGCTACTGAGACATAGGAAGTCGGTACACTTCGACTGCCTTAAACCCGGTAGCACCCGGATCGTTACCCGCATTGATCACGAAGATGTGCCAGGGATCCGTGCCCGGCTGGGCCAGGTGCGACGCGGCGATGCAGTGGGCGAGCCAGCCAGGGAAAAGACGGATCTGGACTGTTTGCTCAACGAGGATAACGCCAAGGGTGAATTGCGTCGTGATGCACCGGTAGCGGAGGACGAAGGAGTCGTTGTCATTTTGGGGACTACGAGGCCACGATCAGTGAGCTATGGTCCGTTCATCCAGGATGGCTCGCTCGACTGTGATTCCCAGCCTACCGTTAAGCACTGAATGTGATGTACGTCGAGGCTAGAAGGAAACTTGTCGAATGGCTGCGTAGCCAACTCATCGGTCCGGCTGGTGAGGGGAAGATGAGAATGTCGCCGCTGGATCGATATCCGACCGGTGTGCTTCACCCAGTCGAACCCGACGCCACAGGTATTGATCCAGCCTCGCTTGGCGGCAATGCAGTGGCGCCAAACCTGCAGGACGATGTCGACGAAGACGACAGCGCGGCGAATTCTGACCAGGAATCCGAGGGACCTGCACTTGCGCGGTCAGCGCGCCGGCGTCGATACGTGCCACCGTCTTCGGTCGGATTCTCCTTCTATGTTTGCGGTGATGTGCGTCTGTCCATAACGGCAAACGCCTCCGTGTACCGCAGTAACGAGGAACGAGGGGAGAGGGGACGGTATCTGCCTCGCGAGTTCAGCCGATCCGAGCTTCCCGAGTCCACGGTCATCTGGGCGAGAACCTCCGTCCCTGATGAGACGAGTGAGAGGCTCTGGGAAGGGCGGGCGGGAATCGACATTCGCGCCCGGTCTCATGGAGATGGCTGCATAATTACGGTCACGCTGTGCAACCGAAGCGAGTTGGGCCGGAATACCCCGATAGGTGAGCGATCCCGGGAGAGAGTGGACAATTCGTTATTCGAGGCACGTCTCCATTGCGTTATCGAGCGTGGAGAACTGGTCGACTACCCTCGGGTCGATCCGAGTCTACTCACCGAAGAAGAACAGGAACTTGAACTTCAGTATCGAGACCAGCGCATCTACGCCGTAGGTCACGGAGCGGCGGCCGATTGGGAGGTAAGGCAGGGCCGGTCGGCGCAGATCTGGTCCGAGTTCATGCCCACCGCTGAGGTGCCAATGATGACCGTGAATATCGGCGGCGACGATGCGGTTCTTCATCTTGTGCGTCTTTCCGAAGCGCCGATGTTCGACGAGCTTGATCGGTTCATCGACGGCTATGCCAGTTGGGCTGCGGAGCAGGAACACATGGGGGCCAGGCTTCCCAGATCCGAAGAGCGGGTCGCGGCCAAACGAATCTCAGATCGGATGAACATCGCCATCGAACGTATGCGTGCGTGTGTGCAGACATTGCGCAATGATCCACTTGCGGCGGAGTCGTTCCGTCTGGCGAACCAGGCGATGCTTGACCAGATGCGCCAGACCGACCGGGTCGCTGGTCGGGACTACGATCCTGACGGTTACCGTTGGCGTCCCTTTCAATTGGCGTTCCTGCTGACCGTGATGGTGTCCGCGACTCGTGAAGACGATCAGTTTCGGGATGTCCTTGATCTCATCTGGTTTCCGACGGGTGGGGGCAAGACCGAGGCATATCTGGGATTGATCGCGTTCCTGATCGTCTGGCGCCGTCTGAAGTATCCGGACTCCGGTGCGGGCACCGTGGCATTCATGCGCTACACACTGCGGCTGCTGACCCGTCAGCAGTTCGAGCGGGCGGCGCGTATGGTGTGTGCCCTGGAACTGATTCGCAGGCGGAATCCTTTCCACCTTGGCGACGCACCGATCGACATTGGCATCTGGGTCGGAGGTGAAATCAGTCCGAACCGTTTCAGCGCTGCGAAGGAACTCGTTGAAAAGATCAGGGGTGGCAGGGCCGACGCTCGACATGAGCTGCTGCTGGAATCCTGTCCTTGGTGCGACACGCAGTTCGAAGCGACGCGTGGATACCATGCGACGGATGAGAACTTCCACTTTCGCTGCGTCGTACCCACATGCGGATTTGGTGCTGATCCGGTTCCTCTACCCTGCAATGTGGTCGACGAAGCCCTCTATGAGCGGCCACCGACTCTGCTGATTGGTACCATCGACAAGTTTGCCCGTGTCGCGTGGGAGGGGCGCACCGGCGCTTTCTTCGGCGTTGGCACCGGTTCACGTCCTCCTGAACTGGTCATCCAGGATGAACTGCATCTCATCACCGGCCCTTTGGGATCGGTCGCGGGCCTGTATGAGGCGGGATTTGACACTTTACTCGTCCGGCGCGGAATTCGTCCAAAATACGTAGCTTCAACGGCAACGATTCGCTTGGCAGGCGAACAGGTTAGACGCCTATATGCGCGGGACCTGGCCGTGTTCCCGCCGCCCGGGCTCACTCATGGCGATTCCTATTTCGCATGTACGGACCAGGAGAGGCCCGGTCGGCTCTACGTGGGATATCTGGCCCCACTTCTTGATCAGCAGCATTGTATGGCACCGCTTGCTGCCGCCCTGCTCGCTGGACCGCGGGCCGTGCTCAATGATGATGCTGACAGGGATGACCTCCTTGATGCGTGGTGGACCCTAGTGGTCTATCACGGCAGCCTGAAGAGCGTAGGTAACAGTCACAATGTCTTCATGACGGATGTTCGCGACTTCGGTCGAAGGCTTGTGGGAGAGCTTCGGGACGCGGAACGCACTGGTTCCACCAATGGAACTGGAGATGGGCTCACCTCAGATCGGTTTCACAGCCCGCGCATCACCCAGCTTACGAGCCGGCGAACCGCCCAGGAAAACGCCGAGACGTTCAGGCGGTTAGGGTATGACCGAGAGAAGGATGACTGTATCGACGCGGTTCTGGCGACGAACATGGTGTCCGTCGGGCTAGATGTCGCGCGGCTCGCGCTGATGATCGTTAACGGTCAGCCACTCACCACCGCGGAATACATACAGGCGAGCAGCCGTGTCGGTCGATCCGATGTGCCTGGACTGGTTTTGGCAAACTACTATCGTCATCAGGCCCGAAGCCTATCACATTACGAGACCTTCCGCCCCTATCACGAATCCTTCTACCGTTTCGTCGAACCAAGTAGCGTCACGCCTCACACATACCAGGTTCGATCCCGTGCTCTGCATGCCGCTCTCGTCATCGCCATTCGGCATGTATGCCAAGATCTTCGAAGCAATGGGTCGGCTGGGGACTTCAGCAAGGAGGCACCGGAGGTCAGCGCTGTGATCGCGGAACTGAAGCGACGTTGCGAACGCGCCGCGGCCGAGCCCGATCAGGGTCGTGACATAATTGCCCACATCGACCGTCTAGCCGCCCAGTGGCATGATGAAGCGCGTCGTTGCGAACAGGAGCGTCGACATCTCAAGTATGATGCGCCAAGCGGTCAGGGGAACGCGGATCGGCTGCTGTACACGCACGGAGATTTGCGACGCGGCCTCTGGCCAACCCTTCATTCCATGCGCAACGTGGAATCCACTGGGGCGTTAAGAGTTCATGATTGGCCGAAAAAATGAATTGTCATCGGAAAGAGAGTCAGCCTAAGCGTAAGGAACACGGAGGAAAGGTGGGGGGACGCTACCTGTGAAAGAGCGGGACATTCCGGTTCGGCTTTCGCACCTTTTGCGTGACTGCTCAGTGGGCGCCGTCGTGCGTGGCCCGGAAAGCCTGATGGTGGTGCAGGATATCCGTGGCTGGGACCGCCCGGGAAGCGATTCCGGAGATCGCGAAATTCGATATGTGGAACGCGTGAGAAGTGCTCTTGGTATCGACCGGAAACTGCGTGCGCCGCCGAGGGCCGTGGAACGCGATGGAACGATGATTGGCTGGATTCCGGCTCTGAGATTCCCGACCTGGATGCGGTGTTTGCGGTGCGGGTTTTTGCATCATGCTCCCTGGCGGAATAGGCGGGCGGATGGCGAAGATGGAAAGGATTCCAGGTCAGGCGGAGACTCCAGCTTAGACAAATGTATGGAATGCTCCGGGAGGCTGGAGCAGGTCCCCTGGGTTCTCGTGCATGAAGATGGCTATCTGGCGGATGTCCCATGGCATATCCTCGTTCACAAAGACACCCGCAATCCAGAACAGAGGAATTGTAGCCACGACTGGACAACGCCCTACCTGAAGCTGGATGAGAGCGGTCCGGACCGATTGGTTCGTTGCGATCGTTGTGGCGCAAGTACAACCCTGTTATCGGATGCTCTGCCGCGAATGCACTTCCCAAGCTTTACTTGGCAACAGCCTTGGATGCGCGAGCCCCCTGCGCAGTCGCCGGAAACCCCCGCCCTTCTGATGGAGATCAATGATGTCCGGGTGCATGCCTCCACCACCCGCACCGCACTCATCATCCCACCTGAATCGCGGATTCGGCAGGGAACGGTTACGGATCGCCTTTACGGTAGCGCAAGGAGCCAGAACGACATTCGGAACGCAAGGACTCCGCTCGCTCGCAAGAGCAGAATCAGACAGATCGCGAGTGAGTTTCATTGCACGACTGACGAGATTGAGGCAGCGCTTGCTGAGATCCGGAATGGTTATCCTCTCTTTGGCCAGACAGTAACCGAGGGAGACTTGCTGGCTGATGAGTTCCGGGCCCTGACTGAAGAAATTCCCAACCTCAGGGAAGACGAAGATTTCGTGACCGAACACCATACACGGGATTGGAAGGAGATAGGGCGTAATTTGAACGATGGAGCCGCACGGAATGTGGTGAGCGCTGTCTCCAGCGTGATTGCGGTTAACAGGTTGAAGGAAATCATGGTGTTCAGCGGCTTTCAGCGGGCTAACGGACGGTTGATCCCGCCTGACATCACTGGAGAAAGCGACTGGTTCCCCGCAATTGAGCTGTATGGAGAGGGCATTTTCTTCACCCTTGACGAGTCGTTATTGCAACTTTGGGAGGACAGCGAGGAACTCTGCAGACGTGCGGATGAGTTTGCGGAGCGTTATGTCAAGCGTGCCGGACAGGGCATTCGGGATCTTGAAGGCGATGTCACGCCGCGTTTTCTACTATGCCATACACTTGCCCATCTCGTGATCCGCCAACTTGATGCGGAGGCGGGATACCCTGCGGCATCGCTCAAGGAACGCATCTACTGTGCAACCGGTAAGGTGCCGATGGCAGGAATCCTGATCTACGTGGCGGTTCCGGATGAGGAAGGGTCCTTGGGTGGATTGATGGAACTCGCGAAGCCCAATCGGTTCATTCGTCTGTTGACCGGGGCGTTTGAGGCTGCGAACTGGTGCTCTCTTGATCCGGTCTGTGCGGAGCAGGAAGGGCATGGGCTGGACCTGTTGAACCGAGCGGCCTGTCATGCCTGCACGCTGTTGCCGGAGACGAGCTGTGAATACGGAAACGTCCTCCTTGATCGGGTGTTCGTCAAGGGTGCTGGGCCTGAAATTCCCGCGTTCCTAGATTGGGTGGGAAAGGATACGTGATGGCGAAGCGAAAGTTCGAACTTCCCGGCATACAGGATCTCAGCAAGGACCAGGAGAGGGTCCGTGCTCTACCCAAGGAAGGACAGCACCTAGTCATCGGCGGACCTGGAACCGGGAAGTCCGTGCTTGCGTTGCTGCGGGCTAGACGTCATCAGCGGGAAGACGATGATTATCTTTTTCTAGTATTCAATCATCTTCTGAATCAGGCTAGTGGGCAGTTGTTCGGTACCAGTCTTGCCAGCAAGACTTGGTTCCGCTGGTTTCTCGAAATGTTCGGGAAGGCAGTAGATTCGGATGTCCCTCGGAAGGAGTCAGAAAGCGGCAAATTCAGGCCAATCGACTGGGAACGCGCCGAAGAGATCATTCAGGCATCGCCCACCAGGGAGAGCCCATCTTTGCCTTATCTGGTGATCGATGAAGGGCAGGATATGCCTCCTCAGTTTTACAACGCGCTTGTGAATCTAGGGTTTGATCGTCTTTTCGTCGTCGCCGATCAGAACCAGCAAATCGGGCAGGACAACAGCAGCCGCAAGCAGATCACGGACTGTCTGGCCATTGACGCTGACAAGGTCATCGAACTTCGGCAGAACTATCGCAACAACTATCAGATCGCTAGGCTGGCAGGAGAATTCTATACTGGTGATCCTGCGAGTCCACCTCCCGAGCTACCACCGCTAGCCCGGGGAATCGTTCCTCGGCTTTACACCTATGAACCAGACAACCTGAGTGCGATCGCGCAAGGGATCCTGCGTTCGGCCGATCGGGATCCTCGGAGGCTCATTGGTGTCATTACGCCGAACAATCGTGTGAGAGAGCGCTATCTGGAAGCGCTCAAAAGCGTCGAGATTCGGAGGGATAATCCGCCTCCAGTCATCAAGACGTTCCATGGCGAGAATCGCACCGAAGTCGCATTCGACGAAGGGGGAATCCTGGTCATCAATGCTCAGGCATGCAAGGGGCTCGAATTTGACGTGGTGATGCTTGCGGATATCGACGAGCATTTCGTTTCGCGCCAGGATCCGGACAGCGCAAAGCGGTTGTTCTATGTCATGGTGGCTCGGGCAAGGGACCAGGTATTCCTGTTCATGCAACGCGGTGGACGCAAGGAAATTCTTAACATCCTGCCGACGAATCCAGACATCCTGCGACGCGAGGAGATGTAGATGACCGACGTGGATCTGTTCACAACCGGGCATGAGCCAGCAACGACGAAGGCACCAATGGCAGGACTTCTGGTAACCAATCACCTGAATCTTCTGTATATGCTTGCGGCGGGACTGGTCATGCCACCGACTGGGTTCGGCAACAAATACTACATGGACACGCTGGAGGGGTTTCCGGGTTGGATCCCCCTGTTTGTCGGTTCCCCGTCCCGGGAAGCAATTGAGGCGGTGACGAAGGAAGCGGAATATCTCAAACCGGCCATCGTTCAGTTCGACCTGTCCAGATTGTCGGGTCCAGTCATGGCGATGTCAGCTGACGGTTTCGAACCGCGTGAATTTCCGCATGGATTCTTCGGGTCCGAACTCCTGATTCTGGTTCCGGCGCCGCTACCCGTGTCCTGGATCGACTTCATAGCGTTTCGATCAGGAGATGACCGGAAAGCGTGCGAAGTGGCCGCCGAAGACTCCAACAACGTGCCGCTGCAGGATTACAGGCGTATTCTCACCAAGAAGGCTTGGTTCACGAAGGCCCCTAGCGGGCGGTGGCCACCCACAACTGGGCCGGAAGCGCGAAGTGTTCCACTCCAGCAGCCTCTCGCTGTCGGTGGTGTTTTGGCAATGCTGCTCCGATTCGGAAATCTCGGCCAACAGGCGGTTCATACCTGCCGGATCGCTTTCGATACCGACGACGATGCGCCAGGGATTGTAGATGATCATCCGATCCTATCCGGGCTCAGACCCTGGATTACGACGGGAAAGGCATCGTTGCCTGAGCCGCTGGATTCCGGACAGGACCGATCGGAGCTGAAGAATGCATCCCAGGCGCGGCTCTTCTGGGAAGGTGTCGAATGTCTGATGGAGTGGCGGGAAGCGGGCCAGCACGGTAACGCCGAGAATGTTCTGATCGATCATCTCGCAGTTGCGGCGGAACGTCTTGACCCGCGATTGCAGGCAGGGGTGCGGCGACTTCATGACACGCTTGAATCCCTTACCGGTCTCGCCGGAGCCTCCGCGAGTGAGCTATTTGAACGGCACGGCACACCGCTTGCGCATGCGATGACGCTCTTCCTATTGCGCAAGGATTGTGCTGACTTATACGACTACACGAGCGACCGACTTGTAGAACTGGACTGGCTAGCCGCTTCAATCCTGTTCGGGATCAGGGAAGGGTGGATGCAACTTCCCCTAACGCTCCGCAGCGGCCGTGCACTCTCGAACGCGGTTTCACATCGCATGGCGCAGCTATCGCATCGCCTTACCGGCTCGGGAATTGAATTGGGTGAGGCTCCACCAAGGGTCCTCCCGCTGCGGGAGATGTTTGGAGACGGACATACCTGGCGTGCCCGGGAGAAATCCGCAGCGCGGGATCTTGCCAAAGCCCAAAATTGGGACTGCGTTCACACCCGTATCGATCTTCGCCTAGGCGCATACAGATTCGTCGTCAAGGGAAGCTCGTTGTCGATCGAAGTGCCTGGCGAGCCAAGGATTTCCCCTGAAGTGGAACAGGGTCGCTTCCTTGAGCTGCTGTCCGGCGCACGTCTGGATTCCGGGACAGAGGCAAAGATACGTGAGTCGCTCGGGGGTTGAATGCGGCCATGCGAATGGTCCCGACTTCACCTTACGATACCGGCAGTCAGGCGGAGAAACGGATTTTTCAGAGGCTGCGCTCCGCCTTTGATGACCGTTACATCGCTTTTCATTCGCTGAAGCCGACTCGACATCCTCACAAGCGCTTCCCGGAAATCGACTTCGTTATCTGTGGTCCGGCGGGCCTGTTCGTACTTGAGGTCAAGGGAGGAAACATCGCCTGTCAGGACGGTGTCTGGCAGTATCGGGACCGCTACGGCCAGTTGACCCAATCCCATGAGGGACCGTTCCGCCAGGCGGAGAATGCGCTTCATGGATTGATCAAGGGCCTTTATGCCGACCTGTCAGGCGATACACTCGATCAGTTTACAACTGGCTACGGCGTGCTGTTTCCCGACTGCGAATGGGAGTGCGACGGAGTGGAATGGGACATTGAGATGCTCGCCGATATGCGCCGTAGCCGCGACATCGAAGGTTGGTTGGGTAACCTGTTCCGGTACTGGAGCGAGCGTAGCGGACGAATAGGCCGACCCCATCAGCAGGATGTCGACAGACTTCAGGCGCATCTTCGTCCTGAGATTACAGGGCAGGGGAGCGGGAATGAAATTCAGCTGTACGAACAGGTGGAGGATATTCAGGGGCGTGTCGCCCGGCTGACGGAAGATCAGATGCGAATGGCTGACGTGGCGGAGACGAACCGGCATGTGCTATGCGCAGGTGGTGCTGGTACCGGAAAAACCTTTCTCGCTGAACGGCTGGCACGGCGCTGGGCTGTAATCGGCCTACAGGTAGCTGTCGTATGCAGGTCTCCCTGGCTGAGGCACTTTCTTGCATCGCGGCTTTCGGTGTCGGGTGTGACGGTTTCGCTGATTGACGGAGTCTGCCTTGATTGCCGCCGGGCAGGGCTCCAGAGATTTGATGCTCTGATCGTTGATGAGGGACAGGATCTTTTCGACATGGCCTGCATCAAGGTTTTGGACGGCGTCCTCGCTGGAGGATTGGAAACGGGGCGCTGGTGCTGGTTTCATGATTTGAACAACCAGTCCCTGACTCATCACTTCGACCCAGACGCCAAAATATATCTGGAATCGCTTAAACCTGTACGGGTGCCGTTGCGGATCAACTGCCGCAACACTCGAGTCATTCTTGAATGGATACAGGAAAGTCTCGGTGCCGACCTGGGTGTATGCGGGGCTGGGGCCGGCCCGAAGGTGCGCATTCAGGCCGCGACCACTCAGCGGGAGTCCGCTAGGCGAACCGCATCCGAGATTGGCGAACTGGTGGATGTGGGAGGCCTTGCACCCGGTTCCATAACGATTCTTTCGCCTTTCGAGTTTGCCGAGTCTTCCGCTGCGTTGATGCCTCTGGAAGCTGCACGCCTTGTTCGGCGGTTAGACGAATATTCCATGCGTGAGATTTCCGGTGACAAGGTAGGATTTGCGACGATTGGGGATTTCAAGGGGCTTGAGAATGAGGCGATCATTGTCGTGGATTTACCAGCACCCGATGAAATTGGCCGGAATTCTGCCGAGCATTATGTGGCAATGAGTCGGGCGCGTTCGGTTCTGTCGTTGATCTACCGGGATCGCGCCTGAGTTTCAGGTTTCTTCCCTCGGGACTGAAGTGGCGGCTTTGTCGGTCTGACAGCGTTTCAGGAAAGGGTCGGCGATGCGCTTCGGATTGGAAGAGGGGACAAGAAAGTCCGAAAGAGCGCTGCGGACTCAGCTGTGCAGGTTCTGGAACAGGCGCTTGGTAGTTTCGTCGAAGCCAGATGGGAGTAGATCGAAGCCGCTGCGGTCAAGATGACAGTGGACGATATCAAGCGCCAGAAGTAAGGAGCTGCCACCGAAATGCGGTCCGTGGTGAACTACCTGTCCATGAAGGAACGGGCGTGTTGGCCTATTCTCGTGTTGAATTGATGCCGCGATAATGGCGGTTTTCGAGTGGAATGGAGACGGTGGGCAGCCTGTCGTCGGTGGCGTCAACGTCGAGGACGATCTCCCCGGGCGGGGCCTCGTGGGCATCCAGGAACAGGTCCACCATCAGCCGCTCGATCGCGGCGCCGTCGGCCACGATCCGTCTGTAGCGGTCCGTTCCCGCCGCCTCCGGCGTGCCCAGCTCAAGGCGGTTGAGGGTGCTGGACCCGGCCAGGGGATGGCCCCGGTCGCGCTCCCTCGGCCGGTCGGCGCCGGTGATGTCGTCGCGCCCGACGGCCAGCGCCAGGACGCTGTCGTCCCGCAGGCGGTCGTGGTCGTTGACGTCCTCGTAGCCGAGGGCGATCGCCATGACGCGCTGCGCCACGAGCTCCCGCAGCCCGTGCTCGATGCGGTCCTGGTCCCGGTAATCGGTCAGGCACTCCGCCAGCCGGCGGGTGACGTCCGCCACCCGGTCGGCCTCCCGCAGGAGCAGCGCGCCGCCGTCGGAGGACATGCGCCCGCCGTCGAAGGCGGCGGTCACCTCCCGCCGTCCGTGCCGGTTGAACTCGATGTCAGGGCTGTTACACTGTGTATGCATGGGGTCCGGTCTCCTCTCATATGCAAGGTTTTGTTGACTCCCGCATATATCATGGAATCCGGCCCCATGCAACATCATCTGGTGAGATATCCGGGCTAGTGGGGAGGCTGCAGCCTTTGGTTGGTGTGGAAGAGGAGAAAAGGCAGGGAATCCCAGGTGCCACTTTCTCCATGTGAGTGAATGAAGGATCCCTGCGAGTTGACTGGGCAGAAAGGATCTTTGACGGTTTCGGTACGCTGTTGCTCTACGGTATGGTGTAACCGCTCTGTAATGATGCTTTTTTTGGGCTGGTGTGGCAGTGGCAAAGCTTGGCGAACGCCGCGAAATCTGATGTGACAGGTATAGAGAAAGATCAGCACAGTCGTCTGTTCCGACTGTCTGTTCTCCCCGAACCCGTCGTTGCGTCGTTGCGCGGCCACGTGGTGTCTGCCAGAAAGTCCTTAAGGTGCAGATTCTTCGCGGCCGAACCTTCACTCTGAAGCGTGACGCCTGATGCGGTGGCGCAGGATGCTGCGAAGCATCCAGATGGTACTGACTGACAGTCCCTGTGTGACAAAGGGAGACCATCATTCTATTGGACCATCGCCGCCCGACCTTCGGCAAACACGCTTGGATTCACGCCACAGCAGGGGTCGCATTTCGGAGTAGACGGTGATGTTAAAGTGATAGCCCTAAATTTGATGCATATGTCACATACGTTGCATACATCCTATGTGGGATATCGTGAATTGAGCGAGGACGAAATGGATAACTTTAAACAGATGCTCCCCGAGCAGATACATGGAACAATCGAGTCCGTCCTGCAGGGCCGACTTGGTCAGGTGCGTCTGGACTCGGTCGATGTGGATGAGGATTACGATCATGACGGCGATGCGATTCTTAACGTCACCGTCGTGTATGAGCCTGATGGCGGGGAACTCGACGCCGCTAGGATTCCGGAACTCTTGGTGCTCCTACGACGGGCACTGTCCGAACGTGGAGAATTCCGCTTCCCGGTGACATCCTTCATCACCAGGAAGGATCGCCTTGAAGCCGTCTGACCTGATTCGAACGGCAGAACGCCTGGCGTCGATGGGTGGTTCGAAGCCCCGCCAGTCGGATCTGCGCCGAGCCGTCAGTACCACCTACTATGCCCTTTTTCACGCGCTCTGCATGACCTGTGCGAATGCCCTGATCGGCACCTAGGGCGCGAAGCGAAGCGAACCGGCTTGGCGTCAGGCCTATCGGGCACCCGGACACAGGCTCGCAAAGAAACGCTTCGGCAACCAGCAGACGATGAGGGCCTTTCCGGAGGATATCGAAAAGTTCGGGATCACTTTCATAAATGCGCAGACCAGACGCCATTCAGCCGATTACGACCCCTCGTATAGAGTGGCAAGGTCCGAGGTTCTGGCGGAGATAGGGGCGGCGGAAGCCGCGATCGCAAAACTGAAGGCCACCAAAATGAAAGACCGGCGAGCTCTTGCAGCGTGGGTAACGCTCGGTAACCGCGAATAGACATCCAACCGACAGACTTTCGACTCGACTTGGTGAAGGACGATCCAATACCAGGCACCATATGTGCTGCGGGCGCACCGCCGCTCCGCAGGGGCCTACCCAACAGATTACCCATCAGATGGGCAGCACCGGAAATCGACGGATTGGGAACAGCTCCTCTTCTGCGCAGCAACTCCGCGTGGGAGAAGAGTTTATCGGTCATCCGGGAAATTTCCCCGAAGCAAGGAAATCAGCCCATAAGCGGGTCATCTTCGAATCCGACGCGGGGACTGATTCGTGGAAGGAGTAGAAGGGAATGTGGCCGTCAAAATTCACGCCAGGCTTTCCGGCTGGTTAACGGCGTATGGATACTCGGGAAGCAACAAACCTGACTGGGTGGCGCCATTCCCTTACAATGTGGGGAAGCGGCCGCAATTCACGTTCGCAATAACGACCAGTGCCCTCAGCAAGACCTGTGTCCAGTAGAAGTCGAAAGGATCGAACGCGGCAGGACCCATTTCGAAGTGCTGGAGGTCAGGTGATCAACTGTCCGATTTGAGATTGCCGCAAGCGTCGAGCGGTTGTTCACAGCTTGAGATAAATTTGGATCAGACACTTTTCTGCTCCATTTCGGACTGGAAGTGTACTCCGGACAACACGAGGGAGTCTTTGCCGCTGATATTGATTAGGGTTACAATCCTCACCAATCGAACGACACTTCCTGCCGGTGCATGTTGCTACCTACACTACATATATTTTTTTCTGCAGAACCCGACGCCGAACGCATCTTTGTGCAATCCGTTTCCGGTCAGGTCGAATGCGCATAGTGGCCGGATCAAGACGGGGCCTGCGTCTCGCGACGGTTGGGAAGGGCGATCTGTATTCTCGACTGCGTCCGACCTCCGATCGGGTGCGGGAGAGTCTGTTCAACATCCTGGTCAACGGGACCTATGGCGATGCCGTCACTGAAGCCCGAGTACTTGATCTATTCGCTGGGACCGGAGCTTTGGGATTCGAGGCGCTATCGCGCGGAGCCGCGCATGTAACATTTGTCGAATCTGGGTCAGGAGCGCAGTCCCTTATCCAGAAAAACGTCTCGCTGATGGGCGTAGGCGAGGCGGTCACGCTATGCCGTAGGAATGCTACGAAACTCGGTCTTTGCCGAACGGACCCGTTCACGCTGGTTTTCCTTGATCCGCCATACGGCACGGATCTTGGCCGACTCGCGCTCTGCTCTGTGTTCGAAGGCGGCTGGCTGGCGCCGGACGCGCTGGTTGTCTGGGAAGATGATGTTCCTCAGCCGGCACCGCCTGGGTTGGAGCTTTGCGAACATCGTCGTTATGGTGGAACCCACATCACCCTACTCCGAAAGGCGCAGGGCTGAGTCGAGATAACACGTTTCGCCCCATCACGGAAACAGGTTGGTTGCTGGTGACGCTGGTGGATCACGGTGTGAATTTCTCCGGAATTGGCTGACTGTATAGATGCGATGCAGGCTGGTCGTTCCACAAGTTACCTCTGCCGCGATTCGATCCGAGGCGCATTGGGATCGACCTCCTGTAACAGGAAGTCGAACTGGTCGGGATGCATGCAACAGGCGAACAGCTGGATGTCTTTGGTGTTGTGATGGGGCAGGAACATTTTCACTGTAGCAGCGAGTTCAGCGGATGAGATGAAGACGGTGCCTGCAGTTTCGTGAGGGACCTGCGGATTCCTGTGTCAGGAACTGAATCTTTACTCCGGCCATGATTCAGCCAAGGGACAGGTATCCTGATCCTCTGGTCGGATTCAGGATCAGGACCTGCTTTCTCAGGTCACTCCGGAATCTCCGACTTTCCCAAATGATCCACCAACTGCAATGGGCTCAATGTTCACTAAATCAGGATCTCTCCCGAAATCGCCGGACCATACCCGATCTGAGCGCAAAGCCGGCAACTGATACGGTCACAACGATCCTGAACAGGTGATGTGCGGCAACGGTCATGGGACTTGTCGATAGGCTGAGAGCGATCAGGCCCATTTCAGTCACGCCGCCAGGCGCGAAGCTGATGAACAGTGCCTCATGACTGAAAGGTGTCAGCCGTGCCAGAATGCTGGCAAAGGCGAAGCCGACTGCGAGAACGGTGGCAACGCTGAGCAGGCCGAGTCCGAAGCCACGCAGGAGCTGTGAATGGGTGGCTCTAGAGAAATGTGCACCAATCCCGGCGCCGACTACGAGCTGGGCAAGCGCAAGAAGCCAGACTGGGGATTCGATGCTCAGAATGCCAGTGACGTGCAGGACGGCACTGAGCAGGAGCGGACCCATCATGTGCGCGGCAGGAAGGCGTAGCCACTCTCCCAGGAATAGACCTGCAGTCGCAACGAGGAACACCAGAATAATGTCAACAGTGCTCCAGGTACCATGTGAGAACGCTTGGCCCGACGCGCTTCCCACGGAATCTCCAGTCCAGAGCCAGAACAGCTGTGGCACCACCACAACGACCAGCACGATACGGGCGAAATGCTGTAGACTCAGCGTTGCCGCATCTCCACCGGCTTCATGGCCCAGTTCGACCGCCTCTACCAGCCCCCCAGGCATTGCGGAGAACAGTGCCGTGACCCGTTCATAGCCACCAATATGTCGGTAGATGATGTATCCAATTGTTTGCGCGATGATCAGGAAGGGCAGCATTGCCAGAAGCGACACCCAGAGCGACGGAATGAACATTAACAGGTCAGACGTGAAGGTGCCTCCTATCATCGTTCCGATGACGGCGATGAATGTTCTTCGAAGGCTTTGCGGATACGCAATCGGCTGCTTGCCCCGCGATGTCGCCGCTATCGATGAGATGGCCGTGACGGCCAGGCTACCCAGCATGAACGGCAGAGGCAGGCCGATGACCCATGCCGCCAGGCCACCCGCGAATGCGAGCGCGAATAACTGGCCGAGTTTGCGAAAGTCAGAAAAACTCATTGTTCCATTGCGGTCACTCAGCCCAGACGGAATCGGTCGAGTTGCTCTGAAGGATGGTGCCGACCATCGCTCGGAAAGCTTTCACTATCGAATTCGGAATTGGCCGTTATAGGCCTGACGTGACTCTTGATCAGTCCGGTGCCGGCCGCGCAACAGGAGCGTCCCATAGCCCTGGCCACCACTCTCACGCGCTCGCCCGACCAGAGGACTGCATCGCCCATCCAGAAATGATGAGCGCCGATGCACGATGCCCGCATCGAGAACTGGAAGGGTGCTCCGCAGGCGGAAGAATACGCCTTTGGGCCGCTGAATCTGTCATTGCTACAGGTCAATCTTCTGAACGGGACGGATTTCGAGACCATGATCTCCCGGATAGTTTCCACAGGCGGGGCGGGTTCTGGATGTCCTGGCACCACCGGTTCCTGCAGGGCGCAGGTCGAAATGCGAACGGCAATGCCCTGCACGGCGACCCGCCCTTCACAAGCTCCCTGGATGCCGCCGCACGGCATTGAACCATGTCAGTCCGACTGGGTGTCTGAGCAAAGAACGGATGTGCCGCAGCAGCATCGACTGGACCATAACCCATGAGATTTCAATCCTCTGACAGTCTGACGGATGATGCAACCGCAGCGATGCGCCAGTCACATGCGGGAATTGACAGCCTGGATCCGCTCTCACCTATCCCGCACGACCAGGACAGACTGCTTCGAATGGCGCACCACCCGTGCGGCGTTCGAGCCTAACAGATACTCCTGCAGCTCAGGCTGATGCGCACCAATGATTATCAGATCAGCGCCCACCGCATTGGCCTTTGCAATGACGCAGTTATAGGCCTTGCCCGTCAGAACCTCCTGCTGCGCCGTGATACCGGCATCCGCAACGACAGCGGCCAGTTCCATTGACGCCTCCGAACGGCTGTCAGATTCGAATCTTTCGTCGAAATGGGTGCCAACGATTGCCGCACCCACATGCGGGATAACGGTGACGACATGCAGCTCGCTCTCCCAGGACGCTGTCAGTTCCCGGGCTACTTTCAGTAAGCGTTGTGCCTCCCCCTCGACGGACAGGTCGACTGGTACCAGGATGTTCCTGAACATCTCACCTTGCCTCAGAATGCAGGTTGCGAGGCGCGCGGGCGTTGAATCGCAACAACCAGCAGCAGGATCAGAAGTGCCGGGATGAAGAAAATCTCCTTGGGCATCCGTTCGTTTTCGACCGCAACGGCTTCAATCTGGGCCGGAACATCGCCGTAGAAGTCATAATCATTGGCCAGCTGTTCGAAATAGGGTGTGCCCGGGAAAGGTTCGTCAACCGTCAGGGCTCCGTCGCTTTCCAGAACTGTCAGGCCCACGGCATCAAGTCGCTCCAGCCCGGTGCCCTCAATCTCGGCCGTATAGGAGAGCGTAATCGTGCCAACCTCACCGGTGTCGAAATCAGGTGCCGAGATGCGCAGTCGTGCGCTCGACCCCGTCGGCAGATCCTCCAGGGCGGTGAGGGCGGCAGGGCCTGAAAACTCGGTGAATCTGTCCTGCCACTTGTCGAGGAAGAAATCTGGCCGGAAGAGCATGAATACAACCAGCATTAGAACTATGGATTCCCATTTTCGGGATTTGGCGATGAAATAGCCTTGGGTCACTGCGGCGAAGACCAGCATGGCAACAAGTGAGACGAAAAAAATCAGCACCGCTTTCGCCAGATTCACATCGATCAGCAGGAGATCGGTGTTGAAGATAAACATGAAGGGCAATAGCGCCGTTCGGATGTCATAGCTAAAGCCCACAATCCCGGTCTTGATCGGATCACCCCTTGAAATCGCCGCTGCCGCATAGGCTGCAAGCCCCACAGGTGGTGTATCATCCGCGAGGATGCCGAAATAGAACACGAAGAGATGCACCGCAATCAGGGGTACGATCAGCCCTGACTGGGCACCGACAGACACAATGACCGGGGCCATTAGCGAGGACACCACTATGTAATTCGCAGTGGTTGGAAGACCCATGCCCAGAATGAGCGAAAGTACTGCGACCAGAATCAGTAGAATCATCAGATTGCCACCGGCAATGACCTCAATGACCTGACCGATGATCTGGTGCGCCCCCGTCAGGGAGATCGTGCCAACGATAATGCCGGCTGCACCGGTCGCAACGCCGATTCCGATCATGTTGCGTGCGCCACTTTCCAGCCCGGCGACAAAATCGCGCCAGCTGGTCAGGGACTGGATGGCCAGACTGTCCGAACTGCCGCGGAACATCGCCTTCAGAGGCCGGTGCGTGAGTGCCACAATGATCATGGCGACAGTGGCCCAGAAGGCCGAAAGCGCAGGTGACAGCCGGTCGAGCTCTTCGGTACGAACCATAAGGTTCCAGACCAGAACGAAGATGGGCAATGCGTAATAGGAGCCACCAAGGAAAGTGGGCGTCAGGCGTGGTGCCTCGAACACTTTGCTCTTGGGGTCGTCCACGACCACATCTGGAAATTTCGATGCCACATAGACAAGCGTTAGATAGGCCACCAGTAGGAGCACCAACGCCGGATAGACCGTGGCTCCCGGCATCATTGGCTCCAGGAGGCTGCGAAAGCCGATAACCAGGAAAGTGATGGCGGCCATGGCAAGGAAACCGGTCAGGAACAGCACCAGGATCATGATCACCCCGATCTGCCGACCTGGCTTTTTCAGACCCTGGAGCTTAAGTTTCAGGCTTTCCAGATGCACGATGTAAAGCAGTGCTATGTAGGAAATTACCGCCGGTAGAAAGGCGTGCTTGATGACATCGATGTAGGGGATATTGACATATTCGACCATTAGGAACGCGGCAGCGCCCATCACGGGGGGAGTCAGCTGCCCGTTGGTGGAGGAGGCGACCTCAACAGCACCAGCCTTTTCGGGAGAAAAGCCGATGCGCTTCATCAGCGGGATGGTGAATGTTCCCGTGGTCACCGTGTTGGCGATGGAAGAACCTGAAATCATCCCGGTCATCATCGAAGACAGCACTGCCGCTTTTGCGGGGCCTCCACGCAGCGCGCCCAGCAGAGCGATCGCCACCTTGATGAACCAGTTCCCACCACCAGCCTTCTCCAGCAGCGCCCCGAAGAGCACAAAGAGGAATATCATTGTTGTGGAGACGCCGAGTGCCACACCAAAGACGCCTTCGGTCTGCATCCAGTAATGCCCCATTGCCTTGGAAAAGGAGGCACCGCCGTAATTCGTGACGTTGCTGATCCATTCTGAAGAGCCACCAAACAAAGCCAGGGCGAGAAAGGCCGCTGCAATGGTTACCAGTGGCAGGCCGAGCGAGCGGTAAACGGCCACCATCAGAACGGTGATGCCTATGCCAGACACCGCGATATCGGTAACTGTCCAAAGGCCCGGCCGGTCAGCGATTTCAAACCGGAAAATGACGAGGTAAAGACATGATGCGACGCCGAGACCCAGCAGAATCCAGTCGTAAGCGGGAATGCGGTTTCTGTGGCGAAACATCGGAAATGCCAGCGTCGCAAGGCTGAGGGCGAAGGCCAGGTGGATGTAGCGGGCCTGCGCGACGACATTGGCAAATTCCCCGATGCCTGTGAACTGGGCCACAATTCCGGGCATCTTGGAGGCGATGTAGAGCTGGAACAGGGACCAGGTAATGCAGAGCGTAAAGATCAGTTTTTTTGCGAATGGTCCTGCGTTACGGGCACCGGTATCGGCCTCCGCCACCAAGTCTTCGGCAGTCTTGTTCGCTGCGTCTGTCATTCCTCATATCCCTGGTTATTCCAATGCATTATCAAAAACGCCAGCGCGTTGGAAGACGCGCTGGCGCAGTGTTCGGGGCAGTTTGATGACGCCGCCTAGTTCATCAACCCCAGCTCTTTGTAGGCTCTTTCGGCACCAGGATGAAGCGGAGCCGACAGGCCGTCACTGATCATCTGCATGGCATCGAGATTTGCGAATGCCGGGTGAAGGCCACGGAAATCATCGAGATTGGCCAATACCGCTTTCGCGACCACATAGGCGACTTCTTCAGGCACGTTGGCCGAGGTCACAAAGGTTGCACCTACACCAAAGGTGGTCGTGTCCGAGTCGCTGCCAGCATACATGCCGCCGGGGATCGTGGCCACGCGATAGTAGGGGTTTTCAGCGATCAAATTATCGATCGGCTCGCCGGTCACGGATACCAGTTTCACGTCGCAGGTGGTCGTGGCTTCCTTGATCGCCGCAGCCGGATGGCCGATCGTGTAGATCATCGCGTCAATGTTGTTGTCGCAGATCTGCTTCGCCATCTCCGAACCTTTATATTCGGTCGCCAGGGAGAAATCGTCCATGGTCATGCCAAAGGCTTCCATCACCACTTCCATCGTGGCGCGCTGGCCTGATCCGGGGTTGCCCACATTGACACGCTTGCCCTTGAGCCCCTCGAATGAGGTGATGCCGCTGTCGCCGCGCACAAGCAGTGTGAAGGGTTCAGGATGCACGGAGAACATCGCCCGTACTTCCGGGAAAGGGTTGTCGGCGAATTTTGACGTGCCGTGATAGGCGTGGAACTGCCAATCGGACTGGGCTACGCCGAACTCAAGTTCGCCAGCCTTGATCGTGTTGATGTTGTAGACCGAACCGCCGGTCGATTCCACGGCGCAGCGGATACCATGCTCCTTGCGGTCGCGGTTGACCAGACGACAGATCGCGCCACCCGTTGGATAGTATACACCGGTCACACCACCTGTGCCGATGGAGATGAACTGCTGATCCTGCGCTAGGGCCGGACCGGCAAAGGAAAGGGCTGTAGCGGTCAGAACACCGCCAATGAGTCTCATATGTTTCATGCTGGATCTCCTTGTCGTTTCGCACGCGTCTTCGCACGCTCCAGTGCTCCGGAGGGTTGCCGAATATTCCCTGGAGGTCAAGCAAAAGCTCTGTGTCTGAGAGTCCCTGCGATGATCCGTCTCTTACTGCGGCGGGTAGCGGCATGGCTTTATGGACTCGTCGAGGGCAGCTCCCGAGGTGATCTGGCACTGATTCGGAGCGGAGTTTCTTTGCATTGAGGCTCATCCGGGCAATGGCTGCTGACCGGACGCTTTGGTCGGCTTCCGGGGAGGTTTTCGGTTGCCAAATGCGCCATCCGGGAGATCGGAAAGGTCCGCATTCGCCACTTCATTCATTTCTCCTGATTCAGACATACGAGGTCCTTGATTGCCGATGGTGAGCGCTCATGCGAAACTGGTAGCCCAGCTTGCGGGAAGGTTTATCCTATGACCGGAAATCTCCATCTGGGCATGCTCCCAGAACGTGCTCCGGACCATGGTGGTGCGCAGTCAGTCTGTTACTTTGCGGACCGCATTCCCTTTCGTAGGGATTTGTTGACTTGCGTATTATGGAGGGGCACCTTGATTCGTGCGGGTCGCCGTGGTCATGATGGTTTTTGCATTGGGAGAGTCTGGTCGGCTCCGGTGCGTTGATGATTATTGGAATTGGTACCGATCTCGCAAACATAGAACGCATTGAGCGCACGCTTGAGCGATTCGGGGACCGGTTCCGCAATCGGGTCTTCACCGATACCGAAAGAAGGAAAGCCGAACGCCGCCGCGATGTGGCGGGCACTTATGCCAAGCGCTGGGCGGCGAAGGAGGCCTGTTCAAAGGCGCTTGGCACCGGGTTGCGTATGGGCATCGCATGGAAGGACATGGCGGTGACGAACCTGCCGTCCGGTCAACCGCAGATGGCCGTGACTGGCTGGGCGAAAGAGCGACTGACGCAGATGACGCCCTCAGGCCACAGGGCTGTAATCCATGTCTCACTGACGGATGACCATCCTTGGGCACAGGCATTCGTGGTGATCGAGGCGCGCCCGATATCCGATGGAAAGACGGGGCCCAACAGCCTTCGGCAACCCTGACATGGTTCCGCAGTAAGGATATGCAGGTCTTCACCTACGCTATCGGCCCATCTCTTGACAGCTTCGGTCGATGCGGTCAGACAGCCCGAAACCAACTGGATGGGCAATCATATGGCAAGCAACAACTCAATTGGAGACAGCATTATTGAGACAGTCAAGACGATCGTTTACGCGCTGCTGATCGCTGGCCTGTTCCGCACGCTGCTCTTCCAGCCGTTCTGGATCCCTTCCGGTTCGATGAAGGATACGCTGCTGATTGGCGATTTCCTGTTCGTAAACAAGATGGTTTACGGCTATTCCCGCCATTCCTGCCCGTTCTCCATGTGCCCATTCTCGGGCAGGATATTCGGACGCGAACCCCAGATGGGTGACGTTGTCGTGTTCCGCCATCCTGTTGGTGGTGCCGACTTCATCAAGCGTATAGTCGGGCTTCCCGGTGACAGGATTCAGATGAAGAATGGCGTGCTGTTCATAAACGGGCAGGAAGCCAGGCAGACCGAGGATGGCGTTTTTGAGGAGATATGGGAACGGCAGGGGCCGCTTGGCGGCACGCCGAACTGTGTCAACCGGCCGGTGGGAATTGGTGATGTCTGCGTCAAGGAGAAGGCGATTGAACAGCTTCCCAACGGCGTTTCGCATTCGGTGCTGAACATAGGCCAGATGCGTTCAATCGATAACACGGGAATCTTTACGGTTCCTGAAGGCCACTACTTCTTTATGGGTGACAACAGGGACAATTCCACCGATAGCCGCGTTCGTCCTCCAGGAGGTGTAGGCTTCGTACCGTTCGAGAATCTCATAGGCCGTGCTGACCGTATCATGTTCAGCTCTGCCGGTCGATCCATGCTGTTTTTCTGGACCTGGCGTGCGGATCGGTTTTTTAAGGCGGTGGAGTAGGCGTGGCGATATCCATTGGAAGGAATGACACCATTCAGAAGCGGTAGTGTGACCAATGGACCGGTCTTTCTGGATGAAATTGTTGCGCGTCATGGTCTGGCCCACGCTGTCGCCGTCGCAACGGAGATCCGGTCCGACGTCGCTGACGTTAGCCGTGGCATGGTCAGCGGTGGAGAATGCCCGGCCGGATGCTCGGGGGCTTGCCCAGAGCTGACGTCTGCTGCCGAACAGCATGTCCGTGAATCGCCGCTCCTCTCTGCCCGCTGTGAATGGACGTCCTCTGAACTTCATTCGTTGGGCTGGTCAAGCCACCCGCATGACCGGACAGGGCCCGATTCGCCACGTCCCTTCCTCCCATGCGGACGAACTCCGGAAGGCGGTGTCGCAGGTGAATGCGGTGGGAAGGTCCGAAACGGTCCCGGATGGTCTGCGAAGTGTTCCGCCTGCGCGGTCGCCGAGATAGGCTCCGGTAGATCGGTTGCCCGGCGGCGCTGCTCCACCTGGCGCGTGTCGGGAGAATATCGCTGCCGGAGCAGAACCGGCTGAGCGGCACCGTGGAACCGCTGGTCTAACTTCATGCGGTCACGGAAGTACGGATGGTTATCCGAAACTCATCTGGCGGAAAAGCGCTGGTGAATCGCTTCAATAGCGCTATGGGCTGAAAGTACCGCACCTTCCTGCCAACCAGACAGATCCGTAATCTGATCACCGGCGAAATAGATCGGGCCATCGGGGCTGCGCAGCCCGGCAACCGCCTCGGAATCCGTTGCCCACGCACCTTTCTGAAAGGGAACATTCGCCCAGGCGCGGCTAATCCCGCACTCCATTTCATCGGCATAGCCAGCATGCAGTCTTTCGCCTTCCGCAAGTGCCTCACGGAGCCTGTCCTGCGGGTCCATGCCCGTAAAGCGCTCTCCGGGTTCCCGGTTCCAGATATAGGCACCCATGACGATGCCTTTCTCGAGGTGATATCCATTTGATGGATACCAAATCTGCGTGATGTCCAGGTCGGTCCATGAAATTCCGCCGTAGATTGCGGAATCAAGCTCCCAGAACCGCCGCTTCGCCTGAAACCCGATCTTCACGGCCTTAACGAATTCGATGGCAGCGATCGTATCCCGTGTTTCCTGGCTGAAGTCTGCAGGAATGTGCCTGAGAACCGGTGCAGGGATGGTGCAGATCGCAAAATCGGCCTCAACTGCCGCCGTACCACCATTCGGGGTCTGGTGTATGACGCGAACGCCCTCGGAAGTCCTGCGGATTTCACTGACCGGACTGCGATAGACAATGTCGGCGCCCACGCGTTCCTCGAACGCGTTGACGATTGCATCCATCCCTCCCACAGGCTGAAACAGTGTTGGTGACTGGTTCAGAAACTGGGCGAAATTCATCTTGTATTGCCAGAATTCGGATTTCAGAAGTTCGCCAAAATCAAGGGAGGTGTCGATGTCACCGGCCGCGATGCCAGCGTTTAGCCGCACTCCTTTGTAACCACCGCGTGAGGAACCGGCATAGAGAAGGTCGGGATTCAGGCTTCCATAGCTGCGAAGCATCTGAAGGACCCGTTCCTTGTCCATTCCCGTCAATGCATCGTCGAGACTCCCCTGGCTGACGGCCTTGGCAAGGAGTTCGGAGATGTAGCCTCTCATGTCGGTGTGGATCCGGCGTGCGGTCACCGGCATTCCGCCGAATTGGTCCTGGTTGTGGAACAGAGCGGCACGGTTGTCATTCGTGAAGACTTCGAGATCGATCCCGAAGTCGCGGCAATATCCGAGAAGCGTTGTGTGATGGTGGGGAATGCGTGCCGGTCCCATATTGGCATAGAGATGCCCGGCACTGTCAAAACACACGTCCTGACTTGAATCAGCCTCGACAAGCGTGTCGCCGCCACGCACGGTCAGGCTGCGGCCACCGGCCCGATCCGACGCTTCGAGTATCGTGCAGTTCCATCCGGCCCGTGACAGTTCATATGCGGCGACCATGCCAGACAGCCCTGCTCCAAGAATGACAACGCTGCCGCCTCTACCGGAGTCGTGAGGGAGGTTAGGAGTGGATGTCTGCGCCATTACCGGTCCGACGAGCCCAAGCTCCGTCATTGTCCGATACATGGCCGACGCTCCACCCAGGGTGCCTACAGCAACAAGAAATTGGCGTTTGGATATCTGTGCCATGGAGAATCCTTCTCTTTGACATTGGGAGATCAAGAATCCCGCTCGATCTGGTATCCTTTGGTAGGGAAGCCACGGTTATTACGGTAATTTCCGCTGGCGAGAGTTACCAGCCCTATCGTCTGCGGCTGGAAATCCGGAACCGGATGGCGCATTCGTGGAAGGCCTCCTTCTCCAACCAGTTGGGCGGAACGGGATGCAGGTCAAGGCTCCGAGAAGGCGGGTCGGGCGGTCAGGGTCCTGGTCGTTCAACATTAACTGCCGTCCTCCGCACCCTGAATGAAGGCCTGGGCAGGATCCAATCAACTGCCGAGATAGCTGCACCGGTATGCGACAGACGGAATTGTGGTGGAGTCGCATGGGCAGAAGCCAGTTGGACGACTACGCGGTCGGAACAGACAGAGCGTCCATGCCCCTTGGCGAGGGGGCTCCGCGCATTCTGTTCGATTCCTGGAACCTATGTCCTGCCTGCGCCCCGGCTGGACAGGGGACCGCTGAGCGTCATCACCATTGGTGACCAGCCTGGTCCGTCACGCAGAATTTGGTTGGCGAGGACCACGAGCATGCTCGTCGGCGCGACGCCGTTCAGGCGGGTGTCGAAATCCAGCGGGTGAAGAGGTGGAAGCCCGGATTACGCGGCTTTCGGCGATTTGCGGTCCAGCCGTTCAGCGACCGCTTGGGCTGTCGCGGGGGCTGAGCTTTTGACGCCCGGCTATCCGGAACCGATCAGCGGTGCCATAGTCGCGAAATGCCAGCCCGGCGACAAAATCCCCGAATACAGGTCCATGTTTGAACAGATGTCCTGAACATCCCCCGGCCAGCAGCACATTTTCATGTTCGGGATGCCAGTCAGCGATGAAATGGGTGTCGGGCATCAGAATTACCTGGTTGAATTTCGAGTCCACGACACGCTCTCCGATAAGGTCTGGCAGCCTGCGGCGGATGTAAGCGCGGGTGCGGTTGAGACTCGCGCGCTCAATCAGGCGCTCATCCTCGTCAAGATCGATCGGCTGGTTGGGAATCACCACCGCCGCCTTAACGCCCGACCCTTCCGAAGAGGGGAGGCCGAACGAACCCTGGCCGTGGTCAATCCAGCACGGCATGTTCGCCATGTCGAATGCGTCCGACCCGTCAGGTGTGGAGGTGTAGAGCACGTTGATTCCCAGCACCTTGCTGATCGGCTTGACCGTGCGGGGAAACATATCGGCCATCCAGGCACCGGTGGCGATGACGATAACGTCCGCTTCCAGCGGCTGCCCGGCCAGCATCGGCCGCTCCCGCGCATCCGTCGTTACATGTCCACGTGTCACGGTTCCCCCCGACTGTCTGAGCAGGTCAACCGCGGTTATCACGCAGCGATGCGCCATCAGTAGGCCCGCCTCCGGCTCGAACAGCGCATAGGCTATGTCATCAACCCTGAACTGTGGAAAATGTCTCCGCACCTCCTCCGGCGAAAAACGGTGATAGGGCACGCCAACCCGGTCAAAGGTTTCCGACGTGGCGTCCTCCCAGTCGCAATGACCGGCTGTCGCCAGAGTCAGCGCGCCGCACTCATACATCAGGTTCTGGCCGGTCTCAGCCATCAGCTCCAGCCAGCGCATCCGGCTTTCCCGTGCCCAGCGGGTGTAGAACTCGTCGCGGCCGGAAATCGATCGGATCATTCGGTTGTAGTCGGTCGATGCGGCGCGGGCATGCCCTGGTTCCCAGCGGTCGATCAGCGTCACCTGCGCACCACGACGCTGCAGATGCAGCGCCGCCATCGAACCGGCTATTCCTCCCCCCACGACAGTGATATTGATGGATCCCATGGAAATTCCTTGCCATGCACTGTATTTATGTATACTGTATACAGGATACAGTCATCTGGCAAGAGTCGCGAATCAGGGAGAAAAACGTGCCAGATCAAGATTTTAGCCTGCCGGAAGGCATTCATACAGTAGCCATGGGAATTGGCGATGCGAATGGAATCATGCGTGGAAAGCGCATTCCCGCGAGCCATTGGGATGTTATCTGCAGAAGCGGTAACGCCATGTCGATCGCTACTTTCGCCATCGATATGACCTGCGATGTCTGGGATACACCCTATGTCAATTTCGGCAACGGCTACCCGGATATGCATGTCTTTCCAGACAGCCAGCCGGTTGAGCTGCCCTGGGAACCCGGGGTCGCAATCTGTTTTGGCCGGGCCGAAGGGCCGGACCACGGGCCCGTTCCCATTGATCCCCGGGGTGCGCTAGTTCGCCAGGTCGAGCGAGCCGCTGCGATGGGATATACCGTCAGTGTCGGCACCGAACTCGAATTCTACCTGCTTGATGCGGAAACCGGCCGCCCCAGGGATCAGGGTATCGGGGTCTATGGTCTCGACCGAGCCGCTGAACTCGAACATGTACTAGGCCCAATCCGCAGGCAGATCAACGAATGCGGAATTCCGATCGAGCAGTCGAATCCGGAATATGCCGCCGGCCAGGTAGAGGTGAACATCCGTTATGACGAGGCGCTGAAGGCCGCCGACCGTGTGGTCATGTTCCGCAGTCTCGTACGCCAGCTCGCCACCGTACATGGATACCGTGCTACCTTCATGGCCAAACCGTTCTTTGAGGAATCCGGCAATGGTTTCCACACACATTATTCGCTGTGGAAGGACGGTGCGAACGCTTTCTCCGATGGCGGACAGCTCAGTGGCCTTGGACGCGCGTTCCTCGGCGGTCTCCAGAAACGCATGGCCGAGATGGCGATCTGCGGTTCGCCGACGCCGAACGGTTTCAGACGACGGCAGCCCTACTCATTCTGTCCAATCAACACCGCCTGGGGTGGAGACAACCGGACTGTGGGGCTCAGGGTCATCGAAGGGCAGGGGGGCACGACGCGGGTCGAGAAGCGCGATGCCGGCGCGGACGCGAATCCCTATTACCTGCTTGCCGCCGAAATCGCGGCTGGACTGGATGGCATTGAGCAGAGCATCGAGCCTTCGGCCAAGACGGAAGGTAACGCCTATGAAGAGGAGGACGCCGAACCCATTCCCACCGACGCTCCCACTGCGGTCGCGCTTGCGCGCGGGTCGGAATGGCTAAAGGATGTGATGGGCGCGGACTGCCATGAACTCTATCTTCAGCAGGCAGAGCGCGAAATCGAGTTCCTGGCCGCTCAGGTAACACCGGTCGAGACCCAGCGCTATCTGGCGAATTTCTGATGAAAATCGGACGCATCACCGGCACCGCAACCGCCACGGCCAAGGATGCGCGGCTGGTTGGGCTGACGCTGCTTGTCGCGGACATCATCGACGGTGCCGGCAATGTCCTTGAGGCGGCGCAAGTTGCCGCCGATACCTGCGGAGCCGGCGTTGGGGACACGGTCCTGATCACGTTCGGTTCCGCCGCGCGGCTACCACAGGGCATGTCGGGCATCCCAACCGACGCTGCGGTGGTTGCGGTGGTGGACCGGATCGACATCAAGATGAAGTGAGCACGGCCCGGAATGCCCTGGAATGACGGGTAGGCCGGGTCGTGTGAAAGACATGGAAAGCCATCAAGGAGAGAACCCATGGCGAAACCAACAGCAGGCCAGGCAGCGCTTGGCATGATCGAAACCCGGGGCCTTGTGGCCTCGATCGAGGCGGCCGACGCGATGGTCAAGGCCGCTTCGGTGAGCATCATCTGCCAGACCAGGTCCGGTGGCGGTCTGGTCTCGACGCTCGTGCGCGGCGAGGTTGGTGCGGTGAAAGCGGCGACCGATGCAGGCGCGACCGCTGCCAACAGGGTTGGTGAGGTGGTCGCGGTCCATGTCATTGCAAGGCCGCATGACGAGCTTGAGGCGATCATCGAGAATCTGGCAGGCTAGAGACGGTTCGTACGGCCTTTTCCGGAGGCTGGATGATCCCGGACCCAATGCTGTGGATGGGAATGCGTTATGAACAGCGTTTTCTCCGAATTTGCCGAAGCGACTTCAGGGGGGAGGGTCTCCGCACCTCCTGCCGCCGCGCCGGAGTTTTCCCGGATTGCGGTGCTCGGAGGCGGTGAGGATGCGAGACTGACAGCGGCTCTCTGTCTTGCCGAAGGCGCGCAGGTGACGCTGTTTTCCGCTTATGGATCCGAATTGACGTCAATGCGCGCGTCTTCCGGAATTTCCCTGCGGGGTGCGGGACCGGTGGGCACGTATCAGGTCGACCGTAATGGCGCGCCGTCCGTTCGGACCACCGCGGAACTTGATGCTGCGGTGAAAGAGGCTGAGATCATTTTCCTCACCGGGCCAGTGCACAAGCAGCGTACATATGCGATGGTGCTGGCCGATCATCTGGAGGACGGCCAGGTCCTGGTTCTGGCGCCGGGACGATCGTTCGGCGCCCTGGAAACAGCGTGGCTGCTTCGGATCGGCGGCGCTACGGCGGACATCACCATCGTCGAGGCCCAGGGACTTCCATACTGGATCGCCGCGGAAGGGGCGGTTCTGACCCTGTTCGAAGCTGAGCGGCCGGTTGCGGCCACGCTCCCTAGCGGGCGCGAACGGGTGCTGGCCGGTCTGCAGCGCTTCCTGCCGTCATCGGCAAAGAGCAGCGTCGTCGCTTCAGGCTTTGCTGACGGATCGGCGCTGGTGGAATTTCCCGCGCTTCTGATGAGCGGTCCGGCACTTGGGGCAGGGGCCGTTCCGGTGCCGATGGGCGGCACGCCCCTACCAGAAAACCACACCTTCGCCGCCTTGACTGGTCCGGAGCAGCGGCGCGTCATCGACCTCCTGGCTGAAGAGCGCCGCGCCGTTGCGCATGCCTATGGCATCCGGGACCTTCCCTCTACGGATACCTGGATCGCCTGCCATGCCGGTGCGGAACGTGGCGCGGGGGCTCGACCTGTTCCAGCGCAGGACGACGCGAAGCGGCTTCTGCGCGACGGCGTGATTGGCTCGCTGGTTCCGCTTGTGTCTGCGGCACGGCTTACCGGAACGGATGTTCCCGTCACCCGTTCCATGATCACTCTTGCCTCCGCGGTTCTTGGCGCCGATGTCGCCGCCGCAGGGCGTCGCCTCGATATGATCGGCATCAACGCCACGGATTCCCATGACGCTCGAAAGGCAATGGACAGAATTGCGACGGGAGGTCGGTAATGGACGCGGATCTCAGATCCATCGCATCGGCCCGCCGCTGTGCGGAAACCGCGTTTGAGGCATACAGGCAGTTCCTGGGAACCGATCCCAGCCATATAGACGCGATCGTCGAGGCCATGGCATCGGCCGTCGAGACCGAGGCTAAACGCCTGGGGCATATGGCGCATGAGGAAACCGGTTATGGAGATCCTGAACATAAGCGTGTCAAGGATCTGATGAATGCACGCTGCACGGCCGATTGGCTGCGCGACGTAACCACACTGGGAATGCTCTGGCGCGATGATGCCACAAAGGTCGCGGCTTTCGGCGAGCCCATGGGAGTCGTGGCCGCGCTGATACCGGTGACCAATCCCACATCCACGGTGATATTCAAGGTGCTGAGCGCCGTTAAGTCCGGCAACGCCATTGTATGCGCCCCCCACCCACGCGCAGTGCGATGCGGCAACGAGGCCGCGCGCATCATGGCCGACACGGCCGAGAGGATGGGGGCGCCCAAAGGTCTGGTGCAGTGCCTTGACCAGGTGACGATACAGGGTACCGCTGAGCTGATGCGCCATCGGCGCACCTCGGTGATCATGGCAACGGGCGGTCCCGGCATGGTTCGCGCCGCCTATTCCTCCGGTAAACCGACGCTGGCGGTCGGCGCGGGCAACGTTCCCTGCTATGTGCACAGATCCATGGCCAGGGATCTTGGCGAGGTGGCCGAGCAGATCGTGGCGTCGAAGAGCTTTGACTGTGGCACCGCCTGCGTTTCCGAACAGGCGGTCATCGCCGACCCTGAGATCGCGCGCGAACTGCGGCATGAACTGAAGCTGGCCGGCTGCTACTTCTGCACACCCGCGGAGGCTGACCGACTGGCCGGAACGATCTTTCTTGATGGCCGGGCGATGAATCCCGACCGCGTGGGCCAATCGGCCGGGAAACTGGCGGAACTGGCGGGATTCTCGTTGCCGCCACGTTCCAGATGCATTGTCAGTGAAGAGAGCGAGGTCGGCTGGCAGCGGCCTCTGTCGGCCGAGAAGCTCAATCCCGTACTCGCTTTCTACGAGGCCAGGGACAGTTCCCATGCGATTGAACTGTCTCATGCGGTGGCAAAGTTCGGGGGGTGGGGGCATAGCGCCGTGATCCACAGCCATGATCCTGACATCGTGGCGAGATATTCCTCCATTCCGACCGGCCGGGTGCTCGTCAACGTCCCGGCGATTCATGGCGGTGCCGGATACGCGACCGATCTGGAGCCGAGTTTCATGCTTGGTACGGGCACCTGGTCGGGGTCGATGACTTCGGACAACGTCACCGCGCTCCACCTGATAAATATCAAGCGGGTGGCATGGGCCAACCGTCCCTGGCGCGACATTCACGAGGAGTTTGGTGCATGAGTGACATCACGATCAGGGCGCTGATGCAGATCGATAACCTGCAGCCGAAATTCGCCGCCTATAACGGTGCGACAGTGCAGGGTTCAATTCCGCTTTCCGGAGATACGGTTCTTGTCGGTGAACTGGCCCCGGGCAACTGCGTGTTCCAGCTGATCGACCGGGCGCTTAAGGCGTCTTCGGTCGAGGCCACCACACAGATGGTGGAGCGGGAATTCGGTTTCTTCATCCTCCGGTCGCCGTCGAACGCTGAGGTAACCCAGGCCAGGAATGCGATTCTTGATGAACTTGGCGCATCCATGTCCGACCGTCTGAAGCCGAGCATCGAATCGACCCAGATCATCACGTCTGTCGAACCCTACCAGGCGCAGCTGCTGAACAAGTGGCGTAAGGGAACACTTGTGGTACCGGGGCAGACCCTTGGCATTATCGAGTGCGCTCCAGCCGCCTATGTCTCGATTGCGGCAAACGAAGCCGAGAAGGCTGCCGAGATCGACATAGTTGAGGTCCGTGCCGTAGGCAGGTTCGGGCGACTATTCATTTCCGGTTCCGAAGATTCGGTGAAGACTGCCGTTGATGCCGCGTCCAGTGCCGTCGAGGCGGTGGAAGGTCGGAACGTGTAGATGGCGCGTGTCATCGGCTCAGAAGCGATTGAGGACGCCCGTCAGCGGGGTCGGATCGTCTTCGAGATTCTGCCAGGGGACATTGTCACGGAGGTAGCGAGGGAATCCGCAGCGCGGATGGGTATCCGACTCGCAGACGGACCACTGGAGCGGCCCGCTCCCGCCCGCACTGACGGGGCAACGGCAATGCGGCGCGTCCTCTATCGGAGATCGGCTAGATGGGTCGCGCCCGTCAGGACCACCCGGGCCCGGGTCCGGAGGTTTTCAAGGCTGGCGCTCATTGGTGCCGGTGGGGTGGGGAGCAACATCGCGCATCTCGCCGCAAACGAGGATATGGCTGACGAGATCGTCCTTATCGACATCGCTCGCGGCGTCGCCGCGGCGACCGCACTCGACCTCAACCATGCCTCCGGCATCACCGGAACGAAGGCCCGCTGTTTCGGCAGTGAGGATCTGGGCCAGGTTTCGCAGGCGGATGCGGTCGTGGTCACCGCGGGGCAGCCCCGGGTGCCGGGCATGAGTCGCTCCGACCTGAAGGATGTCAACCGCCGCGTCATCCAAACAGCGGCCGAGGCGATTCGAACGCAGGCTCCGCAGGCAGTCGTCATCGTCGTAACCAACCCTGTCGACGAGATGACGGTGGAAATGCTCCGCGCCACAGAATTTCCGCGCGAGCGGGTTCTGGGCATGGCCGGCACGCTCGATTCAGGCCGTTTCCGCAATGCCCTGGCCGCGGCGGCCGGAGTCGCTCCCGCTGATGTCCATGCCATCACGCTTGGCAGTCATGGAGATGAAATGGCGCCAATTCCCTCACTTGCGCGGGTAAAAGGTCACCCATTGTCGAAATACCTCACCGATGGTGAGATTGACGCCTGCGTCAGGGATGCGGTGACCGGCGGCGGTCAGATCGTAGCGCTCAGGAAATCGGGATCCGCGACCATCGCGCCAGCCCATGCAACAATCGAGCTTCTCGACCATATCCGTGGTGCCCGAATCGGGCCCGTGCCTGTCTCGGTGATGCTGAACGGAGAATACGGCATTGATGGTGTGGTGCTGGGTGTTCCCTCCCATCTTGGCGTTACCGGGCTGGTCCGCGTCGAAATCCTGAACCTCACGGAGACGGAACGCGAAGCCCTTCAGGCCGCGGCGGGCGCGGTTCTTGCCCGGCTGTGACAATGATCCGCACCTTCAGTTCCGGCGGGCGGTTTGAGGAGATCGGCAGTTACTCCCGCGCCAAGCGGGTTGGACCTTTCGTCTATGTTGCTGGCACCACCGCCATCGAGCCTTCCGGCAGGCTGCACGCTCCTGGCGACTGCTATGCCCAGTCCGTATTCATTTTCTCCCGCATCGAGGCTGCGCTGAAACAGGTCGGCGCGGAAATGCGCCATGTCGTCCGCACGCGCGCCTATTTGACTGACATGGGTCAGGCGGGTGGATTCGTCCGCGCCCACGGTGAGGCGTTCAGCGGCATAGATCCCGTCCTGACGGGCGTGCAGGCGGGCCTGACGCAACCTGGAATGATGGTTGAGATTGACGTTGATGCCATCATTCACGAGAATCTCAGCGTCTCCACGCCCTGACCATGCCATGGCTGGAGTTACGGAGCGGAATTCCGTCTGGGTTGGTTGTTGGGGGCGACCATCCGTATTTTGCCGCCACCCTGGGCGATTTTGATTGACCTTGCGGGCGGGTATTTGCTTTGTATACAGTATACAGTGAAGGAAGTCCGGGCAAAAGCAATGCCGAAACCAAGGGAGGAACACCATGTTTCGCAGAAAATCCGTCTTCAGCGCCACGCTTGCCGGTGCCGTTGCCATCGCCGCGTCCGCTGGCGCGGAAATCAAGGTGGGCTTCATCGGCTCACTCAGTTCAGATACGGGGCTTTCCACCCTGCGTGGGGCCGAGATAGCGATTGACGAGCTTAATGCCGCGGGCGGGGTGATGGGCCAGCAGATCACGCTCGTCACCGCAGATACCGGTGAAGACGTGACCGAGGGAATCAAGGCCTACGAATACCTTGCCGAGACCGAAGAGGTCGATTTCATCATTTCCGGCTCCATTGACGACGTGTCGCTTGGATGGCTACCGAGGATGCAGGAATACCGCATTCCCACCCTGGACACCTGGACCAGCTATATCGGCATCATCGACATGGTGGTCGAGGATCCCGAACTGATGGAACCCTATTTCATGAACATCGCCTCAGATGAGGCGCTGGCGACGCTCTACATCAACTTTGGTGCGGATGTGCTGAAGGGCCAGATGGGCTGGGAGAGCGTGGTGATCCTTGCCGAGGATACCGCTTTTGGTGGCGCGATCACCGGTCTGGTAACCGATGCGCTCGCTCCTGTTGCCGGAATCGAGGTGAAGGACATCATCGTCTATGACATCGGTACGGTCGATTTCGCACCGATCTTTTCCAAGGCCCAGGCGAGTGGTGCCGATTTCATTTACCAGGTCAGTTCGGTGAATTCCCAGGTGATTTCCTCACAATATGTGAAGCTTCAGGTTCCGATGCCGATGACTGGAGTGAACGTGGCGGCGCTGGGCCTGGAATACTGGGAGGACACTGGTGGCGCGGGCGGCGGCATCTCGACCCTGTCTCCGGTCCCGTCCGTGGGCTTTGAGCTTGATCCCGTCAGTCAGGCTTTCGTGGATACCTATCAGGCCAGATACGACTCACGACCCAGGCTGCCTCATTTCAATGGCTTCAACGCCTATCATGGGCTGAAGCAGGCACTGGCTGCCGCTGAAGAGGCGGGAGGCTTCGACGATGTCTCGGCCTGGGCCGCGGCGATGGAAAAGCAGGATCTCAAGCTGGAGAAGGATGGCGAGCTGTGGCTGCGATACGGATTCTGGCAGCGTGACCAGATCGAGCCGGTTACACAGCGGACATATCCGCATAACGCACTGTTCGACCTTGAGGCTCCCTACGACTTCGCCCAGCCCTCAATGGTCGTGGTCCAGTGGCAGGAGGATGGTTCGGTCGGTGTGGTCTATCCGCCCGAATACGCCACCATGGACTTTGCCGTCCCCAGTTGGGTGCCCGTGAAGTGATTCTGGAGTGCGGGCGGGAATTCCCGCCCGCCTGCTTACCGTTCACTGGACCCACCGCACAGAGCTCCCATGCCAGCGATTCCGCGCCGTTCCGTCGAGGAGCATAGAGAGACAGCATCACCCCGAATGCCCCTATTCGGTCACTCGGGAGATGCCCTATCGACAGATTCCGTGCTGGAGGGATCGACAGTCTGGCCTACATGCGGTTCAGTGACTGACTTCGCATATGATGTGACGGTCCTCAGCGCCGCATGACGCAGATCCTGATCCAGGGCATTCTGCTCAGTGGCCTCTACGCTCTGATCGCAATGGGCTTCACGCTGATTTTCAGCGTTGGCCGCGTCCTGGATCTCGCCTATGGCGCTTACCTGCTGATCGGCGGTTACACGTATTTTCATTTTTCCCAGACGCTTGGCCTTCCGGTGATTGCTGGCCTGACGCTCGCCGCAAGTGTCGGCTGTGTCATGGGGCTGGCGAAG
>CBDATU010000002.1:0-227934 GCA_965199865.1 uncultured Rhodobacter sp. | reverse complement strand
CGGTTCGCCCGAATGCCTGATCAGTTTGAGGTTCGATAATTCCCCTACATATACTGGTCCACTAGGTGCTACAGTCCGGCCCGCGTTGACCTTATCGAAAGAGATCCACCTTCCTGACTGAACGCAGCGGATGACCGTAATCCCGGACAACGAACGTGATTTTTCATGAAATCAGCCAGCGAGTTATGGATGACCGCGTGAAATATGACGTGGTGACTGACTATAATGGGCTGATGGACCTCGTTTCCAGATAGGTCAAACGGTCAGTTGGTAATTGTCCATGCGTGGTCATCCACGATGCCATCTCCCCAAAGACGCTTTTTTCGCTAGGGCTATCGCTTTTGAACCTCCACTTTCCGGGCCTCTTCGCTGAGCCTGGCGGCGGCCCGAACCAGTCCGGGCAGGACGTCATGGTCCCATCCCGCCATCTTCATCCGGCCCCGCATCGACACCCCCTTGCGCTCCTGCGCGGACCGCACCAGGTTCAGCGCCATCCGCCGCATCATGGCCAGGTTCCGCCGCCCGCTGCCGGTCCGGTTCCTCTGGCCGTCCCCGTTCATGGCGACATCCAGGACCCAGTGAAGGCCGTTCCCGATCCGCCAATGGGCGCGAACCGCCGTCAGCAGCCGCTCCGGCGAAAGCGTCCCGCCCATGATGAAGTACCGGGGTCCCGGCCATGTCACTTGTCCGTGGTTGACTCGGCAGGGTGGTGATGATACCCGATTCGCATGCAGGTCGGGATGCGTCATTTCAGGGAGGGAACGGTCGAGTGGCTGAGGTCGATGGCGGCGACGGGAGCCAGCCGTTCCGCCATGGCCGGAGGCCTGTGCGAGCGCGAGGGCTGGACCAACGCCGCAGGAGCGCCGTGCCTCGCCTCCGCCCGGCTGGCCCTGCCGGGGATCGCGGAGCGCTACGGCATCGCCCTGCCGTCGGCGGGCCGGCCTCCACCCGGTCGTCGCGGGCCGCTGCCGGACCATCCCGACATCCACTTCTCCGGCACGCTCGCGGAGCTCGGCGGTGTCGGGCTGGAGATGGCGGAGACGGCGGAGCAGCGGCGTGCCCTGCGGGCGATGATGGAGAGCCACCATCCCCGGGGCGACCCGTCCAATCCCGGCGCGCTGCTCTTCTACTGGATCAGCAGCGAACGCCTGGGGCGCGTCGGCGGGCTCTGTTTCCACGCGGCCAACTGGCACCAGAGGGCCCGGGACGCCTACATCGGCTGGAGCGGCCGGGAGCGGATGGCGAACCTGCGGCTGCTGGTCCAGAACTCGCGGTTCCTCATCCTGCCGGGTGTGGAGGTCCCGCACCTGGCGAGCCACGTTCTGGGTCTGGCGGCAAGGCGGCTTCCCGATGACTGGGAGAGGCTGCACGGCGTCCGTCCGGCGATGGCCTTCACCTATGTCGGCGCGGAGCGCGCCGGCACGGCCTACGCGGCCGCCGGATGGGAGTTCGCCGGGTCCACCTCCGGCCGTCCGCCCGGCCACCGGGAGGGAGCGGAGGCCTGCGGCGTCTGGATGAGGCCGCTGGATCCGGACTGGCGCGACCGCATGTGCCGCGGGCCTCGGACGCCGCGCTGGCTGGGCCCGGCCCCGGCGGTCCCGGAGGACGCCGACTGGGCGGATCTGGAGTTCGGGCTGTGCGGCCACCCCGACAGCAGGGTGCGCGACCGGATCCTGGCCATGGCCAGGGCCTGGGAGACCCGGCCCGGCGAGCCGGTTTCCGTTGTGTTTCCCGACAGGAAGGACCAGAAGGCGGCCTACAGGCTGCTTTCCAACCCCAGGGTGAGCATGGACGACATCATCGAGAGCCACCGCATGGCCACCTTGTGGCGCTGCCGGGCCGAGACGGAGGTTCTGGCCATCCAGGACACCACGATGCTGGACTTTTCCGGCCTGAAGGGCTCCACGGGCGGTCTGGCGAGGCGCGGCGGCGGCGGATCGGGCAGCGTCGGCATCCCGGCGCACGTGACGCTGGCGGTGTCGGCCTCCGGCCGCGGCCTCGGGGTGCTGGCCATCGACGCCGGCTTCCGGGAGGGCGTCACCGTGAAGGCCGACCGCAGGCGCGGAGACACGGGGCGGGCGGAGACGGAACCGGACAGGGCGGCGGAGACGGAGACGCCCGACGGTGGCAGCGAGAGCCGCCGCTGGCTGGAGGGCCTCGCACTGGCGCAGGAGGTCGGGAGGACCAGCCCTGGAACGCGCGTGATCACCGTCTGCGACCGCGAGGGCGACATATGGGACATGTTCGAGGCCCAGGCGGAAGGCCCCGCCGCGGCCGGGCTGCTGGTGCGCTCCAGCGCCTCGACCCGCCGCTCCGTCATCGCCGGCGGCGGGGTGGTCGACCTCATGGAGCACGTCTCCGGGCTGCCCGCCGTCGGGACGCGCACCGTCCACGTCGCGGCGCGCGGCGGGATCACCGGGTCGCGTGGGCGCAAGGCCGTGAGGGCCCGCCCGGCGCGGACCGCGGAGACGGAGATCCGCGTCGCACGCGTCGAGCTGAAGGCCCCGGGAAAGAGCCGCCAGACCCTGCCGGTCACCGCGGTGCTCGCCAGCGAGACCACCACGCCGCCGAAGGGCGGCCGGCGGCTGTCATGGCTGCTGCTGTCCAGCGACGCGAAGCCCGACCTCCAGGGCGCCATCGACACCGTCAGGCGGTACGAAAGAAGATGGACCATCGAGGAATATTTCAAGACGCTGAAACAGTGCACCCGCATCGAGGACCGCCGCCTCGACGAGGCCGACGACCTGCGCAGGTGCCTCGCCTTCGACGCCGTCACCGCATGGCGCGTGTTCGACATCCAGCGCGCCGCGAAGGCCGAGCCCGACCGGCCCGCCCTCGATTTCCTGGACGCGGACGAACTCACCGCCCTGTACATAGCGATGGGCCGGTACCGGTTCAGGAATGTCCGTGCCCCGCCCTTCGACGGCCTCACCATCCGCGAGGCCGCCATCGACATCGGCCGTTACGTCGGCTTCATCCCCTCGAAACGCCAGCCCCTGCCGGGAACGGAGAAAATGTGGAAAGGCATGAAATACCTGCTGCTGGCAACGGAGATGTACAGGGCGATGAGGGAATGGGCGGAGCCTCCAGAGTCACCAGAGGGATAGTGACAGGTCCCGGCCGCCGTTCCGTCCCCGGTCTCCCTGGTCGCGTCGACCGCCCCGAACGCCGCCAGGCCGGGCCAGTCATGGGTCTCCCGCAGCCAGTCCACGTCGTGGACCGCCCGTGCCCGCCGGGTCTCGATGCGGCCATGCCCCTTTTCCACCAGATTCCCGGAAACGTCAATGTTTCCGGACAGTTCCGGATCCTCCATGTATTTCTCCACATCCCCGTGCAGGCTCCCCTGGCTGCCTTCGGCGCCAGGACATGATCGCCGCCACGGGCCGTGACCCGCTCCGCCGTCTCCCTCCGCCTGTGCATCGCGTCGGCGGTCACCGTCCTGCCCCTGAGGCCGGGAAGGTCCAGGAGCGCGGGCATCGCCGTGATCCCGTCTGACCTGCCGGAGACCCGCACCTGGCCCGGCACGACCCCCGCCCCGGCCGCGAAGGCCTGGACCAGGTGGAGCGGGGAGCGTCCGGTGGCATCGGCGAAAGAGCGTCCCGTCGCCTTGCCGTCGGTCGCGGTCACGCCGTCGCCGAGCCGTTCGGCCCAGTCACCGGCCAGCCGGAGCAGGGCCGCGTCCGTGCCCTCCGGATCCAGCGCGCTGAACAGGTCGGAGAACGCGTCGTGGCTCGGAATTCCATGCTCCAGCTTCATGAACCGGCGCAGAAAGTCTTCCCTGCACCGCCCGAATGGCGCCATGTCCGGGCAGCCCTTCCCGCCGGAGAGGGTGACCGGGAGCGCGATCATGGGCATTTCGTGGATGTCGTGGCGGGTCGCGTTGCTGTGGCGGGGGTCCTCAACCCCCTCGAAAATCACCTTCATGTCCTGCATGTTTCTACCTCATCCGCCTGTTTTATGGCATATCGGCATCAATGGAATTAAATCGCAATAGATTTAATTTCAAAAGCGATAGCCCTACTTTTTCGCTAGGGGTATCGCATGAATTTCATGCCCCGAGAATCTCGAGCAGGAAATCGTCGTCCCAGCCCGCGATTTTCCTCATCACCCGTATGGATTCGCGCTTGTTCGCCCGGTGGGCAAGTTCATCGCCATGTGCTTCATGACCGCGAAGTTCTTCGGTGCCCCGTCCTTCCTTACCCGGCTGTCATCGTCCCGGAAGGTCACGTCCGACACCCGGTGCTGCCGGTTCCCGATTCCCCAGTGCGAGCGCACCGCATACGCGAACCGCCCGGCGTCGAGAGGCAGGGACGGGATGAAATACCGTGTCTCCACCGTGGTCTTTCCACCGGTCTCGCGGGTGGAAACCACCCGCCCGATGCTGGTCAGACCCTCCCAGCCCGGATGGCGCTCGCGCAGCCAGCCGATGTCCGCACACTGGCCGTCCTCACGCGTCCCGTCCGGCCCCTGTCCCCGTCAACCGTCCGGTAACGCCCGCCATTTTCGTGCTCCCGCTCCCCGAACCACACCATCACGTCCTCGTGAAGGGTGCCCTGGTTCGCCTTCAGCGCAAGCACGTAGTCCGCCCCCCGGTCGCGGATTTTCTCCGCGATGGCGCGCTGGCACCCCATGGCGTCAATCGTGACGGTCGCCCCCTCCAGCTGGAGCAGCTCCAGCAGCTCCGGGATGTCCTTTATCCCGTTGCCTTTGCTCGCGCTGGGCCGCTGCCCCAGGACCAGGCGCTGGCTGTCGCACCAGGCGGAGATCATGTGCACGGGCGCCACTCCGCCGGCCTTCGAGCCCCGCATGGTCTTTCCATCCACCGCGACGGTGCGGCCGCCGAGGTCTCCGCAGACCTCCGCCGCCCACCGCGCGAAGGCCTCGCCGAACGCCTCCGGATCGAGCGCCCGGAACACCGTCGACAGGGTGTCGTGGGACGGGGTGCCATTGACGAAACCGGACCGCCGGCGCAGCGGATCCAGCTTCCTCCTGCCGTATTCGGCGATGGGGTGAGATTTTCGCACCCGGATATCACCCCGACGGGACACAGTAAAAGGATCTCATTAAGCGGATACACGACCTTCGACTGCTGCCGGGGATCTTCGAGGCCTGCCATAACAGACTGGAACGACGTTGTTTTTTTCATGGTACTGCTCTCTGGTTCGTTCTGTTCTGCGACCTGGACCAGAGAGCCGCCGTCCGCGCAACCACGCCTACCATTCATGCGATACGCCTGACTTATTCGCTATGACGGGTTGACAACCCCAACATATCGTGCAAGTCATAAGCGCGACTACTACAAGGAAAAACATCCATGGCCTCCGCAAAGCAAATCCATATCTACGTTCGCGGGCGAAAACACGCCATTAACAAGGAAAAGATCGGCTACAGGGAAGTGGTCGATCTGGGTTATCCTGATGGCAAGCACGGCCCGCTCTATGAATACAACGTGTCCTGGAAAGACGGACCAAGGGGCCGGGAAGAAGGGATTCTCAATGATAACGATTTCGTCAAGGTCGTCAACGAGATGAGATTCGATGTCAAGTTCACCGATCGATCGTAGCCCGGACCTCAAGGCACTGATCGACTCTGGTTATCTGCTGGAGCTACGAGGCGCATACCTTGTTGTCAAAAACATGCCTTACCTCGAAGACCCCGAGGGAAGACTCGCACATGCGGACATTGTCATGAGCATAGAACTATCCGATGGGATTGCCACACCTCCCGGCGACCATACCGTCTGGTGGACCGGCAAGCCACCGTTCCGCGCAGATGGCTCCAGTATGAAGAAATGCCTCTCCTGTAATGTCTGGCCGGAAGGTCATTACCTTGGTGAGGGGCTGACAGTCTACATGCAATGGTCCCAAAAGCCTACCGTAGATGGCGAAATGCGTGCCTACCAGAACTACGAGGAAATGGTCAGGACCTATTTCGACGAAGTCGCCCACCAAGCCGATATCAAGCACCCAGGTGTAATTGAAGTCAGCAAAACCGGAGAAATCCCCACGGTCACGCTCAATACCCGGTTTAAGTACATGGACACAAACACCTACAAGTACGGTCTGAAGGGAATAGAGGAGCGCATCGAAGACGAAATCGTCGCAATTGTCGGGGTGGGCGGGACAGGTTCCTACCTGATGGACATCCTGGCAAAAACCAACGTCAAGGAACTGCATCTGTTCGACGAGGATGTGTTGGAACAACACAACGCGTTTAGGATGTGCGGCGCTGCCCGAATCGAAGAGCTTGGCGGGTCATGTTCCAAGGTCGATTGGTACCGTCACACATACTCCGCGATTCGTGAAGAGGGGATTCACGTGCACACGGAGAAGCTCACCGGTGATTGTAGGGATATCCTTGCGAAGTTCACAACGGTCTTCATTGCAGTCGACGATCTGACTATACGTCGAGACCTGCAGGCTGCTTGCAACGAGCTCGGCATTTGCCACGTCAGCGTGGGCATCGGCGCAGAAGTCGAAGGCGAGTCCAACGATCAGCTCGGCGGCAATATAAAAGTGGAAACCGCATTTCGTCCCAAACATCCCCGACTGAACAAGCCTTCTCCCGAGGCAAAACCAGACCAAGCATACGGAATTGTGCAGACCGTGGAGCTCAACATGCTCGGTGCTGCGCTTGCCGTCACCGAGTGGAAAGCCAGAGTCGGCATCTACAGGAACGACCGACAGCAAGACATTGACACTGTACTCTTCTCAGCTTCTACCGGCAAAATTCTCCAGGGCCAAACCGGGGACTCTCCCACGTGAAGACCCTTAGATGGACTGCAGTCTGGGTCGATGATATGCCGCCATCGCTCGAACCCGGCAATCTCTACATATCGGTGAAGCATAGGCTGACGGAGCATTTGTGCGCCTGCGGCTGCGGCATGGAAGTCAGCCTGCCATTGAGCCGCAGCGAATGGCGCATCGAATATGATGGTGTGTCCATCACCGTGAGGCCATCGGTCGGCAATTGGCGATTACCATGCAGAAGCCATTACATAATCGAGAAAGGCCATACACGCTGGTGTCTCGCTTGGACCGAGAAGGAGGTCCGGGCCGGTCAAGCGCGCGACCGCAAAGCCAAGACCGCCGATATTGCGAAAATTCGCCGAAAGACCCGTTGGTGGAACCGCATATGGGACTGGTTTGGCCGATTGTAACGCCCCATTGTCGTTGACCGGTTACGTCCTCGATCTCTCCGCCGGAAACGGGGGAGAACAAAAAAGAACATTTCAAACTGAGACACTACCTGTCGCATACTTTAGGTGCCTGCAGGAAGAATGCGGTCGGGCAAAGGTCTCGGGTCCTCGTCCCCCAACAGTTCCGCGTGCATCGGGAATTGCCAGTCCACCTCTCTGGATCCGCCTCAATGCCGAGCTTGGTCGTGAGATCGATTCCCCGAGGTCTGACGTCTCCTTATCCCGTTCGAAATGTCAGTTCCGGCGGTGCCGCGTTTCAGGGTGCAGGGAGGTGGTTAGGATGTGATCTGACCGATGCACCACCTGTTCCGCCCGCCCCACGATCAGCGGATCCGGCCTGCCAACAACCTCATCGTCCTTTCCCGGATACACAAGGCTGTCGAGGAAATGCCGCATACAGGCCAGGCGCGCGCGTTTCTTGTCGTTCGACTTAATGATCGTCCAGGGCGCGGATGCGGTTCCGGTAAAGAAGAACATCGCCTCCTTGGCGTCAGTATAGTCATCCCACCTTTCGATTGAAGCTCTGTCCACAGGACTCAGCTTCCACCGCTTGAGGGGGTCGATCTCGCGTCTCCTGAACCGCTTGAGCTGCTCGTCCTGGGTTACCGAAAACCAGTATTTATAGAGCCGGATGCCAGACCGGACCAGCATCCGTTCCAGTTCTGGCGCCTGACGCATGAATTCAAGGTATTCATTTGGCGAACAAAACCCCATGACCCGTTCCACTCCCGCCCGATTGTACCAGGAACGATCATAGAACACCATCTCGCCGCTTGTGGGAAGATGCTCAATATAGCGCTGGAAGAACCACTGTCCCTGTTCCACTTCAGTTGGTTTGTTCAACGCCACGATACGTGCCCAGCGTGGGTTCAGATGCTCCATGAACCTCTTGATCGTACCGCCCTTTCCCGCCGCATCGCGCCCCTCAAAGACAATTGCGAATTTCTGTCCGGTCTCCTGCGCCCAGTGCTGGACTTTCAGAAGTTCTACCTGAAGCGCCGCCTTCTGGTTTTCGTATTCGCCACGTGACATCCTGTCGGCATAGGGGTATGTCCCCATCTCGAACGCTTCTCGAATGGCGTCTGGAGTCACTGTCGGAAAGTTCCTTGGCATACCGCTCTGCGCGGCAGGTTGTTCGTCGCTTGGCTCAGCAGGTTGCGCCGATTCGGCCTCAGACATATCAGTCTCCATCTCATTGCGCTTGGCGCATGTTCCCTGCAATCCTAACGCCCGCTCGGATAAGGTCAAATGAACACCTGACCCCTGGTGCGCACCGCCTATGGTGGACGGACTTCTGTCGACTGTCTTCACGTGGCCAGGACATGCCGTGAGCGCAGGATCAGCCGCGAATCAGGTGACCTTCAGGATCCGTTCCCTGTTGTCGTTGGCGTAGCAGCCGGGCAGGATCCGCCTCCAGGTTTTCAGAACGTTCCCCATCGCCGCGACCAACCGCTCCGACCTGATCAGCGAGCGGACTCCGGCCCGGCTCCAGCGCTAGCCCGACCGCTTCATCCGCACCGAGACCAGCGTCCTATTTGCCGCCACCACCGCCTCGTAATTTCGCATCCGATGCCGGTTCTTCCGGAAAAAGTCCAGCTCCCGCCTGAGGTCCGCGCTGTCCGAGGCCTGATTGGCCCTGTACCGGATCACCCCGATGACCTTCCCGATGCCATCCGGCTCGTAGCGAAGCACGTGCCACCGCCTCTCGAACCACCCGTCGCCATCGTCGCCGCACGCAGCCTTCTCCGCCACATTCAGACGTTTGGCAGCGTGCGGGAAGTCGGTCAGCTCCACGTCCGGCGAAAGGCCCTGGGGATACGACCGGCTGTTCGGCACGCCGTCGATTATGGTGCCCGCAACGAGGGCATCGGAAAGAACCCTATGCGGCCAAGACGCAGAAAGGTACAGCCGCAACTCGAATGCCAGTCCCTTCAGCACGCGCCTGAATTCCTGCGGCGCGTCGGAATCGAGTCCGGTTTCCGTGGCAGCCAGTCTCGCATGGCCCAGGCCATGGGTTCCGACGAAGGATCTAACCCGTGCTCTTCAGCAACATCGGCAGCGGTTCCGGGATCCTTCACGATCTCCAGGGATCGCCCGACAGACTGGATCTCGATGCGGTCGGAAATCTCGTCTGCAGCCTACGACCACTTCGGAAAGCCCTCGAAGTCAGTCACCACCATCCCGACGGATACGTGGCGACTGGCCGCCTTGCCGCTGGTTGGGCCCTCCACGAGGTCGGCACCAAACTGCCTTATGACCTGAACCGGATCATCGATTTCACTGTTAAGGTGGCTTCGGTCGAACGCGACCGCCCGTATGACGAATCCCGCTTCAAGGGGAGGAGCATAGAGTCCGAACCCCGTCGAGCCGGCTCCCCGATGGACCGGGGCATCCATGAGCTCGACAAGGTCGCGGCCTACCTCTCCGAATCTTCCGAAAATTCTTGCGGCAATCCCACACATGACCGGCCCTCCCGATGGAATTGCCAGTTGAATCATTTTGAATTCCTTGGATACCGAAATTTCAGACGACCCGGAACTGCGGGCCACACCGCGCACGATCAACCTCCCTGATGTTGCCTGTCTAATGAATCAGCCTCGACCATTCCCGGGCAGCTCAACCGACGGCCCGCGAGGTGAAGCCGGATTTCCGCTGACTGGTAGCATGGCAGGAGGACACTCACCCTTCGAGTGAGGCTCTGACTACGAAGAACAGCGAGCAGAAACGCGAAGGTACCGGCACCCTGGTCGGGACGGTGAGGCTCCGTGAACTGTCGGAACTCAACAGCATGGTCGACTTCGGCTTGAGCGGGAGGACATCGGATCCCGTGCTGTGCCTGACAAAGGGGATCGATGGCCCGCATTCCGACCTTGCAGGACTTCCGAACAGCAAGAGTCGGCGCTGCCATCAGCCGGTAATCCGGCCTGGGTGCATTGAGACCTCCCGTCTCACACTTTCAAGTTTGGGAAACAGGCCATGACCGGGCATCAGGCCAACCCGAAAGTGCCGCCGTGAAGTCCTTCGCTGGAAATCCCTTCGAGGTTCTTGACAATCTTTGCCGAGTTGTCGGTTAAACGTGTTGCAGTCTTGCCGTTATGTGGATGCTCTGGATGATTGAGGACGATGCCGAACGTGCGATCGAAGCATTCCGAGCAGTGCGGCACACGCTCAGGACGCATGTTTCCTGCAGGCTCATTAGCGATTCATGCTGGGACTTGATCCACGAACTGACTGACGAAATGCCGTTCGACTCCGTTGCGCAATTCGGCCTTGAGATGCATGTCTCGAGTTCCGACCCGTTTGCCGAACCCAATGTTCGTCTGCACCCTGGAACCCTGCTCGCAAAGCATTGTTGTACAGGCAAGATACCTCAGGTCCATGGAGGCGCCGCCATTTCCGAATACCTTGGCTCTGGAAACGATGCGGATGTCTTCCGGCCGACTCGGAAAAGGTTCGTGGATCTGGAATTCGATTGGGACCAGCTGCAATCCACCGAATCACCGATTCCTGGCGTATTCATGATCGAATCGTTTTCGGAACCAGTTGAGAAGATCGCAGGGCTGATCGCACGCACTGGCCACAGGGAAGCAAACGAACGGGAACTTGCCAAACTCCAGAGAGTCCTTGATGCCTTTCAGGCTGCGCCTGACGAGTGTTTTCAGATAGGATTCATGGCTAGTCGCAGACCGGCGACATTCCGTCTTGTTTCCCAGCCGTTACTTCCATCCGCGATCCCTGATTTTCTCGAGCGTGTCGGCTGGCCCGGCCAAGTGGGAAGCGTAGTCGAGACGCTGAACGGACTTGGGCAGCTCCCGCTTCTGGCTCGAGCCGCGCCAGACATTACGGAGCAGGGTGTAACGGGACGTCTCGGTGTCGAGCTCATGGTGCCCCGCTTTGAACTTGGTTGCAGGGGCTGGGAACCTCTGGTCGCCAAGCTGGAATCAGAGGGGCTCTGCCTGCCCGAGAAGGCAATGGGGCTATTGGCCTGGCCGAAGACGGAAATCGTGTTCTGGGATTCAAGCTGTATCCGGCTTTATTCCGGATTCAGTCACTTCAAGATTCTGTTCGATACAGCAAGAGACGGCAGCACATCCGCAATGCAGGCGAAAGCCTATTCGGTCACAAGGTACTTTACCGCCAACAGTGATTCAGTCCGACCGACACGGGGCGACGAACCGGCTGGGATTAGGTGAAGCCAGGAATCTGGCAGAATGCCCTTATCATGTGCTCAAGCATGGTTTTTTGTGGGAAACCACATCTGTCGTCCTGAAACTCAGGTATCAGGAACGCTCCAGCTGCCAGTTCGGCCAAGTCTGTTTCGCAGGATGAACAAGAATACGGGTACTTCCTGACCAACGGAAGCTACCCTATGCGATTGCTTCGGCGGACCCTGGGCCATGCATGCTTCGCGTGGCATCCGGCATAGACCGCTTCAGAAGCGGTCTGTTCAGCCGACCACCTCATTTCCAAGGTTCGCCATGGACGCAGATCCGTCCATGATCTGACTGCCGGTCAGGGAATCAGTCCAGACTCACTCCCAAAAACCGCCGGAGACCTGTTCAATCTGTTCATCGGACAGCCTGGAGTTCGGCGGCAGAACGAGATGAACGTTGTTCACATCGTTCTCGTGTACCTGGACCTTGATCCCGTCGGGAACCGTCAAGCCGAATTCCTGGTGAATCGCTTCCTTGGGATCGGAAATAAGCGATGCCCGGAACGTTGGGTCCTCGCTTGCCTTTCCGGTCAGGTGATTCTGCATTTCAGTGAGTGACTGCATGTTGCGCGGGGCTGATTGCATCGGTTAAACTCCATGATATGATTGTTGAAAACATGATTCCCGAAGCGTGGAAGATTCTGGCCATGTTCATCATTGTCTATATAGATCTGCCGACGAAATTGCAACCATTTTTTCCGTTGAAATTTTCCCGATCGACAGGCTCGCTTCGGAACGGAACCATGTGCGGAAAACGACTGTTTTGCGCTTGCCGCGGCAGGAATGCGACAGGGCAGGCTCTTCTTTCTTCTGTTCCATCCCCACTTCCTTCCCCGGCAGCGCCTTCGAGGGATATGGCATATTGACAGACGCAAAGACGCCGATTCCTACCGAGGAGCGCCTCCTTCGCGAGACGGCCTCATTGGGAAGGCTGTTGAATTGGTTGCCGGATCCAGTCTCCCCCGTTCTGGTGGGTGCCCGGGAATGGAAGTCGCTTCTGCAGCGCGCTGACGGCCTGCCGGCTGCGCTGGCGGCCTTCCCGTTCGGTTTCGAACTGCGGCTGCACGATGCCGAGCCCCGGGCAGACCTTGGCGTCATGGTGGCAGGCGGGAGTCGGTCGGCGGATTTCTTTGGTGAGGCAGGGCGTTCGGATGGGGCGGACGTGTCCACCAGGGCCGTTCCCTGGCTGCTGCGTGAGACGGAACAGGAGGGCCCGCTTCACCGCATCGCCGAAAAAGCGGTCGTTCTTGAATATGACATTGATCCTGAACAGGGCGCGCATCCGCCTCCGGGCCTCTTTCTCAGCCCTGCCGGACGGGGAGGAGCAGACTCCTCCGGAGAGAGCCTTCAGGTGCCCATCGCCATCGCCAGCGCCTTGGCCACGGCTACTGGCAGGTGCCTTGGTGCCGCCGTGCCTGGCCATCTCGAACGGGTTTGCCTGGCAATGCCGCCGGAGGCTGCCGTCGCTTCGGTGGGGGTCTTCCCTGCGCGGGGGAATGGGGTCCGGCTCGCCGTGAGGGGGTTCCGGCATGCCCGCAGCGTCACCGCGTTCCTGGAGCGCGTTGGCTGGCCAAATGACCCCACCGCCGCCAGGGATGTCCTGTTGCGCTTCGAGGGCAATGGCGCCTTTGCGTATGTGTCAGTCCAGTTCGAGATTGATGTCGACGGGGTGAAGCCAAGGCTGGGGCTGAGCCTCTTCGCGCGGGAGCAGCGGCGGTGGGCACCGGACATCCTGGCCTGGAGGCCTCTCCTGCGTTGCGTTCGGGATTTGGGCATCGCGAACGCGGAGAGTCTGTCGGCGCTGGCCGACTCGTCGTCAGGGACTGGGATTCTTTTCGGCAGCTCCGGTGCGTTCCTGCTCCAGCGCGGCATCCACCACATAAAGCTCGTGCAGAAGGAAGACCGCTTCGAGGAGGTCAAGGCCTACTACCTGTTCCTGCTTGCACCCAGTTAGGAGCGCGTCCCGGACCATGAGATCTAGCCGCTTCGGGGGACGAAAGAGGCGCCGAATTCGGCGCACCCAGGCAGGATACGCTCTGGGAAGAGGTCAGGATGGGCGTGCGGGCAGGTTCGACATGCTCCCGGCAACCGGCTATCCAGCAACGACCATGGATGAATGCCCGAAGACCGTCCGAAACCGGCAATTCCGCCGGTCGTCTCTTGAAACCTGGTCGACCAACCTGAATTCCAAATAGACACTGCGAAGCACGTTTCACTCACCGTTGCCTCCGAAATCGAACCTCACAATGCGGTTGCCGAGCCACGGGATCCGGATCCCCTGATCCACGATTCCGCGTCCGACCAGGAACTGGTTGTGCTATGGGCTACGGGCCGCAAGCCAGTCCTGGAACCGGCGCATGCGCAGTTCCCACGTATGGGCGTACCATTCGCTGTCCCGCTCCAATGCGCGCATGCCATGGCGCGGTGCACTCTGAAGGTAGTCCAGCATGCTGATGCTGACGCGGCCGCCGCCGACATGCCCACTGCGATTCATAAGCGTGAGCCTTGCCGGGCCGAAGGGAATGATCTCGGCAAGGTCCGTCAAACGCCAGTCCCAGATGATCCGGATCGGCAGGCCGCTTTCCGCTGCCCTGAAGAAGCGGCCGTTGCAGCCGAGCGCCATTGCGGCCTCGCCCTCTTCAGGAAGGCTGGCAGATTCGGAGGGATCATGCCACCAGACGATGGCGGACCGGATTTCATCGAGCTTGCGGAATACCAGTTTCAGGCCACGATCCGTGCTCAGAAGCCCGTAGACCTGGGCGGTCGGCACGCCTTCCGCAATCAGGGCGAGCTCGAGAATGACGTAAGGTCCTTGCTGGATCGCTTTCTTGCCCGGAAAGGCCTCGATATCGAAGAATCCCTCGATCGTGCCTGGCTTGACGGAAGGAAACGCCCCGGTCATTGAAGGCGATGCCGGAAGCCTAGACATTCCGGGCGGCAGGACAGTCGAGAAAGGCGGTATCCAGGAAATCGTCGCTGGTCGCCTCTGTCGGATCGGGCTCGACGCTGTCCCGTCCCTCAATGGGCAGCAGGAGACCTTTCCGGCAAGCGGCGATTGCTCTCTCCTCGGTCATGTCGATCACCTCCCACCCCTCATCCTTTCTCTGCTCAATAGGGCGTTGAGATCTCCGTCATATTGACGGATCGCCAGTTCGACCCCGGAATTCCCGGCGACCGCGATTGGATGGCGTTGCCTCCGCTGCTGGTGATTGGGGGCGCAGCGGTCGCAACAGCGCTCCTGGATCCAATCGATCAGCAATGCCGGCCTCAAGCTTTTCGAGCTGGCAGGACTGGTCAGGATGCCTTGGCAGATGCTGCGCTCCAGGTGACAGCCATGCTTCTTCGCTACGGTCGGGCAGACCGGGAGCCTGACATGCCAATCCCGGGCGAATCCCAACAGGACTTCGAGGACAGGCCGAATCTGATCCGCGAGGCGAATTACGACCAGACCCATGCGTTCAGACATTCGGTCAGGCCGGGCATGTCGGCCGTCGATTGGCCGCAACGTGCTGCGCGATGTCCGAAGAGTCTAGCGAGGCACCAGCAGCTTCTCTTGACACAGCCGGGAGCCCCTTCGCTTCCTGGCAGGCCGGACAGTCACCGCGCTACTGATTCGAAAGGGGTGCCACTCAGACCAAGCCGTTGGGAGATTGAAAAATCCGCATGCTGTCCATGCCGCTTGCGATGACGGGCTGGATGGTCGGATCATCCCTGTGTCAATCAGGCACTCCGGTCCGAATTCGCTCTCGGAAAGGATCGCTGCCAAGCCCTGAACCGCGCACGGACGATAGCGCATCGGCCTTTGAAGCTCCCTACTGGCCGGCCTTGAAATGAATCATGGAATATCGTTTATTTCCCTGATACACTGAAGAAGCAGGATCAAAGGATACTCTCTCAGGGAGAAAGAAATGCAAAAGCTTAGGACCATAGCAGCGGTGGCTGCGATTCTCGTTGCGGGCGCAGCGCAATCCCAGGATATATTGAGTGCGGAGACGGCATCTCCCGGCGGTTCGGTGCATCTCGCAACGACCCACCTTGTCGAGGTGGCGGCGACTAGGGGAATCGCGAACATCCAGCTGACCGACGGCCAGACGCTGACAAATTCCATCCAGAACGTGGCAGAAGGCAAGACCGACATCGCGTCGGCCCCGTTTATCCTGCCATTCATGATGTAACGCGGAGTGGGCCCCTATGGCGCTCTCGGTGAGGAAGCGGGTGCCGAACTGGCAGGGAATCTACGTGCACTCTACCCCTACCAACTGGGCATATTCTATCTCTACGCGTTTGATGCCAAAGGGGTAAATGGATGGGATGACCTGGCTGGACGCAAGATCTTCAATGGCCCGCCCCGGGGAGGCGCCTTGGCCAACGCGCGGGCGATCATCCAGATTGTGGCGGGTCTGAAGGACGGAGAAGGATACGAAGGCGTGCAGGCCAACTGGGGACAGGCCACCGCAACCATTGCCGGCGGCGGTGTCGATGCAGTCGTTCTGCCGGAATTCTTCCCCGGAGGCCGACAGACCACCCTGGCAGCCGCAGGAAAACTGACGATATGGTCGATTCCCATCGACATCTTCGAAAGCGAGGCCATGCAGAATTACATGTCCGCGCCCGGAGCAGGCCCTGTGATGCTGGAAATCTCCGAGCTCGAAGTCGCCATGGGCGAGAACTATTCCTTCGTTTCCGAAGACGGCATCTTCCGCGGCATGGCGACGGTTGGTGGTGATATCACGCACAAGGACATGGACGAGGAACTGGTCTACCAGCTCGTGAAGGCGCATATTGAGACATTGGACGAATTGAAGGCGAAGGCACCATTTGCCGCCAATGCCGGATTCGGAATTGTGGATGCGAAGTCGACCTCCATGTGCGGTGCCAATCCAATGAAATTCCACAAGGGTGCCTCCCGCGCCTGGGAAGATGCGGGTTACGAAATTCCCGATTGTGCCAAGGACATGTAGCAAGTTGAGCGAGTTGCGAGCGGGGATTCCGTGACGAAGCGGCATCCCCGCAGCCGCCAGGCTGACACGGAACACGTACCTGGAAGCCCGTTTCCCAACGCGTTGGTCTATGTCTTCGCGTTGGCGTTCGTCCTGCTCGGGATCCTGAACAGCACGCCAACAATCCCGGGATGGGACGACATGTGGCGCCAGCTGACCGGGTTTCCGCAGCTCAGGGTAAGGTTCTATCCCACCGAGTGGTTCTATCCGATCATCTTCCTCCTCATGATGATCGTCGTCGCCCTGAAACACTCGATGTGGCGGGAGTGGCGCGGAACCGTTCGGGCCGGATTCGGCCTGTTCATGGATGTTGCCCTCGTCATTGCGGGCGCAACCATTTCACTGACCTATCTCATCGAAATCGACTCGGTTTGCCTGATCGACCTCCTGTCCGGCGAACGGGCACGGCTGATCGAAGAAACGATGCGGGCCGAAATCCAGTTTGCGAAGGATCTCGGCCTGCCGGTACCGGACACCGTCGAAGATCCGAAATGTGTTGCCACGACGGGGGTCTGGCTTGTCTTCATTGTTGGCCTGTCGATGCTGGTCTTCCTCGGCTACAACATCAAGGTCTGGGGTCTGCCCCTGGTCCTGGTTTCCCTGCTGATTGCGCTCTACACGATCAGCACGGTCATCGTCTGGTACCTTTATGGCGCCGAGGACGTTAACAAGTATCTCGTGACAAAGCTTGGCGGCGAACCCCGGACCCTCCTGGATGGTCGCCCGAACGTTCATGACGCCTTGGTAAACAATGCCTCCGGACTGCTGGGTCGGTTCATGAATGTCATCATGAATACCGTGTTTCCCTACATCATCCTCGGAGCAATGTTTGGCAAGTCGGCCGGCGGCCAGACGCTCATCAGGCTCGCCTTTCGCTGGACGAGAAGGCTCAGGGGCGGACCCGCCCATGCCGCGATCGTCTCTTCAGCCATGTTCGGGACGATAACTGGCGGACCGGTGGTCAACGTGCTCTCGACCGGCGCGCTCACCATCCCGATGATGATCAGGCGCGGATTCTCCCGCGTCTTTGCGGGTGGAATGGAAGCGGCCGCTTCTGCCGGTGGGTCCATCATGCCGCCTGTGATGGGTGTCGCCGCCTTCCTGCTGGCGGCACTGACCGCAGTGCCCTACCGGGATGTCATCATCGCCGCGGCGATCCCGGCCATAGCTTACTTTGCCGCCCTATTCCTGTCCGCGGTGTTCCAGTCCCGAAAGCAGGGAATCGAGGCATTCGGCGAATTGACGGAAGACATGCGCCTCTCCCGTCTCGATTTCCTCTATCTCTGCCAGATATTCCTGCCGATCCTGCTGATCCTGCTGCTGCTCCTTTCGCCGAAGGACTCGGTTGGTTGTGGCCCGATCGGATCGATTCTGGGCGTGACCCAGATCATTGGCGACGGGGGTTGCCGGGCGGAAGACCTGCCATGGCTGCTGGAGCTCTTTCAAAATGCGGCCGGGGATGCGGGAGCTACCGGTTGGTGGGCCGCGTTTCTCGTGATCGTCCTGTTGTTTCTCGACAGGGACTTTCGGGCGAACCCGCGCCGCTTGTTCGATGCACTAGCAGAGGCCGGGATCACGGTTTCATCCCTTTATCTCATGTTCCTCGCCGTCACCGTAATTGATGTCTGCCTGAATTTCACCGGCCTTGCAAAATTCGTTGCAGTCGATGTCCTTACCTTCCTGATCGAGCTCGATCTCGGGGCGACGGGTTCCGGGCCGATCCAGTTCATCGCTCTCTTCGTCACCATGTTGCTGGCGGTTCTTCTCGGAATGGGCATGCCGGCGGTGCCGGCCTACATCAATGTTGCGCTGCTGATGGGTCCGCTGCTGGTTGGCCTCGGAATCGCGACCTTCACGGCCCATATGTTCATTTTCTATTTCGCCGTCGCGTCCGCGATCACGCCTCCGGTTGCGCTCGCGGCCTTCGCCGCATCGACGATCACGAAGGCCGAGCCGATGGCAACGGGATTGTCGGCCGTGCGATCCGGCATCGTCATGTTCACGATCCCCTTTGTCTTTGCCTTCTATCCCGAGATACTCCTGATCGATCAGGCACTGATCGATCCTGCAAGCCCCAGCGGTGCCCATCTGCCGGGATATGAAGACGGCGCCAGTCTCGCCGCTCTGGCCTGGCTGATATTCCGCTTCGGCGTGGCGCTGATCCTGGTTGCGAGCGCCCTGGCCATGCATGACCTGACCCGCCTCAACCCTGTCACTACCGCATACTTGACTAGAGATCGGATCCATGCGAATCGGGGACCATGTATATTGGTCTCAGACAGATTTCCCCTGCCACGGTCGAGTGGCTCGGGAACGAATGCCTCCGCGGCGGCGTCACGCGTTCGGGCCTCGCCCGCGAGCTGAGCGGCCGGGAGGGTTGGCTGACCCACGACGGGAGGCCGTCGACGGTCACCGGGATGCGGGTCCTTCCCCTGCTCGCGGAGGAGCTCGGCCTGACGCTGCCGGAGGCGGCGCCGCGCTTCGCGTCGTCCAACGGGCGACCGGCCGCCGACGACCCTGGCGGCGCCCCGGTCGAGTGCGCTCTGGACGCGCTCGGCGGGGTCCGGCTGGAGCCGTTGGCGGAGGCGGACCGCCGCGCCTGGGAGTCGATGATGGAGACGCACCATCCGGAGGGCTGGCGGCGGGCTCCGGGAGGGCAGCTGCGGTACTGGATCGTGAGCGGCGCGCAGGGGCGGCTCGGCGGTCTGGGCTTCGTTCCGGCGTCCTGCCAGCTGGGGCCTCGGGACGGTGCCATCGGCTGGTCGGCGCGGGCGCGGATCGCGAACATGGGCCTCGTCCTTAACAACCACCGCTTCCTGATCAGACCTTCCGTGAGGGTCCACGGCCTCGCCTCCCTGGCGCTGCGGCTGGCGGCGGAGCGCGTGGCGGACGACTGGCAGGCCCTCTACGGGGTCCGCCCCGTCCTCGCCTACACGCTCGTGGGTCCGGACCACGCCGGGACGGGTTACAGGGCGGCGGGCTGGGAGAGATGTCCCGGCCTGACCTCCGGGCGGCGTTCGGGCATCCGTCGCAGCGTGTGGACGCTGCCGCTGCAGCCGGACTGGCGGAAGGTTCTCCAGGCGGAGCCGGAGCGCAGGCTCGGGCATACCGGACCGCTGCACCGCGGGGGCGACTGGGCGGAGCGGGAATACGCGCGGAGCAGCCATCCGGACGGCCGGGTCCGCCGCCGGATCGCCGCGATGGGGGCGGCCTGGACCAGGAAGCTCGGTGCGCCGGTGCCGGAGCTGTTTCCGGGCAGGGCGGAGCAGGAGGCGGCTTACAGGCTGCTCTCGAACGCTGGGGTGACCATGGACGACATACTCGAACCCCACCTGGAGGCGACGGTGGAGCGCTGCCGCCTGGAGCCGGTGATCCTGGCTGTCCAGGACACGACGACGCTGAACTACGGCACCCTGGCGGCGACGTCCGGGCTGGACGGGCTCGGCGGCGGCGGAAAGGGCACCGACGGCATCCTCGCCCACTGCGGCGTGGCACTGAACGGCAGCGGACGCCCGCTCGGGCTGTTCACGCTCGACGCGGACTTCCGGCGGCGGCCGGACAGGGACAGCACCCGCTGGATCGACGGGCTGCGGCGGGCCGGAGAGCTCGCGGAGGCCTGCCCGGACGCGAAGGTCGTGAGCGTCTGTGACCGCGAAGGCGACTTCTGGGCCCTTCTCCGCGAAGCGGACCGGACCGGCGCCGCGCTGCTGGTGCGGGCGAGCCGCTCGGCGAAGCGGCGCGTGGCGCTGCCCGACGGCGACGAAAGGTGCCTGTGGGAGCATGTCGCCGCGCTGGAGCCGGTCGGCCACCGCAGGATCACCGTTCCCGAACGCGGCGGGCCGAAGGCCCGGAAAGCGCGCGTCGCCACGCTGACGCTGCGCTGCGCGGAACTGGACATCGCGGCGCCGAGGGACGCGGGGGACAGGCGCCCGCTGCCCGTGACGGTGGTCTCCGCCATCGAGGAGAACCCGCCGAAGCGCGTCGCGAAGGGAGGGGAGGCGCTGCACTGGATGCTCCTGTCCAACGAGGGCGGCGACGGCATGCGGACGGCGGAGACCGCCCTGAGGCGCTACGAACTGCGCTGGCGCATCGAGGAATACTTCAGGGCCCTGAAGACGGGGACGAGGATAAAGGACCGCAGGCTCGACGCCGCCGACGACCTGCGCAGATGCCTCGCCTTCGACGCGATAACCGCGTTCCGGGTCTGGGACCTCCAGCTTCTGGCGCGGGAGAGCCCCGACAGCCCGGCGGACCGCCATGTCAGCCCGGAAAGCGTCGAGGCGGTGGTCATTCACGCCGCGTATGAGCGCGTCATCGGCCAGAGGGCGCCGCCGGAGCCGGACATGAGCGTGGCGCGCTACGTCACGCTCGTCGCCGGCCTCGCCGGGTTCCGCCCGACGAAGCGCCAGCCCCTGCCCGGAACCCAGAAGCTATGGCAGGGCCTGCGCATCCTCAACGTCGCGGAAACCCATGCCAGGGCCATACGGGCCCGGACGGAGCGGAGAAGGGAATGAGCCGGTCAAGTATGTGGTAGTGACAGGCCTCAACCCGGTCACGATTGCCCTTCGGCTGGCCCTGGCGTTCGCCATCCTGCTGAAGGTGGAAGTCATCCAGTTTGCCGCGCTGGCCGGCGCGGCCGGCATCATGGTCTGGCACAGGATCGCTTCGCGAAGACCGGCCTGATTGCCGATGCGGTCTCGACTTCGGAGAGTTCCGACATTTGGATGCCTGGCCGGATTGACGGTCATCCGTGCGGTGCCGACCCGGCCGGATTGCCCAAAAACCCCGAAACAGAACCTGAACGGAAAGGTCGAGACCTGGGCATGGCCGAAAATCCTTCCTGCTAACGCGGCTTGAATTTGCAGCTCACACATTCCTTGGCCAGCTTCAATGCCGCCATGACCTGTTGACTGGAAATTTCCTTCATCAGGAAGATTCCTGCTGCCTCGGCCTCGACATGACCAGCCGTCGCCAAAAGATTGATCCACGTCAGGGCCGAAGGGTATCCTGAGGCACGCCCCGACCCAACCGGTGACTGACCCCCTGCCGAAACCGGGCACCGGCCTGTCCCAGCTCGGCCCGCCTGAGAAACCGGGTTGCCGTTGACCGATCCTCCCCCACCCGAAAGTACAGGCCACCGAACACCTGCGCCTCGACCCGTTGTCGATGGCTGTTGAGAGACGAAGATTTCCGGTCTTCCTGCAGTGAAGCCGGCAATTCCTACCCCAACCGCCTCGCTTCCTTCGCCCGAGCCCTCGGCGTTGGAACCGGCGATGGTGGTCATCGAGGTGTTCCTTTCGATCTGATCTCCTCCACGCTTGGGCAGATGGTTGATTTCTGGGAACAGCCTGTAAACATCCGCCCCATCAACCAAACCGTTCGCCGCTGCCCGAAGCAGCGAATCCTGCCGCTTGACGGCTCCGGGTGACAATCCGGACGGTTCCTGCCAGCAAATGCCGGAATCGGCCAGGATGCCGGAATTGCATTCCTTGAGTTGGTTGCAGTCCGAGAAATCTGTAACCAGGGAATTGCATCCCTGTCCCAATGGCTGGCGCGCGGTGACGGACCTTTCTGACGTTCGACGTAAGGTGGTCACTCACTGCTGAACATCAGGGAATGCGGATCGGTGGAGCCACATGATCCGTAAACGGCTTCCATCTGCCGGCATGACGATCTCAACAGGATGCCTCCAGAACCTGAACGATCCGGGAATACGAATCACCAAAACTGGCCGGAGACCGACCACAGTGACGGGAAGATCTCCCGCCGCTCCGATGCCCTCCAATCCACTCCTTCATGCCGATGCCGTACTGTCGCGGATGCTCAGTTCCACCCCGACGACCTCAATGCCAGCTACCGGTGCCATGGCGCCAGGATGCGACAGTCGCTCAAGGAGGTGCGTCGCCGCGCATCTTCCCAGCCGCCATCGGTCCTGGCGAACCGTCGTCAGCGACGGAATATAGCACTGGGACATCTCGATATCGTCGAATCCAACAACCGAAATATCTCCAGGTACGTTCAACCCCCCCTCCACCAACCCCGATATCAGGCCGAAGGCTATCATGTCCGATGCGCAGAACACCGCCGTCGGCCGCTCCTCCATTTGCTGAATCCTCCGCGCCACCACCCTACCGCACTGAAGCGAAAAATCACCTGAGATGATCCACTCGTCGCGCAGCTGAATGCCAAGCGACCCGCATTCCTTCAGAAAACCCTCCAGTCTTGCATGCGTCAGCACGTTGCCCTCCGGACCAGCCACATGGGCGATTGCGCCATGACCAAGACTGGAAAGGTGGCGAACCACGAGGCGAGCGCCTTCCTCATTGTCACTTCGCACCGAAGGAAAGCCAGCCTCGTGGACCCACTCGCAGGCGAACACGACCCTGCCATTGACGTCTGCGTCATTCAGGGCCGCCAGATCGCTTTGGGTAAGTCTTCCATCCAGCGAGATCATACCGTCGACGATAGAACCAAGAAAGTAGCCCGAAAGCTCGGATCCTCCGATGGAACGCTCAGCGGTATCTACGACCAGGACCGAATAGTCACTGTCGGCGAACCCAGCGCTTATTCCCGCCAGTATCTTGGAAAAGAACGGGTTTCCCAAGCCCGGCACAAGGACCAGAACGGCACCCGCACGCTGTCTGCGAAGGCTGCGTGCTGCCTGGTTCGCACGGTATCCAGTGATTCGGATCGCCTCCTGAACCGCGTCCCGCGTAGCTTCGCTCAGGAGTTCAGGATGGCTGAGAGCGCGGCTAACCGTAGCTGTGGATACACCCGCCTTTCTCGCAACATCATGAATTTTCGTTAATTTCTGAATCATTTCCACTCCTGACACGTCCGGTGCCGTCATGACCGGACAGGAAGGCTTGACACTGTGACAATTTGGGATCCTATTGATGTAATCGTTTTCAGGCAAGGCTACCGCCACTGCGGCAGCCAGCCGGGGCGGTTATTGTTGTTGGCCGACGAAAGGCCGAAACTGAAGCCACTGGACTTGGGCGGGCCCGCCGAAGGGACCGACAGGGGGGGACAAACATGAAAGCTATTCGGAACATTCTGGCGGGCACGACAGCACTCTTCGGTGCTGGCGCGGCCAGCGCAACCGACCTTGAGGTCATGCATTGGTGGACCAGCGGTGGCGAGGCCGCGGCTGTCGCCGAATTCGCCAAGGCGTTCAATGCTACTGGCCATAACTGGGTGGATGGGGCAATCGCAGGCTCCGGCGGCACTGCCAGGCCAATCATCGTAAGCCGCATCATTGGCGGCGATCCCATGGGCGCATTCCAGTTCAACCATGGTCGTCAGGCCGAGGAACTTATCGAGGCCGGTCTGCTACGCGACATGACCGAGGTGGCGGAGGCGGAGGGCTGGCGTGACCTGGTCAATCCGCCATCGCTGCTGGATGCATGCACCGTCGATGGCAGGGTCTACTGCGCTCCAGTCAATATCCATTCCTGGCAGTGGATCTGGATTTCAAACAAGGTATTCGAGGATGCCGGTCTCGCGGTTCCCACAAACTGGGACGAATTCGCTTCGGCGGCGCCTACGCTTCGCGAAAACGGGATCATACCTCTCGCTCTTGGCGGCCAGCCATGGCAGAGTTCCGGACTGTTCAACGTACTCATGGTAGCGCTCGCCGGACCTGACCTTCTTGTCAAGGTCTATGGCGATGGAGACACGGATGCCGCCGCCGGACCCGACATGGAGCGGGTGTTCCAGGCAGCCGCCGATGCGCGTGCCATGACCGAAGGCTCGAATGTGCAGGACTGGAACCAGGCCACCAACCTCGTGATCACCGACAAGGCCGGTGCCCAGGTCATGGGCGACTGGGCGCAGGGAGAGTTCCAGGTTGCCGGCGAAGTGGCTGGCGTGGACTATACCTGCCTTCCCGGGCTCGGAGCCCACGAGTATATTTCAACCGGCGGCGACGCCTTCTACTTTCCCGTTGTCGACGATCCGGAGATCGCCGCCGCACAGGACGTGCTTGCCGCGACCCTTCTGAGGCCCGAGACCCAGGTCAACTTCAACCTCAAGAAGGGCTCGCTGCCAATTCGTGGAGACGTTGACCTCAGCGCGGCCAATGACTGCATGAAGAAAGGCCTGGAGATCCTTGCGGCAGGCAACATCATGCCGGACGTGAACATGCTGAACTCCGATGACACGAACAACCAGATCAACGACCTGTTCGTAGAGTTCTTCAAGGATCCGTCGATCACGCCCGAAGCCGCCCATGAGCGGTTCGTAAAGATCATTGCCAACAAGGACTGATCTGGAATCGTCCTGATCGCCAGCCCGCCACAGGTGGGCTGGCTGTTTCGCTGAAGGAATGGCCATGTCCACCGGACGTCCGATCAGGCTTTTCCGCAACCTTACCGCGAAGATCGCAGCCATTCCGATGATCCTCACGGCTCTGTGCGTCTTTGTGGGCGGTACGGCCTGGACGATCATCTATTCCTTCACCAATTCAAGACTGCTGCCGCGCGCGAAATTCGTGGGTCTTGACCAGTATGAGCGGCTCTGGAGCACGAATCGATGGATCGTCTCGATCGAGAACCTGGCGATCTACGGGATCTGTTCCCTGATCCTGTCGCTGATCATTGGATTCGTTCTCGCCGCCCTGCTCGACCAGAAAATCAGGTTCGAGAACACCTTCCGAACCATCATCCTGTATCCCTTCGCCCTGAGCTTCATCGTCACGGGCCTGGTCTGGCAATGGCTGCTCAATCCTGACCTGGGCATTCAGAGCGTAATCCGTGGAGTCGGGTGGGTCGGGTTCACCTTCAATCCACTTTACAATGCCGATGTCGTGATCTTCGGCATCCTGATCGCGGGCCTCTGGCAGGTTACGGGGTTAGTCATGGTACTGATGCTGGCCGGACTGCGCGGAATTGATCAGGATATCTGGAAAGCCGCACGGGTAGACGGCATTCCCACCTGGAAGACTTACGTAATTATTGTGATCCCGATGATGCGGCCGGTCTTCATCACGACGCTGGTGATCATCGCAAGCGGTATCGTGCGCCTCTATGACCTTGTGGTTGCGCAGACCAGCGGTGGTCCCGGAATATCCTCGGAAGTACCAGCGAAATATGTCTATGACTACATGTTCCAGGGACAGAATCTGGGCCAGGGATTCGCGGCATCCACGATGATGCTCCTGGCTGTGGCAATCGTCATCATCCCATGGGCCTTCCTGGAATTCGGGGGTCGTAAACGTGGCTGATGCCTCTACCATGCTAGATGCCGCGATGGACGGCCCACGCGGACCGAAGCCGCGACGTCGCTTCTCGCGCCGCAACGTGTTCATCTACGGAACCCTGATCGTGGTCGCGCTCTACTATCTGCTGCCGCTCTACGTCATGGTGGTTACGTCCCTGAAGGGGATGCCCGAAATCCGTCTCGGAAACATCTTCTCCCCACCTGTCGAGATCACGTTCAAGCCCTGGGTGAAGGCATGGGCGGAAGCCTGCACGGGCCTGAACTGTGACGGCCTGAGCCGCGGTTTCTGGAACTCGGTACGAATCACCGTCCCGTCCGTCATCGTTTCCATCCTGATCGCAAGCGTCAACGGCTACGCTTTGGCGAACTGGCGCTTCAGGGGGGCCGAGACCTTTTTCACCATCCTGATCTTCGGCGCATTCATTCCGTATCAGGTCATGCTTTATCCGATCGTGATCATGCTGCGGGAGATCGGTCTTTACGGGTCGCTCTGGGGACTGGTCATCGTGCATACGATCTTTGGTATGCCGATACTGACACTTCTGTTCCGAAACTACTTCGTGTCCCTTCCAGACGAGCTGTTCAAGGCGGCCCGCGTTGATGGAGCCCGATTCTGGGGCATCTATTTCCAGATCATGCTGCCAATGTCTCTTCCGATCTTTGTTGTCGCGATCATCCTACAGGTCACGGGCATCTGGAACGATTTCCTGTTCGGTGTGGTCTATACCAAACCGGAGACCTATCCGATGACGGTGCAGCTCAACAATATCGTCAACTCGGTGCAGGGCGTGAAGGAATACAACGTCAATATGGCGGCCACCCTGCTTACCGGGCTCGTCCCGTTATGCATCTATTTCGTTTCCGGAAAACTGTTCGTGCGCGGCATCGCCGCCGGCGCGGTGAAAGGCTGATACCGACATGGACCCCAGCATTTCCATTCGCGGACTCCAGCTCAGCTTTGGATCCGTAGAGGTTCTCAGGGATCTTGATCTCGATGTTGGACAGGGCGAATTCCTGGTGCTTCTAGGCTCCTCCGGCTGCGGCAAATCCACACTGCTTAACTGTATCGCGGGACTTCTGGACGTCACGGACGGACAGATTTTCATCAACGGACGCAATGTCACCTGGGAAGAGCCGTCTCACCGCGGAATCGGAATGGTATTCCAGAGCTATGCCCTATATCCCCAGATGACGGTCCAGGGAAACCTGTCCTTCGGACTGAGAAACGCTCGGGTGCCGAAAGCTGAAATCGCGGAACGCGTGGCGAGGGCGGCAAAGATCCTGCAGATCGAACCGCTCCTGAAGCGGAAACCAGCCGCCCTCTCCGGCGGACAGAGACAGCGGGTGGCGATCGGGCGGGCACTGGTGCGCGATGTGGATGTGTTCCTGTTCGACGAGCCGCTCAGCAATCTTGACGCCAAGCTTCGGGCCGACCTCCGGGTCGAGATAAAGCAGCTGCACCAGAGACTCGACAACACCATGATCTACGTCACCCACGATCAGGTCGAGGCCATGACCCTGGCCGACCGGATTGCGATCATGCGCGACGGCAACATCCTACAGCTTGGCACGCCGCATGAGATATATGGAAGGCCCGCGAACAGATTCGTCGCCGAGTTCATCGGCTCGCCAAAGATGAATCTCATCAAGGGCCGGATTGACGTGCAGGAGGGCCCGGCTTTCGCTTCCAGCGCCGTCGGATTCCCGCTTTCCGGCTACACCTTTTCGGAGGATCAACCGAAGGCGGGGAACGTATGGTTCGGAATCCGACCCGAGCACATCGTGACGGGAGAACTTCAGGCATCAAGCCCAGTGCGGCTTGATGCCCGTGCGGAACTGATCGAGCCTCTCGGCTCGGACACGCTGGTGCGCGCCACGGTCGGTGATCTTCCGATCTGGTTCCGTATGGATGGCCAGGCCTCTGTGATGCCTGGAGACATATTGCCGATCGGGTTCGATCCCGCTCGCGCTTCCATCTTTGACACGGCATCGGAACGTCGGCTCTGAGACGGTCGGCAGAACCAACCCCGGTGCCCCAACAACCAGTTCGACGGCAGGAACACGACATGGACATTTCATTTCAGCTCTATTCCGCACGTAACCACACGCCATGGGAAGGCGTGATTGGGGTTCTCGCTGAGCTTGGCTACACCCAGACCGAAGGATTTCCGGGAGTCTATGGCGATCCAGAGGGGTTCCGCAGCCTTCTGGACAGGAACGGCCTGACGATGCCGTCGGGCCACTTCGCTCTCGATACACTGGAAGACGATTTTTCGCGCGCGATGGACATCGCCAGCGCGCTCGGCATATCCCGCATCTACTGCCCAATGCTCGCTCCATCCGAACGGCCATCGGATCGGTCAGGATGGCGGGCGTTCGCAACCCGGCTTCAGGCGATCGGGGACCAGGTATGCGCGTCAGGCCGTGACTTTGGCTGGCACAACCATGACTTCGAATTCCGCGCCTCACCTGACGGTACGGTGCCGATGCGGGAGATACTCGACGGCGCACCCGATATCGGATGGGAAGCGGACATCGCCTGGATCGTTCGGGGAGGAGACGATCCGACGAACTGGATCGGAAATTACGGGAACCGGATCACTGCCGTACACGTTAAGGACATCGCTCCTTCAGGCGAATGCGAGGATGAAGACGGATGGGCCGATGTCGGCCACGGCATACTGGACTGGAGCGCACTGACCACTGCGCTACGCTCCGCCGGGTGCGACCTGTATGTCGTCGAGCATGATAAACCGTCCGACGCCCGACGTTTTGCCGAGCGTTCCATCGCGGCATTCAGATCGTATTGAGGTATCTGGCATGAGCGGGACTCTCAAAGCCGGCGTCATCGGCTGCGGCAACATCTCGGCCGCATATATGCGTCTTGCACCGCTGTTTCGCGGGTTCAGGATGCATGCCTGTGCTGACATCATTCCGGAAGCGGCCTCGGCACGAGCCGATGAGTTCGGTCTGAAGGCACTGTCTGTCGACGGGCTTCTGGCGGATGAAAACATCGATATCGTGGTCAACCTCACGGTGCCCAACGCGCATTTCGAGATCTCAAGGCAGGCACTTGAAGCGGGAAAGCACCTCTATTCCGAAAAACCCTTTGTCCTTTCCGTGGCCGAAGGTCGCGAACTTGGCCGAATCGCCGAGGAGCGTGGCCTGCGGATTGGCTCCGCGCCGGACACGTTCCTCGGCGGTTCGCATCAGCTGGCAAGACTCCTGGTGGACGGTGATGCCGTTGGTAAGATCACATCCGGCACATGTTTTGTTCAGAGTCCTGGGATGGAGATGTGGCACCCGAATCCTGACTTCTTCTTCAAGCCAGGAGGTGGCCCGATTCTGGACCTCGGGCCCTATTACGTCTCGAATCTCGTTCAGCTACTGGGCCCGGTAAAGCGCGTGGCGGCAATGTCCTCTTCAGCCTCCGAGTACCGCACGATCACTTCAGAGCCGAGATACGGCGACAGGATCAGGGTGGAGACTCCCACGACAGTGCACGCGCTCATTGAGTTCCATTCGGGTGCGCAGATCACCTATTGCGCAAGCTGGGATGTGTGGCAGCATGGTCATTCGAACATGGAGCTGTATGGCAGGAACGGCACGCTCCATGTACCTGACCCGAACTTCTTCGGAGGCGAGATCCGAATATCGGAGCGTTCCTCCTTCACCAACGTCTCCCGATCGTGGGACCATCCGTTCAGCCGTCCACAACAGGGCGAGCGGGCGAACTACCGCGGCGCGGGGCTGGCCGACATGGCTGTCGCCATTCTCGACCGGAGGCCACATCGCTGCACATATGCGTTCGCGCTGCATGCCGTGGAGGTGATGACCTCCATTCTTGCCTCGGGTGAGACGGGTCAGTTCGTCGACATTCTCACCGAATGCGAGCGCCCCGCACCACTTGACCCAACCGATGCGCAATCGCTTCTGGCCTAAGAGCTCACCGGATTCGGCCCTTGCATCCAGAATCCTGAAGGATCCGCGATGATCCGCAATCCCATTCTGCCGGGTTTCAATCCTGACCCGTCAATCTGCCGCGCCGGTGCCGAATATTATATCGCGACCTCAACCTTTGAGTGGTATCCGGGCGTGCAGATCCACCGCTCCCGCGATCTTGTCAACTGGAAACTCGCCTGCCGTCCGCTTAGCCGCAGCAGCCAGCTGAACATGTGCGGCAACCCCGACTCCGGCGGCGTCTGGGCGCCCTGCCTGTCATATTGCGATGGGTGTTTCTGGCTGGTCTACACCGACGTCAAACGGCTGGACGGGAATTACAAGGATGCGCATAATTTCGTGGTCACGGCCCCGGCAATTGAAGGTCCATGGTCTGATCCAGCATATGTGAACTCCTGGGGATTCGATCCTTCGCTCTTTCATGACGATGATGGCCGCAAGTGGTTTCTGAATCTCCAGTGGAAGCATCTGTCGGAGTCCATCGGCGGCAGGCCGAAACATCCCGCCTTCGACGGCATCCTCCTCCAGGAATGGATTCCCGAACGGGGTCTGTTGGGCGAGGTCAGACAGATCTTTTCCGGCAGCCCGCATGGACTGGCCGAAGCCCCGCATCTGTACAAACGGAACGGCTGGTATTACCTTACGGTGGCAGAGGGTGGCACGGGTTACGGTCACGCGGTCACGATGGCGCGTTCCCGTAGCATTTTCGGACCCTACGAACTGCATCCTGACACCCATCCCATCACCGCGAAGGACCACCCCGACCATCCTCTGCAGCGGGTCGGCCACGGCCAGATCGTCGAGACGCCGGAGGGACAGGTTTACCACACATTCCTCTGTTCAAGACCGCTTCCGGGCCGTCGCTCGCCATGCGGGCGGGAAACCGGCATCGTGAAATGCCGATGGGGAGAGGATGACTGGCTCTACACAGAAGACGGCTGTCCGGCACCACCGCTGGATGTTCCCTCGCAGATGAAGGTAGAGCCGTTCCCGGCCGCAGCGATTCGGCGCCGGTTTGACGGAGAGGAACTCCCAGCTGAATTCCAGTGGCTTCGGACACCGGAACGGGATCGGATATTCCAGCTGACAGGGAAGTCCCTGCGACTGATCGGCCGCGAAAGCATCGGAAGCTGGTTTGAACAGGCGCTTGTCGCACGGCGGCAGGAGCATCTTGCCTACCGTGCCCAGACGGTTCTCAGCGCGTTCGAGCCAACAGGATACCAGCAGGCGGCAGGGATTACGACATATTACAACCGGCACAAGTTCCATTTCGCGGCGGTAACCTGGGACGAAGCTCTTGGCCGCTGCCTGATGATACTGTCCTGCCCGGGCGATTGGCCAGAAGGCCGTCTGACCTTTCCGGCCGACCCTGTCGCGATCAATGACGGACCAATTGAGATCGCCGTTGAGGTCGATCAGGCCATCCAGCAGTTCCACTGGCGTCAGGGCGACACCTGGATCGCGTTGGGTCCCGAGCTTGACGCGAGCGCGATATCCGACGAGGCCGGACGCGGCGAGCACGCCTCGTTCACTGGAGCGTTTGTTGGTATGGTAGCGCATGACATTTCGGGGCGCGGCTGTCCGGCGGAATTCGCGTCCTTCGACTACGAGCCAAAGAGTTAGACTCCGGTAACCCACCGCCGCCTAAATGAAACATACTGGAAACCGCGCATCTTGTTGCGATGCTCACCTGGCTCCAGACGCGTTGTCCTGAACTTTCAATGGGAATTCATGGCCCGCATTTCGCCGCTCACATTAGCTCGTGTCTGCCAGAGGACCCCACCTTTGCGCTCGTTCTACGCCTGATTCCGGTTAGTCGCGGATGCAGGGATGCCAGACGCCGCGTGACTGACGGCAGTGCCCGGGCCTTCCGGGCCTGAACATGAAGGCGGCATGTGGACGCGGACCTACCAACAGTCACGTCGGTCCAGACCCTGGCGTTGCGAGCCGTCTGTGACCCGGTCGGCGGCACGCGTCCCAGCAGGATGGCCACAGCCATCGTTCGCACGAAGCCTTTCTATCCGTGGCTGCACATCCGAACGGGACCGCGGTGCTACCGGCTGTTGATCGCCGGTTCGACCAAGGCATGCACCCGACCCGCGTCGGGAGGCCGAGCGGTTTCCATAACGGCGCCGGAAGTTCCAGTTCCAGACGACGCCCAAGTCGCCACAGGAAGTCGAAATCCATCCGGCCGGACACCGATGCGCCACAGGTGGAGACAAATGCCAGGCCTATCAAAATGATAGACTCCGAACGGCCGAACCATGCGCCCCTGCCCCGGCGGAATCAGCCCGGCGATGTGCAATTTACCGTCCGTCAGATCGCTTTGACGATGGTCGTTCGACTGTCTATACAGCTATCTGGTGACCCCGTTCCAGGGCACGGATTTCTTCGGATTTGGATTCGGAACCAGTCCGAAACGCCACATCCTGCGGGACCACTCGACTTTTTGAACACACTCTTAACGGATCACAGTCAGTCAAAAATCGTATCGTAGTTCGATAAAGGGGAACACATTGGAGTTCATCTTCTATTTCGGCAATGTCTTTGAACCGGTATCCTTCATACTGCTCCTGGTCGGAACGGTCGGCGGTCTAATCCTGGGTGCGACCCCAGGACTTTCACCAACGATGGCGGTCGCACTGCTCATCCCTTTCACATTTCACCTGGAGGCGGTTCAGGGGCTGATATTGCTGGGCGCAGCATATACCTCTACCGTCGCTGGTGGTGCGGTCAGCGCAATCCTGCTCAGGATCCCCGGTGCACCGGCCAACATTGCCACGACGCTTGATGGGCATGCGATGGCGGTCAGAGGCGACGGAGCCCGTGCCCTGCAACTGTCATTCCTGGCCTCACTCATTGGCGGTGTTTTCGGGGTACTGCTTCTGATCTTCCTCACGCCACTTCTGGCCCAATGGGCACTGGCCTTCGGACCATCGCAGCTTTTCTGGCTGGCAATCTTTGGCGTTACCGTGATTGGCTCACTGGAATCGAACTCGCTGATCAAGGGACTACTGTCCGGCTGCATCGGAATGTGGCTGGCCACGATCGGGTTCGACGACATCCTTGGGGCGCAGCGATTCATTTTTCATCCTTCCCTGAGCGGCGGCATCAACATAATCGCTGCCCTCATCGGTATCTTCGCGATACCTCAGGTTTTGACGATGTTCGCGAAGGGTCGCCAGCCGGACGGCGTCTCGATGGTTGACGTGAAACAGAGTCCGATCCGCGACGCGATAGGCGAACTGTTCAGCCGAACCCGGGCGCTGAGCATTGGAACGATCACAGGCTCCATCATTGGTCTCATCCCTGGGGTTGGCGGCCAGATCGCGGGTCTGGTGGCCTATGATCAGACGCGAAAAATGTCGCGGGAGCCGGAAAAATTCGGGAAAGGTCACTCCGAAGGCATCATCGCCGCTGAATCCGCCAACAACGCCATGGTGGGCCCGTCTCTCGTACCGCTATTGACGCTGTCGATTCCAGGCAGTCCCACAGCCGCTGTCCTGCTGGGCGGTCTCCTGATCCATGGGATCTTCCCCGGCTCCGACCTGTTCGAAAATCACCCCGCAGTGGCCTGGACCTTTATCGACTCGATGCTGATCGGTCAGTTCCTCATGTGCCTGTTTGGCCTCTATATCGCGAGAACTGCGGCGAGGGTTGCCCAGGTTCCACACTCGATCATGGCTGCCATGGTGCTGGGACTCGCGGTCTTTGGGTCATATTCAGTTCAGCATTCGATGGCCGATGTCTATGTCATGGCTTCGCTCGGGATCATGATGTTCTTCCTGGAACGCTTCGGCTTCTCCGCGGCCCCATTAGTCCTGGGGTTGATACTGGGACCAATTGCGGAGGCGAATTTCATCCAGGGATCCATGATCGCCAGTGCGACTGTCGGAAAGGCCTCCTACTTTTTCGGCGGCGCTCTGAACATGTTTCTTATCGCGCTTGTCATCCTTTCGGTCGGATATTCGGCTGTTATGGAATTCCGTAGACGCGGAACACTCAACGCTCAGGAGGACATATCGTGAAACGTGCGCAGCACATCGTCCCGTCGGGCCTTATCGCTGCAGTCGGGCTTTGGGTTTGCTGGATCAGCTTTACGCAGGAACCGGCCGACGCCTTCCTGTTCCCGCGCCTGATCTCGATCTGCTTTACGGCCTTTGCCCTCTGGACGTTCGGCAAGGCTGTCCTGGGTCTGTCAAAGGTTGGCGCTGGAATTTCCATGAAGATGCTGGCTGCCCTGCTGCCAGGGTTGGCGGTCATGTGTGTGTATGTATTCTGGGCGGCCAAATCGCTTGGCTTCTATACGGCCACGACCATCGCCTTCTTCCTGCTCCTGTCAATGTATGATCCGGCTTCGCACCGCGAACCGAAGGTCTGGATCAGGCGAGTCACGATCACGGCCGGTTTCATGGTCGTCATGTATGGGCTTTTTGCGATGCTGCTGAAAGTCTTCACCCCGCGCGAGGTCTTTTTCTGACCCATTCAACAGCGCACTGGAAAACCAAAGGAGGAAAAGATGATGAAAAAACTGTTGGCAGGCGCTGCCTTCGCCATAGCAGGGCTTGCGGCGGCGGCCCAGGCACAGGAATATCCCGAAAGACCAATTATGCTAATGGTCAGTTACGGTGCTGGCGGCGCAACAGATTTTCAGGCCCGAATCGTCACAATGACTGCGGGCAACGAGGATGCGCTCGGCATGCCCATCGCAATCGTCAACAAGCCGGGCGCAGGTGGCAGGGTTGGCTGGAACTGGCTCGCCACACAGGTCGAGGCCGACGGCTATACGCTAGGCGCCTATAATGTTCCGCATTTCATTGCGCAGTCGATCGAGGGCGGTGTTTCCTATTCCATCGACAGCTTCGAACCGATTGCCAACTGGGGTGCCGATCCGGCGGTTTTTGTCGTGAAAGCGGACAGCGAGTTCAACTCGATGAACGACGTGATCGACTGGGCCAGGGAAAACCCTGCCAAGCTGACATTCTCGGGCGCGGGCCTGTTCGTGGGTCATCACATCGCGGCACTTCAGCTTGAAAAGGCAGCCGGTGTGAAACTGGCCTACATTCCCAACAATGCCGGTGGTGCCGGAGCGATGAAGGCTGTCATCGCGGGTGAAGTTATGAGTGGCGTTAACAATCTCAGCGATGCCTTCCGGGCCCGCGAAGCGGGCAATGTCAAAATCCTCGGCGTCTTTGACCTTGAGCGCAATGAATTCCTGCCGGATGTGCCAACGCTGAAGGAACAGGGATTCGACATCGACAATGCCAGCGTCAACTTCCGCGGCATCATGGTGCCCAAGGGCACACCGCAGGAAGTAATCGACAGGCTCGCGGCCGTCGTTCCGACGATTTTCGAAAACTCGCGCGTACAGGCCAGGATGAAGGCCGGCGGTTCACCGATGCATGTCATGAGCCGGGATGAGGTCATCGAAATGTGGAAGGCACGCCAAGCGACGCTGACAGAGCTGTTGGCTGGTCTCTGAGCCATAACAAATCAGGCGGGCGGCCACAGCCGCCCGCCGACTTCCCAAACCAAAGACGTCAAAATGAATGCACCGAATGAAACACTGGTCGTAGATGAACTGGTTGAGCGCGCCCGCTCGGCCCAGATCGCCTACGAGGCCAACGGCAACCAGGAACGCTACGACCGTGCCGCCCAGGCCGCGGCCTGGGCGATCATGGAGCCGAGCCGAAACCGAAGACTGGCCGAGTTGGCCGTTCACATTACGGGGCTGGGAAATGTGCCCGACAAGATCATCAAGAACCACCGCAAAACACTCGGGCTGATGCGTGACATCCGGAACGCCAGGACATACGGGATTGTCAGCGATCACCCTGAAACCGGTATTATTGAAATCCTGCGTCCTTTAGGCGTCGTGGGTGCCGTGGTCCCTTCAACGAATCCAGCGGCAACCCCCGCAAACAATATCATCAATGCCCTGAAATGCGGCAATGCCATCGTTGTTGCGCCCTCCCCCAAAGGTGCCACCACATGCGAAGCGCTGCTTGACTTCATCCACGACGAATTCGGCAAGCTGGGCCTTGATCGCGATCTGGTTCAAATGATTCCGGCACCTGGATCAAAGGCCAGAACGCAACGGCTCATGGAGCTTTGCGACCGGGTGATCTGCACCGGGAGTCAGGACAACGTTCACCGGGCACAGACCTGTGGAACGCCCGCAGTGGCAGTGGGCACAGGAAATGTCACTGTAATTGTTGATGAAACTGCCGAGATTGCTGATGCAGCGCAAAAAATCGCCGCCTCGAAGACCTTTGATAATGCAACATCCTGTTCATCCGAGAACGCGGTTGTGGTGGTTGATGCGGTTTACGACGACTTCATTGCGGCATTGGCTGGTGAAGGCGGCGCGCTGGTGCGAAATGACGCCGAAATCGTTGAGAAGCTATGGCCCGATGGCCATCTGAACCGATCCGTGGTCGCGCAGGACGCCGATCAGACGATATTGGCGTTGGGGCTTCGTGAACAGGTTCCCGAGGGAACCAGATTCATCGCTGTCGAAACCACTGGCATCGGTCCCGATCATCCACTTTCGAGCGAGAAACTCAGCCGCGTTCTGGCGCTCTACAGAGCCCAGAATTTTGCGGACGCCAAATTGATGGCAACCAGAATTCTGAACAATCAGGGAGCCGGGCATTCCATCGGCCTTCACAGCAGGGAAGAGGCTCGCGCAATCGAGTTGGGCAGGGAGATGCCCACCTGTCGTGTCATTGTGAACCAGGCGCATACCTTCGCGACCGGTGGATCATTTACCAACGGCATGCCGTTTTCGCTCAGCATGGGCTGCGGATCCTGGGGTGGCAACTCCATCGATGAAAATGTTCACTGGCGGCACTTCGTGCAGCGAACCAGAATCGTCCGTCCGATCCCGCCACGCGAGCCCACGCTTGAAGAAATCTTCAGCGATTACTGGGCGGAGGCCGGCAAGTGACCATTGACGCCACATCACCGCCCACCGGTACGGTCCGCGACTGGCTGGACGAGCGGGCGACAGTGGCCGCAGATGAGATCAGTCACGTCTTCCCTGACGACGGGCATATCAGCTGGCGCGAACTGCGCGATGCGGCGCAGCGGATTGCGCGGCATCTTACCGGTCTTGGCCTCTCCAAAGGGGAAAGCGTCGCCCTGATGCTACCCAACGGCAGGGCGGGGATCACGTGCCTCTTCGGTGTGCTCTATGGCGGTTTCCGGGCCACCATGATCAATCTAGTAGCCGGTGCCGAAGCCATCGGGTACGCCCTTACCCATTCCGGTTCGCGATATGTCATTCTCGACATGGCACAACGCGATCTGTTCCATGCCGCCTGCGAGGCCAAACCGAACCGGGTCACGCCGCTTTCGCCTGACGATCTCCGCTCTGCGCCGTCAGATCCCGAAACCGAACTGCGCGAGCTATGCGGCGAAGACGACGCCTTGCTGATGTATACCTCTGGCACCACGGGCCTCCCCAAGGGGGTTCTCCACAGCCATATCAGTCTGCTTGCAGGCGGCTGGACCACGGCGCTGGCGCACAGGTTGACGCCGAGCGACCGGGCGCTCTGCGTGCTGCCGATCCACCATATCAATGGACTATGTGTGACGGTGATGGCACCGCTGGTCTCGGGCGGATCGGTCATTGTGTGCGGGAAATTCTCCACCCGTCGTTTCTGGGATCTCTGTGCTCAATATCAGGCCACATGGTTCTCGGTCGTGCCGACGATTATCTCGCATCTTCTGCACGGAGAGTCAGAGCCGAACGAAGTCACCCGCGCCCGCATTCGTTTTGGCCGCTCGGCGTCTTCGGCGCTTGCGCCGGAGGTGCAGAGGGCCTTTGAAGGCCGCTTTGGTGTGCCGATCGTGGAGACCATGGGGCTGACCGAGACCGCGGCGCAGATCCTGTCGAATCCACTGCCCCCCGGACTAAGAAAAATCGGATCGCCGGGGATGGCTTTTGGTAACGAGGTCACAATTCTGTCGCCGGAGTTTGAGCCGCTACCACCTGACACCGAAGGCGAGATTGCCGTAAAGGGGCCGAACGTGATGCGTGGTTACCTGGATAACCCGCAGGCGACAGCCTCGGCCATGACGAAAGACGGCTGGCTTAGAACTGGTGATCTGGGGAAGATCGATGCTGACGGTTATGTATTCGTTACCGGCCGACTGAAGGAACTGATCATCAAGGCCGGTGAGAACATTGCCCCGCGTGAAGTCGACGAAGCGCTCTATTCGCACGTCGATGTGGTGGAGGCTGCGGCCTTTGCCCGACCCTGCCCCAGCTATGGTGAGACGGTCGAGGCGGCGGTCAAGCTCCGCGAAGGGGCAAAGGTCACGGTCGAACAGCTTGTCAACGTCTGCCGGGTTCGTTTGGGCGACTTCAAGAGTCCCGATCACATCCACATTCTTGGTGACCTGCCCAAGGGGCCGTCGGGGAAGATCCAGCGCCTGAAGCTGGCGAAAATGACCTACCCCGCCATAACTGGCTGATTCCGCTCATCTCCGCCTTCACACCCCACCGATCGAAGATGCGATCCGACCGCCTAGTTGTGGTGTGAGTCCCCTGCCCTCTCAGCAGCCATCGCACTATCCAGATGACTCTTCACACCGGGTCCGTGTCGGGTCAGGAACGCGGTCGCTGGGGTCAGGTACGTCCTCACTCCGCTCCGTGTTCCCGTCACGCGCATTCCTTTAACTGACTGAAAGCGGGTAGGCAGCCTGACCAGCCGGGAAACCGGCAGCACCATCCCCAAATCAGGCGGACCCTGGCTGGCCTTCAGCCCCAGCCCTGAACGATATGACCGGGAATCCCCGGTTCAGTGGTACCTATACCGATGTCAAGAATCCGACCCCCACTCCAACTCTGATGTGGGCGACCAATATCATGGTTAGCGTCGGCCGAAGCGCCGGCACCAAGCAGGTCTGAACGAAGCCGCGAAGGTTTCGGAAAGGCTATGGTGGAAAGTGGAAGCCGGGGTGTCAGCGGGGCCGGGAGGTTCCGCGGGATCGGGAGTCCGATTCGGTTCCGCGGGCGCTGGATGGGCCGTCGAAGAGAGTTTTCGCGACCGCCGTGAGGGGCTGCGAGGTGGTCCTGGGGTGGCGACGGGACCGGACCGGGGTGATGGGCACGACGGCTTCCACGGCGCCCCGGGGTCGCGGATCCTGTCCTGTCGTGCTGGTCGTGGTCATGGTGCGCCGGGAGGCTTCGGAGGCGCGCGCTGGCGGGTGAGAGCCGCGCTTCGCCGTCTGCGCGGGAGCCGGAAGATCTCCGGGAGGGGCCGGAGGCGTTTCGAAGGTCCGCCGCATTGTGGACAGGGACGTGTCATGGCGCGGGCCTGCCGTTCGGCTTCGGTGTCGTCGGGTGCTTCCCGTCGGGCCGGGATGACGGCCTCCAGGGTCCTGGCGCGACAGCCGTTGGCGAGGATTCCGAAGTGTCGGATCCGATGGAAGCCATTGGGAACGCGGCGCATCAGGAACCGGCGGATGAATCCATCGACGGTCAGGGTGATGGTGCCATGGGTTGGGGTCCCGCCGGCATGGGCAGCCGGTTTGCGTCAGCGGATGGTGACGCCTGAGCCGTTGAAGGACAGGATCCGTGCATCGGGGATGGGGTATGGCGGGCGAAGGCGCGGTCGTCGGCGGGTTTGGCGGTGGATCCGTGGAACGTCCGGTGGTGAAGCGCCCTGGCGGGTTCTTCGGGGAAGCGGCGACGGAAGTGGCTGGCGGGCACCTTGAGCGGGGCGGGGAAGCCGGCGCTTCCGGTCTTCCGGTTCCCGGTGTTGATGTCGAAGCCGCCATGGGGCACTAGGCAGTGCGGATGCGGGTGCCACCGCAACTTCCGGTTCCAGGTATGCAGGACCGCGGTTCCGCCGACGCGGGCGCCGAATCCTCGGGGATCGGCGCTGATGACGCGCAGCGTCCCTGCGGCGACCCGGAACAGGATGTCGAAGACCGTCCCGCGGTTCTGACAGGCGATACGGGCGATCGGCTCCGGAAGCGTGACGACGATATGGAAGCGGGGCACCGGCAGGATGGCCACGGCCCGTTCGTCCATCCACCTGTTGGCCGCGGCTCCCTGGCGGTTGGGGCAGTGGCGGTTGGGGCAGTGGCGGTTGGGGCAGTGGCGGTTGCCGCGGGACTTCCATACGGTGTGCCGATGGCCGCGGGCCTGGCACGCATGGGTGGTCCCTCCGGGCTCCGCCGTTCGGCAGCGCACGATACTGTTTATGACCTGCGGCGCGGCGAAATCGGGTCTGCCGGCGCGGCGCTCGCGAAAGCCGGACACCGGATGATCCCGCTTGCGGAACATGGTGCCGGTGGTTCGGGCGTAGACCCGTGTCGCTTCCGGGGACCTGTGGCCGAGCGGATCCCGCACCACACCGGTCGACGCTCCGCGTTCATGCGGATGCGTTGCAGCCGTGTGCCACAGGCTATGGAAGGTGATGCCGCGATCGGGTCCGGCCAGGTCTGGCGCCAGTAGTTCCCGAGGGCTTCGGGAACCCTGTCGGGCAGATGCGCCATGCGCCCATGGCGGCCCCTGCCCTCGCGAATCCGTAGCAGACCCTCCCCGCTCCGGATGTCGCCGACCCGCAGCGCCACGATCCCGGAGATCCGCAGGCCGGAGCCATGGGCGGTCAGGGTCGCGGTCCGGTAGCGCCGGTCGTTGATCCCCTGGATCAGATGCGGGACATCCAACCCGGGAATGGACCGCGGAAGACGGTCGGGATTCCTGCGACAGCGCAGGCCTTCGACCCTGTCGGCCTGTCCCATCGCGTCATCGTGGAACGGACGCGGGCCGGGATATCGGCATTGGTGGTACGCGGACGAAGCCCCTGATCAATCCGGGCCGGCACCCGGGAACGGATCCCGTCCGCCGTCAGGGCCTGCGGCGGGCGATCGTAATGCCGCGATAGGGCAGCAATTATGTTCCGGTTATCCTGTTGCGTCCGCGTCGCCAGACCCTTCAGGGTCATCACTTCGATCATCTTCCGGCGCGAGGGTGGAACACGGGGGGTAGTCCTGGCACCCATGGGAAACTCCCTAGTTGAAAATGACCCCGAACACACGGGGAACCAGGGAATCAGAACAGAAAGGGGCAATCACCGGAAACCCGCACGGCCAATGGCAAAGACAGGGTACGACGGGTCCGTGGTGCCTCCGTCCCATCAATATGCTACCTCTGGCCGCGTAGCGGCCTTCGTTCAATAGACATTCTCCTATGTCTGTTCATCCATTTTGGGAAACTCCATCAAGGTTACGTCGGTCGTGTAGTGAGTTTGATTTTGGGATCGAAAATTTGAGCAGTTTGTTCGTGCCTGGCAACAGGCATATCGTCACCAATTTACACCAAATCAGGTCGCAACGGCACATCATATACCTGAAACCAAGGTTTTCGTCACCAGGTCCATTCCTTCCCCTTTTCGGGTTTCCGGAAATTTCCAATGGATACAGCCCGATAAGGCAGGACGATGCCGAAATGGGAGACTGTCTTCTGGAGAATTGGCCGTGGTCCGGCAGCGCGACCCGCCGCGGGCTTCGCGAAACACCGACATTCCACCTCCTGACAGGGATGCACCCCGACGAAGAATGTATGGAAATGCCACATTCGGGCGCATGGAGGGGCGGCGTCCACCTGTATTTCCTGTAAGGACGACTGAAGCACAAGGAAGAAAGAATAATAAAATCAATAGTGATAGCTCAATTGGGAACCATTTCAGGATTGAATCAGAATGCGATCTCTCCACAAGAGCCGAGGAGACGATCATGCTACCGGATTGCCATCACTTGGTTCAGGATAAGGTAGAACTGGAAATCGATCGGAAAGGAAACCACATGGAATTTGTAGAGGCGTTCAGCCCCTCCAGTGTGCGTAGACCTGCGACCGTGCCGATGGACCAGGCCGCAACCAATGGAAGCCGAATGTTTCCTATGGCATTGGCAGGGACTCCTGCGGAGGCGACCGGATGAGCACAGGAACTGGCGAAGGACTGAGCCCAATGATCCTTACCCATGGGATCATTCTCTGCACCAAGCGGTATGATGCCTGCATTGCGTTCTACCGCGATGTGCTGGAACTGCCCGTCTGGTTTGAAATGAGGGGGCTGTGCTGTTTTCATCTTGGCGACGGGTACCGGATGATCGGGACTGGCGGGCATGCGTGCGACGGCCGAAAGAGCAACGCTGAAAACCCGACCATGCTGCGGCTCAACGTCACCGATGTCGCCTCCGCAGCAGACCTGCTGGAGACACGCGGCATTCCAGTGCAGCACAAATCCTTTGACTGGGGACAGGTGGCTACATTCATCGACCCCGACGGCAATGCCTGCGAACTGAAAGACGCGGAGGATCCATTCCTTTTCCGACCCCGCTTCCACTCCCAAGCGCAGCTGCCTTAAGCGACCCGCAAATTCCACAGCCGCTTCCCCCACAATCTCATGCCTCATTGGCAGGCGCATATGGTATGTCTTCTGACTGAAGGCACAAACCGCTTTCATTTTAGGCCAACCTCCTTCATAATGACCAAAACAAACAAATGAGCGAACAGAGCAGCCAACATGCCGGAAGACCTCTTTTCACGCCCTCCGCCCAATGAATCGTATGACGCCTCTTCGATCGAGGTATTGGAGGGACTGGAACCGGTTCGCAAACGCCCGGGAATGTATATCGGCGGTACCGATGAACGTGCCCTGCATCACCTCGTGGCCGAAGTGCTCGACAACTCAATGGACGAAGCCGTCGCCGGACATGCGACCCGGATCGAGGTCGAGTTCCATGCTGATCAGTCCGTCACCATCCGCGACAATGGACGCGGCATTCCCGTAGACCCGCATCCGAAGTTTCCGGACAGGAGCGCCCTTGAAGTCATCCTCTGCACCCTCCACGCGGGCGGTAAGTTCTCTGGAAAGGCGTATCGAATCTCAGGTGGCCTGCATGGTGTGGGAGTGTCCGTCGTCAACGCCCTCTCCGATCACCTGCGTGTTGAGGTCGCCCGCAACCGGGAAGTATTCGCCCAGGAATTCTCCCGCGGCGTACCGTTGGGTCCCATACTGTCTTTGGGCGCAACCTCCAACCGTCGCGGAACCACTGTCACCTTCCACGCAGATGCGGAAATCTTTGGTCAGTCAAGATTGAGACCCCGCCGACTGTTCAGGATGGCCAGATCCAAAGCCTACCTGTTTTCCGGTGTTGAAATCCGCTGGCGCACACAGGTCGGGGATGGTGACGTTCCCAGCGAGGCCACTTTCCATTTTCCCGGTGGATTGGCCGATTACCTTGGCGAACAGATGAATGGCGCCTCGACCTATGTCGAGCGCCCGTTTGCCGGACGGGTGGATTTCGAAGAGCGCTTCAGGACTCCAGGCTCGGTTGAATGGGCGATCAACTGGACACCAAGTCGGGACGGATTCATTCAGTCCTACTGCAATACCGTCCCTACTCCCGAGGGTGGCACGCACGAGAGTGGATTCTGGAACGCCATTCTCAAAGGCATCCGTGCCTATGGCGAACTGGCTGGCAACCGAAAGGCAGCCCAGATATCCAGGGAAGATCTGGCCTCTGGCGGCTGCGCACTCGTGTCCTGTTTCATCCCCGAACCGGAATTCTCCGGACAGACCAAGGACAAGCTGTCAACCAACGAGGCGGCGCGCCTCGTCGAAACAGCGGTGCGGGACCATTTTGACAACTGGCTTGCGACTGACACCAAGTCAGCCGGCGCGATCCTGGACTTCCTGGTGCTGCGCGCCGAGGAGCGTCTCCGCCGTCGGCAGGAAAAGGAAACGGCCCGGAAATCGGCAACAAAGAAGCTGCGCCTTCCCGGAAAGCTCGTCGACTGCACCGCGAATGTCCGGGACGGAACCGAGCTCTTCATCGTGGAAGGCGACAGCGCTGGCGGCTCCGCCAAGATGGCCCGCGACCGCAACACCCAGGCACTTCTCCCCCTGCGTGGTAAGATCCTCAATGTCCTTGGTGCCGCAAGCTCAAAGCTGGGGCAGAACGTGGAAATCAACGATCTGTGCCAGGCCCTTGGTGTAGGCATGGGAACCAGATTCAGCATCGACGACCTTCGCTACGCCAAAGTCATCATCATGACTGACGCAGACGTTGATGGTGCCCATATCGCTTCGCTGCTCATGACATTCTTTTTCGTCCAGATGCGCCCGATGATCGACGCCGGACATCTCTTTCTGGCATGCCCTCCGCTTTACCGGCTCACTCAGGGTGCGAAACGGGTCTATTGCCTCGATGAAGCGGAACGTGATTCCTGGTTAGAGGCCGGTCTGGGTGGGAAAGGCAAGATTGATGTCAGCCGTTTCAAAGGGCTCGGCGAAATGGACGCCAAGGACCTGAAAGAGACCACGATGAACCCCGCGACCCGCAAGCTCATTCGGGTTACCATCGACGAGGATTCTCCAGGCGAAACTGGCGACCTTGTCGAACGCCTAATGGGAAAGAAGCCAGAGCTGAGGTTTCAGTACATCCAACAGAACGCACGCTTCGTGGAAGAGCTTGACGTCTGAGCGATATCTATTCTGCGTCTGATGAACCGCAAAGCTCATTGACGGTATCGGCAACTGCTTCGAATCCTATAGGCCGCCAAGATTCCTGCAAAGCCCTGAGACCAATGGACTTCTGATCTGGCAATTCTTCGGTCGGAACAACATAGAACTCCCATTGCGCGGGCTCACGATGATCCGCCTTGCCCTCGTCCATCTCCCCATGCCACGCGAAGACATAAATGCTGGCATGTCGGCCGGTTTCCTCTACCCATTTACTCTCCTTGGTCCAGTATCCCTTCCGGAAGCGAATGTCGAAATTTGGTTTCGCTGGCTTTGAATTCGAATCATGCCAGGTCTGTCGCGCCGCAGAATGCTTGATCTCAATGCGATAGTCCCCGGATAGGCTCTCGATGTCCCACGGTGCCCAGTCATGCCCTCTTTCCCAGGTCAGCTTCCAATCCTTTCCCAAGACTTCTACGACAAGGCATTCAATGTACTGCGCACGGAAGACATTGTTCATCACTTTGCGATCATACAGGTCACGAAGTCTCGACAGGGCTCTTTCACTCAGCATGTGTCCGCTCCACGGATTTCGGATTGCCAATAGCATACGCACGCCCACTTCCGAAAGCGGGAGTAGACCTTTCCATGGGGCACATTAGGCGGAGACCCAGTTCTTCAGATGACCCTTCGCAAACCGTCGCCGCAATTCCACCTCGAACGCATCAGGCATCGTCCGTCACGATCTTTCCATCCGCGAGCCGTACCAGTCGGTCCATGCGAGCGGCCAGATCAAGGTTATGTGTAGCGACCAGCACCCCCATGCCGGCATCGCGCACCAGTTCCATCAACGCATCAAAAACCAGATCCGACGTGCCGGGATCAAGATTTCCGGTCGGTTCATCCGCCAGTAGAAGCAAAGGTTCGTTGGCAAGCGCCCGACAGAAGGCAACGCGCTGCTGTTCGCCGCCACTCAGCGCCGCGGGCCGGTGATCAGATCGGGCAGCGACACCAACCTTCGCCAGAAGTTCCGTCGATCGCCCCTCGGCTTCATTCCGGCCGACACCATTCGCTAGTTGTGGAAGAACAACGTTTTCGAGCGCCGTGAACTCGGGCAGCAGATGATGGAACTGGTAAACAAACCCCACTTCGCGCCTTCGTGCCTCCGTACGCCGACGGTCGTTCCCTCCCGTCATGTCAGTGCCGCCAATCACCACCGTCCCGCGGTCAGGCCTGTCAAGAAGGCCCGCAATGTGAAGAAGCGTTGACTTTCCCGCCCCGGATGGGGCGACCAACGCCACAATCTCGCCTCGCGCCACCCGAAGATCAGTTCCACAAAGCACCGGCACCTCTCCAGCCGTGCCGCGGCCGTAAAACTTTTCGATTCCCTGAAGCTCCAGGGCAGTCTCACTCATAACGCAGCGCCTCGACCGGGTTCATGCGCGCAGCGCGGCGAGCCGGAAAAATCGTGACGATGAAACTTAGGCCAAGCGAAAGGCAGACCGCGACAATGACGTCACCAGGCACCAGCCTGGCAGGAAGATGGTATATTCCGCGGATCGAGGGATCCCAGACTCCTCCTCCCATAACGAAGTTCACAAAGCTGAAAATCGGATCGATATAGACTGCAAAGAGACAGCCCATTACCGTACCCGCGAAGGTCCCGGCCACGCCGATGGATGCGCCGCAAATGAAAAATATACGAAGAATCGATCCTTCGGTAAGCCCAACAGTCCGAAGAATGCCAATGTCGCGACCCTTGTTCTTCACCAGCATGATCAGCCCCGAAACGATGTTCATCGTCGCGATCAGCACCAGAATCGAAAGAATGATGAACATCACGTTGTCTTCGACATCAAGCGCCCTGAGAAACGCTCCGGAACTGTCACGCCATGTCCAGACCAGCGCCCTGTCACCGCCAGCACTCAGAATCTCCGGCAGGTATCCGTTGATCTCTTCAGGTTCCGCGACGATCACCTCGATTTCGTCGGCCTGGCCCTCCTTGTTGAAAAAACTCTGGGCTTCCGCAAATGGCATATAGAGACGGGTCCGGTCGATGTCGTACCGGCCAGCCGTAAAGACGTAGACAATTTCATAGGCGTTGACGCGCGGCGAAACCCCAAAGGCTGTCTTCACTCCGTCCGGGGAGATCAGTCTGATCCTGTCACCAACGACAGCGCCGAGCTCACGCGCCACACCTGAACCAATTGCTATGCCCCTCCCAAACGCCTCAATATCACCATATCGCTCCTCGGCACCTGCGACACGCGGTATGGTCCTGAGATCTTCGAGTGCAATTCCGAAAACCTGCACACCCGTGTTTCTTCCAAGCAGACTGGCCATGACCTGTCCCTTAATCAGCGGAGTGGCGCGGATCACCCCGTCGATTTCGGCAATGCGTCCCGCAGTTGAGTCATATTCAGTTAGCGCTCGAATGCGCCGGCCATTGTCGGATTCGTAATAGTCGGAATAGACCGTGACATGGGCGTTGGCACCCAGAATCGTGTCGACGAACTCGGCCCTGAACCCGGATCTGACGGCGAAAGTGGCGATCAGGGCGAAGACCGCCAGCGTGATTCCGATAAGGGAAATCCACGTCATGACGGAGACGCCACCTTCAGCCCTACGTGAGCGAAGGTAGCGCAAGGCGATCATCCATTCGTAGGAGGAGAACGGGGAGGTACGCAATGGCCCTTCCAAGTAATCGGTCTGGTCATCACTGTGCCTAGAGCATCAACGAAGGTCAAGCCGAACCAGGCGCAGCAAGCCAGAGCAACACCAACCAGAGCTTATGCTACTGCCGGAACGTGATAGTCGAGTCTCCTGCGCGTCCCGTAAGCATCAACCCATCGCGGCATCTCATTTGCCGCCCGACCAAATCCGCAGATCGGCTTCCGCCCGACAGTTAAGACCATTCATACCAAAGGATAGAGCGATCAACGGGTTGGGCACATTCATCTCGCTGCTTCGCGGATCAAACCAGATCCCCTGCATTCCATCCCGTTGCACCAATCGCCTCTGAACCGGCCCGACGGGACTCGTTCCGTCCACCCTTTGCGATAATCTGCCACATAGATCCCCACCCCACTTGCCGTGCCCCTCCCAACCGTGACAATGGGAAACAGGATTGGAGGCGCGACATGGCATTCGCTGATGTTTACAGGTTCTGGCAGGACGACCCCGAAGCATTTTGGATGAAAGCAGCGGAAGCCATCGAATGGGAGCGCAAACCCACTAAGGCTCTTTGTGACGAAAACGCGCCGCTATACGAATGGTTCTCCGATGGCATGACCAACACCTGCTGGAACGCCGTCGACCGGCATGTTGCGGCCCGTGGCGACCAGGCGGCGATCATCCACGACAGCCCTGTCACCGGAACCAAACGAACCATCACATACCGCGAACTCCAGGCCCAGGTCGCCCAGCTGGCTGGCGCGCTGAAGGCGCGAGGCATTGCGAAGGGAGACCGGGTCATCATCTACATGCCCATGGTGCCCGAAGCACTTGTCGCCATGCTTGCTGTCACCCGCATCGGCGCAATTCACTCCGTCGTGTTCGGTGGTTTCGCCTCCAACGAGCTTGCCGTCAGAATCGATGACGCTCAACCGAAAGCGATCCTGTCGGCGTCCTGCGGCATCGAGCCAGGCCGCATTGTGGAATACAAGCCACTGCTCGACGGCGCAATTGATCTGGCTTCGCACAAGCCTGACTTCACCCTGATCCTTCAGCGAGAACAGGCACCGGCAACCCTGACAGAAGGCCGGGACCTTGACTGGATTCATGCGCTGGACAGCGCCAGCCCGGCCGACTGCGTGTTCGTTGAGGGAAACCATCCCGCCTACATCCTTTATACGTCAGGCACGACCGGCCAACCAAAGGGGGTCGTCCGGCCCACAGGAGGCCATCTTGTTGCCCTGAACTGGACGATGAAAAACATCTATGACGTTGATCCTGGTGATGCGTTCTGGGCGGCATCGGATGTCGGATGGGTCGTCGGCCATAGCTATATCTGTTACGCTCCCCTGATTCATGGAAACACGACCATTGTGTTTGAAGGCAAACCTGTTGGAACTCCTGACGCCGGAACGTTCTGGCGCGTGATCTCAGAGCACAACGTTCGCAGTTTCTTCACGGCTCCGACCGCATTTCGGGCAATAAAGCGCGAGGACCCCAAAGGCGAATTCCTGACACCATACGATCTGTCCTGCCTCAAAACTCTTTATCTCGCTGGCGAGCGTGCCGATCCGGACACGATTGAGTGGGCACAGGATCTGCTGGGCGTTCCCGTCATTGACCATTGGTGGCAGACTGAAACCGGCTATACCATTGCAGGCAATCCGATGGGAATCGAACAGCTGCCAGTCAAGCTGGGCTCCTCGACGGTACCAATGCCCGGCTACCAGATAGAGATTCTGGATAACGACGGCCGCCCGCAACCAACCGGAGAGCTGGGATCAATCGCTATCAGGCTTCCCCTGCCTCCGGGAACGCTGCCCACCCTCTGGAACGCGGAAGCCCGGTTCCGAAAGTCCTATCTTGATCGTTTCCCTGGATACTACGATACCGGTGACGCTGGCATGAAGGACGATGACGGCTATGTCTGGATCATGGCACGCACGGACGACGTCATCAACGTCGCGGGGCACCGACTGTCGACAGGTGGCATGGAAGAGGTTCTGGCTTCCCATCCAGATGTCGCCGAATGTGCCGTCATCGGGGTTGCCGACGCCCTGAAAGGCCAGCTGCCGATGGGATTTGTCTGCCTCACGAAGGGAGTCAGCCGCCCCCACGGTGAAATCAGGGCTGAGTGCGTGAAGCTTGTTCGGGAGCGTATCGGTCCCGTCGCCGCCTTCAAGCTGGTCGCGGTCGTTGACCGGCTTCCCAAAACCCGCTCTGGCAAGATCCTCCGAGCGACCATGTGCAGGATCGCGGACGGTGCCGAGTTCAAGCCGCCTGCAACCATAGACGACCTAGCCATCCTTGACGAAATTCGCGTGGCGGTCGCCGAACTGGGCTATCCTGCGACATGAGTTCGGACAATTCCGAAAATGACATCAATTCCAGCAACGGCTGGAACTCTTCATAACGACTGCGTTACAGGCAGAATCAGGGCGCGATTCATGGATTCCTGCCCAAACCACATCGCCGCGGCTTCAGGACCGCGCCGACTCGCTCCGCAGTTAGGAACAACCGCCACGCCATCCCTTGCTTTGGGCAGCATGGAGTCGGCACACATGACTTAGGCCCCGCATCACATCTGGCCTGGAGCCCAGAACGGATGTCAAAGCTTCGTCAATTCCCCGCACATGGTCCCATGTTTCCATAACCTGCTGATTGGCTGACAGGACAAATCACATGACGAGCGCCAATCACTCCAGCCACATGCCCTCTTTCCACGATTGGCCTGCAGGCGTTCCACAGCCAGGGCGAACCACTGCCTGTCAACAGCCATCCAGACTTTCCACACGTGGATGCTACCGAAGGAACGCTGTGCGATTGTGCAGCCAATTCATCACGCAACGTCGGTAAGGGGACAATGCTGTGATGGCACTGCTGGTTCCGATCAGTACTGGCTGCGGCCAGATCATTCGCAGGATTCCAGAACAGCGGGTTCCGCTGCCTCGTTGGCAGCTATTGCACCGACGTCAAGGTAGTTTATTGTGATCGCCAAAAACTGTGCCGGGCCTGATTGAGGCGCATTTGCGCCACCCACTTCCATTGCCGAAGGCGGTGTGGATCCGATAGGACAAGATATGAAGATACTGTTCACCGCGATCTCGCTGGCGGCGTTGGTTCCAGGCGTGGGCCATAGTGACATTTTCGAATTCCACGAACACGAGGGAAGTTCTTCTGGTGCGGGCAAATCTGAATGGCTTCTGCTAGATGACGACCGCGAGGCCACCGCTGATCCCTATCCTTGGGGAATCACGGCAATTTGCGATGGGAAGGGTGGCTATGAGTTTTCCATTGCTCTCCACGGCATCGTGTCCGAAAGGCCAAGGGCGGTGGAATTGACCTACAGGGTCGGAGAAGGCGAACCGATAGTGACACAGGGCTTCGCCCTGGACTCGCTCCTCACGGGCCTCGCCGAATCTTTCGGAACCGAAGTGACCAAAGCTGTCGCTTCCGGCCAAAGGATTATCCTGAATGTGGTAAGCGATTCCGGTACCTGGTCCTCAGACTTTGAAGGATATGAGCCCGATCCGGACAGGGTAGCGTTTGTATCCAACGGCTGCCAATGAACACTGGCTTTCCGACGGGCCGGAGCGAGAAAGCGTCGTTCGCGACATCCGTCCAAGCTGCGCGGCCACACTCCCAATCACCTCTGCGTTGGGCTCCTGCGATTCCGACGCGGCCCCAGCGAACCTGGTTCGGTAATTCCCGAAAATTCCTGTACCCGACCCTATCAGCATTGATATGCTGGCCAAGTGAGCAGCCCTGGAGACGCCACCTGTATCGAGCGAGTGAATGACCACTCTGGAAGGCTGGTCGGCTGAATGGCGCTGAGGTCGTTCATGGCCCTGTTTCCCGTCTCTGGTGAAGGAACACCAGCAGAGCCGGACTTACGGCTCCGCAGCTGTGAAGCCGTCGGTAATGATCCGTCGCGCAGCTGCCGCATCCGAATCCATATGAGTCAGATGCGCAGGAATGCTCGAACGGCAGCCTCGAATTCCCTGGGCTTTTCGGCGTGAAGCCAGTGTCCGGCACCTGGAATCCTTGCGAAACGGGCATTCGGAAAGTGCATCCTGGCACTGGCACGACCACCCTGGTTGACATAGTCGCTGGTAGAACCGGACAGAAAGAGCGTTGGATGGAAAGCTTTCGTTTCGAAGACTGGCCAGCCAACGATTCTGTCCATCTCTGCCTGCAGAACATCAAGGTTAAGCCGCCAGCGCTTCTGGCTCAAATCGAGTGACTGCAGTAGAAACGCTCTCACACCGGGCTCTTTGATGGAGGCGCGCAATGCGGAATCGGCGTCAGACCGCCGCTCGACGGCTTCAAGATCTACGCAGCGCATAGCCTCAATCAGATGGCTTTGGCTATGGTCGTAGGTAATTGGCGCGATGTCAGCGACGACCAGCCGCCTGACCACCGCAGGATGATCAAGCGCCACCACCATTGATGCCTTGCCGCCCATCGAGTGGCCCAATACATCCGCATAACCACCGAACGATTCGATCACTTCGGCAAGATCGGCGGCGAGGCCGTCATAACCGTGACTATCCTGCCAATCACTTGAGCCATGATTGCGCATATCGACGACCAGCACCCTGCGCTCCTGGGACAGTCGATTTGCGACGGTGCTCCAGTTTCTGCCCGAACCGAAGAGCCCATGCGCGATCAGCAACGGGGGTTGATCGGAATCGGAACCGTATTTGGTAACATGGAGCATGGCGGTCGCGATACGTCAGGCCGTCCGCTGAGTCCGGGTCAACGGTGATCGTATGAAATCGGACCTCGGCGACAGTTCGGCCTGCTGGGGTAAGTCCGCCATGCAATCCTCCACCCGACCCGATTCAGATGTCTGGATAGATCGGGAAGCGGCCACAGAGCTCCTCCACCCAGGTCCTTGCAGTGTTCTCCACCTCCGAGTTGCCGTCCTCACCATTTACCGCAAGGCCGTCGATCACTTCGACAATCCTGTCAGCGACCTGTCTAAACTCCACTGTTCCAAAGCCACGTGTGGTGCAGGCGGGGCTGCCAAGCCGTATACCACTCGTCACGGTCGGCTTCTCGATATCAAACGGTATGCCGTTCTTGTTGCAGGTAATGTTCGCCCGACCGAGAGCCCTTTCGGTCGCATTTCCCTTCACGCCCTTTGGACGAAGGTCGACAAGGACGACGTGGGTGTCCGTCCCGCCAGTAACAATATCAAGCCCTTCCTTCATCAGTTGATCAGCCAATGCCTGAGCGTTGGCGATCACCTGTCGGATATAGGTCCTGAACTCCGGCTGCAGCGCCTCCCCGAACGCCACCGCCTTCGCCGCAATCACATGCATGAGCGGTCCACCCTGAATGCCCGGGAAAATTGCGGAATTAACTCTTCTGGCGATATCCGCATCATCCGTCAGGATCATTCCGCCGCGTGGGCCGCGAAGGGTCTTGTGTGTGGTTGTGGTTGCCACATGGGCATGTGGAAATGGACTGGGATGCTCATTCGCGGCCACCAGTCCCGCGATATGCGCCATATCGACATGGAACCATGCCCCGACCGAATCCGCGATTTCACGCATTCGTGCAAAGTCAATCCGGCGCGGAATCGCCGAGCCGCCAGCAATGACGAGCTTTGGTCGATGTTGCTGGACCAGTTCCTCAACCTGCTCATAATCAATGGCCATATCCTGCTTACGAACGCCATACTGCACTGCATTGAACCACTTTCCCGACTGGTTTGGCCGAGCGCCATGGGTAAGGTGGCCGCCTGCGTCCAGGCTCATTCCCAGAATCGTATCCCCAGGCCGGATCAGTGCCTGGAACACCCCCTGGTTGGCCTGACTGCCGGAATTCGGCTGAACATTGGCGAAACCGCAGCCAAAGAGTTTCTTCGCCCGTTCAATTGCAAGTGTCTCCGCTATGTCGACAAACTCGCATCCACCGTAATAGCGCCGACCGGGATAACCTTCAGCGTATTTGTTGGTCAACACCGAGCCCTGTGCCTGCATCACCGCCCTGCTGACGATATTCTCGCTGGCGATGAGCTCGATCTCATTCCGCTGCCGATGAAGCTCCTTTCCTATGGCACCAAAGATCTCGGAATCTCTGCCTGAAAGGTCTTCGGTAAAGAACGGCATATCGCTGCGTATAGCGTTCATGAGGTCATTCCCCGCATTCGGTCATCTGGTTTACACATACCCTATCTGGCATCGGCGGCAGTATAAGCAATGCGACTCCTTGCACATGGCCAACGCCATCACATTTACCTGTCTTGAGCGAAGATCACGCTGGCAGGATTCTGCCCCTGCCAGCCCAGACCTTTCGGAGATCATCCAGCCGCCTGCGCAGCACACTCCATGGAACGCTCAATCCCCTATCGGGAAAGGGGACCCAACCGGGATGAGTTGGATGTCACCATGACCGGAAGATTCAATGTCCTTGCCATCGCAGACAGGTCTCGCGAGGCTCCTACCGACCCTATGGTTCTTTAGGCAGCCCACATAGCGGATAGGTTGGGCGGTCATCTCATGCAGTCCCGAAATCCGGGCGGGCCATCCAGTCGGACGGTCCCCTCCGGCAGTATCATCGGCTTCCGAAGCGTCTTCATTGGCGATACAGTCCACACACGTTAACCGCCATTTCATTCTTTGGCCGGAAAGGCAGGAAACTTTCGCCGCTTTATTCCCTTGCCTTTCCAAAACATGCGGGCAATCACTCGGAAAAGGAGGGAATATGACCGCTCCGCCAAAATTCGCATTTGCGGCGAGCCCGGTCGAGGTCGCCCAAAACGCACTGAACGAGCTTTCCGCCGTCTATGGTTCCGTGCCCCAGACCGAGGCCGACGTGATCGTAGCGCTTGGCGGTGACGGCTTCATGCTCCAGACACTTCACGGAACCATGCATCTGGACGTTCCCGTTTACGGCATGAACTGCGGAACCATCGGCTTCCTGATGAACGAATATCTGGTTGATGGGCTGATCAAGCGCCTGGAAGCGGCCGAGGAAACGGTCATCAACCCCCTGGCGATGTATGCGGAGGCTACAAACGGCACCTTCACCGAGGGATTGGCGATCAACGAGGTCTCACTTCTACGCGCCGGCCCACAGGCCGCGAAGCTCAGAGTGTCTATTGATGGAAAGGTGAGAATGGACGAACTCGTTTGTGATGGCGCGCTCGTCAGCACGCCTGCGGGCTCGACGGCATATAACTATTCCGCGCATGGACCGATTCTTCCCATAGGCTCGGATGTCCTGGCCCTGACAGCCATGGCCGCCTTTAGGCCGCGCCGGTGGCGCGGGGCGCTTCTTCCTAAATCGGCAGTGGTGCGCTTTGATGTCCTTGAAGCGGACAAGCGCCCAGTGATGGCTGACGCGGACACACGATCGGTAAGACAGGTTTCAGTAGTCGAGGTGAAGTCGGATCCCAACGTTCAGCACCGCCTGTTATTTGATCCCGGCCATGGGCTGGAAGAACGTCTCATCCGCGAGCAGTTCGTCTAACAGCGCTTCTGGCATCCAGATCCGGGGCGCTTCACCGGCGTCAAGAAAGGCACCTATCCCGGACTTTCCGGCTGAGATGTCCTGAAATCGATTCGGCCTTTGCCGGAATCATGCAGCCACGCGGTCGCAGCGGCACGCAGGCACGGCACGACATCACCCGACTCCTGTCCGAATCCCACATTCCGAAACCGCCGCCTGATTCCCTGGCCCGTGTTCCTTCATCTTCCAGATCAACTGCCGCAATCAGTCGAACACAGGGGGGTATCTCTGCAACTGAAGGCACTGTCTTAACCATTCCTACTCGCTCCTTGCGGTGCCTTGTCGAATCACACCGACCTGCGGCAACAAAATGGGCCCGGTGAAGCAACACCAAACAAAAATGTCGCAGTTACGGAAATGTGCCCCACAAGATCTTGTCAGGCACCCCAACAACGTGTAGAAATGATACATAGGTGTTAGACGCGGTAATGCATACTCTGGCGGCGGGATCCGTATATCCATTATGCGGATCCCGTTTGCTTCGAGTGTGCCCGGTGCTGGAATCAGTGAAGACGCCAGGTGCTCAGACGCGGTCTTCGCATTTGCCAAATGGCATACCCTGACGTCTTCCTGAAACGAGAATGCCTTTCGGTCTTCCCGTCCCTGCGCTGGCCTCAAAGAACCGTCGCTGCCGCTCGCGATTCTCGGCCCTTCCAGCCCACTCATGGCCCTGCGACCACTCGCAGCTGTTGACCATTGCCATGCAGCCCCTGCCAACTCCCTCCAGGTCTATGCAAACCTTTCAGAACCGGCGTTCGGGCATCTGACATCACTCGACGACAACCGCTCCGAACCTTGCGGCTCTTTGCGTCTCGCTTCGGTTCCCAGAACCCTTCGCGCAATTGGATAATTACATCCAAATCCAAACGATGCAAGAAAAAATACACGTGAAATCAATAATTTCTGTGGAAATCAGTTTGAATTACCTATGGAAAACCGGTGGATAACCCGGTCACCTGGCATCATACGGGATCTACCATGCCCTACCGTCGCGACAGCGACGCTTCAGCATGGGGTGATTCCCTGAGCGGTAAGGTGCCACCCAGACAGGGCGGAATCAGTGTTCATCCTGGCTACCAGCGGTCAGCGTAACCTAAATGCCAACGGGCCAGCCTTCTCGCTGGTGAACATTGGTCCTCTTTCGGAATCCAGCGTTTCAACGCGCTCGCCGTCAACTCCCGCGATGCGCGTTAAGGCGAGGTAGACGGGCCATGCACCGCTCCACCTGCCAGCCTGTCGATCTGGGGAGCCAATGCTGGAAGATCATAACCCGCACGTGCGAGGCCATCCATGATTTCCGATGTGGGAAGGCGCCCTGCCTGGCCAAGCGCCCAAACCATCGAGGATCGCGTTCCCGTCCGGCACCATGCCAGCACAGGCCCCTCATGGGCGTCGGCGGCCTCGATCTGACGTGCCACCATTTCCATGGTCATGGCTCCGTTGACCACCGGATTTTCCACATAGGACAGGCCTGCGGCCTCCGCCGCCAGCCGCATCGGCCCGGACCGCTGCTCCGGAGGCACTTCGCTGTCGGGCCTGTTGTTGATGACGGCAACGAATCCTTCAGCGGCGACCGCGGCCATATCTCCCGGATCAGGCTGCGGAGAAACCGCAAATTCAGATGTAATGCGACGGATTTCCATGGAACCCTCCCCTATACACAGCGTATCGACAAGTCTACCCGCCTTCACCACGCGGGCGGAATGGCACCGCGACTGCTTTGGCCGAAAGTCGTAGGCTTGATCGCCATCCTCCGGCGTTGCCGCGCCTACGGTCAAGGCCAACCTGAAAGCACATCGCCTGATTGGACATGTTCAGCTGAATCTTCCGAACCATCAGGAACTGCTTAACTGGGCAATCGAATATTCGCGGTACGGAACGCCTCAAAGCCTGTTCACCGGTACTTTCAGGTACGTGTTTCCTTCATCATCGGAGGGTGGCATCCTGCCCGCCCTCATGTTTATCTGCAGCGAGGGAATGATCAACCTTGGCATTGACAGCGTGCTGTCACGGCGCTCGCGCATTTCAACAAACTCTTTGGAATCAACATTGTGGCGCACATGGACGTTGTTGCGCCGCTGTTCCCCGACCGTGCTTTCCCAGGCGTATTCATCGCGCCCCGGCGCTTTGTAATCATGTCCAACAAAAATGCGGGTACTGTCAGGCAGGGAAAGAATCTTCTGAATCGAGCTGAACAGATCCTCGGCTGACCCGCCGGGAAAGTCGCAGCGTGCGGTGCCGAAATCGGGCATGAACAAGGTGTCGCCCACAAAGGCCGCATCACCGATGACATAGGTCATGCAGGCCGGTGTATGCCCGGGCGTGTGCAGAACTTCACCGCGAAGCTGACCAATATGGAAACTGTCACCTTCGGTGAACAGCCTGTCGAATTGGCTGCCATCGCGTTGGAATTCGGTACCTTCGTTAAAGATCTTCCCGAACACATCCTGCACGACGGCTATGTTCTCTCCGATGCCAATTCGTCCGCCGAGTCTGTCCTGGATATATGGCGCGGCGGACAGATGGTCAGCGTGGACATGGGTTTCGAGTATCCACTGCAAATCCAGATCCGCTTCGCACAGGAAGGCGATCACCCTGTCGGCGGAGCGGGTGTCCGTGTGGCCGCTTGCATAGTCAAAATCCAGCACGCTGTCGATCACCGCGCATCTGCGGCCCTGCGGGTCGCGCACAACGTAGGTAACGGTATTCGTTGCATGGTCGAAGAAGGCTGTTACAACTGGCGACATGAAACCTGTCCCTGAGCCCGATCACCGTTAGCGAATGAATGTATTCGCCTATGGCCAATTCAGGACACAAGGCCACAGACTGCCCTGAAATGCAATACAGGCCGTAGCCGACGAATTTGGGGATGAGGGAAACGGAGTTTGAGATGACGACTTTGGAAGAGCGCCGCCAAACCTTGACCAACCGCCTTAAGGAGCTGGAAGACCGGCTTCGGGGCATAGCGGAAGAGCTGGACTCGCATCAGTCCAAGGACTGGGAGGAACTCGCGGTGGAGCGCGAGGAGGAAGAGGTGCTGGAGAGGATGGGCCTCTCCGGGCAGGCCGAGATACGCATGATCACAGAGGCCCTGAAGCGGATTGATGAAGGCGAATACGGTTTCTGCGTTAGATGTGGTGAAGAGATCCTTCCCCGACGTCTCGACCTCCTACCCTACACGCCGCTCTGCACGAACTGCGCTGGAGCGAAGCCAGTGCTTCGGTAAAGCTGGCTGAAACCTCACTCGGCCAGACACCGCAGACACGTTGCCTTAGGCCTGAACGCTGCCACCCGCATCGGTCTGGATCAGTACAGGATCGGGAAAGGATGCCCCGATAGGCTCAGGGCCTTTTAACGCCGTATCCGGAATTCTTCACGGCTCGGCGGTACGACGGGCTCCTCAACGACCAATTCGACTTGAGCAGGGTCGAGCCCTTTCCAGAACACTCACAACATCTCGCTGACTGCGGCATCCCGGCCCAGAATTCAGGGCTCGGATCGAGTCTTTCGCCGGAACCATGCGCCACACGCGAGATCGATCACCCAAACCCTGAACGCGACATCACCTATGCGCCTCTCTCTGGACGATTGAGACATCCAGAATGGCGAGGGCACCTTGAGTCCTTTCCATTGGTTCAGAAATGCAGGCCCTTCCCCGGTCGTATCTCATGTCTGGTACGGATTACGGCACTGAATCGAGCAACACCGGATATACGGACGCCTTCCCGATATACGGCATGACTGAAAGGGGCAGGATGCGGAGCGAATGACCGACCCTGGACCCGCCAGGCAATCCGCACGGGATGGGACATCACTGGACAATGGGCGGTAGTTCCACTTGACGCCGCCCGGAACTCCACATCATATCCGCGCCATGACCGACCCTGCCCGCATTCGCAACTTCTCCATCGTGGCTCATATCGATCACGGGAAATCCACCCTCGCCGACCGACTCATACAGATGACCGGAACGGTGAATGCCCGCGATATGCAGGATCAGCTTCTCGATAGCATGGACATCGAGCGCGAGCGCGGAATCACCATAAAGGCGAATACCGTCCGGATTGATTATACCGCAAATGACGGCAACCCCTATGTCCTCAACCTCATCGATACCCCCGGACATGTCGATTTCGCATACGAGGTCTCACGATCAATGCGTGCCGTCGAGGGCTCCCTCCTGGTGGTCGACGCCACGCAGGGGGTGGAGGCGCAGACACTGGCGAACGTCTATCAGGCCATCGACGCCGACCACGAAATCGTTCCCGTGCTTAACAAGATCGACCTTCCAGCCGCCGAACCGGACCGTGTGCGCGATCAGATCGAGGATGTTATCGGAATCGACGCCACCGATGCGATTGAGATCAGCGCCAAGACCGGTGTCGGCATCCAGGAGCTGCTGGAAGCCATAGTCCACCGTCTTTCGGCTCCAGAGGGTGATCGTGAAGCGCCTCTCAAGGCCATGCTGGTGGACAGCTGGTATGATCCATATCTGGGCGTTGTGGTCCTGATCCGTGTCATGGATGGCGTGATCCGCAGGAACGACCGCATCCGCATGATGCAGACCGGCGCCACGTACGGAATCGACAGGCTCGCGGTCCTGAAGCCAAAGATGACTGACATTTCCGAACTTGGGCCCGGCGAGATAGGCATCCTGACCGCCTCGATCAAGCAGGTCCGCGATACCAGGATCGGCGATACAATCACCCATGAAAAACGTCAGGCCGCTGAGCCACTGCCCGGCTTCGCACCATCCGTGCCAGTCGTGTTCTGCGGGCTGTTTCCCGTGGATTCAGCCGACTTTACCGACCTGCGCGGCGCCATCGACAAACTTGCCCTTAACGACGCCTCGTTCTCCCACGAAATGGAATCCTCCGCCTCTCTCGGATTCGGCTTTCGCTGCGGCTTTCTCGGCCTTCTCCATCTTGAGGTGATCCGTGACCGCCTGGAAAGGGAATACGGAATCGACCTCGTCACGACCGCACCGTCCGTCATCTATCATGTGCACCTGAAGGACGGCGAGATGCGGAGACTTCACAACCCCGCCGACATGCCTGACCCGACCCGTGTCAGCCACATCGAGGAGCCGCGCATCAAGGCCACGATCCTTTCCCCCGATGAATACCTGGGTGACGTTCTCAAGCTGTGCCAGGAACGCCGCGGAATCCAGCTCGACCTTAGCTACGCAGGGTCGCGCGCCATGACCGTCTATGACCTGCCCCTGAACGAGGTCGTCTTCGACTTCTACGACCGGCTGAAATCGGTGACACGGGGCTATGCGAGCTTTGACTACCAGATGATCGGTTATCGGGAGGACCGCCTTGTCAAGATGCAGGTCCTGGTCAACGAGGATCCGGTCGACGCGCTATCGATCATGGTGCACAGGGACAGAGCGGAGGCCCGCGGTCGTGCCATGGTCGAGAAACTGAAGGAACTCATCCCCCGCCACATGTTCAAGATCCCGATCCAGGCCGCCATTGGCGGTAAGGTCATCGCCAGGGAAACCCTTTCGGCGCTAAGAAAGGACGTAACCGCCAAATGCTATGGCGGCGACGTGACCAGAAAGCGGAAGCTTCTGGAAAAGCAGAAGGCCGGAAAGAAGAAGATGCGCCAGTTTGGAAAGGTCGAGATTCCTCAGGAAGCGTTCATTTCAGCTCTGAAAATTGACGGATGAACGGTTAACTCGCCGAAATCTGACCGCTGAGAAGCGCCAGCCAAACCGCCCGGGCAGGTTTTCGGCCCAATCGGGAGCCGTCGATTCAGGCGCTGGCGGTGATATATGCCAGATTGGCCTCATGGCCTCTCTGCAGCCGCTACCAGCACATGCGGAAGAGTCACGCGGAACGCCGCGCCACCCCGCCCCTGAAGATAGGCGACTGAACCGCCAAGTCTTGTCATGATCTCGCGGCAGATAGCCAACCCCAGGCCAGCGCCATTCCCCTTATCCGCCAGACGGGAAAACTTCTCGAAAATCACCGATTGGCTCTCACGCTCTATACCCGATCCGTTGTCAACGAAATCCACGGTCACGCCATCGCCGTTTCGACTGACGCCGATGTCAAGTCTGGGCGTCTCGGCATCGCAGTATTTCCGGGAATTCGAGATCAGGTTGATGAATACCTGTGCCAGCCTGTCGCTATCCGTTGTCAGCTGCACATGCTCAGCGGTCTCATCACGGGTAATGGCGAACGGACGGCCGCTATCCATCAAGGTGGTGGCGGCCACCGCACGCTGAAGCACGTCATGCAGGTCCACCTGCTGCAGGTTCAGCGACCCCTGACCGCTCTCCAGAACACTGAGATCCAGCAGGTCATCAAGCAGTCGCGTAAGCCGAACCGTTTCGTCCTGGATGATTCCGGAAAACTGTTTCCGCTCCCGCTCCGTAATCTCTTCCGACATCAGGATTTCGGAGGAAGAGCGGATCGAGGCCATGGGAGTCCTCAGCTCGTGGCTGACCTGGCTGAGAAAGGCATCCTTCTGTATCGAAAGCGCCGTCAGCTTCTCGTTGGCTTCACGAAGCTGACCCGCAGTGCGTATGAGTTCCTCGGACTGCGCCTTGACCCGCGCGGAATATTCCATGATCTGCGCGGTCTCATCGGCCACCGCAAGAAGATCCTCGAAAGAAACCACGGCACCGCCGACGATCTGGCTGATCATCGCATGCGCGGTCGCCGCGCCAACCGATCCCGCGAGTTCACGCTCCAGCGTTTCCACGAATTCTGGTGTCGTGTCCGGCAATCCAGTAGCCTTTCCCTGCGAATGCGCAACCCGCGCAAACAGCTCCTGCGCCTCCGTCGCACCGAGAATCCGCTGCGACATGACAAGGAGATCCGCCGCCTCTGCAGTGCCGAAGGTCCAGCCGACGGTACTGCTGGAATGCTGGAACACATTGACGAACTGCGCTCCCTGCAGGCGCTCAAGCGGCCTGGGAATGCTCAGGATTGATCCAAGGAAGAAAACGGACGTGTTGAGCGCCATTGACCAGAACACCGCATGCACAAGCGGATCAAGCCCGTCCATCCCGAAGAGCGCATGTGGCCGCAGCCAGGAAATGCCAAAGGGTCCATCCCGCAGAACGCCCGCGGACATCACAACACTGTCCCCAAAGCTAGGAAGGAACATCGTATAGGCCCAGACGGAAAATCCGATGAACAGACCTAGCGCTGCCCCAATCCGCGTCGCCCCACGCCAGAAAATCCCCCCCAGAAGCGACGGAATGATCTGCGCAACGCCAGCGAAGCTGATGAGACCAATTGCCGCCAGCGCCTCGCCGCCACCGGAAAAGTGAAGGTAAAGAAAACCCAGAAGCAGCACCCCGCCGATGGCGATTCGGCGGGACAGAAGCACAACATGGCGAACGTCACCGGACATGGAGGCGCGCCCGGCCCGCAGGCTGAGCCAGACAGGCATGACGGCGTGATTCGACACCATGGTCGAAAGGGCGATTGCAGCTACGATGACCATTGAGGTCGCCGAACTGAATCCGCCCAGAAACGAGAGCATCGCAAGGTTGTCATACCCAAGCGCCAGGGGCACGGTCAGAACATATAGGTCGGGGTTTTCGTCCGGCAGAATGCCCAGCCCCGTCACGGCGATGGGAATTACGAACAGACTCATCAGAAGCAGATACAGGGGAAACGCCCAGCTCGCGACCGCGACATGGCGCTCGGTGACGGTTTCAACAACCATGACCTGAAACATCCGCGGCAGGCAGATAAACGCCGCTGCGGACAGGAAAATCAGCGTGGTCCAGCGTCCGCCATGAAGATTCCAGACCCCGATTTCAGACGCCTCGATCCGCGCCATCATGTCCGCCGGACCATCGGACAACCCCCAGACCACAAAGGCACCGACGGCCAGAAGTGCGACAAGCTTGACAACCGCCTCAAGCGCGATGGCGGTAACGACACCGTGGTGGCGCTCGTTCGCATCAAGCCTTCGGGTGCCGAACAGCACCGTGAATACTGCGAGTCCCAATGCAACGAACAGCGCGGTGACGTTGAATTCGTCTGCATTCCAGGTAGTGTCCCCGGCACCGGAGAACACCGAAAACGACTGCGTCACCGACTGCAGCTGAAGCGCGATGTAAGGGGTGGTTCCGATCACCGCGAGAAGGGTGACGAGAACCGCCAGCAGGTTCGACTTCCCGTATCGCGACGACACAAGGTCAGCGATCGAGGTAATGTGCTGCGACCGCCCGATACGCACCAGTTTCCGGACCACCCACCACCAGCCGATCATTACCAGGGTGGGACCAAGGTAGATCGTAACGAATTCCAGCCCGGAACGAACAGCGTATCCAACCGCCCCATAGAACGTCCAGGCCGTGCAGTAAATCGACAGTGACAGCGTGTATATGAGTGGGGACCGGAGCCAGCCGACCTCACCGCGTACAGCTCGACGCTCGGCCGCGAACGCCACCCCGAACAGCAGTGCCACATAGGCCAGGCAGACCAGGACCAGATGGTTGAAACCGATCATCCGTTTCGGTTTCCCTCGTCCTCACCGTCGCCGTTGCCCAACCAACGCGATAGCAGTGCCGACGCCACGATCAGCATGCCCCAGATGGAAAAGACAAATACCAGACCGCTCGCGGTCATCACCTCGTCATCGCCTGCCGCGGCCAGCACCGGCAGGATGAATAGAAAGAGACCCAGCGCCGGCAGGAACCGAGCCGCGTCCGTTAACCGTCGACGCTGATAGGCCTGGTTAGCCTGTGGCGAAATTTCCTCGTCCCGGATCATTCTTCGGTCAGCTCACGCAGGCAGTCGAGCACATCAGCATTCGAAAACGGCTTTGTCATGAAGCGACTGGCACCTGAACGTTCGGCTAGTTCCCGGTCCCGTTTCTGGCCGCGTGCGGTCAGCATCAGGACGGGAAGCGACGCAGTTGCAGGATCAGCGCGAAGATCCTGCAGGATTTCGAATCCGGACCGATTCGGCAGCATCGCATCCAGGATCACGACATCGGGCGAGCGCCGGGCAATTTCCGCCAGAGCGGTCGCACCATCAGAATGGGTGTGGACCGTCCAGCCGCCCCGAGACAGGACGAACCCGATGGCCTGAACGATGTTATGCTCATCCTCTATGACCAGGACCCGATTGCGCATCCGTCCCCCTCCTCCCTGGGGCAATGGCTGTCGCGACTATCACCCAAGACAACAGGGCTGTCAAAGAGCGATGCGGCCGGAATTCCAGCACGATGCCTGTTTCAGGCGGATCAGGGCCGGGAGGTCGCGGAAGGGCCCGGAGTCCGGGAACGAAAGCAGTGAACGGCGACACCTTCCCGCGGAGAGCCGTCCCCCGTACCTGTCTGTTGGAAAGCGGCCCCTCTACAGAAATCACCACCCGACCCGGGCTCTCCATTTGCAGGCCACCTGCCGGACCCGGATCTCCCACAGCCGTGCGGAACCAGCCGCCACATCCACTTTCGAATCCTTCCCCATTGATCGAGACAGGCAAGGCACTGCTGTTCCACCACGCCACGAACAACATAATGCCGGTCTGGGCGAACCCATTCGTGCCATCGGTCCAGACGCGCTGGCGCCTCACATCACAGGAAATAAGGCCGCTCAACTCGGCGAGAGAGATGGCCCTGTCAGGAGGTCGCGTCAGCTGCCTTCCAAATGAACATCGCGAGGATCGTATACGAGGTCAGGCACCAACCAGTCTGGTGGAGATGCACCAGATGCTGGAATACGGGACGGTCGAACCGTCCAGCAGCTGACCGCGATCAAGGTCTCAACGCGTGACCTGAACGCTGCGGTGGGCATTCCGGCCTGCGGAACAGGGCCTCCATGTGTGGTGGTGGCGAGGCCATCTGACCCGGGAAGCAAAAAATTTGCGAGGGCAGCTTGACGGGTGGCTTCGTATATGATTCCCAAATTCACACCTTGCCGGCGCAGTGCGAAAGTAACACCGCAAAGGCCCCGTCATATGCACCGTCATATGCACCGTCATATGCAGGCACAGGCTTGAATGCCTATTACCCCAACATAGGGAGAAAGAACGATCACACTGAAAGAGATAATCGAAACGTTTGAGAAGCAGTTCCCTCCTCCAGTTGAGGCTTACCACGCCGCCAACGAGCAACGGGAAGAAGCGGTACCGGCGTTCATTGAATATATCGAAGCAGCCGCGGAAACAAATGACTTTGACGTGGTCGAGGATTTCTTCGCTGTCTACTTCCTGTTCAGTCTGCTGGCTGAATGGAAGGAAACACGCGCATACCGGCCGATGGCACGGCTGCTTCGCTGCGACTCCGACTTCGTGGACGAGCTTCTGTCAGATGGGATCACCGAAACCGTGAAACGGTTCATGGCCAACGTCTTCGACGGCGACCTGACCGTGCTCTTTGACATCATCACGGACGAAAAGGCGGACGAATACGCACGGGGATCGATGGTCCAGACCCTGGCAATCATTGGCCATTATGAGCCGGACCACCTTACCTCCATAACGCAATTCCTCAAAAAGTTCGCTACGTCACATTTCTCGGAGGCACCGGAAATCGTCTGGACAAAATGGGCCGAAGCCATAGCCTTTCTCGGCCTTGTCGAACTGAAACCCCTGGTTCGGCATATATTCGCAGCCGAACTGATTACGCCCCTCATCATGTCTTTCTCGAATTTCGAAAGGGACCTGGAACTGGCACTGAACCCGGAAGTAAACAGCGCGCCCATTCTGGATGGGTACTTTGAAATCCAGGTGGACACTCTCGATGAGATTATCCGCTGGCAGGAACAGGAGCGGAAGGATCAGTCCAGCCGAAGCCCCACGAGCGGTTCGCAATTCACCCGCAGCCAGCGTGACTGGATATCCCCGAAACTCGGCAGAAACGATCCTTGCCCATGCGGAAGCGGTAGGAAATACAAGAAATGCTGCTTAGGAGAATCCTGATGTATTCCGATTCCAGGTAATTCCAGCCTGCGACATTCCCTGCATCCACCGCTCCGCAGCCAGTTGCCGTAGACGGAACCACATTGGACCGTCTGTTCCACCCCTCACCGGAATGGACTTTCCGTCACATGGCCCATTCTTCCGTTCGAGCGGCTCCGTCGCCGGAAAGACCCCTTTGGGGCGAATGTGACGGGGCGCCATCTCGCGCCAAAGCCGCTTGACTGGAGATGCAGGCAGGAGCGGTTCAGGCTGCGGCCGGCGGAGAATTCCCGGCGTTACGCCCGCGACGTGACGTCAGCGTTCCTGGATGCCCTTTCCAGCAAGAATCCTTGGCCTGAATTTCTCGATTCTTGCGACGCGCGTCTTTGACAGTTTGGCACCAGCGAAATGCACACAGTATCCTCTCTGCCGACCGGGAGTCAGCGCCAGAAAGGCCGCTTTCAGTTCGGGATCGCTGTCCATCCGGTCCCGGAGTTCCTCAGGATAGTTAATCCTGTCCTTACTAAAATCCACCTTCAGACCCGCCCTTTCGACCTCAATGGCCTCCAGGATGTAGGATTTAAGGAGCGCTTCCCTGTTCGCGATATCCAGGACATCGGTGAACCTGACAATTCGCGACGACCGTGAATGCTGGCCTGGTGCCACCAGAATTCCGTTGGGGTCCCCGAGGAGTACCCCTTTGAAGAATCCGAGAGCGGCATAGTTCCGGAAACCCCAAATGATGGCCACATTCCTGTCCTGGAACGTATAGACCGGTGAACTCCACTTGAACCGCTCGGCCAGGGGACAGTCCCGAAGGATGGCGCGAAGAGCCAGCAGTTCCTCACGCCAGCCCACCAGTTCGGAAAAGAACATCTCCACGCGAGGGTCATGTTCACTCATGAACGCGTTTCTCCATGTCAGTTCCCAAAGGCGTTCGGTTGCACCAGCTGCCCGCTCCCGCTTCAGGTAAGATGGAAGCCTTTCGCCCCAGATCAGCCGCTTCGATCTCCTAGACAGATAGTGAATTCCAGCGAGACATTCCATCTTCCTCGCAGGTCTGATCCGCCTGGACCACATCCGCCCGAGGAACGAGGGGACTCCAGCATTGCGAACATTCCATCGGGCTTTGGATGACCCCGGAACCAGACCCTTGGCGTGGACCGCAGGAACATAGCGATTCGGCTCGCACAGTTGTTGGACTGTTCAACGGAAGAGCCGCTCTACCGACACATGCCGGACTCACCCCGGTGGCGGCCATTGCCATGCCTGACGCTCCCGTTCAGGTTCCTTCCGCCAGAATCTACATCTCGCGCCGTGCCGCACAGGCGTCACGCGGACAGACGCGGCAGTTCACGCCTGCCGCAAGGACAGGTAGGTCCGGAAAGGTAACGCGGTCAGCTGGCAGAATCAGCATCGTAGCCTCGAAGACCGGCGGCGCGTCGAATTCCATCGCCCCCAGCGGCTGCGCGACCGCGTAGACCAGAAACCGCACCGGCTCCCGACCGCACATTTCAAACAGGGTCCGCACCGGCACCAGCGGACGGTTGAGCGCCTGAAACAGTGGCCATAACGGGCAGGCCGCGCCGAACCTGGGCAGCGGAAAGCCGTCAACCGGCTTGCGAAACGTCAGGGTGCCCGAACCGTCACAGGCCACGAGCCCGATTCGTCCGGCCCCTTCAGGTGTCGGTAGCGTAGCGGCCCGTCGCAGAATCGCAGCCAGATCAACTCCAAACTCCGTCGACATCGCCACGGGATCGAATTCCACTTCATCGGCCAGACTCCGGAAGTCCCGCAGCGGCATGCGTTCGGCATCCTTACGGTAGCGTTCAAAATGCCGCTCCGCCAGTGCACGGCCGGACATCGACCCGATCATTGGGGCCTGCCTGAACAGGGAACCCGGCGATGCCTGGGGCGTCCGCTCCAGTTCCGCGATGTGATAGTCCCTTGCCAGGAGCCATTGCTCAAGCTCTTCCTGAGGCGACCCAGGAACCCCCGCTTCTTTCTCAGCCACATCAAGATAGGACACCAGCCACTGGCTGGCATCCGCGAGCCGCTGACTGTCCTCGTGAATGTTCCGATGGAACCTATCGCGCCATTCATCCTCGATGTTCTCGGTCTCGACCAGTATCGAAGCGGCAGACCTGATGGCGGTCACCGCGCTCAGCAGCTCGTGCAGCGAGACCGCGAGATGCGGATCATGGGCAACGCGGTCGGCCAGGCCCTCAACCGTACGTTCCAGATCACTGACCCGGCGGGCCTGCGTTGCGACAAACTCCGCCCATCCTGGAAAACGTCCCGCAAATTCCTCGACGCGCTCCAGTTCAGCCCCAGCGTCTGGCATCCCAGCGGCCGCCCCCCGTAGCGCAACAACCAGATCCGAGTCGGCGCCATCGGCAAGAGAGCCAACCGCAACATCCAGCCGCTTTGCCAGGTCACCGAGCAGCTTTCCTCCGATTCGGCGCCGGTTATGCTCGATGAGGCTGAGATACGCGGCGGAGATTCCGACCTCTTTGGCCAGTTCCGCCTGGCTCATGCGCTTCAGCATCCGCCTCTCGCGGATCCTAGTCCCCGTCAAACCCCGCGATGACACCGGCTAAGCTCATTGGTTTTCAACATATTCCCCCTGATCGTGAAATTTATTTTACAGAATGGATCCTGTTCCTGTCAATCAGTTAACAAGACTTTATTTCTATCTGAATGCGTTGTTGCGGGGTTTTCAGTCGACCTGCAATGACTGGCACCGTCTTGAAAACCCATGGTGGAAACCGTGAAGGCTCCGCCAGCCTACTGGATCTATAGGGAGGATGCTCCATGTCCAAAACCACACTTACCCGCCGCGGCATGCTGAAGACCAGCGCCGGGGCCAGCGCGGCTCTGGCCGTGCCGACAGTCTTCACCGGCGCTTCATGGGCCAGTGAATCCGGCTATCTCAACGCACCTGGCGACAGTTCGGTCACGTTGGGATTCAACGTGCCGCAGACCGGCCCTTACGCGGATGAGGGTGCTGACGAGCTCCGTGCATATGAACTTGCCGTTGAACATCTCAACGGTGGGGGCGATGGAGGCATGATCAACACGTTTTCGTCAAAGACACTGGACGGTACGGGCATCCTTGGTCGCAAGGTCGAATATGTAACCGGCGACACCCAGACCAAGTCGGACGCCGCGAGAGCCTCCGCAAAGTCAATGATCGAAAAGGACGGTGCCATCATGATCACTGGAGGCTCTTCCTCCGGTGTCGCCGTCGCCGTGCAGGGCCTTTGCCAGGAAGCCGGCGTGATCTTCATGGCCGGCCTGACCCATTCCAACGACACCACCGGCAAGGACAGAAAGGCAAACGGCTTCCGTCATTTCTTCAATGCCTACATGTCGGGCGCAGCCCTGGCACCGGTGCTTGCCAATGCCTACGGCACTGACCGGAAAGCGTATCACCTGACCGCCGACTACAACTGGGGCTGGACCCAGGAGGAATCGATCAAGGCATCGACCGAAGCCGTTGGCTGGGAAACCATCAACGCCGTGCGCACGCCGCTCGCCGCAACCGACTTCTCGTCCTATATCGCTCCGGTCCTGAATTCAGGTGCCGACGTCCTCGTCCTGAACCATTACGGCGGCAATATGGTGAACTCGCTGACCAATGCGGTTCAGTTCGGCCTGCGTGACAAGGAGGTTAACGGGCGGAACTTCGAAATCGTGGTGCCTCTCTATTCACGACTGATGGCACGTGGCGCTGGCGAAAACGTCAAGGGCATCCTCGGCTCCACCAACTGGCACTGGTCGCTGCAGAACGACGGCTCGAAAGCTTTCGTACAGTCCTTTGGCACCAAATACGGATTCCCGCCGAGCCAGGCCGCGCATACGGTTTACTGCCAGGCGCTTCTCTACGCGGACGCCGTAAACCGGGCCGGCACATTCAATCCGTGCGGCGTGGTCGAGGCCCTGGAAGGGTTCGAGTTCGACGGTCTGGGCAACGGACCAACGCTCTATCGCGCCGAGGACCACCAATGCTTCAAGGATGTGCTCGTCGTGCGCGGGAAGGAGAATCCGACTTCTGACTTCGACGTTCTGGAAGTGGTTGAGGTCACCCCGGTGGAGCAGGTCATCTATCCGCCTGATCACCCGATGTTCTCCGGCGGCGCTCTCGGCCAGTGCAACCCGGGCGCCTGATCAGCCCATAGAAACCAGCGCGGGGGCGGAATTCATCGCCCCGCGCAACCTGGTTCCGGCCTGGGATGTCATGAGCGCAGCCCGGCGCCAGCCAGCCAGATGGTGAGGACCATGGACGCAATTATTCTTCAGGTGCTGAACGGGCTCGACAAAGGCTCCGCCTACGCGCTGATCGCACTTGGACTCACATTGATCTTCGGTACGCTGGGCGTCGTGAACTTCGCCCATGGCGCTCTGTTCATGATCGGTGCCTTCTGCGCGGTAACGCTGCAGCGGATCCTGACGCTTAGCTATTCCGTTATCGACGAAACCCAGAAGGATTTTCTGGGAAATCCCCTCAAGGTCGAAACACCCTATGTGGTCAGCTGGTTCGGAGAGGGATCTGGAAACGCGATCATCGACTGGTCAGTTCCGCTCGCGATCCTGTTCTCAATCCCGATCATGGTCGCGGTGGGTTTTGCGATGGAACGCGGACTGATCAAGCATTTCTACAAGCGTCCACATGCGGACCAGATCCTCGTGACCTTTGGTCTGGCGATCGTGCTGCAGGAGATCATCAAAGCCTATTTCGGCGCCAACCCGATTCCCACCCCAGCTCCCGACGCGCTGACAGGATCATTCGATTTCGGCGTTCTGATCGGCTTCCAGGAAAATGCAATCATCTATCCCATCTGGCGTCTGGTCTATTTCATTTTCGCACTGGCCGTCATCTTTATGGTCTTCGCCTTCCTCCAGTTCACAACCTTTGGAATGGTGGTGCGTGCAGGCATGGCCGACCGCGAAACCGTAGGTCTCCTCGGCATCAACATCGACCGTCGGTTCACCATCATGTTCGCGATCGCCGCCTGCGTCGCCGGTGTTGCTGGCGTTATGTACACACCGATCAACTCTCCGAACTACCACATGGGCATGGATTTCCTGGTTCTGAGCTTCGTTGTCGTCGTCGTCGGTGGTATGGGTTCGCTTCCAGGTGCAGTCCTTGCCGGATTTCTGCTGGGCATCCTTGAAGCCTTCTCCTCCATGAATGAGGTCAAGGCTGTCATACCTGGTATTGACCAGATCATCATCTATCTCGTGGCGATCGCCATTCTACTCGCGCGGCCGCGCGGCCTGATGGGCCGCAGAGGCGTGATGGAGGACTAAATCCAATGATTGGCCTTAACCGGAAAGACACTATCCTCCTTGCTGTAGTCGCGGTTCTCGTCATTCTTGCGCCCTTCCTCCTTAACCCATTCCCCGAAGGAACGGCGATGGCGCAGATGTTTAACGCCGGCTATCCCGATCTCATGCAGCGTTTCGTGATCTTCGGGATATTGGTGATCGGCTTCAACATACTGTTCGGCCTGACCGGGTATCTGTCATTCGGTCATGCCGCGTTCCTGGGAGTCGGTAGCTATTCAGCGGTCTGGATGTTCAAGCTACTCAGTTACAACGTTGTTCCCGCGATCATCCTCGCGATCATCGTCTCAGGTGTGTTCAGCCTGCTCATCGGGTATGTTGCCCTGCGCAGGACTGGCATCTATTTCTCGATCCTGACTCTGGCACTTGCACAGATGTGCTTCAATCTCGCCTATTCGGTGCTGGGCAACCCGCAGTCGGCCTATAACCTGACGAACGGGGAGACGGGTCTGCAGGTATACGTGTCCGATCCCAGATACCTGATGGGCGAAGGCTCGCCTGAACTCCCGCACCTCTTTGGTCTGGTGATGCGCGAGAGCATTGATCTGGAAGTCGGCAGCTGGCTTTTCACCCTCAACGCAGGCTATTATCTGTGCGGGATCATCATGCTGCTCGCATTCTATCTTTCGATCCGGATTTTCCGCTCGCCGTTCGGACTGATGCTACGGGCGGTGAAATCGAACCAGCAGCGGCTGAGCTATACGGGGCTCAATACCAAACCCTATACTCTTTCTGCGTTCGTGATCTCGGGCATGTATGCCGGACTTGCCGGTGGCCTTCTCAGTTCGATGGATCCACTGGCGGGGGCGGAACGTATGCACTGGACGGCATCCGGGGAGATTGTCGTGATGGCGATCCTCGGAGGTGTCGGTACGCTCGTCGGTCCAATCCTGGGATCGGGATTCATCGAGTATTTCAAGAACATCCTGTCGAAGATAAACGACAACCTCCTGCATCAATGGCTGGCAATCCTGCCTGACGGAATTGAGGACGCCCTGGTTTGGGTGCTGCACTTCTTCGTCGGCAAGGGCTGGCATCTGAGCCTCGGCATACTCTTCATGCTGGTCGTCATATTCCTGCCAGGCGGTCTCGTGGAACTCGGCCAGCGGGGTGGCCGTCTCCTCAACCGCTTCAAAGGTAAGGCGGGAGGCACCAACGAAAATCGCGGGCAGTCCTCGCATAATGCGGCCGAATAGGGGAGGACCAAAGGATGGGAATCCTTGAAGTCAAGGGCGTCAACAAGCGCTTCGGCGGGCTGCAGGCACTGGCCGAGGTGAATCTCACCGTCACCAAAAACAGCCTGCATGCCATCATCGGCCCCAATGGCGCAGGAAAGTCGACACTGCTGAACTGCCTGGTTGGCAAGCTATTGCCGGACACCGGAAGCGTCATTTTCGATGGACAGTCGGTGCTGGGCCGGAAACCGTATGAGATCAACCAGATGGGCATCAGCCGGGTGTTCCAGACGCCGGAGATTTTCACCGATCTCACGGTGAAGGAAAACGTGATGATTCCCTGTTTCGCCAAACGTGACGGCGCCTTCCGCATGCACGCCATCGAAAAGGTCGAATCGGAAGCCGACATCAACGAACTGGCCGAGATGATGCTTATGGATGTCAGCATGCAGAACCGCATGCACGACACTGCCGGCAGCCTGTCGCGAGGCGATAAGCGGCGTCTGGAAATCGCCATGTGCCTGGTGCAGCGGCCACGCCTCCTGCTTCTTGACGAGCCCACGGCCGGAATGGCACGGGCCGATACCAACAGGACCATCGACCTGCTGAAGGAAATCCACGCCCAGCGCGACATCACCATTGCGATCATTGAGCACGACATGCATGTCGTGTTCAGCCTTGCGGAGAAAATAACCGTACTCGCGCAGGGTACACCGCTAGTCGAAGACACGCCTGACAACATCAAGGGCCACCCAAAGGTCCGCGAAGCCTACCTTGGGGAGGCCCATTGATGACCCTCATTGAGGATACAAAGTCAAAAGCCTATGAGAAGCCGGATTTCTCTCGGCACGCGAACAAGGCGGAAACCGCCCCGGCATTCCTGTCCGTGTGGGATATCCACGCCTATTACGGCGAAAGCTACATCGTCCAGGGCGTCAGTTTCAACGTTCATGAAGGCGAGATCCTGGCCCTCCTCGGCCGGAACGGAGCGGGAAAGACGTCGACACTCCGTTCCATCGCACGGCTTGACAGCCCACAGCTCACACATGGCGAGATATGGCTGGACCACCAGCATCTGCATTCCATGAACAGCCATCAGGCGGCGGTCAGTGGCATCCAGCTGGTGCCGGAGGATCGGCGAATCATCTCGGGGCTGACCGTTGAGGAAAACATACAGCTTGCCCGCATCGTCGAACCCACCGGTTGGTCGCCAGAGCGCATCTTCGAACTGTTCCCTCGCCTTGGCGAGCGCAGGAAGCAGGAAGGCGTGACGCTTTCGGGTGGAGAGCAGCAGATGCTGGCCATTGGCCGCGCCCTCGCCCGAGACATAAAGGTGCTGCTTCTGGATGAGCCTTACGAAGGGCTCGCGCCTGTCATCGTAGACGAGATCGAGAAGACCCTGAACATCATCAAGGAGCAGGGCATCACCACCGTGATCGTTGAACAGAACGCTATCCGGGCACTGATGCTGGCGGATCGTGCAGTGATTCTCGACACAGGCCAGGTTGTATTTGATGGAACTGCGCAGGAAGTTCTGGATGACGAAGCGCTGCGCGCTGAATATCTTGCCATATGAATGCCCGCTCCCGGACAGCCGGGCAGGATCACCCCTGGACAGAAGGTACGGTTGCCATGAACGAACATGCCGACGCACTCCACAATCCCCCTGAAGCGTTTGCCAGAAATGCCCATATCGACGCCGACGGATATCGGAACATGTACGAAGCCTCAGTCGCCGATCCAGAAGCGTTCTGGAGCGAACAGGGCAGGCGACTCGACTGGATCAAACCCTATGGCATCGTCAGGAACACAACGTTCGAGCACCCGAACGTCTCGATAAAGTGGTTCGAGGATGGTGAACTGAATGTCGCGGCAAACTGCATAGACCGGCATCTCGGCACCCGAGGTGACCAGACCGCGATCATCTGGGAACCCGATGATCCGAACGCCGATGCGCTGCATGTGACCTATCGGGAACTGCACAGCCGCGTCTGCAGAATGGCGAACGTGCTGAAGAAAATGGGAATCTCGAAGGGCGACCGCGTCGTTCTTTACATGCCGATGATTCCGGAGGCCGCCTATGCCATGCTGGCCTGCGCACGTATTGGCGCCATCCATTCAGTGGTCTTTGGAGGATTCTCCCCAGACGCCCTTGCGGCCCGGGTGACCGGCTCATCAGCCAAAGCTGTCATCACCGCGGATGAAGCGCCTCGCGGTGGCCGGAACACGCCGTTGAAGGCAAATGCTGACAGGGCGCTCGCAGGCGTTTCCCACGACTGCCAGATTCTTGTGGTCAGGCGCACCGGCGGTGACATCGAAATGCGGAACGGGCGGGACCACTGGCTGCATGAACTCGAAACCACGGTTGGTGAAGACTGCGAACCCGAAGCGATGAATGCCGAAGATCCACTGTTCATTCTCTATACATCAGGTTCGACAGGGGCGCCAAAGGGTGTGGTGCACAGCTCCGCCGGCTATCTTCTCTATGCCTCCATGACCCATCAATTCGTGTTCGACTACCACGACGGTGACATCTTCTGGTGCACGGCAGATGTTGGATGGGTCACTGGCCACAGCTACATCGTCTATGGCCCGCTAGCCAACGGCGCCACGACGCTGATGTTCGAGGGCGTACCCACCTATCCGGATGCGGGCCGTTTCTGGGCAGTCTGCGAGAAACATAGGGTTAACCAGTTCTATACCGCTCCCACCGCAATTCGGGCGCTGATGGGTAAGGGGACCGGATTCGTGACACCCTACGATCTCTCGTCGCTGAAGGTTCTTGGAACCGTAGGAGAGCCGATCAACCCGGAAGCCTGGGCCTGGTACAGTAGCAATGTCGGAAAGGGAAACTGCCCGGTCGTTGATACGTGGTGGCAGACCGAAACCGGTGGCCATCTGTTAACGCCGCTCCCTGGTGCCATCGCCACCAAGCCAGGCTCCGCAACATTACCATTCTTTGGCATCAAGCCGGCAATTCTTGATCCACAGTCGGGCAAGGAGATCTCGTCGACGGAAGCCGAAGGCGTACTCTGCATCAAGGACAGCTGGCCCGGACAGATGCGCACAGTCTTTGGTGATCATGAACGCTTCGTAAAGACGTATTTCTCTGACTACAAAGGATATTACTTCTCAGGCGATGGCTGCCGCCGTGATGCCGATGGTTATTACTGGATCACCGGACGGGTCGATGACGTGATCAATGTTTCGGGCCATCGGATGGGTACGGCTGAGGTTGAAAGCGCGCTGGTCGCGCATCCGAAAGTGGCGGAAGCCGCCGTGGTTGGCTATCCCCACGAGATCAAGGGACAGGGAATCTACTTCTACGTAACGCTTATGGCAGGCGAGGAATATACGGACGAACTGAAGGTGGAGCTCCGCAACTGGGTTCGCAAGGAAATCGGCCCGATCGCCTCTCCAGACCTCATCCAATGGGCGCCGGGCCTGCCCAAGACGCGTTCCGGCAAAATCATGCGCCGCATTCTACGCAAGATCGCGGAGAACGATTACGGCAGTCTCGGCGACACCTCGACGCTGGCCGAGCCGCAGGTGGTCGACGAACTTATATCCAATCGCGCCAACCGCTGATCCAGATCCGGGAATCCCGCGACAAAACAGGATTCCCGGTTCCGCCTTCCGCCCCCACCACAACAGACCCTGTCACCGCTCTACGGTTCGTGCCGTCTGAAGCCCTGGACGAGACAGACACCGGTCCCGCAATCGCACCAGGCATTCATGGCACATCCCTGTCCCGCAGGAATTACTGCCTGGATCAGTCCGATGTTGCCGCCGGGATCGTCCCATATCCGGTGATTCTTCATGATCGGAGTCAGGAATCCATCACGGGGAATCCGCACCTCATGGACTTTCTGGCGGACACGGTATTTCTGAGGAACAGGCATATAGGGTCCCACGCCTCCGGAGCTTACCAGTCATTATACGGACCCAGAAACCTGGCCCGTCCTGATTGCGACCTGACTGCCTGCTTCCCGTTGGTGTTCGCAGGAATCCGCTCAGCCATCCCTGAAATCGTGTCGCTCCGGTCACATCCGCGGCAGCTTGGGTAGCTTCATGGCCACCGCGACAGACCGCCGAACGCGTCGTCGGAGAGCCGGTCAGGAATTAGGGACGACTGTCGTCACCGCTATTTCTCCCCGTCATCCATGCCGATCCTGACATCCAGAAGAACCTGCCACCTGTCCTCACGAATCACCTGAACCGCAAGCTCGAGAACCGCCGGCAGCTCCTCTGCCAGTTCGACCGTTTCCGCGTAACAGCCACAGGACGCGGCAATCGATGCGAAATCGGGGGTCGGCGTGAAGGGCACGGTCGGAACCCGGTTTGCGCGGGCGGCGGCACCTTCCGGGTAGACATCAAGCGTCGAAATACCCACCGCGTCCCAGCCGCCATTGACGACATCCACACAGGTCCTGTCCGTGAAAACCCAGGAACGGCAGACATGGATCTCAGCTGGCACGATGTCAGGAATCTCCGGCTCAAGCCAGGAGGTCTTCGCGCTGCTGAAGACGCGCAGTGTGCCTTCCAGAAGCACATTTACCGGTGATGTCGTGATGGTACTGGATATCCTCAGGCGCACGAACTCGCTTTGCATCCTTCCCCGGCGCCTGGTCGAGCTGTCCCCTTACATGGACGGCATCCTTCCTGTGGCCGTCACTACGGACAGGCCCCTACCAACACGCAATGTCGCTTTCTGGTCAAGGCGCACCGACCGGGATCGCCCAGAGTTGATCGACTTCAGAAACCGGGTCGGGTCGTATTTTGAAGCTGGAATCACAACCCACTGAAATGATTGACCGACTGCGTCATGTAGCGGCCAGCTTTGGCCATCACGCCCGAAACAGCGGCGAAAGATGCCTCACCCCGGGAGGCTGGCTACCCTGAACTGCGGCGAGCCGCCCGACTGCGCTGCCGAACGGCATGGCGCAGTGCAGGACACACCACACCATTGCGTAGATCCTGTTCGAGCCTTCCCGCGACGCGTCCGGGTGCCACCAGTCCCCGGGACCAGAAGCGAGAGCGCATACCCTGCGATCGGGTCGAGCGGTCCCCGGATTCATCCGGCGAAGCCGTACCGAGAGATGGAGAAAAAGCCATGCACTGCGACACGCAGGCGGATCTTCACCTTCTCCGGGAGGCCCCCATCGCATCACGGGGCCTCCCGAAGGTTCGCGCCGCAGCCTGATCAGTTCAGTGCGGCATCAGTGATTTCATGTGTCCAGGCACCCTCCGGCCGACCTGTGATCACCGGGTCGGAGCCACCGGCCAGAAGCGTGTCCACCGTCCGTTCGTAATCAGCCGGGTCAAGCGAGCCATTCGAGCCAGCCGTGAGCTTGGCGATCTCACCCATCATGCGCTTCTGGTGCTTTTCGGTCTGGGCACCGGTTTCATCGTATTCCAGTACGATCTCGGCCGCCTCGTCGGGATTCTCCTCAGCGTATTTCCAGCCCTTCATCGACGCGCGCACAAAGCGAACCAGCCTGTCCCTGAACCCTTCATCAGCGAGCCGGTCCTCCAGCACGTATAGGCCATCTTCCAGCGTCGCCACGCCCTGATCCTCGTATTTGAAGACCACCAGATCCTCAGGCGCAAGTCCTGCGTCAATGATCTGCCAATATTCGTTGTAGGTCATTGTGGAAACACAGTCGGCCTGCCCGTTCAGGATCGGATCAACATTGAATCCCTGCTTCAGAACCTCGACTCCCTGCTCCGATCCATCGGTCGGAATTCCAAGCTGCGACATCCAGCTCAGGAACGGGAATTCATTGCCGAAGAACCAGACTCCCAGTGTCTTGCCAGGGAAATCCGCGGTCGAGGTGATGCCAGTGTCCTCGCGGCAGGTCAGCATCATGCCGGAAGACTTGAAAGGCTGCGCTATGTTCACCAGAGGCAGACCCTTCTCCCGGGCGGCAAGTGCGGCAGGCATCCACTCCACCGTCACGTCAGCGCCACCGCCAGCGATCACCTGCGTCGGAGCTATATCCGGCCCGCCAGGCCTGATGGTGACGTTAAGATCCTCTTCACCGTAGAATCCCTTTTCCAGCGCCACGTAATAGCCGGCGAACTGCGCCTGCGTGACCCATTTCAGCTGCAGGGTCAGGTCATCCGCAGCCGAAGCGGCACCGGTGGTCAGCGCGAGCGCTGCTATCGTTCCAGTCAGTTTTCTCATCTCATTCTCCTCAAGTTTGCTGTCTGCATCGATCAGCCCCTTTGCGAAGGGTGCCAGAACGTGACCCCCTTCTCCATTAACGCCACCGCACCGTAGAACGCCGATCCCGCGATGGCCGCCACAGTTATCTCGGCCCATACCATGTCAAGCCCCAGCACGCCGACCTCGGTTGAAATGCGAAACCCCATGCCTCTTGTGGGCGAGCCAAAATATTCGGCAACGATCGCCCCGATCAGCGCCAGCGTCGTGGAAATCTTCAGACCGTTGAAAATGAACGGCATCGCCGCGGGAAGGCGTAGCTTCAGCAGCGTCTGCCAGTAATTCGCCGAATAGGTATGCATAAGGTCACGCTGCATCGAGGTCGTGTCCGCCAGTCCCTGAACAGTATTGACCAGCATCGGAAAAAACACCATCGCCACCACGACAGCGGCCTTTGACTGCCAGTCAAAACCGAACCAGTTCACCAGAATCGGCGCGATGCCAACGATCGGCAGCGCGGCAACGAAATTGCCGATCGGCAGCAGGCCGCGCTGAAGGAATGGATTCCGGTCGACCGCAAGGGATACCAGAAACGCCGCGCAGCAGCCAATCACGTAACCGCTAACCGCCCCTTTCAGCGCCGTCTGCACAAAATCACCCCAGAGCAGCTGCGTCGAAACCGCGAACCTCGCTGCAATCGCGCTGGGGGCCGGAAGTATCACGGGCGAGACGTCAAGCCCCAGAACCAGACATTCCCAGACCACCAGGACCGTAATCCCGAATATCGCCGGAACCGCCAATCGTCCGATCCTTCTGGCATGCCATGCGGATCCGGCTATCCGTATGTTTAGCCACCACATGGCCATCCAGAACGCCAGGGCGAAACCGATGGGGACAATGCCAGGCGCCATCAGCCCGCTCTCCCTCCTGCATAAGTGAATGCCATCTCCCGCCCGTTCATCGCGTAAAGCCCATCCGCTTCATCGCCACTTTCTGCAGGCCAGCCATGGCGCTTACAAGCACGCCCGCCAGGCATGCAGCCATGATCAGCGCCGACCAGATCATGATCGGATTGCCGAACTGATCCCCGATCAGGATCCGGGCTCCCAACCCCTGGATCGCACCGGTCGGCAGCTCTCCCACGATCGTTCCCACCAGCGCCGCGGCGATTCCGATCTTCAGCGACGTGAACAGATACGGCACTGAAGAGGGAAAGCGCAGTTTCCAGAATGTCTGCCATCCGCTGGAGCCATAGGTCTTCAGGAGGTCCAGCTGCATTCCGTCCGGGCTGCGCAGTCCCTTCGCCATACCGACAAGCACCGGAAAATAGCACAGATATGCCGAGATGACCGCCTTGGGAACCGCACGTCCCTCGATTCCCAACGTTGAAAGAACCACAATGATCATCGGGGCGATGGCGACGATGGGAATGGTCTGGCTGATGATCGCCCATGGCATCAGCGCCATGTTCAGGGTGCGGAAATACAGGATGCCTACGGCCATCAGAACACCCACCAGCGTTCCCAGCACGAAGCCGGCGAGCGTCGAGGAAAGCGTGACCCAGCTGTGATATACGAGGCTGCGCTTCGACGTAATCTTCGTGTCGATCACCGTCTTCTTTAGTTCCGCCAGCACCTGGTGGGGCGGAGGCAGCCTGGGCCGTTCCTGATTCATCGTATCCGCGACGACTTCGGGGAAGGTAAGTTCCAGATCAGCCCGCTCAGCCTGCGCCAGCGTCCATGCGGAGTTCATCCAGACCGAACCGGCATACCATAGCACGGCAAGGGTGCAGAGAACCGCAAGTATCGGAAGCAGGCGGTTCATGGTGGCGCCACACCCACTTTAGGCACAGCTTTTTCCAGCCCACCGGGGCCAGCCATCCCACTGCGCACGGATATCCGCTGCGGCAGACCTCTGTGCCATCTCATTCCCCATAGGCATGCCCTGCCCTGAGTCCCTCGCGCACCTGCTGCGCCAGCGCGAGAAATTCCGGTGTATCACGGATGTCAAGCGGCCGTTCACGCGGCAGGGTGCTCTCAATGACCTCCGTTATCCTTCCCGGCCTCGGACTCATGACCACGATCCGGGTGGATAGATAGACCGCCTCCGGAATTGAATGCGTCACGAATGCGATGGTTTTTCCCGTCCGCGCCCAAAGACTGAGCAGCTGTTCGTTCAGGTGATCACGAACGATTTCGTCAAGCGCTCCGAAAGGTTCGTCCATCAATAGGATGTCCGCGTCAAATGCAAGTGCCCGCGCGATGGAAGTCCTTTGCTGCATGCCTCCGGAAAGCTGCCAGGGGTATTTGTTCTCGAACCCGGACAGTTCCACCAGCTCCAGCACCCGGGATACCCGTTCCGCCATCTGTTCTCTGGAATATCCCATGATTTCCAGCGGAAGACGGACGTTTCCGGCGATCGTACGCCAGGGATAGAGGCCCGCCGCCTGGAATACATAGCCATAGGCCCGGCTTCTGCGCGCCTCGTCCGGCGTCATGTGATTTACGGAGATTTCGCCTCCCGTCGGGTGCTCCAGGCCGGCGGCAACGCGCAGAAACGTGGTTTTCCCGCAGCCTGACGGCCCAATGAACGAGACGAATTCCGCTTTACCAATCTCAAGATCCACGCCCTTGAGCGCGTGTATGGGACCGTCCCCTGTCTGAAAGACCAGATCAAGGTTCCTTGCCGCGATCACTGTTTCCTGCGCCACTCGCCTTTCCCTGTTGAATTCTGCCCGTCAGACACCGGTCTCCGGAATTCCCGACCTCTCCACAGGCCGCGGAGCAGTCAGTTCCTTCCAGGTGGAGAGTGCCCAATTGACGGGATTGGAGGCTTCACGCCTGACGAACTCACCATGGCCCTCCCTGGTACGGATCTCGCCGTCATGTACCGCCACATGACCCCGCGTCAGGGTGAATCTTGGCAGGCCCTTTACACGCATGCCCTCGAAGACATTGTAATCGATCGCCGATTGCTGGGTGGCCGCTGAGATCGTCTTTTCCCTTTCGGGATCCCAGACCACGATATCCGCATCCGCGCCAACCAGAATCGCACCCTTTCTCGGGTAACAGTTCAGGATCTTCGCGATATTTGTCGAGGTCACGGCGACGAATTCGTTCGGTGTCAGCCGCCCGGTGCTCACCCCCTGGGTCCACAGCATCGGCATCCTGTCCTCAAGACCACCGGTTCCATTGGGTATCCTGGTGAAATCCCCGATACCGTTGCGCTTCTGCTCGGTGGTGAACGCGCAATGATCCGTGGCGACAACGGACAGCGATCCCGACTGCAGGCCGGCCCACAGCGAGTCCTGATGCTTCCTGTTGCGGAACGGTGGCGACATCACCCGCCGAGCGGCGTGATCCCAATCCTCATTGAAATACTCGCTTTCATCAAGCGTTAGGTGCTGGATCAGGGGCTCACCCCATACCCGCTTGCCCTGCATCCGTGCCCGTCGGATGGCCTCATGCGCCTCTTCGCAGGAGGTGTGGACGACATAGAGCGGCACACCGGCCATGTCAGCGATCATGATCGCCCTATTCGTGGCCTCTCCCTCGACCTGCGACGGCCTGGAATAGGCATGCGCTTCCGGGCCGGTATTTCCGTCAGCGAGCAGTCTGGCGCTGAGCTCAGCCACGACATCACCGTTTTCGGCATGGACCAGCGCGATGCCACCAAGCTCCGCCAGCCGCTGGAACGATGCGTACATCTCGTCATCATTCACCATGAGCGCGCCCTTATAGGCCATGAAATGCTTGAATGTGGTGATGCCTTCCTTCTCTATCACCGTCGCCATTTCATTGAATACCCGCTCACCCCACCAGGTGACCGCCATATGGTAGGAATAGTCGCAGTTGGCGCGGGTCGATTTGTTATGCCACATACCAAGCGCGTCGTGCAGACCCTGACCGGGGCCTGGAAGTGCGAAATCGACGACCATGGTAGTGCCGCCACTTAGCGCCGCCCGGGTACCAGACTCGAAATCGTCAGTCGAATAGGTGCCCATGAACGGCATTTCGAGATGGGTATGTGGATCGATCCCGCCCGGCATGACATAGCAGTCGGTGGCATCAAGGGTGTTGTCCGCCCTAAGCCCGTCACCGATGGCGGTGATCTTTCCGTTCTCGACCAGGACATCGGATCTATAGGTGAGATCCGCCGTGACGATGGTTCCGTTCCTGATGACAGTGTTCATGTTTTCCTCCCACATTCGAGGGATGTTCCGGTTCCGGGTGCGACTCCCGCCTGTCGTGTGACGAACGCCCCACCGCACCGGCAGACAGGTCGATCCGATTCATACGGGCACTGGGTGAAAGGGCACGTCATTCCACGATCTCCGCGGTCTCCAGTACCGCATGGAACAGAACATCCGCGCCGGCCCGGGCCCATGCTGGCGAGATTTCCTCCGCCTCGTTATGCGAGAGCCCATCCACGCAGGGGCACATGATCATCGCCGTCGGCGCCACCCGGTTGATCCAGCAGGCGTCATGGCCGGCACCTGATATGATATCGCGATGGGAATAGCCTAGCCGCTCAGCGGCGCTGCGGACGGCGCTCACGCAGCCCTGGTCAAACTGCACCGGATCGAATCCGCCAACCTTTTCGAACGCCACCGAAACGCCCATATCCTCCGCGATCTTTCCTGCCCCTGCATGCAGACGCCGTTCCATGTCCTCGATCACCGGAAGCTGCGGCGACCGGAAATCAACCGTGAACACAGCCCGGCCCGGTATCACGTTACGCGAGTTCGGATGAACCTCGATATGCCCGGCCGCACCCACCGCGTTGGGTTTATGGCTCCAGGCGATCTCGTCCACAAGTTCCAGCACCCTTGCCATCGCCAGTCCCGCATTCCTTCTCATCGGCATGGGTGTGGATCCTGTATGGGCATCCTTGCCGGAAATGGTGACCTGGGTCCAGCTCAGACCCTGGCCATGGGTGACCACACCAATGTCGACGTCTTCGGCTTCGAGGATGGGGCCCTGCTCGATATGCAGTTCGAAGAAGGCATGCATCCTGCGCAGACCAACCTCTTCGTCTCCACGCCAGCCAATGCGCTGCAGTTCGTCGCCAAATTTCCGACCTTCGGCATCCTCGCGGGAATAGGCCCAGTCCTGGTCGTGTATCCCGGCGAACACGCCGCTTGCGAGCATCGCCGGAGCAAATCTGGTACCCTCCTCGTTGGTCCAGTTGACCACCACGATCGGACGGCGCGTCCTGATTCCGAGGTCGTTGAGCGTGCGGACCACTTCCAGACCCGCGAGCACCCCCAGCACTCCATCATATTTGCCACCGGTCGGCTGGGTGTCGAGATGCGATCCCACATAAACAGGCAGCGCGCTGGGATCCACTCCCTCGCGCCGTGCGAACATGGTGCCCATCTGATCCAGGCCCATGGTGCATCCCGCGTCTTCGCACCACCCCTGAAACAATGTGCGGCCAGCACCGTCCTCATCCGTCAGGGTCTGGCGATTGTTCCCGCCCGCGACACCTGGGCCGATCTTCGCCATCTCCATGATGGATGCCCATAGCCGGTCGCCGTCAATCCGCAGGTTCTCTCCTGTCTGGGCCATGTTCAATCCCTCCCCGGAATTCCGGAAACGCCAGCCGAAACCGGAATGCTCCGGCAAAACGAATGTCCATGCCACCGGGCGGCAGTTCCATCTATCCTTTCCATCGCTTCGCCTCCTACATGCAGCCGTATCCTGAGAGCCTAGGCCAGCCGGAAACACAAATAGTTTGACCGAATGGTCAGGAATACGCTAACACCCATGCTCTAACAGTCAAGGACTTCGACAGGATTTGACCGAGCGGCACCACAGAAAGCGTAGAGCCGAGCCTGTATCCCTCTCCAGGCCACGGACAAGAATCCAGGAAAGAAACGTTTCAGCCATTCTGGAAGCGGCACTGGAAGTATTCTCACGGCAAGGGTTCCGGGGTTCGACGCTTGATCAGATTGCGGAACAGGCGAACCTGTCCAAACCCAATCTGCTGTACTATTTCGAATCGAAAGAAGCGATCCATATGGCGCTTCTCAGCGGACTTCTCGAAACCTGGCTGGCACCGCTGCGAGCGCTTGACCCGAATGGCGATCCAGTCGAGGAAATCGTGGGATATGTGACGCGCAAGCTTGAAATGGCGCGAGACCTGCCGCGCGAAAGCAGGCTTTTCGCCAACGAGATCGTGCAGGGGGCACCGCGGATCCTCGACATCATCGAAGGACCGCTGAAGGATCTGGTCGACGAGAAGGCGGAGCTGATCCGCGGCTGGGCGGATGAGGGCCGCATCACCTCCGTGGATCCACATCACCTCATCTTCTCGATCTGGGCCACGACGCAGCATTATGCCGACTTCGACGTTCAGGTCCGCGCGGTTCTGAATCCGGCGGGAGACGCGCATTTCGGCGAGGCCGCCGCGTTTCTTGACCGATTCTATCGCAGAGCGCTGGTGCCCTGACGACGGATGCGCCGGCGGAAGCCCACGGCTGCATAAGGGTACCATTGTCCTGACGGCATGTGCCATCAGCCCATTGATCGCTTCATTCAGCCGCATGATGTGCCATTGGATTGTTCGGATGTGTTGTCCAGTCGCCGTGCTCCGCGACGACCGCCTTTCCAGTGCGTTCATCGATGACACCGACCGGCAACCTGTCCATCGTGATGCAGCCCTCGACGGGACAGACATTGACGCAGAGATTGCAGGCCACGCATTCGGCGTCAATCACCTCGAATACCCGGTCTCTGGACATCGAGATCGCCTGATGGCTCGTGTCCTCGCAGACGGCATAGCAGCGCCCGCACTGGATGCAGGAATTCTGGTCGATGCGCGCCTTGGTGACGTAATTCAGGTTGAGATGCTGCCATTCGGTAACGTTTGGCACCGCGCGTCCAACGATTTCGGCGACCGAACCGTGTCCCTTCGCATCCATCCAGCCCGACAGGCCGCTGATCATTTCCTGAACGATTCTGAAGCCATAGGTCATTGCCGCGGTGCAGACCTGTACGTTACCCGCGCCAAGGCTGATGAATTCCGCGGCGTCGCGCCATGTCGTCACCCCGCCTATTCCTGAAGTCGGGAGGTTCCCCGTTTCGGGATCCCGCACGACCTGGGCGACCATGTTCAAGGCGATCGGTTTCACGGCGGGCCCGCAATAGCCACCATGGCTGCCCTTGCCGTCGATCGATGGTTCAGGGCTGAATGTGTCAAGATCCACCGAGGTGATCGATGACACCGTATTGATAAGCGATACGGCGTCCGCTCCACCGGCATGAGCGGCCCGTGCCGGATAGCGGATGTCGGTAATGTTCGGGGTCAGCTTTACGATCACGGGCATGCGCGTATTGGCCTTGCACCATCGGGTCACCATTTCGATATATTCGGGCACCTGACCGACAGCGGATCCCATGCCCCGTTCACTCATTCCGTGCGGGCAGCCGAAGTTCAGTTCCACACCATCCGCTCCTGTATCCTCAATGAGGGGAAGAATGGCTTTCCACGCTGCCTCGACACATGGAACCATTAGCGAGACGACCACCGCGCGATCGGGGTAGTCACGCTTTACCGTCTTGATTTCCCTCAGATTCAGATCCAAAGGCCGATCAGTGATAAGTTCAATGTTGTTAAGTCCGAGCAGTCGTCGATCCGCGCCCCATACCGCGCCGTAGCGCGGTCCGTTCACATTGACGATCGGTGGACCTGCCTCACCAAGCGTTTTCCAGACCACACCGCCCCACCCCGCCTCAAAGGCACGGCGGACATTGTATTCCTTGTCCGTCGGTGGGGCGGATGCCAGCCAGAACGGGTTTGGCGACCTGATGCCGATGAATTCGCTCCTTAGATCAGGCATTGCTGCGCCTCCTTCTTTCGATATGGGACAGGCTCCCCGTCCAACGCATCTGTCCAGGCCGTTCGTCGGAACCACCATGCAAAGTTGCCGCCACGGTGAGCGGCATATGTCCGAACCTCCGTGGCTGAAGCACCGAGTTCGGGCAGGTGACTGATTTGGCACCGGGTCTCATGTCAGGGCCCTGTGGATGGCTTCGGCAGCGTCGCGCCCCTGCGCTACCGCCGTTACCGTAAGGTCATCACCACCAGTGGCGCAATCACCTCCGGCCCATACGCCAGGAACTGACGCTGCCCCGTCCGCGCTGACCCTGATCCTGCCGCCTTCAAGCTCCAGCGCATCCGGTCCGCCCGCGAGCCGCTGGCCGATGGCCCTGAACACCTGATCGGCCATCAGCCGGAAGCTTTCACCGGTCCCTTCTATCCCGTCGCCACCGTCACGGGTATATTCGAATTCGATTTCCCTTACGGATCCGTCTCCGATCACGGCCCTGGGCCGGGCATTCGTCACGATTCGGACGCCCCTGGAGGTGGCCAGATCCTGCTCGAACCCGCTCGCCGTCATCCGCTCCCGACCGCGGCGGTAGACGATGGTGACATTCTCGGCACCAAGCAGTTTCGACTGGACCGCGGCATCAATGGCGGTCATACCGCCACCGATCACGACAATGTTGCGGCCGACCGCCAGGGTCGCCAGATCCGCCGTCTGGCGCAGGTCGGAAATGAACTCGACCGCATTGATGACATTTTCCGTGTCCGATCCATGCATCCCGAGCGAATTGACACCTGCAAGGCCGATTCCGAGGAATACCGCGTCATGGGCCGCCAGCAGTTCCTCCAGTCCCAGGTCACGCCCCAGGGCCTGGCCCTGGCGAAGCTCAATTCCTCCGATGCCCAGGAGCCAGGCGATCTCGGCCTGGGCGAAGTCGTCCACGGTCTTGTAACTGGCAATGCCGAATTCGTTCAGGCCTCCGGGCTTTTCCCGGGCGTCGTATATCACCACGTCGTGGCCATGCATCGCCAACCGGTGGGCACAGGCGAGTCCGGCCGGTCCCGCTCCGACCACCGCGATCCGTCGTCCGGTGGCAGCGGCGCGAACATATGGATGTCCATCCCGGTTCATCGCAATGTCGGTGGCGAATCGCTGAAGCCGCCCTATCTCGACGGGCTTTCCTTCCGCCGCCTCCCGTACACATGCCTCTTCGCAGAGGGTTTCCGTGGGACAGACCCGGGCGCACATGCCGCCGAGGATGTTCTGGTCGAAGATGGTCCTCGCCGCCGCTTCCGGAGTTCCTGTTGCGATCTGGCGAATGAACAGGGGAATATCGATGCTGGTCGGACAGGCGGTAACGCAGGGCGCATCAAAGCAGAAATAGCAGCGGTCGGCGGCCACCGCAGCCTCGTGGGAATCGAGTGGCGGATGCAGGTCGGTGAAATTGGCGGTGATCCGCTCGCGTACCAGCCTGCCAGCAACGACACCGGGAGTGAGGGGCGAATTCGTCATTATGCACTCCGACATTGGCGTGATTCGCCCCATTGTGCCATATTCTGAAATTTTATCAATTGGTAAAATTTTCTAGTGGTGAGGCCACCTAAAATGTTCCTATCCTGTTCCATAACTGAAGGATCATGGACATCAACAGCGGAGTGAAACAGGGGTATCGCATGAATGCCGGGTGCGGTTTCGGAAACGTTCGCATCCCTGCGGGACGTTGGCCGGGTGCACCATCATGATGATCGGCGTGCCGTCCGCATGTACGGCCATGCGCCGCCTGCGGTCATTTGACCTCCCTGCCCGCCCAATGACCTCGGTACCGCTTTCGGCGACCTGCACCAACTGTTGACCGGACGCGGCGATAACCGACTCCGGAGGCCGCCTCACACTCCGCCGCGCAGGATTTCCAAGGCCTTTCATGACACGTTCCAGGAGCCCTTCGCCCCGCAACACGTAGCTGCGGTCCCGGACCATGTGGAACGGTGGACGTCCGGAGTTAGGCTCCCACCACTGGCAACCGGTGGACAGGATGCGCTGGACCCCGTCGATTGTACAAATTTTGGGTAGTCTCGTTCCAGGGCATGGATTTCTGCGGATCAGGGCTGGATTCGATCTGACCGGTCACGTTTTCCGGGGCACTCAACCCATGGAACAGTCGCCCTGCAACATACGCATACTGCCTTTCGACGGTCTCATCATCCACATGCAGCCGCGAACCGCTGGCGACAGCCTCGGCTCCGAACGGTGCATCCAGGTCGCTCACATCCGGACCGCTTTCCGCAGGCGGGACAGCTTCGGCGATGTCCAACCGTTCGACCTCGACCAGCCTGCCCATGATCGCCAGCGAAACGCTGATATTCCCGGGACACGGACGGTACTGACCATGCCTATGCCGTCGATCCGTCGCCCTTCCTGCCCAGGAACTGGCCGACGAGAGCGGGAAGGGCGATGATGACGGCTGCGATGTCACCTCCCAGACCGGGTGCGATGAACACCACGCCGGAAACCGCCATCAGTATCCGTGCCAGCGTGCCCATCGGCGCGACGATATATCCTGATACCGCCGCCGACAGTGCGGCGACGCCCAGAATCGAGGTTCCCGCAGCCTGGATGAAGATCAGGATATCGAAGCCGACTTCGGGCGCAAAGACCAGTATCGGCGAGAACACGAACGCCATTGGCGCCACAACCTTGCCAAGTCCCAGACTGAACGCGGAGATGCCGGTGCGGAACGGATTCGAGTTCGCGATCGCCGCCGCGGCGTAGGCCGACGTGCAGACGGGAGGCGTGATCTCAGAGACCACCCCATAGTACAGAACGAACATATGTGCGGCGATTGGCGGAACACCCAGCTGCGCAAGCGCCGGCTGCGCGACGGAGACAAGCATGATGTAGAGTGCGGTCGTCGGGATTCCCGCCCCCATGAGTATGCAGCAGAGCGCCACCAGGACAAGGGACACGAACAGCTGCAGTTGCTCGAGGCTGACCAGTTCGAGAGGCCCCATTCCGACGATCCACAGCAGGCTCTCCGCGATCGACTGCGCACCGTTGGTGACCATGAAACCGATCCTGAAGCCGATACCGGTCGTATTGATGACGCCGACGACAATGCCGACCGCTGCGGCGGCGGCACCGACCGCAAGGGCATATTTGGCACCCGTTGAGACGCAGTCCATCATGTCCGCCAACGAACCACGAGGCTGTGGACTGAGTGTGGTCAGCATGGCGCAGACGATGAGCAGTCCGGTCATGAATGGATCGAACGAACCGTTTGAGAGTTTCCAGACCACGAAGGCGATGAAGGCTCCCGGCAGGACAAGGGTTACCGGTTCCCTCCACCTTGACCAACCCGTGCACAGGCAAAGCGAGATTCCGCAGAACGCCGACATGTAAGGGGTGTATCCGGAGAACAGCACGTAGAGCAGGGCAATCAGGGGAAGGATGTTCGCCCATCCCTCTCTCCAGACCTCCCGGAACTTCGGAAGCATTTCGCGGGCGACACCGGTCAGGCCGAGTTTTTTGCCGGTGAAATGAACGACACAGAAGACGCCGACATAGTGCAGCAGCGCCGGAATGATCGCCGAGATGACAATGGTTGTGTATGGGACCTCAAGGAATTCCGCCATGATGAATGCGGCGGCACCCATGATGGGTGGCGTTATCTGCCCGCCAGCCGATGATGCCGCCTCGACGCCGCCCGCGAAATGTCCCGGATAACCGAGGCGCTTCATGTTCGGGATCGTCAGTGCGCCTGTCGAGACAGTGTTTGCAACGGACGAACCCGAGATCGTTCCGAAAAACGCCGATGAGACCACGGACACCTTCGCCGGCCCACCCGTGTAGCGACCGGCGACGATCATCGCATTGTCGATGAACAGCTTCCCCAGTCCCACCCGTTGCACGATGACCCCGAATAGGACGAAGTGGAAGACTATGGTCGAAACCACCCATAGGGTAACCCCGAAGATGCCTTCAGCCGGGAAGTACATGTTGTTGATGAACTGCCGCCAGTTCACTCCGGGGTGTTTCAGGATGCCGACCGGAATGTAGGGACCGAACAGGGCATAGGCCATGAACACGCCTATGATGATGGGCAAGACGATTCCAAGCGTCCGGCGCGCTATATCCAGCACCAGCAGGATCATGATCGCGCCGAAAAAGATGTCGTAACCGTTTGGATTGCCCTGCCGAAGCGCCTGCTCCTCAATCCCGAGCAGCTCGATTCCACGCCAGGCGATGCCAAGGTAAAGTGCCGACATGATGCCCAGGACCATGAGCACGATGTCGGCCAGCGGAATGTTTCCCGGTCTCAGGAGTCCCGGTTTCATCCTGAGGAAGGACTCTGTCCGAATCACCGGGAAGAAAGCGTAGACCAGGATGAACAGACCGCTGAGATGCCACCCCATATGCCAGTAGTCGGTGGGCAGGCCAAAGCCAGCTGTCAGAAAATGGTAGATGGCGAAAACGAGTGCGACAGTCTTAACGAAATGCCCGGCGGCGGGTGTCAGCGGTCGCGCTGCGGAAACCTCGTCATATTTCTCTTCTATGGCGGCGAGTTCCTCGGCTGTCAGGTCCCTTTGCTCTTTCGCCGGTTTCCGATCAGCTGGCATGGAAGGACACCTTTCCGCTACTCGTGTTCGGTTTCGGGTCGATGGGTGGCCCGCGCTCGGGCCCGGGACCGAAGCGCGGGCCGGCGGCCACTACTGCAGGGCACCCGCTTCCTTATAGAACCTTTCCGCACCAGGATGCAGGGGCACTTCCAGCGCCTCAACACCCGCCAGTGCCGTCTCAAGCGTGATGAGCCTTCCTTTGGGATGACCATTGTCGAGTAGCTTGCGGGTGTTCTTGTTCCACAATGCCTTGGTGATCTCATAGATCAGCTCTTCGGGCTGGTCGCTCGACACCACAAGCATTGCGCTTACCGCGACAGTGAGTGTGTCGCTGTCGACTCCTTCGTACACGCCACCGGGAATGACCGACCTGATATAGGCTGGAACTGCCGAATTCGCAGTGGCGACCTCGTCTTCCGTCAAGGAATACAGATTCATTCCCTTCGTCGCTGCCAGCTGGACCATGGCGGCAACCGGCCATCCAGCGGCATAGAAATAGGCATCAAGCTGACCGTCGGCGAGCCGTTCGGCGCTCTGGCTGTTGTTCAGTTCGGCTTCATCCATGTTGTCACGTGTAACTCCGAATTTCTCAAGGATCTGCAGCACCGCAACCTGAGTGCCCGAGCCCGCCTGGGCGATCCCGACTCTTCTGCCAGCCAGATCACCGAGTCCGTCGAGTGACGCATCCTTCGGAATTACGAGATGGAGGTCTTCGGGAAAGAGGTTGGCGATGATTCTCAGCTTTTCATGGGGTTTGCCTTCATATTTTCCGACGCCCAGATACATGTCGCGCAATGCATCGGCGGCTGTCATGCCGGCTTCCAGCTCGCCGGCCTGGACGGCCGTGTTGTTCTGGACCGAGGCATTTGTGGACTGCGCGATCGCGATCAGTCCCGGCACGCCGCACTGACCGCCCTCGTCACAGGGCCTGGATCCCGGGGGCGCGGAAATTCCGTTGGCAATGGTTCCGCCGAGAGGAAAGTAGGTTCCTCCGGCACCTCCGGTCCCGATGCGGAAGAACTTGATGTCCTGGGCGGGAACGGAACTGGCCGCGAACGCCATGGCGGCCGCTGCGCCTGTGAGCAGTTTCAAGAATTTCATCATTCACTCCCTTGCTGTGGAGGCCGACACACCAGTGCAGGCTCCGATTGTGGTCGCAGTGGGAGATTATGCGAATTATTCATATAGGCAAGTTTCAATTTGTTTACATTTCGAAAGAATTATTTATGATCCCGATATGAATTTCATTCGTCTTAGTGTGTTCCGGGAGGTGATGCAGACCGGTTCACTGTCACAGGCGGCCCGGAATCTTGGCCGTACGCAACCAGCTGTCAGCCTGTCGCTGAAGGCGCTCGAAGACCAGATCGGCTTCAGTCTCTTCGAACGGCGCGGAAAATCCCTCGTGCCTGTCCCGGAAGCCCGTCATCTGCTTGCGGAAGCGGAGGAAATACTGGACCGGGTTGCATCGATGTCCAGAACGGCGGACAGCCTGAAGGATACCCGGCAGGGGTCGCTGGTTCTCGCGGCGATGCCCGGACCTTCATCGACCCTATTTCCCCGATACGTGAGCTCCGCCATGCATGGCCGTCGGCGGGTCCGGATCTCGATTTCGTCCCGGAGCACCGAACAGATCAGGGAGCTTGTCGCCACGCAGAGCATTGATTTCGGCTTCGCCGATGCTCCGCCCCCGGGCGTGGATTCGCCACGCTATTCCGTTTCCGTGGTATCAGGCCGCTGCTTCTGCGCACTTCCGGCTTGCCACCCGCTTGCCAGGAAAAAGTTGATCACGCCGAAAGATCTTGATGGAGCCCGCCTAGGAACATTGCAGCCGAACCACCAGTTCTTCAAACGCTTAAGGGAGGCGTTTGACAGCGCTGGGGCGAAGCTGAATGTTGGCATACACAGCCAGATCTTCCTTCCCCTGTTGCAGTTCGTGGCGAACGACCAGTGCCTGGTCGTCCTTGACCCTTTGAGCGTCGCGACCGAACACACAACCAGGAGCATGCGGGGACGGGTTGAATTCAGGAAGATTTCACCGCCGATGCTGTATGACTATGCGACCTACGTGCCGGCAATTCGGCCAATGTCACGGCTTGCCTCACAGGTCATGGCGGGATGGCAGCAGGAACTCGAAAATATTCTTGTCCAGACCGGCGCAAAGGCTGGCAGAGAGCGCGACTGAACCGTAGGCGCTGGTTTCCCAGGCCCTGGGCATGTCATTGGGGCACATCCAGCCCATTCTGGATACTGCACTGTCATGTCCGCTCCGAAGTGCAGCACCCTGCCCTTTCCGGAGCGGGTGTAGTGGAGACCGTCACCCCCGGCCCTGCGGTTCCATCCCGCAAACGGCGACAGTCCTTTGGGACCGGAGTGGCTGTCCAGACAGCGCAGGGATCCTCGTAATGCGTGCGCAGGACGAGTGCGGCCCGGTGGGCACTGCTCCCTGTGCCGCAGGGATTTTGAGTCCCGGACGGAGACGGTCCAGCGAAATCCCGCTCCTTCGACCTCGCTGCGGACAGGCCCAGCCGATTCAGGGAAGCCGAACCTGCCGCAACGCCTCCGCCGGTGTCAGTTATCTCGATCCCGAAGGCATGGAGCTCGAGGTCGTTGATTCTCGATCGGCATATGGTCGGTACCACCGATGCTTTCGCATGGATCAATACCGCTTGCGGGCTCAGCCCGAACTTCCAGTCGTAAAGACGATTTTGTGAATTTCCTCACCGTTCCAATACGTTGTCAGTTCCGAAGTAGCGACATATCCATCACCTTCGGCTCTGACATGAAGTCGACTCACGATCGTCGCTTCGCCATCGTGACGTCGAACGCCAATCCGGTGGCGGACCATGCAGTGAGCGCCGGCGGGATCGTTGTGCGGCAGGCAATGGCGGGCCTCCGTTTCCCAGGAAAAGTCGAGATCCATCTTCTCAAACCGCACCGTTGTCAGTGGCTGGTGCCAACCGGAACAGATGCTCCCTTCCTTCTGCGTTGCCTGCATTCGCTGCAGTTTGCCATCGGATCGGACTTTCCACGGTTTCGTTTGAGGAAGATCCGTCGGCTGCGGGAAAGGAGCGGCCTGGACACTCGCACCGTCCGGTAGTCGTGGCAGGGCCAGTGTCGCTGCGGCGGTATGAACGGTCAGGTTTGCCCGCTGGCCCGTGGGCCAGACCAGAGGCCAGTATGATGTTCCGATGGCCAGCCTGATCCGGTGTCCGGCCCGAAACCTGTACGCCATGGCAGGAAAGGTGATGCGACAGTCGCCTGGTTGGCCGGGGAGAACGGAACCAATGCCGTCCAGCATGTCATCAAGTTCCAGGGCCCGCACCGTTCTGGTAACGAGAGTCGACCTTCCGTCCGGAGCGACGTCGCAGATGCGGCAGACGATCTGTGAGGGAAGTCTGTCGGTCTCAACTTCGAGCGACAGGACGGCATGACCCAGTAACGACACGTCCTCCGCAAGCGGTCCGCTGTCAAAGCACAGGGCGCGGGCATCATCGGGTGACTGGTCCAGCGGCAGGCCACCAACGCGCCCGAAATAGCCGGTGTCACCTGCACATTCCCCATGCCTGGTGTCAAAGGGAACTTCCAGAATGGCGGACTCCCGCGCCCCGCTCATGGACAGGGTTCCGGCACCGAGAACAAACATATCAGCCACCGCCTCGGACGGCTCGTCTACTGCGACCCAGCTTCCATTGCGTCGTGGCAGACGGTCCTGAGGCGGGTCGAAATCTCTATTCCAAAGGCGCAGGTCCGGCCATTCAGGCGGGGCCGGGACTTCAGGTCTGAGCCAGTGATCCCACCATTCCAGTGCGATGTCCTGAAAACTGACCGCAGGTCCAGGTTCGCCGTGATCCGGATAATGATGTCCCCACGGCCCGACGATGCCCCAGCAGAGGTCGGGGCGGGTCCGCACGAGGCGCATGACCGAGTTGGAATAACGGTCGGACCAGCCGCCTATCGCCAGGATCGGACAGGACAGACGGTCGGCATCAAACCGGACGGAACCGTGACGCCAATACCGGCCACGGCGCGTGTGTCTGGCCCAGTTTTCGAACGGGAAGGAGATGTGCTCGAGACGGGATCTCCACATCTCCATCCATCCGGCACCGACCGTGGCGCTGTCAGGCGGCGCGGCCAGAATGGCAGGCAGGGTCGCGCCCCATTCAATGCTGTCGGTCAGCAGGCATCCTCCCATCCAGTGAATGTCATCCTCAAACCGGTCAATGGTGGCGCAGTTCGCAATCACGGCCTTGAGGGGATCGGGTGCGTCAACCGCCGCCTGCAGGCTGGCGGTGCCACCCCAGGAGGTGCCAAACATGCCCACGCGCCCGCTCGACCACGGCTGGGCCGCGATCCAGCTGATCACATGACGGGCATCATCAAGCTCGCTCTGCTCATACATATCCGTCATGACCCCTTCGCTGTCACCGGAACCGCGCATGTCGACGCGAAGGCAGGCATAGCCATGGCTGGCGAAATAGGGATGGTTGCGCTCATCGCGCGGGCGCACCATGTCGCGCCTGCGATAGGGAATGAACTCCAGGATCGCCGGGCAGGGCTCGCCCTGCGGCACCCAGAGTCGCGCCGCCAGACATGTGCCATCCGGCATCGGAATTTCCTGATGTTCGATCTCTGTGACAGTCCGGCCACCCGGCGTCGTTCTCCACGGCTGTTCAGTCATCTGGAGGCAAGTCCCCTGAGCGGCGGTTCAATGGCATTTCCTGCAACTGCGTTTCCGGCATGGTGGCTGATAACAAAATTCTTGCCTGATGAAAGTTTTCCTGCAAACCTCACTCTGCCGTACAGGGGCAAGGGGAGAGTGAGAGAGCAACGAAATGTTCAGCCGGGGGAGCCGTGGCAACGCCAGCCGAAGTCCTCTTTTTCCTTGGCTCGGCAATGCGTCAGGTCCACAGCATCAATCAGGTGATACTGGAAGAGCCAGCATGGGTCAGCGGCATGTCGTTCTGCCATTCTGCACGACCGAAAACGATGATTCACGGGCCACCGACCAACATGGTATGCTGGATCCGGGTCTATCCGCTGGCCATTCCGCCGCGCAGTTACCCTTTTCCCTCGGCGATGGTTTCTATATGGGAGTCGCGGATGACGCGCCACGTCAGCGAAATTGCCTGATCAACCACATCAACACTGAAGAGGAACGGTATGGCATTATCCTGAAGGGCACACCGGTAACTCTGGTCAGGGAAGCGAAGTTGACGCCACTACTGGACGACCGTTACCGCTTTCCCGCTTCGGGTATTTACGATACCCATAACGCTTCTGGCGACGGCATCCACCTGATCCGGGTAACGGTCCCGAGATCGATCCAGGGAATTGAGGTCGTACCACCACAGCAGGACACATAGAAGAAATCAATACCGAAAAAACGGACGAAAAGAGCAGACAGCATCAGCAACAGACAAGGAGTCTTCACTAATGACACAACAGTATTCAGGCCTTTCGAGGCGTTCTTTCCTGGCCGCGGCGGGAGCGTTCGGCACAGCCAGCATGGCGGTGCCGCGGATGGCGCTCAGCGCCGATGGCAAGGTGCTGACAGTACGCAGCTATTCCGATCTTCAGGTGCTGGATCCGGCCTACCGGCTGTCGCTACCCGAAGATGACATCATCCGTTCGATCTTTGCGCCACTGGTTATCCCGCAGGCCAGCGACACCTGGGGCTGGAAGCCGATTGCCGTCGACAGCATCGAACAGCTCGACGATCTGACCGTTGCATTCACGCTGAAGGACAATATTGGCTTTAGCGACGGCTACGGCCAGATGACCGCCGAGGATGTGAAGTTCTCGATCGAACGCATGGCTGATCCAGCCAATGAAAGCCCCTATGCCGGCGACTGGTCGGCGCTCAAGGAGGTCGAGGTCAAGGACAGGCTTTCGGGACTCATTCACCTCAACAACAAGTTCGTGCCGCTCTGGACGACGACGCTGCCAACGCCTGCATCCTGCATCCTGTCCAAAAAGGCGATGGAAGAGCTCGGCGACAAGATCACCACGCAACCGGTGGCACAGTCGGGACAATACCTACTGGCCGACTGGCAGCCCAAGCAGAAGACGATCCTGCGGCGCAATCCCGACTGGGCACATGAGCAGGGTGGGTATGAAGAGATCCACATCATTCCGATCGAAGACCCCGCCACGGCAGAGCGCGGTTTTGAGGCAGGAGATCTGGACTATACCTGGACCTCCGTGTCCTCGCTTCCGCGTCTCAGGGACAATCCGCCTGCCGGATCGGTCGTGCTGGAAAAGCCGTCGCTGGCCTATGTCTGGCTCGGCATGAACCAGGATAACGAGAGCCTCAGGGATCCGAAGATCCGCCGTGCGATTCAACATGCAATTGACCGGCAGACGGTCGTGGACGCTGCCTATTTCGGTGCAGCCTCAGTGGGCAACGGCATCATCGCACCGGGTCTGCCCGGCTCGCGCGACAGCGTTACCTATGACTACGACCCTGACAGGGCGCGGGCGCTGCTGGAAGAGGCCGGAGCGACGAATCTGAGCGTCACATTGGACATCCTCAACCAATCCGAGCGATTGACGGCGGCACAGGTGATTCAGGCCAATCTGGCCGAGGTCGGTGTTAGCTGCGAAATCAAGCAGAATGACTCGGGCACGTTCTGGACGCTGGGCTCGAAGGATGGCGACTATTTCATGAAACTGCAGCTGGTGCTGAGCCGCTTCTCGATGCAGCCCGACCCAAGTTGGGCGACGGTCTGGTTCACACCCGAGCAGGTCGGTGTCTGGAACTGGGAACGTTTCAACAACGCCGAATACAAGGAACTGCATGATCAGGGTCTGGTTGAGAGCGATTTTGCGAAGCGCGACGAGATCTACAGGAAGATGCAGGGAATCATGGATGAAAGCGGCTGCTATGTGTTCCTGACGCATGAGGTTGTTGGTGCCATCCATCGCGATACGGTTCAGCCCGGCCTGAAACCGAACGGGGAATCGCTGTTTTCGGAATTCAAGCCTGCCTGATGGGATGAGGGCGGCCCTTCGGGGCCGCCTTTCGCAACGCGGCAATTCTGTCAGCCTGCATGAAGATCGCTAAGGAGAAGCGTGCCGTAAGGGCCTGAAGACAGGAATTCATGAGCTTTTCGCGCAGTTGGGCTGACGGGCCACGCCATGAAATGCTTCGAGGATGTCCCTTACCTGGCACGACATCACTGGCCGCGCTCGACCATATCCCCAATGAGGTGCCCTTCGGCGACTAGATTCGGACAGAACAGCCTTGCCAGGGAGAACGCGAGGGCTGAGGAGCGGTTGGCACCTGGCAATGGATCCCTGTAGCCGCCGGGACTCGCCATCCTGTCCCCGAGGACTCAGGCTTTGCGAGCCGGACCATCATCAAGACACAGCCGGATTGCCACCGGGCGAGTGTCGGGAACGGGTGAATGACCGCGACTCCCACGCCAGTCGAAGGGCCGAAAACGCGCCTGAGTGCCCGAATTCGGCACTAAACCTGTCGGGACCGCGGGAATTTCCCTTCCAATTCGCCGCCGTGGAGATAATCACAGGACAAATGTCTGGTTTCGGGAAGCCCCGTTCGCGATGCTGAACTATACCATCAAACGCCTCGGACTGGCTGTGGTCATCGTCTCCATGGCAATGCTGCTACTGTTTTCCATGATCTACCTCATTCCGGGCGATCCCGCAGCCGTGGCCCTTGGCCCCCGCGCGACCGAAGCGATGCGTGAAGCGCTCAGGGTCAAGATGGGGCTGGATCAGCCGGTCTGGGTGCAGTTCTGGAATTTCTTCAAAGGTGCCTGGACCGGCGATCTGGGACGCGAGGTTCTATCGGATCGGCCCGTGGCTCAGGTGGTGATGGAGCAGCTTCCCTACACGCTGATGCTGATCGCGGGTGGAATCAGCTGGTCGGTGGCGCTGGGCATTCCTCTGGGTTGCTGGGCAGCAGTCAAACGCGGCAGCTGGGCCGACCGGATCGTAGGCGTCCTTTCGGTCGCCGTGATCGCGGTGCCGTCCTTCGTCATTGCCATCTATGCGCTGCTGATCTTTGCGGTCACCCTGCGCTGGCTGCCCGCCATCGGGGCGGGAGAGCCAGGCAATCCAGGCAACCAGCTCATACATCTGATCCTGCCCTCATTGGCGGTCGGACTGGGCTGGGTCGGTTACATTGCCCGGATGGTGCGGGCCTCGATGCTCGAAGTGCTCGAAGCCCAGCATATCCGCACTGCCCGCGCCTTCGGCCTGCCCGAGCGCATGATCACCTATCGCTACGCACTGACCATCGCGATCCTGCCGACAGTCACCCTTTTGGGCGTGGGAATCGGCCAGATGCTGTCCTCCGCCGTTTTTGCCGAGATCGTCTTTGCGCGGCCGGGCGTGGGCAAGCTGGTCTATGACGCGATCCTGACCCGAAACTATCCGCTTGTGACAGGCGCAGTCCTCGTGACAACCGTGCTGTTCGTCCTTCTCAACCTCATCGCAGATCTGATCGTAGGAGCGTTGGATCCTCGTGTACGCAGCCGCTTCTGAACCCGGACGTCCCTGGATGCAGGCGATACGGCGCATCCTGCGCGAACCCTTGGGGGCGCTTGGCATCGCGCTGGTGCTGACCATGCTCGGAGGCGCGATCCTTGCCGATCTGCTCAGCGCCTTCGAGCCCAACCGGATCTCGCCTCGCGATCGGTTTCAGGATCCGTCGCTGACACATCTTCTGGGTACGGACCAGCTGGGCCGTGACCTCTTTTCCCGGGTTCTGCATGGCGGGAGAATCGCACTCTCGGTGGCGCTGTTTTCCACCGCCGCATCGCTGGTCATCGGCATCGTTCTGGGACTGATCGCGGGTTATGGGCCGCGCTGGCTGGACAATCTGATGCTGCTGTTCTTCGACTCGATCAAGAGTTTCCCAACCGTCATGCTGGCACTGGCACTGGTCACGCTCTTCGGACCATCGCTTACCGCCGTAGTTGTGGTGGTGGTTCTGGTCAATGTACCAGGCTATGCCCGCATCATCCGCACCCAGACGCTGGCACTGAAGGAAAGCGAATTCGTCACCGCCGCGCGTTCCATGGGTGCAGGCACGGCACGGATCCTGCGCGTGCATGTGATGCCCAATGTCATCGGCCCGCTGCTGATCCTTGCCTCAATGGACATTCCCGTGGTGATCGCCATCGAGGCCGGGATGAGTTTCCTTGGTCTTGGCGTGCGCCCGCCGACACCGAGCTGGGGGGCAATACTGAATGATGGATTCACCGCTATCCGAGACACGCCCTGGATTGCCATTGCAGGCGGCCTGCCGATCATTCTTACCACGCTCGGCTTCACTTTTCTTGGCGAAACCCTGCGTGATATCTTTGATCCCAGGCTGAAGGGGCGCGGATGACGGTTCTGTCGATCAGGGATCTGAATGTAACCTTCTCGACTGAAGGCGGGGATCTCTACGCCCTGCGCGATGTGTCATTCGATGTTCCCGAACGGCGTATCGTCGGCATCGTCGGAGAAAGCGGCTGTGGCAAATCCACCCTGATCAACGCGATTCTCGGGCTCCTGGCCGACAACGGAAGGATCGATGGTGGCAGTATCCTGTTCGACGGACAGGAACTGACTGCGCTCGGCCCGGCCCAGATGCAGGCACTGCGCGGCCCCCGGATTTCCACGGTATTCCAGGATCCCATGGGCGCGCTCAACCCGGTGATCCCGGTTGGTCGGCAGATGCGCAATATCCAGTACCGCTCCGGACTCAGCCGTGCGGACAGGGACGCTCGCTCGGTCCAGATGCTTCGCCAGGTGCGGATCCCCGATGCGGAGCACGCGCTGAGGCGTTTCCCGCATGAATTTTCCGGTGGAATGAAACAACGCATCGCGATTGCCATGGCATTGATGATGGAACCCGCACTGTTGATCGCCGATGAACCCACGACGGCGCTTGATGCCACGCTGGAAGTGACCACAATCGAGCTACTGAAGGATCTGCAGGACCAGATCGGCTGTTCGGTACTGTTCATCTCGCACCATCTCGGTGTGATTGCCGAGCTCTGCGACGACGTCGTGGTGATGTATGCGGGCGAGGTTGTCGAGCGTGGAAGCACCCTGCAGGTTTTCCAGGATCCGCGCCATCCCTATACCGCACGGCTTCTGGATTGCGACCCGGCGCGGCAGACGGAACGCACCCGCCATCTACCGACAATTCCCGGCGAAATCCCCGATCTGCGCTTTCGCCCTGAGGGCTGCATTTTCGCCGAGCGCTGCGAGCGCAGGAGCGCACCCTGCGAGACCACGCCACCCGATATTGCGCTTGGCGAGGGTCATTTCGCGCGCTGTGTGTTTGCGGAGGCGGTATGACGGCTATCCTGCAGGTCCGCGACCTTGAGGTTACCTTTCGCGTAGGCCCGATATTTCGGCGGCAGGACCTATTGGGGGTGGCGGGTGTCAGCTTCGATGTCAACTCCGGCGAGACCTTTGCCCTGGTGGGCGAGAGCGGATCGGGCAAGACAACGCTTGCGAAAGCGGTAAACGGGCTGCAGCCGATCACGGCTGGCTCGGTGACCTTCGAGGGCAGGCGAATTGACGGGCTGGGCGCGCGCGGGATGAAGCCTCTGCGCCGAACGATGTCAATGATGTTCCAGGATCCATTCGGCTCGCTGTCGCCGCGTATGAAGGTGGGCGATCTGGCGACTGAGGCATTCCGAATTCACAGGGTCGAAGCCGATCTGAAGGCCGAAACGGAGCGGCTTCTGCTTCTCGTCGGCCTCAGCACGAATTTTGCCAACCGCTTCCCGCACCAGCTTTCGGGTGGGCAGGCGCGCCGGGTGGGCGTGGCGCGTGCCCTTGCGCTCGACCCGAGGCTGGTCATTGCCGACGAGCCGACGGCGGGGCTTGACGTCTCGGTGCAGGGGGAGGTCCTGAACCTTCTGAACGACCTGCGCGAACGGCTCGGACTGGCAATGATCATCATCACTCACAACCTGCATGTAGTGCGTCACGTTGCTGATCGGATGGCAGTGATGTATCTGGGCCGTTTCGTCGAAACCGGGCCCACTGAAGCTGTCTTCTCGGCTCCGGCGCATCCCTACACCGCGGCGCTGCTTTCGGCCAATCCCGAACCTGACCCTGGCAGGGCCCGGGACAGAATTTCGCTACCCGCCGAAGTCCCCTCGCTTCTTGCCCGGCCACCGGGCTGCGAGTTTCACACCCGCTGCCCCTGGGCACAGGAGAAGTGTCGCCTTGAGGTCCCGGAGCCGAAGGAGTTGCGGGGGCACCGGGTGGCCTGCCACTTTCCGCTTGAGCCAGGCACCCGTCCTCCGGTGAAGGAGTCCCTGACATGACCGAAGTCATCGAAACCGTCTGGATCCCCATGCCCGACGGCACAAGGCTGGCGGCGCGGCTCTGGCTGCCTGATGGGGTGAACGACACTCCGGTGCCCTGCATCCTGGAGTACATCCCCTACCGTCGGCGCGACCGCACCCGGATGCGGGATGAAAGCATGCATCCCCACTTTGCCAAGGCGGGTTATGCGGCGATCCGTGTCGATCAGCGCGGTTCGGGCGACAGCGAAGGCGTGATGCTCGACGAATACGCCGATACGGAAACCCGGGATGGCGTTGGCGTCATCGCCTGGATCGCTGATCAGCCCTGGTGCGACGGCAATGTCGGCATGTTCGGCAAATCCTGGGGAGCCTATAATTCCTTTCAGGTCGCGGCCAGGCGCCCTCCCGCCCTCAAGGCCATCGCCCCGGTTATGGGAACCGATGACCGCTGGCTCGAGGATATCCATTTCTACGGAGGCCAGCTGGCGAGCGACAATTTCTGGTGGGGCTCTATCATGCAGCTCTACAACGCCATGCCACCCGACCCGGAGATCGTGGGTGAGAACCGCTGGCGCGAGATGTGGCGCGAAAGACTTGAAGCGATGACATTCTGGCCCGCACAATGGCTCGAACACCAGACGCATGATGCGATGTGGCGGCGCGGCTCAATCTCCGGGAATTATGGAGATGTGCGGATTCCGGTCTATTTTTTCGGGGGTTGGGCAGATCTGTTTCGCGACACTCCATTCCGCATAGCCGAACACCTTGCATGTCCGGTCAAGATCCTCATGGGCCCCTGGGCGCATCTGTATCCGCATGAGGGCGTCCCAGGGCCGAAGGTCGACTTCATCGCCGAGGTGATCCGGTTCTGGGATCATACCCTCAAAGGCATCGACACTGGGCTGATGGACGAGCCGCGCCTGCGTTTCTATCTACAGGATTCCGGATGTGGTACCGGCGACCGAAACGAGCGATCCGGAATCTGGGTCGAGGAGTCGAGTTGGCCATCGCCCAATGTGAAGGACAGGACGCTCTGGTTGAATCAGGGAAGCCTGGACTCCGTCCCCGAAACAGGGAGACCGATGTCCGTCTGCTCGCCACAGACCTTTGGTTCGGCGGGAGGCGACATGTGCTCGTTCGCCATTCCTGGAGACATGCCTGCCGATTGCCGGATCGACGCGGGTGGTGCGCTGTGCTTTCGGGCGGAACCAGCCGCAGCGCCCGTCGACATCCTTGGCCAGCCGATCCTCAACCTGACCGTGAGATCAGATCGGCCGCAGGGGTTCATCGCGGCTCTTCTGATCGACGAGGCGCCTGGCGGCGCGCAGACCTTGATCACCCGTGGTTTTGCCAACCTGATGCACCGCAATTCCGATACTGAGCCCGAGCCGGTGGTGCCAGACGAGCGGATGGAGATCACCGTACCGCTGCATGGCATCGGCTATCGGCTGGCCAGGGGCCACAGGCTGGTGGTGCAGGTCGCCTCGGCCTATTGGCCAATCCTCTGGCCTGCGCCAGAACCCGTGACGCTGACGCTTGAGCCGGGGAAATCGTCGCTGGCCCTACCCGTGCGGAATTCCGGGAGCCGCGCGCCACGTCCGCTGCCAGAACCACAACGGCATGTAGGCGATCGTCCGGTGACAAAACTTCGCGACGGGTCGATGGAGCGCTCGCTGCATACCGATCTAACCACCGGTGAGACCAGGGCGCGGTTTTTCCTGGATGGCGGTGTCTTTGGTCCGGTGGGGCGGATGCGGCTAGACGAGACCGGGACGGAGATGGGGGATGTCTCGGACCGTATCTACCGCATCCATGCGGACGATCCGCTTTCCTGCCGCGCCACGATGGATCAGGAGAGTCTGTTTGAGCGCAGTGACTGGCGGGTCAGGATCAGGACCTCGGCCGAGATGACCGCGACCAGGACAGACTTTCACCTGCGTGCCTCGGTCACCTGCTGGGACGATGAGGAGGAATTCCACCATGTCGACTGGGATCACAGGATCCCCCGCAACGGGATGTGACCGATGGATGATATCCTTGTCAGAGAAAACTTTCCGCGCAAGGTCCGCGAAATCGAGAACACATGGATCCCGATGCCGGACGGAATCCGGCTTGCGGCTCGAATCTGGCTGCCGGAGGATGCCGAGGACAGTCCGGTTCCGGCGATCCTGGAATACCTGCCTTACCGCAAACGCGATGGTACGGTCGAGCGCGATCACCTTACCCATCCGTACTTTTCCGGTTATGGCTATGCCGGGGTGCGGGTGGATATGCGCGGCACCGGAGACAGTGAAGGCATCTGTCTGGGCGAGTATCTGAAGCGGGAACAGGACGACGCGCTGGCAATTCTCGACTGGCTGGCCGTGCAGCCATGGTGCTCGGGCAGGGTCGGCATCATCGGGATTTCCTGGGGTGGGTTCAACGGGTTGCAGATTGCGGCGCGCAAACCCAAAGCGCTCGGAGCCGTCATTTCGCTCTGCTCCACTGATGACCGATATGCGGATGACATTCACTTCATGGGTGGCTGCCTGCTAACCGACAAGCTGAACTGGGGGGCGGCGGCGTTTTCCATTGTCAACACGCCACCGGATCCGGCCATCGTTGGTGAACGCTGGCGCGGGATGTGGAAGGAGCGGATCGAGAATAATGGACTGTGGATGCTTGACTGGTTCCGGCACCAGCGACGTGACGCATTCTATTCCCACGGATCAGTCTGTGAGAATTACTCGGATATTGAGGTTCCGGTCTACATGGTCGGCGGCTGGGCGGATGGTTATACAAACGCGATATTCCGGACGCTTGAGCATCTGCCGGGGCCAAAGAAAGGGCTGATCGGGCCGTGGGGGCACAAATATCCCCATTTCGCAAAACCAGGTCCGCGCATCGGTTTCCTTCAGGAATGCCTGCGCTGGTGGGACCAGCATCTCAAAGGCATTGATACCGGCATCATGGATGAGCCGCAGCTTCGCGCCTGGCTGCAGGATCCGGCCCCACCTGCCCCACATCACGAGGAACGCGCGGGCCGCTGGGTTTCGGAACCCGGCTGGGCGGGCAAGGCGATTGAGATCCGGTCTCTCCATCCGGACCAAACCGGACTGTCCAGGACCCCTACGGGGGCCACATTCACCGTCCGGTCACCACAGACCGTGGGAGCGGCGTCCGGCGCATGGTGCATCTACGCAACGGAAGCCGACGGCCCCCTGGATCAGAACGGCGATGCTGGATCAATGGTAAGCTTCGAAACCGATCCCCTGGATGAGGATATCGATCTTCTGGGCTTCCCGATGCTGCATGCCGAGATCGCCAGCGATGCACCGCAGGCCAATATTGTGGCCACGCTTTCCCTGATTGCCCAGGACGGACGCGCCACGCTGGTGAGCTATGGCGTATTGAACCTGACCCACCGCAACAGCGATGCCGCACCAGAGCCCATGCCCCCCGGAAAGTCGGTGGCGGCTTCGATGCAGCTCAATGCCTGCGGTCAGCGGGTGACCAGGGGTCAACGTCTGCGCCTATCACTGGCAACCGCCTACTGGCCGGTAATCTGGCCAGCGCAGACGGCAGCGGCGCTCACGCTGTCTGAGGTTCGGCTGGATCTTCCGATCCGCAACACTCGGAATGGCGACACCGATCTGGCGGATTTCGAGCCACCGGAAACCGCCACACCCCTGAAACGTGAAAGGATAACCGAAGGCGGCTTTTCCCGGCAACGCGTGATCGACTACGTCACCGGGGTGGAGACATTCGAAAAGGTCGCCGACACTGGGGCGGAAACGCATCTGCATACCGGCATCACCGTACGATACGTTAATCACGAGAGATTCGGCATCCATCCGGATGACCCCAATTCAGCCATTGGGACCCAACGCTGGCGCAAATCCTTTGCCCGTGGCGCCTGGAAGGCGGAACTGGAAACGCGGATCCGCGTTCGCGCCCTCGCGGATGTCTGGCAGGTCGAGGCCGAACTGACGGCGCGTGACGGGGACGGGCTGGTTGCCGAGCGGAGCTGGCGGGAGGATATCCGCCGCGATCTTGTCTGACGGGAGGGTGACGATGGGTGCGTTTCCGGAATTCAGCGCCGAGGTCGAAATGCATTCGTTTTCCGCGCATGGTGTCACCATGCGTGTGGTCATTGAGGGTACGGGACCGGATGTCGTCTTCATCCCCGGCGGCGATCAGACGGCTGAAGGGTATTCCCAGCAATTCGCACGGCTAAGCGGGCACATCCGCTGCATTTCCTATGACCCACGCGGTGCGGGGGCAACCACCTCTCCACCTGCGCCCTGGACGATGGCGGACTATGCCTGCGACTGCGCTGCGGTGATTGACGCCTATTGCGGTGGCAGTGCCGTGGTGGTCGGTCTATCCCTTGGCGGGCTGGTCACCCAGCAGGTGGCGATTGACTTCCCGGACAGGGTGCGGATGGCCATCCCCATGGGCACATCGGCCCATATCGACGGATTTACCCGTGACTGGATGCAGGCTGAAATAGACATACGCCGACAGGGCATCAGCCTACCGGACTATTTCCTCGCCCCGCACTACGCGCCTTTCGCGTTTCCTGCCAAAGCGCTTGGTGATCCGGATCTCTGGGCCGAAATCAAACCTGCCTATACCGAACGCTTTGCCGACCGTGACCCACGGGATCTTATTGACCAGTGGCAGGCCTGCCTTGATTTCGACTGTCGAGAGGAGCTGAAGACCTGCCCGGTACCGATGCACGTCATCAGCTTTTCCGAGGATGTGCAGACCCCGCCTGCAATGTGCAAACAGGTCGCTGATCTGGCTCCCAATGGTGTTTTTCATGAAATCCAGGGGCTTGGCCATGTATCGATGGCGCGACATCAACCTGATGTGGTTGCGGCGAAGCTTCTCGAAATCATCGGGACCCTTTCGGAATGACCTGGCGTCGAATCGCCATCGCCGGGTTTCAGCACGAAACCAACACCTTCGCTCCGACCCGCGCCGGGATGGAGGAATTCCAGATGGCGGATAGCTGGCCTGGTCTGTTGAACGGGCGTGGGGTCATCGACGGAACAAGGGGCATGAACGTGCCCATTGCCGGTGCCGTCACTGCCGCCGAAGCAGCGCCGAACATAGAGGTGGTTCCGATCCTTTGGTGCGCGGCCGAACCGAGCGGTCCTGTCACCGATGATGCCTTCGACCGAATCTCTGGAGCGGTCCTTGAAGGTCTGAGACATGCGGGACCACTCGACGGAATATATCTCGACCTACACGGTGCCATGGTTACCGAGAGTCATGACGACGGTGAAGGTGCTTTGCTGTGGAGGCTACGCGAAGCGGTCGGAAACGACCTGCCAATCGCCATCAGTCTTGATCTTCACGCCAATATCACTCCGGGGATGGTCGCCGCGGCCAATCTGATCACCGTTTACCGCACATACCCGCATCTAGACATGGCCGATACCGGTGCTAGATGCATGGCCGTACTGATCCGGGAAATCGAAGGCCCCAGACGTTTTGCAGCGTTCCGGCAGGCCCCGTTTCTCGTTCCAACGCACGCTCAGGGAACGGGGTTCGAGCCCTGCATGACCCTCTATCGTTCACTGGAGGATCTGGCCGCTGAAGACGGCGATTATCTCGATCTGGCCATGGGCTTTACCGCAGCCGACATTGCGGATTGCGGCCCTTCGGTTGTCGCCTATGCACACAGCCAGGCGCGGGCCGAGGGCCTTGCCGACGCGATGATGAACCGGCTCCGCACCAGCGAAGCCGACTTCGACACCAGCCTCATGCAACCGGACGAGGCCGTCAGGGCCGCAAAGAGGCTGCTCGGCACCGGGCCGGTCGTCATCGCGGACGTCCAGGACAATCCGGGTGCCGGGGCCAGTTCGGACACCACCGGGCTGCTGCATGTCCTGGTTGCGGGACAGGTTCCCGAAACTTTACTCGGAGTGATGCACGACCCCGAAATCGCCATCAGAGCGCATGGAGCCGGTATTGGCGCAACCATCGAAGGCCCGCTTGGTGGCAGATCTCGAATTCCCGGAGATTTGCCGTTTGAGGGTCGGTTCCAGGTGCTGGCGCTCAGCGACGGAAAGATACCCTATGGTGGACGGATGTATGGCGGTGGAGTCGCTGAGATTGGACCGAGCTGCCTTCTGGCAGTGGATGATATTCGCAGTAATGTCCGGGTCGTTGTCAGCAGCGTGCGTACCCAGTGTCTCGACCGTGCGCTCTTCACACATTTCGGTGCCGATCCTGAAGAAGCCGCGATCATCTGTGTAAAGAGCACGGTGCATTTTCGAGCCGACTTCGAACGGGACAGCAGTGCGGTTCTAACTGCGCTGGCCCCGGGCCTGTTTCCATGCCAGCTGGAAGCGGCCTCCTATCGAAAGCTTAGAATGGGCGTGCGCCTTGGCCCTCATGGAGAGACTTTTGCGGGGCGGGCGGGCTCGGACACGACATGACACCATCGGCTATGGTGCCATCCGGCACCAGGCGCATCCGTCATGGGAATTCCGCTGGTGAGAGGTACCGTAACCAGCGTTACCCTGTCGACCACTGGCTCCAACTGGCAACTGATACCACTCCTGGTCGGTTGCATTCCAGGTCGACGCGGCGATCACCACCGCGTCCTTTCTGTCATCCCTGCCGATCCGCTCTCTATGATCAGGTCAGCGCCTTCCTCGGGCTTCCGGATTTCTTTCCGCGCTCGATATTCCGGATCTGGCTGATCAGCGCAGCGCGGCTATCCGCGAACATATCGCAGGACGGGCGGGCACTCAGGAGTCCGCAGCGCCCAGGAAAGCCGCGCATTTGCTGTTCGGGGCTCCCGCGCTGTCCTTTCGCCAGAAATGAACACCGCTTCCACATTGAAACCGGGCATGACCCTCCACGATCCTCGAATTTGGCTGAAGGCCATCAAACCTGAAGCAGGGACATGCGTCCATCCGTACAGTCTCGTCCATGAACCTTACAGGTCGGTTGGTGGGATAATGGAAAGCGTATTGGCGTTCCCGACAAGTTCAGCCGATGCTGAACCAATTCAGTTTGCCATTGACATCGGCCATCATTAGCTACCGCTAACCTGCGGAAATCAAGAACTCACGCTTTCCTTCGTTACGAATACTGTATATTGACGACAACTTCATCCGAAGGCTGCGAGAGCGCACTGACATGTCAAGACTGCCCAATAACCCGCATGACGCGCTATTCCGCGTCCTTTTCGAGGATCCCGAACGGGCAGATCCACTCATCCGCGAACATCTGCCTCCGGGAATCGGCAAGCTTCTATCAGACGAGCTGATGTGCCACAGGCCGGGCACCTGGATCGACAGCGGACTCGCCGGGCACCAGGCAGACGTTCTCTACGAGGGTAGGCTTCGGGGCAGCGGTGCGGCAGCGGTTCATTTGCTCCTGGAGCATAAATCGTGGCCCGACAGGGACCTGCCGTTTCAGCTTCTGCGCTACCAAATGCGTATCTGGGATGGGTACCGGAACGGAACCATCGGAAATGGGAAGAGCCGCACGAAGCCGCCTCCGGTCATTCCGCTGGTATTCTATCACGGCAAGCAGCGCTGGAGTTACCCGCTATCGGTGGCTGGAATTGTGGATATGCCGGAGCTTGACCGCTTCACACCATCTTCAGAACCTGTGATGCGGGATCTCGGCAGCTTCGAGAGCGCGGAACTCTCCCAGGACGTGATCTCCTGGGCAGTGCTTGCAACGCTTGTAATGGCGCAGTCCGGTGACATAACTCACGAACGGCTGCGTGCGGTACTTGCGGCGGTCCCTCCAGACCACCCCTTGCACAATCCGCTTCTGACCTATATCGTTTCTATGCTGGATATGCACATCGACGACCTTGACAGGATTGGCCGTCAGGTGCGGCCAGAGGAATGGGAGATCGCTATGGGAAAGATTGCCGATCAGTGGCTCCAGCAGGGCCGGAAGGAAGGCCGGAACGAAGGTCGGAACGAAGGTCGGAACGAAGGTTTGAAGAAGGCGCTGCTGCGCCTGCTTGGCCACCGCTTCGGCACCATCCCTCCCGGCCTTCGGCAACGCGTGCTCGCGGCGGCAACTCCCCAGGTCGAGGCATGGCTCGACGCCGTGCTCGAAGCGGAGAGCATTGACGGCGTGCTCACCACGTCACCCGAAAACTGATACATGTCGGCTGGATGCAGACAGGTCGGGATCGTTCCCGCCCAAAGCGCTTCAGGCAGTCGTGCCCTGACCTGAGCGAAAGACCAGCGGCATGAGAGTTCGGTCGCGCAGGTAGCAGATCGACGTTCCCGGCGATGTTTAAATGGCGGTGAGCCCTGCCATCCTTCCGGCGGTTCCCGAAATATGGGCGCATGGAGACATTGCTACCCAGGATCCCCTGAACCAACCGCACGGACCGCAACCACGGCGGCTTCTGAAGATCCACGCTTTGAATGCGGAATACCACTCCGAAAGAACTCCGGTCCTAGCTGAATCATTACCTTAACCGCAACAGACGGAAACACCACATGGCAAGCCGGACACGAGGCCAAATCCAGGCAACCCTATCGTCGGTGCGGTCGGCTCGCTGCGCCCGATATCGCTATCTGGCATCCCGGTGGATTGATCCGAACATCTCTGTCAACCACAGATGAACAGGGCTTTCAGCAACCCGCTGATGCCTCACCGCACGCACGGAGAACGTAGGCCCGGGAAAAGGAAGCGACACGTATTTCAGATTGAATCCCATTGTGGCGGACTTGCGCGGCAGCGTTGCAATCAGATCCGAATGCTCAAGAACCGATAGCACTGGAAAGAACATAGGTTAGGGTCGCATGCACATTTCGGTGAAGTCCAGGCGCGTCCAGCGCGCAATCAATCAGCCCATTCATCACTCCCGCAGACGCAACCAGCAGATGCGGCTCATTCGCATCGGCGCAGGTGTCCGCTTCGCCATTGATGAAGGGATGATCCTGCCTGCCCGCCACAACATACTCCTCAACATATAGATCCTCGGATATGTAAGGTCCAATTGGACCCTGGCTTGGATGGGTTTCGAAGAGGCCGATGGCGAGGTCATTGCGCCCCTGCACAAACGCCTTACTGGCTTCCTTTCCCGGAAATGGCACTTCACGCACCAGATCACAGCGTGAAACGAAAGCATCGTCTACCGCTTCCGGATAGTTGCTGGTCACCACAAACAGCAGGTTCCCGTGTGTCTCCGCCAGCATGTCGAGCTGAACCAGAACTGCGTCCGTGACACGATGAATGTCGACGGGAATTGCATCCAGACTGAGTCTGGGCCGATCAACCACGAGCGTTTCCACCTCATTCAGCAGCAAGATCGTCGGACCCGCATTGGCGAGTTCTGAGAGAGTCTGGGCAAAGAGATCGGAAACCGCCCGTTGGTTTTTCCCATCGCGGTGCTCGTCAACCCATGTGCCTCCACTTCGACCAGCTGGAAGTTTCCGCGCTTGCACGCTTGCGCAGTTCGATTGCCCAGCCCTCACGCGAGTAAGGTCTTACCTGTTCCAGGTGCGCCAACCAGAAGGAGGACGCCATGGAGCGGCAACACGGCTCGGCTTAGCCTGGGCCGTATGGTGAAGTTCAACACCGCCTGAGAGAGCGAGCGCTCCTGTTAACTCGTCCTCAACGATGATCGACTCCCACAACTCGGCAAATTCAAGGTCAGGCAGTGCCGAGATCTTCTGAATTCCCTATGGCAGGTCGCCCGCAAACGGTGCGTTCATGACCGCTTCCTCGTTTCTTCGCCTGTACTGCCGTTCCTCCAGTAACAGGTTGCCGGCAAGATCAGGTTCGCTTCCGCCCCGGCCACTGTCACGGGAAAATCCCGGCGTCAACGCTTTGGTGGGAAGGAATCGTGACCGCCAGGCACATTCCTAACGATGTGGCAGAAGCCGCGTTCCGTGCTGCAATGGAAGGCATTGATTCGGAAATTGCGAATGCAAATCCAGATGCGGCGATCTGGATCATTGGTGGCTACTCTCCGAGTGAGTTCGCCTCAGGCGCGACGGCTACCGCCGCGAAAGGAGCACGCTCGTATCCGGCATCAGGCCAAATGGGCCTGATGCAGACTGTCATCGCCAACAACATCTCCGCATTCCAGTACGGAGAGATGGACGCCGCCACGAAACTGGCCGATATGGAAGCGGACTATGTCGTCGCAGCAAAGAAAGCCGGCGTTTCTCGAATTGCCGGACACTGCTGGCTCAGGGCGGGTGAATGCCCGCCCTGAACCGCATTACGTCAACCCACGGGAATTTGGTTTATGTGCCTTGCGAACGCAAAAACTCAGGCATGGTCGCTTGCCGCCGGAATGAACGCGGAAAAGTCTCTGTTCACTGCGACCTGCGGTTTTTCGGGCCAGCACCGATTGGGGAACTGGTTGGTGCCGAAGCACTCCTCGATACCGAATTGGAACAGTCGCGGAAGGCGGTGCCAGCCGCACGGAAGCGGCCTTATCTGTATTTTGGCGGTGAGCACCGGGGTCATGTCTGGATCGGTGCTACAGGCAATATCGAAGGCGAGATGCGGTCCTCCTGGTTCGGAAGCCCGCTAGGCCAAGGCCTGGGTAAACTGAGGTTCGGTGAATTCTACAGGTTCGAGGGAGACCGCATCTGTGACATCCGCTGCCTGCTGGACATTCCTGGACTTGCCGCACAGGCTGGGATCGAACTGTTCCCACACTTTGACGGCAAGGCGCATATAACGGAGGGCCCTCCTGCCGAGATCGGCATCGTTCACACACCCCAGGATGCGGAACTGACCAACAGGACCCTGAACCTGGTGCATGACGTGATCGTCACTGGCTGCAACCAGCTTGAAGGCAGTGACATGAAATCGCAGGGGCTAGATCGGTACTGGCACCCGGACATGACCTGGCATGGGCCATGGGGGATTGGTTCCGCCTTCGGACTGGATGAATTCCATGCCTACGCCCAGGGACCATCAGTGCGGTCATTCCCAGGGCGGAGGGGTTCCTGGCCCAAAGAGGCGTTCATCGCAGAGGGTCCGGTAGCGGGCTTCGCTGGCTGGCCTTCGTTCATCGGGAATTTCACTGGAACGCCATTTCGTGGAATCGCGCCAACCGGCGGGCCCATCCCCATGAATGTGATGGATTCCTATACCGCCAGTGGAAACCGGCTTTCGGAGAACTGGGTGCTGATAGACCTGATCAGGTTCGCTTCGGACTGCGGCGTGGATCTGATGGAAAACATGCCTGAGGATCCAAGGCCTGTTGCGGCATGAGGTAACGCGATGAAGGCCAGGACATGCCTGTGGTTTGTGGGACCGTCAGTCCTGATTGATGCTGCTCTTCATCGCCGCACCGCTGGCTTCCGTTCCTGTCCAGAGCCTCTACCTCACCGCCCCGGTTCTCGAGACGGTCAGCGTCGAAACCTGCACACCCGACTTCACCGGCCGGATCTGCGCATCCATGACCAAAACGCGTCCCCTCATTGACGGGGACGGCCGGATCATCACAACAACGGAGTTCGTAGGCCTCCAAAGCTACCGAAACGTCCTGGAGACCGATCGGACGCTCACCTTTCTTCGCAGCGGAAATCCTGACGAACCCCAGTCCATCGACTTCTGGAAGGCTCTACGTTTAACACTGACCTTCACCTTCATCACCCTGCCGATCATGCTGGCGACCGGTATGGGCATCGCGCTGGGCCGTAAACATGGCGACAGCGCCAATTCGCGGTCAGGTGATTTTCGTCTCTCTCCTACCCTTCGTCATCACACCGGCAATCAGAGCACTATCGATCAGATGGCACCTTATCGGCGATGGAATCCTCACCGCGCTCATCGAATGGTGGCTTGCACGCGACATAGCCCTGTTCGCCCTGGCCTAGACCATTGAGACTCTCATGCTCTGCCGCTGGGTCTGGCAGGTAGCACCGTTCGCATTCGTGGTGTTTTACGCAGGTCTTCAGACACTGAACATGGATAGCGTGGAGAGCGCGATCATTGACGGGGCCACCCGCTGGCAACGGCCGCGATATATTGTGATCCCCCATCTGATGCCACGCTGGACGGGAATTGGCCCGTCAGCCTTCGAATTCGCCACGATCGGGATGGCCTGTTGTCTCGCCTGGCGGATAGTGAAACGTTTGGTGCCGGTCGGGTCGGCCGCATTGGCGCCAAAGAGTGGTCGCATCAATGGATGGATCATCGCGGTTCTGGCCTACAGTGCGATGCTGATGATCACCGCTGTCCCGGCCCTGCCAGCGATCATTGGCCTTGTCGATCCGTTACTGGACCTGCTTGGGACCCCGATCATCGGTTTAACCGCGGAGCATTACATTTCCGTCTGGAACGCTGGCGAGTTCTACCGAAATTTCATTGACTCGATGATCGTGACCTCCGGTGTGGCCGCGGTCTCGCTGAGCGTCGGGATGCTCGCCGGTTTCGGGCTGGCGCACAGCCGGATGTAAATCGCATTCTGGATACCCATCGCGGCGCTTATCTTCCACGCCCTGCCCCATTCTGTCCTGGTTGCGGGCTATCCGCCGGTGTTCGCCAATTCCTCCGAATTTCTGCGCCCGATTCTGGGCCAGACCGCGCCGACGCTCAAAGGCAAGCCACTGCCAGTCATATTCGCATTGGTTGCGATCAATCAGCCTTTCACGATCTGGATGCTACGGTCATTATTCGCCTCGATTCCGCCCGATCCTGAAGAAACGGCCCGCGTTAACGGATGCACCTATTTTCGGGCTTTCCGACTGGTGATCATCCCGGTGTTGTGGCCAGGCGTGATAACGACGGGCCTGTTCAGTTTCCTTCTGGGTCACAACAACTTCCTGGTGGCCTCGCTACTGCTTGATGCCCGCAACCAGGCAATGGTTCCCTCCATCACCAGTTTCTTCAACCGGGAGACCACATCCACGGACCAGGAACGCGCCGTCGCGGCGGCAGTGTCGATCACCGCTCCGCTGTTTTTCCTCGTGATGGTGTTTCAGAGGCTGATCGTCAGCGGGCTTACGGCTGGCGCGGTCAAGGTGTGATCGCAGTGCCTGTCGACAACCCAACCGCTGGTATCCTTGGCCGGGAGGCGCCACGGCCAAGGCATCCATCCGCCCTTTCTCTGCGGACATACAGCCACCTGAGCTCCGGCGATGCGATCTCCTGATCCGACGACTGATGAAGGCCTTCCACTAACCCCCGGTGTGAAGGGTTGCCAGTGCTGACGGATTCCATATGTGAGGTTGCCGCCTGCATCCCGTCTCCACCTGCGGATGGATGCATACATATTGGAATCGGGTATCCGGGGCGCGGCGTGGATTTTGTCATATGGCTCCCATTTTTTTCTTGCACATGCTGGGGATGTCGCATTTATTTGTTTTGCATGTCGTTTTCAGCCTCAGGACGAGAGGCGTTAGCGGCCAAAAACGCTGTATGGCGTTTCGTGTGGAATGGCGCTGGGGAAATGTGGCAGATGCGGATTGGATCACTACTGCAGAATACCTGATGGACCGAATGAACTCCTGTGTGTCAGACCACGCCGCTCATTTACTGGGAGAAGCTAATGACCAAAGACAAAGGAAACAAGACCCCCCATCCGGCTGCCCGGATGTATGCCAAGGAATACAGGGCTGGCCTGATGGACCGCCGCGAATTCCTGGCACGCGCAACGACTTTCGGCGTTACCGCAGGAGCGGCCTACGCCATGATAGGCGTCCCGCAGCCGGCGCAGGCGGCGGAAGACATCCAGCAGGGCGGAACCCTGCGCGTGCAGCTGTCGGTTCGCGAACTGAAAGACACCCGGACCTATGACTGGTCGGAAATGGGCAACGAGACCCGCGGGTTTCTGGAATACCTGGTGCAGTACAACTCGGACGGTTCGTTCCAGCCGATGCTGCTCGAAGGCTGGGATATCAACGAGGACGCGACACAGTACACTCTCAATGTCCGTAAGGGCGTGAAATGGAACAACGGGGACGACTTCACCGCCGAGGACGTGGCGCGCAACATCGCCCGCTGGTGCGAGAGGAATGTGGATGGCAACTCGATGGCGGGCCGCATGGCCTCGCTGATTGATGCCGAGACCTCCATGGCGGCGGAAGGCGCCATCGTGGTGACCGACCAGCATACGGTGACGCTGAATCTTCCGCAGCCTGACATCTCACTGATTGCCGGTTTCTCGGACTATCCGGCTGCAATCACCCACGCCTCTTACGATCCCGAAGACACGGCGAACGCGGTCGGTACCGGCCCCTACATGCTTACGGAACTGGAAGTTGGGGTCAAATGCGTGTTGGAGCGCAACGCCGAGCACACCTGGTGGGGCACCGAAGTCTATGGCGGACCGTATCTCGACCGAATCGAGTATATCGACTACGGTACGGATCCGGCGGCCTGGGTGGCCGCAATGGAGTCCGATGAAGTCGACATGCTGCATGAGTCCGTCGGCGAATTCATCGATGTGCTTGATGGTCTGGGTTTCGTGAGATCGGAAGTGGTGACGATGGCCTCCATCGTGATCCGCCCGAACCAGGAAGCTGAAGTCAACGGCACGAAACCCTATGCCGACAGGCGCGTCCGCAAGGCACTGCAGATGGCCGTCGACAATGCTGTCCTGCTTGAACTCGGCTACGGCAATCGCGGTGCGATCGCGCAGGACCATCATGTCGGTCCGAAACACCCCGAATACAAGGATATCGGTGGTACGCCTTACGATCCGGAGGGCGCAATGGCTCTGCTCAAGGAAGCAGGGATGGAGGATTACGAGCACGAGCTCCTATCCGTTGACGACGACTGGCGGCGCAACACGACCGACGCCGTGGCCGCGCAGCTGCGCGACGCAGGGATCAATGTCAAGCGTACGATCCTTCCCGGCTCCACCTTCTGGAACGACTGGGCGAAATATCCGTTCAGCTCGACGAACTGGAACCACCGCCCGCTCGGCGTCCAGATCCACGCGCTGGCCTACAAGTCGGGTGAAGCCTGGAACGAATTCGGCTGGTCCAACCCCGAATTCGACGCACTCCTGACCGAGGCGCTGTCAATCGCCGATGCCGGGAAACGCTCTGAAGTGATGGGGAAGATGGAAGCGCTGATCCAGGACGATGGCGTTACCGTTCAGCCCTACTGGCGTTCACTCTACCGTCACGCCCGCGAGGGGCTGGTTGGCGTCGAGAAGCACATCTCGTTTGAACACCATCACTACAGGTGGGGCTTCGCCGCCTGATCCTACGCACCGCCTGAGTAAATACCGCGCCCCCGTATCGGGGGCGCGGCTTGAAAGGCAGACGACCGCGGGAAATCCTGCACAGGGTGCCGCCGGGAAAGTGGTCGTTGCCGACAATCACAGGAAAAGCAATGCTTCAGTTCATTCTGCGCAGGTTTGGGGTCATGGTGCTGACCGCGATCTGCCTGACATTCGTCGTCTTTTTCCTGACCAATCTGCATCCGAATCTCGAGAAACTCGCCAAGACCCAGGCTGACATGCGGATGTCGGACGCGCAGGTAACTCTCTGGCTTGAGAACCGTGGCTACGACCGCAACATCATTGTCAAATATGGTGAGTGGCTGGGCCTCCTGCCCGGCTATGTCATCGAAGGTAATGATGGGAACATTCGCGCCAAATGTGCAAGGCCGGGCATTGATCTCGAGGACGCACCCCGATTCTGCGGTGTGATCCAAGGCGACTGGGGCTGGTCAACCCGCTTCCGGGAGAATGTTTCCGAGATCGTGTTCAAGCGGCTCGGGCTGACGGGCTGGCTGATGCTTGCTGTGATGTGCGTGATGGTCCCGGGAGCGCTGATCGTCGGCGTTCTGGCCGGCATGCGCGAAGGCAGCCGAATGGACCGCTCGCTCTCCACGCTGTCGATAACGACGACCGCAACTCCGGAATACGTCTCAGGCGTCATTTTCATCGCAGTCTTCGCCTCATCCGCCGTGGGGCTCAAATGGTTCAAGGGCACCGCGACAACCGCAATGGACAACATAACCTGGGAGAATTTCACCCTTCCGGTCATGACAATCGCACTTTACGGAATGGGCTACATCGCGAGAATGACGCGTGCCTCCATGGCTGAGGTCATGACCGCGCAATATATCCGGACCGCCCGGCTGAAGGGTGTGACATTCCGAAACATTGTACTGCGACACGCGCTCCGCAATGCGCTGATCGCCCCTTTCACCGTCATCATGCTGCAGTTTCCATGGCTGCTGAACGGCGTTGTGATCGTCGAGTCCCTGTTCAATTACAAGGGGTTCGGCTGGGCGCTGGTGGAGGCGGCAGGCAACAACGACATTGAGCTGCTGCTTGGCATCTCGGTGGTTTCGGTCGTGGTGGTGCTGACGACGCAGCTGATATCCGACATTGGCTATGTCTACCTGAATCCACGGATTCGGATTTCCTGAGGGAGGCCAGACATGGAACCACTTACCTGGACAGGCGCACTCGGCATCTATCTGAATCCGCTACTGATGATTGCCGCTGCCGCGCTTGGGATTTCGCTGCTCGCGCAGTTCGTCTCCGGCGTGGTGTTTGGTGCGGAACGCGAGCAGTATGGCCAGGACGGGACTGTCATCGTGACCGGCGGCCTACCGCATTACGTCAGCCTCGCGGTGCGCTACAGCACCTTGGCCGTATTGGGCGTTGTGCTGATCTTTCTCGTGGTCGGCATGGTTATGTCAGACCGCGGAGCTGGCATCGTCGGTGCGATCAGCGCCCAGTTCACACCGGTCTGGATTGCCCTGGCGATCACCTTCGCCGCCTCGATCAAATTCAAGCGCAGCCTCGGCCTTTACGGCAAACTCTTTGACAGCCTGATCGGCATGACCGGATTTGCCCTGGTCGCGTTCTGGGCCTACACGGCGCTTTTCACCGGTATCCTCGACCTGATCGACACACATGAACCGCTCACGCAGGTCTCCGGCATGAAGAACAAGGTACCGGGAACTGTGCTGAACGGGGCCGAGGAGGGTGACTATCCCTGGTATCTCCTTGGCGGCGACAACCTCGCCCGCGATGTCTTCAGCCGTATGGTCAAGGGCTCGACCATCGTGATGGCCATCGCGCCCCTTGCGACGCTCTTTGCCTTCATGGTGGGGATCACTCTGGGCCTGCCTGCTGGATATTTCGGCGGCCGTCTGGACACATTCCTGTCGTTCCTGGCCAATCTGATCCTCGCCTTCCCGGTGATCCTGCTCTTCTACCTGCTGGTAACGCCCGAGATCGTGAAGACGGGCATTCCCGCCTATATGGCATCGGTTCTGTTCGTGTTCCCGCTGATATTCGCCTGTGTGCTCCTCAACTCGCGCTACTACACGCAGCCAAAGTTCAGGACGCCGCTTCTGGCACTCGTCCTGGCGGTCGGATTCTGGCTTTACGCGTCGCTTGTTTCCGAAGCGGACCGGGGTACCGTCGTCGACATCTGGCCGGCCTGGCTGGATCTCTTTGACGTGCCCGGCGGCGTACTCGTCGTCTTCGTGTCGGTGGTCTTCGTGAATTCACCCACCGTTTTCCGGATCGTCCGGGGTCTCGCGCTCGACATCAAGACGCGGGATTATGTTGCGGCCGCCCAGACAAGGGGCGAAGGCCCATGGTATATCATGCTTTGGGAAATTCTGCCCAATGCGCGCGGTCCGCTGATCGTGGATTTCTGCCTGCGGGTCGGCTACACGACGATTTTGCTTGGCACGCTTGGATTCTTTGGACTGGGCCTGCCCCCTGAATCGCCGGATTGGGGTTCCACGATCAACGAGGGTCGCAAGCTGCTATCAATCTACCTTCATCCAGCTCTGCCACCGGCGCTTGCGCTGCTGAGCCTGGTTCTTGGGCTCAACCTTCTAGCCGACGGGCTGAGGGAGGAAAGCCTGAAGGACTGACCACCATCGGTCCTTCGCCCACCTGGTACCGCAAGCGTTTTCTGGAACCAGAAAGCGTCTCGAACAGGGAGACAGCCAAGATGGCAAAATGGGACTACGACGGCCCGATCCTCGAAATCGACGAACTGTCGATTTCATTCTTCACCCGCCTGCGGGAAATTCCGGCGGTTATGGATTTCTCCTGCACCGTGCAGCCTGGCGAGGCAATGGGCCTCGTCGGCGAGTCCGGCTGCGGAAAAAGCACCGTAGCGCTAGGTGTCATGCAGGATCTGGGGGTCAACGGTCGCATCGTGGGCGGTACGATCAGGTTCAAGGGCCGCGACCTTTCCGAGATGTCCATGGACGAACTGCGCGATATCCGTGGCTCCGAGATCGCCATGATCTACCAGGAACCGATGGCGTCGCTGAATCCAGCCATGCGCATTGGCAAGCAGCTCGTGGAAGTGCCGATGATCCACGAGGGCGTGGGTGAGAGAGAGGCGTTTGAACGTGCGATGGAGGTGGTGACGGATGTCAAGCTGCCCGACCCAAGGCGAATCCTGAACTCCTTCCCGCACCAGCTGTCCGGTGGCCAGCAGCAGCGCATCGTGATCGCCATGGCGCTGATGTCGAAGCCGTCGCTGCTGATCCTTGACGAGCCGACCACTGCGCTGGACGTGACGGTCGAGGCCGCGGTCGTGGAACTGGTCAAGGAACTCGGGCGCAAATACGGCACCTCCATGCTGTTCATCAGCCACAATCTCGGTCTGATTCTTGAGACATGCGACCGTATCTGCGTGATGTATTCGGGAGAGGCGGTGGAAACCGGTTCCATCGAGGACGTCTTCGACAACATGCAGCACCCCTATACGCAGGCGCTGTTCCGCTCGATCCCGCTGCCAGGTGCCGACAAGAACGCCCGCCCGCTGGTTTCAATTCCGGGGAACTTCCCCCTGCCCCACGAACGCCCTCCTGGATGCAATTTCGGCCCGCGCTGCGATTATTTCGTGGACGGTGTCTGCAATCATGGTGACGTCAGGATGGTCAATGTCCCCGGCTATGACCGGCATAGCAGCCGCTGCCGACGGATTGACGAGATTGACTGGAACGCACCCATTGCCGCAACCGACACCCAAAGCGAGACTGAGGTCGGGGATGTTGTCCTGAAGATGGATAATCTCAAGAAATATTACAGCGTCGCGGCCAACGCCCTGTTTGGCGGTGGTGACCGGAAAGTCGTAAAGGCAAACGAGACCCTCAGCTTTGAGGCGCATGAATCCGAAACGCTCGCGATTGTTGGTGAATCGGGTTGCGGCAAGTCAACTTTCGCCAAGGTACTGATGGGCCTTGAGACCGCGACCGAAGGCCAGATCCTGCTCGACAACCGCAATATCGAGGATGTGCCCATCGAGAAGCGCGACCCAAAGACTGTCGGCTCGGTGCAGATGGTGTTCCAGAATCCGTTTGACACCTTGAATCCGTCGATGACCGTCGGGCGCCAGATCATGCGTGCGCTTGAGATCTTTGGCATTGGCGAGTCTGAGGGCAAACGCCGTAAACGGATGCTGGAGCTTCTGGAGCTTGTGAAACTGCCGCTGGAATTCGCCGACCGCATGCCGCGCCAGCTCTCGGGTGGCCAGAAACAGCGGGTAGGGATCGCCCGCGCCTTCGCCGGCGGCGCGCGGGTTGTGGTTGCCGACGAGCCGGTATCGGCGCTGGACGTCTCAGTCCAGGCGGCGGTGACCGATCTTCTTATGGAAATCCAGCGCAACGAGAAGACGACCCTCATATTCATCAGCCACGACCTCTCAATCGTTCGCTATCTTTCCGACCGCGTGATGGTGATGTATCTCGGCCATGTGGTGGAACTTGGCGACACGGACCAGGTCTTCGCTCCGCCCTACCACCCCTATACCGAGGCGCTGCTATCTGCGGTGCCCATCGCGGACACGAAGATCCAGAAGCAGCACATCGTGCTGGAAGGCGAGATTCCCTCGGCGATGAACCCGCCGTCGGGCTGTCCGTTCCAGACCCGGTGCCGCTGGAAATCAAGGGTCGCGGATAATCGTTGCGAAACGGAAGTACCCACCCAGAAGAAGCTGGCGGATGGACACGAGATCAAGTGCCACCTCCCGGATGAGGTCTTTGCGGAAATGGAGCCAGTCATCAGGATCGCCGCGGAGTGACGATCAGGTGTCCGGATTGTCACACGTCCTTCAGGCGTCGGCGCATTGGATCCCAGCCCCTGTAACAGCTGAGCTGTTTCGGCCCCACTGATTCAACCGAATTCCAGTTCATGGCCAGATCGCGACACGAACGATTCCGGCTCTGTAGGGGAGCCCGTGCTGTCTGGCCGAAAGGGATTCCGTTCAACGCCGTTTCCTTTGAGGTTCGATCAATACCCAATGAACATGGAGCGGAGCCGAACGGAATCCATTTCGGCCAGACAGCATCGCGTTTTCGTTTGTTGGCAACTTACGCGAAGCGCTTAAGGATCCGGCGGCGAAAGGTGGACACAGGGTGCACGCATGTGGAGATTCGCAAGGTCAGGTGCATCATGCTACGAAGGTGGTCGCGAGTTTCTGAGTGCCGGATTTCGCCGTGGTGAAATGACGGCTGGAAAGCGGCGTTCACTCAATGACTGCGGTCTTATCCCACTGGAGGATCGCGGCTGTCCATCCCACCGGGCCTTTGTGCCGGTTCAGACACGCCCCCCCGTTCCAAATTTCATGAAATCGGAGCGGTTCGTTGTCCGACGTGCGAGCTGGCTCTCGCGGCCAATGCCTGAGCGGTAGGAAAGGGAAATCTCGGAAGTGTTTTCGTGACCTGTAGAAAGGTGTACTGCCAAAGGGTATCGGGTTCAGATATGCCCAGATCTGGTGCCAGGATGGATACCGTATGGAGCGGCGACCACGACCTCGATCCTATCCAAAGACTTGAGTCGTGTCTGGGCATTTTTGATCTCCGCGAGCAGCGATGGATTGAACGGCCTATCCTGAGTGACCGATAGGGCGGCTGTCACGCACCTATGGTACCACGACAGCGCCAGCTGGAAGCGCCTGAACGGGATTAGGGGGTCCACCGCGAGCGTCACATGCCTCTGCTGTCATCACATTGCCAGAAACCCAATTCGACGGAAAATATATTCCCGCACCAATCCCAAATCACCTCGCCTACGGGTTCTTCCGACGGTGAAGAACCGGCAAGGTCACGGCTAAGATCTGGACAGGTGGCACCTACACGATTGACCGGATCATGCCGATCGACCGTCGGTCAGGAATCCCTTCAAAGACCGATTCGCCCGCATCGGAAGCGCCTTGATCCCAAGGCGTATCCACATGCAAATATTGCTTAAATCTGGTGTCAGAATTTTTGCGTGTGGCCGCAATATATGACCGCGAAGCGGCTTGCCAGGGGCGCTATCTCATGCTAATCGTCATTAACCGCTGCAGCGCACTTGGCACCAATTCTCATGTCAAGCGATTGATGGAGGATCACTTCATGCGCCGACAAACAGTCGAGCTTCCACTCACGCATGCTCCAGGGACCTGCACCTGGCGTTGCCGGCCTGCAATCCAGGCATCCCTTGCGCTCTGCGCGATGCTGTTCTGCACTCCTGTGATCTCCCAGGGATTTCCGGGTGGAGGGGACGCGACAGCCAACTTTACCCTAACCCACGGCCTGACATTCCGTGCGGCCAAACCCAATAACAGCTGGCTGGCCGACCCGAATGGCAATGATGGCAATTCGAACTACAACCGGGGTCTGGTCAGCAATACGTCGAGCCTAACCGGGGAATTTGAAGTTAATGGAGACAATCTGGGTCTGTTCGCCCGCATTCACGGCTTTGTCGACTTTGAAAACCTGAATGGAATGCGTGAACGAACCCCACTTTCGGACGATGCTCTGGATGTTGCGGGGAGAGATTTCCGGTTACTCGACTTTTACGTTTCTGGAGCATTTGACCCGGGTGGCATCCCGCTGGATCTGCGGCTCGGCAACCAGGTTCTGAACTGGGGCGAGAGCACATTTGTTCCCAACGGAATTAACGTGATCAATCCGATTGACGTGAGTCGGCTGCGGACACCTGGCTCGGAACTGCGCGATGCTCTGGTGCCGGTACCCATGGCATACGCAGCTATTGAGCCGGTTCCCAATTTCTCGGTGGAAGGCTTTTACCAGTTCGAGTGGAAGAAAACGCAGATCGACCCAGTTGGCACCTATTTCTCAACCACAGACTATGTTGGGCCAGGCGGACAGTATGCTTTCCTATCTTTGCCAGGCCTAACACCTTCTGACCGGGGTGCACCGTTCAGCAACGATCTGAATCTTTCTATAAGCAGTGATATCTACAAACGAAACCGAAGCGAAACAAAATCCTATCTAAAACTGGATTGTGACGTCACGCATATGCCCGGGACGCCAATCCGAACAAATGCAGAAGGTTCAGACTGCCAGCCCGCCTACGACCCGTACTTCCTTGCAGTCAAACGTGACAAGGATGTCGAACCATCGAATGGTGGGGAATTTGGCGTTGCGTTGCGTTATCTGTCCCCTGCATTGAACGATACTGAATTCGGCTTCTTTTTCGTCAATGCGCACAGCCGACTTCCGATCGTCAGCGGAAAGGTCGGCAATGCCCTTGCCATCGCCCAAAGCGTAAACATTAAAGACGCGGTGGAGAGTCTTGGATCCGACACCAGGCAGTTGATTACCGGCGCAGTGGCTGAGGGGCAAGGACCTACTTTGGCCAAGCTTTTGGGTCTCAACCTCAGTGTCTTCAATAGTTTTGACTCCGATAATAAAGTCACGGCCCTTACTAATGCAATTTCACAGGGCCTTGCCTACGATCACTTCGCCAAAGCGTCGCAATATTTTGTGGAATATCCGGAGGATCTCGAAACGTTCGGCGTAAGCTTCAATACTGTGCTCGGTACCAGTGGCTGGGCACTCCAGGGCGAATATTCCTTCCACCCGAATTTGCCACTGCAAAGTGAAGAAACCTGGCTGTTCAGCCAAGCACTAAGACCACTCTTCGTGTGTCTAATTGAACCCGGATTGGGTTGTCTCGAAACTTCGCCCACTAACATTAAGACGCTTCCGATTCCCAATATTGAGCTGCTAGGCACAGATTTGCCTGGCTATGTTAGGCGGGACGTAAGCCAGGCACAGGTAACGGCGACGCAGGTGTTTGGATCCGTATTGGGTTCGGACTCCACCGGATTCATTACCGAGGCTGCGATGATGAAGGTCCACAGCATGCCAGATCCACAAATGAGACCACTCGAAACCCTCGGCACGGGCGATGGAGCGGACGCAACGTCATGGGGCTATCGGGGCGCAATTTGGCTCGACTACAATAACGCCATCGGTGCGGTCAATCTGTCCCCCTATGTCCAGTTCCAGCACGATGTCAGCGGATCAAGCCCAGCTCCGTTTGGCCCATTCGTCGAGGGCCGTAAGGTGATGACATTGGGAGTCGGAGCGGACTATCTTGAACGCTGGAGCGCGGATCTCAGCTACACAACCCATGCCGGTGCCCACAACCCATTGGCAGACAGGGACTTCGTGTCACTGTCATTCAGCTACTCGTTCTAAGCAGGCTAAAGAGGGTGAGATGAAAAAATTCGTGCTGAGAACTGGCGCCGCATTGATGCTGTGCCTCTCATCGGCGCTGCCAGCGGCAGCAGAGCTGTCCGCAAGTCAGATCGCGAGACTCGGGAAGGATCTTACGCCACTCGGCGGGGAACGCGCGGGCAACGCCTCCGGCACAATTCCCGCATGGCGGGGCGGCATCTCCAGACCACCCAGAGGCTATGCGCGCGGAGAGCACCACCGTGACCCGTTTGCGGGTGACCGACCACTCTTCGTCATCGACGGCTCCAATGTCGATTCCCACCGGTCGCGTCTTTCGGTGGGTCACCAGCGGATGCTCGAACTCTATCCCAGCTTTCGTATGGCGGTCTATCCGACGCGACGCAGCGCCGCCGTTCCACAAAGGATCTATGACGCAACCCGGCGGGCAGCCGCCACGGCACGTCTCGAAGACGGAGGCAATGGCGTTGGTGGCGCCGTAATCGGCATTCCATTCCCGATCCCCTCGAACGGACTTGAGGCGATCTGGAACCACCTGCTGCGCTATCGGGGCGAAACGGTAAAGTGCCTCATGGGACAGGCGGCCGTAACGGCAGGCGGCGATTACACCATCGTACAGTACGATGTGGAAGCCGAACTGCGGTACTCGCTTCCCGGCATGACGGAAGCGGCACTCGACAACACAATGATGTATTTCAAGCAGAAGGTTCTCGCGCCGACAAGACTCGCTGGCGACATCCTGCTGGTGCACGAAACCATGAACCAGGTTCGTGAACCCCGCCGGGCATGGACCTATAATCCTGGCCAGCGTCGCGTCCGGCGCGCGCCCAATATCGCTTACGACAATCCCGGCACAACCACTGACGGCCTGCGTACCGCCGATCAGTTCGACATGTTCAACGGCGCGATCGATCGCTATGACTGGAAACTGGTCGGAAAGCGCGAGATATATGTGCCATATAACTCATACCGGCTGCATAGTGACAGGCTTTCCTTTGACGATATCCTCACCCCCCGGCACGTCAATCCCGATCATCTCCGATATGAACTGCATCGCGTGTGGGTCGTCGAGGCAACGCTCGCCAGGGGCGCACGCCACATCTACAAGAAACGCACCTTCTATATCGACGAGGACTCCTGGCAGATCCTGGTGGTGGATATCTACGACAGAAGGGACCGGTTATGGCGGGTCTCGGAAGGACATGTCATCAACTATTACGAGAAGCCACTGATCTGGCCCACGCTCGAAGTGCATTACGATCTCCAGGCGAGGCGATATCTGGCCCTCGGTCTCGATAACGAATTCCCGATGTGCGTAATGGATGTCGGCATCAAGTCGAGGGACTTCACCGTGTCGGCCCTGAGACGAGAGGGCCGCCGATAGAACCAATGCGGAACTCGGGCGGTGTCGTCGTAACCTCCTGGCGGCACGCCACCTGTCTTGCCGCTGCATTGCTGGCCCTATGCGGTGCCGGAGCGGCAGAGAGTCCGGGAGCTTCTTCCGCGACAGTTCCGCATGCGGCGCGTGCCCTCCTGCTTGATGGTGCAAGTGCTGGAGATCGGCTGATTGTCGTTGGAGAACGCGGCCATATTCTTGTCTCCGACGATGGGGCCGAAAACTGGCGGCTGGTTGCGTCGCCTACCCAGGCATTGCTGACCGCGATTTACATGCATGACAAACAGCTCGGCTGGGCGGTTGGGCACGACGCCGTTATCCTGCGCACGATCGATGGAGGCGAGTCCTGGCAACGTGTTCATCATGCGCCGGAGGAGGAACGTCCGCTCCTGGATATCCTGTTTACGGATGCGAAGAACGGGCTGGCCATTGGTGCCTATGGCTACCTGCTAGTCTCCGAGGATGGAGGCGAAACCTGGATTTCCGGCGAGGTCGGCGAAGACGACTACCACATGAATGCGGTCACCTCAGCGTCAGGCGTACTTTATGTCGGTGCCGAGGCTGGCATTGCCTATCATTCACAGGACGGTGGTGCAAACTGGCGACTGCTTGAACCGCCCTATTCCGGTTCCTGGTTCGGCGCGGCTGCGGTCAATGCCAACACGGTGATCCTTGTCGGCCTTCGGGGCCGAATCTTCAGATCCGATGACGGCGGTTCAGGCTGGACACGTATCCAGACCGGCACGACGGCGTCGCTGACCAGCATCCAGCGGATGGGGCCTGAAAGATTTCTCATCACCGGGTTGGATGGTGTGCTGCTGGAGAGTCACGACGGTGGACGAAGCGTTTCGCTGCGGCGCCTGCCCGACAGGGCGGGAATATCAGGAGCACTGCCACTTGCGGATGGAGACCTGTTGCTGATCGGTGAGTTCGGGATCCGGCGCCTGCCAGCGGATCGGTAATCCGGTCGCAAACGAGATACCAATCGATCTGCTGCCTGTCAGCGATCACACATTGCAGGGAGCTCACTCATGATGACGGGATGGCTCGAACGGGCGTTGTTCGCGCGGCGACGCGTAACGCTCGCCGTATTCATCGGGTTATCAATCTTCATGGCATGGTCCGCGTTCCAGCTGCGCATCGACGCGGGCTTCACCAAGCTGGCGCCCCTACAGCATCCCTATATGCAGACATTCCTTGAGCACCGCGAGGAATTCGGCGGCGCGGACCGTATCGTCCTCGCGCTCATTGCCCGTGACGGCGAAATGTTCACACCCGAATACATCACCGCGCTGCAGACTGTGACTGACTCCGTGTTTTTCCTACCCGGCGTCGATCGCACCCAAGTATTCTCCATACTTACGCCGAATGTAAGGTTCGTGGAGGTTGTTGAGGACGGAATAGCGGGTGGCAATGTACTGCCGGCCGACTTTACGCCTGACCAGGCCGGTTTCCAGCGCCTGCGGGACAACATCGTCAAGGCGGGTCTTGTGGGTCGCCTGGTCGCCAACGATTTCAGCGGCGCCATCGTCGCCGCGAGACTGCAGGAATTCCACCCAGATACTGGTGAGCGGCTTGATTACGTAGAGGTCGCGCACCAGCTGGAGCTGATACGGGAACAGACGCTGGAAGCCTCCGATGGCATGCTCGATGTGCACATCATTGGCTTCGCAAAAGCGATCGGCGACATCTCGGACGGCGCGGGAACGGTAACCGCGTTCTTCGCGATCGCCTTCCTGGTCGCGGCATTGCTGGTCTACGCCTATACCCGATCGGCCAGCGCAACAGCCGCACTGCTGGGATGCTCGCTGCTTGCCGTGATCTGGCAGCTTGGCCTGCTCAGCCTGCTTGGATACGGGATTGATCCGCTGTCGATTCTTGTGCCCTTCCTGATATTCGCCATTGGAGTAAGCCATGGCGTCCAGGTCGTCAGCGCAACACACGAAGCCTCGACCACCGGCGCTTCGTCGCTCGAGGCCGCGAAAGCGGGATTCCGGCGCCTCCTTCGACCAGGAACCGCGGCACTCGCTTCCGATGCGGCGGGATTCGGAACGATCGCGCTCATAAACGTGCAGGCGATCCAGGAAGTGGCGATTGCAGCCGGACTTGGCGTAGCCACCATTGTGCTGACCAATCTCGGACTGCTGCCGCTCCTCCTTTCCTTTGCCCGGCAGACCCCTCGTCTTCCGAGAGCGCTGCCGCATACCGTCCGTTCGGTTCTTGCGCGAGCCGCCCACCGGAAACCTGCCATAGCCATCATCTGCGCGTGGACGGCCCTCACCCTAGTTGGCACGATTTATGCCGCCGATGTTCGGATCGGTGATGAACACCGGGGCGTGCCCGAACTTCGGCCTGATTCAGTCTACAACCGGGATGCCGCAGTGATCGGTGAAAGATTTGACATCGGCGTGGATGTGCTCACCGTTATCGCCGAGACGTCCACTGAAGGCTGCATCGATTTCGACACGATGCGAACGCTCGACGATTTTGAGTGGGCAATGAGCGGTGTCGAAGGCGTGGTCTCCGTCTCAGGACTCGCGGGAACCGCACGACGGCTGAATGCGGCCTGGAACGAGGGCAATCTCAAGTGGCAGACCCTGCCGCGCAATCACTACAGCCTGGTTCAGTCGGTTTCCCCCGTTCCAACTTCCAGCGGTCTGCTCAACGCCGATTGCAGTGTGATGCCAGTTCACATCTATACCGGGGACCACCGTGCGGAAACGATCCAGCGGATCGTCAGCGCGGTGAAGTCCTTCGATGCCGCCAGCGCGGACGGCCCGATCTCCTTCAGGCTTGCCGCCAGCAATGTCGGCGTGATGGCCGCGACCAACGAGGAGGTGGATGCAGCTCAGTTCCCCATAGTCGGTTACGTCTACGCCGCGGTCATTCTTTTGGTTCTGCTTGCTTTCCGCTCGATTCGATCGGTTCTCTGCATCGTTCTGCCGCTTGCCTCCGTATCGGTGCTCGCCTATGCGCTCATGGCTCTGATCGGGATCGGGCTCAAGGTCTCCACCCTGCCCGTGGTAGCGCTAGGCGTTGGCGTTGGCGTCGATTACGGCATATATATCTTCGGTCGGATACGCAGCCACCTGCGCGAAGGCATCGCGTTCGCGGAGGCCTACGAGCGTGCGCTGCGAACGACCGGCGCCGGAGTGATGCTGACCGGCCTCACCCTCGCTGCAGGTGTCGCCACATGGATTGTCGCGCCACTTCAGTTCCAGGCCGATATGGGTACCGTGCTGATGTTCATGTTTCTCGTGAACATGGCGGGCGCGATCCTGCTGCTGCCCGCGCTGGGTGCCTGGCTCTTCAAACACCATGACGGGCCGGATAAAGCTCCAGGCGCTGCCTAGAATCTGTGGCCTGGAACCATCCGGTTTCGGGCTTGACCCGGTCACAGCGTTCGACCTAGCCATTCCGACCCATGTCCGCCTTCCGGCGATCCAGGGAGCCACAGCACGCAGCGCAGGACAATTCGGGAGCAGTCAATGGCAAGAGCTCTCGCCATGTCAGCTCCCGGGTTGGCACCTGGTGAGGAAGACCTTCAGAACGGCGCCTTTTGGTGTTGCAGCCGATACTGCCGTGGCGTCACTCCATACTGTGTCCTGAACAGCCTGTAGAAATGGCTGAGATTCTCAATGCCGCATTCCCGCGCCACCTCTGGAATCGGCAGCCCTCCATGGCCGAGCAGCAATGCGGAATGCTCAATCCGGATTCTGTTCACGAATGCTGCTGGCGTGATGCCAAGCTCTAATCGCGTCACCCGGCAGACATGCTCATGACTGCGACCGGCAACGCGAACGAAGGCCGCCGCACCACCGCGAAACACCGTAGGATCACGAACCGCCTGGCAGGCCGCCGAGAACCATCTCGGTGCCGTGCTGTTTGGATGCGCGCTCCGCTCCACAACACGATTCGTCAGCGTCAGAAGGAATTCCTCAATCCGCGCAAGAGACCGAATCGATGTCGCCAGTTCCTGAGCCACGTTAACCGCACGCTCGAACCGGGACCCAAACAGTTCATACGCTTCGGGGAGATCACCGTCCCAATCAAAATACCTCCCCCTGAAATCGTCGGGATAGCGGCTGACCAGATGCGCCGCCGTCTCCGGTCGAAACATGACATTGATGATCTGGCAGCCAATGTCGCGATCGGCCCTGAACGCATGCGCATCCGGCGGGCGGATGAAGGCCAGATGCCCCTGCCCCAGCCGCTGTGTCTCACCGTTTATCCAGTGCAGCGCCTCGCCACGCTCGATCAGGAACACCTCGAAACAGTCGTGATCATGCGCCTTCTCCGGAAACCTCACCTCCAGCGCCTTGCGGGCATAGTGAAATGACTCGCGCTCACCCAGATAGTCACTTGCCCTGAACCGAATGACCTCCAAAAGACAAACTCCGACAAGAATTCCGTTCCTTTTGCCGGTATGGATCAAGAAAGGACAAAAAAATGTCAAGTGGCGGCCATGCGCCCCTCAATCGATTCCCGTAAACTGTATGGTAGTGGGAGGAGCGGATGCTTGACGAATGCCAGGATCTAAGCTTCAGGCCGGTGCGTAACGACGCGCCGCAGCGCCTGACCAAAGCCCTGATCGACGGCTACAACCGCATGGGGTTCGCCCAGCCATTCGATGTCTTTTCCGAATCTGAGATTGGCGCTATCCGCGCTTATGTTGACCGTCTGATGCAGGATATGGGCGCAGACGGCAGCTACGGCATCAACTGCTACCAGGCAAGGCTGTCCGGGCTCTGGGACATCGCTACCGACCCCCGCATACTGGACCATGTCCAGGACATAATCGGGCCGAACATTCTTTGCTGGGCCACCGCCATCCTGTCCAAGGCACCTCATGACCCGAAGGCCGTGCCATGGCATCAGGATGCCGCATTCTGGCACCTCACACCTGCCCGCACCGTTACGGTATGGCTTGCCATTGACGAAGCCGACGAGACCAACTCCGCCATGCGCTTCATTCCCGGAACCCATACGGGAGGCGCGCTGAAGCTCCGGCCAACCTCAGGCGACAGCGTGTTTCACATCGAGACTGACGGTGCAGACCAATTGGGCGAGCCTTTCACCAACAGGCTGAAGGCAGGCCAGATATCACTCCACGCGGACATGCTGGTGCATGGCAGCCTGCCAAACGGATCCAGCCGACGCCGCTGCGGCCTTACCCTTCGTTACTGCCCGCCGGAGGTACGTATCACCGATCAAACATGGGCAAAGGGCGTCGAGGCCATTCTATGCCGTGGCGATGCTGGCGACTGGCGCGTCTTTCCCCGTCCGAACAACGACGATATTAACAGAACAGCCAGCCCACATGTCGTCGGAAACAATTAGGAGGGGTCACTCGCAATGAGGATCAAGTGGTATGGACATGCAGCATTCGGCCTTTTTCCCACCAGCGGCCCAAGCATCATTACCGATCCCTACACGCCGGATGAAATCGGATATGCGCCCATAAACGACACCGCGGACATCGTGCTGATTTCGTCCGATGACGACGATGGGCATTGCCGGGCTGACCTGATAACTGGCAACCCCCTTGTCGTGAACGCCCTGAAAGTCGCGCGTGACGATGGCCGCACCGAAGCTCTCGGCACCCGGATCACAGCCATCGAAGCCGCCGAATGGGATCTGCATCCGGAACACGAGGTGCCTGGCCAGAACGGAATGTACAGGTTCGATCTCGACGGAATCGGATTCGCGCATATGGGCGATGTCGGAAACCCCCTGACCGACGCGCAGCAGGGCTTCTTTGCGGGAACGGATGTCCTCTTCGCCCTCGCTGGTGGCTATCTCACCATCGAACTGCCAGACCTGATGGAGATGATCCACCGCATGCGGCCAAGGCTGGTCATCCCGATGCACTTCCGCACCCTTACCTACAGGCCACGCAACACAATGTGGATCGAGAGCTTTCTTGCGCACTTCAAGGAAGAGGACATTGATTTCGCATTCTCCTCCGAGATCGAGCTGGAACCAACCGACATACCGGAACATACCCGCGTCCTGGTCATGGACTATGTCCGGTAAGCCGCAGAACCGGGCCATGTCGGCCCAACCGACCGGGGTATTCGCCCCGCTGAATACAGGGAGCAAGAATATGGCACTGCAACATACCGCAACACTCGCGACCGCGTTCGCCCTGATGGTTACAGGTGCCCTCGCGCAGGACGTCGCGCGCGAGGATACGGTAATCTTTGATCTGGACCGCACCATCAAGGATCCGGAAAACTTCAACTGGATGACGCCGGGGACCAAGCGCATGCACGGCGCGCATCAGGCAATGTGGGAGCCCCTATTCATCCTGAACTACGGAACCGGTGAGCTTGACCCGTGGCTGGGAACCGAAATCACCTCGAACGACGCCAGCGACGAGTGGACGCTGAAACTCCGCGAAGGCGTTGAGTGGTCCGACGGGGAAGCGTTCAACGCGGACGATGTCGTCTTCACCGTCAATATGGCGATCTCCAACGAAGAAATCTCCAGTCGCGAGGCGGCCACCGTCCGAGCACAGGTCGCCTCGGTCGAAAAGGTCGACGACCTGACCGTGAAATTCACCCTCAATGCGCCGAACCCACGCTTCGCCGTCGAAAACTTCGGCGTCCGCATCTTCGGCTCGTTCCTGATCATGCCGCAGCATGTCTGGGAGGGCCAGGATCCGGCGACCTTTGCGTTCTACCCACCCATCGGCACCGGCCCCTACACCTACACGTCGGGTGCCACCAACCGGATGATCTGGGACCGCAACGATGAATGGTGGGGGGCGAAAACCGGCTTTATGGATCTGCCTGACCCCATGCGGCTGATCTGGCTGGAATCTGGCGGGGCCGAAAGCCGTGCGCAGCTGATGGCGACAAACCAGATGGATGCGGCGCAGAACGTTAGCGTTGGCACCTACGAAGCCATCAAGGCGCAGAATCCCGCCATTATCGCCTGGTACGAGGATTATCCCTACGCATCGGCAGATCCCTGCGCCCGCCAGCTTGAGATCAACACAACCATCGCGCCCTGGGACAATCCAGCCATGCGGCAAGCGGTCAACCAAATCATCGACCGCAGTCAGATAGTGAATGTCGCGATCGAGGGAGCGACCGTTCCCAGCGAAACCATGTTCGTTCAGTACGGTTCAATGGCACCGTATATCGATGCCGTGAAGGCGGCAGGCCATGGGCTCTCACCAACCGCTGACGCTGAAGCGGGTAAGGCGCTGGTCGAAGCGCAGGGCTATGTCATGGGCAGTGACGGAATCTACGAAAAGGACGGCGAGGACCTCGCGGTCAAAATCCATGTCAACTCCGCCTCGACCGAATATACCAAGACAATCGACGTGATTGTCGAGCAATTGAACCGCGCTGGCATCAAGGCCAGTTCGGTTCCCGTCGAGAACGGTGTGTTCTGGGGCGAGGTGCTGCCTTTCGGCGCCTATGAAATGTCCTATAGCTGGCTTTCCTGTGGCTCGGTCAACGAGCCCTGGACGTCCATGAGCCGGTATACGGTCAAGGATGTGGTTCCGGTTGGCGAACGCTCACCTGGCTTCAACAACACCGCAAGATGGAACTCCGATGCGGCGGCCATGTATTCGGAAATCGTCGACCGTATGGGCTCCATGGCGCTGGACGACCCGGCGGTTCCGGAAATGGTGGCCGAGGCCTACCAGTATCTGGCTGACGAGATGCCGTTCATCCCGCTGGTGCAGTCGGCGAAGCTGCTTCCGCTTAACACGACCTACTGGGAAGGCTGGCCGTCCTCGGATAACTACTACAACCACCCGTTCTTCTGGTGGAACCATACGCACCAGATCATCCACAACCTTTCAAAGGCCAACTGAAAAACTGAAAACCGAAGCCATGTCGGCGGAGCACCCGCTCCGCCGACTTCCCCACCCCGAGCCAGAACAGAGGACATCCAGCGAATGTCCGATATTGGCGATCGTTTTGCCGAAAACGGGTTCTTCCACGCAAAGGGAGTGTTCTCAGCCAACGAGCTTGCGAAGCTCGAAGAGGATTTCGATCGCATAGTCGCTCAGATATCCGTGTCCGGCGAGTGCATCGACGCCACCTGGGATGGCGGTCAGACCACCGACATCATTCGACCCGGAGATCGGATCCTGCACACCCACAACGTGCAGAAATACTCCCGTCGGTGGATGGACGCGTTCCTCAGCCCGAATTTCCTTGATATCGTCGAGGCCATCCTTGGTCCGGACGTCATCCTGCATCACTCAAAACTCTTCCAGAAGCCGTCCGAACGGGGGTCACCCTTTCCCATGCATCAGGACTGGCCTTACTTTCCGACCATAACCGACTCGATGATCGCCGGAATCATCCATGTGTCCGATGCCACTGACGAGATGGGATGCCTGCGCATCTATCCAGGATCGCATCGTATGGGACGTATCGAAGGTGCCGACGGACGCCGTTCGAACGAGATCCTTCTGCAATACCCCATCGACCAGGCGCAAACCGTTGAAGCCGAAGCAGGCGATGTGGTCTTCTTCCACTATTTCACTCTTCATGGCTCCATGCCGAACCGGTCGCGCCGGACACGAAAGACGGTACTCTGCCAGATGTATGCCGGAACCGACCATGTCGAGGAGGGCAACCGCCATCCCGACGAGCGGCTCGTCCTGCGTGGCTGGAACAGCCATGTCTCCCGCAGCACCGCAGGAAGAATGTCGTGATCCGGATCGCCCAGCAGTGGGATCCGGTAACGGAATGGAGGCTGCTGACAACCGGCCATAGGCGGTCAAGTTGAGAATTCCCTACCGATATCTCACCAACCGGCTAGTGACGCTGCTGCTCACGATCTGGATAGCCGCCACGTTGATCTGGATCATCCCGCGCCTGTCACCGGTGGATCCCGCCGACATCATGCTCTGACGGATGGCCGCAGGCGCAGGGGCGGTCGAAAACGCCGACCTGATCCTCGCACAGCTCAGGGAGAACTTCGGCCTCAACGATCCGCTCATCGTTCAGTATGCAAAATATCTCAAAAACATCGCCCTGTTTGACTTCGGCCTGTCCACGGCGACGTTTCCCACCCAGGTTTCCTCCCTGATCGCGCGAGCCCTCCCCTGGACTATCGGACTGATGATGCTGTCACTGCTCATCACGTTCTTTATCGGCAACCTGCTTGGCGCCCTGATGGTCTGGAGCCATTCGCCGAAACTCATTCGGGTCGCGATTCCGGCAGCTATGGTGTTCACCTCTATCCCGCCGATCCTCAGTGGTCTTCTGCTGATGTGGATATTCGCGGCGAAGCTGCAGTGGTTTCCCCTCGCAGGCGCTTACGGGCTGACCGTGGAGCCGGCCTGGGAGTGGAGCTTTGTCCTGTCCGTGCTTCACCACGGATTTCTGCCAGCTTTGTCCATCGTCATCGTGACGTTTGGATTCTGGGCGCTTGGCATGCGCGGCATGATGATCACCGTTCAGGGAGAGGACTATGTCAGGCTGGCCGAAGCCAAGGGCCTACGACCGCGCACCATTCTCTACCGATACATGATCCGCAACGCGATCCTGCCACAGATCACGGCCTTCGCTCTCAAGATTGGCCTACTGGTCGCTGGACAGGTTCTGGTCGAGCGCATTTTCGCTTACAATGGCATGGGCAAACTCCTTTATGACGCGATACTCGACCAGGACTTTCCGGTCATTCAGGGCGTGAGTTATGTCATCATCCTCATGACAGCCGTTGCGGTCTTTCTTGTCGAATTCGCCTATCCACTTGTCGACCCCCGCATCCGTCACGAGGCCACCAGATGACGGTCGTCACTTCCACCCGCGCCAGTCGGCGGCAGATGCAGCGCATGCGTCGCTTCGACAACCCCTGGACGAATCCGAAACTCATCTGGGGCGCCGGACTTCTGCTTGCCATCATCACGCTTGGGCTTCTCGGACGGCTTCTTTGGAATCTCGACCTGGCCTTCACCGGCTCCGCCCCCCTGAAGCTACCCCCCATCGGTTTTGAGAACCTACGCGGCCAGCAGGGCATGCTGGACCACCCCATCGGAACGGACGGGTCCGGCCGCGACATGCTGGCGCTGATCGTGATCGGCGCCCCGAACTCGCTCTTCGTCGGACTCCTCGCCAGCCTGATCGGCATGAGTGCCGGCATCTTACTGGGATTTACCGCAGGCTTCGTGGGTGGCCGCACCGATGACGTGATTCGGGTTCTTTCCGACGTGATGATCACGATCCCACCGCTTCTGATTCTCGTCGTGTTCCAGTCATCCTTTGGAGACGTCTCGCTGACCATGATGGCACTGCTGATCGCCGGCTTCGCCTGGCAGTCACCCACACGGCTGATCCGCGCCCAGGTGCTGTCAATGAAGCAGTCAGGCTATGTGCTGATGGCCAGGCTTTCCGGCGCCCCGACCAGCCACATCATGTTCAGGGAAATGCTGCCAAATCTCGTGCCTTACCTGTTTGGCAGTTTCATCGCCAACGTAACCACCTCAATCGTGACCGCCGTCGGCCTTGAGGTGCTTGGACTTGGCCCGCAGCGCATCCCAACCCTGGGGCGCACTATCTATGACGCGATCAGTACAGGTGCGCTGATCCAGAATCTATGGTGGTGGTGGGGCATTCCCACGATTCTGCTCGCTGTCATGTTCATCGGACTGTTGCTGGTCAATCTCGGCCTCGACGAGGTCTCCAATCCACGGCTCAGAAAGCTCACGCAATGACTGGCCGCCATGCCGGATACCGAAAGCCGCGTGCCGCATGGGGCCCGTTCCCCAGATGCAGCCCCGGACCGGTGGCACACCGGGCGCCAGGATCAGGTAAGCCGAGAATGGCCAGCATTCCTGGAAATGGGTCCCTGTCGGCCCAGCGGGTTCCATGACCGACCGGCCTGTGCTTACCCTTCGGGATCTCTCAATCGACTTCCCGACACCACAGGGCGTCGTACAGGCGGTCAGGAGCCTCTCCCTAAGTGTCCGGATGGGACGGCGCGTCGGCCTCATCGGAGAGAGCGGATCCGGTAAGACAACCACGGCGCTGGCCATCATGCGCATGCTCACCGAACCCGGCTACGTTTCCGGCGGCAACATTGACCTGGGCGGAACCGACATACTGAAGCTGTCCGAAGAGGAAATGCGCCTCACCCGCCTGTCTCGCGTCGCCTACATTCCGCAGGGCGCGATGAACTCCCTCAATCCGGTAATGCGGGTCGAACATCAGCTATGGGACGCAGTGGTTGCGCATGAAGGTCGAGTGAGTCCCGCTGAACTCAAACGCCGCTCTGACGAAGCACTCGAGAGTGTCGGCCTTCAGGTGCGAACGGGTCGCCTCTATCCGCATGAACTCTCAGGTGGCATGAAACAGCGGGTCTGCATTGCGCTCGGAATGATCCTGCGGCCGGAACTGATCATCGCGGACGAACCAACCTCGGCACTGGACGTTGTCACGCAGCGGCAGGTCATGCAGACACTTAAGGAAGCGCAGGCGCTTGTTGGATCAGGTCTGATCCTCATCGGGCATGACATGGGTCTGATGACACAGACGGTCGACGAACTCGCTGTCCTGAAGGAAGGGGAACTGGTCGAACACGGCAATGTCCGGCAGATACTCGAAGATCCGCAGCATCCCTATACACGCGACCTGATCTCTTCGGTTCCGCCCGTCGGAGGAAAAGGATTCCTGAGTCCATCCACCAATGCCGCGGCTCCTGCACGGAATGGCAGGGAGCCGTTATTGAGCTTCGACCATGTAAGCAAGATCTATGGCGACCTCACCGCCCTCCATCCGCTCAGCTTCAGGCTGCACGGCGACACCCCGCAGATCATCTCCATCGTCGGCCAGTCCGGCTCGGGCAAGTCCACCATGGGCTCGATAATGCTGGGCTTTACGCAACCAACAACCGGAACCGCACTGTTCGAGGGGCGCGATCTCCAGAGGATAGGTGGTTCAGAGGCACTGCAGTTCCGAAAGAACGTCCAGGCAGTCTTCCAGGATCCCTATGCCTGCTTCAACCCCTTCTACCGGGTGAACCACGCCCTGGCATATCCGTTCAGGCGCTTCGGTCTCGCCCGGAATGAGGCCCATGTCAGGCGCAGGATGGAAGAAGCCTGTTCCGTTGTGGGCCTGGATCCGGATCTGGTCCTGCCACGCTATCCCCACCAGCTTTCAGGTGGCCAGCGCCAACGGCTTATCGTTGCCCGCGCGTTGATGCTGTCACCCAAGCTGCTGGTCGCGGACGAACCGGTTTCCATGGTGGACGCGAGCCTGCGCGCAACGATTCTGTCGAACATCTATGACCTGAAAGACAAATTCGGAATCTCCATCCTATACATCACCCACGACCTGGCCACGGCCTATCACGTGTCCGACTATGTGATGGTCCTTTACAGGGGCCATGTGGTCGAGGCGGGACCGCCACGCCAGGTGATTGGCCACCCGGAGCACCCCTATACCCGCCTGCTGATCGACTCGATCCCCTGGCCAGACCTGGAGCGGCCCTGGGGAAGTGGAGAGGACTGGAATCCGGCTTCGGACGAGGAAATTGCCGCAGAAGTCCCTCTGGTGGACAGGGGTACCATCGAAGGGTTTGAGCTGGTGACGCAGTGAAGCACGACCTTCGGTTCGCCACTGCGAGACTTGGCGCAAGGCTGCGGCTTGTCCTGCCCCATATTCACCGTCGGACGGCATCACTTGAGCCCCTGCGGCTTCTGGAGCTCTCCTGCCCGCTTGAGAATCCTCCCCTGGACGCCGATTCGGATCGCTGGCCTGCCATCGAACCGGAGAGCTACTGGGGTCGTGCTGACCTGAACTTCGTTCTGTCCGGATCGTTCCGGGTGCCGTCAGGCTGGACTGCTGACCAGCTCGCCCTTCATCTTCCGCTTGGAACCTTCGGCGACATATTCAACCACCCCGAGGCACTGGTCTATGTGGATGGCAAGCCATTCGCCTCAGCTGACCGCTACCACCACACCATCCCACTCGATCCCAGCTTTGCGGATGGTGAGAGCCACAAGCTGTTGCTCCATGGCTGGACCGGCCACACTGGATGGCCTCCGGATCCGTCAGACCAGAGAAAACTGTTCATGGGCCGGCCCGCTCTGGTCGAGCGCGACCCCGCTCTGCTCGCGTTCATCCGGCTGGCTCAGGCAGCGCTCGACACCGTATCGGTCCTGCCAGACATCACGTCCTTCAGAGATGGTCTGCTCGACGCGCTGGACGCAGGGTTATTGGCACTTGACACATGGGAATTGCCAGGAGCCGCAATTCATGAGAGCGCCCCTGGCGCGTTATCCATCCTTAGGAAGGGCATCAAGGCGGCCGGAAAGCCACTTGACGTCACACTTCATGCGATCGGACATGCCCATCTGGACATCGCCTATCTCTGGACGATCGATCAGTCACGCCGGAAGGCCGTACGGACATTCTCGAATGTTCTCAGGCTAATGGAGGCGGACCCGAACTACAGGTTCTGCCAGTCCCAGGCATATGTTTACGCATCCCTGGCCAAAGACGCTCCCGATCAGTTCGAACGCATACGGACCCGTGTTTCCGAAGGTCGCTGGGAGGTTCTGGGCGGGATGTGGGTGGAATCGGATCTCAACATTCCCGGGCCGGAATCGCTGGTGCGCCAGCTTCAGCTTGGCCGAGGCTATTTCCGCGATACATTCGGCGATGCCGAAACCCCGGTCCTGTGGCTACCCGACACTTTTGGGTTTCCAGGGCAGGTTCCACAGCTCATGAAGCAGGCTGGCCTGAACTGGTTCTGTACGAACAAGCTCAACTGGAACCAGGTCACCCGCGTACACCCGACACATCTCTGGGAGGGCATCGACGGGACCCGTGTTCTTGCCCATGTGCTGACCACGCCACGAGACGTGGAATACCTACCATTCCCGACGAACTACAAAAGCGACCTCACCGCCCGAGAGGTATTTGGAACAGTTACCCGAGCCGACCCTGGCGCACGCCACCTTCCGATCTGTTTCGGCTACGGCGATGGTGGAGGCGGGCCGACGGAAGAGCTCCTTTCACGCGCTCACGCATATGCGGAAATGCCGGGAATGCCGCAGATGGTCATGTCCAGCGCACGCGCCGCCTTTGAAGCCATGGAAGCGGAAGAGCGCCCCCTGCCCGTGCATCGCGGCGAACATTACCTTGAGGGCCATCGTGGAACGCTAACCAGTCAGGCCTGGATCAAGCGTGCCAATCGCCGGAACGAGCGGGCGCTGCACGAGGCGGAGGCACTGTCCGCGCTGGCGGGGCTCCTGCCCGATCTCTCTGAGGCATGGGAACTGCTCTGCCGCAACCAGTTCCACGACACCATCTCCGGTGTCTGCGTGCCGCAGGCAATTCAGGATTCCCGATCCGACCACCGTCAAATTGCCAAACTCGCCGAGGCGGCCGCAAAGGAGGCGGCGGACGCCCTCGCCACCAACGCAACCGAACCGCTGATCCTGAACCCAATGCCGGTCGATGCGACCCGAGTCGCCGAACTGTCAGATGCCGACGCGGCTGGACCGATGGCCCAGCCGACCGAAAACGGTGCGCTGGTCTATCTGCCTTTCCTGCCCGCCTATTCCGCAATGCCGCTTTCAGGAGCCACCGCACCGCCCCCAGAAGGACTGTCCGTCCGCCTCGAATCCCAAGGCGAAGATGGTGCCGTGATCGAAAACGGTTTCCTACTTGCCAGATTCGACCGATTTGGCCGTCTCGTTTCGGCAATTGACAAAACCACCGGCGCCGAGACACTCATCGACGGAACGCCTGCAAACCAGCTTCAGGCGTTCGAGGACCGTCCGATCTGCTGGGATGCCTGGGACATAGATCCGGATTTCGAGAACCGTATGGAAGCCATCCTGGAACCGGCGACTTTTCGCATCATTGAACATGGCTCGATCCGGGCCTCGATCCGTACGGAGCGTCGGTGGCGCAAAAGCCGCATCTGCCAGGACATCCGTCTCATTGCCGGATCCGCCCGCATTGACTTTGTTACCCGGATTGACTGGCACCAGACGCATACACTCCTGAAAGTCGCCTTTCCGGTTGCCGTATCCAGCCCGAACGCCCTGTTCGACATCCAATGGGGCGCAATTGAACGCTCCACCGGGCGTGACACGCCCTTCGATCGCGCACGCTTTGAGGTGCCAGCCCAGAAATGGGCAATGCTGTCAGACGGTTCACGCGGCGCGGCCCTCCTTAACGACTGCAAATACGGCCATGATATCCGCGGCAATGTAATGCGCCTGACCCTGATCAAGTCAGCGACCTCTCCTGACCCGGGGGCCGACCAGGGATTGCATGAATTCACCTACAGCTTCCTGCCGGTCTCTGGAAATGGTCGCGCAGAGGTGGATGCCGCGGCCTACGACCTCAACACGCCTCTGCGCATAGCCTGGCCCGCCAGCCGGTATGGCGGTTCGGTCATCGATGATCGCCCCTTTGTCCGCATGTCAGGTGTCCGCACGATCTGCGAGACGCTTAAGCCAGCGAAGGGTGGCAGCACCATCCTGCGGCTGTTCGAGCCCGATGGCGTAGGTGGCAGGGTGACGCTGCGCTTCCGGACCCGCCTCGGCGCCGTATATCACTGCGACCTCCTGGACAGCCCAATCGCCCCGGTCAAGGCGGAGGGAGATTCGGTTTCGCTAAATCTGGCTCCGTTCGAGATCGTGACACTACGGGTCGATCCACCCCTGTCGTCACCCGACCAGACAGCAACCGATTGAATTAAGGTGAGAAGTGCCAGGCAACCCTTCGCAGGAACCGGTGGTAATACCGACGCGCCATCATGACATCAAGCCAGATGCCGGGCTGTATCCGCGCCAATATTTCAGCCAGTCCGATCAGGAATCAGATGCCCGCATGAACGGTCAACGCTTCGGGGCCGATACGGCGTGACTGGCCATTGGCTCGATCCCAGAGCGCGGCTGCGAAACACCGGGACTGCCGTGAATGAAACCCAGCACCTTTGTTTCCACCTGTCATCAATCGCATGAAGCAAACAGTCCCAGCCAACCTGGCATTCACTGACCGGCCAGCCGAATGGGATGAAAACGTCTCTGTGAAATACGCCAACGGAGGTCTGAATAATGGATCGCCTTCCAAAGTAAGGTGTTTCCTGAGGTCAAGTATCGACATGGTGAGGAATTCGGCGCCGGGAATCACATGGAGCGGAGGCGATTGAAGATAGGGTCGCTCAGCTCCATTCCCGGCCAGCCTGGCGTCGGGATTCAAGGGATGCATTTTGGTCGTCATAACGATTGCACTGGGGAAACGAGGAACTGGATGAACGCATGGAACTCCCGAACGGCTCGGCATAAACTGACTTGCCCTAGCTGTGCATTCAGCCAAAGTGGGGTATACGGTGCGGGCAAAGATTGCAGGACGTTTGGAAAACAGGGAGGAATCTACATGTCCAGAATAGGGAGAATAGCGGGATTTGCAGTGGCCTGTGCCTTCTCGGTGCAGGCCAATGCGCAGGTTAATCTATCCGCGGAAACAGCGAATGCCGGCGGCGTGCCGGGAAATACCGTACTCGCTCTTGGTGAAGTCGCCGCAGCTGCCGGAATCGCGGACATTCAGGTCGCCACCGGTCAGACACTTACCAACAGCCTGCAGAACACGGCCGAGGGAAAGACCGACATCTCCGCGGCACCGTTCCTGCTTCCATTCCTAATGTCAAATGGCGTCGGACCCTATGCAAAGCTTGGCGAGGAAACCGGTGCCGAATATGCCGACCGACTCGCGGTCCTCTACACCTATCGGCTGGGGGTGTTCGGACTCTATGCCTACGACAGCAAGAACTTTGGAGGTTATGACGACATCGCTGGCAAAACCATCTATAATGGTCCGCCGAGGGGTGCCGCGCTGACCAACGCGCGGGGAGTCGTCAAGATTGCAACCGGTCTCGATGAGGGAGAGGGATATACTGGCGTCCAGGTGAACTGGGACCAGGCGGTCAAGACGATAACGGACGGGTCGGCAGATGCAATGATGCTGCCGGTCAGCTTCCCTGACGGGCGCATCACCCAATCCGTCGCCTCAGGCAACATGACGCTCTGGTCCTACCCCAAGGAGATCTACGAAAGCGAAGCGGCAAAAAAGTACATGAGTGCCCCTGGCTCCGGCACACTGGACATCCCCATCACGGAAGCCGTGATGCCTGAAGGCGTCACCATAGTCTCTGAAGACGATCGCTTCCGCGGCATCGCGACTGTTGGCGGAGAAATTGTCCGAAAGGACATGGATGAGGAACTGGCGTACAGCCTGACAAAAGCGTTTCTGGACAACCTGGAGCTTTTTAAGTCCAAGACCCCCTTCATGCGAACCGTCAGTCTTGGTGAGATTGCCGATCTAAGCACCACCGGAATGTGCGGCGCCATGCCCCTGAAATACCACCCCGGTGCCGTTCGTGCCTGGGAAGAAGCCGGGTATTCCGTGCCTGACTGCGCCAAGCCGTAACCCCAGGCAGGATTCCGTGACCCGGGCCACTCACTTCGAGTGGCCCGGCTTCGGCGTCAACTTAAGCCCATGACAGAAACTCAGCCTTCGCCTCCAGCCAACGGAGCCTCGCAAGCTGGGGCGGCGCACCGCGGCTCCCTTCTCTATTGGCTCGCATGCATAGTGGTCATCGTTGGGCTTCTGAACTCGATTCCGGGCATTCCTGGATTTGACAACGGCATCCGGCAGCTGACCGGCCTTGACTGGATAACGCTGCGCAAGTTCCCCAGGGAATGGTTCTTTCCAGCGGTGTTCTCATTGATGATGCTGGTCGTCGCATTGCGGCATTCGATGTGGCGGGAATGGAAGGGACACGCACCGGCCCGTAGAAGATTTGGACTGCTGATGGATGTGGCGCTGATCGTGGCCGCCATCGGCATCTCGCTTACCTATCTTGTTGAAATCGAATCGATCTGCCTGATCGACCAGTTCACCGGCGAACGGGAACGGCTGATCGCGGACAGTCTGCTTAAGCAGAAGGAATTTGCCGACCTATATGGCCTGCCCGAACCCACGACCGTTGATGATCCACAATGCGTAGGTACAACGGGCGGCTGGCTCGTCCTGATCATGGGAATCGCGATTCTGGTGTTCCTGACCTACAACATCAATGTCTGGGGGTTGCCATTGGTAATCGTGGCGCTGCTCGTGGCAGGCTACACGATCGCAACGGTCCTGGTCTGGTATTTCCACGGGCCTGAAGATATCAACAAGTATCTGATGACCAAGCTTGCGGGTGAACCGCGGCTGCTGTCCGATGGGCGGCCAAAAGTGCACGACATCCTCGTCAACAATGCCTCGGGGCTGCTCGGACGTTTCATGGACATCGTCCTGAACACCATCTTTCCCTACCTGATTCTCGGCTCCCTCTTCGGCGCATCGGCGGGTGGCCAATCCCTGATCAAGCTCGCATTCCGCTGGACCCGGAAGCTGGCAGGTGGCCCGGCCCACGCCGCCATCGTATCCTCGGCCATGTTCGGCACGATTTCCGGCGGGCCTATCGTGAATGTGCTGTCGACCGGCGTTCTGACAATTCCGATGATGGTCAGGCGTGGATTCTCGAAAGTGTTTGCCGGTGGTATGGAAGCGGCCGCCTCCTCCGGTGGGTCGATCATGCCCCCGGTCATGGGTGTCGCCGCGTTCGTGCTGGCCGCACTTACTGGAGTTCCCTATTCCAAGATCATCATTGCCGCGGCGATTCCCGCAGTGTTCTATTTCTTCTGCCTGTTCCTGAGCGCCGTCTTCCAGGCCCGCCGACAGAAGATTCGGGCGATTGGCGAAATCACCGACCAGATGCATCTGAATCGTCAGGACATTCTCAACCTGGTCATGATTTTCGGACCCATCCTTCTCATTCTGGCGCTTCTCCTGACCTCCAAGGAGGCTGTCGGCTGTGGGTGGCTTGGATGGCTGTTCGGGGCGGAACGCGTCTTTACTGACGGCGGCTGCCGGGCGACGGAACTGCCATGGCTGCTTGAGCTGATACAGAACTCGGCCGGAGACGCGGGGAGTGCGGGATGGTGGGCGGTGCTGCTTCTGATCATCCTTCTGTTCGTCGACCCTGAGATGCGGGCACGTCCCCGCAGGCTGATCGACGCGTTCTCCCAGGCAGGAACACTCATCTCGACGCTATACCTGATGTTCCTGGCAGTCTCGATCATCGATTTCTGCCTGAAATTCACCGGGCTACCGGTCTTCATTTCGCTCGACGTGCTAGAGTGGCTGAAATCGCTTGGACTTGGGGCGGGAGGTTCGCTGTTCTTCCAGTTCCTCGCACTGACCGCGACGATGTTGCTGGCCATTCTGCTCGGAATGGGGATGCCCGCAGTGCCCGCCTATATCAACGTCGCGCTCCTGATGGGTCCAGTGCTTGCGGGGCTGGGCCTATCGATATTCACGGCACATATGTTCATATTCTACTTTGCGGTAGCTTCCGCGATTACGCCGCCCGTTGCGCTGGCCGCCTTCGCGGCGGCATCAATCACCAAAGAGGATCCGATGGCCACGGGACTGTCCGCCGTACGCTCCGGGATCGTGATGTTCGTGATCCCATTCGTATTTGCGATGTATCCCTCGTTACTCCTGATCGAGGCGGCTGTTCTTGACCCCACCGCAAGTGGCGCCGAGAAACTATACCTGCCGGGCCATGATGGGCGGATACATCTGGACCAGCTTCTCTGGCTGCTCACGAGACTTGCGATTGCGCTCTATCTACTGGCCAGCGCTCTCGCCTGGTTCGACCGAACCCGCCTTAGCCTATGGGAGGTCGCGGCACGGCTGATACTGGCTGCCGCAGTGATCCACTCATCTCCCTACGCGAATATCCCGGCCCTCTGCCTAGCGGCCATACTCGTCATTATGCATATAGTTCGGGCGCGGAGCGACACCCAGCCAGCAACTGGCTGAGTTCGGTGGTTATGCGATTGGAGCCATTCACCGAATTCTGCGCCAGCTGGTCCGAAAACATTCTCCCGGAGGTCCATTGCCCACAAAGGCTGTAGACCGCACCGACCATGGCAGCCTCCAGCAAACATGCAAAGTGGATAGGATTTGCGAACGGAGGCCAGACATTTGGAGGCGAAGCGCCCGGCCCTTTCCCCTATACCCTCGCCCCAAAGACCGGGAGTAGCGCTTCGGGGTGGAAATCGGGAATGGAAACCCGTTGGGCTTTCCCCGCCAATCTGACATATCCACCATCAGGCTTTCAGGAGTGATGTATGAATATCCTGTTCATCATGTACGACCAGCTGCGCTTTGACTATCTCAGCTGCGCCGGGCATCCACATCTCCACACCCCAAACTTTGACCGCGTCGCAGCAATGGGCGTTCGGTTTTCCAATGCCTACGTCCAGTCTCCAATCTGTGGCGCCAGCAGGATGTGCTTCTATACCGGACGCTACGCATCAAGCCATGGAGCCCAGTGGAACGGGTTCCCGCTCCGCGTTGGGGAAATGACCATGGGCGATCACCTCCGCGCAGTCGGTATGGATTGCTGGCTGATCGGCAAAACACATATGCGGGCGGATAGTGCGGGGATGGCCCGGCTCGGCCTCTCGCCAGACAGCATCATCGGAGCACGTCAGGCCGAATGCGGATTCGACGTCTTTACCCGTGACGATGGACTTTGGGGTGAAGGACCTGACGGATTCTATGACGAACTCCGCTCACCCTACAACGAATACCTCAATTCCAAAGGCTATGAAGGCCGGAATCCCTGGGCGCATTTCGCCAATGCCGGAATCGGCGATGACGGCCAGATCGCAACCGGATGGATACTTGGAAACGCCGACAGGCCGGCAAACATCCGTGAAGAGGACAGCGAAACGCCGTGGCTGACCGGAGAGGCCATCCGGTTCATCAGCGAGGCGGAAGGCCCCTGGTGCGCACATGTCTCCTATATCAAGCCGCATTGGCCCTATATCGTGCCTGCGCCCTACTACGCCCTATATGGTCCGAATCACGTGCCACAGGCGACGCGCTCCGAAGTCGAGCGAGAAGACCCGCATCCCGTATTCAGCGCCTATATGAACAACGCGATCGCCCGCGCCTTCCAGAAGGACGAGGTGCGTCAGAAAGTGATTCCCGCCTATATGGGTCTCATCAGGCAGTGCGACGACCAGTTGGGGCGATTGCTGGACTTCATCGAATCTTCCGGCCAACTGGATAACACGATGATCGTGCTGACCTCGGATCACGGAGACTACCTCGGCGACCATTGGCTCGGTGAGAAGGACCTCTTCCACGAGCCTTCAGTCAAGATTCCATTGATCGTCTACGACCCAAGACCTGAGGCTGACGCGACACGTGGGACAGTGTGCGATGTCCTGGTGGAAAGCCTTGACGTCGTCGCGACATTCGTCGAGGCGGCTGGGGGTGATGTCCCGGAACACATCATCGAAGGTCGCTCATTACTGCCATGGATTCGCGGCGAAACACCAGAATGGCGGCGGTTCGTGATCAGCGAATTTGACTATTCTCCCACCCCGCAATGTGCCCGCCTGGGTCTGAAACCGCGGGATGCGCGCCTGTTCATGGTCTTTGACGGACGGTTCAAACTGACTCATGCCGAAGGTGGATTCCGGCCGATGCTATTCGATCTTCAGACCGATCCCGACGAGTTTCAAGACCTCGCAAAGGTGACAACGCACCAGGCCGAGATCAGTCGTCTCTATGAATTTCTGGGCCAGTGGGGACGCCGAATGTCCCAAAGGGTCACGAAATCCGAAGCCGATATCCTGGCGATGCGTGGGCGATCCATGCGTCGCGGAATCCTGCCCTTTCTTGCTGATGGCAGTGAAGTCCCCGATGAACTGCTGGAGAAATACACCGGCGCCGTTCGACAATCCTTCATGGACGGTGACTCCGCAGCTGTCCGGCCAAAGGACAGTTAGCGACCAGCCCAGCAATGCCACGGCCACCGGCAACCATACGAAGCGGCGCCCTCCCGGAAATGTGTCAGGATCTGAACGGCACGATCTGGCTGAAATGAAGATCAGGGACCCGCATCAGGGAGTCTCATGAACGACACGGAAGCGCCGGTCGGCTCACGGCAATGGAGAGCTCTGTAGCAGTCAGCCTCCACATCGCCGTCTGCAGATTCCATGACCGAAGAAGCGGCCCCCCCTCCTGAGGGAGTAACCCGCTCCCCCTGCGAGGCTCGGGTACAAATCGGCCTGAAGCCCACGCATGGATCAACTGGCGAGCGGATCATGGGTGCGGAACCGTTTCATCCACATATTCTGCCAGACGCATTCCATATGTCGGAATGCGACCATGGCCCGAACCGCATTCGGATCATCATCGCAGCAAATTCCAGCAGATGGATTTGACAGAAATTGGTTGATCAATTTGCATTGATTGGTATGGATAATCCTGAATGGTCTGGGCTAAGCTGTGCCGGTACTGGCCGGTTCACCGGAAATCGGTTGCGATTGATCCATGTGTATGATGTTGATACGCCTATCGGAAGTGGATTCGCACTGGATTGACCTGGAGATGAACGGAGGGCCGCATGGCTCAATACGCTATCGAACCGCCGCGAATGGTTGCGCTGCCGGTTTCCGGTTCGGACGAACTCTTTCCTGTGCGCAGGGTCTACTGCATCGGCAGGAACTACGCCGCGCACGCAATCGAGATGGGACACGATCCTGATCGCGAGCCACCATTTTTCTTCCAGAAGAACCCGAATAACCTCGATCCTTCCGGCGAATTTCCCTATCCGACCCGCAGTTCGGATGTTCATCACGAAGCCGAGGTCGCGGTTATGCTGGGATCCGGGGGCACCGGAATACCGGTGGAACATGCGCTGGAGCATGTCTACGGCTATGCACTTGCCCTTGACATGACCCGCCGGGACCTGCAGGGCGCGCAGAAGAAGCTCGGGCGCCCGTGGGAGATCGGCAAGTCGTTCGAGCGCTCGGCGCCAGTTGGCCCGGTGCGTCCCGCCAGCGAGATCGGGCATCCTGAGCACGGGCGGATCACCCTGAAAGTCAACGGCGAGCTGCGTCAGGATGGCGATCTGGACCAGATGATCTGGAAGGTCCCGGAGATGATCTCATACCTTTCGGATTATTTCGAGCTCGCGGGGGGTGACGTGATCCTATCGGGAACTCCAGCGGGCGTGGCTCCGGTCGAACGGGGCGACCTTCTGGAAATGGCCGTCGAGGCCCTTGGCAAGATGACGGTAAAGGTGGTCTGAAACACCTCTGGATGGCATGCGGAACCCAGAGAAACGATAAGAGGGTGAGATTCGTTGAGTGCAAGGGCACATCCTGGTTCAGATGATCTGACGCTCAGTTTCGCCAGCTGGGATCATGACCGGGTCGGGGCGCTGCATGACGGGCGGGTGATGGTACCCGGTGTGGCGCTGGACTGCACTATCGCCCCAACATCGCAGCTTTTTCCACTCGCGGTAGGCGAAGCTCCCTATGACGTGACCGAAATGTCCATGTCCAGCCATATCCTGCAGGTTTCGCGTGGTGAGGGTGCATATGTTGCCGTTCCAGCTTTCGTTAGCCGCGCCTTTCGCCACAGCGGATTTTTCGTGCGCGCAGACGCGGGAATCGACACGCCAGCGGACTTTGCCGGCCGCCGAATCGGAGTTCCGGAATACCAGATGACCGCCGCGCTCTGGATGCGGGGAATCCTGAAGGATGATTACGGTGTCTCAGTGGAATCCATCAGCTGGCGCACGGGCGCACTCGACCAGGGAACCCGCCGCGAACGACTGGCCCTGAATCTGCCCGAAGGGATGGAAGTCCTGCCAATCCCGAAGGGACGGACTCTGCAGGATCTTCTGCTGAATGGCGAAATCGACGGGCTTCTTGCGCCAACTCAGCCGCTGGCATTCCGTGAAGGGCATCCTCGCATCATACGGCTGTTTCCCGAATTCGAGGCCACGGAACGGGATTACCACGCCAGAACCGGCTTTTTTCCCATCATGCACGTGATCGGCCTTCGCAGATCCCTGGCCGACGAGTATCCTTGGCTACCGCGGGCGCTCTACAGAGGTTTCGTACGGGCGAGGGACCTTGCGATGGAACGGCTGCATGAAGTGTGGCTCGCCAGTTCCAATCGCCTGTCGCTGCCGTGGCTGGGATCTGCGATGGAACGCACGGTCTCGGCAATGGGACGGAATTACTGGAGTTATGGATATTCGGCGAACCAGGACGAACTGGCTTCGGTCTGCCGCTATTCCACGGAGCAGCATCTCGCAGTGCGCCCGGTTGCGCCTGAGGAACTGTTCCATCACTCGCTTCTGGAAACATGAGGACTGCCGCGAATGATGCAGCAATGGCCCAGTCTCACAGTCACGAACATAATGCAGTCATCCGAGCATCGGGTACTGGAATGAACTACCGCCAAATTCAACAGAGGAGGAAAACATGAATGGAATCGACCGTCGGGCCTTTCTGCGGACGGGCACCGCAGCGCTTGCACTCACCGCGCCAGGCATGGCGTTGGCCTCGGGTTACCCCGAACGCAACATCAAAGTGATCATTCCAACCCGCGAAGGGGGTGGCGCTGACCGCAACTTCCGGGCGTTCAGCAGCGTCTGGAAGGATAAGCTGGGAACGGAATTCGAGCCCGGTTTCTTCCCTGGCGCATCAGGACGCGTGGCCTATGAGGTCTATATGGGCAAGGAAGAGCCGGATGGCTACAGCCTGATCTTCGGCAATATGGGGCCGGAAGTCCTGAACTGGGCAATGGAAGCGCCAACATTCGACGTGAATGACTATTTCTACTTCGGCCGCGTCGACACCGATCCATGTTGCCTCTTCGTCGGTGCGGAAAGCCCGCTGCAGACGATGGACGACATCATCGCCGAAGGCCAGAAGCGCAGGGTGAATGTCGGCACGAGCCGGATGGCGCATCCGGCCTCGATCGGACTGCTGACGCTTGGCGAAGTCACCGGCGCCGATTTCAATCTCATTCCACTGTCAGGTGGCAAGAACACCGTCGCCGGCGCGGTAACCGGCGAGGTTGATTTCTCGGTACTGACATCCGGATCCGTCATCGCGGCGGGCGAAGCGGTGAAAACGCTACTGGTGTTTGGTGAGAACCGGGTGGGGGAACGGCTGAACAACGCGCCGAACATGAACGATGTCTATGGCACTGACCTTCCGGAAATGCTGTCGGCACGTGCATTTGGCATTCATCGAAAGGCCGCCGAAGATTATCCGGACCGCCTCGAAATCCTGACCAGCACATTCAGGGAAGCTTTTGAGGATCCCAAGCTTCTTGAAGCCTATGTCGCTCAGAAAGGCACGCCGGAATACCTGAACTACGGTGGCCTTGAGGAATGTGAGGCGTTCAAGACCGCGATGCTGGAGCTCGGCGCAAAGTACAGACCACTTCTGACAGGAGCATAGAAACGCCCCCTGGACAGGCGGCCAGACCGCCGCCTGTCCCCGCGCCGAAGGACTGAACCATGACCCAGAGGAAGTCGAGAGAGGGTTCCCGGCGCCAGCTTGGCGGTGAGCTACTGATACCCGCCATGGCAGTCGCTTTCACGATCTACTACTTCACCACGATCTGGAATTCACCCTGGACGGCGCAGGTCAGCGCATTTCTCGTCGGCGGCGTTCTCCTTGCGGTATGCGCAGCTTTCGTCCTGCGATGCGCTCTACTACTTAGCCAGGGCGGAGCGTCGCTCGGTTTCGGCAACCTGGTTAGCCGGGACGACCTCCGAACCGGGAGAGTCGGCCTGTTACTGGCAACCCTGGGATTCTGCGTTCTGATCAAGCCTTTAGGCTTCACCCTGACAACCTTCCTGTTCCTTTGTATCGCCATGGCCATACTGTCAAAGGGGCGGCGCCTGGGTTTCATAGCCGCTGTGTCCGCGGGCACCGCGCTTGTGGGCTGGGCGGTGTTTGTCTGGGCGTTCGATACCCGCTTTCCCCGTGGATTGTTTGAGACCCTAATGCAGGTGCTGCTCGGAAATGGGTGATACGGCGGGAATCCTGGCCGAGGTCTTCTCAGAGACGATCGGCTACTGGTGGGTTGTGGTTCCAACGATCTTCCTGGGATTGATCGTCGGCGGCATACCGGGATTTTCCGCGGCGAATACGATCATCATCCTGATGCCTTTGACGCTAGCCATGGATCTTGATACCGGACTCATCTTCATGGTGTCGCTCTACTGCTCCGCACGAATGGGGGCTGGAATCCCGGCGGTGCTGGTAAACATTCCTGGCACGGCCGGTGCGGCGGCAACCCCGCTCGATGGGTATCCCATGGCCAAGGCGGGCAAAGGGCAGCAGGCACTGTCGATTTCGTTCGTAGCCTCCTGCATCGGCGGTCTTCTGACCACTATCGTCGCTCTCGCCACAATGCCGATCCTTGCCCGGGTCGGATTCTACATGCATTCGGTCGAAATGATCGTCGTGATGCTCTTTGGCATCTCGCTCATCGCCTCAATCGCAGCGCAGGATCTCCTGAAGGGACTGATCGCCGGCTTTTTCGGGCTGATGATCGGCTCCATCGGCACAGATGTCGTCTATGCGACGCCGCGCGGTACGTTTGGCTTCCTGGAACTCTACGACGGCGTTCCGCTGATACCGGCCCTGGTTGGCCTGTTCGCCGTGTCGGAAGCTTTCATGCTCGTCGAGAAGAAAGCGATCGCTGGCAGCAGTTCCGAGCCACGCAACCCTAACTGGCACGACACGTTTGAAGGCGTGGCAGTGGCGCTTAGACGCTGGTGGCACATCGTCTGGACCAGTCTTATCGGACTTGCAATCGGGGTAATCCCGGGTGCTGGAGCCTCGATAGCCAGCTTTGTCGCCTACCAACAGTCACGCACGTTTTCCAGGACACCCGAAAAATACGGAACCGGCCATCCTGAAGGGTTGATCGCACCCGAGAGCGCGAACAATGGAGTTACGTCAGGCACGCTCGTGCCGCTCCTCGTTCTGGGCATTCCGGGCGGAGCGACGGCGGCGATCATGCTGGTGGTGATGCAGTTCCACGGCGTCAGTTTCGGCCCATCGCTTTTCGAACGCCAGCCAGAGGTCGGCTATGGAATGTTCATGGCGATGGCTGTGAGCTACCTCCTGATGTTCCTGACTATCCTGCCGCTCTCGCGCTACATGAGCCATGTAACCACCGTTCCGACAATCTATCTCGCGCCAATGATCATCTCGTTCACTCTGGTCGGCGGGTTTGTCCCGCGCGAGTATATGTTTGACCTCTATCTCGCGCTAGCCTTCGGTGTTCTTGGCTATATCGCCCGACGCACTGGCTACAGCGTGGCGGCGATTTTGATCGGCGTGATCCTTGGACCACTGCTTGAAACCTATTTCCTTAGGGCGCTCAAGAAATCCGATGGCGATATCACGGTGCTGTTCTCGTCCGATCTTGGCAACGCGCTCTGGGTCGCGCTGGCACTGTCACTGATAGTTCCGTTGGTGCTTGGACGTCGCCGCCGACGTAGGGAGGCGCAGGCGGAATGAAACAGGAAATCGAATACCAGCTGTCTCGGAATATCCGGCGGATCGGCCATCTGGACATTGCCGGAGGAGGTCAGGTTGTGGTGCAGGGCGGCCATGTCTTCATCGGGCATATGAAGCCACCTATGGGAACCTCGATCATCGACGTCTCCGATCCGTCCAGCCCGCGTGTGGAAGCCCATATTGAGCCACCTGACCAGTGGTCGCACACCCACAAGGTGCGTGTCTGCGGCGACATCATGATCACCAATGTGGAGATGGACCGTCGCCATTTCCTGCGAAAGGGCCAAAGGATCGCGGGACTGCGCGAGCAGGGAATGGAGGATGCCGACATCGCCACCGAACTTGGAGTTAAGGCCACCGATATTCCGGTTCTCGAAGATGCGGTGGCTCGCGGCTACGGATCAGGTGGGTTCAGGATATGGGACATAGCTGACAGGACCGCGCCAAGACTCCTGAGCTACGTGAAAACCCACGGTTTCGGCGTGCACAGGTTCGATATGGACGAACACTACGCCTACATCTCGACCGAAATGGAGGGTTATATCGGCAACATTCTGGTGATCTATGATATTTCCACTCCAGAAAGCCCGTCAGAGGTATCACGCTGGCACATGCCAGGCCAGCATGTGGCGGGCGGTGAAACCCCTTCCTGGAAGGGCTATGGCGAGCGTCTTCACCATGCGATGCGTTGCGGTGATGAGCTTTGGGCGGCTGTGTGGGATGCTGGCTACCACGTGCTTGACGCATCGGATCCCAGCAACCTGACAGTCAAGGGAAGCTATCGCTTTCCCAAAGCGATTCCGGAACCGACGCATACTGTCATGCCTTTGGAAAGACCGATCAACGGCCGCAGATACGCAGTGGCGATCGACGAAGAGCACACTCATGTACCTGGACGGCTGCACGGCTTTCTCTGGGTCATGGACGTCACGGAAATCAACAGGATGGAGCCGGTCTCGGCCTGGTATCTTTCGGAGCGCGCAAGTCCCTGGGCAGGGCTGCCAGGCACAAGATTCGGCGCGCATCAGTTTCGTGAGAAACTCGATGGCACGCTTGTCTACGCAACATGGTTCGCGGGCGGGCTGCGCGTCCTTGACCTGGCCAACCCTCAGCTACCGCAGGAGGTCGCACATTTCATACCACCACCCGGACCTGGGGGACCTCCACAATCGAACGACGTTGATGTGGGCGGGAACGGCCTGATCTACCTTCTCGACCGGAACTCCGGCCTCGACATTCTGGAGAAGACCGCATGATCGGCGCAAAATACGACCATCTTCCGCATCGCATGAACCCTGACATCCCGTGCGGAAAGCCACCGGAAGCAGGAATGATATGGGTTCGAAGCCTTCTTCATAAAACTGACGGAGGAACGGCCCGGACGGATCCAGAACCATTGAAGAGTCGCCTAACAGTGCCATTCAGACGTATGGGAGCGACGGTCAGTCGCTGCGCGGCGGCAATAGTCATGCGCTGGACCATGGACCGGGCAGCCTCTGGAGAAGCGGGATCAGGCAGCGGAGTGCTGTTGGGATCGGTGCGTGAAATCCGGACAGAACCTGGAAGCCTTGCCCTCAACAGCTTTCCGGAAGAGCGGCCGCGTCCCATAGCCCCAGAAACCGCACGCGGCTATCGGGCGTTCACCTCCATCTGCCAGAGGGACGGGGCAGAAAAAGCTTCCCGGAATTGGGTTTTCCCATGACGCTGGAACTTCGGGTTAACGGCAGGAAGCGAACCGTAGATTCCGAAGCCGATACGCCGCTGGTATTCGTGCTGCGCGACGAGTTCAAACTGAAGGGAACCAAGCTCGGATGTGGTCTGGAGCAATGCGGCGCCTGCGCGGTTCTGGTCGATGGAGAGCCAGTCATGAGCTGCATCAGTCCCGTAAGCGATTTTGTTGGCAGAGAGATCGTGACGGTTGAGGGAATAGGCGCCACGGCGACGGGCCGCCGGGTTCAGAACGCATTTATCGAAGCATCGGCAGCGCAGTGCGGATATTGCACGTCAGGCCTCGTCATAGCGGTCACCGGCCTGCTCGGAAAGATGCCCAAGCCAGATCTCGCGACCGCGAAAGCGGCACTCGCTCCTTACCTGTGCCGTTGCGGGTCGCATCCCAGGGTAATCCGTGCGGTCGCGCTGGCTTCGGATCAGGTATGAGTCTCGTCAGGTATCCGATGGTTTCGGACTGGCTGGCCCTGGAAGGCGAAATGCTGGTCCTGCGAACAGGTAAAGTAGAGATCGGTCAGCGGATTTCGACGGCTCTCCTGTCTATCGTGCATGAGGAGCTTTCCCTGCCGCCTGAACTGATTCGCATAGCACCGGTGCGCACCGGTGAGAGTCCCGACGAGGGCATGACCTCCGGCAGCAATTCGATTGAGCAGTCGGGTCAGGCCCTGCGCCAGGCGGCAGCCACGCTGCGGGAAGCGCTTCTGCGGCTGGCAGCCCAGCGCATGGGTGGGGACCCTTCGGAATGGTCTCTTGAAGAAGGCTTTCTGTCGCGGCAGGAAACCAACCGGCGGCTTCCACTAATGGAACTCCTTCCCCATTGCGAACTATGCGTTCCGGTCAATGTCGCTGCCAGTCCTCGGCCTGTGCCTGCGGCAACAATGGCAGGCCTGGCGCGCCCGCCCATGGTGGGTCTGACCGATATGGTGCGGGGTGAATACCGCTTCGTCCACGATCTTGAGGCTCCAGGGATGCTGCATGCCAGAATGTCCCGTCCGCCCCATGCCGGAGCGTATCTGGGCCGCGTGAACGAAGAGCTGCTCGCCTCGCTGAAAGACCGCGGGCTCCATACGGTGCGCGACAGGTCCTTTCTTGCTGTCGCAGGAGAACGGGAATGGCCAACGGTCAAGGCAGCGCGTCAATTGACCGAAGCTTCGGAATGGATAGCTGAGACGGGGCTTCCCGAATTTGATGCATTCGCAGCACTTACGACAGGCAACGCCGTCCGCATGCCGGTTCGTGACGGGATCCCCCGCCCCAACGAGAACGTCGAACCACCGTTGGATGGTGCTACCCATAAAGCCCGCTACGAGCGACCATATACGATGCATGCTTCGCTGGCACCTTCCGCGGCACTTGCGCAATGGAATGGCAGGCGCCTCGAAGTGGCGACCCATAGCCAGGGCATCTATCCTCTACGCCAAAGCATCGCCGAGAGTGTCGGACTCGACCTCAATCAGGTAGTACTGACCCATGTGCCGGGGTCGGGCTGCTATGGCCACAATGGGGCTGACGATGCGGCTTTCGAAGCCGCGCTTGTAGCGATGGCTCTACCAAACCGGCCCATCCTGCTGAAATGGACCCGGGAAGACGAACATTGCTGGGAACCGTACGGCCCACCACAGGCTGTTGAGATCTGCGCATCGACTGGTGCCGATGGAAAGATCACGGGGCTGTCGATGGAGGCGATCGCGGGCACCTATCGCGGACGCCCAAGACCCAGCCGGGCTGGAGCCGGGCCCGCCAAGCTTATCGCCAACTGGTTCCGTTCCAATCGCCGAAGCCCGATAAAGCCAGCTCCGAACCTGAACCGGCAGGGAGGAATGCATCGCAACCTCGACCCTGCCTATACCATTCCCAGCACCAGGTTCGTCAAGAATCTGGTGACTGGCCTACCGTTTCGCAGTTCGGCACTGCGTTGTCTGGGCGCAGCACCGAATATCTTCGCCATAGAATGCTTCATTGATGAACTCGCCATCTCACAGAACCGCGATCCTCTGGAATACCGTTTGGCCCATCTTGAGGATCCGCACGGCCGGGCAGTGCTTGAACGGCTTGGTGAAGCAATCTCCGTGCTTCCCAATGTCGGGTTTTCCGGCGGGCGCGGCATTGCTTACGCACAATACAAGAACGCGATGGCTCGTGTGGCCGTCGCGGTGGATGTCGATGTCAACGACCGAGCGGAGATCCGGTTAATGCATGTGACACTCGTTGCAGATGCAGGGCGGGTGGTTGACCCCGACGGACTGACCGCCCAGCTTGAAGGCGGATTTCTGCAGGGGGCCAGTTGGGCTCTGTACGAAGAGGTCCGCTGGAACCGTGACGGCCCGCTGTCGCGTGACTGGGACACCTATCCGGTGCTACGCTTTGACAACATGCCCGGAATTGATGTGACCTTGCTTGACCACCCCGGCGAACCCTCAGTCGGCGCGGGAGAAGCATCGCCAGGACCCACTATCGCCGCGATCGGAAACGCATTGTTTGCGGCAACCAGACTGAGACTCAGGCGGCTTCCATTCAGGCCGGAAGCAATTACACATGCGGCCCTAACCGACTAGCCCGGATGCGGCACCACATGTTGTGCATGGAGCGCCGAACATGGCATATACCTGCAGCACTGCTGAGATGATCCCTTGCAGACAGGGCACATCACGTCGAACCTCGGCTTTCAGCCCTGAAGCTCCGCCAGCAGATGTCCAGCGAAAGGAGTACACCGGCAACGCCAAATTGGACTTGTCACATTGATAGGTGCCGGATCAATTCTGGATCTGAACGCGCTCAAAGTATGAAATCACCGCCTTGATGGCTCCGTAATCCAGCGAACTCCTTCGAACATGTATTCCGGCATCGCGCGGGCGCATGCGGTGCAGAACCGGTCGTATGACCAATCCCTCCTTTCCAACATAGGACGCCAGCTGCAGGGGGGCTGACATTACAAATCGCCCGGTCTTCACCAGCTGCATTCCCGTGGCCAACGAAGTTGTTCGGATATCTATCAATGAATTCCGCGACTTTCGCGGCAGCGTGTACTGTTCTATCCTCTGCTCAGTGATTGGGTCGACCGTGAAGCTCACCCACCTATAGCCCTCAAGATCGGCCGGGTCGATTCTGCTGGCGTTTGACACCGGGTCGTCCTTCCGCAGGACAATGCCGTGCTCCACGCTGGTTACATGCCTGACGAACAGCGTTTCATCCAACTCGTCCTCAGCGAGTATCCCCAGATAGACATCGAGCTCACCGGACATGAGCAGCCTGCCCATACTTTCCCTGTGCTCGGTCTTCAGATCGAGCTTCAGTTCCGGAAATTGGGACATCAGGTCCTCGAACAGCCCGGCCACCCAGTTCATATGAAAGACCGGTCCTGCGCCAACCTTCAGTTCGGCCATGCCTGCGGCACCGATAACCGATATCTCCTCGAGCCCATGCCGGTATTCGCGCTCGATCCGTTCAGCCCGTCCGAAGAATGTCTCGCCAGCTTCGGTCAGAGACATGCCGCGCCGGCTGCGATGAAAGAGCGGCGTACCGAATTCGGTTTCGAGGCTGGCGATGCGTTTTGTCACCGAGGATTGGGCGAGGTTGATCCGAATGGCCGCCTCGGTGATGGACTGATGCCGTGCAACGGCAAGAAATGCTCGCAGACGTCGGTCCATTTGTCATTCTCTTTTTGAATGGATCAATAACTACAATTCACTTTACTGAATTTCAATGTTCGTGGCAACGTGGCGTCACAGACCGAAAGGGCGCGATCCGGCACCATGAAAACCGTATTCGTTTTGTTCGATTCCATCAATCGCAAGGCCCTTGGCGCCTATGGCGGGAAGGCGGTGGAGACGCCCAATATTGACCGGTTTGCCAGCCGCTCCGTAACTTTCGACAAACATTATGTCGGATCGCTGCCCTGCATGCCCGCACGACGCGACATGCACACGGGGCGGCTTAATTTCATGCATCGCCACTGGGGACCGCTAGAGCCATTTGACGAAAGTTTCGCACGCATCCTGAGCGAGAACAGCGTCTACACCCATCTGATCTCGGATCACCTGCACTACTTCGAAAACGGCGGATGGGGCTATGCCAACGCCTTTGACAGCTGGGATTTCATACGTGGTCAGGAATATGATGCGCTGCAGGTGCTGGTGCGCCCGCCCCTGGAACGTTACCGTGAGAAGTTTGACGAACGGCATTATCCGCTCGACGGGCTGCCCTCAACGGGTCCCGTTACGCGGGGCAATTCCGACAGGATGGCCTGGAAGAGGTCGCGTGGCGCCATCACCCACGAAGCCCTATCCGACGAAGATGAATTTCCGACGGCCAGATGTTTCGCGCGGACCTTTGATTTCCTCGATAGCAACCGCGACACCGACGACTGGTTCCTTCAGCTTGAATGTTTCGACCCGCATGAGCCCTTCGTTGCGCCAGAACGCTTCCACACGGCCTATGACACCGGCTATAACGGCAAGATCCTTGACTGGCCCATGTATGAGAAGAACGCGAATTCTCCAGAAGAGATAGCCGCGATCCGCGGCAACTACGCCGCCCTTGTCGCCATGTGCGACGAGTATTTCGGGTGGCTTCTGGACTATTTCGATGAACACGATCTCTGGAGTGACACCGCGCTCATTCTTGGCACCGACCACGGATTCCTTCTCTCAGAACATGACTGGTGGGCCAAGAACCGGATGCCGTATTACGAGGAAATCAGCCACATTCCCCTGATGGTCTGGCACCCCGACCACGCCGAACAGGCGGGCACCCGGCGGCAAAGTCTGACCCAGACCACGGATCTGATGCCGACCTTCCTTGAGCTGCATGGTTGCGACGTGCCGGAATCCGTGACCGGCAAATCGCTCCTGCCGCTTCTGGACGCAGACATGCCACGTCACGACAGCGTTGTATTCGGGATGTTCGCGGGTCCGGTGGGCATAACCGACGGCACATACAGCTTTTACCTCTACCCTGAGGATCTTTCCGACCAGAACCTGCATCTCTATACGCTGATGCCAGCCCATATGATCGATCTCTTCGATCTTGACGAGCTCAGGACCAGCGAACTCGCCCCTCCCTTCGATTTCACGAAAGGCGTTCCAACATTACGGGTACGTCTTGACCCAGGGAACACTCAGGTTGGCATGGACGGTCAGTCGCTGCAGGACTGCGTAACCGTGCTTTATGATGTCGAGAATGATCCGCAGCAGCAGATACCGCTTCGCGATCAAACGGTTGTGGACCGGTTGAAATCCGAGATCGAGAGGCATTTTCGGGAGCACGACGCACCGACAGAAATCTACCCCCGTTTCAACCTCGCTCCGACAGGGATGGCCCTGTCTGCCGAGTGACCCGGGAATTCGAAATCAATAACCAATGGAGGACAACATGCACATGATACTCAGAGGCGGACTTGGAGCCCTTTGCGCTCTCGCCATATCGGCAGGGGCCGCGGTGGCTGAGTTCCCCGAGCGTACGATTGAAGTCATTCATCCGTGGGGGCCGGGAAACGCCATGGCTGTTTCGCAGATCATCGCCAAGGCGATGGGCGAGGAACTAGGCGTCGACCTGCCGGTGATATCGCTGCCGGGTGCTGCCGGAACCAAGGCCCAGATCACCGCAATGGGCAAACCTGCGGATGGCTATACGATCTTTGACGGCTATGTCGCACCACTGGTCCTGCAGCCGGTTCTCGGCAATGCGGACTGGAATTACGCCGACTTCAAGCCTCTCCATTCCGCGGTCTCGAATGCCTTCGCCATTGGCGGGCGCGTGGACGAAACGCGCTGGTCCAACTTCGAGGAAATGATGGAATATGGCAAGGCGCATCCGGGCGAGCTGCGCTATTCCTCCGGCTCGCGCAACAACCTGCCGCATATGGTGATCGCGAAAGTTCTTCAGGAATACGGCGTGGTAGCGCAGAACGTGCCCTATACCCAGGACGGCAACGCGGTGAAAGACCTGAAGTCCGGCGTTCTGGACTTCGCGTTCATCAACGTCGGCAACTACATCCAGGACAAGCCCGCCTTCAACATCATGCTCGTGCTGTCTGAACTGCAGGGTTCGAAGGACTCCTATGACGGTGCCCCAAGCTTTGTCGATCTTGGCATCGACCTTGGCCTTTCCGGTCTCGCGCCGATGGGCTGGACCTGGTGGATCGTCCACAGGGATACGCCCGACGATGTGACCAGCAGGCTGCGCGAGGCGATGGAGGCCGCATTGCAGCGCCCCGATGTGCGCGAAGCCATCGAAGCAGTCGGGTTTGTTCCGCTGGAGTGGGATCACACCGAGTATGATGCGGTTGTCGGCCCCGTCTCCGGTCAGCTTTCCGCCATGGGCAATGCGCTCAAGTGGGAAGAGGAGGAGCTGAAAAAGCTCCAGTAATGGACAGACGCGACAATGACCGGAAAAACCATACAATGGATCGCCATCGCGTTTTTCGCTGGCCTTGTCGCGCTCGTCTTCCAGCAGATCGCGACATCCATGACGGAGCAGGGGATCGCCAGCGGCGGTCCCTATGACAATGCGGCGACTTTCCCGAAATCAGTCGCCATCGCCATTGTAGGACTTCTTGCCGTTCAGATCGTGGTCGGGTTTCTCGACCGCTCCCCAACCGAAGACGGGGTAATACTGGCTGACCTTAAACGGCCAATCGCCATGCTCATCGTCTTCGCGATCTATCTCGCGACGTTGACGCCCCTGGGTTACCACCTGACAACAGCGCCGATGATCTTCGCCGTGATGTGGATTTGTGGCGCACGCAACCTCGGTGCGCTTATCAGCACGACCCTTGGCATCGCCTTCGTTGCGGCCTTCATCTTCGAGAAATTCCTGAGCGTCGTGCTTCCCGGTGGAATGTTCGCGCTGCATATGCCGTGGTGAGTCCCGCATGCTGATCGATTCCCTTGCCACAGGCTTTCAGCTCTTCCTGACTCCGCTCGCCGTCGGGCTCACCATGGTGGGCATCCTCGTGGGCCTTCTGGTCGGAGCACTACCAGGCCTTGGCCCCCTTATGGGGATCATTCTGCTTCTCCCCGTAGCCATCGGACTACCGCCGGTTGCCGCAATGGGCTTTCTCATCGCGATCTTCGTTGGCGGGTCCTGTGGCGGCTCAATCTCGGCGATCCTCTTACGCATACCTGGAACGCCACTGGCTGCGGCGACCCTATTCGATGGCTATCCCATGGCCAGGAAGGGCCGCGCCTCAGCTGCCATCGGCATTGCGATTTCAGCCTCGGCCATTGGAGGTCTCTTTGGGGGTGTCGTCCTGATCCTCGCCTCACCGGCTCTCGCGGCGTTCGCCGCTGATTTCGCGCCACCGGAATACGCTCTGCTCGCGATCACCGGTCTTTTCGCCATCGCGGTCATTTCCGGCGGTTCGATTATCAAAGGGCTGCTGGCGGGCTGTTTCGGCCTCCTGCTCGCATCCATCGGGACGGATGAGTTTTCCACCGGATACCGCTTCACTTTCGGCTCGCACCATATGCTGAACGGGTTCCACATCGTCGCGGTCGTGGTTGGGCTCTTCGCGATCTCGGAAATGGCCGTGCAGATAGCCGGACGGAACCTTCTGTCGAAGCCGGATGTCAAGGTCGCGCGGCCTGGCTTTTCCTCTGTGCTACTGACCCTGAAGCACTGGAAAAACCTTTTGCGCTCCTCTGGAATCGGTGTCTTTTTCGGTGCCCTGCCAGGCGCGGGCGGCGTCATCAGCTCGTTTACGGCCTATGCCATCTCAAAAGCCTGGGCCAGGCCGGAGGAAGGCTATGGCGAAGGCGCTGAAGGGGGCGTGGTTGCAACCGAAAGCGCCAACAATGCCACGGTCGGCGGAACCCTTGTGCCCTCGCTGGCGCTTGGCATCCCGGGCGATGCGTCCTCCGCCATGCTTCTGGGCGCGCTCCTGATCCTTGGATTCATTCCGGGCCCGATCCTATTCGAGCAGCAACCCGAGATGGTCGGCGGCATCTTCGTGGTTTACATCGCCTCGAATGTATTCCTGCTGATCGCGGGCATCCTGCTGACGCCGTTCTTCGTCTACATTCTGCGTATTCCCAAATTCTACCTGATCCCGATTGTCCTGATCCTCTGCTGCATCGGAACATTCGCGCTTCAGGCGTCCGTCTTCGATCTCATGGTGATGCTGGGTTTCGGGCTGGTTGGCATCCTGTTCCGGGCCGCAAATTACCCGCTTTCCCCTGTCGTGATCGGTCTGATCCTCGGCCCCGTCCTGGAAACGAATCTTCGCCGGGCGCTGTTGATCTCCCGCGATGGATTGTGGATCTTTGTCGAACGCCCGGTCTCTGCAGTGCTCCTGACCGTAAATGTCCTTATTATCCTGGGCGCGGTGGCCTACGCCTACCGAAAGCACCGTTCTGGAAAGATGAATGAGGCCGCGACCGGCTCAATATAGACCAATCGCTTTTCCCACCTGGGTCCTTGAGTGGGGAAATGGCGTCCCGGAAACTGGGCATCATTATTGTTATAATTCGATAGGTTAGATGAAAACTGGACAGCGGCATGCCTTACTTTCACCCGACATTCTGATGCCAGACGTCTCACCTGCTGTATATGGCCTGATGCCTGTTCAGCACCTTGTCAAGGACAGCAACTGATTCGTTCGTCACGAACGACTGGACTGTCATTCGTCTCCTCTGAGCCTTCCGGCAATGCGTAGGGCATTCTCCTCAACTATCCTCGCAACGTGTTGAACCATTTCAACCGACGCTCCTGCCTGGCTGGACACAGCCTCGGTCGCCTTCACCCTAACGGCAACCATTGCATCGACCAGTTCCTGAACCCGCAGCCTGACCCCACGGGCGTTGAGACCTGCTTCTTCAGCCATTCGGTCCCAGTGTCGCCTAGCGGTGTTACCAGGTTTGCGTTTCCGGTCCGCGATCTTCTGGGCATGGTATTGGTTCACGTGGTCCCATGGCAGAACCGATGACACATCGTAGAGGGGTGCCATAGCTGAACCGCCGCTAAGGATCAGCGAGTAGTTCTTTGCGTGAGCATCAGTATTGGCGACCAGGATATTGAAAACCACCTGATCGAGAAGCTTGAGGGCCTCTCCGGGCGGCAAGTTGTTTCCGGTCCTCAATATGCTGTTCAGATCAAGACCAGGAACCGTACCTCGTTCGTATTTCTGACCCGGGTATATACCGTTTGCCTGAGCAAAGTCCTCTTGGTGAAGGCGTCGGATTGATCCGTCACGGCGGAGTCTGCGGTCATAGCGGGCCACGGCCAGAGCGGTTCGACCCGAGGATGCAATGATCCTGCAATCAACCGTGTCCATACCGATCAGCCTGGCCAGGTTGAGACAGTAAGCCTCGTTCTCCACAATACCAGGTAAAGTCGGATTGTCGGGCTTGATGATGATTGTTGACGGAGCTCCACTTTTGGGGATAGCCAGCTGATCAACGGCCTCTGGCAGGCCCAGCTTTGGAAGCCCTGCCGCATCGAGCACGGCCAACGCTGTTTTCTTTTGCCCTCCAGCCAGCGAAAGCCTGACCCCATCCTCACCTGCAAGAAATGGTCGCTTTCCAAGGTCGTCAAAGTGCCTCTCCAGGGCCAGGGCTTCATCTACAGTGCTGTATTGCTCAAGAAGCCCTGTGTAGCTCCATGCTTCCCGATTGCTAGGTTCCCCTATGGATATTGCCCCTGCGGTATCCCCGCCAATTTCCCGTAGGATTGCCAAGGCGTCCGACATGGAGAGCCCCAAGGCCCGGGACATTGCCGTTAGCTGTTGTTCTTCAGGAAGTAAGTTGGCCAGCCATGGTGTGATGATACGATTATCGAATACTCCCGACTCAAGGGGAAGTGTAACCGAAAGTGGAAAATGACCATTGGTCGCCAACCATCTGGGATGATACTCGAATACAGGTTGTTGCAGGTCACCAATGGTGATGCGACCCACAACGAACCTGTCGTAGTAGACCGCGATTTCCTCTCCGGTTGCCATCAATCGTCTTCTAGATCGTAGCCGGCGAGGGATTGATCGATGCCAGGAACGTTGGCTGTGCTGTCCACCTCAATAAACAGTTCGGGCAGTTCGAGCCTAAGCGCGGTGGCAAGCGAAATTAGTGTGGATAGCTTCACATCCCTCTTACCGCGCTCGATGTTGGAGAGCGTAGGCGTGGTAGCGCCTGAGAGTCGCGAAAGGTCTTCAAGGCTCAATCCCAGCTTCTTTCTCCGCTCCCGTAGCTTTTGGCCGATCTTCTCAGCCCAGTAGAGTGTTTCAACGCGATCCGGCACAGCATCTCCTTATCATGCGGGATAAAATAACCATTTGAGGCACCGATTCAAGTGAAAATTATCTTGTATAATAAATTACTGATTTGCAGCGTATGAATGCAAGGAATTTATCCTATGGGATAAAATCGGTCTTCCCAGTTTGGTTGTGTTCGAGATGTATCGGAGGCGAGTGGTGAGCGGCTCCTCATCGTTGATTTCCCGAGTGAACCGGTAGAAGGAAAGATCATTCGTTTCCGTCGAGACAGGAAACTTCTTCATCGCGTCAAACGCCTGGAAATCCATCGCCGGCATCGTCGAGCAGGTCGACCCAGGCTCTCATCGACGCCGAAGTTCCCCATCAGCGATCTCTGGGCCAGTCCTCGTTGATGAAAAGGATCGCGTCTCTGGCCCATCCATCTTCGTGTTCTGCCCAACAGATCTCAACCAGAAAATTATGTGGTTCCACGAATCGTCGGAGATTGCCCGAAGGACCGATCGCATTTCCGCATTCGTAAGGCCGCCCTGGTTCATCCGGATGAAACACCCTCATGTGGCTCAACCGCTGGACGGTAACCTTCGAGAGGTCCAGTCCCAAAGGAACCTTCCGATCCACCGAAACCCACCCTCATTGAAGCAGTCCACCGGACCAACCTCGACACAATCAGTGAATTTACAGGCGATGCGACTTTCGGTGATGACATTGGTCAAGGCCATTTCTTCCTGTCAGCGAACCCAAAGGCAGGCTGTGCCCTTTATTTGAAGGGGAGAGGTCTGGCTATTCCGCCACGGTGAGGATTTCGTCGAGCCGCTTTTTGATCTTGGCGGCGGCCGGCACCTTGGCTCCTTCGGCAGGATGACCGACCGCAATGATCATGACCGGCTTTTCGCTTTTCGGCCGCCCGAGCATCCCGTTGAGGAATTTCATCGGGTTGGGCGTATGGGTCAGTGTCACGAGACCGGCGTGGTGCAACGCGGCAAGAAGGAAACCGCAGGCGATCCCGGTGCTTTCGGGCACATAATAGTTCCTGAAGCGTGTTCCATCGTCGAAATACCCCCAACGCTGCGCGAAGACGACGATCAGCCAGGGCGCGTCTTCGAGATGAGGTTTGTCTTCATTGGTGCCAATTGGTTCCAGCGCCCTTAGCCACTCATCGCCTGCGCCGCCATCGTAAAATCGGCGCTCTTCCTCTTCGGCGGCGTCACGGACGCGCCTTTTGAAAGCTGGATCGGAGATAGCCACGAAATGCCAGGGCTGGTGATTGGCACCAGAGGGCGCGGTTCCGGCAGTGCGAACACATTCCTCGATCACCTCTCGCGACACCGGCCTGTCGGCGTAATCCCGAACCGAATGCCGTCGTTTCATGCGATCGTAGAACAACCTGGCTTCGTCGAGGCTTCGCTCGGCGGAGTAATCCATCCTGTCCGGCAGATCGACCGGTCTGTACTGAATATGCCCGCGCGCAAACATCTGACCCTCCGCTTTCCCTAATCCCTGTTGCGCCGCTTGGTCGCCTGTCCGATGACACGCGGCGCGGTGAAGTCGGCTTCCGGCTGCAATTGGCCCGAGGGGTTGGCCACCCTGCCAGTGAAGGCGGCATCCCAGTTGCCCAGCTTTGCCACCCGGTCGTCCCAGGTCTCGGCGCTTTCCTCGTCGCGGTACATCGCGAAGGGCCGCAGGGTGCTTTCGTAGAAATCGATCTGTTCGTGGGTGCGGAACTGCTCGGCCTGATACCCGTTCCAGTGCAGCGCCTGCTCCAGAGGGCGGCGAAAGCGTCGATTCTGGTTGGCCGCGGGATACCCGATGGGAACGGTCCCGTAGGCCCGCATCCATTCCGGATACCCCAGAAGCCCTGAAAGCTCCCGGTTGGTGATTTCCTCGCCGCCACCCGAAAGCCAGGCGCTGGTCAATCCTTCTGCGGCCACGCCCAGCTGGATATTCTGGATCGCCGCCCCGATGGAGCCGAGGAAGATCGCCTCGTTATTGTCGCGGTATTCTGCCTCCCAGCCCTTGGTCGTCGGCTGCGGAAAACAGACCTTCCAGCGTGGGTCGCCCAACACGATCACGATGGCGACGGTATTGGCAAGATAGGTTTTCCTGACTGCCGGAAAACCTTTGGCGTGATCGACAAGGCGCTGCGCCTGGCGCAGGAAAACCTCCGTCACCCTGTCACGGATTTCAGGATCATCGACCACGATGAAGTCGAAACACTGAACATTCGCCCCAGACGGGGCCCAACGCCCGCAATCGACAATCCGTTCCAGCACGTCGCGGCCAACCGAACGTCCGGGCTCGAATTTGCGCACGCTGCGCCGCCTGTGAATGACGTCCTGGAAAAGTGGTTCTGACATGAAGACCTCCCTGATCTTGCTCCAGGATACAGAGTTTTTCGGAGTAATTGCATTCCTCATTGATAAGGACTGGTGAGATGGCCACAAGGCGCTCATGTTGCTCGCATCTCTACTAACACGCGACGTCATCACCCGGGCCATTCCACAGAGCGACTTCCATGGCTCCGCCCCACCCTTCCGCATGAAAAGGTCGGAAGACTGAACGATGCAGTCGCGAAACTCGTTCTGACCTGCGTGGCAGAAGAATTACCGTCACGGTGATTGAAGGGAGAGCAATTGGGTTTGCCGTCATGCCAGGATGTAACGCCATGACCGGATTGAATGGTTTGTGATGAGAGCTTACCCGGTGGTACGATCTGAGTGGATTGAGCTGGATTTGAGGCTGTGATGCATGTGTTGCCAACGGAGATGGAGTCAGGTGCATGGCAGCCGGACGAGCAAGGCGGAGACCGGCATCCGCGCCCGCCATTGTCCGGACCTCCGGATACCGAATCTGCCCCATGAAGAGGGAGGCAGCGGCCTGTCATGGACGGCGCAGCCAGATGGCAACGGGCGCGGATTGGCATTTGCATGACGGCAGATGCGCGGATCAGGCTGAAGTCTCCAGATCCCGTCCTTCAATGCTTTTGAGGCACCTATCCGTCCGGCGATGGGCCAGCAGTCGGCTTCGCGACTGCGGTGCTTAGCCTGTTTCAGGCCACGCCGCGCCCAATACTTCGGCATGCGAGGAAAACGGATGACGGCATGCCAGATGAACCGGAAAACTACTCGCTCAATCTCCCGCGACAGATACGGGCAGACTTTGAAGAAGCAGGCATACGTATCGACGGCCTGAAGATGCCCGCTGGGGAACATCCACTGAATCGCCAGGCTGTAAGAGGAACGCGGCTCCTGAAGTCGGCGGTTCCCGTCCTCTCCCAAGGCGTTGGTGCGGTTCCACACCGATATTGAAAGGCAGGACAGCGCGCACAGGGCGAAGGCCACCAAGCGGGAAACGCGGTTCATCGCCACCACGACAGCCAGTCATCCATGCCCACGACAGACTCCTGCCACTAGCCCAATCCCGGAAGCGACCGTCCCGGTTTCGAAACGGTAGAGCCGTTTCCATATAGTCACATGGCGACTCTACACGCGCCGTACGTCCCTCTCACCCACACTGGGAACATCCGCCCTGACGACATGCCGCATCAAGGGTAGGTCACCGTCAGCGAGCACATATTTGCCCGCTATGAGCCACGCTGCATGGCATGCGCCAAACTTCGTGATGTTTAGCCCGCTCCCCGGTCAAGTGATCCGTGGGACGGCTCTGTTACCGATCGACTCCTGCGACCTGCCTCATCCATGTCGATCCAGTCGATCTCTTCCTACTGGCCTTGACGAACCGGTTCGTTCCGTTCGAGCGGCGAGAGCCGGAAGACGCCGCGATAGATGCGTCCGATCTGGGCCGAGAGTTCAGGCGGATCCTCTTCATTGGCTTTTGCAGGTAACGCATCCCGCTCCCAACGTCCGGAACAGATCAAACGCAATCCCGGCACTTACGGGCTACAACGGGATGAAAACCTACTCCCACCGCCAGGGGCGCGCAAAACCACCCAGGCAACTGGAGACCGCCTCCTCGTCGACGTCACCAGCCCGGGACAATTGGGCCACAAGGCCCAGTTTCCTGTCCTCGACCACCTCGCTCACCCTAACCTCAAGCCCTGCCTCCCGCAGCGCTTCGCTGTAGACCCGAATGATGGCGAGTCGACGCAGGTCTGGCTTGAACACCTTGCCCACCGCAGTCTTCGGAAGCTCTTCAAGAATTTCCAGATGCTTCGGAATCGCTGCCCGCTCACTGACATTGCCACTAACATGATCCATCAGTTCCTGCTCGGAGACCTGCGCCCCCTCCACAAGTTCCACATAAACGCAGGGAAGCTCCCCTGCATGGGAATCCGGCTGGCCAACCGCCCCTGCAAAGGCCACAGCTTCATGGCCTGCCAGCGCCTCCTCAATAATTGCCGGATCAATATTGTGGCCTCCACGAATGATGAGATCCTTAGCCCGGCCTGTAATCCAGATATAGCCGTCTGAATCCATGCGCCCCAGATCACCGGTTCGCAGATATCTGTCGAAAAAATACAGATTCTGGTTCTTTTCGGCGTCGGTATAGGTGCCCGCGGGTGTTACGCCCGGATTCCAGACGCAGATCTCGCCGACCTCGTCAGTCGCACACTTGATCGGCCCGTTCGCTGTTTCGTTCAGGATCTTTACGTCAGTATAGGGGAACGAAAATCCAACGCTGCCCACTTTCTTCAGTCCGTCGGGCGGGTTGCACGAGACCAGGCACGTCGCCTCAGTCAGGCCATAGCCCTCACAGATCGTCACTCCCGCAGCGGTTTCAAATCGCCGGTACAGTTCCAGCGGCAGCGGAGCCGAACCGCAAAATGCCAGCTTCAGGGAAGAGATGTCCGCATCAACGCTGCGCTGCATCAATACCGCAACCGCCGTTGGCACGGTGATCATGAACGTCACCCCATAACGCTCGACCAGCTTCCAGAAATTCTGGAACACCCCTTCTCCACGATATCCCTGTGGGGTTGGAAAGACGATATGGGCACCGGAACTCAGGGACGCGCCAAGTGACACGACCGCCGCGAACACATGGAACATCGGTAGGGGGCATAGCTGTACGTCTTCGCTCGTGAACAGAAGTCGCGCCGACATGAAGGAGTTGTAGATCAGGCCGGAATATCTGTGCTGCACAAGCTTCGGCATTCCGGTCGTGCCGCCGGTATGGAACAGTGCCGCGACGCGGTCGGCTTTGCTGTCAGCAAACTCCAGTGCCGCTGGCTGTGCTTCGATTTCCTTTTCGAAGTTCAGTACTCTCGCCTTGTGCCTTACCGTAAGTTTTGGCCTTATCAGCGGAATGATCAGCTTCTTTATGCCAGTGATATATCGCAGCAGGTCGATTTCCACCACGACTTCGACATTGGGTGCCTCTGCCACGGCTTCCGCCACTTTCTGCGCTACGTCAGTCTTCGGAAAGGCGCGCAGAGTGACAACAACTTTCGCATTGGTGTCCCGAAGGAGCGCAGCGATCTGATCCGGCTCCAGCAGCGGATTGATCGGGCTTACAACTCCGGCCACCTGTCCTCCAAGATAGGTGAGGATCGTTTCGGTGCAGTTTGGCAGCACATAGGCGATGACGTCGTTCTCGCCCACACCCAACGATCGAAACAGGTTAGCGGCCTGTGCGGTGCGGTCGCGGAGTTCTGACCACGTAAGCGTGTCGGCCCTGTCATTTGCGCCAGAAAACATCTGAAACGTGGTGGCCGGGCGTTCGCCATGGAGGTCTGCCGTATCACTGATGAGCCTGAACATCGTAGTGGGAACATCGCGGTCCTCCCAAAGACACTCCTGTTCCACAGCGTCACGGTCGGCCATTGTTGCATAGGTCATTGGTGATCCTTTCGATTCGGACACTGCGCGCGAGCCTCATCCAGCTTTGCGGGAGGCAGGTCCACGGCTCATCAAACGTAACAGACCGCAGGACATCACGCTATGCATGAATCCTCCGAATCGTGGCTGTTCCACGTCCCCATACAACGCGGCAGCATCCTGGCGCGAATGACGGCCAGCACTCGGGCTTTCAACCTGCTACCCCGCCGCCATTCCCTCAGCGAACTGCAATCGAGCCAACCTTGCATAGAGTCCGCCCTCCACGACCAGTTCATCGTGCGTCCCCTCGGCGACAATCCTGCCTTCATCGAAAACAAGAATGCGGTCAGCTTTCTTTACCGTAGCAAGCCGGTGCGCCACTATGACAGTGGTCCGGTCCTGGGACAGCGAATCTACCGCGTTCTGCACCAGGCGCTCGCTCTCGGCGTCAAGAGCACTCGTGGCCTCATCGAGCAGTAGGATCGGCGCATCTCGCAGAATGGCCCGCGCGATGGCGACACGCTGCTTCTGCCCGCCTGAAAGCGTGACCCCACGTTCCCCTACATCCGTATCATATCCATCAGGAAGCATGCTGATAAATCCGTGCGCCGCCGCAGCCCTGGCCGCAGCCTCAACCTCTGCATCTGATGCCTCAGGTCGCCCGAAACGGATGTTCTCTCGTGCGGTGCCAGCGAATATCACCGGATCCTGCGGGACCAGCGCAATTGCACTGCGAAACTCGGCACGCGCCATGTCCCGTAGGTCGATTCCATCGATCCTGACCCCACCGCTTGACGGATCATAGAACCGCAGGAGGAGATGGACGACAGTCGACTTTCCGGCTCCAGACGGCCCGACCAGCGCTACGGTTTCGCCAGGCGATATCCGCAGGGAAACACCGTTCAGCGCGGCGATGTCAGGACGGGCGGGATAGCGGAAACTCACCTCATCGAACACAATCTCACGCCGAAGCCCTTTCGGCAGCGGCAACGGCCTGGCAGGATCCTCCACGCTGTCGGTAGCGCGAATGAGTTCGACAATCCGCTCAGCCGCACCCGCGGCCCGCTGCAGTTCGCCCCAAATCTCGCTCAGCGCTCCTACAGCCGCCGAGACCAACGCGGCGTAAATCACGAACTGCACCAGCTCTCCAATGGTCATGAGACCGGCCCGCACATCCCTTGCCCCGATCCATAGAACGACAACGACGCCCGAAATGATCAGTGCGATAACCACCGCGGTCATCGCAGCGCGGGTCAGGATGTGCCGTTTGGCGGAGGCGAACGAATGTTCAGTGACTTCCGAAAACGTTTCCCGAACCGTTCTTTCGTTCGTGAACGCCTGCACGGTACGCACGCTAAGCAGCGCTTCCGACGCCTTACCGGAAGATGTCGCGATCCAGTCCTGATGTTCGCGGCTCAGACCGCGAAGGCGACGACCGAGCACAACAATTGGTACGACCACGACCGGCACGATGAGCAGCATAAGTCCCGTAAGCTTGGGTGAGGTCAGAAACAGAAATGCCAGCCCACCCAGAAAGATGAGAGCATTGCGTAATGCGACGGAAACCGACGAGCCTATCACGCTTAGAATCAGCGTCGTGTCAGTGGTGATTCGGCTCAGCACCTCACCCGTCATGATTCGTTCGAAAAAGGCGGGCGACATGGCAACCATCCGGTCAAAGACCGCCGTGCGGATATCGGCAACGACCCGCTCGCCTATACGGGTAACCAGATAGTAGCGAAGCCCCGACCCAAGCGCGAGAAGCCCGGCTATGCCAAGGCAGGCAAGAAAATACTGGTCCAGAAGCCCAACCACGGAAGTGCCAAACCCGTCAACCACCCGGCGTACCGCCAGTGGCAGTGCAAGTGAGAGACACGCGGTAACGACTAGCGCGATTCCCGCCGCCACAATCATCGCCGGATAAGGCGATAGAAAGGGGCCTAGTTCGCGAAGTGCACTGATTTTCCTGGATTTCGCGCGAGGCCCCCGCTCTCCGTCGCCCTGTGTCATGTCCTATCCATGGATTTTTCCCCGGATAGCCACTCGCAGCCCGCGGGGCAAGTGAGGTTTCTGGCACCGGCGAAATGCGAATGCCAGTGGCTACCGCCACTTCAGGTCTCATGAGGCCACTGCAATCCAGCCGCAATCCGTAAGCGGGCGAAGCGCAATCCAGTCTGGGTTTCGGTTTCTGGAGCGGGCGGCGGGAATCGAACCCGCGTCATTAGCTTGGAAGGCTAAGGTCTTACCACTACACAACGCCCGCACAGTGCTTCGCTGAGTAGCTCAGGGAAAGACAGGCGTCAAGCGGGTCAGCAATTCCCGCTAACCCGGGTGCCCGCCGCCTGACGGCCGTTCCGGGCGCGTGGCATGGCCTGGCCGGTTCGCGTGTGCACGGCCGCCAGTCGGGCGGACGGCCCGTTCCTTTTTCACCGTGCTGGGGGTCGGAGCGGCCGGAGCGGCTACGGTCCGGCGCGGATCAGGCCGGGGAGGTCCTCCTTCCCGGCTGCCCCGAGAGCGACCGGCAGGGGGGTCTCCCGGTCCGGGAACACGAACGTCCCGACCAGCCGTCTCATCCTGTCCCGGAGATGGAGGTTGCGTGCCTGACGTTCCCGCGCCCTGTGGAACAGGGGGCGGCGGAACCGCCGCCCCTGGTCGAACGGGAGGGCGGGCGTGGTGGGGCACCCGCTCCAGGTCGAACGGCGAGCGGAGGTTCCCGGACCGGACCGGATCCCCGCCGCGCCGGACCCGCCTGTCGAACCGGGGAGCGACGGCATCTTCATGCGGAACACCGCGAGGTCCGACATCAGGCAGTCGGAGAGACTGATCCCACGGGTGCGGACCGAATCGGGAATGGCGGTGGGCCATCCGCGTACGACGCGGACCATGCCTGGCATCACGGATACCTGCGCAGGGTGTCTCCGGGCATTTCCTTGCCCGGCCCGTCCCGCTTTGCCGCGGGATGGCCGATTCCGCCTGGAAAGTCTACGAAAAGAAATCCGTGGCCGTTCCGCAACGTATTGATAGTGAACGAAAAGAACATCTAGCGGGAATTGCTGCAAGCGGGTAGTGTCTCAGTTTGGATTCCTCTAGAAGCTGAACAGATCATTCATGTCCCCACTTCCAGCAACCAGAGCTTCCGCCATTCCGTTCCGCAGGGATTCCGCCAGTACCAGATGATGGAAATGCGAAGAGGTCCTGATTTCCTCCGCTCCACCATGAAGTGCAACATTTTCGGCAGCGGATTCCTCCCGGACCGACGCAGGATGTTGCGAATCGGCCCTGCGGCGGAAAAATCCAAGTAAGAACAGGTGCCTGAAATCCAGCACCGCGCAGAGGCTTAGCTTCAGGCGGACGGTTCAGTCGCGATGCCGCTATCCGGTGGCTTTCTTCTGGATCTGGTCTTGGGAATTGCCGCCACGCTCGTCCTTCCTCCCAGATCTGACGGAGCATCGTCATCATCGCGGTTCAGCGCTTCGCCCGCAATGACCCTGGTGATTTCGCTCCCCGTCAGCGTCTCGTATTCCAGAAGGCCTTCCGCCAGCCGGTGCAGGTCGTTTATCTTCTCGGAAAGAATGCGCTTTGCGACACCGTAGCCCTCATCGACAATGCGCTTGACCTCAGCGTCAATGCGCTCCTGCGTGTCAGGAGCGACATTTGCCGGAGTATTATAGGTACCCAGAAAGCTCTGCTGCTCATTCGCGTAGTCCACATAGCCCAACTCTCCGGAAAATCCGAACTGCGTCACCATGGCGCGGGCTATTTTTGTCACCTGCTGAATGTCAGATGCCGCACCCGACGTGACGTTTTCCTCACCGAATATCAGTTCCTCAGCCACTCGTCCGCCCATCGCCATGGCGATCTTGGACTTGAATTTGGTGAACGTAACCGATAGCTGGTCGCGTTCCGGCAGGCTAAGCACAAGGCCCAGCGCCCGGCCACGGGGAATGATCGTCGCCTTGTGGATCGGATCATGCTGCGGAACGCTCAGGCCAACTATGGCATGACCCGCCTCGTGATAGGCGGTCAGCTTTTTCTCGTCTTCGGTCATGACCATCGATCGGCGTTCCGACCCCATCATGACCTTGTCCTTGGCGTTCTCGAAATCCTCCATCGTCACGAACCGCCGCCCCACCCGTGCGGCCATCAGCGCGGCCTCGTTCACCAGATTTGCGAGATCAGCACCCGAAAACCCCGGCGTTCCGCGAGCGATGATTCGCAGATCCACGTCAGGTCCAAGCGGAACCTTGCGGGCATGAACACCGAGTATTTTCTCGCGCCCCTTTATATCAGGATTCGGAACCTGAACCTGGCGGTCGAAACGCCCAGGGCGTAATAGCGCCGGATCAAGCACATCCGGACGGTTTGTCGCCGCGACGATGATGATCCCCTCATTGGCCTCAAATCCATCCATTTCGACCAGAAGCTGGTTCAGCGTCTGCTCACGCTCGTCGTTGCCACCGCCATAACCAACGCCACGGGAGCGGCCAACCGCGTCGATTTCATCGATGAACACGATGCACGGCGCGTTCTTCTTCGCCTGCTCGAACATGTCACGAACGCGGGAAGCGCCGACACCCACGAACATCTCGACAAAGTCGGATCCGGATATCGTGAAAAACGGAACGCCTGCCTCACCCGCGATCGCCCGGGCCAGAAGCGTCTTCCCCGTCCCCGGCGGACCGACCAGTAAGGCACCCTTCGGAATCTTGCCGCCCAGGCGTGAGAACTTCTGGGGGTTGCGGAGAAACTCAACGATCTCCTCAAGTTCCTCCTTCGCCTCGTCAATGCCCGCGACATCATCAAAGGTAATGCGTCCCTGTTTCTCCGTCAGCAGTTTCGCCCGCGACTTCCCGAAGCCCATGGCACCCCGGCCTCCGCCCTGCATCCGGTTCATGAAGTAGATCCACACGCCGATCAGAATGATGAAAGGCAGGAAGCTGATGATCAAGGACATGAAACCCGACTGCTCCTGCGGCTCGGCAGTGATGTCAACGTTATGCTCGATCAACCTGTCCGTAACGTCGGTCCCATTCGGAACTATGGTCACGTAGTCATTGCCATCGGTCCCGAGAAACACGATCCGCTCACCGTCGAGCGTCACGCTCGAAACCTCACCGCTCTCAACGCGGCTTATGAAGTCCGAGAATCCAACGGAGCGCGACGACATCGTGGACTGACCTGCGCTGAACAGGTTGTACAGCGCCAGTCCCAGAAGAATCATCACGGCCCAGAAAGCGATGTTGCGCAAGTTGACCAAAGCAATCTCCCATGTCCTTCACGAAGCCCTAAGGCTCGCAGCGGATCTCCCAACTATAATAGGCATTGGGGCCAGAATCTTCAATGCGACATCAGGGAACCCTCAAAATCGGCGCGGTCGGGCACCAGCCAGGCGCGCCATCCATCCTCCAGGCCTGCAGGCGGAGCGGCGACCAGCACATTGCCACGCCAGACCGCAGGCGTTGCCAGAAGTGCGGCATGTGGCCGCCCGGTGGTGCGCCATCCAGGAACCTGGGAGAGGCCTTCCGGCCCAAGCGCACGCACCGCCAGCCCCGTTTCATTGGTTGTATTGGGCCCTTCCATGCGCCAGCGCCCGTCCCAGACATCACCGGTCCCGCATGTGAGATGCCGGACGGCATGGTATTCCCTGACGATCCGAATCACCCGATCACCGGCAATGACCTGGCAGCCCTGCAGAGTGCCACTGCCGGATTCCACCAGATCGGAAAGCGGTCCGAAACGCGGGCGGTAAACGCTTCCGGAAATCCACATGAGCGCGCGGGCGAGAAGGCGGCACCGCGTTTCCTGCGCAGCGGCACCAAATGCGTCGCGTTCAATCAGCAGATCCCCCGCATCCTGGATAACCGCCCGCTCCGCCAGCTGGACCATCGCGGCTTCAAGCACCTCTTTCGCTGCCTGCATATGCAGTGCGGTCGCGCGAAGGCGCTCTGCAGAGAGTCCAAGGTCCGAAAGCGCAGCCTGCAGTTTCCTGACCCTGACGCGGTCGAAGCGCTCATCCTCATTGGAAGGATCCTCAATCCAGGAAATCCCGTTCGCGCGCAGGTAGTCGCGCAGTTCACCACGCGGAACACCAAGCAGCGGTCGCAGCCAGCGGATGCGGTGTACCGTGCTCATCTGAATACCGGCGAGACCGTCAACACCCGAACCGCGCGCAAGGCGCAACAGAACCGTCTCCGACTGGTCGTCGGCAGTATGCCCGGAGAGAATGGAGGTAACGCCATTATCCCCCGCCCAGGCTTCCACCAGTGACCTGCGCGCCAGCCGGGCGCACTCCTGGAGGTTTCCTGTTCCGTCCCAACCTTTCCACTTCAGCGTTTGATGGGGAAGGCCAACGCTCTCCGCAGCGGCCCGGGCGAAAGCGGCCTCCTGTGCGCTGCCCGGGCGCAGGCAATGATCAACGGTTATCACATGCGGTGACACCGCCCTGCCCTCCGACCATCGCGCCACAAGCTGCATCAGCGCGATGCTGTCACCGCCACCGGAAACCGCAACCCCAGGCCTGGCACCCATCAACGGTGCCAGATCATCGAACTGTCGGAATACCCGTGCCTCAAGCGTCACGAACAGCCTAGACGGTCTCTTTCCGCATCGGCTTTCTCCACATGCGAACTGTCGGGAAAGCGCACACGGATCTGGCGGAGCGCCTCGCAGGCTTCAACCGTCTGACCGAGTTCGGCAAGTGATTCGCCGAGCCGAAAAAGCGCGTCGGTGGCACTGCGTCCATTGGGATCTCTGTAGAAGCTCTCAAGATAGGCGCGGGCCGCCTCGGTCGTGTTACCCAAACCGGAAAGAGCCTCACCGCGCAGGAAGTGAATCTCCCCCTCCAGGGGACCGCCAGAATACGTCTCGGAGAATTCCTGGAACAGATCAACGGCAGCGCGGAATTCGCCTTTGTCAAGCGCCGACTTCGCACGGTCGAAGTCAGCCTGTTCACCAATGGCCATCTGAGTGTGCTCCCGAGACTGTTCCGGCTCGTCAGGAAGCATGATATCCTCTTCGCCGAGCGTTGGGGTCCTCCCCAGGGAGGCGATGTCGCACTCGGCTTCGAGTTCACACAGACGGAATTCCAGATCGCCAAGCCGGTTTGTGCCATCCCTGACGATTCGGGAGATCCGGAACTCGAGTTCCTCAGTGTTCGCCGTCAGTCGCCGCAGTTCGCTCTCGATCGTGTCGACGCGCTGCAGCACATCCCCACCAACCACTGTTTCCCCGCTTCCAGTTGTGGAGAGCTCCCGCTGCAGCTTCAGGATTTCGACATAGAGACCCGACAGTTCCTGTCGGATATCCGCCAGCGTCCGCTCCTGCTCCTGCGCAGCGGCAGGGCCGGCCGTCCAAAGAGAAAGCGCGATCAGGAACGCGGCGAGACGCATCACGGACTAGCCCGTTCCGGCCAGAAGCACGGTCACCGCACGTCGGTTCCTGGAGTAGCAGGCCTCCGCGGAGCAAATCTCGATGGGACGCTCCTTGCCATATGTTACGATGTCCAGTCGTTCGGGCGCGATGCCCTGCGTGATCAGGAACTGCTGCACGGCACTTGCACGGCGGGCCCCAAGGGCGAGGTTATATTCCTGTGTCCCCCGTTCGTCCGCATGCCCCTCGATCACGACAGTGTATGTCGGGTTCCGAGCCAGCCAGTCAGCCTGCGCGAGCAGCATCTGGCGGGCTTCGGCATCCAGCGTACTTTCGTCGACAGCGAAGTGAACCCGGTCGCCGACCACATCCATGAACTCGGTCTGCGCTTCGCCAAGTGCCAATGGACCGCCGATGGCCTCCGCTTCGCCAAGTCCGTATGTGTCTTCAGGGTCATTTGGATCGCCTGAAGCGGATCCGTCACCAAGCCTGTCAGTGCCGGAACAGGAGGCGAGCGCCATGCATGATACAATGAGAAGTGCCTTGTATGGATGTGTCATGGGAGTGATATTCCTGATTCTTGCTCTGATGGTGGATAGCAGATTTAACAGGTCATTGAAACTCATCTCAGGAGCGGCGACCAGGAGGGATCCGAGGCGGCGCCCGAGACGGGCACCCGACGGAGGTTCCTGCCTGAGATGTCGACGGAATACAGCGCAGGCGCACCGTCGGCGCCCCGACTCTCCCTGGTAAACATGATCACACGACCATTCGGTGACCAGGTCGGCCCCTCATCCAGAAAACTCGCTGTCAGCAGCCGCTCCTCCGAGCCATCAGTGCGCATCACTCCGATATGGAACCGCCTTCCGCGTTGCTTGGTGAATGCGACGAGGTCGCCACGGGGCGACCAGACCGGCGTTCCGTAGCGACCAGGGCCGTAGCTGATCCGGGTTGCCTCCCCTCCACTGGCCGACATGATGTAGAGCTGCTGGGTTCCGGACCGATCCGATTCAAACACTATTCGCTTTCCGTCAGGCGAGTAGCTGGGGGCTGTCTCAATCGCCGGATTGGCGGTCAGCCGCGTCATCTGCCCGGTTTCCAGGGACATGTTGAAAATGTCGGTGTTTCCACCCTGGCTAAGCGAGAACACAACCATGGAACCATTGGGCGAAAACCGGGGTGCGAATGTCATTGTGCCGGGCGTCCTGCCAAGTGCGCGTTTGCTCCCGTCGGCCTCGCCGATGAGGAAAATCTCCGGGCGACCGGTTTCGTAAGACGTGTAGAGCACGCTGTCGCCCCTGGGGGAAAACCGCGGGGCGAGGACAATGGTGGAGTCGTCCGTCAGGAAACGCACATTCGCCCCATCGTAATCCATGATCGCGACCCGTTTCAGGCGTGCGTTCTTGGGGCCGGCTTCGCTGATAAAGACCACACGGCTGTCGAAATACCCTCCTTCACCGGTAATTCTGCTGTAGACTTCGTCCGCAACCTTATGCGCAAGCCTGCGCCAGCTTGCCTGCGATGCGGATAGGCGCAGCCCCTGCCCAAGCGGGCGTTCGGCAAAAACGTCGAAGACGCGGAACATCACCGTCACGTTGCCGGTTCCGGCAACGCCGACCGAGCCAGTTACCAATGCCTGCGCGTTGATCGCCTTCCAGTCGGAGAACTGGACCGGGCTGTCAAAACTGGTCACCTTTGAGATATGGGCTTCAACCGGGATTTCCCTGAACAGTCCCGTATTCGCCAGATCGGCAGCGATGACCTGCGTGATCCGCGCCGCCAGTTCCGCTGCGTTCGCGTTTTGGGCCACGAACTGAGGCACGGCGAAAGGCAGCGGTTCGATAACGCCTTCGGTGATCTCCAGTCGTAGGGGCTCCTGCGCCCCGGCCGTCCAGGAAAGGCAGGACAGCAGGAGAGACAGGGCCAAAGCGAAAGCCTGTATGATCGCACGTGTCATTTGAGCCTCATTTTCTCTGGATTAAACGTGATTTCGATATCGCGCCACCGTTCATATCGATCGGCTGGCAGATTGTAGCCATCGCTTCCGCAACGCAGTATCGCGCGACGGGCGACATCGAACGCCTTGTGCGCCGCGGCTTCGGAACCGCCGGAATACCCGAGCAGGCGCGGCCTTTCAGGTGTCCCATCGGGTCTCATCGAGATTCCCACGGTCACCGTGACCATGAGCGCTTCAGTGCTTAGCGCCCCAACATTCCAGCACTGCCGAACCGCGTTCCGTAGTCCCTGAATCTCATCAGGCGACAGTGCGGGGGTGGCAATCGGCGATGGTTCCGAATCCGGATCAGAATTGGCGGCCGCTGCGTCGACTGCATTCTTTATCATCTCCGTAAAATCAGCCACGGGCTGGTCTGGAGGCTGGTCCGGTTCCGCTTCCGACACTGCGTCGGCCGTCTGTTCGGCTTCCGCATCCGACCGCTCGGGCTCAGGACTGGCTGGCCGGGTAGGCCGGGCAACTGGAATGGCGGAAACCTCCGGGGCGAACGACGGCGTTTCCGCTTCGGTGACGATTTCCGTCGTGGCTTTCTCCGGCGCCGCCTCAGGAAGATCCGGAGCCACATCTGGACCTTCGGCTTCCGGCGACACCGGGGGAACGGGGATCTCGGAGAATTCGGGACTCGGCGGCGACTCAAGGACAGGATCAGGTGCGATGCGCGGAGCCTCGTGAGGCGTGGGATCGTCTTCTGAAGGCTGGGAATCCGGAGGCAGCGGCGGCGTTGGCTCCCGCAAGGCGATTTCGGTCGGCAAACGCTCGGTTGGCTCCAACGGAAGGGGCTCTGGAACATCCGGCACTACCGGGGTCTCAGGCAGCACATCCTTCTCGTCCTGGATGACCGGCTCGGGCGTCTCGACCACTGCCATACTGTCTGTGGCTCCAGGTGCTATGGCGGGGATGTCCGCGGATCGTGGCTCCAGGGAATCCGGAATGTCCGGAAGCGGCAGCTCAAGCTGCGGCAGGGCAAGCTCCGCATATTCCCTTTCGGAGAAAATCACCACATCAGCCACATCAGGCGGCGTATTGAACTCCATCCTGTCCTCGAGCCAGTCGCCAGCGATCAGGCCAGAGATCAGAACGAGATGTCCCGTGCCGGAAATGAGCGTTCCCCGGTTCAAGTGGTAAATCCCCAATTCTGGATGGGAACCGGCCACTGCAGGCTCCAGTCTGAAGAATCACGGAACCACCCGGCAGAGCCATGCGCTACGGCCGATCCTGATTTGCACCGAATGTGCCTCATGTGTCATCCATCTTCCTCTTCCAGCGACCCTCCGCCCGTATCGGTCACAAGGCCGATGTTGCGGACTCCACCTGCGTTCAGGTCACCCATCACCCGCATCACATAGTCATATGGCAGTGAACCATCGGCACGCAGGAAAACCCTGTCGCTTGCGCGTTCGGCAAGCACCGCCTGAAGCTTGCCGATCAGTTCGTCAGGTTGCGCCTCGCTTTCCTGGATCATGATTCGACCATCGGCGGTCAGGGTCACCGTCAGTGGTTCCTCATCGTCAACCGGCAGCGCTTCAGCGGCCGTTTCCGGAAGTTCCACAGGTACGCCTACGGTCAGGAGCGGTGCCGACACCATGAATATGATCAGAAGCACCAGCATGACGTCGACAAACGGTGTCACGTTTATTTCGGACATCGCGGAATAGCGGCCACGACGTCTCCCGCTGCGTCCGCGCCGCTGGCCGCCAGCCGAACCGTTGATGGTACCCGCCCCCATCGGTCAGCTATCCAGCTGTCTGCTGAGAATGGTGGCGAACTCGTCCGCGAAGGACTCGTAACTGGCCACGATCCGATCACTGTCCGCTGACAGCTTGTTGTAGAAGATCACCGCGGGAATCGCCGCCAGAAGCCCGAGACCTGTTGCTAGCAGAGCCTCGGCGATTCCAGGTGCCACGACGGCAAGGTTCGTCGACTGCTGCTGCGCGATCTCCACAAAAGCGCGCATTATTCCCCAGACCGTTCCGAACAGACCCACAAACGGGGCGGTGGAACCAACCGTAGCGAGAAAGCTCAGGCCCTTGTTCAACCGTTCAGCCTCCTTGGCAATGGCGACGTCCATCGAACGGTCGATTCGCGCCTGCGCACCCGCTATCCGCTCTCCGTTCGGTCTGTGAGACCGGTGCCATTCAAGCATCCCCGCCACAAAAATCCTCTCCAGCGATCCGGTCGGCTCCGCCCCCAACCGCCGATAGAGTTCGTCCAGCGGTTCACCTGACCAGAACAGGTCCACAAATCTCGACGCCTTTCGGCGGGCCATAGCGTAGACGAACAGCTTCTGGATGATGATCGCCCAAGCCTGAAACGACGCGAGCAGCAGAATCACCATCACGATCTGCACAACCAGTGAAGCGCGCCAGAACAGCGCCATCATCGAGAAATCCGGTTCCATTTCTCCCGCTCTTTCCTGTCCTGTCTCAATGTCCTGGTTCCAGACCGTCTACACAATGCCACAGGCGTCGCGTAAAGCCAAAACTTACTGAACCGTCCCATAAGCGATCAATCTGGCCTGAAAAGCCCGCCGAAGATCGGCGGGAATCCGTGTCGGCCTCCCGCTTTCGGACAGCATTGCCAAAGTGACTGTCGAACGGAACAGGAGCGTTCCACCGCGCCGCACATCCTGCCCAAGAACGATGCGCGCACCAGAAACTGACTGGGGGTATGTCTCAACCCGAAGCAGATCGTCGAAGCGGGCGGGTTCGAGATAGTCCGCTTCGATTCTGCGGACAGCGAAGACCGTCCCCCGATCGATGCGCATCCGCCTCTGGTCGACTCCAAGTTCCCGCAGAAATTCCGAGCGCGCGCGTTCTATGAACTTCAGGTAGTTGGCGTAGTAGACAATGCCCGCAAGGTCGGTGTCCTCGTAATAGACACGTAACTCAAGGCAGTGAATCATTTCCCGAACCATCCAGCACATTCCAACCGTTGCCGCGGCGCCGTATGGATGTTCGCCATATGACTCCTCGGGCCGCCGAATTCGGGGGAGACTCCGCAGCTCATTTCCCAAACAGATCCTCCTGGCCCGGTTTTCCGGGCTGCCTGAGGCCCAGATGCGTCCAACCTTTTCCCGCCAGCATCCTGCCGCGTGGCGTCCGTTGAATGAGACCCTGCTGCAGAAGGTAGGGCTCGATCACCTCTTCTATGGCATCCCGGCTTTCGCTGAGCGCGGCGCCCATGGTCTCCACACCAACCGGCCCACCGGCATAGTTTTCAGCGATCACCCGCAGATAGTGAATGTCCGCGCCGTCAAGTCCCAGGCCGTCCACCCCAAGTTTCGTGAGCGCGGTGTCGGCGATTGTCCGTGTCAGCCGACCGTCGCCCTGAACCACGGCAAAATCCATAACCCGGCGCAGAAGTCTGCCCGCAATTCGCGGCGTTCCCCTCGCGCGCTTTGCGACTTCCCGGATTCCATCCTCTTCAGCCGACACGCCGAGCAGCCTGGCGCCTCGCGCCACGATCTCGCTAAGCTCCTCGACAGAATAGAACTGAAGCCTGACAGGGATGCCAAAACGATCCCGAAGCGGTGTGGTCAGCAGACCCAGCCGGGTCGTGGCCCCAACCAGCGTGAAAGGCTGCAGCTCGATTCGCACCGTGCGGGCCGCCGGTCCAGAGCCGATCACGAGATCCAGTTCGAAATCCTCCAAGGCTGGATACAGTACCTCCTCCACAACAGGGTTAAGTCGATGGATCTCGTCGATGAACAGCACGTCACGCGGTTCTAGATTCGTAAGGATTGCCGCGAGGTCGCCGGGCTTGGCCAGCACCGGGCCGCTTGTCATCCTGAAATTCACCGACAGTTCGCGTGCGATAATCTGTGCCAGGGTTGTCTTTCCGAGTCCGGGAGGCCCGTGAAACAGCGAGTGATCCATTGCCTCGCCGCGCTTTCTTGCGCTTTCAATGAAGACACGCAGGTTCGACCGTGCCTCCCCCTGCCCAATGAATTCATCGAGAGTCGGTGGCCGCAGCGCCCGGTCGAGATCCTCGGGCCGCCGTTCCGGCCGAAGTGTCTGGTCGGAGTCCAACGCCTATCCTTTCGGTGCCAGCAGCCGCAGGGCGGATCGGATCAGTTCGGCGGTTTCGGCACCAGGTGTCGCGCCAGCCGCCTTGGCCACCGCCCCTGCAGCCTCGCTGGAGCTGTATCCAAGATTGGAGAGCGCGCTCAAGGCTTCCGCCTGAGCGACTGCGGCGGCGTCCCGATGACCTGACACGGAAGTCGAAGTCTGTTCCCGGTCAGCATCCGCTACGGCTTCAACCAAAGATTCTCCATCTGCGGCGATGGTGCCACCAAGGGCCATCAGGGTCGGCGCCCTGTCCTTCAGTTCGTTCACCACCCTTTGCGCAATTCTCGGCCCAACGCCTGGTGCCTCCTTCACCGCGCCCCAGTCGCCGATTGAAATCGCCCTGCTGATCCCGTCGGCGCCCAAGGTTCCCAGAATCGCCATGGAAGCCTTGGCGCCAACTCCCTGCACGGTCATTAGCAGCCTGTGCCATTCCTTCTCGATCGGAGAAATGAATCCGTAAAGCTGCAGCAGCTCCTCACGCACCAGCAGCTCCGTATAGAGCACGACAGCCTCTCCTGGCCCGGGAAGTGTGGCCAGCGTGCGTTCCGATACGTATACGACATAACCCACACCGCCCACATCAACCATCACATGGTCACTGCCACGGTAATCAAGCCGTCCTGCCAGCCTCCCGATCATGCCGCAGCCGCCGCCAGAGCCGCATCGCGCTTCGCCGACGCGTGCATATGGTGTGCATGGCACAGCGCGATGGCCAGTGCATCCGCAGCGTCAGGTCCATTGATTTTCACTCCTGGCAACTGCAGCTTCACCATATGCTCGACCTGTTTTTTCTGCGCATGGCCAACCCCGACGACGGTCTTCTTCACCGTATTTGGCGCGTATTCGCCAACCACAAGGCCCGCCCTGGCGGGAACCAGTAACGCGACAGCCCGGGCCTGACCCAGCTTCAGCGTGACCGCGCCATCCTTATTGACAAATGTCTGCTCCACCGCAGCGGAATCCGGACGAAGCTTGTTCACAATGTCCGTGAGCTGTTCAAAGAGGCTGAGAAGCCGCGTAGGAAGATCCTCGCCTTCGGAAGCGCAGGTTCCGTTTCCCACATGGGAAATTCTGTTTCCCTCAACCTCAACCGCCCCCCAGCCAATCCGGATCAGGCCGGGATCAATTCCCAAAATACGCATGTGTTATCCCCAGCCTCCCGTGAATGAGCCAATACCCCTTGTTGACAGGTTATGCCAACATAGCACGAAACGCGAACATTGGCCAAGCCCAGAGTGAGGAAATACCGTGACATGGGTGTATTTTGTCAGTGTGACGCATGGGGTGGGATAGATTTCCGCAAGGTAGCTCCGGAATTCCGCCATGCAGGAAACGCATGTGGGCCATGCAATTCAATCGCTTGTCCGAAGTGCCAGTCAGGATTAGCTGCATATCGCACACGACGCGAGACCGCGCCGCAACCGCAGCCTTCAACACAAGGATACATGAGATGGCTTCTCTTGATACAGTCCACCCGATGGTTTCCGGTCACCAAGTTGGCACACGCCTTCGCAGCCTGGCTTCGCACCTGGTCGACTCGGTAGTCACCTGGAACAATGCCCGCATCACCCGCAACCAGCTCTCGAATCTTTCGGATCACGAACTGGCTGACATCGGCATCTCCCGTGATCAGATCGCGTCCATAGGTCGCTGATCCGATCTGACTGAATCTCGGAACTAGGGAAAGGCCGCGTTCAACGACGCGGCCTTTCGGCTCCAGAACATCAAACGCACAGTCCTCAATCCGCCGGTGTAGCGCCGAGGGCGCAATGTCCAGTACTGATCGCATCTCCCTTCACCCCACTTCCAGTCCGAAGTGAGGTAGCAATTTCCTCATTTCCGTTGGGCTGCGGCTACCAACCGGACAGCGTAGGACTGCCTCGCAGCCACCTCATCCTCCATCTGCTTCCTGCGTTCCGGTTTAGAGATACAGGGACGGAATTCTGCCACTGGTCTTCCTGTCCACCACCGGGCGCGATTATGGTGCAGCCCGTCCAGCAGGCATCCGCCGCAGCGTCAGGGTCGTCCAGCCAGCAATCGAATCCCGGTGAACCGTTCCAAACCCAAATGTCTCATAAACCACCTGGACGTCCTGCGCCTGGCCATCAAGAATGCCCGACAGGATCACATGCGCCCCTTCCGCGGAAGCCCCTGAAATCGAAGGCGCCAGCTCGATCAGCGGTCCCTTGAGAATGTTTGCCAACACAAGATCGAACGGCATTCCGGCGATGAGTTCGGAGTGGTCGAGTCCCGCCGCCAGAACACAGTTGAGCCGCCCTTCCAGCCCGTTCACCCGAATGTTGGCTCTCGCCACCTCAATCGCCACCTCATCGATGTCGCTTGCAAGGGGTACCACAGGCCAGACGAGCGCCGCGGCCATGGCCAGAACAGCGGTGCCACAGCCAAGATCAAGCACGCTCTCCGGGGACGCCCCCTCATCGGCAAGCCTGTCCAACGCGAGAAGGCAGCCAAGTGTCGTACCGTGATGACCGGTGCCAAAGGCAGTTGCAGCCTCTACGAGCAGCGCTGCCCTATCCTCTGGAATTCTGTCAGCGTCATGGCTGCCGTGGACGAAGAACCGCCCCGCCTCGACTGGTGGGAGCGCCCGCTTCACCTGAGCCACCCAGTCGGTCTCGGGGATTTCCGAAACCAGGAACGGTCTGGTTCCGAAGCTCGCCTCTAGCAGCGAGAGCCCCGCCTCATCCGGCCTGCTGGCAAAATATCCGGCAACCTCCCAGAGTCCTGAACCGTCCTCCACCTCAAGGATGCCCACTCCCTGCGGCCCAGGCGGCAGACGTTCCATCGCTTCACCGAGAGCTTCTGCGGCCTCCCGGTCTGCGACGGCCGTAAACGCCGAAAATGTCATCCGCTCCGCCACCGGCCAGCCCGTCCACTTCCGGTCAGGCGTTTGCGGGAACTGTCTGGCCTTCCGCACCCTCACCAACCGGACAACTCACGCCGGTTCCGCCAAGCCCGCAGTAACCACCTGAATTCCTGGCTAGATACTGTTGGTGATAGTCTTCAGCAAAGTAAAATACCGGAGCCTTGACGATCTCGGTCGAAACAGGCCCAAATCCCGCTTCCGTCAGACGGCGCGCATAGTCTACCCTGGTCAACTCTGCCGCTGATCTCTGGGCTTCCGAGTACCAGTAAATGCCTGACCGGTACTGGGTGCCCATGTCATTTCCCTGTCGCATTCCCTGTGTGGGGTCATGCCCCTCCCAGAATACCCGCAACAGCTCCCTGTAGGTCACCTCTTCGGGATCAAAGACGAGACGCACGACTTCGGTGTGGCCGGTCAGACCCGTGCAGACCTCTCTGTAGGTCGGGTTCGGCGTGAACCCGCCAGCATAGCCAACCATAGTTAGCCATACGCCGGGCAGCTTCCAGAACATTCGTTCCACACCCCAGAAACATCCCATGCCAAACATAGCGGGCTCAAACCCTTCAGGCACCTGCGAATCCAGCGACAGGCCATTCACAAAATGCGTCTCCGCCGTCGCGATAGGCTCCGGCCTGCCGGGAAGGGCATCCTTCGCCGACACCATCTCGATCCCTTTTCGTCTGAACGTAAACATTCACTTACCTCCCGTTGCATCGCTGCATCAATATAGGCGCCTCAAAGGCGCATGGCTACTCAGCCGGTACAATGCCGGGACGGCGGAACACGGTTTCGTATCCGGGAACGGGGTGGCGAGGGATCATCAGGGCCAGCGCGAGCGAGATTCCCGCCATCGTCGCAGCCATAACAAAGACACCACCAGGCGAGACGATCCATAGATAGCCAAGCACCGCAGGAAGAAACACCGCTGCGATATGGTTGATGGTGAATGCTACGGCAGCGGTGGGAGCGATGTCCCGCGGATCGGCTATTTTCTGGAAATAGGTCTTCAGTGCGAAGGCCATTGCGAAGAACATGTGATCCAGAACATAGAGCACAGCAGCCAGAACCACACCCCAGCCAAACCAGTAAATGCCACCATAAGCCAGAAATACACCGATCAGCCCTACATATTCGAGTCCGAGAGCCGCACGCTCTCCCCAAACCGCAACGAAGCGCCCCATCAGCGGCGCAAAGAGCATGTTTGCCAGATAGTTAACCAGAAACAGGGCTGTCAGTTCGTGTACTTCAAATCCAAATCGCTCAACCATCATGAAGGCCGCGAAGACCAGAAATATCTGCCGTCGGGCACCAGACATGAACTGTAGCGCATAATAGAGCCAGTAGCGTCGGCGCAGGACCATCTTACGCAGCTGGGGGTTGGGCGCTTCGAACCGCGGGTAAGCCAGGAAGCAGAATACCGCGATAGCCACGGTGATCCCGCCTGAAACCATGTAGACGAAATTATAGCTGAGTCCCGCGGTCTTCCAGGTTACGACCAGCAGTCCGTATGCCAGAAGCGACGCGCCGGAACTGACACCGACGATCCACCCTAGAGTCTGAGGCGCCCGTTCCCTGTCGATCCACTGAAGCTGGAGAGACTGGTTGACGGTTTCATAATAATGGAACCCAATGGATGAGATCATCGTGATGGCCAGCAGGCCACCGAAACTGGGAAACCATGCCGTTACGGCACTGGCGGCACCGAGAGTTAGCAGAGAGACGATGCCTAGGGCCTGCTCTCGAATGAAGATGATGAGAGCGATGACGCCAACCGCAAGAAATCCGGGGATCTCCCGGATAGTGTGCAGCCAGCCGATCTCGACACCTGTAAAACCTGCCGCCTCAATTACGAAGTTGTTCAGCAGCGCCGACCATGTGGCGAACGTGATCGGCATGGCGGCTGCCATTAGAAAGAGCAAAGCGACCGGTCGCCGCCAGAACGGCAGCGAACCGGACATGTTGAGCTGCACGACACGTCCCATACCTTCCCTTACGACTGACCGAAACGGACTTCGACCCCAAAAATGAACAGGATCAATGTTGTCAAACCGTGCAACCAGACCTGCTCCCGAAAGTTTGGCTCTCACGATAATTCATCTGCTGTCGCCATGACTTTCAATTACTTACTCCACATCGGTCAGTACGCATGGAAACGGGATACTTCCGTTAGGCCCAAATCGGTGGACTCAACCGGACCAGCCAGTGAGGTCTGGAATCCGCCGGATAGGTCCGGGTTGTGTATGCTCTGCTGACCTTAACCGGCCGCCGGCATGTGTCGGCCACAACGGGAGACACATCCACGCGGAACAGGTCACCAGGATCGGTGCGGCCTGCCAGACACCACATGTATCGATACCGGTCAGAATGGACAATGACCAACGGGCCGACCTTTCCAACTCGTATGGTCGCCAGTCACCGCCTGATCCACGTTGCCGCCGTAATGGAGGTGATCCGCCCGACCGCACCCGGAACCGGGTGCCACACGGCAGGGCTTCCGAATTCGCCCCCTGTCGCAGCGTATAGTGCGCCTTCAGTCAACGGCACGGAGGAGTGCATCATCCGGCAACACGGTGAAGCGTGGCTTCAGGCACGGTAGGCGCTGTCGTCAGGGCGACCAGGTCAGGAAATTCGCGATCAGCCGAAGACCTGCGGCCTGGCTCTTTTCCGGGTGGAACTGGGTACCGATGATGTTGTCACGACCCACGATCGCGGTGATGTCGCCTCCATATTCGCAATGTGCCAGCCTGTCCGCGGAATCGGCCACCCGGAACTGATAGGAATGGACGAAATAGGCATGATCTCCCGTGTCCAGCCCTTCCAGAACCGGGCTCTCACCATCAATCACCAGGTCATTCCAGCCCATATGCGGCACCTTCATGCCAGGTACCGCTGGGTCAACCCGTTCGACGTCCCCGCCTATCCAGCCAAGTCCTGGAACGGTTCTGTACTCATGCCCCCGGGTTGCGAGCATCTGCATTCCGACGCAGATTCCGAGAAACGGGTGCCCTCGTTCCACCACCGCCTCGTGCAGCGCTTCCTCGAGACCACCGATGCCCAGCAGGGATTCACGACAGGCGGGAAAGGCGCCGTCGCCGGGCAGAACGATGCGGTCCGCCCGAAGGACCGCATCGGGGTCCGAAACCACGACGACCCTTCCTGCATCGGTCCCATGCGCCATGCGCTGGAACGCCTTCACCGCCGAGTGCAGATTGCCGATGCCGCAGTCGATGATGGCGGTGATCATTGCAGGAAGCTCCGGTTGGGCGCGGCATGGACAGACAGATTACCACCGTATGGGTTCCAGTCCCCATCGACCGACGCCGGACGCGGCCACGCACATGCAAAGGCGGATTGTGGGCTTGTCGGTGGCAGCAGGGCCTCAGGACAGCTCACAATGCATCCTTTGATAGCTGGATTCCGCACCATAATTGACAAACCCGGCGGTCCCGAATTTCGCTTTCTCGGCGGCATCTAAGAAATTCATGCATGTGACATTCACCCGCAACCGTTCCGTAAAATGTGTCCTGACGGGCAATCGATATCCCAACATCGGTCGCCAAATCCATCTACAGAGTGCCTTTGGTGGACGGAATGGCACCACTCCTTCGCGGGTCGGTCTCGACCGCCTCACGTAGCGCCCGCGCCACCGCTTTGAACGACGCCTCGGCTATGTGGTGGCTATTGAGTCCGTGAAGAGCATCAACATGGAGTGTGATTCCTCCATTCGTAGATAATGCCTGAAAGAACTCGCGAACCAGTTCAGTGTCGAAAGTCCCGACTTTGGCAGCTGGAAAGTCGACGTTCCACATAAGGTATGGTCGCCCGGAACAATCAAGCGTCGCACGAACCAAAGCGTCATCCATTGGAAGCAGACAGGATCCGTAGCGCCGAATACCGCTCTTGTCACCAAGCGCGGAGGCCAACGCCTGCCCTAACGCAATTCCGGCATCCTCCACCGTATGATGATCATCGATGTGAAGATCACCTTTTACCCGGAGCGTCATGTCGATCAGCGAATGGCGCGCCAGCTGATCGATCATATGGTCAAAAAACCCTACTCCGGTCTGGCAGTCACACATCCCGGAACCTTCGAGGTCGATTTCGACGGAGATGTCCGTCTCGGCGGTCCGACGCCGAATTGTAGCGGTACGCATTTTGTCCTCCGTACTGGACGGGCACTTATAGACCCTGACCGCGTCCATTCCAAGATATGCCGTCGATGGGGAATTCGCGTTTGCCCAGAGCACAGAGAATCTGCAATGACTGCGACAAAAGGAGATTCGCCATGACAACACTCGTGTTCGTTCAGCTACGCTGCCGTCCCGGGACAACCTATAAGGTCGCCGAGGAGATCCTGCTGCGAGAACTCCACTCGGAGCTCTATTCGACGAGTGGCACCTTTGACATTCTGCTGAAGCTCTACGTCCCGGCGGATGAGGATATAGGCAAATTCATCAACGACCGCCTGCTGGATATCGATGGCATCGAGCGGTCGCTGACGACACTGACGTTCAAGGCGTTCTGATGCCCCCAGACGGTTGTTACCAGGGTCAGGTCAGTTAGTGGAATCGATGAATTTGCCGAATCTCTGCAACTGCATGGATTATGTGGTCAACACATTCGCGAAGCGTCTACTCAATGGAATCCGCTTTCAGCTTGAGACATGTGACGACCTCACCGGCATTAGATGACCTGGCACGAGAGGCGGTCGGAAAGCGGAAGAACCGTTCCCGTCATGCGATGAAATGTCGTTGTAGAGACCGGAACCCTGCGGATAGGTGTCGCGCATGACGGATCCTGTTTACATCGCGTTGGTTTCTCTTGCCCTTCTGCTCGCGGGAATGATCAAGGGAGCCGCAGGGATGGGGCTTCCTACGACTGCTGTAAGTCTGATGACACTCGCACTCGATCCTCGCACGGCGATCGCGCTGCTGCTTATGCCAATGATCGCAACCAACGCATGGCAGGTCTGGCGTTCCGGCGAAATCCTGCGCGCCTGCCGAACCTATCTGCCATTTGCCCTGACGCTCATGGTCGGGGTAGCGGTCACGGTCCTGATGGCGAAGAATGCCAGCGATCGCACCCTTCTGGCCATACTCGGCGTAACGCTTCTGGTCTTCGTCGCCGTCAATGCCAGCCGATGGGCACCATCGATTCCAGCGTCATTCGACACTCCGGCACAGACAGTCGCCGGTATTGTTGCAGGTGTGCTGGGCGGGCTCACCTCAGTATGGGCACCACCCATGGCGGTCTATCTCGCCGCCAGGCGCGTCGGCAAAGATGAATTCGTACGGGCCTGCGGATTACTCATCTTCCTTGGCAGCCTGCCGCTTGCCTTCGGCTACCTGAGGCAAGGATTCCTGACGCCGGGGCTGTTCTGGATATCTGTCCTGCTTCTCGTTCCCACATTTGCGGGATTCGCTGTCGGTGAACGCCTTCGGCACCGGTTATCGGAAGATGGCTTCCGGCGGTTCCTGCTGGTGATTTTCGCCTTGATGGGTCTGAATCTGATCCGGCGTGCGGCATTCTAATGCCCGGGCGGTTCGCCGACGAACACCTCGACTTCCTGGACTGCATTATTTGCGAATCCCGCGACGTCCCACGGAGCGTCCAGCGGCTGGACATTTCCGTCAGTGTCAGTCGCCCGGCAGCGCAGAATATGGGCACCTGGCCTCGCCTCCCAGTTGGCGCGCCATGCTGACCATGCATAACGCCCCGTCCCAGGGGTAACTTCCGCCTCGCACCAGTCTTCGTCCACTCCCAGTTCCACCCGATCAATCGGCACACCCGCTCCCGACCAGGCGCGGCCGGTCACCTCCACCTGCCCCGGCTCAACAAATCGCGACCGTGTGAGCCAGTCAGGAACACCCGGTGGTGACATCAGCGCCTTGACACGCATCGCAGTGACTGGGAGACCGGGTTCTTCCTCGCTTTGCCTTAGGCGATAGGTCTGGATCTGCTGGAACCCCTGGTAAGGGGTGGTCAGGGCCTCTATGTCGGTCAACCACTTCACCGAGGCCATCCCGAACCAGCCCGGCACGATCAGCCTTAGTGGTGCGCCATGCTGAGGCAAAAGGGGCTGACCATTCATCTCGTAGACAATAAGGGCATCCAGACCGAATAGCTGTTCCGGCGTAAGGCTGCGGCCAAAGGCATGCCGCTGGCCTCTATCAAATCCTATATCAGCACCGGTGAACGAAATGTCTCTGACGTCCGGGCGAAGTCCAGCGCTGTCGATCAGTGGCTTCAGCGGAGTTCCCGTCCATTCACTGGTCCCCACCGCCTCATGCATCCAGGGCATCGACCGGCATCGCGGTGAAATCCCTGCCCGTCCGTTTCCAGCGCATTCCATGGTTACCGGCATGGTGACTGCTGGCATTGTACGGATATCGGCAACGCTGATTGCGCGGGGACGGGTGAAGGCACCGCTCAAACGCAGCAGGTGGTGTGTTTCGTCCAGAACCGGTACGTCGAAATGATTGAGAAGGTAATGGGCACCGGTCGGCGTAACGTCGAGTCTCAGGGTCTCAAGAAGAGTTCCGTGATTGCGGTTTGCCAACCGCACTTCATCACGGCTGAATTCATCGGTGTAGGAAACCGGGCGTTTGCGTGGCGATAGAAAAGTCTCTTCCAGGGTCATGAATCGGTTCGTTGGGAATCAGGAGAATCTGCGCACTTCCATTATTCCGATACCCACATCTAATGTTCAACTCCTGCGATTGACCTATGACAGACCTGTCCCGGCATTTTCAGTACACCACATCGGCAAGGGAGCCTATCCGAGGATATTTCCACCAAGCCACCTCCAATGTCCTGCAGGAGAGATGCATGCGTCGATGGGCGCATCATGCCAGTGGAAAACTGTCAGATAGGCGAGTTCAGGTTTTGCGTTCCGCTCCAGCATCTGATGAGTTCATGCACCGGTTCGGTGCGCAACAGCGCGGAATCCCTGATCCTTTTCCCATAGCGCATCATGGGTTCGAAGCCGCCCCTCCGTCTTCCGGACATACCCGGGAGCTGCCAGGGTTATCCCCCTTGAGATTGGCTTACTTGAAGAATCGCAATGCTTTCCGATAGGATTCCGGTAGCGATCCACGATAGTTCCGGCAAGGTGTTGCGAAAGACAGCCCCCCTTTCCACAGGCGCCACCCCTGCCTCCGCTCACATTTCCATGGAGAGTGACGGCGGTCTCCCCGGCGCGGCGAACTGCCCGAGGAAACCGAAGCCGGGCCGTCCGGACGCGAGGTCCGCCGGTGTCCGCCCCAGGCCGTCCCTCGCCTGCGGATCGGCGCCCGCCTCCAGCAGCTGCCGGGCGATGCCAGGCCAGTCCTGGTCGACGGCCAGGTGCAGCGCTGTCCCTCCGCCCGGGTCACAGGCGCCGATGTCAGCCCCTTCCCCGAGCGCGGCCCGGACCTTCGCCTCATCGCCCGACATGACGTTCAGGTGCAGCCGCCCGGCCGCGCGTGCGGTGCAGTACTTCCGGAGCGAGGGAATGGGACACGAATGGAAATCCCCGTCCCCGGTCTGCAGCAGCCCGCTGGCGACCATGGTCGCGAACATCATCCCGGCGGTGAGGCCTTCGGGAATCCGTTCGGAGGAAGAGTCGGCCGATTTGTGGAGTCGCCCGATCTCATCGACGACTTCGTCCTCGGTCACGCCGCGGTCGCCGATCCCCGCCATGACGGCGCCCAGCAGGCGCCTGCATCCGGAAAGCGGACCTTCAACGCGGCTCCCGTAGTATTCCATGCGCATCTCCGTAGCCTTCACGCGCACGGCATGGAGGTCGGCCCGGTCGAGGTCGCCGCCGGTCCCTGCCAGCTCGCCCGCCAGGGCCCGCAGGGAGTTGTGGACATGCATCGGCCAGCCGTCGGACCACCGGGCGATGCCGTCCTGCCACCGCCCAGGACGACCGGTCACCCGAAAGCGCTTGGTGAACAGCGCAACGGACCGCATGACCTCGTCCGCGGGCAGGCGGCCGACCGAAACCCCGAATGGCGGGTCGAGGCGGGAGAGCCCGGCATCCTTCAGCCGCTTCCGCGAATCCCCCAGTCCGGCAAGCACCGGCACGATGGGCAGCTGGTGTACTCCCTCGTGAAGAGACCGCAGTGACTTGCGGACCGATGTGGGGCCTTCGGGATCCACGTTCTGGATCTCGTCAATGAAGACGGCGGCGACGCCCCCGCTGGCCCGGCCGAATCTCTCCAGGATCCCCGATGCGTCGAGAGACACACCGCCTGGAAGTGAAAGGGTGAGCGATTCGGTCAGTTTCCGCACAGCCCCCGGAATCCCCGACAGGGCGGTCCCTGCCTTGGCAAGGACCCTGTCAGGATCCTCGAGGTCACCCACCTCGAGCTCAACGGACGGAATGCTGGGCCCGCACGCCGCCAGCCTTTCCCGGATTTTCGTCATGAGCGACGTCTTTCCGGCTCCCGGGGCATGTCACTATATATTAGTTGATTCCATAGGTCGCCCGTGCTACCTGATTCGCATGCAGGTCGGGATGCGCCATTTCGGGGAGGAAACGGTCGGGTGGCTGAGGTCCGCGGCGGCGGCGGGAGCCGGACGGCGCAGTCTGGCGGCGGGGCTGTGCGAGCGCGAGGACTGGACCAACGCCGCCGGAGCGCCGTGCCTCGCCTCCGCCCGGCTGGCCCTGCCGAAGATCGCGGAGCGCTACGGCATCACCCTGCCGCAGGCCGGATCGCCGGTGGCTCCCGGCCAGCCGCTGCCGGAGCATCCCGACGTCCGGTTCTCCGGCACGCTCGCGGAGCTCGGCGGTGTCGGGCTGGAGATGGCGGAGACGGCGGAGGAGCGGCGCGCCCTGCGGGGGATGATGGAGAGCCACCATCCCCGGGGCGACCCGTCCAATCCCGGCGCTCTCCTCTTCTACTGGATCAGCAGCGAACGCCTGGGGCGCGTCGGCGGGCTCTGCTTTCACGCGGCCAACTGGCACCAGAGGGCACGGGACGCCTACATCGGCTGGAGCGGCCGGGAGCGGATGGCGAAGCTGGGGCTGCTGGTGCAGAACTCCAGGTTCCTGATCCTGCCAGGCGTGGAGGTCCCGCACCTGGCCAGCCACGTTCTGGGGCTGGCGGCGCGGCGGCTTCCCGATGACTGGGAGAGGCTGCACGGCGTCCGTCCGGCGATGGCCTTCACCTATGTCGGCGCGGAGCGCCCCGGCACGGCCTACGCGGCGGCCGGATGGGAGTTCGCCGGGACCACCTCCGGCCATCCTCCCGGCCACCGCCGGGAGGGAGCGGAGGCCTGCGGCGTCTGGATGAGGCCGCTGGATCCGGACTGGCGCGACCGCATGTGCCGCGGGCCGGAGACGCCGCGCTGGCTGGGCCCGGCCCCGGCGATCCCGGAGGACGCCGACTGGGCGGACCTGGAGTTCGGGCTGTGCGGCCATCCCGACGGACGGGTGCGCAGCCGGATCCTGGCCATGGGGAGGGCCTGGGAGACCCGGCCCGGTGAGCCGGTCGCCGTTGTCTTCGCCGGAAAAAAGGATCAGGGTGCGGCCTACAGGCTGCTTTCCAACCCCAGGGTGAGCATGGACGACATCATCGAGAGCCACCGCATGGCCACGCTCCAGCGCTGCCGGGCCGAGACGGAGGTCCTGGCCATCCAGGACACCACGATGCTGGACTTTTCCGGCCTGAAGGGCTCCACGGGCGGTCTGGCGAAGCTCGGCGGCGGCGGATCGGGCAGCGTCGGCATCCCGGCGCACGTGACGCTGGCGGTGTCGGCCTCCGGCCGCGGCCTCGGGGTGCTGGCCATCGACGCCAGCTTCCGGGAGGGCGTCACCGTGAAGGCCGACCGCAGGCGCGGAGGCACGGGGCGGGCGGAGCCGGAACCGGACAGGGCGGCGGAGACGGAGACGCCCGACGGTGGCAGCGAGAGCCGCCGCTGGCTGGAGGGCCTGGCCCTGGCGCAGGAGGTCGGGAGGACCAGCCCTGGAACGCGCGTGATCACCGTCTGCGACCGCGAGGGCGACATATGGGACATGTTCGAGGCCCAGGCGGAAGACCCCGCCGCGGCCGGGCTGCTGGTGCGCTCCAGCGCCTCGACCCGCCGCTCCGTCATCGCCGGCGGTGAGGTGGTGGACCTCATGGAGCACGTCTCCGGGCTGCCCGCCGTCGGGACGCGCACCGTCCACGTCGCCGCCCGCGGCGGGATCACCGGGTCGCGTGGGCGAAAGGCCGTGAGGGCCCGCCCGGCGCGGACCGCGGAGACGGAGATCCGCGTCGCACGCGTCGAGCTGAAGGCCCCCGGACGGAGCCGCCAGACCCTGCCGGTCACCGCGGTGCTCGCCAGCGAGACCACCACGCCGCCGAAGGGCGGCCGGCGGCTGTCATGGCTGCTGCTGTCCAGCGACGCGAAGCCCGACCTCCAGGGCGCCATCGACACCGTCAGGCGGTACGAGGCGAGGTGGACAATCGAGGAATATTTCAAGACGCTGAAACAGTGCACCCGCATCGAGGACCGCCAGCTCGACGAGGCCGACGACCTCCGGTGCTGCCTCGCCTTCGACGCCGTCACCGCATGGCGCGTGTTCGACATCCAGCGCGCCGCGAAGGCCGAGCCCGACCGGCCCGCCCTCGATTTCCTGGACGAGGACGAGCTCACCGCCCTCTGGATCGGGATGGAGGATTACGGCTTCAGGGACGCCCGGGCCCCGCCCTTCGACGGCTTCACCATCCGCGAGGCCGCCATCGACATCGGCCGCTACGTCGGCTTCATCCCCTCGAAACGCCAGCCCCTGCCGGGGACGCAGAAAATGTGGAAAGGCATGAAATACCTCCTCCAGGCAACCGCATTCTACAGGGCCTTCAGAAGCCGGGGCCCGCTCAGGGAGTCAACAGTGCTATAGTGACATTCCCGGGGCACCCTGGAACAGGACCGTGACCCCCCGTGCCGGGCTCTCAACACCAGCCCGGCTGCGCTCATGCACGGCCTGGCACCTTCTCTCGACGAAGCCGATCAGGTCCTCCCGGCCGACGAAGAATTCGGTCAGGTGGCGTGAGGTCTCCTCACTGAACCTGCGCAGTCCCTCGATGTCGGGTCCGGACATGGCATCATCTCCCCAGCGCGCCGCCTGGAGCGAACCATAGCACATTCACCCGGCTGGGTCACTTCGAATCGGCGCGGCCGAAGCCGACGGTGTTCAGGATCCAGCGGAACCCTTCGAAGCCGCGCCCCTTTCGGTCCTCACCACATCGGGAAACTCGCTATGGAATCGCTACGCAGTTTTGGACGAAACCGCTCAGCCAGAAAGGCGTTGGCAACGATCATTGAAACCGCGACCGTGACGTGGGGCTGTCAGAGTTCCCCGCCTGCCCTTACCTCCGAGAACCGTATTCGAGCCCACGCGCCAACCCGCGCTACCGGTGGGGGTGGCAAGCGGCTCGGAAGAGGTGCGGATAGAGCACGATCAAGTGCTTCAGATCTAAATCCGCAGGCCAGTTCCGCAGCCAGCATCCCGGCCAGAGTTCCCTTCGCCGTACCGAGGCCGTTCTGGCAGCAGGCGGAAAACAGACCTTCTTCCAGTTCGCGGATCACCTGTACCCCATTGAGGCTCAGGCAAAGCCGCCCTCCCCAGCGGAATTCCATCTCGACATCTTTCAGCATCGGAAAGCGTGCGGCAAACGCACGGTCATGGCTGCGGGCGGCGAAAGCAAGGCGCCTTTGCCCCACCTCCATGGATGGATCATAGGTAAAGCGGTTCCGCACCACGATCCGATCGCCACCCGTGCCAGAGATCCGTCGGACGGTCGTGCCCAATGGATCCGCCGGGGTTACACCCCATACGGGCTTCCCGCCCAACCGCGAAACCTCGTCAGGAGCAAGTTCCCGTGTCATCGATGCATAGGTGAAGACATGTGCAAGGCGACCGCGAAGGAAGCCATAGCTGTTAAGATGTCCGTTCACGGCCAGAATCACACCGGGCGAGACCACCTGGCCACGAGGTGTCCTGGCCACCCAGTCACCCGATTGCCTCAGCTCAACCACTGGGCTCTCCTCATGGACCGCCACACCGCCGGATTGGAGCGCCTCCGCCAGACCGCGAACATAGAGCGCCGGCTGGATGATTGCTGCACCAGGAGTGAACAACCCGCTTTGGTAGTAATCGATTCCCGTGAGCTCACGCATTGCGCCGGCGTCCAGCAGTTCATGCGCTTCACCCATGGCGCTAAGGTGCCGGGCATAACTCAGGTTGTGCCGATGTCCCCGTTCGGTCGCCGCGGCATTGATCTTTCCCGCCTGAACAAAGGCTTCCAGGCCAAATCCGAATTCTTCCGCCAGCTCGGCAGCAAACCTGATTGCACGGCGGTTGTCACGGGTCTGCTCGACATCCCCCTCCAAAGCGCCACCATAGTCTTCAGACGCCAGATCATGAGGCAGATCGACCATGAATCCGGAATTTCGCCCGGCTGGCCCATCGCCGACCCTTCTGGCTTCCAGCACCACGATTCTGGAACCTGAATCCAGCTGGGCCAGACGTCTAGCCGCCGACAGTCCGGCAAACCCCGCACCTATGACCAGCCAGTCGGCGATGTGCCGCCCCTCTAGCGGATCCGCAGGAATCGGCTCAGGCAGGAGACGGTTCCACCCAGCAGGGCCGGGATCGACTGGCAGGTGACGAACCTTCATCCACCGTTTCCTCTGTTTCAGCCATCTTGGAGCGCCGTCAGGCATTTCAGGCTGCCGCATTCTGGCTTGGGTGCCCGGATCCCGGAAATCGAAGTCTCGAACACTAACGAACTCCTGAAGATTCCATTTCGCCAATGGCACCTGACACCGCGTCAGTGCTCCTGGTTCAGCGCGTCGGCGGCGGGGATTTCACGCTCACGTCTGGCGATGTAGTCACACAGGGCTTCATCAATCCCTGGATCAAGTCTCGGCTCCTCATATCCCTTAAGCAGGCTGCGAACATGACGCAGCGCCCGTTCCGTGATCTCGATCGAGCCTTCAGCCTGCCACTGCTCAACCGAATTGTTGTCGAACAGCTCTGGCATGAAAAACGCGCGCTGGAAGTTCTCCAGTGTATGCGGATGGCCCAGATAGTGCCCGCCGGGTCCGACATCGCGAACCGCAGCCAGCGCTTCGTCGAAGTCATCCCACCCTATGCCCTCGGCCATACGGTATCCCATCGCGCACTGTTCTGCATCGACAACGAACTTGGCCATCGAACAATGCATGCCGGCCTCGTTCCATCCGGCAGAGTGCCAAATGTAATTGCAGCCCGCATGAAGCGTCGCCATCAGGGTCGCCGCGCTTTCGTAACCGGCCTGCGCATCAAAAGTCTTCGCACCTCCAAGCGTGCTCGACGACCGCCAGGGCACATCATAGAAGCGCGCCATCTGGCCGATCATGTAATTCATCAGGCTGATTTCCGGCGTACCGGCCATCGGCGCTCCAGATTTCATCGAAACCGTCGAAAGATAATGGCCATAGATCGCAGGCGCACCCTCCCGAACCACCTGCATGTAGGCCATCGCAGCGAGCGCCTCCGCATTTAGCTGAGCGACTGTCGGAGCCACACTCGCGGGAGTGTTCGCGCCGCCCAGCACAAAGGGAGAGCAGAGAACTGGCTGGTTTCGCCGCGCGAATGCCCGCATCGCTCCCAGCATCGTCTCGTCCCAGACGAGCGGAGAATTTCCATTGCAGTTACCAGTGACGACCGGGTGATTTTCCATGAAAGCCTCACCAAACAGGATCGCACACATGTCGAGCACGTCTTCCGCATTCCTGGGGCTTGTCGTCATTCCCATGAACATCTTGTCGGAATGCTTCATCGAGGAATAGGTAATGCGTAGATGCCGGTGGCTGATGGGATGATCCATCGGCTCCACGATGTGGTGTGCGGTGGAATGCAGCGCTGGCAGCATATGGCAGAGCTTGTGGAAATCGGCCAGGTCAGCGAGAGTTGGGGAGCGGCGCACATCATCAAGGTCGCGCAGATAGGGCGCACCGGTCATCGGAACGAAGATGGAATGCTCCTGGCCGAACGGCAGATTATTCGCCGGGTTGCGTGCATGGTAGGTGAATGTAGACGGGACATTCGCGATCAGTTCGCGCACCAGTCCCCTGTCAAGATGCACGGTCTCATTTTGAACTTTCGCCCCGGTTCGACGCCAGTCCTCCAGCGCCACCGGATCACGGAACACAACACCGACATCCTCAAGTATATCCATGGACGCCGCGTCGATACGCTCAACATCTTCCCGATCCATCGGCTCACAGATTGGGAGCCGCCGCCTCAGCGCCGGCAGCATCGCGATGTCCAATGCCATCCGGGCAGCCTTTCTCGCCCCGCGGCCTCGGCGGGCACCGCCAACCGCCTCGACTGTCATCCCACATTGTCCCCCTCGCGCGGGTCGACAAGATCAATCCAGATCGTCTTCTGCTCGGTGTACTGATCATGGGCAGCGAAGCTGTTGTCACGGCCACCGAAGCCTGACAGCCCGTAGCCACCGAACGGTGTCGTGATGTCCCCTTCACCGTAACAGTTCACAGTCACCGTTCCCGCCCGGATCTCGCGTGCCGCACGAATCGCCTCGCGGACATTCGCTGAAAATACGCAGGCCGTCAGACCGTAGTCGGTGTCATTGGCAACCGAAATGGCTTCGTCTGTGGAGGCCACTTCGATCACACTCAGGACGGGACCGAATATCTCGTTCCGCGCCCGTGGATCATCCCTGTCAACGGAGTAGACTGTAGGCTCAAGGAACGGCCACTCAGCCGATCCGCCGGTTATCGCATCCCCGTTGAGATAGCCTGCCACCTTTTCACAATGTGCCCTGTCGATCAGGGCGCCAAGATGATTGGCCGGATCCAGCGGGTCACCGGTTTTCCAGTCGCGTAGCCTGGCCAGGATCCGCTCCATCAGCGGTTCCCTCACAGCCCGATGGACAATCAGCCTCGAAGCGGCCGAACAGTTCTCGCCCATATTCCAGAACGCCGCGTTGACTATGTGCTCCGCCACCTGATCGAGATTCTCGGCATCCTCCATCACCACTGCCGGATTCTTGCCACCGCATTCCAGGACAACTTTCTTCAGATTGGAATCCGCTGCGTAGTGCAGGAAACGCCGCCCCGTATCGGTCGATCCGGTAAAACTGACCATATCGACGCCCATATGCCTGCCGAGGGCTTCTCCCACAATTGGCCCTTCGCCCGGCAGAACCTGAAGAACGCCTCGCGGCAGGCCTGCCAACTGCGCCAGTTCCGCAATGCGCAAGGCCGTCATGCTCGTCTGTTCAGCCGGCTTCACGATCACCGAGTTGCCGCCGGCCAGCGCCGGTCCAATCTTCCACGCGAGCATCAGAAGCGGAAAATTCCAGGGCAGCACCGTCGCCACGACGCCCATCGGTTCCCTAACGATCACCGAAAGAGCGCCGTCACCGGAAGGGCTGGTCTGGCCATAGAGCTTGTCAGTCGCTTCCGCGTGCCATTTGATGGAATTGATCGCTTCAGGCACATCTATCAGTTCACAGTCCCGAATCGGCTTACCGGATTCCAGGCATTCCATAACCGCCAGTTCGCGGCGGTTGCGCATCATCAGCTTGCAGAGCCGGATGAGCACATCCTTGCGTCCTGATGGATGCATGTTCGCCCAATGCCCCTGCTCGAATGCCTCACGCGCCTTTGACACCGCAAAGTTCACGTCATCGGGACTCGCGGTGGTGATGTGAGCCAGTCCTGAACCCGTGGCCGGGTTCAGTGTCGGCATCCTTGGGCCGCTTCCCTTTCGGAAGCGTCCATCGACGAATGGCGATGCCGGAAGGTTCAGCCCATCCCCAATCGCGGCATACTCGGCCCGGGTAAGGAGCGCCGTCATTTCGATGACCCTGTCCGTCCAAGTCGCGATCTCCTCAGATCAGTGACGTTTGACGGCACCTCTTCCACTGCCGTAATCGCGGTAACCGCTCTGTCCATTGTCCGAATCACCTCTTCGAGTTCCCGCCTCGCATCCTTCGTGAGTGGCTGCATGGGCCTGCGCGGAGGGCCGGCATTGATGCCACGCATGGTCAGGCCATGCTTTATGCACTGCACAAACGCCCCACCCTGCTCCAGGACCCTCATCAGTGGAAGCATGGCGGACATGATCGCGCGGCCCTTCGTAAAGTCCCCCTCGATGGCACAGGCCCGGTACAGCGCGATATGGGCTTCGGGCGCAAAATTGGACCCGGCACAGACCCAGCTTCGCGCACCCCAGGCAAAAAATTCCAGCGCCTGGTCGTCCATCCCGCAGCTCAGCGCTATGTGCGGGTAATCCCTCGCCAGAAGATGAAGCCGGTTCGGATCTCCAGAGCTTTCCTTGATCGCGCAGAAGTTCGGGCTGCGTCCAAGGCGATCGAGGCATTCCTCATCCATGTTCACGCTCATGCGCCCGGGATAGTTGTAGAGCATGATCGGCAGGTTCACCGCCCTATCTATCGCCAGTGCATGAAGGGCGATCTCGCGGCCAGTGGGATAGGTATAGGGCGGTGTGGCAACCAGCAGCGCATCCGCTCCAGCCGCTTTCGCGGCTTTCCCGAACATCGCACTGTCTTCGGTCCGCATCGCTCCAGTGCCGACTATCATCGGCAGGCGCCCCGCAATCAGCGTCCGCACCCTGCTCATCATGTCGATGCGTTCCTCGGGCGACTGTGCATAGTACTCGCCGGTTGTTCCCGCAACGATAATGCCATGAATCCCGGCACCGACCAGGAATTCGATGGTTTCGGCCAGGGCATTCTCGTTCAGCGAAAAATCCTCATTCCAGGGCGTGACCAATGGTGTGTAGATACCTTCAAACTGCATTCTTGCCGTCCTTCATCCTGACGCCTCCGGCCGTGCAGGTTCGAAACCTTCCGCACCGGGCGGAACCATCCTTCCATAATGCGTTCAACACATCAATTGGCCAATCAAATTCAGCGTCCTGATCAACGATCGAGCGGAATCCGTGTCAGTCCGGCCAACCGGTGATCCATGGCCTACAGATGCCCTCTCACCCAATCGGCCCAGGTCATGCATGGTGACAGCGGATGATCGTTGAAGCTCGGGCTTTCGAAATGCATGATGTTGATCGCCAGTTCGAAAGTTCTTTGTGCCATTTATACAATGATCTGTTATATATGAATAAATTCGTCCCTTCACTCTAGGCATCACTAAATCCGGGGATAGGTTTCAGCGGTCCCGACGCCCCGCGAAGTTTCCGGCCGGCAGTGGGAACGCAATCCTTGAGACCAGGTCTCAGGCACCCCATGACCAGGCGACAGCTCTACCGCTGGAATAGGGCTATCGCTTTTGAAATTAAATCTATTGCGATTTAATTCTATTGATGCCAATATGACTTAAAAACAGGCAAATGAGGCAGAAACATGCAGGACCTGAAGGTGATTTTCGAGGGGGTCGAGGACCCCCGCCGCAGCAACGCGACCCGCCACGACCTCCACGAAATGCTCATGATCGCTCTCCTGTGCGCCCTCTGCGGGGGTGAGGGGTGTTCGGATATGGCGCTTTTCGGGCGGTGCAAGGAAAGTTTCCTGCGCCGGTTCATGAAGCTGGAGCACGGCATTCCGAGCCATGACGCGTTCTCCGACCTGTTCAACGCGCTGGATCCGAAGGGCCTCAACGCCGCCCTGCTCCGGCTGGCGGGAGGCTGGGCCGAACGGCTCGGCGACGGCGTGGTCGCGATTGACGGCAAGGCCCTCCGGCGGTCCTTCGCCGACGCAACGGAGCGCTCCGCGCTCCATCTGGTCCAGGCCTTCGCGACCGGGGCGGGGGTCGTGCTGGGCCAGGTGCGGGTCTCCGGCAAGTCGAACGAGATCACGGCGATGCCCGCGCTCCTGGACCTTCTCGACCTCAGGGGCAGGACGGTGACCGCCGACGCGATGCATACCCAGAGGGCGACGGCGGAACAGGTCACGGCCCGTGGCGGCGATTATGTCCTGGCGCTGAAGGGCAACCAGGGGAGCCTGCACGGGGATGTGGAGAAATACATGGAGGATCCGCAGATGTCTGGAAACATTGACGTTTCCGAAGAGCTGGTGGAAAAGGGGCATGGCCGCATCGAGACCCGGCGGGCACGGGTGTGCCACGACGTGGACTGGCTGCGGGAGACCCATGACTGGCCCGGCCTGGCGGCGTTCGGTGCGGTCGACGCGACGCGGGAGACCCGGGACGGAACGGCGGCCGGAACCCGGTATTTCATCATGAGCGGGACGCTTTCGCCGGAGCGGCTGCTGGAAGCGGTCCGTGCCCACTGGCGGATCGAGAACAGCCTTCACTGGGTCCTCGACGTCGCGATGAACGAGGACCAGCAGAGGAACCGGATCGGCAACGGGCCGGAGAACCTGGCCATGATGCGGCGGATGGCGCTGAACCTGGTGCGGTCCGCCAGGGAGCGCAGGGGGGTGTCGATGCGGGGCAGGATGAAGATGGCGGGGTGGGACCATGACGTTCTGCTGGAACTCGTTCGCGCCGCCGCCGACCTCAGCGAAGAGGCCCGGAAAATGGAGGTTCAAAAGCGATAGCCCTACCGCTGGAATGGGGACCGATTGCCAAGCGTTTATGAGATGGCTATGGCTGCCTGCATGCCCCGCTACGCCCTGAGAATCGAGTATGATGGTGGACGGTTTTCCGGTTGGCAGACGCAGAACGGCCCACCAACGGTGCAGGACGCCCTACATGAGGCACTCAATAGGCTTGAATCGGATGTGCCGAGCATTTCAGCAGCAGGACGGACCGATGCCGGAGTTCATGCACTGGGGCAGGTCGCGCATTGTGATCTGGCCAGGGACTGGAATCCATTTCGCCTGGCGGAAGCACTCAACCACCACCTGAAACCCCTGCCGATCGCGATCGTGGACACCGCCCCTGTTCCCGGCGAATTTCACGCACGTTTTTCCGCGAGGGAGAGAAAGTACCGCTATCGGATCATCTGCCGAAGGGCACCGCTCACTATCGACCGGGGGCGGGCATGGAGAGTGCCCCGGAAACTGGACACCGAAGCAATGAGCCTGGCTGCCTGCCATCTCGTCGGTAAACATGACTTCACGACTTTCCGCGCCTCCGGGTGCCAGGCACGATCGCCGGTAAAGACGATCGACTCCCTGGAGGTTTCAGCCACCGGTGAGGAGATTCTCGTATCGGTCAGCGCCCGCTCATTCCTTCATAGCCAGGTGCGCAGCTTCGTCGGCACTTTGGAACGTGTGGGTGCAGGTGCCTGGCCACCTGAGCGCGTGCTTGAGGCGAGAAACGCCCGCGACCGCTCAGCCTGTGGGCCTCTGGCACCGCCAGACGGCCTCTACCTGACAGGCGTCCATTATGATCCGGATCCATTTGTCCGCTAGCAAGGACTGGTGCAAACGAGCAGCCCTGTATGGAACCGCCACGAATGTTCCCGGGGGCCCATCGAGGTGGACGGCCTGTCATTGACGGTGTTGGCCACCCGGATCGACCACGGAAAAGTCCAGTGGCCTGGCATCATTCATGATCACCACTCCCAAACCGATGACGGGGCCAAACATACTGCCAAAGGGAGACCCCCGGGAATTCAACCCAAAATCCCATGATCGTCGACAGACATTTCGACGACCAGCCCTTCAAGCGTTACTGAGCATTCCCAATTCGGCCTGCGCTGCAGGCCCCGGCCAGGACGGCCAAGGTTCACCAGAGGTTACAATCGGCCGTCCTGCGACAATGCGGATTCGTGCGTCAGATACAGAGCGGATTCAGTCCATCGAGATGGCAGGGTCTACCGTTGCCGCCGCCTGAGGGAGACTGTATGCGTCTTTTTCAATCTGTGTCGTTCCCTCTGTTCCGCGCCCAGACAGCGAGCCATGATGGCACATGCCTTGTGTCGAATCACCAGCATGGATCGAGTGGCACTGCGACGCAGTTAAACCAACACCCATCGGAGGCTCAAACAGTGCCCAACACGCTCAGCCCTGAACTGTTCCGCTTCCTGCGAGAACTGCGCAGGAACAACAACAGGGACTGGTTTACCGAGAACAGGCCACGCTTTCGTGAAGCCGTTCAGCAACCGATGATCGGGTTTATCGAAACCATTGCGCCCTGGCTGGAGCAGAACACCCCTGCCTTTGTTGCAGATACCCGTCTCAATGGCGGCTCTCTGTTTCGGATTTACCGAGATACCCGCTTTAGCGCCGACAAGACCCCCTACAAGACCAATGTCGGCTGCAACTTCCGACACCGCGCTGGCAAGGATGCCCACGCGCCTGGCTTCTATGTCCACATTGCGCCAGACGAGATATTCTTTGGTGGTGGAATCTGGTCACCACCCACACCGGTTCTGAACAGGATTCGCGACGCCATCGTCGAGGAGCCCACCCATTGGCGCACAATCCAGAATGCGCCTGCCTTCACCAATCTGCTCGGCGGACTGAGCGGAACTCAGTCGCTGAAGAACGCCCCACGAGGTTATCCAAACGATCACCCCTGCATTGATGATCTCAAACGCAAATCGCTGTTCGCCTTCGCCAGCTGCACAGAAGCCGAGGTCTGTGCCGACGATTTTCCCGATCGGGTGACGGAGGCTTTCGAAGCACTATCGCCTTTGATGCGATTTATGGTCAGGGCACTGGACCTGAGCTGGGACTAGAGATAGCTTCGACACCAGATCGTCTGGTGACCCGATTTGGACGGAATTCCGGTAGCAGGGACATATCCTGCATGACGAAACGACATGGCCGTATCTGAAACCTCCTACAAACGATGACGGACATCGATTTCGGGCGGAATACCTTCCTGACGGTCGACCAGCAGGCGAAGCTCCCGGGCAATACTCGCCTTCACCAAAATGAGGATGCCGATGCCGTTCCAGTACAGGCCGGAATGGCGCGGTCAGCTTCGAACCCTTACCTGTCTGCCCGGATCATCCGCCAAACGTCACATTGGGTCGAAATCTGCCTTGCGGCAGTCCCGGCAACAGGCGAAAGCTGTTACCTTAACTGGCAAAGGAAATCCCATGGACAAAGTGAAAGCCGCAGTCTGCCGCGAATTCGGTGCGCCTCTGGGCATTGAGGAGATAACCCTTGCTGCGCCCGGGCCCGGGGAAGTGCGGGTGCAGCTTGAAACCTGCGCGATCTGCCATTCCGACATCACCTACGCAGATGGCGGCTGGGGCGGGCATCTTCCGGCGGTCTACGGCCATGAGGCGGCGGGAACCGTGACAAAGGTCGGTGCCAACGTGAAGGGATTCGCTGAGGGGGACACCGTAATCGTAACACTGCTTCGTTCCTGTGGAACCTGCCCGTCCTGCCTGTCAGCCCATCCGGCCACATGCGCTGGACATTTCGACACAGTCTCGCACCCATTGAGCAGGGATGGAGAACCCATCGAGCAGGGACTGCGCACCGGAGCCTTTGCCGAAGCTGTCGTCGTCGACCAAAGTCAGATCGTGAGAATTCCCGCGGACATATCGATGGACGCAGCGGCGCTGCTCAGCTGCGGGGTGATCACCGGCATCGGGGCAGTCGTCAACACTGCCGGATTGCGCCCCGGCCAGACCTGCGTCGTCATCGGTGCGGGCGGAGTCGGCCTGAACGCAATTCAAGGTGCCCGAATCGCCGGGGCTTCGCGCATCGTGGCTGTAGATATGACAGAGGAAAAGCTCGAGACAGCCATGGAATTCGGCGCTACTGATGGAGTGCTCGCCACTGAGAGCAGACCCTGGTCCACAGCCAAGCGCATCCTCGGCGGAGGAGCGGACCTGGTGTTTGTGACCGTGGGCGATGTCAAGGCCTTTGACACTTCCGCACGCTATCTCGGAGTCCATGGCAGAATGGTCATGGTCGGAATGACACATGACGGAGCAACATCAACCTATCAGCCAGTCATTTTCTCCGCTCTTGCACAAGGGATGATCGGCTCGAAAATGGGCGATGTCGTGCTCAGTCGCGACATCCCCTGGATGATTGATCTGTATCGCCAGGGAAGGCTTAAGCTTGATGAGCTTGTCTCGGGACGATGGCCCCTTGACAGAATCAACGAAGCCATCGCCGATACCCGAACAGGAGCGGCGCGGCGCAACGTCATCGTGTTCCAGTATCCGGGATGGGAACCGCAGTGATCCAAGGTGGCGATTCAGGGCCATTTGGGAAGATTTGCTGGATTTAAATGCGGTTCCTCGCTGGAATGCGCCTTGCGCTGCCAGATGGGTGGCGAGCCTGCCATGACCTCCATCCGTCACTCCAATTCCGGGGGGTGCAAACGGGCTGAACCAACAATGCGGCCGTGAGGACGAAGAGTTGCGGCCGTCTCCCCTACCACAAATGGACAACTCCAGCAGCAATGGAGGTCACCTGACTTTCCGAGACCGCAACCTCCCTGAAGACACCCATCGACTTGGAACCACCTTGTCTACCCCCTTCTGGCAGCGTTGCCGTACCTTAATTCGGCCACCGGGCCCCACAATGATCCATGCTCTGGACCTGATCGATGATTGGTGATTGTCTCTCCTGTAAGGAACTGGACACTTTGCTGACATGTGAAAAAAACCATGAAACTGCAGGATCTTGAGATCATCGTCACGGCACCACCTGCACCTGGCTGGGGTGGCCGCTACTGGACATTGGTGAAGGTCACCACCGACACCGGCATATCAGGATGGGGAGAATGCTATGCCTCTTCGGTCGGCCCGAAGGCGATGAAAGCCGTGATCCAGGATGTGTTCGAGCGGCACATGGCTGGCACGAATCCAGAAGATATGGAACTGATGTTCCGCCGCGCCTATTCCAGCGGCTTTACCCAACGCCCGGACCTCACAGTGATGGGCGCGTTCTCAGGGCTTGAGATCGCCTGCTGGGACATTCTTGGCAAGGACCGTGACCGACCGGTCTGGGCACTGATTGGCGGGAGGATCAACGACAGAATCCGCGCCTATTCCTATCTCTATCCACTTCCGTGGCATGAACTGCCCGACTTCTGGATATCGCCGGAGATGGCAGCTGAAAGCGCCATTGCGCTGGTCGAGCAGGGCTACACCGCCGTGAAGTTCGATCCAGCCGGGCCATATACGATCCGTGGCGGACATCAGCCCGCAATGTCGGACATTTCGACCTCAGTCGCGTTCTGCAGGGCGATACGAAGCGCCGTCGGTGACAGGGCTGATCTGCTGTTTGGCACCCATGGACAGTTCAGCACCGCCGGAGCCATCCGCCTTGGCAGGGCGCTGGAGCCGTTTCAGCCGCTGTGGTTCGAGGAGCCGGTACCGCCTGACAATCTGCCTGAACTCGCCAAGGTGGCACGCGCGGTGAGCATTCCTGTCGCGACTGGTGAGCGAATGACCACAAAGGCGGAATTCGCAACGGTGCTTCGGACGGGCGGCGCGGCGATTCTGCAGCCCGCCCTCGGAAGATCTGGAGGCATCTGGGAAACAAGAAAGATTGCGGCGATGGCGGAGGCGTTCAATGTGCAGATGGCACCGCATCTATATGCAGGCCCCGTCGAGTGGGCGGCAAACATCCATCTGAGCGCCTCGATTCCAAATCTATTGATCGCTGAGACCATCGAGACCGATTTCCACAATAGTCTGATCCGGGATGCGATCAGGGTAGAGAACGGTTTTGTTCTGGCTCCCGAAGCTCCAGGGCTCGGGGTCGACGTGGACGAAGACCTCGCCCTCTCCCATCCCTATACTGACGATGGGCTGCACCTGGAGATGCAGGAGGCTCCCTGTGACTACCAGAACGGAAATGTCTTTGAGGGTGGAGCACCCGCCCGCGAGGTCTAGAACGGGTCCAGGCCGACATATGTTCGTCAGCCCTCATTTTTGCGATTATCATGAATTTTGGCATCATTCGAAATTCGTCCGTCTCCCGCGTTGCACGACTCTTCCACACGACCCGCTGGGATCTCATAATCCATCCATAAACGCGATATAGTCTTCCGCCACCGCCCGCGCAGCCGCTGTCAGCAGCCTGTGACCATAGTCAGGAGTCGCAAGGGCGGAATGTGACCCGACCCGCCCATCAGGAAATTCGGCGCGATGCTCCTCAGGCGGTCCATGTCTGTCGCCGGAATGTGCAGCGATGTATTCGGCTGACAATGCCTTTGGCTCCCTGTCAGCGTCGGGATGGCGAACCTCGCGGATCAGGGATTGGGTGATGGCGACTTCCGAAGGCGTCGCATGCATTCCCTCCCAGCGTCCAAACAGCTCATTTCGAAGCGCGTTTACTGCCTCAAAATCCCACCAGCTGCGCATCCGAGCGCTACCGGACGGCAGGGTTGCCAGCGCCTTGCCGAGGGGCATCAGATTCGCTCCATGGCCATTCAGAACATAGACGCGGGCAAAGCCCTGCGCATGAAGGCCTTGCAGCACTTCCCCTGCCATTGCCTCGAACAGCTCAGGGTCGATGGAAACAGTGCCCGGGAAACCAGTGTTGAACGGTGCCGGCGTATACGCAAGCGGCGGAGCGACAAGCGCGCCGGCCCATTGCGCAGCCAATTGCGCGATTTCCTCCGCGCATATGGTATCTGTCCCGATCAGACCCATTGGACCATGCTGTTCGGTCGAGCCGCAGGGAAGGATGAATCCCCGGGAACGATTGAGATAGTCCGCGACCTCGTACCAGGTGCGCTCAGCGAGCTTCATTAACAGTCCTGGCGGATCTGGAAGGTCAGAAAGGGACCAGGAAGCTCCTGATCTGGCGGGGGTTGTGCCTCAGCACATCCCCCGTCGTGGTAAAATGCGGGAATCAAAGGCCCCATTTCGCCTTCGTCGCGTCAAAGAAACCCTTGGCCTGTTTCACCTTCACCCAGTTATTGACGTAGTTGATCCAGACCTGGTCGTCCTGGGGCAGCAGCATGGCAATGGGCGACGGTGCACGTGGCTCTGTATTCGGGATCTGCACGACCCCATGCTTGGCCTTAAGCGTCGCCCCTTCGATGTTCGAGGTGATGAACACATCGGCGCGGCCAGCGAGCACTTCCTGGAATCCACGTGCCGGGGCTTCAACCACCTTGATGTCCGCATCGGGAAACCACTCGCGCACCAGCCCTTCAAATGTGGTTCCAAGCGTGGTGGCAACCTTAACGTCGGAATTGTTGACCGAATCGTAGCCGTCGTAACTGCCTGCCTTGTCAGGCGTCGTGAATGGCATGATCTCGACCGCAATGTAGCTTTCCGAAAATCCAGCAACTTTCATCCGCGGTGGGCTGATCGAGGCTGAGCCGGTCATGTGGTATTTGCCTGCGACGACACCATTCACCAGCGTCTTCCAGTCAGTCGGCACGAACTCCACCTCGACGCCAAGATCGTTGTCCAGTTCCATCGCCACATCAATGTCGAATCCCTGATAGCTGTTCGTGGCCGGGTCGCGCACCGACATCGGATTCCAGTCACCAGTGGTCCCGAACTTCAGGACTCCAGTGTCCAGAATCTGGTTTAACGCAGATTGCGCATGCCCCGCGACCGCGAGGCACATACTGACGGCAACCGCAGCTGCCGCGCTTTTCCAAAGTTTCATAAAAGTCTCCCATTCGACCGTGCCTGCTGGCCCGGCATCTTGATGCTTGAATTTGCGATCATTTCGCAGCAAATCTCAAGGGGATAATTCCAGAAGCCGGAATCCCAGGGGAAATACAGGATATGGGCGCAGGTGCTGCCATTGAAATGATCGGCGTGAACAAGTGGTTCGGGGATTTCCACGTCCTGAAAGACGTAGACCTATCCGTAAGTTCCGGCGAACGCGTCGTAATCTGCGGACCTTCCGGCTCCGGCAAATCAACCGTGGTTCGCTGCCTCTGTCGGCTGGAAAGGCATCAGGAAGGCATTATCCGAGTCGATGGAACCGAATTGACGGACAATCCGAATTCAGTGGCGGCGATTCGCTCGGAGATCGGAATGGTCTTTCAGCAGTTCAACCTGTTCCCGCACCTGACCGTGCTGGAGAATCTCACGCTTGGTCCGACCAAGGCTCGAGGACTGTCACGGCGAGAGGCCGAGGAACGGGCACGCATGTATCTTGAGCGCGTGAAGATCCCTGAACAGGCCGAGAAGCGCCCAGCTCAGTTATCAGGCGGCCAGCAGCAGCGTGTTGCGATCGCCCGCTCCCTCTGCATGGAGCCGAAGGTGATGCTCTTTGATGAGCCAACCTCAGCCCTTGATCCGGAGATGATCGCTGAAGTGCTCGATGCAATGGTGGAATTGGCCGAAGAGGGAATGACTATGGTGGTCGTTACGCATGAGATGGGATTCGCGCGGGAGGTGGCGGATCAGATGGTGTTCATGGACGCTGGCGAAATCGTTGAGACAGGAATTCCCACCGAGTTTTTCGAAGCGCCGAAATCACGTAGATGCCAGACGTTTCTGAACCAGATTCTCCGGCACTGAACGGAACTGAAACCAGAAGTGCCCGCCATCCGCATATCAGGGAGTCGCCCTGGCTGGAATGCCGGCCCACCGGCAAGCCGCTTCAATACCATCCGGGCGATCGATGGTTGGCCCTGGATAACCGCAGTATCCCGCCACAAGGAACCTGCTGTAGGTGAAGCGACTGTCATATCGGCATCCGCTTTGCCCGGTCATTGCATCCGTCATCCATTGCGGAACTTCCGGGGAGCGGCTGATTTGGCGGCAGGCTCCCGGAAGCTGAACTTCCTACGTGATCATGGCGGACCTGGATGCATCCAGTGGAACGGATCACGAATGCATCGGATTCATACCCGCTCATTTGCCGTTCGGTACTGCCAACAGTGCCCGGTGTCGGGCTGCCAGACATCTCGGGCAGGTGGAATGGGTCTGGTTCGCACCTGGCAGTTCATCACATCTGAATGACTGGAGCCGACATGCGGAATTGGGAGATATTCTTGGATCCTTTGCGGAAATCCGGCCATCACTGGCCCCCACTCCACAGCCGACGAAATTTACCACCTAAAGCGAACGAATCCCGTCGGTCCCTCGGCTCGTTGTCGCCATTCCGCATTCCCGAAACCGGAGCCGTGGGTGGCAGGGTATTGCGTCTGCTTGCCGTCGGAATACCCCTGCTGCTGCTCTCCGGGTGCTCTTCCTCCACGGCCTGGGGCTGGTATGTCATCGATCCACGCACGGCAGGCGGCTGGACCAACATCAAGTTTCTCATCGGCGGCATGGGATCTACGATTCTGGTTTCCCTGATCGCTGCCGCACTCTCGATTACGATCGGGCTTATGGTTGCGCTACCGGGTCTTTCGAGCCGATGGCAGCTTAGAATCATCAACCGCATCTATGTGGAGTTCATCCGCTCCATCCCGCTTCTGCCGATGCTGTTCTGGGTGTTTTACGGTTTGCCGATCATTTTCCGCTCAATGGGCCTCAACATCCCAATTGATCCGTTCTGGGGCGCGATAATCACACTTGCAATCTCGGATAGCGCGTTCACCGCGGAGATCTACAGGGCCGGCATCCAGTCAATCGCCAAAGGTCAGTCCGAAGCGGCCCAGACAATCGGGCTGAACTACGCGCAGACCATGCGATACGTTGTTCTGCCGCAGGCGATCCGTCGCATTCTTCCTCCGCTCGCCAACCAGTTCATTTACATCGTCAAGATGAGCGCATTCGCCAGCGTCATCGGAATGCAGGAGCTGACCCGGCGGGCCAATGAACTGGTTGTCACCGAATATCGCCCTCTGGAGATCTACTCACTCCTGATTCTGGAATATCTCGCGCTGGTGCTCGTGATCAGCGCGGGCGTTCGATGGCTCGAACGCAGAATGGGATCCGACGAGAGGATGTGACGGAGTATTCCTGAGCCCTGTTGATAGGTTATTCCGGCCGAAATCGCCTGAAACGTGAACCATCAGGTTCTCAATTCAACAGCAGTCTGCAACCAAACTTCCAGCGATACTGGCATTCCGCATCGCCATATCGCTCGGCAATGCAAACCACCCGCGCTCGAAAACCGCCACATCGCCGGAACACACTTCCGGCATGGCGCGGGATTCCTGCCAACCTCAGCTTATTCCGGCTGCCTGTTCCAGGCATCGACCGAACTGTGGCACCCAGGACCGCTGGGCCTGCCCTGCGGTCCTGGACTTCGCATTCCCTTAGGCGCCAATCCAGGCGTTCACAATGTCCGGATTATCGGCAATCCACTCTTCGGCGACCTCCTGAGGATCCCGCTTGTTCTCGAACATCTCAACTATCCAGGCGTTGATTTCGTCGCCGGTAAACTGAACGTTTTTCAGCATCTGAGCCGCCGCCGGATTACGCTCCCACAACGACTTCGAGAAAGCGATGAACACGTCATTCGGGGCGATTACGCATTCGAAGTGGGATACTTCCAGCCAGTTCTCGGCACCGAGATCAACGTCCTCGCAACCATCAAAGCGCTCCGGCTCCTCAACTATCGACAGATCATACTGAACGTGCAGGGCTTCCGGCGTCCAGTAGTAGAACAGCTGCGGACTGGAGGATGCGTAGGCCGCGGCGAGACCCGCCTTGAAGGTGTCGGCGGAGACGATATTCGCTTCCCACAGGCCGTCGAGTCCATAGGACTTGAACTTGATCTGCCAGCGCTTGGTCGAAGCCCAGGTCACATCACCGGCCCAGTATTCGCCAAGGCCGTCGCCATCAGTGTCGAACATGGCGGCGACTTCAGGGTTTCTCAGATCTTCGATGGAACCGACTCTGTCGGCCATATAGCTCGGAACATAGAGGTTCGACGTGCCCTTGTAGGGGTTGTTATGATCGACGGTCTGCTTGTCCTCAACATATTCATCCCAGGCGGACTGCCAGTTGGGCATCCACATATCCGGATGGACATCAACCGAACCGTCGCCCTTATCCATGCCCGCATAGATAACCGGCTGCTGATTCATGCCGATGAGCATTTCCGCTTCAGATCCCAGCGGTCCATTGATGATCGCGGTAAGCACATGTCCAATCGCGCGAGCGCCGTTCCAGCTCGGCTCGGCGACGGAAATCTTTTCCTGCGCGGAGGCGGCGGCACCCGTCACGATCGCCGCGCCGATCATGATCGTTCTGATTGGATGTTTCATGGTCTGGTCTCCCTATTGGTCTATTGGTGGATTCAGATCCGGCTGAACGAAGCCCGGATCCCCTTCAGAATACGGTCAATCATCATCGCTACAAGTGCGATGGCGATTCCCGCCAGAAGCCCCTTGCCTGCCTGGGCATCGCCCAATGAGGCCGTGACGATGGCGCCAAGCCCCTCGGCCCCAATGAATGCCGAGATCGTCGCCATGCTAAGCGCAAGCATAATGGTTTGGTTCAGGCCCGCCATGATCGATGGAATGGCCATCGGCAATTCAACCTTGGTCAGGAGCTGGCGCTCTGACGCGCCAAAGGCCAGCCCCGCCTCCTTGGTGCTTTCGGGAACCTGCAGGATGCCCAGCGCGGTCAGCTTGATCATTGGTGGCATCGCAAAGACGACGGTGGCAAGCACCGCCGGAGGCTGCGAAATCCCAAAAAATGCCACCGCCGGCACAAGATAGCTTAGCGAAGGAATTGTCTGCATCACATCCAGAATGGGTTCGGTGATCCATCTCGCCCACTTGTTCTTGGCCATCCAGATACCGACGGGCAGCCCGATCAATATGCATAGCGCGGTTGAAACCACAACCAGGGCCATCGTCTGCATGGCGACCTGCCAAAGTTCGAAAGCAGCGAGAAAGGCGAGACATGCTCCAACGAAAACCGTTGTCGCCTTCCCTGTATATCGCCAGGCCAGAGCCAGAAAGAGGAAGGAAATGACAGGCCATGGAGTCTGCATGAACAGAACCTCGACCCGAATCAGCGATTGCCTGAGGATGTTGGTCATGGCATCGAAAATGCCGGCGAAATTCGCACGCAGAAAATTGATTTAAATGTCGATTGATTCTGCGGAATAGGTGAAAATATTGACCCTGCGCCCCTCGACCGGGTCCTTGACCAACCGGACAACCCTGGTCGCTCCCTGACGTCCGGCAGCGATGGCTTCCTCATCAGGCATCCGGCGATAGACCACGTCTTCAGGAGGAGCCAGGCGGGCCAGGGTCGGGAAATCGTCAATGAACCAGCAGTCGAATTTCTTGCGTAGGCCAACCGTCGCAGCAGTCCGCACCGTCTCCAGGTTACGGCTGGCCTCCCTGACAAGCTTGCGCAGTTCAGCCCGGCGGGAGTTCTGCTCCGCCGTTCGGTCCTCTATGGCATCCAGACTGGCAAACTCATCGGCAAATCCGTCATGCTCGCTCTGCAGAATGGCAATCAGGCGGGTGGATTCGGTAATTCCCGTCTGCAGCAGCAGTGCGTCGGTCGCCTCCACGGCACGGATCAGGTTCAGGCAGGCCCGTTCATCCAGGCGCTGCTGAGTCGCGCGATAGATGGTCAATGGCGCTACGATCAGCAGAATCAGACCGGCAAGCAACAGGCGCCGCATGTCGACTCCGCTTGCCACCTTCGGGTCAATGCGCCAGCGTGAATACTGTCGATAGTACCAGCGATTTGCGCTACTCCCGGTCCACAGCCGACCCGCGATCAGAAGCACGACCCCGACGGTGCCGAAATTCCGAATCCATCGTGAATAGCGCTCGACCAACGTGACGTTTTCCGCTGCATTGGCCTGCGCCTCGGCAAGAAGTGGGCTGAACTTGACCACTTGCATCAGACAGACAATACCCAGAAGATCGATTGCCAGGGCAACCCAGAACACCAGCCAGACGCCGCGCAGACCGGCCCAGAACCATGGGATCACCAGCGCCCAGGGGTTGACATGCCAGCGCGGCAGCGCGTTCTTCTCGATCCTCTCGAAGATTAACGCGTAATATGGCTCACCACTTCCCACGAATGCGCGAATCGAGGTGTCACGCGTTTCAGCTGCGGATGTCGATTCCGAAGCCAGGTTCATGCCTGGGCACTCCCCTGCAGACCATGCAGAAGCGTGGTCTTGTCAACCACACCAAGGATCGCCTCCTGGTTCCTGATCAGAACCGGCCGTTCCGCATGGGTGCTCAGTTCGACAAGGGTGTTGAGGTCATCCTCGGGGCGGGCGGTGGGATGCGCCTCAGCAAGGTCGAGCGGCCCGTTCCCTGCCTCGAACTTTTCGAGAGGAACCATGATTTTTGCTGCGGAGACGAGTTTCAGACGAGAGATCCCGGCCACGAAGTCCGCCACATAATCATCTGCGGGGGACGTCACGATGTCTTCCGCGGTCCCGATCTGCACAATCTCACCATCTTTCATGATACCGATCCGATCTCCCATACGGATCGCCTCATCCAGATCGTGAGTGATGAATACTGTGGTCTTCTTCATGTTGTCCGAGAGACTCAGGAACTCATCCTGAAGGTTACGACGGATCAGTGGGTCAAGCGCCGAAAACGGTTCGTCCATCAACAGGATGTCGGGATCAGCGGCAAGCGCTCTCGCCAGTCCGACGCGCTGCTGCATTCCTCCTGACAGCTCCGAAGGAAGCCGATCTCCGTAACCATGAAGCGACACGGTTTCAAGCGTGCGGCTGGCGATCTGCGTCCGGCGGAACGCATCCATTCCCCTGAGTTCGAGACCGAACGCGATATTGTCGCGCACTGACCGGTGGGGCAGGAGAGCCATGTTCTGAAAGACCATTCCAATCTTTGTCCCCCGAAGCGCTCGCAGCTGTTCCGCCGTCATTGCGCCAATGTCCTCGCCCAGAATCCGAATTGTTCCAGCCGAAGGTTCGATCAACCGGTTGATGTGGCGCACAAGGGTGGATTTTCCCGAGCCCGACAGACCCATCAGGCAGAAGATCTCGCCCTCACTGACCGAAAAACTCGCATCCCTGACTCCGACGACAGCGCCATAGCGTTCCAGAACCGCCGCCTTGCTTAGGCCATCGGATCGGATCGCCGCCATGGCTTCCGCCGCCCGATTCCCAAAAACCTTCCACACACCCTCCAGTTCGACGACGGACTCGCTCATGCACGCACCCTTTCCCTGTTCGGGTCATGGAAGGGGATATCACAGACAGCCACGGGCAGGCGCTTCATTCTTCCGTCGAGCTGTCCAACCTCCAGTCTGGTTCCTGTATCGGCGACCTCAACGGCAATGCGCGCCATGGCGATCGCGCGTTCAAACATTGGTGACGAGACCGCCGATGTTACGACACCAACAGGTCGCTCGCCCGAATAGACGGCAGCGCCATGAACCGGCGCTTCCGTTCCCTCGAACATCAGCCCCCTGAGAGCTCTACGGGGATCCCGAGCGTTGCGCTCCAGCGCCGCCTTGCCGATGAATGGGCTCTTTCCCAGGTTGACGGCAAAGCCAAGACCTGCCTCATGGGCATCTACCCCCGGTGCGAATTCGGCACCCGGTGCCACAAAACCTGCTTCAACCCGAAGAATTTCGAGGGCGGCCGACCCCATCGGAACGATGCCGAACTCCTCCCCTGCCGCCATCACCGCGTCCCAAAGCCCTGGAGCATCGGAAACGGAACAGAAGAGTTCATATCCGAGTTCCCCCGTGTAACCCGACCTGCTAAGCATGTAGGGTAGGCCGTCACGATCCTCAAGCCGCGCCACGGTAACTCCGAACCAGTTCAGTTCATCAAGAGAGGGGACGGTCGGCTGGGTGAACGCGATCTTGCGCAATACATCCCGCGAGCGCGGGCCCTGCAGCGCAAGATTGGGCAGCGCGTCACCCATCCCATGGATCCGGACCTGATAGCCTTCGGCGTCGGCGATCCTTTCAAACACGCGTGCGCTTTCCTCAGATCCGCAGCACCACCGAAAGAGGTCCGGTCCAAGCCGAAACAGTGTTCCATCATCAATCACCGATCCAACTTCGTCGCAGATCAGTGAATAGGTGCCACGCCAGACCGCAATACGTGCGATGTCTCTGGTCAGCGCCCGCTGCAGCAGGCGTTCCGCATCGGGTCCGACGATATCGTATTTTCGAAGGCTCGACATGTCCTGGAGTGTCACCTTCTCGCGGCACGCCCAATATTCGCCGATGGTTCCGATGGAGGGAAAGGTCACCGGCATCCAGAGATCTCGCGCCGGGGCAAACTGGCTGGTCAGCCTTGATGTTGCGGAATGAAAGGCGCTTTCACCAGTAAGCGACATCGGTGCGTCTTCCCTTTCGCGGTAGGCGATGGCCCGACGAACCGGCGCATCCGGGTCATAAATCCGAACGTGAACATCCGTCGGGTTCCAGCCATTGATCGGATCAAGATCGTCCGGGCAGGCGGTGCTGACGCAGACAAGATCATCCAGCGCCTTCAGCGCGACATAGTCGCCGGGGCGTGAACGGCTCTCTTCGGTCATCAACCGGTGCGAGTTCTGATCAACCCACGTGCTCCAGAAAAAGTTGATCGCGGGCCAGGCCGGACGATAGGCAACTCCGTAGGGGGCGAGCGCCGTGGAGATGTTGTCGGAACAGTTCAGATGTCCCGGAAAGCCGCGCTCCTCGTATCCCCGAGCCGTACAGGCCATCCCGAAAGTGTCATGCTGTCCACAGGTATCCTGAACCAACCGCATCACCGGGCGAAGCTCCCGATCGAAAAACTTGTCCAGCAGTCCCGGCCCGGGATAGGCACCACGCACCATTGTCCGTGTCGCAGTGCCATCAATCCCGATTTCGACACCGGCATCCAGAGGGGAATGCCGGATCGCGACGAAGTCCGAACACTGCTGCCCCTCGATATCAATGATCTGAACGACCTCACCCGCCCGTACCTCGTAAGCCTGTGCGGTTCCGCGGCGCACGGTAAACTCTTCGCGGATGTCGCCAAGCGGAGTTGGCAGCGGCATGTCGGATCCCGAAGTAGCCGGCTTGTGCGAGACTTCGATCAACCCGTATGACGCCGCGGCGACAAGCCTCTCCGCTTCGACCGGTCGCACAGCCCACACAGTACCGGCCGCCTTAGCTTTCAGAGCGACGAGATCATCGAGTTCAATCTCCGCGGACATAAGCTGCTCAGGCAATTCGCAGCCCTGACGCGCATACCAGCCGCGCAGAGACGTACTGTCAAATGAAGTGGAGGCGACCGTCGAAGCCGATTCCAGACCAAGAAGCTGTGGGCAAAACCGCCCATCGTTGCCAAGCACCAGCAAAGCCAGTGACTGCATTTTGCCAAGCGGACGCAGCGATAGAATATCGCCCACGCTGAGGTCGAAACTGATTGCTTCGCGTGGTGCCAGCGTTTGACGAATGGCTTCAGATTTTGGTGGAAAGCCAGGAAATCTGCGGTGTCGACCTGCAAAACCGATATTGCTGAACCCGCGATGTAGGGCCATTTCGAACACAGGTGGCTCCAGCCGCCGCAAAGACGCCACCGGTTACAACGTAGCGCAATCCCTGTTGTCAAGAACTTTCTGTTGCCAGTCCGATGCCGCCAGTAGCCTGCCTGCATGGTCAGGAAACGAAAACGGGTAAGTCGATCTTCGCGGCGGCAGGTTGACCTTACCTGTCGAAACCCTGCCAGGGGTCGGACGATGCGTCCCGTGACGGGCTTCGCCCTCCCTTCCGTCCAGAGATGGAGCGGAAGGAGAAACCCAATCATCTCGGGACCATGGGAAGAGACGGGCAACGAGGAATTCAGGGGATCCGCAGATTCAGCGCACCGCCTGCCCGAAAATTGCCGCATAGCGGTTCCGACGACATAATTCCGCATCCCGTTGCTCCCGCCCTGAAGGCCAGGACAATGGATGTGAAGCGGTTGACGACCGGCAATGACAAGGGCATCAGGATTCATGCTCATCTACAAGATTTTCCGCGAATCCGAATGGACCGCGCTCAGGGAAACCGGAGAGACAGCCGGAGCACCGGATGATCTGGCAGACGGATTCATCCACTTCTCCACTGCCGATCAGGCACCCGGGACCGCGGCGAAACATTTCGCTCAGGAGACCGGACTCTGGCTACTGGCGGTAGAAAGCGAGTCGCTGGGCAGAGCGATGAAATGGGAGCCTTCGCGTGGAGGCCAGAGCTTTCCACATCTTTACGGAACGTTGCGGCTTTCCGACATTGTCTGGGCCAAGCCTCTGCCAAACATAGCAGCTAGCCATCTTTTTCCTGAAGAGGTTTCCGGCCACGTTGACCCCACGCGCCAGCAGTTTGACACATTCAAGAAACTGCGCCGCGACCATCCGATCGAGATGCTCAACCTTGTGCGCCTGCGGACCCATGCGCGCTATCCCGAAGATCATGAGCTGGCAAACCACGCCATCCTGGGCAGAGAGGCTTACGCCAGCTACGGGCGCGAGACAGCGCCAATCCTCAAACGCCTCGGCACGAGCATAGTCTGGCGGGGAATGTTCGAGTCGGTCCTGATTGGACCCGATGGCGAGCGCTGGGATCTCGCTTTCGTCGCCCGCTATCCGACAGCACATGCCTTTCTCGCCATGATCACGGACCAGGACTACCGCCGCGCGGTCGTGCATCGGCAGGCGGCTGTACGCACCTCACGCCTCATCCGATGCGCACCTGCCGCGGCCGGAACCGTCTTCGGATGAGCCTTTTCGAGCCTCTCGGTCTCTCCCTGCTGCGTCGGATCGATCCGGAAACCGCCCATGGAATGGCGCTATGCCTGCTGAAGGCGGGATGGACACCGACGCCGGGGCCAGTGACGTCTCCGCTGCTGTCCACATCTCTCGCTGGACTTTCCCTTGCGAATCCAGTCGGGCTGGCGGCAGGTCTCGACAAGAGTGCGGTGGCTGTAGCGACCCTGATGCGCACCGGGTTTGGGTTTGTCGAAATAGGTGCCGTCACTCCGCGCCCGCAGAAAGGCAACTCCCGCCCCAGGCTGTTCAGGCTTGCTGAGGACCAGGCCGTAATCAACCGCTTCGGTTTTAACAACGATGGCATGGAAGCGATAGGTGGCCGCCTCGCCAGGCGACCGTCCGGTATTCCGGTTGGGCTGAACCTTGGCACAAATGCGGACAGCGCCGATCAGGCAGCTGACATCATGACCGTGCTGCGCCATTGCGGACCACATGCGGATTTTGCCTCGGTAAACGTATCCTCACCGAATACCGAACGCCTTCGTGAGCTGCAGGAGCACAGGGCGCTGACCGCTCTGTTGACAGATGTCATGGAAACGCGGGAGACCCTGCCTCGCGCAATCCCCATCTTCCTGAAGATTTCACCTGACCTAACTGACGACGGCATCGCGGCCATCGCCGAAGTCACGCTTGACTGTGGCATTCACGCAATCATCGCAACCAACACGACGGTCCTCCGCGACGGGCTCACGAGCCACCATCGAGCCGAGACGGGCGGCCTTTCCGGAGCACCCCTATTCGAGAGGTCAACCCGCGTTCTCGCCCGCCTCCGCCGACTGGTCGGCGACCGCATTCCTCTCATTGGTGTCGGCGGAATCCGTAGCGCGGAAGACGCCTACACCAAAATCCTTGCGGGAGCGTCAGCCGTGCAGCTCTACACTGCGATGACTTTTGAAGGGCCATCGCTTGCGTCGCGTATCGCATCCGGGCTTCATGATCTGCTGTCCAGGGATGGATTTACCAACGTGGCCGAGGCGGTCGGCAGGAACATTGATGACTGGACGTGATCCCGGCCCGGAATTTCGGCATAGTCAGGAAGGAACCGTTCCGGATCCTGGATCGAGGAAATGGCCGGGCAACGCGCTTCGAACCGGGAGTGAGGGATCAGATCGACGGTTTCGAACGTATATGAGGCAGGAGTCCAGCCGCCAGTGCCATGACATCGTCATCACCGGAACCCGTCGGTGGTTCGACAGGCACAGCCGACAGCAGCCATTCCCATTCCGCCGCTGCGGCGGATACTCCTGACGGAAGGCCCAGATCCTCCAGCGTCTTTCCGACTTCCACCATTTCCGCGGCACGACGGGAGCCATGCACCATGGCCCGCTCGAGATTGTACCTACCCTGCCGCTCCCAGTCGAAGCCCGGAAAGCTCGGTGCCAGGGTCGGCAGAACTTCATCAGCAATCCCTGCCGCCTCAACGGCGAGAAAGAACTCCGCAGTCAGCGCCTCCAGTCCCTTCACCAGAACCGAACGCACCATCTTTATGGTCGACGCCCTGCCAATCCCGCCCTCAATTACCCGTAGGTTCATCGGCAGCGCTTCCAGAATCGGGGCCACGCCTGCCGCATGTGGCCCGGAGAGCAGCAGTGGTACCAGATTTAGCTTGGGATGAACCGGCGACATGACGGCGACATCGACGTAATGGGCACCAGCTCCATCCACATCAATCGCGGAAATCCGTTTGGAAGATGGGGCGCAGGAATTGAGATCGCAGAAAAACGCGCCCCTCTCCAGATAGGGTGCGGCTGTCCTGGCCGCAGCGACCGCCTGGTCGGCGGTCACAACCGAAATCACCAGATGAGCTCCGGACAGGGCCCGATCCAGAGACCCGCAGCCTTCAACTCCGAGTTCCGCATATCGGGCCAGCATCGCTGAGCGCGTCTTCCGGCTGTCGGTCCTGATGTCAAAGGCGGTGACTGCGTGGACACCTCTTCCCCAGCCGGTGACCAGTGCGGATCCCGCCTCTCCCATTCCAATGAAGGCGATGCGAGCCATCGCGCACTTCCCGGGTTCACTGCAGTTCGCTGTCACCCGCTGTTTCGCGGCATCCAGGCGGATTGGCAAGCCGATTCAAGCCGGGGGTTGGACCGTCCCAACATTCCGGTCCATCACTTCGCCACCTGTGGGACTCCCTGCACCTCGCGGGCCAAACGTGTCAGCTTCAATCGATCTTCCCTTTGGTTTAGGGTGCCTGTTTTGACTCAACGGCGAAGACCAAGGCGTCGCCTCGATAGAGAGAACGGGTAAACACCACCACCTTGACCGAAGGCAGGTAGGAAACGCACTCGACCCTCAGTCCCGCCACCCCAAAACGGATCCTGAAGCAGCTTAGCATCGCGGGCGCCAAGATTGGTCGCTGAAATGCGTTGCACCGCACGGGTCGGGCGGGTACCAGAAATTGCCAGCACCTCGCACAGCGAAGCGCTCACCGCTTTCGGATCAGGCAGAATCGAAGCTGGCAAAGAAGCGGCATCTACTGCCAGTGGCACACCGTCGGAACTGCGGGCCCGATCAAGTCGCGTCACCAGGTCACCAGCATCAAGTCCACGCACCTCCATCTCCTGCGGGACGGGCGCATGCACGCCGCGCGCATTCCAACGGCTCTCGACGGAACGACCCCGGCGCTCATATCCTCAGTGAAGAAAGTCAACAACGAGAGCGTCTGCTCAAGCCTCTCCACCCTATGCGCCACGAAGGTGCCCGAGCCGTGCCACTGCACCAGCTGCCCCGAGTCGACGAGCCCTAGATTCCCTTTCGAACCGTCACCCGCGACAGGCTCGTCATGGCGGCCAGGCCGCATTCGGAAGGCAGGCTCTCGCCAGGCATCAGTCGCCCTGAGGCAATGGCATCGGAAATTCAGCGTTGCAGCTGCAGGTAAAGCGGCCCGTTTCCGGTATCCTCAAACTATTCTCGCGAAAACAGGTCCCCGTTCATGTCAACTCCTGCCGCGCAGGCCCCAGCGCGCCATCCAGTCAGGATCTGAGCGCCGGACGAAAATCGAAGCGATCAGGTCATCCGTCACCACGATGCGCGGCGCAAATTGGGCATAATCGACTGGCTGCGCCTGCGTGCCGGATGTGACGACGCCCTCGCCTCTACCGGGCTCTTCGAGCATGGCTGCGAATGGTGGCGTCATCGGGCACAGACCCTCTTCGGCGTCCAGTGCCTCCGCCAGAAACCTGCGGCGCAGAATGGCACCACCACCCTGATCGCCCAAACGAAAGCGATGGCCTCCCACCCGTCGCATCCCTCCACCACGCATCCACTCGAATACCGAACCCGCGCCGGTCACCGCATCAGGATCTGCTCCGGCAATTCCGGGAACGGCGCTGAAGCGCCCATAACCGCATCGGGAAGGTCGGCCCGTCTCAACGCCTACAGGGTTGCACCCAGCACGCCGTTCAGGGCATTGCCGACATCCGTCGCAATTCTGGCCGGACCCACAGCACCCTGTCCCGGCAATCCGCCTGAGCCGCAGGCCAGTGCCGCACGGCCCCCAAGCCGCCCCCGCAAGTTCCCTCGCGAAACACCATCATGATCCCTTTCAGCGACCAGCATACCAAAATAATACCAGACTGGAGAAAATTTCAGACACTACCGAAATATTACCGATTTTCCTCGCAAAATCAAAGAATTCCTCTTTACAGTTGATATTATTTTGGCATTATTCATTCAGTTGGGAAGCGGGCACCCTACCCCTTCTCTGGCACAATGAACTCACGATGGAGACAACCACGAAAATCTCGCTGAAACTCGCGTTTCTAACCGGCGCGCTGCTTGGCAGTGGCGCCTGGGCAGATGATGTGACGTTGAACATCGAAAGCTGGCGCAACGACGACCTCACGATCTGGCAGACCAGGATCATTCCGGCTTTCGAAGCCAAACATCCCGGCATCAAGGTCATCCTTGCCCCCGCCGAACCGGTGAAAGCCATTACACTCGAATCCCAGATATTCATCGGGCAATTCGTCACCAACTGGAACGCGGTGCTTGCGGCACTTGGCCTTGCCATTATTCCAGTGCTGGCACTCTAGCTGATTTTCTCACGCCAGCTGATTCGAGGCATTACCACTGGAGCAGTCAAATGATTCGCACACTTGTTGTTGGTACGGGAACCATGGGATGCAGTCACGCCCTTGCCTATCACACCAACCCTGACTTCGAGATCGTGGGCCTGGTCAACCGCTCTCCGGTCGACCTGCCCCCGAGTTGCGTGCCTATCCGTTCAGCCATGATTTTGTTGAGGCCCTGAGGCGGCTGAAACCCGATCTGGTTTGTGTGGCAAGCTATTCCGACAGCCACGCCGCCTATTCCGTGGCCGCAATGGAAGCCGGCGCGCATGTCTTCGTGGAAAAACCCCTCGCCACGACCGTGGAAGACGCGAGCCGCGTAATGGAGGTCGCCTCCCGCCTTGGGCGCAAGCTGGTCGTGGGTTACATCCTGCGCCACCACCCCAGCTGGCAGCGGCTGGTTGCGGAGGCACGCGCCCTTGGTGGCCCATACGTGTTTCGTCTCAACCTCAATCAGCAGAGTTCCGGCCCGACTTGGGAGGGGCACAAGGCATTGATGCAAACCACGTCACCGATCGTTGACTGCGGCGTGCATTACGTGGATGTGATGTGCCAGATCACGGACGCCTCCCCATTTGAGGTCCGCGGCATGGGACTACGCCTGAG
>CBDATU010000001.1:0-16380 GCA_965199865.1 uncultured Rhodobacter sp. | reverse complement strand
ACTCCGGGCACGGATCATGACCCGTGAAGCATTCGAGAACGCCATCGTGGTGAACTCCGCCATCGGCGGCTCAACCAACGCGCCCATCCACCTCAATGCCATCGCACGCCATCTCGGCGTGCCGCTCGACAACGACGACTGGCAGAAGCTCGGCTATGAAGTTCCGCTTCTCGTCAACCTCCAGCCAGCCGGCGAATATCTGGGGGAGGACTATCACCGCGCCGGTGGAGTCCCGGCGGTGATTGGAGAGCTTCTGCGCGCCGACCTGCTTCCCCCACCCACATGCCCAAACGATAAACGGCAGGACAGTGGCGGAGAACTGCGGCCACATCGGCAGCGAAAACCACGACGTCATCAGGTCGGCCGACAGCCCCATTCTGCAAAACGCCGGATTCCTTAACCTCAAGGGAAACCTTTTCGACAGCGCAATCATGAAGACAAGCGTCATCAGCGAGGAATTCCGCCAGCGCTATCTTGAGAATCCCGAGGACCCCATGGCATTCGAGGGCCGCGCCATTGTCTTTGACGGTCCCGAACATTTCCACGCCACGATCGATGACGAAAGCCTTGGGGTTGACGAGACCTCAATTCTGGTGATGCGCGGCGCGGGACCCATCGGCTATCCAGGCGGCGCCGAGGTGGTGAACATGCGGCCACCCGCCCATCTGCTTAAACAGGGCGTCCATGCATTGCCCTGTATTGGCGACGGTAGGCAGTCGGGCACTTCGGGTTCTCCATCGATCCTCAACGCCTCGCCAGAGGCCGCTGCCGATGGAGGCCTCGCTCTGGTGCGGACGGGGGACAGGCTACGGGTTGATCTGGGGAAAGGCACCGCCAACCTGCTGGTCGACGACGACGAGCTCGAACGGCGCCGGGGCGAATGCGACATGCCTGCAGCGCCGGAAACCCAGTCCCCCTGGCAGGAAATCTTCCGCAGCCTGGTGCTACCGTTCAGCGAGGGCATGACGCTCAGGGGCGCCGACGCGTATACTGACATCGCGAACCGGCATACGCCGCGCGACAACCACTGAGGAGGGACCGAATGAAACTCGTTCGCTACGGAGAACCAGGTCAGGAGGCTCCTGGGCTGATAGATGATGACGGCCGCATCCGCGACCTCAGCGGCCATGTGGCCGACATATCCGGCACGGTTCTGGGCGACGCTGGCCTTGACAGGCTGCGTGCAATTGAAGTGGCCTCCCTCAATCCGGTACCGGGCAGCCCCCGCCTTGGTCCCTGCGTCGGTGGAATCGGCAAATACATGTGCATCGGCCTAAACTATTCCGACCACGCCGCCGAGACCGGTGCCACACCGCCCGAACATCCAATCCTGTTCATGAAGGCGAATTCCGCCATTTCCGGCCCCAACGACGATGTCGTCATGCCTCGCGGTTCGACGCATACCGACTGGGAAGTCGAGCTCGGCGTTGTCATCGGAACGACCGCGAAATACGTGTCCGAGCCGGATGCGCTGAGCCATGTGGCGGGTTACTGCATCTGCAACGACGTGAGCGAGCGCCATTTCCAGGCGAAGATTTCCGGTCAGTGGACCAAGGGCAAGTCCTGCGACACGTTTGGTCCGACCGGCCCCTGGCTGGTGACCCGCGATGAAGTCCCTGATCCACAGAACCTTGAAATGTGGCTCGACGTGAATGGGAATCGTATGGCAGACCGGAAACACGAAGACGATGATCTTCACGGTCGCGCAGATCATATCGCATCTATCGCAGTTGATGACGCTACATCCCGGTGATGTGATTTCAACCGGCACACCTCCCGGAGTCGCGCTTGGAATGACCGATCCGACTTACCTGAAGACTGGCGACCGCATGGATGTCTGGATCGAAGGTCTTGGTCAGCAGACGCAGTCAGTGCGCGAAGACCCGTGAACGCTCCCCGGCTACTGATGATTGGCCCGGCCACGGAACGGATGCTGGGCCGACTGGCGGAGGTGTTCGACATCCGTCACATGCCCGACGACAGGGAAGCGTTTCTCGCGACATACGGAGCCACGATTGAGTATGTCCTTTTCAATGGCCATGGCGGCGTTCCTGCAGAGCTTATCAGGGCGTTGCCGAAGCTGCGTATCATCTCGAATTACGGCGTTGGGTATGACAGCGTCGACGTAGAAGCCGCGCTGAAGCGCGGCATTGTCGTGACCCATACCAGGGATGTCCTTAATGATGACGTGGCCAACACGGCCATCCTTCTGATGTTGGCCACTTCCCGGAATTTCCTGTCGGACAATGCCCATATCAGGGCTGGCCGGTGGCCGGTTGAAGGTGACGCGCCGCTTTCCAGCGCCGTGCGAGGCAGGAAGGTCGGCATACTCGGGCTCGGACGCATTGGCCTGAACCTGGCGGAAAAACTTTCCGTGTTCGGAGTGGAGGTTTCCTATCATAACCGGAACCGGCGCGACGTCGCATACAGATACTATGGCGACCTGGTTGAGATGGCCCGGGAATGCGATATCCTGATCTGTGTCGCGCCGGGAGGCGAAGCCACGCGCGGCATTGTCAATCGAAGCGTAATTGAGGCTTTGGGACCTGACGGGATCCTGATCAACGTTGGTCGAGGCTCAATTGTTGACGAGCCGGAACTGATCGAAGCGCTGGGGGACGGCCGTCTTGGCAAAGCGGGGCTCGACGTGTTCGCCAACGAACCGGAGGTGCCGCCAGAACTGCTGGCTCTCGAAAACGCGACGCTGCTGCCGCATGTCGCCAGTGGAACTGTGGAAACCCGAAATGCCATGGGAGATCTTGCCGTCGAGAACCTCCTCCAGTTCCACGCCACGGGCAATGCTGTCACCCCGGTACCGGAATGCAGTGCCGTATATGGATGACGGACAGGAGAGTTTGAAACGGTGCGACCTGCGAATGTTCCGGCTTAGTGAAGCGTCATGTCCATGAGCCCTGATCGCTGGCACCGAAATGGAACTGGAGATGCGAAGCCAAAGTCGGTCCCGTATCCAGAAACTCCGGGGAAGCCGTCAGAGCCCGAACAGCCGCCCCGGCGATCATGGATATCATGCAACCCCGCTCTTGAAACCATCGACGATATCGCGTCAATTCTGGCTGGCGCCAATCTATGCAAGGGAAACCACGATGCTTGACACCTCAACCGATCTGTCCGCCCTCCTCAACGATCCATCCCTGCTGGCAACGAGAGCCTATCTCGCCGGGGAGTGGGTGGATGGTGACGATTCAATCACGTTCGATGTCGTGAATCCCGCAAGGGGTGACGTCATTGCGCAGGTGGCTGATCTGGGCCGTGCCGAGACGGCCCGAGCGATCGCAGATGCCAATGAGGCCATGAAGGAATGGGCCAACCGCCCCGCAAAGGAGCGCTCAAACATTCTGCGTGCCTGGTTCAACCTCATGCTTGCGAATGCTGAAGACCTGGCCATCATTCTCACCGCGGAGCAGGGTAAGCCGCTGGCGGAAGCCAGAGGCGAGATAGCCTATGGTGCGAGCTTCATTGAATGGTTCGCCGAAGAGGCCAAGCGAATTTACGGTGAAACGGTTCCTGGCCACCAGCCGGACAAACGGATCTCGGTGCTGCGGCAGCCAATCGGCGTCTGCGCCTCGATCACGCCGTGGAATTTCCCCAACGCAATGATAACACGCAAGGTTGGCCCAGCACTGGCCGCAGGCTGTTCAATCATCGTCCGCCCACCCACTCTCACTCCGCTTTCAGCCCTGGCACTTGGCGTACTCGCCGAACGTGCCGGCATCCCGAAGGGTGTTCTTTCAATAGTCCCATCGACTGATTCGTCAGGCATCGGAAAGGAGTTCTGCGAGAACCCGACGGTACGGAAACTGAGCTTTACCGGGTCCACCGAAGTGGGGCGCATCCTCCTGCGCCAGGCCGCCGATCAGGTCATGAAATGCTCGATGGAACTGGGTGGCAACGCCCCCTTCATCGTGTTTGACGACGCCGATCTGGACGCGGCGGTCGAAGGTGCGATCGCCAGCAAATACCGCAATAACGGCCAGACATGCGTCTGTGCCAACCGCATCTACGTTCAGGCCGGAATCTACGACGAATTTGCCGACAGGCTTGTTTCGGCAGTCGGGAAAATGAAGGTAGGCGACGGTCTTGACCAGGACACCGTGCTGGGGCCGCTCATTGACGCGGCCGCGGTGGAAAAGGTTGAGCAGCACATCAGCAACGCGACATCAATGGGAGCGACGGTGGCTCTTGGCGGCAGCGCGCATAGCCTGGGAACCCTCTTCTTTGAGCCCACGGTAATCACCGACGTAACCCAGGATATGACGGTCGCCCGGGAAGAGACATTCGGCCCGCTGGCACCGCTCTTCCGATTCGAATCGGAAGAGGAGGTGATCGCCATGGCCAACGACACGGTCTTTGGACTGGCGGCCTATTTCTACTCTAGGGACATTTCGCGAATCACGCGGGTTCAGGAAGCGCTGGAATACGGTATCGTCGGCGTGAACACCGGCATCATATCGACCGAGGTCGCACCGTTCGGAGGCGTCAAACAGTCCGGGCTTGGCCGGGAAGGCTCCCGACATGGGATCGAGGATTACCTGGAAATGAAATACGTCTGTCTCAGCATCTGAGCGGATGTCCTGTCGGCGGCGGAAGCGGGTACCGTTCCCATTGGGCCTCCCCCGCCGCTAAACCACCGCCCCGCATCGCATTGGCCGGCGTCACCTGCCAACTGGACCGTGAAAGCGACGCTCGTGGCGGTACGGACAGCACCGAATCCGGGGTGCCTGCGCAGCCCCCGTATCCCGTTCCCGCGCTGGAATGCCGGACACGCCGTCAACCGGTGAAACCATCCATCGCGAGAGGCGCCTCGGACAGGATTTCGGGAAGCAGGAAGCGCCCCGGCACCCATCCATTTGTGAATTGTGGCTCTCTGCCACCCTTTTATCCAGACATAGGTGCCGACGGTTCGCGCATGACCAAAAAGATAGAAGGCGCGCGTCTTTCAACGCACGCCTCAGATGTCACGGAACCGCGAAGCTTCAGGCGGCCTTTGTCGAGGTTTCCTTCAGGCCTGCCTCGGCCGGCTTCATGTTCAACGTCTGGCCGCGAGCAATGGCGATCCTGCGTGGCTTCAGCGCTTCAGGAATCTCGCGAACGAGATCAATGTGAAGCATGCCATTCTCATGGGCCGCGCCGGTAACCCGGATGTGGTCGGCCAACTGGAACCGGCGCTCAAACGCGCGGGTGGCTATGCCGCGGTGAAGGTAGGTGCGCCCGTTCTCCTCAGCACCTTTCCTGGCTGAGACGATAAGTGCGTTCTCCCTAAGCTCAACGGACAGTTCGTCCTCGTTGAACCCGGCCACCGCAAGCGAGATGCGGTAGGCCTCGCCCGACTTCTTCTCGATGTTGTAGGGCGGATAGGTCGGCTCGGCGACATCAGCGGAAAGAACCCGGTCCATCATGTCGGCGACCCGATCAAAGCCAACGGTAGCCCGAAAGAGCGGGGAAAAGTCTAGATTGTGCATTGGTCATCCTCCTTTGAGCGATAACTGATGTTTGGCCCTCCCGTTCGGGACTGGCCGCTTGGATATTCCGAACCCGGCATTGGCGTTCGGCAGGGCTTATGTGGGTAACCGGAAATCCGTTTTCAAGCCTCGGACGGCGACTTTTGTGGATCATGTCCGAAGTCGCGAATTCAGCCGTTTTCGGTTGATTTGGTCCAGCTGCCGGTGCCACGATCGGTCGCTACGTCGGCTCCATCCCCTCGAAATGCCAGTCCCTGCCGGCAACCGGGAAAGTGTGTAGGAGCATGAAATATCTACTTCAGCCGAAAGCGGTCTACAGCGCCTTCAGGAGTCAGGGCCTCCTTAAGGTCCCACTTCCAGTCCGAAATGCAACATACTACGCTTCCCTGAGCGAAGGTTCCGCGCCCGCTGCGGAAACGCCCCGGAAAGGGCCGTATGTTGCATTTCGGACTGGAAGTGGGGTGGCAAAATCCACGTACCGACACTTCACCAGTACCACCTGTGTTTCCGGAACTGGGCCAGTTCCTGCTGAGCCAGTTGACGAATCCTGTCTTTGCCCTGATCTGCCCGAGCGCCACAAAGAACGGAGACATCGCGGAAAGGGCGTGATAGCGAGACACCAAACCTGAATCGAACGGGAACAAGGATAGAAACCACATGGCACCTGATGAACTTGATGAAGCACTGGCCGAACTCGCTGAGTTGGAAGACGACTTCGGTGCACGGGATGAAATTCTGAACAGCGTAAGCTTTTCGATCATCCGAAAGCCAGCGCTGGGCGGACGGCTCATCACAATGTTCTGCGCAACCAAGGACGATTCGGAGGAGCTGGACTCCCTTACCGAACTGATCGGCGCGGTTCTTGAGGTCGCACGCACCGCCAGCGAGAGCGGAAAGAAGCGCGGAGATGACGTCCTGAAGGCCATGACCGAAGCTGTTGACCTTGCCACCAACCAACAGCAACTGAGCTCACTTCATCGGATGATGCTCTCAAGTGCCTGGACGCAAGCCCGCTTACAGGCACCCGAATCTCTCGAACTGACTTTGGAAGGCCTGGTGGAAGATGACATGGACATCGGCATGCTGGACGACCCAGAGGTGGACGCAGAGGTGGAGGCATTGACGGACAATCTGTTCCTCGATCTGCTCGACCAGACTGGTGGCGACGCATTCGACATGCATTCCGCGCTTAAGTCGGCCTTCCCGGCCATGCCAATCGAAATGCGGGCATATATTATCGCTTGGTCAGTGGACCGCCAAGAGCCGATCCACGATAGGCTGGTGTGTTTCTGGCTCCTGGACACTTCTGCACAGGTCCGCCGCGCGACGGCGAACGCCCTTGCCGCGCGGGCCGAGGCTGGTGGAGTTTCGGCTGAACTGGCTGGCAGGATGGCGATGCTGCGCAGCTGGATGCCCGATGATGATGCCCGAGCGGCCGTCGATCATGCCGTGAAGACCGCCATGCCATCCGGGTTGACGGCGCAAAACCGGATGAAGCCATGGACGATCCGTAATGTATTGGCCACGCTGCCCGACGGAGGGGGCGCCCAGAGCATCATGATCGCACTGCAGTTGGGTAGAAGCCGGAAGACAGCCTTGACGCTCCTGAAGCACGGCCAGGGGATTACGGATGCCTTCTGCACATCCTGCGCCTCCGCAACGGAACAGAAGGCACTGTCCGAGAGCTTCGAAGAGGAGGCAGGTGCAGTCAACGTGCCCATGCCCTGGGTTGAGCACTGCCTGGCCATGGCTCTGGCGGAGGGTCTGACTGCTGGTTTGTCACCCGCTCCGGGGATCATCGAGGTGGCTGAGCATTGCGGGCTGAACAGCTTACGACCGGAGAGTCGGACGACAGAGGCCCTGATCGCGGACTTACCCGGAGCCGAGCACATCCGCAACCTCTCGACACAGGCACGGAGCAAGCTGATCAACGCCAGTGAGCACTGGTGGGACCGGCACAGTATCGCAGGGAGCTGGTTCGAGGATAGCGACCATGCGCACGAGGCGTTGGAAGGAGAACAGAGCCAGAGCGCATCGGAAACCGCGTTGTGGCGATGGCTCGAGACCCGGCGCGACTTCTGGACACGGATTGTCGCCTGCGCGGCCGACGTGCTGGCAGCAGCTGGTCACCCGGACGCGGACAGTTTCATAGCTACCGCCATTACTCTTCTTGACGGCCGCGACCTAAAGAAGATTCCGTTCATGGCCGAAGTGCACCACCAGACCCTCGAGGAATGGATGTTCGAAGATGCGGATTTGGATTACGGGGGGGCATGCTGGAAGAGTGAGCTGATGAACAGGCAGAAGAACCGGATCCCAAACCAAAGGTAAACTGGTGCGCCCGGAGAAAGGATCTGCAGTCGCTGTTGAATGGATCAATGGCATCCTGATATCGACCACGTTCGGGCCAAAGCTGATCAGGCCTGGCCGATGACCTTCCAAGATCCCCGAAAGGGCGATCTCCGCTCATGGCCGTGGCAGCATCCAGCAATTCGCGGACCTGACATTGATGCCGTGAACGGCCGTGTGGGGCTGGCCAGCGTGCCGATGCAATTCGCCGCGGCGATGCCCGGGTGTTGCAAGCTGGCCATACCGGACCGTATAATGGGACTTAGCTGTGACTGAGGGACATTCAGATCCTGCGAAGCGAATTGCGGCTTCTGGCCCAGGAAAATGCTGTCGATCTCACGCCCGGGCCGGACTATCCAGGACCGTTGGCCGAATTCGTGCGGGAACCGCATGCAGGCGGCGACCTATCTTTGACGTACAGACCGTCGCGCTATGCCGGGAAAGCGGCGTGGCCACCCTGTTGACGGAAGACCGGGATTTCGAGCGGATTACGGATTTTGCCACCGAGCGGCTCGAACCGATTGACAGGGCCCCGCAACCAGTTCCTGCCCCTTCCCCAACAACGGCCTCAAGCGCCCGAAGACCGGTGGCGAAACGGACATCTTCATGAAAACCTTAACTTTTTTAAAATGTTTGTAATGGTTTCGTGGGCAGAATCCGAACCCACGGCTTTCAGGATAGCACCTGCGGCTTCGGGCCACCTGATGCCCAGTCCAGGAGTTCGACAGTATGGACCACCGGAATTCCGGTTCCTCCAGAGATCTGGACCATACAGCCAATGTTTCCCGTCGCAATCACATCAGGCCGCTTCGCCTCAAGCGCCCTGACCTTGCGGTCCTTCAGCTTTGCGGAGATATCAGGCTGAAGTAGATTATAGGTTCCAGCCGAGCCGCAGCACAGATGGCTGTCTGCAGGCTCCACCACGGTAAAGCCGACGCGCTTCAGTAGCGCCTTTGGAGGTGATTTTATCTGCTGGCCATGCTGAAGGGAACAGGCCGCATGATAGGCCACCCGCAAGCCCCTGTCAGGTCCTTCAGGCAGGTCTAGCTTCATCAGCAGTTCGCTTACGTCAACCGCAAGCTCCGACACTCTTGCGGCATCTGCGGACAGAACGTCGTTGCGGAACATATGGCCATAGTCCTTCACCGTCGTGCCACAGCCGCTGGCATTTATGACGATCGCGTCAAGCCCTTCGCCATTCTCTTCCCGCATCCAGGCACGAATGTTTCTGGCGGCCTGTCCATGGCTCTCGCCCGACCTGCCCATGTGATGCGCCAGCGCTCCGCAGCACGCCATGCCGGATGCGACCACCACGTCGCAGCCAAGACGCCGCAGCAGCCGAATCGTCGCGTCGTTTATGTCGGTGTTGAGCGCTTTCTGTGCGCAGCCTGTCATCAGCGCCACCCGCATCTTCCGTGCACCCCGTGCAGGGAACACCTGCGGATCATCGTTGCGGCTAACCGGAGGAATGCGTGCTGGAGCCATCTGGATCATGGCCCTGATCCGCGCATCCGGCACCAGAAACGCAAAGGGTCGCCCGATTCTGGCACCCAGCATAGCCAGCCTGAACCGTCCCGGATAAGGAACGATACGTGCCAGCATCCAGCGTAGCAGGCGGTCCATCAACGGTCTTCTATAGGTCTTCTCGATATGGGCGCGGGCATGGTCGACCAGATGCATGTAGTTAACCCCTGACGGGCAGGTGGTCATGCAGGCAAGGCACGACAGACATCGATCAATATGCAGAACGGTCTTCTCGTCCGCCGCCCGACCCTGTTCCAGCATGTCCTTGATCAGGTAAATCCGGCCGCGCGGAGAATCGAGTTCATCACCAAGCACCTGGTAGGTCGGACAGGTCGCGGTACAGAAGCCGCAATGGACGCAGGTTCGCAGAATTCCGTTCGCATGCACGATATCCGGATCCCTGAGCTGCTCTTCGGTGAAATTCGTCTGCATCCGATCCTGCCTTCAGCCCTCTTGCGTCAATGCCAGCTCTCAGTAACACCGCATCTATTGGAAACGGCAGCTTCTGGCCCGCACCACCAGTGAGAATACTGCAGACCTCTCTTACAACCCGTCCTGGCCAGGCACCTCAAGGGCATTGGAGCGAACTCCCAGGCAGTCTGGCCACATAGACCGGGAACCCGCGGTTCATTCCATCAGCCCCGGATTCAGGATTCCGCGGGGATCGAACCGTTCGCGCAGCCCCTGGCTAAGTGCGGCGAGCCGCGCAGGCTCAGGCTGAAACACGTCCAGCGAGCGGCGGGTTGCCTCACTGGCACGCACCAGGGTTGCATGACCCGGGAAATCTCCAAGCCGCACCCGAAGATCGGTGCCTTCCGGTACCAATAGCCAAACCAGCCCACCGCCCCAGTCATAGAGAAGACCGTCAGCGTCTATCCCTGTGGCTATCGCTGGCGCATCAGAAGGCTTGACCGACAGCCGCCAGACATCGCCCGGCTCGCCATGGAACGCTTCAACGTCGCGAACCCAGGCCCAGCCTGCCATTGTCCTGTCGGGATCCGTCTCGACAGCCCAGTCGCCGAATTCCGCCAGCAGACAGCAGAGCCGTTCGGTGCGGTAAGCCACCTGGGTCTCGAATCCTTCGACCCGGATCATCGTCACCGGCGCTCCGTCGATCCCGCTTGTTGTGTGGGCCGCACCGGTCACTTCAAACGGCGAGCCAAGAGCCATCGACAGCGCCCGCACGGCATCCGCATCCCCCAGTCCCTCAAGCAGCAGAACCCCCGTCGATGCCGTGCGTGGCAGAACCTTCAGCGATACCTCGCTCAGAACACCGAGCGTCCCATGGGCGCCCGCCATCAGCCTGGCAAGATCATAGCCGGTAACGTTCTTCATGACACGGCCACCACTCTTCACTACGGTCCCGCGTCCGTCCACGAAACGCACACCCAGCAGGAAGTCACGGCAGGCACCCACCTGCACCCTTCGGGGTCCGGAAGCATTCATCGCGACCACACCTCCAATGGTGGGCTCTCCTTCAGTTCCGAGTAGCCCTCTATGGTCCATGGGCTCGAAAGGCAGGCGCTGGCCTTCCTCCGCCAGGGTAGCCTCAATCTCCGACACAGGCGTCCCCGCTTGAGCCACTAGCGTCAAGGCACCCGGTTCATACAGCACGATGCCCCGCAATTCTGCAGTAGACAGAACCTGACCGGCAACCGGCTTACCTACGGGCCGGGTACCACCGCCCATGATTCGCAGCGGGTCCGTGGAATCGGCCACCGCGCTGGCAAGATCGGCTTCAGAATCCGGAACGATCATGACCGCAACCTCACCCAAAACTCCGGAGCCTGGCGCATCCCCCATCACCCGGACCCATCAGCCTCAACCTTGCGCCAGCCGCACGTCAGCGGCGCGTTCCTGCTCGGAGGCGCATCGGAACCGTGCGCCTTCACACCTATGACCCGCCAGCATTCCGCCTCCCGTCCCATCTCCGGATCCACCGTTATCCGGAAGGCGAATCCGAATGTTCACTACCCCTGTCAGGCTGCGACACCCCTGCGCGTTTCCGACGCGTTCAGTGGAAACACCTTTGCCGGATTGAGGAGCCATCCAGGATCGAACACATCTTTCACCCGCATCTGCGCCTCCAGATCCGCTGAGGAATACTGATCGTACATGAGGTCGCGTTTCTCGATTCCAACTCCATGTTCGCCGGTAAGGCAGCCTCCGACCTCAACGCAGAGCTTCAGGATCTCCGCGCCTAAGGCCTCGCAGATCTCCAGATCGCCTGGCCGGTTGGCATCAAAGAGAATCAGCGGGTGCATGTTGCCGTCTCCCGCATGGAAGACGTTTGCCACATCCAGCCCGTACGTCCTGGACAGCTCCCCGATCCTGTTCAGTACATGGGGCAGTTCGCTTACTGGGATCGTGCCATCAAGGCAGATGTAGTCATTGAGCTGCCCCATCGCCCCGAATGCGGATTTGCGGCCGAGCCAGATGCGTGCCGCCTCGTCCGCGTTCGCCGCCTCGCGCAGCGCAACCGGATCATGCCCCCTCGCGATCTGCATAATGAAACCCAGCTGCTCGTCGATTTCCGCCTCGCTGCCCTCGACCTCAACGATCAACAGCGCTTCGCAGTCAGGGTATCCAGCGCTGGCGAATTCTTCGGTCGCCCGAATACAGGGGCGGTCCATAAACTCGATGGCCACCGGTAGGACACCGGCCTTAATGATGTCGCTGACGACCTGCCCGGCGACCTCGTTCGAATCATATCCCATCAGAACCGGTCGCGCCCCTTCGGGTCTGGGAAGAATGCGCAGGGTCGCCTCGGTCACGACACCGAGCTGGCCTTCGGATCCACAGACAAGCGCCAGAAAATCCAGGCCACCGGAATCAAGGTGCTCACCGCCGATTTCAACCACCTCTCCATCCATCAGCACCATCCTGACGCCTAGAAGGTTGTTCGTGGTTACGCCATATTTCAGGCAATGCGCGCCCCCGGAGTTCATCGCGATATTGCCACCGATCGCACAGGCAAGCTGCGACGAAGGATCAGGCGCGTAGAAGAACCCCTCGCCGTCGACCGCGTCGGTGACGGACAGATTGGTGCGCCCGGCCTGAACCCGGATGAACCGGTTTTCGTGATCGATCTCAAGAACCTCGTTCATCCTGGCCACACCGAGAATCACGCAATCGGCGGTTGGAAGCGCCCCACCCGCCAGGGAGGTTCCTGAGCCCCGCGGCACAACCGGAACCCCTTCCTCACAGCATATGCGCATGACAGCGGAGACCTCCGACGTGGAGGTCGGCAGGGCTACCGCAAGTGGCGGGCACCGGTAGGCGGTGAGCGCATCGCATTCATAGGCACGGGTTTCCACTTCGTCATCAATCACGGCATCGATTGGCAGAACCTCTCTCAGCCGCTTCACGATTCGCGCCTTTCTGGCGAGCACACCGACATCAGGCTTTGGCATCTCCACCGGGCAATCCTCCTTACTCGCAGGAAAATATTCACGATTCATTACTGGTGCAATTCAAAAGGACTTCGACACATTCGCAGTCGATGCGTATCCGTTGTTGCGCCTCTCGATCCCAATCCACAGGGCAGCGCCGCAGGAGCCCTCTTCACGGAGTAAACTGCCACGTAATGCTACCGAATCGCGACAGCGAGGGGCGGTTTCGCCACTAATACAGGGTGAAGACTGTCCGTCAGAACTCGAATGCGAGATTGACGCCACGCCCAATGCCAACGTGTTTGCCCATATGGGAGACCATCCGGAAACTCGGGCGGCGCATCGTTGGCTCAATGCCCTGGTTGCCGACCGGCGAGAGGTTGACGCGTCTCCATACCACATCGAACCCGCGGACCTGCATTTCGCACTGCGCGGGCGGATTGCTCCTGGGGCCGCCTGTTCAGCGGGCTGCGTCCTACCCCGTCGAGCCGCCTCCAGGAACGCTTCGATGCCGACGACGGGTTCGATGACCCCATGCGCAGGGCGTGGGCGCTGTCGGGACTGGACATGCTCGCCTTCGAACTCGATGAAACCGCATATGTTGTGGTTGTCGAAAGGCTGATCAAGGCCCAACGGAGCGACGGAAGCTGGCAGCCGTGCCTGGCCTGAAAGAGCGGCCCGGATGGGCCGAGTGGGCGATGGTCAGTGCGCTGCAGGCACAACCGCCCTGCGGCTTCGCCTCGGAAGCGCTGACTGCAGCCTTCTGCGTCGAAGCCATGGAGCGGACACTCTGAGCCAACGCCTTTGACGGCGGCCAAGGCATGTCCCTATGTCATTGCCGCCTCCGTGAGCGGTCGCAGGTTCCCGATGGCCCTGCAGACGGCAGGAGATATTTCGCCCTTCCTCATCATTCCGGTTCCCGGCGGCGGCCCAGCATGTCCAGGTGATGAAGTCGATGTGGCATCCGATATTGATGGCAGGCTGTCGGACGGTGAAGCAGTCGAAGGACGCGCCCGGGTGTCCCTAAGGATCTGCTCCATAATGCCATCCCATGAAGAATGAGGAACATGATGCGAAAGTTTGCGTTTGGCAGTGAGAGCATATGTATTGCTGTATAGCCAACTTGCCTCAAACCGTGGTCATGGGACACTTACGATGAAACAGGTTATATCTTCCGTCCGGAATCACCCTGCCTGGCGGTTCCTCGTCTCCCTTTGTATTGCTGGATCAATCCTTACGTTTCCGGAAGGCAACGTTCACGCCGACGAAGATCACTGGCGCGGCCTTGTCGTCGCACCGGAACATAGATGCACGCCCTATGTGCGGGCCGATTATCGCTATCCACGATCGGTTGAAGCCAAAATCGTTGCCTTGATGAACGGACTGATCTACGGCCCCTATACGGGCCGGCAATTCGCCAGCATGCGACAGACTGATATTGAGCACATCGTTGCAATCTCCGAAGCTCATGACAGTGGCCTCTGCGCAGCTGATCGAGCAACCCGTCGGCGCTTTGCCTCCGACCCACTCAACCTGACCCTCGCCGCACCATCGGTAAACCGCTGCGGTGCCAGTGGCAAATGCGCTCTGGACGCCGCCGAATGGCTACCGCCAATGAATCGCTGCTGGTTTGCTGCCCGTGTGGTGGAGGTCAAGCGTAAATACCGCTTGACCGTCAACCTCCGCGAGGCCGCCGCACTGGAACATGTGCTTTCTGGATGCGCCAATGTCGAAATGGTCATCGTAGCGAACGGGTCCATTTCCGCCACCAGCCTCCCCGAAGCGCCTTCGTCGGCGCGATCCGGAGATGCGGTCGACGCCCTCCGCCTCTGGGACGACAACGGCAACGGGCGCATTACCTGTAGCGAAGCCCGACGACATGGAATCGCACCTGTGCCGCTTGGCCATCCCGCCTACCGCTTCATGCATGACGGGGATGGAGACGGCGTCGTCTGCGAGTAGCCGCTGCCTTTGACCACAGAAGCGTTTGGGCCCATTGGCCCCTCAATGCCCAATCAAACCGCGACATCATCGGGTAGCCATTCCAGCCCGGATACGGCACCACCGCCTCCCTGACATTCCGGCCCGTACCCTGCCAGGTGATGGGAAATCGCATCGTCACAGACCGACCACCAGAGCGGATTCTCCACACTCCATCGAAGGAAGCCGCTCCGACAAGGAAACCGCCAGCGCCCAATCCTCACACCATTTGGGCCTCGCATTCACACTGGCCATGTTCGGGCGTTACACTCCTGCTGCACCAGACGGTCTCAGAGTTTGATTCAAAGGTCCTGGAGTTTGTACCACAGGTTGAGTAGCCCCGCGCCATTGGTTCAGGGAGCCAGCGACGCTGCCAGTCCTGGAACCATCATCGCTACCGCCCGACAGCGCGGCCCGAACGTAACCGAAATCCTGACCTATCCCGCGCCTGAACCTCTCAGCCACTGAAATCACTCGCCGCCATCGGATCAGGAATGCGCTCACATGCCCGGCATCCGCAAACCAGGTTCTGGAGAATTACGTGGATTTCCTGCTGCAGCAACGCCCAGGACGGCCTGTTACCAATCAGGGCCTGATCGAATGCTGCCAATCTGCACCCATACACAGCAATCAGATTTCAGGCCTCGGGTATGAACCCCTGATCACTCCGCGCCACCGGCTAGCATATCGCGGCACCCCGTATGCACTGAACGAACCGGGCGCAGAAGCCGGGCTGCCAGACCGGCTCCTCAGAATGGCATGCCCTGCCATTGGAAGATTCTGTTCGGATCAAACTCCCTCTTCCATCGTGTACCCTGTTCGAACCAGCTTCCATAATGCTTCCTCCATTCGTCCTCTCCGTATCCTACGCGGCCGGAGACGTAGGTCTTGCCGCCAAGATCGGTGATCTGTCGATCAATTGTCCGCTGCTGTTCGGCACATGTCTTCGCGAATGCCTGCGAAATCGTCATGGGGAGGATCGAATATCCCACCACCCGCTCACCTTCCGGAAGCATCAGCAGAGGGGCGTCAATCGTCCGCGTATCAATCAGATAAATCCCGGTCCAGTTGCTGGGGGAGGGAGTCCACCAGTCGGCACTCAGCCATGGCTGGTCCAGCACAGTACGCAACGACTCCCAAGGCAGGAAAAAGTCGCGCCAGGGGTAGAAGAAAAACGAACGCGGAAATGCCCACTTGGGAAACATGAACGCGTATCCCACATCCGTCCTCTCCCCCTGGGGGAGGCATTCGTCGTATGCCAATCCAGCGAGAACCGCGTCGCTGTCCAGCTCCTGGTCAAATTCAATTCCTGCGTTCAGCCACACGGTTTTTTCGTGGTAATTGACCCTTATCTGCATATGGTCAAATGGGCGGTTATCCGCGATCCACGCGAAGTCGTTCACAAACCGGTCATGATCATCATATCGAAGAGCGAATATGCCAACGTTCTTCCTGGTTTTTCGAAGCCGAATCCAAGCCTCCGTAATGATACCGAACTGTCCATGTCCGCACCGTACCGCGTCGAACAGACCAGCATTCCGGGTCCTGGAGCATCGCAGGCACTCGCCTGTGCCCGTCACCACCTCAAGCTGCTCGACATGTCCCACCTGTACGCCAAAAAGATGGGAACTGGGCCCAAATCCTGCCGCGGATAG